>NZ_CM192984.1:0-4712109 GCF_041475635.2 Xanthomonas sp. NCPPB 1638
ATGGATGCTTGGCCCCGCTGTCTGGAACGTCTCGAAGCCGAATTTCCGCCCGAGGACGTGCACACCTGGTTGAAACCCCTGCAAGCCGAAGACCGCGGCGACAGCATCGTGCTGTATGCGCCCAATGCCTTCATCGTGGATCAGGTACGCGAGCGCTACCTGCCGCGCATCCGGGAGCTATTGGCGTATTTCGCCGGCGCCGGCGAGGTTGCGCTGGCGGTGGGCTCGCGTCCGCGCGCGCCGGAGCCGGTGGCTGCACCAACGGCGGCGGCCAGCGCAGCGGTTGCCGCGCCGATCGTGCCGTTCGCCGGCAACCTGGATTCGCACTACACCTTCGCCAATTTCGTCGAAGGCCGCAGCAACCAACTCGGGCTGGCGGCGGCGATACAGGCCGCGCAGAAGCCCGGCGACCGCGCGCACAACCCGTTGCTGCTGTATGGCAGCACCGGCCTGGGCAAGACGCACCTGATGTTCGCCGCCGGCAACGCGTTGCGCCAGGCCAACCCGGCCGCCAAGGTGATGTACCTGCGTTCGGAACAGTTCTTCAGTGCCATGATCCGGGCGCTGCAGGACAAGGCGATGGACCAGTTCAAGCGCCAGTTCCAGCAGATCGATGCGTTGCTGATCGACGACATCCAGTTCTTCGCCGGCAAGGACCGCACGCAGGAAGAGTTCTTCCACACCTTCAACGCGCTGTTCGATGGCCGCCAGCAGATCATCCTGACCTGCGACCGCTACCCGCGCGAGGTCGAGGGCCTGGAACCACGGCTGAAATCGCGCCTGGCGTGGGGCCTGTCGGTGGCGATCGACCCCCCGGATTTCGAGACCCGCGCGGCCATCGTGCTGGCCAAGGCGCGCGAACGCGGCGCCGAGATTCCCGACGACGTGGCCTTCCTGATCGCCAAGAAGATGCGTTCCAACGTGCGCGACCTGGAAGGCGCGCTCAACACGCTGGTGGCGCGCGCCAACTTCACCGGGCGCGCAATCACGGTGGAATTCGCCCAGGAGACCCTGCGCGACCTGCTGCGAGCCCAGCAACAGGCGATCGGCATCCCCAACATCCAGAAGACCGTGGCCGACTACTACGGCCTGCAGATGAAGGATCTGCTGTCCAAGCGCCGCACCCGCTCGCTGGCGCGGCCGCGCCAGGTGGCCATGGCGTTGGCCAAGGAACTCACCGAACACAGCTTGCCCGAGATCGGCGATGCCTTCGCCGGCCGCGACCACACCACCGTGCTGCATGCCTGCCGTCAGATTCGCACCTTGATGGAGGCCGACGGCAAGCTGCGCGAGGACTGGGAAAAGCTGATTCGCAAGCTCAGCGAGTGAGGCAAGGGCGGCCTTCCCGCCGGGCTTGGAAAAAAGCGTGGATGAGTTGGTACTAAATGCGGGAGAATCTGTGGATAAAGAGGCTTGCGGCGGCGAACGCAAAAGTATCCACAGGTTTTCCCACCGCCCCAGGCTGACTAGTCCAATGGGTTTGTGGGTCTGAAAAGTCTTTGGAAACAAGAATTTAGAGTGGTTGTCCGCAGAAAACGGCCCTACCATCACCACCAAGCTTTTGATTTATTCCACATCTTTAAAGCATAGGGGCACGGAACCACATGCGTTTCACACTGCAACGCGAAGCCTTCCTCAAGCCGTTGGCCCAGGTGGTCAATGTGGTCGAACGACGTCAGACCTTGCCGGTGCTGGCGAACTTGCTGGTGCAGGTGCGGCAGGGGCAACTGTCGCTCACCGGTACCGACCTGGAAGTGGAGATGATCTCCCGTACCCTGGTCGAGGACGCACAGGACGGCGAAACCACGATCCCGGCGCGCAAACTGTTCGATATCCTGCGCGCACTGCCCGACGGCAGCCGGGTGACCGTGTCCCAGAATGGGGACAAGGTCACCGTGCAAGCCGGGCGCAGTCGGTTCACATTGGCCACCCTGCCCTCGAATGACTTCCCGTCGGTGGACGAGGTAGAAGCCACCGAGCGCGTCGCCGTGCCGGAAGCCGGGTTGAAGGAGTTGATCGAACGCACCGCGTTTGCCATGGCCCAGCAGGACGTGCGGTATTACCTCAATGGATTGCTATTCGACCTACGCGACGGCCTGCTGCGCTGCGTGGCCACCGATGGTCATCGCCTGGCACTGTGCGAGACCGAGCTGGAGAACGCTGGCGGTGCCAAGCGGCAGATCATCGTGCCGCGCAAGGGCGTCACCGAACTGCAGCGCCTGCTGGAAGGCGCGGACCGCGAGGTTGAGCTGGAAGTGGGCCGCAGCCATATCCGCGTCAAGCGCGGCGATGTCACGTTTACGTCCAAGCTGATCGATGGCCGTTTTCCGGACTACGAAACGGTGGTTCCAATTGGTGCCGATCGCGAGGTCAAGGTGGATCGTGAAGCGCTGCGTGCGGCATTGCAGCGTGCGGCGATCCTGTCCAACGAAAAGTACAGGGGTGTCCGCGTCGAAGTGTCGCCCGGCCAGCTGAAGATCAGCGCACACAACCCGGAGCAGGAAGAAGCGCAGGAAGAAATCGAAGCCGACACCAAGGTGGATGATCTGGCCATCGGCTTCAACGTGAATTACCTGCTGGATGCCTTGTCTGCATTGCGCGACGAACATGTCGTGATCCAGCTGCGCGATGCCAATTCGTCCGCGCTGGTCCGCGAGGCGAGCAGCGCGAAATCCCGTCATGTGGTGATGCCGCTGCGGTTGTGACCTGCGGTTCCACGTGGAACACGAAGCCCGGCAGATGCCGGGTTTTTTGTTGGACAGATAACGGCTGGGTTGTGGGGGCGGATGTTTGTGGTGTGGTGTCGGTTGCATACAGCGCTTGTGCACGGGATGACAGGTTGCACCATCCAGGTCGCAACTCCGCACCGGTCCGGCAACGCGGAGGCACCGGCATACGATTGTTGATTGCGCCGTCGGTAGAGCGGCTGCGAATCATCAGGATCATTCGGAAGCAGGGTGCGAGCTGAACGTGGCGAATCGCTGATGACGTGGTCATCGCCGCGTGTCCGGCGATCGACACCGAAGTGACTTTACCGACGTTTACGCCAAAAGCGCAGCTATCTAAAAATCTCTGAGACGGCCACCTACCGCCGAGTTCGAATCAAGCCGCTGTTGTGGATGTGAATTCATTCATGTAGCTGCCGCCTCCGTTCCGAGATGACTGTTTGTCTGGCGCGTGGCTCGAAATCCAGTTATGCACACGCTCCTCTGCTTTTAAATCTATAAATAACTTAAGAGCTTTGTGGTGATGGTAGACGTAGATTTCGCCGAAAAGTAGGTTAAGTCATTGTTCTAAAAGTACTTTAATGGCTTGAAACCCTGTGGTTTGGAGCCCGTCTTCCCCGTAGGAACCTGTGCATAAGGCAGTCGGCGGCCAAGACAGCGCTTTTTGTCCACATGTTATCCCCAACAAGCCAGCCGGACCCGGGCGCATGTCCTCCCCACGGCTCGAAGCGATCACGTATGCTGCGCACCGACCGGGATGCCGGATCCCATCCCGGAGCGCAGGTCTCGATGCACGTCGTTAGGCTATCCATCCACCGTCTTCGCCGCTTCGAGTCGGTCGAGTTCCATCCTGCGGCAGGATTGAATCTGCTGACGGGCGACAACGGAGCCGGCAAGACCAGTGTGCTGGAGGCTTTGCACCTGATGGCCTATGGGCGCAGTTTTCGTGGACGTGTCCGCGATGGCCTGATTCGCCAGGGCGCGTTGGACCTGGAGGTATTTGTCGAATGGAGCGAGCGGTCCACCGGGCCACTGGCGCGTACCCGGCGCGCAGGCCTGCGTCACAGCGGGCAGGAATGGACGGGCCGGCTGGACGGTGAAGATGTGGCGCAGCTTGGCGCATTGTGTGCCGCCCTGGCAGTGGTGACGTTCGAGCCAGGTAGCCATGTGCTGATTAGCGGTGGGGGCGAGCCGCGGCGTCGTTTCCTGGACTGGGGCCTGTTCCACGTGGAACCCGACTTCCTGGCCCTGTGGCGGCGTTATGCGCGCGCGCTCAAGCAACGCAACGCATTACTGAAGCAGGGCGCGCAGCCAAGCTTGCTGGACGCCTGGGACCATGAACTGGCCGACTCCGGCGAAGCGCTCACCTCGCGCCGCCAGCGCTACCTCGATCGTCTGCAGGAGCGGCTGGTTCCCGTTGCCACGGCCATCGCCCCCAGCCTCGGGCTTACGGCGCTGACCTTCGCGCCGGGCTGGAAGCGCCACGAGCTCTCACTGGCCGATGCGCTCCTGCTGGCACGCGATCGCGATCGGCAGAACGGCTATACCTCGCAGGGCCCGCATCGCGCTGATTGGTCCCCCACATTCGACCTGCTGCCGGGCAAGGACGCCCTGTCGCGCGGCCAGGCCAAGCTCACTGCTTTGGCCTGTCTGCTCGCGCAGGCCGAGGATTTCGCCCACGAGCGTGGCGAGTGGCCGGTGATCGCGCTGGACGACCTGGGGTCGGAACTAGACCGGCATCACCAGGCCCAGGTGCTGCAGCGCTTGGCGCAGGCACCTGCCCAGGTGTTGATGACGGCCACCGAACTGCCGCCAGGCCTGGCGGCATCGCAGAGTGTGCTACATCGGTTTCACGTGGAACACGGGCAGTTGACTGCAGCAGCAGTCCCGATCTGAGGTCAACGGCCCAGGCGGGCCGACTGGTATAATTTCCGTGCTATCCCCCTTTTCCCACGGTGCGAAGCGGCTCCCGCCGTCTGCGCCCGTGTTGTGGAGCCAACGGCACGCGCATGACCGACGAACAGAACACCCCGACGACCCCCAACGGCACCTACGACTCCAGCAAGATCACCGTGCTGCGAGGTCTGGAAGCCGTCCGCAAGCGGCCCGGCATGTACATCGGCGATGTCCATGACGGCACCGGCCTGCACCACATGGTCTTCGAGGTCGTCGACAACTCGGTCGACGAAGCCCTGGCCGGCCACGCCGACGACATCGTGGTGAAGATCCTGGTCGATGGCTCGGTGTCGGTGTCCGACAACGGCCGCGGCGTGCCGGTGGATATCCACAAGGAGGAAGGCGTGTCCGCGGCCGAGGTCATCCTCACCGTGCTGCATGCCGGCGGCAAGTTCGACGACAACAGCTACAAAGTCTCCGGCGGCCTGCATGGCGTGGGCGTGTCGGTGGTCAATGCATTGTCCGAGCACCTGTGGCTGGATATCTGGCGCGATGGCTTCCACTACCAGCAGGAATACGCACTGGGCGAGCCGCAGTACCCGCTCAAGCAGCTGGAAGCCTCGACCAAGCGTGGCACCACGCTGCGCTTCAAGCCGGCGGTGGCCATCTTCAGCGACGTCGAATTTCATTACGACATCCTGGCGCGCCGCCTGCGCGAACTGTCCTTCCTCAATTCCGGCGTCAAGATTGCGCTGATCGACGAGCGTGGCGAAGGCCGGCGCGACGATTTCCACTACGAAGGCGGCATTCGCAGCTTCGTGGAGCATCTGGCCCAACTCAAGTCGCCCCTGCACCCGAATGTGATCTCGGTGACCGGCGAGCACAACGGCATCGTGGTGGACGTGGCCCTGCAATGGACCGACGCCTACCAGGAAACCATGTACTGCTTCACCAACAACATCCCGCAGAAGGACGGCGGCACCCACCTGGCCGGCTTCCGCGGTGCGTTGACCCGTGTACTGAGCAACTACATCGAGCAGAACGGCATTGCCAAGCAGGCCAAGGTCTCGTTGACCGGCGACGACATGCGCGAAGGCATGATCGCGGTGCTGTCGGTGAAGGTGCCCGACCCCAGCTTCTCGTCGCAGACCAAGGAGAAGCTGGTCAGCTCGGACGTGCGCCCGGCGGTGGAAAATGCCTTTGGCGCGCGGCTGCAGGAGTTCCTGCAGGAGAACCCGAACGAAGCCAAGGCCATCACCGGCAAGATCGTCGATGCTGCGCGTGCACGCGAAGCCGCCCGCAAGGCGCGCGACCTGACCCGCCGCAAGGGCGCGCTGGACATCGCCGGCCTGCCCGGCAAGCTGGCCGACTGCCAGGAAAAGGACCCGGCGCTGTCGGAACTGTTCATCGTCGAGGGTGACTCGGCCGGTGGCTCGGCCAAGCAGGGCCGCAATCGCAAGAACCAGGCGGTGCTGCCGCTGCGCGGCAAGATCCTCAACGTCGAGCGCGCCCGTTTCGACCGCATGCTGGCCTCCGACCAGGTCGGCACGCTCATCACCGCGCTGGGCACCGGCATCGGCCGCGACGAATACAACCCGGACAAGCTGCGCTACCACCGCATCATCCTGATGACCGACGCCGACGTGGACGGCTCGCACATCCGCACCCTGCTGCTGACCTTCTTCTACCGGCAGATGCCGGAGCTGATCGAGCGTGGCTATATCTACATCGGCCTGCCGCCGCTGTACAAGCTCAAGCAGGGCAAGAGCGAGCTGTACCTGAAGGACGATGCTGCGCTCAATGCCTATCTGGCCAGCAGCGCCGTCGAAGGCGCGGCGCTGATTCCGGCGGCCGATGAGCCGCCCATCACCGGCGAGGCGCTGGAAAAACTGTTGCTGCTGTTCGCTGGCGCCAACGATGCGATCGCCCGCAACGCGCACCGTTACGACCCGGCGCTGCTCACCGCGCTGATCGACCTGCCGCCGCTGGACGTGGCCCAGCTGCAGGCCGAAGGCGACGTCCATCCCGCCCTGGAGGCGCTGCAGGCCGTGCTCAACCGCGGCACCCTAGGCACGGCGCGCTACCAGCTGCGCTTCGATCCGGCCACCGAGCACACTGCGGCAACGCTGGTGGCGATCCGTCGCCATATGGGCGAGGAATTCACCCAGGTGGTGCCGATGGGTGCTTTCGAAAGCGGCGAGCTGCGTCCACTGCGCGAAGTGGCGCTGGCACTCAACGGCCTGGTCCGCGAGGGCGCGCAGATCGTGCGTGGCAACAAGTCCCACCCCATCACCAGCTTCGGCCAGGCGCATGCGTGGCTGCTGGACGAAGCCAAGAAAGGCCGCCAGGTGCAGCGCTTCAAGGGCCTGGGCGAAATGAATGCCGAGCAGCTGTGGGAAACCACGGTCAACCCCGACACGCGCCGGCTGTTGCAGGTGCGCATCGAGGATGCAGTGGCCGCCGACCAGATCTTCAGCACCCTGATGGGCGATGTGGTGGAACCACGCCGCGACTTCATCGAGGACAACGCGCTGAAGGTCTCCAACCTGGATATCTGAGCCGCCGTTGTCGTACGCGCGCAGCGCGACAATGCTGCGTCGGCGATGTGGCGTTCGCAGGACGACGATGCGCACAGATCTCCCCCCTCCCCCGGCGCCATCCGGTGCCGCCGGCAAGCCGCCGCTGCTGCCCGTGTTGCTGGGTTTCAGCATCGATGCACTGATCGCCATCAGCCTGTTGCTGGGCCTGAGCGTGGCCGGTTTCGCGCTATGGGGCGCGCTGCGCGGCCTGGAACATGTGCAGGCCGCTAAGGCGCAGGGCCTGACGCCCTCGCCCGCCGAGGTCATGGCCGCGATCGGCCAGCCCGGGGTGATGGTGCAATTGCTCACCGCACTGGTCAGCACGGCCACCCCGGCGGTACTGCTGTATTACTGGCGCCGCCGCGCAAGCGCGAGCGAGCGGGCGTCCTCGCGCGCTGCGACGTGCCGCGCCGCCACCTGGGGCTGGACAGCATTGATCGCCGCCGCGGTCTTCCTGCTCAGCAACCTGGTCAGCGTGGCGGCCTCGGCCCTGGGCATCAAGCCGGTGCCGACCAACCTGCCGCTGATGGAAGAAGCCATCCAGCAATGGCCACTGGCGCTGACAGTGTTTGCGGTACTGATCGCGCCCGCGTACGAAGAACTGCTGTTCCGACGGGTGCTGTTCGGCCGCCTGCTGGCCGCCGGCCGTCCCTGGCTGGGCATTGTGCTCAGCGGTGTGTTGTTCGCGCTGGTGCATGAGGTGCCCGGCATCAGTGGCAATGGCCCTGCCGCCATCGTCCAGCTGTGGCTGGTCTACGGCAGCATGGGCGCGGCATTTGCGTGGTTGTACTGGCGCACCGGCACCTTGTGGGCGCCCATTGCCGCCCACGGCATCAACAATGCCACCGCCCTGGCGGCGTTGTACTTCTTCGGCTTCGGCTGAGCCTGACCATCGCACCGGCACGCCTCCGGCCCACGGTGTGCAGCCGGTGATCGGCATGCAGGCGTTGATCGCGCACGCCCGATTCGGCGCGGTATCTGTCTGCACCGGACGACCGCTGACCATGTTTTGACGGGCATTCCAGCTCGCTTGACGAAAAGTTAAGACGAGCCTGCCAAAATGGCCCTCAGCGTGACAGGGGGATCCAATGAAAGCCAAGTTGTTGATCGTTGTTGCCGTCCTCGCATTGACGGCATGTGCCACTGCGACCTCGCCGACCGGCCGTCGCCAGGTGGTGGGAGGCGTGTCCCAGGAACAGCTTGACCAGCTGGGTGCGCAGTCGTTCGCGCAGACCAAGGCCAAGGAGAAGGTCAGCACCGATGGCAGGCAGAACGCCTACGTGCAATGCGTGGTCGGTGCGCTGGTGGCGCAACTGCCGCCGCAATGGCGCCAGACCAACTGGGAAACCGCGCTGTTCGTCGATGACGAGGCCAACGCGTTCGCCCTGCCCGGCGGCAAGGTCGGCGTCAACACCGGCATCTTCACCGTGGCCAAGACCCAGGACCAACTGGCGGCGGTGCTCGGGCACGAGATCGGCCATGTGATCTCGCGGCATCACGAAGAACGCATCACCCGCCAGCTCGGTGCGCAGACCGGGCTGGGCATCATTGGAGCCCTGGCTGGTGCGGCGTACGGCGACGGGGCGGCCAGTGCCGTCAACCAGGTCGGGGGTATGACCGCTCAGACAGTATTCCTCTTACCCGGCTCGCGTACCCAGGAAAGCGAGGCTGACATCGTCGGGCAGCGGCTGATGGCGCAGGCCGGGTTCGATCCAGCCCAGGCGGTCACGCTGTGGCAGAACATGATGGCCGCCAGTGGCAATCGTCAGCCGCAGTGGCTGTCCACCCATCCCGATCCGACCAACCGCATCCGCGAGCTGCAGGCCGACGTCGGCCAGTTACAGCCTGTCTATCAGCAGGCACGCCAGGCAGGGCGTCAACCGAAGTGCGGTTAGACACCGTGCCGGGCGGCGCGGTGTTCGAAGACGCGGGGCCGCGCCGATCCGCAGACGCGGCAGCTGGAGGGCTCAGGACCTCGTCCGCGTCGCATCTACTCGCTGCCTGCTGGCGACCGTTAGCCTTGCTCAACAACTGTCACATTGCGCAATTGCCGCAGCACAGCATGGAAACCGTTTTCGGGAACTGAGACTTTCTGCTAAGTTTGCCGGCTCAGATTTTTCGTACAGCGTCCATTCCGCTTTTCGTACCGCCACACGGCGGCTCGTCCGAGGTGAATCATGAAACTGCTCAACCGCAAGCAAGCCCTGTTGTCCTTGTTCATCGCCGCGTCGCTGGGTGGGGCTGTCGTCGCCGATGCAGTTGCGCAGTCGGACCGCTCGTCCGAGCGCGCCAGCCGCAAGTCCAAGAGCAGCGGCAAGGCCGAGGAGCTGTACCCCCAGTCGACCCGCCAGGCGCCGACCATCAAGCCCTCGTCCAAGCTGAGCAGCAAGCTGCAGAAGCTGATCGAAACCTTCAACAAGGGCGAAGACTACGCTGCCGTGCGCACCCAGGCCGACGAGATCCTGGCCAACAGCGCCGCCAACGAAGCGGACAAGGGGCTGGCTGCCCAGCTCGCTGCGCAGGCCGCCTACAACCTGGACGACACCGCTGCCGCCAAGACCTATCTGCAGCAGGCCATCGGACTGAATGCGCTGGATAACAACGGCCAGTTCCAGTCGATGTTGATGCTGGCCCAGCTGCAGATGCAGGACGACCAGCAGGCCGAGGGCCTGGCCACGCTGGACAAGTATCTGGAGCAGAGCAAGTCGCAGCGTCCGGAAGACCTGATCCTCAAGGGCCAGGCGCTGTACCAGGCCGAGCGCTACAAGGAAGCGATCCCGGTGTTGAAGCAGGCCATCGCCGCCTCGCCCGAGCCCAAGGACACCTGGAACCAGCTGCTGATGGCGTCCTACGCCGAAGCCGGCCAGACCGGTGAAGCGGTCGCCGCTGCCGAAGCATTGGCCGCCAAGAGCCCGAACGACAAGAAGGCCCAGCTCAACCTGGCCAGCATGTACATGCAGGCCGACCAGATGGACAAGGCCGCAGGCGTGATGGACAAGCTGCGCACGGCGGGCCAGTTGACCGAAGAAAAGGAGTACAAGCAGCTGTACTCGATCTACGCCAACACCGACAACAAGGAAAAGGACGTCATCGCCGTCATTAACGAAGGTATGCAAAAAGGCATTCTCAAGCCTGATTATCAGACATACCTTGCGCTGGCGCAGTCGTACTACTACAGCGAGGACGTGCCCAAGGCGATCGAGAACTGGCAGAAGGCTGCACCACTGTCCAAGGACGGCGAGACTTACCTGAATCTGGCCAAGGTGCTGCATTCGGAAGGCCGCATCCCGGAGGCCAAGCAGGCCGCGCAGCAGGCGATCGCCAAAGGTGTCAAAAAGCCGGAAGACGCCAAGAAGATCATCAACCTGAAGTAAAAAGAAAAATAAACCCCCGAAATCCCTGTGTTTTGAGTGGTTACAGGACTCGGGATTGGTATAAGCTTGGGAGTTACTGCGGTGTCACAGCCGTCCGAAAACCTGGGGATCATCACAGTGATCCGGGCCCCCACTGAAAGAGCCATTGGCGCATGACGGAACAACTCGTTATCCACAGGCATGACTATGATGCCGGGAACCAGGGTCTGAGCTGGGCCCGCATTATCGGTATTGCTTTTGTAATTGCCCTGCACCTCACTGCACTGATGATGTTGCTGATCCCTGCAGTGGCGCCGAAGGCTCCGGCAGAGAAGGAGCGCACCACCATGGTCACCCTGGTGGATGCACCGCCTCCTCCCCCGCCGCCGCCGCCGCCGCCGCCGCCGGAAGACAAGCCGCCACCGCCGGTCAAGAATCTGTCGCCGCCGAAGCCGTCACCGGTTCCGCCGCCGCCGGAAGCACCGGTTGTCGATGTTCCCGAACCGCGTCCGAGCGATATCGTCACGCCGCCGAGCCCTCCGTCTCCGCCGCAGCCGCCGAGTGACATCGGCGCCAGTGTCGATATCTCGTCCAAGAACATGAACCCACCCAAGTACCCGCCGGCAGCATTCCGTGCCGGTGTCCAGGGCGAGGTGATCCTGATCGTGGATGTGGATGCCAGCGGCAACGTGACCAACGTGTCGGTCGAAAAGTCCAGCCGCAACCGCGACCTTGACCGTGCCGCGATGGACGCAGCACGCAAGTGGAAGTTCAACGCCTCCACTGTCAACGGGCAGAAAGCCGCCGGACGTGTCCGCGTCCCGGTGAACTTTGCTCTGAACTGATCCCACGGGCCGGCTGTGGTCGGCCCAGGATCCTGTCTTCCTTTCGCTCCACCCTTCATCACCACACACAACAAAGGTAAGCGTCATGCTGCAGGAATTCTTTATCGCCGCCGCTGCAGGGGGCTCCAATCCGTCGGCCGCTCTGTCGCAGATGGGCTTCGAGCACTTGATCACCGAAATGACCTCCAGCCCCGGCGACTTCGCCGTGTCCTGGGTCGTGTTGGTCACCCTGATCGCCATGTCCGCTGCCTCCTGGTACTGGACCGTCATCAACATCTTCCGCGCCACCCGCCTGAAGAGCGCGGCTGACCGCGTCACCACCGCCTTCTGGGAAGCCCCGAACGCGCAGGACGCCATCCGCGCCATGGAAGAACAGCCGGCTTCCGAGCCGTTCTCCAAGATCGCACTGGACGCTGCGCAGGCGGCTGCCCACCACCAGCGTGCCGAAGGCAACACCGGCGGCCTGGGCGAGAGCCTGAGCCGTTCGGAATTCGTCGACCGCGCCCTGCGTCAGGCCGTGACCCGCGAAAGCACCAAGCTGCAGTCGGGCATGACCCTGCTGGCCACCGTCGGTGCGACCGCGCCGTTCGTCGGTCTGCTTGGTACGGTGTGGGGCATCTACGGCGCCCTGATCAAGATCGGTGCGACCGGTTCGGCCTCGATCGATGCCGTTGCCGGCCCGGTGGGTGAAGCGCTGATCATGACCGCGATCGGTCTGTTCGTCGCCATCCCGGCCGTGTTCGCCTTCAACTTCTTCTCGAAGGTCAACAGCTCGGTGATCGCCAAGTTCGACACCTTTGCCCACGACCTGCACGACTTCTTCGCCACCGGTTCGCGCGTTCGCTAATCCGGTCGTCAAGAACGCCTTCGCAACGATTTAGACGGAGCCCGTTATGGCCTTCAGTAGTGGAAACAGCGGCGGCCCGATGGCCGACATCAACGTGACGCCCCTGGTGGACGTCATGCTGGTGCTGCTGATCATCTTCATCATTACGGCACCGCTGATGTCCCACAAGGTCAAGGTGGAGCTGCCACAGGCCAACTTGATCCAGAAGGAAGATGCGGAGAAACGCGCCGCGCCGATCACCCTGGCCGTCAAGGAAGACGGGTCGCTGTACTGGAACGATGAGCCGATCTCCAAGGAAGCCCTGGAGTCGCGCCTGTCCACCGCAGCGCAGCAGACCCCGCAACCGCCGCTCAACCTGCGCGGCGACCGCACCACCAAGATGCGTACGATCAACGAGATCACCAAGATCGCGCAGGGTCAGGGCATGCTGGACGTCGGTTTCGTTGCAACCAAAGTCAAGGGGCAATAAGCCATGGCATTTAGTACTGGTGGCGGCCGTGGGCCGATGGCCGACATCAACGTCACGCCCCTGGTGGACGTGATGTTGGTGCTGCTGATTATCTTCATCGTGACCGCGCCGATCATGACCTACCCGATCGCCGTGGATCTGCCGCAGCGGGTGCTCAACCCGCCACCGCAGACGACCGAACCGCCGCCGCCGATCGAGCTGCGCATCGACGCCAGCAACCAGGTGTTCTGGAACAACAGCCCGACGCCGGTGGATCAGCTGCAGCAGAAGATGGAAGAAGTGGTCCAGTCCGATCCGACCAACCAGCCGGAACTGCGCATCGATGCAAACCAGGATGCGGAGTACGAGGTGATGGCCAAGGTGCTGGCCGCTGCGAAGAACTCGCAGATGAAGAAAATCGGCTTCATGCAGCAGTAAACGTAGTTGCAAGACCGCAACACAACAGTCATGACGCGACTGCAACGCCACCGGAAACGGTGGCGTTTTTTTATGCATCGTGCACGGTAATTTCTGCTGCCTTGTTGCGAAAGTGTGCCTGCTTGCGTGCACCACCCACGAGATGGGTCTGAAGACCCTAGGCCTGCGCGCTCGGCCCGCACACAAGCTGCACATACGCGCGCACCGTGGCATCCAGCCCGTGGTACAGCGCTTCGCCGATCAAGGCGTGGCCGATCGACACTTCCAGCACGCCCGGCACGCTGGCGAGAAAGGCGCCCAGATTGGCCTGCGACAGATCGTGCCCGGCATTGATTCCCAGCCCGTGTGCAGCGGCGCGACGCGCCGCGTCCGCGAACGCGGCCAACGCTTCGGCCGGATGCCCGTCGGCATGCGCCTGCGCATAGGGACCGGTGTACAACTCGATGCGGTCCGCTCCCAGCACTGCCGCCTGGCCGAGCTGCGGATTGCCGGCATCCACGAACAGGCTCACGCGGCTGCCCAGGGCCTTGAATGCGCCGATCAACCCGCCCAGCTCGGCGGTGTCCTGCGCAAAGTCAAAGCCGTGGTCGGAGGTGAGCTGGCCGTCGCCGTCGGGAACCAAGGTGACCTGCTGCGGACGCGTGGCACGGCACAACTCCAGCAAGCCCGGGTAGCCGGGACGTGGCGGCGCGAACGGATTGCCTTCGATATTGAACTCGACTCCACGCTCGCTGGTCAGCGCACTCAGCGCCAGCACGTCGTCGGCGCGGATATGCCGCTGGTCTGGACGCGGGTGCACGGTGATGCCGTGCGCGCCGGCGGCCAGACAGGCGCGCGCAACCTCCACGACATCCGGATCACGGCCGCCACGCGAATTACGTAGCACGGCGATCTTGTTGACGTTGACGCTGAGCTGGGTGGTCACTGGCGCACTCAGGCCTGCGGCTCGCCGTCGCGCGCCGCGGCCGGCGCCGCCGCTTTGCGGGCCTGCGCCACTTCACGCAGGCGCCGCAGCTCGGCCGGGTCGATCATGCTGCTGGTATCGCGTTGCGTCTCGCCCATGCGCGAGGCGAACCAGCCGCGCGTCCAGAGCAGCAACAGCACCAGCGCCGCCAGCAGCGCCGCGATCAGCAACCACATGTGCGGCGTGCTAAACGCCAGCACCAAAGCTCCCAGTGCCATAAGCAGAAACAGCCAGTGCATGACGCGCTCCCCGTTGAGTGGCAGCAGTGTAGCGCTGCGCTGCAGAGGGTTCCACGTGGGGCGCGATCGATGGGCTGGAGCGGCAAGCCGCGTCTGACCAGCAATCGCCGAAGGGGGGCGGACGCCGCCTGCTGCTGCAACGACGTTCGCTGCCAACGTCCAACCGCGGCTGCCCCCGCCCGCTGGCTGCACGGCAATCTTGCAGGCCACGCTTACAGCAGTGGCGACAGCAGCCGTGCGAAGGCCTCGGGCAGGCGCGAACGCCACAACGGACGCCGGCGCACGAAGCGGACTTCCTGCGCGTGTTGCAGCTCGGTGTCGATCATGCCGGCCAGTTCGGCGGCCACCGCCTGGTCGCGCAACAGCATCGACAGTTCGAAATTGAGGCGGAAGCTACGGCTATCGAAATTGGCGCTGCCGATGATGCAGACCTCGTCGTCGGCCAGCAATGCCTTGGTGTGCAGCATGCGCGGGCCGTATTCGTAGATGCGCACGCCGGCCTCCAGCAACTCATCGAAGTACGACCGCGCCGCGTACGTCACCAGGCGCGAGTCGCTCACGCGTGGTACCAGCAGGCGCACGTCCAGCCCGCCCAATGCGGCCGAGGTCAGCGCCATCCGCGCCGCCTCGCCGGGCACGAAGTACGGGGTGACCAGCCAGACCCGGTGCCTGGCCTCATGGATGGCCGCGACCATCAGCCGGTGGATCGCCTCCCACGACGAATCCGGTCCGGACACCAGCACCTGTGCATCGATGCTGCCCTGCGCGCGGGTGGGCACGTCCTCGGGCCATAGTTGCTGGCCCTGGAAGACGGCGCGCCCCTGCCCGGTGGCGTACAGCCAGTCCTCCAGAAACACCAGCTGCAGGCTGCGCACGACATGCCCCTGTACGCGCACATGCAGGTCGCGGTAAGCATCGGTGCGCACCTGTTCGTTCTCCTCGTCGGTGACATTGATGCCACCGGTGAAGCCGATCCGCCCATCGACCACCACCACCTTGCGGTGGGTGCGCAGGTTGAGCCAGGGCCGCTTGAACGGCTTGAGGAACTGCGAGGGATGGAACCAGGCGGTTTCCACGCCGGCCTCGCGCAGCGTGCGCAGGACGCGCCGGGTCATCGCCGAGGAGCCGATCGCATCCATCAGCAGCCGCACCTTGACCCCGGCACGGGCACGTTCCATCAGCGCATCGCAGATCGCAGTGCCGCTGTGGTCGGGCTGGAAGATGTAGTACTCCAGATGGATGTGGTCGCGTGCGCCGGCAATGGCGTCGATGATGGCGGCGTAGGTGGTCGCCCCATCGACCAGCCAGTGCACCTCGGTGGCGGTGCTGGGCGCCAGGCCGGTGGTGGACTGGGCAACCTTGGCCAGCTCGGTGCAATCGGCATCGGGCGGGCACACGCTGCTGTAGCTCTCCATCCCCGAGCGCGAGCGGCCGCGGCGCAGGCGCTGCCGTTTCACCTTCTGCGGCCCGAGCCAGTAATAGATCAGCAGGCCCAGGTACGGCAATGCCGCCAGCGACAACACCCAGCTCAACGTGGCCACCGGCTCGCGCTTTTGCAGCACGATCCAGCTGGCGATCCACAGCAGGTACAGCACGTAGGCGGCGATGAGAAGCGCTTCGAGGTGGGGAAGGCTGACCAACCAGTCCCACGCGCCCTGTGCGAATGCGAGCATGCGTGGATTCTACGGGCCACGCGCGCCATTGCGATGACCGCGAGGTCATGCCCAGCCGCTCGGCGCCGGATGCATGTGTCTGCGCGTCCGTTCGTGGTCGCGGCGCATGAGACTGGCGCGCCGTACCATGCCTGCATGGCAAGCGCGATCAAAGGCCGGGGAGCGACCGGCCATCTGCCCGCACGGTTCGAGGCCACCACCTGGCAGGCGGTGGACGATGGCTGGTGCGCGGACGCCGATGAGGCGTTCACCGCACCGGCGTTGCGCACCCAGGTCACCGACGAAACGGCGCGCCGCATCATCAGCCGCAACCACTCGCCGGATATCGGTTTTTCGCAGTCGGTCAATCCGTATCGCGGCTGCGAGCATGGTTGCAGCTACTGCTTCGCGCGACCATCGCACGCGTATCTCAATCTTTCGCCAGGCCTGGATTTCGAAACCAGGCTATTCGCCAAGACCAACGCGCCGGAGCTGCTGCGCCGAGAATTGTCGCGGCCGAATTACGTGCCCAGCCCGATCGCACTGGGCATCAACACCGATGCTTATCAGCCGATCGAACGTAAGCGCGCCTTGACGCGCCAGTTGATCGAGGTGCTATGGGAAACGCGCCACCCGTTCACGCTGATTACCAAGAATGCGCTGGTGACGCGCGACCTGGACCTGCTGGTCCCGTTGGCGCGCGAGAACCTGGTCAACGTGCATTTTTCAATCACCACGCTCGACCCGCATCTGTCGGCCAGGCTCGAACCGCGCGCTTCAGCCCCGCACGCCCGCCTGCGTGCGATGCGGGCACTGCATGAGGCCGGCGTGCCAGTCGGAGTGATGGCTGCGCCAGTGATCCCGTGGATCAACGACCACGAGCTGGAAGCGATCCTGCAGGCCGCCGCCGATGCCGGCGCGCACAGCGCCGGTTATGTACTGCTGCGCTTGCCGCATGAAGTTGCGCCGCTGTTCCGCGACTGGTTGCAGACCCATCACCCGCAGCGCGCTGCGCATGTGATGAGCACCATCCAGCAGCTGAGTGGCGGCAAGGATTACGACAGCACCTTCGGCACGCGCCTGCGTGGGCAAGGCGTGTATGCCGATCTGCTGGCGCGTCGCTTCACCCTCGCCCACCGCCGCGCCGGTTTCGATGCACATAACATGGCGACATTGGAGACCGGCAAGTTCAAGCGCCCCGCCCCGCCAGCCAAAGCAGTACCTGAGTCGCCCCAGGGGCAGTTGTTCTAGCGGCGGAGATTGGGGAATCGCAACGGCAATGACGCATCGACCGACCATTGCCGATTGCCCGCCATGCAACGTCGGCGATATCTGGCCGATCCGGCTGGTCGCCAAGGTACTCTCGTCATTCGCGCCAACGCGCGGATCAACCCGCGGCGGCTGTTCGGGCAGCACAAATCAGTCGCCGCAATGAAAGCTAGCAGGCTACAGCAGCAACGCCGCGCCGTTGCCGTTGCGATTCCCCACTCCCGATTCCCTATTCCCCGCCATAAAGCGCTTGCGCAGACCGGAACAGGATCCAGCTGGTGGCGATGAACTTGTCGCCGCCGACCGGGCGGTTGCCGCGGTGGGTGTGGGTGAAAGCGGTGGGGGCGATCAGCAGGCTGCCGGTGCGCGGGCGGGCCTTGCGCTGCTGGAACAGGAATTCGGTTTCGCCCTGCTCGAACGCGTCGTTGAGGTACAGCGTCCACAGCAGATGCCGATGCAGGGTGTCGGCGCTGGCATCGCGCGGATACAGCTCGCAATGCCAGTACGGGTAGCCGCCCTGATCGGCGGTGTACCACTGCAGATTGATCGCGCCCGGGCGCAGGCAGGTGCGTGCCAGATCGCCCAGTGCCTGGTCGCTCATCTGCACGATGTCCTCGGCCAGCAGCCGGTGCGGCGTGCCGTCGGCGGTAGTGACCTGCAGCATCAACGGCGAGATCAGCGCCTGCGGGTACTGCCGCAGATAGGCCAGCACGCCGTCGAACACGGCCTGCTGGATGCGGCCTTCCACCGCCGCCCATTCGGCGATGCCGCTGATGCGCAGGTCGCGGCTGTGCTTGAGTTCGGGAAACACGCCGCCGCCGACCCGGCCTGGATGCAGCTGCTGGCTGTCGCGCATGCGCTGCACGATGGCGGCGCAATCGGCAAGCGAAAGGGCGTTGTCGGTGATCTGGATGAAGTCGGGTTGGCTCATGCGCACGACCATAGCAATCCGTCGTGCAGGCTGCACGGCCCTGCCGCACAGCGTGCAGCTGGCACAGGTGGGCATGCCGATGCAGCGCCGGCGTCGGCTGCTCCGTGCGGCTGCGCCAGCACGCGATTCCCCTGGCCGGCCCGTGCGCGCGAACGGTGGACCAGGACCAAAGAAAAACCCCGCCGTAGCGGGGTTCGTCGTCGTGCGGCCTGCAGTAACGATCAGAACTTGTACTGGACCGATGCAGCCAGGATGTCGCCCCTCACGTCGTAGCTGCCCGCCAGGCGGTCGCCGGTGGCGCTGCGGGTATCGGTGGTCGGGTCGCTGACGAACAGGTGGGTGTAGCCGAAGTTGTACTCGGCCTGCTGCGAGGGACGCCAGCTCAGACCCAGCGAGACCCACTTGCGGCTCGCATCCGGCACGCGCACGTCGCGATGCTCGGCACTGGTCGGGGTCTGGTCGTAGGCCAGGCCGCCGCGCAGGGTCAGCGTGTCGCTCATGCGGTAATCGGTACCGATCGAGGCGAAGGTGGTGTCGTGGTAGGAGAAATCCAACACGCTGTCGGGCTGGTTGGAGGCGAAGTCCACCGTCACCCGGTCGAACTTGCTCCAGGCGGTGCGGGTGACGTCGGCCATGATCGACCACTGCTCGTTCACGTTGTGGGTGAAGCTGGCAGTGGCACTGGCCGGCATGGTGACGGTGGCGCGGCCCTTGGTGTCGACGAAGGTGCCGGGGGCGGCGAACGCCAGCACGGCAGCTGCATTGCTCGGCGTGGTGAAGTCGGCCTCGCCGTCGGTGATCTTGTGCTCCACTTCCGAGCGGTAGCTGAAGCCGATGTGGGTGTTTTCGTCGATGCTGAACAAGCCGCCCAGGGTAAAGCCGACTTCGGTGCTGTTGCCCTGGATGCGCGAGTAACCATCGGCGCTGCCCGGTGCGAAGCCCGGCACGCGGCGGGCGGTCAGGATGCTGCCGAAGTCCACGGCGTTGGCCAGGTCGATGTCCAGGCGCTCGGCGAACACCGAGGCACCGAAGGACACGTACGGGTTCACGTCGTAGGAAAACGCCACGTTGAAGTCGACCGCCTGCAGCTCGGTCTTGGTGCCGTTGTAGCGGCCCACCCAGTCGCGGTCGTATTCGGTCTTGAAGCCGAACGGCGCGGTGATCGAGGTGCCTAGGTGCATGTTGTCGTTCTCGCCGAACGGCACATGGAAATACATGGCCGGAACCGGCGCGATCATGCCGGCATCGCCGCCATTGCCACCGGAGACCGGGGCGCCATTGGCGTAGGTGGCGGTGTCGGGCTTGAACTTGGCCGAGAAGCTGATGGCGCTGACGTCGGCCTGGAACAGGCGGCCGTCGAGCTGGCGCATGCCGGCTGGGTTGTTGGCGATGATCGAGGCATCGTCCGGGGCGCTGCCCGAACCCGCAAACGCGCGGCCGAGGCCCTTGGCGCTGTTTTCCTTCAGCTGGAAAGCGGCACCGTGTGCCTGGCCAACGGCCAGGACGCCGGCGATGCCGACGGCGAGCAGGGTGGCGCGGCTGAGAGTGGAAGCAGTAGACATGAGTTGTTGCTCTCCGGATAAGGACTGCAATGGTCGATTCAGCGCCCGCGCCCAGCACCAATCCAGTGCCCGGGGCGCGCCGGAGACCCCCCCCGACATACGACGCCGTACGCAGTATACCCACGACAATTAACCGAACAATAACGATCGTCCCTTTCTGCACGCCGACGGGTTAGGGTTGGGTTCAGGCCCGCGGGCGGCTATTGTGCCCCTCCGATGTTCGTCTCCCTCCCCTCCCGCAAGAAACCCACCCCACGCTGGGCCGTGCCGTTGCTGTTCGCTGCGGTGTGGTTGGCCTATCTGTGGTCGATCAGCCAGCCAGGCGAGGCGCGCAAGACGCTGTGGCTGGATTGGGGCGCCTTGTCCAGTGGCGTGTCCAACCTGGGCGCCTGGTTGGCCACCCTGCGCGACGGCAGCGTGTTGCGCTTGTTCACCGCGTTGTTCCTGCATGCCGATTGGTCGCACCTGCTGGGCAACCTGGTGTTCCTGCTGATCTTCGGGCTGCCGGCCGAGCGCATCCTGGGCCCGTGGCGGTTGCTGCTGCTGTTCCTGCTGGGCGGCGCAGCTTCCAACCTGGCGGCGATCTTCGCCATCGGCACGCCGGACCGGGTCATCATCGGCGCGTCCGGTGCGGTGTCGGCCTTGATCGGCACGTATCTGGCGCTGTTTCCCGGCGCCAAACTGGGCGTGGTGCTGCCCTTGGGGTTGTTCCTGGAATTCATCCGCGTGCCGGCGCCGCTGCTGATCGGTGCCTGGGCCTTGCTGCAGGTGGTGTTCGCCTACATCGGCCCGGCGTTCGGTATGGTGGCCTGGTCGGCGCATATCGCCGGCTTCGTGTTCGGCGTCGTCTACGGGCTGTCTGTGCGCGCGGCCATCGCCCGGCGCCTGCGCAAGCGCCACGGCTTCTAGCGTGCGCGGTGGTGCGCGGCTGGCCGATGTGCGCACGCTGTCAGGCGTGCCCGCGCGCCTATAATCGGTGCATGGTCAAGCCTCTCTACAAAGTCACCTTCCTCAACCATGGCAAGGTGTACGAGCTCTACGCACGCGAAGTGACCGGCAGCCATCTGTGGGGCTTCAACCAGATCGGCGAGCTGGTGTTCGATGTGCACGACGGGCTGGTGGTGGATCCCACCGAAGAACGCTTGCGCGAGGAATTCGGCAACACCCGGACCTTGCACCTGCCGATGCAGAGCATCGTGCGCATCGAAGAAGTGGAAAAGAAGGGCCAGTCGGTGATCCGCGATGCGGCCACCGGCGACAAGGTGGTCACGCCCTTCCCGCTGCCGGGCAAGCCGCGCTGATGCGCATCGTGGTGCCCGACGATTATCAGGGCGCTGTAAGCAGCCTGCCCTGTCTGCAGCACCTGCAAGGCCACGATGTGCAGGTGCTGGGTGCCCTGCCCACCGAGCCCAGCGCATGCGTCGAGCGCTTGTCAATGTGTTCGAACACGAGCCGGTGTTCGATCCACACGATGCATTGCTGCAGCATCCGCGCGTGCTGGCCACGCCGCATCTGGGATACGTGGAACGCGACAGCTACGCGCTGTATCTGGATGCGGCATTTGACAATGTACTGGCATTCGCTTCTGGAACGCCGCGCAATCTGGTCAATCCCGAGGCATTGACCAGATTGCGCTAGCCCGTTGTGATCGATCGCCCCTACTTGGTCGGCGGGCTGGGTTCGGGCGTCTGTGCCGGTGCGGACTCGGCTGGCGCGGCCGGCTTGGCCTTGTCGGTGGCCGGCGGACGCGCCGCCGCCGGCTTGGATTCTGCCGCCGGCTTGGCGGCTGCCCTGGCCTTCTGCGCTGCCTGCGCCTTGGCCTTGCGTGCCGCCTCGGCCTTGGCCGCCGAGCCGGGCTGCTTGAGTTCGGCCAGGGCGGCGGTGATGGGACCGTCGCCGGGCAGCACGTCGCCGGCGGTATAGCCCTCTTCGCCTTCGGCGTCGCCGCGCAGATGGCCGGGCAAGGTGGCTTCGCTGTAGTCGCTCAGGCTGGCCGGTAGCTCGGACTCGCCCGGTTGCGGGTCGGGCGTGAGCAAGACCTCCGGCACGATGCCGCTGGCCTGGATCGACTTGCCGCTGGGTGTGTAGTACCGCGCGGTGGTGAGCTTGACCGAGTCGCCGTTGTCCAGCGGTAGCACGGTCTGCACCGAACCCTTGCCGAAGGTACGGCTACCGATGATGCGCGCGCGCTGGTTGTCGCGCAGCGCACCGGCCAGCACTTCGGACGCACTGGCCGAGCCGGCGTCCACCAGCACCACCACCGGCGCACCGCCGAGCAGGTCGCCCGGGGTGGCATCGAACTTGGCATCGCTGATGGAGATGCGCCCGCGGGTGCTGACGATGTTGCCCTTGTCGAGCAGGTCGTCGGCCACCTGCACCGCCGCGGTCAGCAAGCCGCCGGGGTTGCTGCGCAGGTCCAGCACCAGGCCGCGCAGCTTGCCGCCGGCCTGCAGTTGCTTGAGGTTCTTCTGGAAGTCGGCACCGGTATCGGCCTGGAAGGTGCTGATACGGATATAGCCATAGCCCGGCTCCAGCAGCTTGCTGCGCACGCTGGCCACGCGGATGGTCTGGCGTTGCAGGGTGACATCGAACGGCTTGGGTGCCTTCTCGCGCAGGATGGTCAAGGTGACCTTGCTGCCGGACTCGCCGCGCAGCGGCTCCATCGCCTTGCTGGCGTCGATCGGCTTGCCGTCGATGGCCACGATCACGTCGCCGGCGCGGATGCCGGCGCGCGCGGCCGGGGTGTCGTCGATCGGGGCGATCACCTTCAGCGTGTTGTCCTGCTGCTGCTGCAGTTCCACGCCGATGCCGTCGTAGGCACCGCTGGCCTGCTCGTCGAAGGCTTCGGCGTCTTCCTTGTCGAAGTAGGTGCTGTGCGGATCCAGGTCCGAGAGCAGGCCGCGCACGGCCGCGTGCATCAGTTTCTTGTCTTCCACCGGGTCCACATAGGCCTGCTTGACCGCGTTGTACACCGCCACGAAACGGCGGATCTCCTCCAGCGGCACCTTGGAGACGGCGGCTTCATCGGCGTCCGGATCGTCTGCAGCGGGCTGCGCGGCAGCGGCGGGACGGTCGGTCTGCGCCCAACCAGGCGACGCGAACAAGGCCAGCGACAGGGCAACAGACAGAACGGCTACGCGCATGAAGCACTCCGGCAAAGAGACAAGACGCCCCGCAGCGCGGAGCTGCCCGATTATGCGCGAAGCGGCGGTAAATCCACGTTGAATTGCAGACGCGTTGCGCGGGCCGTTGCAGGGCCGCCTGCTGGCGAGGCCATCGCAGGTGGCGTGCGTTGCACGGCCGTGTCGGCAGGTCGCAACGCAGGGCAGAGGGCAGGCAGGCTAGCCGCCGGGCAGATCACCGCTCAGGCGGTGTCCACGCAGCGCACTGTCGAAGCCGTGCAGCGCCACGTGTTAACCATTGCTGCTGCCGCCTAGCGTGCCACCGCGCGCGGCCACTAACGTCGCTGCAACCAGCTCGAAGGGTCGACCGGCTGGCCGTTGCGGCGCAGTTCGAAATACAGCGCCGGCACGCCCTGCCCGCCCGAGCTGCCGACCTTGGCCACCGCTTCGCCGCGTTTGATCGCCGCGCCGGCGTCGCGCAACAAGGTGTCGTTGTGCGCGTACAGGCTCATGTAGCCGTTGCCGTGATCGACGATCAGGATCATGCCGTAGCCGGTCATCCAGTCGGAGAACACCACCGTGCCATCGGCCACCGCAGTGACGGTGGTGCCCTTGGGCGCGCCGATCAGCACGCCCTTGCTGGTATGGCCATCGGGCAAGCTGGCATTGAAGCGGGCCAGCAGATTGCCGGACACCGGCCAGCTGAGCCCTCCCACCTTGGGCGCTGGTGCGTTGGCCACGACCGTGGGTGGCGTCTTGCCGGCACGCTCGGGGCGCTCGGACTTGCCGCGTTTGGCCTGGGCGGCAGCAGCGGCAGCGGCGCGCTTGGCGGCGGCGCGGCGTTCGGCTTCGGCCTTGGCGGCAGCGGCGCGCAGATTGGCGAGCAGCTGTTCCAGCGCCTTGGCGTCCTGGCCCAGGGCCTTCTCGCGTTCGGCGCGTTGTTTGTAGCGGTCGTCCAGTTGCGCGACGGTGGCCGCCTGTTGCGAGCGATCCTTCTGCAATACCGCTGCCTGCGCCTTCTGCTGTGCGCGTGCGGCATCCAGCGCCTGGCGACGGCTGGCGATGTCCTGCTCCACCTTTGCCAGCGCGTCCAGCTGGGTGGTCAGGGCCTGGATCTGCTGTGCACGGGCGTTCTGCACGTAGCGGTGGTCGGCCAGCATGCGCGTGGCATCGCCCACGGTGTCCTGCGACAGCAAGACCTTCAGCGGCGCATTGCGGCCCACCTGGTCGGCGGCGCGCAGCAACGCGGCCAGCTGCGCGCGCTGGCCCTGCAGGCCACGCTGCAGGCGCGCGCGGTCTTGCTGCAGCGTGGACAGGTGCTGCTGCTGGGTCTGCATCGCGGCTTCTGTTTCGCTGAGCGCGCGCGCGGTTTTGGCAACCTTTTCGTCGGCCTGGCGCAGCTGTTGGGCGGCGGTGCCGCGCTTGCCTTCCAGGTCGCGGCGGTCGGCGCCGATGGTCTTGAGTTCATCGCGCAGCTGCTGCAGCTTGCGTTCGGTCTCGCGTTGGCTTTGCGCGATGGCACCGGCGCTGCCCAGCAGCAGGCAGGCCAGCACGCTCGCGGCCAGCCACGCGCGTCCACGGCCGGTGGCACGGGCCAGTGGCGGACGCGACAGCGGTGCAGGCGAACAGGCCAACGAACGATCCAGTGACTTCAGGCAGGTGCGCGATTGTAGCCACCCATGGTGTGATCGCCGCCACGTCCCAGACTGCCGCTACCGCGCGAGGTTCAGCATGAAGCCCCAAGTTCTTCTCCTGGCGTTGTCCCTGGCCTGCGCAAGCGCCTGGGCCAACGAGGACATCAGCAAGGTCAATGGCCGCATCAGTGCCGAAGCCGGCAAGGTGTATGGCAGCCTGGAAACGGTCAACGGCTCCATCGAGGTCGGCGCCGGCGCGCAGACCAAGGACGTGGAAACCGTCAACGGCGGGATCCAGATCGGCACCGGCGCACGCACCGGCGGTGTGTCCACGGTCAACGGCGCGATTGCGCTGGGTGAGAAAGTCATCGTCTCCGGTGGCCTGGAGACGGTCAATGGCAGCGTGCTGGTGGAGCGCGGCAGCCAGATCAGTGGCGGGGTGGAAACGGTCAACGGCAGCATCGGCCTGGTGGAAACCGAACTCGGCAAGGGGATCGAAACGGTCAATGGCGACATTACCGTCGGTGTGGGCTCGCATGTGCGCGGCGGCATCAAGGTGACCAAGCCGAACTTCAGCTTTGCGTTCAAGCCGGCGCGCAAGCCGCGCGTGGTGATCGGCCCCAAGGCCGTGATCGACGGCCCGCTGCAGTTCGAGCGCGAGGTGGATCTGTATGTGCACCGCAGCGCCAGGATCGGCGCGGTCAGCGGTGCCACGGCGCGCCGCTTCGACAGCGATGTGGCGCCCAAGGACTGACGCGCTCACCACACGGACGCTCTAAGATCGGAACTCCGCTGCACGAGGAGTTCCGATGCCCCGCAAGACCCTGTTGTGCCTGGCCGCGACCTTGGCCGTGGCCGGCTGCACGCGCGAGGCGGCCGATGCGCCAGCCACGCCGGCCGCGCAAACACCGGCCCAGACCACGCCCAGCGCACCGGTCAGCCGGCATGTGTTCTCGCCGGAACTGACCGAAGGCGACTTTGCCGAGCTGGTCAAGACGCTGGCCTCGGATGCGTTCGAAGGGCGCGGCCCGGGCACGCCCGGCGAAGAAAAGACCGTGACTTACATTCGCGACCAGATGCAGCGCATCGGCTTGCAGCCGGGTAATGGCGACAGCTGGTTCCAGGAGGTGCCGATGGTGGAAACCACCGCCGATGCCGCCACCGCGCCCAGCCTGCGCAGCGGCGAGCAGACCCGCACCCTCGCCGTCGGCACCGACATCGTGGTGGGCACCCGCACCGGCCAGGCGGAGGTCAAGCTGGACAACAGCGAGCTGGTGTTCGTCGGCTATGGCGTGGATGCGCCCGAGCAGCAGTGGAACGATTACGCCGGCCAGGACTGGAAGGGCAAGACGGTGGTGATGTTCGTCAACGACCCCGGCTTCCACAGCAATGACCCCAAGCTGTTCGACGGCAAGCGCATGACCTACTACGGGCGCTGGACCTACAAGTTCGAGGAAGCCGCGCGCAAGGGGGCGGCCGCAGCATTGATCGTGCACGACACCCCTGGCGCCAGCTATGGCTGGGATGTGGTCAAGCACTCCTGGTCCGGCCCGCAATACGATCTGCCGGCCAAGGACGACCCGGACCCGCGCCTGCCGGTGCAAGGCTGGATCAGCGCCGAGACCGCCCGGCAGCTGTTTGCCGATGCCGGGCTGGACCTGACGCAGGCGTACAAGGATGCCGGCAAGCGCGGCTTCAAGCCGGTGCCGTTGAAGGCCCGCTGGTCGGTGGATCTGAAGAGCAGCATCGCCGAAAAGACCTCGCGCAACGTGGTTGGCGTGCTGCCGGGCACCCGCCATGCCGACGAGGCGGTGTTGTACATGGCGCACTGGGATCACCTGGGCAAGCATCCGGGCGAGAGCGGCGACAACATCTACAACGGCGCCGTGGACAACGCCACCGGCGTGGCCGGCATCCTGGAAATCGCCGATGCGTTCGCGCATCAGGACCCCAAGCCGGAGCGGTCGGTGGTGTTCGTGGCGGTGACCCTGGAAGAATCCGGCCTGCTCGGCTCCAAGTATTACGTCGCCAACCCGAGCTTCCCGCTGGACAAGATCGCTGCGGTGATCAACCTGGATGCCATGTCGGTAGCCGGCCGCGCGCGCGACATGACCGTGGTGGGCATGGGCAGTTCGGAACTGGAGGACATCCTCAAGCCGATCGCCGCGATGCAGGGCCGCCGCCTGCACCCCGAAGCGACGCCGGAAAGCGGCTCGTATTTCCGCTCGGATCACTTCAACTTCGCCAAGGCCGGCGTGCCGGCGCTATATGCCGATGGTGGCGAAGACCTGCGCGAAGGCGGCACCGCCGCCGGGCGTGCGGCGGCCCAGGATTATGGTCGCCATCGCTACCACGCACCTGGCGACGAATACGATGCGGCCACCTGGAAACTGGACGGCACCATCGAAGACCTGCAGGCGATGTATGGCGTGGGCAAGGAAGTGGCGGCAGGGGGGCGCTGGCCAAACTGGTACGCCGGCAATCCATTCAAGGCTGCGCGCGACCGCATGATGGCCAGCAAGCCGGCGGCGAGCGCCGATGACGCGACGCGGCCGGCCGCTGCCGACCGCGCCTCGCCAGGCAGCAAATCCGTGCACACAGACCCGCCCAGGCAGCGATGAGCCAAGCGGCGGCCTCGCCGGCAGTCGCCGGCGGGTACGGGCGCCCGTACCCGCGTGGGCGGGCCAGTAACGTGCTGCCGGTGCGTGGCGGCCATCGCGTGCGCCGCAGGACGCGCTGTCAGCGCCTGGACCGTGCGCTACCGCTGGTACGTGTTGCACGGCTCGCCTGTGGCGACAGGATCGACATCTGCGGCTTCTCGGTGCCGTCCTTGCTGGGATGCACGTTGTAGGCGTAGGACATGTTCCACCACGCACCGGCCGCCCACCAGGTCCAGCCCAGCCACACATCGGCGTTGGTTTCCATGAAGGCCAGCATGCCTTGCAGCGCCTGATTGCATACGGCGTTGTCGGCCGTCCCGAACTCGGCCAGGAAACCGCGCTTGTTGTGGATGCGCAGCCACTGGGTGAAATTGCGCAGGCGGTCGGCACCGATGGTGGGGCTGACGCAGACGCTGCTGGTGCCGCTGGAATCGGCGTCCAGGTATTGATGCACTTCGAAGGCATACCGATCCAGCGGGTCATAGATGGACGCCAGCGCCAGCGCGTTGGAATAGCCATCGCTGGTCGCCGAATACCAGCTGTGCGCGCCGGTCCACGACGCGCCGGGCACCAGGATCAGGTTATCGGCGCCGGTGGCGCGGATGGTATCGATGGCCGCCTGCGCGGCACCGGCCCACTGGCTGGACGCAATGTTGTACGGCTCGTTCATCAGCCCGAAGATCACCGCGTTGTCGCCCTTGAACACCATGGCCAGGCGACGCCACAGGTCGGTGAAGGTGGCGACCGGCACGTCCGGCCCGCCGATCAGGGAGCCGTAGTACTTGGCGTAGTTATGGATATCCAGCACCAGGTACATGCCCGACGCCTTGGCGCGCGTCACCGCCTGTTGCACCAGCGCCAGTTGCGCCGCATCCAGCTCGCCCCGCGCGCTGGGCTGCAGGCGTTCCCACAGGATGGGAAGACGGACCGTGTTCATTCCAACGCCAGCGAAATAGCTGTAGTCACTGGCCGAGGCATACATGTAGTCCTTGTTGAGGATACCGGGCTTTTTCGAGGAGGCGAACTCCGCGCCGGACAGATTGACCCCGGCATAGGTGAGTGCGCGGGTTTGTGCCTGCACTTGAGGCAATCCCGCGAGCAGGACAAGTAGCAGGACGTAGCGGGCGATACTGCGTAGCGGGACGGAAACGACGGACATGGAAACACTCCTGGCAGCGCGGTGGGGGTGCGTCGCAGCGGTTTGCGTGCAATCTGCGCACGAGATGGCGCATCGATGCACTGCTGTGCATCGGCCGTGCCTAAACGGCGGCGGCGCCGCGTGGTGCAGGATCTGTGCATGCGTGCGCAGTCACCGACGACATGGCGCACGCATGTGGCAACGCGTTAACGCGCTGCTGTGCCAACTTCGCCGCACCGCGCGCATCGGCCGTAGCCGGTGTCGGCATCCGGGCGTATGGAAGCGCCCGCCGCCAATGCCATGACGCCAGCGCACCGACGCCGCAGTGGTCGCCGCCCTCGCCCGTGGGCACCACACGACAGCACTGCATCGCGTACCGCGCCCGGGATGTCCTACCGCGCGCGCCGCGCCGCGTGCACGCGCAGCACCGACATCTGCGGCTTGTCGCGTCCCTGGGTGTCGGGATGCACGTTGAACGGATAATCCGCCTTCCACCACGCGCCGGCGGCCCACCACGTCCAGCCCAGCCAGAGATCGCCATTGCGCTCCAGATCATCCAGCATGTTGTTCAGTGCGCGATTGCAGGTCGCGTTGTGGCCGGTACCAAATTCGCCGAGAAAGCCGCGCTTGCGATGCAGGCGCAACCACTGGGTGAAGCTGCGCAGGCGTTCGACTCCGACGGTGGCGCTGACGCATCCGGCGGTGGTGCCGCTGGAATCGGCATCCAGATACTGATGCACTTCGATGGCATAGCGGTTCAGCGGGTCGTGGATGGACGCCATCGCCACCGCGTTGGATTCACCGGCGTCCGTGGAATACCAGCTGTGCGCGCCGCTCCACAGTGCACCTGGTACCAGGATCAGATTGCTGGCGCCGGTCTGGCGAATGGTGTCGATGGACGCCTGCGCAGCAACGGCCCAGGCACGTGGATCGATACCGTAGGGCTCGTTCATCAGGCCGAAGATCACGCGGTTGTCGTGCTTGAACGCAATGGCCAGCCGTCGCCATAGATCGGTGAAGGTGGCGATCGGTACCTGCGGGCTCCCGATCGTCTGTCCGTAATACCGGGCGTAGTTGTGCACGTCCAGGATCAGGTACAGCTTCGCCGCCCGTGCGTTGGCGAGCGCTTGCTGGATCGCGGCAAGTTGCGCCGGATCGAGCGCGCCGCCAGCGGTGGGCTGCAGCCGCTCCCACAGGATGGGCAAGCGGATGACGTTCATCTGCTTGCCGGCGAAATAGCCGTATTCCTCGGCACTTGGATAACGGTAATCGACACCAGGCACGCCGGGTTTTTGCGAGGATTTGATCTCTGCGCCGGACAGATTGACGCCGACCAACTTCAGCCGGTTGCCGTCCTGTGCGTGGGCCAATGGCGTGAGGACGAGCAGCAGCAACAGCAACGCGCGCGCGCAGCTGGGCAGCCGGCGCAACCGGGTGGGAAAAGACGACATGGGCACTCCTACTACAGGCGGGGGAGATGCAGTGCCCTGTCCTGGACATGCCACCAACCTGACGGCACTGCACTGCCGATCAGGCTAAGCGCATTGGTACCGGTAAACGACGCATGCGAGGGATTGCAGTGGCGAGTTGTGCGGCACTTCTCGATCGAACTGTCGATGCCGTACAACGCTCGCCATACCACGCTGCACGCAACGCAGAGATTCAGCGCGTGGCACGCTGTGCGTACTTGCTCAGGATCTTCATCTGCGGCTTGTCGCTGCCATCCTTGCCTGGCTGCACGGTGAAGGGATAGTCCGGCTTCCACCACGCACCGGCGGCCCACCAGGTCCATCCCAGCCACACATCGCTGTTCTGTTCCATGTAGGTCAGCATGCCTTCCAGCGCTTTGTTGCAGACCGGATTGTCGGCGGTGGCGAATTCGCCCAGGAAGCCCTTCTGCCTGTTCTCGCGCAGCCAGGCGGTGAACCCGCGCAGTTTCTCTTCGCCCACGGTATCGCTGGTGCATACCGGCTTGGTGCCGCTGTAGTCGCTGTCCAGATACTGGTGCGCCTCGAACGCCAGATGGTTGCCGGGATCCTTGAGCACCTGCAATGCCGTGGCATTGGAGATCCCGTAGCTGTTGCTGCGCCAGCTGTGCGCGCCGGTATAGGCGGTGCCCGGCACCAGGATCAGGTTGTTCGCGCCGGTCTTGCGAATGGCGTTGATCGCCGCCTGCGCGGCGTTGGCCCAGTCCGGTGCGGAAATGCCGTTGGGCTCGTTCATCAGCCCGAAGATCACCGTCTTGTCGCCCTTGAATTCCAGCGCCAGCCGGCGCCACAGGTCCGCCACGGTGGCAGTGGGCACCTCGTCGCTGCCGATGCGCTTGCCGTTGTAGCTGGCGTAGTTGTGCAGATCCAGGATCAGGACCTGTTGATTGGCCTTGGCGGCGGCCAGCGACTTCTTGATGAGCCCAAGCTGTGCCTGATCCAGCGCACCGTTGAGCGTGGGTTGCACGCGCTCCCACAGGAATGGCAGCCGGATCGTATTCATGCCCTTGCTGGCGAAATACCTGAAATCTGAATCGGCCGGGTAGGTGTAGTCCTTGAACAGCGTGCCGGGCTTCTTGCGCGAGTTGAACTCCGCGCCGGACAGATTGACGCCCACATATTTCAGGCCTGTCGCGGCCTTGCCGGGGCTGCCGGGCGGTTTGGCATGAGCCAACGAGGGGCCGGCGAGCAGGGCGAGCAGCAGCGCGGCATGAGGCAACGCTGCCAATTTCACGGGAGAGCGGAACATGGGAGACTCCTTCGGCATCGACGTGGGGCCGCAGGGGGAGGGCACGGCCAGAAGCAATGGTGCAGGGCGAGCGCTACGATCGTCAGCCTAGAAGCTCGCACGTTAGCGCGTCATTCACGCGGCATCGCATGCATCGGGCCTGCGCGGCCTGCACGCCCCGTCTCATGCCGCTGCGCTAGCGTTCGCAAGAGGATGCGCAAAACGCACTGTCACAGGAGTGCGACGCCACCGTGTTCTACCCTATCGACCCTCCTCATCTTGCCGTGCCTGGCGTTTGCAGTTGCCGCCCACGGCCCACCATTCCGGAGTCTTCCCCATGAGCCAAGCCCACGCCTACGCCGCCCAGGCTGCCGACCAGCCGCTTGCCCCGTTCGTGTTCGAACGGCGCGCGCCCGGCCCCAACGACGTGCAGATCGACATCGCTTATTGCGGTGTGTGTCACTCGGACCTGCATACCGCGCGCAACGAATGGCATAACACGCAGTATCCATCGGTTCCCGGCCACGAGATCGTCGGCCGCGTCACCGCCGTCGGCAATGCGGTGACCGGCTTCAAGGTCGGCGACCTGGCCGGCGTTGGCTGCATGGTCGACAGCTGCCGCAGTTGCGCCTCCTGCCAGGAAGGTGAAGAGCAGTACTGCGAAGCTGGCTTCACCGGCACCTATAACGGCCCGATGTTTGGTGGCGAGAACACCTATGGCGGTTACTCCGACCATATCGTGGTCGACCAGCAATACGTGCTGCGCATCTCGCACAGCGACAATCTGGCCGCCGTGGCGCCGTTGCTGTGCGCCGGCATCACCACCTACTCGCCGCTGGCGCACTGGAAGGTGGGTCCGGGCCAGAAGGTGGGCGTAGTCGGCCTGGGCGGCCTGGGCCACATGGCAGTGAAGATCGCCAAGGCGATGGGTGCCACGGTGGTGCTGTTCTCCACCTCCGAGAGCAAGCGCGCCGACGCACTGCGCCTGGGTGCCAGCGAAGTGGTGATCTCCAAGGACCAAGCGCAGATGGCCGCGCAGGCCAACACCCTGGACTTCATCCTCAACACCGTAGCGGCCCCGCACAACCTGGACCCGTTCCTCAACGCGCTCAAGCGCGACGGCGCCATGGTGCTGGTCGGCGTGCCCGAGCAGTCGCACCCCTCGCCGGCGGTCTTCAACCTGGTGATGAAGCGCCGCACCCTGGCCGGTTCATTGATCGGCGGCATCCGCCAGACCCAGGAAATGCTGGATTTCTGCGCCAGGCACAACATCGTCTCGGACATCGAAACGATCCGCGCCGACCAGATCAACGAGGCCTACGAGCGCATGCTCAAGAGCGATGTGAAGTATCGCTTCGTGATCGATATGGCGACGTTGGACAAGGCGGCCTGATTCGCAGTTGCGTCAGGGTGTGATGCACCGTCTGCGCCCATCGGGCGCGGACGGTGGCATATGAACCCAATGGCGCTTACGACGTTCGAGTGTTCAGCATGCCAAGCACACATGTGCCACGAACAAGCGCATAACCCCAGGCGAATGGCTTCCCACTGCAGGCCAACAAGTCACCTGAGCATGTGACTAGCACCCCTCACGCCGCAGCCGGCTCCTTGACCTGCGCTTTCACACCCAGCAGCTGCACGATGCTGCCCGCCGCATCGCGGCCTTCGGCCACTGCGGTCACCACCAGGTCGGCACCGCGCACGCAGTCGCCGCCGGCGAACAGGCGTGGGTTGCTGGTCTGGTAAGGCAGGCGGCCATGGCCGTCGGCCGGGGCGACGATGCGGCCGTTGCTGCCGGCGTCCACGCCTTGCGATGCCAGCCAGTCGGGCAGGGTGGGCGAGAAGCCGAAGGCGATGATGACCACGTCCGCTTCCAGCAGCGATTCGCTGCCTTCCACCGGTACCGCATTGCGGCGGCCGCTGGCGTCGGGGTCGCCGAGTCTGGTTTCCACCACGGTGACGCCGATGGCTTCGTCATCGGCGCCGGATTCGATCGACAGCGGCTGGCGGTTGAACAAAAAACGCACGCCTTCTTCGCGGGCGTTGGCGACCTCGCGCGCTGAGCCGGGCATGCTGGCTTCGTCGCGGCGGTAGGCGCAGGTGACCTTGGCCGCGCCAAGGCGAATCGCGCTGCGCACGCAGTCCATGCCGGTGTCGCCGCCGCCCAGCACCACCACGCGCTTGCCGTTGAGGTCGGGCAGGGCGAGCTGGTCTTCCCAGCCGGCGATCGGCCGGCCGTGCGGGTCGTTGCCGCTGACGATGCGGCTGTTCTGCACCAGGAAGGGCAGGGCCGGCAGCACGTTCTTCAGGTCCTGCCCGGGCAGGCCGCCGTCGGTGTAGCGATAGGCGCCGGTGCCCAGGAACACGGCATCGTATTCGCCCAATAGCTGTTCGATGCTGATGTCCTTGCCGATCTCCACGCCCAGGCGGAACTGCACGCCCATGCCTTCGAGGATCTCGCGGCGCTTGCCGATCACCGACTTGTCCAGCTTGAAACTGGGGATGCCGAACTGCAACAGGCCGCCGATCTGCTCATAGCGGTCGTAGACCACCGCTTCGATACCGGCGCGCGCCAAGCGGTCGGCACACGACAAGCCGGCCGGGCCGGCGCCGATTACCGCCACGCGGTGGCCGCTGGGCTGCACATTGCCCAGGTCCGGGCGCCAGCCCATCTTGAAGGCGGTATCGACGATGTATTTTTCCACCGCGCCGATGGTGACCGCGCCGAATTCCTCCAGTGTGCAGCTGCCCTCGCACAGACGGTCCTGCGGGCACACGCGCCCGCACACTTCTGGCAGCGGGTTGGTGGAATGGCACAGCGCGGCGGCTTCTTCGATGCGGTTCTCCTGCACCAGCTGCAGCCACTGCGGGATGGCGTTGTGCACCGGGCATTTCCAGCTGCAGTACGGATTACCGCAATCCAGGCAGCGACCGGATTGGTATTGCGCGTCGGCCTTGTCGAACTTGCCGTACAACTCGCCCCAGTCGCCGGAGGTACGCAGTTCCACCGGAATGCGCGTGGGCATGGTCCGCGGCAGGTCGAGGAATTGGAAGGCTTGTTTGCGGCTCATAAGAAAATCCGTGGCTGATTCCCTTCTCCCGCGTGCGGGAGAAGGTGCCCCGAAGGGGCGGATGAGGGGCGCGGGGCACTGCCCTCACCCCCGACCCCTCTCCCGCGCGCGGGAGAGGGGAGCACAACTCAGGCGGCGCGCCGCAGCGACTCAGTAAGCGACTCAATACTGGCGGCCTTGGGTTTGACCAGCCAGAACTTGCCGATGTAGTCGCGGAACTCGTCCAGGATCTGCTGCGCCCAGATGCTGCCGGTGAGCTCGCGGTGGCGGCTGATCAGGGTGTGCAGATGCTGGCGATGGTTCTCGAAGCCTTCGGCGGAGACACGGTGGATGTCGATCAGTTCGTGGTTGTAGCGGTCCACGAAGTCGCGTTCGATATCCAGCACATAGGCCAGGCCACCGGTGAAGCCGGCGCCGAAATTCAGGCCCACCTTGCCCAGCACCAGCACCACGCCGTCGGTCATGTATTCGCAACAGTGGTCGCCGGCACCTTCCACCACCGCCAGCGCGCCGGAGTTGCGTACCGCAAAGCGCTCGCCCGCCCGCCCGGCGGCGAACAGCTCGCCGCCGGTGGCGCCGTACAGGCAGGTGTTGCCCACGATCGGGGTGCTGCGCGCTTCGAAACGCGCGCCACGCGGCGGACGCACCACCAGCCGGCCGCCGGCCATGCCCTTGCCGACGTAGTCGTTGGCTTCGCCTTCCAGTTCCAGCTGCAGGCCGCCGGCATTGAACGCGCCGAAGCTCTGCCCGGCGGTGCCGCGGAAGCGCAGGTTCAACGGCGCATCGCTCATGCCGTGGTTGCCATGCGCGCGCGCGATGGCACCGGACAGGCGCGCGCCGATCGAGCGGTCGGTGTTGTGGATCAAAAAGCGATGGTCGCCGCCAGTCTTGTGGGCGATGGCATCGGCCAGCAGGCCGTCCATCTGCGTGGCCAGGCTGTCCGGCGATTCGTACAGGCGCTGGGCGGCGCAATGGCCGCCGTCGTAGCGCGCATGGGTGAGCAGGCGCGAGAGGTCGACCTTGACGCCCGGGCGCGGAGAGACCTCCAGCTGCTCCAGCAGGTCGGTGCGGCCGACGATCTCGTCCAACGAGCGCACCCCTAGGTACGACAGCCACTGCCGCACTTCTTCGGCCAGCAGGCGGAAGAAGTGCTCCACGCGCTCGGGCAGGCCGGTGAAGTAGCCCGCACGCAGGCGCTCGTCCTGGGTGGCCACGCCGGTGGCGCAGTTGTTGAGGTGACAGATGCGCAGGTACTTGCAGCCCAGCACGATCATCGGCGCCGTGCCGAAGCCGAAGCTGTCGGCGCCCAGCAAGGCGGCCTTGACCACGTCCAGGCCGGTCTTCAGGCCGCCGTCGGTCTGCAGGATGGTGCGGTCGCGCAGGTCGTTGGCCACCAGCGCCTGGTGCGACTCGGCCACGCCCAGTTCCCATGGCACGCCGGCATAGCGGATCGAGCTGACCGGGCTGGCGCCGGTGCCGCCGTCATGGCCGGAGACGGTAATCAGGTCGGCGCCCGCCTTGACCACGCCGGCTGCGATCGTGCCGACGCCGGCATGCGCCACCAGCTTCACCGACACCAGCGCGGTCGGGTTGACCTGCTTGAGGTCGTAGATCAGCTGGGCGAGGTCTTCGATCGAATAGATGTCATGGTGCGGTGGCGGCGAGATCAGGCCGATGCCGGGCTTGGCGTAACGCAGCCGGGCGATCAGCTCGTTGACCTTGTGGCCGGGCAGCTGGCCGCCTTCGCCGGGCTTGGCGCCCTGGGCGACCTTGATCTGCAGCACCTCGGCGTTGACCAGGTATTCCGGGGTGACACCGAAGCGGCCGGAGGCCACCTGCTTGATCTTGGAGCGCTTCTCGGTGCCGTAGCGGGCCGGGTCTTCGCCGCCTTCGCCGGAATTGCTGCGTCCGCCCAGGCGGTTCATCGCGATGGCCAATGCTTCGTGCGCCTCGGGCGACAACGCACCCAGGCTGATCGCTGCGCTGTCGAAGCGGCGCAGCACATCAGATGCCGGGGCCACTTCGTCCAGCGGGGTGGGGGTGTCGGCACGCTTGAGCTGCACCAGGTCGCGCAGCGTGGAGGCCGGGCGTGCATGCACCGCGTCCACGTACTTCTGCCAATCGCCCGCATCGCCGGTGCGGGTGGCGCGCTGCAGCGTCATGACCACGTCGGGGTTGTACATGTGGTATTCGCCGCCGTGCACGTACTTGAGCAGGCCGCCCACTTCCGGCTTGAGCTGGTCGTTCCAGGCGCGTGCGGTGAGCTCGCGCGCCTCGGTATCCAGCCGCGACAGACCAACACCGCCAATGCGCGCAGGCGTGTCGGCAAAGCACAGTTCCACCACGTCCGGGTCCAGCCCGACGATTTCGAACAGCTGCGCGCCGCGGTAGCTGGCGATGGTGCAGATGCCCATCTTGGAGATGATCTTGGACAGGCCCTTGTAGATGCCCTTGCGGTAGCGGCGGCCGATCTGCGACTGCTCGCCGCCCTTGCTCAGCTGCAGGATGCCGCGCCGGCCCAGATCGAACAGGGTCTGGTAGGCCAGGTACGGATACACCGCGGTGGCACCGACCCCGAGCAGGCAGGCCATGTGGTGCGCATCGCGCGCGGTGCCGGTTTCGATGATCAGGTTGACGTCGCAGCGCAGGCCCACCTTGCACAGGTGGTGATGCACCGCGCCGGTGGCCAGCAGCGCATGCGCCATCGGCCGGTCCGGCACCGGGTAGCGGTCGGATAGCAACAGCATGACGGCGCCATCGCGCGCGGCCGCTTCCACTTCCTGGCAGATGCGTTCCAGGCCGGACTTCAGGCCTTCTTCCACGCTGTAGGACAGGTCGATCAGCCGATTGCGTTCGAGGTACTGCTCCATCTTCAGCAGCTGGCGCAGCTTGCGCTGGCTGAGCACCGGCGAGTTGAGGATGACGTGGTTCACCGTCTGCGCACCGGCATGGAAGATATTGGTCTCCTTGCCGAGCTGGGTGGTGAGCGACATCGCGATGCCTTCGCGCAGCGGGTCGATCGGCGGGTTGGTGACCTGCGCGAAGGCCTGGCGGAAGTAGTCGTACAGCGGCCGGGTCTGGCGGCTGAGCACCGCCATTGGGGTGTCGTCGCCCATCGAGCCGGTGGCTTCCTGCTCGGTCTCGGCCAGCGGGCGCAGGATCTGCTCCACTTCCTCGGTGCTGAGCTGGAACAGCTTGTGGTAGCTGCGCAGGGTCTGCTCGCTGAAGGGTTCTTCCACCAGCGAAGGGTCGATCAGCTCGGTCTGCAGATAGGTCACGCCCTGCTGCAGCCATTGCTTGTACGGCGCGCGCGCGCGGTTGATGCGGTCGATGGCGTCCGAGTCCAGCAGGTCGCCGCGCTTGAGATCGATGGCCATCATCTCGCCCGGACCCAGCTTGCCCTTGCGGGTGATGCGCTCGGCCGGCAGTTCCCACACCCCGGCCTCGGAGGCCACCAGGAAGTGGCGGTCGGAGGTCAGCATCCAGCGCGCCGGGCGCAGGCCGTTGCGGTCGAGCATGCAGGCCGCGTAGCGGCTGTCGCAGGCCACGATGCCGGCCGGGCCGTCCCACGGCTCGGTGTTGAGGCCATAGAACTCGTAGAACGCGGCCAGGTCGGCGTCCTTGAATTCCAGCGATTGGGTGGCCGGCGGCACCAGGATGCGCAGCGCCTGCAGCAGGTCCATGCCACCGGCGATCAGCAGCTCCAGCATGTTGTCCAGGCTCTGCGAATCGGAGCCGTGCATGGAGATCACCGGATCGAACTGCGCGATATCGAAGCGCGGGGTCTGCCACACCTTGCTGCGCGCCTGCGCCCAGCGGCGGTTGCCTTCGATGGTGTTGATCTCGCCGTTATGGGCGAGCAACCGGAACGGGTGTGCCAGCGGCCAGCGCGGCAGCGTGTTGGTGGAAAAGCGCTGGTGGAAGACGATCGCGCTGGAGGACAGGTCGCTGCGCTGCAGGTCCGGGTAGAACGTGCTCAGCTTGTCCGGCAGCACCATGCCCTTGTAGCTGATGCCATTGGGCGAGAGCGTGGTGACATAGAAGTCCTGCACGCCCTGCAGCTGCTGTTCGGCGCGGCGGCGCGCCAGGAACAGCGCCAGGGTGAAGCCGTCTTCGGTGTGGTCGGCACCGGCATCGACAAACACCTGCTCGATGCGCGGCAACGTCTCGCGCGCCAGTTGGCCGCACACGCTGTCGTCGGTGGGCACCACGCGCCAGCCCCGCAGTTGCACGCCGACGCTGAGCAACTGGCTTTCCAGTTCGGCGCGACATCGGGCGGCATCGGCGTCGTCCAGCGGCAGGAACACCACGCCGGCCGCGTAGCGCGTGCCCAGCGGGATGCCGGCGTCGCGCGCCAACCCGCGCAGGAACGCATCGGGTTTGCGAATCAATAAACCGCAGCCATCGCCGGTCAGCCCGTCGGCGGCCACGCCGCCGCGGTGGGTCATGCGCGAGAGCGCCGCAATTGCGGTGTCCACCAGCGAACGGGAAGGCTGGTCGTCCAGCTGGGCGACCATGCCAAACCCACAGGCGTCGCGCTCATCGCGCGCGCTGTTGTAGAGACCGTAGTCGTTGAGCCCTTGGCGAGTGCGGGGGGCCATGTCTGCCTCTTTGCGATCTTGGGAGAGCGGCGACGACGTTGCACCGCTCGATCCGTGGAGCGTTCCAAGAGGTCACCGGATGATCGACTAGACCACAGTTGATGCGGTGCCGCAATACACCGTTACAGCTGCAACGAGACCCGCGCAAATCCCTTGCGGCAGCTGGCTTGGCGCCGCTTCGGCGAGCGGCGCCAGGCGGTGCTCAGCCGCAGCGTACCGAGGTGACGACGTTCTTGGCATCCACTTCCAGATTGAGCCGTTCGCCGTTGAATTCCATGGTCACCATCTGGCCGGGCTTGAGTACGCGCACCGACTTGGCGCCGGCATCGCTGCGCGCCTGTTCACTCACCGCATCGGTGAGGGCTTGGCCCACCAGGGACTGCACCTGCGTGGCATCGCAGCTGCCGATCGGCGGGGCCTCGGGCGCGGTGGCCGGGGCTGGCGCTGAGGCCTGTTCGACCGCTTGCTGCGCCTTGGCGGTAACCGCTTCCTGCTCGTCCGGTTGCGGCTTGTTGCAGGCACTCAATGCAGCCAGCACGAGCAGGGGGCAGGCCAGGCGGGCAGTAGGCAGGACAGCGCGCATCGATGACTCCAGACAAAGGGCAAGGCCCAAGCATAAGCACAATTTGCACAACCGGCATGGCTTGCGCACACGCCGTTGTCATGGCGTTGACGTGGCCTAGTCTGGACAGGCCCAACAATCGGCCGACCACTTCCGATCTGTATGCAATGAAAGCCAAACGCGTTCTTCGCAAGGCCACCGTCGCGGCCAGCACGGCCGGCAAGCTCGCCACCGTTGCCGCAGGTGCAGCGGCGGCCACGGCGGCCGTCGCCACTGCCGCCGCCGTGGTTCAGGCCAAGGCCACCGCGCGTGCGGCCGGGCTGACCTATGTCAACGACCAGCAGCCCGGCATCAGCCGCCGCCGCGCCGGCAAGAGCTTCAGCTACCGCAATGCGGATGGGCAACGCATCGCCGATGCCGACACCTTGCAGCGCATCCGCGCGCTGGCCATTCCACCGGCCTACACCGAGGTATGGATCTGCGCCAAGCCCAATGGCCACCTGCAGGCCACCGGGCGCGATGCACGGCGGCGCAAACAGTACCGCTATCACGCCGAGTGGGCGCAGGTGCGGGGCGAAGGCAAGTTCGAGCGGGTGATCGCCTTTGGCACCGCGCTACCGAAACTACGCCGCCGCCTGCGCCGCGATCTGGCCGTGCCAGGCTTTCCACGCGAAAAGGTGCTGGCCATCGTGGTGGCACTGCTGGCCGACACGCTGGTGCGCGTGGGCAATGCCGAATATGCGCGCAGCAATCGCTCCTACGGGCTCACCACGCTGCGCAACCGGCACATGGAATTTCTCAAGGGCGGGCGCGCGCGGCTGAAATTCCGCGGCAAGAGCGGGCAGGAGCACGACATCGAAGTGGACGACAAGCAGCTGGTCACGCTGATCCGGCAATGCCAGCAACTGCCGGGACAATCGCTGTTCCAGTATCGCGACGACGCAGGCCAGCTGCAGCCGGTGGATTCGGGCGAGGTCAACGACTACCTGCGCGAGGCCATGGGCGAGGACTTCACCGCCAAGGATTTCCGCACCTGGGGCGGTACGTTGGCTGCGTTGCAACGCCTGGCCCGGCTGCCGTTGCCCGAGCGCAGCAGCGAACGCGCGCTCAAGCAGGTGCAGAACGATGTCATCCGCGAGGTGGCAGATGCCCTGGGCAATACGCCCTCGGTATGCCGCAAGGCCTACATCGACCCCTGCGTGTTCGCAGGCTGGCGCGCCGGCGAATTGCAGGCCATGGCGACCGGCGTGCGCGGCGAGCGGCAGTGGGAAGCGGCCACGTTGAAGTTCCTCACTGCCTCGCGTGCCAAGCGCAAGACAGCGGCAAAGTGCATTTCGAAACGCAAGTGAATGGGCTGGATCGGGAACCGAAAAGCCGCGATGCTTTCCGATTCCCGATTCCCGATTCCCGATTCCCGATTCCTCAGCCGCAATACACTGCGGTGATGTTGTTGTACGGCCCGGTCTCGATGGTGAGGTGGTCGCCGCCGCTGGCGCTGGCACCCTGCGCCGGATCGCCCAGGCCGCTGGCAGTGGTGTCGCCGCTGGCACGTGCACCGCGGCGCACGCTCACCTGCAGGCTGTCGCTGTCCACGCGTGCGCGCTCGATAGTCTGCCGGGCCGCCGCCAGCCCGACGATGCCCCGCACCCGCTCGATATGGCACTGGCCGGAGATCACGCCATCGATCGGCTGGACCTGTGCTACCTGGTTGGAGGCGCAGGCGGACAACAGCACGGCGGCGGCCAACGGGGCAAGAACACGGATCATGGGTGCAACTCCAGGCGGGGGACGTTGCCAATAGCGTGAATGCGTCACCGTTGCGGCGGCATGAAGGCTGTTGATGCCGGGAGAAGCTGAAAGTAACTTCCCATGCGTGTTGTTGCCTCTGGTCCACCGCAGGCACGCCAGCAACGCGACCGACGCACGCCGGCCAAGCCCCGCGTGCATCATCAAGCTTGAAAGCAGCAGCGCGGGAGAGCGAGCCATGGCTGATCGACGAGGCTTCAGAGTCTCCTAAACAAGGCGGAGCGCTTCAGGGGAGAGCTTGGCAGCAACCATCCCTCCAGTGGATAGGTCGCGCGGTACCTCACGCCTCACCACCGACACCGCCCAGCCCATCCAGCGGACTGCGGACCGCCGACGCACCGCGTCCCAGCACATGCGTGTAGATCTGCGTGGTGGTCACGTCCTTGTGGCCCAGCAGTTCCTGCACCGTGCGGATATCGTGGCCGGCCTCCAGCAGGTGTGTGGCGAACGAATGCCGCAACGTGTGGCAGGTCGCCGGCTTGACGATACCAGCCCGCTGCCTTGCCGACTGCACGGCACGCTGAAGAATTTCTTCAGAGACATGATGCCGGCCAGTCCGGCCGCTGCGCGGATCCCGCGACCGGCGCGCAGAGGGGAACAGGTATTGCCACCCCTGCTCCACGTCGGCATTGGGGTACTTGCGCGCTAACGCATGCGGCAGGAACACCCGCCCGGCACCGGCCACCAGATCGGCCGCATGCACTACCAGCGCACGGTCGCGTTGCCGTTGTAGCGCCTCTCGCAGGCTGAGCGGCAGCGGCACCCGCCGATCCTTGCCGCCCTTGCCATCGCGCACCACGATCTCGCCACGCGCGGCATCCACGTCCTTGATGCGTAGGCGCAGGCATTCCATCAACCGCATCCCGCTGCCGTAGAGCAGGCTGGCCATCAGCCAGCAAGGCCCCTCCAGCACCGCCAGCAGACGTGCAACCTCCTCGCGCGAAAGCACTACCGGAATGCGCCTGGGTCGCTTGGCGCGCACCAGGTTTTCCATCCACGGCAGCTCGATGCGCAGCACTTCGCGGTAGAGAAACAACAGCGCCGCCAGGGCCTGGTTCTGGGTGCCCGCAGACACCTGGCCATCCGTGGCCAGCCGCGTCAAGAAGGCCTCGACCTCTGCCTGCCCCATCTGTGCCGGATGGCGCTTGCCGCTGGCCAGGATGAAGCGCCGTATCCAGCTGAGATAGGCCTGCTCGGTGCGTAGGCTGTAGTGCTTTACGCGCAGCCGGTCGCGCACCTGATCGAGTAACCGCATCGGTGGACGTGCTGTTACGCCATCGTTTTTGGGGGGGTATTTCATACGCCTGCGTCTTTGCCGGATAACGCTAGAAGCCTCGCAAAAGCCGCGCTCGCTTGCCATCGTGCATTCCCTTGACTGGAGCTAGGAGTTCCCCTATTCACAACGAATCTACAATCGGAGATACTCGCCACAACACCGCATTTCGGCGGTCCAATAGTTGTTAGGCAGTGGTGGAGCAAATGCGTTGGTGGTTGCCGTTTCGGTGAGTTCGCAGGCGTGCATGCGGTTGGCTCCGGGCAACAGTCATCACTTTTGTGGGGTGCGGTAAGTTCAGTGCTTCGCCCTTGTCCGTCGTTGCCGCGCCGCGCTCATTGTGCTTGGCTTCGGTGGCACCACGCGCCGCTGCATTGCTGAGCAAGCTCAATCCCACAACCTGTGGCACACTTGGCTCAGGCGGCAGTGCTGGGGAGCATGGTTGCACGATCGAAGCCTTTGCGGCCACTCACTGCCTAACAACTCATTCAAGCCGAAGTTGCTTCGCAACTCGGCTTAATTCCAGCGTTAGGCAGTGGTGGAGCAAATGTGTTGGTGGTTGCCGCTTCGGTGAGTCCGCAGGTGTGCATGCGGTCGGCTCCGGGTAGCAGTCATCACCGTTGCTCGTGTCGGTAGGTTTGGTGCTTCGCCCTCGCACGCTGTTTCCGTGCGGCGCTCATTGCGCTTGGCTTCGGTTGCATCATGCGTCTCGGCACCGCTGGGTAAGCTCCATCCCGCAAGCTGTGGCACACTCGGTCCAGGCGGCAGTGCTGGGGAGCAAAGTTGCAACATCCAACTTCTGCGGCCACTCACTGCCTAACAACTCATTCAAGCCGAAGTTGCTTCGCAACTCGGCTTAATTCAAGCGTTAGGTGTCACCGTGAACGATTTTGACATTCCTGGAAGGGTTGATTTCTCGATCAGCGAGGCTCAATGGCTTGCGGATCTGCACGGAATAGAGAACGACCTTCGCGACACCGACAAGATTTGCGCCAAGTCTCTTGAATTGATGCGCCCGATGCCGACTCAGAATGAGAGTGCCGCCGATTGGCTCAACGACAGTTGGCTCGCAGGGGAGTTATCGTTTGCTGCCGTTATTAAGTACGGGCGGACATTCGGTACAGGCGCGCGGTCAGGCATCCCAGTGTCATGGATAAATCAGCTTCCAGATTGCTATAAAGAGTCGCATAAGTACTTCAAAGACATCCGAGATAAGTTTGTTGCGCACTCTGTGAATACCTTCGAAGACAATCAGGTCTTTTTGTATGGGTCTTCGCGGATCACTGTGGGTGCAATCGAGCATTTTCGGGTAGCGCGGGCAGGAAGCTGGCGATGATCTTGAGCCTCAGGAACTCCTCGTCGCGATAGCCGTAGGCGCTGCGCTGGATGACCCGGATCTTGTTGTTGAGCCCTTCCACCAGGCCGAGGCTGACCTTGTTCTCCGGCCTGCAGTACGCCGCGATGCCGTCCCAGTGCCGCTCGATCATCCCCACGAACGTCTGGTAGGGCGCAAGCCGCTGCCAGCGCAGACTCTGCTTCCAGCGCTCGAAGAACTCCCGTGCACCTCGCTCGGTGCGGTAGCTCCACAGCTGCCCGAAGGACTCTTTCAGCAGGTACGCCGTGTTCAGACGTTTGTTGGCCGCCAGCAACTTGGCGAGCGCCTTCCGACCGTCCAGGGTAAGGTTTTCGCGATTGCTCAGCAGGGTGTAACGCTGGCCCTTGATGTAACTGCGATCCTGGCCTTGAAGGCGCTTGTACTCGTCGCGCCGCACCTGATCGAGCGCGTCGGACAGGTGGCGCATGATGTGGAATTTGTCGAACACGATGCTGGCGTTGGGCGCGTTCTTGCCCACCGAGTTGCGAAACGGCCGCCACATGTCCATCACCGCCACGTCGATGCCAGCACTGCGTTTTGGGCCCAATTCGGCGAAGAACTGGTCGATGTCCGCCTCGGTGCGCCCACTGCCGCCGAACCAGATCGGTCGGCCGCGCTCCAGATCGCTGACCACAACGCGGTAGTCATGGCCCTTGTGGATCGCGATCTCGTCGATGCCGATGGCGCGCGGCGCCGGCGTCCCCGCCCGGCGCACCTGCTCGGCCATGTACAGCTTGGACAGCTCCTTGACCGTGCTGTCGTGCAGGCGCTCCAGCTCAGCCACGGCCTTGTGCGTCATGCTTCGGCACAGATTGCCCACATGCAGGGCGAATCGCTCGGTGTAGCGCGGATTCTTGGCCAGCCAGTCCAGCCGCTCTACGTGCACGCCGCCGCACCCCGGGCAATCGACCCGCCAGCGCTCGAACTCCACGAACAGCATCCAGCCGGCCGCCCGCAAGTCGCGGGCGCGGCACAGGCGCTTGTCGTAGCGGCTGCGACACCGATGGCCACAGTTGGAACACACGGCCGTTTTTTTCGGCGCCGCAAGGTCACGATCCGCGCCTTCGGGGCGCCGAACACGCCCTTGAGCGTGGACTCCGCCGCGAAGCCAGGGAAGGAAAACAACTCACTCAGCCGACGGCCCGTTTTCATGCAGAACACCGCGTCAAGAAGTCAGCACAGGATGTACCACCTTCTGGGACGGTGGAAAGGGCCTGTTTCCAAGGCTCAACGCAGATTCAGGGGCCTCAAGGCACCCACACGAATCCGCGATGAGCCTTTTGTATCTTTCCCCGCAGTTCGCCCCTGTCGAGGTGTCTTCCATCACGGTTGATACCGGTCGCGTCGTTTCACTTTCCAGTGAAGATATCCGCACCCTCAAGAGCTTGGCTGGTGCCCTAAAACAGTTGGTACAACAAGAGATCGCTGTGGAGAAATCTAGGGTGCTGGGAATTGCGCGATCGCTGCCTCTTGCCGATCTGCTAGCGCGCGAGACTGACAACCGCCCTCTACCGGCCGCTGAAGACGTCGGTAAGCCTAGGCCAAGGGCGTGACACCTAACAATTCATCCAAGCCGACGCCGCTTCACGGCGCGGCTTAACTCAGGTGTTAGGCAGTGGTGGAGCAAATGTGTTGGTGGTTGCCGCTTCGGTGAGTCCGCAGGTGTGCATGCGGTCGGCTCCGGGTAGCAGTCATCACCGTTGCTCGTGTCGGTAGGTTTGGTGCTTCGCCCTCGCACGCTGTTTCCGTGCGGCGCTCATTGCGCTTGGCTTCGGTTGCATCATGCGTCTCGGCACCGCTGGGTAAGCTCCATCCCGCAAGCTGTGGCACACTCGGTCCAGGCGGCAGTGCTGGGGAGCAAAGTTGCAACATCCAACTTCTGCGGCCACTCACTGCCTAACAACTCATTCAAGCCGAAGTTGCTTCGCAACTCGGCTTAATTCAAGCGTTAGGCGCTAGGAGGAAAGTGTGCGGTGAGTACGAACTTCGAAACGACGCTAGCGCCTGTCACGCGCCGCATTTCAGAAAGCTACTTAGGTCAGATGCGGAGTGCGGCCATTGGCGGTGGCAGCTTCTCCGCCGCGATTGTCCTGGTTCTTCTTCAGGTCAAGCTGACCTCCGTTGCACTGCATGTCTCGTTTGCTGCAGCTGCTCTGGGCATCCCGATCTGGATAGTTGTCTGGCAGTACGTACAGCCATACTTGCTGTATGGGCCAGACTCCTATGCTCACTTTCGGAAAGTGGGAAGCATTGGGGTAGCTACCGGGCTAGCTGTCGCTGGGCTGATTACACTCTTCGTTAGCTTCAGCGCACTTCTGTGGCACATGTCGCTTTGGGTTGCACTCGTCTTTTCGCTTTTCAGCCTCGCTGCGGTCATCGTCATCGCGAGGCATGGCCAATCTGTGCTAGCGGCGGTCAAGCTTGTAGATAACGGGCCTAGCGCCTAACAATTCGTCCAAGCCGACGCCGCTTCGCGGCGCGGTTTAACTCCGGTGTTAGCCGTTCAATCAGCGTCTTGGTGATCTGATGATTGTTGACGAGTTCCGAGACTCCATCGGAATCTACGATGAGATGCTTCGCAGCGGAGAGCGAGATCCTTTGAGCATGCTCAACATTGTGGATAAGCGGCTTGCTGACATATCCAACCACATTGCGGTGTGCCATCGCGTTCTTGCCGAGCAACGTTCGCTCGCTCACGGTGCGTTCCTTGGCAGCACTCGCAAGCGGCATGTGGACAAGGCGGAGCAAGCCGGACAAGTTCTTGAGCAGGTGATTGCAGTGCAGTCCGACTTGTTCGACTTTCGCCACAAGGTTCTTTCTCAGGTCGCCACTCACTTGCGGGGTGTCGTGTGACCGTCGCGGGCAGAACGGCTAACAATTCATTCAAGCCGAACCCGCTTCGCGGGTCGGCTTAATTCAGGCGTTAGGCCCTAATCCTACTGTGTCATTAAATGCGAAGGTGCGGAGACATCGTTCCAAGTAGTGTCACTGCGATTTCTACGGCGATTGTCCAGCGCAGCGTCGCGATCGAGTCCACTACATGGCGCTGAGCCCGCATCGGTCGCCCCGCGCGGGCTGTAATCTTCGGGTAGGGCAGGTTGCGGGCGTTGTGACGGTTTTTTTTGATGCGCCCCGCGCAAGCGCTCAGCAACCAGAAACCCGTAAGCAGCAATGCATAGCGTGGCGTGATGATGAAACCCCCGCCAACCGCGCCCTTCGTAGTGATCCAGACCAAACTCCTGCTTCAGGTCCTGATAATCGCGTTCAACCCGCCAGCGCGCTTTGACCGTATTCACCAGATCCTTGCGGAGCGTGCTTGCCGGCAAGTTGGAGAGGAAGTAGCGCGTTGGCTTGTCTTCGTTTTCGGGCCATTCGATCAACAACCACTCCTCCTGACGCAAACGATCTCCCTGCGCGGCACGCACGCGCAGGGCCGCAAAGCGTCCGGACAACGGTGCGTTGCTGCCTTCCCGCCATGACACCGTCCGGAAGGCACGCCGAGGCAGGGACTGCGCCAGTGCCTCCACCGACTGTGGCTGGCGATCCGCCGTGCGGCGATGGCGAATCGCAGGACGGCCCTGCCCCTTCCAAGGCGCGGGCGGCTCGGGCGTTTGCCCCGGCGGCCAGACCTTGACGCTCGAAACAATCCCCACTGCATAAGTCAGTTCCAAGGCAGTCAGCGCATCACGCCAAGCCGTATTGCTGCCATAAGCTGCATCGGCCAACACGGTGCCGCGGACGACACCTGCAGCACACGCGGCCTGCATCTGCGCCAGCGCTATCTCTGGCTTGGTGGCGAACGCGATCTCTTCCGGAACACCTGCCTTCTCCCGCTTCGCCGCATCGGCCGCCCAAGCCTCAGGAAGATACAGCCCAAAGGCCATCGGCACGCTCGCCGCAGGCGTCGCCAGCGAGACGCTCACCGCCACCTGGCAGTTGTCCTGTTTGCCGATCTCCCCGCAGTACTGTCGGGTCACACCGACCGAATGCTTGCCCTTCTTGCGAAAACCCGTGTCGTCCACGATCCAGTACACCTCGCCCTTCAAATCCATATGCGATGAGACGTACTGACGGACGCGCTCCAGCACCGCCGCATCGGACCAGTCCGACTTGGCCACGAAATGGTGCAACGCCTGATGCCGAGCCCGTGTCCGCAGCGGATCCACATGCGCCGCCAGCGGCTCTACGCTTTTGCGCTCCAACGGCAGCATCAATCCTCGGCAATAACCGTGTAAGCTCGCCGCGCGATCAGCATGACCAAGCGCAGCGGATAGGTCATCCAAATAGGCGGAAAAACGCGCTTGGTGACTGACTGCGGCCATGTTCATCTCAGCACGGTGTGGATTGCCTGCAGAATAACATTTTTATGACACAGTAGGACTAAGGAAACCATGCGATTCTTTGACGCACTAAAAAAAGATGATCCGGCATATGAGATCTTCAACTCCGCTCTGGACACAGTCTTTGACGAGGGCGATGGAGTTACAGAGCACATTGAGCGCCTTACTGATCAGGCACGCCTCGTCTACTTGCTGTGGTGCCTAGACGGAGAGGTACATAACGGTGGCTTTGACCAGCTATTCACAAACTCGCTCGGCAATCACTGCCTTGAGATCCTCCGGCACCTTGAGGTTGTTGGTGCAACCAATTCCCACCGTCTCTTGGCACGCGCAGTTTCCTGGTTCCCCAACTCATCACCCTCCCGGAATCGGACGGAAAGATGGTCGCAACATGAGTCATTCTCCGACAATCCAGAGTATCAGGCCGAGATGGATCGTCTTGACACTGAGTTCTATGAGTACAAAGACAATTTGGCATCACTGGTAAATGCATATGTGGCCCGGCACCCTGATGCCTCGGTTAGGGCCTAACAGTTCGTTCAAGCCGAACCCGCTTCGCAGGTCGGCTTAACTCAGGCGTTAGGCGACATAGGAGAGTTTCATGCCAGGCAAAAAGGATTACTGGTTTCCTGCCAAGACTTACGGATGGGGCTGGGGACTGCCAAGTGTCTGGCAAGGCTGGCTTGTTTATGGTATCGCGTTCGTTCTTCTAGTTGCCGGGTTCTTCATCTTCCCGCCGGTCGTTGAGCCGGTAATTTTTCAGATTTATATCTGGGCAGTTCTACTAATTCTCGTGGCCATCTGCTGGGTCAAAGGTGAGCCGCCGCGTTGGCGTTGGGGTAAGTAGTCCTACTGTGTCATAAAAATGTTATTCTGCAGGCAATCCACACCGTGCTGAGATGAACATGGCCGCAGTCAGTCACCAAGCGCGTTTTTCCGCCTATTTGGATGACCTATCCGCTGCGCTTGGTCATGCTGATCGCGCGGCGAGCTTACACGGTTATTGCCGAGGATTGATGCTGCCGTTGGAGCGCAAAAGCGTAGAGCCGCTGGCGGCGCATGTGGATCCGCTGCGGACACGGGCTCGGCATCAGGCGTTGCACCATTTCGTGGCCAAGTCGGACTGGTCCGATGCGGCGGTGCTGGAGCGCGTCCGTCAGTACGTCTCATCGCATATGGATTTGAAGGGCGAGGTGTACTGGATCGTGGACGACACGGGTTTTCGCAAGAAGGGCAAGCATTCGGTCGGTGTGACCCGACAGTACTGCGGGGAGATCGGCAAACAGGACAACTGCCAGGTGGCGGTGAGCGTCTCGCTGGCGACGCCTGCGGCGAGCGTGCCGATGGCCTTTGGGCTGTATCTTCCTGAGGCTTGGGCGGCCGATGCGGCGAAGCGGGAGAAGGCAGGTGTTCCGGAAGAGATCGCGTTCGCCACCAAGCCAGAGATAGCGCTGGCGCAGATGCAGGCCGCGTGTGCTGCAGGTGTCGTCCGCGGCACCGTGTTGGCCGATGCAGCTTATGGCAGCAATACGGCTTGGCGTGATGCGCTGACTGCCTTGGAACTGACTTATGCAGTGGGGATTGTTTCGAGCGTCAAGGTCTGGCCGCCGGGGCAAACGCCCGAGCCGCCCGCGCCTTGGAAGGGGCAGGGCCGTCCTGCGATTCGCCATCGCCGCACGGCGGATCGCCAGCCACAGTCGGTGGAGGCACTGGCGCAGTCCCTGCCTCGGCGTGCCTTCCGGACGGTGTCATGGCGGGAAGGCAGCAACGCACCGTTGTCCGGACGCTTTGCGGCCCTGCGCGTGCGTGCCGCGCAGGGAGATCGTTTGCGTCAGGAGGAGTGGTTGTTGATCGAATGGCCCGAAAACGAAGACAGGGTCTTCGCGGATCACTGTGGGTGCAATCGAGCATTTTCGGGTAGCGCGGGCAGGAAGCTGGCGATGATCTTGAGCCTCAGGAACTCCTCGTCGCGATAGCCGTAGGCGCTGCGCTGGATGACCCGGATCTTGTTGTTGAGCCCTTCCACCAGGCCGAGGCTGACCTTGTTCTCCGGCCTGCAGTACGCCGCGATGCCGTCCCAGTGCCGCTCGATCATCCCCACGAACGTCTGGTAGGGCGCAAGCCGCTGCCAGCGCAGACTCTGCTTCCAGCGCTCGAAGAACTCCCGTGCACCTCGCTCGGTGCGGTAGCTCCACAGCTGCCCGAAGGACTCTTTCAGCAGGTACGCCGTGTTCAGACGTTTGTTGGCCGCCAGCAACTTGGCGAGCGCCTTTCGACCGTCCAGGGTAAGGTTTTCGCGATTGCTCAGCAGGGTGTAACGCTGGCCCTTGATGTAACTGCGATCCTGGCCTTGAAGGCGCTTGTACTCGTCGCGCCGCACCTGATCGAGCGCGTCGGACAGGTGGCGCATGATGTGGAATTTGTCGAACACGATGCTGGCGTTGGGCGCGTTCTTGCCCACCGAGTTGCGAAACGGCCGCCACATGTCCATCACCGCCACGTCGATGCCGGCGCTACGTTTTGGGCCCAATTCGGCGAAGAACTGGTCGATGTCCGCCTCGGTGCGCCCACTGCCGCCGAACCAGATCGGTCGGCCGCGCTCCAGATCGCTGACCACAACGCGGTAGTCATGGCCCTTGTGGATCGCGATCTCGTCGATGCCGATGGCGCGCGGCGCCGGCGTCCCCGCCCGGCGCACCTGCTCGGCCATGTACAGCGTGGACAACTCCTTGACCGTGCTGTCGTGCAGGCGCTCCAGCTCAGCCACGGCCTTGTGCGTCATGCTCCGGCACAGATTGCCCACATGCAGGGCGAATCGCTCGGTGTAGCGCGGATTCTTGGCCAGCCAGTCCAGCCGCTCTACGTGCACGCCGCCGCACCCCGGGCAATCGACCCGCCAGCGCTCGAACTCCACGAACAGCATCCAGCCGGCCGCCCGCAAGTCGCGGGCGCGGCACAGGCGCTTGTCGTAGCGGCTGCGACACCGATGGCCACAGTTGGAACACACGGCCGTTTTTTTCGGCGCCGCAAGGTCACGATCCGCGCCTTCGGGGCGCCGAACACGCCCTTGAGCGTGGACTCCGCCGCAAAGCCGGGGAAGGAAAACAACTCACTCAGCCGACGGCCCGTTTTCATGCAGAACACCGCGTCAAGAAGTCAGCACAGGATGTACCACCTTCTGGGACGGTGGAAAGGGCCTGTTTCCAAGGCTCAACGCAGATTCAGGGGCCTCAAGGCACCCACACGAATCCGCGATGAGCCCGAAGACAAGCCAACGCGCTACTTCCTCTCCAACTTGCCGGCAAGCACGCTCCGCAAGGATCTGGTGAATACGGTCAAAGCGCGCTGGCGGGTTGAACGCGATTATCAGGACCTGAAGCAGGAGTTTGGTCTGGATCACTACGAAGGGCGCGGTTGGCGGGGGTTTCATCATCACGCCACGCTATGCATTGCTGCTTACGGGTTTCTGGTTGCTGAGCGCTTGCGCGGGGCGCATCAAAAAAAACCGTCACAACGCCCGCAACCTGCCCTACCCGAAGATTACCGCCCGCGCGGGGCGGCCGATGCGGGCTCAGCGCCATGTAGTGGACTCGATCGCGACGCTGCGCTGGACAATCGCCGTAGAAATCGCAGTGACACTACTTGGAACGATGTCTCCGCACCTTCGCATTTAATGACACAGTAGGAGTAGGTGCCGCCTAACAATTCGCTCAAGCCAAACCCGCATCGGGGCACCGCCTGGGTGCTTTTCCGCTACGCTAGCACCCAGTCGCCACCCCGCTACGGGTCGGCTTAACTTAGGTGTTAGGCACCAAATGGGCTACCCTATCGTTGAAAAAACTCTGCGCACGATGTTCAACGCTGAGGATGGGCTGTCCCTAGCTGTGTCATGCGGTTTGTATGCACGTAGCGTCCGCTCTTCGCCAGCTTTTCGCGATCTCAAGGAAGAGCTCGCCCGTGCGTTCGCGGATCAGAATTTGTCGTGGAAGGAATTGCTTTCCAATGAAAGGTACGAGGTTGTTGAACTGGAGACCGAAGATGACGCTAAGGCGTTTGCCCATCGCATCTTGATCGTGTCGCTAGAAAGCGATGTTGAATAAAGACGCAATCTCGTGTCGGTTCGCCGAGTGCGGCCACTCACTGCCTAACAACTCATTCAAGCCGATGTTGCTTCGCGGCTCGGCTTAACTCAGGCTCTAGCGCCCATGGAAAAAGTTCTAAGGCTCCCAACGTTCAGTAAAGCACTGGCCGGCCTCTCGTTAGCGATCGCGGCTTGGAAGCTCGCCACTCTCGTTCCCTATCGAATCGGCTTCGAGCTGAGATATCTGATGTCTCCGAGTGCGCTCTACAGCTTCGCCTTCGACGCAGTGTTGGCGATAGGCGCGGTTCTGCTCTGGCGCGGCCGGCCGGCAAGCCGGTGGCTCTTTGCCGCGCAGGCGACTATGACCACGGCCGGATGGTTCGCAATCGGCGGTTTGCATCGCTTGCCCTTCATCCTTATGTATCTCAAGGGCACCGACGATCCCTCCGCGCAGGCTGCAATCGGCTATATGGCGCGGCCATTCTTGGTCTTTGGTGTGTGGTGCCTGTTCGGCTGGCTCCTCGCACTCGCTTGCTTTGCGTGTTTCGGAACGGCGCGGGGCGCCCCGCGCCGGAGTTCCAGTATGCCCCGAGCCGAACGGCCTGAGGACCCTACTCTGGCCGAGATCATGCGCCGCAAAGCGGATGAGCGCTAACAATTCGTCCAAGCCGACGTGCCCCGCAACTCGGCTTAATGCAAGCACTGGCAGCGCAGCAACGCGCATGGGCCGACCCGAAGACCGTACTGGCCTGCAAGCAAGCCGCCGCACAGGCGCGCGTCACACGCCAGGCGTTGCAGGTGTTGCACGACGCGCTGGAGAGTGGCCTGGCCACGCGGGTCGCCGGCACTGAGCCGGCTTCGCCAGGGCGGGGCACCAATACCGCTGTGGTCGCCGATACTGTGCGGCAGGCAGACGGTGAGCAAGCGATGACATACCGGGTGGTGGTATTGGGTGGTTTCGGGCACTTCGGAGCGCGCATCGTGCGGGCGCTGGCGGCTACTCCGCAGGTGCATGTGATTGCCGCCGGCCGGCATCCCGGCGAGGTTGCCGTGCACTGGCCGGAGGCCGCCGCTGGATGCATTTCAACGTACCGGCTGGATATCGACGCGGAGGATTTCACGACCCGGCTGGCGGCTACCGGTGCCGATGCGGTGGTGCACACGGCCGGGCCATTCCAGGGGCAGGCCTATGCGGTGGCCCGCAGCTGCCTGCAGGCCGGCATGCATTACATCGACCTGGCCGATGGCCGCGCCTTCGTACGCGACTTTGCGGCGGCGCTGGATGCGTCTGCGCGTCAGGCGCAGCGGGTCGCCATCAGTGGTGCCAGCACGTTGCCTGCGCTCTCCAGCGCGGTGATCGACGCGTTGTTGCCGCGCTTTGCGGCCTTGCACGAGATCGGCATGGTGATCGCGCCTGCACAGGGCACGCCGCTGGGGCTGGCTACCGTGCGCGCAGTGCTGTCGTACTGCGGCACGCCGTTTGCGTGGTGGCACGATGGCCGCTGGCAACAGGTGGTGGGCTGGTCGAGGCCGGTGCGTGTGCAGTTCGCGCGGCTGGCATCACGCCTGGCTTCGCCCTGCGATGTGCCCGACCATGACCTGCTGCCGCAGCGTTATCCCGGCGTGCGGACGGTGCAGTTTCGCGCCGCGCTGGAAGTGCCCTTCCTTCAGCGTTGCCTGGCGGTCATCGCCTGGCTGCGTCAGCACGGCGTGCCGCTGCCAATGGCACGCGTGGCCAGGCTGCTTGCGCGTGCCGGGCGCTGGTTCGACCGCTTTGGTACCGATCTGGGCGGCATGCGCGTGGACCTGCGCGGGCAGGCGCATGCCGTGGATGCTGGCGAGACCGCAGTGCCCTTGTGGCTGCAGTGGGATCTCACCGCTCCGATGTTGCATGGGCCAGAAATCCCATGTTTTGCGGCAATTCTGCTGGTCCGCAAACTGGCTGCCGGGCACCCGTTGCCGATCGGTGCACACGCCTGCATGGGGCTGCTGACGCTGGCCGATTTCGAACAGGAATTTGCTGCATGGCAGATGCAGGCGGAGGTGGTCCAAGTGCTTGGGTAACTGCAGGAATGGCCGGAAACGTGCCCCAACAGGTAGACGCTGGCGAGCACGGTCCAGGTGGGGAACCACACCATGCCGGGCGCCGGGGCGTCGTGGGCCGCATTGCCTGCACTGCGCTAGGCCTGACAGCCACTTGCGCCGTTCCGTCAGCCGCTCGGCCCTGACTGGCCCAGCCGCGCATGTGCCTGCGCGATCTGCTGCCACAGCGTCAGCACCACTTGCACCTGCGCCTCGCTGAGCGTGCCGAAGACCTCGGTACGCAGCGCATCCAGCCGGGCCTCGATCCGCACCACCAGCGCCTGGCCCTCGTCGGTGAGCCATAACTGGTTGGCGCGGCGGTCACTGCTGTCGGCCTCGCGCCGCACCAGCCCCTGCGCGGCCAGCTTGTCCAGCAGCCGCACCAGCGAGGCGCCTTCCATGCCCAGCTGCTGGGCCAGCGCCACCTGGCGGATGCCGCCGCCGGAGCGGCCCACCATCAGCAAGGGCCCGGTGCAGGCGCTGGACAGGCCGAACGCTTCAAAGGCCTGGTCGGCCAGCCGCTGCCATTGCCGGGCGGCTACCAACAGCCCGGAGCTGAGCTGGACGCGGGGTAGAGAGTAGTGTACTCGCCATAATCGTTAGGATGCTATCAATTCAGTACTGAATTGATAGTCACTGAACCTGCGGCAGCAGCCGCAACTGCCGCTGGGGCCGCCACCCCGTCCTCGGGTACCATGCTCGCCCCCTTTGGGTGCACTTGCGCATGAGCCAGTCCGACCAGCCCGATTCCTCCGTCACCCAGGCCCAGGCCGAAGATGCCGTGCGCACCCTGCTGCGCTGGGCCGGCGAAGACCCTGCCCGCGAAGGCCTGCTGGACACCCCGCGCCGGGTGGCCGAAGCCTATGGCGACTGGTTCAGCGGCTACCGCGAGGAACCGCGCGAATACCTGGAGCGCACCTTCGAGGAAGTGGCCGGCTACGACGAACTGATCGTGCTGCGCGACATCTCCTACGAAAGCCATTGCGAGCACCACATGGCGCCGATCATCGGCAAGGTGCACGTCGGCTACCTGCCGAGCGGCAAGGTGGTGGGCATCAGCAAGCTGGCCCGGGTGGTGGAAAGCTATGCGCGCCGCTTCCAGGTGCAGGAAAAGATGACCGCGCAGATCGCCCAGTGCATCCAGGACGTACTGCAACCGCGCGGCGTCGGCGTGGTGGTGGAAGGCGCGCATGAGTGCATGACCACCCGCGGCATCCACAAGCGCGGCGTCAGCATGGTGACCTCCAAGATGCTGGGCAGCTTCCGCGAAGACGCGCGCACGCGCGCCGAATTCCTGCAGTTCCTCGAAGTGGGCGGCAAGCGTTGAGGCAGCCCCTGCAGTCGCCATGAAGCACCAGGCACGGATTGCCGGCTATCGCCAGTTGCGCGAGCAGCCGGCCTGGAAACTGCTGGCCGCCGATCATGCCCCGGAGCTGATCGGCCTGCTGCAGACGCTGTTGATGGATGGCGAACGCCGGTTGCCGTCGGCAGTGCTGCACGCGCGCCTGCAGCGCCAGCTGGACGCGCTGCGCGGCGATGAACTTTCGCGCGAGCTGCCGCGCACCGCGCAGGCCTATCTGGCGCACTGGCTGGCGCAGGGCTGGCTGGAACGCCGCCTGCCCGAGGGTGCGGCCGAAGAGGAATACGAACTCTCGCGCGCGGCCACCCAGGCGATCCGCTGCATCGCCGGCCTGCGCGAGAGCGGCAGCAGCGCCACCGAGAGCCGGCTGTCGCTGGTGATTCAGCAGCTGGTGCAGCTGGCCGGCCAGACCGAAGCCGACCCGGAGCTGCGGCTGGCCGCCCTGCGCGACGAACGTGCCCGCATCGACGCCGAGATCGAACGGGTGGCCTCTGGTCGCGTTGCTGCGCTGGATGGCAAGCGCGCGCTGGAACGTGCACGCGACCTGATTCATCTCTCCGACGAGCTGGCGGAGGATTTCCATCGCGTCCGCGACGACTTCGAGCAGCTCAACCGCCAGTTCCGCGAGCGCATCATCGATGACGAAGGCGCGCGCGGCGATGTGCTGGAGCAGCTGTTCAACGGCGTGGACGTGATCGCCGACAGCGAGGCCGGGCGCACCTTCGAGGCGTTCTGGAGCCTGCTCAACGACACCCAGCAAAGCAGCCAGCTGGACCAGGCGTTGGACGCCCTGCTTGCACGCGGTTTCGCGCGCAAGCTCGATCGTCGCGAACGCGCCTTCCTGCGCGGGCTCACCGGCACGCTGCTGGAGCGCGGTGGCGAAGTGCACACGGTGATGCAGCATTTCGCACGCAGCCTGCGCGGGTTCGTGCAGAGCCGCGGCTATCTGGAACAGCGCAGGCTCAACCAGTTGCTCAAGCAGGCCCAGGGCGAAGCCCTGCAGCTGCGCGACAGCCTGCACGCCACCGCCGCCACCGGCTACACCCAGGCGCTGAGCAGCAGCCGGCTGCGCTCGCTGTCGCAATGGCGGCTGCACGACCCGCGGCTGACCCAGGTCGATGGCCGCGTGCACGCCGCCGATGCGGCGGACATCTCGCTGGACAGCGTGGGCGACCTGGTCGCGCAATCGGAGATCGATGTGCGCACCTTGCGCAACGATCTGTATGTGCTGCTTGGGCAACAGCTGCGGCTCACCATTGGCGATGCGCTGCAGCGGCGCCCTGCGGTACAGGGGCTGGGTAGCGTGATCGGTTATCTGTCGCTGGGCACGCGCCACGGCATGGTGATCGACGGCCAGATGGAGACGGTGCAATGGGAAGGCGGCGACGGCGCGGTACGCCGTGCGCGCATTCCCTTGGTGTGGTTTACCCGGGAGAAACGCAATGAACTGGTCTGAGCAGGCGCGGTCCGACATGCACAAGGACGACGAGGGCGCCGCCGACAGAGCCACGCCGCTGCGCGCCAGCGATGCCGCCGGCGACGTACCGGGCGGTGCGCTGTTCCTGGGCGACACCGGCACGCTGCCGTTCGAGGCGCGCCGCGCGCTGTGCCAGTTGCTGGCCGGGCCCAGCATCGATGCGCAGCGGCATGGCGCGTTATGGCCGGCGCTGCTGCGCAATGAAGCGGCCATCCGCCAGGTGTTGTGCGAGCTGTTCCTGGAGCTGGTGCTGGACCGCGAGGGCGGGGTGGCGTTCACCCGCCAGGCCGACACCGCCGAGCTGGAATCGCCCAGCTTGCTGCGCAGCGCGCCGCTGACCTTCATCGAGTCGGTGCTGTTGTTGTTTCTGCGCCAGCAGCTGGCCGAGGCGGATACGCGCGGCGAGCGCGCGGTGGTGGACGAGGCGCAGTTGGTGGAGGCGTTGTCGGTGTACGAGAAGAACGTCTCCACCGACAAGGCTGGGTTCACGCGGCGGGTGATGACGGCCATCGGCAAGATGCGCGACAACCAGTTGCTGTCGCGGCTACGCGGCAGCGAGGAGCGTTACGAGGTGTCGCCGGTGTTAAAGCTGTTGTTCTCGGCGGAGGATGTGCAGGCGTTGGTGCTGGCGTATCGGGAGTTGCGAGAGGGGGAGGTTGCGTTGGAGTGATGCCTCTTGCATCTTCCTTCTCCCTCCGGGAGAAGGTGCCCGAAGGGCGGATGAGGGTGCGGTGTCAGGCGGTGCGTGAAGTGTTACGGGTTGTGTTTGGTAGGGCAGAGCTTTCACGCCCTTTCGGGCGCGAGTCACTTTTCTTTAGCTTGTGCAAAGAAAAAGTAACCAAAAAGAAAGCACACCCCGTCCTCGCGCCCTCCGCGCCTGCGGCGCTGCGGGTGCGCAAGTCCGGCAGAAATTTTTGTAAGGGACATCTCTGTCCCTTACAAAAACCTCGCCCATCCATGCGCGCCGCCCTACGGGTTGTATCTGCCGGCCTTGCCGCTGCGGTATGGGGCCCGAAATGCAGACTGCAACAGTAAACCTGCTCTTGTAGGAGCGACCCTGGTCGCGAAGCCGTCCACCCACGCCATCCGCTACCCTGACCAAACTCTTCCCGCACCACCGCACCACCGCACCACCGCACCACAAAAAAATGCGTCACCGTTCGTGATGGTCTGTCCCTGGCACCTCTGTCGTTCCGTTATTGGTGAGTGAGCAATGAATTTCCAGTCCAACCTGTCGCCGGCACAGCCGGGTGCTTCCTTGTTCACCGAAACGCTGGCCGAGCAACGCGCGCAGCAGTTCCGCATGCGACGCCTGCAGGTGCACAACTGGGGCACGTTCAACGGCTTGACCGAGGTGCCGATCGCCGAGAAGGGCTTTTTGTTCGTCGGGCGCTCGGGTTCGGGCAAGTCCACCTTACTGGATGCGATGTCGGCACTGCTGACGCCACCGAGCATCGTCGACTTCAACGCCGCCGCGCGCGAGGCCGAGCGTAGCGGTCGCGATCGCAATCTGGTGTCGTACGTGCGTGGGGCCTGGGCCGATCAGCAGGACAGCGCGTCTGGCGAGATCGCCACGCAATACCTGCGCAAGGGTGCCACCTGGACGGCGCTGGTGCTGGAATACCGCAACGCGCAGGGCGAGGCGGTGAGCCTGATCCGGTTGTTCTGGATTGCCGGCAGCGGCAATGCGGCCGCCGATGTACGCCGCCACTACATGGTGGCGCCGCGCCGCTTCGACGTGGCCAGCGAGCTGGATGGCTTCGACCTGGACCTGCGCAAGCTCAAGGCGCGGCTGGGCGAGGAGGTGGCGCATTTCGATGGGTTCTCCGGTTACGCCGAACGCTTCCGGCACGCGCTGGGCATCGGCAACGAGATGGCGCTGCGCTTGCTGCACAAGACTCAGTCGGCCAAGAATCTGGGCGATCTCAATGCGTTTCTGCGCGGCTTCATGCTGGACGAGCCGCGCACCTTCGAAGCCGCCGATCGGCTGGTGGAGGATTTTGCAGAGCTCGATGGTGCGCACCATGCGGTGGTCACTGCACGCCGCCAGGTGGAGACGCTGACGCCTGCGCGCGAGCACCATGCGGCGCTGATGGCGTTGCGCCACAGCGTCGGCGAGTTGCGCGAGCTGCAGTTGGGCGTGGACAGCTACCGCGAGCAGCAGCGGCTGGCCCTGCTGGATGAGCGCTTGCAGGAGCTGGACAACCAGGACCGCGGCCTGGCCGGCGAAGAAGGCCAGCGCCGCGAATCGCTGGACAACCACGAACAGAAGCTGGTCGGGCTGGAACGCGAGCAGCGCGCCGCCGGCGGCGAGCAGATCGAAGAACTGGAACGCGAGCGCGCACGCGTGGAGCGCGAGCGCGACGAACGCCTGCGCCGCCGCGCGCAGATCGAACAGGCCTGCCGCCAGCTCGGTACCGCCCTGGCGGCCGGGGCCAGCGGCTTTGCCGCGCAGATCGCGCATGCGCAAACCGTGCTGGATAACGGCAAGCACGACGCCAGCGCACTGGACGACGCCATCGCCGAGCGCATGGGCGCGCGCCGCGACGACGAGCGCCGCTTTGCCGAGATCCGCGTCGAGCTGGATGCGCTGAAAAAAGCGCCATCGAGCATGCCCGCACCGATGCAGGCCCTGCGTGCGCGGCTGTGCGAAGACACCGGCATTGCCGAGGCCGCGCTGCCGTTCGTCGGCGAGCTGGTGCAGGTGCGTGATGACCAGATGGCCTGGCGCGGTGCGATCGAGCGTGTACTGCACGGCTTTGCACAATCGCTGCTGGTGGACGAGCGGCATTACGCGCAGGTCAGCGAATGGGTCAATCGCACCCACATCGGCACGCGCCTGGTGTATTTCCGTGTGCGTCGCAACGACGAGCTGCACTCGCGGCGGGTCGATCCCGACGCGCTGCCGGGCAAGCTGCAATTGCGCGAGCACGCCTTCACCGAGTGGCTGCGCAACGAGCTCACCCGCCGCTTCGATTACGCCTGCGTGGACAACGCCACCGCGCTGCGCAACGCCGACCGCGCCATCACCCGCGAGGGCCAGGTCAAACACCCCGGCGATCGCTATGAGAAGGACGACCGCCACGCGGTCAATGATCGCAAGCGGTGGCTGCTCGGCCACGACAACCGCGACAAGCTCAAGGTGTTCGAGCGCGAAGCGCAGGCGCTGGCGCAGCGCATTGCCAGCTGCGATGCCGATGTCGCAGCACTGCGCAAGCAGCGCGAACAGGACCAGGAACGCCAGCTCGCCGCGCACACGCTGGTGGAGCGCGACTGGGACGAGATCGACGTTGGCCCCAAGCTGCAGCGCCTGAGCGATATTGATGAGCAGCTGGTGCAGCTGCGCGAAGGCAACAGCGGTTTGCGCGCGCTCGGCCAGGCCATCGATACCGCACGCACCTTGCGCGACCAGGCCAAGCGCACCTATGACGATGTGCGGCTGGAACGCGCGCAACTGGCGCGCGAGCGCGTACGGCTTGCGCAGCAGCATGCGGCGTGCACGGGCCGCGCTGGCACTGCCACGCTCACGCCCACCCAATTGCAGGGGTTGCGGGAACGGCTTGCCGCATTGACCCCGCTGTCGCTGGACAATCTGGAAGCGCATTTCCGTGTGGTCGAGCGTGGCCTGGCCGAGCAACTCGCCGAAAGCCAGGGCCGCGACAGCCGGCTCAGCGCGCAACTGCTGGAATGCTTCCGCAAGTATTGCCAGCAGTGGCCCGAAGACAGCGGCGACTTCACCGTGAGTCTTTCCAGCGCCGACGATTTTCTCGCGCGGCTGGATCGGCTGGAAAGCGATGGCCTGCCGCGGCACGAGCATCGCTTCTTCGACCTGTTGCAGACCCAGAGCAAGAACAACCTGCTGGCCTTGCAGCGCCACACTGCCGAGGCCCAAAAGGGCATCAAGCAGCGCATGGACGAGGTCAATGCCAGCCTGGAGCAGGTGCCCTTCAACCGCGACACCATCCTGACCATCGAGGTCAGCGACCGCCGCCTGACCGAGGTGCAGGAATTCCAGCAGCAGTTGCGCGCGGTGCTGTCGCACCAGCAGACCGAAGATCGCGCCTTGGCCGAGGCGCAGTTTTCCACCTTGCGTGCGCTGGTGGCGCGGCTGGGCGCGCAGGAGCCGGAGGCGCGGCGCTGGCGCGAACAGGTGCTGGACGTGCGCCTGCATGTGGAATTCATCGGCGTGGAACTGGACGCGCAAACGCGCGTGCAGGTGGAGATCTACCGCAGCGGTGCCGGCAAGTCCGGCGGTCAGCGGCAGAAACTGGCCACCACCTGTTTGGCGGCGGCACTGCGTTACCAGCTCGGTGGCGAAGATGGCGAACTGCCGCGCTATTGTGCGGTGGTGCTGGACGAAGCCTTCGACAAGGCCGATAACGAGTTCACCGCATTGGCGATGAACATCTTCGAAAATTTCGGCTTCCAGATGGTGGTGGCCACGCCGTTGAAGTCGGTGATGACGCTGGAACCCTTCATCGGCGGGGCGTGTTTCGTGGAGATCAGTGGCCGTCATAACTCCGGCGTGCTGCTGATCGAATACGACGAACAGGCGCAGCGCTTGAAGCTGCCCGAACGCTCGCGTGGCGATGAGCCAGCGGTCGCCGATGCGACGGACGTTGCGCCATCGATCATGGCTGCGAGCGAGCCTGCAGGAGTGCAGGGTGCTGCAAACGCAGAGGGCATGGCAACTGATGGCGTTCCAGCACACCCGACATCGCCAGCGGCGGACCAGACGTTGCCCGCAGCAAAGAACGTGCGCAGCAACAAACGCAAACAGTCGGTGGCGACGGCGAACCAGCAGAACACGAAAACCAGGACCACATCGCCCACGCGCGCTGTGGCACAGGCTCAAGCAAAAAAAACGGGCACATCGTCTTTGCGCACATCGTCCGTGACCAGCAAGCCGGCATCGGACAAACACGCAAGGGGTGGGTCGCACGCGCAGGCGGTGCCGTCGTCAGGAACTGGCGCACCCAACCCGGCCAAGCCCGCACGGTCGTCAAGAACGGGCAAGCCGATCGCCGCGCCACGCACATCCAACGTCACATCGAAGAAGGCCGCCACAGCATCTGCGGCAGCGAAAGCCACCACCGCCAAGCCGCGTGCAACAACCGCGTCGACGGGGCGGCCAGCACGTGGTGCCGGCAAGACAGCCTCGGCACGCGTGGCGGCGAAACCGTTGCCAGCCAAGAAGCGCGGCGCCAAGGTAGGCACCCCGCAGACGCGCGGCAAGCGCTGACACAGTGCACGTTGACGCTACTTGCCCGGGTGGCGTCACCGGCTTCGATCACCTCGCCCTGGCAGCGGGTTTCCACGGCTAGTGCAGCAGATCCCAGCCCATCTTGCCGATCAGCACGATCACCAGCACCAGGAACAGTTTGCGGATCAATGGCGTGCCACCGCGTAACGCCATCCGCGTGCCGACTACCGCGCCGGCCACGTTCGCTGCCGCCATCGGGATGCCGATCGCCAACATCACTTGTCCGCTGGGCAGAAAGAACGACAACGCGGCAAGGTTGGTGGCCAGGTTGACCACCTTGGCTGCCGCCGAGGCGCGCAGGAAATCCAGCCCGAAAAAGCGGATGAACAGGAAGATCAGAAAGCTGCCCGTGCCTGGGCCGAAGAACCCGTCGTAGAAGCCGATTGCCGCCCCCATCGCCAATGCGGTCGCCAGTTCGCGACGGCCGATCTGGCGTGGCCGGTGCAGCGCACCGAAATCCTTCTTGATCAACGTGTAGATCAGCATCGCGACCAGTAGCACCAGGATCAGCGGCCGCACCGCGTGCTTGGGCATCAGGCTGACCGCGGTCGCGCCCAGGAACGAAAACGTGAATGCTGCCGCCGTTGCATACAGCACCGGCCGCCACGGGAAGCGCACCGTGCGCGCATACCGCCAGGCCGACGCCCCGGTGCCGAACATTGCGCTGAACTTGTTGGTCCCCAGGATCAACGATGGCGCTTGCTGCGGCAGTGTTGCGAACAGGCCTGGCAACTGGATCAATCCACCGCCGCCGACCGCCGCATCCACCAGCCCGGCGACAAACGCAATGCACAGCAGCCACGGCAATTCGGTGGGAATCAATTCCAGCAAGGCCACGCTCCGCAGGACGAGGGCGACAGCATAGCCGCCGCTCATCCCTCCCCGCTCCCCAATTCCCAGTCCCATCCCGCACAATCCCCGCATGCCGACCTCCACGCCTACCGACCCCTGTCCCTGCGGTCGTCCTGCCGGGTACGCGCGCTGCTGCGGCCAGTACCACGCCGACGCGGCCGCCCCCGATGCCGAAACCCTGATGCGTGCGCGCTACAGCGCCTACGTGCGCCGTGATGTCGCGTACCTGCTGTCCAGCTGGCACCCGTCCACCCGCCCGGCCGAACTGCCCTTGGACGAAGGTGGCCGTACCACCTGGCTCGGCCTCACCGTCCAGCGTGCCCTTTCCACCAGCGAGGACAGCGCCGAGGTGGTGTTCCTGGCGCGCTACCGCATTGGCGGCGGCAGCGCGGTCCGCATGACCGAGCACAGCCGCTTCGTCCGCGAAGATGGCCGCTGGTTCTACCTTGACGCTTGCTGATCGGCTGGCGCAGTGGGTTCAGTCCCACGACCACCGTCGCCATGGTCGAGGACTGAGGGCCGGGGGCCTGCTTCTGCGGCACCCTGCACCCGGCGCCATGTCACCATCGTCCGCCATTCATCCGACCAATGGCATCAGGCGCGGGGATTTGTCGACATGGCGTTCGCAGCCGATCCGCCAAGCTTGCCGCGCTGGCGGGACTCGCCGTGGGGGTGCACGCGATCATGGGAACCTTCAATTTCTGGCTGTGGGCACTACTGGCCATCGTGGTCTTCGCGGTCGTGCTGCCGGCGGTGCTGGCCACCGTTATGGTGCGCTTCGGGCCGCGCCACGACGCACCGCCACCTGCACGCCTGCGCCGGACCGTCGATGGCAGTCCGGCGGCAGCAACGCTTTCGCTGCTGACCGGCATCGCCGGCGACGGCCATTGACGCGGTCACGCGACTAATCGCAGCACCAGGCAGGCCGTCGGCATCGAGACGATGGCGCCACCGGCAAACGCCTTCGCCACCGCGCCGGCTGGTCATGGTCAGGCGGTAGCGCTGCACGACGCGCGCGTCGTGCGACGTCATCCAGGCGGCCATCGCCGAGGCGCTTCAGCGCGGGTGTCGCCGTACTATTCTGCCGATCCACGACATGGCTGCCGCAGGCTGCGGCACGGCGATCACCTACGGCACGCTCCGCACCGCACCGACGCAGCTCCTGCGACCGGCGCCGTTACACTGCACGCATGTCATCCGAATCCCTGATCCTTCTCGGGCTGCTCTGTGCAGTCTTCGTGCTGCAACTGGCCCTGCTGCTGCGGCGTTCCTCCACCGGCGGGCTGGAGCAGGCGCTGCGCGCCGAGCAGCGCGAAGGCCGCGGCGAATTGCGCGACCAACTCGAAGGCCTGTCCCGGCAGCAGGACGCGCGCCTGGAAACCTTCGCGCGTCATCTCAGCGAGCTATCCACCCGCACCGACCAACGCCTGGACCTGCTGCGCGAGGCGCTGGGCGAAGACGCACGCAAGGCCCGCGAAGAGGGCACGCTGGCGCAGCAACGCACCGGCGAGCTGTTGACGGCCCGCCTGACCGAACTGCGCACCCAGCTGGAAGGATTCGGCCAGCAGCAGGAAACCCGCATCCACGTGTTCGGCCAGCAATTGAGCGAACTGATCGCGCGCACCGACACGCACATGGCCGCCTTGCGCGAGGCGCTGGCCGAGGATGCGCGCAAGAGCCGCGCCGAAGCGGGGCAGTCGCAACAGCGCTTCACCGAGGCATTGGGCCTGCGCCTGAGCGAACTCACCCAGCGCAACGAGCTGCGCATCGGCGAAATGCGCGCCACGCTGGAACAGCAGCTGGCCAGTCTGCAAAGCGACAACGCCAGCAAGCTGGAACTGATGCGCGCCACCGTCGACGAAAAACTGCAGACCACGCTCAATACGCGGCTGGATGCCTCTTTCCAGCTGGTCTCCGAGCGGCTGGAGCAGGTGCAGCGCGGCCTGGGCGAGATGCAGCAACTGGCCACCGGGGTGGGCGACCTCAAACGCGTGCTGACCAACGTCAAGAATCGCGGCGGCTGGGGCGAGGTGCAGCTGGACAACATTCTCGAACAGACGCTCACTGCCGAGCAGTACGCGCGCAGCGTACGGGTACGCCCGGAGACCAACGAGGCGGTGGATTTCGCGGTGCGCCTGCCCGGGCGCGGCGATACCGACACGCCGGTGTGGCTGCCGATCGATTCCAAGTTCCCGCGCGAGGATTACGAGCGCTTGCTCGACGCGCAGGAAACCGGCGACGGCGAGCAGATCCGCCTGCTCGGCAATCAACTCGAGCGCGCCATCCGCATCCAGGCCCGGTCGATCAGCGACAAGTACATCTGCCCGCCGCACACCACCGATTTCGCGGTGATGTTCCTGCCCACCGAAGGGTTGTACGCCGAAACCATCCGCCGGCCCGGTCTGGTCGATGTGTTGCAGCGCGAACACCGGGTGGTGATCGCCGGCCCCACCACCGTCACCGCCTTGCTCAACAGCCTGCAGATGGGATTCCGCACGTTGGCGATCGAAAAGCGTTCCAGCGAAGTGTGGGGTCTGCTGGGTGCGGTCAAGAGCGAGTTCGGCAAGTTCGCCGGCATCCTGGAAAAAGCGGAGAAGCAGATCAGCACGGTGGGCCGCAGCCTGGGCGAGGCCAGCCGCAAGACCCGCACCATCGAACGCCGCCTGCGCGGCGTGGAGACCTTGTCCACCGATCAATCGCAGGCGCTGCTCGACGACGCCGGCAACGACGACACCGGTAGCACGGACGACCAAGCCGGCGACGAGCAGGAATAAGGGATGTCACGGATCACCGCGTCCGTACCCCAACCGACGTGATGTAGGAGCGCCCCCGGGCGCGATGAAGCGTTCCCGGTGGTGCCCCATCGCGCCCAGGTGCGCTCCTACAGGGCGGAAGGCATCGCAGCGCCCCCGGATACCCACCGACGTGACGTAGGAGCGCCCCCGGGCGCGATGAAGCGTTCCCGGTAGTGCCCCATCGCGCCCAGGTGCGCTCCTACAGGGCGGAAGGCATCGCAGCGCCCCCGGATACCCACCGACGTGATGTAGGAGCGCCCCCGGGCGCGATGAAGCGTTCCCGGTGGTGCCCCATCGCGCCCAGGTGCGCTCCTACAGGGCGGAAGGCATCGCAGCGCCCCCGGATACCCACCGACGTGATGTAGGAGCGTCCCCGGGCGCGATGAAGCGTTCCCGGTGGTGCCCCATCGCGCCCAGGTGCGCTCCTACACGACCAAAGGCACCCTGCCGCCCAGCGCCAGGCGGTACTGCTTCGATTCACCGGCGGGTCCGCATGCGTGCGCGCCGATGCGGGCGGGGCGGTCTATGCTCTGGGGCCCCTTGCAATCAGGCCGCGCCAATGCACCAGAGCATCCACGACATTCCCCTGACCCGCATCGATGGCGCTTCCGCCACCCTTGCCGACTACCGCGGCAAGGTGCTGCTGGTGGTCAACGTCGCCTCCAAATGTGGATTGACCCCGCAATACACAGGCCTGGAAGCGCTGTATCGCGACAAACAGGCCGCCGGTCTGGAGGTGCTGGCGTTTCCGGCCAACGATTTCAACGGCCAGGAGCCCGGCAGCAACGCAGACATCGCCCAGTTCTGCCAGCTGACCTACGAGGTCACCTTTCCGATGTTCTCCAAGATCGCCGTGACCGGTGCCGATATCCATCCGCTCTACCAGGCATTGACCAGCGCGCAACCGCAGGCGGTCGGCGACGGCCCGATGCGCGAGAAGCTCGCCGGCTACGGCATTGTTCCCAATCCGATGCCCGGGGTGCTGTGGAATTTCGAGAAATTCCTGGTCGGCCGCGACGGCGCCGTTATCGCTCGCTTCGCCCCCGACGTGCCGGCAGACGATGCCCGCCTGCGCGCCGCAGTGGACGCGGCACTGGCGAGCGCTGCGTAGGCGCAACCGTCCGGCATCGCGCAGTACCGACCCGTGGCAGTTCGTCACCGCCACTCACACCCCTAGCGCGTCCTGTGCGCCAACAACACTCCCGGGATCACTCCCGCGTGTGTTGTTCACAACAGCGTTATGGTGCAGTTACCGGATCCACTGCGGGATCGGCATCGCATTGCCGGGCACGGTGTTGTCCTTGTCGTCGCGCAGATAGTCCGGCAGCTCTGTGTTGTCGCGATTGCTGCGCAAGTCGCGGGTGATCTGGTAATTGCGTCGCTGCATCCATGCGTCGCGGGTCAGCGCATACTCATCCGGAGCCTGGTCGCGCAGCGCGTCCAGTGACATCAGCTGCGCACGCGTATCCACCAGCTGCAGGCCCTGCAGCGCAAAGCGCGCGCCGCTGTCGTCGACATGGCGTATCCACGACAGCGGGATGTCGCCGGCCAGGCCAAGGGTATCGCGCACGGTGCGCGGGCCGAACAGCGGCAGCTCGAAATAGCGCGAGTTACGCCAGCCCCAGGCACCCAGGGTCTGGCCGAAGTCCTCGCTGCGTCGCGGAATGCCGGCAGCCGTCGCCGGGTCGAACAGGCCCGCCACACCCACGGTGGTGTTCATCACGAAGCGGCCCAGCGACTGCGCCGCATGCACCGGATGCCCCTGCAGCAGCTGGTTGACCATGGTCAGCGGCGTGCCGAGGTTGTCGAAGAAATTGGTCACGCCCAACCGGGCCGGGCCGGGTATCACCTTGGTGTAGGCGGTCGCCAGCGGTCGCGCCACGCCACGGTCCACCGCAAGATTGAAGCGGTGCATGCCGCGGTTGTAGCGTTCCCACGGGTCGTAGGCCGGTGCCGCTCCCGGTTGCGCCGGTGCGCCATTGGCGCCGGCCTGCGGGGTGGTCGGGCCGTACAGCGCATCGAAATCGTCTTCGGCCGTGGTGGGAGCGCCTGCGGCTGCCGAGGCCCCGGCGGTCGCGGCCGTGGTGCCATCGTCGGTTTGCGGGTCAGCGGGCGTGGCGCTCGGCGTAGCCGTCACTGTGCCGGGCGTGGCCGGTTGCGCATTCGCTCCGGCCTCGTCGCGGGGAAGCGGCGAGGCACTGGCGGCAGGCGCGGCCGGCGGCGGCGCGGATTTCGGGGCATGGCTGGCGCAGGCACCGAGCAAGAGGCAGGCCAACAGGGGAATGCAACGGAACTGGGTCATGGCGTGGCGCTCAGGCCTGGAAATCGAGAGTAGGGGACAGGCGGTACGCGGCGCGCAGGTCGTCCAGCGCGGACGTCCCACCCACCAGCGCCACCGCACCGTGTGCGCGCGCGGCCAGTTCGGCCAGCATCGCCACACCGGCGCTGTCCAGACGTTGTACACCCGACAGGTCCAGCGTGCGGACGCCATCCAGCTGCGCCACCGCCTGCGGCCATGCCGCCGTCACCGCCGCACGGTCGAACACGCCGGTGAACACCAGCGTGTCGCCGTTGCGCTGCACCGGGCTGTTACTTGCCATTGGCCGGGGGGGCGCCCACCTGCAGGCCACCGTTGCGCAGATCCGCAGCGACCTTGGCGATGCCCTTTTCGCGCAGCGGGCCATCGAACTGGGTCTTGAAGGTCTGCACGTAGGAGATGCCTTCGATCATCACGTCGAAGATCTTCCACTGGCCGCCGACGTTGCGCATCAGGTAGTCGACCGGGGTCGGGTCGTTGCCGGCACGCAGCAGGTCGGTGGACACCTTGACGCCGCGGTTGCCCGGCAGCGCGCTCTCGGACTTGCCACGGAAGCTTGGCTTGCCTTCGAAGTTGAGCAGGGCGGTGCCATAACGCTGCATCAGGTTGTCGGCCATGGCATCGGCAAACAGCTTGATGTCCGCATCGGACGCGCCGCGGCCATGCACGCCCAGCACCAGGCGTGCGGCGTAGTCGCGGTCGAAGGCCTTGTTCAATTCGCCGTCGATGTACTGGCGCAGCGCCGCCGGGTTGCTGCGGAATTCGGCGCGGCGCTGTTCCAGCGTGCCCAGGATACGGGTGCTGCTGTCGATGACGGTCTTGGTGGCCGCCCCTTGCGCAGGCGCGCTGGCGGCGGCCGGCTGTGCCAGCACGGTGGCCGGTGCGCACACCAGCAGGGTGGAGGCCAGGACGGCGGAGAACAGGGTGGTCTTCATTGATGCGGTTCCGTTGAGGAAGAAGCGGGCTGGGCAGGCGGGGCGGCCTGGCCGTTCGCAGCGGATTTATCACCGCCGCCACTGAACATGTACTTGCCGACCAGCTGCAGCAGATCCACCGCCGGCTGGGTGAAGCCAATCTCTTCGCCCGGCTTGAGCGTTTCCGGGTCGCCGCCCGGCTGCAACCCGATATAACTCTCGCCCAACAGTCCGCTGGTGAAGATGCCGGCCGAGGTGTCGGCAGGCAGGTCCTTGTACTTGGTGTCCAGCGACAGGGTCACCACCGAATCGAACCTGGTGGGGTCCAGGCTGATGTCGGCCACCTTCCCAATGGTCACGCCACCGATCTTCACCGGCGCCTGTGCGCGCAGCTGGCCGATCTGGCTGAAGCGCGCAATCAAGGTGTACTGGCTGGAGCCGAAGCCCCAACGCTGGTTGGTCGAGGCCACCGCCAGCACCAGCAACGAGGCCAGGGTCAGCAGCAAAAAGGCGCCGACGGCGAATTCGAGTCGTGGTCCACGCATGGCCATGGGCTATCTCACCTGAACAACATTGCAGAAAGGACGAAGTTGAACATCAACACCAGCAACGAGGCGTTCACCACCGCGCGCGTGGTGGCGATCGAGGTGCCTTCGATGGTCGGTTCGGCATGGAAGCCCACGTAGGCGGCGACCAGCGCGGCAGTGCCGCCGAAGATCGCCGACTTGAGCAGTGCCACGCCGAAGTCGTCCCAGAAGTCCACGCTGGTGCGCAGCCCCGACCAGAACGTGCCGTTGTCGATGCCCAGCACATGCACCGCTTCGAAATAGCCGCCGGCGATGGCCAGCGAGCAGAACACCCCGGTCAGCAGCGGCACCGTCAGCACCGCCGCCCAGAAGCGCGGCGCCACCGCCTTGGCCACCGGGTCGATGGCCATCAGCTCCAGCGCCTTGATCTGGTCGGTGGCACGCATCAGGCCGAGCTCGGCGGCGATCGAGCTGCCAGCGCGGCCGATGAACAGCAGCGCGGTCAGCACCGGCGCCAGCTCGCGATACAGCGACAGCCCCAGCAGCGTGGACAACGCATCGGACGCACCGTAGGTGGAGAGCGTGCGGTAGCCCTGCAAGGTCAGCACCAGGCCGACGAAGGCACCGCCCACCGCAATGATCGGCAGCGAGCGCGCGCCGACCTTGTAGATCTCGCGCACCAATTCGGCGATGAAATCGCGCGTGGGCAGCGAGCCGCGCACCACCGTCAGCGAGAACAGGCCGGCGCGGCCAAGACTGCGGATGGATTCGACCAGGGCCATCAGGCGGCGCTCCGGTCGCGGCGCGGGGCGGCGTCGAAGGCGATCGGGCCATCCGGCTGGCCGTGCAGGAACTGCTGCACCAACGGGTCGGTACTGTCCTGCAGTTGTTCTGGCGTGCCGGCGAACACGATGCCGCCATTGGCGATCACCACCGCCTGGTCGCAGATCGGCAGGGTCTCGTGCACATGGTGGCTGACGATGATGCTGGTCAGGCCCAGGCTGTCGTTGAGGCGCTGGATCAGGCTCATGATGACTCCCGAGGCGATCGGGTCCAGCCCGGTCAGCGGCTCGTCGTAGATCATCAGCGGCGGGTCCAGCGCCAAGGCACGCGCCAGTGCCACGCGCCGGGCCATGCCGCCGGACAACTCGCGCGGCCAGGCATCGGCGGCGGCGAGCAGGCCCACCGCATGCAGCTTCATCTGCACCAGGCGCCGCAGCACCGGCGCCGGCAGGCGCGTATGCGTGCGCAGCGGCAAGGCCACGTTGTCGGCCACGCTCAGGTCGGTCAGCAGCCCATTGCCTTGCAGCAGCACGCCGACGTTGCGGCGCATCTCCAGCAGCGCACGGTTGCCGTGCGGGATGGGGTTGCCGAACAAGGTGACGGTGCCGGCCAGCGGGCGTAGTTCGCCGGTCAATGCGGCCAGCAGCGTGGATTTGCCGCTCCCCGACGGACCGAGCACGGCGGTGATGCTGCCGCGCGGCACCTGCAACGAGACGTCGCGCAGGATCGTGCGCCCGCCGCGATCGATGCGGACGGCGGACAGGTGCACCACGGGGGGAGCGGACGCTGACATCCAGGCCTTTAACAGAATTCCAACGCGATAGAGTAACCGTCACACGGCTGAACATAACCGAACCGCCGCGTGTACTATTGTCGCATCATGCGTCAACGTTGCAGTCCTTTGGTGAAGCATGCTTCATGCAACAACGTGTCCTACAACGCAGGACACGCCTCGTTCGCCAAACCTACGCGGTGAGGGAGCAGGGCCGCGGGTGCCCGGGCTTGGTCCGGCATGCCGGGGATGCGCACCCCGGACACTAGCCGGGCCACTCTCTAACGGCTGCCGGCCGACCCGGATCTGTCGAGTGCGTCGCGTTGTTGGCATCGGCGTCTTGTCGGATCGGCGCCAAGAAGCAACGATCCGCGCTACATCGTCGCCGAAGGAGGTATCCATGGAATTGCTGACGCTTGAACATTTCGCCGGTAGCGTCAACGAGACCTTCGCCGCCGCATTGAACGATGGCGAAGTGCCCTTCGTGCTGGTGGAAGCGAGGCCGCTGAAGAACGCGGTCAACCCGCAACGTGCGCCATTTTCGTTGCTGTTCCGCAATAGTTCCGCCTTCCTGTTTCCGCAGCAGACCTACCAGATGCGCCATGCACGCCTGGGCGAAGTGGGCATTTTTCTGGTGCCGATCGCGCGTGAGCGCGATGGGTTCCTGTATCAGGCGGTGTTTAACTGACCTGCTCCGACGGCTGAGCAGGCCGCCGCCAGTGCATCTGCAGATGCGTCTGATTGCTGCAGCCGGCAACGAAGCCGTGGCGGTCGTACAGGCGACGGGCGGACGGATTGGCGTGCAGCACGTGCAACGACAACACGCATCCGGCCGCACCCGCCCACGCCTGCGCACGGGCGATCAGCTGCGAGCCGATGCCTTGGCCACGCCACTCCGGCAACAGGCTGATATCGATCAGCGTATGCTGCGCCGCGCCGCGGTGCAGATACAAGCGGCCGACACGTAGGGCGTTCACCTGCACGAGCAAGAAGTCGGCATCTGCAAAATGCTGCCGATAATGCGCGCGCTGCAGGGTGAATTGTTGCCCGGTGAACGCGCGCTTGACCGCGTCCGGCCAGGGCACGCTGGCGAGTTCGTCGCTGCGCGTGCTGGCGTAAAGCTGTTCCAGCCAGGCCAGGTCATCGGGTTGTTCGGGCCGCAATACCAACGCCGCCGCCGTCGGTGCACAGGCCACCTTCGTCCCGGATTGCAGGCGCGCGGACGCCTGCGCAACGTGCTTGGGGGCCGGCATCGCTCAGGGAAACACCGGGTAGTCGCCCTGTAGCGCGATGCAGAAGTTCAATGCCAGGTAGGGCTGCCGGTTCTCGTGTGGCAGACCGGCACCGGTGGGGAGCAGCATGACCGGAGAGAACTGCTTGTCCGGCGCGGCATTGGTGAAGGGCCGCTCGCTGTTGATGCTCAGGTTCGAAAACGCCGCGCCGCTTGCCGGGGTGCCGCTTTTCTTGGTCTGATCGGTTTGCGCGTAGGCGTTGACACCATGCTCATGCGAAGGCATCTGCGTGGTGAGCAGACTCACCGATGCCGCGCCGAAGGCGTTGCCCATCGCGTGTGCGGTCAGGCCCGGGCCCGGGCCCTGTTGGCAACCGGCACGCGCGCAGAAGTTCGGTAACTGGAAAGTACTGCTGCCATTACCGCCGTAGGCCAACGCGAGCAGTGAGAACAGCGCGGTGTTCTGCGCCACCGGCAACGTGGCACCGTTGCACAGTGCCCATCCGTACGGGTTGTAGTCGAAGCCGAATAGCTGGATTTCGCCGAGATAGGGTTCGGTCATGTTGCGTATCTCCGAGGGAGCGGATGCGCGCTGCAGCCAAGCCGGCGCAGTGCGCCGGATCAGGCCTGCTGCGGGAAGATGCCGAGGGTGGCGATGCAGTACTGCACCGTGAGCGCCGGCATCAGGTTGTCGTGCGGCTGGCCGCCGCCGGCGTACGAGGTGCTCTGCCCTGACATCGGCTGTGCGGTCGCGTTGGTCAAATCGCTCACGTAAAACGTTGTCCCGCCGACTGCGGCCGGCAGCAGGCCGGCCGGTGCGCTGGCGGTCGCGGTGGCGGTGGTGGCCTGCGCGGTATGCGTATGCGCCGGCAATTGCAGCTCGGTCAGCGTCACCGTTTCAGTGCCGCCGGATTTACCCAGGACATAGTTGTTCAGCGCCGGTCCCTGGCCTTGGTGCACCGGCAGGCGGCCGCGCAGGTCCGGAACGCCGAAGGTCGTCTGACCGTCGCCGCCGTAGGTGGTGCCCAGCAGCATGAACAGTGGTTCGTAGTCGGAAATCTTCAGCGCCGAGCCGTCGCATGCCTGCCAGCCCTGGGGCGTACGACCGAAGCCGAACATGCGGATTTCGCCGATGAATGGAGTGCCCATGAGATCCCTCTTGATCGATGACGCGCCGTATGCGCGCAGATGGAGACGGCTAGTTGCGCGACGGGAAGATGCCGGACAGCGCAATGCAGAAATTCAGCGCTGTGTAGGGCTGCAGGTTCGGGTGCGCCTGGTTGCCACCGGCGGTCGCGACCGTGGCCTGGGTCAGCGGCACCAGCGCTCCCGGCGCGGCATACAGCGAGGTGACCGCTGCGGCTGTACTGACATTGGCGGCAAACACCCGCCCGCCTGGCGCGCGGTTATTGCCGGCAGCACTGGCGCACTCCATCAGGTGGACGTGCGGGGGCAGGTTGTCGGGTGCCAGGGTTACCGTCTCCGCACCTGCGGCCTGGGCCATCGGCACCGGCGACGGTTGCCAGATCGGATCGACCGAGGGCCCATATCCGACCGGTGTGCGCCCGCGCAGGTCCGGCAAGGCGAAGGTGGTTCTGCCATCGCCGCCGAAACGCGTGCTGAGCAGGCTGAACAATGCCTGGTTCTGGTTGACGGGCAACAACTGACCATTGCATTGCGCAAAAAACTTTGGCGCGAAGGCGAAGCCGGTCAGCATGACCTGACCGATGAAGTACTCGCTCATGCGGATCTCCTTGCGTAGGTGCTGCACCGACAGCCGTCGGGGTGTGGCGTACAGATACCCGCCAAGGCCGTGTCCGGCAAGCCTCACATGTTCAAAACTGGGATGAAGTATTAATTTTTTGTTCTTTAACTGGCAGTCAGTTCCTGTTCCAATGCCTTCGCAATGCCGGAAGGGGCTTTCTTCGGGGCGGCATTGCCTTCAGGCACGAGGACCGTGCTGGCGCCGGGGTGGCGCTTCTCCAGGGGTAGAACGTGAACAAGTTGCAGGGGCGTGGGATGAGGGCTGGCGTGCCGGTGCGCCGGGTCGTGGCGTGGGTGGTGTTTGCTCTGGCGATGCTGTTGCCTGGCTTGGCCTGGTCGCAAGGCGCGTCCGCGTACTGCCCAACGCAGAACCGGACCATCAATCAGGGCCAGTCGGCCACGTTCGACGTGACCAATTGCGATGGTCCCACCGACATCGGAATGGGCGATGACCCCAGAAACCCGCTGGCCCCTTTCGGCAACGGCGGAGGTAATGGCAGCACTCCCAACGGAACCATTGTCCTCAGTGAGCTGGCCGGACCTCCCAACAACACGCAGACCGTCACCTATACGCACGGAAACAATAGCGCCACGTCCGACACGTTCTACCTGCGCGACGAGGACGAGAATGTCCTCACCTTCAACATCACCATCGTGCCGTCGCGATCCGCCAGCATTGCGGTGACGCCGGCCAGCAGTTTGGAAAACAGCGGCGGCTCGTTCGTCTACACGGTCACGCTGAGCCAGACCAACAGCATGGCCACGACGGTGAACCTGACCCGCAGCGGTAGCGCGGACAGCGCCAACGACTATTCCGGCGCGCTAAGCACCGTCGTGATTCCGGCCAACGCCACGTCGGCCAGCTTTACCATCACCCCGACCCCCGACGCGACGGTGGAAGCCGATGAGACGGTCGTCTATACCGTTGGTACCGGTACCGGGTACGTCCCCGGCAGCCCGGGCAGCGCCACTGCCATCATCGTCAACGATGACTTTCCCGTCGCGAGCATTGCGGTGTCCCCGGCCAGCGTGGCCGAAAATGGCGGGAACAACCTGCTCTATACCGTCACCCTGAGCCAGGCCCCGACCTCGCCCGTCTCGATTGGTTTCGCCACTGGCGGTTCGGCGACGTCCGGCACTGACTATACAGCTGTCAATTCGTCGCTGGTCATTGCGGCCGGCCAGACCACCGGCACCATCACCATCGTGCCCAGCCCCGACACCACCGCCGAGCCCGACGAGACCGTGACCATCACCCTGGACAATGGCAGCGGTTACCTCGTGGGTGCGCCAGCCAGCGCCACCGGCACCATCGCCAATGACGACCAGCCGGCGCTGTCGATCAACGACGTCTCCCTGAGCGAAGGCAATGCCGGCACCACCAATGCCACCTTCACGGTATCGCTCAGCCAACCGGCCGGCGCCGGCGGCGTCACCTTCGACATCGCCACCGCCAATGGCACCGCCACCGCTGGCGTGGACTACGTGGCGTCCAGCGCCACCGCGCAAACCATTCCCAACGGCAGCAGCAGCGCCACCTTCACCGTGCTGGTGAACGGTGACACCCTCAACGAGCCGAACGAAACCTTCTTGGTCAACGTCAGCAACGTCGCCGGCGCCAGCGTGACCGATGCACAGGGAGTGGGCACCATCGTCAACGACGATGCACTACCGGCGTTGTCGATCGATGACGTCAGCGTCAACGAAGGCAATAGCGGGACCGTCACGGCCACGTTCACGGTGAGCCTGAGCGCTGCCAGCGCGCAGGCGGTCACCGTCAACTACGCCACCGCCAATGGCAGTGCCACCGCCGGCAGCGACTACACCGCCGGCTCGGGGACGCTGAATTTTGCGCCCGGCGTCACCACGCAGACCGTGGTCATCACCGTCAATGGCGACCTCACGGTCGAGTCCAACGAAACATTCAGCGTCAATCTGTCCGGTGCCACCAATGCCGCCGTCGCGCGCGCGACCGGCACGGGCACCATCCTCAACGACGATGTGGTGGTCACCATCGCGCCGACGTCGTTGCCGGCGGCTACTGCCGGCACGGCGTACAGCCAGAACCTGAGTGCCGCAGGCGGCACCGCACCTTACAGTTTCGCCATCACCGGCGGCGCGTTGCCGGCCGGGCTCACCCTGAGCGCCACCGGCGTGCTGGCCGGCACGCCCACCGCCAGCGGCAGCTTTGGCTTCACTGTGACGGCTACCGACAGTGGTGTCCCGAGCTCCGGCAACCGCGTCTATACGCTGACCGTGGGCGCGCCGGCCATGACCCTGCCGGCGACCACCTTGCCCAACGGCACTGCCGGCCAGGCCTACAGCGCGCCGATCACCCCGGCTAGTGGCGGCATCGCACCGTACACCTACGCGCTCAGCACCGGCGCGTTGCCGCCGGGAATCTCGATCAATAGCGCGACCGGCGCGCTCAGTGGCGTGCCGACGGCGCCAGGCAGCGCCAGCTTCACCCTGACTGCGACCGACAGCACCGGCGGTACGCCCGCACAGGCCAGCCAGAACTATGCACTCAACATCGTTTCGCCCAGCATCGTGGTGGCACCGAGCAGCTTGCCCGCTGCCACGCGCGGCACGGCCTACAGCCAGGGCTTGAGCGCCAGTGGCGGCGCTGCGCCATACACCTATGCGATCAGCAGCGGGGTGTTGCCGGCGGGCCTGAGCTTGGCCAGCAATGGCACGTTGTCGGGCACGGCCACGGTGGAGGGCAGCTTCAGCTTCACTGTCCAGGCCACCGATGCGAATACCTTCACCGGAACGCAGGCCTACACGTTGACGGTAGCTGGCCCGAATCTGGTGCTGCCAGCTTCCACCCTGCCGGCTGGCACAGCCGGTCAGGCGTATACGGCGGCCATCACCCCGGCCACCGGCGGCACCGCGCCCTACAGCTATGCGCTGAGCGCGGGCACACTGCCGGCCGGCATCGTGGTGGATGCGGCCACGGGTGGATTGAGCGGTACGCCGACGGTGGCGGGCAGCTTCACCTTCACGCTCACCGTTTCCGACAGCACGCCCAGCCCGGCTGCGCAGGCATCGCGCAGCTATTCGCTGACCGTCGCTGCTCCGCAGGTGGTGGTGGCACCGAGCAGCTTGCCCGGCGCCACGCGCGGCACGGCCTACAGCCAGGGCTTGAGCGCCAGTGGCGGCGCTGCGCCGTACACCTATGCGATCAGCAGCGGGGTGTTGCCGGCGGGCCTGAGCTTGGCCAGCAATGGCACGTTGTCGGGCACGGCCACGGTGGAGGGCAGCTTCAGCTTCACTGTCCAGGCCACCGATGCGAATACCTTCACCGGAACGCAGGCCTACACGTTGACGGTAGCTGGCCCGAATCTGGTGCTGCCAGCTTCCACCCTGCCGGCTGGCACGGCCGGTCAGGCGTACACGGCGGCCATCACCCCGGCCACCGGCGGCACCGTGCCGTACAGCTATGCGCTGAGTGCGGGCGCACTGCCGGCCGGCATCGTGGTGGATGCGGCCACGGGTGGATTGAGCGGTACGCCGACGATAGCGGGCAGCTTCACCTTCACGCTGACCGTTTCCGACAGCACGCCCAGCCCGGCTGCGCAGGCATCGCGCAGCTATGTGCTGACCATCGGCGCTGCCACGCTGGTGATTGCGCAGGGCACGTTGCCGCCGGCCGTGAGCGGTACCGCATACACACAGACGCTGGCCTCCAGTGGAGGGGTGGCGCCTTACGGTTTCGCGGTGAGCAGCGGTACCCTACCGGCGGGCCTGACCCTGGCCAGCAACGGCACGCTGTCGGGCACGCCCAGCGCTGCGGGCACCAGCAACTTCACCATTACCGTGACCGACCGCAGTGCCGCCAGCGCCTCGCAGGCCTATACCTTCACCGTTGGCGGTGCCGCGCCGGTAGCGGTGGCAGACACCGCCGTAACCATGGATGGCACGGTCGTGACCGTGGCGGTGACCGGTAACGACACCGGGACGATCAGCGCCGTCGCCATTACCACCGCGCCTGCCAATGGCACGGCGGTCGTCGATGGGCTGCAGGTGATCTATACGCCGAACGCTGGCTTCATCGGCACCGACGTGCTGCGCTATACCGCCACCGGTAGTGGCGGCACCTCGGCCGCAACCACGCTGACCATCACCGTCAACGCGCGGCCGGTGGCGGTATCGATCACCGCAGAAGCGGTACCTGGCGAAGCGCAGCAGGTGGACCTCACCCGTAATGCCACCGGCGGGCCATTCGTGACCGCCGCAGTGGTGGCGGTGCTGCCGGCCTCGGCAGGCACGGCCAGCATCACCCGTGTTGGCGGTGCAGCCATTGCCTCGGCGGCGGGTGCCTCCGGCCCATCGACGGCGGCCACTGCCATGGCCGAGCCGCCCAGCTTCGTACTGACCTTTACACCCAACCCGGCCTTCGTTGGCCAGGCCACGGTGCAGTTCACCCTGTCCAATGCGTTCGCCACCTCCATCCCGGCCAACGTTGTCTTCAACATCGCGCCGCGCCGCGATCCGAGCCAGGATTCAGAAGTACGTGGCCTGGTAGATGCGCAGTCCGAGTCCACGCGGCGGTTTGCGCGGGCGCAGATCGACAACTTCCAGCGCCGTCTGGAAGCGACCCATCGCGGTGGTGGCGGCGTCAGCAACGCGGTGAGCTTCCAGCCCACCTCGCATTGCCGTGAGGCCGACCGCGGCACCGGTGCGCAGCACTGCCACCCGGACACGCAGGACGCCGACAACGACTTCCGCGATGCGCCTGCGGTGGCAACAGGCAGCAGCACCGGTGCGCAGGGCCAGGGCGATCTGGGCCTCTGGGTCGGCGGTGCGATCCGTTCGGGCAGCTTGAACCGGCAGGCCAACAGCAATGGCGTGGATTTCCAGACCGACGGCTTGAGCGTGGGTGCCGACTACCGGCTGGCGCAGTCGCTGGCGATCGGTGCTGGCCTGGGTTGGGGCCGCGACGACAGCGATGTTGGCACACGCGGCAGCCGCAGCAAGGGCACCGCGTACACCATGGCCCTGTATGCCAGCTTCCATCCGGGCAAGGCGTTCTTCTTCGACACCCTGGTGGGCTACCAGCTGCTGTCCTACGACTTGCGCCGTTTCGTGACCGACGACAGCTCGCTGGCCGAAGGCAACCGCGACGGCAAGCAGTGGATCGCCTCACTGTCCACGGGTGCGGACCTGCAACGAGGCGAGCTGCAGGTGACCCCGTATGCGCGCGTGGATGTGGCACGCGCCACGCTGGATGGCTATGTCGAAGACGGTGTGGCGCCGTTCGCGCTGCGCTATGCCGACATGGACGTGGCCACCAGTACCGGTAACCTGGGCCTGCGCCTGGAATGGCGCCGCGAAGTGGCCTGGGGCCGGCTGACTCCGCAGTTGCGCGTGGAGTATCAGCGCGACTTCCAGGGTCGCGGCGATGCCACGTTGAGCTATGCCGATCTCAGCGGCGGTCCGTTCTACCGCACCGGGCAGGCCGCGTTCGACCGCAATCGCCTGATGGTGGGTATCGGCGCGGCGTTGCTGACCGAGCAGGGCCTGTCCACGCGGCTGGAATACCGCGGCATCACCGATGGCGACAGCAATACCGATCAGACCTGGATGCTCAACCTGGAAAAGAAATACTGATCGCCTCGATCGTCAGGCGGGTTAGCGCAGCGGGCCGGGGAGCATCCTCCCCGGCCCGCTGCGCATTACCCATTGCCAACCATGGCTGCGGTGGCCGGCACTGGCGTACGTATTCGCGCGCAGCTGCGGCATACCGTGCGCAGGCCTGCGTTACGCCTCGCTCAAAATTGACCGTGCCATCACCGTGGACAACTTACCCTCCGAAAAGCGCTCGGACCAACGCTTGCGTCAGAGCGGCTCGCATGACCGCAGCCGGCTCGGCTGGATGTCGATACTCCCGAGTGCCATTCATGGCGCTCTCCACATGAGGCGGAATGCTGGCGTTCAATTGATCGGAGATAGGGAAGCATGACAAATGACGCCGATCTGTTCCCGAATCGGTCGTCTCTTCTGAGGCAGGCGCTGGGTGATTTGATTTCTCCTGAAGCGACCTCGTTCCTCGATATGTGCGATGACGATATCGTTTTCGAATTTCCCTATGCACCGGAGGGAACGACTGCGCGTCTTGCAGGAAAATCGACACTCGAGGCCTATCTTCCGACGGTAGCGCAATTGCTGACGATTCAATCGATGAGCCTTGGTCGAGTCATCGTTGCCGCAGGGGGGGACGCAGCCACGATCGAATTCAGCTGCAAGGGATATTCCAACGAGACAGGCGCGGGTTACGACCAGGTCTACGTGTCAGTGGTTGAAGGGCGAACGCGATCCGGTAATGCACCAGACCAAGAAGGGCAACCAGTACTACTTCGGGATGAAGGCGCACATTGGCGTGGATGATGAGTCCGGATTGGTGCACCACGTGGAATGCGCGGCGGACATCACGCAGGCGCACAAACTGCTGCACGGCAAGGAAGACACGGTGAGCGGGGACAGCGGCTACACCGGATTGGACAAGCGCGAAGAGATGGCGAGCAAGCGCAAGCTGCGCTACCTGATCGCAGAAAAGCGCTCGAAGTTGAAGCAGATCAAGAACAAACGCGCGTTGAAGCGGGCAAAGCGTTGGGAGCACACCAAGGCCAGCCTGCGGGCGAAGGTGGAGCATCCGTTCCGCGTTATCAAACGCCAGTTCGGCTACGTCAAGGTGCGCTATCGCGGTTTGGCGAAGAACACCGCGCAGGTGTTGACGCTATTTGCGCTGTCGAACCCGTAGCTGAAGCGAAAGCACTTATTGCCTGCGATGGCCGAGTTGCGTCTGTAGTCCGGGAAAACCCTCGGAAATGCGCTGAAAACGGCGAAAATCGAGGGTCTGAACGAGTTTTACGCGACCCAGGACGGCTTTTTCCGTCTCCTGGCGGCGTTGATCAGACAATCCCTAATCCTACTGTGTCATATAAATGTTATTCTGCATGCAATCCACACCGCGCTGAGATGAACATGGCCGCAGTCAGTCACCAAGCGCGTTTTTCCGCCTATCTGGATGACCTATCCGCTGCGCTTGGTCATGCTGATCGCGCGGCGGGCTTACACGGTTATTGCCGGGGATTGATGCTGCCGTTGGAGCGCAAAAGCGTAGAGCCGCTGGCGGCGCATGTGGATCCGCTGCGGACACGGGCTCGGCATCAGGCGTTGCACCATTTTGTGGCCAAGTCGGATTGGTCCGATGCGGCGGTGCTGGAGCGCGTCCGTCAGTACGTCTCATCGCATATGGATTCCTGATTAGCCCCATTCCTCAGCCGGTAGTTGCAGGATTTGCGACGGGTCGGCTGGACAATGGCCCCACTTGAAGGCAACGGAGGTGGGGCATGGGTATCAACATCGTGCAGTTTCAGCCTGGATTGTCGATGACAGAGTTCGTGGATCGTTACGGAACCGAAGCCAAGTGTTATCGGGCCTTGTATCGGTGGCGCTGGCCGAATGGATTTCGCTGCCCGCAATGCGAAGGCCGCGCGCGCTCGCGCTTTCGACGCGATGGGCAGGTGGACTACCAGTGCCGTGCGTGCCGGCATCAGACCACCTTGCGTGCTGGCACGCTGTTTCAGTCCAGCAAGCTGCCCTTGCGCTTGTGGATGCAGGCGATCTACCTGCTGACATCCAGCAAGACCAACCTGGCGGCGCTGGAGTTGAAGCGGCATCTTGGAGTGAACTACAAGGCGGCCTGGCGCATGAAGCACAAGATCATGCAGGCGATGGTCGAGCGCGAAGAACCGCGAAAACTCAGCGGATTTGTGCAAATCGATGACGCGTACCTTGGCGGCGAACGCACCGGAGGCAAGCGCGGACGAGGCTCGGAGAACAAACAGCCGTTCGTGATCGCAGTGCAAGTGGACCAGAACAATGAACATCCTACCTTTGCGGTGATCGAGCCGGTGAAGGCTTTTGACAACGCCTCGCTGAAGGACTGGATCGAACGGCGTCTGGAGCCGGAATGCGAAGTTTACAGCGACGGATTGGCTTGCTTTCGCCGTCTGGAGGAGGCTGGGCATGGCCACACCACCCTCGATACCGGCGGTGGTCGTGCCGCAACCGAAGTCCAGGGAGCACGTTGGTTGAATGTGGTGCTGGCCAACGTCAAACGTGCCATCAGCGGCACCTACCATGCGGTGCGCCAAGCCAAGTATGCGCGGCGCTACCTGGCCGAAGCAGCCTATCGATTCAACCGCAGATTTCGTCTGGAACAGATGCTGCCGCGACTGGCGACGGCGCTGATGCGCTGCAAGCCTTGCCCAGAGCGAGTTTTGCGCATGGCAAGCAACTTTCTTGGCTGAGGGATGGGGCTAATCAGGAATGGATTTGAAGGGCGAGGTGTACTGGATCGTGGACGACACGGGTTTTCGCAAGAAGGGCAAGCATTCGGTCGGTGTGGCCCGACAGTACTGCGGGGAGATCGGCAAACAGGACAATTGCCAGGTGGCGGTGAGCGTCTCGCTGGCGACGCCGGCGGCGAGCGTGCCGATGGCCTTTGGGCTGTATCTTCCTGAGGCTTGGGCGGCCGATGCGGCGAAGCGGGAGAAGGCAGGTGTTCCGGAAGAGATCGCGTTCGCCACCAAGCCAGAGATAGCGCTGGCGCAGATGCAGGCCGCGTGTGCTGCAGGTGTCGTCCGCGGCACCGTGTTGGCCGATGCAGCTTATGGCAGCAATACGGCTTGGCGTGATGCGCTGACTGCCTTGGAACTGACTTATGCAGTGGGGATTGTTTCGAGCGTCAAGGTCTGGCCGCCGGGGCAAACGCCCGAGCCGCCCGCGCCTTGGAAGGGGCAGGGCCGTCCTGCGATTCGCCATCGCCGCACGGCGGATCGCCAGCCACAGTCGGTGGAGGCACTGGCGCAGTCCCTGCCTCGGCGTGCCTTCCGGACGGTGTCATGGCGGGAAGGCAGCAACGCACCGTTGTCCGGACGCTTTGCGGCCCTGCGCGTGCGTGCCGCGCAGGGAGATCGTTTGCGTCAGGAGGAGTGGTTGTTGATCGAATGGCCCGAAAACGAAGACAAGCCAACGCGCTACTTCCTCTCCAACTTGCCGGCAAGCACGCTCCGCAAGGATCTGGTGAATACGGTCAAAGCGCGCTGGCGGGTTGAACGCGATTATCAGGACCTGAAGCAGGAGTTTGGTCTGGATCACTACGAAGGGCGCGGTTGGCGGGGGTTTCATCATCACGCCACGCTATGCATTGCTGCTTACGGGTTTCTGGTTGCTGAGCGCTTGCGCGGGGCGCATCAAAAAAAACCGTCACAACGCCCGCAACCTGCCCTACCCGAAGATTACCGCCCGCGCGGGGCGACCGATGCGGGCTCAGCGCCATGTAGTGGACTCGATCGCGACGCTTCGCTGGACAATCGCCGTAGAAATCGCAGTGATACTACTTGGAACGATGTCTCCGCACCTTCGTATTTAATGACACAGTAGGACTAGGGTCCGCCGCGGATAGGGTCAGACTGCGCCTCGCGCACGCATCCGGCACAATGCCGCACATATGCACCTTGCTTCCGCGCCCGATTTCCGTCTTTATCCTTCCAACGCGCTGGATACCCTGGCTGCCCTGCTGGCGCAGGAGCTGCGCCGGCCGGTGCCCGGGCAGCCGTTGTTGCAGCCGGAGGTCGTGCTGATTCCGCAGGTGGCGATGCGGCGCTGGCTGCAGTCCACGCTGGCGGCCGAGCACGGCGTGGCGGCGAATCTGGAGTTTCTGACCCCCGGCGAATTCGTGGCGCGCGCGCTGGAGCGCAACCTCGGCCCGGCCGACGACGATCTGGACATGGCCACCACGCAGTGGCGGCTGTACGCCGCGCTGCAGGCCGATCTGGGTAGCGATGCGGCACTGGCGCCGCTGGCCGGCTATCTGTCCGATGGCGATGTACTCAAGCCGTGGGCGCTGGCCGGCGAGCTGGGCAGCGTGTTCGAGAAGTACCAGGCCTGGCGCCGCGACTGGTTGCTGCGTTGGGAAGGCGGCGCCGATGCCGATGATCCGCAGGCGCGGCTGTGGCGTAGCATCGCCACTGGCCGGCAATACCGCGCGCGCCGCATCGGCCAGTACCTGGATCGCTATGCGCGCGCTGACGGCCCGCTGCCGCAGGGCTTGCCGGCGCGGCTGTTTGCCTTCGCCATCCTCAATATCTCGCCCGACGTGTTGCGCGTGCTGGCCACGCAAGCGCGCGTGGGCACGCTGCATTTCTATCTGCCCACGCCCACGCAAGGGTATTGGGGCGATCTGCAAACCCTGTGGCAACGCCGCCGCGAGGGCGGGGCGGCGGCATTGTTCGCCGATCAGGTGCAGGAAAACCCGCTGCTGCAGGCCTGGGGTGCAGCCGGCCGCGACTTCATGGCCTTGATCGGCGATTACGAAGTGGTGCACCCGCTGGCCGAAATCGCCGCCTATGCCGATCCGCTGGAGTCCGGCCGCCGCCTGCTCGCTGACGGCGGCCTGGGCGACAGCCTGTTGCGGCGCATGCAGAGCGACCTGTTCCATCGCCGCGCCCCGGCGGTGCCGGCCGCATTGCCGGCGGTGAATCGGCACGATCCCAGCCTGCAGGTGCACGCCTGCCATACGCGCTTGCGCGAGCTGCAGGTGCTGCACGATCAGCTGCGTGCATTGCTGGACGATGCGCGCTTCGAACCGCCGCTGCAGCCGCGCGAGATCGCGGTGCTGTCGCCGGATATCGACCCGTACGTGCCGTATCTGGACGCGGTGTTCGGCAGCCACGGCAGTGAGGATGCATTGCCTTATGCCTTGGCCGACGCCAGCCCGCTGGCGAGCGAACCGCTGGCCGAGGTGTTTCTCACCCTGCTGAAGTTGCCGATCGCACGCTTCGGCCTGCACGAAATCCTGGACCTGATTGCCAGCGCGCCGATCGCCGAAGCGGCCGGGCTGGACGAGGCCGGGCTGGAACGCCTGCGCGGCTGGCTGCATGCTGCCGGCGCGCGCTGGGGCCTGGATGCGGCGCATCGGCGCCATCACCAGGCACCGGGCGACGACGCCTACACCTGGCGCTTCGCGCTGGACCGGCTGCTGCTTGGCCACGCCAGTGGTGCCGAGGACGATATCGACGGCGTGGCGCCGTGGCCGCAGCTGGAAGGCAGCGCACTGGCCGCGCTGGACACGCTGCTGCGCCTGCTGCGCGTGCTGGAGCGGCACCAGGCCGCACTGGCCGAGGCGCTGCCGCCGGCCGCCTGGCGCGAGCGCCTGCTGGAGCTGCTGGACGCGCTGATTCCCGCCGCCCCCTCGGCCGCGCGTGCGCAGCGCGCGTTGGACCGGCTGCGCAGCCTCATCGACCAGTTCGCCCGCGATGCGCAGCGCGCGCAGTACGCCGGCAGCGTGCCGGCCGAGGTGGTGCGTGCGCACTTTGCCGCAGTGCTGGGCGAATCGGATACACGCGCGCCGCTGCTCACCGGTGGCATCAGTTTCGGGCGCATGGTGCCGATGCGCCTGCTGCCATTCCGGGTGATCTGCCTGCTGGGCATGAACGACGGCGATTTTCCGCGCCGCGACCCGGCCGCCGGGCTCAATCGCCTTACCGCCGAACTGGGCACCGAGCGCCGCCGCCACGGCGACCGCTCCACCCGCGAGGACGACCGCTTCCTGTTCCTGCAATTGTTCGCCTCCGCACAGGACGTGTTCTACCTGAGCTATCTCGGCGCCGATGCGCGCGATGGCAGTCCGCGCGAGTCCTCGGTGCTGGTCAGCGAATTGCTGGCTACCGCGGCGCACTCCCACGCCGCCGCCGATGCCGACGACACCTTGGTGGTGCACCACCCGCTGCAGCCGTTCGCCGCGGCCGCCTTCGGTGCGCAGAGCGAAGCGGGCATGGACCCGCGTCGTTTCAGCTATCGCCGGCAATGGCGTCCGGCGGTGGACAGCCTCACCGGCCAGCGCCAGCCGCTGGCGCCGTGGGTGGCCGGCGCGCTGCCGGCCGACGACAGCGGATTGCCGGGCAGCATCTCCATCGACGCGTTGCGCCGGCTGTTCGGCGACCCGGCCGGGCAGTTCCTGCGCCATCGCCTAGGGATGCGCCTGCCCGATCCGGCCAGCGAAGACAGCGACCTGGAACCGCTGCTCGCACCCACCCGCGGGCTGGATCACTACGGCTTGCAGCAACAGGTGTTCGAGGCTGCAGTGGCCGACGACGTGGACGGGCTGTACGAACGTCTGCGCGCACGCGCGTTGCTGCCGTCCGGCCCGCTGGGGCGTCGCCAGCTCGACGAGCGGCTGGCGCAATTGCGCCCGTACGCGCAGGCCTTCCAGCAATGGCGTGGCGAGGCCGACGCGCAGTCGCAGCGGCTGCAGGTGCAGATCGGCGATGTCGCGCTGCATGGCCGCGTGCCCGGCTGGTATGCGCACGGCGTGGGCCGCGTGCAGGTGGGCGCGCTCACCGGGCGCAATGCGATTGGCCACGGGCTGGAATGGTTGTTGCTGCGCGCCGCTGGCGAGCAGGTGCCATACGTGCGCTTCTTCGAGCACGACGACGGCCTGGGCCCGCATCCCATCGATGCGCAGCCGCTGGCGCCGGCGCAGGCGCAAGCCGCGCTGGGCGAACTGCTGCAGCTGTATCGACAAGGCCTGCAGGCACCGCTGCCATTTGCGCCGTACAGCAGCTGGAAATATCACCAGGCCGCGCGCAGCGACGATCTGGACAAGGCCATCAAGGAGGCGGCGGGGCAGTGGCAGTCCAGCTTCGGCTGGAGCGAATCGCACAGCCCGGAACTGCGCTTGGTCAACCGCGGACGCGACCCGTTCGCCGATGCGCAGCGGTTCAGTGCGTTTGCCAGCACCAGCCATCGGCTCTACGACCTGCTGGAACGCGCCAACACCGAGGCCGCGCTGGATCCGCAGCGCGTGATCGACAGCTGGCGGCACTGGCATGGCGCACAGGACGACGGCGAATGAGCGCGCCCACCGTCACCGACCCGTATCTGCAGCTACCGCTGGATGGCGTGCGCCTGATCGAAGCCAGCGCCGGCACCGGCAAGACCTTCACCCTGGCCACGTTGTTCACCCGTCTGGTGGTCGAGCGCGGCCTGCGCATCGGCCAGATCCTGGCGGTGACCTTTACCGAGGCCGCCACCCAGGAACTGCGCCGGCGGATCCGCGAACGCCTGGTGCTGGCCGCCACGCTGGTGCCCGACGCCTCGCGCGCCATCGTAGGAGCGCACCCGGGCGCGACCGATCCAACCACCACGCAGACGTACGATGCGCCTTCTGCATCCGTAGGAGCGGCCCAGGCCGCGACCACCCACACCGCCGACGCACCATCACCCGCAAAGGAAGCCCCCGACGCGCTCCTCACCCGCGCCATCCTCGCCACGCATCTAGCCAACGGCACCGAAACCCCGGCCGCGCTGCACCGCCGCCTGCAGCAGGCAGTGGAAGAAATCGACCTGGCCGCGGTGTTCACCATCCACGGCTTCTGTGCCCGCGTGCTGCGCGAACATGCACTGGAAAGCGGCCAGGCCTTCGCCGCTCCGCAACTGCTTGCCAACGATCGCGAACTGCTGGGCGAAGTGGCCGCCGACCTGTGGCGCCAGCGCGCCGCCGATGCGGTGATGGCCGAAGACCTGATCGCCCTGTGGTCCGGTGGCCCGCCGGCGCTGGCCACGGATCTGCGCGCCTTGTTGCGCCACACCGTGCTGCTACCGGCGGTCTGCGCCGACACCGACGATGCCGCCGCCTTGCTGCAGGCCGTGCATGCCGCCAGCCACGCCCTGGCGGTTGCCTTCCAGGCCCATGGCACGGCGTTTTTCGAAACCCTCATGGCCGCCATCGACGGCGGCGTGCTGAGCAAGGTCAGCTACAAACCCGACTGGCTCACCGCGCTGTGGCACTGGTTCGAGGATTTCGCTGCGACACCGTCGCAGGACAGCACCCCGCATCCCAAGCTGGTCAAGTTGACCGCGGCCGACCTGGCCGCAGGCACCAACAAGAAGTTCGTCGATCGCACCCCGGCCTCGCCGCTGAGTCACGCCATCGATGGCTATCTCACCGCGCTGGCCCGTGTCGAGCAATGGCGGACACGCCGCCGCATCCGCCTGCTGCACGCCCTGCGCGAAGATGCCATCGCCCGGCTGGCCCTGCTCAAGCGCCAGCGCCGCGTGCAGACCTACGACGACCTGGTCGATGGCGTGGCGCACGCGCTGGAAGGCCCGCAGGCCGACGCCCTGGTCAGGCGCCTGCGCGCGCAGTACGCCATCGCGCTGGTGGACGAATTCCAGGACACCGACGACCGCCAGTGGGCGATTTTTTCCAACGTGTTCGGCAACGGCGCGCTCGCGCTGGCGGCCGGGTTTGCGCCGTCGCTGTTTCTGATCGGTGACCCCAAGCAGGCCATCTACGGTTTCCGCGGCGGTGATGTGCGCACCTACCTGGCTGCGGCCGTCAGCGCCGAACTGGCCCCGCCGTTGAGCCACAATTTCCGCTCCCGCCCGGGCGTGCTGGCGGCGATCGATGCGCTGTACGCGCAGGCCGGCTACACCGATGCCTTCCTCACCGACGGCATCGCCTTCCACCCGGTGCAGCCGGGCACCAAGCGCCTGGACACCGACCTGCAACACGAAGGCGCCACCGCCCCGGCGCTCACACTGTGGCGCGCCCCAGAACCACCGCCGCCCACGAAAGGCAAACCCAAGCCCTGGAGCGCCGGCCGCGCCCGCGAGCTGGCCACCGCCGCCTGCGTGGCCGCGATCCGCGGCTGGCTGGCCGCTGGCCGCGATGGCACCGCCACCATCAACGCACGTCCGGTGCAGGCCGGCGACATCGCGGTGCTGGTGCGTAGCCATGGCGAGGCCACCCGCATCCAGCAGGCGCTGGGTGCGGTGGGCATTCCCGCCGTGGCCGCCGGCAAGCAGAGCCTGTTCGCCACCGACGAAGCGCTGGAACTGCTGGCGCTGCTGCAGGCCTTGCTCGACCCGGGCGACGACAGCCGCCTGCGCGCCGCACTGGCCACGGTGCTGATCGGGCAGGACGCCATCGCCATCGCCACCCTGGAACACGACGGCGAGCGTCACCGCCGCTGGCAGCAGCAGGCGCTGGACTGGCGCGAACGCTGGCAACGCGGCGGCCCGCTGGCGCTGATCGGCGAACTCGGCGCCGCGCACGGACAGCGCCTGCTGGCCCTGGTCGATGGCGAACGCCGCCTCACCAATTACCTGCAACTGGCCGAACTGCTGCAGGAAGCCGACGCGCGCGCGCTCGGCCCGCACGGCCTGGTGGACTGGCTGGCGCGCCGCATCGCCAATGCCGACGACAACGACGAGGCCCAGCAATTGCGGCTGGAATCGGACGCGCGCCGCGTGCAGATTGTCACCCTGCACAAGAGCAAGGGCCTGGAATATCCGCTGGTATTCCTGCCGTACATCGGCATCGGCCGCAGCGACAAGGGCGCTGGCCGCCATTGCGTGGTGCATGCGCCGGAGACCGGCCGCCAGCTGTACTGGAACGTGTCCAAGTGGAGCCGTGACAAGGAAGATCCCGCCTGGAGCGCGGCCGAAGCGGCCTGGAAGCAGGAACAACGCGCCGAAGACGCACGCCTGCTCTACGTCGGCCTGACCCGCGCCGAGCATGCGCTGTGGATCGCCAGCGGCAACTTCCACCAGCACGAACGCACGCCGTTGGCCGACATGCTGCGCGCGCTCGATGCGCTGCTGGGCGCGGCGGGCGAGGGTACGGTGGTGATCGACACCAGCACCCCGCCGGCCAACCTGCCGCGCCTGCTGCCACCGCCCGACGCGCAGGTGCCGCCTGCGCGCATCCCGCAGCGGCATATCGCCCCGGAATGGTGGGTCTACAGCTTCACCCAGCTGGCCAACGCCGATGCCGGCGCCGCCACCGACCCGATGGCCAGCGCCACCGTGGTGGGCAGTGGCGGCAGCGACGAACCGGCCGCCAGCGACGCCGCGGCAGCGGTGACCGAAGCCGAGCCGTTCGATGCGCGCTTTGCCGGCAATCGCTTCGGTGTGGTGATGCACGACGTGTTCGAGCGCTGCGACTTCGCCGCCTGGCAGCGCTGGCGCCCTGGCGACCCCGCCCCCGACGGCCAGGCCGCCCCCATCATCGACGCGCTGCAACGCGGCGGCTATGCGCAGGACGAACACGATGACGGCCTGCACATGCTCACCGCGCTGATCGGCAACACCCTCACCGTGACCCTGCCCGAAGGCACCGCCCTGGCCGCCGTCCCCGAGCCGCAGCGCCGCAACGAAATGGAATTCCACTTCGCCATGCAGCCCACCCGCGTGGACGCGTTGCTGGCGCTGCTGCACCGCTTCGGGGTGGCCGGCGATCGCCAGGCCTTCGGCGCACGCCAGCGCCTGGAAGGCCTGATGACCGGCCTGATCGACCTGACCTACACCGTCGACGGCCGCTGGTACGTGCTGGACTACAAATCCAACCGTCTGCCCAGCTACGCCCCCGACGCCCTGGCCCGCGCCATGGCGCATAGCGAATACACCTTGCAGGCACTGATCTACACCGTAGCCCTGCACCGCTGGCTGCGCTTCCGCCTGGGCGAGGCCTACGACTACGCCCGCGACTTCGGCGGCGTGCGTTACCTGTTCTGCCGTGGCCTGGATGCCGGACGCCAGTGCACGGACGAGGCCGCGCCCGACGCCATGGAGGTACCGGCCGCCGGGGCCGCCCCCCTGCGCGACCTGGCGCCCGCGCCCGGCGTCTACGCCTGGCGCTTCGACCCGATGCTGGTCCAGGCGCTGGACGCCCTGTTCGCCGGCAATCCGATAGACCCCGGTTCCAGCGACGCCCTAACGCCCCTCTCCCCGCAAGAGAGCGCCGCCCCAAAGCCCCTCTCCCCTCGGGAGAGGGGTTGGGGTGAGGGCCCGTCCGCCCTGGGACCCCCCACCCCATGAGTCATCCACCCCTGCTCACCGCCCTCAACCAGGCCGGCGCCCTGCGCACGCTGGACCTGGCCTTCGCACAAAGCCTGCAGCGTCTCGCCCCTGACACCGACCCACTGGTCCTGGCTGGTGCCGCGCTCGCCTCGCTGGCCGTCACCAGCGGCCATGCCGGGCTGGACCCGGCCCGCGCCGCGATGCTGCTGGACCCGCGCGATGGCCTCCCGCCCACCTTGCCGGATCCCACCGACTGGCAACGCGCACTCGCCGCCTCGCGCTGGGTCGCCCAGCCCGCGCCCGACCAGCCTGCCGCCACCGACTGCCCGCTGGTGCTCGAACATGGCCTGCTCTACCTGCGCCGCTACCGCGAGTACGAACGTCGCCTGGCCCTGGGTCTGCGCCGCATCGCCGCCCAACCCATGCCCGCGTTCGACCCCGCCGCGCTGGCGCCGCGCTTCGCCCAGCTGTTCCCCAACGCCGCCACCTCATCCCCTCTCCCCCCGGGAGAGGGTGCCCGAAGGGCGGGTGAGGGTACGGGCCTGCCCGAGCCATCCATCGACCGCCAGGCCCAGGCCGCCGCGCTGGCGCTGCGCCGCGCGCTGCTGCTGGTCACTGGCGGCCCCGGCACCGGCAAGACCACCACCATCGCCCGCCTGCTGCTGCTGCGCATCGCCCAGGCGCAGGTCGCCGGCCATCCACCGCCCCGCATCGCCCTGGCCGCCCCCACCGGCCGCGCCGCCGAGCGCATGGCCGAGAGCCTGCGCCTGGCGGTGGCCCGCGCCATGGAACAGGGCCTACCCCAGCACGCTGCCGCACAGCACTCAGACGCCTCCCCTCTCCCGCCTACCGCGCCGACCCCGGATACGTCCCCTCTCCCGCCTGCGGGAGAGGATGCCCGCAGGGCGGGTGAGGGCAACGCCCCCCCCGCCCCCCACCGCGACACCGCCCTCCCCACCGGCGCCAGCACCCTGCATCGCCTGCTCGGCGTCATCCCCGACTCCCCGCAGTTCCGCCACACCGCCGACAACCCGCTGCCATTCGACCTGATCGTGGTCGACGAGGCCTCCATGATCGACCTCCCGTTGATGTGCAAGCTGGTCGACGCCGTCGCCGACGGCACCCGGCTCATCCTGCTCGGCGATGCCGACCAGCTGCCCTCGGTGGAAGCCGGCGACGTACTCGCCGCCATCCTGCAGGCCGCCGGCCCCGGCGATGCGCTGCAGCCGGACGACGCCCACGCCCTGCAACCGCTGCTCGGCAGCCCCCCAGCCGCCTCCCCACCGGCCGCCGCCGACACCAGCCCCCTCACTGGCCACCGCGTGCACCTGCTGCGCGGCTACCGCCAGGCAGACGATTTCGCGCTGGCCCCACTGGCCGACGCCATCCGTGCAGGTGATGCCGACACCACGCTCGCCCTGCTGCGCAGCGGCGAGTTGGCCGGCGTGCACTTCCACGAAGACGGCGACGACCCGCTGGCCCTGGGTCACGACGCACTGCTCGCCCACTGGCGCGCGCTGGCCGACGCCCACGACCCGGCCGACGCCCTGCGCGCCGCCGGTCGCCTGCGCCTGCTCACCGCCGTACGTACCGGCCCGCAGGGCGCGCGTGGCCTCAATGCGCGCATCGAGCAACTGCTGGCCGACACCGGCGCCGGCACCCGCCGCCTCGGCAGCGGCTCGCCCTGGTTCCACGGCCGCCTGTTGCTGATTACCGAAAACAGCTATCGCCACGGCCTGTTCAATGGCGACGTCGGCATCTGCCTGCGCAGCGAAGCCAACCCCCTGCAAGGCCATGCCCAAGGCCCGTTGGTGGCCTGGTTCGCAGGCGATGGCGACGGCCAGGTGCGCGGCTTCCACCCCGCCGCACTGCCGGCCCACGAGAGCGCCTTCGCCATGACCGTGCACAAGGCGCAGGGCAGCGAATTCGACACCGTCTGGCTGCAGCTGCCCACCCGCGATGCCCGCGTCCTCAGCCGCGAACTGCTCTACACCGGGATCACCCGTGCCCGCCAACGCCTGCACCTGGCCGGCAGCGAGCCGGTCATCCGCGCGGCCCTCGCACGGCATGCCGCGCGCATCTCTGGCCTGGCGTGGCGCTTGGGTGCGAACGATGACAAACCGACGCCGAGTGCTGCCCCCACGCCAGCGCCAGCCCAGCCGCCGCCCGCCAGTGCGCCGGTACAAGGTGCGTTGTTCTGATCGAACCCAACTGGCGCCCGCGCCCAGCGACCCACGGCAACGGACCATTCGGTCATAACGGGTTGCGTTATATGACGTAATCCGTTATGGTGGGGTCATGATTAGAAGCTTTATCGACAAGGAAGCCGAAAGGATCTGGTTGGGTGAGCGCTCCCGCCGGCTGCCGGCCGACATCCAGCCGGTGGCGCGCCGCAAGTTGCGCATGCTCAACGCTGCCGCGCACCTTGACGATTTACGCATTCCGCCCGCCAACAGGCTGGAGGCATTGAAAGGCGCACGGCGCGGCCAGTACAGCATCCGGATCAACGACCAGTGGCGCATCTGCTTTCGATGGATGGAAGGCGATGCAGCCGAGGTCGAGATAGTCGATTACCACTGAGCACGAGGCATCTGTCCATGACAGTCCTACCCAACATTCATCCTGGCGAAATTCTGCTTGAGGAGTTTCTCGAGCCTCTGGGCATCAGCCAGAACGCATTGGCGCGGGCCACCGGCGTGCCGCCGCGCCGCATCAATGAAATCGTACTGGGCAAGCGTGGCATCACCGCCGACACCGCCGTGCGCCTGGCTGCAGCGCTGGGAACCACCGAGCGCTTCTGGCTGGGCCTGCAAGCCGACTACGAACTGGAACAAGCGCATCGCGCGCTGGGCGATCTGCCGTCACGGATCAAGCGGCTGGCGGCTTGAGTCGGGAGTCACACCATCGCGATGTGGATCGTGAGTGATAACCTGCCAGCGAAATGCACCATCAGATCCATGCGCTCATGCAAGAGCGCCATGATCGATACTGAAGCGTGCTCTTGCAGCAGGCAGCATACATAGTGGTATCCCAGGTCATTCCAGTACATGGGCAACTCTGGAACTGCCGAACTCGCAAGCCAGCACTCAGCGCCTCGCGCCTGCGCAGCGAGGTCAGGCCTGCACCTGACCTCGTTTGCCGCTTGACGGCCCGGGCAGCTTACTTGCCCTTCTTTTCCTGCTTGGCCGCACGCTTTTCCTTCAGCGTCTTGGTCGGCTCCTTCTTCTGGTTCTTCTTCTGGTCCATCCCCTTGCTCATGACACCCTCGTAGTTACTGGATTGATTGGGCTGGCAGCGCCACGACCCTGGCGTGCCTGCGCACTGTAAAGCTTGCACGCCAGGGAATGGCAGAGGACTCGCCAGGCGAGGCGACGAACGGCGCTACAGGCATCGTACTGCCGGGCCGGAACAGGCGCCCTCCGCCGGCCGCTGAGGCAGGCGATGGCAGCGTGCGAACGCCGGCCACTGCCAGGGTCGGCACGAGCGCGGCCGATGGCCTTACTGGCCGGTACGCGCCGGTACTACCCGACGGCAGTGTTACATCGGCTCCGCCCGGGACCGTACCAAGAACGTTCAAAGGAGCCGAGGTCGATCTACTACACCGCCGGCCTACTGTCCTTGACATGTCCGCTGTGCTGATCTTTCCAGGTACCGGTGCTGGACCATGGCAAGACGCAAGGACGCATCAAGTGGCCCCGATACTGCGTTGCGCGCAGGCCAGTTTGCACTTGCTTTGGAGGGGCCACAGCCCGTCGCAACGAGCCGCCCAGCGGAAGCTAAGCTGCCGGATCGCTACAGCAAGTACATCAGCACGAAATCCGCAAGGAAAAAGGTGATTTCAGGTTTGCCGACCGATTGCAAAAGCAGGGCTTCCTGGAGGAGCTGACCGAGATCATCGATCACAACAATTTCATCTTGATCAGTTGCGTGATCGACAAGGCTCGCCTACGCGAGCGATCACAGTTGGAGAACAATCCCTATCATTTGGCGCTGGGCTTTTGCCTGGAAACGCTGTTCGAATTCCTCAGGGAGAAAAGACAGGTCCATTGTCCCACCCATGTAGTGGTGGAGTGCCGGGGCAAGAAGGAAGATCGCGATCTGGAATTGGAGTTCAGGCGGATATGCGATGGAGCCAACCGCTGGGGGAGCCCGCTACCCTTCAACATCGTGTTTGCGGATAAAAAGACCAATTCGTCCGGCTTGCAACTGGCCGATCTGGTCGCGCGCCCCATCGGTCTATCTGTCATCCGTCCGCAAAGCGCGAATCGGGCGTTTGAGATTCTTCGGCAGAAGTTCTTCTGCAAAGGGGGAAGGGGGCGGCTCGGGATCGACTTTGAGGGCTGGGGCTATAAAATTTTCCCACCCCCAGACAGCGAAAAGCCCCGGTGATCGCACCGAGGCTATAACGCCGACCGGGTACTCCCAGTCCACTTGCCAACAACTCTAAAGGTTGGTCTACCCAAATTCAAGCTGTCAACCCATTGGCCGTCATGCGACCGGCGATACAAGACCGCTGCGGCAACAGCCGCCTCGCAAGCGTGTCGGTCTGATCGACACGCCCCTGGAACCCGGGGTAGCTCGTTTCTAACGCGCTTACTTGGCCGGCACGCGCCGGTACTGCTCGCCGCCGGTGTTGAGTTGGCCGTTGCTCTCGTCGATGACGAAGTTCACCGTCTCCCCATCATTGGTGACCTGCAGCGCCCCGTCCTTGTAGACCGCCGGGTAGCTCTCGGTCTGCGGCTTGCGGCTGAAGAACTTCGGCGTAGTGCTGCGGACCATGAAGGTCTCGCCATTGCGCTCGACGTCCATGGTCTCTTCCTGCGTCTGCACATTGACCCAGTGGCCGACGAACTTCTCGCCCTCCACCTTGGCGCAGCCGCTCACCAGTAATGCCGCGGCCAGCGCGGTGCCCATCCACTTCATCATCGTGCGTTCTCCAGTTGAGGCTGGAGGCAGCATGGCGTACCGGAGATGTGGGGGAAGTCAAAATCTGAAGCTGTCGAACACGCCAACTGAAGGGACTAGGCTTGGCCCTTGTACCGGCTGGCAGCGCCGCACCCAGCCGAGCAGTGATTCTGGACCGCAAAGCTCGGCAGCCGAGCGCCCGGTTGCTGCCCGCAATACGATCCAGGCCGAGGGCGGCATCACACACCATGCGATAGTCCGATAATCCGCATTGCGTGCGGCTGTGGAGGCTGGACGCTCGTAGGTCTACCCCTCCCTTTCCCCAGCCTTGTTACTTGAGAAGAAGGGCATCTCACCGCGTGGGAAGGGCATGACCAACTTCAAAGGCCAGCCAATTTGTGAACAAAAAATAAATTCAAGAAGCAATAGGGTTGCGCAAGGTGATTTTATGAGATGAATGATGGTTGCCATTTTGGCACCAGAGCAATTACAGTGCAGTCACCAGTACAGGAGACCTCAACATGAAGTAGGCACGATCAGCCCACACAGACGCCGAACTCCGACCAAGCCTACGGCTCGGCCAGCAACGGCAAATATGAAATGAATATTAGGAGTTACCTATGCACGCGACCAGTAATGACCGGGCAAGAATCACCACCCGAGTCACCGCTTACGCGCAGCAAGCAATTGAACAGGCAGCTGAGATGACGGCAACAACGACGAATCAATTCGTCGCCCAAGCCGCGCTGCGGGAAGCTGAAAGAATTATCGAAGAGCACTCGATCATTCGACTGAGCCAGAAAGATACGAAGATGTTTCTGGATGCACTCGACAACCCGAAGCCGGTCCCCGATCGCCTTGCTGTCTCCTTGAAACGTCATATGGAGACAAGAGACCATGGCACTGGAAGTAGAAGTAGTACCATTCGCTGGACACCTAAGTCGCGCTGATTTCGACTGCGGCAACAAAGATCTGAATGAATGGTTGCGCACAAAGGCGCGACAGCATCAAGAGCGCGGCATCAGCCGTACGTTCTTGGCAATCCTGAAAACGGGAACCCTGGACGCTTGGCAAGAAGTAGGATTCAAGGACGTTGTGGACACCACGGTCCTCGGATACTTCACCTTGTCCTCGGCGCAGGTAATGAATGCAGAGCTTCCGCCAGCTGGCTCAAAACTGCCGCGCAACGTCCCTGTCGTGCGATTGGGCCGCTTGGCAGTCCATCAGCAGCTCAAGGGTCGCGGTTTCGGCACGATGCTCCTCATGGAAGCCATCACGCGAGCGGCGCAAGTGAGTGACGCCATTGGTGTCACCGGATTGTTTGTGGACGCCAAAGATGAAGCTGCGCCCTTCTACGAGAAATTCGGGTTCCAGCGTGCGGAGTTGGACCCTCTCAAGCTCTGGCTACCCCTGGCAAGCATTACTGAGCTGCTGAAAGCGTAAAGACTGCTCGGCAATCGCACGTTGCACGTCGAGCGATCGTGATCGAGCGTGACGTGATCTGTCCGTTGGCTGGCAGGACCCGGCTGCGAGTCCATCGGTATCGCGCACTGGCTATCGCCCCGCAACAGCACACGCAAGCTCTACCCGACACTGCGTGTAGGCCGCGAGGCGTTGGTCAGGCGCTGGCCAATGGAACCGGTCTCACGCTGGCTAGAACGCTTACGCACACTGCCCGACGCAGTGCGCACGCAGATGACGTTGGTGCTGTAAAACGTGGGGATACCTAAGAACCTGACCCTGATGCTTACCGACTCGCGGAATCAGTTGGGTGGTGCAATCTCATAGTCAGGCTGCTCATGAAAAAACTGGGCAGTAGAGGTATACAGCAGCATATTAAAATCCGCCGAATTACCCTTTATGATTCCATGCATAACGCCTGACGCATTAACCACTGGTCCCCCGGAATCACCTGGACCTATGAGGTCGCCAAAGTCGGCCGTTGCGCCGAGCAGTCCGGCAGTAATGGTCTTTCCCGCAGGAATTCGCGCATCCGTCCAGTAGCACATCACGTCAGTCGTTCTACCGCTTGTGCAGAATCGTTCGGTCGGGGATGCGGGGGCATGCCCGCTCACTGCTATCGAAGCAAGCCCCTCTTCTCGCGAGCGGTAGAGAGCTGCTCGCGAGAGTAAAACTTTTCCGGCTCATCGCGGATTCGTGTGGGTGCCTTGAGGCCCCTGAATCTGCGTTGAGCCTTGGAAACAGGCCCTTTCCACCGTCCCAGAAGGTGGTACATCCTGTGCTGACTTCTTGACGCGGTGTTCTGCATGAAAACGGGCCGTCGGCTGAGTGAGTTGTTTTCCTTCCCTGGCTTCGCGGCGGAGTCCACGCTCAAGGGCGTGTTCGGCGCCCCGAAGGCGCGGATCGTGACCTTGCGGCGCCGAAAAAAACGGCCGTGTGTTCCAACTGTGGCCATCGGTGTCGCAGCCGCTACGACAAGCGCCTGTGCCGCGCCCGCGACTTGCGGGCGGCCGGCTGGATGCTGTTCGTGGAGTTCGAGCGCTGGCGGGTCGATTGCCCGGGGTGCGGCGGCGTGCACGTAGAGCGGCTGGACTGGCTGGCCAAGAATCCGCGCTACACCGAGCGATTCGCCCTACATGTGGGCAATCTGTGCCGAAGCATGACGCACAAGGCCGTGGCTGAGCTGGAGCGCCTGCACGACAGCACGGTCAAGGAGCTGTCCAAGCTGTACATGGCCGAGCAGGTGCGCCGGGCGGGGACGCCGGCGCCGCGCGCCATCGGCATCGACGAGATCGCGATCCACAAGGGCCATGACTACCGCGTTGTGGTCAGCGATCTGGAGCGCGGCCGACCGATCTGGTTCGGCGGCAGTGGGCGCACCGAGGCGGACATCGACCAGTTCTTCGCCGAATTGGGCCCAAAACGCAGTGCCGGCATCGACGTGGCGGTGATGGACATGTGGCGGCCGTTTCGCAACTCGGTGGGCAAGAACGCGCCCAACGCCAGCATCGTGTTCGACAAATTCCACATCATGCGCCACCTGTCCGACGCGCTCGATCAGGTGCGGCGCGACGAGTACAAGCGCCTTCAAGGCCAGGATCGCAGTTACATCAAGGGCCAGCGTTACACCCTGCTGAGCAATCGCGAAAACCTTACCCTGGACGGTCGGAAGGCGCTCGCCAAGTTGCTGGCGGCCAACAAACGTCTGAACACGGCGTACCTGCTGAAAGAGTCCTTCGGGCAGCTGTGGAGCTACCGCACCGAGCGAGGTGCACGGGAGTTCTTCGAGCGCTGGAAGCAGAGTCTGCGCTGGCAGCGGCTTGCGCCCTACCAGACGTTCGTGGGGATGATCGAGCGGCACTGGGACGGCATCGCGGCGTACTGCAGGCCGGAGAACAAGGTCAGCCTCGGCCTGGTGGAAGGGCTCAACAACAAGATCCGGGTCATCCAGCGCAGCGCCTACGGCTATCGCGACGAGGAGTTCCTGAGGCTCAAGATCATCGCCAGCTTCCTGCCCGCGCTACCCGAAAATGCTCGATTGCACCCACAGTGATCCGCGAAGACCCACTTTTCCTAATGCACGCGGCTCATACCTCGAAACAACTGAGCAGGTAAGTCCAGTTGATGGCGCAGAGCAATACCGATAACTATGGTTGACCGGCTCCACACGGATCAATTCAAGATCTGAAACATTCGACTTCCAAGAAACATAGCCAAGGTCCGATCCTCTGACCGAGACTGCGCTATTATAATCACCACAGTGTCCTGCGGTCAGAACGAATCTCACAGCTCGCCTATATGGGGTCAAGTTGGCAAGAAAACCCTTTTGCTTGAGCACAAGGCCGGCAGTACATTCGTTGCCAAGGCTCATTGTCAAAACCGTGCCGCCAACAACAGGCTGATGGAGCCGAGCTGGATCAATAGCCAGTGCAGAGCCAGATGTAAAGAACGTCAATACGCTTACGACGACCAGGGCGTAGCTGAAGAGTCTGGACATTTTTTGCTTTGCTTGTCGACGTACAAGCTGAGTAATTGGCATTTTCTGCAGAATATTGGGATCAAGCCGATCAGCATATAATAGATCTACCTTCTTGATTTACTTTGCAACGAAGATGCGCCGCATCAAACGAAGCTAGGCGCCACCAATCCGGGTACCTGCGGGCTTTGCGCAGCGGTTGCAGGGTCTGGCTTGCCATGCCAGCCCGCCTGCACTCTGCATCTTCCCCGCGCGGTGGATGCCACACTGTGTCAGCGTTGCAATAATGTTATAATATTCCATCCCTTACCCATAGATTGCAGCTGCCGTGATCCGTTCGTCCTTGTCGTTGACCCATGTTCTGGCAGCTTCCCTGGCCACCATCCTGTTCCCCTTGGAATCACGCGCGCAGTCGTCGGATTCGGCACTGACCCTGGGCAAGGTGGATGTGCACCATCACGCCGATGGTCAACTTGCTTCCCATCAGGTGTTCACGTCGGTGGACGTGCTTGGCACCGATGAGATCGAGGACAAGAACGTGTCGCAGAGTTGGGAGTTGCTTGGGCAGATGCCGGGCATCCAGCTCACCGAGACCCGGCAGGGCAACGAGTCGGGCAAGGTCAGCTTCCGCGCCTTCAACGGCGAAGGCTACATCAATGCCATCAAGACCTTGATCGACGGTATTCCCAGCAACGTCAACAGCGGCAACCAGCGCTTCATCGACATGCTGTTCCCGCTGGAGATCAGCTATATCGAAGTGGTGCGCGGGACCAACGATCCGCGTTACGGCCTGCACAACATCGGTGGCAACGTCAATTTCGGCACCCGCCAGGGCGGCAATTACACCGACGCGCGCCTGTCCTATGGCAGCTTCAACACCCGCGATGCGCAGTTCGCGCTGGGGCGCGAACGCGATGGCTTCGCACAGAACTATTTCCTGGGCGTGCAGGGGTCCGATGGCTATCGGACGCACGATAGCTCCAGCAAGTATTCGCTGGGCGGCAAGTGGTATTTCGGCAATCTGGACGATGGCATGCGCATCGGCCTGACCGCGCGCGTCTACCACAATGAGGCCGACGAGCCGGGCTTTGTGACCGCCGAGGAGCTACGCATGGACCGGCGCCAGTCGCAGCGGCGCAACTTGAACGACGGCGGCGACCGCGACATGCGCCAGGTGGGCGTGCATCTGGACATGAGGCTCAGCGATGCAGTGTTCTTCGGCACCAAGCTGTACTACAACGACTACGAAGACGGCCGCCGAGTGACCTTCAGCGGCCTGCCGACCGGCAATGCGCCACGGCAGCGGCGGATCTGGGACGAGTCGCAGGTAGGCATGCTCAACACCTTGACCTGGCATGCCAATGCACAGGTGATCGTGGAGGCTGGACTGAATTACGAGCATCAGGACAACCGCTACCAGCGCCTGCGGTTTGCCTACAGCGAGCCAACCGACTTCACTGCGCCTCCGGCGCGGATCCAGAACGACGACCAGTACACGTTCGACAATTGGGGCGCGTACGTGCAGGCGATCTACCAGCCGATCGAGGCGCTGAAGATCGTGCCCGCCTACCGCGTGGATCGCTTCGATGGCGACACCCTGCTGCCTGGTGGTGTGCGCGGGCCGCTGCAGCGCTACGGCACGATCGAGCAGCCCAAGCTCAGCGTGGTATACGCGTTCACCGAACGCACCAACGTCTACGCCAACTGGGGCCGCACCTTCCAGGTGCTCACCGGGTCCACCGCGCCGGCCTATCTGACCCCGGGGCAGGCTGCGATCGGGCCTTCCACCAACACCGGCATGGAGCTGGGCATGAAGTTCAGCCCGTTCGCCGGCAGCCAGGCGCGCCTGGCGGTCTGGCAGCAGGACGCAGCCAACGAGATTTCCAACATGCCCGCCACGGGCACCAACGTGGTGCTGGGAAAGACCCGCCGCCGGGGCGTGGATGCGCAGATCAACGCCAAGCTGGGCGAGGCGTGGACGGTGTGGGCATCGCATGCCTACCAGGAAGCGAAGATTGCGCGGGACGCACGCGATGCCAGCGTGTCGCTCGAAGGCAACGAGGTGATCGCCACGCCGCGCCGTATCAGCAACATTGGCCTGGACTACCAGGCGAGCGATGCGTTGAAGCTTGGGTTGCAAGGTCGTGCGCAAAGCGATTACTACCTGGAAGAGCGCAACGTGGCCGGCAAGTTCGGCAGCATGGCCACGCTGGATTTCACGGCGCGCTACCAGGTCAACCCGGCGTGGAGCCTGGACCTGCAGCTGCGCAACCTCACCGGTCGCCTATACGAGTATGTCTGGTACGACAGCTTTTTCCAGGCGCAGCCGCAGCCGATGTACTCCCCGGGTGCCGGGCGGCAGGTCTTCATCGGCGTGAACATGAAACTGTAACGCCACGCGCCACGGTCGATAGCCAGCGCACGCGCAAACACTTGCCGCGCGCGCTGGCGCCGCGATCTCCGCTGGCGCCAGCGTACATTGCCGGCGTGGCGGTCTGCGAGGATGCGAGCGGGCTGGCTCCGGCACGCCTGTCCGGTCCGGCAGGATGGGTGTGGCCAGGGTTGCCGAGGAAATCGGCAGGGTACGATGCGCGCTCCTTTGCCGCACTGCCCGTTCGCTGCGCCATGCCTGTTCCCCGCTCCGTCCGCGATGGCATTGCCGCCAGCCGGTTCCAGCTTCCACCCGGCCCCTGGCGCACCGTGCTGGAGGCGTTGTGTGCCGGTTTTCCGTAGGTGGATGCCGCCACATGGAGCCAGCGTTTTTCTGCGGGCTGCGTGCTGGATGCGCAGCAACAGGTGCTGGATGTCCACGCGCCGTATCGGCTTGGCGCGGAGATCTATTACTTCCGCGAGGTGGTGGACGAGCCCGTCATCGCGGCGTCGGAAACAGTGGTGCATGCCGATGCGCATGTGGTGGTGGCGTGCAAACCGCATTTCCTGCCGGTCGTTCCGGCCGGCCAGTACGTGCGGCAGACGTTGCTGGCGCGGTTGATGCGGCGCTTGGACAATCCGTTCCTGGTGCCGCTGCACCGCATCGATCGCGACACTGCCGGGCTGGTGCTGTTCTCGGCCAACCCGGCCACGCGCGGGATCTACCAGGCGCTGTTTCGCGAACGGCGCATCCGCAAGCACTATCTGGCGGTGGCACCGCCGTTGCCGACCCTGACGTTTCCGTATCGGCATCGCAGCCGGCTGGAGCCGGGCGAGCCGTTCTTCCGCATGCGCGAGTGCACAGGTGAGGCCAACAGCGACACGCGGATCGATGTCGTGGCGCGCAACGCGGACACATGGACATATCGGCTGGAACCGATCACCGGGCGCAAGCACCAGCTACGCGTGCACATGGCCGCACTGGGCGCGCCGATCCTGCACGACCGCTTCTACCCGGAGCTGCAAACGCAGAGGTCCGACGATCTGGAACACCCGCTGCAGCTGTTCGCGCACACCCTGGCCTTCGATGATCCGGTCAGCGGTGAGCCCAGGCACTTCACCGCGACGGTTGCACCCGGGAATCGGTGATGCGGCGCGCCCCTGCACGGTGCCGAGATGTTCGATGCCTGCCTGATCCTGGAGATTCGACGGCGCAGGTTGCTGCCAGGCGCCGACGGGGAAGACAGCAATGGCGCTGACCAAATCTCGACGCGGATCCGTCCCCCGATTTTGACAACCGAGAACGCGCGTTCTACAACTGCGGCCGGCGAGACCGGCGATCCAGACCATGTGGTCCGGGTGGCTGCCCGCGCGCGCGCAGCGCCTGCAAGACTCTCTGCACGGCCTGGTGGTCGCGGCCGGCAGGCCGAACCCGGACGCGCTGGCGCAGCAGCTGCTGGTGTTGATCGACGGGGCCATTGCCGTGGCCCCTGGTGTTTGGCGGTACGTCCCCTGCCACCACCGCCCGAGATGTTGCCTGGGCAGCGCGCTGTTGCGTCCTGACTTTCCGAGGAGTTCTGCCATGTCATCGCCCGTAGTGTCCCGCCCACCGTTGCCACCATTCACCCACGACACCGCGTTGCTGAAAGTGCGCCTGGCCGAAGACGGCTGGAACAGCCGCGATGCGGCCAAGGTCACCCAGGCCTACAGCACCGGCACGCGCTGGCGCAATCGTGCCGAATTCGTGAGCGGCCGCGACCAGGTGCAGGCGTTCCTGCAACGCAAGTGGGCCAGGGAACTGGACTACCGGCTCATCAAGGAGCTCTGGGCCTTCAGCGAGAACCGCATTGCGGTGCGCTATGCCTACGAATGGCACGACGACTCCGCCAACTGGTACCGCTCCTACGGGAACGAGAACTGGGAATTCGACGCCGACGGGCTGATGCGCACGCGCTTTGCGGCCATCAACGACCTGCCGATCCAGGAGGCCGAGCGCAAGTTCCATTGGCCGCTCGGGCGCAGGCCCGATGCACATCCCGGACTGTCCGAGCTGGGGCTTTGAGCAGGCGGTCGGCGGCGGCTAACGCCGACCCTGTGGATGACGCGCGCCTGACAGGCTGGATCGAGAACTTTACGGGTGAACGTGCGCAGTGGTCAGTTCATCGACTGGATGGCCCACCGCGGTTGCGGGTGAGCGCGTAGCATGAGATCACCGCTCGGCGCGAGCGCATTATCAGCCGCAGCGGCGGGCGCAGCAGTTGGATTGGCGCGCGTGGCCACTGCGCCCGGCTGTGGTGTTCAACGCAGCTTGTACAACACCGCCGCACCGGGCCGTGGTTCGAACATCGGCACGGTCTGCTGCTTGAGCGCGGTGCCCTTGGCATCCCACACCAGCGTCTCGACGGGGTAGTCCTCGTTGCGGGTCATCGTGCCGATCTGCTGGACGATCACGGTCTTGGCGGCGGGCACTTCCGGGTTCCAGGCGAACACGCCCAGGCGGCCGTAGAACACCGCCGGCGCAGCGGCGTCCAGGCGGCGATCAGGGCACATGACCAGGCCGCGTTCCAGCATTACCCGCAGCGCGCCCACGGGCACGGCCTTGACGGTGGGCGAGGTGCGGTCGGTGCTATGGCCGGGGCAGACGTTGGCCGAGCGGGTGAGCATGTCCTCGACGACCTGGCGGTCGGGTTGGGCCAGCGCCGGCAGTGCGGCGGCGGACAGGGCAAGCAGGGCGAGAGCGGATTTCCAGGGCATCTGACAACTCCTCATGTGATGACACTCCATTCGCAGCCCGGCCACGCGGTGCTGCTGCCAGTGACGCGCCTGGATCCTAGCAACTGTGTTGTTAAGCGCGGCCGATGGCAGGCACCGTGCATCGGCGAGGGGATACCAGGCAAGGCAAGTCGCACGCTGGCGCAAGGCACGATGGTCGCCCAGCGCTGCAGGCCGGATGCGGCGGCAGGTAGCCCGCTGACCGCGTCACCCGCTGTCGGGAGACTCCCGATTGAGCCGCGACGGCCGTGCAGATAGCGTGCGCGCTATAACACTGCCGGACTGTCTCATGGAACACGCCGACCTGATTGCATCACTGCTCACCGGCATGCGGCGTGCCGAAGCCTTGCGCGCCCAGGGGGCCAGCTACAGCACCGCGCACAACGATCAGATGCAGGGCGAGCAGGGCAAGGCTGCCGATGCCGAACGGGTGTTGTCGCTGTTCGCCTTCACGCCCGAGCATCTGAAGCGACTGGGCCGCGCCGGCATCGAGAACCTGGGCGAGATCGTCTGCCATGCCTGGGCCTTGAACGGCGGCAACAACGATGCGGTGATCCGTTGGTTCCGCGAACCCATGAGTGCGCTGGACGGCCAGATCCCCGCCGTCATGATCCGTGCCGGCCAGCTTCAGGTGCTGCTGCTGGTGCTCAGGCAGCGCCTGGAGTGGGAATCACCCAAGCGCTCGGCCTGAGCACCGCCCGCTATCGCGGCGATTGCTTCGGCCGCGCCACGGCGTACATCTCCCAGGCGATCTTCTTCATCAGGGCGTTGTTGTCTTCGCCCTCCTTGTACAGATCGAAGTGGGTGCGGCCTTGCAGGTAGCGGAAGTCGCTGTTGGCGCCCAGGCCGTCCAGCACGGCCTGGAATCGGCGTGCGGACCCGTCCAGATAGAACGTGTCGGCGGTGCCGACGATCAGGTGGATCTTGCCATCCAGGTCCGGCTTGAGCGCGGGCCAGTGCGCGGCCACGCGGGCGGAAATGTCGTAATGGGTGCGCCAGTAGGCCACCACGGCCGGGTCCACCTTGCCGGTGTCGCGGTCGAACATCGGCATGGGGCGGCCGTCGGCGCCGCGTGGGGAGAACACCCATTCGAACGAGGTGAGCTGCCCGCCGTACGGGCCGAGCACGCGTTCGAGCCTGGCAAAGGTTTCCAGGTCGGCCAATACCTTGCCCTGGTCGCGGATCAACGGAAACGGGCTGCCATCGGGGCGGCGGTAGACGTTGGCATTGGGCGCGTACAGATCCGGCCCGGTGAAGTCGTGGAAGTCGCTGGGATCGGGTGAGGTGGACCAGGTGCCGCCGAACAGGCTGGGGTAGCGCGTCTGCAGCCACAGCGTGGCCCAGCCGCCGGACGAATGGCCATTCAGGAACCGGCCGCTGGCCTTGCCATCCATCATGTACTGGCGCTCCAGCGCGGGGATCAGCTCTTCGGTCAACGCAGTGCCCCAGGGGCCGTTGTTGACCGAGTCGGCGAACTCGTGGGTGCCGGTGGGCGTGGCCTGGTCCAGAAACACCCAGATCATCGGTGGCATCTGTCTGTCCGCCATCGCACGCCAGGTCTCGGCGATGCTGCCGGCAAAGCGGTTGTAGTTGCCGCCGAAGCCGTGGGTGACGTACACGGTGGGATAGCGTGCACGCGCCTTGCCGTCGTAGCCCGGCGGGGTCAGCACGCGGGCGCGGATCGAGACCGGCCGGCCCCAGAATGCGCTCAGTGCCGGGCTCACCACCGAGGCGTCGGCGCTGTGCAACCTGGCCTCGGGTACGGCATCGCGCACCGCCTGTGGCGCGCGCGGCGAGACCTGCCACGGGTCGTCGGAAAGCGGGACCTGCGTGCTCAGCGTCAGCGTGGGCAGCGGCCCGGCCTTGCCCAGCGTCGCCGGCGTGACCGCGCTCAGCAGGTCGCCCCCATCGCGGCCGATGTAGCTGTAGCTGTGGTCCGGGTCCAGCACCGCCTGCAGCAGGTACGCGCCAGCCGGCAGGGTGGAAAACCCGCTGGGAAAGGCGACGGCGTCCAGGTCGATCTGCACGCTGCCACCGGGCGCAAGGCCGGTGACTTCCTGCGCGGCCACCGCCGTTGCGCTGGGACGGAATGGGCTGGTATCCACCGCGTCCACCTTGCCGTTCTTGGCCTGGCCCTGCGCGTCCTTGGCCAGGGTGGCGAACACCAGCAGCCGCCCAGAGGCAGGTTGGTCGGATGCCCCGCCCAAGGTGACACGCAACAGCCGATGGGCCGGTGCCGGATCGGCGGCATGGACGACGCAGGCGCATAACAGGCCGACGACCAGGCCAAGGCGGGGGGCGAGATGGTGCGAGAACATGCGGATCCTTGGCGGCGCAGCAGAAGGTTGGAGGAGTCAATGCTCTGCAGACTCTACCCAGTTCCCGACCAGGCCGTGCGTCAACCACGAGATTCGGTTGACGTATCCGACCTGGCAGCTGTCGCAAGGCCATGCCGGTTGCCGGCAAGTAGCGTGCACTGGGAACCTCTGGAGTGGATAGGTTGTGCCTCGGCGTTGCCGCGCGCCTGAATACCAAGCGCGTCACATAACGGCGCTGCTGAGACGAATTGCCGTGTTTGCGCTGCGCGCCGATTCAAGATCAACGCACCAGCACCACGCCAATGGCGTCTGCCTGGAGCGGATGGGGATAAGCAGGACGATGTCGAAGGCCGATAACCATTCGCTGTTGACCGATGTACGGGCGTGTAGCGCCGAATGCCGGGCAAGACACATGCCGTCGCTGGACAAACAGCTGTGTCTGGTCATCGCTGCACCACATAATCAATCCTGAGGAGAGATCACGATGATGCATCAGACAACCGGTCGCAGTGCAGCTGCGATGTGCAGTCTTTTCATGCTGATGGCGACGTTCTGCGCGCAGGCCGCGGAGGCGCCTGTCACCGGAAAGAAATCGGTCACGTTGAGCCATGTCTTTGCCACGCTGCAGACCGGGCAGCCGGATCAGAATCCGGAAAATATCGCGGCCTGTCGCAAGCAGGTGTCGGCGCCGGGCTCCAAGTATCTGGGCGTGGTGGTCACGACCAGCTACTCCATCAATGCGCAGTCCAAGATCATGACGGCCTCCTCGTCGCTTCCCTCACCTGTGGCGACACAGCCGCTGATGCTCACGGTGCCGCTGTCCCCGTTGGGTCTGTCCGGCGAGTATGCGTTCGGTGCATTTCGACCGACCGTGCTGCCCAACACCTATGTGCTGTTCTCGATCGGGCTGGACTTCAAGGGGCCGAAGTCGTCCGTCCTGGTGCTCAACAGCGACAAGAACTACAACTGCCTGGTCACCAGTGATCCGGCGCCCTTCAAGGGTGCGCTGGGGACACAGCTAGGAAAAGACCAGGGCCGCTGATCGTCGCCACGCCGCACACGATTGCCGACTGCGTTGGAGCCTGCTTCAACGCAGTCGGTCGTTGCGCTGGCCGGAAAAACATCCAGTCTCTGGTTTCCGGGCGGGTGGAGTTGCGTGGACTGACGGCAAGCGCAGGCGCGTAGCCACCCTCGGCAGCGCGCTCATCCAGCGCCGCAGCGTCTGCAAACTCCGCCCAGGCGCCGCCAACTTACCGATATGGCCCTGGGCCGCGCCACACTGGTTCGCCCTGGCGGTAGACCTCCATCATGTTGATGACCTCGCGCGCATCGCCGATGGTCTTCAATTCCGGCGAGTCCGGCGGCAGCAACCGGCACTTGCTGGAGCCGCGCTTGAGCGCGACCTCCAGCGGGCAGACCATGCGCTGCTGGGTGCCGGGCAGGATGATGGCGATCTCCTGCATGCCTTGTTCCTTCCATGCCCGCAGCTGGGTTTCGCTGCGCACGTCGTAATAGACCTGGTAGCCGCCGATATCCATGCTGGGCTGGGCGTTGCTGCGGTCGTTGCGGCGGCCCTGGCTGATGGTGGGCGTGTACGAGGTGCCCTCTTCGGCGGCATCGGCCGGTTCGTCCAGCATGCCCGGCGGGCGCCCGGTCCAGGTCTCGGGGCGGCGCTGCGGCGGCGATGAGGGGTCTGCCGGTGCCCGCAGCGGAGTGGGGCGCTGCACCGGGCGGGTCTGACGCTGCTCGGTCAGGCTGCCGCGGCGGGTGTTGCCCTGCGGTGGCACCGGGTTCCTGGCGTTCTGCACCAGCGTGGATTGCACCGGCGAGGCGGCCGGCGGCGGCTGCACCGGCGCAGGGGTCTGCGATGGCGGCGTGGGAGTGGGGGATGGCGTGGGCTGTTGCGGTTGGTCGGTATCGCCGACGAAATCCACCTTGGTGCGGCCACCACTGGCCGAGCCTTGCGGCGGGGTCACGGTGGGCGTGGAGGCCGACAGCAGGATCAGCAGCATCAGCACATGCAGCAGCGCGCTGATCAGTGCGGCGATCCACGGTTCCAGGCGTTCGAGCAGCGGTTCGCTGCGCGGCAGCCAGTCGTGGGCGTCGAGTTGGACATGCAGGATCTGCAGGGCGCCTTCTCGCACTCGGTAGACCAGCACGTACGGGGTTTGCGTCACCACCCATTCGCGGCTGCCCGGTACCCGGCCGGCACGGCCGCGCCCGGGTTGCTCGGCCAGCGTGCGGGTCGCCTCCAGCACCCTTTGCGCCATCGCGGCGGCAGCGGCCGGGTTGAGCGCGTGATAGTGATCCTGGGCGTGGGCAAGCTGCTTGGCGGCCGGGACGGTCCACTCACGCCGCAACATCGACACCCCATCCGGCGAACAGTGCGGTGAGCTGCGCCGGTGCGACGAAGGCGCCCTGATCGGCGGCGGCAATGCCGTCCAGCACCGACGCCCGGAACCGGGCAGCGTCCACGGCGCGCACCACGTCCTGCCAGCCTGCGGTGTCGGGCAGCGTGTCGATCAGCGTATGGGCGTCTTGCTTGATGGCGGACATGGCACGGCGGTGGGGGAGTACTGTCGGCAAGTCTACCGCCGTGGCATTGATTGGCGTGTGGCACGGGCCGGCGCGCACGCGTGCCATTCACCGGCGGTGGCGACGGTGGCGAGCGACGCCAGCGCAGGGCACGCGCCGGCGCATGCCGGGCCGCAGGAGGTGACACTTGGCATCTTGTCGGTGGCGTAGCCGGGTTTCATCATGCAAGGGCCACTTCGCCAGGATCGCGCCATGCCCGCCCATGCCATCGCTCCGTTCATGCCGTACCTATCGATGGCCGCCATCGGGTTGCTCTATTACCGGCGTATCCGGCGCAGCTTTGGCCGCCAGCCGTGGAAACCGCTGGCGACCGGGGTGCGGGTCGCGGCCCTGCTCATCCTGGCGGCGGCACTGGGGTTTGCGCTCTACGGCCTGCCGCAGGTGCGGTTGGGGATCGCGGTGGGGGCGCTGGCCGGCAGCGGGCTGGGCGCACTGTCGCTGCGCTATACGCATGCCGAATGGAGAGAGGGCCGCGGCTGGTACACGCCCAATCCGTGGATCGGCGCGGCGCTGATGCTGGTGCTGCTGGGCCGGCTGGCGTGGCGCTGGGCCACCAGTGCCTTCGCCACCGGCGCAGCGGCGGCTGGATCACAGGCCAGCCCGCTCACCCTGGGCATCGCGGCGGCACTGGTGCTGTATGCGTTGGTGCATATCGCCGGGCTGTGGTGGCGTCTGCGCCAGCTGCGGCTGCAGGCAGGTCCGGTGGGGGCGGCGCGCTAGCCGCCGTCACCGACACGGCGCGGTCATACCTGCGAGCGGAACGGCAACACCAGCTTCTCGCCCAGCTTCTGCCGCAGCGGCCGCGCGCGCCAGCGCTCCAGGGTGTACCGCTGCGCACGTTGCAGGTCGCGCTCGAACACCTCGGTCATGCGCGCAGCCAGGGTGCGGTCGTAGATGTTCAGGCTTGCCTCGTCGTTGAGGCGGAACGAGCGGATGTCGAAGTTGGTCGAGCCCACCGACACCAGCAGGCCGTCGATGATGAGCAGCTTGGTGTGCAGCATGGTGGGCAGGTACTCATGGATCTCGATCCCGGCCTGCAGTAGCGGCTCCCAGCTGGCCTTGGAGGCCAGCCGCACCGACACCGCGTCGATATGCTTGCCGGGCAGCAGCACACGAACCGCGACACCACGGCGGCGCGCGTCCAGCAGCGAACCGATAATCAGTGCATCGGGCACGAAGTACGCGGCGGCCAGGTCGATGCTGCTGCGCGCGGCGGCGATGGCGACCAGGTACATCAGGTGCATGCTCTCGCTGCCGCCGGCCGGCGAGGCCACGAACAATTGCGCATCGCTGTCGCCTGCCGGCTCCAACGCCGGGTAGTACTGCGCGCCGTTGACCACGCGGCCGGTGGTCTTGATCCAGTTGTCGTTGAAGGCGGTCTGCACCTGCGCCACCACCGGGCCTTCGATGCGGTAGTGGGTGTCGCGCCAATGCTCCGGGTCCTGCGCATCGCCCATCCACTGGTCGGCCACGCCCACCCCGCCGGTGAAGCCGATGCGGCCATCGATCACCAGCAGCTTGCGGTGCGTGCGGTTGTTGACGCGGTGCAGGTTGTACCAGGCCAGCGGTCGGTAGCGATGCACCTCCACCCCGGCCTCGGTCATGGTGTCCACCAGCGCATGGTCCATCTTCAGGCTGCCGCCCCAGTCGATGGTGACGCACACCGCCACGCCGGCGCGGGCGCGCTCGGAGAGCGCGTCACTGAATTCGCGGCCGATCTCGCCCGACCAGTAGATGTAGGTTTCGAAGGTGATGGTGTGTTGCGCGCTGCGGATCGCAGCCAGCATGGCCGGGAAGATCTCGTGGCCATTGTTGAGCACATCGATGCGATTGCCCGGCAGGATGGTCGGGCCCAGCAGCACCGACATCTCGCGCTTGAACTGCGGGTGGGCCACGTCGTACAGGTGCTTGGGAATGTGCTGGAGCTTCTTCTCCGGCGTGGCGAAGTTGAGCAACAGCAGCCCCACCAGCAAGGTGACGACCACGGCGGCCACGATGATCCAGATCATGCATCCCACTCCGATTTCCCCGCCATTGCGGGCACAAACGGCGGGCAGTCTGGCAGGGCGGGCGGCATGGGGGTCGTGAAGGGAAGGCGGCCGTTGGAGTGGTGCGATTGCGTGCCACCTACCGGCGGGCATCGGGATGCCAGGCGCGATCGATGTGGCTGGCGACATGGCTCCGGCAGGTGCAGTGCTATCGTCCGCAGATGCCCAAGGTCGCTGCCACCGTTCGCTGCAAGGCCACGCTGCTGGAACCTGCAGCGCCTGAGGCGGCCACGTGGCTGTTTCTGCAGCTGCCTGCGGCGGCAAGCAACAAGCTGCCCACGCGCAGCATGGTGACCGTCACCGGCACATTTGCCGGGTATCCGTTGCAGGCCACGCTTGAACCCGACGGGCGGGGCGGGCATTGGCTGAAGGTCGAGCAAGCCTTGCAACAGGCAGCCGGCGTGGCTGCCGGTGACAGGGTGGCAGTGCAGATGACGCCGGTGGACGTGGAACCCGAGCCGGCGGTGCCGGATGATCTACAGGCTGCACTGGCCGCGCAGCCGGCCGCGCGTGCGACCTGGAACGACATCACCGCGCTGGCGCGGCGCGACTGGATCTTCTGGGTCGTGTCGGGCAAGAAGGCCGACACGCGGGTCAAGCGCATCGCCACCGCCTGCGACATGCTGGCGTCCGGCAAGCGCCGTGCGTGCTGCTTCGACCGCTCCGGGATGTACAGCAAATCGCTGACCGCGCCGACGCCAAAAGCGAGCTGAAGCGTCACGTGCAAGCCTTGGAGACTGCAGTGGAATGAGGGCCGCGCAGGCTGCAGCTCGGCCGTTTTCCATTGCACGCTGCACACGGACTGGCGGCTTGCGCGGCGCCTGCCTACGCCGAAATGCTTACATGCCCCACCCAAGCGCGCACCTATACTCCCAGGCTGTCCCACCGAAGAGGTTCTGACCGCATGAGCGCATCCCCATCGTCTCCGATCGCCGCCGGTTCTGCCGCAGCGCCCGGCAGCCTTCGCCGTTCGGTGTCCAATACGCTCAAGGGGTCGGCCGGTAACCTGGTCGAGTGGTACGACGTCTATGTCTATTCGGTGTTCGCTACCTACTTCGAATCGCAGTTCTTTTCCAAGGAGGACAAGAACGCCACCATGTTCGTGTGGGCCATCTTCGCGATGACCTTCCTGATGCGGCCGATCGGCGCATGGTACTTCGGCCGTTTCGCCGACCGTTTTGGGCGCCGCCTGGCGCTGACCATCTCGGTGTCGATGATGGCGCTGTGTTCGTTCGTGATTGCGATAACGCCCACGGTGGCCACGATCGGCATCGCCGCGCCGATCATCCTGTTGCTGGCGCGGTTGCTGCAGGGCTTTGCGACCGGGGGCGAATACGGCACCAGTGCCACCTACATGTCTGAAGCGGCAATACCGGGGCGACGCGGGTTCCTGTCCTCGTTCCATTACGTCACCCTGGTGGGCGGGCATGTGCTGGCGCAGGCCACGTTGCTGGTGATGCTGCATTTCTTCGATGCCTCGCAGGTGTCGGCGTGGGGCTGGCGCGTGGCGTTCGGCCTGGGTGGTATCGGCGCATTGGTGGTGTTCTGGCTGCGCCGGACCATGGACGAGTCGCTGAGCTCGGAATCCATCGCCGATTCGCGCACCGGCAAGGCCAAGGCATCGGGTTCGCTGCACGAGCTGTTCGTCAACCAGTGGCGCCCGTTGCTGCTGTGCTTCCTGATTACCGCCGGCGGCACGATTGCGTTCTACACCTACTCGGTGACCGGCCCGAAGATGATCCAGACCGCCTTCGCCGGCGGTGACGTGATGGCCGGCACCATCATCAACCTGGTCGCCTTGACGGTATTGATGCTGATGCAGCCGGTGGGCGGCTGGTTGTCGGATATCGTCGGTCGCAAGACCTTGCTGGTGTTCTTCGGCATCGGCGGCGTGCTGTACACCTGGTTCCTGGTGACCGAGCTACCCAGGCAGACCGACTGGCTGAGCGCATTTGCGATTCTCACCGTGGGTTTCGTGATCCTGACCGGCTACACCTCGATCAATGCAGTGGTGAAGGCAGAGCTGTTCCCCACTCACGTGCGCGCGTTGGGCGTGGGGCTTGGCTACGCGCTGGCGAACTCCGCTTTCGGCGGCACGGCGCCACTGCTGTACCAGGCGTCGTTGAAGACCGGCCATGTGAGCGAATTCGTGATCTATGCAACCGCGGTCATCGCGGTGTCGTTGGTGGTCTACCTGTTCTTCCTGACCAACAAGGGCAGCAACTGGCTGGACGATGAAGCGGCGATGTCCAAGCGCGTGCGGTGAGGTTGCTCGTCAGCTGTGCGAGAGCGGCAAATTCGGCAAGGTCGTCACTGGTCGCGCCGATAGCCACATTGCTGGTCATCCCCCACGCATAGGTGCGAGATCACAGGGTCCGCTACAGCCAAGTGAGCCAGACAGCTGCTCTCGTAACGGGAGGGAGGGTGACAACCGCATCGTCACAATGCTCATGCATCTATTTCATTGCAACCGCGATCAATCAGGCACCAGCTCCGACACTCAATCCGCGCATCGATTCCCGACTCCCCAACATCACACCTCCCGCACCGTCCGAAACGCGTCCATATCCGCGAACGTGCAAAAGTGAAAACGCGGGATCGTGATCGGGCCTGCGGCCGCGAGCCGCTTGAGCCAGTCGCCCACTGCGGCGCGATAGGCCGCCCGTTCTGCGCTATCGAGCGTTTCGCACAGGTAGGCCAACGAGATATGAAACTGGAAATTGACGTAGTCCGGGCGCTGCAGGCGGGTCAGCGTCATCAGCCCCTGGCGGGTGGCTTCCAGGCGCTGTGCGGTCTGCGTATCGGCAGGGCGCAGCGGGATGAGCAGGTTGTTGTTGTTGCCGGTCTTTGCCGCAGCCGGATTCACCACAAAACTGCACGCACCCAGCGGCGCTGCCGTGCGCTGCGTCAGCCGCGCGAGAAAATCGGCATGGATCTCGCTCAATGCCACATCGCGCGTCAGATCGCCGGGCCATGGCCCGCTGGCGCGGTCGCTCTCGTTGACTCCGCCCAGCAAGGTCACGTGATAACTGCTGGGCGGCAGCAGCGCGAACTTGTTCGCGAAGCGGTGCTCGGGCAGTTCGCGGTAGATATCCAGCACGTGGTCGAAACTGTCGTAGCCGTCGCCCTGTTGTTCGAGATGACCAACGAAGGTATTGCCGGCAAATGCCATCGGCCGCCGCGAGCGCAAAAACTTGCGCCCCACATCCAGCGGCGGTGTGTTGGCCAGCGCAGGCAGACCGTTGGTCAGCAGCGCGGCGCTGGCGGTGGCGGCCATCAGATGCCGGCGGCTGATGCGTGTGTCCAGAAACGACGACATAGGGATTTTCTCAGAGTTTGACGCTGATGCCGAGCATCACGGTGGGCGCCATCTTCCAGGCCGATTGCACGTATTCTTGATTGCGGCCGATGCGGTACTGGTAGCCCTGACCGGCCAGATTGAGCACGTCCAGGCTCACTGCCAGCATGGGCGACATATCCCAGGCCAGTTTCAGGTCCAGGCGGTCCAGCGGTTGCTGGTAGCGGTTGCGATAGAACTCCTGCTGGCTGCTGTAGTTGGGGTAGCGGTCGTCCCACAGCTCGCCGGTGCGACTCCAGGCCAGCGTGCTGCGCAGCGGCCCGCTGGCGTAATTCAGGGTCAGGTTCCACAACTGCCTGGGCTGCTGCGGCAGCACGTCCAGCGTGGTGCGGATGCCATCGCCGAGCACCACCGGGTAGTCCACGTGCAGGAACGTCACATTGGCCCCGACCGACAGCCCGGCAAGCGCGGGCAGCCACGGGCCGAGTTCCTTGATCGCGCCGAGTTCGGCGCCGCGCATGCGCACCGGGTGGTCGGTGTTGCGCGGCTGGGTGACCAGCACCTGCTGGCCGTCGATTTCCTGCAACTGGCCGTAGCGGAAAATCTCGTTGTCGATGGTCTTGCGGAACAGCGCGATCGACAGCAGGCTGCCGCCGTCGTCGAAGGTCCAGTCGTGGCCAAGGTCCAGATTCTGCGAGCGGCGCGGTTGCAGGTCCGGGTTGCCCTGGTTGAGCGTCGGCGGGGTACTGCCCAGTGTGAGCACGCCGCCGTTGAGCGCCATCTGGTCCAGCCTCGGGCGCCCGATCGAGCGCGAAGCGCCAACACGCAAGGTGCCATTGGCGCTTGTCTGCCACTGGCCGGCCAGCGACGGCAGCCAGGTGCGGTAGGTGCGCTCCGCGCCGACCGGACTCCACACGCTACCGCTCAGCTGCTGGCCGGTGCTGTCGAAGCGGGTCTGCTCCAGGCGCACGCCACCGGCCAGACGCCAGCGTTCGTCTCGCCACTGCGCCTGGGCGAAGCCAGCGCGCACCTGCTCGTCGACGGCGTAACTGCCGCTATTCTGCGCGGTAGTGTCTGGCACCCCGCGCGCCTGGCCAGCAACCGCATCCCAGCGTGCGTCGGCCAATGCCGGGTCGATGGTCATCATCTGCGTGGTGCAGCCCAGGGCGCAGGTCGGGGGACCCAGCACATCGGCCAGCGAATACGGCAACCCGCTCCAGGTGGTGCGTTGGAATGCGGTCTGCATATGCGTGCGCACCTGTCGCAGGCCCCAGGCCAGGCCCAGCCCCTGGCTGTCTTCGTCCATGTTGCGACTGAACTCCAGTTGCAGGTCGTTGACCCGCTCGGCGTAGCGCGTGCGCTCCTGCTGGTGGTTGAGGTTGGCGTAGCGGGTGGGATCCTCGGTCAGGGCTGGGCTCACTGGCGCGAAGGCGGCCAGTTCGCCGCTCCAGTCGAAGCCATAGGCCAGGCGGTTTTGCTGGAAGCGATCCCAGGTCTGCGGGTTGTCCACCGTGGCACGCGAGGTGCTTGCGCGCAGCGCGCCGCGCCACTGCGCCGGCAGTTCGGCCAGCAGTTCGCCGTTGATGCCGGACAGGCCGCGCTTCCAGCGCAACTGCCCCAGCTCGACGAGCTGGTTGAGGTTGTCCAGCGTGCCGCTTTGCGGGCCGGTGCGGGTCAGGCGCGCGCTGTTCTGGACCTGCGCAGCCTGGGTGGCGCGGTTGGAGGCCTCGCGCTGGCGGAACGCATATCCGGACACATGGCCGCTGAGCGGGCCGTCGGGCTGCCAATCCACGCGCGCGGTCAGGCCGCGGCGCTCGCGGGTGTTGTCGTAGTTGTACCAGCGCCGTTCGCTCGGTACCGCGTCACCGACCCCGCCGTAAGGCACCGGCGCGCGCGTGCCGTCGGCGTTGTACCAGTTCAGGGCGCCGCCGTTTTCCTGCTGCGGCACCGAGATCTCGCGGTGCCAAACGCTGGCTGCGCCCAGGAATGCAAACGTGCCGTCACGCCCGAAGCGCCTGCCCCATTTGAGCTCGCCTTCGCCCACCGGCGTAAGGCCGCCATAGCGGCTTCCCATCAGGTTGGCGCCGCCCTTGGCCGAGGCGGTCAGCAGGCCGTCCGGGCGACCGAAGCCGGTGGCGGTGACCAGGTTGGTGACCCCGCCGATCGCGCCGCCGTCGTTTTCCGGCAGCAGCGACTTCACCACATCGATGCGGTCGACGAAGTTCGCCGGCAGCACATCCATCAGGGCCTGACGACTGCCGATGTCGTTGCTGGCGAATGCAAAGCCGTCGATCAGCATGCTGTTGTAGTTGCCGTTGAGGCCGCGCACTGTCACATAGCGCGGCTCGCCCTGGTACTCCACGGTGCTCACGCCGGTGACGCGGCGCAGCGCATCGCCGACGTTGAAATCCGGCAGTTGCCCGATGCTGTCGGCGGCGACCGAATCCACGATGGTGGGCGCGGCCTGTTTGGTGGCGATGGCGCGCGTGTTCTGCGACTGGAAAGAGGTGCGGACCTGCACCGCATCGAGGGTCTGCGCTGCGGCATCGGCGGGCGCAGCGGCGGCGGGCGCCGGCGCCTGCATCCAGCCCACCACGGCCATGCCCAGCGCGTACGACACCATGCGACGCTGTGGGATGCGGGCTGGAGCGGACCCAAGGGGACCAGAGAACGAGGAATGAAAAAGACGCAAGGCACGATCCGCACTGTCGGGCGGCCCCAACGCGGTGGCCGCAGGTCGATCAAATTGACCTGCTTAATTTAAACTTATGTGACAACACTGGTCCTTTTGCTGTCCCATGTCTTCATTCTTCGCCAGCGCGGCTATCCGTTCGCGTTACCGCCGCCGCAGCGACGGGCAGGCAGCCGGTTCCAGGGAGCGCGCGTTGCTGGGTCTGATCCGCACGCCGGCCAGGTGGCGCGTGCCGATCTGCCGCGCGCCAGCGGGCTCAGCGTTCCTGGCACCAAGGGCATCATCGACCTGCTGGTTGTACATGGGCTGCTCCAGCTCGGCCCGTTGCTGCGGCGAGGTCGCGGCCAACCCAGCGTCCAGTTGAGTTTGGTGCCCGACTACGCGTACAGCGTGGGAGTGTCGTTGATGGTCGATGGCATCGCGATGGTGCTGATCGACTTCGCCGGGCAGATGCGCGGCATGCGCCAGCTCACCGCGTTCCCGCTGACGCTGGAACGGGTCGCGGCGTGGCTGCCGGAACTGGTGGAGCAGTTGCTGCAGGCCGCCGGTGCGGACCGGCGGCCGCTATTCGGGGTGGGGGTCAGCATGACTGGCCCGCGCATCGGCGACGGCACGCGGGTCAATCCGCCGCTCACGCTGGCCGCCGATTGGATGCAGGTGGAGCTGGGCCGGTTCATCGCCGACCGCTGCAGTTGCCGGTCTGGATGGACAACGACGCCCATTGCGCCGCCCTGGCCGAAACTTTGTACGGAGTCGGCCGCCAATTGCCGGATCTGGTCTATCTGACGATCGCCGATGGGTTTGCCGCAGGTGTGATCGCCGCCGGTAAGGTGCGCTGCGGCACACACACGGCAATGTTGGCGAAATGGAGCGTATCTCGGCCATCATCGGCAGCGCGCGGCCAACGCTGGAAAGCCTGCGCCAGGCGCTGGTCGCCGATGGCCATGTGCGGCCGCACCTGCACACCATGCTGCAGCACGACGATCCGGCATGGCCGCAGGTCGACGCCTGGTTGGATGAGGTGCAACCCACAGTGACCCAGGCGGTGGCGGCGGTCATCGCGTTGATCGACCCGCGTGTCATCGTCTTCGGCGAGCGTCTGTCGGCAGATCTTGCGCAGCGGCTGGTCGCACGCATCGCCTTCGAACCCGCGCCACGGCGCGGCGTCGCATTGCCGTATCCGGCGTTGCTGGTCGGGCAGGTGCAGGCACATGCGACGGTGCTGGGCCCAGCCATGCTGCCGTTCAAGGAAACGCTGTTCTAGCGCAGGCCGTGGACCAACTGATGCGCGTGCCGGCGTTGCGGCGGGCATTGTTTCGCATCGTGGCGGCATAGTTCGCCTCGGTTGCGCATTGTCATATGCCAAGCGCTTTACTGACAGCCCGCAGTGCTCTCGAGATCGTCATGCGTATTGCTCCTTCGCAACTAGTTGCCACGCCCACCACCGCGCTGGCAACACCGACGCACACCAGCCCGACCACCCCGATGGAGGTGCCGCACGTGCCCGGCGGCAACCCGCCACTAGGTCCACGTCCGCGTCGCCGGGCGTTGATGCAACCGCCACTGGCGCCGTTGGACAACAGCGCCATGACCGGCAAGCAGGCACTGGTGGCACTGGACAGCAAGTTTTCGGAGCAACGCCTGGTTGAAGTGCAGGCAAGGCAGATCACCTTGCAGGCCGCGCAAAGCACGCTTGCCAGGCAGCTTGCAAAGGCCGGCAAGGTGACCAAGCCCGCCAGCATCGCGGCACGCTTTGCCGCCGGAGCGCTGGACCCGGTGTATCTGGATACCGCCGCGTTCGATGCAATGACAGCCGACTTGCCGGATCACTCCCGTGCAGCGGCGGGCCCGGTGCTGGTCGATGCGCATCAAGGCCGCATCATCTTCGATCTGCAGCGCGCGTTTGCGCCTGACGACACCTTCAGCGATGCAGCACGCGCTGCGTTGCGCAAGGCGCTGGATCTGTCCGGCCATGGACTGAAAACACCTGGCTGGCTGAAGTCCACCGCACCCATGCAGCCGCGTCGCAAGTTGCAGCAAGCCGCGCGCTACCACGGACACGAGGTACCGGCGCGCGACGGCGGCGCAGCCTTCTTCAAGGCCAACGACCATCGTCTGGTGGCCGGCAAGGACGCGCTTTTGCGCAAGCACCGCAAGGAGCTCGTGCACGACGCGTACTTCCAGGCGCCCAGCACGCGCGCTCTGGGCAAGGACGTGATGGTGCACCGGGGCCTGTTCGACAACCACGCCGGCATTCCGGAAAACTCGCTGGCTGCCATCGATCGCGCCTACGCACAGGGGTATCGCAACCTGGAGCTGGATGTCGAGGTCAGTGCCGACGGCGTGCCGGTCTTGATGCACGACTTCAGCATTGGGCGCATGACCGACGATCCGCAGAACAGGCTGGTCTCGCAGGTACCGTTCGCCCAGCTGCGCGAGATGCCGCTGGTGATCCGCAACCCGGTCGATGGCGACTTCATCAAGACCGATCAGACCATTGCCGCCGTGGAGCAGGCACTGGAGCATGCGCTGCAGAAGCCGGAGGCGATGTCGGTGGCGCTGGATTGCAAGGAAGATACCGCCGAGGCGGTGGCGATGCTGCTGATGCGCCGGCCGGATCTGTGCCAGGGGGCCGCGATCAAGCTCTATGCCAAGTACTACACGGGTGGATTCGATCAATTTTTGTCCAATCTTTACAAGCACTATCAGATCAATCCGCTGCACTCCCAGGATGCGCCACGCCGGGCCGCGCTCGATCGCCTGCTGGCCAAGATCAATGTGGTGCCGGTCTTCAGCCAGGGCATGCTCGCCGACGCGCAGCTGCGCGAGTTCTTCCCGGGCAAGGACGATGGCCCGGAGGGACTGGCCGATACGGCGGTGCAGTGGTTGGAAAGCTGGAACAAGATGCGCCCGGTCATCGTGGAGGCGGTGGCCACCGATCAGCAGAGCGCTGCGGGCAAGGCCATGGAGCTGACACGCACACGCCTGCGCCAGCCGGACTCGTCCTACGCGCAGGCGGCGTTTTCGTCAGGCTATCGGTATGAGGATTTCTCACTGCCGCGCGCCAACCACGACAAGGACTATTACGTCTGGCGCAACTTCGGCGAGATGCAGAAGCTGAGCGACGAAGCCTTCGGGATCCAGCGCACCACCGCCGGCGCCTTTCGCGATGCCGGCGAAAGCCTGCTGACCGACCAGCCCGACGAAGAACTACTGGCGCTGCTGGAAAACCGCACGCTGGCGCGTGGTCACACCGGCATGGAACTGGACCTGCCGCCCGAGACCCCCATCGATACCGCACGCGATGCGGCGATCGTGGAGCAGCGCACCGTCGAATTCCGCGCCTCCTCCAGGCCCGCAGACCCGGCCCATGTGGCGGCAGTGCGCGAAGGCCGCCTTCTGGATCGCTCGGCAGAACGCGCGTACGACACCGCAGCCAGGCAGGCGGTGGATGCACGCGCCGAATCCTTTGGGCGACTGACCGATCAGTACCGTGGTGCACCGGTGACCCATTACCTCAATGAGCAAGCCAGACAGACCGAGCCGGAGCTGTGACAGTGGCACGTGATCCTGCGCAGCCGCAGCCTGACACGGCGGCATGCGGGGCCACGCCGTGCCAGCGCCGCGCCCAACGTTACGGTGTCTCCATCAACGCGATCGCCTCGCGCTCCTGCGCCTCCACCGCCACCAGGCGTTGCAGCAGCAGCGATAGCGTCACCACGTCCTGGTGGTTGTGCTCGGCCACGCGGCGCAGGTTGCGCGCGCTGCCGCCGCGCAGATAGCTCAGCCAGGCGGCCGGCGCCTCGGAGCCGGGCAGGTCGTCTTCGCGCACCACGCGCAACAGTTGCCGTTCGATGGTGGACAGCTTGCAGTTCTCCCAGGTGCCGCGGTACCGGCGGCGGGTGGGGAACAACAGGTCGACATGGTCCAGTGCGGACAGCGGATCGCCGCGCCGCGCCAGCCGGTAGCGCGTCTTGAGTAGCGGGGCGTCGTAGCAGCGGCCGTTGTAGCTGGATAACACGGTCTGTGGCGACAGCCAGCTGCGGAACAGATCCAGCATCGCGCTTTCTGCCGCCATCGTGGACATCATCAGTTGCCGCACGCGCAGCCCGGTGCCTTGTACGGCATCCGTGCACCACTGCGCCACGCCGATCATGAAGGCACGCGTGCCGGTGCCACCGGCCAGCCCGGTGGTTTCGGTGTCGAAGAACAGCAGGTCCAGCGGGTCCACTGCGTCCTCGCGTTTGGCGAACGCCAGCGATAGCGCCTGGCATGGGATCGGCTGTGGCAGGAAGGCTTCGATCAGGTGCAAGCCAGGTGCGATCTCGTTGCCGGGCAGATGCCGGTCGGTCGATGGCGTGCGTACCGGCGTGTGCGCCGACACCGCGCGCTCGCGCAGGCCGATCATCTTGCGCAGGCCGGCGATGTCGGTGTGCCGCTGGTGTATCGGGATGGATGTGGGCGTAGCAGGTGTCGCGCCCACAGCCGGTCGGCTTGCTGCGGCATCGGCCGCCGCGCCGGCCGGCTTGTGGCGGACCTCGTGGTCCACCCAGGCAAACGCCGAGCTATCGCGTGCATGCGGTGCCACCACCGGCGCCTGCAAGGCGCGGCGTGTCGTGGCCGGTGTTGCGGGCTGGGTACGCGCTGCACGGACGGCATCCACACTGCCCGACGGCGCGCTTCGTACCGCAGTCTCGCGCGGCACAGCGCGCGAGACAGATGCAGCAGCACCCGACGCCGGCTGACGTTGCGCACGCGTGGGCATCACCGCAGTGTCCTTGTGCGCCGTGGGCGTCAGCCCGCCGACCTGACGGCGTAGCAGGCGCAAACGTTCTGCGCTCAGCCCAGGATCGCTGCCAGGCATCGGCGGCTGCGCCGTGGCAGGCATCTCACGTGCGGCACGCGCGCGCACATCGCCTGCAACAGCATCCGCACCCACCGCATCAGCAGAGGTTTGGCCGACCACTGCCGAGCGCATCGGGTGTGTATCGCCATCCGCATCAACCGCAGCGCACCCATCCGCACCATCCACTGCACCGCTATCTGCAACCGCCGCCGGCACATAGGCGTGCCCGGCCTGACGCCGCAACAACCGCAGGCGGTCCGCACTCACGCTCATGCACCTACATCCAGCGCCAGGTCGTCATCGGCCTGGGTGGCATGGCGTAGCGGCGCATCGGCATCGAACAACAGCGCCAGCACGGTCAACGCCAGCGACTTGGGCGATTCGCCCTTGCCTTGCTCGTGCGCGGCCAGCACCGGGCCGACGCAGGCCGGGCAGCCGGCCGTGCAGTCGCAGCGACGCACTAGCTCATCCGCGCGCTGCAGCAGCTCGGCCTGGCGCAGCCACAGCGGCTCGCTCAAGCCCACGCCGCCGGGGAAGTTGTCGTACAGGTACACCGTGGGCACGAAGGCCTGCTGCAGTTCCACCGCGCCTTGCTCGCCTTCTTCCACGCCGCGCAATTGCCCGCGCCCGGTCTGGTCGGCCACCGCAAACCAGGCGCCGTCGCCATTGCCCACCGCTTTTTGCAGGTCGCGCGCATCGGCCATCACCGCCACCGTCGCCACCACATGCAGCGCATACGCCGCCCCTAAAAATCCATCCAATGCATCCTGCCTGGAGGCGAATGCCTTGCCCAGCGTGGCCTGCGGCAACTGCCACCACACCGCCGTGGTGTGCAGCTCCTGGTCGGGCAGGTTCACCGGGCCGTAGCCGATGTTTTCGTGCGTGTAGTAGCGGATCTTCTTGTAGCCGGAGACGCGCCGCACCACATGCACTTCGCCATGATGGCAGTCGCCACGCCCGGCCAGGCTGCCTTCGAAGCGGTCCAGCACTTTCAGCTTGGTGTAGTCGATGCTGTCGGTGTAGTAGTCCACATGCGTGCGCGTGACATAGGCCTTGCGGCCTTCCCAATCCAGCCGCTCCACTTGATACGGCGTGCTTTGCACCATGTGGATGGCGCCTTCGTACAGGGTGAGCGCGGCGGCCGAATAATCCACCTCGGCGATGATCTGCTGCTTGCCGTCGCTCTTGTCCACCACCACGAAGTTGCCGTCGGCCACCGAGCGCAGGCTCACCGCGTTGGCCGGGTAGCTGTCGGCAATCCATTCCCAGCGGTCGCCTTCCTGGTGGACGACTTCGCTTTCAGCCAGCGCTTCCAGGAACACCAGCGGGTCGATCGGGCCGAATGGTTCGCTGGCAATGAACGGCAATTCGAACGCCGCGCAGCGGATGTGGTCGAACAGGATCAGCGGCTGGTCTGGCGCAATGCGCGCATGTTCGGGCGAGGCATCGGCAAAGAAATCCGGGTGCCGCACCACGTACTGGTCCAACGGTTGCGAGCTGGCCACCAACACGCCCAGCGCCGGCTGCTGGCGCCGCCCGGCGCGGCCGAAGCGCTGCCAGGTGGCCGCCACGCTGCCGGGGTAGCCATTGAGGATCACCACGTCCAGCGCGCCGATATCCACGCCCAGTTCCAGCGCAGAAGTCGAAATGATGCCGTCGATGGTGCCGGCGCGCATCGCGCGTTCCACCTCGCGGCGTTCGGTGGGCAGGTAGCCACCGCGGTAGGCGCGAATGCGTGGCGGCTTGCGCGGGTCGTGGTCGAAGATGTCTTTCAAATATTTGGTCAGCACTTCCACCATCAAGCGTGTCTGCGCGAACACCAGCGTCTTCAACCCACTCTTGATGGCGATACGTGCAATGCGGTTGCTCTGCGAACGCGCCGAAGCGCGCAGGCCGAGATCGGCATTGACCACCGGTGGGTTCCACAACAGCACATGCTTGTCGCCGGTGGGCGCGCCGGACTTGGTGATGGCATGCACGCGCTCTTCGATCAAGGCCTGCGCGTGCGCGTGCGGGTTGCCGATGGTGGCCGAGCACAGGATGAACTGCGGGCTGGCGCCGTAGAACGCGCAAATGCGCTTGAGCCGCCGCAGCACGTTGGTGACATGGCTACCGAACACCCCGCGATAGGTGTGGATCTCGTCGATCACCACATAGCGCAGGTTCTCGAAGAACTGCGCCCACTTGGTGTGATGCGGCAGGATGGCCTGGTGCAGCATGTCCGGGTTGCTCACCACGATGTCGCCATGCAGGCGGATCGCCTGCCGCGCATCGCCAGGCGTATCGCCGTCGAAGGTGAAGGCCTTCACCCCGAGCTCGCCGGCGCGGTTGAGCTCCAGCAGCTCGGCCACCTGATCCTGCGCCAGCGCCTTGGTCGGGAACAGGTACAGCGCCTTGGCGCCACTGGTCATCGCTGCGCTCACCACCGGCAGCGTGTAGCACAGCGATTTGCCAGAGGCGGTGGGCGTCACGATCGCCACATGCTCGCCACGCTGGCTTGCTGCCCAGGCGTCGGCCTGATGGCTGTAGAGCTGGCCGATACCGCGCGCACGCAGTGCATCGGCCAAGGCGGCCGGCACATCTTCCGGGATCGGTGCGTAGCTGCCTTCGCGCCCGGGGAGGGTGAAGCTGCCGGTGATGCGGTCGTGGTAGCGCCGTTCCAGGCGCTGGGTGAGCAGTGCGCCGTCGCGGCTGGGCCGACCATCGGTGGTGGCCAGGGCGCGTTCGGCGGTTTCGGTACGGGGAGCGAGGGCAAACGGAGGCATACGGCGGCTCCCAAAGAGGAGCATGAGACAGGGGAGGTGCCTCAGGGTATGAGACACGGCCCGAATGGGCGAGCCCGTGTCACTGAGCCAATTCAGCAAGCGGGTATGCTGTGGACCCCACAGCGTCATGCCCAACCTGCAGGCTGTGGGTTCCCCCTCTCCAAGACCCACCGTGCCCGTGCCCCCCAGCGCCCTCGTTCCGCATTACCAGACTCCCGCTGCCCGCCGTGCGGATGTGATCGTGCACGCTGCCGGTCTGTTCCTGGCCATCGTCGGTGGCGCCTGGATGATCTGGCGCGCGCATGCCAACCAGACCCTGCTGCTGGCCACCTGCGTCTACGCGCTGGGCCTGCTGGTGATGTTCGCCTGCTCGGCGGCGTACAACTTCGCCCCGCCATTGCGCCAGCCGATGTTGCGCAAGTTCGACCATGCCGGCATCTTCGTGATGATCGCCGGTTCGTACACCCCGTTCTTCCTGGTCGCGCTCGATGGTGCCTGGCGCTGGGCCATGATCCTGACGGTGTGGAGCGTGGCGTTGTTCGGCGTGTTCGCCAAGCTGTGCCTGCCCGGCATCGCCAAGGGCTTCTGGGTGGCGATCTACCTGCTGCTGGGCTGGGCGGGCGTCGTGGTGATCAACCAGATGATCGCCGGGCTGGACAGCGCGGTGTTGTGGCTCATCGTTGCCGGCGGTGCGTTCTACACCGTGGGCGTGGGCTTCTATGTGCGCAAGTCCATGGTCTACAACCGCGCCATCTGGCACGCCCACGTCTTGGGCGGCGCGTTGTCGCACTGGTGCGCCATCTGGCTGTGCCTGCGGCCGGTGGTGGGCGTATAGGGCGATTCCACTCCCACAGCGGCCATGCGTGCGCGTCATCGCTCAGTGGTTTGGCCCCGGCCGACCATGGCGCGCGATGGATCAGTAAGTCAGCAGTAGACGGTCGGCGACCAGTTCAGACTCCAGCGTTTGGCCGTCCATCTGGAATCTGCGCAGCATGGACCGGCCACAGTTGACCAAGGCCTCGCGCTTGAACAGACCGGCTGGCGGATCAATCTGCACGACATTGTTGCCGGACTTCTTGGTCCCATCGATGCTCAAGGCCACATAGACCCCACGCCGCTTGCACGCTGCAATGGCCTCGAACAACTCAGGCAATCGAAAGCCTTGCGCACCGTACAAGATGGACTGCGAATCCACATAGGGCGGATCGCAGTACACCAAGTCGCCCGGTTTGGCGCGCTGCATCAGTTCGCGATAGTCCGCGTGGTGGAATCGCGTACCCTTGATCCGCTGATGCCAGGTATGTGCGCGGCTCGCGAAATTAGCGGGCGGCATCGGTCGATGCGGGCCACACGGTGTGGACATGAAGCCGTCGGATTTTCTGAAGCGAATCACTCCGCCATAGCAGGTGCGCGACAGGAACAGCAGATCAGCACCATTGGCGGCGCGGTTGTACGAAGCCAGGACAGACTTGTAGGCCGGAATCTTGCCCATGTCCTCAATGAGGGCATGTCGCTCCTGGTACCAGGCGACCAACCGCTGCGGATCGTCTTTCAGCGTCGTCCAGATTTCAATCAGCGGCCCGAAGACATCGCCAGCGATCGCGCGTTCGGGGGCCAGCGTCGCCAGCACGGCGCCACTACCGATGAACGGTTCAACGAAGGTGTTGAAGTTCGCTGGAAAGTAAGAAATCAACTCTTCGGCGAATCGCTGCTTGTTACCCACCCATTTCAGGAGTTGGCCCTTGAACGCATGGCGCTCTGGCATGGGTGGGCGGGTGAGCTGATTCATGCCGGCAAGAATATCCTGAATTGGGATAGTTGGCAACTCGGCTCTAGAGTGCCGCCGATGACGACGCCCATAGACCGCTACGCGCTGCTTGCTCGACTGCTTCGCGATCTGCGGATCCAGTCCGATCTGACCCAGACCGACGTCGCCAGCGCTCTCGGCAAGCCGCAATCCTACGTCAGCAAGTACGAAAGCGGCGAACGCCGCGTGGACTTCGTTGAGTTGATGGAGCTGTGCCGCGTTCTTGGCGTCGGCCTCCATGATTTCATTGCATTGTTCGAGAAGGGAGAGCAGTGAGAGGCAATCCAGAATTCATGCGGCAGCCGCAGGCGTTCTGGGCGCTGGTTCGCACACTATCGGAACAGCTGGGATACACGAACCGCGTAGCGCGCGGAGCGCTCAAGGGTTCTGGAACGGTGAAGATCCATCGTGTCGAGCAGATGGCGACTGCGTTGACCGACCTGAGGCTCAGCCCCGCGCTGGTGCTGCGCAATGGCTGTGCAACGGAACTGGGGGAAACACTGCACCGTTATTTTGCCTATCGCGCCGATGTGCTCAACAACACGGTACGGCCCAATCTCATGAATGCAGCGGATGCCAGCGCACTCTATTGGGAAGTAAATGCGCGCGTCAATCCGCTGCGTTTCGTTCCACTTCCCATGAACAAACAGAAGGGCGCAATGGCTGCACCCGCCTTCCTGACGGGTTTGGTCAACATGCTGGTGCACGAAGTCATCGGCGATGTAGCGTGCGACTACGACCCACGTCAGCTGACGACATTCACCCGCAATGGCATCCCGCTACGCACGCTGGCACGCCGCGTCGATGGCGCGTTTCCTTCGACCGTCAATCCCATAGCGGTCTGGGAAATCAAGGAGTATTACTACACCACTACCTTCGGCAGCCGCGTGGCAGATGGTGTCTACGAGACGCTACTGGATGGCCTGGAGCTTGATGATCTGGAAAAGAACGAAGGGGTGCGCGCGGACCATATCTTGATCGTGGACTCGCACTACACCTGGTGGGTGTGTGGAAAATCCTATCTCTGTCGCATCATCGACATGCTCAACATGGGCCTGGTCTCCGAAGTGATCTTTGGTCGCGAGGTCGTGGAGCGCATACCGGCACTGGCACGGCTAATCGTCTGCCTGCAAGAATCACTCAAAAGAACATTGCCGTTTATTGATGGGAAGCTGCTCGCAGGACGCTGGCCATTGGGGTGCTTCCCACAGCGATGCCCACGTTCGAAGACGCGTTGATAGCCGGCTGCTGATTTCCCTGCGTCATGTTGCCGTGGCGTGAAGCGGACTCCACCTTCGCGATAGGGCCTGGCTGCCAGTCCTTACGAACTCTTTATGCTGGCAGGCCGTGGTGCCGATAGCTCCTTTATGCCACCCGGGCCTACCTTGGCCTCCCCGCACTACGGTGCGTTGAGCCAAACACGATGTGTATCCTGATTTTGCAAGGCCCGCAGACTGATCCGGCGCCATCGGCGCCAATGCAGGCCGACTGTGCCGGCCGTGCGTTGCGCACGCTGGCGTGCAGCGATGTGGAAACCCTGATTGCCGGCCTGCAGGCGGCCGGCGGTGATGCCGAGGTAGAGCTGGTGCTGCTGGATTCGGGCGATCTGCCCCTGTCCGAGCGTGGCTGCGCCAGGGCGCTGCGTGCGGCGGTGGATGCGCTGCCCACGCCGTATATCGAGCTGCATACCGATGCGGCGCAGGAGCTGGAGCCCTGGCTGCACCCGCAGCATGCGCCGTTGGCGGTGGTGATCGCCCCGCACGATGCCTCGCGTGCCTATGCGATGTCGCTGGGGATCGCGGCGCGTTGCCTACCGTCGTTGCACGCGCCGCTGCGCGTGGCGGCCTGAGGGCGCCGCCATGTCGATCATGATCGTGCGTGGGCCGGAGGCATCGTTGCCGTTGGTCCGTGGTCCGCAGCCGTTGCCGCGCGCGGTAATCCGGCAATTGGTGGAATGCGCCGGGGATGCGGGCAGGACGGTGGCGTTGCGTGCCTGCGGCTCGGAGCAGGAATTGCTGGATGCCTTGCGCGTGGCTGGCCAGGCGCGGATGGAGATCGCGTTGATCGATCCAGGCAGTTGCGTGGATAGCCCGCGCCTGCACCGGGTGCTGGGCGCGCTGCCGTATCCCTACGTGGAGACCCACGACGACAGTGCCGACAGGCCGGAACGCTGCCTGCCGGCCGGGTTGCCGCATTGCATCGCCACCGTACGCGGCTACTGCGCGCAGAGCTATCTGCTCGGGCTGGAGATCGCGTTGGAACACCTTGGCTGCACGGAGATCCAGGGCGATGTCCACGTCGGTACCTGAGCCGCGTCAACTGCATTACTTCGCCGATTACGAGGGGTATTGCGATGGCCGGGCCGTGCTGTGGGGGCAGCTGGCGCACAGCGTGCAAGTGCCTGCCGACGGCGAGCTGGATGCGGCGGGCCTGGTCTGCGCCCTGCGCCGCCGTGCCGCCGAGGCCCATGGACTGGAAGCCGGGCAGATCCGGCTGTGCCAGGTCACCCGGTTGTAGTGGCCATGCAGGGCTGCCGGCGGCGCCGGCACCCACACCGCCCACACGCCATTGCAGCGCGGAACGGGCGGCACGGCGGTCTGTCTAGGCCGGCTCGGTCCTTGTGCGGGCAAGCTGCGCGATTGCGTCCTGGACCACCTCCGGCACGCTGGCATCCACATCCACCGCGACCACATCGGCTTCGTCCAGTGGCAGCTCCAGTGTTTGCAGCTGGCTGTCCAGCAGGCTGGGCGGCATGAAGTGGCCGGCGCGGGCGCTCAGGCGCGCGGCGATCACCTGCGGGGCGGCATGCAGGAACACGAAACGCATCGGGATACCGCTGCCGCGCAGCAATTGCCGGTGCGAGCTGCGCAACCCGGAGAACGCCAGCACCACCGATTCGCCGGCGTGCACGCAGTCGCGCAAGGTGGCCGACAGCAGTTCCACCCATGGCACCCGCATGGCGTCGGTGAGCGGCTGGCCAGCGGCCATCTGCGCGCGCGCGGCCACGCTGTGGTAGTCGTCGGCATCCAGGAAACGGTAGCCGTAATGTGCGGCCAGGGCCTGTGCGATGGTGGTCTTGCCGCTGCCGGACACGCCCATCACCACGATGGCCAGGGGCGAAGCGGACGCGGGTATGGCGAGTGCGGCGGTGTCCATCACGTCAGGTTATATCTCCGGATCGATTCGGCATTTGAGCCGATTGCACGTTGGCGGCAGCCGATGCGTGGTGTAGCGTCGGCGCTCCTTGCCAGGTGAGCGGGCACCCAGCGTAACGGCGTGCCCGGCCGGGTACAACGCACCCGGAGGTCTGTCGATGACGTCATCACCCGCACCGTCTCCCGCATCGGCGCGCTTGCGCTGGCGCGAAAGACTCGGCTACGGCGCCGGCGATCTGGGCCTGAACCTGTACTGGGCCAACATCGGTTCGTTCCTGCTGATCTTCTACACCGACACCATGCACCTGCCGGCCGCGGCGGTGGGCACGATGATCCTGCTGACCAAAATCGCCGATGCGATTGCCGACCCGGCGATGGGTGCCCTGGCCGATCGCACGCGTAGCCGCTGGGGCAAGTTCCGTCCGTACCTGCTGTGGGGCGCGCTGCCGATGGCGCTGACCGGCGTGCTGGCGTACACCACGCCGGACCTGGATCAGCACGGGCGCATGTGGTGGGCAACGATCAGCTTCCTGCTGATGATGCTGGCCTACACCGTGGTGAGCATTCCCTACTCGGCGCTGTCGGGAGTCATCACCGCCGACAGCAACCAGCGCACCAGCCTCATCAGCCTGCGCTTCATCGCCGCCTTCGCCGGCACCACCCTGGTCAACTACTGCACGCTGGACCTGGTGGCCTGGTTCGGCGCCGGCAACGACGCGCTGGGCTGGCAGCGCACCATGATGCTGTACGGCGCGGTGGCGGTGGCCCTGTTCGTCACCGTGGCGCTGACCACCCGCGAGCGCGTGCAGCCGCCGCCGCAACAGCGCACCCCGATCGGCCGGGATATCGCCGACCTGCTGCAGAACAAGCCCTGGTGCGTGCTGTTCGTGCTCTCGCTCATCATCATGATTACCATCGTGATGCGTGGTGGTGCCGGCGTGTACTACCTCAAGTACTACGTGCAGCGACCCGATCTCACCGGCCTGTTCCTGGGCAGCTACTCGGTGTCGCTGGCGGTGGGTGCGGCGATCACCCCGCTGCTGACCCGGCACTGGGACAAGCGCCGGCTGATGGGCGTGCTGCTGGCCGTGGTCGGGGTGCTGAGCTGCCTGATGTTCTTTGTACCCGCCGATGCGGTGTGGGCGATCTTCGGTCTGAATGCCTTGATCGGCCTGGCGCTGGGGCCGAAATCGCCGCTGGCGTTTTCGATGTATGCCGACAGTGCCGACTACACCGAATGGCGCACCGGCCGGCGCGCCACCGCCATGACGTTCGCGGCGGCCACCTTCTCGCAGAAACTCGGCGGGGCGCTGGCTTCGGCGGGGATTGCCTGGGTGCTGGCGGGCATGGGCTATGTCGCCAACCGCGCGCAGTCCGACGGCTCGCTGACCGGCATCGTGCTGCTGCTGACGGTGATCCCCGGTGCAGTCGCCCTGCTGGCGGCATGGACCATGCGTTTTTATCCGCTGGACGACGGCTTGCTGCGTCGTCTCCAGCACGAACTGGCCGCGCGCAAGCGCGATGAACCGGAGCACCTTTGACCGTGTCTGCAACGCCTCTTGCTGCTTCCGACGATCTGTCCACCCTGCTGGCGCCCAGCGCCGATGGCGCGCGCTACGCGCTCTACAGCCCCACCGCCATGCCCAACGCCGGCGGGTTCCTGTGGAACCGCCGCATGATGCTGCAGCTCACCTGCCGCGGCTACGCCACCGGCCAATTCATGCAGCCAGAGCCATCGAAGTACGCGCATGCACCGATGCTGGAAGCGCGCAACTTCATGATGCCGGAGCAGCCGTATTACGCGCACCATCCCGGACGTTTCTTCTATCTCAAGGACGAGGACAGCGGAGCCCTGTACTCGGTGCCGCACGAGCCGGTACGTGCGCCGCCGCAGGCATTCGAATTCTCCGCCGGCAAGCACGATGTGCGTTGGCGCGTGCAGCATGACGACATCGTGGTGGACCTATGCGTGGCCTTGCCCACCGACGATGCGGTGGAGTTGTGGGAATGCCGGGTGCACAACCGGTCCGGACGCGCGCGCCGGTTCAGCCTGTATGCGTACTTCCCGGTCGGCTACATGTCGTGGATGCACCAGGCCGGTGGCTATGAGCCGGCGCTGGGCGGCATCGTCTGCCGCAGCGTGGCGCCGTACCAGAAGATCGACGATTACTTTCGCCAGCGCGATTTCAAGGACTGCACCTTCCTGCTGCACGAACAGCCGCCGGTGGCCTGGGAGGCGCAGCAACTGGCCTTCGAAGGCGAGGGCGGGCTGCATGCGCCGTCGGCGATACAGGCCGAACAACTGGGCAACCACGAGGCGCATTACGAAACGCCTGCGGCTGCGCTGCAATATCGCCTGCACCTGGAACCGGATGCAGCCAGCGTGTACCGCTTCGCGTTCGGGCCGGCCAAGGACGATGCGGAGATCGCCGCACTGCGCGCGCGCTATCTGTCCCAGGACGGCTTCGCCGCCGCCGCGCGCGATTACGCGCAGTATCTGCAAGGCGGGCGCGGTTGCGTGCAGGTTGCCACGCCGGATCCGGCGCTGGACAACCTGGTCAATCATTGGTTGCCACGGCAGGTGTTCTACCACGGCGACGTCAACCGCCTGACCACCGATCCGCAGACCCGCAATTATCTGCAGGACCACATGGGCATGGCCTATCTGCAGCCGGCCACCGCGCGCGCGGCGTTGCTGCATGCCTTGTCGCAGCAGGAGCCCAGCGGTGCGATGCCGGACGGCATCCTGCTGGTGGAAGGCGCCGAGCTGAAATACATCAATCAAGTGCCGCATACCGACCACTGCGTGTGGTTGCCGATGTTTCTGAGCGCGTATCTGGCCGAAACCGGCGATGCCGGCATCCTGGATGTGATCGTGCAGACCCATGACGGGCAACGCCTGAGCGTGGCCGAACGGCTGGATGCAGCGATGCAGTGGCTGCTGGATGCGCGCGATGCGCGCGGCCTGAGTTTCATCGCGCAAGGCGACTGGAACGACCCGATGAACATGGTCGGCTGGCGCGGCAAGGGGGTGTCCGGCTGGCTCACCGTGGCCACCGCCTATGCGCTGCGGCTGTGGTCGGATATCTGCGCGGCGCACGGACGCAGTGCGCAGGCAGACAGGTTCGGCAAGGCAGTGGGCATGGTCAACGCCGATGCCAACCGCGAGCTGTGGGACGGCAACTGGTATGCGCGCGGCATCACCGACGATGGTGTGCGCTTCGGCATCGCCGATGACGTGGAGGGTCGCATCTACCTCAATCCGCAGAGCTTCGCACTGCTGGCCGGCACGGCCGATGCGCAGCAACGCGCGGCGCTGCTGGAGGCGGTGCGCGAACAGCTGCACACCCCCTATGGTCCGGTGATGCTGGCGCCGGCGTACACACACATGCGCGACGACGTGGGCCGCTTGACCCAGAAGTGGCCGGGCGCGGCGGAGAACGGCGCGGTGTACAACCATGCGGCGGCGTTCTATCTGTACAGCCTCTATCAGGTTGGCGAATCCGACCGTGCCTGGGAGATCCTGCGCGCGCTGTTGCCTGGGCCAACTCGTGAGGATGTGCTGCAGCGCGGCCATCTGCCGGTGTCGCTACCCAATTACTACCGGGGTGCCTGGCATCAGTACCCGCGTACGGCCGGACGTTCGAGCCAGCTGTTCAATACCGGCACGGTGGCCTGGGTGTATCGCTGCGTGCTGGAGGGTTTGTTCGGCCTGGTCGGCGAGGGCGATGGGTTGGCGATCCGCCCGCAGCTGCCGTCGCACTGGCCGCAGGCGCAGGTGACGCGCCAGTTCCGCGGTGCGACCTTCGAGGTGCAGCTGCAGCGCGAGGCCGGACGCGTGGCGGTGGAAGTGCTGGTGGACGGTGTGGTCAGCGCGGATCAGCGCGTGCACGCGGTGACCGCCGGCCGGGTGTATCGGGTGCAGGTGCGCCTGCCGGGCTGAGCGGCCCTCACCCGCCCTTCGGGCACCCTCTCCCGCAGGCGGGAGAGGGGAGCAGGCCAACCAGATGGGCCGCCCTCACGCAGCCATGGGGCAGTCCCCTGCTAACCGCCGCTGCCCGCCTGCGGGGGAAGGTGCCCGAAGGGCGGATGGGGGGCTGTTGGCCCGACAGTCCAGCACGCTCCCCACGGCCAATCCCCTTTCCGTAAACTCCCTGCTCGCCTTGCCCTGGGAACGCCCGTTGGTTTCGAGCTGGATTCTGCTGCTGGTGTCCGTGGGCTATGCCGCGCTGCTGTTCGGGGTGGCGTGGTGGGGCGATCGCCGGCCGATGTATACACAACGGCCGTGGCTGCGGCCGGCGGTGTACAGCCTGGCGCTGGCGGTGTACTGCTCGTCGTGGACCTTTTACGGCGCGGTGGGGTCGGCGGTGCGCAACGGCATCGGCTACCTTCCGATCTACCTCGGCCCACTGCTGTTGTTGCTGTTCGGCTGGCGCATCATCGAGCGCCTGGCGCTGATCGCGCGCGCCGAGAACACCGTGTCCATCGCCGATTTCATCTCCTCGCGCTACGGCCGCTCGCGGCGACTGGCGGCGCTGGTGGCGGTGATCGCGCTGGTCGGCATCGTGCCGTACCTGGCGCTGCAGTACAAAGCGGTGGCGATGAGCCTGGAGGTGCTGACCGGGCATAGCAGCGCCGGGCGTGGCGTCCTGGCCGATCCGGCGCTGTACGTAGCGTTGCTGATGGCCTTGTTCGCCACCTTGTTCGGCACCCGTCAAGTGGATGCCACCGAACACCATCACGGCATGATGCTGGCGGTCGCGCTGGAATCGGTCATCAAGCTGGTGGCCATCGTGGCCGTGGGGTTGTTCGCGTGGCTGTGGTTGAGCGATCACCAACTGCGCATCGCCGAGTCGGCACGCACGCTGTTCGAACATACGCCGTCGGTGGGCTTCATCTCGCAGACACTGTTGAGCTTTCTGGCGGTGATCTGCCTGCCACGCCAGTTCCATGTGGCCGTGGTGGAGTGCAGCGACGTGGGCGATATCCGCCGTGCGCGCTGGTTGTTCGGTGCCTACCTGGTCGTGATTTCGGCCATGGTAGTGCCGATCGCCTCGGCCGGTGTCGCCTTGTTCGGGCAGAACAGCACGGTGGTGGACGATGCGGTGGTGCTGGCGTTGCCGCTGAGCCAGGGCAACACCGTATTGGCGCTGGTGGCCTATGTCGGCGGCTTTTCTGCGGCCACCGGCATGGTGATCGTGGCCAGCATCGCGCTGGCCACCATGGTCAGCAACGATCTGGTGGTACCGATGTTGCTGCGCCGGCGAGCCAGCGCCGATGCACGCGCGGCGGTGGCTTCGCGGGTGTTGTGGATCCGTCGCGTGGCCATCCTGCTGCTGGCGTTGGTCGCCTATGGCTATCACCGCAGCGTGGCCAACGACACCACGCTGGCGACCTACGGCTTGATGGCCTTCGCGGCGGTGGCGCAGTTCGCGCCGGGCCTGATCGGCGGGTTGTACTGGCGCGGCGCGAGCCGCAAGGGCGTGGAGGCCGGCATGGTGCTGGGCTTTGCGACCTGGATCTACACGTTGCTGCTGCCGGCGGCCACGCGCGCCGGCTGGCTGCAGCCGCAGTGGCTGGTGGACGGGCCCTTCGGCATCGCGTGGTTGCAGCCGCAGCAGCTGTTCGGCATGCGCGGCTGGGACCCGCTGGCGCATGGCACGTTCTGGTCGCTGCTGGTCAATGTCGGTGCGATGATGCTGGTGTCGGCGCGTTGGCGCCCGGGCGTGGACGAGCGGCTACGCGCTGCGCCGTTCCTGGACCCCTATGCACAACGCCCGGCGGTGGCCGGCGAATGGCCCGGGCATGTGCGGGTTGGCGACCTGCAGGCGCTGGCCGAGCGCGTGGTGGGCGAGCGGCATGCACGGCGCGCGTTCGTGGAGCAGGCGCAATTGCTGGAGCGCGAGCTGCAACCGGCAGCGGTGGCCGACCGCGCCTGGGTGCAGTTCACCGAGCGCCTGCTGGCGGCCTCTATCGGCGCGGCTTCGGCGCGGCTGGTGCTGACCAGCCTGTTGCGCGGCTCGGGTATGGAGCTGGGCGAAGTGGTGGCGGTGCTGGACGAGGCCGGCCAGGAATTGCGCTTCAATCGTGAGATTCTTTCGACCACGCTGGAAAACATCAGCGCCGCGGTCAGTGTGGTCGATCCGGACATGCGCCTGACCGCGTGGAATCGGCGCTACCAGCAGTTGTTCGGCTACCCGGACGGCATGCTGTACGTCGGCCGCCCGGTGGCCGACCTGATCCGCTACAACGCCGAGCGCGGCGAGCTGGGCGAGGGCGATGTCGAAGACCAGATCGACCGCCGTATCCGCCACATGCGCGCCGGCTCGCCGCATGTGTTCGAGCGCACCCGCAGCGACGGCAAGGTGATCGAAATGCGCGGCCAGGCGTTGCCCGGCGGTGGCTACGTCACCAGCTACAACGACATCACCGACTACAAGCGCGCCGAGCGCGCGCTGCTGGATGCCAACGAGAACCTGGAACAGCGCGTGGCCGACCGCTCGCGCGAAGCCGAGCTGGCGCAGCAGTCCAAGACGCGCTTTCTGGCGGCCATCAGCCACGACGTGTTGCAGCCGCTCAACGCCGCGCGCCTGTTCGCCTCGGCGCTGCGCGAGAGCCATCAGAACAACGAAGAACAGCGCCACCTGGCTGAACGCGTGGATGCCTCGCTGCGTGCGGCCGAAGAACTGCTCGACGGCTTGCTCGACGTCTCGCGGCTGGATGCCGGCGGGCTGCGGCCGACGGTGGAGGATTTCGATGCCAGCGCGCTGATGCACGAGCTGGCCGCGCAGTACGCGCCGGTGGCGGCCAGTCGCGGCCTGCGCCTGCAGGTGCATAGCCGCTCGATCTGGGTGCGCAGCGACCGCCGCCTGCTGCGCCGGGTGATGCAGAATTTTCTGGCCAATGCGTTGCGCTACACGCGCCAGGGCCGCATCGTGCTGGGCATGCGTGGGCGTGGCACGCATGTGGAGCTGCAGGTGTGGGACACCGGCCCTGGTATCCCCGAGCACCACATGCGGCAGATCTTCGAAGAATTCCGCCGTTACCAGCAGCCCTTCGACTGGGGTGAGCAGGGGCTGGGGCTGGGGTTATCGATCTGCCAGCGTATTTCGCGCCTGCTCGACCACGACCTGAGCGCACGCAGCCAGGTCGGCTGCGGCAGCATGTTTTCGATCCTGCTGCCACGCGTGGCGCCGGTGGCGGTGGTGCCCGCGTTAGCGGCCTCGGCAGCGCGGGCCTTGCCCAGCGGCGACTCGCTGGCCGGCCTGCGCGTGCTGTGCGTGGACAACGATCGCGAGATTCTCGACGGCATGCGTGCGTTGCTGGGGCGCTGGCAGGTGGAGGTCATCACGGCCAGCACCGTGGACCAGGCGCTGGACTGCGCACGCCTGCAACCGGACCTGATGCTGGTGGACTACCACCTACATGATCGCCTGGATGGTCTGGACACACTGGATGCGCTGCAGGCCGCCGCGCCCTCGCCGATTGCCGGCGCATTGCTCACCGCCGATGGTCGCGACGAACTCAAGCAGCTGGCACGCGAACGTGGCTATCGCTTGCTGACCAAGCCGGTCAAACCGGCCTCGTTGCGCGCGTTCCTGAGTGCGTATCACGATGCAAAGACACGCTGAGGGATGTATCGCCGGCATTACCGAACACCCATGGTGCCGATCGCGCGCAGATCGTCACGCCACGCATCGTAGGAGCGCACCCGGGCGCGGGAGGCGTTATCGATAACGCTTCTCGCGCCCAGGTGCGCTCCTACGGGAAATCGCTGTGTGCTACGCGGCGCCGCTGAGGTGTTCGTAGAGGATCACACTGCCGACGATCACCAGGATCACACCGCCCAGGATCTCGGCGCGTTTGCCGATCAGCGCGCCAAGCGCGCGGCCGAGCATGATGCCGGCGGTGACCATGCTGAAGGTGCACAGCCCCACCACCATCGCCACCAGGCCGATAGGCACATCCAGAAACGCCAGGCTCACGCCCACCGCCATCGCATCGATGCTGGTGGCCAACCCGGTGGCGGCCAGGGCCAGCAGACCGTTCTTTTTCGGGGTGTCTTCGTCGGGCGCGTCGGGGGCGGTGCGCAGGCCGGCGACGATCATGTGCACCCCCAGCACGCTCAGCAGACCGAAGGCGATCCAGTGATCGAAGGCCCGCAGGTGGCTGGACGCCGCGCGGCCCAGCAACCAGCCGATCACCGGCGTGATCGCCTCGATGCAGCCAAAGATCACGCCTGCACGCAGCGCATCGCGCCACTGCGGCTTGCGCATGGCCGCACCCTTGCCGATCGCCGCGGCAAACGCATCGGTGGACATGGCAAAACCGATCAACACGATGGAAACAGGAGACATCGACACACTCGGGTTGGGCACGGTCACAACGGCATGCGCCCGCGCCAACCATCGTCAGGCACGCATGTCGTTGGTCTCGCCAAACCACGATGGGTTGCCTGCACCACGGCGCAATGGCCGAGGATGTTGATGCAGGCGCGTCCGCCGATGCGGCCGCAGGCTACTCCCCAAGGGGCGCGCAGTGTAGCAACGCAAAAGCGGTTTTCCAGCGTTCTGCCTGCACGCGAAGGTCGGTCTGATCTTTATAGCCTTGGCTATTGCAGCGTGCGTACGTGCTCGCACGCTGGCGCGAAAGGCGTGTCATGCCCGGCTCAACTGCCCAGCGCGCGTGGTGGGTGGTACATCAAGGCATCGGAGATTTCGGCGGTGGCCGCGCACAAGGCCTGCAAGGCCGCGTGCGGATTGACCAGCTCGGGGCGACGTTCGATGAAGGGCACCGTCAACGTGTAGGTGGCGCTGCCGTGCTGCAGGATCGGGGCAGTGAGATCGACCACGCCCACCACCGCCTCGCTGGCCTGCATGGCATAGCCATCGCGGCGCGTCTGCCGGGCGTCCTGCACGAACTGCGCGCGGTCGTAGGCCACCGCGCTGGCATCCAGCGCGTCCAGCCAGCGCGCCTGCACATCCGCCTGCTGGAACGCGAACAGCACCAGGCCGGAGGTGGAATGGGCCAGCGGGCGGCGGTGGCCGGGCCGGACCACCAGGCCCAGGTCGCTGGGCACGTCCATCTGCGCGATCACCACGATCTGGTCGCCCGAAGGCGCCACCAGGTGGCAGGGCTGGCAGATGGCATCGGCCAGCCGACGCATCACCGGTAACGCCGCTTCGGTGACGTTCTGCACCTGCGGCTGCTGCATGCCGAGCATGAACAAGCGGTTGCTCAGTACATAGTCGCCATCGGTGTCGCGCATCAGGTAGCCGCGTTCTTCCAGCACCTGCAGCATGCGGAAGATTTCCCCGCGCGAGCGCCCCACGCCCTGCGAGATCGCGCCCATGCTCATCGGCCGCGCGTCGCGCGCCAGCAACTCCAGGATGTCCAGGCCCTTGTCCAGGGCCGGTGCGCGGTACTTGGCGGGTTCGGTGCTCATCCGTTTGCGGTTCCAGGGCAGGGTGCGGCGTGCCAGGGGGACCGGCAACGCGGGCAGGGGTCAATGGGAGGCTGTGCGTGCAAATATAAACAAAGATTTTATATTTGCATGGTGTGGGCGCGCGCAGTACGCTCGCTCGATTGCAACGCAAGCGCCACAGCCTTGGGAGGGGAACGGTCGCATGCATCACAGTGACATTGCCGCGTCACCGCGCGGCAACCTGGCGCGTACCGCCCTGGTGCCTCTGGTGTTGATCGTCAGCCTGTTCTTTCTATGGGGTATGGCCAACAACCTCAACGACATCCTCATCAAGCAGTTCAAGAAGGCCTTCGAACTGACCGACCTGCAGGCCGGGCTGGTGCAGAGCGCCTTCTACATGGGCTATTTCGTGTTCGCGATGCCGGCGGCGATGTTCATGCGCCGCTATAGCTACAAGGCTGCGGTGGTGCTTGGCCTGCTGCTGTATGCATGCGGGGCGTTCCTGTTCTATCCCGCCGCGCAGGTGCACACCTATTGGCTGTTCCTGCTGGCGTTGTTCGTCATCGCCAGCGGGCTTGCGTTCCTGGAGACCACCGCCAACCCGTTGGTGACCGTGCTCGGCCCGGCCGATGGCGCGGCGCGGCGGCTGAACCTGGCCCAGGCGTTCAACCCGCTGGGCTCGATCACCGGCGTGCTGGTGGGCCAGCACTTCATCTTCTCCGGCGTGGAGCACAGCCCGGCCGAGCTGGCGGCGATGGCACCGGCCGCGCGCGAAGCGTTCTTCGCCACCGAATCGGCGGCGGTACAGACGCCGTATCTGGTCATCGGCGTGGTGGTGGTGCTGTGGGGGATCCTGATTGCGCTGGTGCGTTTTCCCACCGGCGCTCCGGATGCCGTGGACGGCCAGGCACCCAGGCGCGCGCGCTTTGGCGAATTGCTGCGTAACCGCCGGTTCGTGTTGGCGGTGGTGGCGCAGTTCTTCTACGTGGGCGCGCAGGTCGGGATCTGGAGTTACCTGATCCGCTACCTGCAGGATGCGGTGCCGGGCACACCGGAAAAGACCGCAGCCACCTACCTGACCATCTCGCTGGTGCTGTTCATGGCCGGGCGCTTCATCGGTACCGCGCTGCTGCGCTACCTGGCACCGGCCAGGCTGCTGGCCAGCTTTGCCACGATCAACCTGCTGCTGTGCGCCGTCGCCATCGCCTTGCCGGGATGGACCGGGCTGTACGCCCTGGTGGCGGCCAGCGTGTTCATGTCGGTGATGTTCCCGACCATCTTTGCACTGGGCTTGGACGGCATGCATGACGATGCCCGCAAGCTGGGCTCCTCGTTGCTGGTGATGTCCATCATCGGCGGTGCGCTGCTCACCGCGCTGATGGGCGCGGTATCGGACCTGGCCGGCATCCACTGGGCCATGGCCGTGCCGGGGGCGTGCTTTGCGGTGATCCTGGTGTTTGCCGTGCGTGCGCATCGCACGGCGCCCATCGTGGCAGGAGCCTGAGCATGCCGCGTCTTTGCTATGTGCTGGACCTGCACGACGATGCGGCCTTGATCGCCGAGTACGAACGTTGGCATCAACCCACCGAGGTGTGGCCGGAAGTGGTGGCGTCGCTGCGGCAGGCCGGCATCGAGGAACTGGAGATCTTTCGCAGCGGCGACCGGTTGGTGATGCTGATGCAGGTGAGCGCGCACTACGATCCGGCCGCCAAGGCCGCGCGCGATGCGTCCGACCCGCGCATCCAGGCGTGGGAAGACTTGATGTGGCGGTTTCAGAAACCGCTTCCTGGCAGTGAGCCAGGTGAGAAGTGGCGCCAGGCCGGACGGATCTTTGCGCTGAGCGAGGCGATCGAGGCGCAGAGGTAGCGCGCCCTCATCCGCCCTGCGGGCACCTTCTCCCGCAGGCGGGAGAAGGGCGTGATCTGCGTTCGGTGCTTCGCAAGGCCGAAGACTCAGCCCCCAAAGCGCCCACCCGCATAGCTGAGCCTGCCGAAGACCGACGACTCCCTTCTCCCGCGAGCGGGAGAAGGGGGTGATCTGCGTTCGGTGCTTCGCAAGGCCGAAGACTCAGCCCCCAAAGCGCCCACCCGCATAGCTGAGCCTGCCGAAGACCGAAGACTCCCTTCTCCCGCGAGCGGGAGAAGGTGCCCGCAGGGCGGATGAGGGACGTACGTGTTCAGCCCTCGGCACTGCCCGCTTGATCCTCAACCCAGAACCGTCCATCCGGATAGCGGAATTCCGCAATCGAGGCGGCATGCATTTCGGCGGAGAAGCCCGCCGCCTCCGGAGCGAGATAGCGGCCATGGCGGATGCGCACCGGGTCCAGGAAATGCTGATGCAAGTGGTCGACGAATTCGATCGCGCGGTCTTCCATCTGGCCGGTGATGGTGACGAAGTCGGCCATGGCCAGGTGCTGCACCAGTTCGCACAGGCCCACGCCACCGGCATGCGGAAACACGCGGACGTTGAACTTGGCGGCCAGCAGCAGGATGGCGAGGTTCTCGTTGACCCCGCCCACGCGCGCGGCATCGATCTGGATCAGGTCCACCGCACCAGCCTGCAGCAGTTGCTTGAACACCACCCGGTTCTGGGTGTGTTCGCCGGTGGAGACCGGCACCGGGGCGATGCCCTGGCGGATCGCGGCGTGGCCGAGGACATCGTCCGGGCTGGTGGGTTCTTCGATCCAGGCGATGTCGAATTCGGCCAGCTGGCGCATCCAGTCGATCGCCGGGCCTACATCCCAGCGCTGGTTGGCATCCACCGCCATCGCGATGCCCGGGCCGATGGCTTCGCGTGCCAGGCGGCAGCGGCGGATATCGTCCTGCACGTTGGCGCCGACCTTGAGCTTGATGGTACGGAAGCCATCAGCGACTGCTTCCTTGGCCAGGCGCACCAGCTTTTCGTCCGAGTAGCCGAGCCAGCCGGGTGAAGTGGTGTAGGCCGGGTAGCCTTGCGCGATCAACTGCGCGATGCGTTGCGCGCGCTGCGGCTGCGCATTGCGCAGGATGGCCAGCGCTTCGTCGCGGGTGAGCGCATCGGTGAGGTAGCGGAAGTCGATGGTGTCGACCAGCTGCTCGGGCGTGAGCTCGGCGATGTAGCGCCACAACGGCTTATTTGCCGCGCGTGCAGCCAGGTCCCAGGCAGCGTTGATGACCGCGCCGATGGCCATGTGCATCACGCCCTTCTCCGGGCCCAGCCAGCGCAGTTGCGAGTCATTGGTGAGCCGGCGCGCAAAGGCACCGAGATCGGCAACGACCTCGTCGACCTGCAAGCCGATCACATGCTCGGCCAGTGCAGCCACCGCCGCAGTCTGCACGTCGTTGCCGCGGCCGATGGTGAATACCAGGCCGTAGCCGGCCAGGTCATTGCCTGCATCGGTGCGCAGCACGACATAGGCGGCCGAGTAATCCGGATCGGGATTCATCGCGTCCGACCCATCGAGCTCGCGCGAGGTGGGGAAGCGGACGTCGTGGGTTTCGAGGGCGACGATGGTGCTCATGGAAGTCCTGGGCGGTGGAAGGTGGAATAAGAACGAACGGACAGAAACGGGAATAGCCAGGCGCGCTGAAGCCCCTCTGCCGAGAGGGCAGGGGCTCCGATTGCGTCGCACCGATGCATTGCCATGCCCCCGCCGCATGCCGCTCTCATGGCGGCCGAGGTGCTGGGAAGGTCGATGGGCGTCAGGCCGCATCGCGCGGATGCGCCACCACCGGTTGACGCTGGCGGCCAAGGCCTTCGATCTCCAGTTCCATCACGTCGCCCGGCTTGAGGTAGACCGGTGGCTTCTGTCCCAGGCCCACGCCCGGCGGGGTACCGGTACTGATGACATCGCCCGGCATCAGCGTCATGTAGCGGCTGATGTGGCTGACCAGTTCGGCTACGCCGAACACCATCGTGCGGGTGCTGCCGTTCTGGTAGCGGTGGCCGTTGACCTCCAGCCACATCGACAGGTTCTGCGGGTCGGCCACCTCGTCGCGGGTGACCAGCCACGGACCGATCGGGCCGAAGGTGTCGGCACTCTTGCCCTTCACCCATTGGCCGCCGTGTTCCAGCTGGAATTCGCGCTCGGACAGGTCGTTGATGACCGCATAGCCGGCAACATGGTTGAGCGCCTGGTCCACCGCCACATCGCGCGCCACATCGCCGATCACCACGCCCAGCTCCACTTCCCAATCGCTCTTGAGCGAGCCGCGCGGAATGATGACGGTGTCGTTGGGGCCGCACACCGCGGTGGTGGCTTTCATGAACAGGATCGGCATCGTCGGGACGTCCATGCCCGATTCGGCGGCATGGTCGGCGTAGTTCAGCCCCACGCAGATGAACTTGCCGATACGGCCCACGGCCGCGCCGTAGCGCGGCTGGTCATCGATCACCGGCAGCGCGGACACATCCAGCGCGCGCAATTTATCCAGGCCGGCGTTGGTGAGATGCTCACCGGCGACATCGTCGATCACACCGCTCAGGTCGCGGATGCGACCTTGTGCATCGATCAGGCCGGGACGTTCGTGGCCTTCGGCGCCAACGCGTACGAGTTTCATGCTGTCTTCCCTTGCAGGTGAGGAATGGAGGAGGCGTTATCGGATGCCGCGCGCGCTCAGTTCGACCAGCCGCCATCGATGATGTGGGTCTGGCCGGTGGTGAACGAGGATTCGTCCGAGGCCAGGTACACCACCAGCTGCGCAATCTCGCGCGCCTCGCCCAGGCGACCCATCGGCTGGCGGTCGGTGAAGCTCTTCCAAACCGCCTGTTCGTCGCCGCCCAGTGCCTTGACGCGCTCGCCCAGCGACGGCGTCTTGATGGTACCGGGGCAGATCGCATTGCAGCGCACGCCCCGGGCCACGTAGTCGGCGGCAATCGCCTTGCTCAGGCCGATCACGGCGGCCTTGGTGACGCCATAGGCGAAGCGGTTCGGCACGCCCTTGATGCTGGAGGCCACCGAGGACATGTTGACGATGCTGCCGGCGCCGCGTTCGAGCATGCCCGGCAGCACCGCCTTGCAGGTGTAGTACATCGCATCGACGTTGATCGAAAACGAACGCTGCCACGCCGGCGCGTCGCAGTCCAGGATACTGCCCTGGTGCACGTAGCCGGCGCAGTTGAACAGCACATCGAACGGGCCGTGTGCGGCCACCAGCGCGTCGATCGCCGAGGCGTCGGTGACGTCGAGCAGTTGCGTGGTGATCGTGTCGGATTCGGCGGCCAGCGTCTGCAGCGCGGCAGCGTCGATATCGGTGGCGAGGACCTGCGCGCCAGCGCGCGCGCAGGCCAGCGCGCTTTCGCGGCCGATGCCGGCGCCGGCGGCGGTTATCAGGCAGCGCTTGCCATGCAGGCGCGTAGTGGAAGCGGTGGAAGCAGAGAGGGTCATACCGATGAGGTTCCGTAGGTGGGGGCCGCCGGCCGTGGCAGACGATAGAACGTGCGTGCGTTGTCGCCGAACACCGCATCGGTGTGCCCGGGCGCATGCTGCGTGACCAGTTGCTGTGCGAGGCCGAGCCACTGCGCGTACTCCGCGCGCTGGGTCAGCACCGGCCAGTCGCTGCCCCAGAGCAGGCGGTGCGCGCCAAAGCGTGCGAACAGATGCGCCACATACGGCTCCAGCGCATCCATGCCGGCGCCGCGTGCCGCTTCGGTGAGCAGGCCGGACAGTTTGCAATGCACATGGAGAGATTGCGCCAACGCCGCCATGCCGGCCGCCCAGGCGACGAACTCGCCCGCGGCGATCTGCGGCTTGCCGCCGTGATCGACGACCACGCGCAATCCCGGGTGGCGCTGCAGGCGCGCCTGCAATGCGGGCACATGGGCGGCACGGATCAATGCATCGAACGCCAGCTCGTGGGCGAGCATTGCATCGAAGGCGGCGTCGAGGTCGGCACTTGCCAGCCACTGCACATCGGCAATGTCCTGCACCATCGGACGCAAGCCCTTGAGCAGGCCGCCGCCGGCACGCACCAGTGCGTCGATGCGCGCGGCGGCATCGGGCGCGGCGAAATCCACCCAGCCCACCACGCCGGCAATGCGCGGCTCATCGCGCGCCAGTTCGAACAGGTAACAGGTTTCCGCCTCTGTCGCGGCCGCCTGCACGACGACCACGCTGCCAACGCCAGCCGCGTCCAGCGCCGCGCTCACATCGTGCGGGGCGAAGTCGCGGTAGAGCGGCGCCAGCGCAGGCGTCAGCCAGCCGTAGTCGCCACGGGCCAGGTGCCAGAAATGCAGATGCGCATCGACGCGGTTCATGGCGTGGGCAGGTCTGCGGCGAGCAGGCCGCCGTCGCGCAAATGCTGCCACAGCGCGGCCGGAATGGACGCCTGCAGGCGGGTGGCAGCCGAGTGCACCTCCGCCACGTTGCGCATGCCGGCCACCACCGTGGTCACCGCCGGATGGGCCAGCGGGAACTGCAGGGCTGCCGCGCCGATATCCACCTCGAACGCCGCGCACGCCGCATACAGCCGCTGTGCGTGCTGCAGCGTGGTGGTGTCCACCGGTGCGTAGTTGTAGGTAGCGCCGGGCCCGCGCGCGTCGCTGAGCAGGCCGGAGCTGTACGGGCCGGCGGACAGGATCGACACCCCGCGTTGCTGCGCTTGATCGAGCAACGCGCGCGCGCCGTGCTGTTCCAGCAGCGTGTAGCGGCCGGCCAGCATCACGCAGTCGAGCGGAAAGCGGGGCAGCACCTCCAGTGCCACGTCCTGCTCGTTGACGCCCAGCCCGATCGCCCCGCAGGCGCCGGCGGCCTTCAGCTCCGCCATCGCCGGCAAGGCCTCCTCCAAGGCCTGCCGCAGCACGCGGGCGTGGTTGTCGCCATGGGTCAGCGCACCGATGTCGTGCAACAGCAGCACGTCGATGTAGTCGGTGCCCAGGCGCTGCAGGCTGGAAGCGAACGCGCGGCGCACGCCATCGGCGCTGTAGTCGAACGCGGCGCGCCGGCCGGCCACCGCGAAACCCTCGCGGCCGGCGACGGCCTGCGCGTCGTCGTAAACGCAGCGGCCCACCTTGGTCGATAGCGTGTAGGCGTCGCGCGGCACCCCGGCCAGGCCGCGGCCCAACCGTGTCTCGCTCAGGCCGTAGCCGTAGTAGGGCGCGCTGTCGAAGTGGCGGATGCCGGCCTCGAACGCCCCCGCCACCGCCGCCAGCGCAGCGTCCTCGGCCACTTCGGCATACAGGTTGCCGATCGGCGCGGCGCCAAATCCCAGCGACGACAAATGCACCTGGGTGTTGCCTAGCTGTCGCCGCGACATGCTCACGCGCGTCTCTCCGCAGGCGCTGCCAGGGCGGCATGCGACGGTACGGAGTCCGGAGAACAAGGGCTGGGCATGGCAAGGTCCACTCGCCGGCAGGCACCCGGCTGTTCGCATATGAATATGGCAATCATGAGTGAACAGATCACGCTGCGGTGCAGCATAACGCGTCGATCAGGGCGAACGGTGCCGCTGGGGCGGGCGGCCGTCAGTTTGGGTGTGGAAGGCGCGCTGAAACCGGGATGCCGCCGTGGTCGGTGCCGCTTCCGGGCATCGGCCCACTCCACGGCTGCGCAGTCGTTGTGGGTCTCACGGGTAGGAAGATCCCCGTGCCGAAAGCGGGGGCGGCACGCTGCGCGGCACGGCAGGGGATGCTATGGACGTTCCGTCAGGGATGTTGGTGCAGGCCCGGGCGCGCTGGACGCCTTGCCGTTGGCGATACGCACCGCGCATGAGATCGGATCCGCGCGCTGGGTCACCTGTGCAGAATGACCACGGCGCGAGGGCGGGGCCTGGATGGCCCCGCCGCTGGACTCAGCCGCAGCAGTAGCAGACGTTGCCCTGGCCCAGGTCGCCGCCGAACTCGGGGCACTCGGCCTTGCAAGCCCACGCGCTACACGATTCGGCTTTCGGTTGTGCGCCATCGACCGCCATCACCTGGAACGCACCGAAACCGGTGCTGGCCAGGAAGGCCGCTGCCATCAACGCACTGCGCAAGCTTACCCAACGCTTTTTCATGCCTTACTCCCTCACTGTTGCAAAAGCCGCTGGCGCGTCCGTGCGGCGCAAGGCGGCAACCAGGTCCTGCACCCGCTCCGTGGTATCGAAGACGCCAAGATGGGAATGGCGCACGCGCCCCTGCCCATCGATGGCCAATAGCAGCGGCACGTTGCGCGCGCGAAACAGCATCAGCGCGCGACGATCGGTCAAACTGACCACCGGAAAATCCAGCCCATGCACATGCGCATAGCGCGCGGCTTGCGCCGGATCGCACTGGCAGACCCCAAGCAATTGCGGATGCCCGGGCAGGTTGGCCTGCAGCTGGTGCGCCGCGCGCAGCACCGTCGGCGCCGAGCGCTGGCAATACGGGCAGGTGGTGGTGAAGAAGAACAGCACCTGCGCCTGCGCCTGCGGTGCGCCCAGCAGGTGACGCTGACCCCGCGCATCGGTGGCCTCCACCCGTGGCACGTACATGCCCGCGTAGGGGCTGCTGACGCGCGTCTGCAACCACTGCTGCTGCAGGCGCAATTGCCGGTTCTGCCAGGCCAGCACGGCGATCAACGCGCAGGCCACCAGCAGGCCCATCCAGAGCCAGGGAAAACGTCGCGCCATGCCAGCTCCAGAGCACCCTTGAATGGCCGAGCCTTGCCCAGTGATGCGCAGATGGTCAATGGTGATAACGACAACTGCGATACGGCGCGGTCTGCGGTTGTGGATGCGATCACGCCGCTGCGCTTGGGCTTGCCAGCGAATCGATGTAGCACTGGCTGCGTTTGCGCGGCTATTGAAGTGCGCTTGGGCCGGGGGTGCGGTCGCGCCCGGGTGCGCTCCTACGGGGAGGCGTGATTGCGGTTATCGTGGCGCTGCGCTTGGGCTTGCCAGCGAATCGATGTAGCACGGGCTGTGTTTGCGCGGCTATTGAAGTGCGCTTGGGCCGGGGGTGCGGTCGCGCCCGGGTGCGCTCCTACGGGGGGCGTGATTGCGGCTGTGGTGCTTGTCAATCTTCTTCGGGTGGCGGCAATACGATGCCGTCTGCGTCGATGGCGAGCTTGCCGGCCATCAGCACGGCCTGGGTGCGGTTGGTGACGCCGAGCTTGCGCAGGATTGCGGTGACATGCGCCTTGATGGTGGCCTCGGAGACACCCAGGTCGTAGGCGATCTGCTTGTTGAGCCGTCCTGCGCCCAGCATCTGCAGCACACGGAACTGCTGCGGGGTGAGATCGCGCAGGCGCTGGCCGACTTCGCGTTCCTCGCTGTCGGTGGGCGGCAGCTGCTGCGCTTCGGTGGGAATCCAGCGCTCGCCGTCGAGCACCGTGGCCAGGGCGCGGCCGATGGTGTCCGAATCGGCGGACTTGGGGATGAAGCCAAACGCCCCATGGTCGATCGCCCGCCGCATCACCGTGGGCTCCTCGCGCGCGGACACCACCACCACCGGCAGCTGCGGATGCAGCGAGCGCATATGCACCAGCGCACTGAAGCCCTGCGCGCCGGGCATGTTGAGGTCCATCAACAGCAGGTCGGCATCCGGTTGCGCATCGGCCAGCGTGTACAACGCATCGACGTTGTCGGCCTCGAACAACTGCACTCCCGGCATCACGCGCTGCACCGCCCCGCGCAAGGCTTCGCGGAACAGCGGGTGGTCATCGGCAATGAGCAGCGTGGTCATGTTGGGGCCGGGAATGGGGAATCGGGAATGGGGAATCGCAAGAGCAGAAGCAAAGCACAAGAGCGACATCAACAACTAAGGGCAACAGCAACAGCGGTGAGAGATGGTGCGTATGGTGGCTCGGGGAAAGCCGCGAAACACCGGTTAACAGAGACGGACTGGAGACGGTCTTTACAATCCCCATGCCGCCTCTGCACCCCGTTCGCAGGGAACCGCTTCAACGATTCACCATTCCCGATTCCCTCCGGTCGCAGGGAACCGCTTCAACGATTCCCCACTCCCGATTCCCCATTCCCAACGCGCGCCAGCGCGTTACCTCGCCAGCCGCTCGTTGACCAGCGAATCCACCACCGACGGATCGGCCAGCGTGGAGGTGTCGCCCAGTTGGTCGGGTGCGTTTTCGGCGATCTTGCGCAGGATGCGGCGCATGATCTTGCCCGAGCGGGTCTTGGGCAGGCCGGGGGCCCACTGCAGGTGATCGGGCGAGGCGATCGGGCCGATCTCCTTGCGCACCCAGCTCACCAGTTCCTTGTGCAGTGCGTCGCTGGGTTCTTCGCCGGCGATCAGGGTCACGTAGGCATAGATGCCCTGGCCCTTGACGTCGTGCGGGAAGCCGACCACCGCCGCTTCGGCCACCTTGGGGTGCGAGACCAGCGCGCTTTCCACCTCGGCGGTGCCGATGCGGTGGCCGGAGACGTTGATGACATCGTCCACGCGGCCGGTGATCCAGTAATAGCCATCGGCATCGCGGCGGCAGCCGTCGCCGGTGAAGTAGCTGCCCGGATAGGTGCGGAAGTAGGTGTCGATGAAGCGCTGGTGGTCGCCGTAGACGCTGCGCATCTGGCCCGGCCAGGAATCCAGCAGTACCAGGTTGCCTTCGGTGGCGCCTTCCAGGATCTTGCCTTCGGCATCCACCAGCGCCGGCTGCACGCCGAAGAACGGCAGCGTGGCCGAGCCCGGCTTGAGGTCCACCGCGCCGGCCAGCGGCGAAATCAGGATGCCGCCGGTTTCGGTCTGCCACCAGGTATCCACGATCGGGCAGCGGCTGTCGCCGACGACCTCGTAGTACCAGCGCCAGGCTTCGGGATTGATCGGCTCGCCCACGCTGCCGAGCAGGCGCAGGCTCTTGCGCGAGGTCTGCTTGACCGGCGCCTCGCCATCGCGCATCAGCGCGCGGATGGCGGTGGGTGCGGTATAGAACAGGGTGACCTGGTGCTTGTCGATCACTTCCCAGAAGCGCGACACGCTGGGATAGTTCGGCACGCCTTCGAACATCAGCGCGGTGGCGCCATTGGCGAGCGGGCCGTAGACGATGTAGCTGTGCCCGGTGACCCAGCCCACGTCGGCGGTACACCAATAGATGTCGTCCTCGCGCAGGTCGAACACCACTTCGTGCGTGTAGCTGGCAAACAGCAGATAGCCGGCGGTGGTGTGCAGCACGCCCTTGGGCTTGCCGGTGGAGCCGGAGGTGTACAGGATGAAGAGCGGGTCTTCCGCGTTCATGCGCTCGGGCTCGCACTCGGCCGGCTGGCCGTCGACCACGTCGTGGAGCCAGCGGTCGCGCGGGGCCTGCATGTCCACCGCGCCGCCGGTATGGCGCACCACCAGCACGGTTTCCACCGTGGTGGTGCCGGGGATCTTCAGGGCGGCGTCCACGTTGGCCTTGAGCGGAATCTTCTTGCCGCCGCGCAGGCCTTCGTCGGCGGTGATGATGAGCTTGCTCTGGCAGTCGATCACGCGGTCGGCGATGGAGTTGGCGGCAAACCCGCCAAACACCACCGAATGCACCGCACCGATACGCGCGCAGGCCAGCATGGCCACGGCCGCATCGACGATCATCGGCAGGTAGATGGTGACCCGGTCGCCCTTCTGGACGCCCAGGTTGCGCAGCGCATTGCCGAGCTTGCACACGCGCTCATAGAGCTCGCGATAGGTCACCGGGTAGGAGGCGGCATCCGGGCTGTCGGGTTCGAACAGCAGCGCGGTCTTGTCGCCGCGGGTGGCCAGCTGGCGGTCCAGGCAGTTGACGCTGGCGTTGAGTTCGCCATCGGCGAACCAGCGGATGTGGAAGTCGTCCAGCGCGTAGCTGACGTCCTTGACCTGGGTGGGTTGCTTGAACCAGTCCAGCCGCTGCGCGGCCTTGCCCCAGAACTGCTCGGGGTGCTCGATCGATTCGCGGTACAGCGCTGCGTATTGCTCGCGGGTCACGCGCGCATCGGCGGCGAATGCGGGATCGACGGGATAAACATCAGCCATGGCAGCCTCACTTACGATGAACGTGTCGGGAGAGGGCACGGCAGCTGCCCTCGGAAAGCAATCAGTGTGCCGTATCCATTCTGTCCCGGCGTTCAACGCCGCCTTAGACCATGGTCGTAACCAGGCAGGTGCGCCAGCGCACATCCATTGCGCGTCCTGGTGCGGGCATTGCCATCCCGGTGGAATGCTGCGTTGCAGCTACGACCAAAGGCGAATAGGCTGCGAAGCGCGGACTGCCTCACGCTCCGCACAGCATCGCCATCAAAGCGCGAGGCCTTCATCGGGGAGAGGGGTTCATGAAACACCGTAATGCACCGCTGGTGCGTCATCCATTAGCCATGGCCGTGCTGGTCGCCAGTTTCCTGCCGGGGGTTGCGTTCGCGCAAACGGCCAAGGAAAAGGCACTGGAAGCGCGCATCGCCGAACTCGAGCGCCAAGTCCAGCTGCTGGTCAGCGCTCAGCAGCAACAGCAGGGCCAGATCGCCCAGACGCAGAGCCAGGTCAGCGAGGTGCGCACCTTGCAGGCCCAGGCACCTGCGGCGGCGCCTGCGCTGCCGGCCGGAAAGCGGCCGATCCAGCTGACCAGCATCACACCGAACGCGGTGGCGGGGACCACCTTCCGTTACGGTGGTTTCATCAAGGCCGACTTCATGACCACCCGCACCGGCGACGGCGCGTTGCCCGAGGGCGCGGTGGGCCGCTATCTGTATATCCCGACGCAGACGCCGGTCGGTGGCCGGGCGTCGAGCACCGACACCGACTTCCACGCCAAGTTCTCGCGCTTCAACCTGGGCGTGGACACCGTCACCGAGAACGGCGACAAGCTCACCGGCTTCATCGAACTGGATTTCTTCGGCAACGCGCTGGCCAACCAGGTCAACAACTTGTACGGCGGCACCTTGCGGCATGCCTACATGAGCTGGAACAACTGGCTGGCCGGCCAGACCTGGTCCAATTTCGTCGATGCCTCCATCCTGCCGGAAGCGGCCGACATCGTCGGGCCCACCGATGGCGCGTTATTCAGCCGCCAGAACCAGATCCGTTACACCCGTGGCGCCTTCAGCATCTCGGCGGAAAACCCGGAAACCCTCACCACGCCCTATCAGGGTGGCAACACCATCCTGGCCGCCGATCACGGTGCGATGCCGGACCTGACCGCGCGCTACAACTGGAAGGGGACCTGGGGCACCTTCGGCCTGTCGGCGATCGCACGGCAATACCGCACCCGCAGTGCGCTCACCAACGACACCGCCTTCGGTGGCGCCATCGCCGGCGGCGGGCGCTGGATCATCAATTCCAGCAACGACCTGCGGTACCAGCTGGCCTACGGCGAGGGTCTGGGCCGCTACCTGGGCCTGGGCAACGGCTCGGACGTGGAGCTGGACGTGGATGGCAACATCCACGCCGTGGGCACCTGGGCCGGTTGGTTGGCCTGGCGCCACGACTACACCCCCAAGCTGCGCACCACCATCATGTATTCGCGGGTGGACTACGACCACAGCCTGGCCAACACCGGCGGGCTTGCCAGCAAGTCGCAGCAGAGCATCCGTGCCAACGTGTTCTATTCGCCGTTGCCCAAGGTGGACGTGGGCGCTGAGCTGATGTACGGCCGTCGCGACGCGGAAAACGGCGACAGCGGCGACATCTCGCGCCTGCAGTTCACCACCAAGTACAGCTTCTAAGCTTCACTCATCGGTTCCCCCTGCCACCCCGGTGGCAGGGGCGGCACCGCCCTTGCAGCACTGGAGACCGACATGACCGTCTCGAATGACGCCTTGATCGCCAAGATCGATGCCAATCCGAAGTACCACGCCCTCAAGCGCCAGCGCAATGCGCTGGGCTGGACCCTCACCGTGATGATGTTGCTGGCCTATTACGGCTACATCGGGCTGATCGCCTTCGACAAGGCCTTCCTGGCCAGGCCGATCGGCGACGGCGTCACCACCATCGGGATCCCGATCGCGATCGGGGTGATGGTGTTCACCATCGTCATCACCGCTGTGTACGTGCGTCGCGCCAACAACACCTACGACCAACTGACCGCACAGATCCTGGAGGACGCGCGCAAATGAGCAAGTACTCGCGTCTTCTGCTGATCCTGGCTGGCCTGTTGCCCGCAGGCATGGCGCTGGCGGCCGGTGACATCGGCCAGGCCGACAAGCAGCCTACCAACTGGGTGGCGATCGCCATGTTCGGCTTCTTCGTGCTGGGCACCTTGTGGATCACCAAGTGGGCGGCCAAGAAAACCCGCTCGGCGGCGGACTTCTACACGGCCGGCGGCGGTATCACCGGTTTCCAGAATGGCCTGGCCATCGCCGGTGACTACATGTCGGCGGCCTCGTTCCTGGGCATCACCGCCGCGGTGATGGCCAACGGCTACGACGGCCTGATCTACGCGATCGGCTTCCTGGTCGGCTGGCCCATCCTGACCTTCCTGATGGCCGAACGGCTGCGCAACCTCGGCAAGTACACCTTTGCCGACGTGGCCGGCTACCGCTTCGCGCCGACCGCCATCCGCAGCTTTGCCGCCTCCGGCACGCTGGTGGTGGTGCTGTTCTATCTGATCGCGCAGATGGTCGGTGCCGGTGCACTCATCAAGCTGCTGTTCGGCCTGGACTACTGGGTGGCAGTGACCCTGGTTGGCCTGCTGATGATGGTCTACGTGCTGTTCGGCGGCATGACCGCCACCACCTGGGTGCAGATCATCAAGGCGGTGCTGCTGCTGACCGGCGTGACCTTCATGGCGGTGGCCATCATGTGGCACTTCAACTTCAGCTTCGAGGCGCTGTTCGCCGAGGGCGTGCGGGTGAAGACCGCGGTGGCGGCCAATGGCGGCGCCTCGCCGGAAGACGCGGCCAAGGCTGGCCTGTCGATCATGGGCCCGGGCGGTTTCGTCAAGGACCCGATCTCGGCCATCTCCTTCGGCATGGCGCTGATGTTCGGTACTGCGGGCCTGCCGCACATCCTGATGCGCTTCTTCACCGTTCCCGATGCCAAGCAGGCGCGCAAGTCGGTGCTGTGGGCCACCACCTGGATCGGCTACTTCTACATCCTGATCTTCATCATCGGCTTCGGTGCGATTGCGCTGGTGCTGACCAACCCGCAGTTCGCCGATGTCGCCACCGGCACCATCCACGGCGGCAAGGGTGCGGCCAACATGGCGGCGGTGCTGGTCGGTAATGCGGTGGGCGGCAACGTGTTCATGGGCTTCATCTCGGCGGTGGCCTTCGCCACCATCCTGGCGGTGGTGGCCGGCCTGACCCTGTCCGGTGCCTCGGCGGTGTCGCATGACCTGTATGCCACGGTCATCAAGAAGGGCAACCCGGCGCCGGGCTCGGAGCTGAAGGTCTCGCGTGTCACCACTCTGGTGCTGGGCCTGATCGCGGTGCTGCTGGGCATCGTATTCGAGAAGCAGAACGTGGCCTTCATGGTGTCGCTGGCCTTTGCCATCGCCGCCTCGGCTAACTTCCCGGTGCTGATCCTGTCGTTGCTGTGGAAGGACTGCACCACCCGTGGCGCGGTGATCGGCGGCTTCCTGGGCCTGATTTCCTCGCTGGTGCTCACGGTGCTGTCGCCGTCGGTGTGGGTGGATACGCTGGGCAACGCGGCCGGCTCGGCGCCGTTCCCGTACGCCTCGCCCGCGCTGTTCTCGGTGACCATTGGCTTTGTCGGCATCTGGCTGTTCTCGATCCTGGATCGCAGCCCGCAGGCCGCCAACGAGCGCATCGCGTTCAAGGCACAGCAGATCCGCGCCGAAACCGGCCTGGGTGCCAGTGGTGCTTCCGGTCACTGAGTGGTGCCTGGATGAGTGGATCGCAGACGCCGGCCTTGTGCCGGCGTCTTGCGTTTGGAGCGTGCAATGCCGGGTGGGTGTCTGCGCCAGCGCCCTGATGGGCGCGACTGGCATTGCGTGGGGTTGGATTGCGGCGCGTGGACACCATGGATATCGCGCTGCCCGCGCGCTGTGGGCTTCGCTAAACGCACCGGCAATTCGGGCGGTGCTCGGGCGGTGTAACAATTAAGTCACTGCGCGTGACTAAATTTCCTGACAAGCCGCCGCCGATCACGGATGGCTTGACTCACCCCGTCGCCGTGACACCGATACTGGCGCTTCTGGCAATTGCATCGATAGCGTCGACGCATCGGTGCACTCGCCTTCTCGCATTTCTCTCCTTCTTCGGATCATCAAAATGACTGCCTCATCTGTGATTCATCCGCTTGCACGCGCATGCCGGCTTATGGGTGCGCTTGTCGCCCTGGCGGCGTTACCGCAATGGGCAATGGCTTCCTGCAGTGACTCTGCGGACGCCAAGATGCGTGCCATCCTGTTCAACGGCGGCTCAAATACGGTTGTTCTCGCCCACCGTGGTTTATGGGGAAAGTATGCGGGCATTGCCGACATGCCCGAAAACTCGCGTGGTTCGTTGCAGGTCGCCAATGACCAGTGCATGGACGGCGTCGAACTGGACGTTAAGCTCACCAGCGATGGCGTGCCTGTGCTGTTGCACGACTACAACCTCGGCCGTACCACGACGGTGTGGCAGCAGCATCCGGGCGTCAAATACGACCCGATCACCAACCAGGGTGTCAATCCGTCGATCCTGGTCACACCTTGGTCCCAGGTCAGCCAGTTGTTCTTGCTGACTCCCGACCGCCGCGCCACAACCGGCTATCACGTGCCGCGCGTCGATGAGCTGTTCGCCTATTACAAGCAACACAACCTGCGCACGCCGATGGTCTTCGACATCAAGGACGCGGCAACGGTGCGGGCAGTGCGCAACGCCGCTAACGGTGCGTTCGGCGAACTCGCCGGCAGCTATGTCGCCGCCAAAGTCAAAGCAACGCTCTACGCCAGCCGTGACGCCTATCGCGCAGACGGTAACGGGATGGTGGGCATCCCGGTATTCACCACCAACATGCTTGGCAAGATCAATGTGCGCCAGACCATCGGGGCGTGGATGGATACCGGTAGGCAGACGATGGAAATCAACGTCAAGCAACTCGGCGGCTTGTTGCAGAGCGATGCCGACTTCATTCACGAGCGTGACTATCGCGTGGGCGTGTTCCAGGCCATTCCGGACGGCCCGTCGCCCGGCAAGTTCTATCAGAACAGTGGTGCCTGCTGTTACGCCTTGTCGGATCTGTATTTTTCCTATGCCGGCGGTCGCGACACGGCTGATAACCGCGGAGACCTCGACTTCATCGTCCGGCAGGAAGCCTTCGGGCTGATTACCACTGACGATCCGAAGACGGCCATGGCGTATCTGCGCGCGCGCGGCAAGCACGACTGATTGCATCGTCTGATCCGATCGGCGTCGGCCCGCTCGGCCGGCGCCCCGACGGTGGCGTTTGCCGCCGTCGGTTCTATCCAAGGGAGTTTCGCTACGTGTCTTCCATTCGTCTTGCCCTGAGTGCACTTGCGGTGGCGCTCATTTACACAGCGTGTCTGCGTGCAGATGCTGCGGCCATCACGACCTCCGGCACGGTCATGCAGATCGGTCCGCAATCGCTCAACGCGCAGGAATATCGTGCGCTTGCGCTGGCCGATCTGCCCAAGGAAATCAACCCTGCCACCGCTGCCGATCCTGCGTTCGTGCGGGAATTTGCCGATCGTCTGTTACTGGTGCAAGAAGCCCAGCGTGAGCATCTCCAGGACGATCCTGTGGTGGCAGCGCGCATTCGTCAGGCCACCGATGCCATCCTGACCAAAGCAGTACAGACCCGTGCACGTGATACTGCCAAGATCGATGCCGCACAGATCAAGGCGCAGTTCGATGCGCACCCGCATGATTATGACGAGGTGCATCTGCGGCATCTGTTCGTGGCCCTGCAACCACAGGGTGATGCGCGAGGTGGCACACCGTTGAACGATGCACAGGCACTGGCACGGGCGCAGCACCTCAAGCAGCAGCTGGACGCTGGCGTGCCATTCGCGGAACTGGCCATGCGCGAGTCCGATGATGGCAGCACGGCCGCCGAAGGCGGCGAGCTATCGCCCATCTTCCAGCGCAACCTTGCCGATGCCTTCGTCGCGCCAGTGCAGGGATTGGGCGAGGGGGAGGTCTCTGCGCCGGTGCGCGGCCCGGAGGGATACCACCTGATTCGTCTCGATGCGCGGCGACCAGCCACCTTGGACAGTGCAGCGGGGCAGATCGACGTGCAACTGCGTGACCAGGCGGCTGCAACGACGTTGGCCCAACTGCGTCAGGCCAACCCGCTGAGCGTCGATCATGTTGCGTTGGAAGCCGCGCTGCGGTAACCGGCAGAACAGATGCCAAGGGATGCACAACCGATGCGCGTGCGGGATCACTCCCCGCACAGATCAGGCGCTGGAGTGATTGCAACGATCATGCTGGTGGCGTGCAGCGCTTGCTCGTCGCCCGTGCCGCAGTCGTCTCCATCGCAGAGGGGCAAGGCCACACCCACGCAGACGTCGGCGGCGTCCTCGCCACGGACGTCGCACACCGTGCCGCAGCGGTTGTTCGATGCGGCGATACAACAACTGGCCTGCCGCGAACGTCAGCAAGAGCAGGCCGCGCAGATCGCCCGAGGGGTGGTGGCCACAGCCATGCAACCGGGGCGGGATGGGTGCACGGCAGGCACGCCATTGCAGATCGAGGCGATGTTGCGTACGGCCGCCGCGCAGGGCGACACGGACGCCAAGCGGTATCTGTTGGCGCAACGCGCAGCGCAAGTGATGCAGCGCGCCGTCGCCGAGGCGCCCGCCGGGACGCAGGCGAGGTTGTCGTCCGCCGATGAGCGCGAAGTAGACGCTCTGGTGAAAGACCTGGAGTTGCTCGCGCTGTCGGGCGACCGCGATGCCATCGAGACCCTGGCGCAGGTGGTGGAGTCACCGCTGCTGCATGCGCCCGACCCGGTCTATGCGGCCGCCTGGCGGCTGGCTTCGCGTCAGCCACCGACCCGGACGCCGGATCTGGCGGCACCGCTGGAGGCCGAAGATGAAATAGTGGAGTCGCTGCCTCCACAACAGCAGCAACAAGCGCGCAGTTTGGCAGTGGAGTTGTTCGGATATTGCTGCCGTGCACACGGCGGTGCTGGCTGAGCAGCGCCGGGCTTATCGGAAATACAGCGCTTTCAACGGCAAGGTGGCCGCGCCGATCGCGCACGCATTGGCCGGTGCTTCGGCGGGCAGTAGCGCCGGCAGCGGGCGGCCTTGGCCGCGACGCGGCTGGTTGTCGATCTGCACCGCAGCGATCAGCCGTTGCGCCAGATCCCTTGGCAGGCGCCCGCCGAAGACGATCGCTTCCGGGTCGCAGACGGCGGTGATCGCCGAAACGATCAAGGACACCCCTGGCGCGCTGCGCGCGATCCAGCGCTCGATCGCCGGCCATGTCGGGTCGTAGGCGGCCAGCAGTGCACGCACGTCCGCTAGGACGATCCCGTCCTCGGCCAGGAGTTCGCGCAGCAGTTCCAGCGTGGCGCGCTCGAGTTTTTGCGCGGGCAGCATGCCGGCGAATTCACCCGCATTGCCGCGCGCACCGCGCATCACCTGGCCATCGACGACCAGGCCACCGCCGAAGCCGTAGCTAAGGTAGAGGTAGGCGAAGTCGCGGTAGGTCCGGCCCAGCCCCAGCATGGCTTCGCCGGCCGCGGCCACGCTGCCGTCGTTGTCCATCCACACCGGCTGCGCAAGTGCGTCGGCCAGCCACGGACAGAGCGCGATCTGGCCGAGCGCACGCAGTGGCTCGGGCGGGTTGATGAAGGCATCCACGCCGGTGAAGAACCCGCTCACGGCCACCCCGACACCCAGGCGTGGGCCTGCCGCGTCGACACGCGCCAGCAGCGCGGCGTCGGCGGCCTGCAATTGCGCCAGCACACCGTGCAAGGTGGTATCGGTCAGTGCGGTCTCGCTGAGCGCCAGCACCGCGCCGGAAAAATCCACCAGCGCCAGGTTCAGCGCATCGGTGGCGATGGAGATGCCCAGCGTGTGGCCATGCCCGGGGTTCAACGACACCGCCACGCCTGGCTTGCCGCGTCCGGCCCGCACCACGCTGCTGCCCATCTGCACCATGCCACGCGCGTGCAGGCCGTCGATCAGGCGCACGGCGGTCTGCACCGTCAGCCCGGTGCCGCGGCTCAGGTCGGCGCGGGTCAGCACCCCATGCAGCCGCAGGCGCTCGAGCATGTCGCGCTCGTTGAGGCTCAGATCGGGAGGGGCGGGTGCACGGGGCGGCAAGGCGAAGGTAGCGGTGGACGGCATGGCTGAACGGGGAGGTGCACGACGGGATCGTCAAGCTTACGCAGCTGAAGATTGCAATAATTAATTCACAGTGTGTTATTAAATTAGCCTTCTCACCTCTCGCCGTCCAGCCCATGGCCCGTTTCCGCACCCGCCCGTCTCCTCGCTTCTGTCTGCTGGCGCTCGGCGTCGGTATCAGTCTGAGCGCCCATGCCACAGGGCCTGGCCCTGGCCCGAGCGGTCCCCCAGGCGACACTCCGGTGCAGCTGGATGCGGTGCAGGTGTCCGGCCAGCACCTGTCGATCCGCCAGGCCATCGGCGCCAAGCGCGAGGCGGCAGTGGTGTCCGATGGCGTGGCTGCCGACGATATCGGCTCGATCCCGGACTTCGGCCTGGGCGAGGCGCTGCAGCGCGTGCCGGGCGTATCGATGGTGGTCAACAACGGGCGGGGTGAAGCACAGTTCATGAGCCTGCGTGGCTTCAACCCCGACTACAACACGGTGCTGATCGACGGCGTGGCGCTGCCGTCCACCGAAACCAGCCGGCGCGTGCAGTCGCTGGATGTTATCCCCGCCTCGCTCGCGCAGCAGGTGGACATCTACAAGACCTTCAATGCCGACATGGACAGTAATGCCATCGGCGGCATCGCCTCGCTGCGCACGCGCAGCGCGTTCGATCACGATGGTCCCTTCGCCAGCGTGCGGGCGAACGTGGCCGATTGGGAAAACCGCCGGCATCTGCAGGGCAGTACGCCATCGGGCCAGGTGCAGGGCACTTTCAGCGACACCTTCGGCCCGGACAACCGCTTCGGGGTGGTGCTGTCGGCCGACTACTTCCGCCGCGATTCGTCGTCGTTGAACACCGCCATCGACAGCTACAGCTACTACGCCAACGGCGTTCGCCAGAACCTGACCCCGGGCCTGGACACCGACGGCATGGCGATCGCCCCGGACCGGTTTCGCCCGCTCAGCTACGACAATCTACGCCAGCGCCGCAGCGTGTTCGGCAAGCTGGAATACGACGATGGGCAGGTGATGAAACTGGCCTTGAGCGCCGGCTGGTTCGAGCACAGCAACGACGAACAACGCCGCTCGCAATGGATCAACCGGGTCGGCAATGCACAGCTGGCCGACGCCGACGACGGCCGCTATGCGCAGGGCAGTGCGCAGACCGACGCCAACCGCTTCGACCAGACCCGCACGCTGCGTTACGCACAACTGGGCGGCAGCTTCCGCCTCAACCAGGACGGCCATGTCGATGTGCTGCTCAACCGTGCCAACGGGAGCTATCGGCAGGACACGCGCGAAGATGTCTTCACCGCAGCCGCATCCACACGGCTGGGATTCGGCTATGCACTGGGCGAGGACACACGCCCGACCATCACCCTGGTCGACCCCGGTTACTACGCCAACCCGGCCAACTATCTGCAGTCCTACTTCCTGACGCGTGTGGAGAACAGCAGCACCGATACCACCACCTTCAACGTCGACTACAGCCAGAATGCCGACGCCGACGCGCAGGGCTGGGGGCTGCGCGCCGGGCTGCACTATCGCGACCTGCAGCAGCGCTACAACCTGGACGAAACACGCCTGAATCCGGCTGGCCGGGTGAGCCTGGCCACGGTGGGCACCGACGACGCACGCATCTGCCCGTATGCCGATTTCAGCTGCCTGCTGTTGGTGGACCCGGCACGGGTTGCCGCGTTCGCTGCCGCATCGCCGGGCGCCTACGTGTTGGCCACCACCAATGCGCGTAACAGCGCCATCAGCGATTTCCGTATCGACGAACGCAGCGGCGCGGCCTACGTGATGGGCACCTGGCATGGCGAGCGCACCCAGGCCACGCTGGGCCTGCGCAACGAATACCTGCAGCGGCAGGTGCGCAGCGCGGTACCGCAACCACTGAGCAGCACCACCAACTACGTGCAGCAATCCGACGACAGCGACCGCCGCTTTCTGTTGCCATCGGCCAACCTTGGCTGGGATATCACTCCTGCCTTGAAACTGCGCCTGGCCGGCAGCCGCACGGTTGGCCTGCCCACCTACGGCGATATCGGCCAGAACAGCAGCCCGGTGGTGGACACCACCGGGTTGACCATCAACCGCAGCATCGCCAATCCGCAGCTGCGCCCGCGTCGGTCGGACAATCTGGACCTGTCGCTGGAGTGGTACCCGGATCAGGACTCGCAGCTGTCGGTGGCGCTGTTCCACAAGCGCATCGACAACGAGATCGTGCGCTTGACCAGCACCGATACCGAACGCGATCCCGGCGGGCTGGTGGGCACCTACGAGGTCACCACCACCCAGGCGATCAATACCGGCGCGGCTACCGTGCAGGGTGTGGAATTCACCGCCATCGACACGCGCTTCGACTTCCTGCCTGGCGCCTGGTCGCACCTGGGTGCGATGGCCAACCTCACCCTGCTGGACCCGCGCACCGCCCAGGTGCAGATGAGCGATGGCAGCCTGCGAGCACTGCCCGGCCTGATGGAATCGCCCAAGCGCAGCGCCAATGCCTCGCTGCTGTACGACATCGGCCCGTTCAGTGCGCGCCTCAGCGCCAACTACACCGGTCTGCAATTGCTCTCCGCTGCTACCGACAACCGTGTCAACGACCGCTACTACGACGCCATCACCAGCTACGACGCGCAGCTGGCGTGGCGCTTCAACAAGCAACTGCGCCTCACCATGCAGGGCCGTAACGTGAGCAATGCGCGGCTGACCCGCGTGATCGGTGCCGACCAGCAACTGATGCGCGAGCAACTGGACAACGGCCGTGCCTATTACCTGGGAGTGGACTATGCGTTCTGATCGCCGCCGCAGCGCGGCGCGGCTGCTCCTGCTGATGCTCGTCTCCACCGCGGCTGCAAGCGCCGAGCAAGTGACGGCGCCAACAGCGGCGGCGCCGTTCACGCCGATGCAGACCCTTGTCAGCGGCGATTGCTGGGGCCGCTGGCCTGACGACGTGCTGGCGGCCGTGAGCACCTGCAAACCGGCCGAGCACAATCGCATCGCCTTGCAGGTGCCCGACGATGCCGATGGCCCGGCCCGCGTTGGCATCGATGCACAGCCCTGCAACGGCGCGCGCTGCGCCGACCTGGCGCAGGTGCTGCAGCGTGCGCCTGCGCAGCAGCTGCTGTTGCGCACGCCGCCGGCGCGCATCGAGGCGGTGCTGGCGGCCCTGGATCGCGCCAACGCGCGTGCGCGCGTGGTCATCGAGCCGTTAGTGCAAGCGGTGCCGGCGCCGGCTGCGCCGGTCACCCTGGCACCGGGCGTGCGCTACTGGCGGCAGGCCATTGCCGGCGCTGCGCCGGTGATGCTGCATATCGCCCGGATCGACCTGAGCACGCCGGGTCTGCAGCTGGTGGGCACGCCCGGCCAACGCCGTGGCGATGGCGAATTTCTCGCCACGCCCACCACCACGTTCGTGCGCGATGCCGGATTGGCGCTGGCGATCAATGCCGACTACTTTTTGCCCTTCGACGGCGGCCATCTGTTCGACCAGGCCTTCGTGCCGGTGGCAGGGCAGGGCGTCACCGCCGAAGGGCTGGCGATCGACAATGGTCATCTCGACTCGGCTGCCGCCACCACCGATGCGCGTGTCAATGCCGCCTTCTGCGTGAGCACGCACAACATCGCGCGTATCGTGCGTGGCAGCTGCGCGCAGGACACGCGCCTGGGCGTCGGTGCCGGCCCGCTGCTGCTGCTCGACGGCCAGCGCCAGCCACGCGAAGCCAGCCGCGCCGCCTACTACGACGGCCCGGAGCCACGCAGTGCGCTGGCCCTGGACCGCACCGGCAAGACGCTGTGGATGGTGGTGGCCGACGGCCGCCAACCCGGCTACAGCGCCGGCATCACGCTGGACGCGCTGACGGCGGTCCTGGAACAGCTCGGCGCAGTGGCGGCGATCAATCTCGACGGTGGCGGTTCCAGCACCCTGGCCGCGCGCGTGGACGGGCGCGTACGCACGCTCAATCGCCCCATCCACACCGGCATTCCGGGGCGCGAACGCCCGGTGGCCAACCAGCTCGGGGTGCGCATCGCCGCCCAGCGCTGAGGGGGGGCAGGGTGGCGCGGTACCATGGCGGTTTGAACCACGGCCTCCGCCATGAAGATTGCCTCCTGGAACGTCAACTCGCTCAACGTGCGCCTGCCACACCTGCAACAGTGGCTCACCGACTTCGCGCCGGACGTGGTGGGCATCCAGGAAACCAAGCTGGAAGACCACAAGTTTCCGGATGCGACACTGGCTGCGCTCGGCTACCGCAGCGTGTTCTGCGGGCAGAAGACCTACAACGGCGTGGCGATCGTGTCACGCTCGCCGGCGCTGGAGGTGCAGATGGGCATCCCCGGCTTCGACGATGTGCAGCAACGCGTCATCGCCGCCACCGTCGATGGCGTGCGCATCATCAATCTCTACGTGGTCAACGGCCAGGACGTGGGCACCGAGAAATACGCCTACAAGCTGCGCTGGCTGCAGGCCGCGCGGGAGTGGATTGCGCAGGAGCTGCAGCGGTATCCGCAGCTGGTGGTGCTGGGCGACTTCAACATCGCCCCGGATGCGCGCGACGTGCATGACCCGGCGGTGTGGAACGAACACCATATCCTGACCTCCAGCGCCGAGCGCGCTGTCCTGGAACAACTGCTGGCGCTGGGGTTGCACGATGCATTCCGGCTGCATCACGAAGACGCCGGGCAGTTCAGCTGGTGGGATTACCGCCAGGCCGGCTTTCGCCGCAACCTGGGGTTGCGGATCGATTTGACCCTGGTGTCGGAGGCGCTGCGCACGCGTGCGCTGGAATCGGGCATCGATCGCGAACCACGCACCTGGGAGCGCCCCAGCGACCACGCACCGGCGTGGGTGCGGCTGGCGGAGTCCGGTGCATGAGCGAACGGCATCTGCGTCGCAGCACCCACAAGATCGGCGAGGTCACGCTGGGACCGGTGCACCGGCTGAGCTGCCACTGCGGTGCGGTGCAGATCGATCTGGACCTGCCGCACGGCCTGCTGGATCCACGCCGCTGCGATTGCTCGATGTGCCGCCGACGCGGCGCGGTGGTCGCCTCGGTCACGCTCGATGGCCTGCACGTGTTGCAGGGCCAGGACGTGTTGCGCCTGTATCAGTTCAACACGCAGACCGCCGCGCATTATTTCTGCGGCGTGTGCGGGATCTACACCCATCATCGGCGCCGCTCCAATCCCGACGAATTCGGCTACAACGTCGGCTGCCTGGACGGGGTCAACCCGTATGCGTTGAGCATTGCGGTGCCGGTGGAAGATGGCGTGAACCATCCGGCCGATCGCATAGCGGCGCACGATTGAAGGGCTGCGCTGAAACCACAACGCCCGGGCAGGCCCGGGCGTTGCGTACAGCACGCGTGGTGCAGTCGCCTCAGCGCACCCGGCCGCGCGTGAACAGGTTGACGATGGCCAGCAGGAGCACCGCACCCACCAGCGACCAGACGAAGGTCATCAGCGTGATGGCCTGGTTGATGCCGCCGCCGAACAACCAGCCGGCGATCATCGCGCCGACGATGCCGACCACCACATTGAGAATGATGCCCTGCTGCGCATCGCGCCGCATGATGAGGCTGGCCAGCCAACCCACGATGCCGCCGATGATCAACCAGATGATGATGCCCATGGTGCCGCTCTCCTCGTTCGTTCGCACCGGACGCGGTGCATGGGCGCCATTGGACGCAGCCGGCTGTGAAGCAGCCGTCGAGCGCGCCGAAGGCGATGGCCGTGCGTTCGGTTTGGTCGGCGCCAGGTGACGATGCTGCCGACCTGGCAGCACGGCCCGGTGCAGCTGTGGCTGCGACCGCACCGCCAGGGCGAGCGAGGCGAGCCGCAGGCGCGGCAACTGCTCGGTCACGCGCTTGGCCTGGATCCGACGCAGGTGCCCGTGCTGCGCGATGCGCGCGGGCGCCCGACCCTGCAGCCGGCCTTGCCGGGTTGGGACACCGGTTGGAGCCACAGCGGCGAGCATCTGTTGGTGGGATTGGGGCAGGGCGTGCAGCTGGGCGTGGACCTGGAACGGATCCGCGCGCGGCCGCGCCTGCTGGACATCGCGCAGCGCTTCTTCCACCCCGACGAACTCGCATTGCTGCGTCACCTGGCGCCGGACGCCCAGCAGGCGTTGTTCTTTCGCCTGTGGTGCGCCAAGGAGGCCTTGCTCAAGGCGCACGGGCATGGGCTGTCGTTCGGGCTGCATCGGCTGGCGTACGCATTGGCGGTCGATGGCGCACTGCAGTTGCAGTGGTGCGACCCGGCGCTGGGCCAGGCGGCGCACTGGCAGTTGCACGAATGGTGGGCGGCACCGGACTGCCGCGCCGCGCTGGCGTTCTACCCGCACACCGCCGCGTGAAGCGGCGCGCCATCGACACAGGTGCCGACCCTCACGCCCTGGTCCAGCTCGGTCCGCTGCCCTTGCCGGACGTGCTGAACGTGTGCCGCCAGTCAATTACGCTTCCACCGCGCCCGGCCTGCCGTCCTCGACCAGGAAGCGTTTGCTGGTCGACACCGTCGCGTTGCGGTCGCGCCGGTCGGAAATGCCCTGCAGGCGCGTTTCCATCTGGCCCGCCGTCAGCGTCACCGAGACATAGCCACGGGTTTCGCCATCCACGTAATGCACATGCGGGTTGAGGGCCATGGTCTGGTGCAGTTCGGTATTGCTCTGCCCGTCGGAGGTGATCGAGGTGCCGACGAATTCGGTGGCCAGCGTCGGTGAGGCGTCGTCGGCCGGATCGGCCTTCAGGTCGGTGACCCAGTACGAATGGATGTCGCCGCCCCAGAACACCGGGTTGCGCAAGCGGGTTGTCGCCATCGCATCGAGCATGCGGGTGCGCGTGGCCGGGTAACCGTCCCAGCCATCGGTCCAGTGCCCGAGTACGCCATCGCGGCCGGTTTGCCGCATCGGTGCCACCAGCAGATCCTGCGCAATCACGTTCCAGCGCGCAGGCGACTGCGCAAAGCCGGCATGCAGCCAGCGTTCCTGTTCCTGGCCGAGCATCGTGCGGCGCGGGTCGGTGCGTTCGCGGCAGCTGTCGTCCACCACATGGCCACCGCGCCAGCCATTGGCCTGTGGGCAGGGTTGTTCGCTGCGGTACTGCCGGCCATCCAGCACGTAGAAGCGCGCCAGCTGGCCGTAATCCAGCGAGCGGTAGATGCGCATGTCCGCGCCCTGCGGGCGGTGCCGCGCGCGCAGCGGGAAATGTTCGTAGAAGGCGCGGTAGGCGGCAGCGCGCCGGGCCAGGAAGGTGTCCACCGGAATCGCTGGATCCTGCGACCAGCGGTTGGCGTAGTCGTTCTGCACCTCGTGGTCGTCCCAGGTCGCCACGCAGGCACTGCCGGCATGCAGCGCCTGCAGGTCCGGGTCGGTGCGGTAGAGCGCATAGCGGTTGCGGTAGCCGGCCAGGTCCAGGCATTCACCGCTGCCGTGCGGGCGCACGACCTTGTTCGCCGCCTCGCCGTGGTAGCTGTATTCGTAGATGTAGTCGCCCAGGAAGAACACCAGATCCGGCTGCTCGGCGGCCAGGTGGCGGTAGGCACTGAAATACCCCAGTTCCCAGTGCGAGCAGGACACGAAGCCGAAGCGCGCCGTCTCCGGCAGCTGATGCGCTGCCGGCAAGGTGCGCGCGCTGCCGATCGGGCTGCGCGCGCCCAGCGCCTGGAAGCAATACCAGTACGGACGATCGGCGGCCAGCCCAGTGAGCTCCACGTGCACCGCGTGGCCCCACACCGGGCTGGCGACGGTCTCGCCCTGGCGCACGATGCGGCGCATGCCCGGGTCGCTGGCCACCTGCCAGCGCACCGGCACTGCGGCATGCAGCCCGCCGCGGCCGTCCGGGTCCAGCGGGCGCGGGGCCAGCCGCGTCCAGAGGACGAAGCCATCGGCCAGCGGGTCGCCGGCGGCCACGCCCAGCGTAAAGGGGTCGGCATTGCCGCTGGCGCGTGCAAACGGACTGAGCAGCCCCGCGCCCGCCAGACTCGCGCCGGCGATGAGCAGGCGCCGACGGCTGCGATCCAGCGCCGCGTTGGTGGGGTCGGAATCAGGGGAGCGTAGGGCGGAAGGCGGGTCGATCAGGGGCATGGACAACGGCAGGCAGGCTAGCGGACGCGAGCATGCTGCATCGGTGACGTGTCGGTTTGGTGTCACCTGTGACACCTGTGGCCTCTGCGCTGCGGCGGCGTTCAGCAGCGCGCGCCGTGCCACAGCCCGGCAGTTGCGCGGTGGGCGAATGCCTTGCCGCAGCAACCATGTCATGCGTGGCCGCATTGCCATCCACGGCGCGCGCCTGCCCGCCTGCCCAGCTGCGATAATCGCGCCATGAACGATGCCGCACTCGCCCCCGATGTTTCCGCCGCGCTCGAACGCGGCCTGCAGGCCCAATCCCTGGATGCGGCATTTGCCGCTCCGCTGCTGCGTTACCTGGCCCTGCTGGTGCGCTGGAACAAGACCTACAACCTCACCGCCGTGCGCGACCCGCGCGAGATGGTCACCCGCCATCTGCTCGATTCGCTAGCCATGCAGTCCTACATCGTCAGCGGCACCCTGGCCGACCTGGGCACCGGGCCGGGCCTGCCCGGCATCCCGTTGGCGATCACCCGCCCGCAGCTGCAGGTGACGCTGGTGGAAAGCAACGGCAAGAAGGCGCGCTTCATGCGCGAGGCCTTGCGTCACCTGGAACTGCGCAACGCCCGCGTGGCCGAATCGCGCGCCGAAGCCCTGGACGAGCCGGCCACCTACGACCACCTCACCGCGCGCGCGCTGGACACCCTGGCCGGCATCATCGCCGTCGGCGGCCACCTGCTGCGCCCCGGCGGCAGCCTGCTGGCGATGAAGGGCGTGTACCCGCACGAGGAAATTGCCGCATTGCCCGACGGCTGGACAATGCGCGAGGTGCACCCATTACAGGTGCCCGGCCTGGAGGGCGAGCGGCATCTGGTGGTGGTGCGCAAGGGCTGAGCGGGTCGGTCTTCAGCTGCCCTCACCCCAACCCTCTCCCGCAGGCGGGAGAGGGGGCAAGCACGGCTCTCGACAACCCGCCAGGTCCCTTCCCCCGCCTGCAGGGAAAGGTGCCCGCAGGGCGGATGGGGGCCGTCGCCGATTGCAGGTGCCCGGCGTGGATGGCGAGCGGCATCTGATGGTGCGCAAGGGCTGAGCGTGGCGGTCTTCAGCTGCCCTTACCCGCAGGCGGGAGAGGGAGCAAGCACCGCTCTCGACAAGCCCGGCAACTCCTCCCCCCGCCTGCAGGGGAAGGTGCCCGCAGGGCGGATGGGGGCCGTCGCCGATTGCAGGTGCCCGGCGTGGATGGCGAGCGGCATCTGGTGGTGCGCAAGGGCTGAGCGTGGCGGTCTTCAGCTGCCCTTACCCGCAGGCGGGAGAGGGGGCAAGCACCGCTCTCGACAACTTGCCAGGTCCCTTCCCCCGCCTGCGGGGGAAGGTGCCCGCAGGGCGGATGGGGGCCGTCGCCGACACTCCATCCATCGCCCACGTTGGGACTTCCGGCCCATGGCTGCTCACGCGTGAGCTGCGATGATCGGGCGTTCGCTCCAGATCAGGCTTTCCGCACGTGACCTCTCCGCTCGCTACCGCCCTCGCGCTCGCCCTGTTGGGCAGCTCGCTCGCCGCCACGACCCAGGCTGCCACGCCGCCGGCTCCGGCCACGCTGAGCGCCGAAGCACCCGCCGATGCGCGCTTCCGTGCGATCTACGAAAAAGAATGGGCGTGGCGGCAGGCCGAGACCGGCCAGGCCGATGAAGACACCGATACCACCGGCGACAATACCCATCTGCCCGACGTCGGCCCGGCTGCGCAACAGGCGCGCCTGGCGGTGTGGGACGGCGTGCTCAAGCAGCTCGACGGCATCGACCCCAGGCAGCTCTCGCCGGCCAACCAGATCAACTTTGCCATCTACCGCCCACAAGTGGAGAACCTGGCCGCCGAAGTGCGCCTGCGCGCCTACGAGATGCCGTTCAATTCGGATAGTTCGTTCTGGTCCAACCTCGGCTTCATGGCGCAGCGGCCGATGCGCAGCGCGGCCGAGTACCGCGCCTACATCGCACGCTTGAACGATGTGCCGCGTTACTTCGACCAGCAGATCGCCAACATGCGCAACGGCCTGGCGCGCGGCTTCAGCGTGCCGCGCGCAGTGCTGGCCGGGCGCGATGTCTCCATCGCCAGCGTGGCCGAGGTCAAGGACCCCACCGCATCGCCGTTCTATGCACCGTTCAAGCAGCTGCCGGCGCAGATTCCCGCCGCCGAGCAGGCGCAGCTGCGCGCGCAGGCCAAGGCCACATTGAGTGGCGCAGTCTTGCCGGCCTACGCCAGGCTGCTGACCTTCTTTCGCAACGACTACATGCCCAGGGCGCGCACCACCCTGGCCGCCGAAGCGCTGCCCGATGGCAAGGCGTTCTATCGCCAGCAGATCCGCGAATACACCACGCTGGAATTGACGCCCGAACAGATCCACCAGATCGGCCTGGACGAGGTGGCGCGCATCCAGGCCCAGATGAACGCGATCATCAAACAGGTGGGTTTCAAGGGCACGTTCGCGCAGTTCCTGACCTTCCTGCGCACCGACCCGCAGTTCTACGTCAAGACCCCGCAGGAGTTGCTCGATCGCGCCGCGTGGATTTCCAAGCGCGTGGACGGGCAGGTGGGCAAGTTCATCGGAACGCTGCCGCGCGGGCGCTTCACCATCAAGCCGGTGCCCGACGACATCGCCCCGTTCTGGACCGCCGGCCGCGGTGGCGCGACGACCTACTGGGTCAACACCTACAACCTGCCGTCGCGGCCGCTGTACAACCTGCCGGCGCTGACCTTGCACGAGTCCTCGCCCGGCCATTCGCTACAGGGCTCGCTGGCGCTGGAGCAGGGCGAGCAGCCGGCGTTCCGCCGCGAGAACTATATCTCTGCCTATGGCGAAGGCTGGGCGCTGTACACAGAGAAGCTCGGCCAGGAGATGGGCATCTACGAGACCCCGTACGAAGAGTTCGGCCGGCTCACCTACGAAATGTGGCGCGCCTGCCGGCTGGTGATCGATACCGGCGTGCACCACGACGGCTGGACCCGCGAACAGGCGCTGGCGTATCTGCGTGATCGCACCGCGCTCAGCGAGCACGAAGTCACTACCGAAGTGGACCGCTACATCTCCTGGCCCGGCCAGGCGCTGAGCTATAAGCTGGGCGAGATCAGCATCGTCAAGCTGCGCGCCGAAGCCGAGAAGGCGCTGGGCGATCGCTTCGACATCAAGGCCTTCCACGATGTGGTGCTGCGCCAGGGCTCGGTCACGCTGCCGGTGCTGGAGCAGCAGGTGCGCGCGTTTATCGCCGAGAGCAAGGCGCGGCCGGTCAAGCCTCGGCCGCTCTAAGTGCTTGCAGCACAAGCAATTGCCACGCATAATGCGCGGCTCGCTGTGCCCGGATCGCTCCGGATGGCGGCACCCAGCGCAACGGGGTTGCCGGCTTTTCCAGCGTAAGTGATTGATTCCCAACGTTGCGTGGCAGCCCTGGCGCTGTCGGGGCCGCCGCTTCCCAGGCTATGGGTGGCTATTCATTTATCGAGGTGCGTAATGTCCCGCGTATGCCAAGTGTCCGGCAAGCGTGTGCAGACGGGTAACAACGTCTCCCACGCCAACAACAGAACCCGTCGTCGCTTCCTGCCCAACCTGCACGAGCGTCGCTTCTGGGTCGCCAGCGAAAACCGCTGGGTCAAGCTTCGTGTTTCCGCGCATGCGTTGCGCACCATCGACAAGAACGGGATCGATGCCGTTCTGAAAGAGCTGCGCGCGCGCGGCGAAAAGGTCTGAGGAGTAAGCAGTCATGGCAAAAGGCAAGCGTGACAAGATCCGTATGATTTCCTCGGCCGCTACCGGCCACTTCTACACCACGGACAAAAACAAGAAGAACACTCCGGGGAAGATGGAAATGATGAAGTACGACCCGGTCGTGCGTAAGCACGTGATGTACAAGGAAGGCAAGATCAAGTGATCGGCTGATCGCTGGATCTGCGCTTCAACAAACACCCGCCGCAAGGCGGGTGTTTGCGTTTGAGATGGTTGCACGCTGGCTGGGCGTATCAACGCGGCCGCACACAGGTGCGCCTGTCCCGGTCAGCGATGCCCCGGGCGTTGGCGTGGCAGGTCTGCACCGAGCGCGTGCAACCGGCCGATGCGTTCGGCGGCCATTGCGGCGTGCCGGATGCCGAGGCATCTTTGCCTTTACGCCCGGCCGGGTCAGAATCGGTTTCCTCATGACGATGGAGCGCCGATGCTGCCCGATTGGGTGTCCGGGACCTGGCTGTTGGCGCTGGACTGGGTGATCCGCCTGGCCGCGCTGCTGTGGATTCCCGCCCGCACCACGCCCGGGGCGGCGCGCAGCTGGCTGTTGCTGATCGGCTTCGTGCCGGTGGTGGGCCTGCCGCTGTACCTGCTGTTCGGCCACCCGTGGCTGTCGCGCCTGCGCGTGGAGCGCCAGGCCACCGCTTCGCAGGTGATCCGCGAACAACAACTGCCATTGCATGCATTGCGCTGGCAGCCGCCGACCGACACCAGCAGTGCCGAAGTGGTGCCGTTGATCGAGCGGCAGGGCGACTTCATGCCCACGCTGGGCAATGCGGTGGACCTGCTCGACGACTACGCACACTCGCTGCAGGCCTTGATCGCGGCGATCGATGCGGCCGAAAAACGCGTGCATCTGCTGTACTACCTGATGTTCGACGATGCCGTGGGCGATGCGGTGGTGGCAGCGCTGGAACGTGCGCAGGCGCGCGGCGTGCGCTGCCGCGTGCTGCTGGACGCGGTGGGCGCCAAGCGCGGCCTGCGGCGTTACCGCAAACGCCTGCTAGCTGGCGGCATCGAGGTGCTGGCGGTGTTGCCCGGTGGCCTGCGCTGGCGCCGCAGCGGGCGCATGGACCTGCGCAACCACCGCAAGATCGCGGTGATCGACAATCAGGTGGGCTTCGTCGGGTCGCAGAACCTGGCCGAAGCCGGCTTCATCCACGACGCGCCCAACCGCGAACTGGTCGCGCGCGTGCGCGGGCCGGTGGTCAATCACCTGGAGGCGGTGTTCGCCAGCGACTGGTTCACCGAAACCGGGCAGCGCCTGGATGTGTGGCCGGATGCACCGGTATGCGAGGCCAATATCGCCACCCAACTGTTGCCCAGCGGGCCGGCGTATCCGTTCGAGAACGCGCGTGATGCGATCAATGCGGTGATCCACCTGGCACGGCGCAAGGTGGTGCTGGTCACGCCCTATTTCGTGCCGGACGAGGCCTTGCTCAGCGCGTTGCGCATCGCTGCGGTATCGGGCGTGGAGGTGCAGCTGATCCTCTCGGAGCGCAATAACCAGCGGCTGGCGGCCTGGGCGCAGGAGGCTTACTTCGACGAGCTGCTGCGCTGCGGGGTGAAGATTGCGCTGTACCGCCCGCATTTCCTGCATGCCAAGCACCTGAGCATGGACGAGGACATCGCGCTGGTAGGCTCGATCAACCTGGATATCCGCTCGTTCGCGCTCAATGCCGAGATCGGCATGCTCTGCTACGACCGTGGCCTGGTGCAGCGGCTGCGCCAGATCGAGCAGGACTATCTGGCCAATGCGCGCCCGCTGGAGTTGGAGCAGTGGCGCCGCCGCCCGGCCTGGCGCCGCAGCCGTGAAGGCATCGCGCGGCTGGCCGATGCGTTGATGTGAGTCGCTGGCGTTGCAGCTGTCGCGTGGTGCCGGGGTGATGGAATCGACAGGCGCCCGGGACCGGTGCCGCCATCGCCTACACTGTGCGCATGACTGAACTGCGTGAATCCGGCGAAGCAGTGATCGCCATCGTCGGTGGTGGCGCCGCCGGCGTGCTGGTGGCGCTGCAGCTGCTGCGGCAGGCACGCACGCCGGTGCGGATTGAGCTGATCGAGCCGCATGCGGTGCTGGGCGAGGGCGTGGCGTATTCCACCGCACGCCCCGAACACCTGCTCAACGTGCCGGCGGCGCGCATGAGTGCGCTGGTCGATGCACCGCAGGATTTCGTTGCCTACCTGCGCGAGCAGGCGTGTTACCCGGAGCTGGACGATGCGCAGCTGGCGCTGCAGTTCGTAGGGCGGCGGCATTACGCACCGTACCTGCGGCAGCGCCTGCAGGCTGCCGTTGCCGCCAGCCCGGCCAGCCTGCGCGTGCGCAGCGCACGCGCGCAACGGCTGCAACCCACGGCGCAGGGTGCGCAGTTGCAACTGGACGACGGGCACACGCTGCACGCCGATGCGGTGGTGCTGGCGGTGGGCAATGCGCTGCGGCCGCTGCCGGTGCGTGGCGCCACCGGCCTGTCGGCAACGCAGCGCGTGGAAGCCTGGGAGACCGAGACGGTGGCCGCGCTGCCGCCCGAGGCGGTGGTGTGCATCGTTGGCTCCGGCCTGAGCATGGCCGATACCGTGGTGACGCTGGCGGCGCAGGCGCATCGTGGCGCGGTGCATGTGGTCTCGCGGCATGGCTTGCTGCCGTTGCCGCACGTGCATGGCGGCAGCGCCGATTTCGATCCGCAACCGCTGCTGGGCATGCCGCTGCGCGCGCGCCTGCGCTGCCTGCGCCAGCAGGCGCGGGACGCGCTGGCGCAGGGTCGGCCGTGGCAAGGCGTGATGGAACGGGTCCGCCCGCTGAGCCAGGCGCTGTGGCAGACGCTGTCGCTGGACGACCAGCGCCGCTTCCTGCGCCATGTGGTGCGCTACTGGGACGTGCACCGCCATCGCATTGCCGCGCCGGTGCATGCGCAGCTGCAGGCGATGCAGGCGCGCGGGCAACTGCAGCTGCACCGGGCCCGGCTGGATGTGGCGTTCCAGGTGGGTGCCTGCGTGCGCGTGAGTGCCGGGGCCGCCAGGGCCGGGCACGCGCTGCAGCTGGACGTGCAGACGCTGGTCAACGCCACCGGCGTGGAAATGCGCGTGCAGGCGATGCGCAACCCCCTGCTGCAGCAATTGTTGGGGCAGGGCATCGCGGTGGCCGGACCGCATGGCATCGGCGTGGACACTGCCGCCGATGGCAGCCTGATCGATGCCGATGGCCAGGCCAACCCACGGTTGCGGGTGATCGGCAGCCTGCGCATCGGCTCGCTGTGGGAGAGCCTGGCGGTGCCGGAACTGCGCGAGCAGGCTGCGGTGATTGCGCGGGAGGTGTGTTGTTCGCTTCTCCCTCCGGGAGAAGGTGCCCCGTAGGGGCGGATGAGGGTCCGTGCGAAGCCTCGCAATCCCAACCGCTTCATCGCAATCTCAGCCGCAGCGACGCCACAACCGGTAAAATACGGCGGTGGATGTCTCTCATTTGCTCGATCATTTAAACCCCGCCCAGCGCGAGGCCGTTTCCGCGCCGCCGGGGCATTACCTCGTGCTGGCCGGCGCCGGCTCCGGCAAGACGCGCGTGCTGATCCATCGCATCGCCTGGCTCAATGAAGTCCAGGGAGTGCCCAACCACGGCATCTTCGCGGTGACCTTCACCAACAAGGCCGCTGGCGAAATGCGCCACCGCACCGACCTGCAGCTGCGCAACGGCAGCCGCGGGATGTGGATCGGCACCTTCCACGGGCTGGCGCATCGCCTGCTGCGCCTGCACTGGCAGGACGCGCGGCTGCCGGAAGGCTTCCAGGTCATGGACAGCGACGATCAGCTGCGGCTGGTCAAGCGCGTGGTGCAGTCGCTGGAGCTGGACGAAGGCAAGTACCCGCCCAAGCAACTGAGCTGGTGGATCAACGAACAGAAGGACGAAGGCCGCCGTCCGCAACATATCCAGCCCGAGCCCAACGACGACTGGACCGAGGTGCGCCGGCAGGTGTACGCCGCCTACCAGGAACGCTGCGACCGCTCCGGCCTGCTGGATTTCGCCGAGTTGCTGTTGCGCGCGCACGAATTGCTGCGCGATACGCCGGCGCTGCTGGCGCACTACCGCGCGCGCTTCCGCGAAATTCTGGTGGACGAGTTCCAGGACACCAACGCCATCCAGTACGCCTTCGTGCGCGTGCTGGCCGGAGAGTCGGGCCATGTGTTCGTGGTGGGCGACGACGACCAGGCCATCTATGGCTGGCGCGGCGCCAAGGTCGAGAACGTGCAGCGCTTCCTGAAGGATTTCCCCGGCGCGCAGACCGTGCGGCTGGAGCAGAACTACCGTTCCAGCGCCACGATCCTGGGCGCGGCCAATGCGGTGATCGCGCACAACCCGGACCGGATCGGCAAGCAGCTGTGGACCGACTCGGGCGATGGCGACCCGATCGATTTGTATGCGGCCTACAACGAGGTGGACGAAGCGCGTTATGTGGTCGAGCGCGCGCGTCAGTGGGTGCGCGATGGCGGCAGCTATGGCGAAGTGGCGGTGCTGTATCGCAGTAATGCGCAGTCGCGCGCGCTGGAAGAGGCGCTGATCTCCGAGCAATTGCCGTACCGCGTGTATGGCGGCATGCGCTTTTTCGAGCGCGCGGAAATCAAGGACGCGCTGGCCTACCTGCGCCTGCTCACCAACCGCAGCGACGACGCCGCGTTCGAACGCGCGGTCAATACGCCCACCCGCGGCATCGGCGACCGCACGCTGGACGAAGTGCGCCGGCTGGCGCGCGCCAATGCGTTGTCGTTGTGGGAAGCGGCGATGCTGGCCACGCAGGAAAACAGCCTGGCCGCGCGCGCGCGCAACGCCCTGGCCGGGTTTGTGAGCCTGGTCGGCCAGCTGCATGCCGAGACCGGCGAAATGGAATTGGCCGAACGCATCGACCACGTGCTGATGCGCTCGGGCCTGCGTGACCACTGGGCCAAGGAAAGTCGCGGTGGGCTGGATTCGGAATCGCGCACCGAGAACCTGGACGAACTGGTCTCGGTGGCCTCGCGCTTCACCCGCCCGGACGATGAAGACAGCCAGGGCATGACCGAGCTGGTCGCGTTCCTCGCTTACGCCTCGCTGGAAGCGGGCGAAGGCCAAGCACAGGCCGGCGAGGAAGGCGTGCAGCTGATGACGTTGCATTCGGCCAAGGGCCTGGAATTCCCGATCGTGTTCCTGGTCGGGCTGGAAGATGGCCTGTTCCCGAGCGCGCGCTCGCTGGAAGAAACCGGCCGGCTGGAAGAAGAGCGCCGCCTGGCCTACGTGGGCATCACCCGCGCGCGGCAGAAACTGGTGCTGTGCTACGCCGAATCGCGCCGCATCCATGGCCAGGACAACTACAACGTGCCCTCGCGCTTCCTGCGCGAGATCCCGCGCGATCTGCTCAACGAAGTGCGCCCGAAGGTGCAGGTCTCGCGCACTGCATCGCTGGGCGCGGCACGCGGTGGCCCGGTGCACGGCATCGTGGAGGCGGCGCCGATCAAGCTCGGTGCCAATGTCGAGCACCCCAAATTTGGTGGTGGCGTGGTCGTGGACTACGAAGGTGCCGGCGCGCATGCGCGGGTGCAGGTGCAGTTCGACGAAGTAGGCGCCAAGTGGTTGGTGATGGCGTACGCCAATCTGACGGTGGTGTAGCCGGAGCGTGTCCAGCGGTGTTGTGCCCTCGCACTTCCTTCCCCCGCCTGCGGGGGAAGGTGCCCAAAGGGCGGATGGGGGCATTCGATCAACTCAGCCAGGGGCTCTACGCATCCGTCGCCCGCGTTGGCGGGGCAAGCAAGCAGCCCGCAAATCCCTATGCATCGATGACGTGGTTGCGACGCGACAGCAAACCCCAGCGATTGGCTGTTAGCGGACATGCCAACCTGGCGATACCCATTGGTGCATCGCGCGATGCATTCGCCGCTGCATCCATGTCACCCTGCCCACCGGCTTCATTACACCCGGGACGCGGGGCCATGCAGACGGAAAAACAGCAGATGCTGTCAGGCGAACTGTACAGCGCTACCAATACGCAGCTGCAGGCCGCCGCATGCCCTGCACGCCAGCGAACGATTCCCCGCACTGCTGCGCTTGCCGGGTAATGCCGCGCCAGCGCATTCGGCAACGATCGACGCAGTGATCCACATCAATGCGTAAGCCACCCGCACATGCCACCGTGCGTCCAGCCCCAACCATCGGCAGCAATGCCATCCCTGCAGGAGGTCACCATGTACAAACGTCTTCTCATCGCCATCGATGCATCCGAGCTGTCGCATCGGGGATTGTTCCAGGGCCTGGAACTGGCCAAGGCCACCGGCGCCAGCGTGGACATCGTGACCGTCTCCGAGCCCTGGGCCATGGGCATGTACGACGCGATGGGCTGGAGCGTGGGCTACGAAGCCAGCCCGGAATACCGCACCGAGCGCGAGGCGGCGGCGGAGAAGATCCTGCGCCCGGCGCTGGAACTGGCCGCAGCGGCCAACCTCAAGGCGCGCTCGCACCACGTGCTGGATCGCTTCGCCGCCGAGGGCATCGTGCAGACCGCCGAGCACTGCAAGAGCGATCTCATCATCATGACCTCGCACGGCCGTCGCGGCATGCGGCGCATGCTGCTCGGCAGCCAGACGGTGGAAGTGCTCACCCACAGCACGATTCCGGTGCTGGTGATCCGCTGATACATCCGCCAAGGCATCCAACCGCAGGAGCGCACCCGGGCGCGACGCGCGCTACCGACCAAGTGCTGCCCGGCTTGCGCGAAACAGCCAGCTGCAGGCGCTCAGGCGTCCATCGACTCCAGCTGGCCCAGCGTGTCGTGCGCCGGCCGAGCCAGGCGGCGTAGCGCCTCGGCGTGCACCAGTGGCGCGCCGTAGACCGATGGCACGCCAGGGCGCGAGGCGGCGGCTGCCTGTGGCGGCGTCGCCTGGGTCAGCTCGCGCATGAAGCGCCACATCGGCATGTAATGGCCGCGGCGCGGCGCCGGCGCATGCGGTTTGGCGCGGCACTGGCGGCGCCATTGCATCGGCGGCATCCCAAAGCGTTGCTGGAAGGCGCGCTGGAACTGCCGCTCCGAGGTGAAGCCCATCTCGTACAACAACCAGGTCAGGCTGCAGTCCGGGTAGGCCTGCAGATAGCGATGTGCAGTGCTCAGCCGCTGCTCGCGGATGTAGCTGGCCACCCCCCCGCGCGACTGGAACAGCCGGTACAACGACGCGCGCGACAGCGCGAACGCCTGCTGCAGCGACTCGGTGCCAAGCTCCGCCTCGCCGATGTGTTCCTGCACGTATGCCAGAAGATCGACCATCAACGGCGCTGGCGTCTCGGTAGCCGCGTACGCCTGCGAAACGATGGCGCTGTAGTAACCCATGCTCATGCGGTGCTGCCTGCGGCCCACTCCCCGGGGCCTGTCCATGGATCAACCGAAAAAAGCAGCGGCAACCCATCACGTCCTCTTCACGAAGTCGGTGATGCGTCACGCATCGGCGTGATTGAGACGATTTGTCGGGTGACAGCCCCCGGCCATTCCTAGACTCGCCGCAGCGCTGAAAAGGCGTCACCGCACGGCCTGTCGCTTCGGTCCGCGTGGTGCGCGGCAGTTGCGGGATGGCCCGCACCACCGGCGTCGCACGTAGGCCGCAGGCCATCAATCCGGCCGGCGACATCCCCAGTCACAAGGTAGCGCCCGTCCCAGACACGGTGGCGCAACGGGCAAGCTCAATCGGAGATCAGGCATGGCCAGCAGTCAGAAGTTCATCGCCCGCAACAGGGCGCCACGCGTGCAGATCGAATACGACGTGGAAGTCTACGGCGCGCAGAAGAAAGTGCAGATTCCGTTCGTGATGGGCGTGCTGTCGGACCTGTCCGGCGCCAACGCTGGCGAGCTGCCCTCGCTGGACGAGCGCAAGGCACTGGAGATCGATGTCGACAACTTCGACAGCCGGCTGCAGTCGATGCGCCCGCGTGCGCAGTTCAAGGTACCCAACACGCTCACCGGCGAAGGCGAGCTGGCGGTGGATATCACCTTCGAAAGCATGGACGACTTTTCACCGGCCGCCATTGCACGCAAGGTCGCGCCATTGGCCAAGTTGCTGGAAGCGCGCACCCAGCTGGCCAACCTGGATACCTACATGGATGGCAAGGCCGGTGCCGAGCAGCTGATTGCCAATGCCATCCGCGACCCGGCGTTGCTGCAGTCGCTGGTGTCGGCGGCCAAGCCCGCCGCCGAACCGGAAGGAGCGTAACGCCATGTCCGCCACCGAAGCCGCACTGGCCAGCAGCCGCACCGAAACAAACGAGCAAGGCGATTTTGCCGCGCTGCTCAATCGCGAGTTCCGCCCCAAGAGCGAACGCGCCAAGGAAGAAGTGGAATCGGCAGTCCGCACCTTGGCCGAGCAGGTGCTCGCGCGCAGCGATGTGGTCAGCGAAGACGTCTCGCAGACCATCAAGGCCTACATCGCCGAGATCGACCGTACCCTTACCGAACAGCTCAACCAGATCCTGCATCACGCCGATCTGCAGCAGCTGGAAGGTGCCTGGCGCGGCCTGCACTACCTGGTCAACAACACCGAGACCGACCAGCAGCTCAAGATCCGCGTGCTGAATATCAGCAAGAAGGAACTGGGCAAGGTGCTCAAGCGCTACAAGGGTACCGCCTGGGATCAGAGTCCGGTTTTCAAGAAGGTCTACGAGCAGGAGTACGGCCAGCTCGGTGGCGAGCCGTATGGCTGCCTGGTCGGCGATTACTCCTTCGACAACAGCCCGCCGGATGTGGAACTGCTCAACGGCATTGCGCAGGTCGCCGCCGCCGCGCATGCCCCCTTCATTGCCGCCGCCGCGCCCAAGCTGATGGGCATGGACAACTGGAACGAGCTGTCCAACCCGCGCGATCTGGCCAAGATCTTCTCCACGCCGGACTATGCCGCGTGGCGTTCGTTGCGCGAATCGGAAGACTCCAAGTACATCGGCCTGGCGATGCCGCGCACGCTGTCGCGCCTGCCGTATGGCGCAGCCACCAGCCCGGTGGACGAGTTCGATTTCGAAGAAGACACCGCCGGCGCCGATTCCAGCAAATACACCTGGCAGAACGCCGCCTATGCAATGGCGGTGAACATCAACCGCTCGTTCAAGCAGTACGGCTGGTGTTCGCGCATCCGCGGCATCGAATCCGGCGGCGCAGTGGAAGGCTTGCCCACGCACACCTTCCCCACCGACGACGGTGGCGTGGACATGAAGTGCCCCACCGAAGTGGCCATCACCGACCGCCGCTCGGCCGAGCTGGACAAGATGGGCCTGATGCCGCTGGTGCATCGCAAGAACTCGGACATGGCCGCCTTCATCAGCGCGCAGTCCTTGAACAAGCCCGACGAATACGATGACTCCGATGCCACCGCCAATGCCGCACTGGGCGCGCGTCTGCCATACATGTTCGCCTGCTGCCGGTTTGCGCATTACCTCAAGTGCATCGTGCGCGACAAGATCGGCAGCTTCAGTAGTCGCGAGCAAATGCAGAGTTGGCTAGGCAAATGGATCTTGAATTACGTGGACGGCGATCCAGCCAATTCGAGCGAGGAATACAAGGCTAGCCACCCATTGGCTGCGGCCGAAGTGTTGGTGGAGGAAGTGGAGGGAGCCCCGGGCTACTACACCTCCAAATTCTTCCTGAAACCGCACTACCAGCTGGAAGGTTTGACCGTCTCGCTACGGTTGGTTTCCCGGTTGCCATCTCAGGCCAAGGCCTGATTACTGACACGGTCCGTCAATTCTGTCCGGATCGTCCGATTTAGCCCGTTTTATTGAGGAGTGATTCCATGGCGTTCGATATGCATCTCAAGTTCAAGGGTGGTGGTGTCACCATCGAAGGCAGCTCTGGCCACGCCAAGCACAAGGGTGAGATTCCTGTCCTCGCTTGGTCTTGGGGCGCCAGCAATTCCGGCGACCTCCACAGCGCTGGCGGAACGTCCGGCGGTGGTAAAGCGCATGTGCAGGACATCTCGCTGACGAAATACGTGGACAAAAGCTCGAATGCGTTGCTGCAGGCCGCCTGCACCGGCGCGCGGTTGGAGGAAGCATGGCTCTATGTCACCAACGCCACCGGTGAGCAGACCGATTATGTGACGTTGCATTTATCGAACGGCGTGCTTGTCACCTCTGTATCGACCGGTGGCTCTGGCGGCGAGGATCGGCTGACCGAGAACATCACCCTGCACTTCGGCAAATTTCAATACACCTTCCAGCCGCAAAAGCCTGATGGCTCCGCTGACGGCGCTCCCAAGCCGTTTGTGTACGACATGCAGCAGGTCGCGAAAGGCGCCTAACTGACGCAGGACACAGCGAGCACGCTTGCAGCGCAGTCACACCTTGCTGCGCGCATGTTCTTGCGGTGCCGCGAGCCGGCACCGCTACCCTCTTCGATAAGGCAACGCGTGATGGATGCCACCACACACAGCCTGCTTGCCCGTGGCGAGCCGGCGCAGGCATTGCAGCAGCTGGTGCAGCAGGTACGCCGGCAACCGGCCGATGCTGCGCAGCGCGTGTTCCTGTTCCAGCTGCTGGCCGTGCTGGGCCAATGGTCGCGCGCGGCCGACCAGTTGCGTGCCTGCGGCGAGCTGGATGGCACCACGCAGCCGTTGGTGCAGACCTACCTGACGGTGCTGCAGGGTGAGCAGACCCGCGCGGATGTCTTCGCCGGTACCCGCTTGCCGCATGTGATCGGCGAACCGGCCGAGTGGCTGGCGCTGCATCTGCAGGCGCTGCGGCTATCGGCGCAAGGCCATGGCGGGCAGGCGAACGCGTTGCGTCTGCAGGCCTTCGAACTGGCACCGGCAAGCGCGGGCGTGCTCGATGGCGAACGCTTCGCATGGCTGTCCGACGCCGATACGCGCTTCGGGCCATGTCTCGAACTGATGCTCGACAGCGGCTATGCCTGGGCACCGTTGCAACAGATCCATCAGCTGCGTTTCGAAGCGCCGGTGGACCTGCGCGATACCGTGTGGGCGCCGGTAAGCGTGCTGTGGCGCAACGGCGGGCAGGCGTTTGCCTACATGCCGGTGCGGTATCCGGGCAGCGAGCACCTGGATGCCGGCGAGCTGCAGCTGGCGCGCCGTACGGAATGGACGCAAGGTGCGCAGGGCGAAATCGGCCTGGGCCAGCGCATGTGGAGCACCGAATCGCGCGAGGTCGCATTGCTGGACGTGCGCCATCTGCAGTTCGACCTGGGCTGAGCCACCATGGCCGAGCTCACCACCACCGAACGCCTGCAGCCCTCGCTGCTGGACCGGCTCACCGACACCGTGCCCGGCCAGCGCGAAGAGAGCCGCGAGCAACGCGTGATTTCGGCCACGCGCCTGCGTGAATGCGTGATCCGCGATCTGGCGTGGTTGTTGAATGCGGTGAACCTGGAGACCAGCCATCCGTTGGGCGCATATCCACAGGTGCAGCGCTCGGTGCTCAACTTCGGTATCCCGGATCTGGCCGGCGTGGCGGTTACCGGTATCGATGCGGCGGCGCTGCAGCAGCGCATCCGCGAGGCGATCCTGGCGTTCGAACCACGCCTGATTGCCGACACGCTGCGGGTGAGCGTGCACGCCGATGCCACGCGCATGGACCGGCGCTCGCTGCTGTTCACCATCGAATCGGAGATGTGGGCGCAGCCGCTGCCGTTGAATCTGTATCTGAAGACCGCGCTGGACCTGGAAACCGGGCGGCTCGATGTCGTCGAAGGGCATGGCTGAGATGGACCCGCGCCTGCTTCCGTACTACAGCCGCGAACTGCAGCATGTGCGCGACATGGGCGCCGAGTTTGCGCGCGAGTATCCCAAGATCGCCGGGCGGCTGGGGCTGGATGCGTTCGAATGCGCCGACCCGTACGTGGAGCGCCTGCTCGAAGGCTTCGCATTCCTGGCCGCGCGCGTGCAGCTCAAGCTGGACGCGCAGTATCCGGTCTTCACTCAGCACCTGCTGGACATGGTCTACCCGCATTACCTGGCGCCGCTGCCGTCGATGGCGGTGGTGCAGCTGCAGCCGGACCTGAAAGACAGCGGCCTGGCCGCCGGGGTGACGGTGCCACGCCAGAGCGCCTTGCGCAGCCTGATCGGCCCCGGCGAACGTACCGCCTGCGAGTTCCGCACCGCGCATGCAGTGACGCTGTGGCCGCTGCAGGTAGCTGAAGCCAAGTACCTGGATTCGCCGGCCGCGCTCGCCGCCGCCGGCATCGGCCTGCCGGCGGGGCGCACCGTGCGTGCGGGCATCCGCCTGCGGCTGGAGCTGGTGGGGGGCGCACAGGTGCAGGCGCTAGCGCTCGATCGCCTGCCGATCTTCCTGGCCGGTGCCGATGGCCTGCCCAAGCGGCTGTACGAACAGCTGCATGCCGACACCAGTGCGGTGGTCGTGCGCGGCAACGATGCTGGCGGCGCCAGCGTGGAAACCACACTGGCCGCGCACACGCTGCAGATGCGTGGCTTTGCCGACGAGGATGCGCTGATTCCCTAAGATGGCCGCTCGTTCAGTGGCTACCGCCTATTGCAGGAATACTTCGCCTGCCCGGAGCGCTTCCTGTTCGCCGAGTTCACCGGCCTGCGTGCGCCGCTGCGCCGCCTGCATGGCAGCAGCCTCGAGTTGGTGGTGTTGTTGGAGCGCAGCGTGCCCAGCCTGGCGGCCGCAGTGAGTGCCGAACACGTCAAGTTGTTCTGCACGCCGGCGATCAATCTGTTCGAGCGTCGCGCCGACCGTATCCATCTGCAGCCCGGCCAGCACGAGTACCACGTACTGGCCGACCGCACCCGGCCAATGGATTTCGAGATCCATCACCTGGGCGAGGTGGAAGGCTTCGGCGACCGCCAGGAGCCGGAGCAGCGCTTCACCCCGTTCTATGGCGGCGACGCACGTAGTTGGCATGCCCGGCATGGCGCGTTCTACAGCATGCGCCGCGAGCCGCGGGTGTTGTCTGCGCGGCAACGTCGCGACGGGGCGCGCTCCAGTTATGTCGGCAGCGAGGTCTTCGTCAGCCTGGTCGATGCCAATGACCAGGCGCAGGCCAGCAGCCTGCGCCAACTCGGCTTGCAGCTGTGGTGCAGCAACCGCGATCTGCCGCTGCACATGCCGGTGGGCAAGGGCGCAAGCGACTTCACCATGGACAACGGCGTGCCGGTGCGCAGCGTGCGCTGCGTGGCCGGGCCGACCAAGCCGCGTCCGGCGTTGTCCGATGGGCAGACCGCATGGCGCTTGCTCAGCCAGTTGCAGCTCAATTACCTGTCGTTGTTCGAAGACGGCCCCAACGGCGCGGCCGCGCTGCGCGAGATCCTGACGCTGTATAGCGACCCGTTCGATGCGTCCGCGCAACGCCAGATCGAAGGCATCAAGCAGGTGACCGGCACGCCGATCGTGCGGCGCATTCCGGTGCCTGGCCCGATCACCTTCGGCCGCGGCCTGGAAATCACCCTCACCTGCGAGGACGCAGCGTTCGAAGGTACCGGTGCATTCCTGCTGGCCTCAGTGCTGCGGCACTTCTTTGCGCGCTATGTCTCGGTGAATTCGTTCACCGAAACCGTCCTGCGCACCACCGAACGCAACGAGGTGGCCCGATGGCCAGCCCAGCCCGGCACGCGCCCGCGCCTGTGAGCGCGGCGGCTGCGGCGCTGGCACAAGCGCTGCAGACCCGGCCACAGGATTTCAGCCCGTTCGCAGCCCTACGCGCGATCGAACGCTGCCATCCGCAGCATCCTCGCCTGGGCGAATCCGCCCGCGCCGTGGACGATGCGGTGCGCCTGCGCCACACGCCGTCGCTGGCCTTTGCACCGCATGCACTGGACCGCTATACGCCAGCAACAGACGACCAGCCCGCTGCGCTGTATGGCCTGTTTCTGGGCCTGTTCGGTCCCAATGCGCCATTGCCCTTGCATGTGACCGAATACGCCATCGAGCGTGCGCAGCAAGCCAAGGACGGCACCTTTGCCGCGTTTGCCGATGTGTTCCATCACCGCATGCTCAGCCTGTTCTACCGCGCGTGGGCACAGGCGCAGCCCACGGTGCAGGCCGAGCGCGCAACCTGCGACCAGTTCCGCGGCTGGCTGGATGCGCTGGTCGGCATCGCCAGCCCGCACCTGCGCGAGCGCGATGCATTGCCGGACGATGCACGTCGTTACTACGCCGGTCGCCTGGGCGCAGCCACGCGCACGCCAGAGGGTCTGCGCGCCTTGCTGCAGCAGTTGTTCGAGTGGCCGGTGCAGGTGCAGGAATTCATTGCCGAATGGATGCGGCTACCTGCCGACGCCCAGTTGCGGCTGGGCCTGGGCCCGCGCAATGCGCAGCTCGGCGTGGACAGCGTGGTCGGTGTACAGGTGCGTGGTGCGCAGCAACGCGTGCGTATCCGGCTGGGGCCATTGCCACGCATCGCGTTTCAACGCTTCCTGCCGGGCGGCCAGGCGCTGCGCCAGCTGACCGCCGCGGTGCGTAGCTATCTGGGCGACGAGTTCGGCTGGGAACTGCAGCTGGTGCTCAAGGCCGACGAGGTGCCCACCCCGCAGCTGGCACGCAACAGCCGACTGGGCCTGGATACCTGGATCGGCCGCCGCGCCTGGAGCATCGCCGACGCCGACGAGGTACTGCTGCGCCCATCGGGCTGACGCGCACCGCTCTGCCTTTCGCTCACACGCAACGTACCGACTTCGAAGGACGCATCATGGCCGAGATCTCCCGCAGTGCCCTGTTCGGCAAGCTCAACCCGCTGGCGTATCGCGGTATCGAAAGCGCCACCGTGTTCTGCAAGCTGCGCGGAAACCCGTACGTGGAGCTGGTGCACTGGCTGCATCAATTGCTGCAGCTGCAGGACTCGGACCTGCACCGCATCGTCAAGCACTTCCAACTCAATCCGTCCACGCTGGCGCGCGATGTCACCACCGCGCTGGATGGCCTGCCGCGTGGCTCCACCGCCGTCACCGACCTGTCGGCCAATGTCGAAGAAGCGGTGGAGCGCGGCTGGGTGTATGCCTCGCTCAGCTTTGGGCAGGCGCAGGTGCGCACCGGTTATCTGCTGGTCGGCATCCTGAGCGTGCGCGGCCTGCGTAATGCATTGTTGGCGATCTCCAAGGAATTCGAAAAGCTAAAACCTGCGGCACTCAACGAACACTTTGCGCAGATCGTGGCCGGTTCGCCGGAAGATGGCCTGTTGCCCAGCGATGGTTTCTCACTCGGCCAGACCGCTGCACCCGGGGAGGCCAGTGGTGCCATTGCGCCGGCCGCAATGGGCAAACAGGAGGCACTGAAGAAATTCACCACCGACCTCACCGCACAAGCGCGCGAGGGCAAGCTCGACCCGATCATCGGCCGTGACGACGAGATCCGCCAGGTGGTCGACATCCTGATGCGCCGCCGCCAGAACAACCCGATCCTGGTCGGCGAGGCCGGCGTCGGCAAGACCGCGGTGGTGGAAGGCTTCGCGCAACGCATCGCACGTGGCGATGTGCCACCCGCATTGAAGGACGTACAACTGCGCACGCTGGATGTGGGCCTGCTGCAGGCCGGCGCCAGCATGAAGGGCGAGTTCGAACAGCGCCTGCGCGCGGTCATCGACGAGGTGCAGGCCAGCCCCAAGCCCATCATCCTGTTTGTGGATGAAACCCACACCCTGGTCGGCGCCGGCGGCGCGGCCGGTACCGGCGATGCCGCCAACCTGCTCAAGCCGGCACTGGCACGCGGCACGCTGCGCACCGTGGGCGCGACCACCTTTGCCGAATACAAGAAGTACATCGAGAAAGACCCCGCACTGAGCCGGCGCTTCCAGGCCGTGCAGGTGGACGAGCCGGACGAGGCCAAGGCGGTACGCATGATGCGCGGTGTCGCCTCGATGATGGAACAGCACCACAGTGTGCAGATCCTCGACGAAGCGCTGGAAGCGGCGGTCAAGCTCAGCCACCGCTATATCCCCGCCCGCCAGCTGCCGGACAAATCGGTGAGCCTGCTCGACACCGCCTGTGCCCGCGTCGCGGTCAGCCTGCATGCCACGCCTGCGGAAGTGGACGACAGCCGCCGCCGCATCGAAGCGCTGGACACCGAGCACGCCATCATCGAGCGCGAGCGTGCGATTGGCATCGTGGTGGAGGAGCGTGCTGCTGCGTGTGCTGGCCTGCTGGAACGCGAGCATGGCCGCCTGCGTGATCTTGAGCAGCGCTGGGTTGGCGAGAAAGCATTGGTGGACGAGCTGCTGTCGTTGCGTGCGCAACTGCGTAGCGGCAATGCACCGGTGGAAGGCACTGGCAGTGCATTGGAAGCGGAGGCCGATGCCGATGCCACACAGGCGGCGTTTGGCGACACTGCCGTGCTCGAAGCACCGGTGCAGGTTAATCGCGACACGCTGCTCGCGCGCCTGCAACTGGTACAGGCGGAACTGGCCGCACTGCAAGGCGAATCGCCGTTGATCCTGCCCACGGTCGACTACCAGGCGGTGGCTGCCGTGGTCGCCGACTGGACCGGCATCCCGGTTGGACGCATGGCGCGCAACGAGATCGACACCGTGCTGCGCCTGCCCGAACTACTGGCCAAGCGCGTGATCGGCCAGGACCACGCCATGGAGATGATCGCCAAGCGCATCCAGACCAGCCGTGCCGGCCTGGACAACCCGGACAAACCGATCGGCGTGTTCCTGCTCGCCGGCACCTCCGGCGTCGGTAAGACCGAAACCGCACTCGCCCTGGCCGAAACCTTGTACGGCGGCGAACAACACCTGATTACCATCAACATGAGCGAGTATCAGGAGGCACACACCGTCTCCTCGCTCAAGGGCGCACCGCCGGGCTATGTCGGCTATGGAGAGGGCGGCGTGCTCACCGAAGCAGTGCGACGCAAGCCGTACTCGGTGGTGCTGCTGGACGAAGTGGAGAAAGCCCACCCCGACGTCCACGAACTGTTCTTCCAGGTCTTCGATAAAGGCTGGATGGAAGACGGCGAAGGCCGCCGCATCGACTTCCGCAACACTTTAATCATTCTCACCAGCAACGCCGGCACCGATCTGATCGCCAGCCTGTGCAAAGACCCGGAATTGCTGCCGGATGCGGAGGGCATGGCCAAGGCTATTCGCGAGCCGTTGCTCAAAGTTTTTCCGCCGGCATTGCTCGGGCGGTTGGTGGCGATTCCGTATTACCCGCTGAGCAACGCCATGCTCGGACAGATCGTGCGGTTGCAGTTGAATCGCATCAAGAAGCGGATCGAGGAGCGCTACAAAATTCCGTTCGAGTATGACGATTCGGTGGTGGAGCTGGTGGTGAGCCGGTGCACAGAGAGCGAGTCGGGTGGGCGGATGATTGATGCGATTTTGACGAATTCGATGTTGCCGAAGATGTCGAGGGAGTTCCTGGGGCGGCTTGCACACCATGCATCCATCGGAGGCGTAGGAATGAGCACGAATCCAGACGGCTTCTCGTACCTGTTCCACTGACAGGCGCAGGCGCGCACGGACAAAACCGAAGAGAGGACTTCGATGAAGATCAGTGATGCATCGGAATTGGAAATGGTGTTGTTCCTGGATGAGAATTTCCAGGTTGTCGATGGTGTCAAGATCGAAGCGACGCAGCGGATGAGGGACATGCTCGTCTTCGCGCGCATGGCCAGTTTCCTGTCGGACAACGAAGCGCTTGCGTCGGCGGTCAAGGACCTATCTTTTGAGCTGGGCACGGAATACGTAAAGTTCCGTGAGGTACAGCGCGATGGCGTCAATTATCGCCGTCTCGGCGCCTTCTCCTGTGCGCTTGGAAAATATGCATCCTATTACGGGTTCAGTAGGCATGTGGTCATTCTCAATGGCCAGATCAGCCCTGCTGATTTCAACGATGTAGTGGGGGAGAAGATCATGTTCCGCGACCTTTTCACCCGCGCCCATGGCGAGTTCACGCACGCGATACAGTGGCTTCTGCTGGTCCAGCGATTCGGCGAGGTGGCGGCCAATTATTACGCCAAGTCAGTCCAGTACCGTTCCACCCGGACGTTTCTCGCACAAGGCGGGCCACAGCGAGCCTATATGTGGAATTTCCTGGTGGACTGCTTCGACGGTGCGGAGGACTATCGACAGAACATCTACGCTGAGACATTCAGGTGCCCGCAGATCGCTACCGAACGCCTGCAGACGCTGCTCCCGACTCAATCGTGGTTGGGAGAATTCCTCTACGCTCGCCGGCAGAAGGGCTTGAAAAATGGGGAGGAACCCTATGCAGACGGACACTACACGAATGGGCGGACCATCAACATGAAGCCACCCCATATCAACAGGACGATCTGGACAAACGACGGGGAAGAAATCCGGGCCTATACCCAGCTGCGCGAAAACATCTATTACAAGTCTGTCATTGAGGCGAGAAAGAAATGAATTTTCGGAATTATCGGGTGCGCGGTGAACAAGATTTCGATAATGCCAAATCAGAGCTAAAAGGAGCGCAGAGCATATGAATTCCGAGCTATATGTGCTTGGCGATGATTTTTATTTTATCTTATGGGCAGGAGGTGCTAGATGCCATTGATCGTACTGTGGGGGCATGGTTTGCATGAGAGCGAATGGGGCTATTTTCAGGTACCACCCCACGTCGAGATTCACTTTTTTGTGCGTGATGGCGTAGGTCTGACCAATAGTCCTGCTATTTTCCTTGCCAAAAAGATGGTTGATGGTGGTCCGGGAAGTAGAATTACGCAGAATATGCTGGATGACGCCAAGGAAATGGACCTTGACGGAGCCGAGGATCTTTTCCTTGAGGTCATTCGATACCCTCAAATTGTCAAGAACTACACCCTCGAATCCATGGTCGACCTACCGATGTCGAAACGGCAAGAGCGTAGTGTCGAAGATGTGTGCCGTTCACGGTTGGGAGAATGCTTGAGTCCGGGAATCGGGGTTGGAACAAGCTCTGTCAGGACTGGCGCGGCGCGCAGTCACTTGCAGTACGCGGTGCATCGCCATCTCCATCGGGCCAACGCAGCGGATCCGCTTGTCGTGCAATGGGCAGCGTGCAGGGAATAGAAACGTCAACAAAACAAAGGGGTCAAACAAAGGGGTCAGAGTGATTTACCAACATCACTTGTAGAAGTGAATCTGACCCCGTTTCCCCGACCAACATCACTTGTAGAAGTGAATCTGACCCCGTTTCCCCGAACAAAGGCGAGGGCGAACAAAGGGGTCCGAACAAAGGGGTCAGAGTGATTTACCAACATCACTTGGATGAACTGCTCGGCCGTCCACGCGGTCGAGTGGTGACGCAGCGGCCCAGCATCGCTTCGATCTGTGTCTGGAAGCGCGGTGTGCCAAGTGCACGTTGTTGTTCGAGGTAGCTGCGAATTTCTGCAAGGCGCTGTTGGTCAAGGACCTCAGCGAACAACGCACGATACGCAGCAAGACGCTTCATCGGCTGTATGTCCAGCGCCAGATAGGTTTCGTGTGAAGTAATCAATGCGTCGTGGATGCCCTGGGCGTTGTGGCGATGGCTTGACCAGCGGTAGGCGCCAGGGTCCGCCACCATCGCGACTCGTACTGGGTTGAGCTCGATGTATCGATAGCAGGCCAGGACATACCGTTCGGCGTCGACCAGACAGGCTTTGTAGCGGCCTTCCCAGAGTGTGCCAGTGCGTCGGTACTTGCTGTTGATGTAGCTGACATAGCGCCGGCCGAGCGTCTGCATCATGCGCGAGACGCCCCCCTTCGAGGACGGCGTCGCCATGAGATGTACATGATTGGTCATCAGCACGTAGGCATGAATCCGGCAGCTTTGCGCAGTCGCGGCTTCCTGCAGCATGGTCAGGTAATGGCGGTAGTCGACGTCTTCAAAGAAGCACGGCATACGGTCGTTGCCACGTTGCACGACATGCTGGGCAACGTTTGGGATGTCCAGGCGAGGAGGGCGTGCCATGTCGGAGAGTCCGGAGAGGAATATCCGACGATGGTTTGAAGACGGGATGACGTCTGTCGGGGACGATGCCTGCTTCTGGTCAGTAGGTGAACGATGATTTCGTCAGACATCTCTTGCACGCGCTCTGTGGTGTCGATGGGACCCGCAAGCGCAAGCGCATCGAGAGGCTGTTGCTGCTGCACGCACTCGTACGGATAGATTGATGCGTCCGGGCGTCTTGGTGTATCTGGTCCTTCCAGCATTTCCCACAAGATTGAGACGTTACGTCGGGTATGTCCACTTCGGGATTTCTAAAGTCAATCGCGTTGACGGCTGGTGGGGCGAAGAAGGTGGGCGTGTTCCAGGACGACCGCCAATAACTGGCGCATTGCGTTTAGCTCACGTGTTCCACGCAGACGCTCGTATGTGGAACCTGCTGGCGTCCCGCACCCGGCAAGGACTTGATCGGTTGGACGGAGCTGCATCCCGTGCGTCGGCGCGCGCTGGCGAAGGCGATGCGTCGTTCAAATCGCGATGTTGTGCCCGGATGCCGGCAGGTTGGCTGGTGCTGGGCAAGAGGCGAAGCGGGGCGGCCTTCCCAGTCCTGCAGCAAGGAGACGTCATCATGGCTAACACCATCATTTCTGCTGTCTATGGCACTGGCACCACAGGCATCGACGTGACGCAGGTATGTCAGCAAATCGTCGATACGGGAAACGACGATATCACCGCGAACAACGCGACATTCGGCGATCCGGATCCCGGCACCGTGAAGAAATTTGCCATCCTCTACACCAACCCGGCATTGAACGGCGGAAACCCGATTGCGTTGGGCTGCAGCGAGAACGCGACGATCGATCTGGTCCCCAATCCGCCGACGGCGACCACGCCGGTTGCTGGCCCAGGCACGCCGAGCTTCAAGATCGTGCATGCGCTCTATGGCACGGCCAGCAACGGGTTTGACGTGACTTCCATCTGTCAATGGTTGGTCGACAACGGTGGCACGACGATCGCCGTCAACAACGCGACTTTCGGTGGCGACCCAAGCCCTGGGGTGAAGAAGAATTTTGCCATCGTCTATACCGCCGTCGGCGGTGGCGCGCAGAGCTTCCGTGCCGTTGCCGAAGGCACCACGTTGACCTTGAGCTGAGACGCGAAGGCGGTGCGACGCGCCAACCTAACCTGGAACGGGGTTGGGGAATGAAGCGTGGTGCGTAGAGGAGTCCGGCACGGTGGCTGTCAAGGAAGAGCAGCCCGGCCTGATCGAGGTCTCCTCCCGCATCGCGAGGCGTACCTGCCCGCGCGATGCGGGCAGGTACGCCGTCGTGCTGCGTTGGCGTGCATGGCCTGCGATGATGGCAACCACTCGCGGCAAGGCGCGTCACTGCTGTTTCCATGCGGCATGGCCATCGTTACCAGATCATGGTCTGCGCATCCTTCGCCCGCACCATCGGGTCTGTGGGCTTGCACGCGAATGCCTCGGCAAATGCGGGCATGTTCGACGGTGCGGCGTTGGTGCGCACACTTGTGGGAGAGTGTGGGTTGCTCGACAAGCTCATGATCTGCTGCGGTTCACGCATTTCACTGCGCCACAGACGTGCCCAGGCAAAGAACAGCCGCTGGTTCGGCGTGTAGCCGTCAATCGGCGCCGATAGGCTCGGATCCTGCCGGATGGACGTTTGCAGTGCGGTGTAGGCCAGGTGGATGCCGCCGAAATCAGCGATGTTTTCGCCCAGGGTGAATCGGCCGTTGACGTGAATGTCGGGTCTGGACTTGATGGGTTTGTAGGTGTCGAACTGGGTGACCAGTCGCTGCGCCAGGGCATCGAATTTCTTGCGGTCGCCAGGCGTCCACCAGTCAACCCTGTTGCCCTTGCCGTCGAACTTGCTGCCCTGGTCATCGAATGCGTGGGTGATTTCATGCCCGATGAAGGCGCCAATGCCTCCCAGGTTGATGGCCAGGTCATTGCCGCTGTCGAACAGCGGAGGCTGCAGCATGGCTGCGGGGATATTGATGCTGTTGTCGTTGGGGTTGTAGAAGGCGTCCAGCGTCTGTGGCGTCACGAACCATTGGCTCAGGTCCTTGGGCTGTCCGATCTTGCTGAGCGCATGCCTGTAGTTGAACGCACGGGCAGCGGCCAGGTTGTGGTAGTAGCCGTCCTGGCTCAGCTGCAAGCCGCTCCAATCACGCCAGTGATCGGGGTAGCCTGCACGAACGAGAATGCTCTGCAACTTCACCAAGGCGCGTTGTCGCGTCTGTGGGCTCATCCAGCTGGACTGTTGGATGCGGTCCCTCATGGCGGCCTTGAGCTTGTCGATCAATTCGATGGACTTGGCTTTGTCCGCTGGGCTGAAGTTCTCCTGCACGTAGATCTGGCCGAGCCCTTCGCCCATCGCCGTCTCCACATCCTTCAATACTCGCCGCTCGCGAGGCTCCTGCGACGGCTGTCCACCCAGTGTCTTCTTGTAGAACGCGAAATGGTTATCGGCGAAATTCCTGCTCAACCATGGCGAGGCCTTGTCGATCAATCTGAATTTCAGATAGGCCTTCCATTGATCGACGGAGGCATCCACCAGGAGCGCGTCGAAAGAACGGAAGAATCTTTCATTGGTCAGCGACAACGTTGGAGCGGCTTGCAGGCCTTGCGCTGCAATGAATGTGTTCCATGGGAAATGAGGGGTGATCTGCTGCGCCTGCTGGAGGTTGACAGGGTTGTAGTAGATCTCAACCTTGCGACTTTCCAATGGCGACATGCTGGATGCTGCCAACTTCGTTTCCAGGTCCAACGCCTTTCGCGCCAGATCCGTGGCGTCGCCAGCGTTGGCGCCGCTCAGTGCAAAAACGTTCTTGATGTAGCCCAAGTACGCATCGCGTATTTGTTGGTGTTGCTTGTCGAAGTAGTATTCCTTGCTCGGGAGGCTGACGACATCTTCCGTCGCCGAGGCAATCACCTTTGTCGAATCCCGGTCGTCGGTGGTGGGGCCGAAGGTAAAGACCTGGCTGTCTCCTTTGGAAGACTGCTGGATGAGATAGTCCACCACGCCGTCCTGATGCTTGATGCCGTCGATCAGGGCTAGCTGTGCCGAAATGGGGCTTAGGCCGGCTTTTTCGATGGCTTGTTCGTCCATGCCGGACGCGTACAGCGTCCCCAGCATCGTTCTGATTGGCGATGCCTGTGGATGGCTTGCCGCGCTTTTCAGTATGTCGAGCAAGACCTTGCTGGTGAAATTTGAATGCACCGTCGACATTCCCCATCGGCTCACATCCTGCGGCATGGGGTTTGCGTCGAACCATTTCCTGTTGACGTGCTCGAAAAGATCCTCGCACGCGCTGACGTTCTGATTCAGATCACTGATATCGAATTTGGCGCTCAGTTTGGCAGTTGGCTTCGGTGCTTCAGCGGCATTGCCATTGTTGGCGACAGGGGGAGCGGCTGGCTTGTCGGGTGCGTCGGGATGACATGCGGCCAAAGCCAAGGGAAATAATGACATCAGGACTTTTGTGTGCGGTTGCATAAATTCATCCATTGGCGATGGCGAAACTTTAACGGAATTGGTACTGGAGTGGTCAGTGTCTGGGTCTTGTCCGGGGTGGGGCGTAATGGTTTATTTATCTTCGTATTAGGGCGCCTTGTTGCGTGTCAAGACATTGGATTTTGGTACGAAAATGGTAATTGGTCCAAAGACCAGTAGTACGCCTGGTCGCCTGCATTCGAGCCTGGACCCGACACCGCAGGATCTCCGCTGCGCCGAGCAGGGAAGGGGATGTCGGGGTGATGGCAGTCCATCGGCTCGCCGCTCACTGCGCGTAGCCGACAAGCCGGCGCGTGGCAGCCCCCGAGGCGTCCTTCCCTGGCTGCCGATCCGCCAGGCGTGGCCTGGCCGGTCCACGCGTACGCGGCAGGCCCGCCATCGCTTCCCTGGCCGGATGGCCCGCTCGCCACCTATCGCCGGCTACGCTAAATCGGTTGGTTTCAGCGGTGGCCTGCCGCCGTAGCGCCTGCATTCTGCTAGCGCCTGCATGCCACAATGCGGCCACTTCCAACAGGCGCGACCGCCACGTGAGTACAGCCCACCCCGTCATCGCGCCGAACGGCCTGGAGTTCCTGTCCGGCGGCGGTGCCATGGGCGCGACGATTCGCGCCCACGATTGGGCCGCGACCCCCTTGGGCGACCCGCAAGCCTGGCCGCAGTCGCTGCGCTCGGCGTTGTCGATGGTGCTCAATGCCAGGCTGCTGGGCGCGGTGCTGTGGGGGCCGCAGCTGCGCATGCTCTACAACGATGTGTATCTGCAGTCGCTGGGCGACCGTCACCCGCAGGCCTTGGGGCAGCCGGTGGCCGAGGTCTGGGGCGAAACCTATGCGCCGATCGCCGAAGACTTTGCGCGGGTGATGCGCACCGGCGAGGGCTATGGCCAGGGGGTGATCGCCTTGCCGATGCTGCGCAACGGGGTGCACGAAACCACTTACTGGAATGCCACCGCGTCCCCGATCCGTGGCGAGGACGGCAGCATCGTGGGGTTGCTCAATATCGCTATCGAGACCACCGCGCAGGTGGCGGCCGAGCGGCATCGCGATATCCAGAACGCGATGCTGAGCAACGAGAACACGCATCTGGTGCACGAGGTGGTCAACCGCACGACCGAGCGTGATCGCGCGCTGGAAGCGGAAATCGTCGCGCGTGGCAACGCCGAGCGGGTGCAGCTGGCGCTGGCGGCCGGGGCGATCATCGGCACCTGGGTCTGGGACCTGCGCAACGATGTGTTTTCGGTGGACGAGGCATTCGCGGAGAATTTCGGTTTCGATCCCTGCAGCCCGCGGACCGGCCTGCCGCTGGAGGTGGTGATCGCCAACGTGCATCCAGACGACCGCGCCGGCCTGCGTGCGGCGATCGGCGAAGCGGTGGCACGCGGCGGTGCGTATGCGCACCAATACCGGGTCAGGCGTCGTGACGGCAACTACTACTGGCTGGAAGCCAATGGGCGCGTGGAACATGCGCCGGACGGCACGCCGCTGCGGTTTCCCGGCGTGCTGCTGGACATCGATGCGCGGCATGCGCTGTCCGAAGAACGCGACCGCGCACTGACCGCCCTGCGCGAACTGAGCGAGACCCTGGAACAGCGCGTCACCGCGCGCACCGCCGAACTGATGGTGGTGGAAGAGGCGCTGCGGCAATCGCAGAAGATGGAAGCGGTGGGCCAGCTGACCGGCGGCCTGGCGCATGATTTCAACAATCTGCTGGCGGGCATCTCCGGTGCACTGGAATTGATGACCTTGCGGCTGGAGCAGCAGCGTTTCCAGGAGCTGCCGCGTTATCTGGGCATTGCCCAGAGCGCCGCCACGCGCGCGGCGGCGTTGACCCATCGGCTGCTGGCCTTCGCGCGCCGGCAGACCCTGTTGCCCAAGCCCACCAACGTCACTCAGCTGGTGGCCGATATCCTGGAGCTGGTGCGGCGCACGGTGGGCCCGGGCATCCGCGTGGAGAGCGTGCCCAGCGCGCTATTGTGGCCGGCGCTGGTGGATGCCTCGCAGCTGGAAAACGCACTGCTCAACCTGTGCATCAACGCGCGCGACGCGATGCCCGATGGCGGGACGCTGCGAATCGACACCGGCAATCACTGGATCGATCACGATCTGGCGCAGCAACTGGGCATGCGCGAAGGGCCGTACCTGTCGCTGTGTGTCAGCGACACCGGCACCGGCATGCCGCCGGATGTGGTGGCGCGCGCCTTCGATCCATTCTTCACCACCAAACCGTTGGGCGAGGGCACCGGGCTGGGGTTGTCGATGATCTACGGATTTGCCAAGCAGTCCGGTGGGCAGGTCCGCATCCATTCCGAAGTGGGCAAGGGGTCGCGGGTGAGCCTTTACCTGCCACGCCACCTGGGCGATGCGGGAGCTCCCGATGTGCATGCCGCGCCGCTGCAACTCACCCCCACCGACGACGGCGAGACGGTGCTGATCGTCGATGACGAGCCGGCCATTCGCCTGCTGCTGGGCGAGGTGCTGGAGGAGCTTGGCTATACCGTGATGGAAGCCGCCGACAGCGCGGCCGGGCTGGAGATCCTGCAGTCGCAGGTGCGCATCGATCTGCTCATCAGCGATGTCGGCCTGCCCGGCGGCATGAACGGTCGCCAGATGGCCGACGCCAGCCGCGCCCAGCGCCCCGATCTCAATGTGCTGTTCATCACCGGCTTCGCCGAGAACGCACTGCTGGACGACCACCACCTGGAGCCACGCATGGCGGTGCTGACCAAGCCCTTCAGCGTGAGCGTGCTGACGGCGCGGGTGAAGGAACTGATCGCCGCGGTGGAGCGTTGATCGTTGGATGCAACACCGGGTGCGGCACAGCGTGTCACCCGACAGCCGAACACGGGTCCGGCCGCTGCGTCGAGCGCGCGGCACCGGTGCCGACGATGGGCAGTCGGCAGCACCGGTCAGCCGCCGTCACCTGCAGGCTCACTCCACGCTGGCCGCCACCAGCCGCTGCCACAGGGCGGCATTGGCGGCATCGTCTGGCTGCAGCGTGGCGAGCACGCTGAGGGCGTGATCTTCCTGCTCGGCGCCGTGGCGGGCGAGCAAGGCCAGGGCGGCGGCCAGGCGGCCGTAGCGCAGCGCACGGCCCAGGGGGCTGGCCAGCAGGGTCGCGTCGTGCTCGGGGCGTTGCTCGTCCAGGGCGGTGCTCACGGCGGGCGGCAGCTCCCAGGTGGTGGCGATGGTCTTGGCCACGGCGGCGGTATGGCGTTCGACCAGGATGGCGGCCACGTCCAGTTGATAGGGCACGCCGGGGCGTTCGGCATAGGCGTCGCGCAGCGCGCGCAGGATCACCACTGCGCCCAGGCCCTGCAGCAGGCCGGCCAGTTGCGCCGACAAGCTGTCGCCCCCGTGTTCGCGCATGTAGGCGGCCGCGGCGGTGGCAGTGCGCAGGGCGTAGTCCCAGACCGCGGCCGGCAGCCGCGCGTGGAGGCCGCCATCCAGGCTCAGCACCGGCTGCATCACCGCCGCGGCCAGGATCTGGCGCACACCCTCGGTGCCGATATGCACCACCGCGCGCTCCAGGTTTTCCAGCGGCGCGCCTTGCGGGCGGTACAGCACGCTGTTGGCGATGCGCAACAGGTTGGCCGCCAGTGTCGGGTCCTGCGCGATGATCGCGGCGATCGCGCGCCCGGAGGCATCCGGGTCGTTGACCGCGCGCATCAGCTGCGGCAACAGGTGCGGGCGGCGTGGCAGCAGGTGTGGGCGCAGGTCGGCGTGGGCGAGCGCGTCGCCGACCGCGTCCAGCACGGCGGCCTGCGCGGGGGCGATGGGCAGATCGCCGTCGGCCAGCGACGGAGTGGCCATCACCACCGCATACATGCGCCGCAACAGCGGACGCATCGGCGGCGGTGCATACGGCAGGGGGCGCGCGACGTTCGCCGCTGGCGGTCGAGCGGGCAGGGTATCCGGCGGCGTGGCCACCGATTGCGGCGCGGGCGCTGTCGGATCGGCGGGGGTGTTGGAGACCGCGTCGACGCTGATCGCCGCCGCCGCGGGCTGCGATGCGGGACCCCGCAGACGCCTCCACACCAGGACACCGACGACGGTGGCGACCAAGGCCAGGCCGGTAGCGAGCAACAACACGTTGGCGAGCATGTGGGCAATCGTTCGGTCGATGTCGCGACTATCGGCGATGGCGGGCATGGCGGCAATGTGGAACCCACCCGTGCGGCTGCCTGCGCGCGGTCATCACCCGCCCACGTCCCGCGTGACGGTGGCGGATGCCGCGCATCCGGCCGACGGCGCGGCAGCGTGCGTTGCGCGTGGCGTTGTCCACCGCCGACCAGGCTGGACACTGGAAGGGCGTGGCAAGTTGCGACGCAGCATGAGCAGGCTGTCTTCATGCGCAGGCCGAAGTGCACATCACACTAACGCACCAGGCGGTAACTTGTATTACCAGCTGTGCAGTTCTAGAGCATCTAGGCAGCTTAAAGGGTGCAGGCATCCGCAGTTGGACCACCTTCCACAGGCACCGCGTTCGCACGCGGTGCCTGTTTTTGTATGGGCATGCCCTGTGCCCACCTCCGGCAGCGCCAACGCTTAGCGGTCCTGCTCGCCGGCGGCTGGATATCGTCAGGCCGTGCAGCCAGTGCCTGGCCGGCACAGGCCGCCAGGCAGGGTGCTCAGCCCAGTTGCGACAGTGCCTGCGGGATCGGGGTCTGGCCGTCGATGAAGCCCACCGTCTTGCCGATGGTGGCCGGCGTCGCCAGCGCGGTGGCGATCACCTGGGCCACGTTGGCGCGCGAGACGCCGCCGTCGGCATCGCTGCCGGGGTCGCGGGTGATGCGGCCGGTAGGCGGGTCCAGGGTCAGCCGACCGGGGCCAAGCACGGTCCAGTCCAGCGCGGTACCGCGCAGGTAGGCATCGGCGGCACCCTTGGCCTGGGCATAGGCGAAAAAGGCATCGTCCGGCCCGAGCCCGTGTTCCAGCCCGGCGCCGAGATACGACACCATGACATAGCGGCGCACGCGTGCCTGTTCGGCCGCCTGCATCGAGCGGATCGCTGCGTCGCGGTCCACCGCATAGGTGCGCGCGGCATCGCCGCCGCCGGCACCGGCCGACCACACCACCGCATCGTGGTCGGCCAGCTGCGCGGCGATGGTGGCGGTGTCGGCCTGTTCGATGTCGAACACCAGTGCGGTGGCGCCGTCGGCGACGACCTCGGCCTGGTGGTCGGGATTGCGCAACAGTGCCGTGACCTGGTGCCCGTCGCGCACCAGCAACGGCGTGAGCAGGCGCGCGACCTTGCCATGGCCGCCGATCACCAAAATACGAGACATACCCAACTCCTGCAGAAGGTGCGCTTGCGCGCACAAGATCACCATCCTCGCCAATGCGGCGCTAACTGCGCGTCATCGCCGACGTGGAATCGGCGCAGGCGCACGCTGACCGCGTCGGCAACATCTGGGACACTTGCACCAACCCGCTCGCCAGACATGCCATGTCCACTTCCGATCTGCGTCCCCGCGTTGGCTGCGGCGCCTTCATCCAGCGCACCGATGGCCGATTGCTGCTGGTGCTGCGCGGGCGGGCGCCCGAGCAGGGGCATTGGGGGCTGCCCGGCGGCAAGGTGGACTGGATGGAAACCGTGGAAGCCACGGTGGTGCGCGAGGTGCTGGAGGAAACCGGCCTGCAGGTGCATCCGCAGCGGGTACTGTGCGTGGTCAGTCACTTCGAGCCGGAGATGGATCCGCCGCAGCATTGGGTGGCGCCGGTGTATCTGGCCGGTATCGAAGGCAGCGAGCAGGCGGTGTTGTGCGAGCCGCAGGTGCTGCACGACATCGGCTGGTTCGCGCTGGATGCCTTGCCCACGCCGTTGACCCGCTCTGCGCGGCAGGCAGTGCAACAGCTGCAGGCCGAGTGCGCCGCCGCTGCATGACCGGCCCGCGCGCGCACCTCGGCCATTGCACGCTAACGCCCCGCTGACGCCGGCTAGCCGCCACGCTTACGTTTGCTGGCCTAGCCTGCAATCGATGCGGCGTGGCAGTTGCCAGGCCGCCGACAGCAACAGGAGAAATCGAATGAGTCTGCGAATTCCTCAGGGTGCCCTGGTCGTGGTGGCCGATGGTGGCGAAGCGCGCTGGTTTACCAATACCGGCAACGAAACCCGGGTGATGCTGCGCCAGCATGCACGCACCGATGTGCAGAACGTTGACGACGACGGCCCGGCCGGCAAGGCGCCGCACGACCTCACCGAAGCGGATCTGGACGAAATGACCTTCGCCAAACAATTGTCGCAGGCGTTGAACGATGGGGCGCTCAAGCAGGAATATGCCCACCTGGTGCTGGTGGCCGATCCGACCACGCTGGGCCGCGTGCGGCCATTACTGCACAAGCAGACGCAGCAGCGGCTGGTGGGCGATCTGGCCAAGGACCTGACCAATCTGCCGCTGGAAGACATCCAGCGCGCATTGTCCTGAGAGCGAGGAGACCGGCGATGGGGTTCGTTCGCGACTATGCCGCACACGCGCCCGAGCGTAGCGCCATCGATGCGCAGCCGGGGTTGCAGTTGCTGGAATTCGGCACCGGTTGGTGCGGTCATTGCCGTGCGGCGCAGCCCTTGTTGCAGCAGGTGCTGGGAGGTTACCCGGCGCTGGACTACTACAAGATCGAAGATGGCAAGGGGCGGCCGCTGGGCCGCTCCTTCAAGGTCACGTTGTGGCCCACGGTGATCCTGCTGCGCGATGGACAAGAGCTCGCACGCGCGGTGCGGCCGCAGGCCCGCGAAGACTTGCACGCGATGCTGGCGGTGCTGGACGCCACTATCGACGCACGCTGATCGTGCATGCGTGAGCGACGCGCGCGTTTTCGACCAGTTTGCGGATGCCTGCATGCGCGTTGACGGCGCATCGTCGATGCGCTTTTGCCGCATCTGTGCGGATGCGCAAACAGGCAGCGGGCAGATGCATCTTTTGGCGGCGTGCTGATTGGATGCCGCGTGTGCACGTGCGACGCCGCGACAGGCCGCCGACATGCAGTTTTTCGCGGGAAAACGCGCAATGTGGCGCGTTGCGCTCGCTCGCGTCTGCAGCGGTGTGTGGGCTGTAGTAACATGGCCGCCGATCAAGCCCTTGGGCGTACGCCCATTTCTCTGGTCATCTGTCCCGCAGCGCTGCTGAGTTGACGCGGCCGTCCGGGAATGTCTCCGGCTCCCCAATGCACGTGCAATTGCCGTGTGTGGATGTGTCGTGTCCTGTGCGTTGGCCAGGACGAGCGGGCAGCGGTGGCCGCTCCCGGAAGGACACAGTCTGGAGACTGCACCCATGCACGATACCCGCGCGATCCGTTCGCACTTTGGTTGGTTCAAACGCCGCCGTCATCTGCAGCTGGACGAGGTCACCGTGGTGGACCGCGGCATGCTGCGCAAGGCCGTTGGCGCCGCAGCGCTGGGCAATGCAATGGAATGGTTCGATTTCGGGGTGTATGGCTATCTGGCGGTGACGCTGGGCCAGGTATTCTTCCCCGCGAGCAACCCTACCGCGCAGTTGATCGCCACCTTCGCCACCTTCACCGTGGCATTCCTGGTGCGGCCTATCGGCGGCATGGTGTTCGGCCCGCTGGGTGATCGCTATGGGCGGCAGAAGGTGCTGGCGGCCACGATGATCCTGATGGCGCTGGGCACCTTCAGCATCGGGCTGATTCCGTCCTACGCCAGCATCGGCCTGTGGGCACCGGCGCTGCTGCTGATCGCGCGGCTGCTGCAGGGCTTCTCCACCGGTGGCGAATACGGCGGCGCGGCCACCTTCATTGCCGAATACGCCACCGACCGCCATCGCGGCCTGATGGGCAGCTGGCTGGAGTTCGGCACGCTGGGTGGCTACATCGCCGGCGCCGCCACCGTGACGGCATTGCACATGCGCCTCACCCCGGCGCAGATGCTGGACTGGGGCTGGCGCGTGCCGTTCCTGATCGCCGGCCCGCTCGGTCTGCTGGGCCTGTACATGCGCATGAAACTGGAAGAAACCCCGGCCTTTCGCGCCTATACCAAGCAGTCGGAGCAGCGCGAGCGGCAGACCGCCGGCCTGGGCCTGATGACGCTGCTGCGCCTGCACTGGCCGCAGCTGCTCAAGTGCGTGGGCCTGGTGCTGGTGTTCAATGTCACCGACTACATGTTGCTGACCTACATGCCCAGCTATCTCAGCGTCACCATGGGCTATGCGCAGAGCAAGGGCTTGCTGCTGATTATTCTGGTCATGTTGGTGATGATGCCGCTCAATATCGTCGGTGGCCTGTTCAGCGACAGGCTGGGCCGCCGCCCGATGATTATCGGCGCCTGTGTTGCGCTGTTTGTGCTGGCGATTCCGTGCCTGCTGCTGATTGGCAGTGGTCACGACGGCTTGATCTTCGCCGGGCTGATGCTGCTGGGTCTGGCGCTGGTGTGCTTCACCAGCTCGATGCCGTCCACGCTGCCGGCGCTGTTCTACACCCCGGTACGCTACAGCGCGTTGTCGATCGCCTTCAACGTCTCGGTGTCGTTGTTCGGCGGCACCACGCTGCTGGTCACCGCCTGGCTGGTGGAGCGCACCGGCGATGCGTTGGTGCCTGCTTATTACCTGATGGGCGCGGCGGTGATCGGCCTGGTGACGATGCTGTTCGTACGGGAAACGGCGGGTTTGCCGTTGCGCGGCTCGCCGCCGGCGGTCGCCAGCGACGCCGAAGCGCGCGCCCTGCTGCAGACCGACAGCCCGGTGACGGTGGATACGCAGTTGCCGGTGGGCCCTGCGGCCGCGCTCGGGCAGCCACGCACCGCGTAAGCACGGCGCCCGCGCTCAGCGCAGCGCCGGGTCACCACTTTGCGGCGTGTCCGGATAGGGCATGCCCTGTCCGGTCTCCACGTAGCGCTTGAGGCTGCTGCCCAGCACGAATCGCCAGCGCTGCGTGCAGGTCGCCAGGCAGGGCGAATCGCGGTAGCCGGACTGCACGAAGTCCAGCTGCGTGCCCTCGCTGACGGACAGCAGATCAAAGCGCAGCACCGTGCCCTCCCAGGCATCGGTATCGAGCATGTTGGAGCGCTCGCAGCGCCAGCACACCTGCCGATGGTCGGCGCCTGCATCGATGCGCAATGCCACCTGCCAGCCGTGCCCGCTCCAGCCCAGGCACACGCCGCCATCCACCTGATGTACCTCGCGCGTCCACCAGCAGCCCAGCTTCGCAGGCTCGGACAACGCGGCCGACACCACTTCCGGCGCGGCGGCGATCACGATGCGGTGGCGGATCTCATGGGTCATCTGTGGGTATTGGCGGCGTGGATGCCGGTGATCGCGCATTTTACCAGATGATTGCAGCACGCCCTGCGTCATCGGGACCGCTTGTCCGATACTCACATCGGGCTGGGTACCATCTAGAGAGGTCCTTCGATGACGAGAGCAGGCATGACGACGCTTCCGATCCCGGTGATGGATGTTGCAGCGCAACGCGATCTGGCCACAGCCCACGCGTTGCTGGAAAACCCCGGCGTGGCCGCACAGCTGGCCAATGCGCTGGGCGCACCGCTGGAGGGCCTCATCAGCAAGCGCTTGCCCAAGCGGGTGACCCGTGGCATCGACGGCCTGACCCGCCGCGCGTTGCAGGTGGCGATGAAATCGGCGCTGTTGAGCCTGCGTGGCACTGCCCCGGCAGCGCAGCCGGCCGCCACCACGCGCCACACCTTGGCGGTGGCGTTGGCCGGGGGCGCGGGCGGCTTCTTCGGGCTGCCCGGATTGCTGGTGGAATTGCCGCTGACCACCACGGTGATGCTGCGCTCGATCGCCGACATCGCCCGCGCCGAGGGCGAATCGCTGCACGATCCCGACACCGCGCTGGCGTGTCTGGAAGTGCTGGCGCATGGCGGCCGCAGTGCAGTGGACGATGGCGCCGAATCGGGCTATTTCGCAGTGCGTGCGGCCATGGCGCAGCAACTCAGCGCCGCTGCCCGGCATGTCGCGGCGCACGGTTTCGCCAGCAAGGGCGCGCCGGCATTGGTGTCGCTGGTGTCACGCATCGCCGCCAAGTTTTCGGTCAACGTGGGCGAAAAGCTCGCCGTGCAGGCGGTGCCGCTGGTGGGCGCGGTCAGTGGTGCAACGCTCAACACCGTATTCATGCGGCACTTCCAGGCGATGGCGCGCGGGCATTTCATCGTGCGCCGGCTGGAGCGGCGTTTTGGCGAGGAGGCGGTGCGGCGGGCGTACGACGCCTTGCCTGCAACCCGTTGACCGCAACCCACATCTTCAGGACACGCGCTGTCGTCATGACCAAGCCTTTCTCCCCTGCCTGCGCGCGCAACCGCGACCCGATTCTTGCGGTGCTGCAGCGGCACTTCGCCAACCGGCAGCATGTGCTGGAAATCGGTGCAGGCACCGGGCAGCACGCGGTGCACTTCGCCCAGGCCATGCCGTGGCTGCAGTGGCAGGCCAGCGACCACGCCGATCATCTGCCGGGCATGCAGCAATGGCTGGACGAGGCGGCGTTGCCGAATACGCCAACGCCAGTGCCACTGCAGGCCGTGCTGACGCCTGCGCCCGGCTTGGCGCCGCCACCGCCAGTGCCGGCGCTGGCCGACCGGCGGCCGGGTTACGACGCGGTCTACAGCGCCAACACCCTGCACATCATGGGCTGGCCGCAGGTGCAGGCGCTGTTTGCCGGGTTGCCAGCGGTGATGGCGCCAGCGGCGGTGCTGGCGATCTATGGACCCTTCAATCGCGACGGCCAGTTCACCAGCGACAGCAACCGCGCTTTCGATGCGATGCTGCGCGCGCGCGATCCCGCATCGGGCATCCGTGATGCCGAAGCGGTGGATGCGCTGGCGGCATCGGTTGGATTAAGCCTGATCGAAGATGTCGCGTTGCCGGCCAACAATCAGTGCCGGGTGTGGCGGCGCGGGTAGGCTGCACTGCGCGGCGAGAAACCGCGTAGCCGCTCCACAAGGGGCTGACGCAGATGCCTTGCTTTTTCGCAGTTGCTGCACCCGCACGCCCCGCCGTGCGGCGCGTTGGCCGTGCATGTCCAGCGCCTAGCCGGCCTGCTGCGCTGTTGCGCTGCGCCACCGCTCCAACCACCACAGCAACGTGGCAGCGAGCACGAACCCCAGCCACCATGGCCAGCGCGGACCAGGCTGCGGTGTGGCGTGTGCTGCGTGTGGCGCTGCGCCGGTGTTGACCAGCGCCAGCGTGGCGTGGCGTTGCGTGTTGGCGAACAGGGCGGGTGCATCGGTGGGCGTGCGGATGTACAGCGCGCCGCGGCGCTGGCCGTCCTGCCAGCGATACCAGCCGGCCTGCGCGGGCCACAGGCCGGCGCAGGCGGCGGCACCGGTGTCGGGCGCTGGCAGCAGCGGCTGGGTGTGGCCGTCCGGTGCCTGCAGCCGCGCTGCCGTGCCCAGTGCGCAGATGGCGATGCGTTGGTCGCGCCACCCTGTGCGCAGCGGAGCGTGCGCGCGTGGCTTGGCGCGGGCCAGCGTGGCCAGCGTCTGGCTCCAGAGCGCGGCGTGCAGGGCGGGGCGAGCGCCCAGCACCAGCCGATAACTGTCGGTAACCGCGATCAGGCCGATGCGCCCGCGCCCCAGTGCGCGCCACCAGGCGTAGGGCGTGCCATCGGCGGCGCGCTGCAGGGCGACGGCATCGGCATCGGCCGGTGCCAGGGCGCGGCGTTCCAGTGCGGGCACGGCCGGTGCGGTGGTATCGGCGGGCGTGGCTGGCGGCCGGCCCGCATCCGCAGCGGTAGGCGGCTGGGTTGGCACAGATGCAGCACCGACCCGCATCGGTGCGGCGGCGCCATCGCCACGCACGGGCAGGCCGAGTTCGGCCATTGCGTTGAGCTGCGCGGCGTCGGGCGGGCCGCCCAGGCGCAGCAGCAGGCCAAGCCCGCGTTCCACTGCTGCGCGCAGGGCACCGCGTTGCGTGCGCGATAGCGCGGCCAGCGCGCGTTCGTCGACGATCAGCAGGTCGCTGCGGTCCAGCGTGGTGGGGTCGAGCGGGCGGGGGGCATCGCCCAGTTGCATGCCGCCGCCGGTGGCGATCTGGGTGTGCAGTTGCAGCCCGGCGTCATGCGCCCAGCGGCGCAGGTACTTGAGTTCGGGCTGTGGCGCGCCGGCCAGGATCCAGAGGTTGGCCGGTGGGCTTTCCACCACCGACACCGGCAGCGTGGCCTGGTCGCGCACACGCCCCTCGGGGCCAAGCACGCGCACCACGAACACGCTGTCGCCGGCGGCACGCACGTTGCCGGTGAGCCGGAAGCGGCCATCGGCGCCGGGGGCGACCAGGTCGACGCGGCGACCGGCCGGGTCCAGCAGCTCCAGCCTGGCAGCGCGCAGCCCGCTGATGCGGCCCTGGATCGTCACGTCGCTGCCGGGCGCGGCGAGCGCGGGCGTGTCCAGTGCGCTCAACCCGGGGACGGGCGGCGGTGCGGCGTAGCGCAGCGGCCAGCCACGCGCGGCGTCGCGGTCGCGCGCGGGCAGGCCGGCACCGACGATGCGCAGCCCGGTAGTGCCGGGGTGACGGCGCAGGGCGGTGGCCAGATCGGGCATGCGCTCGGCCGCACGCAGCGCTGTGGGGGCCTCGGGCAGGGCGATGACGGTGTCGCCAGCCGCCGCCTGCAAGGCCGGGGCGCCGGCGCCGGCGGTGGCCACCACCAGGGTGCCGGCGGTGCCAGGTTGCGCCGGCGGCAGCAGGGCGCAATACAGCAGCGCCGCGCACACCGGTTGCAGCGCCAGCAGCGTGGCCTTGCGCCAGACCGGCAGGCGCGCGCGGCGCAGCCGCCACCAGGCCAGCAAGGTGATCGCGAGCAGGGCTACCAGCACACCCCAGGCCGGCATCACGGGCGCTCCTGTGCATGCAGCGCATCGAGATAGCGCTGGCCGCCGGCATCGGCGGCCTGGCGCGGTTGCACGGCGGCCGGCGGGCGGACCAGCAGCGGCCAGAGCAGCGCGCGCAGGCGTTGCCGGCACGCGGCGCAGGCGGGGGTGGCACGCAGGGTCTCGACCGCAGCGGCCAGATCCAGCGGGCCGTCGAGGGCGGCCTGGTGTGCGGGTAGCCAGCGCGCAAAGGCGTCCAGCGCGGCGCGATCGCCGGCCGCCGTGGGGTCGTCCAGCGCCTGCCACAACGCCACCGGCTGTGGGTCGGCAATGCTGCGCTCGACCAGCGCATCGGCGCCGCGCACCAGCCCGTCGCGCTTGCCGCGCATGCGCCGGCCGGGGTCGATCGGCGGCAGTTGCGTGCCCACCCGCGGCAGGTAGATGCGTTCGGCTTGTTGCACCTGTTTGATGAAGCCCAGCGCCTTGTTGGCATAGGGCAGCGCGCGCTCGGGGTGGCCCTGGCGCAGTTCGCCTTCGGACTGCCACATCTGGTCCAGCGCGGCGCGCAGCAGGGCGCGGGTCTTGGGGTCGAGCAAGGTGGCGGCCTCGGCGTGGTCATGGGTGTGGCCGAATTCGGACAGCACGTCCTGCGCCTGGCCAAAGCCGCTGCGCGTGGTGGGCGCGCCGCCGTGGTCGTGGCCATGGTGATCGTGATCGTCGAGCGCGGCGGCGCCGGCCGGATGTGCGTCGTGATCGTGGTCGTGATCGGCACTGGCAGGTGGGTGGGCCGGCGGTGCGGGAGCATCGGCGGTTGGCAGATCGTCGGCCGGGGCATCGCTGGTGGGCATGGTGTCGGCCGTGGTTGGGCCCTGGGGCGCGCCCTCGCTCTCTTCGCCCAGGAACTGGCCGTAGCGCAGCCGCAGCAGGCGCTGGTCCACGCCGATGGCGTCGGAGCGCTTGAGGTAACTGGCTGCATCCAGGCGCGGTTGTTCCTTCAGCAGCGCCTGCGCGTCGATGATGATCTGGCGCTGGCTGCGGAAGTAGGCCGGCAGGGTGCGTTTGACGCTGGCCTCCAGGCCGGTCGAGGTGCTCGCTTCGGGCGGCGGCCAGCGCAGGATCACGCTGGCGCTGCGGCCTTCCTGCGGGCCGGGCTGGCGGGTGTCGTGGACGATGAGCTGGGCGATCAGGTCCTCACCGGCTTCCATGCCCAGCGCCTGCGGCTGCAGGGTGGTGGCGAAGCGGCGGCGGTTGACCGGGCCGCTGCCGGTGAGGCTGCGACGCTCGGTCGTGAAGGTGATGTTCTCGCCGCTGCCCTGGGCCAGGGTCAGCCGCAGTTCGGCGCTGGCGGCCACCGCGTAGTCGTCGCTGGCTTCGAACTGCAGCGCCCAGCCGCGATTGCCGGTCTGGGCCGGCGTCCACAGCACCAGGCTCTGCTCGGGCGCCAGCACGCGGACCTGCGGCGGGCGGTCCGGCTGCACGTCCAGCCGGTGCAGCCGGCCGTCGGCGGGGGCGCCGTCGATCAGGATGCGATACAGCGCCGGCAGTTCGGCCAGCCAGTGGCCTTGCCACTGGTCGCTGCTGCCTTGCCGGGTCAGCGCGACCAGGCGGCCGTCGCCAAGCCGCAGCGCCACCGTGCGCGGGGCGGGGCTGACCTGCAGCTGCCAGTCCAGCCGGGTGCCGGCCGGCACCCGGGCGTCCAGGCCGGGCAGGCGTGCGGCCGGCAGGCCGGTGTAGGCCGGTGGTGCACTGTGCAGCCGCGCCTGCCGCAGCATGGGGGCGCCGCGCTCGGCACGCGCTGTGGCGAGGCGATCGCCGTTGGCGGCCGATGGTGGCAGTGCGCGCGGCGGCCACAGCAGCAATGCCGCGCAGGCGAATACGCCCAGCAGGCTCCAGGGCCCGGTGCGCCGCCACGGCCAGGCCGGACGTAGATCGCGCGGGCTGCTGCGCAGGCGTTGTTCCAGCCGCTGCCGTTGCAGCGCCTGCAGCGGGCCGAGGCGTTCGCGCGGGAGCAACAGCAGGTCGCTGCTGTCTTCCAGCTCCGGCGCACGGTCCAGCCGGCGGATCAGCCAGGCCTGGTCCAGTCGGCGTGCGGCCCGCAGCGCCACCGCTGCCAGCACCAGCAGGCCCGCAAGCAGGGCGCCTGCAAGCCACCACGGTGCGGGCGCCGCCTGCAGGCGCCAGGCCAGCACCGCCGGCAACAGCGCCAGCGGCAGCCCGAACAGCAGCACGCCGGCCGCCGCTCGCCGGCGTGCGGCCTGCCACGCGCGCTGCAGCTGCGGGGTGCTCATGCCGCCGCGTTCCGGCGTGGGGCGGTGGCCAGCCAGCGCTCCAGGGCGAACAGCAGCAGCACCAGGCCGACCAGCCAGGGCGCCAGCGACTGCGGCGGCAGGTTGAGCCGGATCGCGGCGCCACGCTGCGGTTGCTGGGTCTGCGCCGGTGCGGCGTGCGGGGTGGGCGGTGGCTGCACTGCGGTGCGCAGGCGGGCGGGGAAGTCGGCATCCAGCAGCGCGGGCAATTGCTGCGGTTGCAGCGAGGCGGTCCAGCGCAGCACCCGGCCACGGCCCAGCGCTGCGGCTTCCAGCAGCGGTTCGCCATCGGTCTCGGGGACTGCTTGCAGCGGGGCGGCGAGCGCGGCGGGAACCGACGCCTGCGCCTGCAACACCAGCTGCCCACCTGCCGCGACCCAGGCGATGACCGATTCCGGCGGAGCGCTGGGCGACAGCCAGACCACGACCGTGCCGGGCGCCCAGCGCGGCGGCTGCGCGGCCGCCGGCGTGACCACCGGCAGGCGGTCCGGCAGCGCCCAGGCCGCCTGCACGGCGCGCAGATAGCGCAGCGCCGGCATCGCGGTGTCGTCGGTCACCACCTGCAGGTGCAGCGGGGCGGGCGGTGTGGGTGCTGCCAGCGGCGAGTGGCCGGGCAGCACCTGCCATTGCACGGCACGCGCGAGCTGGATGCGCTGCGCATCCAATGCGCCCCATTGCGCGGGCACGATCACGCGGAGCGCCGCCCCGGCCGGCAGACGGGCGTCGAGTTCGCGCAACAGGCTGCCGACCGGCTGCGCGGTGCCCAAGGTCGCGGGGCTGCGGTCAGCGGTATCGGTATTGATCGGCGCAAAGCCCGGCGCCAGCCAGAGCCATTGCGCGTCATCGGCGTGGGGCAGCGCACGCGCGGCGGCCAGATCCACGCCCGGGCTGACGGCGATGCGTGGGCGGCTGTCCTGCCGCTCGCGCAATGCCGGTTCGGCCAGCAGCAGGGCCAGGGCGGCCAGCAGCAGCAAACGCAGCAACAGCAGCGGCCATTCGTCCAAGCGCACCCGGTGGCGCGGGCGCGGCATCGCCCGCAGCCAGCGCAATGCGGCGAAGTCGGTGGGGCGGTGCTCGCTGCGCCGTGCCAGGTGGATCAGCAAGGGCATCAGCAGCGCGGCCAGCGCAGCCAGGCCGGCGGGCAGGAGCAGCAGCAGATTCACCGCACGCTGCCTGCGTGGGCGGAGACGGCAACGGCCACGCGCATGCAACCGCGCGGCGCAGGTAACGGCCGCGGCGTGCCGCGATGTTGCGCAGCCAGCGAGCAGTGGCAAGCCGTCATCGCGCAGACACCGGCGCCGCCAGGCAATCGCGATGCGCGCGTGATGCATGCCTGTGCCGATGCCGATCCCGATGCGGGGCAGCGGCTGTGCAGCGGCTGCCTGCCCACGGCAACGACCGTCGTGGGTTTCCCGGTTGCCGCATCGCCTGCGCCTCTGCGCGCGCGCCGCGGTGGCAGCAAGATCGGGCCTGCACGACTGCTCACCGGGCCGTGCCCTGACCAAACAGTTGGCGCAACGCGGCATCGGCCGGCGCATCCAGGTAATGCACGGCGTGGCGGATGCCAGCCGCCTGCCAGCGTGCCTGGCGCGCGCGCTGGGCATCGGCAAAGCGCTGCAGGTAGTCGGCACGCATGGCCGCACCGTCGCCAAGCAGTTCCTGCCCGGTTTCCGGATCGCGAAAGCGATGGCCGCCGGCGAACGGGAAATCGCGCTCGTCGCAGGTCAGCACCTGCAGCTGCAGCACTTCGCGGCGCGCGGCGGCGAATTTTTCCAGCGCGGCGGCCAGTTCCTCGTCGAATCCGTCGCCGATGGACAGCAGCAAATCATGCGCGGCGATGCGTTCCCACAACGGCCGCAGTGCGTCCAGTCCGGGCCAGCGGCCACCGGCGCGCAAGTTCTGCAAGGCCAGCCACAGCCGGTCGCGTTGGCGGCTGCCGACACCGGCCGGCACCGCGACCAGGCCGCCGCCATGCAAGGCGTAGAGCCCGACACGGTCGCCCTGCTGAAGCGCCACCTCTGCTGCGCAGGCGGCCAGCGTGGCCATCGTGTGCAGGCGGGTGTGCTGCGGCCGTGCGCTGTCGGCCTGGCCGGCCGATGCGGTGGCGTCGAGCAATAGCCATAGCGTCAGCGGGCTTTCGCGCTCGGCTTCGCGGACGAAGAAGCGGTCCGAGCGTGCGTAGAGTTTCCAGTCGATCTGGCGCAGCGCATCGCCCGGTTCGTAGGCGCGGTATTGCGCAAATTCCAGCCCGGCACCGCGGCTGCGGCTGGCGTGCTGGCCAATGCCGTGCGCGCCCTGCGCCTGGCGTGCACGCAGCTGCAGGCCGCGCAGGCGGGTGCGCACATCGGCGGGAATCAGCGACGGCAACGGCATCTGCGCCACGGCCCGATCAGGACGGGAACGGCACGGCGTGCAGCAGCGCGGCGACCACCTCGTCGGCGCTGCGTTGTTCGGCTTCGGCGGCGAAGGACAGCAGCAGGCGATGCCGCATCACCGGCGCGGCCAGCGCCAGCACATCCTCGCGGGTGGCGGCGAGCCGGCCATGCAACAGCGCTCGTGCCTTGGAAGCGAGCACCAGCGACTGGCCCGCGCGCGGGCCGGCGCCCCATTTGATCCACTGGCGCACTGCGTCACTGGCCTGTGGGCCAGGCCGGCTGGCGCGCACCAGGCGGTTGATCCAGGTCAGCAACTCTGCGCCCACATGCACGTGCCGCACATGCTGCTGCAGTGCCTGCACGCTGGCCGCATCCATCACCTTGGGCACCTGCGCGCTGGCCGTGCCGGTGGTCTGGCTGAGGATGTCGCGCTCTTCCTGCTCGCTGGGGTAGTCCACGCGCACATGCAACAGAAAGCGATCCAGCTGCGCCTCCGGCAGCGGGTAGGTGCCGGCCTGCTCGATCGGGTTCTGCGTGGCCAGCACGAAGAACGGCGCCGGCAGCGCATACGTGGTGCCGGCGTAGCTGACGGTGCGCTCGCTCATCGCTTCCAGCAGCGCGGCCTGGGTCTTGGGCGGGGTGCGATTGAGTTCGTCGGCCAGCAGCAGGTTGGTGAAGATCGGCCCTTGCTGGAAGCGGAAATGCCGGTGGCCGGTGCCGTGGTCTTCTTCCAGCAACTCGGTACCCAGGATGTCGCTGGGCATCAGGTCCGGGGTGAATTGCACGCGGCGGAACTGCAGCTCCAACGCCTGGCCAAGCGAGCGCACCAGTAGCGTCTTTCCCAGTCCGGGCGCGCCTTCCAGCAGGCAGTGGCCACCGGCCAGCAAGCCGATCAGCAGCTGCTCCACCACTGCCTCTTGGCCGACCACGGCCTGCGCCAAGGCAGCACGCAGCGCGCCCAGTTGCGAGAGCTGGGCAGTGAGGATGTCGTTGCTGGGGGACGTCATGGGGGAAGTCTCGTTCTGTGGCTGCTGGCGTAGGCGCGCGCTGGCGCGCTCCTGCGTGCTGGAGTCAGTTGGTCAAGGCATACATCACGATGTTCACGCCGAACCGGGTGTTGTCTTCGGCCAGAAAGCGCTTGTTGCGCCAGTCGTAATCCCATTCGCAGCCGTAGTCCTTGTTGCTGTAGAGCACCCCCAGCCTGCCGTCGATGTGGATGCCCTTGAGATAATCGTGCACCAGGTCGTCGCCCCAGCCATTGAGTTCGAAGCTGGTGGCTGGCGGGCCACCGGGAAACTTGAAGAACGCGCTGTACAGGCGGTGATCGTTCGGCAGCTTCTGTAAGGCGCTCTTGCCGAAGATGGTGCGCATCTGCGCCTCGAACGAAGTGGCGAACAGGCCGTCGATATCGTGGTTGCAATCGTCCACGAAGACGAAGCCGCCGTTGCGCACGTATTGTTCGAAGTTACGTCGCTCGGCCGGGTTGAACTCCACCACTTTGTGCCCGGACAGATAGCAGAACGGCGCCTGCAACATGCGCGGATCGGCCAGGTCGATGACATGCTCCTGCGGGTCGACCCGCAGCTGCGTGTAGTCGATCAACGAGGTCAGCAGGTTGGACGGCATGCGCGCATCCACATCCCAATCGCCGGAGTCGTAGCGCAGCCGCGTAAACCAGAAGTCGTAGTTGCCGGCCGCATGCACTCGCCGCGGCAGCGCCAGTGCCCCGGCGCTGCCGAGCAGCAGGCCGAGGACGTGACGACGTGATGTAGCAGCCGGGAGGGAATCGGCAACCGGCAGCGCTGGCGAACAGTCAGGTCGAGCGGAGCGGCTCTTGCTCCCCCATTCCCGATTCCCCGCTCCCGATTCCCGGTTCTCGGTCACACTGCATCCGACAACGAGGTAAACGTGAAATCGCGCAGCCGCATCGGCGGAATCATCATCACGTAGCTGGATTCGTCGCCGGCCACGCGCACCGGCTTGCCCAGCTCGTCGATATTGTTGAGCATGATGATGGGCGATTCGTTGAAGCGGAAATTCTTCACCGGGTGCTTGATCTGCCCGTTCTCGATGTAGAACGTGCCATCGCGGGTCAGCCCGGTGAGCAGCACGGTCTGCGGGTCGACCATGCGGATGTACCAGGTGCGCGTGACCAGGATGCCCTTGTCGGTGCCGCGCACCAGTTCGGCGATGTTCTTCTCGCCGCCGGCCATCAGCAGGTTGCCCGGCTCGCCCACCGCACGCTTGCCGTTCTTCTGCGCCCAGTAGCGCGAATACTGCAGGTTGGCGATCTTGCCGTTCTCCACGATGGACATCTTCTCGCGCGGCAGGCCTTCCTCGTCCCACGGCAGCACCGCTGCGCGTGCATCCCATGGGTCGGCGGTGATGTTCACGCGCGGATCGTAGACCTGTTCGCCCAGCTTGTTGCCGCCTCCCTTTTTGGACAGGAAGCTGCGGCCTTCGTCGGCCATGCGCGCATCGAAGTAGCGCATCATGAAAGAGATCAATCCCGCCGCTGCCGCCGGCTCCAGGATCACCGTGTACTTGCCCGGCTCCAATGCCTTGGCCTCGGCCGAATCGCTGGCCTTGCGCATGGCGATGCGGATGTCCTGCTCGGCCTTGAAGTCGGCTGCATCTTTGAGATTGCGGCCCACCCAGCCCGAGCCACGGCCGTCTTCGGTGCGCACGGTGCAGGTGTAGTCGAAGCGTGCGCCGCGCTGATAGCCGAAGTTGCCCTTGCTGTTGGCAAACGCGGTGAAGCTCTGCCCATCTTCCAGAAAACCGGCCGCGATCAGGCCCTTGCCCTTGCACGGGGCAATCGAATCGGCGGCCACCTGCGCGCGGAACGCCGGGTCCACTGCAGCGGTGGACTCGCTGAAGGTGGGGCTGGGTGCATAGGTCTGCTTGTCGACCGCCGGCATGAACTCCGGATTCTCCGGTGCCAGCCTGGCCAGGTCTTCGGCGCGGCGCACCACGCGCTCCAGCGAGGCGTCATCGAACGCATTGATGGTGGCCACGCCGACGCGCTTGCCGAACGCCACCTGCACCTGCAGGTCGGTGTTGTCCACGATGCCGCTGGTGGAGACATTGTTGAGCGCAAAACGGATATTGCCGTCGATCGCGCCGCTGAGCGTGGCGGTGCATTCGTCGGCCTTGGACAGCTTGATGACCTTGTCCAGGATGGCCTTGGCCTGCGCTTCGGTAAGGATGCTCATATGGGTTTCTCCTGTCAGCCGAGCGAGCGGGCGGTGCTGATGACGTTGATGCCATCGAAGCGGGCGGTGGACGAACCATGCGAGACCGCCGAGACCTGGCTCGGCTGGCCCTTGCCATCGAAGAACGAACCGCCGAGGCGGTAATCGCGTTGATCGGCCACGGCGCTGCAGGCATTCCAGAATTCCGGGGTACGGATCTGGTAGGCCACGTCTTCGAGCATGCGGGTGATGGCACCGTTCTTGATTTCATAGAACAGCTGACCACCGAACTGCGCGTTGTAGCGCTGCTGGTCGATGGAGAACGAGCCATCGCCGATGATGTAGATGCCGTTCTCCACGTCCTTGATGACATCGCTCACGCTGAGCTGCGTCTTGCCGGCGGCCAGTGAGACGTTGGGCATGCGCTGGAACTGCACGCTGGACCAGGAGTCGGCGTAGCAGCAGCCATCGGAGGCCGTCTTGCCCAGGATATGCGCCTGATCGCGGATGGCCTGGTAATCCACCAGCTTGCCGTCGCGGATCAGGTCCCATTGCTTGGTCTTCACGCCTTCATCGTCGTAACCCACCGCGCCCAGGCTGCCTGCCTGCGTCTTGTCGGCGAGGATGTGCACCTTGTCGCTGCCGTACTGGAAGCCGGACTTGAGCTTGTCCAGCGTGGCGAAGCTGGTGCCGGCGTAATTGGCCTCGTAGCCGAGCACGCGGTCCAGTTCCAGCGGATGGCCGATCGACTCGTGGATGGTCAGCCAGGTATGCGAAGGGTCCAACACCAGGTCGTACTTGCCGGGCTTCACTGAAGGCGCCTTGAGCTTTTCCTGCGCCTGCTTGGCTGCGGCGATGGCGTCTTCCTTCATATCGTAGGACAGGCCGTAGTTCACCACGCCATTGGGCGAGACGAACTTGCCGGCGGCAGCGCCGTCCAGATACTCGTAGCCCATGCCCATCGGTGCGGACAGCCCCTCGCGGGTACGGAACTTGCCGCTGGCCTTGTCGATGGCGGTCACGCTCATCGGTGCCCAGATGCGGTGCACATCCTGGTCGATGTAGGAGCCGTCGGTGCTGGCGAAATACTTCTGCTCGTTGACCACGAACAGCATCGAGTTGACGAAGTTGGCGCCGGCGGCGGCCGCAGCGGCATTGACGCCCAGCAGCAGGTCCACCTTGTCCTTGATCGGCACTTCCATCGCGTTCTTCTTGATCGGCGTCTTCCAGCTGACCTCGCCCACGCCGGGTGCGGGCGCCAGCTGCACCGGCGTGCCCTGCACCCTGGCGTTGGCCTTGGCGATGGCCACTGCCTGCGCCGCTGCCTTGGCCACGCCCTGTTCGGTGAGCTCGTTGGTGGCGGCAAAGCCCCACGCGCCGCCCACGATCACGCGGATGCCCGTGCCGATGGACTCGGCGTTGACCACGTTCTGCACCTTGTCTTCGCGGGTAATCACGAACTGCCGCAGATAGCGCCCGATGCGCACGTCGCAGTAACTGGCGCCGGCCTGCCGCGCGGCGTTGAGGCCGGCGTCGGCCAGGCGCTTCTTGCGGCTCACATCGAAGGGTGTCAACAACTGCTCGGCGGCAATCGCGTTGCCGAAGTAGGCGGGCAGGACGAGCCCGCCCATGGTCAGCCCGCTCAGGGCCAGGAAATCACGTCGCTGCACGGGCAACTCCCAATCGTCGCGCACGCTGCGCGGGTGGTGTAGTGACGCGCGGATGGCACCCGCACGGTGTCGCCGATTCTTGCCGGGCGATGAATGCCGCGTCAAATGACTTTCGGCAGGGGTGTGGGCGAGTGCCCCTGCCTGGTGCCACGGCACTGTGCGAGGGCGTGTCGGGTGGCAGTCGTGCCGCTCACTGCGCACGGCCCGTGTCGGCAGGCCGGCATGGGCTGGTGGGTGTGGACACCCGTGGCGGCGCGACCGGCACCCGCGTGCGGCGTGCGCTCACCACAATGCGCGCGCGGTGTTGATGACGTTGATGCCGTCAAAGCGCGTGGTGGAGGCACCGTGCGACACCGCCGACACCTGGCTGGGCTGACCCTTGCCATCGAAGAACGAGCCACCCAGGCGGAAGTCGCCTTCGTCGCATACCGCGCTGCAGGCGTTCCAGAATTCCGGCGTGCGGATCTGGTAGGCGCCGTCTTCCACCAGCCGCGTGACCTGGCCGTTCTTGATCGCGTAGAACAGTTGCCCGCCGAACTGTGCGTTGTAGCGCTGCTGGTCGATCGAATACGAGCCGCGCCCGTGGATATACAGCCCGCGCTCGACGTTGCGGATCATCTCGGCCACTGCCAGCGGCGTCTTGCCTGGCGCCAGCGAGACGTTGGGCATGCGCTGGAATTGCACGTTCGACCAGGAATCGGCGTAGCTGCAGCCATCCGAAGCGGTCTTGCCCAGCAGGTGCGCCTGGTCGCGGGTGCATTGGTAATCGACCAGGATGCCGTCCTTCACCAACTCCCATTGTTTGGTCTGCACGCCCTCGTCGTCGTAGCCCACCGCGCCCAGGCTGCCCGGCTGCGTCTTGTCGGCGACAAAGGTCACCGCATCGCTGCCCCAGCGGAACTTCGCATCGCGCTTGTCCAGCGTGGCAAAACTGGTGCCGGCGTAGTTGGCTTCGTATCCCAGCACGCGATCGAGTTCGAGCGGATGGCCCACCGACTCATGGATGGTGAGGAACAGGTTGCTCGGGTCGATCACCAGATCGTACTTGCCCGCTTTCACCGATGGCGCGGTGAGCTTGGCGCGTGCCTGCTTGGCGGCGGCGATGGCGTCTTCGCGGGCATCGTAGCTGTTCCCATAACCGACAAGCCCGCCCGGCAGCGCATGCTTCTCGCGCGGATCGCCATCCAGGTATTCGTAGCCCATGCCCATCGGCGAAGACAGCCCGTCGCGGGTGCGGAACGTGCCGCTGGCCTTGTCCACCGCGGTCACGGTGAACGGTAGCCACAGCCGATGCACGTCCTGGTCGATGTAGGACCCATCGCTGCTGGCGAAATACTTCTGCTCGTTGATGGCGAACAGGCGCGACGCCACGAAGGTGGCGCCGGCATTGAGCGCGGCCGCATTGACGTCCATCAACAGCGCCACCTTCTCCTGCAATGTCACCTCCATCGCGTTCTTCTTGATCGGCGTGCGCCAGCGCACCTCGCCTGACGGCGTCACCGGTGCCAGCTGCACCGGCGTACCGCCCAGCCGCGCATTGGCCTTGGCAATCGCCACCGCCTGCCGCGTGGCCGCAGCCACCCCATCGCTGGTCAGCGTGTGGGTGGCCGCGAAGCCCCAGGCGCCATCGGCCAGCACGCGCACGCCCACGCCGCTGGATTCCGCGTTGACCACGTTGTCCACCTGCGCCTCGCGGGTCATCACGAATTGGCGCAGGTAGCGGCCAACGCGCACATCGCAATAGCTGGCGCCAGCGGCCTTGGCGGTGGTGAGCGCGGTATCGGACAGGCGTCGGTTGCGCGCCGCATCCACCGGCGCGAGCAGGTGGTCGGCCGCGATCAGCCGCGTGTTCGGCAGCAGCATGCCGGCGGCCCCGATGCTGGACAGGGTGAGGAAGGTACGACGGTCCACGTGCGGTCTCTCCAATCAGTGCGCGCAATGCAGCAGATGCACGCTAGCAGCCGAGCCTTACCGCCCATGCCGGTTTGGTCAAGTGCCGCCGCCCGACCGGCCCAGCGTACAGCCCCCCATGCAGAGGGGAATTGCCGTTGCAGTAAGCGAACCCGAGCGCTTGTGGCCGCACGCGTGCGCCGTTAGTTTTGCCGTCCATAGCCGCCTTGCTGCGCTGCGTTTGGTGCCGCCGTTGCAGCGCGTGCGCCGTCCATATCACTTTGGGGGAAACGTGATGAAAACCACCGCTCGCTGCGTCGTGGCGGCGCTTATTGTCCTTTCCGGCATGTTGCCGCTGGTGAGCGCCGCTGCCGACTGGTATGTATCGCCGACCGGCTCGGACAGCAACACCGGCACGCGTGCGCGGCCGTTCGCCACCGTGATGGCCGCGCAGGCCGCAGCGGCCAGCGGCGATACCGTCTACCTGCGTGGCGGCACCTATCGCCTGACCACGGCCAACATCACTGCGGTTCGGCAGCCCTACGCGATCGTCAACGACATCACCAAGGACGGCATCGCCTACGTCAGCGCCGATGCCGAGCGGCCGGTGTTCGACTTCACTGCGGTGACTCCGGCGGACCAGCGCGTGGCAGCATTCCGGATCAAGGCCAGCCACTGCACCTTCCGCGGCTTCGAGGTGACTGGCGTGCGTATCACCATCGCCGACCGCCTGACCCAGTCGGAGGCGTTCCGGGTGGAAGGCGGCAACGGCAATCTGTTCGAACGTCTGGCCATCCACGACGGCCAGGCGATCGGCTGGTATCTGGTGGCCGGCAGCAATAACCGCGTGCGCAATGTCGATGCATACAACAACAAGGGGTTGAACAGCTTTTCCTACGGCAATATCGATGGCTTCGGCGTGCACCCCGCAGCGGCCGGCAGCACCGGCAACAGCATCGAAGGCAGCCGAGCCTGGAATAACAGCGATGACGGGTTCGACCTCATCAATGCCTGGGAAGCGGTGACGCTGCAGCACAACTGGTCGTTCCGCAACGGGTTCGACGTGGACGGCACGCTGCTGGGCGATGGCAATGGCTTCAAGGCAGGCGGCTACGGCCGCAACGGCAGCGCCTATCCGCAACCGGTGCCGCAGCACCGCATTGCCTTCAACCTGGCGGTGGACAACCGCAGCAACGGGTTCTATGCCAACCATCAGATCGGCGGGCAGACCTGGATCAGCAACACCGCCATCAACAACGGCCGCGCCAACTTCGACATGCTTTCCACGCTGGCGGACAACCGCACCGACGTGCCTGGTTACGCGCACACCCTGGCCAACAATCTCGGCTATGGCGCAAAGGTCGAAATCGCCAACCTGGGTGCGGCCAGCGCCAACACCATCGGGCGCAACTCCTTCACCCTACCGCTCAACGCCACTGCGCGCGACTTCGTCAGCCTGGACGAGCGCCAGCTCACCCGCCCGCGCCAAGCCAACGGCAATCTGCCGGTCGTCAGTTTCGCAACACTGGCCCCGGGTAGCGCGCTGATCGATGCCGGCGCCGATGCCGGCGAAGCCTTCAACGGGCGCGCACCAGACCTGGGCGCGTTCGAAACGCAGTAGTCCGCGCGCCAGCGCTCATTCGAAATACAGTGAGCGCAGTGCGCGCAGCGATGCGGCCGCTTGTGGAGCTGGCCGGGACAACGTTTCCTGATAAAGCTGCGCTGTCGCTCCACAGCGCCATAGCGGCGACGACGCTGCCCAGTTGAACGTTGCCTTCTGCGAGGCCACCCGTTCCCAGAACAGCGCGTTGTAGCGGACCTGGACGGCATTTCTGGCTGTTTCTGGCACATCCTGCTGCGGCTGCTTGAGCGATGCTGCTTCGACCAGATCGGCAAGTAGTTCGCGCACGCGTGCGTGGGTTCTCTGGTCTTGTAAGCGGGCGTCGTTATTGAGCAATGCGTTACATTGCGCCTTGTTGCGCGTGCGTGCGGCGTGCTCCCAGAGTGCGGCGGTGCCTTGCCCCCAACGCACCAGGTCGGCGTCGGACGATCGCCCAAATGCAAAGGCATTCAGTTCGATGTAGAGCCTGCGCAGCCAGGCAATTGCAATCTCCTTGTCTTTAGCGAGCAAGGCCTGCCGGATCGCGGGCGCACGCTGCAGAACCGGGTCCGGCTGCTTGTCCGCGTAGGCCAGGTAGGCACGCCAGGTTGCATCGCTTGCGTTCATCTGATGAAGCGCGCCAGCCATGGCAAGGGCCGCTGGTGTCGCTTGTCTGCCCTGGGCATCCACCACCCGCAGACTTACGCCGCTGTCGATGAGTTCGATGGCATCGACCCACGCGACCGACGTCGGAGGGGTATGACTGCGCTTGGAGAGCAGATCCGGCCCAAATCCGGCCCGCAGCAAAATCTCGCGCGACTGCGTCTCTACGTGTTGCAGCGCAGACTCCCGCCACTCTTTGGGCGATCTGCTCGGTGTCGAGGTCTGATGCAGGCCGATGGACCCATGCAGGCCCAACTCCGGTGCCGGTGACGCAGCCCATAGCAGGGTGCAGGCGCTGGCGCAACGGTCATCGACGCGCACCACCAGTTCACGGGCACGCACGATCTTCGCCACTTCCAGCGCATCTTCGACCAGGCCACCACCGCTAAGAATGTCGATCCGCTGCAGGTGTGGCGCCTGCGCAATGGCTGCCTTGAAGTCCGGGACGAAATTCGCCGAGATGAACCCATCGATACGTAGCACGCGCTTGTCTGCGCTGAGTCGCATGCGGGCATCGGTCTCCTCGTGGCGGATACGATCATTTTCGATCTGCTGAAACAGCAGTGTGGCGATCAATGGCAGTGCCGATATCAGCAACCAGACCGACGTCCAGGCAGGGGAGGTGCCGTAGCCGGGGTCGCGCTTGACCGCAACGCCGAGCACGGCCGCTGTCAGCAGCAGCGAGACGGCAAACAGGCCCAGGTGCCACGCAAGCGGCAGTGGGGGTGGCCCGGGCGCGTGCATCCCCCACAGCGGCAATGCAACGCCCAGTGCCAGGCAGCCGATCAACGCGGCGATGCCGCATACACGCAGCCACGGTGTGCGGCGCGGACTCCAACGACGGCCGAGCGATGTCCAACTCGGCTCGCCAGGGCACCAGGACATCGTGTCCGGCCGATACTGGCCATGCTCGAATTCCGCCTTGACCCGGCTGATTTCCCTTGCGCCCAGATAGCCGCGCCGGTCGCGTAAATGGAGTGATTGCATGTCTATTTCAGCCAGCGTAATAGGGCTACCAGCGCCAGTGCAGTGATCCCTGCCACAACGTACAGGCCTGTTTGCCACCGGCCGGTAGGCCGATGCGTGACGACCCAGCCTGGCTTGCTGTCCCAGGAGGTGCTTCCCGCATTGATGAGATGTACCAGTGCAAATAGCTGTACAACCATGTTGATCGGCGGTAACCCCAGCCCCATGCCGAAGACGAATATCCGCCCCTCGCGGCAAAAGGCATCCGCCACGCCCAGCGCATAGCCGTCAGGACGCAGGACCCTGATCCCGAACAACCACTTGCCGGGACTACTGCCGCAAAGCCCGATCCAGATTGCGAGCATCGCCACCAACAAGAGTGTCGTCAGCATGCCTGACACCAGTGGCCTGCTTATCAACGGATAGACCAGTGACGAATACAGCGGCGGGCTCACGGTACCCACCACCATGCCGATGGCAAACCACAGCAGCATCCCCAGCGCGAGCGAATCGAAACTACGCGCAAAATATCGGCGCCACGGGTGCGGCCGCACGTCCTGCCAGCCATCGGCATACACATGCAGCGGCGGTGCATCGGCGGGTAACACCTGTGGCACACGGCTCATCGGGGCGAGGAAGTCGCCGGAACCGAAATGGGGGTTCGCCCGGCGATCCTTGGTGACCAGCCTTTCCGGCAAGGGCGGCGGTTCTGGGCCGGTGACTGGAAGTTCAGGCGGCGCGGAGTGGAACAGGGAGCAGGTTGCGTACGCTTTCCAGTCGGCCATGCCTGCTGTCCACATCAATGTGTCCGGGCGCAGGCGCCCTTCTGCAAACCATGCCTGTATCTCCAACCGTGTTCCGCCCACCGCGCCGCCATTTTCCTGGGCGTACCAGTACTGCTCCATCCCGATGGGTGACATGACGGCCTTCTGTTGGTGGAATGGTGACGGCACGTGTCCGTCGCACGAGTGCTGCAAACACCAGCGGGATGCAGCGACAGCACCGCGCGTCAGTGCATGCGGTGACGGCTTGCACGCAGCCCTGCCGTTCTCACCCGTGGGCGCTATCGCATATGCGCCAGGCGTTCGACGATCTCTTCTGCATGGGTTTCGATCAGGCCTTCCGACGTGCCCCAGGCGGTGCTATTGGTCGACTCCACATCGAAGGCAGCCACGGTCTTGCCAGCATCCTTGACCTCGATCGAGGTCTTGACCTTGTCGCGTCCGGCCATGATGCCAGCCCAGAACCGTGCGCCATTGCTGCGCATGTAGTAATGGGTCACGCGGATGTCCAGTTGGCGTGCCCCCGGCGCTCCCTGCGTGCCACGGAGTTTGGCTTCGACCAACTTGGCATCGAGCTGTCGCCGAAACATGGCCAGGCTGGCTGCATCGGTATCGTCGTTACCAGTGATCTGATACCAGTATGTGGTGGCAGCGTCGGCCTTGTATGACTGACGTACCACGCTGTTGGTAGAGCAAGCGCACAGCAAGGAGGCGCCCATCAGCGTGAGTGCGCAGGCCATCTTCTTCATGTCGTCCCCTGTGGAATCCATTCGAACCAGCCGATTGCCAGCTGGCTGCGAAGCGTAACAAGTCCCGGCGCCAGTGAATGTCGGGAGAATTCCGACAATGCGAAGCGCGGGGATATAACCAACGCGGTCAAGGGCGTCGCCGATGCGGTCACTCAGCACCTTCGCATACAACCCGAAGGCCGTAGTCGATCACAGTTCAGTACAAGCGAGACGATTTGTCGGGTGCCAATACGGCTGCTGCATTATTTCTGTTGCGCAAGATGAAGCACAGATCGTTATTCGCCATTGCTGCATGGTTGAATCCATTGCGAAAGTGACAGAACGTCAAGTGCTGTACGCGGATGCGACAGCATGGCGAGCTGCGCCGGCCGGAAGGCGGATCGGGATTCGAAATGCGGCTTTAAGGACGCTCTGAACAAAGCAGCCTGATCTGCGACAATTAACCGACGACCCAAGCGGACGATTTCGATGCAACTGAGCTTTGGCGACGCGGAGTACAACGGCAAGCGCAAGCGAACACGGCGGGAGGTGTTCCTGGCCGAGATGGATCAGGTGGTGCCTTGGAAGGCCTTGCTGGCGCTGATCGAACCGCACTATCCCAAGTCGGGCCAGCCTGGTCGACAGCCGTATCGACTGGAAACGATGCTGCGGATTCACTTTCTGCAGCAGTGGTATGCGCTGAGCGACCCTGGGGCAGAAGAGGCGTTGTACGACACGTTGTCGATGCGGCGTTTTGCGAAGATCGGCGGCCTGGATGGGGTGCCCGATGAGACCACGATTCTCAACTTTCGGCATCTGCTGGAACAGCACGACTTGGCACGCAAGCTGTTTGATCGAGTGAACGCGCATCTGTCACGCAAGGGCCAGAGCTTGCGTGGTGGCACGATCGTGGATGCCACGATCATTGCTGCGCCCAGTTCGACCAAGAACAAGCAGGGCGAACGCGATCCGGAAATGCACCAGACCAAGAAGGGCAACCAGTACTACTTCGGGATGAAAGCGCACATTGGCGTGGATGATGAGTCCGGGTTGGTGCACCACGTGGAATGCACGGCGGCCAACGCGGCGGACGTCACGCAGGCGCACAAACTGCTGCACGGCAAGGAAGACACGGTGAGCGGGGACAGCGGCTACACCGGACTGGACAAGCGCGAGGAAATGGCAGGCAAGGGCAAGCTGCGCTACCTGATCGCAGAAAAGCGCTCGAAGTTGAAGCAGATCAAGAACAAACGCGCGTTGAAGCGGGCAAAGCGTTGGGAGCACACCAAGGCCAGCTTGCGGGCGAAGGTGGAGCATCCGTTCCGCGTGATAAAACGCCAGTTCGGCTACGTCAAGGTGCGCTATCGCGGTTTGGCGAAGAACACCGCGCAGGTGTTGACGCTGTTTGCGCTGTCGAACCTGTGGCAGAAGCGAAAGCACTTATTGCCTGCGATGGCCGAGTTGCGTCTGTAATCCGGGGAAACCCTCGGAAATGCGCTGAAAACGGCGAAAATCGAAGGTTTGAACGAGTTTTACGCGACCCAGGACGGCTTTTTCCGTCTCCTGGCTGCGTTGATCAGACAATCCTTAAAAGCACTGGCTTCTCGTCACCCGCATCAGACAGCTGAAATTTCCGTCACAGCCGTGTGGTTTGAACAAAAAATTCCCTTCGTTATCAGGAGATACCGATGTCGTTCAAGATCATCAGCTGCGATGGCGGCGGTATTCGAGGCTTGATTACCGCTTTGTTTATCCAGGACCTCGATCAGCACAGTCAGATACTCGAGAACGTTGACGGTTTTGCCGGAACCTCTACCGGAGGGCTACTTGCGCTGGCTCTGGTCAACGGTGTTCCTATCGAACAAATCATTAAAATGTACATGACGCAAGGTGCCACCATTTTTGAGTCGAACGGTTGGCTACTCGCTCAAGAGGCTGCGAGCCAGCAGCCCCCACTCGATTCCGCATTGGGCAGCGGCCCTGGCTTCTTGAGCAGCCAGTACAAGAACGATGGATTGCTCACGGTGGCCAAGCACTTGCTTGGAAGCACACCGCTGTCGGCAGCCAAGCGGTTCGTCGCGATCAATTCTGCGCGGCTATGGGATGGCAATAGCTGGATGCCCGCCACCTTTTCCAATACCTCTTCCAGCGCGTATCCAGGGATCAGTATGGTAGATGCGGCGCTCGCCACTTCGGCAGCCCCTACCTACTTTCCGCCCTACCGGGTTGCCGGGGCAAACTACGATTATGGATTTTTTGCCGATGGTGGGGTATTCGCCAACAACCCGGCGATGACGGCCATCGCTGAAGCAGTCGCGAGTGGTCTGGTGAGCAGCGTTGGCGACATCAAACTGCTTTCGTTGGGTACCGGAAGCAGCCCGCAAGGCATTCCGCCTGCAGTGATCGGCAATCCGCTCAAGTGGGGCGTCTCTTCCTGGTTGCACCCATGGGCAAGTGGGACGGTGCCGGCCATGCCCCTGCTCAACTTGACGATGGACACCACCGCTGAACTGGTGCGGATACAGACTGAGCAGATCCTGGGCGGCAATGCCATGCGTGCGAATCTGCCACTTGGCAGGCCGTATGCACTGGACGACTGGAAACACGTCGCCGATCTGGCCGCCGAAGCAACCAGCTACATGAAGACCGATGCGTGGCAGGGAGTGCGTGACTGGGTTTCAAGTAACTGGAGCTAGCGTCCCATCAGTCACCAAAAATTCGACCGACGCGATGCATGACGATTTCGCGCTGTATGCCGCATTCCATCCGGAGTGCGTTCCTGTGTCTCGATTAGGAGAAGACAATGAGTAAGCAATCACCACTGCCGCATGATGATGCAAGTATCCAATGGACCGATGCTGTCAGCGAGAAAGGTGTGCCATTCCAGGTTGGATTCAGCAACGCGAGTGCCAGCGGGGCCGACGATACAGCAGTACAGGGCAAGAGGGATTTCGGGATCGACGTCAATTGGCCGCTGACCGATAATGCCTGGACCGATACTAACCAGGACGTCAAGTCCACTGCGGCCATCTCCCGTTATGCATTGGGCCCCAATGGGGGCGGCACATGGGCTTACATCCTGCATTTCAGCAACACGGAACACTACAACTACTACTTCTCCGACAAGACCGGCGATGGATACCAGGTGAATACGTTTCGCAACGGCGATCACTATGTGAGATACAACTCCAGTGACCCCGCCATCACCTTCATCAAAGGTAGCTGAGACCGGGAGACCACGGAAGCCGGCGATTTCCGGCGCGTGTGGCTTGCTACCAGTGGAGTGCGTCGTTTGGTGGCGTCCTTGCACCCATGGCTTCGCCGCCGCCGCTCTTGCAGTGTGCTTGCCATCTTGATGGCGATGCCAGGTGCGGCTGCACGATCGAGCCGGTCATCGTGCGGCGTCGTGCCTGCATGCTGCGCAGCGCGAGCGGTATCGTCGGATGCGTCGATGGTGACCTGCCAGGGGTTCTTGATCTGCTGCGTGCAACCGTTCGGCAATCAGGATCCTGTCATGGCTGCTGCCTAGAGAGCGGTTCTGGCAGGCGTCATCCCGCAAGCAATGCCGGGTGACGCCATGCCAGGATTCGTCTCGCTTGGTCGAGACGGTTCAGCGCGTTGCATCTCCAGCCTGGGCTGTATTGATTGCATCGTTTTCCAGGTGATACCGCGTCGCCTCGGCCACTTCGTTCTTCGACCCCAGGAACACTGGCACGCGCTGGTGCAGTTGGGTGGGTTGGATGTCGAGAATGCGTTCGCGCCCGGTGGTGGCGGCGCCGCCGGCCTGTTCCACCAGCATGCCCATCGGATTGGCTTCGTACATCAGGCGTAGCTTGCCGGGCTTGGCGGCGTCCTTGTTGTCCCACGGGTAGATGAAGATACCGCCGCGGGTAAGGATGCGGTGCACGTCGGCCACCATGCTGGCGATCCAGCGCATGTTGAAGTTCTTGCCGCGTGTGCCTTCCGTGCCGGCCAGCAGATCGCCCACGTAGGCCTGCATCGCCGGTTCCCAGTGGCGCTGGTTGGACATGTTGATGGCAAATTCGGCAGTGTCTTCGGGCACGCGCATGTCACGCTGGGTCAGCAGGAAGCTGCCTTCCTCGCGCTCCAGGGTGAAGGCGTGGGTGCCGTGGCCGAGCGTGAGCACCAGCATGGTGCTGGGGCCGTAGATGCAGTAGCCGGCGGCCACCTGCTGGGTGCCCGGTTGCAGGAAGTGTTCGTCGCCAGGCTTTTCCGTGCCCTTGGGGGCGCGTAGCACCGAGAAGATGGTGCCCACCGAGACGTTGACGTCGATGTTGGAGCTGCCGTCGAGCGGGTCGAACAGCAGCAGGAAGTCGCCGCTGGGGTACTGGTCGGGCACCGGCTGGCTGTGGTCCATCTCTTCGGAGGCGCATGCGGCCAGATGGCCGCCCCAGGCATTGGCTTCGAGCAGGATGTCGTTGCTCAGCACATCGAGTTTCTTCTGCGCCTCGCCCTGTACGTTGCCGGTGCCGGCATCGCCCAGCACGCCGCCCAGGGCGCCCTTGCTCACGGCGATGGAGATGCGCTTGCAGGCGCGCGAGACGATGGTGATGAGCTGGCGCAGTTCCGCATCGATCCGGCCGGCATGTTGTTCTTCGATCAGGAAGCGGGTCAGCGAGGGACGCGACATGGAGCGGGCAGCCTGTTTGTAGGAAGTGAGCCGCCATTGTCGCCATTGCGCCGTTAGATTTCGATCACTGCTGCGCGTTTGGCTGCGGGGATGATCGAATATGTGCGAATGGGCGGTTTGGGTGGAAATTGCAGCGGGTGCCCTCATCCGCCCTTCGGTCACCTTCTCCCGCAGGCGGGAGAAGGGAGCTGGCAGGAGTGGCTGCCTGGTCGGGACCGATCCATCAGCGGCTTGGAGCACGGGCAAAAAGAAACCGGGAGGCTTGCGCGCTCCCGGTGTGCAGGGCATCACGGCGGCTGCGTGCAGCAGCGGCCGGCTACATCCGGCTGACCGTCGCTATGGCCTGGGCCACGTAGTCCAGGTTGCGCTGGCTCAGCGCGGCCACGCAGATGCGGCCGGTGCCTACGGCGTAAATGGCGAACTCGTCGCGCAGGCGGTCCACCTGGGTCCGGGTCAGGCCCGAGTACGAGAACATGCCGGCCTGGCGCTGGATGAACTCGAATTCCGGGGCGCCCAGCGTCGCCAGCTTTTCGACCAGGCCGGCACGCAGGGCGTGGATGCGCTCGCGCATCTCGGTGAGTTCCTGCTCCCACACATCGCGCAGTTCCGGGCTGGTCAGCACGGCGGCGACCAGTGCGGCGCCGTGCGTGGACGGGCTGGAATAGATGGTGCGGATGATGCGCTTGACCTGCGACTGCACGGCCTTGGCTTCGGCCGCAGTGGCCGAGACCACCGACAGCGCACCCACGCGCTCGCCATACAGCGAGAACGACTTGGAGTACGAGCTGGCAACCACGTAGCTGTCGATGCCTTCGGCGGCCAGCAGGCGTACCGCATAGGCGTCGGCTTCGATGCCCTTGTCGAAGCCCTGGTAGGCGATGTCCACGAACGGGAACAGGTTGCGCTCCTTCAACAGCCCGGCCACCTGCTTCCACTGCTCGCGGGTCAGGTCCGCGCCGGTGGGGTTGTGGCAGCAGGCGTGCAACAGCACCACGGTGCCTGGTTCCAGCTTGGCCAGGTCGGCCAGCATGCCGTCGAAGTTCAGGCCATGGCTGGCGGCGTCGAAATAGGTGTAATCCACCACCTCGAAGCCGGCCGCGCCGAACACCGCGCGGTGGTTTTCCCAGCTGGGATTGCTGATGGCGATGGTGGCAGTGGGCAGCAGCTTCTTGAGCAGGTCCGCGCCCACGCGCAGCGCACCGCTGCCGCCGACGGTCTGCGAGGTCGCCACGCGGCCAGAGGCCACCAGCGCCGACTCGGCGCCGAACAACAGCTCCTGGGTGGCCTTGTCGTAGGCGGCCAGGCCGTCGATGGGCAGGTAACCGCGCGGTTTGGCCTCCTGCGCGAGCTGCTGCTCGATCCTGTGCACGGCGCGCAACAGCGGGATGCGGCCGTTTTCGTCGTAATAGATGCCCACGCCCAGATTGACCTTGTTGGGGCGGCTGTCGGTGTTGTAGGCCTCGGTCAGGCCCAGAATGGGGTCGCCTGGAACCTGTTCCACGTTTGCAAAGAAGGACACGGCATGACTCGCTGAAGGACGAAAGAGTGGGGTGCTTCCGGATGGTTGACCGCTGCGGGGCCAAACCAGCGCATCGTAGCAGGGCATGGCAGGCGTGGCATGCTTCGTTCCGTACGCAACGATGTGGCCAGCGTACGGATGGGCGACACTGGCGCGATGCCCAGATCCTGCTTGTTGGCCGCTGCCTGCGGCCTGTGCGTTGCCAGTTTCGCCAGTGTGGCCGCACCCAGTCCCGCGCTCCCCCCGCCGCAGCTGCCCGCCGTGCAAGTGGAGGCGGCCCGTGTGCATGCGGTGGACGATTTCGACCTGCCGGCCGCGTTGACCGTGGTGGTGGCCGCCGATGACAACCGCCGTGGCGCGCAAGTAGCCGAGTTGCTGGACGGCATCCCCGGGCTGCTGGCGCGCGACCGCCAGAACTACGCGCAGGACACCCAGTTGTCGATCCGCGGCTTCGGCGCGCGCTCCACCTTCGGCGTGCGCGGCGTGCGGCTGCTGGTGGACGGCATTCCGGCCAGCATGCCGGACGGCCAGGGCCAGCTCTCGCATTTCAACGTGCTGGGGGCGCAGCGGGTGGAGGTGTTGCGGGGGCCGTTCTCGGCGCTGTACGGCAATTCCTCCGGCGGCGTGCTGCAGCTGTGGAGCGCCGATGGCAAGCCGGACGACCCGTGGCGGCTGCGCGCCACCTACGGCAGCAACGCCACGGTCAACGTGGGCGCGCAATTGCTGGGACAGCAAGGCGCGCTGCACTACAACCTGGCCGCCAACCATTTCGAGACCGACGGCTTCCGCGACCATAGCCGCGCCAGGCGCGGTTCGGTCAACGCCAAGCTGGGGTTCGACCTGGCCCCCGGCCGTCGGCTGGATCTGGTCCTGAACACCCTCGATGCGCCCGATGCGCAGGACCCGCTGGGCCTGAGCCGGGATCAGTTCAACGCCGATCCGCGCCAGGCCACGGCGGTAGCGAGCCAGTTCAACACCCGCAAGTCGGTACGCCAGCGCCAGGCTGGGGCAATTTTCACCCAACAGTTCGACCGCCAGACGCTGCGGCTGATGGCCTATGGCGGCACGCGCAGCGTGGAGCAGTTCCTGGCGGTGCCGGTGGCGGTGCAGCGCAACCCGTTGCATGCCGGCGGGGTGATCGATCTGGACAGCCATTACGAAGGCGCCGACGCGCGCTGGGCCTGGCAGGGCGAGGCACTCGGCCGGCCGCTGCGGCTCACCGTGGGCGCCAACGTCGACCGCCAACGCCAGCATCGCACCGGCTACGAAAATTTCGTCGGCGATACGTTGGGCGTGCAGGGCGCGCTACGCCGCAACCAGCGCGACCGGGTGGAGAATGTGGACCAGTTCGTGCAGGCCTGGTGGCAGTGGAGCGCGCGCTGGTCGGCCCTGCTGGGCGTGCGCCATAGCCAGGTGCGCTTTGCCTCGGACGACCATTACATCTTAGGCCGCAATCCCGACGACAGCGGCCGGCGCGACTATTCGGCCACCACGCCGGTGGCCGGCATCGTACTCCGTGTCAGTGACGAACTGCGCCTCTACGCCTCGGCCGGCCGCGGCTTCGAAACGCCCACCTTCAACGAGCTGGGCTATCGCAACGATGGCGCGGCCGGGTTGGCGCTGGACCTGGGCGCGGCCACCAGCCGCAATTACGAGGTCGGCAGCAAGTGGCGCGCGCAAAGCGGCGCGGCGCTGCAGGTGGCACTGTTTCGCGCCGACACCGACGATGAATTGGCGGTGGCCAGCAATACCAACGGCCGCAGCACCTTCCGCACCATCGGCGCCACCCGCCGCCAGGGCGCGGAGCTGAGCTGGCAGCAGCCGGTGGGCGCCACCCAGCAGGTGCAACTGGCCTATACCCTTGTCGATGCCAGCGTGCGCGATGGCTACCTCACCTGCGCCAGCAGCGGCTGCGCGGTGCCTACCGCGCCGGTGGCCAGTGGGGCGCGCCTGCCCGGCGTGCCGCGGCAGCAGCTGTTCGCGCGCTGGCAGTGGCAGCCGGCGCATTGGCAGTTCGCGGCCGAATCGGTGGCGTCTGCCGCGACCGTGGTCAACGACCTGGCCACCGAACGTGCGCCCGGCTACGCGGTGGTCAATCTGGAAGCGTCGCGCCGCTGGAACACCGCCGTTGGTGTGCTGCGCGCCTTTGCGCGGATCGACAATGCGCTGGATCGCCACTATGTGGGTTCGGTGATCGTCAACGATGGCAATGGGCGCTACTACGAGCCCGGCCCGGAGCGCACCTACATGGTGGGCCTGCAGTGGGATGTCGGTGGCTGAGCGCGGCATGGCGGTGTGCGTGACACCCACGCCAAACCGCACGATGCCATTGGCCGGATCGGTGCCTCCCGAGGTCGCCGCTGGCGATCGCCGCGCCCGTCAGCGGGCCGGCAACCCGCCAATCACCGCAGATGCTGGGTCAACTGCCAGCACCGGTGGGTGTACGCGAACACATACGCCTCCGGTGCGCCGAAGGTCCTGATGACCTCGTCGTCGGCGGAGAACTCGGCCTTGACGAAGTCCGCGCGCATGCGCTCGCCATCGCGCCGGAGGTCCAGCTTCACGTGCGCCATTTCGCCCGGCTCCTTGCCGGGCTCGTCGTAGGTCCAGCGGTAGTCGATCAGGGTCAGCCGGAAGGGCTCGGCGGGCCGGTCCACGCGTTTGGACGGGTCGCGCAGATCGCGCTCTTCCACCGTGGCGGCGCTGTAGGCCGCCCGCACGGCGGCATCGCTCACGATGGTCTCGAAGAAGGCGGCAAACCCGTCCGCCGTGCGCGCGCAGGCTTCCAGCGGAAGCGGTGGGCGGTTGACCGGCGGCATGGCCGTTGCGGCCGGGGTGTTTGCGGTCGGCTTGGCCGGTGGGGCGAGCTGCGCCGGGGCGGCAGGCGGCGAGGCATTGCAGCACTGCGCCAGCAGGGCGAGCACGGTGGCGGTCAACAGGCGTTGCAACATGGATGGCATCCCTTTCCGGTAGGCGTACACGCCAGTAGGCGTGCAAGCGTACTGCACCGGCCTGACGCCGTCGTGTAAACCGAACGCGACCAGGCGACAGCGCGATCAGTCAGGTGTCCTCACGGCGACACCGTGTTCTCCCGCGTCACCCGGCTCAGCGCATCGCTGCTGATCTCGGCAATCGAATGGGTGCCGGTCAAGGTCATCGCCACGCGCATTTCGCGCTCGATCAATCCCAGCAGGTTGTCCACGCCGGCCTGGCCGCCGGCCGCCAGCGCGTAGACGAAGGCACGCCCCAGCAAGACCGCATCGGCGCCGAGCGCCAGCATGCGCACCACGTCCAGGCCGCTGCGGATGCCCGAATCGGCCAGGATCTTCAGCTGGCCCTTCACCGCATCGGCAATCGCCGGCAGCGCGCGCGCACTGGACAGCACGCCGTCGAGCTGGCGCCCGCCATGGTTGGAGACCACGATGCCATCGGCGCCGAAACGCACCGCATCGCGTGCATCGTCCGGGTCCAGGATGCCCTTGATGACCATCGGCCCGGTCCAGAATTCGCGGATCCACTCCAGGTCCTTCCAGGCAATGGAGGGGTCGAAGTTGGCCGCCAGCCAGCCGATGTAGTCCTGCAGCCCGGTGGGGCTGCCGCGATAGGCGGAGATGTTGCCCAGATCGTGCGGCTTGCCGAGCAGGCCCACGTCCCAGGCCCAGCGCGGGTGGGTCACCGCCTGTAGCAGGCGCCGCAGCGACGCGTTGGGCCCGCTCATGCCCGAATGCGCATCGCGGTAGCGCGCGCCCGGCGTAGGCATGTCCACCGTGAACACCAGCGTGGTCACCCCGGCGGCCCTGGCGCGCTCCAGCGCATTGCGCATGAAGCCGCGGTCCTTGAGCACGTAGAGCTGGAACCACATCGGCCGGTCGATGGCCGGCGCCACTTCCTCGATCGGGCACACCGACACCGTGGACAGGGTGAACGGAATACCGCGCGCGGCTGCCGCGCGTGCGGCCTGCACCTCGCCGCGCCGTGCGTACATGCCGGTCAGCCCTACCGGCGCCAGCGCCACCGGCATCGCCAGCGTCTCGCCGAACAGCTCGGTGCCCAGGCTCAGGTCGGACATGTTGCGCAGTACCCGCTGGCGCAGCGCGATATCGGCCAGGTCGGCGACGTTGCGCCGCAAGGTGTGCTCTGCATAGGCGCCGCCATCGATGTAATGGAACAGGAAGGACGGCAGGCGCGCCTGCGCGGCGGCATGGTAATCGGAAGCGGCGGAGATAATCATCGACGGCGACGGCGTGGGGGAGCCACGGAGTGTAAGGCGATCGGCCGGATGCCGGAGGGCGCCGGAACGGTCGGCGCGCGCTGCGGCTCCGCCAGCGGGGGACCTGGGCCGGATGCCGCCAGCGCCTGGACCTTCGTCAGCCCGCCTAACCACGAGCACGCCAGCCCTCCGGACGCGGCGCAGGCCGTGTCTGCGGCCCCGCACTGCGCGGTTTTCCGCAGGCCGACGCAAGGCAGGGCTTGCATTGGCCCGCGCAAACGGGCCACGTCCGGCTTGCCGGATAGGCTGCGCGTGCTCGTTGGCGATACGCCGGAGAAACAGCGCAAGAGGCTGTTGCAAAAAAGATTTTCCTGGCGTCGGAAAGTGTGCCCGGCAACCGTCAGGTTGCCGTCAGGTCTGGCGCGCGACAGCCGACGAAGGTCGTTCGGCGGCCACAGGGTCGCCCGGAAACGCACCGCGCTCCGGTCTGCTGCGGAGCCTGTGATGCCCTTGGTCCAACCCTTGCTGGTGTTGTTCGTCGTGCTGTCCAGTAGTGCCTGGGCGGCGCCCACCCAGGCCGAACTGCCGGGTAGCTGGACCGCCGCCGCGCTCACCGCCGGGTGGCCGGCGCCGCTGCATCAGGGCCGCTGCGCGTCATCGACGCAGGGCAGGGTGGTCATGGATTGCGACCCCGTCGGCACCGCCCCTGGTGGCGGCTGCCTGCCGGTGCAGCGCTGCCAGCGCCTGGCGGTGCCGAGCCTGGCCGAGCAGATCAACGTGGCCTTCAGCAATGCACCCGCCGACAGTCACGATGCCCCGGCGCGCAAGTGCGCCAGGGGCGCGGCGACTGCCTTGACCACTGCCTCGGCCAGCGGCCCGGCTCGCCCGCGTGGCTGCACCGAACGCGCGTGACGGCTCCGGTGCGATAGGCAGGCTGGGCGCCGATACCGGTGCGCGGCACGGCCGGGTGACTGTTCCGCGGCGGCCGGAGACCCGCCGCCATGCCGGCGCGTGGGCACCAGCGCCCGCACCGTGTATGGCCAGTGCACTGGAGCGTGCGGACACGGCCTGTCTGCCGGCGGTGGGGAGTACACGGCATCGCCTGTCAGCGAGCCGTGCCTGCCCGGCACCAGGGCGCCGGGCAGGCCGGAGCTCCGCTTACCGCGGCGAAATCTTCGGGTCGTTGCCCACCTGCGGATCGCAGCTGAAAAGGATCATCTTGTCGGTGTCTTCGACGACGAAGGACAGGAAGATCAGGGTGGCGGCGTTGTTGCGATTGATGACCGTCACGCCCCGCCCATCCTCGTCGGCCATGATGGGCTGCACGATCTGGTCCTTCGAATCGCTGGTCAGCACGCTCCTGATCTTGAAGTTCGGCCGGACCTCCTTGGCGAAGGTGTAGCGCATGGCCAGTGGGCTTTGCCCCTTGCAGGCCAGCGCCAGGTCGGGCGAGAAGCTGTAGAAATACTTGCCTGCGCCGGTATTGCCGCCGAAGCCGACGTCGGCAACGGTGAGCGAAATGCAGAGATGGTGTTCTTCGGTCATGACCTGTCCTGTTTCTTGAAGAGCGGGGCATAGAGGGAGATGAACTGTGGGTGGCGGTAGCCCGCCCGATACAGCCACCCAAGCTGTTGCGCGACGGCGGCGCGCTGGCCCAGGTGGATCTGGGCGCGAATCCAGGGGTCCAGCAGGTCCTTGTCGCGGCTGTTGGCCACATCCTTGCCCAGCACGCCAACCGCGTGCTGCCAGGCCTGGCGTGCGTCCTCGGTGCGCCCGGCGGCGGCCAGCCGCTCGCCCTGCCAGATCAGCGCCTGCGCCAGGGTCGAGGCGCCCAGCGTGTCGGCGGGATTGGCGCGATGCAGTGCCTCCAGGCGGGCGACCAGCGCGGCCTGCTGCGCGCTGTCGGCCGGCGTGCTGCCCCCGCGCAGGTGGCTGGTCTTCAGCGCGATGATGGCGTCCAGCCACTGCCACTCCGGCAGCGGTTGGGTCTGTTGCAGTAGGGTGGTCATCAGCTGTTGCGCCTGGCCGAGTTGCTGCTGGGCGCTGCCACGGTGCCCGTCCAGGCCGGCGACCCAGCCCACCTGTGCGTAGGCATGCGCCAGGTCGCGGCGCCACCCAGGGTTGCCCGGTTGCAGCGCCACCAGCGTGCGCAGCATGGCCACGCTGTGCTGCGCATCCTGTTGCGCCTGTGCCAGATGCCCTTGCGCCAGCGCCAGGCTGGAAGTGCGCAGCAGTGCGCCGGCCAGCCGGCGCTGCCAGGCCAGGGCCTCGGGCTGTTCCTGCACCAGGGTGCGCAATAGGGCGATCTCTTCGCGGTAGCCCTGCTCGGCAGGTGCCAGCAGGCCCTGGGTTTCCTGCGCAAGGCTGAGCCAGGACAGGCTGTCGATCAGCTCGTAGCGCACCGACGCCTGCTGCGGCCGGTGGGCCAGCACCTGGCGCTTGAGCGCGATGGAACGCGCGAAGAAGCCGATCGCCGTGTTCGGCTGGCCTTGCGCATTGGCCAGGGTGCCGAAGTTGTTCAGCGCGTAGGACACTTCCAGTTGCCAGCGCGGGTCTTGTGGCGCCGCACGCGCCAGCCACTGCGACTCGGCCAGGTAGCGCGCCCAGTGGCTGCGCGCCAGCGGCAGCTGATTGCGCTGGTAGGCCAGATACCCTAGCCAGTACGCCGCCTGCGCGGCCTCTGCACGCGCATTGACGGTGGCCGGTGCGCCTGCCTGCGCCTGGCCGGCGGTGGCGGCCGCACGCGTGAATGCCACCTGCGCCTCATCCAGCTTGCCTTGGTTCATCAGCACCTCGCCGGCGGTGCGCAAGGCGCCGGCGTGATTGACCAGGTCGCCAAGATGCATGCCGGTGCTGGGCAGGTCTTCCAGATACCGCAAGGCGCGGCTGCCCACGCTTTCGAGCAGTTTGAGGTTGCCGCCGGCGCGCAGTTGCTCGGCCAGCTCGCCCAGCATGTAGCCCACCAGTTGCTGCGCCTGGTCGCGGCGGGCTTCGGCCACCTGCTGCGCCTGGCGGGCCTGCCAACCGAGCAACATCGACGCGCTCGCCAGTAGCACCAGCACCGTCGCTGCGGCCGCATACAGGCCGCGACGCCGGCGTTGCGAGCGCTCGCAGGCATGCAGGAAGGCCCGCTCGGAGGCGTCCAGGTCCTGCGGCATGCGCCGCGCCGCTTCGCGCGCTTCGCTCAGCGGGCGTCCGCTGTTGAGCAGATGATCGCTGCGCCGGTCTTCGGCGGCCCAGCGGTGCGCGGCCAGTTGCAGCCGCTTGCGTGCCTGCAGCAGGCGGCGGTTTTCGTGGATCCATTCGGCTGCACGCGGCCACTGCCGCAGCAGGGCTTCATGCGCCACCGCGAAGCCTGGCTCACCGGCCACCAGCTCGCTGACGCACAGGCGCGCCTGCACCAGGGCATCCACCAACGTGCGCGCGGCGCTGGCATCGGGCAGCGCCGACCACGGTGCACGCCGCGCGGTCACCGCATCGCTGTCGGGGTGGATCACGCTCAGCAGTGCCAGCACCTGGCCCAAGGCGGCCTGCGCATTGGCCGGCAATGCGCCGAAGCTGCGTTCGGCGTGGTGCGCCAGCGCCCCTTCCAGCCCACCCAGGGCGCAATAGGCGGCGAAGGTCAGCAAGCCGTCGTCGCTGCGTTGCGCGTGCAGCGCATGCAACAGGTGCTGCAGCAACGGCAGCGCATCGGGCTGGCGCGCGGTGGCATCGCGCAGCACATCGTCCAGGTGGCTGGCGCTGTCGCGGTCCTGTTCGAAGCGCAGCCCGGCCATGGCCGCGGGCACGCGGATGATCTGGCCGATCTCGCCATCGCGCGGCGGCAGCAGGTCCACATGCCCATCGCCGCGCTTGAGCTCCACGATCTCCGGCACGGCGTCGATCAGGCGCGGGTAGAAGTCGCTGCGCGCCAGCATCAGTACCGCCACCTGCGTGCTGCCGCACAAGGCCTGCAATGCCGCCGCCAGCGCGGCGCGGTCGGCATCGGTGATGCCGGGCGTGGCCACCATCGCTTCGGCATGGTCGATCACCAGCAGCAGATGCCGCTGCGCCGCTGCGCCCTCGCGCGGCGGGGTGGCGTGGCGCATCGCTTCGGCAATGGCTGCATGCAGCGGCGCGGGGCGCTGCAACCAGTCCGGCAGCAGCGCCATCTGCGCCGGCGAGAACACCGCGCGCTGGCCCGGTTCCCATCCGGCGAGCGAGCGCGCCAGGGTGTCCAGCACATCGCCGCCACGGCATTGCGCCAGGTTGCAATACGCCACCGCCAGCGCTTCCAGCCCGTCCAGCCCGCCCGGTTGAGTCAGCAACGGCACCACGCCGGCGCGCAGCAACGAGGTCTTGCCGCAACCGCTGGCGCCACTGATGAGCACCAGCCCGCGCCGGCTGTGCAACTGTGCACGCAGCGCCGCCGCCACCTGCGCAATGGCATGGCTGCGGCCGAAGAACACCTGCGCATGCGCCGGGTCGAAGGCCTGCAGGCCTACATATGGGCTGCCGTGGCTCCAGGTCTGCGTGCCCGGCACCGCGCCACGGTAATCCTGGGGAAACACCACCTTGGGCAGCAGCCGGTACCCGCGCTTGCGGATGGTTTCGATAACGCGTGGCTGCCGGCTGTCGTCGCCGAGCTTGCGGCGCAGCTGGGCGATGGTCTTGTGCACCGGGTTGTCGCCGTAGAAGCTGCCGTGCCAGACCTCGATCAGCAACTGCTCGGCACTGACCACCTCGCCGGCGCGCTCGGCCAGCGCGACCAGCACCTCCATCATGCGCGGCTCCAGCGCAATGGTCTGGCCGTCGTCGATCACCACCAGCCGTTCCGGCTCCACCTGCAGGGCGCCCAGGCGGAAGCGCGGCACCGAGCCAAGTTGCGTGACGCGCTCGCTACGAAGGGGCATTCGGACACCGGTCGTACAACTGGAAGGGGCCTCGACGATCGCCAACAGGCGCAGCCAGGCACGGCACGGCAGGGACGGCAACGTAGCATAGCCGGCGCTGCCGGACTTCGATTGGATTCGCTGTTCGTGGCGGCGTGGGCGGGCGATGGTGTCAGCTGTCACGCGCGTCCATACAGCAGCGTGTGTTGCGCCTCAGGCTGTTTCGCATGCGCCACACGCTCTAAGATGCCGCCAGCATCTTGCTGACCAGGAGTCCACGTTGATTATCCATCCCAAAGTGCGCGGCTTCATCTGCACCACCACGCATCCGCTCGGTTGCGAGCGCAATGTGCTCGAACAGATCGCCGCCACCCGCGCGCGCGGCGTGCGTACCGACGGCCCGAAGAAGGTACTGGTGATCGGCGCCTCCAGCGGCTACGGCCTGGCCTCGCGCATCACCGCCGCGTCCGGCTTCGGCGCCGACACGCTGGGCGTGTTCTTCGAAAAACCCGGCAGCCCCAGCAAGGCCGGCACGGCCGGCTGGTACAACTCGGCCGCCTTCGACAAACATGCCAAGGCCGCAGGCCTGTACAGCAAGTCGATCAACGGCGATGCGTTCTCCGATGCGGCGCGCGCGAAGGTGATCGAGCTAATCAAGACCGAGATGGGCGGCCAGGTGGACCTGGTGGTGTATTCGCTGGCCTCGCCGGTGCGCAAGCTGCCGGGCAGCGGTGAAGTGAAGCGTTCGGCGCTCAAGCCGATCGGCGACACCTATACCGCCACCGCCATCGACACCAACAAGGACACCATCATCCAGGCCTCGATCGAGCCGGCCAGCGCGCAGGAGATCGAAGACACCATCACCGTGATGGGCGGGCAGGATTGGGAACTGTGGATTGACGCGCTGGACGGCGCCGGCGTGCTCGCCGACGGCGCGCGCAGCGTGGCCTTCAGCTATATCGGTACCGAGATCACCTGGCCGATCTACTGGCATGGCGCGCTCGGCAAGGCCAAGGTGGACCTGGACCACACCGCGCAGCGCTTGCACGCGCGCCTGGCCACCCATGGTGGCGGCGCCAACGTGGCGGTGCTCAAGTCGGTGGTGACCCAGGCCAGCGCGGCCATCCCGGTGATGCCGCTGTACATCTCCATGGTCTACAAGATCATGAAAGAGAAGAACTTGCACGAAGGCACCATCGAGCAGCTGGACCGCCTGTTCCGCGAGCGCCTGTACCGCGAAGACGGCCAGCCGGCCGAGGTGGACGACGAAAACCGCCTGCGCCTGGACGACTGGGAACTACGCGACGACGTGCAGGACGCCTGCAAGGCACTGTGGCCGCAGGTCACCACCGAGAACCTGTTCCAGCTCACCGACTACGCCGGCTACAAGCACGAGTTCCTCAAGCTGTTCGGCTTCGAGCGCAGCGATGTGGATTACGACGCCGATGTGGAGACGGACGTGAGGTTCGATTGCATCGAGCTGGGGTGAATCGGGAGTCGGGAATGGGGAATCGGGAATCGGGAATCGCAACAGCGGTTGCTGCGTGCTTTGAGTTCCCGACCCGATGCGGTTGAGAGCGGCCGGCAGAGCATGCCGGCCGTTGTGGATGGCGCAATGTCGGGAATGGGGAATGGGGAATGGGGAATGGGGAATGGGGAATCGCAACAGCGGTTGCTGCGCGCTTTGAGTTCCCGGACCCAATGCGGTTGAGAGCGGCCGGCAGAGCATGCCGGCCGTTGTGGATGGCGCAACGTCGCGCGGACGTGCCCTCATCCGCCCCTCGGGCACCTTCTCACGAGGGGAGAAGGCAGTAGCCTGCAGTTGCTTGCCATCACGCAACCAACCAACGCCCCCGGCATTCGCCGCTTTTACGATTCCCGATTCCCGATTCCCGATTCCCGATTCCCGATTCCCGATTCCCAAGCGCGTCAGCGCTTCACATCGAACCGCGCATCGCCCACGCAGGCCTGCACATCGGCCACCGACAGCGGGTTGAAATCGCCGGGAATCGAGTGCTTCAGGCATCCGGCCGCCAGGCCGAAGCGCACCGTGTCCTGCAGCGGCCAGCCTTCGATCAGGCCGTGCAGCACGCCGGCGGCAAAGGCGTCGCCACCGCCGATACGGTCGATGATGCGGGTGAGTTCCTCGCTGGGCGCACGCGCCACCGCGCCTTCGCGCGGCACCAGCATCGCGCCCAGGCTGTGGTGGTCCACGGTATGCGCCACGCGCTGCGTGCAGGCCATCAATTGCAGCTGCGGGAATGCGGCAAACGCCTGTTGCGCGGCCGCTTCCACGCGCGCTTCCAGCGTGTCCTGCGGGAACTCGCCGCCCAGCACCACGCCAATGTCGCGGTAGTCGGCAAACACCACATCCGCACAGGCAAACAGCTGGTGCAGGATGCCGCGCGCATCGCCCTGCCAGCGCTGCCACAGTTTGGGCCGGTAGTTGCCGTCGAAGGACACCTTGACCCCGGCCGTACGCGCGGCGCGCGCGGCCGCCAGCGTGGCTTGCGCCACCTCCGCACCCAGGGCCGGGCTTACCCCGGAGAGGTGCAGCCATTGCACGCCTTCCAGCAGCGCCGGCCAGTCGTAGGCGTCGGCGGGCGCCAGCGCAAAGGCCGAATCGGCGCGGTCGTAGACCACTTCGCTGGGGCGATGGATCGCCCCGGTGGTCAGGAAGTACAGGCCCATGCGGCCCTCCACCCGCCGCACATGGCGGGTATCGACAGCATGGCGGCGCAGTTCGCCAAGCACCGCCGCGCCCAGCGGGTTGTCGGCCACCGTGCTCACCATGGCCACCTCATGGCCGAAGTGCGCCAGCGACACGCCGACGTTGGCCTCGGCACCACCGCAGTGCACGTCCAGTCGCGGCTGCTGCAAGAGCAGCGCGTGACCAGGCGCCCCCAGGCGCAACAACAACTCACCAAAACACAGGATGCGGGCACGATTCATGCGGGAATTACCTCGGCTGTGTGGTGCGTCACGGGGTGGGGAAACCGCAGCGCGTTACGATGACCATCGGTGTCATTCTAGCCCTCCCTGAAGACCGCCGGACAGGCCCAGCATGCAACGTGACGTGGCCGCCTGCGCGCCATCTTGGCGAAATCCGGACGCTTTTGTGCTGCGCTGCAAGATGTTGAACAGCGGTTCAGCTGGTAACGTCTTTTTGACCAGCGGTGTCATTGCCGCTCACATGCCCATATTTCACATTGTTCATGGACCCTTGGGAGGGGAGGACATGCAATTTCGGACCACCAGCCGGAAGACACCGGTTACCTTGCTGGCTTTGTCGATCGGCCTGGCGCTGAGCGGCCACGCACTCGCACAAGATGCCGCCTCGCCACCTGCCGAGCCTGCCGTGAACCTGGACACCGTCACGGTGACCGGTTACCGCGCCAGCGTGGAGAAGGCGCTGGACATCAAGCGCGGCGAAGCCGGCGTCGTGGATGCCATCGTCGCCGAAGACATAGGCAAGTTCCCGGATCTCAACCTGGCCGAGTCGCTGCAGCGCATTCCCGGCGTGGTGATTACCCGTGAAGCGGGCGAAGGCCGCGCCATCTCGGTGCGCGGCTTGGGCCCGGAGTTCACCCGCGTGCGCATCAATGGCATGGAAGCGCTCACCACCGTGGGCGCCGGCGACCAGAGCGGCGGTACCAACCGCGGCCGTGGTTTCGACTTCAACGTGTTCGCCTCGGACCTGTTCTCGCAACTGATCGCGCGCAAGACCGCCTCGGCCGACGTGGAAGAAGGCTCGCTCGGCGCCACGGTGGACCTGCGCACCGCGCGCCCGTTCGACTACAACGGTTTCACCTTCGCCGCCAGCGGCCAGGCCGCCTATTCCTACTGTGTCATAAAAATGTTATTCTGCAGGCAATCCACACCGTGCTGAGATGAACATGGCCGCAGTCAGTCACCAAGCGCGTTTTTCCGCCTATTTGGATGACCTATCCGCTGCGCTTGGTCATGCTGATCGCGCGGCGAGCTTACACGGTTATTGCCGAGGATTGATGCTGCCGTTGGAGCGCAAAAGCGTAGAGCCGCTGGCGGCGCATGTGGATCCGCTGCGGACACGGGCTCGGCATCAGGCGTTGCACCATTTCGTGGCCAAGTCGGACTGGTCCGATGCGGCGGTGCTGGAGCGCGTCCGTCAGTACGTCTCATCGCATATGGATTTGAAGGGCGAGGTGTACTGGATCGTGGACGACACGGGTTTTCGCAAGAAGGGCAAGCATTCGGTCGGTGTGACCCGACAGTACTGCGGGGAGATCGGCAAACAGGACAACTGCCAGGTGGCGGTGAGCGTCTCGCTGGCGACGCCTGCGGCGAGCGTGCCGATGGCCTTTGGGCTGTATCTTCCTGAGGCTTGGGCGGCCGATGCGGCGAAGCGGGAGAAGGCAGGTGTTCCGGAAGAGATCGCGTTCGCCACCAAGCCAGAGATAGCGCTGGCGCAGATGCAGGCCGCGTGTGCTGCAGGTGTCGTCCGCGGCACCGTGTTGGCCGATGCAGCTTATGGCAGCAATACGGCTTGGCGTGATGCGCTGACTGCCTTGGAACTGACTTATGCAGTGGGGATTGTTTCGAGCGTCAAGGTCTGGCCGCCGGGGCAAACGCCCGAGCCGCCCGCGCCTTGGAAGGGGCAGGGCCGTCCTGCGATTCGCCATCGCCGCACGGCGGATCGCCAGCCACAGTCGGTGGAGGCACTGGCGCAGTCCCTGCCTCGGCGTGCCTTCCGGACGGTGTCATGGCGGGAAGGCAGCAACGCACCGTTGTCCGGACGCTTTGCGGCCCTGCGCGTGCGTGCCGCGCAGGGAGATCGTTTGCGTCAGGAGGAGTGGTTGTTGATCGAATGGCCCGAAAACGAAGACAAGCCAACGCGCTACTTCCTCTCCAACTTGCCGGCAAGCACGCTCCGCAAGGATCTGGTGAATACGGTCAAAGCGCGCTGGCGGGTTGAACGCGATTATCAGGACCTGAAGCAGGAGTTTGGTCTGGATCACTACGAAGGGCGCGGTTGGCGGGGGTTTCATCATCACGCCACGCTATGCATTGCTGCTTACGGGTTTCTGGTTGCTGAGCGCTTGCGCGGGGCGCATCAAAAAAAACCGTCACAACGCCCGCAACCTGCCCTACCCGAAGATTACAGCCCGCGCGGGGCGACCGATGCGGGCTCAGCGCCATGTAGTGGACTCGATCGCGACGCTGCGCTGGACAATCGCCGTAGAAATCGCAGTGACACTACTTGGAACGATGTCTCCGCACCTTCGCATTTAATGACACAGTAGGACTATAACGCCATGGCCGAAAAGGCCAACCCGCGCGTGGCCGCATTGATCGCCAACACCTGGGCCGACAACACCTTCGGCGCCCTGCTGTCGGTGGCCTTCACCGAACGCGAAGTGCTGGAAGAAGGCGCTAACACCGGCCGCTGGGCCAACGGCACCAGCAACGGTGGCTTCAATGCCGCTTCACCGTTCGCTGCCGCGCGTTCGGCCGATGTCTACCACCCGCGCTTCCCGCGCTACACCCAGCAGATCCACGACCAGCAGCGCCTGGGCGTGACCGGCGCGCTGCAGTGGAAGCCCACCGATCGCACCACGCTGTCGCTGGACATGCTGTACTCCAAGATCGATGCCAAGCGCGACGAGCACTACATCGAAGCGATCTCCTTCAGCCGCAACCGCGACGGGCTGACCCCGCGCCGTGCAGTGCGCGACGGCAAGCCGGGCACCATCGTGCGCAACGGCGAGATCCGCAACAACGCGCTGGTCTATGGCGAATTCGACAACGTCGATATCCGCTCGGAAAACCGCCACGACGAGTGGAACACCGAGTTCAAGCAGATCAGCTTCGATGTGGAGCATCGCTTCAACGATGCCTTCAGCATGAACGCCCGTGTCGGTACCTCGCGCTCGGCGCACGAGAACCCGGTGCAGACCACCATCATCATGGACAAGTACGACGTCGACGGGTACAGCTACGACTACCGTGGCAACAGCCGCGCGCCGGTGCTGAACTATGGCATCAATCCCACCGATCCCACCGGTTGGGAACTGGCGGAAATCCGCCTGCGTCCGCAGTCGGTGGACAACGATTTCGACACCGGCCAGATCGACTTCAACTGGAACATCAGTCCCGGCTTCCGCCTCAAGGGCGGCGTATTGGCCAAGAACTACAGCTTCAGCACGGTCGAGTTGCGCCGCGCCAACGAGCTGGCCGTGCCCAACTTCGCCAACGGCAGCACCATCGTGCCGGTGGGCCTGACCGAACAGGCCGGCCTCAAGGGCATCAGCGGCAATCCCGCCAACTGGGTGGTGCCCAATCTGGACGCGGTGGCCAACCAGTTCGGCATCTACAGCAACAGCGGCACCTTTGCCGTCGCCCCGCGCGTCAACAACAGCCGCAGCGTCGAAGAGAAGGATCGCGGCGTATGGTTGATGGGCGAGTTCTCCACCGACCTGGGGCCCATCCCGCTGTCGGGTAATTTCGGCGTGCGCTATGTGGAGACCGAGCAGGCATCCACCGGCTTTGCGTTGATCAACAACCTTCCCACGCTGACCACGGTGGGGCGCAAGTACGACAACACGCTGCCCTCGTTCAACCTGGTCGCCGAGCTGGCGCCAGACCTGCTGCTGCGCCTGGGCGCGGCCAAGGTCATGAGCCGTCCTGGGCTGGGCAGCCTGACCCCGGGCGTCACCGTGGCCGTGGCCGGCGGTGCGCGCACCGTGGCCGGCGGCAACCCGGACCTGGACCCCATCGAAGCCACCAACGTCGATCTCGGCCTGGAGTGGTACTTCGACGAAGGCGCCATGCTGGGCGTTGGCGTGTTCTACAAGGACATCGAAAGCTTCATCCAGACCGCGCGCGAAGTGCGCCCGTACTCCAGCAGCGGCCTGCCGGCCGCGTTGCTGGACGGCACCGGCGCCAGCGTCAACGACGACTTCGCCTTCAGTATTCCGCTCAACACCCCGGGCGGCGAGTTGAAGGGCGTGGAAGCCAACTACACCCAGCCCTTCACCTTCCTGCCGGGCAAGTGGGCCAACCTGGGCGTGCAGCTCAACTACACCTGGGTGGATTCGCAGATCCAGTACCTGGCCAGCAGTGGCGCGCCGGTGATGAAGAACGACCTGCTCGGCCTGTCGCGTTCGTCGTGGAACGCCACGCTGTTCTACGAAGGCGACACCTTCGCAGGTCGCGTGTCGGCCACCAATCGCGACGACTACCTCACCCAGGCACCGGGTGCGGAAGCCGGCTTCAACGTCGATGGCGTGCATGGCATGACCGGCACCACCATGATCGACGCCTCGCTGCGCTACAAGATCAGCAAGCAGCTGGAGCTGAGCCTGGAAGGCATCAACCTCACCAACGAAGCCCAGGACGAGTGGGTGTCCTCGCCGCGCGCCGGCCAGCTGCCGCTGCAGTACGGCGAAACCGGACGGCAATACCTGCTGGGCCTGCGTTACAAGTACTAAACCGCTGTCTGCCCGCTGCGCGCACGCGCAGCGGGCACTCTTCGCGGCGGCCGCTTCCACGCACTATCCACCCAGGAAATCGGCAAGGACGTGATCCTCATCGCGCAACCAGGTGTCTCCTTGTGCGCACGCTGCCCACGGCCTGCAGAATCAACGGCCGCTGTATGCCAACCGCGACGGCAAGGTCTTGACCGAGGACATGCAGGTGCGCGACGAATGCTGCGTTGGCTACGCCTGGCACGGTACTTGGCCGGACAAGCTGTTGAAGGAAGACATCCCGAAGTGGCGTACTGCCAACTGTCTGTGAGGAAATCCCGCCGCGCGGCGCCCCCGCGCGGCGACGTCTTTTGAAGTGAGGTAAGCGTGCTGAAGCGTTTGATGGGTGTGGTGTGTCTGATCGCGTTGCCGGCAAGCGCGGCGTCTGTGGCTGCACAGGAACTGCTGTTCCGCGTGTCCGCCGATCGCAGCCTGCAGGCCGATGTGGCCCGCGGCGACGGCGTGCCCAACTTCCGCGACAAGATCACCCTGGTGCCCACCGGCAAACGCGGCAACGCCATCGAATGGGCCGACGACGGCGTGCTGTCGTGGAATGCGCCCGGCAACCTCTACACCCAGCGCGGCACGCTCGGCTTCTTCTGGCGTTCGCGCTACCCGGTGGGCGAAGCGCCGTTCGTGATCTTCCGCGTCGGCTACGCCGACCACACCAGCTGGGACATGGCCTGGCTGCGCATCGACTGGAATGGCCACGGCTTCGATGCCTTCGTCACCGACGCCAACCTTGCGCGCACCCGCGTCTCGTTCAAGCTGGATAAAAATCCCGCTGCCAGTGACTGGACGCATATCGCCTTCGCCTGGGATGAAACCCGCGGCGTGCGCCTGTATGTGGACGGCAAGGAGGCCGCACGCGTGGACTGCGGTGCGCCCTGCGCCAACGGTGGCGCGCTCGACTTCGATGCCGCACTCGACCAGTTCGGCCTGGCCGGCCGGGTGATGTCGCCGCACCAGGTGCAGAGCCGCTACAACTTCCTGCGCGGCAGCGACTTCGACGAACTCCGCATCTACGACCGCATGCTCGATGGGGCAGGTGCCAGCGCGCTCGCCCGCCTGCAGGAGCCCACCAGCGCTGAAGCACCCACTGGCGACGCGCAACACGCCGCCTTCCTGCACCGCTACGGCTGGGACAACGGCCACGCACCGCCCGCACTTACCGCACCGGTCACCCGCATCCGCAAGGTGGAGTTCACCGACGCGCGCGACCTCAAGCAATGGATGTGGAAGGCCACCGATGGCATCGCCGAAACCACCTGGCCCGGCGTCTACAACCGCTCGCGCCTGCCGGGCCGCGACGACTACTTCCAGCTGCCCGACTGGAACACCTACGTCGAAGGCGGCAAGGCGCTGGACCTCACACTGCCGGACGAACCCTTCAACCGTATCGAACTACGCGGCGCCGCCTATGGCCAGGCCAGCTACACCGCGCCGACTGCCGCAGGTACAACCGCGCAGGCGCAGCCATTGTTCGCACGCAGCCAGGGCGTGGTGCGCAGCGTGGACCAGTTCCCCGAGCGGCGCGGCGGCACGCTGCGCTTTGCCAACACCGCGCAGGAAACCCCCATCCAGGAAATCTGGGCCTACAACGTGCAGCCGGGCGCCGTGCCCAAAGGCAGTGCGCAACTCAGCTACACCGTGCGCAGCGACATCCAGCCCGACTACGACAACCTCGCACCGCTGCGCGATGTCATCGCCGGCCGCTACCCGCCGGGCGAGCGCCAGACCGTGATCGCGCTGCCCACCAAGGCGCCGGCCCGCAAGCGCCCCAGCGACAAAACCGCAGCAAGCGCGCAGCAGCCCATCGTGCATATCCTGGTGCCGTCCAGCCTGGGCAACCCGCCGCCGGATCAAGCGCTGATGCGCAGCTGGTCCTACGGCTGGGAAAACATGCACGACGGCCTGGATGGCATCGCCATCACCCTGCCGGCGCTCAACTTGCCGGCCACCCACAACGGCAGCATCCCGCTCAACATCCGCATCAAGGACCCCATCTGGCCCGCGCGCGACATGATCGACGTCTCGGTCGCCGTCGCCCCCGGCCAGGCCCGCACCCTGTGGCTGGACCTGCGCGACAGAATCCTCAGCAACGACAGCCTGATGCTCAGCATCGCCGCCGCCGCGCCCGGCTTTGACGCCAACGCGCTCGACGGCACCCAGCTGCAGTTGGTGTTCAAGCCGCGCAATGAGGCCATCAAAGAGCACGTCGCCGACCGCTTCAACCAGGTCAAGGACAACTGGGGCTTTCTGGTGGAAGAACACACCACCTCCAAGCGCCAGCTGCTCTACAAGCGCCTGGATGCCGACATTACCGACCTGCTGCGCGTGGACCCCGATCACGCACTCGGCCGCCAGTACTGGAACGACATCAGCTACGCCAACCAGGGCACGTTGCCTGTCGAACTGCCCACCGTGCCCAAGGGCGTGCCCGCCTGGGCGTTCTGGCAGCTGCAAGACCTCAGCGCCACCCGCCGCTACATCCGCTGGTGGATCGAGCAGCGCCAGGTGGCCTACGGCGATTTCGGCGGCGGCATCTCCGATGATTCGGACCTGGTGCAGCAATGGCCCGGCGTCGCCCTGATGGGTGTGGACCCGGACATGCTCAACGCCTCGATGCTGGCGCTGTCCGATGCCAACTACCGCAACGGCATGTTCACTAACGGCCTATCCACCATCGAAACCGACGAGCTACATTCCTACGAAGAGGGCATCAACCTCAACAGCGCTCTGCTGTATCTCAACTGGGGCGACCCGCGCACCGTCGAGCGCCTGATGGAAACCGTCAAAGCCTTCGACACCATCATCCAGGTCAACCCGCAAGGCCACCTGCTGTTCGCCAGCAACTGGTTCGGCGGTCGCACCGTCTACCGCGAGCCTAACTGGCAATGGCAAAAACCGTACTCGTTCCCCATCGTGCACCCGGCCATCCTGCTGGGCGGCTATAACGCCGACCCCAACAGCCGCCGCATCGTCACGGGATTAGCCGACGGCTACCTCGCCCACGCCTACACCAACGCCAAGGGCAACTGGGCTCTGCCCAACGAGATCAACTGGCAAACTGGCAAGACCCGCGGCGGCGAACTGTTCGAAGGCAGCGGCGGCGCTGACACCTTGCACACCTTCTGGGCCGCCTACCGCTTCACTGGCGATGCGCGTTATCTCAAGCCGATCGACTACCGCGTCGCCAACAGCGGCCCCAACGGTCTCTCCCTGCTCAACGAAAACTTCCTCGACGTCATGGGCAAGCGCAGCGACTGGAGCGGCAAGCTCATCGACGCCGCCAACAAGGACGACGGCAGCGCTCCGGACTTCCCACACCACGTGGCCTGGGAACAAACCGGCAACCTCGAGTATCTCGCCGCCATCTACCGCAGCGAGGCACGCGAGAAACTGCAGAACTTCTACATGAACACCGAAGGCCACTGGTGGAGCGACCGCGTGGAATCCCCCACGGTCAACCTGCAGCGCGCGCGCCTAGGCGGCGTGGCCCTCAAGCGCAATCAAACCTACCCCGGCCACACCGTGAGCTGGCGCTTCAATGACCCGGAGGCCGCCACCCAAGTGGCCATCGCCATCCCCGCACCCCGGCAAGACCGCTTCACCGTCATCGCCTACAACACCTCCAACAAGGCGCAGCGCGCCAGCATGACCGGCTGGAACGTCGCCCCCGGCCAATGGCGCATCACCCAGGGCGTGAGCAAAGCCAATGACGGCAAGCTCGACAGTATGGGTAAAACACAAGAGCTCGCTTTCGAAAAAAGCGCGGCCATCGACATCGACTTCCCGGCCGGCCGCACCACCGTCCTGCAGCTTGAACGCATTACCGAAGCTACACCGGTAGAACTACGCCCGGACCTGGGCATCGGGCATGGCGATGTGCGCGTGACCGCAGACGCTATCGAGGCAACCGTGCATAGCCTCGGCCACGCAGACGCACCGGCTGGGTTTGTGGTGTTGGAGGATGGGCGTGGGAAGGAGCTGGCAAGAGCCGCGTTCCCGGCACTCGCGGCACCACGCAATCTGCAGCCAATCACCACCCAGGTACGCCTGCCGCTAACCAACGCAGCAAATCTAAAAACCGCGCAGGTGCGTGTGATGACCGAAAGTAACGCGCCAGAGATTACCGACCTCAACAATAATCTCGCTCTACCCACCCCAGCCAAGCCGGCAACCGCAAAAAACAGCCAATAACCCAGCACACCAATCCCTTCTCCCGCGCGCGGGAGAAGGTGCCCGAAGGGCGGATGAGGGCAAAGCCGACAAAACCAGCGATCAGCCGCGCAAGCGCATTGACGCAACCCAGAAACTCGGCGAGGATAGAAAAATTCAGCAGATAACGCAGCCGCAAAGCCACACATTTCTTCAGGGGGAAGAAACAATGTTGAGCAAGGCATGGAGCATCGTGGCACTTAAGTTTGGCCGCAGTAGGGATGCGGCGTAACACTTGGCGTCTGAGGGACATAGCTGAAAAGCGATGAGCTTCCGACGCTTGTAGGGTTGACCACGGTCAGCGAGGGCCGTGTTAAGCCTTACTTAGGCGGTCCAGTAGTAGTTAGGCGCTTTGGGAGATAGTCATGGGACGCAAGAAAAAGGGGATTTCTGGTTTATCTTTTTCGTGGAAGCGTGCTATCGGTATTTCAAATGCAAAGTCCAAGCTGTCACGGCAACTTGGTGTACCGCTCTCCAAATCGGGACGGCAACGTAAGGTAGGCAAAGCCATGGGCTGTTGCGTCCCTGTTTTTTGGGTCTTCGCGGATCACTGTGGGTGCAATCGAGCATTTTCGGGTAGCGCGGGCAGGAAGCTGGCGATGATCTTGAGCCTCAGGAACTCCTCGTCGCGATAGCCGTAGGCGCTGCGCTGGATGACCCGGATCTTGTTGTTGAGCCCTTCCACCAGGCCGAGGCTGACCTTGTTCTCCGGCCTGCAGTACGCCGCGATGCCGTCCCAGTGCCGCTCGATCATCCCCACGAACGTCTGGTAGGGCGCAAGCCGCTGCCAGCGCAGACTCTGCTTCCAGCGTTCGAAGAACTCCCGTGCACCACGCTCGGTGCGGTAGCTCCACAGCTGTCCGAAGGACTCTTTCAGCAGGTACGCCGTGTTCAGACGTTTGTTGGCCGCCAGCAACTTGGCGAGCGCCTTTCGACCGTCCAGGGTGAGGTTTTCGCGATTGCTCAGCAGGGTGTAACGCTGGCCCTTGATGTAACTGCGATCCTGGCCTTGAAGGCGCTTGTACTCGTCGCGCCGCACCTGATCGAGCGCGTCGGACAGGTGGCGCATGATGTGGAATTTGTCGAACACGATGCTGGCGTTGGGCACGTTCTTGCCCACCGAGTTGCGAAACGGCCGCCACATGTCCATCACCGCCACGTCGATGCCGGCGCTACGTTTTGGGCCCAATTCGGCGAAGAACTGGTCGATGTCCGCCTCGGTGCGCCCACTGCCGCCGAACCAGATCGGTCGGCCGCGCTCCAGATCGCTGACCACAACGCGGTAGTCATGGCCCTTGTGGATCGCGATCTCGTCGATGCCGATGGCGCGCGGCGCCGGCGTCCCCGCCCGGCGCACCTGCTCGGCCATGTACAGCTTGGACAGCTCCTTGACCGTGCTGTCGTGCAGGCGCTCCAGCTCAGCCACGGCCTTGTGCGTCATGCTTCGGCACAGATTGCCCACATGCAGGGCGAATCGCTCGGTGTAGCGCGGATTCTTGGCCAGCCAGTCCAGCCGCTCTACGTGCACGCCGCCGCACCCCGGGCAATCGACCCGCCAGCGCTCGAACTCCACGAACAGCATCCAGCCGGCCGCCCGCAAGTCGCGGGCGCGGCACAGGCGCTTGTCGTAGCGGCTGCGACACCGATGGCCACAGTTGGAACACACGGCCGTTTTTTTCGGCGCCGCAAGGTCACGATCCGCGCCTTCGGGGCGCCGAACACGCCCTTGAGCGTGGACTCCGCCGCAAAGCCGGGGAAGGAAAACAACTCACTCAGCCGACGGCCCGTTTTCATGCAGAACACCGCGTCAAGAAGTCAGCACAGGATGTACCACCTTCTGGGACGGTGGAAAGGGCCTGTTTCCAAGGCTCAACGCAGATTCAGGGGCCTCAAGGCACCCACACGAATCCGCGATGAGCCTGTTTTTTTAATTTTTGCTGGCGGTTGCTTTGCAATCTTTGGCATTACAAAGTCTGTATCTTCGTTGATTGCGTAGCCATCGCCTCGGGAGCGCGTTCAACAAATCATTCAAGTCCAACCCGCTTTGCGGGTCGGCTTAATTCACGCGTTAGGCCTTACATCAACCATAAAGGGATTTCCCATGACAGACTTCACCAACATCGATGCCGACCGCGCTAGATTAATTTCATCAACTGTTCCTGCTTCTCGCGAAGAAACGCTAGCGTTCTTCGAGAACATCATTGGCTTTGCCGCCGAGCAACAACGTTCAAATGGAGCTACGGTCGCGCTGGCAAAGAATGCGCATACTAACCAAGGTATCGAGTATGCAATTCTCACTCTCAGCACTCGCGGATTTGATGTCAAACCAGCCGGAGATCCAGAAGCACGTACGTATTTGGTCAAGTGGTAAGGCCTAACAATTCATTCAAACCGACGCCGCTTCTCGGCGCGGTTTACTTAGAAATTAGGCCTCAGGAGAAGAAAATGTCGGTAGAGCGGTGCGAAAGATCAGAATGCAGGCGCCCATTTTTCGTGTCTGAGTATGGCCTTCAGATGCCAGGCACCAAAGAACGTGAAAATATTACGTGTCCAAATTGCGGGTATACGTACACGCAGGTTAGTAACGGCTTCTTCCAAACTAAAGCATTATCTCCTCAGGAAGAGGCTGAATTCAATGCAAACAACCCACCCCAAGAACAGGGTCAAGTTCACTTAATAAGTCAACCTGACCCCGTTTCCTGACCCCGTTTCCTGCTGGTGAGGGTCGCAAACAACAGATTCAGTTCACCACTGGTTCCCCAAAATAAATGGTTTCGGCGGAAAACGGGGTCAGGTTCACTTCTTGAGGTACGTGTGCCATATAAAAGCGAAAAAATCGGCCCATGAGAAATTAATAAGTCAGCCTGAAACCGTTCCTCGATCCAACCTTGTCACGAATCTTTTTGCAGTTCGTCACCTTTGTTCGTCGGTTAATTACTAGGAGCTTTAGTCATGAGCACTGCTCTCGTCGTCATTGCAATCCTTGCTGTTACAATAGGCGTTCTTTCGCTTAGTCAGGCGACAATGGGCGTGGGGATCATTGCTATAGGTTGCTTTATAGGAATTCTTGCAAGGCTTGCGCAAGCCTCCGAGCATAATAGGGCTGCAATCTTACGCGGAAACTCCTAATAATTCATTCAAGCCGACACCGCTTCCCTGGACGACTTGATTCAGACGTTAGACTGCACATCGAGTACGGAGTCAGATTCATTTAGGCATCAGCCCCCGTTCCTTGTCGAAAGCGAGGAGCTGCCGACCGTTTTGATGGTAGGTGCGACACGTCATCGCCTCAAAGCGACGGAACGGGGCCTCGCTGTTGTTGCTCCTGCGAGCGCTGCTGCTCCAACGATTGTTCCCGTGCGCGATCTTGTTCCAGGCGTTGGTTGGCGGATTCCAGTTGCGAAAAGCTCTCCTGCACCGGACGCTGGGCCGCTTCGACAGTGGGCATCTGTGCACGCAACATTGCTTGGTCATCCGGTCTGCCCTGTACCAGGAATATATTCTGTGCAGCTGGAAGATCCTCGGTCTTTTCACTGAGCAGCACGTGGTCCACCCGGGTTAGCCCGTTGTCTTTGGCTAGCGTTAGCAGACTGGCTGTCATCCGCTCGCTGGTGGCGTCAAACGTGCGGCCATTTGCGGCGTCCAGCTGCTCCACCTTGCTGCGGATCTGTTGATACATGGCATGGTCAGAACCAGGAATAGGGTCAGGAATAGGGTCAGGAATCAGGAATAGGGTCAGAGTCAAATAATTCTCCACTTATAAAAGATGAAGTGCACCCTGGCATTAATCCAATTGCGGTCGTATTGGAATTCTCACAGCGGCGGAGTCGGCCCGCGCTGCTGTTGCTCCTGCGAGCGCTGCTGCTCCAACGATTGTTCCCGCACGCGATCTTGTTCCAGGCGTTGGTTGACGGATTCCAGTTGCGAAAAGCTCTCCTGCACCGGACGTTGGGCCGCTTCGACAGTGGGCATCTGTGCACGCAACATTGCTTGGTCATCCGGTCTGCCCTGTACCAGGAATATATTCTGTGCAGCTGGAAGATCCTCGGTTTTTTCGCTGAGCAGCACATGGTCCACCCGGGTTAGCTCGTTGTCTTTGGCTAGCGTCAGCAGACTGGCTGTCATCCTTTCACTGGTCGCGTCAAACGTGCGGCCATTTGCGGCGTCCAGCTGCTCCACCTTGCTGCGGATCTGCTGATACATGGCATGGTCAGGGTGCCCCGCTTCTGCAGGGGTAAGCCTGCGGTTTGGCTCGTTCGGTGCCGCAAGATTGGGAGAGCTAACGCCGCGTGCGCCCGTGTCCTTGAGCTGGACCATGCCATAGCCGTCCTTGCCAAGGTCAACGATGTTGAAGGTCTTTGCAGGCCCGAGGTCCAGCCCGTTGCGCTCTAGCTGTCTTGGGTCCAGGCCTAACAATTTGAGATCGATGCGGACTTCCGGAGGCTGGCGGTCATGCGCCAGATGCGCGTAGTTCTGCGCGATGTGACTGATCGGATTGACGCCATAGTAGTTCCGATAGTCGGAATCGCCATGTGGGCCTAGCGTGCCACTGCTGTCATAAAAGCACTGCTCAACCGACTTGGTCAGCGCATCGTCGCGCGAAAAGGGCTGCTTGGTGAGTGCATCGTAAGTCAGCCCGTCCGCGAATTGCGGAGCACCGTTCGGTTGCCTCACGACACACCGGCTGCTGGACCGGTCGAGCAATTCCCGCTTAACCATGCCGTCGGACATCTGAGGATTCAGATGTTTGATTCGATCATGCAAGGCACGCATTCCTGAGATCTCCGACAGCGCTTCGTCTGCGCGCGTGGAATCCAGGTAAACACGCGTAGTGCCAGTCAGGTCGACCTGATTCTCCCGATTGTCATAGGCGTCCTGCATCCGGTTGCCCATGCTTTTGCCGAAATCGGCAAGGGCGTCGGCACGATGCTGGGCCAACACGCCGTGCATCGTTTCATGGCCCATGATCTCGGTGAGGTAGTCGATGCGCTCTGATCCTGCGAAGTCTTTGAACGCTACTTCACTGACATTGAGTGAGCCCGCCTTTCCGTCTTTACCGTCCTGGAAGTGACCTCCGTTGTTCTGTCCATGCGACACAGCAATCGCATCAATTCGGCCTTTCTCAATGGCATCACCCAGCAGGTTTGAAAGGTAGGGTGACTCAGCAATTGTCTGCCGGATGCTCGCCTCGGCACCAGCAGGAAGTGCAGGATCCTTTGCCATCTGGGCAAGTAGAGGCTCGATACGTGGGTCAACTCGGTTCATGGCTTGCCTCCATCGATCTTTACGCTGTAAGCGCACTCTTGTGGACTGCCTTGTTCATTGGTTCGATAAAGAAGCAATGAGACCGAAAAAATCTGACTTCCGTCGTTGATCGCGCGCCAATGCTGGCGGAGCCATCCACCCTGAAAAGGCCGCTGCCCGCCGCGCGTGTATCCCATCCCTTCAAGCGCTTTGGAGAGTGCTTCTGCTTGCCAGATGCAAGTAGACGTAGGTATGCGCGTGGGGTTGCTATGGTCAGGTAGAGTCACTGCAACCTCTATCCGCGAGAATCCATCTTTCGTTGGGCGATGCGTCGCGTAGAGCCCATAGCCTTCGGCCAGAGGAACTTCCTTTACTTCACGCCACGGGTATGCCGGATCAGACGGCGGTCCAAGCTTGATGCCAAGTGCCGACTCCATCTTCGGGTAGTTCAGATCCGCGGGCGCTGTTAGTCCATCGATGAAGCGCAACAGCCGGCGTTCCAATTCTTGCAGAGTAGTGTTGGAAGAGACGACATCGGCGCTGTTTTCGTTGCTTTTGCCTTTATCTGAAGAGGTTGGCGTCTGTGTTATAGCAGATGGCGTGCCTGCATCCCGTCTCGCTTCACCAGGCGTGCGAGCGCATGCACTTGGTAGCGCTAGTGAAAGCAGCAGCAAGGGAAGCAGGTTTCGGAAGCTGATTTTTATCATTGGAATCCTACTCACGCGACATCGCGATGCTGGTCAGTTGTTTTTCGCACCGTTGGTGTCCTGCAGTACCGAGCCCGAACCTAAGTGGTGCGATGGTGGTGGATAGCGAGGGGACGGAAAGCTATTTGCGGGAGGGTGAGGTGCGCTTGGAGTAGCAATCTCTCTAGGTTTAATCCAACTCTGACCTTGCTGCTTCAAACGTTGATGCAAGGGATCTTCTATCAACGCTTTCCAGATTGCCAGCATCAGCCAGTTGACATGTCACGCAGCACGTAGCAGTCTTTTCGCCAAGGAGCGTAGAAACTCCTCACACAGCGGTACCCACCTCCGTCAAACCGGTGGGTTTTTTGTGCCTGCAGCATCTTGCTGGCACAACCGACGCGTTGCCTGCGTCGGGAGGGCGGCTAATACAACACCCTTCGGGGAAATACGCCCGCCGACTGTGTGCGGTTTCTAACCTCCCGACATCCCGTCGCCACCCGGCGGCGGGGCCTGTTCGTCAAGGAGGGCTCTGCCATGCGTCGATCCACGTCCAGTCCCACGTCAGCACGCAAGCGCGCCACGCTGCCGCCGCCCACCGAGATCGGCTGGCACTCGCTCGACCCCTCGATCCCGCCGCGGCCTTACCTCGAGCGCACCCCCATCCCCGAGCCCCACCCCGATCCCAGCAAGCCGCGCCGCCCAGGCCACCCGCGTGCCCCGCACCACTGCACCGTCGGCTACGGCTACTACCCCGTCAGCGACCAACGCATCCCCACGCTGCGTCTACGCGGCCGCTGGCTGGAACAACTCGGCTTCACCATCGGCAGCAAACTCAACATCCGCATGCGCAACGGCGAGCTGGTCGTCAGCGTGGCGCATTCGGAATCGAGCTGCGCGTGAAGCAACACCATGGATTGCTGCTGACAATTCCAACACTTGTGATGCACTGGTGTCTATGCCTTTTTCTCATTCATTCGAGAAGTGGAGCAGTAATCAGTCTGGTGATGAAGCGCAGCCGCTGACGCTACTACAGCGTGATTCACAGGTCTGCGAGAAAATCAGCTGCGGTGACTTGATGTGAAGAGTGCAGCTGTGATATAGAAATTTCGCAGGGGGGTGGCACAAGGAGATGCGTGTATGAAACGGGTAGTCTTGAGTGTGGTGTTGATGGTGGCTTTGCTTGCTACCGCCGGAATCAGTCCGGCCAGTACCAAGGAGACGAACGTCACCACGGTGTTGACTACGCAAAAGGTCTACGGCGCCGGTGCACCTGAAATCGGTGCAATACGCGATTGGATCACCAAGCGCTCGCCTGAATATCAACCGCTTCTGCAGGGTGGCACCATGACGGTGAAGCACTCAGGACCAGTCAGCTCACCGTCAATGGCGACAGCGTCTCAAGGTCCTGGCGGTCCGCCAGTTCCGCTCCCTGCGTCAGGCATTCCAGGTGAAACAATCGAAGTGACGCAGACCTATCCCAATGGCGGGTACGAGTCCTGGATTTATGTCTGGGGTCTCCAAGATCTTCCATCGGGCCTTGGGGAGTGGCGGTTGCAAAGCTACAAATTCGACAGGGGCAAAGGGGAAGTCCCCGATAACCTCCCGGATCCTTGAATCCTGCTTCAAGATCCGTTCCCCGCAGGGTGTCGTGCCGGTTCACGACAACGCGCTGGAGGTAGGCGGCAATGGTGATCCGTACGCGGGATCGAACGCCGAGCAGGCGAGGTCTTGTGCATGCTGACCGTCGGCGTGGCGTCTTGCATACGGGGCGCTGCAATAGCCAGTGGACCCATCGGAGCCGGTGCGATCTTTTGCCGGTGGCGTTCCAGGCCCGGGGGCAGCAGGGTTCGCGGGGCTGTGGTTGCACTGGCCAACAGCACGCGGACCCCACTGCAGGCGCCTGCGCTGCGGCGCCAGCCGTGCGCTGCTCTGGCACTGCCGCTTCCATTCCGACGGTGCCATGCCGAAACGGGCCAGGAATGCGCGCTGGAACTGCCGTTCGGAGTTGAAGCCCAGTTCGTAGAGCAGCCAGGTCAGGCTGCAGTCGGGAGCGCTGACAAGGTGCGCGTGGGCTGCGTCCAGGCGGCGGTCGCGGATGTAGCCATGCAGGCCGCCCAGCTGCTGGAAGATGCGGTAAAGGGTGGCGCGCGAAAGCCCGAAGTCTGTCTGCAGCGAGGTCATGCCCCGCGCGGGGTCGTGCAGATGCCGCTCTACGTGCGTCAGCAGACGCGCGTGCAACGGGTGTGGTGGCGCAGGTTGGGCGATGAACTGGCACATGGGTTCCCCTGGAGCGGTGCACGCGTGGCCGTCTGGCACACGGTGGTCGGCCCATGCCACGGGTGGTGGTGCGGGCGGTGGCGCACAGCTTAGGAACCGGGTCTTGCGCGCGCGTACCGTGTTTGCGGTATTGGCACGGTGGCCTGCGGCCTACCGCGAACGCGGTAGGTCGATCATGCGGATCGCGGCCTAGAATAGGCCTTCACTGCTGCGCGTGGCCGTGGTGCCGGGGAGGCTGCCGCGGCCGGGTTTCTCCGTTGCCGCCATTGGGCGGTTCCTGCCAAGGTCTTGCGATGTCCGATCCGATTTCCCTCGTCGTCGTCGAAGACGATGCCCATCTACGTGCCGAGTTCGAGCGCATGGCGTGCGAACACGCGGGGTTGCGTTGGCTGGGCGGGGCCGGGTCGCTGGTGGATGCGCGTGCGCTGCTGGCGCGCACGCAACCGGACGTGGTGGTGGTGGACCTGGGCCTGCCCGACGGCGACGGCAGTGCGTTGATCGCCGAGTGCGCGCAGCGGCATCCGCCGATGCCTACGCTGGTGGCGACCATCTTCGGCGACGAGGCGCATGTCATTCGCGCCATCGAGGCCGGTGCGCGCGGCTACCTGCTCAAGGACAGCGCGGCCGATGAGTTCGTCCGTGCGATTGCGCTGGTACACGAGGGCGGTGCGCCGCTGTCCCCGCACATCGCCAAGCATCTGCTGGCGCGGTTGGCGCCGGTGTCGGCCGCGCCGGCGCATCCTGCCGATGCGTTGACACCCCGCGAGATCGAGATCCTCACCCGCATTGCGCAGGGTTTCACGGTGAGCGAAACCGCCGAGCATCTGCAGATTTCCGCGCATACCGCTTCCACCCACATCAAGCACATCTACAACAAGCTGGCGGTGAACAACCGCGTGCAGGCAGTGAATCAGGCGCGGTTGCGTGGGCTGATCCGATGATGCGCGTGGCGTTGCTGGCAGTGCTGTTGCTGTCGGCGACCCTGGCGCTGGTGTGGTTCGATCCGGCGCGTCCGCCGGCCCATATCGCGGGCACGCAGACGCTGACGCATGCACAGTTCGTCCTCAGTGCCCAACCGTTGCCGCCCACGCATGGGTGGCACCCCGTCACCCTGCCCGACAGTTGGCGTGCGCGCCGACCCACGACCAGCGGGATGGCGTGGTACCGCATTGCCTTCACGCTGCAGCGGTTGCCCGCGGCACCGCAGGCGCTCTACCTGCCCCGGCTGGCGATGGCCGGCGAGCTCTGGCTCAACGGTGCGCTGCTGAGCCCCTACACGCCGCTGGCGTTGCCCCGTGGCGCTTCCAGCCAGGGGCGCGACGCGCCGATGTACGTGGTGCTGCCCTCCAGTGCCTTCCGCGTGGGCGGCAACACGCTGACCATCCGGCTGCGCGGCGATGCGCAGGTCCGCAGTGGGCTGTCGGCGGTGCGCTTGGGGCCGGTGGAGCGGATTGCACCGGTCTGGCAGCGCCAGCATCTGCTGCAGGTGGTCCTGCCGCTGGTGCAGGTGCTGTTGCTGGGCGCGGCCGTCTGCCTGGCCTATGCGTATGCGCAGCGGCGGCGCAACTACCTGATGATGGTGATCGGCCTGGGGCTGGGCGTGATGTCCTTGGTGCTGGATCTGCTGCCACCGCTGTCGTTGTCGCCGGGCGACCGCCACGCGGTGCGGATCCTGGTGTTCACCTCCGTGGTCTGGTTGTTGTGCCGGGGAGGGCTCTACGGACGCTCTGAACAAAGCAGCCTGATCTGCGACAATTGACCGACGATCCAAGCGGACGATTTCGATGCAACTGAGCTTTGGCGACGCGGAGTACAACGGCAAGCGCAAGCGAACACGGCGGGAGGTGTTCCTGGCCGAGATGGATCAGGTGGTGCCTTGGAAGGCCTTGCTGGCGCTGATCGAACCGCACTATCCCAAGTCGGGCCAGCCTGGTCGACAGCCGTATCGACTGGAGACGATGCTGCGGATTCACTTTCTGCAGCAGTGGTATGCGCTGAGCGACCCTGGGGCAGAAGAGGCGTTGTACGACACGTTGTCGATGCGGCGTTTTGCGAAGATCGGCGGCCTGGATGGGGTGCCGGATGAGACCACGATTCTCAACTTTCGGCATCTGCTGGAACAGCACGACTTGGCACGCAAGCTGTTTGATCGAGTGAACGCGCATCTGTCACGCAAGGGCCAGAGCTTGCGTGGTGGCACGATCGTGGATGCCACGATCATTGCTGCGCCCAGTTCGACCAAGAACAAGCAGGGCGAACGCGATCCGGAAATGCACCAGACCAAGAAGGGCAACCAGTACTACTTCGGGATGAAAGCGCACATTGGCGTGGATGATGAGTCCGGGTTGGTGCACCACGTGGAATGCACGGCAGCCAACGCGGCGGACATCACGCAGGCGCACAAACTGCTGCACGGCAAGGAAGACACGGTGAGCGGGGACAGCGGCTACACCGGACTGGACAAGCGCGAAGAGATGGCGAGCAAGCGCAAGCTGCGCTACCTGATCGCAGAAAAGCGCTCGAAGTTGAAGCAGATCAAGAACAAACGCGCGTTGAAGCGGGCAAAGCGTTGGGAGCACACCAAGGCCAGCCTGCGGGCGAAGGTGGAGCATCCGTTCCGCGTTATCAAACGCCAGTTCGGCTACGTCAAGGTGCGCTATCGCGGTTTGGCGAAGAACACCGCGCAGGTGTTGACGCTGTTTGCGCTGTCGAACCTGTGGCAGAAGCGAAAGCACTTATTGCCTGCGATGGCCGAGTTGCGTCTGTAATCCGGGGAAACCCTCGGAAATGCGCTGAAAACGGCGAAAATCGAGGGTCTGAACGAGTTTTACGCGACCCAGGACGGCTTTTTCCGTCTCCTGGCTGCGTTGATCAGACAATCCCTACCTCACCGGGGTCCAGCGCGGCAGCGCCGTCCGCCTGCGCGATGCGCTGTGGGGCGGCACGATGCTGGTGGTGGGCGTGTTGGCGGTGCTGCGCCAGATCGACGATCGCGGCTGGATCGCGCTGGTGCCGCTGGTAGGGGCGTTGGTGATGATCTGCGCGTGGATCCTGCAACACGCCTAACGTCTGCGGTCGCTGGGTCAGGTGCTGCTCGGGATCTCGGGGATCGTCTGGGCCGCGACGGTCCTGCAGTCGGTGGTGCTGCCGTGGGACTGGCTGCCGTGGGACAGCTTCCGCTACAGTTCGGCCGGTTCCATCCCGTGCAGCGTGATGCTGCTGCTGTTCTTCGGCGAGCGTTTCGTGGTGGACCGGGAAGAAGCCGTGCGCCTGCAGCGCGATGCGATCGGCCTGGAGCGCGTGCGCATCCTGCAGGACATGCACGACGGCATGGGCGCACAGCTCATCACCGCCAAGCGGCTTGCGTTGCGTCCGGAGGTGGCGCGCAGCGAACTGGCACGGGTCATCGACGAATCGCTGCAGGACCTGCGGCTGATTATCGACTCCCTGGATGTGGCTCAAGGCGACGTGCTGCCGTTGCTGGGCAACCTGCGCTTCCGTCTGCAGCCACGCCTGGCGGCATTGGGCATCGTGCTGCGCTGGGAGGTGCAGCCAATTCCCGCAGTGGAGGCGCTGGGTCCGGCAGGAGCCTTGGCAATCCTGCGCATCGTGCAGGAATCGATCAACAACGCTCTCCACCATGCGCATCCCACCGAGCTGTGCCTGGCGGTGCTGGCCGATCACCGCGAGGTGGTCATCCGGGTCGGCGACGACGGCTGCGGTTTCGATCCGGCGCAGGCATCGCGTGCCGGGCGCGGAATGAGCGGCATGCGGCTGCGGGCCGCAAAGATCGGTGCAGTGCTCGCCGTCGAAAGCGCACCTGGCCAGGGGACGCGGGTGACGCTGCGGATCCCGCTGACGCCTGCCGATTCGCGGTGATCTGAGACGTTCTGACGGGTTGGCATCCTGGCGTAATCGCACGATGCGCCGTCGCCCGGCCTGCAGTGACGCACGCGCCGATGATGTCATCTTCAGCGGAGTGGACCATGTCAGCCGTCTTTACCAAGCGCAGTGCGCCGCGACCGGCCCGATACAGCAACGGTGCCAGCGAATCGGAATTGCTGCTGACCGATCCCGACATCAACAGCATGGCCGACGCCGTGGTCGATGCCGATGCCGACGATTTCGATTGGGTTGGCAGCGTTCCAGGGCGGCCCAGTCCGTACCGCACCACCTGGAATCTGGTCTATGCAGCCAGAAAACCCGACGGCAAGGGCGGCTTCGAGGTCGCCTGTGGCGAGGGCGGCGACGGGACGATCAAGTTGAATGGCCAGTTCCAGGAAATCGGCGCCGCATCCACGCCCCATGGGCAACTCCGCAAGCCTCCGGTCTGCCACGTCATCCCCTGGGTGCTATTGTCCGTTGCACTGGACGAGCATGCGCAGCTCGCCAAGAAAGTGCTCAAGAGCGAGTTCAAGCGCTTCGTGTGCTGGGGCGAGGTGGGCAATCTGCGCACCGGGCACAACGGTTGCAACGCGGGTGGCAGCAAAGTCACCGTGCTGACCGCCACGTCGTCGCAAAAAGGCCAGGCGTCGTTGTTCGTTACCGGCTGTGTCACGAGCTACGAGGGGTTGTACGGTTCCAGGTTCGAGACGTGAGTGCATCCTGGGTGAAGCTCGCCAGTACCGCCTGCCCGATGCCGGCGCCGGCGTAGCAACCGGCGTTGCAGGCCGCCATCGCCCCCCACGCGGCTGCGGCACACGCCATCGGCGCGTTGTCGCCGAGAAGGGCCGGGCACGCCCGGCGCATCAACCGGTCATCTTTCGCCTGTCCGGCCTGCTCGCCAATGCGGGATACTGCCCCTTCACGCAGGCGGGATGGGGCCGATGGCCGAGCTGCAGATCACCGAGTTGTTGCAGGCCTGGCAGCGCGCCGAGCCCGGCGCGGGCGACGCCCTGGCGCGCCAGGTCTACGAAGTGCTGCGCACCACGGCGTTGCGCGAGTTGCGACGCGACGGGCGCACCGGTCTGCAGGCGACCGAGTTGGTGCACGAGGCGTGGATGCGGTTGGAACAGGGCCAGCAGGCGTTTCGGTCGCGCCGCCATTTCTATGCGGTGGCGGCCTTGCAGATGCGCCACCTGCTGGTTGACCTGGCGCGCCAGCAGGCCAGTGCAAAACGGCTTGGGCAGGCGGTGACGCTGACCATCAGCCTGTCCGATGGCGCACCGCGGCCGGAGGCGCTGATGCTGGTAGCCGATGCGTTCGACAAGCTGGCGCAGGTGGACGAGCGCAAGGCCAGGGCGTTTGCACTCACCGAGCTGGTAGGGTTCAGCGTGGCCGAGGCGGCCGAGCAACTGGAGGTGTCGGTGCCCACGTTGGAACGCGACCTGCGCTTTGCACGGGTATGGCTGGCGGCGCAGTTGTGAGCGTGCCTGCCACCGCCTGGCAGCGGCTGGAGACATTGTTCCACCAGGCCTGCCGGTTGCCGGCCGATGAGCGCGAGGCCTTCGCGCGGACCCAGGCCGGCCCCGATGGGGTGTTACGAGACCAGTTGCTGGCAATGCTGGCGGTGGAAGCGCATGCCACCTTGCGCCTGCGCGCACCGCTGAGACAGGCCGCCGCGGCGTTGCAGGCACCGCTGCCGGAGCTGCCGGTGGGCACGCGCTTTGGCGCATGGGCGATCGACCGCCTGCTCGGTGCCGGCGGCATGGGCCAGGTGTACCTGGGGCACCGCGCCGATGGCGCCTACGAGCGCGAGGTGGCGATCAAGCTGGTGGCCGCCGATGCGCTGGATGCGCAGGGCCGGGCCTTGTTCGAATTCGAATGCCGGCTGCTGGCGCAGATGGTGCACCCGGCCATCGCGCAGATCCACGACGTGGGCAGCGATGACCAGGGGCGGCCGTACCTGGTGATGGAATACCTGCGCGGCGAGCCGATCACCTGGTGGTGCGATGCGCATCGGTTGTCGTTGCAGGCGCGCGTGCTGCTGATGCTGCGGGTGGGCGAAGCGGTGCAGCATGCGCATCAGAAAGGCGTGATCCACCGCGATCTCAAGCCCAGCAATGTGCTGGTGAGCGAGATCGATGGCCGCCCGATGCCGGGGGTGATCGATTTCGGCATCGCCATCGATGCCGCCAACCCGGGCGCGACCACCGCGCAGGCGCGCGGCACCCCCGGCTACATGAGCCCGGAACAGGCACGCGGCGCGCAGGACGTGGATGCGCGCAGCGACATCTATGCGCTGGGCGCGATGCTCCATGAGTTGAGTTGCGGGCTGGCGCCGGTGGCCGGCAGCGACGGCCTGCCGCAGCCGCCATCGCAACGGGTGGCGGCGGTACCGGCCGATGCGCGCGCACGCATCGTCGCCGCGCGCGCCACCTCCGCCACGCGTCTGCAACGGCAGCTGCGCGATGGGCTGGATGCCATCGTGCTGCGCGCAATGGCGCCGCAGCCGGTGGCGCGCTATGCGTCGGTCTCGGCGCTGATGGACGATCTGCATCGCTGGCGCGATGGCCACCCGCCACGCGCCTTGCAGGCCGGCGGCTGGTTGCGGTTGCGCAAGTTCACCCAACGTCACCGCAATGGCGTGCTGGCCGGCGCGCTGGTGGCGATCGCCTCGATGGTTGGTCTGGGCGCCACGGTGTGGTCGCTGCAACAGGCCGCGCGGGATGCGCAACGCGCGCAGGTCACCGGGGAGTTCATGGGTTCGGTGCTGTCCAGCGTGGACCCGGCGGTGGCGCAGGCACTGGACAAGACGCTGATGCGGCGCGTGCTGCAGCAGGCATCCTGGCGTGCCGCAGGCGAGCTGGCCGACCAGCCGCAGGCGCGGACGCAGATCGAACTCACCCTGGGCCGCAGCCTGATCGCGCTGGCCGACTATGCGCAGGCAGTGGCACACCTGCGTACCGCGCAGGTGCTGGCACGGCAGAGCGACGGGGCCGACAGCCTGCCTGCGTTGAGGGCCAGTGCCATGCTTGGCCAGGCGTTGGCCGGCGCTGGCCAACCCGACCAGGCCGAGCGGGTGCTGCGCCAGGGCATTGCCCAGGCCGCACGCGGCGATGCCCTGCAACAGGCGCTGGGCAACGAACTGCGTGCGCGGCTGGCATGGGTGCTGCGCGAGCAAGGACGCATGGGCGAGGCCATGACGCAGAGCCGGCAGGCGTATGTCGCCGGCCTGGCCAATCCGGCCAGCACCGCCGATCAGCGCATCGATGCCGGGACCGTGTATGCCGGCATGCTGGCCGAAAGCGGGCAGTTGCCGCCAGCGATCGCCCTGCAGCGCAGCCTGTTGCGCGAGCGCATGGCCTTGCACGGGGCGGCGCATCCACTGGCATTGTCGATGCGCAACACTCTGGCGCAGTGGCTGTTGATGCAGCACGACTTTGCCGGCGCCGAGACCGAACTCACCGCGCTGCTGCAGATCACCGACACGCTGTATGGCGACACGGCCGCCGACACCTTGATGGCGCAAGCCAACCTGGCCGGGGCATTGCGCCAGCAGGGCAAGCTGGCGCAAGCCGGGCCGCATTACCGTGCCGCGCTGGAGCGTGCGCGCGTGGCCTTCGGCGAGGACGCCCCGGCCACCATCACCTATCGCAGCCATCATGCCGACTGGCTGCACGCGGTTGGTAGGGTGGCAGAGGCGCTGGCCGAGCAGCGTGTGGCGCTGGCGTCTTCGCTGCGCGTGCTGGGCCGTGCGCATCCGCAGACGGCCGAGATCCTGCGCGGCATGGCCGACGCCGAACAGGCGCTTGGCCGCAGCGCCGATGCCCGCGCACATGCCTTGCAGGCCGCGCAGATCCTGGCCGGCATGCACGGCGCTGGCGCCGCGTCGCTGCCGGCCGCGCGGCCGGTGCTGGCACTGTCCGCGTCGGCCGAGCCCGTCCCGCCCGGTACCGCCAGCGAGCGCGTGGCCGCGCCACGCTGAGACGGATTGTCGGGTGGCCGGCAGCCGAACCCGGCACAGTGCCTGCCACCGATCGCCTTCCTGCAGTGCCATGCAACCTGCCGCACGCCTGACCGACCTGCATGTCTGCCCGATGGTGACCGGCGTGGTGCCGCATGTCGGCGGCCCGATTCTAGGGCCAGGGGCACCAGCGGTGTTGATCGGTGGCCTGCCCGCCGCGCGCCTTGGCGATACCGCGCTCTGCGTCGGTCCGCCGGACAGCATCGTGGCCGGCGCGCCCACCGTGCTGATCGCCGGGCAACCGGCCGCGCGCCTGGGCGACAGCACCGCGCATGGCGGGGTCATCACCCTGGGGTGTTTCACCGTACTGATCGGTTGAAGCGTCGCGGTCATGACGCGATGCGCGGCACGGCATCGCGCAATGTGCGCGTCACCGGTCGGTACCCCGCATGCGCTGCCTCGCCCAGCGCCGCCCTGCAAGGGCGCACCACCTTCATGACCATGCCCAGGACAGCCCCGATGCACACCGCCGTCAGCCCGCCTCCGGACACCTTGCAGCAGGCCATCGCCGCGCATCGCGGCGGCCAGCTCGCACACGCCGCGCAGTTGTACGCACAGGTGCTGGACGCACATCCCGCCGATGCCGACGCGCTGCATTTCCAGGGCGTGCTGTTGCACCAGCGCGGCGACAGTGCCGCAGCGGTGACAGCGATCACCCAGGCGCTGACGCTGGCCCCGCACCAACCCGATGCCTGCAACAACCTGGGTAACGTGCACCGCGAGTGCGGGCGGTTGCCCGATGCCGAGCAGTGCTATCGCCGCGCGCTGGCGCTGGCACCTGCGCATGCCGATGCGCTGGCCAACCTGGCTGCCGTGCTGGAGGCGCAGCGACAGCCGGAACAGGCCTTCGTCACCTATGCGGCGCTGCTGCACACCTACCCGGCCTCGGCGCAGGCGCATTATCTGCTCGGGTTGTTCCTGCGCAACAACGCGCAGGCAACCGAGCACCTGCAGCAATCGGTGGCGTGTCTGCAGCAGGCCTGCACGCTGGCGCCGGAGCATCTGCCCGCACGCGAAGCGCTGGGCACCGGGCTGTACCTGCTTGGCGAGCATGCCCAGGCCCAGGCGGTGTACCGCGCATGGCTGGCATGCGACCCGGGCAACGCGGTGGCCGTGCATATGCTGGCGTCCTGCGGCGGAGCGGCTGCGCCACCGCGTGCGGGCGACACCTACGTGCGTGCCCTGTTCGATGGCTTTGCCGACAGTTTCGACGAACAGTTGCTGCACAACCTGGACTACCGTGCGCCGCAGCGCTTGATGGAGGCGTTGGCCGCCTGCCTGCCTGCACCTGTCGCCGCATTGGCCATCCTGGACGCCGGCTGCGGCACCGGGCTGTGCGCACCGCTGCTGCGGCCCTACGCGCAGCGGTTGGTTGGCGTGGATCTGTCGCCTGCGATGGTGGACAAGGCGCGCCAGCGCGGTGGCTACGACGTGCTGGAGGTGGCCGAACTCACCGCCTATCTCCAGGCTGCGCCTGCGTGTTGGGACGTGCTGGCATCGGCGGACACGCTGGTGTATTTCGGCGCCTTGCACACGGTGCTGGCCGCCGCTGCCGGTGCGTTGCGCGCGGGTGGCGTGCTGGGGTTCACGGTGGAGGCATCGGAGTCGCCGCATGACCTGGTCGAACTCGATGCCAGCGGCCGTTATCGGCACAGCCAGGCGCATGTGCTGGCGGCCCTGTACGGCGCCGGGCTGCAGCCGGTTGCGATCGACCCTGCGGTATTGCGCAGCGAGCGCGGCCAGCCCGTGCACGGGTGGGTGGTGACCGCGCGGGCGCCGGCGGTGGGTTGAGACGAAATGTCGGCTTTGCCGACGGCAGGCATGTGAGCATGCTGCCGGCGGCCGACCCGGCCGGCGGACAGGCATCGGTGCAAGCGCACGCTGCATGCCGGCCACCGCGCGCGCCGCTCACTCACCTGTGGATGCTTCGATGCCACGCACCATCACGCTGCACTCGGACCTTGGCGCGCGCCTGCGGCTGTCGCGCCTGCAGGCGCACGAGGCATTGGGGCAGCTGTTCGACTACCGCATCGAGGCCTTGTGCACGCAACCGCAACCGGACCTGCGCGCGCTACTGGGCACTCCGGTGGCGGTGGAGCTGGCCGACGACACCGGCGCGCAACGCTGGTATCACGGGATGGTGGCCAGCTGTGCGCAAGCCGGCGTCAGCGTGGTCGATGCAATCGCCTACACCGTGCTGGAGCTGCAGTTGGTGCCGCGGCCGTGGCTACTCACCCAGCGCCGCGACTGCCGCATCTACCAGGACCAGAGCGTGCCGGAAATCGTCGCCAGCGTGCTGGGCGAGATCGGCTACAGCGATGTGCAGCAGCAACTGAGCGCGCAGTATCCCAAACGCAGCTACTGCGTGCAGTACCGCGAGGACGATTTCAGCTTCATCAGCCGCCTGCTGGAGCAGGAAGGCATCTACTACTACTTCACGCACGGCCGCACGGCGCACACCCTGGTGCTGTGCGATGCGCTGGGCGCACACGCGATGCGCAATGGTGTCGACCGGCTGGCGTACGTGCCGCCGGGCATGGAGGACCGGCAACTGCTGGGCGCGGTGGTCAGCCACTGGCGCGGTGCACGCGCGCTGCACACCACCCAGCACGGCGTGACCGACTACGACCCGCAGCAACCGCGTGCGTCGCTCGCCGCCGATGCCCAGGCCGGTGGAGCCGACCTGCACGGCGTGGACGGGCTGGTCGCCTTCGACTATCCGGGCACGCATGCGGTGCAGGGCGATGGCAGCCGCTACGCGCAGGTGCGCGGCGAGGCGCACAACGTGCAGCGCGCCAGCCATCAGGCCACCACCAATGCCTGTGGCCTGATGGTGGGTGCCCTGTTCGGCTTGCACGGCCATCCGCGCAGCGCGTTCAATCAGGAGTATCTGGTGCTGTCGGCGCAGACCACGTTGGCGGCGTCCGGACAGGGCAGCGAGGCGACGTTTTCCAGCACCGTGCAGGTGATGGAGAGCCGCCTGCCGTTCCGTAGCCTGCAACGCACGCCCACGCCCAGCATCGCCGGCCTGCAGACGGCAGTGGTGACCGGCGAGACCGACGAAGACATCGCGGTGGACGCGCAGGGCCGCGTGCGGGTGACGTTTCACTGGGCCAGCGCGGCGCGCCCGCATGGCGCGCCTTCGTGCTGGGTGCGCGTGGCGTCGATGTGGGCCGGCAAGGGCTGGGGCGCGATGAGCCTGCCGCGGGTGGGGCAGGAGGTGGTGGTGAGCTTTCTGGACGGCAACCCGGACCGCCCGCTGATCGTGGGCAGCGTCTACAACGCCGATCATACGCCACCGTTCGCCCTGCCCGACAACAAGACCCAGAGCGGCGTGCGCAGCCGCAGCCTGCTCGGTGGTGCGGCCGACTTCAACGAGCTGCGGTTCGACGACAAGGCCGGCGCCGAAGAAGTCTACCTGCGTGCACAGCGCGACCTGCGCCAGGACGTGCAGCACGATCACACCGCCACCGTGGACAACGATCAGCTAATCACGGTCAAGCACGATCGCAAAGCGCGCATCGACAACAATGACAGCGTGGATGTCGGCAAGAAACTGCTGCTGCAGGCCGGCGAAGAGATCGAGCTGGTGACCGGCAGCGCACGGCTGGTGATGAAGCGCAACGGCGAGATCGTGCTCAGCGGCGTCAAGATCCTGATCGATGCGAGCTCGGAGGCCAAGACCACCGCCACTGCCATCAAGCTGATCGCCAATGCGCAGCTGCAGGCCAAATCCCCTGCCACCGAAGTGGCCGGCGATGGCACGCTGAAGTTGTCTTCCGGCGGCATGCTCAGCGCCGAAGCCGGCGCGTCGGCCACGCTCAAGGGGCCGCTGGTCAGCATCAAGGCCGATGCCCTGGTGCAGGTCGGTGGCGGCCTCATCATGATCGGATGAGCGCGCCCATGCTTTCATTGGCGCAGGCATGTGCGCAGATGCAGCTGTCGGCGCCGGCGCGCGCGCGGCTGGCAGCGCCGCTCGCGCCGCAAGCGGCGGTGCGCGCGTTGCTGGCCGATGGCCACGACGAGGATGCGATCAAGCTGCTTTCGCGCCTGCTGCCCAAGCGCTATGCGGTGGCCTGGCTGTGCCAGTGCGTGCGCGGCGAAGCACTGGAGGACGAAGACCGCGCCGGCGCGGCGCTTGCGGAAAAATGGGTGCGAGACCCCAGCGAGGCGCATCGCCGCGCGGCGCAGGCGTTCGCGCATGCCGGCGAGTATGTCTCGCTGGGCGCCTGGCTGGCGGCGGCGGTGGCCTGGTCCGGCGGCAGCCTGGCACCGCCGCAGCAGGCCACTGCGGTGCCGCCGGCCGAGTACCTGACCGCACGCGCGGTGGCCGCCGCCATCACCTTGCTCGCGGCGCGCCAACCCGCCGAGTTGGCGACGCGCCGCAGCGGCTATGCCATGCATGCGCTGGAGCTGCTGGCCAATGTGCAGGCGCCATGAGCGCGCTGCCGCCAGGTCCGGCGTTGTGCACGCGGCGCGCGCTGGGGCGCGCTGCGGGGTGGCTGGTCGGCGCGATGCGCGGCGCGTGGCCATCCATCACAGCACGGGTGCATCAAGCCCTTGTGCATCAGTTCTCGCGCCTCGGGCGTCGCCATGCGGCGGCGCGGTGGGCCGCCGCTGACCCGTTCCATCGGCGCGCCGCCGTCGATGGCCTGACGCCTGCACATGGCGTCCATCCTTGTTTGCAGGAGCCCGTGTCGTGTCCAGTTCGCAGTTGATCCTCACCGTCAGCGGCGCGCCTGCCGCGCAGTTCGGCGCCAACGCGCAGAAGCGGTTTGCCGGCAGCGGCGGCAGCATCGGCCGCTCCGACGAAAGCGATTGGGTACTGGCAGCGCCGGGCATCTCGCGCCTGCACGCGGTGGTGCGTTTCCTCAACGGCATGTACTTCATCGAAGACCGCAGCACCAACGGCATGTCGCTCAACGGGACGCCGTTGACACGCGCCGACCCCTGCGCGCTGAGCGATGGCGACCGCCTGCAGCTGGACAGCTTCGAGATCCAGGTGCAGGTACAAATGCAAGCATCGTCCACCCCGGCGGGCACACGGCCGGCCTTGGACCCCTTGCTGGAGGCGATGGACGACCGCACCCAGGTCGCGCCGCCGCCAGCGCCGGTGCGTGCTGCCGCAGCGGCCAGTCCGTTCGATCTGCTGGACTTCGGCGCGCCGGTGGCCAAGCATCCTGCCATCGACGATTCCCTGGAGGGGATGCTGTCCGGTGCCACGCCGCGCGAACTGGATCCCTTGCGCCTGCTCGACCCCGTCGCGGCCCCGGCGCCCAACGTGGCGCCGGTGGCGTGGAATCACAGCAGCGCCGGCCACGACCATTTCCGCCCGCCGGCCAGCGGGCAGGTGCGCGCCACCTTGCCGGAGAACTGGGACATGACGCTGGGCGACTTCGCACTGGTCACGCCCACGGCATCGCAGGCTTCGCACGCCACACCCGCACCGGCGTTCGCGGCGCCGCCACCGGGCAGCACGGCCGCCCCCACGTTGCAGGTGCCGCCGGAGCTGGATCGCCTCTTCGCCATCGTGGTGGATGGAGTGATGGACGTGCTGCGTGCACGCGCGGAGATCAAGAACACCTTCCGCCTGCCGGTCACGGTGATCCAGCGTTCGGAGAACAACCCGCTCAAGTTCGCCGCCACCGCCGAGGACGCCCTGCAGAAACTGCTGGCCCCGCCCAGCCCCGCGTTCCTGTCCGGGGTGCCGGCCTTCGAAGACGCCTTCGACGATATCCGCTGCCACCAGATGGCGATGCTGGCCGGCATGCGTGCGGCCTTCGACGCGATGCTGTTCCACTTCAGCCCGGACCGCCTGGAGCAGGAGGCCGACGCCGGCGGCAAGCGCCTGGGGTTTGGCGGCAAGGGGCGTTACTGGGAGCGCTATCGCGACCACTTCGACCAGCTGCGCGGCGACCCGGACGACTGTTTCCGCAGGTTGTTCGGCGACGAGTTCGCCCGCGCCTACGAGGCCCAGCTGGCACGCCTGAAGTCGGCACGGCGCCAGCCGGCGCCGCGCTAAGCCGGCAGTGCCGCGCTGCGCATCCGGCCCGTAGTGCCTGAGACATTTTGACGGGTGCATCTGGCCGATGCGCCGCACAATCGCATCATCGACGCGATCCATCGGGGCCTGGCCAGTGCAGCCATCGCGATCGCCAGCGGCGTGCAGCCGACCAACAACATGACGAGCGCGCATGCACGCGGTGCGGTGGCGCGCGACGTTTCCTGAGCGAGTGGATCATGCGCAACAACAAGGTCGTGTGGAGCGAGGGCTTGTTTCTGCGCCCGCAGCATCTGCAGCAGCAGGAACGCTACCTGGAGCGCTATGTCGATCTGCGTGCGGCGCGGCTGCGGCCGCATGCCTGGGGCGTAAGCGAACTGGAATGGGAAACCGATCTGCTGGCAGTGGGCAAACTGGGGCTGCGCCGGGCACGCGGGGTGTTTGCCGATGGCACGCCGTTCGCGATGCCGGGCGACGATCCGTTGCCGGTGGCCATGGAGGTGGAGCCTAACTGCCGCGACCAGATCGTCTATCTCACCCTGCCGCTGAAGGTGCCGGCGCAGCCGGAGCTGGGGCGCCCGGAATCGCCGGCCGATCAGTTGTTCCGCTACCGCGTGCGCGAAACCGAAAGCGGCGATGCGTCCGGTAGCACCGCCGAGGCCGTGCTGATGGAAGTGGGCGGCCTGAGCACGCGGCTGCTACCGCAATCGCAGCCACTGGAAGGGCTGGACCGCATTGCGGTGGCGCGTATCATCGAAACGCGCGCCGATCGCCAGGTAGTGCTGGACCCGCACTTCATTCCCAGCGCGATGGTGTGCCAGGCCGCGCCACGGCTGACCACCTTCCTGACCGAACTACTCGGGCTGCTGCACCAGCGTGGCGAAGCCCTGGCCGCGCGGATGACGCTCACCGATCGCGGTGGCGCGGCCGATATCGCCGATTTCCTGCTGCTGCAGCTGGTCAACCGTTGGCAACCGCAGATCGCGCACTGGGCCGCCGCACCGCTGGCGCATCCGGAAGAATTGTTCCGCGCCTTGCTGGCGCTGGCCGGCGAGCTGAGCACCTTCACCGCGCCGGGCAAGCGCCCGCCGGCATCGCCGGTGTACCGGCATGAGACGCAGCAAGAGAGCTTCGAGCCGCTGATCGGCGCGTTGCGCAGCAGCCTGAGCGCGGTGCTCGAACAGACCGCCACGCCGTTGCCGATGCAGGCGCGCAAGTTCGGCGTGTGGGTGGCGATGGTGCCGGACCCCACGCTGCTGGACAGCGCCGCCTTCGTGCTGGCTGCCAAGGCCGAGATGCCCAGCGAAGAGTTACGCCGCCTGCTGCCGGCGCACGCCAAGATCGGCCCGGTGGAGCAGATCCGCGACCTGGTCAACCTGCAGTTGCCGGGCATCGCGGCCAACCCGATGCCGGTGGCGCCGCGGCAGATTCCTTATCACGCCGGCTACCTGTACTTCGAGTTCGACAAGAGCGCCGCGCTGTGGCGCACCTTGAAGACCTCCGGCGGCATTGCCTTCCACTTCGGCAGCGAATTCGCCGGGCTGGACTTGCAATTGTGGGCGATCCGGAGCTGAGCGCATGAGCCATCCGCTTGCCGAACGCGACCTGATCGCTGCCGCGCCGTTGCCGGCAGAAGCCATCGCCGCCGAAGACACCGACATCAGCGAATTGCTGGGGCGCAGCGTCAACCCGCTGGTGCAGGCGGCCACGCCCTTGCTGCTGCTAGCGGTGCAGCTGCGCCACAGCGCGCAGTTGCCCGACGTGGCGCGCCTGCGCGAGCAGGTGATGGCGCAGATCCGCCGCTTCGAACAGCGTGCCCGCCAGGGTGGCGCGCCGGTGGAGGCGATCACCGCCGCACGCTACGTGTTGTGCGCCCTGCTCGATGAGGCGGTGCTCAATGCACCCTGGGGCGAGCGCAGCGGTTGGTCGCAGAAAACGCTGCTGGTGGTCTTCCACAGCGAGTCGTATGGCGGGGCCAAGTTCTTCCAGATCCTGGAGCGGTTGTGCGCCGATGTGCGGCGGCATCTGGATCTGATCGAGCTGATGTACCTGTGCCTGGCGTTGGGCTTTGCGGGCCGTTACCAGATCGAGGCCGGTGGCCTGGCCCGGCTGGGCGAGATCCAGGACGATCTGTACCGCCGCATCCGCGCCGAGCGCGGCCCCGCCCCGGACAGCCTGGCGCCGCGCTGGCGCGGCGTGGAAGACCGCCGGCGGCTGGGCCGCTTGCTGCCGCTGTGGGCCGCCGCGCTGTTGGGGCTGAGCGTGCTGGTGGTGGCCTTCGTGTGGTTCCAGACACGCCTGAGTACCCTGGCTGCGCCGATCAGCGCGCAGGCGGCGCAGTGGGGGCTTGCGCCGGCCACGCCGCCGGACGCCAGTCTGTTGCCGCCACCACCGCTGCGGCTCAAGCAGCTGCTGGCCGCGCCCGAAGGCGAGGGCTTGTTGCAGGTGGACGAGCAGCCCGATGGCCAGACCCGCGTGCGCCTGAGCAGCGCGGCGATGTTCGCCTCCGGCGATGTGGACGTGGAGCCGGATCAGCGCGGCCTGATCGCGCAGGTTGCCGCGGCGATCGATCAATTGCCGGGGCGGGTGATCGTGGTCGGGCACACCGACGACGTGCCGGTGCGCTCGCTGCGGTTTGCCGACAACTACGCCTTGTCGGCGGCGCGTGCGCAGGCGGTGGCGCAATTGCTGCGCGCGCAGCTGGCCACGCCGGGGCGGGTGGAAGCGCTGGGCGCGGGTGATTCGCAACCGCTGGTACGACCGCCGCACTTGCCGGCCAATCGCGCGCGCAACCGCCGCGTGGACATCCTGTTTCAGCCGGGGGAATGACGATGAAGACGCTGTTGTCCACGCTGAGCGCCACCGTGGTGGTGAGCGTGCTGGCACTGAGCCTGCTCGCGGTGCTGTTGTGGGTGGGCGGTCCCTACGTGGCGATCGCTGGCTGGAACCCGTTGGCCGGGGTGGCTGCGCGCGCGTTGGCGATCGTGCTGGTGATCGCGCTGTGGATTGGCGTGCTGGCGTTGCGCCGCTGGCAGGCGCAGCGGCGTGCGGCGCGGTTGTCCAGCGCCTTGGCCGCGCCCGGTCGCGACGACGACCGCGAACTGCGCAGCGGCCAGGAACGCGCACACCTGCAGGCGCGCTTCCAGCAGGCCATTGCGCTGCTGCGCAAGCGCCGCGGCGGCGATCTGTACAGCTTGCCGTGGTATGCGCTGATCGGCCCGCCCGGCTCGGGCAAGAGCACCTTGCTGCAGCATTCCGGTCTGCAGTTTCCGTTGGCCGCGCGCATGGGCGATGCCGCGCTGCGCGGGGTGGGCGGCACCCGCGATTGCGAATGGTGGTTCACCGACGAAGCGGTGTTCCTGGACACCGCCGGCCGGTACACCACGCAGGATTCCGATCAGGCGGTGGATGCCGGTGCCTGGCGCGACTTTCTGCGCCTGCTGCGCCGGCATCGCCCGCGCCGGCCGCTCAATGGCGTGCTGGTGACCATGAGCATGTCCGACCTGCTGCTGCTCGACGATGGTGAGCGCGACACCCACATGCAGGCGATCCGCCGCCGCCTGGACGAACTGGCCGACCACCTGCAGGCCAGCGTGCCGGTGTATCTGATCTTCACCAAGTGCGATCTGGTCGGCGGCTTTGGCGAGTTCTTCGACGATCTGAGCCCTGCCCAGCGCAGCCAGGTATGGGGCATGACGTTCGCGCTGGCGCAGACCCTGGAAGGCCAGGCGGCGCGCCGTTTCGCCGACGAATTCAATCTGCTGCAGCAGCAGCTGAGCGCACGCCTGTTCGAGCGCCTGAACCTGGAACGCGACCGGCTGCGGCGCGCGGCGATCCTGGCGTTTCCGCAGCAGCTGGCCGCCTTGGGCGAGCGCGCGCGGCAGTTTGTCGAAGGCAGTTTCGCCGGTAATGCCTACGGGCCGGCGCCGTTGTTGCGCGGGGTGTACTTCACCTCCGGCACCCAGGAAGGCACGCCGATCGATCGCATGATGGGCGCGGTGGCACGCACCTTCGGCGTGGACGACGCGCGCGTGCATGCGCCAGGCGCGCAGCGCCGCACCTTCTTCGTCGAACGGCTGTTGCGCGAGGTGGTATTGCGCGAATCCGGGTTGGCCAACACGCCGCCATCGCGGCAACGCCGCATGGCCTGGCTGCAGGCCGCCGCCTATGCCAGCGTGGGCGTGCTGACGGCGGCGCTATTGGCCGGATTGAGCGCCAGTTACCTCGGCAACCGCGCCTATCTGGCGCAGGTGCAGCAGGCGCTGGATGCACGCCCGGCGGTGCCCGACCCCAATGCCGCCACCCGCATGCCCGAGTACGTGACGCGCACGCTGCAGCAGGCGGCCGCCACGCACGCGGTGGTGCAGGTGGCGCAGCAGTACCGGCAGGGTGCGCCGTGGGCGCTGCGCATGGGCCTGTTCCAGGGCGGCGCGCTCGGCGATGCGCTGCAGGCCGGCTATCTGCGCCAGCTCAATGCCACGCTGCTGCCGGCGCTGGCGGTGCGCTTGCGCGATGGGCTGGTCGACAACGCGCAGGCGCCGCAGGCGCTGTACTACACGCTCAAGGGCTATCTGATGCTGGGCCAGCCGCAGCACCTGGATCCGGCCCAGCTCAGCGCGCTGGCAGCGATCGAGGCCGGCAAGCTGTTCCCGCGCGATCCGGCGCAGCAGCAGGCACTGGTCGCACAACTGCAGGCCTTGCTGGACACGCCCACGCGCGTACGCGCGCTGTCGCTGGATGGGCAGCGCATTGCGCAGGCGCAAGCCAGCCTGCAGGCGGCCGATCTGTCCACGCTGATCTACGGCAACCTGCTGCTCACCCCGCCGCCCGGTACGCCGCTGCGGCTGGACACGTCACTGGGCCTGCTCGCCGATACCTTCGAGCGCCGCAGCGGCACGCCGTTGTCCACGCCGGTGCCGGCGCTGTATACCCAACCGGTGTTCGCGGCCCTGCAGCGCGACGGCATCGGCCAGGCGGTGGAACGCTTCGGGCGCGACGATTGGGTGTTCGGCGGCGCGCCGCTGGATGCGGACGCCCGCGCCGCGCTGACGCGCCAGGTCGGCCAGCGCTACGAGGCCGACTACCTCCGCTACTGGGATGGATTGCTGGCCGATCTGCAATTGCGCCCGGCCGCCGATCTGGCCGCCGCCAGCGCCACCGCCGCCAAGCTGGCCGGCCCCAGTTCACCGCTGCGGCTGCTGCTGGGCGTGGTCGGCGACCACACCCAGGCGATGGACCGCGCCCCACCGCCGGATGCGGCCCAGCGCGCTGCCTCTGCGGTGGCCGGCAAGGCCGCCGCCGCCGCCGGCAGCGCAGCGGCCAAGCTGCCGGGTGGGGCAGCGATGCGCGCCGCGCTGGCGACCCCGCCCGATCCTGCGGCCGCCACCGCATCCGTGCCTGGGGCAGCGATCAGCGAGCATTTCCTGGCCCTCAATGCACTGGCGGCCGGTGCGTCCGGCAGCACGCCGCTGGACCAGCTGCTGCGCGTGCTCGATCAACTCGGCAAGCAGTTGCTGGTGGTCTCGCAAGGCGGTGGCGATGCTGCGGCGGCCAATGCGCAACTGGCACTGGCGCGGCAGGAAATGGCGCAGCTGCCGCCGCCGGTGACCGGCTGGCTGCAGAGCCTGGCCGGCAGCAGCGCCACCTTGATGACCCAGGGCGCGCGTGCGGCGCTGGATGCACAGGTGCGCCAGTCGGTGGGCGAGGTGTGCAGCGAGTTCGTGCGCGGCCGCTACCCGTTCGACCCGGCCGCGCAGGTGGAGATTCCGCTGCAGAATTTTGGCGAACTGTTCGGCAGCGGCGGGCGCCTGGATGCGCTGTACACCGGCACCGTACAGGCCCTGCTGGACACCCAGGCGGCGCATTGGCGCTGGAAGGACGGCCCCGATGCGGTGGTCGGCGCTCCCGGTTTGCCGGCGCAACTGCAACTGGCGCAGCGTATCCGGCAGAAGTATTTCCGCGGCGGGCCGGCCCCGCAGGTGGGCTTCACCGTGCTGGCGCCCACGCTGGGCGAGGGCGTCGCCCGGCTCACGCTGGAGATCGACGGCCAGCGCTACGACTACCAGCCCGGTGCCGCGCAGAGCATGCCGATGACCTGGCCCGGCCCGGTGCCGGGGCATGTCTCGATCACGGCCTTCGGTGCCGACGGCGTGGCGCTGGGCAAGCTCGATTACCAGGGCGACTGGGCGCTGTTTCGCGCGCTACAGGACGCGCATCTGGAAAATTCCTCCGACCTGCGCTTCGTCGCCCGTTTCGCGCTCGGCGGCCACGACGTGCAGGTGCCGCTGCGCGCAGGCAACCTGCGGCACCCGTTCCTGGACAGCGACGTCCAGCAGTTTGCGTGCGGCGGTTGAGCATGTCGGCCACCGACCAGATCGGCTTCTACGGCAAGTTGCCCGGCGTGGGCGACTTCGTGCAGCGGCGCCTGCCGCCCGGCTTCGTGCAGCCCTGGGACGCGCATTTGGCCGCCTGCCTGGAGGCGGTTCGCCAGCCGCTGGGCGAGCGTTGGCCCGCCGCCTACCGCAGCAGTGGCGTGCGTGCGTTCGCGCTGGGGCCGGGCGTATGCGGGCCGCAGGCCTGGGCCGGCGTGCTCGGCCCGGGCGAAGACCGGGTGGGGCGGTGCTTCCCGCTGACCCTGGCGATGCCGTGGGCGCACGCGTGCCTGCCGGCGCCGGCGTGGTTCGGCGCGTTGGCCGCCTGCCTGGGCCGCGCCTTGCGCGCACGCACCAACGCGGCCGGTTTCGAGACCGCCGTGTGCGCGCTCGCGCTACCGGCCACGCCCTCCACCGCACCGGCGCCTGCGCCGGGTCACGCGCTGTGGTGGCGTCCAGGCGAGACCGCCCAGTCGCTGCACGGGCTGCCCGCCGCCGAACGCTATCTGGACTGGCTGCTGGCCGAACAGGACATCACCGAGGTGACCCGATGAGCGCGCCCTACCGCTCGGCCGGACATACCGAAACGGGCAAGGTGCGCCGCCTCAACGAAGACGCGCTGCTGGTGCGCGAGGAGGCCGGGCTGTGGGTGGTGGCCGATGGCCTGGGCGGCCACAGCGCCGGCGATTACGCCAGCCAGTTGCTGGTGCAGCGGCTGGGCGCCCTGGTGCGCCCGCCGGACCTGTGCGACTTCCTGGACGCCATCGACGACACCCTGGCGCAGATCAACGCCGAGTTGCTGCACGCCGCGCGGCAGCGCCGCGTGGACATGATCGCCACCACCGTGGTGGTGCTGGTGCACGACCCGGATTTCATGCTGTGCGGCTGGGTCGGCGACAGCCGCATCTACGCCCGCCACGCCGGCCCGCTGCGCCAGCTCACCCGCGACCACGTGCACGGTGTGCGCGAGGACGTGACCCAGTTCGGCAGCGCCCAGGCCGCCGCCGCCGCAGCCGGTGTGCTCACCCGTGCGGTGGGCGCGCAGGAACCGTTGTTTGTCGATTGGGTGCTCACCCCCAGCCTGCCCGGCACGCAGTTCGTGTTGTGCAGCGACGGCATCAACAAGGAAATCCCCGACCCGGAGCTGGATGCCGAATGCCACCGCTTCGGCGATCCACGCGCGCTGCTGGCGCGCTTGTTCGAACTGGCGATGGGCAGGGCGGCGCGCGACAACGTCACCGCCGTCGTCGTCAGCCTGCAGGAGTGACCGCATGCACCAAGACACCGCCACCGTGACCGAACTGGTCACCGCCATGCGCCGCGGCGCGCTGGACCTGGAGGCCGTGCTGGCCGCGCTGGGCAGGCGCGCGGCGATGCTGGACGCCGAATACCGCGATGGCGTGGAAACGCTGTGGCAGCTGCAGCGCCAGCAGCTGCTGGACGATGCCACCGTCACCACCCTGGTGCGCCGGCTGGATGCCTTGCGCGCCGCCGCCGCTCCCATCGCCGCAGCGCCGCCGTCCCCAGCCACGCCGATCGACGACGACGCCACCGTGGTGATGCCGCGCCGCGATGCCGTGCGCGTGCTCGACGAGGACATCACCCGCGTGCAACCGGCGCAGCCGCTGCCCGGCGATGCGCCCAGCCTCACCAGCCTGGGGCTGGGCACGCAGACCGGTCTGGGTACCCAGACCGGCACTGGGACTGGCACCGGCACGGCCGGCACCGCCAGCCTGTCCAGCTGGCAGCAACTGGCCGACGCGGCCGGCGGCGATCACGCCAGCGTCGGCAGCCTGCTCAAGGGCCGCTTCCTGCTGGAACGCGAACTCGGGCGTGGCGGCATGGGCGTGGTGTATCTGGCACGCGACGAACGCAAGGTGGAAGCGCGCGACCGCGACCCGTGGCTGGCGGTGAAGGTGCTCAGCGACGAATTCCGCCGCCATCCCGATGCGCTGGTGGCGCTGCAACGCGAAGCGCGCCGCTCGCAGAAGCTGGCGCACGACCACATCGTGCGCGTGTACGACTTCGACAAGGACCGCACCCTGGTCTTCATGACCATGGAGTACATCGACGGCTGCGACCTGAAGACCCTGATCCGCGAGCAGGCCTACAGCGGCATGCCGCTCAAGCAGGCCTGGCCGCTGATCGAGGGCATGGGCCGCGCGCTGATCCGCGCGCATGCGGCCGGTGTGGTGCATTCGGACTTCAAGCCCGGCAACGTGATGGTCACCCGCGAGAACGTGGCCAAGGTGTTCGACTTCGGCATCGCACGCGCCGGCAAACACGCCGCCGACGTGGCCGGCGAGCAGACCGTGTTCGACGCCGCCACGCTCGGCGCGCTGACCCCGGCCTATGCCAGCCTGGAGATGATCCGCGGCCAGGCGCCGACACCGGCCGACGATCTGTACGCGCTGGGCTGCGTGTGTTTCGAGCTGCTCACCGGTAAGCACCCGTTCGACAAGCTCAGTGCCGAGGTAGCCCTGCGCGAAGGCCGCCGCCCGCTGCCGGTGCCTGGCCTGACCCGGCGCCAGTACGCCACGCTGTGCGCGGCGGTGGCGTTTCCGGCCACGCATCGCCTGAAGCGGGTGGAGCAGTTGCTCGATGGCCTGCGCCAGGTCCCACTGCGCGAACGCGCGCTGCCGTTGCTCGGCTACGGCGCCGCCGCACTGGCGGTGGTGGGCACGGGCGGCTGGGGCATCCACCGCTATCTGCATCAGCAACATTTGGCCGAGGTGATCGCCCGCTTCGGCGCGCAGGATCCGCAGCGCTATCGCGACGAAACCCAGGCCATGCAGGCGCTGTCCAGCCTGGAGCCGGACGACCGCCGCCGCCTGCTCACCGACCGCAGCGACCTGATCGAGGATTTCCTGCTGCGTCGCCTGGATGCGCTATGGAATCCGGGCAACGGCCGCGACGACTATCGCGGCGCATTGCAGGTCTTTGCGCTGCGCGACCGGCTGCGGCTGTACTCGCCGTCGCTGGATGCGCGCCGCCAGACCATGGAACGCGAGAAGAACGAACGGCTCAACGCGCTCGACACCGCGCTCAATCGCCAGCTCGACGCCGGGCTGCTGTTCCGCAGCCAACCCGACAACGCGCTGGCCACGCTGGACCAGGTGCGCCGCATCGATCCGCAGAGCAGCCTGCTGCGCCATTCGGCGCTGGAAGTGCGGCTGGACGAGGCCATCGCGCAGGCGGTGGCTGCCGGGCAACTGGCCACCGCGCGCAACCAGATCGACCAGGCCCGCGCCGCCTTCCCGGACGCGCTGCGCCTGCAGTTGCGCAGCGCCGAGGTGCAGGTGGCCGAACAGCAGGCGCGCCGCCCACGCGCCACCGCGCCGCTCGATGCCGCAGGCGCACGCCAGGCGCTGGCAGCCGCCCTGGCACAGCCGGCAACCGACCCGGCCTGGCGCGATCGCGTGGCCGCCGCGCTGGCCGCGTTGCCGCCGGCCGAGCGCAGCACGCAGCGCAGCGCCGTGGCCGAGGCCATCGCCGGCGTGGTGGCCGCGCAGGCCGATCCGGCGCAACTGGCCGGCGCGCAGGCGCTGGTGGCGTTCGGCCTGGACCTGGTCCCGCAGTCGGGCGCCTTGCTGGCCCAGCGCACGCGCCTGCAGACCCTGCAGCAGCAACTGCAACAGGCACTGGCCCGCGAAAGCGCCGAGGCCGAACTGGCCGGGCGGGTGGAATCGCTGCGGCGTGCCGCGGCCGCCAACGATCTGGGCAAGACCGCCGATGCGCTGGCGCGCATCCGCAGCCTGCAGCCGGACCACCCGCTGCTGCGCAGCGAAGGCCCGCAGTTGCTGGCGCAGGTGTACCGCAACACCGCCGACGACGCCTTCGCCAAGGGCCGCTATGCCCAGGCCGCCGACTTGCTGGCCCAGGCCCAGCAGCGGGTGGGCCAGCGCGCCGAGCTGCGCCAGGCGCAGGAACGCTATGCGGTGGTGGCCGCCGTGATGGCGGCCGGCGACCTGCCGGCCGCCGAGCGTCGGCCACTGGGCCAGCGCCTGCAGGCGCTGTATCGCAGCGATGCCACGGCCATGGCGCAGCTGGAAGCGCAGATGAAGGCCGCCGGGCAACTGCCCGAGGGCACGCTGTCCGCCCGTTTGCAAGGCGCGCCCGCCAGCGACGCACCCGTGCCGGACAGCGTGCCGACCGGCAGTGCCAGCGACCCGGCGGCGGCTGCCCCGGCCAGGCCGGCGCGTGGCAAACCCGGCGCCCAACCGGGCGTCGCCGCGCCCATCCCGCGCGCGCCTGGCACGGCTGCGGCGCCGGCCGGCCTGGACGACGAAGCCAGCCTGCCGCCGGTGCCCACCGGGCCGGACCCCTGCGGCGGCGCCGGCCTGCCAGGCCGTGGCGCGGCCTGTTTCGACACCCTGGGCGACACCTGCGGGCCGATGCTGGTGGTGGTGCCCGGCCGCGATGGCGGCAAGCCGTATGCGCTATCGCGCGGCGAGGTGGCGGTGGCCGACTTCAACCTGTTCTGCCAGGCCACCGGCCGCTGTACCGCGCAGGCCGCCAGCACCCCCGAGCTGGCCCGCGCGCCGGTGCGCAACATCAGCCTGAGCCAGGCCCGCGCCTACCTGCGCTGGCTGACCATCGGCAGCGGCGGCTGGCGCTACCGCCTGCCCAGCGATGCCGAATGGCTGCATGCCGCGCAGGCCGGGGCCAACTGGCGGCAGGCCGAAGACAGCAACTGCGTGCCGCCCACCGCCAGCGCCAGCGACACCGTGCGCGCGCCGGTCTCCGCACGCGGGCGCGACGCCAACCCCTGGGGCCTCATCAACCTCACCGGCAATGTCTGGGAATGGGTCTCCACTGGCGCCGGGGTGCAGGCGCGCGGCGGCAGCTTTGCCAGCTACTGATCCGACTGCACCGTGCAGGCCAGCCGTAGCGACAACGGCTCGGCGCAGCCGGATGTGGGCTTTCGCGTGCTGCGGGAATTGCCATGAGCCACGACGGCACCACGCAGCACGCGGCCAACGCGCAACTGCAGGCCCTGGCGCAGGCGCATCAGCACGGCCAGCTCGACCGCGCGCAGTACCGCGCACGCCGCCGCAGCGTGCTGGAGGCCGCGCGGCAGGCGCAGGGCGCTACCTTGCGCAACCCGCCGCTGCGGCCGGCCGACCCCTACGCCCGCCCACCCCGGCAAGCGAACCGGTTCAGCCAGCGCCGTCGTCGTAACGTGGCAATCGTCGTAACAGTGACCGTCGTTGCATTAATATTGCTAATATTCCGTGAAGGTGCGTTGGGGTTCGACCGACGTTCAGTCAGGAGTGAGTGCCCGCCCGCCGAACATCACCCGGGTCTCGAGACTGCCGCATGCGCAGCCGACGCCGTCGGGCATGCGCGACAACGGATGTTTTCAGGGGTAAGTGACGAATGCGTATGACGTGTCTGGCCGCGGCGGTGTCTGCGTGCCTGCTGCTGCCCGGTCCCAGCTGGGCGCATGGACAGCAGGATTCCGTAGCACCGGTTGCCGGCAGCGGTGCCGCACTGCCGGCCATGAAGGATCGCGGCGATGCCGCAGCAACCCTGCCGGTACGCGGCTTCCGCGTGCGCGAGGTCGGCAACTACCCCGACGCCGGTATCGACCCGGCGCGCATCCAGGCCGTGGCCGATGCCGCCTTCGCCGCGCTGGCGCAGGGCCAGCCGGAAGTGGCGTTGCGCTTCGACCAGCTGCAGGCGGTGGCCGACACCGTGACCCAGGCCTATCGCAGCGCCGGCTTCATCGTCAGCACCGCCTACCTGCCGGCGCAAACCCCGGGCGCGGACCGCCTCATCGAGATCCGCATGCTCGAAGGACGGATCGGCCAGATCACCGTGCAGGGCGCGGCGCGTTATCGTGGCACCGCGTTGTCGGCGCCCTTGCGCCAGCTGCAGGGCCGCCCGCTGCGCAAGCAGGACGTGGACACCGCCTTGCTGTACACGCGCGACCTGCCCGGCGTGTCGTTGTCCTCGGTGCTGCAGCCTGGCCAGAACGCTGGCGAGACCGACGTGGTGCTGGTCGCCAGCGAAGCCGCGCGCCCGTACACGATCAGCCTGGGCGGCAACAACTACGGTACCGAACTCACCGGCCGTTATCGCGCCCAGGTGGGCATCACCTGGAACAGCCCGCTCGGCCTGGGCGATGTGTTCGCGGCCAATTACGCCTATTCGCTGTCGCCGCGGCAAAGCCAGATCGGCGCGTTGTCATACGCCTTGCCGATCAGCCAGGTGTCCGGCCTGAGTGCGGTGGTCGGCGCCAGCCGCAGCGAGCTGGAAGTGCGCAACGGCCTGTTCGCCCGGCTTGGCCTCAGGGGACCGACAGCCGTGGTGTATGCCGGCGCCGACTGGAAATTCATCAACCAGGATCTGCTGCAGCTGCAGGCATCGGCGCGCTACCTGCGCGAAACCTCGCGGCTCGAAGCGGCCGGCACCCGGCTCTCGGACCAGTCCTTCGACGTGGCCGAACTCGGCGCCTCGCTGCGCCGCACCGACCTGCGCTGGCGCGGGGTGGACCTGTTGCAGCTCAGCGTGCGCCAGGCCTTGCGCGACGACTCGGCCGACCCGGACCTGGTCACCCCCGATCGCGACAGCCATTTCACCCTGGCGCGGCTGTCCTACACCCGCCTGCAGTACCTCACCCGCACCCAGCGCCTGTATTTCAAGGTCAGCGGCCAATACAGCGACAACACCCTGGCGCCGCTGGAGCAATTCGCCGTCGGTGGCCCGGACAGCATGCGGTCCTATCCGGTCTCCGATGCGTTGGGCGACCGTGGTTATTACACCGGGTTGGAATACCACGTCGATGCGCCGGGTTTTGCCGATGTCGCCTCGCCGTTCAACGGCCGCCCGTGGCGCGAGCTGCTGGAGCTGGACGTGTTCGCCGACCACGCCCGCGTGTACGCGTCCAACGGGATAGCCGCGCCGGCGACCTTCGACGCCGCCGGTGTGGGTTTCACCTTCCGCCTGCCGCAGTACGCCAATTTCGAATGGCGCCTCACCGCCGCCCTGCCGACCGGACGCCGCAACGCCTCCGATGGTCGCGACGACGCCCGTATCTACACGCGTTTCGGCTTCACTTTCTGAGGGATCTGCGCATGCACGCCAACCACACCGCCGCGACCGCTGCCGCCCGTTCCCCTGGTGCGCTGCCGCCGCGCTCCCCGCTGGCGCTGGCGCTGGCCGCCGCGCTCACACTCAGTGCGCCTGCCGCCGCGCAGGTTGCCAGTACTCAGCTGCCGACCAACGGCAGCATTGTCGGTGGCACCGGCGCCCTCCCGGTACCTACCGGCGCCAGCCAGGTCATCACCCAGACCTCGGACCGGATGGCATTGACCTGGTCCTCCTTCAACCTCGGCGCGGATGCCACGCTGCGGTTCGACCAGCCCTCCAGCGCTGCGGTGGTGCTCAATTTGATTGGCGGCAGTTCGGCCAGCCAGATCTTTGGCAAACTCAACGCCAACGGGCAGGTGTTCCTGGTCAATAGCAATGGCGTGCTGTTCGGCCCTGGCGCGCAGGTCAATGTCGGCGGCCTGGTGGCCAGCAGCCTGGGTATGAGCGCGGCCGATTTCATGAACAACGGCAACACGCTCGATGCCGGCGGCGGCACTTCGTTCGTCTCCAACAACGGCACCATCACTGCGGCGGCAGGCTCGGTCAACCTGATCGGTGGCCAGGTCGTCAACAACGGCACCATCACCGCCACGGCGGGCAACATCACACTGGCCGGCGCCAACCGCGCCACGCTCAATTTCGAAAGTGGCGGTTTCGGCGTCGTCATCGAGACAGGGTTGCAAAGCCAGCTAGGCGGAGCGGCGGCGAACAACACCGACAGTCTGATCGCACCCGGCGGTACCATCACCTTGCAGGCCAGCGCCGCCAGAGCGCTGTTCAACCAGCTCGTCAACAACAGCGGCATCATCAGCGCTGTTTCGCTGTCCGATGTCGGAAGGGACGGCAATGTCTCGTTGGTTGCCAATGGCAGCACTGAAACATCGATTGGTGGCAGCGGCAGCATCAATGTCGGCAGCGGCTCGATCAGCTATATCACTGAGGGCAGCGTGCAGCAAACCGGCACCCTGACCGCCGGCGACCTGTTTGCCAGCGTCAGCAAAAACCTGCTGCTCACCGGCGAGAACAAGATCGCCAAGATCAATGGCTTCATAGACGGCGATCTGAGCCTGACCAATGCGCGCGATCTCGGTCAGGGCACCGCCCTCCAGGTGAAGGGGATCAGTACGTTCGCGCTCGGGTCCCATGCGCTCACCCTGAACACTACGAGCAACGACTTCGTCAAAGCGGTGAACATCAAGGCCGGTGCCACCAGCATCACCGATGGCAATGCGCTGACGCTGGGCGAACTGACCACCGGGAACCTGACCGCCGCCAGCACTGGCGCGTTGAACCTGGGCAGCGGCACCATCACCGGCACGCTGACCGCCACCAGCAACAACGGTGCGATCACCCAGGCCAACGGCCTGACCGTGACCGGTGCAAGTAGCCTCAATGCCGGCAGTGGCGCGATCACGCTGACCACCGGCAACAACGACTTCCAGCAGTCCGTCGCGCTGACCGGCGGCCTCACCAGCATCGCCGATGGCAATGCGCTGACACTGGGCACGCTCAACACCGGCAACCTCACCGCCACCAGTAACGGCGCATTGAACCTGGGCAGCGGCACCATCACTGGTACGCTGGCCGCCACCAGCAACAATGGCGCAATCACCCAGGCCAACGGCCTGACCGTGACCGGCAACAGCACGTTGAATGCCGGCAGCGCTGGCATCACGCTGGAGAATGCCGACAACGAGTTCCAGGGCGCCGTCGGCGCCACCGGCAACGGCATCGCCCTCACCGACCGCAACACGCTGACGGTCTCCTCGATCGCCGGCAACACCAGCGGCAACATCGTGTTGAACGCGCAGGCGATCACGCTACCGACATCGGCGATCACCGCCGGCACCGGTGGACTGACCCTGACCGCAAACGCCGGTCCACTGGCCACCCAGGGTGCCCTCAGCGGCGGCAATGTCGTGCTCGACGCCCGCGACGGGCTGACGCTTGCGCACGACATCACCGCCAACAACACCTTGACCCTGCGCACGGCCAATGCCGCGATCGAGCAGACCGCCGGCCAATTGCTGGTGCGCGAGACGACCAGTGCAAACGCCGGCACCGCCGCCATCAGCTTGACCGGCAACAACGACTTCCAGCAGGCCGTCACGCTCAGCGGCGGCCTCACCAACATCAACGACCGCAATGCGTTGACGCTGGGCACGCTCAACACCGGCAACCTCACCGCCACCAGCAACGGCGCATTGAACCTGGGCAGCGGCACGATCGATGGCATCTTGGTCGCCACCAGCAACGGCGGGGCCGTGACGCAGACCGGTGCGTTGCTGGTCACTGGCACCAGTACGGTCGATGCCGGCAGCGGCGCGCTCGTGCTGAACTCCGACGGCAATGATTTCCGCGGTGCGCTCACCCTGGCGGCGGGCAACGCGCAGATCGTGGATTCCAACCTGCTCACCCTGGAGCGGTTCGTCACCGGCGCGCTCGACGTCACCAGCCATGGGCAGCTGGATCTGGGCCAGGGCAGTGCGGGCAGCCTGCTGGCGGTCAGCAACGGTGCTGCCATCGGGCAGGCCGGTGCACTGGTCATCGCCGGCAACAGCGTGATCGACGCCGGCGCCGGCGCGGTCACCTTGAACCAGGCCGGAAACGACTTCGGCGGCACCGTGGCCGTGGCCGCCGGTGCGGTACAACTGCGCGATGCCCATGCGCTGTCGCTGGCAACCTCGCGCATGGGCAGCATCGCCGCCGTCGCCAACGGTGCCATCGCACAGACAGGCACGTTGTCGGTGTCTGGCGATGCCTCGTTCGATGCGGGTGCGGGCACCATTGCATTGACAGCGCCAGGCAACGACTTCGCTGGAACCGTCTCGCTGCGTGGTGGCGCGGTGGGGATTGCCGATGCCACTGCATTGACGCTGGGGCGGCTGGACACCTCCACGCTGCAGGCCACCAGCCAGGGCGATCTGAATCTGGGGGTTGGCGTCGTCGCCGGCACGCTGTCGGCGCGCAGCAATGGCGGTGCGATCAGGCAGGGCGGCTCGCTCCGTGTCCTTGGTGACGCTGTGCTTGACGCAGGCGCGGGCGCCATCTTCTTGAACGATCCAGCCAACGATCTGGCGGGCAAGCTCACGCTCAACGCGGCAGCGGCGCGGATTGGTACCGCTACGCCACTGACGCTGGGCATGCTCAACGTCGGAGAGCTGCATGTCTCGACGGTGGGTGCGCTCAATCTCGGCAAGGGTACGGTCGGTACGCTGGCGGCGAGCAGCGTGTTCGGCTCGGTGTCGCAGACGGGGCCACTGGTGGTCTCAGGCAGCAGCGTCATCGAAGCGAACGCCGGTGACGTCAGGTTGGACAACGTCGGCAACGATTTCGTCGGCGCGCTATCGGTGTTCTCACAAGGTGTGACGCTGGTGGACCGTAATGCATTGACGCTGGGCAACGTTGGCGCCGATCGCCTCACGGTGACCAGCACCGGTGCGCTGGACCTGGGAATGGCCGGCGTGCGTGGCGATTTGCGTGCAACCAGCAATGGCGGCGCGATCGGCCAGGCCTTTTCGATTGGGGTGGGTGGCGACAGCATGATCGATGCCGGTACCGGAACGATCACGCTCACCCACCGGTTCAACGACTTCCAGGGCGGAGTGCGCCTTGTCGGTGGTGCGAGCCAGATCGTCGATCGCAATGCACTCAGCCTGGAGACCTTTGCGGTGACCAGCCTGCGCGCAACCAGCAACGAACGTGCCCTGGACGCGACGGTGAAGGACACGCTCAGCCTGGGTAGCGGTCGCAGCGACGGTGCACTGACGGCCATCAGCAACGGCGGCGACATCGTGCAACGCGGTGCGCTCAGCGTGGGCGGCGCGACCACCCTCGATAGCAGCACCGGCAGCCTCGGTGCCGACGCCGGCACTATCACGCTGACCGGCAACAATGCTTTCGCAGGCACGGTGAGCCTCACCGGTGGCGCGACCCAGCTCACGGCCGGCTCCGCGCTCACCCTGGGCACGCTGGACACCGGTGCACTCACCATCGCCAGCAACGGCGCACTGAATCTGGGCCAGGGCCGCGTCGATGGCGCGTTGACCGCCACCAGCAACGGCGGCCGCATCACCCAGGCAGGCGCACTGCGCGTCAACGGCACCAGCACGCTCAATGCTGTCAGTGGTGCCATCGCGCTGGACGACGCCGGCAACGATTTCGCCGGTGCAGTGAACGCGATCGCCTCCGGCATCGCGTTGGTGGATCGCAACGACCTGCAGATGGCGTCCTTGCAGAGCAGCGGCAACGCCTCGGTCTCGCTGGATGCCGGCGGTGCCTTGCAGCTGCCTGCCAGTGCGATCGATGTCGGTACCGGCGCGCTCAGCCTCACGGCGCGCGGCGCTGTCCTCACCACCACGCACGCCGTGCGCGGTGGCGATGTGCAGCTCAGCGGTGCCAACGGGATTGCACTGGGCGAGGGCATCACCGCCGGCGGCACGCTGAGCCTGCGCAGCACCAACGCCGCCATCACCCAGGGCGCGGGCACGCTGCAGGTCGCCGGCAACAGCGTGGTGGATGCCGGCAGCGGCGCGATCGTGCTGGATGCGGCGGGCAACGATTTCCAGGGAGGGCTTGCCCTGACCGGCGGCGCCACGCGGGTGCGCGATGCCAATGCGCTCAGCCTGGATGCACTCGACACCGGCGCATTGAATGTCACCAGCAACGGTGCATTGAACCTGGGTTTTGGCCTGGTCAACGGCGATCTGGATGCCACCAGCAACGGCGGTGCGGTGAGCCAGACCGGCGCGCTGACCGTCACCGGTGCCAGCCGCATCAATAGCGCCGGCGCAACCATCGCGCTGGCCGATACGGGCAATGATTTCCAATCCATCCTCAGCCTGAGCGGCGGCGATACCCGCGTGCGCGATCGCAACGCACTGACACTGGGCAACCTGGACGTGGGCGCGCTGGATGCGGCCAGCGGTGCCGGCCTGAACCTGGGCCAGGGCCGCATCGGCGGCACGCTGCTGGCGCGTAGCGGCACCGCTGCGGGTAGCGACAATGGCAGGGTCACCGCGCAGGCCATCGCGCGCCCGGCCGCAACCGGCGCCGATATCACCCAGCAGGGCGCCTTGACCGTCCTCGGCAACAGCCTGCTCGACGCCGGCACCGGTGCCATCGTGCTCACCGACGCCGGCAACGATTTCCAGGGGAGTGTGCAGGCCAGCGGCGGCAGCATCGCCCTGGCCGATCGCAACGCCCTGGCCGCCGCCGTGCAATCCAGCGGTGCGGTGGACCTGCAGGCCGGCGGACAGCTGTCCAGCAGTGGCGCGATCACCGGCAACACCGTGGCGTTGACCAGCGGCGGTGCCATGCTGCTCGGCCACGATGTCGCCACGGCCGGCACGCTCAGCCTGCATAGCGGCGGTGCGATCACCCAGCGCGCTGGCAGCCTGCGTGTCGGCCAGCTCAACGGCAGCGCCGCCGGTGCGGCCACGCTCGCCGGTGCCGGCAACAGCATCGGCACCTTGGCCGATGTCAGCGCGCAGGGGCTGGACGTGTTCAGCGCCACCACGCTGCAGGTCAGCGGGCGCGTGGATGGCGGCACGTTGTTGCGGCTGGGCAGTGGCGCGGTGTTGCTGCTGGATGGACAGCTCAGCGGTGCCAGCACCTGGCTGCAGGCCACAGCGGGCATTGACCAGCGCGCCGGCAGTACGCTGGGTACCAACCTGCTCAGTGGCAGTGCCGGTGGTCCGGTCATGCTGGGCGATGCGGCCACCTTCATCGACAACCGCGTGGTGCGCCTGGGCGACTTCACGGCCGGCAATGGTTTCAGCCTGACCAACGCCGGCACCCTCACCCTGGTGCGGGCCAACGGCAGCGTCTACAGCGTGGATGCCGGCAACAGCGCCTTGTTCCTGTCGGTGCGCGGCGATCTGTTGCAGGAAGGCCGCGCCACCCTGCGCGATGGCACCGGCAGCTTCTCGGCCACCGGCCGCATCGGCACCCAGCAGGACCCGATCTACCTCATCGGCAGCGGGTCGCAGACCATCGGCATGGTGGGCGCGCCACCGGCCTACTTCGACGCCACCACCGCCGCTGGCGGCCTGCTGGACCTGAGCGGCGGCTCCAGCTTCAACGTGCCGGCCTCTGCGTTCGCCAGTCGCGCGCAGAGTTCGGCCAACCGCACCATCGCCTTTGTTGATCTGTCCAGCTCCGGGACGCCGTATCGCGCGTTCGGCCTGGTTCGCCCCGGCCTGCGCCTGCCCGACGACCAGCAGCCGGCCTGCGATGCCGGCGACCCGGACGCGGTCTGTACCCCCCAGTAATCGCCCCGCCGCCGCCTCGTTGCGGCGGCTCCCCCGACGGAGCCCATGCCATGCACGACGACAGCACCCTGCAGACCCTGCTCGCACCGGTCAGCGACGACGCACCGGCCGGCCCGGATCTGGAATACGACCCGGACTTCCTGCGCCTGGAGCGCGACTCGGCCATCCGCGCCGAGCGCAGCCTGGGCGATGCCGTCATTGCCGCCGAAGAGCCGGACTGGGACAAGGTGCAGACGCTGGCGCTGGAGCTGAGCCGGCGCAGCCGCGACCTGCGCGTGGCCAGCCGGCTCGGCGCGGCCTGGCTGCGCTTGCGCGGGCTGCCCGGCTGGGCCGACACCCTGGCGCTGATCCACGGCCTGCTGGAGCAGCATTGGGACAGCGTGCACCCGCAACTGGATGCCGACGACGACAACGACCCCACCTCGCGCGTCAACGCCCTGGTCGGCCTGAGCGACCCCATGGGCCTGCTGGGCGCGCTGCGCACCACCGCATTCGTGCAGTCGCCGCGGCTGGGCCGTTTCAGCCTGCGCGACCTGCGCGTAGCCAACGGCAGCATCAAGCTAGCCGACGGGCAGAGCGGCCCCAGCCTGGCCGAGATCGAAGCCTGCTGCCTGGACTGCGCGCTCGAGACCCTGGCCGCCTCTGCCCAGGCCATCACCGATGCGCTGGCGCGCACGCGTGCGATCGACGCCCTGCTGACCGAACGCCTGGGCACCGCCGCGCCAGACCTGCGCCCGCTGTTGACCGACCTACGCGAGCTGGAGCGCTTCGTGTTGCCGCATTGGCAGGCGCGCGACGGCGGTGCCACCGCCGGCACGCGAGGGCGAGGTGGCATCCAGCAGCGCCCGCCCACCCGGTGCCATTGCCGGCCCGGACGATGTGCTGCGCCGCCTGGACGAGATCTGCGCCTACTACGCGCGCTGCGAGCCTTCCAGCCCGGTCCCGATGCTGTTGCGCCGCGCCCAGCGCCTGGTGGGCTGCGACTTCCTGGCCTTGATGAAGGAACTGGCCCCGGCCGGCATCGACGACCTGCAACGCGTCACCGGCCCGCTGGAAGAACGCTGAGCATTGCCGGCACGAGCGGCCGGCAACGCCGCCGTGCTTACGCTCTACGATTCCCGATTCCCGATTCCCGAATCACCAGCTATACAGCTGCCAATGTACCTTGTTGACCTTGTCCTTCTCCGCATCGGTGTGTCCATCGTGGTCGCGGTCGTAGAGGAAATACGGCGCACCGCGTGCCGGCGTGACGCGCACCATTTCCAGTTCACCGTTGACGCGGTATTCGTCCACCTTGTCGCCATTGCCCATGGTCTTGCTGGTGACGTCGGCATTGGCTGGCACATCGCCGCCGCCAGGATTGGTGGTGGCACAGCCGCCAAGCAGCACTAGCGGCAGCAGCAAGAAACGTGCTTTGTTCATCGTGATGGTCCGTGTGAGGTCGCCGCCGAGTATGCGCCGGCCGGGTGCGCTGTGGGCGTGCAGCGTAGAATCGGGCCATGAGCAGATTAGTCCTGATCGACGGGTCCAGTTACCTGTATCGCGCGTTCCACGCGCTTCCGCCGCTGACCAACGCCCAGGGCGAGCCCACCGGCGCCTTGTTCGGCGTGGTCAACATGCTGCGCGCCACCTTGAAGGAGCGCCCGGCCTACGTCGCCTTCGTGGTGGATGCGCCCGGCAAGACATTTCGTGATGACTTGTATGCCGACTACAAGGCCAACCGCCCGTCCATGCCCGACGACTTGCGCGCGCAGGTGCAGCCCATGTGCGACATCGTGCATGCGCTGGGCATCGACATCCTGCGCATCGACGGCGTGGAAGCGGACGATGTGATCGGCACGCTGGCGTTGCAAGGTGCCAGCGATGGCCTGGCCGTCACCATCTCCACTGGCGACAAGGACTTCGCCCAGCTGGTGCGTCCGGGCATCGAACTGGTCAACACCATGAGCGGCAGCCGCATGGACTCGGACGAAGCGGTGATCGCCAAGTTCGGCGTGCGCCCCGACCAGATCGTGGACCTGCTGGCGCTGATGGGCGATGCCATCGACAACGTGCCCGGCGTGGAAAAGTGCGGCCCCAAGACCGCCGCCAAATGGCTGGCCGAATACGACTCGCTCGACGGGGTCATCGCCAATGCCGACAAGATCAAGGGCAAGATCGGCGACAACCTGCGCGCCGCGCTGCCGCGGCTGCCGCTCAACCGCGAGCTGGTCACCATCAAGACCGACGTGACCCTGGCCAGCGGCCCGCGCGCGCTGGAGCTGCGCGAGCCCAACAGCGAAACGCTGGCCGCGCTGTATGCCCGCTATGGCTTCAGCCAGGCACTGCGCGAACTCGGTGGCGCCGCCGCCGCTGGCGTGCAGACCGAAGCGATGGCGGTGGCCCGCACCGAACCCGGCCGCGCCCGCGGCACCGGCTTCGTCTCCGGCCCAGCCAGCGCGCCGGTAGATATCGATCCGGCACTGGCCGCACCCGGCCAGTACGAGACAATCCTGACCCAGGAACAGCTGGACAGCTGGATCGCGCGCCTGCGTGAGGCCGGCCAGTTCGCCTTCGATACCGAAACCGACAGCCTGGATGCCCTGCAGGCCAACCTGATCGGCCTCAGCGTCGCCGCCGAGCCCGGCTACGCCGCCTACCTGCCGTTCGGCCACGACTTCCCCGGTGCCCCCGCCCAGCTCGACCGCACCCAGGCACTGGCGCAGCTGGCACCGCTGCTCACCGACCCGGCCGTGCGCAAGCTCGGCCAGCACGGCAAGTACGACCTGCACGTGATGCGCCGCCACGGCGTGGAGCTGGCCGGCTATGCCGATGACACCTTGCTGGAGAGCTTCGTGCTCAATTCCGGCAGCGCCCGCCACGACATGGACAGCCTGGCCAAGCGCTATCTGGGCTACGACACGGTCACGTACGAAGACATCTGCGGCAAGGGCGCCAAGCAGATCCCGTTCGCCCATGTCAGCCTGGAAGACGCCACCGGCTACGCTGCCGAAGACGCCGACATCACCCTGCGCCTGCACCAGGTGCTGGGCCAGCGCCTGGCCGCCGAGCCCAGCCTGGAGCGCGTCTATCGCGAGATCGAAATGCCGCTGGTGAGCGTGCTGGCGCGCATCGAGGCCAACGGCGTGTGCGTGGACGCAGCCGAACTGCGCCGCCAGAGCGCGGACCTGTCCAAGCGCATGCTCGCCGCCCAGCAGAAGGCCACCGAGCTGGCCGGGCGCACCTTCAACCTGGATTCGCCCAAGCAGCTGCAGGCGCTGCTGTTCGACGAGCTCAAGCTGCCCGCCGTGGTCAAGACGCCCAAGGGCCAGCCCTCGACGAATGAGGAAGCGCTGGAAGCCATCGCCGACCAGCACGAACTGCCGCGGGTGATCCTGGAGTACCGCGGCCTGGCCAAGCTGCGCAGCACCTACACCGACAAGCTGCCGGAGATGATCCACCCGCAGTCCGGGCGCGTGCACACCAGCTACCACCAGGCCGGCGCCGCCACCGGGCGGTTGTCCTCGTCCGACCCGAATCTGCAGAACATCCCGATCCGCACCGAAGACGGCCGCCGCATCCGCCGCGCCTTCGTCGCCCCGGCCGGGCGCAAGCTGATCGCCTGCGACTACTCACAGATCGAGCTGCGCATCATGGCGCACCTGTCCGGCGACCCTGGCCTGGTGGGTGCGTTCGAGTCCGGTGCCGACGTGCACCGCGCCACCGCTGCGGAAGTGTTCGGCCGCACCATCGACACCGTCAGCGGGGATGAGCGCCGCGCCGCCAAGGCGATCAACTTCGGCCTGATGTACGGCATGAGCGCCTTCGGCCTGGCACGTCAGCTCGGCATCGGCCGTGGCGAAGCGCAGGACTACATCGCGCTGTACTTCAGCCGCTACCCGGGCGTGCGCGACTTCATGGAGACCACGCGCCAGCAGGCGCGCGACAAGGGCTACGTGGAAACCGTGTTCGGCCGCCGCCTGTATCTGGACTTCATCAACGCCGGCAGCCAGGGCCAGCGCGCCGGTGCCGAGCGCGCCGCCATCAACGCCCCGATGCAGGGCACCGCCGCCGACATCATCAAGCGCGCCATGGTCAGCGTGGATGGCTGGATCGCCGACCACGCGCAACGCGCACAGATGATCTTGCAGGTGCACGATGAATTGGTGTTCGAAGCAGACATCGATTTCGTCGATACGCTACTGGCCGAAGTCACCACGCGCATGGCCGCTGCCGCCGCGTTGCGCGTGCCGCTGGTGGTGGATTCGGGCATTGGCGATAACTGGGACCAGGCGCACTGACGTGATGAATTCCAGCGATATGCTGGATACACAGATCAGTTATACGGAGCGCGCGTGATAACGCAACTGCATGCAGCGTCGAGGGAATGAATAACCGCTAAATTCTACATTTTTTTAACAGTTATCTTCACGATCCATCAATGTGGAAAGTGGTGTTATATCCCTCGACGGGCGCAACGCCTGTCGGCAGATCTCTCCCATCCCCTGGAGCAGATCTCGGAGCGGAAACTCCTCCCCAAGTTTCCGTTCCCTGGCCCCGCCGACCTCCCCCTGGTCTGCGGGGCTTTTTATTTTCTACGGTTGAAAGCGCGGATTGCCTTACGCTGCGGCACGCTTTGGGATGTTGCGCGCTGTTTGCGCAGTATGTCTTAATCACAAATTTGAATAGGCCAAACTAATCCACTGAATCAACACAGTGTTTCATCTCGCCAATTCAGGTTTATATGGCGGCGCTGGCCGCCTGCATCAGTGCAGACGTAAAAGCCAACGGCCGGACCACGCTTGCCAGCCGCCAGCCGCCAGCCGCCAGCCGCCGATAGGATCAACCCAGCCAGTCGCGGGGCACCAGATAATCCAGCAAGCGCGCTTCGGCACTGCCAGGCTCGGCTGCATGGCCGTACTCCCAGCGCACCCGCGGCGGCAGGCTCATCAAGATGCTCTCCGCTCGCCCGCCGCTTTGCAGCCCGAACAAGGTGCCGCGGTCGTAGACCAGGTTGAACTCCACATAGCGCCCGCGGCGGTACAGCTGGAACTCGCGTTCGCGCTCGCCGAAAGGCTGGTCCTTGCGGCGCTGCACGATCGGAATGTAGGCGTCCAGGAAGCCATTGCCCACCGCCTGCTGGTAGGCGAAGTCGCGTTCGAAGTCCTGGCCCAGGTCGTCGAAGAACAGGCCGCCCACGCCACGCGTTTCGTTGCGGTGGCGCAGGAAGAAATACTCGTCGCACCAGCGCTTGTGCGCGGCGTAGCGTTCCTCGCCGAACGGCACACACAGCGCCTGCGCGGTGCGATGCCAGTGCTGCACGTCTTCGTCCACCGGGTAGAACGGGGTCAGGTCGAAGCCGCCGCCGAACCACGCCGCCACCACCTCGCCATCGCGTTCGGCGCGAAAGTAGCGCACGTTCATGTGCGTGGTGGGCACATGCGGATTGTGCGGATGGAACACCAGCGACACCCCGCAGGCGCGCCAGGTGGCGCCTGCCAGTTCCGGGCGGTGGGCACTGGCCGAGGGCGGCAGGCGGGTGCCGGAGACGTCTGAAAAACCGATGCCGGCCTGTTCGAATACCGCACCATCGCGCAGGATGCGGGTGCGCCCGCCGCCGCCTTCCTCGCGTTGCCATAGGTCTTCGGAGAAGCGCGCCCGGCCATCGGCGGCCTCTACGGCGGCGCAGATGCGGTCCTGCAGGTCGGTCAGATAATCGCGTACACGGTCGAATTCGTTCATGCTCCGATTCTAAATCGTGTCTCGCCGCCAGTGCGCCCACCCACGCGCGCTCGTTTGTCGCAGGGCGAGGTGCGGCGCGTGCAGTCGCTCAGCTGAACTCGGCGCGCACCGCTGGCGTGCACAGCCGCCAGGCCAGCGCCGCGTGCAGGCCGCCGATGGCCAGTGCACCCAGCCCGGTGAGGACCAGCGCCATTTGCCGGGTGGCCTGTAGACGCACCTGCAATTGCGGCCATTCGGGGCTGTGCACCAGTTCGGCAGGCAGCATTGCCTGCACGCCGTCGAACAGCGGCCCGATCAGGGCCAGCCCGGCGAAGTTCAGCAGGCCGGTGGCGAGCAACACCACCACGAAACCGATGCGTGCCCATTCGCGGCGCTGCAGCAGCGCCCAGCTCAGCCAGGCAAACGCGACCGACAGCACCACGCCGAGCAGCGACAGCGCCATCGCATGGTCGATCAGCCATTGCCAGGCGTGCGGGATCCGCATGCCGGCAGGCAGCGCAAGCGTGCCGGCATCGGGCACCGCCACCAGCACCACGACCTGCAACAGATTGCCTAGCACACTGACCACACCCAGCAACAGCGACACCCAGGCCAGTGGCGTCACCAACCCGCCGCGCGGCTGCAACGCGGTGCGGTGCGGGGCGTTCATTGCAGCGCGGCGATGTGCGCCGCAACCACCGCCTGCCCGGGCGGGTCCAGCGCGGGTTGCAGCTGTGCATACCAGCCGGGCAGGGCATCGGCCGGCAGGCACTGGCGCAGCAACGGCGTGCTGCGTTCCAGGAACGCCTCCAGGAACGGCAGGCCGCGCACCTGCAGAAAGTGGCTGTCGGTGATCGACATGCCGGCGTACGCCTCGCGCAGCCATTCCAGGTGCGGCAGGGCATGCGCGCCGTGGCCGGCGCGGGTCAGCGCGGTCAGGAAGCTGGTGCGTGCAACGGCCGGCGAAGTCGCGCGTTCGTGCGCGTTGAGATCGTCGAAGGTCAGCAACCACTGCTCACCGCGCGCGATCTCGTTGCACATCACCGCGGTGGTGGCCAGCTGCAACGCGTTGTGCGCTGTGGGCTCCAGCTCATACAGGGCCAGCCAATGCGGATAGGCCTCGCGGTAGCGATCCAGTGCGCTCAGCGACAACGCGCACAGCCGTTGCGCGTCGGCACCGGTCTGCAGCTGCGCCAACGCCGCGCTGTAGGCGCCAACGTGATCGCCACGCTGGAATGCAGCCAGCGCCGGTTGCAGGGCCGGGTCGATGGCGCTGGCCGCTGTCGCGTCTTCTTCTATAGCGGCCGGCGCCACGGTGGGCTCGGTGCGCGGCGTCTTTGCCGCGGCGGTGTTGCGTCCAAACAAACGGTCCCACAGGCCCATCGCCTCTCCTCGTATGCGCCGACGTCGTTGACGATCGCCACCAAGCAGGCGGCGCACCGGGCATGCGGCAGACCGGTGCAGCAGGGCGCGAATGCAGCATCGCTTTGCCGATCCTGGTACCAAGCTTAGAGCCACCGGCGTACGGGCAGGTGAGCGCATGGCAACGCGGCATGCGCTTGCACGGCAGGCGCTGCCGCTCGCCTGCAGGGGCCGCAGACGCGATGCCCTGTTCCTTGCGCGCTCGCTGCGCCCATCTCGCAATGGGCGCAGCATCGGCTCAGCGCTGTGGCTTCACCTGTTCGTTGAACAGCTTGAGGATGCGCTTGTACTCGTCCAGCCACGCGTCGGCGCGGGTAAAGCCGTGGCGTTCCAGCGGATACGGCGCCACCTGCCAGTTGTCCTTGTGCAACTCGATCAGCTTCTGCGTCATGTCCACCGAGTCCTTGAAGAACACGTTGTCGTCGATCATGCCGTGCGCGATCAGCAGATGGTCCTGCAGCCCATCGGCGTAGTTGATCGGCGAGGACGTCTTGTACGCCTGCGGGTCGAGCTCGGGCGTGTTGAGAATGTTGGAGGTGTACTCGTGGTTGTACTGCATCCAGTCGCCCACTGGCCGCAGCGCCGCGCCCGCCTTGAACGTGCCTGGGCTGCGGAACAGCGCCATGTAGGTCATGAAACCGCCGTAGGAACCGCCATAGATGCCGGCACGCGCACGGTCACCCTGCTTGGTGGTCACCAGCCAGTCCAGCCCGTCCAGGTAGTCTTCCAGTTCCGGGTGGCCCATGTTGCGGTAGATCGCGGTGCGCCAGTCGCGGCCGTAGCCTTCGGAGGCGCGATAGTCCAGATCCAGCACGATGTAGCCCTGCTGCACCAGTAGGTTGTGGAACATCTGCTCGCGGAAATACGGCGTATAGCGTTGCGAAACGTTCTGCAGGTAGCCGGCGCCGTGCACGAACATCACGATCGGATACTGCTTGCCCGGCTCGGGCGTCTGCGGGCCGTAGTACTTGCCCCAGACCGTGCCGGCTCCATGCTTGGAGGGTATCTGTACGTATTGCGGTGCGATCCACGACTGCGCCTTGAAGGCTGCTGTGCGCGTATCGGTGAGTACCCTGGCCTGGCCGCCGGCGGCCGGCACCACCGCCAGTTGCGGCGGCAGATACGCACCGGAGTAACGCACCAACAGCTGCTGCCCGTTCGGCGACAGGCTGAAGCCTTCCACGCCGTTCAAAGCGGTCACTTCGGTGAGTTGGTCGGTGCGCAGGTCGAGCTTGCACACCTCGTAGTCGCCCGGCCACTTCTGGTTGCACAGGAAGTACATGCCGCTGCCATCGGCACTGGGCACCGGCAGTGACACTTCCCACTTGCCACGCGTGCGCTGGCGCGGCTTGCCGTTGCCGTCCACGGTATACAGGTGCGAATAACCGGATTCTTCGGACAGCAGCCACAGCGTGCGGTTGTCGGGCAGCCAACCGAAATCGTTGAAGTCCCAGCTGATCCAGGCGCCATCGCTCAGCCGATGGCGTGGCTGCAGCTTGGCCGTGTCCAGATCCACGCTGGCGATCCAGCGGTCCTTGTTGTCGGTGGCGCGGATTTCCACTGCCACGTTGCGGCCGTCGTCGCTCCAGTGCACGGCCGGGCCGCTGCCATCGCCATCGCTTTCCACGCGCACGGTGCGGTTGCCCTTGAGCGCATCGCGCTTGGCGGCCTTGCGCAGGCTTGCCAGCGGGTCGGTGGCGATGCCCGGCAGCGCGTCGAACGAGAGCTGCCGCGCACTGCCGGCGGTGACATCCACCAGCCACAGCGTGTGCGCGACCGGCGCATTGCGTCCCACGCGGGTACGCACTTCCTGGAATTCCTCGTAACCGGATTCGGTGACGTACTTGGGCATCTTGCCGGCCTGGCCTTCTTCGGCGCTCTTGGCCTGGGTGACCACCAGCAGGTGGCGGCCGTCCGGCGACAAGGCGCTGTCGACGATCTCGACTTCATCGCCCAGATACACCGGCGCGGCGGCGCGGGTGGCATCGGCACGGCGCCAGGCATCTTCCTGGCTGCGCAGCGCATCGCGCTGTTCGCGGTCGTCCCGCAGCGTCGCCAGGGTGGCCAGTTGCTGCTCGCGCAACGTATCGGCCTTGGGCACGGCATTGGGGTCGCGCTCGGCCTTGACCACGGCAACCTGCGCAGTGCCGCCATCGGAGCGCCAGTGGTACCAGTTGTTGCCGGCACGCCAGATCGCACCGCCATCGCTGGCGAACTGCGGCCGCGATTCGACCTCGTTGCTGCGGGTCAGCTGGGTGAGCGCGCCCGAGCGCAGATCGCGCAGGAAGATGTCGCCGTTGCGCGCGAACAACATGCGCTGGCGGGTGGCGTCATAGCTGGGGTTGGCGGCATCCAGGCCGGCGCGGGCGGTATCGGCGACGCGTTCGGCGGCGGCACCGTCGATGCCCTGGCGGTAGGTGTCGCGCACCGGGCTGTCGTCGCGCTTGAGCAGGTATTGCACCTGTTTGCCGTCCCATTGCCACCATGCCTGATCGACCGACGGCCCGATCCAGTCCGGATCGGCCATGACCCGTTCAATGGTGAGCGGTGCGGCGGACTGCGCGTGCGCGGCGGCAGTCAGCAGCAGAAGGGTCAACGGCAGCAATCTGGGCATCGGCAACGACGGGGTACTGAAGAGAACGGCCAAGCCTAGCAGCTCATCCGCACGCAAGGCTTGGGCCACAGGTCATGCGGCGGTTGTCCACGCGCAGTCACCAGCGCGCCTGGCGAGCGCGACAATGGCCGAAGATCCGTGGCCTGGTGGCTTCGTCGCCGCGGCCTCGGGAACACCGGCAGCGCGCCAGCGGCGCATGCGTGCCCCGGGCTGGCGACCTGCCGACTTGCCAGCGGCCCGGGCGGGGCGCCAAGCTAGCGCGCTTTTGCGATTGTCGATGCACATGCCCAGCCTGTCTGCTCCTGCCCTTTCCCACCCCATGGCCGTCGGCGCGCCTGGCCGGCCGCTGGCGTGGCGCGCGGGACAGTCGGTGGATCTGGCAACCTTCACAGCGCACGTGCACGGTCTGGCACAGCAACTGCCGCAAGGCCGCCACGCGGTGAATCTATGCGAAGACCGCTACCACTTCATGGTGGCGTTCTATGCCTGCGCGCTGCGCGGGCAGGTGTCGCTGCTGCCGTCCTCGCGCGCGCCGGCCGTGGTCGGCGAAGTGCAGGCACGCCATGCCGACACCTATTGCCTGGGCGATCTGTCGCTGGAGCTGGCGCCGCCGCGTTACTGGCAGCTGCCGGCCGAGCTGCCGCAGGCCGATGGCCCGATCCCGCTGCTGGCCGACGATGCCTTGGTGGCGATCGGCTTCACCTCCGGAAGTACCGGTGCACCGCAACCTAATCCCAAGACCTGGGGTAGCTTTCTGACCAGCACGCGACAGGATCTGGTGGCGCTGCAAAGCCTGTGGGCGCACACCGATGCGGTGCCGCATGTGGTGGCCACGGTACCGCCGCAGCACATGTACGGCATGGAATTGTCGGTGCTGTTGCCGATGGTGACCGCGTTGGCGGTACATGCCGGGCGCCCGTTCTTTCCGGACGATGTGGCGCGTGCGCTGGCAGAGATTCCGGAGCCGCGCGTGCTGGTGACCACGCCGGTGCATCTGCGCGCGCTGGTCGAATCGGGCGTGGTACTGCCGCCGTTGGTGGGCATCGTCTCGGCCACGGCACCGCTGGCGCAGGAGGTCGCGGCGGCGGCCGAGGCGCGCTTCGGCGGGGAAGTGCGCGAGATGTTCGGCTCCACCGAGACCTGCGTGTTCGCCGTGCGTCGCACCGCGCTGGAAGCGGCTTGGACCCCGCTGCCGGGCGTGCGGTTGCAGGTGCAGGAGGCCGGCACGTTGGTGCATGCCCCGCATCTGGCCACACCGGTGTTGCTGGCCGACATGATGGATGTTGCCGAAGACGGCCGCTTCCAGGTGCGCGGGCGCCAGGCCGACCTGCTGGAAATCGCCGGCAAGCGCGCTTCGCTGGCCGATCTCACCCGCCGCCTGCTCGCCGTTCCTGGCGTGATCGATGGCATCGTCGTGCAACTCACGCCCGACGCCGGACAAGCCGTCGGACGCATCGCCGCACTGGTGGTGGCGCCTGCGCTGGACGAAGCGCAGATCCTTGCCGCGCTGCGCGCCAGCATCGATCCGGTGTTCCTGCCGCGCCGCCTGCGCAAGCTCGCGGTACTGCCGCGCAACGAAACCGGCAAGCTGCCGCGTGATCTGGTGCTGGGCCTGCTCAACGGCTGAGCGCTGCAATCGCGCAGCAGCGCGCCGGGCATGCCGTTCAGTGCGCTGCGGGTGCCGCGCGGCGTGACACAGCGGCGATCATGACCGCGCAGAGCGCTTGCCAGCGCCGGGCACCGGGCGGTCCAGCACGCGGAGCTGCCGGCTGCCGCAGTGCAGGCTCACCCATGCACGCCATCGATCTCCACCGCCAGCTCGTCGCGGCAGATCACCGCGTGCAGCAGCAGGCGCGGAACCGCATCACCGAAGCGCGCATCCAGGGCGTGAGCGACCTTGGCCAGGTCGTCCTGCTCGCGCACATACACCTTCAGCCGGGTGCCGGCGCCGAACTGCGCGGGCAGGGCAGGTGCATGCGTCCGTGCAGCACCGAGCAGGGCATCGAAATTGGCGAAGGTTTCTTCCAACTGCGCCAGCAATTGGCCGGTATGCATCGAGGCATGCCCGACCACAGCGGCGGTGCCCGAGAGCAGCAGCGGCATGTCGCTGCCGGCCGGCGGCAACATCGCGCGGGCGAAACTTGGCGGCTGCGGGCCGTACTGGCGCGGGTAGTTGTAGGCACTGACCTGGCGCGGGTTTTCCAGCGGCAGGCCGGCCTCGGCGGCGGCCAGCCAGTAGATCTGGATGACGCGTTCAGCATCGCAGCGACCCACCGCGGTGGCGGCCGGTAGCTGCGCGGTGTCGAATGCGCCCAGCCCGCGTGCGCGACCCACGCAGAACTGGCGGTAGCGCTCGCGATCGCCGCTGCCCAGGGTGATGGCATCGAGGTAGTTCCAGATGCGCAACAGGCGCGGCGTGTCGCTGCCGCTGACGAAGGATGTGATCTCGGCATAGGCCTTGGCGGCGGCGTCTTCGATATCGACATCCTGCTCGTCGATTTCGATCACGCCGAACTGCAGGCGGCCGTCGCTGGACCAGGCGATGTTGCCATCGCGGCCGCTACGCACCGGCGCATCGGTGCGCCACACTTCCAGCACATCGGCCTGGTACGGCTGCAGCGGCACACGCAGATAGCGCGGGTCGTGCAGGCGTGGCGCAGTTGTGCCAAAGCCGAATACCGCCAGCACCTGCTGATCGGTCAGTAGCGCGGCCGGGTCGGTCTGGTCGACATAATCGACCTGCAGGCGGGGAGCGCGCAGGGGCTGCGCAGTAGGCGCGGGGGAAGCGGTCATTGACTGTCTCGGTGCAAGGTGTCGCCGTCGAAACCGAGCCTGGCCTGGCGCCGGCGTTGGCGCCACGAGTGCCAGGCACGCGGCAGCATCGACAGCGTGGTGAGTGCGTAGATGGCGCGGAAGGCACGCAGGCGCAGGCGAACTTTGGGGCTGTCGAACACATCGCCGGCCAGCATCGCCACCACGGCCTGTTCCAGCTGCAGCACGTTCTGCGGTTGCGCGAACAGGCTGCGCATGGTCGGCGAGGTGAAGCGGTAGATGAACCACTTGAATTCGTCGATGCCGCGGTTGAGCTCACGCTGCAATGCGCGCTGCAGCATGGCTTCGTGCTGCGGCGTGCGCAGCGCCGCGTCCACCATCGCCGCGCCGCGTTCGGCGCTGTGCATGGCCAGGAACACGCCGGAGGAAAACATCGGATCGACGAAGGTGTAGGCATCGCCGAGCATCAGCCAGCGCGGCCCGGCCATGCGCGTGCATGCGTAGGCGTAGTTGCCGGTGGCATGCACCGGCGCCACGCGCTGCGCACCAGCCATACGCTCGGTGACTTCGGCGTTGAGCGCCAGCGTGCGCATCAGAAACCCCTCGCTGTCGCCCTTGCGCGTCTTCATGTATTCGGGGTAGCAGACCGCGCCCACGCTCATGATGTCGTCGGGCAACGGGATCAGCCACATCCAGCCATGTGCATGCCGGTAGATGCTGATGTTGCCGGCATCCTCGCCCGGGCGGCGGGTCACGCCGCGGAAGTGGCTGAACAGCGCGGCAGACTGGTGCTTGGCATTGGCGCGTTTGAGTTTGAGCCGGTTGCCCAGGAAGGTGTCACGGCCGCTGGCGTCGAGCAGGTAGCGCGGGCGGAACTGCTGTACTTGGCCGTCGGCCGTGCGCGCCCGCAGCAGCGGTTGCTCGCCGTCCAGGTCCACCTGTTCCACCGCGACCTGCTCGCGCGCATCCACGCCCACTGCTCGTGCGCGCGCGAACAGCACCTCGTCGAACTGCGCGCGCGGGACCTGGAAGGCGAAGTCGGCCTTGGCATCGAGCGCGTGCGAAAAGCGGAACGTGTTGTAGCCGCCGGCATCGTTGGGAAAATCCGCGCCGCGCTTGAGCACGCCGATGCGGCGCACCTGTTCCAGCACGCCCAGGCGCTCGAGAATGGGCATGTTCATCGGCAGCAGCGATTCGCCGATATGAAAGCGCGGATGCTGTGCCTTCTCCAGCAGTGTCACCGCCCAACCGAGCTCGGCCAGTACAATGGCCGCAGCGCAACCAGCCGGTCCGCCGCCAACGATCACGACGTCCGGACACTCCGGTCCGGGGGCCGGCCCGGCGGCCGGGATGGGGCGAACAACGGGAGAAGTCATCCTGGAACGAACCTGCAGCGGGCGAGCGTGATGCAGTCATGATAGCCTGACCGGCGGCCCGGACTGCTGTGCGGGCCGTCTGTCCCTCACAGGACGACCATTGCAAGGACAGGGCGATCGCCGGATGCGCGCTGGGCCGGGCGCGCGACCCGACAGGTACGCTACGTACACTGCCGGCTCGATGCCTCGCCCACCACGACCATCGGCCTTGGTGCCCGGTTGGCGCGCTGGTCCCCTCTGCCACGACCTTTTACCCTGGAAACCCTCTGGATGTCTTCGCAAACCGCTGCCGAACGTGAACTGGCCGAACTCCTGGTCGAAAGCCTGAACCTGGAAGACGTCCAACCCGCCGACATCGAGCCAGAGGCGCCATTGTTCAACACCGGGTTGGGGCTGGATTCGATCGATGCACTGGAACTGGCGCTGGCGATCAGCAAGCGCTACGGCTTCCAGCTGCGCTCGGACAACGACGAAAACCGTCGCATCTTCGCGTCGTTGCGCGCATTGTCGGCGCATGTCCAAGCCAACAAGACCGTCTGAGGCGCCCGCCGCCGCGCCTGGCGAGTCTGCGCCTTGGGTGCTGGGCGTGGGCGTGCTGCTGGCGGTGGCGTACTCGCCGCTGGCGCATTGGGCCAACGCCAGTCATCGCCCCGAACTGGCCGTGGTGGCCGGCGGCCTGTTGGTGCTGATGGTGCTGATCGAGCCGATGGTCGGCCGTCGGCCGTGGGCCTGGATGCTGGCGCTGGCGACCCTGGCCGGTCTGTGGGCGTTGTGGCAGTCGCCGTACGCGATGCTGTTGCTGGCCGCGCCGCCGGTGGTGTTCACCGGTTGGATCGCCTGGTTCTTCGGGCGCAGCCTGCGCCGCGGGCGCACGCCGTTGATTACCCGCATCGTCGAAGGGCTGTACCGCCAGGCCGGCGTGCCGCTGACCCCGGCGCAGTACCGCTATACGCGCCGCCTCACCCTGGCCTGGGCGCTGCTGCTGTGCGGGTTGGCCCTGGTCAACCTGGTGCTGGGCCTGTGCGCAGAACCCAGTGGCGTGCTGGCGCAACTGGGCATTGCCTCGCCACTGCCGATCAGCGATGCGCGCGCCTCGTTGTTTGCCAACCTGCTCGCCTATGGCGTGCTGGGCGGGTTCTTCGTCGGGGAATATTGCTTGCGCGCCCGCTGGTTTCCGCAGCGGCCCTACCGTAATCTGCTGGACTTCATGCGGCAGATGGCGCGGCTCGGGCCGGACTTCTGGCGCGATTTGCTACGCTGACGGCGTAGCTCAAGGGCACCGACGTTCGTGCACAGTTTCGGGGACAAGACAAAAATGCCGTTGGCAAGGATGCCGTCGCGCCTGGCGTGGGCCGTGTTCAATTTGCTGCAACTGGCCTTCACGCTGGCGTTTACCGCTGGCGGCATCGTCTATGCGCTGTTGCTGCTGGCACTGACCCGCGATGCCGACCGCCTGCTGCGCATGGGCGGCTGGATGTGGGCGCCGGTGCTGTTCCGCGGCGCGGGCGCCCGGGTGATTGTGGAAGGGCGCGACCAGGTCGATTGGTCCAGGAACTACCTGTTCGTCAGCAACCACCAGTCGATCATCGACATCTGCGCGCTGTTCTACGCACTGCCGGTGCCACTGCGTTTTCTGCTCAAGGAAGAAATGCTCAAGGTGCCGTTCGTGAACTGGTATGCGCGCGCCACCGGCATGCTGTTCCTGGACCGCGACAGCCGCCGGGCCGGAGCGCTGGTGCGGCGGCAGGCGGCCGCGCTGCTGCGCGAGGGCAAGCAGTTGTGTCTGTTTCCCGAAGGCACCCGTAGCCGTAGCGGCGCATTATTGCCATTCAAGGCCGGGCTGCTGCAGGCCGCTATCGATGCTGGCGTGCAGGTGGTCCCGGTGGCGCTGGATGGCTGTGGCAAGGTGTTGCCGGTAGATGGTGTGTTCAGGGTGCGCCCCGGCATCATCCGCGTGCGCATCGGCGCGCCCATCGCCGTCGCCGGGCCGGATGCACCGGACCGCCAGCAATTGACCAAGCAGGCACACAAGGCCGTGGCTGCAATGCTTCAACCCAGGATCTGAGTTCTACGCTTATGGATTTCGTCGTGCCGCATGACCATCCCTGCCTGCCCGGGCACTTCCCGGGTCGCCCCGTGGTGCCCGGCGTGGTCGTGCTCGACCATGTGCTGCAAGCCGTGGAAGCGCTGCACGGCCCGCGTGCGGCGGCACGCCTGCCGCAGGTGAAGTTCGCGCAGCCGCTGCTGCCGGGCCAGACCGCGTCGGTCACGCTGGAAGGCGATGGCCCGCGCTGGCGCTTTCGCGTGCAGCGCGCCGACCAGCTGCTGGTCAGCGGCGAACTGGTGGCCGAGGCAATGGCATGAGCAATCACTGGAAACAGCGCCCCGAAGGCGGCGGACGCTTTGCCCTATGGCTGATCCGCGGCATCGCCCGCCACGCCGGGCGCGCGGTGGGGCGGGCGATGCTCTACCCGATCACGCTGTACTTCCTGCTGGTGCGTGCGCCCGAACGCGCCGCCTCGCGTGCCTACCTGGCGCGGGTGCTGGGCCGTGAGGCAACGCTGCGCGAGGTGGCCCGGCATATCCACACCTTCGCCTCCACCATCCTGGATCGGGTGTACATGCTGTGTGGGCAGATGCAGCGCTTCCGCGTGGACATCACCGGCCTGGACCAGCTGCACACGCAGATGGATCGCGGCTGCGGCGTGCTGATCTTCGGTTCGCACCTGGGCAGTTTCGACGCGCTGCGCGTGCTGGCCACCGAGCGCCCGGACGTGCAGGTCAAGGTGGTGCTGGACAAGGCGCACAATCGTGCCCTGACCGACCTGCTGGGCGCGCTCAATCCGCAGCTGGCCGCCAACATCATCGATGCCGGGATGGACGCCACCTCGATCGTCATGGCGATCAAGGAAGCCACCGACGCCGGTGCGCTGGTGGCGCTGCTGATCGACCGCCCGCGCGAGGGCGACCCGGCGCTGCCGGCGATGTTCCTGGGCCGCAATGCGATGTTCCCGACCTCGCCTTGGCTGATCGCCGCCGCGCTCAAGGTGCCGGTGGTGCTGGCGTTCGGCCTGTATCGCGGTGGCAACCATTACGAGCTGGCCTTCGAGACCTTCAGCGAAGGCCTGGACCTGCCGCGTCGCCAGCGCGCCCCGGCGCTGGCGGTACTCATGCGCGATTACGCTGCCAGGCTGGAACATTACACCCGCTACGCGCCATACAACTGGTTCAACTTCTACGATTTCTGGAACACCCACCATGCCGATGCGCCGCACCCTGCCGTGGATGCTGATACTGCTGTCCAGCGCCGCACCGCTATGCGCCGCACCGCCTGAGACCCTGGATGTGGGCCAGGTGCTGCAGCGCCTGGCGCGCCCGGCCCCGGTCAGTACCGAGTTCGTCGAACTGCGTGGCTCGGCGCTGCTGAAGACGCCGCTGCGCGTGCAGGGCCACTACCGCCGCCCGGATGCGCAGACGCTGGTGCGCGAGGTAAGCGCGCCGTACCACGAAACCACCACCTTGACCGGCGACGAAGGCGTGCTGGAACGCGACGGCAAGCCGCCGCGTCGCTTCTCGTTGCGCCGCGTGCCCGAGCTGGCCGGGCTGAAATCCGGCTTCGGCGCGCTGCTGGCCGGCGACCGCGCGCTGCTGGAACAGCAGTACCGCCTCAGTGGGCAGGGCCAGCCGCAGGCCTGGCAGCTGACGCTGCAGCCCAAGGACGCCGCCGTGGCCAGGCAGGTGCGCGAATTGCGCCTGTACGGCCGCAATGACGAGCTGCGTTGCATCGAGAGCGTGCCGGTCAAGGGCGAGCTGCAGCGCACGCTGCTGGCCGGCGCTGCGCGCGAGGCGGCCAGTGTCACCGACGCGGCGGCACTGACCACGCTCTGCCACGGTTCGGGCGCGTGACCGCGCGCGGAACGGCTGCACCGGTCGTCTCCAGAAAAATCACACCATTGGCAGCAACAAATCGTGTGCTGCCGATGACGTTGCATGCCGCGCGCGCGGCCGGTAAGCGGTCGGCCGCTGCAGCAGGACATCCACACCATGGCGTTTGAATTGAACGCAAACCGCCGCATCGGCCTGGCGCTGTTGTGGCTGGCATTGCTGGCAGTGGCCGGGCTCTGGTTGAGCGAAACGCTCAAGGTCACTGGGGATTTGCGCAAATTCATGCCCGCTCCGCGCACGCCGGCGCAAAAACTGCTGATTGAAGAACTCGGCGAAGGCCCTGGTTCGCGGCTGCTGCTGATGGCGCTGTCCAACAGCGATCCGGTCGTGCTTGCCGAACAATCGCAGCAACTACAACAAGCGTTGTCCGCGCAGCCGGATCTGTTCGAACTGGTCGGCAACGGCGGCAACGCAGGGCTGCAGGCGATTCCGGGGCGCTTGCTGCCGTACCGCTACCTGCTCAGCGACAGCTTCGACACGACCCCGCTGGATGCACCAACGCTGGAAGCAGCGTTGCAGGCGCGCGTGCAGGACCTGGGCTCGCCGGCAGCGGCCATGGTCGAGCCGTTGCTGCCACGTGATCCCACACTGGAAATCCTGCATCTGGCCGAGACCCTGCAGCCAGCGGCCGCACCACAGACACGCAATGACGTGTGGTTCGACCGTGCCGGCACATCGGCGCTGTTGATCGTGCAGACGCGCGCAGCCGGGTTCGACCCCACCGGACAGCAGCAGGCTTACGATGCCGTGCAAGCGGCCTTCGCGAAGGTGGGCAAGGGCACCTCCACGCAGCTGACGCTGACCGGGCCGGGCGCATTCGCGGTGGAAATCACCGCACGCACCCAGGGCGAGGCGCAGTGGATCGGGACCCTGGATACGGTGGGCCTGGTGCTGTTGCTGCTGGTCGCTTATCGCAGCTGGAAGATCCCGGTGCTTGGCGTGCTGCCGCTGGCGAGCGCCGGCCTGGCCGGCCTGGGCGCGGTGGCGCTGCTGTTCGATGGCGTGCACGGGATCACCGTAGCCTTCGGCTTTACCTTGATCGGCGTGGTGCAGGATTACCCGATCCACCTGTTCAGCCATCAGCGCCCCGGTCTGGACCCGCGCGCCAACGCACGGCACCTGTGGCCGACGCTGGCCACGGGCGTGGTGTCCACCTGCATCGCGTACGTGACCTTCCTGTTCTCCGGGGTGGACGGCCTGCGCCAGCTGGCGGTGTTCACCATTGCCGGGCTGGCGGCGGCGGCCATCACCACGCGCTGGCTGTTGCCGTGGCTGATCGACCCGGCACCGCGCGACTACGCCGATTCGCGCCTGCTGGCCACGCTGTGGCGCGGCATCGCGCGGCTGCCGCGGCCACGCATCAGTTTGGCGGTGGTGGCGGTGGTCGGCATCGCGGTGATCGCGTTGGCGCCCGGCCAGTTCTGGCAGAACGATCTGTCCAAGCTCACGCCGGTGCCGCCGAAGGCACTGGCCCAGGACACCCACCTGCGCCAGGAACTGGGTGCGCCGGATGTGCGCTACGTGCTTGCCGTGCCTGCCGCCAGCGATGAAGCCGCGCTGCAGGCCAGCGAGCAGTTGCGCCCGCGCCTGGACGCACTGGTGCGCGATGGCGCGCTGACCGGCTACGACATGGCCGCGCGTTACCTGCCCAGTGCGCGGACCCAGCAGGCACGTCAGGCAGCGTTGCCAAGTGCCGCGCAGGCGCGCGCGATGACCGAGCAGGCGGTGGCGACCACACCATTGCGCAGCGACGCGTTTGCGCCCTTCCTGCAGGATCTGGACACGGCCAAGCATGCCGCGCCGCTGCTCCCCAGGGATCTGGCCGGCTCGCCGCTGGCCAGCTCGGTCGGTGGGCTCCTGCTGGGCCGCGGCGACCGCAGCACCGCGCTGGTGTCGTTGACCGGCCTGCGCGACCCAGCGGTGCTGGCAGCGGCAGTGCAGGGCAGTGGTGCCCACTTGCTGGACCTGAAGGACGCTTCCGAATCGCTGGTGGCCGCCTACCGCGGACGCGTGCTGGGCGCGCTGGTGCTGGCCGCGGTGTTGCTGGCGGTGACGGTGGCAATCGCGCTGCGCAGCCCGCGCCGCATCGCGCGCGTGCTGCTGCCGATGGCGCTGACCACGGTGCTGATCCTGGCCATCCTGCGCGGCACCGGCGTGGAGCTGAATCTGTTCCACCTGATCGCGCTGATCCTGGCGGCCGGGCTTGGTCTGGATTACGCCTTGTTCTTCGACCATGCCGGCGACGACCATGCCGATCAGCTGCGTACGCTGCATGCGCTGATCGTGTGCAGCCTGATGACGCTGCTGGTGTTCGCCTTGCTGGCCGCCTCCAGCATTCCGGTATTGCGCGCCATCGGCAGCACGGTGGCGCTGGGGGTGTTGTTCAATTTCATTCTGGCCTTGCTGGTGTCGCGCGAACCGGCGCTGGAACGCGTGGCCAACGGAGACCCGCATGCAGGGACGTGACGCGATTGCCGCCTTGATTCCGCACCAGGGCGCGATGTGCCTGTGGGAAGACGTGGTGGAATGGGATGCGCAGCGCATCGTGCTGCGCAGCCACGCGCACCGTGATGAGACACATCCCTTGCGCGCCGCCGGGCGCCTGCGCGCCCTGCATCTGTGCGAATACGGGGCGCAGGCGATGGCCGTGCATGGCGGCTTGCTGGGCCGTGCCTCGGGCACGCCGGTGCGCCCGGGCATGCTGGTGGCCTTGCGTGGGGTGGAGCTGCATGTGACCCACCTTGAACAGCTACCCGACGCGATCGTGTGCCAGGCGCAGGTGTTGCTGCAGGGCGAGGACAGCCAGCAATACAGTTTTCGATTGACCCACGGCGAACAGCTGCTGGCCGAAGGCCGCGCCACGGTGATGCTGGGCGCCGCGCAGGCCACGGAAGGGCTGTAGGAGCGTGCCTGCGCGCGATGGGGTTTTGCTGGGAAGGCCTCATCGCGCGCCAGCGTGCCTCTACGCAATGTGGGCAATCAACAGGCTGGCGATCTATTCCTGCGCTTGCGCCAGTGGTTAGGATGACGCTCTTTCCGCCGTCGCTGCTGCGGCTTCCATCGAGGATTCCATGAGCATCTCCGTTCCTCAGCGCCGCGCCCTGGTCACCGGTGGCAGCGGCGATCTTGGCGGCGCCATCTGCCGACAGCTGGCGGCGCAGGGGCGGCATGTGATCGTGCACGCCAACCGCAACCTGGCACGTGCCGAAGACGTGGTGGCTGCAATCGTCGCCGACGGTGGCAGCGCAGAAGCGGTGGCCTTCGACGTGGCCGATGCGCACGCCGCGACGGCCGCGCTGGAGGCCCTGCTGGACAGCGGCCCGATCCAGATCGTGGTCAACAACGCCGGCATCCACGACGACGCGCCCATGGCGGGCATGCAGGCCGCGCAGTGGCATCGGGTCATCGATGTGTCGCTGCATGGGTTCTTCAACGTCACCCAGCCCTTGTTGCTGCCGATGGCGCGTACGCGCTGGGGCCGTATCGTCAGCGTGTCGTCGGTGGCGGCGGTGCTGGGCAATCGCGGGCAGACCAACTACGCCGCGGCCAAGGCGGCGCTGCACGGCGCCAGCAAGTCGCTGTCGCGCGAGATGGCCAGCCGCGGTATCGCAGTCAACGTGGTGGCGCCGGGGGTGATCGAAAGCGAGATGGTCGGCGAGAGCTTCGCCCCGGACATCATCAAGCAACTGGTGCCGGCCGGACGCGTGGGCAAACCCGAGGAAGTCGCTGCGCTGGTGGCGTTTCTGTGTTCGGAGTCCGCCGGTTACATCAACGGCCAGGTCATCGGCATCAATGGTGGGATGGGCTGAGAGCGGATGGTCTGCGTCTTTGTTGCAGGGCCCTTGCCCGCCCACCATCGCAGGACACGCTGCAAGTACGTCCTTGTAAGCTCCTTGGCGGCATCCATGCCGCCAAGGGTCCCGCGACGGTGGGCGGGCAAGGACCAGTCGAGAGGGTCGGTGCGCAGGGCTTTCAATAAAGCAGCCGACTAACCGTCCGGTGAGACATCGCGCACTGGATGCCAGTGCGCTCACGTGCTGCACGTACTGGTCGAAAAAGCGCGTCGCACGCCAGAACTCGCCGCGCATCGGCGCGCTCGCTCAAACTCACGCCGCGTCGGCGTACCACGTGGCGGTCAGGATCGCCTCGCCGCTGGCATCGGCCGTCAATGCGTCCAGGCCGTGGTCGGGCAGCGCCGGATGGCGCTGGCGTGCCTGCTGCAGGATCTCGCGGGCCAGTACCGCCATCTGTGCCACGTTGCGGTGGATGCGTGCGGCGAAGGCGTCATCGTCGAGGGTGTCGTTCAAGGCGCCATTGAGTTCGTTGAACCAGCCGATCAGGTACTGGTCCAGCAGGCGGCCTTCGCCGCCGGTGATGCCTTGTTCGGTATTGCGCACGCCCCAGTCGTGCAACACGCGTTGCATGGACAGGTTCATGTCGCGGGCGTGGAAGAAATCCGCTTTCATGCGCGACAACAAGCTCAGGTCGGCGATGCGCCCCGAGCAGAACAGCGGCGCCAGCAGCGACCAGTAATAGGTGTAGTCCCAGATCACCTTGACCGGCATGACCTGCTCGTCGCCGAACAAGGCGTATTGATCCTGGTACAGGGTCAGGGTGTTTTCGTAGAACGAGAAATACAGTTGTTGGTACAGCTCCGCATACGGGCTCAGCGATTTGCCGGCACGGTCGCGGCCGATCAGTTCGCAGATATAGGTGTTGGAGATGGCGATGAAGTCGCTGCCGGGCGAATAGAACGGGTCCAGGAACAGGCCGGCCTCGCCGGTGAGCGCCCAGCGCTGCGCAGAGAATACCTGCTTGCAGCTGTAGGAAAACTTGCGCAGGAACAGGAAGTCCTGCAGCCGGTAGTGCGCGCTGTCGAGCGTGGCAGCCACCTGCGGTTGATGCAGGCGCAGCCAGTCCATGGCTTTTTCGTGGGTGTTCATGGTGTCCAGCGGATGCATCGCGGCATCGCAGACGATGCCCAGCGAGTGCGCGCCCGACGACAGCGGGATCAGCCAGAACCAGTAGCCCGGCCCGCACATGTGGTTGGTCGAGCGCCAGCGGTCCGGCGGGGTGCAACGTTGCAGCCAGCTGCTGTCCTGCGACCAGCCATTGGGGTCGATCAAGCCTTCCACGCGCCACCACACTGCGTTGGCATCGTGCGCGTTGTCCTGCGCCAGGCCGAGCTTGCGCTTGAGCAGGCCGGCGCGGCCGCTGGCGTCCACCACCCAGCGCGCCTGCAGCACGCCCGCAGTGCCGGCGCACTCGTAACGCACCGCATGGTCGGCGTCGTCCTCGGCCAGGTCCACGCCCTTGACGCTGCAGCCATCGATAAAAGTGATGCCCTGCGCGCGGGCGCGTTCGCCCAGGAAGTTCTCGAAGCGGCCGCGGTCGATCTGCCACGACGGCGTCGGCAGGATCTGGCTGACGCCCAGTTCCGTGCAACGGTCGATGTCGGTGCGCTTGTCGGAGAAGAAGAAACGGAAACCGAACTTGCGAATCTGTTCGGTCTCCAGATGCTCGCGCAGTCCCAGTACGTCGGCGAAATACTGCGCGCCGATTTCCACCGTGGATTCGCCCACCTTGAATGCCGCCTCGCGCACCGGGTGCGCACGGCGCTCCAGCACGGTGATCGCAAGCTCCGGATCGCGTTGCTTCAATTGCAAGGCCAGGCTCAGTCCGGCCAGACCGCCACCGGTAATGACGACATCGCTACGCTGTGCATTCATGAGGATGGGTTGCTCTTGGTGGCCGCGGGCACAGTAGCAAATTCGCCATCGGCATCGTCAACGATCACCGGGTTGGCGCGCACGCGGCGATATTCGCGCCAGACGTGGCCGTAGGCCCAGACCTGTTTGACCACGTGGGAGGTGATGTTCCATAGATCGTGCACCAGCCGGAAATGGCTCTTGCGAAAAGTGCCTGGCGCGCTGCCGGCGTAGCGGGTTTCGATCGGCACCGCGACCACGCGCGCACCGGCCTGGCGCGCGGCGGAAATCAGCAGCTGCGCTTCGAACACGAAGCCTTCGCCGTGCACATTGGGCAGGGTGAACACCGAGGCCGGATACAGCCGTTGGCCACTCTGGCTATCCACCAGTTGGAAACCGCAGCCCCAGGCGATGCCCCAGTCGCCGAAATCGTTGCCGATGCGGCGGATGGTGGGCTGGGTGGCGCGCTTACGCAGGCGTGCGCCGATCACCACGCTGCCGGGGTGGCGGTTGGCTGCGGCCAGCAGGCGCGGAAAGTCGGCGGCCTTGTGCTGGCCGTCGCCGTCCATGGTCATCACCGCGCGCATGCCCAACTGCCGCGCCTTGGCAAAGCCGCTGCGCAGGGCAGCGCCCTTGCCCATGCGCTGCGGGTGGCGGATCACCGTCACCGGCAGGTCGGCGATGCAGTCGGCGGTGCCATCGTCGGAGCCGTCGTCGACCACGATCACCTGCGTGCAGTACTGCAGTGCCTCGCCGACCACTTCGCGGATGCGTAGCGATTCGTTCAGTGCCGGCACCAGGATCGCAGTGTCCTGGGGCGTCAGCGGCACGCGGCTCACGGCTGGATCCCCACGCGCAGGACGCGGCCAGGGCCGGCATGCAAGGCCACGCCATCGCCGCGGCCGGCCAGCAGTTCGAACAACGGCAGCATCGGTGCCATTGCATTGCCGGCGACCTGCCGTGCCAACGGGCCATCGCCCGGCGACGGGGCGCCATCGTCCAGCCGCGCGTACAACTGCGGCTTGCCCGCCTGGCCGGCGTTGCCAAGCACCAGCGCGCCGCCCAGCAGGCCGCAGCTGGGCGAAATCCGGCCCAGCGGCCCCACCGAGCGCGCGTCGTAGCCGGCCAGCAGTACCGCCTCCACGCCGTCGCCGAGTTGCACCAAGGCTTCCAGCAGCCCTTGCGCGAAGCTGGCATCGGACGCGCTGATGGCCGTAGCCGGCGTCAACGCACCGGCACCGATGGTCCAGTAGCCGGCCGCCGCGTTATGTACCGAGTTGTGGAACTTGGTTGGCGAGATCGCCAGCGGGTCGCTGGCCAGGGTGGTGCACATGTAATCGGTGATGGCCAGGTCGCCATGGGTGGAGGTGAACACCGATGGCAGGCTGGCCGGGTCGCGGCCGGCGGCGGTGCAGGCGGCCAGTGCCGCTTCCAGTGACACCGCCACCGTATCCGGTGCGCGGCGGCGCTCGTTGGCGGCCAGCAGCTGCGGTGCCGGACGCGCCGGTGTGTCCTGCAGCGCGGCACCGTGCACGAAGGCGCGCACGGCCTCCCAGTTGGGCAGGCCCTGGGTCCAGAAGCCGATTCCTTCAATGCTGGCAGCGAGCATCAGCGTGCCCGCCCGAACAGCAGCGAGCAGTTGTTGCCGCCGAAACCGAAAGAATTGTTCATGGCGTAGTCGATCCGGGTCTGCGCGTTGTCGAAGCGGATCTGCGGGCCGCAGGCGGGGTCGGGCACGTCGCTGTTGAGCGTGCCCGGCAGCAGGCCGTCGCGCAGTGCCAGCAGCGCGATCACCGATTCCACGATGCCGGCCGCACCCAGGGTGTGGCCGGTCCAGGCCTTGGTCGAGCTGGCGTGCAAGGTGTCGGGGAAGATCGCCGCCACTGCGGCCGCTTCCACGCTGTCGTTGGCCGGGGTGGCGGTGCCGTGCAGGTTCAGATAGCCCACCGCAGCCGGCGCCAGGCCGGCGCGTTGCAGCGCGCCGCGCATCGCCAGCTGCGCGCCCAGGCCCTGCGGGTGCGGGGCGGACATATGGTGCGCGTCGCTGGATTCGCCGTAGCCATACAGCCACACCGCCGCGTCCGGCGCGGCGGCGGTGCGTTCCACCAGCGCAAAGCCGCCGGCCTCGCCCAGGCTCAGGCCCACGCGGCGCGCATCGAACGGCTGGCACGGTTCCGGCGCCACCACCTGCAGCGCGTTGAAGCCGAACAGCACGCTGCCGCACAAGGTGTCCACGCCGCCGACCAGGGCCGCATCGACCACCCCGGCGTCGATCAGCCGCGCCGCCTGCGCAAACACCTTGGCGCTGGACGAACAGGCGGTGGCCACGGTCACGCTGGGGCCGCGCAGGCCGGTGGCGTGCTGCACGAAGTCGCCCAGCGAATGCGGGGTGTGCACGATCGGGCGTTCCAGATCGGGCGGGAAGCGCGCGCCGTCGGCGTCTTCCACCAGCCGCGTATAGGCCTCTTCGCTGGCGCCGATGCTGGAGGTGGAGGTGCCGATGATGACCGCCACGCGCTCGGCGCCGTAGCGCTGCGCGGCGGCCTGCGCCGCTTCCAGCAGGCCGTCCTGTTGCAGCGCCAGCCAGGCCAGGCGGTTGTTGCGGCAGTCCCAGCGGTGCAGCGCATCGGGCAGGACGACGTCTTCCACGCCGTCGACGCGGCCGATCCAGCACGGCAGCGGTTGCGGCCCGAAATCGTTGCGACGCAGGCCGCTGCGGCGCGCCTGCAAGGCGGCGGCCTGGGCGGCGAGCCCGGCGCCCAGCGCGGTGGTGGAGGTGTAGGCGGTGACGGCGACCGGGGCCATCTGGGACGGATGCTGCGCTTGGCTCACGGTGGTCTGGCTGGCGAAGTAATGCTGGCAGTATATCGGTGGCGTGCGCCTGTCCCATCGATGGCGCAACTGAACGTGCTGGTCATGTCGCTGACGCGGCTGGGATTTTTCGCGACCGTCGCGCTTCCGCCATGGCCGCAATTGGGACACAATCGACGCGACCCATTGCTCTTCGAGCGCGATCACGCGCGCATGCACGCCTACGTCTATAAAAGCCAACGCAAGCAGGACACCTTCGTCTATCTCGCCACGCGCGACGACTTCGCCGGTCTTCCTGCTGCCGTGCACGCGCAGTTGGCGCCGTTCGCGTTCGTGCTGGAGGCGGAATTGACGCCGCAGCGCCGGCTGGCGCAGGCCGACGCGGCCACGGTGCGCGAGGCGCTGGGCAAGCATGGCTTCTACCTGCAACTGCCCAAGACCGTGGTGCTGGCCGGCGAGTGCGACCATGACTGATCCGCAGCGTGCCGCGCGTCTGCGCGCCGCAGCGCTGGCGGGCGCGGCCGGTGTGGTGTTGTCCCTGCTGGGTGGGCTGGGTGGCGGCATTGCCGCGCTGAGCCTGTGGCTGGCCCAGCCTGCCTTTGCGCTGGCGGTGTCGTGGGCGCGTGGGACGCGCGCACTGCCGGCGCAGCCGCGCGCCATTGCGCAGGCGCTGCCGCCGTTGCTGGCGATCTGGGGCGTGGGCCTGCTGGCGCTGGCCGCACTCGTCAGCTGGCCGCTGACCGCCCTGCGCGACAGCGGTAGCCTGGCCGCCGCGCTGGCGTTGAGCGTGGCGGTCAGCGCCGCCTTGCTCGGGCTCTGGCGGACCTGGCCATTGTGGGGCGAGGTGGAACGCGATGGCGGTGCACTGGTGCCACGCTGGCACGCGCTGGCCACGCAGGAACTGCAGGCCTGGCGCGGGTTGCTGGTGGCCGTGCTGGTGCTGGCGATGTGCACGTGGTGCGTGACCCTGGCCTGGCCGGGCGGGGTGTCTGGCGCGCTGCGCTGGGGCCTGGCGGCCGCGGCCTGTGCGGCGTTGCCGGTTGCCCACCTGCTGTTGCAGCGCACCGCTGCGCCGTCGCGCAGCGCGGTACCTCTGGTCCCGCAGGCGGCCGATTTCTTCAACGAAGCGGCCGCCGCACCACGTCCGCTGGAGCCGGTGGCGCAACATCAGCTGGTGCCCGAACTGTTCGAAGCGGCACGCAGCGGCCGGGTGGACCGCGCGCTGCAATTGCTCGATGCCGGCGCCGACCCGCAGGCGCTGCCGCTATCGGAATGGCGCGACCAGCGCAGCCTGCCGGCGCTGGCAGCGGTGCTGCCGGACCTGCGCCTGCTGCGCGAACTCATCGTGCGGCGCGTGGACGTCAACCAGCCGCATCGCGGCATGACCCCGTTGCTGGCCGCCACCCGCGACAGCTGGCATGGCCGCCCGGACGCGGTAATGACCCTGCTGGCCAACGGCGCCGACCCGCGCGCCTGCGACAACGACGGCAACACCCCGTTGCACCACGCCGTGCGCAGCTCCGACCCCGGCGTGGCTGCGCTGCTGCGCGATGCCGCCGCCGAACTCGATGCGCTCAACAACGACGGCCACTCGCCGCTGGCGATGGCCTGCCAGGTCGGCAACTGGCGGTTGGCGAAGTTCCTGCTGGAGCGCGGTGCGCAGTCCGAACCGGAAGGCGGCGCCCCGGTCTTGCTGGCCGCCGCCGGTACCGAAGAAGACGACCCCGCCGGCGTGCAGCTGCTGCTCAAGCACAAGGCACGCGTGGATGCGCGCGACCGCCAGCGCCGCAGCGCCCTGCACGAAGCCGCCCTGGCCGGTCATGGCGATATCGCCGAAGCGTTGTTGTCGGCCGGCGCCAATCTGGAGGCGCGCGACCTGCTCGGCCGCACCCCGTGGCTGGATGCGGCCCGCCAGGCGCGCAGCGCGGTGCTCGAACGCCTGATCGCACGCAAGGCCGACGTGCTGGCCATCGACGGCGAAGGCCGCAATGCGGTGATGCTGGCCTGCGCCGCCGACAGCGTCTCGCCGGCACTGATCCGCCGCCTGCTCGAACTGCAGGTGCCTGCCGATGCGGCCGATGCACACGGCCGCCGCGCGGTGGACGTGGCGGCCGAGGCCGGGCGGTGGGCCATCGTGCAATTACTCGATCCGGCTTACCCGCTGCCGGCCGTGGTCAGCGACGCCTCCGGCGACGGCCCCGGCGTCGCCACATTGCCCGATCGCCCGCCGCTGGTGCTGCTGCGCGAGGGCCTGCAACTCGGCCAGCGCGACGGCCTGGTCGCCCTGGCCCGGCTGTGCGGGCCGGAAGAACTCGGCGGCCTGCTGCACGATGCGCATGTGGCCTTGAAGGCCGAGGCGGTGGACTGGCTGCTGCGCCATGGCGCCGATGCCGAGGTGCGGGACGCCTGCGGCGACGTGCCGATGTTCGCGTTGCTGTCGCGTGGGATGGAGGCGGTGCCGGCGCTGCAGGTGCTGTTGCGGCATGGGGTCTCGCCGGCCGGTGCCGGTGGCCTGACCCGGCTGCTCAGCGCCTGCGTGCAGCACGATGCCGCCTCGCGCGGGCTGGAACAGTTCGCGCTGGAGTTGCTGGAACGCGGCGCCGATCCGTTTGCGCCCTCGGCCGCCGGCGACCCGCCGTTGTCGCTGGCGGTGCGGCTGGGCTGGTTGCGCCTGCAGCAATGGTTGCTGGAACACGGCGTGGACCGCGAGGCGCGTGATAGCCACGGCATGACCGCGCTGCACCTGGCCACCGCACTGGGCCGCGAGGCCGCGCTGAAACTGCTGGTCAAACAGGGCGCCTCGCCGGACGCGCGCGCCGCCGATGGGCAGACCCCGCTGGGCGTGGCGCTGTCGATCGGGCGTCGCGATCTGGCCGACTGGCTGGACTGGCGGATCTGGCCGCTGCCGCACCGCGCGCTGCGCGAGGCGGACGTGCCGGCAGCGGCGATGACCGGCGACACCGATGCGGTGCGCCGTTTGATCGACCTCGGCTTCACCGTCGATGCGGTGGATGCGCAGGGCTGCACCGCGCTGCTGCGTGCGGCGGGCGGCGGCCATCTCGGCGTGGTGACCTATCTGCTCGGCCGCGGCGCCGATCCGCAACACGCCGCCAATAGCGGCGCAACGCCGCTGTCGGCAGCGGTGAGCATGCGTCAGACCGAGATCGTCGCGGCCTTGCTGCAGGCCGGCGCGCAGATCGAGCACCGCCTGCCGGCCGGTGTCACCGTGCTGATGCTGGCCTGCGCGCTGGGCCTGGCCGATATCGTGGCGCGCCTGCTCACCGCCGCGGCCGACGTGCACGCCACCGACAACCAGGGCCTGGCGGCGCTGCATTGCGCCGCGTTGTACGGCTTTACCGCACGCGACAGCACCCGCCTGCTGGCCCTGCTGGATACGCTGCTGCTGGCCGGCGCCGATCCCGAGCATCTGGCCGGTGGCCGGGTCAGCCCGCTGCTGCTGTTGCTGGGCGCGCGTGCCGAACCGGGCACCGCCTGCGACGAGAAAGTGGTGCTGGCCGGAGTCGAGCGCCTGCTCGATGAAGGCGTCTCGCTGGAGGTGGCCGATCAACGCGGCTTCGGCCCGCTGCACCTGGCCGCCCTGCATGGCCTGCCGCTGCTGGTGCAGCGCCTGCTGCGTGCCGGCGCCGACGCCGATCGCCGCGACGCACTCAACCGTACCCCGCGCGAGATCGCCATCATGCGTGGCTTCATCGATGTGGCCGGCCAGTTCGAACCGGCGCTGCCGGGCGTCTCGTCGATGGCGCGCTTCCTGCGCGAGGGGCGCTGAGCCTGCGTGGCGGACAACCGCTGCGGGTGTTGTTCGTACGCAGCCCCACCGCTGCGCGCGTGTTCGCCGACGGGGCCGGCGTGCAGGCGCAATCGGCCGGGCTGGCCGCCGATGCCGACGTGCAGGTCACTGCGGAGCTGTTGCACGAAGCGCAGGTGGTGCTGGTGATGGAATCGCGCCACCTGCAGCTGCTGCGCAAATGCTTCGCCGCGCATCTGCGCCACTGCCGCGTGGTCTGCCTGCAGATCCCCGACGACGATGCCTGCATGGACCCGGCGCTGATCCGCCGGCTGGAACACACGGTGCCACCGCTGCTGCGTTTGCCGGCGCAGTCCTAACCTGATCCCGACACCGCGCGTGCAAGACTGCCGCTTCTTTCGCAGGAAGGAAGCGTTTCGACGATGAGCGTGCGTATCGAAGATCACGCCATGCTGGGCAACTGCCACAGCGCGGCCCTGGTCGACCACCGTGGCACCATCGACTGGCTGTGTCTGCCACGCTTCGATTCCGATGCGGTCTTCGCATCGCTGCTGGGTGACGAGCGACACGGGCAATGGGCGATGGCACCCGTAGCCGATTACCGTAGCGAACGCGCCTACGAAGACGACAGCCTGGTGCTGTGCACGCGGCTGATCGCCGATACCGGTACGGTGGAGCTGGTCGATTTCATGGCCGCCAACGAAGATGGCGAGGCGCATCAGCACCTGGTGCGTATCGTGCGCTGCGTGCAGGGCGAGGTGTCCATGCATATGCGGCTGACCCTGCGCTTCAATTACGGCCGCACCGTGCCGTGGGTGACTCGCATCGACGGTGGCATCCGCGCCATCGCCGGGCCCGACCAACTCGCGCTGCGCTCGCCGCAGCAATTGCGTGGACAGGACCTGGGTACCGAAGCCGACTTCACCTTGCGCGATGGCGAGAGCACCTGGTTCGTGCTCAGCCACGGCGCCTCGCATCTGCCTGCGCCGCCACCGATCGACCCGGAACAGGCGCGGCAACGCACCACCGCGTTCTGGCACGGCTGGGCGCGCCGCTGTACCGACGTAGGGCCATGGACCCAGCAGGTGCGCCGCTCGCTGGTGGTGCTCAAAGGTCTGAGCTATCTGCCAACCGGCGGCATTGTCGCCGCACCCACCGCATCGCTGCCCGAGCACCTGGGCGGCACCCGCAACTGGGACTACCGCTATTGCTGGCTGCGCGATTCGGTGTTCACGCTGATCGCCCTGTTGCAGGCCGGCTATCGCGACGAAGCCGCCTCGTTCCGCGACTGGGTGCAACGCACCATCGCCGGTTCGCCGGACCAGCTGCAGGCGCTGTACGGTATCGGCGGCGAGCGCCGCTTGCAGGAGTGGGAGGCGCACTGGCTACCGGGCTATGAAAATTCCGGCCCGGTGCGCATCGGCAACGGCGCGGTGGATCAGTTCCAGCTCGATGTCTATGGCGAGCTGATCGGTGCCTTGCATTACGCCCGGGAGAAGGGCGTTGCACCGCCGTCGGACGACGACGGCTCGTCGTCGGCATTGCTGGAGAACATCCTCGACGCGCTCGAGAGCCTGTGGCGTCAACCGGACGAAGGCATCTGGGAAATCCGCGACGAGCGCCGCCACTTCGTGCATTCCAAGGTAATGGCATGGTTGGCGTTCGATTGCGGCGCGCGCGATGGCATCACCAACGCCGATGCGCAAAAGCGCGCGCGCTGGGGCCGGATCGCCGAAGACATTCGCGCCGAAGTGCTGGAAAAAGGCGTGCACCCGGATGGCCACTTCGTGCAGAGCTACGGTTCCGATCGGCTGGACGCGTCGCTGTTGTTGATTCCCATCGTCGGCTTCCTGCCGCCGGAGGACCCGCGCATTGCCGCCACTGCCGACGCGATCGCACGCGAGCTGACCATCGATGGCCTGGTCGAACGCTATCGCGCCGACGACAGTGCCGACGGCCTGCCGGCCGGCGAGGGCACCTTCCTCGCTTGCAGTTTCTGGCTGGTGGAAAACTATGCCTTGATCGGCCGTACCGAGGAGGCGCGCGCGCTGCTCGAACGGCTGCTCGGGCTCTGCAACGACGTGGGCCTGCTCGCAGAAGAGTACGACCCACGTGCAAAACGCATGCTTGGCAACTTTCCCCAAGGGTATTCCCACGTGGCCCTGGTCAATGCGGCACTGCGCCTGCACGGGCGCATGGGCGAAAAGGAAACGCATCCATGAACGAGCAACAGACCACGCCGCCCTGCATCATCGTAGTGTTCGGCGCCCGCGGCGACCTGACCCGGCGGCTGGTGATGCCGGCGCTGTACAACCTGCGCCGGGCCGGTGCGCTGGGCGATGATTTCGCCATCGTCGGCATGGACCATGGCGACATCAGCGAACGCGCCTGGCGCACCAACATGGGCAAGGCGATGACGCAGCTGCTCAGCAGCCGCGATGCCGAATTCCAGACCGATGCCTTCGACACCGCCACCTGGGACTGGCTGCGCGAACGCATGCATTACCTGCGTGGCGACTTCACCGACCAGGGTGCCTACCAATCATTGGGCGGCGTGCTGGACAAGCTGCACAAGCGCTATGGCACCCAGGGCAACGTGCTGTTCTACCTGGCCACCGCTGCGCGCTTCTTCGAACCGGTCTTGCTCAACCTGGGCGAGGCTGGCCTGGTCAAGCAGCGCGAAGGCCAGGGCTGGCGCCGGGTCATCGTGGAAAAACCCTTCGGCCACGATCTGCCCAGCGCCATCGCGCTCAATGCCACCGTGGCCAAGGTGCTGCACGAGGACCAGGTGTTCCGCATCGACCATTTCCTGGGCAAGGAAACCGTGCAGAACATCCTGGCGTTCCGCTTTGCCAATGGCCTGTTCGAGCCGGTGTGGAACCGCGACCGCATCGATCATGTGCAGATCACCGCCGCCGAAACCATCGGCGTGGAAGGGCGTGGCCGCTTCTACGATCCCACCGGCTGCCTGCGCGACATGGTGCCCAATCATCTGTTCCAGCTGCTGGCGATGATCGCGATGGAACCGCCGGCGGCCTTCACCACCGAGGCGATGCACCGCCGCCGCGCCGAAGTGATCGAAGCCGTGCGCCCGATCAAACCGGAAGATGTGGTGCGCGGCCAATACGCCTCCGGCGCGGTCAATCGCAGCGCCGTGCCTGGCTATCGCGAAGAGGACACCGTGCCCGACGATTCGGATACCGAAACCTACGTGGCGATGAAACTGCAGGTCGACACCTGGCGCTGGGCCGGCGTGCCGTTCTACCTGCGCACTGGCAAGCGCCTGCGCGAACGCACCACCGAGATCGCCATCCGCTTCAAGCCCGCACCGCTGGCCCCGTTCCGCAGCACCGAAGTGGGTGGCTACGGCCCCGACTGGCTGGTGCTGCACATCCAGCCCGACGAAGGCATCTCGCTGCAGTTCGACGTCAAACGCCCCGGTGCACAGGTCGCGCTGGCGCCGGTGCGCATGGATTTCCGTTACCGCGACTGGTTTCCCAAGGAATACACCGTGGGTTACGAGCGCCTGCTGCAGGACTGCATGAACGGCGAAGCCGGCCTGTTCCAGGACGCGGCAATGGTGGAAGGCGCCTGGCGCATCGTGCAACCGATCCTGGATGCCTGGAAGCAACCGGCCAGCGACTTCCCCAACTACGCCGCCGGCAGCGCCGGCCCCTCGGCCGCCGACGCATTGCTGGCCATGAACGGCGGCCATGCCTGGCGGGCACTCACCCCCGGCCGCAAGCCACCCCCGCGCCGCCCACCGGAAGTGCGCACCAGTGCCATGACGCCAGCCGGGAAGACGCGTAAAAGCGCGGCAAAGAGGGCCACCCCTCCAACCGCAAGCCGTGCATCTACAGCTACGAAGAAAAGCACGCAAGCGTCTGCTGCATTAAAAGGCAAGGTTGCGAAAGCGGTGGTCAAGCCGGCGACCAGAAAAATTGCGAAGACAACGCGAAAGGCGGTCGGCGACCGGATCGAAGCGCAGACGTCAGCGGCCGCGCGTCCAAAACGCAAGCCGCGGAGCTGAGCCGGATGAACCGGCTGCCACAAGGCAGCTGGTTCTCGTGCAAGCCGATTGACTCGTTGCGTTCGGAATCCATGGCTGCAGAGGTGGCTGCCCGCTTTTCGGCATTCCGAGTTGCCTACGCGGCAGTGAACCCCATCCCGTTGATTTGGTCCCTGCGCTCGTTTTTCTGAGCTGCCTACGCGGCAGTGAACTCAAATCCGCCAGCAATCGTTGCTTCGCGAGTTTTCTGAGCTGCCTACGCGGCAGTGAACGCTTAAGGTGCTCGGCATCAGCGTCCATTGACTTTCTGAGCTGCCTACGCGGCAGTGAACGTTCGGCAGTCGCAGGCGCCGGTGGAGCAGCATTTCTGAGCTGCCTACGCGGCAGTGAACGTCAGCCAGACTGTCCAGCGTGAGCGCGAAAATTTCTGAGCTGCCTACGCGGCAGTGAACTCATGCGCGTTCTGCTCGGTCGCGCGCTTCCATTTCTGAGCTGCCTACGCGGCAGTGAACGCCAGCGTCAGGCGCGGCGCAGTCAGGCTCTTTTTCTGAGCTGCCTACGCGGCAGTGAACACGCTACGGACCTGTGGTCGGCCGCACGCCGTTTTCTGAGCTGCCTACGCGGCAGTGAACACAGCGCCTCTCCGCTGCGAACAGATTGGCCCTTTCTGAGCTGCCTACGCGGCAGTGAACGCCGATGCAGCGACCGCGAGAGATATCCGTAATTTCTGAGCTGCCTACGCGGCAGTGAACGTAGCCGCCGACGATGCCGGTCAAGTTGACCATTTCTGAGCTGCCTACGCGGCAGTGAACCATCCTGATCGCCATCATCGCCGCGCTCATTTTTTCTGAGCTGCCTACGCGGCAGTGAACCTCTCCGGTGAAGACCGGCACCAACTTCGGTGTTTCTGAGCTGCCTACGCGGCAGTGAACACCTGGCGGCCAATCACTGCCGGCTCGCTCATTTTCTGAGCTGCCTACGCGGCAGTGAACACCACGGCTTGGCAGGCGCGGAGCTGGTCGTCTTTCTGAGCTGCCTACGCGGCAGTGAACTGCGACCGAGCGCGATAAGCGGGCGGTCTCAATTTCTGAGCTGCCTACGCGGCAGTGAACCCAGCCCTTGCCGTGGTTGGGCCAGTTGGTCATTTCTGAGCTGCCTACGCGGCAGTGAACGGGGTCATGCGGGCAAGCGTCTACGGAGATACTTTCTGAGCTGCCTACGCGGCAGTGAACACGCGCCAGCCCTTGAACACGGTGGCGATGATTTTCTGAGCTGCCTACGCGGCAGTGAACCTGCGTGTACCCGCTTGTGCCGCCGGTATCCAGTTTCTGAGCTGCCTACGCGGCAGTGAACGGATGCCCGGTGTAAAGGTCGGAGCCGGTAAGTTTCTGAGCTGCCTACGCGGCAGTGAACCGGGCCGGCGTGGACAAAGAGCAGCTGCATAATTTCTGAGCTGCCTACGCGGCAGTGAACCGCACGCAGTGCACCGGCAAGGGTATCGCGATTTTCTGAGCTGCCTACGCGGCAGTGAACGATGGTGCCCTGCGGGTTTCCGATGATGTAGCTTTCTGAGCTGCCTACGCGGCAGTGAACGCTGCTGGAAGGCCAGGATCCCATTGCAGAACTTTCTGAGCTGCCTACGCGGCAGTGAACTCGGCCCGGCAGTGCTGCCGGACTTGCTCAATTTTCTGAGCTGCCTACGCGGCAGTGAACGGATGATAAGCAATCATGCCTTTGGGGCCCTTTTTCTGAGCTGCCTACGCGGCAGTGAACCATGCCAGCGTAGTTGGCGCGTCCCGTGTTCTTTTCTGAGCTGCCTACGCGGCAGTGAACTACGACAACGGCCTGGATGTTGATCGCATCGCTTTCTGAGCTGCCTACGCGGCAGTGAACTCGAATCCAAAACCGCGATCAATCATCAATCATTTCTGAGCTGCCTACGCGGCAGTGAACAATTCCCGCCGCCATCGCGCGCGCGGCGTCCTTTTCTGAGCTGCCTACGCGGCAGTGAACCCCCTGGCGGAAGCCGGGGGTTTTGCTTTTGCTTTCTGAGCTGCCTACGCGGCAGTGAACGCTTACTCCCGTAAAGCTGCCCTCGCCGACCATTTCTGAGCTGCCTACGCGGCAGTGAACATGATGTCGCGATGGGAGGCCAACGGGTATTCTTTCTGAGCTGCCTACGCGGCAGTGAACCTCGCGCGTTTCGATGGCGCGCCCATAGCCCATTTCTGAGCTGCCTACGCGGCAGTGAACGCGGCACCGTTCTGCCCGCCGTTTACCCTCTCTTTCTGAGCTGCCTACGCGGCAGTGAACGCTCAGGTGTCACCTGTCAACAGCCACTGCCATTTCTGAGCTGCCTACGCGGCAGTGAACTCTCATAGCGCCTCATGTCTTCTCAAGACGTGTTTCTGAGCTGCCTACGCGGCAGTGAACCCGTCTATCACCCACCCCTAGTGATCGCGCAATTTCTGAGCTGCCTACGCGGCAGTGAACCAGAATTTCAGAAAGTATACGGCACGCGATGATTTCTGAGCTGCCTACGCGGCAGTGAACGTTTCTCCCGGATCCGCATCATCAATAGGCTTTTTCTGAGCTGCCTACGCGGCAGTGAACCTCACGCCCGAGGAGTTTCGCGGCTACCTTAATTTCTGAGCTGCCTACGCGGCAGTGAACGAGCAGCATCAGCGGGTCCTTGTTCTCTTGCGTTTCTGAGCTGCCTACGCGGCAGTGAACATGTTGTCGTCGTCAGGTCGCATCCTGGTCGGTTTCTGAGCTGCCTACGCGGCAGTGAACGCGTGTGGCGACATTTCTTTAATGGATCTTCGCGGATCACTGTGGGTGCAATCGAGCATTTTCGGGTAGCGCGGGCAGGAAGCTGGCGATGATCTTGAGCCTCAGGAACTCCTCGTCGCGATAGCCGTAGGCGCTGCGCTGGATGACCCGGATCTTGTTGTTGAGCCCTTCCACCAGGCCGAGGCTGACCTTGTTCTCCGGCCTGCAGTACGCCGCGATGCCGTCCCAGTGCCGCTCGATCATCCCCACGAACGTCTGGTAGGGCGCCAGCCGCTGCCAGCGCAGACTCTGCTTCCAGCGCTCGAAGAACTCCCGTGCACCTCGCTCGGTGCGGTAGCTCCACAGCTGCCCGAAGGACTCTTTCAGCAGGTACGCCGTGTTCAGACGTTTGTTGGCCGCCAGCAGCTTGGCGAGCGCCTTCCGACCGTCCAGGGTAAGGTTTTCGCGATTGCTCAGCAGGGTGTAACGCTGGCCCTTGATGTAACTGCGATCCTGGCCTTGAAGGCGCTTGTACTCGTCGCGCCGCACCTGATCGAGCGCGTCGGACAGGTGGCGCATGATGTGGAATTTGTCGAACACGATGCTGGCGTTGGGCGCGTTCTTGCCCACCGAGTTGCGAAACGGCCGCCACATGTCCATCACCGCCACGTCGATGCCAGCACTGCGTTTTGGGCCCAATTCGGCGAAGAACTGGTCGATGTCCGCCTCGGTGCGCCCACTGCCGCCGAACCAGATCGGTCGGCCGCGCTCCAGATCGCTGACCACAACGCGGTAGTCATGGCCTTTGTGGATCGCGATCTCGTCGATGCCGATGGCGCGCGGCGCCGGCGTCCCCGCCCGGCGCACCTGCTCGGCCATGTACAGCTTGGACAGCTCCTTGACCGTGCTGTCGTGCAGGCGCTCCAGCTCGGCCACGGCCTTGTGCGTCATGCTTCGGCACAGATTGCCCACATGCAGGGCGAATCGCTCGGTGTAGCGCGGATTCTTGGCCAGCCAGTCCAGCCGCTCTACGTGCACGCCGCCGCACCCCGGGCAATCGACCCGCCAGCGCTCAAACTCCACGAACAGCATCCAGCCGGCCGCCCGCAAGTCGCGGGCGCGGCACAGGCGCTTGTCGTAGCGGCTGCGACACCGATGGCCACAGTTGGAACACACGGCCGTTTTTTTCGGCGCCGCAAGGTCACGATCCGCGCCTTCGGGGCGCCGAACACGCCCTTGAGCGTGGACTCCGCCGCGAAGCCAGGGAAGGAAAACAACTCACTCAGCCGACGGCCCGTTTTCATGCAGAACACCGCGTCAAGAAGTCAGCACAGGATGTACCACCTTCTGGGACGGTGGAAAGGGCCTGTTTCCAAGGCTCAACGCAGATTCAGGGGCCTCAAGGCACCCACACGAATCCGCGATGAGCCTCTTTAATTTCGAACATTTTCTGAGCTGCCTACGCGGCAGTGAACGCCAAATAACCGCCACCGCCATTAGTCAACACTTTCTGAGCTGCCTACGCGGCAGTGAACATCGTCACCGGCTGGCGGGCGGCGATGTATTCTTTCTGAGCTGCCTACGCGGCAGTGAACTCAACCACGCCCAAATCATCATGCTTGATAGCTTTCTGAGCTGCCTACGCGGCAGTGAACCGAAACACGCGCCTTACCAATATGCAAGATTTTTTCTGAGCTGCCTACGCGGCAGTGAACTCTCCTAGTTGACCAAGTTCGATAACTTCATTTTTCTGAGCTGCCTACGCGGCAGTGAACGAACGCAAAACAAACATTTACTTCTCCTTATTTTTCTGAGCTGCCTACGCGGCAGTGAACGCTTCGTGAATTGGTTTGCTTGGGTTTTGTTAGTTTCTGAGCTGCCTACGCGGCAGTGAACAAGGCCCGAATCCTGCTGCTGTGGGTGGATGATTTCTGAGCTGCCTACGCGGCAGTGAACGTGCCTGCTTTGCAGCCATACTTGACGGCAATTTTCTGAGCTGCCTACGCGGCAGTGAACGTTAACATGGGCTGTATTGCAGACGCCCGCTATTTCTGAGCTGCCTACGCGGCAGTGAACCCAGGTCCACATAGTCATCTGGCTTGCCGCTTTTTCTGAGCTGCCTACGCGGCAGTGAACTTCTGCATTTTACGTAGATCGTTGCGCTACGTTTTCTGAGCTGCCTACGCGGCAGTGAACGCACGCCGGAACGTGACCAGCTTTACCACATGTTTCTGAGCTGCCTACGCGGCAGTGAACACCGAAGGCGCCGGAACCAAATGGTGTGCCATTTCTGAGCTGCCTACGCGGCAGTGAACGATGACGGCGATGAATTCTATGCGTGCCCGAATTTCTGAGCTGCCTACGCGGCAGTGAACAGGGGCGCCACTGGGGCGCCCCTTCTTTTTGAGTTTCTGAGCTGCCTACGCGGCAGTGAACGGTTTTCAAAGTGAGCTACGAGTCGGCGCTAATTTCTGAGCTGCCTACGCGGCAGTGAACTACGGCTATTATGGAAATTACAGAACTGCGAATTTCTGAGCTGCCTACGCGGCAGTGAACACTGCCGACGACCAGGCCGGCACCGTGGTTCCTTTCTGAGCTGCCTACGCGGCAGTGAACTGGTCACCATCGCGCAGATCGCAGAGCGGCTATTTCTGAGCTGCCTACGCGGCAGTGAACGGAATCCACCTTCAGTGAGCGCGGGTCCACAATTTCTGAGCTGCCTACGCGGCAGTGAACGCAGTGCTGGCAAGGAATCCAGAATTTCCGTTTTTCTGAGCTGCCTACGCGGCAGTGAACAATTGCTTGCACCGAACGCGCCGGAACCAAATTTTCTGAGCTGCCTACGCGGCAGTGAACGCGCGATTTGCGCCATACCGCCAGATGCAGCTTTTCTGAGCTGCCTACGCGGCAGTGAACAGTGCAACCTGGCCGACTCGGCCTGACCGTTTTTTCTGAGCTGCCTACGCGGCAGTGAACACCGAGTTTCCTACATGCTCGGCGCGCAGCTATTTCTGAGCTGCCTACGCGGCAGTGAACCCCTGTGCCAGCAGAAGGGCGTGACCATCAATTTTCTGGCTCATCGCGGATTCGTGTGGGTGCCTTGAGGCCCCTGAATCTGCGTTGAGCCTTGGAAACAGGCCCTTTCCACCGTCCCAGAAGGTGGTACATCCTGTGCTGACTTCTTGACGCGGTGTTCTGCATGAAAACGGGCCGTCGGCTGAGTGAGTTGTTTTCCTTCCCTGGCTTTGCGGCGGGGTCCACGCTCAAGGGCGTGTTCGGCGCCCCGAAGGCGCGGATCGTGACCTTGCGGCGCCGAAAAAAACGGCCGTGTGTTCCAACTGTGGCCATCGGTGTCGCAGCCGCTACGACAAGCGCCTGTGCCGCGCCCGCGACTTGCGGGCGGCCGGCTGGATGCTGTTCGTGGAGTTCGAGCGCTGGCGGGTCGATTGCCCGGGGTGCGGCGGCGTGCACGTAGAGCGGCTGGACTGGCTGGCCAAGAATCCGCGCTACACCGAGCGATTCGCCCTGCATGTGGGCAATCTGTGCCGGAGCATGACGCACAAGGCCGTGGCTGAGCTGGAGCGCCTGCACGACAGCACGGTCAAGGAGCTGTCCAAGCTGTACATGGCCGAGCAGGTGCGCCGGGCGGGGACGCCGGCGCCGCGCGCCATCGGCATCGACGAGATCGCGATCCACAAGGGCCATGACTACCGCGTTGTGGTCAGCGATCTGGAGCGCGGCCGACCGATCTGGTTCGGCGGCAGTGGGCGCACCGAGGCGGACATCGACCAGTTCTTCGCCGAATTGGGCCCAAAACGTAGCGCCGGCATCGACGTGGCGGTGATGGACATGTGGCGGCCGTTTCGCAACTCGGTGGGCAAGAACGTGCCCAACGCCAGCATCGTGTTCGACAAATTCCACATCATGCGCCACCTGTCCGACGCGCTCGATCAGGTGCGGCGCGACGAGTACAAGCGCCTTCAAGGCCAGGATCGCAGTTACATCAAGGGCCAGCGTTACACCCTGCTGAGCAACCGCGAAAACCTTACCCTGGACGGTCGAAAGGCGCTCGCCAAGTTGCTGGCGGCCAACAAACGTCTGAACACGGCGTACCTGCTGAAAGAGTCCTTCGGGCAGCTGTGGAGCTACCGCACCGAGCGAGGTGCACGGGAGTTCTTCGAGCGCTGGAAGCAGAGTCTGCGCTGGCAGCGGCTTGCGCCCTACCAGACGTTCGTGGGGATGATCGAGCGGCACTGGGACGGCATCGCGGCGTACTGCAGGCCGGAGAACAAGGTCAGCCTCGGCCTGGTGGAAGGGCTCAACAACAAGATCCGGGTCATCCAGCGCAGCGCCTACGGCTATCGCGACGAGGAGTTCCTGAGGCTCAAGATCATCGCCAGCTTCCTGCCCGCGCTACCCGAAAATGCTCGATTGCACCCACAGTGATCCGCGAAGACCCAATTTTCTGAGCTGCCTACGCGGCAGTGAACAAGATAATGGGGATATCGTGGAGACGGTGGGGTTTCTGAGCTGCCTACGCGGCAGTGAACTTAGCGAAACAGCTTGGCCTAGTGGCGCCTGTTTTCTGAGCTGCCTACGCGGCAGTGAACGGAAAGACTTGCCGACTTCCAATTGCTCGAAATTTCTGAGCTGCCTACGCGGCAGTGAACCGCCCACGCGGCTGGCCAGCGCATCACCAGGTTTTCTGAGCTGCCTACGCGGCAGTGAACGACCAGGCTTGCGCCAAAGCGTTGCAGGCTTTTTTCTGAGCTGCCTACGCGGCAGTGAACACGAACAATCCGGCAATTCCGGACAGTTGCACTTTCTGAGCTGCCTACGCGGCAGTGAACCAAACCGTCAACCCCAGCGCAGTGAGCGTCTCTTTCTGAGCTGCCTACGCGGCAGTGAACTGGCGCCATGTCCACCGGGCACTGCACCAGCTTTTCTGAGCTGCCTACGCGGCAGTGAACATCACTGCCATTGATGGTCACACCCCGCTGCTTTTCTGAGCTGCCTACGCGGCAGTGAACAAGGGTAGGTTCGGGTTCGTGGCGGTGCCTGTTTTCTGAGCTGCCTACGCGGCAGTGAACTCCTGCATTTTACGTAGATCGTTGCGCTACGTTTTCTGAGCTGCCTACGCGGCAGTGAACGACGGGGCGAAGGGTAGGTTCGGGTTCGTGGCTTTCTGAGCTGCCTACGCGGCAGTGAACGCAGCCACCGGATGCGATTCCGCCATCACCTTTTTCTGAGCTGCCTACGCGGCAGTGAACCTCCGCGAGTACGACGACGCAAAGAAGGCCAATTTCTGAGCTGCCTACGCGGCAGTGAACTATTGAATGTTTACACCAGCTGAATTTCGGCATTTCTGAGCTGCCTACGCGGCAGTGAACGCCGGAACCGTCATGATCGCCTGTCGCAAGACTTTCTGAGCTGCCTACGCGGCAGTGAACTGATGATTTCGCCGGGATCGCCCCAAATTTCGTTTCTGAGCTGCCTACGCGGCAGTGAACGATGAATTGGAATTAGCGAAACAGCTTGGCCTTTTCTGAGCTGCCTACGCGGCAGTGAACCGGGATAAATTCACGTTCACGGCTGGTTCCATTTTCTGAGCTGCCTACGCGGCAGTGAACGTCAGCGCCGGCCGGAAGGCTCGCCAGGTCGGTTTCTGAGCTGCCTACGCGGCAGTGAACGCCCACCGGAAGCACAGCCGCACGAACCCAATTTTCTGAGCTGCCTACGCGGCAGTGAACGGATCATCCCACCAGCCCCCGGTTACGACAATTTTCTGAGCTGCCTACGCGGCAGTGAACACGCCTCCGCCGGATTCCTTCGGGTTTAACCTTTTCTGAGCTGCCTACGCGGCAGTGAACGGTGCGCCCCTTCAGCAGCGACACAGCCCACCTTTCTGAGCTGCCTACGCGGCAGTGAACGCGGATCGCCGCCGGGTTCGCGAACTGCGTCATTTCTGAGCTGCCTACGCGGCAGTGAACGCGCAGGCCCGATTGTTCGCAGTCTTGCGACATTTCTGAGCTGCCTACGCGGCAGTGAACAGTGCGGAAGGAAGGGTCAGGCTACCGGGTTTTTTCTGAGCTGCCTACGCGGCAGTGAACATCAGGATGTTATCCGTTATGTTCAGTCGAATTTTCTGAGCTGCCTACGCGGCAGTGAACCGTACCGGCTAGTTCAGGAAATAAATTTCAGTTTTCTGAGCTGCCTACGCGGCAGTGAACATGCAGGCGGGCAAGTTCCCCAAGCCGCACAATTTCTGAGCTGCCTACGCGGCAGTGAACCTGAACTGGCGCGACAACCCGTTCTTCCCGAATTTCTGAGCTGCCTACGCGGCAGTGAACGAGTAAGCGGCGCTAAAGCTGCGGCGCTTGTGTTTCTGAGCTGCCTACGCGGCAGTGAACCACAGATTCGCAATTGCACTACCTTCGAATCTTTTCTGAGCTGCCTACGCGGCAGTGAACATACGTTGCAGGGGTTAGCGGAACTGACCGGATTTCTGAGCTGCCTACGCGGCAGTGAACTGCCGGACCCGGGACCGCTGGTCGCTCAACCCTTTCTGAGCTGCCTACGCGGCAGTGAACTCCAAAGCCTGGGACGGGTCTTGGTTTTCCCTTTTCTGAGCTGCCTACGCGGCAGTGAACTCGGTCAGGATCTGGTAGCCCTGCGCGTACACTTTCTGAGCTGCCTACGCGGCAGTGAACCCGGGTGAGCGCCGGAACCGCTCCGCGAACTGTTTTCTGAGCTGCCTACGCGGCAGTGAACCGGGCGTCAGCTTCCTGACGGTGCCTTTGCTTTTTCTGAGCTGCCTACGCGGCAGTGAACTCACCATCCTCCAGCGCGTCGCCAGGCGCGACTTTCTGAGCTGCCTACGCGGCAGTGAACTCTGTCGTTCCCGTGACCGCAAATGCTGTAACTTTCTGAGCTGCCTACGCGGCAGTGAACGCCATTCCCGGCGTGCGCCGCACGCTTGCAGATTTCTGAGCTGCCTACGCGGCAGTGAACGAGCTAGTGTCAATTACCGTTCGTCGGGTTCTTTTCTGAGCTGCCTACGCGGCAGTGAACATCGGCTGCCACAGCAGGTTGCTGCCGTCAGTTTTCTGAGCTGCCTACGCGGCAGTGAACGTCGCTGTGAGCGGCTACACGGTGTGCCTGCATTTCTGAGCTGCCTACGCGGCAGTGAACCCAGTGTTGGGGCAGGGCCAGCGCTTTGCACTTTTCTGAGCTGCCTACGCGGCAGTGAACCCCGTAGTGAGATTGATTACGAGGGACTGCTTTTTCTGAGCTGCCTACGCGGCAGTGAACGACGTGCATGAGGACGTGGTAGCTAGTGGGCTTTTCTGAGCTGCCTACGCGGCAGTGAACTTTTTGTGCGTAGTCGTCTGCCACGTCGTCATTTTCTGAGCTGCCTACGCGGCAGTGAACACGCTGAAATGCTTTGCGTGACCATCTCCGAATTTCTGAGCTGCCTACGCGGCAGTGAACGTCGGCGTCGCGGCCTTTCTCGCGGCTCGCCATTTCTGAGCTGCCTACGCGGCAGTGAACGGCGACCTGTATAACGACATCCGCAAGCCTCTTTTCTGAGCTGCCTACGCGGCAGTGAACCCGATTGCTGTGTTTCGGCGTCGATGATGCTATTTTCTGAGCTGCCTACGCGGCAGTGAACCGGACTTGTTACGCATGTCGGTGTCTCCGGTTTTTCTGAGCTGCCTACGCGGCAGTGAACCGATAGCGCCGAAGCCTACACAAGCCCACAATTTTCTGAGCTGCCTACGCGGCAGTGAACCGTGGACTACGCTCCAACGTCCATCACGCTTATTTCTGAGCTGCCTACGCGGCAGTGAACGTCGGTTGTGCGCGTCAGGTGCAGCACCTCATTTTCTGAGCTGCCTACGCGGCAGTGAACTTGGCCCTGACCGCACGCCGGCTAGGCGTCAATTTCTGAGCTGCCTACGCGGCAGTGAACTACATCTTCTGAAAACGAGAAACCCCGCACTATTTCTGAGCTGCCTACGCGGCAGTGAACCCGCTGCCCGAACTGACCGACCTGCGCGAACTTTTCTGAGCTGCCTACGCGGCAGTGAACCGTTCTTGCGAATTTTCATCCGGGTATCCAGATTTCTGAGCTGCCTACGCGGCAGTGAACCTATCGCCCTGTTACGCGAAGCCCTGAAACCATTTCTGAGCTGCCTACGCGGCAGTGAACTCAACGCGCACGCAAAGACAACCCCGCCACGCTTTCTGAGCTGCCTACGCGGCAGTGAACTTGGCGAGCCGATCAGGGAACGAAACCTGCTCTTTCTGAGCTGCCTACGCGGCAGTGAACTCATGCGTCGGAACTCCACGACACTACTTCACTTTCTGAGCTGCCTACGCGGCAGTGAACTGAAGCCTGACGGCCGCAATGGTGATGCATTCTTTCTGAGCTGCCTACGCGGCAGTGAACCTCAAGGCGGGGCTGTAGGTCGATGCGAGGTAGTTTCTGAGCTGCCTACGCGGCAGTGAACGTGGCGGCGGCGGTGGTGGCGTAGGCGGTGGTTTTCTGAGCTGCCTACGCGGCAGTGAACGTGCTGCAACCTGGCAAGAGCTACGACATTCATTTCTGAGCTGCCTACGCGGCAGTGAACCCCTGCCGTGGACGCTTAGCGGCCTGGTCATATTTCTGAGCTGCCTACGCGGCAGTGAACTACCGCATGCGCACTGGACGCTGCCAAGTTCTTTTCTGAGCTGCCTACGCGGCAGTGAACCGGCTATCTCTTTCATGCGTGCTTAGCCATTGTTTCTGAGCTGCCTACGCGGCAGTGAACTAGGGTTAGCGGCCGAACGTGAAGACCAACGCTTTCTGAGCTGCCTACGCGGCAGTGAACGTGAACACCATTCCAATGATCAAGGGCGGCCATTTCTGAGCTGCCTACGCGGCAGTGAACGCTTGAGCAGTTTCGCCCAGCCGTTGGCACAATTTCTGAGCTGCCTACGCGGCAGTGAACGGGCCATCGTGTCATGCGCGTGGTTCTGCGAATTTCTGAGCTGCCTACGCGGCAGTGAACAGCGATGACCGCGCTTTCATTCTGGAACATATTTTCTGAGCTGCCTACGCGGCAGTGAACCCGCAGACGCGCGCCTACTGTTGCACCTGCAATTTCTGAGCTGCCTACGCGGCAGTGAACGGACCCAAAGTGTTCACTTTCGCGCGGGGGTCTTTCTGAGCTGCCTACGCGGCAGTGAACCCGCAGACGCGCGCCTACTGTTGCACCTGCAATTTCTGAGCTGCCTACGCGGCAGTGAACGCTGTGCTGTGCGTCGTCGCCGTTATCATGTGTTTCTGAGCTGCCTACGCGGCAGTGAACCCGCACTGCGCACTCTGTTGCTGAGCCCATCTTTTCTGAGCTGCCTACGCGGCAGTGAACATAGCTTGCTCAATCGTTGCGGCTTCTTGATATTTCTGAGCTGCCTACGCGGCAGTGAACACCTCCCCGCACTAGCGGGTGCTTATGGTCCATTTCTGAGCTGCCTACGCGGCAGTGAACAGTGCGAGACCGGCAAGCGTGCGCGCTCCCTTTTTCTGAGCTGCCTACGCGGCAGTGAACCCGATCGGCAGGAAATGCGCATGCATAAGCAATTTCTGAGCTGCCTACGCGGCAGTGAACCCGTTCGCAAACTTGATCGGCGTTTTGTAGCTTTTCTGAGCTGCCTACGCGGCAGTGAACCGATGCAGTGATAGAGGACAAGCGGGCGTACATTTCTGAGCTGCCTACGCGGCAGTGAACCACTCGTTGCGCGCTATACCTGCCAGCGGCTGTTTCTGAGCTGCCTACGCGGCAGTGAACGAGCGCGCACGCTTGCCGGTCTCGCACTCGCGTTTCTGAGCTGCCTACGCGGCAGTGAACTACCGCATGCGCACTGGACGCTGCCAAGTTCTTTTCTGAGCTGCCTACGCGGCAGTGAACAAGTAATGAACAGTTCGATTATCGTCAAAGTGTTTCTGAGCTGCCTACGCGGCAGTGAACATGACTACGAACACCTGCGCGCTTTCGTCAACTTTCTGAGCTGCCTACGCGGCAGTGAACCCGATGACCGCGAGTTCATCATTGACGCAATGTTTCTGAGCTGCCTACGCGGCAGTGAACATAGCTGTTTAGCCGTAGCTCGCCGCCACGTTTTTTCTGAGCTGCCTACGCGGCAGTGAACCTGACTGGGCCGAAAATTACGGCTACGACTCTTTTCTGAGCTGCCTACGCGGCAGTGAACTGACCGGGCGAGCGTGGGCGCTTACGTAGCGTTTTCTGAGCTGCCTACGCGGCAGTGAACCCGTCTCGCGCTGAGAGCCAGCCGCGCGTCGTTTTCTGAGCTGCCTACGCGGCAGTGAACCAGCATGCGTACGGTTCGGCGGTGCTGCGCCTTTTCTGAGCTGCCTACGCGGCAGTGAACCTGAAGGTGGTCGGTCATGCGGGTTGCTCCGTTTTCTGAGCTGCCTACGCGGCAGTGAACGTCTCGCGAGGTTGCTGAAGTAGGTCTCGAGATTTCTGAGCTGCCTACGCGGCAGTGAACTGCTGTGCGATTTTGCTCATAGCGCTGTCTCCTTTCTGAGCTGCCTACGCGGCAGTGAACCCGCAGTACAGCGAAGCCGCGGTGATGTCGTTTTTCTGAGCTGCCTACGCGGCAGTGAACACGACTATGCGTCTGCGCGGTGCAATCGGTAATTTCTGAGCTGCCTACGCGGCAGTGAACTAGCTCGCCAGAGAATCCATCCCAATCACCGCTTTCTGAGCTGCCTACGCGGCAGTGAACGCGCCTCACGGCGATTGCGGCGGGCAGGCTGCTTTCTGAGCTGCCTACGCGGCAGTGAACCTTTGCCTTTGCGCGCTGCACACGCGCTGCGTTTTCTGAGCTGCCTACGCGGCAGTGAACCCGAATGCCGCGGTGATTGGGATGGATTCTCTTTTCTGAGCTGCCTACGCGGCAGTGAACCGGCCATCCCGGTTCCGTCGAATTTCTTTTTCTTTCTGAGCTGCCTACGCGGCAGTGAACCTGCGATAAGCTGATCATGTCGGTGCCTCGTTTTTCTGAGCTGCCTACGCGGCAGTGAACTGCGGTGCGCCCGCACGTCTGGGCCTGCACTTTTTCTGAGCTGCCTACGCGGCAGTGAACCCAACTCGCGCAGGTCGGTCAGTTCGGGCAGCTTTCTGAGCTGCCTACGCGGCAGTGAACAAGAGAAGGTTCTCTTCAATGCATTGATAAATAAGACAATACTGACGAAAAAGAGCAGGCACCCTTTCCTTCAGGGTGCCTGCTAAGTGACTGATTCTTAAGAAGGCCGCATGCTTACCGAAAAAAGGGTCAGAACCAGGGTACGGTCGCTTCCTGGCTCAGGCCATAGCTGCTGAAACTGCCGTCTTTGGGTTTAGGTAGTAGGGGGCCATGGCAGATGAAGAGCGGGAATGATGCTTGGCCGGTACTACGGCTGCCCAGCGTCACGAACGGGAGCCACAACTGTTCGGCTGTCGTGTCCGGGATGCGTTGGGTCGCTGTTTCGGCATCGATCCCGTGACGCCGCATGGCACGACGTCGCAGGCGCGATGGGCTGCTTTTGGCCTGAACCCGTGTGACCTGCCGGTAAGAGGGACTGGCCGCAACAGCAGTGATACTCGAGACCAGCAGGTGATCGCGCATGCCGTGCAGCCAGGGACTTGCCATCACTGTCTGCAAAGCGGCCTGTTGTCCGTGCAGACGCAGGTGGCTACCTAGAGTCGGTTTGCGTGCGTCATGGCCTGGAAAGCTGACTCCGATGTCCTGGCGTTGCTGTTGTGCCAATACTCGGTGCAGACGTGTGTACAAGCCACTGAGCAGTTGGTGCGGTGCCAACTCCGAGTCTGGACGAAGGTGAAGGTCCACGTAGTGGTCCATGGTCTCAGCCCGCATCGCCAAAGACGCCGCCACGAATCAGTGTTGCGATCACGAAGTGCTGCTGGTCCGGCTCCGGTTGCTTGTCCTTGAGTACCCAACCATCGAGCAGATTGTAGAAATCCTGCTTGGCCTTGGGTTGTCGGTAGGCTTTGCCTTGCGTGGTCACCGAGCCGTAGGGCTCTACGGCGATCGGACCATTTTTTTCGGCCTCCGGGTACCATGTGTCGATGGTGCGCAGTGCGTTGCCGATCTTCTGCGAATGGATCGCGGCCACTGCATTGTCGCCGTGGCCAACGGCATAGAGCGTCTTGCTCTTCTTGCTGCTGCCCTTGTCCAGAATGAGTTCCTGCGAGGGAAATACTTCCTGGCCCGCTCCCACACGCACGAACGCGGTGACTTGCAGCAGCAGGTGTGCACTGCCTGCCAGCGCAGTGGCGATCAGTGCGGAAAGTGCTGCCAGGTCCGCAGCTTCGGCGGGAGGCGCCTGCAAATCGCGCAATGAGTGGTCGTGCGCCTGAAACGTCCAGTGCGCGGCAGGCGCACCGTTCTTCAGATGTGCAACCTGTACCTCCACCTGCTCGGCACCAATCCGGTTGCGCCATAGAAAACGTCCGTTGGCCAGATTGGCCGCGTAGCGCCGCGCCAACGTGTCGAAGCCGTGCTGTTGCACGTAGCCAGCAACGGTGGCGGCCAGTTTGTTGCGGTAGTCGGTATCGTTGCAGGCCGAGGGCGTGCCGGTGCCACCAAGCACGCGCAGCGTAAATTGTACTTTTAGCGTATCTGCATCTAGCGGCAGTGCGGCTACGTCCACGGTCTGCAGGTTGGGATTTTCGATTTGCGCATCAAGCTTTGCAGGGTCTTGGTCTTTGGTCTTGAGTCGATTGGAAATCGTGCCACGCACGGATTTTTCGCGCAGCTTCACGGGTTGCCAGTCGGCGGGTGCCGCGCGTGCTGCCCAGGCGCCGGAAAACAGCAGCGCGTCGGAGGGGTCGAGCTTGCGCTCGAAGGCGAGAACGGAGGCGGTCTTGAGTTCGGTTGCCATGCTGGAATTCCTTGTCGTGAGGTCAGTCGAGAAAGTAGTTGAAATCAAGCGAGTCATCTTCAATGTGTGCCGCAGCGAAATCGTTGCGGCAGCGATACAACCCCCGATCCGGTTCGCTGCCGGGGTACCAGAGCAACTGCTGCGGCGTGTCCAGGCGGTGCGGGCTGATCCACTGGCCGAGCGAGTACAGGCTCTCGACGAAGCGGAATGCAGTGGTCGTGTCGCGCGCGTTGGCAATACTGTCCGGTGCCTGCAGTTCACCCAGGGCGCCATAGCCCACCGGAATCGGCACGGTCCAGCCACGCCCTGTGCGGTCATGGCGCCATCCGGGGGTGTCGTCCGGGGTGTCCTGGCCCTGGTGGTAGCGCCAGTTGACGCGTGCCAGCGACAGCCAGGCATCCAGCCCGGTGGCATCGGGAGCGGTGGCCCGCAGCTCGGCCAGGCGGGTGTCGAGCAGGTCGGCCCGTTCCACCAGCGCAAAGCCCGGCAGCAGACGCGTGCGTGCCTTGCGGAACTGCGCCGCGCGGTCGTCTTCGGTGCCAGTCAGATCCAGTGTCCACGGTTGATAGCGATGCCTCCAGGCGTCGGCCGGTGGCCGCAGGCTGCCACCGGCGATGCGCATGCCGGCGAGCAACCCGGCCACCGTCGCCGTTTCGGCCTGGTGTGCCTGCGGCTGGTCTTTCCAGCGTTGGCTGTTCACCGCCAGCACCAGACTCAGTTCCAGGTGGATACGGCCTTCTTCGACGATGGCGGCGGTCTTGCCATCCTCGTCGACCGGGTTGCGGGTCAGGTGAAACGCCTTGACGAAGCTGCTATCGGTGACCTGCTCCTGATGATCGTGGCAAACCGTGCCAATGGCCTGGAAGGTCAGCTCCAGGCCGGCGGCGTGAACCTTCCGTTGCAGCGCCCACATCACGCCCAGCAACGCAGTCATGGAGGGAAAGCCATGGGTCAGCGGGCTGGAAACGGCATTGGCGTTGTGGACGCGCAGATGCGGGATCACCAAGAGATGACTGAATGTCGGGCACTGGTTCATGGCCGGGCTCCGCCAGGCGCACGCCGTTGCAAGGGCACCGGCCAAGCCGCCTCGACGATGGCCTGTTTTGCCCAATGTCGGTACTCGCTGTCGCCGATACCCGTCAGCCCTGCCTTGCGCAGTTGTGCACTGATCCAGTTGGCAAAGCGGCCTGCCACCTGGTCTGGCCAGTCGCCAAACAGATAGGCCGCGTTGAACGCTTCGTCGTCCTGCGTCCATTGCCCATGTTGCGGATCGTGGCGGATCGGCAATTCGGTGCGCTCCGGGTCAAGCCACAATTGTTCGTCCAATGGCAGCATGCAGTCGGCATCACGGGTCCAGCCGGGTGCGAGGCTGGCCTGGGTTTGCGCAGCAAAGACGGTCAACTGTGCACCGAGCTCCTGCGCAATACGGTCACGGGTCTGGCGCGTCCTGTCGTTAGCGGGGGGAGCGCCACGCAGGAAGTCTGCAAGCGCCTTCATGATCGCGCGCACCTCCTTACCGTAGCCAAACCGCTCCATCGCCGACTCGCTCTTCAGCAGACTGCGTGGATGGTCATGCGCCCAGCTCGGCGGCAGCGAGGCCAGCAGGTAGTTCACGCCGCCGCGTTCGCTGTTGAGCTGGGAAATATTCTGCGGTTTGGTACCGCCGAGCTTGCGGGCGACCAAGTTGCGGTAATCGCGGTAGTCGTCGGCATGCGCTTGCCTGGCGCGGTGCGCCTGACGGGCCAGCTTATTGCGTTCGCCAAAACGGGCATCCTGGATATCGGCGTGCACCACCTGTGCCAGCGTGCTGGAGAACATTGGCTGCAACAGGTGGTAGTGCGTGTCGTCGGTCGGCTCTTCGCCGACAAGCCAGTAGACCTGCTTGGCCATCGCATGCGAACTCAGCTGCGGCTCGCTGCTGACAAGCGTGCCGAACGCCTGCATCCAGCCGGTGGCAACCTTGGTATCGGCATGCAGCGCAGCCCGCAGATCACTGTCGCCGGTCTGCATCCACGCCAACAGACCCTGGCCATCGACCTCGACCTTGAGGAACTTGAACACGTCCAGCGCAGCGGCATTGCCCACCACGTCCGGCGTATAGCCGCTGCCCAACAGGTGGCTGCCAACCTCGGCATGCCGCGGCAGGCTATCAGGTGGCACATGCAGGCTACTGCCACGCGCATCGGGGTGGGTGGCCTTGAGCACATGGGTGACGGCATGGATCTGCCCAACCCGACGCGCCGCATCGGCCAACCAGGTGGTGTAGTCGTATTTCGTCGCCGCGCCGGCCTCGTCTTTGCCGTCCTTCAGCTTGGCCAAGCGCCGGGCTTCGATAAAGTCGGCGATGGCGGAGCGGAAGCGTTGTGAACGCTCCGAGACTTCAGTCATATGGGAGTCCTTCCGTTGGCCCAAATTGGATCAGCCATGTAGACTCGCGCCCAGCAACTTGCTGGGCGGGAGATGGTCTGGGGGAAACGTAGTTCCCCTCAGACTCTTAAGAGCAGACGAACGCTATTCATCCTGCCTCCTTGGACTTTCAGGGCTGGTGCTAGCCAGCAAGGTGTCGAAACGGCCGGATCACCGCTCGCAACGGTGATCCGGTCTACATAGGCTAACTCGTGATTTTTGAATTGTCCATAGTTGCCGAAACTTCAACTGTCGAGAAGACAGCTCAGAAAATAGTGGCAGAGACTTCTACATGCACTGCCGCACAGGCAGCCCGGGCAGGGATGCCCTTATCGATTGCCGGCAAAGCCCAGCCATGGGTGATAGCGCCAGCCTTGTTGGCTGGCTGGCACCTCCACCGTTGCAAACTTCCGGGCGCATGCCTCCATCGGTAACTCAAGGCTCTCGGCCTGCTCGGTCAGAAGGTCTAGCAACCTGGCGTCCCCCCAATGACCGATCCCCGGGCTGGAGGCCAACGCGACGTCGTGGCGCTGGCTCTGTTCGATGCAGACATACAGGTCGCCGGCATACCGGTCGGTAGATGTCTCGACGCGGTGCAGCCGTAGCGTGTCGTCGTCATCCGGCAGGAACACCAGCGCGGTGTGGGGCTGGCTGTCGTTGCGGAAGGGCTGCTGTTGCGGCAGCACACCGGTCAAGGCCGCATCGGGGTATCTCCAGGCGGCAAAGGCATGATCGGGTTCCAATGCCGTGCCGGCTGCGCTCATCGGTAGCATGCAACGGGCGATGCGCGCCTGCTCCAGGTCCACCAGCCGCTCGCGTGGTGTCCATTGTGCGTAGTCGTCAGGGCGCGGTCGGATGCGCGGTATGGCACTGAGTATGCGGTAGTCTTCCTCACGCAGCAGTTCGCGCAGCCACGGCGTCTTCAACTGGAACTCCTTGCCGCTGCCCTCCTTTTCGAACCCGGGCCTGACGTAGGTGCAGCGGTCCTGCCCGCCGTGACGGAACTGGCGCAGGTTGGTATCGAAGATCAACACGTTTGGCGTATTGCTGACCTTGCCGCGATGGCGTTGCACGCGCCCGGCCAGCTGGATCAGCGAGCGCATGGAAGACGGTTCGGCCACCGCCCAGTCGGCATCCCAATCGCGGCCGACCTCGCACACCGGCGAGGCCAGCACCACGAAGATGTGCTGGCGTGCAGGGTGTGCGTCGATCAACGCACGAATGGTCGGCAGGTGGTAGACGCCACTGCCATCGCCGCGCCGGTTGAAGGCCTGGTCCAGCTGGTACTCGATGGCTGAGCGTTGTATCAGCGGAAAGCGCGCGTGGTAGACGCATAGGTGGATCTGGGTATCCTCCGGCGCACCGCCGGCATGCAATGCTCGCGCAACGTCGAATAGCGGCTCGATGTTGGCCATGCGCACCAGCCCGAAGCTGACACGCTTGCCGCTGACCGGGTCCACTTCGGCGTGCGCGTGATGCAGGCGCAGGCAGGCGTCGCGGACATGCGGCGCAAACTGCTCTGATCGCTGTGCGTCGGGTAGATTGCGTGGCAGCTCCAATGGCAACAGTTCGCCGCGCCGCAAGGCAGGTGACTTGGCGAGCGTGGCGATACGTTTATCGACGAAGCGCATATGCAGGTCGAGAAAGCCGCTACTGCCCGCACATGTGGCGGTCTGCACACCGAACTCGTCGCTCCACAGGCAGGCAACTTCGACGGCGGCGTCTGGCTGGCCGCCATTCTGCCCACGGTTGCGTCGGTACTGCTGGCGCCCTTCACGATAGGCCAGGTACATGCCGGTCACCAACGCTGGCGGCAGCGTGGCCGACGACAGCAGGACGCGCGTGCCCAGCATGCCTGCCGAGTGCATCAATCGGGTCAAGGCGGGCAGGTCGTCGAGCTGGTAGTCATCCAGTTCGTCCAGGATCAGGTCTGCACTCAGCAGGCGCAGCATCGGTGCGATCTGGCGCCCGGCACGAAGTGATTCGGTGGCCGGCACCATGTGATCCACGGTACACACCAGCATCGGTGCCGACAGTAGCTTGCCAATGCCAGGATCATGCAAGGCACGCGAGAGCAGCGGATGATCGGTTGTGATGCCTTCGTAGAATACGTGGCTGTCTTCTTCAAGCAGGTCCTGTACGGAAGCCGAGCCATGTGTATCGGCCTTGTGCTCGTAGAATTCGAACAACGCACGGCTGGCAGAGCCGCCGACATGGATGGCCAGTTCGTCCTCGTCCAGGTGCAGATCGGTACGGAAGCTGCGTCCGGTTTGCAGGGTCAGCGTGCGCAGTCCCAATGCATACGTGGCGCGTAGGCCCTGCTGCGGATCGGCCAATGCATACACGATGCGTGCATTGGCCAGCGTCTTGCCGCAGCCGGTGGAGGCCATGTTGACGATGAAGGCGCCATGCTCATGCGCTGCCTCGCGCATCGCGGTGGCCGCATCGAACGCTTTGTCCTGCCAGCTGAAGCGCGCATCGGCACTGCGTTTGCGCAGGCCGCGGTGATTTGCCAGTCGCGGTAGATGCCGCTCGAAGCCGGGAAGCGCATGGGCGATCAGTCCGGCATCGCGTGCGACGCCGAGCAAGTGTTCATCCAGTGGCTGCTTGAGACCCTCGCGGTCGGTGTTGGCGTAGAGCTGCGTCCTGCCATCCCCTTGCACGCGGCCTGGAGAATGCCGAGGCAGCGCAGAGTAGTAGTGGTCGGCCAACATCAGCGACAGACGCGCAAGATGCATGACGTAGGGATTGTCCAGCCAGTTGTCATCACGGCGCAGGCGCAGCGCGAGCAGGCGCTTTGCCAGCCGTGCGGCCTGGGCGCGCCATTTGGTCTCCATGACCGGCAATGCTCCGGCAGGCGTCCAGTACTCGAGTATCCGATCAGGTTCTGCCGGCTGCCGGATTTCGTTCCAGTCGTGCGCCACCCACTGCAAAGGTGTCTCCAGCCAAGCCTGGTTGAAACTCTTGGAACGCCTACCGAGCCGGGCCTGTTGACCATCGTCCTGCTGCACGGGAACGACCGGAAGCCGGTGGTGGGTGAGTATCAGCCAGGCGACGGCTGCGGCCAGTGGGGCCATGCCGACGAAGGGGTGGCGTGAGGCCGCATTGATGCCATCGCGCTGGTAGCGCTGGGTTCCTGTCCAGTCTGCTTCGGTGAAAGCGTCGGTGTCGGCCAGGCGCTGCAACCAGGTGGCATCGTCGTCGTTGCCGACGAAGGCCTGGAATAGCCGCAGCGACACCCATTCATGCCGATAGAGATTGCGCTCGCGCAAGTCGCCGCGCAGGCGTGCCTGGAAGGCGACACTGGCTTTACCCAGGTCGTGCAACAACCCGGCCAGCTGCGCGAGCAGACGGATATCTTCGGCGCGGTGCCAGTCATTCTCGTCTTCGCGGCGCAGGATGTTGCGCGTAGTGGTATTGGTGGGTACCGCGCCTTCTGCATTGAAGCGCCGCGCATCGCCCACGATCCAGAGCAACTCGGAATGGTCGCGGCCGCGAATCCAGTGGCAGGCGATGGCGCTGTTCTTACGCGCTGTCTTGCGCAGCAGTTTGCGTAATGTGACCAGCCCGGCCTCGGTGATTGGGGTCTGCCAGGTGCGGTCTCCGCGTCGTTCGGCGAACTGATCGAGGAGACGGCGCGTTTCGTTGAGTGCGCGCTTGTCGCACTGTGAGATCAGCAAGATGTTCACTGCGGAAGGCCCGGCTGCCTTGCGGCCGCGGTTTGCAGCGCAACGAACTTGAGCGTGTCCAGCATGAAATCCAGCGCATCGCTGCGGGCGAGCTGCGCAATGCATTCGCGCCGAAACGCCTGCTCGTCGTCGCCGCGCATCGCCGAGAGAAAGGCTTGCGGCAAGATGGTGGCATCCTTGACCAGATCGGCAATATCGAACACCAACCCACCTCTGCGCGTCTTGCCGTGCAACACGGCCAAACCATGTGGCAGACCCAATACCCAGCTGGCGGTAGCACCCAGCCCGTAGGCCAGATAGTTGCCATGATCGAGAAAGCGATTGGCTGGATCGCCGCCACTACCGCGCTTGGCGCGGGTGAAATCGCCGTAGCCCACGGTGTCGACCGCCAGTTTGAACAAGGCCTTGGTGAGCCTGGCCTCTTCGGTCAGCAGGGACGCATTGTCCTGTGCGTGTTCGATGTTGTGGCGTGTTCTGGTCAGCAGTGCCTCCAGCCTTGCAGCGTCGGGCGCGAAGCCGGCTTCCTTGAGTGCGCGTTGCTGCCATTGCTCGCCGATTCGCGTTGCGCGTGCCTGCTGGAACGCCTTGGCTGCGTTCAGACGCAGGCTGTCATCGAACCAGAACGACACCCAGGCCTGCAGATACTCGGTGGGGCGATACTCGCTCTGCGGGCAGAACCAGGCCACTTCCACATCCATCTCGTTGACCGTGAACAACGGTGTCCCACCGCCGCCACAAAACCCGACCAGCACACCGGCCTTGGCCAGCTCGCGCATCGCCGCCTGGGTGACGGAGGTTCCGGTGCCCAGCAGCACCGTTGTAGTGTTGGCGATGGGAATGTTCCAGTACAACGAGCGCTTGCCTGCATCGGTCACATATTCAACCCGTCCGCCATTGACCAGCACCCGGCAATGTTGCAGGTAGTAGATGTTTGCGCGCTTGGAATGCAGGATGGTCTTGAGGTCTGAAGCCGAGAGTTCGTCCATGCGCCTGGTCCACGTCCTGGGCAGCGTTCAAGGTCTTGACCTTCGATACTAGGGCGCTCTGCCTTGCCGGTGCAATGCATGGATCCGTGGTAACGGACCGGCCGCAGAGTCCTGGCCTGGCAAGCTGGACGCTTGCCTTCGCTGCAGCAGGGCCGCAGACACGTTGTCGTCGGTCGTATTCGGTTCGAGACCTCGCCACGGCCGGTGCGCGGGTCTTCGATTCACGCGCTGGCGGGTGGGTTCAGCGCTCTGAATCCCCACTCTCGTCGTGCCCGCGCGGGGTGAATAGATCCGGCTGGATCAGTTCGATGAAGGCATGCGCCTGCGGCGACAGGTACTTGCCTTTGCGCACCACCACGCCGTAGCTGCGGGTAGGGAAAAAATCCTTGAGCGATCGCGTGGCTAGCCGGTCGCGATCGGCATCGGTGACGCAGATGGCGGTGACGATGGAAATGCCCATGCCCATCGCCACGTACTGCTTGATGACCTCCCAACCGCCGACTTCCAGCGCCACGGTGTACGGCACGCGCGCCTGCTGGAAGATCAGGTCGACCAGGCGGTAGGTCACCTGCCGGCGTGGCGGCAGGATCAGCGGATAGGGCGAGAGGTCGTGCAGGCTGACGGTGGGCTTGCGCGCCAGCGGGTGGTCGTGTGGGGTAATCAGCAGTTGTTCGAACCGGTAGACCGGCGCATAGGAGAGGTCGGCCGGCACGTCCAGCATCGAGCCCACTGCCAGATCCACCGCATTCTCGCGCAACAGATCGGTGCCGTCGGCGCTGATGGCGTTGTGCAGGGTCAACCGCACGTCCGGGTGGCGCGCGCGGAAGTGTTCCACGATGCGCGGCAGCAGGTACAAGATGGTGGAACTATTGGCGGCGATGGTGAGTTCGCCGGCATCCAGGCCGCGCACTTTTTCGCGAAAGCTGGCGTCCAGCCCGTCCAGGCTTTCCACCAGCGGCAAGGCCATGTCGTACAGCAGCTGGCCCTCGCGACTGGGCGCCAGCCGCCGTCCCGAGCGCTCGAACAGTGCCACCCCCAGGTCGCGCTCCAGCGCCTGTAACTGCTGCGTCACTGCGGGTTGGCTGACATAGAGCGCCTCAGCGGCCCTTGAGACGGACCCTAACCGCACCGTCTGGCAGAACGCGCGCAGCGGTTTGAGACGATCGGATTTGTAGGAAAAACGAGGGGTTGGCGCCATGGCACTGAGCTAGCGGGATTAGATATAAGTCCAGCTTATTTACAGCATTGATAAAACTGTTTTGTCAAATAATGATTGCCGGCGCACGGTGCAGGTCCGGACGCACAAGGATCTCCCACATGTCTGCCACCGCTTTTGCCTCACGCCCCACCGACCGCGCCACGCCCGGCCTGTCGTTGACCACCCAGGTTGCAGGGCAGGCCGAGCTGCTGCCGCCGGCCGCGCTGGCCTTGCTGGTGTCATTGCACCGCGCCATCGAACCGGGCCGGCAGCAGCGCCTGGCACAGCGGCGTGTGCGCCAGGCCGCCTTCGATGCCGGCCAGCTGCCGGACTTCCGCGAGGACACCCGCGCCATCCGTGCCGGCGACTGGCGCGTGGCTTCATTGCCGGCGGCGTTGCAGGACCGCCGTGTGGAGATCACTGGCCCCACCGATCCGAAGATGGTCATCAACGCGCTAAATTCCGGCGCCAAGGTGTTCATGGCCGATTTGGAGGATTCCACCGCGCCCACCTGGCGCAACCTGCTGGCCGGCCAGCGCACCCTGGCCGCCGCCGTGCGCGGCGACCTGCGCTTCGACGCCCCCAACGGCAAGCAGTATGCGTTGCGCCCGGAAGCCGAGCGCGCCGTGTTGATCGTGCGCCCGCGCGGCTGGCACCTGGATGAAAAGCACGTCCAGATTGACGGCCAGCCGCTTGCCGGCGGCCTGTTCGACGCGGCGCTGTTCGCCTTCCACAACGCCCGCACGCTGCTGGCCAAGGACCGCGGCCCCTACCTGTACCTGCCCAAGCTACAGAGCATGGAAGAAGCTGCGCTGTGGGACACCGCGCTGTCGCATATCGAAGCGATGCTGGGCCTGCCGCATGGCCAGATCAAGGTGACCGTACTGATCGAAACGCTGCCGGCGGTGTTCGAGATGGACGAGATTTTGCACGCGCTGCGCGAGCGCATCGTGGGGCTCAATTGCGGACGCTGGGACTATATTTTCTCGTATCTGAAGACCTTCCGCGCGCACCGCGACCGCGTGCTGCCCGAGCGCGGCCAGGTCACCATGACCCAGCCGTTCCTGAAAGCGTATTCGGAACTGCTGATTAAGACCTGCCACCGCCGCGGTGCGCATGCGATGGGCGGCATGGCCGCGCAGATCCCGATCAACCACGATGAAGTCGCCAACGAGCAGGCGATGGCCCGCGTGCGTGCCGACAAGCTGCGCGAAGTCAGCGCCGGCCACGACGGCACCTGGGTGGCGCATCCGGCCCTGATTCCGGTGGCGATGAAGCTGTTCGACGAACACATGCCCACCGCGCACCAGCAACACGTGCTGCGCAACGATGTGCAGGTAACGCGCGACATGCTGATCGCCCCGTCTCCCGGCACCATCACGCGCGCCGGTTTCGAGGGCAATGTCGAAGTCTGCGTGCGGTATCTGGCCGCGTGGCTGGATGGCAACGGCTGCGTGCCGATCCACAACCTCATGGAAGACGCCGCCACCGCCGAAATCAGCCGCGCGCAGCTGTGGCAGTGGCTGCATCACGGCCAGCACCTGGACGATGGCACCACCATCGATCAGCCGCTGTTGCAGGCCAGCCTGCGCGCGCTGCCGGCCCGGCTGGGAACTGCCAGCGCGCTGCCCGGTGCCGCGCACATCGATGAGGCGATCGCACTGCTGGAAGAACTCAGCCGCGCCGACGAGCTGGCCGATTTCCTCACCATTCCGGCCTACCGCCTGATCGACTGATCGTTTCGCTGCAGCAACCTTGGCGCTGCAGCGCTCGCCGCAACGCTCCACACCGCCCGTTGCGCGTGCCTGCGCAACGGAGGGCCGCGCCATGCCGCGTGCATCGCGTGCGCGCCGTTCCTTCCTCGTTCCATCCGTCGTCCCTCTCCAGGAGAACGCAAGATGAGCACTGCACTGCAAAGCGCCGACCACCTGCAGCAAGACTGGGCCAGCAACCCACGCTGGGCCGGCATCACCCGCAACTACACCGCCGCCGACGTGGTGCGCCTGCGCGGCACCGTGTATGTGGAGCATTCACTGGCGCGGCTGGGCGCCAACAAGCTGTGGACCGCGTTGCATGCCACGCCATTTGTCAACGCGCTGGGTGCGCTGACCGGCAACCAGGCCATGCAGCAGGTCAAGGCCGGCCTGAAGGCGATCTACCTGTCCGGCTGGCAGGTGGCCGCCGATGCCAACCTGGCCGGGCAGATGTACCCGGACCAATCGCTATACCCGGCCGACTCGGTGCCGGCGGTGGTCAAGCGCATCAACAACACCTTGCTGCGTGCCGATCAGCTGCACCATGCCGAGGGCAACGACACCATCGACTTCCTGCAGCCCATCGTGGCCGACGCCGAAGCCGGCTTCGGCGGCGTGCTCAACGCCTTCGAACTGATGAAGGCGATGATCGAAGCCGGTGCGGCCGGCGTGCACTTCGAAGACCAGTTGGCCTCGGTCAAGAAATGCGGGCACATGGGCGGCAAGGTGCTGGTGCCCACCCGCGAGGCGATCGAGAAGTTGAACGCCGCGCGCCTGGCCGCCGACGTGCTGGGCGTACCGACCGTGCTGATCGCGCGCACCGATGCCGAAGCGGCCGACCTCATCACCAGCGACGTGGATGCCAACGACCGCCCGTTCACCACCGGCGAGCGCACGGTTGAAGGCTTCTTCAAGACCCGCAACGGTCTGGACCAGGCCATCAGTCGCGGCTTGGCGTATGCGACCTACGCGGACCTGATCTGGTGCGAAACCGGCAAGCCGGACCTGGAATTCGCGCGCGCCTTCGCGCAGGCCATCCACGCCAAGTTTCCGGGCAAGTTGCTGGCCTACAACTGCTCGCCCAGCTTCAACTGGAAGAAGAACCTGGACGACGCCACCATCGCCAAGTTCCAGACCGAGCTGGCCAGCTACGGTTACAAGTTCCAATTCATCACCCTGGCCGGCTTCCATGCGCTGAACCACAGCATGTTCCAGTTGGCGCATGGCTACGCGCGCCGCCAGATGAGTGCATTCGTCGAACTGCAACAGGCCGAATTCGAAGCGGCGGAAATGGGCTTCACTGCGGTCAAGCACCAGCGCGAAGTCGGCACCGGTTACTTCGATGCGGTGACGCAAGCCATTCAACAGGGACAGTCATCTACCACCGCACTGCGCGGCTCTACCGAAGAAGAGCAGTTCCACGGCGACAAGGCGGCCTAGCCCAAGGCGTAGGAGCGCATCCCGTCGTTGCGTTGCGTCTGTCGGCTGCCACCGGCCGCTGCTGGAGCAGGTGCGATCAGGACGCTTGCGATGCCAGATGGAAGCATCGGGCATCGCAGCTGCATTCTGCAATGGCCTGGCACCAGCGCTGGGTTTGCTTCGCCGACGATGTTGGCAATACCGCGCGCTTGGCAACACCGCGCATGTGTTCGTGCAGCGGTGCGCCACTGGACACGAATAATTCGCGTTGTCGCAAATGCACTGCGCTGTCCACGCAATTGCCTAATACCACGTCCCGCCTTGAGACCCGACAGTTCGTCTCTATTACTGCTGAGAAGATCCGTGATCTGGTACTGAACAGACGGCTACGGTAGGATTTGCCCATGGGCCAGCGTTGCAGGTTGGCCTGGGGATACCGGATGACATGCCATGACACCGCTGGCGCAGTCGAGCCAACGGGAAGCGTTGCCAAAACGCATCCCGACGGGCTGCATGCGTCCATGACTGCTGGAGAACTGGCGTTCTTCGCGCGCTTTGGCCGGGCGCGCGAGGTTGCCGCAGGTCAGGTGTTGTTCGAGCGCGGCGTAGTGGGCACGCAGATGTTCATCGTCATCAGCGGTCAGATCGATCTGGATTTCGGCGAAGACCTGATGCTCAAGCATCTGGGGCCCGGCGAATTCTTCGGCGAGCTGGGTCTGCTGATAGGCGATCATGCGCGCAGCGCCGGTGCCAGCGCTTCGATCGACAGCCGCCTGATCGAGTTGACCCATGACGATTTCCAACGCCTGGTCGACCAGGATCCGTCGATGGTGGCGCATTTTCTGCGCCGCTCCATCGTGCGCGTGGTCAACAACGAGCAATTGCTGATTCGCCAGCTACGTCGCCGCAATCACGACCTGGAGGCGGCGCTGGACAACCTGTATGTCACCTCGCACCAGCTCAACCACAGCGAAGAGCTCAGCCGCACCGATGAGCTGACCGGCCTGCACAACCGGCGTGGCCTAGCGCTGCATCTGCAGGAGTGTCGGCGCTCGGGCGTGGTGCCCGGCGTGGGGCTGATCCTGATCGACTGCGACCGTTTCAAGCGCATCAACGACCAGTTCGGCCATCTGGCCGGCGACCGGGCGTTGCAGAACGTGGCGCATGCATTGCGGTCGGTCATCGCCGACGGCGATCTTGCCTGCCGGCTGGGTGGCGACGAATTCTGTGTGCTGGTGGCGCAAGGCGCGCCGGAGCTGGTGCAGCACATCGGCGAGTGCATCGTGCGGGCAGTGGAAGCGCGCCTGTGCAATGGCCTGGGCGAGCAGGGCTGCTCGGTCAGCGTCGGGCTGTGCATGATCGATACGGATGCGGCCTGGAACGATTGGTACACGCTGGCCGACAGCGCCTTGTACGAGGCCAAGCGGCAGGGCGGCAACATGTTGTCCATGCGCGATGCGCCGGTGCCGGGTAGCGCAGCGGCATCGGGTCATCGCTGAGCGATGGGCCGCCGCACCCACGCACGCAAGGATGCGTCGTCGGAAGCGATCCAGGCGCCACGCCTACGCACCTTGTTGCTGACCGATCTGTGCGATTCGACCGCGTTGGTCGAACGCATTGGCGACAACGCTGCCGCCACCTTGTTCCGTGAACACGACCGGTTGGTGCTCAAGCTGCAGCAGCAGTGGCGTGGTCGCCTGATCGATCGTTCCGATGGGTTGTTGCTGTTGTTCGATCGCCCGATCGATGGCCTGGGCTTTGCGCTGGATTACGCCCATGGTCTCAATGTGATGGGTCAGGCGCATGCGCAGCTACTACGTGCGCGACAGGGGTTGCATGTAGGCGAGGTGCTGACCTGGCGCAATAGCCACGAAGCGGTGAGCATCGGCGCCAAGCCGCTGGAGGTGGAGGGCCTGGCCAAACCCACCGCTGCGCGCCTGATGTCGATGGCGCGGCCGGGGCAGATCCTGATTTCGGCCGTCGCCGAATCGCTCACGCATCGCGCCGCACGCGAACTGGGCGCGCGCGCCGGACGCATTGCGTGGAAGTCCCACGGCCGCTGGCGATTCAAGGGCGTGCCCACGGCGATGGAGATCCACGAAGTCGGTGAAGTCGGCCTGACCCCGCTACGCACGCCCAGGAACTCCCCCAAGGCCTGGCGCGACGTCCCGCTGTGGCGGCGGCCTGCCACGCTGGTGGCGGAGCTGGGCGTGCTACTTGGCATTGGTGTTGCAGTCTGGCTGGTTGCGCGCCCGCAGCCGGCGATCGCGTTTGCAGAGCGCGACTGGGTGGTGGTCGGGACGGTGCGTAACCTGACCGACGACGTGATGCTGGAAGGCTCGCTCGACCAGGCCTTTCGAATCAGTCTGGAGCAATCGCGATACGTCAACGTGCTTGGTGAAGACAGGGCGTCGAAGCTGTTGACGCTGATGCGCAAGAATCCCGCCAAGGATCCACTGGATCGCCGCAATGCCTCCGATGTCGCATTGCGCACGGGTGCACGCGCGGTCCTGCTTCCTTCCGTGGGATACGTTGGTGGCCGCACGCGTTTCGTTGTGGAGGTCGTCGATCCCAAGACCCAGCAGACCGTAGCGGTCAGTACCGCATTCGGCTCCAGTCGCTCCATTCTTGCTGCTGTCGATAGCGTGACCGCTGATTTGAGACTTCAGCTCGGCGAGAACCGCCACAGTATTCGTCACAACAGTGCGCCGCTGCCGGAGGTCACCACATCCAGTCTCGATGCGCTGCGTGCGTATGCGCTTGGACAGCAGCGCTATGCGGAAGGCAAGTATGTCGCTGCCCTGGATTTCTTCCAGAAGGCCGTGGAGATCGACCCGCATTTTGCACTGGCATGGCTTGGGCAAGTGAGGGCCCACTTCGCAAGCATCGATTACAAGCATGCCATCAAGGCCTTGAAGGTTGCCACGCAGTTCAAGTCGCGGCTGCCTCCGCGCGAGGCCCTGTATGTCAAGAGCTGGAATGTGCAGCTCCTGGATCCGGCGGCAGCGGCCAGCTCCTGGATGCAGATGGCCGAACTGTATCCGGACTACGGTCCTGCCCAGGCGAATGCAGCGATGGATCTGTTCGTGGCCAACCGCTTCACCGAGGCGCTGCCGTATGCGCGTGCATCGGTGCAGGAGAAGTACGACCTGTCCAGCATATCGCTGGATATGTACGGGCGCATCCTGCTCGCGCTCGGTCGCTACGAACAGGCCGATCTGGTGGTGAAGAAAGCCGTTGGCCTGGGGTGGAACGGTGCGTTGCTGCGTCAAGCGGCCATCGCGGCTGCGCAGCGTGACTATCCCGAGGCACGCGCTGCGCTTGCACAGGTCGACAAGGCCAACTTTCATGCCGATATCACCCGGACCACGCTCGCTCTGGACGAGGGGAATCCGCAGGCGGCAATTGCCTATGCGCAAGCCGGATTGGAGGCCGGACGCATCCGGCGAGGTACCGACCGCATCAACTACTACGTTCCGTTGGCGACCGCGCTGCTGGCGTCCGGACAGCACGCCAGGGCCGTGGAAATCGCGAAGAAAGGCGCCGATCTGGCGCTGCAGGACCTGAGCATGGACGTGCCGGTGGACACCATCGACAACCTCTCCACCGCCCTGGCGGCCGCGCTGGTCATGGCGCGCGCAGGGGATCCAGCGGGTGCGGCGAAGATCCGCGACCGCGTCAAGGCATCGCGGTTGGTCTTTGCCAACCGCCTGGTCGTTGAGTTGGGCGCCGTTGTCGATGCGGAAATCCTGCTGGTCCAGAAGCGGCCAGAGGACGCATTGCGCGTGCTGACGCCTTATCTGGATTCGGTCTCCCGATTCCAGACGCGCGCCACTGCCATGCGTGCTGCACGGCTGGCGCAACGCGCTGCAGATGCACGAACCCAGCACGACTGGATCCGCCGGCGTCGGGGATTGGCTTACGCGGAGATCGAATGCGGATACTGCCTGCAGCCGCTCAACCTGCTGGATCTGAAAGCCGCCGAGGAATCCTGGGTGACAGACGCGCAGGGGTGAAGCTGTGGCATTGCGGCAGGTCTATCGTGTCCGCGTGGCCAGTCGTCTACTTGAGCGTTCTGTCGCCGCGATAACCGGCATCCAGTTGCGGGACGATGTGGGAGGTTCCCGAAGTCAGCATCGCGTTGATCTGCTCGCGCGCACTTGCAATGACCTCCTTGTCCGCCAGCTGGATCTTGGCCACGCAGTTGCATACGAATGCTTCCAGGTCGTCGCCCGGCGCGGCGACATGTCCAACCTCGGTGAGTGCCTGCACGGTGTCCGAAACGAACAATGCGCGAAAGGCATCGTCGGTGGACAAACGGTCGATCAGATTGCTTGCAACGGCAGGATCAAGCTTCAGCGTGGGCATCGTTGGCGCTATCGGTGGGGTCGAGCATCACATAACGGCCACGCGCGGGTCGGCTTGAGCGCCCTTCTGCAAGTACCTCAAGTTCGATTGCGTGGTGACGTTATCCCTGGGGCAGAAAGGTCTGCGCAAGCTGCATATGAAGCCGTTGGAGAAGCTGATGCGAGTCAGGCGTTGTGCGATTGTCGTGCTGGAACCACGCGAAACCGTTTCCTATACCCTGGAGAGCCTGCTGCAAGGAGGCAATGGGCTGGACCATGTGATGCAGTGGTTCGCGCTGGCGGCGCATCTGGATGAGCCGGTAGCAGTATCGGAACCTCAGCAGAAGATGTTGGGTGAGCTCAGTCCGACGCACTGGGCAGACCGATCGCCGTATGACGGTGACACGCTCGATAGCCTGGTCGCCGAGGGTCTGGTGTTGGAGGAACACGCACCAGAGTGCGGATTTGCGCAAGCCGACGCATGCCTGCGGACTGCGCACTGGCATCCGCTGGCTGCATTGCTGCATGCATTCACGCGCTGGGACGATGTGGACGCGGTCAAGAATACCCGGGATTCCGGCACCGAGACCGCATTGGCAATGCGGCGTGTGCTGGGGCCCGCACCAGCGGCGGTTGGGGCGATCGATGACCAGCAGGCATGCATCGGGTTGCCGCCGGTGGCCTCGGGTGATTTTGATGATTTGCTGGGGCGACGTGTCACCTGTCGTAACTTCGATCAACACCGGCCAGTGCCGCTGCACACCTTCTCGCACCTGGTGCAGCGGGTGTTCGCGGCGCGCGCGCAGGTGAAGGTGGGTGATGATCTGGTCTTCCTGAAAAAGAGCGTTCCCTCCGGTGGCGGATTGCATCCCATCGAGGCATACATCTTGGTCAGGCACGTGGATGGGCTGGAACCAGGCGTGTATCACTATCGTGCCGATGCGCACGCCGTGGAGCGCATTCCAGGCCTGGAGTGCTCCGACGCGTTTGTCATGCAGGCTGTCGGGCAGCAGCACTGGTTTGCAGAGGCGCACGCACTGGTGGTCCTGGTGGCGCGTTTTGACCGCACGTTCTGGAAATACCGGCAACACGCCAAGGCGTACCGTGTGGTGGCATTGGAAGCCGGCCATCTCTCGCAGACACTTTATCTTGCGGCGACCGACCTTGGCCTGGGGGCATTCATCACGGCTGCAGTGAACGAAAAGCATCTTGAACGGGCGCTTGGACTGGACCCGGTCTCGCAAGGTGTTCTGGCTGTCTGCGGCTTCGGCTGGCGCGCCGCAACGATGGTCACCGCAGAGCTGGATCCTGCGGGTGCAATCTGGACCGAGGCGTCGTGACGCATCGCACGCGGTGTGCGTCGTCGTGCAACGAGAGCCGGCCACCCGGGCCGGCTCCCGCTGTGCCCCGGATGACCGGGGATTGCGTGGTTGCTACTGCCGGATCGTCTGGGTATGCGCCTTCAAGGCATCGCCCAGCCCGGTGATCTTGTCGGCACCCTCCGGCACGGTGATGCTGGAGCCTTGCAGATCCGTGCCGATCGGCTGCACGCGGCCGCCCAGGCACTGGCCAAGGAAGGCTTCGGTCACTGCATTGAAGGCCTTGCTGTTTTCCGGGCGGCGAAAGCCGTGGCCTTCGTCGGGGAACAGCACATAGGTCACCGGGATGTTCTTGGCTTTCATTGCATTGACGATCTGGTCGCTCTCGGCCTGCTTGACGCGTGGGTCGTTGGCACCCTGGCCGATCAACAGCGGCTTGCTGATCTTGTCGACATGCGAAAGCGGCGAGCGTTCGGTCAACCACTGCTTGCCGGCTTCGGTGGCCGGGTCGGCCATGCGCTTGATTAGCCGTTGGTACATGCTCGCCCAATAAGGAGGGATGGTGCCGAGTAAGGTGTTGAGATTGACCGGGCCGACCAAGTCAACGCCGCATTTGAAAGTGTCGGGCGTGAAGGTCAAGCCGACCAAGGTGGCGTAACCGCCGTAGCTACCGCCCATGATGGCGACCTTGTCGGGCGTGGTGACACCTTGCTTGACCGCCCATTGAACGGCATCGAGCAGGTCATCGTGCATCTTGCCCGCCCACTCCCCGTCACCGGCATTGAGGAACGCTTTGCCCAGCCCCGACGAACCGCGAAAATTCACCGCCAACACGGCATACCCGCGGTTGGCCAGCCATTGGTGATATGCATTGTAACCGTACGTATCGCGCCCCCATGGGCCGCCATGTACGAATACCACCAGTGGTGCCGGCTTATCGGCGTGACCGTCATGGTTTGTATCGACCGTGGTCGGCAGGGTGAGGTAACTGACGAGCGTGAGGCCGTCGCGCGATGCGATTTCCTGCGGCCACATCGGTGCGAGCGGCTTAGCTTCTATCGCTGGGCGTGCTGAAAACAATTTCGTTAATTGGGTCTTCGCGGATCACTGTGGGTGCAATCGAGCATTTTCGGGTAGCGCGGGCAGGAAGCTGGCGATGATCTTGAGCCTCAGGAACTCCTCGTCGCGATAGCCGTAGGCGCTGCGCTGGATGACCCGGATCTTGTTGTTGAGCCCTTCCACCAGGCCGAGGCTGACCTTGTTCTCCGGCCTGCAGTACGCCGCGATGCCGTCCCAGTGCCGCTCGATCATCCCCACGAACGTCTGGTAGGGCACAAGCCGCTGCCAGCGCAGACTCTGCTTCCAGCGCTCGAAGAACTCCCGTGCACCTCGCTCGGTGCGGTAGCTCCACAGCTGCCCGAAGGACTCTTTCAGCAGGTACGCCGTGTTCAGACGTTTGTTGGCCGCCAGCAACTTGGCGAGCGCCTTTCGACCGTCCAGGGTAAGGTTTTCGCGATTGCTCAGCAGGGTGTAACGCTGGCCCTTGATGTAACTGCGATCCTGGCCTTGAAGGCGCTTGTACTCGTCGCGCCGCACCTGATCGAGCGCGTCGGACAGGTGGCGCATGATGTGGAATTTGTCGAACACGATGCTGGCGTTGGGCGCGTTCTTGCCCACCGAGTTGCGAAACGGCCGCCACATGTCCATCACCGCCACGTCGATGCCGGCGCTACGTTTTGGGCCCAATTCGGCGAAGAACTGGTCGATGTCCGCCTCGGTGCGCCCACTGCCGCCGAACCAGATCGGTCGGCCGCGCTCCAGATCGCTGACCACAACGCGGTAGTCATGGCCCTTGTGGATCGCGATCTCGTCGATGCCGATGGCGCGCGGCGCCGGCGTCCCCGCCCGGCGCACCTGCTCGGCCATGTACAGCTTGGACAGCTCCTTGACCGTGCTGTCGTGCAGGCGCTCCAGCTCAGCCACGGCCTTGTGCGTCATGCTCCGGCACAGATTGCCCACATGCAGGGCGAATCGCTCGGTGTAGCGCGGATTCTTGGCCAGCCAGTCCAGCCGCTCTACGTGCACGCCGCCGCACCCCGGGCAATCGACCCGCCAGCGCTCAAACTCCACGAACAGCATCCAGCCGGCCGCCCGCAAGTCGCGGGCGCGGCACAGGCGCTTGTCGTAGCGGCTGCGACACCGATGGCCACAGTTGGAACACACGGCCGTTTTTTTCGGCGCCGCAAGGTCACGATCCGCGCCTTCGGGGCGCCGAACACGCCCTTGAGCGTGGACTCCGCCGCGAAGCCAGGGAAGGAAAACAACTCACTCAGCCGACGGCCCGTTTTCATGCAGAACACCGCGTCAAGAAGTCAGCACAGGATGTACCACCTTCTGGGACGGTGGAAAGGGCCTGTTTCCAAGGCTCAACGCAGATTCAGGGGCCTCAAGGCACCCACACGAATCCGCGATGAGCCCGTTAATTTACCGCCATCGGCGCGCGCGTAGCGGTAATAGGTCAGCGGTGTTTCTGCGGCGGAATATGACACGATCCAGATGCTATCATCCCGCGTGCGTGCGGTAATGGTTATATCGCCACTACCAAGTGTCTTGAGGGCCTGCAGGTCCTTGGCGATGCCTGAGTCCAGCGGCTTCCATTCTTCGCGCAGATAGTTGGTCGACACCGCCTGCACCGCCCCGGTAGCGGGATCCGTCAAGGTGGTATCCACGTCGGCACGAGGGTTTTCGAACAGTAGTGTGCGCGTATCAGTTGTGGTGTTGATCGCGTACAGCGCTGACGTGTCGCGTTCACGCGAATCGAGCATGTAAAGCGTTTTTCCGTCGTCTGTGAGTCCTTCAAAGGACGTGTTTGAGACGTCTTCAAATGGAACCACATCCACACTTTTCCACCGCTGTTGATCGGGAATCAGGAGTTCCTTGCTCGCGTCTTTGGTGGTGCGCGTTGCATAGCGAAGCTGATAGTCAGCATCGAGCAGGTAAGACTCCAGGTTGTCGGTGTTCCGTCTAACCAGGGTACGCTTTCCTGATGCCAGATCCACACGATACAGATCGTGCCATTTCTGATCGCGGTCGTTCATGCCGACCATGATCGCCTCGGGATGCATGGCACTGGTTCGATACAATTCGGCTTTGGTCTTCTTGAACGGCGTGAGATCTCGGCTGACGCCATCTGCAAGATCGACCGCGAACAGATGGAAATCTTCATCTCCGCCGTTATCACGCAGATACAGCAAGGTGCCGGTGTGGTAACTCCAAAAATAGTCGCGGATGCCGCGCGCGGTGTCCTTGGTGATGGCGCGCGCCTGGTCCGGCGCATCCACCGGTGCCACCCAGACGTTGAGCACGCCATCCAGTGGCGCCACCCAGCTGAGGTACTTGCCGTCCGGGCTGATGCTCACGTTGGCGCGCTCGGGATTGCCGAACAGCGCCTCGCGGGTAATCAGCTCCGGTGGTGCCGCAGCGGCGGTGGCCGCCGGTGCGACGGAGGGATTCTTCTCCGCAGCGGGTACGGTCTTGTCGTTGCAGGCAGACAGTGCCAGCAGCATGCTGGACACAAGGAGCAGGCGTTGCATGAAGCCTCCGGTGGGAAGACGGCCAAGCCAGCCGTCGTCGCAACGCTAGAGGCAGTCGCCACCTTTGCGTACGTGCCGTTGGTCATCCCACCTGCCGTACTACGCAGAGGCGGACACGAATTCCACCAACGCGACGCCATCGGCCACCAGTTCGCCTTCGGCGACCAGGTAACGCTTGACCGTGCCGTCGCTGGGCGCGTGCAAGGTGTGCTCCATCTTCATCGCTTCCAGCACCACCAGCGCCTGTCCGCGGGTGACTGGCTGGTCGACCGCAGCCACCAGTGAGACGATGCGGCCGGGCATCGGTGCCGTCAGGCCGCCGGCATCATGCGCGGGTTGATCCGCCTCGGTGAGCACATCGTGGTGATGGAAGACCGCCCGTCGCGTGGCATCGATCAAGATCAGCGTGGCGCCGTCGTGCAGCGCCTGTACGCGCCACTGCCGGCCATCCAGTTCCACGCGCATGTGCTGGCCCTGCGCGTGGTAGCGCAGCGTGTGGGTGTGGCCTGCCTGCGTCACCTGCCAGTCGTTGCCGTGCCGGCGAACGCCAAGCTCGCGGCGCTCGCCGGCCGCTTCCAGGTGCACGCGCTGCGTTGCATGCGTGCCAATCCGCCAGCCATCGACGGCCTGCCAGGGCGAAAACGGATCGGCTGGATCGGCTGCGGGCGTGGGCAGCGCGGCGGCGATCAACACGGCGGCCAGACACCACCAGGCCTGCTCGGGGGTCACCGCAGCCGGGAACAGTGCCGCCTGCTCGCGTTCGATCAAGCCGGTATCCAGATCGGCGGATGCGAACGAGACGGTGTCCACGAGCCGCGCCAGGAAGGCGCCGTTGGTGGTGACACCGACCGCATGCACCTGCGCCAGCGCCGCGCGCATGCGTGCCAGCGCGGCGGGGCGATCCACATCCCAGACGATCAGCTTGGCAATCATCGGGTCGTAGTAGGGGCTGATGGTGTCGCCCTGCTCGACGCCGGCATCCAGGCGCACATGCGCATCGGTGGCCGGCAGCTGCAGCTGGCGCAAGGTGCCGGTGGAGGGCAGGAAGCCGCGGTCGGCATCTTCGGCATACAACCGTGCTTCCAGTGCATGTCCGTTGATCTGCAATTCGTGTTGGCGGCGTGGCAGCGGCTCGCCAGCGGCCACGCGCAGCTGCCACTCCACCAGGTCGGTGCCGGTAATCAGCTCGGTCACCGGGTGCTCCACCTGCAGGCGGGTGTTCATCTCCATGAAATAGAAATCGCCCTCCGGGCCGGCGATGAACTCCACCGTGCCGGCACCGACATAGCCCACCGCGCGCGCCGCATCCACCGCCGCCTTGCCCATGGCGGCGCGGCGTTCCTGCGTCATGCCGGGTGCGGGCGCTTCTTCCAACACCTTTTGATGCCGGCGCTGCACCGAGCAATCGCGTTCGAACAGATACACCACTTCGCCCCGCGTATCGCCAAACACCTGGATCTCGATGTGCCGCGGGCGCTCGACGTATTTTTCCACCAGCACCTGCGCATTGCCGAACGCCGATTGCGCTTCGCGCTGGCAGCTGGCCAACGCCGGCTCGAAGTCGGCGCTGGCATCCACCCGGCGCATGCCCTTGCCGCCGCCGCCGGCGCTGGCCTTGATGAGCACCGGATAGCCGATCGTATCGGCTTGGGCACGCAGGAAATCCGGCGCCTGGTCATCGCCGTGATAGCCGGGTGTCAACGGCACGCCGGCACGTTGCATCAATGCCTTGGCTGCGCTCTTGTCGCCCATCGCACGGATCGCCGTTGCCGGCGGGCCGATGAAGACGATGCCTGCCTGGGCGCAGGCCTCGGCAAAGCCGGCGTTTTCCGAAAGAAACCCGTAGCCGGGATGGATCGCCTGCGCACCGCTGGCGCGTGCGGCCTCCAGGATCGTCTCGCTGCGCAGATAACTCTGTTGCGCCGGCGCGGCGCCAATATGGATGGCCTCATCGGCCAGACGCACATGCCGCGCGTTGCGGTCGGCATCGGAGTACACCGCCACGGTGGCAATGCCCAGCCGGCGGCAGGTGGCAATGACCCGGCAGGCGATCTCACCGCGATTGGCGATCAGGATCCTGTCGAACGGCGGCTGGCGCGGGGTGGCGATGGAAGGCTGCTGGGTCATTGGTTCGGTCTCTGCACAGCGCCGGCGTGGCCGGTGGTCGTGCGATCGGATGGTGCGCTTGAAAGCGGGTGTTCATGCGTGATGGATACGGCGTTGTTGCCAGACGCATCCAGCGTGAGCGCATGTGTCGACACTGGTTCGGAACGGTTGCGCGGGTGCGGCATAGGCAAGTACACAGTGCAGATAGGCGTGCACGCCTGCATGCGCCGTGCCCGGCTGCGCACCGTCCTGCTCACATCCGGAACACGCCAAAGCGCGTGGGCTTGATCGGCGCATTCAACGCGGCCGAAAGGCCCAGCCCCAACACGCGGCGGGTATCGGCCGGGTCGATGATGCCGTCGTCCCACAGCCTTGCACTGGCGTAGTAAGGATGGCCCTGCTGTTCGAACTGTGCGCGGATCGGCGCCTTGAAGGCGTCTTCTTCCTCGCCCGACCACGCGCCGCCCTTGGCCTCGATGCCGTCGCGACGCACCGTGGCCAGCACGCTGGCGGCTTGTTCACCGCCCATCACGCCGATGCGTGCGTTCGGCCACATCCACAGGAAGTTGGGTGAGTACGCACGTCCGCACATGCCGTAGTTGCCCGCGCCGAACGAGCCGCCGATCACCACGGTGAACTTGGGCACCTCGGCACACGCCACCGCCATCACCAGCTTGGCGCCGTCCTTGGCGATGCCGCCATGTTCGTATTTGCGTCCCACCATGAAGCCGGTGATGTTCTGCAGGAATACCAGCGGAATCCCGCGCTGCGTGCACAGTTCGATGAAGTGCGCGCCCTTGAGCGCGGACTCGGAAAACAGGATGCCGTTGTTGGCGATGATGCCCACCGGGTAGCCGTGCAGATGCGCAAAGCCGGTGACCAGGGTGCTGCCGTAGCATGGCTTGAATTCGTCCAGACGCGAGTCGTCGACGATGCGGGCGATCACCTCGCGTACGTCGAAGGGTTTGCGCGTGTCGGCGGGGATCACTCCATACACTTCATCGGCCGCATGTCGCGGCGGTAGCGGTGCCTGCAGCGCCAGCGTGGCAGCGGGCTTGCGCCAGTTGAGCTGGGCGATGATGGTGCGCACACGTGCCAGCGCTTGCAGATCGTTGTCGGCGAAGTGGTCGGCCACCCCGGAGATACGCGTGTGCACGTCGGCGCCGCCCAGCTCCTCGGCGCTGACTTCCTCGCCGGTGGCGGCCTTGACCAGGGGCGGGCCGCCCAGAAAGATCGTGCCCTGCTCGCGCACGATTACCGTTTCATCGCTCATCGCCGGCACGTACGCACCGCCAGCGGTGCACGAACCCATCACGCAGGCGATCTGCGGGATGCCGTTGGCCGAGAGGTTGGCCTGGTTGTAGAAAATCCGCCCGAAATGATCGCGGTCGGGGAAGACTTCATCCTGCAGCGGCAGGAATGCGCCGCCGGAATCGACCAGGTAGATGCACGGCAACCGGTTTTGTTGCGCGATCTCCTGCGCACGCAGGTGTTTCTTCACCGTCATCGGGTAATAGGTGCCGCCCTTGACGGTGGCATCGTTGGCCACGATCACGCATTCCACGCCCGACACGCGGCCGATGCCCGCCACCACACCGGCGCAGGGCACCTGGTCGTCGTACATGCCGTGCGCGGCCAGCGGTGCGATTTCCAGCAAGGCGCTGCCCGGGTCCAGCAGCGCATCGATGCGTTCGCGCACCAGCAACTTGCCACGCGCGCTGTGCTTTGCGCGCGCGGCGTCGCTGCCGCCGAGTGCGGTCTGCGCCAGCGTACGGCGCAGGTCCTGCACCACCACGCGCATGGCCGTGGCATTGGCCTGGAAACTGTCGCTGCTCACCTGCAGCTGGCTGTTGATGACGCTCATGGTGGCTCCGTCAGGCAGTGCGTTCGAACAGTTCGCGGCCGATCAGCATGCGCCGGATCTCCGAGGTGCCCGCGCCAATTTCGTACAACTTGGCATCGCGCCACAAGCGCCCGGTGGGGTAGTCGTTGATGTAGCCGTTGCCGCCCAGCACCTGGATCGCCTGGCCGGTCAGCCAGGTGGCCTTCTCGGCGGCGTACAGGATCGCACCGGCGGCGTCCTGGCGTGTGGTGCGCCCGGCATCGCAGGCGCGCGCCACCGCATACACATAGGCACGGCAGGCATTGAGGCCCACGTACATGTCGGCCAGCTTGGCCTGCATCAACTGGAAGCTGCCGATCGGCTCGCCGAACTGCTTGCGCTCGTGCACGTAGGGCAGCACCACGTCCATTGCCGCGGCCATCAGCCCCAGCGGGCCACCAGCCAGCACAAGGCGTTCGTAATCCAGCCCCGACATCAGTACGCGCACACCGCCGTTGAGCGTGCCCAGCACGTTCTCGGCTGGCACTTCGCAATCGGTGAACACCAGCTCGCAGGTATTGGAGCCGCGCATGCCCAGCTTGTCCAGCTTCTGTGCGGTGGAAAACCCCGGCATGCCCTTTTCGACAATGAAGGCGGTGATACCGCGTGCGCCGGCGTCCGGGTCGGTCTTGGCGTACACCACCAGCACATCGGCGTCGGGGCCGTTGGTGATCCACATCTTGTTGCCGTTGAGCACGAAGCGATCGCCACGCGCATCGGCGCGCAGCTTCATCGACACCACATCCGAGCCCGAGCCGGCCTCGCTCATCGCCAGTGCGCCCACATGCTCGCCGCTGCAGAGCTTGGGCAGGTAGCGCTGCTTCTGTGCGTGGCTGGCATTCTTGCGCAGCTGGTTGAGGCACAGGTTGGAATGCGCGCCATACGACAGCCCGATCGCACCGCCGGCGCGCGAGATCTCCTCCATCGCCACCACATGCGCCAGGTAGCCCATGCCGGTGCCGCCGTATGCTTCTTCCACGGTCAGCCCAAGCAGGCCTTGTTCGCCGAACAGTGGCCATAGCTGTGCGGGGAAGACGTTGTCGTGATCGGCTGCGGCGGCGAGCGGGGCGATATGGTGGCTGGCGAAGGCGGCCACGCTTTCGCGCAGCAGGTCGATCTCTTCACCAAGCTCGAAATTCAAGGACGGCACATGCATGCAACAACTCCACAAGGATCGGAACGTGCCGGGTGGGGGCGGGCGGGCCGCGCGGCGGATATGACCAGCCTAGCGGTCCGAGACAAAAAAGTGAACTAAAATTCAACTATTGAACCAAGAATCACACCATGGCTTATCGACGCTCCGCCCTGATGGAAGAACGCCTGGCCGGCAATCGCGAACGCATCCTGCAGGCGGCGCGGGTGCTGATCGCCGAGGGCGGCTACCGCAATGCCCCGATCACCGCGGTCGCGGCCGCTGCTGGCGTTTCAACCGGGCAGATCTACCGGCATTTCCCCTCCAAGGCAGAACTTTTCGTGGAAGTTCTGCATGCTGCCGTGCAGCGGGAGGTGACTATCCTGCGTGCCGTTGCCAACACCCCGGCACCGCCGAGCGAGCGCCTGCGCACGGCTATCGCCACCTTCGTGCGGCGCGCGCTGGCCGGCCCGGCGCTGGCCTATGCCTTCATCGCCGAGCCGGTGGAAAGCGAGGTGGACGCCGAACGCATTCGCGGCCGCCGCTTGTTCGGCGAGGTGTTTCGGCAATTGCTGGCCGAAGGCGTGGCCGCCGGAGAATTTCCCGAGCAGTCGCTGGATGCCGCCGCGGCCTGCCTCGTGGGTGCCTTTACCGAGGCCCTGGTCGGGCCGATCGCGCCAAGCCGTGGCGATCCGCAGCAGGGCGAACACCTGGTGGAGGCGATCTGCGGCTTCTGCCTGCGCGCGGTGGGGACGTCTGCGCGGGCCTGACACGGCGCTGACCGTACTTCAACTGTGCTTGATGAATGCGCATTTCTGTGCATATACTGTGCGCGACTCCTATCCGAGCACCTCCATGGTTGCCGTCCTCAATCCCCTGTCCCTGACCGAGCGGTTGCGCGCGCCCGACCGCACGATCCTGTCGCCCTCGGCCATGGCCGGCCTGCTGGAGCTGTCGCAGCAGGAGCTGGCCGAGTTGGCCGGTGTGCACCGCAACAGCCTGCGCGTGCATCCGGAAAGCCCGCGCGTGCAGGACCTGTTGCGCAATCTGTCGCGGTTGCTGGTGGCCATGGCGCAGATCCAGCCGGACGAACGCCAGCTGGTCTTCCATCTGAAGAACACCCCGATCCCCGCATTCGAATTCGCCACCTTGCTGGAAGTGGTCAAACAAGGCCGCACCGACGATGCGCTGACCTACCTGCGTACCGTGGCCGCCGGAGCGGCTGGTTGAAGCTGAGCGCCCCGGCGCACTGCACGCTGTATCGCGCCTTCACCCCGCGCTGGGCCGCCGAGCCGTTGAGTGGCGCCGGTGCCGCACGCTCGGGCGGGCGCTTCAATCGCTTCGGCCAGCCGGCGCTGTACCTGTCGCTGCAACTGGAGACCGCCGCGGCCGAATATGCGCAGGCGGCGCCGTTCCTGCCGCCGTTGACGCTGGTCAGCTATGCCGCGCAGCTTCCGGCGCTGGCCGACCTGCGCCTGCTCGACGACAGTTGGGACGCACTGTGGGCCGACTGGACAGACGACTGGCGCAAGGCCCTGGTCAACAAGGTCGAACCGGTGAGCTGGGTGCTCGGCGACCTGCTGCGCGAGGCGCAGATTCCCGGGGTACTCTTCCCAAGCATGGCACTGCCGGATGGCGTCAACGTGGCGCTGTTCCTGGACATGCTGCAGCCCGAACAGGTGCTACGCGTGCTCGACGACGGCCGCCTGCCGCGCGACGGCCGCAGCTGGGGCGATCCGCCGACGACGGTGTAGCCGTGGTGCGCACCGCTTGCACCGCAGCGGCAGGTGCATGCCGAAGATCGCGTGCGGCATCTGCGGCTGCGCTGTAGCGAGCACGCAGCAATCCGATTATTGGAGGATTGGCTGGCGTAGCCTTCCGCACACCGGGGGCCTATCCACAGACATCGCGTATCCCGGCACAACGCCACCGAGACTGCGACTTCACCGCGACCGATTCAACCCGCCAGCAGCTGCGCCATGCCCGCCAGCACCGGCGCGAGCAGTGCTGCCGGCAAGATCCATCCACGCCGATACGGCAGCAGCCATAGCGCCAGCACGGCCGTCGCCGCCGTGAGGCTGCCCAGCCATAGCACGGGCCCGATGCCCCAGCCCTGCGCGTGCACGGCCAGGCCAAAGGTGAGCAGCAACAGCGCCCAGCCCACCAGCCGCAACTGACGCGTGCGTGCAGTGCCCAGGCGGCGGCCACGGACCTCGTGCTGATGCTTTTCCATCGCCAGGCACAACGCGGCAAACCCGGAAAAATTCAGCGCCAGCACCAGCAGCACGTTCATGCGCCTTCCTGCATCGGCACGTTCATCGGCACGTTGCTCTGCGCCACGGCCGCGCGCTGGCGGCGTGCGGCCGCCGATGGCGGCGCGGTCCAGCGCTGCAGGCGCCAGCCGGCAATGCCCAGGCCCACGCCCAGGCCCAGGCAGACCAGATCGACGCCAGCCAGGGCCCATTGCCCGGCCGGCAAGGTCACGCCCAGATGCACATCGGTGGTCACGGCATTGAGCAACGGGATCAGCGCCAACAGCGCCGCGCCCAGATACAGCTGCCAGCTCCACATTGCCCGTCGCGGCCACACGAAGGCCGCCAGCAACGCCGTCGCCCAGGCGGCGAAGAACACATGCGCCTCCATCGCCGCCCGCCCGTCCAGCGCCACCGGCAGCAGCCGGTTGGCCCAGAAGAAACTGGCAAAGGCAATCGGCAGGCCGGCCACGGTGCCGATATTGAGGGCATCCACCAGCCGCAGGCCGAATCCGATCCGCCCGGCCTTCAGATGCTTGGGCCGTTCCTTCACCGCCCACATCACCACGCCGCTGGCCACCATCAGGCAGCCCAGCAGGCCGGAACCGAAGAACAGTGCGCGCAGCCAAGGCCCGGCGAAGTGGGCAATATGCAGGCCCACCATCACCCCGCGCGTTTCACTTGCACCACCGGGCGCGCCGCTGCGTTGCAGGCGTTGGCCGCTGGTGCCGTCGTACAGGATGGAGGGCGCGTTGCTCGACAGCGCGGTGGCCAACTGGCTCACGCGCACTGCCGCATGCGCATCGTTGGGGAGCGACACCGCCACGTTGCCGATCTGCGCGCCGCGCAGGTCGCGGCGTGCACGCTCCACGAACTGTTCCAGCGGCAGCATGCGCGCCGGCGTACTCGCCGCTTGCCGCGTGTCGGCCACACGGTTGGCCGACTCGTCGTAGAAACGCATCTCTTCGCTGCCGTAGCGCGCCTTGATGCCCCACGGCAGGTACATGAACATCAAGGTCACGATGCCGGTGTAGGTAATCATCGCGTGGTACGGCAATGCGGTCACCGCGCTGACATTGTGGAAATCCAGCCACGAGCGCAGGCCCTTGCCCGGGCGAAAGGTGAAGAAGTCCTTGAAGATCTTCTTGTGGGTGATGACGCCACTGATGATGGCCACCAGCATGAACATCGCGCAGAACCCCACGATGTAGCGCGCCCACAGCACCGGCACGTAATGCAGGTCGAAGTGCAGCCGGTAGAAGAACTCGCCGCCCAGCGTATCGCGCGCAGCGATTTCCCTGCCGGTGGCCGGGTCGATCATGGCCGTGCCGTACATCGGCCGGCGCCCGGCCGGTTCGCCGGCGGCGGGCGCGGGATTTTGCCAGTACATGCTCACCATCGGCGTGCGTGCATCCGGCAAGGTGATGTTCCAGCTCAGCGCGTCGGCCGCATGGGTGCGCAGGTACTGCTCGGCACTGCGCAGCGCGGTGGCGGTGCTCACCGTGGTGGTGGGCAGCTCCGGGCGCATCCAGCGGCTGATTTCATCGCGATAATAGCTGGCGGTGCCGCCCATGAAGATCAGCAGCAGCACCCAGCCGACCAGCAGGCCGGTCCAGGTGTGCAGCCAGGCCATCGACTGGCGCAATCCCTGCTTCATGGTGCGCCCTGTTGCAGCCAGGCGACCAGCGCGAACAGCAGTGCGGCCGGCACCGCGATACCGGCCCAGGCGCGCCACACGCTGGCAGTGGCGAACGCCCACAGCGGCGCGCAGGCGTACACCACGATGCCGACCAGCATGCTGGTCAATACCGCTTCGCTACGCGGCATCGGCAGCACCAGCGCCAGCACCAGATTGGTGGCGCTGGCCAGCGCGTAGCCACCGACCATGGCCGCCAGCGTGCGCGACAGTACCCCCAGCCAGGGGCGCCTGAACCAGGCCGGCGGTTGGGCAGCGGTTGCCATGCGGGAAACGACGCGGCTGCGGTTATTCGGCCTGGAAGGTCAGCGTGCTGATGTGGTGCACCAGGGTGACCTGCTTGCCGGCAATCTCACGCTTCACCGGCTCCTTGGTATTGACCACCAGGATGTGGCGGCCGGCACGCAGCGTCGGCAGCGTCACCTGGCCCTTCGCATCGGAGGTCAGCGTCTTCTGCCACTTCTGCGGGTCGATCACGGTGACGTCGGCCTTGGGCAGCGGCTTGTTGCGATAGAGCACGGTGAGCGTGTTGCCGTTGGCGGTGGTGGGCACCAGCTCCAGGTCCAGCTTGGCCGACGTGGTGGAACGGCCGGCACGGGCGTAATAGCTCACCGTTTCAAAGCCGCCGGCGTCGCCCTTCCACGGCTCGAACACGCCCTCGTCGCTCAGCCAGGCATCGCCGGCACCGGACAACGGCGCGGTCAGGAACTCGCTGCCACGTTGCAGGGCACCGGCCTTGCCGGCGCTGCCGAACACGGTCGGCTTGACCACGCGCTTGATCTCGTCCTGGCCGTGGTCGAGGACTTCCTGTGTCGGTTCGCCGAAGTAGATGCGCACCGGACCGCTGCCGTCGCGCTCGATCCAGATTTCGTGGGCCTGGGCGGACAGGCTGAGACTGGCCACGGCCAGGCAGGACAGCAGGAAGGCTTTCATCGCGGCAACTCCTCGGAAGACTGGCTGGGCGCCGCGCGAATCGCGCGAGCCCTGTATTGATGGGAATGATACGCAATTCCCACAATCGAGACCAATGCGCCATGCGGCATTGCGGCAATTCGACGGCATTCCCCCGCGCGGGTTAGCCGCGCGAACGTGTGGTTGCCGGGGTGCTGTGCAGGTTGCGGTAAAAACTGTCATCCGCTCTGGTCAGACTGGCGTGCACTGTGCTCTATACTCGGCCGCTAGCAGAGGTCTTCGACCAACAGCCAGGGGTGAGCGCGTGCGGAATTACGACCTCGAGTTCCTGAAAAAATTCTCGATGGTGATCGGTTTGCTGGTGGTGATCACCCTGGGGCTGATCGCCCTGGCAGCCTATTTGCAACGGGTCATTCCCGACGAAGTCTCGCCGACGGCCGCCAAACGGCTGCAACAGCGCATCGCGCCTGCAGGCGCGGTGTACGCCGGCACCACGGGCGCAGCGGCCCAGGCAGCCGCCCAGGCGGCCGCCCTGGCCAAGGCGGCCTCACAGTCCGCCTACGGCGGCACCACCGACGGCAAGACCATCTACAACAACCTGTGCACCGCCTGTCACACCAACGGGATCGGCAAGGCGCCGACGCTGGACCACTCGCATTGGGATGCGCGTATCGCCCAGGGCAAGGACACCTTGTACAAACACGCGATCCAGGGCTACACCGGCCCGGACGGTGGCATCATGCCGCCCAAGGGCGGCAATCCGGCACTGACCGAAGAGCAGGTGCGTGCCACCGTCGACTGGATGCTGGGCAACCTGAAATAAGATCCTGGCGGGCCGTTGGGGAAGGGCGGTCCAACGGTATCCGTTCTGCTTGGTTGAGCTGGTTCGCGATTGGCCGCCATGCCGGTGCGTTGCCTGCAGACCACGGTGCAGGTATCCATGGCCATGCGCGCTGCGTGGTGCAATGCATCGGCTGCGCCGCCTCCTTGGTAGCGTCGGCTTGATCGCTTTCTGTAGAGCGCGCGCGCCTGGCGCCACTTCATCGCGGTTTGCTAGCCTGCTTCCGCGCTTTGGTTATGACGCGCCGCCTCCCGGGCGGCGTTTGCGTTTGGTCCACTTCTTCTGGAGTCGTTCGATGTCGCCTCGCCCGCTGGTTGTGCTCGGTCTGGTTGGTTTACTGGCCCCGCTGCTGTGCAGCGCCGCCGATGGCACCGCGCAGCTGCTCTCGATTGCCGACGTGCAGGGCGAAGACAGTCGCAGCCCCTACGACGGCCGCGTGGTGGAGGTGGAAGGCATCGTCACTGCCGACACGCGCATCGGTCTGGCCGGCCTGTTCGTGCAGCAGCCCGGTTTCGAGCCGCGCCGCTCGCACGGCCTGTTCGTCACCGGTGCCGGCAATGCCGAGGTGGTAGTGGGCGACCGCGTACGCATCACCGGTACCGTGCGCGAGGTGGCGGCCGGCGGCGATGCGAGCCTGACCAGCGTGGACGCCAGCAGCATCGAGCGGCTCGCCGGCGACCAGCCGGTGCCGGTGCGCATGCTCAGCGGACCGCCCGCCGATTGGGAAGCACTGGAAGGCGAGCATGTGCGCATCGCCGCGCTGACGCTCAACGGCAGCGACCGCCTGGACACCTATGGCGAGCTGATCGCCGGTTTCGGCGGGCGCCTGTGGCAACCCGGCGAGGTGGCGGCGGCCGGCACGCCGGCATTCGCCCAGGTGCAGGCCGATAACGCGCGCCGCCGGGTGCTGCTGGACGACGCCCGCAGCGGCCGCAACCCCAAGACGGTGTCCTACCTGCCGGCCGATGCGGTGCTGCGTAGTGGCAGCCTGCTCAAGGCGGTGGATGGCATCGTCGATCAGCGCTACGACGGTCAGTACCGCATCCAGGTGCTGCGCCCGCTCAGCCCGCCGGCGCTGCCGACCGCAGTGGCGCCGCAGGTGGGTGGGGATCTGCGCATCGCTTCGTTCAACCTGGAAAACTTCTTCAACGGCAATGGCCGCGGCGGCGGCTTCCCGACCAAGCGCGGCGCCCGCACGTACGCACAATTCCAGGCGCAGCTGGCCAAGCTGGTGGCCACCATCGTGCCGCTGCGGGCCGATGTGGCCGCGCTGATGGAACTGGAAAACGACGGCAACGACGGCGACGCTGCGGTGGCGCAACTGGTGGCCGCGCTCAATGCGGCCGGCACCGACAAGGATTGGCGCTTCGTCGATACCGGCAACGGCCCGGGCGAGGACGCAATCCGTGTTGGCATCATCTACCGCAGCAGCCAGGTCACCCCGGTGGGCAAGCCGGCCACGCTGACGGGCGGGCCGTTCGATCACCACAGCCGGGTGCCGTTGGCGCAGGCATTCCGCACCACCCGGGGGGCCACGTTCGTGATGGTCGCCAATCACTTCAAGTCCAAAGGCTGCGGCAACGCCAGCGGAGCCGATGCCGATCAAGGCGACGGCCAGGCCTGCTGGAACGCGACCCGGACCGAGTCGGCCAAGCGCCTGCACCAGTGGCTGCAGACCGACCCGACCGGCGCGCAGACCAGGTTGGCGGTGCTGCTGGGCGACTTCAACGCGCATGCGATGGAAACCCCGATGCGCAGCCTGCGTGCCAGCGGCTGGCAGGACGCCTTCGCAGTGGCCGGCGTGAAGCAGCCCTATAGCTACGTCTACGACGGCATGAGCGGGCGCCTGGATCACGCCTTGCTCAGCCCGGCGATGGCCAAGCAGCTGCGTGGCGCGGTTGAATGGCACATCAATGCCGACGCCATGGACGAGGCTGGCTATGCCAAACGCAATCTGCCCGGCCCGTGGCGCAGCTCCGACCACGATCCGGTGCTGCTGGGGTTTGCGCTGTAGTGGGTGGATGACCGCAGTAGGCGCGTCGATCCGCGCGGCCCGCTCGCTCAGGTCGCACAACTCCGGCGACGCAGACGCAGGTTGAGCAGATGCGCGCTGGCGAGCAGCAGGCTGGCCACTACCGTGATCGGTGTTTCCAGGTGTTCGTCGGCGATTCCGCTCGCGCCCAGCGCCAGGCCAGCCAGGCCGCAGCCGGCCATGCCCCAGAGCGCGGCCGGGAGCGCGTGGCGCCGCTGATTGCTCCACAACGCATAGCCACTCAGCGGCACCGCGGCGGTGGCGAATACCACATGGACCCACTCGGCACGGCTCCAGGTGCCCAGCAGCGGGAGTGCTACCGCCAGCAGGGGCAACGCCAGGCAGTGCAGCAGGCACAGGCTGGAGAGGGCGATGGCGGAGTTGTCCAAAAGCGAAGTGCTCGGGCGCATACGGCTGCCTCGTCCATTGAATGTTATATAGTAACACTTTGCCTATTCGAGATCGTCCGGATGTCTCCCGCTGCCGCCCGCGATTCGCGACTCCCCGTCACCGTGTTGTCCGGCTTCCTGGGTGCCGGCAAGACCACCTTGCTCAACCGCATCCTGCACAACCGCCACGGGTTGCGGGTGGCGGTGATCGTCAACGACATGAGCGAGGTCAATATCGACGCGCAGCTGGTGCGCGACGGCGGGGCGGCCCTGCGTCGCACCGAAGAGACGTTGGTGGAGTTCAGCAATGGCTGCATCTGTTGCACCCTACGCGACGATCTGCTGCAAGAGGTACGGCGCCTGGCCGAGCAGGGCCGCTACGATTACCTGCTGATCGAGTCGACCGGCATCGCCGAACCGATGCCGGTGGCGGCCACCTTCGCGGTGCGCGATGCCGACGGCTTCAGCCTCTCGGACATCGCCCGTCTGGATACCATGGTGACGGTGGTCGATGGCAGCGGGTTCCTGCGTGATTTCGGCTCGGCGGCCACGCTGGCCGAGCTGGGCCAGCAGGCCGGCCCGGACGACACGCGCGGGCTGGTGCAGCTGCTGGGCGAGCAAGTGGAATTTGCCGACGTGCTGGTCATCAGCAAGTGCGACCGCATCGATGCGGCGCAGCGCCAGCGCCTGCGCGCGGTGCTGCGTGCGCTCAACCGCGACGCGCAGATCGTGGAGGCGGAACATGGCGAGGTGCCACTGCACCACCTGCTCGATACCGGGAAATTCGATTTCACCCGCGCGCAGCTGGCACCGGGCTGGATGCAGGAACTGCGCGGCCAACACACGCCGGAGACCGAGGAATACGGCATCAGCAGTTTCGTGTACCGCGCACGCCGCCCGTTTCACCCGCAGCGCTTCGCGCGCATGGTGCATAGCGGCCTGCCGCAGGTGATCCGCAGCAAGGGTTTCTTCTGGCTGGCCAGCCGCATGGACTGGGTCGGCGAGCTGTCCGGCGTGGGCGGCGCCACCCAGACCAATGCGGCCGGTTTCTGGTTTGCCGCGCGCCATCGCGTGGATGCGCAGCTGCAGGGCCAGCCGGTGGCGATTGGCATGACCCCGCTGCCCTACACCGATATCGGCTGGCAGCGGCAGCAGATCCAGTGCTGGACCGCCCCGCTGCCGCAGCCGCACGAAGTGGACGATGCCAACGAATACGCCGCCATGCAGCGGCTCTGGCATCCGCTATGGGGCGACCGCCGCCAGGAGCTGGCGGTGATCGGCGTAGACATGGACCCTGCGCAGACGCGCGCGGCGCTGGATGCCTGCCTGCTCAGCGACCAGGAGCTGCACCAGGGCCCCGCCCACTGGCAACTGCTGGATGACCCGTTTCCGCAGTGGGAGCGCTGACCGCGCACCCTGGCGTCTGGCATGCGCATCGCATCGCTGAGCGCTACGTCAGCGCGAGTCCCACGCGATCAAGGCGATGGCCAGCACCGCCAGTGCCAGGCCCACGCGCGTCCAGCGCGTAGTGCGCTCGCCCAAGGCCACCATGCCAACCAGCGCACCCAGCACCACCACCCCGATATTCATCGTGGCAAATACCGTGGCCGGGCTCTGCGGCAGGCGCTGGTGCGCGCGCACGTAGAACAGGATATTGCCGAAGTTGAGCACACCCAGCAGCAGGCCGGCAGCGATGCTGGGGGCATGCAGGCGATGACCGCGGCGCAGGCGCAGTCCCTGCACGCCCAGCAGCAGGACGAAGGCGATGGCAAAGCACAGCGTCAACGCCGTCAGCGACGGGGTGCCGGACAAGGCGATGGTCTTGAGCAACACATCGATCAGCGCAAAGCCCGCCCATACGCCCAACAGCCACGGCCACGCGCACGGCGGTGTGCCGGCAGCGCAGGCAGGCGCGAGCGTGGCAGTTGTGCGTGGACGCTGCACGATGCCGACGATCGCCAGCAGCCCAACCGCCAGTCCCGCCAGTTTCCACGGCCCTGCCGTCTCGCCGAACACGGTGAACGCCGCCGCCAGCGACAGCAGCAGTGACAGGCGTTGCGCCACATCGGTGCGCACGATGCCGGCCACGCGCACCGAGCGCGCCAGCACCAGGAAGATACCCGGCAATGCGATCGCCAGCCCCAGCAGGGCCGCCCAGGGCGTGCTGGCCGCGCTCAGGCTGGAGAACGCCGGCTTGAGCAAGGCCACGGCCAGCACGCTGGCGGTGGCGTAGTTCCAGGTGATGGCCTGGAATACATCGATTCGGTGGCGCGGCGCCAGCTTCAACACCACCGACACCAGGACACTGCAGACAACGGCAAACAGCAGCAAATGCATGGGCAACGCAACAAAGTGTGCAGGCAGGGCGATGAACGCGGCCGGCGGGGCGGCTATTATGACGGCATGTCCAATCCCCCATTCCCCACCGAATCGGCTGCGTTGACGCTGGACGGGCCGGTCGGCGCGCTCGATGTTGCCGTCGATCTGCCCGAGAGCGATGTCACCGCGCAACCGGTCACTGCCATCGTCTGCCACCCGCTCTCCACCGAGGGCGGCAGCATGCACAACAAGGTTGTCACCATGGCCGCGCGCGCGCTACGCGAGCTCGGCATCACCGTGGTGCGCTTCAATTTCCGCAGCGTCGGCCATTCGGCGGGCGCGTTCGACCATGGCGACGGCGAGCAGGACGATCTGCGCGCCGTCGCCGAGTGGGTGCGTGCGCAGCGGCCCGGCGACACGTTGTGGCTGGCGGGTTTCAGCTTCGGTGCGTATGTGTCGCTGCGCGCGGTCGGTGCGCTGGCGCCGCAGGCGCTGATTTCGATCGCACCGCCGGCCGGGCGTTGGGACTTCAGCGACCTGCAGCCGCCGGCGCAGTGGCTGCTGATCCAGGGCGATGCCGACGAGATCGTCGACCCGCAGGCGGTGTACGCCTGGCTGGAGACGCTGGAGCAACAGCCCGAGCTGGTGCGCATGCCCGACACCAGCCACTTCTTCCACCGCAAATTGATCGACCTGCGCGGTGCGATCCAGCATGGTGTCCGGCGTTGGTTGCCGGCCGCCGTCTGATCGCGGCACGGCCCATGCGCATCGCCTGCCGATGCGCCGTTGAGCGGGCATGACAACTGCCGCCCGCGGAGAACCGTAATGAGTGAGATGACCCCGTCGCAGCGTTACGCCGCCGGCGTACACCGTGGCGACTGGCGCGCCGACCCCGCCCAGCAGGCGGCCCTGGCGGAGCTGGACCGTATCCATGAGGCGCTGCTGGACAGCGCGCAGGACGGCTGGCTGGACCGGCTGTCGGCGTTCTGGAAAAAGCCCGAGCCGGTACGTGGCCTGTATTTCTGGGGTGGGGTGGGGCGCGGCAAGACCTTCCTGGTGGATCTGTTCTACGACGGGTTGCCGATCAAGCAGAAGTACCGCACGCATTTCCACCGTTTCATGCGCGGCGTGCACGAGCAGTTGCGCGAGCATGCCGGGCAGAGCGACCCGCTGGCCCGGATCGCCCAGCAATGGCGCGAGAACCTGCGCGTGCTGGTGCTGGACGAATTCTTCGTCACCGATATCGGCGATGCGATGCTGTTGGCACGGTTGCTGGAGCGCCTGTTCGCCGAAGGCGTGACGCTGGTGACCACCTCCAACACTGCGCCGGAAAATCTCTACGCCAACGGCCTGCAGCGCGACAGTTTCCTGCCGGCGATCGGCCTGTTGCAGACATTCTGCGTGGAGCTCTACGCCGAAGGCACCGAGGATTACCGCATGCGCGCACTGACGCGCTCGCCGGTGTACCGCGCGCCGCTGGATGCGCAGGCCGACGACTGGCTGCTGCAACGCTGGAGCGAGTTGAGCGGAAATGCCGAGCCACGCACCGGCACCATCGAAATCGAAGCGCGCAAGATTCCGGTGCGCGCACGCGGCAAGAGCATTGCCTGGTTCGATTTCGCCGCGTTGTGCGAAGGTCCGCGCGGGCCGGCCGACTACATCGAGATCGCACGCGAATTCACCACGGTGCTGCTGGGTGGCATTCCGCACTTCGACCGCATGAACGAAGATGCCGCGCGCCGCTTCGTCAACTTGATTGACGAGCTGTACGACCGCCACGTCAACCTGGTCTGCACCGCGCAGGACGCCCCGCCGGGACTGTACAGCGGCCAGCGCCTGGCCGGTGCCTTCGAACGCACCGCCTCGCGCCTGATCGAAATGCAGAGCGCGGAGTATCTGGCCACCGCGCACCGGGCATGAGTTGATGGAGTAGCCCGCATAAGCCGAAGAAGCCTGCGGGGATTATTTCGGTGGCCGGTGGATCTTGCCGATGTCGCACCGCCATTGCGCGCGCCGTCGCTGTTGACTTCAGGGACTCTCCCAATTGCTGCGGCTTGGGACAACGTCGAGAATCTCGGCGTCGCCGTTGAGTAGACGGCGATAGATCAGCGTGAATTTCCCGCTGCAAGCCGGTGCCAGATAGGTTCCTGGTTGCACGCCTTTACGGTGGGTCATGACATCATCAAGCGTCTGGCCCTTGTCGTAGATTCGCTGGTCCTGAGCATCTGCAGTTGCTTCGCTGGTCGCTTGCATGCAATCGATCCAATACTCGACCCTGGCTTCATCCGCACGTAGCGCCCAGTACACGGTCATGTCTTGGTGATGCGTTTCCTGGCCTGCTGCTTCAGTGCCTGCAAGCGATCACGTGCTTGCTGGCCTGTCAGCGAGTCTGCCGGATTGGCATCGGCTGCTTCTACGGCCAGGCGTGTACGGTCGGTCAGAAAACGCAAGTACGCGGCATCCTTGTGCACGCCTGCGATGCGGCTCTGCTGATCTGCGCGCTTGCGTAGTCTGATGCGCACAGTGTTTGCCGGATCCGCTTTCCGGCTATTGTCTACGCGGTAGCTGTGGATGCCGATCTGGTGCAACGCCTTGGCCGCCGCTTCGATTCCTGCAAAGGTGCGCGGCTCTCCCAGCTTGGAAATGAGCAGGCGCCGACTATGGTCGCGTGCAAGCAACTGCACCGCATAGCCATCGTCGGCCCCGAGCACGATCGCGTCGGACATCACGCCGGCTGCCACAAGATCCTTGGCGGCCGCCAGCTGTACGGCCGGCATGTCTTTCACCAGAGGCGATGTTTTTCCCTCCAGCTGAAGCAATCTGAGGACAGCGCTAAGGTCGGGCATACGAGTCTGGCGATACGGAACGGGTTCCCGCTTACTTATAACTCAGGAAGGCTGCCTTCTGCATGGCTGCAGCGAGTCGCGTCCTGACGATGAGCAAGATTTAATTCGCTTGCAATTAAGTAGTGTACTATGTAAATTGCAGCCATGGACACCGCGCCCGCCAAAACCGCCCGCACCGACGCACTGCTGCAGCTCGATAACCAGCTGTGCTTTGCGCTGTATTCGGCCAACCTGGCGATGCACAAGCGCTATCGCGTGTTGCTCAAGGCGCTGGATCTCACGTATCCGCAGTACCTGGTGATGCTGGTGCTGTGGGAGACCGACGGCCGCAGCGTGTCGGAAATCGGCGAGCGGCTGTCTCTGGATTCGGCCACGCTCACGCCCTTGCTCAAGCGGCTGCAGGCCGCTGGCCTGGTGACCCGCACGCGCGCGGCCAGCGACGAGCGCCAGGTCATCATCGCGCTGACCGATGCCGGCCGTGCGCTGCGTAGCAAGGCCGGCGGCGTGCCCGAGCAGGTGTTCTGCGCCTCGGCCTGTACGCTGGACGAACTGCGCCAACTCAAGCACGACCTGGAAAAGCTTCGTACCGGCCTTGGCATGACCTAGCCTACCGGCCGTTCACTTTGGATCGCAGGCGCTTGATCGCCTGCAGTCATTCCCCTCTTCAACGCGCACTGCGCTCAACCCTGGAGAACCACCATGGCCTCACCCGAAAAGATCCTCTACACCGCCCACGCGACCGCCACCGGTGGCCGCGAAGGCCGTGCCGTGTCCTCGGACAAGGCGCTGGATGCCAAGTTGTCCACCCCGCGCGAGCTGGGCGGCGCTGGTGGCGATGGCACCAACCCCGAGCAGCTGTTCGCGGCCGGTTACGCGGCCTGCTTCATCGGTGCGATGAAGGCGGTGGCGGGGCAGGACAAGCTCAAGTTGCCGGGCGAGGTCAGCATCGATAGCAGCGTAGGCATCGGCCAGATTCCGGGTGGTTTCGGCATCGCGGTCGAACTGCGCATCGCCGTGCCGGGCATGGACAAGGCCGAACTGCAGGTGCTGGTCGACAAGGCGCACCAGGTCTGCCCGTATTCCAACGCGACCCGCGGCAACATCGATGTCACCCTGACCCTGGCCTGATCCAGCCCTGGGCCGTGCGTCACGCGCATGGCGAAGTCAGTCAACGGCCCGGCGCCTGCGTCGGGCCGTTGGCGTTGTAGGGGCCGTCCTTGCAATTGAGATGGCGTAGGCGTGCCCGATCTTCGCAATTGGCCTGCGCCAGCGGGCAGCAGCCTTGTGCAGCACCGCCGGGCAGCTGCTCAGGCGCTGTTCATTGGCAGCCGCCAAAGCGTGAAACGGGTCGGATATTGGATTGCCCACGGCATTTGAACGCCGGAGTCACTTGATTCTCACGTCCGATGGTGTGAATTATGTTGCAAAGCAACATCGGAGCTCGGCAATGCGCGACTTACGTATCGAGAAGGTCGATCTGGCGTTGAGCGAGATGACCCAGGACCCATCGGAAAAGGTGGCGCTGTGGCAGTGGGCGTGCCGCGAGATGCTGCATGAAACCCTGATCGGCATGCACCAGCTCTCGCACCTGGCGGGCATTGCGCGGCACGTCGCCAATGACTGGCGCGCGCCGGTCGATGTAATCGCACCTGCCAAGCCTTATCTGGCGGCCTCGGCACTGGCGGATCGTCGTTTGCCACAGGTGCTGGATGGCCTGGGCAGCACCCACGACGACCATGACCGCGCCGACCTGTGGCGGGTGCGCTATGCCAGCCTGATCGCTTCGACCTTGCAGGGCATGCAGGCGCTGGCGGAGAAGCACCGCATCGATCGGCAGGCCATGGCGGTCGGGCAGTTGAATTGACCAGGATGCCCGGCCGGCAGTCGCTGGCCGGGGCTGCAGCCGCGTCGTGGGCGCTGTCCCGCCCGCTTGCGCGCGAGCGCGGGGCATGGCGATCGCCGTCCAGTGGCACGCCCGGTTGAGGAACCGGGACGCGCGGGTGTCGTGCCCGGCCCTTAGTCCAGGGCGACGATGGCCTTGCCGAAATTCTTGCCGCGCAAGACGTCGATCAGGCCTTGCGGGGCGCTGTCCAGGCCATGCAGTACGTGTTCGCGATACTGGATCTTGTCTTCCCGCAGCCATTGGCCCATTTCGCGCAGGAAGGCCGGCATCAGGCGGATGAAATCGTGCTGGATGAACCCGCGCACGGTCAGGCGCTTGCGCAGGACCAGGCCCATGAACTCCGGCAGGCGATCGGGTCCGGGCAGCACCTGTCCGCGGCTGTTGTAGGTGGCGATGACGCCGCAGACCGGGATGCGTGCGAAGTCGTTGAGCTGCGGCAACACCGCGTCGAACACCTTGCCGCCGACATTCTCGAAGTAGATATCGATGCCATCGGGCGTGGCCGCACGCAGCTGCTCGGCAAAGTCCTCGGCGCGATGGTCCAGCGCCACATCCACCTTCACCGTCTTGCCCAGGTAGTCCACCTTTTCCGCGCCGCCGGCAATGCCGACCACGCGCAGGCCTTGCAACCGCGCCAGCTGCGCCACCGTGGCACCGACCGGGCCGCTGGCGGCCGCCACCACGAGGGTTTCACCGGCTTGCGGTTTACCGATCTCGTGCAGGCCGGCGTAGGCGGTGAAGCCGGGCATGCCATATACGCCCAGTGCGGTACTCGGCGACAGGCCGTCGTTGGCGGGCAGCTTGCGCAGCGATGTGGTTGGCGTCAGCAGGGTGTGGGTCTGCCAGCCACCCGGCAGCACCACCAGCTCGCCGGGCTGGTAGTCGGCGTGGTGCGACGCGATGACCTCGCCCACGGTGCCGCCTTCCATCACCGCATCGATGGCCACCGGTGCGGCGTAGGACGGGCCATCGTCCATGCGTCCGCGCATGTACGGATCCAGCGACAGGAAGCGGTTTCGCACCAGGATCTGGTCGTGCCCGGTGGGCGGCAGGGCCACGTCTTCGATGCGGAAATTGTCGGCATTGGGCTCGCCCTGCGGGCGCGAGGCCAGCACGATGCGGCGGTTGGTGATCGATGTCATGCAAAGTTCCTTGTAGAGCGGCCGCACATGCGTGGCGCAAGCGTTGCCGCCGATCCGGACGCGATGCTGGCCGGAGCGGCTCAGGGGGTGGCTGCGCTGGCGTCGTCCAGTTGCGCGATGTGCGCCGCGCTCAATGACAGCTGCGCGGCGGCCAGCACGTCGTGCAGTTGGTCCACGCTGGTGGCGCTGACGATCGGCGCGCTGATGCCGGGGCGTGCGATCAACCAGGCCAGCGCGATCTGTGCGGGCGTGGCATGGTGGCTGGCAGCCACATCGTCCAGTGCCTGCAGGATGCGCAGGCCGCGCGGGTTGAGGTATTGCTTGACCACCGAGGTGCCACGCGCGCTGCTCTTCGCAGCATCGTCGGCACTGCGGTACTTGCCGGTGAGGAAGCCACTGGCCAGCGCGTAGTAACTGATGACGCCGAGCGCATGTTCGCGCACCAGCGGTTCCAGCTCCGCCTCGAAGCCGGCGCGGTCGTAGAGGTTGTATTCGGGCTGCAGGCTTTCGTAGCGCGGCAGGTTGTACTGCGCGGAGACATCCAGCGCATCGCGCAGGCGCGCCGCGCTGTAGTTGGACGCACCGATCGCGCGCACCTTGCCCTGTTCGATCAGGCGGCCAAACGCGGCCAGCGTGGCTTCCAGCGGAACCGATTCGTCGTCTTCGTGCGCCTGGTAAAGATCGATCACATCGGTTTGCAGGCGGCGCAGCGACGCATCGACCGCAGTGGCGATGTTGTCTGGCGACAGCCCCGGATGCTCGCTCCACTTGCCCACCTTGGTGGCGATGAGCACCTTGTCGCGCTTGCCGCCGCGCGCCAGCCAGCGCCCGATGATGGCTTCCGATTCGCCACCGCGGTTGCCGGGTACCCAGCTGGAGTAGGTGTCGGCGGTGTCGATCAGGTTGAAGCCGGCATCGACGAACGCATCGAGCAATGCGAACGAGGTCGCCTCGTCGGCGCTCCATCCGAAGACATTGCCGCCGAAGACGATGGGTTGGATCTGCAGGCCGGAGCGGCCCAGTGCGCGGGATTGGGTCATGTGTGGATGCTCCTGATTCGAACTGCCCCCAGGATAGTCATGCGCATCGCCATTGCGTGTGACATGGATGTGGATTCAGCGTTCCGCCGGCCACCGCCTCCGGCTCACAGGATCTGAACATGTCACGCCTGGCCGTCGGCGCGCAGCACGGGAGCGAGGTGCGTTGCGGGCACGTGGCAGGCGCCGGGCCGCATGCTAGGCTCGCGCTACTTTTTCCGGAGAGGGCGCTGCGATGATCCGCAACAAGCTGGCCTGTGCATGTGTGATGAGTGTGATGGTGGCGATGAGTGCGCCATCGGCGCTGGCGATGAAGCCGGCCGACAGTGCCAGCCTGCCGGCGCCGGATGCCGCGCTGCAGACGGCCATCGACGGCAGCTGGCGCGACCGCGTCTATGTGCAGCGCGACCCGTATCGCCACCCCGGCCAGACGCTGGCCTTCTTCGGTCTCAAGCCCACCCAGACCGTCATCGAGATCACCCCCGGCGGCGGCTGGTATGCGGAGATCCTGGCACCCTATCTGCGCGAGAACGGCAAATATGTAGCGGCCGTGGTCGACCCCGCATCGGTGCCCGAAGGCCGCGCGCGCGACTATGCGCAGCGTGCACGCGACGAACTGGAAAAAAAGCTCAGGGCCAAGCCGGAGGTGTACGGCAAGCCGTCGTTCGTCTCCTATGTGCCGAAGTCGCCTTCGTTCGGCGTGGACAACTCGGCCGATCTGGTGCTGACCTTCCGCAACGTGCATAACTGGCGCACGGCCGGGAATGCCGAGGCGATGTTTGCCGGCTTCTACAAGGTGCTCAAGCCCGGTGGCGTGCTTGGCGTGGTCGAGCACCGCGCCAAGGCCGACGTGCCGGCCGACGACAAGAGTGGTTATGTGGGCCAGGCACAGGTGATCGCGATGGCTGAAGCGGCCGGCTTCAAGCTGGCCGGCAAGAGCGAGGTCAACGCCAATCCACGCGACACCAAGGACTATCCGGGCGGCGTGTGGACGTTGCCGCCGAGCAACAGCCACGATGCTGCCGACGATGCCAAGTACAAGGCGATCGGTGAAAGCGATCGCATGACGCTGAAGTTCGTCAAGCGGTGATCGTTCGCCCGCATGCTGGCGCCTGAGGGCGGCCGGCATGCGGCCACGCCGGTGCGCGGCATGCATCGGCGGCGATGCGGTGCTGGCGTCTGCGCATCGCGCCCGTGTGGTCTCGGTACGCCGCATCGTGGCGGTTTCCTTCCATTGCCGCCTGCGACGTGTGCAACAGGATGTCCATGCTGGTGCTGTTGAACAAACCCTATGGCGTGCTGTCCCAGTTCAGCGACCGCTCGCAACCACCCAGGCGCACGTTGGCCGAATTTGGCCTGCCAGCAGAGGTCTATGCGGCAGGCCGCCTGGATCACGACAGCGAAGGCCTGTTGTTGTTGACCGATGACGGCACGTTGGCGCATCGGTTGACCGATCCGCGCTACAAGCAACCCAAGACCTATTGGGTGCAGGTGGAGGGCGATCCGCAGGAGCCACAACTGCAGGCACTGCGCGAGGGTGTGGTGCTCAACGACGGCCCGACCCGGCCGGCCAGCATCCGCCGGCTCGATCCCACACCGACCCTGTGGCCGCGCGATCCGCCGGTACGCATGCGCAAGACCGTGCCAGACGCCTGGCTGGAAGTGCAGATCAGCGAAGGCCGCAATCGTCAGGTGCGGCGCATGACCGCCGCCGTCGGCCTGCCGACGTTGCGGCTGGTGCGCGTTGCCATCGGTAGCTGGCGGCTGGAGACGCTGGCACCTGGTCAGTGGCGGGAGGAAGGCGGCCGGACGCCACGATCGGGGCGGGCACGCCGCTGAAGCGTGGCACGAGCGTGGCATGCGGCCGCGCCGCTGATGCAGGCGCGTGGTCGTTGGCGTGCATGCCCAGGCTGCATGCCACGCAGTGGTTGGCTCGGATCTACGTCACGCGCGCTTGCCGCGCGGTGCCCTGCCTGTGGAAGCGGCGCCGGCGCGACGAATACGCGGCTGTGGCCACCAGCAAGGCAACGTCCTCAACGGCCACGCCGTCGTTCGACCTTCCGCAAACGACAACGCCACGGCCCGAAGGACGTGGCGTTGCAAGGCGAGTCGTCGCACAGCGGGGTCAGATACCCCGACGCGATTTACTCGATACCGTCGCTTGGCGTCACCGCATTGCGGCGCTGGTAGGCGGCGCGGCGGGCATTGGCATTGCCTGCATGCTCGCGATCCAGGCGGTGCACATTGCCACCCGGTAGCTGCTGATCGCGCTGCCGCTTGCGATAGACCGCGTAGCCGATCAGGCCCAGGCCGGCCACAGCGGCAGCCACGGTCACCGCCGGGTTGCGCTTGACCAGTTTGGTGGCGACCTTGCCGCCGGTACGCACGGCACCCAGGGCGGCGCCGGTCTTGAGCCAGTCGGTGGCGCCGGGACCAAAACCACGCAGGCTGCTGCCTGCATGACGGGCCTGGTCGCCCGCGCTGGAGGCGGCATGGCGCAGATGATCGCCAGCGTTGCCCGCCAGTTCCAGGGCACGCTCCAGGGCGCGTTCGGTGATGACAGTCAAGTTGCTCATTGGGGGCGTTTCCTTTCTGAGTACGTGGGGCGCAGTCTGTGGGCTGTGGCGTATAGACGGTGTTAGCGGAATCGGGCGCTGTTTGGCTTGCGGTTAAGTAATGCTGCGCCGCGCTGCGTCGGTGCCTGGGGGTAAGTGGTAGCGGTGAAATAGATCAGGGGCTATCAGGTGCCGCGTGGTTTTGCCCTGTGGGTTGCCGAGGCGGTCCACGGATCATCCGGCCACGGATGCCGCGGATACCGCCCCTTCATTTCCTTCCTGACCTCCGGATACGTCGTCGCCCAGAAGCTTTTCAGATCCTGGGTCACCTGCAGCGGGCGGCCGCGGGGCGAGAGCAGGTGCAGGGTCAGCGGGATGCGGCCATCGGCGATGCGCGGGGTTTCGGCCAGGCCGAACAACTCCTGCAGTTTGACCGCCAGCACCGGTGGTAGCGGGTGCTGCGCATGGTCGAGCGCGTAGTGGATCTGCCGCTCCATGCCCGACGGCACGTTGATGCGGGTGGGGGCATGGCGGTCGATGGCCTGGCGGCGCTCCCAGGGCAGCGCCGCCTTCAGCGCTTCGCCCAGGCTGGCTTCGTCCAGCGCGTCGAGCCGGGTCTTGCCGGCGAAGGCCGGGCGCAGCCAGTGGTCGAGCGTGGCCAGCAGCGCCGTATCGGAGAGATCGGGTAGCGCCAGCTCGGGCATCCATGCCCGCAGCGACAGCACGCGGGCGCGCCATTGCTGCAGGTTGTCGGTCCAGGGCAGGGCGTCCAGGCCGAGTTGGCGCACTGCCTCGGTCAGTGCGTCGGCGGCCTGCGCCGGGTCGACGCGGCCGGCGGGGCGGCTGTCGAGCACGATGCGGTCGAAGCTGGATTGCCGGCGTGCGATGAGGGCGCGCTTATCGGCGTCCCACTGCACCACGTCCTGCTGCACGAAGCGCTCGGGCAGGCTGCGGCGCAGGTAGTTTTCGTCCACCGGTGCGGCCCGCAGCAGCAAGGCGTCCTTGGCTTCGTAACGCAGTTCGCTGGCCACAAGCCAGGGTTCGCCGCGCAGGTCGCTGTGGTCGAACAGGCGTGCGCTGCGGCCGTTGGCCAACAGATAGCGCAGCGGGTCGGTCGGGTGGCGGGCGGCGATGCGGTCGGGGAAGGCATGCGCGAGCAGGTCGCCCAGCGCATGCGCTTCCACGCTGGCCGGCGGGGTGGTGTCGCAGCGCAGCCGGCGTCGCCATTGCTTGGCGGCGCTGTCGATGGCGGCCAGGCCACCGCGGTTGGCATCGGGCGCGCTGTGGCCCTGGCGGAACGCGGCCAGGGCACGCCAGCGCGCGGCCAGGCCATCGCCGCCCTGGCGCAGCGGATCGCGTGCTTCCAGCAGGGCGGCCAGGTCGCAGGCCAGTGCCAGCCGCGGGGCGTCGCCGGCCTGCGCGAGCATCGCCGCCAGACGCGGATGCGTGCCCAGTGCCAGCATGCGGCGGCCCAGCGCGGTGATGCCGCCGCTGTCGCTGAGCGCGCCCAGCCGTTGCAGCAATTCGCGTGCGGCGGCCAGCGCGCCGGCAGGCGGTGCATCGACAAAGCGCAGCGCATCGCTGCCCCAGGCCGCCAGTTCCAGCGCCAGCCCGGCAAGCTCCACCTGGGTGATCTCGGCACGCCGCTGCGGTTCCAGCCGCTGCGATTGCGGCCATAGCCGGTAGGCCCAGCCGCTGGCCACGCGGCCGGCACGGCCGGCGCGCTGGTCGGCCGAGGCCTGCGCAATGGTGGTCACATCCAGCCGCGAGAACCCGCTGTTGGGATCGTAGTGCGGCTCGCGTGCCTGGCCGCTGTCGATCACCACACGCACGCCTGGCAGCGTCACCGACGACTCGGCCACGTTGGTGGCCAGCACCACGCGGCGACGGCCCTGCGGGTCCGGCTGCAGCACCTGGCTTTGTGCCTCAACCGAGAGTTCGCCGTGCAGCGGCAGCACCTGGATGGCCGGGTCCAGCACATCTTCCAGCACGGCGTGCACCCGTGCGATCTCACGCTGGCCGGGCAGGAACACCAGCACATCGCCGGGATGGGTGGCCAAGGCCTGTTCCACCGCACGGCGCGTCTGCGGCTCCATGGCCTCGTCGCGGCGCGCCGGAAAATGCGCGATCTCCACCGGAAAGTTGCGCCCGGCGCTGCTGAGCCGTGGTGCGTCCAGGAAGCCGGCCAGGCGCTCGCCATCCAGCGTGGCCGACATCGCCACGATGCGCAGGTCATCGCGCACCTGTGCCTGCACATCCAGCGCCAGCGCCAGGCCCAGGTCGCCGGCCAGATGGCGTTCGTGGAATTCGTCGAACAGCAGCGCGCCCACGCGCTCCAGCAGGGGATCGTCCTGGATCATCCGGGTCAGGATGCCTTCGGTGACGACTTCTATCCGGGTACGCGCGGAGGTCTTGTTCTCGAAGCGGATGCGGTAGCCCACCGTCTCGCCGACCGGCTCGCCCAACTGGCGCGCCATGAACAGCGCGGCGCTGCGCGCGGCCACCCGGCGCGGTTCCAGCATCACGATGCGGCGTCCGGCCAGCCACGGCTCCTGCAGTAGTGCCAACGGCACCTGGGTGGTCTTGCCGGCACCCGGTGGCGCCTCGAGTACCAGACGCGGGTGCGCGGCCAGGCTCTGCCGCAGCTGCGGCAGCAGCGGGGTGATGGGGAAGGCGGTGTTGGTCATGCACGACAAGGATACGGGCCCGCTCGTGCAGGTGCGATGGGTGGAAGGCAATGTGAGGCCCGTCAGATAATTGCACAGTCGCCTTCGCCTGCGCAGGTGATTAGGCCGTCTAACAGCGTGCGGTGGCCTATGACTGAATTGGCGCTTGCGCTGCATCCGCAGGCGCAATGCGTGCAGATCGCTGCACCTTTCCGATATCTGCAGTGTCATCGCGGTTGCGTGTTAGCCGATCTGGTCCGAATGCAGGCGCCCAGCTCGCTTCAGAGCATACGGGTCACGTCGATAACCCGGGTTGAGCCCCGACTCTGGATTCACCATGTCCACCCCGTCCCTGCGTTTTGTCAGCCTGCAAAGCAAACTGCTTGGTGCACTTGCGCTTGGCTTGTCGATCATTTTGTTGTGCGCACTTGGCGGGCTGGGGACGGCGTGGTTGAGCCTGTCCGGCAAGGTGCCGCCTGAGGTGGCGCAGGCGTCCAGCAGCGAGGAGATCAGCCGCGACTTTCGCATGCAGGTGCAGGAGTGGAAAAACGTGCTGATTCGCGGGCGCGACCCGGCGCTGCTGGACAAACATCTGACTGCCTTCCGCGACAAGGGCCGGCAGGTGCAGGCCAGCACCGAGGCGCTGGCCAAGGCAACCCAGGACCCGCAGGCGCGTGCGTTGTCGCAGCAATTTGCGCAGGCACATCTGGCTCTGCAGGTCAGTTACGAGGCGGCATTGAAGCAATTCGCGCAAGCCGGGTACGACACCCAGGTGGGCGATCAGCTGGTGAAGAGCCAGGATCGCGCGCCCAGCCACACGCTCGAAGCATTGGTCCAGCGCAACAAGACGCTGGCCGATGTCGCGGTGCTGGCCGGAGCGCAGTCGGCGCAGCGCAAGCTGGTGTATTCGGCGCTCGCCACCATTGCCGCCGCGCTGTGCCTGGTGGCGGTGCTGGGGTGGTGGATACGCCAAGCGATCGTGCGTCCGATCGAAGCCGTTGCGCAGGCCGCGCGCCTGGTGGCGGCCGGCGACCTGTCGGCGCGTGCGGCGGTGCAGACGCGCGACGAGATCGGCTTGCTTGGGCAGGCGATGACGCAGGTGGTCACCACGCTGGCCGATGTGTCCAGTGCGCAGGCCGACATGGCCCAGCGGCATGACGCCGGGCAGATGAGCTACCGCATGGATGCGCAGGCCTTTCCGGGTGCCTACGGACGGATGGTGGATGACAGCAACGGCTTGGTCGATGCGCAGGTCGGGCTGATTGGCACCATGCTGCAGGTGATGCAGCATTACGCGGTGGGCGACATGTCGGTGGACATGCCGCGCCTGCCCGGCGAAAAAGCCCAGATCACCGATGCGATGGATACCGCCAAGCGCAACCTTGCCGCGATCAATGGCGAAATCCGCAGCTTGGTGGATGCCGCCGCCGCTGGCGACTTCGCCGCCCGTGGCAACGCCGATGCGTACCAGTTCGAGTTCCGCGGCATGGTCGATGGCCTCAACGGTTTGATGCACAACGTGGACCACAATCTGGGCGAGCTGTCGCAGCTGCTCAAGGCGATCGCCGCTGGCGACCTGACCGCGCGCATGCACGGCAACCAGCAGGGCGTGTTCGCGCGGATGCGCGACGATGCCAATGCCACCTTGCAGCGCCTGACCGAGATCGTCGGCGACATTACGCTGGCCGCGCAGACCATCCGGACTGCGTCGGCGGAAATTGCCGCCGGCAACACCGACCTGGCCCGGCGCACCGAACAACAGGCCGCCAACCTGGAAGAAACCGCCGCCTCGATGGAAGAGCTGACCTCCACCGTGCGGCAGAACGCCGAGACCGCGCAGCAGGCCAGCCGGGGCGCGCAGGCGGCGGCGGAGATCGCCAGCCGCGGCGGTGAGATGGTGGCCAGCGTGGTCGACACCATGGGTGAGATCGAAGGCGCGTCCAGGAAAATCGCCGAGATCATCAGCGTCATCGACGGCATCGCCTTCCAGACCAATATCCTGGCCTTGAACGCGGCGGTGGAAGCAGCGCGTGCCGGGGAACAGGGTCGCGGCTTTGCCGTGGTGGCTTCCGAAGTGCGCGCGTTGGCGCAGCGATCGGCCGGTGCCGCCAAGGAGGTCAAGCAGTTGATCGATGCCTCGGTGGACAGCGTCGAACGTGGCAGCGCCCGCGTGGATCAGGCCGGGCGCACGATGCAGGACATCGTGCAGTCGGTACAGCAGGTCACCACGCTGATTGCGGAGATCTCCGCCGCCTCGCGTGAGCAGGCGTCCGGCATCGAACAGGTGGCGCGCACCCTCAACGACATGGACGAGACCACCCAGCGCAATGCGGCGCTGGTGGAAGAAGCCTCTGCCGCCGCGCGCGCAATGGAAGAACAGGCGGTGGAATTGAGCGAAGCGGTGGCCGTGTTCCGGCTGGATGCACGCACGCGGCGCCTGGCGGCAGTGGCGTAAGCGAACAGGGCTTGCGCCTGCGCCCGGCGCCGCGCGGGCGAGACAGCTGCACGCTCTCTGACAGCGACGTGCGGGCCGGGAGACGTGGCCGCACAGCGTGCAGCCAGACAGCGCGCACCGGCGTTCAGCCGGCTTCGCGGACGCGCGCGGTCAGCCCCTTGAGGAAGGCGCGCAGCAGCTGGTCGCCGCAGGGACGGAAATTCTTGTGGCCCGGTTGGCGGAACAAGGCGGACAGTTCCGGCTTGGACAGCGGGAAGCCGGCACTGGCGAAGATCGCGTGCATGTCCAGGTCCTTGAGTTCGAAGGCCACGCGCAGCTTCTTCAGTACCAGGTTGTTGCCGACGCGGCTTTCCAGCGGGCGTGGCGGCTGGCTGTCGTCACGCCCGCGAAAGCGCAGGACCAGGCCATCGAGGAAGCGCGCCAGCATGGCATCGGTACAGGGTTCGAAACCGAGCTCGTCTTCCTTCTTCAACCAGGCCTGGACCTGCGGCTTGTCGAGCGCGAACGCCGGGTCGGCCAGGTGGGTGATCTGCACCACCTTGTCGTCGCTGAGGTCGAGCATGTAGCGGATGCTGCGCAGTACATCGTTGTGGATCATGACCATTCCGGAGCTCCGACCGTGGCCGGAAAGCACATAGTCTACGGGGCCGGAGTGAAACCTGGCTGACACCGCCGGCCCGCGTGGAGCGGCGACGGACTGCGGTCGCCGCGACAGGCATGCGTAAGCGTATCGTGCAGCGGCAGCCGGGGATGCTAGGTTCGCCTGAGACCACTCTTCGGGAATGCACAGCGATGGGACCTTCGTACCGATACATCGGGCTGCTGGCACTGGCCAGCCTGATGCCACTGGCCGCTGCCGCTGCCGCACCCGACGGCGCTTACCGGCAACCGCCGGAACCGCTTCTGGGCGTGATGCGCGCGCCGCTCAATCCTTCTCCGCTGCTGGACCCGACCGGCACCACCTTGCTGCTGGTGCAACGCACTCAGTATCCGCCGATCGCGCGTGTGGCCGAGCCTTACCTGAAGCTGGCCGGTGTGCGGGTGGAGCCGCGCACCCATAGCCGCCACGACCGGTCGAACGGCTATGGCATTCGTGCCTGCCTGGAAGGGTTCAGTCTGGTGGACCTGGCCAGCGGCCGGCAGACGCCGGTGAACCTGCCGGCCGGCGCATGCCCTGCGCTGCCGGTATGGTCGCCGGACGGGCGGCGGTTCGCGTTCAACGTCACTGCCGCCGATCGTGTGGAGCTGTGGATCGGCGAGGTTGCCACCGGCGCGGTGCGCAGGGTCGATGGCGTGCAGCTCAACCCGGTGCTGGGCGATGAGCTGCAGTGGCTGGGCGGGAGCGCGACGCTGCTGGTCAAGGCGGTGCCGGCGGACCTGGGCCCCGCCCCGCGCAAGACCGCCGTGCCGCTCGGCCCGCAGGTGCAGGAAACGCTGCAGGGCAAGGGCGAAAGCAGCACCTACGAAGCACGCGACACCTTGTCCGGCCCGGAAGACGCGGCCTTGTTCACGTATTACGCCACCGCGCAGCTGCTGGCCGTGGATGCGGCCAGTGGCGCCCAACGCCGGTTGGGGCGGCCGGCGGTCTACGCGGGGGTGGACGGCGCGCCCGATGGCCGCCATGTGCTGGTGGAGCGGCTGAAACAGCCCTATTCCACTGTCACCACCTATGCGCGGTTTGCCCACGACGTGGCGGTCCTGGACCTGGACGATGGCCGCGAGCGCGTGCTGGCCGATCTGCCGGTGGCCGATCGGGTGCCGGTGGCGGGCGTTCCGACCGGGCCACGCGCGCATGCCTGGCGTGCCAACCAACCCGCCACCCTGGTGTGGGCCGAGGCGCTGGATGGCGGCGATTGGAAAGCCAGCGTGCCCGCGCGCGACAAGCTGCTGACCTTGGCCGCGCCGTTCACCGCCAAACCGCGTGAACTGGCGCGGGTGCAGCAGCGTTATGCCGGGCTGTCGTGGTTTGCCGACGGTGGGCGGGCGTTGCTGGAGGAGGAGGACGAAAACCGCCATTGGCGCCGTACCATCCTGCTGGAGACGGATCGGCCGGGCAGTGCCGGGCGGGTGTTGTTCGACCTGTCCACGGACGATCTGTATGCCGATCCCGGCACGCCGGAAATGCGCCAGCAGACCAACGGCCATCCGGTCCTGCGCGAGCAAGCTGGTGCGCTGTTGCTCAGCGGAAAGGGCGCCTCGCCCGCAGGCGACAGGCCGTTCCTGGATCGTTATGCGCTGGAGACCGGCAAGACCGAGCGCCTGTTTCGCAGCGATACCACGGTGGACGAAGTGTTCGCCGGCTTTGCCGGCGACGATGCGGCGCAGCTGCTCACCTGGCGGCAGTCGCCGACCGATCCACCCAATCTATACCTGCGCCGGCTTGGCCAGCGGCAACCGGCGACAGCGGGGGAGGCGGTCTATGCGTCCACCGCCACGGCCGTGACACATTTCCCGGACCCCACACCGCTGGTGCGCCAGATCGGCAAGCGTCTGGTGACCTACACGCGCAAGGATGGCGTGGAGCTGTCGTTCACCCTGTACACCCCGCCCGGCTACAAGGCGGGAACCCGCGTGCCTGCCATCCTCTATGCCTACCCGCTCGACTACGCCGATGCGTCCAAGGCCGGTCAGGTCAGCGGTGCCGGCGATCGCGACTTCACCCGCCTGCGCGACTATCAACTGTTGCTGCTGGCCGGTTACGCGATCATCGACAATGCGGCGTTCCCGATCGTTGGCGACCCCAAGACCGCCTACGACACCTATCTGCAGCAGCTGGTGGACAACGCCACCGCCGCCGTGGACAAGGCGGTGGCGCTGGGCGTGGTCGATCGGCAACGGATCGGCGTCACCGGGCATAGCCATGGCGCACTGATGACGGCCAACCTGCTGGCACATACCGATCTGTTCCGGGCCGGTGTCGCCACCAGCGGCAGCTACAACAAGACCCTGACCCCCTTTGGATTCCAGAGCGAGCGCCGCTCGTTCTGGGCGGCGCCGGAGGTGTATGCGCAGGCGTCGGCGTTCTTCCACGCCGACAAGATCAACGAACCGTTGCTGATCGTGCATGGCATGGACGACGCCAATCCGGGCACCGAAACCACGCAGGCACCGCGCCTGTTCCAGGCGATCCGCGGCAATGGCGGCACCGCACGCCTGGTGCTGCTGCCGTTCGAACCGCACTGGTACACCGCGCGCGAATCCAACGAGGACGTGGTGGCCGAAATGCTCGACTGGTTCGACCGCTACGTGAAGCATGCGCCGGCGGGTGCGGCCCCCGCTGGTGCCAACCCGGCACCCTAGTCCACTAAATCATTGAAACGATCCCACTTGGCGCATTACAGCCGATTCCTCGGATTCAGTGGACTAGTCTGCGGTTGGCCACAGCGCTCGGATGGGCGCTGCGTGTCGATCGCTGCTGGCGACAGGCAGGTGGCCAAGAGGGTGCTCGCCGGCAGTTGCTCGGGTATTGCGAATGGACCGCCGTCGATGCGGCCAACGCCATGTCGGCGATCCATCGACGCCGCCGACATGGCCTCGATGGAGCGTGGATCGGCTTCGCCAAGCCGGCGCTGTGTGATCGAATAGTGCGTGTTCCTCTTGCCAACGCACGCCATGCAACGCCAGCCCAACTCCAGCGCATGCTGACCTTCTCCCGCTTCACCCGCTACTTCATCGAGGTGGCCCGCTGCGGGAGCATCCGCAAGGCGTCGGAGGTGCTGCATGTGTCGGCCTCGGCGATCGACCGGCAGATCCTCAAGGCCGAGGCCGAACTGGGCGCGCAGCTGTTCGAGCGCCTGCCCGGGCGGCTGCGCCTCACGGCCGCCGGCGAGCTGCTGCTGGTGGACGTGCGCGGCTGGGAGCAGGCCTATGCACGTACGCTGGAACGCTTCGACGAGCTCAAGGGGCTGCGCCGCGGGCATGTGGAGATCGCCATGATCGACGCGCTCAGCGAAGGCGTGGTGCCGGCGGCGGTGGCCGCCCTGGTGCAGGAGTACCCCGGCCTTACCTTCAACCTGTCCACCGCCGGCAACCAGCAGGTGATGGAGAGGGTGACCTCGGCGGACGTGGACATCGGCCTGCTGCTGGACCCGGTGAGCGGGGCGGACCTGGAAGTGCGGGCATTCGCGGACATCCCGCTGGGCATCGCGATGCCGGTGGGCCACCCGCTGAGCGCACGCACCGAGGTGCAGCTGAACGAGGCGCTGGAGCATCGGCTATTGCTGCCGGCAGCGCCATTGATTGTTGGCGAGCACGCCAAGGTGCTGTACCAGCGCCAGCATATCGACGTGAAGCGGCTGACCCATTGCAATGACGTGCGCAGCTTGCGCGGCCTGGTGCTGGCCGGTGCCGGGGTGGCGCTGATGTCGTGGCTGGACGCGGCGCCGGACGTGGCCGACGGCCGTCTGGCCTTCGTCCCGTTTCGCCGGCATCTGACCAAGCCGATGACGCTGGCCTTGTGCGTGGCCCCGCAACGCCAGTTGTCGCGCGCGGCGCAGTTGGCGATCCAGGCGCTGGCCGCACGCATCGATGCGATGGCGGTGCCCGTGGTGGGTTGAGTGTGTTGCGCAAGCGGCCCTCACCCCTGCCTCTCTCCCGCAGGCGGGAGAGGGGAACGGCAACGCACTGGCTGCGGGGCGATGGTGTGCAGGTGCTGCTGGTGGCATGCAGTGCTGTCAGCCGTGTTCGGGCAGGTAAAGCGCGCGCAGCTGCTGACGAAAGTAGGCAGATGGTGCAGCAGCTGTCCCTTCTCCCGCTTGCGGGAGAAGGTGCCCGCAGGGCGGATGAGGGCAACCCTCACCCAGTACAATCGCATCTGCTCTTTCAGGCCACACCCGCACCATGCAGTTGATCGATATCGGCGCCAACCTCACCCATGACTCGTTCGATCGCGATTGTGAGGCAGTGCTGCAACGCGCCCGCGACGCCGGCGTGACGCAGCTGGTCGTCACCGGCGCCAGTCGCGAGCATTCGCCGCTGGCGCTGCAACTGGCGCAGCAGCATCCTGGGTTCCTGTACGCCACCGCCGGCGTGCACCCGCATCACGCAGTGGAATTCACTGCCGAATGCGAAGCGGAAATGCGCGCCTTGCATGCGCATCCGCAGGTGGTGGCGGTGGGCGAATGCGGGCTGGACTACTTTCGCGATTTTGCGCCGCGTCCCGCTCAGCACAAGGCGTTCGAACGCCAGCTGCAATTGGCGGTGGACAGTGGCAAGCCGCTGTTCCTGCACCAGCGCGATGCGCACGAGGACTTCATGGACATCCTGCGCAACTTCGATGGCAAGCTGGGTGCGGCGGTGGTGCATTGCTTCACCGGCACGCGCGAGGAATTGTTCGCCTACCTGGATCGCGACTACTACATCGGCGTTACCGGCTGGCTATGCGACGAGCGTCGCGGCGCGCACCTGCGCGAGCTGGTGCGCAACATCCCCGCCAACCGGCTGATGATCGAAACCGATGCGCCCTACCTGCTGCCACGCACGCTCCAGCCCATGCCCAAGGATCGCCGCAACGAGCCAATGTTCCTGGCCCATATCGCCGAGGAGCTGGCGCGTGATCGTGGCGAAGCGGTGGAGGTGACCGCCGCCAACAGCACCGCGGCGGCGCGTCGCTTCTTTCGATTGCCGATGCCTGCCGCAGACGCTTGAATAAGCGGCTGTACGCGGTGACTGCGTTGACGAGCGGGCGCAGTGCCACGATGCAGATGCCTTGACCATCACTGCGTCGGCGTGTCTTACCACGCCTGCCAATGCAGCCGGCAGGTGTGTTGTACTGCATCGGTATGCGTCATTGGCCTTACTACCAACATAGAGACCAGGGTGCGTTTGGATATCAAGGTGCACTCATGGAGTGCACATTTTCTACCGTCGAAAGCGCTGTACAGTGCGGTATTTGACGGCATCTGACACATTCAGTTGCTGCGTAATCTCACGAGATGGTTTGGTCATCCTGCGGTCTTTTTGCGGTCACAGCGCATGTCCATCTTCCCCTGCGGGCAATTGGCCCATCGCAACGAAAGGAAGAAAAACATGCACATTCCCAGCGCACTGAACCGCAGCATGCTCGCCGTGGCTGCAGTGCTCACTCTCTCACTGTGTGGCGTCACTTCAGCCTATGCGCAAGCGGTCAGAGCCAGCGGTGACTTCTCCTATCAGGCCACCGCCGTCAAACGTCTCGCCAACTGCGCGGCATCGGCGTGGTACAACGATTCAAGGGTTGGCGGTGCCATCAACGAATGCAATAACGCCGACACCGACGCCAAGTGGGACAGCGTCCATCTGAACGCGGCAACCTACATGGAGATCACTGGTGAACGGGTCGGTTACGGAAATGGCGCATGCCCTGCACAGCACGGTTTTCAGTACATCAAGTGTTTCTACGTGGCAGGCCGCAAAAAAGGCAATCCGGTCATGACGGTATCGGCGGTGTCGTACGGGTCAGGAGGAATGACGGCCCGAGTCAGCTGGTACTATCAGTAACGCGATGACGGGCCGTGTACTGCGCCGTCTCGATGATCGGGACGGCGCAGTGCCGCCTTACGCAAGCCGGAATAGATGTAATCGCCAATGCTAGCCGCACCAGCGGCATGCGCCTGTCGATATCCAGTGGGCCAGGCCGACAGGGGAAGCGGTCATCATCTGCAAAGCGTCTCTGGCGCGCCATGCGTGACCTTCACAGATGTTGCGCCGTGTCCGGTGACAATGCGCACTGCAGTACGCACGGTTCGCTTCGCTGCACCATCGCGGCATCCCGTGCTGCAGTCGGTTCGGTAACGCTTGCGGTACGTTGCGCGCGACTTGCATTTGCAAGGTGACCTCATGGCGATTGGAGTTGTTCGATGACCGCTGCCCCCGCCCAAGCCGACGACGCGTTGCAGGCGTTCATCCAGCGCCACCAGCGCCTGTTCGTGCTCAGTGGCGCCGGGTGCAGCACCGATTCGGGCATTCCCGATTACCGCGACCTGCAGGGTGGCTGGAAGCGTCCACAACCGGTGACGTTCCAGGCCTTCATGGGTGAGTTATCCACGCGCCAGCGTTACTGGGCACGCAGCCTGGTCGGCTGGCCAAGGTTCGGGCTGGCCAAGCCCAATGCCACCCATCACGCACTCGCCGCACTGGAAGCGCGTGGCCAACTGGAATTGCTACTCACCCAGAACGTGGACCGCCTGCACCAGGCTGCCGGCAGCCTGGCGGTGATCGATCTGCACGGCCGGCTGGATGTGGTGCGCTGCATGGGCTGCGAACGCCGCCTGCCGCGCACCGAATTCCAGCTGCTGCTCGAACAAGCCAACCCCGGTTGGGCGGAACTGGACGCCGCCCAGGCCCCCGATGGCGATGCGGATCTGGACGATGTGGCGTTCGATCGCTTCGTGGTGCCGCCATGCCCGGTATGCGGCGGGGTGCTCAAGCCAGACGTGGTGTTCTTCGGCGAGAACGTGCCGCGCGAGCGGGTGGAGCGCGCGTTTGCGCATCTGCAGGCCGCCGATGCGGTGCTGGTGGTGGGGTCGTCGCTGATGGTTTATTCGGGCTTTCGCTTCGTGCAGGCGGCAGCGCGCAACGGCGTGCCAATCGCGGCGCTGAACTTCGGGCGTACGCGCGCCGACGCGCTGTTGAGCCTGAAGGTGGAGCGTTCGTGCGCGGATGCGCTGGCCTTTCTGCAGCCATCGCCTGATCCGCTGCACACCGTAGCGGCTAGCGACGCCAGTGCACGCTGTGCATGACGCTGTGATCCATTGCAGCGGTTGTGCAGTGGTGCGGCACGCAGTGCAATGGGGATCTTCCCTGTGTGCCTGGATGCTGCCTTGAGCCAGTTGTTTACTCCCATCGCGTTCGGCCCGCTGACGCTCGCCAACCGCATCGTCATCGCACCGATGTGCCAGTACTCCGCACAGGATGGCTGCGCCACCGATTGGCATCGCATTCACCTGGGTACGCTGTCGCAATCGGGCGCGGGCCTGTTGATCCTGGAAGCCGCTGCGGTGCTGCCGGAAGGGCGCATCAGCTACGCCGATCTCGGGCTGTACAACGATGCCAGCGAGCGCGCGCTGGCTGACGTGCTGCACTCGGTGCGCCGCTGGTCGCCGATGCCGATCGGTGTCCAGCTGGCACATGCCGGGCGCAAGGCCTCCACCGACCTGCCGTGGAATGGCGGCGAGGCGATCGCATCCGACCACGCCAATGGCTGGCAGACCGTGTCGGCCTCGGTGCTGCCGTTCCGCGACGGCCAGCCATTGCCGCAGGCGTTGGACCAGGCCGGTATCGATATGGTGGTGGCCGCGTTCGTGGACTCGGCCATCCGCGCCGAACGCCTGGGCCTGCAGCTGATCGAGTTGCATGCCGCGCATGGCTATCTGATGCATCAGTTTCTATCGCCGTTGAGCAACCAGCGCAGCGATGCCTATGGCGGCTCATTGGAAAACCGCATGCGGCTGACGCTGCGCATCTTCGATGCGGTGCGCGCGGCGATATCTGCACGGATGGCGGTGGGCGTGCGTCTCTCGGCCACCGACTGGGTGGACGGTGGCTGGGATCTGGAACAGAGCATCGCGCTGTCCAAGGCGCTGGATGCGCGCGGAGCGCACTACATCCATGTCTCCAGCGGCGGGCTGGATCCACGCCAGCAGATCGCGTTGCAGGACGGTTACCAGATTCCGTTCGCGCAGGCGATCCGCGCGCAGGTGGGCACGCCGGTGATCGGCGTGGGCCTGGTTACCGAGCCGGCGCATGCCGAAGCGATTCTGCAGCAGGGCCAGGCCGACGCCATCGCGCTGGCGCGCGGCCTCCTGTACGACCCGCGTTGGCCGTGGCATGCCGCCGCTGCGCTGGGCGCCAGCGTCACGCCGGCACCGCAATACCTGCGCTGCGAGCCACGCCAGGCGCGCGGTGTGTTCGCCAGTGGCCCGGCTTGAGGCAAGCTGCGCGAGCGGCTAAGGTGCCTGCTCGATTCCGTCTGGCGACGATCTGCGCGATGCGCAACGCATTCCAGCCACCACAGCGCCTTCCAAGGAGAATGCGATGCGACACCCGCACATCAGGCCCGGTTCCCGCGCGTGTCCATCGCGCGTAGCGGCCTGTGCCGGGCACGCAGCATGAGCACGCCGCCTCCGGTCGTCGATCAGGGCCAGGTCGGCCCGGACCATCCCGAGCATCCGGACCATTGCCTGTACGCGCAGATTCGCGAGGCGGTGTGCGCACTCGATACCGAATTGAACAAACCTGCCGACGAGGCCAGCGAACGCATGGTCGCGCGCCTGCTGCCGCTGGCCAAGCAACATGGCCTGGACCGGGTGGATCATGTGGTGCTCAGCCGGCACCTGGGCGAAGTGGGCGAGAACGTGTTCCTGGTGCGCGGCGAGCTGTCCGACCCGGCGCATCTACGCGCACATATCACCACCCAGGAAGTGATGGACACCACGGTGGAGGCGTCGATGCTGCAATTGAACGAGATCAACCGCCGGCTGATGCTGCGCCTGCCGCCGCGTTGAGCGCGACCAATCGGCCTGGCTGGGTGGCCGCGTGATGCAACGCCCTGCTGCCTGTTGCGCTCCAGACGTATCCATCAAGGCTGTCAGAGCGGCGGATGTGTGGCCCGGATATGTGCGCAGTCATCTGCGTCGGGTCAGGGCTGTAGTTGGCCCCGCGCTGCATCCGCTGCGACAGTTACGTACGCAAGCACCGCGCCGGGGGAGATGCGCATTGGCTATCATCGCCCGATGCGCTCCGACTACATTCTTACGCTGTCCTGCCCCGACCGCACCGGTATCGTCTATCGCGTGACCGGCCTGCTGTTCGACCTGGCGTGCAACATCCTCGATGCCCAGCAATTCGGCGATGACGAAAGCGGCCGGTTCTTCCTGCGCGTGCATTTCGACAAGCCGCCCGGCACCGGGATCGCCAGCCTGGAGCAGCGGTTTGCGCTGCTCGCCGACACGTTCCAGATGACCTGGCAATTGCACGATGCGCGCCGCCGCGCGCGGCTGCTGGTGCTGGTGAGCAAGCAGGGGCACTGCCTCAACGATCTGCTGTTTCGCACGCACAGCCGGCAATTGCCGGTGGATATCGTGGCGGTGGTCTCCAACCATGCCGATTTCGCGCCGCTGGCTGCGTCCTACGGCATCGACTTCCACCATCTGCCGGTCAACGCCGATACCCGCGCCACGCAGGAAGGCCGGTTGCTCGCCCTGGTGGAGCACTTGCAGATCGACCTGGTGGTGCTGGCCCGCTACATGCAGATCCTCTCGCCCACGCTGTGCCGCGCACTGGCCGGGCGCGCGATCAACATCCACCACAGCTTCCTGCCCAGCTTCAAGGGCGCGCAGCCGTATCACCAGGCGCACGCACGCGGGGTCAAGATCATTGGCGCCACCGCCCATTACGTCACCGAAGACCTGGACGAAGGTCCCATCATCGAACAGGACGTCGCCCGCGTGGACCACGCCATGACCCCGCGCGATCTGGTGCGCGTGGGCAGCGATACCGAATCGCTGGTGCTCGCCCGCGCCGTGCGCCGCCACGTCGAGCACCGCATCGTGCTCAATGGGCATCGCACGGTGGTGTTTCGCTGACGACGTGCCCGCCGTCAGTGCAGCATTGGGCAGCGACCCATTCCGCAGCAAGGCGGCGTTTCCCTCGGGACGTGGATTGGCGAGTGGTGTCGATCGATCCATGACGGCTATCCCAGTCACGAAGATGGCCGTCTCCTTGGGGCCGGGCATTGCATTTGCCGCCTGGCTTACGTCCGCTTCGCCTTGCCGCGTTGGTATTGCTCACCGCAGTGCGGTTGGCGTCCAGGTACTGCTCCGGGAGCGGTAGTGCTCCACCCACGCGACCGAACGTGCGACACCGCCGAACGGAAACACGTGCAGGCGGACATCGCCATGTGCATGCATCAGGCCGGCGGCAAGGCGATCGACGAAGCGGTCCGGCCCTGCCGTTCCAAGCAGCTTGCCGATCGAGATGCCGTAGCTGGACAGCATCGCCGCGCTGGTGCTCACACCGCACCTTGCGGCATAGCGGGCGAGCACTGCAACGCCGGCAGGACCTGGCACACCCACGCGCACCGGCGTGTCAATGCCACGCGCGCGTAGTGCCTCCAGCCACCGCAATACAAGGTCGGCATCGAACGCGAATTGCGTCACGATCAGCGGGGCCATGCCGCGCTCGGCGATGCTGCGACACTTGCGGTCCAGTACATCCCATTGGGCGCCTGCATGCATGGCTGGATGGCCTTCCGGGTGTCCGGCCACGCCGATGCTCTTGATCCCTGCGCGCTCGAAGACGCCTGTGGCGATCAGCGACGCGCTGTCCGGAAAGGGCCCGATCGGAGACGACCGATCACCCGCGATCACCAGGCAGTGCTCAACGCCGGCAGTATCGACGGCGCGGCTGAGGAAGGCTTGCAAGTCGTCGAGCGAGGTGACGCGGCGCGCCACCAGGTGCGGCATGGGCGCAAAACCAAGCGCGCGCACGTTCCGCGCGGCGGCCAGACGCATCGCGTCGTCCTGGCCGGGAAGGGATGGGATGGCAATGAGGGAGCCGGGTATGATCCGCAGCGCCACTGCGGACAGCGCGGCAATGTCGTTCGCGCCCACTTCCAACGAATAGGCGTCGATGCGTGTGCCGGCGGGCCCGATCGTGTCTTGATGCATCAACGGTTGTGCCGTCCTTCAATGATGGGGTGGCTTCGGAACATCCGCACGGAGTGAACACCGCAGAACGGCGCCCTGGCCCTCATCGGCGCAGCAGCCATGCAGCGGATGACGTCGTGGCAGCCAGGCAGGGCACGTGGCGCGCGCCGGGCGATGGTGCACATCAGCGGGTTGCCGGCGGACGGGCGGTGGCATTGGCAGGCTGGCGCGCCAGTTCGATGAAGGCCCGCAGGTAGTCGATGGCGATATCGGCCTCGCGCGCGCCCAGGAAGATCTGCTTGGGAATGCCGCGCGCACCCAGCCGGACCGGCACCACGTCCATCCTCGCCGCATATTCCTCGACCAGCCAGCGCGGCATGGCGGCCACGCCGCGGCCACTGGCCACCATTTGCATCATGATGTCGGTGGTTTCGATGGCCTTGTGGCGGCGGGGCGTGACACCGGCCGGCAGCAAGAACTGGCTGTAGATATCCAGCCGCTCCAGGTCCACGGGGTAGCTGATGAGCACCTCGCGGGTCAGCTGTTGGGGCTTGACGTAGGCCGCCGACGCCAGCGCGTGGTCCTTGGCCACGACCAGCACCTGCTCGTAGTCGAACACCGGCTCGAACCTCAGCCCGGGTTTGAACAGCGGGTCGGGGGTGACCAGCAGATCGATCTCGTAGCCAAACAACGCGCCAATGCCGCCGAACTGGAACTTCTGCTTCACGTCCACATCCACATCCGGCCACGTGGCCAGATAAGGCGACACCAGCTTGAGCAGCCATTGGTAGCAGGGATGGCATTCCATGCCGATGCGCAGCGCGCCGCGCTCGCCCTGCGCAAACTGCCCCAGGCGCTCTTCGGCCAGATCCAGTTGCGGCAGCACCCGGTTCGCCACCGCCAGCAGGTATTGGCCGGCCTGGGTCAGCCGCAGGCTGCGCCCCTCGCGCAGCCACACGTCGGTGCCCAGCTGCTGCTCCAGCTTCTTCATGCTGTGGCTCAGCGCGGACTGGGTCAGGTTCAACACGCCGGCAGCGGCCGTCAGCGAGCCTTGCTGCTCGACCTGCTGGACGATGGTGAGATGGATGCGCTCAAGCATTCAGATGATCCGAATTCATGGATTGTTGAAATAACACCATTTTACTTCATTGAATGCCAGCCCTAGCATCGGGTTTGTCGTCGTTCGCCTGCGTTTGAACACGTCCGCACCAGGATCACCATGGGTCGGGCCTGCACGTTCTGGCGGCAAACCCGCTTTCCCACTGCTCAGGTCGACCTGCATGACTGTCACCCCGCCACCTCCACTTCGCGTCGTTGCCGTCTCTGGCGGGCTGCAGCGTCCCTCCAAGGCCGCCGCGCTGGCACACCACCTGATGGCCCTGATCGGCGACGAAGTCCCGTGCGCGCCGCATCTGGTCGAACTCGGAGCGTTGGCACCGCACTTTGCCGGCGCGCTCTGGCGCTCGCAGGTACATGAAACGGTAGAGCAGGAACTTGCCGCCGTAGAGCAGGCCGACGTGCTGGTGGTGGCAACGCCGGTGTATCGCGGCTCGTTCACCGGGCTGTTCAAGCACTTCTTTGACTTCATCCGCCAGGACGCCCTCGTCGACATCCCGGTATTGCTGGCAGCGACCGGCGGCAGCGAACGCCATGCCTTGGTGATCGACCATCAACTGCGGCCGCTTTTCAGTTTTTTCCAGGCGCGCACGTTGCCGCTGGGCATCTATGCGACCGACCGGGATTTCCTGGACTACCGCGTGCACAACGAGGCACTGGCGGAGCGGGCCAGGTTGGCGGTGCAGCGGGCACTGCCGCTGATCGCGTTGACGCGGCAGGCGCGCACCAGCACCGCAACCGCAGTGGCCGCCGCTTGAGCGCCATCGGCTGCACGGCGGGCCACCCGCGCTTGCCGCGAGAGGATGCGTTGGGGCGTGCCTGCCGATCCAGCGTCCAGGCGCGCATCCAGCCGGCACCCATCGCTGCGCCGCAGGGCGCGCGTCTCACCCAAAGAAACAAGGCGTCCGTTGCAATGACTCAGGAATTCACCTTCACCATCAAAAGCCTCCGGTTTGACGAGGACTACCAGCCCGCAGCCACGACGCGCAACACCACCAACTTCGCCAACCTGGCCAGAGGGCAGCGTCGTCAGGAGAATCTGCGCAACACGCTGGCGATGATCAACAACCGCTTCAACGATCTGGCGCATTGGGACAACCCCGCGCGTGATCGCTACGTGGTCGGGCTCGACATCATCTCTGCCGAGATGCATATCGGTGGTCATCACGCCGGTGAGGCTTTTCCGTTGATCGAGATATTGAAGCCCCACATCGTCGATCACCACACCGGTGCGCGCATCGACGGCATTGCAGGGAATAATTTTTCATCCTACGTGCGCGACTACGATTTCAGCGTGTTGCTGCCAGCGCACAATCAGGACAGCTCCGCTTTCAACATTCCCGAGGATTTTGGCAGCCTGCACGGCAGGCTGTTCAAGCACTTCGTGCACTCCGATGCCTATGCTGCGCGCTTCGACAAGCCGCCGGTCATCTGTATCAGCGTCTCCACCAGCAGAACCTATCACCGCACCGGAAACCAGCACCCCATCTTGGGTATCGAGTACAGGCAGGATGCGTTTTCGCTGACAGATCAGTATTTCGAAAAGATGGGCCTGCAGGTGCGCTACTTCATGCCACCGAACAGCGTTGCCCCGTTGGCGTTTTACTTCTTCGGCGACCTGCTTGGTGACTACAGCAACCTGGAGCTGGTCGGCACCATCAGCACGATGGAAACCTTCCAGAAGATTTACCGGCCAGAAATCTACAACGCCAATTCTGCAGCCGGTGCGATCTATCAGCCGAGCCTGAAACATCAGGATTATTCGTCCACCCAGATCGTCTACGACAGAGAAGAGCGTAGCCAGCTCGCCGTGACTCAGGGCAAATTCACCGAAGAGCACTTCATCCGGCCCTACGGCAACCTGCTTGCGCAATGGGCGTCCCGCCACGCTTCCTGACCAACCCCAAGGCAAGACATCACTCATCATGAATCAGCTGCTCCCCACCTCAACTGCCGGCAGCCTGCCCAAGCCGTCCTGGCTTGCGCAACCGGAAACACTCTGGTCGCCCTGGAAACTGCAGGACGACGCACTGATCGAAGGCAAGCAGGACGCCTTGCGCCTGTCGCTGCAGGAACAGCAGCATGCCGGCATCGACATCGTGAGCGACGGCGAGCAGACCCGCCAGCATTTCGTGACCACCTTCATCGAACACCTCAGCGGTGTCGATTTCCAGAAGCGCGAGACGGTCAGGATTCGCGACCGCTACGACGCGAGCGTGCCGACCGTGGTTGGCGCGGTGAGTCGCCCGAAATCGGTGTTTGTGGACGATGCGAAATTCCTGCGCCAGCAAACCCGCCAGCCCATCAAGTGGGCGCTGCCCGGTCCCATGACCATGATCGATACGCTCTTTGACGCGCACTACAAGAGCCGTGAAAAGCTGGCCTGGGAATTTGCCAAGATCCTCAATCAGGAAGCCAGGGAACTCGAAGCCGCTGGCGTGGACATCATCCAGTTCGACGAGCCGGCCTTCAATGTCTTCTTCGACGAGGTCAATGACTGGGGTGTTGCGACCCTTGAGCGCGCGGTCGAAGGACTCACCTGCGAGACCGCCGTCCACATCTGCTACGGCTACGGCATCAAGGCCAATACCGACTGGAAGCAGACCCTGGGGTCGGAGTGGCGCCAGTACGAAGCGTCGTTCCCCAAGTTGCAGGCATCCAGCATCGATATCATCTCGCTGGAGTGCCACAACTCGCACGTGCCGATCGATCTGATCGAACTGGTGCGCGGCAAGAAAGTCATGGTCGGCGCCATCGACGTGGCCAGCACGACGATCGAAACACCCCAGGACGTGGCCGACACCCTGCGCAAGGCGCTGCGGTTTGTCGATGCCGACAAGCTCTACCCGTCCACCAACTGCGGCATGGCGCCGCTTGCCCGCCATGTCGCACGCGGCAAGCTCCAGGCGCTCAGTGCCGGCGCGCAGATCGTGCGGGCAGAGCTGTTGGCTTGACGGGCCAGCAAGACGGTTGCGCAGCGGCACTTGGTCGCAAGCCAATGCCGCCGCCGATCAGCGGCGGTCCTGGCGCAGTGGATCTGGCGACGCACTCACGCACAAGCCCCGGAAAACCGGGGCTTGTGCATTTTCCATCATGTCGAAGGATCAGTAATTGACTTGCAACTGCACCCGCAGCAAGTCGCCTTCCACCACCGGGTAGGGTGCGGTGGTGACATCGGTGCGCTTCATCTTCGAATACGCGAACACCAGTTCCAGCGCATCCATCGGCTGCCATTCAACACCGGCCTCCACCTCGTCCAGCTGCATGCGCGGTGCATTGGTGTCGAACTTGGAGCCGCCACGGTAGGTCTGCCACTTGAGATAGGGCAACAACGTGCCGTAATTGAAGTCGTGCTTGAACATCGCCTGGACGTACCCACCACTCAGCGAGCGGGTGCGGATACGGCGCTGTTCCACGTCCAGTTCGGGGCCGCGGCCCACCGTCCACTCGGCCTGCAGGCCGAACGGTTGCGGGTAATAGATGATGTGCGCGGCCACGCGCTGATCGGTATAGCCGTCTGGATCGGTGATGGCCGGAGTGAAGTTGCGCCCGCCGATGTTCACCGCTGCCGCGCTTGGCACGAAGCGGCCGGAATAGGCGTCTGCACCCACTTCCAGGTATTGCCCGTTGGCGAACTTGAACGGGTAGGTGGCGTGCACCACTGCATGCATGCTGTCGTTGCGTTCTGGACGGTTGGCGCCCTGGCCGTTGTACACGCCCGCACCCAGCACGCCGTAGTCGCCCGAGCCCTTCAGGCCGGACTTGACCAGATCCTGGAAGCGGCCCTTGGCCACGGTGGGGCTGTAGTAGAACACCGCGCCCAGATCGCGTTCGTCACGCAGGCCGGAATTGAGCGCATCGGCGCGGTCCAGGGTCAGGCGGTTCTGGCTGGACTGCAGGTTTTCCCAGCCGTAAGGCATTTTCGACTGGCCCACCCGCACGCGGTACTCGCGCTGCTTGTCGAAGTAGATGTCCGCGTACGCATCGCGCAGCTGGGCGAAGTTGGTGGTATTGGTGCCGGCCGGCGTGCTGGCAAAGTCCGGCTGGAAGTACAGCGAGACGTACTCGTTGAGATCGCCGCTCAACACCAGGCGCGCACGCCGGATGCCCAGGCTCTGGTCGTTGCCGATAAAGCGGTCGCCCGGTGCACGCAGGTCCTGCGCATCGCCGCCAATGCCATGGTTGTAGCGAATCTGGGTGTAGCCACGCAGGCTGAGCTTGTCGTACCACTTCTTGGGCGCATCGCTCGGCTTGGCCGCTGCTGCCGGTACTGGTGCCGGCACGGTGGCTGCCTGTGCGACGGCGGTTTCCGCTGTGCCTGGCACCGCCGGCGGCGGTGCAGGGGCGGCCGGCAACGCCGAGGCCGGCAGCTTGCCGCTGTCGTCCACCTGCACGAATTTGCCCAGTTTGTCGCGCCCGGGCGCCGGCTCGGCGAAGATCTGCTTGGTCTTGCGGTCGACGTACAGCTCCAGCTCGGCGGCAGCGATGCTGCCGCTGGCGGTAACGCCCAGGGCGCACAGAACAGTGGCGAGATTGCGTTTTTTCATTGGTCCGGCTCGTACAAGGGAAACGGGTCGGCGGCTGCGTCGCGCCGGCGCTGCACCGGTGGCGGCGAGCAAGGCGGCAAAGCGCCGGCCCCGGCGCCCGGTCTTCCTGACGTAGCGGCAATGGCGCTAGTTATATTTAGATTTCATGTCAGTTTGGTGACATCGGTAGGGCAGTCAGGTGTGGCCCTTGCGACAGTAGCGTGTCGGCGCGATGGCAGTGATGCGACCGAGGCGAGGCGAGCCCATCTGCGCGCAGGGGGCAGCGGGCTGCTGGCGCCCTGGCGCACGCCGGCGGCCCTGTGAAGGACGCATCGGCAGGTCCCGAGGGGCCTGCCGATGCCTGTCCGTGGCCCGTTTGCTCGTGGACATGGTGTGCCACCCATGTCGTGCGGGTGGCCGTTGATACGTGCCGGCGTATCGACTGCGCGGCACTGCGCCCAGCTCAGCCCAGCTCGGCGTGTCGCAATCCTGTTGCCACCGCCTCGCGCAGCGGCGTGGTCGGGCGGCCGATCAGGCGGCTCAGGGTACGACTGTCGTCGAACAGGCTGCCGCCGCGCGAGGACGCCGAGCACTGCGCCAGTGCCTGCGCAAACCCGGCCGGCAAGCCAACCTGCACCAGCGCCGCCGCGTAGTCGGCTTCGGCAAGGTCGTGATACGCCACCGGCTTGCCCGACTGCCGAGCCACCTCGGCGGCGTACTCGGCCATCGTAAAGGCCGTATCGCCGGCCAACTCGTAGACCTGCCCGGCCTGCGGTGCATCGGAGGCCAGTACCGCTGCGGCGGCTGCGGCATAGTCGGCACGCGTGGCGGCGCTGATCCTGCCATCGCCCGAGCTGCCCATCGCCCCGCCGTGTTCCACTTCGGCCGCGATGGAGCCGGTGTAGTTCTCGGTATACCAGCCGTTACGCAGCAACACATGCGGCACGCCGCTGTCGCGCAGCAGCGCCTCGGTGGCGACATGTTCCTCGGCCAACGACAGCGTGCTGGTATCGGCGTGCAGGATGCTGGTGTAGGCGAGCAATTCCACGCCGGCGCGCTTGGCCGCCTCGATCACATGGCGATGCTGCGGCACACGGGCGCCGACGGCATTGGACGACACCAGCAGCACCCGGCCGACGCCTGCAAACGCCTGGTCCAGGCTGTGCGGGTTGGCGTAGTCGGCCTGACGCACCGTGATGTCGCGTTTTGCGAACCCCGCAAGTGACGCTGTATCGCGCGCCGTTGCTACGATGCGGCTGGCAGGCACGCGCTCAAGCAGCGCATCGACGACCAGCTCGCCCAGTTGCCCGCTGGCGCCGGTGACAAGGATCAGGGGGGAAGTAACTGCCATGGTGCGCTCCAATAGGTTTAGAAGTGAGATTTGGTCTAAAATTTAGACTGCGTGGTTTGCGAGCCTATTGTCATGACCGCGCGTCCCTTCGCAAGGAGGCAGATTTATTCCCCCTGGTTACCATGAGATACCCTCGTGAACGCGATTGCCTTGTTCCCGCCACCGCCGTCCCTTGAAGGCCCGTTCGACGCCACCAAGTGCCCGGTTCGCGATGTGCTTGACCAGATCGGCGACAAGTGGACCTTGCTGATCCTGTTGACGCTGGTCCCTGGCCCGTCCCGTTTCAGCGTCATCCAGCGCGCGGTCCCGGACATCTCCAAGCGGATGCTCACCCAGACCCTGCGGAATCTGGAACGCAACGGCATGATTACGCGCAAGGTCTATGCGACCAAACCGCCTAGCGTTGAATATGCACTGTCCAAGCTCGGCGTCGCGTTGCTTGGCCCGGTGTCGCAACTGCTCAACTGGGCGGGCGAACACCATGCCGACATCTGTGCCGCGCGCGAGCGGTTCGATCGCGCGCAGCACGCGGCTACTGCATTGGATGCCGAGGACGCGCTGGCGTGAGGGCCTGGCCGTTGCGTGTGTGGTTGCAGCCAGCGTGGTCGTCTTGTAGATGTGTGTCTTTGATCCAACCCATTTGCGCCTCAAGCACACTGTGATCTGGCAGGCGCAAGGCTCACGGCGCAGTGGGCGGGTGGATGTCTGTGCATGACCGCATGCCCGGCTACAATGGCCGGATATGCAGAACAGGCAGGCATCCACGCCCATGCGGCTGTCCTCAGGCGAACGTTCATTGCGCAGGTCTGCGCAACATCCCATGCAGGATCTCTTGCGACATGTAGCGACCGCAATGGCCATCCTGTGCCTGCTGTGCGGGTGCAGCCGGCCACCCCTGCATGGCGCTGATCTGGGCGCGATGGGGCGCGGAGTGAGCGTGTATCTGAAGGACACCGACGGTCGCCCGCGGCCATCGCAGAGCTTTCGCGGCAAGGTGCTGGTGCTGTTCTTCGGCTTCACCCGTTGCCCGGAAATCTGCCCCACCACGCTGGTACGCGCGGTGCAGATCAAGCGCCAGCTCGGCGAGGACGCACGCGACGTGCAGTTCGCGTTCGCCACGCTGGACCCGGAAAGAGATACCCCACAGGTGCTGCGCACCTATGTGCACGCCTTCGACCCGGACTTCGTGGGTTTGACCGGCACCGAGAACGAGGTCAAGGCCGCCGCCGCGCAGCTCAATGTGGTCTACGTCAAGGTGCCGATCGGCAACACCTACACCATCGACCACTCCACGCGCAGTTTCGTCTTCGACCGTACAGGCCAGTTGCGCGTTGGCCTGGCGCATGCACAGAGCGTCGAAGACTGCGTTGCCGATATTCGACAGGTGCTGGAGAACCACTGACGCTGCTGTCCGAACCTCTCACCCCGACGCCTGCCCGTCACCATGCGGCGGGTCTTTCCATCATGAGCCAGAGGTAGTCCGCCATGAAAACGCACGCCCTGTTGTTCGTCACTGCGACACTTGCGCTGACAGCCTGTCAGCCTGCCAGCGATCATGCTGGCCGCGACGGTTCGACAGCATCCGTGTCGGCACCGGCACCGACGCCACCGGCCGCCAATGCGGCCGTGCAGGTCGACCATGCCTGGTCGCGTGCCACGCCGCCGGGTGCCGCAGTGGGCGGTGGTTACCTGACCCTGCGCAATCACGCCAAGGCGGCAGACCGGCTGTTGAAAGTGGAATCGGCCGCCAGCGCGCGGGTGGAAATCCATGAAATGCGCATGGAGGGCGATGTCATGAAGATGCGCCAGCTGGACAATGGCCTGGAATTGCCGGCCGGCCAGGCCGTCACCCTGGCACCGGGTGGCAACCATCTGATGTTCATCGAACTGCATTCGCCATTGGTTGCTGGCACGCCAATCGAAGCGACCCTGCGCTTCGAGCATGCACCCAGTGTGACCGTGCGCTTCGATGTCCTGCCCATGGGTGCGGATGCACCGGGCGCGGACGCATCCATGCAACATCATCATTGAGGCCAGACCACCCCGGCGTCAGGCGGCGCCGGGGGCGAACTTGCGTGTCGGCTGCGTGCATTCGGCGCCGCTGCGATCGCGCAACTGTACGACCATGGACAGGCCGACGCCCAACCTGCGGTCACGCGCACTCACGATGCGTGAGTGCGCGCAAGGCGATCAGAACCGATGGTCCACGGTGAACTCCACGCGTCGATCCGCGCCCAGGAACCACTGGGTGTCGGTGTAGTAGGCCGTCTCGTAGAACACCTTGTCGAAGACGTTGAACACGCGTGCGGTCAGGCGGGTTGCGGGGCGCGCCTGCCAGGTCAAGGACACGTCCGTGGAGCTGTAACCCGGTAGCTCCAGGCGGTTGGCGTTATCGGCGTAGCGCTTGCCGACATAGCGCACGCCGGTGCCGGCACTCCAGCGCGGGGCAAACTCCCAGCTCACCCATGCATTGGCCAGCCGCTCGGCGACGTTCGGCGGCACGTTGCCGTCGCGCGAGACCGCCATGGCCGGCGTGCCGGTGGTTTCCAGGAAATCTGCGAACTCGGCCTTGAGCACAGTGGCGTTGAGATCCAGCGACCACGCCGGAGTGAACGCCCAGTTCAACGCGGCCTCCAGCCCCTTGGAGGTCTGTGCGCCGATCTGGCGCTGACGCGCTGGATCGAGCGGATCGCGGCTGAGCAGCCCGGTCTTGCGGATCCGGTAGGCGGCCAGGGTCCACTCGCCGCGGTCAAAACCCTGCTTGAAACCCACTTCCACCTGCCTGCCCCTGGACAGGTCGAACGCCGCGTTGCCGGGGCTTAGCATCAGCAGACCGCTGACCGGATCCGATGCCTGCGAAAACTGCGCGTAGAAACTCGCGCCGGGTTGCACTGCAAACACGCTTCCCACACGCCAGCCGGTGTTGGAATAGGTCTTGGAGAATGTCTTCTGCCCGATGAGCAGGTCGTTGCGCTGAATCGTTGCACGGTCGTGACGCAGGCCAGCCAGGACCGACCACCGCTCCGTGAGGGCCAGGCGGTCTTCGACGAACAGCGCGGATTGTTCGGCGTTGTTGCGATACCTGGGCAGCGTGGGCGCATCGCTGACGAACAGCCCCGGCACCGGTCGAAGCGGATCCACCGGACCAGAGCTGCCCGAATAGGTGTTGTTGATGTGCTTGAAGTGGGCGCGGTTGGCATCCAGGCCTACCGCCAGGGTGTTGGCCATCCCGCCGATGGCGCTGCGCAAGCGCAGCGTGGAGGTCAGGCCGGTCTGGTCCTGGCGGTGGGTGATCTGCGTATTGTCGGACCGGTCGATGAGGCCGCTGGCAGGGTTGTAGACATAGCCTTCGGCGTTGCGCCACTCCCGCCGGCTATCGACCTGGTACAGGCGAGTACGCCACTCCACTGCCTCGCTGGGTGTCCACACTGCATCCAGTTGGCTCCAGCGATCCCGAAAGCGGATGAGGCTGTCTGACACGTTGTAATTCTTGCGACGCAACGCCGCACGTTGCCGGCCATCGATCAGCGGAGTGCCGAAGTAGCGCATCGGGCGCTGGTCGCCTTCGGCATGGGTCAGCGTCAATTGCAGGTCGGGGCGGGCCTGCCACAGTAGCGCCGCGGAGAGGGTGGCATTGCCGTTGTAGCCGCGATCCACCCAGCCGCTGCTGTAGTTGCCGCTGACATCCAGCCGATAGGCCAGCGTGGGGCTCAACCCGCCGCCGCTGCCCACGCCCAGCCTGGCCGTGTCCTGGCTGCCCACGGTGGCCTGCAGCGTGTTCTCTATCGTGCCCAAGTGGGGACGCTTGGGCACGATGTTGACCACGCCGCCGATCGCGCCGTCGCCGTAGATCACCGAGGCCGGCCCGCGCAGCACTTCGATCCGCTCGATCGACCAGGTATCGAACGGGAAGGTGACACCCACGCCCCCGTATTGGCGGATGCCATCGTACAGCCGCATGACCGATGCACTATCGGTGAAGCCACGGCTGGACAGCGCACTCAGGCCATTGCCGGGATGCGGCATGGGGCTGATCGCGCCCGCGCGGCGGATGGCATCGTTGAGGTTGGCATCGCCGCGCGCGCTCAGCTGCGCGCGCGCGATCACGGTGAGACTGGCTGGCGTGTCGAGCACGCTCAAGGCAAGTGCAGAACCGGTGGTGCTGGTATCGGCCAGCGTGCCGACGCTGGCGTCGACAACGCGGATCGTGTCCAGCGTGGTGGGCGTGGCGCGTTCCTGGGCGAATGCGGCAGCCGGATGCAGCAGGAGTGAAGCGATGGCCAGGGCGAGTCGCCCCGGATGCAGGATCAAGGGAACGCAGGACATGGAAGATTCCAGACAATGAAGCGCTGAAGTGCGCGGGCAGACGTCGTGAAACGACTACGCCATCACTGGAGGGCCACGGGGACGATGCGCCGCGCTGTGGGCGAACCGCGGTGCGCAGAGCGCGAATGCTTCGCTGCAGGAATCAGGGCAGGCGGGAGCTGCGCCGTGCAATGTCCAGTCATGCGGGGTGAGCAGCAATGCCGCCAGGACGCAGTGTTCGCACGCGGCCTCGTGCGGCAGCGCGTGATCTGCAGCGCCCGATGGCTGCCTTGGTGGGCCGTAAGCCCAGTCCAACGGCAGGCCGGCCACCAGATGCCCACCTCGGCACATCGCCTGCGCTGCGGCATGCCCGGGTGCAGATTGCATCCAATGGCTGACGGCCGGCGCGCCAGCCAGCAGCAAGGCCGACAGAACGGCCAGGCTGCGGAAGACGGTGGCGAACAGGCGGCGCGCAGGCATGGGCGGTTGCAGGCGGCGAAGGGTCAAGGCTGGGTAGTGGCTGCCTCAAGGCGAGCGTTGACCTGGTTCCAGTTGACCAGCGGCCACCACGCCTTGATGTAGTCCGCGCGCTTGTTCTGATAATGCAGGTAGTACGCGTGCTCCCACACGTCCAGCGCCAGTAGCGGCGTACCACGCTCGGACACCACGTCCATCAGTGGATTGTCCTGGTTGGGCGTGGTGGTGATCGCCAATGCACCATCCGGCTTGAGGATCAGCCAGGCCCAACCCGAGCCGAAGAGCTTGGTCGCCGCCTCGGAGAACCTGGCCTGGAAGGCGGCTTCAGAGCCGAAGGACTGGACCAGCCTTGCCTTCAGTGCGGGTGATGCCGTACCGCCTTGTCCAATAGGTGCCATGAGGGTCCAGAACAGGCTGTGGTTGTAATGCCCACCGGCGTTGTTTCGCACCGCTGCGTCGTAGCGGGAGATATGCGCCTGGATGTCTTCCAGCGATGTATCCGACAGGACGGGGTAGTCCTTGACCTTGGCGTTGAGGTTGTCCACGTAGGCCTTGTGATGGCGCGCATGGTGGATCTCCATCGTCTCGGCGTCGATGGCCGGTTCCAGTGCGTTGGTCGCATACGGCAGGGCAGGCAGGGAGAACGGCGCCGTGGCCGCCTCGCTTGCAGATACGTTGCCGGCAAACGTCAGCAGTGCGCTCAGGCCCAGTGTCTTCAGGGAACGGTAGTTCATGCGGTCTTGCCTCCAGTAAGGGAAGGAGCTGTGTGATTGCCCCGACAGGGGGCGTGGAACGATCGACATCAGGAACCGACCTGGCGGCGCCAGCCCTGCGTGGCGAGAAAATCCAGTGCACCCACCATCAGCAGCGACAGGCCGACCAGGGGAAACAGCACCCCGCCAATGCACAACAAGGCGAAGACAGCGAGGACGCTGCGGCCTTGCCTGGGCAGTGGCGGCACGCCCAGCCCGCCGAGCGGGCGGCGCTTCCACCACATCACCGCGCCGCTGACGCATAGCAGCACAATTCCTGCGCAGGCCACCACAAAAAACAACCGATTGGCCGTGCCGTATTCCTGGCCCAGATGCACATTGATGCCCCACTCCAGGCCACGGCCGAGCGGCCCATAGTCGTGGTAACCCATGTCCAGCAAGACCTTGCCGCTGTATTGATCCAGGTGCATCACGCGTTGCTGGTCCAGGGCCTCCGGGTAGACCGATGCCGTATAGACGCCCATCCGGCCCTGCGGCAGGCTGACGCTGTAGCCGGGGGCCAGGCCTGCGGCCGCGAAATGCTGCATGGCCGCATCGATGCCGATGGCGCCGGGCTGGGGGGATAGCTTCGCCAGTGCCGCCGTGCCAGGACCGTCGTGTCCCTGGTGGCCGTCGTGTTGCGGTGGAGCGGCGTGCGGCGGTACCTGCGAGGTCGGCAGCTGCGCCTGTTGCATCGACCAGGTGGGGGTGGTGGTGTCAGCCAGCCGCTGTTGCGACATGGGGAGATTCACGCGCACCCCCGCGGGATAGCCGTCGTTGTGACCGTTGGCCCACGCATTGACCTGCTTGCCCCACACCACCGACCAGGGCATGCCGGTGATGCACAGGAACAGCAGCACCAAGCCCACCCAGACCCCGGTGACTGCATGCAGGTCGCGCCAGAACAGCCGTTGCCGTGGACGTCCACGCACGCTGGTGACACCGCCTTGTTGCCCGCGCGGCCACCACAGGTAGATCCCGGTCAGCACCAGCAGGATGGCCCACCCGGCAGCGATCTCGATCAACGCACTGGCGTAGTCTCCCAGCAGGTCCAGGCTGTGCAGGCGGCGCACGATGCCGGAAAACGTGCCTTTCTCCGGCAGCTGGCCCAGGATCCTGGACGACCACGGATTGACGTAATAGACGGTGCGCCGACCGTCTGCTGCGAGCACGCCGATCTCGATACTGCCGTCGGCACGCTCGGGCGTGGTGTAGCGGAACGCATGGCCGGGGGCCGCTGCCTCCACGGCCGCGATGTTGGCGCTGGGCAGCGCCCTTGGTGAAGCAGTGGCAATAGCGACCTTCAAATCGTGGTGGACCCAACGGTCGATCGGCTTCTGATAGAGATAGACCGCACCGGTGAGGGCCAGCCAAGCAATGAGCGGCAGCACGAACAGGCCCGCATAGAAGTGCCACCGCCACACCGCGCGGTAGAAGCGCAAGCGGTCGACGGGGCGCGCTTCAGTGGTGAGGTTCACGTCAGACCTCCCTTGTATAGGTCACGCACAAGGCACTGCGATTATCGGCTGTGCAGCCCGAGCAATCGCTGTCATTCCAGACAAGCAGGGTGCAACGATGGCGCCCCTTGTCCAGTGGCAAGCTCGTACAGGTGTAGCTGCCGAGGCGGCGGTCGGCACTTGAGCCGGTGCAGTGAGGAGCCGTGTCATTCATGGTCGCAGCAAACAGCGCCGCCCCGCCGCATGGGCGAGGAGCGAAAAGGGTGCGGGAATGCGCAAACGAATCCGATCACGTCGTGATCGGATTGCGGCGACACAACAGATCGCCCCGGAAGTGCGGGGCGCGCGATCAGGCGGACAGCGGAGGTCCGCGTGCGCCCAGATGGCCGGCATGAACCAGCACAAGCCGGCCAACGACCGCTGGCAGACGATGGCGAGGCGACACCCATGTCAGCAGCACCAGCAGCACCGCAACCAACAGGCTGAGCAGGCGCGCTGCCATCAGGCAATAGTCGCAGTCGGCCGCCATCTCGTGGCCGGCATGCCGGTCAGCCACGGGCAGGTCGGGCAGGGTCGTCGATAGGTGGTGGTGTGCGTGCCCCTGTTGGACCTGCGCAGCAGGCAGCGCCGCGCCATCGTGCGTGTGCGGTGCGCCAGCATGCAGATGCGCGTGGCCAGTGCCACCGCCTGCCGGCTCCTCCTGCGGAGCTGGCGTCAGCGCAACCGCCGCAGTGGGTGCCGCGTGTGCGCCGTGCAAGATCCAGCGGCTCACCAGCGGCGCGCAGACGATCAGCACCATCGCCAGCGAAGCCAGCAGGCACAAGCTGCGGTGGAAGGGGACGGTGTGCACGAGTGCCATTGTAGGGAATGTGGAGCAACTTCCCACCGCTCGACAACCAGGACTTCGGTGCGACCACTTGCCGCAGCCTGGATTCAATCCGGAGCCGGCTAGTCTGCGTAGCCCCTGACAACGGCGATGCCTTACCGAACGCAGGCGCTCTGGCGCTGCAATCGCCCAGGCTTGCAACGCCGCTTCGCGTGGCTAGGCCTTGCCGTCAGGCTTCGGGCGCAAGGCGACAACGCTGCCGGTACTGGAGGCCTTGACGCTCTTTGTCGAGGCTGGCTGGAGAAAGCCTGGTGCGACCGTCCAACGCCGGCCATCGTCGGTCAGCACGGACACCGACTTCTTGTTGTACCGAGTGATGACGCCAAAGATTGGGCCGCGCAGGTCCGGCTCGAACGTGACGCGATCACCGATGCTGAAGCGCAGCATGGTTGCATGATCCCGCGCACTCTGTAAAAACCGCAGTCTTTCAACCACCCGGTGATTGAGGTCGACCAGCTCGGCTTCGGTCAATGTATCGATGTTGATGCTCATGGCGACGGTCGCATTACTGATCGCTGTCACTGGGAGAGCCAATGAGCGACGCTATACCCTCATCGGCAATGGTGCGCAGCGCCTCATCCAGCGCGGCCTGGTCTGTCGCAAACAACGCGTCCCACACGGTGGAATTGTCGAATTCATCCACGGCCTCAAGGGTCCACTCGGTATCGACGCCGCGATAGATCTCCAGGCGAACGCAATGCCCTTGATCGGTGATTGTTTGGCGAAGCGGAGACATGACAAGTTGGAAGTCGTGATTCATCTGGATATCTCGGTTGCCTGACGTCTACTGCAACGCTCGAGTGCGCGGTGTGGTGCCTAGTATCGGCAATCGCCCTACATTTGGAAACGGCAGTTTCCTGCACACAAGCGACCAGCTGTCTGATCGCGCCAGGCGAGCAGAACGTCGATGCTGGCGCTGTCGTCCAACCTTGTGAGCAGGCAGATGGGTTACATCGGTGAAGATGAAGGCGCAATGGCCCATGGTCTCGCTGTCTCACCCATCCAGCAGCGCCTTGTCGCGTACCGCGCCCTTGTCCGCACTGGTCGCCAGCAGCGCATACGCCTTCAGCGCGGTGGTGACCTTGCGTGGACGCAGCTCGACTGGTTTCCACCCCTTGGCATCCTGCGCGGCGCGGCGGGTGGCGAGTTCTGCCTCGGACACCAGCAGGTTGATGCCACGTTGCGGGATGTCGATGCGGATGCGGTCGCCGTCGCGGACCAGGCCGATCGCACCGCCTGCAGCGGCTTCTGGCGACGCATGGCCGATCGACAGGCCCGAGGTGCCGCCGGAGAAGCGGCCGTCGGTGAGCAGGGCGCACTGCTTGCCCAGGCCTTTGGATTTCAGGTAACTGGTGGGGTAGAGCATTTCCTGCATGCCCGGGCCGCCCTTGGGGCCTTCGTAGCGGATGACCACGACGTCGCCGGCGACCACCTCGTCGGCCAGGATGCCCTTGACCGCCGCATCCTGGCTCTCGTAGACGCGGGCGTTGCCTTCGAAGACGTGGATGGATTCGTCCACGCCGGCGGTTTTCACCACGCAGCCGTCGCGGGCGATATTGCCGTACAGCACGGCCAGGCCGCCTTCTTGCGAGAACGCATGCGCCACATCGCGGATGCAGCCTTCGCTGCGGTCGGCATCCAGCGTGTCCCAGCGCGTGGCCTGGCTGAAGGCGATCTGCGTCGGAATTCCGGCCGGGCCGGCCTTGTAGAACGTGTGCACGTTCTCGTCGTCAGTCCGGGTGATGTCCCATTGCGCGATGGCATCGGCGAGGGTGCGCGCATGCACGGTGGCGGCGTGGGTGTGCAGCAAGCCGCCGCGTGCCAGCTCGCCAAGAATGGCCATGATGCCGCCGGCGCGATGCACGTCTTCGATATGGTATTTCGGCGTATTCGGCGCCACCTTGCACAGCTGCGGCACGCGTTTGGACAGGCGGTCGATATCGCGCATGCCAAACGGCACCTCGCCTTCCTGCGCGGCGGCGAGCAGGTGCAGGATGGTGTTGGTGGAACCGCCCATGGCGATATCCAGCGTCATCGCGTTTTCGAACGCTTCGAAGGTGGCGATGCCGCGCGGCAAGGCAGTGGGATCTTCGCCGCCATACCAGCGGTGGCACAGTTCCACCGCCACACGGCCGGCGCGCAGGAACAATTGTTCGCGGTCGGCGTGCGTGGCCACCACGGTGCCGTTGCCCGGCAGCGACAGCCCCAGCGCTTCGGTCAGGCAGTTCATCGAATTGGCGGTGAACATGCCCGAGCACGAGCCACAGGTGGGGCAGGCGCTGCGTTCGAACTCGGCCACTTTTTCGTCGGAGGCGCTGTCGTCGGCGGCGATCACCATCGCATCGATCAAGTCGAGCTTATGTTCGGCCAGCTTGGTCTTGCCGGCTTCCATCGGGCCGCCGGAGACGAGTACGGTCGGGATGTTGAGCCGCAGCGCGGCCATCAACATGCCGGGGGTGATCTTGTCGCAATTGGAAATGCACACCAGCGCATCGGCGCAATGTGCGTTGACCATGTATTCGACCGAATCGGCGATGATTTCGCGGCTGGGCAGCGAATACAGCATGCCGTCATGGCCCATCGCGATACCGTCGTCCACCGCGATGGTGTCGAACTCCTTGGCGACCCCGCCGACACGCTCGATCTCGCGCGCGACCAGCTGTCCGAGATCTTTGAGGTGCACATGCCCGGGCACGAACTGGGTGAACGAATTGGCGATGGCGATGATGGGCTTGTGGAAATCGCCATCCTGCATGCCGGTGGCACGCCAGAGTGCGCGTGCGCCAGCCATGTTGCGGCCGTGGGTGGACGTCTTGGAGCGGTATTCGGGCATGGCAGATTCGACGACAAAGGCGAGCGGTGGCTGGCAATTAGACCGCGCCAGGACTGTTACTGCTGCAACCGTCAGCGTTGCGATCCGGCGAGCGGCCACCGTAGCACTCGCCGCCGCACGCTGTCGTGGTCGCGGCGTTCGCCGAAGCCGTGGCCAGGCTTCAGCCAGCGTGCGGCGCTGGACCCGCAACTGGGCTGCCGCTTGTTCGGCTCGCCGAAGCGGCCGGCCGTCTGCAGCAACCTGCGGCCTTCGCCGCGGATGTGCGGCAGCTCGCGCGGCCAGGCGTTGCGCGTGCTCGCTGCGCTGGAGCATGCAACCCGGCCTTGACGGCAGGCCGTTGCGCGGCCGCGATCAACCGCCGTGCATCCCCAGATACTGGTCCTTGAGCCGCACATAATGCTGGGCGGAGTAATGCAGGCTTTCGATTTCCTTGTCGCTGAGCGTGCGTGCCAGGCGGGCCGGATTGCCCAGCCACAACTCGGCCTCGCCAACCACCTTGCCCGGGCCGACCACTGCACCGGCGCCGACAAAACCGTAGCGTTTGACGGTGGCACCATCGAGCACGCAAGCGCCCATGCCGATCAGGCACAGGTCCTCGATGGTGCAGGCATGCAGAATGGTGCCGTGGCCCACAGTGACGTCGGCACCGATCACGGTCGGGTAGCCGGCCTGGTTGAACGGGCTGTGGTGGCTGACATGAATGATGGTGCCGTCCTGCACATTGGTGCGTGCGCCGATCTGCACATGATTGACGTCGCCGCGGATCACCGTGCCGGGCCACACCGACACATCGTCGCCCAGGCTCACCTTACCGATGATGGTGCAGGCCGGGTCGATATAGACGCGTGCGCCCAGTTGCGGGGCGTGGTCCAGGAAGGAACGAATCGCGGTCACGGCAATCTCCGGCAGGTCAGCGTGCTGCCCAGTGCAGGCACACACGCATGATACCCGTGCGGTCGGCGCGCTCGGCTGCAGGCGATAGCCGGATCGCACGATGCCTTCTTGCTTCGCCAATGCAATGGCGGCCGGCCATGCGATTGCGGCAGAAGCCTGCTGCATCGTGGCCGCATGGCAGCAGCAGACCCTTGCCGATGTGGACCGATCCGCGCGCACCCATCGGGCGAACGCTGCCGTGCGTTCGATAAACGCACGGCAGCGTTCGAAAGTGCCTTGAAGCGCCGGCGCATTCGCCCTAGCGTGCCTGCCGTGGTGTGCAGCAATGCGTATGCCCGTTGCAGTGCGTGCCGCGGCGGTACGGCGAGCCCGCAACCGCTGCGCGTCGTGCTCCCTTCCGTCACCCGCACAGGAACATTCCATGTCGCACAGTACTTCCGCAGCCGGGCACTTCGCGCTGCAGCACATGACGCCATTCCAGTGGAGGGCGGTGGCGGTGTGCGTGGTGCTGACCATGCTCGACGGCTTCGATGTGATGGCGATGGCGTTCACTGCACCGCATGTCTCGGCGCAGTGGCAGCTGTCGGGCAAGCTGCTGGGAATCCTCTTCAGTGCGGGGCTGGTCGGCATGGCGATGGGGTCGTTGCTGCTCGCACCCCTGGCCGATCGGATCGGACGTCGCGCGCTGACATTGATCTGCCTGGCGATCCTGACCGTGGGCATGGGCGCCTCGGCGCTGGCGATCGATGCCTGGCAGCTGGCCGCCCTGCGCGCCTTCACCGGCCTGGGAATCGGCGGCATGCTGGCCTGCGTGGCGGTCACCGCAGCCGAGTACTCGAACGCGCGCTGGCGGACCACCGCCACGGTGCTGCAAGCCACGGGCTATCCGCTCGGCGCCACGCTGGGCGGCGCGATCGCGGGACTGCTGCTGCAGCAGTGGTCCTGGCAGGCGGTGTTCGTGCTCGGTGCGGTCGGCTCGTTGCTCTGCGTGCCGCTGGTGCTGGCGCTGCTGCCCGAATCGCTGGAGTTCCTGGTCGTACGCCGACGGCCGGATGCATTGGCGCGCTTCAATGCCGCACTGGCGCGCATGGGGATGCCGCCGCAGGAGACGCTACCGCTGCCGCCGCCACGGGCATCCGGTCAGGGGCACGGGTATGTGGCGTTGTTCGTGGAGGGGCTGTGGCGGCGGTCGTTGCTGATCGCGCTGGCATTTTTCCTGCTGATGTTCACGTTCTACTTCGTGATGAGCTGGACCCCCAAATTGCTGGTGGCTGCAGGCCTGTCGGCGGCGCAGGGATTGGCCGGCGGCGTGTTGCTGAACCTGGGAGGCATTGCCGGGGGCACGGTGTTCGGTTGGCTGGCCTTGCGCGCGCGGCTGTCGCGGCTGACCGTCGCGGCGCTGTTGCTGTCGGCACTGGCACTGCTGGCATTCGGCGTGTACAGCACGGTGTTGAGCCGGGCGTTCGTGGCCGCGCTCCTGACCGGTGCCGCCATGACGGCGGCGATGGGTGGGTTGTATGCGGTTGCCCCGGTCGTCTTCGATGCAGCGGTGCGCTCCACCGGCCTGGGCTGGGCGATCGGGGTGGGGCGCCTGGGCGCCATCGCCTCGCCCCTATGCGCTGGGGTCCTGCTGGACGCGGGTTGGTCCCCGGCGGCGCTGTACCTGGCGTGCGCGGTGCCGGTGCTGCTTGCTGCCGCAGCGGTGCTGGCGATGCGCCTGCCGGTGCGCTGAACCGCCGCGCGCGCGGGCGCCGGTGTGCGCAGTGACCGACCAAAGAAAACACCCCACCTGCCGATAACCGGGAAGACCGCCATGTCCGTGGCGGCTTCTTCCTGGACATCGTGCACACCGGCGCCGGCATGCTCAGAACCATCGACTCCGACCAACTGCGGCCCGGCATGTATGTCTACAAGTTGCTGGGTGCGTGGGTGCACCATCCATTCTGGAAAACGTCCTTCCTGGTCGATTCCGAGGATGTGGACAGGATCCATTCCAGTCGCATCGAACAACTGGTGATCGACACCGCGCGCGGCCTGGATGTGGAGAGCGGGGCGCAGCCCGTCCAGGAGCCGGTGGAGCAGGCGCCTGCCGCCATGCCGGAGCCGCCGCCGGAGCCGCCGTCCACCCGCACCGCCCGTACCAATGGCGTGACCGCGCAGGTCGGCATCGAGGCCGAAGTGGTGCGTGCGCGGCGCATCGTCGAAGATGGCCGCGACACGGTGGAGGCGATGTTCCGCGACGTGCGGCTCGGGCGCACCGTCGACACCGAGGCGGCGATGCCGTTGGTGGAAGCCATCAACGCCTCGGTCCTGCGCCACCCGCAGGCCTTGATTAGCGTGGCGCGGCTCAAGACCGCCGATGACTACACCTATCTGCATTCGATGGCCGTGGCCGGGTTGATGAGCGGATTGGGCCGGCAGCTTGGCCTGCCGGAGGCACAGGTGGTGGAGGCGGCCATGGGTGGCCTGCTGCACGACATGGGCAAGGCGGTGACGCCGCTGGACATTCTCAACAAACCCGGGCGGCTCACCAGCGAAGAGATGGAGGTCATGCGCCAGCATCCGCTGGATGGCCACCGCCTGCTGCTGGCCGGCGGCGTGCAGAATGCGGTGGTGCTGGAAATCGCACTGCATCACCACGAGAAGATGGACGGCAGCGGGTATCCGAATGGCCTGGTCGGTGAGGGCATCTCGCTGATGTCACGGATGGGCGCGGTGTGCGATGTGTACGATGCGATCAGCTCCGACCGTCCCTACAAGCGCGGCTGGGATCCGGCCGAATCGCTCAAGCAGATGGCCTCCTGGAAGGGCCACTTCGATCCGGTGATCTTCCAGGCTTTCGTCCGCCGGCTCGGCATCTACCCGGTCGGCTCGCTGGTGCGTCTGGAGTCGCAGAAGCTGGCCGTAGTGATCGAGCAGGCGCCCGGCGCCCTGCTCAAGCCGAAGGTGCGGGTGTTCTACTCGGCCAGGCTGCGCAGCCACGTGCTGCTGCAGGACATCGACCTGTCGCGGCCGGAGTGCCAGGACCGCATTGTGCAGATGGAAAGCCCCGCCGACTGGGGCTTCCGCGATCTCGAAAAACTCTGGTTGCCCTGAGCGGGCATGGGGCTGGCCGCCATGCAGCGGCGCCAGGCGGTCGCCGGCGTTCGCGTACCTCGCTCCAGCCGTGCCGTACACACCACAGGCGCCTGAACCGTCCGCCGTCAGCGAGCGCGACCATGTTGCGTTGCAGCTTGGCAATGTAGTTATGATCGATAACTATTCCATGACGTAATCAATTGCCGATACTCCCCCATGTCCAAGCCGTGCCTGGATCCCTGCCGTGTCTCGCATGCCGTCGTGCTGGCGCAGCGCGTGTGGGCGGGGTCACGCGCTGTTAGCCAGCGCGGAAATGGGGCGCCTGTGCACAACCTACCTGCACCGGTGGCAGGCTCATCCACCGCGCGCTGTCGGGTGGCGTCTACAATCGGGCGCACGCCGGGGATCGGCGTTGCGGACGGGGCGCAGCGCGCGCAACGCTCCGCCAGCTGCCTTTGTTGCGAGAATCGCCATGTCTGCCACCGCCGCTGTCCTCCCATTGCCCGACGCCATCACCGAAGTGGACCAGGCGCGTCTGCTCCGGCTGTTGGGCTATCGCATCACCCGCACCGAATTGATGGTGCGGCGGATGTTTCAGGAGTGCGTGGCCGCGTTCGACCTGAAGCCGGTGGACTTCTCGCTGTTGATGCTGGTGGATGGCAATCCCGGCATCAACCAGCGTCAGATCGGCGATGTATTGCACGTATCGCCGCCCAACCTGGCGATCGTGGTGGCGCGGCTGGTCAAGCGCCGCCTGCTGCGGCAGGTACGTGGTCGCCAGGACCGGCGCATGCAGCATCTGTCGCTGACCGCTGCCGGCGTGGCCCTGCTTACCGAGGCCGAGGCGCAGGTGCTGCGTATGGAGCAGCAGCTCAGCGCCGCGCTCGGTTCCAGCGAGGCGCCATTGCTGCGCGCACTGCACCGTCTGGACCGTCTGGACCGTCCCACCCCGGCGTAAACCGCGCCGATCAGGCCCTGGCCGGGCCTTATTGCAGAACACCCATACCTGTGCTGCGCGCAGCTGCACGGTCGCCCGCCGCTGCGGGCGACAGCATCGCTGCCGGTCACATCTTCACTGGCAATCCCTTCCCGTGGTTCCGCGTCGGCGCAGCCGGCTTTTTCGGAGAGTGGCAATGACCTTGCAAAACAAGACGATCGTGGTGACTGGTGTGGCGTCGGGGATCGGCGCGGAGGTCGCGCGGCTGGCGCGGTTCCACGGCGCCACCGTGATCGGCGTGGATCGCACGCCGGTGCAGATGACCCTGCACGGCTTCCATCAGGCCGACCTCGGCGATCCGGCGTCCATCAATGCGCTGGTGCAGGCCTTGCCGGACCGCATCGACGCCCTGGCCAACGTGGCCGGCGTGCCCGGGACCGCGCCGCTGGACGTGGTGGCGCGCGTCAATTACCTGGGCCTGCGGCATCTCAGCCACGCGCTGTTGCCGCGCATCGCCTCCGGTAGCGCCATCATCAATGTGGCCTCCATCCTCGGCGCCGAGTGGCCACAGCGGCTGGATCTGCACAAGCAGCTGGCCGCCGCCGAGAGTTTCGAGGCCGGCAGCGCCTGGCTGGCCGCGCATCCGGTCGCGCACGACACCTGCTACCAATACTTCAAGGAAGCGCTGATCGTCTGGACCTTGCTGCAATCGCGGCCCTGGTTCGCCGAGCGCGGCGTACGCGTCAACAACGTCGCCCCCGGGCCGGTCTTTACCCCGATCCTTGGCGATTTCGTCACCATGCTCGGCGAAGAACGCGTCCAGGCCGATGCCAAGCGCATGACGCGCCCCGCCTACGCCGACGAAGTGGCCGAGGCGATCGTGTTCCTGGCCTCGGATGCGGCGCGCTGGATCAATGGCATCACCTTGCCGGTCGATGGCGGCTTGGCATCCACCACCCTGTAACGTCCTCACCCAACTTCCTCATCGTTTCAGCAGGAGACCAGACCATGAATGCTCTTCCCAGCGCAGTCGCATCGGCGAATGCCACTCCGGCGTGGCACGGCCGCCTCTTCAACGGCGAATGGGTACCCGGCAACGGCGGCGTGCTGCCGGTGCTGGAACCCGCCACCGGTGCGGTGTTGCACGAGGTCGGCAAGGCCGACCTGAGCGATGTGGCTGCCGCCGTGGCGCAGGCCAAGCAGGCACAGCATGCCTGGGCAGCGACCGCGCCGCGTGAGCGCGCAGCGGTCTTCCATCGTGCGGCGCAGCTGATGCAGGCGCGGCGTGCGGAGGCGACCTTGCTGATCGCGCGCGAGACCGGCGGCATCCTGCCCAAGGCCGAGCGCGAGGTGGATGAAGCGGTGGTCATCCTGCAGCAGGCGGCCGGCATGCCGTTGCAGGCCTCGGGCCAGATGTTGCCGACCACGTCCGGCCAGCTCAGTCTGGCCCGCCGTCTGCCGCTGGTCGTGATCGCGGTGATCTCGCCGTTCAATTTTCCGTTGATCCTGTCGCTGCGCTCGGTCGCGCCGGCGCTGGCCGTGGGCAATGCGGTGGTCCTCAAGCCCGACCCGCGCACGCCCTATACCGGCGGTGTCCTCATCGCGCAGGTGCTGGAAGAGGCCGGCCTGCCCAAGGGCGTGCTGCATGTCCTGCCTGGCGATGGCCAGATCGGGCAGGCGCTGGTGGAGTCGCCGGACGTGCCGATGATCGCCTTTACCGGCTCTACCGGCGCTGGTCGGCGCATCGGCGAGCTGGCCGGGCGCCACCTGAAGAAGGTATCGCTGGAGCTTGGCGGCAACAATGCGGTGATCGTGCTCGACGACGCCGACCTGGACCGCGCGGCCTCGGCCATCGCCTTCGGCGCCTACATGCACCAGGGCCAGATCTGCATGGCCACCGGCCGGGTCCTGGTACAGCGCAGCGTGGCCGAAGCGCTGACCCAACGGCTGGCAGAGAAGGCGCGCCACCTGCCCGTCGGCGATCCGGTCAGCGGCACGGTCGCGCTGGGGCCCATCATCGATCAGCGTCAGTTGCAGCATGTGGTCGACATCGTCAACGACAGCGTGGCCGCCGGTGCGGTGGTGGAAGCCGGCGCCACCCACGAGGGGTTGTTCTATGCGGCCACCGTCTTGTCCAACGTGCGTCCGGGCATCCGCTCCTTCGATGAAGAGGTATTCGGGCCGGTCATCAATATCTGCGTCTTCGATACCGATGACGAAGCCGTCGCGCTGGCCAACGGCAGCGAGTACGGACTGGCTGCCGGCATCATGTCCGCCTCGGTCTCGCGCGCGCTGTCCGTCGGCGAACGCCTGCACACCGGCTTGCTGCACATCAACGACCAGACCGTGGCCGACGAAGTGGTCAATCCGTTCGGAGGCACCGGTGCCTCCGGCAACGGCACCAGCGTCTGCGGCCCGACCGATTGGGAGCAGTACACCCATTGGCAATGGCTGACGATCAGGAGCGAAGTGCCGCAGTACCCGTTCTGAGGACGCGGCCGGGACCGGGTTGCCGGTCCCGGCATGGCGGGAGTGTTCTCGCGGCGCTGGGCGTTGTCGGCTGGCGCAGGCGCGCGCATCAATCGCCGGCACGGAAGCGTGTCGGTGAACAGCCGGCATGCCGCGTGAAGTAGCGGCTGAAGTAGGCAGCATCGAAAAATCCAAGCGCTGCGGCGATCTGCTGCACGCTCAGGCTGGTATAGCGCAAGCTGCGGCGCGCTTCCAGCATGATCCGCCGTTGCAACAATTCCAGCGCGCTGGCGCCGGTCAGGCGCTTGCACAGTGCGTTGAGATGGCCTGGAGTCACGCCCAGTTGGTCGGCGTATTTGGACATTGGCCAATGCATGCGGTAATGCTGGTCGATCAGCGCCTGGTAGCCGCGCAGATGGCGCAGCGCGGGATCGCCTTGCGGGCCTTCCGCATTGGTGGCGTGGGCATCTTCCAGCACGGCGCGCGCGGTCCAGATCAACAACTGCGCGGCGGCGGCCTGCACGGCTGCCTCGTAGCCGATGCGCTGGTGTGCGTGATCGCTGGCAACGCTGGCGAACAACGCATCGAGCAAGCCCCGCGCCTGCGTCACCTGCACCACGGCAGGCGCGGTCATGGCACGTTCCAGCAGCGGGGCGGCGCCGAGTGCATGGCGCACCAGCGGCATGCACAGGGTGATGACGTGCCCACGCACACGCGGGCCGAATGCGAAACCGTGTACGCACAACGGCGGCAGCCACACCACCGTGGCGCCGCGCAGCCGTTGGGTGCGCCCATCCAGTTGCAGCGTCGCCGGCCCGCGTTGCAGGTAGAGCAGTTGCGCCAGCGCGGCATGGCGGTGCGGGACGATACGCCAGTCGTGCAGCCGGCTGCGCGCGGCAATCGACTCCCAATGCAGCCACTCCGGTGGATCGCAGCGGTGTTCGCCGTACAACCCGTAGGCGGGGACGGCGACGCTGGAGGTACTGCGCGGTGGTCGGGTCGGCATCGGCGAAAAGTCCAAGGGCTGCCCGCAATCATCCCTTCAATCCAGGCGCCTGGCTACCGACACTGCAGCTCTGGTCATTCCCAAGGCAGGAGTCGCGTATGCGCACGCAGGTTGCGATCATCGGTGCCGGTCCGTCCGGTCTGTTGCTGGGCGAGTTATTGCAGCGCAGCGGGATCGATACCGTCATCGTCGAGCGGCAGACGCCCGAGCACGTGCTGGGGCGCATCCGCGCCGGAGTGCTGGAGCAGGGCAGCGTGGAACTGCTGCAGCGTGCCGGTGTGGGCGAGCGCGTGCAGCGTGAAGGCCTGTTGCATCATGGTTTCGAGCTGTCGGTCGACGGCCGCCGGGAACGCATCGACCTGCTGCGCGGCTGCGGGCGTGGCGTCACCGTCTACGGCCAGACCGAGGTCACCGCCGATCTGATGCAGGCCCGCACACGCAGCGCCGCCCCTACCTATTACGGCGCAGGCGATGTCGTGCTGCATGCGCTGGACAGCGATGCCCCCGTCGTCGAGTTCGTGCACGACGGCACCCGCCAGCGCATCGCGTGCGATTACGTGGTTGGTTGCGACGGCTTCCACGGCATCAGCCGCGCCAGCATTCCATCGGAGCGCTTGCGTGTGTTCGAGCGTGTCTATCCATTCGGATGGCTGGGCGTGCTGGCCGACACGCCGCCGGTCCACGATGAATTGATCTACGCGCGGCACCCGCGCGGCTTTGCACTGTGCTCGATGCGTTCGTCCACGCGCACGCGCTACTACGTGCAGGTGCCTGCCGATGCACGGGTGGAGGCATGGAGCGATGCGGCGTTCTGGGACGAATTGCGGGCACGCCTGCCGGCAGAGTTGGCCACGCAACTGGTCACTGGCCCCTCGATCGAAAAGAGTATTGCCCCACTGCGCAGTTTCGTCGTCGAGCCGATGCAGTATGGGCGGTTGTTCCTGGCCGGCGATGCCGCGCACATCGTGCCGCCGACCGGCGCCAAGGGCCTGAACCTGGCGTTGGCCGATGTCGGCCTGCTGGCGCAACTTTTCACGCGCTGGAAGGCCTCGGGCGACGCAGCGGTGTTGCAGCAGTATTCGGCGCTGGCCCTGCAACGGGTGTGGAAGGCCGAGCGCTTTTCGTGGTGGATGACCACCCTGCTGCACCGCTTCGATAACGAGGATGCCTTCACCGCGCGCATCCACGCCGCCGAGCTGGATTACCTGCTGGGCAGCGAAGCCGGGCGCGCCACCATCGCGGAGAATTACGTGGGACTGCCGTTGGCCACGTTGCCGGCTGCCTAATCCGCTGAATCATTGAAATCGGGTGTGAGGTCTCCAGATATAGATGCATGCAAAGATCCCTACTGACGATCGACCAGCGCGCTGAACTGGATGCATTGATGCGCAATGCCCCACGGCAGCGCCGCCTTGGCGCGTCGTACGTCGTGCTTCGGGGCGATGGAGAACGTCGGGTCGATACTCGCAGCAAGCTGGCCTGTAACGATGCTTTCGTCTCCAAATGGACTGCCGCGTTCCAGGCGCAGGGGTTGGCCGGCCTGGTGTCCTTGCATCCCGGGCGTGCACCCAAGATGCCAACGGCCAAGCTGGAATCACGGGTGCTCAATCGCACGCTCAAGCACAGCTCCACGGATGGCTCAACGCACTGGAGCAATCGCAAGCTGCCGGCCGAACTGGGCGATGTGTCGTTCTCTACGGTGCAGCGTATCGGGCGTAAGCATGGTGTGCGCCCTCACCGGCTGGAGACCCACATAGACTCCAACGATCCGGACTTCGAGACCAAAGCGGCGGATGTGATCGGCATGTATCTGCAGCCGCCTGCGCACGCTGCGGTGTTCTGCGTGGACGAGAAAACCGCGATCCAGGCGCTGAACCGCAAGGATCGGATGCTGTCGCTGGCGCCCCGACGTCCCCCCGTCCTGAGTAGCAGGCGGGTCTAGAGTCCTGGGTTGATGATATCTTTGTTGGCCAGCTGTTGGGCATACGCGGAGGGCGTCAGTCCGCCGATGGCTTTTTTGGGTTGCTCCTGGTTGTACTCGCGTCGCCAGCGCTCGATCTCGGTGCGCGCATGCAGCAGTGTGGGGAACCAGTGTTCGTTGAGGCATTCATCGCGCAACCGGCCGTTGAACGATTCGACATAGGCGTTCTGGTTTGGCTTGCCGGGTTGGATCAGCCGCAGCTGCACGCCGCGGGCATGCGCCCAGGCGACCATGGCCTTGCCGCAGAACTCCTTGCCGTTGTCGGTGCGGATCACCTTCGGCAAGCCGCGGCTGATGGCCAGCCGATCCAGCACACGCGTCACGCCGTGCCCGCAGATCGCTCGCTCCACGTCGATGGCGACCGCTTCATGCGTGGCGTCGTCCACGATCACCAGACACTTGATCGCCCGGCCTTCGGCGGTGCGGTTGAACACAACGTCCATCGACCACACCTGGTTGGCCTGTGATGGCCGCGACAACGGCTGACGCTCGCCCACCGGCACTTTCTTGCGCTTGCGGCGTCGGACTTGCAGCTGCTGCTCGCGGTACAACCGCTCCACACGTTTGTAATTCACGATGCGTCCTTCCTGCCGGAGTTTGAGATAGATCATCCCCACGCCGTAGCGCTTGTGGCGATGCGCCAGTTCCACGATGCGCTCGCGCAACGCAACGTTGCGATCCTCGCGCGGGCAATGGCGCAGCGCACTGGCGCTCATACCCATCGCCGCCAAGGCGCTCCGCTCGCTGGCCCCTCGCCCTACCCACTCGCGCACCAGTGCTCGCCGTGCCGGTGCGCTCACCATTTTTTTTGGCTCATCGCGGATTCGTGTGGGTGCCTTGAGGCCCCTGAATCTGCGTTGAGCCTTGGAAACAGGCCCTTTCCACCGTCCCAGAAGGTGGTACATCCTGTGCTGACTTCTTGACGCGGTGTTCTGCATGAAAACGGGCCGTCGGCTGAGCGCGTTGTTTTCCTTCCCCGGCTTTGCGGCGGAGTCCACGCTCAAGGGCGTGTTCGGCGCCCCGAAGGCGCGGATCGTGACCTTGCGGCGCCGAAAAAAACGGCCGTGTGTTCCAACTGTGGCCATCGGTGTCGCAGCCGCTACGACAAGCGCCTGTGCCGCGCCCGCGACTTGCGGGCGGCCGGCTGGATGCTGTTCGTGGAGTTTGAGCGCTGGCGTGTCGATTGTCCGGGGTGCGGCGGCGTGCACGTAGAGCGGCTGGACTGGCTGGCCAAAAATCCGCGCTACACCGAGCGATTCGCCCTGCATGTGGGCAATCTGTGCCGAAGCATGACGCACAAGGCCGTGGCCGAGCTGGAGCGCCTGCACGACAGCACGGTCAAGGAGCTGTCCAAGCTGTACATGGCCGAGCAGGTGCGCCGGGCGGGGACGCCGGCGCCGCGCGCCATCGGCATCGACGAGATCGCGATCCACAAGGGCCATGACTACCGCGTTGTGGTCAGCGATCTGGAGCGCGGCCGACCGATCTGGTTCGGCGGCAGTGGGCGCACCGAGGCGGACATCGACCAGTTCTTCGCCGAATTGGGCCCAAAACGTAGCGCCGGCATCGACGTGGCGGTGATGGACATGTGGCGGCCGTTTCGCAACTCGGTGGGCAAGAACGCGCCCAACGCCAGCATCGTGTTCGACAAATTTCACATCATGCGCCACCTGTCCGACGCGCTCGATCAGGTGCGGCGCGACGAGTACAAGCGCCTTCAAGGCCAGGATCGCAGTTACATCAAGGGCCAGCGTTACACCCTGCTGAGCAATCGCGAAAACCTTACCCTGGACGGTCGAAAGGCGCTCGCCAAGTTGCTGGCGACCAACAAACGTCTGAACACGGCGTACCTGCTGAAAGAGTCCTTCGGGCAGCTGTGGAGCTACCGCACCGAGCGAGGTGCACGGGAGTTCTTCGAGCGCTGGAAGCAGAGTCTGCGCTGGCAGCGGCTTGTGCCCTACCAGACGTTCGTGGGGATGATCGAGCGGCACTGGGACGGCATCGCGGCGTACTGCAGGCCGGAGAACAAGGTCAGCCTCGGCCTGGTGGAAGGGCTCAACAACAAGATCCGGGTCATCCAGCGCAGCGCCTACGGCTATCGCGACGAGGAGTTCCTGAGGCTCAAGATCATCGCCAGCTTCCTGCCCGCGCTACCCGAAAATGCTCGATTGCACCCACAGTGATCCGCGAAGACCCTTTTTTTTACAGTGCCTCCTTGATCAGATCGTTCTGGAACACCTGCTCGGCGAGCAGCTTCTTCAGGCGCGTGTTCTCGGCCTCCAAGTCCTTGAGCCGCTTGGCATCAGGCACGCTCATCCCACCGAACTTGCTGCGCCACAGGTAGTACGAGGCCTCGCTGAAACCGTGGCGCCGGCACAGATCCTTGATCGCCACGCCGCTTTCGGCCTCACGCAGAAAGCCGATGACCTGCTCGTCAGTAAAACGCTTCTTCACGTCCAATCTCCTTCGGGGTAGGCAATTGGACTCTAGACTGGCGTGCTACTCAAAATCGGGGGGACGTCGGGCTTCTGCCTAGCAGCCTGGAGATCGAGCGTAAGCTTTGGCCGCGTCGGGTTTCGATTTGCAGCATCGCGCGCTCTTCTGAACTCAGATGAAAATAGCTTTTTGACATGTGCATACCCTACTTGCCATTGGGGTGTTGCACTTGGAAGTTGAGTCTAAGCATCTTCGTCTGTGCGTACTGCAGCACTTACGTCTGCGGGTGGTTCGGAGCCCTGTTCGGAATTGCTGAGTCTGCTGCGGCTATCAAGCAACCTGACCGCCCCAGACGGCGCTTCACGCGGGCCCGCCATCCATGCCGATCCAAACGCAGCCGCCGCGCCGACACCCCATGCCACGGATGAAGCAGTGCCCAGATTGACTGCCTTGAGCGGCGCGTCCTGCTGAGCGGCCGCAGTGGCGGCGGCAGCGAGCCCGGCAGCCGCGATATTGGCCGCACCGCTGACACCCTGCAGCACCCGGCTCGGCATAACGGCGGCGGTGTCGCTGGCAGCACGCACGAGGTTAGCTCCCCCATTCAATGCCCAAGCAGACGCCGACGCATACGCTACGCGGCTACTGTCGCTTCCGCTCAACGATGTCGCCAGCGAACTGAGTACGCCAGCGGCAGCGCCTACCGCATTGGCGCTTGATATCACCGCTTTGGCAGGCACGTTGCCGAGCTGGTTGACGACCGCGCCACCAGCCCACAGTGCACCGCTGACGATGCCCGTGAGCTTGGCTGGTAGCTGCTGCGAGACGGACAGTCGCGCAGCAGCTACCGAGAGACCCGATGCCGCCGCATCCATCAGCGGGCCACCGTAGGCGCCTAGCTGTTGCAACATGCCTGGCACATTGGCAGGCGGAGGCTGCGACGATGCGTCCGTACGCGTTCGAACCAGCGGCCGGGAAGGTGCTCTGCCAAGAGCGGACAAGGCTGTTTCCCCGGGCGGCGTGGTCGAGACGGATTCTGCCTGGACAGCAGGACCCAATTCCAAGTCGGTGAATTCCAGGGCGGTGCCCGTGTCAGCGTGCGACGCTACCGAAGACAGGTTGCTAGTAACCATCTCTATTCCTGATCGATCATGACATAGGCAAATTAAACGACTGTTGCGTAAAAAAAAAACAAACCCACACAAGCCAAGCGTAAATCTTATGCAGCGCTGCGTGATTCATTACACATGGTTCATCTGCGGGATGTGGCGCACAGGTAACCCAGGCCAATGGCTCAGAGCGTCCGGGCGACTACCTCGACAAGCACGCACCTCCACCGTAAGCGTCCGGCAACCTCACCTATACACGCCGCCAGCAGCTCGTTGGGATATCGCACGGGCGAGGCGTCGGACCGATTGACCCAACCGAAACTGCGCTCCGCGACCCAGCGGCGCGGCAGCAATACAAAGCCTTTCTTGTCCTCCGGCAGTTTTAAGACGTGCAGTTCGATGCCTTCCTCACTGCGCGGCTTGGGCTGGTCCTTCGCCTGTGTAGCCTCGATCGACGAAGGCCGGTTTTACCGTCGCGCCTGTGACATGCTGAACTTCCTGCGCCAGCGCTCCCACTTGGGGCGTTCCTGCTCGTCGGCTTGGGTGACCTGCACTGCCAGCAGATGGTCAAGCATGTCCGCCGCCATGTGCACCTTGCTGCCCCTTTTGCGCTTGTAGCCGTCGTAGCCAGCACATGGTCCGCTTTCGCATGTGGACTGCAGCTTTCGGCCATCCAGGATCACGGCGCCGGGCTGCCCCTGCGTGCCTTGCGCCACCCGCAAGATCGAACGCAAGCCGTTGAGCATGGCCTCAAAGCAGCCAGCCTGCAACCACCGTTGGGTTTGCTGGTAGAACGCCTCCCACGGCGGAAACTCGTGGGGAATCAGGTGCCAGGGCGCTCCGGCTCGCGCCATCCGGCGCTATGCGTTGAACATCAAGCGCAGGTCGTACTTGCGCTGCTGTGCCTGCGGATCCATCAGCGTCCAGTAGGGCGCAGCGAAGGCCCATTCTTCATCGGATACGTCGGTCGGATAAGGGCGTGGTGGCTCCATCTGCTTACGATAGTCGCGCGAGCCTCAAGTTCATAACACGCTCTAGGCGGAAAGCACCCCGCAGCAATCCAGCGCGGCAGGCACCTGGCCTGCCACGCGCCATCACCGCTTACTTGCCGAAGTAGGTCGAGATGAGCGGATACACATCCGAGAAGCGCGAATAGTAGTCAGGATTGGTCTTTGCTTCACAGCTCGAATCTCCCCCCAACAGTCCGCCACGCAGCTGATACGAACCGTCACCGGCAATGGTGAACAGGCCGGAGCCAGATGAGCCAACTTCGGTGATGCCCTGGCTCCAGACCACGCCATTCATCGGCTTATTGTCCCCCGAGGTCGCATTGAGTGCAGTAACGGTGCCTAGCGAATATTTCTTGAAGCCGCCCAGCGGGTGGTGGATGCCCTCCATCGGGGTGCCCGTCGCAGCGATGGCCTTGCTGCTCCAGCCCCCATAAAACGCGCCGTTTGGCGGTGCATTCTTGAGCTCCAGCAATGCAGTGTCACGGGTCAAGTCGAAATGGCGCAGGATTGCACCGCCGCTCACGGTAGTGGCACGTGGGCTAACGGTGCTGCCGTTGCAGCTCGTTGTCTCATAGAACCAGGACGTCTGCAGCGTGTCGGCCACCGCCTGCGTATTGATGCAGTGCGCCGCTGTCCAGACCAGGTAGCGCTTGGGCGTATTGTTGTTGTTGAGCAAGGTGCCTGTGCAAGTGAACGTTCCGATGTTGTTGGTGGCGATCAGCCGCATCACCGCCTTGGTGGCGTTGGTAAACCCGGTCGTGGGATTGGCGCGGCACACCACGTTGTTCTCGCAGGACGTACTGGCGGCGGCAATGGTCATCATCTCGCGTGTGCTGGCGGTGGGGCTGATATCCAGATGTGACAGCCGCGGGATGGAGAGGCTGAAATTTTCGGGGTATTGACCGGCCGGTAGCGCCAGCTCGATCAACAGGTTCTGGCCATTCACCGCTGGCGACCAACCTGCGTTCTTGCCATTGGCAGCAAACGTGGCACCGGATTGTTCGAATACCTGGCCATCGTCGCCAGTGAAACGCAGTGTCACCTTGGAAGGGTCGCCCGGTGTTGCACCTGCACCACGCAGCACCAGCGAGGCGCGCAGCGCAGCCGCTTGAGCAGAACTCACGTTGAATGTTGCAACACGCGATCCATCGCCGGCCAGCTTCCAATCGAGCTTGGAAAGATTCACCAGTGGCTGTGCCACCATCCGCGTAAAGCCGATCTGAAACGGTTGACCATGTTTGACCTGATCGACGCGGCGCGCGTGCAGGCCGCTGAGTTCAGCCTGCGTGGGAGCGGCGAGTTGCACGACGCGGCTCGGCACGATCCCACCGCGCAAGCGCGCAGACTGCAGTTGCGCGGTTCCCAGCGCGGATGCCTGTGGTGTGCCGACAACCGGCGCCGCGCCCATTTCGGTGGGCGGCGACGCCAGTGCGGTGCCGGAAACTGCAGTCAACAACGCCAGATACAACGCCTTCTTGCGATTCATGAAGAGTCCTTGTCGTCAGGGAGTGATGCGGCGCGGCAGCGGCCGTGCGCGGACGCTAGCGTGAGCGCCGAGTGAGACTAGCGACTGTTCATGGATGAATGTGTGCCATGTGTTGACAATCTCGTTCAGACCGCATGGTTCGACGCATACGATGCCGAGAGCTGCACAAATGGCCGATTCAGCGCAGCGCCTCGATGACGCCTCAGCTGATCCGGAAGCCCATGGTGGCCTCGACCGCCTGCTGCCATCCGGCATAGAGCTGCTCGCGCTTGTCGGCGGCCATGGCCGGTTCGAAGCGACGATCCACTGCCCACTGCTTGGCGATTTCCTCGCGGCTGCTCCAGAACCCGGTCGCCAGCCCAGCCAGATAGGCCGCGCCCAGCGCGGTGGTTTCGGGCACTTCCGGCCGCAGCACCGGTACATCGAGGATATCGCTCTGGAACTGCGCCATGAAGTCGTTGGCGATGGCGCCACCGTCGGCGCGCAGCTCCTTCAGCTCGATGCCCGAATCGCTCTGCATCGCGGTGAGCACGTCGCGGGTCTGATACGCCATCGACTCCACCGCCGCACGCACGAAGTGTTCCTTGCTGGTGCCACGGGTCAGGCCGAACACCGCGCCACGGATATCGCTGCGCCAGTAAGGCGCGCCCAGGCCGACGAAGGCCGGCACCAGATACACGCCATCGTTGTCGCCGGCACGCTCGGCATAGGCCTGCGAGTCGCTGGCCTTGCCGAGCATGCGTAGACCATCGCGCAGCCACTGCACTACCGAACCGGCGACGAAGATCGCTCCTTCCAGGGCGTATTCCACCTTGCCGTCGATGCCCCAGGCGATGGTGGTCAGCAGCCCGGCCTTGGAGGCCACCGCCTTGTCGCCGGTATTCATCAGCATGAAACAGCCGGTGCCATAGGTGTTCTTCGCCATGCCCGGCTCGAAGCAGGCCTGGCCGAACAGCGCGGCCTGCTGGTCGCCGGCGATGCCGGCGATCGGCACCTGCTCGCCATAGAAATACTGGGTCTGGGTCATGCCGTAGACCTCGCTGGAAGAGCGCACTTCCGGCAGCAGTTGTGCCGGCACGTCCAGCATCTGCAGCAGGTCGGCATCCCACTCCAGGGTGTGGATGTTGAACATCATGGTGCGCGAGGCATTGGTGTAGTCGGTGACATGCACCTTGCCGCCGGTAAGGTTCCAGATCAGCCAGCTGTCGATGGTGCCGAAGGCCAGCTCGCCGTTGCGGGCGCGCTCACGCGCGCCTTCCACATGGTCGAGGATCCATTTGACCTTGGTGCCGGAAAAATACGCATCGATCAGCAACCCGGTCTTGTCGCGCACCATCTGCTCGTGCCCGGCCTCTTTGAGCTGGGTGCAGATGTCCTTGGTCTGCCGTGATTGCCAGACGATGGCGTTGTAGATCGGCTGGCCGGTGGCCTTGTCCCACACCACCGCGGTTTCGCGCTGGTTGGTGATGCCGATACCGGAAATCGCACGCGCATCGATCTGCGCGTTGTTGAGCAGCTCCGTAATGGTGGTGTAGACGCTGGTCATGATCTCGCGCGGGTTGTGTTCCACCCAACCCGGCTGCGGAAAAATCTGCGCGAACTCGCGTTGCGCCACGCCGGCCACCTTGCCCTGGCGGTCGAACAACATTGCGCGCGAGCTGGTGGTGCCTTGATCGATCGCCAGGACGTAGTGCTTTTCCATCGAAGATTCCTCGAACAATGCCGGCGTTGCCGCACGGCGAGAGTGGTCGGTGCAACCGGGGACGCTGCACGCATGGCACGCCAGCGGCGGCGATGGGTGCTGCGGCCTCATGGGCCGCAAGGCTCGGCGATCAGTGCGGATCCAGCGGCGGCGCGTCGCCTTGCAGGTGCCGCACGCGTGCCGGCAGGAACGGCAGGATCAGCCACTGATACGCCAACGCACCAATCGGCCCGCCGATCAACGGCCCGACGATCGGCACCCACCAGTAATTGTCCTTGGCCGGCAGGGCGGCTTCGCCCCAGCCTGCGAAGTAGGCGAACACGCGTGGGCCGAAATCGCGTGCCGGATTCATCGCCCAGGCTTCCAGATATCCCATCGAGGCCCCCAGCGTGGCCACCAGCAGGCCGATCATCAATGCGCCCGAGTTGGCGCCGGGTGCGGCTTCGTTGAAGCGCTCGGTGATGGCGAAGATGCCGAAGATCAGGAACGCGGTGATGATGATCTGGTCGACCAGGGCGTGCATCGGCGTGACCGCCAGACCCGGCGCGGTGAAGAACACGCCAGCGGCACCGCCGGCTTCGCGGGTGAGCTGCTGCACCTGGTTGTAGTGATCGATCACCGGCCCGTAGAGCTGGTAGACGATGGCCGCGCCCAGGAAGGCGCCGATCACCTGCGCGATCCAGTACGGCAGCACCTTCTTCCAGGAAAAGTCGCGGAACAGCGCCAGTGCCAGGGTCACCGCCGGATTGGCGTGGGTGCCGGAGACCGCGCCGGTGACATAGATGGCTAGCGTGACCGCCAGTCCCCAGGCGATGCACACCCCCCAGTAGGCATTCTGGTACGGGCTGGGGTCGTACAGCACGTACATCGCCGCCACCGAATCGCCCAGCGCGATGATGATGAGCATCGCCACCGCTTCGGAAATCAACTCACCCACGTATTGACGGTTCATGCGGGCAGGCCCGCGTTGCAGTCACGCTTGCGTGATGTACGCACTGGTGCGCAGGGAGATTGGTTGGTGCTCATCGGGTGTGCCCTCCACATAGATCGTCATACTGCCGGCAATACGCCAGGATACGTTGCCGCAACGACCCGTCCTCGCCGGCAACGCGGTGTGTTCAAACTGCGGCGGTGTCGATGGCCTGCACCGGCTGCGTTTGCAGATAATCCTCAAGACGCTGGCGGCCTTGCGCATCGATGCGCAAGCCGAGTTTGCTGCGGCGCCACAGGATATCGTCGGCGCTGCGCGCCCATTCGTGCTGCCGCAGGTAATCCACCTCGGCCTGGTACAGGTCTGCGCCGAAGTGCGTACCCAGCCCGGCCAGGTCGGTTGCAGCGCCCAGCAGTTGTTCGGCGCAGGTGCCGTAATTGCGCACCAGGCGCTGTGCAGTGGCGGCAGGCAACCAGGGACGCGCAGTGCGTACGCGATCGAGCAGGCTGGCGATGTCGCGCTGCTCGCCGCCGGGCAGCGCCTCGCCGCGCGCAGTCCATGCCGGCTTGCGGGTGCCCAGGGCCTGCGTGATCCGGTCGACCGCTTCTTCGGCCAGCTTGCGATAGGTGGTCAGCTTGCCGCCGAACACGTTGAGCAACGGCGCGCCCTCGTTGACCACTTCCAGCTGATAGTCGCGCGTCACCTCGGCGGCGTTATCTTCGGCATCGTCCAGCAACGGACGCACGCCGCTGTAGTTCCACACCACGTCCTGCGGGCCGATCTGCTGCTGGAAATACAGGTTCGCCGCATCGCACAGGTATTGCACCTCGGCCGCATCGATCTTCGGCGCGGCGGGGTCGGCCTCGTAGTCGACATCGGTGGTGCCGATCAAGGTGAAGTCGTGCTCGTAGGGAATGGCGAACACGATGCGCCGGTCCGGTTGCTGGAAGATGTAGGCATGGTCGTGATCGAACAACTTGGGCACCACGATGTGGCTACCCTTGACCAGGCGCAGCGCGTGCTGGTGTGGCACCGCCGCGACCTTGTCCAGGAACGCCACCGCCCACGGGCCGGCCGCGTTGGCCAAAGCGCGCGCCTGCACGGTGCGGCGGTGGCCTTCGCGGTCTTCGAGTTCGGCATACCAGAACCCGGCATCGCGCCAGGCGCCGACGCAGCGGGTACGGGTGTGGATCTGCGCGCCACGCCTGGCCGCGTCCATCGCATTGAGCACCACCAGGCGGGCATCCTGTACCCAGGCATCGGAATACACGAAGCCGGTGCGCAGCGATTCCTGCAGCGGCGCGCCCACCGGGTGCGTACGCAGTGACAGCCGGCGCGAGCGCGGCAGGCTGCGCTTGCTGCCGCCCAGGTGGTCGTACAGGAACAGGCCGGCGCGGATCATCCAGGCCGGGCGCAGATGCGGCTGGTGCGGCAGCAGGAAGCGCAGCGGCCAGATGATGTGCGGGGCCAGCCGCAGCAGCACTTCGCGCTCGGCCAGCGCCTTGCCGACCAGGGCGAATTCGTACTGCTCCAGGTAGCGCAGGCCGCCGTGGATGAGTTTGGTGCTGGCGCTGCTGGTATGCGAGGCCAGGTCGTCCTGCTCGCACAGGCACACCGACAAGCCGCGCCCGGCCGCATCGCGGGCGATGCCAACCCCATTGATGCCGCCGCCGATCACCAGTAGATCGTAGGTTTCGCCCATTGCTGCCCTCCATCCGGGCACGCCAGTCGCGAACCCAATTCATCATGTTCGAACATATTCGAACATGCAACCTTCTGGCGGCGTGAAGACTTCCACCTTGCAGTGGGGCAGCTCGTGCCGTCCAGTGCGCCGCATCGCCTGCAGGGCGCAGTGGAGGAGGGGCTTGTAGCCTGCGAAAGAATTCCAAAAACGAACAGGATCGAACATCTTGCCCGGTCAGGCGGCGCCGGTCCCGGCAACATGCACGCGCGTCCCCGCCTCGGCCAGGACCGGGTCCAGGTCCTGCGGTGGCGGCCGGTCGGTGAACCAGTCGTGCACCTGCGCCAGCGCGCCCAGCCGCACCATGGCATTGCGGCAGAGCTTGCTGTGGTCGGCGGCCAGCAGCACCTGGCGCGAATGCGCGATGATGGCCTGGGCCACGCGCACTTCCTGATAGTCGAAATCCAGCAGGGTACCGTCGCGGTCGATGCCGGAAATGCCGATCACCCCGAAATCCACCTTGAACTGCCGGATCAGTTCCACCGTGGCCTCGCCCGTCACGCCTTGGTCGCGACCGCGCACCACGCCACCGGCCACGATCACCTCGAAGCTGGGATTGGCGCTGAGCATCACCGCCACGTTGAGGTTATTGGTGATGACACGCAGCCCGCGGTGCTGCAGCAGTGCGCGCGCCACCTCTTCGTTGGTGGTGCCGAGATTGATGAACAACGAGGCATCGTCGGGGATGAACCCGGCCACCTGTGCGGCGATATGGCGCTTTTCGTGCGCCTGCAATGTCTTGCGGGCGGTATAGGCCAGGTTCTCCACGCTCGATGGCATGCTGACACCGCCGTGATAGCGGCGCAGCACCCCGGCATCGCACAGCAGGGTCAGGTCGCGGCGAATGGTTTGCGGCGTCACCTCGAAGCGCGTCGCAAGGCCTTCGACGTCTGCAAACCCTTGCTGCCGCACCAAGGCCACCAATTGTTCCTGGCGCGGGTTCAAGGCCGGCGCCGGGACAGTCCTGTAATGAGTCGACTCCATGCGCCGATGATCGCGCATGCGCGTGAGGATGCAAACACGCGCGACATGGCGCTCAACCCAGCTCGCGGCGATAACCGGTGTCGATGCTGACGCTGCCGCCCACCGCGCGCGAGACGCAGGCGCACAGTTTGCGGTTCTCGCGGCGCTGCGCGTCGCTGAAGAAGACGTCGCGGTGATCGATGTCCGCCGCGCTGTCGAGGATGTCCACCGCGCACAACCCGCATTCGCCGCGCCGGCATTCGGCGATCAGTTCCACGCCGGCATCGTTGAGCGCATCGAGCATCGACTGGTTCTCCGCCACCGGTACCTCCAGTCCAAGCCCCGGCAACTTGACCACGAAGGCCTGCGCGGGCACGCGCCCACTGTTGCCGAAGGTTTCAAAATGCAGCCGCGCACGCGGCCGGCCGGCCACGTGCCAGTGCTCGCGTACCGCTTCGAGCATGCCCAGCGGACCGCAGACGTAGACCTCGCCATTGGGCGGCAGGCGCGCCAGTTCGCCGGTCAGATCGGGCGGGCCGGCGCTGTCGTCGCAATGCAGCTGCAGGCGCTCGCCGAGCAAGGCGTGAAGTTCATCCACGTAGGCCATCGCATGGCGCGAGCGGCCGACGTAGAGCAAGCGGAACGCCGGGTGGCGCGCGGCTAGCCGTTGCGCCATGCCGACGATGGGGGTGATGCCGATGCCGCCGGCAATCAGCAGGATGTGCTCGCCGCGTTCGTCCAGTGCGAAGTTGTTGCTGGGCGGCGACATTTCCACCGCATCGCCCGGCTGCAGCGTCCACATGTAGCGCGAACCGCCGCGGCTCTCGGGCATCTGCCGGACCGCAATACAGTAATGGCCATCTGCGCGCGGTTCGCCCACCAGCGAATACGAACGCACATCGGCACGCCCTTGCAGCTCCACGCGGAAATCCAGATGACTGCCAACCGCAAAGCTGCGCGCGGCCGGGCCTGGATCGAACACGATCTCGCGGACGCCTTCGCACAGGTCGGCAATGCGGACCACGCGGGCGCGATGCCACTGGGTGTCTTTACGCATGAGGGGCTCCAGGCAGGACGTCTGGCCGGGCGCTGCCGGCATCGGGGGCGCAGGCGCGACCGATCAACGCGCCACCACGCAATTGGTCGATCGCCGCAGGGGTTTGCAGGACATGGCGCAGGTTGCGATGTGCCAGACGGGCGTGCTCGCGCATCAATGCTTCGGCGCGGCTGCCCTGGCGCTGCTGGATGGCCGCAATCACTTCGCGATGCTGGTCCTGCGCCAGGGTCAGATGCAGCTGGGCTTCGGCAGCGCCGCTCTGCGCCAGGACCAGTCCACTGGGGGAGGCGAACGGCAGCTGCACGATGCGGTGCACGGCGCGTTCAAGCACCTCGCTGTCGGCCATGTCCAGCAACAGCGTGTGGAACTGTGCATTGGCCTGCACGTAGGCTGCCAAGTCGATGGCATCGGCCGAGGCCCCGACGATGCCGTCGAGCCGGCCCAACAGCGCGTGCGCCTGCGCCAGCGCGGCGGCACCTACGCCGCGCTCGGCCGCCATGCGTGCGGCCACTCCTTCGAGCGTGCCGCGCAGTTCGATGGCATCGTACGCATCGCGTTCGCTGAACGCCTGCACCGCATAGCCGCCGCCGGGCAGGGCGCTGGCCAGGCCTTCCTCGCACAGGCGCTGCAGGGCCGCCCGCACGGGGGTGCGCGGCATGCCCAGGCGCTGCACCACCGCCAGTTCGGACAGGCGGCTGCCGGCGGCCAGGCGGCCATCCAGAATCCATTCGCGCAGCGATAGCAGTGCGCGGGTGGTCTGTGTGGCGCTGTTGCGGAACGGGGTAGTCGGTGACATCGCTGGCTCCTGCGCGGCGCGCTCAACCCACCATGCGCAACGACAGCTCGCTCGCGCGTTGCTCCTGCGCGATCAGCCGGTCGATCACCCGCCGTGCCCACATGCCGCCGGCATCGACGTTGAGGTTGTAGAAGGTGTGGTCCGGGTGCGCGTCGATGGCGCGCTGCTGCGCCTCCAGCACCGCTTCGTCCTCGCCGAACACGCCGGTGACGCCAGCGCGCGTGAGCGTGGTCAAGGACTGATCGTGCAGCGCGTAGTTGCGCATGAACGCCCAAAAGTAGTGGCAGGTGGTGTCGGTTTCCGGGGTGATGGTGTTGAGCACGTAGCCGTTGACGCCCTGGCTGCGGTCGCCTTCCGGTGCACCGGTGCCGGCGATGGCCACGCCGACATCGATGGCGATGGTGCCGGGCGCTTCGAAGCGGATGATCTGCCAGCGATTCACCTTGCCGTGGTAGTCCAGATGGCGCGCGATCTGGCTGGCCCAGAACGGCGGCGCGTCGATATTGCGCATCCAGCGCGACACCACCACCGAGCGCTCGCCATGCACCACGTCGAACGGTGCTTCGGCGATTTCGTCCTGGCCGATGCTGGAGCCGTGCACGAAGGTTTCGTGGGTCAGGTCCATCAGGTTGTCCAGCACCAGCCGGTAGTCGCACTTGGCGTAGATGGTGCGGCCATCGCCGGCCCAGGCCGGGTCGTGCGCCCAGTGCAGGTCCGGGATCAGCGCCGGATCGGCCTTGACCGGGTCGCCCGGCCAGATCCACACGTAGCGGTGTTTCTCGGCCACCGGAAAGCTGCGCACGCAGGCCGAGGGATTGATGGTGTCCTGCGAGGGCATGTGCACGCAGCGGCCCTGCGTGTCGTAGACCAGCCCGTGGTAGCCGCAGACCACGTCATCGCCGCGCAGCTTGCCCATCGACAACGGCACCAGGCGGTGCCAGCAGGCGTCTTCCAGCGCCACCACCGCGCCGGCGGTGGTGCGATAGAGCACCACGTCCAGGTTGCAGACCTTGTGCGGCGCCAGCGCGTGCCTGATGTCGTGGTCCCAGGCAACGGCGTACCACGCGTTGAGCGGAAACAGCTGTCTGGACTGGGTCATGGACGTGGCTCCTGGGTTGTATACAGCCTGGGATGCGATGGGACGTGGCAACGTCGGTAGATCAAGCCAACAAGGCCGATTCCTGGCGCTGGCGTCTGCTTGCGGGTATGGTTATGTATACGCCGGAAACAATGCGCAAGTGCAAGCGTGCGCACAGAATTGTGCGATTATCGAATTCATTTGCCGATAATCGCATTGACCGGCTCGCCTGGATGGGTCTACCGTGGTTGCACGTCCGCAGCCCCAGGCTCCGTCCATGGTCGAAATCGTCTCCCTGCCCGACGCCGTGTCCCAGCTGATCGCCGATGGCGATTGCGTGGCCATGGAGGGCTTCACCCATCTGATCCCGCATGCCGCCGGCCACGAGGTGATTCGCCAGCGCAAGCGCGACCTGCGCCTGGTGCGGATGACTCCAGACCTGATCTACGACCAGCTGATCGGTGCCGGCTGCGCGGCGGCGCTGCGGTTCTCGTGGGGTGGCAATCCGGGGGTGGGCTCGCTGCACCGGCTGCGCGATGCGGTCGAACATGCCTGGCCACAGCCCCTGCAACTGCGTGAGCACAGCCACGCCGACATGGCCAACGCCTATGTCGCTGGCGCCTCGGGGCTGCCGTTTGCGGTGTTGCGCGGCTATGTCGGCTCGGACCTGCCGCGCGTCAACGACAGCATCAAGTTCCTGCAGTGCCCGTTCACCGGCGAAACGCTGGCCGCCACGCCGGCCGTCAACCCCGATGTCACCGTGATCCACGCCCAGCAGGCCGACCGCCGCGGCAATGTGCTGCTGTGGGGGATTCTTGGCGTGCAGAAGGAAGCCGTGCTGGCCGCGCGCAAGGTGATCGTGACGGTGGAAGAGATCGTAGACACCCTCGACGCGCCGCCCAACGCCTGCATCCTGCCGCGCTGGGTGGTCGATGCGGTGTGTCATGTGCCGGGTGGCGCGGCACCGTCGTATGCGCATGGCTACTCTGCACGCGACAACCGCTTTTATCTGGCCTGGGATGCGATCGCCCGCGATCGTGCGCGGTTCCAGCAATGGATCCAGACGCACATCCTGGATACCGAGGATTTCACTGCGTTCCAGCGCGTGTACGCGCACTCGCAGCAGCAGGTGGCCGCATGAGCGAGGTCAGCACCAACGAGATGATGACCGTGGCCGCCGCGCGCCGGTTGCCCGACAGCGCCGTCTGTTTCGTCGGCATCGGCCTGCCGTCCACCGCGGCCAATCTGGCCCGGCTGACGCATGCGCCGGATGTCACCCTGATCTACGAATCCGGCCCGATCGGTGCCCGCCCGGACGTGCTGCCGTTGTCGATCGGCGATGGCGAACTGGCCGAGACCGCCGACACCGTGGTCTCCACGCCGGAGATCTTTCGCTACTGGCTGCAGGGCGGCCGCGTGGACGTGGGGTTCCTGGGCGCGGCGCAGATCGACCGCCACGCCAATCTCAACACCACCGTGATCGGCGACTACGCCGCGCCGAAGACGCGCCTGCCCGGTGCCGGCGGCGCGCCGGAGATCGCGGCCAGCGCCAAGCAGGTCTTCATCATCATGCGCCAGTCCAGGCGCAGCTTCGTGGCGACGCTGGATTTCATCACCACCGTCGGGCATCTGGACGGCGGCGATGCGCGCAAGCGCGCCGGCCTGCCCGGTGCCGGCCCCACCGTGGTGGTCACCGACCTGTGCGTGATGGAGCCGGACCCGGTGAGCCGCGAACTGACGGTGACCGCGTTGCATCCGGGGATCACCCGCGAGCAGGTGAGCGCGGCCACCGGCTGGCCGATCCGGTTTGCCGACGACCTGGCCCAGACACCTCCGCCCACCGCGACCGAGCTGCAGGCACTGCGCGCGCTGCAGGCACGCACCGATGCCGCGCACGGTACCCAATCCGCAGGGGCGCAGGCATGAGCGAGGTCTATCTGGTCGATGGCATCCGCACCCCCATCGGCCGTTACGGCGGCGCGCTTGCGAGCGTGCGTGCCGACGACCTGGGCGCGGTGCCGCTTGCGGCATTGCTGGCGCGTCATCCGGCGCTGGACCCGGCCGCCATCGACGACGTCTATCTGGGCTGCGCCAACCAGGCCGGCGAAGACAACCGCAACGTCGCACGCATGAGCTTGTTGCTGGCAGGCCTGCCCACCTCGGTGCCGGGCAGCACGCTCAACCGCCTGTGCGGTTCGGGGCTGGATGCGGTCGGCACGGTGGCGCGCGGCATCCGTGCCGGCGAGCTGGACTTGGCGATCGCCGGCGGCGTGGAATCGATGTCGCGTGCGCCCTGGGTGATGGGCAAGGCCGACAGCGCGTTCGCCCGTACCCAGCAACTGGAAGACACCACCATGGGCTGGCGCTTCGTCAACCCGCGCCTGCAGGCCGCCCACGGCACCGAGCTGATGGGCGAGACCGCAGAAAACCTCGCCCAGCGCCATGCCATCAGCCGCCAGGACCAGGATGCCTTCGCGCTGCGCAGCCAGCAGCGCGCCGCTGCCGCCCGCGCGGCGGGCTTCTTCGATGGCGAGATTACCCCGGTGTCGGTGGCCGGACGCAAGGGCGTTGCGCCCACGACGGTGGAACACGACGAACAGCCGCGCCCGGCCACCACGGCCGAGACGCTGGCCAAGCTCAAGCCGATCTTTCGCCAGCCGGGCACGGTCACCGCCGGCAATGCGTCGGGCATCAACGATGGCGCCGCCGCCGTGTTGCTGGCCTCCGCGCAGGCATTGCGCATGCATGGGCTGCAGGCGCGCGCGCGCGTGCTGGGCTTCGCCTGTGCGGGCGTGGAGCCGGCCTACATGGGCATCGGTCCGGTGCCGGCCACGCAGCGCCTGCTGGCGCGCCTGAACCTGCGCCTGGACCAATTCGACGCGATCGAACTCAACGAAGCCTTTGCCGCCCAGGCGCTGGCCTGCACGCGCCAGCTCGGCCTGGCCGATGATGCCGCACACGTCAACGCCAACGGTGGTGCGATTGCATTGGGCCATCCGCTCGGCATGAGTGGCGCGCGGTTGGCGCTCACCCTGCTGCGCCAGCTGGAAGCCGGCAACGGGCGGCTCGGGCTGGCCAGCATGTGTATCGGCGTCGGGCAAGGCGTGGCCCTGGCGATCGAACGCCTCTGACCCAACGCCAAGCCAGCAGTGCTGCCACCATCGCTTATCCACATCGTTTGAACGTGCCGCAGTGCGGCCAGGGAGATCCCTCATGCGCGATGCCACCACCGACGAACCGGGCGCCGATCCGCTGCTCGGCTATCGCCGCCCGCGTCCCGGCACCCAGCCGGCCTATCTGCATCCACCCTATGCATCCACCCGCCTGCGCGGACCCACCCGCGCGCCCATCGACATCCCGGCAACGCTGTCGGAGGTCACCGGCCCGCGCCTGGATCGTCTCACCCTGGGGGAGCATGCCGCCGACCTGACCGCCGGCTTTAGTGGCGAGCCGCTGGGCGAGCGCATCGTCGTGTCCGGCCGGGTGCTGGACGAGAACGGCAAGCCGGTGCGCAACAGCGTGGTGGAAGTGTGGCAATGCAATGCCGCCGGCCGCTATCAGCACGCCGGCGACCGCCACGATGCACCGCTGGACCCCAACTTCCGCGGCACCGGCCAGGTACTGACCGACGCGCAGGGCCGCTACGCGTTCAAGACCATCAAGCCGGGCGCCTATCCGTGGCGCAACCACTACAACGCCTGGCGGCCGGCACATATCCATTTCTCGCTGCATGGCGACGGGATCGGGCAACGCCTGGTCACGCAGATGTATTTCCCCGGCGACCCGCTGCTGGCGTACGACCCCATCTACAACTGCGTGGACGATGCATTGGCGCGCGAGCGCATGGTGTCCAGTTTCGACTGGGAGAACGCGATCAGCGAGTATGCGCTGGCGTACCGCTTCGACATCGTGCTGCGCGGTCGCAAGCAAACGGTCTGGGAGTGAACCGATGAGTCTTTCCACAACCCCTTCCCAAACCGTCGGCCCGTATTTCAGGCTCGGGCTGGAGCCTCTGTACCGCGACCGCCTGGCGGCCGCGCAGGCCGCAGGCACGCATGTGCAGATCAGCGGCTGCGTCCGCGATGGTGCCGGCGCACCGGTGGCCGATGCCGTGCTGGAACTGTGGCAGGCCGATGCGGCCGGCATCTATGCGCATCCAGCCGATCCGCGCTGGCAGGCGCATGCGCCGCAGGTCGATGGCTGGGGCCGTATCGCCACCGACGCCGAGGGGCGGTTCACCTTCGCGACCATCAAGCCGGGCGCGGTGGCCGGACCGGGCGAGGTTCCGCAGGCGGCGCATTTGACCGTGCTGGTGTTCATGCGCGGCCTGTTGCACAGCGTCTCGACCCGGGTGTACTTCGCCGACGACCCCCAGTTGGCCAGCGACCCCATCCTGGCCCTGGTGCCTGCGGCGCGGCGCGGGACCTTGCTGGCGCAACCGCGTGGCGACGGCGCCTACCACTGGGATATCCACATGCAGGGCGACGCCGAGACCGTGTTCTTCAACTACTGATGCGGCCGCCTGCCACCTGCGGGCGTGGTTGCGACTGTGGCCCGCCTGTTCGACCCGTGCACCGGCGTCCGCACCAGTGGTCGCGCGCGGCGGTGCGGCGCATGTGCACGTCATCCTCCCGCAATGCGCGTGCCCGCAGCGCGCATCGCCTGTGCATGAGGCGCAGTGATATCGCCCGCCTGCGGCGGGCTGGTTGGCAGCTTCGCATGGCGATGCCATGCTGCCGTCACGCCAAGAGAAGCACTGCATGAGTCCCACGTTCTCGCTGTTGGAATCCTTATTTGGCGACCCCGCGTGCGAGGCGCTGTTCGACGACGCGGCGCGGGTACAGGCGATGCTGCAATTCGAGGCAGCGCTGGCCCAGGCGCAGGCGCGCTGCGGCGTCATTCCCGCCGAGGTGGCGCCCGCCATCGTGCTGGCCTGCGATGTGCGCCAGTACGACCTGGCTGCGCTGGCGCAGGCCACCGCGCTGGCCGGCAATCCTGCCATCGGGCTGGTCAAGGCGCTCACCGCCCGGGTCGGCGAACACGATGCCGCCGCCGCGCGCTGGGTGCACTGGGGCGCCACCAGCCAGGACGTCATCGACACCGGTACGATGCTGCAGCTGCGCGCCGCGCTGGATCTGCTACTTCCGCAGTTGCAGCGCCTGTGCGGCACCCTGGCCGGGCTGGCCGAACGCGAGCGCGACACCGGCCTGCCCGGGCGCACCTTGCTGCAACACGCGGTGCCGGTGACCTTCGGGCTCAAGGCGGCCGGCTGGCTGGACGCTCTGCAACGCGCGCATCGCCGGCTGCACGCCGTGCGCGAGGAGGCGCTGGCGCTGCAGTTCGGCGGGGCGGCCGGCACGCTGGCCTCGCTGCAGACGCGTGGGCTGGAGGTGGCGCAGGCATTGGCCAGCACGCTGGCATTGCCGTTGCCGGCGTTGCCCTGGCATACCTCCCGCGATCGCATCGTCGAGATCGGCTGCGCCTTCGGCCTACTGGCCGGCACCCTGGGCAAGATCGCCGGCGATGTGGTGCTGCTGATGCAGTCGGAGGTCGGCGAAGCCTTCGAGCCCGCAGCGGCCGGCAAGGGGGGCTCGTCGGCGATGCCGCACAAGCGCAATCCGGTGTCCAGCGTCGCGGCGATCGCCGCGGCCACGCGCGTGCCCGGCCTGGTCGCCACCTTGTTCAGCGCGATGTTGCAGCCGCACGAGCGCGCCGCCGGCCAGTGGCATGCCGAATGGGACACGCTGCCGCAGATCGTGCGGCTCACCGCCGGCAGCCTGGCGCAGATGCAGGCCTGCCTGGACGGCCTGGAGCTGGACCGCGCGCGCATGCGCGCGCACCTGGACAGTCATGGTGGGGTGCTCTATGCCGAGGCGGCGGTCTTCGCGTTGGCGCCGCAGCTCGGCAAGGCGCAGGCGCATGCGCTGGTCGAACAGGCCGTGCGGCGCGCACAGCAGCAGCAACGGCATCTGCGCCAGGTGCTGGGCGAGGAGGCGCAGGTCGGCGCGATACTCACGCCGGTGCAACTGCAGGCGGTGTTCGATGGCGACAGCTGGCGCGGCATGTCGTCGGTCTGGATCGACCGCGCGCTGGCCGGCTTCCCATCCCGTTGACGGTGCCCCAATGGCCTATCTCCACTTGCCCACGCATCGCCTGCACTACCGCCTGGACGGCACCGAAGGAAAGCCCTGGCTGACCTTCTGCAACTCGCTCGGCACCGATCTGCACATGTGGGACGTGCAGATCGAAGCCTTCGCCCCGCACTACCGCATCCTGCGTTACGACCGCCGCGGCCACGGCGACTCGGAAGCCCCGCCCGGCCCCTACAGCATCGCCGAACTGGCCCAGGACGTGCTGGCGCTGTGGGACGCCCTGCAGATCGAACGCAGCGATTTCTGCGGGCTGTCGATCGGTGGGCTCACCGGGCAGTGGCTGAGCCTGCACGCGCCACAGCGGCTGCGCCGGGTGGTGGTGTGCGCCACCGCGCAGAAAATCGGCAGCTCCGCCAGCTGGGAGGCGCGCATCGAGCAGGTGCGCAGCGAAGGCCTGCCGACGCTGATCGACGCCACCTTGCAGCGCTGGTTCACCCCGGCCTTTGCGCTCAGCCACGCGCAGCGGCTGGACATGGTCGCAGCCGCCTTCGTCTCCACGTCGCCGGCGGGCTACGTTGCATGCTGCCAGGCCGTGGCCGAGGCGGATTTTCGCGGCGCGCTGGATGGCCTGGCGCTGCCGCTGCTGGCCGTGGCCGGCGACGACGACCCGGTATGTCCGCCGCCGGACCTGCGCGAGATCGCCTACGCCGCCCCCGACGGCCACTACGCCCAGGTTCCCGGCCGCCATATCTGCAACCTGGAATCGCCCGCCGCCTTCAACGAGGCGGTACTGGGCTTCCTGTTGAACGACTGACCCCCACCTGCAAGGACATCCGATGCACGAAGACGAGCGATACAAGGCTGGCTTGCGCGAACGCCGCCGCGTGCTGGGCGACGCGCACGTCGACCGCGCGCTGGCTGCACGCAGCCCGCTGACCGACGAATTCCAGGACCTGATTACCCGCTACGCCTGGGGCACCATCTGGACCCGCGATGGCCTGCCCGCGCATACCCGGTCGCTGATGACCCTGTCGATGATGGTCGCCCTGGGCCACGACGAGGAGTTCAAGCTGCATGTGCGGGCGGCGCGCAACAACGGCGTGACCCCGGAGCAGATCAAGGAAGTATTGTTGCAGGCGGCAATCTATTGCGGCGTGCCGGCCGCCAATCATGCCTTTGCGCTGGCTGCCCCGATCCTGCAGGAACAGGCGGCGGAAGACTGAAGCGGCCGGCGTGCAGCACGCTTGCGGTTCTTCTTGCGGTCCCTAGCTCAGCAAGGTGCCCAGGCGCTGCGCGGCCTGTTTTAGCGGCTCCAGCAGTTGCATCTGCATGGTCTGCAGGCTGACGCGGCCGGCCTGGGCGCCGATGTTCAACGCCGCGATCACCTCGCCGCGCAGGTTGCGCACCGGCACCGCGATCGAGCGCAGGCCGATTTCCAGTTCCTGGTCGATCAGGCACATGCCCTCGCGGCGCGTGCGCGCCAGCACCTCCAGCAGCGCCGGAGCCTGGCTCACCGTGCGCTCGGTGCGCGGGCGCAGCGTGGTGCGTTCCAGATAGGCCTGCAGGGTGTCGGCAGGCAGCGCTGCCAGCAGCACCCGCCCCATGGAGGTGCAATAGGCCGGCAACCGGGTGCCCGGGCGTAGCCCGATGGACATGATGCGTACCGTTTCCGCGCGCGCCACGTACAGCAGGTCGTCGCCGTCCAGCACGCCCAGCGAGCAGGATTCCAGCACCTGATCGCGCAGACCATCCAGCACCGGCTGCGCGGCGGCGGTCATCGACGAGGACGCCACATATGCACCGCCCAGCCCGAGCACGCGCGGCAGCAGCACATAGCCGCGGCCCTGCTCGCCGACATAGCCCAGCGTGGTCAGCGTATGCAGCACTCGACGCACCGCGGCGCGCGAAATACCGGTTTCCAGGCTGATCTGCGACATCGTCACCTCGCGCGCATGCTGTGCGAACACGCTCAGCACCACCAGTCCACGTCCCAGCGAGGTCATGAAATCGGGATCGCCGCGGGCGGCGGCGATCTGCTGCATCAAGGCGTGTGGCAGGCCGCGTTCGCCACTGGCGGCGGTGGCGGGCGGGGCACGGCGGCGGGCAGGCGTGTCGGGCATCGGGTCGCGGCTTGTGCAGGTTCGGACATGGTAAGCGCTCGCGGCAGCGTGCGCCGGCCGCGGTGGATGCGGTTGGCATGTAAACGCTTCACCCAGGTTGCCGCATAATCGTCGCTGGCTTGTTCCGGATCGGTCCTTCTAGTCCATGAAAACCCCCAAGGGTCTGCAGCCGCTGATCGACGACGGCGTGATCGACGTGGTGTTACGGCCACTGAAGAGCGGCAAGGAAGCGTCCGTCTACGTGGTCGGCGCAGGCTCGGACGTGCTGTGCGCCAAGGTCTACAAGGACATGGCGCAACGCAGTTTCCAGGCGCGCGTGCAGTACCAGGAAGGGCGCAAGGTGCGCGGCAGCCGCCAGGCGCGGGCGATGGGCAAGGCCACCAAGTTCGGCCGACGCGAAGCCGAAACCGCATGGAAGAACACCGAGGCCGATGCCCTCTACCAACTGGTGGATGCCGGCGTGCACGTGCCCAGACCGCGCGGCTATTTCCATGGTGTGCTGTTGATGGATCTGGTTACCGACGCAGCCGGGCATAGCGCACCGCGCCTGGGCGAAGTGGACCTGGAGCCGGAGCAGGCACGCGCCTTCCACACCAGCCTGATCGGCGATGTGGTCAAGATGCTGTCGCTGGGCCTGGTGCACGGCGACCTCTCCGAATACAACGTGCTGGTGTCGCCGCAGGGTCCGGTGGTGATCGATTTCCCGCAGGTCGTCAGCGCCGCCGGCAACAACGCCGCGCGCGAGATGCTGCTGCGCGACGTGCACAACCTGCGCGATTGCCTGGGCCGCTTCGCGCCGGAACTGCTGGACACCCACTACGGCGAAGAGATGTGGGCGCTCTACGAAAAGGGCGAACTGCGCCCGGACAGCGCCTTGAGCGGGCGTTTCAGGTTCGATACCCGGCGCGCCGACGTGCGTGCCGTGCGCGCCTCGATCGAGGACGCACGCCAGGAAAACCTGATTCGCCAGCAAGGCCGCGAAGCCGCAGCGCAAGACGATTGACGGCGCTGCGCAGCCCTGCGCCAGCGCCCGCAAGACCGGGGCGCTGCATCAGAAGTTGAAGCGGAACGTGGTCATCAACACATGGTTTTCGCGGTCCACTGCCCGCGTGTTGACGAACTGGTTCAGATAGCCCACGTCGACGTTGGAAATGGCATTGAACTTCCAGTTGATGCCGACGAAGACGCGATTCTGGTCGATACCGCGCCGAGCGCCCCATTGCGTCTGATCCAGATTGACGAACAGTTCGTTGAACAACACCCAGGACAGTTGCGGACTGAATCCGCTGGGCCGCGTGGCCCGGATCATCTGCCGCACCCGGTAACCTTCATCGGCGAAGTCTTCGCGATGACGTTGTTCCAGGCGCGTGCGGCTGGTGATGCTGATGTTGGCGACCGGATCGAACTGATACTGAAACTGGCCCCACCAACGATTCTCGCGATTGGATGGCTGCCCGGCCGGATGGGTGATGATGGTGTCGTAACCCATCCAGACGCTGGCCTTGGGGTTGAGTCGATAGAACAGCGCCGGACGCAGGATCAATTGATCGAACTGCTCGCCTTCCTCGCGCCAGCGTGGATGGATATCCATGCTCCAGTAGAGATTCTCCACCGGCAACTTGCCCTGGGCGTAGACACTCAACCAATACCGCCCGTCTTCCTCGGTATTGGCATGGGCAGGACAGATACTTGCCAACGTCAGGATCACGACGGGGCAGGCGAGTCGAAACGTGGTGGCCAGTAACGTGCTAACTGCGTTCATCTGAGGAAATGTGTCGTGGTTGGCAAAATCATAGCAACGTTTCTCGCCTGTCCAGCGACCGTCCAGTGACAATGGTGCGCCTTTGATCGCCTGATCTTCGCTAATCAGGACGGGCCATCGCTTCAAGCCGTCCGGGCATGCCGACGGTTCAGGCAATGCGCTGCTGCAAGCGCATGTGCCGGTGGTGGTCGTGCCTGCCTGCAGCCTGCGTTTGCGCAGCGCCCGGCGGCGGCACGCGGCAGGCGCTAGGCGACCTGGCTGCGCCGCGCGCGTTCCAGATGGACCAGCAGCAGCGAAATTGCCGCCGGTGTCATTCCGGCAATGCGTTGCGCCTGACCAATATGGTGCGGACGCACGCGTTCGAGTTTCTGCTGCACCTCGATCGATAATCCGCGTACGCCGGCATAATCGAAATTCGGCGGGATCGGCGTGTTCTCCTGGCGCAGCTGGCGCGCGATATCGTCGCGCTGGCGGTCCAGGTAGCCGGCGTACTTGACGCTGATTTCCACCTGTTCGGCCACTTGCGCATCGTCCACGCCCGGCCCCAGGGTCGGGACGCGCATCAGGCTGGCGTAGTTCAGCTCCGGGCGCTTGATGAGGTCCAGCACATTGGTCTCGCGGCTGAGCGACACGCCCAGGGTCTGGGTCACTTCGCGTCCCAGTGCATTGCCCGGCGTGGCCCATAGCGCGGACAGCCGCGCGCTTTCGCGCTGCACGGCCTCCTGCTTGGCCGAAAAGCGCGCCCAGCGTGCGTCATCGACCAGGCCCATGCGGCGGCCGACACTGGTCAGGCGCGCATCGGCATTGTCTTCGCGTAGCTGCAGCCGGTATTCGGCGCGGCTGGTGAACATGCGATACGGCTCGGTGGTGCCGTGGGTAATCAGATCGTCCACCAGCACGCCCAGGTAGGCTTCGTCGCGGCGCGGCGACCACGCCGGCAGCCCCTGCACATGCCGGGCGGCGTTGAGGCCGGCCAGCAGCCCTTGCGCGGCGGCTTCTTCGTAACCGGTGGTGCCGTTGATCTGGCCGGCGAAGAACAGCCCGCCCATTGCCTTGGTTTCCAGCGAGGCACGGAGCCCGCGCGGGTCGAAGAAGTCGTATTCGATGGCATAGCCGGGGCGGGTGATATGCGCCTGCGCAAACCCGTGAATCGAGCGCACCAGCGCCAGCTGCACATCGAACGGCAGCGAGGTGGAAATCCCGTTGGGATAGATCTCGGTCACTTCCAGTCCTTCGGGTTCGACGAAGATCTGGTGGCTGGTCTTGTCGGCGAAACGCACCACCTTGTCTTCGATCGACGGGCAGTAGCGCGGGCCGATGCCTTCGATCTGCCCGGAATACAACGGCGAGCGATGCAGCGCCTGGCGAATGATGTCGTGGGTCTGCTCGGTAGTCTGGGTGATCCAGCAGCTGACCTGGCGCGGATGGTCGCCGACCTGGCCCATGAACGACAGTACCGGCAGCGGGTCGTCGCCCGGCTGCTCGACCATCACGCCGTAGTCCAGCGAGCGCCCGTCGATGCGCGGCGGGGTGCCGGTCTTGAGCCGGTCGATGGCGAACGGCCGTTCGCGCAGGCGCGCGGCCAGGGTGGTGGCCGGCGGGTCGCCCATGCGCCCGGCCGCGTATTGGGTTTGGCCGACATGGATCTTGCCGGCCAGGAAGGTGCCGGCAGTGAGCACCACGGCCGGGGCTTCGAAGCGCAGCCCGGTTTGGGTGATGACCCCGCGCACGCTATCGGCCTCGCTTGCGCCGTTGTGGGTGACCAGATCGTCCACCGCCGCCTGGAACACCGTCAGCTTGGGCTGCGCCTCGACCATGCGGCGGATCGCGTTGCGGTAGAGGTTGCGGTCGGCCTGGCAGCGGGTGGCGCGCACCGCCGGCCCCTTGGAGGCATTGAGCGTGCGCCACTGGATCCCGGCCAGGTCGGCCGCCCGCGCCATGGCGCCGCCCAGCGCATCGATCTCCTTGACCAGGTGCCCCTTGCCGATCCCACCGATGGCCGGATTGCAGCTCATCGCCCCCACGGTCTCGATGTTGTGGGTCAGCAGCAGGGTGCGCGCACCGGCGCGTGCAGACGCCAGCGCCGCCTCGGTGCCGGCGTGGCCGCCACCGATCACGATGACATCGAAGCGATAGAAGGAGTCGGACATGGGCGTGGACTGGAAGCGGTAGGGAGGACAACGGCCAGGCAAGTATCGGCTGAAGCGGCAATGCGGTCACTTGTCCCGTAAATTTGTGATGTAAATCACAAATTTCAATACTGGCACTCAAGTTGGCATGTTTCGTGCGGATATCCCTATCGCACCCGGCGTGGCATTGCGACATGGGCGCAAAGGCTGGAATTGGAACAGGGGCCAGCCGCGCGTGCGTCGGGGTCGCGTAAGGGTCGGTAGTCGGGGGACTGCCGACCCTTATTTTTTATTTCTGGTTTTTTATTTCGGACCACTGGTTTCCAGGTCTCACGCCTTTCGATGGCTGCCGGCGCTGCATGGCCGGGCGGGGCCAATGCCACAACGCATAAAGCCCCGGCATGCCGGGGCTTTATGCGTTGAAGGCGCCGATATCCGACAGGGCCGGAACAGGGGGGATCCAGATTTCCCTGTCGGACATCGACATAAACTGGCTTGTGCGGCGGGCTCAGGTCACAACATGACGCGGCGGGTCACACCGAACAGCTAGCTTGCGACCAAGAGCGGGCTGAACGCAAGCCCCATCACTCTCATTTGTGGGGCACGTCGCAGTCAGCAAGTCATGGAACCGGCTGGCGCGGCATCTGCCGCTGGATTTCCCGAATCACCCGCGGCGGCGCGCCGATCCTGGGCGGCGGGCGCGTTGACGGTGCACTGGAGGGTGGCCGGAGACCGCTCGGTCGCGGCCCGCCGAAGCCACCCTGCGGGCGTGGCGGCCGATACTGCGGGCGACGATCGTAGGGCCGATAGTAGTAGCCGCCACCGCGATAGATCGGGTAGACCGGGTAGTTGTAGAGGCCGAACCCACCCCCGCCGTAAGGCCCATACGGATTACCGTAGTAGAACGGCGAATATCCCGGCGGATAGCGATACTGCACCGCCGGGGCGCCGCGGTAATAGCCGCCCGCCCCGGCGCCGGTGTAGTCGTAGGTTGCGCAGCCGCTCAGGGCGAGTAGCCCGGCGGCGAAGATCAGACGGAATTTCATCGATGGTGCCCTCCTGCAACCATGTTGCCACTTTCGAACCGCCGCTTTGAATCGGTCCTTAACTTGGCAGCCAGGGTGCGGTTCCTGACCCGTCCAGCATGCTGGGACGGCCTGGGTGCGAGCCGTGAAGAACGGGACGATACGTTAATCTTGCGGCATGCTCGAAACGGCCCCTCCCGCCCACCACGATGTCCTGCAAGCAGCCGCGCGCATCGCGCCGCATTGCGCACCGACACCGGTGCTGACCTCGCACAGCCTGGACACACTGAGCGGTGCGCAGCTGTTCTTCAAGGCCGAACACCTGCAGCGCAGTGGCGCGTTCAAATTCCGTGGTGCCTGCAATGCGGTGTGGGGGCTGTCGCCGGCGCAGGCCGCGCGAGGTGTGGTCACCCATTCGTCCGGCAATCATGGCGCGGCGCTGGCACTGGCCGCCCGCACGCGTGGGATCGGCTGTCATGTCGTGGTGCCCGAGGGCGCTGTGGCCGCCAAGCTGGCCAATATCTCCCGTCACGGGGCCGCGTTGTGGCGCTGTGCGCCGACCATCGCCGCGCGCGAGCAGTTGTGCGCGCAGGTCCAGGCCACCACGGGGGCGACCCTGGTGCATCCCTATGCCGATCCAGCGGTGATCGCCGGGCAGGGCACCGCCACGCTGGAACTGCTGCATCAAAGTGGCGGGCTGGACGTGCTGGTGGTGCCGGTCGGCGGTGGTGGGCTCGCGGCCGGGGCGGCGCTGGCACTGCAGTCGGCGCCAGGCTGCGCGCTGGTGCTGGCCGAGCCGGACGGGGCGGCCGACACTGCGCGTTCGCTGGCCGCCGGGCAGCACCTGGTCGATTTCGTTCCCGACACCCTTTGCGATGGCCTGCGCGGCACCTTGGGCGCGCCGAACTTCGCGCTGCTGCGGGCCGCCGGGGCGCAGGTGCTGACCGTGGACGATGCGGCGGTGGTGCAGGCGATGCGCTTGCTGTGGCAGATACTCAAGCAAGTGGTGGAGCCATCTTCGGCGATCACGCTGGCGGCAGTGCTGGCCGACCCCGCCCGGTTTGCCGGGCGCAGGGTGGGGCTGGTGCTGTCCGGCGGCAATGTGGATCTGGACGCGCTGCCATGGGCGATGGCGTGAGCAGGCGCTCGCGTGGGCCGGGGCTGTGGGGATGGGGCTGGCGGTTGTGCATGCTGGCGCTGATCTGGCTGGCGGGGGTGGCGGGCTGGATCGTCTGGGTGGGCGACCGCAATCAGGCTGCGCCGGCCGATGTCATCATCGTGCTGGGCGCGGCTGCCTACGACGCGCGTCCGTCGCCAGTGTTCGAAGAGCGGATCCGGCATGCCCTGGACCTGTACGCGCAAGGCTATGCGCCGTACCTGCTGTTTACCGGCGGCTTCGGCAATGGCGCACGCTTTGCCGAGTCGCAGGTGGCACGGCGTTACGCACTGCGGCATGGCGTGCCGTCGGACGCGATCATGATCGAAACCCGCTCGCGCACCACCCGCCAGAACCTGGAGCAGGCGCACGCGCTGATGGCGCGGCATGGCCTGCATCGGGCGATCATCGTCAGCGACCCGCTGCACATGGCGCGCGCGCTGCGGCTGAGCCGGGAGCTGGGCGTGGATGCCTTGGCCTCGTCCACGCCCAGTACGCGCTTCCGCAGCGTCCACACCAGCTGGCGTTTCCTGCTGCAGGAGGTCTACTACTTCCATCGCGATCTGGTGGCACAGGGAGCCTAGCCCTCTATGATGCGGACTTTCCCAGCGGCAGGTTCGAGCATGCCTCAGAGCGAACGACAACGCGCCACCGGCCTGGTCCAGGCCTATTACGCGGCCTTCAACCGTAGCGATTGGGGCGGCATGCTGGCGCTGCTGAGCGAAGATGTCGCCCACGACCTCAATCAGGGGCCGCGTGAGATTGGCCGGGCGGATTTCGCGGTCTTCCTGAAGCGCATGCACGACAGTTACCACGAGCAATTGCACGAGATCGTGGTGACCGCCAACGAAGATGGCACGCGCGTCGGCGCCGAATACGTGGTGCACGGGGTCTACCACAGCACCGACGAAGGCTTGCCCGATGCCCGCGGGCAGACCTATGTCCTGCCGGGCGGTGCCTTCTTCGAAATCCGCAAGAACAGCATCGTCCGGGTCACCAACTACTACAACCTGCAGGAATGGATCGCGCAGGTGTCGCGCTGAGGGCGTGGCCTGCCAATGCCCGGCGGCATGGGTGGGAGGGCGGGACAGGAGTGGGCGCGCAATAAGGCGGTATCGGTAAGGCCTGTCGCGCCCGGGTGCGCTCCTACGGGGTTACAGCCGTACGATGCCGATCACCACCAGCACGAAGATGCTCCACTTGAGCACCTGGTACAGCGGGTTGTTGCGTTGCTTCAGCGCCTTGGCCTTCAGCCGCGCGGCGTAGAAGTAGCGGAACACGCGGTTGATGCCGCCGGTCTTGTCGCCTTCCTGGTTGGGCGAGGCACCGGCCGAGAGCAGGCTGCGGCCGACGAAGCGGTTCACCGCCGCTGCCCAGCGCCAGCGCATCGGCCGCTCGATATCGCAGAACAGGATGATGCGATCCTGGTCGGTATCGTTGCGCGCATAGTGGATGTAGGTCTCGTCGAACATGGTCCACTCGCCATCGCGCCAGCTGTGGCGCTGCCCGTCCACGTCGATGAAACAGCGCTCGTCGTTGGGCGTGGCCAGGCCCAGGTGCAAGCGCATCGAGCCGGCGAACGGGTCGCGATGCGGGCGCAGTTCGCTGCCGGGCGGCAGTTCGGCAAACATCGCCGCCTTCACCGCAGGGATGGATTTGAGCAAGGCGGTGGTCTGCGGGCACAGCTCGGCCGCCGACGGGTGCGCGGTGCCGTACCACTTCAGGTAGAAGCGCTTCCAGCCGCGGCGGAAGAACGAATTGAAGCCGATGTCGGTGTAGCCGTCGGCGGCGCGGATCTTCTGCATCTGCTGCAGCGCCACCGCTTCATCGCGGATCGCCGGCCAGTTCGCGCGCAGCGGGCTCAGCTCCGGAAATTCCCTGCCGGGGTCGACGAAGGGCGTGGTCGGCACCCGTGAACACAGATACATCAGCGCGTTGATCGGCGCCATGAAGGTGGAATGGTCCAGCAGCTGCCGGCTGAGCCGGTGCCGCACGCGACCGCGATAATGGATGTACAACGCCGATGCGATGAACAGCGCAATGAGAAGCCATTTCAACATGGGGAGCCAATTGGAAGCGGGAGCCGCGATGGGGGAGCGGCGGATTGGACGCGCAGCGCACATCGTTGATTAATGAATCATACCGGGTGGTGCGATCGCCCCCGCGCGACGCAGGGCGGCACCAACGCAATGCTGTGTGTCACCGGCGCGGAAGGCTGCCGGTGGTGCAAGGCCGCGGTTATTCGCTGCGGCGGCGGATCGGGATGGAAGCGACCGGGACACTGGCGATGTCCTGGCCGCGTTCGCGGATGGGTGCGCCCGCCGCCGGGGCCCAGGCCTGCGCATAGATCACTTCCCAGGAGCTGGGCAGGGTGCCGTCTGGCCGGCGCAGTGGCTCGTAGGCAGCACTGGCGGCAGCGAAGCGGCCGCGTCCGGTGAGGGTGGCGCGGCGGTTGCTGAGCGCATTGGTCGCGCCCATTGCGCGCAACTCGCGCATCAGCGCGGGCAGGTCGTTGTAGGTAAGGGTGAACAGGTCGCGGTCCAGCACCGGGTCGCGAAAGCCGGACAACATCAAGGCATCGCCGAATTGCGCAATCGGCGGGAAGCGGCTGACGTGCGGGGCGGTGTCGGCCTGGGCGAAGGCTTCGCGCAATTCGATCAAGGTATCCGGGCCGAAGGTGGAGCACAGCAGCAGCCCACCCGGGCGTAGCGCACGACGGAATCCGGCGAACACCGCCGGCAGGTCTTCCACCCACTGCAGACACAGGTTGCTGAAGATCACATCCACGCTGCCATCGGCCACTGGCAGTGCACGGGCATCGGCGCAGACCTGCGCGAACGGCTTCCACCAACCAGCGGCCTTGCGCGCGTGGCGCAGCATCGGCATGGCCTGGTCGAGCGCAATCACCTGGGCCTTGGGCCAGCGCTTCTTGATGCTGCTGCTGGCATGGCCGGGGCCGGCGCCCACATCCAGCACCACGTTGGGCACCTGGTCGCCCAGGTAATCCAGCGATTCGAGCAGGCGGGTTTCCACTTCGCGCTGCAGCGCGGCGGCGGCGGCATAACTGCTGGCGGCGCGCGCGAAGGCGCGGCGGACATGACGGGGATCGAAGGTACTGTTCATTGCGCCGCTATTGTCGCCTGTGGCCGCGGCAGAGGGAATCGATGTGGGCGGGTTACTCCTATCCCATCGGTGAACGGGTGCACCTGCACAGTGCTGCGTGTGTGCGCCGCGCCGCAGGATCGGCGATCTGCTCAGGCCAAGGACGCAACGAAGCGTTGCAGTGCGTCGGCAACCTGGTCGGCATGGCCCAGGAACGGTGCGTGACCGCCGCCGGTGATGGTCAGCGTCTGGGCCTGCGGCGTGCGTGCGGCGGCGGCCTGCATGCCGGCCGCCGGCACCAGCCGGTCGCGCTGGCCGCCGATCCATAGGCTGGGGCGGGTCAGCTGCGGCAGCGCGCGGCGCAGGTCGGTGCGCTCCAGCAGCTGCAGACCCTGCTGCAATGCCTCGGCCGCCGGCTCGCCGCGCGCGGTCAGCGTCTCGCGCAGGCTGCGCAACTCGGCGCGCGCATGCGCCGAGCCCAACGTATCCAGTGCCAGAAACCGTTCCAGCGTGCCGCGATAATCGCGTGCAAGATCCTGGCCGAACTGCACGAAGACCTCGCGTTCGACCGCGTCCGGCCAATCGCTGCCGCGCACGAAGCGGGGCGTGGCGGCGATCATCGCCAACGCGCGGACCTGCGGCAGCGTGGCGGCCGCCTGCAGCGCGAACAGCCCACCCAGCGACCAGCCCAGCCACACCGCCGGTGGCGTGGCGGCGGCGATCCCGGCCACCACGTCGGGCAGCGCCAGCGGCGTGCTGTCTGCACGGCTGAAGCCGTGCCCGGGAAGATCCACCAGATGCAATTGAAAGTGCGGCGACAGCCGCTCCACCAGCGGTGCGAACACCCCGCCGTGCAGCGCCCAACCGTGCAGAAGAACCAGCGCAGGCCCTTGGCCGATGACATCGATATGCATGTGCGCATTGTCGCCGATCGGTGGGCAGTGGATGGTCTTCGGTGCAGCCTGCCCAGATCAGCGCGTATCGATCGCGCGCAGCGCCTGGATCTTCGGTGCGAGCACGGCCCACTGCGTGCGCGCGTCACCACGCCAGCACCAGCGGTCGGGCCATCGCCAGCGCCGTGCACGGCGCGCGGTGATCGCCGCGGCCAGCCACTGCGACTCGAATCCATCCCACACACCCGCCACGCTGCGCAGATTGCCGATCAACACCGGATGCACCTCATGCAGCAACATCGTGCGCAACTGTAGCAGCGTGAAGGGTGAGGCGGCCAATGCCTGGGCGATGTGGTCGTGAGCGCCCGCGCAGGCGCTGCCCAGATACAGCAATGACAACGCCTCCCAGGCGCTGCGCTGCGCCGGTGTGGTGTTGCACGCGCTCAGGCAGAGATGCGCAGCGGTTGCCGGCTGACCACATCGCGTGCCTGCACGATGGCTTCGATCAGCGCCTGCACCTGTTGCGGAGTGTGCAACGCCGACAAGGTCACGCGCAGGCGCGCCTTGCCTTCGGGCACGGTGGGTGGGCGGATCGCACCGACCATGAAGCCGGCCTGTTCGAGCGCGGCCGACATCGCCATCACCGTGGCCTCTTCGCTGCATAGCAGGGGCTGGATCGGCGTATCGGAGGCCATCAGTTCGAAACCATGCCGGCGCGCCCCGTCGCGGAAGGTGCCGATCAGGTCGACCAGGCGCGCGCGGCGCCAGTCGTCGCGGCGTGCCAGGCGCACCGCGGCCAGCGTGGCGGCCACCTGCGCTGGCGGCAGGGCGGTGGTGTAGATATAGGGGCGCGCGGTTTCGGCCAGATGGCGCACCAGCGCTTCCTCGCCGACCACCACCGCGCCATAACCGCCCAGCGCCTTGCCCAGGGTCACCAACTGCAAGGGCACTTCAGCCACGCCCAGCCCGGCATCGGCCACGCAGCCGCGCCCCTGTGGGCCGAGCACGCCCACGCCGTGCGCATCGTCGACATAGAACAGCGCCTGCTGCATGCGCGCCACCAGGCTCAACGCGCGCAACGGCGCCACGTCGCCATCCATGCTGAAGACGCCGTCGCTGGCCAGCATCGCCGCACCCTCGGGTGCACCCTTGAGCTGGCGCATTGCGCCTTCCACGTCCAGGTGCGGATAGCGCCGCAGCCGGCAGCCGGCCAGGCGCGTGCCATCGAGCAGGCTGGCGTGATTGAGTCGGTCTTGCACGCACACATCGTCTTCTTCGCTGAGCAGGGCCTGCTGCACGGCCAGGTTGGCGGCGAAGCCGCTGCCGAACAGCAAGGCCGACGGATAGCCCAGCCAGTCGGCGATCTCGCGTTCCAGCGTCTCGTGCGCGGTGTGGTGGCCGCAGATCAGGTGCGCGGCGCCGGCGCCGGCACCATCGCGCGCGGCGGCGTCCTGCAGTGCGGCCACCACTTCGAATTGCTGCGACAGGCCCAGATAGTCGTTGGAGCAGAAGCCGGTCAGCCAGCGGCCATCGATTTCCAGCCGCACCCCGTCGCGGCGGCCGACCAGCCGCCGCACCCGTACCCGCTCCTGGGCCACGCGCACCGTGCGCAGTGATGAAATCCGTTCGTGCAGATCGGGGCGAGTCATGAGCAGTCGGTCACGGAAAGGGCCGCCAGCGTAGCGTGCCGCGCTTGCATCGCCCAGCGGATGCCGACGGCCGGTGCGGGCGTTGCCGGTGTGCGCAATCGCCTGGAGCCAGGCGATCGCGCGCAGCAGCATGAGTTCTGCAGCGAGGAAGACCCGTCGTTACGCCGCGTGCCCGCATGCCGCCCCGCAGGTGATGTCAGCATGCACGGTGCCGGGGTGGTCGTGGTCGGCGGCATCGACGGTGACCTGCATCGGGCGCAGGCCCAGGCGCTGGAACAGCGCCTGGTCGCGTTCGGTGTCCGGGTTGCCGGTGGTGAGCAGTTTTTCGCCGTAGAAGATCGAGTTCGCACCGGCAAGGAAACACAGCGCCTGCAACTCGTCGCTCATCGCTTCGCGGCCTGCGGACAGGCGCACCATCGATTTGGGCATGGTGATGCGGGCGACGGCGATCATGCGCACGAACTCGAACGGATCCAGCTGCTGGGTACCGTGCAGCGGGGTTCCGGGCACCTGCACCAGCTGGTTGATCGGCACCGAGTCCGGATGCGCGGGCAAGGTGGCCAGGGCCAGCAGCAGGCCGATGCGGTGCTCGCGGGTTTCGCCCATGCCGACGATGCCGCCGCAACAGGTCTTCAGGCCCGCATCGCGCACATGCTCCAGGGTGTTCAGGCGGTCCTGGTACTGGCGGGTGTGGATGATGGAATCGTAGTAATCCGGCGCGGTGTCCAGATTGTGGTTGTAGTAGTCCAGCCCGGCGTCCTTGAGCGCACGCGCCTGGCCGGCGTCGAGCATGCCCAGCGTGGCGCAGGTTTCCAGCCCCAGCGCCTTGACCTCGCGGATCATCGCCGCCACCTTGGGGATGTCGCGCTCCTTGGGCGAGCGCCATGCCGCGCCCATGCAGAAACGCGAGGCGCCGGCGGCCTTGGCCTGGCGCGCCTTGGCGACGACGTCGTCGGTCTCCATCAGTTTTTGCGCGCTCACGCCGGTGTCGTAGCGCTGTGCCTGCGGGCAGTACGCGCAATCTTCCGGGCAGCCGCCGGTCTTGACCGATAGCAGCGTGGAGACCTGCACTTCAGCGGGATCGAAATGTGCGCGGTGCACACTGGCCGCGTGATGCAGCAACTCGGGGAACGGCAGCTCGAACAGCGCCTGCACGTCTTTGCGATCCCAGTCATGGCGTACGACAACAGACATCGGGGTTTCCTGACAGTCAGCGGCTTGAAAGCCAGGCAGTCTGGTGAGCATGGAAGAGACTGTCAACTTCACTGCAGTGGGTTCGGTTTACAGGTGGCCGCAGCGGGTGCTGCGGCTGTTGCTGCCGAGCCTTTGCCTGGTGTGCGCGGAAGCGGGCATGGCCGATTGCGATCTATGCCCCTCCTGCCGCGCCGCCCTGCCGGAGCACGGCCATGCCTGCCTGTGCTGCGCCACGCCATTGTTCGCATCCGATAGTGTGGCGCTGTGCGGGCAGTGCCTGCAGCAGCTGCCACCGCTGCAGCGCGTGCATGCCTGCTTTACCTATCGCTGGCCGGTGGATGGCCTGCTGCGCCGCTTCAAGTTCCACCAGGACCTGGCGGCCGGTCGCCTGCTGAGCGAGCTGATGGCCAGGCGCTGCGCCCAGTTGCCACGGCCGCAGGCACTGGTGCCGGTGAGCCTGCACCGGCAACGCCTGCGTCAGCGGGGCTACGACCAGGCGCTGGAGCTGGCCAGGCCACTGGGCCGCGCATTGCAGTTGCCGTGCCTGCCATTGCTGCGGCGTGTGCGTGCTACCGCGCCGCAATCGGAGCTGGATGCCGCCGAGCGCCAGCGCAACCTGCGCGACGCCTTTGTGGCGCGTGGCCCGCTACCGGCGCATGTGGCGCTGGTGGACGATGTGATGACCACCGGAGCGACCTTGCACGCCGCCGCGCAGGCCTTGCGCCGGGCCGGCGTACAGCGGGTGGACGCCTGGGTGTGCGCGCGGGTGCCGTGAGGGCGGGCCTGTCAGCCCGTTGCCTTTGATAGGGTGGGGGGCTGTCGCCGGATGGCGCAGCCGTGCCAGGCGTTACGACACCGACACCGACTCCGCAGTCCGCAGTCCGCAATTCCCGATTCCCGATTCCCGATTCTCAGCGCCCAGCCACCGCCCCCGCGATGCCGACGAAGATCACCAGGCCGACCCAGTTGTTGTGCAGGAAGGCGCGGAAGCAGGGGCCACGTTCGCGGTGGCGGGCGATGCGGAATTCGTAGGCCACCAGCAGCGCTGCCGCCCCCAGGCCTGCCCAGTACGCAGCACCGAGGTCGGCACGCAGGCCGACCGCGGCCAGGGTGGCAAACATCAGCGCATACAGCGCGCCCTGGGCAAGCAGGTCGTAGCGGCCGAACAGGATGGCGGTGGACTTGCTGCCCATGCGCAGGTCGTCGTCGCGGTCGACCATGGCGTACCAGGTGTCGTAGGCGGTGGCCCACAGGATGTTGGCCGCGTACAGCAGCCAGCCCAGCAGCGGCACGCTGCCCTGCACGGCGGCAAAGCCCATCGGGATGCCCCAGCCGAAGGCCATGCCCAGGTAGACCTGCGGCAGGTGGGTATGGCGTTTGAGATACGGGTAGCTGGCGGCCAGCAACACGCCCGGCACGCTCAGTGCCACCGTCAGCCAGTTGAGGCTGAGCACAAGTGCAAAGGCCACCAGCATCAGCACCACGAACACCCACAGCGCTTCGCGCCCGGACACCGCGCCGGTGGCCAGCGGGCGCGACTTGGTGCGCTCCACGTGCGGGTCCAGCCAGCGGTCGGCGTAGTCGTTGATGACGCAGCCGGCCGAGCGGGTCAGCCACACCCCGGCGGTGAACACGAACAGCGTCCATGGCGGCGGCAGGCCATCGGCCGCCAGCCACAGGGCCCACCACGTCGGCCAGAGCAGCAACAGGCTGCCGATCGGCCGATCGCCGCGCACCAGCTTCCAGTATTGCGCCAGCCGTTCGGGCCACCCAAGTGCCGACGCCGCAGGTGCCGGTTCCACGCCATGCTCGTTCATGCCGCAAAGGGTAGCAGCGCGCCTGGTCGCGGTCATGCGGGCGATGCCGGCGGGCAGGGCCTGCGCGGCCCAGGTGCGCACAAGCGCGCGCAGGTTGGCCGGCCCATCCCACCCCCGGGCGCCGCGTTGGCCGCTGCGCTGGGCAGCACGCACAGGCTGCAGGTCTGCGTGTGTCGAATCCGCCGGTGCAGCAGAGCCGTCTCGCGCAGGCGTCGGTTCTGGCATACTACGCGGCCAGGCGCTCGTAGCTCAGCCGGATAGAGTAGTGGCTTCCGAAGCCATTGGTCGGGGGTTCGAATCCCTCCGGGCGCACCAGATGAACCTTCCGGGGACATCCTAGAAAGTTCAAAAAACCCCCCGAGAAATCGGGGGTTTTTTGTTGTCTGCAGGTCCGCATGGGTCCGCCCTGATCCATTGAAATGCAGGCTGATCGGAGGCAAAAATGGGGGCGTCAGCCCCCCAGTACGAGTACGGATGCCCCATGCGCCGTGGCAGCGCAGTTGCAACGAGTATCTCAACGGGCTGCTCCGGCAGTATTTTCCGCGCAGTCGCGACTACAGCACGATCACCGCGCAAGAGCTGCAGAAGGTTGAATATGCACTCAACAAACGGCCCAGAAAACGATTGGGTTATCTCACCCCAGCCGAGGTATTTTTCAACTACGATACCCTTGCACTTCACGAGTGACTCCACTGTCTCAGACGAAAATTGTGCGTTTGCAGCGAACTATCTGACATTGATGGATCCACGCGCCCGGCAACGCAAATATTTTGGCGTTTTGTTCGACGAGTAGCGCCGGATCGTCCGGGCCGGCACGTCGGAGTTTCAGTTGCCAGTAGGCTGATATGCTAGATAGCGCTAATAAGAGTTCAGCGCTGCGTTCGCCGTCATCGGCGCGCGCGGCCTAATGTGAGGACAACCGTGGCTTCTCCGAAATTTCAGCGAGTGACGTTTCACACCATTTCAAGCCGGTTACCCGACGAATGCCGCGCTGCTTGGCTGAAACAGTTACCGGTCTTGTCATCCAAGTCGCTATCGGTGCTCTATGTCGAAGGCGATGTCACGCTGGCTAGCCTCAATCTTGGCGACCTCTCCAAACTGCACACCGACGCACAAGCAGGCATGCCGTCGCCGGCGCTGATTGTTGTAGATGGCAATCTTCAGGTGGAGGGCTGGATTGCAGAAACTGGGGTCAGCGCTGACGCCATCACAGCGACGCATGGCCCCGCCGGCCTGGTGGTCCTGGGCACCCTGCGTGCCCAGAACGCGGTACTCGCCGGTCGACCGCTCTACGTCAGCGGCAACCTGGAAATCGCGGGCCTGCTCTGGGTCGATAACAATGATGCGATACAAGAGCACGTATCCAGCAACCTGAGCGTTTCCGGCACCACTTCTGCCTCATTTTTCATCGCGTCGCAGGATGCTCAAACGCAATTGCGGAATGGTTGCAGCGCATTGCGTACCTGGAATGGTGGCGATTGGGACCTGGTGGATGCTGTGGAGCGCGCGCAGTGGTTCGATCCTCGTTGTCTTGCCGAGGATCCGCTGCGTTGCGAGGTGCCGCTGATCCGTACGGAGGTCGTCAGGCTTCTGATCGATGGAAATTCTGTGCTCAACACGGATGTACTGGATCCGACGCTTGCCATCCCTTTTATTTTCCAGAATCGCGACATCACGCCACGCAATCTGCTGCAGCTGGCGAATCATTCGCGTATGCCCGCCCTTGTCGGAGAACAAGCGCATCCGCACTTCAAATTTCGGGATCGGGGGCTGTTTCTGCGCGCGCTCTCCGGTGGTCAATCGATTGAAAGCGATGGCGCGATGCGGGCGGCTTATTTCGAGAGTCCTGACTATGCAGTGTGTCTGACGGCCAACGCCGAACGGCAGCCAGCTCCGCTGTTGGGTCGCCTGACCGGGAAGCCCGCGCAGCAGGCGTGGTCGATGAAATGCGAGTTTCGGGAAATGACAGAGGATGCTCCCTGGCATCTGATAACAGCCGACACGCCGGAAGCTGCGCGAGCGCTTGCATTCCATGGCTGGAACCGCATGTTGCGTGCGGTCTGCACAGAGGACTACGCGCGCAATGCGGTCACCCCGCAGATGCTGCGGGACGTGCTTGCATTGTCGGTGGTACAGCCCTACGACGACTATTACAGCGACGAACGCTGCGGGGTATGGGCAGATACATGCTTTTGCGCATTCAGGCAGGACGGTGCGCTATGGCATGGCAAGCCAAAGCCCGCGATGCTGCGAGTCACTCGCACACCGGCCGGGCCGGATGGCCACGAGCGTCGCGAACGCTACTTCTACGAAATCCAAACCAATGTCGACGGCTCTGAGAGCGTCTGTATCGAGCTCGACGCCGAGCCCGATAACGATGACGCAGCGCTGCTGATGCTCAACTTCATCGGCGGGGAGCGCCTTGACAAGGCGGTGCGTGTTTTCCATCTCGCCAAGCGAGAGCTGGAGCAGGTTGATTGGCGCTTGCAGGAGTACGGTTTTGTTCCCGACGCCGACGACGAGTTCGCGCTCGATCACTGGCGTGCACTGGGGTTGATTCCCGCGTACCGCAAGCGCCTGATAAGAGCGTTTGGCGCGTTGCTCCCGATCCCGCCTGCCCTGCATGCGCTGGCTGCAGCAATCGACGGCGGAATGCTGGACGACAACGATTTGAGCGGCGCATTCTCCCTGGCATTTGAAGACTCTGCTAGCACGGCGCTATGGTTTGCATGTCCCGTGACGCCTGCGAGCGAGGCTGCGGCAGCCCTGCTAGGTGTATTCGGTAAGAATCCTGATGGGTCGGCGTTCGCGGTGTGGCAGGCGCCTGACGGTGGTTATCCTGTCGTTTTTCTGGGTTCGGAAGGCGAAAATGCCGCATTGGCATGTGATATCGACCAGTTCCTGCAGTTGTTGGCGATCGGCTACTCCGAATTGCGCCCGGGCAGTTGGAATGACGAAGTAGAGGTGTACAACGCAGAGACGGACGATGTGGAAGGCAGCCTCGTCAATTTCGAGTTCCAGGCATGGGTGCGCGCACGCGGGCTAGCGATTCCTCGCACTGGGGAGCAGATCGTGCAAATGGCCACCACACGATACGGGGCGACATTTGATGCTTGGTGCCAACGTGCCGCACAGCATTGAATATTCCCGCAGTGCGCTGCCCTGCGCACATCGACGTTGAGGAGTGATCCGTGAAATTGAGATTCGGTGACGCTGTAGTTTCCAGGCGGTTATGCCTTTCCCAAGAGCTTGACGAAGTTATCTCCTGCCGCCTGCATCTTGCCCTGCCGAGGATGTCGACATGGATGCATTGATTCAGGCCGGGATGGACGCACTGCAGCGCGACGATTATGCGCAGCTATGCAAACGCTGGTCCGGAAGCACCGTGTTTCGCCATCTGGATGAGGCGACAATCGCCAGCGTGTTCCAGCGGTGTAGCAACGCCGCTGAGCGAGGAAAGGGCGGCGAGTGGCCACTGCTGATGCAGTGCCTGATCTACCTGGATTGCGGCGATCAATTTGTTGCCAGTCGCGCAGATGTTCTGCGCACCACCTTGGCTTGGGCACAAACGGCCATCGCCATCGCGCCAGGCAATGCGCTCGCGCATCGCCTGGCGGGCAGCGCCTGCTATTGGATGAGCGAGTACGCAGGCGCCATCGCGGCCTATCAGCAATCTGAAGCCTTGCTGCCTCAAGTGGATCTGCAGGTTCGCCTGTTCGAGATGACTTCGCTTTCAGCGGGTGTGAGTCCTCAGCAACTGGCCCTGAATTTTCGCGACGAAGACCCCAGCAACTACTACCGTGCTGGCGTCACCCTGGGCACCTGGCAGGCTGGCGCTCTTGATGCGAACGATGCCGACTACCTCGCCGGCATGCAGCTTGCGCTGTACGAACGGTGTTTCGATCTCTACAAACACTTGCTCGCACGTCCGGAGGATAGTCCTGCAAGCAACGCGGAAGGAAATACCTTCGCAATGTGCTGCAACAACCTGAGCGGGATCTATAACGCGCAGCGACGACACCAGGAAGCGTTGCAGGCGATCCAGCATGGGCTGCAACACGATGAATTTCAGTACTTACGGCAGAACCTACGTGATACGTACCTCTATCTCGATATGCATCAGGAAGCGGCCGAAAGTTCGCTGGTGCTGATGCAGGAGTACGACCTGGATCCGGCCTTGTTTTTTCATTGTGCAGAGACCGCCTCCAGTTATCTCAACCGCGTTGGCCGGAGCGAGGAGGTTGTGGAGATCGTCGAGGCTGCCGATGCAATATTCCAGTCGCTTTCCGACACCGAGCAGCGCGACTGCTTACCCATCTATGCAAAACTCTCGGTGCTCAAAGCACCGGCCGCATCTCGATTGGGAAATCTACAGCCCTCCGATCTGGACGATGGCCTCATCAAGCAAGCGCAACAGGAAAATCCCGAGGATCTCGGGCTGCTCGCGGCGCATTGCAAGCTGTTGGTGGACAAGCAGGCGTATGCGGATGCTCTCATGCTGTACGGCACCCTGTTGCACAAGGCGGAGGAAGCCGAAAACATGTGGGCGTATCGCAATGCACTGAGCATGCGTGGGCATTTGCACTTGTACTTCTTGAACGATCCGGCTCAAGCGCTGCAAGACTATGAGGCCCTCGAACGAACTGGCTATCTCGACTTCTATACCTGCTACTACCAAGCAAATTGTCATTATCTATTGAAAAATGTGCAGGCGACGCTGGCTGATGGCCAACGCGCCGTCGAGCAGATCACCGCTGCCATCACTCGTGACGACCAACTGTCGGTGGCGCAGTTGCATATGATGCTCGCGAACAGCCATTTTGATCTGGGTAACTATGCTGCTGCGATTCCAGCCTACGAGGCCTCCCTTTTTCACGACGACAGAGACGACGTGCGTGAAAATTACGTGCTGGCTCAGAAGTTGGCCCAACCCAAGAAAGGCTGGTTCTCGAAGTTGCTGAGCTAGGGAACCTATGAGCAACGCAAAGATCCTGCTGACCTCCTCACTGTAACTTGCACCAGCCAGAGCTGGGAAATTCCGCGACACTCAGCCCCAAGGAGGCCCGTCGCCATGAAGAATTCGAAGTTCGCCGAAGGTTAAATCGTACTCGCCCTGCAGCATGCCGAGACCGGTACAACGGTCGAGGAGATTTGCTGCAAGATGGGCATCAGCCAGGCCACGCTCTATGCGTGGCGCAGGAAGTTCGGCGGGCTTGGTGTTGCCGAACTGCGTCAGCTGCGCCAGCCTAGGAAAGAGAAACGCAAGCTCAAGCAGCGAGTGGCCGATTTGAGCCTGGACGAGGTAGCGTTGCACGACCTGCTGTCAAGGAAGTGGTTCATCGCGGGTTCGTGTGGGTGCCTTGAGGCCCTTGGAGCTGCGTTGAGCCTTGGACACAGGCCCTTCCCGGCGCCCCAGAGGGTGGAGCGTCCTGTGCCGAATTCTTGACGCGGTGTTCTGCATGAAGACGGGCCGTCGGCTGGGCGCGTTGTTTTCCTGTCCTGGCTTCGTGCGACCAGCCGCAGCGCGACGAATACAAGCGCTTTCAAGGCCAGGATCGCAGCGACATCACGGGCCAGCGTTACACCCTGCTAAGCAGCCGCTAAAACCTCACCTGCAGCGTCTTCGGGACGGCCGGGTGCTGTGCAGCCCGGCAGGGCATGCCTGCCGGGCGATGGTTCAGAGCGTGTCCGGCGCTGGTGCGGTGGCCTTGGCATGCTGCTTGCCGCGCGCATGCTCGATGGCGGTACGCAGCTTACGTGCGGCGCCGGTGACGGCCGAGGCGGTGGTTTCGGCGCTGTTGGTGGCGGCGATCGGAGGCAGGCCGGCGACATGCGCTTCGATACTGCAGGTTCGATCCGCCGCGCCGCCGCGTTGACCGTTCTCATCGCGCAGATGCACTTCGACGCGGGTGATGTCGTTGGCAAAATGCGCCAGCTGGGCGGTGCAGGTCTTCTCGACATGCTGCACGACAGAGGGATCGTGCGGTACGTGGTTGTCGGTCTGGATCTGAATCTGCATTGAGGATCTCCTTCGCGGTCATCCGCTGCGTTTGCCGTAGCGGTAACCCGATTCTGCGACAGCCCGGTGTTGCCGCGAGGTGAGAGGAGCCAGGCGTTCACGTGCAGGTTGGCTATGTGTGTCATGGCGGCTCCCGCTGCCGGGATGACCTCGGTGCCTAGCGCGCCCGGGCGTGTACGCGCGGCAGATGCCGGTCGGCGGGCAGCTCGACTGAATCGCCGCAGCCTCGCCGGGTTCGGCAGAATCAGGGCAGCGGGGCAGGGGTTTAAGATGGCGCGATTGCGGCTACCCGCGCTGTCCGATGCCTGCCTGTGCCTGAAGTCCGATCTGTGTTGCGTGCGCGTTCGAGCGTGTTGTTGCGGGCATTGCTGTGCTGCAGCCTGTGGCTGGCCTGTGTCGCCGGGGCCGTGGCCCAGGACGACGATTCCCTGTTGCAGACCGCGCAGACGCAGCTCGACGGCGCGCAGACCGTGTTGGATCAGGTCCAGGTCGGGCTGGACAAGGCCGATGCCGATCAACTGCGCGCGCTGCTGGACCAGGTCACCACCGCGCAGCGGCAGGCGCAGGATCTGGCACGTCAGCTGGATCCGCCGCTCAAGCAGCTCGGCATGCGGCTCGATGGCCTGGGCGTGGAGCAGAAGACCGATCCGTTCGATCTGCGCAAGCAGCGCAAGAGTCTGGCGGACGAAAAGAACCGGCTCGATGCCGAGCTCAAACGCGCCAACCTGTTGGCATCGGAGGCAGGCGAACTTGCCGATCGCCTGGAGCGCAAGCGGGCACAGCTGTTCAGTGTGCAGTTGTCCACGCGCGTAGCCTCGCCGCTGTCACCTGCGTTGTGGAGCCGGATCGCGCAGCAATGGCCGGATGACTGGGCGCGCCTGCAGGGGGTGTACACCGACGCGGCGCAGATGCTGCGCGCGGCCGTTGCCACCCGCGGCGTCGGTGGGCTGGTGGCCAGCGCATTGGTGGCGCTGCTGTTGGCGTTTCCGCTGCGTATCTTCCTGCGTCACCTCGGCCGCCGTTACGCCGCATCGCGCGCCCCGGGCGGGCGTCTGCGGCGTTCCGGGCTGGCGTTGTGGTTCCTGTTGGTCGGCACGCTCAGCCTGGGCATGGCGGCCCTGGTGCTGGCCGAAGGCGTGCGCATGATCGCGCAGGTGCCGGCGGAGCTGGACGAGCTGCTGGATGCTTTCGTATTCATCAGTTTCTTTGCGGCCTTTGTCGGTTCGCTCAGTGCCAGCCTGCTGATGAAGCAGCAGCCAAGCTGGCGCCTGTTCCCGCTGGACGACGCCACCGTCGACCGGCTGCGGGTGCACTGCCTGGCCACGGCAGTGGTGAGCTGGGCCAGTGGCATGGCGATGAAGCTCAACGACCTGGCGCGCACCAGCGATGCGGCCACTACCGCCACCGATGCGGTGGCGGCGTTGCTGTATGCCGGGCTGATCCTGTCGGCGCTGGCGGGGTTGAGCCTGTCGCTGCGTGCCCGCGCGGCCAGCGTGGGCGCGGCCGAACCCGATAGCAGCGAGCCGCCGCCGGTGGTCTCGCGGGGCGGCGGGGTGATCGTGTTGATTCGCCTGCTGGGCCATCTGGCGGTGATCGTGGCCCTGCTGGCGGCGTTGTTCGGCTATCTCAACCTGGCCTTGTTCATTGCCCGCCAGATCATCTGGATCACGCTGATCTGCAGCCTGCTCGGCCTGCTGGTGGTGTTTGCCGACGATCTGCTGACCTGGGTGTTCAAGCCCGACGGCCGTTTCAGCCGGGCGCTGTCGCATGCGCTCAGCATCGGCAGCCGCCGCCTGGTGCAACTGGGCTTGCTGATGTCCGCAGCGGTGCGCGTGGTGCTGGTGCTGCTGGCCATTGCGGTATTGCTGACGCCTTACGGCGCCAATATCAGCGTGGTCACCGGTTGGATGGAGAACATCACCCACGGCATCGCCATCGGCAAGGAACTGGTCATCACGCCTGGCGATGTGGCGCGGGCACTCTGCGTGTTCCTGCTGGGCCTGGGCCTGGTGCACATGGTGCAGCGGTGGCTCATCAACACCTATCTGCCCAGAACCGAGCTGGACGCCGGCGCGCGCAACTCGATCAGCACGGTGGCACGCTACCTGGGCTGGCTGGTCGTGACGATCTGGGGGCTGACCGCGCTGGGGCTGGACCTCAAGCGGTTGGCACTGGTGTTGAGCGCGCTGTCGGTGGGTATCGGTTTCGGTTTGCAGGCGATCACCCAGAACTTCGTGTCTGGCCTGATCCTGCTGGCCGAGCGACCGGTCAAGATCGGCGATTGGGTCCGCATCGGCGACCAGGAGGGTGACGTGCGCAAGATCAGCGTGCGTGCGACCGAGATCCAGGTCGGTGATCGCTCCACCCTGATCGTGCCTAATTCCGAGCTCATCACCAAGAGCGTGCGCAACATGACGCTGTCCAATCCGATGGGGCGGGTGCAGCTGCAGTTCTCGGTGCCGCTGGAAACCGAGGTGGCCAAGGTGCGCGACATGCTGCTGAGCCTGTTCGCCGAGCATGCCAAGGTGTTGGCCGAGCCGGAGCCGTCGGTGTTCATCGACTCGCTGGCCGGCGGCCACGTCAACTTCAATTCGTTCGCCTACGTCAGCAGTCCGCGCGATGCGTACGGCGTGCGCAGCGAGTTGTTCTTCGCGCTGCTGCAGCGGATGGAGGCGGTCGGCATCGCGTTGCAGTCGCCGCAGGAAATCCGCTTCAGTCGTGCAGGTGCCGCAGTGGTGCGCGATATGGGCGATGGTATGTCTGTTTCGGAAGACTGAGTTGGCGAGCTCAGACTTCACTGCTGGGGTCGCGGCTTGGCCTGCCGATACTGGCGCTTGTCGCCTGTACGCTGTCCGTTGGGATCGACATTCACGCACACGCGGCCATCGCAAATGACCGCATCGGATGCGGAATACGCTTGGAGGACAGGGATGGCGTTTTCGTAGCGCTGCAGCTCTTCCCTGGCGGTGGACAGTTCGTGGCGGAAGTAACCCAGCACGGTCCAGCCGACAACTAGCACCAGAAGCAGGATTGCCGCAGCGGCGGCGAACCACATCCAGACGGTCTTACTAGCCCCTTGCAGGTGCGCGGATGTGGCTGACACGGCGCGGTCATATTCTTTAGCGACAGGCGATACCGCGTCTTTGGCTTCCGTGGCGATTTGAGTGCTTGCGGCGCTGACAATGCTCTTCACTTCCTGTCGGAATTGGCCCACCTGCTGTTGCAGCGATTGGATTTGCTGGCTGAACGACGCACTCATTCGCGCTTCGCGTTGGGCCATCTCCGAGCGCAGCATCAAGATTGCCTTGATGGCATCCCTCATCGGATCATCGCTGTCCATCTTTGTTTCCCGTTGGGTTTGTATATCTCATCGACTCATCACCGGCCCCTGACGGGCCTGAGTCTGTCGCTGTTCTTGCAGTTGCTGTTGTTCCAGCAACTGCTGCTGGGCCAGCAGTTGGTCTCCCATTTGCGCCATTCGCTGTCCTTCGGGAGAGTGGGCGAACTCGATGGCGATCCGATCAAGTTGATTGCTGTCCCCAGCCATCAAAGCGGCATAGGTTTTGTCGAGGTAGGGATCATTGAATGGCCCACTCGTTGAGATCTGTGGCTCACGCTGCTGACTTTCCTCTCGCTCATCGCGTTCGCGTTCATTAGTAGCAGGTATCAGCGGAGGGAAAGCCAAGGCTGGATTCGTGATCGATGGGTCAATCGGCCCTATGGCGTTGCTTAGCGCGCGGCCTGCCTCGATCGCAGGTTGACGCCCGTCGTCGTACATGCTCTGCGAACCTCCAATGCTGGGGGGAGCCATCACAGGTGCAATAGTAGGGGCTTGATTCGCAGCGAATGACCCCACGTTTTGTTGATTAGTTGGCGCTATCGGTGCTGGTTGCGCTGGCTCGGCTGGTTGTTGAACAGGGCGCAAAACAGGCTCATTGGGGTCAACATGAAGCAGCCGCTCCGTTGTTCCATTTCGGTTGATGTTGAGGTCTACCACTCCGTTCCGTTGATCTACTCGTCTAATCTGGCTCCGTTCGATTTCGTTCCATTGTCCATCGATGTTGGCGTAGCCGTGCCCATCCCGGTTCCACTGGGCGAAATCGTTGCCTGAGACATATAGCCCGGCTGTTTGATCTCGTGGAGCGCCCTGAAAGCGAACGTCCTGTGCGCGATGACCACTGTCATCCAACGTCTGGACGAACGCCTTGGCCTGCCCAGAAATCAGGAACAGGCTCTTGACCGTCGAATACTCAGCTTCTAGATTTGGGCGTGCGCGATCCTGATTTAACTGGGTCGGATTCGCGAGCGGATTGGCGACAACGTTCTGCCACGCCGTATGCAGAGGGTTGTGATCTTCCGCATTCCGCAATGCGATCACCACTTCAGCGCCTCGTAGGGCGTTGTCACGATCGCCGCGCAAATGCTGCGGTACACCGGCCTTGATGCCATCTAAAGAATCTATGCTTCCGTCGTTGATTTGCTCGATGACTCCAGGCCAATGGCGAGCACCATCCTGATTTTCTAATTTTGCTATGACCGTCGCCATGCGGATTTGATCGTCCTGCGTGGCATTCTGATACAGCGAGGTGTCTTCCAACTGACGAACAGCTCCTCCCTCGCGCAATAGGTGATCGATTTGTCTCACGTCTTGGTTGTGGACATAGGTGATACCTGCGTCGGAAGCCATGAAAGCATTCAATCTGGTCTTGATGCCCGTAGGTATATCATATCCGTTATCTATCGCCGTTTGCCGGTCGCCCCGAATCTCATTGCCTTGGCGTCGCAAGCTCAGGCTCGCCTGGTTATATTCCTGCTGCGTGAGCAGCATCCCTGGGTTTTCGTTTACTTGTTCCCGCGCCCACACCTGATAGGCATTCAATAGTTGATCCGCGTTCCGGTCGGGATCATTTCGCTGCTGTCCGAAATCCGTCTGCAAGGTGCCGATGGAATACCCGCTGTTGTAAATCGGTTCCAGTTGGCCATCTCGGAACGCGCCCGCCTCGATGGGCTGGCGTCGAGATGTTTCACCGCTTTGGTGGATATAGCCTGCGAATGAGAGTTCGTAAGCTACATTGCGCCCCCGGACACTTCCTTCCGAAGCCACACCAACGGCAAGGTAGATAGTGGCCTTAAGCTCGTTGTCGGTGATGGTTCCCGCTGGACGCTCGCGATTCGGATCTGCTAATTCTTGGCCAGTCATTTCACTTATCCTTGATGTCGATGATCTGGATATCAGGTGCCGCCCCCACAGGTGTCAGGTCATAGCTGTTGATGCGGAAGGCTCGGCTAGCAGTGGTAAGGAGGAAGGTGTTGTCCTGCAGGTCAAGCGCATGAAAGGGCCTTGTATTCCAACAGCCCTTCTCTGCGTCGTAATCAGCGATGATCTTGGTTCTCTCAGTGAAGTTGGCATCGCTTTCCTCGAGCCGAGAACCTTGCGTCTGGACGATGTACGCCACTGACTGGCATGCCGACTGACCATTGAAAAAGATGCTTGGGTCAGCTGAGACAGCTTTCGTCGAGTAGATGTGATCCTGGCTGTGCGATCCCTTATTTTCAAAAAGATAGCCGCCCAGCACAACTTCATGCCCTCGCCCATTTCGCTCCCATCCGGCATAAACTGATGGTTGCTCGATTTCGACGCTGGAAGGAGTGGCACGAATGGATGAATAGCTGTGACCCTTTGCATCGGTGAAGCTAAAATATTCGATATTGGAAATTCCTTTTGGCGAATTCGCTCCACTGGTCCCCGCCTCAATGCGGACATTGGACACTAGCTCTCCTGTGAAGAACTCCATTGCTTTCGCCGACTCTCGATCTTTCCTTGAAATCATCCATAGCTTCCACGGCCTGCTACGTCTGTCGATAAATATCGCCGCCACAGAAAAGTCGCGTTGCGCGATCTTGGTCTGTGGCCAGTCTGCTCTTTCCGCTTTTTGCTCACTTTCTTGATGGCTGGTTTGTCCCTTGCCGCATAAGCCAATGTTTGTTCTTGCAGCACGAACTATCGCTAGGTAGCGATCAGCCAAAACCGGTGTCCATCCATCTATTACTGCATCATCATTCTTGTCGGCATCCTCTGCATACTTGTCGAGCGTAGCCAAGCATTCCGCATATAGCCCGTTCTTGTATTGGGTGATCGCCAGATCGTTGCGGATTGCCCCTTCCTCTTCCCATTCCAATGTTGGTAGACAGTTCGCCAGCGCCGGAGACAATGTTGCTAGTGCTGTCTTGTAATCCTTGCTGTTGTAAAGCTGCTGGAACGCATCTCGCGTTTGATCAAGATCGCTTCTGCCACATCCTTCCTTGACCCGCAGGTAAGACCCTTCGAAATTGCCGTTATAGCCGCAAAACGCCTTGCATTCAGCTGTTGTCGTTGCTGATACATCGATGCCCTGCGGGGTGTTCGCGAATTTCACAGTGCAGGTGGATTCACCGTTATCGCTCTTAGCGATACCTTCATCGCCCTGGATAGCACCGTCGAGCCCGCAGGTGTCTTCGCCGGTGATGCTTTCAAGGGAAAATTTCAGCGTGTCTCCTCGCTTGCTGAGTTGGAGGTGTCCCCAACCTTTCTCCGTTATGTATTCGCCCGCTTGCAAGAGACCGCTGCCAGCGGCCTTCGTTGGGGCTGTCGAAGGAAGGTCGTTGCCAGGCGGGGGCAATGACGAGGCGGCCGGCGTCTCCGCCGAGCAGGCGGTGTAGAACAACACGACAACTGTTGCACAAGCGAACCAGCGCATCACCCTTGCCATATGGTTTCCCGCCGCCTATCACATGCGGGCAGTCTAGCCAATAATGAACTCTGGATTCTACTTATCTGGGCTAGCGTAGCGTCCCAAACGAAAGAATTTACTTATTGACTGTCGAACCGCCATCTTTGGGAAGTTAGCGGTGCCCACGCTCTTCGCGCGCGCGCACGCGGCGGTCGAACAGCAGCGCGCTGACCACGATGCCCAGCCCCAGTGCCACGCCCAGCAGGAACAGCACCATCGCAATGGCGGGGTATCCCCACAGCTTGAAGCCAGTCTCGATGCGCATCATCTGCGCCGAGGCCATGATGAGCGCGGCAGTGACGATGCCGGCCGCGACGCGGTTGGCGATCTTCTGCAGGCTTTCCATCAGGTGCGATTCTTCCAACCCGGTGACGCGCATCTGCAGGCGGTTCTCTGCGGCCAGCGACAGGATCTCGGACATGCGTCGCGGCCCTTCGCGCACCAGATGCTGCAGCTCCATCGCTTCGCTGGCCAGGTTGGCGGCAGACATGGACTTCTTCAGGCGTGCGCGCATCACGTGTTGCAGATGGCGTTCGACGATACGGCGGGTGTCCAGGGTCGGCGACAGGGCGCGGCACACGCCTTCCAGATTCAGCAGCGTCTTGCCGAGCAGGCTGAGCTCGGGCGGCGTGCGCAGCCCGGTGGAAGTGGCGATGCGTACCAGATCCAGCACCACGCGGCCTTCGGAGGTGGCGTCGTGCGCGGCGTAGCGCGCAATCATCTGCCCGGTTTCGCGCTGGTAGCGGTCCTCGTCGTAATCCTCCAGCCGCGTGCTGAGCGCGATAGTCTCTTCGGCCACCTCTTCGCCACGGCCATCGACGGCGGCAAACAGCAGCTTGAGCAATCGCTCGCGCAAGCGCGGCGGCACATGCGCCACCATGCCCAGGTCGAAGATGGCCAACCGCCCATCGGAGAGCACCCGCAGGTTGCCCGGATGCGGGTCGGCATGGATTTCGCCATGCACGAACATCTGATCCAGGTAGCCCTTGACCAGTTCGGCAGCCAGATCGTCCATGGGCTGCTCGGTGCGGCGCAGGCCGGAGATCTTGTCCACGCGCACGCCTTCGGCCAGTTGCATGGTCAGCACGCGGCGGCTGCTCAGGTCCCAGATCGGTTGCGGCACCCATAGCAGCGGAAACGGCTTGAGATGTTTGCCAAAGCGCACCAGGGTTTCGGCTTCGTCCTGGTAGTTGAGTTCCGCGCGCAGGGTCTTGCCGAATTCGCCCAGCCAATCGGCAAAGCGCACCCGGCGGCCGATGCCGGTGAGGCGGTCGGCGGCGGTGGCAAAGCTCTTGAGTACCTCCAGGTCCGAACGCACCTGCGCGGCCACTTCGGGCTTTTGCACCTTGATGGCCACCGGGGTGCCATCGCGCAGGGCGGCGCGATGCACCTGCGCCAGCGATGCGCAGCCCAGCGGCACCGGATCGAAATGCGAGAACGCCTTGTTGACCGAGACGCCGAGCTCTTCTTCGATGATCTGGCGGATGCGTTCCACCGGCACCGCACTGGTGTTCTCCTGCATGCGTTCCAGCGCGGTGGCGAACTCCGGCGGCACGATGTCCGGGCGCGTGGACAGCATCTGGCCCAGCTTGACGAAGGTGGGGCCCAGCGCCTCCAGGTCGGAGACGAACTGGTCCGGTGTGCCTTCGGCAGGTACTTCGTAGTCGTTGATGGCGGCCGGGTCCAGATTCATGCCGGCAAACACGCCCGACCCGCGATACCGCAACAGCAGGCGCAGGATCTGCGTGCGCCGGCTCATGCCGCCGACCACGGCCTGGTCGGTCGTGCTGCGGTGTGGATCGTTCGGACTCAAGGCCATCTCCGGGCGTCGTGCAAGCGGCGAGTGTGGCCAGCGCCAGGTCGTCAAGTGGTGAATCCGGGCGCATCATGCGGCCGCTTGCGAGCGGGGCGGCACGCACCGGCCATGCCTGCGGGCCGTGGCCGGCATCGCCCTCGCATCGGCGGCTAACCATCATGCAATGGCCTGCCATCACCCCACGCGGGCACCGGATCGGCGAGAATCGCCGGCCACCCACGAAGGACCTTGCGCATGGCCGGTGCCAGCCTGTTCACCCTGCTCGACGACATCGCCACGCTGCTGGACGACGTCTCCATCCTAACCAAGGTTGCGGCCAAGAAGACCGCCGGCGTGCTCGGCGACGATCTGGCGCTCAACGCCCAGCAGGTGACCGGCGTCAGCGCCGACCGCGAGTTGCCGGTGGTGTGGGCGGTGGCCAAGGGCTCGCTGGTCAACAAGGTGATCCTGGTGCCGGCGGCGCTGGCGATCAGCGCACTGGAGGCCTGGCTGCGCGGGCGCGGCTACACCATTCCGCTGGTGATGCCGTTGATGATGCTCGGCGGCGCCTACCTGTGCTTCGAAGGCGTGGAGAAGCTGGCGCACAAATTCCTGCACAGCGCAGACGAAGACGCGCAGCGGCATGCCGAGCGCACTCGCGTGCTGGCCGATGAAAGCGTGGACGTGGTGGCGCTGGAAAAAGGCAAGATCAAGGGTGCGATCACCACCGACTTCATTCTGTCGGCCGAGATCATCGTGCTGTCGCTGGGCGTGGTGGCGGGCGTGTCGTTCGGGCAGCAGGTGGCCGTGCTGGTGGCGATCGCGCTGGCGATGACCGTCGGCGTATACGGCCTGGTGGCGGCGATCGTGAAGCTGGACGACCTGGGCCTGTACCTGACCCGGAAAGGGGCATCGCTGGCCGCGCTGGGCCGCAGCATCCTGGTGGCCGCGCCGTGGCTGATGAAGTTCCTGTCGGTGGCCGGCACGCTGGCGATGTTCCTGGTCGGCGGCGGCATCCTGGTGCACAACATCCCCATGCTGCATCACGTGGTGGTGGATCTGGCCAAGGCGGCCGGCGGGCTGGGCTGGCTGGTCGAGGCGCTGGGCAACATGCTGGTGGGCGTGGTGGCCGGTGCGGTGGTGCTGGCGGTGGTGACCGGGTTCCAGAAGCTGCGCGGGACCAAGGCGGCGCACTGACGCCTGTCTGGCGTCCCGACGTCGATCGCATGCCCGGCCTCAGGCATGCAATCGACGCAGGAGCCGGGGTTGCGCGCTAATCGGCGTTGATGACCCGGTTCTTGCCGGCGGCCTTGGCCTCGTACATGGCGCGGTCGGCACGTCGGATCAGCTCGTCCTGGGCCTCGTCCGCGTGGCGCAGGGCCACGCCGGCGCTGAAACTGATGAACACGCGCACGTCGTCGTGCAGGAACGAGCGCTGTGCCAGCGCCCGTTGCAGGCGGATCACTGCCGCGCTGGCCTCGAAGATGCTGGAGTCCGGCATCAGCAGCACGAATTCCTCACCGCCAAAACGCGCGATGGCATCGGTGGTGCGCAAGGCGGCCTTGGCCACGTCCACGGTATGCCGCAGCGCGGCGTCGCCACCGGCATGGCCATGCGCCTCGTTGAGGCGGCGGAAGTCGTCCAGGTCCAGCATCGCCACGCACAGCGGCTGGCCGCTGCGCTGCGTGCGGGCCGCTTCGCGCTGGAACAATTCCTCGAATCCGCGCCGGTTCAGTGCGCCGGTGAGCTGGTCTTCGCGCACCAGCCCGGCGACCGTGGTGAGTTCCTGCTCCAGGGACGCGATGCGTTGTTCGGCCTCTTCGACCTGGCGGCGTGCCGACAGCAGTTCGTCGCGGGCGGCCAGGGCTTGTGCCTGGACTCCGGCGGTGTCTTGCAATAGGTCCTGCAGCAGGCGGTTGAGATCCGGAATGCTGCGAGCGTCGCCGATCGCCTGCGAATAGCCGGCAACGCGGTCATGGTACGCGCCGGTACTGGTGGCCATGCCGTCGAGCCGATCCACGAACGACACCATCATCTCGCGCATGGCAGTCTTGGACTCGGCAATGCCCTGTTTGAGCAGGCCCTGCTTGTAGATCACCTCGCGCAGGGTGCCGCGTGCCTGCTCGATCGAACCCACGTCCAGCGGGCCTGCGATCAACTGCCGCACCACCGCGATCTGCCCCTGCAACCAACTGCGGTCGTCCAGCAGTTCGCCAACGTTCTCCAGCAGCAGATCGAACAGGCCCAGCAACAGGTTCTGCTGTTCGCTGGCGTCCTCGGCGCGCAGGCCGACCTGGTGGCTCAACTCGCGCAGCCGCTGCTCCAGCGTGACCAGCTCGTGACCGGGGCGCCAGTGGCGCAGGGCGGCGGCCAGGGTTTGTGCCTCATCGGCCAGCTCCGGGCTGCGTTGCAGCAGGATGGCCAGGGCATTGCCGAGCGCATGCCGCAGCAGATCGCGCAGCTGCTCGGCCTCGGTGCGGCCTTCGGCCAGCGAGTCGCCGGTATCGATGGTGCGGATGTACTTGTCGATCAGCTGGCGCAGCGTGCGGCCGTAGCCGAGCCAGTCACCGGCCGCATACGCTGCACCCAGGCGCACGCCCATGTCGCCGAGCTCGCCATGCAGGCTGGCGATGCCTTCGGCGAATGCCTGCAACAGCGCCTCGGGATGCGCGGCATGCGAGAACAACCGCACCAGCAGCGCGGTAGCGGCGGCCGGATCGTGCGCGCCGGACTTGGCCTTGGCCGGCACCAGCGCGTGCGCGGCCAGGCCGGTACCGCCGCGTTCGCCGCTGTGAATGGTGGGCAACGGCGCGGTGTGGCGCGCCGCGCCATTGCCGCCCCAGGGCAATAGACGGCGCAGCCCGCCAGATGGGCGGCCAGGGTGGTCAGGCGGTTGTGCCATGCGCCGGTTCTCGAAGATCCTCTTGCTGTCGCAGGTTATCGGCGTGCGCGCGCCCGCCTTGAGCGGGCTTGACCATGCCGCGCCGGCCGGACACGGAGACCGCTGCCCGTCCGTGACGCCTGCGCATGCCTGCATGAACCGGTTATCCAGGTGAGAGGGGCCGCGACTGCAGCGCCCTCATTCGGTGCATTGCAGGCGCCGTGCACCGTTGCGGGGATGTCATCGCCGTGTCATCCCGGCTTATGCCTTCTGACATACGCCGCCGTGTGTAATGGAATGTGCGTTGTCGCAGAAAAGGCAGAACATGTTCACGCATATTTTATTTGGACGAGGTGTAGATTCATCGCAGGGACAACGTGGGGCACGCGCGTCGTCCACGCTCCTCACTCGCAGCAGGTCGCCTGGCTGAATCGGCAGGCGGTGGTTTTCGCTTCGCCGTTTTCCGTCTCCACCCCACTTCACGACGGACGTTCAGATGGTTGCCACGATGTCGCTTCACGCCAGTACCGCACGCATCGAGCGCAGCGCGTTGATCCCCACGCTGAAGAAGAGTGGGCGGCCGCGCGATGCGCGCGGGCGTTTCATCCGTCATCACGAGCGGTTGCCGGTGTCGCTGGCCGACACGCGCGGCGCGTTGTTCGTGGTGTCGGAGATGGCCGACTTCATCAAGGCCGGTGGCCTGGGCGACGTGGCGGCCGCGCTGCCGCGCGCGCTGCGCCATCGCTATGACGTGCGTGTGTTGATCCCCGGGTATCGCGCGGTGCTCGAGCGCGCCGGCAAGGTGGAGATCGTGGGCCGTGTGCTGGCGCATGCGGCGCTGCCGGCCTGCGACATCGGCCGGATCGTGCAATCGGACGGCTTGCCGATCTACATCCTGTTGTCCAAGGCACTGTTCGAACGCGATGGCTCGCCGTATGTGAGCACCAGCGGTTCGGAGTTCGAAGACAACGCCATCCGCTTCGCCACCTTGTCGCATGCCGCCGCGCAGATCGCCGCCGGCCATGCCGGGCTGGGCTGGAAGCCGCGCCTGCTGCACCTCAACGACTGGCCGTGCGCGCTGGCGGCCGGTTATGTGCGCTGGTCCGGTGGCACCACCCCGTGCCTGCTGACCATCCATAACCTGGCCTACCAGGGCTTGGTGCCGTATTCGATGGCCGCCGCGCTGGGCATTCCCGCCGAGCGCGTGGCCGAGCTGGAGTTCTACGGGCAGATGTCGTTCCTGCGCGGCGGCATCGTCAATGCCGACCACGTCAACACCGTCAGCGTCAGCTATGCCAAGCAGATCACCGGCCCGGCGCAGGGCTGCGGGCTGGACCGGCTGCTGGCCGGACGCGCCGCCAAGGGCGCGCTGACCGGGATCGTCAATGGCATCGATGCCAGCTGGGACCCGCGCACCGATGAGTACCTGGATTCGCATTTCAGCGTGAACCATTGGCAGGGCCGTCAGGCCAATGCCGGGCAGGTGCGCAAGGCGTTCGGGCTGCGCGAAAGCACTGGACCGCTGTTTGCGGTGGTCTCGCGGCTGGTGCACCAGAAGGGCCTGGACCTGATCTGCGAGGTCGCTCCGCAGATCGTGGCGGCCGGTGGCCAGATTGCGGTGATCGGCGGCGGCGAGCCGGAGATCGAGCAGCAGGTGGCCGAGCTGACCCGCCGCTATCCCGGCCAGGTCGGCGCCTTCATCGGCTTCGAGGAAGGCCTGGCACGGCGCATGTTCGCCGGTGCCGACTTCCTGTTGATGCCCTCGCGCTTCGAGCCCTGCGGCCTGAGCCAGATGTACGCACAGCGCTTCGGCTGCCTGCCGATCGCCCACGCCACCGGCGGGCTGATCGACACCGTGGACGACGGCGTCACCGGCTTCCTGTTCCAGCACGCCAGCGTCGAGGCGCTACGCCGCTGCCTGGAACGTGCGTTTCGCACCTTCCGCCTGCCCAGCCTGCTGTCGGCAATGCGTCGGGCGGCGATGCTGCGCCCCAGCGGCTGGGATGTGGCCGGCAAGAAGTATCTCTCCCTTTACGAACACACTGCCGCCACTGCGCCCGCGCTTGCGACGGTGTCATGAGCGAACGGCTGGGCGGGCAGGGCCAGGCGACGGAAACTGACGCGGTGACCATGGAAGGCATGTCCGATATTGCACAGACCCTGCAGGCGCTGGCCCAGGGGCTGCCCGCCGATGCATTCGCGGTGCTGGGCCCGCATCCGCAGGCCGACGGGCGCCGCCGCGTGCGCGTGCTGGCGCCAGGCGCCGAGGCGATGGGCTTGATCGATCCGCGCGGCAAGCTGCTGGCACGCATGCAGGCCACCGAGACCGAGGGCCTGTTCGAAGGCGAGCTGGCCAGCGATGGCCCTTACCGGTTGCGCATCGTGTGGCCGGACGTGGTGCAGGAGATCGAGGACCCCTACGCATTCGGCCCACTCCTGGACGAATCGCTGCTGCTGCAGATCGCTGCCGGCGACGGGCAGGCGCTGCGCCGCGCGCTGGGCGCCCAGCACATGCACTGCGGCGACGTGCCGGGTGTGCGCTTTGCAGTATGGGCACCACACGCGCAGCGCGTGGCCGTGGTCGGCGACTTCAACGGCTGGGAGGCGCGGCGACACCCGATGCGCCAGCGCACCGGCGGCTTCTGGGAGTTGTTCCTGCCGCGGGTGGAAGCCGGCGCCCGCTACAAGTACGCCATCACCGCCGCCGATGGCCGCGTGCTGCTCAAGGCCGACCCGGTGGCGCGCCAGAGCGAGCTGCCGCCGGCCACCGCCTCGGTGGTGCCCGGTGACGCGGCATTTGCCTGGACCGACGCCGAGTGGATGGGCCGGCGCAATGCGCAGACCCTGCCGGCGCCGATGTCCATCTACGAGGTGCATGCCACCTCCTGGCGTCGCGACGGGCATGACCAGCCGCTGGACTGGCCCAGCCTGGCCGCGCAGCTGATTCCGTACGTGCAGCAGCTCGGTTTCACCCATATCGAGCTGCTGCCGATCACCGAGTACCCGTTCGGTGGCTCGTGGGGCTACCAACCGCTGGGCCTGTATGCGCCCACCGCGCGGCATGGCCGCCCGGAGGGTTTGGCCGCGTTCGTCGATGCCTGCCATCGCGCCGGCATCGGGGTGATCCTGGATTGGGTCAGCGCGCACTTTCCGGGTGACGCACATGGCCTGGCGCAGTTCGATGGCGCAGCGCTGTATGAGCATGCCGACCCGCGCGAAGGCATGCACCGCGACTGGAATACGCTGATCTACAACCATGGCCGCCCGGAAGTGACCGCGTTCCTGTTGGGCAGTGCGCTGGAGTGGATCGACCATTATCACCTCGACGGCCTGCGCGTGGATGCGGTGGCTTCGATGCTGTACCGCGACTATGGCCGCGCCGAGGGCGAGTGGGTGCCCAATGCGCATGGCGGCCGCGAGAACCTGGAAGCGGTGGCCTTCCTGCGCCAGCTCAACCGCGAGATCGCTACCTGCTTTCCCGGCGTGCTGACCATTGCCGAAGAATCCACCGCCTGGCCCGGCGTGACCGCACCGCTGGCCGATGGCGGGTTGGGCTTCACCCACAAGTGGAACATGGGCTGGATGCACGACACGCTGAGCTACATGCAGCGCGATCCGGCCGAGCGCGCCCAGCACCATAGCCAGCTCACCTTTGGCCTGGTGTATGCGTTCTCCGAACGCTTCGTGCTGCCGCTCTCGCATGACGAAGTGGTGCATGGCACCGGCGGCCTGCTCGGGCAGATGCCCGGCGACGACTGGCGGCGCTTTGCCAACCTGCGCGCCTACCTGGCGCTGATGTGGGCACACCCGGGCGACAAACTGCTGTTCATGGGCGCCGAATTCGGCCAATGGGCCGACTGGAACCACGACCAGTCGCTGGACTGGCATCTGCTCGATGGCGCGCCGCATCGCGGCGTGCAGCGGCTGGTGGGCGACCTCAATGCCGCGCTGCGCCGCGTGCCGGCGTTGTACCGTGGCACCCACCGTGCCGACGGTTTCGACTGGAGCGTGGCCGACGACGCGCGCAACAGCGTGCTCGCCTTCATCCGCCACGATCCCGACGGTGGCGGCGTGCCACTGCTGGCGGTGAGCAACCTCACCCCGCAACCGCTGCACGATTACGGCGTGGGCGTGCCGCGTGCCGGCATCTGGCGCGAAATTCTCAATACCGATAGCGCCCATTACGGTGGCAGCAACCTCGGCAACAGCGGTCCTCTGGCGACCGAGCCGATGGGCATGCATGGGCATGCGCAACGGCTGCGCCTGACCTTGCCGCCGCTGGCCACGATCTACCTGCAAGCGGAGAAATAACCATGAACGAGCGCGACGCGACCACCCCGGCCTGGGGCGCATGGCCAGCGGGGGAAGGACAGGTGCGCTTTGCGCTCTGGGCGCCGGATGCCAGCGGCGTGGACGTGGTATTCGCCGATGGCGCGCGCGCTGCGCTGCAGGCGGGGGCGGACGGCTTCTTCCGTGCGGTGCTGGCCTGTGCCGCCGGCGCGCGTTATCGCTACAGCATCGACGGTGGCGAGCCGGTACCGGACCCGGCCTCGCGCTGGCAACCGGGCGGCGTGCATGGTGCCAGCGCCGTGCAGCCCACCGATGGCTACCGCTGGAGCCACCCGCAGTGGCAGGGCCGGCCCTGGGACGAGGCGGTGATCTACGAACTGCACGTCGGTGCCTGCGGTGGCTATGCCGGCGTGCAGGCGCAGCTGCCGCAGCTGGCGGCGATGGGCATCACCGCGATCGAACTGATGCCGCTGAGTGCCTTCCCCGGTGCGCACAACTGGGGCTACGACGGCGTGCTGCCGTATGCGCCGGCCGAAGCCTATGGCACGCCGGACGAACTGAAGGCCTTGATCGACGCCGCGCACGGGCATGGCCTGATGGTGCTGCTGGACGTGGTCTACAACCACTTCGGCCCGGACGGCAATTACCTGCACAGCTACGCCGCGTCATTCTTCAACGAAGACAAGCCCACCCCGTGGGGCGCGGCGATCGACTTCCGCAAGCCGCCGGTACAGCGTTACTTCCTGGACAACGCGCTGATGTGGTTGCACGAATACCGCTTCGACGGGCTGCGCCTGGACGCGGTGCATGCGATCACCCCGAACGCCTTCCTGGATACCTTGCGCGAGGCCATCGACACCAGCCTGCCCGCCGGCCGGCATGTGCATCTGGTGCTGGAGAACGAAGCCAACCAGGCCTCGCAGCTGCAACGCGGCTACACGGCGCAGTGGGACGACGACTTCCACAACGCCTTGCACGTGCTGCTGACCGGCGAAGAAGAAGGCTACTACGCCGCGTTCGCCGACAAGCCGACCGCGCACCTGGCGCGCGTGCTCGGCGAAGGCTTTGCCTACCAGGGCGAGCCGGATCCGCGTGGGCATGTGCGTGGCGAACCGAGCGGGGCATTGCCGCCGCACAAATTCGTGGTGTTCGCGCAGAACCACGACCAGATCGGCAACCGCGCACACGGCGAACGGCTTAGCGTACTGGTCTCGCCGCAGCGCCTGCGCGCGGCGCTGGCGCTGACCGCGTTGACGCCGATGATCCCGTTGTTCTTCATGGGCGAGCCGTGGGGCGCTACCCAGCCGTTCCTGTTCTTTACCGACTTCGGTCCGCCGCTGGACGAGGCCGTGCGCGAAGGCCGTCGCCGCGAATTCGCGCACTTTGCCGCGTTCGCCGACCAGGCGCAGCGCGCCACCATCCCCGATCCGAACAGCCATGCCACCTTCGCCGCCTCGCGTTCGCCGATCGAGGACGCCGCGCAAGGCGAGGGCGCGCAATGGGCGGCCTGGTTCACTGCGCTGCTGGGCGTGCGGCGCCACTGGCTGGTGCCGGGCCTGGCGCAGGCACGCGCGCTGCGTGCCAGCGTCCTGGCCGATGGCGCGCTCACCGCCACCTGGGAGTTGCCGGGCGGGTTGTGGCATATCGCCTTCAACGTCGGCGCCGCCGCCGTGCCGCTGCCGCCGCGGCGTGGGCAGGTGGTGCATGTCGAAAACGTGGACGCCGCCGCGCAGTCACTGCCGGTCGATGGCTTCATCGCCTGGCACGAGGCGCAGGCATGAGTGCCCATCCCCTGCACACCCTGGCCACTGCGGCCGGGGTGATGGTCGATTGGGTGGATGCCAGCGATCAACCGCGGCAGGTGTCCGAGCCGTCGCTGCAGGCGGTGCTCACGGCGTTGGAGCTGCCGGCCGCCACCGCCGCGCAGCGCGAAGACAGCCTGCGTCGCTGCCAGGCCCAGGCCGCCGAACCTGCCGTTTTGGTCACCGTGCAGGTGGGCGCACCGCTGGCGATGCGCGTTGCCGCCGACGCCAGCGGCCGCTGGAGCGATGACAGCGGTGCCAGCGAAGCGGCGCAGGCCAATGCGCAGGGGCAGCTGCGTGCGCCCTCGCGCCATGGCTACTGGACACTGGAGATCGGCGGAATCACGCAGCAGGTAGCGGTGGCACCGCAGCGATGTTTCGGCGTGGCCGATGCCTGCGGCCACGCCGCGCCGCGGGCCTGGGGCATGGCGCTGCAGGTGTATTCGGCCGGCAGCCCCGACGATGGCGGCATCGGCGATGCTGCCGGCACCGTCGAATGGCTGCGGCATGCCGCATTGGCCGGCGCCGATGCGCTGGCGCTGAGCCCGGTGCACGCTTCGCGGCCGATCACCGGCGGCTACAGCCCGTATTCGCCCAGTGACCGGCGCTTCTTCGACCCCCTGCATGCCGCGCCGGTGCGCATGCTCGGCGAGACGGCGCTGGAAGCGCTTGCCGCCGTGCCCGGCCTGCGCGAGCACTTCAACGCATTGCACACCCATGCCTTGATCGACTGGCCAACCTCGGCGCAGGCCAAGTGGCGTTTGCTGCGCGAGCTGCACACGCGGGTGTCGCCCGAGCATCCGGATCTGCTGGCATTCCGCGCGGTCGGTGGCGCGGAGCTGGACGGGTTTGCACGCTTTGCCGCACGCGATTTCGGCGACAACGATCCACCGCTGCATGTGTTCACGCAGTGGCTGGCCGCGCGCAGCTGGGCCGACGCACAGCGCGAAGCGCACGAGCGCGGCATGCAGATCGGCCTGATCGCCGACTTGGCGGTGGGCTTCGATCCCAACGGCGCCGAAGCTGCGGCGGCCGGCGACAGCGTATTGCGTGGCCTGGTGCTGGGCGCGCCGCCGGATGCCTTCAATGCCGACGGCCAGCACTGGGGCATCGGTGCGTATTCGCCCACCGCGCTGCGCCGCAGCGGCTTCGCACCGTATATCGCGTTGTTGCGCGCGGTGCTGCGCGAGCGCGGCGGCATCCGCATCGATCACATCCTGGGCCTGCTGCGGCTGTGGGTGGTGCCCGATGGCGCCGGCTCCAATGAAGGTGCGTACCTGTCTTATCCATTGCACGACCTGCTCAACCTGCTGGCGTTGGAGTCGTGGCGACACCGCGCCATCGTGATCGGCGAGGACCTAGGCGTGGTGCCGCCGGGCATCCGCGAAGAACTGTCCCAGCGCGGGGTGATGGGCATCGATGTGCTGATGTTCACCCGCGACAGGCACGGTGCATTCATCGCTCCGGCGCTGTGGCGCCCGGATGCGGTGGCCACCACCACCACCCACGATCTGCCCACGCTCACCGGCTGGCGCAAGGGCCGCGATATCGACTGGCGGCGCCAGCTGGAGTTGATCCCGCCCGCCCAGGCGGCCGATGACGCCAAGGCGCGCACGCAGGATCTGGCCCGCCTGGACGCGGCGGTGGAACACGCCGGCCTGCAGGGCGAGGACCCGTTGCTGGGGGCGCTGCGGTTCACTACCAGCGGCGTGTCGCCGCTGATGCTGCTGCCGGTGGAAGATGCGCTGGCACTGGAAGAACAACCCAATCTGCCGGGCACCGTCGAGGTCCATCCCAACTGGCGCCGACGCCTGCCCGACCCCTTGCCGCATGCGCGCCTGACCGCGGCGCTGCACGGCGTTGCCGAGGCGCGTCGCGTCGCGGCTGTTCCGGACTCCCAGTCATGATCGAGCTTCGCGCCACCGCCCGCCTGCAGCTGCATGCCGGCTTCACCCTGCACGATGCACGCGCGCAGGCGCCGTATTACGCCGGCCTGGGCATCAGCCATCTGTACTTGTCGCCGATCGGGACGGCGGTGCCGGGCTCCACGCACGGCTACGACAATATCGACCCCACGGTGGTCAACCCCGAACTCGGTGGCGAAGATGCGTTGATCGCGCTGTCGAAGGCCGTACGCGAACACGGCATGGGGTTGATCGCAGACATCGTGCCCAACCATATGGCCACGCATGCAGGCAACGCGTGGTGGTGGGATGTGCTGCGGCATGGCCGCAGTGCCAGGCATGCCGACTGGTTCGACATCGATTGGCGCGCCCCGGGGCGCGACGGCAAGCTGTGGCTGGCGGTGCTGGATCGCCCGTATGCCAGTGCCCTGGCCGAAGGCTTGCTGACCCTGGTGGTGGAAGAGGATGGCAGCGCTGCACTGGCGCATTACGACCAGCGCTACCCGATTCGCCCGCAAACCCTGGACGTGCCGGAGCCCGCGGCACGCGCGCAGTGGTTGCGCGACTACAACGACGGCGCCAAGCGCGGCGATGGCCGCCTGCACAAGTTGATCGAACGCCAGCCATACCGCCTGAACTGGTGGCGCGTGGGCAACGACATGATCAACTACCGCCGCTTCTTCGACATCACCTCGCTGGTCGCGTTGCGGGTGGAACTGCCGGCGGTATTCGATGCGGTGCATGCGTTGCCGCTGCGGCTGGTGGCCGAAGGGCACCTGGATGGCCTGCGCATCGATCACGTGGACGGACTCACCGACCCCACCGGCTACGTGCGCAAGCTGCGCAGCCGGCTGGATGCGGCCGGCCGCGCGCGCGGGCTCAAGCCCGGCACGCTGGGCCTGTATCTGGAAAAGATCCTCGCCCCCGGCGAACACCTACCGGCCGACTGGCCGTGCGACGGCACCACCGGCTACGACTTCATGGACCAGGTGGGCGGCGTGCTGCACGCCGCCGCCGGCTTCAAGCCGCTGGTAAGCGCGTGGCAGAAGGCCAGCGGCCGCAGTGGCGACTTTGCGCAGGAAGAGCGCAACGCACGCGACGAGATGCTGCGTGGCCCGCTGCAGAGCGAATTCAATCGCGCGGTGGGTGCGTTGTCGGCACTGGCGCGGCTGGACCCGCCTACCCGCGAGTTCAGCCCGCAGATGCTGGCGCGCGGGCTGTGCGTGCTGCTGCGCTGGTTCCCGGTGTACCGCACCTACGCCGGCGCCAAGGGCATCGGCGGCAGCGAAGCCGAGCGCCTGCGCGCCACTGCCGCGCGTGCACGCGAGGGCATGCCCGAAGCGATCGTGGCGGCGGTCAATGCCATCGAGCGCTGGCTGCTGGACGATGCCGGCGCCGACCGCGCGCAGATCGCGTTGCGGCGTATCCTGCGCCGCCGTGTCGAGCAGCTCTCCGCCCCGCTCAATGCCAAGGCCGTGGAAGACACCGCCTTCTATCGGCACGGCGTGCTGCTGTCACGCAACGAAGTGGGCAGCCATCCGACCCATTTCGCCAATGAAGCGGCGCAGTTCCACGTACAGAACCTCGAGCGCGCCAAGCACTATCCGCGCGCGCTGCTGGCCACCGCCACGCACGATCACAAGCGCGGCGAAGACCTGCGCATGCGGCTGGCCGTGTTGTCCGAACAGCCGCGCTGGTGGATCGAGCAGAGTGCCCAGTTCGACACCCTGGCCGAGGCGCTGGATGCGCCGTCCCTGGCCGGCGGCGATCAGCAGATGCTGTGGCAGACCCTGGTGGCGGCCTGGCCGATTGGCTTGGGCGCCGATCAGGCCGAGCCGCTGGCTGTTTTCGCCGAGCGCGTGGCGCAGTGGCTGCTCAAGGCGGTGCGCGAAGCCAAGCTGCACACCAGTTGGACCGATGGCTCGGCCGCCTACGAACAGGCGGTGCAGGCAACGGTGGAGCAGGTGCTGTGCAGCCGCGCCGGTCTGCCGTTGCGGCGCGCGCTGCTGCGCGCCAGCAACCACATCGCCGCGGCCGGTGCGCGCAACGCGCTGGTGCAGACCGCCCTGCGGCTGACCGTGCCGGGCGTGCCCGATCTGTACCAGGGCACCGAAGGCTGGGACCTGTCGTTGGTGGACCCGGACAACCGCCGCCCGGTGGACTATGCGCAACGCCAGCAGTGGCTGGAGCAGGCGCGCGACTGGTCCACGCTCCTGCGCAACTGGCGCGATGGCGCGGTCAAGGCCCGCCTGATCGCCGTGCTGCTGCACCTGCGCCGCGAACATCCGGCGCTGTTTGCGAAGGGTGATTATCACCCTCTGCAGGTCGCTGGCGGCGATGCGCAGGTGCTGGCGTTCCGTCGCCACTATCGGGGCCAGTGCCTGGTAGTGGCGGTGACGCGCCTGGGTGCGGGCGCGCACGACGACGGCGATCTGCCGTTGCTGGTACCGCCAGCCCGTTGGGGACAGGCCGCACTGACCCTTCCCGACGGCAGCTACCGCAATGTCCTGGACGGCGGCACGCTGCAGCCCCAGCGCGGCCGCGTGCCATTGTCGACGCTGTTTGCACGGGCGCCGGTGGCAGTGTTGTCGCTCCTGTAACCCCTACACCCCTCGAGAGAAACGTAAGCAATGAACGAGATGCAACGGCAGGCACGGCTGCGCCAGTTGGCACAGGAGATCTGGGAGGCCGAAGGCCGCCCGGACGGGCATGCAGAGCGTCACTGGGCGATGGCCGAGCGGCTGGTGGATGCCGAAGAGCGTGCGGCCGAACAATCTGCCGAGCACGTGGTCACGCCGATCACTGCACGCCAGTAACGCGGCGCCTGTCATCTTGCCCGGCGCATCGAGGGTTTGAAGGCGCACAGATGCGCCGACCCGCCTGCGTCACCGCTGCCCCGCAATTCCGGGTTGCCGCGTTCGCGTTTCCCGTCTCAAGGAGTAACCGATGGCCACCCGCAAGTTCACCCAGCGCTCGCGCATCCGCGAAGGCCGTCCCAACCCGCTCGGTGCCACCTGGGATGGCCTGGGCGTCAACTTCGCGCTGTATTCGCGCAATGCCACCCGGGTGGAACTGTGCCTGTTCGATGAGCGCGGCCGCGAACAGGAACGCATCGCGTTGCCCGAGTACACCGACGAGGTGTGGCACGGCTACCTGCCCGACGCGCGCCCCGGCCAGCTCTACGGCTATCGCGTGCACGGGCCGTACGCGCCGTATGCGGGGCATCGCTTCAATCCCAACAAGCTGTTGCTGGACCCGTATGCCAAGCAGATCGTCGGCGAACTCAAATGGGCGCCGCATCTGTTCGGCTACACCATCGGGCACCGCGACAAGGACCTGAGTTTCGACCGCCGCGACAGCGCCGCGTTCATGCCCAAGTCTGCGGTGATCGACCCGGCCTTCACCTGGGGCCAGGACCGCCCACTGCAGACGCCCTGGAACCGCACGGTGATCTACGAAGCACATGTGCGTGGCCTGAGCATGCTGCACCCGGCAGTACCACCGGAAAATCGCGGCACCTTTTCGGCACTGAAGACCGACGAGCTGATCGACCACATCAGCTCTCTCGGGGTCACTGCCGTGGAGCTGCTGCCGGTGCACGCCTTCGTCGACGACCAGTACCTGCTGGAAAAAGGCCTGCGCAATTACTGGGGCTACAACACGCTGGGTTTCTTCGCCCCGCAGGCGCGCTACATGTCTACCCGCACCGTGGCCGAATTCAAGCAGATGGTGGCGCGGCTGCACCATGCCGGGCTGGAAGTGTTGCTGGACGTGGTCTACAACCACACCGCCGAAGGCAATGAACTCGGCCCCACGCTGTCGTTCAAGGGCATCGACAACGCCAGCTATTACCGCCTGGCCGACGATCGCCGCTTCTACATCAACGACACCGGCACCGGAAATACCTTCGACCTGAGCAACGTCGGCGCACTGCGCATGGTGATGGATTCGCTGCGCTACTGGGTGCAGGAAATGCATGTGGACGGCTTCCGCTTCGACCTGGCCAGCATCCTGGGCCGCGAGCGCTACGGCTTCGATCCGTCGGGCAGCTTCCTGGACGCGGTGCGCCAGGACCCGGTGCTGAGCCAGACCAAGTTGATCGCCGAGCCGTGGGACATCGGTCCCGGTGGCTACCAGGTGGGTAATTTTCCACCCGGCTGGATGGAGTGGAATGACAAGTTCCGTGACAACGTGCGCGCGTTCTGGCGCGGCGATGGCGGCCAGCTGGCCGAACTGGCCACACGGCTCACCGGCTCGGCGGACCTGTTCGATCGCAGCGGCCGCCGCCCGACCGCCTCGGTCAACTTCGTTACCGCGCACGACGGCTTTACCCTGCGCGATCTGGTGAGCTACCAGGGCAAGCACAACCTGGCCAATGGCGAGGACGGCCGCGACGGTAGCGACCACAATATTTCGGCCAATTATGGTGTCGAAGGTGACACCAACGACCCGGCGATCAAACAGCTGCGCAGGCAGCAGATGCGCAACCTGCTGGCGACCCTGCTGCTGTCGCAAGGCACCCCGATGCTGCTGGCGGGCGATGAATTCGGCCACAGTCAGAACGGCAACAACAACGCCTATTGCCAGGACAACGAGCTGACCTGGATCGACTGGACCGCCGCCGCCAAGGCCGCCGCCGCCGACCAAGCCGCGTTCGTGCGGCGATTGATTCGTATCCGCCAGCGTTACCCGCTGCTGCATCGCGCGCGCTTCTTCGATGGCAAGTTCGACGACGCGCTGGGCCTGAAGGACCTGACCTGGCTGGCGCCCAACGGCGTGGAGATGGACCAGGCCGCCTGGCACGATCCCGAAGCGCGCGCGCTGATGCTGCGCCTGGATGGCCGTTCGCCCACCACCGGCCTGCGCGAGATCGCCGCCAATGTCACCTTGCTGATGTTGATAAACGCCGCGCCTACCAGCGTGGCGTTCGTTCTTCCTGCCATGCACGACGAGCACTGGCGCGTGCTGGTGGACACCGCACGTCATGGCGGACGCGTGGTGGCCGGCGGCAGCGAATGGAAGGCACCGGCGCGTTCGTTGACGCTGCTGGCCGTGGAGCGCGACCGCATTGCCAGCAGCGCACGCATCGTCTCCGAAGGGGCGCGCTGATGGCGAGGACGGCCTGATGGATGTCTTGTTGGCAGGCGCGACCGGATTGGTCGGCAGGCAGGTGTTGCAGCAGTTGCTGGCCGATGCGCGTTGCACCGGCGTGGTGGCGGTGACGCGCCGGCCGCTGACGCAACGGCATCCGAAGCTGCGCAACCAGGTGATCGACTTCGAGCACCTGTCCAGCTGGACCGCGCCGCGCATGGAAGCGGCCATCTGCGCGCTGGGCAGCACCATGAAACAGGCCGGCTCGCGCGAGGCCTTCTATCGCATCGATCACGACTACCCGATGGCGCTGGCGCGTGCGGCGTGCGCGCAGGGCACCTCGGTGTTCGTACTGAACTCGGCGGCCGGCGCAGATGTGCGTTCGCGGATCTTCTACAACCGGGTCAAGGGCGAGTTGGAACGCGATCTACGCGAGGTCGGTTTTCCTTCGCTCACCTTCGTACGTCCCGGCCTGATCGGCGGGCAGCGCGAACAGCGCCGCACCGGCGAGCATCTCGGCAGCCTGGTGCTGGGTGCATTGGGCCCGATCCTGCCGCGCCGGTTCCGTGTCAACCCGGCCGAGCGGATCGCGGCGGCAATGGTAAGCGCAGCGTTGGCACCAGCGCGTGGCGAGCACAGCGTGGAGGCGGCGGATCTGGCCGGCTGATGTTCGTAGGAGCGCGCCAGAGCGCGACGAGGCCTTACTGGTAATGCCCCGTCGCGCTCTGGCGCGCTCCTACGGATGCGTGTGCACTTTCGCTGGCACGGCACTCACGCGCCTAGCGATTGTCCACCATCCACCGCCAGCACCTGCCCGGTGATCCAGCGCGCCTGCGGCGAAGCGAGAAACAGCGCGGCGTCGGCAACGTACTGCACCTGCCCGAAACTGCCGAACGGAATGCTGTCGCGGATGCGCGCGTACAGCTCCGGCTCTTCCCGTCTGCGCTTGTCCCATAGCCCGTCGGGAAACTCGATCGAGCCGGGTGCGATGGCATTGACGCGGATGCGTTCGCGCGCCAGTTCGGCGGCCAGGGTGGTGGTGTAGTAATTCAGCGCGGCCTTGGCGGTGGAGTAGGCAATCGCGCGCGGCGTCGGGCGCTGCGCGTTGATCGAGCTGATGTTGAGGATCACCGCATCCGCGCTGCGGCGCAGATGGGGCAGTGCCGCACGGTTGCAGCGCACCGCCGCCATCAGGTCGATCTCCAGGCCGGCCTGCCAACTGGCATCGTCCGTACCATGACCGTAGCCGGAGGCATTGTTGACGACCACATCCAGGCCACCCAATGCCTGCGCGGCGGCCTGCACGTAGTGCTCGATCTGTGCCGCATCGGCCAGGTTGCAGGGAAGGGTGTGCACCGGCGTACCGCTCGCCGCCAGCGTCTGCGCCGCCTGTGCCAGGCCCTCGGGGTGACGCGCACAGATCGAGACCTGCGCACCATTGCGCACGAATGCATCGGCGATCTCCAGGCCAATGCCACGGCTGCCACCGGCGATCAGGACACGTTGCGGAGGCGATGTGGAGTCGGACATGCCAGATACCTGGGAGCAGAGACCCTGCATTATCAGGCAGTTGGCACTGCGTGACCCACGACTACTGAAACTTGCGGCTAGACCAGCGCGCAACGCGACGTCGCAGGGTGTGACGTTGCTTCATACGACATGTCGTGCGGCATCCATCGGAGCAGTTGCCTGGTGCGGCAGCACGGCATCGCCTATCCGTGTTGGCGGATGTTCTCTGGCCCGTACCGACACAGCATCCATGCCGGCGCTGGATCCCGAATCCCTAACCCGCTCAGCCCATTGCCGCCGCTGCGTCGGGCTGCAGGGAATCGGGCGGCCTTGCGCAACAGCAAGCCAAGCGACTGCCGACATCGTTGATTGACTTGGTCGATTGCAGTGGCGATCGCTGTCATCTCATTGCCATGTGCACCAGCCGCTGCTTGGCCCATCAGCCTCATCACCGCTGGCGATCAGCTCATGCCTTTCTGGCCGCAGGTCGCTAACCAAACGTTTACACACCGACGGCGCGCTGCGGGCACAACGTGCGGGTCATTCAGTGGGGAGTTGCACATGGAAACCCATATCACCGTCATCGGTGCCGGCTTCTGCGGCACCGCGCTGGTCCGTGCACTGGCGCAGACGGCCGATGCACAGGTGCGCATCACGCTGGTCGGCGTGGCCGATACGTTCGGCAGCGGCATCGCTTATGGCGCCGCGCGGCCGGAGCATCTGCTCAACGTGCGCGCCAAGGATCTTGGCATCGATGCCCAGGCTCCCGCTGCGTTCGCCGACACCTTGCATCTGGGTGAGAGCGGGCGGTTGGAATTCCTGCCGCGTTTGGCGTATGGGGACTATCTGCGCAGCGAGCTGGATGCCGCCGTCAGTGGCGCGCAGGCGTCGATCGTGCGCCTGTCGCAGGAGGCGGTGGCGGTGGAACGCGCGCGCAAGGGATTTCGCGTGTTCCTGGCCAACGGCGATGCCTTCCACAGCGACCGCGTGGTGCTGGCGGTTGGTGGGCTGCAACCGCAGGCGCTGGCGGGGATCGGCCCGCGCCTGAGCGTGCATCCGCGCTACATCGGCTGGCCGTGGCAGGGCGATGCGCTGGCGCGGTTGTCGCCGGACGATGCGGTGTTGATCGTCGGCACGGGGCTGACCATGGTGGACGTGGCCCTGACCCTGCAGGCGCGCGGTCACCGTGGCCGGCTGCTGGCGATCTCGCGTCGCGGGCTGGCACCGCAGGCGCATCTGCGCCAGCCGGGCGCGCCGCTGGAGTTGCCGCCGCATCTGCAACGCGCGCTCAAGGACGCAGACCTGCGCGGGCTGTTGCGCGGTGTGCGCCAGCTCAGTGCGGTGGTCGATGACTGGCGGCGCGTGGTGGATGCGTTGCGCCCCCATCTGCAACCGTTGTGGCAACGCCTGGCGTTGCCGCAACGCGCGCGGTTTCTGCGTCATCTGCGGCCGTATTGGGAAGTGGCGCGGCATCGCGTCGCGCCGCGTGCGGCCGATCAGCTGGCGCAGCTGCAGCGCACCGGTCAGCTGCAGGTCGCCGCCGCGCGGCTGCTGCGTGCGCGCTGGGTTCCCGATGGCGTGGAGGCGGTGATCCGCACCCGCGGCGCGGCCGATGCGCAGACGTTGCGCTTCGATGCGGTGGTGCGCGCCACCGGCCTGGACACCGATATCGACCGCACCAGCGATCCGCTGATCGCCGGCATGCGCGAGGCCGGCCTGCTGCACGCCGATCCGCTGGGGCTGGGCGTAGACACCGACGCGCACCTGCGCGTGCGTGACGGCAGCGGGCAGATCGTGCCGGGCCTGTACTGCGTGGGCCCGCTGTTGCGTGGGCGCTACTGGGAAATCACGGCGGTGCCCGAACTGCGCGTGGCCACGCGACTCCTTGCCGAACACCTGTTGTTGGAGGCAGCGCCTGCCTCGTGGCCGGAACCCGGTCAGGCGCGAGATGAAGCCATTGCGTGTGGATAACGGCTCGCTACGCAGGCGTGTTGCCTTCCGCATTGCATGGGAGAGGCTGTCCCGTTCGCAGGTAGGTCCATCGCCTGCGCAGACAGACGTCATAAAAGCACTGTGCGCCTGCGCACCCGCTGGGTCGAACAGCGCAAACATGCGGCGCAATGCGCAGCCCATCGCCACCCCGCCGACGCAACCGATCCATGCTGGCGACCCTGGACGCATGTCCAGAGCCTTGCATTCCTTCGTCTGCCTGGAGTTCGCCATGCCTCGTCTTGCTTCCCTCGTCCTTGCCCTTGCGCTGTGCCCGTATGCCCTGCCGGCCGCAGCGACCGAATCCCTGGCCACGCGTGCCGAGGTGATTGCCGCACTGCAGGCCGGTTACGACGTCAGCCTGACCACCGATCTGGGGCGCTGCACGCCCGAGCAGGGCACGCCAGCCAGCCAGACGCGCGGCGGCCGCCATATCGATGCCTACCGCCTCACCGAGGATGGGACGGTCGCGTTCTCCGGTTCGCATTTCACCGTGGCCAACGACGGCAAGCCGATCCAGCAGTTCATGCGCTATCAGCTGCGTCCGGATGGCAGCGTGCGCTTCACCACCTACATGTTCGATTTGCCGACCTTGCAGCAGCGCGGGCCGGTGCTGGCCTATCAATGCGCGATCAACCAGGGCATCGATTTCCACGCCGATTGAGGTGTGGTGCCCGGTGTGGTGGCCGCGCCAGGTCGTTTGATGTGGCGCCGCCGCCAGCGGCGAGCGGGCGAACCGGTGGCTGACCGGGTGGCGCCCGGCTCGCAGCGGCGCGAATCGCCACCGATTCGCCCGGAACGACCGCATGGCCTCACAATAGGCGGTCAGTTCCGGAACCAAGTGGCCATGCGCAAGACCTACCAACTCACCCTCGAAGGCAAGAACCGCGACCGTCTGCTGGAAGCCAGCAAGCACGATATCCGCAAGTACATCCGCCGCGAGCGCCGCAAGGATCTGCCGGAAGAAGCCGATTATTGGGACTTCGACATGCGCTTCGGCGTGGACGAGGCCAGCGCGCAGCCGCTGCCGCCGGCCGAACTGATCCGTTCGATCAATGCGCTCACCAGCGATGGGGGCGACCAGTTCTTCGTGGAAATCCTGCGCAAGCCCGCCAAGCGCACCCCGCGTGCCGACGGCGATGCCTTGGCCGCTGGCGAGCTGGACTTCGAACAGGACTGAGCGCGGCTTCACGATGACGGTGTGACCGCATGGGTGCGCCGCTGCGTGCCGCGAACATCAGTCCGGCTTGGCCGCGGGCTGCGCGGCCGCACGCAGCTTGTCCTTCTTGCTGGGTCGCTTGCCCTTGATGCCGCCATTGTCGTCGGCTGCGCGTGTCGGCGTGCCTGCGGCGGGCGTGTCGCCGGGCGTGGGTTCGAAGCCGGCGATCACCTCAGGGGCGATACGCAGTCCTTGGCGTTTTTCGATCAGCCGCCATTGCTGCGTGTTGTCGGCGCTGATGAAGCTGATCGCCACGCCGCTGGCCCCGGCACGGGCGGTGCGGCCGATGCGGTGGGTGTAGTCCACGGTGGAGCGCGGCAGGTCGTAATTGATGACCGCGGGCAGCTGCGCGATATCGATACCGCGGGCGGCCAGGTCGGTGGCGATCAGCACCTGCACGGTGTGCTGCTTGAACGCCGATAGCGTGCGTTCGCGACGGCCCTGGCTCAACTCGCCGTGCAGCGGTTGTGCACTGATGCCGGTCTTTTCCAGCTTCTCTGTCAGCTTGTCGGCCGTGTGTCGGCTGGCAACGAATACCAGCAGCTGTGGCCAACGGTGATCGAGCAGCAATTGGCGCAGCAACTGCGTGCGCTGGCCGGCATCCACGCTGATGGCGCGCTGCCCAATCGCCGGCGTCTGTTCGGGCGTTGCTTCGACGGTGATGCGCAGCGGGTCGCGCAGGCGGCGCTTGGCCAGCACGGCGATGGCGGGCGGGAACGTGGCCGACACCAGCACGCTCTGCCGTTGCGCCGGCAACAGTGCAAGGATGCGATCGAGCTCGGCGCCGAAGCCCAGGTCCAGCAGGCGGTCGGCTTCGTCCAGCACCAGGGTGGCCACGTCGCCCAGGCGCAGCGCGTTGTGCTCCGCCAGATCCAGCAGCCGGCCTGGCGTGGCGACCACGAGGTCGGCTCCACCGCGCAGCGCCAGCAGCTGCGGATTGATCGAGCTGCCGCCGGTGGCGGCGACGATCTTGAGCCGTCGCGGCAGGTGCGCGGCCAGCTGGCGCAGCGTGGTCTCCACCTGTGCGGCGAGTTCGCGGGTGGGTACCAGTACCAGCGCACCGAGCACGCGCGGCGCCGTGTCCGGTGCGAGCAGGCGTTGCTGCAGCAGCGGCAGCGCATAGGCCAGCGTCTTGCCCGAGCCGGTCTGCGCCATCGCGATCAGGTCGCGCCCGGCCAGCATCGGTGGGATGAGCTGTTGCTGGATCGGCGTGGGCGTGCGGTGGCCGGCCTGGTGCAGCGCGGTCTCGAAAAACGGCAGTAGCTGCGGCGACAGCGAGAGATGGGTAAATGGCATTCATGCATTATCCAGGATCTGCGCTTTCAGATGCGTTTGAGGGCATTGCAATCGCTAGTAGATAGCCGGCTCCGTAGCTCCTATAGTGTCTAGGCTCGTTCGTATTCTCGCGAGAAATTTCGCATGTGCCAAGAAAGTGAAGAGCGGTGATGTTTAAATCCATCGACGTTACTTTGATAATTCTAAAATTCAGCATAAACTTCTCTATTATTGAAAATAAAAATCTGCATGTATTATTTCAAGTAATAACCTGATGTGAGGTAGCTAAAATGGGTTCATGTATCTCCAAATGCAGCAGCGTGCCGAACTCTCCGGCAACAAATTCGGTTAATTCGTTAAGTCCCCAAGGGGAATTGCGTGGCGGTGGTTCCATCAGTTCAAGTGCGTCTTCATCCGGAAGATTCGAGGGGCTGAAGCCTGCGCCAAAACAATCACAGGCGCCGAGGAGTTCCAAGCGCCGCCTCGCTGGAGAGATTGAGAATACTCTTTTCTTTGGCCGCCAGGAGACACAGGAAGAGCTCTTGCTGTGGGCACATGACGGCGATCCAGCCTCCATGACGCATAATTTGCAAAATATCCCGATAACTGTACGTCAGTTCTTGGGTGGTCACCCATCATTCGATCCGGAGGAGCGCTGTCCGGAGTTGAATCAGCAGTTTGCTGATTATTTGCGATCGAATCCGAAGTGGGCATCTGCCGTAAATGACCAGAACAGAGAGAACTTCAGCGACGAAACACCCGACATGAGCCGGGCGCTGTCGATGATTGGTGACCCGGTGGCTTTGGCTGGTAGATCAAGTCGTGAGGTCGCTGAGCAGGCCGCCCTCAACGAGACCAACGTTTTCAAGAAAAAATCCAAAGGAGCCCTTTCTTTCGCGGTTGAGACCGGCCGTGATGTTGCATTTGGCCTGAATGGTCGTAGCGAGATGAGCTCGGCGCCAGCTAAAAATCCATTCTATAAACATGGATATTACGCTGGGACAAGTGTTACCGACGCGGAGTTGAGGCACATTTATCGTAATCGCGAAGATCCCGGCTACCAGCAGCGTGTCCAGTTCTATAGCCAAGTGCACCATGGGATAGAATCGCCCACAAGAAATCATCTTGAATTTGAACAGTGCGCCCCGCCTTGGGAGCAAGAGCCGCAGATCTGGCAGAACTATATGCCAAAGGCTGAAGACTAGCTGAAATTACTGTCAGCAGCGGGGCCATTTTTATTTTTCAGCAGCGTCAGGGAAGAAACTGGCACCCGATAAACTGCGAGTTCCGGTGATCCTATCAGCGGCCACACTGTATAGACGCAACTGAATCGCGAAACACGGCGTAGCCCGCGAAGTGCTTGCTGCTGCTCTTCCACGCCGTGCAGTCGCGTCTTGGAGTGCCACCGAGAATCGGCTAGGTTGGGGCGGCCAGATCGTCGAGCATGGCGCGCAGGAAACGCGCGGCCTCACCACCCGTGGCAGCACGGTGGTCGAACGTCAGCGACAGCGGCATCACCTTGTGGGTTTCCACCCCGCCCATCACCGGCACGAGCTGGTAGCGCGCGCGGCCGGCGGCCACGATGGCCACGCACGGCGGCACCACCACCGGGGTGGCGTAGCGGCCGGCGAACATGCCGAAGTTGGACAGCGAGATGGTGTAGCCGCTGAGCTCGGCGGCGGCGATGCTGCGGGTTTCCACCTGCTGGCGCAGCCGGTTGATGCCCTCGCGGATGCCGTGTGCATCCAGCATGTCGGCATTGCGCAGTGCCGGCACGAACAGGCCTTCTTCGGTATCCACCGCAATACCGATATCCACCTGGTGGTGCAGGGTGCGGCTGAGCGCGTCGCCATCGAACCAGGCGTTGAGTGCGGGAACTGCTTGGCACGCACGCACGATGGCGCGCACCAGGCGCACGGTGACGTCGTTGCCGGGCTGCCAGGCATGCAGGTCGGCATCGTCGTTGAGCGTGGTCGGGACCACCTTGCTGTGCGCGTCGGCCATGACGCGCGCCATGTTGCGGCGCACGCCCTTGAGCTGTTCGGGTTGGCCCTTGACGCTGGTGCCGGGTGGCTGGGTGCGCATCGGTTTGCCGCTGGCCGAGAGCGTGGAGCGGGACTGGCCCTCATCCGCCCTGCGGGCACCTTCTCCCGCAGGCGGGAGAAGGGTCGCGGTTGCCGGCCGATCTCTGCCGTCGGCGGCGATCCCCGCGGCTTTCCCACCGTCACCGATCGAGCCACCTCTCCCGCTTGCGGGAGAGGTCGGCGCGCCATGCGCGCCGGGTGAGGGCCGCGCGGTGCCGGCGGCCGCCGCCTGCTTCACGTCTGCCAGCGTCACCGTGCCGTCCGGGCCGGTGGCGCGCACCTGGGCCAGGTCCACGCGCAGCTTGCGTGCAAGCGCACGCACGACCGGCATGGCGCGTACGCCGCCGACGGCAATGGCCTGCTCGCTCTGCACCGCGTTGGAGCTTTGCATGGCACCTACCACGGTGCCGGCGTCGTCGCGCTCGCTCGGTGCATCGGCGCCGGCATCCGCATCGGCGATCTCACCGCCATTGTCGGAGGCGACCACGCGGTCGCTGGGGCCGGCCGCGCTCTGGCCGGTGCTGGGCGTATGCACTTGCGCCTGCGCGCCGCCGTGCCCATGCCCGTGGCCGGTGTCCTGGCCATCGGCACGCTGCGGCTGCGAGGCATCCAGAGCGAACTGCGCCAGCATGGCGCCGGTCACGATCACATCGCCGGCCGCACCGGCCAGCTTGACCACGGTGCCGGAGAACGGCGAGGGCACCTCGACCACCGCCTTGGCGGTTTCCATCGACACCAGCGGCTCGTCCAGGCGCACGCTGTCGCCTTCGGCGACGAACCATTCAACGATGGTGGCGTCCGGCAGGCCTTCGCCCAGGTCGGGCAGGTGAAACGTCTTGCTTTGGCTCATGGCAGATTCTCTTGTGCCGCCGGCAATGGCGGCAGGGTGGCTTCGAGGAGTTCCAGATCGGCGGCCGGCAGCCAGCCCTGCGCGCCATCGGCGCGTTCGGACCACCACCAGCCACCGTGTTCGTGATGCAGCAACACGTCATCGCCTGCCTGGGCATCGAGTTCGCGTGCGTCGTAATCGCGCAGCGCTTCGGCCAGGCCATCACCCAGCGGGCGCAGCCACGCCACCGGTGCCCAGCCGGCATGGCCTTGCCCGGTATTGACCCAGGCAAACGCCGGCCATTCTTCATCGCGCACACCAATGCGGACCTGCTGGCCGGCATGGAAGCGGATCGGGTTGGCGACTCTGGTGCGGTGAGCGCAGAGCAGACGGGCGCGCATGTCAGCCGGCAGCCACCGCACGCCGCGCGGCGGTGACGATGCGCTCCACGCTCGGCAGGTACTTCATTTCCAGCCGGAACAGCGGGATATGCGTGTCGTAGCCGGTGACGCGTTCGACCGGTGCCACCAGGTCGTACATCGATTGCTCGGCCAGGCGCGCGGCGATCTCCGCGCCGAAGCCGGCGGTGCGCGGGGCTTCCTGCACGATCACGCAGCGGCCGGTCTTGGCCACCGATTCGGCAATGGTGTCGAAGTCCAGCGGGCGCAGCGTGGCCACGTCGATCACTTCGGCGCTGATGCCTTCGCCGGCGAGTTTGTCGGCCGCTTCCAGCGCTTCCTTGACCTGCGCACCCCAGGTGACCAGGGTGACATCGGTGCCGTCGCGCAGCACGAAGCACACGTCCAGCGGCAGCGCTTCGCCATCGTTGGCCACCACTTCCTTGTACTGGCGATAGATGCGCTTGGGCTCCATGTAGATCACCGGATCCGGGTCGCGGATCGCGGCCAGCAACAGGCCATAGGCGCGCTGCGGTGAGGATGGCAGCACCACGCGCAGACCGGGCACGTTGGTGAAGATGGCTTCGTTGGCTTCGCTGTGGTGTTCCGGCGCGCGGATGCCGCCGCCCCACGGCACGCGCAGCACCATCGGGCAGTGCAGACGGCCACGGGTGCGGTTGCGCAGGCGCGCGGCATGGCAGATCAGGTGATCGACCATGGGGTATACGAAGCCGTCGAACTGCGCTTCGGCCACCGGTTTCATGCCTTGCGCAGCCAGCCCCACGCTCAGGCCGGCAATGGTGGTTTCATCCAGCGGGGTATCCAGCACGCGCGCGCTGCCGAAGCGTTGTTGCAGGCCGGCAGTGGCGCGGAAGACGCCGCCATTGACGCCCACGTCTTCGCCCAGCACCAGCACCGCAGGGTCGTGTTCCAGCTCCCAGGCCAGCGCCTGGGTAATGGCTTCGATCAGGGTGATGGGCGAACTCATGGCGATCTCTCCGTGCGCGGCAGCGGCGTGGTAAGGGGCACTGGCGTGCTGCGAGGCGTCTACGGGCATCGGCTTGAGCTCATCCATGACGTGCCTCCAGGGCCATCGCCTCGGCGCGCTGGGCCAGCAACTCGGCCGGCGGGTCGCCATAGAGATGATCGAACATCGCTTCCACCGGCTGCACCGGGGTGTTCAGGTAGGCGTTGACCTCTTCGTCGATGCGTGCGCCGCATTCGGTTTTCCAGGCCGCTTCCTGCGCTTCGTCCCACAGGCCTTGCGCGGTGAGATAGCGGCGCAGGCGCAGCAGCGGTTCGCGGGTCCAGGCCTGCTTGACCTCGTCCTCGCCCCGGTAGCGGCGCGCGTCGTCGGCGGTGGTGTGGTCGGTGAGGCGGTAGGTCATGAATTCGATCACCGTGCCGCCGTCGCCGGCCAGGGCGCGCACGCGCGCCTGCCGCATCGCTTCGAGCACCGCGATCAGGTCGTTGCCGTCCACCTGCAGGCAGTGCAGGCCGCCGGCCAGGCCTTTTTGCGCCAGCGTCTGCGCACCGGTCTGCGCCGCGCGCGGCACCGAGATGGCCCAGCCGTTGTTGATGACGCACAGGATCAGCGGCAGCTTGTAGGCGCCGGCCGAGTTGAGCGCGGCATAGAAGTCGGTCTTGGAACTGCCGCCATCGCCGCAGCAGGCTACCGCCACCTGCGGCTTGCCCATCAGCTTGAACGACAGCGCCGAGCCGGCCGCATGCAGGCACTGGGTGGAGATCGGCACGCAGATCGGGAAGTCGATCGCCGCATCGGCAGTGCGCGGATAATCGCTGCCACGCTCGTCGCCGCCCCAATACAGCAGCACATCGCGCGGGCGCACGCCACGTTCGAACATGGTGCCGTATTCGCGGTAGCTGGGCGCGAACACATCGCCGCTGCGCATCGACGCGCCGATGCCCACATGGGTGGCTTCATGGCCCAGGCTGGCCGCATAGGTGCCGAGCTTGCCGGTGCGCTGCAGGGCCACCGATTTACTATCGAAGGTGCGCACGAACAGCATGCGCTTGAACAGCGCCAGCAAGGTCTGCGGGTTGGCGGCGTCGGCCGGCAGGTCGTCGCGGACGACGTTGCCGTCCGCGTCCATGTATTGCAGATAGTCGATCTGGAACTGCGCGGCTACGCTCATTGCGGCGACACCTTCATCAATAAGTTTCAAATGATATGAGTTGCCATGTTAAGGAGGACGCTGCAAAACCCTTTCCTGCACCGCAGCACGTCGGATGTTGGGGTGCACAAAAAAAGGGCGCGGAACGACCCGCGCCCGTTGCCGCCGTTGTGCCCGGCGATATGCTGCACTGCGGTCAACGACGATCCGCGCCCCCGCCGACCGGGGTGACGATCAGCGCCGAATCGTTGCCCGGGTTCGCGTCTGGCGATGCGGACGTGGCACTGGCCTGCACGCGAATCGCGCCGTCGGCCGGAACCGGCCGGGCCGCCACGCTCAGCTGGAACGCGGCCTGCGTGCCCGGCGGCATCACCGTCGCACTGCTGCAGACGAAGCGGGCGCTGCGCAGCGACTGCAGCTGCTTGTCGCAGCGCCAGCCCGGCGGGGGCACCAACTGCGACAACGCCGACACGGTGTTGCCTTCGATCACCAGGCTGGGGTGCTGTGCCGGGGCGGTGCCGAGGTTGCTTAGCACCGCCCGGTAGCTGGCATTGAAGGCGGTGGTCGGCAGGCTGGTAGGGCCGTCGAGCCGCACGGCCAGGTCGCTGCGGGGTTGCGGACGTGCCTGTACCGTGACCGACGCGGTGTCGGTGTTGTTGCCCGGTTGCGGATCGGGCGATTGCGAGGCGACCGACCCGGCCAGCATCAGGGTGCGTCCTGCCAGTTCCGAGCCAGTATCGAGTTGCACCGCAAAGCTCTGCCTTGCGCCGGGATTCAGCGCGGGCAGATTGCAGGTAAACGTGGTCTGCGTGGCAGAGGTGAGGTTCTGGCAGAGCCAACCCGTCGGAGCCGTGATACGCGCCTGCACCGGTAGGTCGAACACCAGCGCCAGCGCTGTGAACGGTGCCCGATCCGGCCCGCGGTTGTCCACATCCACGGTGTAGTCGATGCGCTCGCCTTCAGTGACCTGCGCACGTGCGGCACTCACCGCCACGCCCAGGTCCGCGTTGACCTGCTTGCGCATGCGCAACAGCACCACGGTGGGATTGTGATCGGACAAGCGCGTGGGCGTATTGGCAGCGTTGCGCGCGGTGCCGGGGAAGTCGGCATTGATGCGCGCATGGCCTACTAACAGCGAGGCGATCTGCGGCGTGCGCATCAGCGCATCGCTGGCCAGGATGTGGTCCAGCGATTGCACGTTGCCGTCGAAGGCGTACGAATAGCTCTGGTCGGGCGTGTTGAACCAGGTCAGGTCGGTGTAGTCCGGGTTGACCAGATCGGCGCCATCGCCGGCCACCACGGTCTGCGCATCCGGCGCCGGCCGGCCGGTGACGGTGCCCATGGCATCCACATAGCCGTCGTTGAATTCGAAGGCGTTGAAGTCGCCCATCACCAGGACTTTTTCGTCAGGGTTCACTTGCTGACGTGTCTGCAGCAGGCGCGCCAGGTACTCGGCCTGGGCCTGGCGCTTGGCGCGGATGCGGGTACCGGCCGCATCGTCGGTGTCGGCGCCGTTGAGCGAGCGCTGGTGCACCACGATGGCGGTCAGCGGCAGCGTGCGGCCGTCGGCCTGGTGCACGTTGGCAGTGAGCACCAGCGGCGGTCGGTCGTTGAGCAGGCTCACGCCGCCGGCCGGCTCGGTCCAGGTGGTGGTCTTGCCTTCCTGCGCAATGGAAAGCACTTCCACGCGGGGTACACCACCGGCCACCCAGGCGGTCTTGACCAGGAAGCCGACGTCGATGCCGCCAACGTCGTTGCCTTCCTGCAGGTACGCCACGTACTGGGGATCCTGCTGACCGGCGGCCACCGCGTCGGCGTTGATGCGCGCGGCCAGGGTCTGCAGCACGCTGAGGTTTTCCACTTCTACCGTGCCCAGGATGTCGGGCGTATGCAGGTAGTTGCGGATCGCCAGCGAGGCCTTGTTGAGGCGGGCCTGGAATGCGACCGGGGTGAGGACCGGCTCGCCAATCGCCGGGTCGTTCTGGTCGTCGAAGAAACGTTCCATGTTGTAGGTGGCCACGGCCACATCGTCTGCCTGCGGGATCGGTGCGGGGCGTGGTTGATCGGCACCGTTGCAGGCCACTTGCGGGGTGCGTTCCGGATACAGCGTGTAGCGGCGGAAGCTGTAATCCAGCGGGCCGACCACATTGAACACCATGCAGCCGGCGGCCAGATCCAGTCGCTCGCCACCCACGCCGGCACTGCCGACGGCGATCACTTCCGGGTTGGTATTCCAGCGGGGCACGCCTGCCGGCGAGCCGGCAGGCAGCGGGTCGGGCAACTGCACGCCCGGCTCGCGGAAGGCGCGCGGCACGCCGGTGACCACCGCATGGAACACGCCATTGCTGGTGGCGGTGGCATTGGTCTCGTTGACGCTGCCGCCGGTGGGCGCATTGACGGTGAGGCTGGCGGCGGCCACGCGCATGCCTTCCAGCGCTTCGAGCTGATCGAAGGTCCCGTTGGGGTTGGGGAAGTCCGGGCGCAACGGGATCGGCACCGGCAGCGGGTTGCCGGTGGAATCGGCCAGCACGGTGACGCTGCCCCCGATTTCGGTCAGCGGCGGCTGGGTCGGGTCGGCGGTGGGCACGTATTCGATCACCGTGCCCTGCACGCGCACCCGGTTGCCGATGGCGGCGGCCTCCGGCGGTGCGCTGCCGGTGTAGACGTAGACGCCTTCGGAGGTGGACGGATCACCGTCGGCTTCGGTATCCGGGGCCTGCAGAAAGAACCCCGCGCTGCGGCGCGCGGTGACGATGCCCGAGGTGGCGACGACCTGGCCGTCCAGCGGCGAGCGTGCACCCTTGCCCTGGATGGCGTGGATCGGCAGCAGGCTGAAGTCGTCGTTGACGATAGTGCCGGTGGCGCTCAGCGTGGCCGGTAGCGCGCCGGTGACCCCGCTGATCTGCAAGCGGAAGCTTTCATCCGGTTCGGCGATGGCGTCGCCCAGCACGTCCACCGCGATGCTGGCCGTGCGTTCGCCAGCGGCAATGCGCAAGGTGGTCGCGGGCAGGGCGACATAGTCGCTGCCGGCGGTGGCGGTGCCATCGACGGTGGCGGCGGTCAAGCTCACCCCACCGGCACCGGCCGGCTGGCTCAGGCTCAGCGTGAACACGACGCTGCGGTTGCCGCTGTTGCCTTCGGCCTGGCTGACATCGGCCAGCGTGGCGATCGGCTGGCCGCCGCCGCTGCACAGGCGCACGGCGCTGGCGGAATTGCGCGGGGCCGGCGCGCCGGTGGCGAAGTCGGCCGCGTTGTTGTCGGTATCGGTGCAGCCATCGCCTGCGCGCAGCACCGCCAGCGTGTTGCTGGGGGCCGGGGTGGGCGCATTGCCTTCGGCGCAGCTGGCATTGCTGCCGTAGCCGACCAAATCGGCGTTGCCGGTGGGGCAGTTGCCACTCAACGCGAAGGCGCTGTTGCTCAGCGCCACCTTGCCAGCGGTGCCGCTCATGGCCAGCGTGCCGGTGGCGTCGGAGGTGGGCAGCGCCACGCTGCCGCCGCTGCCGTCGGCCTGCTTGATTAGGTAATAGCCGCCAGCCGGCACGCTGCCCGCCAACGGGGTGACCTGCCAGCTGCTGCCGGCCGCCGAGGCGTATTGCACCGACCAGCCGTCCAGGCTGACCGTGGTGGTGCCGCGATTGTGCAGCTCGATGAAATCGCTGCGCAGCGTGGCGCCGCTGTTGCCGCCACCGCCGTAGACCTGGCTGATGACGACCTGGGCGGAGGCATGGCCGGCAAACGCCAGCCCACACAGAAGTAAGGCTGCACGACGCTGCAACGCTGGCATGAGATGAGAGTCCCCTGGATCGGTGAGACGTGAAGCGCGCCCCTGCACCGGCCACGTCCCTGGCCGGTAGCGCTGTCGAATTCTGCATGAATTTGCAGACCTAGGTTGACGATATGGTGACAGCGGCGCACCAGCCGAGACTGCGTCGGGTGCATGCCGATTGATTCAGAGGTGAAACAAGCGACCTCGAGTTTGAGGTCGGGGCGCGCAATCACGTAGGTGTGGACGGTTAGCCAGGCATCCGCACAGGCATCGCCGGCCCAACCCCTCCAAGACGGCAAGCAACCAGGCAACGCGAGCCCTCCGCCATTCCCCATTCCCGATTCCCGATTCCCCATTCCCGATTCCCGATTCCCGATTCCCGATTCCCGATTCCGCAGCGGCTGCCAAGCCGCCGCCAGCGCGCTACCCTGCGCAGCCCGATCCTCAACGCTTCGCCATGCCTGTCGATAAGAACCTGCGTGACCTGGAACCCGGCATCCACACCGATCTGCAGGGGCGGTTGACCTATGGCGGCTATCTGCGGCTGGACCAATTGCTCTCGGCGCAGCAGCCCTTGTCCGAGCCGGCACATCACGACGAGATGCTGTTCATCATCCAGCACCAGACCTCCGAGCTATGGTTGAAGCTGCTGGCGCACGAGCTGCGCGCGGCGATGGTGCACCTGCAGAACGACCAGGTCTGGCAATGCCGCAAGGTGCTGGCGCGCAGCAAGCAGGTGCTGCGCCAGCTCACCGAGCAGTGGTCGGTGCTGGAAACGCTCACGCCCAGCGAGTACATGGGGTTTCGCGATGTTCTCGGCCCTTCGTCGGGGTTTCAGTCGCTGCAGTACCGCTATATCGAGTTCCTGCTCGGCAACAAGAACCCGCAGATGCTGCAGGTGTTTGCCTACGACCCGCAGGGCCAGGCGCGCCTGCGCGAGGTGCTGGACGCGCCCAGCCTGTACGAGGAGTTCCTGCGCTACCTGGCGCGCTTCGGGCACGCGATTCCGCCGCAGTACCAGGCGCGCGACTGGACCGCCGCGCATGTGGCCGACGACGCGTTGCGCCCGGTGTTCGAGCGCATCTACGAAAACACCGATCGCTACTGGCGCGAGTATTCGCTGTGCGAGGACCTAGTGGATCTGGAAACCCAGTTCCAGCTCTGGCGCTTCCGCCACATGCGTACGGTGATGCGGGTGATCGGCTTCAAGCGCGGCACCGGTGGCTCCAGCGGCGTGGGCTTCCTGCAGCAGGCGCTGGCGCTGACGTTCTTCCCGGAATTGTTCGACGTGCGGACCTCGGTGGGGGTGGAAAACCGTGCGCAGGACGCGGGAAGTGCCGAAGCAGCGAAAGGCTGAGGAGCGAAAGGGCGGGGTGCTTGCCTGGTGGGGGCGTTGCGGGATGCTCCACCCATCCGCCCTTCGGGCACCTTCCCCCGTTCACGGGGGAAGGGAGCAGGCAGGGCGGCGCTTGGCGCCATGGGTTGCCTGCTCCTTCTGACGCTAGACGCCTTCCCGCGCTGCGTCCCTTTTGCAGGAGCCAGGGTGCGGTTTGCCCCCTACCGGCCCCCGCCCGAGCGCATGTCTGCGCCCCGTTGCCATCCGGTCGTGGGGTCGGGCGAATTTGACGCGTCCATGACGTCTAAGTGATGCTCGCGCGTTGTCCGGGGATCGCCCGGGTGCACCCAGCCATTCCTGAATACGCAAGGGACTTCTATGAGCGTTGACGCTGCCGCGCCGACATCCGCTTCCACCCCACCGCCGCCCGAGTTTCCTACCTTGCTGGGTCATCCCCGCCCGCTGTGGATGCTGTTCATGACCGAATTCTGGGAGCGCTTCGCGTTCTACGGCATTCGTTGGGCGCTGGTGCTGTACATCGTGGCGCAATTCTTCGGCGGCGACGCCACCGGGCAGGCGCCAGCAGGGCGCACCTATGGCGCCTACCTGGCGCTGGTGTACGCAGCGGCGATCTTCGGCGGCTACGTGGCCGACCGGGTGCTTGGCTATCAACGCTCGATCCTGGTCGGCGCGGCGGTGATGGCCATCGGGCTGTTCCTGATCGCCATTCCCGACCAGACCCTGTTCGAGATCGGCCTGGCCACGGTGGTGGTCGGCAACGGGCTGTTCAAGCCCAACATCTCCACCATGGTCGGCAAGCTGTATTCGGTAGCCGATCCGCGCCGCGACAGCGGTTTCACCATCTTCTACATGGGCATCAACCTGGGCGCGATGATCTCGCCGGTGCTGACCCAGTTGCTGGCCGAAAAGGTGTTCGGCACCGAGGCGATGCCGTCTTACAAGATGGTGTTCATGGCCTCCGGCGTGGGCATGCTGATCAGCCTGGTGTGGTTCTGGATCGGCCGCGCCCAGCTCAAGGGCATCGGTGCGCCGGCGCCGGGCGCGCAGGCCAGCCTCGGCCGCGTGCTGATGGTGCTGGTGGGCTGCCTGCTGGCGATTCCGGGCGTGTACTTCCTGCTCGCCGTCGGTGCGGATGTGTTGCAGATCGTGCTGACGGTGCTGTTCATCGGCCTGTCGGTGATGCTGCTGGTGGAAGGCATCCGCGAAGGCAAGGTACAGCGCGACAAGGTGATCGCGATGCTGATCATCTTCGCCTTCAACGTGCTGTTCTGGATGTTCTTCGAACAGGCCGGGAGTTCGTTCACCTTCCTGGCCGACAACATCGTCAATCGCAATTTTGGCGACTGGACCTTCCCGACCGCCTGGTTCCAGTCGGTCAACTCGGTCGCCATCATCGCGCTGGCGCCGGTCATCGCCTGGATCTGGGTCAAGTCCGGTCGCTTCAACCCGTCGATCCCGCGCAAGTTCGGCCTGGGCCTGATCTTCAACGGCCTGGCCTTCCTGCTGCTGATGTTCGCGCTGTCCAGCCTGGTCAGCGATGCCGGCAAGATTCCGTTCTGGACCCTGTTCATGGTCTACGTGATCCAGTCGGTGGGCGAGCTGTGCCTGTCGCCGATCGGCCTGTCGATGGTGACCAAGCTGGCGCCCATGCGCCTGGTCGGTTTCGGCATGGGGGGCTGGTTCTTGTCCACCGGCATCGGCAACAACCTGTCGGGGATCTTTGCCGGCCATGTCAGCGGAAGCGAAGGCATGAGCGTGTCCTCGGCGCTGGGTGGGTATACCTTCGGGTTCTGGGCGTTGCTGGGCGCCGGCGCGCTGCTGTTCCTGATCGCGCCGCTCATCAACAAACTCATGCACGGTGTGAAGTGAGGAGAAACGCGATGCCGATCAAACCGCTTGTCTGTGGCCTGTTGCTGACCGGCCTGCTGGGTGCCTGTGGGCAGCCTGCCGACCAACAGCAGGCCCCGCGGCCGTTGGACACGTCGATGCAGAAGCCGCCCAGTGCCGATCCCAGCCAGCCGGTGTCCTCGGGCAACACGCCCACCGCTGCCGACATCGCCGCAGCGGCGGCGCTCAATGCGCAGTACGACCCCTCGCGCGATCCGGCGGCGGACCTGGAGACGGCCAAGGTCGAAGCCAAGCGCGGCGGCAAGCGCATCGTGCTCAATGTCGGCAACGCCGCCTGCGAGCCGTGCAAGGCGCTGGACGAGGTGATGGGTGGCGATGCGGAGCTGCGCAGTTTCCGCGATGCGAACTTCGTGGTGGTCAAGGTCAACCGCGATGCGGCCAACGAAAACGCCGCGTTCCTGTCGCCGTTTGCTCAGCTCAACGCGTATCCCGCGCTGCTGGTGCTGGACAACGACGGCAAGCTGCTGACCACCCAGGCCGGCCCCGAGCTGCGCAAGGGCGAAGGTTTCGACCGCAAGAAGCTGTTCGATTTCCTCAAACAATGGGCACCGCCGCAGGCCTGAGTGAGCCTCGCGGCGTGGCCTGTGGACGTGCAAGCGTGTGGCTCGACCAGCGTGTGCGATGGTGCGCGGTGTGAGCAGCCCTCATCCGGCGCGTTGCGCCACCTTCTCCCGCGCGCGGGAGAAGGGCAGTGCAGTACGTTGCGCATTGGCCCGAGTGGTCCCTTCCCCCGCTTGCGCGCGGGAGAAGGGCAGTGCGGCACGTTGCGCATTGGCCCAACTGCTCCCTTCCCCCGCTTGCGGGGGAAGGTGCCCGAAGGGCGGATGGGGGCGTGCGCTGCGCGTGCCGTCAGTCCTTGTCGGCCATGCGCGGCAGACCGTCCTTGGCCAGCGTGTCGATCAGGCGTTCCAGCAACTGCTGCTCTTCGGCACTGAAGACCGACATCAGCCGCTGTTCCATCTCGTTGACCAGTGGAGCGACGGTCTCGTAGACCTGGCGCCCGGCCGGCGACAGCGCCAGCATCGAGCGACGGCGGTCGTCGCCGTGGGTCTCGCGGCGGATGAAGCCACGCTCCAGCAGCCGGGCCACCGCGCGGCTCACCGCGACCTTGTCCATCGCCGTGCGATCGGAGACCTCGCTGGCCGAGGACCCCGGATACAGCGCCAGGATGGTGATGACGCGCCACTCAGGAATCGCCATGCCGTAACGATCACCGTAGACCTTGGCGATGTTGCTGCTGATCCGGTTGGACAGCACGCTCAGGCGATACGGCAGGAACTGCTCCAGGTTGAGCAGGACAGGGTGGTGCGGCGGCTGGGGGGCGTCGAGATCGCTCATGTTGCACTGTGTCTTGATTTTGGTTTCATTTGCAACTACAAACCGAAGGTGGCCTGCGCATTCTCGCGGGTCTTCTGCCACTCCGCATAGCCCTGCCGACACCCAGCGTGGAGAAACGACGATGAGCGCACAACCGAACACTACTGCACACCGCCCGGATCCGGGCATGCAGGTCACCACCTTCGACAATCCGATGGGGATCGACGGATTCGAGTTCGTCGAATTCGCCGCACCGGCCGGCCAGGCCGCGCAACTGCACGCCTATTTCCGCCAGATGGGCTTCAGCGCGGTGCTGCGTCACCGCAGCCGCGCCATTACCGTCTATCGCCAGGGCGGGGTCAACTTCCTGCTCAACGAAGACCCCGATTCGTTCGCCGCCGACTTCGCCGCCGCGCACGGCCCCTGCGCCTGCGGGTTTGCGATCCGCTTCCGCACCCCGGCCGAGACCGTGCTGCAGACCGTGCTGGGCAACGGCGGCGAAGCGGTGCAGAACAAGCCCGACACGCGCGCGGTGCCGGCGCCGGTGGTCAAGGGCATCGGCGACTGCATGCTGTATCTGGTGGACCGCTACGGCGCGGCAGGCAGCATCTACGACGCCGACTACGAGGCCATCGACGGGGCCGACCCGCATCCTGCCGGGTTCGGGCTGACCTTCATCGACCACCTCACGCACAACCTGTACTTCGGCAACATGCAGCGGTGGTCGGACTACTACGAGCGGCTGTTCAACTTCCGCGAGATCCGCTACTTCGACATCAAGGGTGCCAAGACCGGGCTGGTGTCCAAGGCGATGACCGCCCCGGATGGCATCGTGCGCATTCCGCTCAACGAATCGTCCGACCCCAAGAGCCAGATCAACGAATACCTGGACGCCTACCAGGGCGAAGGCATCCAGCACATCGCCTGCTTCACCGACGATATCTACACCAGCGTGGAGAAGATGCGCGAAGCGGGGGTGAGTTTCCTGGATACGCCGGATACGTATTTCGACGTGGTGGATTTGCGCATTCCCGAGCATGGCGAAGACGTCGCGCGCCTGCGTCGCAACAAGATCCTGATCGACGCCGACCCGGATACCAAGCAACGCAAGCTGCTGCAGATCTTCACCACCAACTCCATCGGCCCGATCTTCTTCGAGATCATCCAGCGCAAGGGCAATGAAGGCTTCGGCGAAGGCAATTTCCAGGCGCTGTTCGAAAGCATCGAGCGCGACCAGATCAAGCGTGGGGTGCTGTGAGGGCCGGTGAGGTGACGCGGCCGCTGCAGTGGTGAAAGACGTGACGTGTTCGGCCGTATTCCAGGGAAATCTGACCAATCAAAGCAGTGAAGCCGCACGTGCTTAAAGCCCCTCTCCCGACGGGAGAGGGGTTGGGGTGAGGGTACGGTGGAGCGATGAAAATCAAGCCGCCATTGCCTACCGTTGTGCTCACCCATGCACGTGCGTTACGAAAAGAAATGACCGCTGCAGAGCGCACACTCTGGCGCTGTCTGCGAAGCAATCAGCTGCAAGGATTCAAGTTTAGACGTCAGCATCCGATTCCGCCGTACATCGCAGATTTTTGTTGTATTGAAGCTATGTTGATTGTTGAACTAGACGGATCGCAGCATCAGGAATCCTTCGATCAGGCAAGAACGCGGTGGCTTCAATCGAAAGGCTGGATCGTGCTGCGCTTCTGGAACAACGATGTGTTGCTGTCGTTGGATGCGGTAGTCGAGGCGATCGGCAACATCATCGCCACGCCGCACCCTCACCCCAACCCCTCTCCCGATGGGAGAGGGGCTTAATTCCAGCCCCCTCGGGGCCCATTTCGGATGCATGCCATGCAAAACGATCAGCGCTACATGACCGGCTTCGGCAACGAGTTCGCCACCGAAGCGGTGGCCGGCAGCCTGCCGGTCGGGCAGAACTCGCCGCAGCGCGTGGCGCATGGCCTATACGCCGAGCAGTTGTCCGGCACCGCGTTCACCGCACCACGCGGCGAGAACCGGCGCAGCTGGCTGTACCGCATTCGTCCGGCGGCGGTGCACGGCCGTTTCTCGCTGATCGAACAGTCCCGGCTGCACAACGACTTCGGCAGCGGTCCGGTGCCGCCGGACCAGATGCGCTGGAGTCCACTGCCGTTGCCGGCTACGCCCACCGATTTCGTCGATGGCCTGTACACCATGGCCGGCAATGGCAGCCCGGAGGCGATGACCGGCGTTGCCGTGCATCTGTATGCGGCCAATGCCTCCATGCATGATCGGTTTTTCTATGACGCCGATGGCGAGCTGCTGCTGGTGCCGCAGCTCGGCCGGCTGCGGGTGTGCACCGAACTGGGCGTGCTCGACCTGGAGCCACAGCAGATCGGCGTGATACCGCGCGGTGTGCGTTTCCGGGTGGAACTGCTCGATAGTGAAGCGCGCGGCTATGTCTGCGAAAACTTCGGTGGTTTGCTGCGGCTGCCGGACCTGGGGCCGATCGGTGCCAATGGCCTGGCCAATCCGCGCGATTTCCAGACCCCGCGTGCGGCGTTCGAGCAGCGCGACGGTGCGTTCGAGCTGGTTGCCAAGTTCCAGGGCCATCTGTGGCGTGCGCAGATCGATCACTCGCCGCTGGACGTGGTGGCCTGGCATGGAAATTACGCGCCGTCTCGCTACGACCTGCGCCGCTTCAACACCATCGGCTCGATCAGTTTCGATCATCCCGATCCCAGCATCTTCACCGTGCTGACCTCGCCCAGCGACACGCACGGCACCGCCAACATGGACTTTGCGATCTTCCCGCCGCGCTGGCTGGTGGCACAGCACACCTTCCGCCCGCCGTGGTTCCATCGCAACGTGGCCAGCGAGTTCATGGGCCTGGTGCACGGCGTCTACGATGCCAAGGCCGAAGGCTTCGCGCCTGGCGGTGCCTCGCTGCACAACTGCATGAGCGGGCATGGCCCGGATGCGGCCACCTTCGACAAGGCCTCGCAGGCGGATCTGTCGCGCCCGGACGTCATCGCCGAGACCATGGCCTTCATGTTCGAAACCCGCGCCGTGTTGCGGCCCACCCAGCAGGCCTTGCAGGCCGCGCATCGCCAGGGCGACTACCAGCGCTGCTGGGACGGCTTGCGTGCCGGGTTCAAGGCGCCCGGCTTGGGCGCGGCAGACTAGCCCGTCGGTGCGCAGTAGACGAGGACTCAGCGCGGGTCGGACGACGGCCGTTCGTGCTGCCTGGCGGTCTCTGCGTTCTCGCCCACATCCCCCTGCGTGGCCGGCGTCGGCAAGCCCTCCTGCTCCATCTCGCCTTGGTTGGGCACCTCCGGCCGGTCTTCCATCATCAGCGACAGCGCGGCCTTGGCCATCAGGTGGGCGCTGATCGGCGCGGTGATGAACAGGAACACGGTAATCAGCAACTCGCGCGGCTGCGGGTCCGCGCCCAGGAACAGGTGGTAGCCCACCGAGGCCAGCAGCACGCAGCCCACGCCCAGCGTGCTGGCCTTGGTCGGTGCATGCAGGCGCTTGAAGAAGTCGGACAGCTTCACCAGGCCCAATGCGCCGATCAGGATGAAGAAGGTCCCCACCAGCAGCAAGGCGCTGAGCAGGTATTCGGTCAGCGCGATCATTCGACGATGTCCCGCCGTAGTACGTACTTGCTCAACACCACGGTGCTGCCGAAGCCCAGCATCGCGATCACCAGCGCGGCCTCGAAGTAGACCGGCGAATCCAGGTACATGCCCAGCAGCATCAGCTCGGCGATGGCGGTGATGGACAATGTGTCCAGCGCCAGGATGCGGTCGGGCACGGTCGGTCCGCGCAACAGGCGCCACAACGCCATCAGCATGGCCAGGCCGACCGTGTGCATGCAGATGACGATGGTCGATTCGATGAACGTGTGACCGGTCATGGAAAGATCTCCATCAGGGGCTTCTCGTAGCGGTGCTTGATCTCGGCGATCAGCGCATCTGGATTGTCCAGGTGCAGCACATGCACCAGCAGATACTTGCGGTCGTCCGACAGCGCCGCCGAGACCGTGCCGGGGGTGAGCGTAATCATGCTGGTCAGCGCCGCGATACCATGGATGTTGGCGATGTCCAGCGGCACCCAGATGAAGCCCGGGTGGATGCGCGATTCCGGCCCCAGCACCTGCATGGCCACCTTGATGTTGGAACGCACGATGTCGCCGGCGGCCACCAGCAGCATGCGCGGTACCGAGCGCAACGAACCGATGCGCGCGAATTCACGGTCCAGCCGCGCCGCGAAGATCGGTACCACCACGCCCAGCAAGGCGCCCAACACCCATTGCTGCGGGCCGAAGCTGTCGCTGAGCAGCAACCAGAACACAAACACCGTCACGCTCAGCGGGATGGACGGGAAGATCCGACGGCGCCACGACACCGGTGCGTTCATGGCGCCCTCCGCAATGGTGCGCTGGCCTGCACCTGGTCCACATAGGCGCCCGGGTCGCGCAATTGCGCGCCGGCGGCATCGGTGTAGCGCATCAACGGCCCGGCCGCCACGGTCATCGCCAGCAGCGCGGCCAGCAACACCAGCGTGGCGGCGGTTTCCACCGGCCGCATGCGGCCGCGACGCGGCGGTTGCAGTTCGGGTGCATCCTCGGCCGCCGCCGGCACCCGCCAGAACAGGCGCACGCCGGCACGGGTCAGCCCGATCACCACCAGCAGGCTACCGCCCAGGATGGCACCCCAGACCGGGCCGACCAGGCCCGCGGGCACATGCTGCAACAACGCGGCCTTGGCCAGGAATCCGGACAGCGGCGGCAGCCCGGCCACCGCGATCGCGGCGATCAGGAACATGCTGCCCGGAATCGCACGTCCGGGTAGCGGCGCCACCACTTCCTTGCGATCGCTGGCGCTGCCACGCCGTCGCCGGATCAGGTCCGACACCATGAACAAGGCGGCTGCCACGAAGCTGCTATGCGGCAGGTAATACAGGCCCGCGCCGAGTGCGCGCGCATCGTCCAGCGAGAACGCGATGAACAACGTTGCCGCCGAGAACACCACCAGATACGACACCATCACCCGCAGGCGGGATGCCGCCATCACCCCGAAGGCGGCCATCAGCAAGGTCGCAATGCCCAGCCACAGCAGTGCATGCCGGCCGAAACCCTGCAACGCACCGGCGCCGGCGCCGAACCACAGGCTGCACACGCGCAGCGTCGCGTACAGCCCCACCTTGGTCATGATGGCGAACAGGGCGGCCACGGCCGCCGGCGCGCGCGCATAGGTTTCCGGCAGCCACAGATACAACGGCAGCAACGCTGCCTTGCTGCAGAACACCACCAGCAACACTCCCAGCGTGGCCTTGGCCAGCGGCAGGTCCTGTGCCGGCAGCGCGGCGATGCGCTGCGCCAGCTGCGCCATGTTGAGCGTGCCGAACACCCCGAACAGCAGCCCCAGCGCGATCAGGAACAGCGTCGAGGCGCACACGTTGAATACCACGTAATGCAGCCCCACACGCATCTGCAGGCCGCGTCCGCCACTGAGCAGCAGGCCATAGGAGGCGATCAGCATCACTTCGAAGAACACGAACAGGTTGAAGATATCGCCGGTCAGGAAGGCGCCGTTCAAGCCCATCAGCTGGAACTGGAACAGCGCGTGGAAGTGCGGCGCGCGCCGGTCCCAGCCGGCACAGGCATGCAGCAGGCAGGCCGCGCCCAGGATCAAGGTGGTCAACAGCATCCATGCCGACAGGCGGTCGCCCATCAGCACGATGCCCAGCCGCGCGGGCCAGTTGCCCAGCAGATAGACCAGGATCTGCCCGTCGGCGGCGCGTGCGAACAACGCGATCACCGCGATCGCCAGCAAGGCCACGCTGGTCCATGCCACGCTGCGCTGCACACGCGGCCCATAGCGGCGGTGCTCCACGAACAGCGAGGCGCACGCGCCAAGCATCGGGATCAGGATCGGCAGGATCAGCAGATGGTTCATCGGCGTGCCTGCCGGGTATCGATGCCGGTGGCGGCATCTTCATGTGCATCGACATGATCGCTGCCATTGTCGCTGCGGCTGCGGATCGCCAGCACCAGGCTCACCGCCGTCATCGCAAACGCAATCACGATCGCCGTCAGCACCAGCGCCTGCGGCAGCGGGTCGGTGTAGTGCTGCAGATCCGCCGGGACACCTTCGCGCAGTACCGGTGGCTGGCCGCTGCGCAAGCGCCCGCCGGCAAAGATCAGCAGGTTGGTCGCATACGACAGGAAGGTCATCCCCAGGATCACATCGAAGCTGCGTGCACGCAGCAGCAGGTAGATCGCCAATGCGGTCAGGACGCCGATCGCGCTTGCCACTGCCAGTTCCATCAATGCTGCTCCGCGGTGCGTGTCGACCGTTGGGTGGGGTCGATCTCGCCACGCTGCGAGGTGCGCGTGCGAGACGGTTTGATCGTGCCCATCATCGACAGCATCAACATCGCCGCGCCGAACACCACCAGATACACGCCGATATCAAAGCCCAGCGCGCTGGCAAGCTCCAGCTCACCCAGCAGCGGCAATGAAAGGGTGAGGTGCCCGCTGCTCAGGAACGGCAGGCCGAACGCCAGCGCGCCCGCACCGCTCAGCAGGGCGCACAGCAGTCCGATACCGATCAGCCGGATGTAGTCGAAGCCGAAGCGCGACTCCACCGAGGCGGTCCCCTGGATCACGTACTGCATCAGCAACGGCACCGCCAGCACCAGGCCGGCAATGAAACCGCCGCCCGGCGCATTGTGACCGCGCAGGAACAGGAACAACGACACCGTCAGCGTCAGCGGGAACATGATCTGCGCCAGGTCGGCCGGTACCGGCAGCTTGATCGGTGGCCCCGGCATGCTGCGCTCCGGTGCCATGCGCGCGCGCCGCAGCAGCGCATGCACCACCAGCCCGGCAATGGCGAACACGGTGATCTCGCCGAAGGTATCGAACCCGCGGAAATCCACCAGGATCACGTTGACCACGTTCCGCCCGTAAGCCTCGGGCAACGCACGCTGCAGCAGCTCGCCGGCCACGGTGGGGCTGGGCTGGGTCATCAGCGTATAGGACAGCGCGGCCAGGCCGGCGCCACCGATCACCGCAAGGCCGACATCGCGCAGCTGACGCAGCCGCGCGCGTTCCGGTGGCGAACGCTCGGGCAGGTAATTCATCGCCAGCAGCATCAGCACCAGGGTCATCATCTCCACCAGCAGCTGGGTCAAGGCCAGGTCCGGCGCAGACAGCAAGACGAAGGTCAGACTGACCGCCAGCCCGGTGCCGCCCAGCACCAGCACCGCCAGCAGGCGCTGCCGGTACAGGAACAGGCTGCCCAGCGCACACGCCATCATCAGCAGCCACACCATCCAGCCCAGCAGCGGCATCGGCGCCGGAGCGGGCCAGACCGGCAGGGCACCCCCCTGCAGGAACGGCACGGATGCCACCACCACCGCGCTCAGGACCAGCAGCATCAGCATGCGTTGCAGCGAACCGTTGGTCACCGCGTCGGTCATGCGTGTGGTGGCGGCGAACAGGGCGCGCAGATTCCACTGGAACACGGCCTTGCCGGGCGAACGGTTCTGCACCGCGTACAGATCCAGCGTGCGGCGCAATGCGATGTACAGCAACGTGCCGCCGACGATACCCGCGACACTCATCGCCAGCGGCCAGTTGACGCCATGCCACAGCGCCAGGCTGTAGTCGGGCAGGCGCTCGCCGAGGATGGCGCTGGCACCGGCGCGCAGCACCGGCGCCACCGTCCATGCCGGCACGATGCCCACCGCCACGCAGATGACCACCAACACCTCCACCGGAATCTTCATCCAGCGCGGCGGCTCGTGCGGGGTGGTGTCCAGATCGCGCGGGCCGTGGCCGAAGAAGGTGTCGTACACGAACCGCAGGCTGTAGGCCACACCCAGCAGGCCAGCCAGCAGCGCCGCGATGCTGGCCAGCACGCGCATCGATTGCGGCGCGTCGGTTTCCAGCGCCACGGCAAAGAACATTTCCTTGGACAGGAATCCATTGAGCAACGGAATGCCGGCCATCGCCAGCGAGGCGGTGATGGCCAGCGCGCTGGTGAACGGCATCAGGCGGCGCAGGTTGCCCAGCTTGCGCATGTCGCGCGTGCCGGTCTCGTGGTCGATGATGCCCGCCGCCATGAACAACGAGGCCTTGAACACCGCGTGGTTGAGGATGTGGAACACACCGGCCACCACGGCCATCGGGGTGGACAGCCCGAACAGCATGGTGATGAGGCCCAGATGCGAGATGGTCGAATACGCCAGCACGCCCTTGAGATCGTGCTGGAAGATCGCATACCACGCGCCCACCAGCAGCGTGATCGCACCGACGCTGGTGACGGTGTAGAAGAACAGGTCGGTGCCGGCCAGCGCCGGATGCAGACGCGCCAGCAGGAACACACCGGCTTTCACCATCGTGGCCGAGTGCAGGTAGGCCGACACCGGCGTGGGTGCGGCCATCGCCTGCGGCAACCAGAAGTGGAATGGAAACTGCGCGCTCTTGGTGAAGATGCCCAGCAGCACCAGGCCCAGCGCAGATGGATACAGTGGACTGGCGCGGATCACATCACCGGCGGCCAGCACCGCATCCAGCTGGAAGCTGCCAACGATGCGGCCGATCATCAACACGCCGCCGAGCAACGCAAGGCCGCCACCGGCCGTCAGCACGAAGGCCATGCGCGCGCCATCGCGCGCATCCCGGCGATGCGACCAGAAGCCGATCAGCAGGAACGAGCTGATGCTGGTGAGTTCCCAGAACACCATCAGCAGCAATAGATTGCCCGACAGCACCATGCCGAGCATCGCGCCCATGAACAGCAGCAGGTAGGCGAAAAAGCGCGATGCGCTGTCGCGCGCGCTCAGGTAGTAATGCGCGTACATCACCACCAGCGCGCCAATGCCCAGCACCAGCAGCGCGAACATCCACGCCAGTCCATCCATCCGCAGCGAGAACAACAAGCCGATCTGCGGCAACCATGCATGTTCGCTGGCAATCACCTCGCCGCGCAGCACCGCCGGCGTCAACGCGGCGAGCACCAGCAACCCGGCCAACGGCGCGGCCGCAGCCAACCACGCAGTGATCGAACGGGGCGCGCGCCAGGACAGCGCAGCGGCCGCTGCCATCAGCAACGGCAGCGCAAGCAGGATTTCCAGTGAAAAAGGCATGCAGGGAACACGAGATTCGCGAGCAGGCCAGAGAGCTTAACAAACCGTTGACTGACGTCCATGTCAACGCCGACCCTGCGCAGGCGATACCGGCGTGGCCGAACGGCGACGCATCGGCGTGGGGTACTCGGTATGCTGCGGTCATCTTGCGACCGGTGTCTTGCATCCTGTGACCGCTGCCAATCCTGCTCCAACCGCTGCTGCATCTGCGCCCCGCGCCCTGGTTTTTGGCGGGAGCGGACAGATCGGCGAGCGCCTGCTGACACGGTTGCTCTCTGGCGGCTGGCAGGTGACGGCATGGTCGCGCCAGCCGCGCGCGGCGCGTGCGGGCCTGATCTGGCGGCAGGGCGATCTGGCGATGCCGCCAGCGGCGGGCGAGACCTATGAGGCGATCTTCAGTTGCGGGCCGCTGGATCATTTCGCGCGCTGGTATGCGCAAAACCCGGTCGCCGCCGCGCGTATCGTCGCCTTCGGCTCCACCAGCGTCCAGGTCAAGGAACATTCCAGCGATGCGGCCGAACGCGATGTGGCGCAGCGCCTGGCCATCGCCGAACAGGCGCTGTTTTCTGCGGCGCAGGCGCGCGGCGCCACGGCGACCGTCCTGCGTCCCACCCTGGTCTACGGAGCCGGACGCGACAAGACACTGACCCAGATTGCCGGCCTTGCCCGGCGCACCGGCGCCTTCGTGCTGCCTGCCGACGCCACCGGCCTGCGCCAACCGGTGCATGTGGACGACCTGGCCAATGCCGCACTGGCGGTGCTTGCGCAGCCGTCCACCCAGCAACGCAGTTATGCCCTCGGCGGTGGCGAGGTGCTGGCCTATCTGCAGATGGTGGAGCGGGTGCTCGCCGCGCTACCACGGCCCGCACGTCTGTACCGGGTGCCGCCCAGCCTGTTCGGCCTTGCCCTCAGCGTGGCCCAGCGGCTGGGACGCCTGCGCGGGATGAATGCGGCCGCGCTGCGACGCCTGCGGCAGGACCTGGTGTTCGATCTGGAACCGGCACGCCGGGATTTCGGCTACGCCCCACGCGCGTTCCGGCCGCTGCCGGAAGAGCTTGGCATCGGCGAATAAGGCCGCTGCGGCAATCGTGCGCACTGGGCTACGGCAAAGCGTGGAGCGTTTGTGGCCCTGCACCGCCGCGGCTGCCTGCGCAGGATGGCGGTGTCCCAGCCAGCCTCAATAACGCCAGCCCAGCTGGCGATAGAGCTTGGCCAGTACCCAGATCGGCCCGATCAGCAGATAGGTCAGGTCGGTCAGGAAGCTCGGCTTGCGCCCTTCGATCGTGTGCCCGACGAACTGCGCAATCCACGCCACCACGAAGACCGCCAGGCCGGTGGCGAACAGGCCACCCAGCCCGATCCTGGCCTCGATCAAGCGGCACAGGCAGCCGAAGAAGAAGAAGATCCCCAGCATGCCCAGGCCCAACGGACGCGACAGCCGGTTGTAGTACGACCATGCCGCAAACATCGTCAGCGCCGCCCACACCCCGCTACTGAACCAGGTGCCGCCGACCGGGACGCACCAGAGCAGGGCCACCACCGACCACAGGATGGCCGGCACGGCCACTACATGGATGTGCTGATTGGTGGCGTTGCGATGGTCGTCGGAATAGCTGGCGAAATAGCGGTCGATCGCGCGTGCGGTGGTGGTGCGTTCGGTCATGTTCCCTCCCAGGAATGACCCAAGCATACGCGTGCGAACGGCCGAGGTGGCACTGTGCGGGAAACCCGACGCTGCCACGCGGCGATGGCGTGGCAGCGCCATGCGGGCATCAGTTCACCGACACCGCACTCCAGGCCGCCGCCACGGCGAGGTACTGCGTGGAGCTGCCGCCATACAGGTCGCTGGCCGCGCTCAGCGTGGCCCGGCGCGCGGCCGCGTAGTTGCTGGACGAGGTCATGTAGACCGTGAGCGCGCGGTACCAGATGCGGCTGGCGGCGGCACGGCCGATCGCGGTCAATGCGGTGTTGCCATTGCAGACCAGCCCGGCCGGGGTGACGTTGTAGCTGGTGCCCGTACCGAAGCCGCTTGGCACCACCGCGCCTTCGGCCAGCAGGTAGTAGAAATGGTTGGCCACGCCGGAGCTGTAGTGCACATCGATCGAGCCCAAGGTGTTGCGATAGCAGTCTGGCGAATTGCCATCCAGGCTCGGCTTGAACATGTAGCGCAACGCCAGCGTGCCGCTACTGTTGCCAGGCACGATTTTCTCACCGATCAGGTAATTGCCTGGCTGTGCGCCGTTGTTGGCGTAGTACTCCACCATCGCGCCCATGATGTCGGAAGTGGCTTCGTTCAAGCCACCCGATTCGCCCGAATACACCAACCGCGCCGAACGGCTGGTCACTCCATGGGTCATTTCGTGCCCGGCCACGTCCACTGACACCAGTGGCGTGAAAACGCTGCCGTCGCCATCGCCGAAGGTCATGCAGAAGCAGCTGTCCGACCAGAACGCGTTGTTGAACCGGTTGCCGTAGTGCACGCGGCTGCGCGCACCCTTGCCGTCGTTGGCGATGCCGCTGCGCGAATGGGTGTTCTTGAAGTAATCCCAGGTCAGCGCAGCGCCGTAGTGCGCATCCACCGCCACCGTTGCGGCATCGCTGCTGGCGCCACTGCCCCAGGCATTGTCGGCATCGGTCAGCAGCGTGCCGTTGCCGGAGGTGCTGTTACGCATGGTGTAGGTGGCGCCGCCGCCGCGACCGAGGTCGGTCATCTCGAAGCCGCTGCTGCAGCGCGTGGTGGCCAGCGCCACATTGCCTGCATATAACGCGCGTCCGCTGCCGGCCGCAGCGGTACCGCCCGTGCAGTCGGTATGCACGGTATCCCAGGCTTCGAGGATGCGTTGGTCCACCGCATCGACGATGTAATGCATCTCGATCGGCGTCTGGTCGGGCTTGATGCCGCTGTAGATCACTTCGTAGGCAAGCCGTGGTGTTCCCTGGCGTGCATACAGCACCAGGCTGGTACGTGGTGGCGCATCCTGCGGCACATCGAACTGCGCACCTGCCACGCGCACCGCCGTGTCGGCATCGATGCCAGGCACCAGGCTGGGGCGTACCGGCGTGTCCAGGGTCTGGCTCAACTGACGCATCACCCCACGCCGCGAATGCACCACCACATCGCCACCGATCACCGGCAGGCCGTGATAGGTGCGATCGAAGCGCACATGCTCGCTGCCATCGGCATCGACGATGCTGTCGCGCGCGATGAAGGCATCGGCCGGCGCCCGATGGGCCATGGCCGACGCGGTATTGCCCAGCAATGCCTGTGCACGCGACACCGCCGCGTTGGCAGACAGGTCCGCCGCGGTGGCGACGACAGGAAACGACAGCGCGCAGCAGATCGCCGCGCCCAACAAATGGAATTGCATGACGACTCTCTCCCAGAACGTGCAATGCAAAAACCGGCGGATAACCCCTCCCAGGCCGGTCGCGATCGGCAGCAACTGCCGGCAGACACGCTGGCACAGGTGCGAGCTGAAGCAGTAGTAAAAATTACAGTCGTCATGTGATCTGCGCGCGCGGCCCGTCGCGCGATGGAATGCATCGCACAGACTGGAGCCCGCATGACCGCGCGGACGGGCGGTGCACGCGTCCATCGGTATCTACCCGAGCACGCGCTGATCGCGGCAGTGTGCAAGCGAAAAGCCGGCCCGAAACCATGGCGCCGTGCGTAAGCGTGCCGCCGCTACGCTGCGCGGGCATCGCGCACCGCCGATCCAAGGCAGCGCTGCAGCACAGTGGCGAGCGGTCTGGGCACGCAGTACGGTGCTGCGGGGCGACGCGCGGATCGTCCAGAATGGCACCGGCGTTGCCGGTGCGCACATTATCGCAGGGCTGATGCCATCACTACGCCCGGCTGAGGCGGCACGCCATCAATCGACCGAAATACCCGCCAACCGTTGCAGTGCTTCGGCGTATTTCGCACGCGTGCGATCAATCACGTCCGCCGGAAGGCTGGGGCCGGGCGCGGTCTTGCCCCAGTCCAACGTCTCCAGATAATCGCGCACGAACTGCTTGTCGTAGCTCGGCGGGCTGGTACCCACTTCGTACTGGTCGGCCGGCCAGTAGCGCGAGGAATCCGGAGTCAGCATCTCGTCCATGATGTACAGGCGGCCATCGGCATCGGTGCCGAATTCGAACTTGGTGTCGGCCAGCAGGATGCCGCGCTCGGCGGCAAAGTCTGCGGCGAAGCGGTAGATGCGCAAGGTGGCATCGCGCACGCGCTCGGCCAGCTCGGCGCCGACGGTCTTGACCATGGCATCGAAGTCGATGTTTTCGTCATGGTCGCCGACGGCGGCCTTGGTCGAGGGGGTAAAGATCGGCTCGGGCAGTTTCTCGGCCTGGCGCAGGCCGTCGGGCAGTTCGATGCCGCTGACCTTGCCGGTGCGCTGGTAGTCCTTCCAGCCGCTGCCGATCAGGTAGCCACGGGCAATCGCTTCCACCGGCACCGGCTTGAGCTTGCGTGTCACCACCGCGCGCTTGGCGTACAACGCCGGGTCCACACCGTCGGGCAGCACCTGCTCCACACCGATGTTGACCAGATGGTTGGGCATCAGGTGTTCGGTCTTGTGGAACCAGAAGTTGGACACCTGGCAGAGCATTTCGCCCTTGCCCGGAATCGGGTCCGGCAGCACCACGTCGAACGCAGACAGGCGATCGGTGGCCACCATCAACAGATAGTCGCCCGGGGGGGCACCGGCGGGCAGGCGGTCGCGCGGAAGTTCGAAGACATCGCGGACCTTGCCACGGTGACGCAACGGCAGGCCGGGCAGATCGGATTGCAACAGCGTGGTCGACACAGGCACTCCTAAGGACGTCGCAATGACGCTGTCCCCGGGACCCGGCGGGCCCGCGGGTGGGCAGCGGGCCGCGTAGTGTACGGCGCTTCGTCGCGCCCCGCTGGATTTATCTGGCCGCCGCCGCAGGCGCACCGTGGACGGCGTGTCAGCCAGGCCGGGCGGGGCTTCAGGTAAGATCGCCAGCCCGCCTTCCCCGCCCCCGATCGCTCATGTCCTGGTACGGAAAACTGCTCGGCGCATTGGCCGGCGCCCTGTTGTTTCGCGGTGCGCCGTTCGCAGGGCTGCTGATTGGCCTGGCGATCGGGCACGCGGTGGACGCGGGCTGGTTCAAGCGCCGGGCGGACAATCCCTATGAAGCACTGGGGCTGGAGCCGGACGCCACCATGGCCGAGATCGATCTGGCCTATCGGCGGCTGATGTCGCGCTATCACCCGGACAAGGTGGCCAATGCCGAGCCCGAGGCGCGCCGCCAGGCTGAAAAGAAGGCCAGCCAGATCAACGCGGCCTACGACCGCATCCAGCAGATGCGCAAGCGCTGAGCGCCGCGCCCCGGGCCAACGCCCGGCAATCACCGCAGCTCGGCAAGCGCGACTGCAGCTGCGTCGGGCCTGGCCGTCGCGGCCAGGCCCGACGCGCGTCTCAGAAGCGGTAGCCGAAGGTCAGGCGGACCGCATTGGTCGAAAAATCGGTATCGGTACGGCGCAGATCGGTGCCGGCCGGATTGACCCGCAGGAACGGGTTGGTCGGCGGCGCGGTGCCCGGCCCGACGCGCACGCGGGTGTCTTCGTCCTGCAGGCGGGTGAACAGGTATTCCACGCCCACCGAGACATGGTCGCTCAACCGACGCTGCAGGCCCACACCGGCCTGGTAACCATCGGCGCTGTCGCCGCCGCGGCCGGTGAAGCTGTTGGCGGTATTGCTGCTGGCAAAGCTGTGGTCGAACTCGCCGCGTGCCACGCCGGCGGTGAAGTAGGCCAGGAAATCGCCCTGCTCGCCGAAGGCATAGCCGACGCGTCCGCGTAGCGCGGCGGTGCGGTTGAGTTGGCGGGTGAAGGTGTAGAGCGCAGGCGTCGTGCTGAAAGCGCTGACGCTGTCGCGGATGTCGTTGCGGGTGTATTCGGCCACCACGCCGTAGACCCAGTTGCCGGCCTGCCAGTCGTAGCCCAGCCGCGCGCCGTATTCGGCCCCCCCCTTGTCCTTGCTGCAGCCGCTGGCCGGCGTGCGCCCGGCTGCCGCGCCGCCGCAAAAGCCCGGCGAGAACGCATTGGCGCCAGTGGCGGTGCTGACCTGGTCGCCGTCGCGGCCATCCAGGTTGGTGTCGAAGCCGAAGCGGCCGCCGGAGACACCGGCCGGATCGGCGCCGCCGACATTGGCGCCGATGGAAAAGCCGGACCAGTCGGCCGGGCCGGTTTGCGCCCAGGCCGATGGAGCCAGGGCCAGCAGGACGAGTGCAGCAGAAGCGAGCGGGGTGGTGTTCATGCAGTCTCCTCGAATCAGGCGCGGCGCGCCGGTCCCCGAGCATACGCAGGTGAGTCCTGTGCAGATGCATGCCTTTCCTCACGCCGCAGCGGTTGCGACAATGGCCCATTCCGTCTTCCTACGAGCTGCCCATGCAACCGACGGCGATCGCCCCGTCCATCCTGTCCGCCGATTTCGCCCGCCTGGGCGAGGAAGTGAACAACGTCCTCAAGGCCGGTGCCGACTGGGTGCACTTCGACGTGATGGACAACCATTACGTGCCTAACCTCACCATCGGCCCGATGGTCTGCCAGGCGCTGCGCAAGCACGGCATCGTCGCGCCGATCGACGTGCACCTGATGGTCGAGCCGGTGGACCGGATCGTGCCGGACTTTGCAGACGCCGGCGCCACCACCATCAGCTTCCATCCCGAAGCCAGCCGCCACGTGCACCGCACCATCCAGCTCATCAAATCGCACGGCTGCCAGGCCGGGCTGGTGCTCAATCCGGCCACCCCGGTGGATATTCTGGATTGGGTGCTGCCGGAGCTGGACTTGGTGCTGGTGATGTCGGTCAACCCCGGCTTTGGCGGCCAGGCCTTCATTCCCTCGGCGCTGGACAAATTGCGCGCCATCCGCCGCAAGATCGATGCGCTGGGCAAGCCGATCCGGCTGGAGATCGACGGCGGCGTCAAGGCCGACAACATCGGCGCGATTGCCGCCGCCGGTGCCGACACCTTCGTGGCTGGCTCGGCCATCTTCAACGCGCCCGACTATGCGCAGGTGATCGCGCAAATGCGTGCGGCGGTGGATGCGGTGCGGTGAACCAGCCCGCACTGCACATCCGCACGGCCACGCCAAGCGATGTGCCGCTGCTGCACGAGCTCATCACCGCGCTGGCGGTCTACGAGCGCGAGCCGGAGGCGGTCACGGCCACCCAGGACGATCTGTGCGCCAGCCTGTTCGGCGACGGCGCCACCGCGCATGCGCTGATCTGCGAGCAGGACGGCCAGGCACTGGGATTTGCGGTGTACTTCTTCAACTATTCCACCTGGCTGGGCCGCAACGGCCTGTATCTGGAAGACCTGTTCGTGCGCCCGCAAGCGCGCGGGCAGGGGGCGGGCCTGGCGCTGTTGCGGCATCTGGCACAGCTGGCCATGCAACGTGGCTGCGGACGTTTCGAGTGGTCGGTGCTGGACTGGAACCAGCCGGCGATCGATTTCTACCAGGCCGTGGGCGCCCACCCGATGGCGGGCTGGACCGTCTACCGGCTCGACGGCGAGCGTCTGGCTGCCTTTGCTGCCGGCGGTTGAACCGGGCTCGCGCATGCGGCCGCCCAGCACAGCTGCCGTATCGAAAAAGACAAGGCCGCCCCGTATGGAGCGGCCTTCGGAAGATTGGAGGCTGATCCTGCCTCCGCCCATCGTCCCTGCTATGGCCTTCCATGTTCCGGGTCGGCGGTGACATCGGGATGACAGCCGCGCGACCTTGCGCATTCACGATTCCCGCATCGACCCACTGCTAGCCTGCGTGGACCTCCATCCCCATCATCGGCAGTGCGCATGGTCCCGTCCCACTGGCGATTGATCCTCAACGGCAAATCCACCGACAACGAGGATCTGCGGCAGGCGGTCGGCCGCCTGCGCAAGCGTGGCATCCGGCTGGAAGTACGGGTCACCTGGGAAGAGGGCGATGCCGAGCGCTATGTGGCCGAAGCGGTGGCCGATGGTGTGCAGACCGTGGTGGCTGCGGGTGGCGATGGCACCTTGAGCGAAGTGGCGGCCGCGCTGGCGCATCATGATGGCGATGCGGCCACACTGCCGTCGCTGGGCCTGGTGCCGCTGGGCACCGCCAACGACTTCGCCACCGCCGCCACGCTGCCGATCGACCCCATCGACGCGCTCGATCTGATCGCCAGCCGCCCGGCGCAGGCGATCGACCTGCTGCGCCTGGACACCGCGCACGGGCCGCACTGGTGCGCCAACGTCGCCAGCGGCGGCTTCGGCACCCAGGTCACCGTGGACACCGACGAAGGCTTGAAGAAGATGCTCGGCGGGTTGGCTTACCTCATCACCGGCATGTCGCGGCTGGGCCGGATCGATCCGATCAGCGCACGCTTCAGCGGCCCGGAGTTCAGCTGGGAAGGCGAGTTCATCGCGCTTGGCCTGGGTAACGGCCGCTACGCCGGCGGCGGCCAGGCGCTGTGTCCGGACGCACTGATCGACGACGGCCTGCTCGATGTCACCATCGTGCCCGCGCTCAACGGCGAGGTGGCCGCCACGCTCGGCACCCTGGTCACCAGCGGCAAGCAGGCCGCGCTGGAACGCGTGGCCGTGCGCGCCCGGGTACCGTGGCTGCAGATTGTCTCCGCGCGACCGCTGACATTGAACCTGGATGGCGAGCCGGAAACCGCCGTGCAGTTCCGCATCGACTGCGTGCCGGCGCGGTTGCGGATGCACTTGCCCGCCAATTGCCCGCTGCTTGGCCGGTGAGGCTGGGAATCGGGAATCGGGAATCGGGAATCGCAAAAGCGGAAGCGCTGGCACCGCGCGTCGCGGTTGAACGGCGTTCTTCGCGGCTCGCTGCTGCTCTGGGCCTGCAGTTGCGCTACAGTAGCCGTGTGTCCCGCCTGACGACTCCACGCTCGTTCTCTTCCGCTCGCCGCTGGTGGCGATGGTGGCCCGTTGCCGTCGTCCGCCCCGCCACAGAGTCCCGGAAGGAAAGTCGTCTTGATTACTGCAGAGCAGTTCCAGCGCCAGGCCGCTGAAGGTCACACCCGTATCCCCGTTGTCCGCGAAGTGCTGTCCGACCTGGACACGCCGCTATCGGTCTATTTGAAGCTCGCCGACGGCGCCTACACCTATCTGTTCGAATCGGTCGAAGGCGGTGAGCGCTTCGGGCGCTACTCCATCATCGGCCTGCCGGCGCGGCGCGTGTACAGCTTTCGCGGCCACACGCTGGAAGTCAGTGAGCACGGCGAAGTCGTCGACACCCGGCAGGTCGCCGACCCGCTGGCCGAGGTGGACGCACTGCGTGCCGAACATTCGGTGCCGCAACTCGATGGCCTGCCCGGCTTCACCGGCGGGCTGGTCGGCTGGTTCGGCTTCGAGTGCATCCAGTACATCGAACCGCGGCTAGGCAGCGGCGACAAACCCGACGAACTCGGCACGCCCGACATCCTGCTGATGCTCTCCGAAGAGCTGGCGGTGTTCGACAACCTCAAGGGCCGGCTGTACCTGATCGTGCATGCCGACCCGGGCCAACCGCAGGCCTATGTGCGCGCCAACCGGCGTCTGGACGAGCTGGCGCATCGCCTGCGGCAGGGCGGCGCCGGCTATCCGCAGGCGCAGATTTCCGACGCCATCGACGAAGCGGATTTCCATTCCTCGTTCACCCGTGAGGAGTATCACGCGGTGGTGCGCAAGGCGCAGGAATACGTGCGCGCCGGCGACATCTTCCAGGTGGTGCCCTCGCAGCGGCTGCGCGTACCGTTCCGTGCGCGCCCGGTGGACGTCTATCGCGCGCTGCGTGCGTTGAATCCCTCGCCGTACATGTATTTTCTCGACGTGGGCGGCACCCAGGTGGTCGGCTCGTCGCCGGAAATCCTGGCGCGCCTGCGCGATGGCGTGGTCACCGTGCGTCCCATCGCCGGCACCCGCCCGCGCGGCGCAACGCCGGAGCTGGACAAGGCGCTGGAACAAGAACTGCTGGCCGACCCGAAAGAGCGCGCCGAGCATGTGATGCTGATCGACCTGGGCCGCAACGATGTCGGCCGCGTGGCCGAACCGGGCACTGTGAAGGTGGGCGAGCAGTTCGTCATCGAACGCTATAGCCACGTCATGCACATCGTCAGCGAGGTCACCGGCACGCTCAAGGCTGGCCTGAACTACAGCGATGTGCTGCGCGCGACATTTCCTGCCGGCACCGTCAGCGGCGCACCCAAGATCCGCGCGCTGGAAGTCATCCGTGAGCTGGAGCCGGTCAAGCGCAACGTCTATTCCGGTGCGGTGGGCTACATCGGCTGGCATGGCGACGCCGACACTGCCATCGCCATCCGTACCGCCGTCATCCAGGACGGCTATCTGTACGTGCAGGCAGGCGGTGGCGTGGTCTACGACTCCGACCCTGATTTGGAATGGCAGGAAACCATGAACAAGGGCCGCGCGCTGTTCCGCGCGGTGGCCCAGGCCGCCAAGGGGCTGTGATGGACGGGCAGGGCGGCACGCTGCGCATCGGTTTTCGCAACGACTACAGCGAGGGCGCGCATCCGCGCGTGCTGCAGGCCATCGCGCACGCCAGTGCCGAGCAGAATGCCGGCTACGGCACCGACCGGCATAGCGCGCGTGCGGCGGCGCTGATTGGCGATGCCATTGCGCAACCGCAAGCGCAGGTGCATCTGCTGGTGGGCGGCACGCAGACCAACCTGATCGCCATCGGCGCGTTTCTGCGCCCGCACCAGGCGGTCATCGCGGTCGAAGCCGGGCATATCGCCACGCATGAAACCGGCGCCATCGAAGCCACCGGGCACAAGGTGCTCACCGTCGCCGCGCCGCACGACAAGCTGACCCCGGCGCTGATCCAGCCAGTGCTTCAGCTGCACGGCAACGAGCACATGGTGCAGCCCCGTCTGGTCTATCTCTCCAACAGCACCGAAAGCGGCACGATCTACACGCGGGCCGAACTCGAAGCACTCGCGCAGTTCTGCCATGCACACGCATTGCTGCTGTACCTGGACGGCGCACGCCTGGGCGCGGCGTTGACTGCTGCGGGCAACGATCTGGATCTACCCACCATCGCCGCGTTGACCGATGCGTTCTACATCGGCGGCACCAAGAATGGCGCCTTGCTGGGCGAAGCCCTGGTCATCGTCAATCCCGCCTTGCAGACCGACTTTCGCTACCTCATCAAGCAGCGCGGCGCGCTGCTGGCCAAGGGCATGGTGCTGGGAGCACAGTTTGCCGCGTTGTTCGAAGATGGCTTGTTCTTTGCGTTGGCCGCACATGCCAACGCGATGGCACAGCGTCTGCGTGCCGGCCTGCAGCACGCCGGCGCCCAACTCACCAGCGACTCGCCGACCAACCAGCAATTCGTCGCTTTCAGCGCACGGCAGGTGGAGCAGTTGGCCGAGCGCTACGACTTCGAACGCTGGGAGACCCGCCTCGATGGGCGGCTGGTGATCCGCCTGGTGACCTCATGGGCCACGACCCCGGAAGCCGTCGACCGGCTGTGCGCGGACGTTGTCGCCGTTCTGGGCAGCGTGGCGTAAGCTTGTATGGCGTTTTTTCGACAGGCAGAGAGATGATGACGCCGTTGATCCGCTGGATGCTCGCAGTCGCGTTCGCGTTACCGATGCTCGCCATGGCGCAGGTCAACAGCCTGCCGTCGCAGCCGCATCTGCTGGTGAAGGGGCAAGCACACAGAGCGGTCATGCCCGACCGTTTCTTCGTGACGATAAATTTTCGCGCCGTGGACATCCAGCCAGAACTTGCACGCCGGCGGATACAGGCGGCGGCCGAACAGATCCTGGCCGCGCTGAAGACGCACCATGTCCTCAAGGACAGCATCGAAGCTTCATCTCTGCAGATACAGCCTTTCTACTCCTATGGGTCGAACGAAGCGCAGAAGTTCGAAGGCACTGAAGTCAAGCGCAGCATTGGCGCGGCCTTCCAGTCGCTTGATGATGCAAGGCAGTTTCTCGGCAAACTGAAGACGTCCAACGAAATGCAGCTATCGGGGATCAAGACGTTCTACAGCAAGGACGCCGAGGTACGGGTACAGCTCAAGCGTGAGGCTGCAGCCCAGTCGCGTAACGTTGCCGCTGAGCTTGCCAAGGCGTATGGCGTCAGAATTCAGGGGCTTTACACGATTTCCGACGTCGCGCCGAGCTTTGCCTATGGTGTCCAGGCGGGGAGTTGGCCGATGGAGGCCATCGTCGTTTCTGGGCAGCCGGCGCCACCTATGCCGGCTGCCGATGGCGGTGCAATCGTCGAATCGCTCGAAGCCGGTAGCATGATCCTCACCGAAAACATAGGATCTTCGCGGATCACTGTGGGTGCAATCGAGCATTTTCGGGTAGCGCGGGCAGGAAGCTGGCGATGATCTTGAGCCTCAGGAACTCCTCGTCGCGATAGCCGTAGGCGCTGCGCTGGATGACCCGGATCTTGTTGTTGAGCCCTTCCACCAGGCCGAGGCTGACCTTGTTCTCCGGCCTGCAGTACGCCGCGATGCCGTCCCAGTGCCGCTCGATCATCCCCACGAACGTCTGGTAGGGCGCCAGCCGCTGCCAGCGCAGACTCTGCTTCCAGCGCTCGAAGAACTCCCGTGCACCTCGCTCGGTGCGGTAGCTCCACAGCTGCCCGAAGGACTCTTTCAGCAGGTACGCCGTGTTCAGACGTTTGTTGGCCGCCAGCAGCTTGGCGAGCGCCTTCCGACCGTCCAGGGTAAGGTTTTCGCGATTGCTCAGCAGGGTGTAACGCTGGCCCTTGATGTAACTGCGATCCTGGCCTTGAAGGCGCTTGTACTCGTCGCGCCGCACCTGATCGAGCGCGTCGGACAGGTGGCGCATGATGTGGAATTTGTCGAACACGATGCTGGCGTTGGGCGCGTTCTTGCCCACCGAGTTGCGAAACGGCCGCCACATGTCCATCACCGCCACGTCGATGCCAGCACTGCGTTTTGGGCCCAATTCGGCGAAGAACTGGTCGATGTCCGCCTCGGTGCGCCCACTGCCGCCGAACCAGATCGGTCGGCCGCGCTCCAGATCGCTGACCACAACGCGGTAGTCATGGCCTTTGTGGATCGCGATCTCGTCGATGCCGATGGCGCGCGGCGCCGGCGTCCCCGCCCGGCGCACCTGCTCGGCCATGTACAGCTTGGACAGCTCCTTGACCGTGCTGTCGTGCAGGCGCTCCAGCTCGGCCACGGCCTTGTGCGTCATGCTTCGGCACAGATTGCCCACATGCAGGGCGAATCGCTCGGTGTAGCGCGGATTCTTGGCCAGCCAGTCCAGCCGCTCTACGTGCACGCCGCCGCACCCCGGGCAATCGACCCGCCAGCGCTCAAACTCCACGAACAGCATCCAGCCGGCCGCCCGCAAGTCGCGGGCGCGGCACAGGCGCTTGTCGTAGCGGCTGCGACACCGATGGCCACAGTTGGAACACACGGCCGTTTTTTTCGGCGCCGCAAGGTCACGATCCGCGCCTTCGGGGCGCCGAACACGCCCTTGAGCGTGGACTCCGCCGCGAAGCCAGGGAAGGAAAACAACTCACTCAGCCGACGGCCCGTTTTCATGCAGAACACCGCGTCAAGAAGTCAGCACAGGATGTACCACCTTCTGGGACGGTGGAAAGGGCCTGTTTCCAAGGCTCAACGCAGATTCAGGGGCCTCAAGGCACCCACACGAATCCGCGATGAGCCAAAACATCTATGCGGTCGTAAGCGTCCGCCAACCTCACCTATACAAGCAGCCAGCAGCCCGTTGGGATGTCGCGTTCCTCCCAACGGATCTCCCTGATGTCTTCAAAGCACGATGATTGGTCCCACCGCATTGCTGCCTGGTCCGCCAGCGGCGCCACGCCATCGGCGTGGTGCCGCGAGCACAGTGTCTCGTTGAGCAGCTTCACCTACTGGCGCGGCAAACTTGCAGCTCCTGCAGCACTTCCAGCCACACTACCGCTGCACATCACCCCCGCCGTTCCCACGACCAGCGTGGAGATCCGTCTCGCCGGTGGCATCAGCCTCAGCGTGGCGGCCGGTGATCCGGGCTGGCTTGCGCGTCTGCTGCGCGAGCTTGGTGCATGCTGAGCGTGTCGGCGTGGCATCTTGTCACCGCCCCGGTGGATCTGCGCTGTGGCATGGATCGGCTGTTGCTGCAGATGCAGTCACTGCTGGATCGCCCCGTGGCCGAGGGCGAGGCCTACGTCGTCGTCAATCGCGCGCGTAGCCGCCTCAAGGTGCTGTGCGTTGATCGTCATGGTGTCTGGCTGTGCGCGCGCCGGCTGCATCAGGGACACTTCATCTGGCCGCGTGTGGGCGATACCGCCTGGACCTTGAGCGCTGAGCAGTGGGCCTGGCTGTGTGCAGGCGTGGACTGGCAGCGATTGTCCATTGCACCAATGGCAGGTGTGCGGCAGCTGTAACCCGTGGCATCGTGGCGGACATGGACCTGTCCGCCCTCGATACGATTGATGATCCGCATGCGCTGCGCCAGGCTGCACGCGCCTTGCTGGCGACCGCGCAGACCACCATTGAACGCCAACAGGCGTTGATCGATACGCGCGAACGCACCATCACCCTGCGCGATGCGCAGATCGCCGCGCTCACCGCCGAGATCGCCCGCCTGCGCCGGCTGCAATTCTCGGCCAAGACCGAGCGCATGGACCCGGACCAGCGCCAGCTGTTCGAAGACACCATGGCCGCCGATATCGCTGCGGTGGAAGCGCAGTTGGCCGCGCTCCAGGCCGAGGGCGAGACGGCGGCGGTGACCCAGAAACGGCGGCGTGCAGCAAGCGCCGGGCGCAAGCCGTTACCCGAGCATCTTGAGCGTGTAGAAACTCGGCACGAGCCGGCCAACTGCAACTGCCCGCAGTGCAACAGCGCGCTGGTGGCCATCGGCGAGCATGTCAGCGAGCGTCTGGCCTGCAAGCCGCTGGAGTTCTACGTCAAGCGCGATGTATACCCGCAGTATTGTTGCCGTCGCTGTGAGCTGATCGTCGCCGAGCCGGTGGCGGCGGCGATCATCGAGCGCGGCCAGGCCGATGCCAGCCTGCTGGCCCAGGTCGCTGTCGCAAAGTATGTCGATCACTTGCCGCTGTATCGGCAGGAAGCCATTTATGCACGCAGCGGCGTTGCCTTGTCACGCAGCACGATGGCCGAGTGGATCGGCGCCATCGGCGTGGCGCTGCAACCGTTGGCCGACCGCCTGGCGGTGCGGATGCAGCAGCAATCGGTGCTGCATGCCGATGAAACCCCGGTGCAGCTGCTGGATCCAACAGCAGGCTCCTCCAAGCGTGCGTATCTGTTTGCGTATGCCACCGCCCACCACCCGGGCGCCGATCCACCGATGGTGGTATTCCAGTTCCAGACCAGCCGCAGCGGCCAGCACGCACGCGATTTCCTTGGGAAGTGGCGCGGCGCACTGATGGTGGACGACTACAGCGGCTATAAAGCCAGCTTTGCGCAGGGTGTCACGGAGCTGGGGTGTTGGGCCCACGCCCGGCGCAAGTGGCATGAGCAGCATGCGGCCAGCGGCAGCGCGATTGCGGCTGAAGCGATCGCGCGCATCGGCGTGCTTTACACCATCGAAGCGGCAGCCAGCGCGCTGAAGCCCGATGAGCGTCTGGCTTACCGACAAGAACACGCCGTGCCGGTGCTATCGCGGCTGAACTGCTGGTTGTTGGAGTTGCAGCAGACGGTGATGGGCAACAGCGGCACCGCGCGTGCACTGGCCTATACGCTCAAGCGATGGGACGCGCTGACGCGTTATGTCCAGGACGGACGTTACCCGATCGACAACAACCTGATCGAAAACGCGATTCGTCCGGTGGCGCTGGGACGCAAGAATTGGCTGTTTGCCGGCTCAGCGCAGGCGGGCAGGCGCGCGGCGGCGATCATGAGCCTACTGGCCACCGCCAAGGCCAACGGTATCGAACCGCATGCCTGGCTACACGACACCCTGGCACGGCTGCCGACGACCCTGGATCGGGACATCGATCAATTGCTGCCGTTGCGCACGGAGTGAGGCTTCGGGGTAGGTGAGGTTGGCGGACGCTTACATGCGGTCTTTCTGATCGGACAATAGGGGCGGCTAGCAGATCCACCGAGTCACTACCGGGTATAGGTAGATTCACGGTGTTCCAATCCAAGTGCCGGTGGGGGCGCGACTTGAACTCTGCCATGGCGATGACCGATGCCAGATCGTTTCAATCCACGCGCCCGTAAAGGCGCGACCAGGAGTACGCCGAGACCCACAGCCTCAAGTTCAAGTTTCAATCCACGCGCCCGTGAGGGCGCGACGCCAACACTCGCCCTGGTCGTACGCCGTGATGCTGTTTCAATCCACGCGCCCGTGAGGGCGCGACCGATGCAATCCTCGAATTCCAGCGCGCTGGCGTGGTTTCAATCCACGCGCCCGTGAGGGCGCGACGCCTGGATGCGCATCCGCATTCCGCTTTCATGGATGTTTCAATCCACGCGCCCGTGAGGGCGCGACCCCGGCGGCATCGAAGCTGCTGCGCGCGTCAGGTGTTTCAATCCACGCGCCCGTGAGGGCGCGACACGACGCCGACCGGGCCGCGTTGCTCGCGCAGAAGTTTCAATCCACGCGCCCGTGAGGGCGCGACCCGCCGCTCCGCCAACGCCTCCGCCCACCAGGGCGTTTCAATCCACGCGCCCGTGAGGGCGCGACGCCAGGCGCAGGCCGAGGTGGAACGCCTTGGTTTGGTTTCAATCCACGCGCCCGTGAGGGCGCGACCTACGACAGCGAGCGGCAGATCCGCATCCTTGGCGTTTCAATCCACGCGCCCGTGAGGGCGCGACGTCCGGGTGGCTGGGGCACGTGATGGTGTCTAACCAGGTTTCAATCCACGCGCCCGTGAGGGCGCGACGCCGCTGCACCGGTCACCAATGCCGGCGCAGCGGTGTTTCAATCCACGCGCCCGTGAGGGCGCGACCCATCGCGTAGCTCGGCACGCTCGGCGGCAGTCAGGGTTTCAATCCACGCGCCCGTGAGGGCGCGACCCAATCGGGACCGCCAGACCATCAATGATTGGCTGGTTTCAATCCACGCGCCCGTGAGGGCGCGACCCCCCGGCGCCCCTCTTGCGCCCACATGAGCGCACGTTTCAATCCACGCGCCCGTGAGGGCGCGACGTGGTGATCGGAATCGTCTTCAGTTCCTCAGTGCAGTTTCAATCCACGCGCCCGTGAGGGCGCGACCACCTGGTCCGACGCTGCGTTGACCGTGGCGAACCAGTTTCAATCCACGCGCCCGTGAGGGCGCGACCTATACGCAATCATGCTCAGCCGCCACCGGAGAGGTTTCAATCCACGCGCCCGTGAGGGCGCGACTTTCGCAGCTTGCCCACCCGTGGCGCAGCTTGAGAGTTTCAATCCACGCGCCCGTGAGGGCGCGACAATCGTCCAATCGCTTGCGGTCCAGCGCCTTCGGGTTTCAATCCACGCGCCCGTGAGGGCGCGACGCTGTCGCGGCGCTACGGACTGAGCCGCCGGCAAGTGTTTCAATCCACGCGCCCGTGAGGGCGTAAGCGTCCGCCAACCTCACCTACCCCGAAACCTCACTCCGTGCGCAACGGCAGCAATTGATCGATGTCCCGATCCAAGGTCGTCGGCAGCCGCGCCAGGGTGTCATGCAGCCAGGCATGCGGTTCGATACCGTTGGCCTTGGCGGTGGCCAGTAGGCTCATGATCGCCGCCGCGCGCCTGCCCGCCTGCGCTGAGCCGGCAAACAGCCAATTCTTGCGTCCCAGCGCCACCGGACGAATCGCGTTTTCGATCAGGTTGTTGTCGATCGGGTAACGTCCGTCCTGGACATAACGCGTCAGCGCGTCCCATCGCTTGAGCGTATAGGCCAGTGCACGCGCGGTGCCGCTGTTGCCCATCACCGTCTGCTGCAACTCCAACAACCAGCAGTTCAGCCGCGATAGCACCGGCACGGCGTGTTCTTGTCGGTAAGCCAGACGCTCATCGGGCTTCAGCGCGCTGGCTGCCGCTTCGATGGTGTAAAGCACGCCGATGCGCGCGATCGCTTCAGCCGCAATCGCGCTGCCGCTGGCCGCATGCTGCTCATGCCACTTGCGCCGGGCGTGGGCCCAACACCCCAGCTCCGTGACACCCTGCGCAAAGCTGGCTTTATAGCCGCTGTAGTCGTCCACCATCAGTGCGCCGCGCCACTTCCCAAGGAAATCGCGTGCGTGCTGGCCGCTGCGGCTGGTCTGGAACTGGAATACCACCATCGGTGGATCGGCGCCCGGGTGGTGGGCGGTGGCATACGCAAACAGATACGCACGCTTGGAGGAGCCTGCTGTTGGATCCAGCAGCTGCACCGGGGTTTCATCGGCATGCAGCACCGATTGCTGCTGCATCCGCACCGCCAGGCGGTCGGCCAACGGTTGCAGCGCCACGCCGATGGCGCCGATCCACTCGGCCATCGTGCTACGCGACAAGGCAACGCCGCTGCGTGCATAAATGGCTTCCTGCCGATACAGCGGCAAGTGATCGACATACTTTGCGACAGCGACCTGGGCCAGCAGGCTGGCATCGGCCTGGCCGCGCTCGATGATCGCCGCCGCCACCGGCTCGGCGACGATCAGCTCACAGCGACGGCAGCAATACTGCGGGTACACATCGCGCTTGACGTAGAACTCCAGCGGCTTGCAGGCCAGACGCTCGCTGACATGCTCGCCGATGGCCACCAGCGCGCTGTTGCACTGCGGGCAGTTGCAGTTGGCCGGCTCGTGCCGAGTTTCTACACGCTCAAGATGCTCGGGTAACGGCTTGCGCCCGGCGTTTGCTGCACGCCGACGCTTCTGGGTCACCGCTGCGGTCTCGCCCTCGGCCTGGAGCGCGGCCAACTGCGCTTCCACTGCGGCGATATCGGCGGCCATGGTGTCTTCGAACAGCTGGCGCTGGTCCGGGTCCATGCGCTCGGTCTTGGCCGAGAATTGCAGCCGGCGCAGGCGGGCGATCTCGGCGGTGAGCGCGGCGATCTGCGCATCGCGCAGGGTGATGGTGCGTTCGCGCGTATCGATCAACGCCTGCTGGCGTTCAATGGTGGTCTGCGCGGTCGCAAGCAAGGCGCGTGCAGCCTGGCGCAGCGCATGTGGATCATCAATCGTATCGAGGGCGGACAGGTCCATGTCCGCCACGATGCCATGGGTTACAGCTGCCGCACACCTGCCATTGGTGCAATGGACAATCGCTGCCAGTCCACGCCTGCACACAGCCAGGCCCACTGCTCAGCGCTCAAGGTCCACGCGGTATCGCCCACACGCGGCCAGATGAAGTGTCCCTGATGCAGCCGGCGCGCGCACAGCCAGACACCATGACGATCAACGCACAGCACCTTGAGGCGGCTACGCGCGCGATTGACGACGACGTAGGCCTCGCCCTCGGCCACGGGGCGATCCAGCAGTGACTGCATCTGCAGCAAGAGCCGGTCCATGCCACAGCGCAGATCCACCGGGGCGGTGACAAGATGCCACGCCGACACGCTCAGCATGCACCAAGCTCGCGCAGCAGACGCGCAAGCCAGCCCGGATCACCGGCCGCCACGCTGAGGCTGATGCCACCGGCGAGACGGATCTCCACGCTGGTCGTGGGAACGGCGGGGGTGATGTGCAGCGGTAGTGTGGCTGGAAGTGCTGCAGGCGCTGCGGACGCTGCAAGTTTGCCGCGCCAGTAGGTGAAGCTGCTCAACGAGACACTGTGCTCGCGGCACCACGCCGATGGCGTGGCGCCGCTGGCGGACCAGGCAGCAATGCGGTGGGACCAATCATCGTGCTTTGAAGACATCGGGGAGATCCGTTGGGAAGAACGCGATATCCCAACGGGCTGCTGGCTGCTTGTATAGGTGAGGTTGGCGGACGCTTACGATCATCCTGCTTGGCAGCCCATACCATTGCATTATCGCTTCTAAAATGGGTCTTCGCGGATCACTGTGGGTGCAATCGAGCATTTTCGGGTAGCGCGGGCAGGAAGCTGGCGATGATCTTGAGCCTCAGGAACTCCTCGTCGCGATAGCCGTAGGCGCTGCGCTGGATGACCCGGATCTTGTTGTTGAGCCCTTCCACCAGGCCGAGGCTGACCTTGTTCTCCGGCCTGCAGTACGCCGCGATGCCGTCCCAGTGCCGCTCGATCATCCCCACGAACGTCTGGTAGGGCGCAAGCCGCTGCCAGCGCAGACTCTGCTTCCAGCGTTCGAAGAACTCCCGTGCACCACGCTCGGTGCGGTAGCTCCACAGCTGTCCGAAGGACTCTTTCAGCAGGTACGCCGTGTTCAGACGTTTGTTGGCCGCCAGCAACTTGGCGAGCGCCTTTCGACCGTCCAGGGTGAGGTTTTCGCGATTGCTCAGCAGGGTGTAACGCTGGCCCTTGATGTAACTGCGATCCTGGCCTTGAAGGCGCTTGTACTCGTCGCGCCGCACCTGATCGAGCGCGTCGGACAGGTGGCGCATGATGTGGAATTTGTCGAACACGATGCTGGCGTTGGGCACGTTCTTGCCCACCGAGTTGCGAAACGGCCGCCACATGTCCATCACCGCCACGTCGATGCCGGCGCTACGTTTTGGGCCCAATTCGGCGAAGAACTGGTCGATGTCCGCCTCGGTGCGCCCACTGCCGCCGAACCAGATCGGTCGGCCGCGCTCCAGATCGCTGACCACAACGCGGTAGTCATGGCCCTTGTGGATCGCGATCTCGTCGATGCCGATGGCGCGCGGCGCCGGCGTCCCCGCCCGGCGCACCTGCTCGGCCATGTACAGCTTGGACAGCTCCTTGACCGTGCTGTCGTGCAGGCGCTCCAGCTCAGCCACGGCCTTGTGCGTCATGCTTCGGCACAGATTGCCCACATGCAGGGCGAATCGCTCGGTGTAGCGCGGATTCTTGGCCAGCCAGTCCAGCCGCTCTACGTGCACGCCGCCGCACCCCGGGCAATCGACCCGCCAGCGCTCGAACTCCACGAACAGCATCCAGCCGGCCGCCCGCAAGTCGCGGGCGCGGCACAGGCGCTTGTCGTAGCGGCTGCGACACCGATGGCCACAGTTGGAACACACGGCCGTTTTTTTCGGCGCCGCAAGGTCACGATCCGCGCCTTCGGGGCGCCGAACACGCCCTTGAGCGTGGACCCCGCCGCAAAGCCAGGGAAGGAAAACAACTCACTCAGCCGACGGCCCGTTTTCATGCAGAACACCGCGTCAAGAAGTCAGCACAGGATGTACCACCTTCTGGGACGGTGGAAAGGGCCTGTTTCCAAGGCTCAACGCAGATTCAGGGGCCTCAAGGCACCCACACGAATCCGCGATGAGCCTCTAAAATAGCGGCCTACGCTCCCGTCCTTGTATGTTTTAACAATTTGATCTGGCTTGCGTGCATTTGGGTTGGCTCCGTTTTCTAGCATTGCACGTAGGCCTTGAGGTTTCTGCGTGAGGATCGGCCACATCAGTAGTGGCTCTCCCTCAGTAGAGAAGGTCACATCGGGATCGACATGCTCCTCTTTCATCAACCGGCGCACTTCCTCGACGTTGCCATGTTCGGCGGCCAGCGCCAGCGCCTGTGCCTTGGGATCGGGAAAATACGCGCGCAGCGGGTACGCCGACTGCTGCGCAGGCGCAGGCAACGACACGCCGCCGCAGCTGGCGCAGACCAATGACAACGACAGAACGAGGAGTCGTAGCAACCTGGACACGGTGCATCCTTATGAAGCGGTGAAGGCGACCAACGCTTCTCTGCCGGCCGAAGATGGCCTTAGCCTAGACCTGGCAAGCGGCCTGTGCAAAGCGCGCGGCATGGCGTGTGTCAATCCCGCCGAGATCGCGCTCCTACCCGCACTTCTCGCAAGGTGAGACGGGACGTTTCCACCGTGGGGATGACGAAGTCATAGATCACGCGCAACGACGGTCGCGTGAGCCTGCTCATGATCTCCTCGCCCGTAGCAGCGTTGTACTTGCCACGGCGAGGGATGCATCCTGCCCGCCGCCAGGGGCGGCTCACGCAGGTCGTTGGTCAGGACAACAGGGCATCGCTGGAGAGGGTCGACGCTGAAAACCGTCGGCCGTTGCCAGCGTCGACGTCAAGCGCGAGCGCGATCGATAGGCAGTGTCGGGCATGCAAACAGGTGCTTGCCCAGCATCCGCTTCGGTCCTCACACCCGGCCGAATACCAGCGTGCCATTGGTGCCGCCAAAGCCGAAGCTGTTGGACATCACCGTGTTCAAGCGCGCGTCCTGCGTCTGCCGCAGGATGGGGAAGCCTTCGGCACGCGGATCGAGTTCGTCGATATGCGCCGAACCGGCCATGAAGCCGTCGCGCAGCATGAGCAGGCAGTAGATCGCCTCGTGCACGCTGGCCGACCCCAGCGAGTGACCCGATAGCGCCTTGGTCGAGGACAGCGGCGGCACGTGGTCGCCGAATACCTCGCGCACGGCGCCCAGTTCGGTGACGTCGCCCAGCGGCGTGGAGGTGCCATGGGTGTTGAGGTAATCGATCGGGCGATCCAGGGCTTGCATGGCCATGCGCATGCAGCGCACCGCGCCTTCGCCGCTGGGCGCGACCATGTCCGCGCCATCGGAGGTCACGCCGTAGCCGATCAACTCGGCATGGATGCGTGCGCCACGCGCAACGGCGTGGTCGTAATCCTCCAGCACCAACATGCCGCCGCCACTGCCGATGACGAATCCGTCGCGCTGCGCATCGTAGGGGCGCGAGGCCACCGTGGGGCGGTCGTTGAAGCCGGTGGACAGTGCGCCCATCGCATCGAACATCACGCTCATGGTCCAGTGCAGTTCTTCGCCGGCACCGGCGAACATCACGTCCTGCGCGCCGTGGCGGATCAGATCGGCGGCCGCACCGATGCAATGCGCCGAGGTCGCGCAGGCCGCCGAGAGCGAGTAGCTCAGGCCGCGGATCTTGAACGCGGTGGCCAGCGAGGCGGACACCGCCGAGCACATCGTGCGCGGCACCATGTAGGGGCCCACCTTGCGCACACCACGCGCGCGCAGCAGATCGGCGGTTTCCACCTGCCATTGGCTGGAGCCGCCGCCGGAACCGGCAATCACGCCGGTGCGCACGTTGCTGACCTGGTCGGCGCTCAGGCCGGCATCGGCGATCGCATCGCGCATGGCCAGATACGCATACGCCGAGGCATCGCCCATGAAGCGTTTGAGCTTGCGGTCGATCAACGCCTCCAGGTCTAGCGCCACGGCGCCGCCAACCTGGCTGCGCAGGCCGGCCTGGGCATGATCGGGCAGGGCGGTGATGCCGGAACGGCTCTCGCGCAGTGCGGTGGAGACGGTGTCCAGGTCATTGCCCAGACACGAATTGATGCCCATTCCGGTAACGACAACGCGACGCATCAGAAGCTCTCCGTGGAAGTGAACATGCCCACGCGCAGGTCCTTGGCGGTGTAGATCTCGCGCCCATCCACCAGCATGCGTGCATCGGTCTGCGCCATCACCAGCTTGCGGTTGATGACGCGGCTGACATCGATCTCGTAGGTCACCAGGGAGGCGGTGGGCAGCACCTGTCCGGTGAACTTGACTTCGCCGCAGCCCAGCGCGCGGCCACGGCCGGAGGCGCCGAGCCAGGTCAGGAAAAAGCCGGTCAGCTGCCACATCGCGTCCAGGCCCAGGCAGCCGGGCATCACCGGGTCGCCGATGAAGTGGCAGCCGAAGAACCACAGGTCCGGGCGCACGTCCAGTTCGGCACGGATCACGCCCTTGCCATGCGTACCACCGGTGTCGTTGATCTCGGTGATGCGGTCGAACATCAACATCGGGTCATTCGGCAACCGGCCGCTGTCGGGTCCAAACAATTCCCCACGCGCGCTGGCCAGCAATTGGTCGCGCGAATACGCACTTTGACGAGTCATGACGAACAGTGTCCTGCAAGGAGCGAGAGTCGAGGCCGGCAAGGGTGCATGAGGCCGCGCAGTTCAATCAAACGTTTTATCCGTACGCAGGCGTTCTGTTTTCAGTCATTGGCCTGGTGCGCACTGCCGCGACACCGGCGCCTGGACGGGATCCGGAGCGGGCCAGGCGGTGCCACCTCGCCACACTGGGGTTAGCCGGTCGCAGGGCCCATAGGGCAGCTGCGCAAGCGCGGCCGGCGGCGGTCGTGTCCGCTTGGCAGCGGCCTGGCCGTCATGCGCGTGCGACGCCCGTGCTCAAGGTGTGAGATGCCGCTGCTCTATCATGAGCCACTCCCAGTGGAGAGACCCCAGCTTGATGCGCAAGATCGTGCACGTGGACATGGATGCGTTCTATGCGTCCGTCGAACAGCGTGACGATCCGGGCCTGCGCGGCAAGCCGGTGGTGGTGGCCTGGCGCGGCGCGCGTTCGGTGGTGTGCGCGGCATCCTACGAAGCGCGTACCTTCGGCATCCGCTCGGCCATGCCGGCCCTGCGCGCCGAGCGGCTGTGCCCGGATGCAGTGTTCGTGCCGCCGGATTTTGCGCGCTACAAGGCGGTGTCGCGGCAGGTGCGCGAGATCTTCCATCGGCACACGGATCTGGTCGAGCCCTTGTCGCTGGACGAGGCGTATCTGGATGTCACGCAAGCCAAGACCGGCATGCAGCTGGCCACCGAGATCGCGCAGCTGATCCGCAGCCAGATCCGCGAGGAAACCCGGCTCACCGCCTCGGCCGGCATCGCGCCGAACAAGTTCCTGGCCAAGATCGCTTCGGACTGGCGCAAGCCCGATGGTCAGTTCGTCATCGCCCCCAGTCGGGTGGACGCCTTCCTGCTTCCGCTCAAGGTCAACCGCATTCCCGGTGTGGGCAAGGTGATGGATGCCAAGCTGGCAGCGCTGGGCATCGTCACCGTCGCCGATCTGCGCCAGCGTCCGTTGGAAGAATTGCAGGCGCAGTTCGGTAGTTTCGGTCACAGTCTGTACCGTCGCGCGCGCGGCATCGACGAACGCCCGGTGGAGCCGGACCAGGAAGTGCAGTCGGTGTCTTCGGAAGACACCTTCAGCGAAGACCTTGCCCTCGATGCACTCGACCCGCACATCCTGCGCCTGGCCGAGAAGACCTGGCTGGCCACACGTCGCACCGAACGCATCGGGCGTACAGTGGTGCTGAAGTTGAAGACCTCGCATTTTCGCATCCTCACGCGCTCGCACACGCCGGAGCAGCCGCCTGCCTCACTGGACGCACTGGCGCAGATCGCCTTGGCGCTGACACGGCGCGTGGAGCTGCCGGCCGAGACGCGTTACCGCCTGGTCGGCGTTGGATTGGGTGGTTTCAGTGCTGCCGAAGAAGGCGCGGTGCAGGGGCAATTGTTTGGCGAGGTGCCGCAGGCGTAGGGCAGTGAGCGCTGCCATGCAGGCGTTGCATCAGTGCACGAGCGGACAAGGCCGTGCATGCACCGACCTGGCGTGAATCCGGCACTGCGTACACTGACATGTTCCCTGTACGAGGCCATGTGCATGTTTGCGTATCCGCTGGTGATCTTCGATCTGGACGGCACCCTGGTAGACAGCGCGCCCGACATCGGCGAGGCGCTCAACGCCACCTTGCAGGAATTGGGGCTGCAGCAGTTCAGCCAATCCACCATCCGCAGCTGGATCGGCGAGGGTGTACAGGTATTGCTGGCCACGGCATTGCGCGAAGCCGGCGGCACCCGTGATGCTGCAGCGGAGATGCCGGTGATGATGCGGCACTACGCCGCCAGCCTGCTGCACAACCCGCAGTTGTATCCCGGCGTTGGGGAGGCAGTGCACGGCCTGCGCGATGCCGGTGCAACGTTGGCGCTGTGCACCAACAAGCCCTCGCGCTTCATCGCTCCCTTGCTGGAGCACCTGGGCATCGCCGCGCTGTTCAGTGCCGTGCTCGGCGGCGATTCCCTGCCGCAACGCAAGCCCGATCCGACACCGCTGCTGCACCTGGCCAGGCAGTTCCAGCTCCCACCGCAGCACTGCCTGATGGTCGGTGATTCGGGCACCGATGCGGCAGCGGCAAATGCCGCCGGCATGCCGTTGGCGATGGTGCGTTACGGCTATCTGCGCGGCTTCGATCCGCAGACCTCCGGTGCGGTGGCCATCGTCGATGACATGCGCGAGCTGCTGGCGCTGCGCTGACGCACTGCCGGCACATCTCGATCGCAATGCAACTTGCCAGCCGCACCAGCCCACTCGCGTTCAGTCGCCGCGCGCGGTGTCCATCCCCGTATCGTCATCGCGCAGGTCGCCTGCATCGTCGTGCAGGCCGTCGTTGTCGGTACGCGCGTAGTGCACGGTCTCCACCGGCCCACCGACCGCGCGGCCGCGCACCGGCAGCAGTGCGCTGGCGGCTTCATATTCGGCCAGCAAGGCATGTCGGCGCGCTTCGGGAACCTCTTGCCAATGGCAGTCCGCCAGTGCCCCTTCCAGCGAATACAGCAGGTTGAGGCTGGGCTTGAATCCGGCACGGCGCACCTTGACGAAGGCGCCCACCGCACCCACCGCCTGCAGATCCTGCTGCGTGCGCAAGCCGACCTGGCGCAGCCAGGCCGCGCTCTTGGGGCCGATGTTGCGCAGCCGCTCGGTGGTCACGTCAATGCGCCGACGAAGACCTGCGCAATCGCTTCCAGGCCGCGCTGGTCGTCTGCATCGAATCGGTCTAGGTGCGGACTGTCCAGATCCAGCACGCCGATCAACGCATCGCCCTTGACCAAGGGAATCACCAGTTCTGAGCGCGAGGCCGAATCGCAGGCGATATGCCCCGGGAATGCGTCCACGTCGGCAATACGCTGGGTCTGTCGGGTAGTGGCGGCTGCGCCGCAAACACCCTTGTCCAGCGGAATGCGCACGCATGCCGGCAGGCCTTGGAACGGCCCCACCACCAGCTCGCGGCCGTCGTAGAGGTAGAAGCCGGCCCAGTTGAGTGCGGGAAGCGAGTTGAAGATCAGTGCGGCCAGGTTGGCGGCATTGGCGATCCGGTCCTGCTCGCCGTGCACCAGGGCCTGGGCCTGGGCGGTGAGCTGGGCGTATTGTTCCGGCTTGCTGCCGGTCAGCGATGAGGTAGCGAACATGCGCGAAGTCTAGCAGCGGCGGTCTGCCGCGGCGTTGCGACGGTGGCGCTGGCTCTGCGCGGCAGCGGCGGACACTGTTTTCCAGCGGCATCGCCACCCGGGCAAGCATGTCAAAGGCTGACGATCCAGATCCAGATCCAGATCCAGATCCGCCTCCCGCCTCCCGCCTCCCGCCTCCCGAATCCCGAATCCCGAATCCCGAATCCCGAATCCCGATTCCCGATTCCCGATTCCGCCGCCCAGACCCGCGTTATGCTGCGCGCCCTCACGGCAATGGCGGCGCGGCCGCAGGATCAGGCGCATGCAGTACCCGGCGTTCTACGTCACCGGCACCGACACCGGTATCGGCAAGACCATGGCCAGCACCGCGGTGCTGCATGCCTTGCGCGCACGCGGCCACACCGCAGTGGGCATGAAGCCAGTCGCCAGCGGCTGTGCGCGCACGCTGCAGGGGTGGCGCAACGAGGACGCGCTGGCGCTGCAGGCGGCCAGCGATCCGCAGCCGGAGTACGCCACGCTCAATCCCTACGCCTTGCCTGCGCCACTGGCGCCGGAATTGGCAGCCGCAGATGTCGGCGTGACCCTGTCGCTGGCGCCGATCGTCCACGCGTTCGCGCAGCTGCGCGCGCAGGCGCAGATGGTGGTGGTCGAAGGCGTCGGCGGCTGGGCCGCGCCGCTGAGCGCGGATCTGGATCAGGCCGATCTGGTGCGTGCGCTGCAGTTGCCGGTGGTGCTGGTGGTGGGTGTACGGCTGGGCTGCATCAACCACGCGCGCTTGAGCGCCGCCGCCATCGCCGCCGACGGGCTGGACTGCGTCGGCTGGATCGCCAACGAGGTGGATCCGCAGATGGAGCGGGTTGAAGAGAACATCGCCATGCTCGGCCAGCGGCTGGCAATGCCGTGTTGGGGGCGGATCCGCTGGCGACCCGGTGCCGATGCCGCCAGCCAGGCGCAAGGCCTGCAGCTGCCGGCCTAGCCTGCGGCAGTCATCGCGACATGTCGCTGTGACCGGTGCGGTGCCTGACCGCGTCGCGTGCGCTTTCGGCAACTGGACGTTGCGCCGTCGTTGCCGTGCGGCCGGCTGGGGTACGCGCATTGCGGCCGCCTGCATGCCCCCACTGCATCCTCACACCACATGCCCGGGCATCGAAGATGCCCGACGGCAATCCATAAAAAAGCCCGACAGAGGGAGGGATCTGTCGGGCCGGATTGCATGGGGGGAGGGACCCATGCAAAGACGCTGAATGTTGTTGGCCGTTACTTGCGCCGGGTCTTGCCTGCTGCGCCGGCCTGGTCACTGCCGGTTTCGAACTGCTGCCGGGCAAATTGCCCAAGTTCGCTGGACATCTTCAACCCCATCCCGACCACTTCCTGGTTCGCCGATGCCAGCCGTTCCAGGTTGTCGCGGGCCAGTTGCAGGCCCTTGGGCCAGAGCGTCTGGTAGGCACCCAGATTGCGCGCCTGCGCGAATTCACCGAAGAAGCGGGTGGTCGCGTTGACGTTCTGCTCCAGCGTGTCCAATGCCAACTGGTTGGCACGTGCTGCGGCAGCGGCGAACTGACCGGTGAAGCTGTTTTCGAACTGCGCCGACATTGCGAACCCCTTGGGGAAGGCCGTGATCGTGTGTTGCGTTGAAGCATACGCAAGGATTGCTGCGATGCAACAAGTTTTCTGAAATATTCCCAAACACCGAAAAAATCGCTTCTGATTCAGTGAGTTGCAAGTAGCTCGAAAACGACGAAGCCGCCTGGTCGGCGGCTTCGGATGGTGCAGCTGCGCAAGAAATCAGCCGCGATAGCGGCAGCCGGAGGTGCAGGTCTCGTGCACCACGATCTCGCTCAGTTGTGGCAGCGCGGGCTTGAGCTGGTTCCAGATCCAGATTGCCAACTGCTCGCTGGTCGGATTCTCCAGCCCCTCGATGTCATTGAGGTAGTGGTGGTCCAGGCGGTCGTAGATCGGCTGGAAGGCCGCCTTGATATCGCCAAAATCCATGATCCAGCCGGTGTCCGCCCCCGGTTCGCCGCTGACATGCAGCTCGACCCGGAACGAATGCCCATGCAGGCGCGCGCATTTATGGCCGGGCGGCACGTTGGGTAGCCGGTGGGCGGCTTCGAGCGTAAAGACTTTGAAGATATCCATGAGGATGATTCGGCAAGCAGTAGGTAAGGAAGGGTGGGTGCCGGCCCGACGCCGGATCACGCAACGGCCTGGGCAGGCGGCGGCAAACAGGACAAGGGCCGCATCGCGGCCCTTGCTGGTTAACCGATGTGGTCAACCGACGCTCAACGCTCAGGCGCCGCGGTTGGCCGGACGGCCGTTGCCGCCACGCCCACCATCGCGCCGGCCGGCACCTGCGCCGGCATTGGCCTGGCGCTGGCCGTTGCCGCGCTGCCCACCCGGCTTCTTCGGGCCGGCATGCGCGTGCGCCTGGCGCGGTGCATCGCCATGCGGACGACGGGCATGGCTCTTGCGCGGTGCGCGGTCGCCACCCGGCTGTTCGGCACGGCCCGGCGCGCTATTGCCCCAGCGGATCGGGGTCTGCGGCTCGTAGCCCGGCACGTCGCGGATCTCCACGTCGCGGCCCAGCATGCGCACGATCTGGCGCAGCAGCTTGGCTTCGTCCTGCGCCACCAGCGAGATCGCCTCGCCGGTGGAGCCGTTACGGCCGGTGCGGCCGATGCGGTGCACGTAGTCTTCGGCCACCATCGGCAGGTCGTAGTTGATGACCTTGGGCAACTGGTCGATATCGATGCCGCGCGCGGCGATGTCGGTGGCCACCAGCACGGTCACGCGGCCGGCCTTGAAGTCGCTCAGCGCACGCATGCGCTGGCCCTGGCTCTTGTTGCCGTGGATCGCTGCGGTCTTGATGCCGGACTTTTCCAGGAACAGCGCCAGCTTGTCGCTGCCGTGCTTGGTGCGCGCAAACACCAGGGTCTGCTCGCGGCTGTCCTGCGCCAGCAGGTGCAGCAGCAGGTCGCGCTTGCGCGCGCCATCGACCGGGTGCACGCGGTGGGTGATGCTCTCGGCCACGGTGTTGCTTGGGGTGACCTGGATCTGCATCGGGTTGCGCATGAACTCCAGCGCCAGCTGCTTGATGTTCTCTTCAAAGGTCGCCGAGAACAGCAGGGTCTGGCGGTTCTGCCGCGGCAGCTTGGTCAGGATGCGCTTGATCGACGGCAAAAAGCCCATGTCGAGCATGCGGTCGGCTTCGTCCAGGATCAGCACTTCGATGCCGGACAGGTCCACGCTGCGGCGCTCGATATGGTCGATCAGGCGGCCCGGGCAGGCGATCAGCAGGTCCACGCCACGACGCAGCGCATCGAGCTGGTTGCCCATGCCCACGCCGCCGTAGATCACCGCGCTGGGAATGCGCAGGTACTTGCTGTAGCCGCGCAGGCTGTCGTGCACCTGGGTGGCCAGCTCGCGGGTGGGGGTCAGGATCAGCGCGCGCGGCTTGCGCGGGCCATTGACCGGCTGCGGCGAGGTGCCCAGGTGCTGCAGCAGCGGCAGGCCGAACGCGGCGGTCTTGCCGGTGCCGGTCTGTGCGCCGGCCAGCAGGTCGTGACCTTCCAGCACCAGCGGAATCGCCTGCTGCTGGATCGGGGTGGGGGTTTCATAGCCCTGCTCGGCCAACGCGCGCAGCAGGAAGGGCGCCAGGCCCAGGGATTCAAACGACATCAGGAAGCTCCAAGTAAAGCGCTGCCACCAGGCCGGGCCCGGAGCGCAAACGCAGTGCAGATGCAAAAAGGTGAGGCTCGGAGCGTTCCCGTGAACCGCGCTGCGAGATGGTGGAACAACCCGATCAAGGAGCGATGGGTTTGTCGGCACCACGAAAGGCGTCGGGTGGGGCGGGCGAGCGGGTCGATCGATCCTGGCCTCGCCGGCGGTCCCAAAGGGAAACGGACGGCCGCATGCAGACCCGGCCAGTGTACGCGCGATTGGCGCGCTGCACAAAAGTTCCGCTTCGCGGTTGGGGTGCGAGTCAGTTGTTTCAGCTGTAACGGGTGTTGCAACAGGTCGTACAATCGGCTGATCCGCTACTGCACAGGAAGATCATGAAGCTAGGTTCCCTGAAGGAAGGCGGCCGCGACGGCAGCCTGATCGTGGTCTCCCGCGACCTGGGCAAGGCCGTGCGTGCCACCGGCATCGCGCCCACCCTGCAGCGTGCGCTGGAAGACTGGAGCAACATCGCGCCGCGCCTGAATGCCCTGTCCAACGCGCTCGAAGACGGCAGTGCCGATGGCGTCTTCGACCTGGACCCGCAGGCGCTGGCCGCGCCGCTGCCGCGCGCCTACGAGTTCGTCGATGGCAGTGCCTATCTGCCGCATGTGGAGCGCGTGCGCCGCGCCCGCAATGCCGAGGTGCCGGAGAGCTTCTACACCGACCCGCTGATGTACCAGGCCACCAGCGCCGGATTCTATGGCCCGCGCGATGCCATCAAGGTCGTCAGCGAAGACCACGGCATCGACCTGGAAGCCGAGCTGGTGGTCATCACCGACGATGTGCCGATGGGCGCCTCGACCGCGCAGGCGGCCGGGCATATCCAGCTGATCGGCCTGGTCAACGATGTCTCCCTGCGCAACCTGATTCCGGCCGAGCTCGCCAAGGGCTTTGGCTTCGTGCAGTCCAAACCGCGCTCGGCCCTGTCGCCGGTGTTCGTCACCCCCGACGAGCTGGGCGATGCCTGGCGCGGCAACAAGGTGCATCTGCCGCTGGTGACGCATATCAACGGCGCCTGGTTCGGGGCGCCGGAGGCCGGCAACGACATGCAGTTCGACTTTGCCCAGCTGGTGGCGCATGCCGCCAAGACCCGGCCGTTGTCGGCCGGCACCATCGTCGGCTCGGGCACCATCGCCAATCAGGACACCACGCTGGGCGCCTCGTGTTTCGCCGAACAGCGCGTGGTGGAAACCTTGCGCGACGGCAAGCCGAGTACGCCGTTCATGTCCTTCGGCGACGAGGTGCGGATCGAGATGTTCGCCGCCGATGGCAGCAGCCTCTTCGGCGCGATCGAGCAGCGCATCGAACGGCAGCCGCTACCGTGACGCGGGCGGCTGCGGCTGCGGGCGGCGGCCACCCATGAACACGGTCCTGGAGCTGTTTTCGTACTGGCGCTCCAGTGCGGCCTATCGCGTGCGCATCGGGCTGCAGTTGAAGGCGCTGGACCATGTCATCCACCCGGTGCATCTGGTGCGCGACGGCGGTGAGCAGCATGCGCCGGCCTATGCGCAGCTCAATCCGCAGGAGCTGGTGCCCACGCTACGCCATGGCAGCGTGGTGATCGCGCAGTCGCTGGCGATTCTGGAGTATCTGGAAGAGGCGTTCGCAGGCACCGCCGCGCTGCTGCCATCTGCGCCGGCCGAGCGCGCCCGCGTGCGCGCATTGGCCCAACTCATCGCCTGCGACGTGCATCCGCTCAATAATCTGCGCGTCATGCAACTGCTGGAGCGCGAGTTCGCGCAGGACGCCGCGCAGCGCCTGCACTGGACCCGGCACTGGATGCAGTGCGGGTTCGCCGCACTGGAAGCCCAGCTGGCGCGCGATGCGCACACCGGGCGCTTCTGCCATGGCGACACCCCGGGGCTGGCCGATTGCGTGTTGATTCCGCAGCTCTACAACGCGCACCGGTTCGATGTCGATCTGGCGCCGTACCCGACCTTGCAACGCATTGAGCAGGCTTGCCTGGCGTTGCCGGCGTTCGATGCGGCGCGGCCGGAACTGCAGGCTGACGCGGTGGCGTGAGAGCAGAGGTTGCGGCCCCTCATCCGCCCTTCGGGCACCTTCTCCCGTGGTACGGGAGAAGGGCAGTGCGCCACGCCTCTGATCTTCACTTCTCCCGTAAGTTGGGAAAATGCCAATGCGGCATGCCTCTGATCTTCCTTCTCCCGCTTGCGGGAGAAGGTGGCGCGCAGCGCCGGATGAGGGGCGCTTGTCCCACAGGTCCGCCCTGGACCATCAACAGCCAGTGACCCCAAGCGCCGCAAGATCACCGATCTTCGCCGCCAAACCGATCAGATGAACCCGTGACTGATCTTCGGGGCCGATGCCGCCTCGTAGTCGGCATAGGGGTCGTGTTCGCCGGAGCCGCCTTCGGACAGGCGGAACTTCAGCGCCAGGCCATCGCGCGAATCGGCCGCGCGCAGCGCTTCCTCCTGCTCGATCTCGCCCGACTTGACCATCCGGAACAGGCACTGGTCGAAGGTCTGCATGCCTTCTTCCAGCGACTCTTCCATCGCCGCCTTGACCTCGTGCACCTGGCCGCGGCGTAGCAGGTCGCGGATCATCGGCGTGTTGAGCAGCACCTCGGTCGCCGGCCGGCGACGTCCATCCGTGCCCTTGACCAGGCGCTGCGACACCACCGCGCGCAGGTTCAGCGCCAGGTTCATCAGCACGTTCTTGTGCGCACTTTCCGGGAAGAAGTTGAGGATGCGCTCGATGGTCTGGTCGGCATTGTTGGAGTGCAGCGTGGCCAGGCACAGGTGGCCGGTCTCGGCGAACGCAATGGCCGCCTCCATGGTCTCGGCATCCAGGATCTCGCCGATCAGGATCACGTCCGGCGCCTCGCGCATCGCGTTCTTCAGCGCGCTCTGGAAGGCATGCGTGTCCAGCCCCACCTCGCGCTGATTCACGATCGACAGCTTGTGCTTGTGCAGGTATTCGATAGGGTCCTCGATGGTGAGGATGTGCCCGGTGGTGGTGCTGTTGCGGTGGTCGATCATCGAAGCCAGCGAGGTGGACTTGCCCGACCCGGTCGAACCCACCACCAGCACCAGCCCGCGCGGGGTCATGATGACGTCCTTGAGCACCTGCGGCAGGTTGAGCTCCGCGATGCTCGGGATCCGGCTGCGGATGGCACGGATCACCATGCCCACCTCGCCGCGTTGCTTGAACACGTTCACGCGGAAGCGGCCGGCATCGGGCAGGGCGATGGCCATGTTGAGTTCCAGCTCGCGCTCGAACTGCGGCACCTGGCCTTCGTCCATCAATGAGTAAGCGATTTTCTTGACCATCCCCGGCGGCAACCCGGTATTGCCGAGCGGGTAGAGCTTGCCTTCGATCTTGATGTACACCGGCGCGCCGGTGGTCAAGAACATGTCCGAGGCATTCTTCTCGGTCATCAGCTTCAGGAAGTAGCCGATATCCATGCGCAATGGTTCCCCAACAAACAGCAGCGTCTCGTTGCAAGTCCGCTGCTGGCTTCCGACAATAGCCGTGCTCGAGACTTCTCGCTACGGCTCCCCTAATGACGGCTAGCTTCGCATACTTGCGGCGATCCCTGTACGGCATCGCCTGTTTCATGGTTCTTTCCTCTCCGGCCGCCGCCCAGGTGGCTCCGGAGCTCACCGCCGCCGAACAGGCCGTGCAGCGCGCCACCCAGGCCGATGCCGACCAATACGCCCCGGATCTGGTCACCCTGGCCCGCCAGGAACTGATGCAGGCCCAGCAAGCACAACTGGACAAGCGCCAGCGCAAGCAGGTGCCGCAGATCGCCTTGCGTGCCGCCGCCGACGCCGATCTGGCCAAGGCCCGCAGCGAGGAAGCGGTGGTCAGCGCCCAGCTGGAGCAACGCCGCAAGGAAGTGGCGCAGCTGCAGAACACCCTCAACACCGGGGAGGGCGCCCGATGAACCTGCGTCCCTTGCTGTACCTGGGTGTATTGAGCCTGGCCAGCTTGCCGCCGCTGGCGATGGCGGCCAAGGACGACCCGCAGGCCGACGCGCTCAACCGGCGTCTGGCCGTGCTGCAGAGCGATCCGCAGACCAGCGACCTGGCCCGCTACGAGCGCCTGCAGGCGCAGCAGACCGTCGCCGCACTGGCCGAGGCCAAGCGCCGCGATCGTGACGAGCTACTGTTCCTGGCCGGCCGCCGGGTCGAGATCGCTGAATTGACCGCCCGCACCGCGCTGGCCCGGCGCGAGCTGGACCGGCTGGAAGGCACCCGCAACGATCTGCTGATCGAGGCCAGCCGCCGCGACGCGGCGCGCGCGCGCCAGGAGTCCGAGCGCCTGCGCGTGCAGGCGCAGATCCAGGCCGAAGAGGCCGAGCGCATGCGCCAGGCAGCCGAGCAGGAGACCCTGGCCCGCCAGGATGCCGAGCTGGCCTTGACCAGCGTGGCCGGCAAGCAGACCGCCAAGCTCAACGCGGCCCAGCAGAAGGCCGTGCAGCTGGCGCACGAGGAGGCCGAACTGGTGGCCGGCGCCAAGTTGCCGCCCGCCAGGTTCGACAGCCGTGGCGAGGTGTTCTCGCTGGGCAGTGGTTCCTTCGGCGGCAAGGCGGCCTTGTCCGGCGATGCGGCCGGGCAGGTCAAGGCCCTGGCCGAATACCTGAACATCGGCAAGAAGGGCCGGGTCAGCATCGTCGGCTTCGATAGCGATGCGGCCACGGCCAAGAAGCGTGCCGAAGCGCTGCGCGATGCCTTGGTGGCTGCCGGCGTGGCAACCGCACGGTTGCAGGTCAGCGGGAGCAAGGGGGCTGCCAGCAAGACCCGCGCTGCAGAAGTGGTTGTCGCACCCTGATGCCAAGTGGTTGGAAGTTAAGGCCTTTTAACCCGGGCATGACGCCCGGTTGAACCGCGGTCGCCGAATCGGCCGAGGAACGCCAAAAGCCGTCGTTCCGGCCTTGAACCACTCCCGCGACCGGCGTAGGGTCGTACCCCCGGGCAGCAACTCCGCCGCCCGGGAAGTACGGAGGGCCGGGCCAGTGACGCAGAGGCACGCAACGACGCAGATGGGTGGAATGGTTGGTGGTGGTTTCGCCCGTGTGTCGGCCTTTGCAGCGCGTTGGTCTTCCATTCCCAAGCGGCGCCCCGTGCCTTTGCTGGCCGGGGCGTTCTTGTTTTAAGTGAAGGAGGTAACGCCATGTTCGAAGGGCAACCGCAGACCGAAATCGACGCATTGATGAAGTCCGATCCCACGTTCAAGCAGCTCTACCAACGCCACAAGCTATTGAACAAGAAATGCATGGATGCCGAACTCGGGGTACTCCCGATCGACGACGTCACCTTGGGCCAGATGAAACGCGAGAAGTTGCAGGCCAAAGAAAAGCTCACCCGAATGTACGACCAGCTCACGCACTGATCCTTCCCCATCGTTAGAACAGGTTCACCGTCGCGGGCGGTGGCGGCCTCCTCGTCGGCTTGCCACCGCCCGCGTCTTTTCATGTGCCAGGTCGCGACGCCATCGTGGCGGGCTGCACGCCATGGCCGAGCCCGTTCGTTCAGGTCGGACCGGGATGCTTCGTGTCTGAATGAGCATTCCCCGCCCGTTCGTCGGATAATGACCGACCTAGCCCACGCGGCGCAGCGACGATATCCCGATGGCGATGTATTCCTCCGTACTCGAACTGATTGGCAACACGCCGATCGTCAAGGCCCAGCGCCTGGACACCGGCGTCTGCGAGTTGTTCCTCAAACTGGAGGCGAACAATCCCGGCGGATCGATCAAGGACCGTATCGGCCTGTCGATGATCGAAGCGGCCGAGCGGCGCGGCGACCTCACGCCCGGTGCCACCCTGGTGGAGGGCACCGCCGGCAATACCGGCCTGGGCCTGGCCCTGGTGGCGCAGCAGAAGGGCTACCAGTTGATCCTTGTGGTGCCGGACAAGATGAGCCGCGAGAAGATCTTCAATCTCAAGGCCATGGGCGCGCAGGTGGTGCTGACCCGGTCGGATGTGGCCAAGGGCCACCCGGAGTACTACCAGGACCTGGCTGCCAGGATTGCCGCCGAGACCCCGGGGGCCTATTTCATCAACCAGTTCGGCAATCCGGACAACCCGGCCGCGCACGAATTCGGCACCGGCCCGGAGATCCTGGCGCAGATGGGCGGCCAGCTGGACGCGATCGTGTTCGGCTGCGGCAGCTCCGGCACCATGACCGGCCTGTCGCGCGCCTTCGCCAGCGCCTCGCCGCACACCGAACTGGTGCTGGCCGACCCGGTCGGCTCGATCCTGACCCAGTACATCGAAGAGGGCACCGTCAGCGAAAAGTCCGGCAGCTGGCTGGTCGAGGGCATCGGCGAGGATTTCCTGCCGGAGATCTCGGATTTTTCGCGGGTCAAGAAGGCCTATTCGATCAGCGACGCAGAGAGCTTCCATACTGCGCGCGAGTTGCTGGCCAAGGAGGGCATCCTCGGCGGCTCGTCCACCGGCACCTTGCTGGCTGCCGCGCTGAAGTACTGCCGCGAGCAGACCACGCCCAAGCGCGTGCTGGTGTTTGTCTGCGATACCGGCAACAAGTACCTGTCCAAGATGTACAACGACTACTGGATGCTGGATAACGGCTTCCTGGAGCGCCCGCAGCACGGCGACCTGCGCGACCTGATCCTGCGCCCGTACAACAAGCGCGACACCGTGGTGGTTGGCCCGAAGGACTTGCTGACCACCGCCTACCAGCGCATGAAGCTGTACGACGTCTCCCAGTTGCCGGTGATCGATGACGGCGAGCTGGTCGGCATCGTCGACGAAAGCGACGTGCTGCTGCATGTGTATGGCGACGAAGCGCGCTTTCGCGACCCGATCTCCACCGCCATGGTCAGCAAGCTCGATCGCCTGGACGTGGCCTCGCCGATCGAGGCGCTGCTGCCGGTGTTCGACCGCGGCCAGGTCGCCATCGTCATGGACGGCAAGCAGTTCCTGGGCCTGATTACCCGCATCGACCTGCTCAACTACCTGCGTCGCCGCGTGCAGTGATCCCATGCAGCCGCGCGTTTCGATGAGACGCGCGGCGCGGGCCATTCAGACCTGATTGTTACAATTGCCCACTTTTTCCGGGAACCTCCATGTCCAACCGCACCACTCACAGCCATGACGGCGCGCGCGCGCTGTCGCTCGCCACGCTGGCGATCCATGGAGGGCAGTCGCCGGACCCCAGCACCGGCGCGGTGATGCCGCCGATCTATGCGACCTCCACCTACGCGCAGTCCAGCCCCGGAGAGCATCAGGGGTTCGAATACTCGCGCACCCATAACCCCACACGGTTCGCCTACGAGCGCTGCGTGGCCGCGTTGGAAGGCGGCGCGCGTGGCTTCGCCTTTGCCTCCGGCATGGCCGCCACGTCCACCGTGATGGAGTTGCTGGATGCCGGCAGCCACGTGGTGGCGATGGACGACCTGTATGGTGGAACCTTCCGCCTGTTCGAGCGCGTGCGCCGCCGCACTGCCGGCCTGGATTTCAGCTTCGTCGACCTGACCGACCCGGCGGCCTTCGAAGCGGCCATCGGCCCGAACACCAAGATGGTGTGGATCGAGACGCCGACCAATCCGATGCTCAAGCTGGTCGATATCGCCGCCATTGCCGCGATCGCGCGCAAGCATGGCCTGCTGGTCGTGGTGGACAACACCTTCGCCTCGCCGATGCTGCAGCGCCCGCTGGAGTTGGGCGCCGACATCGTCGTGCATTCGGCCACCAAGTATCTCAACGGTCACTCGGACATGGTGGGCGGCATCGCCGTGGTCGGCGACAACGCTGAACTGGCCGAGCAACTGGCGTTCCTGCAGAACTCCATCGGAGGCGTGCAGGGCCCGTTCGACAGCTTCCTCGCGCTACGCGGATTGAAAACCTTGCCGCTACGCATGCGCGCGCACTGCGACAACGCCCTGGCGCTGGCACAGTGGCTGGAAACCCACCCCGCGATCGAAAAGGTGATCTACCCCGGCCTGGCCTCGCACCCGCAGCACGCGCTTGCGAAAAGCCAGATGTCCGGCTTCGGCGGCATCGTCTCCATCGTCCTCAAGGGCGGCCTCGACGCAGCCAAGCGCTTCTGCGAAAAGACCGAACTGTTCACCCTGGCCGAATCGCTCGGCGGCGTGGAGAGCCTGGTGAATCATCCGGCCGTCATGACGCACGCCTCCATCCCGGTGGCTCGCCGCGAACAGCTTGGTATCAGCGATGCGCTGGTGCGGTTGAGTGTTGGGGTTGAGGATGTGGGGGATTTAAAGGGGGATTTGGCGCGGGCGCTTGAGGCGTCTAGTTCTTCATGACGGCGTCGCCGCAGCGGCGGAATTTGTTCGCTTCCTGGCGGAGCGGACTTGCAGGTCTTCGTCTGCAGTCATGGGTGCTTCGACAGCCTTGGTTGCGACCTGTTTACCGCGTGTTTCCGCGCAACCTGCGTGATCGCGTGTTTTCGGCCCTGTCCGCGCGCTCCGTGGTTCAAACACAGTTTCAGCGGACCGATGCCTGGGAACTCAGCCTGGAAAGTGCCGAGATATCCGTGCCGAATACGGGTGATGTCGCTGATACACGCCTAACGTCGGTTGGGATCAACATTCTTGGCTACATCCGTGGCGAATTCGGGCTGGCGGAGAGCGCAAGAATGTACGCGCGTGCGCTCATTAACGCAGGTGTTCCAGTGTCGCTATACGACCTAGACCTGGGACTGCCGCACTCCTGGGAGGATCGGAGCCTGGATGGCTTCATCGACCAGCACATGCCGCACAAGGTCACAATCGTCTTCGTCAATCCAGACTATCTCGACGCTGCCTTTGAAAAAGTCGGTCGGGCTCGCATGGAAGGGCATTACATCATCGCCTGCTGGTTCTGGGAACTCGAAGTAATCCCGTCCAGTTGGCTGAGCGCCATTACGCTGGTGGACGAGATTATGGTGGCCTCAAGGTTCATCGAGGACGCATTTCGCGATGTTACTGACAAGCCGATCATGCGTCTTCCGCTGCCACTCTCCGACCAGCGTGATAGTGGATTGCAGCGGCGGGACTTTGGGCTGGAGCCGGAGGCCTTCGTCTTTCTTTTCACTTTCGATTTCCATTCCTTCGTGACCAGGAAAAATCCCCAGGCCGTGGTCAATGCATTCAGGCATGCGTTTCCGGACGATCGCGACGATGTGCGTCTGGTCGTGAAGTCAAGCAATGGGCACATGTACCCCGAACAGATGGCGGAACTCCTGAGCCTGGTCGCGGCTGACAAGCGGATACTGCTGCGGGACGAGGTGATCGACAGGATGCATGTGCGCGCGCTGCAGCGATGCTGTGACGTGTATGTATCGCTGCATCGGGCCGAGGGCTTCGGGTTGGGGCTTGCCGAGTGCATGTCACTCGGAAGGCCGGTCATTGCAACGGGCTGGTCGGGCAACATGGAGTTCATGACGGACAGCAACTCCTGCCTCGTAGACTACGACCTGGTGCCGGTTGCGGGCCGATATCCGGAGTCGGATGGCGCGCGCTGGGCAGAGCCGCGCATCGACTCTGCCGCAGCTGCGATGCGTCGGCTTGCGGACGACCCGTTACAGGCGCGGCGGCTGGGCGAAGCAGCCAGGGACGATATCTGCGCAAGGCTTGCTCCCCCAAGCGTAGCGGAGCACCTGCTGGCAAGGGCTGCGAAGGTGGTCGCGTCAACGCACTGACGGTGACTGGTTTTGTCGACCCTGTGATGTAGCGATCTGGTTACTCCGCTTCACCAAAGTAGTGAAAACTTTCAGAGGTAGCAACGTTGGACATGATCCGGTCCGTATGGGCCTTCCGATACTTCATCCTGTCGTCGATCAGGAATGACCTGCGTCTACGCTTCCTGCGCAGCAAACTCGGCGCATTGTGGATGATCATCCACCCGCTCATGCAGGTGCTGATCTTTGCGACGATTCTTTCCGAGGTGCTGGCCGCGAAGCTGCCAGGCGTCAACAACAAGTTTGCCTACGCGCTTTACCTGATGGCTGGAACTCTTTGCTGGAGCATGTTTGCCGAATGTATTGGGAAATGTGCTTCATTGTTCGTCGACAACGGCAATCTCATGAAGAAGCAGGCATTTCCTCGCATCTGCCTCCCGCTCATTGCAGGCGGTACCGTCATGGTCAACAACTTGCTGCTGTTTTTGGCGATCATCGTCGTTTTTGCCATTTTGGGTCATACTTTGGGGCTGCAGACAGGGTGGCTCCCGCTACTGATGTTGTTGACGTTGGCATTTGCCATGTCAATAGGATTGCTGCTTGGGGTCTTCAATGTGTTTGTGCGCGACATTGGTCAGGTTGTGCCGGTTGTTCTGCAGGCGATGTTCTGGGTGACGCCTATCGTTTACACCATTGACATCCTACCCGCGCAGACCCAGGAACTGTTCAAGCTCAACCCGCTGTTCCCGCTCGTCAGTGCATACCAGGGAGTCCTTCTTTATGGACGTTCCCCGGCATGGATTGAGCTTGTCCCTCTCATGCTGGCGACTGTCGTAATGTCCGCCCTTTCGTTGGTCATCTTCCGCCGCGCAAGTGCCGAAATGGTGGATGCCCTATGAGCCCGGTACTGATGGTTGAAGGGCTGGGAAAGTCTTACCGTGTCTGGGGTAGCGAGTGGCTACGCGCTGCCAGCTGGTTAGGCGTGAAGGTCAAGCCGCGAGAAGAGCATTGGGTCCTGCGGGATGTCGGGTTTTCAGTCGCTCCGGGTGAGTCGATCGGGATCATGGGGCGCAATGGCGCTGGAAAGAGCACGTTGCTCAAGTTGATCACTGGCACTTCGCAACCCACCGAAGGGCGAATTGTCCGGTACGGCCGTATTGCCGCAATTCTTGAACTCGGCATGGGCTTCAATCCGGACCTGAGTGGCCGCGAGAATGCCAAACATTCGGCCGGGCTGATGGGCTACACGCTGGAGCAAATCGACGAGGTGTTGCCCGAGATACAGGAGTTCGCCGAGATCGGAGAATATTTCGATGAGCCGGTGCGCACCTACTCAAGCGGCATGCAGGTGCGCGTCGCATTTGCGGTGGCCACCGCATTCCGGCCCGATATACTCATCGTCGACGAAGCCTTGTCAGTGGGTGACGCGTATTTTCAGGCGAAGTGCTTCAAGCGAATCCAGTCTTACAAGGACGAGGGTATGACACTCATCCTGGTCAGTCACGCGGTCGGAGATGTTGTCAAACACTGTGATCGTGCCATTTTGATCAAGGACGGTAGTGTTCATGCGGATGGTCCGTCGCGAGAAGTATCAAATCTTTATCTGGACGAGTTGTTTGGCAAGAAGCCAGCATTGCTTCAAGCGAAGGCCGATGACGGACCGAGCCAAATGCACGCTGGCGATGTGGATATCTTTCATACACGCCCTTACTACAATGCGGGGGAACACCGTTGGGGGCAGGGAGGCGCGCGAATTCTCGATTATGTCGTTGTCAGCGGCGGGGAGGAGTTTCCTGCCCGCGTAGAGAGTGGCACCAAGACAGCGTTTTACGTCAAGATCGCATTCGATCAGGATTTTGACAGCGTGGTTCCTGGGTTTTTGATAAAAACACTCGAAGGTTTATTCCTTTACGGAACCAATTCCTTCCTTTCCAGTGAGGGGCGCGTCGGGATTTCGGTAAAGGCCGGGCAGGTAATCGTTTGCAAATTCAGCACGCCTCTAGACCTCAATGAAGCTAACTATCTCGTATCACTCGGCATTTCCAGTGGTGACCCTCTCGTAGAGTTGACGCCGCTGGATCGTCGTTATGACGCCATTGTGCTGAACGTCGCAAGAGGAATGCAGTTCTGGGGGATGATGGACCTCAAGGCCGATTTCGAAATCGTAGAAGCGTTGTCATGACGGCGTCAGGATCTACCATCACATCAGAGAACATCAGTCATGACTGAAATAATGCATATTGGCGCGCGGGTGGCAGCTCTGCCTGAGAAGTATCAGCCGATTTTCGGACACCCCGAGCTTTCGGAGGGAAGTTCGCGCGGCTGCGAAGACAGGTTTGTGCTGATTCGCGAATGTGCGCAACGTCTCCAGGGAGAGCTTGGTCGCGCACTGCGGGTGCTGGATCTCGGCTGCGCCCAGGGATTTTTTTCATTGAGCCTTGCGGCCGACGGGCATCAGGTCCACGGTGTAGATTTTCTGGATCTCAATGTTGATGTGTGCCAGGCGTTGGCCCAGGAGCACCCGATGTTCGCTGCGTCTTTCGAGCACGGCACCGTGGAAGACGTTATCGCGCGGCTTGATCCAGATCAGTACGACCTTGTCCTGGGGCTGAGTGTCTTCCATCATCTGGTGCATTCCCAGGGAATTACGCGAGTGGCCGGATTATGCCGCAAGCTCTCTGAGGTCACGGACGCCGGAATCTTCGAGCTGGCATTGCGTGAGGAGCCGCTGTACTGGGGGCCCTCTCTGCCACACGACCCCGCGGAGCTGTTGACCGATTATGCTTTCACCAGATTGTTGTCGAGGCAGGCTACCCATCTGTCTTCGATTTCCAGGCCGCTGTATTTCGCCAGCAGCAAGTTCTGGTACGTGGGTGAGGCTGTCGGCAGGTTCAGTTCCTGGTCGGGTGAGGCGCACGCCTATGGACGAGGAACGCATCAGTACAGCAGGCGCTATTATTTCGGCGACAAGATGTTCGTCAAGAAGATGACGATGGGCATCGGTGGTCGCGCCGAAATCAATTGGCAGGAATTTAATAACGAGATCGAGTTTCTCAGAAATCCTCCTGTATCGTATTCCGTGCCAAGGCTGATTGCGGCCTTGGACGATGCATCGGATTTGTTCCTCGTCAGGGAGATGGACGACGGACGCCTGCTTTCGGAGTTAATCGATGACGGCTCTCCCTACGATCCGGATAAAGTGGTCTCCGAGTTGCTTGAGCAATTGGTAATGCTCGAGCGCGTGGGTCTCTATCACAATGACGTGCGCTGCTGGAATGTTCTGATTACGCAGGAAGGCAAGGCCATTCTGATCGACTACGGCGCCATTTCTGCCGAAGCCACCGACTGCTCCTGGCTCGGGGATCTGTTGTTGTCTTTCCTGATTACGGTCAAGGAAATCCTGCAGCGTCGCATTGTCCCGGCTAGTCCCGGTCGGGAGCCAGCCCTGGACTTTATGATGCTTCCGCCGCGTTATCGCAATGCATTCATCCAGGCATTCGGAAGTGATCAAGCGCGCTGGACGTTTGCAGAGCTCCAGGAGTGCCTAGCGCGTTCCGAATCCGTCGCGCTACGTGCGCCAGAGTGGACTTCGCTTTACAGCCACATGCAACAGGCGCTGCTGAGCTACAACACACGCCTTGGGGCGCTCTATACGCAGAACGAGCATGACCGTGTTGAGCTTGCGGCACGCGCATCCTTGATTGAGCGCCTGCAAGTAGGTGCTCAGCAGGCACAGGACAAGCTTGAAACCCTTCAGCTGGAAGCAGAGGCGGCCGAAAAGCGCTACCGCGATCTGGAAAAGGTGAGTAGCGAACTGCAGGAGTGGGCGAAAGATCTGGAAAAGCGTACTGTTGAAGCCGAGGACAGGGAGAAGCAGCTCAATAAGGTAATGGCGGATCGCGAGGCCGAGAGCGCAAGGCTCGTCTCGCAGATTTCGGTGCTCGAGTCGGAGCTGGAAGAGCGTCAACGGGTTCGTGAATTGTCGGAGTTGCTTGCCGCTGACCTCAGTCGACTGGTTGAGGAACGCGATGGGATGCAGGTCAGCATGTCGGGGATGGAGCACGTTAACGCGCGGCAGCAGTCCACCATCGACGAACTGCAGGCGAAAATTGTTTCTCTGGTTCAGCGCGTCGATAGGTCGGAGACTGCCGGCGCCACGGACGCACGCAGGGTGAAGGAGCTGCAGCTGGATCTGTCCCATCGCTTGAAGGCCCTCGAGGACGCACGTAGCCGCATTCGTGAACTTGAGTTGGCAGTGGATATGCTGGAGGGCCAGATCGGAGAGCTTCATACGAGTCGCTCATGGCGTGTGACAGCACCTTTGAGATGGGTCACCATGAAAGTGACCAAGCGTGGCAGACCTCTCGGGGTTCATGCGCCACAGCGGCTGGAGCGCACAGAGCCTTTGCTTGCGGAGGATGAGGTGGCAACGCCAGCTGATGTTGCAATCGACAAGCAGCTGGCAGCGCTGGATCAGTTGGGTAGCCGGATCAGGAAATCGAAGAAATAAGGACAGGGATGCCATGTACCGGCAAGGACATCATGAAGGGGAATGTAGGTGAAGAGAGTTATTGTGCTTGGCGCGCAGGTGCCATTTGTCAGAGGCGGCGCGGAGCTGCTTAACGAAGAGCTTGTCAAGCAGATCAATCTGTGGGGCAAACAGCGCCAGGTCGTCGCAGAGCTGGTGCAGTTGCCTTATAAGTGGTACCCAGAAACAGAAATTCTGTCTTCTATGCTCGCATGGAGATTGTTGAATTTGAACGAAAGCAATGGTCAGAAGATCGACCTGTGCATTTGCACCAAGTATCCGACCTATGCCGCCTCGCATGCCAATAAGGCGCTTTGGCTCGTGCATCAGCATCGGGTGCTCTACGACCTAGAACGCACGCGGTTCGATCAGCCCCACCTGACCGCGAAGGATTCGGCGGTGCGTGATGCCCTGCGGGCCTCCGATAGCGAGCTGCTGGCGGAGATCGAGCCGCGCTACACCATTTCTCAGACGGTTACCGACCGTCTGCGGCAGTACAGCGGTCTAGGCTCCGAGGTTCTCTATCCGCCGTCGAAGCTGGCGCCATTCATTACCTCGGGAGACTATGGCGACTACGTGTTGTGTATCGGTCGTGTTGAGCTGATGAAGCGTCCCGACCTGCTGATTCGGGCCGCGAAGCATGTACCCCATGCCAAGGTGGTCATCGCCGGAACCGGTACCAGCGAGTATGCCCACTCTTTGGCACCGCTGATTCGCGAGCTGGGCCTGACGGATCGTGTCCAACTTGCAGGTTTCGTGGAAGACGAGAAGCTGCTCGAGCTGATTGCCAACTGCCGTGCGGTCTTCTACTCGCCGGTGGATGAGGATTACGGATTTGCGACGTTGGAAAGCTTCGCCGCCTATAAGCCGGTCATCACAGTTGACGATAGCGGTGAAGTGGGCAGGATCGTCGAGTCCACCGGCAGCGGTTGGGTCACAAGTCCTACGCCAGAGGCGATCGCTGAAAGCCTGCTTGATTGTTATGAGAAAGGACCGGCGCAACTTCGTGCATTGGCCGAGGCTGGACAGCACATGAGTACCTCCATTACATGGGATCGCGTGATAAGCAATCTGGTGGAGGGCCGACTTTGAGTACGCCGTTTCGCATCGCGATGGTTGGGCCGCATCCTCCGGAGCGCTCAGGCATTGCCGAGTACACGGCAGGCCTGTCGAATTTGCTGCGTGACCAGGGGATGCAAGTTGATGCATTTACCCTGGAAGATCTTACTCGCCTCGGGGTGAGCGTCGCCATCGGCAGATTGCTTAACGCAGATGCGATCGTTTACCAAATGGGGAACCACCCGGTGTTTCACGGCTGGATGCTGCCCTTGATGGCAGGAGCGCCGGGGATCGTGCATTTGCATGACCTCGTATTGCATCACATGGCTGCCGGGGTGCTCAACGACGAAGGCCGTCTACTCAACGGCGACTATCTGAATCTGCTGGATAAGTGGTGCTCGGTCACTGATGTCCGGACCGCGAGTCTGGCGCTTCGTAGTGGATCGCCTGTATGGAATCGGGAAGACGTAGTGCGTTTCCCGCTGCACCAAGTGGCGACAAAGCTGGCCACCGAGGTGGTGGTTCATTCACAGTATGCGGCCGATCGCGTCAATAGAGATTTTCCCTGGCTTCCCGTCACGGTAGTGCCACAACTGTATCCGGTCGTTGCTCCGTACCGCGTCCGCGACGGCCTTCGTACCATCGCACTATTGGGCGGTGGACAGGCCAATCGCCGTTTCGACTGGGTCGTGCAGGCACTGGCGATGATCGACGCCGATCTGGATAAACCCATCACGCTTGAGATTGCCGGCCAGGTGGAAGCGGCCGTACTCTTACAGTTGGAAACTCTTGCCGACCTGCGCAACGTGCGATTGGTCAACCACGGTCATGTCGATGATGAACAGTTCTGGAAGATATTCGAGCGCGCGGATCTGATGATAGCGTTGCGCCAACCGACGATGGGCGAGGCTTCGGCAGTCGTGTGTAAGGCAATGCAAGCTGGCCTTCCGAGCGTCGTATCCGATCACGGGTGGTACGCAGAACTGCCCGCTTCGGTCAGGAAGCTCGCGCCGGACACGGAGTGCCCGCAGGCCCTTGCCGCATTGCTGCGCCAACTGGCAATTGACCCGGTAGCTTACGCCGCATGGGCTGAAGAGTGCTCCGATGCAGCAAGGCGGCCGGCGCTAGATCCGTATGTCGCTACCAAGCAGTATGCACGCCTGCTGAGACGGCATCGTGTCGTCTCCGATTTCAAGGATCTGGTTGCCGATGCAGTCGTGAGCCTGAAAGTCGAAATCGACTCGCCGCTTGCCGAAGAGTTGCATCGAATTGACGTGCTGAGCAGCCTGCGTGGGGACCGCTGGGTTAACCCAGCCCTGGCAGCATTGAAGGATCAAGAACTGGATTCGCATGCGCGTGTAGTGGAGGCAACAGTGGGACCCTATCCCTACAATGAGCCACTGCCGGAAGAGGCCTTTCAGGGGCAGGCTGTCGTTGATGATCAGGGGGTACCGGTTGTCGAACCATCCAGCATGGTCTCTTTGCGTGTCGAATTGACCAACAACAGCGCATACTCCTGGTCCAGTCCGCTCGGTCACGCACTGCGGCCGTTCGGCATTTACCTCGGACACTTCTGGATTCATGCAGAAACACCGACGGCAGTAGCCGAGCAGCCTCGTCATTTTATTCACGATGCGGTTGCGCCGATGTCTTCTGCAGTCCAGGATATCACCGTCCGCGCTCCGGCAGTTGCAGGTGACTATTACCTGGAGATTGATCTAGTCCAGGAGTCGGTTTGCTGGTTCAAACGCCGTGGCTTCTCACCGGCCCGACTTCTCATTCGAGTAGAAGCCGCTCAATAATGAGCGGCGCACTCATCCACCACAGGTCCTTATCCATGAAAAGTAGTATGAAATCTCCTGTCTCCTTCGGTTCATTTGCAGTACTGGCAACGGTAATCGCGTTCACTGGCTGCTCAAAGGCCCCGGAAGCAGAACAGCCAGCGAAGGCCGAGCCACAGCAGGCTGCCCAGACTACCGAGGTCGGCGGTATGTCGACTCCGCTGACGCAAGAGCAGGTCGGCGCACGCTACGCCATTGCCTCGGAACCGGTACTGGTCAATAACGGCGAACTGGTACGGATTGTGGTGTCTGTCATCAATTCGGGCAAGGTCGCGATCAACTCCAAGGGCACACTGCCGGTCAATCTCGCCATCTCCCTAGTGGATGATTCCGGCAATTTCTCGAATCGAGACTTCCTGCGCGCTCCGCTTCCTGCCGAGGGCATTCCTGCGGGTGGTTCCGCTGAAGTGGTCGCAGATGTACCCAGCCACGCAGTGATTGGGAAAACGCTGAGATTCGGCCTCGTTCAGGAATCGGTGGCGTGGTATAGCGACTTCAAGGTGAATTCGCTCGACTATGGTCCCCTGACTTCGTGCCAGGACCAGGGCAAGGAAACGGTTTGCGTTGCAGGCGGAAAGCCTTTGGCCACGCGCTGAGACTCGACGATCACAGGAAAGAGCCGCATTGAGTCTCGGCTTGATTCCGGAATTTATAAGTAACCAAGAGAGGGATGATGAAAACTGCATTGATTACCGGCATTTCCGGCCAAGACGGTGCCTACCTGGCCCAGCTGTTGTTGGATAAAGGCTACCGCGTGTTCGGCACATATCGCCGTACTAGCTCGGTCAATTTCTGGCGAATCGAAGAGGTGGGAATTGCAAACCATCCCAATTTGCACCTGATCGAGTACGACCTGACCGACCTTGGTTCGAGCATCCGTATGCTTGAAAGCACCGGCGCCACCGAGGTATACAACCTGGCGGCCCAAAGTTTTGTGGGCGTGTCGTTCGACCAGCCCACGACGACCGCGCACATCACCGGCATCGGCCCGGTTCACCTGCTGGAAGCCATTCGACAGGTGAACAAGGACATCCGGTTCTACCAGGCCTCGACGTCGGAAATGTTCGGCAAGGTGCAGGCGGTCCCGCAGATCGAAAGCACGCCGTTCTATCCTCGCAGCCCTTATGGCGTTGCCAAGCTGTATGCGCATTGGATGACGGTCAATTACCGTGAGAGCTATGGCATCTTCGGTTCCAGCGGGATTCTGTTCAATCATGAAAGCCCGCTGCGCGGCCGCGAATTTGTGACACGCAAGATCACCGACTCGGTAGCCAAGATCAAACTTGGACGGTTGGAATGCCTGGAGCTGGGCAATCTGGATGCCAAGCGCGATTGGGGTTTTGCGCGCGAGTACGTGGAAGGGATGTGGCGCATGCTTCAGGCCGATGAGCCGGATACCTTTGTTCTGGCGACAAATCGCACTGAAACCGTCCGTGATTTTGTCAGCATGGCCTTCAAAGGCGCCGGGATTGACGTCGAATTCCGCGGCAAAGATGCAGATGAAACTGCAGTGGATGTCGCTACCGGCAAGGTGGTGATGCGCATCAATGCGAAGTTCCACCGCCCTGCAGAAGTGGACCTGTTGATCGGCGATCCTGAGAAAGCGACTCGCGTTCTCGGCTGGAAGCCTGAAACTACACTGGAGCAGCTCTGCCAAATGATGGTCGAGGCCGACCTCAAGAGGAACGCGCATGGCTTCTCGTTCTGATCTGGACGGTAAGCGCGTTCTGGTCAGCGGAGCGTCCGGGTTCACCGGACGCTATCTGACCCAGGAACTCAGAGAGCAGGGCTGCACCGTGATCGGAGTTGGAACCCGTGCGGAAAGTGCGGGTTCGGCCGTTACAGACGAGTTTCTGCCGATGGACCTGCGCGATGCGGCGGATGTTGCGCGCGTCGTTGCAGAGGTTGACGCCGACTACGTCGTTCACTTGGCCGCAGTGGCCTTTGTCGGACATGGCGAAGCCGACGATTTCTATCATGTCAATCTGATTGGAACGCGTAACCTACTGCAGGCGCTGGCCTCCGCCCAACGCCGTCCAGAGAGAGTGCTGATTGCCAGTAGCGCAAATGTCTATGGTAATGCGACCGAGGGCGTCATTGAGGAGTCGGTAGAGCCAGCTCCTTCGAACGATTACGCGGTAAGCAAGCTCGCCATGGAATATGTGGTAAGGCTGTGGCATGAGCGTCTTCCGTTGGTGATCACGCGCCCCTTCAACTACACCGGCGTCGGTCAGTCAGCTAATTTCCTGGTGCCGAAAATTGTTTCCCATTTCGCATCACGAGCTCCTGCAATAGAGCTCGGCAATACCGAGGTGTGGCGTGATTTTGGAGACGTCAGATCGGTCGTGCTGGCCTATCGGCAGCTTTTGCAGACACCTGATGCCGATGGACAAACCGTCAATGTATGTTCCGGGACTGCCAGTTCGTTGGGTGACATCATCACGATCTGCTCGGAAATCACCGGACACCGGATCGGTGTGCAGGTGAACCCTGCATTTGTTCGTCAGAACGAAGTCAAGAAACTGCTTGGCAGCAATGCGAAATTGCAGAGCCTGATCGGTGACTGGCGTTGCCCGCCGCTGGAAGACACGTTGCGGTGGATGCTTGAGAGTGCAAATCAAAGTAGCTCGGGAGTGGACTAAATCGTATAGCTAATAAAATAGCAAAGCCTCGCTCTCAGAGTAATACTGTTCACTTAAGCAACTGAGTCACGAAAATCCTATGCCAGACCTCTGGTATCGGATTTGTTTGTGCCTTTTCAACAGTAGCTGCTCGACCATAACGCGACCTGTTCAACCTGTCGACTCCCCATGATTCAACACCAGCTAAAATTAGCAGTCTGCGATTGATATTGGGCGCCGGATTCCGCGGGAGTTAATCTGCACAAGCAAGCATACACTAAGTTAAGAATTTAAAGATGTTTTTCCTAAAGTTTAGTCTTTATAATTGAATTTCTTTCAAGATTAATTGAGGTCAGATAAATCCCCAGCATTCTGTCATCTGATGACAAGCCGAGCTGAACAGGTGATGCTGGTTCATCATAATTTAAGTCAAGCTGAATCGATTTTCCTGAGGGCAGTTGCGGCAATGAAATCCTGAGTTCTTGGGGCTGCGTTGAAGACGCACTTAGCACCTTCTCCTGCCAATTCCCCCCGTTGACTCTCACATTTACGTGCATGGCACTTCTCCCTACTGCCCATAGAGCAGTAACCCGCAAGATCAATTCATCTCCTTCATTAGTCGTTCCCTGGAAGCGCAGTCTAATCTCCGAATTTTCGCCTACTGACCATATGCCTAATGGTTCAATTCGAGACCATCCATTTCCTAAGTAGGGCCGAAGATCTCTTGCAGCCAGAGCACGCGCGCTTGGAAAAAGCGGTGCTTGTGGTAGGTCTATCTTATTAACCAAAAAATACTGGGATGAAGAAGGAGGGGGGCCGATTTTTCTGGCAATTAGCTTCGCTGCAGTGCTTGAGGAAAATCCGCATGCGCCTTCTGGGTAAACAGTGATCTTGCTCGAATCACCTCCCGGGATGAAAAGTGCCTTTCGACACCTTGGGCCTAACACCAATGCGGGCCGAATAGGTGGTACATCCGCAACTCCGGCATTGCGCTCGAAAAAGACTTCCTCATTTGGACTCCAAATCCACGGCACATAGCCATAGATAAGTTGAGCTGCGCGGCTTGGAGTAAGAAAAGATTCTGGTTTGAGAGGCCAAGCAATCTTGATGCTGCCCATTGCCGCAAGCGTGATGGCAAGACTGATTATAATTTTTAGTGGTGAATTTTTTATTTTACCAATTTGTAGCAATGTTAACAAAATCAGTGGATAGAAAAAGCATAGGTACCAAAGGCCATATCGTGCTGGCCCAAACGTGCCGCCAGAATTAACGTTCGTGGTTGCGCCCTGCGCAAGCATCGAAATTAGAATGTAGACTGATATCCAAATCCAGAGCATCGGATGGCGCGGCAGACGAAACTGCCCACGTGCAACACCTGAGCTGACGGCCACCACGACCACGACCACGCCAAGCGGCCAATTAGGCAGTAGGCCGATATCTGGGTCAGATAAGTAGCGAAATGAAGATAAAATGTGCAGGTCTGATACCTGTGCACCACCATTTATCAATTGTGGCGTAATACTGCCAAACCGAGAAAAGTAATAAAATGGATGTAAAACGCCAATGGCAGGCGTTAGTGCTAGTGCGAGGACCTCAATAGCCGATAGTTGGTATTTTTTCGATTTTGTATGATTTATTAGGGCGAATGTGCTCGCCGCAAAAGCGGGGGCTGCGAAGCTGATGTTCTGAGAGGTAAGGATCGCTAAGAATAGTCCAGTAAATGCCCAGCGATGACGTAACGCGCAGGCCAATGAGGCGGTGGTCAACGTTATCGTGAAAAGCTCTGTATGAACTTTGTTGACGTACCATAGCGCGGGAGATGCGAAGAGGATCAACGCTGCGGCCAATCCTCCCCGCAAACCTTGTAACCCAAAGCACAGCAAAATTAGGCTCGAAACCAATACTGCATGCAATAGCATGTAGTGATCGTGCGGGTCTTTGCTAAGCCCAATCATTTGGCCGGCCTGCCCAATTATTGCTGCGGACGCGGGGTAAAACCAGAAATGGTTGAAATCCGTTCCGCCATTTACAGTTAGGCGCTTATAATAATCTTTGAGGTCATCAGCCGACTGAAGACCCCTTATTTTTTCTGAAATCCTTTGTTGCTCATATGCTGCCCATGTTTTCCCTTGAACATAGGGTCTGTGTTCAATACTAATTGCCATTTCCATCGCATAGTATTCAGATCCATCGCCCGTACGATCTCTCGAAAGACTACAAAGGATTGGGTAAAGCACCGCGACGATCAGCAGCCCAGCGACCAGATACAGCAAAGAGATGCGAATACGTCGCTGGTTGTCCGACATTTTCCGGCGCAAGTCATCCGTGCCCTGTGCAACGTATTCGGTAGTCATTAACGCCCATCCGAAGCCAGAATGTCGTTGGCCAGGTTCCTGCCTTCGCGCACGGCATAGTTGGTGCCGCGGTCTTCCGGATAGACCTGCGCCATGCTGGTCAGGTAGACATTGGGTAGCGGGGTCTTACGTCCCGGGACCAGACTCGAATAGTGCTTCTCGGCGATCGGCTGGGCATATTCGGCGCGCCATACATGTACGTCCTGAATCCAGCTACGATCGAACGCAGGAAACATCTTCTGTAGATGCGGCAGCGAGAAGTCGACCAGCTCCTGGTTGGTCATCGTGTACATCGGGTGGCTGGTCGGAAGGTACTTAGACAGATAGACGATATGGCGACCACCGTACGAACTGGCCGGCTCGAAGTTCGTATGCTCGATCACCCCGACGTACGGGAATCCGGGATCGTTGACATTCAGCCAGTAAGTCTCAGACAGGCTTCGGTCCAGCGAAAGCACCATGCACACATTCGCCAGGTAACGGATGCGCCGCAGCGATTGCAGGAATGCGTCGTCGGTCTTGCCCTGGAGCAGATTGGCGGAGATGGGGAAGGCGGTCGACAATACGACGTTGTCAGCCTGTACTTCGCCGTCTTCCAGCAGCACGCCGGTGGCAATGCCATTAGCGGTCAGTACCGAGGTCGCACTGGTACCAAGCCGAATTTCGCCACCCAATCGAACGATGGCTTCACCGAGTTTTTCAGCCAGCGCGGCGAAGCCGCCCCGATAATAGGCGAGCACTTCGTCGCCCGAGTTGCTACGGCTGCCGCCACGCAACACAAGCTTTTTCCAGAACCAGACCGCGGAAACATCGTCGGCCACATCGCCGAACTTGCCGACAAGCAGCGGATCCCATACGACCTTGTAGGCTTTCTCCCCACACAGGTCGAGCAGCCATTCCTTGGCACTGAGATTCTCCAGCTTCTTCCAGTCCTTAACCGAGCGGGCACGCAGGACCGCGATGCCAAGACGGATGCGATCAATGAATGGCAGGGCATCGAACCGGAGCAGGTCCATTGGAGTGCTGAGGCGATAGAACTGGTCCGCAAAATACATGCCGGTCCGGGTGGGGCGCAGCATGATGTTGTCGTTTGCTCCCAATTCTTCGATCAGCTTGAATATCTCGACATCGTTGTTGAACCAGTGGTGATAGAACTTCTCGAGGACCTGGTCGCCAACCTTGAAACCGCCTGCCAGGCCGCCAAGTTCATGGTCACGCTCGACGACCAGGATGCGCTTACCCTGCTTGGCGAGCTCGTAGGCGACAGATAGGCCGGCGAAACCGCCGCCGATGATCACAGTATGGAATTGGTTCATTTGCTTGAGATGCTCGCAGGGGATCGGAATGTAATGGCGCGATTGAGAGAAAATTGCAGGATTAGCACGACCACCAACGTGGCCAGCTTGGCCCAAAGCGGATTCCAGCCGAGGACCGACACCAGACCCCATAGCAATGCGCTGGAAACGAGGTAGCCCACCAAGGCCGTTGCAACGAAGAGGCCGAGACGCCGCATCGTTTTATCGTAGGTCTGAAACGTGAAGTGGCGATTCAGTGCGAAACTGAGCAGGGTGCCGGCAAGATAACCAGCTGCGTTGGCAAGTTGGTAGTTGACGTGCAGCCAGATCAGCCCGGTGTAAACACACAGGTCCAGGCAGACGCCGGAGCCCCCGCAGACCGCGTAAAGGACAAACTGGCGGATGCGCGGGTCCGCCAGCGCCACGCGCAGTAATTTCATCATGTGGCCCGTTCGTTATGTGATGGGATATTCGCGGTCGACTCAATCACTACTTGCGGCGTGGCGTTCACGTGCCGCAGGGCGCGGCCGAGGTATTCGCCAATGACGCCGATCGCAAGTAACTGGACGCCGCCAGTGATGAGCACGCAAACCATCAGGGAAGCCCAGCCGACCGGCATGGCGTTGACGGTGAACCGTTGAACGACAAAGACCAGCGCAAGCAGGAAGCCAAGCATGGAGACGGCAATCCCCATCAGCGAGGCAAGTCTCAGGGGAAATACCGAAAAGCTGGTGGCCATCTTCAGCCACAGCGAGATGGACTTGCGGAGGCTGTAACCGGACTGTCCGTCTGCACGCGCGTGATGGTCGATCTTGATGCTGGTGATTCTCGTCGTGGTAGTAAGAATCAAACCATCGAGATACACGTTGGGGCCGGTGAACTTGACCAGTTCTTCCCGGACTCCAGCGACCATCGCACGAAACGGCGACAGATAGAGTCCCTGGGGCTTGCCAAGCAGATACACCGCCATCCGGTCATTCAGTGCGCTTCCGGCTTTTTTCCACAACGCGTGCTGCTTGGAGTGGAAGCCTGCATAGCAGACATCGTAACCATCGCCGAGAGCGACAAGCAGCGCGGGAATGTCGTCGGGATTGTGCTGCAGGTCGTCATCCATGGTGATGATCTGCTGGCCGCGCGCTACACGCAGGCCGGCCATGATGGCGTTGTGCTGGCCTGCGTTCTTGCGTAGGTTGACCACCTTCCACCAAGGCCGCTCGCGCGCCAAGTCAAACAGTACCTTGCGCGAGTCATCCGGGCTGCAGTCGTTGACCAGGATGACTTCAAAGGAATCGCCGAACATGGCGGGCAGTGTCCGGCCCAGCTTGTCTGCGAGTTTTGGCAGGATCGACGCACTCTTGTAGACCGGGATAACGACCGAAAGTTTGCAGGTCTCAGTTGGCATTGTCATGGCGATGATATTTTTCCAGGAGGCGCCGCGTGTACCCGGGGCTTACGTCGATACCAAGTGTCGGTGCGACCCGCACCATGAGTGTGGCATCCGGCTGCGCCCCCCCGGTGCGGTCGACAATCTCGCGGCGCGCATGCATGCCCAAGATCGATTCCATGACGTCTAGCAGTGCCGGCATGCTGATGACCTCCGGCGGCGCCAGGCTGGCGCGCAGTTGCTCAGGCGCCCCATCCTGCAGCAGGTGCATGGTGATTGCTGCGACGTGCTCAACGTCTATCAGGCATCTCACGGCACCGGACCACATCGGGATCGGCCTGCCGCAGCGCAGACGGTCGGTCAAGAAATTGATCAGGTTGTGCGGATTTCCCGTGCGCCCCACCACTTGCGGCAAGCGCAGGATCAGATAGCGGCCGCCGCGATCGGCAACCAACTGTTCCATCCGCACTTTGTGACGAGCGTATTGGCCGCTCCCGCGATCTGGGTCTTCGATGCTGCACGTACTGAAATAGACGAAGGCGCCCTTGGCGGCCGCCAGCCGCTCCTCTAGCAGTTGCTGTTCGCGTGCATAGGCGGAGGGTTCGATCTCGCTGGAATTTGAGACTCCGGATGCGAATAATGTGGCCTCCAGTGTTTCAATAGCTTGAGCATCAAAAGCGGATGCAAGCAGTCCTCTACCGACAATCATGGGCGCGATGGATCCTCTGCATGGCGGGTGCAGGCCGATGCGACATGTCGATCCATGACCATCTCGCCTGAGCGGGGGTTGAACAGTTTACAACCAGAGCGACCGTTCTAGGAGACGATGCTAAGCAAAGAAGTGGACAGCGCTCTATGCGAGCGCCGTCTCAAGTTCCGGCAGGAGAGTGAAAAGGTCCCCCACCAACCCGATATCGGCAATCTCGAAGATTGGCGATTCCGCATCCTTGTTGATCGCCACGATCGTGCCGGCGTCCTTGATGCCGGTCAGGTGCTGGATGGCGCCGCTGATGCCGATGGCCACGTACAGTTCCGGGGCGATGATCTTGCCGGTCTGGCCGACCTGCAGCTCGTTGGGCACGTAGCCGGCGTCCACGGCCGCGCGCGAGGCGCCCACGGCTGCGCCGAGTTTGTCGGCCAGACTGTAGATGTGCTTGAAGTTGTCCGCCGAACCCACACCGCGGCCGCCAGAGACCACGCGCTTGGCGCTCTGTAGGTCAGGGCGGTCGGAGTTGCCGGCCGCCAGGCCGATGAAGCGGGTATGGGTGGGCAAGGTCGCATCGACCGTCACCGATTCGACCGCCGCGCTACCGCCCTTGGCCGCTTCGGGCCAGGACGCGCTGCGCACGGTGGCCACCACGATCTGGTCGGCCGGGGCCTTGACCGTGATGATGGCGTTGCCTGCGTAGATCGGGCGCTTGAAGGTGTAGGCGTCCTCGACCGTCATCAGGTCGGAGACCTGATTAACGCCGAGCAGTGCCGCAACCACTGGCATCAAATCCTTGCCGAAGGTGGTGGAGGGGCCGAACACATGGGTGTAGCCCTGGCCTGCCAGCTGGGCGATCTGCGGCCCCAGCACCTGGGCGATGGCGTGTTCGTTGGCGGCATTGGTCACGGTGAGTACGCGGGCAACGCCGGCCAGCTGCGCGGCCTGCGCGGCGACGGCGGCCGGGTCGGCTGCCAGCACGACCACATCGATGGACTCGGCCGAGATTGCCTGCGCGGCGCTCAGGGTCTTGGCGGTGGCCGCATTGAGCTGGCCGTTGAGATGTTCGGCAACAATGAGAACCTTGGCCATTACAACAACCCCTTCTGCTTGAGTGCGGCCACCAGTTCGGCGGCATCCTTGACCATCACGCCGCGGCTGCGCTTGGACGGCGCGGCATGGTGGGTGGTGGTCAGGCTGTCGTGCGCGTCCACGCCGAGGTCGGCGAACGCCAAGGTTTCCAGCGGTTTGCTCTTGGCCTTCATGATGTCCGGCAACTTGATGAAGCGCGGCTCGTTCAGGCGCAGATCGGTGGTAATCACGGCCGGCAGGTCGACTTCCAGCGTTTCCAGGCCGGCGTCCACTTCACGTGTGACCGTGGCCTTGCCGTCGGCCACCACGAGCTTGCCGGCGAAGGTCGCCTGCGGGCGACCCCACAACGTGGCCAGCATCTGGCCGGTCTGGTTGGCGTCGTCGTCGATGGCCTGCTTGCCCAGGATGACCAGGTCCGGCTGCTCCTTCTCGACCAGCTTGAGCAGGGTGCGGGCGGCGGTCAGCGGCTGGATGGCGGAGTCGGTGACCACATGGATGGCGCGGTTGGCGCCCATGGCCAGGCCATTGCGCAGGTGTGCGGCGGCGTCGGCCGGCGCCAGGGTGGCGACCACCACTTCACTCGCGATGCCGGCGTCGCGCAGGCGCAGCGCCTCTTCCAGGGCGATTTCGTCGAACGGGTTGGGCGAGAGCTTGACGCCCTCGGTCACCACGCCGGAGCCATCCGGCTTGACCTGGATGCGGACGTTGTAGTCCACCACGCGCTTGTAGGCGACGAGGATTTTCATCGTGTACGAGATCCTTCAGCTGTTGCGGGAAGGCCCGGCCGCGGCAGCAGGCTCGGGAGTGCGCCCATTCTAACCAGGGTGGGCGCACCATGCGATTGCGTATGGATATCGTGGCGCGGCACTCGCGTGGTGTCCGCTTAAGGTATGGGATTGCCTGGAGCGTATATCCTGTGCGGTTCGAGGAATGCAGTACGGTCCGTGAGCGATCAGGAGAAGTGGACAGTGACGACTTGGCTTGTAACCGGCGGTGCCGGTTTCATCGGTGGCAATTTTGTTCTTGAAGCGGTGGCCCGCGGAATTCGCGTGGTCAATCTGGACGCGCTCACGTATGCGGGGAATCTGAACACGTTGGCGGCGCTGGACGGCAATCCGGATCACGTGTTCGTCAAGGGCGATATCGGCGACCGTGCATGTGTCGCCGGCCTGCTGCAGGAGCATCAGCCGGACGCAGTGTTGAACTTCGCCGCCGAAAGCCATGTGGATCGTTCGATCGATGGCCCCGGCGCGTTCATCCAGACCAACGTGGTCGGCACGCTGGGCTTGCTCGAGGCGGTGCGTGACCACTGGAAGACGTTGCCGGACGCGCGCCGCGCGGCGTTCCGCTTCCTGCACGTGTCCACCGACGAGGTCTACGGCACGCTTGGGGAAACCGGTAAATTTACCGAAACCACGCCGTATGCCCCCAATTCGCCGTACTCGGCGTCCAAGGCGGCATCCGATCATCTGGTGCGCGCGTTCCACCACACCTACGGGCTGCCGGTGCTGACGACCAATTGCTCGAACAACTACGGCCCGTACCACTTCCCCGAAAAACTCATTCCGCTGGTGATCGCCAAGGCGCTGGCCGGCGAGCCGTTGCCGGTCTACGGCGATGGCAAGCAGGTGCGCGACTGGTTGTTCGTCAGCGACCACTGCGAGGCGATCCGTACCGTGCTGGCGAAGGGCGAAGTCGGCGAAACCTATAACGTGGGCGGCAATTCCGAACGCCAGAACATCGAGGTCGTGCAGGCGATCTGCGCGCTGCTGGACCAGCACCGTCCGCGCGCGGATGGCAAACCGCGCGCGAGCCAGATCACGCATGTCACCGACCGTCCCGGCCACGATCGCCGCTATGCGATCGACGCCTCCAAGTTGAAGAACGCACTCGGTTGGGAGCCGGCATTCACCTTCGAGCAGGGCATCGCGCAGACGGTCGAGTGGTATCTGAGCAACCAGGCGTGGGTCCAGGGTGTGCTGGACGGCAGCTACCGCTTGGAACGGATCGGCGCGGCAGCTTGACCCCTAGCCCCTCGCAAGAGCCCGCGCATCCCTGTGCGGACGTCCAAAGGAAACAGCGCATGACACAACGCAAAGGCATCATCCTGGCAGGCGGTTCCGGCACTCGCCTCTACCCGATCACCCAGGGCATCAGCAAGCAGCTGCTGCCGGTGTACGACAAGCCCATGATCTATTATCCGCTGAGCGTGCTGATGCTTGCGGGTATCCGCGAGGTGCTGATCATCAACACGCCGCACGAGCAGGCGCTGTTCCAGGCATTGTTGGGCGACGGCTCGCAGTGGGGAATGGATATCCAGTACGCCGTGCAACCCAGCCCCGACGGGCTGGCACAGGCCTACGTGATCGGTCGCAACTTCGCGGCGGGCAAGCCGAGCTGCCTGGTGCTGGGCGACAACATTTTCCACGGACATGGATTGACCAGCCTGCTGCAGCGTGCCGATGCGCGGCAGCAGGGCGCTTCGGTGTTCGGTTACTGGGTCAACGATCCCGAGCGCTATGGTGTGGCGGAGTTCGATGCGAGCGGCAAGGTCGTCGGGATCGAGGAGAAGCCGGCCGTGCCGCGCTCCAACTATGCCGTGACAGGGTTGTACTTCTACGATGGCAACGCGGCCGACTACGCCGCCGAGCTGCGGCCGTCGGCGCGCGGGGAACTGGAGATCACCGATCTCAACCGTCGCTATCTTGAAGCCGGCGCACTGCATCTGGAGGCGTTGGGGCGCGGATACGCCTGGTTGGACACCGGCACCCATCAGTCCTTGCACGAAGCGGCGAATTTCATCGAGACGATCCAGGCGAGGCAGGGATTGCAGATCTGCTGCCCGGAGGAGATTGCCTTCGGACAGGGCTGGATCGACGCGTCGCAGTTGCAGCGCCTGGCCGCGCCGTTGCTCAAGAACGATTACGGCAAGTATCTCCATGAGCTTGCGTTGCGAGGGAAAGTCCATTGAAAGTGATCGCGACCGATCTGCCGGGCTGCATGGTGATCGAACCGGCCGTGTTCGGTGACGAGCGTGGCGTTTTCTTCGAAACCTGGAATGCGGAGCGTTTCGGCGGACATGGCCTGCCGACGCACTTCGTGCAAAGCAACGTCTCCACGTCCGCCAAGGGCGTGTTACGCGGGCTGCATTACCAGTGGCCGCGTCCCCAGGGCAAGCTGGTGAGCGTGCTGGAAGGCGAGGTGTATGACATCGCGGTGGACATTCGTCGCGGTTCGCCCCATTTCGGGCGATGGACCGCGGTGCTGCTCAGTGCGAAAAACCGTCGGCAGGTGTGGATTCCGGAAGGCTTCGCGCATGGCTTCGCGGTGTTGTCGGAACGGGCATTGTTCAGCTATCTGTGCACCGACATCTACGTCAAGGAAGCCGATGCGAGCGTGCGCTGGGATGACGCGACGATCGGCGTCGATTGGCCGATCAGCAATCCGTTGCTGTCCGCCAAGGATGCCAATGCACCGTTCCTGAGCGATGTGCCGGCCGAGCGCCTGCCAGTCTTCGTGCCGTGACCACGCTGCTGTTCGGAGCCAACGGGCAGGTCGGTACGGAGTTGTTGCGTGCGCTGGCAGCCGATGGTCCGGTGCGGGCCACGACACGTAGCGGTCTGCTTCCTGATGGAAGCGCCTGCGAAACGGCGGACTTCGGCGTGCCTGAAACGCTCACCGCATTGCTCGATCAGCTGCAGCCTGCCTGCGTGGTCAATGCCGCTGCCTATACGGCAGTGGATCGCGCCGAGCAGGAGCGCGACAGCGCGCTGCGTGCGAATGCGCAGGCCCCGGGGGCCATCGCGCAATGGTGCGCGTCCAATGGCGTTCCCCTGGTGCATTACTCGACCGACTACGTCTTCGATGGACAGGGCGCTGCGCCGTATCGCGAGGATGCACAGACCTCGCCCTTGGGCGTCTACGGCGAGACCAAGCTTGCCGGCGAGCAGGCCATCCGCGCCTCGGGCGCGCGGCATCTGATCCTGCGCACCGCGTGGGTGTATGCCGCGCACGGCGCGAATTTCCTACGTACCATGCTGCGTGTAGGTGCCGAGCGCGACGTGCTGCGCGTGGTCGCCGATCAGATCGGAACGCCGACGCCGGCGTCCCTAATCGCCGATGTGACCGCGCAACTGCTGCGCCAGCGCAATACCGAAACATCCGGCACCTGGCATCTCACCGCCGCAGGGCAGACCAGCTGGCATGGCTTCGCCGAAGCGATCTTCGAAGAGGCGGTCAGTGTCCGTCTGTTGGCGCGAGCGCCGCAGGTCGTGCCGATCACCACGGCGGACTATCCAACACCGGCACGGCGGCCGGCGTATTCGCGGTTGTCGATCGAGAGGCTGCAAACCGATTTCGGCATCGCCTTGCCGGAGTGGCGTGCAGGCTTGCGCGACGTGATTGCCGAGTTGGCTGCCGGCAACCGGTAAGTTCGCCGCGTCGCTACGGCATCCCTCAACGCGGAAAGATAGGGCATAAAAAAACAGCCGGGGAATCCCCGGCTGCTTTCATCGCGCATCAGTCGCCTTGCCGAACCATCAGGCCCGCCCGTAGGTATCCTCAAAGCGCACGATGTCGTCCTCTCCCAGATAGCTGCCGGACTGCACTTCAATCAGTTCCAGCGGCAGCTTGCCCGGATTACGCAGGCGGTGGGTTACGCCGAGCGGGATGTAGGTGCTCTGGTTTTCGGTCAGCAGCAGCACTTCTTCGCCACGCGTCACTTCGGCAGTGCCGCTGACCACGATCCAGTGTTCCGCGCGGTGGTGGTGCATCTGCAGGCTCAGCACGGCACCGGGCTTGACGGTGATGCGCTTGACCTGGTGGCGCTGGCCCATGTCGATCGAGTCGTAGGCGCCCCACGGGCGATAGACCTTGCGGTGCCAGGTGGCCTCGGAGCGCCCGTCGGTCTTGATCCGGCCGACCACCTCCTTCACTTCCTGGATGCGATCGCGGTGACCGACCAGCACGGCATCCGGCGTCTCGACGACCACCACGTCTTCCAGGCCGACCATGGCGATCAGACGCGAGCCGTAGGCATAAGTATTGCGGCAATCCAGCTGGATCACGTCACCATGATGCGCGTTGCCCTGCGCGTCCTGCTCGGACACATCCAGCAGCGACGACCACGAACCGACATCGTTCCAGCCGGCATCCAGCGGGACCACGACCGCGTCGGCGGTCTTTTCCATCACCGCATAGTCGATCGAATCCGACGGGCTGGCCGCGAACGCGTCCTTGTCCAGGCGGGTGAAGTCGGCATCGCGCTTGCCGTTCTGCCACGCGGTCTGGCAGGCGTCGGCGATGGCGGGATGGAACTTGCGCAGTTCTTCCAGGTAACGCGAGGCACGGAACAGGAACATGCCGCTGTTCCAGTAGTACTCGCCGCTGGCCAGGTAGCCCTGCGCGGTTGCCAGGTCCGGCTTTTCGACGAAGCGCTCCACGGCCGATGCGCCGGTGCCTGCGCCAGCCTTGATGTAGCCGTAGCCGGTTTCCGGCGCGCTGGGCTTGATACCGAAGGTCACCAGTTTGCCTTGGGCCGCAGCGGCGGCGGCAACGGTCACCGCTGCCTGGAAGGCGGCCTCGTTGCCGATCACGTGATCTGAGGGCAGCACCAGCAGCAACGGATCGCCGCCATCGCGCGTGGCTTCCAGCGCGGCGACCGCAATGGCGGGGGCGGTGTTGCGGCCCTTGGGCTCCAGCAGGATGGCAGAGGGCTTGACACCCAGCTGCTGCAGCTGCTCGGCGGCCATGAAGCGATGCTCTTCGTTGGCCACCACGATGGGGGCATGGCCCGCAACGGGAGCGGCGCGCAGCCAGGTGGCCTGCAGCATGCTCTTGTCGCCGACCAGCGGCAGGAACTGCTTGGGGTAGGACTCGCGCGACAGCGGCCACAGGCGCGTGCCGGAACCGCCGGACAGAATGATCGGAAGGACGTCGCTCATGGGCGGGGGAAACTCCAGTGCGTCAAGGTGGGGGGAGAATGGTAGATCAGGCGCGCAACAAGTCGGAAATTTCCTGCGTACGCGTTTCCAGCAGGGCGGCATCGCCACGCGTTTCCACGTTCAGGCGCAGCAGCGGTTCGGTGTTGGAGCTGCGCAGGTTGAAACGCCATTGACCGAAATCGGCACTGATGCCGTCGGTGTAGTCCAGCTCCGGCGACAGGTCGGCGTAATGCTCCATCACCCGGGCCACCGCGGCCTTGGCATCGGCCACCTTGAAATTGATCTCGCCGCTGCAGGGGAACTTTTGCATGCGCGCCTCGACCAGGTCGGCCAGCGAGCGGCCGGACTGCGACACCAGCTCGGCGATCAGCAACCACGGGATCATACCGGAGTCGGCGTAGGCGAACTCGCGGAAATAATGGTGCGCGCTCATCTCGCCACCGTAGACGGCGTTCTCGCTGCGCATTTTTTCCTTGATGAAGGCATGGCCGCTCTTGCACAGCACCGGGATGCCGCAGGCTTCCTCGACCTGTTCGACCGTGTTCCAGGTCAGGCGCGGGTCGTGCACGACCTTGCCGCCCGGCTGCTTGGCCAGGATCGCCTGCGCCAGCAAGCCGACCAGGTAATAGCCCTCGATGAAGCGGCCGCCATGGTCGAAGAAGAAGCAGCGATCGAAGTCGCCATCCCAGGCAATGCCGAAATCCGCGCCATGATCCTTGACCGCCTTGGCGGTGGCGTCGCGGTTTTCCGGCAGCAGCGGGTTGGGAATCCCGTTGGGGAAGTTGCCATCGGGCTCATGGAAGACGCGCACGAATTCGAACGGCAGGTGCGGGGCCAGCAGGTCCACGATCAACCCGGCGCCACCGTTGCCGGCATTGACCACCAGCTTGAGCGGCTTGAGGGTGCTGCGGTCCACATAGCTGAGCAGGTGCTCCAGGTACGCGGTCTTGTCGGTACGGCTTTGTTCGCTGGCCGTGGGCGCGCCGGGCGCGGCGGTATCGGACGCGACCGTGTCGCGGATCGCAAACAGGCCGGTGTCCGAACTGATCGGGCGCGCCTGCTCGCGCACCAGCTTCATGCCGTTGTAGTCCATGGGGTTATGGCTGGCGGTGACCATCACGCCGCCGGCGGCCTTGAGATGATCGGTCTGGAAATAGACCTCCTCGGTGCCGCACAGGCCGATATCGATGACCTCCCTGCCACTGGCGCGCAGTCCGGCGGATAACGCTTCCTGCAACGCCGGGCTGGCCAGGCGCACGTCGTGGCCCAGGACCACGGGCCCCTGATCCAGCTGCGCCGCCAGTGCCACGCCGATCCGGCGGGCCAAGTCCTCATTGAGTTCATCCGGCACGCGGCCGCGAATATCGTAGGCCTTGAAGGCGGGTAGCGACATGGGCAATTCCTGAAATGGGGGACACAGGAGTCTAGCGGCTGCGCCGTGTCTTGGGTGTGGCGGAACTGCGACCAGGGACAGGGAACGCTCAGCAGATAGAATGGCCGCTTCGCATCAGCGAGGTGAGGGCGGTGATGGGCAACGATGAACGTGGTACGGCTGGCGGCAAACGCCATGCCGATGCCAAGGCTGCGCTGGACGGGGTGTTGGCCGATGGCCAGACCCTGGCGGTTGGCGGCTTTGGATTGTGCGGAATCCCGGAAGCCTTGATTGCCGCCGTGCGCGACAGCGGGGTGGGCGGGTTGACGGTGATTTCCAACAATGCCGGCGTGGATGGGTTCGGGCTGGGGCAGTTATTGGCCACCCGCCAGATCCGCAAGATGATTTCGTCCTATGTCGGTGAGAACAAGGAGTTCGAGCGCCAGTACCTGGCGGGCGAACTGGAGCTGGAATTCAACCCGCAGGGCACGCTGGCCGAGCGTCTGCGCGCGGGTGGGGCGGGCATACCCGCGTTCTACACCGCTACCGGCTACGGCACCATCGTGGCCGAGGGCAAGGAAACCCGCGCATTCGACGGCAAGCACTACGTGCTGGAAACCGCATTGCAGGCCGATGTCGCGTTGGTCAAGGCATGGCGGGCCGATACCGCCGGTAACCTGGTGTTCCGCAAAACCGCACGTAACTTCAATCCGGCCTGTGCGATGGCCGGACGCATCTGCATTGCCGAGGTCGAGGAGATCGTGGAGCTGGGTGCGATCGATCCGGACCAGGTGCATCTGCCGGGCATCTATGTCGATCGACTGGTGCTCAACGCGGCGCCGGAAAAACGCATCGAACAGCGCACCGTGCGCAAGGGAGACACCTGATGGCCTGGACCCGCGATGAGATGGCCGCGCGTGCCGCGCGGGAGCTTACCGACGGCGCCTACGTCAATCTGGGGATTGGCCTGCCGACGCTGGTGGCCAACCACATCCCCGACGGCGTGGATGTATGGCTGCAATCGGAAAACGGCCTGCTCGGCATCGGCCCGTTTCCGACCGAAGAGGACGTCGATGCCGACCTCATCAACGCCGGCAAGCAGACCGTGACCGCACGTGCTGGCGCCAGTTATTTCGGCAGCCACGATTCGTTCGCGATGATCCGTGGGGGCCATATCGACCTGGCGATCCTGGGCGCGATGCAGGTCACCGATCGTGGCGACCTGGCCAACTGGATGGTGCCCGGCAAGATGGTCAAGGGCATGGGGGGGGCGATGGACCTGGTGGCCGGGGTCAAGCGCGTGGTGGTGCTGATGGAACACGTCGCCAAGGACGGCAGCCACAAGATCCTGCGCGAATGCGACCTGCCGCTGACCGGTGTGGGCGTGGTGGATCGCATCATTACCGACCTGGCGGTGTTCGATGTGACGACCGATGGGTTGGTGCTGGTGGAGGCCGCGGACGGGGTGGAGATTTCCGAATTGCGCACCAAGACCGGCACGGATTTCCGGAGCTGAAAAGGCGGCAATGTGTTCCACCATCAGCAAGGCGCCGTTATGGCGCCTTGCGTGCATAGCGATAGGGCGTGCCCGCTGCCGGTTCGCCTTGGCCCAGCAGGCCTTCGATCGTGGCAAGGCGGTGCCCTGACTGGCCGACCGCATGGCCGAGGAAGCGTTCGATCGCATGCGCCAGGGTGCCATCGATCTGGCCTAGCTCGCTTTCGAAGTCGCCTGGCTGCAGATGCGCATCGAGCAGCGGGCGCAGCGCTTCGAGCCTTGCCCAGAACATGCTGCCGGAGGCGAACCGGTCGTGCTCGGCCACCGCGCGCGTCCCGGTGCGAACGGCCAGATAATCCAGCGCATCGGTGTTGCCACCGATAAAGTCGGTGACGGCCAACAGATGCTGCGCTGGTGCGGCAAGCCCAAGCTGCGGGTCGGCGACGAACGCACTGACGATTGCGTCCATGCGCCCACCGCCCAATAACGCGGCCAGCATCTCGCGCCGCCATGCGTCGCCATCGTGGCGATGCGTCGATTTCTTCGTATGCAGTTTCAAGACCACCTGCTCGCCTTCGTCGAGCAAGCGATTGGCCACGTGCAGGAACGGCAGGATGTCCCGGCCTCGATTCTCGAAGCCTTCCACCTCCGCTTCGATGCCGTGCTGCCGCAGGCATTGACGCACGTGTCCGACCAGCGTCACATCGGTGGTGACGATCAGCCGCAACGCAGCGATGCAGGGTGCAAGCGCGTCGAGGATCTCGTCCAGCACATCCAGATACCAGGCGTGCACGACCACGCAGGCGCCGTGCCGGTGCGGTGGAGGAACGCAATCGGCCGAGCGTGTCAACGCCTGGCGCGTCGCTTCCAGCCATGCATGCCCCAGGCGCATGTCCGGTTCGAGGACGGCGCCTTCGGCCCACTCGTTCCAGGCATTGATGAAGACCAGGCGATGCGCGGCCGGCGCATTTGCGAGGCGCTGCCGCACGGTGTTGGACAACCAGTCCCGATAACGGCGAGGGGAGGCGTGCAGATAGACCCGGCCTTTGCCCGAGCGGCGAGGCTCGTTGTCCCAACCTGGATTGACCCCCGGGTACAGCGTGTAGTCGCGCAACGGACGTTGCGCGATCTCGCTTGCAAGCACGCGCCAATCCAGCACCTCGCCGCTGAAATCCGGATTCAGCAGGCGCTGCTGGGCCGCCACCGATGGTGGAGTGCTCATGTTGGGAGGAAATTCGACCGCCGCATCGAATCCGATATCGCGCGGATCCGGGCGTTCGAAACCCTGCACGTAGGCCAGGTGGATTTCGCCAATGCCATTGTCGCGACACCAGGTGCGCCAGCGCGCGGCGGTCTGTGCCGGTTCGGGAAGCAGATTGGGTCGATACACCAGTAGCAGTGGACGTCCTTCGACTCGCCAATACTTCGGATGACGCATGTACGACGCAACGTGCGCAATGAAGGCGAGATCGTCGTCGGCATCATGCGCTTGATCGATCAGAATATCGTCGCCGCGCCCGTCCCAGCGCCGCGCCCATTTCTCATTCGCCCAGCACAGGCAGAACGGCAACGTGATCGAGTCATCTTCATGCCATTGAAGGATAGGCATTTCCAGCAAGGTCTTGCCGGCGAACCAGTAGAAATAGAAGCAGAATGCGGCAAGGCCGTACTCCTGCGCCAGGCGCGCCTGTTCGCGCATGATCTGCGGGTTGCGCAGGTCATAGAAGCCTAGATCCGCCGGGAGCCGGGGTTGCAGATGCCCTTCGAATTGCGGAAGCGCGCGAGCGACGTTGCGCCATTCGGTAAAGCCTCTGCCCCACCACGCATCGTTTTCCGGAATCGGATGGAATTGCGGCAGGTAAAAGGCAATCAGGCTTGCAGGAAGTACCTCAGGCAGGGCTTCGGTGCGATAGGGCACATGCCCGATCGCGGCCTGGTCGCTGCGCGCTGCTGGACGCCGAGCGATGCCGTGGCCGCTTCGGCCACGCGCAGGTTCCGGCACCCAGTCGGCATGGCGGTCCAGGAACCAGCCGCGCCAACGGTCCCGTGTCGCTTCGTCGAGCGGCATGGCACGGAACGCGGCGCGCAGCAGACCGAACAGGCGGGTGCGCAGGTGATTCCCAATCGAACGATGAGACGAATTCACAGGTTCTGGTAGTTCGGGCCCGAACCACCCTCCGGCGTCACCCAATTGATGATTTCGTAGGGGTCCTTGATGTCGCAGGTCTTGCAGTGCACGCAGTTGGCGGCATTGATCTGCAGGCGCTTGCCGGATGGGCTGGCGGTGTCTGCGACCATTTCGTAGACGTTGGCGGGGCAGAAACGCGTGCAGGGGTTGTCGTATTCCTGCACGCAGCGGGTGGCGCAGATGTCGGTGTCCAGCACCTGCAGATGCACCGGCTGGTCTTCGTCGTGTTCGGTAGCAGCGAAGTACACCGCCTGCAGGCGGTCGCGCGGGGCCAGCTCGCGGGCGACGTAGTCGCGGGTGGGTTGCTCGTAGTCGCCGATCTTGCGCAACGCCGACCAGTCGGGCTTGTTCTTCAGTGTCCACGGCGAGGCGCCCTTGAGCGCGGTTTCCCAGGCGGCGTTGAGCAGGCCAAACCACAGGCCCTTCTTGAAGCCGGGCTTGATGTTGCGCACCTGCTTCAGCTCGGTCATTGCAGCGGAGGCGCGCAGCTTGGCGTCGAAGCCCTGCGGGACCAGTTGCGACTGCACCAGGTGTTCGGCGGCCAGCATGCCGCTGCGGATCGCTTGATGAGTGCCCTTGATCTTGGGCACGTTGAGCAGGCCGGCGGTATCGCCGATCAGCAGGGCACCGGGCATGTCCACTTTCGGTAGCGACTGCCAGCCGCCGGTGACGATGGCGCGCGCGCCGGACGAGAGGATGGTGCCGCCTTCCAGCAGCGGCTTGATGAGCGGGTGGTTCTTCCATTGCTGGAAGGCCTCCCACGGTTGGTACTTGGGATCGCTGTAGTCCAGCCCGCTGACATAGCCGAGCGCGATCTGGTTGTTGTCCAGGTGATACAGGAAGCTGCCGCCGTAGGTGCGGTTGTCGGCGGGCCAGCCCAGGGTGTGCACGATCTTGCCGGGGCTGACGCGGCCTTCTGGCACCTGCCACAGTTCCTTGATGCCGATCGAATACCCCTGCGGGTCGCTGTCGGCAGTGAGGTCGAAGCGTTTGAACAGCCGCTTGGTCAGATGGCCGCGCGCGCCTTCGGCCAGCACGGTGACCTTGGCGCGGATGTCGATGCCGGCGGTGTAGCCGGGCTTGTGCGCGCCATCCTTGGCCACGCCCATGTCGCCGATGCGCACACCGATCACCTGGCCATTGTCGTCGTGCAGGGTTTCGGCGGCGGCAAAGCCCGGATAGATCTCCACGCCCAGCGCTTCGGCTTGCGGCGCCAGCCAGGCGCACATGGCGCCAAGGCTGACGATGAAATTGCCATGGTTGCGCATGCCCGGCGGCACCACCGGAAACTTGCGCGCGCTGTCCTTGCCGAGGAACCAGAATTCGTCGTCGGTGGCGGCCACGCAGATCGGCGGCGGGGTGTCGCGCCAGCCCGGCAGCAGGGCATCCAGCGGGCCAGGCTCGATCACGGCACCGGAGAGGATATGCGCGCCGATGGTGCTGGACTTTTCGATCACGCACACGCTCAACGCGGGGTTGAGCTGCTTGAGCCGGATCGCAAACGACAGCCCAGCCGGCCCGGCACCGACGGTGACGACGTCGTATTCCATGACGTCACGTTCGACCGCCTCTGGCGCCTGTGCGCCGACTCCCGTTACCGACATTGCTCCGCTCCCGTTGGCTCGATGGCTGAGCCGCATTTTCCGGGATTGCATGTGACGGCGGCAAATCGGGCCGATTCATCCGCTGCCGACGGCGCGTTGCGGACACGCGTGTTAGCGTCCGGGCGATGAAGATCGAGGTGGCATTGCCGGGGGCGCAGATCCACTGGCAGCGAGGATGGCTTGACGCGGCGCAGGCCGATGCGCTGCTGCAGACCCTGCTGGCGCAGGTGCGGTGGGAAGTGCACCGCATCCGCATGTTCGGGCGGGTAGTGGATTCGCCGCGCCTGAGCAGCTGGATCGGCGATGCGGATGCCAGCTACCGCTATTCCGGCACACGGTTTGCGCCGCAGCCGTGGCTGGACGCATTGCAGCCAGTCCGTGCGCGGCTGCAGGCCGAGACGGGGCACCCATTCAACAGCGTGCTGGTCAACCGCTACCGCAGCGGGGCCGATGCGATGGGCTGGCATAGCGACGACGAGCCGGAGCTGGGGGCGCAGCCGGTGATCGCTTCGGTCAGCCTGGGCGCGACGCGGCGCTTTGCGTTCAAGCATCGCTGCAATGCGGCGCTGAAGCAGACACTGGAACTGGGGCACGGCGATCTGCTGTTGATGGGGGGCGACACCCAGCGTTACTACAAGCACGCCTTGCCACGCACGGTGCGGCTGGTGGGGGAGCGGATCAATCTGACCTTCCGGCAGATTGCGCCGGTGGCATCGGCGTAATGGCCACGGCTAGCGCCGGTTGCTCGGTGAGCGTGTTGTGCGGTGATGCCGGAGTGCCCTCATCCGGCGCTGCGCGCCACCTTCTCCCGCGTGCGGGAGAAGGGAAGGCGTTTCGGGCGCCCGCGTGTGGGAGAAGGGAGGCCGTTTCGGGCGCCCGCGTGCGGGAGAAGGGGATTGAGCACGGCGCGCACGGCGCTTATGCTCGGGATGCCCGGCGTTTACGGTGTCTGCGGCAGCGAGGCGTTGTCCTGCTGCCCGGTCGTCAGCGTCCAGCCGACGAGTTCGGTGGTGACCTGGGTTAGCGCCTGTTCGAAAGCGACCGCGACTGCCGCAGTATCGGTGGCGCTGGAAGGGCGTGCCACCAGGAAGGTGCGCGAGGCCACCACGCGCTGATCGGCCGAATGCAGCAGCTTGGCGTTGAGTTCGATCGTGGCCGACGGCAGCGACTGGCCGGCGTAATCGGATTCGAAGCGGCGCACGTCGATAGCCAGCTTGTAGTCGGAACGGATGCCGGTGCCGATGCGAGCCACGGCGGCGATCTTGCCGGAGTCCTCGAACGCGCGGACCACGCTGTCTTCCAGCAGGTCGGTGGCGGGTTGCGCCCAGCCGGCGCCTTGGTAGACCTGCAATTCGCCCGGCGTGGGCCGTACGTTGATACGCGGGCTGTCGATCACGCGCGCGGCACTGGGTTTGGCAACCGACAGTTGCCAACGCACCTGCGGCCAGGATGGATTGGGGGTGATCCGCACGGTGGGCGCATAGATCGTGGCCGGCTTCTGGTCGCCGCCGGACAGTACCGAGCAACCGCCCAATGCCAGCAACGAAACACACAACACGGGACGCAACAGGCGCATGGCAGTCATTTCGGTTCGAACTCCTTGGGTGCGTCGCGGCCGAGCAGGTAACGCGCAGGGTTGTTGTCCAGTTTGTCGCTGACCCGGCGCAGGTCGCGGATGAGACCGCGCAATTCGGTCAATGTCGGCCCGAGCTGACCCAGCCCATCGCTGGCGAAGCTGTTGATGGCCGCGCGATTCTCGCCAAGGATGGTGTCGGCGTTGCCGGCAGCCGAATCCAGCTTGACCAGGGTGGCGTCGAGCTTTTCCAGGATGCCCGGCAACTGCTGCACCAGGTTCTGGTCCAGCCGCTTGATGGTGCCATTGGTGGTGGTCAGGGTGGTATCCAGATTGCGCGCGGCATCGCGTGCGCTGACGATCAACGCCTGCATGCCTTCGTCGCGGTCGGCGATGCCGCCGCTGATCTTTTCCAGGTTCTGCAAAGTGGCGGTGATGCTGGCCACGTTCTTGTCCGAGAGCATCTCGTCCATGCGCTCGACGATGCGGTTGGCGGTGTCGGTGATGTTCTGCAGCGCCGACGGGGTGGTCTGGATGATCGGCGCGTCGCTCTTGTCGATGGTGGTCAGCGATGGCGCTTCGGGCGTGCCGCCGGAGAGCTGGATGATCGACGGGCCGGTCAGGCTGGTGATGCCCAACTTGGCGCGGGTGTCGCTCTTGATCGGCGTGGTGGAATTGATCCGCACATGCGCCACCACCTGGCGTGGGTCGTTCGGGGCCAGGGTCAGCTCGGTGATCGAGCCGACCGCGATGCCGTTGTATTGCACCGGGCTGCCGACCGTCAGGCCGGTCACCGCCTCGCGGAACACCACCCGGTACTCTTGCCAGGTGCGGTCGGAGGAGTACTTGGCGGCCCATAGCCCGAATAGCAGCAAGGCCAGGCCGGCCACGATGGTGAAGGCGCCGATCAGGACGTAATTGGCTTTGGTTTCCATGCTCAGGCGGTCTCGGTGGAGTCGGTCTTGGCCGCGCGCGCGGCGCGGGCGCGCGGACCGTGGAAATATTCCTGGATCCAGGGATGGTCGAGCTGTTCGACCTCGGCCAGCGGTGCGTTGGCGATCACCTTGCGATCGGCCAGCACCGCGATGCGGTCGCAGATGGCGTACAGCGTATCCAGGTCATGGGTAATCAGGAACACGGTCAGGCCCAGCGCCTGCTGCAGGGTGCGGATCAGGCGATCGAAGGCGGCCGCACCAATCGGGTCCAGCCCGGCGGTGGGCTCGTCCAGGAACAACAGCGGCGGGTCCAGCGCCAGCGCACGCGCCAGGCCGGCGCGCTTGCGCATGCCGCCGGATAGCTGCGAGGGCAGCTTGTCCAGCGCATCGGCCGGCAGCCCGGCCAGCTTGATCTTCAGCAGCGCCAGTTCGAAATACCAGCGCTCCGGGAACTCGCCGTGGTGTTCCTTCAAGGGCACCTGCACGTTCTCGCCAACCGTCATCGAGGAAAACAGCGCGCCATCCTGAAACAGCACGCCGGTGTTGCGGGTGATGTGCTGGCGGTCGGCGAAACGGCCCGAGCGTGCATCCGCACCCAATACCTGGATGCGGCCGGCATCGGGTTCGCGCAGGCCCAGGATGCTGCGCATCAGCACCGACTTGCCGGTGCCCGAGCCGCCGACCACGCCGAGGATTTCGCCCCGGCGCACGTCCAGGTCCAGCTCTTCGTGCACGGTCTGGCTGCCGAAGCGGTTGGTTAGCCCGCGCACGCAGATCGCCAGCTGGTCGTCGTCGGCCTCTGGGCCGGGATTGGGGAATGGGGATTGGGGATTGGTCAAGGCACAACTCTCCCGACGCTCAGTGCGCCAGCCACGCTTCTGCTCTGCACCGATCCCAAATCCCGACTATCGAATCCCGGCTCCATCACCACCCCATCTTCATGAACCACAACGCTGCAATCGCGTCGAGGATGATGACCAAGGAAATCGTCTGCACCACCGAGGAGGTGGTGCGTTCGCCCACCGATTGCGCGGTGCCGCTGACTTTCAGGCCTTCCAGGCAGCCGATCAGGCCGATCACCAGCGCGAACAGCGGCGCCTTGGACAGGCCGACCAGAAAATGCCGCAGTTGGATGGTGTCGTGCATGCGCGCCAGATACATCTGCGGCGGGATATCCAGGTCGAACGCGCCCACCGTGACGCCGCCAGCCAGGCCGGCGATCATCGCGATGAAGGTCAGCAGCGGCAAGGTGAAGATCAATGCGAGCAAGCGCGGGATCACCAGCAGGTCGATCGGGTCCAGGCCGAGCGTGCGGATGGCATCGACTTCTTCGCGCGACTTCATCGCACCGATCTGCGCGGTGAACGCGCTGGCGGTGCGCCCGGCCAGCACGATGGCGGTGAGCAGCACGGCGAATTCGCGCAGGAAAGCGATGGAGACGAGCTCCACCACGTAGATCTCGGCGCCGAAGTCGCGCAGGATGGTCGAGCCCAGGAACGCGATCACCGCGCCCACCAGGTACGACAGCAACACCACCAGCGGCACCGCATCCAGGCCCACCTGCTCCATGTGGTGCACGGTGGAGGTCAGGCGGAAGCGGCGCGGCTCGTGGATCAGCCGCATGATCTTGACCAGGTTCTCGCCGAGGAAACTGTTGAGTTCCAGGATGCCCTGGCCAACCCCATGGGTAGTGCGGCCCAGGCGATCGAGCGCGGCCACAAAGCCGTAGTCGCGCTTGGGCTTGGGGCGCTCGTCGTTGAGTTCCTCGATGGTGCACACCAGCGCCTGGTGCTCGTCGCGGAAATCGATCGCGTCTTCCTTCAGCCCCATGCGCCCGGCAAAGCGCAGCAGCTGCAACACGCCGGCCGAGTCCAGTTGCCCGATATCGCGCGCGTCGATGCGGCGCACGCCGTCGGGTACGGCCTGCAGCAACTCTGCCTGGGGCAGGGCGGTGGCCAGCACCCAGCTGCCGGCGAGGCGGACCTGGGTCTGATCCTGCGGGTCTTGTTCGAGGCGGGGAGGTTGCTGTTCGATCATGGGTGGCCTGTCCGTGGCGCCAGCATACAGGCACGGTGTGAGCGAAAGATGGGGATGCGGCTGAAAACGGCCGGCGATGACGACGCCGATAGCAAGCGCTGCGGCATACACTGGCGTTCTCGCCTGATGGCGCCCTCGTGCTTCCACCCGCCACGCATGTCCGCTGCCATCGTCGTTCCACCGTCCGCCAGCGCCACCTATGCCCAGCGTGTGGCCTTCGTTTCGGAAATCGCCGGGCGCCTGCATTCCTACGGTACGACGGCGCAGCGGCTGGAGGCGGCGGTGATCGGTTTGTCGCAGAAGCTGGGCCTGGACTGCGAGCCCTGGTCCAATCCCACCGGCATCATCCTGAGCTTCAGCGACCCCACCAAGGCGATCGGGTCCAGCGACATCACCCGCGTGATCCGCCTGGCGCCGGGCGAAAACGACCTCTACAAGCTCAGCGTGGCCGACTATGTGGCCGACGGCGTGGCCCATGGACGCATGAGCATCGCGCAGGGGCATACCGCGTTGCGCCGACTGGACCGTGAGGTCGATCGCCGCGGCAAGGCGCTGCAGGTGCTGGCATTCGGTCTGGCGGCCGCCGGCGTGGCCGGGCTGTGGAAGCTGCCCTGGCTGGATATCGCCACCGCTGGCGGCATCGGGGTGTCGATCGGCCTGCTTACCCAATACACCGACCAGCGGCCAGCCACTAAGGAGGCGGGCGAAGCGCTGGCCGGCCTGTTGGCCGGGGTGGTGGCGGCGATGGTCGCCTCACTGCTTGGGCCGTTGAACCTCAATACGGTCATCATCGCCTCGCTGGTGGTGCTGCTGCCGGGAATGTCGCTGACCAATGCCTTCAACGAGCTGGCCAGCCAGCATTGGGTCTCCGGTACCGCGCGCCTGGCCGGGGCGGTGACCACGGTGCTCAAATTGACGGTGGGCGCGGTGATTGCGGTGACCTTGACCCAACTGGTTGGCCTGCATCCACAGGTGGCCGCCTTGCGTCCGCAGGCCGGCTGGGTGGAATGGGCTTCGCTGCTGCTGGCAGCCTATGCATTCGCGGTGTTGTTCAAGGCCAACCGCCGCGATTATCTGTGGGTGATGGCCGCCGCGATGTCCGGTTATGTCATTGCGCGTTACGCAGGACATGCCTGGGGCGGGCCGGCGGGAGTATTCGCCTCTGCCATGACCTTGACCGCCGCCGGTAATCTGTTCGGAAGGGTGATCCAAAAACCCGGTGCGTTGATTCGCTTGCCCGGCATCATCATGTTGGTTCCCGGCAGTGTCAGCCTGCGGGGATTCTTGACCCTGGTGCAGCAACAGGATGTCGGCGTCGGACAAGCCGCGTTGCTGGCGGTCACCAATATCGTGATGGCCTTGATGGCCGGCCTGCTGTTCGGAAATCTGTTGATTCCAGCCCGCAAGAATTTATGACGGGCGGAAAAGATCAGATAAAAACGCCGGCACTGCCGGCGTTTTTATCGGGATGGATCAGGCGGCCTTGGACCTCTTGGCGGCGCGCTTGGTGGTCGCTTTACGTGGCGAGGCCTTCTTGGCCGACGCCTTTTTTGCACTGCCACCCTTCTTGTTGATCAGGAACTCTTCCACGCTCTTGCCGGCGGCGGTGAATTCGGCCAGCCAGCGCGGCTGCTTGCCACGGCCGGTCCACGTGTCCTTGCGATTGGCCGGGTTGCGGTACTTCGGCGCAACCTTGCCCAGCTTGCGACCAGCGCGCGGACCCGGCTTGCCGGCAGCGGCCGGGCGACCCGGGCCTGCAGCGGCACCGAACACTTCTTCGATGGAATAACCGTGGGCCTTGGCAGCGCGGGTCAGCTCCGAGCGGACCTTGGTGATCGGGGTGCGTTGGGCGACCACGGAATGCTGTTTCTTTGCGTTTTTGATCAGTGCCGCCAATTGCTTGACCGACAGGCCGGTGAGATCGATCGACATCACGACTCCAGAAGATGAGAGAGAAAAGAATGCCAATCCCTGGCAGGGGCGGCCATCATAATGTCAGAAAACCAGTATGACAAATGCGCCGAAATAATTCGGCGCCTTGCGTTCATCCAATTGGAGCGGGATACAGGGGTTGGATCAGTGCCCCAGGCGCGTGAATAATCCGGCCTTATCCAGATTTTCCGCCGCATCGGCGGTGCGGGCACGATATTCAAATGTGCCGGCGGCCAATCCGCGCTCGGAGACAACGACCCGGTGCGGAATACCCAGCAGTTCCATGTCGGCGAACATGGCGCCGGGGCGCAGGCCGCGATCGTCCAGAGCGGCGTCGATGCCGGCAGCGGTCAATGCTTCGAGCAATGCCTGGGCGGCAGCGACGACCTGTGCGTCGTGCTTGGGGTTGATGACGCACACCACCACCTGCCAGGGGGCCATCGGCGCCGGCCAGATGATGCCGGCGTCGTCGTGGTTCTGTTCGATGGCTGCGGCCACGATGCGCGAGATGCCAATGCCGTAGCAGCCCATCTTCATCACCGCGACCTTGCCGCCCTCGTCGATGACGGTGGCCTGCAAGGCCTGGGCATACTGGCTGCCGAGCTGGAACACATGGCCTACTTCGATGCCGCGGGCCAGGCGCAATTCACCGCCATCGGCCGCGCGCTCGCCATCGACCACGTTGCGCACATCGGCCACGGTCTCCGGTTCCGGCAGGTCACGGCCCCAGTTGACGCCGGCCAGGTGGGCGCCGGCCACATTGGCACCGACCACGAAGTCGGCCATGGCCGCGACATCACGGTCGGCCACCACGCGGATCGGGCGGGCGGTAGTGACCGGGCCCAGGAAGCCCGGCTCGCAACCGAGGTGGTCGCGGATTTCGGTGTCATTGGCCAAGCGGTAGTCGGCCAGGCCGGCCACCTTGCCCAGCTTGATCTCGTTGACGGCATGGTCGCCGCGCACCAGCACCAGCACGAAGCCGGCCTGCGTCATCACCGCCACCGACTTGACCGTACGCTGCAGGGCGATCCCCAGCAGCTGGGCAACGTCCTCGCAGGTCTTCTGGGTGGGCGTTGCGACCTGGTGCATGGCCTCGCCCGCATCCGGGCGCGGGCCGGGCAGGGCGGCGCTGGCGGTTTCCACATTGGCCGCGTAATCGGAAGCCGTGGAGAACGCCAGCGAATCTTCGCCGGAGGCAGCGATGACGTGGAATTCCTGCGAGGCATCGCCGCCGATGGCGCCGGAATCGGCCTGCACCGCGCGGAACTCCAGCCCCAGGCGGGTGAAAATGCGGGTATAGGCCGCGCGCATGTTGTCGTATTCGCGCGCCATGTCCTCGTCGGTGAGATGGAAGGAGTAGGCGTCCTTCATCAGGAACTCGCGCGCGCGCATCACCCCGAAGCGCGGGCGGATCTCGTCACGGAACTTGGTCTGGATCTGGTAGAAGTTCAGCGGCAGCTGCTTGTAGCTGTTGATTTCCTGGCGCGCGAACTCGGCGGCGGCCTCTTCGGCGGTGGGGCTGTAGCAGAACTCCTGCTCCTTGCGGTCGGTGATCTTGAGTAGCTGCCCGCCGAACTTCTCCCAACGCCCGGTGGCGTCCCACAGCTCGCGCGGCTGGATGGTGGGGAACAGCACTTCCACCGCCCCGGCGCGGTTCATTTCCTCGCGCACGATCGCCTCGACCTTGCGCAGCACGCGCAGGCCCAGCGGCGACCAGGTGTACAGCCCGGAGGCCAGCTTGCGGATCATGCCCGCGCGCAGCATCAGCCGGTGGCTGACCAGCTCGGCGTCGGCCGGGGTTTCCTTGGTGGTGTGCAGGTGGAACTGGGAAAGACGCATCGGGCTTCGCTTGGGCGGAAAACCCGTAGTTTGCCAGTGTGCGCCCTGCCGGTCATTGTCGGGCGCCGCCGGCCCGGTGTCGCTGGCCGCCATGGGGCGGCCATGGGTTGGCTCAGGCCGCGGGAGCACCGGCGGCGGCCGGCTTGCAATAGGCCTTGGTGGCGGCCTCGGCCAGGTTGCGCTGGGCGGCGCGGGCTTCCGGATCCAGCGTGGTGCCGGGCTTGCCGTCGGTGCCTGTACCCATGGTCACCTCGCCCTTGCCGCTGAGCACCTCCAGGTTGCGGCGTGCGGCTAGGCAATCGGCCGACTCGGGCGTGGCGGTCTCCGACGCGGCAATGGCCGCCGTGCCGCTGCGCGCGTCGATCCGGCGCGCTTCGTAGCGCTGGCCGGTTGGCGGCGGTGTTTCGGTGTAGTGGGTCACGCCCTTGGCGTCCTTCCACTTGTATAAATCGGTGGCGCCGGCGGCGGCGCTGGCCAGCATCAACAGGGCGCAGAGCCCGGACGACAGGTGCATGTGGCTTCCCCTGGGTGATTCCCGCCACGATTGCAGCATCCGCAGCCCGTGCTGGCAAGCGATCCTGGTCCGGCGCGGCGCGCTACCCCCGGATGGACCTCAGGCCCTACACTTGGCGCATGGATGAAATGAGACCGCCTCCGCGCTCGCGCACGATCTACCTGCTGCCGAACCTGTTCACCACCGCCGGGCTGTTTTCCGGGTTCTACGCCATCATCGCCGCCGCCAATGGGCAGTTCGTCCATGCCGCCATGGCGGTGTTCGTGGCTGCGGTGATGGACGGGCTGGACGGGCGCGTGGCGCGGTTGACCAACACCAGCAGCGAGTTCGGCGTGCAGTACGACTCGCTGGCCGACCTGGTCAGCTTCGGCATGGCGCCGGCGCTGGTGATGTACCACTGGTCGCTGTCGGCGCTGAAATACGACAGCAGCGTAATGGGCCGGGTCGGCTGGTCGGCCGCCTTTCTTTATGCGGCGTGCGCGGCGCTGCGGCTGGCGCGGTTCAATACGCAGGTCGGCGTGGTCGACAAGCGCTGGTTCATCGGCCTGGCCAGCCCTGCGGCGGCCGGGCTGATGATGTCCTTCGTGTGGGCATTCGCCGACGATAGCTTGGCCCTGGACGGTGAACAGCTGCGCTATGTGGCGCTGGCCGTCACCGTGGTGGCGGCGTTGCTGATGGTCAGCCGGATCCGCTTCTGGAGTTTCAAGGGCAGTGCTCAGGGTGCGCGGGCCGACCGGGTGCCGTTCCTGGCCCTGGCGATCGCCACGGTGGTGATCGCCTTGCTGGTCATCGACCTGGCGCGGTCGCTGCTGGTGATCGGCGTGCTGTATGCATTGTCTGGCCCGGCGATGTGGCTATGGCGGCGCTGGCGCCGCGCGCCCGAGCTTCCGTGAGTCGCGGTCGATGAGCGCGTTGGCGAACGAGCCGGTGTGGTCGGATCTGCAGGTGTCGTGCCTGCAGGCGATGGGGCACACCGTGTACCTGGACCGTGCAACGGCCGAGGCCTTGCCCGCGCCGGTCGACGTGGCCGACAGTGCGCCGGTGTCGGCGACGGTGCGCCAGCAGCGTGTCCCGCCGGTGGAGGCGGCGGCTGCGCCCTTGCCGCGTCGCTCCGCGCCCACTGCGCCGGCTGAGCCGACGCGTGCGCCCAACACCGCGCCTGCGGCCGCACCGCAACGACGCAGCCGCGTCGGGCTGCCGGACCGGTTGCAAATGGCCTTGCTGCGTGCATCCGGCTGCAATCCCGGTGATGCCAGTACCCAGGCCCTGATGGCGTCCTGGCCGCTGGCCGAATTGCGAGGCAACCCCGCTGCCAAGCGCGCGTTGTGGCCGCAGCTGCGTGCGCTGCGGCGGCGGCAGGGTCCGGCGTGAACGCAAAGAATGCGCCGTTGCCCACCGCGTTGCGCGCCATGCGCGAGAGTGATCTGGATGTGGTGATGGAGATCGAACTGCGCGCCTATCCGTTTCCATGGACGCGCAGCATTTTCCGCGATTGCCTGCAGGCCGGATATCCGGGCTGGGTGATAGAACAAGCCGGTCAGGTGATCGGCTACGGCGTCATCAGCATCGCCGCCGACGAGGCGCATGTGCTCAACGTCTGCATCGCACCGGAGGCGCAATCGCAAGGGCATGGCCGCGTGCTGTTGCGCGCGCTGGTCAAGGGCGCCTGCGATCGTGGCGCGCGGCGCGCGTTCCTGGAAGTGCGCCCCTCCAATCCGTCGGCCATTGCGCTCTATCACTCCGAAGGCTTCAACGAAATCGGGCGACGTCCGCGTTACTACCCCTCCCACACCGGCCGCGAAGATGCGCTGGTGATGGCGATCGAGTTGTTCTTCGAAGGCTTTTCCTGAGCCTTGCGGCGGCCGCGCCGCCGCCTGAGGTTTTCGATTGGTTGCCACGCGCTGACGTCGGCGGCGTCCATCGTCCGCCACGGCATTTGCACCAAGACACCGACGCTGCCCGCGTAGCGCACTGCTGAGGCTATCGACCAACACCGCTACGCCCAGCGAGGGCGGCGGTGGCATTGCGCCTGTGCTGCGCATGCTGCATCGCAGTGTCCATGGCCTTGTCTCTACCTGTCCCGATTGCAGCGATTTGTCCCTTCCTGGGTGTCTCGCAACCGTTTGCGTGACTGGGCATGCACATCCATGCATTGCCTAGATACAAGCGATTGCGGCGCTCCTAGTATTCGTTTTGCGGATCTGAATATTACATAGATGAAAAATACAGTCCGATTTCGATAGACGAGGGATGCGCCGCTGCTCGGCGCATCGAATCCAATCAGGGAGAGATCAAGATGAAGCCGAAATTCTCGACGGCGGCCGCCGCGTCGCTGTGTGTCTGTGCGTTGCTGCTGACCGGCGCTGCCAGCGCCGATCCGGCACTGGAAGTGGCGACCACCGGCTGGGCCACGCAGAACGGTGGGACCAAGGGCGGCTCGAAAGCGGCGGCCGCCAACATCTACACGGTCAAGAACGCGGCAGAACTGAAAAGCGCGTTGAAGGCCAGCGTGGGCAGCAATGGGCGCATCATCAAGGTCAGCGGCATCATCGATATCAGCGAGGGCAAGCCGTACAGCACCACCTCCGACATGAAGTCGCGTGCGAGGCTGGACGTTCCGACCAAGACCACCTTGATCGGCATCACCAGCAATGCGGAAATCCGCGAAGGCTATTTTTACGTCAAGGCCAACGACGTCATCATCCGCAATCTCACCATCGAAAATCCGTGGGACCCGCAGCCGGTTTGGGATGCGGACGACGGCAGTGCCGGTAATTGGAACGCCGAATACGACGGCCTGACCGTCGAAGGCGCCACCAACGTGTGGGTGGACCACGTCACCTTTACCGATGGCCGCCGTACCGACGACCAGAATGGCACCGCCAATGGTCGTCCGAAGCAGCACCATGACGGCTCAATGGACGTCAAGAAGGGCGCCAACTTCGTCACCGTTTCCTACTCGGCGTTCAAGTCGCATGAGAAGAATTCCCTGATCGGCTCCAGCGACAGCGCCTCCAGCACCGACAGCGGCAAGCTCAAGGTGACCATCCACAACACCTTGTTCGAGAACATCTCTGCGCGCGCGCCGCGCGTTCGCTTCGGCCAGGTGCATCTGTACAACAACTATCACGTCGGTAGCACCAGCCATAAGGTCTATCCGTTCTCGCACGCGCATGGCGTGGGCAAGGAATCGAAGATCTTCTCCGAGAACAATGCCTTCGATATCAGCGGCGTGAGCAGCTGCGACAAGATTGCCGCCGACTACAAGGGCAGCGTGTATCGCGACCAGGGCTCGTTGCTCAACGGCAAGTCGCTGAGCTGCTCGTGGAACAGCAGCATCGGTTGGAAGCCGCCATATACCTACAATCTGCTGTCGGCCAACCAGGTTGCCGCAGACGTCAAGGCCAAGGCCGGCGCCGGCAAGCTGTAATCGTATCTCCACCTGATGCTGCGATGGCTGTGGCGTGACAAGGCATCACACAACGCCCGCAGCGATGCGGGCGTTGTGCGTTTGCGCATGTAAGGTGGAGCCCGCAGAAGCCGCGTCGTCGGCTGCGATGCGGCATGACTGCCGCACAACGCCTTGACCGGTGGCCTTCAGAGTTTGGCGCGCTGCTGGCGCAGCCCGGTCAGCTGCACCGTCCAGTCGTTCAGGCGTGCGCGCTCCTGCTCGACCACCGCAGCCGGCGCGTTCTGCACGAAGGTAGCGTTGCCCAGCTTGCCGTTGCACTTGCCGATCTCGCTTTCCACACGCTTGATTTCCTTGTCCAGGCGGGTGCGTTCGGCATCCATGTCCACCAGGCCTTCCAGCGGCACCAGCAGCGCCAGTTCGCCGACGATGGCGGTGGCCGAGGGCGGTGTGTCCTGGCCGGCATCCAGCCAGTCGATCGCTTCGAGCTTGAGCAGGAACGACAACTGCGAGGCGAAGCGCGCCACGCGCGCACGGTCGTCGGCGTTTCCGGCCTGCAGCAACAGGCGCACCTGCTTGGATGGCGGTACGTTCAATTCGCTGCGCACGCGCCGCAGTGCCGACACCATGGACTTCAGCCATTCGACATCGGCCTCTGCACCGGCGTAGCCGCTGGTGTCGAGGTCGCCGGCCTGCGGGAAGGCTTGCAGGGAAATCGTGGCCTGCGTGATGCCCAGGCGCGGAGCGACCTGCTGCCACAGTTCTTCGGTGACGAAGGGTGTCAGCGGGTGCAGCAGGCGCAGCAGGGTTTCGAGCACGTAGAGCAAGGTATGGCGCGTGCTGGCGGCCGCATCGCGGTCCTGCATGGCATCGCTGAGCGCCGGCTTGGCCAATTCGACGAACCAGTCGCAGAACGCATTCCAGGCAAATTCGTATAGCGCCTGGGTGAGCAGGTCGAAGCGGTAGTTGGCGTAATGCGCGTGCGTTTCGGCCGTGACTTTGTCCAGGCGCGCAAGAATCCACTTTTCCGTTTCGGTGTGCGGCTGCGGCACGCCTGTGAAGCGCGCGCCTTCGGTATTCATCAGCACGAAGCGCGTGGCGTTCCACAGCTTGTTGCAGAAGTTCTTGTAGCCCTCTGCACGCCCCAGGTCGAACTTGATGTCGCGGCCATGGGTCGCGAGTGCGGCAATGGTGAAGCGCAGCGCATCGGCGCCATGGGCGATGATGCCGTCCGGAAATTCCTTGCGCGTGGCCTTTTCGATCTTCTCGGCCATGCGTGGCTGCATCAGCCCGTTGGTGCGCTTGGCCACCAGGTCTTCGATGCTGATGCCGTCGATGATGTCCAGCGGATCGAGCACGTTGCCCTTGGACTTGGACATCTTCTGGCCCTGCGCATCGCGGATCAGACCGGTGATGTAGACATCGCGGAACGGTACCTGGCCGGTGAAGCTGTCGGTGGCCATGATCATGCGCGCCACCCAGAAGAAGATGATGTCGAAGCCGGTGACCAGCACGCTGGAGGGCAGGTAGCGGTCGAAGCCGCGCTCGACCATCGCGTTCGCATCCGGCCAGCCCAGCGTGGAGAACGGCCACAGTTGCGAGGAGAACCAGGTTTCCAGCACGTCGCTGTCCTGGTGCAGGACGATTTCTGCGCCCAGTCCGTGCTTGGCGCGCACCTCGGCTTCGTCGTGGCCGACGTAGCACTTGCCGGCCTCGTCGAACCACGCCGGAATGCGGTGGCCCCACCACAGCTGACGGCTGATGCACCAGTCCTGGATGTTTTCCATCCAGTGGCGATAGGTGTTGATCCAGTTCGGCGGCACGAACTGGACCTGGCCGCTTTCGACCAGCTCCAGGCCACGCTTGGCCAGCGCGTCCATCTTCACGAACCACTGGTCGGTGAGATACGGCTCGATCACCTGGCCAGTGCGGTCGCCGCGCGGCACTTGCAGTTTGTGCGGTTTGGTTTCCGCCAACAAGCCAAGCTCTTCCAGTTCGGACAGCACCAGCTTGCGCGCGTCGTAGCGATCCAGGCCGCGATAGCGCTCCGGCGCCTCGTCGTTGAGGGTCGCGGTGACGGTGAACAGGTTGATTATCGGCAGCGCGTGCCGCACGCCCACCTGATAATCGTTGAAATCATGCGCAGGCGTGACCTTGACCACGCCGGTGCCGAACGCGCGGTCCACGTAATCGTCGGTAATCACCGGCACTTGCCGGCCGGTCAGCGGCAACACGATGCGCGCGCTGTGCAGCGTGGCGTAGCGCGCATCGTCCGGGTGCACCATCACCGCGGTATCGCCGAGCAGGGTTTCCGGGCGGGTGGTGGCCACCACCAGGTAGTCGCGGGTTTCGCGCAGGGTCTCGTTGCCGTCGGCATCGTGCTCGACGTGCTCGTAGGTCACGCCATCGGCCAACGTGTAACGGATCGACCACAAAAAGCCGTCTTCTTCGACGTTTTCCACTTCCAGGTCGGAGATGGCGGTCTTCAGCACCGGGTCCCAGTTGACCAGGCGCTGGCCGCGATAGATCAGGCCCTGCTCGTACCAGCGCACGAAGGCTTCGTTGACCGCCGCCGACGGCTGCGGGTCCATGGTGAAGGTGCTGCGCGACCAATCGCTGGAGGTGCCCAGCCGGCGCATCTGCCGTTCGATGGTGTCGCCGGATTCGACCTTCCATTCCCATACCTTGGCGATGAAGCCTTCGCGGCCGAGCGAGTCGCGGGTGTCGCCGTTGCCTTCCAGCGCCAAGTTGCGCGAGACCACCATTTCGGTGGCGATACCGGCATGGTCGGTGCCCACCTGCCACAGCGTGTCGAAGCCGCGCATGCGGTGATAGCGCACCAGCGCATCCATCAGCGTCTGCTGGAACGCATGGCCCATGTGCAGCGTGCCGGTGACGTTGGGCGGCGGCAGCAGCACGGTGTACGGCTCACCCTGGCCGGACGGCGCGAAGTAGCCGGCCGCCTCCCACTGCGCATACAGGCGCGATTCGAAGGAAGCGGGGTCGTAGCTGGAGGCGAGGGTGGTCATAAGGCGGGGAATCGAGAGTCGGGAATGGGGAATAGGGAATAGGGAATCGGAAAGCGGGTGCGTTGAACGGTGAAGGTCTATGGGCAGTCGACGTTCGATTCCCCATTTCCGATTCCCGATTCACATGTCGTATTTGGTCAGTTCCAGGCCCAGGGCCTTGTACTGTTTCCAGCGCTCGCGCAGCGGTTCGCGGGCGGCGGGGTCGGCGGGGACTACTTCCAGGACACGGTCGCAGGCGCCCAGGTAGGGGTCGTCGCGTAGGTTGATGACCAGCGGGCGCGAGGGCGCGGCGACGTCGGGGGCAGCGATCAGCACCGGGGCCAGTTCGTCCTCGTCGTCGGTGCCGGCGATCTGGTGCGGCACATAGGCGTCGTCGTCGAACGCCCACAGCAGGTCGTCCAACGCTTCGGCCTGCTGCGCGTCACGCGCCAGGATCAACGTGGACAGGTTGGCGTCGTTGGCCTTGCGCGCCAGCTCGCAAACCAGCCGCAGCGGTTCGTCGAGGAAGCGCGGCTTGGCGATCAGATAAAAATCGGCACGGGGCATCAGGGCAGGGAATCGGGAGAGGGGAGTCGGGAATGGTCACGGCACCGCCGCGACCTCGAAGGTCGCGGCGGTGCCTGAGAATAGAGGGCTTTCACGATTCCCTATTCACGATTCTCAATTCTCAATTCCCACCTGCGGCGCGGTCCAGCAACCACTGCGTCAGCAGGCCGACCGGGCGGCCGGTGGCCATGCCGCGCTTGCCTTCGTCGCTGGCCACGCCGGCGATGTCCAGGTGCGCCCAGCGCTGGTTTTCGGTGAAGCGCGACAGGAAGCAGCCGGCAGTGATGGCGCCGCCCCAACGGCCACCGATGTTGTAGACATCGGCGAAGGTGGAATCCAGCAGGCCCTGGTATTCGTCCCACAGCGGCAGTCGCCAGGCGCGGTCGAATACCTGCTCGCCAGCGGCCAGCAGCTCGTTGGCCAGGTCGTCGTGCTTGCTCATCAGGCCGGCGGTCTGGTGGCCCAGCGCCACCATGCAGGCACCGGTGAGGGTGGCGACGTCCACCAGCGCCTCGGGGTTGAAGCGCTCGGCATAGGTCAGTGCATCGCACAGGATCAGGCGGCCTTCGGCGTCGGTATTGCCGACTTCGATGGTCTTGCCGGACATGCTGGTAATCACGTCCGACGGGCGGTAGGCGTTGCCGTCGATGGCGTTTTCCACCGCCGGCACCACCACCACCAGGTTGATCGGCAGCTCGGCCTTGACCGTGGCCACGAAGGTGCCGATGACGTTGGCGCCGCCGCACATGTCGTACTTCATTTCCTCGATGCCGCCCTGCGTCTTGAGGTTGACGCCGCCGGTGTCGAAGGTGATGCCCTTGCCCACCAGCACGTAGGGACGCGCGTCGCCGCCGCCGTTCCACTTCAGCACGATCAGGCGCGGGCGGTTGGCCGAACCGCGCGCCACCGACAGCAGCGAACCCATGCCCAGCGCTTCCATCTGCCCCTCGTCCAGCACCTCGGCCTCGGCGCCGGGATACTTGCCCGCGAAGGCGGCGGCGGTGTCGGCCAGGTAGGCCGGGGTGCAGTAGTTCGGCGGCAGATTGCCCAGCTCGCGGGCGAACTCCACGCCGTCGGCGGTGGCGATGCCCACCGCCAGTGCACGGGCGTCGTCGCCGGCGATGGCCAGGGTGGTCAGGCCGGTGTCGTCGGCCTTCTTCTTGCCCAACGTGGCGGTGTAGCGGTAGGCAGCATGGTCGCTGACCACGACCGCCTGGCGGATGTTCCAGGCCGCATCGCGGGCCTTGACCGGCAGCTCGGTCAGGGTGAGCAGGGCGGTGCCGACCGCACCGGTCTTCAGCGCGCGGGTGGCATCGCCAATGGCCTTGAGATAGGGTGCCACGCCGAACTTGCCGGTTTCGCCCAGCCCCACCACCAGGACGCGCGGGGCGGTCACGCCAGGCAGGTCGTGAACCAGGGTGGTGCTGCCAGTCTTGGCAATCACGTCGCCGCGTGCCACCAGGGCCGTCAGGCGACCCTGGCTGGCGCTGTCCAGCGCCTGGGCAGCGGGCGAGAGGGTCTTGTCGGCGAACACGCCAACCACGATGCAGTCGACGGCAGCGCTTGCCGGCGCGTCTTGGTTCAGGGTGAATTGCAGGGCCATTGATCAGATTCCGTAGGCAAATCCGTACAATCGCGGGCTGTTTACGCCGGCCCGGTTAGGCTGGCGGAGCCGCGAACGAATCCGAGAGTTTAAAACAAGCCCACCCCATGCCGAAGCTCGATCGATACCTGCTTAGCGATTTCACTCAGAGCTTCCTGGCCACCTTGATCGTGCTGCTGGTCGTCAGCGTCGGCGGTGTGCTGGTGGATATCCTCGGCAATATCGCCGACGGCCGCATCCCGGCACGCCTGTTGCTGTCGCAGGTGGGGCTGCAGTTCGTGGCCTACCTGCCCATCATCCTGCCGCTGGCGCTGATGCTGGGCCTGCTGCTGGCGCTGGCGCGGCTGTACCGCGATTCAGAAATGGCCGTGATTACCGCCATTGGCGTGGGCCCCAGGCGCATGCTGCGCCCCATGCTGATGCTGGTGGTGCCGGTGGTGGTCATCATCGGGCTGTGTTCGTTGTGGCTGGGCCCCTGGGCCAGCCGGACCGCCGAGACCATGCTGCAGGACGCCAACCGCAGCGTGCTGATGGCCGGGCTGGAATCGGGCAAGTTCACCCCGCTCTCCGGCGGCGGCGTGGTCTACCTGACCAGCATCTCCGCCGATGGCAAGGGGTTGGGCAAGGTGTTCCTGCAGCGGCAGAAGGACGACCGCATCGACGTGGTCACCGCGCAGCGCGGGGCGATGTTCTTCGAAGGCAAGACCGACCGCTACCTGCGGCTGGAAGATGGCTACCGCATCGAAGGCCCGGTGGCCGGCGACACCCTGGACTACCGCCTGATGAAGTTCGCTAGCAACGACGTGGCCCTGCCCGATCATTCACGGCCGCGCGATGCCAACGACCCGGAGGTGATGTGGACCACGCAACTCCTGTCCGACCAGCGCCCGGCCGCGCGGGCGCAGCTGCATGAGCGGCTGGCGCCACCGTTGCTGGCGCTGGCGTTCGCGCTGCTGACCCTGCCGCTGTCGCGCAGCGCGCCACGGCAGCAACGCTATGGCCGGATCATGCTGGCCTTCCTGGCCTACATGGTCGGCACCAACCTGATGATCGTCGGCACCCAGTGGATCACCAATGGCAAGACCCCGGCCGCGCTGGGCCTGTGGTGGCTGACCTTGCCGTTGCTGGCGGTCGCGATCTGGGCGTATGCACGCGATGGCCGCGTGCGCCGGCCGAGGGCGCGCGCATGAGGCTGACGCCGCGGGTGCATGATTGGTACGTCGGCCGTGCAGTGCTGTTCACCGTGCTGCTGACCTGGTCGGTGCTGCTGGGGTTGGACCTGGTCAATGCATTCGCCAGCGAGGCCAAGAACATCGGCCAGGGCAGCTACAGCTTCGGCCACGCGGTGGCGTACGTGGCCTATACGGTGCCGCGCCGTGCCTATACCTTGTTTCCCACCGCTGCGGTGATCGGTGCGCTGATGGGCCTGGGCCAGCTGGCGGCCACGTCCGAACTGACCGCGCTGCGGGCGTTGGGCGTGTCGCGCAAACGCATGTCTGCGTCGGTGGTCGCTGCAATGGCCTTGTTGACCGCCAGCATGGTCATCAGCGGCGAGACCGTGGGGCCGTGGGCGCAGGACCAGGCCGATACGCTCAAGACCAACGCCCGTTACAACAGCAACATGGCCTCTTCGCGCTATTCCGGCCTGTGGGCGCGCGAAGGCGACACCTTCCTCAACGCGCTCAGCGGCGAGGAAAAGCTGCTGGACGGCGGTGGCACCGCGCTGGATCTGCACGACGTGCGCCTGTATCACCTGGACGCCGATGGCCGCGTGCAGCAGTTGACCTATGCGGCAGTGGCCGAGCATCGCGAAGGCCGCTGGACCCTGCGCCAGGTACGCCGCGATACCTTCCAGCAGCGATCGGTACAGCGCGAGACCTTTCCCGAGCTGGCCTGGCAATCGCAACTGAGCCCGGCCGCGCTGGCGGCTGGCCTGGCCAAGCCCCGTAATCTTTCGGCGCATGAGCTGGAGCAGAGCATCGAATATCGCCGCCGCAACGGGCTGGACGCGCGCGACTACGAAGACCAGTACTGGAGCCGCTGGTTCTACCCGCTCAACGTGCTGGCGCTGTGCATGGCGGCCATCCCGTTCTCGTTTGGCTCGCTGCGCAGCGGCGGTCTGGGCAAGCGGCTGTTCCTGGGCATCTTGTTCGCGCTGGGGTTCTGGCTGCTGCAGCTGTTCTTCGGCCGCATGGCTGGCGCGCTCAAGCTGGATTACCGCATTGCCTACGCGCTGCCACCGATGGTGATGCTGGGGATCTCGGTCTGGTTGTTCCGGCGGCGCAGTAGTTGACGCGCGCCGTGCAGGTGCGGGCCGGTTGCGATGCGTGGCGGTTGCACATGCCGCCGTCAAGGTATTGCGCGGGGTGTGGCGACCGCGGCGCAGGTCGCCGCTAGGGCTTGGGAACGCGCTGTAGCCGGGTCCTGCTGGCCCGGTCGTGCCAGGTGAGCCGGTCGCGATCCAGCCAGGCCCACCAGAATCCGGCGCCGGCCAGGCCCAGCGACAGCGTGGCCACCGCATAACGCGTCCAGGCCTGTCGCCAGGTGGGGCGTGGCTCCTGCAATCGCAGCCGCCACGGGCGCATGCCCAGGGTCTGTCCGCCGCGGTGCCAGCTGAGCGTGGCGTAGAGGCCTGCCACGGCCCAGCAGCACAACCACAGCAGCCATTGCCAACCACTGAAGGGAGCGATGTTTTCGCGTGCCGGGTGGCCAGCGAGCGTGAATCCCAGTGTGAACCCGGTAGACACCAGCATCCAGAGCGCCAGCACCGGCCAGAAGTCGTAACACAGGGCCAATACCCGCCAGCCCAGCAGGGCAGGTGGGCGTGCAGTGCAGGGGGCAGGAAGCGACGTCATGCCAGCAGCATAGCGGTCGCCAACGCGACGGCAACGCCGCGCTGCGGCAGTGCCCTGTCCCAGGCCTGGCGTGCCTGGTGGAGCGGCGAGCCAACGGGGCCGGAGGTTTGATATCGCGTCGCCAATCGAAACCTGGCCTCGCGCCGGCCGTGCGTCGCGTTCTATGCTGTGGCGATGCCTGCCAGCAGCCCTTCCGAACGTCGCCAGCTCGCCCGGCAACTGCCGCCCGTGCAGGCGGCCGATGCGGCGCTGATTGCCCGTTTCCTGGACCGTTTCTGGGCCGAGAATGGCGTGGCGCGGCAGACCCTGGACAGTTATCGACGCGATCTGGAAGGGCTGGCGCGCTGGCGCGACGGGGCCGGTGGCGGCCTGGCCGGGATGCAGCGCGCGGCGCTGTTCGACTACCTGCGCTGGCGTACCCAGGCGCACTATTCGCCGCGCAGCAATGCCCGGCTGTTGTCCACCTTGCGCGCCTTCTACGGGCTGTTGCTGCGCGACGGGAGCCGCAGCGACGACCCGACCGCGCTGCTGGACCCGCCGCACCTGCCGCGTTCGCTGCCCAAGGCACTGACCGAGACTCAGATCGACGCCTTGCTGGCGGCGCCCGACATCCAGGTGCCCGTGGGGCTGCGCGACCGCGCCATGCTGGAACTGATGTACGCCGCAGGCCTGCGCGTCAGCGAACTGGTCACGCTGCCGGCGGTGGGGGTCAACCTGCGCCAGGGCGTGCTGCGCGTCACCGGCAAGGGCAGCAAGGATCGCCTGGTGCCGCTGGGCGAAGAATCCCAGCACTGGCTGGAGCGGTACCTGCGCGAGGCGCGTCCGCTGCTGGCCGGTGGCAAGCCGGTGTCCCCCGTGGACGGGCAGGTTCCCTTGTTCATCGACGCCGTCGGCCGGCCGCCCAGCCGCCAGCAGTTCTGGGCGCTGGTCAAACGCTACGCGGCGCTCGCCGGCATCGACCCGGCCACGGTGAGTCCGCATGGTCTGCGGCACAGTTTTGCCACTCATCTGCTCAACCGCGGCGCGGACCTGCGCGCGCTGCAGATGCTGCTGGGGCACAGCACGTTGTCGACCACCCAGATCTACACGCTGGTCGCGCGGGCCCAATTGCAGACGCTGCACGCCCGGCATCATCCACGCGGCTAGGCGCACGCCGGGGGAGCGGCCTGCACCTCTCATGAACTGGCCCGTCTGCCAGCGAACCGATCGCCCCTGCCGCCGCGCGGCTTCATCTGCCCTGTGCGAGAATCCAGCCACCCCATTCCACTGGATGCGTGAATGTACCGTTTTGCCATCGTCGCGCTGCTGGGCGCAATCAGCCTCACTGCCTGCGCGCAATCCTCGCAGCCCGCATCAAGCACCGCCACCAAGCCAGTCGCCGCTGCCAACGCCCCGGCCGGGGACGTGGATCAGCGCGTGGGCAAGGCGCTCAAGTTGCTGGACCCGGAATTCAAGCCCGACTACATCGGCGCTGCGCCGTTCCCGGGGTTTCGCGAGGTGGTGACCGGCGGCCAGGTGCTGTACGTCAGTGACGATGGGCGTTACCTGATCCAGGCGCAGCCATTCGACATCCAGAACAAGCAGTTCGCTGCCAGCGCGGGTTTGCTGGCGTATCGCCGCAAGCAGCTGGAGTCGGTGCCCAAGGCCGACCGCATCGTGTTCGCGCCGGCCAACCCCAAGTACACCGTCACCGTGTTCACCGACGTGGAATGCGGTTACTGCCGCAAGCTGCACAGCGAAATCGGCGAGCTCAACAAGCAGGGCATCGCGGTGGAATACCTGGCGTTCCCGCGCATGGGCCTGGGCAGCCAGGACCACAAGGAAATGATTGCGGTGTGGTGCGCGGCCGACCGCAAGCAGGCGCTCACCGCCGCCAAGTCCGGCCAGCCGGTGGCCTCCAAGGACTGCAAGAACCCGGTGTCGATGGAGTACACGCTGGGCCAGCGGCTGGGCGTCAACGGAACCCCGGCGATCTTTGCGCCGGATGGCACCCAGCTCGGCGGTTACCTGCCGCCGGCGCAGCTGCGTGAAGCGCTGGAAAAGCGCGCCGTGACCACCGCCGTTGGAAGCCGCTAAGAAACACCGCCCAGGCTGGCAGTCGATGCGTGCCATCCGGGTGTGTGACTGCGGCGAAAGGGATCACGAAGGCCGGGATGCAGACGCATTTCGGCCTTCGTCGTTTCAGTGATCCGGGGTTTGCGGTGGCGGGATTGCGGATGGAAACCGTCCACTGGTGGCTCGCGGATACGTGCGATGCCAAGGGGGGCGCCAGCCGTTCTGGCCCTGGCCGCCGACGCCAGCCTGCCCGCTTCCCGCTTCCCGCTTCCCGATTCCCGCTTCCCGCTTCCCGCTTCCCGCTTCCCGGCCGGACGGCCGGCCCCAGCCAACCTCCGCTACAATGATCGGCCACGTTTCTGACACGGTTCTCCGGACATGATGGTCCTCGAGGGCGCTTCCGCCCTTTCGCCGTTCCGCCGCGCTCGGCTCGAAACCCGCCTGCAAACCTTCGTTCCTGCGCTGCGCATCACCGGCGCCTGGCACGTCTACTTCATTCGCGCCGAGGCCGGGCAATCGCCCGATCAGGTCACCTTGCAGCGGATCCTGCAGGCCGCTGCAGACCCCGCGCCGCGCGACGAGAATGCGTCTTCGCACTATGTCGTGCCGCGCCTGGGCACGCTGTCGCCGTGGTCGAGCAAGGCCACCGAACTGGTGCGCGGGGCCGGGCAGCCGATCCAGCGCGTGGAGCGCGGCACCCGCATCGACCTGGCCGGCTGGCCGGCCGACGTGGCCGCGCAGGCCGCCGTGGCCAAGCTGCTGCACGACCCTATGACGCAATCGCTGCTGGGCTCGACCGCTGCGGCCGAAGCCCTGTTCAACGTGCCCGAGCCGGGCCAGTTGCAACGCGTGCCGCTGGAGGCGCTGGAACAGGCCAACCGCGACCTGGGCCTGGCGCTGGCGCAGGACGAGATCGACTACCTGCGCGAACGCTTCGCCGCCCTGGGCCGCGACCCGGCCGATGTCGAGCTGATGATGTTCGCGCAGGCCAACTCCGAGCACTGCCGGCACAAGATCTTCAACGCCAGCTGGACCATCGACGGCAAGCCGCAGGAGCGCTCGCTGTTCCGGATGATCAAGCACACCCACCAGCAGACCCCGCAGCACACCTTGTCGGCCTACAGCGACAACGCGGCGGTGGTGGAAGGCGTGCCGGCCGCGCGCTACCGCCCGGACCCGGTCAGCGGCGAGTACCGCGGCGAAGCGGTGCTGCCGTCGGCATTTGCGATCAAGGTGGAAACGCATAACCACCCGACCGCGATCGCGCCGTTTCCCGGCGCGGCTACCGGCGCCGGCGGCGAGATCCGCGACGAGGGTGCCACCGGTCGCGGCGGCAAGCCCAAGGCCGGCCTGACCGGGTTTTCGGTTTCGCACCTGCGCATTCCCACCCTGCCGCAGCCGTGGGAAGCGCCGCGCGCGCTGAACCCGCGCATGGCGCCGGCGCTGGACATCATGCTCGACGGCCCGCTCGGCGGTGCCGCGTTCAACAACGAATTCGGCCGCCCGAACCTGCTCGGGTATTTCCGCAGTTTCGAGCTTGCCGAAGGTCCGGGCCTGACCCGTGCCTACGACAAGCCGATCATGCTGGCCGGCGGCCTGGGCGCGATCGATCGCAACCAGGTTGAGAAGCTGCGCCTGCAGCCCGGCGATGCGGTGATCGTGCTGGGTGGCCCGGCGATGCTGATCGGCCTGGGCGGCGGCGCGGCCAGTTCGGTGGCGGCCGGCGACAGTGCCGAAGCGCTGGATTTTGCCAGCGTGCAGCGTGAAAACCCGGAAATGGAGCGCCGCTGCCAGGAGGTCATCGACCGCTGCGTGGCGCTGGGTACCGACAACCCGATCCGCTGGTTCCACGACGTGGGCGCGGGCGGCCTGTCCAACGCCATCCCCGAACTGCTGCACGATTCCAGCGTGGGCGGCATCATCGACCTGGGCCGCGTCCTGACCGACGACCCATCGCTGTCGCCGCTGGAACTGTGGTGCAACGAATCGCAGGAACGCTACGTGCTGGGCGTGCCGCAGGCGCGCCTGGACGAATTTGCCGCCATCTGCGCCCGCGAACGCTGCCCGTTCGCCGCCGTCGGCGTGGCCACGGCCGAGGAGCGGCTGGTGGTGGGCTACGGCGTCCTGGACGCCGGGAATGGGGAATCGGGAATCGGGAATGGTAACGGCGTGCTGCCGGTTGCCGAAGCCGCTTCTCCCCATTCCCCATTCCCGACTCCCGATTCCCCGCTCCCGATCAATCTGCCGATGGATGTCCTGTTCGGCAAGGCGCCGAAGATGCATCGCGATGCGGTGCGGCCGGCCGCGCCGCAGTGGCCGGCGCTGCAGACCGCCGGGCTGGACCTGCAGCAGGCGGGTCTGCGCGTGCTGGCGCATCCCACCGTGGCGTCCAAGAGTTTTCTGGTCACCATCGGCGACCGCAGCGTGGGCGGGCTGACCGCACGCGAACAGATGATTGGGCCGTGGCAGCTGCCGCTGGCCGATTGCGCCATCACCCTGGCCGGTTTCGACACCTTCGAAGGCGAGGCGATGTCGATCGGCGAGCGCGCCCCGCTGGCGCTGTTGAACGCTGCCGCCTCGGCGCGCATGGCGGTGGGCGAGGCGATCACCAACCTGTGCGCGGCACCGGTGCAGACCCTGGCCAGCATCAAGCTCTCGGCCAACTGGATGGCCGCCGCCGGTCATGCCGGCGAAGACGCGCTGCTGTACGACGCGGTGCGCGCAGTGGGCATGGAGTTGTGCCCGGCGCTGGAGTTGAGCATCCCGGTGGGCAAGGATTCGCTGTCGATGCAGGCGCAGTGGGTTGCCGGGAATGGGGAATCGGGAATCGGGAATGGCAAAACGCCGCAGCCCTCCGCTTCCACCATTCCCGATTCCCAATTCCCAATTCCCGGAGAAACGCTGAAAAGCGTTTCTCCGGTCTCGCTAATCATCAGTGCCTTTGCGCCGGTGAGCGATGTGCGCGCCCAGCTGACGCCGTTGCTGCGCAACGATGAACAAAGCGAGCTGTGGTTGATCGGGCTCGGTGGCGGCAAGCAGCGTCTGGGTGGGTCGGTGCTGGCGCAGGTGTATGCCGACGATTCGGCGCTGCCGGCCTTCGGCGGTGAGGTGCCGGATCTGGACGATGCGCAGCGACTGCGCAGCTTCTTCGAGCTGATCCGCGATGCACGCCAGAGCGGGCTGCTGCTGGCCTATCACGACCGTAGCGACGGCGGTGCGTTCGCGGCGCTGTGCGAGATGGCGTTCGCCTCGCGCCAGGGCCTGGACATTACCCTGGATGCCTGGGGCGATGATGCGTTCCGCAGCCTGTTCAACGAAGAACTGGGTGCAGTGGTGCAGATCGCCAGCGAGGATCGCGCCGCGTTCGCCGATCTGGTCGAGCGGCATGCGCTGACCGAATGCGCGCAGCGTATCGCGCGCCCCACCGGCACGCCGCGCGTGCGGGTCAGCGCGCAGGGCCGGGTGTTGGCCGAATGGCGCTGGGAAGCGCTGTTCGATGCCTGGTGGTCGGTGACCCACGCCATGCAGACGTTGCGTGACAACCCCGACAGCGCCGACGAAGAGCGTGCCCTGGCACGCGACTTCCAGGCGCCCGGGCTGCGGCCGACGCTGTGCTTCGACCCGTCCGAAGACGTGGCCGCGCCGTTCGTGGCCACCGGCGCGCGGCCCAAGGTGGCGATCCTGCGCGAGCAGGGCGTCAACGGGCAGATCGAAATGGCCTACAACTTCGAGCGTGCCGGTTTCCGCGCGTTCGACGTGCACATGAGCGACCTGATCGAAGGGCGCGTGGATCTGGTGCAGTTTTCCGGCTTCGCCGCCTGCGGCGGTTTCAGCTACGGCGACGTGCTGGGGGCCGGCCGCGGCTGGGCCACCTCGATCCTGGAACGCGCGGCCCTGCGCGAGGCCTTTGCCGCGTTCTTTGCGCGCAGCGATACGTTCGCGCTGGGTGTGTGCAACGGCTGCCAGATGCTCAGCCAGCTCAAGGACATCATTCCCGGTGCCGAGCACTGGCCCCGTTTTCTGCGTAACCGTAGCGAGCAGTTCGAAGCGCGCACCGCGTTGCTGGAAGTGGTGGAGTCGCCGTCGATCTTCCTGCGCGGCATGGCGGGTTCGCGGATCCCGGTGGCGGTGGCGCACGGCGAAGGCCGCGCGGAGTTCGACAGCGCCGTGGACCAGGCCGCCGCACGCGTGGCGCTGCGCTATATCGATGGCGATGGCGCGGTGGCCGCGCGTTACCCGCTCAATCCGAACGGCTCGCCGGACGGCATCACCGGCCTGACCAGCACCGATGGCCGCGTCACCATCCTGATGCCGCATCCCGAGCGCACCCCGCGCACGGTGAACCTGAGTTGGCATCCCGCACAGTGGGGCGAGCAGTCGCCCTGGCTGCGGATGTTCCGTAACGCGCGCGTCTGGTGCGGTTGAGCCGCATGCGTTGAGTGCGCCATGCGTTTCTTGCAAACGGCCGTGTGCAGCGATGCACACGGCCGTTTGCATTTGGCGCGCGGCATGCCCGTTGCGGTGAATGGAAAGCACATTGTCGCGCGCCAGAACCACACGCTTGGTCCGGCCAGTGCACGCAATGCCTGCTGTGCAGCACTGGTCAACGACGGGTGTTGCTTGGGATGCATGACAGGCGGCAGGGCGGTCGCTTGCACTGCTGACGATCGCCTCATGCCCGCGAGATCAATTGCAGGGCACGGTGCGCGGGAATCGCCTTGCGCATTCCGTAGCAGCGTTGTTGCCGGCTGCTAGGGAATGCTGTTTTGTTGAGTCACGTGGTTGCCTTGGTCCGCATTCGAAACTATGTATCGAATCGTCAATAAAGGTTGCTCCAGGTAACTGCAAAAATGAGATTTATTTGGTGTGGATGCCTCTTTTTTCATCAGCGTGACACGGTTCGCATTTAGTCATTCGGATTTTTAATAGATTCATCACGCGCTGCATATCTGCAAACGTCGTAATCCTGCTGACTGCTCAAGATCGCTTCTTTTCGCCTGTAAATACGCGCGAACGGGAGTTGCTGTGCTCTATAAAACCTCAGGGGGACCATGCGCCGCAGCGGTGCATGGTGGTCGGTTTTCATACGCCAGACCATAATGGGGAGTAATTCGTTAATGAAAAACATCAGGCATGCCGGGGGAGATCTTTCCGCGGCTACGGTGAAGTGCTATCCAATCCTTTCAAATTTCCAGGGATGGGCTGAAGCCAAAGCAGGCAACGGCCTTGCGCTAGCCATCTGCATCATCCTTGCCGGCGGGGTTATTCCGGCAACTGGATCGGCTGAGGAACACACTGCCGCCGAACGCTGCACGGTCATCGATGGTCGGCAGACCTGCGTTGCGCCCGTGGCAGCGACCATGACCGGCGTCAATGCGCTCGCCAGTACAGCCGTGCAGACAACCGCCGCCAAGATGACGGCAGCAGCGGTGGAGGAAGACGAAGTGCCTCCCTTTGTGGATGGGCGCGACGCCATCGCGTTGGGTGCCGCGAGTAACGCGCTGGCCGATGGTGCCAGTGCGTTGGGAGCCGGCAGCCTGGCGCTGAAACGCGATGCGACCGCCGTGGGGCGCAATGCGGTCGCCGTCGGCACTTCCGCCGTTGCGGTGGGGGGGGTGGCGACGGTGTTCGACTACGACGCGTTTGGTTTCGTCATCGGCAGCAGCGAGCAAGCCACCGAGGCCACCGGGACTTCCTCCACCGCCATCGGTGGCGGCGCGAAGGCCGTCGATCCGCTGACCACTGCGGTGGGGACTGGCACCATTGCCAGCGGCATCCAGAGCACGGCACTGGGCTACCACGCGCGCACCGCTCAGGACGCCGCCACGGCGGTGGGTGGCTTGTCGCAGGTGTCCGGCTTCGGTGGCGCCGCGCTGGGCTACACCGCCAATGCAAGTAGCGATTTCGCTACGGCGGTGGGCTTCGGTGCACGCGGCACCGGCATCAGCACAGTGGCAATGGGCGACGGTTCGCTCGCCAGCGGTGCCGAGAGCGTGGCGATCGGCGGTACCAGCAGAAGCACCCAGGGATCGATCAGTGCAGCGACAGGACTTGGCGGTATCGCGCTGGGTGCCGGTGCGCAGAGCCAGTCCGATTACGCCATTGCCATTGGCTACAACTCCACCGTTTTCCCCAATCTGCCGGGCAACACCGATGCGATTGCAATCGGCCATTCCGCGGCAAGCTTTGCGCCGCGCACCGTGGCCCTGGGGGGCATTGCATTGGCGGCGGGCGATGGCAGCGTGTCGATCGGCCAGGAGAGCATCACCTTCGCCGAGAACAGCATTGCGCTGGGCGCGCGTGCCGCGACCTCGTGGGTCAACGGCAACAACATCGCCATCGGCGCGGATGCGCAAACCAATGGCGTCGATGCGCTGGCGATCGGTTATGGCGCGCGGGTGAGCAATCAGGTCGACGATGCATGGGGTCGCTCCCCGTCCAACGCCGTCGCACTGGGGGCGTCGTCGTACGCCGATCGCAGCAACGCGGTGTCGGTGGGCAACGTGCAGGCCGGGCTGACCCGGCAGATCACCAGCGTTGCGGCCGGGACCGAGGCCACCGATGCGGTGAATCTGGCGCAGCTCGATCGTGTTGGCGCCCTCGCCACGCGTCTGGACCACCATCTGGCACTGGCCAAGTCCGATACCGATGAGACAGGCGCGTTTGCCGAAGGCAGCAATGCCATCGCCCTCGGTAGCGCCAGCAATGCACTGGGCAACGGCGCCAATGCGTTGGGCTCCGGCAGTGCGGCAATCGGCCGCGACACCGTGGCAGTGGGGCGCAACGCCAGCGCTTCCGATGTGTCGGCAGTGGCACTGGGCGGCGTTGCCAGCGTCCCGTTGTTGGACGAGAACGGCTTCATCGTGGGCGAACAGGAACAGGCCACGAGCGCGCAGGGGCGTGGCGCGGTGGCGTTGGGTGGCGGCGCGCAGGCCATGCAGACATTCGCCACCGCTGTCGGCACCGGTGCGTCGGCGCGCGGCGCGCAGTCCACGGCGGTCGGCTTCGCCGCGCAGGCGCTGGAAGACACCAACAGCGCACTGGGCAGCTTTTCGGCGGCGCATGGCGCGGGCTCTTCGGCGTTGGGATCCAATGCGGTGACCACCGGCAGGCTGGCCACCGCCGTGGGATTCGCGGCGCTTGGCAATGGCGAGAGCAGCATTGCGGTGGGTAGTGGTGCAGCTGCCGTGGGGGACCGCAGCGTCACCATCGGTGGTTTCTCGCTGATCAGCAACACGCTCTTCAATTCGAGCAGCTCCGGTCTTGGTGGCGTGGCGATCGGCGCAGGCGCGCGAAGCGGTGCCGACTACGCCATTGCGTTAGGCTACAACGCCAATGTGTTCAGCAACGACAATAACGTCGATGCGGTGGCCATCGGGCATAGCGCCGGCGCGTTCGGACCACGCGCTGTGTCGCTGGGTGCATCGTCGTCGGCACAGGCGGCAGAGGCGATTGCCATTGGTTATGACGCACGTGCCATTTCCAACCGAAGCATCGCCATCGGCAGTGGCGCCGATACCTCGATCATCTACGGCGATACCATCGCTTTGGGAACCAATGCCAAGGCTGATGCGCCCGACGCGATCGCGATCGGACGCAATGCCAGCGTTGGTGTGTTCGTTGGTGAAGTGGGTAGTGCGGCGGTGGCATTGGGTGTGCAGGCGCGGGCGCTCGGCAACAACAGTATGGCGATGGGCTATAACGCCTTCACCCGGGAGGGCGCGCGCAATGCGCTCGCACTGGGTGCCAACTCCGGCGCCAGCGGTGCGGACTCGGTGGCACTGGGTTCCGGCGCGCGCAGCGGCGAAGCCAATGTAGTGTCGGTGGGGAATGGCAATGGTCGTGGCGGTCCGGCGACGCGGCGCATCGTCAACGTGGGCACCGGCGCGATTGCAGGCAGCAGTACCGATGCGATCAATGGCGGCCAGCTGTTCCAGTCGTTGAGCAACACGGCCAGCTTCCTCGGCGGTGGTGCAGCGATCGGTGCGCAGGGTGTGTTCGTGGCACCGACCTATGTGATTCAAGGCAGCAGTTACAGCAACGTCGGCGCGGCATTGACGGCACTGGACAGCAAGGTCAGCGAACTGGATGCGCGTGCGGGGAGGGCAACGGTCTCGCGGGTATCTGCGGCGCGCACTGCAGACACGCGGATGAGCGCAACAGGAGGCGGCACAGGTGTTGGCAGCGCTGCCGATGCGACGGTTGCGGCAGCGCCGACCTCCGTCGCCAGCGAGACGGCGCTTGTCTCGACGCCGGCCGCCAGTGCCGTTGCAGCAAGCAACGTGAGCGGTGCAACCTCCAGCTTGCATGGTACGCCGACCGCAGCGGCGGTCGGCGGCATCACCCCAGCGGCGACGTCCACAACGGTGGGGACTGCTGCAGTGGCCAACCACGTTACCGGCACGGCCATCGGCGGCAGCGCGTATGCACACGGCGCCGACGACACCGCGATCGGCAGCAATGCGCGTGTCGATGCCGACGGCAGCACCGCAGTGGGCGCCAACACGCAGATCGCCGCCGCGGCGACCAATGCGGTGGCGATGGGCGAAGGCGCCCAGGTCACCGCGGCGTCGGGAACGGCCATTGGCCAGGGTGCACGGGTCACCGCGCAAGGCGCAGTGGCGCTGGGCCAGGGTTCGGTCGCCGACCGCGCCAACACGGTGTCGGTGGGCAGCGTGGGCGGCGAGCGGCAGGTGGTCAACGTGGCCGCCGGCACGCGCGCCACCGATGCGGTCAACAAGGGCCAGCTGGACAGTGGCGTGGCGGCGGCCAACAGCTACACCGACAGCCGCTACAACGCGATGGCCGACAGCTTCCAGAGCTACCGGGGTGATCTGGAAGACCGTCTGCGTCGGCAGAACCGGCGTCTGGACCGCCAGGGTGCGATGGGCTCGGCGATGTTGAACATGTCCGCCAGCGTGGCGGGTATCGCCTCGCAGAACCGTGTCGGTGCCGGCGTGGGTTTCCAGAACGGCGAATCGGCGCTGTCGGTGGGCTACCAGCGGGCGATCAGCCCGCGCGCCACCCTGACGGTGGGCGGCGCGCTCAGCGGCGACGACCGTTCCATCGGCGTGGGTGCCGGTTTCGGTTGGTAAGTGCGGTTGCATCAACGCGACGGCGCGGCAGCGCGCCGTCGCGGCAGGGCAGGGCCTGAGGGGGCGGGCAGGGACCGTGGCTAGGCCAGCCAACGGATCCGCATGCAGGGACGGCCGTATCAGGAGCGATCGACAAGACCCAGCGGGCCGCGCGGCGGCCGTGCTGCGCCTTCGACGCTGCTCCAAACCTGATTGACGAAAAAACACGAAGAGGACTTCACCGTGACCGACAAGACGTTCCGCCTTACCCCGCTGACCGGCGCCATGTTGATGCTGGCGTTGGGTGCCTCCGGCACCCTGGCCGCCGCACCCACCGTGCTGGTCAAGGAACCGAGTCAGGCCGCCCCGACCGGCGCTGCCTTCAGTAGCCGCCTGATCGTCCGCTACAAGGAAAATACCGCTGCTGCGACCGATCGCAGCAGCAAGCTGGGTGCGGTGCAGGCTGCGGTGGGCCGGGTTGGCGCCAGCAGCGGCGCACGCAGCAGTGCCGCCGCCAAGGCGACCTATGTGCGCAAGCTGGGCATCGGCTCGGACCTCGTCAAGCTGTCCAGCACCCTGACCGCCGCGTAGGTGGACAAGGTGGTGGCCGAGCTGAAGCAGGACCCCTCGGTCGCCGATGTGCAGATCGACCGCATGCTGCGTCCGGTGGACATCAAGCAGAGCGCCGCCACCAATGTGAGTCCGCAGCTGGTTCCCAACGACCCGCTGTACGCGCAATACCAGTGGCACCTGAGCAATCCCACCGGTGGCATCAACGCACCGGCGGCATGGGATCTGTCGCGGGGCGCCGGCGTGGTGGTGGCAGTGCTGGACACCGGCATCCTGCCGGGTCATCCGGATTTTGCCGGCAATCTGCTGCAGGGGTATGACTTCATCAGCGATGCCGAAGTCTCGCGTCGCCCGACCGATGCGCGCGTGCCGGGCGCACTGGACTACGGCGACTGGGAAGAAGCCGACAACGTCTGCTACGCCGGTTCGGTGGCGACGGAAAGCTCCTGGCACGGCACCCATGTGGCGGGCACCGTGGCCGAAGCGACCAACAACGGCGTCGGCATGGCCGGCGTGGCGCCCGGGGCGACCGTGCTGCCGGTGCGCGTGCTCGGCCGCTGCGGCGGTTACACCTCCGACATCGCCGATGCGATCGTGTGGGCCTCCGGCGGTACGGTCGAAGGCGTCCCCGCCAATGCCAATCCGGCCGAGGTCATCAACATGAGCCTGGGCGGCGGCGGTGCCTGCGATTCGGCCACCCAGCTGGCGATCAATGGCGCGGTGTCGCGTGGTACCACCGTGGTGGTGGCGGCCGGCAACGATGGCGACGATGCGGCCAACCATTCGCCGGCCAGCTGCAGCAACACCATCACCGTCGGTGCCACGCGCATCACTGGCGGCATCGCCTACTACTCCAACTACGGCAGCAAGGTGGACCTGGCCGGCCCGGGTGGCGGCGGCAGCGTGGACGGCAACCCGGGCGGCTATGTCTGGCAGGCCGGCTACACCGGCAGCACCACGCCGACCTCCGGTTCGTACAGTTACATGGGAATGGCGGGTACCTCGATGGCCTCCCCCCACGTGGCCGGCGTCGTGGCCCTGGTGCAGAGTGCGGCCATCGGTCTGGGCGAGGGCGCGTTGACCCCGGCGGCAAGTGGAAACCCTGCTCAAGCAGACCAGCCGCCGTTTCCCGGTGACTCCGCCGGCCAGCACCCCATCGGCAGCGGCATCGTCGACGCCAAGGCCGCACTGGAAGCGGTGCTGGAAGCACCCTGCGATCCGGCGACCGAGAACTGCGCACCGACCGCCATCGCGCTGACCAATAAAGTGCCGCTGGCCGGCCTGAGCGGCGCCGAGGCCAGCACCACGCTGTACAGCTTTGACGCCAAGGCCGGTGCAGTGCTGAGCTTCATGACCTACGGCGGTACCGGCGATGTGTCGGTCTATGTCAGTCACGAAGCCGAACCCAGCGCCACCCGCTTCGATGCCAAGTCCACGCGTCCGGGCAACAGCGAAACCGTGCGTTTCACGGCGCCCAAGGCCGGGACTTACTACATCAAGTTGGTCGGCGCGGCAGACTACGCGAAGCTGACGCTCGTCGCACGACAGTAAGTGCAGGCAATAGTGTGACCGATGCCCCCGGCCAATCACCGGGGGCATCGTTTTTCAGGGTGATTCAGAGGCGTACGGTTGATCGCCGCGGCAAACTGCTACAGTCGGCGCCGGACCAGTGGAGACGAGTGTGAACGCGGTTGCCGTCGATCCAATCGAGCATCGAAATGCCCAGGCGCGCATCGTCGACGCATTGCTTGAACGCCGTCGTCTGAAGGACACCGATTTGCTGCGCGCGCGGCAGCTGCAGGCCGAATCGGGCATGGGCTTGCTGGCCCTGCTCGGCCGCCTGGGCCTGGTGTCCGAGCGCGATCATGCCGAAACCTGCGCCGACGTGCTTGGCCTGCCGTTGGTGGACGCGCGCCAACTGGGAGATACCCCACCGGAAATGCTGCCCGACGTGCAGGGACTGTCGCTGCGCTTCCTCAAGCAATTCCATCTGTGTCCGGTGGGTGAGCGCGATGGCCGGCTGGAGCTGTGGATCGCCGACCCGTACGACGATTACGCCATCGATGCGGTCCGTCTTGCCACCGGCTGCGCGTTGTCGCTGCAGGTTGGCCTGCGCTCGGAAATCGACGATCTGATCGAGCGCTGGTATGGCCAGGGCCGCAGTGCGATGGGCACCATCGTCGAAACCGCCGACGGCGATGCCAACAGCAGCGACGATATCGAAGCCTTGCGCGACCTGGCCTCCGAAGCACCGGTGATCCGGCTGGTGAACCTGGTGATCCAGCACGCGGTGGAACTGCGCGCCTCCGACATCCATATCGAACCGTTCGAAAGCCGGCTCAAGGTGCGCTACCGCGTGGACGGCGTGCTGGTGGAAGGCGAAAGCCCGCCCGCCAAGCTCACTGCGGCGGTCATCAGTCGCATCAAGATCATGGCCAAGCTCAACATCGCCGAGCGCCGCCTGCCGCAGGATGGACGCATCATGCTGCGCGTGCAGGGCAAGGAACTGGACCTGCGCGTGAGCACCGTGCCCACCGCGCATGGCGAAAGCGTGGTGATGCGCCTGCTGGACCGTGAAACGGTGGTGTTCGACTTCTACAAGCTCGGCTTCACCGAAGAATTCCTGCCGCAGTTCCGCAAGGTGCTGGAGCAACCGCACGGCATCATGCTGGTCACCGGCCCCACCGGCTCGGGCAAGACCACTACGCTGTACACCGCGCTGAGCCAGCTCAACACCGCCGACGTCAAGATCATCACCGTCGAAGACCCGGTGGAATACCAGATCGAAGGCATCAACCAGATCCAGGCCAAGCCGCAGATCGGGCTGGATTTCGCCAACGCCTTGCGCAGCATCGTGCGGCAGGACCCGGACATCATCATGATCGGCGAAATGCGCGACCTGGAAACCGCGCGGATCGCGATCCAGTCCGCGCTTACCGGCCACCTGGTGCTGTCCACGTTGCACACCAACAACGCCGCCGGCGGCATCACCCGCCTGCTGGACATGGGAGTGGAGGATTACCTGCTCACCTCCACCATCAACGGCATCCTGGCGCAGCGCCTGGTGCGCAAGCTCGATCTGGCCAACGCCGAACGCTATGCCGCATCGCCGGAGGAGATCGAACGCTTCAACCTGCGTCGCCTGCAGCCCGATGGCGAGATCTTCCTGTATCGTCCGCGTCCCTCGGCGGCGGCGCCGACCGGGTACCTGGGACGCACCACCATCGTCGAATTCCTGGTGATGAACGACGAGCTGCGGCGCGCGGTGATGCGCCGCGCCGGCATGGGCGAGATCGAACAACTGGCGCGCCAGGCCGGCATGCGCACCATGTACGAAGACGGCCTGTCCAAGGCCTTGCGCGGCGAAACCACCATCGAGGAAGTATTGCGCGTCACGGAGGATGCGTGAGCGTCAATGGGGCAATAGTGAGCATGGGATGCTCGGGATCGGAAGATAAGCAGGGCAATGTCCCGGCAACGCGTCGCGCACGCGCAAAGCTGCGCCCGGTGGCGCCAACGCAGCGCAGGATCCTGCTTTTCCCGATTCCCGATTCCCGAATCCCGAATCCCGGCCGTCCAGCCTGATGCCCCTCTACCGCTACAAAGCGCTCGACGCCCACGGCGAAATGCTCGACGGCCAGATGGAAGCGGCCAGCGATGCCGAGGTGGCGCTGCGTCTGCAGGAGCAAGGCCATCTGCCGGTGGAAACGCGCCTGGCCACCGGCGAAAGCGATTCGCCGTCGTTGCGCATGCTGCTGCGCAAGAAGCCCTTCGACAACGCGGCACTGGTGCAGTTCACCCAGCAGCTGTCCACCCTGATCGGTGCCGGGCAGCCGCTGGATCGCGCCCTGTCGATCCTGATGGATCTGCCCGAAGACGACAAAAGCCGGCGCGTGATTGGCGACATACGCGACACCGTGCGCGGTGGCGCGCCGCTGTCCTCGGCACTGGAGCGCCAGCATGGGTTGTTTTCCAAGCTGTACATCAACATGGTGCGCGCCGGCGAGGCCGGTGGCAGCATGCAGGACACCTTGCAACGGCTGGCCGACTACCTGGAGCGTAGCCGCGCGCTCAAGGGCAAGGTCATCAATGCGCTGATCTACCCGGCGATCCTGCTGGCGGTGGTGGGCTGTGCGCTGTTGTTCCTGCTCGGCTACGTGGTGCCGCAGTTTGCGCAGATGTACCAAAGCCTGGATGTCGCCCTGCCGTGGTTTACCCAGGCGGTGCTGAGCGTGGGCCTGCTGGTGCGCGACTGGTGGATCGTGCTGGTGGTGGTGCCGGGCGTGCTGGGAGCGTGGCTGGATCGCAAGCGACGCAACGCGGCATTCCGTGCGGCATTGGATCACTGGCTGTTGCGGCAGAAGGTGATCGGCAGCCTGATCGCGCGGCTGGAAACCGCAAGGCTCACGCGCACGCTGGGCACCTTGTTGCGCAACGGCGTGCCGCTGCTGGCGGCGATCGGCATCGCGCGCAACGTGATGTCCAATACCGCGCTGGTCGAGGACGTGTCCGCCGCTGCCGACGACGTCAAGAACGGCCATGGCCTGTCGATGTCGCTGGCGCGCGGCAAGCGGTTCCCGCGGCTGGCGTTGCAGATGATCCAGGTGGGCGAAGAATCCGGTGCCCTGGACACCATGCTGCTGAAGACGGCCGACACCTTCGAGCTGGAAACCGCACAGGCCATCGACCGTGCATTGGCGGCGCTGGTGCCCTTGATTACCCTGGTGCTGGCCTCGGTGGTGGGGCTTGTCATCATTTCGGTGCTGGTGCCGCTGTATGACCTCACCAATGCGATCGGCTAGGCGCGGCTGGCCCGGCAGTTTCGACACCTGTTTTCGGCCACTGCCGGGCAACCGGCGGGAACCATTGCACTGCCCGCCCGGTCTTCAGTGGGTGTCGGCATCCTTCATCGACATGCAAGGAAATCGTTCATGAGTAAGCGTTCCATCACTCGCAGTCCGTCGCGCGCAGGCCAGGCCGGCATGAGCCTGCTGGAAATCATCATCGTCATCGTGCTGATCGGCGCGGTGCTCACCCTGGTCGGTAGCCGCGTGCTGGGCGGCGCCGATCGCGGCAAGGCCAACCTGGCCAAATCGCAGATCCAGACCCTGGCCGGCAAGATCGAGAATTTCCAGCTCGACACCGGCAAGCTGCCCGGCAAGCTCGACGACCTGGTCACCCAGCCCGGCGGCAGCAGCGGCTGGCTGGGGCCGTACGCCAAACCGGCCGAACTGAACGACCCGTGGGGCCACACCATCGAATACCGCGTCCCCGGCGATGGCCAGCCATTCGACCTGATGAGCCTGGGCAAGGACGGCCGCCCCGGTGGCAGCAGTTACGACGCGGACATCAAGTACCAATAAGTTTCAGGTCATGCGCGTTGCGCCTCCGCCGTTGCGTTGCCCGTCCGCCGTGTTCGGCCCTGGCGGCGGAGGCGTGCGTGGTACTTCGCTGCTGGAAATGCTGCTGGTGATCGCGCTGATCGCCATGGCCGGCGTGCTGGCGGCCGCTGCCTTGAACGGCGGCATCGACGGCATGCGCCTGCGCACCGCCGGCAAGGCGATTGCCTCGCAGTTGCGCTACACCCGCACCCAGGCCATCGCCACCGGCACCCCGCAGCGGTTCCTGATCGACCCGTTGCAGCGCCGCTGGGAAGCGCCCGGCGGCCATCACGGCGATCTGCCGTCCTCGCTGCAGGTGCGCTTCACCGGCGCGCGCCAAGTGCAGTCGCGGGAAGATCAAGGCGCCATCCAGTTCTTCCCCGATGGCGCCTCTACGGGCGGCCGTATCGATCTGCAGGTCAAGGACGCGCGCTGGCGCGTGGACGTGGGCTGGATCACCGGCGAGGTACGTTCGGGCCCATTGCGGACGCCGGTGCCATGAAGCGGCAACGCGGCTACTCCCTGATCGAGGTGATCGTCGCCTTCGCGCTGCTCGCCCTGGCGCTGACCCTGCTGCTGGGATCGTTGTCCGGTGCCGCACGCCAGGTGCGTGCAGCCGACGAAGGCACGCGCGCGGCGCTGCACGCGCAATCGCTGCTGGCCGTGCAGGGCGTGGAGAAGCCGTTGCTGCCCGGGCAGCAGCAGGGCAGTTTCGAAAACGGGCATTTCCGTTGGTCCATGGAGGTGCGCCCGTACGACGAACCGCGGCGCAACCCGCAGGCACCGGTGGCCCCTGGCGGGCCCACGTTGCTGCAACTCACCCTGGTGGTGCGGTGGGGCGAGGCGGCCAACCAGATGCTGCAATGGCGCAGTTTGCGGCTGGTGACGGCCACCGCGCAGGAGGGGGCGCGATGACCCGTTCGCGCAGCGCCGGCTTCACCCTGATCGAGGTGCTGCTGGCCACCATGCTGCTGGTCGGCGGGCTGGCGCTGGCGTTTGCCACCTTGCGCTCTGCCAGTGCGGTGAGCCAGCGCGGCGAGGCCATCGCCCAACGTAGCGAGCGCATGCGTGCAGTGGAACAGTTCCTGCGCCAGCGGCTGGCGGCCGCTTTGCCGTTGGCCATGGGCATCGATCCGCAGAGCCAGCAACCGATGCTGTTCGTCGGCGAGCCGCAGCGCATGCGCTTTGCTGCCGACGTGCCGGATTACCTGGGCCGTGGCGGCCCGTATCTGCACGACCTGTCGGTGGCTGGCGAGGGCGAGCAACGCCGCCTGCAGATTGCGCTGACCATGCTGCAATCGGGCAAGTCGATCGAGGAAGGCACCGCCTTGCCGCCGGAGACGCTGGCCGACGGCGTGCAGCAGGTCAGCTTTCGCTATCGCGGCATGGACCCGCAGAACGGCCGCCTGAGCGCATGGTTGCCGCAGTGGGAATGGCACGACCGCCTGCCGCTGCTGGTGCGCATCGACATCCGCAGCGAAGATGCGCCCTGGCCGCCGGTGGTGGTGGCCCTGCCGCAATCCAGCAACCCGGGGGCAGGACAATGAGCCGGGCGCGCGGGGCCGCGCTGGTGCTGGTGTTGTGGTTGATCGCCTTGCTCACCGCGATGATCGGCGCATTCGCGTTGAGCGCGCGCGTGGAGGCGCTGCAGGGCAGCATGCTGCGCAATGGCACGCAGGCGCAGGAATACGCACGTGCCGGCCTGGAATACGCCTTGTTTCGCTTGCGCAGCGCCGATCTCCAGACACGCTGGCGCGCCGATGGCCGGCGCTATCGCTGGCAGATGGACGATGCCACGGTGGAGATCCGCATCACCGATGAAAGTGGCAAGGTGGATCTGAACATGGCCGAGCCGGCGCTGCTGGCCGGGTTGGTGCGTGCAGTCGGCGGTGAACAGGGCCGCGACACGCGCATTGCCGGCGCCATCGTCGATTGGCGCGATGGCGACTCGTTGAGCCAGCCCGGTGGCGGCGCGGAAGACCGCGATTACGCCGATGCCGGCCTCCCATACGGCGCCAAGGACAGCCCGTTCGAAACCCTGGGCGAACTGCGGCTGGTGTTGGGCATGGACAGCGAGCTGTATCGCAAGCTGTTGCCCAACATCACCTTGCACAGCGGCCGTTCGCGGCCGGAAGCGCGCTTTGCACCTGGTCCGGTGTTGATCGCGATGGGCCTGGACGCACGGCAGCTGCTGGCCCAGCGTGACGCGCCGCCGGGTTTGCCGGGCAGTGACGCGACGGTCGGTGGCTCGGACACTTATAGTATCGAGAGCCGGGCGCGACTGAGTCAGGGACGCGAGGCCGTATTGCGCGCGGTGGTGTCCACCAGCGCGTCTGCCTTGCCGGGATCGGCCTACACCGTGTTGCGTTGGGAAGAGGGAGCAGCAGTGCAATGACCGCATGGCGGGACACCTTGGGCCGTATCGGCGTACGCGCCATGCCGGGCGCCGGAGGCTTCTGGCGTTGGTGGCAGCAATCGCTGCTGGCATGGTTGCCGCAGCGCTGGCAATGGCAGCTGGGCCTGTCGCAGGCGCGCCTGCTGTTGCAGCTGGACGGGGAGACCTTGCAGGTGGTGCGCCAGCGCGATCACAGCCGCGAGGCGATCGCCAGCCTGCCGTGGCCGCTGCAGCCGCAGGAAGTCAATGCGGTGCTGCCGAGCGCATTGGACGGCTTGCCGCGCCACTGGCTGTTGCCGGCCACGCACACGTTGCGGCGGCCCTTGCGCCTGCCGGCCGCCGCCGCGGCGCGGCTGCAGGATGTGGCGCGCTTCGAGATCGACCGGCAAACCCCGTTCACCGCCGACCAGGTGTATTTCGATGCACGCGTGCTCGAGGTGCGCGAAGACGGCCAGCTCGATGTCGAACTGGTGGTGGTGCCGCGGCGCATGATCGATGGCCCGGCCGGTGTGCCCGATGCCTGGGCAACGGCGCTGTCCGGCATCGACGTGGCCGATGCGCAGGGCGCGCCGCTGGGCGTGAACCTGCTGCCGCCGGCACGTCGCCTGCGCCGCAGCGACCCGATGCAGCGCTGGAACCTGTTGCTTGCCGCCACCGCCGTGCTGCTGCTGGCGGTGGCCGGTTGGCTGCTGCTGGACAATCGCCGCCAGGCCGCCGACGACCTGCGCGCCAAGGTGCAGGCCAATGCCGCGCGCGCGCGCCAGGTGGCCGCCGAACGCCAGCAACTGATGGACCTGGTCGAAGGCGCCAACTTCTTCCAGCAACAACGTGCCACGCGCCCGACCTCGGTGGAGATCTGGGACGAGCTGAGCCGGCGTCTGCCGGGCGGCACCTATCTGGAAAAATTCTCGGTCGAAGGTGGGCAATTGCAATTGATCGGCTTGAGCAACGAAGCCTCCTCGCTGGTGCGGCGCCTGGAAGGCTCGTCGCTGTGGCGCACGCCCTCGCTGACCGGCGTGCTGCAAAGCGATGCCGGCCGCAATGTCGATCGCTTCACCATCACCGCCGAGCTGGCGGGCCCGGGTGCGAAGGAGGCCGCCGATGCCACGCAGCGTTAAGCGCGACCGCTGGATCGCCTTGGGCCTGCTGCTGCTGGTGCTGGGCGTGGGGTATCTGGTGTTGGTGCACCCCTGGTTCACCCAGCCGATGATCGCCGCACAGGACGACCTGCAATCGCTGCGCGAGCGCGAGCTGCGCGTGCGCGTGCAGCTGCAGCAGGCACCGGAAGTCAGCAAACGGCTGCAGCAGGCGCGCCAGACCCTGGAAAGCCGCCCCGGCTTCCTGCCGGAAACCTCCGCCGAGCTGGCCTCGGCCGGGCTGGTGCAACGGCTGGAGCGCGCGGTGGTGGAGGCCAGCCCCGGCAACCGTAGCTGCGCCATCAGCAACCGCTCGCCCTTGCAGCCGGAAAGCAAGGCCCGCTTCACCCGCGTGGCAGTGCAGGTGCGCCTGCGCTGCGGCACCCCGGAGCTGGCCTCGGTGCTGTACAGCCTGGAAAACGGCACCCCGCGCCTGTTCGTGGACAACCTCAACGTGATGGCGCAGCGCTACCAACTCTCGCCCAACGAAAGCGGCAACGGCCTGGATATCGCCTTCGAACTGGCCGGCTATCTGCGACCGGGCGCCAGCGCCGCGCCGTTGAACACCGATGCAGCACCCGCGGCCGCCGGGGAGGCCAGCAATGCGCCCTGACCTGATCGGCCTGCGCACCTGGCTGCTGGCCGCCGTGGCCGGCTGGGCGTTGCTGGTGTGCACCCTGGCCGTGGCCGGGCTGGGCAAGCGGGTGGAACTGCTGCCGGACGACCCGGCCCTGGTACAACGCCTGCCCACCTTGCCGGCGCCGGCACCGGAGCGCCTGGGCGCCTTCGAAAAATATTCGGAGATCGCCGCGCACCCGGCCTTCGCCGAAGACCGCCTGCCGCATCCGTTCTTCCTGTCCGGCAACGACGGCAGCGGCGCTGCCTCCACGGTGCGCCTGACCGGCGTGTTGCTGACCGAGACCTTCAAGATGGCCACGCTGACCCTGGACCCGCGCGATTCGGTGCGCGTGCAGCTGGGCGGCGACGCGGTCAAGGGCTGGCGCCTGCTGGCGCTGCAGCCGCGCAGCGCCACCATCGAAGGCCCCGGCGGCACCCAGACCCTGGAATTGCATGTATTCAACGGCCAGGGCGGGCAGCCACCCACCGCCAATGCCGCCGCGCGCGGCGCTGCCGGCAGCACCCCGCCATTGCCGGTGCCCGATACCGGCGCGGCCGTGCAACCGCCGCAGCAGCCGCCGCAACCGACCACGCCGCCGCAGCAGCAACCCGGCGGGCAGGCACCGCCCACGGTGCCGCCGCAGCGCAGCGATGGTGCGCAGGAAGCCCCACGCCCCTCCGACGATCAGATGCGTGCCATCCGCGAACGCATCGAAGCCCGACGCCGCCAGCTGCAACAGCAGCGCCAGAGCGGCTCACCCCCCGGTCAGACCCAATGAGTGAACGCATGACGCCGCGCCTGTTTCCCGTGTCCCTGCTGATTGGCCTGCTGGCCGGTTGCGCCACCACTCCGCCCCCGGACGTGCGCCGCACTGCGCGCCTGGATCCGCAAGTCGGCGCCGCCGGCGCCACCCAGACCGCTGCCGAGCAGCGGGCCGACGCCAATGCCGACGCCAAGCCCAGCCCGGTGATCCGGCGCGGCAGCGGCACCATGATCAACCAGAGCGCCGCGTCGGCGCCGTCGCCCACGTTGGGCATGGCCAGCAGCGGCAGCGCCACCTTCAACTTCGAAGGCGAATCGGTGCAGGCGGTGGTCAAGGCGATCCTGGGCGACATGCTCGGGCAGAACTACGTGATCGCGCCCGGCGTTCAAGGCACCGTGACCCTGGCCACGCCCAACCCGGTCTCGCCCGCGCAGGCGCTGAACCTGCTGGAGATGGTGCTGGGCTGGAACAACGCCCGCATGGTGTTCAGCGGTGGCCGCTACAACATCGTGCCGGCCGACCAGGCATTGGCCGGCACGGTCGCGCCCAGCACTGCATCGCCCTCGGCCGCACGCGGTTTCGAAGTGCGCGTGGTGCCGTTGAAGTTCATTTCCGCCAGCGAAATGAAAAAGGTGCTCGAGCCCTACGCACGGCCGAATGCCATCGTCGGCACCGACCCGGCGCGTAACGTCATCACCCTGGGCGGCACCCGCGCCGAGCTGGAAAACTACCTGCGCACCGTGCAGATCTTCGACGTGGACTGGTTGTCGGGCATGTCGGTGGGCGTGTTCCCGATCCAGTCCGGCAAGGCGGAGAAAGTCAGCGCGGATCTGGAAAAGGTGTTCGGCGAACAGAGCAAGACACCCAGCGCCGGCATGTTCCGTTTCATGCCGCTGGAAAACGCCAACGCGGTGCTGGTCATCACCCCGCAGCCGCGCTATCTGGACCAGATCCAGCAGTGGCTGGACCGCATCGACAGCGCCGGCGGCGGCGTGCGGCTGTTCTCCTACGAGTTGAAGTACATCAAGGCCAAGGACCTGGCGGATCGATTGTCGGAAGTGTTCGGTGGCCGCAGCAGTGGTGGCGATTCCAATGCCTCGCTGGCGCCGGGGGCCGAGAGCAGCGTCCTCGGCGGCCAGCTGGGCAATCGCGATAGCAGCATGGGTGGCAGTTCCGGCATGACCGGCGGCAGCATCGGCGAAAGCAGTGGCAGTAGCGGCACGGTGGGCGGTGAGTCCGGCGGCGGTGGCATGGGCGGTAACAGTGGCGGCGGCCTGGGCAACGGCAGCCTGCAGTTGTCCCCGCGCAGCAACGGCAATGGCGCGGTAACGCTGGAAGTGCAGGGCGACAAGGTGGGCGTATCGGCAGTGGCCGAAACCAACACCTTGCTGGTGCGCTCCACTCCGCAATCCTGGGCCTCGATCCGCGACGTCATCGAAAAACTCGACGTCATGCCGATGCAGGTGCATATCGAAGCGCAAATTGCGGAGGTCAATCTGACCGGCGAGCTACGTTACGGCGTGAACTGGTACTTCGAAAATGCGGTCAACGCACCTGGCGCCGCGACCGATAATGGCGTAACGAATGGAACCGGCATCGGCCTTGGTGCTGGCCTCGCAAATGCGGCTGGACGTAACATCTGGGGTGATATTGCCGGCAAAGTTGGCAGCGGTGGGCTTGCTTGGAGTTTCCTTGGTAAAAACGCTGCTGCAATCATCAGCGCGCTGGATACTGTGACCAATGTACGTTTGCTGCAGACCCCGTCGGTGTTCGTGCGCAACAACGCAGAAGCGACGCTCAACGTGGGCTCACGCATTCCGATCAATTCCACCTCGATCAATACCGGCCTGGGTAGCGACAGCAGCTTCTCCTCGGTGCAGTACATCGACACCGGCGTGATCCTTAAAGTACGTCCGCGTGTCACCAAAGACGGCATGGTGTTTCTGGATATCGTGCAGGAAGTCAGTAGTCCAGGCGATAGGCCAACTGCGTGCGCATCCGCAACGGCGACAGTTAATCAGGCCGCATGCAATGTGGATATTAACACTCGTCGTATTAAGACAGAGGCGGCAATTCAGAGTGGTGATACCATTATGCTAGCTGGACTAATTCAGGATAGTACTAGCGATGGCTCAGCAGGGGTTCCGTTCTTGAGTAAGCTGCCAGTTTTAGGTTCTTTGTTTGGGCAGAAGACCCAAAATAAGAGGCGCAGTGAAGTGATAGTTCTGCTGACTCCTAGTATTGTCCGGAATCCCATGGAAGCACGAAACCTCACGGATGAATATGGTCGTCGATTCGAATCAATGACGCCTATGAATAAGTCAAGCGGTAAGTGAGTAATTCCATCATGATTAATTGATGAATTTGCGACTGCCATCATTGTTTTTATAATTATTTTGATGAAAATTAAGTGGCGGTGTAATGCTTTTTGATTGGTATTAGACTTTTTGTGGTCTCATCACTTCCAGCGAGGGTAGTGCCATGTATAAAAAAAGTTATTCATTAGTTGTGGCTTCCATAACCATGCTCTTCTCGTTCAATGCGCTGTGCCAAGTTGTCAACGGAAGTTTCGACAGGCTTGGTAGTCCTTGGGCGTGGAGTTTTGCATCAGTCCAGGCAGGTGCATTTTCCAGCTGCGCAAATGCAAGTTACACGCAAGGTGGGGCTCGCCTGGGCGGGGCGACAGAGTCGCCCGCCGACGGCTACGTAGCGATCGTTTCTCTGGGGAATAGGGGTGATGTTGGGGGTTTTAACTTGTGCGGCCGAGTGTCTCAAACGTTTGTGGTTCCAGTTGCTGCGAAATTAAGCTTTGCTTACAAGATAGGCGATATTTTTCAGCATGCATACACGCCGAGAACATTCAGGGATGGTTCTCTTTACGTGACCGTACGTGATTTGGCTACGGGGCAGGTTGAATCTTTGGCTAGTTATAATGGTGCAAACAAGGAGGATCAGACTTGTTCAGCGTCGCGGACGTGCCCTAGGTTTGTTCAGGTGAGCGATATTGATTTTTCAAAGTATGCCGGAAAGCAGGTTGAGCTCACTTTCTCTGGCTACACTTCAAGTTTTGTCAATAGCATTGGTGAGCTCACAGCTGTTCCCTCTGAGGTTTATCTGGATAATGTTTATGTTAGATGACCGGCTAGGGTCGGAGCCTGCGTCTGAGGTTTCGCAAGCCTGATTACGGACATAATTCTTCCCGTCGTGCTGGTGCCGGTCGGCACCGACGACGAGGCGTTGGATGCCTGCCTGGGCGCGCTGGATGCCGCCACGCCGGCCGGCACGCGGGTGTGGCTGGCCGACGATGCGCAGGCCGGTCCGCGCGGACGCGCGGTGATCGAACACTGGTTGGCACGCACGCCGTTGCAGGCGCACCACACCCGTCGCCAGCGCATGCTGGGCGAGGTGGCGCATCTGGATGAAATGCTCAGCGCCTGCGGCGATGCCGATGTGGTGGTGCTGGGCGTGGATGCCTGCCCGCTAGCGGGCTGGCTGGGCCAGTTGAGCGCATGCTTCGCGCGCGATGCCGCCATCGCCACGGCCACCCCGTGGAGCAATGTGGGCGAAGCCTGTAGCTGGCCGCGCCTGGGCGAACTCAATCCCCTGCCGGAGGCACCGGAACGGCTTGCCGCCGCCTGTGCGGCGATGCCGCCGCTGCATCCGGAGCTGCCATCGGCGGTCGGCCATGCGGTGTTGTTGCGCGGCACTGCACGGCGCAAGGCCGGCGGCCTGGATGCCAGCAGTTACGGCTCCTGGTATGCCGCGCTGGTGGACCTGAGCCTGCGCATGGGCGGGCTGGGCTGGCGCAACGTGCTGTGCGACACCGCCTTCGTCGCCTCGCCGCATGAAGGCCGCCCGGCCGATGGCGACATGGACGCGCTGGCCACCCGCTGGCCGGCCTGGCACGCGCGCCTGGCCGGCTTCCTCATGCACGACCCACTACGTGCCCAGCGCGAGCAGCTGAGCCAGCTGCTGGCCGAGCTGCCGCCGCCGGACCCGCAGCGGACCTTGTTCGGCCCGTAGCTGCCTTGCAACGAAGATGGCAGCGCAGCACGCTCGTCACCGATTCCCGATTCCCGATTCCCGATTCCCGATTCCCGATTCCCGATTCCCGGCGCTACAGCGCCGAACGCGCCGGTGCCTGCGTGTGCACCACCACGTCCAACGCATCGTGGCGCCAGGATTCGATATCCAGCTCCACCGCGCTGCCGTCCTCGGCAAAGCTCACCCGCTGCAGGCGGAAGCACGGGGTGCCGGGGGTGGACTGCAGCAGCACCGCCTGCGCTGCATCCAGCCCGGCCGGATGCATGGACAACTGACTGCGGCTCAGGAACAGGCCCAGCTTCTGGGTGAACACGTTCGATAACGAGCCGGCCAGGTCGTGTTCCAGCAGGCCCGGCGCCCACGCGGCGCGCACGACATTGGTTTCCAGCAGCACCGCACGCCGATCGATCCAGCGCCGACGCTGCAGCACGAAGACCTGCTCCTGCGGGCCGTGCAGGCGCAGCGCGGCGGCAAACTGCGCACCGGCCGGTTGCAGGCTGGCGCTCAACAACTCGGTGCGCGGTCTGCGCCCCTGCGCAGCCACGTACTGCATGAACCCGGCGATGCTGGTGGGGTCGTAGCGCACGCGCGGTGCACTGACAAACCAGCCACGGCGATTCTCGCGGTAGATGCGGCCTTCGGCTTCGAGCTGCTGCAGTGCTTCGCGTAGCGTGATCCGGGTGCAACCGAAGCGCTCGGCCAGCGCGCGTTCCACCGGCAGGCGATGGTCCGGGCCCCAGGCGCCGGCTGCAATCTGCGCGCCGATGGCATCGGTGATGGTGGCTTGGCGTGAAACGTTCATGCGGCGATCCGCCGCGAGGTGACACACAGCATGTGCAAGGTGATGACCAGAAACCGGCAAGGCCACGATGGTAAAGAAAGACCGCGGCCGCAAACCGGCCCTGACTCACGCTGCGGGCATCGGGCCCCGCGCGCGTTGGGCGTTCCAGCTGCGCCAGCCGTACACGGCCAGCACCACGAAGCCGGCGTAGAGCAGGGCGGTGGGATACAGCCCCTTGTAGACGAACACGCCGACGTAGACACAGTCCAGGACGATCCACAAAACCCAGTTGGCGATGCGCTTGCGCGCGGCCCAGACGCTGGCGACCAGGCTGAAGCTGGCCAGCGCCGCATCCAGCCATGGCAGCACGGCGTCGGTGCGATGGTGCATGTACGCGCCCAGCGCGGCGGCGAACGCGGCGCCGATGCACAGTGAGCGCCACAGCTCCGGCGGCGGCATCGGCAGCGGGCGGATGCGTGCCTGCATGCCACTGCTTTGTCGCCACTGCCACCAGCCATACAGCTGGGTCAGCACGTACACGCCCTGTAGCAGCATGTCCGAATACAGCTTCCACTGGTAGAACAGCCAGGCGTACAAGGCCACCGCCACGATGCCTACCGGCCAGCACCAGCGGATGCGTCGCGCGGTCAGCCACACGCCCAGCAGGTTGATCACGACAGCGATGGATTCGAGCAACGACATGCACTGCCTGATGGAAAGTGGAGAGCGGGGGAGAGGTGCAGCACAAGCAAAGCCGTGTTGCAGTTGTCAGTGGATGCTGCGCGATGCCCCGAGTCTGCGTGCGATGGAAACACGCCAGCGCCTTCGCCGCGGAATAAGCTGCTGCTGCCTTCAGCCGGTGCCTGAAACACGCCCAATCACAAGTGACTCGCTTCGACTCCCTTCTCCCGCTTGCGGGGGAAGGTGCCCGAAGGGCGGATGGGGGCCGCAGGCCTCAAAAATCCATCTGCACCGTCAGGCGCGCGGTGCGCGGCGCGCCCGGGAACAGGTACGCATCGCCCTGGTATTCGCCCGAATCGCGCCAGTAGCGCTTGTCCAACAGGTTGTCCACGTTCACCCGCCAGGTGGTCGCCAGGCCACCGACGGTGGTGGCATAGCGCGCGCCCAGATTGGCCACGGTATAGGCCGGCACGCTGGCGTTGCCGAGCCGGTCGGCGAATTTGCGCCCGCTGTACTGCAGGCCTGCCAGCACGGCCAGGCCATCGACGCCAGGCACGCGGTAGTCGGCCTGCAGGCTGGCACGCAGCTTGGGCACGTTGATGGCCTGGTGGCCTTCGATGTCGGGGATGCCGGTGTCTTCGGCGCGCGCGCGGATGGCCGCAACGCTGGCGAACAGGCGCAGCTGTTCGGTCGCCGCCCCGTCGGCCGACAGTTCCAGCCCACGGTTGTGCAGGCGGCCCTGCTGCACGAACCGCAGGCCGCCGTCGGCCTGCGGCTGGGTGAATTGATAGGCCTGGCGGATATCGAACAGCGCCGCGCCCAGGCGCAGGCCCTCCAGCGCGAGCTTGGCCCCGGTTTCCAGCTGATAGGCGTTGGTGGGTGGCAGGATTTCATCGGCGTTGTCGGCAAACCATGGCGCGGTGCCGCCGGCGGCCAGGCTCTTGGCGTAGCTGGTATACAGCGACAGGTTCTGTTGCGGCTTGAACAACAGCGCCGCCTGCGGCAACACCGCGTCCTTGCGCGTGCGTCGCTCCAGCAGGCCGTCGCGGTCGAAGGTGCGCTCGTCCAGGCGCACGGCGCGTGCGCCCAGTGACAGTTCCCACAGGGCTCCCAGGCCGATGCGGTCGGCCAGCACCAGCGCGCGCTGGCGACTATCCAGGCGGCGTTGTTTGGGGTCCAGTGCCACATCGGTCTGCGCAAAGACCTCCGGGTCGCGGTCGATACGGCCGCTGCCGACGAACGCGTTGACCGACCCGAAGCGGTCGATGGTGCGGCGCAGCCAGTCGCCGCCGATGCTCAGGTGATGCTCCAGCGGACCGGTGACCAGGCGGCCTTCCAGCGTGGCGCGTAGCTGATCGTGCACGCGGGTGTCGTCGGGGCTGCGATAGTCGTAGATGTCGTACTCGCCCTGCGCGCTGAAGAAATTGGGCGTGGCGATGTCGGCGCAACTGGTGGCGCCATAGCAGCCCCAGGCGAACGCGGAGAAATCGTTGATCGCCGAACGGCTGCGCGATGCCTCGGCGGTGGCGCGCCAGTCGTCGTTGAACTGGTAGGCATAGCGCAGTTGCGCGTTGATCGACGCCATTTCCACCGGGCGCGCCCACGGCTGGTAGCCGAGCAGGCGGCGCACGTCGATCTCGCGTGGCACCTGCGTACCGCCCAGCAACTGATAGCCGGGCACCGAGCGCTGCTGACGATGCTGGTATTCCACGTCCAGCTGCAGCAGCGATTGCGGGGTGATCTTCCAGTCGCCGGCCAGCGACAGAAAGTTGCGATAGCCATCGGCATGATCGACGTAGCTGTCGATGTCTTCGCGCGCAGCATTCACGCGCAGGCCCAGCGTGCGTTCGGCACCGAACCAATCGCCCAGGTCGGCGGCGATATAGCGCGAGCCCTGCTCGTCGGTGCCCAGGGTCAGGCTGCGCACCTGCTCTGGCCGCTTGGTGCGGTAGTCGATCAGCCCGGCCGGTTCGTTGACGCCCGATTGCAGCCCGGACAAGCCCTTGAGCAGTTGCACCTGCTGCTTGTTCTCCAGCGCGATCGATTGCTCGCCCACCGCGCTCAGCCCGTTGATGCGGTAGCTGTTGGCGGCATTGAGCGAATAGCCGCGCACTACGAAGTTTTCGTAGTAGCCGATCGGCGCATACGCATCGCCGGCCGAGGCATCGGCACGCAGCACCTCGCTGAGCACGCGCGCCTGGCGGTCGAGCAGTTGCCCGCGCTCGATCACGGCGATCGAGGCGGGTGCATCGAGCAGGGCGGTGGCGTCAAAGCCGCCCAGTGCGGTGGCGGTGTCTCCACGTTCGCCGCGTACATTCACCGCGTCCAGTTCCACCGCGTCGGCATCGGGGCGTTGCTGTGCCAGCGCGGGCGCTGCCAGGCAGAGCGTCAAGGCGAGTGTAAGCGGGCAGCGGGAGAACAGGGTAGGGCGCAATGCAGGCATGCAAAAGACTCGAGAGGAGGAGGAAGCGTTCATGGCGAGCGGCGCGCGCGCGCGTGCAGATGCGCGAGCAGGTCCTGGCCATCGGCACTGGCGAACCAGTCCGCATGGCCCAGCAGGTAGCGGTGGTAGGCGATGTCCACGTTGTCGGCGGAGCGGGTGATGCCGGCGAAGTATTCGATCTCGCTCAGCGCAAAATCCGCATGCACGATCGGCAACAGCGCCGCCAGGCAACGCAGCTGCGCGCCCGTTAACGGCCGGTGCAGGGCGTAGCCATCCAGCAAGGCATCGAGTTGGGCGAGCTGGGGCCGCGCGCGTGCGCCGGCATCCAGCTGCAGCCAGGGCACCAGGTTGCGTTCGATGGCGGTGGCCAGATCGAACAGCGCGCTGTTGCAATCGCTCAGGCCGAAGTCGAAGATCGCGCTGACCCTGACGTGGCCGTCGGCATCTGTGGTCCAGAGCAGGTTGGACGCATGCCAGTCGCCATGCGTCCACAGCGGCGGCATCGCACCCGGCGCAGACAGCAGCGGCCAGGCCTTGGCATGCCAGGGCAACAGATGGGTGGTCAGGTCGCGTTGCCATGCAAAGCGCTGCAGGGCCGCCGCCAGGAGCGGCCGCGTCGGCAGCGTGCGCTGCAGCGCCAGCAGTGGTTCTGCCTGTGCGAACAGCTGCAGGTTGGCGACCAGCACGCTGGTGGAGCGCGGCGGCGCATCGAAGCCCTGCGCGGCGCGGTGCACCTGTGCCAGCGCCTCGCCTGCCGCCTGCGCATGGACGCAGTTGGCGAACGGCGTCCACGACAAGGCGTCGCGATACAGGTCCTGGCCGGCACCGACGCGTTGCACCTCATAGACCCATGGGTCCTGCGCCAGCGCAGTCTGGCCGCCGGCCGCATGCAGGACCTCCACCACCGGTGCGCCGGCCCAGCGCAGATGCGCCATGAAGCCGTGTTCCTCGCGCAAGGCTGCGGCACTGCGCACGCGGCGATGGTGGCGCTTGACGATCACCGGCCCGCTGGCGGTTTCGACCAAGGCGGCTGCGGAGAACGGACGCGCGCTATGCCAGCGCACCACCTCGCCACCGCCGATACCGACGAACTGCTGCAGCACCTGCTGGATTTCGTCCACGGTCAGCGCTGGCCAGTCCGGCAGCGCCAACGCCAGGCTCATGCCGTGGACCTGATGGATGGCACTCATCAGGCAATCCCGGACAGACGACTGCTGGTGACGCGAACCGCTGGTGGTATAGACCAACTAGATGGGAGCGCGTTTGCATGACCGGTGCGCAGGCCGGCGAAACCAAGGACGGCGCTGCCGGGCCGTCGTTGCCGCGCTGGCCGCATCAGGCCGCCGCGAGGCAAAAGGTGAAAAGGCAGCGGCAAACCACGCGGTTGCTGGCTGTCATCACGGAGATCGAGTGAGGGGGGCGCCGCGAACGGCACCGATGCATGCCGCTGGGCGGCCGTCGGGCGCGCAGTATGCCCGCTGCGGTTGCCGGCCGCCACGCTGGACCGGTATCGGTGCTCAAGACGCTCGCCGCCCGCGTGTGGTTTTCGCCCGCTGCGCGAGCGCTGGATGCCGGACGTGCGCCTGCGATGGCGCTGCGAGGCCTGGCCACCGGATAATGCGCCAATGACTCCTGTCCAGATCGCCGCCGTCGTCGTGACCTACCAAAGCAGCAGCACCATCGATGCGTGTCTGTCGCGGCTGCGCGCGGCCGAGGGCATCGACGAGATCCGGGTGGTGGACAATGCCTCCAGCGACGACACCCTGGAGCTGGTGCAACGGCATGCCCTGGCCGACGCCCGGGTGCACTTCATCGCCAATCCCGACAATCCCGGCTTTGCCACCGCCTGCAACCAGGGCGCCCGCGATTCCACCGCCCCGTGGCTGGTGTTCATCAACCCCGACCTGATGGTCGAAACCGACACGCTGGTGCAGTTGTGCACCCGCGCCGCCGGGCACGCCGCCGTGCTGCTGGGGGTGGAGCAGGTGGACGAACAGGGCCGGCCGGATGCGGCGGTGCGGCGGCGCGACCCCGACTTTGCAGCGATGCTGCGCGCGCCGCGTGCTGCCGCGCAACTGGCGGTGCCGGCCGACCCGTGCATGTCGCTGCAACCGGTGGATGCCATTTCCGGTGCGTTGATGCTGATGCAGCGCAGCCTGTTCGACCGGCTGGGTGGCTGGGATGGCCGCTACCGGCTGCATGCCGAAGATCTGGACCTGTGCCGGCGCGCGCGCCAGGCCGGCGCGCTGGTGGCCGTGGCCAACGATCTGCAGGTGGTCCATGTGCGCGGCGTCTCCAGCCGTGCGCGCCCATTCTTCGTGGAGTGGCACAAGCACCGCGGCCTGTGGCGGTATTTCCGCAAGTTCGAGGCGGGCCAGCGCGACCTGCCGACCCAGCTGGGAGTCTGGCTGGCGATCTGGACCCACGCGGCTGCCCAGGTGCCCAGATTGTTGCGTTCGAAATGACCTCCGCGCGTTAAATTGATGGTAAATCTGTGATCGGGAATTGGTCTAAACTGTGATACGTTTCGCTTAGAAGTGTGACCTCATCCGTGCGTCCTGCCCCTAACGGGTCCCCCATCAGGAATCGTACAAATGTTTGCAAAGAACGACCCGCGCTCGCGGGTCCGTCAGGCGTGCCTTGTCTGCCTGCAGTCCAGTTCGGTTGCCCTGGCAGCCGTGTCCCGTCGCCGATCCTGCCGGCTGCCACTGGCTGCAATCTGCGCGCTTGCCATGGGCTGCTCCTTGTCGGCACTGCCGGGCACCGCCATGGCCGGTGCCTGGACCCAGCCGCAGGGCGACACGCTGGTGATCGTCAAGGCGTTGCATAGCGATGGAACCGGCTGGTTTGACGATGCGCATCGCCGCGGCGATTTCGCCAATAACGGGCGTAGCCGCCAGGACCAGCTCAACGTCTACGTCGAGCATGGCCTGAGCGACCGTCTGAGCCTGATCGGCAATTTTTATTTCACCGAAGTCGGTTTCAACAACGACGAGCCGGTCGACGGCGTGCCAGCTCGTGCGCGTCGCAGCACCACGGGGTTCGCGGACCAGGAAATCGGTCTGCGCTACGCACTGCCCGCTGCGCAGGACGATGTGTGGCGCAGCGCCATGCAGGCATTGGTGAGCATTCCCGCTTACGGCCGCAGCAAGACGTACCACCCGGGCAATCCCGGACCTGATCCGGCATTGGGCCTGGGCGATTACGGCCTGGAGCTGCGCTATAGCCGCGGTCGTGGTTACACGCTGGGTGGCCACAACGGTTATGTCGACCTGGGCGGCGCGGTGCGTTTGCGTGGCAGTGCCGCGTCGGACGAAGTGCGGGTGGATGCGTCCACCGGCTTGAGCCTGGCTCCGAACTGGTTGCTACTGGGCGAGCTCAACGTCATCCAGGGGCTGGGCAATGGGCGCAATGATGCGTTTGTCATCAGTTCCAGGCCTGGCGATACCGGCTTCGTCGCCACCGGCACCAACTACGACCTCACCAAGCTGCAGCTGTCCTCGCTGTACACCGCGCCGGGCGGCAGCCAGTGGCAGCTGGGCTATCAGCAGCCGGTGATGGGCCGCAATACCGGTGCCGCAGGCGGGCCCTTCGTGGCGGCCTGGTGGCGGTTCTAAGGACGCCACGCCATGACGGTCACCTGTGAACTGGATGCGCTGGGACGGGCGCCGGACATCGGCCGCGAACGCGGGCTGCTGGGTCGTGCGCTGGTGTCGGCAGGCGTCATCACCGACGAGCAACTGGGTGCGGCGCTGGCACTGCAGCAGCGCTGGAACTCGCGCCTGGGTGATGTGATTCTGGCCCAGCGCGGCGTGCCGGCGCAGCGTTTCTACGCCATCGTGGCGGCGCACTTCGGGCTGGAATTCATCGACCTGGTGCAGCAGCCGCCGGATCCGGCGCTGCTGGTTCCCGGAGATCTGGACAGCTATGCACAACGCCTGCTGCTGCCGTGGCGGCGCGAGAACGACGTGCTGGTGCTGGCAGTGGCCGACCCGGACCCGGCGCTGTTTGCCTGGGCGCGCGCGCACTACGGCGAAGAGGTGCGCTTTGTCGGCACCGCCAAGTTCGACATCATCTGGAGCCTGCAACGCCACGCCGACGAGCAGCTCACCGACAACGCGCTGAACCTGCTCGCCGCGCATGCGCCGACCTATTCGGCGCGCCAGGTGGTGACGCACAGGCAGAAGATCACGCTGTGGGTGCTGGCCGCCTTGCTGGTGGTAACGCTGGTGGTGTTTCCGGTGCCGGCGCTGATTGCCGTCAACATGCTGGTGGCGCTGGGCTTCCTGGCCACCTTCGGCCTGAAGCTGTTGCTGGTGTGGTTTGGCTCGCGTCATCGCATCGACATCAAGGTCACCGAAGGCGAGGTGGCTGCGCTGCGCGATGACGACCTGCCGGTCTATACCGTGCTGGTGCCGATGTACAAGGAGCCGGAAGTCCTGCCGATCCTGGCTAACGCACTGCGCAAGCTGGATTACCCGATCAGCAAGCTCGACGTGAAGCTGGTGCTGGAAGCCGACGACGTGGAGACCATCGAGGCGGCCAAGAAACTCGGCCTGGAAACGTTCTTCGAAATCATTCGGGTGCCACCGTCGCAGCCCAAGACCAAGCCCAAGGCCTGCAACTATGCGCTGCATTTCGCGCGTGGGGAGCTGCTCACCATCTACGACGCCGAAGACAAGCCCGAGCCGGACCAGCTCAAGCGCGTGGTGGCCGCATTCCGCAAGGCGGAAAAAGACGTGGTGTGCATCCAGGCACGGCTGAATTACTACAACGCCGACGAAAACTGGCTGACACGGATGTTCACGCTGGAGTACACGCTCTGGTTCGACTTCTACCTGCCGGCGCTGGAATACCTGCGCATCCCGATTCCACTGGGTGGCACCTCCAATCACTTCCGTCTGGATGTGCTGCGGCAGGTGCGCGCATGGGACCCCTACAACGTCACCGAAGACGCCGACCTGGGCGTGCGCCTGATCCAGAACGGTTACCGCGTCAACGTGGTCAATTCCACTACCTTCGAAGAAGCCAACGTCAGCATCCCCAACTGGATCCGGCAGCGCTCGCGCTGGCTCAAGGGCTACATGCAGACCTGGCTGGTGCATATGCGCGACCCGGTGCATCTGTACCGCAGTACCGGATTCAAGGGGTTTTGGGGCTTCCAGTTCTTCATCGGCGGCAATTTCTTCATTGCGCTGGGCGTGCCGGTGATGTGGGCGTTGTGCCTGATTAGCGTGGTGAGCGGTGCGCGCGTGTTCGATGCGATCTTTCCGCCGTGGCTGGCTGCGATCTCGCTGGTGAATCTGCTGCTGGCCAACGCGTTTTTCATCTACATCACGCTGGTGGCTGCGTTCAAACGCGACTACTTCAAGCTGGCACCGTACGCGCTCACGGTGCCGCTTTACTGGGTATTGCAGTCGATCGCCGGCTACAAAGGTCTTTGGCAGCTGATCCACAATCCTTTCTATTGGGAGAAGACCACGCATGGCCTCAGCAAGCATTCGGAAAACGAGCGCCGTGCCGCACTCGAAGAATGAGCCGGCTGCCGTGCGTCGCGACCGCGTTCTGCCGGCATTCCTGGTGGCGGTGGTAGCGCTGTCGCTGTTGAGTCAGCCCTTGCTGGTGCAGTCGTTGGGCGGCGCCGCACCGGTGGCCGCCCCCGGCGTGGGCGTGCCGGCGACGGGTCTGTTGACCTGGGCGGTGGAGCGGGCGCTACATCGCTGGGATCTGCCGTTCCTGGTCTGGCCGTTTCTGGCGGTGGCGGCCAATGCCGTGTTCCTGTCACTGCTGTGGCGCGACCTGGCCGGTGTGTTCGGGCGTGGCTGGGCCAGCGGTTTGACCCTGTTGGTGGGCTGCAACCCGCTGTTCCTGCTGCCGATCACGGCCGGCGGCAGCCAGGCGGTGGGGCTGCTGGCGTTCTATGGCTTGTGCCGTACGCTGCGCCGCCTGCAGGCGCCGGTGGAGGCGTTTACCTACCTGCGTATCGCTGGCTGGCTGTGCCTCTTGCTGTGCCTGGATGTGCAGACGCTGGCACTGTCGACAATGGTGGCGCCGTGGCTGTTGCTGGTGATCCCGCCGCAACTGCGGCGCAAGGCGCCGGGGTCGTTCTACCTGGTGTGTTATCTGCCGTTCGTGTTTCTGCTCGGCATATGGGCGTACGTCAATCTGACCGTGTTCCATGCGCCGTGGCCGGCACTGTCGAACATCGCGCAGGGCGCGCACTCGCTGCCGTTGCCGCTGGCCGCGCAGGCGCAGGGTTGGTTGCCAGCGGTGCGTTGGGGCGTGGCTGCGGCGGTCTGCTTCCCGGTGCTGGCGCTCGTGCTACGTGCGCGCAGCGCGGCGCTGGCGCGTGGCGTGATCGCCAGCGCCGGGACCGTGATCTGCGCGGCAGCGCTGTCGTTCGCCTTCGGCTGGGCCGGGTTCGATGCGCTGGTGCTGCTGTGGGTGCCGGCCGCGTTGCTGCTGCGCGCTTTGCAGCCGGACCAGCGCAGCCAGGCGGCCGGCTTGCTGCTGCTTGGCCTGCTCGGTGCAGCCTGGGTGCAACCGCAGGGCTGGGGGAGCTGGCTGCGCGCGGTGCCAGCCACCCACGCACGGGCATTGGTGAAGGGTGAGGCGGTGGTGCTGCCAGCGAATGCGCCAGTGGCATGGCAGGGCCGAGTGCAGACGCAAGCCGTGCTCGGTGCATCCACGCCCGCCAGCGCTCCTGACGCGGCCGTGGGCCCAACCACCGGCACCATGGCGCCGCCCGACACGACACATGCGACCCTGGGCACGACCCGCTGCGTGCAGGGCACGGCAGCGTCGACCAGCGAGGCAGCGGCTGCATGTTCAAGCGCGTTCTGACCCTTTTTGCGGTGCTGGGTGTGTGCCTGCTGGCCAATGGCTGCAATGCCGCCGCGCCGATGTGGATGGGCGCCAACGTCAAGGTTTCGGCCAACGCGCCCTGGGAAAGCCCGGCTGCCGCGCAGTCGCTGGAGGCCTTGGCCGCCACCGGTGCGAGCAAGGCGTTGCTGGTGGCGTTCGTGTGGCAGGCAACCCCACATTCCAACGACCCGGTGCTGGGCAGCGACAGCCGCCTGGAGGCGCTGCGGGCGGCGCTGCGCCAGAGCCATCGCGCCGGCCTGAGTCCCACGCTCAAGGTGCATGTCTGGATCCCCGGGCACTGGGCTGGCGAGGTGGCGCCCGACGATCAGGCGGCCTGGTTCGCCGCGTATCAGAAGGCGTTGTTGCCGCTGGCACAGCTGGCCGAGGACGAACACGCCGAGGCGCTGGTGGTCGGCACCGAGCTACGTAAGCTGCAGGACGCCCCGCAATGGCCCGGGCTGGTGGCGGCGGTGCGCCAGGTCTATCGCGGCAAGCTGTTGTACGTGGCCGATGGCATGGAGCACGCGGAGAGCTTCCGTTACTGGTCGCTGTTCGATGCGGTGGGCACCAGCCTGTATCCGCGTCTGTCCGAAGCAGCCAAGGCACGCACGCAGGAAATGCAGGCCGCCGCGCAGCGGCTGCAGCAGCTGGGGCAGCGCGTGGGCAAGCCGGTCTGGGTGGCCGAGCTGGGTCTGCGCTCGGCGCGCGGCAGCCTGGCGGCGCCGTGGGAAAGCCCGGAGCAACGCACCGCAGCGGTGGACACCCATCTGCAGCGGCAGGTGCTGCAGCAATGGCGCACGGTGTTGCAGGCACACGGCATGGACGGCATCGCGCTGTGGTGCTGGTACACCGATCCCACGGCTGGCGGCCCGGACGACAGCGACTTCACCGTGCAAGGCAAACCGGCGCAACAGGTGCTGGCGCGCTGAGGGCGCGGTGGGGCAGGGGACAGCGATGCCGCTGCCGGCGGCCCATCCATCTGGGGGGGGGCATCGCTGGAGATATGCGGAGGCGGGGCGGTAAGATCGCCTCGCACGTCGATGTGCGCGCGTCATCGGCCGCCTACTGCGCCCATGGCTGCGGCGCAGCGCGCGCCGCGACACATGCAGGCGGCGGCGTGGCGGGCATAATCCAGCCGCATGATTATCCATTCATTGCTCGATACCGACCTCTACAAGTTCACCATGATGCAGGCGGTGCTGCACCAGCACCCGGCCGCGCAGGTCGAGTACCGTTTCAAGTGCCGCACCCCTGGCGTGGACCTGGCGCAGTTCATCGATGAGATCGCGCGCGAGATCGATGCGCTGTGCCGGCTGCGCCTGCGCGAGGACGAGGTGGACTATCTGCGCGGCCTGCGCTTCATCAAGCCGGACTTTGCCGACTTCCTGGCGCTGTTCCATCTGGATCGCAAGTACCTGCAGCTGGCGGCATCCACCAGCGCGCCGGGTGAGATCGAGCTGACCATCCGTGGGCCGTGGCTGCACACCATCCTGTTCGAGGTGCCACTGCTGGGGATCATCAACGAGGTGTGGTTCCGCAACACCTCCGAGCCGGATTTCGAGGAGGGCCGCTGTCGCCTGCGCGAGAAGATCGCCAGCCTGCGCAGTATGCCGGCTGGCTGCAAGATCGCCGATTACGGCACCCGGCGGCGCTACTCGCGGCACTGGCACGGCGAGCTGCTGCCGTTGCTGCGCGATGGGCTGGGCGAGCAGTTCGTGGGCACCAGCAATGTGTACTTCGCCAAGCATTACAGGCTGACACCATTGGGCACGATGGCGCACGAATACCTGCAGGCGTTCCAGGCGCTGGGACCGCGGCTGCGCGACTCGCAGGTGGCCGCGCTGGAATCGTGGGCGCGCGAGTACCGCGGCGATCTGGGCATCGCGCTGTCGGACGTGGTGGGGCTGGACGCCTTCCTGCGCGATTTCGACCTGTACTTCTGCAAGCTGTTCGACGGCATGCGCCACGACTCCGGCGACCCGTTCGAGTGGGGCGAGCGCGTCATCGCGCACCTGCAGGCGCACCGCATCGACCCCCGCAGCAAGGTGCTGGTGTTCAGCGACGGCCTCAACATCGACAAGGTGATGCGGCTGTACCAGCACTTCCACACCCGCTGCCGGCTGGCCTTCGGGGTCGGCACCAGCCTGACCAACGACCTGGGGCCGACGCCGCTGCAGATCGTCATCAAGATGGTCCGCTGCAACGGCCAGCCGGTGGCCAAGCTCAGCGATTCGCCCGGCAAGCGCATGTGCGAGGACGTTGGCTACCTGCGGTACCTGCGCGATGTATTCGGCCTGCCGCCCCTGTCCGACGAGGTGACTGCGCGCGACAGGGAATGACGCAATCGGGCACAAACTGCCCGGACGGAAAGGCTGCCTTCGGTGAATACGCTGAAAAGTGAGATGCATCTCTCAATTGGCAGTTTGCGCGCGTTAACATTGGCATCACGCTTGCATCACTTCTGGTGCATCTGTCGTATGTGGTGTCCCTCCATCGCGAAACCCGCCGAATGTCAGCACTGGACCCGTTGTCGCTCTACCGCACCCGCAGCTGTTCCCGGCAGTGGCTGGGATTTGTGCGTGCAATGGCCGAGGAGTTCGGCGCCGAGCTGCCCGAGCACGATCTGGCGACGTTGATGGCGCGTATCGGCCGCCGCTTCGCGCAGGCGCATCGCTTGCTGCCGTGCGCGACGCTGGAAGAGATGCAGCAGGCCGCCAACGCGGTCTGGGACGACTGCGACTGGGGGCGGTGCGCGTTGGACGAGCAGGCCGACCATGTGTGGATCCGGCATGCCGGCGCGCCGTTGGGCGTGGTGCTGGATGGCGCGGCGTGGAGCGACGGGTTCTTGCAGGGTGTGTATGAAGGGTGGTTCCAGCAAGTGGGGATGCTGGCAGGCCTGGCGGTGCAGACCGTTCCGGGCGAAACCGTGGATCTGCGTCAGTTCGTGCTGGCGCGGGCGCAATGAGCATGTGTGACCGGGCAAGGGGACTGTGATGGCACCGAAGAACACCAAGAATGCACCTGAGCACGACGATGTCTCGGGCCTGTTCGCGCGTCTGGGGACGCAGGCGAGCGAGGGGTATCACGACTTCGCCTACACCCAGCTGCCGCCACGCAAGCCGGAGGTGGTGCCGGCCGATGTGCCTGCGCCCGCCGAGACAGCACGGCCCGCACCGGAAGCGCTGACGCCGGCTCTGCCGATACCGGCGCCCGCGCCGCGTGGGCCGATCGTGCAGGCGGCCGTCGCCGCGACGCCGGCCGGCGACCCTGGCGAGGTGCCGCCGGCCGATGCGCTGGCACCGCTGCGCAAGCTGCGCCAGCTCGACGAACCAGGGCCGCGCGGCCTGCCGGCGCCCGGACGACTGGCGCACACACCGCTGGAGCGTCTGTTCCAGCGCCTGTCGCAGGCCGATGTGCGCAGTTCGGCACAGAGCCCGCTCAGGCGGCTGCGGTCGCGTTGACCCGCTTGACTGAATGATCCACGGCAAGCGCCCGCGCGCTTGTCAGTGCCTGTTCTGCCGCATGCCGCCACGCCTGAAAGGATTTTCCCGATGACCGCTGCCCGTATCCGTTCCGCATCACCGCTGCCAAGGCTGGCGACCTGGGCGCTGTGGTCGCTGGGTGCGTTGCTGCTGGTGTTCGTGGTGGCCGTGCCGATGGACGTAACCCAGCAGCTGGTGTTTTCCGGCGTGCTGTTCGCCGTGGCACTGGCGGTGCGCAACCGGGGCGGGCGCGTGGTCATCCTGATGATGATGGGCATGTCGCTGGCGGTGTCGTGCCGCTACATCTGGTGGCGCATGACCCAGACCATGGGCGTGGGCAGCGCGGTGGATTTCATTCTTGGCCTGGGCCTGCTCGGCGCCGAGCTGTATGCGTTCGTGATCCTGGTGCTGGGCTATTTCCAGGTGCTGTGGCCGCTCAACCGCAAACCGGTGCCATTGCCGGCCGACCAGAGCCTGTGGCCGAGCGTGGACGTGTTCATTCCCACCTACAACGAGCCGCTGTCGGTGGTGCGTACCACCGTGCTGGCCGCCAGTGTGATCGATTGGCCGGCCGGCAAGATCACCATCCACCTGCTCGATGACGGCCGCCGCGACGCGTTCCGCGAGTTCTGCGCCGAGGTCGGCATCAACTATGTCACCCGCACCAACAATGCGCACGCCAAGGCCGGCAACATCAACGCGGCGCTGAAGAAGTGCAGCGGCGAGTACGTGGCGATCTTCGACTGCGACCACATCCCGACCCGCTCGTTCCTGCAGGTGGCGATGGGCTGGTTCCTGCGCGACACCCAGCTGGCGCTGGTGCAGATGCCGCACTATTTCTTCTCGCCCGATCCGTTCGAGCGCAACCTCGACACCCACGGCAAGGTGCCCAACGAGGGCGAGCTGTTCTACGGCCTGCTGCAGGACGGCAACGACCAGTGGAATGCCACGTTCTTCTGCGGCTCGTGCGCGGTCATCAAGCGCACCGCGCTGGAAGAAGTGGGCGGGGTGGCAGTGGAAACCGTCACCGAAGATGCGCACACCGCGCTCAAGCTGCAGCGCCGCGGCTACCGCACCGCGTACCTGGCGGTGCCGCAGGCCGCAGGGCTGGCGACCGAGAGCCTGTCCGGCCATGTGGCGCAGCGCATCCGCTGGGCGCGCGGCATGGCGCAGATCGCGCGTATTGACAACCCTTTGTTGGGCCGTGGGCTCAAGCTGTCGCAGCGGCTGTGCTATCTCAACGCGATGCTGCACTTCTTCTACGGGGTGCCGCGCATCATCTATCTCACCGCGCCGCTGGCCTATCTGTTCTTCGGCGCGCATGTGATCCAGGCCTCGGCGTTGATGATCCTGGCCTATGCGTTGCCGCATATCCTGCAGGCCAACCTGACCAATCTGCGCGTGCAGAGCCGGTTTCGGCATCTGCTGTGGAACGAGGTCTACGAGACCACGCTGGCCTGGTACATCTTCCGCCCGACGCTGGTGGCGCTGCTCAACCCCAAGCTGGGCAAGTTCAACGTCACCCCCAAGGGCGGTCTGGTGGCGCGCAGCTATTTCGATGCGCAGATCGCCAAGCCCTACCTGTTCCTGCTGCTGCTCAACGTGGTGGGCGTGGTGGCCGGCGTGCTGCGGCTGATCTATGTGGGCGGCAGCGGCGAGCAACAGACGATCTGGTTCAACCTGGCCTGGACGCTGTACAACATGGTGCTGCTGGGCGCCACGATCGCCACTGCCAGCGAAACCCGCCAGGTGCGTAGCGCCCACCGCGTGCCGCTGGATATCCCGGTCAATCTGTACCTGCCCGATGGCAACGTGCTGGCCAGCCGTTCGTTGAATTTCTCCACCGGCGGCATGGCGATCATGCTCGATCAGCCGCAGCCGATCGAACCCGGCATGCAGGTCCAGATCGGCCTGAGCCATCGCGGCATCGAACAGACCCTGCCGGCGGTGGTACGGCAGGATCGCGATGGCCAGGTCAGCATCCAGTTCACGCAGATGTCGATGGAACAGGAACGCTGGCTGGTGGCGTCCACGTTCGCGCGTGCCGATATCTGGCTTTCGCAATGGGGCCAGCACGACCGTGATTCTTTCTGGCGCTCGATGGGCCAGGTGCTGGAAGCCAGTGCGCGCGGATTCGGGCGGTTGGGCCGGCATATGGTGGACAGTGCGCGGCAGGGCTTTCGCCCGGCGCGCCCGCTGGATCTGGAGTCGTGAGTGCGATGCGTGCTGTGTCCCTTTCCCTTGCCAAGAATCGATTGATGCGAATGTCCCCCGCCGTGTTGACCTGCGCGCTTACCCTCCTGGCCGGTCTGGCACAGGCGCAGCAGGCCGCGCCGACGGCGCCCGCAGCCGATGCGCAGGCCGCCGCGGCAACCGTGCCCGAGGCGCCGCTGCCCGCCGGCAGCGCGCGCGTGGCCACGCTGCGCGATCTGGGCATCGATTACGAAATCACCTTGCGCGGCGTGCAGGGCAGTGCCGGGGTGCCCTTCAGCGTGCGCAGCGACGAGATCGTCACCGCCGCCACGCTCAATCTCAAATACAGCTATTCGCCGTCGCTGCTGCCGGACCTGTCGCACGTCAAGGTCACCATCAACGGCGTCACCGTGGCCACCTTGCCCACCGACAAGGCCAACGCGGGCAAGCTGCTCTCGGCCGATGTGCCGATCGACCCGCGCCTGATTACCGACTACAACCAGCTCAACCTGCAGCTGATCGGCCATTACACGCGCGAGTGCGAAGACCCCGACCACAGCAGCCTGTGGGCGAACGTGGACGCGGCCACCAGCCTGTCGCTGACCACCACGCCGCTGGCGCTGGCCAACAACCTGGCACTGCTGCCGGTGCCGTTCTTCGATGTGCGCGACACGCGCCGGCTGGAGCTGCCGTTCTATTTCCCGCAGCAGCCGGACATGGACACGTTGCAGGCGGCCGGCACGGTGGCCTCGTGGTTCGGCACCCTGGCCGGGTATCGCGGCGCGGTGTTCCCGGCATCGACCACGGCGCTGCCGGCCAGCGGCAATGCGGTGGTGTTCGCCACCCCGGCCACCTTGCCGGCGCAGTTCGCCACCGCCGACAGCGGCGTGGCCGATATCCGTGGCCCCACCGTGGCGGTGGTGGTCAACCCCACCGATCCCAACGGCAAGCTGCTGCTGGTGCTCGGTCGCAATACCGATGACCTGCAACGTGCCGCCGCCGCACTGGCGCTGCGTGCGCCGTTGACCGGTGCGGTAGCCCGCATTGGCGAGATGTCCGCGCCGGCGCCGCGCCAGCCCTATGACGCGCCCAAGTGGGTCTCCAGCGAACACCCGGTGCGTTTCGGTGATCTGGTCACCCAACCCGGCGCGCTCAATGTCACCGGCTACCACCCGGACCTGATCCGGGTCGGCCTGCAGCTGCCGCCGGACCTGTTCGTGTGGGAGCGCGAGGGCATTCCGGTGGCGCTGAAATACCGCTACACGGTGCCGGAGGTGGACAACAAGTCCGCGCTCAACGTCAGCATCAACGAGTCGTTCGTCACCACGCTGCCGCTGACCGGGCGCCCGTTCGCCGAGTCCACCCCGATGCGCTGGTGGAACAGCCTGGGCGCGCGCGGCAGCATGCCGGTGCACCAGGACCTGACCTTGCCGGTGGGCGCGTTTTCGGCCAATAGCCAGCTGCGCTTCCATTTCTTCTTCGATCGCCCGCAGGACGAGGAATGCAAGAACAGTTTCCCGGACGTCTCTGGCGCCATCGATGCCGATTCCACCATCGACCTGAGCGGCTTCCATCACTACATGGCGATGCCGAACCTGGCCGCGTTCGCCAACGCCGGCTATCCGTTCACGCGGCTGGCCGACCTGGCCGAATCGACCATCGTGCTGCCCAACAACCCGGGCGACCAGGATCTGGGCAATGTGCTGACCTTGCTCGGGCGCTTCGGCGCATCCACCGGCTACCCGGCGTTGCATGTGCAGATCATCGGCCCCAGCGCGGTGCAGCAGCACGCCGATCGCGATCTGCTGCTGCTGGGCAGCGCCACCTCGCAGCCCTTGTTCAAGCAATGGCAGGCGCAGTTGCCGTTGAGCCAGGACGGGCAGGGCCGGCGCATCGACCTGAGCGACTGGCTGTTCGAGAAACTGCCCGCCTTCCTGTCCTTCGACGCGCGCCGCACCGACCTGCCCACCACCGCCGAGATCGCGCTGCAGCCGCAGCCGGATGACGTGCTGCTGATGGGCTTCGAATCGCCGCTGGCATCCGGCCGCAGCGTGGTCGCGTTCCAGACCGAAGACCCGGCCAACATGAGCCGCCTGTTCGATGCCTGGTTCGACCCGGCCCTGCTCAAGGACTTCCAGGGCAGCGTGGTCTTGCTGCAGCAGAAGAAGGTCACCAGCCTGGTCGGCAACCAGACCTATTACGTGGGCCACCTGCCGCTGCCGACCTGGTTGCGCTGGTACTTCTCGCACCACCCGGTGTGGTTGGCGTTCACCGTGGTGCTGCTGGCGCTGTTGCTGGCCCTGGCCGCCCGCGTGCTGCTGCGCCGGCACACTGCGGAGCGACTCAACGAAGGAACGAGCACATGAGCGCACATCCCACCGCCAGCGGCATGATCCGCCGCCGCCTGCTGCGCGCCGGCGCGCTGGCTGGCCTGGCCGCGGTGCTGCCGGCGGGCGCCAAGCCGGCACCGGCGCAGTGCGGCAGCTGGCCGTTGTGGAATGCCTTCGTGTCCAGGCACATCCAGCCCGATGGACGGGTGGTGGATTACCTCAACGCCGACCAGCGCTCCACCTCCGAAGGCCAGTCGTATGCGCTGTTCTTCGCACTGGTGGCCAACGACCAGGTGCTGTTCGACAAGGTGCTGGGCTGGACCCGGCACAACCTGTGCGGCGGCCGCCCGGACCTGAACCTGCCGGCCTGGCTGTGGGGCCGCGACGAGGGCGGCAACTGGCGGGTGCTAGACCCCAACACCGCCAGCGACGGCGAGTTGTGGATCGCCTACGCCCTGCTGGAAGCCGGCCGGCTGTGGAACCGCCCCGGCTACGTCAAGGCCGGCCAGCAGATCCTGCAGCTGATGCGTGCGCAGGAAGTGGCCACGCTGCCCGGGATCGGCCCGATGCTGTTGCCCGGCCGCAGCGGATTCGCGGACAACGGCCGCTGGACGCTCAACCCCAGCTACCTGCCGATCCAACTGCTGCGTCGCTGCGTCGTTGCCGATCCCAAAGGTCCCTGGGCCGCCATTGCCGCCAACAGCGCGCGCGTGCTGCGCGAGAGTGCGCCGGTGGGGTTCGCCCCGGACTGGACGGTGTGGGACGGCACCCGCTTCAGCGCCGATCCCAAGCGCGGCACTGTCGGCAGCTATGACGCCATCCGCGTGTATCTGTGGGCCGGCATGCTCGATGCTGGCGAACCGCTGCGCGCCAGGTTGCTGCAGGACCTGTCCGGCCCGGCCGACCTGCTGGCAGCAGGCACCGGTTTCGCCGAAAAGATCGACACCGCACGCGGCGTGGGCACCGGCCCGGTGCCGGTGGGGTTTTCCGCTGCGCTGCTGCCGTACCTGAGTGCCCTGGGCCAGCCCGCATTGCTCAAGGCGCAGGCGCAGCGCATTCCCGCCGCCGCCCAGCCTGCGGCCGCCGCCCTGCCGTACTACGAACGCACGCTGGCCCTGTTTGGACAGGGCTGGCTTGAGAACCGCTACCGCTTTGCCGCAGACGGGCGCCTGCTGCCCGCCTGGAGAACGCCTGCATGCTCCGCAAAAACCTGACGCCGCTCTACCTCGCCGGCATGATCGACCTGTGCCTGCTCGCCTCACCGGTGCATGCGCAGACCGGCGCCACCCAGCAACTGGTCGGGCAGGGCAATTACTGGCATGACCAGGGCCGCGACGACCTGGCCGCCGATACCTGGAAAAAGCTGCTCGGCATCGACCCGGACCAGCCCGACGCCTTGCTCGGCCTGGCCCAGATCGACCTGGCGCAGGGCCGCCAGTCCGAAGCGCGCAAGCGCCTGCAGCAACTTGAAGCCGCCCACCCGCAGTCGCCGCAGGCCCAGCGCCTGCGCGTGGCGATCGGCGCGCGCGGCAGCGCCGCCGCCGGCGAAGACCCCAATCTGCGCAACGCGCGCCGCGCTTCTGCCGCCGGGCGGTATGTCGAAGCCGCGCGCAGCTACGAGGCCGTGTTCGCCGGCAAGGCACCGCCGCCGACCCTGGCGCTGGAGTACTACCAGTCGCTGGCCGGCACGCCCACCGGCTGGGAGCGCGCCCGTGACGGTCTGCGCAAGCTGCAGGCCAGCGAACCGGGCAATCCGTCGCTGCAGCTGGCGCTGGCCCAGGTGCTGAGCTACCGCGAACCCACCCGCCGCGACGGCATCGCGCAGCTGCGCACGCTGGCGCAGCGTGCCGACGTCGGCGGCCCGGCGCGCATCAGCTGGCGCCAGGCGCTGCTGTGGCTCAATGCCAACACCGCCGATGCGCCGCTGTACCAGGCGTTTCTGGCCGGCACCCCGAACGATGCGGACGTCACCGCCAAACTCGGTCAGCTGAGCAACCGCCGCAGCGCCGAGACCACGCCGGCCGATCCCAATGGCATTGCGCTCGGCGAAGGCTTCCGCGCGCTCAACGCCGGCAACCTGGGGGTGGCCGAACAACGCTTCACCCAGGTGCTGCGTGCGCGTGCGCGCGACCCCGAGGCACTGGGTGGGCTGGGCTCGGTGCGTCTGCGCCAGCAACGTTTCTCCGAAGCGCAGGAGCTGCTGCGCCCGGCGGCGGCCAGCAATGGCAAATGGAAACCTGCGCTGGATAGCGCGCGCTATTGGCAGCAGTTGCAGCAGGCCGAGGCCGCGCGTGCGCGCGGCGATCTGGCGCAGGCACGCCAGTTGGTGGAACAGTCGGTGCAGTTGCTGCCCAACGAGCCGGCAGGCCATGTGGCGCTGGGCGGATTGCAGGCCGCCGGCGACCCGGTCGCGGCCGAGGCCAGTTATCGCAAGGCGCTGTCGCGCGATGCCGACAATGCCGGCGCCCTGCAGGGCCTGGTCGGGCTGTACAGCCGCCAGGGCCGCATGCAGGAAGCCACCGAGTTGTTCAACCGCCTGCCGGCCGCCGAACGCGCCAAGTCCGGGGGACAGGCCTTGCTGCGTTCCAACGTGCAGCGTGCGCGTGCCCGCCAGTCGCTGGATGCCGGCGATGCGGTCAGCGCGCAGGCCGAGCTGGAAGCGGCCATGGTCGAACGCCCCGGCGATGCCTGGATCCGCCTGGATCTGGCGCGTCTCTACCAACAGGCCGGCCGCCCCGATCAGGCGCGCAGCGTCATGGACGGCCTGCTTGCCGTGCATGCCGATCAACCCGAAGCGCTGCATGCCCATGCCTTGTTCGCCCAGGAAAGCGGCGACTGGCAGGGCGCCTACGACAGTCTGGATCGCATCCCGGTTGCAGCGCGCACGCCGGAGATGACCCAGCTGCGCACCACCGCCTGGATCGAACTGCAGGCACGCCAGGCGCGCAGGCTGGTGCAGCAGGGTCGGGTGGGCGAGGCCCAGCAACTGCTGGCGCGTACCGAAACCGCGCTCGGCAATCAGCTCGACGACCCGCAACTGCTGGCCGCGCTGGCCGGTGCACATGCCGACGCCGGCAACACCCCGCGCGCGCTGGTGCTGGCACAGCGCCTGGTCACCGGCGCCAACCCGCGTACCGAAGACCGCCTGCACTATGCCGACGTGCTGCTACGTGCGCAGCAGGACGCCGAGCTGTCGGCGGTGCTGCGCCAGCTGCAAGCCACCACCATGACGCCGGAACAATTGCGCCGCTATCAGACCCTGCGCAGCGCCTACACGCTGCGCCAGGTGGATGCCTTGCGCGAGCTGGGCAATCTGGAAGGCGCCTTTGACGCACTGTCGCCGATCCTGGCGCAGCAACCGGACAACCGCGACGCGCAGGCCGCGCTGGCGCGGCTGTATGCCGCCGCCGGCGACCAGCCGCAGGCGCTGGCGCTGTATCAACAGATCCTGCAGCGCCATCCCGACGACCTGGACACGCTCACTGCCGCCGCCAACAGCGCCGCCGCGCAGTCGGATCTGCGTAGTGCCGAGGGTTATCTGCAACGCGCGCTGGCGCAGGCGCCGGAGTCGCCGGACGTGCTGGCCGCGGCCGGCCGGGTGTATCGCAGCGCCGGCAAGAACCGCAAGGCCGAGCAGTATTTCCGCGCCTCGCTGGCCGCCCAGCAGCGCCAGGCCGGCCAACTCGATAACGGCCTGCCTTCGGCACGCGGCCCCGCCATGGTGGCCTCGTCCGGTCGCCCGCTCAATCCGTTCTCCGGCATGACCGGCGGCATGCCGCGCTCACCGGCGGTGCTGTCCGAGCGCATGGACGCAGGCAACGCCTACGCGCAGACCGCGCTGGCGCCGCTGCCCGCGCAACCGGCCGCTGCCCGCTTCGCTGCGCCCGTCCCCGCGCCTGTCACTGCCGACGCGTATGCCTACGCCGGCAATAGTGCCGATCCCTTGCCGCCGCCGGTGAGCGCCAGCGCCGCGCCGGCGGTGCTGCCAGCGCCGGCCAGCCGTTCGCGCCTGCCCGCACGCAGCGTGCCCGCACGCAGCGTGCCGACGCTGGCACCGGCCGACGACCTGCGCCCGCGCGGCGTCGCGGCGCAGGCACTGCCCCCGGCCAGCAGCGGCAACAGCGTGCTCGACGAACTGCGCGCCGTGCAGTCGGAAAACAGCGACAACCTGGCCGGTGGCGCGCTGTACCGCGCGCGCGATGGCGAAGACGGCCTGGGCCGCCTGGATGACATTGAAATGCCGGTGCAGGCCGAATTCGCGGTGGGCGAAGGCAAGCTCGGCGTCACGTTGACGCCGACCGTGGTGGATGCCGGCACCCTGACCACCGATTACGCCACCGCCAGCCGCTTCGGCACCGGCCCGCAGACGGCGGTCAACGACGCGCTTGCCGCTGATCGCCGCCCCATCGACGCGCTGACCAGCTCGTCGGTGTATCAACTGCTCGCCACCGAAGGCAACACCGCCGCCACACGCGAACGCCTGCGTCGCTATGCCTTGAATACCGGCCTGTTCGGCGAGCTGCTCACCGAGAATAACAACAGCACGCCGGCGGCGTTGGCCGCGCTGGCCAATGAACCGTTGCCTGCGTACCTGCTCAGCGTCAATGCGTCCAACACGCCGATCGCGCAGCTGGCGCGCGATATCCTCAGCAACACCGCCATCAGCGAACAGCTGGCCGCCGGCGACGGCGCCGCGTTGCAGGCATTGGCCAGCAGTTCCGCCGCCGCGCAGCAGACGCCGACCTCGCTGGCGGCCACGCTCAACAGCATGGCCGCCACCGGCAACGGTGCGCGCCGGCTCAGCCAGGACGACACCGGCGTCGGCGTCGGTGTGCGCTATCGCAACGGCGGTTTCAGCGCCGATGTCGGCAGCACGCCGATCGGATTCCAGGAGCAGAACATCGTCGGCGGGGTCGGCTATCGCGGCGAGCTCGGCGAGACGGTGAGTTGGTCGGCCGATGCCTCGCGGCGCGCGGTCACCGACAGCGTGCTGTCGTTCGCCGGCGTACAGGACGGCCGCAGCGGCCGCGAATGGGGCGGTGTCACCAGCAACGGCATCGCGCTGTCGGCCACTGCCGACAACGGCCTGCTCGGTGGCTACGCCAATCTCGCCGCACACCGCCTGACCGGCAACAACGTGGCCGACAACGACCACCGTCAGGCCGACCTGGGTTTCTACGTGCATGCGCTGGAAACCCGCAACCAGTCGCTGACCGCCGGCGTCAATCTGACCGCCATGCAGTACGCCAAGAACCTCAGCGGCTTCACCTACGGGCACGGCGGTTACTTCAGCCCGCAGGAGTATGTGGACCTCGGATTCCCGGTGCATTGGAGCGGCCGCAGCGTCGGGCAGAGCGTCAACTGGAAGGTCGATGCCAGCATCGGCGTGCAGCACTTCAAGACCGATCCCACGCCGTATTTCCCCACCGACCCAACCCTGCAGCAGGCTGCCTACGATGCCGCGTCGCTGGCGGCGCTGCTCGGTTTGGTCGACCGCTACACCGACCCGGTGTACGCGGGCGAAAGCCGCACCGGGGTGTCCTACAACCTCAGCGGCGCGGCCGAGTGGCAGGTGGCGCCGCAGTTGTTCCTGGGCGGGCGCCTGACCTTCAACAACGCACGCGACTACAACCAGTTCAGCAGCAATCTCTATCTGCGTTTCGTGATGGATCGCCTGGGCGCCGCGCTGGGCCGCGCACCGCAGGTGCTGACCTCGCCGTACGCGGCGGATCGCTGAGGCAATCGCGGCACTGCCGGTTCGCTACGCGGCGGGTAGTTGCCGCGGCGTGGCCGGCCGGCGCGCGGCGTGGCAGGTGGCATTGCTACCTGCCACGCCGCGTGCAGCGATGCCGGTGACGGCAGGCGGCATCACACAAACGAACGGCGCCTTCCGGCGCCGTCCGCATCCCCATCACCTGGTACACGCTTGCCTTACGGGCGAACCTTGGTGGCGCAGACGAACGTGGCCGCCTGTTGCACGCGGCTGATCGCACCCTGGTCTTCCAGCTCACGCAGATGGTCGTTCATGCAGCTCAGGTAACCGAGGCGGTTGCCTGCATTCTGGGTCTTGCACAGGCTGTTCTCGGCGGTGAGGTTGGCGCCGACGATCAGGCCGCCAGTCTCCACGGTCGGTACCAGCGTATTGCAGTTGCCCAGCCGGGTCAGGCCACGGTTCAAGGTCCAGCCGATGTCGGCAAACATCGCCGGGGTCAGGTCGATGTTCAGCTGCGCCTGCACTTCCGGCGTATCGAACGGCTCCATCAGCGCGTTCGGCTGCAGGTCGGTGTCGAAGTGCGAGAACGTCGAACCGCCGGCCACCACGCTGGGTGCATACAAGCGCGTGCGCCCCGCGCTGTCGGTGCCCTGCAGCAGCTCTGGATCCTCGTACAGCCCGGCCACGACCCCGGTGCTGCCCTTCAGGCGCGCGCCATCGACCTGCGACACCATGATCGCGGGGATGGTGATGTCGGTGATCGGCGGTGCGGCATTGCCCATGGTCTGCACGCCGGCGGCGTTGTTGGCCACGATCACGCCCACTGCGCCATTGAGCTGGGCGTTCTTGGCCTTGATGGCGAAGGCGCAGGTGCCACGGTCGATCAGCGCCACCTTGCCGGTCACCTCGGCGGCGTTGGCGAATGGCGTCTCACAGCCATCGGTGGCCGAGGCGGCCGCAACGCCATCGTTGACGGTCACCACCGCGCGGGCGGGGAAATTGCTGGCGGTCGCCAGCGGCCCGAAGCTGGCAAAGCCCACTTCGAACTTGCCGGCAGCGCTGCTGGGTGCAGTGACCTGCAGCAGGGTGCGCGGATCCAGGACCAACGCCGCCTCGCGGTTGACCCCCGAGCCGGCCCACACCGTGCGGCCCGGCGTGCGCATCGCCTCGGCACGCAGGGCATTGGTCATGGCCGGGTCGTCGAAGCGCTTGTTCTGCACGTTGTCATAGGCCTGCGAGGTGTAGACGTCGGTCAGCCCGCTGCCCGAACCGAGTACGCCGGTGGTCTTGTTGAGGAAGCCGGCAGCGCCCAGCCCGTGGCCGATCTCGTGCATCACCACGTTGAGGAAGTTGATCTGGCCCTGCGGCGTCTTGCCGTCCAGGCCCAGGTACCAGCCCGAGCCGGCCAGGCAGTCGTCCTTGCCCAGGTCGCCGTTGAATTGCGAGAACACGTCGGCCGGATCGGCCGGATCCGGTACCAGGTCCTGCCCGGCGATCGCATCGCCCAGCGCAGACGGGTACAGCGTATTGGGCTTGGCGCCGGGGAAGTTGTTGACGATCCAGTTCGGGCCGGCCTGGCCCAGCGTGCCGCCGGTGGCGGTACAGGTCAGCCGCGCGAACGAGGCGTAGACCTTGATCTCCACAGTGCTCTGCAGCACCGCGCCCCACAGGTCCATGGCGTACTGGTAGGCGATACGACGCTGCTCGCCCACCGAGCGCCCGGGATTGCCACCCAGCGGGGCAGTGGCGGTCGGGTCGTTCAAGCCGACGACGGTGCCGGCATCGCCATTGATGAGCGTGACGGTGGCAGCCGACGCCTGCGCCGTCGCGAGTGCCGCACCCACCGCAAGGGACAACAGCAACAAGGGCTTATTCATGCGGCAGCGCCCCGTGCTCGGCGTGGGCGGGTTGGGTGTCGGCGTCATCGCCGTGTTCGATCACGATGCGGCCATCGGCCTGGCGGGTGGCGGTCAGCGAACTCATTTGCGTGGCCGGCAACTTGCGCGCCACGGTGCCGTTGGGCAGCCGACGGACACTGGCCAGGGCGGCGGCTTCGTTCTGTGGCAGCGCGGCGGGGGTCGCCCGGCCGGTGGCGCTGCGGGCGGCGGCAGAGGCGGCCTGCTGATCCAGCGCCGCGCTCTCGGCGTCGGTCAGCGGGCGCAACTTGCCGGTGGCGGGATCGATACCGACCTTGGAGCTGGCGGCGACATCCTGCGCTGCGGCAATTGCCGGCAGGCAGGCCAGACACAGCGCACCGGACAACATCCATCCAGGCTTGCGAAAGCTCATCATTGTTGGGGTTTCCTTGGGTCCAACGGCAGAAAGAAAGTGGTGCGAGGGAGCGGTGTTCGGGTGGATCCTTCCGTTTTAGTCTGTTGATGACTGAATCATGAATCCGTGATTTGTGTCAACATTTTGACGGGAAGGGAGTAAATGGCGAATCGATGTGCTGAAAAAGTCAGTTCTGTGGATGCGTCCGGCTACCCGTTCACCAGGGAGTTGCCTTTTCACTGGTGCCTAGCCGGGAATTTGACGCGGCTGCTGCTGGCCGTTGCGTGTCGCCCGCGCCGTCTTGCCGCTGGCCTGGCGCGTCGACATGGCCGTGCGCAGCTGTCCAGTGGCCGGCTTCGGCCAGGCGCCCAGCCTGTCTCGACACGGCGCCGGCCGTTTCGCTCACCGCACGGTCTGGCCCCACGTCCTAAGATCGCGGCATCGTTTTTTCGGGAGCATCGGCATGATTCGCGAGATCATCCGCATGGGCGACAAGCGCCTGCTGCGCGTGGCACCTGTGGTGACCAACCTGGGCAGCGCGCAATTGCAGGCGCTGGTGGCCGACATGTTCGACACCATGGACGACGCGCGCGGCGTGGGGCTGGCGGCGCCGCAGATCGCGGTGAACCTGCAATTGATGGTGTTCGGCTTCGAGGCCAGCGAGCGGTATCCCGAGGCGCCTGCCGTGCCGCGTACCGCATTGGCCAATGCGCAGATCGAGCCGCTGTCGGAAGAGATGGAGAACGGCTGGGAGGGGTGCCTGTCGATTCCCGGGTTGCGCGCGGTGATTCCGCGCTATCGCCGTATCCGGTACCGCGGCTTCGCGCCCGACGGCACGCCGATCGATCGCCAGGCCGAAGGCTTCCACGCGCGCGTCGTGCAGCACGAATACGACCATCTGGTCGGTCGCCTGTACCCCTCACGCATCGAGAACTTCGACACCTTCGGTTTCGAAGACGTGTTGTCGTACGAGCTGTAGCGCCTGGCGACGACCGCCGCGTGCCGTCTACCCGCACGCTAATCACAAACAGACAGGGCGCCTGATGGCGCCCTGTCCTTGCTGCTGCAACGCCCTTACTTCAGCGCCTTGAAACGCAGGCGCTTCGGGCCGGCATCGTCGCCCATGCGGCGACGCTTGTCTTCTTCGTACTCGCGGTAGTTGCCCTGGAAGAACTCCACGTGCGAGTCGCCTTCGAACGCCAGGATATGCGTGGCGATACGGTCCAGGAACCAGCGGTCATGCGAGATCACGAAAGTGTTGCCGGGGAACTCCAGCAACGCATCTTCCAGTGCGCGCAGCGTTTCGATGTCCAGGTCGTTGGACGGTTCGTCCAGCAGCAGCACGTTGCCGCCCTGCAACAGCGTCTTGGCCATGTGCAGGCGACCGCGCTCACCGCCGGACAGCGAACCGACCATCTTCTGCTGGTCCTGGCCCTTGAAGTTGAAGCGGCCGATGTAGGCGCGCGACTGGATCTCCACGCCATTGATGTTGAGGATGTCCAGGCCGCCTGCGATTTCCTGGAACACGTTGTGGTTGCCTTCCAGCGCGTCGCGGCTCTGGTCCACGTAGGACAGCTGCACGGTCGGGCCGACCACGATCTCGCCGGAATCGGGCTTCTCCTGGCCGGTGATCATCTTGAACAGGGTCGACTTACCGGCACCGTTGGGGCCGATGATGCCGACGATGGCGCCCGGCGGCACGATCATCGACAGGTTGTCGATCAGCAGGCGGTCGCCGAACTTCTTGGAGACGTTCTTGAATTCCATCACCGAGTTGCCCAGGCGCTCGCCCGGCGGGATGAAGATTTCATTGGTCTCGTTGCGGCGCTGGTAATCCACCGACTGCAGCTCTTCCAGGCGGGCCAGACGCGCCTTGCCCTTGGTGCGGCCGCCCTTGGCGTTCTGCCGCGACCATTCCAGTTCTTTCTGGATCGCCTTCTGGCGTGACTTTTCCTGGTTGTCTTCCTGCTTGAGGCGCTCGTCCTTCTGGGTCAGCCAGTCGGTGTAGTTGCCCTTCCACGGAATGCCGCGGCCGCGGTCCAGTTCCAGGATCCACTCGGCGGCGTTGTCCAGGAAGTAGCGATCATGAGTGACTGCCACCACGGTGCCGGTATAGCGCGCCAGGAACTGCTCCAGCCATTCCACCGACTCGGCGTCCAGGTGGTTGGTGGGTTCGTCGAGCAGCAGCATGTCCGGCTTCTGCAGCAGCAGGCGGCACAGCGCCACGCGGCGCTTTTCGCCACCGGACAGCTTGCCCACGATGGCCTCCCATGGCGGCAGGCGCAGTGCATCGGCGGCCACGTCCAGCTGGTTTTCCAGGGTGTGGGCATCGCCGGCGGCCAGGATCGCCTCCAGGCGCTCCTGTTCCTTGGCCAGCGCGTCGAAATCGGCGCCTTCCTCGGCATAGGCCAGGTACACCGCATCCAGCGCGGCCTGGGCCTGCAGCACGTCGCCCACGCCTTCTTCGACCGCTTCGCGCACGGTGTGCTCGGGATTGAGCTGCGGTTCCTGCGCCAGGTAGCCGACCTTGATGCCGGCCTGCGGGCGGGCTTCGCCTTCGAAATCGGTATCCACGCCGGCCATGATCTTCAGCACCGTCGACTTGCCGGCGCCGTTCAGACCCAGCAGGCCGATCTTGGCGCCCGGGAAGAAGCTCAGCGAGATGTCCTTGATGATCTGCCGCTTGGGCGGGACTACCTTGCTGACGCGGTTCATGGTGTAAATGTATTGCGACATTGGGGCTCCGTGGACGCAGGCAGCCCGCCGGCCGAGGCCGGAGGCAGCGGAAAAGGGATGACCTCGATTATACGGGCAAGTGGCGGAGGCCGCGGCACGCCGAGCTGCAGCTAAATGGCAGCCTACCTATGACCTGAATAGGGATTTTCGTAACCGATTCCAGAAAGAATGCATTAAGGCGGGCAGCGTCTTAATGAAATTGCGACATCGCGAACAGCAGCTGGTCATGAACCGCAAACGCATTGTTACCGCCGTGCTTTCCTCCATCCTGCTGCTGGGTTCCGTAGCTCCGGCCGCTGTTGCCGGGGACTGGGACCGCGACCGTGATCGGCGCGGCCCTGACCGCGACTGGCGCGACTGGCGTGATGACCGCCGGGCCGATCGTCGTGAATGGCGCGATGATCGCCGGGCCGACCGCCGCGAGTGGCGCGATGACCGTCGCCACTACAACAGCGGATACCGCGAGGGCTATCGTGACGCGCGCTACCAGGATCGCCGCTACGGCAACCGGGTGTATGTCTACGACCGTCCGGCCTATTACCGCGCCGGCCCGCCGCCGCGTCCGTACTGGGCCCGCGGCCAGCGCTATCACGGCCCGGTCTACGTCATCAACGATTACGACCGCTACGACCTGCGTCGCCCGCCGTACGGCTACCGCTGGCAGCGCGATGACCGCGGCAATCTGCTGATGGTGGCCATCGCCACCGGCATCATTGCCGACCTGGTGCTCAACCACTGACCCGGCGCCAGCGCCTGGCCGCGACCGGGCAATCGCGCCGGTCATCACACAAGGCGCACCTTCGGGTGCGCCTTTGCCATGTCTGCCGCGCAAGCGCACCGCCCAGGTGATCCGCGCGATTGGTCACCCGTGCGGCAGGGGCTTACAATCGGCGGCCCTACTGGCTGCAGCTGCCCCGGAGCTTTGCATGTTCTCGCGCGACGTCCGACTGGAAACCTACGACCCCGAACTGGCCAAGGCCATCGCCGCTGAAGCTGGCCGCCAGGAGGATCATGTCGAGCTGATCGCCAGCGAAAACTATTGCAGCCCGCTGGTGATGGAAGCGCAGGGCAGCCAGCTGACCAACAAGTACGCCGAAGGCTACCCCGGCAAGCGCTACTACGGCGGCTGCGAGTACGTGGACATTGCCGAGCAGCTGGCAATCGACCGTATCAAGCAGGTGTTTGGCGCTGACTATGCCAACGTGCAGCCGCACAGCGGCTCGCAGGCCAACCAGGCGGTGTATCTGGCGCTGCTGCAGCCCGGCGACACCATCCTGGGCATGAGCCTGGCCCATGGCGGCCACCTGACCCACGGCGCCAAGGTCAATGTGTCCGGCAAGCTGTTCAACGCGGTGCAATACGGCGTCAACGCGCAGGGCCTGATCGACTACGACGAAGTGCAGCGTCTCGCCACCGAGCACCAGCCGAAGATGGTGGTGGCCGGTTTCTCTGCCTACTCGCAGAAGATCGACTGGGCGCGCTTCCGCGCCATTGCCGACAGCGTCGGTGCGTATCTGTTCGTGGACATGGCCCACGTCGCCGGCCTGGTGGCCGCTGGGGTGTATCCCAGCCCGATGGAGCATGCGCATGTGGTCACCTCGACCACCCACAAGACCCTGCGCGGCCCGCGTGGCGGCATCATCGTCGCTAAGGGGGCGAGCGAAGAGCTGCAGAAGAAGCTGCAGTCGATCGTGTTCCCCGGCATCCAGGGCGGCCCGCTGATGCATGTGATTGCGGCCAAGGCAGTGGCGTTCAAGGAAGCGCTGGAGCCGGCGTTCAAGACCTACCAGCAGCAGGTGGTGAAGAACGCCCAGGCCATGGCCAACACGCTGATCGCACGCGGCTACAAGATCGTCTCCGGTGGCACCGAAAATCACCTGATGCTGGTGGACATGATCGGTCGCGACGTCTCCGGCAAGGATGCCGAAGCCGCGCTCGGCAAGGCCCACATCACCGTCAACAAGAATGCGGTGCCCAACGACCCGCGCTCGCCGTTCGTCACCTCCGGCCTGCGGCTGGGCACCCCGGCCATCACCACGCGTGGCTACAAGGAACAGGACAGCATCGACCTGGCCAACTGGATCGCCGACGTGCTGGACGCCCCGAGCGACGAAGCCGTGCTGGCCAAGGTGCGCGACGCGGTCACCGCGCAGTGCAAGCAATTTCCGGTGTATGGCTGATGCGGGAATCGGGAATCGGGAATGGTAAAAGCAACGCTGCAATAGCTCTGCTGTTCCGATTCCCCATTCCCCTCTCCCTATTCCCGGACGTCTGATGCACTGCCCCTTCTGCCAGCACAACGACACCCGCGTGATCGATTCGCGCGTGTCCGAAGACGGAACGACGATTCGTCGGCGCCGCGAGTGCGAGGCGTGCGGTGAGCGTTTCAGTACCCTGGAAACGATCGAGCTGAAGTTGCCGACCGTGGTCAAGAGCGACGGCGGGCGCGAGGCCTTCGATGCGCGCAAGCTGCGTACCAGCTTCGACCGCGCGCTGCAGAAGCGTGCCGTCGCCGAAGAGCAGATCGAAGCGGCGGTGCGTGCGGTGGTGCACCAGCTGCGCATGTCCGGCGAACGCGAAGTGGGCTCGCTGCGGGTGGGCGAATACGTGATGGTCGAGCTGCGCAAGCTCGATCATGTGGGCTATGTGCGTTTTGCGTCGGTCTACCGCAGTTTTCAGGACGTGGCCGATTTTCGCGAGGAAATCGAAAAGCTCGAACGCGAACTTCCGGTTGGCAGCGAGCAGCTGCCGTTGCTGGAAGCGGCGCTGGAACGTGCCGGCAAACCCGGCAAGCGCTGAGCGCAATGCGCATCGCCTGCGTGGCGGAAACGCCGGAGCATCTGCCGGCCATTGCCCGGGCGCACTTGCAGGCGTTCGGGGCATTGTCGCCCGACTGGACCTTGGACGAAGCGTTGGACGAACTGCGCAGCCACACCCGCGACGACCGCATTCCCACGACCTGGGTTGCGCATGCCCGCTCGCACTGGCTGGGCTCGGTGAGCCTGCTGGACAGCGATGACGCCGGTCTCGGGCAATGGTCGCCCTGGCTGGCGTCGTTGTACGTACAGCCGGCCGCACGCGGGCAGGGCATCGGCAAGGCCTTGGTGGCGCACTGCGTGCGGGCCGCTGCAGGGTTGCGCATCCCTCTGCTGTATCTGTATTGCCAGCCGGTCCTGGTACCGTTCTATCGACGCCTGGGCTGGCAGACGCACACCGCGCTTTTACTAGGGCCGATGCAGATCGTGGTGATGTGCATCGTGCCGGAGACGACGCCCCCGTGACTGACACCCTCTACCTCGCCAGCGCCGCCGACCACCGCTGGATGGCGAACGCCCTGCGCCTGGCCGAACGTGGCGCCTACACCACGCGGCCGAACCCGATGGTGGGTTGCGTGATCGTGCGCGATGGCGTCTGTGTGGGCGAAGGTTTCCATCAACGTGCCGGTGGCCCGCACGCCGAAGTGTTCGCACTGCGCGCTGCCGGCGAACAGGCGCGTGGGGCCACCGCCTATGTCACCCTGGAGCCGTGCGCGCATTACGGACGCACGCCACCCTGCGCCTTGGCCTTGATCGAGGCCGGCGTGGCACGCGTGGTGGCCGCGATGGCCGACCCATTTCCGCAGGTCAACGGCGGCGGCTTTGCGCTGCTGCGCGAAGCGGGGGTCGCCGTGGTCAGTGGCGTGCTGCAGACGCAGGCGCGCGCACTCAATCGCGGGTTCCTGTCGCGGGTGGAGCGGGGCAGGCCGTGGTTGCGGGTCAAGCTGGGCGCCAGCCTGGATGGCCGCACCGCGCTGGCCAGTGGCCAGTCCAAATGGATCACCGGGAGCGACGCGCGTGCCGACGTGCAGCGCTGGCGCGCACGCGCCGGCGCGATCCTGACCGGCGCCGGCACGGTGCTGGCCGACGATCCATCGATGACGGTGCGGTTAGGCGACGAGACGGCGGTCGTCCCGCCACTGCGGGTCGTCCTGGATGCCGGCCTGCGGACGCTTGCCTGCAGCACCATCCGCCAGGGCGATGCGCCGACGCTGTATGTGCATGGCGAAGCGGTGATGCCGCCAGCGCTCGACGGTGCCGAATTCGTCGGGGTGCCACTGCACGACGGCCGTCTTGATCTGGAGGCCGTACTGGCCATGCTTGCCGGGCGCGGCATCAACGAGGTGCATGCGGAGGCCGGCGCCACCCTAAGCGGCGCGCTACTGCAGGCCGGGCTGGTCGATGAACTCTTGGTCTACCTGGCGCCGGTGTTGCTGGGCGATACCGCAAGACCGTTGTTGGCAGGTTTGCAGATCGAAACGCTGGCGCAGCGTCAGCAGCTGCAATTGCTCGATGTGCGTCAGGTGGGGCAGGATGTGCGCCTGCGTTATACGCCAATGCCTATCGGCTAGGTGTCGCGTCATGGCTTGGCTTGCAAGCGCCGAAAACAAAAAGGCCCCGCACGCGCGGGGCCCCTTGTCATCGCCGAGACGCAACGATCAGAAGCTTGCGCGCACGCCAACCTTGTACTGGTTGGCGTCGTTGATGAACTGCGCTTCGGCCACCAGGCCCCAGGTACGGGTGAAGTTGACCTGGCCACCCAAGGTGCCGACGAACTCGCCTTTGTCCACATCGCTGCCATCGATGTAGCCAGCCTTGACCCAGGCTTCGGTGCGCGGCGAGGGCTTGCCGCGCAGGCCCAGGTTGCCGAAGCCCAGGTTGGTGGCGTCGGACGCGTTGTCGATCGAACGGCCGCGCAGGCGCAGGTCGGAATCGACCTTGGTGCGCAGCACGCTGATGTCGGCAGTGAATTCGACGCGCTCGGTCATTTCCTGGCGGTACCCGATCCCAAGGTTGGCCTGCTGCAGGGTGCCTTCGATGACAAAGCCGCCGCCGAGGTTGTAATCCTTGCTGGCGCGGGTGTAGCCAGCCAGCAGGTAGACCGGCTGGGCAATCTGCCAGGAGCCACGGATGTAGCCGCCGTCGATCTCGTCGGAATCCTGATCGACACTGATGTGGGTGCGGTTCCAGCCGCCTTCGACGTAGCTGTAGCTCAGGCCTTCAGCAGATGCCGCAAACGGCGCGGCGGCCAGCAGGGCGGCCAGGATCAAGGTGGTACGCATTGAGTGGTCTCTCCGAATTGGATGTCCGTGTCTTCATCTCGAAGGCGGGACGAGTGGGCGACGTCTCCCGTCGCGGCGCGTAACTTAACAGAACCTTCACAATGCTGGCTATGGGGGATTTCCCGACATGACACAGCGTTCTGTCAGGCATGCCCTCCTGGGCAGGCATGGCGCTGCTGCAGCGCTGGTAGACTTGGCCTGCCGGTTTGCCGGCACTTACGAACGTCTTCAGGGCGGGGTGCGATTCCCCACCGGCGGTAGGCACGCGCAAGCGTGCGAGCCCGCGAGCGCTTGGCCGTCGATCCGCCCCTGTGAGGGCATGATGGCCAAGGTCAGCAGATCCGGTCCGATGCCGGAGCCGACGGTATAGTCCGGATGAAAGAAGACGGCCAACGTGCAGCCCTGCGGCTGCGCGCGCGCCTGTTTGCTTTGCCTGGTGGCGTTTTTCGCTCAACTCCTGCGAGAAACGACGATGTCTTTGCATCACCTGTTGCGCTTTACTGCACCCTTCCACCGCCCCACGTCCGCGCAGCGCTTGCTGCAGATGGGGGCGCGCTGATGTTCACCGGAATCATCGAAGGCGTCGGCCGCCTGGTCGCGCGCCAGCCGCAGGGCGGCGATGTGCGTTTCACCTTCGCGACCGGCAGCCTGCCGTTCGACGCCGTGCAACTGGGCGAGAGCATCGCGGTCAATGGCGTGTGCCTGACCGTGATCGCGTTCGATGCCACCAGCTTCCAGGCCGATGCGTCTACCGAAACCCTGTCGCTGACCACGCTGGGCGCGCTGCCCGAAGGCGCGGTGCTGAATCTCGAACGCGCACTGCGTCCCACCGACCGGCTGGGCGGCCATCTGGTCAGCGGGCATGTCGATGGCCTGGGGCAGGTGCAATCGGTACACGGCGACGCCCGCGCGCAGCGCTGGCGCTTTGCCGCATCGCCCGAGGTGCTGCGGTATGTCGCCAAGAAGGGGTCGATCTGCGTCGATGGCGTCAGCCTCACCGTCAACGCGGTGGACGATGCCGGCTTCGAGGTCGCGCTGATCCCGCATACCGTGGCCAACACGGCGTTTTCCGCCACTGCGGTGGGCGCGGCGGTGAATCTGGAAATCGACCTGGTGGCGCGTTATGTCGAACGCCTGCTTGGTACGCGGGGTGCGGCATGAACTTCGCACCGGTTCCCGAGCTGATCGAAGAATTGCGTGCCGGGCGCATGGTGGTGATCGTCGATGACGAAGACCGCGAAAACGAAGGCGATCTCATCATGGCCGCCGAGCTGGTCAAGCCGTCGGACATCAACTTCATGGTCACCCATGCGCGTGGCCTGGTGTGCCTGTCGCTGACGCGCGAACGCTGCGCGCAACTGGGGCTGGCGCCGATGGTGCGCAACAACACCGCGCAGTTCCAGACCAACTTCACCGTCAGCATCGAAGCGGCCGAAGGCGTGACCACCGGCATCTCCGCCTACGACCGCGCACACACCGTGCGCACCGCGGTGCGTCCGGATGCCAAGCCGCAGGATCTGAGCCAGCCGGGGCACATCTTTCCGCTGATTTCCCAGCCCGGCGGCGTGTTGACCCGTGCCGGCCACACCGAAGCGGCCAGCGACCTGCCGATGCTGGCCGGGCTGGAGCCGGCCGGCGTGCTGGTGGAAGTGCTCAACCCCGACGGCAGCATGGCGCGCCGCCCGCAGCTGGAAGTGTTCGCGCGCGAGCATGGGCTGAAGATGGGCTCGATCGCCGACCTGATCGCCTACCGGTTGGCCAACGAGCACACCGTCGAGCGCTTGGATGCGCGCGCGATCACCACCGAGTTCGGGCCGTTCCAGCTGGTGACCTACCGCGACCGCATCGCCCACGACCTGCATTTCGCCCTGGTGCGCGGCACGGCCGATCCGCACACGCCCACGCTGGTGCGGGTGCAGGTGGAGAACCCGCTGGCCGACCTGCTGCACTGGCAGCGCGAGGATTTCGGCGTGGCCGCTACCGACGCCTTGCGTGCCATCGCCGCCGAAGGGCAGGGCGTGATGGTGGTGCTGTCGGCCCCGCGCGACAGCGAATCGTTGCTGGCACGCTTGCGCCAGCAGCCGGAGGCCGCTGCCAACGCCAAGGACGTGAGCCAGTGGCGGCGCAACGGCGCCGGTGCGCAGATCCTGGCCGAACTGGGCCTGGGCAAGCTGCGCGTGCTGGGGACGCCGCGCCGTCAGGTCGGCCTGGCCGGCTTCGGGCTGGAAGTGGTGGAGTACCTGGAATGCCATCCGGGCGAAGGCATGCGCTCGGTACCGCCCGAGGCGGTGCCGTAAGCAACGCTTGCTGCGCCAGGGCCTGACCCTGGCGCAGTCCTGGAGCCCTCACGCCGGCCACCCTGCATTCCCGGCCATCGGCCGGTCGTGGTTATCCACGGCGTGGCCACATCTGGCACTCAGGCCGGGCCTGCTTGGGCAGGCCGTGCTGCGCCGCTGCCCGTCGGGGCTGACCCCGGCAGCTGTTAAACTTCCCGCCCCCTCGAGTTGCCGACCCGCATGACCCACTACGAAGGCGATCTTCGCCCCACCACCACGCGCTTTGCGATCATCGCCAGCCGCTGGAACGCCCGCATCACCGACGTCCTGGTTGCCGGCGCGCGCCAGAGCCTGGCCGGCAACGGCATTGGCGAGGACGCCATCGACGTGATCCGCGTGCCCGGCGCCTGGGAAATCCCGATCGCCGCCAACCGCGTGGCGCAATCCGGCCAGCATGGCGCGATCATTGCGCTGGGCTGCGTGATCCGTGGCGATACGCGCCATTACGAACACGTGGCCGACCTGTGCGCCGAAGGCCTGATGAGCGTGCAGTTGCAGACCGGCGTGCCGGTGCTCAACGGCGTGCTGGCGGTCGAGCGCGTGGAAGATGCCGAGGCGCGTGCCGGCGGCAGCCACGGCAACAAGGGCGAGGAATGCGCGCTGGCCGCGCTGGAACTGGTGAACCTGATGGAGTTGTTGCCATGAGCAAGTCCGGTGGACATGCCCGCCACGGCCGTCGCGACGGCATCGACCCGGTGCTGCGCTCGCGTGCGCGCCGCCGCGCCCTGCAGGCGGTGTATGCCTGGCAGATTTCCGGCGGATTCGCCAAGCAGGTGATCGCCCAGTTCGCGCATGAGCAGGCGCACGAAGTGGCCGATCTGGCGTACTTCGAAAGTCTGGTCGATGGCGTGATTGCCAACCGCGCCGAACTGGACACCGCGCTGGCGCCGTACCTGGACCGTGGCGTGGAAGAGGTCGATGCGATCGAGCGCGCGGTGCTGCGCCTGGCCGCCTATGAGCTGCTGTACCGGCAGGACGTGCCGTACCGCGTGGTCATCAACGAAGCGATCGAAACCGCCAAGCGCTTCGGCTCCGAACACGGCCACACCTATGTCAACGGCGTGCTGGATCGCGCTGCGGTGGAGTGGCGCAAGGTCGAGTCGGGCGTCAGCGGCGCCTGAGCGCCGCGGGAATCGGGAATCGGGAATGGAGAATCGGGAATCGTAAAAGCCTGCGTTTCCGCGATGTCCCGATGCAGTTGCGATTCCCCATTCCCGATTCCCCATTCCCGTCACCATGCCCGAATTCGATCTGATCGCCCGTCTGCGCGCCCGTATTGCCGCGCGCGCCGATGTGCCGTTGGGCATCGGCGACGATGCGGCGCTGGTGCAGCCGCCGGCCGGCGAGCAGTTGGCGATTACCGCCGATACGCTCAATGCCGGGGTGCATTTTCCGCGTGAGACGCTGGCCGCCGATGTGGGCTGGAAGACGCTGGCGGTGAATCTCTCCGATCTGGCCGCGATGGGCGCGCAGCCGCGCTGGTGTACCTTGTCGCTGTCGCTGCCCAGCGACGATCTGGCCTGGGTGGACGGGTTTGCCGATGGCTTCTTTGCGCTGGCCGATGCACATGACATTGCATTGGTCGGTGGCGACACCACGCGCGGGCCGTTGTCGTGCGCGGTGACCGCCATCGGCAGCGTGCCGCCGGGCGCGGCGTTGCGTCGCGATGGCGCGCGCGTGGGCGATGACGTGTGGATCACGGGGGCGCCGGGCGAGGCCGCCGCGGCATTGTCGCTGTGGCAGGCCGGTCGGCTGGATGTCACCCAGGTAGCAGCCGATCCATTGCATGAAACCTGGCGTGGCCGTCTGCTGCGCCCGCAGCCGCGCGTGCAGGCCGGTTTGCGTCTGCGTGGGCTTGCGCATGCCTGCGTGGATGTGTCCGATGGCCTGCTGGCCGACCTGGGCCACCTGTGCGAGCGCAGCGGCGTGGGCGCTCAGATACTTTCTTCAACGCTGCCGCCCATGTTGCACAGCGATGGCATCGATGCGCTGGCCTGTCTCGGCTGGCAGCTTGGCGGCGGCGACGATTACGAGCTGTGCTTCACCGCCGCCCCGCCGCAGCGCGATGCCGTGACGCAGGCGATGGCGATGGCCGGCGTGACCGCCACGCGCATCGGCCGGATCGTGGCCGCATCAGGCGTGGTGGTGCACGACGCCGATGGCAAGCCCTGGCAGCCAGCCCAGCGCGGGTATCAGCATTTCGTCGGCTGATACGTGGGGTGGGCGCGTGTGCAGCGTGGATGCTGCGGTGGGTCGCGGTGCGTTGGAGCGCTGTGTTGAGACGGTGCCGCAGAGCGAATCACTGGGTGCGCTGCAGCTGAGGCGGTAGCGCCTGGTTTGACGTCGGGCCGATCTTGCATCCGCGCACGACGGCTGCCCGCATCCGCCCTTCGGGTGCAGCGGCTAATCCGCCGTCGAGCGGCTTTTATGCAGAATTTACGCACTGCCCACGGCAGGTCCTAGCGACTTTACGCAGCACGGGAAGACACTGCGCGAGTTGGCGGAGCGGTTCCGCCGTGGACGATCCCGATGCATCCCTTGACCAGTCTGCTCCACCGGCGCTGCGCGCGCGGTGCGGCAGCGCCTTGCCCTGTTGTCATGCCCCGGCTGCCTGAATGCGCGGGCCGTCTCACTTTTTCGCGCCGTTGCGCGCGTTCCGGGGAGTAAACGACATGCCTGCCTGGTTGTCCCTGCTGTGCGGCGTGGCCGTACTCGTTGCCGCTGCGTACCTGCTGTACGTGGTATTGCGACCCGAAGACTTTTGATGCGAGTGCGCTGCAATGACTGAGACCTTTCTTGTTTACGCGCTGGCCATCGTGCTGGCGTGGCCCGCAGGCCGGTATCTGGCGGCGGTGATGCGTGGTGCCCCCATGCGGGGCGATGGCGTGTTCGGGCTGATCGAGCGGCCGTTGTACGCCTTGCTCGGCACCCGTCCGCAGCAGGGCATGTCCTGGCGTGGGTACGCCGTGGCGTTCCTGGTCAGCAATCTGGTGGTCGGCCTGCTGACCTGGGGGGTGTTCATGACCCAGGCGTGGCTGCCGTTCAACCCGGATGGCATTGTCAACATGCGGTGGGATACCGCGCTGCACACCATGGTGTCCTTCGTCACCAACACCGACCAACAGCACTACTCGGGCCAGGCTCAGCTGTCGTACCTGTCGCAGATGACCGGCATCGTCGGTCTGCAGGTGGTGACGCCGATGATGGGCCTGGCGCTCGCGGTGGCGACGCTGCGTGCGTTGTTCGGTGGGCGAGCCGCTGGGGTGGCATCGGAGACCAGCGGCCAGGCAACCACGGCCGGGCTCGGCGATGCAAAGGCGCTGGCGCGCCAGGGTCGTCAGCCGTCGGTTTCCCGCGCAGAGGCGCTGCCCGAAGCGGACGTCGGTAATTACTGGGCCGATGTCATCCGGGCCAGCGTGCGCGTGTTGCTGCCGCTGTGCCTGCTGTGGACCGTGCTACTGGGCTGGCAGGGCGTGCCGTCCACCTTCCAGGGCGCCACTACCGCCACGCCGCTGGACAGCCGCGCCGGCATGGCCAAGCAGACCATCCCGGTAGGCCCGGTGGCGGCCATGGTGGCGGTCAAGCAGCTCGGTACCAATGGTGGTGGCTGGTATGGTCCCAACAGCAGCGTGGCGCTGGAAAACCCCACGCCGTTGAGCAATTTTCTCGAAACCCTGGCGATCGTCCTGCTGCCGATGAGCGTGGTGTTCATGGTCGGCTATCTGACCGGACGCAAGCGGCTCACCGCCTTGGTATTCGGCACCATGCTGACACTGTCGGCCGCCAGTACGGGGCTGCTGCTGTGGTCCGAATCGCATGCGGGCAGTGTCGCCTCGCCGGCTTTGATGGAAGGCAAGGAAGTACGCATTGGTGCCGATGCCTCGGCGCTGTGGGCGGCGTTGACCACGCAGACCTCCAACGGGTCGGTCAATGCGATGCACGACTCACTGGCGCCGTTGAGCGGCCTGGTCACCCTGGTGAACATGCTCATCAATGCCATCTGGGGCGGTATCGGCTGCGGCCTGCAGCAGTTCGTGGTGTATCTGTTGCTGAGCGTGTTCCTGGCCGGCCTGATGACCGGGCGTACGCCGGAGCTGTTCGGCCGCAAGATCGAAGCGCGGGAAGTACAACTGCTGGCGTTGCTGATCCTGTTGCAGCCGCTGGTGATCCTGGGCTTCACTGCGGTGGCCTTGGCGGTGCCTGCGGTCACGGCCAACTCCAATCCCGGCTTCCATGGCATCAGCCAGGTGTTCTACGAGTACACCTCGGCGTTCGCCAACAACGGTTCGGGATTCGAAGGGCTGGGCGATGCCACGTACTGGTGGAACCTGAGTTGCTCGCTGGTGCTGGTTCTGGGCCGTTACCCGGCGTTGATCCTGCCGTTGATGGTGGCCGCGCGTATGGCGGTGAAGCGGCGCGCGCCCGAATCGGCCGGCAGCCTGCATGTCGAAACGCCCACCTTTGCGTTGACCCTGATGGCGATCGTGCTCGTGCTGACCGTGCTGCAGTTCATGCCGGCACTGGTGCTGGGCCCCATCGCTGAACATCTCGCCCTGGCGGCGTCCTGAGACTGAGCAATGTCTACGATCAATACAATGGAAAAACGCGAGCGCGGTGACATCGCGCTGTTCGATGCGGCGGTGCTGGCCTCGGCGATGCGTGCGGCTTTCGTCAAGTTGTCGCCACGGCATCTGATCCGCAGCCCGGTGATGGCGGTGGTGATGGGCGGTACGCTGCTGTCGGCGGTCATTACCGCCAGCGGGCATGGCCATGCCGGCTTTGGCTGGGCGGTGACTGCGATCCTGTTCGTGACGGTGCTGTTCGGCAATTTCGCCGAAGCCATCGCCGAAGCGCGTGGCCGTGGCCAGGCGGCATCACTGCGCCGTGCACGCAAGGACCTGGTGGCGCGGCGTGTGGAAACCGCATTGGGCGGCCGCGAAACGCGGGTGCCGGCGGCCGAGCTGCGCCCCGGCGACTACGTGATGGTGTCCGAGGGCGAATTCGTCCCGGCCGATGGTGAGATCGTGCGCGGTCTTGCCACCATCAACGAAGCGGCGGTGACCGGCGAATCGGCACCGGTGCTGCGCGAAGCCGGCACCGACCGCAGCGGCGTGATAGGCGGCACGCGGGTGCTGTCCGACGAGATCGTGTTCAAGGTGACGGCCGAGCCCGGCCACAGCTTCCTGGACCGCATGATCGCGCTGGTGGAAGGCGCCAACCGGCAGAAGACGCCCAACGAAATCGCCTTGACCCTGTTGCTGGCGGCGATGACGTTGACCTTTCTGATCGTGGTGGCTTCGCTGCCGGCGATTGCGGGCTTTGTCGGCGTCACGCTGGATCCGTTGCTGCTGATCGCCCTGCTGGTGTGCCTGATTCCCACCACCATCGGTGGCCTGCTGCCGGCGATCGGTATTGCCGGTATGAACCGTGCGCTGTCGGCCAATGTGCTGGCCAAGTCCGGCAAGGCCGTGGAAGTGGCCGGCGACGTGGACGTGCTGCTGCTCGACAAGACCGGCACCATCACCTACGGCGACCGCCAGGCCACCGTGTTCCATCCGCTGGCCGGCATCGACCGGGCTCAACTGCGTGATGCGGCCATGCTGGCCTCGCTGGCCGACCCCACGCCGGAAGGCAAGTCCATCGTCAAGCTGGCGCGCCAGCAGGGTGCGGTGGGCGTGGAGCCGGATGGCGCGCACTTCATCGCCTTCAGCGCGCAGACCCGCATGTCCGGCGTGGATCTGGGCGGTCGCAGCATCCGCAAGGGTGCCGGCGATGCGATCGTGGCGTATGTGCAGGCGCAGGGCGCCACGGTGTCGCCGGAACTGCAGGGCCGCATCGAGGAAGTCGCACGCGGCGGCGCCACGCCGCTGGTGGTGGCCGAAGGCCGGCACGTGCTGGGCGTGGTCGAACTGAGCGACGTGGTCAAGCAGGGCATCAAGGAAAAGTTCGCGCAACTGCGGGCGATGGGCATCAAGACGGTGATGATTACCGGCGACAACCCGCTCACCGCCGCCGCAATTGCCGCCGAAGCCGGCGTGGACGACTACATCGCGCAGGCACGCCCGGAAGACAAGCTGGCACGCATCCGTGCCGAGCAGACCGGCGGGCGGCTGGTGGCGATGGTTGGCGACGGCACCAATGACGCACCGGCGCTCGCGCAGGCCGACGTTGGCCTGGCAATGAACTCCGGCACGCAGGCGGCCAAGGAGGCCGGCAACATGGTCGATCTGGATTCGGATCCGGCCAAACTGCTGGCGGTGGTCGAAGTGGGCAAGCAGCAGCTGATTACCCGCGGCGCATTGACCACCTTCTCGCTGGCCAATGACGTGTCGAAGTACTTCGCGATTTTGCCGGCGCTGTTTGCCGCGGCGATTCCGTCGATGACCGCGCTCAACGTGATGCAGCTTTCCAGCCCGCGGCATGCGGTGCTGGCGGCGCTGATCTTCAATGCCTTGATTATTCCGGCATTGATTCCGCTGGCGCTACGCGGCGTGCGTTTTCGTCCTTCCAGCGCCACCGCGCTGTTGCGCCGGAACATGCTGATCTACGGCCTGGGCGGCGTGTTGCTGCCGTTCGTGGCCATCAAGTTGATCGACCTGGCGCTGGCCGCCACCCTGGGAGCCTGAGTCATGACCACTTCTTCCAAGAGCACTGCCGTGTCTATCTCCCTGCCATTGCGCGACGATGGCGTCCTGCGCGCCTCCATTGGCCTTGCCGCGTTCACGCTGCTCGGCCTGGGCCTGGCGTATTCGCTGGTGGCCACCGGCATCACCGGCGCGCTGTTCCCGGCGCAGGCGCAGGGCTCGCTGGTGCGCTCGCAAGCGCATGTGGTGGGCTCGGCGCTGGTGGCGCAGCCCTTCACGGATGCGCGTTACTTCCAGCCGCGCCCGTCGGCGGCCAAGTACGATCCCACCGCCGCCTCCGGCAGCAACCAGGCGCGTTCCAATCCGGACCTGCAGGCGCGCATTGCCACCACCCGAGCAGAAGTCGCCGCACGCGACGGCATCGCCCCGGACGCGGTGCCCGGCGAGTTGCTGACCCAGTCTGGCAGCGGCCTGGACCCGCACCTGAGTCCGGCCGGCGCACAGGTACAGGTCCGCCGCATCGCCGCCGCCCGCGGCTGGCCGGAACAACGCGTCGCCTCACTCCTGCAGGCCACCACCGAGCAACCCCAGTTCGGCCTGCTTGGGCAGCCACGAGTGAATGTGCTGGCGCTGAATCTGGCTTTGGATGAAGCTGGGAATGGAGAATCGAGAGTCGGGAATGGGGCAACGCAACAGCGCTAGCATTGCCGGGCCGCGATAAGCTCTTCGATTCCCGATTCCCGATTCCCGATTCCCGAATGTCCGACGCCCGCACCCAACAAGCCGACGCACTGATCGGCGAACTGCAACGCGAACACGGCGGGCGGCTCACGGTCTTCCTGGGTGCTGCGCCGGGCGTGGGCAAGACCTACGCCATGCTGTCGCGGGCGCGCGAGCGTCTGCGGCAGGGCATGGACGTGGTGGCCGGGGTGGTGGAAACCCATGGGCGCAGCGAAACCGCTGCGCTGCTGGAGGGTCTGCCGCTGCTGCCGCGCATGCGCGTGAACTACCAGGGTCGGGTACTGGAAGAGCTCGATCTGGATGCATTGCTGGCGCGCAAACCGCAGCTGGCGTTGATCGATGAGCTGGCCCACCGCAACGTGCCCGGCAGCCGGCATGAGCGACGCTGGCAGGACATCGTGGAATTGCTCGATGCCGGCATCGATGTCTACACCACGGTCAACATCCAGCACCTGGAAAGCCTCAACGACATCGTGCTGCGCATCACCGGCGTACGCGTGTCCGAAACCGTGCCCGACGCGGTCTTCGACCGCCTGCGCGACATCGTGCTGGTGGACCTGCCGCCGCGCGAACTGATCGAGCGCCTGCAGCAGGGCAAGGTGTATCTGCCCGAACAGGCCACCCAGGCGCTGCAGGCGTTTTTTTCGCCGTCCAATCTCACCGCCTTGCGCGAGCTGGCGATGCAGACCGCCGCCGACCGCGTCGACAGCGATCTGCGCGACACCCAGGCCGCGCGCGGGCTACCCGGCACGGCCGCGTTGCGTCGCCGCGTGGTGGTGGCCATCGATGGGCGCGGTAGTTCGGAATATCTGGTGCGGGTGGCGCGGCGCCTGTCCGAACGCCGCGATGCGCCGTGGACGGTGGTGACGGTACAGACACGCACCGTCACCGATGCCGACTGGCAGCTGGAGATCGACCGCGCCTTCGCGCTCACGCGCCGGCTTGGCGGCGATACCGCGCTGCTGCACGGCGCCAACGTGGCCGAGGCCCTGCTGGATTACGCCTCGCAGAATGGTGTGTCCACGCTGTTGCTGGGGCGCACGCGCGAACGCCCGCTGGCGCGCATGTTCAATCGCACGCTGACCCAGCAGTTGTTGCAGCGAGGCGCGCATTACGAACTGGTCATCGTCAGCTCCGCCGACGCGCGCGCACGCGCACGCCAACGCTGGCGTAATCCGCGCAATTGGTTGCAACGCTACGACCTGGCGTTTGCGGCGATCGCGGCCGCCGGTGCGGTCGGCGTGGCCTGGCTGCTGCAACGCTGGACCGATATCGACGATCTGTCGATGGTGTTCATCGTCGCGGTGGTGCTGGTCGCCTCGCGCACGCGCATGGCCGCAGCGGTGATCGCGGCGCTGCTGAGTTTTGTCGCCTACAACTTCTTCTTCATCGAACCGCGTTTCACCCTGCACATCAGCGCCCGCCAGGGCGTGGTCACGGTGTGCCTGTTTCTGCTCGCCGCGCTGGTGGCCGGGCGGCTGGCTTCGCGCCTGCGCAGCCAGGTGCTGGCGCTGCGCGCGGCCAATGCGCACGCCAATGCATTGCAGGCGCTGGGCCGCCAGCTCAGCACCGCCGCCGACCTGGGGCAGGTGCTGGAGGCCGGGCGGCGTGCGCTGACTACCGCACTGGACGCCGAGGTGTGGTTGCGGCTGGAACAGCGCGAAAGCGAGGCGCCGGCCAGCCTGGGTGCACTGGATCGCAGCGCTGCCGACTGGACCCAGCGCCACGGCCAGCCGGCCGGGCGCTTCACCGACACCCTGGCCGGCGCGCAATGGTGGTGCCTGCCGGTACGCCATGAGCGCGGCACCCTCGGCGTGGCCGCGCTGCGCCTGCGCCAGGGCGTGCAGCGGCCGGGGCTGGAGCAGCGTCGGCTGGCCGAAGCGATGGTGGAAGACATCGGTCAAGCCGCGCTGCGCACGCGCCTGGTCGCCGACCTGGAAGGCGCGCGCGTCAGCGGCGAAACCGAGCGCCTGCGCTCGGCGCTGCTGTCGTCGGTCTCGCACGACTTGCGTTCGCCGCTGGCCTCGATGATCGGCTCGGCCAGCAGCCTGGCCAGCTATGGCGATGCGATGGACACGCAGGATCGCCACGCGCTGCTGGACACCATCCAGCTCGAAGGCGAACGGTTGGACCGCTACATCCAGAACCTGTTGGACATGACCCGGCTCGGCCACACCGGGCTGACCTTGAATCGCGACTGGATCGGCGTGGACGAATTGATCGGCTCGGCCACCCGCCGCCTGCAGCGCTACCAGCCTGAGGTGCGCCTGCAACTGGAGCTGGCCACCGATCTGCCGGCGATCTGGGTGCACCCGGCGCTGGTGGAGCAGGCCATCTTCAACGTGCTGGAAAATGCGGCGAAATTTTCGCCGCCAGGCATGCCCGTCACCGTGCAGGCGCAACTGCGCAGCGGTGCCCTGCAGATTGACATCGGCGACCAGGGGCCGGGCATTCCCGAAGACGAGCGTGCACGCATCTTCGACATGTTCTACAGCGTGGAGCGCGGCGACCGCGGCCGCCACGGCACCGGCCTGGGCCTGACCATCTGCCAGGGCATGATCGGCGCGCACGGCGGCAGCGTGGAGGCATTGGCCGGTGCGCATGGTCAGGGCACCACGATTCGCATTACGCTGCCGTTGCTCGTTCCTGCCGCGCCACCCCGCCCTGATGCCGACTGACGCCACTGCCATCCCCCCCGCCCGTGTCCTCATCATCGACGATGAGCCGCAGATCCGCCGTTTTCTCGACATCAGCCTGCGCGCCCAGGGCTACCGCGTGCTGCAGGCCGGCACCGCCGAAGAAGGCCTGGCCACGCTGGCCGGGCAGGGCGCCGAACTGGTGGTGCTGGATCTCGGACTGCCCGATCGCGACGGCCACGAGGTGCTGCGCGAGATCCGCCAGTGGTCCAGCGTGCCGATCATCATGCTGACCGTGCGCGCGGGCGAAACCGAAAAGGTCGCCGCGCTGGACGCCGGTGCCAACGACTACGTGACCAAGCCGTTCGGCGTGCAGGAATTGATGGCGCGCATCCGCGCATTGCTGCGCCAGTCCGGTGCCGGCAGCACGGTGGAAGAAAGCGTGTTCGACGACGGCCGCCTGCATATCCATCTGGGCTTGCGCGAAGTCAGCCTCAATGGTGAAGCGGTGCCGCTGAGCCGCAAGGAATACGCCTTGCTCGCGCTGCTGCTCAAGCACGCCGGCCGGGTGGTCACCCAGCCGCAACTGCTGCGCGAAGTGTGGGGCCCCACCCACGAAGACGACACCCATTACCTGCGCATCCTGGTCGGCAAGCTGCGCCAGAAACTGCACGACGATGCCGCCGACCCGCACTACATCGTCACCGAACCGGGCGTGGGGCTGCGGTTTATCGGTGTGGCGCGCTGAGCGCAGGCGTGGATGGCACGCAGGAATCAGCCTGCGGCGATACGCGCGCAGACCGGATGCAGTTGCCGCCGCGTCGATGCTGCCCGACCGAGATGGCTGCCGCCCCGGCCAAGCAGTGCTGCTACGTGCTTATGGAGCGCGCACGCTTGTCTACGGTGCGCGACGCAGCGTGATCCGGGTCAGCTCCGATGGGCGACCCAACCGCAATGCCAGTCCAGGCCAGAGTGCAGTGCCATTGTTGACGTACAGCTGCATGCCCGCGACCTCGTACAGCCCCGACACGAAGCCCGCGTTGGCCAACGCGAACAACCGGTCCACGCCCAGGATCAGACCACCATGCGTGTGGCCGGACAGTTGCACGTCCACGCCTTGCGCCGCTGCCTGGCGTGCCTGCCTGGGTTGATGGTCCAGCAGCACGATGGGCGTGTGCGGCGGTGCCCCGTGCAGGGCGGCGTGCAGGTCCGGTGGCGGCAGGCCCGCCTCGGGCGCGGACAGATCGGTGACACCGGCGATGATCAGCGCGGCATCACCGCGACGTAGCACCGTATGGCTGTTTTCCAGCGGAATCATGCCCAGCGTGCTCAGGTAGCGCGTCCATGCCGTGGCCTCGAAGAAATATTCGTGATTGCCGGGGATGAAGTAGACCCCGTCGCGTGCGTGCAGCGCGCGTAACGGCTCCACGTCCTGGCGACGGTGTTCGATGCTGCCGTCGATGACGTCGCCGGTGACCACGATCAGATCGGTCTGCAGACGGTTGCCGCGTTTCACCACCTCCTGGGCCCAGGACGCGTCGAACAGCCGGCTGATGTGCAGGTCGGTCAATTGCAGCAGTGTGTAGCCGTCGAACTGCGGCGGCAGGTTCCTGATCCGGATCTCGACCTGCTTGACCGCCGGCACGCGGATCGCCTGGTGCACGCCCACGGCAGCCAGAACACAGGCGCCAAGGCCGATGGCGTAGCGCAGGCCCGCCGGCACCGTGAGCGGGTGGCGTCGTAGCCAGCCGGCCAGCGCGACCAGATCGAGCAGGGGTTGCAGCAACGCCAGCAGCAGGATCGCGGCAAATGCCCAGTTGAAGAAGATCACCAGGCTGCGCGGCATCTCCGGCGAAAACACGCTGCCGGAAGAGAGCCGGCAATACAGGTGGTATTGCGAGGCCAGCAGCAATGCCGCCGCGACAGCCAGTTTCAGTGCCGGTGACCATGGCAGCGGCCAGAGGAATCTGCCGATGACGTAGATGGACGGGAGCGCAAAGACTATATGGAACATTGGAGGTTTCGTCGGTTGGAGGCGAAGGATGGCGCAGGCCATGCAGTCGGATGGTCGGCCTTGGGCTGCGAAGGTGTGGGCCGGATGCGTGCGTGCGCCATTTCCGGGTCGCTGGCGAAAACTGCCTGCGGTAGGGATATGCCAAATGCAGCGGCAAGCGGTCTGTGCGCGCCAAGCCAAGGTGCGCCACGGATCGCGATCGACCCGGCCGCCGCGCACGACGCCTCATGCGGTAGCGGCGCGGCAGAGGTCGAACGTGTCAGCGATGCGATGCCTGCTGCGCCGAAGGCCAGCACAGGCCTCTCACCTGACACGACATGCGCTAGCCGGGCAGCATGCCGGTCGCCAGTAATGCATCGCGCGCAGCACTGCCATTGGCGATCATCCAGCCAGGATATTCGGGGGGAAGTGCGCTTGCCTGGTCCAGGGCAGCCAATGCGTCCGCGCTCAACGTCACATCGCTGGCCAGCAGGTTGGCGTCCAGCTGCTGCACCGAGGTGACGCCCAGCACGATGCTGGTCACCACCGGCTGCTGCCGCAGCCAGGCCAGCGCGACCGCTTCGAGTGTGCTGCCATGCGTGCTGGCCACCTCATCCATCACTGCGAGCAAGCCCTCGCCCCTGGCCTCATCCACCGGAGGAAAGGGGACGGTGGCGCGACGGCCTGCCTGCTGGCCCTGGCGGTACTTGCCGGTGAGATAGCCGCCCGCCAGCGGGCTGAAGACCAGCAGCGCCATCTGCTCGGCGGCGAGCAGCGGCACCAGCTCGCGCTCGGCATCGCGGCCGGCCAGCGAGTAGTAGCCTTGATAGACCTGTGGGCGGGTCAGGTTGAGGCGTTCGGCGATTCCCAGTGCCCTGGCCGCCTGCCACGCGGCCCAGTTCGACACGCCGACATAACGCACATGCCCCTGCCGCACCAGATCGTCGAGTGCACGCAAGGTTTCTTCGATCGGCGTTGCCGGGTCCCAGCCATGCAGTTGATACAGATCGATGTGGTCGGTGCCAAGGCGCTTCAGGCTTTGCTTGACCTGATGCATCAGGTGATGCCGCGAGGTGCCGGCGTCGTTGGGCCCGGCGCCGGTGGCGTGCGCAGCCTTGGTCGCAAGCACCACCTCATGCCGTGCGATACCGTGCCGCTGCAGCGCCCGCCCGATCATGGCTTCGGACTGGCCGTTGGAATAGACATTGGCGGTGTCGATGAGGTTGATGCCGGCGTCGTACGCGCGGCGGACCAGCGCGTCCACCTGAGCCTGGTCCAGGCCGCCGGCGGCCGCATACTTGGCTTCCGGAATGCCGAAAGTCATCGAGCCAAGGCTCAGTTCGGAGACAAACAGCCCTGTCGTTCCTAATCTGTTGTAGCGCATTTCCGTGTCTCCGGTCGTTGGTGAGTGGCGCCATGAAGACATGCATAAACGAGAATTGCAAGTTCCGGAACTAATCGGTACCGTATTTATTCATGAAAAAGACAACACCGTTGGACAACCCGTTGCATGTTCCATCGCCGCCGCACGACCCCGCAGCCGTCGCAACAGCACGCGGCCGCAGGCGTGACCACGGGCGCGACGCTGTCATCCTCGATGCCGTGATCGACGTGCTTGCCGAGCACGGGTACGAGGGCATGACGATGGATCTGGTGGCGCAGCGCGCCAAGGCCGGCAAGGCCACGGTCTACCGGCGCTGGAAATCCAAGGCCGACCTGGTGGTGGACGCGGTTGCGCACGCCAAGCGCGGCCAGGTTGATCCCGCCGCGCTACCCGACACCGGAACGCTGCGTGGAGACCTGCTCGCCCTGTTCAAGCCCAGCTCGGTCAAGGAGGGGGAGCGCACGCTGCAACTGATGGCCGGGCTGGCGGCTGTGCTGGCACAGCACCCGGAGCTGGCCGACGCGGGCAATGCCGCCATCGTCGAGCCGTGGGTGGTGGCCAATCGTGTCTTGATGCGGCGCGCACTCGCGCGCGGCGAGTTGTCTGCGCATGCCGACATCGAGTGCGCCGCGCAGGTGGTGCCGTCGATGGCCGCGTATCGGGTGCTGATCCAGCGCAAACCGTTCGACCTGGCGTTCCTGGTCCGCATGCTCGATGGCCTGCTGCTGCCGGCGCTGTGCAATGCGCCGGCGGCGAGCGAGCCAGGCGACCGCCACGTCCAGGGCGAGCGCTAGCCGGTTGAGGTGCCAGTTTAGTTGGGTGCCTGGCGATGACGTTCGGACGGTCACGATTCCAGGCCGCGCCGCAGTGCACGAACGCATGACCGCGGCTGCATCGTCGCTCAACTGTGCATGTCGTGGCTCAAGCGTCCGGCAGCACCTTACCCGGATTCAAGATCCCATCCGGATCCAGCGCGGCCTTGATCGCACGCATCGCCGCCAGCGTGGCCGGGTTGAAGGCCTGGGTCATGAAATCGCGCTTGGCCACGCCGATGCCATGCTCGCCGGAGAGCGTACCTTCCAGCGAGAGCACCAATGCGAACAGCCGCGGTAATGCAGTGTGTGCGCGTGCATCTTCGTCGGCATCGGCGGGGTCGTACATGATGTTGACGTGCAGGTTGCCGTTGCCGGCATGGCCGAAGGCGACGATCGGCAGCGCGCATTCCACAGCAAGCGCCTCCACCCCGGCCACCAGGTCGGGAATGCGCGAGACCGGTACCACCACGTCTTCGTTGATCTTGCCGGGCTTGATGGTGCGCAGTGCCGGCGACAGCGCGCGGCGCGCGGCCCACAGTTTTTCGCGCGCGCTGCCATCGGCGGCGATGTCCAGGCTCAGCACGCCCTCGCCATCGGCGGCGGCGTGCAGTGCTTGCAGTGCGTAGGGCAAGGTGTCGTGATCGCCATCGGCTTCGATCAACAGCATCGCGCCGGCCTCGGGCACATCGCTGCCGTTGCGGCGTAGTAGCGCAATCGCGCTGGCATCCATGAATTCCAGCATCGTCGGCGTGGTCGGTTGCGCCATCACCCGCGACACCGCCGCCGCCGCGCTGGCTGCGTCGCGATACAACGCGCGTAGCCCCGCCTGCGCCACCGCGCGCGGGGTCAGCTTCAAGGTCGCTTCGACGATGATCGCCAGGGTGCCTTCGCTGCCGATCAACAGATGCGTGAGGTCGTAGCCGGTGGAATTCTTGGTGTAGGCACCGCCGCAGCGGATCACTTCGCCGGCACCGGTGACGGCCACCAGGCCGAGCACGTTGTCACGGGTAGTACCGTACTTCACCGCGCGCGGGCCGCCGGCGTTGGTGGACAGATTGCCGCCGATACTGCAGATCTCCGCACTCGATGGATCTGGCGGCCAGAACAGCCCATGCGGCTGCAAGGCCTGCTGCAGATCGCCATTGAGCACGCCGGGCTGCACCACGGCGCAGCGGTCTTCCGGGCGCAAGGCCACGATGCGATTCATGCGCGTCATCGAGATCACCACGCCGCCGGAAAACGGCACCGCCGCGCCGGTGGTGCCGGTGCCCGCGCCGCGCGCCACGATCGGCACGGCATGCGCGCGGCAGGCCTGCACGATGGCCACAACATCCTCGGTATCGCGCGGCAGCGCCACGGCGGCGGGCAATGCCCAGCGACGCGAATCGTCTTCGCCATAACGGCGGCGCGCGTCGTCGCCGGTCAGCCAGCCGTCGGGTCCAAGCCGGGTCGCCAATAACCCGGACAGCATGGTGGGAAGTAGGTCGGTCATCGCAGGTCGCTACGTGCGTTGGGAGTCATCTAGCAATCGTCGGCGCGGAAGGCGTCGCGGATCCAGTTCAGCACCGGCGGCTCGCCGCTGGCGTCCACCACATCGAAGCGGCAAGGTAGCGATGCCAGCGCCGGGTGTGCGCCGAGGAACAATTGCGCGGCCAATACCAGCTTGCGGCGCTTGCGCAGATCCACCGACGCCGCGCCGCTGCCGAAGCGGGCATCGCGGCGGTAGCGCACTTCCACGAACACCAGCATCTGGCCGTCGCGCATCACCAGATCCAGTTCGCCGCCGCGGTAGTTGGCATTGCCCACCACCAGCAGCAAGCCGGCCTGCTGCAGCAACGCGCAGGCCGCCGCTTCCACCGCCGCCCCGCGTTGCTGGCGCGCTGCCGGCATGGGCCTCAGCGGCCGTCGGCGATCGGTACCGGGCGGCCACCGTTGAAGGTGGACCAGGCCGGCGTGCGCAGCACGTTGCCGAAGCCGTCCAGATGCAGGGTGCCGGTGGCGCCACGCAGCCCGCCATCGCTACCGGTGGCGAGTTTTTCCAGATACGCGCTGATTTTCCAGGCGTCGTAGCCGAACGCGAACAGGCGTGCGGCCGGTCCGCGCGCGCTGGGCAGCGTGCTGGCCACCTGGCTGGCCGCCGGCAGGCCGGACACCCCGAGCGCGGTCCAGGTTTCGCTGGGGTAGATGATGCCGTCCAGTGCCAGGTCGTCCTCGGCCTTGCCGGTGCCAGCGATCAGCTGCGAGGTGGCCACGCGCGACTTGCCGGCAAACCCCGACAGCGCCAGTTGCGGTGCCAGCGCGCGGGCGGTGTTGCCGCGCACGGCCAGGAACACCGCGTCGGCGGTGCCGTAATTGCGCAGCTGCGCGCCAATGTCGCCGGGCGCATCGGCCACGCTGATGCTGCCGGCGACAGCGCCGCCGCGCTCGCTGAAGCGGTCGCGGAAGGCCTTGATGGTGCGCTTGCCGTTGTCGTCGCTGGTGCCGACGATCAGCACGTTGCGGCGCTCGCGCGAGAGCAGGTATTCGGCGGCCATGATGCCGTCGTCTTCCGGCGCCAGCGAGAAGCCCGCGCTGCCGGTCGGCGGTGCCTTGTTGTCGGTGGGGCGGTTGAGTGCCAGCACCGGCACCGCGAGCTGGCCGCGCGCGAACAACGCGCTGACCTCGTCGCGACCCAGCGGGCCGACCACGTAATCGACGCCGGCACCCACGGCCTTGTCGTAGGCGGCATTGGCACCGGCGGCGGTGCCGGCGGTGTCGAAGAACTGCACCTCCGGGCGGCGGCGGGTTTCGGCGTAGTAGCCGGCCAGCAAGCCGTCGCGCACCGGCGCGGAGGCGGTGGCCAGGTTGCCGGTGAGCGGCAACAGCACGCCCAGCTTGACCGGCGGGCGATAGCCGTCGCGTTCGGCTGGCGGCCGCTTGCTGGTGTCGAAACCCCATTGCGCATCACGCTCGAACGCGCGCGGCAGCGCCAGGCCGCGGCTGATGAGGGCGCGCCCAGCAAAGTTGTACAGCGGGTCGCCGGCCGGCAGCGCGGTGGTGCGGCCCTTCAAGGTGGCATCGTCCAGCGCGGCCAGCAGGCGCACGATGGCGCGCTGGTTCTCGCTGCGCGCGGTGCCGGTCAGGCTGGCATCGGCACGCGCACGCACTGCGGCCGCGCCGAACAGGTCGCCGGTGGCTTCCAGCGCGGCGGCGTGGGCTACCAGCCAGCGCGTCTGCAGCGGTTGGGGTAGTCCCTGTGGACTGTCGCCCAGGGCCTGAAGCGCTTGCGCTCCCTGCTTGTCGATCACCGCCAGTTCGCCGGTCAGCAGCCCGAAGCGGGCGCGGTCTTCGCCACTCAGGTGGCGTGCGTTGACCTGCGCCAGCAGCGTGCGGGCACGCGCATCGTCGCCGGCGTCGTGCCAGCCGAAGGCGGCGGCGGCCAGCTGGCGGCTGCGCTGCGCACCACTGGCGCTGGCGGCGTCGGCTTCCAGCTGCTGCGCCGCCTCGCGCGGCTTGCCCTGGTCCAGCAGCGCCAGCGCCGCGCTCTGCGTCGGCGAGGCAGTCTGGGTGATGCTGCTGGTGGCACAGCCGGCGGCCAGCATGACCAGCAGCGACAGGGCGGAGATCCTTGCAACACGCTTGTTCATTTCAGATCCATTGGACAGGGGCCGCCAGGGCGGTCCGTGGAAAACCGCTACGATTCTACCCTTTGCCCCTGGAAGACCGCTGATGATGTCCCCTGGAACCCTGCACGTGGTCGCCACGCCGATCGGCAACCTGGCCGACCTGTCGCCCCGCGCGCAGGAGGTGTTGCGTGGCGTGGCCGCGATCTGCGCCGAAGACACCCGCCACACCCGCCAGTTGCTCAGCCACTTTGGGATCGACCGCCCGCTGCTGGCCCTGCACGATCACAACGAAGAGGCCATGTCCGAGCGCATCGTCGCGCGCCTGCGTGAGGGCGAATCGCTGGCCATCGTCAGCGATGCCGGCACCCCGCTGGTCAGCGACCCGGGCTTCAAGCTGGTGCGCGCCGCGCGTGCGGCTGGCATCAAGGTCAGCCCGGTGCCGGGGGCATGCGCGGCGATTGCCGCGCTCAGCGTGGCCGGCCTGCCCAGCGACCGCTTCGGCTTCGAGGGATTTTTGCCGGCCAAGAGCGCCGCCCGCCGCGAGCGCCTGGCGCACCTGGCCGGCGAGACCCGCACCCTGGTGTTCTACGAATCCTCCCACCGCATCGTCGAATCGCTGGCCGACCTGCGCCTGGCCTTCGGCGACGAGCGCCCGGCGGTGATCGCCCGCGAACTGACCAAGCTGTTCGAAACCGTGCTCGACGGCAGCCTGGCGCAGCTGCAGGCCCAGGTCGAAGCCGACGACAACCAGCGCAAGGGCGAGTTCGTGGTGATGGTGCAGGGTGCTGCCGATGCCGCCGACGGCCAACTGGCCGAAGGCCGCCGCGTCTACGCCACGCTCGCCGAACACCTGCCGCCGTCCACCGCGGCCAAGCTGGCCGCCGAACTGACCGGTGCGCCGCGCAAGGCGTTGTACGGCGGCTAATCTTGCCGTGGTAGGAGCGCACCCGGGCGCGAGGGAGCGTTCCCGATCAAGCCCGTCGCGCCCGGGTGCGCTCCTACGATGTGCGCTGCGCCGTTTTGCATGGCGGCGATAGCGTAGAATGCTCCCCGGCGGAGTCGGCCAGACAGTCGCGTCACTCGCAAGGGTGCCGAGGAAAGTCCGGGCTCCACAGGGCAAGGTGCCAGGTAACGCCTGGGCGGCGCAAGCCGACGGAAAGTGCAACAGAAAGATACCGCCTACGTCCCTCGTCACCCCTCTGCCGCCACTGGAACGTGCCAGCGATGCATCGCATCGCCAAGTGCGCTCGGAGGCCGCAGAGGGGTGGCGAGGGGCCGGTAAGGGTGAAATGGTGCGGTAAGAGCGCACCGCGAGTCCGGTAACGGAACGGCACGGCAAACCCCACCTGGAGCAAGACCAAATAGGGATCCATTGGCGTGGCCCGCGCTGGATCCGGGTAGGTTGCTTGAGCGCTGCGGTGACGTAGCGCCTAGACGAATGACTGTCCACGACAGAACCCGGCTTATCGGCCGGCTTCGCCGCCTTTTTTGGGCGTAGGCCCAAAAAAGGCGCCCACGCTTCGTACCGCCGCAGGCGGTACAAAACGCGGGTCCCGGCTCCGGGCATGCCAAAACCCGCGGCTGTCGCCGCGCCCCCTTGACTCAAGGGGGCTTGCAGTTAGTTGGTTGGTCGAGGAACTCTCGCTACGCGATCAACTCCCTTCCACCGCCTGCGGGGGAAGGTGCCCGAAGGGCGGATGGGGGCGAGCACTTAGCGCAGGCTTCAGCAGTACGAGGCGCGGTTTCCGCTCCGGGCATGCCAAAACCCGCGGCTGTCGCCGCGCCCCCTTGACTCAAGGGGGCTTGCAGTTAGTTGGTTGGTCGAGGAACTCTCGCTACGCGATCAACTCCCTTCCACCGCCTGCGGGGGAAGGTGCCCGAAGGGCGGATGGGGGCAAGCATTTAGCGCAGGCTTCAGCAGTACCAGGTGCCGGCCCCGGCTCCGGGCATTCCATACCCCTCGCAGCCGTGTCCGGTGCTAGCCGAACGAGCGGGTGAACAGCTCGTCCAGGGCGTCGACGATGCGCCGCCCTTCGTCCTTGAGTGAGCCAGCCGGCTGGGTGAGTACCGCGAGCGGGACCGACGTCATTTCCAGCGGTTGCAGGATGACGCGGTGGCCGGCGACCACGAATTCGGGAGTGAAGCGGGAGGGGGTCGGGGAGTGCGCAGACTTGCTGACCAATGGCACGACGACGCGGCGCGGGGAGGCACCGAAGATCTTCGACTGCACGACCACCACATAAGGAATGTTCTTGTTGCGTCCGACGTTGGCGTAGACATCGAACTGGTCGGTCATAGCGTGGAAAACTCGTCGGCGAAGGAGCCGTGCGCGTCGGTGAAGGTTTTCCATTCGCTCGCGGCGCGCTGCAACTCCATCGCCCTGGCGCTGTGGGTGTCGCGCTCCCTGGTCACGTACTCGGCCAGCAGTTCCTCCACCTTGGCCGACAGGTTGCCGGTCATCGCGCGGGCCTGGGAGGCCAAGTCAGCGTTGATGGTCAGGTTGAGCGGCTTCTTCTGTGCAGAAGCATCGTAATAGCGGTTCATGCGTTGCCTCCTAGGTCATGCGCACGCTATGCGCATGATTGTGGGTTGTCAACGTGTTCGGGGATGTCCAGCCGCGTTTCGCCCTGGAAGATGCCATTCGGGCCGAAGCGGCGCTCGTGGATGAAACCGCCGCCGTGATGGTCCACCGCTACGATGGTGCTGGCGCGGGTGCCGTAGGTCGGGCCGGCAATGAAGGCGGCCGAAAGCAGGCGCTCGGTAGGCAGGTCCACGCCGGTGTCGGGCAGGGCGTGATCGGGCGCGGTGGCTCGGTCGCCCAGCGCGTCCCACAGCGGTTGCAGGTCGTCGCTGTCGTGGGTGCACCAGTTGTGCAGGGCGCCGGTCAATGCGCGCGTCTTTGGCCACTGCATGTCCAGCGGACCGTTGGACATGCCATGGATGCCCGGTGCCAGTAGGCGTGCCAGTGGCGGGTGATTGCTCAGATGCGCGCAGCGCTCGGCGTCGCATAGCAACAGATTGAAGGGTGGGAAGGCGTGTGCGGCGCCGGCCAGGTCGTCGGCGTAGGCGGCGGCGCCTGGGCTGCCGGACAGGTAGTCCGCGATCAGATGCCCGCGCGAGCGGCCCGAGGCGGTGGCGAGCGGATCGCGCACGTTGGTCACCACGGCAACGCGGTCGTCGCTGCCCAGTCCGACCCAACTGCCGCCCGAGCGCAGGTCGCGGCCCGCCAGCACGCTGTCGGCAGGCGCCGCCCACCGCGCCAACGGGGCGGTGGGCCGCTCGTGGAATTCGTCGCGGTTGCCGGCCAGCAGCAGGCGCCAGCGCGGGTGGGTTTTCCAGGCAAGGGCGACCAGGCACATGCCGGCCATTGTCGCCGCTTTGCGCAGTTGCGGCGTGGCGCTGGCGCAGCGTGAAGTGAGATCCAGGTCGAGTTTACATGGCCTTCACAGCGCTGAATTTCCGTTCAATCTCAAAATATGAGATGAAACAGCAACTTGTGGATAAGCTTTGAACAAGTCTCTAAAGAGTGGCGCAACTCATTGATGTGACTAGCGATTTGCGGCCGTCAAAGTTGTTGACAACCTTGGGCGCACTGCTACTGTGGGCATCGGAGGGAAAACCAGGTGTTTTGTGGTTTTTCGTGGTTCAATAACCCCTAGCGGTATTCGAGGTTGCATTCGGTGTTTCAAGGCGAAACTGCCATCACGGTGGACGACAAAGGGCGCATGGCGGTTCCTACCGCGTATCGCGACCTGGTCGCGCGCGTGAGCGGCAATCGCCTGGTGCTCACCTACAACCCCTTCGAAGCCGGCTGTCTGTGGCTGTACGCGGAGAAGGAGTGGGAACGGGTGCGCGACGATGTGATGTCCAAGCCCAACACCCAGCGCGTGGTGCGCACGCTGCAGCAGAAGCTGGTGGGTTCATCGGCCGTGCTGGAACTCGATGCCAATGGCCGTCTGAGCATTCCGGCCAGCCACCGCAATGCGGTCGGCATCGAGAAGAAAGCCGTGCTGCTCGGCATGGGCGACAAATTCGAACTCTGGAGCGAGCAGGCACATCGCGCACTGATCCAGCAGACCTTGTCTGACGGGGATCTGGGCGATGAATTGCTCGATCTCAGGTTGTGAGCCGGGGTGCCCGGATGCGCGGTGAAGCGCAGCCCGGTCACCCGGTGTCGCAGCCGCCGGCGGCGCATGTGCCGGTGCTGTACACGCAGGTTCTAGAGGGCCTGCAGGTGACCGAAGCCGGAACTTACCTCGATGGCACGTTCGGTCGTGGCGGGCACGCACGCGGCGTGCTGGAACACCTTGGGCCGGGAGGTCGACTGCTGGTGATGGACAAGGACCCTGAAGCGATCGCGGTGGCCGAACAGCGGTTCGGTGGCGATGCGCGCGTGTCCATCCGTCGCGGCAGTTTCGCCACGCTTGGCCAGATGGTTGCGGCCGCAACGGTGGACGGCATCCTGCTGGACCTCGGCGTGTCTTCGCCGCAGCTGGACGTGGCCGGGCGCGGTTTCAGCTTTGGCAAGGACGGCCCGCTGGACATGCGCATGGACCCGGACAACGGCCAGAGCGCGGCACAGTGGCTGGCGCAGGCGAGTGATCGCGAGATCGCCGATGTGCTGTGGACCTACGGCGAAGAACGTCAGAGCCGGCGCATTGCGCGGGCCATCGTGGCGCGTCGCGCCGAACAGCCGCTGCTGCGGACTGCGCAACTGGCCGATCTGATCGCCTCGGTCATGCCGCGCGGCGACAGCAAGACGCATCCGGCCACGCGCAGCTTCCAGGCCATCCGCATCCACATCAACCGCGAGCTGGCCGATCTGGAAGCCGGGCTGGACGCCGCCCTGGACGCGCTCAAGCCGGGCGGCCGCCTGGCGGTCATCAGCTTCCATTCGCTGGAAGATCGCATCGTCAAGCAATTCATGGCCCGCTACGCCAAGGCCCCGCCGAGCAACCGTCGCCTGCCCGAAGCGCAGCCGTTCGTGCCCACGTTGCAGCTGGTGAGCGGCGCCATCAAGGCCGACGACGCCGAATTGAACATCAACCCCCGCGCCCGCAGCGCGGTGTTGCGGGTGGCTGAGAAGCTGGGAATGGGGAATGGGGAATCGAGAATGGGTAAAGGCGACAGCGCCGCTGCTTCCCGATTCCCGACTCCCGATTCCCGATTCCCGGCGTTTCCGAACGGAGACGCTGCATGAGTCGCCTGCTGCTCATCGTGCTGCTGGCCTGCAGCATCGCCTCGGCCATCGGGGTGGTGTACATGCGCCACATGCATCGCAAGCTGTTCGTGCAGTTGTCCAAGCTCGAACACACGCGCGATGAACTGAATATCGAATTCGGCCGGCTGCAACTGGAGCAAGCCACCTGGGCGGAAAGTAACCGGGTCGATCAGGTCGCGCGCGCGCGCATCGGGATGAAGTTCCCGGAGACCAACGACATCGTGGTCGTGCGTCCATGATCCAGCGGCAGCACAGCTCGGTTGCACGGCGTAGCCGCCCGCAGGGTGGCGCACTGGATGGTGCTGCGCCCATGACAAAACGGCAGGACAGCCGTTTTGCACGGCGTAGCCGCCCGCAGGGTGGCGCACTGGATGGTGCTGCGCCCATGACAAAACGGCAGGACAGCCGTTTTGCACGGCGTAGCCGCCCGCAGGGTGGCGCACACGGAGGTGCGCCATGAAGGCTGGTCGCAACCGTCCCCGCAGCAACTTCAACCTGCGCGGTCGCCTGACCCTGGTCGGCATCGCGCTGGGCCTGTGTTCGGTCACTCTGATCGGGCGCGCGGCATTCGTGCAGCTGGTCAACCGCGATTTCTACCAGCGTCAGGGCGAGGCGCGTTACTTGCGCGAACTGCCCATCGCCACCTCGCGCGGCATGATTACCGACCGCAACGGCGAGCCGCTGGCGGTGTCCACGCCGGTGGAATCGATCTGGGTCAATCCACAGGAATTGCTGCGCAATCCGGACCGCATTCCCGAGCTGGCCACCGCGCTGGGCCAGCCGCTGGACGAATTGAATGCCCGGCTGGCGCAGAAGGCCGGCAAGGAATTCATGTACCTGCAGCGTCGGATCAACCCGGACAAGGCGCATGCGATTGTCGATCTGAAGATCCCCGGTGTGTTCTCGCAGCGCGAGTTCCGCCGCTTCTATCCGCAAGGCGAGGCGATGGCCCACGTGCTGGGCTTCACCAACATCGACGACCGCGGCCAGGAAGGGCTGGAATTGGCCTTCGACGAATGGTTGCGCGGCAAACCCGGCTCCAAGAAGGTGGTGCGCGATGCGCGCGGCGCCATCGTGGAGAGCGTGGACCTGGTGCGTCCGGCGCAGCCGGGCAAGGACCTGACCCTGAGCATCGACCGCCGCATCCAGTTCCTGGCCTACAAGGAACTGCGCAACGCGCTGGTCGAAAACAACGCCGCCGGCGGCTCGATGGTGGTGATGGACGTGGCCACCGGCGAAGTGCTGGCGATGGTCAACCTGCCCACCTACAACCCCAATTCGGTGACCGGCATCAATCCGTCGGCGCGTCGCAACCGCGCGGTCACCGATCTGGTGGAGCCGGGTTCGACGATGAAGCCGCTGACCGTGGCCACCGCGCTGACTGCCGGCGTGGTGACCAAGGACACCGTCATCGACACCAACCCCGGCTACATGTCGGTGGGGCGCTTCACCATTCGCGATGTGCCGCGCAACAACGGCGTGCTCAACGTGACCGGGGTCATTACCCGCAGCTCCAACATCGGCGCGGCCAAGATCGCGGCCAAGGTGCCGGACCAGACCTTCTACCAGTCGATCCGCAACTTTGGTTACGGCAGCGCGCCGCATAGCGGATTTCCGGGCGAATCGTCCGGCGTGGTGCTGCAGCCGCAGCGGTGGAGCGGCCCGTCCAAGACGACGATGTCCTACGGCTACGGCCTGTCGGTGACACCGCTGCAGATCGCGCAGGCCTATGCCACGTTGGGCAATGGCGGCAAGCTGACGCCGCCAACCTTCGTGCGTGGCCAACATAACGAATCGCGCCAGGTGGTCACGCCGGAAGTGGCGCGCGAAGTCATCGACATGATGGAAACCGTGGTCACCCAGGGCGGCGCCAAGGGCGCGGCGATCCTGGGCTATCACGTGGCCGGCAAGACCGGTACCGCGCGCAAGAACGGCGCCGGCGGCTACGAGCGCGGCCACTACAATGCGCTGTTTGCCGGCCTGGTGCCGGCGACTCGCCCGCGCTTTGCCACCGTCATCGTCATCAACGATCCGCAAGGCAAGGTGTACTACGGCGGCCTGGTGTCGGCGCCGGTGTTCCACAAGGTGATGGAAGGTGCGTTGCGCCTGATGGACGTGCCGCCGGACGACATCCAGTCGTGGCTGGCCGCACAGGCCGCAGGCAAGACCGGTCAGCCGGTGGTCAAGCCGCAGCCGGCCGATCTGGATCCGGCACTGGTGCCGGACCCGGTGGACGAAGTGTCCGCCGGCATTCCGACGGCGATCGCAGCGCCGGCCGCGCCCGCGCAGCCGGCGCCGTTGCAGGAGACCCGCCAGTGAGCCGCAGCATGCCGCTGTCGCAGCTATTGCCGGACCTGACGCTTGTGCGCGATGTGCAGGTCTCCGGCCTGGTGATGGACAGCCGTGCGGTGCGTCCGGGCGATGCCTTCGTGGCCATCGCCGGGTTCGGTGCGCATGGGCTGGGTTTTGTCGCGCAGGCGCGCGCCAATGGCGCAGTGGCGGTGTTGTTCGAACCACCGGCGCCGGCCGAGCTGCCTGTGCCTGCCGATGCGATCGCGGTGCCCGGCCTGCGGATGCGCCTGGGTGCGATGGCCGATCAGTTTCATGGTCACCCCTCGCGTGCGCTGCGCACGGTTGGCGTCACCGGGACCAACGGCAAGACCTCCACCGTGCAGCTGCTGGCGCAGGCCTTGACCTTGCTCGGCACACCGACCGGTACGCTGGGCACGCTGGGCGTAGGCCTGTACGGCGCGACCGTGCCCACCGGATTCACCACGCCGCTGGTGCTGCCCATGCACGCCTTGCTGGCGCAGCTGCGCGAGGAAGGCGCGCAGGCGGTGGCGATGGAAGTCAGCTCGCATGCGCTCGATCAGGGCCGCGTGGATGCGGTGCATTTCGACGTGGCGGTGTTCACCAACCTCACCCGCGACCATCTCGATTACCACGGCGACATGGCGCAGTACGGCGCCGCCAAGGCCAAGCTGTTCTCCCGCGCCGGATTGAAGGCGGCGGTGGTGAATCTGGACGATGCGTTCGGCCGCAGCCTGTTTACCTCGCTCGATCCGGCACTGCGCGCGGTCGGGGTGAGTTCGCGTGGGCAGGCCCAGGCAGGCGTGCGTGCGCAAGCCCTGCAGCTGGACCACAACGGGATTGGTTTCGCGCTGCATCTCGCTGGCGCGGTGCATCCGGTGCACTCGCCGTTGCTGGGCCGCTTCAACGTGGACAACCTGCTGGCGGTGGCCGGCGCGCTGCATGCGCTGGACTACGCCCCGGCACAGATCGCGCAGGTGCTTGGCCAACTGCAGCCGATCCACGGCCGCATGAATCGCCTCGGCGGCGCGCATGGCGCACCCCTGGTGGTGGTCGATTACGCACACACCCCCGATGCGCTGGAGCAGGCGCTGAGCAGCCTGCGCGCGCATGCGCAGGACCGGCTGATCTGCGTGTTCGGCTGCGGTGGCGAACGCGATGCCGGCAAGCGCCCGCAAATGGCGGCCATTGCCGAAGTCAACGCCGACGTGGCGATCGTCACCGACGACAACCCGCGCGGCGAAGAAGGCGATGCGATCGTTGCCGACATCCTGCGCGGTTTCGCGCGTCCGGATGCGGCCATCGTGCAGCGCGACCGCGCCGCGGCCATCCACCAGGCCATCGGCATGGCGAGTGCCTCGGATATCGTGCTGATCGCCGGCAAGGGCCACGAGCCCTACCAGGAAGTGGCCGGCGTGCAGCATGCCTTCGATGATGCAGTGGTGGCGGCGCAGGCCTTGCTGCCACGCACCGTACTGGGAGTGCGCGCATGAAGCTCACCCCGCTGTCGCTGATCGCGCATTTTGCCGGCGGCGAACTGCATGGCGAGGACGCCATGATCGATGCGGTCGGCAACGATACCCGCACGCTCGCCAGCGGCAGCCTGTACGTGGCGCTGCGTGGCGAGCGTTTCGACGGGCACGACTTTGCCGCCGACGCGGTGGCGCGGGGTGCCAGCGGTGTGCTGGTCGAGCGCCTGCTGCCGGCGCTGGGCGTGCCGCAGGTCCTGGTGGCCAACACCGAACTGGCCCTGGCGCGCATTGCTGCCGGCCTGCAGCGCGACCGTGCCACCCGCGTGATCGCGCTGACCGGCTCCAACGGCAAGACCAGCGTCAAGGCGCTGCTGCTGGCGATCCTGACCGAAGCCGGGCGGGTGGATGGCACCACCGTCTACGCCACGCCGGGCAATCGCAACAATGAAATCGGCCTGCCGCTGGCAGTGATCGCCGCGCCGGACGATGCCGATGTGGCGGTATACGAAATGGGGGCCGGCAAGCCCGGCGATATCGCCTATCTCACCGAAATCGCGCGGCCGCACGTGGCCCTGGTCAACAATATCGCCCCGGCTCATCTGGAGCGCCTGGGCAGCCTGCTTGGCGTGGCACGGACCAAGGGCGCCATCTACACCGCGCTGCCGGCCGATGGCGTGGCGGTCGTCAATGCCGACGATGCCTTTGGCGCCTGGTTCGAGCAGCAAGTGCTGGCGCAGCCGGTGCACGGCCGTCGCGTGCTGCGCTACGGCCTGCAGGCCAGCGCCGAGATCACCGCGCGCGGGCTGCGGCTACATCCCGAGGGCGCGCAGTTCACGCTGGTGACCCCGCAAGGCCAGGCGCAGATTGCGCTGCCGCTGCCGGGTCGCCACAACGTACTCAACGCGCTGGCCGCCACCGGCCTGGCGCTGGGTGCGGGCATTGCCTTGCCGGTCATTGCCGCCGGCCTGGCGCAGGCGCGCCCGGTGGCGGGCCGGCAGATTGCCCACCCGCTGCCCGGTGGCGCGCTGCTGATCGACGACAGCTACAACGCCAACCCCGGTTCGCTGGATGCCGCCATCGATGCGCTGGCCACCGCCCCGGGCAAGGGTTGGCTGGTGCTGGGCGACATGCGTGAACTCGGCCCGGAAGGCGCCGCATTGCATGCCGCTGCCGGTCGGCGCGCACGCGCGGCCAAGCTGCAGCGCCTGTACGCACTGGGCGAGCTCAGTGCCGCGGCTGCGCAGGCGTTCGGCGCCGGTGGGCGGGTGTTCGCCACGCACGCCGAATTGATCGATGCGTTGCAGAGGGATCTGGCCGGGACCGGGGAGCGGGGACCGGGGACCCGGGATACGCAACAGCAAGTACCAGAAAATACGCAGGGAACTGTTTTGAGTCACCATCAGCAAACGCAGTCTACGGATGCCCTCCCGGCTCCCGGCTCCATCACCATCCTGGTGAAAGGTTCCCGTGGTAGCGCCATGGACCGCATCGTCGCCGCGTTGCTCGCCGCTGCGGGGAAGGCCTCCCATGCTGCTTGAATTGGCACGCTGGCTGCAGCAACTGGAGAGTTTCTTCGGGCTGTTCAACTACCTGACCTTCCGCGGCATCCTGGCGGCGCTGACCGCGCTGTTCCTGTCGTTGTGGATGGGCCCGGCAGTGATCCGCAAGCTGGCCCAGTTCAAGGGTGGCCAGCCGATCCGGCAGGACGGCCCGCAGACGCATTTCTCCAAGGCCGGCACGCCGACCATGGGCGGCTCGCTGATCCTGCTTACCGTGACCCTGTCGGTGCTGCTGTGGGGCGACCTGCGCAACCGCTACGTGTGGCTGGTGCTGGCGGTGATGCTCTGCTTCGGGGCGATCGGCTGGTACGACGACTGGATCAAGATCGTGCGTCGCGATCCCAACGGCCTGAAGTCGCGCTCGAAGTACCTGCTGCAGTCCATCTTCGGCCTGGCCGCCGGCCTGTTCCTGTACTACACCGCCGACGTACCGGCGGCGATCACCTTCTACATCCCGATGTTCAAGTCGATCGCGCTGCCGCTGGCCGGCGTGAGCTTCGTGGTGATTGCCTACTTCTGGATCGTGGGCTTTTCCAATGCGGTCAACCTCACCGATGGCCTGGACGGCCTGGCGATCATGCCCACCGTGCTGGTGGCCTGCGCGCTGGGTGTGTTCGCCTACGCCTCGGGCAACGTGGTGTTTGCCGAATACCTGAAAATCCCGCTGATTCCCGGAGCTGGCGAGCTCATCATCATCTGTGCGGCGATTGCCGGGGCAGGGCTGGGCTTTCTGTGGTTCAACACCTATCCGGCGATGGTGTTCATGGGCGATATCGGCGCGCTGTCACTGGGCGCGGTGCTGGGCACCATCGCGGTGATCGTGCGCCAGGAAATGGTGCTGGTCATCATGGGCGGCGTGTTCGTGATCGAGACGCTGTCGGTGATGATCCAGGTGGCCAGCTTCAAGCTGACCGGCAAACGCGTGTTCCGCATGGCGCCGATCCACCACCACTTCGAACTCAAAGGCTGGCCGGAACCGCGCGTGATCGTGCGCTTCTGGATCATTTCGGTGGTGCTGGTGCTGATCGGCCTGGCTACGTTGAAGGTACGCTGATGAACGACCTATCCCGCCAGGCCACGCGACTGGACGCCATTGGCGGCCGTTACGACCCGTGGCTGCTCGGCGCGGCGGCCACGCTTGCCTCGCTGGGCGTGGTGATGGTGGCCTCCAGCTCGATCGAGCTGTCCGAGAACCCGTTCTATTACCTCACCCGCCACCTGCTGTTTCTGGGCATCGGCGTGGGCCTGGCGTTCTGGGCGATGCGCACCGAACTCAAGACCATCGAGCAGTACAACCAGGTCCTGCTGCTGGCCTGCTTCGGTCTGCTGGTGGTGGTGTTCGTGCCTGGGCTGGGCAGCAGCGTCAATGGCGCCAAGCGCTGGATCAACCTGGGCGTGTCCAAGTTCCAGACCGTCGAAGCGGTCAAGGTGCTCTATATCGTGTGGTTGTCCAGCTACCTGGTGCGCTTCCGCGACGAGGTCAACGCGACCTGGCCGGCGATGCTCAAGCCGCTGGGCGTGGCGGTCGCGCTGGTGGGCCTGTTGCTGATGCAGCCGGATTTCGGTTCGTCCACGCTGCTGCTGGCCATCACTGCCGGCATGCTGGTGCTGGGCGGCGTGAACCTGCCACGCATGTCGATGCCGATCGTGATCGGCCTGCCGGTGTTCGCCTTCATCGCGATCCTGGAGCCGTACCGCCTGCGTCGCATCACCTCGTTCCTGGATCCGTGGGCCGACCAGCTGGGCTCTGGCTACCAGCTGTCGAATGCGTTGATGGCGGTTGGCCGCGGCCAGTGGACCGGTGCCGGCCTGGGCGCCTCCGTGCAGAAGCTCAATTATCTGCCCGAAGCGCATACCGACTTCATCTTTTCGGTCATTGCCGAGGAGCTGGGTTTTGTCGGTGTATGCGGGGTCATCGCACTGTATGCACTGCTGGTCGGCCGTGCGTTCTGGCTGGGCATGCGCTGCGTGGAAATGAAGCGCCACTTCTCCGGCTACATCGCCTTCGGCATCGGCCTGTGGATCAGCCTGCAGAGCTTCGTTTCGGTCGGCGTGAACTTGGGAATTCTGCCGACCAAGGGCCTGACCCTGCCGCTGATTTCTTCCGGCGGTTCATCGGTGCTGATGACCTGCGTGGCGATGGGCCTGCTGCTGCGCGTGTCCTATGAAATGGACCGTGCCGAGCGGCTGCGCAGCAAGCTGTCGCCGCAGGGCGTGGGCACTGCACCCTCCGAGCCGGCTGAGCCGGCGGCCGACCCGGCTCCGCCGGCGTATACCGCGGGACGCAAGCCGCAGCGTGAGACGGCGGCAGCGCCGGCACCGGTGGCGGCGGCGTCACCTGCAGCACCTTCAGTGGCACCGGCGTCGGCGATCCTGCGCGGCACCAGCCGCATGCAGCCGCGCGTGGAACCGACATTCGGGAGGATTGCGTGAGCGTTCATGCGAATCCCTCGCAAGAGCCCGCACATGCATGTGCGGGGAATCAACCAGTGATGATTCTGGCCGGCGGCACCGGTGGGCATATCTTCCCTGGTCTGGCCGTGGCCAAGGTACTGCGCGCGCGTGGCGTGCCGGTGACCTGGCTGGGCGCCGACGGCGCGATGGAAACGCGCCTGGTTCCGCAGCATGGGATCGCCATCGACACGCTGGCCATCAGCGGCCTGCGTGGCAAGGGTGTGCTGAAACTGCTCGGTGCCCCGGTACGAGTGATGCGCGCAGTGCGCGCGGCCGGCTTCGCGCTGCGCAAGCGCCAGCCGTGCGCGGTGGTCAGCTTCGGCGGGTTCGCCGCCGGCCCGGGCGGCCTGGCCGCTCGCCTGCTTGGCGTGCCCTTGCTGGTGCACGAACAGAATCGCGCGCCCGGCATGACCAACAAGGTGCTGTCGCGGTTTGCGCGCCGCGTGCTGACCGGATTTCCCGGCAGCTTCGCAGGCGAAGAGGCAGTGGGCAATCCGGTGCGCGCGGAAATCGCCGCGCTGCCCGCGCCGGCCACGCGCCTGGTCGGTCGTAGTGGGCCGGTACGTGTGCTGGTACTCGGCGGTAGCCAGGGCGCACGCGTGCTCAATCAAGCGGTGCCGTTGGCGCTGGCCGCGCTCGCTCACCCCGACGTGCAGGTGCGCCACCAGTGCGGCGAAAAGCTGCGCGGCGAAGCCGATGCGGCGTATGCACAGGCCGGCGTCGATGCCAGCGTCGAACCGTTCATTGCCGACATGGCCGCTGCCTACGCCTGGGCCGATCTGGTGGTGTGCCGTGCAGGCGCCTCCACGCTGGCCGAACTATGCGCCGCCGGTGTCGGCAGCGTGCTGGTACCCTTTGCCGCCGCCGTGGACGATCACCAGACCCGCAATGCCGAATACCTGGTCGGCGCGGATGCCGCGGTGCTGCTCAAGCAGGACGACAGCTTGCCGGTGCGCCTGCAGCAGGTCCTGCAGACCCTGCTCGCCGACCCCGCACGCCGCCTGTCGATGGCGCAAGCTGCCCGCACCCTGGCCAAGCCAGATGCCGCCGAGCGCATTGCCGACATCATTCTGCAAGAGGCCGGGAATGGGGAATCGGGAATGAGGAATCGGCAGAGCTCAGAACACTTGCAGGAACCTATCTCGATGCACGCAGACAAGCGCACCGACCAAGCATCCGTTGCCGTTGGCGCTCCGCTCCACACGATTCCCGATTCCCGATTCCCGATTCCCACCTCCACCGGAGGTGCCCAGTGATCCGTCGTCTGCAGGATAGTGGCGATCTGGTGCGTGCATTCCCGCGCGTGCATTTCGTGGGTATCGGCGGTACCGGCATGAGCGGGATCGCCGAGGTCATGCTGACGCTGGGCTATGAAGTGTCCGGCTCCGACAACTCCGATAACACGGCCACGCGACGGCTGGCCAAGCTGGGTGCGCGCGTGATGCGTGGGCATTCGGCCGCCAACGTGCTGGGAACCGATTGCGTGGTGGTGTCCAGCGCGATCCGCGAAGACAACCCAGAGCTGATGGAAGCGCGCAGCCAGCGCATTCCGATCATGCCGCGCGCCGCAATGCTGGCCGAGCTGATGCGCTTCCGTCGCGGCATCGCCGTCGCCGGTACGCACGGCAAGACCACTACCACTAGCCTGGCCGCAGCGGTGTTGAGTGAAGGTGGGCTGGATCCGACCTTCGTCATCGGTGGCCAGCTGCTGGCCGCCGGTGCCAACGCCAAGCTCGGTGGCGGCCAATGGCTGGTGGCTGAAGCCGACGAGAGCGACGGCAGCTTCCTGCGCCTGAATCCGTTGATGGCGGTCATCACCAACATCGACGCCGACCACCTGGAAAACTACGGCAACGATTTTTCGCGTATCCAGGCGGCATTCGCAGAATTCCTGCAGCGCCTGCCGTTCTACGGTCTGGCGCTGCTGTGTATCGACGATGCGGAAGTCGCCGCACTGGCCGGCAAGACGCCGCGTCATGTGATGACCTACGGCATGAGCGAGAACGCCGACGTGCGCGCCGAAGACGTGGTGCAGGATGGCCCGCGCATGCGCTTCACCCTGCGCCTGCCCGAAGGCACCACCACGCCGGTGACGCTGGCCTTGCCGGGCCGCCACAACGTGCTCAACGCCTTGGCCGCTGCCGCGATCGGCTGGCAGCTGGGTGTGGCACCGGAGACCATTGCGCGCGCGTTGGAAAACTTCGCCGGCATCGGCCGGCGCTTCAACGACCTGGGCGAAGTCACCACCAGCAACGGCGCACGCGTGCGGGTGATCGACGATTACGGCCATCATCCGCGCGAGCTGGAAGCGGTGTTTGCCGCCGCCCGTGGCGGCTGGCCGGACAAACGCCTGGTGGTGGCCTTCCAGCCGCACCGCTACAGCCGTACCCGCGATCAGTTCGATGCGTTTGCCGCCGTGCTCAGCACCGTCGATGCATTGGTGTTGAGCGAGGTCTACCCGGCCGGCGAAGCGCCGATTCCCGGCGCCGACTCGCGCGCACTGGCGCGTGCGATCCGCGCACGCGGCCGCAGCGAGCCGGTAGTGGTCGGGCAGATCGCCGGCCTGGCCGAAGTGTTGCCGGACGTGCTGCAGGATGGCGACCTGTTACTGATGATGGGTGCTGGCGACATCGGTTACGTGGCGCAGCACATCATCCATCACGGCTTTGTCGGAGAGCAGGCATGAGCGCGGCCATCGCCGCCGCACGCAGCAACGGTCCGGCCGTGTTCGGCCGCGTCGCCGTGCTGCTGGGCGGTACCTCGTCCGAGCGCGAGGTGTCGTTGAATTCCGGCAGCAACGTGCTGGACGCCTTGCGCGCCTGCGGTGTCGATGCGCAGCCGGTGGACGGCATTCCCGCGCTGGCGCAGGCGCTGGTCGCCGGCCGCTTCGATCGCGTGTTCAACGTGCTGCATGGCCATAACGGCGGCGGCGAAGACGGCATCGTGCAGGGCTTGATGGAAGCCTTCGGCATCCCGTACACCGGCTCGGACGTGCTGGGTTCGGCCCTGAGCATGGACAAGATCCGCACCAAGCAGGTGTGGCTGTCGCTGGGCCTGAGCACGCCGCGCTATGCGCGCCTGGCTGCCGGTGCCAGTGCCGCCGACATCCACACCGCCGCCCGGCAGATCGGCTTGCCGGTGATCGTCAAGCCGGCCAACGAAGGCTCCAGCGTCGGCGTCAGCCGCGTGTTCGACCAGGCCCAGCTCGAAGAAGCGGTGCGGCTGGCTGCGCGCTACGACGGCGCGTTGCTGATGGAGCAATTGATCGAGGGCGACGAACTCACCGTGGCCGTGCTCGGCGACACCGCGCTGCCGTCGATCCGCATCGTGCCCAAGGGGCAGTGGTACGACTACAACGCCAAGTACATCGCCGAGGACACCCAGTATCTGTGCCCGGGTCTGGAAGGCGAGGCCGAAACGCAGATCCGCCAGCTCGCCCTGGACGCCTTCCGTGCTGCGGGCTGCCGCGGCTGGGGCCGCGTGGACGTCATGCGCGATCGCGCCAGTGGTCAGCTCTATCTGCTGGAAGTGAACACCGCCCCGGGCATGACCAGCCACTCGCTGGTGCCCAAGGCCGCACGCCAGCTCGGCATCGATTTCGAAACGCTGGTCTGGCGCGTACTGGAGCAGACGCTGTGAAGCCGGGAATCGGGAATCGGGAATCGGGAATGGGTAACAGCGGATGCGCTGTTGCCGTTGCGATTCCCTATTCCCGATTCCCCATTCCCGCGCGCGGAGCGCGCGCATGAACGCTACCCTACGCATCCTGGCCTGGCTGCTGGCGGTGGCGCTGGTCGCGTTGCCGGTGGTGGCCGTGCTCAATGGCTGGGTCGGTGCCGAGCGCTGGCCGTTGGCCAAGTTGCGGGTGTCCGGCGATTTCAAGCGGGTGCCGGCCGAAGAGTTGCGCGCGGTGGTGCTGCCGTATGCGCGCGCCGGCTTTTTTGCGGTGAAGCTGCAACAGGCGCAGGACGCCATCGCGCGGCTGCCGTGGGTGGAAAGCGCGCAGGTGCGCAAGCGTTGGCCGGACGTGCTGGAAGTGCATGTCACCGAGCACAAGCCGTTCGCGCGCTGGGGCAGCGACCGCATGCTGTCCGAACAGGGCCGGTTGTTCCGCACCCCGCCGTTGTTGAAGGATTTCAAGTTGCCGCAACTCGGTGGCCCGGACAGCAAGACCCAGGACGTGGTGGCGCTGTACAACGAGTCGCGCGCGCTGTTCGCACCGACCGGCCTGGACGTGGAACGTCTGGAAATGGACGCACGCGGCAGCTGGTCGCTGGGGCTGAGCAATGGCGTGCAGATCATGATCGGCCGCGACGATGCGCGCGCCCGCCTGCAGCGGTTTGCCCGTGTGTTGCCGCAGTTGGCCGACCCGCAGCGCCCGATCGCGCGTGCCGACCTGCGCTACACCAACGGATTTACCGTTGAACGGCGAATGGAGAATGGGGAATCTGGAATGGAGAAGAAGCCCAAGCAGGCATCGCCCGCTGCGCCTCACGCACTTGTTCTGAATTCTCCCCGCATTCGTGCACCGCTGTTGACGATTCCCCATTCCCCATTCGCTATTCCCGGCTTTAAGACATGAATCGCAAAGGCGACAAATCCCTCATCGTTGGACTGGACATCGGCACCTCCAAGGTCGTTGCGCTGGTCGGCGAGTATTCGCCCGGCAATCCGATCGAAGTGATCGGCATCGGTTCGCATGAATCGCGCGGCCTCAAGCGCGGCGTGGTGGTGGACATCGAGTCCACCGTGCAGTCGATCCAGCGCGCGGTCGAAGAGGCCGAGCTGATGGCCGGGTGCGAGATCCGCTCGGTGTATGCCTCCATTTCCGGCAACCACGTGCAGTGCAAGAACTCGCCCGGCATCGTGCCGATCCGCGATGGCGAAGTGACCTGGAGCGATCTGGAACGCGTCCTGGATGCGGCCAAGGCGGTGGCCATTCCGGCCGATCAGCGCATTCTGCACGCGATTCCGCGTGAGTACGTGCTGGACGATTCGCAGGAAGGCATCCGCAACCCGGTCGGCATGACCGGCGTGCGCCTGGAGGTGCATGCGCACCTGGTGGTGTGCGCGCAGTCGGCCGCCGCCAATATCACCAAGTGCGTGCAGAAGTGCGGCCTGCAGGTGGACGATCTGGTGCTGTCTTCGCTGGCCTCCTCGGTGGCGGTGCTGACCGCCGACGAACGCGAGCTGGGCGTGGTGCTGGTGGACATCGGCGCCGGCACCACCGATCTGGCGGTGTATGTGCAGGGCGCGATCTGCCACACCGCTTCGTTGCCGATCGCCGGCGACCACGTCACCAACGACATCGCGCACATGCTGCGCACGCCCACGCCGGAAGCCGAGCAGATCAAGGTCCGCTACGCCTGCGCGCTGGCACAGCTGGCGACCGCCGAAGAGAGCATCCAGGTGCCGTCGGTGGGCGACCGCCCACCGCGTCGCATGCCGCGCCACGCGCTGGCGCAGGCAGTACAGGGCCGTTACGAAGAAATTTTTGAAATGGTGCAGGCCGAGCTGCGCCGTTCCGGCTTCGAGGAAATGGTGCGCGCTGGCATGGTGCTCACCGGTGGCGCCTCGAAGATGGAAGGCGTGGTGGAGCTGGCCGAAGAAATGCTGCAGATGCCGGTGCGCGTGGGCATTCCCCAACACGTCACCGGCCTGGGTGAAGTCGTCGGCAACCCGGTGCACGCCTCTGGCGTGGGCCTGTTGCTGATGGGCAGCCAGATCGAACATCCGCGTCGCCCGTCGATCCCGACCGGGCGTGCGGGCAGCTTGTTCAAGAAATTGAAGAATTGGTATCGCGGCGAATTCTGACGAATCGGGAGTCGGGAATCGGGAATCGGTTGAAGCAAAAGCAAAGCGGTTGCAGCAGGTTTGAGTGGAGAGCGGCGAGAGCGGATAGGGCGTAATTTTTTGTGTTTCCGCCGAGGAGGCGGTGGTTGGTGTGGAGGTGATTCGCTGTTGCGATTCCCCATTCCCAATTCCCGATTCCCGGCATTCAAACAACAACATTCGCCGACATGCGGGTGTTGGGCTGGCGAACGGAGCAATCCGATTCCCCATTCCCGATTCCCCATTCACGGCATCTAGAGAGGACACTGACATGGCACATTTCGAACTGATTGAAAAAATGGCTCCCAACGCGGTCATCAAGGTCGTGGGCGTGGGCGGCGGCGGTGGCAACGCGGTCGCGCACATGGTCAATACCAATGTCGATGGCGTGGAATTCATCACCGCCAACACCGACTCGCAGGCGATCAAGAACTGCGGTGCCAAGCTGCAGCTGCAGCTCGGCACCAACGTCACCAAGGGCCTGGGCGCGGGCGCTAATCCGGAAGTCGGCCGTCAGGCCGCGCTGGAAGATCGCGAGCGCATCATGGACGCGCTGCAGGGTGCGGACATGGTGTTCATCACCGCCGGCATGGGCGGCGGTACCGGCACCGGTGCTGCACCGGTCGTTGCGCAGCTGGCCAAGGAAATGGGCATCCTGACCGTGGCGGTGGTCACCAAGCCGTTCCCGTTCGAAGGCCGCCGCCGCATGCAGGTGGCACTGAAGGGCATCGAGGAACTGAGCCAGCATTGCGACTCGCTCATCACCATCCCCAACGAAAAGCTCATCACCGTGCTGGGCCGCAACGCCACCATGATCCAGGCCTTCCGCGCTGCCAACGACGTGCTGCAGGGCGCCGTGCAGGGCATCGCCGACCTGATCGTGCGTCCGGGCCTGATTAACGTCGACTTCGCCGACGTGCGCACCGTGATGTCGGAAATGGGCCTGGCCATGATGGGCACCGGTTCGGCACGCGGCGACGACCGCGCGCAGGCCGCTGCCGAAGCGGCCATCCAGAATCCGCTGCTGGACGATGTGAACCTGGCCGGTGCCAACGGCATCCTGGTCAACATTACCGCCGGCCCGGACTTCACCATGTCCGAGTTCGACGAAATCGGCCGCACCATCGAAGCGTTCGCTTCCGAAGATGCCACCGTGGTCGTCGGCACCGTGCTCGACCCGGACATGCAGGACGAAGTGCGCGTGACCGTGGTCGCCACCGGCCTGAACCGTGCGGTTGCCCGCCAGACCCAGCGTCCGGACCAGCGCGCGCCGATCAAGCTGGTGCGCAATGCCACCACCGGCCAGCCGGAATTCGGCGACTTCGACACCAGCAGCGGCGACGCGGTGTCCAAGGCCGTCGGCGGCAGCATGGGCCTGGGCCTGCGTCGTCCGAGCAGCGACTCGGTCGGCAGCAGTTCTGCCGGCAACTCGGCGCCGCCGGCAGCCGATCTGCCCAACGACTACCTGGATATCCCGGCGTTCCTGCGCCGTCAGGCCGACTGACGGGCGCCGGCTGCGTCGCCACGGTGGCGCAGCCCGTCCAGCCCGACGATCGTGTCGGGTCCGCTATGCCATGTCTTTTCTGCCGGGTCGGACACGATCCGGCAGCTTTTGCAATAGCGTGACTGCCGGGTGACACCTGCCATCACGCATGACTTGTTAAAATTCGGCTAACCTCACCGAATTAGACAGCCTGTTCAGCGTCTGTCTGCATTGTTCCCCCAGACTCCATCCTATGACCCAGCAACGCACCCTCAAGAACACCATTCGCGCCACCGGCGTCGGCCTGCACAGCGGCGACAAGGTGTACATGACACTGCGGCCGGCCCCGGTCGACTACGGTGTGGTGTTCCGGCGGGTGGACCTGGAGCCGGTGGTCGAAGTGCCCGCCGACGCCGAACTGGTCACAGAAACCACGCTGTGCACCGGGCTGACCTGCAACGGCGCCAAGATCCAGACGGTCGAACACCTGATGTCGGCGCTGGCCGGCCTGGGCGTGGACAACATCATCGTGGAGCTGTCCTCGGCCGAGTTGCCGATCATGGATGGCTCGTCCGGTCCGTTCGTGTTCCTGCTGCAGTCGGCAGGCATCGTCGAACAGAACAAGCCCAAGCGTTTCATCCGCATCAGGCAGCCGGTGGAAGTGCGCGAAGGCGACAAGATTGCCCGTTTCGAGCCGTACGAAGGCTACAAGCTGGGGTTCAGCATCGAGTTCAACCACCCGATGATCCCGGCCAGACAGTCGCGCCAGGAGATCGAGTTCTCCACCTCGGCCTACGTCAAGGAGATTTCGCGCGCCCGCACCTTCGGCTTCATGCGCGACCTGGAATACATGCGCGAGCGTAACCTGGGCCTGGGCGGCTCGATGGACAACGCCATCGTGCTGGACGAGTTCCGCGTGCTCAACGAGGACGGTTTGCGCTACACCAACGAATTCGTGCGCCACAAGATCCTGGATGCCATCGGCGACCTGTATCTGGCGGGGGGCGCCATCCTGGGCGCATACGAAGGCTTCAAGTCCGGCCACGCGCTCAACAACAAGCTGGTACGTGCCCTGCTGGCGGACCAGAGCGCCTGGGAATGGGTCAGCTTTGCCGACGGCGCCGAGCCGCCACCGGTCACCTACGCCAGCCCCGTCTACGCCTGAGGACCCGGTGGCATGGGCCACCTGCCCAGTCGTCAGGGGATTCCAATGTGCGGGGGGGGGGCGGCTGCAGCGGATGTCTCCAGTCCGCCCTGTGTGTTGCAGCGGCGTCGTTAGGTTCGCTCGGCGGCTGTTCGCTGTCAGGGAATGCCGCAACTGGCGGTCAAAGTGTGAATTCTGTCAGATTCTTGGCCCGTTATTAACTTTTATTTAAGGCTTCCCTAACTCCTGCACGGCGTATGCCCGCTAGGATGCCTCGGGTCGTGAGCGGTCTTCGCGCGCTTTTCACGTGGTGACCGCCGTCACGTCACACGGTAAGTGACCTACCGCTTGGTCGGCAGGACATCCTGCAGGGAGGCAAGCGCCTCACGCAGGCCCTTGTGTGTGGCTTCGGATACCGGCCGTGGACGGTCGCGGCTTTGCTGCGTTGGGGAATGCGGCGAGATGCTTGCCGTCTTGACGGTCACTGCGGTGGCCTTCAGCCCGATGGATCGGGCGGCATCGAGGATGTTGGTCTCGGCAAGCCGCACCTTGGCATGCCAGATCGGTGAATCAACCAGAAAAACGAGCTGTTCGCCTCGGACATTGGCCAACCGGCAACGGGTGGCCAGATGAGGTGGTAACAGGGGGCGCAACTGCCGGTCCAGCGCATCGAGCCACAAGGCGCGACGCAAGGGGTCGCCAGCCTTTTCGCCCAGCGCGGCCTCGATGGCCGGCTGCGGAGCGGACGGGTTGCGTGCGTTGGACTTGGGCTTGGACATGACACTCATATGGCGTTGAAGAAAGTTGTAATCAAATCCCGTCAGACACGGGCAGAACGATTGGCCCAACAGATTCAGGGTTTTGCTGCGGATCGGCCGATGCTGGTCCTGGGTGCGGTTCTTGGCCTTGGCATGTTGATGGGCGTCGGTGCCAGCACCGCCACCGGCATGGTGACCAATTCCGCGCTGCAGGCCAAGGTGGCCCGGCAGCAGGCCGAGCTGGCACAGGCACAACGCGCCTCGCAGACGCAGGTCAATGCGCTGGCCGCACGCCTGGGCGAGCTGCAGGCGCAGGCCACCCGACTCAATGCGCTGGGCGAGCGGTTGACCGACATGGGCAAGTTGAAGGACGGCGAGTTCGACTTCGACGCCCCTGTCGGCGTCGGTGGCGGCGACGAGCCGGCCAGCGACATGCCGGTCGAGTCGCTCAAGCAGAGTCTGGGGGAGGTGGAGCAGCAGTTCTCCACCTCCGGCCAGCAGCTGAACGTGCTGGCCTCGCTGCTGTTCGATCATCAGCTCGAGCAGAATGCGGTGCCGTCGCGGATGCCGATCCGCAACACCTACATCACCTCCGGCTTCGGTGGTCGTGCTGACCCGTTCGATGGCGGCTCGGCCTTCCACAAGGGCGTGGACTTCCATGCCAACGTGGGCGACCCGGTACTGTCGGTGGCCGATGGCGTGGTCAGCTACGCCGGCGTGCGTGGCGGCTACGGCAACGTGGTCGACGTGGATCACGGCAACGGCTATGTCACCCGCTACGCGCACAATTCGCGGCTGGTGGTGAAGGTGGGCGATCTGGTGCGTGCCGGGCAGCAGGTGGCCAAGGCCGGCTCCAGTGGCCGCTCCACCGGCGCGCATGTGCACTTCGAGGTGTGGGCCAACGGGCGTGTGGTCAATCCACGCAAGTTCCTGGGCGATACCGCCGCAACCCCGGTGGGCCGTCGCGGGCGCGGTTGACGGTGCGGGGGGGCGGTGCTTGATTCGTGAAGCCCCGCCCCAAGCTACAATGGGGTGTTGCCATCGACAGGGCGCAGTGCGCCCTGTTTCGTTTACGGCGGTCGGCTCCAGGGGACCGGCGTCGGTCAAACCGTTCCTTTTCAACCGGTTTCTTCAATGATCAACAGTCTGCTTACCCGTGTCTTTGGCAGTCGTAACGAACGCCAGCTGCGCCAGCTCAACCGCCTCGTCACCCAGATCAATGCGCTGGAGCCGACGATCGAGAAGCTCTCCGACGCCGAGCTGCAAGCCAAGACCCCGGAGTTCAAGCAGCGGCTTGCCGCTGGCGAGTCACTGGACAAGGTTCTGCCCGAAGCCTTCGCCGTGTGCCGCGAGGCCAGTCGCCGCGTGCTGGGCATGCGTCACTACGACGTGCAGCTGATCGGCGGCATGGTGCTGCACCTGGGCAAGATCGCCGAAATGCGCACCGGTGAAGGCAAGACCCTGGTGGCGACGTTGCCGGTGTACCTCAACGCACTCCAAGGCCAGGGCGTGCATGTGGTCACCGTCAACGACTACCTGGCGCGCCGCGACTCGGCGCAGATGGGCAAGTTGTACAACTGGCTGGGCCTGAGCGTGGGCGTGGTGTATCCGGGCATGCCGCATAGCGACAAGCACGCCGCCTATGCCGCCGACATCACCTACGGCACCAACAACGAGTTCGGCTTCGACTATCTGCGCGACAACATGGCGCTGTCGCGTGCAGACCGCTATCAGCGCCAGCTGCATTACGCCATCGTCGACGAAGTGGACTCGATCCTGATCGACGAAGCGCGTACGCCGCTCATCATCTCCGGCCCGGCCGACGAATCGCCGGAGCTGTACATCCGCGTCAACCGCATCGTGCCGCAGCTGACCAAGCAGGACAGCGAAGAAGGTGACGGCGATTTCTGGGTCGACGAGAAGGGCAAGCAGGTGCATCTGTCCGAGGCGGGCATGGGCCACGCCGAAGAGCTGCTGATGCAGGCCGGCATCCTGGAAAACGCCGACGACGGCCTGTACGCCGCGCAGAACCTGAGCGTGGTGCATCACCTCAACGCCGCGCTGCGGGCGCACGCGATCTACCAGCGCGACGTGGACTACATCGTGCGCGATGGCGAAGTGGTGATCGTGGACGAATTCACCGGCCGCACCCTGGCCGGGCGCCGCTGGTCCGACGGCCTGCACCAGGCCGTCGAGGCGAAGGAAGGCGTGCCGGTGCAGCGCGAGAACCAGACGCTGGCCAGCATCACCTTCCAGAACCTGTTCCGCATGTACAAGAAGCTGTCCGGCATGACCGGTACGGCCGATACCGAAGCCTACGAATTCCAGAGCATCTACGGCCTGGAAGTGGTGGTGATCCCGACCAACCGCCCGACCGTGCGCAAGGACCACCCGGACCAGGTGTTCCTCAACCGCAAGGGCAAGTTCAATGCGGTACTGGCCGACATCGAAGACTGCGCCAAGCGCGGCCAGCCGGTGCTGGTGGGAACCACCTCGATCGAAACCTCGGAGATGTTGTCCGAACATCTGCGTAAGGCCGGGGTCAAGCATGAAGTGCTCAACGCCAAGCAGCACGAGCGCGAAGCCATCATCGTGGCCAACGCCGGCCAGCCGGGTGCGGTGACCATCGCCACCAACATGGCCGGTCGCGGCACCGACATCGTGCTGGGCGGTTCGCTGGAGTCGGAATACCACGCCCTTGGCGAGGACGCCAACGAAGAGGCACGCTTGCGGATCAAGACCGAGTGGCAGCGTCGCCATGACGCGGTCAAGGCCGCTGGCGGCCTGCACATCATCGGTACCGAGCGGCACGAATCGCGGCGTATCGACAACCAGTTGCGCGGCCGTGCCGGTCGCCAGGGCGATCCGGGTTCCTCGCGCTTCTATCTGTCGCTGGAAGACAACCTGATGCGCATCTTCGCCTCGGACTGGGTCCAGAAGGCGATGCGCATGATGGGCATGAAGGAGGACGACGTCATCGAAGATCGCCTGGTCAGCCGGCAGATCGAGAAGGCGCAGCGCAAGGTGGAAGCGCACAACTTCGACATCCGCAAGAACCTGCTGGACTTCGACGACGTCAACAACGACCAGCGCAAGGTGATCTACGCCCAGCGCGACGAATTGCTGGATGCCGAATCGGTCAGGGACAACGTGGATGGCATCCGCGGCGACGTGATCTACGACCTGGTCGCGCGCTTCGTGCCGCCCAATTCGGTGGACGAGCAGTGGGACCTGCAGGGCCTGGAGGCCACGCTGGAGTCGGAGCTGGGCATGCTACTGGCGCTGCGCGAGATGGCACGCACGCAGGAAGAGCTGGACGCCGAACAGATTGCTGCCAAGGTGCAGGCCGCAGTGGATGCGCACTTTGCCGAAAAGGAAGCGGCGGTGGGCAACGACACCATGCGCGCGCTGGAAAAGCACGTGATGCTGACCGTGCTGGACCAGGGCTGGAAAGAACATCTGGCCAAGATGGATTACCTGCGCCAGGGCATTTATCTGCGCGGCTACGCGCAGAAGCAGCCCAAGCAGGAATACAAGAAGGAAGCCTTCGAGCTGTTCTCCGAGATGCTGGAGAACGTCAAGCGCGAGGTCATCAACCTGCTGGCGCGTGTGCGTATCCGCAGCGAGGAAGAAGTGGCCGAACTGGAAGAGCAGGAACGTCGTCAGGCCGAAGCACGCCTGATGGCCTCGCAATTCCAGCACCAGGATGCCGGCGGCTACGGCACCGACGAGGAAGTGGCGCAGATGCAGGGCCGCAACGCCCCGGTGCCGGTCTCGCAGGTCACCCGCGACGAGCCCAAGGTGGGCCGTAACGATCCGTGCCCGTGCGGCAGCGGCAAGAAGTACAAGCACTGCCACGGTCAGCTCAGCTGATGCTGAGCTGACCGTGGGGCAGCCCGCGAAGCGGGCTGTCTACCCGCTATCCGCTGTGCGGATAGCGGGTGCACGGTTCTTGCCCCCGATCCCCGCGCCTTCGGCGCGCCCCCCTTACCAAGGGGGCTGTTGTTTCAGAAAGTATCCGTGGACCCCCAGCTGGGCTGTTCGGGTGCTGCATCTGTGGGTGCATGATGCCGATGCGTGGTGGCAGCACATCCACGACATGGGGCTGGACGAGCAGTTCGGCGTGAGCTTCAGTGCGCCGGAAGACCGGCCTTCTGTGGAGCATCGGGCATCCGCTTTAATGGGGAATAGGGAATAGGGAATAGGGAATTGCAACGGCGCGGCATTGGTGCGTGCTCCTGAAGTTCCGATTCCCCATTCCCCATTCCCCAGCGATTGCGCTGGACCGCTCACTCGCGGCACTCTTATTGCATGCCCGACTCCCTTAGATCCATTCACGTCGTTGCCGGCGTGATGACCGACCCCCGCGGCCGCATCCTGCTGACCCGCCGTACCGAAACCCGCGACATGCCTGGCCTCTGGGAATTCCCGGGTGGCAAGCGCGAGGCCGGCGAAACCTCCGAACAGGCGCTGGTGCGCGAGCTCAACGAAGAACTGGGCATCGAGGCCCAGGTGGGCGAGTGGATCATGGATGTTCCGCAGCTGTATCCGGACAAGCGCCTGCGCCTGGAAGTGCGCCATGTCGTCGCCTGGAAGGGCAGCCCGCGCGGCCGCGAGGGCCAGGCGATGACCTGGGTGACGGCCGACAAACTGGTCCGTTATTCGATGCCGCCGGCCGATGTGCCGGTGGTGGGCGCGCTGCGCCAGCCCGATCGCTATCTGATTACGCCCGAGCCGGACGACGATGCGCACTGGCTGGACGGCCTGGAGCGGGCATTGCAGGCGGGCGTGGCGCGTCTGCAGTTGCGTGCGCGGCACTGCGCGCCAGCGCGTTGGCAGGCGTTGCTGCACAAGGTGATGCGCCTGCGTGGCCGCCACCGTGCGCAGTTGCTGCTCAATCGCGATATCGCGCTGGCCACCGAGCTGGGCATCGGTGTGCACCTGGGCGCCGAGCAACTGGCCGGCCTGCAGGAGCGCCCGCTGCCGGCCGGGCAATGGGTGGCCGCGTCCTGTCATGGGGTGGAAGACCTGCGCCACGCCCAGCGGCTGGGCTGCGATTTCGCCGTGCTGGGACCGGTGCAGGCCACCGCTTCGCATCCGGGTGCCACGCCGCTGGGGTGGGAGGGCTTCGAGCGCTTGCGCGAGCAGGTCTCGCTGCCGATCTACGCGCTCGGCGGCATGGGCATCGACGATCTACGCACGGCGCGTTCGCACGGGGCGCAGGGCATCGCGGCGATTCGGGGCCTGTGGCCGGACTGACGGCGGCGTTCGACGCTGTCGCGTGGCCGGTCTCATCCGGTGCCGTAATGCAGCCAGTACAGAGCCAGGCCAACGCGGTCGGCAGGCGTGCGTCGCACGCGGCCCGCTGCCGCTAGAACGTCACCCAGAAACAGTTGTACTGACGGCGCAGCCGCAACACGCTGCGTGCCGGTGTGCCGCTGGCCAGGTTCTGTTCCAGGCGCAGGCCCCAGGGGCGCGGGCGCGTGGGAGCCGGTCGCGGTGCGTCGATCGTGCTGCCATCCAGCGAGGGCGTTGCCGCCGCGCCGCCGGCATCCCCGGTGGGCGCATCGGTTTGCGGATACATCGGCACGATGTCCAGCAGCGGGCGTTGCACGATGGCCTCCAGCCGGCGCAGTACCTGGTTGGCGGCGGCATCGGATTGGTCGCTCCACAGATACAGGCTGGACAGGCGATTGACGTCGCGGCTGTCCACTGCTGCTTGCAGCAGCGACACCAGCTCGCTCAGCCGACGTGGACAGCCGTCGCGATACGGGGCGGTGTTGCCTTGGCGGGGGAGCGCCGGCGGCGCGCGCGTGGCGGCGCCGACGTCCTCGCAGCGACGGTCGGTGAACAGGGTCTGCCCGTCCGGCGTGACGCAGCGGCGGATTTCCTGCGCCTGCACGCGCAGGGTGGGAGGCAGGCACAGCAGCAGCGCTAGCAAGGGCAACAGGGGGCGAGGCATCGGCGCAGCGTAGCCGTACGCGCGTGAGCAGGCGAGGAAGACGCCGGACGCAGGCGCTGCGCCGGGCATCACTTTGCTGCTGCGTCTGCCTAGCGTCGGCAGGCGCAGCAACGTTCAGCGCCCGAGCAGTTGCAATACCTGGGTGGTCGGCTTGGCCAGGTTGAGCGTGTAGAAATGCAGCGCCGGCACGCCGCCGGCGATCAGGCGCTCGCACAGGGAGGCCACCACGTCCGCGCCAAAGGCGCGCACGGCATCGGCGTCGTCGCCGTAGGCCTGCATCTTCTTGCCGATCCAGCGTGGAATCTCCGCGCCGCACTGTTCGGAAAAGCGGCGCAGCTGCGAGAAGTTGGAGATCGGCATGATGCCGGGGATGATCGGGATGTCCACGCCCAACCGCTGCACCGCATCGCGGAAATGAAAGTACGCATCGGCATTGAAGAAGTACTGGGTGATCGCCGCATCCGCGCCAGCATCGACCTTGGCCTTGAAGTAGCGCAGGTCACTGAGCGCATCGATCGCCTGCGGGTGGGTCTCGGGATAGGCGCCCACCTCGATGCGGAAGGCATCGCCGTGCTCGGCGCGAATGAAGGCGATCAACTCCGAGGCATAACGCAGGTCGCCGGGGTGGCCCATGCCCGAGGGCAGGTCGCCGCGCAACGCGACGATGCGGGTACAGCCAATGGCGCGGTACAGTTTGAGCAGCTCGCCGATCTCCTGGCGGCTGCCGCCGACGCAGGACAGATGCGGTGCCGCTTCGAATCCATGCTTCTGCTTGAGGTGGCGCACGGTTTCGGAGGTGTAGCTGAGCGTGGAACCGCCGGCGCCGAAGGTGCACGACACGTATTCCGGCGCATAGCCCTTCAATTTGGCGGCCGTGCGGTCCAGCTGCGCGCGCTGCTCGTCGGTCTTGGGCGGGTAGAACTCGAAACTCAGGTGCGTCATCGCGGCGGATCCGGCGGGGCGTAGGGGCATAATATCGCTTCATCGCGATGAATGCATATTTGAGTGCGCATGTCCGGATTGCCGCAGTGCCCGTGTGCACGGATCGCAGTCCGGCCTGCTGGGAGCGCTTGCCCCGATGCCCGGCGCACGCGGTAAGCTCTAAGGACCCCACGCCACTTGATCGGAGCGCGACATGCAAGAAGAGGAAATGGACGTAATCGCCGAATCGTTGGGCCGCATCTGGGTCGCGCTGGCGCGTAGCGTCGGCGACCTGGCGCTTGCACTGGCCGAGCAGCCCGGCGTGGACGGCGACAAGTTGTTGAGCGACTTCGCCGCGCGGCTGCCGTCTGGTCAGGACGATGGCACCTCCAAGGTGTTCGAAGCGATTCGCCAGTACATCGATCGGGACACCGCCCCCAGCGAGGAGTAAGCGCCTGCCACGCGCGTCCGCCCCAGGCCGGCGCGCGTGGTGCAGGCGTTGCCTTGCACAGGCCTGCGCCTGGCATCACGTCCGCCTGCCTACACTGGGTGCTTTCTCACGGAATGTGCGCATGCGCCACACCACCATGACCGCCATCGCCATCCGCGACGGCAAGGGCGACGCCGAGGCGTTGTATCCGACCGAGCAACCGCTGCCGCGTCCCGAGGCGGGGCAGGTGCTGATCCGCGTGCATGCTGCCGGTGTCAATCGCCCGGATCTGCTGCAACGCGCTGGCCACTACCCGCCGCCGCCGGGCGCGCCGCAGACGCTGGGCCTGGAAGTAGCTGGCGAGATCGTGGAGCCGGCCGGCCGCTGGAAGGTGGGCGACCGCGTCTGCGCGCTGCTCGGCGGCGGTGGCTACGCGCAGTACGTGGCAGCCGACGCGCGACATGTGCTGCCGATTCCGCCGGGCATGGACCTGGTCCACGCTGCCGGCTTGCCGGAAACCGTCTTTACCGCCTACGCCAACCTGTTCGAACACGGCCGGCTGGCGGCAGGGCAGTGGCTGTTGCTGCATGGCGCCACGTCCGGCATCGGGGTGACGGCGATCCAGATGGCCAAGGCGGCGGGTGCCCATGTGCTGGCCACCGCCCGCTCGGCCGGCAAGGCCGCGCAGGCGCGTGAGCTGGGTGCCGACGTGGCGATCGATTCCACCGCCGCCTCGTTCGTGGACGTGGCCAGGGCACATGGCGGCGTGGACGTGGCGCTGGACATGGTGGGCGCGGCGGTCTTCGCCGACACCCTGGACGCGCTCAACCCGGGCGGGCGTATCGTATACATCGCCTCGCAGGCCGGCGCGAATATCCAGGTGCCGATCCCGCAGCTGATGCGCAAGCAGGTCGTGCTCACCGGCTCCACCCTGCGTCCGCGCAATGCCGACGAGAAGGCGCGGCTGGCCGCAGAGGTGGAACGGGTGGTGTGGCCCTGGATCGCGCAGGGCAAGCTCCGCGTGCTGCTGGACAAGCGCTTCGCGCTGGCCGACGCCGCCGCCGCGCATCGGTATCTGGAGCAGGGCAGTCACCTGGGTAAGGTGGTGCTGGAGATGTGAGTGCTGCCGCTGCCGGTATGCAGAGCGTTGCGTCGCGGCACGCCGTTTTGCAGCGGGCTGCGCCTGCCGCTTGCCGCCGGCAGATGCCTACGCGGTGGCCTGCACCACCGCTTCGATGGGATGCCCCTCCGGGTCGATGACAAACGTGGCGTCGTCATCATCGCCGTCGTCGGGGCGCAGGCCCGGCGCGCCGTTGCGATGGCCGCTGTGCCGTGGTCACCATCGCAGCGGCGCGGCGTGTGGCGTGCGATCCGGCTGTGTGCAGCTATAGCAAAACAAGCGGGAGCGATATCTCGCAGCGGCCGGGGTGCGACCGTACACTGCGCCTTCGCATGCAGCGCGCTGGCGATGCCGGCGCTGTGCTGATGCCGTGCATTGCAGCGGGCGGTGCCGGCATTCGTGCGACCCCCTCCTTATCAGCACGAAGGTTTCGATGAAGCATCCAGACGCATTGCGCATTGCCCTTGTCGGTATCGGCAAGATCGCCCGCGACCAACATGTGCCGACCATCGCTGCACGTCCGGACGTGGACTTGGTCGCCACGGTGAGCCGGCACGGCACGCTGGAGGGCGTGCCGGCGTATCACACCCTGCAAGAGGCCTTCGCCGCGCAACCTGAGATCGAGGCAGTGGCCTTGTGCACGCCGCCGGTGGGGCGGCATGCGCTGGCGGCCACCGCATTGGCTGCCGGCCGCCATGTGTTCCTGGAAAAGCCCCCGGCCGCCACGCTTGCCGAGATCGAGGACCTGCGCAACGTGGCGCAACGGGCGCAACGCAGCCTGTTCACCAGCTGGCATTCGCGCTGCGCGGCCGGTGTGGCACCTGCGCGTGCGTGGTTGGCCGACAAGCAGATCCTGCGCGCGCACATTACCTGGAAGGAAGACATCCGCCATTGGCATCCAGGGCAGGACTGGATTCTGCAACCGGGCGGCATGGGGGTGTTCGATCCCGGCATCAACGCGCTGTCCATCGCCACCCATGTGTTGCCGCGCGCCTTCGCTCTGCGCGAGGCCGAGCTGCACACGCCCGAGAACCGCCAGGCGCCGCTGTATGCCCGGCTGGCCTTCGTCGATACCGCCGGCGTGCCGGTGACGGCTGAATTCGACTTCCTGCAGACCGGCCACCAGCGCTGGGATATCGAGGTGGACACCACCCAGGGCCAGTTGCTGCTCGGCGAGGGTGGCGCAACCTTGCACATCGACGGCCAGGCGCAGCGTCTGCCTGCGTCCAGCGAATACGACGGCCTGTATCGGCGGTTCGTGGAGCTGGTGCGGGCCGGCGAGTCAGAAGTGGAGATCGCGCCGTTCGTGCATGTCGCCGACGCGTTCCTGCTGGGCGCACGCAAGACCAGCGCGCCGTTTGCCTGGTAAGCGCCGTGTGCGTGCCGGCGCTCGACCTGGCCAGGAGCGGCGCCTGCGCCTGCGCCGCACCGGCTGTTCACCTGCCGAGGCGTGCCTTCAGCGACGCCACATGCGTGCGCCACGCGCCTGCAGGGTGAAGGTGTAGGAGCTGCTGGAGATACGCACGACATTCCCGGAGCCCAGTGCATCGGTGTAATCGGCATTCCAGTACAACACGCTATTGTTCATGCCCACCGTGGTGGTGACCGGGTTGCCGCACTTGTTGATGCCGACGATGCCCAGGCTGCCGCGGCGGAACAGGATGTGGCAGGAACTGGACGAGAGCACCTGCATGTCGGTGCCCTGCACGCCGTTGTGGAAGCCGATCATGCGACGCAGATCGTCGCGTTGGTAGGCATTGACCCAGCGGTTGTCGCCGCTTTCGTTGTTGTCGGTGTAGATCATCGGCATGCCGCCGTTGCGTCCGATCAAATACGCATAGGCCAGCGTTTCATCGACCGGGTCGAGAATGGCGTAGCGGAAGCCGGCGTTGTTGGGAATGTCGTGGGTGACGGCGAAGGTCACCGCGCGGTTACCCGGCAATGCCTGCCCGGAAGCGGCCGGGTCCACCAGCTGCTGCAGGCTGGCACCGATGGCGAATGCATTGCGCACGGCGTTGAACAGCGGAAAGTCGTAGGCCGCATGCGGGGTGGATTGCAGGTATGGCGCCAGGAACTGGTCGTAATCGCCATTGCCGGTACCGCCGCCGGTGATGACTTCGCCAAACACGTACACGCCGGAGCGGATGCTGGCATCGAACACGCGGTTGAGGTGGTCGAAGCTCATGTGCTTGGCCGCGTCCACGCGGAAGCCGGTCACGCCCAGGCCCTTGAGCGCCTGCAGGTACGCGCGCTGTTGTTGCACCACCCAATCGTTGCCGACCAGATCGGGCAGGCCCGGGTCGCTGCCACCGCCACAGATGCGGTAATTGCGCACCTGGAAGGCGTCGTTGTAGTTGGTGATGCACTGGCCCGGGCCGAAATCGCTGGCGCCGAGGACGTTGGATTGCAAGGTGCCGAACAGGCGCAGCGAGTCGTACCTGCCCGGGTTGGCGGCGTACTGTGCCAGCACGGCGCTGCCGGGATAGTTGAGGTCCGAGCGCATGGCCGCTTCGTTGGCCATGTGGTTGAACACGATGTCGGCGTAGGTTTCCACGCCGTTATTGGCCAGTGCCTGCACCATGCGCTTGAATGCAATGGTGTCGCCGAGCGGATTGTCGATCAGGCGGATGTCCTGCGGCTGGTAGCGCGCCCACCAGGCACTGCCTTCGGAACGGTACGCCGGCGCAACCAGCACCTTGCGATACCCGGCATCGGCGATCTGCTTGGCGCGTGCTTCTACAGTGGCATACGGCCAGTTGAACGCGTGCAGGATGACATCGGCCTGCACGTTGGCCGTCATCAGCAGCAATGCCAGCGCCGTGAGCAAGGCACGGGCGCCGCGCTGCAGGGCCGAGGGGGGAGTGTGTGCAAGTGTGGTGCGCATCGGGTGGTTCTCCAGTGGTAGGCGTCAGGCTGACGTGTGCATCACGCTGCCCGCAGCAAGGCCTCCGGCCCCTGTTCCGGAAAGCGCGCGCACGGCGTGCAGCGCGCGGTGATGCTAAGCGCCCATCGCGGCGCAGCATCGGTGTTGTGCATACGTATTCACTGCGGTACTGCACCGAATTGCGTGCGCTGTTCGGATGCAACGGGGTGATCGGTCGCAGATGTGTTCAGGCCGATGCCGCTCGCCAACGCGGGGTGCGGGCTGGCGTGCTTCAGCGTCTGGCGCATCGCGCAGCCAGCTGCGCGTGGCCGTCCGATACTGCCACCCACACCCTGTCATGGGCGTCGCAGGCACTGGGCGCGACTTGATCCCCGCATCGTCATGGCGCGTTCCTGCATGCGTGCCGGCGTTTGCAGTGCAGGCGCGGATAGGCCATCCGGCTGGTGCCGTGTGCGACGGGCTTGCATCGGTCCGCTTGCGCGGCGATAGGCGCTGCCGCTTGGCGCGCTAAACTGGCGACCAGTTCATTGCCGATGCTTCCCATGCGTAATCCATTGCAAGAACAACTGCTCAAGGCCGGGCTGGTCAAGAAGGCCCAGGTGGACAAGGTGGCGCGTGAGCAGGTCAAGCAGCGCCATGCGAAGGGCGGGGCGGCCGTGCCGGCCGATACCGACAAGGTGGATGCGGCGCGCTTGCAGGCCGAGCGTGCCGAGCGTGATCGGGCGCTGGCCGAAGAGCGCAATGCGCAGTTGCGCAAGCAGGAAGTGCTGGCCCAGGTGCGGCAGATCGTGGAGACCAGCAAGGTCAAGCGCGAAGGCGAGATCGACTACCGTTTCAACGATGGCAGCGTCATTCGCAGCGTATTGGTCAATGCCACCTTGCGTAGCCAGCTGGCCAGCGGTGCGTTGGTGATCGTGCGGCATGGCGAAGGCTTCGAGCTGATTCCGCGCGCCGCGGCCGAGAAGGTGTATAGCCGCGACGCAGCGACCGTGGTGCTCGATCATGGCCGCGGCACGGCACCGGCCGCCAGCGATGGCGACGACGACTATTACAGCCAGTTCAAGGTGCCGGACGATCTGATCTGGTGAGGCTGCGCGGCGAGCGCTGACGCGGCGTAGCGCTCGATGCATGCAGCGATACGTCGATGGCAGCGTGGCATGCCTTGCATCGCCGTTCGTTCGCCAGCGCAGGCCTGCGGGTAAGAGCCACATGCAGCGGTTACCCTTGACGACCCAGCCGCTGCCCGCACTGCCATGTCCATCGTGCTTACTGCGTTTGCCCGCCCCCGTCTTTTCCCGCGCGGTGGCCGGCGCAATGCCATCCAGGACTGCACCCCCGAGCAGTTCATCCAGCATCTCAACGACACCCCACCGTTGCGCGTGATCGAAGGCTACGCCCCGTTCTGCCAGCTGCATGTGCACCGCAACTGGACCAGCACGCGCTGCCTGACGGTACCGATCACTGCCGACAACCGGCATCTGCTGCGCTCGGGCTATGAGGCGCGCAACACCCAGGAGCTTGCCGTCCTGGTGCGCTGGTTCGAAGGCGTCGAGCCGCCGGTTGCGCAGTACATGGTGCCGATCCTGTACAGCCGCGATCAGCTGGCCAAGGAAGGCGCGCCGATCGATGCAGACTGGGGCGTGGTGGGTTGCCTGTACACCGCCGAGCCCGAGGACATCCCGATGGCGCCGATCACGATGTTGCGCAATGCGCTGGGCGTGGAAGAGGGCGGCTCCGGCGTGCCGCTGGACCGCGAGGCCTACCGGCGCAGCGTGGCGTTCTGGGAGGGCAACGCGAACTGGCGGCCGTGAGCCTGATCGCGCCGCTGCGTTGCATGCGTTCGCGGGTCAGCGAAACCAGTGCGCCTGGATCCCCGGGTATGTATTGCATCGCACCGGGTCGATGCGGCTGGCGCGGGTGTCGGCCTCGGTTTTATGCATCGCGTGCATAGCCTGTCTCGCGCTGTGCGCGGAGTGCCAAGACAAATACGGTGTCCAGCGCCGTTACATACTGGTAGAGGGCGATGTATCCGCGAGCGCCTTGGCCAATGACCAGTTCACGCAAATCGTTGTGCGTCAGGCGCCCGATCGGCGGATTGTTCGTGAGCACATCGGATGCGCTGACGATCTCGCCAAGACGCTCTTGGATGTGCGCCGCCTCGTGCTGTTCCAGGTGGCCGATGATGCGCCGCAGGTCCTCGTTGACAGAGGGTAGGAACTCGACGCGCGCCATGCTATTTCGCGAACTTGCGGGGGACGGGAAGTGGAGTGTCCTTGCCCTGAATGCGTCCCATCAGATAGCGACGCATCTCGTCCCAGGGAATGCTCTCGCCGGTCTCGAGGAATTCGGCCCAACGGCGTTCGGCCTCTGCATGGAAGTCGGCGCGCCGTTCGGCCAATTCGGCCTTCTCCGCAATGGCTTCCAGGATGAAGTTGTGTGAGGTGGTGCCGGCCGCTTCCGCCGCCTTGGCGATGCGGGCCTTGAGCGCGTCCGGCAGGCGGATGGTGGTGGTGCTCATGTGGGGCTCCCGATCAGGATACCCGAATGTAGCACAGCAGTGTCACAGGGGCGCCAGCGTCTCGAACCATGTGCGCATCGCAGTTTTGATGATGCATCTTGGCGATTCAACGCCCGCTCGGTTAGCCTCGCCGCAACACGACCCCCGCCTCTTGGTTCCCTCGGAAATCTACGCGGGGGGTCTTATTGCCTGTTGCCCGTGAGAGCCACCAGTCTTTCCAACGCTGGGCGCCCGCATGGCCGCAGCGGAATCGGTTCTTGCTGGTCATGTGGTCCGGAAAACAGGCTTCGGTCTCCAATACACCGGTTGTCCGCCACTGATCGCACGAAAAAAACGGGCGCCTCGCGGCGCCCGTTCCTGTCTGCATGGCGATGGATTGCCGATGGATCAGTAGCGGTAGTGATCCGGCTTGAACGGGCCGTCCACCGGCACGCCGAGGTAGTCGGCCTGGTCCTTGGTGAGGGTGGTCAGCTTGACGCCGATCTTTTCCAGGTGCAGGCGGGCCACTTCTTCATCCAGGTGCTTGGGCAGGATGTAGACCTTCTTCTCGTAGCTGTCGCGCTTTTCCCACAGGTCAATCTGCGCCAGGGTCTGGTTGGCGAACGAGTTGGACATCACGAAGCTCGGGTGGCCGGTGGCGCAGCCCAGGTTGACCAGGCGGCCGTCGGCCAGCAGGAAGATCGCGTTGCCGTTCGGGAACACGTACTTGTCCACCTGCGGCTTGATGTTGATCTTCTGCACACCCTTGAGCGCATTGAGCGCATCGACCTGGATCTCGTTGTCGAAGTGGCCGATGTTGCAGACGATGGCCTGGTCCTTCATCGCCTGCAGGTGCTCGGCGGTGATGATGTCCTTGTTGCCGGTGGTGGTGACATAGATGTCGCCACGGCCCAGGGTGGATTCGATGGTGTTGACCTCGAAGCCTTCCATCGAGGCCTGCAGGGCGCAGATCGGGTCGATCTCGGTGACCACAACGCGGGCGCCATAGGCACGCAGCGAGGCGGCGCTGCCCTTGCCCACGTCACCGTAGCCGCAGACCACGGCCACCTTGCCGGCCAGCATCACGTCCATCGCGCGCTTGAGGCCATCGGCCAGTGATTCGCGGCAGCCGTAGAGGTTGTCGAACTTGCTCTTGGTGACCGAGTCGTTGACGTTGATGGCCGGGATCAGCAGCTTGCCGGCGTCGGCGATCTGGTACAGGCGGTGCACGCCGGTGGTGGTCTCTTCGGAGACGCCCTTCCAGTCCTTGACCACGCGCGCCCAGTAACCCGGGCGCTCGACCGCCACGCGCTTGAGCAGCGCCTTGATGACGCCTTCTTCGTGCGAGGACGCCGGCTCGTCGACCCAGGTGCTGCCGTTCTCCAGCTCATAGCCCTTGTGGATGAGCAGGGTGACGTCGCCGCCGTCGTCCACCACCAGCTCCGGGCCGGTGAGGGTGCCGTCGGGCAGGGTGAAGGTCAGCGCGTCCAGGGTGCAGTCCCAGTACTCTTCCAGCGTCTCGCCCTTCCAGGCGAACACGGGGGTGCCGGTGGCGGCGATCGCCGCGGCCGCGTGGTCCTGGGTGGAGAAGATGTTGCACGAGGCCCAGCGCACGTTGGCGCCAATGTCCTTGAGCGTTTCGATCAGCACGGCGGTCTGGATGGTCATGTGCAGCGAGCCGGTGATACGCACGTCCTTCAGCGGCTTGGCCTGCGCATGCTTGCGGCGGATCGACATCAGGCCCGGCATCTCGTGCTCGGCGATGTCCAGCTCCTTGCGGCCCCAATCGGCCAGGGAGATATCGGCGATCTTGTAGTCGTCGTTTGCAGCGGTTTTTGCGACAGCGTTCATGCAATGGCTCCGGTAGGCAGGCGAATGTCTGCAGTTCCGGGCGCCGTTGAACGGTGAATGCTGGTCGAGCCTGGCCGTAGCGTCCGCACCTGTGGTGCGGCTGGCGGATCAGTCCGCCCTACCGGTCGCAGCGCCCCTCGACAACAGCGTCGATTATATCGGCAGCACCCCAGTCCGGCATGAATTGGTCCCGACCCCCACCAACGGCAGGGGGAACCGGCAGCGGGTGGCTGCTATGGTTGGCAGTCGATGACCAACGGGAACGGACAATGCGGGCGAAACGGCAGGCGCACGGCTGGCGGCAGCACACGTGGATGGCAGCAACGCTACTGGCGTTGAGCGTGCCGGTGTTGGGCCGGGCGGCAGACGCGCCGGTAGGGTCGGCGTCCACGGCGGCAGACAGCGGTTACCGGCTGCCGTCCGCGGCGCTGCAGGCGGTGGTGGATGCACCACGCGCCCCGTTGCTGCAGCTGTCGCCGCAGCGCGACCTGGCGGCCATGCTGCAGTTGCCGGCGCTGCCGGACATCGCGGAGGTGGCCCAGCCCGAACTCAAGCTGGCCGGCGTGCGTATCCATCCCAAGACCTTCGCCAGCAGCCGTTTCTCTTTCGCCAGCAAGCTGTGGCTGCAATCAATCGGTGACGGGAGCGAGCGGCAGATCGCCGGACTGCCGTCGCCGCTGTCGCTGGCCGATCTGAGCTGGTCACCGGATCAGCGCTATCTCGCGTTCCGCCGCGAGGACGCGAGCAGCGGCGCCAACGAGCTATGGCTGGTGGACGTGACCACCGCGCAGGCGCGGCGGCTGGTGGCTGGCCTGAACACCAGCGTCAACGACGCGCTGCGCTGGTTGCCCGACAGTAGCGGCCTGTTGTTGCAGCAGCAGGTACCCGGGCAGGGGGCGCCGCCGCCGCGTGATGCCATTCCGCAGGGCCCGGCGATCCAGCAGGCCACTGCTGCGGCGGGTGTGCGTTCGCTGCCGACCTATCAGGACCTGCTGCGCAACGAAGCCGATGCGCGCGTGTTCGAGTACTACGCCACCGGCCAACCGATCATCGTGGGCGTGAACGGGCAGGTGCGCCCGATCGCTGCGCCCGGCATCTATCTCGATCTGTCGGTGTCGCCGGATGGCCGCTACATCCTGAGCGAACGCAGCGAGCGGCCGTTCTCGTATCTGGTGCCGGTGGACCACTTCCCGCGCCGCATCGAGGTGCTCGACCTGCAGGGCAAGCGGGTGCGCCAGATCGCGCAGCTGCCGCTGGTGGAAGGCCTGCCCACCGGCAACGATGCGGTGCCCACCGGCGTGCGCGACATCGGCTGGCGGCACGATGCGCCGGCCACGCTGGTGTGGGCCGAAGCGCAGGATGGCGGCGACCCGGCGCGCGTGAGCAAGATCCGCGACACGGTGCGCATGCAGGCCGCGCCGTTCACGCGCGCACCGGTGACGCTGGCGCAGCTGGACAGTCGCTTCGACGGTATCCAGTGGGGCCGCGGCGACCTGGCCGTGGTGAGCGAGAGCTGGTGGAAGACGCGCCGCACCAAGCAGTGGCGCATCGCTCCCGATCAGCCGCAGCGCGCGCCCGAGCTGCTCTGGGACCGCTCTTCGCAGGACCGCTACAACGATCCCGGTACGCCGGCGGCCATCATCGACGCACGGGGGCAGTCGGTGTTGCAGACGGGTGCCGATGGCAACAGTCTGTTCTTGCTGGGCAAGGGCGCCTCGCCAGAAGGCGACCGACCGTTCGTGGACCGTTTCGATCTGCGCAGCAAGCAAGCCACGCGGTTATTCCATTCGCAAGCGCCCACCTACGCCGCACCCATTGCCCTGCTGGATGCGCAAGGCACGCAGCTGCTGCTCAGCCGCGAATCGCCGGAAGAACCGGCCAATTATTTCGTGCAGTCACTGGGGGATGGCGCCACCGCCGCGCGTGCGTTGACCCACTTCGCGCACCCGCTGCCGCAGCTGCGTGGAGTGCAGAAGGAACAGATCCGTTACAAGCGTGCCGACGGCGTGGATCTCACCGCCACGCTGTTGCTGCCGCCCGGCTACGACCCCAAGCGCGACGGCCCGCGGCCGTTGCTGATGTGGGCCTACCCGGGTGAATTCAAAAGTGCCGACACCGCCAGCCAGGTCACCGACTCGCCGTATCGCTTCAATGCCATCAGCTACTGGGGTCCGCAGGCCTTCCTGGCGATCGGCTATGTGGTGCTCAATAACCCGACCATGCCGATCGTCGGCGAAGGCGATGCCGAGCCCAACGACACCTACGTGCCGCAGCTGGTTGCCGACGCGCAGGCGGCGGTGGATGAGGTGGTGCGGCGCGGTGTCACCGACCGGCAGCACATTGCCATCGGCGGCCATTCCTATGGCGCGTTCATGACCGCCAACCTGCTGGCGCACACGCGGCTGTTCAAGGCCGGTATCGCGCGCAGCGGCGCCTACAACCGCACGCTCACGCCGTTCGGTTTCCAGGCCGAAGAGCGCAACTACTGGCAGGCGCAACCGGTGTACCAGGCCATGTCGCCGTTCAATTACGCCGACAAGATCAAGGACCCGCTGCTACTGATCCACGGCCAGGACGACAACAACACGGGCACCTTCCCGATCCAGAGCGAACGCCTGTTCGCCGCGATCAAGGGCCTGGGCGGCACCGCGCGCTTGGTACTGCTGCCCAATGAAGCGCATGCCTACCGCGCCCGGCAATCGATCCTGCAGATGCTGGCCGAAAGCGAACAGTGGTTGAAGAGCCATGTTGGCGATCCTTCTGCACAGGCTGCAGCGCCATCCAGGCGATGATCGAAGGGCGTGCGACAGCACGTCGGATCAACGCATCGTACGTAGGAGCGCACCCGGGCGCGATGGAGCTTTGCCGATAAAGCCTCGTCGCGCCCAGGTGCGCTCCTACGCATCGGGCGACGGATTTCATCGGCGATCCTTCTGCACAGGCTGCAACGCCATCCAGGCGATGATCGAAGGGCGTGCGACAGCACGTCGGATCAACGCATCGTACGTAGGAGCGCACCCGGGCGCGATGGAGCTTTGCCGATAAAGCCTCGTCGCGCCCAGGTGCGCTCCTACGCATCGGGCGACGGATTTCATCGGCGATCCTTCTGCACAGGCTGCAACGCCATCCAGGCGATGATCGAAGGGCGTGCGACAGCACGTCGGATCAACGCATCGTACGTAGGAGCGCACCCGGGCGCGATGGAGCTTTGCCGATAAAGCCTCGTCGCGCCCAGGTGCGCTCCTACGCATCGGGCGACGGATTTCATCGGCGATCCTTCTGCACAGGCTGCAACGCCATCCAGGCGATGATCGAAGGGCGTGCGACAGCACGTCGGATCAACGCATCGTACGTAGGAGTGCACCCGGGCGCGATGGAGCTTTGCCGATAAAGCCTCGTCGCGCCCAGGTGCGCTCCTACGCATCGGGCGACGGATTTCATTGGCGATCCTTCTGCACAGGCTGCAACGCCATCCAGGCGATGATCGAAGGGCGTGCGACAGCACGTCGGATCAACGCATCGTACGTAGGAGCGCACCCGGGCGCGATGGAGCTTTGCCGGTAGAGCCTTGTCGCGCCCAGGTGCGCTCCTACGCGGAGCGCAACGGATTTGATGGTGGCTACGAACGCAAGTAGGACTGGCACGGAATGGTTCACTCTGAAACCGTCTTGTGCAGCGCAACCCCCTAATCCTTTTGGGTTAGTCTTCGACGACTTTGCGCTGGAAGAGGGTGTGCGTTTCCGATGAATGAGTACCGCAGCAGTCTTGTGTTCGCTCCCCCCGATCTGCCCTTGCGCGACGATGTTCGCCGGCTTGGTGCGCTGGTCGGCGACCTGCTCGCCGAGCAGGTGTCTGCGGAATTCCTCGACGAAATCGAACGCGTCCGGACCACCGCCATTTCGCGCCGCGAGAGCGATGCGCCGCCTTCCACGCTGAGCGAACAACTCACCGGGCGCGCACCACGCGATGCCGAGGCGCTGGTGCGTGCCTTCAGCACGTATTTCCAGGTGGTCAACATCGCCGAGCGCGTGCACCGCATCCGCCGCCGCCGCGAGTACCAGCGTAGCGGCACCGACACGCCGCAGCCCGATGGCCTGCACGATGCCTTGCGCCGGCTCAAGGCGCAGGGCGTGACCCTGGACGAACTCAGCCACTGGCTGCCGCGCATCGATGTGGAGCCGGTGTTCACCGCGCATCCCACCGAGGCGGTGCGCCGCGCGCTGCTGGAAAAAGAGCAGCTGATGGTCGCCAGCCTGGTCGACAACCTGGACGGCATGCGCACGCCCAACGAGCGCGCCAGCGATGCGGCGCGCTTCCGCATGGCCTTGACCGCCTCCTGGCAGACCGCCGATTCCTCGCCGGTGCGGCCCACCGTGGACGACGAGCGTGAGCATGTGGGCTTCTACCTCACCCAGGTGCTCTACCGCGTCATCCCGGTGATGTACGAAACCCTGGAACACGCCATCGCCGAAACCTACGGCAGCGTGCCGCCGCTGCCGCGCCTGTTGCGCTTCGGCACCTGGGTGGGCGGGGACATGGACGGCAATCCCAACGTGGATGCTGCCACCATCGCCGGCACCCTGGATGCGCAGCGCCGCGCGGTGCTGGACCGCTACCAGAAGGAACTCTGGCAACTGGCCAGCCTGCTCAGCCAGTCGACCACGCTGGTGCAGGTCAGCCCCGCACTCACCGCGCAGCTGGAACGCTACCGCGCGCTGCTGCCGGAAGCCGCTGCGCGTTCGCGCCCGCGCCACGGCGACATGCCGTATCGCCTGCTCAACGACCTGATGCGTGCACGCCTGCAGGCCACGCTGGACGATGCCGACGGCGCCTACGCCGCACCGTCCGAACTCGAACACGACCTGCAGCTGATCCTCGACAGCCTGCAGGTCAACAAGGGCTTGCACGCCGGCTGGTTCGCGGTGCGCCGGTTGTTGTGGCGCGTGCGCAGCTTCGGGTTTCATCTGGCGCGGCTGGATGTGCGCCAGGAATCGAGCGTGCATGCGCGCGCGGTGGCCGATGCAGTGGGGCAGGGCGACTGGGAGGGGCAGGACGCCAAGCAACGCGCCGCCGTGCTCGGCCCGTATGCCGCCGGCGAACAGGCGCTGCCGCGCGTGGACGACGAGGGCAATGCGCGGCTGGACGCGGTGTTTGCCGCGCTTGCCGATGCCCGCACGCGCCACGGCGCCGATGCGCTGGGCAGCTACATCATCTCGATGGCGCACAACCGCGCCGACGTGCTCACCGTGCTGGCGCTGGCGCGCCGCGGCGGGCTGGTCGACGCCGCCGGTGCGGTGCCGCTGGACATCGTGCCGCTGTTCGAAACCGTGGACGACCTGCGTGGCGGTACCGGCACCGTGCAGGACCTGCTGGCCGACCCGGTGTACCGCCAGCATCTGGCCGCGCGCGGCGACACCCAGATGGTGATGCTGGGCTATTCGGACAGCGGCAAGGATGGTGGCATTGCCGCCTCGCGCTGGGGCCTGCAACGCGCGCAGGTGGAATTGCTGGAAGCCGCTGCCGATCTGGGCGTGCGGTTGACCTTCTTCCACGGCCGCGGCGGCTCGATCGCGCGTGGTGGCGGCAAGACCAGCCGCGCGCTGGATGCGGCCCCGCGCGGCAGCGTGGATGGCCGCCTGCGTGTCACCGAGCAGGGCGAGGTGATCCACCGCAAGTACGGCATCCGTGCGTTGGCGCTGCGCTCGCTGGAACAGATGACTGGCGCTGTGCTGTTGTCCAGCCTGCGCCCGCGTGCGCCGGAACCGCGCGAGGAGCGCTGGCGGCCGGTGATGGATCTGGTCGCCGAACGCAGCACGCTGGCCTACCGCGCCTTCGTCGGTGCGCCGGACTTCATGCAGTACTTCCGCCTGGCCACGCCGATCGATGTGATCGAACGCATGACGCTGGGCTCGCGCCCGGCGCGCCGGCTGGGCCAGGACGCCGCGTTGTCGAACCTGCGCGCGATTCCGTGGGTGTTCGCCTGGAGCCAGGCGCGTGCGGTGATTCCGGGCTGGTATGGCGTGGGCAGCGGGCTGCAGGCTGCGGTGGCGGCGGGGCATGAAGACACCTTGCGCGAGATGGCCCAGGACTGGCCGTTCTTCCGCACCTTCCTGGACGATGTGGCGATGGTGCTGTCCAAGGGCGATCTGAATATCGCCGAGTTGTTCTCGCGCTTGTCGGGCGATCTGCACACGCAGTTCTTCCCGCAGATCCGCGACGAGCTGGCGCTGACCAAGGGCTGGGTCAAGGCGCTGCTGCAGCAGCGGTCGCTGTTGCAGCACGACCCACGGCTGGCCTTGTCGATCCGCCTGCGCAACCCATACATCGACCCGATCAGCGTGCTGCAGGTGGACCTGCTGCAGCGCTGGCGGGCCACCGATGGGCAAGACGAGGAATTGCTGCGCGCGCTGGTCGCCTGCGTCAACGGGGTCTCGCAAGGGGTACAGAACACTGGCTGATCCGACCGTTGGTCGGCGCATGCGCAGAATCGGCAAGCGGGCTCTGGCATTGTCGGACAAACATGTCCGACAATGCCAGCATGATGACCTCCCGCCCCGATGCCGCGCTGCGCCGTCGGCAGCTTCTCGATGCCGCCGACGAAGTGTTCAGCGAACGCGGCGTCAACGCCCCGTTGGAACTGGTGGTGGAGCGTGCCGGCCTGGGTCGCGCCACCTTGTACCGCAACTTCCCTGACCGGCTTGCCCTGATGACCGCGCTGATGGCGCGCGGGCTGGACGGCCTGGAGCGGCTGGCGGCCGACCTGATCCACCGCCCGGATGGATTGGCCGTGCTGCTGCACGACGTGGCCGAGCACATCGCCCAGTCGGCGCCGCTGGTGGACTTCTGGCGCTCGATCGAACGCGCGCACCCGGCGGTGGAAGCCGCCGACCGGCGCGTGGTGGCGATCTTCCTGCCGTTCGTCCACCGCGCCCGCGATGCCGGCCTGTGCCGGGCGGACGTCGATGATGAACAACTGCTGCTGGTGATCGGCATGCTGGGCAGTTGCCTGCGCGGCAACGATGAGTCCGAACGCAAGCGGCTTGCCCATCGCTCGGCGGATCTGCTGATGCACGCATTGGGCATGCAGGTGCCGGAAGGCGGCACGCGCTGAGGCGCAGCGCCCGCACCCTCATCCCTGGTTAGCAGGTTATTTACCATGCTCGTGGTATCAGGCCGGTCGTGTACACGATCCAATCTAATGAGGGAGAGGCGATGCGCAAGCTGTCGGCTATGCTGTGGGTGCCATTGATGCTGATAGGCTGCGGCCGCAGCGAAGGGCCGAAGGAAGCGGCGGGCGCCGGCACTGCCGCGCCAGCGGCAACGCAGGCCGCGCCACCGACGCCAGAGGCCGCCGCAGCGGAACACGCAGCCGTGCCGGAATTTCCCGCCATCCCCACCATCGTTGTCCCGGATATCGTCGGCGTGACGCCCGCCCAGCGTGCGCTGGAGGCCTCGTTGCAACAGATCCTCGACCCCGTCGAAGGCGTCAGCGTGGCCCCGGCACGCTGCGGCGATGGCGGCACGCTCATCAACGATGCCGGCATCACCAGCATCGATGCCAACGGCAACCTGCTGCGCAATGGCGCTGGCGGTCTGTTCAATCTCAAGGCCGACGGCAGCGGCACCGCCAACTTCGACGGCGGCCTGGTCAACGTCAATGCCGACGGCAGCGGCACCATCAACGCGACCGGGCAGGGGGGCGCGCTGATCGATGTGCAGGCCAATGGGGGCGGCACCTACAACGGTCCGGCCGGCCTGATTAGCCTGGATGGCAAGGGCGCCGGCACCTGGAACAGCGACAAGAGCGGGTTGATCGACAATCGTGGCGACGGCAGCGGCACCTGGAACGGGCCGCGTGGGCTGGTCACCATCAATGCCGATGGCTCGGGCAGCTGGAACGGTCCCGATGGCCTGGTGCAGAACCGTGGCGATGGCACCGGCACGGTTGGCACGCCGCCGCGTGAGGTGCGCATGCCGCCGTTGCCGAAGGTGCCACCGGCCGGCCGTTTCCCGCCGCTGCAGAAGTTCGCCCCGCCCGGTGCGCCCTGCGGCTACCTCATCACCTTGAACGACCGCATCCTGTTCGACTTCGACAAGTCCGACATCCGCCCCGACGCCGCGCGCGTGCTCGATACCCTGGCCAGCGCGCTCGGCAAGGTGACGGCCACGGAGATGGAGGTGCGCGGGCATACCGATGCCAAGGGCGAGGACGCCTACAACCAGGCGCTGTCCGAACGCCGCGCCAACGCGGTGCTGGCGGCGTTACGCACGCGCGGTGCCGCGCAGGCGGCAGGCGCGAAGGGCTATGGCGAATCGCAGCCGGTGGCGCCCAATACCGTCAATGGGCAGGACAACCCCGGTGGGCGGCAGCTCAATCGGCGCGTGGAGATCTTCTTGCGGACGTAGCGCGCCATCGCACGCAGGCGGTGGTCACCTCGATGTCGTGCAATGCACTCAGGGAGGAAGGCTTCGCGGACGTACATGTCGGTGTACGACTCTCTCAATCAAGGTGCCCGTTGGGACACCCTGTGGATCAAGCCGATCACCCGCGTGGATCCATCGGTCGCCAACCTGACCAGGCAGCACAGCGATTGGGCGCACGTCGGTCACAATACCGATGCCATTGTTCGATAATGTTGATTCGGGCATGACCAGTCGGGTGACCGCAAAGTATGTGTTCTGGGCAGGTGGCAGCGGTGGAGCAGGGCCGCAAGCAGGGCAGTGCAGGCGATGACTGCAGCGAGGTGATCCGGGTCGCGTCGCCTGCATCGCGGGCAGGCGCTTGGCAGCGGTCGAAAGCAGGGTATTGCACCGGCTGGATGATCACAGCGCTGGGGGTGTGCACGGTGTTGCTGCTCGGTTGCGCGCCGCGCGGGCCGGCTGCGCCTGCGGTACTGCAGTCCCCACAACTGGAGCGGGTGGTCGTGGTATTCCGGCACGGTGTGCGCGCCCCGCTGCAGGGCGAGGCTGCTGCAGCGGATTATGCCGATGCGCCGTGGCCGCAGTGGTCCACGCCCGCCCGCCTGCTCACTCCGCATGGGCGCGTTGGCGTGCAGCGCAGCGGTGCCTACCTACGTCAGTGGCTGGCGCAGCAGGGCGTGTTGCCGCGCGGGGGGTGTCCGGCCCCGGGCAGCGTGGCGGTATGGGCCAATACCGATCAGCGCACCATCGACAGCGGCAGCTTGCTTGCCGAGGCGCTGGCGCCCGGCTGCGGCATTGTCGCCGGGCATCTCCAGGCCGGTCGCAACGATCCGCTGTTCCGGCCGATCGAAGCCGGCGCACTGCCATTCGATGGCACTGCCGCCGTTGCCTACATCATGCAACAGACCGGGGGGCCGGCGGCGTTGTTGGCTGGACATGCGGCTGAATTGCAGGCGATGCAGCACATTCTTAGCTGCACACGCACGCCGTGCGATTTCGCACGCATGCCCTCCTCAATGGCGCCTTCCACCAATGGGCGGGGCCTGGCGCTGGCGGGGCCAATCGATCTGACCTCGGGCACTGGCGAGGTGTTGCTGCTGCAATACGCCGAAGGCCTGCCGTTGTCGCAGGTTGGTTGGGGCCGCGCCACACCTGAGCGCCTGGCGCAGGTCTCGCGGCTGCATGCCTTGTTGTTCGATATCTATGCACGACCGCACTACATGGCTTCGCGCTCGGGTGCGCCGCTGGCGCGCGAGGTGCTGCAGCGGTTTGACGATGCCCAGGCGCCCAGGCTGTCGGTGTTTGTCGGCAGCGACACGCATATCGCCGCGTTGAGCAGCCTGCTCGGCGTGCACTTCCACTTGCCCGGCTACGGTGCCGACGACCCACCGCCGGGCGGGGCACTGTTGCTGGGCCTGTGGCGTCAGGCCGACGGGACGCGTGTCGTGCGTGCACGCTATCTGGCGCAATCGCTGGATCAACTGCGCACGCTGGCGCCGCTGGATCTGGACCATCCGCCGCTGCAACAGGAGCTAGCGCTGGATCTCTGCGCGCCCGAGCAGCGCATGGCATGCCCGCTGCCGGCGTTCGTGCAGGCGCTGGAGACGCGGCTGAAGCTGGATCCGTAGTGGCGGTGTGGCGAAGTCGCTTGTTTGTCCTGCTTGAAGCAGAACGCTCTTCAGCCAGCGGGCCTTGATCCCTTCTCCCACCGGGAGAAGGTGCCCCGCAGGGGCGGATGAGGGCGCGCGCAGCCGCTTGAAAACGCAAATGGGCCGCATCAGCGGCCCATTTGCTACGCCTCACGCTCAAAAGCGCGCGGCTTACTTCAGTTTCGCATCGGTGCGCAGGGCATCGGCGCGGTCGGTCTTTTCCCACGAGAACGAGGTGGCCGAGTGCTGCACGCCGGCACCGTCGGTGTAGCTGAAGTCCTTCGGCTTGCGGCCGAAGTGGCCGTAGGAGGCGGTCTGCTGGTACATCGGGTGGATCAGGTCGAGCATCTGGATGATGCCGAACGGACGCAGGTCGAAGTGTTTGCGGATCAGCTTTTCGATCTGCTCGTCGGCGATCTTGCCGGTGCCGAAGGTGGTGACCGAAATCGAGGTCGGCTCGGCCACCCCGATGGCGTAGGAGACCTGCACTTCGCAACGGTCGGCCAGGCCGGCGGCCACGACATTCTTGGCCACGTAGCGTGCGGCATAGGCGGCCGAACGGTCGACCTTGGACGGATCCTTGCCCGAGAACGCACCGCCACCGTGACGGGCCCAGCCGCCGTAGGTGTCGACGATGATCTTGCGACCGGTCAGGCCGCAATCGCCCACCGGGCCGCCGATCACGAACTTGCCGGTCGGGTTGATGTGGAACTTGGTGCCCTTGTGCAGCCACTTGGCCGGCAGCACCGGCTTGAGGATTTCCTCGCGCACCGCTTCGATCAGGTCCTTCTGCTTGACGCCCGGATCGTGCTGGGTGGACAGCACCACTGCATCGATCGCGGTCGCCACGCCGTCTTCATAGCGCAGGGTGACCTGCGACTTGGCATCCGGACGCAGCCAGGCCAGTGCCGAGTTTTTCTTCTTGCGGATCTTGGCCTGCTGCTCGACCAGGCGGTGCGACAGGTGGATCGCCGCCGGCATGTAGCTGTCGGTTTCGTTGGTGGCATAGCCGAACATCAGGCCCTGGTCGCCAGCGCCTTGTTCTTCGGGCTTCTTGCGGTCCACGCCCTGGTTGATGTCCGGCGACTGCTTGCCGATCAGGTTGAGCACGCCACAGGTTTCGCCGTCGAAGCCGACGTCGGAGCTGTTGTAGCCGATGTCCAGGATCACCTTGCGGGTCAGCGCTTCCAGGTCGATCCAGGCGCTGGTGGTCACTTCGCCGGCCACGATCGCCACGCCGGTCTTGACCATCGTTTCGCAGGCCACGCGGGCGCGCTTGTCCTGAGCCAGGATGGAATCGAGCACGGCGTCGGAAATCTGGTCGGCGATCTTGTCCGGATGGCCTTCGGAGACCGATTCGGAGGTGAACAGGTAGCTGGACATCAGGCTTATATCCCTTGATTCGGATGAAAAGATGGGTGCGGATGATACACGGCCACGGTGACCGTTGCATTGTGCGCCTGAACGTGACGGCATGGGGCAAGTCCAGCGGCGGGCCACGGCGGACGATCGCGTGTGCAAGCGGGTGCCGGCGCAACGTCCACCATCACGCGTCAATGGATCTGCGCCCGGCCTGCTAGCATCGGCCGACGGATTCATTGACCCAGATCGTTCTTGGCGGCGCCATCGCTGCCGCCATCGCGCCGCCGACACAGCGCCGCGCCGCGCTGCTGGCCGGTGCGGCGCTGGGCACCTTGCCCGACCTCGACTCGCTGGCGCTGCTGCCGTTCACCGACGACCCGGTCACCCTGATGACGGTGCACCGCAGCGTCAGCCATTCGCTGTTCGTGCTGCCATTGCTCGGCTGGCTGATCTGGTGGCTGTTCCGCCGCTACGGCAATGGGCGCGTGGCCGGCGCGCCCAGGCGCTGGTTCTGGGCGATACAGCTGGCCTTGGTCACCCACCCGTTGCTGGACGCCTTCACTGTGTACGGCACCCAGCTGTGGTGGCCGTTGCAACCGCATCCGACCATGTGGTCCAGCGTCTTCATCATCGACCCGGGCTATACGCTGTGGCTGCTGCTGGCCTGTGGCATCGCCTGGTTTGCGCGCACCCGCCCGTTGGCGCAGCGCGTGTTGGTACTCGGCCTGGTGGTCAGTTCGGCCTATCTGGGCTGGTCGCTGATCGCCAAGCAGCTGGTCGATCGGCAGGCCGATCACGCACTGGCGGCCATGGGCCTGGCCGATGCGCCGCGCTTCTCGGTGCCGATGCCGTTCAACACGCTGCTGTGGCGCGTGGTGGCGATGACGCCCAATGGCTATGTCATCGGCGAGCGCTCGCTGGTGGCCGACAGCGGCCCGATGCAGTTCCGCGGGTTTTCCAGCAACACCCAGGCGCTGGGCGAGGTGGCCGCGTTCGATTCGGTGCGCCGGCTGACCTGGTTCAACCGCGGCTTCATGCGTGCGCGGCTGGTGGACGACGACCTGATGCTCAGCGACCTGCGCATGGGGCTGGAGCCGGACTACAACTTCAACTTCGTGGTCGCCCATCGCGCAGATGGACGCTGGCAACCGATCGTGCCGCGCCAGGTCCAGGCCGCGTATCGCGCGCCGGTGGCCCGCGACCAGATCCGGGCGGTGCTGGCGCAGATGTGGCACCGGATCTGGAACGCGCCCACCGGCAAGGCGCTGACCGGCGATCTGGAACACGACGGCAGCCCGGCCACCGCACCGGTGTCGGCATCCGCGCCCCGCTAGCGGCTCGCCTGCGCCTGCGTGCACTGTCCTGCATCGTGCGTAGCGTTTGCGCAGCCGTTGCAACGACCAGGGCGCCTCAGGCGGCGTTCGGTAGCGGCGGTGCCACGCCGGCGATCAGCGCATCGAAATAGTCGCGTGTCAGCGCCAGCTGCGCCTGCGGCGTGTCGGCGCGATTGACCACGCTGCGGAAGTCTGCGCTTTGCGGGTGATCCTTGGCATACCAGCCCAGATGCTTGCGCGCGATGCGCACGCCTTGCGGTTGCCCGTAGAACGCGTGCAGTGCTTGCAGATGGCTCAGCAAGGTGTCGCGCACGAAGGTCAGCGACGGCGGCGGCAGCGTCTTGCCTGTGGCCAGGTAATGCGCCACCTCACCGAAGATCCATGGCCGCCCCTGCGCGGCACGGCCGATCATCACCGCATCCACGCCGGTCTCGCGCAATACCTGCGCGGCCTTCTGCGGCGAATCGATATCGCCGTTGGCAATCACCGGAATCTGCAGCGCGGCCTTGATCTGCGCGATGGTGGCGTACTCGGCGCTGCCGTTGTAGTGCTGGTCGCGGGTGCGCCCGTGCACCGCCAGCGCGGCGATGCCGCAGTCCTGCGCGATGCGCGCAATCACCGGCCCGTTGCGGTGGTCGCAATCCCAGCCGGTACGGATCTTCAAGGTCACCGGTACCTCCACCGCCTGCACCACCGCGCGCAGGATGCGCGCCACCAGCGCTTCGTCGCGCATCAGCGCCGAGCCGGCCCAGGCGTTGCATACCTTCTTGGCCGGGCAGCCCATATTGATGTCGATCAGCTGCGCGCCGTGGTCTACGTTGTAGCGCGCCGCTTCAGCCAGTTGCTGCGGTTCGGTCCCGGCGATCTGCACGCTGACCGGATCCGGCTCGCCGGCATGGTCCATGCGGTGCAGCGACTTGCGCGTGCCCCAGAAGCGCGGATCGGAGATGGTCATCTCCGACACCGCCAGCCCGGCACCAAGCTGTTTGCACAGCAGCCGGAACGGCTTGTCGGTCACGCCCGCCATGGGCGCGAGGATCACCTTGGGGGCGATGGTGTAGGGGCCGATCTGCATGGGGGCATTGTAGCCGGGCGGGGAATCGGGAATCGGGAATCGGGAATCGGAAGAGCGTTTCCAGCCTTCGGTCCTGCGCGATGGCTGTGCGGGTCGTAGGACTGGATAGAACGAGGGCGGCGGCTGACCGTACCCTCACCCCAACCCCTCTCCCGGGGGGAGGAGGGGCTTTTATTCCTTACTCTGCCTCGGGGTGGGGGAGCCGCTTCTATTCCTTCTCCCGTCGGGAGAAGGTGGCGCGTTAGCGCCGGATGAGGGTATGGGCGCCCGACGCTGCATCACGCCTTCGACGCGTGCGACTTACACAGCCAGGTCGGGCACCATGCGCGGCATTGACACGGCCGCGCCTTCCAGTTCGGTGGAGCGCGCCGCGTAGCGGGTGGCAAAGCGTACGTGGGTGTTGAAGCTTGCGCCGGGCGACTGCGCCAGCGAGGCCACCAGCGCACCGTTGAAGGCATCGCCAGCACCGGTGGTGTCCACCGTCTGCGCGCTGTCGGCGCCCACCCGGTAATGCGCGGCGGCATCGCCACGCAGTTGCTCGTCGGCATGCGAGATAAAGGCGCCTACCGCGCCCAGCGTCACTACCACGGTGCCACCGGGCAGTAGCTTGCGGCACAGCGAATGCAGCGTGTTGCCGTCCAGCGCGGCCACATCGTCGGCATTGATGCGCTCGCCGACATGGCGGCCGAGCAGGGCAGCGAATTCGGTTTCGTTCGGGGTCAGCACGTCCGACAGCTTGAGCAGGCCGATCGAGGTGGGCGCGTTGGCGGGTGCGGCATTGAGGATGGTGAGTACACCGCATTCGCGGGCCAGCGCCAGCGCCGATTCGATCGTCTCGGCGGGCGATTCCAGCTGCGCCAGCATCACCTGGGCCGCGGCGACCAGCGCGCGCTGGCCGTCGATGAAGCCCGGGCTCAGCACCGCATTGGCGCCGGCACCGATTACGATGGTGTTGCGGCCATGCCCATCGACATAGATGCCGCCGGTGCCGGTGGGTTCATTGCTGGGTTCGGCGATCAACGCAAAGCCGTCATGCGCGGCCAGCGCGCGCGCCAGCGCACCGCCGGCGTCATCGCCCAGCGCGCACAGAAAATGCGTCTTGGCACCGGCACGCGCGGCCGCCACTGCTTGGTTGAATCCCTTGCCGCCCGGGCCGGTGCTGTAGCGACCGGCAATGGTGGCGCCTGGCACAGGCAGCACGTCGCAACGCCAAACGTGATCGACATTGAAAGACCCGACAACCACGACCGAACTCATAAATACCTGCTTGCTTGAATGACTGAGATGACACGTGGCGTGCCGCTATTAGAACGGTACGCCGATGAACCCGCCCCGCCTCAACCGAAATGCGAGAGTACGCCAGCGATGGTAGCGGTCATGAAGGTGGCGATCGAACCACCGAGCACCGCGCGCAGGCCGAATTTGGCCAGATCGTGACGCCGTTCCGGCGCCAGCCCGCCAATGCCGCCGATCTGGATCGCAATCGAGCTGAAGTTGGCAAAGCCGCACAGGGCATAGGTGGCGATCAGCCGGCCTTCCTCGCTCAGGCTGACACCGGCGACCTGGCCCTTCACGATCTGCGACAGCTCGGAGTAGGCGACGAATTCGTTGATGACCACCTTCTGGCCGATCAGCGAGCCCACCGTGGTCGCATCCACCCACGGCGTGCCGATCACCCAGGCCACCGGGGCCAGCAGGTAGCCGAAGAGCGTCGACAGGTTGGTTGGCCGGCCCAGCGCCGCCGCCGCGCCGGTCACCTCGCCCAGCCAGGTCAGCGGTGCGTTGATCAGCGCGATCAGCGCAATGAAGGCCAGCAGCATGGCACCGATGTTCAGCGCCAGACGCAGGCCGTCGCCGGCACCGGCCGCGGCCGCATCGATGATGTTGCTGGTGGTCTTTTCCACTTCCATCTTGACCGTGCCACGGGTCAGCGGCGTGCCGGTTTCCGGCACCAGCAGCTTGGCGACCACCAGGGTGGCGGGCGCGGCCATGATGCTGGCGGCCAGCAGGTGCTTGGCGTAGAAGGCCTGCTGGGCCGGATCGCTGCCGCCGAGCATGCCCACGTAGGCGGCCAGCACGCCGCCGGCGATATGCGCCATGCCGCCGATCATCATCGTCAGCAGCTCGGACTGGGTCATCTTGGGAATGTACGGGCGCACCGTCAGCGGCGCCTCGGTCTGGCCGATGAACACGCTGGCGCAGACGCTGGTGGTTTCCGCACCGGACACGCGCATCACCTTGGTGATCGCCCAGGCCATCGCGCGTACCACCAGTTGCATCACGCCCAGGTGGTAGAGCACGCCCATCAGCGCCGAGAAGAAGATGATGGTGGGCAGCACCTGGAACGCGAAGATGAAGCCGTAGCTGTCGATGTTCATCAGGTTGCCGAAAATGAAGGTGGAGCCTTCATTGACGAAGCTCAGCACCTTCACGAAGCCTTTGCCCAGCGCGTCGAACACGTCGCGCCCGCCCGGCACCAACAGCACCAGCGAGGCGAACGAGATCTGCAGCAACAGGCCGGTGCCGACCAGTTTCCAATCCACGGCGCGGCGGTTGCTGGAGAACAGCCAGGTGATGCCGATGAGCACCGCCAGACCGAACAGGCCGAAACCGATCCTTCCCAAACCTTCGACCATCCCAATCCCCGGAGCTGCTGACTGCAAAACGGGAAGCGTAGAGCAGGGGGTGACGGCGGGCAAGGCGAGCGGCATTCAGACGGCCGCCACTGGCTCGCATCGGCGAGCGGACCGCTAAACTGCGCAATCCGGTCCGGGGCAGGTGCCCCCGGAGGATGCAGGAGTTCGCCATGCGTTACCGTCGTCTGGGTTCCACCGGGCTGCAGCTGTCGGCCGTGTCATTCGGGGCCTGGATCACCTTCGGCAAGCAGATCGGCCGCAGCGAGGCGCGCAACCTGATCGCCGCCGCCTGGGACAACGGCATCAACTTCTTCGACAACGCCGAGGTCTACGCCCGCGGCCGCGCCGAGGAGGTGATGGGCGATGTGATCGCCGACCTGCGCCTGCCGCGCGATGGCTACTGCGTGTCCAGCAAAGTGTTCTTCGGTGCGGTGGACAGCCCGCGCCCAACCCAGCGCGGGCTCTCGCGCAAGCATGTCACCGATGCCTGCCACGCCGCGCTCAAACGCCTGCGCGTGGACTATCTGGATCTGTATTTTTGCCATCGGCCCGACCCGGACACGCCGATCCAGGAAACCGTGCGGGCGATGGACGCGCTGATCCGCCAGGGCAAGGTGCTGTACTGGGGCACGTCCGAGTGGAGCGCCGAGCAGCTGCGCGCGGCGATCGCCATCGCCGAGCGTGAGCATCTGCATGCGCCGTCGATGGAACAGCCGCAATACAACCTGCTGCACCGTCAGCGGCTGGAGCAGGAGTATGCGCCGCTGTGCGCCGCTGGGCTGGGCACCACCATCTGGTCGCCGCTGGCCTCCGGCCTGCTGACCGGCAAGTACAACGCCGGGGTAGCGGCCGACAGCCGGCTGGGGCAGTCCGACAATGCCTGGCTGCAGGACGATGTGCTGGGCACGCCGGAATCCCGCCGTCTCGAACGCGCCCGCGCGTTCTGCGCGGTGGCTGCCGAGCTGGGCCATGCGCCGGCGCCGCTGGCGATCGCCTGGTGCCTGCGCAATCCGCTGGTGTCCACGGTCATCCTCGGGGCCAGCCGGGTGGCGCAGCTGGAAGAGAACCTGGCCGCGCTCGCTGTGCTGGAGCAGGTGGACGCTGCCGGCTGGGCGCAAGTGGAGGCAGTCACACGCTGATTGATGGATTTGATAGAAAATCGGATATCGATATAAAAATGGCGTAATAAAGATGAGAATGAATCTTGATTATCAAATGAGAATTGTTATTATTTGTCGTGCCAACTGACTGGAGATCCCGATCATGACCGCTCACCCCGTGCTGCTTCGCTCCGAACCGGTCAACCTGCGCGACCGCGCTGTGCCGCGTGTGGTTCCTGCCGAAGACCTCATCAGCAGCGAGGCGCTGCTCAAGGGCCGGCGCGAAGTGCTGATCCAACATGGCGATCGCGTCTATCGCCTGCGCCACACCAGCAACGACAAGCTCATCCTGACCAAGTAATTCCCGTCCCCCACGTCATCCCAGCGAAGGGAACCGCTGCGCCCTGGTAGAGAGGGCGCCGCCGCCACGGCTGCCATCGGCCGCCGCAGCAAGCTGCCAGCATCGCTGCGCGCGATGCCGCTGCCGGCACGGTTCCGCAGCCACTGCAATCGCACCACCGGCCCGCTCTGAATGGGCGCCGGCTGTTCGCCGCGGGCGTTGCCGCCGCCGTCCGCCATCCATCTCTCCACCCTCGGTTGCCGTGCGCGGCCGGTTCGCTGTGCGCGCCGCCGGGGGGTTCTTCCACAAAGGTTGCTTGATGATTCGCCTGCATCCGCTGGTGGTCGCGCTGTCGCTTGCGCTGCCTGCCGCCCCGTTGTGTGTCCACGCCGCAGAACCCGATATCGGCGGCGACGCTGCGCGGGAGGTGCACGACTTCGACCGTCTGCAAGTCACCGCCACGCGCACCCAGCGCGCGCTGGTGGATGTGCCGGCCACGGTGGATGTGATCGACCGCGAACAACTGGACAACCAGCTGGTGCGCGAACTCAAGGACCTGTTCCGGTATACGCCCGGGGTGGCGGTGACCAGCACCAACGGCCGCTTCACCGGCGCCAACGGCATCCGCATCCGCGGCCTGGACGGCAACCGGGTGGCGATTTTGGTGGACAACGTGCCGGTGTCGGACACCTTCGCGTTCGGCAGCTACCTCAATGCCAATCGCAACTTCGTCGACCTGGAAACGCTCAAGCGCGTGGAAGTGGTGCGCGGGCCGGCCAGTTCGTTGTATGGCTCCGACGCCCTGGGCGGTGTGGTGGCTTTCGTCACCAAGGACCCGGCCGATTATCTGCGCGACGACAAACACAGCTATGTTGGCCTGAAGTTCGGTTATGAAGGCGACTGGAATGGCCTGTTCGCAGGGGCCACTGGCGCGTTCGGCGGCGAGCGCTGGAGCGGGCTGGTGGCGGTGGCGCATCGCCAAGGCCAGGAAACCCAGAACCAGGGCGACAACCGCAGCCGCGACTTCACCCGCACCGCCGCCAATCCACAAACCGTGGACGGTCGCAGCGTGTTGACCAAACTGGTCTATGCGCCGAGCGCGCAGCAGCGCTTCAAGCTCACCGTGGAAGGCAACGAAGACTACGGCAGCATCGAGGCCTTGAGCAGTATCGATACGCGCTCGCCCACCGCCTCGCTGCGCGTGTTGTCGCAGCAGGGGCGCGATCACCAGACCCGTGCGCGGGTCTCGTTGCGGCACGAGCTGGATGCGTTGGATACCGCACTGGCCGACGACCTGCAATGGCTGCTGTATCGCCAGGACAGCGAAAGCCTGCAACGCACCAACGAGTTGCGCGGCAACAACACCCGCCGCCACAACGAACACAGTTTCGACCAGCGCGTGTATGGGCTGCTGGTCAATGCACACAAGCAGGTGGCCACCGATACGATGCGCCACGACATCACCTATGGGCTGGATGGGACCTGGACCGACACCCGCGCCAAGCGCGACGGCTATTCGCTGAACCTGGCCACTGGCGCGATCAGCAACCGGGTTGGCCAGGATGTGTTTCCGGTGCGCGATTTTCCCAAGAGCCAGACCACGAAGCTTGGCCTGTATGCGCAGGACGAGATCGGCCTGCTGGATGGGCGGCTGTCGCTGACGCCGGGCGTGCGTGTGGACTATTTCCGCCTGTCGCCGCAGCCCGATGACATCTTCCGCGAAGATAATCCGGGCGTGGGGGTGGCAACCATCGATCAAACCCAGGTCTCGCCCAAGTTCGGCGCGGTGTGGCGCTTTTCCGATGCCTGGTCGGCATATGCCAATTATGCGCATGGCTTCCGCGCACCGCCCTACAACGACGTCAATATCGGCTTCACCAATCTGCAGTCGCGCTACACCGCCATCGCCAACCCTGATCTGAAGGCCGAGACCAGCCGCGGCGGCGAGTTGGGCCTGCGCTTCAACGATGCGGTGGGCTATCTCGGTCTGGCGCTGTACTACACCGACTACCGCGATTTCATCGAGTCCAATGCGCCGGCCGGCGTCAACGCCGATGGCTTCATGGTGTTCCAGTCGCGCAACGTGGCCGATGTGGTCATCAAGGGGGCCGAAGCGCGCGGCGGGCTCGACCTGGGCGTGCTGGCCGGCTGGCAGGGTTGGTCGTTGAACAGCGCAGTGGCCTACGCGCAAGGCGACAACCTCACCGACAGCACGCCGCTCAATTCGGTGGACCCGCTGCGCGGAACGCTGGGTGTGGCCTTCGACGGCGAGCAATGGGGCGCCGAACTGATCGGCACCTTCGTCGCGCGCAAGCGCCGTCCGCAGCTGGACAGTTACTACACGCCAGCCGGCTACGCCACGCTGGATCTGATGGGGCATTGGGAGTTCGCCCCTGGTGCCAAGGTCACCGCCGGCATCTTCAATCTTGCCGACCGTCGCTACGTGGACTGGAATGCGCTGCCCAACGGCACGCTCGCCGGCAGCACGGTGGTGGACCGCTTCACCGCTACCGGGCGTACCGCCTCGGTCAGCCTGGCGGTGAGCTGGTAGCGGCCATGTCCATCGCCCGCCCATCGTCGTTGTCACCGAGCGCGCGTGCCACCGGCAGCACGCTGCCGCGCCCGGCGCAGCTGGCCGCGCTGGGGACGGTGCTGTGCCTGTACCGCCCGGCGCTGGGCAACGAACTGGACGGATGGCAGCACGCGATCGAGGCGGCCACCTGTCGGCAGCTGGACAGCGATGGCGTCCGCGAGGGCATCTGTTTCTTCGATGCCGACGGACAATGTTGCTGGCGCCTGTATCTGCTGCCGGACAGCGATTTTCTGAACTGGGATCGGCTGGTGTCGCGGTTGCCGGCGCTGTCGATCGAGCCCCAGGGGCTGGGGGTCGGCGAGCGCCTGTGGCGTCGCCTGGCAGGACGCATGCGCGGCGAAAGCTGGCGATTGAGCGCGCTACGCCTGCGGGCCGCCAGCGATCGCACGCCGTCGCTGGCGGCCAGCCTGGCCACGGTCTCGGCGCTGGGCGCCGACGTCGCCGCGCGCCTGGCGCACGCTGAGGGCATCGACGCACGCGTGGTAGTGGATGATTGCTGTTGCGCGCGTGCCGCCGCGCTGCGGGCTGCCTCACCTGCCACCGCCGGTAGCGACCCGGCCGCCATGACCTCTGCCTTGCTGCGGCTGCCCCGCTGATGCTCCTGATACCACCACCGAGAATCGAGATGAACCGAGTGTTGCCGTGCTGTCTTGCCGCCACGTTGTCCCTGTTGCCGCTGTCGGCGGTTGCTGCCGCCGACCCTGAGCGCGATCGCCAGAGCATCCTGGCCATGCAGGGCGAGTACGCGGTGGACTTCGCCTTCGACGAAACCGTGCTGCTCAAGCCCGGCTACGAACGCGCCTCGGCAATGCGCAGCGGTGCCAACGAAGTGGTCATCGTGGTGGAGGATTCGCCCCGCAAGCTGGTATTGCAGCATTTGCTGGTCGACGAAAAGACCAAGCATGTGACCAAGCACTGGCGACAGGACTGGGTGTACGAAGCGCCCCAGCGCTTCGAATTCACTGCCGAGCAGACCTGGCAGGTGCGTGCGTTGCCCGCATCGGCCACGCAGGGTGCGTGGACGCAATGCGTGTTCGAGGTCAGCGATGCGCCGCGCTATTGCGGCACTGGCCGCTGGGACTACGCCGACGGCCATCCCACCTGGACCAGCGACCTGAGCTGGCGTCCGTTGCCGCGCCGCGAATACACCAAGCGCAGCGACTACAACGCGCTGTCGGTCATCAACCGGCACACGCTCACGCCTGGTGGCTGGACCCACGAACAGTTCAACACCAAGGTACTGCGCAAGCCTGACGGCGCCCAGCAAGCGATCGCGCGCGAGTTTGGTTTCAACGATTACCGCAAGACCACCGAGGTGGATTTCGCTCCGGCGTATGCGTACTGGAAGGGCACCCAGGGCTATTGGGCCAAGGTGCGTGCACGTTGGGCGAGGTTCCTGGACACCCCGCCGGGCCTGCATCTGAAAACCAAGCCGGACGGCATGGCGATGATCCTGCCGATGTTCGAACAGGCCGAACGCGTACAACAAGGCAAGCGGGTCAAGGACGCGCAGATCGCTGCGGTATTCGCGCAATGGGTCGACCCAGCGAATTGACCCCGGGATGTCGTAGGAGCGCACCCGGGCGCGACGAAGCGTTCCTGGGAAGGCCCGTCGCGCCCTGGTGCGCTCCTACTGGGGAACCGGCCGTGATGGCCTGTCCGACGGCATGGCGATGATCCTGCCGATGTTCGAACAGGCCGAACGCGTGCAACAGGGCAAACGGATCAAAGACGCGCAGATCGATGCAGTGTTCGCGAAGTGGGTCGACCCAGCGAATTGACCCCGGGATGTCGTAGGAGCGCACCCGGGCGCGACGAAGCGTTCCTGGGAAGGCCCGTCGCGCCCTGGTGCGCTCCTACGGGGGAGTCGGCCGTGATGGCCTGTCCGACGGCATGGCGATGATCCTGCCGATGTTCGAACAGGCCGAACGCGTGCAGCAGGGCAAGCGGGTCAAGGACGCGCAGATCGATGCGGTATTCGCGCAATGGGTCGACTCAGCGAATTGACCCCGGGATGTCGTAGGAGCGCACCCGGGCGCGACGAAGCGTTCCTGGGAAGGCCCGTCGCGCCCTGGTGCGCTCCTACTGGGGAACCGGCCGTGATGGCCTGTCCGACGGCATGGCGATGATCCTGCCGATGTTCGAACAGGCCGAACGCGTGCAACAGGGCAAACGGATCAAAGACTCGCAGATCGATGCAGTGTTCGCGAAGTGGGTCGACCCAGCGAATTGACCCCGGGATGTCGTAGGAGCGCACCCGGGCGCGACGAAGCGTTTCTGGGAAGGCCCGTCGCGCCCTGGTGCGCTCCTACGGGGGAGCCGGCCGTGATGGCCTGTCCGACGGCATGGCGATGATCCTGCCGATGTTCGAACAGGCCGAACGCGTACAACAAGGCAAGCGGGTCAAGGACGCGCAGATCGCTGCGGTATTCGCGCAATGGGTCGACTCAGCGAATTGACCCCGGGATGTCGTAGGAGCGCACCCGGGCGCGACGAAGCGTTCCTGGGAAGGCCGGTCGCGCCCTGGTGCGCTCCTACGGACAAGGGCGCGGTTATTCCTTGAACATCAGGAACGCCGCTACCAGGATCAGCCCGAACGCGGCCCAGTGATTCCACCTCAGCGACTGGCCCAGGTAGAAGGTGGAGAAGCCGGCGAACACCAGCAACGTGATGACTTCCTGCATGCCCTTGAGCTGCGGCGCGGAGTACACCGCGCTACCCAGGCGGTTGCCCGGCACCTGCAGGCAGTATTCGAAGAAGGCAATGCCCCAGCTGACCAGGATCGCGATCATCAGCGGCGTGCTCTTGTACTTCAGGTGGCCATACCAGGCGAAGGTCATGAACACATTGCTGGCGATCAGCAGCAGCACCGGGTACAGGTAGGCGGTGAAGGGGGCAGTGGGCATGACGGCGGCGGCTGAGAAGGGGCCGGCAGCATAAGCCAGTCCCGTTAAGCGCACGCGACCGTGCTGCCGCGTTTGCTGTCAGCGCTGCATGCCCCAGCGGCGCACGGTCAGCCGCTCGATGGCCTGGAACACCACGCCTTCCACCAGCAGGCCCAGCACGATCACCATGGCCAGTCCGGCGAACACCCGGTCGGTGTACAGCTCGTTGCGGTTCTGGAAGATGTACCAGCCCAGCCCACCCTGGCCGGAGGTGGCGCCGAACACCAGCTCGGCGGCGATCAGGGTGCGCCAAGCGAATGCCCAGCCGATCTTCAGCCCGGACAGGATCGCCGGCAGTGCGGCCGGGATCAGCAGCTGTGCCACGTAGCGCGGCCCACGCAGCCCGTAATTGCGCCCGGCCATGCGCAGGGTCTCCGGCACCGCCTGGAAGCCGGCGTAGGTGGTCAGCGCCAGCGGCCACAGCACCGAGTGCACCAGCACGAACACCAGGCTGCCGGTGCCCAGGCCGAACCACAGCAAGGCCAGCGGCAGCAGCGCGATGGCCGGCAGCGGATTGAACATGGCGGTCAGCGTGCCCAGGACATCGCGGCCCCAGCGGGTAGACGCGGCCACCGCGGTCAGCCCGAACGCCGATACCACGCCCAGCAGATAGCCCTGCGCCAGTACCTGCAGCGAGGCGCCCACCCGGCGCAGCAACTCGCCCGATAGCAGGCCGTCGTAGAACGCGCGTGCGGTCTGCGCCGCGCTGGGCAGCATCAGGTCGTCGCCGACCACGCGCGCGGCGATTTCCCACGCCGCCGCCAGCACCACCAGCACCAGGGCCTTGCGCAGCCACGCCGGCGCCTGCCAGGGGATTGGCGCGGCGGCGGTCAGCAGGGCCGGATCCAGCGGCTGCAGCGCCAGCTCGTATTCCGGGCGCACCGGCGGAACGGGCGGCAGCGCAGTGGCGGGTGCGCGGCTCATGGCAGCGCCTCGCGTTGCAGCGGGGCAGAGCGACGCAGCGGCGCCACCTTGTCGTCGGCCAGCGTGTCGTCAGGCAGGTCGAACAACAGGCGATGGATGCGCTGCGCCGTCTGCTGGAAGGCCACGCTGCCGGGGCTGTGCGGGCCGAAGGCATGCGCATTGAGTTCGGCACGCACCTGGCCCGGATGTGGCGACAGCAGCAGCACGCGGTTGCCGACCACCAATGCTTCCTCGATGGAATGGGTGACGAACAACAGGGTGAAGCGCGCCTGCTCCCACAGCTCCAGCATCTGCTCCTGCATGCGCGAGCGGGTCAACGCATCCAGTGCGGCGAATGGTTCGTCCATCAACAACACGCGCGGGCGCATCGCCAGTGCGCGCGCGATCGCCACGCGCTGCTTCATGCCACCGGACAAGGTGTGCGGATAGGCCTCGGCAAACCCGCTCAGCCCAACCTGGGCCAGGCTCTCGTCTGCCCGCTCGCGGGCTTCGCCGCGGCCGAGCTTGCGCGCTGCGCGTAGCCCGAACACCACGTTCTCGCGCACGGTCTTCCAGGGCGCGAGTTGATCGAATTCCTGGAACACCACCACCCGGTCCGGCCCCGGCCCGGTCACCACCTGCCCATCCAGGCGGATCTGCCCCTCGCGCGGCGGCACGAAGCCGGCCACCGCCTTGAGCAGGGTGGACTTGCCGCAGCCGGACGGCCCCAGCAGCACGAAGCGGTCGGCTGCATGCACATCGAAGCGCACCCGATGGGTGGCCCGCACTACCCGCTGTGCGTTGACGTATTCCAGGCTGACGTGATCGACCTGCAACAAGGGTGTGGCCATCGCTCAGCTCCCGCCCGCAATCAGCGGGTCGTCGAAGAAGTAGTCGCCCACCTTGACCGGCGCCTGCTTCATCGCACCGCTGCGGTGCATGAACTGACCCAATTTCAGCGTGTTCTGTGGCGCCACGGTGAACTGCACCTTGGGGTCCTTGAGGATCTGCAATATCAGCGCACGGTCGATGCTCGACCCGTTACGGCGCAGAAAGATATCTGCCGCCTGCTCCGGATGCGCGGTCACGAACTTCGCCGCCTGATCCAGTGCCGCGACGAAGGCGCCGTAGGTCTTGGGGTTGTCGCTGCGGAATTTCTCGGTGGCGTACAGCACCGTCGCCGACGACGGGCCGCCCTCGATGTCGTAGGAGCTGGTGACGATATGCGCGGCCGGGTTGCGCGCCAATTCCTGCTCCTGGAAGGGCGGGCTGGCGAAATGCGCGGTGATCTCGGTGCGGCCGCGGATGATCGCCGCCGCCGCATCCGGGTGCGGCAGTGCTACCTGCAAGGGGTCCAGCTGATGGGTGCCCTTGTCGCCCCAGCGTTGCTGCGAGGCATGCTGCAGAAACCGCGATTGCACCGATACACCGGTGGCCGGCACGGCGATGCGGTCCTTCGGGGTGAAATCGCCGATGCTCTTGATGCGCGGGTTGTTGCTGATGAGGTAATACGGAAAGTTGCCCAGCGACGCCACACCACGCACGTTCTGCCGGCCACGGGTGCGGTCCCAGATGGTGAACAGCGGCCCGACACCGGCCCCCGCGATATCGATCGAGCCGGTGAGCAAGGCATCGTTGACCGCCGCGCCGCCGGACAGTTGCAGGAACTGCACGTCGATGTCCACGCCGGCCTGCTTGCCTTGTTGCTCGATCAGCCGCTGCTCCTGCGCCACGTCCAGCAGCAGGTAGACGATGCCGAACTGCTTGGCGATGCGCAGCTTGCCCTCTGCCTGCGCCGCGCCGCTCAACAGTGGCAGTGCCGCCAGCAGCAGGACCGCCACGCGCCGCGAGAAACGGCGGCGCAGCAACGGTGCGTGGGAAGTGACGGTCAGACGCATGCAGCGCTCCGGGTGCAAGGGGGGGAGGGGATGGCGGCGCGCTCAGAACGGCGCATCGCCTTCGATGGTGGTGCGGTTGAGCCGGCGGCGCAGGTGGTCTGGCGTACCGGCGGCCAGATGCATCACCGAGCGGTTGTCCCAGAACACCATGTCGTGCGGCTGCCAGCGGTGCCGGTACACCAGCGCCGCGCGCGTGCTGTGCGCGAACAAGGTCTGCAGCAGCGCGTGGCTTTCGTCCTCGGGCAGCCCGACGATGCGGGTGGTGAAATGTTCGCTGATGAACAAGGCCTTCTGCCCGGTTTCCGGGTGCGTGCGCACCACCGGATGCTGCACCGGGGTGACCTCGGCAATCTGCTCCGGCGTCAACGCCGGGCGCCACGGATTGCGCGCGCGCAACTCCTCGTATTTGGCCAGATAGCTGTGCTCGGCGCGCAGGTCCTGCACGGTGCGCTTGAGTGCATCAGGCAAGGTCTGCCAGGCCAGATGCTGGTTGGCGAACAAGGTATCGCCGCCCTCGGCAGGCAGCTCCTGTGCATGCAGCAGCGAACCCAGGCTGGGGGTGTCCTTATATGACAGGTCCGAATGCCAGTAGTGCCCGGCATCGCCCAGGCCGATCGGCTGGCCGTTTTCCTTGATGTTGGACACCACCAGCACTTCCGGATGTCCATGCAGCTGGAAATTACGCAGTACGTGGATCTGCAGCGGGCCGAAGCGGCGGCTGAACTCGACCTGCTGCGCCGGGGTGATGCGCTGGTCGCGAAACACCAGCACGTGGTACTGAAGGTGCGCGCGATGGATGCGCGCGAAGGTGTCCGCATCCAGCGGCTGCGACAATTCCAGCCCGATGACTTCCGCGCCCAGCGGCGCATCGAACGGCACGATCCGCACGCCGGCGGTGTGTCCCGTGTTGGCATCGGCGCGCGGCGGCTGCACGCGCACTGCAGAACTGACGTTGGCCACGAACTTGCACCTCGACAACAGCAAAGGCCGCCTGACACGGCGACCGGACTGGTCACTGTAGGCAGTCGGATTCCTGCTGCGAACGTACGATTGGCAAGGTGCTTATGCGCTGCGGGTATATGCATCGGTTGGCACCATGTGCAGGTCTGCCAACCACACACGGGGGTGCCACGTGACCGCTTGGGCGAGTGACCGCCGCAGGCCAGCGCTTGGTTCAGCTGCTCAACAAGGTTGATGAGCCTCCGTGACTTATTAACTTTTGCAGGGGCCGCGCCAGATGGATCGGTTGCTCTTGCATGCAATGGCAACCGATCTGTGTACTCAATCCGCGCGCAACGCCAACGCAGGCGGCGTGGACAGGATACGCCGGGTGCCGGACCAGCCGGCAAGCAGGCTCAGCGCCAGTCCGAAGGCGCCGCCCAGCAGCAGGCGCGGCCAGTCCGGTGCCAGTGCGATGTCGAAGGCTTGCTGGCCCACCACCGCGCCGATCACTGCCGCCGCGGTCACCGCCAGGCCGGCCGCCAGCAGCCCCAGCGCACCGAATTCCACCAGCACTGCGCCGCGCAACTGCCCGCGGCGTGCACCCAGTGTGCGCAGCACGGCGCTGTCGTAACGGCGCTCGCCGGCAGTGGCCTGCAAGGCGGCCAGCAGCACCAGCACACCAGCCAGCAGGCTGAAGCCCATCACCAGCTGCACGGCTTGTGCCACCTGGTCGATCACCTCGCGCACCCGGCCCAGGATGGCATCGATATCCAGCACCGAGATGTTGGGGTAATCGCGGCTCAGCGACGCCAGCCTGGGCGCATTGCCAGGAGGCAGGTGGAAGGCAGAAATCAGGTTGTAGGGCGCATCGCCCACCGCACCTTCATTGAGCAGCAGGAAGAAGTTGACCCGGAACGAGTCCCAGTCCGCCTTGCGGATGCTGGTGACGGTGAAGCTGCGTTGTTGCTCGCCCAGCAGCAGGGTGATGCGGTCGCCGAGCTTGAGCTGATAGCGCTGCGCCCAGCCTTCTTCCACCGAGGCTTCGGCAGCGGTGCTGTCGGCGCTCCAGAACTTGCCCTGCAGCAGCGTATTGGCTGGCGGAAACGCATGCCGCCAGGAGAAATTGACCGGGCGGTTGTCGCCATCGCCATCGTCGGCCGGATCGCGGTCGCCGCGCACCGGCGGTTTGTCGTTGATGGCGACCAGGCGGCCGGTGGAGAACGGCTCCACTGCCGCATTGTCCACCCCCAGCCCACGCAGCGTTTGCAACACCGGCGCGGTCTGTTCGGGCTGGATGTTCATCAGGAAATAGTTCGGGGTGTCTGCCGGCAGGCGGTCGCGCCATTGGCCGAGCAGGCCGGGGCCGACCACCGCCAGCAGCAATAGCGCGCACAGCGACAGCGACAGGCCGACCAGCTGCACCACGCTCAGGCCGCGCCGGCGGGTGAGCGAGGCCAGGCCCAGTTTCCAGGCGCCGCGCAGGCGGTGCTGGATCGGCCGCAGCAGGGCGAGCAGGCCCAGCCCCAGCAGCATCGCCACCAGCGCCAGCGCGGCCAGGCCGCCCAGCACCCAACCCGCCAGCACCAGGTTGCCGGTGGCGTAGACGGTGAGCGCCAGCGTTGCGGCCAGGGCCGCGCCGTAGACCAGCAACGCACTCGGCGGCACCGCGGCAAAGCTGCGGTTGAGCACCCGCATCGGTGGCACGTTGCGCAGCCGCAGCAGCGGCGGCAGGCCGAAGCCCAGCAACAGCACCAGGCCGATCCCTGCGCCCGCCAGGGCCGGGGTAGCCTGCGGCAACGGCAGCCGGTTCGGAATCAAACTGCCCAGCGCCTGTAACAAGCCTTCCTGCGCCAGCATGCCCAGGCCGATGCCGACCAGGCAGGCCGGGATGGCGGTGAACAGCAATTGCAGCGACAGCATCGCCAGGATGTCGCGCTGCTTCGCGCCCAGGCAACGCAGCACCGCCACGGCATCGATGCGCCGCATCGCAAAGCGGTTGGCCGCCAGCGCGGTCGCCACGCCCGACAGCAGCACGGCGAGCAAGGCCGACAAGGCCAGGAAGCGCCCGGCCCGGTCGAACGCCGCACGCATGCCGCGCTGGGTGTCTTCGATGCCGACCAGGCGATATTCGCTGGCGCGCGGCTTGAGCCAGGCGCGCAGGTCGGCGATGGCATCCGGCGCACCGGCGAACATCAGCCGATAGGAGGCGCGGCTGCCGGGTCCGAGCAGACCGGCGCTTTCGATATCGGCGCGATTGACCAGCAGCGGCGGCGACAACTGCATCAGCTCGCCGGAGGCATCCGGCTCGGCGCGCAGCACGCCGGTGATGGTCAGGTGGCCGGCGCCGAACTCCAGCTGTTCGCCCACGCGCAGGCCCAGCGCCTCCAGCAGGCGTGGGTCGGCATAGGCCTGTCCGGGCGGCGGCGCGGTGTCAGGCGTGCCTTCGGTAGCGCGGCCGTCCCTGGACACCAGCAGCTGCCCGCGCAGCGGATAGCCGGCGCCCACGCCACGGATGTTGGCCATCTGGCTGGCTTCTTTGTGGAACAGCACGCTCGGGAAGCTGACCATGCGCGTGCTCTGCAGCCCGCGCCGCTGCGCTTCGGCGGCGAAGTCGGCCGGAATCTCCTGGCGCCCGGTTACGCCCAGGTCGCCACCGAGCACCTCGGCCGCACTGGAGGTCAGCGCCAGCGTCACCCGGTCCACCAACGTGCCGACGGCAGTCATCACCGCCACGCCCAACACCAGTGCGGCGAACACGGTCAGCAGATCGCCGGCCAGGAATTCGCGGCGTACCGCGCGCGCCGCCTGCTTGACGACGTTCATGCCGACGCGCCGGAGGCTTGCGCGTGCAGGCGGCCGCCGTCGATGCGGTAGATGTGGCGGCAGCGCTGCGCCAGGGTCATGTCGTGGGTGACCAGCACCAGGGTGGTGTCGCTGGTGGCATTGAGCGCGAACAGCAGGTCGCTGACCTGCGCGCCGGTGGCCTGGTCCAGGCTGCCGGTGGGTTCGTCGGCGAACAGGATGCGCGGGCGCGCCACGAAGGCGCGCGCCAGCGCCACGCGCTGCTGCTCACCGCCGGAGAGCTGGCGCGGGTAGTGCCGCGCACGCGCACTCAGGCCCACCGCCTCCAGCACCTCGCGCACCCGCGCCGGGTCTTCGCGCCCGGCCAGCTCCAGCGGCAGTGCGATGTTTTCTTCGGCCGTCAGTGCCGGTAGCAGATGGAAGCTCTGGAACACGAAGCCGACCTCACGGGCACGCAGGGCGGCGCGCGCTTCTTCGTCGAGCTGGCCCAGATCCTGCCCGGACAGCGCGATGCTGCCGTGACTGGGCAGGTCCAGCCCGGCGAGCAGGCCGAGCAGGGTGGTCTTGCCCGACCCGGACGCGCCAACGATGGCGATGCTGTCGCCTTCACTGACCGTCAAGCTCACGTTGTCGAGGATGTGCAGCGTTCCCTCCGGGCCACTGACGGATTTGCCGACCTCGCGGACGTCGATGGCGGTGCGGGTGCTGGAGCGGGGGGCCAGACTGTCGATGAGGAATCTCCGAATGCGTGAAAGAACACTGCGATATGGCGCGCTGGTCCTGTGGCTGCTGACACTCTCCCTGCTTGCGCCGGGGATTGCCGCTGCCAAGCGTCCGGCGACGACCGCACCGATCCTGGTGGTGGGCGACAGCCTGAGCGCTGCGCACAACATCCCGGTGCAGTCCGGCTGGGTCACCCTGTTGGACCAACGCCTGAAGCGTGACATGGCGACGCCCCCGGCGATCATCAATGCCAGTATCAGCGGCGAGACCACCTCCGGCGCGCTGACCCGGCTGCCGGGCCTGCTGCAGAAGCACGCACCCGGCGTGGTGGTGATCGAGCTGGGCGGCAACGATGCGCTGCGCGGGCTGACCCCGGCCCAGCTCAAGAGCAATCTGGAAAAGATGATCCAGCTCAGCCAGGCCTCCGGGGCCAAGGTGCTGCTGCTGGGCATCGACGTGCCGCCCAATTACGGCCCGGCCTACCGCGAGCGCCTGAAGGCGACCTATGCGGACTTGGCAAAGCAATACAACACGGCGCTGGTGCCATTCTTCCTGGAAAAGGTTGCCTTGCAGCCGGGCCTGATGCAGGCCGATGGTCTGCACCCGACCGCTGCTGCCCAGCCCAAGGTACTGGAGACGGTGTGGCCGGCGCTGCGCCCGTTGCTGGGACGCTGATCGGATGGCATGAAACGTTATTCGGCCTTCACGTTGCTTGCACCGGCCATCCGGCATGTTTCACAAAGCTGAAGACCGAGGAAAGTCCATGCGTCAGACCAAGGAAACGTCCGGCCTCGTGCTGGTCGTCGAAGACAACCGCAATATCTCCGAAATGATCGGCGAATACCTGGAAGGCCGTGGCTTCGAGGTCGACTACGCGCAAGATGGACTGGACGGTTACCGTCTGGCCGCCGAGAACAGCTACGACGTGGTCGTGCTGGATCTCATGCTGCCGCGCCTGGACGGCATCGAGGTGTGTCGCCGCCTGCGCAACGACGCACGCAAGTCCACCCCGGTGCTGATGCTGACCGCCCGCGACACGCTGGACGACAAGCTCACCGGCCTGGGCTTCGGCGCCGACGATTACCTGACCAAACCGTTCGCGATCCAGGAGCTGGAAGCGCGCTTGCGTGCCCTGATCCGCCGCGAACGTCGCCAGGTGGGCTCGGAAGTGCTCAAGGTCGCCGATCTGGTGTTGGATCCGGTGAGCATGCGCGCCACCCGCGCCGGCACCGAGCTGCAGCTCTCGCCGATCGGCCTGCGCCTGCTGACCATCCTGATGCGCGAATCGCCGCGCGTGGTGACCCGCCAGGAAATCGAGCGCGAGATCTGGGGCAACGGGCTGCCCGATTCGGACACCTTGCGCAGCCATCTGTACAACCTGCGCAAGATCATCGACAAGCCGTTCGACCGTCCGCTGCTGCACACTGTGCAAAGCGCCGGCTACCGCATTGCCGACATCGCCCAGCCGATGACCTGATGTTCCGGCCGGCCGCCGTCAGGTGGCTGGCCGCTCCTGCAGGCGCTCCCGCGCCACTCGCCCTCCCGTGCCGCCAACAGGCTGCACGACGGACTCACGGACGCGTTGCCCGACCTGCGGCACGCGTCCCTGGATGCAGCAATGCCACACGGGCTCCCGCGAAAAATACGTCTGGCGTTCCTGTTGCAGGTTGCGCTGGCGAGCCTGGCCATCGTGCTGGGCGGGTACCTGATCTCCTTCGTCATCAAGTACAGCCTGGTGCGCACTGTGCTTGCCGACGAAGCGGTGCATTTCTGGCGCATGCACAAGAGCACGCCGGACTACCGGCCGCCGAATACGCGCAATATCCAGGGGTATTTCTCGCCGGCCGGGGCTGTTGCCGATGCGGCGCCAGCGGCGCTGCGGCGCCTGTCGCCGGGCTTCAGCGAAGTGGCCGCCGCCGACGCGCTGGCCTATGTGGACCAACGCCCGGAAGGTCGCCTGTACCTGGTGTTCCCGCGCTCGCGCGCTGCCCATCTCACCTGGTGGTTCGGCGTGGTGCCGGCCATCATCGTGCTGCTGGGAATCTACGGCGTGTCGTGGTTCACCTACCGGGTGTCCAAACGCCTGGTGTCACCGATCAGCTGGCTGGCACGGCGCGTGTCGCAGTGGGACCCGCGCAACCCGGATGTGGACGAACTGGCGCCGGAGCGTTTGCCAGCGGAATTGCAGGGCGAAACCCGGCAATTGGCGCTTGCGCTGCACGCGCTGGGGCAACGGGTCAGCGAGCATGTGGCGCGCGAACGCAACTTCACCCGCGATGCCAGTCATGAGCTGCGCACGCCGCTGACGGTCATCCGCGTGGCCAGCGACATGGCCCTGGCAGACGACGATCTGCCGCAGCGTAGCCAACGCAGCCTGCGTCGGATCCAGCGCGCCGGCCGCGACATGGAAGCGGTGATCGATGCATTCCTGATCCTGGCCCGCGAGGCGGAGATCGATCCGCAGAGCGAGACCTTCGACTTGTCCGAATTGGCCAGTGAGGAGGTCGATAGCGCGCGTGAACTGCTGGGCGACAAACCGGTGTCGTTGCGCATGGTCGGCGACCGGCACCTGCAGATGTTCGCCCCACCGCGGGTGATGCGGGTGGTGTTGAGCAACCTGCTGCGCAATGCCTGCGCCTATACCGACACCGGCAGCATCGAGGTGGAGGTGGCCCAGGACCGGATCGTGGTGCGCGATACCGGTATCGGCATGACCGACGAAGCGCGTGCACGCGCATTCGAGCCGTTCTTCCGCGCCGATCCCACGCGTCCGCAGGGCACCGGCCTGGGCTTGTCGATCGTCCGCCGGCTGTGCGACCGCTTCGGCTGGCGCATCGAGCTGGAGAGCCAGGCCGGCGTGGGCACTTCGGTGGCGGTGGTGGTGGCCTGAGGCTGGCCGGATGCCGGTCGCGACGGGGATCGGGAGATCGCGTGGGTGGCGCGCGCCGCGTCGCCGCATCAGGCGGGGACCTGCGTGACGCGGAGGGAATGCGCGCTGGCGTGTCACCGGGGAGCCAGCGACGCGGAAGCAGAGTCTCGCTGCGTCGCTCAGTGCACTCCGGCGACGCATGGCCGGAGCGCACTGAGCGACGCCCTGGGCGATCACTCCAGCACCGGGGCCACGGCCTTGCGCCACAGCGCGTAACCATCCGCAGTCATATGCAGCCTGTCTTCGCGGAACAGCTGCGGGCGCGGCGTGCCGTCGGCGTCGAGCATGGGGGTATGGACGTCCACGTAGTCGGTCTGCGGAAACTGCGCCAAGGCATCGCGGATCAGCCGATTGGCGGTTGCCACCGACGGCAGCAGCCCCGCGCGCGCGGGGCTGGGCTTGATCGATAGATAGCTGATCCGCGCCTCGGGCAGGTCGCGCCGAATGCGCTGCACGAATGCCACGACATCGTCGCGCACCTGTTCGGGCGTGCGCCCGCTGTTGAGATCGTTGTCGCCGGCATACAGCACCACCTGGCGCGGGGCGTACGCAATCACGATGCGGTCGGCATACCAGGTGCTGTCGCGTACCTCCGAACCGCCGAAGCCGCGGTTGATGACCGGCTTGCCGGGAAAATCCTGCGCCAGTGTGTCCCAGAAGCGGATCGAGGAGCTTCCCACGAACACGATGCCATGCCGGGGAGGTGGCTGGCGCGCGTCGCTGGCGGCGAAGCGTTGCATGTCCTGTTCCCAGGCGGTGCTGGAGACCTGGCTGGGGACGGCGGGCGCGGTCTCCAGGGCGATGGCCTGGCTGGAGACCAGCAGCAGCGTAGCCAGCAGTGCGCGTAAGCGGTATTGGATCATGAGCAACCCTGCAGCGAAGGAGCCAGTGGGCATGGTGCCGCAGTCTGCAAGCCGTGGGCAAACCAGTCCGTCGCTGGCGGTGCGTGGCATCACGGTGCAAGATTCGCACTTTCCCCAGCAGCGAACAGGCCATGCATTCTTTTTGTTTCCGGCCGCGCCCTTGCGGCTGCAGGTCCTGACGCATGGCCGATCAGCTGGGACACGTGCCGCGCGGCCCGCGCCGCATGCTCAAGGCGGCGATCTGGTCGTGGCAGGGATTGCGCGCGGCGTGGCTGCACGAATCCTCGTTCCGGCTGGAAGTCTGCCTGGCGGTGGTGATGGCGCCATTGGGAGCATGGCTGGGGCAGTCGCCGCTGGAACGCATCGCGTTGATCGCGCCGTTGCTGATCGTGCTGGCGGCCGAACTGTTGAACTCGGCCATCGAAGCGGTGATCGAGCGCTACGGCCCGGAACACCATGTGCTGGCTGGCCGCGCCAAGGACATGGGCTCGGCGGCGGTGTTCCTGCTCCTGCTCAATGTGCTGTTGTGCTGGGGCCTGGTGCTGTTGCCACGGATCGTTTGAGCGCCGACCGCTGTGGCGTCTGCCGGCAAGCGGGGCGTGACGGTACAGCCCGGTGCGTTGCGTCCGCGCGCAGCGACGCAGTCAATGCGCCGGTGCGCGTCTGGAGTTGCCGGTGGCGGGCCGCCTGCATCGCTGGGCGCTCATTGCACTGCCGTGATGCCCAGCCGCTTCGCCATGCGCGCAAGATTGGCGCGGTCCAGCTTCAGTGCGCGCGCGGCAGCCGACCACTGGTAGCGATGACGCTCCAGCGCCGTCCGAATCAACTGTTCTTCGAATGCGGCCACGCGCTGGCGATATCCCAGGCTTGCCTCCGCTGGATGTTCGGCCTCCGGAACAGGTGCGTCGGCAGCGACCTGGGCAAGCGCCAGATGTGCCACCCCCAGTGACACGATGCCTTGGGGGCCCGGGCCGGTGCCCATGGCCTTGATGACCGCGCGGCCAATGACGTGCTCGAGTTCGCGCACATTGCCTGGCCATGCGTAAGCCAGCAGCGCTGCCTGGGCAGGCCCATCCAGGCGCAGCCCGCGCAGGCGATAGCGCGCACGGGCGTCTTCCAGGAAGTAGCCGGCAACGCGCAGCACGTCCCGTCCCCGGGCCCGCAGGGCGGGAACGCGGATTGGATAGACCGTGAGCCGGTGATAGAAGTCAGCACGCATGGCACCCTTGCGAACCTGCTCGGAAAGATCCGCATTGGTCGCCGCGATCACCCGTACGTTCACGTGATGCTCGCGGTCCGATCCCAGGCGTTGGACTTGGCCCTCCTGCAGGACGCGCAGCAACTTGGCCTGCGTGGCAAGGGGAAGCTCGCCGACCTCGTCGAGAAACAAGGTGCCACCGTCGGCCAGTTCGAACTTGCCCCGACGGTCTGCATGCGCACCGGTATAGGCGCCCCTGACGTGCCCGAAGAGTTCGCTCTCCACCAGCGTGTCAGGCAGCGCTGCACAGTTAAGGCTGACCAGCGGTTTGCCACAGCGCGAGGATGCGGTGTGCAGGGCGCGCGCCACCAGTTCCTTGCCAACCCCGGTCTCGCCCTGGATCAGCACGCACAGGTCGCTGGGACCGGCCAGCGCGATCTCCCGGATCAAGGCTTTGTAGGCAGGACTCTGGCCGATCAGCTGTCGCTGCGCATGCGGGGCATCCCGCAGGATCTGCGCGGCGTGTTCGTGTGCGGCCTCGGCCAGGTCGGTCAGTGCCTCCATGCGCTGCGCCGCCGCCACGGAGGCACCCGCCAGGCCGGCAAACGCCGATAACACGTCCAGTGCGTCATGGGTGAAGCGCTCGGTCTCCAGCGCATCCAGCGTGATGATCCCCCAGGGACGCCCGTCCACACGCAGCACGCATCCCAGGCAGTCATGCACCGGGAGATGGCCCTGCACGCTCTCCACCAGCCCATCGTAGGGATCGGGCAACGGACTGTCAGGGTCGAAGCGCACCGGCCCCGCCGCGTCGAGGATCCTCGCCAACCGCGGGTGTTCGGTGACACGAAAGCGCCGCCCCATCGTGTCCGGGGTCAGCCCGTCCACCGCCACCGGGACCAGATCCTGTCCCTCCAGGCGCAGCAGCGCAGCGGCATCGCACGGCAACAAGGTCCGAAAACCCTCCAGCAGACGGCGGTAGCGATCTGCGTCGGGCAGATCCTGGGTGAGGTCCGAGAGCAATGGCAGCAGTGCAAGTAGCTGGCTGGATTGAGTCATTTCGACCTGTATGGAGTCGATTCGACTCATTTCATGCTGGAGTCATTATGACACGGAAGATCGCAAAGTGATTGATCTCAAAGGATAAGCGGGTTGGTACGGGCTTTGCTGCCATGCGCTGCACACCAAACGAGAGACCGCTCATGTTGTCCGAGATCCACCGCGCCACCGTCGCCTCCACCGTCCCGCTGCTCGAACAAGGTGGAGAGGCGCTGATAACCCATTTCTACAAGAAGATGCTGGCCGATCACCCCGAAGTACGGCCTTACTTCAACGCTGCGCACCAAGCCAATGGCGATCAGCCGCGCGCGCTGGCAAACGGCGTGTTGATGTATGCGCGGCACATCGAGCGCCTGGAGGCACTTGGCCCCCTGGCCACCCAGATCGTCAACAAGCACGTGGCGCTGCAGATCCAGCCGGAACACTACCCGATCGTTGGCAACTGCCTGATCGCGGCCATCGCTGAAGTGCTTGGCCCGAACACGGCCACGGTTGCCGTGCTGGACGCATGGGCCGCCGCCTATGCGCAGCTGGCGCAGATCCTGATCGATGCAGAAAGCGCGCGCTACGCCGAGCAGGAGGCTGCCCATGGCGGTTGGCGGGGCGGCCGCGATTTCACCGTGGTCGGCAAGACCATCGAGAGTGCAGAGATCACTTCGTTTTATCTCGCCCCGCTCGATCAGGGGCCGGTGATGGACTTCCAGCCAGGCCAGTACATCGGCCTTCACCTGTGGATCCAGGGGCAGGAACATCGTCGGAACTATTCGCTTTCCGCGCCGCCCAATGGCAAGACCTACCGCGTCAGCATCAAGCGCGAGGCCGGCGGCGTGGTATCCAACCATTTGCACGACAGCGTCGACATCGGCGACACCCTGGAACTCAACGCGCCCAGTGGCGCGTTCACCCTGGTGGCCGGCACACGTCCGATCGTGTTGATCAGCGGTGGCGTGGGCATCACGCCGATGCTGCCGATGCTGGCGCAGGGGCTGGAGACGGGGCGGCCGATCACCTTCATCCATTGCGCACGAAACCGCGATGTGCACGCGTTCAAGGACAGGATCGATGCGGCGGCTGCCGCACATCCTCAGCTCACGCACTATTACTGCTACGACACGGTGGCAGGCGCTGAATCGCAAATGCCGCACGGCGTGGGGCTGCTCGATGCGGCTCGCCTGAGTCAGTGGATGCCGGCAGATACATCCGGTGCCCGGGACGTGGATGTGTATTTCCTTGGGCCGAGGCCTTTCATGCGCATGCTGCGCAGGCAGCTGTCCGAACTCGGGGTGCCTGACGCGCAGGTGCGCTTCGAGTTCTTCGGCCCCGCGTCGGCGTTGCAATAGCGGCGGGCCTGGGCGACCGGTCACGCGTCAGGCGATCGCTGCACCATATCCGCAGGTGCTGTCGTGGTGTGTCATCGCCGCTGTGATCCCGCCTGGCCCTTCGCCCCGGGCGCGCGTCGGTGGACGCATCGGTTGCGCGGGTCGTTGCTGCATATTCGGCCGCCAAGGGTTGCCGGCCTCTATCGCGGCCGGTAGCCCCGCGCGAGGCTGCGCGCGTGCATGCGGGCTTGACCTGCGGTATGCCATGCTGCGGCCATCTTTCGATGGGGCAGCTGCATGTCCGTGCTGATGCGTACTTTGGTGGTGTTGATGCTGACCGTCTTTTTGTCTGGCTGCGGCTATAACGCGATCCAGCAAAAAGAGGAGAGCGTGAAGGCGGGTTGGTCGGAAGTGCTCAACCAGTACCAGCGTCGCGCCGATCTGATTCCCAACCTGGTGCGCACCGTGCAGGGCTACGCGCAGCAGGAACGCCAGGTGCTGACCGAAGTGACCAATGCCCGCGCACGCGTGGGGCAGATCCAGGTCAATGCCGACGATGAAGCATCGCTCAAGCAATTCCAGCAGGCCCAGGGCGAATTGGGCAGCGCGTTATCGCGCCTGCTGGTGGTGAGCGAAAACTATCCGCAGCTCAAGTCCGACCAGTCGTTCCGCGATCTGCAGGTGCAGTTGGAAGGTACCGAAAACCGCATCACCGTGGCGCGCGGCCGCTACATCCAGACCGTGCAGGATTACAACACCTACATTCGTTCGTTTCCGCAGGTCGTCACTGCCAAGCTCTTCGGTTATCAGCCCAAACCGAATTTCAGCGTGGAAAACGAAGCGCAGATCTCGCGCGCGCCGCAGGTGGACTTCGGCAACCAGCAGGCACCGCAGCCGCAGCCTGCACCACAGCCTGCCCAGTAATCAGCAGCCTGCGCAGTAATCACAAGCCCCTCCCCCCCCTCGGGAGAGGGGTTGGGGTGAGGGTACTTCGCGAAGCTTCTGTGTTTTCCAACTGCACGTGGCTTCGCTCGCACCTTCATCCGCCCCTTCGGGGCACCTTCTCCCCCATGAAGGGGGACAATGTCCCGGTGGGAGAGAGGGGAAAGACTGAGTGTCAGTACGCATCAGGTAGGAGTTGGCAATGCGGCGAACGTCTTCGAAAGTGGTGTGGATGATGGTGTTGCTGCTGCCGGCGTCGCTGCTGGCGCAGGAGCTGGCGGCCATTCCGCCGCTGCACTCGCCCGTCGTCGATGTCACCGGGACGTTGGATGCGGCGCAGGTCCAGCAGCTGGAACAGCAGGCGCGAGCGCTGCAGCAACGCAAGGGCGCGCAGCTGCAGATCCTGGTCGTGCCGACCACGCAGCCGGAGACGATCGAGCAGTACACCCAGCGCGTGTTCGATACCTGGAAGATCGGGCGCAAGGGCGTCGACGATGGGGTACTGCTGTTGGTGGCTAAGGACGATCGCCGCGTGCGCATCCAGCCCGGCTATGGCCTGGAAGGCGCCATTCCCGACATCGTGGCCAATCGCGTGATCCAGGAGTATCTGGCGCCGCGCTTCCGCGAGGGCAACTACGGCGGCGGTATCGGCGACGCCACTGCAACGCTGGCCGGCCTGATCGAGGGCGAGGCGCTGCCGGCGCCGGTCAGCGGGCACCAGGGCGGGGCCGGCAATGGCGGCGGTGGCTGGATCATGGCGTTGTTTGTCGGCTTTGTGGTCGCGATGGTGGCGCGCGGCATCCTGGGGGCGTTGCCGCGTCCGGTGCGGGCCTTGTTGACCGGCATTGCGGCCGGTGGCGCGGCGCTGCTGTTCACCTCCCTGCTGCTGGCCAGCACCGGTGCGGCCGTCATTGGGCTGTTGGCCGGGTTGGCCTCGGCATCGCCGGGGCGCTTCGTGGGCGGCGGTGGCTGGGGCGGGGGTGGGTTCGGTGGGTTCGGAGGCGGTGGCCGCGGTGGTTTTGGCGGCGGCGGCTGGGGTGGCGGTGGTGGTTCATCGGGAGGCGGTGGCGCCTCGGGGAGCTGGTAATGCGGTGGCTCAGGCATGTCTTCGCGCCCTCGGCGCAACGCAGATTTCCAGCGTCCTGCATGGAGACGATCGCCGCGGCGGTGGCCGCCAGCGAACGCAGCCACACCGGGCAGATCATGGTGGCGGTCGAGGCGGACCTGCCGATGGCCGCGCTATGGCGCGGGCATACCGCGCGGCACAGCGCCGAACAGGCCTTCGCGCACCTGCGCACCTGGGAGACGGAGGCCAACAACGGGGTGCTGATCTATCTGCTGCTGGCCGACCACGCCATCGAGGTGGTGGCCGATCGTGGCCTGCGCGCCCGGGTGCCGGACGCCCAGTGGGGCGAGGTGTGCCGGCGTATGCAGCAGTTCCTGCGCGAGGGCCAGTACGAGGTGGCGGTGCTGGCGGGCATCGAGGCGGTGACCGAGCTGCTGGCCGCCCACTTCCCACGCGACGCTCATGCCCCGCATGAAGACGAGCTGCCCAACCGGCCACAGCTTTTAGGCTGAGGGTGCCTGAGGTGTCAGAATAGCGGCCTCGCTTTTTTATGATCCGCGGTCCGCATGATCTATCTGCACGCCATCGACCCCATCGCCTTCTCGCTTGGCCCGGTGCAGGTGCACTGGTATGGCTTGATGTACCTGGCGGCCTTCTTCTCGGCCTGGGCACTGGGGCGCTCGCGCGTCCTGCGCGGCCGCTTGCCGGGCGTGGACATGGACGGGTTCTCCGACCTGCTGTTCTACGGCATGCTGGGTGTGGTGCTGGGCGGGCGCATCGGCTACATGCTGTTTTATGCGTTCGACACCTTCCTGGCCAACCCGCTGATCCTGTTCAAGGTCTGGGAGGGCGGCATGAGCTTCCACGGTGGCCTGCTCGGGGTGCTGCTGGCCTGCTGGCTGTGGGCGCGCCGCCATCGCCTGCACTTCTTCGACGTGATGGATTTCGTCGCGCCACTGGTGCCGCTGGGCCTTGGGTTCGGGAGGCTGGGCAATTTTGTCGGCGGCGAGTTGTGGGGCAAGTTCACCCAGGCCGGTTGGGGCGTGATCTTTCCGCATGCACCGGAGCTGGCCAATATGGCGCCGGCACAGATCCAGGCGCAATACGCCGCCGGGGCACTGGATCGGTTCGCGCGTCATCCGTCGCAGCTGTATGAAGCGGCGTTGGAAGGCGTGGTGATGTTCGTGGTGCTGTGGGCGCTCTCGATGAAGCCGCGCGCCCGCTATGCAGTGTCGGGCGTGTTTGCGTTGCTGTACGGCGTGTTCCGCTTCGTCGTGGAATTCGTGCGGGTACCGGACGCACCGATCGGCTACCTGGCGTTCAACTGGCTGACGATGGGGCAGATCCTGAGCCTGCCGCTGATCGCAGTGGGGCTGGTGTTGCTGGCGATGTCGCGCCGCGCCCCGGTGTTGCAGCCGGTGCTGCCGGTGCCTGCCAGCGTGGAGGCGGCCAAGTGAAGCCGTATCTGGACCTGCTGCAGCATGTGCTGGAACACGGTGCCGAGAAGTCCGACCGCACCGGTACCGGCACGCGCAGCGTGTTCGGCTGGCAGATGCGCTTCGACCTCACTGCCGGGTTTCCGCTGGTCACCACCAAGAAACTGCACCTGCGCTCGATCATCCACGAGCTGCTGTGGTTCCTGCAGGGCGACACCAATATTGGCTATCTCAAGGACCACCAGGTCCGTATCTGGGACGAATGGGCCGACGACAACGGCGACCTCGGCCCGGTGTACGGCAAGCAGTGGCGGCGCTGGACCGGCCCGGACGGCGTGGAGATCGACCAGATGCAGTGGCTGGTGGACGAGATCAAGCGCAACCCGGATTCGCGGCGGCTGGTCATCAGCGCCTGGAACGTGGGCGAACTGCCGCAGATGGCCTTGATGCCCTGCCATAGCCTGTTCCAGTTCTATGTGGTGGACGGCAAGCTCAGCTGCCAGCTGTATCAGCGCAGCGGCGATATCTTCCTGGGCGTGCCGTTCAACATCGCCAGCTATGCGCTGCTGACGCACATGGTGGCGCAGGCTACCGGCCTGGGCGTGGGCGACTTCGTGCATACGCTGGGCGACGCGCACCTGTATGCGAACCACTTCGACCAGGCCCGCGAACAGCTGGCCCGCGCCCCGCGTGCGTTGCCGACACTGCGCCTGAATCCCGAAGTGACCGACCTGTTTGCGTTCGGCTTCGATGACATCGCCATCGAAGGCTATGACCCGCATCCGGCGATCAAGGCGCCGGTGGCGGTATGAGTGGGCAGAACAGCCGGCTCGCCATCTCCCTGATCGTTGCTTTCGACCGCAACAACGCCATCGGCCGCGACAACGACCTGCCGTGGAAGCTGCCGGACGATCTCAAGCGTTTCAAGGCGCTGACGCTGGGCAAGCCGATCCTGATGGGTCGCAAGACGGCGCAATCGCTGGGGCGTGCGCTGCCGGGACGTTTGAACCTGGTGCTGACGCGGTCGGGACAGGTACCGTTCGAGGGCATGCAGGCGGTGGCATCGGTCGATCAGGCGATCGCACTTGCCGAGCAGGCGGGTGCGCCGGAGGTGTGCGTGATCGGTGGTGGCGAGGTTTATCGGCTGACGCTGGAGCGTGCCGACCTGTTGGCCGTCACCGAGGTGGACACTGCGGTCGAACAGGCCGATACGCATTTTCCGGCGATCGATCCGGCGGTGTGGATGCCGGTGCAGCGCGAAGAACATGCCGCCGATGCGCGGCACGCGTTCGCATTCTCCTATGTGGAGTATCGGCGCCGCTGAGCGGCGGGGCTTTGGCGGCGGGCAAGGCCGGGCAACGCGCGACGCCGCAGTGCAGGGCCGCGCAGCAGTCGTGGATCGACGCCCGGCACATCACTGGACGCGCTTGTGGACCACCAGCTCGCCCAGCTCGATCAAACGCGCACGCACGATGTTGCGGCTCAGTCCCAGCAAGGCCGCGGTTCGGACCTGGTTATGGTGGCAATGCCGGTAGGCGGCGCGCAGCAGCTGCGCTTCGACGGTGGCATGCAGCGCGCCGTCATTGCTCTCGAACAAGGTAGCGAAGGCGCGTGCGAGCAAGGCCGCAGCATCGTCGGGCTGCGTCTCGCTGGAGGACTGGGTGGGCAAGCGCAGCTGCGACAGCCGGATATCGTCGGCGCGCACCACGCCGTCGCGGTGGATCAGCAAGGTGTGGTGGATGACATTTTCCAGCTCACGGATGTTGCCCGGCCACGGGTGCTGCACCAGGCGCTGCTCGGCCTCCGGGCTGATCGTCACCTGGCCATGGCCCAGGCGCTGGCTGTAGATCTGCACGAAATGACGGATCAACGGCGCAATGTCGCCGGGCCGTTCGCGCAGCGGCTTGAGTTCCACGCCCACCACGTTGAGCCGGTAGAACAGGTCCTGGCGGAACTGCCCCTGGCCGATGGCCTGGTCCAGCGGCACGTTGGTGGCGGCCAGCACCCGCACGTCGATCGGAATGCTGCGGCGTGAGCCCAGGCGCACCACTTCGCGCTCCTGCAACACGCGTAGCAACTTGACCTGGATCGGCATCGGCAGGTCGCCGATCTCGTCGAGAAACAGCGTGCCGCCATTGGCTTCCTCGAACCAGCCGGCCTTGGCGCTGAGCGCGCCCGTGAAGGCGCCTTTTTCGTGCCCGAACAATTCCGCATCCACCAGCGATTCGCTGAAGGCTCCGCAATTGACCGCCACGAACGGATGCTGCGCACGCGCGCTGAGGCTATGGATATGGCGTGCCACCAGCTCCTTGCCGGTTCCGGATTCGCCCATGACCAGCACGCTGGCTTCGCTGGGCGCCACGCGTTCCAGGTGCGCCAGCAATGCCTGCGATGCCGGGTCTTCGAACACGTGCGCCGCTGCAGTCCTGCCGTTGCCGGCAGCGGCGCGTTGTGACACCGAAGGCAGGGTCAGTAGACGAAAATCGGACATGGGCCGGACGCGAAGAGGGAGAAGGGGGCGCTGCGCAACAACCAGATGCGCAAGCGAACTCGCTGTGGCGACAACGCCGCCAACGGATTCATGAGTAGAAGCTGGGCGTTGGTGCCTGTTGCCGTAGCGCCCATTCGCCGAGTTCGCGCACCTTGTAGTCGACCGGGTCGTGCAGGGTATGGGTGCGCAGATTGCGCCAGTAGCGGTCCAGCCGCAGCGCCGCATGGGTGGCGCGCGCGCCGGTGACCTCGAAGAGTTTGCTGCTGACCTCCAACCCCACGCGTGTGGTGGCGACCTTGGCGGCGGCCACTGCCAGGGCCACCTGCGCGCGTTCCTCGCCGGTGAGCGCATGTTCCTTGCGCCAGGCAGCATCGAGCAGATCGGCGGCGCGACCGGCCAGCAGGCGCGCGCTTTCCAGGCCCAGCCAGAACTCGCCGTAATGGGCCAGGATGTAGGGATCGTCGCTGGCTTGCGCGACTCCGGAGCGATGCCAGGGGCGTGTTTCGGTCAGAGTGTAGCTGCGCGCTTCGTCGAAGGCGCCTTCGGCGATGCCGAGGAAGACATGCGCAAACAGCAGTTGCGCCAGCAGCGGGCGCAGGCAGGCGAACGGCGTGCTCAGCGGGCCGGGATCGAGCAGCAGCTCGTTCTCTTCCACCCGGACGCGCTCGAAGGTGGTGCTGCCGCTGTCGGTCTGGCGCTGGCCGATGTTGTCCCAATCGTGGCCCAGCGTGATGCCGCTGCGTGCGGTGGGCACCGCGCCGATCAACAGCGTGCCGCTGCGTTCGTCCAGTGCGGAGGCGATCAGCATCTGCGAGTCGAGCGCGCCGGAACAAAAACTCTTCTTGCCGGAAAATTCGCGCCAGCCCGCGTGCTGCACGGCGATGGTGCGCGTATCCAGGGGATTGAGCGCGTTGCCCCAGAACCACTGCTTGCGCGCGGTCTGCTCCAGCCACGGCTGCCATTGTGCCCGCTGGCCGAACAAGCGCACCGTGGCCAGCATCAGGTGGTGAAAACCGAAGACGTGCGCGATCGAGCTATCGACCTTGGCGAATTCGCGCACGCTGGTCAGCACCTCGCTCCAGCTGGCGCCAAGACCGCCGTACTGCACCGGGATGCTCAAGCCCAGTAGGCCGCTGGCGCGCAATGCATCGCGTTCTGCCTTGGGGGTGCCGCCACGCGCATCGCGTTCGATCGCGGTGGCAGCGAATTCGGTGGCCAGGCGCCGGGCCGTGTGCAGCGGATTGAGCATGGTGGGTTGCAGTTGCTGGCTGGTCATGCGCGATAACCTCGTTCGGGTCGCAGGTAAATGATCGATGCACGGTGGTGCGGGTGCATGCCGGCGGGCAGTGGCAGGTGTCGGCAGGCGATCACCACAGACCTACACTGCATGGATGTCGTGCAGCGCAGCCAGCAGCTCCTGGCGCGCCGCACGCAGCGTGGCCTCGTGCACCTGGCGGTCGCGTGGCCGCGGCGTGTCCAGCACCTGGGTATGCACGATGGATCCGGGCTGGCCGCCGATCACGACGGCACGGTCGCTCAGATAGGCCGCTTCCTCGATATCGTGCGTCACCAGCAGCACGGTGAAGCCATGCTCGCCGGCCAGACGCAGCAGCAGCTCCTGCAGCCGGATGCGGGTGAACGCATCCACGGCGCTGAAGGGTTCGTCCAGTAACAGCACCTGCGGTTGCCGGTACAACCCGCGCGCCAGTGCCACCCGCTGCGCCTGGCCGCCGGAGAGTTGCTTGGGCAGGGTCTGCGCGTGGTCGAGCAGGCCGACTTCGGCCAGCAACTGCTGCACGCGCGGCGACTGCCGTGCTGCCGCCGGCGAGAGGCCGGCGTCGTCGGCGAAGGCGACGTTGGCCGCCGCGTCCAGCCAGGGCAGCAGGCGCGGCTCCTGGAAGATGAAACCGATCCGGCGGTCGATCCCCTGTACGCGCTTGCCGTCCAGCAGCACCTCGCCGCTGTAGTCGCGCTCCAGGCCGGCCACGATACGCAACAAGGTGCTCTTGCCGCAGCCGCTGGCGCCGATCAGGCTCAGCACTTCTCCCGGTGCCACGCGCAGGTCGATGTCCTGCAGCACGCGGCGCGCGCCGAAGCGTTTTGCCGCCACCCGGATCTGCAGGCCGGCACTCATGCCCGGTGCGCCGCGTGCGGATGGGTGTGGCGGTTCTGCAGGTTGTCGCGCCAGTGCAGTGTGCGGGTTTCCAGCGCCTTGAGCACGCTGTCGCTGAGCTTGCCGAGCAGGGCCAGCAATACGATGGCGGCGATGACGATGTCCGGCCGTGAGGTTTCGCGCCCGTCGCTCAGCAGATAACCCAGCCCGCGCGTGGCGGCGATCAATTCGGCGGCCACCAGAAACATCCAGGCCAGGCTCAGGCTGGTACGCAGCCCGGTAAAGATGGAGGGCAGGGCGGCCGGCAGCAGGATCCGCTGCACCATGCGGCCCCAGGACAGGCCATAGGTCTCGCCCAGCTCGATCAGCGTGCGGTCGACCTGGCGCAGGCCATTGGCCACACCCAGATACATCGGAAAAAACGCACCGATGGCGATCAAGGTGATCTTCGGTGCTTCATCGATGCCCATCCACAGCAACAACAAGGGCACCCAGGCCAGGCTGGGAACCGCACGCAGCGCCTGGAAGCTGGGATCCAGCAAGCGTTCCAGCCAGCGGTTCAAGCCGACGCCGATGCCGATCAGCAGCCCCAGCCCGGCGCCCAAAGCAAAGCCCACCAGCACCCGCAGCACGCTGGCGCCCAGGTGGCCGGCCAGTCCGCGGCCGGCTTCGTCTGCAAGCGTGGTCAGGATCTGGCTGGGAGGCGGCAGCAGATGACGTGGTGTCCAGCCCAACGCCGAGCACAGTTCCAGTGCGGCGAAGAAGGTCACTGGCAGCACCAGGCCCAGACTGCCGGCAGGCAGGCGCCAGTGCCGCTGCAGGGAGGGTGGCAGGGTGCGCGACAGGCGCAGCGAGGTCTGATTCATCGTGGTCGTCATCCCTGCACCACGCGTGCGCGCGTGGCATAGCGTGGATCGATCAGTGTGCCCAACACCTGGGTCAGGTCGGTTCCGGGCCGCACCAGGCCTTCTTCGAGCAGGATCGGCGCGGCGCTGCGCAAGGCCGCCAGCTGTTCGGCGCCGATCACTGGCTGGCTGAGATCGGTGCGCTGCAACTGCAGTTGCGCCACCGGCACCGAGAGCCGTGCCTGTTCGGCGATCAGCTTGGCCAATGCCTGCGGATGCGCGATCGCCCAACGGCGCGCCTTTTCATAAGCCTGCAGTACCAGCGGAATCTGCTCGGGGTAGGCGGCGGCAAATTTGTCGCTGGTGTTCAAGAAACCATACGAATTGAAGGCGACGTTGCGATAGAGCAGCCGTGAGCCGGCTTCGAGCTGGCTGGCGGCCATATGCGGGTCCAGTCCGGCCCAGGCATCGACGTTGCCGCGTTCCAGGGCGATGCGCCCATCCGGATGCTGCAGATGGACGATCTCGACATCGTTTCGGTGCAAGCCGACTTCGTGTAGCGCGCGCAGCAGGAACAGATACGCATCGGTGCCCTTGGTGGCGGCCACCCGTTTGCCCTTCAATTCGGCCACGCGCTGGATGGGCGATTGCTTGCCGACGACCAGGGCGACCCACTCCGGGCGCGAGTACACATAGATCGACTTGACCGGATTGCCGTTGGCGCGGCCCAGCAGCGCGGCCAGGCCGGCGGTACTGGCGAAGTCGATGCTGTTGCCGGCCAGATACTCCAGTGCGCGATTGCTGCCGGCCGACAGCACCCAGGTGACCTCGGTGCCTTGCGGCTTGAGCGCCGCTTCCAGCCAGCCGAAGTGCTTGAGCACCAGCGAGGTGGGCGAGTAATAGGCGTAATCCATGCGCAGTCGTTCGGGAACGGCGATCTTGCGTGGTGCATCCGCCGCGCTGGACAACAGCGGCGGGGCAGCCAGCGCGACACCGGCCAGCGTTCCGAGTTTGAGCAAATTGCGTCGTTTCATGGGTGCTCCGGTCAGCGCGCCGCAGCGCGTGGCACGATGGTGTTGGCGATGACTTCGCCGAAGGGGCCGCTCAGTGGTTGCCCGGGCAGTGCTTGCCGGCGCGCGCGTGGCAGCAGCGGGAAGACCAGTTCGGCGAAGCGATACGCCTCTTCCAGATGCGGATAGCCGGAAAAGATGAAGGTGTCGATGCCGAGCGCGGCGTATTCCTCGATCCGCTGCACCACCGTTTGCGGGCTGCCGACCAGGGCAGTGCCGGCTCCGCCGCGAACCAAGCCAACCCCGGCCCACAGGTTCGGGCTGACTTCCAGATCGGCGCGCGTGCGGCCCTGGCCACGCCCATGCAGGGCGGCCATGCGCCGCTGGCCGACCGAGTCCATGCGGGCGAAGGCACGCTGCGCGCGCTCCACGGTGTCATCGTCCAGATGACGGATCAGCGCATCGGCGGCGGCCCAGGCCTGCTCATCGGTTTCGCGCACGATCACATGCAGGCGGATGCCGAAGCGCAGCGTGCGCCCGAGCGCGGCGGCCTTGTTGCGAACGGTGGCGATCTTCTGCGCCACTGCGGCCGGCGGCTCGCCCCAGGTGAGGTAGGTGTCCACCTGTTCGGCGGCCAGATCGTGCGCCGCATCGGACGAACCACCGAACCACACCGGTGGATACGGCCGCTGCACGGTGGGATACAGCAGTTGCGCCGCCTTGACCTGCAAATGCTTGCCATCGAAGTCGTAGCTCTGGCTGTCATGGCTGTGGCGGATGATCTCGCGCCAGATCCGGATGAATTCGGCCGAGGCGTCGTAACGGTCGGCATGATCGAGAAACACGCCATCGCCTTCCAGCTCGCCGCGGTCGCCGCCGGTGACCAGATTGACCAACAAGCGCCCGCCGGAGAGGCGGTCGAAGCTGGCCGCCATGCGCGCGGCCAGTGCGGGCGCCATCAGCCCGGGGCGCAGCGCCACCAGAAACTTCAGTTGGCGCGTGGCATTGATCAGGCTGGACGCGATCACCCACGGGTCTTCGCAGGAGCGCCCGGTGGGAATCAAGACCCCTTCATAGCCCAGCGTGTCGGCCGCCACGGCCACCTGGGTCACGTAGTCGGCGCTGACCTGGCGCGCGCCCTCGCTGGTGCCCAGATAGCGGCTGTCGCCGTGGGTGGGAATGAACCAGAACATCTCCATCGCAATCTCCTTAATGTGGGCTGCCGGGCTCGCGCCGGCGAACCGGATCAGGCAATGCGCAGTCGCGCGTCGGGGCGTACGCCCAATACGCCGGCAGCGCGTTCGGCGGCCAGGGCGATGCGTTGGCGTAGCGCCGGATCGACCACCTGGTAATCGCGAAAATCGCTTTCGCTGGCATAGATGCCGATCGGCAACGTCAGTGCCTGGAAGAACGCGAACAATGGCCGCAGCTGGTGATCGATCACCAGCGCGTGTCGCTCGCTGCCACCGGTGGCGGCCAGCAATACCGGTGTGTCGATCAGTGCGTGCATGTCGATCAGGTCGAACAGGTGCTTGAGCAAGCCCGGATACGAACCGCGATACACCGGTGCGACCACCAGCAGCAGGTCTGCCGTTTCGATCTGGCGCAGCACCTGTTCGGTGCTTGCATCGACATCGCCGCGCCACTGCGCCGCTCCCAATGCGCGTGCGATATCGCCCAGGTGGATGCGGCTGGGTTTGAGCGCCAGATGCTGCGCCAGCTCGTCCAGGGTGGCATCGGCCAGGGCCAGGCTGCGCGATGGGCGCGCGGTACTGCCGGACACGGCAACGACATTCAATGGTGTGCGCATGCGAGATTCCTGTGGGGGCGGTGTCGAGCCGTCACGCAAACTCCGTGCCATGGCGACAGTCGCGCTGTTGCTGCACAGACAACAAACGCGGGAGAAACCTGCGTCGATGTGCCGGCAGCGGGTAATGGCATCTGACTGCATGGCGCGATGCAGTGCAATGGCAAAGCACCATCGGGATTGGCGTGCGCTTAGCAGATTTGAGAATGAGCTAATGAAATTGCAGAAAACAGGCTGTTTCAAGTGGCTTTTTCTGCAATCCTTATGCTGTCGTCGGTATGAGCATAGAGCGCGCAGCGATAAGCGCCGCAAACATGTTTGCAGGGAAACAGCGAATCAGCAGTTTGTGTATTTTCGTCGCGCGACACATGGGCGCCACCGGGGATGCGCTGTGAATCGTGCGAGTGGATTTGTTTAGTTCGATACGGCCCGGTGTTTGCGGGAGGGTCGCGGACACGGGGTTGGAGGCGGGAATTGTCACGACCATCGGGTTTGTCGAATGAGCGCCGGTGGTGGTGCGCGCATCGCCGATACCCGTAAGCCATCGTGCAGATTGGGTGGCATTCGTGTCGCGGCGCTGGCTGCGTCGTGTCGCCGTATCGGTTTGGTGGGGGGCGGGGTGGCTGCCTTGACGCAGCGTGCAATCGTCGCCCGTGCGATGCGGATTGCATGGCGATTATCTGGATATGTCGCACGGGGATAAGCGTGGCACGCGATGTGCGTTGCCTGCACGTGCAGTGACGCGCACTGCAGCACGCTGGCCGCACCCATGGGCCCGGTGATGCGTCACTGGCCGCGCAACGTCGTCCTCTCCCTTCAATCCTCCGATTCCCGCAGGAGTTTTCAATGAGCCACTCATCCAACGCTGCGCCGCTGACCTTCGCCTACTGGGTTCCCAACGTCAGCGGCGGGCTGGTTGTCAGCACGATCGAACAGCGCACCGACTGGAGCCTGGACTACAACGTGCGGCTGGCGCAGGCCGCCGAGCACGCCGGCTTCGATTACGCGCTGACCCAGATCCGGTTTACTGCCGGCTATGGCGCCGAGCATCAGCATGAGTCGGTGTCCTTCAGTCAGGCCTTGCTGCACTCCACCTCGCGCCTGAAGGTACTGGCGGCCATCCTGCCCGGCCCCTGGACACCGGCCGTGGTGGCCAAGCAGATCGCCACCATCGACCACATCAGCAACGGGCGCATCGCCATCAATGTGGTCAGCGGCTGGTTCAAGGGCGAGTTCGATGCCATCGGCGAGCCGTGGCTGGAGCACGACGAGCGCTATCGGCGTTCCAGGGAATTCATCCAGGTGTTGAAGGGGATCTGGACCCAGGATGCTTTCAGTTTCCATGGCGACTTCTACCGCTTCGACAACTACACCCTCAGTCCCAAACCGCTGCAGAAGCCGCATCCGGAGATCTTTCAGGGCGGCAGTTCGCGTGCGGCGCGCGACAATGCGGCAAGCGTGTCGGACTGGTATTTCACCAATGGCAACACGCCCGAGCAGTTGCGCGTGCAGATCCAGGACCTGCAGACCAAGGCCGCCGCCAATGGTCATACGGTTCGCGTGGGCGTCAACGCCTTCGTGATCGCGCGCGAGACCGAGCAGGAAGCCCAGGCGGTGCTGCAGGAAATCATCGCGCATGCGCATGTGGAGGCGGTCAAGGCGTTCGCCGATGCCACGCGGCAGGCCGGCCAGGCATCGCCGGAGGGCGAGGGCAACTGGGCCACCTCCACCTTCGAGGACCTGGTGCAGTACAACGATGGTTTCCGCACCAACCTGATCGGCACGCCGCAGCAGATCGCCGAGCGCATCCTCGCCTTGCAGGAAGTAGGCGTGGATCTGGTGCTGTGCGGCTTCCTGCATTTCATCGAAGAGGTGGACTATTTCGGCCGCGAAGTGCTGCCGCGCGTGCGCGCGCTGGAGGCGCAGCGCGCGGAGTCGGCGCTGGCCTGATCTTGCGCCGCCAGTTCGCCAGTTCGCCAATTCGCCAATTCGCCAATTCGCCAATTCGCCGGCCGCCAGGCAGACTTATTCGGTGGCCGGGCGTGCGCCACCAGCGCCTGGGGCGCCGGCAGCGGGGGGGGCGCCCTTGCCATTGGCACCAGCACCACCGCCGTTTCCGCCACGTCCACGTCCACGCCCGCGTTGGCGGCCCTGGCCTTCGCGCGGACGTCGAGGGGCGTGCGCGGCCGGTGTCGCCGGGGCGGTGACTTCACGTCCCGGGACCTGCACCACGCACAGTTCTTCGGTGTCCAGCTGCAGCGCAGTGAGCTTGCCGCCCCAGACCGCGCCGGTGTCGATGGCATGCACACCCTGGGTAATCGTCAGCCCCAGCGCCGACCAGTGCCCGCAGACGATCTTCAGATCGCGCTCGACCCGGCCCGGTACCTCGAACCAGGGGTACAGCCCCTGGGCCTGCGTGCCCGGCGTGCCCTTGTCTTCGGTGGCGATGCGCCCGCGCGGGGTGCAATAGCGCATGCGCGTGAACAGGTTGATGATGGCGCGGCTGCGCTCGTAGCCGCTCAGGCCCGGCGACCAGCCGGGCTGGTCGCCGTACATATTGCGCAGCAGCTTGCGGTAGCCGCTGCCCTGCAACTGTTGCTCGACCTCGCGCGCATGCTTTTCGGCCAGTTGCGTGGTCCACTTCGGCGCCAGCCCGGCATGGATCATCATCCAGCCCAGCGTGCGGTCCACATGCGCCAGTTTTTGCATGCGCAGCCAGTCCAGCAGCACGTCGCGGTCTTCGGCCAGCACAACGCGCTGCAGGTCCGGATTGACCTTGCGTTGCTCTTCTTCCGAGCGCGCGCCGATCGCCAGCAGCGACAGGTCATGATTGCCCAGCACCACCACGCTGTGCGCGCGCAGCGAATGCACCAGGCGCAGCGTTTCCAGCGATTGCCCACCGCGGTTGACCAGATCGCCGCAGAACCACAGCGTGTCCTGTGCCGGGTCGAAATTGATCTTCTCCAGCAATCGCTGGGTAACGTCGTAGCACCCTTGCAGGTCGCCAATTGCCCAGACGCTCATCGCGTTCGCTCCATCAGTCCAGCCGTCATCAGTGCAGCGTCCTGGGTACGCTCAGCACGAAGGCGGCGATCGGGGCGATGAATTCGGTGCCATCGTCGGCCACCATGTCGTAGTGGCCTTGCATCTGTCCATGCTCGGTGCCCAACACCATGCTGGACGTGTAGTCATAGGTTTCGCCCGGCCGCAGCCAGGGCTGGTCGCCGACCACGCCTTGCCCATCGACCTGCTCGGTGCGGCCGTCGGCGTCGGTGATCTGCCAGTGGCGGGCGATCAGGCGTGCAGGCAGGGTGCCCGCGTTGAGGATGCGGACGTTGTAGGCGAAGGTGTAGCGGCCTTCGTCGGGGACCGATTGCTGGGCGAGGAAGCGTGGCAACACCTCCACCTCGATCCGGTAGCGTGGATCATCGTGCATACGAAAAGTCTAAATAGAGTGTGGGAGCCGCGCTCACGTCGGCTCGACATTGGCCAGCCGGATGAAATCGGTGACCTCGAGTTGTTCGGCGCGGGCATCCGGGCGCACGCCGGCGGCCTCGAACTGCGCCGCATCGCAGACCCCGGACAAGGCGTTGCGCAAGGTCTTGCGGCGCTGTCCAAAGCCGGCGCGGACCACATCGGCAAAACGGCGCCGGTCGGTGATCTCTACCGTGGCCGGGTCGCGCGGCACCAGCCGCACCACCGCCGAGTCCACCTTCGGTGGCGGCCGGAACGCGCCAGGCGGCACCACGAACAGCGCAGTGACCTCGCAGTACGCCTGCAACATCACGCTCAGCCGGCCATACACCTTGCTGCCGGGGCCGGCGGCCATGCGGTCGACCACTTCCTTCTGCAGCATGAAGTGCATGTCGGCCACGGCGCCAGCGTGGTCCAGCGCATGGAACAGGATCGGCGAGGAGATGTTGTAGGGCAGGTTGCCGACCAGGCGGATCGGGCTGCCATTGGCCAGCGCGGTGAAGTCCACGCTGAGCACGTCGCGGTGGATGATGTTCAGCGCACCGATCGGCGCGGCGGTCTCGGTCAGCGGGGCGATCAGGTCGCGATCGAACTCGATCACGGTCAACGCGCCGTGCTTGCGCAGCAGCGGGAAGGTGATGGCGCCCTGGCCGGGGCCGATTTCGACCAGGTGCTGGCCGGCGCGCGGGTCCACCGCCTGGACGATCCGGTCGATGTAATACCGGTCGGCAAGAAAGTGCTGGCCGAGCGACTTCTTGGCCGGTGCGCTGAAGGAAGAATTCATCCACGCAGTTTAACGGAGCCGGCGGCCGCACGCGGTGTCGGTGCCAGCGCTGCAGTGTGCGGCCAAGGGCGCGCCAGGCCACGTGGCAGTGCTGCGGCGTCTGCTCAGCCGCGCGCCGCCAGCCGGGCGCACAGCGCGGTTGCCGCCATCAGGCTGGACGGGTCGGCGATGCCGCGCCCGGCCAGTTCCAGCGCGGTGCCGTGATCGACCGCCACGCGCGGGTAGGGTAGGCCAAGGGTGATATTGACTGCTTGCTCGAAGCCGCTGTACTTGAGCACCGGCAGGCCCTGGTCGTGATACATCGCCACCACCGCATCGAAGCCGCTCAGTTTCTGCGGCAGGAAGGCGGTATCTGCCGGCAATGGACCGATCAGCTGCAAGCCTTCGCCGCGCAGTTGCGCCAGCAGCGGAATGATGACGTCCAGTTCTTCACGGCCCAGGTGGCCATCCTCGCCCGCATGCGGGTTGAGCCCGAGCACGGCGATACGTGGCGCAGGCAGGCCGAAGTCGCGCTGCAGCGAGGTGTGGGTGATGCGCAGGCACTGCGCCAGCGCTTGGGCGGTAATCGCATCGGCCACCGCGCGCAACGGCAGGTGGGTGGTGACCAGGGCGACGCGCACGATGTGGTTGGCCAGCATCATCACCACCGGGCAGCCGGCCTGCTCGGCCAGCAACTCGGTGGTGCCGGTATAGGCGATGCCGCCGGCGTTGATGACCGCCTTGTGCACCGGCCCGGTCACGATACCCTGCAGGCGCCCGGCCAGGCAGTTCCCGGCAGCGGTGCGCAGGCCGGCGATCACCGCCGCGGCATTGGCCGGATCAGGTGTGCCGAAGCGGGTCGGGATGGCCTGGCGAATCGGGAACAGCGGCAGGTCGCCGGGTGCCCGTGCAGGCTGGTCGGGATCGAGCAGCCGCACAGACAAAGACAGCGCCTGTGCGGCGCTGTGCAAGGTATCTGGATCGGCATAGGCGATCAGGTGCGCATCCGAACGCGGCCGTTGGGCAAGCCGGATGCACAGCTCCGGCCCGATCCCGGCCGGCTCGCCTGGCACCAGCGCGAGCGACGGGACCGGCATCGGCTTAGCGCGCCGGCTGTGCCGACGGCGGGGTCGGGGCAGCCGGTTCTGCCGGCTTGCTCGCCTTGTCCGGCTCGGCAGTGGCATTGCCGTCGGCACGGTCGCCGCTGCGGTAGCTCACATAGGCTTCGCCGCGCAGTTCCTGCAGGTAGCGGTTGTACTCTTCTTCCAGCTTGCGACGGCCGATCGTCTCGCGGATCTGGCCGCGCTGGTTATCGGCACTGACGTCGGTCTGGCGGCTGCCGACGCGCTGAACGATATGCCAACCAGCCTGGGTACGGAAGGGTTCGGACACCGCACCGTCGGCCAGGCCTTCGACCTGCTTGCCGAAATCCGGGCCGAAGGCATCGGCCGGGAACCAGCCCAGGTCGCCGCCCTGGCTGCGGCTGTTGGTGTCTTCGGAGGATTCCTTGGCCGTTGCCTGGAAATCGGCGCCGCCGGTGATGCGCGCACGCAGCGTGTCGATCTTGGCCTTGGCCTGGGCTTCGGTCTGGTTGTCGCCGATGCGGACCAGGATGTGCCGCGCGTTGTACTCGGTCACCATCTTCTTTTCGCCGCCGGCATTGGCGTCGCGCATTTCCACCAGCTTGAGCAGCTGGAAGCCGCTGGGGCCACGCAGCGGGCCGGCCACCTGGCCTGGCTGCATGTCGCGGATCAACTGTGCGAAGGCATTGGGAATTTCGTCCAGGCTGCGCCAGCCCAGATCGCCGCCTTCCAGTGCATTGGGGCTGTCCGAATAGCGCACCGCTGCAGCCGAAAAGTCAAGCTCGCCCTTGTCGATCAAGGCCTTGACGCCATCGACCTTCTTCTGGCCGGTGGCGATCTGTTCGGCGGTCGCGCCTTCCGGCAGGCCAACCAGGATGTGCGCCAGGTGATACTGGCTGCCGGTGGTGGCCTGCTGGGCCAGCGCGCTATCCACTTCGCCTTCGCTGACGCTGATGCGGCTCTGCGCGAAGCTCTGGCGCAGGCGCTGCACGATGATTTCATCGCGCACCGAGTTGCGGAAATCGCTGTAGCCCATGCCGTCGGCCGCCAGCTTCTGGCGTAGCCCATCGACGCTGGTACCGTTCTGCTGGGCAATGCTGGCAATGGCGCGGTTGAGCTCTTCGTCGCTGACGCGGATGCCGCTGCCGTCGGCACGACCGACCTGCAGCTTGACCAGGACCAGGCGCTCGAGCACCTGGCGCTGCAGCACATCGTCGGGCGGCAACTGGTTCTCGCGGCCGGCATATTGCGACTTGACGTTGCGCACGGCGCGATCAAGCTCGCTCTGCAGCACCACGTCCTCGTCCACGATGGCGGCGATACGGTCCAGTGGTTGGGACTGCTGCGCCGATGCCAGCGGCGGGACCGCGCTGGCGAGGGCCAGCAACGAGGCAAGAACAACGGAGAAAGGCTTGGTCATGGAATCAGGTTCGGATCGTAATCGTCCGGATTGGTCGTGGTGTTGCTGGGCGGGACCAGGTACAGGTCGTCGCGGTAATAGCCGAGAATAGCACGGCGCAAGGTGCGGTCCGTGTTCTGGCCAAACGAGCTCAAGCCCTTGAGCACGAACTCGAACTGGATGGAGTTGTCCATCTCGCCATCGCGGTTGCGCACGAACCGGCGCACCAGCGCGCGCACGGCCAGGCAGCAGCTGTCCCACTGCACGCCACCGATGATTTCCAGCGGTTTGCGGTCCAGCAGCGAATAGTAGTAACGGCCGACCGCGCTCCAGCTCGGGTTGATCGGATACAGGAACGAGAAATCGGCCTGCTTGAGCTGGTCGGTTTCGTCGATCAGGTTGCGCCGGTAGCGGTAGGCCAGGTTGATGATGCCGTCGTTGCCCAGCAGGTAACGCGTGCGCAGGCTGGCCAGATCCTCCTTGCGCGAGTTCGGGTTCCACTGGTAGGTAGCGCCCATCGACCAGCGGTCGTTGATCATGTAGTTGGCGTCGGCCACCCAGGCGGACTTGCCCTGCTCGATGGGCTGTTCGCTGCCGGCGGCGGCGTTGGTGCTGTTGTTGATGGTGACCAGCGAGTCGTTGAAGTACAGGATCTGGCCTGCGCTCAGCGACAGCTTCTCGCGGCCGTCGTCCTGGCGCAGCCAGCGCGAGGTCACCGCCAGGGTCAGCTGGTTGGCATCGTTCTGGCGGTCGGCGCCGGTATAGCGGCTGTCGCGGAACAGCTGCCCGTAGCTGAAGGTGAACGGGCGGGTGTCGAACACCGGCAGGTCGTCCTGGTCGCGATACGGCACGTACAGGTAGTACATGCGCGGTTCCAGGGTATTGAGATAATTGCTGCCGAACAGCGAGGTTTCGCGGTCGAAATACAGGCCAGCATCCAGCGAGGCGATCGACAGGCTGCGCGTAGGCGTGCGGTTGCCGGTCAGCGGCGCGGTGTTGGCCAGGGTCGAGTCCAGCTGGTAGGCGGTGTAACGCCAGGCCACGGTCGGGGTCATGAACCAGGCCGCGCCCGACAACGGCATCGAGATGTACGGCTTGATGTCCAGGCGCGAACCGCTGCCGTATTCCTTGTTGCGGATATTGGTGCGGACGTAGTCGTCGCCTTCCTCACGATTGCTGCCTCGGTTTCTTGGCGGCACCACAAGGTACGAATCGTCATGCGTAAAGCGCACCGCCTCGGCGTACACCCCGGCCTCGAAGATCCCCAGCGGCTTTTCCCAGGTGAAATAGGCGCGTGGTTGGCGGTTGTAGGGCAGGGCCTGCTCGTCCAGGGTGTAGTCGGTGAGCTGCCAGCGGTCGGCCATCAGGCCGGCGGTCCAGGTCTCGCCAGTGCCATAGATGCCTGCGGTACTCTGCAGGCTGGAGGCCGAGCCCATGCCGTTGATGCGGCTTGTGAAATCTTCCACGTAGCGGGTGTCGCTGACCCAGGCGATGCTGCTGCGCGCCTGCCAGTGGCTGTCGATGTTGTGATAACCGGTGTAGAAGACGCTGCCGCGGTCCTTCTTGCGCAGGTTGTCGTTGGGCAGGTAGTTGCCGGTGATCTCGCCGCGGCCGCCTTCGTACAGATAGCGGAATTCGGTGCCGAACATCAAACCGCGCTTGCTCATGTAGCGCGGCAGCAGGGTGGCGTCGTAGTTCGGTGCCAGGTTGAGGTAGATCGGCTGCAGGTAGTCGAAGCCGTTACGCCCGGACAGGCCGAACTGCGGGAACAACAAGCCGGTCTGGCGGCGGTCGTCGATGGGGAACTTGAACCACGGGAAGTACAGCACCGGCACCTTGCCGATCTGCAGCACGGCGCTGCGCGCAGTACCGAAGCCTTCTTCGTTGTCCACGTCGATCTCCGGCGCACGCACGCGCCAGATCGGCTGCGACGGGTCGCAGGTGGTGTAGGTCGAACGGTGCATCTGGCCGACCTGGCCTTGCAGGTCCACGGATTCGGCGCCGCCGTTGCCGCGCCGGTCCACCAGTTGGTACTGGATGTTGGTGACCTTGTGGCTATCGGTGTCCTGGTTGCCTTCGGCGCGGTCGGCCACCATGCGGAAGGAGCTGTCCTGGTAGCGCACGTTGCCTTCGGCGATGTAGTTGCCGGTCTCGGTGTCCATGCGCAGGCTGTCGGCGCCCAGGAACTGGTCGCCACGCCTGAGCGCCACGTTGCCCTGGTACTGCGGCGTAGTGCTGGTGCCGGACAGCTGGTCGCCTTCGATGTCGGTGGGCAGCTGTTGACGTATCTCGGCGGCCTTGGGATCGGGCGCGGGCGCGCCGTCGAAACCTGGGAGCGGATCCACGGCCGGGCACAGTCCCCAGTTCAACGGCTTGTCAACGGCCATGGCCGGGAGGCAGATGGCAATGCTCAAGGGCAGGGGCAACAGGCGAAGAGCTCGGCGCACGCGGGTTCAACCAATAAAATGGTCGCTAGCTTGACGTATACCCGGCATAGGGGCAATGAAGAACCCGGCCTGGAACCCGGACAGGTTCAGCGCCGGCCCGGCGCGGCCGACGTGCGGCCAAGGCTCAGCGCAATGCGGCAACGTGGGCGACGCTGCTCTCACGCAAGGCCTGCAGGTCGTAGCCGCCTTCCAGCATGGACACCACGCGGCCGTGCGCATGCCGCTCGGCCAGGGTGCGCAGGGCGGCGGTCAGCCAGCCGAAATCGTCGTCGTCCAGCATCAGGTCGGCCAGCGGATCGCGCAGATGGGCGTCGAAGCCGGCCGAGATCAGGATCAGTTGCGGGCGAAACGCATCGATCAGCGGCAGCATCTGGTCTTCCCAGACATTGCGGAAGCGCAGGCCGTCGCTGCCCGGCGGCAGCAGCAGGTTGTGGATGTTGCCCACCCCGCGCTCGTGGACGCTGCCCGAATGCGGGTACAGCCCGGACTGGTGGGTGCTGAGGTATTGCACGGCCGGGTCGCGTTCGAAGATGGCCTGGGTGCCGTTGCCGTGGTGCACGTCGAAATCGACGATGGTGATGCGCTCCAGCCCATGCCGGTCGCGGGCGTGGGCGGCGGCCACGGCGATATTGTTGAACAGGCAAAAGCCCATCGACACTTGCGCGGTGGCGTGGTGGCCCGGCGGGCGCACCACGCAGAAGGCGGTGCGGGTGAGGTCCTGCATCACCGCGTCCACCGCCGCGATGCCGGCACCGGCCGCGCGCAGGGCGGCCGCGCGCGAAGCCGGCACCATGCGGGTGTCCACGTCCAGCTGGCGGTAGCCGGTGAAAGGGGTTTCCAGCACCGCATCGACCTGTTCGCGCTCGTGCACGCGGCACAGGTCGCCCAGCTTGGCCAGCGGCGCCTCGCGCCAGGCCAGGTCGGGAAAGGCGGCGCGCAAGGCCTCGACCACCGCTTCCAGGCGGGCGGGACTCTCGGGGTGCTCAGGGCCGGCGTCGTGGCCGAGGCAGGCGGGGTGGGTAAAGACCAGCATGGGGCAACTCTAGCCTCTCCGTGGCGCCGGGCACATGCTCACGCGCGACGGCGGTCGTGCCGCCACAGCACTTCCTGCTGGCCATCGACACGTGCCAGCACACGTGCCAGCACGAACAGCAGGTCGGACAGGCGGTTGAGATAACCGATCGCCTCGCTGCGCACCGCTTCCTGGCGCGACAGCGCGACGGTTTCGCGCTCGGCTCGGCGCACGATGGTGCGGGCCAGATGGCAGTGCGCGGCCGCCTCGCCACCGGCCGGCAGGATGAATTCCTGCAGCGGCGGCAAGCTGTCGTTGAAATGGTCCAGCTGCTGCTCCAGGGCCTGGATGTCGGCTGCGGTGATGGCCGCATGCCCGGGGATGCACAGTTCGCCGCCCAGATCGAACAATTGATGCTGCACGGTGGTCAGCAGCGCGGCGATCGCGGTCGGCACACCGGGGGCCGCCAGCAGCACGCCAATGGCCGAATTGGCTTCGTCCACGGTGCCGTAGGCGTTGACGCGCAAGGCGTCCTTGCCGGTACGGCTACCATCGCCCAGGCCGGTGCTGCCATCGTCGCCGGTGCGCGTATAAATACGGGAAAGACGATTGCCCATGACGTCAGTCGGCCTGGGTCTGGCGTGGCGGGGCCACCAGGCGTTCGGCGACGACCTGGACGAGCGCCGCCGCCGCCACGTACAGCGCAGCACTGCGCAGGTACGGCCCCAGCCAGTCGGTGTAGTTCTTGAACCAGCCGGCCACGGTGGGCTGGCTCACGCTGGCGCTGACCCAGTAGAAGCTGCCCTGGGCGATCAGCTGGCATAGCGCCACCGCGATCAGCAAGGCGGGAACCAGGGTGACCAGCGCGCCCCACCGCGCGCCGCGATAGTGCCGACGCAGCCAGACGCCGCCGGCCCACAGCGCAAAATACGCCGGGATCAGGCACCAGTACGCCGGCGACACGCAGTAATGCTGCCAAAAGCTCATGCCCTGGCCGGTGATGACCAGCCAGTCCACTGCGACCGCCAGCCCCATCAAGAGCGGGAATGCCAGCCGGCTGCGCGCGGCCAGATGGAAGCCGCCGATGAAAAAGACCGCCCAGGAGGCATCCGGCACCGGCGCGAAGTGATTGATCCGGGTGCCGGCCATCAGCACCGCCAGCAGGCTCAGGATCAGGGTGTCGTGCGAGCGAGAGGTCATGCGCGAGGGGGCCGGTTCACAGGCCGTGGAGTGTAGCGTGGAACCCGGCGCACCCGCGCCATCGCGGTGCGGCCGGCACGGGCCCGGGGGCGGTCCATGGACGCGGCGACCTGCCGCAGGCCGCCGCGGCAACGCGCCCGGAGCGAGGGCTTATCATATGGCGATGACACATGCACATGACGTTCTGATCGTTGGTGGCGGCCTGGTCGGCTCCAGCCTGGCGATCGCACTGGACCGCCTCGGCCTGGATGTCGGGCTGGTGGAACTCACCCCCGCCGGCACTCCGCCGGCCGTGTTCGACCAACGCAACCTGAGCTTCGCTGCGGCCACCGTCAATGCGCTTGGCACGCTCGGGGTGATGGCCAAGCTGCGCCGCCCGCCCGGCCCGATCCGGCGCATCCACGTCAGCCGTGCCGGCGACTTCGGGCGCGTGCAGCTGGAAGCGGCCGACTACGGGCGCGACAGCTTCGGCCAGGTGGTGGTGGCAAGCGATTTCGGCGACGCCTTGCAGGCACGTCTGGATGAAACGACCGGTGTGCGCCGCTACCGCCCGGCGCGCTGCATCGGCGTGGAGCCGGTGCGCGACGGCCTGCGCGGACTGCGGCTTGCCGGCGATGAGGGGGAACAGAGCGTCCACGCCCGTTTGGTCGTCGGCGCCGATGGCAGCTACAGTGCGGTGCGTGAATTGCTGCATCTGGGCTCGGATCAACACGATTTCCTGCAGACCCTGTTCGTGGCGCGCGTGCGCGCGTCCCGGCCGCCGGACGGCACGGCCTGGGAACGGTTCACCGACCACGGGCCAACCGCGCTGTTGCCGCGGGGCGACCGCCATTACGGCGCCATCCATTGCGTGGCGCGTGGCGAGGCCGAGGCGGTGGCCGCCCTGGATGACGCCGGCTGGCTGGCCCGATTGCAGCGCGCGGCCGGCTGGCGCGCCGGGCGTTTCGTCGCCAGCGGGCAACGCAGCGCCTATCCCTTGGTGCAGGTGCTGGCGAATGCCCTGATCGCCGAACGCGTGGTGCTGCTGGGCAATGCCGCACAGACGCTGCACCCGATCGGCGCGCAGGGCTTCAACCTGGGCCTGCGCGATGCGCTGACGCTGGCCGAACTGATCGAACACGATCGCAGCGATGCCGGCGCCAGTGCCTTGTTGACCGCGTATCTGGCGCGCCGTCGCGTGGATCGCGAACAGACCATCGCATTCTCCAGTGGCCTGGCACGCCTGACCGGCAACCCGGCGCCCTTGCTGCGGCCATTGCGCAGCCTGGGATTGCTGGCGACCTCGCAGGCCGCGCCGCTGCAATCGATGCTGGTCGGCGGTGCAATGGGCTTCCGTGGCGAGGTGCCGCAGCTGTGCCGGGGGATCGCATGAGCCGGCGTCCTGCACGCGATGCGGTGATCGTCGGTGGCGGCGTGGTGGGCGCGGCCTGTGCGCTGGCGCTGGCCGATGCCGGCTTGAACGTGGCGCTGGTGGAAGGGCGCGAGCCCGCGCGCTGGCAGGCCGACCGGCCAGACCTGCGCGTGTATGCATTCGCTGCCGACAACGCCGCGTTGCTGGACGGCCTGGGGGTGTGGGCGGCAGTGCGGGCTACGCGCGCGCAGCCGTACCGGCGCATGCGGGTGTGGGATGCCGGCGGTGGCGGCGAACTGGGTTTCGATGCCGATACGCTGGGGCGCGACCAGCTGGGCTGGATTGTCGAGCACGACCTGCTGGTCGATCGCCTCTGGGCGGCCGTGCATGCCGCCGGCATCGCCCTGCATTGCCCGGCCCGCGTGGTCGAGCTGGAACAGGACGCCGCCGGCGTGCGCCTGCGCCTGGACGATGGCAGCCGGCTGGAGGCGGCCATTGCGATCGCCGCCGACGGTGCAGCCTCCACCTTGCGCGAGCTGAGCGGCGTGCCGGTGGCGCGGCATGCCTATGCGCAACGCGGTGTGGTCGCCTTCGTGGACACCGAACACCCGCACCAGGCCACCGCCTGGCAGCGCTTTCTGACCACCGGGCCGTTGGCGCTGTTGCCGTTCGCCGATGGCCGCAGTTCGATTGTATGGACCCTGCCCGACGCCGACGCCGAGCGCGTGCTGGCATTGGACGATGCGGCGTTCTCGCGCGAGCTGACCCTGGCGTTCGCCGCGCGGCTGGGCCACATGCGCGTGGTGTCCGCACGCGCGGCATTTCCGTTGCAGCGGCAGCTGGTGCAGCAGTATGTCAGTGGACGGGTGCTGGCAGTGGGCGATGCGGCGCACGTGGTGCATCCGCTGGCCGGCCAGGGCGTCAACCTGGGCCTGCGCGATGTCGCCGCGTTGCGCGACACGGTGCGACAGGCGCTGGCCAAACGTGCCGAATGGGCCGCTCCCCATCGCCTGCAGCGCTGGGCACGGGTCCGGCGCAGCGAGAACACGCTGGCTGCCTACGGCTTCGACACGATCAACCGCGTGTTCTCCAACGACGACCTGCACCTGACCCTGTTGCGTGGATCGGTACTCGGCTTGGCCGGCCGCCTGCCGCCGCTGGTCGATGTGCTGTGGAGGCGCGCTTCCGGCGCTGGCTGACGGGCCTGCAGGCCCGTCAGCCGCGATGCGGCGGACGGGAGGGCTTTGCATATGTCTATTTGCTTATAGCGGACGACGCATCTTCCATACGACGGATGTGAGCGGCGTGGCTACAGTCGGGCCATGAGTCCACCCGCCTTGTCTTTCGCGTCTTTCTTGTGGCTGCCCTGCAGCCTGCCCCGCGATGCCGTGGTCCGGGGAGCGCGACCCGCCACCCCGGGCGGCCTGGCCAGCGTGCAGATGCTGGATTTCGCCGGCTTCGACGACGGTGCGCGCATGGCGGCGCACGTAGCGCCCAGCACGCTGGCGCAGTGCGCCGTTGCCGGCCATTGGATGGACAGGCCGGTAGCGCCTGACGATGTGCACCAGGGGCCTGCGCGGGCATCGTGGCTCGGCGTGTCCGAGACAGACGCTGGCACTGCTCGGCAGTGTCGATGACGGCCTGTTGCGCGAACAGCGCTGGCTGTACAGGCAACGGCTCGTTACGCAGCAGCGGCAATCGCCGGGCGATCTCGGCGCACGGCCACCCTCTTGATCGCTGTGCCGGCGCAGCCGTTGCGCTGCAGACCCTCCACTTTTTCCTCCCCCCCGTCGCGTCGCCTTCATCCATTCATTCGCATCGGAGATCCGCCCAGTGGAACGCGTTCGCCTACCTTCCCGTCGTCGCGCCGTGTCGACCTGTCTGTCGTCGCCTCGGCGTCTGCGCCTGCTCGCCGTTGCCCTTTTCGCTGCAGCGACGCCGATCGCGGCACTGGCGCAGTCCGTGCCGGAAACGGTCTCGCCGCCGCAAGGCATCAACGTGGGCGGTACCAGCTTCCTCGACGGGTTCGGCTCCACCACGCCCGGCTGGACGTTCATCGGTTATGCGCGGCATTTCAATTTCAACGCGATCAAGGATGCGCGCGGCAACGACTCGCCGGCCTTTCGCGATCCCAGCATCGGCGCCTCGGTCCTGCTGTCGCAGCTGATCTACGTCACGCCCTACACCTGGATGGGCGGCTCGCTGGCGTTCAATGCCATCCTGCCGTTGGTGAACTACGACACCTCGTTCGCGGCCGATAGCCCGGTGCGGCTGCGCGACAACGGCTTCGGTGTGGCCGATGTCTCTTTCGGCCCGGCCTTGCAGATGCCGCCGGTCATGCGCGACGGGCGTGTCCTGTTCTTCCAGCGCTTTGCGATCGACGCCTTTGCACCGGTCGGCAAATTCGACCACGATGTGTCGATCAACCAGGGCAATGGATACTGGGCGGTGGCACCGCACTGGGCTTTCACCGTACAGCCCAGCGATGATTGGGAAATCAGCATGCGGCTGCATTATCTCTACAACTTCCGCACCAGCCGCGCCGGCGGCGTTCCGCCGATACCCGGCTTCCAGTTCCGCAACGGGCAGGCCGGCGACGTGGTCTGGGCCAACTTCGCCAGCTCGGTGAAGGTGAGCGAACAACTGCGACTGGGCATCAACGGGTATTACCTGCAGCAGCTGCAGGACAACCGTACCAATGGTCAACGCGTGCCCGACAGCAAGCGGATGCAGTTCTATGTGGGCCCGGGGCTGTCCTGGCGTCTGGACAAGGAAAACCTGCTCAACTTCAACGTGTATTTGCCGGTCGATGTGAAAAATTCCGTGGCCGGCAACAACGTCAACCTGATGTTCGTGCATTCGTTGTAGTGCGCGTCTGCCCGTGGCAGCCTGTGCTGCCACGGGTCCGCCCGGCAACCATGCCGGCAAGCGGCCTGCGGCCGCCTCGCATGCCCGCCACAGCGGGTGCGGGTAATCCCCGGGCAATCGACCCGCTCAATCGGCCCATGCAGGCCGATACAGGTGCAGCACGGCGGCCTGCCTCCCAGCCCTCGGGCCGCACGCAACCAGGAATGGTTCGTCCCTGGCGCCATTCCCTCGCGCCGTACTGCAGCGCACGTTCACCTGAACGGCAAAACTGGCAATGACTGGTATAAAAAACCTTGCGGATGAGGGCGCTTGATGGCACTTTGGATCTCAAGGATACCTTCTTGGAACTCCGCAGGGATTGGTCGTCCCCTTGGGGCCTGATGCGCGCGGTCCCGACACAATCAGTGCAACTGGTCCGATCGCATTGGGCCGCGTTGCGGGAGTGCAGCATGGCAAGCCACATTGTCGGTATCGCAACGGCGCCGATTCGTGCACGCGGCGGGCTCGGATTCGTGCAAGATGGCGCCACTTTCGCGGTCACCGACACATGCGCACGGCACGTACGGACGACCCCGGGCAACGCGACGCGATCATGCGTGGCGCGTCCTTCGACGGCTTCATGCAGGCGCGGTGCATTGCGGCGGCGTGCCGAGTCACCGCCTCACCCGACTTCCCAACGCAAGGCCCACTTCCCATGACCATGTCCTCCGTGTTCTTCGAACACCGCATCAAGGTGCGACACCTGCGAGTCATCGAGGCGTTGGACCGACAAAAGAGCCTGCTGCGCGCCTCGCGGGTGTTGAACGTGACCCAGCCTGCGCTCACGCGTGCGCTGCAGGAAATCGAAGAGATCGTCGGTGCGCCGTTGTTCGAGCGCCACTCGCGTGGCGTGCGTCCCAATGCCATGGGCGAGGTGCTGGTGCAGACCGCGCACGTGGTGCTGGGACAACTGCGCCGGGCGCAGGACACCTTCGAGGGGCTGTTGCAGGACGACGCGCTGACCATCACCGTCGGCGCGTTGCCGGTGGCGGCCAGTGGTCTGCTGCCGGCGGTGCTGGCGGCCCTGTACCGTACCGAGCCGACGCTGCGCGTGCGCCTGCTGCACGGCCGCACCGACGAGCTGCTGCCCAAGCTGGCCGGTAACGAGGTCGATCTGGTGGTCGGCAGGCTGTATCCCCTGGTGCGCTACGACGCACTGATCCGCAAGGTGCTCTACAGGGATCCGATTGCCTTGGTAGCGCGCAGCGACCACCCGCTATTCGTGAACGGCCCGGTGCGGGTTGCCGAAGCGGCGGCTTATCGACAGGTATTGCCGACCTTGAGCCAGCATGTGGAACGCGACGTGGCGCAGGTGATGCGCGAACACGGGCTGGCCACGCGCGACCATCTGCGTTCCAGCTCGGCCAGTTTCACCCGCGAGATCCTGCTTGGCACCGATAGCATTGCGGTGATGCCGAGCATGATGGTGTCCGGCGACATCGCACGCGGCGAGCTGCGTGCGTTCCAGTTGCAGCAGCCGGCGCAGGCGCGCGCGGGTGGCTTGATCTACCGCGATGGCAGCGCCATCCACAAACCCGGCGTGCGGCTGCTGCTGCGCGAACTCGAACACCAGCTGGCGCTGATGGCCGAGCAGGGCGCGATCTGGGTGGATCGCCACGAGGGCGAAGAGGAACTGCTGCTGGAGGCGTCTGCGTGAACGCGGCGGCGGCCTCGGTATTGGCCGCACGCGCATGCCGGGAGCCGCTGCCGCGCCGATGAGGCAATGCCGGCAAACGCCGCAGCCCCGGGAGCAGGACGCGTCGATGCCGATGGCACAGCCAGGGCCTCGCACGTGCGGACAGCCGGCAACCCGACAAGCTGTTCGGCGTCGTGGCACACGCCGGGCCGGAGCGGCGCCTCGCGCCAGCGGCCGGCGTACCGATCAGGGCTGGTCGGTCAAGGACCGCTTCAACTGCGCCTTCTGCAATTTGCCGGTAGCCGTACGTGGCAGGGCCTGGACCACGCGCAGATGCTTGGGCACCTTGTACTTGGCAAGCCGTGCGATCAGGTACTCGCGGATCTGTTCCAGATCCAGCGTCGGGCCGGCCGGGACGATGGCCAGATACCCGACCTCGCCCCACTGCGGGTCGGCGATGCCGACCACCGCGCATTCGCGAATCTGCGGATGATCGGCCAGCGTGGCCTCGATCTCGGCGGGATAGACGTTCTCGCCGCCGGAAATGAACATGTCCTTCTTGCGATCGACCACCCAGAAGAATCCATCGGCGTCGCGCCTGACGATATCGCCGGTATGAAACCAGCCTTGCGCGTCCAGCGCCTCGGCGCTGGCGTGCGGATCGCGCCAATAGCCAGGGCTGAGATTGGGCCCACGTAGCAGCAATTCGCCAGCCACCTCGGGTGGGCAGTCGTTGCCGTCGGCGTCCAGCACCCGTGTCTGCACGGCCGGCGTGGAGATGCCGACGGCGCCCAGCTTGCGGCGGATCACGGCCTGGTCGACCGACATGCCGAACACCGTGCCGGCCTCGCTCATGCCGTACCCGCAGACCATGGGGATGCCATCTTCCAGCCAGCCAAGCAGATCCTCGCCAGCGTGCGGCGCACCGCCGCTCACCAGCGCAGTGAGGTGGCGAAGGGCAACAGGATCGAAGCCAGGTTGGTGCCGGAAGGCCTGCATCATCTGCGGCACACCGACGTAGTGGGTGATTGCCAGGGTGCGATCGCACAGCCAGTTCAACGTACGCTCCGGTTCGAAGCCGTTGGACACCTGGATCGAGCCACCCACCGCCAGCGCAGGACGGACGTTGGTGACCAGGCCGATGACATGGAACATCGGTGCCTCGCACAGGAAACTGCTGCGCGCGTCCACCTGCGTGAGCACGCCGAAGTTCTGCGCTGTCTGCTGCAGGTTGCCTTCGCTCAGCATCACGCCCTTGGGCTGGCCGGACGTGCCGGAGGTGAACAGGATCAGGCTGACACGCTCGGGAGCAATGGCGGGCATCTGTGCTGCGGCGAGCGCACTGGCGTCCTCGACGAAGGCCGCCAACGCCTCCACGTCCGCGCGCCCGGCCGCGACCTCGTCGCCCAGTACCAGGCATGGCTCGGCACGCTGCAGCAGGATATCCAGCTCGGCGGCACTGAGCCGCCAGTTGAGCGGAACGTAGATGGCACCGACCCGACCACAGGCAAAGTGCAGCGCCACCTGCCAGACCGAATTGCGCGCCAGCACCGCCAGCCGTTCGCCTTCGACACAGCCGCGTGCCAGCAACAAGGCGGCGAGCCGGCCGACCAGATCGTCCAGTTCGGCGTAGCTCCAGTGCCGATCCAGTACCAGGTCGCGGGCCGCGAGCCGGTGCGGGGTGAGGCGGGCGTGCAGGGCAATCGAGTCGATCGGCGAAGTCATGGCGCTGTGTTCCGAAGGCAGGGCTGAAAGGAAGGCGACGACAGGCACACGGGGGAGGGGAGGAAACGCCTGCGCGCGACGCGAAGTGGTATGCAGGCGCAGCGGCAGTGCACGCCGGCCACGCTGCGGGCCGGCCAGTTGCGTTGGTCGCGTGCCGTATCCGGCTGTGCAGTGCAACGGCATGGCGGCATCGGCGATCCGGTCTGGCGGCCAACGCTACCTAGCGAGCAATCCTCAGGCGGTCGCGGCCTGCGCCGGGAATCGGCATGTCCCTGGCGGACATGCCGATTCCTGTGCGCCGTCCACATCCAGTTGGGGACGGCGGGTCGGGTTGGGTCGGTCAGGCTCAGGTTCTGCTTTTGCTGAGGTCGTACTCGCCCAGCCCGGGCTTGTAGCTCTTCTCGTCGATGAACTGCCGGATCCCTTCCTTGCGCGCGTTGTTGTCGAAGGAATTGGCCGCTTCCTGCATGCGGACCAGATAGTCTTCGGCTTCGTCGTAGGTCATGGTGCCCACGCGACGCACCGCATCCTTGGCGTACTTGAGTGCGATCGGATTCTTGCGCAGCAACAGCTCGGCCACCTCGCGCGTACGCGCCTCAAGCCGCTCCAACGGTACGCTTTCGTTGACCAGGCGCCATTGCGCGGCCTGCTTGCCGTCCACCATCTCGCCGGTCAGCGTCATCCACATGGCGTCGCGCATCGACAGCAGTTCCACGGCCACCTTGGTGACGCCGCCACCGGGCAGGATGCCCCAGTTGATCTCCGACAGACCAAACTGCGCTTCGTCGGCAGCGATCGCCAGGTCGCAGGCGAACAAGGGGCCAAAGCCGCCGCCGAAACACCAGCCGTTGACCATGGCGATGGTCGGCTTCTGGTACCAGCGCAGGCGGCGGAACCAGCCGTAGGACTCGCGCTGCGAGCGGCGCACGCCGCGTAGGCCCTGCGCCTCGGTCTCGCGGAAATATTCCTTCAGGTCCATGCCGGCCGACCAGGCGGTGCCCTCGCCGCTGAGCACCAGCACGCCGACGTTCTCGTCGAATTCCAGTTCGTCCAGCACGTCCATCATGCGGCGGTTCAACGCCGGACTCATCGCATTGCGCTTTTCCGGGCGTGCGAACTTCACCCAGGCAATGCGGTTCTCGATGCGGACAGATACCACGTCATGCTCGTTCAAGCGGTGTCTCCTTCAGATCGGGGTACAGGGAATCAAGCCCCGTCGGCCAGCATGGCTTCCGGCGGGGCGGTGCGTTCCAGCGTGGCGCTGGCGTTCAATTTGCAGAGCAACTGCAGCAGGGTGCGTTGCTCGCCTGGCTGCAGGCTGCTGCAGGTGCGCTCCACAGCGCGCGCCAGGCAGCCTTGGGCCACCACCAGCGTGCGCTGGCCGGTTACAGTGAGATACAGCCCCTTGCTGCGCCGGTCACGGCCGGCCAGGCGCTCGATCAGGCCTTGCTCGGCCAGTGCATTGGCGATCTTCATGCCGGCGGCGCGGTTGACCAGCAGGCGGTTGCCGAGTTCAGTCTGATCGCACCCGGGTTGGTCGCGAATATGGATCAAGGCGGTGACGCGCGCCGGGGTGAGCTGCAGGTCGGCCAGCTCCTGGCGGGCCGCATGCGTGGACGCCAGGGCGGCCAGTTGCAGCTGATAACCAAGGTCTGCAGCGAGTGTCGGGCGTGTGGTCATTGTCCATCCAGATTGTATCCGTAAAATACAATCTAGCCGACCGCCTGGGACACTGCAAGCGGTGTTTTCCGGCGCACGCCACGGCCCGGTTCACGTTTGCGCAGGGTGTCTGCCGCGCAGGATGGCGTTTACTGCACCAGCCACCCGGCCAACTGTTCGCGGGTGAGAAACCCGCTGTGGTGCAGGTCGAGCGCGTCGAATTCGTCGGCCAGGGCCGGGTTGGCCTGGGCTTCGGCACGGCTGATACGGCCGTCTGCGTCGATGTCCAGTGCCTGGAAGTCGATCCGATAGCGGCTGCCGACCACGCTATCGGGTTGGATCGATCGCACGATCACGCTGGACTCCCCCCGTGGGCGTTCCAGCTGGGTCTGGTGGGTGATCTGGCCACTGGCCAACGGTTGGGTCCGGATGGCGCTGGGGACCTCGATCAGCGGCATGCTGCTGGCCGGCGTGGGCGCAGACGACTGCTGTGCGGCGGCGGGCCCGCACACAAGCAGCAGGGCGGCGAAGGTGGTAGTGCGGATGGTGGTCATCAGATCCCCCTGATGGTGAATAGCCGGCAAGCATAGAACGGGCCGCACGCTTGAGGGCATGACCGTTGCCGGTGCGCAGCGGTTGCGACGGTGCAGTGCACGGCCAGTGGCGGCCTGTCTCCATGGCGGCTATCCGGGAATGAAGGGGAACGCGATCTTCAGCAGGCCTTTTAAGCCGCCTTCGGCGGTACTGGCCACGGCCTTGGCGCCCAGGCTGTTGAGGGCTCGCCGCACGTCCTCCCAGCGCAGTTGTGCAATGTCCTTCTTCAGCAGGTCCGACACTTCCTCGGCAGTGGGCGTGAGCTTGTGCAACGCGCGCATGGTGGCCTGCGGATCGGGCTGCAGATAGCCCCAGCGCTCGGCGATCCTGAGCAGGGTGTCGAAGCGCACCGCGACCACCTCCCGGTTGCGCTCGTACACCGGCAGCGCGCCGACCTCGACGATGGCCTGCTCGAACTGCTGTGCGTCATCGGGGTGTTCGATGCGCACGGCCAGAAAGCCTTCCTTGCGGCTGCGTTCGCTGACGTGCTTGGCGCCGGAACGCAGGTTGTCCTCGGTCAAGACATTGGCCACGATGCGCTGCATCGCCGCATCGCCTTCCTCGGGAACCAATGCACGCCAGCGTGCGTAGCCGTCGCGGCGCAAGGCCCTCACCTTGGCCGGAGTGACCCGCAACTGCAGCGCCACTGCTGCATTGGAGCTGTTGCGCGAAACGGCGCCATCGCGCTCCAGCAGCACGAAAATCAGCAATTCCAGGTCGCGTTTGGTCAGCGACTGAAACCCCTGCAATAGGGTCAGGCGCAGGAATTCGCTGCCGAAGGCGGCTGCGTCCTTGAGTTCGATCGGTTGCATGGGACCTTCTCCACGAGTGACCTGCAGGATGCCAGCAGGCGGTTGCGCGAGCTGAGACACGATGCGATGTGTACAGCAGTTTCAGCATCCGGTGTCGTGTCCGGCGCGCTGCCGACTGGACGTTTCAACTGCGGCGTTTCACTGTGCCGGAACCTTGCCGTGTCACACACGCCTTCGCAGATGCGGTTCGGTCCGGTTGCAGGGCGATACGCGGGCAGATGCATGCATGGCCGCAATCACGCACGATCCAGTAAGGTGCGCAGGCAGTCCTGGTTTGGCAACGCGCGCGATGGCGCGGATGCCGGGTGGCGAGGTGTCCATGCCCGCGGTCTGCAGGCCATGGATGCATCGCTACCAGAGGCAGCATGGATCATCCGCGGCCGGGTAGGGCTTGCTTTCACTTTTCTTGAAGGAGGTTTGCATGTCCGTGGAATCCTTGACGCGTCGCCGCCTGCTTGCCGCCTTCGGCGGTGCCGGCATCCTGCTCGGCGCGCCAGCGTGGGCGCTGCCGAAGAAGAAGCCTGGAAAACCGCTCAATGTCGCACTGGCCGGCCTGGGCGGTTATGCCAGCGAACAACTCGCCCCGGGCCTGGCCTTGACCAAGCATTGCAAGCTGGCGGGCATCGTGACCGGCACGCCATCGAAGATTCCGCAGTGGCAATCCAGGTACGGCATTGCCGATCGCAACGTCTACACCTACGAGAACTTCGACCGCATCGCCGATAACGACGACATCGATGTGGTGTATATCGTCACCCCGACCCATCTGCATGCGCCACTGACGTTGCGTGCGGCGGCGGCCGGCAAGCATGTGTGGTGCGAAAAGCCGATGGCCATGCACGCGGGCGAATGCGAGGCGATGATCGCGGCCTGCAAGCGCAACAAGGTCGCGCTGACGATCGGCTACCGCATGCAGCACGAACCCAATACGCGCCGGTTGATCGCAATGGCCGGCGAAAAGCCCTTCGGTGCAATGCAGCGCGTGCGTGCCGAGGCCGGCTACAACGGCTACCGCGGCACGGCCAAGGCCGACCGCCCTTGGCGCCTGCGCTCGCAGTTCGGTGGCGGCGCGATGTACGACATGGGCGTGTATCCGCTCAACGCCGCGCGCTACACCGTGGGTGCCGAACCGCTGGCGGTAACCGCCAAGCGTTGGACCGACCGCCCCGAGCTGTTTGACGAGGTGGACGAGCATATGGACTTCACGCTGGAGTTCCCCAACGCCGTGCGGGCGCAGTGCAAGACCAGCTTCGGTGCCAGCATGAATGTGCTGCGCGCCGAGTGCGAGCGCGGTTGGTACGAACTGTCGCCGTTCCAGAGCTACCAGGGCGTGACCGGCAAGGCCAGCGATGGCCGCGTGCTCGATGCCAAGGTGCCGCACCAGCAAGCGCTGCAGATGGACGAGGACGCGTTGGCCATCATCAACGGCACGCCCTTGCGCGCGCCCGGCGAAGAAGGCCTGCGCGACATCCGCATTGTCGATGCGATCTACCGCTCCGCACGCGAGGGCAGCAAACGCATCGTGCTGTAAACGTAAACGAGCCGGTTCCGGCCCTCATCGGGCCGTTGGAACCGCCTTGAACGCATCGGTCGGCTCTCAATGGAAAGCGGGGAGCCGACCAACCGCTTTTACGATTCCCGATTCCCGATTCCCGATTCCAGCCTCACTCCCGCATCGCCAGCACCGTGATCTCTTCCCGGTCGTGATACAGCTGCTTGGCTCGCACGGTCAGCGCTTTCTCCGCCTGCTGCTCGAACAGGTCCAGGCACAGACGCGTTTCTTCCCAGCGTTTTTTCATCGGCAGCTTGAGGTTGAAGATGGTGTGGCGGCACCAGCCTTCGCGCACCCAGGTGGCCATGCGCTCGGCAACGCGGCGCGGTTGCTCCACCATGTCGCAGACCATCCAGTCCAGCGATTGCGCCGGCTTCCAGTGAAAGCCGTCCGCGCGCAGATGTTCGACCAGCCCGGTGGCCAGCACATGCTCGCGCAACGGGCCGTTGTCCACGCTGGTGACGTGCACATGCTGGCGCGTCAGCACCCAGGTCCAGCCGCCGGGGGCAGCGCCCAGATCGGCGGCACGCATGCCGGGTTTGACCAGGCGCTCGCGTTCTTCGTGAGTGAGCAGGGTCAGCAGCGCTTCGTCGAGCTTGAGCGCCGAGCGCGACGGCGCTTCGGGCAGCAGTTTCAGGCGGGGAATCCCCAGTGGCCACGGCGCACTGTCGTCGGCATCGGCCACTGCCAGCAGCGCGTGGTCGCCATCGAGAAAACACACATGCAGGCGCGGCAGGCGCGCGTGCGGCTTGTCGGTCAACAGGCCGGCCTTGCGCAGTGCTGGGCGCAGCGCGTTGCCGAAGCTGCGCGCCAGCCCCGCCAGCGGTTTGCCGGCATCCGAATCCGGGTGTTCCACCCACAGGTCGCCAAAGCGCGGTTGCCCGTCCAGCGCGGCCAGGATCGGCGTGATGCGGTCCTTCGGATCGATGCCCTTGAGTTCGGCAAGCACGACCAGCTTCTGGCGCGCAAAGATCAGCTCGCGCCACTGCAGCCTGGCGGCCAGTGCTGCGGCCTCGTCGCAGACGAACAGCACGTAGCCATCGTTACGTTGCGTACGTGCATAGCCGGCAATGCCGACGAAGGCCGCGCGCGCGCTCAGTTCCGCCGCCAATTCAGGCTCGAAGCCCTGGCGGCAATAGCAGAGCAACCCGCTCATCGCGGCGCCCGCACAGCGCGGTCAGTAATGGTCACCGCCGCCCTCGCCGTAGCTGCGCAGGACCGCACAGGCCTGTTCGCGCTGTACATCGCGCACCACCTCGATGCCACGGCGGGTCAGTTCGCCCACCCAGTCGGCGGGCAGTGGACCTTCGTCGAATTCGGTCAGCGCCATTACGTCTTCGGCGCGGGCACCGATCAGCAGCCGGTCGATGCCGGCCCACACCGTGGCGCCATAGCATTGGCAGCACGGTTGCGCGGAGGTGGCCAGGGTGATCGGCGCCAGCACGTCGTTCAGGCGCGGCGTCTGCAGGCGCTGCTGCGCCAGCATGTAGGCCATGTTCTCGGCATGCGCCAGCGAGGTGGTCTGCGGCACCACCCGGTTCACCGCCGCAGCAATGATGTGATGATCCGGCCCGAACACCACCGCGCCGAACGGGCCGCCGGTGCGGGCTTCCACATTCATCCGCGACAGCGCGATGGCCAGCGCCACCTTGTCGTCGTCGCCGGGATAGGCGCGGCTGGCATCCACGAAGTCATGGATCCAGGCGGGCAGGGTGAGGTGGACTTGCGCGTAGAGCATCACTGGACGACCGGTAGCGGAGAAGAAACCAAGCGGCGCAGTGTATCGACCCGGACGCGGCGCGCAAAACGCTGTCGCCGCCGGATCCGGGTGCCGCTGGCACCGATGGTCTTCGGCGTGCCGGCGCAGCGCCTGCGCGACTACCGCGCAGGGTCGCCCGACGATACGGGGTCTACTGCGCAGCGCATTGGCCGGACACGCACTGGCAGGCGCTGATCTCGCGAGAGCCGCACACGCTCATCATGCCGCTGGACTGGCACTGTGCCATCACGGCTTTCGGGTCGGTTGGGCTGTTGACGTTGACGCAGGCCGGATAGGCACCGCAACAGTTGCCCACGTTCTTCACCGTGCAATCCGCATCGACCTTGCAGGCGGTGACCACGGTCAGCGGGGTCGGGGCGGATGCAGGCGGTGGCGTCGGCGCGCCCGGCGTTGCGGCGACACAGCCGACCAGGAGGGACGAAGACAGCAACAGCAGAATGCTCAGATACCAGGACAAGGCGCGGGTCATGTGGTTGCTCCGATCACGGCAGGTGAGGGGGCATGGTAAGCCTTGATGGCCAGGCTGCGGCCAACCGCTGCCGTCAGTTCGCCTTTGTATGCAGCGCAGTGCACCACAGCACGCCGATGAGCAGGCAGGCCATGGCCGCCAGCTCCAATGGCGTGGGCAGGCGCATTTCCCAGGCGAACCCGTAGATCAGTGCGAATACCGTCTCAAAGACGATCATCTGCCCCACCAAGGTCAGCGGCAGCACGCGGCTCGCGCGGTTCCACAGTGCATTGCCGATGACCGAGGCCAGGATGCCCAGCAGCAGCGAAACACCCCAGAAGCCGGCCCAGTCGATCGGCGCGTGCCAGGTACTGCCGATCAACGCTGCAGGTGCCAGCAATGCGGCCAGTGCGCCGGTCACCACGCCGGTCAACAGCGACCAGTCACCGCCGGACAGATCGGGGCAGCGTCGTAGCCAGCGCGCATTGACGATGGAATAGGCCGACCACGACGCCAACGCACCCGCCGCGCACAGCAAGCCCGCGACGCGGGTGAGACGATCGCCTGCCTGCTGCCCGGAGTCGTCCTGCACGGTGTCCAGCGCGACCAATGCCACGCCGATGACGCACAGTGCGCACGGCGCGGCGAGCCGCTGCAGCTGTACCGCGCCCGCCGCGCGGGTACCGATGACGGTCACCACCACCGGCAACAGGCCGATAATCAGTGCGGTGGCTGCACTGCCGGCCCACTGCACGGCGCTGCCCAGCAGTACGTAGTAGATCAGATTGCCCATCAGGCTCAGGCGCACCAGCGCCCACCACTCGGCGCGACCCAGGCGGGCGGCGGTGAGGCGTGCCCGTGGTGCCAGCACCAGCGCGGCCACCACGCCATAGGACAAATAGCGCGCCACTGCCAGCTGCATCGGCGTGAACGCTGACAAGAGTTGTGGGGCCAGGAACACCAGTCCCCACAGCGCACCTGCGCCAATACCGCAGGCGACGCCCATCGTCAAACGTTCACGCATCGTGCGTCTCCGTGCATGTCATGCCCCGCAGCGTGCAGTGCGGCAGCTGGATGAGCAAGGTATCGCCGTGCGCCAGCGCCGTAGGAGCGCACCCCGCGCGCGATAGGCTTTCCCGGGAATGCCCCATCGCGCCCGGGTGCACTCTTACGGCTGGCGCGGGGTGGTCCAGGTGTCGCGCAAGGTCACGCTGCGGTTGAAGACCGGCGTTGCCGCGCCGTGGTCGCGGCGATCGGCGACGAAGTAACCGGTGCGCTCGAACTGGAACGCCTGCTCCGGCGTTGCCTGCGCGGCAGAGGGCTCCACATAGCCGCGCACGCTGCACTTGGACTCGGGGTTGAGATGGTCGCGGTAGGTCTTGCCCTCGGATTCGTCGTCGGGCTTTTCCACCGAAAACAGGCGGTCGTACAGGCGGATTTCCGCTTCTACCGCATGCGTGGCGCTAACCCAGTGGATGGTGCCCTTGACCTTGCGGTTAGCACCTTCCATCCCCGGGCGCGATTCCGGGTCCAGCCAGCCGCGCAGTTCGACGATGTCGCCAGCGGCGTTCTTGATGACCTCGTCCACGCGGGCAATGCCTGCCCCGCGCAGACGGATCTCGCCACCCGGCACCAGCCGCTTCCAGCCCTTGGGCGGAACTTCGGCGAAATCCTCGCGCTCGATCCACAACTCGCGCGCGAACGGCACCTCGCGCGTGCCGAAGCTTTCGTCCTTGGGATGGTTGGAAAACTGCAGCGTCTCAGTGTGGCCGTCGGGCAGGTTGGTCAGCACCAGCTTGAGCGGCTCGATCACGGCCATGCGGCGCGGCGCGGCGGCATCCAGATCCTCGCGCAGGCAGCCTTCCAGCACCGAGAAATCGATCATCGAATTCTGCTTGCTGATGCCCACGCGGTCCACGAACAGGCGCATTGCCGCCGGTGTGTAGCCACGCCGACGCAGGCCCTGCAGCGTGTACATGCGCGGGTCGTCCCAGCCGTCCACCAACTGTTCTTCCACCAGCGCGGTGAGCTTGCGCTTGCTCATCACCGTGTAGTTGATGTTGAGGCGCGAAAACTCGATCTGACGCGGCTTGGCCGCTTCGCGCGGCAAGCCCTTGTCCAGCAGCGGCTGCAGCAGTTCCGGGTGACCGGCCAGGTCCACCTTGTCCACGCACCAGTCGTACAACGGGCGATGATCTTCGAATTCCAGCGTGCACAACGAGTGGGTGATGCCTTCCACCGCATCGCCCAGCGAATGCGCGAAGTCGTACATTGGGTAGATCGGCCAGGTGTTGCCGGTGTTCTGGTGCTCCACATGCTTGATGCGGTACAGCGCCGGGTCGCGCAGGTTGATGTTGCCGCTGGCCATGTCGATCCTGGCGCGCAGGGTGCGTGCACCATCGGGGAATTCGCCTGCGCGCATGCGCCGGAACAGATCCAGGTTTTCGTCCACGCTGCGCTCGCGGTACGGCGAGTTGCGGCCCGGCTCGGTGAGCGTGCCGCGGTACTCGCGTACCTGTTCGGCAGAGAGGTCGCAGACGAAGGCATGGCCGTCGCGGATCAGTTTTTCGGCGGCCAGGTAATACACCTCGAAGTAGTCCGAGGCATGGCGCAGCTGCGCCCACGCAAAGCCCAGCCAGCGCACGTCGTCCTGGATGGCGACTACGAATTCGGGGTCTTCCTTGGCCGGATTGGTGTCGTCCAGGCGCAGATTGCACAGTCCGCCGAATTCGGCCGCCAGGCCGAAATCCAGGCAAATCGCCTTGGCGTGGCCGATGTGCAGGTAGCCGTTGGGCTCGGGCGGGAAGCGCGTGCGGATGACCGTGTGCTTGCCGCTGGCCAGGTCCTCGCGAACGATCTGGCGGATGAAGTCTTTCTTCTCCGCCGGGGCGGTGGCGTCGGTGACGGGAATCTCGGACATGCGGGGCATCGGCAATAAGTAGACCGCAAGTTTAGGCGGTGGCACCGGTTAGGGGTAGGCGGCTGTCGCGCCAGCGTAGGAGCGCACCCGGGCGCGATGGGGTGTTATCGGGAAGGCCAGTCGCGCCCAGGTGCGCTCCTACGTTGGTGGTGGGCTGGCATGGAGCCTACAGAGCGCTTGTCGCGCCAGCCGTAGGAGCGCACCCGGGCGCGATGGGGTGTTATCGGGAAGGCCAGTCGCGCCCAGGTGCGCTCCTACGTTGGTGGTGGGCTGGCATGGAGCCTACAGAGCGCTTGTCGCGCCAGCCGTAGGAGCGCACCCGGGCGCGATGGGGTGTTATCGGGAAGGCCAGTCGCGCCCAGGTGCGCTCCTACGTTGGTGGTGGGCTGGCATGGAGCCTACAGAGCGCTTGTCGCGCCAGCCGTAGGAGCGCACCCGGGCGCGATGGGGCGTTACCGGGAAGGCTTGTCGCGCCCAGGTGCGCTCCCACGTTGGTGGGGTGCATGCATCAGCCGGATTGCCGCCAGCCCGGTGGCACGGCATCCGGCGCGGCCAGTGCGCGCAGGCGCTTGAACAGCACGGTGGTTTCGGCCACGTTCCACACCCGCAGCGCGACCTCGAAGGTGTCCAGCGGCTTGGTCAGGAAGTCCTTGGCACCCAGGCCCAGGGCGCGATGCCGCGCGCTGCGGCTGGGGTCGGCGGTGAGCACGATCACCGGCAGGAAATGGCCCGGATCGGACAGCCGCGCCAGCTGTTCCAGCAGCGCATAGCCATCCAGCTCCGGCATCTTCAAATCCAGCAGGATCAGATCCGGCGCGAAGGCCGACACCAGTCCCATCACCCGCAGCGGGTCGGTGGTGGCGATGACCTGCTGGAAGCCTTCGCGTTGCAGCAGGTCTTCCAGCAGCCGCACATTGGCCGGTTCGTCATCGACGATGAGGATGCGGGAGCCGAGGATATCGTCGCGCGTCATGCGAGCAGCCTGTCGAGTACAGTGAAGAATTCCGCCACGTCCAGCGGTTTGGTCAGATACGCATGCACGCCCTGGTTGCCCACCCGTGCCAGCGTGGCACTGGTGGCATCGGCGCTGATGACCACCACCGGCACCTGTGCTGTGGCCGGCTGCGCCTGCAGTTCGCGCAACAGTTCTTCGCCATTGCCGTCGCTCAGGTGCAGGTCCAGCAGGATCAGGTCCGGCAGGCCGTGCTGCAACAGGTCGCGCGCCTGCGCCAGGCTGGCCGCTTCCAGCAGTTGCCACTGCGGTCGGCGCTCGGTGAGCGTGCGGATCAGCGCCTGGTTGGAGGGGTTGTCCTCGATGCTCAGCAAGCGGCACACGCCGCTGCCGCTGGTGCTGGGCGGCAACAGGGTACGTGGCGCTTCGTCGCGCTGCGGTTCGCCCTGCGGCAGCGCGATCCAGAAGCGTGCGCCGTCGCGGCTGCTGTCCACGCCGATCCGCCCACCCATCGCCTCGATCAGGCGCTTGCTCAGCGCCAGCCCCAGGCCGGTGCCTTCCACCGCCGAGCGCTCCGCGCCAAGCCGCTCGAATGGCGTGAACAGGCGCTCGATCTGCGCCGGCGTCAGCCCCGCGCCCTGGTCGGCCACGGTGATGCGAACCTGGTCGCCATCCAGCGTGGCAGTGACCTGTACCCGGCCGCCGGTGCGATTGAACTTGACCGCGTTCGACAACAGGTTGAGCAACACCTGGCGCAGTCGCTGGACATCGGCGCGGACGGTCCACGGACCATCGATGAGCGGTGGCTGCAGGCTGACGCCGTACCGATCGGCGTCCGGTGCGATCAGGCCCTGGGCCTCGTGCAGGGCGTCGCGTACCGCGATCGGCTCGGGGCTCAGATCCAGCTTGTCGGCTTCGATGCGCGCGATGTCCAGCAGTTCGGTAATCAGCCCCAGCAGGTGTCGGCCGGCGGCCAGGATGTGCTGCAGATGGCGTCGTGGGCCGGGTTCGGGCAGATCCATTTCCAGCACCTGCGCATAGCCCAGAATGGCGTTGAGCGGGGTGCGTAGTTCATGGCTGCTGCGCGAAAGGAATTCGGTCTTGGCGTGGTTGGCGGTCTCGGCTTCGCGTCGCGCCAGCTGCGCTTCGGCCGCGCGCGCGGCCAGCAGCTCGCTGGCCTGCGCCAGGCGCTGCCCGACCTGCCCCAGCTCATCGCCGGCACGCGGCTGCGCCGCCAGCGGCAGGCCTTCGCCCAGGCGGTCGGCATTGGCGGCCAGGGTGCGCAGGCGCCCGGACAGCGCCGAGGCAAACCAGGCCACGGCGAAGACCGCGCCCAGGCCGCCCAGCATCGCTGCGCTCAGGGTGATGATGAGGTTGCGTTGCCGCAAGCCTTGCGCCTTGGCGCTGCGCACCTGCAGTTGTGCGGTTTCGTAGTTGCGTAGTTCGCGCAGTTCCGCACGCAGGATGTCGAGCTTGTACTTGCCGTCCCACAGCTGGCGGATTTCCTCTTCGCGACTCAGGTCCGGTGCCAGCAGGCGGCGCCAGCCCTGCATCTTCTCCGCGAACAGCGGTTTGATGCGGGCAAAACGCTGCGCCTGTGCCGGGTCGGTGATGCGTTGGGAGAGCCGGTCGGCCACGCCTTGCAGGCGCGGTTCGGCATCGCGGTACGGGGTCAGGAACTCATCGCGGCGCACCAGCCGGTACCCGCGCACGCCGGCTGCCGTTTCGGCCAGCAGCGCGTGCGCCTCGTACAGGTCGCTCAGCACCTCCAGGGTCTGGCGAACGTCGTTTTCGGCGGCGATGTTCTGCCGTTCCACGCTGTAGATCGCCATGAGCGCCACCGCCAGCAACAGCAGCGGCAAGGTGACCACCGCCAGGCTCTTGCGGGTGATCGGCCAATCGTTCCAACGCACCGCCAATGCATTCATAGCGCAAGTCCGGATTGGACCGCGTACACCGCGGCCTGGGTGCGATCTTTTACCTCAAGTTTCTGCAGGATGCGCTCCACATGCACCTTCACCGTGCCGGGAGAAATCCCCAGTTCAGCTGCAAGGCTGGCATTGGTGAGTCCGCGCGGAAGCAGCGACAGCACCTGTTTTTCGCGCTTGCTCAGCCCATTGAGGCGATCGTCCTGCAGCGGCCTGCGCCGACGCGTGACCACAGGCTTGGCAGGCTCGCCCACCATCGCCGGCAGCAACAGCGCAAACGCCTGCAAGGCCTGCACGTCGTCGTTGCCGGGCGCCGGGCGGCCGTCGTTCCAGGCCACGCACAGCATGCCGTGGCTGCTGCCCAGCGCCTGAATCGGTACCCTGGCCTCGCGCATATCGGCCGGGCGCGGCGGCATCAGCCAGGCCGCTTCATGGCTGTCGCCGGCCGCGCTGGCACCGGGCGGCAGCGCGCGTCCGCGGCTGGCCATGAGCAGCGTGCGCGGCCCGCGCTGCGCCAGGACCGCGCCGTGCTCCAGGCCCAGCAGCAGCAGCACACGGGCAAGCACCGTGTCGCAGGCCTGTTCGGGTGTGTGCGCCTGACGCAGCGCCACAGCCACCTCCCACAGCGCCTGCCAGCGCGCGCTGTCGGAGGCCTCGCGGCGCAAGGCCAGGCGCCAATCGCCTGCATTGGTCATGGTTTCCATGTGTTCGCTCTACGCCGATCAGCATATTTGAGTATATGCCTATCGGCAGAATTGTTGGGGTCGCTTGATTTCGATACTGGGCTCGCCTGCTGAGGCACCTCACAACAACCACCTGGAGATTTCCCCATGCGTCGCATTCTGTCTTCCCTGGTCCTGGCTCTGGCCGCCACCCCGGCGCTGGCTGGCGGTGTGATGCACTACAGCGACAAGGCCAAGTTGCCGGCCGCCGGCGAGGAGCGCGAAGTGGCCGCGCTGTTCGATACCTGGAACGCCGCCCTGGCGACCGGCAACCCGCACAAGGTGGCCGACCTGTATGCGCCCGATGGCGTGCTGTTGCCGACCGTGTCCAACGAAGTGCGCGCCTCGCGCGAGCAGATCGAGAAGTACTTCGAGCTGTTCCTGACCAAGAAGCCGAAGGGCGTGGTCAACTACCGCACCGTGCGCCTGCTCGATGACGACAGTGCAGTGGACGCCGGCGTATACACCTTCACGCTGACCGACAAGGACGGCAAGAAGAGCGACGTGCAGGCGCGCTACACCTTCGTCTACGAAAAGCGCGACGGCAAGTGGCTGATTATCAATCACCACAGCTCGGCGATGCCGGAAGTCGATACGCGCTCTGCAGCGGTCAAGGCCAAGTAACGCGGTGCGGCCGTACGCGCCGGCCGGGCAGGCTTGAAAGCCGCTCCGGTCGGCGCCATCCAGCGGGCAATCCTCACGATTGCGGAGTTGCACCATGCTGGGAATCGGCGCTTTCAAACAACGCATGCCCCGTCCGGGCGAGGCACTGCCAGGACGCGATCAGGCGCTACCGCTGTACAACACGCATCTGGTCAACGGACATCCGTTGCGCGGCGAATTCGCCGGGCTGGCACAGGTGCAATTCGGGCTGGGTTGCTTCTGGGGTGCAGAACGCAAGTTCTGGAACGTCCCAGGGGTGTTCACCACGGCAGTGGGTTATGCCGGCGGCGAAACGCCGAATGCCACCTATGACGAGGTCTGTTCCGGACAGACGGGGCACACCGAGGCGGTGCTGGTGGTCTACGACGCGCAGTCGGTGTCGTTCGCACAGCTGTTGCGCACGTTCTGGGAAAGCCATGACCCCACCCAGGGCATGCGTCAGGGGAACGATGTCGGAACGCAGTACCGCTCGTCGATCTATTGCACCACGCAGGACCAGTACGACGCCGCGCTTGCCAGCCGCGACGCGTACCAGCAGCAGCTGGACGCGGCGGGCCATGGCGCGATCACCACGGAGATCCGTTTCCCGGCGCCAACGTTCTACTACGCCGAAGACGGTCACCAGCAATACCTCGCCAAGCACCCCAATGGTTATTGCGGGCTTGGCGGAACGGGAGTGAGCTGCCCGATCGGGCTGGATGCCTGACGGAAAGGCGAGGCCGGATCCAGACGCTGTCCACGTTCGCGTGGCGGCGTGCGGATGGCCGTCAGCGACCGGCAGCGTCATCACGACAGGCAGCGCATGGGAGTGCATGCCAGGCAACTTGGATGGCTGCGCCGGAGACGGCGTGGCCATTTTTTTGGCATCCGCAGTGCACCAGGCGCCGCGGATGCCGGCCCGGTGCGGAAGCGATCAGACAAATTCGCCGCAAAACATGCCACGGAGCTGGGCAAGTGTGTCGCTGCGCTCGGGATGCAGCAGGCGCATGCAGGCCACTGCAAAACCGACCGGGCTGGTGCCCGGCGCGGTGATGACCCCGTCGGCAGTGACGACTTTTTCATGACGAAATTGCTTGGCGCCAGCGTACGGCACCACATGATCCTGCAGGAACGCCAGCGAGTTGCTGGTATGCGCACGGTCGTCGAGCAGGCCGGCGTAGGCCAGCGCAAGGGTCGCCCCGCAGATCGCAGCAACCGGTCGCTGCTGCTGCACGCGTTCGACCAACAAGCCGCTCAGGCCCGGGATCTCGCCGGCCTGCCAACGCTCGCTGCCAGGCAGGATCCACAGGTCCGCTGCCAGCGGCGCCAGGTCCGAGAGGGCGAATTCCGGGACGATGCGCAGGCCGCCGATGGACTGCACCGGTTGGCCGTCGATACTGGCGATGGCCACCTGGTCCCCGAACCATTCGCGCGCCGCTGGCAGTACCACGCCGATCTCCCAATCGGCCACGCCATCGACCATCACCACTGCAATGTTTGCCATCGTCTGCCAGCCAGTTGAGGAAACCGGATTCTAGGCAGTGCGCTTGGCAGCGGTGTAAGCGCGGTGTGCAGACGCAGCGCCGGGTGCGACGGCAGGATGGCGTGGACCGTCTTGTCTGCGTTGGGCGGTGGGCCGAGCGCTTGACCGATCGGTCGATCAACGGAGAACTGGCGCTGTGTGCGCGCGTTCAAGGATGCAGCCCGGCATTGCATAAACGCGCGGTGTGCGTGCCTGGCCGGTCAGAACTAGCCGGTCAGAACCGGCCTGCGGTTGTTGCGCGCACGCGTGCTGAGCAAGGCCATGCTCACCAACAAAAACGCCCGCGGCCAGTGGCAGCGGGCGTCGGTCTTGTGCCTTGCGTGCGGCGATCAGCCGGCCAGTTTGTCGGCAATGGTCTTGCGCAAGGCCTGCAGGTCCTTGGCGAAGGTCTCGATGCCGCCGGCCAACTTTTCGGTGGCCATCGCATCGGCGGCCAGGTCGGTGGCGAAGCTGTCGGCGTTGATCGGGGTGATCTGCGCGTTGTCAGCTTGTGCGGGCGAGAGCTTGCGCGGCAGCTCGCCGTGTTCGGCGTCGAGCTTTTCCAGTAGGTCGGGAGAAATGGTCAGGCGGTCGCAACCGGCCAGCGCTTCGATCTGCGCGGTGGAGCGGAACGAGGCGCCCATCACCACGGTGGGCGAGCCACGGCGCTTGAATGCGTCGTACACGGTGCGCACGAATACCACGCCCGGGTCTTCATCGATGCTGGCCGGGGTCTGGCCCTGGGCGAGGGAGTAATCCAGGATGCGGCCCACGAACGGGGAGATCAGGAAGACGCCGGCTTCGGCGCAGGCCAGCGCCTGCGAGTGATTGAAGATCAGCGTGAGATTGCAGTCGATGCCTTCGATCTGCAGCTGGCGCGCGGCTTCGATGCCTTCCCAGGTGGCGGCGATCTTGATGAGGATCTTGTCCTTGGGCACGCCACGCTCGGCGTACATCGCAATGAACTTGCGGGCCTTGGCGATGGTGGCCTGGGTGTCGTGGGCAAGATCGGCATCCACCTCGGTGGACACGCGCCCCGGGACCAGTTCGGCCAGTTTGACGCCCACGCCGATGGTCAGGCGGTCGGCGACCTCGTGGACGGTGGTGGTGCGGTCGTCGCCGCCGTGCTCGCGGCCCCAGGCCAGTTCGCGTTCGATCAGGTCGGCGTAGACCGGCAGGTCCAGCGCCTTCTTGACCAGAGTGGGATTGGTGGTGCAATCAACCGGCTTCAGGCGTTTGATGGCGTCGTAATCGCCGGTGTCGGCGACCACCACGGACAGGTCGCGCAGTTGGGCCAGCTTGGAGGGGGATGCAGTCATGCGGGTTCTCTCGAATCGTGGAACGGGTCGGGGATGGCGCAGCGCGCTACGTTAACGCGCCGCGCGCTGGAAGTCGCCCGCAGTGGTGGGTTGAATGCTGCTTGCCGGAATGGCAGGCGGCATCGGCAAGATGAGGGCGCGCTGCATCGATCGCAATGCAGGGCATTTTGCCCGCAGCAGGAACCGTGCCGATGAGGCTGCTGCAGCGTCGGCGTCCGCTACAGATGCAGCAAGGCGACGCGTGCGCGTCGCCTTGTTTGTGACATCAATCAATACGGCGCAAGACAACCGCACCCGTGCTGCGCTATCCCGAATCCCGAATCCCGAATCCCGAATCCTCAGGCCGCAACCGCCTTGGGTCCGGTGGCGGCTTGGTCCAGCGTGAACAGCGTCTGCGGCAATTCCTTGAACAGTTGCGACAGCTGCTCGAGGAAGGTCGTCATCGCCGAACTGCGGCGCCAGGCCATGGCAATACGGCGACTGGGCTGTTTGTCCTCGCGGAAACGGATCAGCCGGATGCTGTCCGAGCGTGCCACCGGCGGCTTGACCGCCAGCAGCGGCAGCAGGGTCACACCGACATTGGCGGCCACCATCTGGCGCAGGGTTTCCAGGCTGGTGGCCTGGAATTCGGATTTTTCCAACGCGCCGGCCAGGTGGCAGACATCCAGTGCCTGCTCGCGCAGGCAGTGGCCGTCTTCCAGCAGCAACAGGCGTTGTTCGGACAGATCGTCCAGCGTCATGCTGTCGTGGCGCGCCAGCGGATGGCCTTCGGGCACGGCCAGGACGAAGGGCTCTTCGAACAGGAATTCGGCATGCAGTTGGTCGTCCTGCAGCGGCAGTGCCAGCAGTGCGGCATCCAGGCGGCCTTCGCGTAGCTGATACGCCAGCTGGTCGCTCTTTTCTTCGATCAGCAACAGCTCCAGGCGCGGGAAGCGCTCGCGGATGCGTGGCACCACATGCGGCAACAGATACGGCGCCAGGGTGGGGAAAATGCCCAGCCGCACGGTGCCCGCCTCCGGATCCTGGCTGCGCCGGGCCGCTTCCTTCAGCTGTTCCACTTCCGCGACGATGCTGCGCGCGCGCATGGCGGCCTCGCGGCCGGCCGGGGTGAGCATCACCTTGCGTGGGGCGCGCTCCACCAACGGTATGCCGAGCTCCTCTTCGAGCTTCTTGATCTGGGTGGAGAGGGTGGGCTGGCTGACGAAACATGCCGTGGCCGCACGACCGAAATGTTTGTGGTCGGCCAGGGCAACCAGATACTTCAGGTCGCGCAGATTCATATGCAGCCGTCCTCGTAGCGTTGATGGGGGGACTGACCTCGGGTGACAGCTTAGCGCCGCTCGTGTCCGGGCGGCAGATGTGGCTGCGTTTACGCGGCTTGCGCGACGTTTTGGGCGCTGACCGGCACGCTGGAGCGGATCAGGTAATCGAACGCACTCAGGGCGGCCTTGGAGCCTTCGCCCATGGCGATCACGATTTGCTTGTACGGCACGGTGGTGGCATCGCCGGCGGCGAACACGCCCGGTACATTGGTCTGACCACGCTCATCGACGATGATCTCCCCACGCGGCGACAGGGCCACCGTGCCGCGCAGGAACTCGGTGTTGGGCAGCAGGCCGATTTGCACGAATACGCCCTCCAACGCGATGCGCTGGATACTGCCAGCGAGCCGGTCGGTGTAGACCAGGCCGGTGACCTTCTGCCCGTCGCCCAACACTTCGGTGGTCTGCGCGCTGGTGATGATGTGCACGTTGTGCAGGCTGCGCAGCTTGCGTTGCAGCACTTCGTCGGCGCGCAGCCTGTCGTCGAACTCCACCAGCGTGACATGCGCCACGATGCCGGCCAGGTCGATCGCCGCTTCCACGCCCGAATTGCCACCGCCGATCACCGCCACGCGCTTGCCCTTGAACAACGGACCATCGCAGTGCGGGCAATAGGCCACGCCCTTGTTCCTGTACTGGTCTTCGCCCGGCACGTTCATCTGCCTCCAGCGCGCACCGGTGGACAGGATCACCGTCTTGCTCTTGAGCAAGGCGCCATTGGCCAGCTTGATCTCGACCAGGCCATCGGCACCGGCCGGCACCAGTTGCTCGGCACGCTGCAGGTTCATGATGTCCACCTCGTACTGGCGCACATGCTGTTCCAGCGCGGCGGCCATCTTCGGGCCTTCGGTTTCCGGCACCGAGATGAAGTTCTCGATCGACATGGTGTCCAGCACCTGGCCACCGAAGCGTTCGGCCGCCACGCCGGTGCGGATGCCCTTGCGTGCGGCATACACCGCTGCGGCAGCACCGGCCGGGCCACCGCCAATCACCAGCACGTCGAAGGCCTGCTTGGCGGCGATTCTGGTGGCATCGCGCTTGGCGGCGTTGGTATCGAGCTTGGCGACGATCTGCTCCAGCGTCATGCGGCCCTGGTCGAACAGTTCGCCGTTCAAGTACACGGTCGGCACCGACATGATCTGGCGAGTTTCCACTTCATCCTGGAACAGCGCGCCATCGATGGCGACGTGCTGGATGCGCGGGTTGAGCACGGCGGCCAGGTTCAGCGCCTGCACCACGTCCGGGCAGTTCTGGCACGACAGCGAAAAATAGGTTTCGAACCGGTAGTCGCCATCCAGTTGCTGCACCTGTTCGATCAGCTCGGCGGTGGCCTTGGACGGGTGGCCGCCCACCTGCAGCAGCGCCAGTACCAGCGAGGTGAACTCGTGGCCCATCGGCAGGCCGGCAAAGCGCAGCGAAATGTCCTGGCCCGGCGTGGTCAGCGCGAAGGAAGGCTTGCGCTGGTCGTCGTCGCGGTGCGCTTCCAGGCTGATCTTGTCCGACAGCAGCACCAGGTCTTCCAGCAGGTCGAGCATGTCGCGCGAGCCGGGGCTGTCGTCGATCGAGGCGTGGATCTGGATCGGGCGCGTTACCCGTTCCAGGTAGGCGGTCAGCTGGGTCTTGAGATTGGCATCCAACATGGAAAACTCCTGGAAATGGGCAAGGGGAGGGTGTGGCGCCGCTGCGCCTGCGCAGCTCGCCTGGGGAGGAAGGGGTGAACCGCAGCCGGCGCGCGGTGGGGAGGCGTGCTGGCGATGGCGGGCGGACAGTCCGGCACCGGCTCCGGTTCACCCCCGGCCCGGAATACCGGGCCAGGGATGCGCGGCGGCTTAGATCTTGCCGACCAGGTCCAGCGACGGAGCCAGGGTCTTGGCGCCTTCCTTCCACTTGGCCGGGCAGACCTGGCCAGGATTGTTGGCCACGAACTGCGCCGCGGTCAGCTTGCGCAGCGTCTCGGTGACGTCGCGAGCGATGGAGTTGTCGTGGATTTCCAGGGTCTTGATGACGCCTTCCGGATTGATGATGAAGGTGCCGCGCAGCGCCAGGCCTTCTTCTTCAATGTGCACGCCGAAGGCGCGGGTCAGCTTGTGTGTCGGGTCGCCGATCAGCGGGAACTGTGCCTTGCCCACGGCCGGGGAGGTTTCGTGCCATACCTTGTGCGAGAAATGCGTATCGGTGGTGACGATGTAGACCTCGGCGCCTGCCTTCTGGAACGCGGCATAGTTGTCGGCGGCGTCTTCCACTTCGGTCGGGCAGTTGAAGGTGAATGCGGCCGGCATGAAGATCAGCACCGACCACTTGCCCTTCAGGCTGGCCTCGGTCACTTCGATGAAGTTGCCATTGTGGTACGCATTGGCCTTGAACGGCTGGACCTGGGTGTTGATGAGAGACATTCAGTTTCCTCGTGCGATGAAGGGGGAGGGGGATGGAACAGGCGCCATGGTAGGCAGGATCGATAGATTCCTCAAATCGATTAATGGGATTGCATAGATAGTCTTCGGCTATCGACCTTGTAGGCGGCATCTGCCGAAACGCTGCGGGCAGCGGTCCCGGATAATGGTCCGCCGAGGTTTCCCACGAGTGGCTGAATCGTATGAGCGATGTGTCCGGCGGTCTTGCTGCCGATCAATTGCTGCACCGGGCAGCGCAACGCATCGATCGCCGCGATGCCGAGCCGCTGCTGCTGCATGCCCTGGGCCGCGACCGCGCCTGGTTGTTCGCGCACGGCCGCGATCCGGTGCCGGCGCCCCTCGCCACCGCGTTCGAAGCCCTGGTGCAGCGGCGTGTGGCCGGCGAGCCGGTGGCCTACCTGACCGGCTCGCGTGGCTTCTGGACGCTGGATCTGGAGGTGTCCCCGGCCACGCTGATCCCGCGCGCCGATACCGAAACGCTGGTGGAGCTGGCCCTGGAGCGGCTGGACCACGCCCCAGGCCGCCGGGTGGCCGACCTGGGCACCGGCAGTGGCGCGATCGCCCTGGCCCTTGCCAGCGAACGCCCGCAGGCCCAGGTGGTCGCCACCGACGCCAGTGCGGCCGCGCTGGCCGTCGCCCGACGCAACGCCGATCGTCATCGCCTATCGAACGTGCAGTTCCGCCACGGCAGCTGGTTCGTGCCGCTGGCGGGCGAGCGCTTCGACCTGATCGCGAGCAACCCTCCGTATATCGCCGCCGGCGACCCGCATCTGGCGCAGGGCGATCTGCGCCACGAACCGGCCAGCGCACTGGCTTCCGGCAGCGATGGGCTGGACGATATCCGCCAGATCGTGGCCGATGCACCGGCGCACCTGCGCAGCGGCGGGTGGTTGCTGCTTGAGCATGGCTGGGATCAGGGTGAGGCGGTGGCGGCCTTGCTGCGCACGCATGGATTCGCTCGGGTGGCCACGCATCGGGATCTGGAACAGCGCGATCGGGTGAGCCTGGGCTGCTGGGAGCCGGGCGTGGCGGTGTGAGGCGCCCGGCCGCTGCCGTGCGTTGGGCCAGGCAGCGTCACGCGCAGTGGCGTGCACGATCGCGCACCGTGCCAGATCCAGGGGCGGTGCCCCTCACGGCGGGCCGATACAATCAACGCTTTCGCCCAGGACCGACGCATGCGCACGCTCTATCCCGAGATCGCCCCCTACGAGCAGGGCAGCCTGCAGGTCGACGACCGCCACACGCTGTATTTCGAACAGTGCGGCAACCCGCAAGGCAAACCGGTGGTCCTGCTGCACGGCGGCCCGGGTGGCGGTTGCAACGCCAAAATGCGGCGCTTCCACGACCCGGCCAAGTACCGCATCGTGCTGTTCGACCAGCGCGGTTCGGGCCGTTCCACCCCGCATGCCGATCTCACCGACAACACCACCTGGGATCTGGTGGCCGACATCGAACGCCTGCGCACGCACCTGGGCATCGAGCGTTGGCAGGTGTTCGGTGGCAGCTGGGGCTCGACGCTGGCGCTGGCCTATGCACAGACCCACCCGCAGCAGGTCACCGAGCTGGTGCTGCGCGGCATCTTCCTGCTGCGCCGCTTCGAGCTGGAATGGTTCTACCAGGAAGGTGCCAGCCGGCTGTTCCCGGATGCCTGGGAGCACTACATCAACGCGATTCCGACCGAGGAACGTGGCGACCTGATCGCCGCCTTCCATCGCCGCCTGACCAGCGACGACGAGGCCACGCGGCTGGCCGCCGCCAAGGCCTGGAGCGTGTGGGAAGGCGCCACCAGCTTCCTGCATGTGGACGAGGACTTCGTTACCGGGCACGAGGACGCGCACTTTGCGTTGGCCTTCGCCCGCATCGAGAACCACTACTTCGTCAACCAGGGCTTCTTCGAGGTGGAAGGCCAGTTGCTGCGCGACGCGCACCGCATCGCCGACATTCCCGGCGTGATCGTGCACGGCCGTTACGACGTGGTCTGCCCGCTGCAAAGCGCCTGGGATCTGCACAAGGTGTGGCCGAAGGCGCAGCTGCAGATCAGCCCGGCTGCAGGGCATTCGGCGTTCGAGCCGGAAAATGTCGATGCGCTGGTGCGTGCGACGGATCGGTTTGCCTGATTGCCGTGACGTGTGCCGCGACGCGGGAAACCCGTCATAACGGCGTGGGTCGCCCGTCCCCCGCGCGAAGGGCACGTCCTCTGTAGGAGCGCACCTGGGCGCGAGGGGCTTTATCGGTAAGGCATTCGCGCCCAGGTGCGCTCCTACGTGTGTACCTGTTGTTTGCCCCTGTGTGTAGCAAGACGGTCACCGTGGCAGCAGGCCCTCGGCCAGCGGCGGCTCAGTCCGGCTCCAGGTCGAGCCGGAAAATGTCGATGCGCTGGCGCGCGCGAAGGGCACGTCCTCTGTAGGAGCGCACCTGGGCGCGAGGGGCCTTATCGGTAAGGCATTCGCGCCCAGGTGCGCTCCTACGTGTGTACCTGTTGTTTGTCCCTGTGTGTAGCAAGACGGTCACCGTGGCAGCAGGCCCTCGGCCAGCGGCGGCTCAGTCCGGCTCCAGGTCGAGCCGGAAAGTGTCGATGCGCTGGCGCGCGCGCGAAGGGCAGGTCCTCTGTAGGAGCGCACCTGGGCGCGAGGGGCTTTATCGGTAAGGCATTCGCGCCCAGGTGCGCTCCTACGTGGGGACCTGTTGTTTGTCCCCGTGTGCTGCAAGACGGTCACCGTGGCAGCAGAGCCTCGGCCAGCGGCGGCAGGATGCGCGCCAATCGCTGCGCCCATGCCATTTGCCCGGCGGCATCGGCAATCAGGTCCTGGCGGATCTCCAGTTCCACATGCGGCAGGCCGCGGCCTTCGCCGTAGACCGGAATGGCGTAGTCGGTGGCATCGCTCACCGCATACGGCTGGTTGTCGCCAACCACCAAGTCCGGTTCCGCGCGCAAGGCGTCCAGCAGGCGATGCGCCAGCCGGGTGTCGCGGTGGTACAGCACGCCGGCATGCCAAGGACGCGCCTGGCCGGCCATCACGGGGGTGAAGCTGTGCATGGAGACCAGCAGCGTCGGTTGCCGGCGTGCAGTGCGCGCGTCCAGCTCGGCGGCAATGCGGTCGTGGTACGGCGCGAAGATGGCATCGATGCGCTGCTGGCGCTCAGCCAGCGTCAGCTGCAGATTGCCGGGCACCGTGGTGCCGTCGCTGATGTCCGGTATCCGGCTGGCGGCGCCATCGGGCCGGTTGCAGTCGATTACCAGCCGCGAATAGGTCTGGGTGATGGCAACCGCATCCAGCGCCTCGGCCAGCAGGCGGGTGACCTGCGCAATGCCGATATCCCAGCCGATATGGCGGTTCAGCTCAAACTGCGGCAGGCCCAGGTTGGCCAGCCGTGCCGGCACGCGTTGGCCGGCATGGTCGGCGATCAATAGCCAGGGCGATGCGGCCTGCGCGTTGTAGACGGTGAACGGCGCCGGATCCTCGGCACCCAGCAAGGGATCGACCACGGCATCAGCCATGCGGGGTGCCGTCCAGCGCGTGGTCGGCCAGGTACAGGCCGGCCCATAGCTTGGGGTCCATCTGGTAGCCCTCGGCCATCTTCTGCACCAGCCAGACGCCGACCTGCGTGCGCGGGATTTCATGCACGGTGATGTCTTCGCTGGCATCGCCGCCGCCGGCGCCGACCTTGCGCAGCCCGGTGGCGCGCACGAAGGCGATCCTCTCGCTGCTGGCGCCGGCCGAGCTGGGGCCGATCATCAGCACTTCCGCGTGGTCCGCGGTCCAGCCGGTTTCTTCTTCCAGCTCGCGGATGGCCGACAGTTCGATCGATTCGCCGGCATGCACGTCGCCCACCAGCCCGGCCGGCATTTCGATGGTGCGGGCCTGCAGCGGCACGCGGAACTGCTCGACGAACAGCATCGCATCGTCCGGGGTCACCGCCACGATGATCGCGGCCAGGCCGCCGGCATGCACGCGCTCGGAGTACTCCCAGGTGCCGCGCACCACCATGCGCTGGTACTTGCCTTCGTAGACCACGGTGGGCGGCGTGTCGTGTCGGTTCATGCAGTCGGGCCTTCGGACAGGGAGGTGGGAGGAAGTGGTGGCGTGGGGGCGGTGCAGGCGGCCAGCAGCCGCCGGCGCGTGAGCGGGCCAAAGCGCAGGCTCTCGCAGAGCCCGGTCACCATGTCGGGATCGGCCGGCGCACGCGTGAAACCAGTCGCGGCCAGGTCCAGTGGTGCATCCAGCGCAATGGTGGTGAGCTGGCGCCACAGCAGCGCATGTTCGCGTTGTTCGCGCAGCCGCGCCGCCATCTGCGCGGCGCCGCGCAGGCGCAGGAACGGGATCTCGTCGATGCGCTCCAGCAGTGCATCCAGGCTGCCAAAATGCGCCAGCAGCACCGCCGCCGATTTGGCGCCAATACCGGTGATGCCAGGAATGTTGTCGATCGCATCGCCGCACAGCGCCAGGTAGTCGGCGATCTGGTGGGCATGCACGCCATGGCGTGCCTTCACTCCGTCCATGCCCCAGCGCAGATTGCGCGCGTAGTCCCATTGCTCGTCGTGTTCGAACAACAGCTGCGACAGGTCCTTGTCGGCCGAGACGATGACCCCGCGCAGGCCGTGCCCGCGCGCGCTGTGCAGGGCGCTGCCGATCAGGTCGTCGGCCTCGTACTCGCGGTGGGCCAGCACGCTCAGCCCCAGCGCCGCACACAGCGCCTTGCAATGGGCGAACTGGCGCCGCAACGCGTCCGGCGCCAGTTCGCGGTTGGCCTTGTAGGCGGGGTAGATCGCATGCCGGAAGCAGCTGTCCAGCGCCTCGTCGAAGGCGATGGTGATGTATTGCGGTTGCTCGCGTTCGAGCAGGTCCAGCAAAAAGCGCGCAAACCCGTGCACGGCGTTGGTCGGCCAGCCCTGCGCGTCCTGGAATTCATCCGGAATCGAATGCCAGGCGCGAAACACGTACAGGCTGGCATCCACCAGGTACAGCGGCTCCGGTCGCGGGCCGCCCGGCAGCGCCGCTGCAATGGCGCCGGGCAGCGTGCTCATGGGGTCCAGTCGCGCAGCAGGGTACGCGGGTCCGGGCGCTCGCGTTCGGGCACCTGCAGGCGCGGCGTCCCGATATGGATGAAGCCGGCGATGCGTTCGTGTTCCTGCAGGCCCAGGTAGCCGCCCACGGCCGGGTCGTAGGCCATCCACGCGGTCAGCCATTGCGCGCCGAAGCCATGCGCCTGCGCGGCCTGCAGCAGCGCAAAACACACGCAGCCGGCAGTGAGCAGTTGCTCCTGCTCGGGCACCTTGTGGTCCGGCCGCAGCGTGGCGATCACCACGATCACCAGCGGCGCATCGTTGAAGCGGTTGCGGTCTTTTTCCACCGCCGCCGGCGGTGTCAACGGATCGGCGGCCTGGGTGCGCTCGGCGAGGAAATCGCCCAATGCGTGGCGTGCATCGCCTTGGATACGCAGGAACCGGAACGGCACCAGCTTGCCGTGGTCGGGCACGCGCACGGCCGAGGTCAGCATGCGCAGCAGGGTGTCTTCATCCGGGCCGGGTTCGCCCAACTGCTTGGAGGGGACCGAGCGACGCGCATCCAGCGCCTGAAGCGAATACGGTGCGTGCATGGATCAGTGTTCTGGGGGAGTGCGGCAATTATAGACGGGCGCTACCCGAGGCCTGCCGCCGCCCGGCAGACGGGGACACCGCACGCCGAGGTGACAGCGGCATCTGCGTGTTGATGGCGGCCGCCACGCGAGGCGATGGCGTTGTGTTCCAACGCAGCGCTTCGATCGCATCGACAACCGCGGGACGCTGCTTTCCAAGAGCTTATGCACACTGCAGGAAACGAGCTGGACAGGGCGTGTCGAACGCTTAACCCCGACCCGGGTATAACCGTGCGTGGCAGGCTCCACCATGGCGTTGCGAGCTAGGATGGAAAGAGAAAACGCTATCCCTGGACGGTCACGAGTAAAGTGAGATATTCGTCACACTTAGCGAGCGAGCGAAACGCCTACCATGCTGTAGCGGAAGTTGGGGCCGCGTCTGTTTCTTTTCGTTCTGAAATTTTCACGCCTGCAGAGGCGGGGAGCCTTTGCGCATGACCTTCCAGCCCAGTCCGTCGGGACACCCGGGCCGTGACCAACGCTTGCTCGTGCAGGCGCACGACGTGTTCGTGCCGCCGCTCGTGCAGGTATTTGCAGCTGCCGTTGCACATTTCGACGATGTGCTGTTCGATCGTGCCGAATCGGCCGGCAGCTCGCAATTGCTGTTTCTGGATGGCATGCGCGAATTGCGGCGCAAGCGCGAGGACGTGGCGCGGCAATTCCGGCAACAACTGGAGGACGGCTGGCAGGCGCTGCTGCTGGGAACGCCGTTGTCGGCCGAGGTGGTGCTGGCGGGTGAGCTGGGTGCCGGTCCGTTGAGCCTGGTGCCCGAACACGTACTCGAATCGCGGCTGGCGGTGCGCAACCTGGCGACCGTGCTGCTGCGCGATTTCAAGCAGGTGCTGGCGCGCGTGAATCGCCGTCTGGGCTGGATCGCCGGTGGCCTGGAGTTGGTGGCCGATACCAATCCGTTCGGGCCGGAGCATCTGGGCGTGGCGATCCACGAAGCCTTCGCCACCTGCGACCTGGCGCCGGAAGTGCGCCTGGTACTCATCAAGCTGTGCGAGCGCGATCTGGCCGAGCCGATCGGCAAGCTCTACGCGCGCCTGGACGAAACCTTGGTCAAGGCGGGGGTGATGCCAGAAATTTCCCAGCCCAGGCGCGTCCCTTCGCCACGCATGCCGGCACCTGACGCCATGGCGGAGCCGCAGTCGGAAACCACGCACGCCGGCGCAGGCGAGGGCGAGGATCCGAACGATCAGTACGCGCCGGCTTGGGCCAATCGCTTTCTGGATCGCTGGGCGCACAGCCGTGGACGCATGCAGGCGGCCGCGCAGCGCGGCCATGCAGAGGGCGTTGGCGGCGGCATGGACGGCGGTGACGCCGATCATCCCGGCGGTAGCCAGGGCATGTTGCTGGATGCATTGCACGAACTGTTGCGGCAGACCCGCACCGCGCGCGACAGCGCCGCTTCCGCTGCCTCGGTGGCAGTGGGGCAGCAGCGCCCGTTGAGCCAGCGCGAGATGATGTCGGTGCTGTCGCTGCTGCAGGCCACACCCAGCACGACCCTGCAGGCAGCGATCGGCGACGACAACGAATCGCTCGCGCAGCGGTTGAAGAACGAAGTCCTCAACAGCGCCACGCGGCTGGGCGTGGACCCGGCCACCGCCAAACTCGATCCGATGGACGAAGATGCCATCGATCTGGTCGGCATGCTGTTCGACGTGATGCTGGACGAACGTGACCTGGAGAACCGCTCGCGCGAGATGATCGGCCGGTTGGTGGTGCCCTTCATCAAGGTCGCGCTGCTGGATCGCAAGATGTTCGTGCAGAAGACCCACCCGGCACGGCGCCTGCTCAATTCGCTGGCCGAGGCGTGCGAGGGCAATACCGGCGACAGCGCTGCAGAGCGCGTGTTGATGGGCAAGGTGGAGGAAATCGTCGACCGGTTGGTGGCCGAATTCAACGAGAACCTGGCGATCTTCCTGACCCTGGAAGAGGAATTCCGCGATTTTCTGTCGCAGCACCGCCGGCGGGTGGAGATCGCCGAACGTCGTGCCACTGAAACCCAGCGTGGCCAGGAAAAGCTTGAACTGGCGCGTGGCCGCGCACTGGCGGAATTGGTGCAACGGGTGCCCGAGGGCGCGGACCTGCCGCGGGCGGTGGAGGAGTTCCTGCGCCAGCCGTGGCTGCATCATCTGACCATGGCGATCCTGCGCGACGGCGAGGATGGCCCGGGCACGCTGGAAGCGCTGGCGCTGGCCGACGGGATGCTGGAAGAACTGGGCCAGGCACGCCGCTATATCATCGGCAAGCCGTGGTTGCAGGTCTGGCAGCCGGCCCTGCACCGTGTGTTTGCCAGCGTGGGCCTGCATGGCGATGCGACGGTGGTGGCCATCACCGCGCTGCACGACACCTTGCAGGCGATCGCCGAGGCCCGCCCGGATCTGGAAAAGGCGCTGCCGGAACTGCCGCAGGTCAACCTGCCGCCGCCGGCGACCGAAAGCGTCAGCGTGGTGCTGGGGGCCGACGCGGCGGCACAGGGCATCGACAGCGCCGACGCCGAGCGCTTCCGCGCGATGGATATCGGTACCTGGCTGGATTTCGTCGACAAGGACGGCAAGGTGCAGGCGGGCAAGCTGTCGTGGGTGAGCCCGATCTCGCAGCGATTGTTGTTCGTCAACCGGCGCGGCGTGCGCTTCTGTGTGGCCTCGCCGGAAGAACTGGCGGTGATGGTGCGGCTGGGGCGCCTGCGCGAGCACATCAACGACGGCGCGTTCGACAGCGCGATGCAGGGCGTGATCGACCGGCTGGATCCGCTGCACACCAACAGCACGGTGCACTGAGCGCGCTACCGTCTGTCGCTGTGGCGTTGACCGCTATGGCTGTTGCGTGGATGGGCCGGGGGCGCAGCGACGCCAGCGCGCACCGCGCGCTCTGCTAGCATCGCCGCTACTGGAGCGCGAGACCGGAGCAACCATGGCTGTGCAGGTGCTGGTGCTGAAAGAACGGGCGGCAGGCGAACGCCGGGTGGCCGCGACGCCGGAAACGGTCAAGAAGATGGTCGCGCTCGGCGCCCACGTCTGGATCGAGCCGGACGCCGGTCGCGCCAGCGCCATGGACGATGCCGCGTATGTGGCCGCCGGTGCGCAGCCTGCCGACGCGCAGACGCTGGCGCAGGCCGACGTCCTGCTTTGCGTGCAGGCACCGCCCACCGAGTTGCTGTTGCAATGCAAGGTGCAGGCGGTGGTGATCGGCATGCTTGCACCCGATGCCGACCCTGCCCGCGCGCAGGCGATTGCCGGGCGCGAGCTGATCGCGTTTGCATTGGAGCGGCTGCCGCGTACCACCCGCGCGCAGGCGATGGACGTGCTGAGTTCGCAGGCGGGCATGGCCGGCTACAAGGCGGTGCTGATCGCCGCGCAACTGGCGCCGCGCTTCTTTCCAATGCTGACCACCGCGGCAGGCACCCTGCGCCCGTGCAAGGTGCTGGTGATCGGTGCCGGTGTGGCGGGCCTGCAGGCGATTGCCACCGCCAAGCGGCTGGGCGCGCAGGTGGAAGGCTTTGACGTGCGGCCGGAAACGCGCGAACAGATCGCCTCGTTGGGCGCACGCTTTCTGGATCTGGGCGTCAGCGCCGCCGGCGAAGGCGGCTATGCGCGCCAGCTGACCGACGATGAACGCGCCGAACAGCAGCGCCGCCTGGCCGACCACCTCAAGGGCGTGGACGTGGTGGTGTGCACTGCGGCGGTGCCCGGGCGGCCCGCGCCGAAGATCGTGACCATCGACATGGTGCGTGGCATGCGCGCTGGCAGCGTGATCGTGGATCTGGCCGCGGAAACCGGCGGCAATTGCGCCGCCACGCGCGCGGGCGAAACCTATGAGCTGGACGGCGTGACGATTGCCGGCCCGCTGAATCTGGCCAGCCAGGGCGCGGTGCACGCCAGTGAGATGTTCGCGCGCAACGTCCACGCGTTCGTGGCCTTGTTGCTCAAGGACGGCGCGCTGGCATTCGATTGGGACGATGAGTTGCTCGCCAAGACGCGGTGGTCGGCGCCGACGGGGTAGTCCGGCCAATCGGTTGCCCGCAACGTCGAACCTGCCGTCTGTTTGTAGGAGCGTGCCTGCGCGCGACGGCGCGTTACCGGGAATGCCCGTCGCGCTCGGGCGCGCTCCTGCGACCGGGGAGGGCGGGTCAATCCTCCGTGGGCGGATGCGCGCGCAGCCAGGTGCTGCGTTCGGCCGGGCTCATCGTCTGCCAGCGTTGCTGTAGTGCATTGCGCTGTTGGGGAGTGAGCGTGCGCATGCGGTCGAACAAGGTCCTGGCTTCGCGGCGTTGCTCCGGGCTCATGTTGCGGAAGCGGTCCATGCCGGCCTTGGCCTGCTTGCGCTGCTCGGGCGTCATGTCCAGCCAGCGGCGGGCGTGGCGATACATCCGCGGGCGCTCTTCGGGCACGTCGTTCCAGCGTTCGCGCAAGGCGTCGATCAGCACCTGACGCTGTGGCGGGCTGAGCTGGTCCCAATCGGGCATCGAGGTCTGGTTGCGCGCGCCGGGGCCGTGCGGTCCGGGACCATCCAGCGGCTTCGGACCCGGTGGCTGGTCCTGTGCCAGCAACGGCGCACATGGCCCGGCGCAGAGCAACAGGGTCAACAGCAGGCGGGTGATGCGGGTCATCGTGCTCATTCCATGGCCAGGGCGGTGTTGGACCCGAGCCAGACGTACAGGTCCGGGTCCTGGGTGAGAAGGTCGTCGGTTTCGGTGCTCGCGGTAGTGTCGGCGAGCGCCTGGGTGGGCGGCGGCTGCGGCGTGGTGTGGTCGCCGGGCCGCAGTTGCAGGCCGATCCCGACCGCCAGCAACGCCGAGCAGGCGGTGGCCAGCAGCCAATGGCCGCGGCGCAAGCGCGCGGCGGGCGCCTGGCGGGCCTGGCGCAGGCGCGCCAGTGTCTGCGGCGGCAGGCTGTCGAGGGCGTTGGCGTGCAGCTGGCGCAGCTGCGCATCGAACTGGGCCGGATCGTGGGAGCGGTTCACAGGAAATCCTCAAACTGTTTTTGCAGCGCATCGCGGGCGCGCGACAGGTGCGTCTTGACCGAGCCTTCGGAGCAGCCCATCGCCTTGGCGGTGGTGGCCACGTCCAGATCCTCCAGCACGCGCAGGGTGAAGGCTTCGCGCTGGCGTGCCGGCAGGCCGCGCAGCGCGTGGACCAGCCGCTGATAAGCCTGCTGGTGTTGCTGTTGCCCGGCCGGGCCGACGCCGGGGTCGGCCCAGTCGATGTGACCTTCGTCATCGCTGCGCTCGGCTGGCGCCCAGAACTTCAAACGAAAGCTGCGCCGGCGCTGCAGGTCGATGATGCGGCTGCGCAGGATGCTCCAGAACAGCGGCGTCCATTCTTCGGCCGGGCGCTCGCGGTAACCGAGCAGCTTCACCATGGCGTCCTGCACGGCATCCAGCGCGTCTTCGCGATGACGCAGGCCGGCCTCGGCAAAGCGGAACGCACGCGGGCCGATGCCGGCCAGGAAGGCATCCAGCGACACGGGGGCGGCGGCCGGGGCCGCAGGCTGCGGATCGAAAGGGGTTCCCACCAGCACAGCGTAGCTTCCGCGAGGACGATACGACGTCAACGGCTGAGTGACGGTTCGGTTGACACGCCCGCTGGATGGGTATGATCGGCAGGGCCGCACCGGCCAGTGGAGCGATCGACCATGAGTGACGGTTTCGTAGCGCTGTACATCTTCATGCTGGCGGCCATCGCTGGCCACGTCATCATCTCGCGGGTGCCGGTGATCCTGCATACGCCGCTGATGTCCGGGTCCAACTTCATCCATGGCATCGTGCTGATCGGGGCGATGGTGGTGCTGGGACATGCCGATACCACGCTGGAGAAGGCGCTGGGCTTCGTGGCCGTGGCGCTGGGCGCGGGCAATGCCGCCGGCGGCTACGTGGTGACCGAGCGCATGCTGGACATGTTCAAGCCCAGCCGTCGCAAGCCGCCGGGCGGGGAGGCGCCGTGAACGTGTCCACTCCCGAGTTGTTGTCGTGGCTGGTCAAATCCAGCTACCTGGTGGCCGCCACCTTGTTCCTGCTGGGCCTGCAACGCATGGCCTCGCCACTGACCGCGCGCAGCGGCATCCGCTGGGCCGGGCTGGGCATGCTGATCGCCACGGTCGCCACGTTCTTCCTGCCCGAATTGCACAACGTGCCGCTGATCCTGGCGGCGCTGGCGATCGGTACCGGGGTGGCGTGGTGGTCGGCCAGGAAGGTGGCCATCACCGACATGCCGCAGATGGTGGCCCTGTACAACGGCATGGGTGGCGGCTCGGCGGCGGCGATCGGGGCGGTGGAACTGCTGCGGTTCTCGTTCCTTGCCAACCGAGACACCGCGCACTGGAGCGCGCAGGCTATCGCCGAACTGGCCGCACGGCGGCCGGACACCACCACCGTGGTGCTGGCGGTGATCGGCTCGGCCATCGGTGCGGTGTCCTTGTCCGGTTCGATCATCGCCTGGGCCAAGCTCGACGGAAGGCTCGACCGGCGGGTGACCTTCCCCGGCCAGCAGGTTTTCAACCTGGTGGTGGCACTGGCGGGGGTGGTGCTCGGCATCTGGGCAGCGAGCAGCCTGCAGCCGGCGGCGATCATCGGCTTCTTCGTGGTGGCGCTGGCGCTGGGCGTGCTGATGACGCTGCCGATCGGTGGCGCCGACATGCCGGTGGTGATCTCGCTGTACAACGCCTTCACCGGGTTGGCGGTGGCCTTCGAAGGTTATGTGCTGGGCAACGAAGCGCTCATCATCGCCGGCATGATGGTGGGCGCGGCCGGCATCCTGCTGACGCGGCTGATGGCCAAGGCGATGAACCGGCCGATCAGCGGCGTGCTGTTTTCCAACTTCGGCGGGGGCGGGCAGGCGCAGGACATCGGCGGCGTGCAAAAACCCATCGAGGCCGGCGACGTGGCCGCGATGATGGCCTTCGCCGAGCGGGTGGTGATCGTGCCCGGCTACGGCATGGCGGTGGCGCAGGCGCAGCACAAGATCTGGGAGCTGGCGCAGCGCCTGATCGCGCGTGGGGTCAAGGTGACGTTCGCGATCCATCCGGTGGCCGGGCGCATGCCCGGGCATATGAACGTTCTGCTTGCCGAAGCCGGCGTGCCCTACGACCTGATCGCCGACATGGACGACATCAATCCGGAATTCGCCAGCACCGATGTGTCGCTGGTGATCGGCGCCAACGACGTGGTCAACCCGGTGGCCAAGACCGACCCGGCCAGCCCGATCTACGGCATGCCGATCCTGGACGTGGTCGATTCACGCAACACGGTGGTCATCAAGCGCGGCAAGGGCACCGGATTTGCCGGCATCGAGAACGCGCTGTTCTACGCTGACAATACCCGCATGCTCTATGGCGACGGCGCAGAGGCCGCCAGTGCCCTGGTCAGCGAATTGAAGGCCCTGGATGGCGGCGGGCATTGAGCGTTTGGTGTATTGCGGTCGCGCTCGACTGCGCAGGTGACAAGCCAACGGTCGGTCGGGTGTGCGCCGTGGTGTTGCCAGGTGCGCTCAGATGCCCGGATCACACGTCCTGCGCGTCGAGTGCGCGGTGCCCTCACCGCCTGCGGGACACGCCGTGAATCCATCCATGCAGGCTCGATGGCGGCATCCCTGCCGCCAACGGTCCCGCAAGCGGCGAGGAGACCGCACCGGAGAGTTGGCTGGTGGGTTTATTGAAGAGCGAAGACACCGCACGTGGACGGTCGCTCGGTTGAAACGCTGCACACCGACCAACGTGACTTGGTCCTTGCCCGCTCACCGTCGGGGGACCTTATGCGGCATGGATGCCGCATAAGAGCCTTAATCTACAGGGACGTACTTGCGACGTGTCCTGCGATGGGGGGCGGGCAAGGGCCCCACAGCAAGCACGCAGCGCTTTCCCAGATATCGCTGAGTGGTCGCAAACCAGCAACGATGGCGTTTGAGGAGCCACGTCACGCGAAACGGCACGGGTGACACATCAGCGTCAAGCAACTCCTGGGTTGGCGACTGCAACGGCCGCACCGGAGTCAGCGCGCGGCCCACCCTGCCAGCACCAGCGCGGTGGCGTAGCACAGCAGGTCGAAGCCGTTGGTGGCCAGTTGCAGCAGGGTCCAGGCCAGGTGGGGCCCCATTTTCTGCGCCGAGTTCCAAGGGTCCAGGCCCAGTGGCCCGCCGAACTGGGCCGAGGCGATGCCCCAGTTGGCCCCGACGATGACCAGCGCGGTTGCCACCACCGCCATGCCGATCCGCAACGGGCCGCGACGCAAGGTGCCCAGGCGCAGCATCCAGGCCGCCTCCAGCGCGACCAGTACCGCCATCCAGCCGGCCTGGTTGCCGAGCGTCAGGGCGATGAGCAGCCAGGCGATGAGCGCGGTGGCGCATCCCAGCAGCAGGAGCGGGGGCCAGAGCCAGTGGGCGGTTCTGGCGGACGCGGAAGTGGGCGGCATTGGAGCTCCTGGCAGTGCCGACATGATAGAGCGCATCGCACACGTTGCGCTGCCCTGCATGCCCGGATGGAATGCAGCGTCGCTGCCGCTTGCTGCGATCGCCAGGGCCGGCGTCGCCGCGCTCGGCTAGAATGGCCGACTTGCGCGCGTCTGGCGCGGCCCCATATCCAGCCCATGTATTCCCGTAGCAGCGAACCCGTCCAGTTCGAACGCGATTGCGATGCCGTCATGGTGCCGCAGGGCGATTCGGTGACCCTGCCCGCCGGCAGTTACGGCTACATCACCCAGGCGCTGGGTGGCAGCTATACCGTGTTTGTCGAAGGCAACCTGTTCCGCATTGCCGGAAAGGACGGCGATGCGATCGGCAAGCAAGCCCCGCCGGGGCTGGAGCTGCCCGACAACGCCAGTGACGAGGAGGTCGAAGCGCTGGTGTGGCAGCAGCTGCGCACCTGCTTCGATCCGGAGATTCCGTTCAACATCGTCGATCTGGGCCTGGTGTACGAAGCGGTGCTGGGCCATCGCGAGGAAGATCGCCAGCGGCGGGTGGACGTCAAGATGACGCTCACCGCGCCCGGCTGCGGCATGGGCGAGATTCTGGTCGACGACGTGCGCAGCAAGCTGGAAATGATTCCGACCATTGCCGAGGCCGATGTCGAGCTGGTGTTCGACCCGCCATGGGGCCGGCATATGATGTCCGAAGCGGCCCGTCTCGAGACCGGCATGCTCTGATCGCCAGGCGCCATGTCCACCGATGTGGCGCTGCGTCCTTTCGCCCGCCATACAGGAATCTTCCGGTGTCCGTGTCCTTCGCTTCCACCCGTTCCCCGTCGCCGCGCACGGCCGACGAACTGTCCGTGATCCTCGCCGCGCCCGGCTTCGGGCTGCATTTCACCGACCACATGGTCGCCATCTCCTGGAGCAGCGAGCAGGGCTGGCATGACGCGCAGGTGCGCGCCTACGGCCCGCTGCAGCTGGATCCGGCTGCCTCGGTGCTGCATTACGGCCAGGAGATCTTCGAAGGCATCAAGGCCTACCGGCATGCCGATGGGTCGATCTGGACCTTCCGCCCTGACGCCAATGGCGCGCGCCTGCAGCGCTCCGCGCGGCGTCTGGCGCTGCCGGAACTGCCGGTGGACCTGTTTGTCGAATCGCTGCGCCAGCTGGTGGCCGTGGATGGCGGCTGGGTGCCGTCGGCACCGGAAACCAGCCTGTATTTCCGCCCCTTCATGATTGCCGATGAGGCCTTCCTGGGCGTGCGCGCCGCGCACAAGGCCTCGTACTACGTGATCGCCAGCCCGGCCGGCCCGTATTTCGCCAAGGGCGTGGCGCCGGTGTCGATCTGGTTGTCCACCGAGTACGCGCGTGCTGCCAAGGGCGGCACCGGCGCGGCCAAGTGTGGTGGCAACTACGCCGCTTCCCTGCTGCCGCAGCAAAAGGCCCAGGCCCAGGGCTGCTCGCAGGTGCTGTTCCTGGACCCGGTGGAAGGCAAGTACATCGAAGAGCTGGGCGGCATGAACGTGTTCCTGGTCTACAAGGACGGCACGCTGGTGACGCCGGAATTGTCCGGCAGCATCCTGGAAGGCATCACCCGCGACAGCATCCTGCAGCTGGCCCGCGACCGTGGTATGCGCGTGGTCGAGCGCAAGGTCGCCATCGACGAGTGGAAGCAGGGCGTGGCCTCCGGCGAGATCGCCGAGGTGTTCGCCTGTGGCACGGCGGCGGTGGTCACCCCGATCGGCGAGCTCAAGGGCGAGGGATTTGCGGTCGGCAATCTCGCCGCGCCGGCGGGCGAAGTCACCATGTCGTTACGCCAGGAGCTGACCGACATCCAGTACGGGCGCCTCCCGGACCGCCACGGCTGGTTGGTACGTTTGTCCTAAACCAGCGCTCGACGGCACAAAACAGGCCTCCGCGTGTCAGCGCGGGGGCTTTTTTGTGCTCAATTCGATCGCTATGCAGCAAAGACAGCCTAACCAAGTCGCCTGAATGGGCGAAGCGGGCTGAACATGACTGCCGTGTGTCACAGGTTGGCAAATTAGTTTCTGGAAATGCCAATTATGTATTGTTCGGTTCGTTTCAAGTGGGTTAGGTTCGCTGAACGGATCGATAACAAAAGGGGCGATCCGGGGCTCGGCACCAAACAGTACAGATGTTGCCGATTACACCGCCACGGCGGCTATCTTTTTGATCTGGAAGGGAATTCGATGTCGAACGCAGCTCTGCACACGCGCCGTCGCGTGCTCACCATCGCCAGCGCCACCGCGCTGACCTCCCTGGTGCTGGCCACCCCGGCCTTTGCCGGCGAGGTCTACCTGGATGGCCTGGCCAGTGCCCCGACCCACCAGAAATTCATCGTGACCTACAAGGACGGCGCCACCGCGCTGGCCAACCCCACCGCCCTGGGCACCTCGCTGCGTGCCGCCGCGCGGGCGATGCCGGCCAGGGCCGGCAAGGCGCTGGGCCTGAACCCGGTCCGCCGCCTGGCGCTGGGACCGGAGCTGGTCAAGACCGATCGCGCGCTGGATCGTGTCGAAGCCGAGGCGCTGATGCGCCAGCTGGCCGCAGATCCGAGCGTGCAGGCCGTGGAAGTGGACCAGCTGCTGCACGCCACGCTGACCCCCAACGACGCCCGCCTGTCCGAGCAGTGGGCATTTGGCACCACCAATGCCGGCCTCAACATCCGCTCGGCCTGGGACAAGTCCTCCGGTGCCAATGTGGTGGTGGCGGTGATCGATACCGGCATTACCAACCATCCGGACCTGAACGCGAACATGCTGCCGGGCTATGACTTCATCACCGATGCCAGCACCGCGCGCGACGGTGACGGGCGTGACAGCAACGCTGCCGACGAAGGCGACTGGAACTCGACGTCGGGCTGTGCCATTTCCAATTCCAGCTGGCACGGCACCCATGTCGCCGGCACGGTGGCGGCAGTGACCAACAACACCACCGGCGTAGCGGGTACTGCCTTCAATGCCAAGGTGGTACCGGTGCGCGTGCTGGCAATGGCGCGGTTTCGCGTGGTACCACCGTGGTAGTGGCAGCCGGTAACAGTTCGGCCAATGTCTCCACCGCGTTGCCGGCCAATTGCAACAACGTGATCGCGGTGGCGGCCACCACCACGGCCGGCGCCCGGGCCAGTTATTCCAACTTCGGTGCCGGGATCGATGTGTCCGCACCAGGCTCGGGGATCCTGTCCACGCTCAATAGCGGCACCACCACGCCAGGCAACGCCAGCTATGCGTCCTAAGATGGCACCTCGATGGCGGCGCCGCATGTGGCCGGCGTGGTTGCTCTGGTGCAGTCGGTCGCTCCGGCGCCATTGACGCCCGCGGCGGTGGAAACCCTGCTGAAGAACACGGCGCGGGCACTGCCGGGTGCGTGTTCGGGCGGTTGCGGTGCTGGCATCGTCAATGCCGATGCCGCGGTGACAGCGGCGCGCGACGGCGAGAATGGTGGTGGCGGTGGTGGTGGCAACACCCTCAGCAATGGCACCCCGGTCACGGGGCTGACCGCAGCGACGGGCGCAGAGCTGAACTACACCATCACCGTGCCCGCCGGCAGCGGCACGCTGACGGTAGCCATCAGTGGCGGTAGCGGCGATGCGGATCTGTATGTCCGTGCCGGCAGTGCGCCGACCGACACCGCCTACGCCTGCCGGCCGTTTCTCGACGGCAATACTGAAACCTGCAACATCAGTGCACCCTCGGGAACCTATTTCGTGCGCGTCAAGGCCTTCAGCACGTTCTCCGGTGTAACCCTCAGGGCCAGCTACTAAGGCTCGCCGCCGCACACGGGCGCTGCCCACCGGCCTGGCCGGCAGGTGCAGCGCGCCGTCACTGATGACTTCGCGATGTGCTGCCCACGCCTGTCACCTCGACAGGTGCAGGCAGGGCATTGCCCGCTGGCCGGATGCCATTGGCCAGTGGTCGAAGGGGCGTCGCCGCCCAACCCGTTTTTCCGGCCCGATCCGCCGCTGCGGCACGGGATCGGCTACTTGCCGCAGCTGCGGCACCACTTGCTAGAGAGAGGAACGTTTCAATGTCCAATGTGTCGCAACGTCGCGCATTTGCGCGCGGCCTGGTCGTGCTGGGTGTTTCCGCGCTGACGTCCCTGCTGGCCGTGCCGGCGTTCGCCGGCCAGGTCAATCTGTCGGGGCTTGATTCGCAGCCCACGCTGGATCGCTTCATCGTCAAGTACAAGGACGGCAGCAGCCCGGCGGTGAGTCCTGCTTCGATGCGTGCGTCGTTGACCTCGGTGGCCAGCGCAGTTCCTGCACGGGCCGGTCGCGCGCAGGGCCTGAACCATGTGCGCCGTACCGCGCTGGGTTCGGAAGTGCTCAAGACCACCCGTGGGCTGGACCGTGCCGAGGCCGAGACGCTGATGCGCCGCATCGCCGCCGACCCGAGTGTCGACTACGTCGAAGTCGACCAGATCCTGTACCCCACGCTGACCCCGAACGACCCGCGCCTGTCCGAGCAATGGGGCTTTGGCACCACCGCGGCGGGCATCAACGTGCGCCCGGCCTGGGACACCGCCACCGGCACCGGTGTGGTCGTTGCCGTCATCGACACCGGCATCGCCAGCCACCCGGACCTCAACTCCAACGTCCTGCCGGGCTATGACTTCATCAGTGATGCCACGCGTGCCCGTGACAACAATGGCCGCGACAACAACCCGGCCGACCAGGGCGACTGGACCGTGGCCAATGAGTGCTTCTCCGGCTCACCGGCCTCCAACTCGAGCTGGCACGGCACTCATGTCGCCGGCACGGTTGCCGCGCTGACCAACAACAGCACCGGTGTTGCCGGTACCGCGTTCAATGCGCGGATCCTGCCGATCCGTGTGCTGGGCCGGTGTGGTGGCTCCACCTCCGATATCGCCGATGCGATCGTGTGGGCGTCTGGTGGTTCGGTTTCCGGCGTGCCCGCCAATGCCAACCCGGCCGAGGTCATCAATATGTCGCTGGGCGGCAGCGGCGCCTGTTCCAGCACCACCCAGAGCGCCATCAATTCAGCCGTGTCGCGTGGCACCACGGTGGTGGTGGCTGCCGGCAATAGCAATGCCAACGTGTCCACCGCCAACCCGGCCAACTGCGCCAACGTGATCGCGGTAGCATCGATCACCTCCAGCGGCGCGCGTTCGAACTTCTCCAACTTCGGCGCGGGCATCGATATCGCCGCTCCGGGTTCGGCCATCCTGTCGACCTTGAACACTGGCACCACCACCCCAGGCTCGGCCAGCTACGCCAGCTACAACGGCACCTCGATGGCGGCGCCTCATGTGGCCGGCGTGGTGGCGCTGGTGCAGTCGGCGGCCAGCCGTCCGCTGACTCCGGCGGCGGTGGAGACCCTGCTGAAGAACACCGCCCGTCCGCTGCCGGGCGCCTGCTCGGGCGGCTGCGGTGCCGGCATCGTCAACGCGGCCGGCGCGGTCAGCCAGACCCCGTAACGCCACACGGACGGCGCGATGCCGGCACGGTTGCCGGCATCGTCGTCGGGCCGGTCCCGACCGGTCTGTCGGTGTCTTGAAGTCCACACTGCCCCGCTTCGGCGGGGCAGTGTGCGTTTCGGGTATCGGTGATTGTTGGGCAACAGGCTGCCGGTCTTGGTGATGGCTGAACAAAACGTCGGTGGATTGCCTGGGCGCGCTTCAGCGCCGGGTGCCACACGCCGATAGCCATCGCATGTGAGGCGTGGCCGTATCCAGCCGCCACACGATCGGGCAGGGCGCCTTGCCTTGCGGATTCCAGGTCCTTGGGGAGGGATTGATCCATGTCGCATCCATCGGTTGGCGTGCTGCGCCGCGCCGTCGTCTTCTGTGCACTGTCTTGTACGTTTCACGCCGCTGCGGGCGAGGTCAGTCTGCAAGGGCTGGGGTCCAATACCACGCACCAGCGCTTCATCGTCAGCTATACCAATCGCGTCGGCAGCAGCCGTGACACCGGGCTGTCTGCGCCGTGGAGCGAGATTGCCCGTGCCGTACCTGCACGGCAGGGGCGCGCACTGGGTCTGTCGGCCACGCGCCGCCTGAGTACCGGGCCGATGCTGTTGGTGGCCGACCGCACGCTTGATCGGGTGGATGCCGAAAGCCTGATGCGGCGGCTTGCTGCCGACCCGGCGGTCAAACGGGTGGAAGTGGATGTCCTGATGCGCCCGTTGCTGGTGCCCAACGACCCCGGCCTTCCGCAGCAATGGGCGATGGGCACCAGCAACGCCGGCCTCAACATCCGCCCGGCCTGGGACCGTTCCACCGGCAAGGGCATCGTGGTGGCGGTGATCGATACCGGCATCACCGCACATCCTGACCTGGCCGCGAACATCCTGCCTGGCTACGACTTCATCACCGATCCGGGCATTGCCCGCGACGGCAATGCGCGCGATGCGAACGCCGCCGACCAGGGCGACTGGACAGCCGCGAACGAATGCGGGTCCGGTGCGTCCGCGTCCAGCTCCAGCTGGCACGGCACCCATGTGGCCGGCATCGTCGCCGCCGTCGGCAACAACAGCGCCGGCGTGGTCGGTACCGCGTTCAACGCCAGGCTGCTGCCGCTGCGGGTGCTGGGCCGGTGTGGCGGCTACCTGTCCGATATCGCCGATGCCATCGTCTGGGCAGCGGGCGGCAAGGTGACCGGGCTGCCTGCCAATCCGAATCCTGCCACGGTGATCAATCTGTCGCTGGGCGGCTACGGCAGTTGCTCGGCGACGATGAGTAACGCCATTGCCGCTGCGGTGACGCGTGGCAGTTCGGTGGTGGTGGCCGCGGGCAACAGCAACATGGATGTCTCCACCAGCGTGCCGGCCAACTGCCCGAACGTGATCGCGGTGGCGGCCACCACCTCGGCCGGTGCAAAGGCCAGTTTTTCCAACTTCGGCAAGGGCGTGGATATCGCGGCGCCGGGCCAGGCCATCGTTTCCACGCTCAACAGCGGCACCACGGTACCGGGCAATGCGGCGTATGCGACGTACAGCGGAACCTCGATGGCCGCACCGCATGTGGCCGGGGTGGTGGCGTTGATGCAGTCGGTGGCCTTGAACCCGCTCACGCCGGCAACGGTCAAGGCCTTGCTCAAGAGCAGCGCACGTCCATTACCGGTGGCCTGCACCCAGGGCTGCGGCGCAGGGCTGGTGAACGCCGACGCAGCACTGGCAGCGGTGATCGAATCGACTACGCTGGCCCGCAATGTGGCGCGCACGGGGGTGAGCGCGGCGCAGTCGGACGTGGTGTATTACCAGGTCAACGTACCGGCCGGCACGCGCGCGCTGAAAGTGACGCTGGGCGGCGGCAGCGGCAATGCCGATCTGTCGCTGCGCGCAGGCGCGTTGCCCAGCGACAGTGCGTACAGCTGTCGCAGCACGCTGCCCGGCAATGCCGACAGCTGCACGCTGAACATGCCGGCAGCAGGGACCTACTATGTGCGGCTGAAGGCGACGCTGGCGTTCTCGGGAGTTGCTGTCACTGCGGCGTACTGAATGTTGCAAATGCACGCAGGCACAGCGCCACTGCCTGCGTGGACGGGAGTTGTCGATCAAGCGCATTCGCAGAGCACGCAGCCCCGCGCTTCCAGCGCCTGCAATAACCGGGCAGCCGGCAATTCCAGCAGCAAGCCGCGCTGGCCCGCGTTGATCCATAGCGCGGGCGCATCCAGCGCGGTGGCTTCCACCAGCACCGGCGCCTGCCGCTGCTGGCCAAGCGGGCTGATGCCGCCCACCTTGTAGCCGGTACGGCGCTCGGCATCGGCCACGTCCATCATGCGGGCAGACTTGCCACCTTGCGCGCTGGCGAGTTTTTTCAGCGACAGGCGCCGGTCGCAGGGAATCACCACGCACACCGCCTGGTCGTCGACCCAGGTCATCAAAGTCTTCAACACCGTCTGCGGTGCCAGGCCGAGCGTCGTGGCCGCCTGCAGGCCCTTGGCATCGGCATCGGCCTGATAGTGGTACGGATGCAGCACGTACGCTACGCCCGCCGCGTCCAGGGCGCGGGTGGCGCGGGTGGCCTTGCTCACGGCGTCAGATCGACTCGAAGCGGTTGGCGGCGACGTTCTTGCGCACCTGGTCCGGGTTCCAGACGCGCCCGTTCATGGCGATATAGACGCCGGCGGGCAAGGATTGCACCGCACCCACCGCGCAGCCGATGTTGAATTCCGCATCCGAGCCGCGGAAGCGTGCCGGGTTGAGCGCGCCGGTCATCACGATGGTCTTGTCGGGAATCGACTGCAGCACCTTGCCGGTGGCCACCATCGAATCGGTACCGTGGGTAATCAGTACGTGGCGGGTGGGCTGGGCGGCGATGGTGGCGCGGATCAATTCGCGGTCGGCGTCGGTGATGTGCAGCGAATCCTTGCGGATGATCGGAATCACCGTGAAGCGAAAGGTCACGCCCAGTTCCTTGAGGATCTGGCCGATCTGCGGGTCGCCGATCTGGTAGTCCGATTTGTCGTCGAAGTAGATCTTGTCGATCGTGCCGCCGGTGGTGACGATCAGAAGGTCTTGCATGCTGCCAATCCTGTAGGGCCGACGCGGTGCAGGCCGCGCGAGGGCCGTCATGATACCGCCCGTCCGAGATGCTGCCAGCGCACCCTGCGGCAAGCAGGGCAGGGAGATCCCCGACTTGCGCTTATGCGCGGCGGTTGGCGGTGTGCTGGCGGGCACCGGTCGCGGGCAAAGGCGGCCGCCCGTACGGTGCGCGGCTCAGCGCGCCTTGCGCTTGCCACCCATGCGCGCGGCTACGCCAGGCCCACTGACCAGCCCGATCACCAGCAGCGCCAGCAGCAATTCCAGCCAGGCCAGGCCGCGTGCCTCGGGCTGGCTCCAGGCAGCCATCACGCCATGGCTGAACCAGCCCAGCGCGAACACGCCCGCCCAGAACCGCGCACGCGCGCTGCGCACCGCCAGCACGCCCATCCATGCCGGCGGCAGCGCGAAGACCAGCAGCGATGCGGTGCGCCGCGCATCGTCGTGAAACCAGATCACGAACAGCACCGCCAGCGCCAGCAGGGCGGCCGTCAGCAACCAGTGCACCGCGCGCAGGCTCATGCGGCGGCCAGCCGCTGCGCGATATCGGCCACCCGGCGGCCCAGCGCGCGCGCCAGCAGGGCTTCATCCTCGCTGGGTTGCGGGTCGCCGCCGGCGCCTGACACATGGCTGGCGCCGTACGGCGTGCCGCCGCTGGTGGTATGGCTGAGCGCGGCTTCGGTGAACGGGATGCCCACGATCAGGCAGCCGTGGTGCAGCAGCGGCAGATGCATCGACAACAGGGTGGATTCCTGCCCGCCATGCAGCGAGGCGGTGGAGGTGAACACCGCTGCCGGCTTGCCCGCCAACGTGCCATTGGCCCATTCGGCGCCCAGGCTGTCGAGGAAGTGCTTCATCGGCGCGGCCATGTTGCCGAAGCGGGTCGGGCTGCCCAGCAACAGGCCGCTGCAGTCGGCCAGGTCGGCGCGGTCCACGTAGGGTGCGCCTTCGTCCGGCACCGGCGGGGCGCTGGTCTGGGTCACTGCGGCCACTGGCGGCACGGTGCGCAAGCGCGCGCGCATGCCGGGCACTTCGCCGATGCCGCGCGCGATCTGCCGCGCCAGCCGCGCCACCGAACCGCCACGGCTGTAATACAGCACCAGAATCTCCGCCATCGTGTTCCTGCCGCCTGTCTGAGTTGCCGCAGTATCGGCCAAGCCGCTGCCCCACTGCACGCTGCCGCTGCGACAAGGCCGCGATGACGGCGCATCGGGTACCCTTGCGCGATGGCGCGCGTGAACAAACTCCACCACTGGAAAGAACGTTTGCACGACCGCGCGCGGACGATGAGTTTCGGGCGCTTCCTGTGGCGCCGCTTCCTGGATGACCGTCTGTTCCAGGCCGCCGCGTCGCTGGCCTATACCACGGTGTTTGCGCTGGTGCCGCTGGCGATCGTGGTGTTCGGCGTGCTGTCTGCCTTCCCCGCGTTCAACGAGTGGAAGGACGCACTGACCGACTTCATCTTCAACAATTTCGTGCCCGGTGCAGCGCGTTCGGTGCAGAACTATCTCAACCGTTCGCTGGAAGACCTGGGCAAGTTCACCGTGGCCGGCATGGTGGCGTTGGTGGCCTCGCTGCTGATTACCCTGCACAGCATCGAGCAGACCTTCAACAGCATCTGGCGGGTGGCCGCCGCGCGGCCGAAGGTGACCCGGTTCCTGATCTATTGGACGGTGCTGACGCTGGGCACGATGCTGGCCGCCGCGGCGATGGCGATGGCCGCCTACGTGTTCGCGCTGCCGCTGTTCCGCACCACCGAAGGCCAATGGCTGGCCGAATTTGCCTGGCGGCTGGCGCCAATGGCGGTGGAGTTCGTCTGCATCGTGCTGATCTACCGGGTGGTGCCGCAGCATGCGGTGCGGCTGCGGCATGCGCTGCCGGGCGCGTTGCTGGCGGTGATCCTGATGGAGATCGTGAAGTGGGGCTTCGGCTTCTACCTGGGCAATTTCCAGACCTACCAGCGTATCTACGGCGCGCTGTCGGCGCTGCCGATCCTGCTGTTGTGGATTTACCTGAGCTGGGTGTCGGTGTTGCTGGGTGCATCGCTGGCCTCGTCGATGTCCGCCTTCCGCTACCAGCCCGAGGCCATGCGCCTGCCGCCGGGCTTCGAGATCTACGGCCTGCTGCGCCTGCTCGGGCGGTTTCGCCAGGCACGCCTGCATGGCAACGGCCTGGACGAAGACCGCATCCTGGCGCTGGAGCCGATGCTTACCGACAGCTTGATGCAGCAGCTGCTGTGCGAGCTCAAACGCATCCGCCTGCTGCGCTGCGACGAGCGCGGCCAGTGGCTGCTGGCACGCGACCTGGACGCGGTGCCGCTGGCCGAACTCTACGAAAGCTGCCAGTTGCGCGTCCCCATCGAAGACCGCCCGCTGCCCTGTCGCGACGATGCCTACGGCCAGGCCGCCGCCGCCGCGCTGGAACACCTGCGCCAACCGCTGCGCAGCGTACTCGCGCAACCGGTTGGCGACCTCTACACCCACCTCCCCGGAGATCCTCCATGACCGTGCGCCTTGTGCGCGGCGCCTGCGCGCTGCTGTTGCCGCTGTTGTTGCTGACCGCCTGCAAGCCCACCGGCGAGGGCACGCCTGCGGCCAACCCGGCGACCACTGCCCCGCCAGCCGGGACAGCGGCCCCCACGGCGCCTGCCGCTGCGGCCAACACCTCGGTGGTGCAGCAGACCGCCGTGATGCCCAGGCTGTCGCTGCCCACCGTCTCGGGCGAGACCTACGACCTGGCCGCGCATCGCGGCAAGTGGGTGGTGGTGAACTTCTGGGCGACCTGGTGCGCGCCCTGCCTGAAAGAGATGCCGGAGCTGTCGGCCCTGCACACCATGCGCGACACCGTCGAAGTGGTGGGCCTGGCCTACGAAGACATCACCACCGCCGACATGCAGGCGTTCCTGAAAGACCATCCGGTGTCCTACCCGGTGGCCATCCTCGACCCGTACCAGCCGCCTCAGGATTTCGCCACGCCACGCGGCCTGCCGATGACCTACCTGATCGGACCGGACGGCAAGGTGGCCAAGCAGTTCCTGGGCCCGGTCACGGCGCGCGATATCGAAACGGCGGTGGGCATCACCGGCAAGACCGGTTGATGCAGTCCGCGCGTTTCGTGGTCAGCGGCGTGGTGCAGGGCGTGTGGTATCGCGCCTCCACCCGCGAACAGGCGCTGGCGCTCGGCCTGCGTGGACATGCACGCAACCGGGCCGACGGCAGCGTGGAGGTGATCGCCGCCGGCAACCCGGCGGCGCTGGACACGTTGGAACGCTGGCTGTGGCAAGGTCCACCGACGGCCAGCGTGGTGACGGTGGTGCGCACACCCTGCCCGATTCCTTCCACTGAAGACTTCGTGACTGGCTGAGCGCACGCCAGCGCACGCGGGCAACAGAGTTGGATCGCCTCGCCGATAACCCTGTCAACGCGATCAGGCGTTCAGGGGAATGTAATGGCCGCTCCATCTCAGGATCACACTCACGGGCACCACCTGCCTACCCATGGCCGCACGCGCGCGTTGGCACAGGGCGGGCCGTGGCTCTATCTCGGCGCGTTGGTGGGCAGCGGCTGGCTGTTGTTCCAGCAGCCGCAGACGCGGGTGTTGCAGCCCGGTCAGACGGCTGCGGGTTGGCTGCTGGCCTGGACTTTTGCCGGCATCGTGATTGGTGCGGTGATGTGGAGTCTGCGGCTTGCGCGGCGTGGCCTGGGTGCGCCCAGCGCCAGCTATCCGCTCTCGGCGCGCCTGCCCGAGTCCTGGGCTGATGCCTATGCGGCACTGCTGCGTCCGGCGGCTGTGACCCCGGTGAGTTCCTCCAGGCTCGATCCGGCCGCCAGCCAGCGCGGCGCGGCCTGGCACCGTTTCGGCGGCGGCATGCTCAGTGCGGAAAGCTTCGACCCCAATGACGCCACCCGCGCCCCATGGGACAACCTGGATGCCCAGGCCTGCATTGCGCGGCTGGATGAAGTGCGCAGCGCCTGGCAGAACGCCAGCGCCAACCGCGCGCTGCACCAGGAGCGTCGCTACTGGCTGGACATCGTGCTGTCGCTGCTCGATCACGGCGTGATGCGCCCGTTGCAGGACGGCTATCTGCCCGACACCGCCGCGCTGCGCACCGAACGTTTCCTGCTCGGCGCCGACGCCGGCCCGGCCGTGCTGGCCGAAGTGCCGGCCCTGTTCGCGCGCCGCCTGGCGCTGGCCATCGATGCCATGCCCCTCGCACAGTGCGAAAGCGCGCACGCGCAGTGGCGTCTGCTGCAGCAATTGCATGCGCTGGTGACCGAAAGCCGCATGCTGGACGAGCGTTCCCAGGTGATCCAGGTACTGGCCTGGAACCCGGACGTGGATCTGGACCAGGTGGAGGTGGCCTACATCCTGGCGGCCGAATACCGCAGCGGCCTGCGTGACTGGCTGCGCCGCGCCGCGCTGGTGCGCCTGCCCGACAGCGCGCTGCGCCTGGACGAAATGTTGCTGGCTTCGTGCAGCCCGCTCGGCGCGCAGGCCGACGATGTGGACTACATGGAAGCGATGCGTCCGCTGCATCGCGGCTTCATGCAGTTGTTCAATCAGCGCCTGAGCCAGCTGGTGCTGCAGGCCGAGCAGGCCGAACGTCAGGCCGGGCTGCATCCGCTGCCGCGCGCCACTGCGGCCAGCGACGAGGTCTCTCAGGACTGGCCGGCGTAATCGTCGATCGGTTCCAGCATGCCGTAGCGTTCCTTGTGCGGCTTGCCGTGCAAGGGCGGCAGCGGTAGCGGTTCCTCGGGCACCGCGGTGTCCGGGAGCCGGTCCAGCAGGTTGCGGATCAGGCTCAGCCGGCCGCGTTTCTGGTCGTTGAAGTCCACCAGCGTCCACGGCGCCGCCGGGGTGTGGGTTGCTTCCAGCATGCGCTCGCGCGCCTCGGTGTAGGCGTCGTATTTATCGCGCGACTGCAGGTCCACCGGCGACAGTTTCCAGCCCTTGAGCGGGTCTTCGTGCCGCTCGGCAAAGCGTTCTTCCTGCTCGGCCTGGTCCACGCACAGCCAGTACTTGAATAGCAGGATGCCGTCATCGACCAGCAGTTGTTCGAAGCACGGCGCCTGCTGCAGGAACGTTTCGTACTGCGCATCGGTGCAATAGCCCATCACCCGTTCCACGCCGGCGCGGTTGTACCAGCTGCGATCCATCAACACCAATTCGCCAGCAGCCGGCAGATGCGTCACATAGCGCTGGAAGTACCACTGCGTGCTTTCGCGGTCGCTGGGTTTGGGCAGCGCCACCACCCGGCATTGGCGTGGATTGAGGTGGCTGGCGATGGTCTGGATCACGCCGCCCTTGCCGGCGGTGTCGCGGCCTTCCACCAACACCAGCGCACGCTGATTGGTGTGGCGCAGCCAGCGCGCCATGCCGACCAGTTCCAGTTGCAGCGGTGCCAGCAGTTGTTTGTAGGCCTTGCGTTTGAGGTGCGACATGCGCGTTCCGGCAAGAGTGCAGAGCGCGCAGGCTATGCCCCCAGGCGTGGACGCAGTGTCGCCAGATTGCAGGGCTTGGTGCGGGCATCCAGCTGCGCGCGCACGATCTTTTCCCAGGCGGTGCGGCAGGCCGAGGTGGAGCCGGGCAGGCAGAAGATGAAGCTGTGATTGGCCAACCCTGCGAACGCGCGCGATTGCAGCGAGGAAGTGCCGATTTCATCCACGCTGACCGCGCGGAACAGTTCGCCGAAGCCGGGCATCAGCTTGTCCAGCAGCGGGGTGATCGCCTCGGGCGTGCTGTCACGGCCGGTGAAGCCGGTGCCGCCGGTGATCAGGATGCCGTTGATCTGCGTATCGGCGATCCAGGCCGACACGATCGCCCGCATGCGGTAACGGTCGTCCGGGCATAGCGCACGTTCGTGTAGCACGTGGCCTTCCTGGGTGAGGGCATCGGCCAGATAGTCGCCGGAACGGTCGTCGGCCAGGCGGCGGCTGTCGGACACGGTCAGCACGCACAGGCGCAGGGGAATGAAGTCGGGAGTGGATGGCATGCGCCAAGCCTAGCGAGCCTGGACGGCCGGGTACAGCGCCAATGGGGTGCTGGCACTGGCGCGCTAGACACCCAGCCAGCCGCGCTCCTGCGCAAGCGCGTGCAGCACGGCGGCCAGCGCATCGGCCAACCCGTCCATATCGAAGACGCCACTTTGCTGCCGCTGCAGTGCCAGGCGCGCACGCAGCGCGGCCAGTGCATCGGTATCGTTCGCCAGCGCCACCGCCTTGGCCACGAACGCCGCGTCATCGGCCACGTTCATCTCCTCCAGCCCCAGGTGATGATTGAGGCTGCCGGCCACGCGCGCGGCAAAGGTCTCGCCTGGGGTGGTCAGCACCGGGCAACCCGCCCAGAGCGCGTCCGATGCGGTGGTATGGGCGTTGTACGGGTGCGTGTCCAGGAATAGATCTGCATGCCGGTAGCGTGCCAGATACTGCGGGTGCGGCAGTTTCGGCATGAACACCAGGCGCTGCGGGTCCACGCCTTGCGCCTTCGCTGCCGCGCGCAACCGCGCATCGGCCTGGCCTGGCCCGGAGAGCAGCCACAGCACGCTGCCGGGTGCCGCACCCAGCACTGCCAGCATGCGCGCCATGCTGCGCGGGTTGAGCTTGTAGCTGTTGTTGAAGCAGCACAGCACCACGCCATGCTCGGGCAATCCGCAGTCCGTACGCGAGGGCGGGGCGGCCACCGTGCGCGAGGTGTCCGAGGGTTGAAACGCGCGCGGCAGGCGCAGTACCTGCTCGCTGTAGAACGGCGCCAGTGCTGGCGGCAACGCAAACGCATCGCCCAGCACGTAGTCCATCCACGGCGCACCGGAGGTGCCGGGGTAGGCCAGCCAGTTGATCTGCACCGGCGCCGGGCGCAGGGCGAATACTTCCGGCCGTCCGCCACCGCCCCAGCCGCGCAGGTCGAACACCACATCGATCCCCTGCGCGCGGATGTGCCGGGCTGTCTCCACGTGGCCCAGCGTGGTCACGTCGTGCAGCGTGGTGGCACGCGCAAGACGCGCACGGATCTGGCTTCCGTCGTCGTGGCTGGTGGCGAACAGATGCACCTGCAGCCCCGTCTGACGCTGCTGCAAGGCTTCGAACAGCGCCACGGTCAGCAACCCGGTGGGATGCGCCCCGAAGCCGTTGGAGACGAAACCGATCCGCAACGCGCCCTGGCGGCGTAGTGCCACCGGCGGCAGCGGCTGCAACATCGCCGCGATGGCCTGCGCGCGCGTCCGTGCGCAGGCCAGCTGTTCGGCCGCGCTGGCGTCTTCGCTCAGGAACGCGAACGGCTCCACCGCCGCGGCGCCTTGTGCCACCGCTGCGCGCACCTGCGTGGACAGCGCTTCCACCTCGCGCCAATCGCATAGGCGCCGCCGCCAGTTGAGCAACTGCGCGGCGATATAGGGCTGGTCAGGAAGCAGCTGATACGCACGCGTGTAGGCCGCTGCGGCTTGCTCCGGCTGGCCGGCGTCTTCCAGCGCATGGCCAAGCCACAATGCAATTCCCGGATGTTGCGGCACCAGCTCGGACGCCTGCTGGAGCAGGTTGGCGGCCTCGGCATGCCGCGCCTGCGCCCAGCGCACCCGCCCCAGCCGTGCGATCGCTTCCGGGTGGCCTGGCTGCAGTGCCAGCGCGCGTTGCACCGCCTGCTCACCGGCCGCGGTGGCGCCCATGCCCAGCTCGGCATCGGCCAGCATCAGCCAGGCGACGAAATCGCCGGGCTGGCGTCGCACCGCCTCGCGCAGCTGCAGCAGCGCGCGCGGGACCTGCGCAGTCACGGGCTGTCGCTCAACCGCGCCAGTTCGTCAGCCTGATGCTCGTGGATCAGCCGGCCGATCAATGCTTCCAGATCGCCTTCGATGATGTTGGGCAGGTCGTACAGGGTCAGCCCTTCCACGCGGTGGTCGGTGATGCGTCCCTGTGGAAAGCTGTAGGTGCGGATGCGCTGGCTGCGATCACCGCTGCCCACCTGCAATTTGCGTGTCTGCGCTTCGGCGGCGGCGGCCTTGCTGCGTTCGGCTTCCAGCAGCTGCGCCTTGAGTCGTTTCATCGCCTTGTCGCGGTTGGCGTGCTGGCTGCGCTCGGTCTGGCATTCCACCACCACGCCACTTGGGACGTGGGTGATGCGGATCGCCGATTCGGTCTTGTTGACGTGCTGGCCGCCGGCGCCGGAGGAGCGAAAGGTGTCCACTTTAAGATCGGCCGGATTGATCACGATCTCTTCCACGTCGTCGGCCTCGGGAATGATCGCCACCGTCGCCGCCGAGGTATGGATGCGGCCCTGCGACTCGGTCGCGGGGACGCGTTGCACGCGATGGGTGCCGGACTCGAACTTCAGCCGCGAATACGCGCCGCGCCCGACCACGCGCGCCACCACTTCCTTGTAGCCGCCGTGTTCGCCGGGGCTGTCCGATTCGATCTCCACCTTCCAGCCCTGACGCTCGGCATAGCGGGCGTACATGCGAAACAGGTCGCCGGCGAAGATCGCCGCTTCGTCGCCGCCGGTGCCGGCGCGGACTTCCAGGAACAGGTTGCCGTCGTCGCGCGGGTCGCGCGGCACCAGCAGCAGCGCCAGTTGCGCGTCCAGTGCTTCCAGGCGCGCCTGTGCGGCGGCGATTTCTTCTTCGGCCAGTTCGCGCATTTCCGGATCGTTGCGCATGGCCTCGGCCGCGCTCAGGTCGGCCTTGGCGCGCGCTTCGTCTTCCAGCGCGATTGCCACCGGCTCCAGCTGCGACAGCTCGCGTGACAGGCTGCGGAACCTGTCGTTGTTGCCCACCACGTCCGGATCGGACAACAGGTGCTGCAGTTCTTCGCGGCGCTCGGCCAGCGCTTCGAGCTTACGGCGCAGGGTCGGCGTCATCAGTCCTCACGATCGGGGTAGCTACAGGGGGATGTAGGTAACCGGGCTTTTCCGGAAACAGCCGGTCGGCTGCGCTGGTCAGTTCCAGGTCGTTGTTGAGCGCGGCGTCGCGCAACGCGGCGGTGGGTGGATGCAGCAGACGGTTGGTCAGCGCATGCGCCAATTGTTCCAGCACCTCGTCGGCCGGCTTGCCGTTGTGCAATTGCTGGCGCGCCTTGGCCAGCAGTTCGTCGCGGGTGCTGTCGCCGAAGGCGCGCAAGCGCTTCAGCGGGGCCTGGCGCGCATTGGCTTGCACGGTCTCGACGTAGCGCGCCACCTGCAGGTCGATGATGGCCTCGGCCTGGTCGGCGGCCTCGCGGCGGCTGCGGCGGTTGTCTTCCACCGCGCGCTCCAGGTCGTCCACCGTGTACAGGTAGGCGTCGCTCAGTTCTGCCACCGAGGCTTCGATATCGCGCGGGACTGCCAGGTCGAACAGCAGCATCGGCTTGCGTTTGCGCGCGCGCAGCGCCTGTTCCACCTGCACCCGGGTCACCAGCGGCTCGCGCGCGGCAGTGGCCGAAAACACCACGTCGGCTTCGGCCAGGTGGCGTTCCAGATCGGTGAGCGGCAAGGCGTAGCCGCCATGCTGGCTGGCCAGGGTCTGCGCATGGGCGAGGGTGCGATTGGCGATCAGCAGGCGCTGCACGCGGCCTTCGCTCAGATGCCTGGCGGCCAGTTCGATGGTCTCGCCGGCGCCGACCAGCAGCACGGTCGATTCGTTGAGCCGGGCGAACGACTCCTGCGCCAGGCGCACGGCGGTGGAGGCCACCGACACCGGATTGGCACCGACGCGGGTATCGGTGCGCGCCCGCTTGGCGACCGAGAAGGTCTGCTGGAACAGGCGGTCCAGCCCGCTGCCCAGTGCGCCGTGTGCACGCGCCACTGCCCAGGCGTCCTTCACCTGGCCCAGGATCTGCGGCTCGCCCAGCACCATCGAGTCCAGCCCGGTGGCAACGCGGAACAGGTGGCGCACCGCCGCTTCCTCCTGGTGCTGATACAGGTAGCCGCTCAAGCCCGGCGCATGGGTCTCCAGCCAGCTCACCAGGCTGTGCGGGTCGTCGGACATCGCATACAGCTCGGTGCGGTTGCAGGTGGACAGCAACGCGGCCTCGCGCACCTGCGGCAACGCGCGCAGGGATTCGAGCGCGCGCGGCAACGCGTCACCTGCGAACGCTGCGCGTTCGCGCAGGTCCACAGGTGCGGTCTGGTGATTCAGTCCGAGCACCCACAACGTCATTGTTCAGTTGCTTGCGATAAGCTGGCGGCCATTCAGGGCCCCATTTTACGGCCCGGTTGCCCCCGATGCCTGTACCGATTCGCATCCTGTGTGTTCTTTTGCTGGCCGCAATCTCCGCCAGTGCCGCCGCAGCGCCGAAGAAAGCACCGCCCAAGCCCCCGGCCGGCAACGCCGCCAGCGCTTCGCTGGAGCCGGTGCTGGCCGGTGAATTCGCCTTGCAGTCCGGTCAGCTGGACGAGGCCGCCCGCGCCTATCTGGACGCCGCCAGGGCCGAAGCCGGCGATGCCGGGCTGGCCGAACGCGCTGCCCGCATCGCCATGCTGGCCAATGACGACCCGCGCGCCATCGAAGCGCTGGCGCTGTGGCGCGACCGCGCACCTTCTTCGATGTCCATGCGCAGCACCGAGGCCTCGCTGGCCCTGCGCCGCAACGATCTGCGCACCGCACGCCGTGACTTGCTCGGCCTGCTCAAGGAACCCGACCCCCGCGGCTGGCGTTTTGCGCTGATCGCACTGGCCAATGGTGGTCGCGAGCCGGAGGCCTCGGCCGACGTGCTCGAAGATCTGGTCAAGGCCGGCGCCATCACCAACCAGATCGAAGCCTGGCAGGAATTCGGCCGGCTGGCGCTGCGCATGGAGCGCCCGGCGCTGGCCAAGCGCATCGTCGATGAAGTGGTGCGCCGCTTCCCCGAAGAGCCGCGCGTGGCCTTGCTGCACGCCACCCAGCTGCAGCAGGAGGGCAAGAACGACCAGGCCCTGGCGCTGCTGAAAAATGTCGAGCCGCAGGCGGTGAAGGATTCCGAACTGCGCGGCGCACTGGCCTTCGCCTATGACGCCATGGGCCAGACCGAAGCCGCTGCACGGGTGCTGTCCACCGGGCCGCAGGATACCCAGACCTACGGCCTGCGCGCCTCCATGCTGGCCAAGGAAAAAGACCGCAGCGCGCTGGATGCGCTGTACGGGGAACTCAAGAGCAATGCGACCAAGCCGGATCCGGACCGCCGCCTGCTGCTGGGCAAGATCGCCGAATTCCTCAAGCGCTACGACGAAGCGGTGGAATGGTACCGCGGCGTGCCCGGCGGCCCGCAATTGAGCGAAGCGCGCCTGCGCGCCGCCAGCGCACTGTACGAACTCGGCCGCAAACCCGAGGCGCTGGCCGAGGTGCGCGCGCTGCAGGGCGATGCCAGCGCCGACGACGACGCCCGCCGCGATGCCTATGTGCTGGAAGCCGAGTTGCACCAGCGTGCCAACGATGCCGCTGGCGAATTGGATGCCTTCGAGCGTGGCCTGGCCGCCTACCCGGACGACGGCGAGCTGCTGTACGCCCGCGGGCTGGCCTGGGAGCGGCGCGACGAGGTGCCGCGTGCCGAGGCCGACCTGCGCAAGATCCTGGTGGCCGAACCCGAGAACGTCGCCGCGCTCAACGCGCTGGGCTACACCCTGGCCGACCGCACCACCCGCTACAAGGAAGCGCTGGCGCTGATCGACCGCGCCCGGACCGCCGATCCGGACAACCCGGCCATCGTCGACAGCTATGGCTGGGTGCTGTACCGCATGGGCCGTATCAAGGAAGCGCTGGTGCAGCTGCGCCGCGCCTGGGCGCTGGCCAGGGATCCGGAGATCGCCTCCCATGTGGGCGAAGTGCTGTGGGTCAGCGGCAAGCAGGACGAGGCGCGACGCTACTTCGACGAGGCCCGCCGGCTGGATCCGGACAACCGCGCTCTGCAGCGCGCAACCGAGAAATTCGGCCTGTGAGTGTTGTGCTGCGCACGCTGGCCCTGAGCGGGCTGGTGCTGGCGGGTCTGTCCGGCTGCGTCAGCGTGCCGCGCGGGCAGGGCGGCGGCGCGGCCGTGGTCGAACGCGTCTCCGATACCGCGCGCACCGCGGAAGCGGCGCGCCAGGCCTGGTTGCAGGCGCATCCGCAGTGGTCCTTCCAGGGGCGGGTGGCGATCAGCAAGGGCCGCGACGGCGGCAGTGGCCGCATCGACTGGCAACAGGATGGCCCACGCTATCGCGTGCAGCTCAGCGCGCCGGTGACCCGACAGAGCTGGGTGCTCACCGGCGACAGCGCCACCGGTGCCGGTCGCATCGAAGGGCTGGATGGCGGTCCGCGCAGCGGGCCGGATGCCGAGCAGGTCTTGCTGGAGGCCACGGGCTGGACCATTCCGGTCAACCAGATGCCGGACTGGGTGCTTGCGCTGCGGATCGCCGACGCCAGCGCCCAGCGCGTGGACCTGGACGCCGCCGGACGCCCGCGCACCGTGCAGCAGGACGGCTGGACCATCGATTTCCTGGCCTGGGCACCGGCCGGCGACGGCCAGCCCGAGCTGCCGCAGCGCATCGAAGCCTACAACGGCAGTGCCAAGGTCCGCCTGCTGGTGGATCAATGGACGGTCTCGCCCTGATGTCGGCGCAGGGAGCGTGGTCGGCCTGGCCTGCGCCGGCCAAGCTGAACCTGTTTCTGCAAATCACCGGGCGCCGCGCCGATGGCTACCACCTGCTGCAGACCGTGTTTCGGCTGCTGGCCTGGGGGGATACCATTCATCTTCGTTTGCGCAACGATGGCCTGATCCGGCGCATCGGCGACGGTTTGCCCGGCGTCGCCGAAGACGACGATCTGGTGATCCGCGCGGCGCGTCTGCTGCAGTCGGCCACCGCCACGCAGGCTGGTGCCGAGATCCGCATCGACAAACGCATCCCCGCCGGCGGCGGGTTTGGCGGCGGCTCATCGGATGCGGCCACCATATTGGTGGCGCTCAACGCCTTGTGGGGGCTGGGTTTGCCGGTGGATGTGCTGGCCGGGCTGGGCCTGCAGGTGGGTGCGGACGTGCCGGTGTTCGTGCGCGGGCACAATGCCTGGGCCGAGGGCGTGGGGGAGCAACTGACCCCGATCACGCTGGCGGACGCGGCCTACGTGCTGGTGGATCCGGGCGTTCACGTGCCCACGCCCGCCTTATTTCAATCACAGGAATTGACGCGGGATGCCGCGCCCGCGAAAATAGCGGACTTCGCTTCCGGTTCTCTGCTCGACAATGCGTTCGAGCCGGTCCTGCGGCGCCGCGAACCCGCCGTCGAGGCGGTGTTCCAGGCACTGTCCAGGATCGGAACGCCACGCTTGACCGGGTCGGGAAGCGGCTGTTTCGTCGAATTCGCCACGCGCGCTGCTGCAGAGCAGGCGCTGGCGCGGTTGCCGGGCAGCCTGCGGGCGTGGGTGGTGGAGGGTGCAGCGCACTCGCCATTGCTCGACGCACTGGACGCGTGACAGGTTTGATGCAGGGGCGTCGCCAAGAGGCCCAAGGCACCAGGTTTTGATCCTGGCATTCGTAGGTTCGAATCCTACCGCCCCTGCCAGTTTTTAAAGAAAAGCCCGGCGTCAGGTCGGCTTTGTCCAGCTCAGCCATCGCCCGCACGCTCTTCGCCGCCGCCCGAGAGATCCCATGCAAGATCAACGTAACCTGCTGGTGTTCTCCGGCAACGCCAACAAGCCGCTTGCCCAGAGCATCTGCAAGGAACTGGGGCTGCGCATGGGCAAGGCGCTGGTGACGCGCTTCTCCGATGGCGAAGTGCAGGTCGAAATCGAAGAGAGCGTGCGCCGGCAGGAAGTGTTCGTCATCCAGCCGACCTGCGCGCCCAGCGCCGAGAACCTGATGGAGTTGCTGGTGCTGATCGACGCGCTCAAGCGCGCCAGCGCCGCCTCGGTCACTGCGGTGATTCCGTATTTCGGCTACTCGCGCCAGGATCGCCGCATGCGCTCTTCACGCGTGCCGATCACCGCCAAGGTCGCCGCCAAGATGATCTGCGCGATGGAGGCCGACCGTGTGCTGACGGTCGACCTGCACGCCGACCAGATCCAGGGTTTCTTCGATGTGCCGGTGGACAACGTCTACGCCTCGCCGCTGCTGCTAGCCGACATCTGGCGCGCCTACGGCACCGACAACCTGATCGTGGTCTCGCCGGACGTCGGTGGCGTGGTGCGCGCGCGCGCCGTCGCCAAGCGCCTGGACGATGCCGACCTGGCCATCATCGACAAGCGCCGTCCGCGTGCCAACGTCGCCACCGTGATGAACATCATCGGCGACGTACAGGGCAAGACCTGCGTGCTGGTGGACGACCTGGTCGATACCGCCGGCACCCTATGTGCCGCTGCCGCCGCACTCAAGCAGCGCGGCGCGCTTAAAGTAGTGGCCTACATCACCCACCCGGTGCTGTCCGGCCCGGCGGTGGACAACATCAATAATTCGCAGCTCGACGAGCTGGTGGTGACCGACACGATCCCGTTGAACGAAGCGGCGCGCATGTGCCCCAAGATCCGTCAGCTGAGCGTGGCCGAACTGCTGGCCGAGACCATCCGCCGCATCGCCTTCGGCGAGTCGGTCAGCTCGCTCTACGTCGACTAACACCCCATTCGGTGCCCGCATCACGCGGGTGCCGGTACCACGTCTCTCCTGGTCGCGGGTGAGACGCTTCATCGCCGCGAGGCGGTATTCCAATCTAGGTAGTGAAACAACATGGCAAAGACTCACGAAATCAAGGTCGAGCGCCGCGCAGACGAGGGGAAGGGTGCGAGCCGCCGCCTGCGTCACGCTGGCGTCATTCCGGCCATCGTCTACGGTGGCGATCTGCAGCCGGTCAGCATCCAGCTCGACCACGAGCAGATCTGGCTCGCCCAGCAGAACGAGTGGTTCTACTCGTCGATCCTGGACCTGAGCCTCAATGGCGACGTGCAGCAGGTGCTGCTGCGTGACATGCAGCGCCATCCGTTCAAGCAGCTCATCATGCACATCGACTTCCAGCGCGTCAGCGCCAACGAGAAGCTCAGCGCCGCCGTGCCGCTGCACTTCATCAACGAAGCGACCTCGCCGGCCGGCAAGTCCAGCGAAGTGGTCGTCACCCACGAGCTCAACGAAGTCCAGGTGGTCTGCCTGCCGAAGGACCTGCCGGAGTTCATCGAGATCGACCTCGGTGCCCTGGAAGTGGGCAATGTGATCCACTTGTCCGAGATCAAGCTGCCGGCCGGCGTCGAAATTCCCGAGCTGAAGCTGGGCAAGGAACACGACGTCGCCGTGGTTGCCGCCAAGCACGTGCGCATCGAGGAAGACGATGCGGCCGGTGAAGAAGGCAGCGAAGGCGCCGAGACCAAGTAATCCGTTGGCCGATTCCTCGCACATGCGGGGAATCGGCGGCGGTGACCGGCATGTCTGCACTTCGGCTGATCGTCGGGCTCGGGAATCCGGGTCCGGAACACGCGCAAACCCGGCATAACGCCGGGTTTCGTTTCGTCGATGCGCTCATCGAGCGCAGCGGCGCCCGCTGGAGCCTGGACAGCAAGCTGTTCGGCGAGACGGCCAAGGTCGAGCTGGCGGGGCAGGCGGTCTGGCTGCTCAAGCCGGCCACCTTCATGAATCTCAGCGGCAAGTCGATCACCGCCGCATTGCGGTTCTGGAAGATCGAACCGGAGCAACTGCTCGTTGCGCACGACGAACTGGATCTGGCGCCAGGCACCGCACGGCTCAAATTCGATGGCGGTCACGGCGGCCAGAACGGCCTGCGCGACACCATTCACCTGCTCGGACACGGCAAGTTCCACCGTTTGCGCATCGGCATCGGCCATCCCGGTCACAAGGACCGCGTGGTGCCATGGGTGCTGGGGCGGGCAGGGCGCGAGGACGATGCAGCGATCGGTACGGCAGTGGATGCCGCCATCGACGTGCTGCCGCTGGCAATGGCCGGCAATTTCAGCGAGGCGATGAAGCGCCTGCATACGGAAAAATAGAGAATGGGGAATCGGGAATGGGAGGAGCGGTTGCGCTTGTCCATTCTCGATTCCCGATTCTCCATTCACTGGAAAACCCATGGGTATCAAATGCGGCATCGTCGGCCTGCCTAATGTCGGCAAGTCGACCCTGTTCAATGCGCTGACCAAGGCGGGCATCGCGGCGGCCAACTTTCCGTTCTGCACCATCGAGCCGAATGTCGGCATCGTGCCGGTGCCGGATCCGCGCCTCAACCAGCTGGCCGAGATCGTCAAGCCACAGAAGCTGATCCCCACCGCGGTGGAGTTCGTCGATATCGCCGGCCTGGTGGCCGGTGCCGCCAGTGGCGAGGGTCTGGGCAACAAGTTCCTGGCGCACATCCGTGAAGTGGATGCGATCACCCATGTCGTGCGTTGCTTCGAGAACGACGACGTCATCCACGTCAACAACAAGGTCGACCCGATCGCCGATATCGAGACCATCGATACCGAGCTGGCGCTGGCCGACCTGGACAGCGTGGAAAAGGCGCTCAACCGGGCCGAGCGCAGCGCCAAGGGCGGCGACAAGGATGCGGCGGCGCGCAAGCCGGTGCTGGCCAAGTTGCAGGCGGCGCTGGCCGAGGGCAAGTCTGGCCGCGCCGCCGGTCTGGACGAGGAAGAAAAAGCGCTGGTGCGTGACCTGTTCCTGTTGACGCTCAAGCCGGTGCTGTACATCGCCAACGTGCTGGAAGACGGTTTCGAGAACAATCCGCATCTGGAGGCCGTACGTGCGCACGCGGCCGCCGAAGGCGCCGAGGTGGTGCCGGTCTCGGCGGCCATCGAAGAAGAGCTGTCCCAGTTGGACGACGAAGACCGCGACACCTTCCTGGCCGACCTGGGTCTGGACGAGCCGGGCCTGAATCGCGTCATTCGTGCGGCCTATACGCTGCTGGGTCTGCAGACCTACTTCACGGCGGGCGTCAAGGAAGTGCGCGCGTGGACCGTCAGGGCGGGCTCCACCGCACCGCAGGCCGCCGCGGTGATCCATACCGATTTCGAGAAGGGCTTCATCCGCGCCGAAACCATCGGCTTCGATGACTTCATCAAGTACCGCGGCGAAGCCGGTGCGCGCGACGCCGGCCGTCTGCGCCTGGAAGGCAAGGAATACCGCGTGCAGGAAGGCGACGTGCTGCACTTCCGTTTCAACGTCTGAGAGGGTGCGCGCGGCGGCGGTCGCTGCGCGTATTCAGTGTCTGCGCGAAGTTCAAAATTGTTGTTGACATCGCAGGCGGTCCACAACAAAATAACGGGCTGCTTCACACCGAACCGAATCGCCACGCGGCGGTCCGGCCCGGTGGGAAAGCTGGAGGGATACCCAAGCGGCCAACGGGGGCAGACTGTAAATCTGCTGGCTTACGCCTTCGGTGGTTCGAATCCACCTCCCTCCACCAGTTTCACGTTGTGGTATGCAGTTCCCGGCGCGGGAGTAGTTCAACGGTAGAACCTCAGCCTTCCAAGCTGATGGTGCGGGTTCGATTCCCGTCTCCCGCTCCATTGAACGCAAATGCATGGCATAATGCAAAACTCGCTCACGTAGCTCAGTCGGTAGAGCACCTCCTTGGTAAGGAGGAGGTCGAAGGTTCGATTCCTTTCGTGAGCACCATTGCTCAATCGTCTTAACTCCAAACGATTACCGAGAACTTGCACCCATGGCAAAAGTAAAATTTGCGCGTACCAAGCCACATGTGAACGTCGGCACCATCGGTCACGTTGACCATGGCAAGACCACGTTGACCGCCGCGCTGACCAAGATCGGTGCAGAGCGTTTCGGTGGTGAGTTCAAGGCGTACGACGCGATCGACGCAGCGCCGGAAGAAAAGGCGCGTGGCATCACGATCTCGACCGCGCACGTCGAGTACGAATCCGAAAAGCGTCACTACGCACACGTCGATTGCCCCGGCCACGCCGACTACGTCAAGAACATGATTACCGGTGCAGCGCAGATGGACGGCGCGATCCTGGTGTGTTCGGCCGCCGACGGCCCGATGCCGCAGACCCGCGAGCACATCCTGCTCTCGCGTCAGGTCGGTGTGCCGCACATCGTCGTGTTCCTGAACAAGGCCGACATGGTCGACGACGCCGAGCTGCTGGAGCTGGTCGAAATGGAAGTGCGTGAGCTGCTGAGCAAGTACGACTTCCCGGGCGATGACACTCCGATCATCCACGGTTCGGCGCGTCTGGCGCTGGACGGCGATCAGAGCGAAATCGGCGTGCCGGCGATCCTGAAGCTGGTCGAGGCGCTCGACACCTTCATCCCGGAGCCGACCCGCGACGTCGATCGTCCGTTCCTGATGCCGGTGGAAGACGTGTTCTCGATCTCCGGCCGCGGCACCGTGGTGACCGGTCGTATCGAGCGCGGCATCATCAAGGTCGGCGACGAAATCGAAATCGTCGGTATCCGCGACACCCAGAAGACCACCGTCACAGGCGTGGAAATGTTCCGCAAGTTGCTGGACCAGGGCCAGGCAGGCGACAACGCCGGTCTGCTGCTGCGCGGCACCAAGCGTGACGACGTCGAGCGTGGCCAGGTGCTGTGCAAGCCGGGTTCGATCAAGCCGCACACCGAGTTCGAAGCCGAAGTCTACGTGCTGTCCAAGGACGAGGGTGGCCGTCATACCCCGTTCTTCAAGGGCTACCGTCCGCAGTTCTACTTCCGCACCACCGATATCACTGGCGCCTGCCAGCTGCCGGAAGGCGTGGAAATGGTGATGCCGGGCGACAACGTGAAGATGGTCGTGACCCTGATCAACCCGGTCGCGATGGACGAAGGTCTGCGTTTCGCCATCCGCGAAGGTGGCCGCACCGTCGGCGCCGGCGTGGTTGCCAAGATCGTCAAGTAAGAACCTGCAATCCGGCGGCCTGAGGTCGCCGGATTTGCGCGAAAGGCGGGCCGGCTGAACCGCGGTCCGCCTTCGTTGTCTAAGGTGTGCGGTAAACGAGTACATACGCCAGTAGCTCAATTGGCAGAGCAGCGGTCTCCAAAACCGCAGGTTGGGGGTTCGAGTCCCTCCTGGCGTGCCACTCCTCTTTCCGGCCCAGCGATTCGGGTCAGATCGGTAACTAGAGCCGGATGAATAGCAAAATCGAGCCTTCCAAAAGCGCGTCTGCTGCAAGCGCCGATATCGTGAAATACGTGATCTCTGCGATCCTGGTGATTGCAGGGCTGTTTGTGTGGTTCTGGTTTTCCGCGCCCGAACGCGCGACCCAGCTGGGTGCCTGGACGCCGCAGTTGCGGGCGCTGGCGGTCATCGTCGGGTTGGTGGCGGGTGCGTTCGTGTTTCTCGGGACCGGCAAGGGTCGTGATACCCGTGAATTCCTGTCCGAATCCAGGTTCGAGCTGCGCAAGGTGGTCTGGCCAACACGCCAGGAAGCCATCCGCACCACCTGGGTCGTCATTGTTGTTGTAATCATTCTGAGTTTGCTGTTGGGCGGCTTCGATTTCGTCATCCAGAAGCTCACGCAGTGGTTCCTGGCTCGTTGAGGAGAATCAAGCAGTGAAGCGTTGGTATGTCGTTCACGCCTATTCAGGCTTCGAAAAATCTGTCGCGCAGGCGCTGCGCGACCGCATTGCGCGCACCGGAATGGAAGAGCGTTTCGGCGACGTGCTGGTGCCGACCGAGGAAGTCATCGAAATGCGTGCCGGCCAGAAGCGTCGGTCCGAGCGCAAGTTCTTCCCGGGTTATGTGCTGGTGCAGATCGAAACGCACGAGGAAGCCGGCATCCCCCGCATCGACAATGAAAGCTGGCATCTTGTGAAGGAGACTTCCAAGGTCATGGGCTTCATTGGTGGCACCGCCGACCGGCCGCTGCCGATCCGGGACGAGGAGGCCGATGCGATCCTGCAGCGTGTGCAGGACGGTGTCGAAAAGCCGCGTCCCAAGGTGTTGTTCGAACCGGGCCAGATGGTGCGCGTCACCGACGGCCCGTTCAACGACTTCAATGGCGTTGTCGAAGAAGTCAACTACGAGAAGAGCCGGCTCCGCGTGGCCGTGCTCATTTTCGGTCGCTCCACCCCGGTCGAGCTCGAATTCGGCCAGGTCGAAAAGGGCTGATCGGTTTGGGCGCCGTCCAGGCGTCCGTTCGAAAATCCTGCTATGCTGCGCGGCTCGCTGACCTGGCGGACCGCCGGGAAACACTGGCTGCCGCATGGCGGCCATCTGCATGTGGTCAAAACGCGAAGCCGGGACGCGTGATTTTCCCGGTCCGATGGGGAGCCTGCAGTTCAGGCGCTAGCACCCGGAGAGTATCGAAATGGCAAAGAAAGTAGTTGCTTACATCAAGCTGCAGGTCAAGGCCGGTCAGGCCAATCCTGCGCCGCCGGTCGGCCCTGCACTGGGTCAGCGCGGTCTGAACATCATGGAATTCTGCAAGGCCTTCAATGCGGCCACGTCCAAGCTGGAACCGGGCCTGCCGACGCCAGTCATCATCACCGCGTATTCCGACCGTACCTTCACCTTCGTCACCAAGAGCACCCCGGCCAGCGTGCTGCTCAAGAAGGCGGCGGGTGTGACCTCCGGTTCCAAGCGCCCCAACACCGACAAGGTGGGCAAGGTGACGCGCAAGCAGCTGGAAGAGATCGCCAAGGCCAAGGAAGCCGATCTGACGGCAGCCGAGCTGGAAGCGGCGGTTCGCACGATTGCGGGTTCTGCCCGCAGCATGGGTTTGACGGTGGAGGGCTAAGATATGGCACAGAGCAAGCGCGTTAAGGCCATCACGGCCGCTGTCGTTCCGGGCAAGACCTATGCCTTCGAAGACGCAATCAAGATCCTGAAGACCGCCACCAAGGCCAAGTTCGTTGAGTCCATCGACGTGGCTGTGCGCCTGGGCGTGGACGCCAAGAAGTCCGATCAGCAGGTGCGCGGTTCGACTGTGCTGCCGGCCGGTACCGGCAAGAGCGTGCGCGTTGCCGTGTTCGCACCGGCAGGCGCCAAGGCTGACGAAGCCCTGGCCGCCGGCGCCGAAGCCGTGGGCATGGACGACCTGGCCGAGAAGATGCAGGCCGGCGACCTGAACTACGACGTGGTCATTGCCACGCCGGACGCCATGCGCGTGGTCGGTAAGCTCGGCACCCTGCTGGGCCCGCGCGGCCTGATGCCGAACCCGAAGGTCGGCACCGTGTCGGCCAACCCGGGCGAAGCGGTCAAGAACGCCAAGTCGGGCCAGGTGCGCTACCGCACCGACAAGGCCGGTATCATCCACTGCACCATTGGCAAGGCCAGCTTCGACGACGAAGCGCTGAAGTCGAACCTGCAGGCGCTGTTGCTGGATCTGGTCAAGGCCAAGCCGGCCACCTCCAAGGGGACCTACCTGCAGAAGGTGTCGGTCAGCTCGACCATGGGTCCGGGCGTGACGGTCGATCAGTCGAGCCTGTCGCTGAAGTAATCGAAGGCGTCGGGCGTCATGCGCCTGACGTATTCGTGGAGTACTGCATTGTTTTTCCGGCCCGGGCAACCGTGTGCTGGGAGTCCGTTCCCTCCTTTGGGGTAACGGACATTTTGAAGGCGATCGCCGGCACGTCCGGCGGTAGCCGTCAAAGACCGCAGGCGCGGTCAGCGCAGATCGACGACGGGCAGGGATGCTCGCACTGGCAAGGAGTCGCCGTCGATGCAGCGGGATCGCTTAATCGGTTCGTTTTCGAACTGGCCGGCGTAGATGGTGTCGCCCTTCTGGAGCTTTCTGGTTTACGCGCGTCTGGGGCATCCCGGATCGAGTCCACTCCAGGTCTAGAACGGCCACCAACGGAACATCGGTCGATGTTCCCGGCTTCCAGGAAGGAGGCCGCCCTGGACCGCAACCGGCAGGAGCCGCGAGCGGAGTAGTTTGAAGCGGGGATTAGCGATTCGGCATTTGGGATTGGCAACGGCGGCGTGATCGCTGTGACGAATCCCGAATCACCAATCACCAATCCCGGCTTTAACGGAGGAGTGCAATGGCTCTCAATCTGTCCCAGAAGCAAGACGTAGTCGCCGAGCTGGCAGACATCGCCGCCAAGGCCCACTCCCTGATCGCCGCCGAATACGCTGGCACCACGGTCTCCCAGATGACCGCGATGCGCAAGCAGGCCCGCGAAACCGGTGTGTTCTTGAAAGTTGTCAAGAACACCCTGGCCGTGCGTGCCGTCGAAGGTACCGAATTTGCTGTCGCGTCCGACAAGCTGGTTGGTCCTTTGGTGTATGCGTTTTCGATGGAGGAACCCGGCGCTGCCGGTCGCCTGATCAAGGAATTCGCCAAGAGCAACGAGAAGCTGCAGGCCAAGGTTGTGGCAATTGGTGGGGAACTGTTCCCGGCCAGCCACGTTGACGTGCTGGCCTCGCTGCCGACCCGTGACCAGGCCCTGGCCATGTTGGCTCGCGTGCTGTCCGAACCGGCTGCCATGTTCGCCCGTGCCGTCAAGGCCGTTGGCGATAAGCAGGGTGGTGGCGACGAAGCCGCCGCGCCGGTCGCCGAGACTGCCGAAGCTTGATGTCCTAGCGTTCGCTAGAACCCCAATCCAGAAAATCATTTAAAGGTAATCACAATGTCCCTTACCAACGAACAGATCGTCGACGCCATCGCCGAGAAGTCCCTGATGGAAGTGATGGAGCTGGTCAAGGCCATCGAAGAGAAGTTCGGCGTCTCCGCCGCCGCCCCGGTGGCTGCCGCTGCTGCCGGCCCGGCTGCCGTGGTTGAAGAGCAGACCGAATTCAACGTGGTGCTGGTCAACTGTGGCGCCAACAAGGTCGGCGTCATCAAGGCCGTGCGCGGCGTGACCGGCCTGGGTCTGAAGGAAGCCAAGGACCTGACCGAAGCCGGTGGCATGCTGAAGGAAGGCGCCACCAAGGACGAGGCCGAGAAGATCAAGAAGGAACTGACCGAAGCCGGCGCGACGGTCGAAATCAAGTAAGCAGCATCTTGCATCGCCAGCGTTTCATGGTGATGCACTGAAGGCTGGGGGCGTAAAGCCCCCGGCCTTTGGCCGTTTCGGACGGGAATCGGGAATCGGGATTTGGGAATCGCAAATGCGACATCGCGTGCTCATCCGATTCCCAGTCCTCCATCCCCGATTCCCGGCCTCACCGAGTTGGTAGTTGGAAGTAGCGGGAGAAGGCGTGCTGGTGCCGGCAATACCAGCGACTTCCAACTGACAACTTGAACGTGAGTCCCTCACAAGAGCAGCGCACATCCATGTGCGCGGGTTCAATTTTGTTATTTCAGGGCCGCCGCAACGTGGCCCCGCAGCCTAGGGTGAAGACCTCATGACGTCTTATTCGTTCACCGAAAAAAAGCGTATCCGCAAGGATTTCGGCAAGCAGCGTTCGATCCTCGAAGTGCCGTTCCTGCTTGCCATCCAGGTGGACTCCTACCGCGAATTCCTGCAGGAAGACGTGGAACCGACCAAGCGCAAGGACCTCGGTCTGCATGCCGCTCTGAAGTCGGTGTTCCCGATCTCCAGCTACAGCGGCAACGCTGCGCTGGAGTACGTGGGCTACAAGTTGGGTCAGCCGGTGTTCGACGAGCGTGAATGCCGTCAGCGCGGCATGAGCTATGGCGCGCCGCTGCGCGTGACCGTGCGCCTGGTGATCTACGACCGCGAGTCGTCCACCAAGGCCATCAAGTACGTGAAGGAGCAGGAGGTCTATCTGGGCGAAATCCCGCTGATGACCGGCAACGGCACCTTCATCGTCAACGGCACCGAGCGCGTGATCGTCTCGCAGCTGCACCGCTCGCCGGGCGTGTTCTTCGACCACGACCGTGGCAAGACCCACAGCTCGGGCAAGCTGCTGTACAGCGCCCGCATCATCCCGTACCGCGGTTCCTGGCTGGACTTCGAATTCGACCCGAAGGACGCGCTGTTCACCCGTATCGACCGTCGCCGCAAGCTGCCGGTATCGATCCTGTTGCGCGCGCTTGGCTACAGCAACGAAGAGATGTTGGCCGAGTTCTTCGAGATCAACACCTTCCACATCAACCCGGACGAAGGCGTGCAGCTGGAGCTGGTGCCGGAGCGTCTGCGTGGTGAAACGCTGAACTTCGACCTGGCCGATGGCGACAAGGTCATCGTGGAAGCGGGCAAGCGCATCACCGCGCGTCACGTCAAGCAGCTGGAAGCCGCCGGCGTTGCCGCGCTGGCCGTGCCGGACGACTACCTGGTTGGCCGCATCCTGTCGCACGACGTGGTGGATGGCTCGACCGGCGAACTGCTGGCCAATGCCAACGACGAAATCAGCGAAGACCAGCTGGCGGCGTTCCGCAAGGCCGGCGTCGACGCGGTCGGCACCCTGTGGGTGAACGACCTGGACCGTGGTCCGTACCTGTCCAACACCTTGCGCATCGATCCGACCAAGACGCAGCTGGAAGCGTTGGTCGAAATCTACCGCATGATGCGCCCGGGCGAGCCGCCGACCAAGGAAGCCGCGCAAAACCTGTTCCACAACCTGTTCTTCACCTTCGAGCGCTACGACCTGTCCACGGTCGGCCGCATGAAGTTCAACCGCCGCGTCGGCCGCAAGGACGTGCTGGGCGAGTCGGTGCTGTACGACAAGAAGTACTTTGCCGAGCGCAACGACGAAGAATCCAAGCGCCTGGTCGCCGAGCACACCGACACCTCCGACATCCTGGAAGTCATCAAGGTGCTCACCGAGATCCGCAACGGTCGCGGCGTGGTCGATGACATCGATCACCTCGGCAACCGTCGCGTGCGTTCGGTTGGCGAAATGGCCGAGAACGTGTTCCGCGTGGGCCTGGTCCGCGTCGAGCGCGCGGTCAAGGAGCGGTTGTCGATGGCCGAATCCGAAGGCCTGACCCCGCAGGAACTGATCAACGCCAAGCCGGTGGCTGCCGCGATCAAGGAATTCTTCGGCTCCTCGCAGCTGTCGCAGTTCATGGACCAGAACAACCCGCTGTCGGAAGTGACGCACAAGCGTCGCGTCTCCGCACTGGGTCCGGGCGGCCTGACCCGCGAACGCGCAGGCTTTGAAGTGCGCGACGTGCATCCGACCCATTACGGCCGCGTCTGCACCATCGAAACCCCGGAAGGCCCGAACATCGGTCTCATCAACTCGCTGGCCGTGTTCGCCCGCACCAACCAGTACGGCTTCCTCGAGACGCCGTACCGCAAGGTGCTGGACGGCAAGGTGTCCGACGACGTCGAATACCTGTCGGCGATCGAAGAAAACGAGTACGTGATCGCCCAGGCGAACGCGCTGACCGACGCCAAGAACATGCTCACCGAGCAGTTCGTGCCGTGCCGTTTCCAGGGCGAGTCGCTGTTGAAGCCGCCGGCGGAAGTCCACTTCATGGACGTCTCGCCGATGCAGACCGTGTCGGTCGCAGCGGCGCTGGTGCCGTTCCTGGAACACGATGACGCCAACCGCGCCTTGATGGGCGCCAACATGCAGCGCCAGGCCGTGCCAACGCTGCGTTCGCAAAAGCCCTTGGTCGGTACCGGCATCGAGCGTGCCGTTGCGCGCGACTCGGGCGTGACCGTGAATGCCTTGCGTGGTGGCGTGATCGAGCAGATCGACGCGGCCCGCATCGTGGTCAAGGTCAACGAGGCAGAAATTGGCGGCGGCACCGATGCCGGCGTGGATATCTACAACCTCATCAAGTACACCCGCTCCAACCAGAACACCTGCATCAACCAGCGTCCGCTGGTCAATGTGGGTGACGTGATTGCGCGCGGCGACGTGCTGGCCGACGGCCCGTCCACCGACATCGGTGAACTGGCGCTGGGCCAGAATATGCTGATCGCCTTCATGCCGTGGAACGGCTACAACTTCGAAGACTCCATCCTGCTCTCCGAGCGCGTGGTGGAAGAAGATCGTTACACCACGATCCACATCGAAGAACTGACCTGCGTGGCGCGCGACACCAAGCTGGGGCCGGAGGAAATCTCCGCCGACATCCCGAACGTGTCCGAGCAGGCCTTGAACCGTCTGGACGAGTCCGGCGTGGTGTACATCGGTGCCGAAGTGCGCGCCGGCGACATCATGGTGGGCAAGGTCACGCCGAAGGGCGAAAGCCAGCTGACCCCGGAAGAAAAGCTGCTGCGAGCGATCTTCGGTGAGAAGGCGTCCGACGTGAAGGACAGCTCGCTGCGCGTGCCCCCGGGCATGGACGGCACCGTCATCGACGTGCAGGTCTTCACCCGCGATGGCATCGAGAAGGACAAGCGTGCGCGCCAGATCGAAGAATCCGAGATCAAGCGCGTCAAGAAGGACTTCGACGACCAGTTCCGCATCCTGGAAGCGGCCATCTACGCACGTCTGCGCTCGCAGATCGTGGGTAAGGTCGCCAACGGCGGTCCGAACCTGAAGAAGGGCGACAACGTCACCGACGCGTATCTGGACGGGCTGAAGAAGTCCGATTGGTTCCAGTTGCGCATGAAGGACGAAGACGCCGCCGATGCCATCGAACGCGCACAGAAGCAGATCCAGGCGCACGAGAAGGAATTCGAGGCACGCTTCGCCGACAAGCGCGGCAAGATCACCCAGGGCGACGACCTCGCACCGGGCGTGCTGAAGATGGTCAAGGTGTTCCTGGCCGTGAAGCGTCGCATCCAGCCGGGCGACAAGATGGCAGGCCGCCACGGCAACAAGGGTGTGGTCTCCAACGTGGTACCTGTCGAGGACATGCCGTACATGGCCACCGGCGAGCCGGTGGACATCGTGCTGAACCCGCTCGGCGTGCCGTCGCGTATGAACATCGGCCAGATTCTGGAAGTGCATCTGGGTTGGGCCGCCAAGGGCCTGGGTCGCAAGATCCAGCGCATGCTGGAAGCCCAGGCGGCGGTCAGCGAGCTGCGCAAGTTCCTGGACGACATCTACAACCACGACAACGCGATCAATGCACAGCGCGTGGATCTGTCGCAGTTCAGCGATGAGGAATTGCTCAACCTGGGCAAGAACCTGATCGACGGCGTGCCGATGGCGACCCCGGTGTTCGACGGCGCCAGCGAAGCGGAAATCAAGCGCATGCTGGAACTGGCCGAACTGCCGCAGAGCGGCCAGACCCAGCTGTACGACGGTCGCACCGGCGAGGCGTTTGATCGCAAGACCACGGTCGGCTACATGCATTACCTGAAGTTGAACCACTTGGTCGACGACAAGATGCATGCGCGCTCGACTGGCCCGTACTCGCTCGTGACCCAGCAGCCGCTGGGTGGTAAGGCGCAGTTCGGTGGTCAGCGCTTCGGTGAGATGGAAGTCTGGGCGCTGGAAGCCTACGGCGCGGCCTACACCCTGCAGGAAATGCTGACGGTGAAGTCCGACGACGTGCAGGGCCGCAACCAGATGTACAAGAACATCGTCGATGGTGAGCACGAGATGGTCGCGGGCATGCCGGAATCCTTCAACGTGTTGGTGAAGGAAATCCGCTCGCTGGCGATCAACATGGAACTGGAAGAGTGAGAGCCGGGACCCGGGACCCGGGAGAGCAGGAGCTTTGTGCTCCTCGCTTTCCGGGTCCCCAGTCCCGAGATAACACGCTTCCCGCCCATCTCAGATACGAATTCCTCCGACCCGGAGATATCAAATGAAAGACCTGCTCAACCTCTTCAATCAGCAGCGCCAGACGCTGGATTTCGACGCGATCAAGATCGCGCTGGCCTCGCCGGACCTGATCCGTTCGTGGTCCTACGGCGAAGTGAAGAAGCCCGAAACCATCAACTACCGGACCTTCAAGCCCGAGCGTGACGGCCTGTTCTGCGCCGCCATCTTCGGACCGATCAAGGACTACGAGTGCCTGTGCGGCAAGTACAAGCGCATGAAGCACCGTGGCGTGGTCTGCGAAAAGTGCGGCACCGAAGTCACCCTGGCCAAGGTACGTCGTGAGCGCATGGGCCACATCGACCTGGCCTCGCCGGTCGCGCACATCTGGTTCCTCAAGTCGCTGCCCTCGCGCATCGGCCTGATGCTGGACATGACCCTGCGTGACATCGAGCGCGTGCTGTACTTCGAAGCCTACGTCGTCACCGAGCCGGGCCTGACCCCGCTGGAGCGCCGCCAGCTGCTGACCGAAGAGCAGTACCTGACCGCACGCCAGGAGTACAACGACGATTTCGACGCCGCCATGGGCGCCGAGGCCGTGTACGAGCTGCTGCGCACGATCGACCTGCAGTCGGAAATGACCCGCCTGCGCGAGGAAATCGCCAGCACCGGTTCGGAAACCAAGCTCAAGCGCCTCACCAAGCGCATCAAGCTGATCGAAGCCTTCCTGGAATCGGGCAACCGCCCGGAGTGGATGGTCATGACCGTGCTGCCGGTGCTGCCGCCGGACCTGCGTCCGCTGGTGCCGCTGGATGGTGGCCGTTTCGCGACCTCGGATCTGAACGATCTGTACCGTCGCGTCATCAACCGCAACAACCGTCTGCGTCGCCTGCTGGAGCTCAATGCGCCGGACATCATCGTGCGCAACGAAAAGCGCATGCTGCAGGAATCGGTCGATGCGCTGCTGGACAACGGCCGCCGCGGCCGTGCCATCACCGGCACCAACAAGCGTCCGCTGAAGTCGCTGGCCGACATGATCAAGGGCAAGCAGGGCCGGTTCCGCCAGAACCTGCTCGGCAAGCGCGTGGACTACTCCGGCCGTTCGGTCATCACCGTCGGTCCGTACCTCAAGCTGCACCAGTGCGGCCTGCCGAAGAAGATGGCGCTGGAGCTGTTCAAGCCGTTCGTGTTCGCCAAGCTGCAGCGTCGTGGCCTGGCCACCACCATCAAGGCGGCCAAGAAGCTGGTCGAGCGCGAAGAGGCCGAGGTGTGGGACATCCTCGAAGAAGTCATCCGCGAACACCCGGTGCTGCTGAACCGTGCGCCGACCCTGCATCGCCTGGGCATCCAGGCGTTCGAGCCGGTGCTGATCGAAGGCAAGGCCATCCAGCTGCATCCGCTGGTGTGTACCGCCTTCAACGCCGACTTCGACGGTGACCAGATGGCCGTCCACGTGCCGCTCTCGCTGGAAGCCCAGCTGGAAGCGCGTGCGCTGATGATGTCCACCAACAACATCCTGTCGCCGGCCAACGGCGAGCCGATCATCGTGCCCTCGCAGGACGTGGTGTTGGGCCTGTACTACATGAGCCGCGCCCTGGAGAACAAGAAGGGCGAGGGCATGGTGTTCGCCAACACCAGCGAAGTGAAGCGCGCATACGACAATCGCGTGGTGGAACTGCACGCCAAGGTCAAGGTCCGCATCACCCAGGTGGACATCGACGCTGTCGACGGCAAGCGCACCAGCGGCACCTCGATCGTGGACACCACGGTCGGTCGTGCGCTGCTGAGCGAGATCCTGCCCGAAGGCCTGCCGTTCCAGCTGGCCAACACCGAGATGACCAAGAAGAACATCTCGCGCCTCATCAACTCCAGCTACCGCCTGCTGGGCTTGAAGGACACCGTCGTGTTCGCCGACAAGCTGATGTACACCGGCTACGCCTACGCCACCCGCGCCGGCGTGTCGATCGGCATCGACGACATGCTGATCCCGGACGAGAAGAAGGGCATCCTCACCGAGGCCGAAGCCGAAGTGCTGGAAATCCAGGAGCAGTACCAGTCCGGTCTGGTCACCGCCGGCGAGCGCTACAACAAGGTCGTGGACATCTGGTCGCGGACCAGCGAGCGCATCGCCAAGGCGATGATGGACACCATCGGTACCGAAAAGGTCGAGAACGCCAAGGGCCAGACCATCGACCAGAAGTCGATGAACTCGCTGTACATCATGGCTGATTCCGGCGCGCGTGGTAGCCAGGCGCAGATCCGCCAGCTGGCCGGTATGCGCGGCCTGATGGCGCGTCCGGACGGCTCGATCATCGAGACGCCCATCAAGGCCAACTTCCGCGAAGGCCTGAACGTGCAGGAGTACTTCAACTCCACCCACGGCGCGCGTAAGGGTCTGGCCGACACCGCGCTCAAGACCGCCAACTCGGGTTACCTGACCCGTCGTCTGGTCGACGTGGCGCAGGACGTGGTGATTACCGAAGTCGATTGCGGCACCACCGAAGGGTTGATCATGACCCCGATCGTGGAAGGCGGCGACGTGGTCGAGCCGCTGCGCGAGCGCGTGCTGGGCCGTGTCGTGGCCGAAGACGTCTACCTGCCGGGCAACGACGAAGAGCCGATCGTCACCCGCAACACGCTGCTGGACGAAGCCTGGGTCGCCAAGCTCGAAGACGCCAGCGTGCAGTCGGTGAAGGTACGTTCGACCATCAGCTGCGAATCCTCGTTCGGCGTGTGCGCACGCTGCTACGGTCGCGATCTTGCACGCGGTCACCAGGTCAACATCGGTGAAGCGGTCGGCGTCATCGCGGCCCAGTCCATCGGCGAGCCGGGCACCCAGCTGACCATGCGTACGTTCCACATCGGTGGTGCGGCCTCGCGTGCGGCGGCAGTGGACAACATCACGGTCAAGACGACCGGTTCGGTGAAGTTCAACAACCTGAAGTCGGTCGAGCATGCCAACGGCTCGCTGGTAGCGGTGTCGCGCTCGGGCGAGTTGTCGGTGCTCGACGGCCACGGCCGCGAGCGTGAGCGCTACAAGCTGCCCTACGGTGCCACCATCACCGCCAAGGACGGTGATGCGGTCAAGGCCGGCCAGGGCGTGGCCAACTGGGATCCGCATAACCACCCGATCGTGTCGGAAGTGGCCGGTTTCATCCGCTTCATCGACTTCGTCGACGGCGTCACCGTCATCGAGAAAACCGACGAACTGACCGGTCTGGCCTCGCGTGAAATCACCGACCCGAAGCGTCGCGGTGCACAGGCCAAGGAACTGCGGCCGATCGTGCGCATCGTCGACGGCAAGGGCAACGACCTGACCATCCCGAACACCGATCTGCCGGCGCAGTACTTGCTGCCGCCGCGCTCCATCGTCAACCTGCAGGACGGCGCCGCCGTCGGCGTGGGCGACGTGGTGGCGAAGATCCCGCAGGAAGCGTCCAAGACCCGCGACATCACCGGTGGTCTGCCGCGCGTCGCCGACCTGTTCGAAGCACGCAAGCCGAAGGATCCGGCGATCCTGGCCGAGCGTTCGGGCATCATCAGCTTCGGCAAGGACACCAAGGGCAAGCAGCGCCTCATCATCAAGGACACCGATGGTTCGGAACACGAAGAGCTGATCCCCAAGTATCGCCAGATCATCGTGTTCGAAGGCGAGCATGTGACCAAGGGCGAGACCGTGGTGGACGGCGAGCCGAGCCCGCAGGACATCCTGCGTCTGCTGGGTGTCGAGCCGCTGGCGGCGTATCTGGTCAAGGAAATCCAGGACGTGTACCGCCTGCAGGGCGTGAAGATCAACGACAAGCACATTGAGGTGATTACCCGCCAGATGTTGCGCAAGGTCGAGATCGTCGATCAGGGCAACAGCAAGTTCCTCAACGGCGAGCAGGTCGAGCGCCAGCGCGTCATCGAGGAAAATGCACGCCTGACCACGCGTTCTGAGCTGCCGGCCAAGTACGACCCGGTGCTGTTGGGCATCACCAAGGCCTCGCTGGCCACCGAGTCGTTCATTTCGGCGGCCTCGTTCCAGGAAACCACCCGCGTGTTGACCGAGGCGGCCGTTCGCGGCACCCGCGACAACCTGCGCGGCCTGAAGGAGAACGTCATCGTGGGTCGTCTGATCCCGGCCGGTACCGGTCTGGCGTATCACGCCGGCCGTCGCAAGGCCTCGGGTCTGACCGACTCGGAAATGGAAACGCTGTCGGGCAAGCCGGCGGTGGTCGAGCCGGTCGCCACCGTGGCCGACGCTGGCGCGGACGAAGAGTAAGCGCTCCGGCGGTGGTCGCAAGGCCGCCGCAAGCCAGGCGAAAGGGAGGGCAGGAGGCCCTCCGTTTTCCGGTCCGGGAGGGACCAACAGGGTTAGATTTCCGTGAAGTTGACGGAGTTTTGTCCTGCCAGCTATACTTCTCTGTCTTGGTGGGCCGACTCGCGGCCTGCCTTCGTGTTCATGCAAGGCCGTTTCGGCCTCCAATCAGAAGAATCGACTGATGGCAACGATCAATCAGCTGGTCCGCAAGCCCCGGCAAGCGACCACCTACAAGAGTGCCTCTCCGGCACTGGACAAGTGTCCGCAGCGCCGTGGCGTCTGCACACGCGTCTACACCACCACCCCGAAGAAGCCGAACTCGGCCCTGCGTAAGGTCGCCAAAGTGCGCCTGACGAACCAGGAGGAGGTCATCAGCTACATCGGTGGTGAAGGCCACAACCTGCAGGAGCACTCCGTGGTCCTGATTCGCGGTGGCCGCGTCAAGGATCTTCCCGGTGTGCGTTATCACACCGTCCGTGGTTCGCTGGACGCCGCCGGCGTCGCAAAGCGCCGTCAAGGTCGTTCCAAGTACGGCGCCAAGCGCCCGAAGAGCTAAGGAAATACTCCAATGTCCCGTAAAGGTTCTACTCCGCAGCGCACCGTCCTGCCTGATCCCAAGCATGGCAGCGAAACCATTGCCCGCTTCATCAATATGGTGATGCAAAGTGGCAAGAAGTCGGTTGCTGAGAAAATTGTCTATGGCGCGATGGACGTCATTGGCGAAAAGAATCCGAATGCCGTCGAGCTGGTGCAGAAAGCACTGGACAACGTGGCCCCGGCTGTCGAAGTCAAATCGCGTCGCGTCGGTGGTGCTACCTATCAGGTGCCCGTCGAAGTGCGCTCCTCCCGTCGCATGGCGCTGGCAATGCGCTGGTTGATCGATTCCGCGCGCAAGCGTGGCGAGAACACCATGCCGCGCAAGCTGGCTGCCGAACTGTTGGACGCCTCGGAAAGCCGTGGCGGCGCGATCAAGAAGCGCGAAGAGACGCACCGTATGGCGGAAGCGAACAAGGCGTTCGCACACTACCGCTGGTGACCTCGGGGGCCTTGGTAACGGGGCCCTTCAGCACCACCGAGTGCTGTTTGCGACGCAGTTAGCGTCGCATTCAATCCGAAGGCCGCCGAAAGGCGGCGTTCGGCCATCCGAAATCCAAGAAATTGAGAGGCTCCCCGTGGCCCGTACCACCCCTATCGAGCGTTACCGCAATTTCGGCATCATGGCGCACATCGATGCCGGCAAGACCACCACTTCCGAGCGCATCCTGTTCTACACCGGTGTCAGTCACAAGATCGGCGAAGTCCATGACGGCGCTGCAGTGATGGACTGGATGGAGCAGGAGCAGGAGCGTGGTATCACCATCACCTCCGCAGCGACCACCGCGTTCTGGACCGGCATGGACAAGTCCATGCCGCAGCACCGCTTCAACATCATCGACACCCCCGGGCACGTCGACTTCACCATCGAAGTGGAGCGCTCCTTGCGCGTGCTCGACGGTGCGGTGTTCGTGCTGTGTGCCGTCGGTGGCGTGCAGCCGCAGTCCGAGACCGTGTGGCGCCAGGCCAACAAGTACTCCGTGCCGCGCATGGCCTTCGTCAACAAGATGGACCGTACCGGTGCCAACTTTAACAAGGTCGTTGAGCAGCTGAAGGCCCGTCTGGGCGCCTACGCCGTGCCGATGCAGGTGCCGATCGGTGCCGAAGACGGCTTCGAGGGCGTGGTCGATCTGTTGAAGATGAAGGCCATTCACTGGGACTCCGCTTCGCAGGGCACCACCTTCGAATACCGCGACATCCCGGCCGACCTGGTCGAGATCGCGACCGAGGCACGTTCGTTCATGGTCGAAGCGGCTGCAGAAGCCAGCGAAGACCTGATGGACAAGTACCTCAACGAGGGCGACCTGAGCGAGGAAGAAGTCCTTGCGGGCTTGCGCGAGCGCACCCTGAAGGTCGAGATCGTACCGGTGTTCTGTGGCTCGGCGTTCAAGAACAAGGGCGTGCAGGCCATGCTCGACGGCGTGGTGCACCTGTTGCCGTCGCCGGCCGACCGTCCGCCGGTGCAGGGTATCGACGACGACGAGAAGGAAGACAGCCGTCCTGCGACCGACACCGCGCCGTTCTCGGCGCTGGCGTTCAAGATCATGACCGACCCGTTCGTGGGTTCGCTGACGTTCTTCCGTGTCTATTCGGGCACGCTGAACTCCGGCGACCAGGTCTATAACCCGGTCAAGTCGAAGAAAGAGCGCGTGGGCCGCATCCTGCAGATGCATTCCAACAATCGCGAAGAGATCAAGGAAGTGCGCGCGGGTGACATCGCCGCTGCCGTGGGTCTGAAGGACGTCACCACCGGTGACACGCTGTGCGCGCAGGACAAGATCATCACCCTGGAACGCATGGTGTTCCCGGAGCCGGTGATCTCGATGGCGGTGGAGCCGAAGACCAAGTCGGACCAGGAAAAGATGGGTACGGCGCTGGGTCGTCTGGCGCAGGAAGACCCCTCGTTCCGCGTCAAGACCGACGAAGAATCCGGCCAGACCATTATCTCCGGCATGGGCGAGTTGCACCTGGACATCATCGTCGACCGCATGCGTCGCGAGTTCAATGTCGAGGCCAACGTCGGTAAGCCGCAGGTGGCCTATCGCGAAACGATCCGCAAGACCGACGTCAAGTCCGACTACAAGCACGCCAAGCAGTCCGGTGGTAAGGGTCAGTACGGTCACGTGGTGATCGAGCTGTCGCCGATGACCGAGGAAGATCGCAAGAGCGATAACGTCAAGGACGATTTCCTCTTCATCAACGACATCACCGGCGGCATCATCCCGAAGGAATTCATTCCGTCGGTCGAAAAGGGTCTGCGCGAAACGATCACCAGTGGTCCGATCGCCGGCTTCCCGGTGGTGGGCGTGAAGGTCAAGCTGGTGTTCGGCTCGTACCACGACGTCGACTCCTCGGAAATGGCGTTCAAGCTGGCCGCGTCGATGGCGTTCAAGCAGGGCTTTGCGAAAGCCAGCCCGGTGTTGCTGGAGCCGATCATGAAGGTCGAAATCGTCAGCCCGGAGGATTACCTGGGCGACGTGATGGGCGACGTGAGCCGTCGTCGTGGCGTGCTGCAGGGTCAAGACGACAGCCCGTCGGGCAAGATCATCAACGCGATGATCCCGCTGGGCGAGATGTTCGGCTACGCGACCTCGCTGCGCTCGATGAGCCAGGGCCGTGCCACGTTCTCGATGGAGTTCGACCACTACGAAGAGGCGCCGGCCAATATCGCCGACGCTGTCACCAAGAAGGGCTGAGTTCGCTCAGCCGCTTCAAAAATTTTTCAATTAGAGGTAGCAAGTCATGGCAAAAGTAAAATTTGCGCGTACCAAGCCACATGTGAACGTCGGCACCATCGGTCACGTTGACCATGGCAAGACCACGTTGACCGCCGCGCTGACCAAGATCGGTGCAGAGCGTTTCGGTGGTGAGTTCAAGGCGTACGACGCGATCGACGCAGCGCCGGAAGAAAAGGCGCGTGGCATCACGATCTCGACCGCGCACGTCGAGTACGAATCCGAAAAGCGTCACTACGCACACGTCGATTGCCCCGGCCACGCCGACTACGTCAAGAACATGATTACCGGTGCAGCGCAGATGGACGGCGCGATCCTGGTGTGTTCGGCCGCCGACGGCCCGATGCCGCAGACCCGCGAGCACATCCTGCTCTCGCGTCAGGTCGGTGTGCCGCACATCGTCGTGTTCCTGAACAAGGCCGACATGGTCGACGATGCCGAGCTGCTGGAGCTGGTCGAAATGGAAGTGCGCGAGCTGCTGAGCAAGTACGACTTCCCGGGCGATGACACTCCGATCATCCACGGTTCGGCGCGTCTGGCGCTGGACGGCGATCAGAGCGAAATCGGCGTGCCGGCGATCCTGAAGCTGGTCGACGCGCTCGACACCTTCATCCCGGAGCCGACCCGTGACGTCGATCGTCCGTTCCTGATGCCGGTGGAAGACGTGTTCTCGATCTCCGGCCGCGGCACCGTGGTGACCGGTCGTATCGAGCGCGGCATCATCAAGGTGGGCGACGAAATCGAAATCGTCGGTATCCGCGACACCCAGAAGACTACCGTCACTGGCGTGGAAATGTTCCGCAAGTTGCTGGACCAGGGCCAGGCAGGCGACAACGCCGGTCTGCTGCTGCGCGGCACCAAGCGTGACGACGTCGAGCGTGGTCAGGTGCTGTGCAAGCCGGGTTCGATCAAGCCGCACACCGAGTTCGAAGCCGAAGTCTACGTGCTGTCCAAGGACGAGGGTGGCCGTCATACCCCGTTCTTCAAGGGCTACCGTCCGCAGTTCTACTTCCGCACCACCGATATCACTGGCGCCTGCCAGCTGCCGGAAGGCGTGGAAATGGTGATGCCGGGCGACAACGTGAAGATGGTCGTGACCCTGATCAACCCGGTCGCGATGGACGAAGGTCTGCGTTTCGCCATCCGCGAAGGCGGCCGCACCGTCGGCGCCGGCGTGGTTGCCAAGATCGTCAAGTAAGACGTGCCTGCAGTCCGGGAACTTCGGTTGCCGGCGCAGCGGAAAGGGTCGGCGTAAGCCGGCCCTTTTTTGTGGGTTGAACGGGTGTCGCTGGATTTTGATCGAAGCGCGCTTGCGCGAGTGAAAACACCTCGCTATAATGCGCGGCTCGGTGTCCCTGGGTAGGGCGCAGAGTTACAGCGAAAAGAACGGCAGGATGCCGCTCGTGTTCGCCAGACCGGGAAGGTCGCGTTGCATGGGGCACTCAACAACTCACGCGTTGTTGACCGTGCTTTAGTTGCGCATTATACTTTTCCGTCTGGGCAGGCCGGTTTACCGGGCTGCCTCAGTTTTTGGGCGGAGGAAATGCCCTCGCTGACAGGATTGCGGCGATTTCATCAACGTCAGGAATATCGGGGCAGGTATCCCAGAGGCCTTGCCCGTCGCTCTTTTAACGAAGGAAGCTTCCGTCATGTCGGAACAAAAGATCCGGATTCGGTTGAAGGCGTTCGATCATCGTTTGATCGACCGTTCGGCCAGCGAGATCGTCGAAACGGCCAAGCGGACCGGCGCGCAAGTGCGTGGCCCGATCCCGCTGCCGACCAAGATCGAACGTTACACCATCCTCGTATCCCCGCATGCCGACAAGGATGCGCGTGACCAATACGAAACCCGCACGCACAAGCGTGTGCTCGATATCGTCGACCCCAACGACAAGACCGTGGACGCGCTGATGAAGCTCGAACTCGCGGCTGGCGTCGATGTACAGATCAAGTTGACCTGAGGACTACGACCATGACGAAGAAATATTCGTTGGGCTTCGTGGGCCGCAAGGCTGGCATGAGCCGCGTCTTCACTGAAGATGGCCGCTCGGTGCCGGTTACGCTGATCGAAGCAACTCCGAACCGCATCGCGCAGATCAAGACCGTCGAAACCGACGGCTACAGCGCCGTGCAGATTACCGTTGGCGCCCGTCGTGCCGCGCTGGTCAACAAGCCGGCTGCAGGCCACTTCGCCAAGGCGAAGGTGGAAGCGGGTCGCGGCCTGTGGGAATTCCGCGTTGAAGATGCCCAGCTCGGCGATTTCGCCGTCGGTGGCGAAATCAAGGCGGACATCTTCGAGGTCGGCCAGAAGGTCGACGTCCAGGGCGTCACCAAGGGTAAGGGTTTCCAGGGCACCATCAAGCGCTACAACTTCCGTATGGGCGACGCAACCCACGGTAACTCGCTGTCGCATCGCGCGCCGGGTTCGCTGGGTCAGCGCCAGACGCCGGGTCGCGTTTTCCCGGGTAAGAAGATGTCGGGCCACATGGGCGCCGTGCAGCAAAGCACGCAGAACCTGGAAGTGGTCAAGGTCGACGTCGAGCGTGGTCTGATTGCTATCCGCGGCGCCGTGCCTGGCGCAGCTGGTGGCGACGTGATCGTCCGTCCGGCGAGCAAGGCATAAGGAGAGATGACGATGGAACTCGTTATCACGGGTAGCAATAACAAGGTCTCGGTCTCCGATGCCGTGTTCGGTCGCGAATTCAGCGAGGATCTGGTTCACCAGGTCGTCGTCGCTTATCGCAACGCCGGTCGCGCCGGTACCAAGGCACAGAAGACGCGTTCGGAAGTTGCGGGCACGACCAAGAAGTCGAAGAAGCAGAAGGGCGGCGGTGCGCGTCATGGCGCGCTGACGGCTCCGATCTTCGTCGGCGGTGGTGTGACCTTCGCGGCCAAGCCGCGCAGCTTCGAGCAGAAGGTCAACCGCAAGATGTACCGCGCGGCCATCTGCGCGATCTTCTCCGAGTTGAACCGTCAGGGTCGTCTGATGATCGTCGATGCGTTCGATCTCGAAGCGACCAAGACCAAGGGTCTGATCGAGAAGCTGAAGGGGCTGGATGTGGGCAAGCGCCCGCTGATCGTCACCGAAGAAGCCTCTGAGCACCTGTATCTGTCCGCTCGCAATCTGCCGTATGTGCAGGTGCGTGACGTGCAGGGTCTGGATCCGGTCGCTCTGGTCGGGGCCGATACGGTCGTGATCACCGCCGATGCGGTCAAGAAGGTCGAGGAGTGGCTGGCATGAGCAGCAACGAAAAAATCTTCAGCGTGCTGCGTGCTCCGCGAGTCTCCGAAAAGACCGCGCGCCTGCAGGAAATCTCCAACCAGTATGTCTTCGAAGTTTCGAACGAAGCCACCAAGGCCGATGTAAAGGCCGCGGTCGAGCAGCTGTTCGACGTCAAGGTCAAGGCCGTCAACGTGGTCAACGTCAAGGGCAAGAGTAAGTCCTTCCGTAACCGTGCTGGCAGCCGTGGCAATTGGCGCAAGGCGTACGTCCGCCTGGTCGATGGTCAGTCCATCGACGTAACGGCCAAGGCCTGAGGTCCATCCCATGCCATTGATGAAGTTCAAACCCACCTCTCCCGGCCGTCGTTCCGCCGTGCGCGTGGTTACTCCCGATCTGCACAAGGGCGCACCGCATGCGGCGCTGCTCGACTCGCAGAGCAAGTCCGGTGGTCGTAACCACCATGGCCGCATCACCGTGCGTCACGTCGGTGGTGGCCACAAGCAGCACTACCGCATCATCGACTTCAAGCGCAACAAGGAAGGCATTCCGGCGCGTGTGGAGCGGATCGAATACGATCCGAACCGTACCGCCCATATCGCCCTGCTGTGCTACGTCGACGGCGAGCGCCGCTACATCATCGCCCCCAAGGGCCTGAAGGCAGGCGACCAGGTCATTGCCGGTGCCAATGCACCGATCAAGACCGGCAACACGCTGCCGCTGCGCAACATCCCGGTCGGTACGACGGTTCACGGTATCGAGCTGAAGCCGGGTAAGGGCGCTCAGATCGCACGTGCTGCCGGTGCAGCCGTCCAGCTGGTCGCTCGCGAAGGCATCTACGCCACGCTGCGCCTGCGCTCGGGCGAAATGCGCAAGGTGCCGGTCGAGTGCCGCGCCACCATCGGCGAAGTCGGCAACGACGAGCACAACCTCGAGAAGCTGGGCAAGGCCGGCGCCAAGCGTTGGCGCGGTGTTCGCCCGACCGTTCGCGGTGCGGCCATGAACCCGGTCGATCACCCGCACGGTGGTGGTGAGGCCAAGGCTGGCCAGGGTAATCCCCATCCGGTCACCCCGTGGGGTGTTCCGACCAAGGGTTACAAGACGCGCAAGAACAAGCGCACCCAGCAGTTCATCGTCCGCGATCGTAGGGGCTAATCGACCATGGCACGTTCACTCAAGAAGGGCCCGTTCGTCGATCACCACCTTGCCAAGAAGGTGGAGTCTGCTACGGGTAGCAAGAAGCCGATCAAGACCTGGTCGCGCCGTTCGATGATCCTGCCGCAAATGGTAGGCATCACCATCGCCGTGCATAACGGCAAGAACCACATTCCGGTGCTCGTCAACGAGAATATGGTCGGCCACAAGCTCGGCGAATTTGCCGTCACCCGGACCTTCAAGGGTCACGGTGGCGACAAGAAGTCGAGCAGGTAAGGAGAGATGACGATGGAAGCGAAAGCAATCCTGCGCACCGCGCGCATCTCCCCGCAGAAGGCCCGCCTGGTCGCCGACCAGGTGCGTGGTTTGTCCGCCGAACGTGCGGTCAATCTGCTGAAGTTCTCGGATAAAAAGGCTGCGCACCTGATCAAAAAGGTTGTGGAGTCGGCGATTGCCAATGCCGAGAACAATCAGGGCGCGGATGTCGACGAGCTGAAGGTCAAGACCATCATGGTTGATGAGGGTCCCTCCCTGAAGCGTTTCATGGCGCGGGCGAAAGGCCGCGGTACCCGCATCCTCAAGCGCACCAGCCACATCACTGTGGTTGTGGGCGCCGCCAAGTAAGCGGAAAGGAAAAGACCATGGGTCATAAAGTTCATCCGACTGGAATTCGCCTGGGCATCGCCAAGGACTGGAATTCCAAGTGGTACGCAAACAAGGCCGAGTTCGCCGGTTACCTGGCTGCCGACCTGAAAGTGCGTGAAATGCTGCGCAAGAAACTCGCGCAGGCAGGCATCAGCAAGATCTTGATCGAGCGCCCTGCCAAAACCGCCCGCGTGACCATTCACACCGCCCGTCCGGGCGTGGTGATCGGCAAGCGTGGCGAGGACATCGAGAAGCTGCGTAAGGAAGTGAGCGAGCTGATGGGCGTTCCGGCGCACATCAACGTCACCGAAGTGCGCAAGCCCGAGCTGGACGCGCAGCTGGTTGCCGAGTCGATCGCGCAGCAGCTTGAGCGTCGCATCATGTTCCGCCGCGCAATGAAGCGCTCGGTTGGTAACGCGATGCGCGTGGGCGCGCTGGGCATCAAGGTCAACGTCGGTGGCCGCCTCAACGGTGCAGAAATCGCCCGTTCGGAGTGGTACCGCGAAGGCCGCGTGCCGCTGCACACGCTCCGTGCCGACATTGATTACGGTTTTGCCGAGGCGTCCACGACCTACGGCATCATCGGCATCAAGGTCTGGATCTATAAGGGCGAGGTCTTCGACTTCTCCCAGGTTGGCCAGGAAAAGCAGGACGACAGCCCGCGCAACGATCGTAATGATCGCGGCGACCGTGGTGACCGCCCGTCGCGCCCGGCTCGTGAAGCGAGGTAACGGCAATGTTGCAACCCAAGCGAACCAAATATCGCAAGATGCACAAGGGCCGTAACGACGGCCTGGCATGGAGCGGAAACGCCGTCAGCTTCGGCGAATACGGCCTCAAGGCCACGGCGCACGGTCAGCTGACCGCGCGCCAGATTGAAGCAGCACGCCGCACGATCAGCCGCCACGTCAAGAAGGGCGGCAAGATGTGGATCCGTGTGTTCCCCGACAAGCCGATCACCAAGAAGCCGATCGAAGTCCGCATGGGCTCCGGTAAGGGCAATGTGGAGTACTGGGTCGCGCAGATTCAGCCGGGCCGCATGATCTATGAAATCGAGGGGATCCCCGAAGAGACCGCACGCGAGGCGTTCCGCCTTGCCGCTGCCAAGCTCTCGGTGACCACCACTTTCGTGACCCGGACGGTGCGCTGATGGATATCAAACAACTCCGCGAAAAGTCGGCTGACGAACTGAAGGCCCACCTGATCGATCTGCGTAAGGAGCAGTTCTCGCTCCGTATGCAGCAGGTCACCGGCCAGCTGCCGAAGACCCACGAAACCCGCCGGGTGCGCCGCGAGATTGCTCGCGTCAAGCACCTGCTCGGCAGCACCCAGTAAGGACGGCCGCGATGAGCGACAACAACGAAAAGCAAACGCTGCGCACGGTCGAAGGCCGTGTCGTCAGCAATAAGATGGACAAGACGGTCACCGTGTTGGTGGAGCGCCAGGTCAAGCATGCGCTGTACGGCAAGTACATCAAGCGCTCGACCAAGCTGCACGCGCACGACGCCGACAACGCCTGCAATGAAGGCGATGTCGTGCGGGTGACCGAGATTGCTCCGATGTCCAAGACCAAGAACTGGCGGGTGGTCGAAATCGTCACCCGTTCGGCCGAATAAGGGAGATCTGAATCATGATCCAGATGCAGAGCTACCTCGATGTCGCCGACAATTCCGGTGCCAAGGAAGTGATGTGCATCAAGGTGCTGGGCGGCTCCAAGCGCCGTTACGCACATATTGGCGACATCATCAAGGTGACCGTCAAGGACGCCATCCCGCGTGGCAAGGTCAAGAAGGGCGAAGTCTACGACGCCGTCGTGGTGCGTACCCGCAAGGGTGTGCGCCGTCCCGACGGTTCGCTGATCCGCTTCGATGGCAATGCCGCTGTGCTGTTGAACAACAAGCAGGAGCCGATCGGGACCCGCATCTTCGGGCCGGTGACGCGCGAGCTGCGTTCCGAGAAGTTCATGAAGATCGTCTCGCTCGCTCCCGAAGTGCTGTGAGCGGAGGACATACACATGGCTAACCGTATCAAGAAGGGCGACCAGGTCGTCATCAACACCGGCAAGGACAAAGGTAAGCAGGGTGAAGTGGTGCGTGTGGACGGCGATCGCGTGATCGTCTCCAACGCCAACGTCATCAAGCGCCACACCAAGCCGAACCCGCAGGCGGGTGTCGCCGGCGGCGTGGTCGAGCGTGAAGCGTCGATCCATATCTCCAACGTCAATATCGTCAACCCGGCAACGGGCAAGGGCGAGCGCGTTGGCTTCAAGGTGCTGGAGGATGGACGCAAATTGCGTGTGTTCCGCTCCAGCGGTGAGGCGCTCGACGCCTGAGGAATGAGATCATGAATACGCGTCTCGAAAAGTTTTACAAGGAAAACGTGGTGCCGGCCCTGATGAAGGAATTCGGCTACACCAATCCGATGGAAGTGCCGAAGCTGGTCAAGGTCACGCTCAACATGGGCGTGGGCGAGGCCGCTACCAACAAGAAGATTCTGGAAAATGCGGTCGCCGACATGTCCAAGATCTCTGGCCAGAAGCCGGTGGTCACCAAGTCGCGCGTTTCGGTCGCATCGTTCAAGATTCGCGACGGTTGGCCGATCGGCTGCAAGACCACCTTGCGTCGCGCCAAGATGTACGAATTCCTGGATCGCTTGATCAACATCTCGCTGCCGCGCGTGCGCGACTTCCGTGGTGTTTCCGGTCGTTCCTTCGACGGTCGTGGCAACTTCAACATGGGTGTGAAGGAGCAGATTATCTTCCCGGAAATCGACTTCGACGCCGTCGACGCGATCCGCGGTATGGATATCGCCATCACCACCACCGCCAAGACGGATGCGGAAGCGAAGGCGCTGCTGGCAGCGTTCAAGTTTCCGTTCCGTAATTAAGGGTTAGAGACATGGCTAAGACCTCCATGATCCACCGCGACATCAAGCGTGCAAAGCTGGCGAAGAAATTCGCCGGCAAGCGTGATGCGCTGAAGAAGATCCTCTCCAGCCAGGATGCGTCCTACGAAGAGAAGATCGATGCATCGACCAAGTTGCAGAAGCTGCCGCGCGATTCGTCGCCGAGCCGCCACCGCAACCGTTGCGAGCTGTCCGGTCGTCCGCGCGGTGTCTACCGCAAGTTCGGCCTGGGTCGCAACATGCTCCGCAAGGCCACGATGAACGGCGACGTTCCCGGCCTGCGCAAGGCAAGCTGGTAACAGCACTCCGGCCGCTCGCGGCTGGTCCGGGCAGGTTTGTCCTGTCCAACAGGGGAGTCCGGCGTAAGTCGGGCTCTTTTGTCGTATACTTCCGCTTCTGTCTTGCCCGTACGGGCCTGGCATGGCGTCAAGGGTCCTGGCCCATCCCCAGGAAAACACAAGATTTTCGCGAAAGCGGATATCGGTGCACTCAAAGGTACTCATATGAGCATGACTGATCCCATCGCCGACCTGCTGGTTCGCATCAAGAATGCGGCCGCGGTTGGTAAGCAGACGGTGAAATTGCCGTCGTCCAAGATCAAGGTAGCGATCGCCCAGGTCCTGAAGGACGAGGGTTACATCACTGACCTGCGCGTTACGGCCACCGAAAACAACAAGTCGGAGCTGGAAATCGTGCTGAAGTATTTCGAAGGCCGTCCGGTCATCGAGACCCTGAAGCGTTTCTCGCGCTCGGGTCTGCGTCAGTACCGCGGCAAGACCGAGCTGCCCAAGGTCCTGGGTGGCCTGGGTATCGCCATCATCTCCACGTCGAAAGGCATCATGACTGACGCACAGGCTCGCGAAGCCGGCGTTGGTGGTGAAGTCCTGTGCTTCGTGGCCTAAGGGAAGGAGTCGAACATGTCCCGTGTAGCCAAGAAGCCTGTGTCCCTTCCGAAGGGTGTTGAGCTCAACGTCCAGCCCACCCTGGTCAGCGTCAAGGGCCCGAAGGGCACGTTGACCCTGGCCAAGCCGAACGGCGTGGAAGTCGCCGTCGATGGTGACGTTGCCACCCTGTCGGCCAACGATCCTTCGCAGATGGCCATCACCGGCACCGTGCGCGCCATCCTGGCCAATATGGTCAAGGGCGTGTCCGAAGGCTTCGAGCGCAAGCTCGAGCTGGTTGGCGTCGGTTACCGTGCTGCCATGCAGGGCAAGGACCTGAGCCTGGCGCTCGGTTTCTCGCACCCGCTGGTGTTCGTGGCGCCGGAAGGCATCACGCTGTCGACCCCGAGCCAGACCGAAATCGTGGTCCAGGGCACCGACAAGCAGCGCGTTGGCGAGGTCGCCGCCAAGATCCGCGGTTTCCGTCCGCCGGAGCCCTATAAGGGCAAGGGTGTGAAGTACGCCGGTGAAGTCATCATTCGCAAGGAAGCCAAGAAGGCGTAAGGCAGGTCCCTCTGCGAGGAGCCCGGCCATCCATGGCCGGACTTCTCAATGTACAAGCCTGTTTTCCTTCAGCTTTCGTAGGATAAATATCATGAGCATCAACAAGAACATCGCCCGCCTGCGTCGCGCCAAGTCGACCCGTGCACACATCCGCGAGCTGGGCGTCGCGCGTCTGTCGGTGCTGCGCACCGGTCAGCATCTGTATGCGCAGGTCTTCACTGCCGACGGTTCCAAGGTGATCGCTGCGGCGAATACCCTGCAGGCCGACGTCAAGGATGGGCTGAAGAACGGCAAGAACAGCGATGCGGCCGTCAAGGTCGGCAAGCTGATCGCCGAGCGCGCCAAGGCGGCGGGTATCGAGAAGGTCGCATTCGACCGCTCGGGTTACCGCTACCATGGCCGCATCAAGGCGCTGGCCGATGCAGCTCGCGAAGGCGGCCTGCAGTTCTAAGTCCTGCTGCAAGGGTGGCCTCATGCCGCCCTTGCGTTCCGCCGGCAGGGTAGAAGCCGGACCGACCCGTTCTTTTGCAGCGGTATCGGGAACACCGTGTCACTCCACAACCATAAGCGGCTTCGAGCCGTACATACTCAATCAATCAAGGAATCAAGATGGCAGAAGAACGTGCACCGCGGGGTCGTGATCGCGACCGTAACCGCGAAGAGAAAGTCGACGATGGCATGATCGAAAAGCTGGTCGCGGTCAATCGCGTCAGCAAGACGGTCAAGGGCGGTCGCCAGTTCACCTTTACCGCGCTGACCGTGGTCGGCGATGGTCTGGGCAAGGTCGGTTTCGGTTATGGCAAGGCGCGCGAAGTGCCGGTCGCCATCCAGAAGTCGATGGAGCAGGCGCGCAAGAACCTGGCTACTGTGGATCTGAACAACGGCACCTTGTGGCATGCGGTCAAGTCCGGCCACGGCGCCGCACGCGTGTACATGCAGCCGGCTTCCGAAGGTACCGGCGTCATTGCCGGCGGTGCGATGCGCGCCGTGCTCGAGGCAGTTGGCGTGAAGAACGTGCTGGCCAAGGCTGTTGGTTCGCGCAATCCGATCAACCTGGTCCGTGCCACCCTGAAGGGTCTGTCGGAAGTGCAGTCGCCGGCCCGCGTTGCGGCCAAGCGCGGCAAGAAGGTGGAGGAGCTCAACCATGGCTAAGGACACCAGCAAGACCGTGAAGGTGCGCCTGGTGCGTGGCCTGCGTGGAACCCAGTCGCGTCACCGCCTGTCGGTGCGTGCGTTGGGCCTGAATAAGCTCAACGATGTGCGTGAACTGAAGGACAGCCCGCAGGTGCGTGGCCTGATCAATACGGTTCACTATCTCGTCAAGGTTGAGGAGTAATCCAATGACTCTGCGTCTTAATGACCTCAAGCCCGCCGATGGCGCACGCACCGAGCGCACCCGCGTCGGCCGTGGTATCGGTTCGGGTCTCGGCAAGACCGCTGGTCGCGGTCACAAGGGTTCGTTCGCCCGTAAGGGTGGCGGCAAGATCAAGGCCGGCTTCGAAGGCGGCCAGACCCCGATGCAGCGCCGTCTGCCCAAGATCGGTTTCCGCTCCAAGATGGCGCGCGACACCGCTGAAGTGTTGTCCTACCAGTTGGACAAGCTGGACGCCGGCACCGTCGATTTCGCAGCGCTGCGTGCGGCCAATCTGGTCCCGAGCCGCGCCAAGAAGGCGAAGGTCGTGCTGAAGGGCGAGCTGAGCAAGAAGTTCGTGCTGAAGGGCGTTGCGGCAACCGCAGGCGCCAAGGCGGCAATCGAAGCTGCCGGCGGCAGCGTAGAGGAGTAATCGGCAGATGGCGCAGGCTGGCATTGGTAACCTCGGTGGCGGGCTCGGCAAGTTCACGGAACTTCGCCAGCGGCTACTGTTCGTCCTCGGGGCATTGATCGTCTATCGCATTGGCTGCTACGTGCCGGTGCCGGGCGTCAATCCCGATGCCATGCTTTCGTTGATGCAGGCGCAGGGCGGCGGCATCGTGGACATGTTCAACATGTTCTCGGGCGGCGCCTTGCACCGTTTCAGTATTTTTGCGTTGAACGTGATGCCGTACATCTCGGCATCGATCGTGATCCAGTTGGCCACGCATATCTTTCCCGCCCTCAAGGCGATGCAGAAGGAAGGCGAGTCCGGTCGACGCAAGATCACCCAGTATTCGCGCATCGGTGCTGTATTGCTGGCGGTGGTGCAGGGCGGCAGTATCGCGCTTGCGCTGCAGAACCAGACCGCGCCGGGCGGCGCTCCGGTGGTGTATGCACCGGGCATGGGTTTCGTGCTGACCGCAGTGATCGCCCTGACGGCGGGTACCATCTTCCTGATGTGGGTGGGTGAGCAGGTTACCGAGCGTGGCATCGGCAACGGTGTGTCGTTGATCATCTTCGCCGGCATCGTTGCAGGTCTTCCGTCGGCGGCGATCCAGACCGTCGAAGCGTTCCGCGAAGGCAACCTGAGCTTCATTTCGCTGTTGCTGATCGTCATCACCATCCTGGCGTTTACGCTGTTCGTGGTGTTCGTCGAGCGTGGGCAGCGACGTATCACGGTCAACTACGCGCGCCGCCAGGGCGGTCGCAATGCGTACATGAACCAGACCTCGTTCCTGCCGCTCAAGCTCAATATGGCCGGCGTGATTCCGCCGATCTTCGCCTCCAGCATTCTGGCTTTTCCCGCTACGCTGTCGATGTGGTCTGGCCAGGCGGCTTCGGGTGGTGTGGGTTCGTGGCTGCAGAAGATCGCCAATGCGCTCGGGCCCGGTGAGCCGGTGCACATGCTGGTGTTCGCCGCGCTGATTATTGGTTTTGCGTTCTTCTACACCGCGCTGGTGTTCAACTCGCAGGAAACCGCTGACAACCTCAAGAAGTCTGGCGCGTTGATTCCCGGCATCCGTCCGGGCAAGGCGACCGCCGACTACGTGGATGGCGTGCTGACGCGCCTGACCGCAGCCGGTTCGCTGTACCTGGTGATCGTCTGCCTGTTGCCGGAAATCATGCGCACGCAGCTCGGTACCTCCTTCCACTTCGGTGGCACGTCGCTGTTGATCGCGGTGGTGGTGGTGATGGACTTCATTGCGCAGATCCAGGCGCATCTGATGTCGCACAAGTATGAGAGCTTGCTGAAGAAAGCCAACCTGAAGGGTGGGTCACGCGGCGGTCTTGCGCGCGGTTAAGTGGTACACTAGATTTTCATTACGTGAAGACGGCCTGGTTCCCGGGCCACGATCTTCCGATCAGAAGGGCGGCTCGCGCGACGTCTCGCGTGCGGGTGAGACGGGGTGGTCCTGTGCGGGAGTAGTACAGGCGATTCGGAGTGTTTTTCCGGATCAACACCGTCCGGCGCCGGAGCGAGGGCACACTCCCCACGCCGGGTCCATGGAACCTCTGGTTTCACGGGCTTCAAAGCAATCCGAGGCCTTGCTACAATTCCGATTTCACTTTGATCCATCCTGCCGGATGGCGCCTGGGCGCCGTCGGGCCATCACTCAGTTGGAGAATCGCGTCATGGCGCGTATTGCAGGCGTCAACCTGCCAGCCCAGAAGCACGTCTGGGTCGGGTTGCAAAGCATCTACGGCATCGGCCGTACCCGTTCGAGGAAGCTCTGCGAATCCGCAGGCGTTACCTCGACCACGAAGATTCGTGATCTGTCCGAACCCGAAATCGAGCGCCTGCGCGCCGAAGTCGGCAAGTATGTCGTCGAAGGCGACCTGCGCCGCGAAATCGGTGTCGCGATCAAGCGACTGATGGACCTGGGCTGCTATCGCGGTCTGCGTCATCGCCGTGGTCTCCCGCTGCGTGGTCAGCGCACCCGTACCAACGCCCGCACCCGCAAGGGTCCGCGCAAGGCGATCAGGAAGTAAGGGATAGATCATGGCCAAGCCAGCAGAAAAGAAAACGAAGAAGAAGATCAAGCGCGTCATCACTGACGGCGTTGCGCACGTCCACGCTTCGTTCAACAACACCATCGTCACCATCACCGATCGCCAGGGCAATGCGCTGTCGTGGGCTACGTCCGGCGGCGCCGGTTTCCGTGGTTCGCGCAAGTCGACCCCGTTCGCTGCTCAGGTTGCCGCCGAAAAGGCTGGCCGCGCTGCGCTCGACTACGGCGTGAAGTCGCTGGAAGTGCGTATCAAGGGTCCGGGTCCGGGCCGTGAGTCGGCCGTGCGTTCGTTGAACAACGTGGGCTACAAGATCACCAACATCATCGACGTGACGCCAATCCCGCACAACGGGTGCCGTCCGCCGAAGAAGCGTCGCGTCTAAAGGGAGCGATAAGAAATGGCTCGTTATATCGGTCCTACCTGTAAGCTCGCCCGCCGCGAAGGCGCCGACCTTTCCCTCAAAAGCCCGGCGCGTGCGCTGGACTCCAAGTGCAAGCTGGAGCAAAAGCCCGGCCAGCACGGCGCGACTGCCCGTAAGGGCAAGCTGTCTGATTACGCAACCCAGCTTCGTGAGAAGCAGAAGGTCAAGCGTATCTACGGTCTGCTCGAGCGTCAGTTCCGCAACTACTACAAGAAGGCCTCGACCAAGAAGGGCAATACCGGCGAGAACCTGCTGCAGTTGCTGGAAACCCGTCTGGACAACGTGTGCTACCGCATGGGCTTTGCCGTCACCCGTCCGGCCGCGCGCCAGCTGGTGTCGCACCGTGGCGTGCTGGTCAATGGCAAGTCGGTGAATCTGGCCTCGTACCAGATCAAGGCTGGCGATGCGATCACGCTGTCGGAAAAAGCACAGAAGCAGCTCTGCGTGCAGGAAGCCCTGACCGTGGCTGAGCAGCACGACATGACGCCGTCGTGGGTTGAAGTCGATTCGAAGAAGTTCAGCGGCGTGTTCAAGGCCGTTCCGGATCGCGCTGACCTGCCTTCGGATATCAACGAAGCGCTGATCGTCGAGTTGTATTCGAAGTAATTCACATTGGAGAGCCTCCGGCACTGCCGGAGGTTCGCAGGAGACCCCGCAACATGACGGTTACCGCCAACCAGGTTCTGCGCCCCCGTGGTCCGCAGATCGAACGTCTTACCGACAACCGTGCCAAGGTCGTGATCGAACCCTTGGAGCGCGGTTACGGGCACACGCTGGGCAATGCCCTGCGTCGTGTGCTGTTGTCGTCGATCCCCGGTTTTGCGATCACCGAGGTCGAGATCGACGGCGTGCTGCACGAGTACACCACGGTCGAGGGTTTGCAGGAAGACGTGCTGGACGTCCTGCTCAACCTGAAAGACGTGGCCATTCGCATGCACAGTGGCGACAGCGCGACGCTGTCGTTGTCCAAGCAGGGTCCGGGCACGGTCACTGCGGCCGACATCAGGACCGATCACAACGTTGAGATCATCAACGGCGACCACGTGATCTGCCACCTGACCAAGGACACCGCGTTGAACATGCGCCTGAAGATCGAGCGTGGTTTCGGCTACCAGCCGGCGGCTGCGCGTCGTCGTCCGGATGAAGAGACCCGCACCATCGGTCGTCTGATGCTGGATGCGTCGTTCTCGCCGGTGCGTCGCGTTGCCTATGCCGTGGAAGCTGCGCGCGTCGAACAGCGTACCGACCTCGACAAGCTGGTCATCGATATCGAGACCAACGGCACGATCGATGCCGAGGAAGCCGTGCGCACTGCCGCCGACATCCTCAGCGATCAGCTGTCGGTGTTCGGCGACTTCACCCACCGCGATCGTGGTGCGGCCAAGCCGGCTGCCAGCGGCGTGGATCCGGTGCTGCTGCGCCCGATCGACGACCTCGAGCTGACCGTGCGTTCGGCTAACTGCCTGAAGGCCGAGAGCATCTACTACATCGGTGATCTGATCCAGAAGACCGAAGTGGAGTTGCTTAAGACCCCGAATCTGGGCAAGAAGTCGCTCACCGAAATCAAGGAAGTGCTGGCACAGCGCGGCCTTGCACTGGGCATGAAGCTGGAGAACTGGCCGCCGGCCGGTGTCGCCCAGCATGGCATGCTTGGTTAATGTGTCATCGCATGGGCGTCTTCGGGCGCCCATGCCGTTTTTCTCATCGACGGGCCGAAGCCCGCGGTGACATCCGGTCGAAGGACGGCCGGTTCGGACCAGCCGCAGTCCATTCAACAGCGCCAGGATGGCGACAACGTCTCTGAAGCAGTCTCAACATTCCTTAGGAAATCATACTCATGCGTCACCAGAAATCCGGTCGTAAGTTCAACCGCACCAGTGCGCACCGCGAAGCCATGTTCCGCAATATGGCTGCTTCGCTGTTCAAGCACGAGCTGATCAAGACCACCTTGCCGAAGGCCAAGGAACTGCGTCGCGTCGCCGAGCCGCTGATCACCATCGGCAAGATCGATGGCGTAGCCAATCGTCGTCTGGCGTTCGCGCGTCTGCGCGACAAGGAAGCGGTGGGCAAGCTGTTCGTTGAACTGGGCCCGCGTTACGCGACCCGTCCCGGCGGCTACCTGCGCATCCTGAAGGCCGGCTTCCGCGCTGGCGACAATGCGCCGATGGCGTATGTCGAGCTGGTCGACCGCCCGGTCGTGGCTGAGGAAGTGGCCGAGTAATCGGGTCGCTCTATCAAGATTCTCGAAAAGCCCGGCATTGCCGGGCTTTTTGTTATGTGCGGTATCGATTCGGGCCGGCGGTGCGGGGTATTGGACGTGTCCTGGCCACTGCCTGCTTGGGCACCGGCCGACTCCAGAGCGGTGGCGTTGCCATACCAGGGTTCCTTGCCGGCGTGGTTGCGTTGATGCCTGCTCGATGGCCGTGGAGTCCATCGCCTGGCGATGCGCTGCCGCGGGAATGCAGGGCGCCTCGCGGTGTGCGATGGAGCAGGGCAGGGCATGCGTGGTCAGGGCCGCGGCGATGATTGATAATCGGGCTTCGATCCTAGGCAAGCAGTCACGATGAATCCATTGCGTTGGGGGTTTCGGGCGCAGTTTCTACTGGGCTTTCTGGCCTGTGCGGGACTGCTGGCTTACGCGATCTACGTGCAGCTGCATCTGGGGCTGGAGCCTTGCCCGCTGTGCATTTTCCAGCGAATCGCGTTTGCGGCGCTGGCAGTGTTGTTCCTGCTCGGTGCCCTGCACGGGCCGCGTGCCGCAGGCGGGCGCAAGGTCTATGGCGTGTTGAGCTTCATCGCTGCCGGCGTGGGCATGGGCATCGCCGCGCGGCATGTCTGGGTGCAGATCCGGCCCAAGGACATGATGTCCTCGTGTGGCCCGCCGCTGAGTTTTCTGAGCGAGACGATGGGGCCGTTCGAGGTGTTCCGCACGGTGCTGACCGGCACCGGTGACTGCGGCAACATCGACTGGCGCTTCCTGGGCCTGAGCATGCCGATGTGGAGCATGGTGTGGTTCGTGATGCTGGCGTTGTGGGCGCTGTACGCCGGTTTCAAGGCACGTCGCACTTCAGTGCATCACTAGCGGGTGGTGCATCGTGGTGGTGCCTGGCGCGGCGGCGCTTGAGGGGCCGATCAGGGTGATGTGCGCAGCTGGTGCAGCAGTCGGATGGAGCCGGGGCAGCCGGCTCCATCCGCGAGGTTGCGGTTGTGGTCAGAAGTCCTGTTGCAGGCTCAGATAGACCCCGCGGCGCGGCGCCCATTGCGGCGCGAACACCCCGATGCCGCCGCCGTCGCGCAGTTGATAGCTGCGATCCAGTGCATTGAGCACGGCAAGCTGGGCGTGCAGTGGATGCGTGCTGCTGAGTGCGAAGTCATGTCCCGCGCTCAGATTGAGCTGGAAGTACGAGGGCAGCTCGCCGCCATTGGGCACGGTGTCGGTATCGGTGCGCAGGCCACTGCCATACAGGTAGTTCGCGCCCACCCTGCTGCTGTCACCAATGGCGTAGGTAATGCCGGCGGAGGAGGTCAGTTTCTGGTCGTGGTCCAGGTGGATCCAGTTGGTGGATGCATACGCCAAGGCATCTGGATCGAAGTTGTACAAGCTGGTCATGACCTGCTTGCCCATCGCCTTGCTGTAGGCCAGGTTGAAATAGGCGGTCACCGGGCCGTTGCTGTAGCCGGCGCTGAACTCGGTGCCGCGGATGCGGCCCTGGCGATAGTTGAAGGTGGAGTAGACGTAGGCGGCGCCGAACTGGCCTTCGTCCTGCAAGCGGTCGGCGGTGCGATAATAGGTATCCAGACCCAGCGTCAGGTGATCGCCCACCATTTGCGAGATGCCCAGATCGTAGTAGTTGCTGCGCTCGCTCAGCGGCGTGGTGGGGCCGCCGCCGGTGGATTGCTGGTTGGTGGTGCCGTCGTACAAGGCGATATCGCTGGTGGAGATCAGCTCGCTGGCCGGGGGGGTGAAATAGCGCGCATAGCCGGCGTGCACAGTGGTGCTCTCGCTGGCTTTCCAGACCACACCCAGGCGTGGGCTGAGCTGGCCTTCTGTGGCGCCGAAGGCCTTATAACGGTCACCGCGTACGCCGTAGTTGACGATCCAGTCGTCGCCGATCTTCCACTCGTCCTGCAGATAGAGTGCATAGGTGCTGGCATGGAAGCGGCTGCCGTCCGGAATGAACAGCGGCACGTTGCTGCTCTGGTTGCCATCGGCATCGGCCGGGAAAGCAAAGGAGTCGTTGCTGGCGATGGCGTGTTCGAAATTGCCGTACAGGCCATAACGCAAGGTGTGCGAACCGCCCCAGGGGGTGGAGAAGTCGGCTTGCACGGTGTTGGCGCGATTGCTGCGGTTCACCTGTGAAGCGACGCCATTAAAGATCAGATCTCCGGCGACATCGGGCGAGAAGGCCACGCTGCTGTAGCGCTGGCCGGCGGAGAGTTGATAGTTGGTTTCGCCGAGCGTGCCCTGGAGTGCCAATGTGCCAAACCGCGTGTTCTCGCGCTGGTTTTCCCTCAGACGGGACGAGTCGAAATCGGTCGTGCCCAGGTAATCGAACGCCGGGGTCTGGTCGGGATTGTTGGGAATCTGGAAGCGGTTGTTGGCATAACCGACCAGCAGGCTGAGGCGGGTGTCCTCGTTGACCAGGTAACTCAGGTCGGCAAAGCCTTTGCCTTGATGGGTCTTGTCGTGCTCCGGCGAGCGGGTGTCGGTCGGGTTCTCCAGGCCGTGCGTGTTCTGCTCGTAGTCGCCGGTCACGAACCAGCTCCAGCGCCCACTGCTGCCCCAGAGCGATGCATTCGGGTTGACCGTGTCGTAGGAACCGCCGGTGATGCCAACGCTGCCGCCATTGCCCAGTTCGGCGCCATTTTTGGTGGTGATGTCGACCACGGCGGCGGTGCGGTCGCCGAACTGCGCCGGCAGTGCGCCATTGAGCAGCTTGAGGTTCTTGATGATGCGCGGTTCCAGGCTCTGGCCGAAGCCGGAGATGGACTCGGGCAGCATCACGCCGTTGATGCGGTACTGCAGGTTGGCATGGTCGCCACGGACATGGATGCCGCCATACGAATCCTGCACCACGCCCGGTGCCTGCAGCAGCACCTGGTTGAGTGGCGTGGAGGCGCCTAGTGGCAGACGGTCGATGTCGTCGGCGGTGATGACGAACTGACTGCTGCCGATGTCCGGCGACAAGGCGTTGCGCGCCGCTTCGAGCTTGGCGGTGACATTGACGGTGTCCAGCTCGGTGGTCTGCTGGGGGAAGGCATCGGCGGCCAGTACCGCGCCGGTGGCGGACGACAACAGGATGGAGACGATTGCGGCGGTGAGAAGGCGAGGGGTCATGGCAAGTCGCAGCACTGGGTGGGCGGGAAGGTGTTATTGCATAACACTCCGCCTGCCGGCGGGTGCTGGCCTAGGCCGGAAGTCATGCTTGCCGCTGCGCGTTGTTCGCCATTCAGTCGCGTCCGCTGCTGGCATGGGGGTGATCGACCACGGCGGGCCTTGCTCATGGCAGGGAACGCTTTGCGTGGCGCGCCTGCTCTGCGACCATCACGGGCTGTCCAGGAGCTTTGTCGATGAATCCTTCCACGCCCGCTACCGTTTCCGATTCTGCAACCTCGTCGTGGGCGCCCGCCAGCTGGCGCGATCGACCGGCATTGCAGTTGCCGGTCTATCCGGACCCGGATGCCTTGCAGGCGGCCGTGGACGAGCTGCGGCAGCTGCCGCCGCTGGTGACCTCGTGGGAGATCTTTGCGCTCAAGCGTCAGCTGGCCGAGGCGCAGGAAGGCAAGCGCTTCCTGCTGCAGGGCGGCGATTGCGCGGAGAATTTCAGCGATTGCGAATCGGGCACCATCTCCAACCGCCTGAAGGTGCTGCTGCAGATGAGCCTGGTGCTGGTGCATGGCCTGCGCCTGCCGGTGGTGCGGGTCGGACGCTTTGCCGGGCAGTACGCCAAGCCGCGTTCGGCCGACACCGAGACCCGCGACGGGGTGAGCCTGCCGAGTTATCGCGGCGATGTCATCAATGCGCCGGCGTTTACGCAGGCCGCGCGCGTGCCCGATCCGCGCCGCATGATTACCGCGCATTCGCGCTCGGCGATGACGATGAATTTCGTGCGCGCCCTGATCGATGGCGGCTTTGCCGACCTGCATCACCCGGAGTACTGGAATCTGGACTGGGTGGGCTATTCGCCGTTGGCGGCGGACTACCAGAAGATGGTGTCCTCGATCGGCGATGCCGTGCGCTTCATGGAAACCCTATCCGGGGCGGAGGTGTACAACCTCAACCGGATCGATTTCTACACCTCGCACGAGGCATTGCTGCTGCCCTACGAGGAAGGGTTGACCCGGCAGGTGCCGCGCCAGTGGGGCTGGTTCAACCTCAGTACGCACTACCCGTGGATCGGCATGCGCACGGCGGCGCTGGACGGCGCACATGTGGAGTACCTGCGCGGTGTGCGTAACCCGATCGCGATCAAGGTCGGCCCGTCGGTGCAGCCGGACCAATTGCTGCGGCTGATCGATGTGCTCAATCCGGAAGACGAACCCGGGCGGTTGAGTTTCATCCACCGCATGGGCGCGGCGCAGATCGCCGAGAAGTTGCCGCCGCTGCTGGATGCGGTCAAGCGTGACGGGCGCCGGGTACTGTGGGTCTGCGATGCGATGCACGGCAATACCGAAAGTACCGGCAACGGCTATAAAACCCGGCGTTTCGACAATATCCGCAGCGAGGTGGAAACCTCCTTAGACCTGCATGCGGCCGCCGGTACGCGACTGGGTGGCGTGCATCTGGAGCTCACCGGCGAGGATGTCACCGAGTGCACCGGTGGTGCGCGCGAGCTGACCGAGCGCGATCTGGAACGCGCCTACCGCTCCAGCGTGGATCCGCGATTGAACTACGAGCAGTCGCTGGAGATCGCGATGGCGATCGTGCGCAAGCAGCAACAGGCCGCATCGCAGCCGCTGGGGAGCTGACCGGGCCGTGTGCATGACGTGATGCTCATGCCGCTTGCGGCATGCTCTTGCAGCCATCCCTCTTTCCCCCCACAGGAGGAACGGTTTGACTGCCGATTGGAACGTCATCCGCGAATACGCAATTCCCTTGGGTGCCGCGCTGCTGGCCGGTGCCGTCATCTGGTCGCTGATGCTGTGGTTGTTCCGCCGCATGCAGGGCCGCGATTACCGGCGCGCGCGCATCATTCGCGTGGTTGCCTTGCCTGCGGCCTTCATCCTGCCATTGCTGTTCCTGGGGATTGCCACCGAGGCCACGCCGCTGACCGGCAAGGCGTTGGCAGCGGTGCAGCACCTGCTGCATGTGGGCATCGTCGGCTGCGTGACGTGGTTGCTGGTACGCGCGGTGGCCGCTGGCGAAGCGGCAATCCTGCGCAGCAACCCGATCGAGGTGTCGGACAATCTCACCGCCCGTCGCATCCAGACCCAGACCCGGGTGCTGAGCCGGGTAGTGATGGGTGCGGTGATCCTGCTCGGTCTCTCGGTGGTGCTGCTGGGGTTTGAGCAGGTGCGCCAGATCGGCAAGACCCTGCTGGCCTCGGCCGGCATCATTGGCCTGGTGGCGGGCATCGCGGCCAAGCCGGTGTTCGGTAACCTGATTGCCGGTCTGCAGATCGCGTTGACCCAGCCGATCCGACTGGATGACGTGGTGATCGTGGAAGGCGAGTGGGGCCGCATCGAGGAGATCGGCAGCTCGTATGTGGTGGTGCGGATCTGGGACGAACGACGCATGGTGGTGCCGCTCACCTGGTTCATCGAAAATCCGTTCCAGAACTGGACACGCGCCAGTGCGGATCTGCTGGGCACCGCGTTCCTGTGGCTGGATTACCGTACGCCGATTGCGGCAGTGCGCGCGGAGCTGGAGCGCATCTGCCGGAGCGAGACGCTGTGGGATGGGCGCGTGTGCGTCACGCAGATCACCGATACCAGCGACAACACCATCCAGGTCCGCCTGCTGGTGAGTGCGCGCAATTCCGGCGACGCCTTCGATCTGCGTTGCCTGGTGCGCGAGCGGATGATCGACTTCCTGACCCGCGAGCATCCGTATGCGCTGCCCAGGATGCGCGCCGAGATCGCCGCGCAGGAACAGCCGGCCTCGCGCGCCGCCGCGCCGATCGCGCCGGATGGCGTGCGTTCGCCGGGCGCCGAAGACGGCGAGCCGGCGGCGCTGGTGTAGTGCGTCGACTGCTGCCTTCTGCCTGCTGTGGGAGTCGAAGGTGTACGGCCGGTGTCGCTGTACGCCGCGCCGGCGACGGTGCCGACGTGCGTGCAGGCACCATCGGCGCCTGCACGCGCTACGGGCAATGCCGGATGTCAGCCGGTCGTCGGCTACCGCTTGCCAGCTGATTCATCACGCTTGGGCGGGGCTGGCGCCGCATCCGGTGCAGCGCGCGCACTCGGCGCGTAGCCGGGTGCGAAGCGCGCATGGCTACGTTGTTCGTACGCGTACGCCAGCTCGATCAGGCGTGGCTCGCTCCATGCGGTGCCCATGAACAACAAACCCAGCGGCAGGCCTCGGGTCTGGCCCATCGGCACGCTCAGGCTTGGATAGCCGGCCACTGCAGCGGCGCCATAGCCGGCACCGGGAAAGGTATCCCCCTTGCCGAGCGTGGTGACCCAGGCGGGGCCGGTGGTCGGGACGATCAAGGCATCCAGACGATCTGCCAGCAGCGTCGCATCGATGCCTTCCGGCCCGGCCAGCCGTCTGGCGTTGGCGCGCGCGCTCAGATAGCCCGGATCGTCGAGACCGCGTGCGGCCTGCGCTTGTTCGAACAGCTCCTGCCCGAAGTACGGCATCTGGCGCTGCGCATGGTTGCGATTGAAGGCAATCAGTTGTTCCAGGTTCGCCACCGGTGCGTTGTGGCTGCGCAGATACGCGTTCAGGCCCGCCTTGAATTCGACCAACAAGACCGTCTGCTCATCGGTATCCCACTTGCCATCGGTGGCCAGGCGGGTTTCGATCACGGTGGCGCCGGCCGCACGCAGCGTCTGCACGGCGCGGTCCAGCGTGGCGGCGATGGCGGGGTCTTCGCGTAGCCGATTGCGCAACAGACCCAGGCGCGCGCCGCGCAGGCCGTCGGCTTTCAGGTGCGCGGGATAGTCGACGCGCGTGGCGGGCGCCGTGCCGGTGGCCGGGTCCTGCGGATCGGGCGCGGCGATCGCCTGCAACACGGCGGCGGCATCGGCCACGCTGCGCGTCATCGGCCCGGCGGTGTCCTGGCTGGCCGAAATCGGGATGATGCCGTCGCGGCTGACCAGGCCCACCGTCGGCTTGAGCCCCACCAGGCCGTTGACCGAGGCCGGGCAGGTGATGCTGCCGTCGGTTTCGGTGCCGATCCCCACCGTGGCCAGGCTGGCAGCGATTGCCGCACCGGTGCCAGCGCTGGAGCCACACGGGTTGCGGTCGAGCGCGTAGGGATTGCGGGTCAGCCCGCCACGGGCACTCCAGCCGGAGCTGGACTGGGTGGAGCGGAAGTTGGCCCACTCGCTCAGGTTGGTCTTGCCCAGGATCACTGCGCCGGCGGCGCGCAGGCGCTGCACCAGAAAGGCATCGCGCGTGGGTTTGAAATCGGCCAGCGCCAGCGAGCCGGCGCTGTTGACCATGGGCACGGCATCGATGTTGTCCTTGAGCAGCACCGGGATGCCATGCAGTGGCCCGCGGGTGTGCCCGGCGCGGCGTTCTGCATCCAATGCGCGCGCGTCGGCCTCGGCCTGTGGATTGCGTTCGATCACCGCGTTGAGCTGCGGGCCGGCGCGGTCGATGCTGGCGATGCGTTGCAGGTAGGCGCGGGTCAGTTCGAGGCTGGTGGTAGTGCCGGCCTGCATGCGTGCCTGCAGGCCGGCCACATCGGCCTCGACCAGATCGAGCGGTTCGGCGCCGGCGGCGGTGGCGGGCCCATGGCGTGTCGGCGCGTCGGCATGCGCACAGCCGCACAGCGCCAGCAGCAAGGCAAAGGACAAGGTGGTGGATCGCATCGGCGCTGGCTCCCGGGAAGTCTGCGCAGGCTAACGGCGCAGGAGCGGGGTGACAACGGATGGCCACGTCCAGATGGACGGGCAGGGGGGATCAGCGGCGACGCCGGACCAGGTCGCGTGCCAGCACGCCGACCACGATCAGATTGACCGCCAGCACCGCCCAGGCCGTCCAGCCGGGATGGCGGACGATGGCGTAGATATCGAAGGGTAGATAGATGGCCGCCGACAGGCAGCCCAGCAACGAGGCCCAGGCCTTGGCGCGCCACAGGCCCCAGGCTTCCACCACATGCAGCAGGCCGTAGCCCAGCATGGCGGCAGCGGCCAGATGCACCGCATCGGGGCTGATGGTCTTGAGCAACGACGGCAGGGCGCCGTGGTCGGGATCCAGATTGAACCGGTGGATCAACGTACGCACCGCATGCTGCAGCGGGAGCGGGCCCAGAATTTCCAGGCCCGTCGCCGCCAACAGTGCAAGCACGCCCTTGGTCGCCTCCAGCAAGGCGATCGCGTGTAGGCCCGGATGCGCACGCGGATCCGGGCTGTAGGGCTTGCGCTGCATGAGCGTGGACGCCGGGGCTTAGCCGGAACGGCCCGCGCGCTTACGGTCGCTTTCGGTCAGGAACTTCTTGCGCAGGCGGATTTCCTTCGGGGTGACTTCCACCAGCTCGTCGTCCTCGATGAAGTCCAGTGCCTGTTCCAGCGTGTACTTGATCGCCGGGGTCAGCTTGATCGCATCGTCCTTGCCCGAGGCGCGCATGTTGGTCAGCGGCTTGGTCTTGATCGCGTTGACGGTCAGATCGTTATCCTTGGAGTGGATACCGATCAGCTGGCCTTCGTACACGTTGTCGCCTTCGGCGGCGAACAGGCGGCCACGCTCTTCCAGCGGCCCCAGTGCATAGGCCGGGGTTGCGCCCGGTGCATTGGCAATCATCACGCCGTTCTGGCGCTTGGCGATGGCGCCCTGTTCCTTCGGGCCGTAATGGTCGAACACATGGAACAGCAGGCCCGAGCCCTGGGTCAGGGTGCGGAACTCGTTCTGGAAGCCGATCAGGCCACGCGCCGGGATCATGTAGTCCAGGCGCACGCGGCCCTTGCCATCCGGCTCCATGTTCTTCAGCTGGCCCTTGCGGGTGCCCAGCTTTTCCATCACGCCGCCCTGGTGCTGTTCTTCGATGTCCACCACCAGCTGTTCGATCGGCTCCATCTGCTTGCCGTCGATTTCCTTGATGATGACTTCCGGGCGCGACACGGCCAGCTCGTAGCCTTCACGGCGCATGTTTTCGATCAGCACCGACAGATGCAGTTCGCCACGGCCGGAGACCAGGAACTTGTCGGCGTCGGAGCCTTCCTCGACCTTCAGTGCTACGTTGTGCACCTTCTCGCGGTCCAGACGGTCGCGCAGCTGGCGGCTGGTCAGGAACTTGCCGCCAGACAGGTCCTTATTGCCGGCGAACGGCGAGTTGTTGACCTGGAAGGTCATCGAGATGGTGGGTTCGTCCACGGTCAGCGCCGGCAGCGCTTCCGGGGTGTCGAGGGCGCACACGGTGTCGGAAATGGTCAGCTCGGCCACGCCGGAGATGGCGACGATGTCGCCGGCTTCGGCGGTGTCCTGCTCGATGCGCTCCAGGCCCAGGAAGCCCAGCACCTGCAGCACCTTGCCCTGGCGCTTCTTGCCTTCACGGTCGATCACGCTGACCGGCATGTTCTTCTTCAGCACGCCGCGCTGGATGCGGCCGATGCCGATCACGCCGACGAAGTTGTTGTAGTCCAGCTGGCTGATGCGCATCTGGAACGGGCCGTCCGGATCGACGTCCGGTGCCGAGACGTGCTGCATGATCGCTTCGTACAGCGGGGTCATGTCGCCGTCGCGCACGCTCGAATCCAGGCTGGCGTAGCCGTTTAACGCCGAGGTGTAGACGATCGGGAAGTCCAGCTGCTCGTCGGTGGCGCCGAGCTTGTCGAACAGGTCGAACACCTGGTCGATCACCCAGTCCGGGCGCGCGCCCGGGCGGTCGATCTTGTTGACCACCACGATCGGCTTGAAGCCCATCGCAAAGGCCTTCTGGGTCACGAAGCGGGTCTGCGGCATCGGGCCGTCCATCGCGTCGACCAGGATCAGCACCGAGTCCACCATCGACAGCACGCGCTCGACTTCGCCACCGAAGTCGGCGTGTCCCGGGGTGTCGACGATGTTGATGCGGTTGCCCTGCCAGGTGATGGCGGTGTTCTTGGCCAGGATCGTGATGCCACGTTCCTTTTCCTGGTCGTTGCTGTCCATCACGCGCTCAGCCAGGACGGTGCGTTCGGACAGGGTGCCGGACTGCTTCAGCAGGCAGTCGACGAGGGTGGTCTTGCCGTGGTCGACGTGCGCGACGATGGCGATATTGCGGAGTTTTTCAATGGACATGCGGAAAAGGCCCCTGTCTGGCGCCAGTCTATGAGATGAGGTAAGCCGAATATTATAGCGGTTTCGTGGCACTGCCGTGGCGGAGTGCCCAATGCCGTCCCGGATCGCCCATTCAGGCAGCGTGGAGACAGGCGACGACGAGGCGGGCGGGACGCTTGGACCATGGTCGTAACCCCGCAGCCGGGCGCGTGCGCGGGTGTATCCTAATGGGCTGTTGATTCCCCAGAACCTGCAAGGATTTCCATGTCCCTGATCGCCACTTTCGATACCTCCCGCGGCCCCATCGTCGTCGAGCTGTACCCGGAGAAAGCGCCGCTGACGGTTGCCAACTTCGTCAACCTGGCCAAGCGCGGCTTCTACAACGGCCTGAGCTTCCACCGCGTGATCGCTGACTTCATGATCCAGGGCGGTTGCCCGGAAGGTTCCGGCCGCGGCGGCCCGGGCTACCGCTTCGAAGACGAGGCCAACAATGGTGTCGGTCACGAGCGCGGCGTGCTGTCCATGGCCAACGCCGGCCCCAACACCAATGGCAGCCAGTTCTTCATCACCCACACCGCCACCCCGTGGCTGGACGGCAAGCACACCGTGTTCGGCAAGGTCACCCAGGGCCTGGACGTGGTGGACAGCGTTGCCCAGGGCGACACCATCAACACGCTGACCATCGAAGGCGATACCGACGTCGTGCTGGCCGCCAAGGCCGACCGTGTCGCGGAGTGGAACAAGATCCTCGCCGCCTGATCGCAGCCCCCATCGAACGGCCGCCTTGTGCGGCCGTTTGCGTGTCAATGCGCGCCGCCACGCCTTGCGGCCCCGCGAGCGCGCCACCCCCACCAACGCTTCTTAGCAGAGGAAACACCCCATGAAAGCACCTGTTCGTGTTGCCGTGACCGGCGCTGCCGGCCAGATCGGCTATGCCCTGCTGTTCCGCATCGCCTCTGGCGAAATGCTGGGCAAGGATCAGCCGGTGATCCTGCAATTGCTGGAACTGTCCAACGAGAAGGCCCAGGCCGCGCTCAAGGGCGTGATGATGGAGCTGGAAGACTGCGCGTTCCCGCTGCTGGCCGGCATGGTCGGTACCGACGACGCCGAAGTGGCGTTCAAGGATATCGACGTGGCCCTGCTGGTCGGCGCGCGTCCGCGCGGCCCGGGCATGGAGCGCAAGGACCTGCTGCTGGAAAACGCCAAGATCTTCACCGCGCAGGGCGCGGCGTTGAACAAGGTGGCCAAGCGCGACGTCAAGGTGCTGGTGGTCGGTAACCCGGCCAACACCAATGCCTACATCGCCATGAAGTCGGCGCCGGATCTGAACCCGAAGAACTTCACGGCCATGCTGCGCCTGGACCACAATCGCGCCCTGAGCCAGCTCTCGCTCAAGCTCGGCAAGCCGGTCGGCGGCATCGAGAAGCTGGTGGTGTGGGGCAACCACAGCCCGACCATGTATCCGGACTACCGTTTCGCCACCGCCGATGGCGCGTCCATTGGCGATGCGATCAACGACCAGGAATGGAACGCCAACACCTTCATCCCGACCGTGGGCAAGCGCGGCGCGGCGATCATCGAAGCGCGCGGGCTGTCCTCGGCTGCGTCGGCCGCCAATGCCGCCATCGACCACGTGCGTGACTGGGTGCTGGGCAGCAACGGCAAGTGGGTGACCATGGGCGTGCCGTCCGACGGCTCCTACGGCATTCCCGAAGGCGTGATCTTCGGCTTCCCGGTCACCACCGAGAACGGCCAGTACACCCTGGTCAAGGACCTGCCGATCGACGACTTCAGCCAGAAGTACATCGACAAGACCCTGGCCGAACTGGAAGAAGAGCGCAGCGGCGTGTCGCATCTGCTGGGCTGAATCATCCGTGTGGTGCAAGTCAAAAACGCCGGGCATTGCACGGCGTTTTTATGTCCGCATGCCTGCGATGACGGCGGCTCTGCTGTGCGTGGCGGTGGTGCTGCGGGCGGTGCAGCGCGCGGCGACCCAGCGAATCAGTGCGCCGCCGCGCGCCAGGGCCGCGCTATCGCTTATTCCAGGCCTTCGGCCTTCAGTGCGGCCTGCACGTCGGCATCGGCCTGCATGCGCTGGAAGAAGGCATCCAGTGCCGTCAGTCCACTCAGGTCCACGCCGACCTTGCGCGCCCAGCGCAAGGTCACGAACAGATAGGCATCGGCGCCGGTATGGCTGTCACCGGCCAGCCATTGGCGCGTTTGCAGATGTGCATCGGCACGCGCGTAGAGCGTGCGCAACTTGCTGCGCGCATCGTCCTGGCTGCGCGCGATCAAGGCCTGATCCTGCAGGTAGGCAGTGCTGCCGAAGATCGGCTTGAAAGTCGGGTGGACGTCGGCATTGGAAAACGCGATCCAGCGATTGATCTCGGCGCGGCTGCGCGCGCTGCCATCGCCGCCCAGGCCGGTCAGCGGCGCAACGTCGGCGATGTAATTCAGGATGGCGGCGTTCTGCGTCAGCGCCCAATCGTCGACCAGCAGCAATGGCACGGCACCTGCCGGATTGAGCTGCAGATACTCGGGCGACTTCATGCTGGCTGCGTCCAGCACCACCAGCTCGAACGGCAACCCGGACCAGCGTAGGACGATGTGATCTGCGAGCGAACAGGCACCCGGCTTGGTGAAGAGTTTCATCGTGGATTCCAGAGACGGTCGAAACCGCAAGCTTAGCCGGGTTGCGCAGTGAACCGTAAGGCGCCGGCGCGGTGATGCGCTTGCCGACGATGCCGCCGCCGCGCGTGAAGCACGCCGTTGGCCACATGGGTGCAGGGCCACGCCATCGGGGCATTGTGCGCAGCGGTTGGGCGAGGTGCCACGCAGGTGTGTCCTGCTGGCTGATGCCGGGTTGGCGCCGCGCGGCCTACGAAGCGGTGCGGGGGCGCAGCGTCTGCACGCGATAGAACGTGTGGTCGCCGATGGTGGCCACCTGGTAGGCGTTGCGCCAGCTGGGGCTGGCAATCGCGCTTGCCGCGAAATGGCTCGCACCCGGCACGATTTCCTTGCGTTGACCGACTGGCAGTGCCCAGTTGCGCTCTGCGGCCAGGGCCACGCCCAAGGCCTTGTTCCAGGCATCGTCGTTCTTGAGTTGCGTGCCCGGGGAGACGATGGTCGGTGCGAACTGCTTGCGCGCAGTGACGACCTGGCACATCGAGTCGCCCCATAGTCCGCTGTCCAGGCGCCGCAGCGCCACTTCGGCAACGGCCTGCTGGCCGCGCAGGGTCTGGTCGCGCGCTTCCAGATAGACGGTAGTACTCAGGCACAACGAATCTGCAGCGGGCTGCGGCAATAACTGCGACAGCCAAAGTATCCAAGCCAGTTTCATGGGACTCCTTGCTCCGTATGGGCCGATCCGCAGGGCATCCGACACTGGACACGCGCATGCGAAGGGCTTGGCGTCATGGGGAGGCGACCTGTCACGGGCCGCCCGGTCTTCGGCAAAAGGACGTTGCTGCCGAAGCTGCCCGCCAGGTCCGGCGGGTCGAAAGTGGGCGCAAGGTAGATGGCGGTCACGCAATCCTGGCTGAATGGACACGCTTGACCACGCCACTCACCCGCCGAGTCGGCACGGTGGCGGTGGGGTGCGACGTCGCTGCTACAGCCTCGCCGCCAGCCGGCTTGCCTGGTTGATTGCGCGTTTGGCATCCAGCTCGGCAGCCACATCCGCACCGCCGATGAGGTGCGGCTGCTTGCCAAGCGCCTGCAAGGCGGCCAGCAGCTCGCGGCGCGGTTCCTGGCCGGCGCAGATCACCACCGTGCCGACAGCGAGCAATTGCTCGGTCCCTTCCACGCGGATCTGCAGGCCGGCATCGTCCACTCCCAGGTATTCCACGCCACCGAGCATCTTCACGCCCTTGGCCTTGAGCGTGGCGCGGTGGATCCAGCCGGTGGTCTTGCCCAGCCGCGCACCGGGCCTCCCGGCGCTACGTTGCAGCAACCAGACCTGGCGGGCGGGGCGCTCGGGCTGCGGTTTGGCCAGCGCGCCGCGGGTTTCGAAGCTCGGGTCCACGCCCCATTCGGCCATCCAGCGCGCCGGGTCCAGCGACACCGACTCGCCTTCGTGCACCAGAAATTCGCCGACATCAAAGCCAATGCCACCGGCCCCGATGATGGCGACCTTGTCGGCGGGCACATGGCGGCCCAGCACCACATCCAGATAGCTGACCACCATCGGGTGGTCGGCACCCGGGAAGTCGACCTTGCGCGGTTCGATGCCGGTGGCCAGCACCACCTCGTCGAACGCAGTGAGGTCGGTCGCCTGCACATGGGTGTTCAGGCGCAGCTGCACGCCGGTCGCCTCGATACGGTGGCTGAAGTAGCGCAGCGTCTCGTTGAATTCTTCCTTGCCGGGGATGCGCCTGGCGATGTTGAACTGCCCGCCGATCGCACTGCTGGCATCGAACAAGGTCACCTGGTGGCCACGCTCGGCCGCCACGGTGGCGCAGGCAAGGCCGGCCGGACCGGCGCCGACCACCGCAATGCGCCTGGGCGTGGTGGTGGGGGTGTAGACCAGCTCGGTTTCGTGAGCCGCACGCGGATTGACCAGGCAGGTGGCCAGCTTGTTCTCGAACACATGATCCAGGCAGGCCTGGTTGCAGGCGATGCACGTATTGATGGTGTGCGATTGCCCGGTAGCGGCCTTGTTGGCCCACTGCGGGTCGGCCAGCAACGGCCGCGCCAGCGACACCATGTCCGCCGCACCGTCGGCGAGGATGCGCTCGGCCACCTCCGGCATGTTGATGCGGTTGCTGGCCACCACCGGAATGCGCAGGTGCGGCTTGAGCTTGGCGGTCACGCCAGCGAACGCGGCGCGCGGTACCGAGGTGGCAATGGTCGGGATGCGCGCCTCATGCCAGCCGATGCCGGAATTGATGAGGGTGGCGCCGGCGGCTTCGATCGCCCGGGCCTGGGCCAGGATGTCCTGCCACTGGTTGCCGTCTTCGACCAGATCCACCAGCGACAGCCGGTAGATGATGATGAAGTCCGGCCCGCAGGCTTCGCGGATGCGGCGCACGATCTCCACCGCAAAGCGCATGCGCCTGGTCGCATCGCCGCCCCAGGCATCGCTGCGCTGGTTGGTGCGTGCCGCGGTGAATGTGTTGATCAGATAGCCTTCCGAACCCATCACCTCCACGCCGTCGTAGCCGGCCTCGCGCGCCAGCCGCGCCGAACGCGCATACGCGGCGATCTGGCGGTCCACTGCTGCTGCAGACAGGGCGCGCGGGGTGAACGGATTGATCGGTGCCTGTAGCCGGGATGGCGCCACCGACAGCGGGTGATAGGCATAGCGCCCGGCGTGCAGCAGCTGCAGGCAGATCTTGGCGCCATGGGCGTGCACGGCGCGGGTGACCTGGCGGTGCGGGCGCACTTCCCAGGGCCAGGACAGCTTGCCGCCGAACGGCTTGAGCCAGCCCACCACGTTCGGGGAGAACCCGCCGGTGACGATCAGGCCAACCCCGCCGGCCGCACGCTCGGCGAAATACGCCGCCAGCTTGGGGAAATCGCGCGCACGATCTTCCAGTCCGGTGTGCATCGATCCCATCAGGACGCGGTTGCGCAGTTGGGTGAAGCCCAGATCGAGCGGCGTGAACAGGTGCGGGAAGGGCGAGGGCGAAGGGCCGGTGGCGGGCGACATGATATGGATACGCTGGCGTACGGAGTGCGCACGATGCAGGCAAACGAACGTGGCGGCAAGTCCCGGGGTGTCGGCGCCCGTGCCGCCTGCGGCAGTGCCGACGCTGCAGGAGCGTGACGATGCCGGCGACTGCGCGCCACCCTGGTTGTGCGCAATGCCTGTGGGGGGGCGCCGCGCTCGGCCAGGACCAACGATGCACCCGGCTGGGCGCCGAGTGCGGCGTAGCTGGCAGCGCGACGCCCGCTGTAGTTACCAGCCGGCCAACGTCAGCTTGCCGATGGTGCTGCCGCTTTCCAGCCGTCGATGTGCCTCGCGCAGGGTGTCGGCATTGATGGGGGACAAGGTGTCGGTATGCGTCGTGCGCAGCTCGCCGGCATCGATCAGGCTCGCCACGCGGTTGAGGATGCGGTGCTGTTCGACCATGTCGTCGGTGGCATAACGTGCGCGCGCGAACATCAGCTCCCAATGGATGCCGATGCACTTGGATTTGTACGGGTCGCCAATCGCCAGCGGGCCGCTCGGTTCAACGATCAGGCCCACATGCCCCTGCGGTGCCAGCACCTCGCCCAACTGTTGCCAGTAGCGGTCGGTATCGGCCAGGTTGAGTGCCGCGTCCACTGTCTGTAGCCCAAGCGCCTGTAGTTGCGGCTGCAGCGGTTGATGATGGTCGATGACGTGGTGCGCGCCCATCTGCCGCACCCATTCAATGCTTTCCGGGCGCGAGGCGGTGGCGATCACCGTAAAGCCGGCATGCCGGGCCAGCTGGATCGCGATCGACCCCACACCGCCGGCGCCACCGACGATCAACAACGGCCTGCCGCGATTGCGCGCGCCATCGAAGGTGAACGGCATGCGCTGGAACAGCAATTCCCACGCGGTGAGCGTGGTCAACGGCAGCGCCGCGGCCTGGGCAAAGCTCAGCGAGGTGGGCTTGCAGCCGGCGATGCGCGCATCCACCAGCTGGTATTGCGCGTTGCTGCCGGGGCGCCCGATGTCGCCGGCGTAATAGACCTCGTCGCCCACCGCGAAGGCGGTGACCTCCGGACCGACCGCCTCGATCACCCCCGCCGCGTCGTAGCCCAGGATCTTCGGTGCCTGCAGCGGCTGGGGCTTGGGGGCGCGCACCTTGGTGTCGACCGGGTTGACCGAGACCGCCTCCACGCGGACCAGCAGGTCATGGCCCGAGGGCGGCTGCGGCGCGGCGAGCTCCATGTCCAGCAACGAGTCGGGGTCATCGATCGGGAGGTGGCGGGTGAGGACGACAGCTTTCATCGGGACACTCCTGGTGGGGAGGTTCAGGGTGCGTTGTGCGGTGAGTCCGCTGCAACCACCGGCGCGCTGATTCATGTCTGAAGCGGCCTGGCGTTCACCAATGTGGTGAAGCAATAGCAAGCGCCGGTCGCCGCGGAGCTGGCACCATCCCCACGGCGGGTATCCGATTGGGCTGCCATTCAGAGGGGGTAAATGCGTGAACTGGGGACTCGGTCCTTTTCTTCATCAAGCTGTATACGTAATATCCGCAAGCGTCGCATGGGCTGGCGATTGCTTTCACATGTTATATGACCGTTAACGCGATCTTCACCGAGGCCGGCTTAATCTGCGCCCCGATGGCTCTGGATGTGACGAGCATCTTTACCAAGAACACCGCCTCTATCGGTTTTATCTCCCAAAGAAGGAGCTGTATAAATGAACAAGAAAATTCTCACTGCCGCGTTGCTCGGCGGTCTGGCGGTTGCCCAGGCTGCGTCCGCGCAGGAGTTCGATGACCGTTGGTACCTGACCGGTGGCGCTGGCTTCAACTTCCAGGACAACGATCGTCTGACCAACGATGCACCGTTCGTCACCCTGGGCCTGGGCAAGTTTGTCAGCCCGAACTGGTCGCTCGATGGTGAGCTGAACTACCAGAACCCGAACTTCGACGCCAACCAGGACCAGAACTGGAGCCAGTACGGCATCTCGTTCGACCTGCGTCGCCACTTCGTGCAAGAAGGCCGCGGCTGGAACCCGTACCTGCTGTTCGGCCTGGGCTATCAGCGTTCGGAAGAAGAATTCAACAGCGGCACCGCAGTGTCGCCGGGTCAGCGTAAGGACGGCAACTTCGCCGCCAAGGCTGGCGTCGGTCTGCAGACCACCTTCGACAAGCGCGTTGCCGTGCGTGCCGAACTGGCCTACCGCGCCGACTTCGACGACCAGAGCATTGCTGCTCCGCGGGAAGACTGGTTCGGCGACGTGCTGGCTTCGGTCGGCGTCGTGATTCCGCTGGGACCGGCTCCGGCCACCGCACCGCCGCCGGCTCCGGCTCCGGTTGCTCCGAGCTGCGCCGACCTGGATGACGACGGCGACGGCGTCAACAACTGCGACGACAAGTGCCCGGCTTCGCAGCCTGGCCAGACCATCGGTCCGGACGGCTGCCCGGTGCCGGTGTCGATCGACCTGAAGGGCGTGAACTTCGACTTCAACAAGTCGACCCTGCGTCCGGATGCCGTGTCGATCCTGAGCGAAGCGACCGAGATCCTGAAGCGTTACCCCGACCTGAAGGTCGAGGTTGCCGGTCACACCGACTCGAAGGGTACCGACGCGTACAACCAGAAGCTGTCCGAGCGTCGTGCGACCACCGTGTATGACTACCTGACCAAGAACGGCGTCGATGCGTCGCGTCTGGTCGGCCCGATCGGCTACGGCGAGAGCCGTCCGATTGCTCCGAACGCCAACCCGGATGGTTCCGACAATCCGGAAGGCCGTGCGAAGAACCGTCGTACCGAGCTGAACGTCCAGAACTGATTGGACCGCTAGCTTTGCTGCACACAAAACCCGGCCTCGCGCCGGGTTTTGTCTATGTGCGATCCGAAACACCTCCGAATCCTTGTGCACACGGGCAGCCAATCTGTCTGTGTTGCCCTCCCGGCACGGTTCCGGTTGAAACAGCGTTCATCGCTGCCTACACTCGCCGCGTCGACACCACACTTTGACTGGAAGAACTCACGATGCTGCGTACCGCTACGGCAGGACTGCTCTGTTTCGCTTTGATTCCCGCCGCCTACGCCGCTCCGAACTGCGCCGGCAGCGCGGTGTCCCAGCCGCTGCCGTTGCCCGCGACCGTGATTGCGCCGGCGGCTGCCGAGTTCTACACCCGCAGCGTGCAACTGGGCATGCCGACTGGCGTGCTGGCCCAGCCGTCTGGCGGCGAGCAATCGGTGGACCGCGTGTTGCTGCGCCTGCGCGTGGAAGGCTGCCAGGACGTGGCCAAGGTGATTCCGCCGGGCGGCACCGTCAACCCGAACGATCCGGCGGCCTACAAGGCCACCACCGCCTTCGACAACACCCCGTGGCGCTTCGACATGAGCCAGAACGGCAAGCGCATGACCGCCGAAGAATTCGACGCCTGGATGAAGGCGCGTGGCGTGCGCGTGGTCAAGGCGCGTCCGGCTCCCGGCGCGCCCGCGCCTGCGGTCGCACCCGCAGCGCCTGCGGCCGACGCCAAGCCGGTCGAGAACAAGTAAGCCACGCGGTCGGGACAGCATGACCCGGCGGCCCCCGCCGGCCACGTCCCGGCCTCGTACGCATGGCCCGGCCTTGCCGCCGCGTGCCGAGCGTGCGTCCACCGCCGCGCAGGGCAGCTCCGCGCCGCGGCATGGGTTGGCGCGGGTGCTGTCCAAGCTGGGCGTATGCTCGCGGACCGAGGCGACACGTTGGATCGCCGATGGGCGGGTCAGCGTCGATGGACGGGTGGTCGGCGACCCCGAATTCCCGATCCGCACCGATCGCCAGGCGGCCATCCGCATCGATGGCCAACCGCTGGCCGGGCCGTCGCGGGTGTATCTGATGCTCAACAAGCCGCGCGGGGTGGTTACCACGGTGCGCGACGAGCAGGGCAGGGACACCGTGTACCGCTGTTTCGATGGCGCCGGCCTGCCGTGGATCGCCCCGGTCGGGCGTCTGGACAAGGCCAGCGAAGGTCTGTTGCTGTTCAGTAACGACCCGCAATGGGCGGCGGCGGTGACCGACCCCGCCAGCGGGCCGGACAAGACCTATCACGTACAGATCGACTGCCGCCCGGATGCCGGGCAGCTGGCGCAGTTGCGCGCGGGGGTGATCGACCCGGATCCGGACGGCGATGGCGCTCTATTGCGCGCCAGGCAGGTCGGCGTGCTGCGCGAAGGCGAGCGCAATGCCTGGCTGGAAATCGTGCTGGACGAAGGCCGTAACCGGCAGATCCGCCGGTTGCTGGCGGCCGTGGACATCGGCGTGCTGCGGCTGGTGCGCGTGGCGATCGGGCCACTGCCGATGGGGGAGTTGGCCAAGGGCGCCTGGCGGTTGCTCAGTGCGGCGGAAGTCCTGGCGCTGACGCCGGGTCGCGCCAGCGTGCCAGGCGGGCGCTGAGCAAGGCGCTGACCACTTCCACCGCGCGTGCGTCGCCGGCGCCATTGGCGTCATGGCGGCGGCCCTTGGCGTGATTGCAGCCGGCACAGGCCAGCGCCAGATTGCGCGCGTCGTTGGGGTCGTCGCCCACCCGTAGGCATAAACCGGCTGCGGCGCGGCGACCGAACCAGGCCTGCGGCACGATGTGTTCGAGCGTGGTATGCCCCAGCGGCTCGCCATCGACACCGATGCGCAGACGGCGACGGCAATGCAGGCAGCGGGTTTCCCAGCTGCCGTCCAGCCACTGCGCCTGCGCATCGGTGCGCGCCGCGAGCAGGAGCCGTTGGCGAAGCACTGTCCGCATGCTCAGGTCTTGATGACGTGCAGTTCGCGGCCGATCTTGATGAAGGCGTCGATGGCCTGATCCAGCTGCGCGCGGGTGTGCGCAGCACTGATCTGGGTGCGGATGCGCGCCTGCCCCTTGGGCACCACCGGGAAGAAGAAACCGATGGCGTAGATGCCTTCTTCCAGCAGGCGCTCGGCAAATTTTTGCGCCAGCGGCGCGTCGTAGAGCATCACCGGGCTGATCGGGTGCACGCCGGGCTTGAGGTCGAAGCCGGCTGCGGTCATGCGTTCGCGGAAGTAGCGGGTGTTCTTCACCAACTGCGAGCGCAACTCGCCGGCCGCGTCCAGCATCTCGAAGGCCTTGATGCCGGCAGCCACCACATGCGGCGGCAGCGAATTGGAGAACAGATAGGGGCGCGAGCGCTGGCGCAGCAGTTCGATCACTTCGCGCCTGGCGGTGGTGAAGCCGCCCAGTGCGCCGCCCATGGCCTTGCCCAGCGTGCCGGTGAAGATGTCGATCTGGTCCAGCACGCCCTTGACCTCGGCCGAGCCGCGGCCGGTGGCGCCCAGGAAGCCGGTGGCGTGGCATTCGTCGATATGCACCAGCGCGTTGTACTTGCGGGCCAGGGCGGTGATCTGGTCCAGCGGGGCGATGAAGCCGTCCATGGAGAACACGCCGTCGCTGGTGATGAGCTTGGTCTTGCAACCGGCTGCATCGGCGGCCTGCAGCTGTGCTTCCAGGTCGGCCATGTCGCAGTTGGCGTAGCGGAAGCGCCTGGCCTTGCACAGGCGCACGCCGTCGATGATGGAGGCGTGGTTGAGTGCGTCGGAAATGATGGCGTCGTGCTCACCGAGCAGCGGTTCGAACAGGCCGCCGTTGGCGTCAAAGCAGGCGGCATAGAGGATGGTGTCCTCGGTGCCGAAGAACGTGGCGATGGTGCGTTCGAGCTGCTTGTGCAGGTCCTGCGTGCCGCAGATGAAGCGCACCGAGGCCATGCCGAAGCCGTGGCTGTCCAGCGCATCCTTGGCGGCCTGGATGATGTCTGGGTGGTCGGCCAGGCCAAGATAGTTGTTGGCGCAGAAGTTCAGCACGCTGCGGCCATCGGCCAGCGTGATCCGTGCCGACTGCGGGCCGGTGATGATGCGCTCGGACTTGAACAGGCCCTGCGACTGGATGGTGTCCAGCTCGGCGGCGTAGTGGGCGGTGAGCGCGGCAGGCGGACGGGTCATGGCGGTCGCAGTGGCAGGGAAGAAGCGCAATCTTAACGATCACCATGCCATACCACTACGTCATGCAGAATCGGCATAAGCAGCAGTGCGGATGTTATTTCACCGTCCGCGTGACGCTGCGCAGCATGGCATGCTTGCTGTTCAGCCGTGCCCCCGGCCAGGAGATCGTTGTGACACACCCCCGCTTCCGTCTTGTTTCCCTCGTCTGCATTCTGCTGGCCCTGGCCGGCCCGGCGGGCGCACGCGACATCGGGCTGCTCAATGTGAGCTACGACCCCACCCGCGAGTTCTACCGCGACTTCAACACCGCGTTCGCGGCGCAGTGGAAACACCAGCACCCGCAGGACACGGTCACCGTGGAGACCTCGCACGGCGGGTCCGGCAAGCAGGCGCGCGCGGTCATCGATGGCATCGAGGCGGATGTGGTGACCCTGGCGCTGGCCTACGACGTGGATGCGATCGCGCAGAAGGCCAAGCTGATCGACAGCAATTGGGAACAACGGCTGCCGGACAATAGCGCGCCGTACACTTCCACCATCGTGTTCCTGGTGCGCAAGGGCAACCCGAAGAACATCCAGGACTGGCCCGACCTGCTGCGTTCGGGGGTCGCGGTGGTGACGCCCAACCCGAAGACCTCCGGTGGCGCGCGCTGGAATTATCTGGCCGCCTGGGCGTATGCCGACCACATTTTCAAGGGCGACCGCGAGCGCATCCTGCGCTATATGCAGGCGCTGTTCCGCAACGTGCCGGTGCTCGATACCGGTGCGCGCGGGGCTACCACCACCTTCGTCCAGCGCGGCATCGGCGACGTGCTGCTGGCCTGGGAAAACGAGGCGCTGCTGGCGCGCGAGGAACTGGGCAAGGACAAGTTCGAGATCGTGGTGCCCAAGCTGTCGATCCTGGCCGAGCCGTCGGTGGCGCTGGTGGACAAGAATGTCGACCGGCATGGCACGCGCGAGGTGGCCGAGGCCTACCTGCGTTATCTGTATGCGCCGGAAGGCCAGAAACTGGCGACCAGACATTTCTATCGCCCGCGTCATCCGGAGTTTGCCGACCCGGCAGATATGGCTCGCTTCCCTGACATCAAGCTGGTGACCATCCAGCAGGCATTCGGGTCCTGGGACAAGGCGCAGCAGGAGCACTTCGCCGACGGCGGCCTGTTCGACCAGATCCAGGCCAAGAAATAGCCATGCAGGCATCGGTTGCATCCCGCCCGGTGTCGCCATCGCGCCGACGCGTGATGCCGGGGTTGGGTCTGAGCCTGGGCATCACCCTGACCTGGCTCGGCCTGATCGTGCTGATTCCGCTGCTGGGTATCTTCATCAAGACCAGCGGGCTGGGGTGGGATGGCCTGTGGCAGGTGTGGAGCCAGCCACGCGTGCTGTCGGCGTTGCAGGTGAGCTTCGGCACCGCGCTGGTGGCCGGTGCGTTCAACGCGGTGATGGGCACCTGGGTGGCCTGGGTCTTCGTGCGCTACCGCTTCCCGGGCAAGCGCTTGCTCGATGCGGTGATCGATTTGCCGTTCGCGCTGCCTACTGCGGTGGCCGGCATCGCGTTGACCGCGCTGTATGGCGGCAACGGCTGGATCGGGCGTTGGCTGGAAGCGGCCGGCATCAAGGTGGCCTATACCCAGCTGGGGATCGTGCTGGCGCTGGTGTTCGTGGGCCTGCCGTTCGTGGTGCGGGTGGTGCAGCCGGTGCTGGCCGAAAGCGATCGTGAAGTGGAAGCCGCCGCCGCCACGCTGGGCGCCTCGCGCTGGCAGACGGTGCGGCGGGTGGTGCTGCCGGGGCTGTGGCCGGCTGTGCTGACCGGCTTCGCACTGGCCTTCGCGCGCGGGGTGGGCGAGTACGGGTCGGTGATCTTCATCGCCGGCAACCTGCCCAACGCCACCGAGATCGCGCCGCTGCTGATTACCATCCGGCTGGAAGAATTCGACTACGCCGGCGCCACCGCGATCGCCGCAGCGATGCTGTTGCTGTCGCTGGTGATCCTGCTGGTGGTCAACACGTTGCAGGCACGCCTGTTGCGCTATCAACCGAGGCCGGCATGACGGATGCTGTTTCCTCGTTGCCCTCGATGCCGCAGACCCGTGCGATGACCGAGCAGGCGCGCCGCATCACCGATTCGGCCACCAACGAGCCGCGCTGGGTGCAGTGGCTGATGATCCTGGGCGCAGTGGCATTTCTGCTGGCGTTCCTGCTGCTGCCGCTGGTGCTGGTGTTTGCCGAAGCACTGCGCGGCGGCTGGGAGACCTTCCTGCGCGCGGTGGTCGACCCGGATGCGCTGTCGGCGATCAAGCTGACGCTGCTGGTCACCGCCTTCGTGCTGCCGTTGAACCTGGTGTTCGGCGTGGCGGCCGCGTGGGCGGTGAGCAAGCACCAGTTCCGCGGCAAACGCCTGCTGGTCAGCCTGATCGACCTGCCGTTCTCGGTGTCGCCGGTGGTGGCGGGGCTGATCTTCGTGCTGATCTTCGGCCGCAGCGGCTGGGCGTGGCCGTTGATCGACGAAGGCTGGCGGCTGCAATTGCCGGTGCTGGGCGAGACCTTGATCCAGTTGCCGCGGATCGTGTTCGCGCTGCCGGGCATCGTGTTGGCGACGACCTTCGTCACCTTTCCGTTCATCGCACGCGAGCTGATGCCACTGATGGAGCAGCAGGGCAGCGACGAGGAACTGGCCGCGCTGAGCTTGGGCGCCAATGGCTGGCAGATGTTCTGGCGAGTGACGCTGCCCAATATCCGCTGGGGCCTGTTGTATGGGGTGCTGCTGTGCGCGGCGCGGGCGATGGGCGAGTTCGGCGCGGTGTCGGTGGTGTCCGGGCATATCCGCGGGCGCACCAATACGCTGCCGCTGCATGTGGAAATCCTCTACAACGAATACGCCTACAGCGCGGCATTCGCATGCGCCTCGCTGCTGGCATTGACCGCGCTGCTGACGCTGGCGCTGAAAACGTATCTGGAATGGCGGCACGGCGATTCGCTGGCCGCCAACCACCGCCACTGAGGTCACCATGGGCATCCGTATCCACCGCCTGCGCAAGCAGTTCGAGAGTTTCACCGCACTGGACGACATCAGCCTGGACGTGCGCCAGGGCGAGCTGCTGGCGTTGCTGGGGCCGTCCGGGTCGGGCAAGACCACCCTGCTGCGGATCATGGCCGGGCTAGAGCACGCCGATGGCGGGCAGGTGCTGTTCGGCGACGAGGACGCCACCCGCATGAGCGTGCAATCGCGCCGGGTCGGCTTTGTATTCCAGCACTACGCGCTGTTCAAGCACATGGACGTGTTCGAGAACATCGCCTTCGGGCTGCGCGTGCGGCGCGGCAACGCGCGCTGGGCCGAAGCGCGGATCCGGGCGCGGGTGGAAGAACTGCTGGCGCTGGTGCAGTTGCAGGGGCTGGAGCAGCGCTATCCCACCCAGTTGTCCGGTGGCCAGCGGCAGCGGGTCGCATTGGCGCGCGCCCTGGCGATCGAGCCGCGCGTGCTGTTGCTGGACGAGCCATTCGGTGCGCTGGATGCACAGGTGCGCCGCGACCTGCGGCGCTGGCTGCGTGCGTTGCACGAGCGCACCGGCCTGACCACGGTGTTCGTGACCCACGACCAGGAAGAGGCGCTGGAGCTGGCCGACCGGGTCGCCATCCTCAACCGTGGGCGTATCGAACAGCTCGACACCCCGGCGGTGATCTACGACACGCCGGCCTCGCCGTTCGTGTATTCCTTCGTGGGGGCGGTGAACCGCATTCCCGGCATACTGGAACAGGGGCAGATCCAGGTGGCCGGCCACGCCTTGCCGGCAGCCAATGCCGCGCTGGCTGCCGGGCCCGTGGACGTCTATGTGCGGCCCGAGGATCTGGTGCCCGATGACGCCGGCTGGCCGGCCACGGTGGCCTGGTCGCAGCGCAGCGGCCCACGGCTGCGGCTGCGCGCCAGGCTGCAGCCGGCCGGTAACGAGGTGGAAGTGGAACTGCCTGCCTCGGCCGGGGGCTTCCAGCCGGGCCAGCAGCTGCGGCTGGCGGCGCGGCACTATGGTGTCTTTCCGGCCTGAGCAATGGCCGGGTCGCGCGGGCAGTGAGCGGGCGCGGACAACGGGGCAGGAGGGAGCGATTCGTGGTGCCCATGGTAGCCACGACGCGCAGGTCAAGATTCCGCGCGCCCAGTCGATGACATGGCGAGTCGATCTGCACTGGATCGGGAACAAAATGCGCGCTGGATCAAGCGATCACGCAATGTATGTTGCAGTGCAGCGATGGTTCGTTTAAGTAGGTACTGCAGACCTCGCTTCGCTCTGTTCGACTTCTCTGCGCTCCAGGAGATGCCCATGACGCCGTTCCCGCTTGCCTGCTGTCTGTCGTTGCTGTTGTGCGGTGTCGCGCCGCCGGTACTGGCCCAGGACGACGGTCCGCCGGCGCCCGTGCTCAGCGGCACCTTCGCGGTCACCAGCGATTACCTGTTCCGCGGCATTTCCCAGACCAACGAAGGCCCTGCCTTCCAGGCCGGGCTGACCTATACGCTGCCCAGTGGCCTGTACATGGGCGCCTGGGGATCCAATGTGGATTCCACCACCAGCGATCCGAACTGGGAAGTGGACGGCTTCGTCGGCTACAACACCAACCTTGGCAGTCGCTGGAATGTGGACGTGTTGGTGAACCGCTACCAATACCTGGGTGCGCGCGCGTCTGACTACGCCGAGTTGATTACCAAGACCACCTTCCTCAAGACCTACAGCCTGACGCTTGCCTATACCAACGATCTGTATGGGTCAGGGACCGATGGTTATTACTACGCAGTAGATGCCCGCTGGGCGCTGCCACATGACTTCACCATCGGCGCGCATGCCGGACACAGCATCTACACCTCGGCATTGCGCAAGGTGGATCACGACTACAACGACTTTGGCGTGAACGTGGGCAAGACGTTCGGGCCGCTGGGGCTGAGCGTGGGCTATTACGACACCAGCGAAGCGGCCGAATTCGGTTTTGGGCCGCAGAATTCGCAGAACCATCTGGTGGCGACCGCCACGGTCGCCTGGCCGTGAGGTGCGCCGGCCAGCACTGGCTGCTGGCGTTGCCAGCGGTCAGATGCGGCGTGCACGGCGGCAATGCGATACGTGTCGCCCAGGCCATGGACGAGTGACGCCAAGGTCGAAGGCGGCGCCCAGCGCACACGCAGAAGGCGCCCTGGGGCGCCTTCTGCGTGTGGACGGATCAGTTCCAGCTCAGGACCACCTTGCCGGCCTTGCCTTCTTCCATCAGCTCGAAGCCCTTCTGGAAATCGTCGATCGGCATCTGGTGGGTGAGCACCTTCTGCAGCGGGAAACCCGACAACACCAGCTGGGTCATCTTGTACCAGGTCTCGTACATCTTGCGGCCGTAGATGCCCTGCACGGTAAGACCCTTGAAGATGATCTTGTCCCAGTCGCAACCGGCGCCGCGCGGCATGATGCCGAGCATGGCGATCTTGCCGCCGTGGTACATGCAGTCGAGCATGTCGTTGAAGGCGCGCGGGTTGCCGCTCATTTCCAGGCCCACGTCGAAGCCTTCCATGTGCAGGTCCTTCATCACCTCCTTCAACGAGGTGTTGGACACGTTGACCACGCGGGTGGCGCCCATGTCGGCGGCCAGCTTGAGACGGAAATCGTTGACGTCGGTGACCACCACGTTGCGCGCACCGATGTGCTTGCAGATGCCGGCGGCAATGATGCCGATCGGACCGGCGCCGGTAATCAGCACGTCCTCGCCGATGACGTCGAACTCCAGCGCGCAATGCGCGGCATTGCCGTACGGGTCGAAGAATGCGGCCAGTTCGGAGGGAATCTGGTCCGGGATCGGCCACAGGTTACTCGCCGGCATCACCATGTATTCGGCAAAGGCGCCGTTGACGTTGACGCCGATGCCCACCGTATTGGGGCACAGGTGCGGCCGGCCGCCGCGGCAATTGCGGCAGTGGCCGCAGACGATGTGGCCTTCGGCCGAGACGCGTTGACCCACCTGATAACCGGTCACCGCCGAACCGAGCTCGGCCACGCGGCCGACGAATTCATGGCCGATGGTCAGGCCGGGGGTGATGGTGCGCTGGCTCCATTCGTCCCACAGGTAGATGTGCAGATCGGTGCCGCAGATGGCGGTCTTTTCCAGCTTAATCAGCACCTCGTTGGGGCCGGGGGTGGGAACCGGTACCTGCTCCATCCAGATTCCTTTTGCCGCATCGCGCTTGACCAGCGCCTTCATCGTCTGCGCCATATGGCGAGGCCTGCTAAGTGAAATAAGTCCGCAATTATATGCCCGATGCCGCATCCGCCATGCGGCAGTGCAGGACGGTCGCCCACGTCGATCCGGCGCCTGCCGGGCGACGGAGCAGGCGGTGTACGTGCGGGCGCACGCGCCGGACAGGGGGCGACTTCGCGCGCTGCCCCCATCCGCCCTTCGGGCACCTTCCCCCGCATGCGGGAGAAGGGTGGTGCGCAGTGCCGGATGGAGGTCGCCACCGCCTTCACCCTTCTCCCGCACGCGGGAGAAGGTGGCGCGCAGCGCCGGATGGAGGTCACCACCGCCTTCACCCTTCTCCCGCATGCGGGAGAAGGTGGCGCGCAGCGCCGGATGAGGGGGACGACCTGCAGATGCTCAGAATTTCACATCCAGGCTCAGGAAGGTCTGCCGCGGTGCGCCGACCACCATGGTCTGGTTGTAGCCATCCGGATCGGAAGCGACATAGCCGTTGGTGCCGGTGCTGGCGAAGTAGCGCTTGTCGGTGAGGTTAGTGACATTGAGCGCCAGGCCCACATCCTGTGCCGGACCCACGCGGCCGAAGTCGTAGCGCGCACCGGCGTTGAACAGCCAGTACGAGGGAACCTGCGAGTCGTTGAGGAAGGTGATGTAGCGCTTGTCCACGTACTTGCCGTCCAGGTCCAGGCGCAGGTTGCCGACCTGGTAGCTGGCGCTGGAGGAGAACATCAGTGCCGGGATGCCGACCACGTCCTTGCCAGCGGTGGCAACCACGCCGTTGTTGAGGTAGTTGTCCTGGTAGCGCGAGCGATTCCACGACAGCGAGTTCAACCAGCTCAGGCCTTCGACCGGGCGCCACATCAGCGCCAGGTCGGCACCGACGCTATGCACGGCGCCGACGTTGCTCAGGATCGCCGCGCAGGTCTGCACCGCGCTGCACGGCGAGGTGGTCAGCAGACGATTGGAAAACTTGGTGAAGTAGGCATCGGCCGAAAGCTGGAACTGCGCGTCCTGCACGCGGTAGCCCACCTGCACGGTCTGCGATTGTTCCGGCTCCAGCGTGGAACGGCTGCGGTCGAACGCGGCCTGCGAGGTGGCGAACGGAGTGAAACCGAACGCCGCGATGTTCTTGCTGTAGGACGCGTAGATGTCTTGCCGCTCGTCGAGTTTGTAATTCACGCCCACCTGCGGCAGGAAGTTGTCCTCGGCGCTGATGCGGCCTTGCGCCAGCGCGTTGGTCGGCAACAGCGATTGCGCACGGGTGGTGGTGTCAAGCGCCTTTGCACCGTAGTTCAGCGTCAATCGATCATCGAGCAGACGCACGGTGTCCTGCAGGTACAGCATGCGGGTCTGGGTGGTGTAGCGCTGCAGGAAGTCGCGGCGGAACGGGGTTTGTGCGTCGTACACGTTGTACAGCGAGGTATAGCCCTCGTTACCAAGCGCAAAATAGTTGCGGCTCTGCGTGGTGCGGGCATTTTCTACCCACATGCCGGCTTCCAGATCGTGATTGCCCCATGACCACTTCAATGCGCTGGTGCCGCCGAAACGATCCAGGCCGTAATCGGTGGTACGCATGGATAGCGGAATCTGCGCCGAGGTCACCACGTACGGCGTCACCCACTGCCCCTCGCCCCGATTGCCGTGGTAGTACCCGGTGGCATCCAGGGTGGCGCCGCCGAACACGAAGGTACCCGACAGCCCGGCCAGATTGTCGCGGCGCAGGCCGCCGCCGGCGTAGTAGCTGGCATCCAGCCAGCTGTAGTCGTTGGGCAGGCCGGCCAGCGATTGCGGATAGCCATTGGCCACGCCGCTGGTGGCGCCGGTGGTCTGGTAGGCGCGAGCCATCTGCACGGCGGTGGCCCAATCCGGCTGCAGATAATCGAAATCCCAGCCCAGCACACGCTGGCTGGTCAACGACAGGTCCATGTAGTCGTACTCCTTGCGCCGCGAGGTATCCAGCAACAGGCTCAGGCGATTGCCGTCACCCCACTGGTAGACGGTCTTGAGGTTGGCCTGTTCGGATTGTTGGTCGCCGAAGCCCTTCCACTTGTCGGTGCTGGCATTGGCGTAGGACAGGTACGCCGACAATCCATTGCGGTCGCCGGTGTCGGCGCGCACGAAGGTGCGGCGCGTTGCATCGCTGCCCACCGTCTGCACCAGCCGCGCACCAGGCGTGGTCTGCGGATCGGCCGAGTAGAACTGCATGGTGCCGCCGAGATTGGTGTTGGAGGCGGTGCCCAGCGCACCGGCGCCCTGGGCGATCTCCACCGAGCCGAGGTTTTCGGAAATGATGGCGCGGGTGATGTGCAGGCCGTTGGTGACGCCGTAACTCATGTTGCCCAGCGGAATGCCGTCGAGTGTATAGCCCAGGCGGCTCTGGTCGAAGCCGTGCAAGGTGACCTGCGCGGACCACTCGTAGGTGCCGAACGGATCGGCGGATTGAAACTGCACGCCCGGCAATTTTTCCACTGCCTTGAAGGGGCTGCTGCCTGGAGTCAGTTGTTCGATGTCCTGTTGGCTGATGCGCTGCACCTGGCGCGTGCTGCCTTGCGACACCACGTTGATCGCATCCAGGTCGGTGGCGTTGCCTGCGGCATCGACCACCGCGGCCGGGGCATCTGCAACGTCGGCAGCGACCGGGGCGGCGGCGTACGCCACGACGGGAAGCAGCGCGGCCAGGGCCAGCGCCAACGCAGTGACATCAAAACGACGAGCGGAAGTCATGGGGGAATCCTGTTCAAGCACGGCTGAGGGCGGACGCGCGGTGCAAGACCGGCGTTTCGCGACGCAGGGTGTCAATGGCTCATGAAACATTGATGACGGCCGCTGTCGCAAAACTGTCGTGGTCGGCGGCTATACGTGTCCTGCACGCATCGCTTCACGCGCTGCGTCGTATCGACTTCTGCAAGGCTTCGGTCATGACCTCATCATCTTCGCGCCGCGATTTCCTCAAGCGGGTTGCCGCGCTCACCGCCGCAGGAGCCTTGCCGTCATCGATCGGCCGCGCGCTGGCGTTGCCGGCCAATGCGCGCACCGGCACGTTGCGCGACATCGAACATGTGGTGATCCTGATGCAGGAAAACCGCTCCTTCGATCATTATTTCGGCGCACTGCGCGGCGTGCGCGGCTTCGGCGATCCGCACGCGCTGCAGTTGCGCGACGGCAACCCGGTCTGGAGCCAGCCCGCCGCCGATGGACGGCGGTTGTTGCCGTTTGCGTTCGATTCGCAAAACACCAGTGCGCCGTTGATTAAAAGCCTGGATCACTCCTGGAAGGCCGGTCATGGGCAGGACCCGGCACGCTGGGCCGACTACGATGCCTGGGTGCCGTACAAGGGCGAGCTGGCGATGGGCTATTTCCAGCGTCAGGACATCCCGTACTACCACGCGCTCGCCGACGCCTTCACCATTTGCGATGGGTATTTCTGTTCGATGCATGGGCCGACCAATCCCAATCGCATGTACCTGTTCACCGGCACCAGCGGCTTGAGCGTGGGCGATCTGCGCGCGCAGGTGGCCGACAATGCCGATGACGGCAACTGGACCGCCGACATGGCGCGCGACAAGCCCGGTTACGCGGCAATGGGCTGGACCACGTATGCACAGCGGCTGCAGGCAGCCGGCATCGATTGGCGCGTGTATCAGGAATACGACAACTTCGGCTGCAACTCGCTAGCGTATTTTTCCCACTACCGTGGACTCGATCCCGCCGATGAGCGTTATCGGCGTGCGCGCGCCTGCGTGCCAGGCTCCACCGCGGACAACGCGGCCACCACGCAGGCCGAGCATCTGGTTGCCGCAATCAGCGCCGACGTGCAGGCCAACCGCTTGCCGCAGGTGTCGTGGGTCATTCCGCCCACCGCGTACTGCGAACATCCCGAAGCGCCGCCCGCCTATGGTGAATCGCTGGTGGCGCGGCTGATCGACGCATTGACCTCCAATCCGCAGGTCTGGGCCAAGACTGCGTTGATTATCAACTACGACGAGAACGACGGCTTCTTCGATCACGTACCGGCACCGTTGCCGGCGCTGGATGCGCGCATGGGGCGCAGCAATGTCGATGTGCGTGGTGAAGCCTACAACGGCGTGCCGGTGGGCCTGGGCATCCGCGTGCCGATGCTGGTGATCTCCCCGTTTACACGCGGTGGTTGGGTCAATTCGCAGGTGTTCGACCACACCTCGGTGCTGCGATTGCTGGAGCGCCGCTTCGGCGTGGCCGAGCCCAATATCAGCCCCTGGCGGCGTGCGGTCAGCGGTGACCTGACCAGTGTGTTCGATTTCCGCAAGCCGGACGATTCGGCACTGAGCGCGTTGCCATCGATCCACGACTACCGCGCGCGGACCGCTGCGTTGCGCAACAAGCCGCTACCGGTGCCGCCAAGCAACCCCAGCATGCCACTGCAGGAGCCGGGCCAACGCCCCGCGCGCGCATTGCCGTATGCATTGCAGGTGCATGCACGCGTACTCGATGGCAACGCGCTGCAGTTGCAGTTCGTCAACAGCGGCGCCGCTGCGGCGGCGTTCAACGTCTACACCAGCGCGGCCAGCGGTGGCCCCTGGTATTACACCGTGTTGCCGGGCACGCAGCTCGATGACATCCCGCCAGGTGCGCTGCACGAAGGGACGTACGCGCTGCGCGTGCATGGGCCCAATGGGTTCCTGCGCGAGTTCGCCGGCGAGCTGCCCCCCGATGCCGCGCAGCAGGCCACCCCCTGGGTGGAAGCGCGGCAGGACGGCGATGCGCTGGTGCTGGAGATCGGCAATGCCGGGCAACAGGCCTGTGCGCTGCACCGGCGACTTCTCGTTCTACCGCGCCTATGTCGGCAAGGATGGCAAGCCGGCCGCCTATGCCAAGGACAACGTGCCCTATCAGCCCAGACACTTCCTGAAGTTCGCCGACCAGCCGCTGGGCGCGGGCGACTTCGTGATGGTGGCCGGCTATCCGGGCCGGACCAACCGGTACGCACTGGCGGCCCAATTTGACAATACCGCCAGCTGGACCTACCCGGTGGTCGGTCGCCACCTGAAGGATGTCATCGCGCTGATCGAGCAGGCCGGCAAGCAGAACCCGGACATCCAGGTGAAGTACGCCAGCACCGTTGCTGGCCTCAACAATGCCGCCAAGAATTTCGACGGTCAGCTGGAAGGGTTCAAGCGAATCGGCGCGCAGGCGCGCAAGCAGGCCGATGAAGCCGCCGTGCTGGCCTGGCTCAAGCGCCAGGGCGCCAACGGTCGCGCCGCGCTCAAGGCGCACGACACCCTGGTCACGCTGGCCAAGCGCGACCAGGCCACCCAGCACCGCGACTTCGTGCTGCGCCAGTTCGATACCACCGGAACCGTGGGTGCGGCGGTGAAGCTGTACCGGTTGGCCCTGGAGCGCGCCAAGCCCAATGCCGAGCGCGAATCGGGATATCAGGACCGCGACCTGCCGGCCATCGAAGGCGCGATGAAGCAGATGGAGCGCCGCTATGTGCCGGCCATGGACCGGCAGCTGCAGCACTATTGGCTCAGCCAGTACATCGCGCTTGCGCCGGCACAACGCCTTGCGGCGCTGGACCAGTGGCTGGGCGGCGGTGACGCGGCCGCCGTGCAGTCGGCGCTGGCCAAGCTGGATGGCACCACCCTGGGCAGCACCGAAGCGCGCCTGAAATGGTTGGCCGCCGACCGCGCCGCGTTCGAGGCCAGCACCGATCCGGCGATCCGCTATGCAGTGGCGGTGATGCCGGCGCTGCTGCAGATCGAGCGCGAGGACAAGCTTGAAACCGGCGAAGTGCTCAAGGCGCGGCCGCTCTATCTGCAGGCCCTGGCCGACTACAAGAAGAGCAAGGGCGAGGCGGTCTACCCGGATGCCAACCTGTCGCTGCGCATCACCTTCGGCAACGTCAAGGGCTACGCGCCCAGGGACGGCATGGCCTATACGCCATTCACCACGCTGGAAGGCGTGGCGGCCAAGGACACCGGCGCCGACCCGTTCGACTCGCCCAAGCCGTTGCTGGAGGCGATCAAGGCCAAACGCTATGCCGGCCTGGACGACAAGCGGCTGGGTTCGGTGCCGGTCAACTTCCTGTCGGACCTGGATATCACCGGCGGCAATTCCGGCTCGCCGGTGATGGACGCGCACGGCAAGCTGGTCGGCCTGGCGTTCGACGGCAACTGGGAATCGGTGAGCAGCAACTGGATCTTCGACCCGGCCATGACCCGCATGATTGCGGTGGACAGCCGTTACCTGCGCTGGATCATGACAGAGGTGGCGCCTGCGCCGCAGCTGCTGAAGGAGCTGGGCGTGCGCTGAGGCCGCCGGGCCGGGGGCGGGGAGCGGTTATGATGCGGTCCGGTTTCGCTGCCGCGAGCCGGCCCCTCCCCCCAAGGAATTCTCAGCGCATGCGCATCCTGCTTGCTCGTCACGGCGAGACGCCGTGGAACGCCGAAGGCCGTTACCAGGGCCAGATCGATATTGCGCTGTCGCCGGTGGGCGAAGGCCAGGCACGCGCGCTGGGCGAACGCTTGCATTCGCTGCAGATCACCCGCGCGGTCGCCTCGCCGCTGTCGCGCGCGCAGGCCACTGCCAAGTTCGCGCTTGGCAGTGCGCGCGAAGGATTGCTGCAGACCGATGCCGACCTGCAGGAAATTGCCCACGGCGAATGGGAAGGGTTGCTCGCAAGCGAAATCAACGACAAGGATCCGGCGCGTCTGCGCGCATGGCGCGAGGAACCCGATACCGTGCTGATGCCGGGCGGCGAGTCGTTGCGCCAGGTACTGGACCGCAGTTGGCGCGGCCTGGCGCGCGCTGCCGACGGCCTGGGTGCCGACGACACCCTGCTGGTGGTCGCGCACGACGCCGTCAATCGCGTGATCCTGTGCAAGATTCTGGGCCTGCCGTTGTCCAGGCTGTGGACCTTCCGCCAGGCCCCGACCACGCTGAACCTGCTCGAAGGCGAGGACGTCGATCACCTGGAAGTGGTGCGCCTCAACGACTGTGCGCATCACACACCGTTCTTTGGTGAAGCCAAACATCGCGCGTTGTAGGGCGAGCTGGCGTCAACGCGCCCGGTAGGGCGTCGCCGCGTGATACCTGACCGGATGCTGAGATGACCACTCGCATCCACAGGCCACCGCGGCAGCGCAAGCGCGATAATGCGCGCTGCGAAACAGCTGGTAACCCCGTGACTATCCCGACCACACTTTCCGATTGGCTGGCCTACATCGAGCAGCAGCATCCCAGCGCGATTGCCATGGGGCTGGAACGCGTGCACGAGGTAGCGGCGCGTTTGCAGCTGCAGGCGCCGGCCAGGCACGTCATCGTGGTGGGCGGCACCAACGGCAAGGGTTCGACGGTGGCCTTCATCGAGGCGATCGGGCGCGCTGCCGGTTGGAAGGTCGGCGCCTATACCTCGCCGCATTTGCTGCGCTACAACGAGCGCGTGCGTGTCGATGGCAACGAGGCCAGCGACGCGCAGTTGGTTGACGCGTTCGCCGCAGTCGAGGCGGCGCGTGGCGACACCGCACTGACGTATTTTGAATTCGGCACGCTGGCAGCCTTGTGGCTGTTCCAGGGCGCCGCGCTGGATCTGGCAGTGCTGGAAATCGGCCTGGGCGGGCGGCTGGATGCGGTCAACATCGTCGAGTCGGATGTGGCGGTCATCACCACCGTGGACATCGACCACACCGAGTGGTTGGGCGAGGACCGCGAGGCAATCGGTGCCGAGAAGGCCGGCATCATCCGCGCCTGGAAGCCGGTGGTGCTGGGCGAGATCGACCCGCCATCGAGCGTGCTGCGCCGCGCCTACCTGCTGGGCGCCAATGCGATCCGTGCCGGCAGCGACTATTTCCATGAATCCGTCGATGCGCAGCACTGGCGCTGGCGCGATGTGGCGGTGCGCCTGGAACTGCCGATGCCCGCGCTGCAGGCACCGGTGCAGTTGGCCAATGCCGCTGCCGCGATCGCCGCACTGCAGGCATTGCCGGTGGAGGTACCGCAGGCGGCGTGGGCGCAGGGGATTGTCGCGGCACAGGTGGCGGGGCGTTTGCAGCGCCTGGAGGTCGCCGGCGTGGAGGTGTTGCTGGATGTGGGGCACAACCCGCAGGCGGCGCGCGCGCTGGCCCAGGCGCTCGCCGCGCAGCCGGTCGCCGGCACCACCTGCGCGATCTACGCCGCGCTGGCCGACAAGGACGCGCGGGGTGTGGTGGAGGCCTTGGCGGCGCAGGTCGATCACTGGGTGCTGACAGGGTTGGACGGCACGCGTGGTCAGTCGGCCCAGGCCCTGCAGCACCGCCTGCACGACACCGCCGCCGCACAGGCACCCTGTCACGCCGACGTTGCTGGCGCGCTGCAGGCGGTGCTGGCCACCGCCCAGGCCGGCGATCGTGTCCTGGTGTTTGGCGCGTTCCACACCGTTGCCGACGCGCTGGGCGCACTTCGTTCAGCCGGTTAGGGCCGGCAGGCGGGCGCGGGCCTTATAATCGCTGCGGCACCCCGCCACGCCGCCCCTAGCTCTCTTCTGTGGACACTGCTCTGAAACAGCGACTGATTGGCGCCATCGTTCTGGTGGCGCTCGCCGTGATCTTCCTGCCGATGCTGGTCAAGGGCCCTGCGCCGTCCAGCGGCGTGGCCGATGTGCCGCTCGAGGCGCCTGCCGCGCCCGGCAAGGGCGAATTCGAAACCCGCGAGCTGCCGCTAGTGACGCCGGGCAATGCCCCGGCCGGTGGCGCGCTGGGAATGGCCGGTGCCCCCAGTGTTCCGGCAGCGATGCAGGACAACCCCGATGCAGCGGATCTGGCCACGCCGTCCAGCACGCCGTCCACACCGGAAGTGGCGGCCGGCAACTACGCGGTCAACTTCGGCGCCTATGCCACCAGCGCCGATGCCGATGCGGTGATCGCCCGGCTCAAGCAGGCACAATTGCCGGCGTTCAGCGAAAAGACCCAGATCAGCGGCCGTCCGGCCTGGCGCGTGCGCGTGGGCCCGTACGCCGATCAGGCCCAGGCCGAATCGGCCCGGCTGCAGGCGGTGAAGGTGCGCAGCGACGTCAACGCCCAGGTGGTGACGCTGGATGTGGGCGCCACCGCTCCGCCGCCGGTCCCGACGCCGACGCCAGCGCCCAAGCCGGCCAGCAGCGTCACCGCCGCCGCGGCGCCCGCCGCCACCAAGACCGAAAGCCTGCCACCGGAGCCAGCCAAGCCGGTCGCCGCCACGCCCAAGCCGGCCGAGGTGCCGAAGCCGGTACCGGCCAAGCCCGAGGTTGCCAGGACCACGCCGGCCACGCCTGAACCGGCCAAGTCGGAGCCGGCCAAGCCCGCTGCGTCCGCCCCCATGGTCCCGGCAGCGCCGGCTGCCAGCGGCGTCGGGTTTGCGGTGCAGCTGGGTGCCTTCGGTCGTGCCGACGATGCCAACGCGCTGCGCGACCGTGTGCGTGCGGCCGGCTTCAGCGCCTTCGTCGAACAGGTGCGTACCGACAAGGGCGCGCTTAACCGCGTGCGCGTCGGCCCGGTGGCCAACCGCGGGGAGGCCGAGCAGCTGCGCGCGCAGGTGGCGGCCAAGGTCGGCATTTCCGGCATGGTGCGTCCGCACCCGTGAGACCCCAGCGCACTGCGCCGCGTCGCCGTCAGGCGATTGCGGCAGCACTGCGAGGTGGCAGGGCGTCTACTGCATGCATGGCAGACGCGGCCGTTATCGGCTTCACCGAATCGTTCGACAGCCTCACGCCCAGGAAGGGGACAGCCATGAAGACCCAGCCACGCTGTACAAGCGGCGCGCATGCCGTGTGGAGTTCCCGCCGATGATCGACATGGTGTTGGGCGTCATCATCCTGGTGTCGGCCCTGCTGGGCCTGCTGCGCGGCTTTGTTGCCATCGTGGTGGGCACCTTGTCGTGGCTGCTGGCGGGTTGGGCCACGTTTCAGTTCGGCGGTGCGGCGGCGCACTGGCTGGCCGGTGGCAAGCACCCCTCGGCCACCGAATCGTTCGGTGGTTACGCGATGGTGTTCGTCGGCGTGCTGGTCAGCGTGGCGGTGATCGGCATGGTGGTCCGGGCCGGGGTGGATGCAGTCAGGCTTGGGGGGACCGATCGTCTGCTCGGATTCGGCCTAGGCGTGGTGCGCGGCGGCTTTCTGGCCTGCGTGCTGGTCTTGCTGATGGGCTTCTCGCCGCTGCCCCGCGAGCCGTCCTGGCGCCAGTCGGTGCTGGTGCCGCTGCTGTCGCCCGGCGCGGGATGGATGCGGGCGCAGTTGCCTGCCTGGCGGATGCCATCGATGGAGATGCCGTCCATGGAACTCGGCGAGCTGCCATCGGAGTTGGGGAAGTTGCCCTCGGCAGGCGATACTACCGACCTGGGCAAGGCGCTTTCGGGGTCCGGGCTGGGTGACAGCATCAAGAGTGCGCTCGGCAAACCTGGCAAACCCGCCAGCGACGGACGCGATCCGGCGCAGGCGATGCCCGCCAATATCGATCCGGCGCAGGTTCGCGGCGGAGAAAGCGACCCGGCTCGGGTCGAGTCCAAGGGCCAGGTACGGCCACCTTCACAGTAACGGCGCAAGCCGAAGCGGAGAACACGCACCATGTGTGGCATCGTCGGTATTGTCGGCAACCAGAACGTCGCCGGGCAGCTGTATGACGGCCTGACCGTCCTGCAGCATCGTGGGCAGGACGCCGCAGGCATCGCCACCGCCGATGGCACGCGCCTGCGTGTGCAGAAGGCCAACGGCCTGGTGCGCGATGTCTTCGATGAAAAGAAGATGGCGGTGCTGGAAGGCCGTGTCGGCATCGCGCATTGCCGCTACCCGACCGCCGGTTCGGAAGGCATGGATGAAGCGCAGCCGTTCTACGTCAATTCGCCGTATGGCATCGCGCTGGCGCACAACGGCAACCTCATCAACACCGAGGCCCTGCGCCAGCAGGTGTTCGAAGCCGACCGCCGCAACATCAACACCGATTCGGACAGCGAAGTGCTGCTGAACGTGTTCGCCTACGAGCTGGACGCGCAGCGCATGCTCACCCCCGAAGCGGCAATCCGCGCGGTCGCCGGCGTGCACCGCCGCTGCAAGGGCGGCTATGCGGTGGTCAGCGTGGTGCTGGGCCTGGGCCTGGTGGCGTTCCGCGACCCGCACGGCATCCGCCCGCTGGTGCTGGGCAAGCGTGACCACGCCGAAGGCACCGAATACATCGTGTCCTCCGAATCGGCCGCGCTGGACATCCTTGGCTATCAACGCGTGCGCGACGTGCGCCCGGGTGAGGCGCTGGTCATCACTGCGCGCGGCGAGCTGTTCTCGGAAATCTGCGCCGCGCCCACCGACCATGCGCCGTGCATTTTCGAATACGTGTATTTCGCGCGTCCCGATTCGATGATCGACAACATCTCGGTGCACAAGGCGCGCATGCGCATGGGCCTGAAGCTGGGCGAAAAGATCCTGCGCCTGCGCCCGGATCACGACATCGACACCATCATTCCGATTCCAGACACCTCGCGCGACGTGGCCCTGGAAATGTCCAACGTGCTCGGCGTGAAGTACCGTGAAGGCTTCGTCAAGAATCGCTACGTGGGCCGCACCTTCATCATGCCGGGGCAGGGCGAGCGGCAGAAATCGGTGCGCCGCAAGCTCAACCCGATTCACCTGGAATTCCGTAACCGCGTGGTGCTGCTGGTGGACGATTCCATCGTGCGCGGCACCACCAGCCGGCAGATCGTGCAGATGGCGCGCGACGCCGGTGCACGCAAGGTGTATCTGGCTTCGGCCGCGCCGCCGGTGCGCTACCCCAACATCTACGGCATCGACATGCCGGCTGCCGAAGAATTGATTGCGCATGGCCGCAGCGAGCAGGAGATCCAGGAATTCCTGGGCTGCGACTGGCTGATCTACCAGGATCTGGAAGACCTGGAAGTGGCGGTGCGCGAAGGCAACCCGGACATCAAGCAGTTCGATTCCTCGTGCTTCAACGGCGAATACATCACCGGCATCGAGTCGGGCTACTTCGAACGCATCCAGCAGCTGCGCTCGGACGATGCCAAGAAGCGTCGCCGCGCCTGAGATGGCGGTGCGCGTCGGCCCGGTGGCCATCGTCGCCTGCGAGTTGCGGATCAAGGCGAACGCCTGCGAGCAGGTGCGTGCGGCAGCACCGGGTCAGCAATCGCTTCGGCAGGGACGGTGATGACGGATCTGTTCGACGCCGCGTACGCGTGCCTGGGCGCTGCCGATCCGCTGCATAAAGTCGCGTTGACGCAGCAGTACGCAGCGGCCTGTCGTGCGGGCCAATTGACGATCGATCCCGCGGCCCCCGCACCATTGCCGATCCGCATGCCGGGTCGCCCGCCGACCCCGGTGCTGGTGCATCCGCGTGAACTGCCGCGGCGTGGGCTGGGCACTGCAGATGGGCGGGCGGCCTTCATCCATGCCATCGCGCACATCGAGCTCAACGCCATCGACCTGGCCTGGGACGCGGTGTATCGCTTCCGCGGCCTGCCCGATGCCTTCTACGCCGATTGGGTGGTGGTGGCCGACGACGAATCGCGGCATTTCATGCTGCTGCGCGCGCGCCTGCAGGCACACGGTCATGATTATGGCGACTTTGCCGCGCATAACGGCCTGTGGGAAATGTGCGAGAAAACCGCACACGATGGGCTGGCGCGGATGGCGCTGGTACCGCGTGTGCTGGAAGCGCGCGGCCTGGATGTGACGCCGGCGATGATCGTCAAGCTGCGCTCGCTGGGCGATACCGCCACCGCCGAGGTGCTGGAGACCATCCTGCGCGAGGAAGTGGCGCATGTGGCAGCGGGTTCGCGCTGGTATCGCTGGTATTGCGAGCAGGCGGGCATCGAGCCGCGTGCGCGCTTCAAGGCGCTGCTGCGCGAGTATGCCGGTGGTTATCTGCATGGGCCGTTCAACATCCAGGCCAGGCTGCTCGCCGGGTTTGACGAGGACGAACTGGCCAGCCTGGTGGAGCAGGCCGGCTAGGTGCCGGCGTGAGACTGCACCTGCGCGGCGGTGCCACGTCGGACCTGTTGCGTTGCGTGCGGGAGCAAGCGGTGCACTGCAGGGCTGGACTGTGCGCTGGTTCCTGTCCCATCGCCGCTGGAATCGCATCCAGCTGCCGCATGTCATCACAAAAATGTAATTTTCTGTTGTAACAACTTGCAATCTGTACATTCTCGGGCGCCTTAATGGCGTCCCGGGAACAGGGGCCCGGTGTTTCACATCCGTAACTTCCATGTCTTAGGAGAGAAAGACGATGAAGTCGAAGTCGATGTGCACCACGGTGGGTCTGATTGCCATGTGCCTGGCTGGTTCGGCTGCTGCTGCCGGCACGCCGCTGTATCAAACCGGGCCGGCGCTCAGCCGCAGCGCCGCCACCACGACCGAACCCTCGCTGCAACGCCTGCTGAGCGCACCGTCCACTGCCAATGCGCAGGTGGTCCAGCTCGATGCAGCTGCGGTGACCGCCGGGGAAAAACTGCTGGAGCTGCAGCTGGACGGCCAGACCGTCACCGCCACACAGGCCAAGGTGGAGGCGCTGGAGGGCGGTGACAGCGTCTGGTACGGCAATCTCGGCCCGCGTGCCGGCACTCGGGCGCGCACGCTGTCGGGGGTAGACCCGCTCAATTCGGTCATCCTGGTGCGCAGCGGCGACACCGTGACCGGCACCATCCGCCATGCCGGCAAGCTGTATCGCCTGCGTCCGCTGGCCGATGGCCGCCATGTGCTGGTACAGGTCGATGAGCAGCGCATGCCGCAGGAGCATCCGGCCGAATACAGCCTGCTGCCCAGGTTCGACATGCCCGGCGACGGACGCGTCACCACCGCGGCCGCCTCATCCGGCAGCCCGGCCACCATCCGCGTGCTGGTCGTGGCCACCAACAAGGCGGTCACTGCCTACGGCGGCAACATGCAGTCATTGGTGCAGCTGGCGGTGGCCGAAGCCAACCAGGGCTACATCAACAGCAACGTCGGCATCACCTTGCAGCTGGCGCGCTACGAGACCACCAGCTATGGCGAAACCGGCAACTTCAGCACCGACCTGCAACGCTTCCGGGTGACCAACGATGGTTACATGGACAGCATCCACACCAGCCGCAATACCTACACCGCCGACGTGGGCGTGATCGTGCTGGACAACAGCAGTTACTGCGGCCTGGCCTCGGGCATCGGATCGAATGCGGCCAGTGCATTCGCCTCGGTATACTGGGATTGCGCGACCGGCTACTACAGTTTCGCGCATGAAATCGGCCACCTGCAAAGCGCGCGTCACGACGCCGCCAGTGACCCGAGCACCTCACCGTATGCCTATGGCCATGGGTATCGCTACGGCAACAGCTGGCGCACCATCATGGCCTACGACTGTACCAGTGGTTGCCCGCGACTGAACTACTGGTCCAACCCCAACATCAGCTACAACGGCGTGCCGATGGGCAATGCCAGCACCGCCGACAATCAGCGCGTGCTGGTCAACACCAAGGCTGCCATCGCCGGTTTCCGCTGAGTGTTTTCTTGAATCGCTCCCGTCCAGCATCGTCAGGTGCCGGGACGGAGCGCTACTCCCGCGCACGCTGATCGCGCAGACTACAGACACCGCCGGCACCAGCCGGCGATGTCCTGTCGAGCGGAGTCCTCATGTCCACATCCTTGCGTCTTGCCATCGCGTGCCTAGTGGCGCTGGCAATTGTCGGCTGCCGGCAGCAACCGGCCGAGCCCGCCGCCGCCACGCCAAAACCTGCCGTGGCCGCACCGGCAGCAGTGACCGGCAACGATGCCGAGGCCCGTGCGCTGCACGTGCTCGAAGCGCAGTTGCAGCGCGATCACGCGTATCCGGACAACTGCATCAGCATCCTCACCGAAGCCGGCCAGACGCCTGCTGCCGATGCCTTCGAATTCGCCGTCCACGAACGCCACGGCAATGGCTGCCCGGGCGATCCGCAGACCAGCCCGGTGCGCGATCGCTTCCGCGTGCAGGCCGATGGCAAGGTGCTGTGGTACGACGTGGTCAACGCCGGTTTCGTCGATTACGCCGAGCGCGCGCGCAGCCTGCAATAAGACCTGCGCTCCAATACCAGCGTCTTCAATATCGGCCGCTGGCAACGCATCGGCGGTGCATCACAGCGGCAACTGTTCCAGCACAACGCCGTCGGCATCCACGCGCAGCACCGAACCCTGTGCGTACCAGTCGCCCAGCACGATACGTGTGCAAATCCGCCCGCCGGCCTGCACGGTATGGATGGCGGGGCGGTGGGTATGCCCATGGATCAGGCGATCCACGCCGTAACGCACGAAGGTGGTCTCCACCTCGGCCGGCGAGACGTCGGTGACGGTTTCCAGTTGCGCCTGATCGCCTTGCTGGAGTTCGGCATAGCGGGCCTGGCTGGCCGCACGCGCCTGCTGCGCGAATGCCACACGCGCGGCCAGCGGTTGCGACAGGAATTGCGCCTGAAACACCGGGTCGCGCGTTTGCGCGCGGAAGGCCTGGTACGCGGTGTCGTCGGTGCACAGCAGGTCGCCATGCATCAGCAAGGTGGTGTGCCCGTATAGGTCGATCACCGTGGGGTCGGGCAGGATGCGAAAACCCGCGCGCTGCGCATAGTGTTCGCCGACCAGGAAGTCGCGGTTGCCCGGCATGAAGAACACCGGTACACCGGCATCGGCCACCGCATGCAGTGCGATGGCGACCGCGTCGGCGGCCGTGGATGGAGTGTCGTCGCCGATCCAGGCTTCGAACAGATCGCCAAGGATGTACAGCGCATCGCTGCCGGGAACTTGCGTGCGCAGGAACGCCAGGAACAGTTCGGTGATCGCCGGCCGTGCCGGATCCAGATGCAGGTCGGAAATGAACAGGGTTGTCATCGCGCCATTGTAAGGAGGACAACGTCCCGGTGGGAGAAGGGAAACAACCGCTACCCAATCAGCGCCGGCAGCTCCCACAGCGACAGGCTGGCCAGTAGCACGCCGATCGCCGTGGCGGCGAGTACATCGCTGGGGTAGTGCAGCCCCAGCACCACGCGCGACAGCGCCACGCCGGCAGAGAACGGCACCAGCAGCGGCGCCAGCCAGGGGTAGTACGCCAGCGCGACGATGCTGAAGGACACCGCGTGCAGGGTGTGGCCGGACGGAAAACTGAACTCGTCCAGCGGTGCCACCCAGGCGCGGATGCGCCCGTCGGCCGCGTACGGGCGTGGCCGACGCGTCCAGCGCTTGAGTGCCTTGTACAGCGTCAGCGCCAGCACGCCGGTAGCGGCCATGTGGGCGGAGGCACGCACGCCGTCCATGCCGTCCAGCAGCACCAGTAGCCCCATCAGGCTGTACCAGAACACGCCGTCGCCCAGCCGGCTGATGATGGCGAACGTGCGCCGTACCGGGTAGCGGCGGCACCAATGGTTGGCACGCCGGCACCAGCGTGCCTCGCGGCCACGCAACAGCTCAAGCCGCGTCGACGACATGACGCCCCCGTACGGCAGTGATCCCCAGCAACAGCGCTTCGAAGTCGGACACCACGTTGTCCGGATGCAGTTTCTTCATCGCCTGCGCGGCCGCCGTGCCCATGCGCTGGCGCAGGGCGTCGTCCTCGGTCAGCGCGACTGCTGCCTGGATGAACGCCGCATCGGTGTCCACCGCCGCACCGGTCTGGCCGCTACGCAGGTATTGGCGCGCGGCACCGTAGTCGAAGGCGACCGTCGCCACGCCACTGGCCATTGCTTCCAGCGTCACGTTGCCGAAGGTCTCGCTGTGGCTGGGAAACAGGAACAGATCGCCGCTGGCGAAGTGGCGGGCCAGGGACTGACCACGCTGGACGCCGCAGAAGATGAAGTCGGGATTCTCGTGGGCGATTTTTTCGCGTGCCGGACCATCGCCGACCCACACGAAGCGTGCCTTGGGACGGATCCGTTGCAGCGTGCGAAATGCGTGGATGGCCAACGGCAGGTTCTTTTCGTTGGCGATTCGCCCGACGTAGATCGCGGCAAAGCCTTCGCCTTCGATGCCCCACTGCGCACGCAGCGCCGGATCGCGCCGGGCCGGATCGAACTGTTGGCTGTCCACGGCGCGCGCCAGCACCTGGACGTGCTGGAAGCCGTCATCGCGCAGGGTTTGCTGCAGCTCGTGGGTCGGCACCAGGGTGACTTCGGCCTGGTTGTGGAAGCGGCGCATCCAGCGCAGCGCGGTGCCTTGCAGCCAGGCCGCGCCGTAGTCCGGCAGGTATTGGTCGAAGCGGGTATGGAAGCCGCTGGCCACCGGAATGCCCAGCCGGCGCGCGGCGCGCATCGCCGACCAGCCCAGCGGGCCTTCGGTGGCGATGTAGATCGCATCCGGCTGCGTCGCTCGCCAGTGGCCCAGCAGCCGTTGCATGGCCGGCAACCCGAATTTCAGCCCCGGATAGCGCGGCAGCGCCGCGCCACGCACCAGCAAGGCATCGGCGGTCTGGGGCGAATCGCCGCCCTGGCGTGGGCGCACCACGTCCACCTGATGTCCGCGCGCGCGCAGCCCGGTTTCCAGGCCATGCACGGTCAGTGCTACGCCATTGACTTCGGGGGGGTAGGTTTCGGTAACGATCGCGTAGCGCATGCCCGTTCTCCCGTTTTGGCTAGCTTCCGGGAGGGCGATGGCATTGATGTTGCGCCGACAAGACGTGGCGGTGACAGAGGAATCGGGAATCGGGAATCGGGAATCGGGAATCGGGAATCGCAAAGGCAAAAGCGCTGCTTGCGTTTAGCGTATGGTCGCCTGTCAGCGATCTACATCAGAGGCCGGTGATCGACAATTCCCCATTCCCGATTCCCGCCTCAGGCCACAAACGGCTTGAACACGATGCCCAGCCCGGCCATGCCTTCGATCTCGCCGATCAGGTCGGCACGCAGCAGTGGGCGTGAATCGATCCAGCTCTGCGACAGGATCAACGACAGCCGTGTGTCTTCGGCGGTGAGTTCCAGGGTTGGAATCGGGTCTGCCTCGTGCGCGCGGTGCAGCAGCACCGCCAGCCGCAGCAGCGCGGCCTTGCGGCGGGTCGGCAGTAGCAGGCGATCGGGCAGGGCATCGAAGGCGGTCCGGGAGACATTGCGCCGATGCGTGCGCACCAAGGCGGCCAGCACCTGCTGCTCCTGCCGCGAGAAGCCGGCGATGTCCGAGTGCTCCAGGATGTAGCTGCCGTGGATATGGTACTGGCTATGGGCGATCATCAGCCCCAGTTCGTGCAGGCGCGCGGCCTGGCGCAGCACCTGCGCGTCGTCGCCATCCAGCTGCCAGGAGTCGCACACCTGGTCGAACAGCCGGGTGGCAGTAGCCTCCACGCGTTGGGCCTGCACTTCGTCGATGCCGTAGCGCTGCACCAGCGAAGCCACCGAACTGTCGCGCGGGTCGTTCTGGCCACCGCGGCCGAGCATGTCGTACAGGATGCCTTCGCGCATCGCCGCCTTGCTCACCATCAGCTTCTCCAGCCCCAGCGCCTGGAAGGCCGCTTCGAGTACCAGGATGCCGCCGGCGATGATCGGCCGGCGTTCGGCGGCCAGCCCGGGCAGCTGGATGTCCTCGATGCGCTTGGCCTTGAGCAGTTCCTCGCGCAGCGCCGGCAGCGCCTGAGCGGTGATCGCGCCCTTGGTGAGTTTCATCGCCGCGCAGATCTCGCCGATGGCCTTGTGCGTGCCGGACGAGCCGATCGCTTCATGCCAGCCCAGCGTCTTGTATTGGCCGGCGAACTGCTGGAACTCGGCGCCGATCTCGGTCAGTGCATCCTTCCACTTCTTCCTGGACAGCTTGCCGCCGGGAAAGAACCGCCGCGTGCTGGCGATGCAGCCGGCCTGCAGGCTTTCGCGTTCCAGGGTCTGGAACCCTTGGCCGATGATGAATTCCGTGGAGCCGCCGCCGATGTCGATCACCAGGCGGCGCTGGTCGGGCTTGGGCGGTTGCGCATGGGTCACGCCGAGATAGATCAGGCGTGCCTCCTCGCGACCGCTGACCACTTCGATCGCGTGCCCAAGTGCGGTTTCAGCCGGCATCAGAAAGGTCTGCGGCGATCGCAGCTGGCGCACCGTGTTGGTAGCCAATGCACGCACGCGCAGCGACGGCACATCGCGGATGCGTTGCCCAAACCGCGCCAGGCATTCCAGTGCGCGCTGCCGTGCTTCATTGGAGAGACCGCCCTTGCCATCCAGACCGTCGGCCATGCGCACCGTCTCCCGCAGGCGGTCCACCACGCGCAGCTGACCCATCAGGTAGCGCGCGATAACCATGTGGAAACTATTGGAGCCTAGATCGACGGCGGCGAGCATATCGCCATCGCGCAGGGGCGGGATCGTGGGGGAGGGCATTGGCATGGCCGCATGGTAGCCGATGGGCTGTTGCCCACGTGAGAGGCCACGGGCGTGGCGTTCTCAGATCCGATCGAGCAAGGTCACCTGCGCCGAATGGGCCGGTTCACCGGGTGCGGGCGTGCGCTTGTGGTACACGCCCTCGGCGTCCAGCTCCCACGCGCTGACGTTGTCGTCCAGGTAGTTCTGCAGCACTTCGCGATACACGCGCCGGGCCAGGTCCGGGTCCAGGATCGGGAAGCAGGTTTCCACCCGGCGCAGCAGGTTGCGTTCCAGCCAGTCGGCGCTGGCGCAATACAGCTCGGCCGCCCCGTCGTTGCCGAACCAATACACGCGGCTGTGTTCCAGGAAGCGCCCCACGATCGAGCGCACGCGGATATTGTCGGACACGCCCGGCACGCCCGGCCGCAGCGTGCAGGCGCCGCGAATAATCAGGTCGATCTGCACGCCGGCCTGCGAGGCGGTGTACAGGGCGCGCACCACCTGCGGTTCGTTGAGAGCGTTCATCTTGGCAATGATGCGGCCCGGGCGGCCCTTGCGGGCCAGTCGGGTTTCGCGGTCGATGCGTTTCAGTACGCCGGCATGCAGGGTGAAGGGCGATTGCAGCAGCTGGTCCAGTTTCATGCGCGGGGCCAGCCCGGACAGTTGCTGGAACAGCATGTGTACGTCGTTGCCGATCTCCGCATCGGCGGTAATCAGGCTGATGTCGGTGTAGAGCCGCGCGGTGCCGCTGTGGTAGTTGCCGGTGCCCAGATGCACATAGCGTTTGAGCTTGCGTCCTTCGCGGCGCACGATCAGCAGCATCTTGGCATGGGTCTTGTAGCCGACCACGCCGTACACCACCTGCACGCCGGCTTCCTGCAACTTGTCGGCCAGCCCCAGGTTGGCTTCCTCGTCGAAACGCGCGCGCAGTTCCACCACCACGGTGACGTCCTTGCCGTTGCGCGCGGCCAGGATCAGCGCATCGACGATCAACGAATCCTTGCCGGTGCGGTACAGCGTCTGCTTGATCGCCAGCACGTTCGGATCGACTGCCGCCTGGCGGATGACATCCAGCACCGCGGTGAACGCATCGAAGGGGTGGTGCAGCAGGACATCGCCCTTGCCGACGATCTCGAAGATGCCTTCGCTGTCGCGCAAGGTGCGCGGATTGAACGCGGGGTACTTGAGTTCGGGGCGCTGCACCAGATCGTAGACCTGGGTGACGCGGCTGAGATTGACCGGCCCGACGATGCGGTACACCGCGTTCTCGTTCAGACCGAAGTTCTGCAGCAGGGTGCGCATGATCGGCGCCGGGCAGTCGTGCGCGATTTCCAGGCGCACCGCCGGCCGGTAGCCGCGGGTAACCAGCTCGTCGCGCAAGGCGAGCGCCAGATTTTCGACCTCTTCTTCGTCCACCACCAATTCGGAATTGCGGGTGACGCGGAACTGGTAGGAGCCCTTGACCTGCATGCCCGGGAACAGCTCGTCCACGAACTCCGACAGCACCGAGGACAGGAACACAAAACTCTGCGCACCGTCCGGCGACAGGCTGGCCGGCAGCTGGATGATGCGCGGCAACGAACGCGGCGCACGCACAATGGCCAGGTGGCCGGCGCGTCCGAACGCATCCTGGCCCTCCAGTACCACCACGATGTTCAGGGTCTTGTTGAGGATCTTCGGGAACGGATGCGCCGGATCCAGCCCCAGTGGCGAGAGCACCGGCATGATCTCGTTGCGGAAGTAGGCGCGCAGCCAGCGCTTCTGCCGCGCCGTCCACGTCGAGCGACCGAGTACGGCCACACCGGCTTCTTCCATCGCCGGGCGCAGCACCTCGTTCCAGGCGTGGTACTGCTGCTCCACCAACTTGGCCGCGCGGTCGTGCACGGCATTGAGGATGGCGGTAGGGCTCAAACCGTCCGGTGCCGGCGGCAAGCCGAATTCCTGCGCGTGCCGCACGGTGGCGGCGCGGATCTCGAAGAATTCGTCCAGGTTGGTGCAGGAGATGCACAGGAAGCGCAGCCGTTCCAGTAGCGGCACCTGGTCGTCCAGTGCCTGCGCCAATACCCGGAAATTGAAATCCAGCTGCGACAGCTCGCGGTTGATGTACAGCGCCGGATCCCGCAGCGGATCGGTGGCGATGTCGTCGCCGGGTGTGACGTCGTGCAGTTCTTTGGCGTGGCCCATGGAGTCGGTCATCAAGGCGAAGTGGTGTGCGTGGTGTGCGGCGCATGGGCCGCGACGCAGGCGATGCGACACGGATGGCACCGGTGCATCGCGCCGCGCTGCGGCCTGCACCGCTTACATATCACGCCGAGCGTGACAGTGGCAGGGACGGTTCGCGTTGCACGACACGGGCGGCCACGAAATGGCACGAGAACTCGCTGCCGCGTCCCACCTCGCTTTCGATGTCCAGCCGCGCCTGGTGCAGGCCCAGGATGTGCTTGACGATCGACAGCCCCAGCCCGGTGCCGCCGCTCTCGCGCGAGCGGCTGCTGGACACGCGATAAAAACGCTCGGTGATGCGCGGTAGATGCGAGGCGGGGATGCCGTAGCCGGTGTCGCGCACTGCCAGCGCCGCGCCGTCGCCTTCGCGCACGAAGCGGATCGTGACCGTGCCGCCGCCGGGCGTATAGCGCACCGCATTGGTCACCAGGTTGGAGAACGCGCTATGCAATTCCTTGTTGGAACCGAGCAGATCCACGCCGGCCTCGTCGATCACTTCCACCGTGTGCCGGCCCTGGCTGTGCGCCTCGGCCTCGCGGCGCAGGGTGGACAGCATCGGCGCCATCGCCACGTGTTCTTCGCCGAGTTCTTCCTGCGATTCCAGCCGCGACAGGGTCAGCAGGTCTTCCACCAGCTGTGCCATGCGCTGCGACTGCTTGCGCATCTCCGCCAGCATCGGGCCCGAGTCCGGGAAGTCTTCCGGGTCGAGCATGTCCAGGTAGCCGTGTACCACCGTCAACGGCGTGCGCAACTCGTGCGAGACATTGGCCACGAAGTCGCGGCGCACCTGTTCCAGGCGCAGCAGCTTGCTGACATCGCGCGCCACCAGCAGCCAGTAGTCGTCCGAATACGGAATCAGGCGCAGGTTCAGGCGCAGGTCCGGGTCCACCGGCGAGGCCGCATCCAGCATCGGCTCGGCATTGCGCCCGGCCGCCAGCCAGTGCGCCAACGGCAGCGGTTGCAGGCGTTCCACCACCGACACGCCCATGTCACCAGGATGCTGCAGGCCGAGCAGGCCGCCGGCGGCCTTGTTGAACCACTGCACGCGCTGGTTGTTGCGGTCCACCACCACCACCGCATCCGGCAGTGCCTGCGCGGCGGCGCGGTAGGTCCGCAGCATGTCGATCAGGCGCCGTTTGCGCCCGCGCATTTCGGCCTGGCTGCGGTACAGCAGGCGGTCCAGTTCGTTCCAGGCGCCGATGCCAACCGCAGGCTCGGCACGCTGGCGCGCGGTGAGCCGGCGCAGCACCTGGCGCAGCCGCCAGTAATGCCACCCCAGCACGCCCAGTGCGGTGAAGGTCAGCGCCATCCACACATGCTCGATCAGCACGCCCACCACCACGGCAGCGCCCAGCAACAGCGCGAGAGTGCCAAGCGTCTTGAGCCAGGCGGAACGGATATGTTGGGGCATGGAAGGCGTTACCACGAAGCGTCAGGTAGGTAGCTGCCCGGCCCATGCGGCGGCCAGGCGGCTGTGCGGCGCCGATCAGGTCGCCGACGAAAAACGATAGCCCGATCCACGCACGGTCTGCACCATGTTTTCCAGGCCAAACGGTTCCAGCGTCTTGCGCAGGCGGCGGATGTGCACGTCGATGGTGCGCTCTTCCACGTACACGCTGCCGCCCCAGACATGGTCCAGCAGCTGGGTGCGCGTATACACCCGCTCGGGGTGGGTCATGAAGAAATGCAGCAGGCGGTATTCGGTCGGGCCGATCGGCACCGGTGCATCGCCGGCGAACACGCGGTGCGCGGCGCCATCGATCCGCAGGCGGCCCACGGCCACGCTGCCGTCTTCGTCGTCCTCGCGGGTGCGCCGCATCACTGCACGGATGCGTGCCAGCAACTCACGGGCGGAGAACGGCTTGACCACGTAGTCATCCACGCCGGCTTCCAGCCCGCCGACACGGTCGTTCTCTTCGCCGCGCGCGGTCAGCATGATGATCGGAATCTCGCGCGTCAGCTGCTCCTTGCGCCAGCGCCGTGCCAGGTCCAGGCCGCTGGTGCCGGGCAGCATCCAGTCCAGCAGGATCAGATCCGGCACCCGGTCGGCGATGGCGGTCTGCGCCTCGCGCGCGTCGCCGGCATGGATGGGCTCGAACTCGCCTTTGCGCAGCGCGAACGCCACCATGTCGCGAATCGCGGGTTCGTCATCGACGATCAGAATGCGTTTTTGCACGCGGGGCTTACCGTCTGGCTTTGGTGATCGCCAGTAGACTACGGTTTTGTGACTCTAATGTGACATGGCCGGCACCGGCTTCTGCCAGCCGGCAGGTCTTCAAAACAGACTGAACCGGCAATGGGCGACACGCCCAGTCTGGACCCGCATGCTTTTAGCCGATTCCCGATTCCCGATTCCCGATTCCCGATTCCCGATTCCCGATTCCCGATTCCCGATTCCCGCCCAAGTGTCATTGTGTGGACAGATCGGGATCGCGAATTCCCTGGCGGCGCAGTTCCAGCACGGTCGGGGTGATGGCGGCGATGCGTGCGTCCACGCGCGCCCGTGTCACGTAGTCGAGTTCCTTCTTCTTGAGTGCTTCCAGCTGGATCAGGGCCTGCTCCGGGTGGCCGTTCAAATACGCCGATTCGGCGTAGGCTTCGCTGGCGCGCAGAGGGTCGCCGGCGAGTTCGCAGGCGCGGGCATAGGTCTGCTGCAGCAGCGGATCGTCGCTGCGGCGATGCAGTAATGGTTCAAGCACCTGCCGTGCGCGTTGGCCCGCGTCCTTGCTGGCCTGCGCATTGAGCGCCCCGGCGTAGGTCAGCGCCACCGCACGGTTGTTCGGCAAGTGTTTCAGCAAGGTGTCGAAACGGGCATTGGCCACATCGCGCTGGCCGACGCGGGCCTGGGCCTCGCTCAGGCCCAGCGCCAGCCACAGATTGTCCGGATGCGCCTCCAGCAGGCTGGCCAGTTCGGCCACCGGCTCGCTCGGGCGGCCGCCGCTGTTGCGCAGCCGCGCCAGCGCCAGCCCGTAACGCTGCGCCTCGCTCAGCCCCTGCTTGGCGCTGCGGCGCAGGTTCTCGTATTCGCGGATGGCTGCATCCGGCGTACTGGCCGTGAGCACGCGCAGACGCTCCTTGGCCCAATCGAAGCCTTGCTGGTCGCCGCCACGGCCGAGCGCGTCCACCGGCAACCGCAGCGCGTAGGGCAGCAGCGCGTTGCCGTTGCGGCTCAAGGGTTCCGACAACGACGGGTCGGCCGGGTCCACACGTTCCTGACGCGTCCCACCCGGCACCGAGGTGGTCAGCACCACGGTGTTCTTCTTCATCTGCTCGGCGCGTGCCTTGGCTTCGCTGATGCGGGTGGTGGTGACCGGGTGGGTCTGCAGGAAGTCCGGCGCGCTGTAGCCGCCCTCGTTGGCGCGCATGGCCACCGACATGCGTTCGAAGAATCCGGCCATCGCGTCCACGTCGTAGCCGCTGCGTGCCAGGGTGCGGATACCCAGCCGGTCGGCCTCGAACTCGTTGGAGCGGGTGAAGTCGATCTGGCGTTGCTGCATCAGCCCCATCGCGCTGGTGATGGTGGCCATGGTGGCATCGCCCCTGGAATTGCCGCCGGCCTGCTGCGCGGCCACCACTGCGGCCAGCATGCCGAGCAGGATCGGGATCTGGTCGCGTTGCGCGCGCTCCACCCCGCGCAGCACGTGCTGCTGGGTGACGTGGGCGATTTCGTGCGACAGCACCGCAGCCACCTCGTCCTCGCGGTCGGCGATCAGGACCAGCCCGGCGTTGACCGCGATATAGCCGCCCAGCGTGGCGAATGCGTTGATCTGGCGGTCGCGCAGCATGAAGAAGGTAAACGGCTGCTGCGGCTGTGCACTGTTGGCACCCAGGCGGGTGCCCATGGTCTGCAGCCAATCGCCGATCAGCGGGTCGTCCAGTACGTAGTCGTAGCTGCGTAGCTCGGCCAGCATCATCCTGCCGTACTCGGCCTGTCGCGCCGGCGTCAGCAACTCGCCGGCCGATGAGCCGATGTCGGGCAGGCGGTTCTCCTGCGCAGGGGCCACGCCCGTGGCAATGGCCAGTGTCAGGGCGGTAGCAAGCGGAAGCAGGCGCAAGAGGAACTCCCAGGTGATGCGCGGAGCATGCGGGCAGCACGGCGCGGCGGCGTGAATCGGCAATTAATCCATAGTGTTGCGGTGGCGAGGTGGAAATTCCAGTCGCCCGTTACCATGTGTCAGACCTCAGACCAACCCCGGAGTTTCCCGTGAGCCAAGAACATCCCCGGCAGGACGCGGCCGCCGGCCCGCCCATTACCCTGTATTCCACCGCCATCTGCCCGTACTGCGTGGCAGCCAAGAATTTCCTCAAGAGCAAGGGCCAGACCTGGACCGAGGTGCGGATCGACCTGGACCCGGCCGAGCGCGAGAAGATGGTCGCGCTGGCGCGGCGTACCAGCGTGCCGCAGATCTTCGTCGGCGACGTCCATGTGGGTGGCTACGACGACATGATGGCCATGCATCGCGCCGGCAAGCTGGAGCCACTGTTCACCGGCACGGGCGGTCAGGCATGAGTGGTTCCGACGACGGCAGCGCCGACCGCCTGCGCGAGTTCACGCAATTCCGCCAGCGCATGAACCAGCGCATCCTGGCCGAGCCCAACCAGGTGGTGCGCCGCTTCTTCGCGCTCGACACCCAGACCTACCAGGCCGGCGCGCTGGAGGTGAAGACCAAGGAGCTGCTCGGCCTGGTCGCCTCGGTGGTGCTGCGCTGCGACGACTGCATCAGCTACCACGTCGCCCAGTGCAAGGAAGCGGGGGTGACCCGTGAGGAGTTCTTCGAGACCTTCTCGGTTGGCCTGGTGGTCGGCGGTTCCATCGTGATCCCGCACCTGCGCCGCGCGGTGGATTTTCTCGACCAGCTCGAAGGCGGCGCGCAGGCGCCGGCCCAGCACGCGCACGACTGAGTGGGGTGCTGAGGCGCGGGAGTGGGGATTCGGGATTCGGGATTCGTAAAAAGCGAGCAAGACACGCGCCGCCCGATGAGGCGGCGCGTTGCGTTCGGGCGCCGGCCGCTCTTGGATGGCTGCGAAAACATCGCGGGTAGTCGTCAGGCAGTGTGGACGGCAGGGAGCAACCGCAGCGCACGGAGGACGGATACATGCCGATTCCGAGCACCGGCTTCCTGACCACGCAGTCGTTGGATGGTTGCCCTTAGACCAAGGTCGGTTTGGGCGCCTTCACCGGCATCGGGCATAATTGCCAGTGAAACCTCCTTGCGCCGGTGAGCCGGGCTTCCGGCTGGCGCTCCCCCCTTCAAGTTCGGAAACCCAACGTTATGACGCAGACAATCACGGTCATTCGCGGCGACGGTATCGGCCCGGAGATCATGGATGCCACGCTGTTCGTGCTCGACGCGCTGCAGGCTGGCCTGACCTACGAGTACGCCGATGCCGGCCTGGTCGCGCTGGAAAAGCACGGCGATCTGCTGCCCGAGTCCACCCTGGCTTCGATCACCAAGAACAAGGTCGCCCTGAAGAGCCCGCTGACCACGCCGGTTGGCGAGGGCTTCAGCTCGATCAACGTGGCCATGCGTCGCAAGTTCGACCTGTACGCCAACGTGCGTCCGGCCAAGTCGTTCCCGAACACCAAGTCGCGCTTTGCCGACGGCGTGGACCTCATCACCGTGCGCGAGAACACCGAAGGCGCCTATCTGAGCGAAGGCCAGACCGTGTCCGAGGATGGCGAGACCGCGTTCTCCGGCACCCGGATCACCCGCAAGGGCTCTGAGCGCATCGTGCGCTATGCCTTCGACCTGGCGCGTGCCACCGGCCGCAAGAAGGTCACCGCGGTGCACAAGGCCAACATCATCAAGTCCACCTCGGGCCTGTTCCTGAAGGTCGCCCGTGATGTCGCCGCGCAGTACCCGGACATCGAATTCCAGGAAATGATCGTCGACAACACCTGCATGCAGCTGGTGATGCGCCCGGAACAGTTCGACATCATCGTCACCACCAACCTGTTCGGCGACATCATCTCCGACCTGTGCGCCGGTCTGGTCGGTGGCCTGGGCCTGGCCCCGGGCGCCAACATCGGCGTCGATGCGGCGATCTTCGAGGCCGTGCACGGTTCGGCGCCGGACATCGCAGGGCAGGGCAAGGCCAATCCGTGTGCATTGCTGCTGGGCGCCGCGCAGATGCTGGACCATATCGGCCAGCCCGAGAATGCCGAGCGCCTGCGCGAGGCCATCGTGGCCACCCTGGAAGCCAAGGATTCGCTGACCCCCGACCTGGGCGGCAGCGGCAACACCATGGGCTTTGCCAAGGCCATCGCCAGCCGCCTCTGAGCGCGCCGGAAGATCGCACAAAACAAAAGGCGCCTAGGCGCCTTTTGTTTTGCTCGGACGTTGCCGAGAAGCCGCGGCTGCTCACCAGTTGCAGGAAACCGCTCTCACGATTCCCCAATCCCGATTCCCGATTCCCCGCTCAATTGCGCGACTGCAGCTTCGACAGCAGGCGCAGGAACTCCAGGTACAGCCACACCAGCGTCACCATCAGCCCGAACGCGCCGTACCACTCCATGTATTTGGGTGCGCCCTGTTCCACGCCGCTTTCGATGAAGTCGAAGTCCAGCACCAGATTCAGTGCAGCCACCACCACCACGAACAGGCTGAAGCCGATGCCGATCAGGCCCGAATCGTGGATGAAGGGGATGCGCACCCCGAACAGGCCCAGCACGACGGTGGCCAGGTAGACCAGTGCGATGCCGCCGGTCGCGGCCACCACGCCCAGCTTGAAGTTCTCGGTGGCCTTGATCATGCCGCTGCGGTAGGCAAACAACAGCGCGAACAGGGTGCCGAAGGTCAGCAGCACCGCCTGGAACACGATGCCGTCGAAACGCGCCTCGTATACCGCCGAGATCGAGCCCAGGAAGAAGCCTTCCACCAATGCGTACAGCGGTGCGCTGACCGGTGCCCAGGTCGGCTTGAAGCTGGTGGCCAGCCCGAGCACCAGCCCGCCGATCGCGCCGGCGATCATGTACACGCGCGCCGCCGGCAGCGGGTTGCCATCGGCGCCGATCGATTGCGACCAGGCGAAGGCCGCAGTAGCGACGGCCATCAACAGCAGCAGGCCGGTCTTGTTGACGGTTCCATTGAGGGTCATCGCCTCGCCGTCGCGGGTGACCACCGAGCCGGAGCCGAGGTCGAGGAAGGTGGATTCCCGAAGGGCGGGATTGCCGCTACGCATGCGTTTTCTCCATAAAGGTGGGGTGCTCCACGCCGGGGCGCGTGAGCAGGCAGAGTTCAGTCCCCAGGATACCGGATGCGCCAATTGACGCGTGGTGATTGACAGCGGCGCAAATCGTTCCCAAAATAGCCGACCTTTCCAGCCCTTCGGGATTGGAAGGTCCCGCCGGGGTATAGCGCAGTCTGGTAGCGCGCCTGCTTTGGGAGCAGGATGTCGGGGGTTCGAATCCCTCTACCCCGACCATTCCGAGCTCTTGGCGGCGTGGGAATGCGAAGTTCGGTCCGGGCGCCCGTAGCTCAACCGGATAGAGCACCGGCCTTCTAAGCCGGCGGTTACAGGTTCGAGTCCTGTCGGGCGCGCCATCGGCGGTACGGTAGGAAGCAGGTTTTCAGTGGTGGCTGTAGCTCAGCTGGTTAGAGTACTGGATTGTGATTCCAGATGTCGGGGGTTCGAGTCCCCTCAGCCACCCCACTGAATCAGGCAGTGCAGGACAGTTCGACCCGATGCTTCGCGGGGTGTTGCAACGAAGCAAAAACGCGCATACAATGTGCGACCAGTTTCAGGGCCGTTAGCTCAGTTGGTAGAGCAGTTGACTCTTAATCAATAGGTCCAAGGTTCGAATCCTTGACGGCCCACCAAACAAAACAGCCACTTGACGAGAATCAAGTGGCTGTTTTTTTTTGTTCAGGAAAATTGGGGGGAAAATTACTGCACACGAGGTAGATTTTATGGCGAACGATTTTCGGTTAGCTGAGCAGGAAGATGCTTACGAGGAGTTTCAAGAACATGCAACGCTTTTTTCAGCTGCATGCTCCGTTGCTCTCAACGGCAGTACCCGAGCAAAAGCTGTCGATTCTGAAGATGAGAACCAGCAAGACTGGGGTGACATCGAGCGGTCCGGCACGGGTGTTCAGGATGAGGATGGCCACGCTGTTGCGTTCTTGGACCATCGTGACAGCTCACTTCCGAAGGATAAAATTGCTCAGTGCTATCAGATTTACAAGTCGATGTGTAGCAAGAAGGGGCTTGAACCCTTACCCCTCAAAAGTCTCTACAGCACCAAATGATAGGTAGCAAGCGCTCAAGGCTTGCGGCAGCGGCACCACGCTGGTCGCTGCCCAACTGGAGGGCCTTGAAGCGGTCGGCATCGAGATGACCGATCAGTACGCAGCGGTCACCCGCGATCGGCTAAACGCCCTGTAGGCCGTGAAGCCGAGCTGCCGCGTGGCGGTTCGGCTTTCATTGCGCAGGCGGTTGGCGCAAGGCCACAACGCGATACTGCTTACTCTTGCCGTAGCGCGGCCCTGCCTTGTCGAGCGTGACGCAGAGCCTGTCCTCGCCGCAGGGCAATAGGTCCGCGCGTGCCACACGGTCCAGAAAGGCGATCTCCGCACGGCGCTGCGAAGCCTCTGCCAGTACTGGTCGGGCGCCCTGGACGGCGTAGCCGACTGCAACCAAACACAGGAGCGTGCCGACCAACAACGCGCCGAGGCCGGCCCAGCTGCGCCGGGTGGCGGTGGTTTCCAGCGATTGCTGTGCCCGTGCATAGCGCGCCGTCGCCTGCTCAAGCGTTCTTTCCGCTTGGACCATCTTCTTGTTGAATCGCTCGGCCCCTGGTTCCAGCGTTTGCGTCAATGCCTGGTTGCTCAACTGCGTTAGCCGGGGAAGCGCGCTCTCCACCACCCGGGTGACGCGTTGATCGGCGCTGTTCACTGCCGCCTGCAGAAGCTGCATTTGATGACGGACGAGATCCTCTAGGGTTTGCTCTCGCCGCTGCATCGCCGCGATGACTGTCGTCATGGCCTTGATCGAGTCCTTCATCGCCTGGTGCGATTCACCGCTGTCCGGCAGCGTCGAGGTGTTCTGGATGTCCATCGTTCTCTCCTGTAGGTTCAATGCGTTTGTTGCGTTCTGGCTATCCGCCACCACCACCACCGCCACTTCCGCCTCCGCCTCCGTCGCCCCCCCCGCCATCACCGGGCGGGCCTGAGCCTTGCATCATCGGCCCGTTGGCGAACTGCGGCAGCGTCAGCACCATCACCGGGCCGCGACTGGTCTGCACCTCTGCTGCCACGTCCATCCCCAGCGCTTGGCGCGTCGTCACCTGTTCCTGGGCTTCCTGCTGAGCCTTGGCGTCCAGATGCTCATGACCTTGCTGTGCCAACGCCGCGCTGTGGGCGCTATTGCCGGCGCGCTTCAAGGCTTGTTCGATGGCCAGATCGTTCTTGGAGTCCAGCGCGTACACCAGATCATCCACGTCCGGATCACCGGTGATGCTCTTGCGCTTGGGCGGCGGTCGATCGTCCTGCTCAACGTCGGTTTGCGCCGGTGTTGCAAAAAGACCACCCTGCGAGGCGGTGCCTGCCAAGGTGTTCGGTGGTCGTCTCATTGCCGAGGGACCATCGGGGTCGTATCCATCGCGCAGTTCCCGCTCGGTAAACGGCGGCTCACCGCGCGCTATGCGCGCTTGCCGTGCATCTGCGATGTGGTTTTCTGGCTCATCGCGGATTCGTGTGGGTGCCTTGAGGCCCCTGAATCTGCGTTGAGCCTTGGAAACAGGCCCTTTCCACCGTCCCAGAAGGTGGTACATCCTGTGCTGACTTCTTGACGCGGTGTTCTGCATGAAAACGGGCCGTCGGCTGAGTGAGTTGTTTTCCTTCCCTGGCTTCGCGGCGGAGTCCACGCTCAAGGGCGTGTTCGGCGCCCCGAAGGCGCGGATCGTGACCTTGCGGCGCCGAAAAAAACGGCCGTGTGTTCCAACTGTGGCCATCGGTGTCGCAGCCGCTACGACAAGCGCCTGTGCCGCGCCCGCGACTTGCGGGCGGCCGGCTGGATGCTGTTCGTGGAGTTCGAGCGCTGGCGGGTCGATTGCCCGGGGTGCGGCGGCGTGCACGTAGAGCGGCTGGACTGGCTGGCCAAGAATCCGCGCTACACCGAGCGATTCGCCCTACATGTGGGCAATCTGTGCCGAAGCATGACGCACAAGGCCGTGGCTGAGCTGGAGCGCCTGCACGACAGCACGGTCAAGGAGCTGTCCAAGCTGTACATGGCCGAGCAGGTGCGCCGGGCGGGGACGCCGGCGCCGCGCGCCATCGGCATCGACGAGATCGCGATCCACAAGGGCCATGACTACCGCGTTGTGGTCAGCGATCTGGAGCGCGGCCGACCGATCTGGTTCGGCGGCAGTGGGCGCACCGAGGCGGACATCGACCAGTTCTTCGCCGAATTGGGCCCAAAACGCAGTGCTGGCATCGACGTGGCGGTGATGGACATGTGGCGGCCGTTTCGCAACTCGGTGGGCAAGAACGCGCCCAACGCCAGCATCGTGTTCGACAAATTCCACATCATGCGCCACCTGTCCGACGCGCTCGATCAGGTGCGGCGCGACGAGTACAAGCGCCTTCAAGGCCAGGATCGCAGTTACATCAAGGGCCAGCGTTACACCCTGCTGAGCAATCGCGAAAACCTTACCCTGGACGGTCGGAAGGCGCTCGCCAAGTTGCTGGCGGCCAACAAACGTCTGAACACGGCGTACCTGCTGAAAGAGTCCTTCGGGCAGCTGTGGAGCTACCGCACCGAGCGAGGTGCACGGGAGTTCTTCGAGCGCTGGAAGCAGAGTCTGCGCTGGCAGCGGCTTGCGCCCTACCAGACGTTCGTGGGGATGATCGAGCGGCACTGGGACGGCATCGCGGCGTACTGCAGGCCGGAGAACAAGGTCAGCCTCGGCCTGGTGGAAGGGCTCAACAACAAGATCCGGGTCATCCAGCGCAGCGCCTACGGCTATCGCGACGAGGAGTTCCTGAGGCTCAAGATCATCGCCAGCTTCCTGCCCGCGCTACCCGAAAATGCTCGATTGCACCCACAGTGATCCGCGAAGACCCGGTTTTCTATATCGAGATCCTGTTCGGCCTGGATGCGGAGCGCGCGTGCAGAACGCGCTATTTCTGCCCATGAATTGGGATCTGCAGCCGCAACGTTGGCGGGTTTGGCTTGCTCTGGGGCCTGCTTCTGCGCATCCGATGCCGACGTGGGCCGGTTCGATGGGGCGGCGTGTTCTGAGGGATCGGCGGGAGGCTCTGGAGTGGGCGCGCCATGGGACTGTCTGGCTGCATCGGTGACGAGGGCCGCTGTGGGTGGCGCTGCAGGCGCATTCGGTACCGGGGGCTGTGGCGTGAGCGCCCTTTCCCCATCAATACGCTCAGCCACAACCGGTGCGGCGAACGATCGCATCTCCGGTGCCTCTATCAACTGGGCAATGCGTGCATCGGCAGGCAGGTCCGCGCCTGGTGCTGGCGTGGCGTCGCGTGCGGCCGCTGGCGGCGCTACGGCCTGTTCGTCGCGCGTTTCCATCGCCTGGTGCCGATTTGCCGCAGGCGCTTGCGCGATCACTGCGTGTTGCTCGGACTGGTGCGCGCGCTCTTCTTGTGTCAGCTGGTCCGCCGTGTGCTGCATTTGCCGCGCCACTTCAGCTGGCTGTGCCTGCTCAGGTTGGGCGGCATGCGGTTGGGTCTGGATCTGCGGCCGGTGTGCATCGTGGTCTTGAGCAGGGCGCTGTTCTGCCTCGCGTTGGGCAGTGCCTAGGGCGTGGAGAGTTGGTGACGCATGGGCCATGGGATCGGTGGTGCGCTCGGCTGCTTGTTTGCGCCCCGGAGCATCCTGGCCCTGCACCGGTGGTTGCTCTGCCAGCGGCGCTTCCTGGAGCTGTAGGCGCTGTTGTTCGTTGTGTTGAGCATCCAGTGCCTGGCGTGTCTGTTGCTCACTCTGCTGCTGTGCTTGTTGGTGCTGCTCGATGTCGTGTGCCTGCCGCTGCTCCTGCTCCTCCTCGCGCTGCTGGGTGTCCTGTGCCTGGCGTTCTTGTTGCGCCAGTCGCAGCGCTTGTTGCCGTGCTTCCAGTGCCGCATGCGCCTGCAGCGACTGCCTCGCCTGCGTCCGGTCCTCACGTGAGGCCTGTTCCTGCAGCGCGTGCGCCTGCGCCAACTGCTGGTCTTGCGCCTGCCGTCCCTCCTGCTGCCGCTGCTGGTTCTCCTGCGCGGCGCTGGTGGCCTGGTCTGGGGCCGGCACGTTGAGCGCCTGCTGGTTGGAGGGCGGCGACCCGGACGTGTCCGCATCTGTGGAGCCTTCGGATGAGGGCGACGCAGAGGCCAGTTGCTGCACCGGTGCATCCGGCTGCTGGCGAGCCTGCAGTTCCTGCAGCGCCTGACGGATGTCCTCGGTGCTGGTGACTGCTGCAATGCGCTCCACGCCATCGGCACCGCGCTGCAGATGGGCGATCGGGCTGTCGGCGCCGTACTGACCGCCCGGCCCGCGCTGCAGCTGCATAGCGCCATCGCCTGCGAGTCCTTTAGCTTCGCGCGTGCGTTGCGTTGCCAGCTCGATCGCTTCGCGCCATTGCGGCTGCAGTTCCGTGCCCACGATGCGGTACTGGTACAGCGTCTGCTCGCGCTGCACGTCCTGCGGCGATGGCGGGGTCTGCTGGATGGCGGCAATCGCCCGGGCCTGCTCGGCAAGCGCCGGCTGCAGCATCGCGCGCGTGGTCTCCAGCTCCAGCACCCGGTTGGCATCGGGCGAAGTGCCGGGGCTGGTCCACCGGCCTTCGATGTCGCGGTAGTAGCGCTGGCCGTTCGAGGCAGTCAACGCATCCGGATCCGGCAACGCCTGCTGGACGGCCGGCGACATCGGCAAGCCCTCGGCGGCCCAGCCGCTGCGGTGGTAGGCCAGTTCATAGCGCGCGGCGATCGCACCGGGACTGTTGGCGATGTTGCGGGCGATGACGGCCTGCGCTTGTGCCTCCAGTTCCGCCGCGCGCGGCGGCAAGGCGGTCTCCTGCACGTAGCTGCCGCGATCGTTGGCACCGGAGACCGCCGTCTTGACCAGACGATGCCATTGGCCGTCTGCCGGGTCGCGCTTCCAGTCGGCAGGACTCAGGCTGGGACGGTCGGTGGCATTGGCCGGCTGCTGGTAAGGATCCTGCGGTGCGGGCGCATCCTTCAAAGCTAGTGCGGCAGCGACGTTGGTCGCCTGGTAGTTCAGCTCGCGGGCCTTGGCGTAGCTGGCGACGATCGGCGTGGCGTTGGGGTTGTCCACGCCATCGGCGGTGGTGTCTGCCTTGCCCTCGCGCGCCCAGGCGCGGCCATCGAAGGACCAGTGCGTGTCATCGCCATCGGTCTGCCGGTAGATCGCGCGGTTGTCGAGCAGCGCGGCGGCCTTCTCGCCGGCCACGCTCATGAAATAGGCATCGGCGGCGATCAGCACCATCGGCCCGGCGCCGGAGCTGCCCAGCGCGTAGGCGGCCGTCGTGCCGCCGGCCCAGCCACCGACATTGCGCCCGGTGAAGTGTGCCAGCTCTGATTGCGCGGCGAGCGGGTTGTCCTGGCCGAGCAAGTGCGTGGCGCGTTGGCCGGTCATCACGGTGTCGGCGGCGGTGGCGAGCAGGCCGGCGGTGCGTAGCGCTTGGCCTGCAGATAGCTCGCCTGCCAACAGTTCGGCGGTTGTGAAGCCGCGTTGCGATACTGGTGTGTACGACGGATGCGGTGTGGCGCCTGCGCCTTGGCGGATGCTGGGCGCAGCACCGCCGATGGTTGTCGGCGTGTCATCCAAGACCTGCTGTACCAAGGCCGCGTTGGACTCGGATAACCTCACGCGCCCGGCATCCTCGGCGTGCGCGATGGCCATGCGAAATTCCTCGCGGCCGGCGATCTCGCGGATGACGGCATCGCGTTCATCCGGGACAGCGACCAGATTTTTGGCGGTCGTGCGCGCGGCGTCGATCACCTGTGTGATCCGTTGTTCGGAGTGCGTGATCGCGGCCCATTCGGATTCGACATTGCTCATCGAACGCAGCGTTTTCAACTGGTCGGCGTGGGTGGTGCGGTATTGCTCATACTCGGAGAGCGTGCTGCGGTTTTGCGCGTTGGTCTCGGCCTTGGTCAAGCGATCCGGAGTCGTTGCGAACATGTCGCCATTGATCAGGGCGACCTTAAGGGTGTCCTGCAGGTCGTGGACTTGCGCGGCGACGAGCTTCAATGCAGCAGCGTCGTTGCGTATGGCAGCGCGGCCGTTTTGGGATTTACTGAGATTGTCAAGATGATCAACGATTGCATCCGTATATGACCTGCGGGTGCGTCCTCGGTGTGGCGAAGTTTCGACTTCGTCAGCCAGCTTGCCGTCTACCGGAAGATACAGGCGATTTGCCGATACATCCTTGTCGATCAATCCATGCTCGACCAATTTATTAAGAAGCCGACTTCTGAGAAAAGTGCTATTTTCAATGACGTGGTGACTTTGAAGGATGACGTTACCGGAGGGCATCTGTTTTTGCTCCAAAATCCATGCAGAGAAATCTCTATCCGTAATTTGCAGCGTCGATTAGCCGAACCCCACGCTTCTTGGGTGATTTGCCGAATCCATGGGAAATCAAGGTGTCGCGCAAGAATCGATCGCAGAAGGCATCTGCCGTATAAGGTGTTCGGAACACATGCGCTGCCCCGACCACATCTTTGTTGAAAGCCAACTTGGCCCCCCCCACGAGGCTGTAGTACTTGCCATTTGGATATCCGGTCAGCACCTTGACGGTAGATGCTTCCTCGTCGATGGCGTCGATAATCCGCACCACCTCGCAAAGATAGTGCGGTGCTGCGGGCGTACCGTCTTCCAGTCGGAAGTCACAGAGCGCGAAGGCAAAGCCTTCTGGGTCAGCAGCGTCAAGGACCTGCTTCAGCGGCTCGGAGACCAGCCAGTAGTCCGTCAAACCGCTCTCAAGATCATCGGGCATATCACCAATGCGGCTGTCGTAGCGCAGGCGCGGGGTCTCCTTCAATGTGGCTAGTCCCGCGTCCTCTTCCGGCAGGCTGTCAGCAATGGAAAATGGCACCGCATCTGGGTTCTCGAGCTTCAAACCAGGGCCGCGACCGCCCCCCCCGATATCGGACCTGAGGATGTAGAACGCGCCTTTCTGAGGTGCGTTGTCATGTGTTGCGCGGGCTTTTTTTGCTTCGTTCATAGGTGCTTTCTCTCAACAATCCAGCATGCGTCGAACAGGTGCCTACAAGTGAGTCGCTTCGCTGCCCACGGTCAGATGCCTACCTCTGGCGCTTGCCCGCCAGCAATGGAGGCGGGGCCGGCAGCGGATGGCGGGCATGTTGCAGGCCCTGTTGGGATGGGATGCACCCTCCTATGTTGCCCGTCTTCAGCGACCGACGCAGTAGGAAAACACCGACGCCTACGGACAGCGCTGGCCCTGGCGCGCGCAATCGTCGCCCCGCCACGCCTGCGGCCTTCATGCACGGTTTTCGCTGCACCCCTGCAGGGTAGACCTAGGCCCCGCTGCAGCTAGCGATCCGTGGGAGTCACGGGGACGTTTCTTCCCTGCAGATCCCTGCGCGCCTGTGAGGCTCAGCGGGCGGTGCGCAGCCTTGTTCCGGGCCAGGCCTCCCGGGGGCGTTTCGGCAAATGACCATCGGAAACAGGTAATCGGTAATCCGCAAGCCAAAACCAGACTTAAGGGATTGATATCAATCGGAAATTTGGGATTACCTTTTGGGGTGATTTAAGGTAATTGGGTCCACATCGAAAAGTCATGTGATTGAAATTTAAGGGTTTTTTGGGGGGATTACCTGCCCGAAAGGTAATCCCATTACCTCCCAGTTACCCTTTAATTACTTTTGATATTTCTCTATAAGTATTTGATAAACAGGCTCATCGCGGATTCGTGTGGGTGCCTTGAGGCCCCTGAATCTGCGTTGAGCCTTGGAAACAGGCCCTTTCCACCGTCCCAGAAGGTGGTACATCCTGTGCTGACTTCTTGACGCGGTGTTCTGCATGAAAACGGGCCGTCGGCTGAGTGAGTTGTTTTCCTTCCCTGGCTTCGCGGCGGAGTCCACGCTCAAGGGCGTGTTCGGCGCCCCGAAGGCGCGGATCGTGACCTTGCGGCGCCGAAAAAAACGGCCGTGTGTTCCAACTGTGGCCATCGGTGTCGCAGCCGCTACGACAAGCGCCTGTGCCGCGCCCGCGACTTGCGGGCGGCCGGCTGGATGCTGTTCGTGGAGTTCGAGCGCTGGCGGGTCGATTGCCCGGGGTGCGGCGGCGTGCACGTAGAGCGGCTGGACTGGCTGGCCAAGAATCCGCGCTACACCGAGCGATTCGCCCTACATGTGGGCAATCTGTGCCGAAGCATGACGCACAAGGCCGTGGCTGAGCTGGAGCGCCTGCACGACAGCACGGTCAAGGAGCTGTCCAAGCTGTACATGGCCGAGCAGGTGCGCCGGGCGGGGACGCCGGCGCCGCGCGCCATCGGCATCGACGAGATCGCGATCCACAAGGGCCATGACTACCGCGTTGTGGTCAGCGATCTGGAGCGCGGCCGACCGATCTGGTTCGGCGGCAGTGGGCGCACCGAGGCGGACATCGACCAGTTCTTCGCCGAATTGGGCCCAAAACGCAGTGCTGGCATCGACGTGGCGGTGATGGACATGTGGCGGCCGTTTCGCAACTCGGTGGGCAAGAACGCGCCCAACGCCAGCATCGTGTTCGACAAATTCCACATCATGCGCCACCTGTCCGACGCGCTCGATCAGGTGCGGCGCGACGAGTACAAGCGCCTTCAAGGCCAGGATCGCAGTTACATCAAGGGCCAGCGTTACACCCTGCTGAGCAATCGCGAAAACCTTACCCTGGACGGTCGGAAGGCGCTCGCCAAGTTGCTGGCGGCCAACAAACGTCTGAACACGGCGTACCTGCTGAAAGAGTCCTTCGGGCAGCTGTGGAGCTACCGCACCGAGCGAGGTGCACGGGAGTTCTTCGAGCGCTGGAAGCAGAGTCTGCGCTGGCAGCGGCTTGCGCCCTACCAGACGTTCGTGGGGATGATCGAGCGGCACTGGGACGGCATCGCGGCGTACTGCAGGCCGGAGAACAAGGTCAGCCTCGGCCTGGTGGAAGGGCTCAACAACAAGATCCGGGTCATCCAGCGCAGCGCCTACGGCTATCGCGACGAGGAGTTCCTGAGGCTCAAGATCATCGCCAGCTTCCTGCCCGCGCTACCCGAAAATGCTCGATTGCACCCACAGTGATCCGCGAAGACCCGATAAACATTGAAGTATGTGTATTTCTGGGGCTGGATGACCTAGATTACCTCTCTCCCGTGGTCATCTGAAAAATTGAGATTGGGGCGCGCTAGAGTAGGTCGCCACAGCACTCGCTACGACCGGTTACACCCGCAATGTCGCTGAACCACGATGCCCTGTAGGCGAACCCCGATACCGTCCACGAGGCCGGTTGGAAGCGCTGGCGGGTGGTAGACCAGACCGTGGCCATGCTTGAGCGCGCAAGCCAGTTGGCCAACAAGCACGGTGGTCAGCAGCACACCTTATATATGTCGGTCACTGCCGCATGAGCGCGATCAATGCCGGCGATGAGCCTGTGCTGCCGCCTGGCTTCCGCTGGGAGAGGCCTTGGCAGAGCGCGATGGGGTCACCGACGGCGCTTTTCCTCGAGGGTGAAGAGGTGGCCAGGTTGGTGCAGAGACTCACTGGCGAGTGATACGTGCTGCTGGAGCGCCGAAGGCCGGTGCCGCCTGGTAAACCCTTCGCGCCTTTTGTGGAGCGCGACTGCAACAGCTTCGACCAGGGAGAGCGTGGCACCGTCATGTGGGCCGTGCGCCAACAGGCGAGGATCCGAGCAGAGGTGACAGACCGCAGGCCGCGTTCTGGAGCCACATAGGATGAGGCCGGTAGCCGGGACGATCGGGAAAATTGGCATGACGCCCAAGCGCGCACCAGGCCTCCGGGCTTGGCTGCCGGGAGAAATAAGCCGAGCAAGCTCCTGATTTGTAAGCTCAGTAGCGCTAACTGTTAATCAGTAGGTCCAAGGTTCGAATCCTTGACGGCCCACCAGATAGGCAGCCACTCAGCGCAAGTTGAGTGGCTGTTTTTCTTTGTGTTCGTTGCCGGGCGTGCCTGCGCTCGCAGTGCGCCGGTCGGAGTCGAGGCAGGTGGTGCGCGCCGGCCAGGGGCGTTGCGTGGCCTGCGGCTTTTTCTTTGCGTCCATCCCTGCAACAATGGCTAGGTAAGTGCAGCATCGCGAAAGTGGCGGAATTGGTAGACGCACCAGATTTAGGTTCTGACGCCGCAAGGCGTGGGGGTTCGAGTCCCCCCTTTCGCACCAATGCAGTGCGGCCGTGAGCGTTCCGGCCGCTGCAACGCCCGTCATACGCTCGCTTTTTGCGCACGGGGGTGCCCGTCCCGCTGGCAGCGGCCGCCGTTATCGGCGAAACTACAAGGCTCGGCGGCTTTCTCGCCATCCGTCAACCCGCATCTTCCATCTCGTGCCGACGCTGTGCGCTGTCGGTGGCAGGAGTCAACATGCAAGCATCGATCGAATCCACCGGCAATCTGGAACGCCGCCTGACCTTCACCCTGCCGCAGGAGCGCCTGGAGACCCATGTCGGTGGCCGCCTGCGCGAACTGGCGCGGACCACGCGCATCAAGGGCTTTCGTCCGGGCAAGGTGCCGCCCAAGGTGATCGAACAGCGTTTCGGCCAGCAGGTGCGGGCCGAGGCGATGGAAGGCCTGCTGCGTGAGACCTTCGATTCGGCAGTGCGCGAGCATTCGCTGCGCCTGGCCGGCAACCCGCGCATCGACCAGGGCGAAAGCGACTTCGATTTCGTCGCCACCTTCGAAGTGGTGCCGGATTTCGGCGATATCGACGTGGCCAAGCTGTCGGTGGTGCGTGCGGCCGCTGAAGTGACCGATGCCGACATCGACCAGATGATCGAAAACCTGCGCCTGCAGCGCCGCACCTGGAATCCGGTCGAGCGCGGCGCGCAGGTCGGTGACCTGGTGGCACTGGAGACCTGGTCGCAGGCCGGTGATGAGCGTCTGCCCGCCGAGGGCGTGGAGACCGGCAGCAGCGTGCTGGGCTCGGGCGTGATGTTCGACCAGATCGAAAAGGGTCTGGAAGGGCTGTCCAAGGGCGAAGACAAGACCCTGAGCGTGGATTTCCCGGCCGAATGGCGGGTGCCGCAGCTGGCCGGCAAGACCGTGCAGGTGCATGTCAAGGCAGTGGAAGTGTCCGAACCGGTGTTGCCGGCGGTGGACAAGGAATTCATCAAGAGCTTCGGCGTGAAGAGTGGCGATGCCGAGCAGTTCCGCGCCGACATCCGCACCAACCTGGAGCGCGAGCTCAAGGGCGCGCTGATGAACCGTCTGCGCCGGGAAGTGGGCGAGCAGCTGATCGCCGCCTATGCGCATGTCGAAATGCCGCCGCGCCTGGTCGAGAACGAAGCGCGCTCCATGTTGGCCCAGCAGGTCGAGCAGCTGCGCCGCAGTGGCCGCGATCCGGGCCAGGTGCCGGCCGACGCCCACCAGGGTTTCATGGACGCCGCCGCCAAGCGCGTGCTGGTCGGTCTGCTGGTGGGTGAAGTGGCCCGTCGCAACGAGCTGCGCCTGGAATCCAAGCGCGTCAGCGAAACGCTGCGTCTGATCGCCTCGACCTACGAAGAGCCGGAGCAGGTCATTGAGATGTACCGCAACGACCCCCAACTGATGGGTGGGCTGCAGAGCCGTGTCATGGAAGAGCAGGTGATCGACTGGATCGCCGAGCGCGCCCAGCACACCGAGCAGTCGCTGTCGTTCCAGGACGCCATCCGGGTCTGAGGCGGGAGCAAGAGAACCGCGCCCTGCCGTCGTCGGGGTGCGGATATCGAACACGGGCATCGGCACAGGCCGCTGCCACAACAGGAAGACCGATGAGCATTGTGACCAAAGCCCTGAATCTGGTGCCCATGGTGGTCGAGCAGACCAGCCGTGGCGAGCGTGCGTACGACATCTACTCGCGTCTGCTGAAGGAGCGTCTGATCTTCCTGGTCGGTCCCATCGACGACCATATGGCCAACGTGATCGTGGCCCAGCTGCTGTTCCTGGAAGCGGACAATCCGGAAAAGGACATCAGCATCTACATCAATTCGCCCGGTGGCGTGGTCACCGCCGGCATGGCGATCTACGACACCATGCAATACATCAAGCCGGACGTGAGTACGATTTGCGTCGGCCAGGCAGCCTCCATGGGCGCGCTGCTGCTGGCGTCGGGTGCGGCGGGCAAGCGCTATGCGCTGCCGAATTCGCGCGTGATGATCCACCAGCCGCTGGGTGGTTTCCAGGGCCAGGCGACGGACATCGACATCCATGCCCGCGAGATCCTGACCCTGCGTTCGCGCCTGAACGAAATTCTTGCCAAGCACACCGGTCAGTCGCTGGAGACCATCGCGCGCGACACCGAACGCGACAACTTCAAGAGTGCCGTCGATGCCCAGGCCTATGGTCTGGTGGATCAGGTGCTGGAGCGCCGTCCGGACGAGTCGATCCAGCCGTCTTGATTTTCAGGTCATTGAAATTGCAGGAAAATCCGGCAGGGTCGGGCAGGGCGAATGTCCTCCCGGCCCTGTGCTATTCTCGAAATCGAACCCCCGTGCATCGGGTGGGGTAACTGGGTAACAGAAGCATGAGCGAAGACCGCCAAGGTCGTTCCGGCGACAGCAACAAGATTCTCTACTGCTCGTTCTGCGGTAAGAGTCAGCATGAGGTCCGCAAGCTGATTGCCGGTCCTAGCGTATTCATCTGCGATGAGTGCGTTGAGCTGTGCAATGACATCATCCGCGAAGAACTCGAGGAAAAGGCGCAGTCGGCACGGTCCAGCCTGCCCAAGCCGCGCGAGATCCTCGAGGTGCTGGATCAATACGTGATCGGGCAGTTGCGCGCCAAGCGCACGCTCGCGGTGGCGGTGTACAACCACTACAAGCGCATCGAGAGCCGCAGCAAGAACGACGACGTCGAGCTGGCGAAATCCAACATCCTGCTGGTCGGCCCCACCGGTTCGGGCAAGACGTTGCTGGCCGAAACGCTGGCGCGGCTGCTCAACGTGCCGTTCACCATCGCCGATGCCACCACGCTCACCGAAGCCGGCTATGTCGGCGAGGACGTGGAAAACATCATCCAGAAGCTGCTGCAAAAGTGCGATTACGACGTCGAAAAGGCGCAGCAGGGCATCGTCTATATCGATGAAATCGACAAGATCTCGCGCAAGAGCGAGAACCCGTCGATCACCCGCGACGTGTCCGGCGAAGGCGTGCAGCAGGCGCTGCTGAAGCTGATCGAAGGCACGGTGGCCTCGGTGCCGCCGCAGGGTGGCCGCAAGCATCCGCAGCAGGAATTCCTGCAGGTGGACACCAAGAACATCCTGTTCATTTGCGGCGGCGCGTTTGCCGGCCTGGACAAGGTGATCCAGCAGCGCTCCAACGATGCCGGCGGCATTGGCTTCGGTGCCAAGGTCAAGAGCAGCGAGCGCAAGCGGGAAGTGGGCAAGATCCTGGCCGAGGTCGAGCCGGAAGATCTGATCAAGTTCGGCCTGATCCCGGAATTCGTCGGCAGGCTGCCGGTGGTCGCCACGCTGGAAGAGCTGGATGAACCGGCGCTCATCAAGATCCTGACCGAACCCAAGAACGCCATCACCAAACAGTTCAAGAAGCTGTTCGACATGGAAGGCGTGGAGCTGGAGTTCCGCCCGGATGCCTTGTCGGCGATCGCCAAGAAGGCGCTCAAGCGCAAGACCGGCGCGCGCGGCCTGCGCACCATCGTCGAATCGGTGCTGCTGGATACCATGTACGAGCTGCCGTCGCAGGAAAATGTCAGCAAGGTCGTGGTGGACGAGTCGGTGATCGAACACAAGTCCGAGCCGTATCTGATCTACCAGGCGCAACCGGCGCCGGCCAAGGCCGCGTCCGGGGACTGAGCCCTGCCAACCCATTGCCCAGGTGGTGTCCTCGCTGGTGGCTAAAGGGTTTTCGAGCGCTACTTGCAACGTCTAGCCGATGGCCCCATAACGGGGCCATCGGTTTTTTTTACGCCTTGAATGTCCCTTCCTGCGGAGCGCCCCATGGCCCAGTCCCAACCAGAAGTTCTCGATCTGCCGGTGTTGCCGCTGCGCGACGTGGTGGTGTTTCCGCACATGGTGATCCCGCTGTTCGTGGGGCGTGACAAGTCGATGCGCGCGCTGGAAAAGGCCATGGAGGCGGACAAGCGCATCCTGCTGGTGGCGCAGAAATCGGCCGAGACCGACGACCCTGCGGCGGCCGACCTGTACACCGTCGGCACGCTGGCGCAGGTGCTGCAGTTGCTGAAGCTTCCCGATGGCACCATCAAGGTGCTGGTGGAAGGCCTGTCGCGCGTCACTGTCGACAAAGTGGTCGAGCTGGACGGCGCATTGCAGGGCCAGGGCACCGAGGTCGAAGCCAGCGATGCGCGCGAGCCACGCGAAGTGGAAGCGATCGCGCGGTCGTTGATGTCGCTATTCGAACAATACGTCAAGACCAACCGCAAACTGCCGCCCGAGCTGCTGCAGACCCTGGCCGGCATCGACGAGCCGGGCCGCCTGGCCGACACCATCGCCGCGCATATCGGCGTGCGGCTGGCCGACAAGCAGCGCCTGCTGGAGATCACCGAAATCGGCGAGCGGCTGGAGCTGCTGGTCGGCCTGGTGGACGGCGAAATCGACGTGCAGCAGCTGGAAAAACGCATCCGCGGCCGTGTGAAGTCGCAGATGGAAAAGAGCCAGCGCGAGTACTACCTCAACGAGCAGATGAAGGCCATCCAGAAAGAACTGGGCGACCTGGACGATGCACCGGGCGAGCTGGAAGAGCTGGCCCGCAAGATCGCCGAAGCCGGCATGCCCAAGCCGGTGGAAACCAAGGCCAAGGCCGAACTCAACAAGCTCAAGCAGATGTCGCCGATGTCCGCCGAAGCGGCGGTGGTGCGCAACTATCTGGACTGGTTGCTGGGCGTGCCGTGGAAGAAGCGCACCAAGGTCCGCAAGGACCTGAAGGCGGCCGAGGACACGCTGGATGCCGACCACTACGGCCTGGACAAGGTCAAGGAGCGCATTCTCGAATACCTGGCCGTGCAGTCGCGCGTGAAGCAGATGAAGGGACCGATCCTGTGCCTGGTCGGCCCGCCGGGCGTGGGCAAGACCTCGCTCGGGCAGTCGATCGCCAAGGCCACCAACCGCAAGTTCGTGCGCATGAGCCTGGGCGGCATCCGTGACGAGGCCGAGATCCGCGGCCATCGCCGGACCTACGTCGGGTCCATGCCCGGCCGCCTGGTGCAGAACCTCAACAAGGTCGGCAGCAAGAACCCGCTGTTCCTGCTGGACGAGATCGACAAGATGTCGATGGACTTCCGTGGCGATCCGTCGTCGGCGCTGCTGGAAGTGCTGGACCCCGAGCAGAACAACTCCTTCAACGACCATTATCTGGAAGTGGATCTGGACCTGTCGGAGGTGATGTTCGTCGCCACCTCCAACTCGCTCAACATCCCCGGCCCGCTGCTGGATCGCATGGAGGTCATTCGCATCCCCGGTTACACCGAGGACGAAAAGCTCAACATCGCCATGCGCTACCTGGTGCCCAAGCAGATCAAGGCCAACGGCCTGAAGCCGGACGAGATCGAGATTGGCAACGATGCCATCCAGGACATCGTGCGCTACTACACCCGCGAATCGGGCGTGCGTAATCTCGAGCGCGAGATCGCCAAGATCTGCCGCAAGGTGGTGAAGGAAATCGCACTAGCCGGCCCGCAGCCGGTGGTGGCCAAGACAGCCACCAAGAAAGGCAAGCCGAAGGCGCTTGTGGCCGTGGGGTCGAAGAATCTCGACAAGTATCTGGGCGTGCGCCGCTTCGATTTCGGCCGCGCCGAAGAAGAAAACGAGATCGGCCTGGTGACCGGTCTTGCCTGGACCGAGGTTGGTGGCGAACTACTGCAGATTGAGTCCACCCTGGTACCGGGCAAGGGCAACCTGATCCTCACCGGCCAGCTCGGTAACGTCATGAAGGAGTCCGCATCGGCTGCCTTGTCGGTGGTGCGTTCGCGCGCCGAGCGGCTGGGCATCGACGTGGATTTCCTGCAGAAGCAGGACGTGCACGTGCACGTGCCCGATGGCTCCACGCCGAAGGATGGCCCCAGTGCCGGTATCGCGATGGTGACCTCGCTGGTGTCGATCCTGACCAAGGTGCCGATTCGCGCGGATGTGGCGATGACCGGCGAGATCACCCTGCGCGGGCGCGTGTCGGCAATTGGCGGCTTGAAGGAGAAATTGCTGGCCGCCCTGCGCGGTGGCATCCGCACCGTGCTGATCCCGGACGAGAACCGCAAGGACCTGGCCGACATCCCGGCCAACGTGACCCGCGATCTGGAGATCGTGCCGGTGAAGTGGATCGACGAAGTGCTAGACCTGGCACTGGAACGCCTGCTGGCGCCGAAGAAGGCCGGCAAGGAAAAGGCGCGCAAGACCGCTTCGCGCGTGGCCGTGCGTGGCAAGTCGCGCAGCACCCCGGGAGCCCGCGTCAAGCACTAACGCGCGCTGTCTAGGACGTCCCGAAACACGCCAAAACCCGCGTCGTTATTGGGTTTTGGCTTGCGTGCTGTTGGGGGCGCTGGTATAAATGCACGACTCGTGGGCGCGGCAAAATGTGATGCGTCACGCGATACCACTTGTGTCGGGTTCTTCGCTAACGGCAAGAGCGCCGATTGTCGATTCCGCGGCATCTGCCGCAAAGGGAGTTTCAAGAATGAATAAAACCGAATTGATCGATGGCGTTGCCGCTGCCGCTGACATCTCCAAGGCTGAAGCTGGCCGTGCTGTCGACGCGGTTGTGAGCGAAATCACCAAGGCGCTGAAGAAGGGCGACGCCGTCACCCTGGTTGGCTTCGGCACCTTCCAGGTCCGCGAGCGCGCTGAGCGCACGGGCCGCAATCCGAAGACGGGCGACAGCATCAAGATCGCCGCTTCGAAGAATCCTGCATTCAAGGCTGGTAAAGCCCTCAAGGATGCAGTAAACTAATCGACTCGCTAGGGTGCTTAGCTCAGCGGTAGAGCGTCTCCCTTACACGGAGAGGGTCGGGGGTTCGAAACCCTCAGCACCCACCATTAAGCACCAGGCAACTGTTTCAAGCGCGGAGCGGTAGTTCAGCTGGTTAGAATGCTGGCCTGTCACGCCGGAGGTCGCGGGTTCGAGTCCCGTCCGCTCCGCCAGTTATACCAAAGCCCCTGAGCGATTGGGGGCTTTGTTTTCTCCACTGCATTCGCGTCGCGATTGCGGTGGGGGTAGAGGGTCAAGTTCAAAGCGGAGCGGTAGTTCAGCTGGTTAGAATGCTGGCCTGTCACGCCGGAGGTCGCGGGTTCGAGTCCCGTCCGCTCCGCCAGTTATACCAAAGCCTCCGGCCTTGTGCCGGGGGCTTTTTTTTGGTTCGGCGCGGCCCGTTTCGGATGCGCCTGCATCGCTCCGGATCGGCTGTTCTTGCGCTGCGCTCCCGTAGTGACAGGCGCCGGGCTGGGTGCGTGGCGTCAGGCGGGTTACACTGCGCGGCTCGCCCACAGGCCGTGATTTGCCAATGCTGCAGAAACTTCGCGACAAGACGTCAGGCTGGATCGCCACCGCCATCCTGGGGTTGCTGATGATTCCGTTCCTGTTCGTCATCGATAACAGCTATTTGGGCGGCATTGGCGCCAACAACGTTGCCAAGGTGCAGGCGCCGCCGACCTGGTGGAAATCGGCACCGACGTGGTGGCCGGTCTCGTTGCTGTGGCAGCACCATGAAATCAGCACGCAGGACTTCCGCACGCGTTTCGAACAGGCGCGCATGCAGGAGCGTCAGCGCCAGGGTGAAAATTTCGACCCGCGCACGTTCGAATCCCGCGAAAACAAGCTGCAGGTGCTCGACCAGTTGGTGGATGAGCAGGTCGTGCGGCTTGGCGCCGAAGATGCCGGGATCGTGATCGGCGATGCGACGGTGCGCGATTACATCACCAACATCCAGGCGTTCCAGGTCGATGGCAAGTTCAGCCCGGACCAGTACCGTGCAGCGCTGGCGCAGGGAAATCCGCCACGCACGCCGGCACAGTTCGATGGGCTGGTGCGCGACAGCCTGCAGCAGTCGGTCATTCCACAGGCCGTTGCCGAATCCGGGTTTGCGACCAAGACCGAGTTCGAGCGCCTGCTCAAGCTGATGGGCGAAACACGTGACGTGGAGCTGGCGATGTTGCCGGCGCCGGCGGCCGACACTGCCCCCGTCAGCGACGTGCAGATCAAGCAGTGGTACGACGCGCACACGCAGGATTTCCGTCAGCCGGAGACGGTGAGCATCGAATACGTGGAGCTCAACGCCGCCACGATGCCGCCTGCCACGGCGGCCGATGACGCCACGCTGCGCAAGCGCTACGAAGAAGAAAAGGCGCGTTTTGTCGAGCCGGATCAGCGCCTTGCATCGCACATCCTGATTACCGCCGGCAGCGATGCCGCTGCACAAAAGGCAGCAGAAGCGAAGGCCGCCAAGCTGGCCGCCGAGGCCAAGCAGCCAGGTGCGGACTTCGCTGCGTTGGCCAAGGCCAACTCGCAGGATCCTGGCTCCAAGGATGCCGGTGGCGACCTGGGGTGGGTCGAGAAGGGGGCAATGGTCAAGCCGTTCGAGGATGCGCTGTTCTCGATGAAGGCAGGCGACGTTGTCGGGCCGATCAAGAGCGAATTCGGGTATCACGTGATCCAGCTGCGCGAGGTCAAGGGCGGGCAGGGTAAGTCGTTCGAGCAGGTCCGCGACCAGCTTGCCGCCGAGCAGCTCAAGGCCGATGCCGACAAGGCGTTTGCCGATGTCAGCGGCAAGCTGGTGGATCAGATCTACAAGAACCCCACCGCCTTGGAGCCGGCTGCAAAGCAGGTCGGTTTGCCGGTACAGACCCTGGGCCCGTTCTCGCGGACCACTGCCAGCGGCATTGCCGCCAATCCGGTGGTGTTGCGCTCGGCATTTTCCGAAACGCTGGTGCAGGACGGGACCGTGAGCGACCCGATCACCATCGCGCCCAATCACAGCGTGGTGTTGCGCGTGACCAACCACACCGCCGAACAGGCGTTGCCGTTGGACAAGGTGCGCGACAAGGTGACTGCCGCCGTGCATGCAGACCGCACCGAGAAGGCCGCTGCCGCCGCTGCAGACGCCTTGCTGGCCCGCGTGCAGAAGGGCGAAACCCTGCAGGTGCTGGCGCAGAGCGAGAAGCTGCAACTGCAGCCGATCCCGGGGCTGCCACGCACCGCGCCAATCCCGACGCCGGCCGCAAACCGCGCAATTTTCAGTGCTCCTCGCCCAAGCGAAGTGAAGCCTTCGGTCGGCAAGGTGGAGCTGGACGGCGGGCGCTTTGCGGTGTTCGTCATCAGCAAGGCCACGCCGGGCGACTTGAAGCAGATGCCGGCCGAGCAACAGACGATGCTGCGCGAGCAATTGAGCCAGATCGACGGCAACAACGCGGCGCAGGCCTACATCAAGGAAATGCGCAAGCGCTACAGAATCCAGATCGAAGAGGCACAGCTATAACGGCGCGCTGTCGATCGATGGAAGGAAAGAGCCCGGGTGACCGGGCTTTTTCTTGACCTGCACCGCCGTTGTAGGAGCGGCCCCGGCCGCGAGAGGCATTTCCGCTAAAGCCCCATCGCGGCCAGGGCCGCTCCTACAAGAGCGGCATGGCGGGTGGGGTGGGCGACGGTTGTCACTGACGAAGATGCGTGCGTGTCAGAGCAGGCCGCGCCGCTCATGGCCACGTGCCTCTCCGTTGCAAGAGCGGCCCCGGCCGCGAGAAGCGTTCCCGATAAAGCTCCATCGCGGCCAGGGCCGCTCCTACAAGAGCGGCATGGCGGGTGGGGTGGGCGACGGTTGTCACTGACGAAGATGCGTGCGTGTCAGAGCAGGCCGCGCCGCTCATGGCCACGTGCCTCTCCGTTGTAGGAGCGGCCCCGGCCGCGAGAAGCGTTCCCGATAAAGCTCCATCGCGGCCAGGGCCGCTCCTACAAGAGCGGCATGGCGGGTGGGGTGGGCGATGGTTGTCACTGCTGACGAAGATGCGTGCGTGTCAGAGCAGGCCGCGCCGCTCATGGCCACGTGCCTCTCCGTTGTAGGAGCGGCCCCGGCCGCGAGAAGCGTTCCCGATAAAGCTCCATCGCGGCCAGGGCCGCTCCTACAAGAGCGGCCTGACGGGTGGGCTGGGCGACGTCTGTCAGCGAAAAAGATGCGGGTACGTCAGGGCGTATCGTTGAATGACAGCACCATGCCAGGCTTCAAGACCGCGCGCTTGTCCAGGCCATTGCTGGCGAGCAGGGTGGCGACCGTGATGCCGTAACGGCGCGCGATGGCCCAGGCCGATTCGCCATTGCGGACGGTGTGGGTCCTGGCGGCCGTGCTGGAGGCCTTGGCGGTGGCGACGCTGGCTACCTCTGCTGCGGTCGCGCTGCGATTGGAGTGGGTGTCGGGAGTCGGCGTGGCGGCAGCCACCACCGCTCCGCTGGAACCCGGCTGTGCGGCTGCAATGGGAGCAAGTACATGCACGCCCTTGGGCGCGGCGCGTGCGCCTGCCATGGCAGGGTTGAGGCGGGCCAGCAGTTGCGGCTCGATTGCGCGTTGTCCGGCCCAGGTGTTGAGGCTGGTGCCGGTGGGCAGAGCGTGTTCGGTCAGGACCGGAACCTGGCGGTCCAGCGAGGTCAACAGAGTGCCCTGTTGCTGCGCGTGATCGAGGACGCAGGCCAGCGCATGCAGTTTTTCGACATAGTCGTAGGTGACCTTGGACATGCCCGGCAGCTCTGACGGACGCGCATTCTGCGCATTCATTCCGGCGCTGCGCATCGCTTGCAACACGCGGTACTCGCCGGCGTTGTAGGCCATCAGGGCCAGGCGCCAGTCACCGCCGAACATGCCATACAGCGTCTTGAGGTAGCGCACCGCCGCATTGGTGGAGTCCACCGCCGACAGGCGGCCGTCGTACTGCGCGCCGACCGGGACATGGTGGTTCCGGGCCGTGGTGGCGACGAACTGCCAAAGTCCCGCCGGACCGCTGCCATTGCGCGCGCCGGGGCGATAGCCGCTTTCGACGAAAGGGATCAGCGCAAATTCGGTGGGCATGTCGGCGGCGCGCAGCTCGTCGACCACATAGCCGAACAGCGGCAGCACATCCTGCGCATCGTCGGCCAGACGCGCGGGCGCGCGCGAGAAATGCTGCTCCCAACGGGTGTCGCTATGTTCGCTGTCGCAGCCGGGGTCGGCGCGGCCTTCCAGGAACGACGAAAAGATCTCGCGCCCGTTCCGCATGCTGGGAGCGCTGGTCGGGGCAGGTGTGCTCTCCACCGATGTCAGGCGCCCGGCGTCAGCGGACCAGGCAGCCGTCGATGTGGTGGCCGCACAGACGGCCAGTACTGCCAGAGCCAGGCGAATCATGCGCGAAAGTCGTCTTTCCAGCGACGAAGTTCGGCGAAAACATCTACTTCGGACAAGACTGCACCAGCGGCGCGCGCTGCTGCGGCGGCGCGAATTTCGGGGCTATGGGTACGCAGGAACGGATTGGTGGCCAGTTCACTCTTGAGCGAAATCGGCAGGGTAGAACGGGCTGCTTGACGCATGGCCTGGGCTTCCTGTTGACGGCGCTGCAAGGCAGCGTTGGTGGGATCGACGTGCAGCGCAAAGGCCGCATTGGCCAGGGTGTATTCATGGCCGCAACACACAAGCGTTTTGCCGGGCAATCGGGCCAGGCGCTGCAACGAGTCGAACATCTGTGGAGCGGTACCTTCGAACATGCGTCCACAGCCTAGGCTGAACAGCGTATCACCACTGAACAACTGGCCATCGGTCACGAAGGCGATATGGCTACGGGTATGGCCGGGCACCTCCAGTACTTCGAATGTGGTTCCAAGCAGGCGCAAGCGCTCGCCCTGGCCAACCTGGTGGGCAGCTGCAGGGCTGCGGTCGTCGGCGGGGCCGAACAGTTCCAGCTGCGGCCAACGTGCCTGCAGCGCCGGCACGCCGCCGATATGGTCGGTGTGGTGGTGGGTCAGCAAGATCGCGCTGGGCATCCATCCATCGCGCGCGGCTGCAGCGATCACCGGCTCGGCCTGGCCGGGATCGACCACGATGGCGCGACCATCGGCGGCGACCAATGCCCAAATATAGTTGTCGTCGAATGCGGGCAGGGCGATCAGTCGCATAGAATTGGGACCATGCCTGCCACGCCATTCTGCCGTCAAGCTGGTGTCTCAACCTGGTTTGATACGGGCGCGGGGCGCATCCTGCTGCAACTGGAGCGCCAACTGGCGCTGCAGGAGCTGCTGAAGCGTCCATCCCAGCCGTGGTTGTGGGTGACGCCCGGCGAGGATTTGCCGCCGCGCGAGGGCTTGCAGGGCCGCGGTCTGCGCTTGTTTCGCCATGCCGGGCGCTTCGCCGGCGATGCCCGCTGTGCGATGCCGTTTCCGCTGCCCACCGAGAGCCTGCAGGCCATCGTGGTGCAGCATGCCGTGGTCGGCGGGGCGGTGGAGTTTCTGGCCGAGTGCGAGCGCTTGTTGATGCCCGGCGGCCGGCTGTGGCTGTTCACACTCAACCCGTTGAGCCCGTATCGCTTCCATTGGGCGCGCCGCGGCCCGGTGGCGCTGCGCCCGGATCGCTGGCGGGTGCTGGCACAACGCGCCGGCCTGCATGGCGTGAATGGCGAGCGCTACCTCGGACCAATCTGGCGTGCCGGGCGCGGCTCCTCCGACCCCGGTCGCGCGCCCTGGCGCGCGGTGTACCTGCTCGAAGTGGAGAAGCGCGCCTGCGCACCGATTGCGCCGACCCCGATCGCACGGCCATCGCGCTGGCCGCAGCCGGTCGCCACGATCTGACCCCTAGCACCATTGCAACCCTGGAAACTGATGAAATCACTTGAAGTGCATACCGACGGCTCCTGCCTCGGCAATCCCGGTCCGGGCGGTTGGGCGGCGCTGTTGCGCTACAACGGCCGCGAGAAGGAACTGGCCGGTGGCGAAGCGGTGTCCACCAACAACCGCATGGAACTGATGGCCGCGATCATGGCGCTGGAAACGCTGACCGAGCCGTGCCAGATCGTGCTGCATACCGACTCGCAATACGTGCGCCAGGGCATCACCGAGTGGATGTCCGGCTGGGTGCGACGTGGATGGAAGACCGCTGGCGGCGATCCGGTCAAGAACCGCGAACTGTGGGAGCGGCTGCATGCGGCCACGCAGCGGCACAGCATCGATTGGCGCTGGGTGAAGGGCCACAATGGTGACCCGGACAACGAACGTGTGGACGTGCTCGCCCGCAACCAGGCCATTGCCCAGCGCAATGGCAGCGCAACTGCGTAAGAGGATTTCATGCGTCAGATCATTCTCGATACAGAAACCACCGGCCTGGAATGGCGCAAGGGCAACCGCGTCGTGGAAATCGGCGCGGTGGAGTTGCTGGAGCGGCGCCCGAGCGGCAACAACTTCCATCGCTACCTGAAGCCCGATTGCGACTTCGAACCCGGCGCGCAGGAGGTGACCGGGCTGACCCTGGAATTTTTGGCCGACAAGCCGCTGTTTGCCGAGGTGGTGGAGGAATTCCTCGCCTATATCGACGGCGCGGAGCTCATCATCCACAACGCCGCGTTCGACCTGGGCTTCCTGGACAACGAACTGGCACTGCTGGGCGACGGCTACGGGCGCGTCGTCGACCGCGCCACCGTGGTCGACACCTTGATGATGGCGCGCGAGCGTTATCCGGGGCAGCGCAATTCGCTGGATGCCTTGTGCAAGCGGTTGGGCGTGGATAACTCGCACCGCCAGTTGCACGGCGCCTTGCTCGACGCGCAGATCCTGGCCGATGTGTACATCGCGCTGACTTCCGGGCAGGAAGAGATCGGCTTTGCCAGCGCCGATGCCGGCCAGCATGCCAGCGATGGCGGCAATGCGATCACCTTCGACCCGGCGCTGCTGTTGCCGCGCCCGCGCGTGGCGGTGACTGCGTCCGAGTCGCAGGCGCATGAGGCACGCCTGGCGCAGCTGCGCAAGAAGGCCGGGCGTGCGCTGTGGGATCCGCCGGTCGAAGAGGTTGCGGCTGCTGGTTAGCCGATTGGTGGGAGCGGGGCGATGCCGTCAGGCCCGCCTGGTCCAGCCTCTCTCGACGCGCTTTGCGTGGATCCATGCAGAGCGGCGATTGAAATGTTTCAACAGCGCGAAGCGCGCCTCAGTAGCTACGCACCAGGATGGCGGTGATGTTGTCCGAGCCGCCGCCATCCAGCGCAGCGGCAACCAGGCATTCCACGCACTCCTGCGCGCTGCAATCGGCCTGCGACAGCGTTGCCGCGATGGCGGCATCGTCCACTTCCTCGGTCAGCCCGTCGCTGCACAGCAACAGCTGCATGCCGGATTTGAGTTCGCCCTGCATGGTGGCGACGTTGAGGTGGATCGGGTCGGTCACGCCCAGCGCCTGGGTCACCACGTTGCGATGCGGATGCGCACGTGCCTGCTCGCTGGTGAGCGTGCCCTGGGCGATGAGTTCCTGCACATAACTATGGTCCTGGCTCAGCTGGGCCAGGCGTCCGTCGCGCCAGAGATACGCGCGGCTGTCGCCGACCCAGGCCACTTCGAAGCGCTGGCCCAGCACGCGTGCGGCCACCACGGTGGTGCCCATCGGCAAGGTGTCGTTGCAGCGGCGCGAGGTCTTGATGATTTCCTCGTCGGCAATACGGATGGCCTGTGCCAGCGGCGTGCCGGCGCGCACTTCGCGCACGATGGTCTCGCGTGCCAGCGCGCTGGCGACCTCGCCGCAGGCGTGTCCCCCCATGCCATCGGCCACCAGCCACAACCCAAGTTCGCTGTCGCCGTAGTAGGTGTCCTCGTTGAGGTCACGGCGCAGTCCAACGTGGGTGAGGTGTCCGAATTCGAGCATGGGGCCGGGTCGCCAGGGAGAAGGTGCGCCACCATCATCGCGGCCCGACCGGCCAGCAGCAACACGCGACTGGCGAACGGCGCAATACCTGTTCACGCCCGGCCCGGATTTGCGCCAGCTGGCGCAGGCCCGGGCCGCTTGTGGCCGCGGCCGTGTGCCCGTATGATGCACGGCCCCAGGACACTGGGGACCATCTGGAGAGGTGGCAGAGCGGTTGAATGTACCTGACTCGAAATCAGGCAGGCGTTTATAGCGCCTCGGGGGTTCGAATCCCCCCCTCTCCGCCAGATTAGGGCGAGCAGTTGTGCCAGTGCCGCGTGAGTTTCGCCGGCGGCATTGGGGGGTGAGAAGCCCCGGGTTCGACAGGCAGCGCAGCTGCCTGCACGGCGAAGCCGCCCGCAGGGCGAAGGCAGGCAGTGCCGAGTGAATCCCCCCTCTCCGCCAGATTCGCATCAGCCCCCGCAAGGGGGCTTTTGTTTATGTGTGGCGATCGCTGCCTGCGGCGATGGCTACAATTCGCTCGATTCCCGTTGGAGGCCTGTCATGTCCGAGATCCTGGTGCCCGTGTCCTTTGGTGAACTGCTCGACAAGATCGCGATCCTGCAGATCAAGTCCGAGCGCATGACCGATGTGGCCAAGCTGGCCAATGTGCGCAACGAGTTGTCCGCGCTGGAGAACAGCTGGATGGCGCATCCGGCCGCCGGCCACGACATCGTGCGGCTGCGCGCCGAACTGAAGGCCGTCAACGAGCGGTTATGGGTGATCGAGGACGACATCCGGCTCAAGGAGCAGGCGCAGAGCTTCGATGACGCCTTCATCCAACTGGCGCGCAGCGTGTATATCGAAAACGACGAACGTGCGCGGATCAAAAAGCAGATCAACCTGGCGTTGGGCTCTTCCTACGTGGAAGAAAAGTCCTACCAGGACTATCGCGCAAGCAAGGCCTGAGGGTCTCGTCCGGCTGATCGGGCTGCCGGCTGGTCGGGCGCGATCGGTGGATGCGGTGGCCGGGTGCCACGTTGGGTGAGATCGGGGTACCGGTCGCTGTTCAGGGGGCGACTGCTCCGCGCACGTAGGGAGTTCCGGCGCGGTGGCCGTGGCGCCCGGCCATCGCCCGGGTTGCCACCCCGGCGCCGGGTGGACCGGTCTCCAGCGGCTAGCGTGGATGATCGGCGCGATACCGCTCGAAGGCGGTAATCGCATCGTCCACGCTGACCAGCTGCATCACGTCGTCGAATTCGATCTTGGTGCCCCAGCGCAGCTGGTCGGCCGGCTTGTGCAGGTACTTGCGTGCCGCCGCGTCGTAGCGGTCCACGCAATAGCGCACGTCCGAATACGGGCCGCTGCGCCGGGGGTTGCTGGCCGCATGCAGCCCCAGCACCTTGGTCCCCATCGCGTTGGCGATGTGCATCGGCCCCGAATCTGGCGTGACCACCAAATCTGCGCGGGCGAGCAGGGCGGGCAGCTGCTTGAGCGTGTCCTTGCCGACCAGGTCCAGCACCGGCGTACGTGCGTTGGCGGTGATGGCATCGGCGGTGCTGCGTTCCAGATCGCTGCGGCCGCCGCACAGCACCACGCGCCAGCCCTGTGCGGCGGCATGGTCGGCCAGGGCGGCGTGGCGGTCCGGGTACCAGTTGCGCCGCGCATGGCTGGAGCAGGGCGAGATCATCAGCACCGGGCGGCCGTCGTCCTGCCACTGCGCTTGCGCCCAGGCATGTGCGTCCTCGGGCACCGGCAGGTCCCAGCGCACCTGCGTCTGGCGCAGGCCCAGCGGCTCGGCGAAGCTGCCGATGGCGTCGAGCACATGGATGCCGGGGCGGTCGGCGATGCGTTCGTTGACGAACAGGCCGTGCAGGTCCCTGGAGCGGCTGCGGTCGTAGCCGATGCGCCGGCGCGCCGGCACGAAGGCCGAGAGTACGTTCGCGCGCAACGCCACCTGCATCTGCAGCAGGGCGTCGAAGCGCCCCAGCTGAGCCAGTTGCCGGCGCAGCGCGCGCATGCCCGCCACGCCACTGCGTTTGTCGTAGGCGTGGAAATGCACGCCGGGCAGGCCGTCGAGCAACTTCAGCCCGGCCTTGTCGATGATCCAATGCAGTGTCGTCTGCGGGAAGCCCGCCTGCAGCGTGCGCACCAGCGGCACTACGTGGGTGACGTCGCCCAGGGCGGACAGGCGCAGCAGGCACAGCGATGCAGGCGTGAGAGCCATGGTGTTGTTAGACTCGATAGATGGTTTCTTTCGACGCCACCGAAGCGCTGACGCCGTACCGCGAGGGTCGCGGCTATGGCGCCATTCTGTTCGACCGCGAACGGCTACGGCAAGCCGACGCCGGGTTGTTTTCGCCGCAGCGCTGGGGCGACAGGGCGCGGCCGGTCGACGAGGGCGGGCGTGGCGGCGCGTGGTTCGTGGATGCGCCGTTCGGCCGCAGCGTGTTGCGGCAATACTTGCGTGGCGGCATGGCGGCACGCGTGAGCCGCGATCGGTACCTGTGGAAAGGCGCCGGACGCACGCGCAGTTTTGCCGAGTTCCGGCTGATGCGTGAACTCATCAAGCGCAAGCTGCCGGTGCCGCGACCGCTGGCCGCCTGTTACTTGCGCGAAGGCCTGGGCTATCGCGCGGCGCTGTTGATGGAGCGGCTGGAAAACGTGCGCTCGCTGGCCGATCACGCCCAGGTGGCCGGGCGTGGCGCGCCCTGGGAGGCCACCGGCCAGCTGATTGCGCGCTTCCATCGCGCCGGGCTGGACCACGCCGATCTCAATGCCCACAACATCCTGTTCGACGCCGGCGGGCATGGCTGGTTGATCGATTTCGACCGCAGCGTGCTGCGCATCCCGGCCACGCGCTGGCGCAAGCGCAACCTCGAGCGGCTGCATCGCTCGTTGCTGAAGCTGCGCGGCAACCGCAGCCGCGAAGAGGTGGACAAGGACTACGAACGCCTGCATCGCGCCTACGAGCTGGCCTGGGGCCGGGGCTACTGATGCAGTGGGCCTTGCGCGTGCAGGGAGTCGGCAATGCGTCGGCGGTGGCGCTCGGTTCGCCGATGGCCACGCTCGAGCGCGCCGGTGCGCCGTGGCTGACCATCGATTGTGGCAGCGAGGGTCTGACTGCCTATCAGGCGCACTATGGTGGCCTGCCGCAGGCGATCTTCATCACCCATGTGCATCTGGACCATGTGGGCGGGCTGGAGCGGCTGTTCGTGGACAGTTACTTCTCCGAACGTCGCGGACGCACGCGCCTGTACGTGCCGGCACCGGTGGTGCCGCTGCTGCAGCGGCGCATTGCCGATTATCCGAACGTGCTGGCCGAGGGCGGGGCCAACTTTTGGGATGCGTTCCAGCTGGTGCCGGTGGGCGATGCGTTCTGGCACGACGGAGTGCGGCTGGAGGTGTTTCCGGTGCGCCACCACTGGCCAGAGACTGCCTTCGGACTGCGCCTGCAGGGTGCGTTGGTGTGGACCGGCGACACCCGGCCCATCCCGGAGATGCTGAAGCGTTATGCGAGCGACAACGAGCTGATTGCGCATGACTGCGGCGTTCACGGCAACCCGTCGCATACTGGCGTGGACGATCTGGAGCGGGAGTACCCGCAGGACCTGTTGGGCCGCATGCTGCTGTACCACTACGCCAGCGATGCCGACGGCGACGTGCTGCGCGCGCGTGGCCACCGCGTCGCCGTGCCCGGGCAATACCTGGTGTTGGCGGACCCGACCGCCGCCATGGTGCGCTGATGGGCACCCCGACGCTGCCCACGCTGGCCGGCGCGCCCCTGCAGGACCGCTATGGCCGCCCGCTGCGCGACCTGCGCCTGTCGGTGATCGAGGCCTGCAACTTCCGTTGCGGCTACTGCATGCCGGCCGACCGCGTGCCCGACGATTACGGCTTCGACTCACAGCAGCGGTTGAGTTTCGATCAGCTGGAAACGCTGGTGCGTGCGTTCGTGTCGGTCGGCGTCACTAAGGTGCGCCTGACCGGCGGAGAGCCGCTGCTACGCCGCGACCTGCCGAGCCTGATTGCGCGGCTGACTGCGATCGAGGGCATCGAAGATCTGGCGCTGACCACCAATGGCACCTTGCTTGCGCGCCAGGCTGTTGCGCTGCGGCAGGCGGGGCTACGTCGCATCACCGTCAGCATGGATGCGCTGGATCCGACATTGTTTCGGCGTATGAGTGGCGACCGCGGCGAGATCGCGCAGGTGCTGGGCGGCATTGCCGCGGCCGAGCGGGCCGGATTCGAGCGGCTGAAGATCAATTGCGTGGTGCAGCGCGGCGTCAACGAAGACCAGGTGTTGCCGCTGGTAGAGCACTTCCGGGGCAGCGGGCATGTGCTGCGTTTCATCGAATTCATGGACGTGGGCAGCTGCAACGGCTGGACCCCTGATGCGGTGGTGACGTCCGCGCAATTGCACGAACGCATCCACGCGCGCTGGCCACTGGTGGCGCTGGACGCCAATTACACCGGTGAAGTGGCGCAGCGCCATGCGTTTGTCGACGGTGCTGGCGAAGTGGGCTTCGTCAGTTCGGTCAGCGTGCCGTTCTGCGGCGATTGCCAGCGCGCGCGCGTTTCGGCAGACGGGCATCTGTATACCTGCCTGTTTGCCAGCCAGGGCCACGACCTCAAACCAGCCCTGGCCAACGGCGAGCCTGCGCTGGCAACACATCTGCGTCAGCGCTGGAGCGTACGTGGCGACCGCTACAGCGAAGTGCGGGCCTCGGTACCACGCCGCGGCAAGCCGGTCGAGATGTTTTTGATCGGCGGATGAGCGCAGACGCAGTGCTGACGCAGCTGCGCACACCGTCGATGGATCGCCGTCCTGAGGTCGTGCAGGCCTTGCGTAACTGGCGGCGGCGCAGGAGTTATGGTTGGCAGCTGCTGTTCCATCAAGGCACCCTGTTCACCGAGAATGCCGCATCCTGATCGCCTGTCTTCGCGTCGCTTCCCATGCCTGCAAAATCCCGTTCCGTACGCCTGACCCACCTCGACGATGCCGGGCTTCCCACGATGGTGGATGTCTCGGACAAGGTGGTCACCGCCCGTAGCGCCACCGCAGAGAGCCGCGTGCGCTTTCCGGCCGCCGTGGCCGCGCAGCTGCGCGCCAATGGCTTGCGCAGCGCCAAGGGCGGCATCGTGGAAACCGCAGTGATTGCCGGCACCATGGCGGTCAAGCGCACGCACGAATTGATTCCGTTCTGCCATCCGCTACCGATCGATGCGTGTCGTTTCGAGATCGACTGGGCCGGCGAGCAGGTGCTCGACATCCGTTGCACGGTACGTTGCGTGCATCGTACCGGCGTGGAAATGGAGGCGCTTACCGGTGCCAGCGTGGCCGCGTTGACGGTCTATGACATGTGCAAGGCGTTATCGCACAGCATGAGCATCGGCCCGACCAAGCTTGTATCCAAGCGTGGTGGCAAGCGCGATATCGGAGCGGCGCAATGACTGCGACGGTAACGGTGCTGTATTTCGCCAGCCTGCGCGAGGCGGCGGGCATGGCCGACGAGCGCGTGCAGTCCGATGCACAGAGCCTGCGTGGCCTGTACGCCGAGCTCGCTGCGCGGCACGGCTTGCGCTGGGGGCCAGCACAACTGCGCGTGGCCGTGGATGGCGCGTTCGCGCGCTGGGAGGATGCGCTGCGCGACGGCAGCGAAGTGGTGTTCATTCCACCGGTGTCGGGAGGTTGAGCATGAGCGATCAGATTGCCGCAGTGTTTGCGTTGTCCGATGTCCCGTTGCCGCTCGATCATCTGCGCGGCGGGATGGAACATCCACATGCCGGTGCCTTTGCCAGCTTCGAAGGCTGGGTGCGCAATCACAATGACGGCCGCCAAGTGGCCGGGCTGCGCTACGAGGCGTATGCCGCACTGGCGCAGGCCGAAGGCCAGCGTGTGCTGGACGAGGCGATGCAACGGTTTTCCATCGTGCACGCGCACTGCGTGCACCGCGTGGGCGAGCTGCGCATCGGCGACATGGCGGTGTGGGTCGGCGTGAGTGCGGCGCATCGAGGTGCCGCCTTCGATGCATGCCGTTTCATCATCGACGAGGTCAAGGCGCGCGTGCCGATCTGGAAGCACGAACATTACCTCGAAGGCGACGCAGGCTGGCTGCACCCGCAGTCGCAATGAGGTCGGTGCGGAGGTATTGAGCGCTCGTGGACCGCAGGACGCCAACAGGCCTGAGCGAACGCAATTAGTGCAGGCATGGCCCGCGACTTGGTTGCTCGATATCCAGACCGATGACGACGACAGCGCGCATCTCGCAATAGCGCATGTGGCTTGCGATGCATCCGGGTGGGGGATTGGGGTGGTGTCCCCGCCGGTTGACCTCGGCGCCCGCATCGATCGATACCGTTGCTGCCTTCCGGCCCTGGCGGGATTTTCGATCTAGCGTCGCGAGGGACCGACGGGGCCACCATAAGACGTGGGCCAGTGTCATGGCCCGGATCTGCTGCGACCGATTCGTCGCGCAGATCATGAAACTGGCGGAGAGAGGGGGATTCGAACCCCCGAAGCGCGGTTTAGACGCTTACACACTTTCCAGGCGTGCTCCTTCAACCACTCGGACACCTCTCCGTACCTGCCGGACGACCAGGTCGAAGGCAGGAGCGGGATTCTAGCCGTCACACGCGCGGTTAACAAGGACAAGCGTGCATGCGCCAGACCGTATCCGCGCCATGGAGGGGCCGGCAGGGCGGGGCGGTCAGCTGCGTGAAGGCGAGCGGGGGTGACGCCCGCTGAACGATCGGCTTGACGCGGCGTGGCACAATATCGGCTCAGAAGAAGCTGGTTGCCCGATGTCCTATCTCGTTCTCGCCCGCAAGTGGCGCCCGAAGCGTTTTGCCGAGCTGGTGGGCCAGGAGCACGTGGTGCGCGCGCTCAGCAATGCGCTCGATAGCGGGCGCGTGCACCATGCGTTTCTGTTCACTGGCACCCGCGGCGTGGGCAAGACCACCATTGCGCGCATCTTCGCCAAGTCGCTGAACTGCGAGACCGGCACCAGCGCCGACCCGTGCGGCACCTGCCCGGCCTGCCTGGACATCGATGCCGGCCGCTACATCGACCTGCTGGAGATCGACGCCGCGTCCAACACCGGTGTGGACGATGTGCGCGAGGTGATCGAGAACGCGCAGTACATGCCCTCGCGCGGCAAGTTCAAGGTCTATCTGATCGACGAAGTGCACATGCTGTCCAAGGCGGCCTTCAACGCGTTGCTGAAGACGCTGGAAGAGCCGCCCGAGCATGTGAAGTTCCTGCTGGCCACCACCGACCCGCAGAAGTTGCCGGTGACGGTGCTGTCGCGTTGCCTGCAGTTCAATCTCAAGCGGCTGGACGAAGACCAGATCCAGGGCCAGATGACCCGCATCCTGGCCGCCGAGCAGATCGAATCGGACCCGTCGGCGATCGTGCAACTGTCCAAGGCGGCCGACGGCTCGCTCCGCGATGGCCTGTCGCTGCTGGACCAGGCGATCGCCTACGCCGGCGGTGCGCTGCGCGAGGATGTGGTGCGCACGATGCTCGGCACGGTGGATCGCACCCAGGTCGGCGCCATGCTGCAATCGCTGGCCGATGGCGATGGCGCGCAGTTGCTCAAGGTGGTGGCCGCGCTGGCTGAATTCTCGCCGGACTGGAGTGGCGTGCTGGAAGCGCTGGCCGAGGCCCTGCACCGCGTGCAGGTGCAACAGCTGGTGCCGTCGGTGGCATTTGTCGGCGACGGTATCGACCCGACTCCGTTTGCCGCCCAGCTGCGCCCGGAAGTGGTGCAGCTGTGGTACCAGATGGCGCTCAACGGGCGCCGCGATCTGTATCTGGCGCCCAGCCCGCGCGCCGGGTTCGAAATGGCGGTGCTGCGCATGCTGGCCTTCCGGCCGGCGGCAACGGTGCCGGCTGGCAGCAGCGACGATGGCCGTGGCGCTGTTGCTGGCGGCAGCCGCACCGTCAATGCCGGCACGCAGGCTGCTGCGTCCGCCGCTGCCGTCTCTGCGCCTGCGATGGTGTCGACGCCGGCGCAGTCCACGGAAGAGGCATTGGCGCAAAATGCGCCTGCTGCTGCACTGCCGGCTGCTGTTGCGGTGGCGCCGGTGGTTTCGCTGGCGCCCTCGGCAGCGGCTGCCGGCGCAGCGCCGGCGCCGGCGCGCACCGACGATACCCCGCCCTGGGCGGTGGACGACGCGCCGGTCAGGACGCCTGCAGCGCCCGCGCCGGCATCGATAGCCGCATCTGCGTCCGAACCCGCCTCGCCCACCGCCCCGGCGATCACTCCAGCCTCGGTGGTGGTCGCGCCGGAAGCGGCCATGGCGCCCCCCGTTGAGGCCGCAGCGCCTGCACCTGCAGTCGTGCCCGATGCGGTGGAAGTGCCGCTGGCACCGCCGCCGGGTTTCGCCATGGCATCAACAGCGTCAGATTCGGCGTCGCTGCTCGGCGACGGCCACATCGCCGACGCCGAGCAGTGGCTGGAGCTGGTCACCCGCAGTGGCCTGAACGGCCCGTCGCGGCAGCTCGCGGCCAACGCGGCCTTTATCGGTCACCGCGACGGGGTGCTGCGGCTGGCGCTGGCGCCGGGCTTTGAATACCTCACGTCCGAGCGCTCCATCGCCAATCTGGCGCAAGCGCTGGCACCGGTGATGGGCAACACGCCGCGCATCGTCATCGAGACCGGCAGTGCCGACGTCGAGACCTTGCACGAGCGCGCCAACCGGCAAAAAGGCGAGCGCCAGAGCGCCGCCGAAGACGCTTTCATGAACGACCCGAATGTGCAGCGGCTGATCCAGCAGCAGGGCGCGCGGGTGGTTCCCGATTCCATCCGCCCTTACGACGAGTAACGACCCATGCGTGGAAATATTGCCCAACTGATGCAGCAGGCGCAGAAGATGCAGGAGAGCCTGCAGCGCGCCCAGGAAGAACTGGCCAAGCTGGAAGTCACCGGCACAGCCGGCGGCGGCATGGTCAGCGTGACGCTGACCGGCGCCAAGGAATGCCGCAAGGTGCGCATCGACCCGAGCATCCTCTCCGACCAGGAGATGGCCGAAGACCTGATTGCCGCCGCCTTCAACGACGCCTCCAACAAGATCGATGCCGAATCCAAGGACCGCATGGGTTCGGCCACGGCCGGCATGCAGCTGCCGCCTGGCATGAAGTTGCCGTTCTGAGAGGCGGGGAATCGGGAGTGGGGAATGGGGAATCGTAGAGCGAGATGGCTTTGCTGTTGCGATTCCCAACTCCCGATTCTCGATTCCCAACCCGAATGTCCTCCCTACTCGAACAACTGATCGAGGCCTTCCGGGTGTTGCCGGGCGTGGGCCAGAAATCGGCGCAGCGCATGGCCTACCACGTACTCGAGCGCGAGCGCGAGGGTGGGCGTCGCCTGGCTGCGGCGCTGGCCAATGCGGTGGAAAAGGTCGGCCACTGCGTGCAGTGCCGGGATTTCACCGAGTCGGACATCTGCACGATCTGCGCCAGCAGCAGCCGTGATCGGCAGCAATTGTGCGTGGTGGAATCGCCGGCCGATCGGCTGGCGATCGAACACGCCACCGGCTATCGCGGCCTGTACTTCATCCTGCAGGGACGGTTGTCGCCGCTGGACGGCATCGGCCCGCGCGAACTGGGGCTGGACCGGCTCGGCGAGCGCCTGGCCGCCGGCGAGGTCACCGAAATGATCATCGCCACCAATGCCACCGTGGAAGGCGAGGCGACCGCGCATTACCTGGCACAGCTGGCCCGCCAGCACGGCGTGCGCCCCAGCCGGCTCGCTCAGGGCATGCCGCTGGGCGGCGAGCTGGAATACGTGGATCGCGGCACCCTGTCGCATGCCTTCGGCACGCGCAGCGAGGTGCTTTGAGTGCTGGGAATCGGGAGTCGGGAATGGGGAATCGGAGAAGCAACGTCAGGAGCCAAGGGCTGTAAGCTCTTGCGATTCCCCAATCCCGATTCCCGATTCCCGCCATGACCGACACCATCTTCGGCAAGATCATTCGCCGCGAAATTCCCGCCACTATCGTTTATGAAGACGACGAGGTGCTGGGCTTTAAAGACATCGCACCGCAGGCGCCGGTGCATGTGCTGTTCATCCCCAAGCAGCAGGCGATTCCCACCCTGGACGATGTGCCGCCGGAGCAGGCGTTGCTGGTCGGCAAGCTGGCGCTCGCCGCTGCCACGTACGCTCGCCAGCAGGGTCTGGCGCAGGACGGCTACCGCATCGTGATGAATTGCCGCGAGCATGCCGGGCAGACGGTGTTCCACATCCATCTGCATCTGCTGGCCGGCGCGCCGTTGGGGCGATTCGGCACGCCCTGATCCGGGTGTTTCGGTGCCGGCTACGCATCCTGCACGCGAATCACACCGACGGTTGTTCATCTGCCTGCGGATTACGCACAAACAAAAACGCCGCTCCCGAGAGAGCGGCGTTTTGCAGGCTACGCTGACTCAGCGCTGGATCACCACCAGCCGCGGCCCCAACCCCAGCCGCCACCCCAGCGCGGACCCCATGGGTCGCCCCACGGGCCGTACGGGTAGGCCGGAATCACGTCCACGTCGCGGACTTCCGGCCAGAGGTAGACCACGTCGGCCGCCACCTTGGGCAGCCGGTAGTCGTACTCACCGATCTTGGTGGTCTCGAAGCCTTCGATCTTGCCGATGAAGGTGACCTCGCGGCCGGGTTCGAACACCGCCGGATCGTAGAAGCCCGCGCGGCATGCGAGGAAACGCCCGTCGCTGGCGTCCACCGCGTTGCGGTCCGGGCGGCCGCTGGCGTTGAGCGGGCGCGAGATCAGTTCGAAGCAGGTCTGGCCCTGGCTGGGCTTGGTCTGGATGATCTTGCCGCCCCAGCGCACCGAGGTGCCCAGTTGCGCGCTGGCGGCAGAGTCGCTCGGGCTGACCGTGGGGAACTGGCCCTGCAGCGGCTTGGGTGCGGTGGCGCAGGCAGCGAGCCCGAGCACTGCGATAAGGGGAACAAGAAAACGGGTACTCATGAGGAAGCTCCGATTCGCGGGCGATGCTGCTGCAGGTCGTTCAGAAGCGTGGCGCTGTCCAAACTGGCGCCAGCGTAGCGCGCGGCAGCGAAACGTTGGCTGAGTGCCAGCAGCGGCGTGCCCGGGTGCGTGCGGGCCACACGCTGCGCCCAGGCGATGGCCGGCTCGTGCGGCTCGCGTGCCAGCCCCAGCTTGGCATAGCGGCGGCTCAATCGATGCCAGGCGCGCAGCAACGGGTCGCGCTCGCGTTCGCCGCGTGCCAGCAGCCAACCCATCCAGGCCAGGGCGCCGATGGCGAACACGCCGAAGATGGTAGCCAGCTGGGTCGGGTCCAGGCGTTCGATGCCGAACGGTTGCAATAGCCGTTGCTGGCGGTCGGCATTGAAGGACAGCACCAGATCGTTCCAGCCGCGGCGCAGCCAGTCGCTGACCTGGCCGAGGCTGGCCCAGGCGCCGAGCTGGCCGAAGTCGTTACCGCCACCGGTCTGCAGGCGATCCTCCAGCGTGTCGTAGATGCGCTCCGGTGCCACCGCGGCAGTGGGGTCCACGCGCACCCAGCCACGGCCTGCCAGCCACACCTCGGTCCAGGCATGCGCATCCATGCGCCGCACCACCCAATAGTTGCCAAAGGTGTTGTAGGTGCCTCCGGCGTAGCCGGTCACCACGCGCGCGGGGATGCCAGCGGCGCGCATCAGCACCACGAACGCCGAGCTGAAGTGTTCGCAGAAGCCGGCCTTCTGCTGGAACAGGAATTCGTCGACGCTGTTGCGGCCCAGCAGTGGCGTGTCCAGCGTGTAGGCGAATTCGCGGGTGATCCACTGCAGCGCCCGTTGCATGATGGCCTCGTCGTTGCCGCCAGCCTCGGCGCGCCATTGCCGGGCCAGGGTGAGCGTGCGTGGATTGAAGCCGGGCGGCAGCGCGAGCGCACGTTTGCGCAACTGTGCGGGCAGATCGGTGTCGAAGCGTGCCGGCGGTGCCGACTCCAGATCCCAGCGGGTAAGAGCGATCAGCGGCCGCTGCGCAAATAATTCGTAGTCAGGCGAGAGATCGGCATTGGCAACGCCTTGGGTAGGGAGATCCAGCGAGACCAGCTGGCGACGATCGGTGGGCTCGTAATCCAGGCGATAGCGATAGGTCTGCGGGCCGGGCGTGACCGATGCCGGTTGGCCGCGACCGGTCCAGCGCGCGCGCTGCCAGGAACGGCCATCGAAGTCCCACATCACTGGCCCGCGCCAGTAGCGTTGCTCCGGCGGCGGTGCCTTGCCGGTGAACTGCACGCGCAGCGCCGGGTTGTCGTCGGCCATCAGGTCGATCCACTCGCCCGGCGACATATTGTCCGACAAGCCGGGCCGCGCCAACGCACGCTCGGGCACGCCCCACAGCGGCGAGCTCAGGCGCGGCAGCAGCCAGAACGTGGCCAGTGCCAGCGGCACCCCGATCGCCACCAGTCTGCCGATGCCGCGCAACTGCAGGCGCAGGGTGGGGGTGGCGGTGTGGTGCTCTTCGTCGGCCAGCCGCTGCATGCTGAGCAGGGCGCTGAGCACGGCCAGCAGTGCCAGGGCCATCGTCGCCGGCCCCTGGTCGAGCAGGAACGCCGCAAACGGGGCGAACAATGCGAAGCCCAGCAGACTGCGTGCATCGCGCAAGCTGCGCAGTTCGGAGGCCTTGATCGCCAGCATCGCGGCCAATACGGCGCAGCCGGTATCGCGGCCGAAGCGCATGCCGATCTGCCAGTACACCGCTGCCAGCATCGCCACCACCAGCAGCAACCGCACCGGTGCCATCAGCGTGCCGCGCCAGCTCAGCACGCCGACCAGCAAAGCAGTCACGGCGATGGTGGCGGCGAGCAGGCCAGGCAACTGCAGTAGCAGCGGTGCCAGCGCCAGCCAACTGGTGGCCAGTACCCAGCCACGGCTGGCCTGCGCAATGGGAAGGGCCGGCTCAATCATGGGGAAGCAGTGCCAGGGCACGCAGACACAGATGATGGTGCGAAGGCCCTTGCGCAGGCCCCAGCGGCGGCTGGCCGGGCAGCAACAGGCGATAGCGGCGCCCGTCGCGTTCGGCCAGGCTGACCCAGCGTGCCAGCCGCGCGATGCGGCGTTCGTAGGGCAGTGCGTGCAAGGTGCGCCAGTCGAGCGTCACCTCGATGCCGAGCGGCTGTTCGTACTCGCGCACCAGCAGGGTGTCGCGGCGGGCCGAATGCTTCCAGGAGATCATACGTGGGGCATCGCCGGCGCGGTACGGGCGCAGCTGGTGCAGTTCCTCGCCCTGGGCGTGCAGCCGGGTCTGGTTGGGCGCGCCGGCGCCGTCCGGCAGGCTGGGGCCGTGATCCTCGGGCCGGGGGTAGGCCAGCAGCGGCGTTTCCGGCCACACCCAGGACCATGCACGCACCAGTCCCAGCGGCTGGGTGCTGGACAGCCGGATGCGTTCGATGTCCTGCCAGCCGCGCCGGATGGTGGGCAGCAGCAGGTCGACCTCGGCGTTGTCGTGATCGAGCAGCGAACAGAAGCCGCTGCTGTCCAGGTGATCCAGGCGCAGGCCACGTCGCATGCGGGTGTCGCGGCGGGCCAGCGAGACCCGCATGCGCAGCGCATCGCCGGCGATCACCGGTTCGGCCGAGACTGCCTCCACGCGCAGCGCCGACAACTGCAGGTGCGCCATGATGCTGCTGGCAATCCCGGCGGTGGCCAGCAGCAGCGCCAGCAGCAATGCCGGGTTGTTGTTGTAGTTCAACGCGCCCAGCAACATCGTCAGTAGCAAGGCGGTGACGAACAGCCCGAAGCGGGTCGGCAGCACATAGATCCGCCGCCGATCCAGCACGATCGGCAAGGCCTCCGCGCCCCGCGGACGGGCCAGCAGGCTGAGGCGGCGGCCAATGCCGTGCAATGACGCACGCACCGGTATCAGTCCACCGGCACGCTGTGCAGCAGCGCCTTGGCCAACGCCGGTCCGGACGAGGATTCGGCTTCCGGCACCAGCCGGTGCCCGGCCACGGCCACGAATAGTGCCTGTACATCCTCCGGCAGCACATGCTCGCGCCCCAGCAGCAGCGCGTAGGCCTTGGCGGCACGCAGCAGCGCGATGCCGGCACGCGGTGACAGCCCCACCCGCACCCCTGCATGCTGGCGGCTGCGCAGCAGCAGCGCCTGCACATAGGCGATCAACGCATCGCTGGTGTGGATCTGACCGACCGCCGCGCGCAATGCCACCACGTCGGTATCGCTGAGCTGCGGTGCGGCCTGGGCGATCAATTCGCGCCGGTCGGTCCCCGACAGCAGCGCGCGTTCGGCATCGGCGCTGGGGTAGCCCAGGCTCAGCCGCAGCAGGAAGCGGTCCAGCTGCGAGTCGGGCAGGGGAAACGTGCCCGACAGGTCCACCGGGTTCTGCGTGGCGATCACGAAGAACGGCTCGGGCAAGGCATGCGTGACGCCATCGAGGGTGACCTGCTGTTCGGCCATCGCTTCCAGCAAGGAACTCTGCGTGCGCGGCGGGGCGCGATTGATTTCATCGGCCAGCAGCACGTTGGTGAATACCGGGCCGGGATGGAACTGGAACTGGCGCGAGGCGGCATCGTAGACCGACACGCCCAGCACATCGGCCGGCAACAGGTCCGAGGTGAACTGCACGCGCTGGAAACCCAGCCCCAGGCTGGAGGCCAGGGCGTGGGCCAGGGTGGTCTTGCCCAGGCCGGGCAGGTCCTCGATCAATAGATGTCCCCCGGACAGCAGTGCCACGAACGCCAGCCGCACTTCCTGCGCCTTGCCCAGCAGCAGCGAATTGACCTGGTCTTGCGCGCGCCGCAGCGATTGACGCAGCGCATCGGTTAGCATTTCCGTGGAACGCAGCGGTGTCGACATCACAATTCCGTAGGTAAAAAAGAAGAGTGCACAGGGCAATGCAGGGAGACCAACGCGCACATCGCACCTTCGTGATCCTGTGGACACTGGCCACTGCCGTCAAGCTGTTGATCGCCGCACGGTTGCCGTTGTTCGTGGACGAGGCGTTCTACTGGCAGGAAGGCCAGCATCTGGCCGCGGCGTATTCGGATCTACCGGGCATGACCGCCTGGCTGGCGCGGCTGGGGGTCGAGCTCGGTGGGCATCACCTGCTGGCGCTGCGGCTGCCGTTTCTGGCCATCGCCGCGTTGCTGCCGTGGTTGATCGCGCACATCGCCACGCGCTGGTTCGGCTCCACCCTGGGTTGGCAGGCGGGCAGCCTGACTCTGCTGATGCCGCTGTCGGCCACGCTGGGCATCCTGGCGGTGCCGGATGTGCCGATGGCCTTGGCAGCGGTGCTCTGCATGGATGCCGGCGCGCGGCTGTTGCGCGAGGTCGATGCCACCAGTGCGCTGGAGCTCGCCATTGGCCTGGCAATCGGTGCGCTCAGCCACTACCGCTTCGTTGGCGTGATCGGCGTGGGCTGCATCGCGCTGGTGTGCATTCCGCAGGGGCGCGCGGTGCTGCGCGACCCGCGTATCTGGATGGCGCTGACGGTGGGCGCAGTGAGCTGGTTGCCGTTGTTGTTCTGGAACACCGACCACGACGAGGCCGGGCTGCGCTTTCAGCTGGTCGACCGACATCCGTGGCGGTTCCAGATTGGCGGTCTATGGTTCCTGTTGATCCAGGCAGTGGCGGTAACGCCGCTGTTGGCATGGGCGATGTTCAAGGTGGGCCTGGCTGGCACACGCACTGGTGGGGGTGCGCGCGCGCAATGGCGCTATTTTGGCCTGCTGGGCGGCATCTCGACCGTGGCGATCTTCGTGCTCGGCTTCTTCAGCGATGCCGAACGCATCAGCTTCCATTGGCCGCTGCCGGGCTATCTCGCGCTGCTGGTGCCGGTGCCGATGATCCTGATGCGCTGGCCGCACGCACTGCGGCGTGCCGCCTGGCTGCTGGCGCTGCTCGGCATGCTGGCCGCGTATGGGTATTACCTGGCGGTGTCGGTACCCTCCATTCGCGCGCATGCGGCTGGCGAAAAATACTACCCACGCAATTTTGCCGGCTGGAACGATCTGGCGCGCGCGGTCAGGCGTCAGCTGGCGCAGATGCCGCCGGACACGCGCGTACTGGCGGAGAATTTCAAGGTCGGCGCCGAGCTCGGGTTTCAGTTGCGCAATGCGCAGATCCAGGTGCTGCCTGCCGATTTGAACGACAAGCACGGGCGCAGCGCGCAGCTGCAGCAGTGGGGCCTGCTCAGCGACGGCACGCGTGACGGACCGCGATTGCTGGTGCTGTCGCCCAGCGATCAGCGCTACCGCGATCTGCTCGCGCGTTATCACGCCATCTGCGACATGGTCGGGCCGTTGCCACCGCCGACCGTGGTTTCCACCGATCATGGCTATCAGCGGTTTTTGCTGTTCGCATTGCCAGCGCAGCGCGCGCCCGGGCCATGCGTGGCCCCGGCGATGGCCTGGATCGATACGCCGCTGCCGGATGCCAATGTCGCAGGCCAGGTGCAGGTGCGCGGCTGGGCCTTCAAGGATGGAGTCGGGTTGGCAGATGTGGAGCTGCTGCTCGACGGCCGCCCGGTGGCCAGCGCCGCGTACGGCAGTGCGCTGGAGGTGCGCCCGTACTGGAAACTTTCCACCGACCCGCAGCATCCGAACGTCGGTTTTTCCGCCACGCTCGACACGCGGGCGTTGCCCCCCGGCACGCACTGGTTGGGACTGCGCCTGCACGGCCGCGACGGCAGCGTCGAGGACTGGTGGGAACAACCCGTCACCGTTTCCGCACCCTAAATTCCACAATGACCGATAGCTTGTGCCGTGCGCAGTGGTCACCGCGCTGTGGGCGCAGGCAGTGGCGCACAAGCTGGCAAGCATCAGTCATCGCGAGGGTGGGCCATCGCCACGGCCGGATCGGATTTCAAGGAAGCACGAAGCCCGCCTGCCGCAACAGCCGCGCCAGCGCGATCAGCGGCAGGCCGACCAGTGCGGTGGGGTCGGTGCTGCGGATGGCGTCGAACAGGCTGATGCCCAGGCCTTCACACTTGAAGCTGCCCGCACAATCCAGTGCCGGCTCGGTGGCCAGGTAGCGCGCGATGTCGTCAGGCGTCAGCGGGCGCAGCTGTACCTCAGTGAGATCCAGGGCATGCCATCTGCCTTGCGGGCCGACCAGGCTGACGGCCGTATGGAAGCGCACCACGCGCCCGGACATGGCGCCCAGTTGCGCCTGCGCCCCGGCGAGGGTGCCCGGTTTGCCCAGGGCCTCGCCATCCAGGTCGGCAACCTGGTCTGCGCCGATCACCCAGGCGTCGGGGGCGTCGGGGGCGCCGGCTGCCACGGCGGTGGCCTTTTCGGCGGCCAGGCGGGTGGCCAGGGCGGCCGGCAGTTCGCCTGGCCGGGCTCGCTCGTCGACCTCCGGGCGGGCGGTGCTGAATTCCAGTTGCAGGCGGCCAAGCAGGTCGCGCCGGTAGACGGAGGTGGAGGCAAGGATCAGGCGTGGCATCATGGGCGTTGCGCGAGGTGGCAGGAGAGTCTGCCAGCCCGCACGGGTTGCAGCATCTGTGAATGGGTGCATTTGACAGGGCTGCGGCGGGTGCTTAACATTCTGCGGCTTATGTCCGCGAACGTGCCCGAAATGTTGGATGCTTGGCGGATGGTCGCAGCGCGCAGGCGCTTCGATGGCCGCATCCGGTTGTCCGCGATGACCCGCCTGCAAGACAGCCTGGTCGATACCGAAGGCGAGTGCGTCTACTCGCTTGAGTTCGACCAGGACGCTCTGCTCAAGGTCGCCTATGTCGAACTCAGCATCGATGTCGAGCTGCCGCTGGCGTGCCAGCGCAGCCTGCAACGATTCCTGTATCCGGTGCGGATCAGTCAGCGTCTTGGCCTGATTCGCGACGAGGACGAAGAGGCTGCATTGCCGCCCGATTACGAAGCCTTGCTGGTGCCGGAAGACGGCATGCTGCGGGCGCTGGATCTGGTGGAGGACGAGTTGGTGTTGTCGGTGCCGGTGGTGCCGGTGGCGCCCGGAAGCGAAGCCGTCGAGGCTGAGTGGGTTCCGACCCGGGAAGAGCAGGACAAGGCCAGCCCGTTCGCGGCGCTGGCAGCGTTGAAAAAACAGTAACCGCCGCTGTTAAGGGCGGAAAGACAGGTCGACGCGGGCGTAGAGCGTGCGGTTCGACTCAACAGATCAAAGTTATCGAACTAAAGTTGGAGCAATCCCATGGCTGTGCAGAAATCCCGTGTCACCCCGTCCCGTCGCGGCCAGCGTCGTTCGCACGACGCCCTGACCGCCAAGCAGCTGTCGACCGACCCGACCAGCGGCGAGATCCATCTGCGCCACCACATCACCGCCGACGGTTACTACCGTGGCAAGAAGGTGATTGCGACCAGGTCGGCCGTTCAAGAAGATTGATCCGTGGCGCCCGCCGCGTCTTGTGCGCGGCCGGGCGGTCCTCGATTCTTCCGGAGCCGCCGGTCACTGTGGCTCTTGCACCAGGAAACAGTATGAGCAAGCGGATCTATTCCAGAATCGCGGGCACGGGTAGCTATTTGCCCGAAAAGGTGTTGACCAACGACGACATGTCGAAGATCGTCGACACCAGCGATGAATGGATCTTCTCGCGCACTGGTATTCGTGAGCGGCACATCGTTGCCGACGACCAGACCACCAGCGACCTGGCGTATTTCGCCTCGCTGAAGGCGATGGAAGCGGCCGGTGTGACGGCCGACGAGATTGATCTGATCGTCATCGGCACCACCACCCCCGACCTGATCTTCCCGTCCACGGCCTGCCTGCTGCAGGCGCGGCTAGGCAATGTCGGCTGTGGTGCGATGGACGTCAACGCGGCCTGTTCGGGCTTTGTCTACGCGCTTAGCGTGGCCGACAAGTTCGTGCGTAGCGGCGACGCCAAGACCGTCCTGGTGGTTGGCGCAGAAACCCTGACCCGTATCGTCGACTGGACCGACCGCACCACCTGCGTGCTGTTCGGCGATGGTGCTGGCGCGGTGATCCTCAAGGCCGACGAAGACACCGGCATCCTCAGCACCCACCTGCATGCCGATGGCAGCAAGAAGGAACTGCTGTGGGATCCGGTCGGCGTTTCGGTGGGTTTCCGCGAGGGCAAGAACGGCGGTGGCGCGTTGCTGATGAAGGGCAACGACGTGTTCAAGTATGCGGTCAAGGCGCTGGATTCGGTGGTCGATGAGACCCTGGCCGCCAATGGCCTGGACAAGCACGACCTGGACTGGCTGATCCCGCATCAGGCCAACCTGCGCATCATCGAGGCCACCGCCAAGCGGCTGGAGTTGCCGATGGAGCAGGTAGTGGTCACCGTGGATCGCCACGGCAATACCTCGTCGGCGTCGGTGCCGCTGGCGCTCGACGAGGCCGTGCGCTCGGGCCGCGTGCAGCGCGGCCAACTGCTGCTGCTCGAAGCGTTCGGCGGCGGATTCACCTGGGGCTCTGCGCTGCTGCGCTACTGAGTCCCCGCTTGCTGAGTGGCTGGCCGTCGCGTGCTTGTGGCGCGCCGCGCTGCGGTTGCGCAGATGCCATCGCTCACCATGTGGCCTGGTCCAGGTTGCGCGCGCATTTCCAACTCATCAGTGCAGCGCTCATGCGCCTGTTGTGGCGCGGGCACGGTGGCCGCCTGCGGGCAGTGGCTTGCCTGCAGGGCGCGTGGACAGTGCGTGTGCGAGCCGCTGCCCACCCGCCGTGGTGCGCACCGACTTCCAGCCTGTGCCATGTTCGCTGATGCAGAGCGCTCGCCCTGGCGTTGCGAGATGGCGTGGGGCCGCAAAGCTGTAGCTGGTCAGCTGCAGTATTGCCATCATGGGCTTCGGCAGGCTACGCGGCATGCTGTAGCAGGCATGCCTGCTGGTTGGCCACCAGAACGTCGTGTGCCCGGTGGACGGGTTGACTGCCGGTCGTGCGCGTCTGGATACAGTGGCGACCGGCTTGCCAGCGCAGATGGGTGGATCGGCATGGCCGGCTTCGCGCCCGCGTTGCTGCATACGCGGCAGTACAGACGCCAGAGCGATTTCGCACGTATCATCCCGGCTCGATTTTTGCTGGCAGCCGCGCGTGACCGAATCCACTCTCGCCTTCGTCTTTCCCGGCCAGGGCTCGCAGTCCTTGGGCATGCTGGCCGAACTGGCCGAGCTGCACCCGCAGATCCGCGAGACCTTCGTCGAGGCCTCCGATGGCGCCGGGGTTGATCTATGGGCACTGTCGCAGGGCGGCCCCGAAGAGCTGCTCAATCGTACCGAGTACACCCAGCCGGCGCTGCTGGCTGCGGGCGTGGCGGTGTGGCGGCTGTGGAACGCGCAGCGCGGGCAGCGCCCGGCGCTGCTGGCAGGGCACAGCCTGGGCGAATACACCGCGCTGGTCGCCTCCGGCGCCCTGTCGCTGCATGACGGCGCACACCTGGTGCGACTGCGTGGCCAGTTCATGCAGGCGGCCGCGCCGGCCGGTGTCGGCGCGATGGCGGCGGTACTGGGTGCCGAGGATGCGGTGGTGCAGGAGGTCTGTGTCGAGGCGTCCGGCAGCCAGGTGGTGGTGCCGGCCAACTTCAATTCGCCCGGCCAGATTGTGATCGGTGGCGATGCCGCAGCGGTGGACCGCGCGCTGGCGTTGCTGGCCGAGCGCGGCGTGCGCAAGACGGTCAAGCTGGCGGTGAGCGTGCCTTCGCATACCCCGCTGATGCGCGATGCGGCCAATCAGCTGGGCGAAGCGATGGCCGGGCTGAGCTGGCAGGCACCGCAGATTCCGGTGGTGCAGAACGTCGATGCGCGCGTGCACGAGGGCAGCGAGGCGATCCGCCAGGCCCTGGTGGAGCAGTTGTACCTGCCGGTGCAATGGACTGGCTGCGTGCAGGCGCTGGCCGCCCGCGGCATCACCCGTGTCGCCGAATGCGGCCCTGGCAAGGTGCTGAGCGGGCTCATCAAGCGCATCGACAAGCGCCTGGACGCGCGTGCGCTGGCCACACCGGCCGATTACGCCGGTGCGCTCGATGCGTGGACCCACTGATCCAGTACACGTACTCCGTATGCAGGCCCCCTCGACGTTCGCGGCAATGATCGCGACGTCCCCCTTCGAGGAACAGTAGTCATGAACCAGCCTCTGCAGGGCGAAATCGCCCTCGTCACCGGCGCCAGCCGCGGTATCGGTGCGGCCATAGCCGACACCCTGGCCGCCCAGGGCGCCACCGTCATCGGCACCGCCACCTCGGCATCCGGCGCGGCGGCCATCGGCGAGCGCCTGACCGCCAGCGGCGGCCACGGCCGCGAGCTCAACGTCACCGATGCTGCCGCGGTCGATGGACTGATCGATGCGATCGGCAAGCAATTCGGCGCCATCTCGATCCTGGTCAACAACGCCGGCATCACCCGCGACAATCTGTTGATGCGCATGAAGGACGACGACTGGCAGTCCATCATCGATACCAATCTGACCAGTGTGTTCCGTACCTCCAAGGCGGTGATGCGCGGCATGATGAAGGCGCGCAAGGGCCGCATCATCAATATTGCCTCGGTGGTTGGCGTGACCGGCAATCCGGGCCAGACCAACTACGCGGCGGCCAAGGCCGGCATCATCGCGTTCTCCAAGTCGCTGGCCAAGGAGATCGGCTCGCGCGGGGTCACCGTCAACGTGGTGGCGCCCGGTTTCATCGATACCGACATGACCCGCGCCCTGCCGGAAGAGGCCAAGGCCGCGCTGCTCCAGCAGATTGCGCTGGGCCACCTGGGCGCGCCGGAAGACATCGCCAATGCGGTCGCCTTCCTGGCGGGCCCGACCGCCCGCTACATCACCGGTGAGACCCTGCACGTCAACGGCGGCATGTACATGCCGTGAGCGTGCGCCGCCGGGAGGCGTCAAGTGGTTGATCGGCCGGGAATTGTGTTGCAATGCAAGGCCCGGGCGCTTCCACTACACTATCCAACGCGGCCATCGCAGCGGCGATGGCGTTTTGTGAGTCCCTCACAGGAGCACCGCACATCCATGTGCGGGGGTCCTAAAACTCGAACCACCACTACTCCATCTGGAGCGATATCCCCAATGAGCACCATCGAAGAACGCGTCAAGAAAATCGTCGTCGAACAACTCGGCGTCAAGGAAGAGGAAGTCACCACCAGTGCATCGTTCGTCGATGATCTGGGTGCCGACTCACTGGACACCGTCGAGCTGGTGATGGCGCTGGAAGAAGAGTTCGAGTGCGAGATCCCGGACGAAGAGGCCGAGAAGATCACCTCGGTCCAGCAGGCGATCGACTACGTCAAGGCTCACGTCAAGAGCTGATGCGTTGTTCCTGGCTGCGGCGGCGTGCGTCATGCCGCTGCTGCGTCAGACATTCCATGGGGCCGCTGATGCGGCCCTGTGTTTTTCAAGCGTCACCCGCAAACCGCAAGCACCGTCCGTTCCGTGGTGAGGAGATCTGCAATGAGTCGTCGAGTTGTCGTTACCGGCATGGGCATGGTGTCGCCGTTGGGCAATGATCTGGCCAGCAGCTGGGATGGAATCATCCACGGGCGCTCCGGCATCGGCCCGATCACGCAGATCGATGCTTCGCAGTTCACCACCAGGATCGCGGGCGAGATCAAGAATTTCGACCCCACACTTTTTGTGTCCGCCAAGGACGTCAAGAAGATGGATTCGTTCATCCACTACGGTGTCGGCGCCTCATTCATGGCGCTGGACGATTCCGGCCTGGACATCAACGAAAGCAATGCCGAACGCATCGGTGCCATCCTCGGCTCCGGCATCGGCGGGCTGCTCGGTATCGAAGAGCAAACCATCAAATTCAATGAGGGCGGCGCGCGCAAGATTTCGCCGTTCTACGTGCCCAGCACCATCATCAACATGCTGCCGGGCCAGGTGAGCCTGATAAAGGGCCTGAAGGGCCCGACGTTCTCGGCGGTATCGGCCTGCGCCACCTCCAATCACTCGATCGGCACGGCGATGCGCATGATCCAGTACGGCGATGCCGACGTGATGCTGGCTGGCGGCGCCGAGCGCGGCTCCTCGCCGAGTTCGGTGGGCGGCTTCTGCGCCATGAAGGCCATGTCCACCCGCAACGACGATCCCGCCGCCGCCTCGCGCCCGTGGGACAAGCAGCGCGACGGTTTCGTGCTGGGTGACGGTGCCGGCGTGCTGGTGCTGGAAGAATACGAACACGCCAAGGCGCGTGGCGCGCGCATCTATGCCGAACTGGTCGGTTTCGGTGCCAGCTCCGACGCCTTCCACATGACCGCGCCGAGCGAAGACGGCGAAGGTGCGGCGCGCAGCATGGTCGCGGCGATGCGCGATGCCAAGCTCAACCCCGAGCAGATTGGCTATCTCAATGCACACGGCACCTCCACGCCGCTGGGCGATCTGGCCGAAACGATGGCGATGAAGCGCGCGCTCGGCGACCACGCCTACAAGACCATGGTCAGCTCGACCAAGTCGATGACCGGCCACCTGCTCGGCGCGGCCGGTGGGGTGGAGGCGATTTTCTCGGTGATGGCGCTGCACACCGGCATCATTCCGCCAACCATCAACCTGGACGAGCCCAGCGAAGGCTGCGACCTGGATTACGTGCCGAACGTGGCGCGCGAGGTCACGTTGGATGCGGTGATGTCCAACGGCTTCGGTTTTGGCGGCACCAACGGCACGCTGGTGTTCAAGCGCATCTGAGTCGGCGCGCCGTTGGCTCTGCACACCGCGTCGCGTGCGCCTGGGCGACGGTGGTGCGCGGCACTCGCGCCGCCGCCCGGTTATCGTTCGATCTGTGGTTGATCCGTCGTTTCCTGATCGATGGTTGATCCATTCCCGATTCACTCCCGTGCGCGCTGCAGTTTCGGCAGCGCCATGAATTTCCGCACCCACGCCATGCCGGACCGATGACGCTTACCAGATCACTGCACGCGGACATCGATCTGCTGGCGCTACACCGGCTGGCGCCGCAGCGCTATCCGGCGCTGCTGGAATCGACCGCCTCCGGCACCGAGCATGGGCGCTGGGACGTGCTGTTGCTGGCCGAGGGCGCCAGCCTGCGCCTGGATGCCGATGGCCGCACCCGCGATGGCGAGGGCAGGGTACTGAAAGGCAGTTTCCTGGCCGCGCTGGACGCCGCCTGGCAGGCCGAGCGCGTGCCACATGACGCGCACAGCCCATGGCCATTTCGCGGCGGTTGGGCGGTGCTGCTGGATTACGAACTGGCCGCCCAGGTCGAGCCGATCCTGCAGTTGCCCACGCGCACCGATGGCCTGCCCGCGGCACTGGCGCTGCGCGCGCCGGCGGCGGTGTTGCGCGATCGTGTGCAGGGCTACTGCATCGCGCTCGCCGAACCGGGCCGGGAGGATCTGCTGATCCGCATCGTCGAAGACATCGCCGCCTGCGCGGCGCTGCCACCGCTACCGGCCTGGGTCGGACCGGTGGCCGTCGACGAAGATGCGCCCGAGCGGTTTACCGACGCGGTGCAGCGGGTGCTGGATTACCTGCGGGCCGGCGATGTGTTCCAGGCCAATATCTCGCGCGCCTGGCGGGCTACCTTCGCCGACGCGGTCGACCCGGCGGCGCTGCATGCGCGGCTGCGCGCGGCCAACCCCGCGCCGTTTGCCGGGGTATTCGCCGCAGCCGGACGGGCGGTGGCCAGTTCCTCGCCCGAACGCCTGGTGTCGGTGCAGGGCGATGCAGTGCAGACGCGCCCGATCGCCGGCACCCGCGCGCGCTTTGCCGGCGACGACGATGCCGCGCGCATCCGCGAACTGGTGGGGCATCCGAAGGAACGGGCCGAGCACGTCATGCTGATCGACCTGGAGCGCAACGACCTCGGCCGCATCTGCGCGCCGGGCTCGGTGGAGGTGGACGAGCTGATGGCGGTGGAAAGCTATGCGCACGTGCATCACATCGTCAGCAACGTGCGCGGCCGCCTGCGTGCCGGCGTCACCCCGGGCGAGGTGATCGCGGCGGTGTTCCCCGGCGGCACCATCACCGGCTGCCCGAAGGTGCGCTGCATGCAGATCATCGCCGAGCTCGAACAGACCCCGCGCGGCGCCTACACCGGCGCGTTCGGCTGGCTCAACCGCGATGGCGACATGGACCTGAACATCCTGATCCGTACCGCCGAGGTGGCCGGCAACCAGGTGCGGTTCCGTACCGGGGCCGGCATCGTGGTGGATTCGGACCCGCAGCGCGAGCTGGACGAAACCCGCGCCAAGGCGCGCGGCGTGCTGCGCGCGCTGGATCCGGCATGAGCGCTTCAACGGGGCATCACCGCCGCGCGGTATCCTGCGCGGCGGTGGGGCAATGACGAGGTGGGTGTGGCGGTGACTGGCAAACGCGGATGTCTGGCCGTGCTGGGCACGGCAGTGCTGCTTGCGGCGCTAGTGGCGATTGCCGCACTGGTGGCATGGCGGCACTACCTGCAGTTCGCCGACACGCCGGCCAAGGCCACCGTGCCCAGCGTGGTGGTGGCACCTGGTGATTCGCTCAAGGCCACCCTGCGCAAGCTGCGCGCGGCCGGCATTACCCAGGGCGTGGATCTGGAATGGCAGCTGCTGGCGCGGCAGGTGGATGCGGCCGGCAAGCTCAAGGTAGGCGAATACGCACTGGCACCGGCGCTGTCGCCGCGCGAGTTGCTGACGCGCATGCGCCAGGGACGGGTGATCCAATACCGCTTCACGATTGTGGAGGGCTGGAATTTCCGCCAGCTGCGCGCCGCGCTGGCCACCGCCACGCCGTTGCAGCACTCCATCGGCGGCCTGGACGATGCGGCGCTGATGGCGCGGCTCGGCGTTGCCCACCAGCACCCGGAAGGGCGCTTCCTGCCGGAAACCTATCTCTACCAGCGCGGCGATAGCGATCTGGATGTGCTCAAGCGCGCGCATGCGGCGATGGACAAGGCGCTGGCACAGGCCTGGGCGCAGCGCGCAGCCGACCTGCCGCTGGCATCGCCGGAGCAGGCACTGATCCTGGCCTCCATCATCGAAAAGGAAACCGCGCTGGGCAGCGAGCGGCCGCTGATCGCAGGGGTGTTCCTGCGTCGCCTGCAGCTGGGCATGAAGCTGCAGACCGACCCCACCGTGATCTATGGCATCGGCAGCAGCTACGACGGCAATATCCGCCGCCGCGACCTCACCACCGACACGCCGTACAACACCTATACGCGCACCGGCCTGACGCCGACACCGATCGCCATGCCCGGCCGCGAGGCGCTGCTGGCGGCGGTGCGCCCAGCGCCCGGCGATGCGCTGTACTTCGTGGCCGTGGGCGATGGCACCGGTGCCCACGCCTTCTCGGCCACGTTGGCTGAGCACAACGCCGCAGTGGCGCGCTACCTGCAACGTCGCCGCGAGCCGACGCTGCCGCAGAAGGAACCCACACCATGACCGCCGCGTTTTCGCCCTGGCAGCAGCGCGCCTTCGACCAGACCGTGGCTGCACTGGACGCTGGTCGGCTCGGGCACGGGCTGCTGATCTGCGGCCCCGAAGGCCTGGGCAAGCGCGCAGTCGCACTGGCGCTGGCCGAGCACGTGCTGGCCAGCTCGCCCGACCCGGCACTGGCGCAGCGGACGCGCCAGTTGATCGCCGCCGGCACCCATCCGGACCTGCAGCTGATCTCCTTCATTCCCAACCGCGCCGGCGACAAGCTGCGCACCGAGATCATCATCGAGCAGGTGCGCGAGATTTCGCAGAAGCTGTCGTTGACGCCGCAGTACGGCATTGCCCAGGTGGTGATCGTCGACCCGGCCGATGCCATCAACCGCGCCGCCTGCAATGCCTTGCTCAAGACCCTGGAAGAGCCCTCGCCCGGCCGCTACCTCTGGTTAATCAGCGCGCAGCCGGCACGCCTGCCGGCGACCATCCGCAGCCGCTGCCAGCGGCTGGAATTCAAGCTGCCGCCTGCGCACGAGGCACTGCAGTGGTTGCTTGCCCAAGGGGTTGAGATGCGCGCCGCGCAGGACGCGCTGGAGGCCGCACGCGGCCATCCCGGGTTGGCTGCGCAGTGGTTGCGCGAGGACGGCCTGGCGGTGCGCCGCGCCGTGGCACAGGACCTGGAGCAGATCGCCAGTGGCCGCGCCGGCGCGGTGGATGTCGCGCAGCGCTGGACCAACGACGGCCAGGCCGATCAGCGTCTGCGCCATGCGGCCGACCTGGCGTTGGCACAGGCATCGGCCGGCTTGACCGATTCATCGCGGTTGCACAAGCTGGCGACCTGGTTCGACGCCGCCAATCGCACCCGTGATTTGCTGCGCACCACCGTCCGCGCCGACCTGGCAGTGACGGAACTGCTGCTGGCCTGGCGCGAAGGAACGCGCCAGGCACGTTCTAGGGGAACTCGATGAGTGCAATGAATGCACGCCAAGGCATTTTGTCGCTGGCGTTGAAGGACAAGCCGGCGCTCTACAGCGCGTACATGCCATTCGTGAAAGGTGGCGGCATCTTCGTGCCGACGCCCAAGCGCTACATGCTGTGTGACGAGGTCTTCCTGCTGCTGACCCTGCCCGATTCCAGCGAGCGCCTGCCGGTGGCCGGCAAGGTCATCTGGACCACACCCGCCGGTGCGCAGGGCAACCGCGCCGCCGGCATTGGCGTGCAGTTCCCGGACGGCCCGGAAGGCGAGGCGGTGCGCAACAAGATCGAGACCCTGCTGGCCGGCCTGACCACCTCGGACAAGCCCACGCACACCATGTGACACTGGGGGGGCTGACGCGGTAGGGCGGCGGTGCGCGAGGTGCGCGACCCAGCTGCTGCACCGCGATGGGATCGAAGCAATTGAGTCGCGATGTCGCTGCGTGACAGGCTCAGGGAAGCACCTGTTGACGATTGCCGTCGCTGCCCTATAATGTGCGGCTCGCGTCACCGGGCGGTTAGCTCAGCGGTAGAGCATTGCCTTCACACGGCAAGGGTCACAGGTTCGAACCCTGTACCGCCCACCATATTTGTAAGGCTTTACAGGAAACCGGCCCCGCGCCGGTTTTTTTGTAAGTGCGAGGTAAGTGCAGAGGCATGACTCTCCGGGGTAAGGTACGCTTGCGCAAAACGTTACCGGGAGTTAGTTGTGATCGAAGTCATCTGGGGTACGTCGCAGGAGAAGCCAGTCTCGTCAAGGCTCCTTGCAGATGATTTGGTCAAGGACCCCGCGCTCGGCGGCTATTTGTACTTAGGCTATCCGGTGATTGGCACGCCTACTGGTCCATTGAAGTTGGATGGATTACTGGTCTCGCCAGATGTGGGCCTAGTTGCTTTTGACCTTGTTGAAGGTCTTGACATAGGTGATTTTCAATCCCGGCAGGATGAGATTGCGTCGATGCTTGACGTGAGGCTTAAGCCGTATCCCGGGCTGAAGAATGGCCGCCAGCTAAAGTTTGATATCCATGTTGTCACCTACTGCCCCGCGAAGTCCCAGCACCCGGATTCGGTAGATCCTTACTTTGTGGCTTCGCGTGCGGATCTGTACCCGCTCGTCAAAAACTTCAAGTGGAACCAAACCGAACAGGTTTACAAGAACCTTGTTGGTGCAATCCAGGTTGTGACCTCTATCCGCGCGGGCAAGCAGAAGCGTGAGCCGAAGAAGCCGGACTCTCGTGGCGCTAAGCTCAAGCGTGTAGAGGACTCGATTGCTAACCTCGACCAGCACCAGTCGCAGGCCGTTATCGAAACCGTGGAGGGCGTACAGCGCATTCGCGGGCTTGCGGGTTCGGGGAAAACTATTGTCCTAGCGTTGAAAGTTGCCTACCTTCACGCTCAGAATCCGACTTGGCGAATCGGAATTACTTTCAATACACGTTCGTTGAAAGAACAGTTTAAAAGTCTCACCTGATTAGCCTCATTCCTCAGCCGGTAGTTGCAGGATTTGCGACGGGTCGGCTGGACAATGGCCCCACTTGAAGGCAACGGAGGTGGGGCATGGGTATCAACATCGTGCAGTTTCAGCCTGGATTGTCGATGACAGAGTTCGTGGATCGTTACGGAACCGAAGCCAAGTGTTATCGGGCCTTGTATCGGTGGCGCTGGCCGAATGGATTTCGCTGCCCGCAATGCGAAGGCCGCGCGCGCTCGCGCTTTCGACGCGATGGGCAGGTGTACTACCAGTGCCGTGCGTGCCGGCATCAGACCACCTTGCGTGCTGGCACGCTGTTTCAGTCCAGCAAGCTGCCCTTGCGCTTGTGGATGCAGGCGATCTACCTGCTGACATCCAGCAAGACCAACCTGGCGGCGCTGGAGTTGAAGCGGCATCTTGGAGTGAACTACAAGGCGGCCTGGCGCATGAAGCACAAGATCATGCAGGCGATGGTCGAGCGCGAAGAACCGCGAAAACTCAGCGGATTTGTGCAAATCGATGACGCGTACCTTGGCGGCGAACGCACCGGAGGCAAGCGCGGACGAGGCTCGGAGAACAAACAGCCGTTCGTGATCGCAGTGCAAGTGGACCAGAACAATGAACATCCTACCTTTGCGGTGATCGAGCCGGTGAAGGCTTTTGACAACGCCTCGCTGAAGGACTGGATCGAACGGCGTCTGGAGCCGGAATGCGAAGTTTACAGCGACGGATTGGCTTGCTTTCGCCGTCTGGAGGAGGCTGGGCATGCCCACACCACCCTCGATACCGGCGGTGGTCGTGCCGCAACCGAAGTCCAGGGTAAGCGTCCGCCAACCTCACCTACCCCGAAACCTCACTCCGTGCGCAACGGCAGCAATTGATCGATGTCCCGATCCAAGGTCGTCGGCAGCCGCGCCAGGGTGTCATGCAGCCAGGCATGCGGTTCGATACCGTTGGCCTTGGCGGTGGCCAGTAGGCTCATGATCGCCGCCGCGCGCCTGCCCGCCTGCGCTGAGCCGGCAAACAGCCAATTCTTGCGTCCCAGCGCCACCGGACGAATCGCGTTTTCGATCAGGTTGTTGTCGATCGGGTAACGTCCGTCCTGGACATAACGCGTCAGCGCGTCCCATCGCTTGAGCGTATAGGCCAGTGCACGCGCGGTGCCGCTGTTGCCCATCACCGTCTGCTGCAACTCCAACAACCAGCAGTTCAGCCGCGATAGCACCGGCACGGCGTGTTCTTGTCGGTAAGCCAGACGCTCATCGGGCTTCAGCGCGCTGGCTGCCGCTTCGATGGTGTAAAGCACGCCGATGCGCGCGATCGCTTCAGCCGCAATCGCGCTGCCGCTGGCCGCATGCTGCTCATGCCACTTGCGCCGGGCGTGGGCCCAACACCCCAGCTCCGTGACACCCTGCGCAAAGCTGGCTTTATAGCCGCTGTAGTCGTCCACCATCAGTGCGCCGCGCCACTTCCCAAGGAAATCGCGTGCGTGCTGGCCGCTGCGGCTGGTCTGGAACTGGAATACCACCATCGGTGGATCGGCGCCCGGGTGGTGGGCGGTGGCATACGCAAACAGATACGCACGCTTGGAGGAGCCTGCTGTTGGATCCAGCAGCTGCACCGGGGTTTCATCGGCATGCAGCACCGATTGCTGCTGCATCCGCACCGCCAGGCGGTCGGCCAACGGTTGCAGCGCCACGCCGATGGCGCCGATCCACTCGGCCATCGTGCTGCGTGACAAGGCAACGCCGCTGCGTGCATAAATGGCTTCCTGCCGATACAGCGGCAAGTGATCGACATACTTTGCGACAGCGACCTGGGCCAGCAGGCTGGCATCGGCCTGGCCGCGCTCGATGATCGCCGCCGCCACCGGCTCGGCGACGATCAGCTCACAGCGACGGCAACAATACTGCGGGTATACATCGCGCTTGACGTAGAACTCCAGCGGCTTGCAGGCCAGACGCTCGCTGACATGCTCGCCGATGGCCACCAGCGCGCTGTTGCACTGCGGGCAGTTGCAGTTGGCCGGCTCGTGCCGAGTTTCTACACGCTCAAGATGCTCGGGTAACGGCTTGCGCCCGGCGCTTGCTGCACGCCGCCGTTTCTGGGTCACCGCCGCCGTCTCGCCCTCGGCCTGGAGCGCGGCCAACTGCGCTTCCACCGCAGCGATATCGGCGGCCATGGTGTCTTCGAACAGCTGGCGCTGGTCCGGGTCCATGCGCTCGGTCTTGGCCGAGAATTGCAGACGGCGCAGGCGGGCGATCTCGGCGGTGAGCGCGGCGATCTGCGCATCGCGCAGGGTGATGGTGCGTTCGCGCGTATCGATCAACGCCTGTTGGCGTTCAATGGTGGTCTGCGCGGTCGCCAGCAAGGCGCGTGCAGCCTGGCGCAGCGCATGCGGATCATCAATCGTATCGAGGGCGGACAGGTCCATGTCCGCCACGATGCCACGGGTTACAGCTGCCGCACACCTGCCATTGGTGCAATGGACAATCGCTGCCAGTCCACGCCTGCACACAGCCAGGCCCACTGCTCAGCGCTCAAGGTCCAGGCGGTATCGCCCACACGCGGCCAGATGAAGTGTCCCTGATGCAGCCGGCGCGCGCACAGCCAGACACCATGACGATCAACGCACAGCACCTTGAGGCGGCTACGCGCGCGATTGACGACGACGTAGGCCTCGCCCTCGGCCACGGGGCGATCCAGCAGTGACTGCATCTGCAGCAACAGCCGATCCATGCCACAGCGCAGATCCACCGGGGCGGTGACAAGATGCCACGCCGACACGCTCAGCATGCACCAAGCTCGCGCAGCAGACGCGCAAGCCAGCCCGGATCACCGGCCGCCACGCTGAGGCTGATGCCACCGGCGAGACGGATCTCCACGCTGGTCGTGGGAACGGCGGGGGTGATGTGCAGCGGTAGTGTGGCTGGAAGTGCTGCAGGAGCTGCAAGTTTGCCGCGCCAGTAGGTGAAGCTGCTCAACGAGACACTGTGCTCGCGGCACCACGCCGATGGCGTGGCGCCGCTGGCGGACCAGGCAGCAATGCGGTGGGACCAATCATCGTGCTTTGAAGACATCAGGGAGATCCGTTGGGAGGAACGCGACATCCCAACGGGCTGCTGGCTGCTTGTATAGGTGAGGTTGGCGGACGCTTACGCCGCACACCTGCCATTGGTGCAATGGACAATCGCTGCCAGTCCACGCCCACGCACAACCAGGCCCATTGCTCAGCGCTCAAGGTCCACGCGGTATCGCCCACACGCGGCCAGATGAAGTGTCCCTGGTGCAGCCGACGCATGCACAGCCAGACGCCGTGACGGTCAACACAGAGCACCTTGAGGCGGCTACGCGCGCGATTGACGACGACATAGGCCTCGCCCTCGGCCACGGGGCGACCCAGCAGTGACTGCATCTGCAGCAACAGCCGGTCCATGCCACAACGCAGATCCACCGGGGCAGTGACAAGATGCCACGTCGACACGCTCAGCATGCACCAAGCTCGCGCAGCAGACGCGCAAGCCAGCCCGGATCACCGGCCGCCACGCTGAGGCTGATGCCACCGGCGAGACGGATCTCCACGCTGGTCGTGGGCACGGCGGGGGTGATGTGCAGCGGTAGCGTGGCCGGAAGTGCTGCAGGCGCTGCAGACGCTGCAAGTTTGCCACGCCAGTAGGTGAAGCTACTCAACGAGACGCCGTGCTCGCGGCACCACGCCGATGGCGTGGCGCCGCTGGCGGACCAGGCAGCAATGCGGTGGGACCAATCATCGTGCTTTGAAGACATCAGGGAGATCCGTTGGGAGGAACGCGACATCCCAACGGGCTGCTGGCTGCTTGTATAGGTGAGGTTGGCGGACGCTTACCCCGGAGCCTGTCGCAGGGAGATACCAACACGCTGATCCCGGCATGGCTGGCTCAGCTGCAGCTTGTTGTCGAAGCCCGCTTGCCCGCGAACGCTTTCTACGTGCTCTCCTCTCCCGACGCAGTTGACACACTAGAGCGCGCCCACCTGGAAGAGGATAATGGCCCGCGTATTACTGAGGACGAAGGGTTCAAGACCGACGCTCGCACCTACAAAGTCCGCCACGTGTTCGCTGCCCGTTGGCTAGATTGGCGCGGAGTCGCAAAAGTACCTCTTACCTAACGGCACGTACCTTCGCATTAGACTCAGGACCAGCCGGCGATGCCCTCAATTAATGCAGGCAAATCGTGAGCAGAATGTATTGTAAGAACGGAAAGGTAGCGACTAGTCGCTACCTGGATTAACGCCCATGCACGAAGTGTGTCATACGCAACTCGTTCGTAGAAATAGACGTTATTTTACTTAGTGGAGGCGGATTTTTATCGAAAATATTTTTGTGCCGCTTATAAGCCCGGCAGTAAAAATTTCTAACCACAAAAGATACGAAGCTAGACGGCCCCACCGGTCCCGAGACGGGAATTCTACAGCCTTCATATTGACCCAAAGTCAAATGCGAAGCCGGATGCGACGAATCCACGTAGTCATCAGGTGCATAGTCGAATCTAATAGGAAATCTAACTAGCCTCTTTGCAACAATGTCCCCATAAAGCTCATCCTCCTCGTAAAGGGCAGGAGCCTCATCGATTGTAGGCATTATTGGATTCGGGAAATAAGCCAACCGGTGCTTGATTAATTTTGGTTCACCATTGAAACGGTACTGAAAAATCAGCAAGCCACCATCTATCATCTTGACGTCATACGCTTCGTTGACGTCCATGTCGCGATATATCTCATCGTAACTTACATCTTTTAAGGCCATTGGGCTGCTTTGAGGTCGCCCGATAGTTACTGACCCTCCCACCCCTTTCTTAACTGTCGGGTGAAATTGCCTCACTGATAAACTCGTTCCAATCAAGCGATTCAGTACATCTTCCACTTGAGCACGAACGGAGTCGGGAGTCATTAGCGCCGCCCAAAGTTTTTAAGAGCTTCCAACTCGATGATAAGTTGATCTGGGTCCACCTCGCCACGCTCAACAGCTTGCAGCAACTGCTCTCTTTGCAGCTTGATATTCCTCCGCCTAGCCTTCGCTCGGCCTCCGAGAGTTTTATTAATCACCCGAAGTTCTTTTTTCTCGACATCAGTAGGGTAGGTGAACCTCAACTTGAATTCGTTGTCATAGAGCTGCTGGAATTCCTTTATCAGCACATCCATGTTGGGGCCATGTCCCAATACCCTTACCCAAGCCTTAGAACGAGTAATAGCTGTGAACAATCTATTGCGCCCCAAGGCTGTAGCCGTTTTGTCCCATCCTGACGCGCAATCTTGCGCGTTCATTATGTAGACCATACCTGCCTCGTTACCCTTAGCCCTGAAGACTCCGGTGAAGGTTACGGACCCCGCCTTACGAAATATGTCAGCCGCCGTACTTACACCAGCCAGCTCGCTGTTGATATTCGTACTAAAGAGCATTTGACGAGGAAGTGCCACCTCGCGCTTAGTAGTCAGAGGATTAGGATTGATTACAACAATGTCATCAGGGCGCAGCTCTTGTTCATACAGATCATTCTTGATGGCTTGCACCAGCCACTCAGCTTGGTCCGCAGGCGAGTCAAACTTGATAACTTGAATCAAGTCCTCAATGGGAGAATGGCTCTCTAAGAAATCTGGGGACGTATGGTTCGTTCTCGCAAGCGAAACCGGCGAACCGGGCTCCAGAGCACCTTCCTCAACCACATAACCGACATCTGTCCAGAGGCTATCCTCATCAAAAATTTGGACCAAGCCTTTCTCACGATAAATCCCAAAACCCAATGCGTGAGCTGTAGCAAGAAGAGGCCTAGAATTTCGATAACATTTCTCAAGGATAATATCCTGCCGGGGCCCGCCGTCTTCCACATTCAAACGAACCATGGGTTTCCCATCTGGTCCATTTCCGAAGAGCTCTTCCGCAGGAGGCATTGATGACCCCGTGAGCGATTGCAACTCGTCATAGGCGCATACAAGCCGATGCGGCGCAGGCAACGACACAAAGCATAGCCGCAGAAACTCTACCGGCAAATCTTGCGCCTCGTCGATCAAGATCATGTCATAGAGATCAACGGGCTGCTTTACAACTGCCAACGCTTCGGCGCATACACCTTGAAATTCTTTTTGTTCGCCGAATTTTATTTTAGCTGTTGCAAAGTCGTAATAGGGCGCTAGATTTGCCCGACAAAACTTGTGGTAAATGCCGTCTCGCTCTCTATCGCCCGGACCGCCCCAGGCGTTGATTATGTCAATGCAATCCCAGTCAGGCTCTGCACCAGTTTGCTCGATCGTAAAGCTATTGATGAGACTTCCTGATTAGCCCCATCCCTCAGCCAAGAAAGTTGCTTGCCATGCGCAAAACTCGCTCTGGGCAAGGCTTGCAGCGCATCAGCGCCGTCGCCAGTCGCGGCAGCATCTGTTCCAGACGAAATCTGCGGTTGAATCGATAAGCTGCTTCGGCCAGGTAGCGCCGCGCATACTTGGCTTGGCGCACCGCATGGTAGGTGCCGCTGATGGCACGTTTGACGTTGGCCAGCACCACATTCAACCAACGTGCTCCCTGGACTGTAAGCGTCCGCCAACCTCACCTATACAAGCAGCCAGCAGCCCGTTGGGATATCGCGTTCTTCCCAACGGATCTCCCCGATGTCTTCAAAGCACGATGATTGGTCCCACCGCATTGCTGCCTGGTCCGCCAGCGGCGCCACGCCATCGGCGTGGTGCCGCGAGCACAGTGTCTCGTTGAGCAGCTTCACCTACTGGCGCGGCAAACTTGCAGCGTCCGCAGCGCCTGCAGCACTTCCAGCCACACTACCGCTGCACATCACCCCCGCCGTTCCCACGACCAGCGTGGAGATCCGTCTCGCCGGTGGCATCAGCCTCAGCGTGGCGGCCGGTGATCCGGGCTGGCTTGCGCGTCTGCTGCGCGAGCTTGGTGCATGCTGAGCGTGTCGGCGTGGCATCTTGTCACCGCCCCGGTGGATCTGCGCTGTGGCATGGACCGGCTGTTGCTGCAGATGCAGTCACTGCTGGATCGCCCCGTGGCCGAGGGCGAGGCCTACGTCGTCGTCAATCGCGCGCGTAGCCGCCTCAAGGTGCTGTGCGTTGATCGTCATGGTGTCTGGCTGTGCGCGCGCCGGCTGCATCAGGGACACTTCATCTGGCCGCGTGTGGGCGATACCGCGTGGACCTTGAGCGCTGAGCAGTGGGCCTGGCTGTGTGCAGGCGTGGACTGGCAGCGATTGTCCATTGCACCAATGGCAGGTGTGCGGCAGCTGTAACCCATGGCATCGTGGCGGACATGGACCTGTCCGCCCTCGATACGATTGATGATCCGCATGCGCTGCGCCAGGCTGCACGCGCCTTGCTTGCGACCGCGCAGACCACCATTGAACGCCAGCAGGCGTTGATCGATACGCGCGAACGCACCATCACCCTGCGCGATGCGCAGATCGCCGCGCTCACCGCCGAGATCGCCCGCCTGCGCCGGCTGCAATTCTCGGCCAAGACCGAGCGCATGGACCCGGACCAGCGCCAGCTGTTCGAAGACACCATGGCCGCCGATATCGCCGCAGTGGAAGCGCAGTTGGCCGCGCTCCAGGCCGAGGGCGAGACCGCAGCGGTGACCCAGAAGCGTCGGCGTGCAGCAAACGCCGGGCGCAAGCCGTTACCCGAGCATCTTGAGCGTGTAGAAACTCGGCACGAGCCGGCCAACTGCAACTGCCCGCAGTGCAACAGCGCGCTGGTGGCCATCGGCGAGCATGTCAGCGAGCGTCTGGCCTGCAAGCCGCTGGAGTTCTACGTCAAGCGCGATGTGTACCCGCAGTATTGCTGCCGTCGCTGTGAGCTGATCGTCGCCGAGCCGGTGGCGGCGGCGATCATCGAGCGCGGCCAGGCCGATGCCAGCCTGCTGGCCCAGGTCGCTGTCGCAAAGTATGTCGATCACTTGCCGCTGTATCGGCAGGAAGCCATTTATGCACGCAGCGGCGTTGCCTTGTCGCGTAGCACGATGGCCGAGTGGATCGGCGCCATCGGCGTGGCGCTGCAACCGTTGGCCGACCGCCTGGCGGTGCGGATGCAGCAGCAATCGGTGCTGCATGCCGATGAAACCCCGGTGCAGCTGCTGGATCCAACAGCAGGCTCCTCCAAGCGTGCGTATCTGTTTGCGTATGCCACCGCCCACCACCCGGGCGCCGATCCACCGATGGTGGTATTCCAGTTCCAGACCAGCCGCAGCGGCCAGCACGCACGCGATTTCCTTGGGAAGTGGCGCGGCGCACTGATGGTGGACGACTACAGCGGCTATAAAGCCAGCTTTGCGCAGGGTGTCACGGAGCTGGGGTGTTGGGCCCACGCCCGGCGCAAGTGGCATGAGCAGCATGCGGCCAGCGGCAGCGCGATTGCGGCTGAAGCGATCGCGCGCATCGGCGTGCTTTACACCATCGAAGCGGCAGCCAGCGCGCTGAAGCCCGATGAGCGTCTGGCTTACCGACAAGAACACGCCGTGCCGGTGCTATCGCGGCTGAACTGCTGGTTGTTGGAGTTGCAGCAGACGGTGATGGGCAACAGCGGCACCGCGCGTGCACTGGCCTATACGCTCAAACGATGGGACGCGCTGACGCGTTATGTCCAGGACGGACGTTACCCGATCGACAACAACCTGATCGAAAACGCGATTCGTCCGGTGGCGCTGGGACGCAAGAATTGGCTGTTTGCCGGCTCAGCGCAGGCGGGCAGGCGCGCGGCGGCGATCATGAGCCTACTGGCCACCGCCAAGGCCAACGGTATCGAACCGCATGCCTGGCTACACGACACCCTGGCACGGCTGCCGACGACCCTGGATCGGGACATCGATCAATTGCTGCCGTTGCGCACGGAGTGAGGCTTCGGGGTAGGTGAGGTTGGCGGACGCTTACGGTTGTCTGTCAGGCGAGCACGCACCGGATTGAGCTCAACGTAGCGATAGCAGCGAAGGACGTAGTCCGCACTGTCCACAAGACATGCTTTGTACCGCCCCTCCCATAGCGTACCAGTGCGCCCGTGGCGGCCATTGAACAATGCGACGTAGTTTCGTCCAAGCCGCTGCATCAATTGCCCGATCCGTCCCGCATCAGGTGGCGTGACTAGCAAGTGCACATGGTTGTCCATCAATACGAAAGCATGCAGCTGACAGCCTGTGGCGTGCAGGGCCTCATGCAGCAGGTGCAGATAGCGCAATCGATCGCCATCATCCAGAAAGCAGGGCAACCGGTTGTTCCCGCGCTGCACGATGTGCTGCGGGATGCCGGGAAGGTCGATGCGTGGAAGTCTGGCCATGGCACAAGACTCGCAGCCACGCCTTGGTGCTGATAGCGAGGAAACTTCTCGAGAGCTGACAAGCTAGCCTGAAATTTGTGTAGGAAGTGAACCTGACCCCGTTAGCTGTCTGAAATTTCTGTAGGAAGTGAATCTGATACCGCTTGCGCCGGTCATCCGTCAAAGACTGATCGGTGGGCCCTGCGGAGCGCCTTGCTGTTGTCCTTGCGCCGCTTCTTGCTGACTTGATTGGGCCTGGGCCTGTTCCTGAGCAATCATGTGGTTGGCGGCGTGTAACTTTGCATCCGACTGTTCCAAAGGTATGTGAATTGCCTGGTCGATCGAGACAGATACGCGCTTATGCACTGGATCGTCGATGCGTCCTTCGATCGCGAAGAGGTTGCCGGTCTTGCCCAGCAATACATGATCCACGCGTTGCAGTGCGTTTGCTGCAAGCGAGGTGTCGTGCGCATCAGGATTGCGTTCGCGATTGTCCTTGCAGGCCGCCAGCAGGCAGCGGCTGACGCGCTCGCTCATGTCGTCATACGGCTTGCCGACGCTCTCATCGATCTTGGCCACGCCCTCGCGGATCTGCTTCAACATGGCGTGATCGGGATGATCCGGATCTTGCGGGCCGGAAGCGTGCGCTCGTGCGGGTCCGCTATTGTCCCGTGCCCCGATGTTTTGCTCAACTTTCTCCCGTGAGGCATCTGCGTTGCCGTGGTGTTGCACACGCGGTGCAGTGACATGGATCGTGTCTAGCGTAGTGATCGGTACGGCGGCAGCTTGGGACGGTGGCTGTGCCGTCACACGCTGACCGGCAGAGACCTGGGCGGCATAGGTTCCTTCAAGCTCCAGCTTCAGATTTCCTTTGGCCTGGCTGACCCAGAGCATTCCGTCGTGCGTCCATTGACCGTCTTTGTTGCGCTCATAGAGATCACCGTCTGAAGCGACAATGCGCCCAGGATGCGTCAGGGCATCCTGCACTGCGGCAGGGAATACCGCGTGACGCGTCCAGCCATTCTGGTCGTAAGCCTCTTTGTACTGCGCAGCCATCGCCGCTGGCGTCTGCATCGCGTTCTGTTGAATGATCTGCTGCGATGCTTCATCGAGTTGTGCTGCACGTTGAGGGCTTGCTGTCTCGGTGTGGGTGCTCATTGTCCGATCGACCAATCCGTCGGCTATCTGGCGCGTCCATTGCTGCGTGCCCGGCTCGTGTACCCAAGGGGCCTCGCGCAGGCTGCGAGTATCACTTGCGTTGGCAGGCAGGGTATAGGGATCTCTATTCTGCGGCGGCGCCCCCAGAGCCAGCTCGATGGACGTACGGGATGCTTTGAAGGTCAGCACATCCGCGACTTCCGGCGTGGCAACTTCCGCCCGCGTCTTGTAGAGCGGTACACCGGCCTCGCCAAAGGCGATGGCGGCTGGATCGACTTCGCCGGTACTGACGTCACGCGCCCACCGCGCTCCAGTTTGATGATTCTCAAGACGCCAGGTGTTGCCTTGCGCGTCCTGTTGATGGGAAATGCGATGGTCGTTGATGGCATCGGCCAGCTTGTCGCCGCCCACCGCGCCAACGATGCCGCCGATCGCTCCCGTGACCAGCAAGCCCGGGCCAGACTCCACGCCTAGCGCCGCACCTACACTTCCGCCAAGCGCGGCCCCGCCGATGGCGCCCAGATTGCGTGTGGCGTAGCGTGTGACCTCTGCTTCGGCTGCCGTGCTGTTGCCCTGCCCGTCCAGCCGCTCGGTGTCTCTAGCCGTAGCGCCCAAGTCGTACACGGCGGCCGCTGCACCCACAACGCCCAGTCCACGGATCGTGCCTGACGCTAGCTTGCGTGAAGCCGCTGCCTCAGCACTGAGCGCTGTCTCCGCGATGCTTGCGGCTTGCACATCAAACCCGGTCGGCGCACTGACCATGCCCGCTGCGGTGAGTTCTGCGGAGGTCCGGAAGTGCGTTTGCTGCAGCTCTAAGCTTCCAGCGAATTCACGCGAAAATGTGACCTTGTCAACTTTTGAGCCGATGCTCTCTGGTGCTACGAAGATGCCCTTTGGGGCAGCCTGGATAAAGTGTGTTTGCACTTCTGGCAGCACAGCGCCCGCGCCACCTTGCGCGTAGAGCGCATGCAACTTCGGAATGGCTTCTCCGCCTAGCGAAGTGACGTTGGGATTAGTCAGTACAGCAGGGACCTCGACCTGGCCGAAGACACGCTCGAGGTTCGCGGCAGAAGCAACAACTTTAATATCACCGCGCAGGGAACTTGCGAATTCGTGCGAGGCTTCGCCCCAGAGGCATTTCGACAAGGACATGGGGCTTTGCGATGGAACCGCCGGGTCGCCAAACAAGAACGACGCAGCAGACTCCCTGGCTATCTTCGGTGGCAAGCCTTGCGACCTGAAAATCTCGGAGGCCTTCTGCTCGACGGCGGATCGGGCTTCCGTGAGGAACTTGGCACGCGGTGTGTCGTTGATGATGGGAAGTCCAGTCCTTTCAGAAAGTTCAACCGCCATAACCTCGGATGAGACATCCCCAACCCAGCGACTGTAAAGAATTCCACCCTGACCAATCGGTTTTGCCGAATACGACCTTGCAATTTCGGATATTTCATCTAGAGAATCTGCTTTCTCTATCAGAGAGATCGAGACAGCGTGGTCGCTCATTTCTGAACTCCGGGCTGTTCATTGCGCATGGTCAATGACCAATTCTCATTGAAAATTACCTTTCCCGTGAAGATTGCACCTCCACTTTCACTAATGATCAGCGGCTTCTTCGTAAAGGAAGTTCCAGCATCTATTAGCTGGATGATGACAACCTTTATGGACTCAATCTCGTCATCGGTGAAGGGGCGAACTGACCAGGCGGTAATTGGCATTCCGACTTGAAGCTCTACCGAAAATCCAAAAGAGACAACCGCTACGTCATAATGGGTTTGGTCTGGAAGCCAATCATTCTTTAGCTCTCCAAAATACTCCGTACCATCAATTTCAATGGCGAAGGTCTCGTGACCAAGCTCGTCAGCGCCCCGGATGCCGCCTGAAAAACGGGCCCTACCTGCTGGCAAATCTATCCATTCAAATGGCGATGACATCTCAATTCCTTTCTTGCTGGATCCAAATGGTATGGCTTATCGAATGGCATGGCTTAATCGAACAGGACGATACGCAAGGTAGTTATGCTACATCGCTGCCAAGGCAACAAGCACGGGTGCGACATCGGCAAGTGCGGCTACTCATTATTGCACCACAAGCGGCATGTCGTTCTTGGTGGCCGCTTACTTGCTGGACGCGCCATCTTGCCTGTTTGCCTCAACCAATAATTGCTCGTACGACTGCACACGCATACGTAGGCGAATGAGATGCCATGACATCGCAAAGGCAAACAGCAGCGAGAAAGCCAGCACACCCTGGACTAGGGTGATCTTGCTCAACACCGTCCAGTCGCCTAGACGCCAGTCTTTCGGTGATTGTCAACATAGTTGTCCGCTATTTCATGCTGCCAACTTCATGTCATCGGGTGCTTTTCTATCGTCGTTATCCGGGTTCAACCAAACCGCGCCGACAGGCGTCCAGTTACGCGTGGCGCGTCCGCGCCAGCGGCTCGGATGACGCATGGCGGCCTCCCGGTACACGTCCGCGCGTGCGGCCAGGATGGCCTGGTCGCGTCGCTCATGGCGCTCGTGCGGTGTCACGAATCGGATGCCACTGTGGCGGTGCTCGCTGTTGTACCAGTCCACGAAGCCCGCCACCCAACTGCGCGCGCAGGTGATGTCGGTAAACGGCCTGCTCGCATACGACGGCGCGTACTTCAGCGTGCGGAACAGCGCCTCTGAATAAGGGTTGTCGTCACTCACCCGTGGACGGCTGAAGGACGGGGTCACATGAAGGCTCTGCAAGGTGGCCAGCATCGTTGCCGCTTTCATCGGGCCGCCATTGTCAGCGTGCAGTACCAGCGTGTCGCGCGCCACCTGCTCTCGCATGCAGGCTTTCCCGATCAGCACCGATGCGTGGATGCCCAGCTCCTCGTGGTGGACCTCCCAACCGACAATCTTGCGACTGTAGACGTCCAGGATCATATACAGCTTGAAGAACTGGCCTTTCACCGTCGAGGGCAGATACGTGATATCCCATAGACTTGGCGAGGGGCATCGGCACGCACCGCCATCGGTTTAGCCACAGTTCGCGGGGCGGCGGCGCGACCACGGCGATTGACTTGCCCACGCGCACGCAGCACGCGATACATGCTTGATTCCGATGCGATGTAAATCCCCTGATCTGCCAGCCGGGGCACGATCTGCGAGGGGGGCAGGCTCTGGTAAGCGGGCTGGTTGGCGATGGCCATGATTCGTTCCTTATCGACGCAGCTCAGCGCATGCGGGCAGTGCTTGGCCGCGCCTTTTCGAGCATCCACCAGCGTGCTGGCACCGCGCCAACGGCGCAGCGTGCGGCAGCTGATGCCCAGCACCTGGCATGCCTTGATCTCGCGGGCACCGGCGGCCACTGCCTCGGCGATCAACGTGACGGCTCTCTGTTTCAACGACGCGGGGATCAGACGTCCTCGTCGGTGCCCCAGAGAGCCTGGGCTTTTTTTGACAGCGTCAGCAGCGCTGCCGCCTCCGCCAGGGCGCGATCCTTGCGCAAAAGCTCCTTCTCAAGCTGCTTGACGCGCTTGCGCATCACCGTGGAAACCGCCCGCTCCGCTGCCGAGGCGCTCGACTGCATGGTCTCAAAGGCCTGCCGCCAGGCAGCGATCTGCTCGGGGTAGATGCCGTTCTCACGGCACCACGCCGAGCACTCGGCCTCGTTCATCGGCATCGTCTGGGCGACGGCTCTCAGTTTGGCTTTCACGTCCCATTTGTTCGGCGAAGTAGCGGTGTCAGGCACGATATATCCTTGGCTGCGGATCTGTTTCTTCCACGCGTACAACGTGGGGGCGCTGATGCCAGTGTGACGGCTCAGGTCAGCAACGCTCTGATTGTTGGGGGGCATCATCCGCCGGACGATCTGGTCTTTGAGTTCGGGGCTGTAGCGGGCCATCGGGCTCTCCATCTGAGGATTCAGGGGAGCGGACAACTATCGTGACATGGGGGGGCACCGTCAATTACGCGATCAACCAGGCGACCGGTCACTTGAGCACGGGCGATACCGAGTACACGCGGGTCAAGTGATCGCTGCGTGCTGGCGCCTGCATTTCAGGCAGGTAATGCCGCCGCGTGTGCCTGCATCCAGCGCCACAAGGTGGTGCGCGAGACGCCGAGTGCCTGTGCGGCGAGGGCGCGATTGCCGTTTGCGCGATCGAGCGCTGCGCGGACTGCTGCTGCAGTGAGGTGCATGCGGGAGGTCGCAAGGTCGGTGTGGTCGGCTGCTGCCGCGCCGTCGCTCATGGGCAGATCGAACAGTTCTGGTGCCCAGCGTTGCAATTGATCCAGGCCCAGGCTGTCGTGCGGTTGCGCTTTCCAATGGATGCACAGGCGCTCGACCAGGTTGCGTAGCTCGCGCACATTACCCGGCCAGGTGTGCCGTTGCAGCCGCTGCAGCGCTGCCGGAGACAATGGCGATGGCAGCGTGCCGAGTTGCTGGAAGTAATGCGCCAGCAGTAGGGCGATCTCTGCGGGGCGGTTGCGCAGCGCCGGTAATGCGATGCGTAGCGCTGCCAAGCGATAAAAAAGGTCGCGGCGGAAGCGCCCTTGCTCGACCAGCACCTGCAGCGGTTGCAGGCTGGCGGCGACCACGCGCACGTCCACCGCTACCGGCAGCGTGGCGCCTACGCGCAATACTTCGCGCTCTTCCAGAACGCGCAGCAGGCGGGTTTGCAGTGGCATCGGCAGTTCGCCGATTTCGTCGAGAAACAGCGTGCCGTCCTGTGCGGCTTCGATCAGGCCGGTGTGGCCACCACGGCGCGCGCCAGTGAAGGCGCCATCGCTGTAGCCGAACAATTCTGCTTCCAGCAACGACTCGCTGATGGCGCCGCAGTTGATGGCAACGAAGCGGCCGCGACGCCGGCTGCCGGCGTGCAGCTGGCGGGCGATCAGTTCCTTGCCGGTGCCGGTCTCGCCGCTGATGAGCACAGTCCCCGAATGGGGGGCATATAACTGCACCAGTTCGCGTGCCTGCCGCATGGGGGCATCTTCGCCAAGCAGGGCGTCGTCGCGGCGCACGCGGCGTGTGCGGCTGCGCGTGGTCAGGCGCTGTGGGCTGGTGGAGGCGCTGCTCAGCGTGATGGCCTGCTCCAAGGCTTCGCGCACCGATGCGGCCGAATACAGCAATACGCCGGGCAGGCCGGCCTGCTCGGCGAAATCGATCGCCATGCCGGTGCCCACGATGACCTGGGTGCCGGCCGTGCGCAGGTCGGCAATGCAGTCGCGCGCGTCTTCGGCAGTGACGAACCGGCGGTGTTCGATGTCCAGGTCGAAACTGGTCTGGAAGGCATGAAACGAAGGTACGTCGCTGGCATGCGTCACCACGCCGATGCGCGGAGCGATACGGCGCGCGCGCGCCAGCGCTTCCATCAGGTCGAAGCCGGTCGCCTGGATCGGTGCCAGCGGCAACGCCAGGCGGCTGCGCAGGTAGGCGGCGTTGGAGCCGCCGGCCACCAGCGCGTCGCAACGCTCGCGGCGCAGGCGCTGGCCAATGACCTCGACGGCTTCGGCAAAGCCCAGGTTGATCTGCTCGATGCGCGCACGCTGGTCGAATTCGGGGATGACATCGGCCAGCAGGCCGGTCAGCCGCGAGACGCTGACGGTCCAGATGGTAGGTGGGGTGGACTCCATGGAGTCGGTCGGTGGAATGCTGTGCATTGGTCAGTCGTGTTTCGTTATTGTTTCATGCTGCAGCAGATGTTTCGTTCATGCAACACTAGTGGCGGGTTGACCACGTAGAATCAATGGCTTGCCGTTGGCATGGCCTTTGCGCATTGTCCCTCCATCTCACCGCAGGAATCGCCATGACGTCTTCGCCTACCGCCACCGCCGGCACGCGCTTTCGCGCAGCACTGGCTGCCGAGTCGCCGCTGCAGGTCATCGGCGCGATCAATGCCAATCATGCGCTGCTGGCGCAGCGTGCCGGCTACCAGACCATCTACCTGTCCGGCGGCGGTGTGGCGGCCGGTTCGCTCGGGTTACCGGACCTGGGCATCAATACGCTGGAAGACGTGCTGATCGACGTGCGCCGCATCACCGACGTCTGTGCGTTGCCGCTGCTGGTAGACGTGGACACCGGCTTCGGGCCGAGCGCGTTCAATATCGAGCGCACCATCAAGTCCCTGATCAAGGCCGGCGCGGCTGGCTGCCATATCGAAGACCAGGTGGGCGCCAAGCGCTGCGGGCACCGGCCGGGCAAGGAAATCGTCAGCCAGGGCGAGATGGTGGATCGGGTCAAGGCAGCGGCCGATGCCAAGACCGATCCAGCGTTCTTTTTGATCGCGCGCACCGATGCGATCCAGATGGAAGGCGTGGAGGCGGCCATCGAACGCGCCATTGCCTGCGTGGAGGCTGGTGCGGACGGCATCTTCGCCGAGGCCGCCTACGATCTGGAGACCTACAGGCGCTTCGTCGATGCGGTGAAAGTGCCGGTGCTGGCCAACATCACCGAGTTCGGCAAGACGCCGTTGTTCACCCGCGACCAGCTCGCGCAGGCCGGCGTGGCGATCCAGCTGTTTCCGTTGTCGGCCTTCCGTGCGGCCAACAAGGCGGCCGAGCAGGTTTACATGGCCATCCGTCGCGATGGGCATCAACAGGCCGTGCTGGACAGCATGCAGACGCGCGAGGAGCTGTACGAGCGCATTGGCTATCACGATTACGAACAGCGGCTGGATGCGCTGTTCGCACGCAAAGGCGCATGATTGCACCTTGCTGCGTCCACGATTCTTTAGCTTTGTCCGTGACTTCGCAACACGCCACCGTTTGGGAGCTCATCGCATGAACGACACCGTCATTCCCGGCTTCAAGCCGAAGAAATCCGTTGCCCTGTCCGGCACGGCCGCCGGCAATACCGCCTTGTGCACCGTGGGTCGCAGCGGCAACGACCTGCACTACCGCGGTTACGACATTCTCGATCTGGCTACCACCAGCGAATTCGAGGAGATCGCCTACCTGCTGGTGCACGGCAAGTTGCCCAACAGCGGCGAGCTACGCGGCTACAAGGCCAAGCTACGCTCGCTGCGGGGCGTGCCGGCGGCGGTGAAGGCGGCGCTGGAGCAGCTGCCGCCGTCAGCGCATCCGATGGATGTGCTGCGGACTGGCGTCTCGGTGCTGGGCTGCCTGCAACCGGAAAAGGACGACCACCATCATCCGGGCGCGCGCGATATCGCCGACAAGCTGATGGCCAGCCTCGGCTCGATGCTGCTGTACTGGTATCACTACAGCCACAACGGCAAGCGCATCGAAGTGGAGACCGACGACGATTCGATCGGTGGGCATTTCCTGCACCTGCTGCATGGGTTCGCGCCCAAGGATTCGTGGGTGCGTGCAATGCACACCAGCCTGATCCTGTATGCCGAGCACGAGTTCAATGCGTCCACGTTTGCCTGCCGCGTGATTGCCGGTACCGGTAGCGACATGTACAGCGCCATCGCTGGTGGCATCGGTGCGCTGCGCGGCCCCAAGCATGGCGGCGCCAATGAAGTGGCGTTTGAAGTGCAGAAGCGCTACGACACGCCCGATGAAGCCGAGGCCGATATCAAGGCGCGGGTGGAGCGCAAGGAAGTGGTGATCGGTTTCGGGCACCCGGTGTACACGGTGTCCGATCCGCGCAACAAGGTCATCAAGGACGTCGCGCGCGAGCTTTCCGACGAGCAGGGCAGCCGCAAGATGTACGACATCGCCGAACGCCTGGAAACGGTGATGTGGGACATCAAGAAGATGTTCCCGAACCTGGATTGGTTCAGTGCGGTGAGCTACCACATGATGGGTGTGCCGACGGCGATGTTCACCCCGCTGTTCGTGCTGGCGCGTACGGCCGGTTGGAGCGCACACATCATCGAGCAGCGCGTGGATGGCAAGATCATTCGGCCGTCCGCCAATTACACCGGCCCGGAAGATCAGGTGTTCGTGCCGTTGGATCAGCGTTCGTGAAAGTCGCTGTTTGCGAGCGGCCCTCATCCGCCCTTCGGGCACCTTCTCCCGCTTTGCGGGAGAAGGGAGGGTGGCGAGCAGCATGGGGTGAGTAGCGAGACCAGCAACAGCAACAGCAACAGACCCCACCCGCTTTGTGATATCGCCAGCCATGAATAGCCAGTACCGCAAGCCCTTGCCAGGCACCTTGTTGGAATACTTCGATGCACGCGCCGCCGTCGATGCGTTGCAGCCCGGCGCGTATGCGGCATTGCCATACACCGCGCGCGTGCACGCGGAAAACCTGGTGCGCCGCGCCGAACCGCAGATGCTGGACGCCTACCTGCGCCAGCTGATCGAGCGTAAGCGCGAGCTGGATTTTCCGTGGTTTCCGGCGCGTGTGGTCTGCCACGACATTCTTGGGCAGACCGCGCTGGTGGACCTGGCAGGCCTGCGCGATGCCATCGCCGAGCAAGGAGGCGACCCGGCCCAGGTCAATCCGGTGGTGCCGGTGCAGCTGATCGTGGACCACTCGTTGGCGGTGGAATACGCAGGGTTCGACAAGCAGGCATTCGCCAAGAACCGCGACGTGGAAGATCGCCGTAATGCCGATCGTTTCCATTTCATCGAATGGACCAAGCGCGCATTCGAGAACATGGAAGTCATTCCGCCGGGCAACGGGATCATGCACCAGATCAATCTGGAGAAGATGTCGCCGGTGATCTACACACTGGACGGCGTGGCATTTCCCGATACCTGCGTGGGCACCGACAGCCACACCCCGCATGTGGATGCCTTGGGTGTGATCGCGGTGGGCGTAGGCGGGCTGGAAGCGGAAAACGTGATGCTGGGGCGCGCCTCGTGGATGCGCCTGCCCGACATCATCGGCGTGGAGTTGACCGGCCGGCCGGCGCCGGGGATCACCGCCACCGATATCGTGCTGGCGTTGACCGAGTTCCTGCGCCAGCAGCGTGTGGTGGGCGCCTACCTGGAGTTCTTCGGTGCCGGCGCCAGTGCGTTGACCATCGGCGACCGCGCCACCATTTCCAACATGACCCCCGAGTTCGGTGCGACGGCGGCAATGTTCTACATCGACCAGCAGACCATCGATTATCTGCGCCTGACTGGTCGCGACGATGCACAGGTGGCATTGGTGGAAACCTACGCACGCCACACCGGCTTGTGGGCGGACGACCTGGTGACGGCACACTACGAGCGCGTGCTGCAGTTCGATCTCTCCAGCGTGGTGCGCAACATGGCTGGCCCGTCCAATCCGCACAAGCGCGTGGCGACCAGTGAGTTGGCGCAACGCGGCATCGCAGGACGCTGGGAAGAGGTGCCGGGTCAGATGCCCGATGGCGCGGTCATCATCGCGGCCATCACCTCCTGCACCAATACCTCCAACCCGCGCAACGTCATCGCCGCCGGCCTGCTGGCGCGCAATGCCAACGCGCGCGGCCTGGGCCGCAAACCGTGGGTCAAGAGTTCGCTGGCGCCGGGGTCCAAGGCCGTGCAGCTGTATCTGGAAGAAGCCGGCCTGTTGGGAGAACTGGAGCAGCTGGGCTTCGGCATCGTGGCCTTCGCCTGCACCACCTGCAACGGCATGAGCGGCGCGCTGGATCCAGCCATCCAGCAGGAGATCATCGAGCGCGATCTGTATGCCACCGCCGTGTTGTCAGGCAACCGCAATTTCGACGGGCGTATCCATCCGTATGCCAAGCAGGCCTTTCTGGCCTCGCCGCCGCTGGTGATTGCCTATGCGATCGCCGGCACGGTGCGCTTCGATATCGAGAAGGACGTGCTGGGTGTCGATGCCGATGGTGTACCGGTCACGCTGAAGGACCTGTGGCCGAGCGATGCGGAGATCGACGCGGTGGTGGCGCGCAGCGTCAAGCCGGAGCATTTCCGCAGCGTGTACGAGCCGATGTTCAAGCGCAGTGTGGGGCAGGGCATGCAGGTCAGCCCGTTGTACGACTGGCGCCCGCAAAGCACCTACATCCGCCGCCCGCCGTATTGGGAGGGCGCGCTGGCCGGTGTACGCACCCTGCGCGGCATGCGGCCGCTGGCGGTGCTGGGCGACAACATCACCACCGATCATCTGTCGCCATCGAGCGCGATTCTGGCCGGCAGTGCGGCCGGCGAGTATCTGGCGCAGATGGGCGTGCCGGAAGAAGATTTCAATTCCTACGCCACCCATCGCGGCGATCATCTCACCGCGCAGCGTGCCACCTTCGCCAACCCCAAGCTTGTCAATGAAATGGCAGTGGTCGATGAGCAGGTCACCGCCGGTTCGCTGACGCGGCTGGAGCCGGACGGTCAGGTGCTGCGCATGTGGGAAGCCATCGAAACCTACATGGCGCGCAAGCAACCGCTCATCATCATTGCCGGTGCCGATTATGGGCAAGGATCCTCGCGCGATTGGGCGGCAAAAGGTGTGCGTCTGGCGGGCGTGGAAGTGATCGTGGCCGAAGGTTTCGAGCGGATTCACCGCACCAACCTGATCGGCATGGGCGTCTTGCCGCTGGAGTTCAACGCCGAAACCAATCGCAAGACGCTGGGTATCGATGGCAGCGAAACCTTCGATGTGGCGGGCGAACGCACGCCGGGTGCCACGCTGACACTGTCGATCCATCGGCGCAACGGCGAGCAGCTGCAGGTGCCGGTGATCTGCCGGCTGGATACTGCCGAGGAAGTCTCGATCTACGAAGCCGGTGGTGTGCTGCAGCGGTTTGCGCAGGATTTTCTGGAAGCGAGCAAGGTGGCCTGAGGCAGGCCCGTCCAGCGGCCCTGCTGCGGCTTGCTGGCGGTGCTTCCAGCAGGCACACTTTGGCAATCTTTGCCATTGGAGAGCGTGGATGGCCACCATGAACATCTCGCTGTCGGACGAGCTCAAGGCATTTGTCGACCAGCAGGTTGTGGAGCATGCCTATGGCTCCAGCAGTGAGTATCTGCGGGAGCTGATCCGCCGGCAGCGCGACGCGCAACAACTGCGCGCCGTGCTGTTGGACGGCGCCAACTCCGGGCCCGCCGTTCCGATGGGCACTGAATTGTTCGACACGCTTCGGGCACGTGCCCACGCGCGTGACGCAAGCAAGTGACGTCGGCGCGTTGGCGCCCGCTGGCCTTGCAGGATGTGAAGGCCGCTGCGGCGTGGTACGGCAGTGCGGCTGGGACGCAGCGCGAACTGGCCTTCATCAAGGCGCTTGAGTCCGCAGTGGCGATGATTGCGCTTCACCCCGACGTTGGATCCAGCCGCTACGCCATGTTGCTGCAGTTACCGGAGATCCGTTCCTGGCCATTGAAGGGATACCCGTATTTGTTGTTCTACACCGCACACGCGGACGATATCGTCATCTGGCGTGTGCTGCAGATGCAGCGCGATATTCCCGCATGGATGATGGATTCCCCCTAGCGGTGACGGTATGCCGTCACCTTGCCGGCGTGGTCACCGATACCGTATCAGCCACTGCTCGTTCTACGACATCACGACGCCATGACCCATCTTCCCCAACTCCGCATCCCTGCCGCCTACCTGCGCGGTGGCACCAGCAAGGGCGTGTTCTTTCGTCTGCAGGATTTGCCCGCAGCGGCGCAGCAGCCCGGTGCTGCACGCGATGCGCTGTTGCTGCGGGTGATCGGCAGCCCCGATCCCTATGGCAAGCAGATCGATGGCATGGGCGGGGCGACGTCGAGCACTAGCAAGAGCGTGATCGTCTCCACCAGTACGCGGCCGGGTCATGATGTGGACTACCTGTTCGGGCAGGTGTCCATCGACAGCGCGTTCGTGGATTGGAGCGGCAACTGCGGCAACCTGTCGGCGGCGGTGGGGCCGTTTGCGATTGCCAATGGCCTGGTCGATGCCGCAACGCTGCCGCGCGATGGCGTGGCAACGGTACGGATCTGGCAGGCCAATATCGGCAAGACCATCGTGGCGCACGTGCCGATGACCGATGGCCAGGTGCAGGAAACCGGTGACTTCGCATTGGATGGGGTGACCTTTGCGGCGGCCGAGGTACAGCTGGAGTTCCTGGACCCGGCCGACGATGCCGAAGGCGAGGGCGGGGCGATGTTTCCCACCGGCAACCTGGTCGACCAGCTGGATATTCCCGGCCTGGGCCGGCTCGATGCAACGCTGATCAACGCCGGCATCCCGACCATCTTCGTCAATGCGCGCGATTTGGGATATACCGGCACCGAGCTGCAGGACGCCATCAATAGCGACCCGCGTGCGCTGAGCCTGTTCGAGACCTTGCGTGCACACGGTGCGGTGCGGATGGGCTTGATCGCGCACCCGGCAGAGGCGGTCACGCGCCAGCACACGCCCAAGGTGGCGTTCGTTGCGCCGCCTGCGGACTACATCGCTTCCAGCGGCAAGGCAGTCAAGGCAGCCGAGATCGATCTGCTGGTGCGAGCGATGTCGATGGGCAAGCTGCATCACGCCATGATGGGGACTGCGGCGGTTGCCATCGGTACCGCGGCGGCAGTGCCGGGCACGCTGGTCAATCTGGCAGCCGGCGGTGTGGCGCGCCCGGCGGTGCGGTTCGGGCATCCATCGGGCACCTTGCGGGTAGGCGCCGAGGCGACACCGGTGGATGGGCAGTGGCAAGTCACCAAGGCGCTGATGAGCCGCAGTGCGCGCGTGCTGATGGAAGGGTGGGTGCGGGTGCCAGGTGGTATCGCCGAGGTCGAGTGATTGGCGCAAGGGGCGTCTTGCCTTCCAGGCAGGTGGCGTGTGTGCGGCATGTAGCGTGCCGGTAGCACTGGGCGCTGCGACCAGTATCTGGGTAGTGAGTCTTGATTGCACGGTGTGATCTGGGGCGGCGGACGCACCTGCGATGCGGTGGGGCGCGCGTCGAGGTGTTCTTGCGAGAAAACCGTCTTGCTGGGACCGCTGGGACTGCTTGTCGCGCTCAGGCGCGCTCCTACCCGGCTGACGGGAGAGGTTTATGGCTGCGTTGCATCAATTAGAGCGCTTCGCCTGGGGGTGTAGACTTTTTTGCACGCGATCTGTTGAAGTTGTGTAAATTGTGTTAATTATGGTGCATTGCGGCATGCAGGCCAGGCAGCCGCCCTGCCACCAGAACTTGGAGTCTTCCCATGTCAGCCAGCCGGTCGCTCAAGATCAGCGCGCTTGCCGTCGCCGTCGCGTCTTTCCTCCCGCTCCACGCTGCTGCGCAGCAGGCTCCCGGCGACGACGGTGTCGTACGTCTGGAGGCGGTCAAGGTCACGGTCGAACGCCGTTCGGAAGATTCCAAGGACGTGCCGGTGTCGGCCAGCGTGCTGCGTCCGGAATTCCTGGATGCCATTGCCACCAGCGGCTCGGACATCCGCGTGCTGGCCGGTAAGGTGCCCAGCCTGAACATCGAATCGTCCAATGGCCGCGTGTTCCCGCGCGTGTACATCCGCGGCTACGGCAACACCGACTTCAATACCTACGCTTCGCAGCCGGTGTCGTTGATCTATGACGACGTAGTGCAGGAAAACGCCTTCCTGAAGGGCTTCCCGATCTTCGACCTGGAAGGCCTGGAAGTGCTGCGTGGCCCGCAGGGTACGCTGTTCGGCCGTAACACGCCGGCCGGCGTGGTCAAGTTCAATTCGGTCAAGCCGACCATCGGCGCCAATGACGGCTACGCCAGCCTGTCCTACGGCACCTACGGCACCATGACCCTGGAAAGCGGCCTGAGCATCGCGATGGGCGACCACTGGGCGGCGCGTCTGTCCGCCCTGGGCCAACGCCGCGACGACTGGGTGGAAAACCGCGACGGCCGCGACCTGGAAGGCTATACCGACTCGGCCGTGCGCCTGCAGTTGCTGTACCAGGCAAGCGATGATTTCAGCGCGCTGTTCAATGCGCATGCCCGGCACCTGGACGGCACCGCGCGGCTGTTCCGCGCCAACATCATCCAGCCCGGCACCAACCAGCTGGTGGATGGCTTCGATGCGGAAAAATCCTTTATCGACGGCGCCAACACACAGGAATTGCAGACCTACGGCGGCAGCGCCAACCTGACCTGGGACCTGGGCGACATCGCGCTGCACTCGATCACCGCCTATGAAGGCATCGGCAAGTACTACAGCCGTGGCGACATCGACGGCGGCTTCGGCGCGGTGTTCGCACCGCCGTCCGGCCCGGGCGCGATTCCGTTCCCGGTGGAAACCGCCGGTGGCATCAAGAGCCTGGACCAGTACAGCCAGGAGCTGCGTGCCGAATCGCAGTACGAAGGCCCGCTCAACTGGCAGGCCGGCCTGTACTACTTCCACGACGATGTGGAAGGCGAGAACTACACCTACAACACCTTCAGCGGCGGGGACCTTGCCAGCTACCAGCTGACCCGCCAGCGCAACACCTCGTGGGCGGCGTTCGGCTCGTTGAATTATGCGGCCACCGACCGCCTGAACCTGCGCGCGGGCATCCGCTACACCTACGACAAGAAGACCTTCGACGTGCTGGCGCTGGATCGGGTCACCCTGGTGGAGCCGTCCAGCGGCGAGACCGACAACTCCAAGGTCACCGGCGACCTGGCGGCCACCTTCGCCCTCAATGAAGACGTCAACGTGTACGCACGTGCCGCACGTGGTTTCCGTGGCGCCAGCTTTGGCGTGCCCTCGGGCACCGCGCCGCTGACCGTGGCCGAGCCGGAGACGGTGGATTCGTTCGAGATCGGCGTCAAGTCCGACCTGTTCGACAACCGTGCACGCCTGAGCTTCGACATCTACGATTTCCGCGTGAAGAACCAGCAGCTCACCGCGGTGGGTGGCGCGTCCAACGACGTGCGCCTGCTCAATGCCGACAAGACCAAGGCGCGCGGTGCCGAATTCGATTTCGAGGCGCTGCTCACCCAGAACCTGCGCGTGACTGCAGGTGGCGCCTACAACTGGACCCGCATCGACGACCCCAGCCTGTCGGTGGGCGTGTGCCGCACCTGCACCGTGACCGATCCGATCAACGCGGCTGGCCGCGCGCTGATCGACGGCAACGCGCTGCCGCAGGCCGCCAAGTGGATGGCCAATGCCACCCTGCGCTACGGCATCCCGATGGGTGACGATGGCGAGCTGTTCTTCTACACCGACTGGTCCTACCGCAGCGAAGTGAACTTTTTCCTGTACGACTCGCGTGAGTTCATCGGCCAGCCGCTGGTCGAGGGCGGCGCCAAGATCGGCTACAACTGGGGCGCCGGTGCGTACGAACTGTCGGCGTTCTGTCGCAACTGCACCAACCAGATCCGCGTGACCGGCGCGATCGACTTCAACAACCTCACCGGCTTCATCAACGACCCGCGCATCGTCGGTGCGCAGTTCCGCGCCAATTTCTGATCGGCGCCGGCGTGTAGCAGCACTCAGCCGCCGGCGATCCTGCCGGCGGTTTTTTTATGGCAGCAGGAGTAGCGACATGCAGTGGATCCGGCAACGCGTATGGGTGATGGTGGCGATGTGGTGCACGTCCACCGCCGCGTGGGCGCAGCGTCCTGCACCGGCCGAACCGCGCGCAGACGTGCCGCTGGCAGCCGAGAAGGTGGTGGTGTCCACCGACATCGGCGACGACATCGACGATGCCTTCGCGTTGGCCCTGTTGCTGCGCAGCCCGCAACTGGATGTGCTGGGGATTGCCTCGGCCTGGGGGGACACCCGCTTGCGTGCGCAGTTGTTGCAGCGTGTATTGCAGCAGGCCGGGCGCGACAAGATTCCGTTGGCGGTGGGGGTGCCCACCACCAGCACGATCGCCTTCAGCCAGGCGCGTTGGGCCGCCAAGGGCCAGCTGCCGGCGGGGTTGCCGGACGCGGCGGCAATGATCCTGCAGCAGGCGGGTCGCCACCCAGGGCAGGTGACCCTGCTGGTGCTGGGTCCGATGACCGATGCCGCGCTGGCGCAGCAACGCGACCCTGCCGGCTTTGCCAAGCTCAAGCGCATCGTGGCGATGGGGGGCTCGGTGCGGGTGGGCTACGGCAAGTCCGCGTATCGCCCGGCCAGCGCGCCGGCTGCCGAGTACAACATCGTGTCCGATGTGGCTGCTGCGCAGCGCGTGTTCGCGGCGGGCGTGCCGATCGTGCTGCTGCCGCTGGATGCCACCCAGATCACGTTGGAAGAACCCGAGCGGATAGCCTTGTTCGCGCACGGCGATGGCCTGACCGACGCGCTGACCCAGCTCTACTACCAGTGGCGCAACACCGACCAGCCCTGGGCCAGCGCCACGCCAACGGTGTTCGACGTGGTGCCGGTCGCCTGGTTGCTGCGCCCCGCACTGTGCCCGACCATCCCGCTGCATCTGGACGTGGATGCGCAAGGATATACCCGCGAAAGTGCGGGCACGCCGAACGTGCAGGTCTGCCTGCGCCTGGACAAGCCGGCGTTGATTGCGTTGTATATGCGACAACTGCTGCGCTGAGATGTCTGCTGCGGCGTGGCCAGGGAAGCGCAGGTGCTGTCGGTACTGCGCCGCTCCGGTGCGGCGGTGTAAACCGCCCCTCATCCGCCCTTCGGGCACCTTCTCCCGTCAACGGGAGAAGGAGAGTCATGCGCTCTCCCGTCAACAGGAGAGGAGAGTCATGCGCTTTGTGGTGGTGCAAGCCTTCGCAACTGACGGAACTCAATTGCACTTGCAGAACCTGCATCCAATAGGCAGCGAAATTGTTTCCACGCGTGCGAGGCAGCATCACGCCGGCGTGCGAGACACAGCGCGGCACTTCTTCTCCCGCGTGCGGGAGAAGGTGCCCGGAGGGCGGATGAGGGGCCGTTGAGGACATTCCCACCAGCCCAGGAGCACCGAGTCGGGCCACCCGGCTGCAGGTTGTCTGCGCGCAGCTGATCCAACGGCCACCACGCGTTCTTTGCCCGAAGTCGCGAGAAGACGCAGGGCGGGCAGCCTCTGCCGCCACGCAGCGCATGCAGGTGAGGCGCGTCGCTATACTGGTGGTCTCAGTCATGGGGTAGCGCGAATGGACAGCCGGGAATCAGGGATGAGGGCGTCGGGCATGCGGCGCATGGTGCTGTGGGTGGTCTTGCTCACGGTGGCGCTCGGCAGCGTGGCCTGCAAGCGCAACGAAAGCGGCCAGCTACCGGCCGCCAGCGGCGAGGCGATCAAGGGCGACACGCAGGCCATCACCGGCTTTGCGCTGGCGCGCGCCTATCCCGACCAGACCAGCGATGGCGTATCGCTGGCGCTGGAATTCTCCCGGCCGTTGGTTGGGACGCAGGATTTCGATGCGCTGGTGCGTTTCGAGGAAAAGGTCGGTACCGGTGACAGCAGCTGGTCGCTGTCCGACGACGGCAAGACCCTGCGCTATCCGTATGTCGAGGCCGCCAAGGACTACACGGTGCTGATCGACGCCAACCTGCTGGCGGCCGACGGTAGCCGGCTGGGCAAGCCGCTCAAACAGAAGGTCTATACCGGCCAGTTGCAACCGGTGGCCGGGTTTGCCTCGCAGGGCAGCGTGCTGCCGGCGCGCGAAAGCCGCGGCCTGCCGGTGGTGTCGGTCAACGTGCCGGAAGTGGACGTGGAATTCCTGCGTGTGCGCGAGAAGTCGCTGCCGGCGTTCTTCCAGCATTTCCAGCGCGGCGGGCGCCGCGGCAGCTGGGAGCTGGAAAGCGAATACAGCGGCAAGCAGCCGTTGTCCAAGCTGGCCGACCCGGTCTACGTCAATCGTTTCATCCTGGGCGGCAAGCAGAACGAGCGCGTGCTGACCTACCTGCCCACGCAGGACATCAAGGAGCTGCAGGAGCCTGGCCTGTACTTCGCGGTGATGAAGCGTGCCGGCAGCTTCGGCAACGAATTCGATACCGCCTTCTTCACCATCAGCGACATCGGCCTGCACACGCGCGCCTACAAGGACAAGCTGTTCGTGCACACCGCCTCGTTGCAGAGCGGTGAGCCGATCAAGAACGTGGAAGTGCGCATTCTGGATGCCAAGGGCGAGCTGTTCCTCAAGGGCGCCACCGACGGCAACGGCAATGCGTTGCTCAACTACACGCTCGATGCTGGCCATGTGCTGGTGGCGCGCAGCAAGACCGATCTGTCCATGCTGCCGTTCAACCAGCCGGCGCTGGATCTGAGCGAGTTTGCGGTGGCCGGGCGGCAGAGTGCGTGGTTCGACGTATTCGCCTGGGCCGGGCGCGACCTGTATCGCCCCGGCGAGACCATGCGGGTCTCGGCGATCCTGCGCGACAACGACGGCAAGCCCACCAAGCCTCAGCCGGTCTTCCTGCGCCTCAAGCAGCCGGACGGCAAAACGTTCCGCGAAACCAAGCTGCAGCCCGGCGAACAAGGCTATTTCGAGTTCACCCAGCAGATTCCCGCCGATGCGCCGACCGGCCGCTGGCAGGTGGAGTTCCGCACCGACCCGGCCAGCAAGGACGCCGTACAGGGCATGACCGTGCGTGTGGAAGAGTTCCTGCCCGAGCGCATGAAGCTGGACCTGGACAGCACGCAGAAGACCTTGAGCGCCGGCCAGCCGTTCAAGCTGGTGGCCAATGCCGCGTATCTGTATGGCGCGCCGGCCGATGGCAACCGCTTCACCGCCAAGCTGGCGGTGAGCGTGGAGCAGCACCCGCTGGAGTCGTTGCCGGGCTGGTTCTTCGGCGACCCCACGCTGGAGCTGCCGCGCGAAGCCAAGGACGTGATCGAAACCGAGTTCGGCGGTGACGGCATCCTGCGCGAAGACATCGCGCTGCCGGCCGAGGCCAAGCCGGTCAGCACGATTGCCGCGGTGGTCTCCGGCAGCGTGTACGAGACCGGCGGACGTACCGTCACCCGCACGCTCAAGCGCGTGCTGTGGCCGGCCAAGGCGCTGGTCGGCGTGCGCCCGTTGTTCGACGACAAGGACGGCGCCGATGCCAATGCCAACGCGCGCTTCGAGATCACCCGTGTGGATACCGATGGCAAGCCGCAGCCGGCCAAGGGCCTGAAGGCCACGCTGGTGCGCGAGCTGCGCGACTACCACTGGAACTACACCGACGACCATTGGGATTACGACTTCACCCGCCGCTTCGAGAACAAGGACACGCGCATCATCGACGTGGCCGGCGGCAACGCCAAGCTCGATTTTCCGGTGGAATGGGGCGAGTACCGCCTGGATGTGTTCGACCCGGCCACCGGGCTGACCACGCGCTACCCGTTCCGCGCCGGCTGGAGCTGGAACGACGAAAATCGTGGCCTGGACGCGCGCCCGGACAAGGTCAAGCTGGCCCTGGACAAGACCGGCTACCGCGCCGGTGACACGCTCAAGGTGACGCTGACCCCACCGCATGCCGGCAAGGGCGTGCTGCTGGTGGAAAGCGACAAGCTGCTGTACGTGCAGGACATCGACGTCAAGCCGGGCAGCACGTTCGAGATTCCGGTGACAGAAAGCTGGGAACGCCACGATGTCTACGTCACCGCGCTGGTGCTCCGCGGCGGCACCGCTCCCAGCAAGATCACGCCCGCACGCGCCGTGGGCGTGGCGTTCGTGCCGATGGAGCGCAAGGCCCGCCGCGTGGCAGTGGGCCTGTCTGCGCCCAAGCAGATGCGCCCGGAGCAGCCATTGCCGGTGACGGTGAGCGTGCCCGAGCTGGCAGGCAAGGCCGCACACGTGACCATCTCGGCGGTGGACGTGGGCATCCTCAACATCACCCGCTTCCCGGTGCCTGATGCCAACGCGCAGTTCTTCGCGCAGCGGCGCCTGGGCACCGATGCCTACGATATCTACGGTCGGGTGATCGAAAGCTTCGAAGGCACCAGTGGCAAGCTCAAGTTCGGTGGCGACATGGCACTGGAAGCGCTGCCGCAGGCCAAGCGCCCTACGGCGCGCGTGCAGACCGTGGACCTGTTCTCCGGCTCGGTGAAACTCGACGCCCGTGGCAATGCGCGCGTGCAACTGCCGGTGCCGGATTTCAACGGCACCCTGCGGGTGTCGGCGTTGGTCTACTCGGACACGCGCTACGGCAACCACGACATGGAAACCATCGTGCGTGCGCCGATCCTGGCCGAGGCCAGCATGCCGCGCGTGATGGCGCCGGGCGACCGCAGCACGGTGACGCTGGACGTGCAGAACTTTACCGGCAAGCCGGGTGAGTTCAGTGTGCGCGTGGACGGCATCGGCCCGCTGGCGATTGCCGAGGCGGCGCGCAGCATCAAGCTGGCCACCGATGCCAAGCAGACGCTGAGCTTCCCGCTCACCGCCACCGAAGGCTATCGCGTGGCCAAGGTGCGCGTGCGCGTGGATGGTAACGGCTTCAAGGCCGACCGCAGCTACGAGTTGCCGGTGCGTGCCGGCTGGCCGCAGGTGCTGCGTGCGCAGACGCGCGTGCTCGACCCGCTGGCACCGATCACCCTGGACAGCGGCTTTGCCGATGGCCTGATGGCCGGCTCGGTCACCGCGCGCATGGTGGTCAGCCCACTGCCACCGATTCCGTTCGCCAGCGCGCTGCAGGGCGCGCTGGAGTATCCGTACGGGTGCGCCGAGCAGACCACCAGCAAGGGCTACGCGGCGCTGTTGCTCGACGACGCCACCGCCAAGGCACTGGGCACCCAGGGGTTGGAGGCGGCCACGCGTCGCGAACGGATGGAAGGCGCGTTCGGGCGGCTGGCGTCGATGCAGATCGCCAGTGGGCATTTTTCGATGTGGGGCGACGACGGCTATGTCAATCCGGCGCTGACGCCGTACATCGCCGAGTTCCTGCTCGACGCCAAGGATGCTGGTTTCACGGTGCCCGACAACGTGTTGCAGAAGGCGCTCAATCGCCTGAGCGAAGATCTGCTCTCCGGCGGCAATGAGTTCTATGGGCAGGACCGCCGCGACAATCTGAAGTTCGCCAACCAGGCCTGGTCCGGTTACGTGCTGGCACGTGTCAACCGCGCCCCGCTGGGCACGCTGCGCGCGCTGTACGACAACCAGCGCGACAAGGCGCTCACCGGCTTGTCACTGGTGCACCTGGGTGCGGCACTGTCGCTGCAGGGCGACACCAAGCGGGGCGAGGCGGCGATCAAGGCTGGCTTCGCCAAGGACAGTTCCGAGCGGCCGCCGTATTTCGGCGACTACGGCAGTGCAATCCGCGACGATGCCTTGATGATGGCCCTGCTGCACGAACGTGGCCTGTCCAAGCCCGAGTACGACACCCGCGCAGTGGCCCTGGGGCGTGCGCTGGATGCACGCCGCGCTGGTGGCCCATTGTGGCTGAGCACGCAGGAGCAGGTGGCACTTGCGCGCCTGGGCAAGGCCTTGATGGTGGGGCAGGGCAAGCAGGTGTCCGGCACGCTGACCGTGGGCGGCGACGCCCAGCAGATCGCTCCGGCACGGGTGTTCGGGCGCAGCTTCGACAGCGCCGCGCTCGCACGGGGGGTGCAGTTTGCGCCGCAGGGCGAGGCGCCGATGTACGCCAGCCTGGAAGTGGCCGGCATCCCGCGTAGCGCACCGGAGGCAGATACGCGCCACCTCAGTGTGGAGCGCAGCTGGTACACCACCGACGGCAAGCCGTGGACGCCGCGCGCACTGAAGGAGGGCGAGGCGCTGATCGTGCGCGTCACCATCACCGCCAACGAGGCGATGCCCGACGCCTTGCTCACCGATCTGTTGCCGGCCGGCCTGGAGATCGAGAACTTCAACCTGGGCGACGCCAAGCAGTGGGCTGATGTGGTGGTGGACGGTATCGGCATCTCCGAGCGTTCCAGCGCCGCCGACATCAAGCACGAAGAGTTCCGCGACGACCGCTATGTGGCCGCGCTGGCACTCTCCAGGGGCAGCAAGGCCCAGGTGTACTACCTGGTGCGTGCAGTCACGCCGGGCACCTACACCGTGCCGCCGTCGCTGGTGGAAGATATGTACCGGCCGGAACTGCGCGGGGTGGGGCACACCACTCCATCCACCATCACGGTGGTGCAGCCGTAAGGCGATGCGTTGGTCCTTCTCCCGTCGGGACATTGTCCTCCTTCATGGAGGAGAAGGTGCCCCGCAGGGGCGGATGAGGGTCGGTGCGGAGCCTGGTGTGATCGATTGCCGAGCGGCTTCGCCCCGTCCCCTCACCCCAACCCCTCTCCCGCCGGGAGAGGGGCTTTGATCGCCCGCAGCAGGAGTGAAGCGCCGCACTGACGGTTGTTTCGACTCCGACGACCTGCTTCGTATCTGGCGATGCCGCTACGCATTGTCTTGGCCTTGAGATGCGAGCGAAACGCAGGGGTCATTTCCATTGGCTACGGTGGCGTGCTTTCTCACAGGCGTGGTGCTCTTGCTACGCGATCACGGGATTCCATGCAGCGCTCCGATTCGTGCCGTTTTCACTTGTCCGTTCTCGCCGTCGCCATCGCGGCATGTTCGCCAGCATTGCAGGCGCAGACCAACGCGACGTCTGCTAGCGCAGAGCGCACCGTTGCATCGTCGCCCGCATTCTCTGTAAATCCCGCAGGCGCCAGCGCGGCACCGGGCGATGCGGTGGGCGCACAATCGCTCGCGTCCTCAGGGGAAGTATCCAACGCCGCCGCACCGGCCGCCGCAACCAAAACCGGCGTGCAGACACTGGATGCCATGCAGGTCACCGGCGTACGGCGCGCCAACGCAGCAGCGGTGGAAAGCAAGCGTGCGGCGACCAATATCACCGACGTCATCAGCGCCACCGATGTGCGCGCACTGCCCGACAGCACCATTGTCGAAGCGCTGCGTCGCGTACCGGGCCTGTCGGTGTTGCCTGCCACTGACAACGAACATCCGCGCGATGAGGCGGCTACTCCGGTCTTGCGTGGTCTCGGGCCGTCGTACAACAACGTCACCATCGACGGGCTGACCATCGCCTCGCCGGGCACGCCGAACGGCACGCTCGGTTCGATCACGCGTGGCGTGCGGCTGGATCTGCTGCCGGCTTCGATGGTCAGCGAATTGCAGGTGGTCAAGACCTTCACGCCGGACCTGGATCCCAACGCCACCGGTGGTGCGATCAACCTGAAAACCCGCAGCGCGTTCGAAAACGGCGGCAAGCCGTTCTTCAGTGCCGAAGCCGCACTGGGACACGCCAACGACGTGGGCAAGCCGCGCGACCAGGACGATCTTGGCTACCGGTTGAATGCCACCGGCAGCCGCACCTTCGGTAGCGAGCAGCAGTACGGGCTGACCTTGTCGGCCAACTACCAGACGCTGAGCAGCTACACCGAAACCCACATGACCACCGACACAGTGCATTACGGCTTCTACGACGCCAACGGTGTGCTGCAGACCGGCGCCAATCTCGGCAATGGCTGGGCCGTGCCGCAGCAGGACAAGTACTGGTACGTGCAAAACCAGCGCGACCGCTATGGCGTCACCGGCAAGTTCGAAATGCGGCCCAGCGCGGCGCTGGAAGCGTACGCCATGGCCGGCTATTACTCCTTCAAGGACGACATGCAGCGCAACGAAGTCATCATCGACCCGCGCAATCGCAATCAGGTGTTTGACCAGACCGCGACCTCCGGTCGCTATCCGGGTGGAGATATCGAGGTGGGTTACTCAAACCAGATCATGACCACGCAGACCAAGGTGGCCCAGCTGGGCACGCTGTGGCGGCCCAGCGATCGGCAACAATTCTCTGCGCGCGGCGCGTGGTCGGATGCCACCTACGACGAGCCGATCCGCATGATTAAATACGCCACCGGCATCACGCGCCCGGCGCCGGTGCCGGTGGGGCAGACCGGCAATGGCGTGAGCCTCAATGCCACGCCAAATTATGCGTTCAACTACGACACCTCCGGGTTCGACCAACGCTTCGCCGTGTCGCCGCAGGCTTACACGAATCTGGACAACTACAGCCTGTCGTACTGGCGGCCGGACTACAAGCGCACGGCCGCCGATCGCATCCTCACCGGTCGGCTCGATTATGGCTTCAATCAAGGCGAAAGCGATCAAGGCATTGGCTTTGCAGCGGGCGTGTCCTACACCACCGACAAACCGTCCTACGACATCTACCGTGTGGAATATCAGCCCAATCGCAGCGCGCCCGCGCTCGGCCTCGCCGATGTGGTCGGCAGCGGCAGGGCGCCGATGCGCTATGTGGGGTTGAACCTGCTCAGCATCGATCCGGACAAGGCCAATCGCGTGCTGGCCAGTACGCCATTGAGCGCTTTCAACAGCACCGACCAGCAGGCCTTCAGTAACCAGGACAACTTCACCCATACCGAAAAGACCTTCGGCAGCTACGGCCTGGTGAGCTATCGCAGCGACCGGCTCAATGTGCAGACCGGCGTGCATCTGGACAGCACCAGGCTCGACACCGTCGGTCGCCAGCGGCAGCTGGACACCGCCAGCAACCGCTATGTCTATGTCGATCATCCGACCAGTGCGGAGTACGACTATCTGCTGCCGTCGGCCGTCATGACCTACCATCTGACCGACGCGCTGGACCTGCGCGCCGGTGCCAGCCGCACGCTCGGCCGGCCGCCTTACGATGCGTACGCCGCACGCACCTCGATCGGCTTCGTCAACACGGCCGACGCCGGCAACCCGAATGCGCAAGGCGTCACGGTCACCATCGGCAACCCGGACATCAAGCCGCGTGTGTCCAATAACCTGGATTTGTCGCTGGAATGGCAGCTGCCTGGCGATTTCGACGCGTTCGCTGCGGCGGCGGTGTTCGACAAACGCATCCAGGATGAAATCTTTACGCTCTCGCGCACCGACAGTTACACCTTCGATGGCACCACCTACGCCAATGCGATGATTAGCACACCGGCCAATGCTGCCAAGGCACGCATCCGCGGTGTGGAGTTCAATGGCATCGTCAATACGCTATCCCCGCTTGCGCCCTGGTTGAGCGGCGTCGGATTCAGCGCCAATCTGGCGCTGCTCGATGGCAGCCTGGATGTGCCCTACAGCGTCGGCAGCGGCGGCGCGGTGACCCAGCGCGAACGCACACTCGACAATCTGGTCGGCCAGCCGGACTACACCGCCAATGCCACGCTGTTCTACAACACCGGTGGCCTGGAACTGCGCGCGGCCTACAACCGGCAGGGCAAGGCGCTACGCGCCATCGTCAGCAATATCGATTGGCAGGATCTGTACTGGTCGCCACGCTCGCAACTGGACTTCACCGCCACCTACGCGGTCAGCAAGCAGTTCAGCCTGGTCGGCCAGGTCAGTAACCTCACCCATAGCCGCATCACCAGTGTCACCGGCCCCGGGCAGAACCTGCTCAAGGACAGTTACTCGGTACCCACGACCTATTGGGTTGGTCTGCGGTTTACCCCGGCGTTTTGATCCAGCAGCATCACGCAGCACGGTGAGGCTGGTAGATGCACAGCGATTTATTTCCCTCAAGCGGAGTCGTTTCGATGTCCTTGCATTCTGTCACCGCCCTTGCCGCATCGGTGTGCGCGGCCATGGCCACCCCCGCTACTGCAGCGCCCAACGGCGTGGCCGCCATCCAGGCACGCTTGAGCAATCCGCAGGGCGGCATCGTGGTCGTGGCCCATCGCGGGTGTCATGCGCCAGCACCTGAACACGGTTTCGCCGATACCGCGCCGGAGAACTCCTTGGCCGCACTGGAGCGCTGCATCGCGATCGGCGCCGATGTGATGGAAACCGATGTGCGACGTGCCGCCGACGGCACCCTGGTGATGCTGCACGACGCCACCGTGGACCGCACCACCGACGGCACCGGCAAGCTGTCCGAACTGACCCTGGCGGACCTGCAGAAGCTGCGCCTGCGCAGCGACGAAGGCGGCGCGCAGGCGCCGCTGACCGACCAGCGCGTAGTCACTTTGGAGCAGATGCTGGCCGCGTCCAAGGGCCGTATCCTGCTCAATCTGGATGTCAAAGATGCGATCTACGTGCAGGTGGTCGATGCGGTGGCGCGTTTGGGGATGCAGCACCAGGTGATCGTCAAGGCCGAAGCCGGCATCGCCACGCCACCACTGGCGGGAATGGCGCCGTTCAACACCGTGTACTTCTTCCCGATTCTGCTCAATGCACACGGCACTGCCGATCTGGCGGCGATCGCCAAGGCGCAGACGCGCAATGCGCGCCCGATGGCGTTCGAGTTGCCCAGGATGGCCGCCGCGCAACTGCCCGCGCTGACCGCGGTGAGCAAGGCGCACAGCGTGCGGTTGATGGTCAACTCGCTGTGGGAAGGCTTCATCGTCGGCTACGGCGGCGATGCCGATGCAGTACGCGACCCGGACAAGGTCTGGGGCCGGCTGTACCGCGACGGCGTGAGTATCATCCAGACCGATGCACCGGAAGCCTTGCTGCGTTATCGCGCCACGCTGGAAAAACGCTGAGCCAGCGGCGGGTGTCAGTAGCGAACCGATAGCCTGTGGGCAGGCGGTGCGAGCGCGTAGCAGTGGCCGAAACACGTTTTGCCCTGCATGCTTGGCACAATGGACGAACAACCGCCGGCGCAGACCTGGATGGACCGCACGCAGCCGCGTCCGCCTGCGCGCAAACAACCGGCCCGGCGTGGTCGCCGCTGGCTGCGCTGGAGTGCGGCGGCCCTGCTCACCGGGTTGCTGGTGCTGGACCTGGCCTTCCCGCTGCCGCTGCCCGAATCGCGCGATACCTCCACCCTGGTGGTGGCACGCGACGGCACGCCGTTGCGCGCGTTCGCCGACCGCAACGGGGTGTGGCGCTATCCGGCCACCCCTGAGACGGTGTCGCCGCTCTATCTGCAGGCGTTGCTGAACTACGAGGACCGCTGGTTCTGGCGGCACCCCGGCATCAATCCATGGGGCCTGCTGCGCGCCGCTGGGCAGTGGCTCGGCAGCGGGCGCATCGTGTCCGGCGGGTCCACCCTGACCATGCAGGTGGCACGCATCCTGGACCCGCATACGCGCACGCCGTGGGGCAAGGCCAAGCAGCTGCTGCGTGCGATGCAACTGGAACTGCATCTAAGCAAGCGCGAGATCCTCACCCTCTACCTGGAGCGCGCACCGTATGGCGGCACCATCGAGGGCGTGGAAGCAGCCAGCTGGGCCTATCTCGGCAAGCCGGCCAAGGCGCTCTCGCAGGCCGAAGCGGCCTTGCTGGCGGTGTTGCCGCAGTCGCCCAGCCGGCTGCGCCCGGACCGGCACCCGGAGGCGGCGCAGCGCGCGCGCGACAAGGTGCTCGACCGCATGGTGGAACTGGGCGTGTGGTCGCGCGGACAGGTGGACGATGCGCGCATCGAGCCGGTGGTGACCCGGTCGCTCAAGCCGCCGCTGCAGGCGGCCTTGCTGGCGCAACGCCTGCACAGCGCACAGCCGCGCGCCGCACGCATCGTCACCACGCTGGATGTGGAGCTGCAGCGCACGCTGGAAGAACGTGTGGGCACGTATTTTTCGCAATTGCCCGAACGGACCTCGGCGGCCCTGCTGGTGGTCGATAACGCCACCATGGAAGCGCGCGCCTACGTGGGCTCGGCCAGCTTCGGCGACCGCAAACGGCTGGGGCATGTGGACATGGTGCAGGCCTGGCGCTCGCCTGGCTCCACGCTCAAGCCGTTCCTCTACGGCATGGCACTGGACGATGGCCTGGTCCATTCGGAAAGCCTGCTGGTGGACGCGCCGCAAAGCTTCGGCGATTACCGGCCCGGCAACTTCGATGCCGCCTTCAATGGGCCGGTGAGCGCGGCCACTGCATTGCGCCTGTCGTTGAATGTGCCGGCAGTGGATCTACTCGATCGCATCGGCCCGGCACGCTTTGCCGCGCGGCTGTCCAATGCCGGCATTGCGCTGCACTTCCCGCGTGGCACACCGCCATCGCTGGCGCTGATCCTGGGCGGCACCGGTGCGCAATTGCAGGAGTTGGTAGGCGCCTTTGCGGCGTTCAATCGTGGCGGCATTGCCGGGCATGTGCGCTATACGCCGGACGATGCGCAGATCAACCGCCGGCTGATGTCGCCCGGTGCTGCCTGGATCGTGCGCGAGATCCTGCAGAGCAACCCACGCCCCGGCTACGGCAGTGGCACCTTCGACACCGCCGCGCGCCCGGGCGTGGCCTGGAAGACCGGCACCAGTTATGGCTACCGCGATGCCTGGGCGATCGGTGGCACGCGTCGCTATACGGTGGGCGTCTGGGTAGGGCGGCCGGACGGCACGCCGCTGCCCGGGCAATACGGCGCGGTGACGGCATTGCCGCTGATGTTCGAGGTCATCGATGCATTGCCGCGCAATGCCGGCGACAGCGTGCCGGTACCGATGCCTGCGACGGTGCAGCCGGTGGAGATCTGCTGGCCACTGGGGGGGGCGGCCCAGCAGACGCCGCCGCCGCTGTGTGCGCGCCGGGCCGAGGCCTATACGCTCGATGGCGCGGTGCCGCCGACCTTCGCCGACCGCGATGCGCGGCTCTGGCAGAGCGGCCAGCTGCGGTTCGAGGTGGACGCGCGCAGCGGCCAGCGGCTGTCGCAGGAATGTACCCAGCCGCATCAGCGGCAATCGCGTGCGTTGGCGCGTTGGCCGGCGCTGGTGTCGCCTTGGCTCAGCGCGGCCGAGCGCACGGCTGCGCAGTTGCCACCGTTGGCCGCCGACTGTCTGCCCGATGGGCGCATGACCGGTGGCGGCGTGCTGCGCATCGAAGGGGTGAGCGACCGTGCCACCCTGGCACGCGCAAACGACAGCGTCCGCCCGGTGCGATTGCAGCTGCGCGCGTTGGGCAGCGAAGCGCGCATCGATTGGCTTCTGGATGGCCGCTGGATCGCCCAGACCAGCGGACGACAGGGATTTCAGCGCGATTTCGCGGAGGTGGGACAGCACACGCTGACCGCGATGGCCGGCGATGGCGCCTGGACCCAGGTACGGTTTCGCGTACTACGTTGATTCCATCATCGACGGACGACTCACCCACGCGCAATCTGTAGGAGCGCACCCGGGCGCGATGGAGCGTTACCGTGAAAGCTTCGTCGCGCCCGGGTGCGCTCCTACGGGGGGGCGAAGCACATCAGGCTTGGAGGCACTTGCCGATCCCGCCTTCCAACATGTCGGCCAATGCGTCGGCATGTTCTTCGCTGCGCAAGTCGCTGCCTTGATTGTGCTCGATCTGTAGGAGCGCACCCGGGCGCGACGGAGCGTTACCGGGAAAGCCTCATCGCGCCCGGGTGCGCTCCTACGGGGGGGCGAAGCACATCAGGCTTGGAGGCACTTGCCGATCCCGCCTTCCAACATGTCGGCCAATGCGTCGGCATGTTCTTCGCTGCGCAAGTCGCTGCCTTGATTGTGCTCGATCTGTAGGAGCGCACCCGGGCGCGATGGAGCGTTACCGTGAAAGCTTCGTCGCGCCCGGGTGCGCTCCTACGGGGGGGCGAAGCACATCAGGCTTGGAGGCACTTGCCGATCCCGCCTTCCAGCAGGTCGGCCAATGCGTCGGCGTGTTCTTCGTCGCGCAAGTCGCTGCCTTGATTCTGCTCGATCTGTAGGAGCGCACCCGGGCGCGACGGAGCGTTACCGGGAAAGCCTCATCGCGCCCGGGTGCGCTCCTACGGGGGATCGAAGCACATCAGGCTTGGAGGCACTTGCCGATCCCGCCTTCCAACATGTCGGCCGATGCATCGGCGTGTTCTTCGTCGCGCAGGTTGTGCTCGGCATGCGAGCACTTGGTCGGCGTACCCGCCTACGTGGGCGGTGGGCGAGACGTCAGTCGGGCAGGTGCTGCAACACGTAATCGGCGGCAGAGACCTTGAACTCGCCAGGCGCTTCGACGAACAAGGCCTTGACTACGCCGTCGTCGGCATACAGCGCATAACGGCGCGAACGCAGGCCCATGCCCGAGCCGCTGGCGTCGATTTCCAAACCGAGCGCGCGGGCCAGTTCGGCGTTGCCGTCGGGTAGCAGGTGCAGGCCGTCGGGCACCAGCTGGCTGCGCCCCCATGCCTGCATGACGAAGGGGTCGTTGACGGCGGTGCACAGCACCTCGATGCCGCGTTTGCGGAAGGCCTCGAAGTGCTCCACATAGCCTGGCAGGTGCTTGGCCGAACACGTGGGAGTAAACGCCCCCGGCACCGCAAACAGCAACACCTTGCGGCCTGCGAACAGCGTCTGCGTGTCGACCGCTTCAATGCCCTCGCGCAGGCGCTTGAGCACGACTTCGGGAATGCTGTCACCAACGGCGATGGTCATGGGGCGGGGCTCCTGTGGCTGAACGCAGTCTAGAAAAGGGCAGGGAAAAAGCGCGTCAACACGCTTGAAATCCGCAACCCGATGCCTATCTGACGCACATGGCCGGCGCAGCGGTGCACGCCATCGCCGCTGGCCCTTCACCCAACCTGTTGGAGGCTTGCCATGAACATCGTTCGTTATCCCCAGTGGCCCACGCACGCCCTACAAAACGAGATCAAGCACGTATTCGACCGCTTCTTCGAGCAAAACGGCGAGACCGACGAATCGGCCGTGGTCACTGCGCAGTGGGTGCCACGCGTGGACATCAAGGAAGAACCCAATCACTTCGTGCTGTACGCCGATCTGCCGGGCATCGACCCGGGCCAGATCGAAGTGCAGATGGACAAGGGCATCCTGTCGATCAAGGGCGAGCGCAAGGGCGAATCCAGCACCGACACCGAGCGCTTCTCGCGCATCGAGCGCCGCTACGGCAGTTTCCATCGCCGCTTTGCGCTGCCCGACAGTGCCGATGCCGATGGCATCACCGCCGCTGGCCACAACGGGGTGCTGGAAATCCGCATTCCCAAGCGCCCTGCGGCCACCCCGCGTCGCATTCAGGTCGGCAACGGGCAGGAGGCCAGCGGCCGGGCACAGTAAGTGCGGAACCGCCGTATCGGCTCAGCTCGCTGGCCGATCCGGCCCCGGCAGGCGCGATAGGCGCAAGCCGCGGGACGGGCCGGCCGGCATGGCCAGGGTCGGTACGCGGGTGTCGTTGCGAAGCAACCGGCCTTGGGCGAAGTCATCGGCTTCGCTCTCCGGTGACGGCCGCGCCGTAGAATAGGCGCGGTCGCCTGCCAGGCTGCGAATGGAGCGGTTGGCACCTTCAGTTGCGTCAGCGCCAGGCGGCGCGGTGGGTATCCGGATCGGAGGGCACGGCGTGTCCAGGCGACGGCCATCCACCGCGTCACCGCTGCCGTGTCAACCAGGTGCCGACTGATCGAACAGGCTCGTGGCCCCGGCTGCGGGCCGTTTTTTTTCCAGAGGTGATTAGATGGAATTCAAGGATTACTACGCAACGCTGGGCGTGGAGCCCAGCGCAGGCGATGCGGAGATCAAGACCGCGTATCGCCGGCTTGCGCGCAAGTACCACCCCGACGTCAGCAAGGAAGCCGGCGCCGAAGACAAGTTCAAGGCCATCAACGAAGCCTACGAGGCGCTGCGCGACCCGCAAAAGCGCAAGGCTTACGACCAATTGAAGGCGCAGGGCTACCGTCCGGGCGACGAATTCCAGGCGCCGCCGGGTCATGGCGGCGGCCAGGGCTTCGATTTCGAGGAAGTGTTCGGCAACGGCGGCGCCGGCGGCGGCTTCAGCGACTTCTTCGAAAGCCTGTTCGCCGGCCAGCGCGGTGGCCGTGCACGCGGGCCGGGTGCTGGCCCCGGCGCCGGGGCCGGGGCCGGGGCCGGCCCGCAGGCGCGTGGCGACACCCGCGCCAAGCTGGCGGTGCCGCTGGAAGCGGTGCATTCGGGCGATAGCGTGCGCATCACCATCAACGGCAGGCAGCTGGACGTGCGCGTGCCCAAGGGCGTGCAGCCCGGCCAGGTGATTCGCCTGAGCGGGCAGGGCAATGGGGGAGGCAACCTGTTGCTGGAGATCGAGTACGCCGCACACCCGCACTTCGAGGTGGACGGGCGCAACATTCTCTACACCCTGCAGGTGATGCCCTGGCAGGCCGCGCTGGGCACCACCATCAGCGTGCCCACCCTGGGCGGCTCCGTGGAGTTGAAGGTGCCTGCCGACTCGGATGCTGGGCGCAAGCTGCGCCTGCGCGGTCGCGGCTTGCCGGGTACGACCCCGGGCGATCAGATCGTGGAGCTGGAAATCCTGGCTCCGGCTCCTGCTGACGACGCGCAGAAGAAGGCGTACCGCAACCTCGCCAAGGCGTTTGGCGAGACGGTGTGAGTCTTGAGTCGGAGCCCCCCTCCCTGCGGGGCGATGAGGCATGGCTTGCGCGCCATTGGCGCGCGTGCCTCGGAGCGCCCGCGCCGCTGGCGCGGGCTGGGGCACGGAGCGAGGGGGGATGAGGGTACGCCGAGCCGGCAATGCAGCAGTCAACGTCGATCTGCGCCATTCAATTGCAGCCGTACCCTCATCCGGCGCTGCGCGCCACCTTCTCCCGACGGGAGAAGGAAACAAGCCCCGCTCCTGCGCATGCCACAACATTCGCCAGGCGCCAGACAGCTGGCCCGGTCAACCTACCGAAAGCGCAGCCGGCGCACTACACTCGCCGCACACTAGGGGGAACACATGGCACGCATTCTGATCGTCGACGACTCGCCATCGCAGCTGCTGGGGATTCAGCGCATCGTCGAAAAGCTGGGACACGAAACCATCACCGCCACCGACGGCGCCGCCGGCGTGGAAGCGGCCAAGGCGTCGCTTCCGGATCTGGTGCTGATGGATGTGGTCATGCCCAACCTCAACGGCTTCCAGGCTACCCGCACGCTCAAGCGCGAGCCCACCACCCAGCACATCCCGGTGATCCTGGTGACCACCAAGGACCAGGACACCGACCGCATGTGGGGCATGCGCCAGGGTGCGCGCGCCTACATCACCAAGCCGTTCTCTGAAGACGAGCTGCTGGAAGTGATGGAGCGTGTGTTCAACCAGAAGGACGAACCGCCGACCGCTTGATCGCCTGGGTCAGGCCGCGTCGGGCGAGCAGGCAGAGCACCGCATGAAAGAAGGGCGTGGAAGATGAGGGAGTGGCCATTGCTCGCCGCCCCATCATGCTTGCCCATCCCGCCTGGATAGGACTGGCGCACCTTCGTGGTGGTGGACTGCGCAAGCGAGGGCGCGTGTCGCCGTGCATCCGCCGCGTCAGCTCGTCAGCGTGCATCAGGCCGGTGGCCGGCGCCTCAGCATCGGCCCTGCTGGACCCGTGCGATCGGGCGGGCAACACTCGAATATCCGCTGCAGGCCGTTGCCCGGCAGCGCAACTTCGCGCGGTCACCGGATTGCCGCCCTCGCAGAGCCACTGCGGGTTGCTCGGTTCTGGTCGCCTCCCGATCCGCCCCGGCGGCTAAACCGCCGATGCACCGATCCGGGCTTTTCAAAACGGTCCATCTGCCCCATCTAGTAGAATCGGCGAAACACACAACACGGCGGCACTGCGGGACTGGCCCGCATCGCCCCTCGATCACGGAGCGTGCATGGCCTGGAACACACCCGGCAACAAGGGCGGAGATGGCCCGGACCCCAACCGTCGCAGGTCCTGGGGGCCGCGTGGCGGCGGCAATGGTGGTGGCTGGGGCAATCTGCCCGCGCCATTGAAAGAGCTGTTCGACGGCGGCGTGGGTCGCTGGATCCTGGTCGCAGTGGCGCTGATGGTGCTGTTCTCCAGCTTCCAGCTCATCGGCGAACAGCAGCGTGGCGTGGTGCTGCGCTTCGGCCAGTTCTCGCGCATCCTGCAGCCCGGCCCGAATTTCAAGCTGCCCTGGCCGATCGAGTCGGTGCGCAAGGTCAATGCCACCGAGATCAAGACCTTCAGCAATCAGGTGCCGGTGCTGACGCGCGATGAGAACATCGTCAACGTCTCGCTCAACGTGCAGTACCAGATCAGCGACCCGCGCAAGTACCTGTTCGGCTCGCGCAATGCCGAGCTGGTGCTGGAGCAGGCTGCGCAGAGTGCGGTGCGCGAGCAGGTCGGTCGTTCCGATCTCAATACCGTGCTCAACAATCGCGGCCCGTTGGCGATCGCGTCCAAGGACCGCCTGCAGGCGGCGCTGGATGCCTACAACACCGGCCTGGCGGTCACCGGCGTGACCTTGCCCGACGCCCGCCCGCCGGAAGAAGTGAAGCCGGCTTTCGACGAGGTCAACGGTGCCCAACAGGTGCGCGAGCGCCTGATCAACGAAGCCCAGGCCTACGCCGCCAAGGTGGTGCCGGAGGCGCGCGGCCAGGGTGCACGCACCCGTACCGGCGCCGAAGGCTACAAGCAGGCGGTGATCTCCAAGGCCGAGGGTGACGCGGACCGCTTCGCGCTGCTGCAGGAACAGTACGCCGGCGCCCCGGAGGTCACCCGCAAGCGGCTGTGGCTGGAAACCGTGCAGAAGGTGTTGTCCGAGAACCGCAAGGTGATCGGCAGCGATGGTCGTCAGGTCATCTACGTGCCGTTGCCCGCCGATGCCGGCAAGTCCTCCGGCAGCGCTGGCAACGCTGGTGGCGTGCCGTCGATGGTGCCGCAGGACGTGTTGCTCAATCCGCCGCAGGGCGCCAGCAGCGAAGCCATCCGCAATCCGGAACGTGGCCCGCGTCCTACCGGCCGTGAAGGAACCGAATAATGAAGAATTCGCTAGTCATCGGCCTGATCGTCGCCGTGTTGCTGGGACTGCTGGGCTCGGTCTTCGTGGTGCGCGAAGACCAGACCGCCATGGTGCTCAACCTGGGCCGCGTGGTGCGTGCCGACCTCAAGCCTGGCCTGCATTTCAAGATTCCGATGGTGGAATCGGTGCGCGTGTTCGATCGCCGCTTCCAGGTGCTGGATACCGCCCCGGCGCGTTACTTCACCGCCGAGCAGAAGGACGTGAGCGTGGACTTCTTCGCGATCGGCTACATCTCCGATGTGCGGGCGTTCTACCGTGCTACCGGCGGTGAGGAGTCGGTGGCCAACTCGCGCCTGGCGCCGATCATCACCGACTCGCTGCGCAACCAGATCAACTCGCGCACCCTGCAGCAGCTGGTTTCCGGCGACCGCAGCGAGCTGATCGCCAGCCAGCTCAAGGGCATCAACGGTGCCATCAAGGGCTTAGGCATGCAGATCACCGACCTGCGTATCAAGCAGATCGACCTGCCCACCGACAGCCAGGTGATTACCGACGTCTACGAGCGGATGCGTGCCCAGCGCAAGCAGGAGGCCAGCAAGCTGCGCGCCGAAGGCGAAGAGCAGGCTCTGACCATCCGTGCCCAGGCCGACCGCGAAAGCACCGTCATCAAGGCCGACGCCGAGCGCGATGCACAGAAGCTACGCGGCGAAGGCGATGCGCAAGCTGCGCGTATCTACGGGCAGGCCGGTTCCAAGGACCCTTCGTTCTACGCCTTCTATCGCAGCCTGGAGGCCTATCGCGAGTCGATGGCCGACGGCAATGGCGTGGTGGTGCTGGACAAGAACGACCCGTTCCTGCAATACCTCAAGAGCGATCGCTGAGTCGCTTTGCGTTGAACAGACAACGCCCGCGTAATGCGGGCGTTGTCGTATGAGGCTCTCCCGCCCAGCAGGCAGGCGCACCCCCCAGCCGTAGGAGCGCACCTGGGCGCGACCGCCTTACCGGGAATGCCCCTCGCGCCCGGGTGCTTGGCTGGCCACGCATGGATTGGCCGTGCCGCCGTACCCGACGATCCGCGACTTTCCGTAGGAGCGCACCCGGGCGCGACGGAGCGTTACCGGCAAAGCCCTCGCGCCCAGGTGCGCTCCTACGCTGGCTCCTGATAGGAGCGCTCCACAAAACACCTGCCGTCGCGAACATCTCCGACAGCAACCCCCACCAAACGCCGATACCGCACACCGACGATCACCATCAGCATTGCCTCATGGTGAATGCTCGCTCCCCAGGCCATCGCGCGCTGCGCCGCGGCAGGCACGGTACACCCAACGCCTGCTACCTGCTGACCACCACGACATGGCAGCGTCGCACTGTATTTGCAGATTTTCAGCTTGCAGCAACCGCCTGCCGGGCATTCACTGCAGCAATACCTCCCGATGCCAGGCTGCTGGCCTGGGTGCTGATGCCGGATCACGCGCATTGGTTGTTGCAACTTGGACACGTCGCCGGACTGGCCGACGTCGTCTCGCGCATGAAAGCGTGCTCGGCGCGTGCGGTGAACGCGCAGCGTCGGTCCGGTGCACCGGTGTGGAGCCGTAGCTACCATGACCATGCAGTGCGCAAGGACGACGACCTGCCCGCCGCAGCGCGTTACGTCGTTGCCAACCCGCTGAGGGCCGGACTGGTCACTCGGGTCGGGGACTATCCGTTCTGGAACGCCATCTGGCTTTGAGCGCCTTACCGGAAATGCCCATCGCGCCCGGGTGCGCTCCTACGCAGGTCGCGTGTCGTGCGGCGGATCCGGGGCACACTACCGGTCCCCCGGACACCGGCATCGCCCATGCATGACTTGCTGACCGCCCTGTGCCTGATTTTCATCATCGAAAGCGTGCTGCCACACACCATGCCGATCGCCTGGAAGCCCTTGCCAGGCAAGCTGGCTCCAAGCGTGTAGGAGCGCACCTGGGCGCGAGCGCTTTACCGGGAATGCCCATCGCGCCCGGGTGCGCTCCTACGCAGGTCGCGTGTCGTGCGGCGGATCCGGGGCACACTACCGGTCCCTCGGACACCGGCATCGCCCATGCATGACTTGCTGACCGCCCTGTGCCTGATCTTCGTCATCGAAAGCGTGCTGCCACACACCATGCCGATCGCCTGGAAGCCCTTGCCAGGCAAGCTGGCTCCAAGCGTGTAGGAGCGCACCTGGGCGCGAGCGCCTTACCGGCTGGCTTTGAGCGCCTTACCGGGAATGCCCATCGCGCCCGGGTGCGCTCCTACGCGGGATGCGTGTCGGGCGGCGGATCCGGGGCACACTACCGGTCCCCCGGACACCGGCATCGCCCATGCATGACTTGCTGACCGCCCTATGCCTGATCTTCATCATCGAAGGGCTGCTGCTGTTCGCCGTGCCGATCGCCTGGAAGCGCATGATCGATCAGCTCTTCAGCCTGCCGATCGCGCAGGTGCGGGCCATCGGCGCGGCGACCCTGGTGCTGGCCGTCATCGGGCTGTGGATCGTGCGTCATTGATCCGCCTGCGGTGAGCGGTATCGGGAGAAACGTGAAGAGGCATGGGTGCCGCCATGCGGCCTGTGCCAAGCCCCTGCTCGACCAGGCGGCCGCGTTCCCGCGCGCCGGGGGTAGTGCATGTCGCCAGAAACCCGGATAATGCACAAAAGCCGGCCGGGCACGCTCCAACCAGAGCACTCCGTTCGGCTTTTTCCGTGTCGGTGCGTCTGGTCGCTGCCACGCTCCCCGATGGAGCGTGCCTACGGTGGCGCCGTCGGCCCCGAACCGGTCCCATCCCGCGGCCCCGATGGCCGCAGCAAAACTTGAGGAGTCCACCCGTCATGGGTCAGTCAGTTGTCGTGCTCGGTGCCCAGTGGGGCGATGAAGGCAAAGGCAAGATCGTTGATCTGCTCACCGAGGAGATCGGTGCGGTCGTCCGCTTCCAGGGCGGCCACAACGCCGGCCACACCTTGGTCATCAACGGCAAGAAGACCGTCTTGCACCTGATTCCCTCCGGCATCCTGCGCGACGATGCGCTGTGCCTGATCGGCAACGGCGTGGTGATCTCCCCGGCCGCACTCATCAAGGAGATCGGCGAGCTGGAATCGGCTGGGGTGGAAGTGCGTTCGCGCCTGAAGATCAGCCCGGCCGCGCCGCTGATCATGCCCTACCACATTGCCCTGGATCAGGCCCGCGAGAAGGCTGCCGGCGGCAAGGCCATCGGCACCACCGGTCGCGGGATCGGGCCGGCCTACGAAGACAAGGTGGCGCGTCGCGGCATCCGCATCGCCGACCTGCATTACCCCGCGCAGCTGGAAGAACTGCTGCGCACCGCGCTGGATTACCACAACTTCGTGCTGACCAAGTACCTGGGCGTGGACGCGGTGGACTTCCAGAAGACCTTCGACGAAGCACTGGCCTTCGGCGATTACGTGCAGCCGATGAAGTCGGATGTGGCCGGCATCCTGCACGAGCTGCGCAAGCAGGGCAAGCGGGTGCTGTTCGAAGGCGCGCAGGGCGCGTTGCTGGACATCGACCACGGCACCTACCCGTACGTCACCAGCTCCAACACCACCGTGGGCGGCGCATTGGCCGGTACCGGCGTGGGCGCGGACGCCATCGACTACGTGCTGGGCATCGCCAAGGCCTACGCCACCCGCGTGGGCGGCGGCCCGTTCCCTACCGAGCTGGACGACGAAGTGGGCCAGGGCATCCGCGACCGCGGGGCCGAGTACGGCGCCTCTACCGGCCGCCCGCGTCGTTGCGGCTGGATGGACATCGTTGCGCTCAAGCGTGCGGTGGCCATCAACGGCATCTCCGGCCTGTGCATCACCAAGCTCGACGTGCTCGATGGCATGGAAAAGCTCAAGGTCTGCATCGCCTACGAATACCGCGGCAAGCGCACCGAATACGCGCCGCTGGACGCGCAGGGCTGGGAAGAGTGCACCCCGGTGTACCTGGAGTTCCCGGGCTGGACCGAGAACACCCACGGCATCACCGAATGGGACAAGCTACCGGCCGCCGCACGCGCCTACCTGCGCGCGCTGGAAGAGCTGGCCGGCTGCCCGATCAGCATCGTGTCCACCGGCCCGGACCGCGACCACACCATGGTGTTGCAGGACCCGTTTGCCTGATCGGCTGACGTTGCATCGCAGACACAACGGCCCGGCTAGTCCGGGCCGTTGCCGTTTGAGGATTGGTGAGCATTGGCATGACTTCCGGCGGTACGCGCCGATGAAGGCGCAGGGGATCATGGTCGGCTGAGGTCCACACGTTCCATTACGAGGATTACCCATGCGTCTTTTCCTGGCGACCGCCATCGTGTTGGCCCTGGCCGGTACCTCCCTGACCGGCTATGTCGACGCTGCAGCGCCTGCGCCGGCCACGAAGGCGCCAGCGGCCATCACCACCCAGCTGCCACGCACCGCCAGGCCCAGCCATTACGCCATCGAGATAACCCCGCATGCCGAGGCGATGCGCTTCGATGGCAAGGTCAGTGTCGATCTCCAGGTGCTGGTGCCCACCGATGCCATCGTGCTGCAGGCGGCGGATCTGCGCTTGGGCAAGGCCACGCTGGCCCCGGCAGGCCGCGCCCCAGTGGCGGCCAAGGTCACCACCGATGCCGACGCGCAAACCGCCAGCATCGCCACTGGCGCAGCGCTGGCACCGGGCAAGTATTTGCTCACGCTGGACTACAGCGGCACGATCGGCACGCAGGCCACGGGCCTGTTCGCACTGGATTACCCCACCGCGCAGGGCACCCGCCGCGCGCTGTTCACCCAGTTCGAGAATTCTGATGCGCGCCGCTTCGTGCCTTCCTGGGACGAACCCAATTTCAAGGCTACCTTCGATCTGGTCATCAACGCACCGGCCGGGCAAATGGCGGTGAGCAACATGCCGGTGGCCTCCGCCATGCCGGGTGCCAACGGGCGCACGCGCATCGCCTTCCAGACTTCACCAAAGATGTCCACCTACCTGCTGTTCCTCAGCATGGGCGAGTTCGAGCGCGCCACCGTCACCGCCGACAACGGCACCGAGATCGGCGTGATCGCGCAAAAGGGCAAGGTGGATCAGGCGCGGTTCGCACTGCAGTCCGCGCGCGATGTGCTGCACGAATACAACGCCTACTTCGGCATTCCCTATCCCTTGCCCAAGCTGGACAACGTTGCCGCGCCCGGTAGCAGCCAGTTCTTCGGTGCGATGGAAAACTGGGGCGCGATCTTCACCTTCGAACGTTTCCTACTGCTGGATCCGGCGGTCTCCACCGTCAGCGACAAACAGGACGTGTTCACCATCGCCGCGCACGAAATCGCCCATCAATGGTTCGGTAATCTGGTGACCATGGCGTGGTGGGACGATCTGTGGCTCAACGAAGGCTTCGCCAACTGGATGGAGGCGCGCACCACCGCCAAGCTGCATCCGGAGTGGGATATCGACAAGACCGGCCCGGCCTACAAGAGCCGCAACGCGATGGCGCTCGATGCCTACGCCACCACCCACCCGGTGGTGCAGCATGTGGCCACCGTGGAGCAGGCCAGCCAGGCGTTCGACGCCATCACCTACGACAAGGGCGAGGCGGTGGTCGGCATGCTGGAAGACTATGTCGGTTCGGACAACTGGCGCACCGGCGTGCGGCAGTATCTGCGTCAGCATCAATACGGCAATGCGGTCACCGGCCAGTTGTGGCAGCAGATCGACAAGGTGGCGCCCGGCAAGCACTTCATCGACATCGCCCACGACTTCACCCAGCAACCGGGCGTACCGCTGATAACGACCAGCACCCGCTGCGACGCCGGTACCACCACACTCACCCTGGAGCAGGGCGAATACACCCTGGACCGGCCGAACAAGAAGCCATTGCTCTGGCGCGTGCCTGTTACCGTGCGCGACGGCGCTGGCAACACGCAGCGCGTGCTGGTGGACCACACCGCGCAGCTCAAAGTGCCCGGCTGCGATGCCCCGGTGCTGGTCAACGCCGGCCAGAAGGGCTACTACCGCACGTTGTATGCGCCTGCGCAGTTCACCGCGCTGACCGCGCGCCTGCCGACGCTGCCGGTGGTGGACCAACTGGGCATCCTGCTCGACACCGCTGCGCTGGCAACGGTCGGGCTGCAGCCGGATGCGGACCTGCTCGACCTCACCGCCAGCCTGCCGGCGGATGCGGCGCCGGATCTTTGGAAAGTCGTCTCCGCCACGTTCGTGGACCTGGATGTTCTGTTCCAGAATGCTGCAGCCGACCGCGCCGCCTGGCGCCGCTACGCGCTGGCGCGGTTGGCACCCGTGTTCGCCCGCTATGGCTGGGATGAGCGCGATGGCGACACCGCGCAGGTCAAGCAATTGCGCGCGCAATTGATGATCTCGCTGAGTTCGCTGGACGACCCCGCCGTGATCGCCGAGGCGCAACGCCGCTTCGCCGCCTTCCCGGCCAAGCCCGCCGCATTGTCGCCGGAGCTGCGCAGCACCGTGCTCGGCATCGTCGCCCGGCATGCCGATGCCGCCACCTGGCAGACGCTGCAGGCAATGGCGCAGAAGGAACCCTCCGCAATGGTGCGCGACGAAGACTACCTCTATCTGGCCCAGGCCAAGGACCCCGCACTGGCCGCTCGCGCCCTGGCGCTGGCCCTCACCAGCGAACCCGGGGCAACCAATGCCGCCAGCATGATCCGCGCGGTGGCCAAGCAGCACCCGGAGCTGGCGTTCGATTTTGCCGTTGCCCATCGCCGCCAGGTCGACGCCTTGGTCGACACCACCTCGCGTGCGCGCTACTACCCCGGCCTGGCCGATGGCTCGTTCGACCTGAAGACCGTCGACAAGATCAAGACCTATGCCGACAAGTACATCGCCCCCACCTCACGCCGCGAAGCGAACACCGCCATCAGCACCATCCAGACCCGGGTCAAGCTGCGCGACCAGCGTGTGCCGCAGATCCGGGCGTGGTTGCAGGCGCGCAAGGGGTGAATGACGCGCGCTGTACAGGCCTCGCTGCATCCGCCGGACGATCTGGTCGTTGAGTTCGAGGCTGTAGCGGGCCATCTGGGTCTCCATCTGAGGATTCAAGGGAGCGGACAACTATCGTGACATGGGGGGCCCCAGGGTCAGCTTGTTGCCGCCTTGCGGCCACGTTTCGGTTTGGGTGCGGCGGCGCGCTGGGCGCGGATGCGTTCCAGCAGCACGCTGGCCGGTTCGTCGCTGGGGTCCTGCGGCACCAGTTCGCCGCGGAAGGCCTTGGCGAGCAGGCTCTGGGTCAGGGTGTCGATGCGCTGCTGGGCGGCGGCGACCTTAGCTTCCAGCTGGTCGGCGTAGGCGAATAGTTGTTCGACGCGGCGGACGATTTCCTTCTGCTCCGCAACGCTAGGAAGAGGTACTCGTACCGCTTCGAGGTCGCCTTGGGAAATTTTCCAAATTCCCGCAGTGGTTCTCGCTAGGCTTTCAATCTGCCTGCGAATGCCGTGATCGTTCCAAACCAGACATAGAAATTCACCAAGTAGCTTGCTGTTGTCAGCCCGAACTCGAATCATCGTATCTGGGAAGGCCATAGGCTCATTGCAATCAGGGACGAGCCCACCTCTTCCGACCAAATCTTTTGACCCATTGCCTCTCGATACCAAGAAGTCGCCCGCCTGAACCAAGAAGCGTGAGGCATCCAGCTCTTTCCAGTCGCCCTTCTTACTCTCTCTGAAGTCTATTCCGGACGCCTTCAAAGACGATAGACGGAGGACGGGCAGTCCATCACCGTCGGTTACCGATTTCCCATTGCGAAGAGGTTCTGAGATGGCTTCCCTCAGCTGAGTCTGTAGTACTTCTCGATCCGAAATTCCCGCGGAATCGGAGTCTTTGCAAGCCGAACTTAATACTGAAGCGCGGAAGCGCTTGAGGAGGGCGGGGATGGCGTCGATGCGGGCCTTGAGGGTGTCGACCTGGGCCAGCAGCGCATCCATCTTCTGCGCGATGCGCTTTTGTTCTGCCTCGGGTGGCAGACGGACGGGAAAGTTCTCGACAAAGGCACGGGGGACGCGACGAAGGCCGACAGCGCCGGTCATGTTTTCTTCGCCTTCGCGGAGGAACTGTGCGCTCTTGATAACGGCCAAGAGATAACTTGGAGAAATTCCAGCATTGCGACGGCGCAATACGTGGAATTCAGAGCTGCCGGCGCCTGCGCCGTTGGGTAGGCCAGCGACGAGTGCGGCTTTGCCGTTTTCGAAGCAGGGCGTCACCTTGGCGAAAATAACGTCATCATTTTCGAAGTGCGTGTATGCCTTCTTGACCTCATGCCATGGACGAGGCTCGTAGTTAAGTGGGTCCCTGAAGTTGGTTGCTGCATGCGACATCGGTACGAAGCCGATTTCCATGCCGTCGTCCCACGCGGATTTGGGGCCCATCGCACAGATCTCACCGATGGTCGTTTCGGCCCACCCAACCGGCAACTCACTCACCGTCCACCTCGCCGCTGGTCACTTCCAGCCCCATCACCTCGGCCAGCAGCCGCTTCTGTTCCAGCGCCTCATCACCGGCGCCCAGCGCCTGCATCAGCGCGTCGAGTTCGCGCAGCGCTTCGCTGAGTTCGGCCATCGCTTCGGCGGCCAGCACTTCGGGTGCGGGCAGGCTGCTGGCATCTACGCTGTCGGCGTCCTTGAGCCAGCTGATATCCAGCGAGTCGCCGCGCTCGGCGATCTGGGCGCGAGTGAAGCAACGGAAGCGCCCTTGTTCCCCTTCATCGGTGCGCGGGTTGGCGCCGTTGGGATCGGTGCCGTAGGCCTCCTCGAACGGTTTCAGATGCGCCGGCCCGAACGGGGTGCGCTTGCCGAAGTTGGGCATGTTGCTGCGCAGGTCGTAGACCCACGTCGCCTGGGTGCAGTGGGTGTCCTGGCGCGGGTTGGCGGCGGTGCCTTTCTGGAAGAACAGCACATTGGTCTTGACGCCCTGCGCGTAGAAGATGCCGGTGGGCAGGCGCAGCAGGGTGTGCAGGTTGCACTTGTCCATCAGGTCGCGGCGGATCTCGGTACCGACGCCGGCCTCGAACAGCACGTTGTCCGGCAGCACCACGGCGGCGCGGCCACCGGGCTTCAGGCCTCGGTAGATGTGCTGCAAAAAGGCAAGCTGCTTGTTGCTGGTCTTGTAGGTGAGGTCGTCACGGGTGGGTCCGCCGCCGCCCTTGGCGGTGCCGAATGGCGGGTTGGACAGGATGATGTTCACGGGAGGCAGTTTCTTGCCGGGATCACCCAGGCTGTTGCCGAGCTGGACCACGCCGGCGCCTTCGCCGGACAGGCCGTGCAGCAGGCAGTTCATCAGCGCCAGGCGGCGGGTGCCGGGCACCAGCTCCATGCCGGTATAGGCCTTGTGCTGCTGGAAGCGGCGGGCTTTGTCGTCGAGCGTGTACAGATCGTCGGTGTTGGCCTTGATGTAGGCATCGGCGGCGATCAGAAAGCCGGCGGTACCGGCGGCCGGATCCTGCAGGGTTTCGCCGGGCTGCGGCTGCAGGCAGCGGATGATGGCGTCGATCAGCGGGCGCGGGGTGAAGTACTGGCCGGCGCCGGACTTGGTCTCGTTGGCGTTCTTCTGCAGCAGGCCTTCGTAAAGGTCGCCCAGGCCGTCCTCGCGCGCGCTGAACCAGTCCAGCCCGTCGAGCGCGGTCACCAGGGTTTCCAGATGACGCGGCTCCTTGAGGCGGGTCTGCGCGTCGGCGTAGATGGCGGCGATCATTGGATCGCTGCTCTTCCCTAAGTCCAGCAGCATTTGCCGGTAGTGATTGAGCAGGTTGAGGCCGGACTTGCCGTTGAGATCAGGCCAGCGGCTGCCGGCGGGCAGCTTGTGCTCGAAGGCGTCGTTGTTGCGTACCTGCTCGTATTCCATCTTGACGAACAGCAGCAGCACCAGCTCGGTGACGTAGTCGCTGTAGTTGATGCCGTCGTCGCGCAGGACGTCGCAGAGGTTCCAGAGTTTCTGGACGATATCGTTATGGGTCATGGGGTGCTGCCTTGTTCTGAAGTGGTGCGGGCCGGCAGCGCGATGCTGGAGGCCGGCGTGTTGATGGCGTAACGGGTGCTGCGGCCACTGCCTGGCAGGCGGCGCAGGCAGCCTTTTTCCAGCAGGTCGGCCAGATGGCGGGTGGCGGTGGCCTTGGAAACCTTGGCCACGGCCTGGTATTGCGAGGCGCTGATGCCGTGTTCGAAGCCGCGTTCGCCGCCATCGAGCAGACGATTGAGCACCTTGACCTGTTCGGCCGACAACGGCTGTGCGTGATGCTGCTGCCAGAAGCGCGCCTTGGCCAACACGCGGTCGATGCGGTGCAGGGCCTGTATGAGGCTGTCGTGCAGGGTAGTGAGGAACCAGTGTAACCAGTGGGTGATGTCGAGCAGGCCTTTCTGGGTAGTTTCCAGGCTGCGGTAGTAGCCGCTGCGGTCGGCGAGGATGCTGGCCGACAGTGCATGGAAGTGGATCGCCTGCGGTTGCGCCTGGGCCAGGGCGAGATCGGTGAGTGCGCGGGTGAGGCGGCCATTGCCGTCGTCGAACGGGTGCAGAGTGACGAACCACAGATGGGCGATGCCGGCACGCAGCAGCGGGTCCAGCGTGGCGTCGGTGCGCGAGCTGGCGAACCAGTCGAGGAAGGCGGCGAGCTGGGTGTCGAGCCCCTCTCGCGGCGGGGCTTCGAAGTGGACGGTGGGGCGGTCGAGCCGGCCGGAGACGACCTGCATCGGCTCATCGCCACGCAGCGCGCCAATGCGGATGCGCGTGGGCAGCAGACTGTCCTGTTCGGCAAACAGCCAGCGGTGCCATTGCAGCAGGCGGGGCAGGTCCAGCGGGGTGTCGGGGTGGCCGGTGGCGTCTAGCATCAGCGCGGCCAGCCCCTCGCTGCGGCCAGTGGTGCGGCGAGGGCTGTCTTCGGCCAGGCCCAGATGGCGGGCCAGCGAGGAGCGTACCGAGCCGACATCCAGCCGCTCGCCCTCGATGGCCGAGGAGGTGACGATGTTGGAGAGCAGGGTGTCCAGCGCTTCGGCGGCCTGCTGGTCGCCGGCGACCGCGCCAGCCATGCCGAGCAGCTGGCCGTGCGCGTGCTGGCAGTCGCGCAGCAGTGCCGCCAGGGCATCGGCCTGCCAGTGGACGCGAGGCCAGTCGGGCTGTTGCCAGATCCAGCGAGGGCAGGGGGCGGTTGTTCGGTTGGGCATCGGTGAGCCGATTGGTCGATTTAATTGGCTCTTTGAATGAGCCGATTATCCCGACTAATCGGCTCATACGCCAGTGTCAATTACTGACTCAGCCAGTCTGATCCCACAGATGCTCGCCCAGATCGCCCAAGATCTGGTCCAGCCGGCCATCGAGCAGGCGGTCCAGCTGCAGGGCGCCGCCATCGCCGCTGAAGTTGCGTTGCACGGTGTCGCGGTCCATGACCACCTCGTGTATCAGCTGCTGGGCCAGCCGCTTGAGCCAGCGCCGCTGCACCGGCGTCCAGCTGCGCTGGGCATAGATGCTCTGCATGGCCTTGTCGACACGCTGCTCGAACGGCACCAATGCCTCGCCCAGCGCGGCACGGCGGATGTAGCCGATGATGCTGGCGGCGACCTCCTGCTGGGTGCTGTCGCGCCACGCGCCGCGCAGGTGGGCCTCGCTGTAGCCGTGCTGGTCGAGCAGCAGGCGTACCTCACGCAGCTGGGCGCGGGTGAGGTCGCGGGGGCGGTTGACGATGACGCTGAGCGCGGCGGACTGGTTGATCTGCTCGCGGATGAAGGCGTTGAAGCTGTCCAGGTAATCGGTGGGGGCCTCGTTGACGCCATAGTTCTGTGCGCGTTCGAGCAGGGTGTCAGTGTGTTCGGAAATGACCGGATAGCGGTCCGTGCCCAGCAGCACGCCCACTTCGGCCAGTTGCTCCACCAGGCGCGAGTGCTCGCGGAGGAAGCTGGCGGCATTGCGCGCGCCGAGCTTGTGCAGATGAGTGTGCAGCACGGCGGGCGCCACGCCCCAGGAGGTTTCCAGCTCGCTGAGCTTGTCGCGCAAATCCGGGCGCTGCTCGGCGCGATGCTGGGCCTTGCGTAGCACGCGCATGATGCGCTGGCTCAGTTGGTCGAGCGCGTCGTCGGCGTGGCTGCCGCCGTTGCTGCCTGGGGCATCGAAGCTGCGCTGTTGGCTGAGCTCGTGGACCAGTTGCTCGATGCTGATGTTGGGGTCCTTGACCAGCGGGCGCATGGTGTCGACGTCTTCGAGCGCGGTGTACAGATCGACCGGATCGAAGATGCGGAATACAGTCTTGCCGATGTCGTCGCAGCGGCGGGTGGCGCGGCCCTTCATCTGTTCGTAGAGAATGCGCGAGCGGACCCGGCGCATGAACACCAGGTTGGCGATACGCGGCACATCGATGCCGGTGGTCAGCAGGTCGACGGTGATGGCGATAGTGGGGTGGCGCTCGTTCTTGTAGTTGCGGATCAGCTGGTCGACCTTGTCGCTTTTGCCGGTGATCACCGCGACGCTGGCTTGGTTGTAGTACTTGCCATGGACCTGTTTGAAGGCCTCGTCCAGCTGGTTCTTGACGCGCTCGGCGTGGGGCTGGCTGACGCAGAAGATCAGGGCCTTTTCCTCGCCGTCCGGGTCCAGTTCGATGGCGAGCTGCTCGCAGACGACCCGGTCGAAGTCCGCGGTTATCACACGCCGGTTGAACGACTCGATATTGAAGTCGAGTTCGTCTTCCAGGTCTGCGGTATCGACTTCGCCGGTCTGCGTGTTGATGACGCTGACGCGCTCGCCGCGATCGAAATGGATGCCGTTCTTGCCGAGCGCGGTGGTATAGCGGATGGGCGGCTCGTGGTCGATCAGCCAGTCATCTGCCACTGCTTCGCGGTAGCTATAGGTGTAGATCGGCTTGCCGAAGATCTCGGTGGTGTGCTTGGCCGGCGTGGCGGTCAGGCCGATACGGCAGGCATCGAAGTAGTCGAGCACGCGGCGGTATTGCGACAGGTATTGCGCGTGGTCGCGCACGGCCAGCTCGCCTTCGGTCATTTCCTGGTCGAGCGTGTAACCGCGGTGGGCCTCGTCGACGACGATGCAGTCGAAGGTTCCGATCGGTGGCGGGTCATCGGACTGGAAAATGCGCCGGACCATGGCCTGCACAGTGGCGACCTGCACACGGGTCTCATCGGCGGTGCGGGTGTCGTCCAGGCCATCGAGGTTGTAGATCTGCGTCAGCGTCTGGTTCTGCTCCAGCTGCATCTCCTGCATCGTCTCGGTGGCCTGGGTGCCGAGCGCGGAGCGGTCGACCAGGAACAGAATCCGGTGGAAGCGCTCGGCCTTGAGCAGACGGTAGATCAAGCCAATCATTGTGCGCGTCTTGCCGGTGCCGGTCGCCATCGCCAGCAGGCAGTTGCGTGAGCCCGATGCCAGCGCGTCTTCCACTGCCTGGATCGCGCGCTGCTGGTAGTCGCGCAGGTTGAGGTAGGCGAAGCCTTCCTGGGCCAGATCGCGCTCGGCCTGGTCGCGATCGCGGGTGAGCAGATCGGCGATGTCCTCGGGCGTGTGGAACTTCTGCAGCGGGCGCCGCAGATTGGCCGGTGAGCGCAGGTCGCGGAACCAGATGCCCGATTGCTCGGCCAGCTGCTTGACATAAGGACGGCCGTTGCAGGCGAATGCCAGCGGCACCTGGAAATGGCCGCCCTGGCCATCGGCCCAGCCTGCGATCTGGATGGTGGCCGAATAAGCGGGTGTCAGGTCGCGGCTCATCACGAAGTCGCGTGCGTAGCGCTCGGCCTGGGGAATCCGGTCGGCAATGTTGATCTGCTTGCGCTTGGCCTCGACGACGGCGACCGGCGTGAGGCCGGCGAACAGCACATAGTCGGCGTTGGCGCGCGGCACCTTGGTGGGCCACTCGGCGATGGCGAGATTGCGCCCTTTTTCCGGGCGGATGCCCTTGGCGTGGGTGAGGTCGAGGGAGTCTGCTTCCCAGCCGGCCTCGCGCAGCTGTTGGTCGATCAGGATGCGGGTGAGGTCTTCGCTGAGGTCGAAGTTGTTGCTGGCCTGCTGGGTGGCGCCGGCGACCTGTTGGGTGGCGGCCGGGCGGGCGGTGTCCGGCTGTTGCAGGCTGGCGATGCGTTGTTCGAAGTCCTGGCGGAGCCGTTGCAGTTCCTGTTCGCGTTGGACTGCCAGCGCCGACTGCTCACGCGCTTCGACGTCCATCGCTTCGGCAAGCTCGGCGTTGAGCTTGGCTTCGCTGTTCTTGAGTTCGGCGAGCGCCTGGCTCTGGTCGTGTTGCTGGCGGGCGGTATCCAGCTCCGCTTTCAGGCGATGGACCTCGGCCTGCACGTCGCGCAACGGCGCGGCTGGATCCTTCGGGGGCACGAAAGCACCAGCCTTGAATTCGGCGGTGTTCCTGCCGAAGGCCCGGTGGTACCAGACCGCCAGGTCGCGGGCGACCTTCAGGCCATCCATCGCTTCGCGGTGTTGCGTGGTGAAGCCGTGGGTCGCCTTGTTGCCCTCGACCCGCAGTACGTGGAACAGCTCCTGGATCCGCCGGTCCAGGCGCAGCTCGCGTGCGAGCTGGTAGATCAGATCCGCCTGGGTCGTTCGTTGATCGTGGAGAATGCCGGCGCGCCCGGCGAGATCCTGGGCAAGTGCTTCGGCGAACTGCCGGAGCTTGATCAGCGTGGTGTTGGGATCACTGGCAAAGACCTGCTCGGCCATCGAGGCCAGCTTGAAGAAGACCGGATCGTGTTCCTGCAGGAAGGAAAAGTTGCTATCGACAGTCACACGCGTATCCGTACAGTGGCGCCCGGCGGGACGGCATCTCGCGGTAGCCATCATAGGTCACCGATGCTGCCGTCGTCATTCTAGCGCCGGATGCGATGGACCGAGATGTGATGGCTTGGGCCGTCCGCAGCAACTTTGTTGGCCGCTACGCAAGTTCTTCCCATGAGTTCCCAGTCTTTTGTCGACAACTCAAGTCGTTGCCGCAATCAAACTCGGGGGCAGCATACGACAACGGTGGCCTTGCTTGATTGGTCACTGCGAGAGATCCAATGGCCGAGGCGCATCATCACTTGTATGCGAACACTGGCTACTACCTGCCAGAACACGCGCAATACCGCTTGCAGCAACTGCGCGACCATATGCGGTTTCTGGCGCGCCTGGCGCAGCCACGCGCGCAGGCCGAAGAGCAGTTGCGGCAGCCGTCCGTCTGCGTGGACGCGTTGGGGTTCTGCCTGGAGCTGTTGTCAGAGCAATTGAACGTGTTGCTTGTGCAGTTGCAGTAGCCCGCACATCTGCAACAAGACGTGCCCACCAACGAGTGTGCTAGCACTGAGGAGCCACGATGCCGTGGCCAATGACTGCCTGAGTTACGTGCTGAAGAGTACACAGTCACCAAAGACACTGTGCTGTCTCCGTTGATCTGATCCATCGTGGGACTGGACCTATTGCGTGTGGCGTGCTTGGTGCATATGGATCCAGCACTGCCACACTGGAGGCGGGGGGCGCATGCCATCCCTGATGAAGCAGCATCCGTTAGCGGGTGTCATTCACCTGGCTGGGCAGCTCCGCCACTACGAAGACTCCGCTGCCAAGCACATCACACTCTGCACATCAGACGCTCAAGCCAGCCGCAGCGCTGCCGCTAGCAATCCATGAGCTGGCCGCTTATTGCGCCGGCCTTGTGGCAGGAGCCAGGTTTGGTCTTACAGGACAATTCGACGGATCAGCAGGGCGCGGCGGCGCCGGATGGCCTGCGACAGCGGGCCGATGGATTGGTTGGTCTCAGTAACATGATCGGGCGCCGAGCCTGGCTGCGGCGACCTGCTGCGTGGGCGTTGCGCTGGGTGGACGTCAGCTTACGGATTTTCGTGATCGCGTTCCTGTTCGCAGTGGTGATCGGGGTGATTGACCCGTTCGGGTTGAAGCGTGCCAGTGAAGGGCAGTCGCAACGGATCGCGGGACGGATGTTTGCGCCGTTCTATGGGATGCCGCCGACATCCGCCGGTTCGCCAGCGGCGAGTGCGCAAGACCATATCGCGGTGGTGTTGATCGACGATCACACCTTGCAGGCGCGCGAGTTGGCGTGGCCGCCGCGCTACAGCTATTACGACGAGATGCTGCGGCGGGTGTTGGCGCAGCAGCCGCGGGCGGTCTATGTCGACATCCTGATGGAGCAGCGGCGCGACTACGACGACAGCTATACGGACGCGCGCGACGGCATTGCGGCCGAGATCGGCTGCGCGAAGGTGCCGGTGTTGTTCGGAGTGTCGGCTCCGGGGCGGCGTTCCATCTTTTCCGGGGTGGGCTCTGCGGCATCTGGGTGCAGCACCGCCTTGCCTGCGAGCAATAGCGACATTGTGCCTGTTGCCCAGGATGTGGTGACCAGCTGGAAAGGCGTTGGAAGCGACTACCCGCTGCTGCTGGCGGCCAAGAACGTACGTGACGAGGGCTGGGTGCCGTCACTGTCGACCGGGCCAGGGTTCGGGGCGGACTATCGCTCGGTGGCCCTGGCGTTGTATCAGCAGGCCTGCCGTACACGTTCGGATGCGGGCTGCCGCGAGAGCGCGCGGGCGCTGAACGCCCAGGCGCTGGGCACGCCGATGTCGGTACAGTGGGGGTCGACCTTGCCGCGATTGCCTGTGCAGCCGCATGGGCTGGGCTGCGTTCGTACTGCGCCTGTGGGATGGTGGAGTCGTCTGGCAAGTGCGGCTGGGCTGACTGTCTATGGCTTCCTAAGCGGTCTCGACGAGCAGGTGGAGAACCACCGACGTGAACGCTGCGCCTACACCCTGACCGTGTTCGAAGAACAGCTGGACGACCCGGCGCTGGCCGCCGTGTTGAAGGACCGTGTGGTGCTGATCGGCACGCGCTTGAACGGTCTTGGCGACCAGGTGATCTCGCCCGTGCACCAACAGCTGCCGGGCGTCTACCTGCATGCCATGGCGCTGGATAACCTGATGCAGTGGGGAAGCGAACGGATGTACACCGACAGCCTGCGCGACCGCCTGTCCGAACTGCTCGGCATGTTGCTGATTTGCTTCACTGCCGGTGCCGCCTTGCTGCTGACCCCACGCATATCGCCGCGCTGGCTGCGCTGGCTGCGCAGCGCCGTCGTCGTGGTGGCCTGCATTGGTAGCAGCCTGTTGATCGTGCTGGTTTCGCAGCTCTACCTGCGGCAACCGCCCGGCCACTGGCTTTCCGCCCTGGTGCTTGCCTGCGTCGCGATCTGGGAGGTGAGCTGGTGGAATGTTCGCGAACAACCGTCGGCCAGGCCTGCCGAGATACCGGAGACCATACATGAGTGATGCGATAAAGCGATTCCAGCCGTTGCTGTTGCTGGTAGCTCTGCAGGTACAGCCAGTCTTGGCTCAAGAGTTGCGGCAGCCGCATGTGGCCGAGGTGTATGGGCAGTTGATGACCTATGAAGAAGTCGACGGTAGATTCCGACGCTCGGAGCCTTTGCCGGCAGGCATCGATGTGCGCCAAGCCAGGGTCACCCGTGTTTCTCCCAAGGGCTACGTGCTTGTCGAGACGGCCAACGGGCCGGTCTGGCTGGATAAGTTGAAGGTGAAGGTCGCCGGCGACCTCAAACTCTCTGGCAATGTTCGTTGCACCAGCATGGTCAGTGAGGCCAGCGATGCAGTTACCGCAGGCGTGCGCGGCGTCGGCGAGGGATGTCGGTGACGTCGGTGCGCTGCATGTTGGCAATGGTACTGGCGCTGCTGGTTGCTGCGCCTGCTAGCGCCGGCGATAAACGAATCGAACAGAAGCATATCGACGCGATCGGCCGCGGTCTGCAGATCTTCACCGGGGCCAACCAATCGCTGCGGCAGGGGCAGGTGATGACGGCACTGCAGCGGCAGCGTTGGACATATGGCACGGTGCAACACGCGCAGCTCGATGCCGACCTCGATCAGGTGTTGCAGGAGATTCGCGCGGTGGCCGGCGCGTCGGCGCCGGCGGCCAGAATCCATGTCACGCCTGCGCCACTGCTGGAAGCCTATGCGAACGACGACGGCTCCATCTTCATTGCCGCCGGCATGCTGTCGAACCTGCCCAGCCGGGATGCGTTGGCGGCATTGATTGCACATGAGTATGCACACGTGCTGATGCGCCATGCCGGCGCCAGCATGCTCGAACGCCTGAGTAATGTAGGGGGTGGTCTGACGTCGCTCTATCTGGATCAGGCCTACGTGGACGCGCAGCGCCGGGGCAACGCAGAGACCGGATATGTACGCCAAGCAGTGATGCGCGAGGCATTGATGCAGTCGGTGCAGGCGGGAATCGTGCCCAGGCGGATGCGTCTGCAGGAAGAAGATGCTGATCGCAAGGGTGTCGATCTGATGATCGCCGCCGGCTACAACCCGCTTGGAATGATGGAACTGTTGACACTGATGGAGCTGTGGGAGCAGCAGAACAAGCGGGCCAGCGCAGAGGCGATCGCACAGGCTGGGCTGTCCGGAACGGTGGAACGGTATCTCAAGGCGAGCGATCAGGCGCAATCGGCCGCGCACAAGGTGGGCGACCGCGGCTTGGTCGATGGCGTCATCACGACCCTGGTTCAGGGAGTGAACCGATCCGTGGACCGCGCCGGCCGTAGTCATCGCGTGGCGGAAAAGCGTGCAGAGCAAGCGCGCGGGCATATCGAGGCGCACTACAGCGATGCCGAGCGTGCTGATATACGCGCTCTGCCCTGGGAACAACAGCCAAGCGTGGCCGAACTGTTCGCCGATCTGGAGCAAATTCAGGCATTGATGCAGGACAAAGCCAGGCAGCTGCGGCGTCGCGATGCCGAGCCCACCGCGCTGGCGTCACTGCTCGCGCGGCCAGCTGGGCAGACGCCGCTGGGCCGCTATCTGCAGTTGCGCCTTAATGTGAATTTCACCGACGACGGCGCTGCGCTACTGGAACGGCAGCGCGAACTAGCGCGCGGTGATTCACTGTTCATTGCCCACCAGTTCGTGCTGGAGGATGCTGATCGTTATCGCCAGCGCGAGCATGCGTTGCAGCTGCTTTCTATCAGCCGGAAAAGCCTCGGCGACCCGCCGGAACTGCTCCCCTACGACATCCGCTTCCAACGACGCATGGGCAAGGACGACCTGGCTAAGCTCGCATTGGCCCGCTGTGCGGGAACTGGCGACGCACGCCTGCGGCGTGCCTGCGAGCAGGCGCGGTAGGCCAGTTCTTTGCTTTTACGATAAACGATCACAAGGCACGGTAATCCTGCTTCGCTGTAGACGATGATGCTATGCGGAGCATGGGGATGCAGGCGTATGCGGTTGAATTCATGCTGCTGGGCATCACGCTGTGCAAACCACCGCACAGGGCGGCGATGACGGAGATGCGGGCCTGAAACTGGTATTCGCTGCTGGCGGTTTCGGCGTGGCTGCGCAGTCGTTGCGTTGGCCACTGTCAATCCGGCCATTGCACCTGCGGTAGCGCTCCGATCTGCGGGCGGGCGAACAGGTAGCCTTGTTGCAGGTGAATGCCCAGGTCGCGCAGGGTGCGGTATTCGTCGGCTTGTTCGATGCCTTCGGCGATGACGGCGACGTGCAGCTCTTCACACATGCGGGTGACGTGGCGCACGATGGCCTGGCGGCTGCGGTCGGTGTCGATGCCGCGGACCAGCGCAATGTCCAGCTTGAGCAGGTCGGGCTGGAAATCGGCCAGCAGGCCGAGGCCGGCATAGCCGGCGCCGAAGTCGTCGATGGCGGTCTTCATGCCGCGCGCGCGGTAGGTGCGCAGGATGTCGAGCAGGTGTGCCGGGTCGGCCAGGTGTTCCTGCTCGCTGACTTCGAAGATGATGGCCTGCAGCGGCCAGCCGTATTGCGCGGTGGCCGCGAGCGTGGCACGCAGGCAGTGTTCGGGGTTGTAGACCGCGTTGGGCATGAAGTTGATCGACAGCAGCGTGGGCAGGGCGATCTGCGCGGCGCATTCGATCGCCTTGATGCGGCAGGCCTGGTCGAAGGCGTAGCGGTTGTGCGTGTCCACCGAGGCCAGGATGCTGCCGGCCGATTCGCCGTTGATGCCCCGCACCAGCGCTTCACCGGCATAGATCTGTCGTGCCATGACGTCCACGATGGGCTGGAAGGCCATGGTGATGGCGGTGGGGAACTCATGACCATCGCGGCAGGCGGTGCAAACGGGAAGGCTGGACATGGTGTGGGAAGTCGTGCGACCTGGAACGAGCCTACGCTATCGGCCGCAACGGTGCGTCATTGAGCACGCTGGCCGATCCGATGCCCGGCAGGCAAGTCAGGTACAGCCGGTGCACGGAAGCGGCAAAGCGTTCAGGCTCCCGTGTTACCTGCCAGGGCATTTGTAGGATACGACCGGCCGAGCTCGCTGCAGGTGTCGTAGCGTCGTCACCCGGCGCGTGGTCGGGCCCGGCGATACTGGGTGCATTGCTCGCATCGGATGCCCCATGACCGCTCTTACCGAACGCTATGCCCAGGCCGTGGATTACGCGCGCATCGCCCATGCCGGGCAGCTGCGCAAGGGCACCCAGGTGCCGTATCTGAGCCACCTGCTGGGCGTCTCCACACTGGTGCTGGAATGCGGTGGCGACGAGGAGCAGGCCATTGCCGGGCTGCTGCACGATGTGGTGGAAGACTGTGGCGGTGGGCATGAGGCATCGATCCGCGCGCAGTTCGGCGACAGCGTGGCCGATATCGTCATGGCCTGTACCGATGCCACTGCCGAAGACAAGGCCGAGGTGGACGATAGCGAGCGCGCGCGCAAGCGCGATTGGCGCGAACGCAAGCTGGCGTACCTGGAGCATCTGCGCAAGACGCCGGAGCGCGCCTTGCTGGTGTCCGGTTGCGACAAGCTCTATAACGCACGCAGCATCGTGCAGGATCTGGAAAATCCTGCGGTGGGTCAGGACATCTTCAACGTCTTCACTGCCGGCCGCGATGGCACCTTGTGGTACTACGCCGCGCTGGAAGAGATCTTCCGCATCCGGGATGCGGCGACTGCGCGCCTGTTCAGTGCGGTGGTGGTGCGCATGCAGGCCCTGGCCGAGATCGCCGAGCAGCCGGTACCGACGCACGCGCCGGCGTGAGCTAACCCCGCAACGCATCTGCAATAACCGACCGCGCGCACTGACGTTGGCTGCATGCCTGCCGCGCTAGGCTGGGGCCTTGTCGATTCCGGTTTGATGGTCATGTCCAACGCAACATCCGCTTCCTCCGGCCAGGTGCACGTGCGCGGCGCGCGCGTGCACAACCTCAAGAATGTGGATGTGGATATTCCACGCGATGCGCTGGTGGTGTTCACCGGGGTGTCCGGCTCGGGCAAGTCGTCGCTGGCGTTCGGTACCCTCTTTGCCGAAGCGCAGCGGCGCTACCTGGATTCGATTTCGCCCTATGCGCGGCGCCTGATCGACCAGGTGGGCGTGCCGGAAGTGGATGCCATCGACGGGCTGCCGCCAGCGGTGGCCCTGCAGCAGGCGCGCGGTGCGCCAAGCACGCGATCGTCGGTGGGCAGCGTCACCACCCTCTCCAATTCGCTGCGCATGCTGTACTCGCGTGCCGGCCACTATCCGCCGGGGCAGCAGATCATCTATGCGGACGGGTTCTCGCCGAACACGCCGGCCGGTGCCTGCCCTACCTGCCACGGCCTGGGCCGCATCTACGACGCGACCGAGGCGACCATGGTGCCGGACCGCAGCCTGAGCATCCGCGAGCGCGCGGTGGCGGCCTGGCCCGGTGCCTGGCACGGCCAGAACCAGCGCGACATCCTCACCACGCTGGGCCATGACGTGGACCTGCCGTGGCACAAGCTGCCGAAGAAGACCCGCGACTGGATTCTGTTCGCCGACGAGCAGCCGGTGGTGCCGGTGTATGCCGGCTACGACCTGGACGAGGTCAAGCGCGCGCTCAAACGCAAGGAAGCGCCAAGCTACATGGGCACCTTCACCAGTGCGCGGCGTTATGTGTTGCACACCTTTGCCACCACCCAAAGCGCGCAGATGAAAAAGCGCGTGGCGCAGTACCTGGTGAGCACGCAATGCCCGCAATGCGACGGCAAGCGGCTACGGCGCGAAGCGCTGTCGGTCACCTTTGCCGGGCTGGATATCGGTGAATTGTCGCGGCGTCCGCTGGACGAGGTGGCCGAGTTGCTGCGCCCGGCGGCAGAGGCCGACCTACGCATGCAGGGCAGGAAGAAGGGCATTGCCGATCATCCGGGACAGCGCATCGCCGCGCAACGCATCGCGGCGGATCTGCGCGCGCGCATCGCGGTGGTGCAGGCGCTTGGCCTGGGATATCTCAGCCTGGAGCGCAGCACGCCCACCCTGTCGCCGGGCGAACTGCAACGGCTGCGGCTGGCCACGCAGATCCGCTCGCAGTTGTTTGGCGTGGTGTATGTGATGGACGAGCCATCGGCCGGCCTGCACCCGGCCGATGCGCAGGCGCTGCTGGGCGCGCTGGACCAGCTCAAGGCGGCGGGCAATTCGGTCTTCGTGGTCGAGCACGAAGTGGACGTGATCCGCCACGCCGACTGGATCGTGGACGTGGGCCCGGCCGCCGGTGCGCATGGCGGGCAGGTGCTGTACAGCGGTCCGCCCGCCGGGCTGGAGACGGTGGAAGCATCGTCCACGCGGCGCTATCTGTTCGGTGCGCCGCCGCAGGTGCCTCGCCATGCGCGGCAGGCCCGTGACTGGCTGCAGTTGCGCGGCATCACGCGCAACAACGTGCGTGGCCTGGATGTGGATCTGCCGCTGGGGGTGTTCACCACCGTCACCGGCGTGTCCGGCTCGGGCAAGTCGTCGTTGATTAGCCAGGCACTGGTGGAACTGCTCGCCACGCATCTGGGCCAATCACAGTCAGAAGACGAGCAGGCGCTGGATCCGCTGGAGCGCGGCACTCAGGTGCCGGTGGAGGGTGCGATCGTTGGCGGGCTGGATCGGGTGCGCCGGCTGGTACGCGTGGACCAAAAACCGATCGGGCGTACGCCGCGCTCCAATCTGGCGACCTACACCGGCTTGTTCGACCCGGTCCGCAAATTGTTTGCGGCCACGCCCGCCGCGCGTCGCCGCCGCTACGACCCGGGGCAGTTCTCCTTCAACGTCGTCAAGGGCCGCTGCGCCACCTGCGAAGGCGAGGGCTCGGTGTCGGTGGAGTTGCTGTTCATGCCCAGCGTCTACGCGCCATGCCCCACCTGCCACGGCGCGCGCTATAACGCCAAGACGCTGGAGATCGAACTACGCGGTCACACCATTGCCCAGGTGCTGGAGCTGACCGTGGACCAGGCCGCAACGTTCTTTGCCGACGATGCCAGCGTGCTGCGACCGTTGCAGGCGCTGCGCGAAGTAGGGCTGGGCTATCTGCGGCTGGGCCAGCCGGCCACCGAACTCTCCGGCGGCGAGGCGCAGCGCATCAAGCTGGCCACTGAGCTGCAACGCGCCCAACGGCGCGACACGGTCTACGTACTGGACGAGCCCACCACCGGCCTGCATCCGGCCGACGTGGACACCTTGATGACGCAGTTGCAGGGTCTGGTGGAGGCGGGCAATACGGTGATCGTGGTCGAACACGATATGCGCGTGGCTGCCAGCAGCGACTGGGTGCTGGACATGGGCCCGGGTGCGGGCGATGCCGGTGGCACGGTGGTGGTTGCCGGTACGCCGGCGCAGGTGGCGCAACAGGCCCACAGCCGTACCGCTGCATCTCTAGCAGAGTGGATCGGTTAGTCCTACTGTGTCATTAAACACGAAGGTGTAGAGGCATCTGTCCAATTTAATGACACGGTAGGATTGGGCGACGCAGGTCGGATCTTACCAACAAGGTCGGAACTCAAGCCACGTCATGCTTCGCCATCTCGCGCAGCGTTTCGCATTCGAAATGCCGCGCTACCCTCCACGCACTAAATTCTTGCTGGCGAGACGGCGGTACGTTGGATGCCTGACGCGCCGGCAACCATACATGCTGACAAGGTGTCATTTCTTCTGGGAGGGAGTGCGACATGCGCTTAATGGCGTCAGGACAACAGCGTTACGCGCGGTAGCGAGATTGTGTTCAATCGCATGCCCGCCATCGGGGTAGCGACGCTCGCGTGAGCGCGCATCTTTGCGGGATCCGACGGTTGGTATGAGTTGGTCGTGCATCAGTGCGCCACTAAGTGCTTCGGGTTTGCCCGCGTCCGGTTGAGTACCGCCGATCGAGCCGAATGCTTTGCCTGACGCACGCTTTGCGCAATGTCAGGGACCCACAGGCCTGTCTGATCGCGACGTACGTCCTTGGGACTTCACAATTTGAGGCGTCACCGTACCGATGCCTCACCAAACATCCTACTTTTTGGATAGTTCGATGACCACACCAGACTTCATCGCTTCAACGGGCGCGCCCCGGCCGCTGCCGACGCCAGCGTCGGTCGAGGCACCGGCGCCGACCACACCCTCACCGCAGGGGCCTTCCGCCGAGCCTACTTCTCCTGCGTTTGCCGCCTTGCCGGCAAGGCGAGGCGCGTCCAGAACCTCGGTTGCTAAGGTCCGCGTGCACAGTTCCCTGTCGCAGCATGGCCGACGTACCGGTGTGCAGTTGGACGGCTCCTCGGCGTCGGATCGCGATATCGCACGCATGATCGACGCGTGGCTTGCGCGTCGGCCGGCGATCCAGAGCGAATCGGCGCTAGGCGGCGGCGGACGGCTGCTGCGCTATGTGGCCGATCCCAAGGACCCGCGGATGCCACGCAACGAAGCGTTCTTCACCACAACGCCGGGTTTGCTGATCGCAGGATTGACCGTGCATCCGGACGTCGAACATCGCACCGGCACGGCGCCAACAGCCGATCAGGTCGCCAGCCAGCTTACCGACCCACCGATTGGCCTGCTGACTGGTATCTGGCAGGCGACCGATGGTCAATGCTTCACCTATCGTGCCAGCAAGCTGCATCGTGCCGATGCGAGCCAGGGTTGGGCACCGGTTCCGCTACCCGCCAGATGCCGTGCGCACGTAGATATCCGAATGCTCGGGCGGCAGGCCGATGGGGCGGTGTATATGCAGGCGGGTCCACATTGCTGGCGTGCCGGCAGCGAGCAGATCTCCATCAGTGTCGACAACCTGCCCGAGCATGCCGTGTTGCGCTTCGATGCAGCTGGCAGGCCGTGCATGCTCCATGATGGCGTGCTGCGCCGCTGCGATGAGGACAGCCCCGGTCGGGTGCTGGAGTTGTTGCGTCCGGTGCCTGGCGGCCCAGCGTTCGAATCGACGCCTGCGTTGCCGGTCGATCTGCTGCCGCTGGCTCATCCTGACGTTGAGGCGGCGTTGGTGCTCGATGACAAGGGGCGTGTGTATGAGGCGGATCTGCGCGGCACCGGGCCGATTGTTGCACGGCGCCTGACCCTGCCGGATCGGGTGGAGCGCGCCCAGGGATGGGCGGTCACGTCCATGGGGCTGGCCACCGACAACAGTGTGCATCTTGTGCTGGAAGACAGCTCCGGGCACCGCATCGCGTTGCAACGGCCGGCAGGGCAGGCGAGATTCCAGCCGGCGTTGATGCTCGACCGTCCGCTTCTGCTGATGCGCAGCGAAGGACTGCAGCTGCCCACCGATGAGGCGATACAGTCGCAGGTGGTGCTGGATGGGCATGCCCGGTTGGGACATCTGGACGGGGTGCTGCACTACTCGCCCGCGCCGGACCAGCCATGGGAGCGGTTGACGCTTGCCGATGGCGCGCCACTCACCGGGGTTGTCTCGTTGCACAGCGGACCGCGTGGATTCGTTGATCGTCGGCCGGTATTTGCGCTACTGGCTGCGCCGCCGCAACTGGTCGAAATCATGCTTCCCGGGCGGACCACCTGGCTTGCGGCCGATGCGGTGCCCACCACGCCTTCCGGTGGGCCGCTCGTCGTGGTGCCGGACGTGGTGGAGGTACGCTGCAAGCCAATCGCCCATTTCAACGAAGAGCTCGTCCAGGTGGCAGTGCATGCAGACCGCAGCGCGGTGGTGATGACGGCTTCGGGAACATTGCTCAAGGTGGAGGCGGAAGGCAACTGCAGTCCGATACCCTCGCTGCAGCGCCCGCTGGCCATCGCGGTCGGGTTGGACGATGTGCTGTATGCGTTGGACCATCCCCGCGAAGGGCCTGTGCAGCTATGCCGGCTTGCCGAGAACGGGCAGCGGGATGCGATACAGATCAGCTTTCCACAGACGCTACCGCCACCGCGTGGGCTGCGGAGTACGCGTACCGGGCAACTCCAGGTGCAGCTCGGCGCGGGCTGGCACACCGTGTTGCCAGCGATGACGGATACAGATGGCACCCGCCTGGCGGCACGCATTGCAGCGTCTCCGTCACCTGAGGAAGTCGCTGCTGCCGGTACTCAATCCGGTACCAATGCCCATATAAACCAGCAGCAGGCAAGTCGGATCAGTACGCCCGACCACGACGCAGCGATCAGTACGACCTTGCTGGGCACGACGTCCACCGATCAGTTGCGCTTGAACTCAAATGCGCAGGTCCTGGTCGAGAGCGGTCGCTCACAGGCCACCGCGCTCGCACAAGTGGTGGCAGACATCGTCGGCGGTGCGGTGCGCACCTTGGCCGGATGGACCGGCATGGCCCAGCCACCCACTCCGCAGCAACAGCGGCTTGCCGGCTTCCGCCAAGAGGCGATGCAGGCGCAGTCGCTTGCGCTGGAACTGTTCGACACGTTGCCGGTGCTGGCGGAGGTGCGCATTGCCGATGCGGCGTCTCCGCGCCAACCGGTTGAGGGACTTTCGCCTGACCAGCATGCTCACCTGGTGACGTTGCGCAGAACGGCCTTAGCCGGGCTGTTGCGCGATCTGCGCAAGATCGGATTCCGCGAAGGTGCGTTGGCCGCCGATTTTTCCATGGCGGACGGGGCTGCCATCCAGCGCACAAGTTCGACTGCCAGTTATCGAGCCGCTGAACTCTGGCGGCGGGCGCGTTCTGCGGTCACACGCGTTGTGGCCCAGAAAGACGATGACTTGCTGCCGTCGTTTGACCGTTGCATCGCTGCCCTGGCCGGTGGCGCGGCGCTGCATCCGCAGGCGTTGAGCGACACCGAGCATGCGCTGCTTGCCGAGTTGCGCGAGGTTAGCCATCGACTCAAAATCCTCCAGGTCGCTTTGCCGGCCCAGAAGGATCAAGCCGCCAACGCGTCCGATGCGCCCAATGCGCTGCGCGGTGCCTGCCTGCTCGCAGGTCTGGTCGAGTACAACGCGCTGCTGGGCGTTGCCGACGCGCAGGCGCTGGAGGCAGCCGATGCCAGGTGGCAGTCAGGGCTGCATACGCTGGCCAAGTTGGGGTTGTCGTCCTGGTGCGAATTGGAAGCATTCGATGATGTGGTGTCGACATTTCGGCAGGAGGTCACCACGCCCGGCAGCGCCCGCCAGCTACAGCTGCTCAAGAGTCTTGGCCTGCCGTTGGGGAGCGCCCCGGATGAAATGGCCTCGCGCATGATCGATGTGCTGCAGGACCTGTTCAATCGCAGCACCTTTTTCTCAAGTCGGGTGCGCTCGGCCGAACTGCGCGGCTCGCTGGGGTCGGCGCAATGGATGCTTGTCAATCCGATCAATGTCGGTATGGGCGGGGAGGCCATCCACGCGTTGGGCGTCGAGCGCATCGGCGATTCGAAGGACGGCGATGCGGGCCTGGTTGCCTTCTTCGTGCGCCACGCAAAAGCCACCGCGTCCGGAAGCGCAGGCCTGCGCATCGATCTTCGTCCCGGACCGGGAACCGGCGGGCATGTATATGTCAACTCGACACCAACGGTGTCTGCAACCTGGGGCGGCGCAGCAAATCTCGGGATGGGCGGGAGCTATCAACACGGCATGGGTGCCGCCGTCATCCTGTCACCGGACACCATCCCCGAATTCGCCAGACTGTTGTTCGACCGGCACGCCGACGATACCACCAGCCTGTTACGCGCTGGCGTGGATGGTGGGGCGATCGGCCTGGATCTGTTCGAAACCAATATCAACGCGTCGCTCAACGTCAACCTGACCGTGCAGCCACTGGCAGTGCGGCATCCCTTCGGTGTGAAACAGCCTGTCGCACCTGGTGCAGCCACCGGTAATCCGCGCAGCGCGGTTGTGGGGTCTTTCCCGTTCGGCGTGACGGCGCAGATAGGTATGCAATGGAGCCAGATGGAATTGCATCTGGATCACGCCTGGCAAGACATCATCGGCCTGGAATTCCAGGGTCGTGTCGGCATCAACGCCGAGGTCAATGCCGGCATCAATCTTGGCGGCGCATTGACATCGGTACTGGGTCGCAATTTCAAGCGGCTGGTCAATGCCATCACTGGCGCCGGCTCGCTGCAGCTGGCAGGCGTACGCGTGGCATCCAGCGACGTGCAGTTGCCAACCGACGCGCTCCGGGACAATGCGCGCACAGGCGCGCTATTGGGCACTGCCAGCTACAAGCGCACCCTTGATGCGCGTGCAGCGCAGCCGGTGACGCGGCAGGGATGGGACACGTTGCGTGCACGGCTCAAGGCCATCTTTCCGGAAGGCAGCACCGAACTGGGCGCGATGGAGTATCCGGCCACGCCGGAAGAGCGCAGCGTCGTGCTGTGCAACGTGCTTCAACGAATCCAGGGGCCCGACGCACTGGCCATCGAAGCCGGCGCGGCGCTGGCCGGGGAGGCCCTGTCACAACAGCGGGCGCAGGCTGCGGATGCGACCGATGCCGCGGCGGCATCGTTATGGACAGGCGGCACGCCGTCCGAGCGCGCGTCGGTCGTCGACCTGCTGCATCAGCTGCGGCAGGAGGACGCCGCAGCCATCCAGCAACGGGCGTGCGTCATTCCCGGCGCCCGTGTGGAGATCAATATGTTCGGACGCGAATCGCTGGATGCGGTGGTCAGTCACGCCATCGGCCACTACGCGCTGGGCGAGAAGATGCGCGACGTTGCCGAGATGCGACGCAAGATTCCCGGCCTGGACGAGGTGTTGCGCAGGTTCAAGGACATCCCGCATGTCAATCAGGTCCGCTTCGTGTTTGAGATGCGGCCGCAGGCCATGGTGGCGATCAACGACGCGCTGGTCGCCAGGCAGCATGCACAAGCAGCAGCGGCACTGGGGTTGCCTGCGTCCAGCGACAAGATGTCTTGGCAGGACGTTCTTATCGCTGCTCAGCAATCGCCGGATCTGTACCGGCTTGCGGCCATCGCCGTGCACAACACCGACGAGAATCCGGTCACCAGCCGTGTCGGCTTGCCGCTGTTGAATGTGGCGTCAACTTCAGTGGCGTCGCATCAGCTGTTCGAGGCGGAGATTCAGTTCCGTTACGGGCTGTACGACCGCATCGAAGGGGCGGAAGTCCTCGAAGCCGGTGCGCGTGCGCTGCGCCGTCCACTGGACCGCCTGCAGCAGGCCGGCGTGCAGGCACTTGGTCAAGCTCAGCGGGCGCAGGTTCCGCCACCGGACCCGGTCTCTCCGCGTGGTGACCGCCCAGGATTACAGGAGGCGCGCGATGCTTCCTTCGAGCGGTATCTGCAGGCGGGCACGCTGCCGGATCGCCCGCACCTGCGCGCACTGACCCGCGAACTTACCCGCTTGGACCAACAGACCCAGCGCGTTGATGAGCAGCGCCGCACCTGCGCTGCCCTGCTGGAGAAGCTGGGCCCGACACAGGCTAAGGCACGCGAACGCATCGACCGGCTACTGGCCAGACTTGCGCCAACAGGCGAGGGCATCTCCGTCGCGGCGATTGCGCCGCCGTGGAGCTTGCGCCAGGTGCTTGCGTCGCTGCAGGCTGATCGCGCCGCGGTGACACAGGCCGATGACGCGCTCGCCCAGGCTTACCATCGCTTGCGCGACCATATGGACAAGCCTGGCAGGGTGCAAGACATTGCGGCCGCTCAGCATGCGTTTGAATTCCTGCTGCAGGCTGCACAAGGCGAGTTCAGCCTGGTTGAAGCGGTCGATTCCCTCCTGCGTCGGACCCAAGAAGCATATGACGCGCAAGAGGCGCAACTGCGCGACGTGGGCGAAAGGTTGGACGACCTAATGCGTCGCCTAAATGATCTGCAGAGCGTGTCTGATCGTGAGCGCGAGTTGATCGAAGACGCCGAGCGCGTTGTCGAGGCCCGACGCCAGAGGCTGCAGGCACTGCAAATGCAGCCGCCGAGCGCCGATGCTTCAGCGAACGATACAACCCGCAAGGTTGAGGCGGTCAGGGCCCTTGAAGATGCTCAAACCAAGCTGGACAGAATGCGGCAGCAATGGGCCGAAACGCGCGATCGCATCGGTGCTCTGGCCTCGTTGGCGCAAGGCCTGCGCGCCTGGCTGGTTGAAGAAGCCGATGCGTTGCGCGAGATCGATGCACACACCAGTGCCGCAGAGCAGACCATGATGCGGGCGCGCTCTATGGGTGACGAGGCGCGGGTTGCCGTGATGGCGACAGTGACGGTCACCGCTCGCGACGATGGCGTGCCCGGGACGATTGCCGAAGGCGAGCTCACCTTGGGCGATAAGCAATGAACAGGGATGCGCCTTGCTCGCTTCAATGCGCTCCTGCCAGCGGGCACCCTTGCAATACGCATCTGGGCTGCTTCACCCGACGGCGTAAGCCCGGCAGCGTCAGGGCGTCGATGATGGTTGGCGTACCAGTGCCGCGTTTACGGCAGTGGGTGATTAGACGGGGAGCCGCCCTGCCGTGCACCCGCGTCGATGACCAGCGCCGCCACGCTGGTCGTCGCAGCAGGCATAAGCCCAATAGTCCAAAACTGGCTGGCAGGCCGTCGGCTGATGCAGACGGTGCGAGCCAGACATCCAACAGGCCCGGCTTCGCGATCGCGGTCATTGCTTGCCCGACAAATATCAGATGCGCGCGACGCAGCTCGAACTGCACGGTAACGTTGCCGCCGCCAGGCAGCCTGACCCTCCGGAAGTCCTCGAGCTCGCGCACCGGGCGCACGACGCTGGCAGTGCGGTCGCGCAGATAGAGCTGCACCACTTCGTCGACGTCGCGGCTGACTTGGTTGCTGATGCGGGCGCTGATTTGCAGGCTGCCGGTGGCTGTCATCCGCGACGCACTCAGCTGCAGATCGGTGTAGGCGATTGGCCTATAGGTCGGGCCATGGCCAAAAAGGGGAACAATGCCGTGTTGGGCACGCCATGGTAGTGCGTGGTGCGATGTCGGGCCCGTCAGTAGATGCCATTACACCGTACTGCGGAATCCGCCGATCCCGCAAGGGGGCGCTCACTCGGCCATCACCTTGTCCGGTGTCATCGGCGTACTGCGGATGCGTTTGCCGGTGGCGTGGAAGATGGCGTTACAGATGGCCGCAGAGACGCCCACTTGGCCGATCTCGCCCACGCCCTTTGCGCCCAGGCTGCTGACCACGCGATCGTCTTCGTTGGCAAAGATCACCTCGACGTCGTGGATATCGGCATTGGCGGACACGTGATACTGGGCAAGATCGTGATTCATGAAGCGGCCGAAGCGATGGTCGCACTGGGTATGTTCGTGCAGCGCCTGGCCGATGCCCCACACCACGCCGCCGATGATCTGGCTGCGCGCAGTGGTGGGGTTGAGGATGCGCCCGGCCGCAATGGCGCTGACCACACGCGTTACCCGCACCGTGCCCAGTTCTTCGTCCACACGCACTTCCACGAACACGGCCCCATGCGTGGCGCGGGTGTACTTGCGTTGCTTGAGCAGATTGGGCAGCAGCAGGAACTTGTCTTGGATCTGCTCCCGTCCGGCCGCCCGCAGCAGTTCCCGCAAGGCGATGGCACTGCTGGAGTCCGCGCGCAGGGCGATGTTGCCATCGGCAAACACCACATCGTCCAGCCTTGCCCGCGCAAAGCGCGAATCGGGCAGGGCCTGCGCTAGCCGCAACAGCTGCGTGCGCAATTTTCCGCAGACGCCATCCACCGCCGAGCCAATCGTGCTCACATGCGAAGAGCCGCCTTCGATGGGAGCGACCGGCAAGGTGGAATCGCCGAGCTGGAAGGTGACCTGTTCCAGCGGCAGGCCCAGGGCCTCGGCCGCAATCATTGCCATCACCGTATAGGTGCCGGTGCCGATATCGCTGGCGGCGCTGCTCACGACCAAGCGCCCGTCGGCATGCAGTACGGCATGCGCACGCGCGAACATCTGCATCGCGTCCCATTGGCCGGTGGCCATGCCCCAGCCCACCCATTCGCGGCCTTCCATGCGCGCGCGCGGCTGCGGCGGACGCTGCGACCAGCCGAAGCGTTCGGCGCCTTGCTGATAGCACTCGCGCAAGGCCTTGCTGGAAAACGGTTTGCCGTCGGCCGGATTGACCTCGGCGTAGTTCTTCAGCCGCAACGCCAGCGGATCGATGCCGACTGCATAAGACAGTTCGTCCATCGCCACTTCCAGTGCATGCATGCCATGGGTGGCACCGGGCGCACGCATGTCCATCGGGCTGTACTGGTCCAGGCTGACCAAGTTGTAGCCCAGGTGCACGTTATCGCAGGCGTACAGTTGCCCGCTCCAGTTGACCACCACTTCCACATAGTCTTCGCTGCGCGAGGTTTCGGCGATCGCCTCGTGCCAGATCGCACGCAGCGTACCGTCGCGGTCGGCACCGAGCTTGAGCCGCTGTACGGTTTCCGGGCGGTGGCCGAAAGTAAACATCTGTTGGCGGGTGAGCACCACGCGCACCGAGCGGTCCAGCAGGATGGAGGCCATCACCGCCAGTGCCAGCTGGTATTGCGGGCGCAGCCCGGAGCCAAACGCGCCGCCCACGTAGGGGTTGCGCACGGTCACCTTGCGCTTGCTCAGGCCGAACACATGCGAGACGTACCAGCGGCTGTTCTGCGAGCCCTGGGTCTTGTCGTAGATGGTGAAGTGACCATCGGCCTCGCGGATCACGGTAGAGGCGAACAGCTCCATCGGATTGTGGTGCTCCACACCGCTGTAATAGTCGGCCTGCACCTGGCAGGCGGCATTGACGAAGGCACTGTCCGGCTCGCCCTTGTCCTTGGGCGGCGGTGTGAAGCCGGCGCGCATGCCCTTGGGCTTGTGCGCGCGGCCCAGCTGGGTCATCAGGTCGGTTTCCTGCGGTTCCTGCGCGTACTCCACCTGCACCAGATGTGCAGCATGCCGCGCCGCCTCGAATGTTTCGGCCACCACCAGCGCGATGGGCTGGCCGCTGTAGCGAATGACGTTGTCGTAGAGCGGGCGGAATGGCGAGCCGGGTGGGGCAGTCATGTCCTTGTAGAACAGATCCATGCCGCGCATATGCGGACGATTCTCATGGGTGACGATCTCCAGCACGCCGGGGACCGCGCGCGCGGCCGCCAAGTCGAAGCCGACGATGGTGCCCTTCGCAATGCTGCTGCTGACCACCACGCCATGGGCCAGATCCGGCACCGGCCATTCGGCGGCATAGCGTGCCTGGCCGGTGACTTTTGCACGTCCATCGATGCGCGGTACACCAGTGCCCGTGGGGCGGAAGCCGGTGCCTTGATCGGCGACCGGTGGCGTCAATTCGGTGTTGGATAGATCGGTGCTACGTGCGTTCATGGCGATTCCTCCAGCGCATGGGGGCGCCCGCGATTGTCGATGCTGCCCTCGCGCGCGACCTCGAGCGCGCGCACGATGGCGCGACGTGCCAGCGGCAGCTTGAAGGCGTTGGCGCCCTGCGGCTGCGCGCCCTCCAGCAACGCGTCGGCCAGGCGCGCGAAACTGTCTGCGTTGGCGGGTAGACCCACCAACTGTGCTTCGGCCTCGGGCCTGCGCCAGGGCTTGTGCGCCACGCCACCCAGGGCAACGCGTACATCGCGGATGCTGTCGTCTTCGGCCAGATCCAGCGCGGCAGCGACCGATACCAGCGCAAACGCATACGACAGGCGCTCGCGGATTTTCAGGTAGGCGCTATGCGCTGCGAACCGCTGCGCCTCGGGCAGGTCGATATGCACGATCAACTCATCCGGTGCCAGGGTGCTGTCCAGCTCCGGATGTTCGCCGGGCAGGCGATGGAAATCGGCGAATGCGATATCGCGTTCGCCCGTGCGGCCTTGCACATGCACCACGGCATTCAGTGCCGCCAGTGCCACGCACATGTCCGAGGGGTGCGTGGCGATGCAATGCGGGCTGGCACCGAGAATGGCGTTGTATTTGGTCAGCCCGCCAATGGCCGAGCAACCACTACCTGGCGTGTGCTTGTTGCACGCCGTGGCGCTGTCGTAGAAATACATGCAGCGCGTGCGCTGCAGCAGGTTGCCACCATTGCTGGCCATGTTGCGGATCTGCGCCGACGCGCCGGCCAGGATCGCCGCACTCAGCAATGGGTAACGTGTTTCCACTTCCGGGTGATAGGCGGTGTCGGCGTTGCGCGCGAGTGCGCCCAGGCGCATGCCGCCATCGGGCTGGCTGGTGATGCTGTCCAACGGCAGGCGATTGATGTCGAACAGGTGGCTGGGCCGCATTAGCTGCAGCTTCATCAGGTCGGTGAGGTTGGTACCGCCGGCAATCAGCCGCACGGGCGCTTCCGACGGCAGTGGATGCACAGCGTGGCCGCGTGGTGCGATGGCAGTGAGCGTCGCCTCGATGCTGTCTGCGCGCGCATAGCTGAGCGGCATCATGCCGGCACCGTCCCTGGTTCCCAGTGGTTACTCGCGCCGTCGCTTGCCTGGCCGGATGCGCCAAGCACATCCATCACCGCGTCGGTGATCTGCGGGTAGGCGCCGCAGCGGCACAGGTTGCCGCTCATCAATTCGCGCACCTGGTCGCGGGTGTGCGCCTTGCCTTCGTTGATCAGGCCGGCGGCCGAGCACAACTGGCCCGGTGTGCAATAGCCGCACTGGAAGGCATCGCGTTCGATGAAGGCGCGTTGCAGCGGATGCAGCTGCTCGCCGTCGGCCAGGCCTTCGACCGTGGTGATGTCGGCACCGTCCTGCATTACCGCCAGTGTCAGGCAGCTATTGATGCGGCGCCCGTTCACCAGCACCGTGCAGGCGCCGCATTGGCCGTGATCGCAGCCTTTCTTGGTGCCGGTGAGATCGAGCCGGTCGCGCAACAGGTCGAGCAGGCTGACCCAGGCTTCCAGCTGCAATTGATGAGGCTGGCCGTTGATGCGCAGGTTGACCGGATAGGTGGGCGCGGACGTGGCCGGTGCCGATGACGTGTCATGGGCGGCGGCGGGCGTGGCATGCATGCGAACCCCGTGGCGATGGCTGAGGAGGGTCACCACCATGACCATGCTGCGGTCAACGCAGGGTGACCACGCCGACACCGAAGCGATGCTTGCAAGGCGATTCCGAGCAGGCCTGGGCATGGTATTGCGATGGGTGCAGTGAGCGTGGTGGCGAGCCGTTGCCGGCTGAGCATCCCGCAGGCGGCGCATCGGCCAGCCCGCTTCAGCCGTAGTGAGGCGTTGATTCGTTGACGCGCTGCTGGTGGCGCACTTGCAGGCGAGGCCGCAACCATGCCGCGCAGGCCGCCTCGTCCAACGTGCCGTCGGCCAGCCCGATATAGAACCCGTAGAGCTCCAGATCGTCTGCCACCAAACTTGCGCCGTTGAGCACGATGAAGGTTTCGCAGGCGACGGCGGCGGTGCGTTTGTTGCCGTCGACAAACGGATGATTGCGCGCCAGGCCATACACCAAGCTGGCGGCAAGTGCCGCCAGATCCGGCGGCGGGTCGCCGTAGGACAGCAACTGCCTGGGTCTAGCCAGCGCCGAGTCGAGCAGCGCATCGGCGCGCACGCCGCTGGCGCCGCCATGCTCGGCCAGCTGACGGTCATGGATGGCCAGTACCAGCGGCCGTTCGATCCAGACGATCATGGCGGCAGGTTACTGCGCCAGCTTGTGCAGCAGCGTGCGTCGCTCGCGCATCACCTGTTCGGCCACGTCCATCTGTGCGGCCAGGGTGGGGTCGAAGGCCGTCAGCTTGACGCCGTCGGGCGTTTCCAAGGCATACAGCTCGTCGCCCTTGCCCAGGCGCAGGCGGGCCAGCAGTTCTTTGGGCAGGATGACCCCGGCGGAATTGCCGATGGCGGTGATCTTGAGTTTCATGGTGGCGTCATGTTTGTACGAAAGTTATAACTCGGCAATCGGTTGCCTGCAAGTCGCATGCATGAAGCGGCTCAGCAAGCCAATCTCGCCTGCTGCGACGGCTTGGTGTACAAATGTACACCTTGTCACGTTGATGCTCGCTCATCCATGTCTACCCTGTCCCCCCAACGCGCTGCGGTACTGGCCTTCCTGCAGGAGCAGGCCCATGCCGGTGTCTCGCCCAGCCTGGCCGAGATCGCACAGGCGTTCGGGTTCGCCTCGCGCACCGCGGCGCAAAAGCATGTGCAGGCGCTGGCCGAGGCCGGCTTGATCGAACTGCGGCCCAATCAGAAGCGCGGTATCCGCATGCCCGGCGCTGCTGGGCGCGATGCCTTGCTGGCGTTGCCGGTGCTGGGGCGGGTGGCGGCTGGTGTGCCGATCGGGGCCGACATCGGCCTGGACCGGCAACTATGGCTGGACCGCGCGCTGTTTTCGCTGCAGCCGGATTACCTGCTGCAGGTGCAGGGTGATTCGATGATCGACGACGGTATCCTGGATGGCGATCTGGTCGGCGTGCACCGCAGCAACGAGGCGCGCGACGGGCAGATCGTGGTGGCGCGGGTGGATGGCGAAATCACCATCAAGCGGCTGGAGCGTGGCCCCGAGCGTCTCCGCCTGCTGCCGCGCAACCGTGCGCATGCGCCGATCGTGGTGGCGGCCGATGCCGACTTCGCGATCGAAGGACTTTACTGCGGCCTGATCCGGCAGGGCTGAGATGAGCGAGCCGGTGCCACTGCGACAACACGGCAATGCGGCGGTGGCCATGCCGCTGGACGCATTGCTGGCGGCGCGCACGGTGTGGCGGGCCGGCCAGGGCACGGCCACCGTCACCGGCGGTGAAGCCACCGGGCATGCCGGGCTGGATGCGGTGCTGCCCGATGGCGGCTGGCCGCGGCGCGCGCTCACCGAACTTTTATTGCCCGCCCATGGCGTAGGCGAGATCGCCTTGCTGCTGCCCACGCTGGCACGCATGACCGGCGCCGGTAGTCGGGTGGTGTTGGTGGCGCCGCCGTTCATTCCGTATGCGCCGGCCTGGCAGGCGGGCGGGGTGGTGTTGCAACAGCTGGAAGTGGTGCAGGCCGAGCCGCGCGAAGCACTGTGGGCGTTCGAGCAATGCCTGCGCAGCGGTGCCTGTGCGGCCGTGCTGGGCTGGCCGCAGACCGGCGATGCCCGCGCATTGCGGCGCCTGCAGGTGGCGGCCGACAGCGGCAACTGCTGCGCGTTCGCGTTACGCGACCGTCGCCATGCGGTGAACGCCTCGCCGGCGGCGCTGCGGCTGGAATTCCTGCCCGAGCGCGATGCCTGGCAGGTGCGCAAGTGCCGCGGCGGGCAGGTGCCGTCGCAGCCGCTACGGCTGGCGCATTGAGGCGCGCGCATGTTGTGGGCCTGTCTATTGCTGCCGCAGCTGGCGCTGGACGCTGTCCTGCGGCGTCTGGAAGAACCGCAGGCACCGTTGGTGCTGGTGCAGGGGCCGGCGCAGCTGCGCAACCTGCATTCGGTCAATGCCGCAGCCGCAGCGGCCGGCTTGAAGGCGGGGATGCGGCTGTCGGCGGCGCATGCGCTGATGACGCAGGTGCGCACCCTCGATTACGACGCGCAGAACGAAGCGCGCACGCAGCGGTTTCTGGCGGCCTGGGCATACCGGCATAGCTCGCTGGTGAGCCAGCAGTGGTCGCGTGCCATCGTGCTGGAAGCGGCAGCCAGCTTTCGCTTGTTCGGCCCCTGGCCACGCTTCGAGCGCCGCTTGCGCGATGAACTGCAGGCGCTGGGCTTCCAGCACCGGCTTGCGCTGGCGCCCACACCGCGCGCGGCGCGCGTGCTGGCCGGCCTGCGCGATGGCATGGTGGTGACCGAACTGCCGGCCTTGCACCGCACGCTGGACACCGTTCCGGTGCGCCGCGCGGCCTTGCCGGGCGATGCCGGCGAGCGCCTGCAGCACATGGGCGTGCGTACGCTCGCCGCAGTGCGTGCGCTGCCGCGCGACGGCCTGCGCCGGCGTTTCGGTGTCGACTTGCTGGAACATCTGGATCGTCTCTACGGCGATGCCGATGACCCGCTGGACTGCTATGCGCCGCCGGACCATTTCGACCAGCGCGTGGAGCTGGGCTACGAGGTGGAAACGCACCCGGCCTTGTTGTTCCCGCTGCGCCGATTGATCGGCGACCTGTGCACCTATCTGTCGATCCGCGATGGTGGCGTGCAGCGCTTTTTGCTGCGGCTGGAACACGAAGCAGGCGCCACCGATGTCGAGATCGGCCTGCTCACGCCCGAGCGTGCGCCCACGCTGTTGTTCGAACTGGCCCGCAACCGGCTGGAACGGGTGGAGATTCCGCAGCCGGTGGTGGCAATGCGGTTGCTGGCACGCCAACTGCCGCCCTTCGTGCCGGCCATGCGCGACCTGTTCGATCAACGCGCGCAACAATCGGTGGACTGGCCGCAGCTGCGCGAGCGGCTGCGTGCGCGGCTGGGCGACGAGGCGGTGTACCGCGTGTTGCCCGCCGCCGACCCGCGTCCGGAACGCGCCTGGCGCCGCGCCATCGGCGATGCGGTGCACGAAGCCGCCGCGCCGGCCCGCCCGCCGCGACCCACCTGGCTGCTGCCGCAACCGGTGCCGCTGCACGATGCGCAGCTGCGCATCGTGTCCGGCCCGGAACGCCTGGAAAGCGGTTGGTGGGACGACGACGAAGCGCGGCGCGACTACTACGTGGTGGAAACCGCGCGCGGCCGGCGTGCCTGGGTGTTTGCCGCGCCCGGCCGCGTGGAGGGGTGGATGCTACACGGGTGGTTTGCGTGATCGGGGGCATGCGCGTGCGGTACGGGGATATCTCCTGGTCGGCGGTTTGTCGTGACAGTGGCCTATGCCGCCGCTGCCCGCACCGCGTGCAATCCGCCGCAGCGCCGGCAGCCAGGCGATCTGTCGCGCAGCGGAAAATCCGTGTGTCCTGGCGCGCTATCGACGAGGTCTGCCCATGAGCGGGGACGACGCCGTCGATGGGGTGGACCGCGACACCCCCGGCGGCCGCATGCCGCGTGGCTGGAACGTTGCGGCACGGCTGCGCGCGGCCAACGACGACATTGTCCATGCCCAGGAGGCCGATGGCCTGCCTGCGTATGCCGAACTACACTGTCTGTCGGACTTTTCGTTCCTGCGTGGCGCGTCCAGCGCCGAGCAGCTGTTCTCCCGTGCGCAGTACTGCGGCTACAACGCGATGGCGATCACCGACGAATGCTCGCTGGCCGGCATCGTGCGCGGCCTGGAAGCGGCGCGTGCCACCGGGGTGCGGCTGATCGTCGGCAGCGAATTCACCCTGGTCGATGGCACCCGCTTGGTGTTGCTGGTGGAACATGCGCAAGGCTATCGGCAGCTGTGTGCGCTGATTACCAGTGCACGGCGCGCGGCAGGCAAGGGCGCCTATCGGCTGGGGCGCGCCGAGGTGGCAGCGCAGTTTCGCGATGGGGTGCCGGGCGTGTTCGCGTTGTGGCTGCCCGGCGTGCAGCCACAGGCCGAGCAGGGTGCGTGGCTGCAGCAGGTATTCGGCGAGCGTGTGTTTCTGGCGGTGGAACTGCATCGCGAACAGGACGACGCCGCACGCCTGCAGGCGTTGCAACTGCTGGCCCAGCGCCTGGGCATGACCGCGTTGGCCAGCGGCGATGTGCACATGGCGCAGCGGCGCGAGCGCATCGTGCAGGACACCTTGACTGCCATCCGCCACGGCCTGCCGCTGGCCGAGTGCGGTGCGCAGCTGTTCCGCAACGGCGAGCGGCATCTGCGCACCCGGCGCGCGCTGGGCAATATCTATCCGCCGGCCTTGCTGCAGGCTGCGGTGGCGTTGGCGCAGCGCTGCACCTTCGATATCTCCACGCTTCAATACACCTATCCCAAGGAGTTGGTGCCGGAAGGACACACGCCTGCCAGTTATCTGCGTCAGCTCACCGAGGCCGGCATCCGCCAGCGTTGGCCAGGTGGCATCTCGGCCAAGGTGCGCGAGGACATCGAAAAAGAGCTGGCGTTGATCGCCCACAAGAACTACGAGGCATTCTTTCTCACCGTGCAGGATGTGGTGCGGTTTGCACGGTCCAGGAACATCCTCTGCCAGGGCCGCGGCTCATCGGCCAATTCGGCGGTGTGCTATGCGCTGGGCATCACGGCCGTCAATCCCGATGAAACCCGCTTGCTGATGGCGCGCTTCCTATCGGAAAAACGCGACGAGCCACCGGATATCGACGTGGATTTCGAGCACGAACGCCGCGAGGAAGTGCTGCAGTATGTCTACGCCAAATATGGACGCGAACGTGCAGCCCTGGCCGCCACGGTGATCTGCTACCGAGGCAAGAGCGCGGTGCGCGATGTGGCCAAGGCCTTTGGCCTGCCGCCGGACCAGATCGCCCTGCTGGCCAATTGCTACGGCTGGGGAAACGGCGACACACCGATGGAACAGCGCATCGAAGAAGCCGGCTTCGATCTGGCCAACCCGCTGATCGGCAAGGTCCTGGCGGTGACCGAGCAGCTGCGCGATCACCCGCGGCATCTGTCGCAGCATGTCGGCGGATTCGTCATTTCCGACGCGCCGCTGTCGTTGCTGGTGCCGGTGGAAAACGCCGCGATGGCCGATCGCACCATCATCCAGTGGGACAAGGACGACCTGGAAACCATGAAGCTGCTCAAGGTCGATTGCCTGGCCCTGGGCATGCTCACCTGCATCCGCAAGACACTGGAGCTGGTGCGCGGCCACCGTGGCCGTCATTACAGCATTGCCACGCTGCCGGGTGACGATGCGCCGACCTACAAGATGATCCAGCGTGCCGATACCGTGGGCGTGTTCCAGATCGAATCGCGCGCGCAGATGGCAATGCTGCCGCGGCTCAAGCCTGCGGTGTTCTACGACCTGGTGATCGAAGTGGCGATCGTACGCCCCGGGCCGATCCAGGGCGACATGGTGCACCCGTATCTGCGCAGGCGGCAGGGCCGCGAGGAAGTGAACTATCCCTCGCCGGAAGTGGAAGACATCCTCAAGCCGACCCTTGGTGTTCCGCTGTTCCAGGAACAGGTGATGGAGCTGCTGATGCATGCGGCCGACTACACCGAGAGCGAGGCGGACAATCTGCGCCGCTCCATGGCGGCCTGGCGACGCGGCGGCGACATGGAGCAACACCGTGCCCGCGTGCGCGAACGCATGCAGGGCAAAGGCTACGCTTCCAGCTTCATCGACCAGATCTTCGAACAGATCAAGGGCTTCGGTTCCTACGGCTTTCCGCAGAGCCATGCCGCCTCGTTCGCCAAGCTCGTCTATGCCAGTTGCTGGCTAAAGCGCCACGAGCCGGCCGCATTCGCCTGTGGCCTGCTCAATGCGCAGCCGATGGGCTTCTATTCGGCCAGCCAGATCGTGCAGGACGCGCGCCGCGGCAGCCAGGAGCGCGCGCGCGTGGAGGTGCTGCCGGTGGATGTGCTGCACAGCGACTGGGACAACATCCTGGTGGGCGGGCGACCGTGGCGCAGCGATGCAGACCCCGGCGAACAACCGGCGATCCGGCTGGGCATGCGCCAGGTCAGCGGCTTGTCGAAAGAGGTGGCCATACGCATCGTCGCCGCACGCGCGCAACGGGCCTTCGCCGATATCGGCGACCTGTGCCTGCGCGCCGCACTCGATGAAAAGGCTCGCCTGGTACTGGCCGAAGCCGGGACGCTGCAGTCGATCGTGGGCAACCGCAACGCCGCGCGCTGGGCCATGGCTGGAGTGGAAGCGCGGCGGCCCTTGTTGCCGGGTAGCCCGGCCGAACGCCCGGTGCACTTCGAGGCCCCGCGCGCCGGCGAGGAGATCCTGGCCGACTACCGTGCGGTGGGCTTGAGCCTGCGCCAGCACCCCATGGCATTGCTGCGCCCGCAGATGCTGCAACGGCGCATCCTGGGCCTGCGCGAGCTGCAAGGGCGCCGCCACGGCAGCGGCGTGCACGTGGCCGGGCTGGTCACCCAGCGCCAGCGCCCGGCCACCGCCAAGGGCACCATCTTCGTCACCCTGGAGGACGAGCACGGCATGATGAACGTCATCGTCTGGGCGCACCTCGCGCTGCGCCGCCGCCGCGCGCTGCTGGAATCGCGCCTGCTCGCAGTGCGCGGCCGCTGGGAACGCGTGGACGGCGTGGAGCACCTGATCGCCGGCGATCTGTACGACCTCAGCGAATTGCTCGGCCAGATGCAGTTGCCTTCGCGCGATTTCCACTAAGAATGTGTTTCCACACTCCGCCAGTCAGTCGCCGCAGTCGCTGTCCTGCCTGGGGCAGCCATCCCCGAGCTTCTGCAACGAAGCTTCGCCGATCATGGTGCGTGGTGGCTCGGTGTGTGCACGCGTGCCAGGTCTGCGTGCGCTTGGCCGCACAGCGCTTGTGCCAGCAGCACCACTCCCTGAGCGTGGGCATTTTCCCTCAACAGGCCTGTTTGTGCTGGGCCAATCCAACGCCCTGCGGTCTTGTTGGCTCGACGGCGCACGAGCGAGGGGCTGCGCCATACCCACTGCAGACGTCGCCTGGGTGTCTCACATGCCCATGCCGGGCTGCGACTGTGCTTGCGATTGGGCTTGCTGGCGGTCCTGGGCGATGATCTGGTTGATGCGTGCATGCTCCAGATCGCCAGCCTGCGCGACCTGCATCGAGGCCTGGATCGATGGTGCCGGCTCGTGTATCGGCAGGCACGCCAATCCCAGCGGATGGTCGTAACTGGCCGCATACACGGTGTCGCGTGCCACATAGAACTCCCCCTTCCAGCCGGGCTTGAAGTAAGACTCGTTCAGCGCTGCGGTGATCTGGGTCAGGCGTTCCTCCGAAAACTGATGGCCTTGCGCCTGCATCCGCTCTTGCACGTCCGCATAAAGTGCATGCCGGGGATGGGCGGGGTCGCTGTAGGGGCGTAGACCTGGCGGCGGTGTGTGCGCGTCGTCTTGGACGGCGGTGGCCGACAGCTCCTTGTCGCGCTGCGCCTTGCGGCTGTTCTCGTCTTCGTCGCGCTGCGCCTGGTCCTGCTGATGTTGCCGGGCCTGCAACTGCAGCTGTTGATCCTGCTGCAGTTGCAGCTGGCGTTGCTGCTCCAGCGCTTGTTGCTGCTGTTGCGCATGCAGATCGGGTTGGCTGCGTTCGGGCGCTGTTGCCGGCGATGGTGTGGAGGGCATGACCATCGTGCGATGTGGCGCATCCTGCAGCGCGACGCCACGGTCGCCAGGGCGTAGCGCCGTGTCTGGTGAGTGGGTGTGGTCGGGTGCGGCGTGTTCGGTTGGCGCCGCGTGCGCCGTGGCCGATTCCAGGGACTGCGCCTGGAGTTGGTCTACGGCCTCGCGGATCTCCCCGGTGGTGGTGGTTGCCGCAACCCGAACCGTGCCATCGGCATCGCGACGCAAATGCCGTACCGGGCTGTCCACCGAGTAATGGCCGGACCCATCGCGCTCCAGCGCCAGCGAGGTGGTGGAGGCGTCGATGGCGTTTGCATCGCGGGTGTGTTGTAGCGCCTGCTGGATGGCCGCTGCGGTCGTGGCGTTGGGCGCAACCCCATAGGCGGCATAGGTCGCCTGGAGATTGGCCTGATCCTGCTGTTGCGCCGTGGGGAGCTGCCGTTGGGGCATCTGCGCCATCGCCTGCGCGTGCTGCGCCAGGGCGGGCTGCAGCTGTTGGCGGGTGGCATCCAGCTCCGCTGCGAGCGTGCCGTGCGCCACGTCCTCGCCAGCGCGCCATTGGCCACGCGTATCGCGCAGGTAGTGCCTGCCGTCAGAGGCCTGCAGGGCGTCCGCGCTCAACGCGGCCTGCACGGCGGCGGGCATCGGGCCGAAATCGTCCCAGCCGTTGCGCCGGTGGGCGGCTTGATAGGTCGCTGCAATGGCTGCTTGCCCATGGGCGATGTTGCCGTCGATCACCTGCGCCGCTTGCTGGTCCAGTTGCACAGCGCGCTCGGGGCTGGCCGGGTCGAGTTTCCAAACTGGCCGGTCATTACGATCGACCTCGTCGGCCACCATCCGCGACCATTGCCCGTTGTCGGCATCACGCCGCCAATCGCGTTGGTACAGATGCGCGGCATCTGCCTGGCTGGACGGCTGCACGAAGGGATTGCGCGGCTGTACCGCGCCAAGCGCCTGCTCGGTCGCCTGGCCACTGGCGTAGTAATTGAGCTCGCGCGCCTTCTCGGGCAGCGCGAACATGGCCTGCCGGTGTGGTGCATCGACACCGTCGCGCAACAGGTCGGCCCGCTCATGCCGCAACCACTGGCTGCCATCGAATTCCCAGCGCACATGCTGCTTGTCGGTCTGGGTATGGATCTGACGCTGATCCCAGAGCGTGGCGGCCTTGTCTGCTGCCATGCTGAACAGATAGGCGTCGGCCATGACCAGCCCCACCGGCCCGGCTCCCGTGGTACCCACCACCGCAGCAGCGGCCGTTCCGCCGACCCAGCCACCCACCCCGCGCGCACTGAAGTGCAGCGCTTGCGAACGGGCAGCGGCAAGATTGTCCTGCGCCAGCAAGCTGCCGATGCGATCGCCGGTCTGCACGGCATCGTAGGCGCTTGCGGCAACTCCTACACCCGCCAGCCCCGCTGTCATGCCTGCACGACGCAGGCCGGGAATGTCGGGTTCGGGCACCGGCGCGCGTGCGGGTGGCGCACCTGGGCGTACCAGTTCGTCGACGGTGGCGATGCCTTCCAGACGACTTGCAGCCCCATCCTTGACGTGCAGATCGGCATGCTCTGCCAGCAAATGCTGCTGGATGGCACCGGTGGTGTTGGGGATCTGCTGCACATGTGACGGCAAATCGCGATGCCAATCGGCTTGTTGCTGCCAGGCGTCCCGAAGCTGCCGGGTAAACTCCGGGTCCTTCAGGCGCGCATGACGTGCGGCTTCCAGCGCCTGGCCCGGCGGGCGTGCATCGCTGCGGCTGTCATAGACCTCGGTGCCTTGGCGATTGAAAATGCGGATCGGTGCAGTGGTCTGCGCGTGCACGAAATCCAGGCTTTGCGGCAATTTGGTGTAGATCGCGTCGCGGGCGCCTTCGGGGACGTAGCGGCCATGGCCGCGCTGATCGAGCGAGACTGAAAAGCGCTCATCGACGCCATGCTCGCTTTCCAGCTTGGGCGCGGCCATTGCCCTCACCTCGACGACATAACCGCGTGACTGTAATTGCTGGATTAACTCCGCGCTCCACTGGCCGTTGCTGAGCGTGGTGTCGAAGATCAGGTTCCTCTTGCCTTCCACCGTGGCCTGCAGCAACTCTTCAGCCCATTGGCTGGCATCGGTCTGGGTGTAACCGGACCAGGTGTAGGGGTGTGCGTTGCGGAGCGCTGATATTTGGGGGTGGAATTCGCGCAACTCATCCGGATCAATCGGAACAACATCTCCTTGAAGCTCAAGTGCTGCCGACTTGGCAAGTCCACCTTTGCCGGCACCGGGCTGCCCTGCCAGGATAATTGCTTTGGGTTCCAATTGAGTAGTGGCATCATTCAAGCCACTTTCAGGGATAATTTCATCAGAAAAAATATGGCTATGTAATTCATCATCGACCTTGCCTGGAGCGATGCTCATTGATTTATCCTCAATCAACTGAAGTAAGATCCAAACTCATCATCGGTAATCCATACATACTTTGAGCTAGCCCGAAGCATTAGGAGCTTTTTCTGCTCGGCGCTCTTTATTTTTTCAGCATCATCATCGGCCTGTGCGCGCTCAATCTCCTCGCGAGCCTCGGAGATAAATGAACCGAGTTCATCCTCCAACATCCATATCGCCCACTCGAATGGCGGAGTTACTTTTGATGGTCGCCGCACGGCAAAGTTCAGCTGCTGTTGAAGCCGCTCGATGAGCTCGGGGTAGTCCTTCAATAGCTCGCGCAATTTTTGCGGAACAGGAGGCGCAAGCAAGCCATTTTCAATGGAAGAAGTAGTGGGCTTGGACATGGAAAGGTCTTGTCTCTCGGCAATAGCCGCGTGCGGCGCAGGGGGCGCGGCAGCATGCGGTGTTGTGGGATGCTGGATCGGCTGCGCCCACGGCGCTGGCTTGGGCTTGCGCTTGACCTGTACCGGCAGTCCGCCACGCGGCAATGGACCAAGCTCACGCAGCGTGCGCTCATTGATCCGTTGCACATCGTGCAGCAGCTGCGCTGCATGCGCCTCCACCACACGGCGCGCCAGGGCGGCGTAACGGGATTCTTTGGCATCGCTCATATGCGTTTCCTTGCAGATGTTGCGTTGATAGCGGCTAGCGGCTAGCGGGACGTTATCGCACGGATCCGGCCGGGATGCCTGAAGGTCGCGGTGGTTCTATTGGCGGCCAATTGCACGATGATAAGCCCGTTCCCAGGCAGCGCGAAGTGGCCTGCAGATGCGGCGTATCGACACCATCGCACACCGGGTCAGCCTGCTCCTGCCGCAACCATTGGGTGCCATGCCTTCCAGACGGCCTGCACCCCCCCCATGACATGCAGATCGGCATGCTCTGCCAGCAAATGCTGCTGGATGGCGCCAGTGGCGTTTGGGATCTGCTGCACATGTGACGGCAGATCGCGATGCCAATCGGCTTGTTGCTGCCAGGCGTCCCGAAGCTGCCGGGTAAACTCCGGGTCCTTCAGGCGCGCATGACGTGCGGCTTCCAGCGCCTGCCCCGGCGGACGTGCATCGCTGCGGCTGTCATAGACCTCGGTGCCTTGGCGGTTGAAAATGCGGATCGGTGCAGTGGTCTGCGCGTGCACGATATCCAGGCTTTGCGGCAATTTGGTGTAGATCGCGTCGCGGGCGCCTTCGGGGACGTAGCGGCCATGGCCTTCCAGATCGAGCTGCTGAGAAAACCGTGAGTCGACGCCGTGCTCGCTTTCCAGCTTGGGTGCAGCCATCGCCCGCACTTCGACGACATAACCGCGTGACTGCAATTGCTGGATTAACTCCGAACTCCACTGACCGTTGCTGAGCGTGGTGTCGAAGATCAGGTTCTTCTTGCCTTCCACCGTGGCCTGCAGCAACTCTTCGGCCCATTGGCTGGCATCGGCCTGGGTGTAACCGGACCAGGTGTAGGGGTGTGCGTTGCGGAGGGCTGATACTTGCGGGTGGAAGGCACGCAACTCATCTGGATCAATCTTTACGACATCTCCATTCAGCTCAAGCTCTGCTGTTCTGGCGAGCCCTCCCTTACCTGCACCCGGCTGGCCTGCCAGAATCACGGCACTGGGAGTATCGAATGATGATCTTTTTGCCCAACCAGTTTTCGGAAAAATTTCTTGGCTCATCGCGGATTCGTGTGGGTGCCTTGAGGCCCCTGAAGCTGCGTTGAGCCTTGGAAACAGGCCCTTCCCGCCGTCCCAGACGGTGATGCATCCTGTGCTGACTTCTTGACGCGGTGTTGTGCATGAAAACGGGCCGTCGGCTGAGTGAGTTGTTTTCCTTCCCTGGCTTCGCGGCGGAGTCCACGCTCAAGGGCGTGTTCGGCGCCCCGAAGGCGCGGATCGTGACCTTGCGGCGCCGAAAAAAACGGCCGTGTGTTCCAACTGTGGCCATCGGTGTCGCAGCCGCTACGACAAGCGCCTGTGCCGCGCCCGCGACTTGCGGGCGGCCGGCTGGATGCTGTTCGTGGAGTTTGAGCGCTGGCGTGTCGATTGTCCGGGGTGCGGCGGCGTGCACGTAGAGCGGCTGGACTGGCTGGCCAAGAATCCGCGCTACACCGAGCGATTCGCCCTGCATGTGGGCAATCTGTGCCGGAGCATGACGCACAAGGCCGTGGCTGAGCTGGAGCGCCTGCACGACAGCACGGTCAAGGAGTTGTCCACGCTGTACATGGCCGAGCAGGTGCGCCGGGCGGGGACGCCGGCGCCGCGCGCCATCGGCATCGACGAGATCGCGATCCACAAGGGCCATGACTACCGCGTTGTGGTCAGCGATCTGGAGCGCGGCCGACCGATCTGGTTCGGCGGCAGTGGGCGCACCGAGGCGGACATCGACCAGTTCTTTGCCGAATTGGGCCCAAAACGCAGTGCCGGCATCGACGTCGCGGTGATGGACATGTGGCGGCCGTTTCGCAACTCGGTGGGCAAAAATGCGCCCAACGCCAGTATCGTGTTCGACAAGTTCCACATCGAGCGCTACCTGTCCGACGCGCTCGATCAGGTGCGGCGCGACGAATACAAGCGCCTTCAAGGCCAGGATCGCAGTTACATCAAAGGCCAGCGTTACACCCTGCTGAGCAACCGCGAAAACCTTACCCTGGACGGTCGAAAGGCGCTCGCCAAGCTGCTGGCGGCCAACAAACGTCTGAACACGGCGTACCTGCTGAAAGAGTCCTTCGGGCAGCTGTGGAGCTACCGCACCGAGCGAGGTGCACGGGAGTTCTTCGAGCGCTGGAAGCAGAGTCTGCGCTGGCAGCGGCTGGCGCCTTACCAGACGTTCGTGGGGATGATCGAGCGGCACTGGGACGGCATCGCGGCGTACTGCAGGCCGGAGAACAAGGTCAGCCTCGGCTTGGTGGAAGGGCTCAACAACAAGATCCGGGTCATCCAGCGCAGCGCCTACGGCTATCGCGACGAGGAGTTCCTGAGGCTCAAGATCATCGCCAGCTTCCTGCCCCCGTTACACGAAAACACTCGATTGCACCCACAGTGATCCGCGAAGACCCAATTTCTTCCTCAAGCACTCGCTCGTGCTGATCGATGGGGAGCTTGTAATCGTTCATCGACTCTCCTCACCTTCAAGATAAGAGCGCAATTCGGACATTGCCCCCATATTGAAGCGGGCATAACCAACGGCGAAGTCTTTATTCTTTGCAATCTCAATCCTTTGCGAAACCCCTTCAAGCTTTGCTGATTCAAGCTCCTCGTGGGCTTCGGAGATAAACGACTCGAGCCTTCCTTCAAGTGCCCAGATGGCACCATCGAACGGAGTTATTGGATTGGGCCTTCTAACGTAGTCATCCAGGACATCCTGCAAGCGCTGAATCAACTCGGGATACTCTTGAAGGATTTCACACAGTTCCTGCGGCACGAGAGGCGCAGGCAGATCGTTTTCAACGGATGGAGCAGCAGGCCGGGACATGGCAAGGTTTTTCCTCTCGGCAATGGGCACGCGCGGTACAGGGCGCGCGTCGACATGCGGTGGTGTGGAATGCTGGACTGACTGCGCCTAGGGTGCCGGCTTGGGCTTGCGCTTGACCTGTACCGGCAGTCCGCCACGCGGCAATGGACCAAGCTCACGCAGCGTGCGCTCATTGATCCGTTGCACATCGTGCAGCAGCTGCGCTGCATGCGCCTCCACCACACGGCGCGCCAGGGCAGCATAACGGGATTCTTGGGCATCGCTCATATGCGTTTCCTTGCAGATGTTGCGTTGATAGCGGCTAGCGGCTAGCGGGACGTTATCGCACGGATCCGGCAGTGATGCTTGCACGTTGCGTTGGTATTACTGACGACCAATTGCGCGATGGTAAGCCCGTTCCCAGGCAGTGCGAAGTGGCCTGCCGGGTTCATGCCCCGCGTGCTCACGCACAAATGAACCCGTCCACGCCCCAGTCACCGGGGACCAACCGGTCTGTGCTACACCATGCACTTCCGCGCGCATCGCGCGGCCTGTCCGTTTACCTGTGAGGCGATCATGAAGTTGGAGGCGTTGTTCGACCAGTTGCACACCTTGCCCACCGTGCCCAAGGTGGCGCAGGACCTGATCCGCCAGTTCGACGATCCGGACACCAATATCGATACGTTGGCGCACACCATCGAGCGCGATCCGGTGATCGCCGCCAAGGTGCTGCGGCTGGCCAATTCGGCGCGCTTCCATGGCCTGCGCGACTCCACCAGCGTGGAAGATGCCGCCATGCGCCTGGGCTTCAATACACTGCGCACGCTGGTGCTGGCCTCGGCGATGACCGGGGCCTTCCGGGCCGGCCCGGGTTTCGACCTCAAGGCATTCTGGCGGCACAGTTTCGAAGTGGCCGGCATCTGCCGCCTGTTGGCGCGCCAGCACGGGCTCGATCCGGAGACCGCTTTCACCTGCGGCATGATGCACAACATCGGCGAGCTGCTGATCCAGTCCGGTGCGCCGGATTACGCCAGCCGCATCAACCACGACAGTTCCTCGGCCGGCCATGCCGCCGAAGAGACCCTGCAACTTGGCTTCGGCTATCCGGAGGTCGGCGCCGAGCTGGCGCGCCGCTGGCAGTTGCCGACCGTGATCCAGAATGCGATCGCCTACCAGGTGCGCCCTGCGGCGGCGCCGGATGGCGCGCGGATGCCGCTGCTGGTTGCCCAGGCGGTACAGGTCTCCGATGCGCTGCATGCCCATGGCGGCGCTACCCCGGCGGCCCTGGAAGCGGTGCGTGGGCCGTTGATGGATGGCGTGGACCTGGACGCCTTGTTCGCGGCGCTGCCGGATGTGATCGAAGGCGACCGCGCGTTTGTCGAGTTGCTACGCTGAACGGTGCTTGCCGCTGTGTTACTCCAGACGCAGCGGCTCGAACGCGCAGTTAGCCGCGCTCCGGATGTTCTCGGTCCCGGAACAGACATAGAACTGATCCTGCCCCGGGGCTGGCGCTTGATCGAGCTGCCAGCGGGATGGGCGCTGCAGGGTGACGATCAGGTTGCGTTGCGTATCCGGCATGTTGCGATTGAAGTAAGCCAGATCCACCACCGCGCCACCGCGTAACGCGTAGCTGCAATTGACCAGCACTCCGGTGCTGGGCGCCGTCGCGACGAGGGTGCCGTAGTAGAGTGCCGATGACAGATGCCTTGGGCTGCCCGCGTTGGGTTGCAGCGTACTGGCCCACACACCGCTTCCGGAGCCGACGTTGAGCCGGACAGGGGCGCGATAACGTCCGGCCTCGTAGTGCACTGCTTCAGGCGCCGGGCATTGTGCCGCGTCCTGGGCAGGCTGCTTGCCAGATGCACCGGCTGCGGCGGGTAGCAGCATGCTGGCCAGAATCAACGGTGTCAGTGGACGGATCATGTGTTGGACCTTTCGGCACGCGGCCGCAGTGTGTGATGGAGGGCCGATGAAAGAGGCTTGGCGGTCAGCGCATGCCACATCAGCCTGAGAGGGGGGCGGGCTCTTATCGACGCGCTGCTGTACAGGACGATAGCGAGCGCCACGCCCTGACCGGCGTCGTGTGCGAACCAATGGCGCCACGGGCGCGCCGATCTGCACGGGCTTCCGCCAGTTGGCGTCTCCATCGCGCCACGCAAGACCTCGTCGCCGATGTTGTTTGCGCCACACGCCATGCCTTGCACACTGTCACGCGGCGCCGCAGCTGGACTCGCGTAGGCACAGGCGCTAGCGTGGTGCGGATATCTTGCCCACAGGGGAATGCCCAATGCGCCACGACGCGCAACCGCGCCAGCTCACCTTCCGCGCCGTCGTGCTGGCCATCGTGCTGGCAGTGGTGCTTTCGGCCGCCAATGCCTATCTCGGGCTGTTTGCCGGCCTGACCATCGCCACCGCCATTCCGGCGGCAGTCGTCTCGATGGGCGTGCTGCGCCTGCTCGGCGGCGGCACCATCCTGGAGAACAACATCGTCCAGACCGGTGCCTCGGCCGGTTCGTCGATCGCCGCCGGGGTGATCTTCACCATCCCGGCGCTGGTCATCATGGGCTACTGGCCGGACTTCAAGTACTGGTGGGTGCTGGGCATCGCCGGCATGGGGGGCCTGTTGGGCGTGCTGTTCTCGGTGCCGCTGCGGCGCTCGATGATCGTCGAAGACCCGCTGCCGTTCCCCGAGGGCAAGGCCGCGGCCGAAGTGCTCAAGGCCGGCGAAAATCCTGGCCCGGGCCTGAAGATCCTGGCGGTGTCCGGTGCCATCGGCGCACTGGTCAAACTGGCCGCCGCCAGCGGCCTGCGGGTGATCCCGGACACCTGGGCGCAGGCCAGCTACCTGGGCAGCAGCCGGGTGGTGGGTTATCTCGGCACCAACCTGTCGCCGGCGCTGCTGGGCGTGGGCTACATCGTCGGTCTGAATGTCGGCATCGTGGTGCTGTCCGGCTCGATCCTGTCCTGGCATATCGCCATTCCGCTGTACCAGCAGTTCTTCATGGGCAGCGATCCGGCGCTGGCGCAGAGCCTGGCCGGTGCATCGGCGGCCGATGCCGCGTTCGGCATCTGGGGTGCGAAGATCCGCTACCTGGGCGTGGGCGCGATGCTGATCGGTGGCGTGTGGACGCTGTTCTCGCTGCGCAAGTCGCTGTTGTCCGGGGTGAAGAGCGGCTTTGCCGCCGCGCGCAAGAGCGGTGGCGGCGTGGTGGCCGAGACCGAGCGCGACCTGCCGATGAAGTGGATGCTGGTGGCGCTGGTGGTGTGCACGCTGCCACTGCTGGGCCTGTACCAGGCCATCGTGCAGCAGTGGCATGTGTCGATCCCGATGACCATCATCATGATCGTGGCCGGGTTCCTGTTCGTGTCGGTGTCCGGCTATCTGGCCGGGCTGATCGGCTCGTCGAACAACCCGGTCTCCGGCATCACCATCTCCACCATCCTGTTCGCCTCGGCGGTGCTGGTACTGCTGCTGGGCAAGAGCGGCCTGGTACCGGTGGGCATCGGCGCCGCGCCCCTGGGCGCGGTGGCGGCCATCATGATCGGCGCGGTGGTGTGCTGCGCGGCGGCGGTGGGCGGCGACAACCTGCAGGATCTCAAGGCCGGCTACCTGGTGGGTGCCACGCCGTGGAAGCAGCAACTGATGCTGGGCATCGGTGCGTTTTCCTGCGCGCTAATCATGGCGCCGGTGCTGAACCTGCTGGCGCAGGCCTACGGTATCGGCCCGGCCACGCCGCAGCATCCCAATTCGCTGGGCGCGCCGCAGGCCACGCTGATGGCCTCGGTGGCCAAGGGCCTGTTTGGTGGTCAGTTGCCATGGAGCATGATCGCCATCGGCGCGGTGGTGGGCGCGGCCATCATCGCGTTGGACGAATGGTTGAAGGCCACCGGCAAGCGCTTTCGCGTGCCGGTGCTGGCAGCGGCGATCGGTATCTACCTGCCGCTGGAGCTGATGGTGCCGATCTTCCTGGGTGGGTTAATCGCGCATCTGGTCGAGCGCTTCCACAACATTCGTGCCGACGATGAAGACGGCCGCGACCGCGTGCATCGTCCGGGCGTGCTGTTCGCCGCTGGCCTGATTACCGGCGAGGCCTTGATGGGGATCGCCATTGCCGTGCCGATCGTGTTGTCCAGCCGCGCCGATGTGCTGGCATTGCCGGCTGCGTTGCAGCTCAACCAGTGGTTCGGCCTGGTCATTCTGGCCTTGGTCGGCTGGCTGCTGTATCGCGTGGGCAAGCGCGGCGAGGCGGCCGCCTAGCGCAAGGCGATGGCGCACGTGATGCAGGCGCCATCCTTGCGGGACGCCTCGTGCAGTCGCGCGGGGCGTGCGCGGCTTGAAGAGTCAGCGCGCCCGGATCGAGGACAGCCTGCCCGCCGCGCGCAGAGACGGGCGGCCACCATTTGGCGCGCCGTTGCTGGCGCGCACTTTGCGTCGGCTTTACGCAACGCCCAGGCCAGAGGCATAGCGCCTTTATGCCACAGATCCTTATCGTGCCGTCTCCCGCACGGATGGTGCGCCTGGACTGCAACATGCCTGGATCGACTCGATGACGCACCGCGACGCAAGGCCGTCGCTTCGATAACGCTGGAACAGCGAGCGCCAGCCGTCTGCCTTGCCCGATGCAGTAGCGCATCGCGCGGCCGAGGGCGTGCACCGCCAGCGCAGCACGCCGGGCAGCTGCCCCCTGCGCGCGACTGTCCGGCCGCCGGGACGCCTGTCCGGCCACGTTGCCGTTCTGCACCCTGCTTCTTCACTTCATTCACGCTGCCGATTATCCGATCGTGTCAGCGGTTCACCCTGGATCATTGCAATGCACACCCTTAGCTCGCCCCATTCCGCTGCCACGCGTCGCCTGCCGCTGCTTGCCGTCGTCATCGCCGGCGTTCTCGCCAGCGTTGCGCTGCAGGCCCAGGCGCAGGACGCCACCGAGGCGCCGCTGTGTACCGACCGCCCGACCAAGGCCAACGCCACCTGCACCGTGCCGACCGGCGCCTGGCAGCTGGAAACCGACATCGGCAACTACACCCGCGACACCCAGGCCGGCACGCGCACGGAAACGTCGTACTTCACCAATCCCACGCTCAAGTATGGCGTCAGCGACCGCATCGACCTGCAACTCAACTGGGCCCCGCAGGTGCAGGTCAAGACCACCGACCGTGCGACCGGCGAGCGCAGCAGCCTCAGCGGCGGTGGCGACGTCTACCTGCGCATGAAGGCGCGCGTGTACGAAAGCGATACCGCCAGCGTGGCGCTGCTGCCGTTCGTCAAGGCCCCCACCGCACGCACGGGCCTGGGCAACGACACCTGGGAAGGTGGCCTGGCGTTGCCCATCAACTTCGTGCTGCCGAGCAGTTTCTCGTTGACCTTCGGCCCGGAGCTGGACTGGCTGGCCGATAGCGACGGCAGCGGCAAGCACCTGGCGATCGTCAACCTGGTCAACCTGGCGCGACCGCTGACGCCGCGCCTGTCGGTGGCGGTGGAGCTGTGGTCCTCGATCAATCGCGACCCGGCACAGACCGTTGAGCAGGCATCGGCCGACGTCGCCGCCACCTACCTGCTCAATCCGCTGCTGCAGCTGGACGTGGGTGCCAACTTCGGTCTCAACGACCGTACCCCGGCCAGGCAGCTGTACTTGGGCCTGTCGCACCGCTTCTGAACCCGCTGGCCGCCCCTGCCGTTGGCGACGGCAGGGGTGGCGCAGATGGCAGGGGCATGACCTCCTGCCTTTGCGCGTGCGCCGCAGCAACGCCTACCATCGACGTTTTGCCCTTACGGGAATCCCGATGAAGCTTCGTTACGCCGTGTTGCCCCTGTGCCTGTTGGCCGCCTTGCCAACGTTGTCCGCCGCGCGCGGTTTCGACGTGCGCGACATGGTGGCGCTGGACCGGGTGTCCGCGCCCACGCTCAGCCCCGATGGCAGCGTGGTGATCTTCGCCAAGCGCCAGGCCAAGACCGCCAACAGCAAGCCGGCCACCAGCCTGTGGGTGCGCAACCTGCGCACGCGCGACGCGTCGCCGCCCAAGCGGCTCACCCCCGAAGGCTGGAACGTCAACAGCCCGGCGTTGTCGCCGGATGGCAAAACGGTGTACTTCCTCGGCAGCAAGTCCGGTAGCCAGCAGCTGTACGCGCAACCGCTGGCCGGCGGCACGCCGCAACAGCTCACCGCCTTTGCGGTGGACGTGGACAGCTTCAAGCTCTCGCCCGACGGCAAGCGCATCGCCTTCAGTGCCGGCGTGTTCCAGGACTGCGGTTCGGATCTGGGCTGCACCAAGAAGAAGCTGGGTGAGCGCAAGAACAGCAAGGCCAGCGGCGTGGTGTACGACCAGTTGTTCGTCCGCCATTGGGACACCTGGAACGATGGCCGTCGCAATACCTTGTTCGTGGCCGAGTTGCCGGCCGCAGGCGCCAAGCCGGTCGTCGGCGCGTCGGCGATCAGCGCCACCCTGGCCGGCGATGCGCCGTCCAAGCCGTTTGGTGGCAACGATGACTACACCTGGTCGCCCGATGGCAGCAGCGTGGTGGCCAGCGTGCGCATCCCGCAGCCGCATGGCCCGGAAGCGGGCAAGAACGCCAAGGCCGCCGGCAGGCCCACCGGCAACGACGAATCCTGGCAGACCAACTTCGACCTGTATCGCCTGGATGCCAGCGGCAAGTCCGCACCGGTCAACCTGACCGCGGCCAACCCGGCCTGGGACGCCGGCCCGGTGTTCAGCGCTGATGGCAAGACGCTGTACTATCGCGCCATGCAGCGCCCCGGCTTCGAGGCCGACCGCTTCGGCTTGATGGCGATGGACGTGGCCAGCGGCAAGACCCGCGAGATTGCGCCAAAGTGGGACCGCTCGGCCGGCGAGATCGTGTTGAGCGACGACGGTACCAGCCTGTACACCAGCGCCGACGAGCTCGGCGAGCATCCGTTGTTCAAGATCGACATCGCCACCGGTACGCCGACCAAGCTGGTGGGCGAGGGCAGCGTGCACGCGCCGATGCTGGCCGGCAACACCTTGGCGTTTACCCGCAATTCGCTCAAGAGCGGTGACCAGATCTTTGTCAGCGACGTACAGGGCCAGAATCTGCGTGCCATCACCCAGACTGCAGGCGAGCAGCTACCGGACGTGCAGTTCGGCGACTACGAGCAGTTCCAGTTCAAGGGCTGGAACAACGACACCGTCTACGGCTACGTGGTCAAGCCGTACAACTACCAGGAAGGCAAGACCTACCCGGTGGCATTCCTGATCCACGGCGGCCCGCAGGGCAGCTTCGGCAATGGCTGGAGCAACCGCTGGAATCCGCAGACCTACGCCGGCCAGGGCTATGCGGTGGTGATGATCGACTTCCACGGCTCCACCGGCTACGGCCAGGCGTTCACCGATGCGATCAGCCAGCATTGGGGCGACCGCCCGCTGGAAGACCTGCAGAAGGGCTGGGCCGCTGCGCAGAAGCAGTATGGCTTCCTCAACGGCGACAAGGCCTGTGCGCTGGGCGCCAGCTACGGCGGCTACATGGTCTATTGGATGGCGGGCAACTGGTTCGAGCGCGATGGAAGCTCGCCGTGGAAATGCCTGGTGGACCACGACGGCGTGTTCGACAACCGCACCATGGGCTACGCCACCGAGGAATTGTGGTTCAGCGAATGGGAGAACGGCGGCACGCCGTGGCAGAACCCGGCCGGCTACGAGAAGTTCAACCCGGTGCTGCATGTGGACAAGTGGAAGGTGCCGATGCTGGTGATCCACGGCCAGCAGGATTTCCGCATCCCGGTCGAACAGGGGTTGGCCGCGTTCACCGCCCTGCAGCGCAAGGGCATCGAGTCCAAGTTCCTGTACTTCCCGGACGAAAACCACTGGGTGCTCAAGCCGGACAACAGCATCCTGTGGCACGACACCGTCAATGGCTGGCTGAAGCAGCATATCGGCCAGTGACCAGGCCGTCCCTGCACGCCGCCTGGTGGCGTGCAGGGATTTCTAGACGGCGTTGCGGCCTGCCGGGCCGGGGCGAACCGGACGATGCCTGCCATGGCCGCGCGTGGCGCACCGACAGTGATCGCCGCCGCTCCCGTCCGCCGGGTCAGGCCCTTGCGCATCGGGTTTGTAGCAGCAGCGCCGGGCCGCGTTTGGTGGTCGTCATCGCAGCAGGTGCCGGTACCCGGCAGGTGCCAGCCGGTTGCCTGCAAGGCAACGCCGGCTGATCGTGCAGGGCCGGCATTCCCCCTGGCATCTTGCCGGCGTGGCAACATAGCGTTTCCTTAACTTCCCAAATCCCTGCCAGGATCGCAAGGATCTTTCGCATGCGTAGCTTCGTCCGTCTCGCCATTCTCGGCTCTGCCCTGATCGTCAGTCCTGCCTGGAGCGCCGCGCCGCCGCATGCGGGCAGTGGTGCGGCGCCTGTGCGTGCAGCGGCCGAGACCGCTGCCGTGGCGGCCGCGACCGGCAGCGGCGAGTTGCTGGTGCCGTTGCCGGCCACGCTCAAGCCGGGCATGAGCTACCGCGCCTTTTCGCAAGCGGTCGCCGAGCGCGGCTGGCAGCCAGTAGATCCGCTGGCGGCCGATAGCTGCATGGCAGTGGGTGATTGCGATGTTGAATTCGTCGCCCCCGCCGAGGGCGCGCGCCTGCGCGTGCAGGTCGGCTCGCGTGCCGGAGCGGCCGTGGTGCAGGGCTGGGCGGCGCGGCGCACGCCGGCCGATCGCATGGGCGCGACCAGCGCCTCGCTCGACAACGCCAAGGCCGGCCCCGCCGCAGCCACGGCCACCGTGGCCGAACAGCCGCGCTGAGCGTGGGCAGGCCGCGCGGCCTGCGCGGCGTATCATGAGGCCGCGCGCGGAGGGTGCTCGCAAGCATGCTTGCGTCGCCGCCTTGTCGCCGCGTCTTTCCTGGTCACGAGTCCCACGTCCTGCATGAAGAGCATCGATCCTGCCGATCTGGAAGCGTTGTTCGATGCGGTGCCGGACGTATTGTTCTTCGTCAAGGATTGCGAAGGACGCTATACCCACGTCAACCAGACCATGCTGCGACGGCTGGGTCTGAAATCACGCAAGGAATTGATCGGCAAGCGCGTGGCCGAGGTCTACCCCAGCGGGCTTGGCGCCAACTATGCCAATCAGGACGAGCAGGTGCTGGCCGGCGAGGTGATCGACAACCTGCTGGAACTGCATCTGTTCGCCAATCGCGAGCCAGGTTGGTGCCTGACCTGCAAGCGTCCGTTGCTGGTGGATGGCGAGGTGCAGGGCATCATCGGCATCTCGCGCGATCTGGGCCCGCAGGATGGCCACGAATCGCAGTATGAAAAGCTGCGCCTGGCGCTGGCCTATCTCAACGCCAACTATGCGCAGAACGTGCGCATGCAGGCACTGGTGGATATCACCGGTTTCTCGATGTCCAAGCTGCAGCGTTCGTTCCGCAAGGTCTTTCAGCTCACGCCGCAGCAGGTGCTGGCCAAGCTGCGCCTGCAGATGGCCATGCACCTGCTGCACGGCCACAAAAGCCTGACCGAAATCGGCCACGCCTGCGGTTTCAGCGATCAGAGCGCGTTTGCGCGGCAATTCAAGCTGGCAGTGGGCATGACGCCGCGCGAGTATCGCGCGTTGGCAAATGCGCAGCGGCTTCCTGTTGAAGCCTTGTAAGCGGTTGATAAAAAAACGGCTCATCGCGGATTCGTGTGGGTGCCTTGAGGCCCCTGAATCTGCGTTGAGCCTTGGAAACAGGCCCTTTCCACCGTCCCAGAAGGTGGTACATCCTGTGCTGACTTCTTGACGCGGTGTTCTGCATGAAAACGGGCCGTCGGCTGAGTGAGTTGTTTTCCTTCCCTGGCTTCGCGGCGGAGTCCACGCTCAAGGGCGTGTTCGGCGCCCCGAAGGCGCGGATCGTGACCTTGCGGCGCCGAAAAAAACGGCCGTGTGTTCCAACTGTGGCCATCGGTGTCGCAGCCGCTACGACAAGCGCCTGTGCCGCGCCCGCGACTTGCGGGCGGCCGGCTGGATGCTGTTCGTGGAGTTCGAGCGCTGGCGGGTCGATTGCCCGGGGTGCGGCGGCGTGCACGTAGAGCGGCTGGACTGGCTGGCCAAGAATCCGCGCTACACCGAGCGATTCGCCCTGCATGTGGGCAATCTGTGCCGAAGCATGACGCACAAGGCCGTGGCTGAGCTGGAGCGCCTGCACGACAGCACGGTCAAGGAGCTGTCCAAGCTGTACATGGCCGAGCAGGTGCGCCGGGCGGGGACGCCGGCGCCGCGCGCCATCGGCATCGACGAGATCGCGATCCACAAGGGCCATGACTACCGCGTTGTGGTCAGCGATCTGGAGCGCGGCCGACCGATCTGGTTCGGCGGCAGTGGGCGCACCGAGGCGGACATCGACCAGTTCTTCGCCGAATTGGGCCCAAAACGCAGTGCTGGCATCGACGTGGCGGTGATGGACATGTGGCGGCCGTTTCGCAACTCGGTGGGCAAGAACGCGCCCAACGCCAGCATCGTGTTCGACAAATTCCACATCATGCGCCACCTGTCCGACGCGCTCGATCAGGTGCGGCGCGACGAGTACAAGCGCCTTCAAGGCCAGGATCGCAGTTACATCAAGGGCCAGCGTTACACCCTGCTGAGCAATCGCGAAAACCTTACCCTGGACGGTCGGAAGGCGCTCGCCAAGTTGCTGGCGGCCAACAAACGTCTGAACACGGCGTACCTGCTGAAAGAGTCCTTCGGGCAGCTGTGGAGCTACCGCACCGAGCGAGGTGCACGGGAGTTCTTCGAGCGCTGGAAGCAGAGTCTGCGCTGGCAGCGGCTTGCGCCCTACCAGACGTTCGTGGGGATGATCGAGCGGCACTGGGACGGCATCGCGGCGTACTGCAGGCCGGAGAACAAGGTCAGCCTCGGCCTGGTGGAAGGGCTCAACAACAAGATCCGGGTCATCCAGCGCAGCGCCTACGGCTATCGCGACGAGGAGTTCCTGAGGCTCAAGATCATCGCCAGCTTCCTGCCCGCGCTACCCGAAAATGCTCGATTGCACCCACAGTGATCCGCGAAGACCCAAAAAAACTGCGCAGCTGGTGCGTGTGCGCAGTTGTCATCGGCAATTGGCATATGCCGTTCCATGTTTGCAGGTTGATAGCACCGCTTACACGTCAACGATGCAAAGCAGTGCGTTTCAGGACCGCCTTAATCTGCTCTTGCCAATGCATCTCCTGCGTACAGACGCCCAGAAGCATGCCGTCATGGACCTGCATAACCGCAGACTTCGCTCTACAGCAGAGCCTCGGGAGCAAATAAAGCAATTCACTTCATGTTAAATTTGATAAGTACATCACGTTTTTAAACCGGACTGTACCGCAAGAATGCACTCCATACGGGGTGACGCTGCGGAATAAGACGGACACAAGCAAGGATGAACAGCCTCTATCGAAAGGAAGTCTATGAGCACCGGCAATCCCAGTCCGCAGGGTCGATCATCCTTCGTCCGCCCAGGATAGGCTGGGCGTTCTTGGTGCTATCCGGCTGTTTCATACTTGCGGCGATACTTTTCTTAGTCTTTGGTCATTATGTAAGGCACGAAACGGTGTCTGGATACCTAGTCCTACTGTGTCATAAAAATGTTATTCTGCAGGCAATCCACACCGTGCTGAGATGAACATGGCCGCAGTCAGTCACCAAGCGCGTTTTTCCGCCTATTTGGATGACCTATCCGCTGCGCTTGGTCATGCTGATCGCGCGGCGAGCTTACACGGTTATTGCCGAGGATTGATGCTGCCGTTGGAGCGCAAAAGCGTAGAGCCGCTGGCGGCGCATGTGCGGGATAACGGGGTCCGGGATAACGGGGTCAGGTTGACTTATCAGTCGATGGCGCTCGGCTGCGCTGCCGATGGGCGGGCCTGACGCCCGCAAAGCGGTGAGGAGTAACGGGGTCAGGTTAACTTATAAGGCGATGGGGCTAGGCTGCGCGGCCGATGAGCGGGCCTGACGCCCGCAAAGCGGTGAGTCTTGGCTTCGACCATCGCGCGGAAGGCATCGTGGCCCAGGGCGCGCTGCTGCTGTAGATGGAGGCGGATGCTGGCGAGCAATTCGTCGGACAGGACTTCATCGAGCAGGGCACGGTGGGCATTGGATCGCTCGATCGGGTTGCTGCCAAGTGCAAGCCAAGAGTGATGTGGTGTCAGTGCAGAGTGCCCGCGCTGGCCCAGATTGGCTGGGCCGCTGGACCAGCGATATGCCACAGGGTCGTCGGTCAGGCGAGCGCGCATCGGATTGAGCTCAATGTAGCGATAGCAACGAAGCACGTAGTCAGCACTATCCACAAGACAGGCTTTATAACGACCTTCCCATAGCGTGCCGGTGCGCCCGTGGCGGCCATTGAATAGCGCGACATAGTTGCGCCCAAGCCGCTGCATCATCTGCCCAAGCCGTCCTTTGGCAGGTGGCGTGGCAAGCAAGTGCACGTGGTTATCCATCAACACATAGGCGTGCAACTTGCAGCCGGTGGCGTGCAGAGCCTCATGCAGTAGGTGCAGGTAGCGCAATCGGTCGCCATCATCCAGAAAGCACGGCAAGCGGTTGTTGCCACGCTGCACGATGTGCTGCGGGATGCCGGGAAGGTCGATGCGTGTGAGTCTGGCCATATCGCAAGAATCGCAGCCAGGTGGTGGTGCTGATATCGAAGAAACCTCCCGAAATCTGAAGCCGTAGTCTGGAATTTTCGTAGGAAGTGAACCTGACCCTGAGGCCTCGCTGAGGCCCTTGACTGTGCGGCGGCCCGGCACCGCCAGACGGTACGTCCTATGGGCGCTATCTCCGCCCCGGAACAGCAGGAGAAAAGCACTGCAATGCAATGACACTTTGGGACATGGCGCTGTTAATTGATAAGCTCATATGAGCCAGCTATTATGCATAAAATTTACTAACTCCTTGCGCCTCGCCTATCCACACAATTATTAGGCCCTAACGATGAAAGTCGCCAAATATCTCACCATCGTCCTACTGCTATTTGTGAGCAATGCTTGGGGTGCTGTACACAAGAGTGCTGAGACACCAGAGCAGATCTTCAAACACTGGTTATCAGCCTTCAACCGTGGAGATGAGCAGGCGTTGCTAACCATCAGCACTAAATACGGAATGCAGCGCGATGCAGCCCGTGATATTGCGCTGCATGAATCGATGGGTCGCTTCAAAATTCTTGAATTCATGTCAAGTACTTCCGCAAAAGTTGAAGTTGTCGTGCTGGTGGAAGCAAGCGAGCGCGCATTGCTGGCCACAGTCACGCTGGACCAAGCCAAACCATCAGAGGTGAGTCTGTTCCAGTTGGAGGGCATGGAGATGCCGGTCAAGTATCGGCCCAAGCGCATGAAGATCGCTTCGCTGACGCGCATCGCCAAGCAACGTCTGGAGAGATTGGCCGCATCAGACTCAATGTATGGCGCGCTGATTGTGGCTAAAGACAACAAGATTCTGCTTCAGTGGCAAGGCGGTCTGGCAGATCGGGAAGTTGCCTTACCCATTAGCACCAACACGCAGTTCAGGCTTGCATCGTTGAACAAGATGTTTACCGCAGTGGCAGTCCTGCAGTTGGTCGAGGCTGGCAAGCTCACGCTGGACGGCACCATCAGTCGTTACCTGCCTGATTATCCCAATCCGTCAGTTGCCAAATCTATCACACTGAGGCAGTTGCTCAACCATACAAGTGGACTTGGCGATATCTTCGGTGAAGATTTCAGCACGTACTCACAGGCCTTACGAACACATACTGATTACATAAATCAGTTTTCAGCGACACCGCCCGAGCATGCGCCAGGTACGCAGGACGGTTATTCAAACTATGGCTACATCGTGCTTGGTGCAGTGATTGAAGCTGTCAGCGGCCAGTCTTACTACGACTACGTGGATGAGCACATTTACCGGATTGCCGGGATGAAATCGACCGGATCAAACCCGGAATCGATGCCAGTACCCGGTAGAGCGGTGGCATACGCCAGAAAAGAAGGTATATGGCAAGCCGAAACAGCATCGCTACCATGGCGCGGCATGGCTGCCGGAGGCGCTTACAGCACTGTCGCCGACATACTGAGATTTGCTGAGGCATTGCGTACTGGCAAATTATTGTCACCAGCGCTAATCGAGGCCGCGACCACTGCACAGAACCACAAGCACTGGTATGGCTACGGCTTCATGGTCAGCGGCCAAGGCAAAGAACGGCAGTATGGGCACGAAGGAGGCGCACCTGGAGCAAATACAGCTCTGGTCGTATTCCCTTCTGAAGGCTACGTTGTGGTGGGACTGAGCAACACGGACCCGGATCTTATGGAAAACATGGTGAACTTCATTGCACGACGGCTACCCTTAGATTCACCTAACTAGTTCTTCCCTCTTATCTAGCGAGATCAAGTTTATGAGTCTTTGCGGATCAATGGGGCTCAACCTGGCGTTTTCGGGTAACGCGCGCAGGAAGGAGTAACGAGACCAAAAGGGGACGGAGGCTGAGGTATCCCCACGTTCTACACCACCAACGTCATCTGCGCACACACCGCTTCCGGTAGTGTACGCAAGCAACCCAACGCAAGAACGGGAAGAACGGGAAGAACAGGGTCAGATTCTTAGTCCTACTGCGTCATTAAATACGAAGGTGCGGAGACATTGCTCCAAGTAGTGTCACTGCAATTTCTACGGCGATTGTCCAGCGCAGCGTCGCGATCGAGTCCACTACATGGCGCTGAGCCCGCATCGGCCGCCCCGCGCGGGCGGTAATCTTCGGGTAGGGCAGGTTGCGGGTGTTGTGACGGTTTTTTTTGATGCGCTCCACGCAAGCGCTCAGCAACCAGAAACCCGTAAGCAGCAATGCATAGCGTGGCGTGATGATGAAACCCCCGCCAACCGCGCCCTTCGTAGTGATCCAGGCCAAACTCCTGCTTCAGGTCCTGATAATCGCGTTCAACCCGCCAGCGCGCTTTGACCGTATTCACCAGATCCTTGCGAAGCGTGTTTGCCGGCAAGTTGGAGAGGACGTAGTCGCCCCTGAAAAACCCCTTTCAAGCCCCAATCGGCATCATTTCCGGCCACAGGGTGCGGGACCTTATGCGGCAGGGATGCCGCATAAGAGCCTCCATGGATGGATTCACGGCGTGCCCCGCGACGGTGGGCGGGCAAGGGCCCTGCAGGCAACCTGCCGACCAGCCGCTTTGCAATTGACTCTTCCGCGGTGTCCAGGGCCCAGGGCAATACGCCCAGAGCAATCGAGACTTCAAACCATCGCGGCGCTGAGGCGCGATCAGATCCCAGCGATTTGGGCGCGAACGACGTAGAGTCGTTCACGCCAAGCCTGTACAGCCTACGCTGATGCGGTTACGCCAACATGCGCACCTTGGTCTCGCGCGCCCACTGGCGCGTCTTGGCTGCAGCGATGAAGGCCTTGGTGTCGGCGGCCGGAACGATGCCTGCGTCCTTGCCGACGTTGCCGGCCTTGAGCAGCAGTTGCGCGCCATCGTCGAAGGCAATCGCCTTCAGGTGCGCCCAGGCGTTGCTGACGAAATCCAGCGCGGCCGACTCGCGCGTGAGCAGCTTGGCCGCCTCCGAAGACAACAGCACCGCCACCGCATCGAACACGACCGATGGCGTACCGGCCAGCTGCCCGTCGGCTGCGAGCTGTTTGCCATCGCTGAGCCTGGCGCCGCCAAGCTTGGGCGCCACGATCTTGACCGTGGCGCCTGCGGCTTCGGCCGCCTTGCGCACGGCCTTGATCGCCGCAGCATCGGAGCCGTCGTGGATCAGGATGCCCACCGTGCGGCCCTGCAAGGTGTCCTTCATCTTGCCGATCAGTTGCAGGGCCCGCGACAACGGCATGTCGGTGGGTGCGACAGCGGCAGGCGGGGCCGGCGGCAAGCTCGTCATGCCCATGCCGTCGGCGACACGCTTGGCCAGGCTTTCGTCGATATGGCGCAAGTGGCCGACGATGGCCTCGCGGACGTGTGCGGTCTCCACCTTGGATAGTTCGAATACCAGCGCCGAAGCGATATGCGCCTGTTCCGGCGCACTTTGACTACGGAAGAACAGCCGTGCCTGGCTGTAGTGATCGGCAAAGCTCTCTGCACGCACGCGACCCTTCGCACCATCCTCGGCCGGCGTGGCATGGCTGGGGAATCCACGCAGCGCCTCGCGTGGCGCATCGGTCTGTAACGAACTCGGTTCATAGGCCACGCGGCCCTTGGGCACGCCCATCTGCATGTGTCCATCGCGCTGATTGTTGGCGAACGGGCACTTGGGCGCGTTGATCGGAATCTGGTGGAAATTTGGCCCGCCCAGCCGGCTCAACTGGGTGTCCAGATAGGAGAACAGCCTGCCTTGCAGCAGCGGATCGTTGCTGAAGTCGATACCCGGCACGATGTTGGCCGGGCAGTACGCCACCTGCTCGGTCTCGGCAAAGAAATTGTCCGGCCAACGGTCCAGCACCATGCGTCCGACGATCTGCAACGGCACCAGTTCTTCCGGAATGACCTTGGTCGAATCCAGATGGTCGAAGGAGAAGGCCTCGGCCTGCGCCTCGGTAAAGAGCTGCACGCCCAGTTCCCATTCCGGGAAGTCGCCGTTCTGGATGGCTTCGAACAAGTCGCGGCGCTGGAAGTCCGGGTCGGCACCGGCGATCTTCACCGCCTCGTCCCAGATGGTCGATTGCAGGCCGAGCTTGGGCCGCCAATGGAACTTGACGAACGTGCTCTGGCCCTTGTCATTGAGAAAGCGGAAGCTGTGGATGCCGAAACCTTCGATCATGCGCAAGGAGCGCGGGATGGTGCGGTCGCTCATGGCCCACATCACCATATGCATCGATTCTGGCGTGAGCGAGATGAAATCCCAGAACGTGTCGTGCGCGCTGGCGGCCTGCGGGAAGCCGCGGTCCGGTTCCATCTTCACCGCGTGGATCAGGTCGGGGAACTTCATCGCGTCCTGGATGAAGAACACGGGGATGTTGTTGCCCACCAGATCCCAGTTGCCTTCCTTGGTGTAGAACTTCACCGCAAATCCGCGTACATCGCGCGGCGTATCCACCGAGCCGGCGCCCCCTGCGACGGTGGAAAAACGCGTGAACAGCGGTGTCTTCTCGCCGACTTCGGTAAAGATCTTCGCAGTGGTGTACTGGCTCAACGACTTGGTCAGCTCGAAGTAGCCGTGCGCAGCGCTACCGCGCGCATGCACGATGCGCTCGGGAATGCGCTCGTGATCGAAGTGGGTGATCTTCTCGCGCAGGATGAAGTCTTCCAGCAGCGTCGGCCCGCGCGGAGTGGCACGCAACGAGTTCTGGTTGTCGCCAACCGGAATGCCCTGGTTGGTGGTCAACTGCGGATGCGTACCGCCGGCCTTCTGATGCAATTCATCGCCGATGCCGCGCACATCGTGCGCATTTGAAGAACTGCCAGTAGCGGGCGGCTGTGCGGGCTTGGGGGACTTGGCCATGGGAACTCCAGGTTGGCGGGCTTGAGAGGCGAGCTATTGCATCGAGCCTGGGAGCGTGGCCGTTAATGACATGTGTCTACATGCGAACGAATGTTCACGCGCGTGGGAAACGCGGTCGCCAGCCGTGTGCCGATCTGAGTGACACGTTCAACAGTCAAAACCGGGCACGAGCGTGAACAGGCACGGCAGCGACGTGTGGTGTGTCATGTCCCGGCATGCGTGTGCAGGCAGCCAAGCGTGCCGCGTCTGCTTGCCATTGCGATAGTCCATAAAAAACCCGGCCGTTACCGGCCGGGTCTTGGACGAACGCGACGGGCGCGCCGCTCAGGCGTCGGCGTCTTCCTTATACGCATCTACCGGGATGCAGGCGCACATCACGTTCTTGTCGCCGTAGACGTTGTCCACGCGGCCCACCGGCGGCCAGTATTTCTGCTGTTTGAGGCTGGGCAGTGGGAAAGCGGCCAGTTCGCGCGGGTAGGCATGCGTCCACTCGCTCGCCGACACCTGGGTTGCAGTGTGCGGTGCGTGCTTGAGCGGGTTGTCCTCGCGGTCCAGGCGGCCATCCTCGATGGCGCGGATCTCTTCGCGGATCTGGATCATCGCGTCGATGAAACGATCCAGCTCGTGCTGCGATTCGCTTTCGGTCGGTTCCACCATCAGCGTGCCGGCGACCGGGAAGCTCAAGGTCGGTGCGTGGAAGCCGAAGTCGATCAGCCGCTTGGCGATATCCTCGGCACCGATGCCGCTGGTCTTCTCCAGCGGGCGGATGTCCAGGATGCATTCGTGCGCGACCAGGCCGTTGCGGCCGGTATACAGCGTCTTGTAGTGCGGCGCCAAGCGCTTGGCGATGTAGTTGGCATTGAGCAATGCCACCTGGGTGGCCTTGCGCAAACCGCTACTGCCCATCATGGTCACGTACATCCAGCTGATCGGCAGGATGGAGGCGGAGCCGTAGCTGGCGGCGCTGACCATGCCGCCGATGCGCTGGAAGTCTCTTGCCCCGCTTTCGGAGTTGAATCCGCCGCCATGGATGGCGGCAGTTTGACCTTCGCCGGCATGGATGCCGGCACGAGGCAAGTACGGCGCCAGGTGCGACTTTACCGCACACGGGCCCACGCCCGGGCCGCCGCCGCCATGCGGGATGCAGAAGGTCTTGTGCAGGTTCAGATGCGACACGTCCGAGCCCCACTTGCCGGGCTTGGCCACGCCGACCAGGGCGTTCATGTTGGCGCCGTCGGTATAGACCTGGCCGCCGTGCGCATGCACCGCTTCGCAGATCGCCACCACGTCTTCTTCGAACACGCCGTGGGTGGACGGGTAGGTAATCATCAGCGCGGCCAAGCGATCGGAATACTTCTCGGCCTTGGCGCGGATGTCATCCACGTCCACATTGCCGTTGGCATCGCACTTGGTGACTACCACCGTCATGCCACACATCTGCGCGGAGGCCGGGTTGGTGCCGTGCGCGGATTCGGGGATCAGGCAGATGTCGCGATGCGCGTCACCGCGCGCGCGGTGATAGGCGCGGATCGCCAGCAGGCCGGCGTATTCGCCCTGCGCGCCGGAATTGGGCTGCAGGCTCACCGCGTCGTAGCCGGTGCACTCGACCAGCATCGCTTCCAGTTCGTCGATCAGCTGCGCGTAACCGGCCGACTGCTCGGCCGGGGCCAGCGGGTGGATCGCGCCGAATTCCGGCCAGGTCACCGGAATCATTTCGGCGGTGGCATTGAGCTTCATGGTGCAGCTGCCCAGCGGGATCATGGTGCGATCCATTGCCAGGTCCTTGTCGGCCAGCGAGCGCATGTAGCGCAGCAGTTCGTGTTCGCTGTGGTGGGTGTTGAACACCGGGTGGGTCAGGAACGCGCTGCTGCGCAGCAGGCCTGGCGGCAGTGCATCGGCGGTGGCTGCATCGAGTGCGTCCACCGTCGCTCCCGGCATCCTGCCTTCCGCGACACTCGCACATCCTTGTGCATCGTCCACCTGTACGCCGAACAGCGCGGCCAGCGCGACCACGTCGGCACGCGTGGTGGTTTCGTCCAGGCTGATGCCGACCGCTTCGCTGTCGATGGCGCGCAGGTTGATGCCGGCCGCACGCGCACGGGCGTGAATGGCATCGGCATCGATGGCCTTGACGTGCAGCGTGTCGAAGAAGCGCTCGCCCACGCTGACACCGGCGCTGCGCAGGGCAGCGGCCAGGATCGCCGCCAGGCGGTGGGTGCGGCGCGCGATGCGGGTCAGGCCCTCGGGGCCGTGGTAGACCGCGTACATCGAGGCCATCACCGCCAGCAGCACCTGCGCGGTGCAGATGTTGGAGGTGGCCTTTTCGCGGCGGATATGTTGCTCGCGTGTCTGCAGGGTCAAGCGGTACGCGGGGTTGCCGGCAGCGTCGATCGACACGCCGATCAGGCGGCCGGGCATCGAGCGCTTGTAGGCATCGCGGCAGGCCATGAAGGCCGCATGCGGGCCGCCGAAACCGAACGGCACGCCAAAGCGCTGCGAATTGCCGACCACGATGTCCGCGCCCCATTCGCCGGGTGCGGCGATCAGGGTGAGCGCCAGAAGGTCGGTGGCTACCGCGACCAGGCCACCTTGCGCGTGCACCGCATCGGCCAGCGCGGCGTGGTCGCCGATGTGACCAAAGCTGTCCGGATACTGCAGCAGCACGCCGAAGCATTCGGCCTGCAGCGCTTCTTCCGGGGTGCCGACGCGCAGCACGATGCCCAGTGGCTCGGCGCGCGTGCGCAGCAGTTCCAGCGTCTGCGGATGCACGGCGTCGTGCACGAAAAAGATGTCTGAATTCGACTTGGCCGAGCGCTTGGCCAGCGTCATCGCTTCGGCTGCGGCGGTGGCTTCGTCCAGCAGCGAGGCATTGGCGATCTGCATGCCGGTCAGGTCCGCGCACAGGGTCTGGAAGTTGATCAGCGCTTCCATCCGCCCCTGCGAAATCTCCGCCTGGTACGGCGTGTAGGCGGTGTACCAGGCCGGGTTTTCCAGGATGTTGCGCAGGATCACCTTCGGGGTATGGGTGCCGTAGTAGCCCTGCCCGATAAAGGTGCGCTGTACCTGATTCTTGCTGGCGATCGTGCGGATCTTGGCCAGCGCTTCTTCCTCGGTGATCGCCTCGGGCAACGCGAGCGCGGCCGGCGATTTGATATTGCCCGGTACGATGGCATCGGTCAGCGCATCCAGGCTGGCGTGGCCGACCACCTCCAGCATCTGCGCGATTTCTGCGTCGTTGGGGCCGATATGGCGTTCGACGAACGCGCCGTGGTGTTCGAGGTCGCGCAGGGAAGACGGAGTGTGGGACATGGCGGGCATCCGGGGCAGAGGGCATGCGAAAGGTCGGAAGCACCGCGACCGGCATGACACGCGTGGGCGCGCCATCACCTGCCGCAGCGGCGGTCTTCCTCGCGCCCCTCTGTCCTTTTGCCTGAGAGTTTAAGAACGCGGCCTGGCGCTGGGCCTGCCTGCATTCCGTGCCCCTTCGGCGCCGGCATCGGCCGGTCTCTCCAGAGTTGTGTTGAAGATGGTATCGAGCCTGAGCGATTACGGGCTGTTGCGCCTTCGGCAGCGGCAGTGCCGCTTCTCCCACCGTGTTGCGCCGGTAGTATAGCCAGGGCGGTGGGTTTGGTCGAAACGTTTATCGTCTTGTCCAGGCTGGCTGGGCAAGACCGCGCGAGCCGCCGGCCCGGGAGTGGGTTCCCCCCGATCCGTGGCCCTGGATGGCGCCGCCAGGTCCAGGCGGGCCGCACCTTGGTTGCCCTACCAGATGGGGTCAACCCTATGGATTGCGTGGCGGCTTATTGTATTCCATCGGAGGGTAGTCCCCGCCGTGAGGGGCATCCCCGCCGCCAACATGCTTCCAAAAACGCTCGTCCAGCAACTGCATCCGGTCCTGGTCGGCGGAGCGGCGGTTCAGCGCGTCCGATGTCTCGGCTTGGGACGTGTTCAATCGTTTCATCATGAAGTCCTCGTGAGTAAGCCCTCCGCTGACTGACGTCATCCGGTTCGAAGGGAGAAACCGGATGACCGCCTTGGCTTGCCGCCCAAAGAACAGCAGGTGGATCAACTGCTGGGCGCGGAGCGTTTGCCGCGACGATTTCAGAATCCAGGATTGCACAATGCGCGCTGCGCCGGCCTGTACCGGGAGCGGGATACGACAGCATGTCTCTGCCAGCGAACTGCTACAGCCGGAAGAGGTGTCGAACATAGGGAAATGTGATTGCGATCATATTCAGACGACACCTATGTTCAGACCGGCGATCGAACACATTCGCAAAGCGCGGTGTCTTTGCGCTGCCCGACAGATCAGGTCACACAGCACCGTGCAACCCTGACGCGCACTGCATCGTCGCGGCAGCGTGTTGCGACGAGTGCAGATCCATCAGACGGGAAGCACTGCGCGTTTGGACTATCACTTCATATCCGGTTTGCCACGGGCAGGTTCGTCGCTCCTGGCGGCGTTGCTACGGCAAAATCCGCAGGTGCATGCCGATGTCACCTCTCCGGTGGCGCGGTTGTATGCGGCGATGCTCATGGGCATGAGCGAAGAATATCCTTCCAGTGTGCAGATCGACGACGCGCAGCGCATACGCTTGTTACGTGGGGTCTTCCATGCCTATCACCAGGATCGCCCGGGCGTGCAGACGGTCCTGGATACCAATCGTGCCTGGTGTAGCCGTTTATCCGGCCTGGCGACCCTGTTTCCAGAAGGCCGTGTCGTCTGTTGCGTACGCGATGTCGGCTGGATTGTGGAGAGTTTCGAACGGCTGGCGCAGGCACAGCCGCTGCGGTTGTCTTCGGTGTTCGGGTACGATCCGGAAGATTCGATAACGATGCGCGCGGACCTGCTGACCTCTCCGCGAGGCGTGGTCGGTTATGCGCTGGATGGCTTGCGGCAGGCGTTTTACGGCGAGCATGCGAGCCGCCTGCTGCTGTTTCGCTACGAAACCCTGGCACAGCGCCCGGCGCAGGCGATGGAGCAGGTCTACGCGTTCTTGCAGTTGCCCGCGTTCGCTCACGACTATGACAGCGTGGAGGCCAATGCAGACCGGTTCGATGCCGCGCTGCAGGCGCCTGGCCTGCACCGCGTCCGGCGTGGCGTGGACTATGTGCCGCGCCGCAGCGTGCTGCCACCGATGCTGTTCGATCGGCTGCAGCAGCTGGCCTTCTGGGAGAACGGGCCCACACACGGCGCGGTGCTGGTATGAGCGTGCAAGTCCCTTGGGAGCGGGCGTCGGCGCGCGAGGTGCCCTGCCGCAGTGTCTGCATTCGGTATCGGCGGCCGCTGGCGACAACCGTCGGATGACGACGCTGTTCCGGCGCGAGGCCGTGGATTACCTGCAACGTAATCGGTTGGGACCGGTGGTGTTGCGGCAGCGCCGCGTAGTGCGGTGGTGCGTGCTGGTGGTGGTGGTGACGGTGTTGCTGCTGGTGGTGGGGTTCTTCCGCCTGGGCTTCGCGCGCAGCCAGACCTTGTCTGGCACTGTGACTCCTGCGGGTGGGGTGATCGCGATGACCACGCCGCAGCCGGGGGTGGTCGTGCGGGTGGGGGCCGTGCAGGGGCAAACCGTCTCGGCTGGCCAGATGTTGTTCGAGCTGTCGGCCGAGCATCGCGATGATCCCGGGCGGCCGGGATTGCAGGCTGCTCAGGCGCTGGCAGAGCGGCAACGTCTGGCGACCGAGGCGCTGGAGCAACTGCGTGCGCAGGGCGGGTTGCGGCAGCAGGCGGCCGCCCAGTCGCTGGCCGGGCTGCGCGCCCGGCAGCAGCAGGTGGGTCACGAACTGCAGGTGTTGCGACACCGGCTGCAGTTGGCCGAGCGCATCGAGCAGCGCTACCGCATCGCTCTGGCGCGTGGCCTGGTGAGCGAGCAGTTCGCCGATGAGCGGTTGGCCGATGTGCTCGATCAACGCGCGCACGGCCTGGAACTGGAACGCGAACGCATGGCGTTGGCCGATGCGGTCGTACAGGCCGAGAGCAGCGTGCGACAGACGACTGTGGAGGTGCGCGCGCAGCTGGCGGTTGCAGGCGCCGATCTTCAGGAGGATCGGCGTGCGGTCATCGAGCAATCCGCGGCATCGCGCTGGGAAGTGCGCGCGCCGCGCGCCGGACGCGTTGCGTTGCGGCCGGTACAGCCCGGGCAGGCGGTCGGCCAGGGGCAGCGCCTGGCCGATCTGTTGCCGCCGCTACCAACGGTGGAGGTTGCATTGTTCGCGCCGTCCCGTGCCGCTGGACTGATTGGGGCCGGCATGCCCGTGCAGTTACGCTTCGATGCCTTGCCCTATCAGCACTACGGACAATTTGCCGGGCGGGTCGTCGAGGTGGCGGCGGTGCCCGAGTCCCCGAGCGGCGGTGCGCCATCGGGAATCGATCCGATGTATCGCGTGCGGGTACGCCTGGTCGGGGATGCATCGGCCAATACCCGATTGGCGGCGATCCTGCGCCCGGGAATGGGGGTGCGGGGCACGCTCGAACTGGAGTGGCGGCGCTTTTCGCAGTGGGCCTTCGAGCCGCTCTCCAGTCTGCGCGGTACGCTGCGGTGAGCCGGTGGGTGGCGCAGTTGCGTCGATTGTCCGGCACGCGTGCACTGCCGATGATCCTGCAGGGGCAGGCGGGCGAATGTGGCCTGGCGGCGATGGCCATGGTGGCGCACTACCACGGTTGTCATGTCGGTCTGGCAGAGCTGCGCCGCCGTTTCCTGCTGTCGCGGCAGGGGACGAACCTGGCCAGTTTAGTGTCGATCGCACAGGCGCTGGGCCTGCAGGCGCGCGCACTGCGCCTGGAGATGGATGCACTGCCGGATCTGCAACTGCCGTGCATCGTGCATTGGGATCTGAACCATTTCGTGGTACTCAAGCGCGTCGGGACGCGGCGCCTGCAGATCCATGATCCGGCCAACGGGCCGCGAACGCTGTCATGGAGCGAATTTGCCCGGCATTTTTCCGGGATTGCGCTGGAGCTGAGCCCGACCACCGACTTCCGCCCACGCCGCGCTGCGGCGCCGGTGGCGTTGTCCTCGTTGATCGGTCGCGTGCACGGGCTGGGGCGGGCGGTGTGGCAGATACTGGCGCTGGCGTTCGCGCTGGAAGTGCTCAGTCTGGGCATGCCGTTCCAGCTGCAGTGGCTGGTGGATCAGGCCGTGCCGGCTGCCGATACCGGCCTGATCCACGTACTTGGCGCCGGCTTCCTGTTGCTGGTGGTCGTGCAAGGCGGCATCAGCCTGCTGCGCGGATGGTTGATCGCCACCGTTTCGGCGCAACTGGGCTTCCAATGGTTGGGGCAGGTGTTTGCGCACCTGCTTGCGCTTCCGCTGCCGTATTTCGAGAAGCGCCACCTGGGCGGGATCCAGTCGCGCTTCGCCTCCATCGTGCAGGTCCAGCGCACCTTGACCACCGGCTTCACGCAGACGCTGGTCGATGGCGTTCTGGTGGTCGGCACGTTCAGCCTGATGCTGGTCTACAGCGCCGCGCTCAGCGCGATCTCCGTGTCAGCGGTGGTGCTCTACGCCTTGGCGCGTCTGTTCTGGCTCGGCAGGATGCGCGAAGCGGCGGTCGAACAATTGGTCTGGGACGCCCGGCAGCACACCCATTTCCTGGAGAGCGTGCGCGGGATCCAAAGCGTCCGGCTGTTTGGTCGGCAGCACGTGCGGCAGATGGACTGGACCCATCTGCTGGCCGAACAGACCAATGCGCAGCTGCGTCTGGGCCAGTACGAGGTGCTGCAGTCGTCAGCCAAGTTGTTGCTATTCGGGGTCGAGCGCGTGCTGGTGATCTGGTTGGCGGCCCTGGCCATCCTGCGTTCGGAGCTCTCGCTTGGCATGCTGCTGGCTTTCATTGCCTACCGTGAGCAATTTTCGCGGCGTCTGTCGGAGCTGATCGACCGGCTCGTGGAATTTCGCCTGTTGCGGGTTCATCTCGAACGCGTCGCCGACATCGTTCACCAGCCACGCGAGAATGCCGGCCAGGTTGCAGAGGCCGCGTCGTGGAGCGAGACCACGATCGAATTGTGCGGGGTGGGCTTTCGCTATGCCGACGACATCCCGGCGGTGCTCGAGGACCTCACCCTGCGCATCGACAGCGGCGAGTGCGTCGCCATCACCGGCACCTCCGGCTGCGGCAAGACGACCCTGGTCAGGGTGATCCTGGGATTGCTGCAACCCACTAGCGGCCAGGTCAGGATTGGTGGTCGTCCGCTGTCCAGTGCGGCGCTGCCGCAGTATCGCGCCATGGTCGGCACGGTGATGCAGGACGATCTGCTGTTCACCGGATCGGTGGCCGACAACATCAGCTTCTTCGATCCGGAGTCGGATCAGGCCCAGGTGGAGCGCTGCGCGCGGATTGCCGCCTTGCACGAGGAGGTGGAGCAGATGCCGCTGGGCTACGCTTCGCCGCTGAGCGAGGCCGGTACCGGGTTGTCTGGTGGTCAGCGCCAACGTGTGCTGCTTGCGCGCGCCCTGTACCGATCGCCGCGCATCCTGGTGATGGACGAGGCGACCAGCCACCTGGATGTGATGAACGAACACCGCGTCAATGCGGCCATCCAGGCGATGCAGATCACGCGGATCATCGTTGCGCATCGGCGCGAAACGCTCGACATGGCCGAGCGCGTGGTGACCCTGGAGCGCGGGCGTGTGGTGGCCGACCAGACCATCGCGCAATGGCGGCGTTCGCACGAGCTGCTGCCGCGCGATCGGCAGTAACGGTGCCGGGCGCGTCGTGTCGAGCGGCCGGTGCGGTGTGCAACCGTGGCCAATCCACGCTGTGCAGGAGAGGGCGCAGCAGACCCTGCCATCATCCTGACGAACTCGACCGGTCGGGGCGACGCGGGGCGGGAGCGGTGACTCAGCGCTGCAGGCGTTGGCGTAACATGTCCGGTTGTTTGCCTTCGTTTGCATCGGAGCAGTCGGTGTCCTGACCGCCAATGCCGGTGTGCGCGTGCTGGCGAGCTTTTCGGATACCGTTGCGCATGACCTCTGTTGTTTCCTCCACCCGACGCATGGCGCTGCTGCTGGCCGGGTTGGCGATGTTCGGCCCGTTCTCCATCGACACCATCTTCCCGGCGTTCTCGCGGCTCAGCCGCAGCCTGGCGGTGGACCAGGTGGCGATCCAGCAGACCATCAGCGTCTACCTGCTGGCCTACGGGGGCATGAGCCTTGCGCACGGGCCGCTGTCTGACGCCTGGGGCCGCAAGCGGGTGATCCTGGGCGGGTTGGTGCTGTTCATCGCCGGCTCGATCGGCTGTGCGTTGTCTCAGGACCTGCCCACGCTGCTGGCATTCCGCGCGTTGCAGGGCCTGTCCGCAGGCGTGGGCATGATCGTGGGCCGGGCGGTGATCCGCGACCTGTTCCAGGGGCCAGACGCGCAACGGCTGATGAGCCAGGTGTCGATGATCTTCGGCATTGCGCCGGCCATCGCGCCGATCATCGGCGGCTGGATTCTGCTCAGTGGCGCCGGCTGGCCGCTGATCTTCTGGTTCTTGGTCGCGTTCGGGTTGGTGCTGCTGGTGGCCACGCTGATCTGGCTGCCGGAAACCCACCCGGTGGAGGCACGCACCCCGTTGCAGTTCAAACGCCTGCTGCAGGACTACAGACGGATCGGCTTCAATCCGCGGTTCCAGCGGCTGGCTGCGGCCGGGTCGTTCAATTTTGCCGGCATCTTCCTGTACATCGCCTCGGCGCCGGTGCTGCTCATGCAACACCTGCAACTGGGCGAGGGTGACTTCGCCTGGCTGTTCATCCCCACCATCGGCGGCATGACGCTGGGGTCGTTCCTGTCCGGGCGGATGGCCGGGCGCATGCAGCCGGTGCGGCAGATCCGTATCGGCTTCATCTGCTGCGGGGTGGCCGCGCTGGCCAACCTGGGCTACACCCTGGCAGTGGTGCAGATCGCCCTGCCGTGGGCGGTGCTGCCAATCTTCCTGGCCGGGGTGGGCATGGCGTTGATCTTCCCGATCCTGGCGCTGGCGGTACTGGACATGTACCCGCACCAGCGCGGCCTGGCGTCCTCGCTGCAGGCCTTCACCCAGCTGATGACCAATACGCTGGTGGCCGGGGTGCTGTCGCCGCTGCTGAGCGCGCGTCCCCTGCATCTGGCGATCGGCATGACCGGTTTTTTCTTGCTTGGCTGGCTATTCTGGCGTTGGGAGCGCCGCAGCGGCCGCCGTTTGCGCGATCGCCAGACGGCCGACGCCGCGGCGCCGCCGGAACCGGCCACCCACCTTTGACCTGACAGGAGCCTGCATGTCCACCGATTCCAAGTTGCGCCGCGATGCCCGCAAACGCGCCGCCGAGCGCCAGCGCAACCAGGCCGCCGCCAATCCCGCGCCGGTCTCGCCGATCGAGCCGCACGCCGAACTGCGCGACCAGCAACGCACGCTGTTGGCCGGCATCGTCCGCCGTGACGGCGAATGGGTTTTGGGCATGGACGGCCGCATCGCCGGTGAAAGCACCAGTGCCGCGCAGGTGCTGGCGCTCATCATGCGCGCAGCCGAACTGCACGAGCGCCAGGGCACACCGGTACGGCTGACCTATTCGGACGCGTTGAAGGACGCCGCACATGCCGAAGCCCAGGCCGACGGCATGGAGTTCGAGCAGTTCAAGACCCGGCTGAGCGAGCGTTTGCAGGCGGACAGCAAGCTCAACTGAGCGCTGCCGGCGCGGCGTGTTCCCTGGGAAACGCCGCGCGCGCTGGGGTGTTGCCCGCAGCACCCCGGCGCGCGCGACCGCGTTTCCGACCACGCGACCGACGCGACTTCAGGGGGCAGGTGCCGGGGAGGCTGGCGCGGTGGCGGCCGTTGCGGGCGCCTGCCAGCCGCACAGCTGGCCTTGATTCTGCTGCTTCAGCCAGTCGTTCACGGGCGCGAAATAGTCCAGCATCGGCCCGGCATCGAGGGTGTCACTGCCGGTGAGTTCCTTCAGCGTGGTCTGCCACGGTTGGCTGGAGCCGCGTTGCAACATGGACCAGAATTTCTGCCCGGCGTCCTTGTTGCCGTAGAAGCTGCACTCGTAGAGCGGGCCCTGGTGGCCGGCCGCCTGGCACAGGCCCTTGTAGAACTGGAACTGCAGGATGTGCGCAAGGAAGTACCGCGTGTACGGTGTATTGCCTGGCACATGGTATTTGGCACCGGGGTCGAAGAACTCCTCGCCGCGCGCGCTCACCGGCGCCACGCCCTGGTACTTGGCCTTCAGGTCCCACCAGGCCTGGTTGTAGTGCTCCGGCGTGATCGAGCCATCGAACACCCCCCAGCGCCAGCGGTCGATCATCAGGCCGAACGGCAGGAATGCCACCTTGCTCAAGGCCATGCGCATCTGCGCATTGATGACCGCTTCGCGGCTGGTCTGTTGCTCGCCGACCATGCCGATCGACTGCAGATACTTCGGCGTCATCGCCAGCACGATGGTGTCGCCGATCGCCTCGTGGAAGCCATCGTTGGCGCCGTTCTGGAACAGTGGCGGCAACGGGTTGTAGGCCAGGTCGTAATAAAGGTGGCCGAGCTCGTGGTAGATGGTGGTGAAGTCTTCTTCGGTGGGCCTGATGCACATCTTGGTGCGCACGTCCGCGCCGGTGTTCTGGCCTGGTTCGCCGCCCATGTTCATGTCCCAGGCGCTGGCGTGACAGACCACGTCGCGGTCCAGCGGCTTGATGAACTGCGAACGCTGCCAATAGGTCTCCGGCAGCTTGGGCATGCCCAGCGAGGTGTAGAAGTCCTGCGCACGCTCGGTCATCTGCATGGCGGTGCGCAGCTGTGCCTGGCGCTCGGCGTTGAAGCGTGCGGCGGTACCACCATCGCCACCGGTGTTGCGTGCCAGCAGCGCGCTCAGATTGCCCTGGTACTGTTTTTCCAGGGCGGAGGTGATGTCCAGATCGCCGGCACCGGGGTAGGGCTGCAGCAGATCCCACAGGTTGCTCCAGTCCTGCTGCCACATATTGCCCATTAGGTGCGCCGGCAACAGCCCGCCGGGCAGCTCGCCCTTGTCCTTGCCGTACTGGGTGTCCAACTTGCCACGCGCGTAGCACTGCAGCTGCGTGTACAGCGGTTTGACCTGTTGCCATAACCGGTCGGTTTCGCTGGCCAGTTGCGCCGGCGGCATGTCGTAGCCGCTGCGCCACAGTACCCCGACATCGGCAAACCCCAGTCCGCGTGCGCCCTCGTTGGCCAGCTCGACAAAGCGCTGGTAGTCCTTGCGCATCGGCTGCGCGGTGCCATGCCAGCCCTGCCAGGCATCGAGTTGCTCGTTGTAGTCGCGGCTGCTGGCCAATACCTGTTCCAGCTCGCCGAGTTGGCGGCAGCGGCGCTGCTCGCCCTCGCCCACGCAGTAGCTGCCGGCGCCGTAGTCGCCTTCCATCTTGGCCGCGATGCGGGTGAGTTCGGCCAGTTTGGCCGCATCGCGCGGTGCAGGCAGGGCGCTCATCAGCGTGAGCAATTGCAGGGCACGCGCACTGTCGGCGGACATCGGCGTGCCGGCGTACTGCCTGGATTGTTCGATCCAGCGATCCAGTTGCGCCAGCGAGCGCTCGTTGGCCTTGGCTGCCAGCAATTGCGAATCGCCGTTGATGTAGGTCGACGACAGCCACTGCGCGGCGGTGGTCTCCGGATAGGCGGCCTTGTAGTCGGCATTGATGCGCGCAACGAAGGCATCGGCACTTTCGGCGGGCGCGGCCTTGGTCGCGGCAGGTGCGCTTGGCGGCGCCGCATCCCGGCGGCAGGCCGACAGCGACAAGGTGCCGGCGGCCACAGCCAGTGCCAGCAACAGCAGACGAGGATTCACGGAGGGTCCTTGCGGTGAAGTCCGGCGAAGGCTAGAGCGCGCCAGGCGTCAGGGCAAGCGGCAGCGCCGCCTCCATCGCTGTAGCGGCGACTCAGCCGGGTGTGGTCAGTGCGCAACCCCGGCATCGGCAGTGGCAGCCCCATTCGGCTGCGCAACGCCGGTCAGGGACTGCCGATACCCGGGTGTGGCCGATCGGCCCCGGCACCATGGTGGCGGCAGCCTGTTGGCACGCTGGGTCAGCCGGCCTTCGTCATGCATTGCGCGAACACATCGCGCTCGCGTGCGTAGATGCTGGTCTTGACCTGCATCAGACCCAGCACCGAGGGGAACAGCGCGTCCTGGTCGGTGTACTGGCCGGCGCGGTGGCGCAGGCAGGTCTCGTCCAGGCCACGATTGCGGGCGAATTCCGGCGAGAACCACATCACCATCGGGATATGGGTCTGTTCCTTCGGCGCGATGGCGTACGGCACGCCATGCAGGTACAGCCCTTTTTCGCCCAGCGATTCGCCATGGTCGGAGAGATAGATCATGGCGGTGTCGTAGTCGGGCAGGCCACGCAGGGTGTGGATGGCCTGGCTCAGGAAATGATCGGTATAGCTGATGGAATTGTCGTAGGCGTTGACGATGTCCTGGCGGCTGCAACTGCCCAGGTCGGCGGTCTTGCAGACCGGCTTGTAGCGTTCGAATGCGGCCGGGTAGCGTTCGAAGTAGCTGGGGCCATGGCTGCCGAGCTGATGCACCACCACCACCCGATCGCCCGGCTTGGCGCGCACCTGCGCCGCCAGGTCGCTCAACAGGATTTCGTCCATGCAGCGGCCATCGGCGCACAGCCCCGGCGTGGTGGCGTCGTCGAGTTTCTGCAGTTCCAGGCCGTCGCACACGCCCTTGCAACCGGATTGGTTGTCGCGCCACAGGGTCGAAATACCGGCGTGCTCAAGCACATGCAGCAACGACTGGTGGCTGCGGATCTTGTCTTCGTTGTAATCGCGGCGGCCGAACGGCGAGAACATGCAGGGCACCGAAACTTCGGTACTGGTGCCGCAGGAATGCATGTCCGGGAAATTGATGACCCCGGCCTGCGCCAGTTCCGGCGTGGTCTGCCGCGCATAGCCGTTGAGGCCCCAGTTCTGTGCACGCGCGGTTTCGCCCAGCACGACCAGCAACAGGCGCGGCCGGCTGCCGGCCGCGCGCGGGGTGGCCATGGCATCGTGCTCGATCGGCTGCTTGGGGGCATGCTGGATCGGCGAATCGGATTTAAGGTTCTGGCGCAGCGCGACGATGTAGTTGATCGGCGTGGCCAGGTAGCGCACCTCGCGGTGATTGCGCATCAGCGCGGAGATATCCTGGAACGACAGCATGGCACCGCCTGCGCCCACCACGGCCACGGCCAGCAGGAAGCCGGCCCGCCACAGCAATGACTTGCCGACGCTGCGCACGCGCAGGCGGGTGCGCCACAGCAGCACGGTGGGAATCAGGAAGTAGCACAGCAGCGGCAAGACCAGCCCGGGGGTGAGCAGTTCGCGCGATTCCTTGTGGTCGGTATGCAGCACGTTGCGCAGCATGTCTGCGTCCAGATAGACGTTGTAGCTGTCCATGTAGTGCGCCGCCAGCGCCGTCGTGAACAGCAAGAGCGTCAGCAGCGGCTTGGCGTTCCAGCGCCACACCAGCAGACCCAGCAGCAAGGCATGCACGGCGACCAGCAGTGCCAGCAACGACAGGGCAAAGCCCACACTGCCTGGGTGGGTGGCCATTGCCGTGCGCCAGAACAACTGGTTGCAGACCACTGCAAAGAACAAGCTAGACAGCAGGATCAGCGTCTCGGCCGAGACGGTCGGACGAACGCGCCATGTCAGCGCGCGCACGCCGCTGCGCCCGTGCGATTCCGGTGACCAGGTGCTCATGCCGATTCCCCCGATGACAACAGTGCCGCAGACGCCTGGCGCCGACGCGATAGCAGCAGGCAGTACAGCGCAAGCGCGGTCAGCCAGCACACCGCCAGCGACCAAAGATCATGCGACATAAAATGCGCGCCGCGCAGCTGCTGTGCAACGCCGAACACCAGGCCTGCGCCCAGCCCCACCAGCAGGCCCGGTGTGCGCCAGGCCGGACGCACGGCGAGCGCGCAGAAGTACAGCGCGACCCAGGCGTAGCCGGCGCTGGCATGCCCGGCGGGAAAGCATCCCGAGGCGGCCAGGCCATGGCGCGGTTCGAACAGGCCAATCAGCGCGCGGTTGCCGCCGTAGCGGCTCAGATCCCAGGGGCAATCCATCGCGGTCCACGACTTGAGCAGGGAGACCAGCAAGGTCGACGCTGCCACCGATGCGGCCAGGTAGGCGAGCGGCCAGCGCAAGCCGCGCAGGCGCGGCCGGCACCACGCCGCCACGGCCAGTAGCAGCACGCCGACTCCGGCCGCGGTGCTCAGCCATTTGCCGAGGCGGTGAATCGCGCCGCTGGTGAGCCAGTGGTCCTTGAGAATCCACTGCCCACCCTCCATCCGGTACACCAGATCGGCGATCCATTGATCGCCGCCGGCGCCCATCAACACGGCGCTGGCCAGCAATACGCCCGCCAGCGGTAACCACAGATGCACGGCAAGAAAACGCGTCGGCGCGATGCCGGTGGTGCGGCTGAGGACGGGGACGTAGGCGTGGAGCGTGGTCATGGCAGGAGGTGGCCGGGGCGATGTCGGGCATCTTCGAAACCGGCGTGTCGGAGAGTGGTCGGACCGGCGCTGCGCCGACAACGCGCGTTCAGTCTGTATCGGCATCCCCGGCGGCGGATTCGGTGTTGGATGCGTCGGTGACGCAACCCGCATGCCACGCGGTGCCCGGCAGCAACTGCCAATGGTTGCGATTGGCTTCACCGATGTCGATGCGTTGGGCGGGGTCGATGCAGGCCGGCACCGCTTCGCTGAGCACGAATAGCCAGCGCTTGTCCGGTGCCTGCGCCAGCCACGGCCCGGCCTTGGCCCATTGCTGTTGCCAACTGGCCTTGAAGCCGAAGTCGGTGACCGGGCGATCGGCCTGCAGCAGGTTCTGTTCGCGCCAGGCCAGCATGCCCAGTTCGGCGTCCGGGCCAAGACGCTGCGCGACGCGCTGCATCACGCGCGCCGATGAGCTGTATGGGTCCAGTGCCGGCATCAGTCCCAGGCCATGCACCATCCACAGCGCTGCCGTCATGGCCACCACGGCGGTGCCGGCGCGGCGCCCGCGCGACCACGCGATCGCCACCAGACCCGCCGCCCCCAGACCGATCAGCCACACACCCACCGGCCGCAGCGTGGCCAGATCCATGCCACGCTGCACGGCGCTGCGTTCGGCCCAGTGCAGATGCAAGGCGATGCCGCCGCCCAGTACCAGCCCGGCCAGTGCAAGCAGCAGCACATAGCCGGTCAGCAGCCGACGGACGCCGCGGCGGCGCAATAACCCGGCCAGCAGCGGCGCTGCGGCCACGCACAGCGCCGGCAGTATCGGAAACAGGTAGACCTCGCGCTTGCCCGGGCTGGCAGTGAAGAACAGCAGCACCAGCACGCTCCAGGCAAGCAACAGCACATAGCGCGGATCGCCGCGCCGCAAGCGCCGCCACCACGCCGGCAGCAGCCAGGGCAGCAGCAGGCAGCCCGGCAGCCACAGCGTGGCGATCACCTGCAGGTAGTACCAGGCCGGTTTGACGTGGTGCCAGGCGTGCGCGTAGCGCGTGCCGGTCTGCTTGAACAGCAATTCGTGCGCATAGGCGTGCAGTTGCGGGTCGTCGCTGCGCAACAAGGCGATGCACAACGGTGCCAGCCACACCGCCGTGCCGGCCACGAAGGCCGGCAACACCAGCAACCAGCTGCGTCCGGCGCAGGCGCGCGCCGGCAATACGCACCAGTGCCGGCGCGGCAATGCCATCCACGGCAACAACAGCAGCAAGGGCAGGAATCCGACTCCCTTGGTCACCGTGCCGACGCCGGCCGCGCACAGCCCCACCACCCAGGCACGCCAGTCCGGCCCGCGTAGCAGGTGTCGCAGCATGCCCCATAGCGACAGCGTGGTCAGCGCCACCAGCACCATGTCGATCTGCGCGCGCTTGGCCATCAGGCCGAACTGCAGCACTGCGAACAGGGCCAGTACCGCATGGCAGGCCACGCGCCGGTTCCACAGCCGGCGTGCCAGGTCCCAGGTCAGCCACAGCGTGACCAGCGCAGCCAGCAGCGAGGGCAACAGGAACGCCACCGGCCAGTGCGGTACCAGCTCATAGGTCGCCGCCTGCAGCCACATGAACACCGGAGGTTTTTCTGCGTACAACTCGCTGCCGCGATGCGGCAGCAGCCATTGGCCGCTTTCGACCATGGTGCGCGCCGCCAGTACGAAGCGCGGCTCGTCCGGTGGCGTGGGCTGTCGCATGCCAAGCCCGGCCAGCAGGCTCATCACGATCAGGACCAGCGCGGCGACCAGGGCGCGCCGACGGCGCACGGACACGGAAATGGCAGGCGACACGCGCACGCCTTGTCGAAAAGGGGGGTAGACCATAGCGGTCGGGCAGGTCGGAATTCTGTCGGCGCTTCGGCGCCCGCGCCATTGCCTCGTGCGGCGGGTCGCCGTGCGACCGGGCGTGGTCATGCTCGGTTAGGATGCCAGGACCGCCCTTGCCGGGCTGTCCTGGAACTGCGTGCATGCGGCTGCTGGTGATCGAAGACAACCGCAACATGGTTGCCAACCTGTTCGACTATTTCGAAGCGCGCGGCCACACCCTGGACGCGGCGCCCGACGGCATTACCGGCCTGCATCTGGCCACCACCCAGCATTACGACGTGCTGGTGCTGGACTGGATGATGCCGCGCATGGACGGCCCGGAACTGCTGCGCCGCCTGCGCGAGGAACACCACAGCGCGTTGCCGGTCATCATGTTGACTGCGCGCGACGAGTTGCCCGACAAGATTGCCGGTTTCCGTGCCGGTGCCGACGATTACCTGACCAAGCCGTTCGCGCTGCCCGAACTGGAGGTGCGCATCGACGCCTTGCTGGCGCGTGCGCAGGGGCGGCGCCGCAGCAAAGTGTTGCAGGTGGCCGACCTGCGGCTGGATCTGGATACGCTGGAAGCCACCCGTGCCGGACAGGTGCTGCACCTGTATCCGGCCTGTCGCAAATTGCTGGAAGTCTTGATGCAGGCCAGCCCCGCAGCGGTCACCCGGCAGCGTCTGGAGCAGGCACTGTGGGACGACGACCCGCCCGATGGCGACATGCTGCGCTCGCATATCTACGAACTGCGCCGCAGTGTGGATGGCCCGTTCGCGCAGAAGCTGATCCACACGCTGCCACGCCTGGGCTATCGCCTGGCCGTTTCCGAGCGCAGCGACGGCGGCGATGGAGGTGATGGCGGCGAGCGTGGCGATGGCTAGGCAACCCCCGCTGGGCCGCCGGGTAATGGTGTGGCTGTTCGGTTACACCTTGCTGATGACGCTGGCGGTCTTCGCCACCGCGCAATACCTGCACGAGCGCGCCGAGCACGGGGTCTGGCGCGCGCTGCTCAATTCCGAACTGGACAGCATCCTGGAGCGGAGTGCGCGCAACCGGGCGTACCGCTGGCAAGACTCCGATACCTTGCGGCTCTACCGCGTCGACGGGGCCGAACCGGTGCCGCCGATCCTGCGCACCCTGCATCCGGGCCTGCACGACGAGCTGCAGATCGGCGGACGGCAGAGCGCGGTGATGGTGCGCGATACCCCGCAGGCAGGCCGCCTGGCGCTGGTGCTGGACATCACCGACTTCGAAGCGCTGGAGAAATTCCTCACCCGCTGGATGCTGGCGGCCGGCATTGCGCTGATCGGCATCAGCGTGGTGATGGGCCGCTACGCGATGACCCGCCTGGTGCGACCGCTGGCCGAGCTGGCGCGCGACATCGGCGCATTGCGTCCCGAACGCCGTGCACAGCAGATCACCGTGGGCGTGCAGGGCAGTGCCGAGCTCTACGTCATCGCCGATGCGCTCAACGATTACCTGGAACGCAACCGCCAGTTCGTCGAACGCGAACGCGCCTTCATCGACAGCGCCAGCCACGAGCTGCGCACGCCGATCGCGGTGATCGGCAATGCGGTGGAACTGGCGCTGGAACAACCGGGCACGCCGCCGGCGGTCTGCCACCAGCTCAAGCGCATCGCGCAGACCAGTGCCTCGGTGGAGCAGCTCATCACCCTGCTGCTCGTGCTTGCAAAGGATCCGGGGCGGCTGGTGCGCAGCAGTGATGCCGTGCGGCTGGATCAACTGCTGCCGGAGATCGTCGCCGACCATGCACACCTGTGTGTCGACAAGGATCTGCAGGTGGTCATCGACCCGCTCCCTGCGTGCAGCCTGACCGCCCCGGTGGCCATCGTGCAGACCGCCATCGGCAACCTGCTGCGCAACGCGATCGAGAACAGCGATCGTGGCGTCATTCGCGTCGGGCTGTCCGCACCCGGCGTGGTGCACATCGCCGATCCCGGGCATGGCATGACGCCGGAGGAGATCAGCGCCATCTACGCGCGCCTGGCGCGCGGCGATGCACGCCAGGGCAATGGCATCGGCCTGGAGCTGATCGGTCGGCTGTGCGCGCACCTGGGTTGGCACCTGCAACTCGAATCCGATACAGGTCAGGGCACCGTGGCCACGCTGGAGCTGTCCGGTGCGGCTGCGGTAGGCGAATCGAGAACGAGGTAAGCATCGCGGTTCCCACTCGCCGTCCGCGCCCCTTTGGCGGCCGCTAACGGCACGCGTCCGGTCACCGCTCCAGGGCAGGCAGCAAACCACGTGCATCCAGCCAGCTGCGCGCGTTTTCCGCATCCTGTTCGAACCAGGCGCGGGTGGAGCCCAGACGGTAGGTGTACCCCCAGGCATCCATGTCGGCCATCAGGCGCGCGCTGCCCACGCCGGGCAATTGCGCGGCCAGCAGGATCTGCAGATAACAGGTGGCATCTTCCTCATCCACCGAGTCAGTGGCATCGGTATGCACGGCGGCGCGCTGGTCGGCCGGCAGTACGATCAGATGCCCGGCCTCGTGCAGCAGGGAGTGCACCGGCGTGTCGTCGCGCACGTAGACATCGCAACCGATGATGCCGGCCTCCGGTTCACCCCAGAAGCTGCCCGGGATCGGCGCACCGGCGGCCACCCGATGCAGGCGCAGCCCGTAGCGGGCCAGCAGGGCGGCTGGTGCATCCAGGCCGATATCGGCCACGCGCAGCACGCTGGGCGTGTTGGAGTCGGTATCAGGATCAGGGATCACGCGCAGTGGCTCATGGTCAGGTACGCGGCTGGCGCGCAGTGGGCAGAAACCAAAACGGCACCGTGCTGCCACGGTACCGTCGGGAGGATGACGTGGCTATTGCCATACAGCGCGCCCTCGGATGCAGACGGCGCGCCTGCATCCATGGCCGCGCTTACTTGTCGCCGTCTTCCGGCAGCGCGACCGAAATATCCAGCACGTCGTGTTCGCCATCCTTGACCAGATCCACGCGCACCGCATCGGCATCGATGTTGACGTACTTCTTGATGACTTCCAGCAATTCGCGCTGCATCAACGGCAGGTAATCCGGCCCGCCGCGGTGGTTGCGCTCCTGCGCAATGATGATCTGCAGGCGGTTCTTGGCCGTCTCGGCGGTGTTTTTCTTGCTCTTGAGAAAATCGAGCAGGCCCATGCTTAGCCTCCGAACAGCTTGCTGAAGAAGCCTTTCTTCTCCACGGATATGAATCGCATCGGGCGCTCCTCGCCCATGATGCGGGCGACTGCGTCGTCATACGCCTGGCCGGCCGGGGATTCGGCATCCAGGATCACCGGCTCGCCCTTGTTGGAGGCGTTGAGCACGTCGCCGGATTCGGGAATCACGCCGATGGCCTTCAGGCCCAGTACTTCTTCCACGTCGGTGATGCTGAGCATTTCACCGCCTTCCACGCGGCCCGGGCTGTAGCGGGTCAACAGCAGGAAGGCCGGCACGTTCTGCCCTTCCTCGGCCTTGCGGGTCTTGGAATCGAGCAGGCCGATGATGCGGTCGGAGTCGCGCACCGAAGACACTTCCGGGTTCACCACCACCACCGCGCGGTCGGCGAAATACATCGCCAGGAACGCGCCTTTTTCGATGCCGGCCGGCGAATCGCAAACGATGTAGTCGAAGCCGTCGGCGGCCAGGTCCTTGAGTACCTTTTCCACGCCTTCCTGGGTCAGCGCGTCCTTGTCGCGGGTCTGCGAGGCAGCCAGCACGTACAGGTTGTCGAAGCGCTTGTCCTTGATGAGCGACTGCTTGAGCGTGGCTTCGCCGTGCACGACATTGACGAAGTCGTACACCACGCGCCGCTCGCAGCCCATGATGAGGTCAAGGTTGCGCAGGCCGACGTCGAAGTCGATGACGGCGACCTTCTTGCCGCGCCGCGCCAGCCCGCAGGCCAGGCTCGCGCTGGTGGTGGTCTTGCCGACGCCGCCCTTGCCGGAGGTGACTACAATGATTTCAGCCAAAGGATTTCTCCGAGTATTTCTGTGGTTGGGCCGCGTCAATCAAGCGCAGCGATCTTGATCTGATCCTGCTCCAGCCAGACCTGGACGGCCTTGCCACGCAGGTCCATGGGAACATCGTCCAGCACCTTGTAGTGGCCAGCGATGGCCACCAGTTCGGCGTGGAAGTCGCGGCAGAAGATGCGCGCGTCCGGGTTGCCCTGCGCGCCGGCCAGAGCGCGGCCACGCAGGGTACCGTAGATATGGATGCTGCCGTCGGCGATGACTTCCGCCCCGGCACCCACCGTATTGAGTACGGTCAGGTCGCAGTGTTCCGCATACAGCTGCTGGCCCGAGCGCACGGCCGTGCGTTGCATGCGGCCAGGCGCGGGGCGCGCAGCCGGGGGCGGCGGCTCGACACGGGCGGGCGGTGGCGGGGGGGGCGGGCTTGTCGCCGCCGCTTCGTACTGGGCGCGGAACTTGGCCAGCAATGGCAGGCCGAGCTGTTGCGACAGCAGGTCGATCTCGCTGGTGCCGTAGGCCAGCGCCACCGGCAGCACGCCGGCATCGCGCAGGCCGTCCAGCAGCGCCTTGGCCGTGGCCAGGTCCGGCACCTGCGACAGCCCGCCGAAATCCAGGATCACCGCTGCGCGCCCGAACAGCTTGGGCGCGCGGGTCACGCGCTCACGCATCTCCTGCACGAGTCGCGGCACATCCAGGGTACGCACGCGCAGGTTGGCGATGCCCACCTGGCCGATCTTCAGTTCGCCGGCCTGTTCGAAGTCCACCGTTACGCTGGCCACGCTCAGGCCCCCGTCGCTGGGTTGGCGGTGGCCAGGCGTGGCCGACCCACCCACGGCAATTCTTCGGGCAGGTTGCCGCCATAGGTCTCCTTGATCCATGGATAGCTGCACATGTCCTTCATCAGCATGCTGGCGCGCACGTCCACGTCGGGCATGGTGTTCTGGCCCACCTCGCGAAAACCGAAGCTGCCATGGAACAGCAGTGCCGCATCGGCGCCGTGGTCCAGGAATACCTCGCAGGCCAGCTGCGGGTAGCGCAGCTCGGTGTAGCTCTGCACATCGGCGTAGAACGCCCGGCCGACGCCACCGCCGCGACGGCGGCTGGCCACCACGATGCGGTCGATATAGAAGAACTCCGGATGACGGTCCCGGAACCAGGCGAAGTTGCTGCTGTCATGGGCACTGCCGCTGCCAAACCCGACCAGGAACCCGGCCAGATTGCCGTCGCGCTCGGCGACGCGGAAGTACTCGGCCTGCGTATAGAAGCGTTGCAGCCTGGTTGAATCCAGCGGCAGGATCGCCAGTCCGGCATTGTTGTTCAGGGCCAGGACGGAATCGAGCTCGTGCTCACGCACGTCGCGGATGACGATCGACATTAGGGCTCCGTGGGGTAACGCGTTCGATCCGAAATCGGATCTGCACCGGATTATTGCATGCGTGGCCTGAGGCGGCGACCTGGACGGTGTCACCGGCCCGGCGCAGGACCCGCACCGGGCATCGCCCAGCCGGCCGGGGATGCCGATGGGCGAGCCTGCAGACATGACTTCCGGCAGCAGGGCAGCGGCACCGCTTGGGCTTAAGATGCAGGCATGTTGGGATACCTCAGTCATACGCGCGTCCTGCGCTTCGCCGGCCTGTTCACCTGGGCGATGATCGCCATGCCCCTGGTGTTCATCTATTGGGCGCCCGCCGATGAAGCCGACCACCGCAGCCTGTTCGAGGCGGTGACCATGTCGGCGTTCTTCGTCTGCTTCGGGGTCGGCTACTTCTGGGTGACGCGCGGGCTCAGCAGTGGCGGCCACGCGCACTGGTACGACCGGCTGATCCTGCTATTGCTCACGGTCTGTGCGCTGGCGGTCAGCTACCTCACCAGGACCGGGCTGGGCAGCATTCTGATGATGGTGACCGCCGGGGTGATCCCCTGGCTGCTGCCGCTGCGCGTGGGCGTGGTGTGGCTGGTACTGAGCCAGTTGGCGGTGTTGCCGGTCTACAATCTGTTGCTCGGGTTCCCGGTCTCCGGCGCGCTGATGCAGTCGCTGCTGTACGGCGGCTTCTCGATGTTCATTTTCGTGACCAGCCTGGTCGCGCGGCAGCAGACCGAGGCCCGCGAGGAGCAGCGCCGCCTCAATGCCGAACTGCGCGCCACCCGTGCGCTACTGGCCGAAAGTGCCCGCGTCAACGAGCGCACGCGCATCTCGCGCGAGCTGCACGACCTGCTCGGCCACCACCTGACCGCACTCAGCCTCAATCTGGAAGTGGCCGGCCACATCACCGAAGGCCAGGCCCAGGAGCATGTGCGCCAGGCCCACACCCTGGCCCGGCTGTTGCTCACCGACGTGCGCGAGGCCGTCAGCCAGCTGCGCGACAGCGGCGCGATCGACCTGGAGGCGGCACTGCGCCCGCTGGTCACCCAGGTGCCCTCGCTGGATATCCACCTGGATATTTCCCAGCCGCTGACCCTGGACGACCCCGAGCGTGCGCACGTGCTGCTGCGCTGCACGCAGGAAATCATCACCAATGCAGTGCGCCATGCCGCTGCCCGCAACCTGTGGATCCAGGTGCGCCGCGACGGCGACTGCGTGCTGGTGGATGCGCGCGACGACGGCCGCGGCGCCGAAACGGTGTCGCCGGGCAATGGGTTGCGCGGCATGCGCGAGCGGCTCACCCAGTATGGTGGCAAGGTGGAGATCCAAACCCGGCGGGGTGGCGGCTTCGGCCTGCGTATCTCGGTTCCAGGCGCGCCGGCACTGATGCCTGCGGCCATCCTTCAAGGAGTGTTCTAGATGATCCGTGTCTGCCTGGTCGACGACCAAACCCTGGTGCGCCAGGGGATCCGCTCGCTGCTGGCGCTGGACGGCGGCATCGAGGTGGTGGCCGAGGCCGCCGATGGCAAGCAGGCGGTGGAGCAGATTCCGCAGATCCAGCCCGACGTGGTGCTGATGGACATGCGCATGCCGGTGATGTCCGGGCTGGAGGCATTGCAGATGCTCTCGCACAACGGCACGCTGCCGCCGACCATCATCCTGACCACCTTCGACGACGACCAGCTGGTGCTGGCCGGGCTCAAGGCCGGTGCCAAGGGCTACCTGCTCAAGGATGTCTCGCTGGAGCAATTGGTCGGTGCCATCCGCACCGTGGCCGATGGCGGTTCGCTGGTGCAGCCGGCGGTGACCCAGCGCCTGTTGTCCGGCCTGGAGCACATGCACAATGAATTCGTCAGCCTGGACCGGCCCGATCCGCTCACCGACCGCGAAACCGAGATCCTGCGGCTGATGGCCAGCGGCTTTTCCAACAAGGAAATCGCCAATTCGCTGGGCGTGGCCGAGGGCACCATCAAGAATCACGTCTCCAATATTTTGTCCAAGCTGGGCGTACGCGACCGCACCCGCGCGGTGCTAAAGGCGTTCGAGCTGCAGTTGGTGTGAAGGCAGGATGTCCCGCCCTGCGCAGCCTGTGCCGAAGCGGCCGTCTGCCGGCATGGCCGCATCACGCGCACGCCGCGCGCGATGTGCATGATGGCGTCGCTACATCGCCTCAAACCCCTGTGCAGGCTCGGAAAACGGCGTTCGCCGGCACCATCGCGCGCGCCGGATGACACCGCAAGACCGCGCTACCCGTCGCACAACTGAACATCTTTGCCGAAGCCTGCTAGGATGGTGGCTTCGCTTCACTCAACCCGGCCGTGGGATCGGCCCCGGAGACCTCCTGAATGACCCGTATTATCGAGTTCCTGATCGCCTTGGGGATCGTGGCTGGCTTGTTTGTCGTGGTGGGCTTGGTGTTGCCCTCGGAGCGACAGATGTCCGAGAGTGTTGAGACCAACCGCAGAATGACGATTGTTTACGACACCGTGAACAGCTTCCGTCGGTTCAAGGATTGGAACCCGCTCGTGCTGCGCGACCCGAAGATCCAGCTGAAGCTGGCCGGCCCGGAAGAGGGCAAGGGTGCACGCGTCGAGTACAGCTCCACCGAGGGCTACATCGGCAACGGCAGCTGGGAAATCAAAAACACCGTCAAGAACGAGCGTGTCGAGATCGCGATCGAAGATCCCACCAAGGGCTACGACAAGGTCACCAACTTCACCCTGGCAGCGACCGGCAAGAACAACCGCAACGTCAAGATCACCCAGGACTACAGCGTCAAGTACGGCTGGAACCTGTTCGGTCGCTACGCTGGCTTGTATGTCAGCCGGCATGTTGGCGACGACCTGAAGCTGGGCCTGGCGCGTCTGGCCACGGCGCTGGCCACGGTGCCGAACTTCGACTACCGCGCCGAGCTGGACGGCAAGCCCGTGCTGAGCGATCTGAAGGTCGTCGACGTGCCGGCCGAGGACCTGTTGGTCGTCACTGCGGGCAACATCGATCGTGACAACGAGACGATCAAGAAGTCGATCAAGGACAACCAGGAGTGGATCAAGCGCGTGATGGACGCCAATGGCCTGGAAGCTGTCGGGCCTGTGCGTATCGTCACCACCGACTTCGCCACCGACAAGTACGCGTTCGACGTTGTGCAGCCGGTTCGCAAGCGTGCCGGTGGCGCGCCGAAGGCCGATGCCAAGACCGACACCGCCAAGACGGATGCCAAGAAGGATGATGCTGCGGCTGCCGCTCCGGTCGATGCGACCCCGGTCGCTGCCACCGGCGAGGAGCTCAAGCTCACCATCCCGTCCGAGGCACCGGTGAAGTACCAGCGCACTCCGGCACACCGTTCGGCGTTTGCGACCTACGCAGGGCATATGGCCGGCCTGGATGCCGTACGTAACTCGCTGCGTGCCTGGGCCGCCACCAGCGGCATGGACGTGACCGAGCGCCCGTACGAAGCCTGGAAGGGTGGCGTGGACAAGTCCTTCACCCAGGACGGTACCTACGATGTCTACTGGGCCATCAAGTAATCGTCCCACCGCGATGACCTGATCCAGACCAAAGCGCGCCGCAGTCCTGCGGCGCGCTTTTTTTTGCGCTACGGCGCTGCCAGGGAAGTTGCCTGCATGTCCTTGCTCGATCGTCGAAAAAAACACCCCTCGTTGCTGGCGTTCTGCGGTGGCCTGCTTGCCGCCATTTCGGTCGGATTGTCGGCTTACGCCGCGCATGGCGTGGCCGATGCACTGCTGCAGTCGCGGCTGCAGCTGGCGTCGCTGTATGCGTTCGGCCATGGCGCGGTGCTGACCGTACTGGGCGCCACCGAAACGCGTGTCCTCGGGCGGGTGGGGCTGTACCTGCTATTGCTGGGGACGTTGCTGTTCGCCGGTAGCCTGGTCGGTGGCACCTTGCTGCACTGGCCGACCAGCCTGGCTCCGGTGGGCGGCGTCAGTCTGATGTTGGGCTGGGTGGTGCTGGCCATCGGTGCCTTGAGGCGCTGAGATGCCGCGTCACGCCCGCGGGTTCGAGGTAGAGGCCGCCTTCGCCCATCTGGCCCGGCGCGATCGCGCGCTGGGTGCATGGATGAAGCGGATCGGCCCCATCGCGCCCCAGCCGGGCTGGGGCAAACCATTCGACCCCGTGGATGCGTTGGCGCGCGCGATCCTGTTCCAGCAGCTCAGCGGCAAGGCGGCGTCCACCATCGTGGCGCGGGTGGAACTGGCGGTTGACTCAAGCCGGCTGCATGCCGACACGCTTGCGCGCGTGGACGATGCCGCGCTGCGCGCCTGCGGTGTGTCCGGCAACAAGGCATTGGCGCTGCGCGACCTGGCGCAGCGTGAGCTCGCCGGTGAGATTCCTTCGCTGCGCAGATTGGCCTTCATGCCCGATGAAGCCATTATCGAAGCGCTGGTGCCGGTCCGCGGCATCGGCCGCTGGACGGTGGAGATGATGCTGATGTTCCGCCTGGGCCGCCCGGACCTGCTGCCCATTGATGACCTGGGCGTGCGCAAGGGGGCCCAACGCGTGGACAAGCACGAACAGATGCCCACGCCAAAGGAACTTGCCGAGCGCGGACAACGCTGGGGGCCGTACCGCACCTACGCCGCGTTCTACCTGTGGAAGATCGCCGACTTCAGCATGGCTGCCAAGGTGCCGACGCCGCGTTCGCAGGAGTGAGCAGATGCCGCATGCGCGGCGTGGCGACGCCTCAAGCGGCGTGCCAGCGCCAATGCCACGGCTCGTAGACGATGCCGTGTGGGTTGTGGCGTGGGTAGCTCAGGCGATAGCCAAAATGCGGCGCATGGTCGCTTAGCCAGGCAAAGGCGGCCGTGGCCTCGAACGATTCCTCCGCCGGCGCCTGGCCCGGGGTGCCGATATCCAGCGCGTCGCCACCGTGGTGTTCGCTGAAACCAGGCGCGGCATTGACGGCCAGGATCTGGTCCAGGGCAAGCCCGCGCGCGAACTTGCGTTCGAAGATGCCCAATTGGTAATCGTGGCTGCGATAGCCGGAGATCGCATCGAGCACGATGTTCGCGCGCAACGCTGCGGCGCGCATCAGGCGCCACGCACGCACCGCGCCGCTGCTGAGCCATAGCGGCCGCCCGAAGCGATCGCGCCCGGCATGGTGCAATGTCGCCGGCTCGGCGATCAGCTGCAGGCCGGTGCGTTGCACATAGTCATCTGCATCCAGCCCGAGTTGTCCCAGGCGGCGTTGCAAGCCCTCGATGGCCAGCGTCGTGCCGTGCGGCGATTGCGCGCGGTCAGAGGCGGCCTGCAGCCGGTCCAGCGCCTCGTCCAGCCCCGGTTCGCGTGGCAGCCGCGGAATCAGCGGCATGAGGCCGTGCGGCAACTGTGCCGCCAGATACCGCCCATCGCGCTTGCGCCGCAGCACCCAGTTGGCCTGCGCCAGGACGCGTGCGTCGGCATTGCTGCGCGCGCGCAGCAGGGCGGCGGGCAGCAGTTCGATGGCGGTGGTGTTGAGCAGCAGGGTCTGGGTCGGGCGCATCGCAACAGGGTAGGGCTAGGCGTGGGGTTCGGCCAACTTGCGTAGATCCTCGGGTAACTGGTGTGGCTGCCCTGGACTGAGAGCGGCCGACAGACCTTCGCACGCAGACATCAGGTCAACGGTTCCTGGTCATCGCGCGGCTTCGGCAGCCGCCCGGCCTTGCGCAGCGCATCGCGCAGCAGGTATTCGATCTGCGCATTGAGGCTGCGCAACTCGTCGTCGGCCCAGCGTTGCGCGGCGGCCAGCACCTCGGCATTGATGCGCAGCGGATAGGCCTTCTTTTCGCTCATTGGCCGCCACTGCGGTTGCCGTGGCGGCGCAGGTGCATGACCATCGACACGATTAGCGTATTGACGCCGATAATCATGCCGATCACCACCGCATAGATGCCGGCGCGGTTGTCGCCTGCCCAATACAGGCACGCGGCGCCAACCAGGATCACCAGGCTGATCAACGCCCAGCGCAGGCCCAGGCCGCGCGCGCGGTCGTCGTCGTTCGCCCCGATCGAGGCGGCGATCGCCAGCGCGGGCAAGCCCGACAGCGCAACCACCAGCGGCACCATGATATTCATTGCATCACCTCAATACAGCGAGCCGGCGTTGACCACCGGCTGGGTCCCGCGATCAGAACACAGCACGGTGAGCAGGTTGCTGACCATGTGCGCCTTGCGCTCTTCGTCCAACTGCACCACGCCGTTCTTCTGCAGCTCGGCCAGCGCCATTTCGACCATGCCGACCGCGCCCGCCACGATGCGGGTACGTGCAGCGATCACCGCGTTGGCCTGCTGGCGCTGCAGCATGGCCTGGGCAATTTCCGGTGCATAGGCCAGGTGGCTGATGCGCGCCTCGATCACATCCACTCCGGCTTGAGTGAGCCGTTCGTCCAGATGCCGCTTGAGCTGTTCGCTGATTTCGGCGGGGTGGCTACGCAGCGAAATCTGGCCGTCTTCGTGTTGGTCGTATGGGTAGCTGGTGGCCATCGCGCGCAATGCGGCTTCCGACTGGATATGCACGAAGCTTTCGTAGTCGTCCACGTTGTACACGGCCTCGGAGGCATCCAGTACCTGCCACACGATCACCGCAGCGATCTCGATCGGGCTGCCGTCCAGTTCATTGACCTTGAGCCGTCCGCTTTCGAAATTGCGCACGCGCTGGCTGACCCGGCGCTTGGCGTAGAAGGGGCTGTTCCAGCGCACACCTTGGTCCTTGACCGTGCCGACGTACTTGCCAAACAGGCTCAGGACGGCCGCCTGGTTCGGCTCCAGCGTGTACAGGCCGACCAGAACGAACACGTTGCCGGCAGCGATCAAAATGGCTGGCAGCATGGACAGGATCGGCAGGTGGCCCATGCCTGCGGCGATCAGTGCCGTGGCGGCCAGCAACAGGACGACGACACTGATAGCGATCACCGGAATGCCGGGAAAAGAACCGAGCGACTTCTCTTTCATGGTTGGGCGTCTTTGTGGTTTGAAGTTAAGATATCAAAGTGATATCAGATCTGAAGGATTCTCCGACCGGCGGTCGTGCCGTCGGCCCGTTAAAATGGCCGCCCCCTTCGATCCGGATAACGCCCCATGACCACACTTGGCACTCCGTTGTCGCCTTCCGCCACCCGCGTGCTGCTACTGGGCTCAGGCGAACTGGGCAAGGAAGTGGCGATCGAGCTGCAGCGCTTCGGTGTGGAGGTGATCGCGGCCGACCGCTATGCGCATGCGCCGGCGATGCAGGTGGCGCATCGCTCGCACGTGCTGGACATGCTCGACCCCGTGGCACTGCGCGCGCTGATCGCCAGCGAGCGGCCGCATTTGATCGTGCCGGAGATCGAGGCGATCCATACCGAAACCCTGGTGGCGCTGGAACGCGAACAGGGCCAGAAGGTCATCCCCACCGCGCGCGCCGCACGCCTGACCATGGACCGCGAAGGCATCCGCCGTCTGGCCGCCGAAACGCTGGGTCTGCCAACCTCGCCATACCGCTTCGTCGACACCGCTGCCGAATATCGCGAGGCGATCGCTGCGGTTGGCCTGCCCTGCGTGGTCAAGCCGGTGATGTCCTCCTCCGGCAAGGGCCAGAGCACGCTGCGCAGCGTGGCCGATATCGATGCCGCGTGGGAGTACGCGCAGACCGGTGGGCGTGCCGGTGCCGGCCGTTGCATTGTCGAAGGCTTCATCGACTTCGATTACGAAATCACCTTGCTCACCGTGCGGCACGCTGGCGGCACCTCGTACTGCGACCCCATTGGCCACTGGCAGCAGGACGGCGATTACCGCGAGAGCTGGCAGCCGCAGCCGATGTCGGCCGCCGCATTGCGTTGCTCGCAACAGATCGCAAAAGCCATCACCGACGACCTCGGTGGCTGGGGCCTGTTCGGTGTGGAGCTGTTCGTCAAGGGCGACGAGGTGTGGTTCAGCGAAGTCTCGCCGCGCCCGCACGACACCGGGCTGGTCACGCTGGTCTCGCAGGACCTGAGCGAATTCGCGCTGCATGCCCGCGCGATTCTCGGCCTGCCGGTCGGCGCAGAAGACGGCGGTGTGATCCGCCAGGGCGGCCCGTCGGCTTCTTGCGCACTGTTGGCGCATGGCAACGGTGTGCCTGTGTTCGACTCGGTTGCCGATGCGCTGCGCGACCCGGACACCGCGCTGCGCCTGTTCGGCAAACCACGCGTGGATGGCCACCGCCGTGTCGGCGTGACGCTGGCGCGTGCCGGCAGCATCGACGACGCACGCGAGAAGGCGCGCGTGGCGGCTGCGGCGTTGACGATCCAGCTGCAGGGCTGATCCCGGCTACCAAACAACATCCACCCACACCGCATGATGGTCGCTACCGTCGGCAATCGCCGCTTCCGGCGCGCTGCTGGCCGGCCAGAAAATGCCGCTACCGATCAGGGTGAATTCGCGCGATGGCAGCACGTAGTCCAGGCGCATGGTGCCGGCCTGCGGGCCGAAGTCGCCGGTGACCTGGTGCGGGTCGCCGGCGTGCGTGATCCCTTGCGCGGCGTAGTGGGCGGTCTTTTCCGGACCACCGATGCTGAGCGGAGCGGGATACTGAAGAACGCGCGGGTGATCGATCAGCGCGCGGATCGCCTGGTGGCGGCCGGCGCCATCGACCGGATCGTTGTTCAAATCGCCCAGGATGACAAAGCGCGCATCGGCAGGCAGGCCGCCGCAGGTTCCGTTGTCGTCGCACAGCCAGCGCCGGCTGTCGTCCGCGTTGTCCAGATACGCGCGCCACAGGGCGAGCTCATCGTGGTTGCGTGCGGCGTTGCGTTTCTCCGCGCCATCGAACACCGGTGGAGTAGGGTGCGACACCAGCGCATGCACCACGCCCAGCGGCGTGCGTACCGGCACGTCCCAATGCGATTTGGACGATAGCCGCAGCTGCGCCCAGACCGCGTCGCTGTAAAACGAGGTCCGCGTGGTCGGATCGATCGGCCGCAGTGCACCCGGCAACGTGCTCCACTTCAAGAGCTGGAAACTGCGCACGGCCTGCGCATCGATGGGATACCGCGATAGCACCAGCATGCCGTACTGGCCTGGATGCAGGCCGAAGCCCCACGCATCGTTGCCGCGGCTGCGGCCATCGCCACCGACGCGGCCGCTGTTGTCCAGGTCCAATCCGCTCGGGACGCCGGTATTGACCGGTGCCAGATACCGGTACGGATAACGCAACGGCGTGCCACCACCCGGCTGCGCCACCTGCAGATACCGTTGCTGGAATAGATCGGCGGCGCGGTGCTGCGGATCGAAATCGAATTCGTTGAGCAGCACCAGGTCTGGGCGTACGCGTTGCAGCACGGCAGCGATCTTGCGCGCATGTGCGCTGTCGCCCTGTAGTTCGGCGATCAGGCCGCCCGCTTCGTTGGAATACAACGAAGTGTTATAGGTGGCGATGCGCAGTGGCGCTGTCGCCGGCTTGGCGGGCGATGGGTCGGATGTTGTCGTGGAGGACGGCACGCGATGGTTGCAGGCGGCGCACAGCGCGGTCAGCGCGAGCAGCAGGAAGGGTTTTCTCATCATCCGATTCTCGCATGGCCAATGCGACAGGCCGATGGCGCCGTTTGGCGGCTCACGGGGCCGGCGCGCTGGCAGGCAATCCACGCCAGTGGCGGCCGTCGTAGGCCTCCAGCGCGTTGAAGCGGCGCTTGTAGTGCATCTTGGCGTGGCCGTCGATCCAGTAGCCCAGATAGACATGTGCGCGTCGCTCGCGCTGTGCCCACTGGATCTGCTGCAGGATGGCGAACGTCCCCAGGCTGCGTGCAGCCGCCTCGGGCGCATAGAACGTGTACACCGCCGAGAGGGCGTGTTCGGTGACATCGGTGACCGCCACGGCGAGCAATTCCCCAGGGCCATGCGCGACAGGCGCCTGGCGGATTTCCAGGAAGCGCCCGTGCGACCAGCCACCGATCAGGAACTGATCGAACTCGGTGGCGCCATGCGCGTCCATGCCGCCACCGGGATGGCGGTGCGTGAGATAGCGACGGTACAGCGCAAGCTGCTCGTCGCTGCGTTCGGCGGCAACCACGCGCACCACCAGGTCCTGGTTGCGCGCCAGGCAGCGGCGCTGGCTGCGATCAGGGTGGAACGCGTCCACCGCGATGCGCACCGGCACGCAGGCGCGGCAGCGTTCGCAATGCGGGCGGTAGACCAGATCGCCGGAGCGGCGGAATCCCCATGCCAGGGCCTGCGGATAGAGTGTTCCCAGTCGTGGGTCGTGCGGGTCCAGCACCAGGTCGCGCGCCTGGCGGTCCGACCAGTAGCCACAGGGATGCTCGCCGGTCTGGAACAGGCGCAGGTCGTCGCGGGTGTCGGCGTGGATGGCCATGCGCGCAGGATAGCGCCTGCGCGTCGCAACAGCGGCGACTGTCCGCCGGATGAATACGGCCGATGCCGGCGTCAACGCACGCGCTGACGGCACGTTGATGTGGGTGTTGGTGGAAGCGCACGGTGGATCCGGCGGCGCCACCCACGCGATGCGGCCCATGCAGGTGCCGCGTGTGGTTCCCACAGATCAGGAGTGTCTCATGACGTCCCGCAAACCCTTTCTTGCCCTGGCCGTGCTGGCCGCGCTGTCCACCGGCGCAGTCGTCGCCGCCACGCCGCCGGGATCCGGCGATGCGCCGCGTGCCGCCAAACTCGACAGCAATGGCGATGGCGTGATCGATCGCGGTGAAGCGGCCGCCAACCCGACGCTGGCCGCGCAGTTCGACACGCTGGACACCAACAAGGACGGCAAGCTCTCGCGCGATGAGCGCCCGCGTCACCCTGGCCCCGGGCGCGAAGGTCGCGGCGCGTGGCTGACCAAGTTCGACACCAACAAGGACGGGCGCATCAGCCGCGAGGAGGCCAAGGCCGATCCGAAATTCGCTGCGCGCTTCGACCAGATGGACGTCAACAAGGATGGCTTTATCGATCGTGCCGACCGTGAGCTGCGCATGCAGCAGCATCGCGATGCGTGGTTTGCCAAGGCCGATACCGACAAGGACGGCAAGCTGAGCAAGGCCGAGTTCGATGCGGCTTCGAAATTGCGTGGCAAGCAGGGTCCGGGCGAGCCCGGCGGGCATGGCAAGCATCCACTGCCGGCCAGGCCTGCAGCGAGCAACTGATGCCGGCAACGCCCAGCCGTATCCCGGCGGTGTTGTCGCAGCCGGGGCAGCCGCCCGTCAGCAAGCAGTAGAGCGATAGCAACAGGTTAACAAGGCGCCGATCGACCGACGGCCTCCTGCGCAAGCAGGGGGCCGTTTCTACTGGCGTGCCGGTGAGCGCCTTGCAGCGCAGGTGATGCGTTGGCCGCAGTGCCAGCGAGCGTCCTGCATGAGGCCTGGTCACCGCAACCCGCCGGTTCAGCGCGCCGGCTGGATCCGCACGCGTACCTCGTCCTCGTCTGCCGGTGGCGTTGCATGCGGCGAGGGCTGCGACGCGGCGGGAGCTGGTTGCGCCCCCGGCGCCGGTGCGTTGCGATGGCGCATCACCACCACCATGGCCACCGCGCCGATCACCAGCAGCAATACCAGGCGGATGCGCCAGGCCCAGCCGCGCGCGCTGGCGCTGGAGCCGTTTTCGCCTTCGCGAAAGGTGTATTCCACGTTTGGCAGATCGCGGCGGGTAGTATCGAGCAACCGCGCGTCGCGCAGCAGGTCGCGCGCGCGCGGTTGATCGTTGGCGTGCACGATCCACACCGTGGGGTGTGCCTGCGCATTGCCCTGTTCCAGGTAGCTGAACTGGCCCCCGCGCTTGCTCTGATAGGAGCGGCCATTGCTGATGCGGATATCGATTCCGGCATCGCGCAATAGGTTGGCCACGCCTTCGGCGGTTTCGATACGTTGACTGCTGAAGATCTTGCGCATGGTGGAAAACGCCGTTGGGTCCGGAACAGATGGCGCCACTGCGACGCCGGTTCAAGATGCGTAGCGGGAATGCGGGGAAGTGCCAATGGTCGCGTGCGCTTCACGGGCATGCAGGCAAGCGTGCGGTCCGTGCAGCCCGCAAGGTGAAGGCTGGCGTTGCGTACCTTCTAGCGGTTCGGGAGATGCGGTGCCCAGGCGCCCCTCCGGTATCTGTGGCGCGCTGGCGCTTACCGCGTGGCCGGCACGGCGGCGGCGCTGCCATCGGGCACCACCCGGATCAGCCCTTCCTGCGTGGTGCTGGCCACCAGCACGCCGTCGCGCGTGAAGAACTGACCGCGCGCCAGGCCACGCGCGCCTTGCGCGGTGGGGCTGTCCAGCGCGTACAGCAGCCAGTCGTCGGTGCGGAACGGGCGATGGAACCACAGTGCGTGATCCAGCGAGGCCATCTGCACATTCGGCGTGTAGTAGCTGATGCCGTGCGGAAATGTGGAGGTACCCAGTAGCTGGAAATCCGAGGCATAGGCCAGCAGCGCTTGGTGCAGGCCGACGTCCTCGCCGATGGGATCGGTCAGGCGCAGCCACATCTGCTGGAACGGCGGGCGCTTGGGCGGCTTGAGTTCGTCGCGCGGGAACACATGGCGAAACTCGAACGGGCCACCGCGCGAAAGCCAGCGCTGCACTTTGGCCGGCAGCCTGGCCAGGACCTCCGGGGCCAGGGCGGCCGCAGGCTCGATGTCTTCCGGCGGTGGTACCACCGGCATCGCCGATTGGTGTTCGGCGCCATCTTCGTGTTCCTGGAACGAGGCCGCGCAGAAGAAGATCGCCTTGCCGTGCTGGATCGCGGTGACCCGGCGCACCGAAAAACTGCCGCCATCGCGAGTGCGGTCGACGTCGTAGACGATGGGGTGGTCGATGTTGCCGGCACGCAGGAAATAGGCGTGCAGCGAGTGTGCCTGTCGGCCGTTGTCCACCGTGGCCTGCGCTGCCGCCAGCGCCTGGCCCAGCACCTGGCCACCGAACACGTATTTGGTGCCGATGTCGCGGCTTTGGCCACGAAACAGGTTGTCTTCCAGGCGCTCCAGCGACAACAGGCTGATGAGTTCGGAGACCACGGGTTCGGCGTTGGCGGACAAGGGGCTGGCCTGGGGCATGCGATGGGCCGCGATTATAGCGGGCCGCCGTGCGCTCGCCGTGGCGTGGCCGCGCTCAGGCCTTGTGCAGGCGTGCCACCAGGCGGTGCAACGCAGCCTGCGCATCCGGGGCGTACCAGCCATCGACAAAGCGCTCCAGCTGGATCAGCTCCGGGGCCAGTGCCGCGTGCAGGTCCGCGCGTGCCACCGCGCGTGTGGCCAGCATCGGCTGGCGCGGTAGCTGCAGCAGGGCGTGCAGCCAGGCCACCGCGCGCGCGGTGACCAGTTCTCCATCGACCAGTTCGTCCACCAGGCCGATCTGCACCGCTTGTTCGGCCGGCAGCAGCTGCCCGGCGATCAGCAGGCGTTCGGCACGGTGCGCGCCCACCACCCGGCGCAGCAGGCGCTGGATGCCCTCCGGTGCCGCCAGGCCCACCTGCACTTCGTTCAAGCCGATCGCATACGGTTTGGCGGTGTCGGCGCTGCGCGCCATCACCCGGTAATCGCAGCACAGCGCCAATACGCAGCCACCGGCCGGCGCATGCCCGCCGATCGCCGCCACCACTGGAATCGGACTGTTGGCCAGCGCCTGGGCAGCGTCGAAGAACGCCGTCCAGCTGGCCAGCAGCGCGGCGCGGTCGGTGCCGTGCGCCAGCAGTTGCGGCACATCCATGCCGCCGGAAAAAATCCGCTCCCCGCCCGACAGCACGATGCCATCGGCTTCACTGCCGGCCTGTCGCACCGCCGCGCCCAGCGCCTGGCACAGCGCACTGTCCAAGGCATTGACCGGCGGACGTGTCAGGCGCAGCTCGCGCAGACGGCCATGGTCCAGGATCTGGATGCTCATTCGGAACTCCTTGAGGTCGGGTCACGCCTGCCGGCAGTGCCGTTCTGGCTCAGCTGCAGGCGCTGCGCACCGCGTCCGGAAGTGCAGCACTCTTGCCGGTCTGGGTGTCGATCCACACCACCACCACGTTGCCGTCCGAATACAGCAGGGCGTCGTCCTTCTGGTCGACGATGCGGTGGCCGATGGTGATGCTGCTGCTGCCCAGGCGTTCGACCAACAGTTCCACCACGATATCGTTGGGCCAGACCAGCGGGCGCTTGTAGTTGACGTTGGTCGCCGCCACCACCGGTGCAATCGGGTCGGTCATCGACACGCCTTGCACGCCCAACATCCAGCGCACGCGCGCCTCTTCCAGGTAAGAAATGTATTTGGCGTTGTTGACGTGGCCCATGCTGTCCATGTCGCGCCAGCGCACGCTGATCGGGACGCGTGCCAGCACCTTGTGTTCGCTCATCGGCTTGCCTTCTTGTTCGCAGTTTTCTTGGTGGCGGACTTGGCGACCTTGGCCACCTTCTCCGGTTTGACCTTGCGCGGAGGGCGCGCGTCGGGCTTGTTGGCCACGGCGGCCGGACGCGTCTGGCGCGCGGTCACCGACGGCAGCATCTTGGCCAGGAAGTGTCCCGTATAGGACGTTGGTTCGGCAGCCACGTCTTCCGGCGTGCCGGACACCAGCACGGTGCCACCGCGGTGGCCACCTTCCGGACCCAGGTCCACGATCCAGTCGGCGGTCTTGATGACATCCAGATTGTGTTCGATCACCACCACCGTGTTGCCCTCGTCGCGCAGCTTGTGCAGCACGCCGAGCAAGGCTTCGATATCGTGGAAATGCAGGCCGGTGGTCGGCTCGTCGAGGATGTACAAGGTGCGCCCGGTATCGCGCCGCGACAGTTCCTTGGACAGCTTGACGCGTTGCGCCTCGCCGCCGGACAAGGTGGTCGCGCTCTGGCCCAGCTTGATGTAGCTCAGGCCCACGTCCACCAGCGTTTCCAGCTTGCGCGCGATCGATGGCACCGGTTCGAACAGGCGCAGTGCATCTTCCACGGTCATCTGCAACACGTCGTTGATGGTGTAGCCCTTGTACAAAATCTCCAGCGTCTCGCGGTTATAGCGCTTGCCGTGGCACACATCGCAGGGCACGTACACGTCCGGCAGGAAGTGCATCTCCACCTTGATGAGGCCATCGCCCTGGCAGGCTTCGCAGCGACCGCCGCGAACATTGAAGCTGAAACGCCCGGGCGAATAGCCGCGTGCGCGCGCTTCCGGTACTTGGGCATACAGTTCGCGCAGCGGCGTGAACAGTCCGGTGTAGGTGGCCGGGTTGGAGCGCGGCGTGCGCCCGATCGGCGACTGGTCGATATCCACCACCTTGTCGAACAGGTCGAGATTCTCGATCTCCCGGTAGGCCGCCACCGGATGCGAGGCGCCATTGATCTCGTTGGCGGCCAGCGAGAACAAGGTGTCGTTGATCAGCGTGGACTTGCCCGAGCCGGACACGCCGGTGATGCAGGTCAGCAGCCCGGCCGGAATATCCAGGTCGACGTTCTTGAGATTGTTGCCGGTGGCCCCGCGTAGATGCAGCATCATCTTCGGGTTGGGCTTGTGGCGTTGCTTGGGAATCTCGATGCGTCGCTTGCCCGACAGGTATTGCCCGGTCAGCGAGCGTGGCGATTCCAGAATGTCCTTCAAGGTGCCTTGCGCGCAGATCTCGCCGCCATGCACGCCCGCGCCGGGGCCGATATCCAGCACATGGTCGGCCAGGCGGATTGCGTCCTCGTCGTGTTCGACCACGATCACGGTGTTACCCAGGTCGCGCAGCCGGGTCAGCGTGCCCAGCAGGCGTTCGTTGTCGCGCTGGTGCAGGCCGATCGACGGTTCGTCCAGCACATACATCACGCCGACCAGGCCGGCGCCGATCTGGCTGGCTAATCGAATCCGCTGCGCTTCGCCACCGGACAAGGTGTCGGCCTTGCGTTCCAGGGTGAGGTAGTCCAGGCCTACGTCGACCAGGAAGCCCAACCGCTCGGCGATCTCCTTGACGATCTTGGCCGCGATTTCGCCACGCCAGCCCGGCAGCGACAGGCCCTGGAAAAAGCCCAGCGCCTCGTTGACCGGCAGCACCACCAGCTCGGGCAGCGGGCGATCGGCCACGAACACATTGCGTGCGGCGCGATTCAGGCGGGTGCCGTTGCAGGCCGGGCAGGGCTGTTGGCTGACGTACTTGGTCAGCTCCTCGCGCACGGCCGGCGACTCGGTTTCGCGGTAGCGCCGTTCCAGGTTCGGCAGGATGCCTTCGAAGCGGTGCTTGCGCGTGGTGCGCCCGCCCGCATCGGTGAAGTAGGTGAAGTTGATGACCTCATCGCCGCTGCCGAACAGCACCGCCTGGCGCACCTTGGCCGGCAGCGTATTCCACACCGCATCCACGTCGAACTTGTAGTGCTTGGCCAGCGAGGCGATCAGCTGGAAGTAGTAGGCATTGCGCCGGTCCCAGCCGCGCACCGCACCGGCCGACAACGACAGCTCCGGATGCACCACCACCCGGTCTGGGTCGAAGAACTCGGCCACGCCCAGGCCATCGCAGCTCGGGCAGGCGCCCACTGGCGCGTTGAACGAAAACAGCCGCGGTTCCAGCTCCGGTAGCGAGTAGTCGCACACCGGGCAGCTGTACTTGGAGGAGAACAGATGCGGTGCTGCAGCCGGGTCATCCAGCGACTGCACCGCCACCATGCCTTCGCCCAGCTTGAGCGCGGTTTCGAAACTTTCTGCCAGGCGCTGCTTGATGTCTTCGCGCGGACGGAAGCGGTCGATCACCGCTTCGATGGTGTGCTTCTGGCGCAGTGCCAGCGCTGGCACCGCATCGATCTCGTACAGCTCGCCGTCCACGCGCACGCGCACGAAGCCTTGCGCGCGCAGTTGTTCGAACACCTGCGCATGCTCGCCCTTGCGGTCGCGGATCACCGGCGCCAGCAGCATGTAGCGCTGTTCCTGGTCCTGGCTGAGCATGTGGTCGACCATCTGGCTGACGGTCTGTGCCTCCAGCGGGAAGCCGTGGTCCGGGCAACGCGGCTGGCCCACGCGTGCGTACAGCAGGCGCAGGTAGTCGTAGATTTCGGTGATGGTGCCCACGGTGGAGCGCGGGTTGTGCGAGGTGGACTTCTGCTCGATCGAGATGGCCGGGGACAGGCCTTCGATGTGGTCCAGGTCCGGCTTTTCCATCACGCTGAGAAACTGGCGCGCATACGCCGACAGCGACTCGACGTAGCGGCGCTGGCCTTCTGCGCAGATGGTGTCGAACGCCAACGACGACTTGCCCGAGCCGGACAGGCCGGTAATCACGATCAGTTTGTCGCGAGGCAGGTCGAGGTCGATGTTCTTGAGGTTGTGCGTCCGCGCGCCGCGGATGCGGATGAAATCCATCGCCATGGGGGATCCGATGTCGGGCCGGCGAACCGGCGGTGATGCGAGCGTGCTCAGCAGGAATGAGTGGCAGTCGATCAGCCTACCCGCCGACCTAGATGAGGGCAATTGCCCCAAATGCCAGTCTGCCGGGGCCGTTGTGGCGGCCGGATGATGCGTTCCACGGCCCGGGTCGGGCCTGCTGCCGCAGCGGTGCTTGCGGGTTGACCCGAAACCCGTTAGGCCAGTACAATCCCGCTCCTGTCTGCCCCATGGGCAAGTCAGGCGACCATAATAACTACAGAGGAACACCTGGTCATGTACGCAGTTCTGGTAACCGGCGGTAAGCAATACCGCGTCGCGCAGGGCGAAACGCTCCGTGTGGAAAAGTTCGAAGTCGAAGCAGGCAACGAGATCAAGTTCGACACCATCCTGATGCTGGGCGACAGCGATGGCATCAAGCTGGGCGATGCGCTGAAGGGCGCCTCGGTCACCGCCAAGGTCGTGGCCCACGGCCGCGCCGACAAGGTGCGCATCATCAAGTTCCGTCGCCGCAAGCACCACATGAAGCGTCAGGGACACCGTCAGCACTACACCGAAATCGAGATCACCGGCATCGCCGGTGGCGACAAGAAGTAAGGAGAACCAGTCATGGCACATAAAAAGGGCGTAGGTTCCTCGCGCAACGGTCGCGATTCCAACCCGAAGTACCTCGGCGTGAAGATCTTCGGTGGCCAGGCCATCGACGCCGGCAACATCATCGTGCGTCAGCGCGGCACCCAGTTCCATCCGGGCGCCGGCGTCGGCCTGGGTCGTGACCACACGCTGTTTGCGCTGGTCGACGGCAAGGTGGAGTTCTCCACCAAGGGTCCGAAGAAGCGTCGCACCGTCAGCGTGGTTGCCGAGGCGTAATCGCCCGCGCCATGCAGGCCAGTCCGTCAGGCATCGCTGCCCGGCGAACGAGACGGAAAGCCCCGCTTCGGCGGGGTTTTGCGTTTGAAGGCCGGGAATCGGGAATGGGGAATCGGAAAAGCGGTTCTGCACCCCGACCGGATTCTGCAGCCATGCCGGCGAGCCGTCTTGCTGGCAGGAGGCGGACATTCGCTGTGCCGATTCCCCATTCCCCATTCCCCATTCCCGGTTGTCATCCCATGAAGTTAGTCGACGAAGCAGAAATCCTGGTCACCGCCGGTAATGGCGGCAATGGCTGTGTCGGCTTTCGCCGCGAGAAGTTCATTCCGCTGGGTGGGCCGGATGGTGGCGATGGGGGTGCCGGTGGCAGCGTGTGGATCGTGGCCAATGAGAACGTCAATACCCTGGTCGACTTCCGCCATGAGCGCACCTTCAAGGCGCAGCGCGGCGAGAACGGCATGGGCCGCCAGGCCTACGGCAAGGGTGGCGAGGATCGCGTCATCGTGGTGCCGGTCGGCACCGTGGTCATCAATGTACAGACCGACGAAGTGATCGGCGACCTGATCCAGCACGGCGATCGCCTGCTGGTGGCCAAGGGCGGCAAGGGCGGTCTGGGCAACATGCATTTCAAGAGTTCGGTCAACCGCGCGCCGCGCCAGTCCACCACCGGCGAAGAGGGCGAGGAGCGGCTGCTGAAGCTGGAACTCAAGCTGCTGGCCGATGTGGGCCTGCTGGGCTTCCCTAACGCCGGCAAGAGCACATTGATTCGCGCGGTGTCCTCGGCGACGCCAAAGGTGGCCGACTATCCTTTCACTACGCTGTATCCGAATCTGGGCGTGGTCAGTGTGGAGGCCTATCGCAGCTTCGTGATCGCCGACGTGCCGGGCCTGATCGAGGGTGCCGCCGATGGCGCCGGCCTGGGCACGCAGTTCCTGCGCCATCTGCAGCGCACCCGCCTGCTGCTGCATCTGGTGGATATGGCGCCGATGGATGGTGGCGTGGACGGTGTGTCGCCGGCCGACCAGGTGCGCACCCTCGAACGCGAGCTCGAACGGCATGATCCCGAGTTGCTGAAGAAGCCGCGCTGGCTGGTGCTCAACAAGGCCGACCTGATGTTCGAGGACGAGGCGCGCGCCGCTGCCGAGGCCATCGTGGCCGAACTGGGCTGGACGGCGCCGTGGTATCTGGTCTCGGCGCTGGGCCGCGACGGCACCTTCCCGATCATGAAGGACGTGATGGCGTTCTTCGATCGTCAGCGCGAGGACGAGCTCGAGGCGCGCAATGCAGGCTGAGTGCGCACACGCACACACAAAAAACCCGGCCAAGGCCGGGTTTTTCTGTGCCACCGGAAGCCAGGCTTCCGGCGACGTTGCAGCTGATCGCTTACGCGGCCTTGATGGCCTTGATGCGCGCGGTCAGGCGGCTCTTGTGACGGGCAGCCTTGTTCTTGTGAATCAGGCCGCGGGCGCTGAAACGGTCGAGGATCGGCTGTGCAACGGCGAAAGCGGCTTCGGCGCCTGCAGCATCGTTGGCGTCAAGGGCCTTGATCACCTTCTTGACGGCGGTGCGCAGCATCGAGCGCTGTCCGGTGTTGCGCTCATTGCGCACAACGGTCTGCTTGGCGCGCTTCTTGGCGGACTTGATATTGGCCACGGTGGTGGTTTCCTGAAAAATCGGTGTGGTGGAAAAAGCAAGCGCGAAAGTATGATGGACCCAGATATGTACGTCAAGTCAGTTGTCAAGAGGGATCACCCATGAGCACACCCCGCATGGTGAGGGGTCTGCTCTCGTTCAGCAGCATGACCATGGTCTCGCGGGTGCTGGGGCTGGTACGTGACCAGGTCATCACCACTACGTTCGGCACCAATGCGGTGACCGATGCATTCTGGGTGGCCTTCCGGGTCCCCAATTTCCTGCGTCGGCTATTTGCCGAAGGGTCCTTCGCCACTGCCTTTGTGCCGGTGTTTACCGAAGTCAAGGAGACCCGCCCGCATGCGGAGCTGCGCGAGCTGATGGCGCGCGTGGCCGGTACCCTGGGCGGGGTGCTGCTGCTGGTCACCGCGCTGGCACTGATCTTCGCCCCGCAGCTGGCCACGCTGTTCTCCAGTGGAGTGGATACGGACCCGGCCAAGCATGGCCTGCTGGTGGATCTGTTTCGTTTGACCTTCCCGTTCCTGCTGTTCGTCTCGCTGACCGCGCTCGCTGGCGGGGCGCTCAACAGTTTCCAGAAGTTCGCCATGCCGGCGCTGACCCCGGTGATCCTCAACCTGTGCATGATCGCCGGGGCGGTGTGGCTGGCGCCGCGGTTGGGCGGGACGCCGGAGAAACAGATCCTTGCGCTGGGCTGGGCGGTGCTGGCGGCGGGCATGCTGCAGTTGCTGTTCCAGCTGCCTTCGCTCAAAGGCATCCATCTGTTGACCCTGCCGCGCTGGGGCTGGCGGCATCCGGGCGTACGCAAGGTGCTGACCCTGATGGTGCCGACCCTGTTCGGCTCTTCGGTGGCGCAGATCAACCTGCTGCTGGACACCGTCATCGCCGCCAGGCTGATCGACGGCTCGCAGTCGTGGCTGTCGCTGGCCGACCGTTTCCTGGAGCTGCCGCTGGGCGTGTTTGGCGTGGCATTGGGCACGGTGATCCTGCCGGCGTTGGCGCGGCATCACGTCAAGACCGACCGCGCCGCGTTTTCTGGCGCACTGGACTGGGGCTTCCGGACCACCTTGCTGATCGCCATGCCGGCGATGCTGGGGTTGTTGTTGCTGGCCGAGCCGCTGGTGGCAACGTTGTTCCAGTACCGCCAGTTCACTGCCTTCGATACCCGGATGACGGCGATGTCGGTGTACGGGCTGAGCTTCGGCCTGCCGGCGTACGCGATGCTCAAGGTGGTGCTGCCGGCGTTCTATGCGCGCCAGGATACCCGCACCCCGGTGCGCGCCGGCGTGGCGGCGCTGGTAGCCAATATGGTCTTCAACGTCGTGTTGCTGGCAGTGCTGTACCAGCTCATGGTGCCGCCCGAGCTCAAGGCGCAGGGCGTGATGCAGGCGCTGGGCAAGCAGCCGGGGCTGCACCTGGCGCTGGGAATTGCCAGTGCGCTGTCGAGCTATCTCAACCTGGGGTTGCTGTGGTATTGGCTGGGCAAATCTGGCGTGTACCAGCGCCGGCCGGGCTGGGGCGGCTATGTGCTGCGTCTGGCGCTGGCGTGTGCGGCGATGGGCGTGGTGCTGTTGGGCCTGTTGTGGTGGTTGCCGTCGTTCACCGGGATGGACAAATGGCAGCGGATCGGTTGGCTGGCGGTGCTGGTTGGCAGTGGCGGGCTCACCTACGTGATGGCGCAGCTGGCGCTGGGCTTGCGGCCACGGCATCTGCGCGAGAGCTGAGTGTGGATTTCGAGTTCTGCGGTGATTCCTGGGCGAATGCTGCCTGGATCTGGAGTCGGCAAGGACCGTGCAGGCGTGGAAAGTCCACTGTAGTGCGTGCCGACGGTGACGGCCGACGGTCGGTTGCCAGCCGCCGCCTGCCTGCGCGGTGCCTGCTGAGGGCCGGCTCGGCGTCGTGCCGGTAAGCGCTGGCGTGCTCGGTGCGGGCCATGCGGGTTGACAGGCACGGCTATACTTACGCGTTATGCATCAACGAGGGTCGGCCACAGGCCGGCATCTGTTTGGATCGAGGAATGAGCAGGCTGTTTAGAGACGTCGAGGGCGGGACGCTGTTCCCGCACGGAAGCGTGGTCTGCATCGGCGCCTTCGATGGCCTGCACCTGGGGCATCGGGCATTGGTGCAACACGCAGTTGACCGCGCGCGCGCGCTGGGCGTGCCGGCGGTGGCGTTGAGTTTCGAGCCATTGCCGCGCGAGTTCTTCGCCCCGGCCGCTCCGCCGCCGCGGCTGACCCTGGCACGCGCCAAGATCGAAGGCTTGCTCGGCTTCGGCGCCGACAGCGTGGGCCTGATCCGCTTCGATGGCCACCTGTCGGCGATGAGTGCCGAGGATTTCGTGCGCCTGGCGCTGGTTGGCCGGCTCTGCGCCCGCGAGGTATGGATTGGCCCGGAGTTCCGTTTTGGCCATCGCCGCGGCGGCGACATCGCCTTGCTGCGCACCCTGGGCGAACAGCACGGATTTGCGGCCGGGGAGATCGCGCCGGTGCATCTGCATGGCGAGCGCATTTCCGCCACGCGCATCCGCGAGCTGCTGGTGACAGGCGAGTTTGCGCATGCCGCCGATCTGCTCGGCCGCCCGTATGCCATCGGAGGACGGGTGGTGCGCGGCAAACAGCTGGGGCGCACGCTGGGGTATCCCACTGCGAATCTGCGGTTTTCGCGCACGCCGGCGCTGTCGGGCATCTATGCAACCTGGGTGCATGGCGTGGCCGCGCAGCCATGGCCATCGGTGTCCAGCTTCGGCACGCGGCCGACCGTGGCTGGCGTGGAGCCGCTGCTGGAGGCGCATCTGTTCGATTTTCAGGGCGATCTGTATGGCCGGCATCTGGAGGTCGAATTCGTCGCCAAGCTGCGCGACGAGGAAAAGTTCGATGGCCTGGAGGCGCTGACCGTGCAGATGCATCGCGATGCCGAACAGGCGCGTGCCGTGTTGCTTGAGCATGCGCCTTCTGCAACACCCGTGAGCCATCCACAAGCGTCTGCACGCACACGTGCCGACACTCCAGACAACGCAGCGTAACGGTAGATTCCTGTGACCCAAGACTACAAAGCCACTCTCCATCTGCCTGCGACGGAATTTCCGATGCGCGGCGACCTGCCCAAGCGCGAGCCGGCGATGCTGGACCGCTGGGAGCGCGAGGGGCTGTATGCGCAGCTGCGCGCCAACGCGGCCGGGCGCCCGCTGTTCGTGCTGCACGATGGCCCGCCGTATGCCAACGGCCAGATCCACCTCGGCCATGCGGTCAACAAGATCCTCAAGGACATCATCGTCAAGTCCAAGTATCTGGCTGGCTTCGATGCGCCGTTTATCCCGGGCTGGGATTGCCATGGCCTGCCGATCGAGATCGCGATCGAAAAGAAGTACGGCAAGGTCGGCGTCAAGCTCGATGCTGCGCAGTTCCGGCAGAAGTGCCGCGAATACGCGACCGAGCAGATCGATCTGCAGCGCCGCGACTTCAAGCGATTGGGTGTGATCGGCGATTGGGACAACCCGTACAAGACGCTGGATTTCCACTTCGAAGCCAACGAGATCCGTGCGCTGGCGAAGATCGTCGACAACGGCCACCTCACCCGTGGCGTGAAGCCGGTGCACTGGTGCTTCGACTGCGGTTCGGCGCTGGCCGAGGCCGAGATCGAATATGCCGACAAGGTGTCGCCGACGGTGGATATCGCCTATCCGGCGCGTGATCCGGCGGCTATGGCTGCTGCCTTCGGCGCGCGCTTGCCGGCCGGCGTGGGTGTGGCGGTGCCGATCTGGACCACCACGCCCTGGACGCTGCCGGCCTCGCTGGCGGTGAGTCTGGGTGCGGAGCTGGATTATGTGCTGGTTCAAGGCCCGGTCGATCGCGGCCAGCCGCGCTGGCTGGTGGTGGCCGAGGCGCTGGCGGCCAAGGCGCTGGCCCGCTACGGCGTGGACGAGGTCGTGGTGCATGGCCATGCCAAGGGTGCGGCGCTGGAGCAACTGCTGCTGGCGCACCCGTTCTATGCCGAGCGCGAGATCCCGCTGCTGCTGGGCGACCACGTGTCGGCCGAGGACGGCACCGGTGCCGTGCACACCGCGCCTGGCCATGGCCAGGAGGACTACCAGGTGTCCAAGCAGTACGGCCTGCTGGAGCGCTATGGCGCCGCGCAGATCAACCCGGTGGACGGGCGCGGCGTGTACCTGCCGTCGACCCCGCCGCTGGGCGACACCGTGCTGGCCGGGCTGCATATCTGGAAGGCCAACGAGATCATCATCGAGGCCTTGCGCGACACCGGTGTGGTGCTGGCGGCGAGCAAGATGGAGCACAGCTACCCGCACTGCTGGCGCCACAAGACGCCGATCGCCTTCCGCGCCACGCCGCAGTGGTTTTTCTCGATGGAAAAGGCCGGTTTGCGTGCCGATGCGCTCAAGGCCATCGAAGGCGTGACCTGGTATCCGTCCTGGGGCCAGGCGCGCATCGCCGGGATGGTCGAGGGCCGCCCGGACTGGACCATTTCGCGCCAGCGCACCTGGGGCGTGCCGATCGCGCTGTTCGTGCACCGCGAAACCGGCGAGCCGCATCCGCGCAGCACCGAACTACTGCGCCAGGTGGCTGACCGGGTGGAGCAGGGCGGTGTGGACGTGTGGTACACGCTGGACGCGGCCGAGCTGCTGGGCGAGGAGGCCGCCGACTACGACAAGATCACCGACATCTTGGATGTGTGGTTCGATTCCGGCGTCACCCACGAGGCAGTGCTGGTGGACCGCGGCCTGCCCAAGCCGGCCGACCTCTACCTGGAAGGCTCGGACCAGCATCGCGGCTGGTTCCAGTCCTCGCTGTTGACCGGCGTGGCGATGGACAAGGCGGCACCGTACAAGCAGTGCCTGACCCACGGCTTCACCGTAGACGAGCACGGCCGCAAGATGTCCAAGTCGTTGGGCAACGGGATCGAGCCGCAGGACATCATGAAGACCCTGGGCGCGGACATCCTGCGCCTGTGGATCGCTTCGGCCGACTACAGCAACGAGATGTCGCTGTCGCAGGAAATCCTCAAGCGCAATGCCGATGCGTATCGTCGTCTGCGCAATACCGCGCGGTTTTTGCTCGGCAACCTGCATGGCTTCGATCCACGCCAGCACCTGGTGGCGCTGGAGGACATGGTGCTGCTGGACCGCTGGATCGTGCATCGCGCATACGAACTGCAGGAAAAGATCGTGGCCGCCTACGCGCGCTACGACTTCGCCGAGATCGTGCAGGCACTGCTGAACTTCTGCAGCGTGGACCTGGGCTCGCTGTACCTGGACGTCACCAAGGACCGTCTGTACACGATGGCCGAGGATTCGCGCGGACGGCGTTCGGCGCAGAGCGCGATGTATCACGTGGCCGAGGCGTTTGTGCGCTGGGTTGCGCCGGTGCTGAGCTTCACCGCCGACGAGCTATGGGCCTATCTGCCGGGCGAGCATGCCGGCAACGTGCTGTTTGCCACCTGGTACGACGGCCTGGCGCCGTTGCCGGCCGATGCCGCCTTGACCAGTGCGGACTTCGACAAGCTGCTGGCCCTGCGCGAGCAGGTGGCCAAGGTGCTGGAGCCGATGCGTGCCAATGGCGCCATCGGCGCGGCACTGGAAGCGGAGATCACCGTGGCCGCCGATGCGCAGACCGCCGCGCGCTGGCAGCCGCTGAGCCAGGAATTGCGCTTCCTGTTCATCAGTGGCGATGTGACCGTGACTGCGGCCAGCACCGACGACATCTTCGTCAGTGCACAGCCGACCACCAAGTCCAAGTGCGTGCGCTGCTGGCACCACCAGGCCAGCGTGGGCAGCGACCTGCGGCATCCGGAGCTGTGCAGCCGCTGCGTCAGCAACATTGAAGGCCCCGGCGAGAACCGTCGTTGGTTCTGATGGATTGATTGCGGGAGTCGGTTCCAATACTCCTTCTCCCGCAAGCGGGAGTCCGTTCCAATACTCCTTCTCCCGCAAGCGGGAGTCGGTTCCAATACTCCTTCTCCCGCAAGCGGGAGTCGGTTCCAATACTCCTTCTCCCGCAAGCGGGAGAAGGTGGCGCGCAGCGCCGGATGAGGGCCGTACTTGGCGCATCCGGCGCTGCCTGCCGATGTGCCCGTCGGCCAGCGTCTCCCGACCCCGGGAGTCGCACCACCTAAGGTGATTTCATGACCGCAAGACCTAAACCCTCCGCATTGATCTGGCTGTTGCTGTCGGCCGTGGTGATCGGGCTGGACCAATGGAGCAAGGCCTGGGTGCTGTCCAGCCTGCCTGAGTACACGCCGGTGCCGGTCATCGAGGGTTTTTGGAACTGGTACCGCACCTACAACACCGGTGCGGCCTTCAGTTTTCTGAGCGATGCCGGCGGCTGGCAGCTGTGGTTCTTCACCGCGCTGGCGGTGGGCATCAGCGGCCTGCTTGCCTTCTGGCTGTCGCGCACCGCGCGCGCGGATTGGCGCAGCGCACTGCCGTACGCGCTGGTGATCGGCGGGGCGATCGGTAACGTGATCGACCGGCTGATGCACGGCCACGTGGTCGATTTCATCCAGTGGTACATCGGCAGCCACACCTGGCCGTCCTTCAACATCGCCGATTCGGCGATCGTGGGGGGCGCCATCGGAATCGCCGTGTTCGGTCTGTTCGACAAGCGCGGGAATCGGGAACCGGGAATCGGGAATCGAGGCTGAAGCCGGTTGCCGGCTTCTATCATTCCAGCCGATCCCACTTCCCCATTGCCGTAGAATGCCCGTCATGGACGTCCTGCTCGCCAATCCCCGCGGTTTCTGTGCCGGTGTCGATCGCGCGATCGAGATCGTCAAGCGTGCGATCGAGACGCTGGGCGCGCCGATCTACGTACGGCACGAAGTGGTGCACAACCGTTTTGTAGTTGACGATCTCAAGGAACGCGGCGCGATCTTCGTCGAGGAACTGGACGAAGTACCAGATGCGGCCACGGTGATCTTCAGCGCGCACGGCGTCTCGCAGGCGGTGCGCCAGGAGGCCGAGCGGCGTGGGCTGAAGGTGTTCGACGCCACCTGCCCGCTGGTCACCAAGGTGCATTTCGAGGTGGCGCGGCATTGCCGGGCCGGCAGCGACGTGGTGCTGATCGGCCACGCCGGGCATCCGGAAGTGGAAGGTACGATGGGGCAGTGGAGCCGCGAACGCGGCGCCGGCAAGATCTATCTGGTGGAAGACATCGAGCAGGTCGCCACGCTGCAGATCGACCAGCCGGACAATCTTGCCTACACCACCCAGACCACGCTGTCGGTGGACGACACCATGGGCATCATCGAGGCGTTGCGTGCGCGCTATCCGGCCATGCAGGGGCCGCGGCACGACGACATCTGCTATGCCACCCAGAACCGCCAGGATGCGGTGCGCGACCTGGCGCGGCAGTGCGACCTGGTGCTGGTGGTGGGCTCGCCCAACAGCTCCAATTCCAATCGCCTGAGCGAGCTGGCCCGGCGCGACGGGGTGGAGTCGTACCTGATCGACAACGCCAGCGAGATCGATCCGGCCTGGATCGTCGGCAAGCAGCACATTGGCCTGACCGCCGGCGCCTCGGCGCCACAGGTGCTGGTCGATGGCGTGCTGGCGCGGCTGCGCGAGCTCGGCGCGGCGGGCGTCTCCGAACTGCAGGGCGAGCCGGAATCGATGGTATTCGCATTGCCCAAGGAGCTGCGGCTGCGCCTGGTCGGCTGAGCGGGGCAGGTATGTGCCGCCAGCCGGCGCGCCAGTTGCTGGAGATTGACCGCACGCTGTCCACGCTCCTACAATTGGCGGCTCGCCGGAATAGCTCAGTTGGTAGAGCGGCGCATTCGTAATGCGTAGGTCGTAGGTTCGATTCCTATTTCCGGCACCAGCACGCTCGCACCGGGTCGGCCCTTGGCCGGCCCGGTTGCGTTTTGCCAGGCGTGTAGTCAATCCGCGCCGTCGCTGCGCCTGTGCGCAGGTCACTTTCAGATCGTTGCGGGCAGGTGCCAGGGCGCACTGCGACGTTTGCCTGCGCTGCGACAACATGTCGCACAACGTTGCACGTATTTTATTGCGGCAGATCATTGCCAATGGGTTTCGTGCAGGTGCAGCAAAGTTTAAAATTAGGCAGCTAACCCGTGTCTTCGGTCTGCGCGGCGCCTTCCATCCAAAAAGCGCAGCCGTGGACAAGTCCCCCCACCGGATACGACGAACGAGGCTGGCGTTCCTTCGCACTTGGATCGACCGATGATTCCGCTGAAACATCTCGGGCGTTTACTTCGTCCAGGCCTGATGTTGCCGTTCCTGCTGCTGGCAGGCTGCAACTCGGCCATCCTCAATCCGAAAGGCCAGATCGGCCACGACGAGAAGCAGTTGCTCATCACCTCGGTGGTGCTGATGCTGATCGTGGTCATCCCGGTGATCGTGATGACGATTGCGTTCGCGTGGAAGTATCGCGCTTCCAACACCAAGGCCCGCTATGAGCCGGACTGGTCGCACTCCACCGCCATCGAAGTGGTGGTGTGGTCGATCCCGTGCGTCATCATCCTGGTGCTGGCGGTGCTGACCTGGCGCTCGTCGCACGCGCTGGACCCGTACCGGCCGCTGGATTCGGACGTCAAGCCGATCAACATCGAAGCGGTGTCGCTGGACTGGAAGTGGATGTTCATCTATCCCGACCAGAACATCGCTACCGTCAACGAAATCGCGTTTCCGGTGCACACGCCGCTGAACTTCAAGATCACCTCCGACACGGTGATGAACTCGTTCTTCATTCCGCACCTGGGCACCATGATCTACGCCATGGCGGGCATGGAAACCAAGCTGCATCTGGTGGCCGACGAGCCGGGCGAGTACTTCGGCCTGTCCACCAACTACAGCGGCCACGGCTTCTCGAAGATGAGCTTCAAGGCGCATGCGCTCGACCAGGCCGGCTTCGAGGCGTGGGTGGCCAAGGTCAAGGCGTCGCCGACCGCATTGAACGCAGCCGAATACCAGGTGCTGGCGGCCAATCGCAACGACAAGGAACAGTATCCGGTCACCTACTACTCGTCGGTGCAGGAGGGCATGTTCCGCGCGCTGGTCGACAAATACATGAATGGTCCGGGCCATAACAAGGGCAACCACGGCGACCATCAGGCACCGGCTGCAGAGCCGGTCGCCATGTGCACTTCCGGAGACAAGTGATGCTAGGCAAACTTACGATCGAGGCAGTTCCGTACCACGAGCCGATCATCATGGTCGCGCTGGGTGGTGCCGGCCTGCTCGGCCTGCTCATCGCGGGCGCCCTCACCAAGTACAAGCTGTGGGGCTACCTGTGGAAGGAGTGGTTCACCTCGGTGGATCACAAGCGCATCGGTGTGATGTACATCATCGTGGCGCTGGTCATGCTGCTGCGCGGCTTTGCCGATGCGGCGATGATGCGCGCCCAGCAGGCGCTGGCCGGTAACGGTGGCGAAGGCGTGCTGCCGCCGCACCACTACGACCAGATCTTTACCGCGCACGGCGTCATCATGATCTTCTTCATGGCCATGCCGTTCATGACCGGCCTGTTGAACCTGATCGTGCCGTTGCAGATCGGTGCGCGCGACGTGGCGTTCCCGTTCCTGAACTCGCTGAGCTTCTGGCTGTTCGTGGCCGGCGCGGCGTTGATCAACATCTCGCTGGGCGTGGGTGAATTCGCGCAGACCGGCTGGCTGGCGTATCCGCCGTTGTCGGGGCTGGAATATAGTCCGGGCGTCGGGGTGGACTACTACATCTGGGCGTTGCAGATCTCCGGGTTGGGCACCTTGCTGACCGGCGTGAACTTCTTCGTGACGATCATGCGCATGCGTGCGCCGGGCATGACCTTGATGCGCATGCCGATCTTCACCTGGACTGCGCTGATTACCAACATCCTGATCATCGCCGCGTTCCCGATCCTGACCGTGGCGCTGGCGTTGCTGGGTGCCGACCGCTACCTGGGCACGCACTTCTTCACCAACGACGGTGGCGGCAACGCCATGATGTACGTCAACCTGATCTGGATCTGGGGTCACCCGGAGGTCTACATCCTGATCCTGCCGGCGTTCGGCATCTTCTCCGAGTTGATCGCCACCTACAGCCGCAAGCGCCTGTTCGGTTACACCTCGATGGTGTACGCGACCTCGTGCATCGGCGTGCTGTCGTTCGTGGTGTGGTTGCACCACTTCTTTACCATGGGCTCGGGTGCCAACGTCAATGCCTTCTTCGGCATCACGACGATGATTATCTCGATCCCGACCGGCGTGAAGATCTTCAACTGGTTGTTCACCATGTTCCGCGGCCGCGTGCACATGACCTCGCCGGTGCTGTGGACGATCGGCTTCATCATCACCTTCACCATCGGCGGCATGACCGGCGTGATGCTGGCGATTCCGGCCGTGGACTTCGTGCTGCACAACAGCCTGTTCCTGATCGCGCACTTCCATAACGTCATCATCGGCGGCGTGGTGTTCGGTTACCTGGCAGGCCTGACCTATTGGTTCCCCAAGGCGTTCGGCTTCAAGCTCAACGAGAAGCTGGGCAAGGCCTCGTTCTGGTGCTGGATCGTGGGTTTCTTCGTGGCCTTCATGCCGCTGTACGTGCTCGGTTTCATGGGCATGACCCGGCGCATGAACACCTACAACCACCCGGAGTGGGCGCCGTGGCTGTACGTCGCTGCGGTGGGTGCGGCGATCATCGGCATGGGCATCTTCCTGAACCTGGTGCAGATCGGCTACAGCGTGTGGAAGCGCAAGGAGCACATGGACTACACCGGCGATCCGTGGGATGGCCGCACGCTGGAATGGGCGACCTCCTCGCCGCCGCCGTTCTACAACTTCGCCGTGCTGCCGCACATCGACGACCGCGATCAGTTCTGGGCCGACAAGCAGAACGGCAAGGGCTGGGTGCGTCCGTCCAAGTACGAAGCCATCCACATGCCGCGCAACACCGGTGCGGGCGTGTACATGGGTGCCTTCAGCGTGCTGCTGGGCTTCGGCCTGACCTGGCACATCTGGTGGCTGGCCATCGTCGGCCTGGTGGGCATGATCGGCAGCTTCATTGCGCGCACCTTCGATAACGACATCGATTACTGGGTGCCGGCCGAAGAAGTGGAGCGGATCGAGAACGCACGCTTTGCCCTGCTCGAACAGCAACAGGCGGCGCAGCCCGCGAAGGTGGTATGACCATGGCTTCCTCGACCACGCTTGACCACGCCGCCCACGCGGGTGGCCACGATCACGACCACGAACATCACGACGCCGGTGGCAACACCGTCTTCGGGTTCTGGGTCTACCTGATGAGCGACTGCCTGCTGTTCGCCGGCCTGTTCGCCACCTACGCGGTGCTGTCCGGCGCCACGGTGGACGGGCCGACGGCCAAGGAGCTGTTCGATCTCAAGTTCGTCCTGGTGGAAACCTTCCTGCTGTTGTTCAGCAGCCTGAGCTTCGGCTTTGCGATGATCGCCGCGCACAAGCGCAAGATGGGCGGCCTGTATGGTTGGCTGGCCGTCACCGCGCTGCTGGGCATCGGTTTTTTGTGCATGGAAATCTGGGAGTTCAACCACTTGATCCATGAAGGCGCAGGCCCGGGTCGCAGCGCGTTCCTGTCGGCGTTCTTCACCCTGGTGGGGACTCACGGCCTGCACGTTGCCTCGGGCCTGCTGTGGATGGCGGTGCTGGTGATCCAGATCTCCAAGCACGGCCTGACCGCGCGCAACAGCACGCGCCTGGCGTGCCTGAGCCTGTTCTGGCACTTCCTGGACATCATCTGGATCGGTGTGTTCACCGTCGTCTATCTGCTGGGAGCGCTGTAATGGCCAATCACCACCACACCGAAAATACCGCCGATGCACATGCTGGCGGTCTCAAGTCCTACCTGATCGGCTTCGTCATGGCGGTGATCCTGACCGTCATTCCGTTCGCGATGGTGATGAGCGGCGCGTTCTCCAAGGGCGTGACCGTGGTCGTGATCTCGCTGATGGCGGCGGTGCAGATGCTGGTGCACATGGTCTATTTCCTGCACATGGACCGCTCGCCGGAGCAGCGTTCCAACGTCCAGGTGGGCCTGTTCTCGTTGCTCATCATCGGCATCGTGATCGTCGGCTCGCTGTGGGTGTTGCACAACATGAACGTCAATATGATGCATTGAGACGGCTGCCGGCCGGACCCCAAAAAGCCCCCATCGCCTGGCGGCTTTTTTGGATGCACGATTTCGTGGGTGGCATGACCAATGGCATACGGGCAGGCGCCCGTTGCCGCTTAGCATCGTGGGCTTGCCTGTTCCAGGTCCCCTGCGGAGTTGCGATGAAGATGCCCACCCTGTTGTCCGTGTCGCTGCTGGCGGCGTTGTCCTTGCCGGCGGCGGCGCAAACCGCGCCGCCACAGGACGTGCCGTTCGAGGGCACCCTGAAGATCGACGTCGATGCCACCGACCTGGTGCGCCGCATCTTCAAGGTCAGGACCAGCATGCCGGCCAAGCCTGGCCCGATGACGCTGCTGTATCCGCAGTGGATTCCCGGCAATCACTCGCCGACCGGGCCGATCGACAAGCTTGCCGGCCTGGTGGTCAAGGTGGATGGCAAGGTGGTGCCATGGACGCGCGACCAATTCGATGTCTACGCCTTCAAGGTGGATGTGCCGCAGGGCGCCACCGAGCTGACGGCCGAGTTCAAGTTCCTCTCGCCGCAGGCCCCCAACCAGGGCCGGGTGATGATGACCCCGGAAATGCTCAACCTGCAGTGGAACACCACGGCGATCTATCCGGCTGGGTACTTCGCGCGCAACATCAAGGCGCAGGCCAGCGTCACCCTGCCGGCTGGCTGGAGTTATGCCACCGCGCTGGAGACCGATCGCCGCGTGGGCGACACGGTCACTTTCAAGCCGATCGATTTCGACGATCTGGTCGACTCGCCGATGTTTGCCGGCAAGTACTACAAGCGGGTGGAGCTGAGCGCCGGCAAGCAGCCGGTCTATCTCAACGTGTTCGCCGACGAGGCCAAGGCGCTGGAGGCCAAGCCCGAGCAGATCAAGGCGCACGCGGCGCTGGTGCAGCAGATGGACAAGCTGTATGGCGCGCGCCATTTCGATCATTACGAATTCCTGTTGGCGCTGACCAAGAAGCTGGGTGGCATCGGCCTGGAGCACCACCGCTCCAGCGAAAACAGCGGCCCGACCAATTACTTCACCGAGTGGGACAAGAGCTGGACCGGACGCGATCTTCTCGCGCACGAATTCAACCACTCCTGGAACGGCAAGTACCGCCGCGGCGCCGACCTGGCAACGCCCAATTTCAATGTGCCCATGGGCGACAGTTTGCTGTGGCTGTACGAGGGGCAGACCCAGTTTTGGGGCGAGGTGATGGCAGCGCGTTCGGGCTTGTGGACGCAGGAGCAGGCGCGCGACATGCTGGCCGGCGTGGCTGCAACCTATGAGCGCGGTCGCCCGGGCATGGCCTGGCGCACGGTGCAGGACACCACCAACGACCCCACCATGTCGCTGCGCCGGCCCAAGGCCTACCGCAGCTATCAGATGTCGGAAGACTATTATTCCGGCGGGCAGATGATGTGGCTGGAGGTGGACAGCAAGCTGCGTGCACTGACCAACAACAAGCGCTCGATCGACGACTTCGGCAAGGCCTTCTTCGGCATGAAGAACGGCGACTGGGACGTCAACCCGTACACCTTCGACGACATCGTCGCCACTCTCAACGGCGTGGCTGCCTACGACTGGGCCAGCCTGTTGCGCAGCCGCATGGACGGGCATGGTTCCTTGAATGGAGGGATCGAGGCCAATGGCTGGAAGCTGGTCTATACCGACGAGCCGAACCTGGTCATCAAGAACTACGAGAGTAACGAGAACGACGTGAGCCTGACCTACTTGATCGGCTTGTCGCTGGAAAGCTCGGGCGAGATCAACGAGGTGCTATGGGACAGCCCGGCATTCAATGCGGGGCTGGTCGGCGGCAACACCATCGCGGCCGTCAACGGCCGCGCGTTCGGGGGCGAGGTCATCAAGGACGCGATCAAGGCCGCAAAGGGCACCACGTCGCCGATCGAGCTGCTGGTCAAGCGTGGCGATCGCTACGAGACCGTCCGTCTCGATTACCACGGCGGCTTGCTGTATCCGCATCTGGAGCGTATCGCCGGCAAGCCGGATCGGTTGAGCGAGTTGTACCGGGCACGGTGATGGGCAGGCGCCGGCTTGCGCCTGTCCAAGTCGGCGCTTGCAGCGTGGTGGTCGTTGTCATGTGTGTTGTTTGCCGGGCAGTCGTCCACTGAGTCTGCCACTGTCGGGCATGCCGCATGTTTGCATCCGAGATGTCGCTGCGGGCAGTCAATGCCCGTAGCAGGTGCGGTTGCCGTTTGCGGTGTAACACGGCGCTGAGGTGGCAGTAGTTGGACCAAGCGCAGTGCGGGCGACGCGGCCGTCTGCTGGGACGCTAGTGAAGTTGATCTGCCTTGACTTTCAGCTTCAGCCCATAGTTTATATGGATAAATAAATAATACTATTGAATTGTAGGCTAAATGCATTTACTTCATTGCCCTTGAATTACGCAGTATTTACGCTGGCAGACTTAATCCTGGATTGCATCTTTACGCTTGGGGCGCGCAATCTTGTTCGGCTGCAACTGTGTGCAGGCCGATAGCCGGCGATACGGCAAATGTAAGGTGTTCAATGAATTCTGCAGTAGATTGCACGGACTTTGAAATGCCGCGTAGCGGCGAGAACTTCGATCCCGCAGCGCTGTTCGACGGACGTGATTTGACGCTCGCACAACGCGCTGTGTATATCGATACAATGGTGCGACAGGATCGCGCCGATGGGCGGATGCCCTATCACCGCGTGATCGGCTCGGCGGCTGGCCGGGAAGTATTGGTGCATGATCGCGATGGCGTGGGAGTACAGCGATTATTGATGTTTGGTTCCAACAACTATCTGGGACTGGCCACCCATCCTAAGGTGCGCGAGCGGGTGATGCGCGCCATCGATCAATACGGCACCGGCATCGGTGGCCCGCCATTGCTCAATGGATATCTACGCATTACCCGTCAGCTGGAAGAACGCCTGGCGGCGCACAAGCAGCAAGAAGATGCGATGATTTTTTCCAGCGGCTTCAGCGCCAATCTGGCCTTGCCCGGGGCGCTGGCGCGGCGTACCGATTGCATTTACTACGATGAATATTCGCATGCCTCGTTGTTCGATGGCCTGCGGCTTGGTGACATTCCCGCCAAGCGCTTTCCGCACAACGATGTGTCGCGTCTGGAGGCAATGCTGGCAAAGCCCCGCTCCAGTCGGCAGGATGTGTTCGTGGCGGTGGAGGGCGTTTATTCAATGGACGGCGATCTGGCACCACTGGACCGCATTGCGCCGCTCTGTCGTCGTTATGGCGCGCTGTTGGTGGTCGACGATGCGCATGGCACCGGCGTTATCGGCGCGCATGGTTGCGGTGCAGGCGAGCACTTCGGCGTGGCCTCGCAGATCGACGTGCTGATGGGTACCTTCAGCAAGGCGCTGGCGGTCAGCGGCGGCTTCGTCTGCGCATCGCGGCCATTGATCGAATATCTACGCTGCATGTCGCGCTCGTACGTGTTTTCTGCGGCACTGCCGCCGCCTACCATCGCGGCGGTGCATGGCGCGCTTGATGTCATTGAAAGCGAGCCTGAGCGCATGCAGGCGTTGCACGACAACGTGGCCTATGCGCTGGCGGCACTCAACGCCTTGCCCTGGGGCTTCACCTTGCATACCGACTCGGCGATCCTGATCGTGCCGACGCCGCCGCAAATGGATATCAGGAGGGCAAGTGCTTATCTGCATGAGCAGGGTCTGTTCATCAATCCCGTGCATTATCCTGCGGTGCCACGCGGCCAGGAACGCTTGCGCATCAGCCTGATGTGCACGCACACGCGTGATGACATCGACCGTCTGGCCGATGGCATCGATGGTCTCTGGCGGCAATACAGCGCCGGTGGCCTCCGCGTGGTCGGCAATTGCTGAGGGCAGCGCGCCGTCGGTTTGGGTGGTCCGACGGCGCGCTGCCGATCCTGTCGCGCGGATCTTCCTACGTCTCGCCGGATGCGACAGCGGCAGACTATGCTGCCGCATTGTCGAACGAGTCAACATCCATGGCGAAGGCGAAAACGGCCTATGTCTGCGGCGAATGCGGCGCCGAATACACCAAGTGGCAGGGGCAGTGCACCGAGTGCGGGGTGTGGAATACGCTCAGCGAAATCGTGCTCGAAAGCGCCACTGCCGGCGGCAAGGCGTCGCCAGCGGCGTCACGGCGCAGCGGCTGGGCTGGCAAGGCCGAGGCGCCCAAAATCACTGCGCTGAAGGATGTACGGCAGACCGAACAGGCGCGCGTGTCCACCGGCATCGGCGAGTTCGATCGCGTGCTGGGCGGCGGGTTGGTCGAAGGCGCGGTGGTGCTGATCGGTGGCGACCCCGGTATCGGTAAATCGACGCTGTTGCTGCAGGCGTTGGCCAGCATGGCCGGCACGCTGCCGGTGCTGTACGTCACCGGCGAGGAATCGCTGGCCCAGGTCGCCGGGCGCGCGGTGCGCCTGGATCTGCCGCTGGAAGGCTTGAATGCATTGGCCGAAACCGGCATCGAACATATCCTGCAGCATGCCAGCGCGGCGCGACCGAAGCTGATCGTGGCCGATTCGGTGCAGACGCTGTGGACCGAATCGCTGACCGCCGCGCCAGGCTCGGTCAGCCAGGTGCGCGAGAGCGCGGCGCGGCTGGTGCGCTTCGCCAAGGAAACCGGCACCGCCGTGTTCCTGGTCGGGCATGTCACCAAGGAGGGCGGCATCGCCGGCCCCCGCGTGCTCGAACACATGGTCGATGCGGTGCTGTATTTCGAAGGTGAGAGCGGCAGTCGGTTCCGCTTGCTGCGTGCCTTCAAGAATCGCTTCGGCGCGGTCAACGAATTGGGCGTGTTTGCGATGGGCGAAAAGGGACTCAAGGAGGTCTCCAACCCGTCGGCAATCTTCCTGTCCGGCGGCAGCACGCAACAGCCGGGCAGCTGCGTGATGGTGACGCGCGAAGGTACCCGGCCGCTGATGGTCGAAGTACAGGCACTGGTGGACGCCTCGCCCTTGTCCAACCCGCGTCGGGTGGCGGTGGGGCTGGAGCAGAACCGGCTGGCGATGCTGCTGGCGGTGCTGCATCGTCATGGCGGCATCGTGGTCGGTGACCAGGACGTGTTCGTCAACGTGGTCGGCGGCATCCGCGTGCAGGAAACCGCCGCCGACCTGCCGGTGCTGCTGGCAGTGCTGTCCTCGCTGCGCGACCGGCCACTGTCGGAAAAAACCATCGCTTTCGGCGAGGTGGGGCTGTCCGGCGAGATCCGCCCGGTGCCCAATGGCGAGGACCGGTTGAAGGAGGCCGCCACGCACGGATTCAAACGCGCCATCGTGCCGCGTGCCAACGCCCCCAAGACCTCCAGCATCAAGGGAATGGAGATCGTCGCGGTCGAGCGGCTGAGCCAGGCGCTGGAGGCGGCGGCGGACTGAGGCCGCCGGGCTGGGGTGGCCTCGCCGGCTCCCTGCGAGGCACCGCACGTGGGCGGCCTTGTCGTGCTGGTATTCATGTGCCTGGAAGGCACGCCGGGGCCGAACGAATACGGCGAAGATCCGAAGCAGTAATACCCGATTGCCTGGGCGAACGGAAACGGCGCAGGGAAGCCTGCGCCGTCTTTCTTTTCACTGGCAACGGCATGCGGCCCGGCAAGGCGCGCCTCACGTCTGTGCTGGAACGACGTCGGTGCTGGAACGGCGTCGGTGCTGGAACGGCGTCGGTGCGGCTACGCGGCACCGGACCTGTAGGCCGGCTCGCTCAGCAGGCCGCCGAATGATGCCCCGGGCTCTGGTTGCTGCCCTTGCCGGGTAGCGTTGCATCCTTGTCCTGCAGGGCAAGTTCCAGCTTGTAGCCGTGCGAATACACGGTTCTGATGCGCACCGGGCCAGTGTGATTGCACAGCTGCAATTTCTTGCGCAGCTTGTAGATGTGCTGCTCCATCGTGCGGTCGGTGAATTCGGTATGGCTGCCCCACACGGCCTTGGCCAGCTGACAACGACGAAAGCAGACTCCGGGGCTGGAAAACAGCAGCCAGGCGATCGAAAACTCGCGTGCCGTCAGGACGATCGGCTTGCCGTGCAGGTAGACCGTGTTTTGCTCACGGATCAGGCGATAGGGGCCGACGTTGAGCTGCTGCGCCTGCTCACAGGCGGCAGCCATCGGGGCGGTTGCCAGTGTCGCCCGCACCTGTAGTTCGTGCGAATTAACCGGCAGCGCCAGCACTTCCTGCGCCCCTGCGCGGTACCAGGCCAGGATGTCGTTGGCGCAATCGAAGCGCCCCAGGACGATCAACGGCATCGGGTGATCGCCATGGCATCGCTGCCACGCCAGCACGGAACTCTCGTCGCAGGCCACGCAGGTTGCATCGAAAATCAGCAATTCGCAGGGGGAATGACGCAGGAAGCGCAACAGTTCCAGTTCGTCGGAAAACACCGCGAAGTGCGCAGCCAGGGTGGCCAGGCTGGCGTGGATCTGCGAGGTCAGGCGTGCGTCCTGGCTCAGCAGGAACACCGACCCCTGGGTAACCGGAGGGTTGCCGTGCATCAGGTATCTTCCCCCTGCTCGATCTCGCACAGGACGGGTCCGGCAAACCGACGCCAGGCGCCGGGCGGGAAGGCCGTGCAGACCAGGAACGAGAAGTGCATCGCCATACCATCCAGTTGACAGGGAATGTGTCCGGTCGAGCTCGGACGCATTGGTATGTACCATTGCGGGAGTGGAAAGTTTCACTCCCGCGTACTTTTCTTCGGGTTGGAGTCACCGGGCTTTAATGTGCGCTCATGTACGCGTAACGCTACTCTGACCAAACAGGCATGAGCAGTGTGCTGCAGAGGCGGGCAGGTCATTCCGGACGACGAGCGCGGAATCCGACGAAGGTCTGGAAAGGTCTAGACCAATCTATTGCGATTCAGCAGAGATTCTGCCGTTTGGCGGAATACGCCGGGCGGAGATGGATGATGAGGCAGCTGTAGCGCGGGGTGACGACGCGGCTGCACACCACGCGCGGGCGACATCAGCAGGACAGACGTGGGAGATGTAATGACACCGGTAACTTGTCGTTGATGTCGCACATCCTGAGAGAACTTTACATAGTTTAGGGCTGCGTGCGCGGCTTCTCGCAGGGCAATACGCCGCCATACGGCGTGTCGTGTTCGGCAGATGGCGTGGGTTTCCGCATGCCAGATACCCCATCCAACAGCAAAACGTCTGCGGCGCGTGCAGGAAGACAGGTTGAGAATTTTTGATGTTTAGCGCGTTCGGGAGTGAGGGTTTCCATTGGATCGGCTGCATACAATCGGTTGCGCCAATACAACGGCGCATTGCGGTTTTTTGCGCATCCCCCACTGAGAGAGCTTGGCATGATCCTTTCCACGTACTTCGCAGCGATTTCTGCGTTGTCCTACGCAGACCGTCTTCCTATCTATACGAGCAGGATGCTGGTAGGTGCCTGGCCACAAGGTCTGCAACATCTTCAACAACGACGTGACGGACAGGCCGCGCCCGACACGCCCGATGACGAGGTTGCCCTGCTCGGCGCCAGTGGCGATGCGCTGCTGATCCTGGAGTATCAAGAGGAAGCCGAGGACGCCTACCGCCATGCGCTGAAGGCCGTGCGGGGCCAGCAGCGGCAGTTGCGGCTGCTGTCGTGCCGCAACACCGCCTGGCTGATGCTGAGCCAGCGCCGTCTGAGCGCGGCGCTGAACTGCTTCGCGCAGCTGGCGATGGATCGCGACACCCCGGCCTGCCTGCGCGGCGAAGGCTTGCTCGGAAAGGCGCTGACGCATTTCCATCTGGGTCAGAGCACGCTCGCCCTGCAGACCCTGGAGCGTGCCCAGGACGTGCTGTCGGAGCTGGAGGTCAATGCATCGGAATGGCAGCGGATTGCGTCCGCGCTGCGTCTGGACATGCTGGCGCAACTGCGTATCCGCCGCGCCGACCGGATGAGCGACCATGTGTTCTGGCAGGCCACGCTACGCCACGAAGATGCCGCGCATGCCTTCGAACCCAGCGATTTGCGCGCCTGTATCGCCGATCTGACCGCCACCATGCCGGTCCTGGCGCAGCGCATGCGCCATGTGCGCAATCTGTTGCGGATCGCCGGCGGCGACACCTTCGGCTTCGATGCCCAGATCGATGCACTGCCGGCAGCGGCAACCGGTTGCCCGCCCTGCGCGCGGCAGGACGCCCAGGTGGAGCTGGCGCTGGCGGCCCTGGCGGTGGGGCGCGCCGACCTGGCCGAGCGTGCATTGGCCGGTGCCGGCCGGCATCACGCGCCGCGCTGGAATCTTGAGTTCGAATACTGCCAGGCCAAGATCAGTCAGGCGCTGGGGCGCACCGAACAGGCCCTGTTGTTGTACAACCGCTATGCGTTGGGCGCGGTGCAATGCCTGCGCAGCGAAGTGCAGGCACCGCGGTTGCTGGAGAGCGGGGCGCCGGCGCATGTCAGCGATGACATCTCGGCACGGTTGCCCGCCAAGTACCGGCGCGCCTACGGTTACATGATTGCCAACGCACACCGCTCGGACCTGTCGATCAACGAGGTGGCCGCGCAGATCGGCGTCACCGGCCGCGCGTTGCAGCAGGCCTTCAAGTCTGCCACCGGGTTGTCGCCGACGCAGGTGCTGCGGCGTTATCGCATGCAGAGCATTCGCGACGAGTTGCTGGCCGAAGGTGGCTGCGGCAGCGTGCTGCAGGCGGCCAGCCGCTGGGGGGTCGGGAGTCGCTCGGCGCTGGCCAAGGGCTATCGCCAGCACTTCAACGAGGCACCGATGGAAACCCTGCAGCGCTGAGCAGGCGTGCGCCATGGTCCGGCAGCAACGTCGGGCCATGGCGCGTGTCGTGGCAGCCGGGTGGGGGCCGGTTTCGGCGATGTGTGGTGCATCTGGAAGGGCCGGGCGCGCGTAGGCAGTGGCTTGGGGTTACTCTTGCCGGCTTGCTCTTCCACTCCGCGCGGCGCTTCCGAGGATGGATGTGATCGCTCCAGAAACGATGACGATCATGCAAGATCACACCCCCGAGGCGACGGACGCCTCACAGATCCGCCGTGCCGGGGTCGATCTCACTGGGCTGATGTCCGTGCTGGGCAAACACCTGTACTCCACGCCGGTGGTGGCGCTGCGCGAATTGGTGCAGAACGCGCACGATTCGATCCTGCGGCGTCGGCTGGAACAACCCGGGTGGACCGGGATGGCGCGGATCCATGTCTACGCCGATCCTGCGCAGGGCGTCGTGCGCATCGTCGATACCGGTGCAGGATTGACCCGGCATGAAATTCACGACTACCTGGCGACCGTGGGCGTGGGTTACACGCGTGGATTGCGTCAGGGTGGGCACGAAGACAGCGGCCTGATCGGCATGTTCGGGCTGGGCTTTCTGTCGGCCTTCGTGTTGGCGCGGCGTGTGACCTTGCGCACCACCTCCTACCAGACGCCGACGCTGGGTCATTGCTACGTGTCCAGCACCGCCGAGCAGTACACGGTCAGCGTGATCCCGGCGCGTGCGCAGGTGGGAACGGAAGTGGTGCTGGAGTTGCACGATCAGTACCTGGCGCTGGCCCATGACGCGCGGCTGCACGAGATTCTGTCGCGGTACTGCGCGCTGTTGCGCGAGCCGATCTGGGTGGGTGCGCAGGCGCGATCCCTCAATCCCGAGCCGCCGCCGTGGCGCATGCATGCTGCGGTGCCGCTGCATCCGGTGCAGGGCTGGCGTTTGCAACGCGAGTTCGCGGCGCGTTTCGAGCGCAACTTCGAACCGCTGTGCTGTTTGCCGGTGCGCGCGCACGACAGCAGCGATGCGGTGGGGTTGCTCTGGGTACAGGATGGCGCCACCTATGGCACCAGCGACAACCGCACTCTGTCGGTGTTCCTGCGCGGGATGCTGCTGGACGACAACGCGCGCGAATTGCTCCCGTCCTGGGCCGGCTTCATCGGTGGAGTGATCGAATCGGACCGCTTGACGCCAACCGCCAGCCGCGAGGAGCTGCAGCGCGATGCGGTGTACGGTGCAGTCCAGCATGCCTTGTCCGAAGCCTTGGTGCAGGGCCTGGCGGAGGTCGCACGGCAGCAGCCGGAGGCCTGGCGGCGCATCCTGCTCAGGCATAACGAAGCGCTGCTGGGCGCGGCGCTGTGTGACGAGCGCCTGTTCGACCTGTTGCTGGAGCATGTGCGGGTGCCGACCTCGCAGGGCGATTTGCCGGCCCACCAGCTGCCCTCGCGCGGCGCGGTCCACGTGATCCTGGAGAGCGACAGCGGTTTCGAGGAGATGCTGTTCCGTGCGATGGGCGTGCCGGTGGCGTACGGAAACCGCTATGCGGTGGTGCCTTTCCTGCGCCGCTGGGCACAGGCCAAGGGTGTGCGCCTGGTCGAGCTGGGAACCGAGCAGGGCAATCGGCAGCTGTTTCGGCTGGAGGGATTGCCTGCCGACGAACTGGCATGGCTGGAGCAGCATCTGGGCGATGGCGAAGCGCTGGTGCCGGCACGCTTCAGCCCCGAAGCGCTACCCCTGGTGGTGGTGCCCGACCGCGAGGCCGAACTCAAGCACCGCCTGGAACAGGATGAGAACGACAAGCGCGTCTCGACTGCGGCATTGCGGCTGGCGCGGCAGTTCACCGCACGCATCGACGCGCGCCAGACCCGGCGTCTGTATCTCAATCTCGACAATCCGGCCTTGCAGGCCTTGCTGGCGGCATGGCGCCAAGGCAATCCGCAGGCGGCAGTGGCGGCGCAGCTGTTGCGCGCACTGAAGGTGATCGTGTCGGCGCAAGGGCGCACGCCGTCGCCGCCCGGTAGCACCGAAGCGGGCGGTTCGGATCTGAACAAGGCCTTGGGCGATCTCGCCGGGGCAGTGACCCAACTGCTGGCGCACTGAGCGCTGCACCGCAGGAACAACGCCGTGGAAATCTGGAACTGGGTGGAAAAGCTGCAGGACGACCTAAGCGAGGCAGGGCAGCCGCAGAACGCCCAGCTGCTGACGCGCCTGACCGATTACATCTGCGATCTGCAGATCGAGCGTGCCGAGGCCTTGTTGCCGGAAGCGCGCGCGCTGGGCAGGACGCTCGCCAATCCGTGGCTGGAGGTGTTCGTCGGTCATTGGGAGATGCGCAACCGGGTCGGCAATCTCTGCGAGGGCGAGCGTGCGCTGGGCGATGCAGTGACGCTGTTCGAGCGTGCGCATCGCCCCGATGCGGTGGAATGCCCGCAGTCGATCTGCGTGACCCAGGACCTGGCCGCCTGCTACGCCAATATCGACGGCCCGGGGTGGGTGGACGAGCGCATCGAGGTCTGCGATGAAACCCTGGCGCGTATCGATCCGGGTTGGTCGTGCTATCAATGCCTGAGCTGCGAAAAGGCCGATGCGCTGCTTGACGATGGGCGCGGCGAAGCGGCACTGCAGTATCTGGAACAGCCATCGCAGACCATCCTGGCGCACGGTGGCGAGATCTACGATGGCGTGCGTGACATGCGCATCTCGATCCTGTTGTCGCTAGGGCGTGCGGAAGCGGCGCTGGCGCTGATCGAGCAGCGTGAACGCGAAGCAGCGCGCGAGGGCGTGGAGTGGGCCAACTGCAGCCAGCCGCGTCGCCTGCAGAAGGCACGGGCGCTGGCATTGCTGTATCGCGACGATGCCGCGCTGGAGGCCCTGCTGCCGTGGCGCGAGGTGGCGCCGCGTTACCGCCTGCACTGGTTGCGCGCGGTGGCGCTGCTGGCGGCGCGTGCGCCGGAGCGCAATACCTGGGAGCTGGGTGGTCGGCTGCAGACGATGCTGGACCATTACGCCCAGGTCGGAGCGTACCGCATCCTGATCGAAGCGGCCGAGCTGGCGATCGAGCTGGCGTTGCGCCGCGGCGCGACCTGGACCGCGCGGCGGCATCTGGCATTGGCGCGTGCGCAGCTGCCCCGCTTGCGTCGGGACCGCGGCGCGGCGCAGCTGCTGGATGGTCTGGCGGCGCGCATCGACGCCGCGCCGACGGGCGAGCCGTCGCCAGTGCCTGCCGGGCAGTTGCTGGAGTGGCTGAACCGGCAGGGCGAGCAGAGCGTGCGCAATCCCGAGCGTGAAGCGCAATGGTTGCTGCAGGCCGTGGACGAGCGGCCCGACGATGCCGAACTGGTCGACACCACGGCATCGGCATTGAGTGCCTGTGCCGCCGACGAGCAGGCCATCGCCCTGCTGTGGGATTTCGTGCAGCGGCATGCCGATCGCGAAACCGGCCCGACCTTCCGGCTGATGCATCTGCTGCTGGGGCGGGGCGAGGAGGCCGGCGTGCGCCGGCTGGCGCAGCTGTATCGCCCGCAGGTGCCGGTGGTGGCGTTGTGGTGCCAGGCGCAGCTGGCGCAGCGACTGGCCGACTGGCCGGCACTGGAACAGGCCTGCATGGACTTGTTGCAACAGTCGCCCGGTTCGCATGGCGCGCGTGGGTTGCTGGCGCGCATGTATCTGGAGACCGGCCGCTTTGCCGATGCTGCGGCCGTCTACTGGCAGCTCACGCGGCTGATGGACGAACCGCGTTCCGCGCACTGGGACCATATGACCGCCGCCAGCGCTGCACAGGATTGGGCGGCGGTACGGGCATCGGCGCAGGCGGTCGGTCTGGATCTGTGCAGCGCCGAGGGCGTTGTCGAGGAGGCGTTGGGGTGGGTGATCGTGCGTTGCGTGGACGATGGCGAAGCGGTCGAGTATTACGCCCGCCGCACGGGCCCGGTCACCGCACGCATCGTCGAGAACGCGCCCGCCCATCGGCGGCAGCAGGTTGGCGATTGGGTGGTGTTCGATGCCGAACTGCTGCACGCGCCGCCGGAAGACGCCGCCGAGCGCGAACGGTTCGTGCCGACCTATGCGCAGGTGCATGTGCTGCAGCCCGGTGGCTATGGCAGCAGCTGGCTGGTGGATGGTGCGCATCCCGGAGAAGCGGCGATCGAGGCGCTGCGCGCGGACATCCAGGCGCGTGGCTGGACGCTGTGGGTGCATAGCCGCGACGATTACCGGGTGATCGACCCAGCCGACCCGGAGCGCTTCGATCCGGAGAACGCCGACGCGGGCCTGCAGGGCGTGTTGTTCACCGTGGCGCTCCCGGAGGCGGCTGCACCGCTGGAGCTGCATGGCGCCTTGCTCGCCACCACCGCGCAGTGGCCGCACCCGATGTGCTGGCTGCGGCTGGCCGAAGCCTGCGGTCAGGACCCGCGCCCGCACCTGCAGGCCCTGGAGCGTTATGGGTTGTAGGCCAGGCCATCGCCAGGACCGCGCGAACGGCGCGATGTAGCCGATGACGGCGTCGATACCGTAGAACTCCGCCGGGCCAGTCTTCCTGTGGCGCATTTAAAGGATTTTATTCAAACTCTTATTTGCGAAAACTGACGTTATCAGCTACAATTAGGCCCCTTAAAGAGGGGGGGCTCATGCGCGACGTCAGCTTTGCCACTGTCCCGGAGCTTATGGAGGTTCTGGGCCAGCGCCTGCGTTCCCAACGCATCGCACAGTCCCTGACCCAGTCGGAGCTGGCCACGCGCGCCGGCGTATCGGGCAGCGCCATCAAGACCCTGGAATCCACTGGCGCCACGACCCTGGAGACCATGGTACGCATCGTCCATGCCCTGGGCCTTGTCGATGCGCTTGCCGACCTGTTCAGCTTGCAGCCGACCGCCAGTATCGCCGCCATGGAGAAGGCGCAGGCCGCGCAGCGACAGCGCGTTCGCCATCCTCTCAGGTCTGCGTCGAAGGGCCGGCCATGAAGAAGCTCACCGTCTGCTACGAAGGCTGGGCCCAGCACTGGCCCCTGGGCACCTTGGCAGACGACGGGCGCCGGATCATCTTCGAGTATTCGGCAGACGCGCTTGCCAACGGTATCGAGTTCTCACCCAGGCACCTGAGGCTGCGGGCCGAGGCCTACGGGCCGTTTCCGAAAGACGTCGGCTACCTGCCGGGCCTGGTCTACGACTGCCTGCCCGATGGCTGGGGGCTGCTGCTGATGGATCGCCTGTTTCGCAAGGCCGGGCTTGACCCGGCGCGCGTTTCGCCACTGGACCGTCTGGCCTTCATCGGCGCGAGTGCGATGGGTGCGCTGACGTTCGTCCCGCCACGCGACGATGGTGCGCGCGCGGCCCAGTGGAGCTTGCAGCAACTGGCGCAGGCGGCGCAGAACCTCGCCGACGACGACGTGGTCGCGCTGCGCATGCTGGCCCAGGCCGGTGGCTCGCCACACGGCGCCCGTCCCAAGGCGCTGGTCATGTTCGACGCCACGACCCGCATCGTGAGCACCGCCAACGATGCCGCTGGCGAGCCCTGGCTGGTGAAGTTTCCAGCCCACTCCGAGCATCGCGAGGTCTGTGCCATCGAGCACGTCTATGCGCAGATGGCGCGCGAATGCGGGATCGTCATGGGGCCGACCGAATACTTCGCACTGGGCGAAAACCTCGCGGCCTTCGGCACCCAGCGGTTTGATCGGGTGGGACAGTTACGGGTGCCTGTGCATTCTCTGGCGGGTGCCCTGCATGCCGACTTCCGCGTCCCCTGCCTGGACTATGAGACCGTGCTGCGCGCCACCGCTTTTTTCACCCAGAACGCCCATGAGGTGATGGCCGCCTTCCGGCTGTGCGTATTCAACGTGGTGTTCAATAACCGGGACGACCACGCCAGGAATTTCTCGCTGCGGATGAACGCGCAGCATCGCTGGGATTTCGCGCCAGGCTACGACCTGACCTTCAATCCTGGCCCGGGCGGCTATCACCAGACGTCGGTGATGGGCGAGGCGCTTGCGCCTGGCAGAACCCACCTGTTGGCCCTGGCGGCCAAGTTGGGCCTGCGTGTTGGCGAGGTGCAGCACATCATCGACCGAACCTGCGCCGTCTCGGAGGGGGTGCCCATGGCGCTGCGCGAGGCCGCGGTGCGGCGCGAGACGGTGGGCGACATTGCAGGTGCCGTCGCCAGCAACGCGCGGCGCTGTCGCGGCGGTTAGCGGGTCTTTGCACGATGGTGTGACGGCATCGCTTCGCCACGACCCGCTATCCAGAGCCGCCCACAAAAGATTCCAGCCGGACACGAGGCCGCGTGGAGCGATTTTGTGACGTCGGATCCGGCTGCGGCGTCGAACAGGCAACCTGGCCCCGCAGGACGCGATGCACGCTCTACGCGTGTCCGAGGCCCCATGACCGTGACGCCAGCGCTGCTGCGCGGTCGCAACGCATTCCGGCCCTGGCTGACTGCGACAGGTTGGCTCGCTGGTTGCCGAATCTGAATTGTTTTACCCTGCTGCGCATCGGCGTGGGGGCGCCGCGTCGTCAAGGGCGCATCCGGCCTGCATGCTTGGCTTTTTCTTTAATCTTCTGGCGGGTGATCTCATGGTGGCATTGCAGCAGCGCTCGATCGACACGATTCGTGGCCAGGAACAGGCCTTGTTGGCGGCCTGGCTAGGCTCCGCTGTGGGCAACGATGCGCGCCTGCCCCGGCAGGAGCTGGAAACCCAGAGCGCACAATTCCTGAACCTGCTGGTGGCCGCGTTGAAGGACGGTGGTAGCAGCCTGGACAGTGCCGAATGGAGCGAGGTCCGTCGTTTCCTGGAAACCCTCTCGCGCGACCGCGCCACCCGCGGCTTCGATTCGCAGGAAACCGCCAACTTCATCTTCTCACTCAAGCGCGTGTTGTTTGCGCTGGTGCAGCGCGAATACGCCAGTGCCCCGGACGAGCTGGGCCAGCAGCTGTGGGCGCTGTCCGAGCTGCTCGATCGCCTGGGCCTGTACACCGTCAAGACGTTCCAGAAGACCCGCGAAGACATCATCGTGCGCCAGCAGGAAGAGATGCTGGAGTTGTCCACGCCGGTGGTGAAGCTATGGGACGGGGTGCTGGCGCTGCCGATGATCGGCACGCTGGATTCGCAGCGTACCCAGGTGGTGATGGAGTCGCTGCTGCAGCGCATCGTCGATACCGGCGCTGAGATCGCCATCATCGACATCACCGGCGTGCCTACCGTGGACACCCTGGTGGCGCAGCACCTGCTCAAGACCGTCACCGCGATCCGGCTGATGGGCGCCGACGCCATCATCAGCGGCGTACGCCCGCAGATTGCGCAGACCATCGTGCACCTGGGGCTGGACCTGCAGGGCATCGTGACCAAGGCCAACCTGGCCGATGCGCTGGCGCTGGCGCTCAAGCGCACCGGTCTGACCGTGAGCAAGGCAGGCTGACATGGAGCGCATCCCGATCCTGCGCATGGGCCAGCTGTTGCTGGTCACCATCCAGGTGGACATGCACGACCAGCTGGCGCTGCAGCTGCAGGAAGACCTGTCGGAAAAGATCAGCTTCACTTCCGCGCGCGGCGTGCTGATCGATATTTCCGCACTGGAGATCGTCGATTCGTTCATCGGCCGCATGATTAGTACCATCTCGGGTCTGGCCGCGCTGATGGGTGCGCAGACCGTGGTCGTGGGAATGCAGCCAGCGGTGGCGATCACTCTGGTGGAGCTGGGGTTGACCCTGCCGTCGGTACGCACCGCGCTCGACGTCGAACGTGGCATGCGCCTGCTGCAGCAACCCGACCGGCATTCATGACGGCCGGCTCGCAACCGGTGCGTACCGAACAGGACGTGGTGCTGGCACGACAGACCGTCCGCAAGCTGGTGGTGCAATGCGGGCTGCGGCTGGTCGATCAGACCAAGCTGGTGACTGCGGCCAGCGAGCTGGCGCGCAACACCGTGATCTACGGCGGTGGCGGCGACATGGACTGGGCATTGGTGGAGAGCGGCATCCGCAAGGGCGTGCAGCTGACCTTCCGCGACGAAGGCCCGGGCATTGCGGACCTGGATCTGGCACTCACCGATGGCTGGACCTCCGGCAGCGGACTGGGGTTGGGGCTGTCCGGCAGCCGGCGCCTGGTGGACGATTTCGTTCTGGAGAGTGCAGCCGGCACGGGCACCCGCATCACCATCACCAAATGGAAGTGACGGTTGCCGGCGCGCTCACCCAGCTGATCCGCGTCGAAGAGATCACCCAGGTAGGGCAGGTGCGCCGCGCCGCGGTGGCGCTGGCCCAGGCCTGCGGATTCGACGAAGCCGCCTGCGGGCGCGTGGCGCTGGTGGCCACCGAGCTGTGCACCAACCTGCTCAACCATGCCGGTGGCGGGCAGGTGCAGCTGTGTCGCGTGGCTGGCCGCGATGGTCCTGGCGTGGAGTTGTGCGCGCTCGATCACGGCCCGGGCTTCGTGCTTGCCGACTGCCTGCCGGACGGCTATTCCACCGGCAGCACGCCCGGTAATGGCCTTGGCGCCGTACAGCGGCAGGCGGCCCTGCTGGATGCGTATTCGGATGCGACCGGTGCGGTGGTGCTGGCGCGCGTCTACGCCGCTCCCGAGACCGCGGCGGACCTGCCTTACGGTGCGATCCGCCTGCCGTTGCATGGCGAAACCGTCTGCGGCGACGCCTGGCAGTTGTGCGTCGATGCGCAGCGCGTCACCGTCACCGTGATCGATGGCCTGGGCCACGGCCCGGGCGCGGCCGATGCCGCCGATGCGGGCGCCCATGCCGCTGCGGTGGCCAGCGGCGAGCCCAGCGAGCGTCTGGCGCGGCTGCATGCCGCCATGTCCGGCAGCCGTGGCGGCGCGGTGGCGGTCATGCAGTTCGATGCCGACACCGGCAGGGCGCGCTTTGCCGGAGTGGGCAATATCGCCGCGATGCTGTGCGATGGCGACGGCGTGCGCGGCATGCCCTCGCATCCGGGCATCGTCGGCGTGCAGTTCCGCAAGGCGCAACCGTTCGATTTTTCACAGGCCGCCGGCAAGGTACTGGTCATGCACAGCGACGGCCTGCAATCGCGCTGGAACCTGCGCGATCACCCGGGGCTGCTGTCGCGCCATCCACGTCTCATTGCGGCGGTGCTGATGCGCGATTACGCGCGCGGCCGCGACGATGCCTGCGTTTTCGTCATGCGCCTGGGAGCCATGCAATGACTGCATCCGGTGCGATACCGGTCAACGATCCGATGGCCGAGCTGGACGCCCTGCGCCAGCAGAACCAGGCCCTGCGCGAGGAACTGGAAGAAACCAACCAGGGCGTGCTCGCGTTGTATGCGGAATTGGACCAGCAGGCCGAACAGCTGCGTGACGTTTCCGAGCTCAAGAGCCGCTTCCTGTCGTACATGAGCCATGAGTTCCGCACCCCGCTGGGCTCGATCCTGAGCATCACCCGGCTGCTGGAAGATGGCATGGACGGTCCGCTCAACGACGAACAGCTCAAGCAGGTGCGCTTTGTCAGCGCCTCCACGCGCGAGCTCAGCGAGATGGTGGACGACCTGCTGGACCTGGCCAAGATCGAGGCCGGGCGCATCACCATCTCGCCGGGCTGGTTCGACCTGATGGACCTGTTCGCCGCATTGCGCGGCATGTTCCGCCCGCTCACCGATGTCGGCACCACCACCTTGATCTTCGAAGATCCGCCGGTGCTGCCGATGCTGTACACCGATGACAAGAAGCTGGCGCAGATCCTGCGCAACTTCATCTCCAACGCGCTCAAGTTCACCCCGCAAGGCCAGGTGCGCGTGATGGCGCAGCTGCAGGACGAGCACCATGTGCGCTTCAGCGTACAGGACACCGGCATCGGCATCGCGCCCGAGCTTCACGAGGCCTTGTTCGAGGATTTCGTACAGGTGGACTCGCCGTTGCAGAAGCGCCTGACCGGCACCGGGCTGGGTCTGTCGATCTGCAAGCGTTTCGCCGAATTGCTGGGCGGGCGGGTGGGTATCAACAGCGTGGTGGGGCAGGGGTCGGAATTTTTCGTGGTGCTGCCGGTGACGCCGGCAGCGGAGAAGGCACTTGGCCAGTAACCAGCACATCCTGGTCGTGGACGACAACGCGGTGACGCGCTATTCGGTGCGGCGCGTGCTCGAGCATCATCGTTTTGTGGTGGAAGAGGCCGGTACCGGTGGCGAAGGCCTGGCCAGGCTGGACGCCCAGCCCTTCGCGGCGGTGGTACTGGACGTCAACCTGCCGGACATGAGCGGTTTCGACATCGTGCGCACGCTGCGAGCCACGCCGCGCACCGCGTTGCTGCCGGTGGTGCACGTCTCGGCCGCCTCGATCGCCACTGGCGACATGATTACCGGGCTGGATGCCGGCGCCGATGCGTACCTGATCCATCCGGTGGACCCCAATGTGCTGGTCGCCACGCTGCGCACGCTGCTGCGCGCGCGCGAAGCGGAGGATGCGTTGCGCGTCAGCGAGGCGCGCTTTCGCGAGATCTTCGAACACATCAGTGCACCGATCGCGGTGGTGGACGCGCAATTGCGCATGCACGAGAGCAACGCGGCCTTCCAGCGGCTGATTGGCGAGGCCAGCCTGAGCGAGGCGATCCGTGCCGCAGCCTCGGATCAGGCGGCCACCGTGCAGGCATTGACCGCCGCGCTGGCGCAGCGCGAACGCTGGAGCGGGGCGTTGACCATCCTGCGCGATGGCAAGCCGCGCGAGACCGAATGGCGGGTCTCGCCATACCGCGAGCCGGATCTGGGCTTGCTGATGGTTGGAGACGTCACCGAGCAGCGCCAGCGCGAGCGCGCGCAACGTCAGGAGCTGGATACCGCCACCACCGAACTGGCGCACCAGATCGCCGAGCGCCAGCGCACCGAGATCCAGCTGCTGCAGGCGCAGAAGATGGAAGCGCTGGGCAAGCTCACCGGCGGCATCGCGCACGACTTCAACAACCTGCTGACCAGCATCATCTCCGGCCTGGACATGATCCAGCTGGCGGTGGAATCCAATCGCGTCGAACGGGTGCCACGGCTTGCCGAAATCGCTACCGGTTCGGCGCACCGCGCGGCGGCGCTGACCCAGCGCATGCTGGCCTTTGCGCGCAAGCAATCGCTGGATGCGCAGCCGTTCGACGTGAACCTGCGCGTGCGCTCGCTGGAAGACATGCTGCGCCGTTCGATTGGAGAGAACGTCGTGCTGGACCTGGAGCTGGCCGAGGCCACGTTGGTGGCGGTGGCCGATGCCAACCAGCTGGAAAACGTGGTGCTCAACCTGGTCATCAACGCCCGCGATGCCGTGCAGGGGCAAGGCCGTATCCGCGTGCAGACCGCCGCGCATACCGCCCACGACGACCCCGAGCTGGACGACGGCGATTACGTGGCGGTGAAGGTGATCGACAACGGCAGCGGGATCGCACCGGCCATCCTCGATCAGGTGTTCGAGCCGTTTTTCACCACCAAACCCATCGGCGAAGGCACCGGCCTGGGGTTGTCGATGACCTATGGCTTTGCCCGTCAGTCCGGTGGCACCGCGCGCATCACCAGCCAGCTGGGCAAGGGCACCACGGTGACGCTGCTGTTGCCGCGCGGGATGACCGCCAGCGAGCTGCCGCCGGCGCCGGTAGCGAGCAACCCGCGCACGCACAATGCACGCATCCTGCTGGTGGACGACACCGACGTGGTGCGCATGATGGTGAGCGAAGTCCTCACCGATGCCGGCTACCTGGTGCTGGAAGCCGAAGATGCCAACGGCGCACTGACCCATCTGCGCACCGAGGTGCCGATCGACCTGCTGGTGTCGGACGTCGGCCTGCCGGGCATGAACGGGCGCGACATGGCCGACGTGGCGCGCACGCTGCGCCCCGGGTTGCCGATCCTGTTCATCACCGGCTATGCAGAAAACGCGATCACCCGGCAGGAGTTCCTTGCCGACGGCATGGCCCTGCTACCCAAGCCATTCAGTCTCAACGACCTGCTCAATACGGTTGGGCAGATGCTCGACTGCAGTGCGCTGAAGCGCGCGTAGCGCGGTGGCCGTGACGGATGGCAGTGCGTGTGCCTGCAGGCAGCGGCACTCATTGCACGAGCCGCTATCCAGCTTTCTCAAAACGGCCTGTTGCGATTGCCGCCTGCGTGCCCTGCGTAGCATGCAGTACCAGGTCGTGCGTTGAAAACGCAGCGATCTACCGCCGGTTTGCAGGGGGGAGCCGTAGCTGCCACCTCGCTGCAACATCGCTGACATATCGTGCGCGCGGCACCCTGCTGCGCCCCTTCCGGCATGCCCATGCCGAACGGACTCATTCTCGCCTCACTCATCCAAGGACTCACCCGCATGCCGCTGTACTCGCCTGTCTCGCCGTCGCTGACGCCCGCTACCTCGCATGCCGTGCGCTGCCGCACCGTAGTGCAGCGCACGCCGCTGGCACGCGCCTGCGCCGGCCTGCTGCTGGCTTCGATGGCGGCCGCCGCATCGGCGCAGCAAACACCGGCAAGCCAGGGTGAGGGCAGCCCGACGGCGCTGGATGCGGTGACCGTCACCGCCGAGCACCGCGAGCAGAACCTGCAGGAGGTGCCGATCTCGGTGGGTGTGGTGCAGGGCGCGGCCATGCGCCAGTACACCGCCGGTGGCGACGACACCTTGCTGGCGCTGTCCGGCCGCGTGCCGGGCTTCTATGCCGAGACCACCACCGGGCGCATCTTCCCGCGCTTCTACATCCGTGGCCTGGGCAACATCGACTTCTATCTTGGTGCCTCGCAGCCGGTGTCCATCATCCAGGACGACGTGGTGCTGGAGCATGTGGTGCTCAAGTCCAACCCGGTCTACGACGTGGACCAGGTCGAAGTGCTACGCGGCCCGCAGGGCACCCTGTTCGGCCGCAACACCACCGCCGGCATCGTCAAGTTCGACACCGTCAAGCCCAGCGACACCTATACCGGCCGCCTCGATGCCAGTTACGGCAGCTACAACACGGTGTCGCTGGATGGCGGCTTCGGCGGGCCTATCAACGATGTGCTGTCGTTCCGCGTCTCGGCGTTGTACCAGCATCGCGACGACTGGGTGGACAACACCTTCGCCGGCAGCAGCGCCGACGGCACGCGCACCCCGCGCAAGGACGCGATGGGCGGCTACAACGACCGCAACGCGCGCCTGCAAGTGCTGTTGAAGCCCAACGAGGCGTTTTCGGTGCTGGGCTCGGTGCATACGCGGGACTACGACGGTACCTCCACGCTGTTCCTGCGCAATGCGGTCACCCGTGGCAGCGACACCGTGGACGTGCCGCGCGATCGGGTGGCCTACGATGAAGCGCACGACAATCCGCAGGCGTACCAGACCGACGGCGGCTCACTTAAGGCGATCTACGACTTCGGCGGCGTGTCGCTGACCTCGATCACCGCCTACGAAACCACCTCCGGCTACAGCCGTGGCGACACCGATGGCGGTGCGGCGGCCAACTTCCCGGTCAATTGCGTGCCGAACGGGTTCGGTCAGTCGATGGGCCAGATCCGCGACCTGGACCAGTACACCCAGGAACTGCGTCTGGCCAGCCAAGGCGACCAGGCGCTGCAATGGCAGGTAGGCGCGTTCTACTTCGACGGCCGCGACACCACCGATTTCTATCAGCGTGCGTATTTCCTGCAGACCGCCGCGCGCAATCCCAACAACTGGGTGCGCCTGCGCAATACCAACACCTCGTGGGCCGGCTTCGGCCAGCTCAGCTACAAGGCCACCGACGCACTGACGCTGACCGCCGGCATCCGCCAGACCAAGGACAGCAAGGAAACCCGCCTGCTCAAGAGCGCCGACACCGCCGCCGGCGTGGTGACCTACCGCGGCCGTCGCGACGTGCGCCTGTCCGACACCCAGCCTAGCTGGGACCTCAGCGCCATGTATGCGTTCAACCCGGAGCTGAGTGTGTATGCACGCGTTGCGCGCGGCTTCCGCGGCCCTACCATCCAGGGCCGCAGCGCGGTATTCAATTCGGATTTCACCACCGCCGATTCGGAAACCATCCTGTCCTGGGAAGCCGGCATCAAGAGCAGCCTGTTCGACAATCGCCTGCGTTTGAATGTCAGCGGCTTCACCTACACCGTGGATGACATCCAGCTCAACGGCAACGATTCGGACGGCAACGGCGTGCTTTTCAACGCCGACAAGGCCAAGGCCTACGGCCTGGAAGCGGATCTGGACTGGCGCCCGATCTCCAACCTGTCGCTCACCGCCGGCCTGAGCCTGCTGCATAGCGAAATCAACGACACGCGCGTGTTTGCGCAGGCGTGCGCGCTCAATGGCGTGGTGGTGTGCACGGTCAACGACCCCACCATCCGCGTGGGTGCCAACACCTTTGCGCAGATCGACGGCAACCCGTTGCCCAATGCGCCCAAGTACAACCTCAACCTGGCCGCGCGCTACGATATTCCGGTGGGCAACGACGGTGCGTTCTTCGTGTCCACCGACTGGAACAGGCAGGGCGAGACCAGCTTCGTGCTGTACGACTCCACCGAGTTCCGCGCCGACGGCAATTTCGAAGGCGGCCTCAAGCTGGGCTATACCGGCGGCTACGGAGCGTGGGAAGTGGCGGCATTCGCGCGCAACATCACCAACGAAAAGAACGTCAAGGGTGTGATCGAAAACTACATGGCGGCGGTCTATAACGAACCGCGCATCGTGGGCGTGTCAGTCAACGTCAACTGGCAGTAACCCCTGCCTGTTGCACCAGCAAAGCCAGCGGCGTGGAGGCGCCGCTGGTTCTTTTCAGGTCAGCGTTGGCTCAGGACTGAACGCACCCAGCTGACTATCTGCGCGCTGCTCACTGCGCCGGAATGCCGGCCGATCTCGTGCCCGCCGCGCAGCACCAGCAGGGTGGGAATGCTGCGAATGCCAAAGCGCGTGCCCAGCGCCGGATGCAGGTCGGTGTCCACCTTGGCCAGCCGCACCTGCGGCTCCAGCGTCACTGCGGCCGCGGCGAATTGCGGTGCCATGCTCAGGCATGGCCCGCACCACGGCGCCCAGAAATCCACCACCAGTGGCAGCTGGCTGCGCACGGCGTGCTTGTCGAAATCGACGCCTGACAAGGCCACCGGCGCACCGAGAAACAACGGGCGATGGCAGTGGCCGCAGTTGGGCGCATCGTGCAGACGCGCCCGCGCAATGCGGTTCATTGACGCGCAGCTCGGGCAGGCAATCAGCAGCGGGGCGTCGGTCATGCAGGGTCTCCGGTGGTCGGGCAGGGCGCTCGCCTGGTTGCGCCACCGTGGCGGCGAACGCGGCGACAGGCCGCCAGTGTAGCCACCACGACGCGCGACGGCGGCGTCATGCCCCCAGCCGCACCGTACTGCATGGTGCACTGCGGCTGGAGCCCACGCCGCGTGCTCAGGCCGACTGCCCCAGCACCACGGTCGGAACGAAGCCGCCGTAGATCATGCGCTTGCCGTCGAAGGGCATCGGGTTGACCGACGGGTCCATGCGCGGGTCCTCCATCATCTTGCGCATGCCTTCGTCGCGGGTGGCCTTGTCCGGCCATTCGATCCAGGAAAACACCACGGTCTCGTCCTCGGTGGCCTGGATCGCGCGATAGAAGTCGGTCCATTGCCCGTGCTGGACATCATCGCCCCAGCACTCCACCACGCGCAGCGCGCCATATTCCATGATGAGCGCATCGCCCATGCGGGCGTGCGCGATGAAGGCGTCCTTGTTGGCCGTCGGCACGGCAAGCACAAACCCATCGATATACGACATAACCACCTCCGCAGACAGGGTGCATGGCGTGCACCCGAGGATGAGCAAGGGATGTTAGTGCGACCAAGAACGTGGGACGCAGTGCGGGCAGGAGCGTGCATCCAGCGCACTTGCCGCACGAGCATACGGTGCCTGCGGCCGGTCGGCACTGCTTGAGTTGGCTGTCACGCGCTGTATGCCGCTGGCAACGCCGGTCGGGCTTGCTCGCACGGCTGCGGATGGCTGGCGCTGGCTGGGTTTGGCCGATGGCAGCCCCCAAACTTCGCTGCTCGGGCAGGACCTCCATCGGTGGGTGGCTGCCCCTGCAGAATGCGGTCGGTGCCCACTGTGAGGTGCGGGCACCGGAACCCGCGCGGCGGTCAGGCGGCCAGGTTGTGGCGGCGCAGCCGGGCTTCGAACACCACCTCGTCGCCTTCGTTGCGGGCCTGCAAGGTACCGCCGTGCGCCTTGACGAACTGGTCGGCAATGAACAGACCCAGCCCCAGACCCTGGCTGGCGTGAAAGCTCGCCTTGAATGGCTCGAACAGGCGCGGCATCAGGCTGTCCGGGAGATGCCCGGCATTGCGTACCGACAGCCGCAGCGTGTCGGCCTCGCGCCCGTCCAGATGCACCTGCACCGGATGCTGGCCGCCATGCAGCACGGCATTGCCGACCAGGTTGGACACCACCTGTGCCAACCGATCGCCGTCGCCATCGCCTTGCAGGTCGCCCTCGGTGCGCAGGTCGATGGTGGTATGCGGATTGGCCTGCGCCACTTCGCCGACCACGCCATGCGCCACCTCGCCGAAATTGCAGGGGCCGAACTGCATCGGTAAGCCGTCGGTGCGCAGGCGCGAAAAATCCAGTAACTGTTCGACCATGCGCGCCATGCGGCGCGCGCTGCTTTCAAGATGGTCGAGCGTGCGTGCCGCCGAGCTGTCGGCCTCCACGTCCAGACTGAGCTTGTCGGTGCACAACAGGATCACCGACAGCGGCGTGCGCAGGTCGTGGGTGAGTACCGCCATCATGGTTTCGTTGAGCGTGAGCGCGCGTTCCAGCGAGGCGTTGCGTGCCTTGAGCAGGCGTCGCTGCTGATACAACTCGATGAACACGTTGACCTTGCTCAGGATCACTTGCGGCTCGATGGGCTTGTGCAGGAAATCCACTGCCCCGGTCTCGTAGCCCTGGAAAGCGCGCATCGGGTCGTTCGGTGAAGCGGTCAGGAAAATGGGCTCATCGCGGATTCGTGTGGGTGCCTTGAGGCCCCTGAATCTGCGTTGAGCCTTGGAAACAGGCCCTTTCCACCGTCCCAGAAGGTGGTACATCCTGTGCTGACTTCTTGACGCGGTGTTCTGCATGAAAACGGGCCGTCGGCTGAGTGAGTTGTTTTCCTTCCCTGGCTTCGCGGCGGAGTCCACGCTCAAGGGCGTGTTCGGCGCCCCGAAGGCGCGGATCGTGACCTTGCGGCGCCGAAAAAAACGGCCGTGTGTTCCAACTGTGGCCATCGGTGTCGCAGCCGCTACGACAAGCGCCTGTGCCGCGCCCGCGACTTGCGGGCGGCCGGCTGGATGCTGTTCGTGGAGTTCGAGCGCTGGCGGGTCGATTGCCCGGGGTGCGGCGGCGTGCACGTAGAGCGGCTGGACTGGCTGGCCAAGAATCCGCGCTACACCGAGCGATTCGCCCTACATGTGGGCAATCTGTGCCGAAGCATGACGCACAAGGCCGTGGCTGAGCTGGAGCGCCTGCACGACAGCACGGTCAAGGAGCTGTCCAAGCTGTACATGGCCGAGCAGGTGCGCCGGGCGGGGACGCCGGCGCCGCGCGCCATCGGCATCGACGAGATCGCGATCCACAAGGGCCATGACTACCGCGTTGTGGTCAGCGATCTGGAGCGCGGCCGACCGATCTGGTTCGGCGGCAGTGGGCGCACCGAGGCGGACATCGACCAGTTCTTCGCCGAATTGGGCCCAAAACGTAGCGCCGGCATCGACGTGGCGGTGATGGACATGTGGCGGCCGTTTCGCAACTCGGTGGGCAAGAACGCGCCCAACGCCAGCATCGTGTTCGACAAATTCCACATCATGCGCCACCTGTCCGACGCGCTCGATCAGGTGCGGCGCGACGAGTACAAGCGCCTTCAAGGCCAGGATCGCAGTTACATCAAGGGCCAGCGTTACACCCTGCTGAGCAATCGCGAAAACCTTACCCTGGACGGTCGAAAGGCGCTCGCCAAGTTGCTGGCGACCAACAAACGTCTGAACACGGCGTACCTGCTGAAAGAGTCCTTCGGGCAGCTGTGGAGCTACCGCACCGAGCGAGGTGCACGGGAGTTCTTCGAGCGCTGGAAGCAGAGTCTGCGCTGGCAGCGGCTTGCGCCCTACCAGACGTTCGTGGGGATGATCGAGCGGCACTGGGACGGCATCGCGGCGTACTGCAGGCCGGAGAACAAGGTCAGCCTCGGCCTGGTGGAAGGGCTCAACAACAAGATCCGGGTCATCCAGCGCAGCGCCTACGGCTATCGCGACGAGGAGTTCCTGAGGCTCAAGATCATCGCCAGCTTCCTGCCCGCGCTACCCGAAAATGCTCGATTGCACCCACAGTGATCCGCGAAGACCCGGAAAATGATCGGCACATGCCGGGTACGCTGTGAGCCGCGCATCAGCTCGGCCAACGAGAAGCCATCCATTTCCGGCATATGCACATCGAGCAGGGCCAGCGCCACGTCGTGTTCGAGCAGCAGCTCCAGCGCCTGCGCACCGGAGGCGGCACACAGTACTTCGATGCCGCCGCGTTGCAGCAGCGCTTCCATCGCCACCAGGTTCTGCGGCACATCGTCCACGATCAGGATCTTGGCGGGTTCCTCGCCCGGTGCAGCAGGGCCGGTCGCGATGAGATTCATGGGTGAAAGGTTTCCAGTTCGCTGCAGATCGCCTGCAGGGTGAGCACCGCATCGGCGCCGGCGTGGGCGAGCGCAGAGGCGGGCATCAAAGGGGAGGCCGCATCGTCGGGCAGCTGGATCCAGGCCGTGCCGCCAGCGGCGCGCACGGCCGCCACGCCGGCGCTGCCATCGCTACTGGCGCCAGTGAGCAGGATCGCCAGCAGGCGCTCGGCAAACACATCGGCGGCCGATTCGAACAGCGGGTCGATCGCCGGGCGCGAAAACAGCACCGGTGCATCCATCGACAGCGCCAGGCTGGTGCCGCTTTCCACCAGCAGGTGGTAATCGGGCGGAGCGATGGTGACGGTGCCTGCCAGCAACGGCTGCTTGTCTTCGGCCTCGCGCACCGGCAGCACGCAGCGCGCATCCATCAGTTCGGCCAAGTGACTGGCGCGGTCGCGCGGCAGGTGCAGTACCACCAGTACCGGCATCGGCAGCGTCGCCGGCAGGCTGGACAACAATGCCTGCAATGCAGACACGCCGCCAGCCGACGCGCCGATCACCATCGCATCGAATCGCAGGTGCCCGGGCCGGGCGCTCATGCGGCCTTCCGATACAGGCGTTGTTCGCGCGCACAGGGCTCGAACGCCCTTGCATGCGCACCGAACTGCAGCGATTCCTTGCTGCCCAGACCCAGGAACCCGCGGTGCACCAGTGCCTCGAAGAACAGGCCCACCGCGCGGTCCTGCAGGCTGCGGTTGAAATAGATCAGTACGTTACGGCACGACACCAGATGCACCTCCGAGAAGACCGTATCGGTCGCCAGGCTGTGATCGGCGAACACGATGTTGCGCCTCAGACGACGGTCGAACACCGCACCGTCGTAGGCGGTGGTGTAGTAATCCGACAGCGAGCCCAGGCCGCCGGCATCCAGGTAGTTGCGGCTGAACTGCGCTATGCGGTCGATGCCGTAGGCACCGGCTTCGGCCATGCCAAGCGCCTCGGGATTGATATCGGTGGCGTAGATCACCGCTTTTTCCAGCATGCCTTCTTCGTGCAGCAGGATTGCCAGTGACCAGACTTCCTCGCCGGTACTGCAGCCGGCCACCCACAGCTTGATCGAAGGATAGGTGCGCAACACCGGCAACGCATGCTCGCGCAGCACCCGGAAGTACGCCGGGTCGCGGAACATCTCCGACACCTGCACAGTGAAGAACTGCATCGCCTGTGCGAAGGTGTCCGGCTCGTGCAGCAGGCGGTGCTGCAGATCGGCCACCCGCGCGCACTCGAAGCGTGCCATTGCATGGCGCATGCGCCGCCGCAGCGAGGACATCGCGTAATCGCGGAAATCGTAGTGGTAGCGCTGGTAAACCGCCTCCAGCAGCACCCGCAGCTCCAGGTCGAACAGTTCCACCGGATTCATTGCCGCGAGCACCAGACCCGGCACAGCGACACCAGCTTGTCCACGTCGATGGGCTTGGCGATGTAGTCGTTGGCACCGGCTTCCAGACAGTGTTCGCGGTCGTCGGCCATGGCTTTGGCAGTGAGCGCGATGATGGGCAGATCCTGCCATTGCCGATTGGCGCGGATCTGGCGCATCGCGGTCAGGCCATCCATCTCCGGCATCATGATGTCCATCAGCACCAGGTCCACGTCGCGTGTTGCCAGGCGTTCCAGTGCTTCGCGCCCATTGCGGGCGATTTCCAGCGTCACGCCCAGCGGTTCGAGCACGCTGGACAACGCGAAGATGTTGCGCACATCGTCTTCGGCCAGCAGCACGGTGGCACCGTCGAGCACCGCATCGCGGCGACGCGCTTCGCGCAGCAGGCGTTGCTGGTCGCTGGGCAGCGAGGCTTCCACGCTGTGCAGGAACAGTGTCACTTCGTCGAGCAGCCGCTCGGGCGAACGCACGCCCTTGATGATGATGCTCTTGGAATAACGGCGCAGGCGCTGCTCTTCGTCGCGCGTCAACGCGCGGCCGGTGTAGACGATCACCGGTGGGAAGGCCACTGCATCGTTGCCGGCCATGCGTTCGAGCAGGTCGTAGCCACTGCCGTCGGGCAAGGCCAGGTCGGTGACCATGCAGTCGAAGGTGGAGCTTGCCAGTTGCTCCATCGCTTGGGCAATCGTACCCACGGCCACGATCTCCAATTGGTCGCGCGCCAGCAGCAGTTGGAGATTGGCACGCAAGGCGCTGTCGTCTTCGACGATCAGTAAGCGTCGCACTGCACGTTCGTTGGTTTCTTCCAGCTGGCGGATCGCACCGGCCAGCAATTCGCGCGTGGCCGGCTTTATCAGGTAGCCCACCGCGCCCAGTTCCAGCGCAATCTGGCTGCGTTCCAGGGCGGACACCACATGCACCGGGATATGGCGGGTGGCCGGGTCGCGCTTGAGGCGTTCGAGCACGCTCAGGCCAGAGGCATCCGGCAGGCCGATATCCAGCAGGATGCCGCTGGGGCGCAGTTCGGTGGCCAGGCGTAGCGCCTCTTCGGCACTGGGCGCCACCACGCAGTCGAAATCCAGTTCATGCGCCAGATCCACCAGCGCCTGCGCAAAGCGGGTGTCGTCTTCCACTGCCAGGATCAGGCGGCCCGGCCGCAGCCGTTGATCGCGATCGTCCTGAGCAGGCTGCAGCGGCGCGGCGCTGGCGGCGGGAATCGGTAACGGCAGCACGGACGAGATGGCAGTGCTGGCAGCGCCACGCCGTGTGGGAGCGATCACGCCTGCGTGTGGGCGTTGTGCGGACTCCGCCGCAACTGCTGGCCCAGCCGTAACAGCGTCGATCTGCGGGGCGGCAACGCTCTCGGCAGGCGCACCGTCGGTGGGCAGCTCCAGCGTGAAACAGCTGCCGCGTCCCGGCTCGCTGTCCACACCGATGCCACCGCCCATGCGTTGCGCCAGATCGCGCGAGATCGACAGACCCAAACCAGTGCCACCGTAGCGCCGCCGCGTACTGCCATCGGCCTGCCGGAAGGCTTCGAAGATCACTTCGGTCTGCTCGCGTGCAATGCCGATGCCGGTGTCTTCCACCTTGAACAGCACCCGCCCGGGCGGATGCGCCTGGATCGACAGACGCACCGTGCCGTGCTCGGTGAACTTGACCGCATTGGCGAGCAGGTTCTTGAGGATTTGCTGCAGGCGCTGGTTGTCGACCACCAGGTGGCTGGGGGCGCCGATCTCGGCGCCAATCTCCAGCGTCAGTCCCTTCTGCCGCGCCAGCGGTTCGAAGGTGTCGCGCAGCCGCTGCACGATGCTGCCGGTGTCGATGGTTTCATCGGCCAGCTCCACATGCCCGGCCTCGATCTTGGACAGATCCAGGATGTCGTTGATCAGCGCCAGCAGGTCGTTGTTGGAAGACAGAATCGCCTGCGCGTACTTCACCTGTTCGGCGCTGAGCGTGCCGTCCTTGTTGTCGGCCAGCAGCTTGGCCAGGATCAGCGCGCTGTTGAGCGGGGTGCGCAGTTCGTGCGACATATTGGCCAGGAACTCGGACTTGTAGCGCGATGCGGTCGCCAATGCGTTGCCATTACGCACCAGTTGGCCTTGCGCCACCAGCAAGGCCTGCTTCTGCGCTTCCAGTGCCTGGGTGCGCTCTTCCAGCTGCACGTTGGTCTGTTCCAGCTCGGCCTGCTGCTGCTCCAGATCGCTCTGCGACTGCTGCAGGCTGCGGCTCTGTTCTTCCAGTTCTTCATTGGCAACGCGCAATTCTTCCTGCTGCGTCTGCAGTTCCTCGCTCTGGCGCTGGGTTTCTTCCAGCAGGGCCATCAACTGTGCGCGCAGCAGCGCGGTGCGCAAGGCCAGGCCGATGTTTTCGCCACAGCGTGTCAGCAGATCTTCCTCGCGCATGGCGGCCGGGCGCGCATCACTGACACGGCCCAGCTCCAGCAGGCCGATCACCCGGCCATCGGCGGTGACCGGTGCCAGCAACAGTTCCTGGCAGGCGCTCTGTCCCAGGCCGGAGACGATCTGCAGATGCCCGGCCTCCACGCCGCGCACCCGGCGCACCGCCGCCCGTTGCAGGACTTCACCCCATTGGCCGGCATTGGTTGGCAGCGAGGACGGCATGTCCACCGGCAGCGCGGCACCGCCGGTCAGGCGCAGGCGATCGCCTTCGATGCGATACAGCGCGCCGACCTGCGCATCCAGCACGTCGCACAGCGCGCGCATGGCGGCATCGGCGAGCTCTTGCGGGCTCTGTTCGCCACGCAGGCTGGCTTCCACGGTGTTTTCTGCCTGCTGCAGCCACAAGGCCACTTCGGCCTGGCGGCGGGCGCGAATCGCCTGCATCACCACAAACGCCATCGCCAGGAACGACACGCCGCCGATGCTGCGATTGATTGAAGAGAAACTCGAGTTGGTGCTGGGCGGAGCCAGATGAAAGCCGGTTGCCAGCAGTACGCACGACAGTACGCCGACCACGATGGGGGCCTGCTGGCGGTTCTGGAATACGGTGACGCCGACGGCCACGAAGTAGGTCAGCCAGACTGCATAGCCGAGCGGCGTCACCAATTCTGCGCTCAGGGTTCCGGCCATCAAGGCCCCTGCGATCACCCAGATCCAGCGGTCGCGTGGGGTCGAGATGTTCTGCATGAGGCAAGGACCAAACGGGGAGGGTGGTCATGGTAGCCGATAAGGTTCGTGCACCCATCTGCCGCATTTTCAAGGTGTTTCCTGTCGTGTCGGCTTGCACGCAATCTTCACGTATATGTCACTAAGGTCGCGCGTTTTCCCGGGGGACAGTGCCAGGTGGATGCGGGGACGGCCATCGAGGACGCAGGGCCACTGTCGTGCGACAGCCGGCAGTGCCAGCTGTTGGTGCAGAGCGTTTCCGATTCTGCCATCTACATGCTCGATATTGCGGGGCATGTGCGCAGCTGGAATCCTGGCGGCGAGCGCATCCATGGCTATTGCGCCGACGAAGTACTGGGATTGCACGTTTCGCGCTTCTATCTGCCTGAAGACGTGCAGCGCGACGAGCTCATGCGCAATCTCGAGCTTGCCCAGCAGCAGGGGCGACTGGCCGCAGAGGGCTGGCGTTTGCGCAAGGATGGCAGCCGTTTCTGGGCCAGCGTGGTGATCGAACCGGTGCAGGAGTTCGGCGTGCTGGTCGGCTTTGCCAAGATCACACGCGACGTCACCGAACGCCACCAAGCGCACTGTCTGTTGCAACAAGCGCAGCAGGCACTGTCGCAGTTGCACAAGACCGAGGCGTTGGGCAGGCTGACGCTGGGCATCGCGCACGACTTCAACAACCTGCTCACGGTGATGATGACCAGCCTGGAATTGATTGCGCTGCGTACCGGCGATGATGCGCGCACGCGCATGCTGGTGGAGGCGGCGCAGACGGCGGTGGATCGTGGCACGCTGCTGACGCGGCAGCTGTTGTGCTTTGCACGCGGCCAACACCTGGTACCCGAACGACAGGCGGCCAACGTGGTGGTGACGCGGACGCTGGAACTGTTGCGTCGTGCGTGTCCGGCTGGAACCGGCCTGACGTTGGCGCTGTCCGATGCAGTGCCTGAGATCTGCGTTGATGTCAGCCAACTGGCATCGGCGCTGCTCAACCTGGTGTTCAACAGCTGCGATGCGATGCCTGGCGGCGGCACCATTACATTGGAGACGGCCGTGCAGTGGCGCGTGGCGCCATCGGATCCACATGGCGTGGCGCGTTGCTATGTTGGCATCGCAGTGCGCGACGACGGCCCGGGCATGCCGCAGCATGTGGCACAGTGCGCCAGCGAACCATTCTTCACCACCAAGGACGTGGGCAAAGGCGCCGGCCTGGGTTTGAGCCAGGTGTTCGGCTTTGCATCCCAGTCCGGTGGATTTGCGCAGATTCAGACCGCACCGGGAGGCGGGACCACAGTGACCCTGTTTCTTCCGGCCGTCGAGGAGGCCAAGCATGACTGAATCCCTACGCCTGCTGATGGTGGAAGACCAGGAAGAACTGCGCGAGTTGATCGGCGAAGCGCTGCGCGATGCAGGCATCACCGTCGATACCGCCGACGATGGTCATGCTGCGTTGCGCATGCTGCGCGAGCACGGACCCTACGATGTGGTGTTTAGCGACGTCCGCATGCCCAACGGCATGTCGGGCATCGAATTGAGCGAGCAAGTGGCACAGCTGTTGCCGCAGGCACGCGTGATCCTGGCCTCGGGCTTTGCGAAGGCACAACTGCCGCCTTTGCCGGCGCGGGTCGATTTCCTGCCCAAGCCGTATCGCCTGCGCCAGCTCATCGACCTGTTGAAAGGTGTTGCGGCTAACGCCTGACACTGGATGAAGACTCTCTGTCGCCGGCGCCTGGCGACTGTGTATCGCCCTCTCAAGCGCCACCGGTTTACGATATTCGCTGTGCCCTGCCAACATGGCGCCGTCCTTGTGCGTCCAGGGTAGCGTCCTGACGGTACGGCCGAAAACTACCGCCCCCGATGACCTGTGATCGCGGTAGCGCGTTCGCCCGCGGGTGCCCTCATCCGCTAGATTGCCAACTTCTCGGTCATCCTCACCAGTTCTGCCAACGACCTTGCCTGCATCTTGCGCATGGCGTGCCCTCGTCGAACCTTTACGGTAATCTCGCTAATATTCAACCGTGATGCGATCTGCTTGTTCAAAAGGCCCTGTACGACCAAGCGCGTCACATCCTGCTCGCCGGTCGTCAGCGACGCCCATCTTGCTTGAAGCTCGGATGCAAGCGCTGCGATCCTGCGTCGCTCACGATCCTTGTCGATGCCGTTATGAATCGCGTCGAGCAATGCCTGATCCTTGAAGGGCTTTGTCAGGAACTCGATCGCACCATTTTTCATGGCCTCGACCCCCATGGCAATGTCGCCGTGGCCTGTGATGAACACGACCGGAAGCGTCATTCCCAGGGTGGCCATTTTTCGATGGAAGTCCATGCCGCTCTGTTCCGGCATGCGGACATCCAGAACAAGGCACCCCGGCACATCCTCCATCGTGTACGCCAGAATATCCTTGGTCGAGCTGAAGGTCAGCGCCCTCAGCCCGACCGAGGCCAACAAATCTTCGAGTGCTGCGCGGACTGAGATATCGTCGTCAACGATATAGACAGTCGGAGTGTCCGATGCAATTGTCGACTGCTTCGTCATAGGTGCTTCTCCTGCGAAGTTCCCGGCACGCTGAATCGAAAGACTGCACCGCTGCCCACATTTGGCTCGGCCCATATTTGCCCGTCATTGGATTCGACAATCGCTCTGCTGATACTTAGGCCGATCCCGATGCCTTCTTGCTTTGTGGTCCAGAAGGCTTCGAACAAGTGCTCGTGCACCCCAGTTGGGATGCCCGTGCCGGAATCAAAAACGCTGAATACGATGGCGCCTTCCTTGGTCTCCGACGTGATCCGCATGCTTCGCGTTGGCTCAGGGACTGAGGCCAATGCCTCGATGGCGTTCAATAGCAAGTTGCCGATTACTTGCTGTATCTGAATCCGATCGGCCAACGCGGGAGGTAGGTCGGGACTTAGCTCGGTCGTCAGGTGAATGCCAGTGCGCACCATTTCGGCCTGAGACAGGGCGATGATCTCGACAATGGCCTCGTTGAAATCGAACGTGCTCCTGCGTGGAGGCTCCCCACGGGTGAGGCTGCGTACGCGGGCAATGATGCTGCTTGCACGGCCGGCGTCGCCCAGTATTCGGTCAAGTGCCTGGCGTGCCTTGTCGAGATTCGGTGGCTCCTGCGCCAGCCAGCGCTGACAGGCATTGCCACTGGTCACGATGGCCGCGAGTGGTTGATTGACTTCATGCGCGATGGAAGTGGTCAGCCCTTCCAGACTCTTGGCGCGCGCGATCCGCATCAAGTGCGCCTGCGCCTCGTGCGCCGCCGTTCGCGCAGCGTCCGCCTTCAGGATCAAGATGGAGATCATCACAATCGCCGCGATGCTGATGCTCATATTAATCAGGCCCGCCTCCAGATTCCCGTGCGGTGTCAGAGCGAAGCTGGTTGTCGTCATCACGATGCACGCAGCAGCCAGTGCAATCAACCCTCGACGACGTAGGGTGCGTGCCGAGACAAAGATGACCACCGTGTAGAACACGGCCACCGCGACCTCGTATCGCGTGGTGGTGTCTGCCACGAAGATGGCCGCCATGACGACGGCGATCAACGCAATTTTCAGAATGCGATGGTCTCGTGGCGAGGGCGGCTGCGTGTGATCGGCGTGCATGGAATACCCTGGCGGATTCAACTCTGAGTCGCAGCGCTGTTAGGGATTTCCTCGCAGAAGACTTCGAGGGGTGTTGTGAATCTGCATCTCTTGCGCGGACGCTTGTCAGGCCGCTATTGGATCCAGCCCAGCGGGGCGTCGGTCATGGTGCTGAAATCGGTCTGTCTAGGCAAGCGCTGGCATGCTTCACTGGTGGTCGAAGCCTTGGTTGATGCCTTGCCTCTGATCGCCGGCAAGCCGGGGCATCCGCGAGTCAGTCGCCGGTAGGCCGTGCGAGGTGATCTGCGTTGATTTGTCTGTCGGTGGCTTCCGGCTCCTGCCACCATCCCCCAAGCGCCACGTACAGCGCTACGGTGTTGGTGTAGCGACTGGCCTGGGCCTGGACGAATGTCAGTGCGGTTTGCTGACAGGTTTGTTGGGCAAGGATCACTTCCGCCTGTGTCGTTGCTCCCAGCGCATGTTGACGACGGGCCATTGCCAGGCTCTTTTTCGCCGCGGCGTCGGAGGCGCTGGCAGCACGCAAGGTGTCTGCGTCGCTGACGATGGCCTGCAAAGCGTCTGCGCTGTTCTGGAACGCGGTCAAGACCGTGCTGCGGTACTGCGCCGCCGCTTGGTCATAGGTCGCCTCAGCCGCGCGTTGCTGGTGCATCAGCGTTCCGCCCTGGAAGATCGGTTGCAGCAGATCCTCGCCAACCGACCAGAGCCCGCTACCGCTGCGAAAGAGCTGCGAGACATTGAGTGCCGAGCTTCCCAACGTGGCCGTCAGCGTGAGGTTGGGCAACCGCGCGGCCGTGGCGACACCGATCTGCGCGCTGGCCGCGTGCAACTGCGCTTCGGCCGCACGGATGTCTGGCCGTTGCTCGACCAAGCGGGACGGTAAGCTGACTGGCAGTTCTGACGGAAGGGAGAGTGAGGCTAGCTCGAAATGCTGGGTGGCCTGCTCGCTGGGCAGCCGTCCGGCCAGTACGGCGAGCTGGTTGTGCTGCCCGGCCAGTCGCTTCTCCAGCGGCGGCAAAGCGGCTTGTGCTTGCGCTAGTGCCGCCTCCTGTGCGGCGACGTCGGCGCCACCGATCTGGCCGGCCTGTTGTTCACGACGCGACATGTCCAGCAGTCGCGTTGCCAGGCCGATGAGGTCGTGCGTCGCGGCGATCTGCGCGCGCAACGAAGCTTCCTCGATCGCCGCGTTGACAACGTTGGAAACCAGCGTCATGTAGACAGCTTCGCGCTGGAAGCGCTGCACGTCCACCTCGGCGGAGAGCGCTTCGGCCTGCCGCCTGTTGCCGCCGAACACGTCTGGCACGTAGCCGATGCTCAGCTGCGCGGTATGCAGTGTGTAGAGCGTGACGTTCGCGTCCACCAGCGGTCCCGCCAGCGGCCCCGGTGTCTGCTGCCTCGTTGCATTGACGCCGGCATCGACGCTGGGCCAGAAGGCGCCCCGCTGCGCGGCCGCCGTCTCGCGCGCGGCACGCAGTGCGGCTTCGGCTGCCTTCAGGTCGGGATTGGCCTGCAGCGCGGCAGCGACCAGCGCATCGAGTTCTGGGGAGCCAAAGGCTTTCCACCACTGTGTCTGCACCTCCTGGCCATGCGCGAAGCGTTGCGCCTCGCTGGCGAGGCCGGATACCGAGGCGGTTTGCTCGGGTAGCGTCCCGGCGACGTAGGAATGCGTGACCGGGGTCGCCGGACGCTGGAAGTCCGGCCCGACGGCGCAGCCTGCCGTCGTCGCCAGCAGCAACGCCAGCGTGGTGCAACGAACCGTGCGGATCATCGTTGCGCTCCTTGTTCGGATGCGATCAGGGCGGCGGTCTTGGCGTTGCGCCGCGCGATGCGGTCTTCGATCAGGTGGTAGAGCGCGGGCAACAGCACCAGGGTCAGGGCGGTGGCGGTCAGCAGGCCGCCCACGACGACGGTGGCGAGCGGTCGCTGCACGTCGCTGCCCAGTCCCGTGGCAAGCATGGCCGGCGTGAGGCCAAGCGCGGCCACCGTCGCGGTCATCAATACCGGGCGCATGCGGCTGCGTGCGCCTTCGAGTACGGCGTCGCGCAGGCACTTGCCTTCCTCGTGGCGCAGCCGGTTGATCTGCGCGATCATCAGCACGCCGTTGAGCACGGCCACGCCGAACAGCGCGATGAATCCAACTGCGCTGGACACGTTGAGCGTCATGCCACGCAGATGCAGCGCGGCCAATCCGCCGAGCATCGCCAGTGGTACCGCAACCAGCACGAGCAAGGGCTGATGCAGGTTGCGGAACTCGCCGAACAGCAGCAGGAACATGATCCCCAGCGTCATCGGCAGGATCAGCGCCAGTCGTGCCTCGGCCCGCTCCAGGTTCTCGAATTGGCCGCCCCACTTGATCTGGATGCGCTTGTGGTCGAACTGGACGTTGCGCGCGACGGCGGCATGCGCGTCGCTCAGGAAGCTTGCCAGGTCCCGGTCGCGCACGTTGAGGCGCACGATGATGTTTCGCTGCGCCATCTCTCGCACGATCACGCTTTCACCGGAGACCGTGCTGATGCGTGCCACGTCCGACAGCGGAACCCGCTCGCCGGTGGGCGCCTTCAGCGTGAGGTTGCCGATCACATCCGGACTGAATCGGTACTTTTCTGGAAAGCGTACGGTCATGTCGTAGCTCTTTTCGCCGACGTAGAGGTGGCCGATCGGTGTGCCGCCGATGCCGGTGGCGATCAAGTCCGCGACATCGGCTGCATTGATGCCGTGCCGGGCCGCCGCGGCGCGGTCGAGTTCGATCTTCAGGTTGGGCAGCGGGGGCTCCACGTCCACCGCAACATCGGCCGAACCGGGCACGTGCTTGAGAACGCCTGCCAGCCGGTTGGCGATGCCGCGGACGTCAGTCAAGTCGTCGCCGAAGACCTTCACCGTGAGGTCGCTATGGGCGCCCGAGAGTTTGTCCTGCACGCCGTCGATCATTGGCTGCATGAAGCCGATCGTGTAACCGGGCATCTGCGCGTAGCGCTCGGCCAGTTTGGCGATCAACTGCTGTTTGGTCAGGCCGGATTTCCATTCCTTGTACGGATGCAGTCCGATGCTCACCTCGATGTGCGAGGGCGTCCAATAATCCGTGCCATCGTCGTTGCGGCCGGTCTGGGTCACCATGTAGGACACTTCCGGGAACCTCAGCGTGACTCGCCGCAGCGCGTTCGCCATCGCCGACGCCTTGTCCAGCGTGATGCCCGGCGGCATCTGCACTTGCAGCCACAGCGAGCCTTCGTCCAGATACGGCAGGAAGTCGCGCCCGATAGTGGAGAACAGCACGATCAGTCCGAACACGGCGGTCACGCAGGTGACCAGGAGCCATCGCGTCTTGCCCAAGGTGCGCTCCAGGAAGCCGGCATAGCGCAGCGATAGCGCGTCGATCACCGGGTTGTGGAACACCTTGCGCGGCTTGCGAAATGCCAGCCAGGCCAGCGCCGGGATCAGCGTGAGCGCCACGATCAATGCGCCAGCGAGTGCCGCGCCGACCGCATACGCCATCGGCGAAAATAGCTTGTATTCGATGCGCTGGAAGGCGAACAGCGGCAGGTACGCGCAGACGATCACGGCCATGCCGAAGAAGATCGGCCTGGCCACCTGCAAGGTCGCCTGGATCGCGTCCTGCGCCTGCAGGGGGCGGTCCTCGTTCTCCTCGCGCTTGCGCAGAATGTTCTCGACCAGCACGACGGCGCCGTCCACCAGGATGCCGAAGTCGATGGCGCCGAGCGACAGCAGATTTGCAGGAATCTTGAAGTGGTGCATGAACACGAACGCGATCAGCAGCGACAACGGAATCGTCAATGCGACGATCGCTGCTGCACGCGGGCTGCCGAGGAACAACAGCAGTACGAGGCTGACCAGGACCATGCCTTCGGCGAGCGTAAAGCTCACGGTATGCAAGGTGGCGTCGATCAGCGAGGTGCGGTCGAGATAGGGGACGACCTTGACATCCTTCGGTAGCAGGTTGTCGTTGAGGTCTTGCACGGCCTCATGGATACCGGCGAGCGCCTGCGACGTGTTGTAGTCCTTCAGTAGCAGGGTGATGCCTTCGATCGTGTCGGGGTTGTCGTCCTTGCCGAGAACACCGCGGCGTTCGACGTTGCCATAGGTGAGCGTACCCAGATCCTTGACCAGCACGGGCAGGCCGTTCTTGGTCTTGACGACGACGCTGCCCATGTCCTCGAGCGAGCGCAGCAACCCGACGCCGCGCACCACGTAACTCTGCTCGCCCCGATCGACGACGCTGCCGCCGCCGTTGGCGTTGTTGGCGTTGATCGCGTCCTTGACGTTCTGCAGCGACAGGTCGTACTGGCGGAGCCGCTCGGGTTCGAGTTCGAGCATGAACTGCGTCGTCAGACCGCCAAAATTGCTCACGTCCACCACCCCCGGCGCCTTCCGGATGCGGGGAATGACGGTCCAGAACTGCAGTTCGGACAGTTCGCGCAGGCTTCGTGATGTGGACTCCAGCGTATAGCGGTAGATCTCGCCGGTCGGCGAGGTGTAAGGATCCAGGCCAGGCATGGCGCCGTAAGGCAGCGAGACCTCGTTCAACCGTTCCTGCAACCGCTGGCGGGCGAAATAGCCATCGGTGCCGTCCTCGAAGACAACGGTGATGAGCGACAACGCAAACAGGCTACGCGAGCGCAGCACGTGCATGCCTGGCGTACCGAGCAAAACACGTTCCAGCGGGATGGTGATCTGCTGCTCGACCTCCTCGGCGCCGAGACCGGGCACCTGGGTGACGATCTGCGAGGTCACGTCGGCGATGTCTGGGTAGGCTTCGACCGGAAGCTGTTTCCAGCTCCATGCACCGTACAACGCAACAAAGACAAAGATCAGCCAGGCGATGCCGCGGCGCTGGAAGCAGGTGCTGACAATGGCATCAATCATTGAGCAGCACTCCGCCCTTGGTCACGATACGCTCACCGGCCTTCAACCCGGACAGCACCTCGACGCGATTGCCGACGGTCACACCCACAGTGACCACACGGGATTCGAATCGGAACGGAGCCTGCTCGACGAAGACCCGCGTATAGAGGCCGCTTTGCAATAGCGCGCTCGCGGGCGCGAGCAGTGCCGGGTGGCTGGCGCCGGTGAAGCCGACGCGGGCGAACATGCCAGGCTTGAACAGCCCCGCGCGGTTGTCGATGGCGACGCGGACAGATGCCGTGCGCGTGTCGGGGTCGAGAAAATCGCCGATGTACTGCACCTTGCCGTTGAATGCCTGATTGGCATAAGCGTTGGGCACGATGCGCGCGGCCTGGCCGACGACTATCTGCGACAGGTCCTTCTCCGGCACGCTGGCCGACAGCCAAACAGTGGACAGATCTGCGACGGTCATGATGGAGGCAGTGCTTTCGTTCCAATAACCGCCCAGCGCGCCGTTCATTTCGACGATCCGTCCCGAGATGGGAGCGCGAATGACGTATTCGCGTCGGGAGTTGCCACCAGCGGAGGCGCCGAGTTGCGCCAGCCGATCGGTGATCGCACGCGCGTCGCTTTCGGCTGCGAACAATGCCAATTGTGCGGCCTCGAAATCCTTCTTGGCCGAGATGTCCTCGTCCTGCAGCGCCTTTTGGCGCTCGAACTCCTGGCGAGCCTGGGTCAGCGTTGCCTGCGCCTTACTATGGTCGCTGTAGGCGGAACCCAGGTCGGGTGAGTCGATGGTGACCAGTGCATCGCCAGCCCTGACTGCATCGCCGAGTTGGTGGTGCAGCCGCACGATGCGGCCGGTCAGCGGCGGTGTGATCTTCACCAGCTTTTCGGGTGCCGCCTGGATCACTCCGGGCGCGTCGATCGTCTGTGCGAACGCCTGCTGCTCGACCGGACTGACGACCAGGCTCTTGCGCAGCGGTGACGCCGCCGGCACTGTCACCAGTGCACCCTGGCGCTGAAGGTCGCCAGCCTCTGCCACGTTACCATTGGAGGCATCGGCGTCAGGATGCTTGTCGCTGCACGCCGTCAGTAATGCGGCGCAAAGGAAGGTCGCGATCAGGGTGGTGGTTTTCATTGGAACATCCAGGGCGTGGATCGATGTGGAATGGACGTGGCTTGACCGCCGCGCTCCGAACTGAGGACGGGGGATGCCGTGGCTTGGCACCAGGAGAGGGCGGACGTGGATGCCCTGATGAAACCGTTGGCGTCTTCGCTCTCCGTGCCCCTCTACCAAAGCAGGAACAGCGGCGAGGCGGCTGCGGCCGATCGCGTGGGTAAGGGCTCCTGTGCAGGAAGACCCTCTGCCTCACACAAACGGTTGCGCGAGGCGCAAGGCAGGTGGCACAGATCGGCACCGCGATCCGATGCGAACAGTGTGGACAGCGCCCCTGCGATTGCCCGATTGCCGTCCGATGTCAGCAGGACGCGAAGTGCGGCGGCACCATGGGATGCGGCAGCGGCGTGCAGTGCGCCTTGCGGAGCATCAGTGCGATGGTTGTAGAGAAATGGCATGAGATCCTCCATGGGCACGCAGCCGGGAGGTCTCTCACGCGCTCAGGCGTGCGAGAGCCTTGGGGCTAGCGCCCGATACGTCGTTGCGTTCATGGGCTGATCGGGCTGGCTGTTGGGCGCGCACGCGCGCCTGCTCGGGTCGGGATCCATAAACGTCTTCCTATCCAGTTCTGTTCAATCACCATGTCACCACTCGCCCTGCACGATGGGCGGCTGCCAAGCGCGTGTTGTCGCGTTGATTCAAGCCGACGACAGCGTGAATTTTCCCATTGCGGCTATGTGCTTGCCAGCAGGCATGAGGACCTGTGCGATATACCAAGGTATATCTTCGGCTTGGCCGCGCCAGGCGCCGCATCCCCCGCGGCGATGGAGTCGCGGGAAACGATGAGGCCCAGGTTCAATGCCGATGAAGGCGACAACGCGTCTGACGTTGTGGGATTGGCAGGCAGTGACTCACTCAAGCCTGAGCATCACCACCGAGCGTGCGGGTAGCGCCACGGTCAGCGCCTTGCCTTGCAGGCGTGCCCCCTTGAACGCGGTTGGCTCCACCGCGCGCGGCTGCGCAAAGGTGTTGTGCGCAGTCATCGCGGGGGCGGTGAGGATCTGTCCTTCGACACGGCGTGCGGCCAATCCCTGCACATTCACGCTGACGGTAGCCGCTGTGCCCGCATCCAGGTTGGTCAGCGCCACATATACATGCCCATCCTTGGCCTTAACGGCCGACCCGTGCACTGCCGGCACGTGTACGCTGCCGTGGCGGTACTCGGGCGTGCGCAGTTCGAGCGGTAGCTGCGTGGCGTCCTGGTAGGGCTTGTACAGCGCGAAGACGTGGTAGGTCGGCGTCAGCACCATCTTGTCGCCGTCGGTGAGGATCATCGCCTGCAGCACGTTGACCATCTGCGCGATGTTGGCCATGCGCACGCGCTCGGCATGCGCGCTGAAGATGTCGATATTCAGCGCGGCCACCAATGCATCGCGCAGGCTGTTCTGCTGATGCAGGAAGCCTGGGTTCGCGCCAGGCAGGCCGGCGTACCAGGTACCCCATTCGTCCACTACCAGTGCAACCTTCTTCCCCGGATCGTACTTGTCCATGATGGCGCTGTGCTTGGTAATCAGCTCGTCCATCACCAGGGTGCGCGAGAGCGTGTCGATCCATGCGGCCTCGTCGAAATCGGTGGACGAGGCGCGTGGCGGCCAGCCGCCGGGCACGGTGTAGTAATGCAGGCTCAGGCCATCCATCAAGTTGCCGGCCTCGCGCATCATCACCTCGGTCCAGTGGTAATCGTCGTTGTTCGGGCCGGGCGCGATCTTGAGGATCGTCTGGTTGGCCGGCACCTTGACGAAGGTCTGGTAGCGCCGGTACACGTCGGCCGCATATTCCACCCGCATGTTGCCGCCGCAGCCCCACAGCTCGTTGCCCACACCGAAGTAAGGCACCTGCCAGGGCGCATCGCGGCCATTGGCGCGGCGCTCGCTGGCCAGGCTGGAGCGGGTGGGGGCGGTCATGTACTCGCTCCACTGCGCGATCTCCTCCGGTGCCGCATTGCCCACGTTGCCGGCGATGTACGCCTGGGTGCCGACCAGTTCGGTGAAGTCCATGAACTCGTGGGTGCCGAACCGGTTGGATTCCTCCACGCCGCCCCAGTGGGTGTTGATGCGGATCGGGCGCCTGGCCGGTGCGCCTACGCCGTCGCGCCAATGGTATTCGTCGGCAAAACAGCCGCCCGGCCAGCGGATGTTGGGCACGGCGATGGCCTTCAAGGCCGCAAGCACGTCGTTGCGATACCCGCGGGTATTGGGAATCGGGGACTCCTCACCCACCCACACCCCGCCATAGACGCCGGTGCCCAGGTGTTCGGCAAACTGCCCGAACACCTGGCGCGACACCTGCGCGCCCGGCTGGTCCACACGCAGCGTGCCAGTCACCTTGACCTCGGCCGCAGAGGCCGCCAATACGGTGATCGCCACGCTGGCCGCAACCACGGTGGGCAGCAGCCTGTTGCGGGAGGTTTGTAACGCCAGGGAAATCCACTGCATCGGCTGGGCGCTCCTGTGCTGGTCGGTGGGCGAGGGCGTGCGCCTTCGTCGCGGCAGGCGCGACAGTAGGGTAGTGCGTGTGGGGCCGTCTGTCGCTGTGGCACCGGCCGTCACTGCCGCATGCAGAGGCCGATGCATGCCCGGGCATCGTTCGGCCGGCCAGGATGTGCGCGGGTGCATGGCCGGCGCCGCCGCCGGGCGGCTATGCTCGCGTACTTCAATCAGCGGCGGAGCGATCCATGCACCGAGTGTTCGGGCAGTTGCCAGACGGGACCGAGGTCCACGCGTTGACCCTGCGCAGCGATGCCGGGTTGGAAGCGGAGGTGCTGACCTATGGCGGCATCCTGCACACGCTGCGTTTTACGACCGCACAGGGCGTGGTGCCGCTGGTGTTGAACCTGCCGGATCTGCCCGCCTATGCCGGCGATGGCGATAGCCTGAATATCCTGGTCGGCCGCTTCGGCAACCGCATCGCCGGTGCGCGCTACACGCTCGATGGCGTCACCCATGCGCTGGCCGCCAACGAGGGACGCAACCACCTGCACGGCGGCCTGCGCGGTTTCGGGCGGCGGGTCTGGAGCGTGCTCGAGCACACCGCCGACCAGCTGCTGCTGGGCTACGACTCGCCCGACGGTGAAGAAGGCTATCCCGGCAACCTGCAGGTGCGTGCACGGCTGGCGCTGCATGGCCACACCCTGCAGCTGGACTTGGAGGCGCGCTGCGATGCCGCCACGCCGTTGAACCTGACCCATCACCCCTATTTCAACCTGTCCGGCGACCCGCAGCTGCGTGCCGCATCGCAGGTGTTGCGGGTGCCGGCGGACCGCTATCTGCCGGTGGATGCCGAATTGATTCCGACCGGGGAGGTTGCCGCAGTGGCCGGTACACCGTTCGACTTCCGCACGCCTGCCGCGCTGGCCGAACGGATCGACCCGGCGCATCCGCAGATCGTGCTGGGCCAGGGTTATGACCAATGTCTGATACTGGCGGAAGGCGCCCACTGCGTCGCCGAGCTGTACTCGCCGCAAAGCGGAGTGGCGATGCGCATCAGCAGCGATGCGCCGGCGGTGCAGCTTTACGAAGGGCAGCATCTGGACGCGCATCACCCCGGGTTGGGCCGCGGCATCTGCCTGGAGCCGCAGGATTACCCTGACGCGCCCAATCAGCCGCACTTCCCGTCGACCATCCTGCGCCCGGGCGAGGTCTACCATCGTCGCATCGCCTATCGCTTCGCCAACCCGGGCCCGGAGCGGCCGTGGGAGGTGGTCAGCGCTGCGTTGGATGGCTAGTGGCTGCGTCTACCCCCGGTGACGGCCGGTCACCCGACGTCATCGCAATCAGCGCGGGCCCAGCACCAGCTCGATCACGAACTTGCTGCCGAAGAACGACAGCACCAGCAGCGCCATTGCGGTCAGCGTCCAGTGCACCGCCTTGGTGCCGCGCCAGCCGTTACGCCAGCGGCCGATCAGCAGTGCGCCGAAGACGACCCACGACAGGATGCTGAGCACGGTCTTGTGCAGCAGGCGCTGCGCCAGGAAGTCCTGCACGAACAGCAGGCCGGTCAGCAGGGTCAGGCTCAGCAGCACGAAGCCGACCGTGATCGTGCGGAACAGCAGCGTCTCCAGCTCGGTCAGCGGTGGCAGCGCACGCAGCCAGGTGTGGAAGTCGCGCCGCCGCAGCGCACGCTCCTGCAGCCACAACATGATCGCCAGCAGCGCGGCGATGCCCAACGTGGCATAGGCCAGCAAGGCCATCCAGGCGTGCAGCTCCAGCCGCCAGCCCAGGTCCGCGCTGGGCTCGTGGCCGTAGGCGTGATAACAGGCCAGCAGGATCGCCGACAGCGGGAACACCACCACGCCCACCGCCGCAGTCCTGCCGCGCCCGCCGAACACCGCAGTCAGCCCGGCCATGCCCAGCCCGGTCAGCGACAGCGCCGCGAAGAAGTGCATGTCCGGTCCGCCGGCGGTGCGCAAGGCCACCAACGCGTGGTAGCCGGCATGCAGCGCCACTGCCGCCAGCGCCGGCGCCAGCCAGCGCGCGGGCGCCTGGTTGCCATCACGCAGCACAGCACGGGTGAGCAGGGCCGCGGCCAGCAGGTACAGGGCGAACGCGATGAGAACGATTGTCATCGTGGAAGTTTCGCATACTGGGGGCTGGGAATCGGGAATCGGGAATCGGGAATCGGGAATCGGGAATCGGGAATCGGGAATCGGGAATCGGGAATCGGGAATCGGGAATCGGGAATCGGGAATCGGGAATCGGGAATCGGGAATCGGGAATCGGGAATCGGGAATCGGGAATCGGGAATCGGGAAAAGCTGGCGGCCGCGGGGCGCGGGGGCTGGCAGGGGGGGGGCTCCTCCGGCGGGTCGGTGTCGCTTGGCGCGCAGCCGGTCGCTTGGGGCGGGGTGTTGGCCGGTGCCGCTATAATCGCTGCCCGTTTCCCCTTCGCGGTCCCTTGCGCATGTTCGAGTCCCTTACCCAACGTCTCTCCGGCACCATGGAGCGCCTGCGCGGCCGCGGCCGCCTGACCGAGGAGAACATCCGCGAAGCGACCCGCGAAGTGCGTATCGCGCTGCTCGAAGCCGACGTCGCGCTGCCGGTGGTGCAGGCGCTGATCGAGCGCATCAAGGTGCGCGCAGTTGGCCAGGAAGTGCTCAAGTCGCTGACACCCGGCCAGGCGCTCATCAAGGTGGTGCGCGACGAGCTGACGGCGGTGATGGGCGCGGCCGCTGCCGACCTCAATCTCAATGTGCCGGCACCGGCCATCGTGCTGATGGCCGGCCTGCAGGGCGCGGGCAAGACCACCACGGTGGGCAAGCTCGCCAAGCACCTGAAGGAAAAGCGCAAGAAAAAGGTCATGGTGGTCTCGGCCGACGTCTACCGCCCGGCCGCGATCGAGCAGCTCAAGACCCTGGCCGACCAGGTCGGTGTGCTGTTCTTCGCCTCCGACGCCTCGCAAAAGCCGGTCGACATCGTGCGCGCGGCCATCAGCGATGCGCGCAAGTCCTTCGTCGACGTGCTGCTGGTCGATACCGCCGGCCGACTGGCGATCGATGCGGCGATGATGGAGGAGATCAAGGCGCTGCACGCTGCGGTCAACCCCACCGAAACCCTGTTCGTGGTCGATGCGATGACCGGCCAGGACGCGGCCAATACCGCCAAGGCCTTCGGTGAGGCGCTGCCGCTCACCGGCGTGGTGCTGACCAAGACCGACGGCGATGCTCGCGGCGGTGCCGCGCTGAGCGTGCGCTACATCACCGGCAAGCCGATCAAGTTCGTCGGTACCGGCGAGAAGACCGACGGCCTGGACGTGTTCCACCCGGACCGCGTCGCCAGCCGTATCCTGGACATGGGCGACGTGCTGTCGCTGGTGGAGCAGGTCGAACACAGCGTCGATCAGGAAAAGGCCGCCAAGCTCGCCGCCAAGGTCGCCAAGGGCAAGAAGTTCGACCTCAACGACATGAAAGAGCAGCTCGAGCAGATGCAGAACATGGGCGGCATCCATGGGCTGATGGACAAGCTGCCGGGCATGGGCCAGATCCCGGACAACGTCAAGCAGCAGGTCACCGGCAAGGAAGTGCCGCGCATGATCGCCATCATCAATTCGATGACCAAGAAGGAGCGCCGCAACCCGGCGTTGCTCAACGGCTCGCGCCGCGCCCGCATCGCCCGCGGTTCCGGCATGCAGCCGGCCGACGTCAACAAGCTGATGAAGCAGTACCAGCAGATGGAAAAAATGATGGGCAAGCTCGCCGGCGGCGGCATGAAGGGCCTGATGCGAAACATGAAGGGCATGATGGGCGCCATGGGTGGCCGCGGCGGCATGCCGTTCCGCTGAGATCGCCTCACCCCTGCGCGCGGTGCGCAATGTCGCAGGCGTGCTTGGCCTGCATGCATCCCCCTGCCGACGCGCTTGATTGCGACGCCCGGACCGGCGGCCGTCTTAGTCGAGAGGTGCGTGAGGTGTACGCCGTTCTCGGAAATGTAGGGGCGGCCATCGCTGTCGCTCCCGACGCGCCGACCTCTGCGCTACGGCGCGTCTGGCAACACCCGTTGGCCACACGCGTCTGCATCGCCATCGAACATCGCAGGTACCATGCGCCATCCCATGGCTGTCGATGGTGTTGATGAGCAGATCTTCGAACGCGGATGCCTTCCAGCAGCGCTTCGGGCTACGCCTGCCCATCCTGCTCAGCCCCATGGCCGGCGCCTGCCCGGTGCCGCTGTCGGCGGCAGTTGCCACTGCCGGTGGCATGGGCGCGATGGGCGCGGTGTTGTCGCAGCCACAGGACATCTCGACGTGGATGGCCGCCTTCCGTGCGGCAAGCAAGGGCCCTGCACAGATCAATCTCTGGATTCCCGATCCGGTGCCCGCGCGCGATGCGGACGCAGAAGCGCGGGTGCGCGCGTTTCTTGCGCAATGGGGGCCGCCCGTTCCCGAGTCGGCTGGCGAGGCGGTGCCAGCCGACTTCGATGCGCAGTTCGATGCCTTGCTCGCTGCGCGCCCAGCGGTGGCGTCTTCGATCATGGGGGTGTTTCGTCCCGATCAGGTGGCGCGGTTGAAGGCGGCTGGCATCGCCTGGTTTGCCTGCGCCACGACCCTGCAGGAGGCGCGTGTGGCACAGGGCGCTGGCGCCGATGCGGTGGTTGCGCAGGGCGCGGAGGCCGGCGGCCATCGCGGTGCGTTCGATGCCGGCCAGGCCGAGCGGCAGATGACCGGCTTGTTTGCGCTGGTGCCGCGCCTGGTCGATCAGCTGGACATCCCGGTGATCGCCGCAGGCGGGATCGCCGACGCACGCGGGATTGCGGCGGCGCTGCTGCTGGGGGCCAGCGCCGTGCAGATCGGCACCGGCCTGCTGCGCACGCCCGAGGCGGCACTGCCCGGCGCCTGGGCCGACGCGCTGGCCGCGTCCGAACCTGAGCAGACCCAGCCCACCCGCGCATTTTCCGGACGACTCGGCCGCGCGCTGGCAACGCCTTACGTGCAGGCCGCCATCGCTGCGGATGCACCGCCGCCGGCACCGTACCCGGTGCAGCGCGCGCTGACTGCACCGATGCGTCAGGCCGCCACCCGCGACAATCGCCTGGACGCAATGCAGGCCTGGGCCGGGCAGTCGGCCTGGATGGCGCCCGCGCAACCGGCTGGCGAACTGGTCACGCAGTGGTGGGAGCAGGCGCAGGCACTGTTATGTCGCTGATCTTCTGCAACGGCGTGCCGGCCAGCGCGCAGCAACTTGGCGCCGCAGCGCTGGTCAACTACGGCCACTTCACCACGCTGCAGGTGCGCAACGGCGCCACGCTGGGGCTGGATCTGCATTTGCAGCGCCTGCAGGAGGGCAGTCGCGCGCTGTTCGGCCAGGAGCTGGCCCCGCAGCAGCTGCGGGCGCAACTGCGGGCCGCGCTGGCAGCATCGGCCATGGCCGATGCCAGCCTGCGCGTCACCGTGTTCGCGCCCGATTACGATTTCCGCAACCCCTTGCGCGAGGTTGCGCTGGAGGTGCTGGTCGCCCTGTCGCCGCCGGCCGACATGCCCGAGACCGGTCTGCGCGTGCAGGTGACCGATTACGTCCGCGAACGGCCGGAACTCAAGCATGTCGGCACGTTTCCGTTGCTGCACCTGCGCCGCCTGGCCATGCAGGCGGACCACGACGATGTGGTGCTGCAGGATCGGCAGGGCAGGCTGCTGGAGGGGGCGTTCTGGAATCTTGGGCTGTGGGAGCGCGGCGGGGTGGTGTGGCCGCAGGGTCCGGCGTTGCTGGGCACGCGACAACAATTGCTGCAGTCCGGCCTGAAAACCTTGGGCATCGCCCAGGTGAGCCGGCCGGTGCAGCTGGCCGAGCTGGGCCGCTTCGATGGCGCATTCGCCTGCAATGCGCGCGGGCAGCAAGCCATTGTCGCGCTGGGGCCGGCACGATGGGTGCCGCATGCCGCGCAGTTGCCGCTGCTGGAGCGGGCCCTGCAAACCCATGCCTGGCAAGCGATCTGAGCGATCTGGCCCAGTTGCGTGGGGTGGCTTGGCTTCGCTGGCGCGGCCGGCTATAATCGCCGGCTTACCGCGCCACACTGGCGACTGGGCAACTTGAGGAAAACGACACCATGGTCAAGATTCGACTGACCCGCGGCGGCGCCAAGAAGCGTCCGTTCTACCACATCATCGTGACCGACGTGCGCAGCGCGCGCGACGGCCGCAACATCGAGCGTCTGGGTTACTACAACCCGGTGGCACAGGGCGCCGAACCGCGCATCGTGCTGGACACCGCGCGCGTCGACCATTGGGTCGGCAACGGTGCGCAGCTGACCGACAAGGTGCGCAACCTGTATCGCGAAGCCAAGTCCCAGGCCGCTGCGGCCTGATCCTGAGGGCCGGGCATGACTGCCTGGCCCAGAGTCGACACAGATGAAGCCGACCGAGCGCCGCATCCTGTTAGGCAGGATAGTCGGCGCTTTTGGTGTCAAGGGCGAGCTCAAGCTCGAATCCTGGACCGAACCGCGCACGGCGATCTTCCGGTACCAGCCGTGGATCGTGCGCTCGCCCTCCGGCCAGGAATCGGTGCTCAGTGGAGTACGTGGGCGCGATCAGGGCAAGAACCTGATTGCGGTGTTCCCCGATATCACCGACCGCGACACCGTCGAAGCCATGCACGGGACCGAGATCTTTGTTCCCCGCAGTGCGTTGCCGCCGCCCAAGCCCGATGAGTATTACTGGGTGGACCTGGAAGGCTTGCAGGTGCAGACCGTCGAGGGCATCGAGCTCGGTACGGTGTCGCACCTGTTTTCCACCGGCTCCAACGACGTAGTGGTGGTGCGCGGTGATCGTGAGCGGATGATTCCGTTCGTGTTGCCGGACTTCGTCAAGTCGGTGGATTTCGAGGCCAACCTGATCGTGGTCGACTGGGACCCGGATTTCTGATCGAAGCCATCCGCTTCGCTCTTGCCTTACCCATTCCCGATTCCCGAATCCCTGCCAGTGCGCATCGACGTCATCAGCCTGTTCCCGGAGTTCATCGCGCAATGCGCGGCGTTCGGCGTGGTCGGGCGGGCGCAGGAGCGTGGATTGCTGGAATTGCAGGGCTGGAATCCGCGCGATCATGCACAGGGCAACTACCGCCGGGTGGACGATCGTCCGTTCGGTGGCGGCCCGGGCATGGTGATGCTGATCGAGCCGTTGCGGGCCTGCCTGGAAGCGGCGCAGGCCGCCGACCCACGGCCGGCACCGGTGATCTACCTCAGCCCGCAAGGGCGGCCGCTCACCCAGTCGCTCGCCCGCGAGCTGGCGCAGTTGCCGCGCATGGTGCTGTTGTGCGGCCGCTACGAGGGCGTGGACGAGCGCTTCCTCGACCAGGCGGTGGATAGGGAAATCTCCATCGGCGACTACGTGCTGTCCGGTGGCGAGCTCGGTGCGGCGGTCCTGGTGGATGTGGTGACGCGGTTGCAGGACGGTGTGTTGAACGACGCCGAATCGGCCGCGCAGGACAGTTTCGAAGGGCCGCAAGGCCTGCTGGACTGCCCGCACTACAGCCATCCCTCCACCCACGCATGGGGCGATGTGCCGGAGGTGCTGCGGTCGGGCAATCACGGCGCCATTGCGCGCTGGCGTCGGCAGCAGTCGCTGGGCCGGACCTGGCTGCGTCGCCCGGACCTGCTGGACGAGGCCGGGTTGGACAAGCACGATCGCCGGTTGCTGGAAGCGTTTCGCCGCGAACTCGACCCAGGCGACGAGAAATAAGGGCGCACCCCTAGCCCTTGAAGATTTGATTGGGGTACAATATGCGGCTTGCTGGCCAGCCTTGCGTCTGGCCCTCCTACGAACCTCGAGCAATCGCCGTGCGGCGACTGCCGGTCCAATATCACCAGACACGCGGTGCCCACCATGAGCAAACTCAACAAGACCATCCTGGCTGACTTCGAAGCCGCCCAGATCCAGCGCAAGCTGCCGGAATTCAACCAGGGCGACACCGTCGTGGTGAACGTCAAGGTGAAGGAAGGCAACCGCGAGCGCGTGCAGGCCTATGAGGGCGTGGTGATCGGCACCAAGAATGCCGGCCTGAACTCCGCTTTCACCGTGCGCAAGATCTCGCACGGCTTCGGCGTCGAGCGCGTGTTCCAGACCCATAGCGCCATCATTGACTCGGTCGAAGTCAAGCGCCGCGGCAAGGTCCGCGCCGGCAAGCTGTACTACCTGCGTGGGCTGGAAGGCAAGGCTGCCCGCATCAAGGAAGATCTGGCCGCTGCTGCACAGGCCAAGGCCGCTCGCCAGGCAGCTGCCAAGGCCGAGTAAGCCACACCGCTGGCAGGTCCTTCGACCTGCCGCTGCCAGACGGCCGCCTCCGGGCGGCTGTTTGCGTTTGCGGAAGATGCGTTGCGCCGACGGTGGCCGGTCACTGACTGCCTGAGCGATGTTGCGCCAGCCCGCTCGGTGGTCTGCTGTTGATCCGACGGCCCAGTGACGCCGGTGGATGCGCTGGGTGGCGGCATCCGCCACGCGGCGCGTCTTCGCAGGTCAGCGCGTTGGTTGCCGGGGTGCAGGGGGCACCGGGGCTGGATCGGCCACCAGATTGGCCGGGTGCGTGGAGACTTCGGCTGGCACGGCCACTTCTTCCGGGGCCGGTGGCGTTGCCAGCATGCGCACCCTGCGCCAACCGCCCCAACGGTAATACGCCAGCGACAGCAACATCGAACAGGCGGAACTGATCGGGAAGCTCCACCACACCGCATCGGCGCCCAGCTCCGGCAGTAGCAGGTTCGCCAACGGGATACGCACGCCCCAGAGCGCGAAGGCCAGGATCAGCAGTGGCGGGATCACCGCGCCGGTGGCGCGGACGACGCCGGAAATCACGAAGGTCACGCCGAACAGCAGGAACGACCAGATGGAGATGTGGTTGAGATGGCGCGCTATCTCCAATGCGGGACTGTCGCCGGGCAGGAACAGCGCCAGGGTCCAGCGGTCGAACAGGATCAGCGGCGCGATCAGCAGGCCGGTCATCAGGAAATTGGCGGCGATACCGGTGCGCGCGGTGGCATCCACGCGCGCCCACAGGCCGGCGCCTACGTTCTGCGCGGCCATTGTCGAGCAGGCCGCGCCCAGCGCCATCGCCGGCATCTGGACATAGGTCCACAGCTGCAAGGCCGCGCCGTAGGCTGCGGCGGTGTCGGTGCCGAAGCCGTTGACCAGCGTCAGCATGGCGATCATCGCCAGCGAGATCAGTACCATCTGCAATCCCATCGGCACGCCCTTGACGATGAGCGCGCGCAGAATCGCGGTGTCGATGCGGAACAGGTGCAGGTCGCGCCGTCCCAGCCACAGGATGTGGCGCTTCCGGCGCAGAGACACCAGCAGCCCGGCCAGCGCGGCCACCTGCGCGATCAGCGTGGCCCAGGCCGCACCGGCGATACCCAGCGCCGGAAATGGACCGATGCCGAACAGCAGCAACGGGTTGAAGATGATATCCAGTACCACCGACAGCAACAGGAAGCGAAACGGTGTGCGTGCATCGCCGGTGCCGCGCAGGGCCGCCGACAGGAACGCGAACAGATACAGCGTGGGCATCGCCAGGAAGATCACCCGCAGATAGTCTTCGGCCAGCGCCTGCGAGGCGGCTGGCGTGCCCATCGCGGCGAGCAGCTGCGGCGACAGATACCAGCCAAGGAGGGCGATCACGACCGAGAGCCCACCGAAGAAGCTGGCGCTGGTGCCCATGACCTTGCGCGCCTGGGCGATGTCGCGCGCGCCCATGGCCTGGCCGATCAGGATGGTGGAGGCCATGCCGATGCCGAACACCGAGCCGACCAGGAAGAACAGGATGCTGTTGGCGTTGGCTGCGGCGGTGAGCGCTGCTTCGCCGAGGTAACGGCCGACCCAGATCGCATTGATCGAGCCATTGAGCGATTGGGCGATGTTGCCTGCCAGGATGGGCATCGCGAACAGCAACAGCCTCTTGCCGATCGGGCCTTCGGTCAGGACGGCGGAAGTGGGCATCGCTGGGTATCGTTGCAGCAGGAGCTGCGCACACTAGCATTGCCGTGTGAGATCCGATGCGGTGCCATCGGCGTTGCGCTTTCGCGCTCGCATGCGCTGTAGAGCAGGGACGCGTCCCCTCATCCGGCGCTGCGCGCCACCTTCTCCCGCAGGCGGGAGAAGGGCTGGGGCTGGCGCGCTCCTGCAAGTGGACAACCACTCCCTTCCCCCGCCTGCGGGGGAAGGTGCCCGTAGGGCGGATGGGGGGCCGTGCCCACCATCGACCTGGCATTCAACCAGCATTGCAGCCCTGGCTGCCCAGCTTGAGTTCCCGGTGGCTGCCCAAACATCGGTTACCAGGCAGATCAAGACAGCAAGACGCATGAATCCGGAGTTGGAACAGGGCACGACGGTCAGACTGGATGTGTGGTTGTGGGCCGCGCGCTTCTTCAAGACGCGCAGCTTGGCCAAGCATGCGGTGGACACCGGCAAGGTGGACGTGGGTGGCCAGCGGCCCAAGCCCTCGCGTGGCCTGCGCTGCGGCGAGCAGCTGCGCATCGACCGTGGCGGCGAAATCTTCCAGATCACGGTGGCGGCGCTCAGCGAGGTGCGCGGCCCGGCGCCGGTGGCGCAGGCCTTGTACATGGAGGGCGTGCCGTCGCGTGAGGCGCGCGCGCAATGGCGGCTACAGCGCGCCGCCGAGCGTACCGGTTACCGGGCACCGGAAGGTAAGCCGGACAAGCGTGCACGCCGCTTGATCAATGCCTTGGGCGATATCGACGCACTGTAGGCAACGTAGGAGATACAATGGAGTCTACGACGAACTCAATAGTAAGGCTAAGCATTGGATTTCATGCTGCCGGCGGCGTTGCTGAGTCTTCGCCGGAAATAAAATCCGTAGTAACAAACGACAAAAGATTCTTTTCTGATTTCATGGCTTACCTGATAAGCCTGCTTGGTGTTGCTATGTGTTTGGAGGCGGCGCGGTCGGGAAGCTCAAGTGCTTATCGTGCTGACGATGCGATATCTATTGGAAGTCGTCTTTCTTCCACACGCTGGATATGGAAGCCTAATTCTGCGATTTCTGATCTCGGAAGTAATTTTGTGCCGTATGAGTTGCGATTGGAAAGGCAGCCATATGTGGCTGATGAATCTCCCCCAGGGGAACTTCCTCTCGGCTCAGTTGCAGCTATGCTTTACTGCTATGGTCAAGCACTTGGGACGAATTACTTTGAGCGTAACCGCGCGCTTATACAGAGTAAGTACGGGGAGCAAAAGAGTTGGCCGGAGGTCTGGCGATTTGCAGTAGTTGTCCGAAATGCGATGGCTCATGGTGGAGCGGTTTACTTCAAGAGGCCAGACGCTTTGCCAGTGAAATGGAGGGGTGTCATGTATTCGCCGGCTGATAATGGAAAGAAATTGCTGCACCACGATCTCTGGCCGGGAGATCTAATGGATCTAATTCTCGAAATGGATCAAGCTATCTCAGGCAGTGATTGAATGCTGGCACCCTGCGGGGTGCCAGCATCAGTAGAACCGCTTACGCCAGATCGAAACGGTCCAGCTGCATCACCTTGGTCCAGGCAGCGACGAAATCGTGCACGAACTTTTCCTGTGCATCGCTGCTGGCATAGACCTCGGCCACCGCGCGCAGGATGGAGTTGGAGCCAAACACCAGGTCCACCCGGGTGCCGGTCCAGCGCTGTTCGCCGGTGCTGCGGTCGCGGCCTTCGTACAGCTCCTTCGCCTCGGAGGTGGCCTTCCACTCGGTCCGCATGTCGAGCAGGTTGGCGAAGAAGTCGTTGCTCAACACGCCGGGGCGGCTGGTGAACACGCCATGCGTGGAGCCATCGGCGTTGGCCCCCAGCACGCGCAGGCCGCCGACCAGCACGGTCAGTTCCGGTGCGGTCAGGGTCAGCAACTGCGCCTTGTCGATCAGCAATGCTTCTGCAGGCACTGCGTAGCGGCGCTTGGCGAAGTTGCGCAAGCCATCGGCCACCGGTTCCAGCACCGCGAACGATTCGACATCGGTCTGTTCCTGCGACGCATCGGTGCGGCCGGGTGCGAACGGCACGGTCACCTGCTGGCCCGCTGCCTGTGAGGCGTGTTCCACCGCCGCGTTACCGGCCAGCACGATCAGGTCGGCCAGCGAGATCTTCTTTCCACCCGATTGCGCGGCATTGAAGTCGGCCTGGATGCGTTCCAGCGTGGCCAGCACCTTGGCCAGCTGCTCGGGCTGGTTGACCTGCCAATCCTTCTGCGGCGCCAGGCGCAGGCGTGCACCGTTGGCGCCACCGCGCTTGTCCGAGCCACGGAAGGTGGACGCCGAGGCCCAGGCGGTTGAGACCAGCTGCGCAACGGTAAGGCCCGAGGCCAGGATGGTCTGTTTCAGCGCGGCGGCATCCTGTGCATCGACCAGGGCGTGATCGACGGCCGGCACCGGGTCCTGCCACAGCAGTTCCTCGGTCGGTACCTCTGGACCCAGGTAGCGCGAACGCGGACCCATGTCGCGGTGGGTGAGCTTGAACCAGGCGCGCGCGAAGGCATCGGCAAACTGGTCCGGATGCTGATGGAAGCGGCGCGAGATGGCTTCATACGCCGGGTCGAAGCGCAGCGCCAGGTCGGTGGTCAGCATGGTGGGGCGATGCTTCTTCGCCGCGTCGTGCGCATCGGGAATGATGGCGTCGGCGTTCTTGGCCACCCATTGATGTGCGCCGGCCGGGCTCTTGCTCAGTTCCCACTCGAACGTGAACAGGTGGTCGAAGAAGTCGTTGCTCCACTGCGCGGGCGTGGTGGTCCAGGTGACTTCCAGGCCGCTGGTGATGGTGTCGGCACCCTTGCCGCTGCCGTAGCGGTTGTGCCAGCCCAGGCCCTGGCTTTCCAGCTCGCCGGCTTCGGGCTCGGCGCCGACGTTATCGGCCGGGCCAGCGCCGTGGGTCTTGCCGAAGGTGTGGCCGCCGGCGATCAGCGCCACGGTCTCTTCGTCGTTCATGGCCATGCGCGCGAACGTGTCGCGGATGTCGTGCGCGGCGGCGACCGGGTCCGGCTTGCCGTCCGGACCTTCCGGGTTGACGTAGATCAGGCCCATCTGCACGGCGGCCAGCGGGTTCTCCAGGTCGCGGGTGTGCGGCACTTCGCTGTCGTCGTCCTTGACCAGCACGCCGTGCGCTTCGTCCACGCCGGGCGAACCGCGCGCATAGCGGTCGTCGCCGCCCAGCCATTTGGTTTCCCGGCCCCAGTACAGGTCCTGGTCCGGCTCCCAGGTGTCTTCACGGCCGCCAGCGAAGCCGAAGGTCTTGAAGCCCATCGATTCGAGCGCGACGTTGCCGGTGAGAATCATCAGGTCGGACCAGGAGATCGCCTGGCCGTACTTCTGCTTGATCGGCCACAACAAGCGGCGCGCCTTGTCCAGGCTGACGTTGTCCGGCCAGCTGTTGAGCGGCGCGAAACGCTGCTGCCCACGGCCACCGCCGCCACGCCCGTCGCCGATGCGGTAGGTGCCGGCGCTATGCCAGGCCATGCGGACGAACAGCGGGCCGTAGTGGCCGAAGTCGGCTGGCCACCAGTCCTGCGAGTCGGTCATCAACGCGCGCAGCTCCTGCTTGAGCGCCTGCAGGTCGATGCGCTTGAACGCCTCGGCGTAGTTGAAGGTCTCGCCCAGCGGGTTGGACTTGTTCGAATGCTGGCTCAGCAGATCCACGCGCAGCTGGTTCGGCCACCAGTCGCGATTGGTCGTCGCGGTACCGACGACGGCGTGATTGAACGGGCACTTTGCTTCGGTTGTCATGGCATTTACCTGTGTGCGTAGGCACTTGGGGAGCGGCGTGCCGAACTCTCGGCACGTGCTGGCGGATCATTGTGGCGGGTCATGCGCAGCTCAGGGCAGGGTCATCGGCAGGGGGCGTGGCTCCCGCGTCCGCAGTGGCATCGGGCATGCCGATGCTAACGGCTGGCTGGGGTGCCCGATACACGGTGGCAAGCGGAGCACGGCGGAAACGAAGCGGCATCGAGCGGGCGCGGCAAGGAGTAGGGTTACACCATAAATAGCGCTGATCGTTTATTGAATTCGAATTATTCAAACGTATCGATAGTGTGCCGCTATGGACGGCGCGCCGATGCTGACGCCAGTTGGGCGGAATGTTCGACGCCTGCCGAACAACTTGCCACCCAGCGCGATGACAGCGCCAGGCCCGGCTGCCCGTGACAGGACGCGGCGGCGCGGCCGGCTACGGCATCTAGGCTTGATTTGTTATAAAGTAACATTTTATCTGCGGGCTGATCCGCCCCGCTTTTCCTCCAGGAGCCTGCCATGACCGCCAATGCCATCCTCGCCGACCACCGCCCCGTTCCCGCCGTGCGCACGGCCGCCTATTGCCTGGCTGCGGCAGACAAGATGCTGCTGCACTGGACCGAGACGGTCGGGCGGCGGGATATCGAGGCGGTGCTGGCGCTGTACGCGCCGGACGCCATCCTGGTGCCGACCTTGTCCGACGACATCCGTGGGCGCGATGCGGATCGCCGGGCCTACTTCGCCTCGTTTCTGGCTGCCGATGGGCTGAGCTGCGGTGTCACCGTGCAGAAGAAGCGGGTGAGCGCCAAGTTGGGCACGGTGGTGATCGGTGGTCTCTACACCTTCGTGTTCGAGCGCGACGGTGTCAGCGAACCGGTGCATGCGCGCTTTCTGTTCACCTTCGAAGAGATCGACGGCCAGTGGCTGATTACCGGCCACCATTCGTCGCGGTGCTCGGAAGGGGTCTAGCCGGGCGCGCAGGCGCGCGCTGCCCGACGCGCCTGCGCAGAAAGCGTATTCCCAGCAGCAGGCCGCTCAGGCTCAGGCACCATCCCAATCCCAACAGCGTCAGCTGGATGGCCAGATGCAGGCGCGGACGTTGCGCGGTTCCCGGCAGGCGGGTGGTGTGCACGGCGAAATACAGCCAGGCGTAGGCCTGGCGACTGCTGTCCAGCAACAGCAGGGGTTGGCCGGACACGGCATCGAGATACAGCTGCGCTTCGATGGGGTTTTTCAGGGTCAGGCGCAGCGCATCGTCTGCGACGGCGTCGGCTTGCCGGTAGAGTGCGTCGGACGGGAGGGTGGTGGTGTCGGCCACGGCCCAGGCGCGCGCGGCGGCCCGGGCGATGGCCGCCGCGCGTTCGGCGCGGGTCAAGCGGTGCGGTGTGCGATCGGCGCCCTGAAGGTCGATCGTGCTGGCGGCGGCCCGGCCGTACCCGCTTGCCCACACCTGTCCGCCGACCAGCTGGAAACAGATCTCGCTGGATCCGTCCAGCCGCTGCAGCGTCGCCGGTGCGACGGCGGCCAATGCCGTCCCCAGGTCGCCTCCCGCGTAGCGCTGCAACGCCTGCGGTGAGGGCTGGCCGCGCGAGAACAGGCGGCCATGGTCCATCGACAGCCAGCCACTGAAGATCCACGCCAGGACGATCGCCGCAGCGACCAGTCCCAGGCCATGATGCCAGCGCAGCAGGTTGCGGTAGGGCGACCAGTCCGGCACCGGGCGGCGCCGTGCCTGCAGACTGCGATGGATGCCTAGGGCGGTGCCGGCCAGCGCGGCGGCCAGGGCGCTCAACGCCAGCCACCAGACGGTACGATCCCACAGCGCGAAATCGCGACGCAGCGCGCTGAAGTACAGCCAATGCGGAATGGACCCCAGCCAGTTCCAGTACCGCTCGGCGGCGCGCGTGCGTTGCATCACTTCGCCGGTGCGCGCCGAGACATACAGCGTGGTGCCATCGGCGTCGTCGAGCGCGGCGCGATAGAACGGTCGCCATGGATCCAGGCGCTGGTGCACCGTCCACTGATCGACCTGCAACGGCCCGCTCAACGTGCGCACCGGCCGCCGGCCGAAACCTTCAGCCACCGCGCGTGCCTGCGCAGGGCTGAGCAGGCCGAGCACCGCACCACTGCCGGCGTCGACGCTGGTCAGCCGTTCGCCTTGGGTGACCACATAGCGCGGCACGCCATCGACCGACAGCAGGCGCAGGGCGCTGCCACCGCCGCTACGCAGCAGCGCGGCCGCTGGCGCCACCCGGACGCCGGCCAACGCCAGCGGTTCGCTCTGCGCCCGGCGCGCCGCATCGGTGAGGCTGGGGAACGGGACGAACAACATCACCAGGCCGCTGCTGAACCACACCAGGAAGCACAGGCATAGCAGCGTTCCCAACCAGCGGTGCAGCGTGGCCAGTTGCGCCCACAGCCAGCGGCTAGAACGCTGCACGCAGGGTCAGCGCGTAGCTACGTGGCTGGCCCAGCAGAACCTGCCGGGGATAGGACACATCGGCCCACTGCACGTAAGCGGTGTTGAACAGGTTGTCGGCACGCACGCCCAGCGTGAGCGAGGAGTTCAGGCGATAGTTGGCATACACGCCGGTGAGCAGGTAGCGCTCCAGCTGCAAGCTGTTGGCCAGGTTGCCTGCGCGTGCGCCCACGCCATGCAGGTCCAGCCCCAGTTCCAGCGGCAGGCCGGCGATGTCGTCCAGGTGGGAGCCGAGATTGAAGACCGTGCGTGGGACGTTGGCGGGACGATTGCCCGAAACATCCAGGCCGCTGGCCGGGTCGATGAAGTCGTGATAGCGCGCGTCGGTATAGGCCAGATTGGCCTCCACGGCCCACTGCGCAGTGGGCTGCGCCGATAGCGACAGTTCGATGCCACGCGCGGTTTGCGCCCCGACATTGCTGACCATGTCCTGGCCAGTCAGGGTGAGGATGTTCTCGCGGCGGATGTCGTACAACGCCAGGGTGGCACTGGCGCGCTGGTCGCTGCGTGCGGCCTTGATGCCCGCTTCGTACTGGCGCGCGCGGCTCATGCCGAAATCCTCCGCGGCATTGACCAGCAGGATGTTCGAGCCGGGAAGGTCGCTGCCGGTGGTATAGGACACATACGGCGTCACCGACGGGCTCAGCGCATACACCAGGCCGACCCGCAGGTTGTTCGGCCGATAGCTGCGGCTGAAACTGCTGGCCGGCTGGAACTGGCCGGCGGCGTCGAAGTTGCGACGTTCCAGCTGCAGCATGTCCCAGCGCCCGCCCAGCACCAGCTTGAGCTGGGGGTCCAGGTCCAACGCGTCTTCCAGGAACACGGCGGTGTTGCTCCACTGCGTCGGGCTGCGCCGCGGTTGCAACGTGCCGAACACACCGCTCGGCCCGGGCACTGCCGGATCGACGCTGTCGCCGTCCGGAAAGCCGCGCTCGCGCACGAAGTGCAGGCGGTTGTAGTCCAGCCCGATCACCAACTGGTTGGACAGCCCCCACAGCGGCTGGTCGAAACGCACGCTGGTCTGCGTACCCCACAGGTGCTGTTGATGGAAGACGAAGAACCGGTCGCGATCCAGTTGCCGGCTTACCGGGTCGTAGGCGTAGCTTTCGGCATTGATCCAGCGCCGCGAGGCATCGAAGGCGAACCACAGGCTACGCACGGTGATGTGCGTGCTAGGCGACCACACCAAGGTCGCCTGCGGCCAGCTGTGACGCGCGGAAATCTGCGCGTCGACGACGTTGTAGTTGGTGTTGCGCTGGGTGGCATCCACCACGCTGCCATCGGCGCTGCGCAGCACCCCGCGGAGTGGTGCGCGCGCTGCATCGGCCGGCAGCAGCGGGGTTCCGAAATAGGTGCTCGGATGATCGTTGGCGTAGTCGATCGCCAGCTGCAGGCTCAGGGCGTCGCTGGGCCGCCAGAGCATCGCCGCACTGCCGTTGAACACCTGCGAGCCGGCGGCGTGCACGAATCCGTCGGACGATAGACGGCTGATGTCGGCGCGGTAGGCCAGAGCGTCGCCGAGCTGGCCGCCACCGCCGATGCCCAGCGCACGGCCACCGAAACGCGAGACTTCTGCCAGCAGATCGACGCTGGCCGGGCCAACGCGTGGTTGCTTGTCGATGACATTGACCACGCCGCCGATCGCGCCTTGCCCATACAGCACCGAAGCCGGGCCCTTGAGCACCTCCAGCGCCTGCAGATTGAAGCTGTTCTGGGGGCGGGCGGTCATGCTGGATGGGCCCAGGTACAGGCCGTTGTGCAGCCAGGTGATCTGGTCGCCGGTGAAGCCGCGCATCGACAGGCTGGCCAGATTGCCGGGCGAGCCGCCGCTGGTGACGCCCGGCAAGCGGGTGACGGCAGACTCCACGCTCTGCAGCCCACGCGTCTGCATCGCCTGCGCATCGATGCTGTCCAGCGAGGCCGGTGTCTGTGCTGGCGCCAGCGCCAGCCGGCTGGCGGTGGGTTGCACCACGTCCGTGGCGGATGCGGTGCCATGCACATCGATTTCGTCCAGGGTTTGCAGCGTGCGGCCGGTGTCCTGCGCTGCTGCGCCTGGCGGCAGCGTCAGCGCCGACAACAGCGTCAGCAGGTGCCAGCGCATGCGGGCGTCGAGGCGCGGGGTGCGGGTACGGAAAGAGAAGGGCGTCATGCGAACCGGGGCTTGAGGGAATGCAAGGTGGCCGCTGTGGCGGCGGGAAATGACGGCGTCATGGCAGCTGCAAGGGCATCCACAGCACATCGCCGTCGGCGTGGGCGACCAGCAGCCAGTGTGGTGCGGGCAAGACGGCAAGCAGCGCGACCGGTGCACGGCCGGCAGCTGGCAGGGCGTACCACCGCAGCGGGTCGCCCGGGTCGCCGAGCAGCACGCTGCCGTCGTGCCTGCCGGCCAGGACGCGTGGCGGATCGGCCAGCGTGCCGACGGCGGTGACCAGGGTCTGCGCGTCATCGTCGAACAACTGCAACGCAGCGCGCTGCATGGGGCCGGCGTCAGTATCGAATGGCCACAGGATCGCGGCGCTGGCCCCGCCGCTGACCAGCCAGGGCGCCGCTCCCACCCAGCCCCATTGCCGGATCTTGCTCGCGTAGCCGCCGATATGCAGCTGCATCGGGTCGGCTACGCGCCAGCCGTGTACGGCACCTTCCTGCATGCTGCTGAGCACGAAGCGACCGTCCGGCGACCAGGTCACCGCCAGGTGGCTGCCGCGGCAGGCCTGCGGGCTGGCGCGCCAGTGGCCATCCGCGCGGGTCCACACGGTAACTCCGCCGTAATGCGAGGCTGCCAGCCGCCCACCCGCCGGGTCGAAGGCGATGCCGCCGACACTGGATGGATGTTCCAGCACATGCGGGCGGCCATCGGCTTCCCACAGATGCACCTGCCGACCGACCGCGCAAGCGCGGCTGCCATCGACAGCGCCTGCCACATGCTCCACCCACCGGCCCGGAAACCGCGCCAGCACCTGGATGCGGCGCGCGTCCACATGGGCGAACACGCCATCGTCGCCACCGCTCAACACGCCGCCACCGGCATCGGCAGCCAGGCTCAGGATGGCGCCCGTGTGGACCTGCAGGCAAGACGGGGGCTGCTGCCGGGCGAAGTAGCGCAGGTAGCCATCGCCCCATGCCGTGACCAGCTGTGCGGCGCATGCCACGACGGCAACCGGCACCGCATCCAGATGCAGGGTGAGCCCGGAATGCGCTTGACGCGGTTCGAACGACAACCCTGGCGGTGGCGCTGCGTTCATGCCGCACAGGCATGGAAGCCGTCGTGCAACTGCATGCGTTCGAGATGGCGGCCAATGAAGACCATGCGTGACACCCGCGGTTGTCCTTCCGGCCAGGCATCCAGGAAGTTGCCGTCGGTCAGCATGTGCACGCCCTGCACGACATAGCGCCGCGATTGCCCGGCCAGCTCCAGGATGCCCTTGCAGCGCAGCAGGTCGGTGCCATGGGTGGCCAGCAACTGGCCGAACCAGCGCTCGAAGCGCACCGGGTCCAGCGGTGCCTGCACCTGCAACGACACCGAGCCGATGGACTGGTCATGCGCATGCACATGGTCAGCGTCGAGAAAGTCCGGTTCGATCTCCAGCACGCGCTCCAGGGTGAAGGCCTGCAGCCCCAGGATCGCCTGCAACGGCACGTCGCCACGGGTGCTGTGATGGATGTGCGCATAGGGGTTGATGCTGCGGATGCGCGAGCGCAGGCCGTCGAGTTGCGCCGGCGGCACCAGGTCGATCTTGTTGAGCAGCACGACGTCGGCAAAGGCAATCTGCTCGGCCGCTTCGTGTGCCTCGTCCAGGTGGGTCTGCAGGTGCACCGCATCGACCACGGTGACGATGGCATCCAGCCGGGTCCTGGCCGCAACGTCCGGATCGACGAAGAAGGTCTGTGCCACCGGCGCAGGATCGGCAAGGCCGGTGGTTTCGATGAGGATCGCATCGATGTCGCGGCGCTTCATCAGTCCATCGAGGATACGGATCAGATCACCACGCACGGTGCAGCAGATGCATTTGTTGTTCATCTCGAAGATTTCTTCGTCGGCGTCCACCACGAGGTCGTTGTCGATCCCGGTCTGGCCGAACTCGTTGACGATGACCGCGTAACGGTAGCCATGCGACTCGGTGAGGATGCGGTTCAACAAGGTGGTCTTGCCGGCACCGAGGAAGCCGGTCAACACGGTGACGGGGAGTTGGGCGGCAGTCATGACAGAGTCCTCGCGCCCGCGAAAGGCAGGACAGGGGATGGGGCGCAATGCGCGGCATGGCGCAACCGGTGCGGCACGCGTGCTGCGGCTTGAGCATGGGGATTAAATTGCATATGAAATGATATAACATATCTTTCGATGAGCAGCTGTCCGCTGCTTCGTCTTGCCGTGCGGATGCGAAGTTGCACCATCACCTCACCGCGTCCCTGCCGTCGGCAGGAAGACGCTTGGCACGCTCTCCGGCGCAGGCAGGAATCGCCAGGGCCGCGCGTGGTCCTGGCGGTGCGCTCAGAGCAGCGCTTTCAGCCTGTACAGCGCTTCCAGCGCCTGCTTGGGGGTGAGTTCGTCCGGGTCCAGCGCGTGTAGCGCCTCCTGGGCGGCAGAGGAGGGCGCGGTGAACAACCCGAACTGCTGCGGTGCGTCCAGCGCGGCGGGCGCCATCTGCACACTGTGACTTTCCCCGCCACGTTGCTCCAGCTCGGCCAGCCGGCGGCGCGCCTGCGTCACCGCCGCCCTCGGCAGGCCGGCCAACGCCGCCACCTGCAGGCCGAAGCTGCGATTGGCCGGGCCATCCTTCACGGCATGCATGAATACCAGGCGTTCGCCATGTTCGACGGCGTCCAGGTGCACGTTGGCGATGCCGCTACCGCCGCCGCCATGCGATTCGTCGGCCAGCGCGGTGAGTTCGAAGTAATGCGTGGCAAACAGGGTGTAGCAGCGATTGCTCTGCGCCAGATGGCGTGCCACCGCGTCGGCCAGCGCCAGGCCGTCGTAGGTGGAGGTGCCGCGGCCGATCTCGTCCATCAACACCAGCGATTGCGGCGTGGCGTGATGCAGGATGTAGCTGGTCTCGGCCATTTCCACCATGAAGGTGGATTGCCCGCGTGCCAGGTCGTCGCCGGCACCGATGCGGGTGAGGATGCGGTCGATCGGCCCGATCACCGCGCGGCTGGCCGGCACGAAGCTACCGATGTGCGCCAGCAGCACGATCAACGCGTTCTGCCGCATATAGGTCGATTTACCGCCCATGTTCGGGCCGGTGATGACCAACATGCGGCGGTCGCTGTGCAGGTCCAGGTCGTTGGGTTCGAAGGGGTGCTCGCGCACCGCCTCGACCACCGGGTGGCGGCCGCGTTCGATGCGCAGGCACGGCGCGGTGTCCAGCTCCGGCTGCGACCAGTCCAGCGCCTGTGCGCGCTCGGCGAAGGCCGCCAGCACGTCCAGTTCGCTCAGTGCGCCTGCGCAGCGCTTCAAACCTTCCAGCTCGCTGCCCAGTGCATCCAGCAGACCTTCGTACAGCAGTTTTTCGCGTGACAGCGACCGCTCGCGTGCCGACAGCACCTTGTCTTCGAAACTCTTGAGTTCTTCGGTGATGTAGCGTTCGGCATTGGTCAGGGTCTGGCGGCGGCTGTAGTGCAGCGGCGCCTTGTCGGCCTGGCCCTTGCTGATCTCGATGTAGTAACCATGCACGCGGTTGTAGCCGACCTTGAGCGTGCCGATGCCGCTGGCCTCGCGCTCGCGTTGCTCCAGGTCGATCAGGAACTGGTCGGCATTGGTGGACAGGCGGCGCAGCTCGTCCAGCTCGGCGTCGTAGCCGGAAGCGATGACGCCGCCGTCGCTGAGCTTGAGCGGCGGCTGCTCGGCCACCGCGCTGACCAGCAGGTGCGCGGTGGCATCGTGTTCGCCAAGTTCGGCGAACAAGGCCTGCAGGCGCGGCGAATCCAGCGGCGCGAGGATGCTGCGCAGCGTCGGCAGCAGTGCCAGGCCATCGCGCAGGGTGGAGAAGTCGCGTGGACGCGCCGAACGCAGCGCCACGCGGGTGAGGATGCGTTCCAGATCGCCAAGCGCGCGGAAGGCTTCGCGCACCTCGGCATCGGCAGCAGAGGCGATCAGGAGGGCGACGGCTTGGTGCCGCTGCATCAGCACCTCGCGCAGGCGCAGCGGCCGATGCAGCCAACGCCGCAGCAGGCGCCCGCCCATCGGGGTGATGGTGCTGTCCAGCACTCCGAGCAAGGTGTTGCGGGTGTCGCCATCCACGCGTGTGTCCAGCTCCAGATGCCGGCGCGTGGCCGCGTTCATCGCGATCGCCTCGCTGGCTACTTCCATCGCGATCGCGGTCAGATGCGGCAGGCGCTGTTTCTGGGTTTCTTCCACATAACCCAGCAGCGCGCCGGCAGCGGCGGTGGCGCAGGGCTTGTCGTCGATGCCGAAGCCGGACAGGTCGTGCAGCTTGAAGAACGCCAGCAGCTGACGCCGCCCGCTGTCGGCATCGAACAACCACGGCGGCCGCCGCCGCACGCCGATGCGCCCGCGCAGGAATTCCGGCCAGTTGTCTTCGTCCGGCACCAGCAGTTCGGCCGGCTCCAGGCGCGCGATTTCCGCCTCCAGCGCATCGACGCTGTCCACTTCGTTGACCAGGAACCGACCGCCGGCCAGATCCGCCCAGGCCAGGCCGTAGCCTTGCTTGCTGCGCGCAATCGCCATCAACAGCGTGTCGCGACGCTCGTCCAGCAGCGCTTCGTCGGTCACCGTGCCGGGCGTGACGATCCGCACGACCTTTCGCTCGACCAGACCCTTGGCCAGTGCCGGATCCCCGATCTGCTCGCAAATGGCCACCGACTCGCCCAACGCCACCAGCCGCGCCAGATAGCCCTCGTAGGCATGCACCGGCACCCCGGCCATCGGGATCGGTGCGCCACCGGAACTACCGCGCTGGGTCAAGGTGATGTCCAGCAGGCGCGCTGCCTTGCGTGCATCGTCGTAGAACAGCTCGTAGAAGTCGCCCATGCGGAAGAACAGCAGCAGGTCGGGGTAGTCCGACTTGGCAGCGAAGAACTGCTTCATGAGGGGCGTGTGCTCTACAGCTCCACCGGGGTTCTTGGTTTTTTCTTTTGTGTCAGTGCTTTGCAAGAAATGTTCTTCCGGGATGTGGCGGTCAATCAGGGGTGGCAACGGCGAGGGACGGTGACGTTTGTTGCGGCGTTGTTGCGACGAAACGGACGAACGGCTGGGATGGCGCAGGATGCTGCGACCAAACGAACCACCTCAAGGCGGCACGGGCTCAAGTTTAAGCCCACCCGCCAACAAATCCTTGAGCGATCGGTCGCGGGTGTGCGGGCCATGGGGCCGCAACGGGCGATTGGCCACCGGGCCAAGGCCTTTGGACGAAGAGCGAAAGCCCTGCCGAATTCTGAATGGCAACAAGGAGGCTCCTGCTTGATTCGGCTTTACGCAGGAAAGCCAACCACGACTCCTGACGGGCTGGGCGAGGCCTGCAGGGCATGCGTCGCTCCTCGCTCGGTGGCGTTACTGGCATCCTGATAGAGCGCGGCTGCTTCACCTACCCACGATAGCCGGGCGGGTTCAGAGTTCATAACATGCTCTAGCTGCGCAGCTGGGGGAGTTATGAGTGCTGCGTGTCGTAGGCACGTCAATAGCACTGTCAAGTCTTGTCAGATAACTACTGAAAACAGCATCAGAATTCTCTGAATTCTTTGTACGGGAACAGGTCTCGGCGCCGTCGTTCGTGAGCTATTTCCCATAACGTCAAGAGCTTGCCGTTCTGTGCCCCGGCTCCCTCATCCACTGGCAAGCGATCGTTGGCGGTTGACATCAAATAGGCGCCGCGCAACCTTAGGTGGTGTGGGGGGGATTGGGGAATGACCTAGCGGTCGCGCTTCGCGCACCCTCTGGATTCTTTGGACACGAACACCGGCCGGTGGCTTGGCATGCATTGTCATGCCTTGGCCTTGCATGGACGTGAGCTCGTGTAAGCGATGAGGCTCACCCGGATCTCGGTCGGTAGTCAACCTGGAAAATGCTATGGAACTGGGCACAAAGCGGCACCAGATGCGCGTGATTGGATTGGCACTGGCTGCTTTGGCAGGGCTGTATCCTGCAGTAGGCATTGCCGATGTTGTTTACGATGACTATGGCAAGTTGATCCAATCGGGCGCAGTGGTGAAGAGCCCCGGCGACCAGCTCTTCGGGGAGAACATCAACCTCTACACCGGGTCAATGGAAATCGTTCAAACAGACGTGGATCTGAAGGGCAACAATGCCTTGCAGGTGCGCATTGGTCGTCGGTTTTCCGTTGGCAGTCCCACAAAGGGACACTTCAAGCTCTGGGATCTGGATATTCCCTACATGCATGGGGTTTTCGGCTTCCCTGGTGGGAACATCGCGCCGGATGGCTGGGTGGTCAACGGGACCAGGGAGACGGCTTACAGCCGATGCAGTCGCTATAGCGTTCCTCCGGCGTTCGAGAACCAGGGTGGCTTCTTCGATCCTTCCGAATTCTGGCGGGGAAGCTTTCTCTACCGGCCAGGAAGCGGCGATCAGGAGCTACTGCAAGCATCGGCGCAAGCGCTCCGCCCAAACGATGGTCGAACCTACCCCATCGTCTTGAAGGACGGCTCCGCAGTGCGTTGCCTGGCCTCGCTTGATGGAGCGAGCGAGACGAGTGCTCGCGGGGAAGGGTTTGAACTGGTCGACACACAAGGCAGCGTGTACGCGTTCAACCATATGGTGTCGCGCTCCTATCCGCCCTTGAGCAAATCGTCGCCTGCTCCGCAGGCCACTTCGGTTGGCATGGCGTCCGCTGGCGGAGTGGGCATGAGAACAGCCGGCATCGGCAACATTGTTCCGATGGTGGCCAAGAACTACATCCTGGTTCGCAAGGAGGTCCTGATCTATCCCACGCGAGTGACCGATCGCTTCGGCAACACCGTGGTCTACAACTGGAATCCCGGGGCTCCGTGGCAACTTCTAAGCATTGTCGCCAGCGATGGGCGTCGCATCGACCTATCGTATGCCGGCGGGGATGGCAACACCATCACCTCCGTGAGCACCGGAGGTAGAACTTGGTCTTATAACTACAGCGATACTGTGGATACAGTAACGCTGCCTGACGGCAGCGGCTGGACCTTCGATCTGGTTGCTTTGTCCAGTGCGCGCGTGACCTACGGCCAGCCGCCAGGGTGCGACAACATCCGCCCGTGGTCCCGCAGCAATGTCGTAGGCAGCATCACTGCTCCTACCGGCGCTCGCAGTGACTACACCCTCAACTCCATGCTGATGGGGAGGTCGTGGGTTCCCAGGATGTGCAATATCCAGGACGCCTACTCAGAAATTCCCTATCAGTTCTATGTCATGGCCGTGACCAGCAGGCGCATCTCTGGTCCTGGCTTGCCGGCGCAGGGGCTGACTTGGTCCTACGACTACGGCAGCCCGAACAATTGCTGGAAGCCGGATCCAAATCCGAATCCAAGCGATCCCTCCAAGTATGTCGAATGCAACGCGGGTTCGCCCACCACGCGAGACATCACAGTCAAAGACCCGGCGGGCCAAGCTACCCGCTATCGATTCGGCAATCGCCATTGGTCCAATGAAGGACTGTTACTTCAGCAGGACTTTGGCTGGAACGGTTCGACGGCCAAACGCAGCAAGGTGAGTGATTACGCAGCCTTTGATGCGGCGCCTTACGCGGCGCGGACCATGTATCCGGCTGGTGACTACGGGGACAACACTGTGGCAGCGAGGCAGCGGCCCGTGCGTCAAGTAATCACGATCGATAACGGCGACCAGTTCGTTTGGCGCATTGCCGATTGCAATGGTCAGCCGTGTTTCGACGAGTTCGCAAGGCCAACCCGCGTTGAGCGATTCAGCCCTTGGCATAGCCGCACCGACGAAACGACGTATTACGACGAACGCGGTGCATGGGTCTTGGGACAGACCGCCATTGCTCGTAATGTCAACACAGGCATCGTCACCTCTCAAGTGGACTACGGCAGCAATGCGTTGCCCCAGACGCAACGGCGCAACGGAAAGCTGGTCGCAACCTACACCTACAATCCCGATGGAACCCTGGCCCAGGTCAAGGATGGACTCGGGAATGCAACGACCCTGTCTGGCTGGAAGCGCGGCATCCCTCAGATCGTTGCAAACCCCGACGGCACAGCCAAGTCCGCCTCGGTGGACGACAACGGGTGGATTCGTCAAACCAACGACGAGAATGGATTTGCGACCACGTATGGCTACGACGCGATGGGGCGGCTAACGGGCACGAACTACCCATCGGGTGACAGCACCGCTTGGAACTCGACGGCACAAGCGTTTGAAAGGGTAGGTGGTGACGAATATGGAATTGGTGCCGGCCATTGGCGTCAGACCGTGACCACTGGAAATGCACAGAAAATCACCTACTTCGATGCACTGTGGCAGCCGCTACTGATTCGGGAATACGATGCGGCAAACGTGGCGGGAACACTCCGGGTCAAACGCTTTGTTTATGACCATGAGGGAAGAGCCGTCTTTGCGTCGTACCCCAGCAATAGCGAAGTTGCGAACACTGGCGTGTGGACTGAATTCGATGTGATGGGGAGGCCGACGGCAGTATCCCAGGACAGCGAGCAGGGGCTGCTGACGACCGTCACTCAATATCTCCCCAGTCTCCAAACCTTGGTGACGAATCCCCGTGGCGCGCAGACGAGGACCAGCTACCAAGCATTTGACCAGCCGGTCTACGACGCCCCCGTTTTTGTAGAGTTACCCGAGTCTGCTCGGACGTCCATCATCCGGGATGTCTTCGGCAAGCCGATCAAGATCGAGCGAGGTGCTCGATGAGCGAGCGAAAGGGATCGACAACGATGAGCGCGCCCTCAATAGGCCCTACGCACTTCCTGCGCAGGTTGCCCGCATACTGGATAAGCGCTGCCTTGATCGTGCTCTGCATGATTGCCGTGCCCACGTGGGCCGCGCGGCAGTGCCCGGATGGATCGACTGCCGGTTCGGCCAATGAGTGCCCCACGCCAGTAGAGCTAAAGGAGAACGATTCCAAGTACATTGGCGGCTCAGTTCCGACGACGATGGTCGTCGGTCAGACATACGCCGCAAGCATCACCTTCCAGAACACTGGTTGGAAGACATGGACGCCGCAAGAGGGCTATCGTCTTGGAAGCCAAGGGCCAACGGATAACCTGACTTGGGGAACCGGTCGTGTCGAACTGCCTACGAGCGTTGCCTATCCGTCGAGCACTACCTTTAATTTCGCTGTCCGTGCGCCTCTCACACCGGGAAACACTCTTTTTCAATGGCGAATGGTGAGGGATGGCGTTGCCTGGTTTGGTGGAGTGAGTTACCCGGTTTACATCAATGTTCTTCCATCCGTTATTCCTACTGTGTCATAAAAATGTTATTCTGCAGGCAATCCACACCGTGCTGAGATGAACATGGCCGCAGTCAGTCACCAAGCGCGTTTTTCCGCCTATTTGGATGACCTATCCGCTGCGCTTGGTCATGCTGATCGCGCGGCGAGCTTACACGGTTATTGCCGAGGATTGATGCTGCCGTTGGAGCGCAAAAGCGTAGAGCCGCTGGCGGCGCATGTGGATCCGCTGCGGACACGGGCTCGGCATCAGGCGTTGCACCATTTCGTGGCCAAGTCGGACTGGTCCGATGCGGCGGTGCTGGAGCGCGTCCGTCAGTACGTCTCATCGCATATGGATTTGAAGGGCGAGGTGTACTGGATCGTGGACGACACGGGTTTTCGCAAGAAGGGCAAGCATTCGGTCGGTGTGACCCGACAGTACTGCGGGGAGATCGGCAAACAGGACAACTGCCAGGTGGCGGTGAGCGTCTCGCTGGCGACGCCTGCGGCGAGCGTGCCGATGGCCTTTGGGCTGTATCTTCCTGAGGCTTGGGCGGCCGATGCGGCGAAGCGGGAGAAGGCAGGTGTTCCGGAAGAGATCGCGTTCGCCACCAAGCCAGAGATAGCGCTGGCGCAGATGCAGGCCGCGTGTGCTGCAGGTGTCGTCCGCGGCACCGTGTTGGCCGATGCAGCTTATGGCAGCAATACGGCTTGGCGTGATGCGCTGACTGCCTTGGAACTGACTTATGCAGTGGGGATTGTTTCGAGCGTCAAGGTCTGGCCGCCGGGGCAAACGCCCGAGCCGCCCGCGCCTTGGAAGGGGCAGGGCCGTCCTGCGATTCGCCATCGCCGCACGGCGGATCGCCAGCCACAGTCGGTGGAGGCACTGGCGCAGTCCCTGCCTCGGCGTGCCTTCCGGACGGTGTCATGGCGGGAAGGCAGCAACGCACCGTTGTCCGGACGCTTTGCGGCCCTGCGCGTGCGTGCCGCGCAGGGAGATCGTTTGCGTCAGGAGGAGTGGTTGTTGATCGAATGGCCCGAAAACGAAGACAAGCCAACGCGCTACTTCCTCTCCAACTTGCCGGCAAGCACGCTCCGCAAGGATCTGGTGAATACGGTCAAAGCGCGCTGGCGGGTTGAACGCGATTATCAGGACCTGAAGCAGGAGTTTGGTCTGGATCACTACGAAGGGCGCGGTTGGCGGGGGTTTCATCATCACGCCACGCTATGCATTGCTGCTTACGGGTTTCTGGTTGCTGAGCGCTTGCGCGGGGCGCATCAAAAAAAACCGTCACAACGCCCGCAACCTGCCCTACCCGAAGATTACAGCCCGCGCGGGGCGACCGATGCGGGCTCAGCGCCATGTAGTGGACTCGATCGCGACGCTGCGCTGGACAATCGCCGTAGAAATCGCAGTGACACTACTTGGAACGATGTCTCCGCACCTTCGCATTTAATGACACAGTAGGATTATCAAGGGTGGCATTGACGGTATCAATAATACGGTGATCTCCGGCTGGGCATGCTCCACCAATCTCAGTCAGTCCATTGATGTGCACATGTATCTTGGAGGCGCCGCTGGGTCAGGGAACTTTGGCGGAGCAACCAAGGCCAATCTTCCAAGCGACGGCGGGATAGCGGCTGCCTGCGGAACGTCGGCAGCAAATTACCGATTCACGTTCCCAATCGATGAAAACTTCATCCTGCAGAACGGTGGTAAGGCAATCTTCATCCACGGATTGTCGCCTGTGGGTGAGTCGAACGATACGATCGCAGGGTCTGGAAGCCTGCGAGTTCCGGCGATTGACCGTAGCTCGGTATTTGTCAGCCAGTCCGTGCCCGCCACGATGACCGTCGGGCAGTCCTATCCGGCAGAGGTCACGTTCCGCAACACCGGGAACGTCACTTGGCGCAGGTCCTCAAACTACCGCTTGGGGGTGGTCGACCCAGCTGATACCTGGATGTGGGGCATCGTCAGGGTTGAGTTGCCCAATGATGTTCCCCCAGGGCAGTCCGTCCGGATCGCATTCAATGCTGTGCCTCAGGTGGCAGGCTCGCTCAACTTTCAATGGAAGTTGCTGCAAGAGAGCGTGACCTGGTTCGGCGAGGCCAGTCCCAACCAAGTGATCAACGTTCAGGCGGTCAATCGTCCACCGCAAGTGTCACTCACGGAGCCAGGCAATGGGAAAACGCTCTATGCGCCTGGCAAAGTCACCGTGCGGGCCAATGCCAGCGATCCAGAGGGCGGGCTGGCCAGTGTCTCGTTCTACGCGAATGATGCGCTCATAGGAACGGTCGCGTCCGCGCCTTATCAGGTGGCTCTCAATAACCTGGCTGTGGGCAGCTATCGCCTCAAGGCAATCGCACGCGACGTCAATGGCCTGACCGCTGATTCCGGCCAAGTTTTGCTAACGGTCAAGCCCCCCCAGGGACCTGCCTCCATCGCTCGCAGCTACGTCTATGACGCTAACCAACAGCTGTGCAAGGTGATCGAGCCCGAGAACGGCTCAACAGTGATGGCCTACGATGCTGCAGGCAATCTGGCCTGGTCGGCTAGCGGGTTGGACCTTCCCAGCACGACCAGTTGCGACTTGGACGCCGCTGCTGCAAGCGGCCGGCAGGTCACTCGCGCCTATGACAGCCGCAACCGTCTTAAGACGCTGCGGTTCCCTGACAAGAATGGCAACCAGGACTGGACCTACACGCCGGATGGACTGCCTTCACAAGTGACGACATGGAACGACGCCGGCAGCTCATCCGTCGTCAACGCATACAACTACAACAAGCGCCGGATGCTGACGTCCGAATCGTCGGGTCAAACCGGCTGGTATACCTGGTCCATTGGCTACGGCTACGATGCCAACGGAGCGCTCGCAAGCCAGGTGTATCCGACTGGGCTGTCGGTCAATTACGCACCCAATGCTTTGGGTCAACCGACCGATGTGCGCGATCATTTGGGGAACGTCTACGCATCGGGCATTGGTTATTACCCCAATGGCGCCGCACGCCAATTCACCTATGGCAATGGCGTCAGCCACTCGCTGGTGCTCAATGGCCGCCAGATGCCTCAGCAAGTTCGTGATGCGAACGTCGCATCGCTTGAGTATCAATACGACGCAAATGGAAATGTCATCACGATCCTGGATCAGCAGATGGGGTCGGTTTACAACAGGCACATGGCTTACGACGGTTTGGATCGCTTGACCGACGCTGGATCATGGCGCTTCGGCGGGGATGCTTGGAACCGATACGCCTACGACGTATTGGACAACCTGCTCAGCGCACAGCTGCCGGGGGTGAGTGAGAAAAACTACTGGTATGACGCCAGAAACCGTCTGACCAATGTTCAGAACAATGCAGGCGCGACCACCGTTGGGCTGAGCTATGACCTGCAGGGCAACCTCAAGAACAAGAACGGCCAGATCTACAGCTTCGACTACGGCAACCGCCTGCGAGATGTCACGGGTAAGGAGAGCTACGTCTACGATGCGTATGGCCGCCGCACTGTGGCCGGGCAACCGACAACGCGGACTGTTCAGGTCTACACGCAGGCGGGTCAGTTGTTCTATGCAGAAACGTCGAGCAAGGGCAACACCGAATACGTCTACCTCAACGGGAGCCTGCTCGCAACGCGTAACGCGGGGGCGATCAAGTTTCAGCACACCGATGCATTGGGCAGCCCGATCGCTGTGACCAACACGGCCGGTCAGGTGGTCGAGCGCACCGACTACCAGCCGTATGGCAGCACCATTGGCAAGACGGTCGATGGCATCGGCTACACCGGTCATGCCATGGACGGGGCGACCGGGCTGACCTACATGCAGCAGCGCTACTACGACCAGGACTTGGGGCGGTTCCTGAGCGTGGATCCGGTGGCGGCTGACTCAGTGCTTGCAGCCAACTTCAATCGCTACTGGTATGCGAACAACAATCCTTATCGGTTCACGGATCCGGATGGACGTCAGTCAGCTGCCGATAGGTATTACGGCGCAGCCGTCGGCTACATGCTTCGCAATGATCCAGAGAAGCTACGCATTTGGGCTTCCGGTGAAGCAGCTGCGACTACTGAGGGTAGCCAGGCGGAGCAAGGTGCGGCGATGGGACAAGCTGCAGGCGAGTTCATTGATGCCGGAGATTTTTCTAACGAAGCAATCGCTGGAGCACTCGTAAAAGCAGCAGCTGCGGGCGTGACGCGAGGAAGATCAGGGCGGCCCGGAGACTTCACGCGGGGGCAGCGAAATGCATTCAAGCGGGATAACGCTCAGCGGAACGGCGGGCAGATGAGTTGTGATGACTGCGGTAGGGAGGTTAGGAATGTAGCCAGTGAGAGGGGTGTCCCGACTCCACCAGACCAAGCCCAAGTTCACCACGATCCACCTATCAAGGATGGGGGCGGACGCCACAGTGATGGTAAGGTAGTCTGTCCTGAGTGCCACCAAGAACGACACAGGCGAGAAGATCAAGATGAGCGCCGATGAGTTGATGTTCCGACTGAAGGTTGAGGATGGTTGGCCTCCTGTGGCCAAGGAATGCCTTGTCTGCACCTTGATCTCGCCAGGCTATCGGATTGAAGTCCCACCTTTTTTTATAAAAGAAGTGTCGGTAGGTGATGTGATTACAATCCAGCGTGACCCGGAAGGTGACATTGTTTCTTGGTCGCATTTGGCGAAGTCGAGCAGAAGCACCTTGTGGCTAATGGCTTACGGGGACTATTCGGTTGAAGGCGTACTTGACGGATTGAAGCGACTGGGCTGTAACGTTGAGGAGCTGAAGCAGTTCCGTTATTTCTCTATAGATGTGCCCGAGGACTGCTCTATTGCGGATCTAGACCATTGTTTGGATGGGCTAGAGGAGGAAAAATCCGCGCTGGCGTATCCGTCATTCCGGCATTGATGCTGATACGCCCAGGGTTTCCTAGACATCTCAAGGCCATGGAAAATGGCTAATTCGGAGGTGTCCATGAGCAGCAAGCGGTATACGGATGAGTTCAAGATCGAGGCGGTCCGGTGATTGTCAACATAGTTGTCCGCTATTTCATGCTGCCAACTTTATTTCATCGGGTGCTTTTCTATCGTCGTTATCCGGGTTCAGCCAAACCGCGCCGACAGGCGTCCAGTTACGCGTGGCGCGTCCGCGCCAGCGGCTTGGATGACGCATGGCGGCCTCCCGGTACACGTCCGCGCGTGCGACCAGGATGGCCTGGTCGCGTCGCTCATGGCGCTCGTGCGGCGTCACGAATCGGATGCCACTGTGGCGGTGCTCGTTGTTGTACCAGTCCACGAAGCCCGCCACCCAACTGCGCGCGCAGGTGATGTCGGTAAACGGCTTGCCCGGATACGACGGCGCGTACTTCAGCGTGCGGAACAGCGCCTCTGAGTAAGGGTTGTCATCACTCACCCGTGGACGGCTGAAGGAACGGGGTCACATGAAGGCTCTGCAAGGTGGCCAGCATCGTTGCCGCTTTCATCGGGCCGCCATTGTCAGCGTGCAGTACCAGCGTGTCGCGCGCCACCTGCTCTCGCATGCAGGCTTTCCCGATCAGCATCGATGCGTGGATGGCCAGCTCCTCGTGGTGGATCTCCCAGCCCACGATCTTGCGACTGTAGACGTCCAGGATCATATACAGCTTGAAGAACTGGCCTTTCACCGTCGAGGGCAGATACGTGATATCCCATGACCAGACTTGGCGAGGGGCATCGGCACGCACCGCCATCGGTTTAGCCACAGTCCGCGGGGCGGCGGCGCGACCACGGCGATTGACTTGCCCACGCGCACGCAGCACGCGATACATGCTTGATTCCGATGCGATGTAAATCCCCTGATCTGCCAGCCGGGGCACGATCTGCGAGGGGGGCAGGCTCTGGTAAGCGGGCTGGTTGGCGACGGCCATGATTCGTTCCTTATCGACGCAGCTCAGCGCATGCGGGCAGTGCTTGGCCGCGCCTTTTCGAGCATCCACCAGCGTGCTGGCACCGCGCCAACGGCGCAGCGTGCGGCAGCTGATGCCCAGCACCTGGCATGCCTTGATCTCGCGGGCACCGGCGGCCACTGCCTCGGCGATCAACGTGACGGCTCTCTGTTTCAACGACGCGGGGATCAGACGTCCTCGTCGGTGCCCCAGAGAGCCTGCGCTTTTTTGACAGCGTCAGCAGCGCTGCCGCCTCCGCCAGGGCGCGATCCTTGCGCAAAAGCTCCTTCTCAAGCTGCTTGACGCGCTTGCGCATGACCGTGGAAACCGCCCGATCCGCTGCCGAGGCGCTCGACTGCATGGTCTCAAAGGCCTGCCGCCAAGCAGCGATCTGCTCGGGGTAGATGCCGTTCTCACGGCACCACGCCGAGCACTCGGCCTCGTTCATCGGCATCGTCTGGGCGACGGCTCTCAGTTTGGCTTTCACGTCCCAGTTGTCCGGCGAAGTAGCGGTGTCGGGCACGATATATCCTTGGCTGCGGATCTGTTTCTTCCACGCGTACAACGTGGGGGCGCTGATGCCAGTGTGACGGCTCAGGTCAGCAACGCTCTGATTGTTGGGGGGCATCATCCGCCGGACGATCTGGTCTTTGAGTTCGGGGCTGTAGCGGGCCATCGGGCTCTCCATCTGAGGGTTCAGGGGAGCGGACAACTATCGTGACATGGGGGGGGCCGGCAAGTGACCGATCGTGGCTTCAAAGTGGCAGATGTCGCCGAGCGGCTGGGGGTTACCACGCACAGCCTGTATGCCTGGCTGCGCAAGTTCGGCAAGCCCGGCGTGGTGCAGCGCGCCGAGGTGGACCAGAGTGCCGAGGTTCGACGCCTGAAGACCGAGTTGCGCCGGGTGACGGAGGAGCGCGACATCCTAAAAAAGGCCGCCGCGTACTTTGCCAGGGGGTAAAGGCAAAGTACGTCTTCATGCAAGCCCACCGCGAAGAATTCAGGGTGTGCGCGATGTGCCGGGTGTTGCGGGTGAACCGGGCTGGATACTACGCGTGGCTAAAGTTGTCATCGCCGATGTAAAACTGACCCCTATCGCCGAAGTAGAAATGACCCACCTGGGCCACGATAGCGGCCTTTTGAAGGCTGCTGATGTTGACTCAGGAGCAGGCAGTGGAGATACGTGTCATGGCCCGTAGGGGTGAGAGTGTCAGAGCGATTGCGAAGCAGTTGGAGTGCTCGCGCAACACGGTGCGCAGGTACCTGCGCGGCCGGGATGCGCAGCGATACGGCCCGCGCGCGCCGAGGGCGTGCAAGCTCGACGCCTGGCGGTCTTATCTGCGCGAGCGTGTCGCGCAGGCGCATCCGCGCTGGATCCCGGCGACCGTGCTGCTGCGCGAGATCCAGGCACGGGGCTATACGGGCGGCATCAGCCAGCTCAAGGCGTTCCTTGCGCCACTCAAGCAGTTCGAGCCCGAGCCGCTGGTGCGCTTCGAGACGCCGCCGGGCCAGCAGATGCAGGCGGACTTTACCTACGTGCGTCGTGGCCGTGATCCGCTGCTGGCGATAGTGGCCACGTTGGGCTATAGCCGGGCGAGCTACGTGAAGTTCGTGGCCTGTGCGGGCGAGGACGTCACGACCCTGTGCACTGGACTGCGCGAGGCATTCGACTACTTCGGCGGCGTGCCCGAGCACGTGTTGTTCGACAACACCAAGGCCGTCGTCATCGAGCGCGATGCCTACGGCGAAGGTCAGCACCGCTGGAACAACGCACTGCGCGAGCTCGCCGACACCTGCGGCTTCACGCCCCGGCTGTGCCGGCCCTACCGCGCCAAGACCAAGGGCAAGGTCGAACGCTTCAACGCCTACCTCAAGGGCAGCTTCGTGGTCCCGCTGGTGGCAACGCTGGAAACCAGCGGGCTGCGGCTCGATGCCGAGCTGGCCAACGTCCACGTCCGGCGCTGGCTCGACGAGGTCGCCAACGTCCGCGTGCATGCCACCACCAAGGCGGTGCCGGCAGTGCGCCTGGCAGAGGAGCGTGCGGTCATGTTGGCAGCACCGGCGCTGAAGGCGCCGCCACCGATCCGCCAGCGCGTGGTACTGCCGTTGCAAAGCCTGCAGCATCCGCTCTCGGTCTATGACGCGTTGCTGGAGGGGGTGTGATGGGCCTGCAGCACGAGCGCATCACCGAGCTGTGCGAACAGTTGAAGCTCGCCCGGGTAGGCAGTGATTGGCCAGCCCTGGCGCAGGACGCGGCGCGCGACGACGCCAGTTTGGCTGACTTCCTGGAGCGCGTGCTCGTGAGCGAGTACGCGGCCCGCGAGGAGCGCAAGCGCACGGTGCTGATGCGCCTTGCGACGATGCCGGCCATCAAGACACTTGAGCAGTACGACTGGGCCCAGGCCGGTGGCGCCCCGAAGGCGCAGATCGTCGAGCTCGGCCATCTGGCCTTTGTCGAGCGCGCCGAGAACGTGGTGATGCTCGGGCCCAGCGGCGTGGGCAAGACCCATATTGCCCTGGCGCTGTGCCAGCGTGCGGTGATGGCGGGGCACAAAGCGCGGTTCATCACTGCGGCCGATTTGATGATGCAACTGGCCGCGGCCAAGGCCCAGAACCGGCTCAAGGCGTACTTCAACCGGGCGGTGCTCGGGCCGAAGCTGCTGGTGGTCGACGAGATCGGCTATCTGCCCTTCGGGCGCGATGAGGCCAATCTGTTCTTCAACGTCGTGGCCAAGCGCTACGAGCGCGGCTCGATGGTGCTCACCAGCAACCTGCCGTTCACGCAATGGCACAGCGCCTTCGCTGACGACCAGACGCTGACGGCAGCCATGCTCGACCGGCTGCTGCACCATGCCCACATCGTGCAGATCAGCGGCGAGAGCTACCGGTTGAAGGACAAGCGCAAAGCCGGACAGACGGTTAGCCGGGTGACGGCGATGGCATAACCGGCGCCGCGCTGCTCGGCTGCGTAGGGTCCAGCCCGTAGCAGCCGAACAGGGCGGTGATAACGACCCCGGGTGGGTCAGGTTTACTTCGGCGATCCGACGGAAAGTGGGTCAGATTTAAATCGGCGTTGACATAAAGTCGCCCGACAGTGAGCGCGCCAAGGAAGACGAACGCCTGCTGGGGCTGATCAAGCACCACTGGCTGGCGAGCGGCAGTGTGTCTGGGCATCGCAAGATCGCCAAGGATCTACGCGATCTGGGTGAGCGTTGCAGTCGCCATCGGGTGCATCGATTGATGCGCGCCGATGGGCTGCGTGCCCAGGTGGGCTATGGTCGCAAACCGCGCTTCCATGGCGGAACGCCGTGCAAGGCGGCACCCAACCTGCTGGATCGGCAGTTCGACGTGACCGAGCCGGACACGGCCTGGGCGAGCGACTTCACCTTTATCCGTACGCATGAAGGCTGGATGTACCTGGCTGTGGTAATCGATCTGTTTTCCAGGCAGGTCGTCGGTTGGGCGATGCGCGATCGAGCCGATACCGAGTTGGTCGTCCAAGCGCTGCTATCGGCGGTATGGCGGCGCAAACCCAACGCTGGTTGCCTGGTTCACTCGGACCAAGGGTCGGTCTACACCAGCGATGACTGGCAGAGTTTCCTGGCGTCCCATGGCTTGGTGTGCAGCATGAGTCGGCGTGGCAACTGCCACGACAACGCACCCGTGGAGAGCTTCTTCGGCCTGCTCAAACGCGAGCGGATCAGGCGGCGGATCTACCCCACCAAGGACGCCGCCTGCGCCGAGGTGTTCGACTACATCGAAATGTTCTACAACCCACAACGTCGTCATGGTTCAACGGGCGACCTATCGCCTGTAGAGTTCGAGCGGCGCTACGCGCAACGAGGGTCTTGAGTGTCTACGGAACTCTGGGCGTATCATTGCAGATCGGCTCGACCCCGTAGACATCACGGTGTTCGTCGATAAACCCCGTCATGGCTTGAACCGGCGGTCGAGCTCCGCCTGGGCAAAATACGCTGATGCCTTGCGCAGGATCTCGTTGGCCTGCCGCAACTCCCGTACCTCGCGTTCCAGCGACTTCATTTTCTCGCGCTCGGACGTGCTCAGCCCCTCACGCCGCCCCTGGTCGCGCTCGGCCTGCCTTACCCAGTTGCAGAGCGTCTGCGCCGTACAACCGATCTTCCCGGCGATCGATGCGATCGCCGCCCACTGCGAGGTGTGATCCTTCTGGTGCTCAAACACCATCCGCACCGCTCGCTCACGGACCTCTGGCGAATACTTCATTGCTTTGCTCATGACTCCATCCTCTCAAGAGTTGGAGCCTCCGAGAATCCCGGGGCGGTTCACCTCGACTTTTCGGCGCAGCTCTGGGTCTACGCCGTTCCAAAGCCGGGACCGTTGGGGGCTGAAGAAGCCATGGATGGTCTGGTGCGAGAGAGAGGCGCAGCTTGACCAGGTCGGCCCGTGGGAGAAGCGCTTGGGCGTGAGGGTTGAGCAACCAACGGTGCTCAGGCAGAGAGTCACCGCGACTACGAGGCTTGCCTTGCTCATCTTTCCTCCCAGAAAGGATTTGTCGCTTTCAGGGATAACCGATCTTGGACGGTTGGCAAGTGCAATGGCGAGCCCCCAGGGGGAGATTGCCACGGAGCAAACCTGGGGGCTCAGTGAACCAGGGCAGTCGAAGGCACCGGTTCGGTTGCATGCATAGCAGGCATTGAGCGCCTGTCAAGGATTCACTGGGCGGGCATTCGGTAGGTCGTGGTTGCGGGTCAGCGCCAGCAGAACAGTGGCGATCTCGTGTGCAGCCTTGACGAAAGGTTCGTCGTCGTCGGGGCTGTCGGTCCAGCACTCTTCCTTGCTGCCATGGAAGAGGTTGTTGCGCACTCGCTGCGCCGCTTCAACTAGCGCCGCCGCCTCGTTGTCAGGCAGGGCGTAGTCGTTGAAGACCGCCCGCTTCGCGGCGCCGTTGCCTTCCACTTCTTGCCGGCGGGGCCGATTCCTTGCCGGATCATCCAGGATTCGTCTTTGAGTCTCCGGCGATAGCCGCTCTTTCAGTGTGAGTGGTCTCAGGTCGGCGGCAGCCAGGCCGACCGCCTTCCAGTTGATAAGGGCGGGCGTGGGGCCATTGCCCTTGTCCTTTAGAAAGCGGGCGTGCTGCTTCAAGGCCGCCTCTAGCTCTGCAAAGACCTTAAAGAACGGCAGCGCGACGTCATCAGAAACGCTCATGGGGTTCCTTGGCAACTAATGTTGGCTCGTTTGACTAGGAAATGCTTGATTCAGTTGCTTGACTGGATCCCGTAAGACGTCCGCAACGATTGCAAAGTCCTCAGCTCGGAGAGCTCCCTGAGGCACGTCAAAGTCGATGATCTTAAACCCCGGGTCTTCGCGGATCACTGTGGGTGCAATCGAGCATTTTCGGGTAGCGCGGGCAGGAAGCTGGCGATGATCTTGAGCCTCAGGAACTCCTCGTCGCGATAGCCGTAGGCGCTGCGCTGGATGACCCGGATCTTGTTGTTGAGCCCTTCCACCAGGCCGAGGCTGACCTTGTTCTCCGGCCTGCAGTACGCCGCGATGCCGTCCCAGTGCCGCTCGATCATCCCCACGAACGTCTGGTAGGGCGCAAGCCGCTGCCAGCGCAGACTCTGCTTCCAGCGCTCGAAGAACTCCCGTGCACCTCGCTCGGTGCGGTAGCTCCACAGCTGCCCGAAGGACTCTTTCAGCAGGTACGCCGTGTTCAGACGTTTGTTGGCCGCCAGCAACTTGGCGAGCGCCTTCCGACCGTCCAGGGTAAGGTTTTCGCGATTGCTCAGCAGGGTGTAACGCTGGCCCTTGATGTAACTGCGATCCTGGCCTTGAAGGCGCTTGTACTCGTCGCGCCGCACCTGATCGAGCGCGTCGGACAGGTGGCGCATGATGTGGAATTTGTCGAACACGATGCTGGCGTTGGGCGCGTTCTTGCCCACCGAGTTGCGAAACGGCCGCCACATGTCCATCACCGCCACGTCGATGCCAGCACTGCGTTTTGGGCCCAATTCGGCGAAGAACTGGTCGATGTCCGCCTCGGTGCGCCCACTGCCGCCGAACCAGATCGGTCGGCCGCGCTCCAGATCGCTGACCACAACGCGGTAGTCATGGCCCTTGTGGATCGCGATCTCGTCGATGCCGATGGCGCGCGGCGCCGGCGTCCCCGCCCGGCGCACCTGCTCGGCCATGTACAGCTTGGACAGCTCCTTGACCGTGCTGTCGTGCAGGCGCTCCAGCTCAGCCACGGCCTTGTGCGTCATGCTTCGGCACAGATTGCCCACATGTAGGGCGAATCGCTCGGTGTAGCGCGGATTCTTGGCCAGCCAGTCCAGCCGCTCTACGTGCACGCCGCCGCACCCCGGGCAATCGACCCGCCAGCGCTCGAACTCCACGAACAGCATCCAGCCGGCCGCCCGCAAGTCGCGGGCGCGGCACAGGCGCTTGTCGTAGCGGCTGCGACACCGATGGCCACAGTTGGAACACACGGCCGTTTTTTTCGGCGCCGCAAGGTCACGATCCGCGCCTTCGGGGCGCCGAACACGCCCTTGAGCGTGGACTCCGCCGCGAAGCCAGGGAAGGAAAACAACTCACTCAGCCGACGGCCCGTTTTCATGCAGAACACCGCGTCAAGAAGTCAGCACAGGATGTACCACCTTCTGGGACGGTGGAAAGGGCCTGTTTCCAAGGCTCAACGCAGATTCAGGGGCCTCAAGGCACCCACACGAATCCGCGATGAGCCTAAACCCCGAAGTGTCTGTTCCGTCTGGCATCGTCTCGATTGCGAACAGGAGTTGGTGATTCTGTCCGGCCGCCGATGCAGCGGTCTCGATCATGTTCTTCAGGTTCTCGGCATCTTGTCCAGACTGCTGGGGTGTATCCATCACGAAGGGGAAGAAAGGCATGTCCCCATGCTCGGCGTTGGTGTCAATCAGCGCGAGATGAAGTGCGAGAACGACTCGGGCCGCGTAGCTTCCGCCAGCCCCGTCTCGGTCACCAACGACGATTTTTTTGGCCTGCTCCGCAAGGGGGATGTTGAGGCGATTGGAGTAGGTTGAGACTCTTCCCGCGTAGAAGTCCTTAACCACCTTTTTGCGCTTTTTGTCTTCCAACTTTTTGAGTTGATCCTTAAGTCGGCCTTCATCCAAAACAAGCTCTTCCAGTTCTTTTTGGAGAGGTTCAGCAGCTTCTCGGAAGGCAACGTCGAGCGTACGACGGCTCTCAGTGGCGAGGAGGTCGCTAAGTTGAAGATCCGCCTTGCGGCTCTGAGTTTCTTGGTCGTACAAATCGAGCTCTTGCCCAACATTCGTCAGAAGCTGTCGGAGCGAAGACTCCTCGTCCCGGAGTGCATTGCGCTGCTCGTGAAGCTCTTGGACCAACGCGCCCATGGTATCGGCGTCGACCGATAGCTCTAAGCGTGCGTGGAAAGAGTTCTGATGGAGGACGCAGCACGTCGGGCATTCGACCGGGCCGGACGGCAGATCAGATAGGTAGGCGATATCCGCGTCTAGCTCATGCTGGGCAGCCCAGGCCAGCTTTAACTCTGATCGGAGCTGCTCGCGTTGCGAGACCACGCTTAGGAGCTTGGCGCGGGTGGCGACCTGCAGCTCGTAGGTGCGTGCGGCTTGCCGTCCTAGGCGGGCCAGCTCCTCTTGGAAGGATTGCGCATCGATCTGAGGAACATCCGCAGGAAGGGCTTTTTGAACTTGCTTGAAGGCGTTGGACTGCGCGTCCAGCTCCCGTCGCTTTTCATTGGCTCTCGCTGTTGCCACTTCCTGTTGTTGCTTCGCCTCAAACCATGCGTTGGGCTTCATCCCGATGAAGGACTCAAGGGTGGGCTTTGGCCAACTCTTGAACTGGCTGAGACCTTTGAACGTTCCCCACTTGAGCCCCCAGCTTCCATCTTGGTCCAAATAGAACGGAACCAGCAGATGTTCCATACTGGCTTGGCCTGAGCCTGTACCGGCCTTTTGCCGAGTGAGATGCAAGCGGTAGCCAAAGAGCTGGCCCATGTGTATGTCCCATGCCCCCACTCGGTCCGTGGAGAACACAAGTGCTCCAGTCACGAACAGTCCGAGACGCTTGCCGTGGCGCAGTGCCAAGTAGTCTTGACCATTGTAGGAAAAGGCGGCCGCAGCGATCACATCGGGATCCCATGGGCCTGTCTCGCCTTTCGGGGGTGTGCAACCCAACGCCCAGAAGAGGTTCTTAGTTATTCTCGACTTGCCCATTCCGTTCGTGCCCAACAGGAGTGTCCTTGGGCCCAGGTCCAACTTGCGTGCGCGCTTGTCTCGCTGCGACAGCAGATAGAGCGTCTTGAAGGTGACGTTGCGGCTCATGCGCTTGCCTCAGGTTGCGTACCAGGCGCAGGAGCGAGTAGGTCGGGGTCGATTCCATCGTTGAGTACCAAAAGGGCGAGGGCGTAGATGTAGCCAGGCCTTAGGCCGGCGAACTCGGGAGGCGATGCGCTGATGGTTTGGGTGACCAGGCTATCCATAAGGTCTCTCAGCGGTAGGCTGCTGGCGGTTGTGGAAAGGTGAGACAGTTGCGTCGCAAGCGCTGCGACACACGTTTTGAACTGATCGTTGGTCCGATCGACGGCGTGTGCTAGGACCGTCGTCCTTTCGGCTTTGATCTTCTTAAGGGTCAGGAAGGGGTAGCCCGCCGCGGAAAGCTGATCAAGCGCAGAGTCGAGCTGATCGGAAGCCCGGTGTGTGGCGCCGGCGGCTTCGGAGAGGGCTTGGATGGCCTCGGATCTGGAGAGCACGCGGCTCTGCAGCTCGCGCAGACTGCCAGCGTAGCTGGTATCCGCTGCCTTGTTCTGAAGAGCCGACGCCAAGTAGCGTGCCCCAATCGTAGGATTGGGCAAATCAAATGGAATCTTGCCCGCGGCGCTTAGGTGCGCCAACTTGCCTGCCAAAAAAAGGTACTGCTCGCCCAATGGAAGGTTGGTGCGATGGAGCGCCCATTCTGCCAAGTCCACCTGTGCCAGCCCGATGGCCAGCTGATTGGCGATGCTCTTCTGAATATCGGCCTGTTCCGATGCGCTCAGGCTGGTGAGCTGGCAATGCGAGCTGGACATGCCCGCAGCGATCTTGACGGCCAAGTTGGAGACGAAGCGCAACTTCGTTGGATGTCCAGCGAACTCCGTTCGGCGCTTGTGAAGCTTGGCCAGGATAGAAGGGTCCCTTGACTTGTCTTTCTTCTTTGGGCCATGGCGATGAAGGTCTTTCAACCCCCAGCCGCCTGCCTGCTCGTTCTTCTTGATCTGGCAAAACTCGACGCAGGTCGGCGCGGAGGCGGAGTCGAGGATAGCGACGTCCTCTTTGACTTCCATGCCTACGGCGAAGTCGTCATCCGACTCGAGTAGCTCGGCAACGACAAGTGCTCCCCACCATTGCTGAAATGTGAATCCCAGCGTCGCATTCGCGCCGGTCTTCTCGTCGTCGAGGGTGTCCGCCAGCAGTGCTTCCAGCGCCTTTGGTAGCGGCGCGGTCTCGTCCGTAAGTGCCATGACAGCCCTAGATTTCCCCTGTGCCTAAGATTACCTCAAGGTGCCAACGCCTTGCGACCGGGACCGGCGATTCAGACAGGGAGGGACTTGTAGATGTTGCGATGCTGTTGCGATGAGGTGGGCGAGGAGGGTGTTGCCGGAAAGAACCATTGCGGCGCAAGGGATCAGGGGGTGAAAATTAACGAACGCTAATGATGCTTCATGAGCGGGGTGTGCTCGGGAGTACCCGTGCCGGGCTTGGATTTGTCTTTGTTGTCAGGGGTTTGCAAGAGGTCTTCCGAATCTGGGCGCGGTAGGGGGAGGCAGGCGATGGGTCTGCGGGCCGGTGGCGGGGGGAGTCCGAGGCCTGGATGCGGCAGCTGGGCTGGCCGGATCAGCGGTGGCGTGCAAGTTTAAGCCGAGCGGCCTGGGATCGCGATCCGGGCAAATCAGCCGGGTCACCAGGTCATGTACATGCCGCAGGCGGTATCGGTGGGCGAGGGGCACTGAGATGGACAGCGCTCGCTTCAGCTCCACATCGCCATGTCGGCGGCGGGGCTAGAGTGCACGGCTACACCGGCGCACAGATACCGACCATGGATAACCGACAGCAGGAATGGATGCAGGCAGTTACCGAGGCGCTGAGCGACCTGCTGGCTGCGCGCATTGCGCATGCCACTGTGCTGGAGGCCATGTTGGTCTCCCATCCAGACCCGGTTGCGCTCAGAAAGGTATGGGATGAATTGTCGTCCCAGCGCATTGCCTACGCAGCACAGAACAAGGCGACCGCACAGGTGGAACGGCCAATGGATGACTACACGCTGGCCCAATTCCAGGCCTGGGAAGAGAAGTTTCGCCGCTATTTTCCGCGCGATGTGGATCTACCGTAGGCATGCGGCCCAGAGCCTTGCGGGTGCCAACAAGGCAGCGTGGGGGCGCGGCACTCAGCCATCACGCCAGGAATGTTCGCAGGCTGCCGGTGACGTTGTGCAACGTCAGCCGTGTAGGGATCTGACTGCGCGCGGTGCCTTGCACGCGCGCCTGTTGCTTCGGGAGGAGGACTCTTCACCTTTGGAAAAGCTAAGATCGAAGCTTGTGCAGAGTTGGAGGCGCTAATGATCGATCGTCGTACTTTTCTTGCCACGGGCGTGGCAGCCGCTGCCGCCAGCTACAGCGCATCGGCGGCTCGGATCGCGCAGGCGCCGCAGGCCCGTGGGCCCGCGCCGTGGGGTGCGGTACCCAGTGCGCGACAGCTGCGGTGGCATCGGTGGGAGCAATACGCGTTCGTGCATTTTGCAATGAACACCTTCACCGACAAGGAATGGGGCTACGGCGACGAGGATCCGCGCAAATTCGATCCCAGCGATTTTTCACCCGATCAAATCGTCGCGGCCGCCAAGGCCGGTAATCTCAAAGGGCTTATTTTCACGGCCAAGCACCACGATGGGTTCTGCCTTTGGCCGACGCGTTTGACCGAGCATTGCATTCGGAACTCGCCCTACAAGAACGGCAAGGGCGACATCGTCGGCGAGATGGCAGCGGCGTGCCGACGCGCTGGCCTGGCGTTCGGTCTCTATCTCTCGCCCTGGGATCGCAACCATGCCGAGTATGGACGCCCCGGCTATCTCGACTATTTTCGCAAGCAGATCGTCGAACTCTGCACCGGCTACGGCGACCTGTTCGAGTTCTGGTTCGACGGTGCCAATGGCGGCGACGGCTACTACGGTGGAGCGCGCGAATCGCGCAAGATCGATGCGCCCGCGTACTACAACTGGCCGCAGATGATCGCCTTGGTGCACCAGCACCAGCCGATGGCCTGCACCTTCGATCCGCTTGGCGCCGATATCCGTTGGGGCGGGAACGAGGACGGTGTCGCCGGCGATCCGAGCTGGCCGACCATGCCCAATGCGCCGTACACCCAGGAAAACGGCAATTCCGGCGTGCGTGGGGCGGCACTGTGGTGGCCGGCCGAAACCAATACGTCGATCCGCCCGGGCTGGTTCTATCATGCCGATGAAGACGGCAAGGTGCGCAGCCCGGAGAACCTGGTGCGCTATTTCGACACGTCCGTCGCGCGCGGCACCAACATGAATCTCAATCTTCCGCCCGACCGACGCGGCCGCATTCCTGACCACGATGTGGCGGTGCTGCAAAGTTTCGGCGACGCCATCCGCGCCAGCTTCGCCATCGATCTCACCAAGGGGGCCAAGGCCAGTGCCAGCGCCTCGCGCGGTGCTGGGTTCGAGCCGACGCGCGTGCTGGACCGCCAGCCGGACAGCTACTGGTCCACGCCGGATGCGGTCACCCTGCCGACGCTGACGCTGGAACTGTCGGGGATGCACAGCTTCGATCTGATCCGGTTGCGCGAATACCTGCCGCTGGGTGTGCGCGTCACCCGCTTCGCGGTCGAAGCCGAGATCGATGGGCAATGGCGGCGGTTGGCCGAAGCGCAGTGCATCGGGGCGCAGCGGATTCTGCGGCTGGACCGCCCGGTCGCCGCGCGCCGGGTGCGGCTGGTGGTGCTGGAGGCGCCGGTCTGCCCGGCGATCAGCGAATTCGCGCTGTTCCGTGCGGTTGCACCAGTGCCAGTGGCGCGGCCCACGGCGAATGCGCCGGACGTGCTCTCCAGCGCCGGCTGGCGCATCGTCGAGGCAAGCGCGCCAGGTGCGGACACGCTGCTCGACGACGATGCCAGCACGATCTGGGTCACGCCCGCGCCCACGCCGGGACATCCGGCGCAGGCGACCATCGACCTCGGTGCGCTGCGGCAGGTCGCCGGTTTCAGCCTCACGCCCTCGCGCAGCGTGATGAGCGGCGCGGCGCCACCGAAGGGCTATCGCGCCGAAACCAGCGAAGATGGTCAACGCTGGCAGCCGGCCGGTGCCGGCGAACTGCCCAATATCGCCTATGCGCTCTCGACCCAGCGCCTGAATTTCCCCGAGGTCCGCCAGATCCGCTACCTGCGGTTGTCGTTCGCGGAGACGGCGGTGCCCGCCGAGCGGCTGGCGATCGCCGGTATCGGTGCGTTTTCGCGCCTGCGATGAAAGCGGACCAGCCCACGCGGCCATGCGCCGCGTGGGGGAGTGCATCGCTGGGGCGTGCCGTTCACGGGCCTGACGATGCATGAGAGGCGCTGATTGGTCCTGCGCCATGCGGTGCCTCCCGCATGGCGCAGGGCCGCCGCTTCTTTAAACCACCCAGGTACGCGCTTTCACCGCATCTGTGCGCAGGCGCAACCTGGCCGAGTTCAGTCCAGGCGCGGTCGCCTGTAGCACGATATCGCCGTTGTTGCGGGTGGTTTGCAGCAGCGCCGCACATAGCCCATTGAACGCCTTGCGCTGCGGTGCCTTGTCGTCTTCGTGGCTGGTGGGGTCGCCGTTGCCTACGCCGATCAGCTTGGCAGGGCCACGCAGCGCGAACTGCACCAGGTGGTCGGCATCGGGCACGAGGCGACCTTGGGCATCGACGATTTCCACCTTGACCACCGCTACGTCCTCGGCATCGGCGCGCAACGCATCGCGATCGCAACTCAGGCGAATAGCGGCTGCTGCGCCGGTGGTTTCGCGGCGCTCGCTCAGCACCAGCTTGCCACCGCGATAGCCGCGCGCTTCGATCGCGCCCGGAGCGTAGGCCACACGCCATTCCACATGGCCATAGGCAGGAACCTGCTGCAGTCCCTGGCTGACGCCGTTGACCAGCAGTTCCACCGCTTCCAGGTTGCTATGGCACCAGACGGCGATGTGACCATTGTCGTCCGGTTGCAGCAGGCCGTCCCAGTTCCAGTGCGGGAACAGGTGCAGCACCGGTTCGCTGGTCCACTGTGCGCGGTAGTACCAGTAGTTGTCCTTGGGGAAGCCGCAGCTGTCGAGTACGCCGAACTGCGAAGCGACGTTGGGCCAGCGGTTGTACGGGGTGGGTTCGCCGCGATAGTCGAAGCCGGTCCAGATAAAGCCGCCGGCAACATAGGGGCGTTGGGCGACATAGCTCCACCAGGCTTCGGCGGTGCTGGCCCACCAGGGGTGGTCCAGGTCGTAGGCGCGCGTATAGCCGCGGGTGTCTTCGCGGCGGTAGTTGCCGCGCACCGACACGGTGCTGCCGGTCTCGCTGCCGTAGATCGGAATGTTCGGGTAGCGCGCGTGGAAGCCATCCATCTGGCTGGTGCGGTAGTTGAAGCCGACCACGTCCACCACCTGGCCCACTCCATCGCCGAAGCCTTTGTCCATGGCGAAGGTGGTGGGGCGGGTGGGGTCGAGCTGGCGCACGCGCTGTTGCATGCGGGTGACGATGCGCGCGCCGCGTTCGGTGACCTGCTGCGGTTCTTCGTTGCCGAGCGACCACAGGATCACGCTGGGATGGTTGCGGCCGCGCCGCACCATCGTTTCCAGCTCGCCCATCGCCTCCGGGTCGGTGGACATGCGCCGGGTTTCTTCGATCACCAACATGCCGAGGCGATCGCACAGGGTCAGCAGTTCGGGCGTGGCCGGGTTGTGCGAGCTGCGGTACGCGTTGCAGCCCATCGATTTGAGCTGGCGTAGGCGCCATTCATGCAAGGCATCGGGAATGGCGGTGCCGACGCCGGCATGGTCCTGGTGATTGTTGGTGCCGTGTAGCTTGAGCGGTGCGCCGTTCAACAGGAAGCCGCGCTGCGCGTCGAAGGCGATGCTGCGCACGCCGAAGGTGGCAGTCACCGCGTCGGTCGCGCGGCCCTGGCTGTGGATGCTGGCAGTGGCGCTGTAGAGCTGTGGGGTCTCCACCGACCACAGTGCGGCCTGGCCCAGTGGCAAGTGTTGTTCGACCTGCTGCACCTGGCCGGGCGCAACGGTGACCACGGCGCTGACCGCCTGCGCGACGACGCGACCGTCGGGCGCGGTGATACGCGTTTGCACCGCGCACTGGCGCGGCACGGTGCCGTCGTTGCGCACCTCGGTGGAGACCTGCGCGGTAGCGTTGCCGGATTCGATGGTATTGCGCACGAACACGCCGTGCGGTGGCACATGTAGCGGATCGGTCTTCTGCAACCACAGGTGGCGGTAGATGCCGGCGCCTTCGTAGAACCAGCCTTCGCCCAGGGTGGCATCCACGCGTACGGCGATGACATTGGGCTTGCCGTAGTCGAGCACTTCGCTGAGGTCGACCTCAAAGCCGCAGTAACCGCTGGCATTGCGGCCGACAATGTGGCCATTGCAGAACACGATGCAATCGCGGAACACGCCGTCGAACACCAGGCAGATGCGCTTGCCCAGGTCGTCTGCGGGAATCTGCAGCATGCGCCGATACCAGCCGACGCTGTTTTCTGGAAAGCTGGTGCCCAGCGCCTTGTAGCCGTGCGAGGCGGCCGGGTCTTCCTCGGTCATGGTTGCCGAGATCGGCTCGCGCCGGAAGGGCAGGGTCACTGCCCAATCGTGCGGCAGATCCACCTGCTGCCAGGCGCTGTCGTCGAAGTCCAGCTGCGCTGCGGTGGCGGTGTCCTTGCCTGCCTTGGCGAAGCTGCGCTGGAAGGTGCCGAACTCGAAATCGCGCGCGGGGTCGCTGGCGTGGCCCAGATGGAAGCGCCAGCCGAAATCGAACAGCAGTCGGTCGCGCGGTGCCAGCGCGGCATCGCCCAGTGTTTCGGTTGCTGCGGTATTGCTCGCGCTCGCCGCTGCGGCGCCGGCAACGGCCGGTGCCAGGGCGCCGGTGGCAGCGGCCGGCAGGGCGGCACTGACGCTACTTGCAAGCATGCCGCGCAGGAGTGTGCGGCGATTGATGCCGGTCATGGCTGGGTCTCCTTGCGGACCGTGGCCGGCCTGTCCGCCCCCGGCGCACGCGTGCCGGGATGGTAGGAGGCCGGCGCACCGGTGTAGGGGTGGCGCATGAAGTCGATGGCAGGCAGCAGTTCGTTGCCGTGCCGGAAGTCGAAGAAACTGGCGTTCTCCCACGAGGAACCGGTGCCCCAGCGGGTCTTGCAGCTGCTGCTGGTCCAGGCCGGCTCCCAGTACACGACGCCGGCGCCACCGGTGTCGATCACCAGTTGGGTCAGGTCGATCATGTAGCGTGCCTGCCCCTGCGGGGTGGCGGGGTAGCCGGCGATCAGCGAGTCTGCGCCGAGCAGGTTGGGCGAGGTGTCGCCCGATTCCAGGGTCCATGGATACGCGGTTTCCACCACCACCACGTCGGCAGCGAAGCGCCCGCGCAGGCGCTGGATGGTCTTGCCCAACTGCGCCATCGATTGGGTGGACCACTTGCGGTAGTAGCTGATGCCGATCAAGTCGAAGTCGGTGACGCCGGCTTTGGTGGCGGCGGCGAACCACGGTTCCACGTTCTCTGGCTGGGCGATATGCAGCATCACCCGCGGCTTGATCGCAGAACGCGTACTCATGTCGCGCACGGCCTGGATGCCGGCATTGAACAGCTTGGCATTGCGTTGCCAGTCGATGGGGCGCTGCTTGTCCCAGGGCTGGCTGGCCATCAGGTCGGAATTGCTTTCGTTGCCGACCTGCACCAGTTCCGGCATCAGTCCGGCGCGATCCAGCGCACTGAGCGTGTCGTAGGTAAAGCCGTAGAGGATGCGGGCCAGCTCGTCGGTATCGGTGATGCTGGCCCAGGCCTTGGGAATCAGCTGTTTGTCGCCATCGGCCCATTCGTCGGAATAATGCAGGTCCAGCAGCACCTGCATGCCCTGCGCGCGTGCGCGGGCAATGGTCTTCTTGACGTCGGACAGGTCGCTGTACTTGGTCCAGCGGGCATCGTTCCACAGCCGCACGCGCACCAGATTGGCGCCATGCGCGCGGAACAGTTCGAACGGATCGGTGACCACGCCGTTGTCGCGGTAGCGAACGCCGCATTCCTCCATCTCGTTGACGTAGGACAGGTCCGCGCCGAGATACAGCGTGGCGGGTGCGGCGGCGTGGGCGGAGACGGAGACGGCCAACGCCAGCAGCGTCGGCATCCAGAAGCGGCGTGTGGAGCGCATGCGATTCCTCAGGCAAAGCAACAATAGAGCGGCCGACAGCGTGCTGCATGCGGCCGGCGTGCCGCGCGGCGGGTGTGCGGAACTGCAACCGGGGTTGCAGTTCGCTGCCGCGCAGTGGCCGCGCCCGTTTGATGGCGCGCGCCAGGCACGGGGGGATCAGAAGCGGTAGGTCGCCTCCAGCTGATAGCGCCGGCCGAACAACTGGTAGCCGCCATCGTCCTGATTGGCCAGGCGGTTGGGGCGGTTGTCGGTGTAGGCGCGCAGCGGTTCGTTGGTGAGATTGCTCGCCTGGAAGCGGAAACCGAGCTGCTTGCTGTACTGCCAGTTCAAGCTCAGATCCACCGTGCCCTCGCTCTGCAGCCGGGCCAGGCGTGCCGCGTTCCAGCCGTACACCACGGTGTAAGGGCTGTGGTACTTGTAGCCCACGCGTGCTTCGAAGGTGCCGTTGCTGTACCACAGGTCGAAGGTGCCGGTCCTACGCGCCAGGCCGCTCAGCGGCAGCGGGTTGTCTTCCGGCGAGAATTCCTTGAGGTTGGAATCCACCAGCGAGTAGTTGGAGTACACGCCGAAGTTTTCCAGGTGCGGGATGAAGAAGAACGGCGTCTGCAAGGTGAGTTCAACACCATTGATGTGGCCGCCGCCGCCGTTGAACGGCGCGCTGACCAGGTAATCCAGCCCGTTGATGACTTCGCGGTCGGTGCGGTAGCCGATGCTTGAGTCCACTTCCTTGCGATACACCGCCAATGCCGCCAGCGCCTCCTTGTGGAAGTACCACTCGTAGGACACATCGAGCTGGGTGGCCCTGAAGGGGTCCAGCTGCGGATTGCCGCCGCTGCCGGTGAGCTGGCCGACGGTGACGTTGGGATCGTCCAGGCGGCGACCGGTGCGCAGTTCGTCCAGCGGCGGGCGGGCGATGACCTTGGCCACCGCCATGCGCAGGATGCGCTGCTCGTCGATCAGGAAGTTGAGCGTGGCGCTGGGCAGTACATCGGTGTATTGCTTGCTGGCGCTGCTGGGCTGGATGGTGCTGCCCACCGAATCGAAGCCCTGGCTATCGGTCTTGGTGTTGACCAGCCGCACGCCGATATTGCCGGTGACGTCGGTGCCGAACAGCTGCGCGCTGAAGACCGCCTTGGCAAAGGCTTCGCGCACGTCTTCCTTGACCGCCCAGTGATCGAGCATCTGTTCGCTGAGCAGGGCCCGGTCGAATCCGCCGAAGCCGATGCGGGCGATGTCGTCCAGGTTGCCGCCGGTCAGCGTGGGCACGTTCAAGCCCGGCATGGTGACCGGGTAGATCAGGCCCTGGTAGGCGGAGATCGGTTGGTCGAAGTTCGACTGGGTGCTCAGGAAGCGTCGATTCTGCTTCTCGCGTTGCGCCGCGCGTGCGCCCACTTCCAGCGTGGTGAACGGGCCTGCGTCCACTGCGCGGCTGGCGTTGAGCGCCAGCGCGGCGATCTTGTCGCGCAGTGCCTGCGGGTCGGTCTGGCCGTTGAGGCCCCACTCAGGCGCGTCCGAGCTGGTGCTGATGGTGGGCTTGACGGTGCGGCGGAAGTCGAAGGAGAGCGTGTCCGGATTGCTGCCAAAGCGCACCGCCCGCCATTCGTTGTCGCGCTTGGCCTGCGAGAACGACAGATCGCCGGCCAGCGTCCACACATCGCCGCTCCACTTGGCGTTCAGGCCGCCGGCGGCGAGCGTCTTGATCTCGTTGTAATGGCTGACCACATGGTCGACCTGCAGGTTGGAGTTGGCGAGCGTGCCGGCCACCACGTCGCCGCCGACGATGGTGTAGGACGACCCGGGCGTGGTGTAGGGATTGGCGCCGCTGGAGAAGACGCTGTAAGCCAGCCCGTTGAACCAGTTCTGCAGCTGGTCCTCTTCGATGGCGATGCGCGAATACAGGCCGTCGAGCTTCAATTCGAGGTTGCCCGAGCGCCATTGCACCGTGCCCATGGCGCCGGTGCGGGTCTGGTCGATCAGCTTGAGCTGGTCGGCCGCGCCCCACGGGGTGGGATCGGGAGTGCCATCGCCATTGATGTCGCGTGCGCTGGCGGCATCGGTATAGCCCCAGCTGCCGATCGAGGAACCGGCGTTCTTCTGTTTCTGGTAGGTGGCGCCCAAGGCAACGGCGAGATTGTCATTGAGCTTGTGCACCCAGCTGGCGCCGAAGCGGCTGCCCCACGGGGTGTAGCCGGGGACGTCCTTGGCGTGGTCGTAGAACACCGGGCCAGCGGTGCCGACGAAACCAGGGCCGGTGTAGTCCAGCGGGCTGATGGTGGAGATGTCCACGGTGGCGGCCAGGCCGCCGGCCACCAGGTCGGCCGATTGGGTCTTGTAGACCTTGACGGTGGAGACGACCTCGGTGGGAAACACTTCCCAGCGCACCGCCCGGTTGGGCTCGGAGGAGGCGATTTCGCGGCCGTTGACGGTGCCCATGGTCATGCGCGGGCCCAGGCCACGCACGGTGGCCAGGCTCTCGTTGCCGCGGTCGCGGGTGCCGTTGACGCCAGGCAGGCGCACCAGCGCCTCGGCCACGGTGACGTTGGGCATCTGGCCCATGGTGTCGGCGGAGATGACCTCCACGACGTGGTCGGACATCTGCTTGGCCTGCACCGCGCGGTTCAGGCTGGCGCGCTGGCCGATGACGGTGATGTTGTCCAGGGTGACCGGCGCCTGGCCATTGCTGGCGCCGCTGCTGGCGTCGTTGGCCGGCGGTGCCACCGGTGCAGTGTCCTGCGCCTGCGCGCTGAATGCGGCGACCAGCACAAAGGCGATGGTGGTGCACAGAACGTCGCGGACCGGCATGCGGCGCGCAGGCCGGCTGGCCGGGCGGCGGGTGTGGTGAACAGGCATCGGTGGATCCCTCCCAGGATAAAGTGACCGAATAAGATGGTTGGCGGCGGCCTGCCGGCGCCGGTGTGCGAGGCGCGAATGGGCCGGCGTGGCGTGAGGCGGTAAGGCGTGTTGCGGTGTACTTGTGTGGCGCCAAGCCGCTCGACGAGCGCGTTGGCGTCCCCCTGTCCTGCATGTGTCCGCTTCAGGGTAGAAGCGCGAGTCATTCCATTCCAATGAAGCATTTTGCGGGAGCTATCCTGGCTTGGAATGCTGCAGTGCAGCGCTAGTGTCTGTTTCGTCACACTCCGGCGTGGATGGTGCCGCAGGGGATCGAAAGTTGCCCAGGTCGCGGCCGTGTGCCCTGGCCTCATTCTCCGCGCGCACTGGCCGCAAGCCGGGGCAGGGCGGGGAACGCGCGTTGCACGCAGTCGCTGCGTTCGCAGGTCAGGCAGCCCGGGCCGATCGGCACTGCATCGTCTACCGCGTCCAGATCCCAGCCGCGTGTGTAGACCAGTTGGTCGGCATGGCGCAGGTCGCAGCCCATTGCCAGCGCGAAGGTCTTGCGCGGGCGGCCGTAGCCCGGCGGTCCGCTGCTGACCTGGCGTGCCAGCCAGAAATAGCGCCGCCCGTCGGGCATGCGCGCGATCTGGGTGAGGATGCGGTCGGGCTGGTTGAAGGCCTCGTACACGATCCACAGCGGGCAGGCACCACCGACGTGGGAAAAATGGAAGTCGGTGGCCGAGTGGCGCTTGGAGACATTGCCGGCGCGGTCCACCCGCATGAAGAAGATCGGCAGCCCGGCCGCAGCATGCCGCTGCAGCGTGCTCAAACGATGGCAGACCGCTTCGAAGCCCACCCCGAACCGGTCCGCCAGCCATTCGATGTCGTAGCGCGAGGCCTGTGCGCTGTGCAGGAAATCGCTGTAGGGCATCACCAGCGCGCCGGCGAAATAATTCGACAGCCCGATCCGCGACAGCGCGATGCGCTCGGCATCGGCGAAACCGGCATCGGCAATGCGTGCGTCCAGCAGCGCTGAGCACTCCAGCAAGGCCAGTTGCGCGGCCAATTGGAACGCCTGCTGGCCCGGGCGCAGGTGCGCAGGTAGCCACAGCACGCGCGCCTGCGCATCCACATGCCGCTTGTCGTGGTGCAGGTCTGGCGATTGCTGCACCCGCAGGCCGTGGCGGTCGGCCAGGCGCTGGCGCAGCCGCAGCGGCAGGTTGTCGGTGGTCGCACCGAGTTCGGCATGCAGTGCTTCGGCGCGCTCGTCCAGTTCGGGCAGATAGTTGTGCGCGCGGTTGAAGTAATCGCGCACCTGCTCGCCGGGCGACAGCGATGGCATCGCCGCATGCTCCACCCCGATCTGCAGCTGCAGCGCGGCATTGCGCTCCAGCAGGTGCTGATGGCTGCGGTGCAGATCCAGCACTGCCTGCGCCACCTGCGGCAGGTTGCCGGTGAGTGCGCGCAGCTCGGCCGGCGACAGCGCATGGCCCAGGCTGCGCAGGGAGTCGTCCAGTGGCTCGACCAGCGCAGCCGGGTCGTCCAGATCGTGCAGCCCGTCCAGCGCGCCCAGCACCGTCTTGAGCCGCTGCTGGATCGCCAGCGTCAGCGGCCGCTGGTTGCGCTCGATCTGGTTCAGATAGCTGGGCGACAGGCCCAGCCGGCGCGCCAGCTCGGCCTGGGTCAGGCCGTGACGCTGGCGCAGCCGCTGCAGGCGCAGGCCGAGCTGGTGACGCGACGGGGGAAGGGAATACGGCATTCGCAAAATTCGCAAGATTCTGCGGGGAGCTTAGCGTGATTAAGCAGTCGAATGCTGGGAATGCCGGTTTGTGATGCGAACAATGCGAAGCACTGGGCCAGCGTGGCCCGATGCCCCCTGTGAGCGAGCCCCGTGATGAGCCAATCCGTCCCCCGCGTGTCCTTGTTGATCGATGGTGAAATGGTGGTGTCGGCCAGCGACCAGTGGCAGGACGTGGTCAACCCGGCCGACCAGGCCGTGCTGGCGCAGGTGCCATTCGCCACCATTGCCGAAGTCGATGCCGCCGTTGCCGCTGCCAGCCGTGCCTTCGTCACTTGGCGCAAGACGCCGATCGGCACCCGTGCGCGCATCTTTCTCAAGTACCAGCAGCTGATCCGCGAACACATGCCCGAACTGGCCGCGCTGCTCAGCGCCGAGCAGGGCAAGACCCTGGCCGATGCCGAAGGCGATGTGTTCCGTGGGCTGGAAGTGGTGGAGCACGCCGCGGCCATCGGCAACCTGCAACTGGGCGAGCTGGCCAACAATGTCGCCACCGGCGTGGATACCTACAGCCTGCTGCAGCCGCTGGGCGTGTGTGCGGGCATTACCCCGTTCAATTTCCCGGCGATGATTCCGCTATGGATGTTCCCGATGGCCATTGCCACCGGCAACACCTTCGTGCTCAAGCCGTCCGAGCAGGACCCGATGGTGACCATGCGGCTGGTGGAGTTGGCCCTGGAGGCCGGCATTCCCAAGGGCGTGCTCAACGTGGTGCACGGGGGCGAAGCGGTGGTCAACGCGCTGTGCGATCACCCGGAGATCAAGGCGCTGTCGTTCGTCGGCTCCACCCAGGTGGGCACGCATGTGTACCGGCGCGCCTCGCTGGCCGGCAAGCGCGTGCAATGCATGATGGGCGCCAAGAACCACGCCGTGGTGCTGCCGGACGCCAACCAGGAGCAGACGCTCAATGCGATGGTCGGTGCTGCATTCGGTGCCGCCGGGCAGCGTTGCATGGCCGCCTCCACGCTGGTGCTGGTGGGTGAGGCGCGGCAGTGGATTCCGGCGCTGGTCAGCAAGGCCAGAAGTTTGAAGCTCGGTGCCGGCAACGCCGCTGGCACCGATGTCGGTCCGCTGATTTCCTGCGCCGCGCGTACGCGCGTGGAAGCGCTGATCGCCTCGGGCGTGGAGCAGGGCGCCACGCTGGAACTGGACGGGCGTGCGCCGGCCGTGCCGGGTTTCGAGCAGGGCAACTTCGTCGGCCCGACGATCTTTTCCGGGGTCAGGCCGGGCATGCGCATCTACGACGAAGAGATCTTCGGGCCGGTGCTGGTGATCCTGGGCGCCGAGACGCTCGACGAAGCCATCGCCTTGGTCAACGCCAATCCCAACGGCAATGGCACCGCGCTGTTCACCCAGTCCGGCGCGGCGGCGCGGCGTTTCCAGGAAGACATCGACGTGGGACAGGTCGGCATCAACGTGCCGATTCCCGTGCCGGTACCGCTGTTTTCCTTCACCGGCTCGCGCGCCTCCAAGCTCGGCGACCTCGGCCCGTATGGCAAGCAGGTGGTGATGTTCTACACCCAGACCAAGACCGTGACCGCGCGCTGGTTCGACGACCAGACGCTGAGCCATGGCGTCAACACCACCATCTCCCTCAAGTGAGCCGATCGCCATGAACGCAGCCATCCAGCTCCATCCCAACACGGCCGATCTGAACGACGAGCAGCAGGCCTTCCGCGCCGCCGCACGCGACTTTGCCGACAAGGAACTGGCGCCGCACGCCGCGCGATGGGACGCGGAAGGGCACTTCCCGCGCGAGGCCATCGCCAAGGCCGCAGACCTCGGCTTCTGCGGTTTGTATACCGACGAGGGCGTGGGTGGCCTGGGCCTGCGCCGGCTGGATGCGGCCGTGGTGTTCGAGGAGCTCGCCACGGTGGATCCCTCCACCTCGGCCTTCATCAGCATCCACAACATGGCCACCTGGCTGATCGCCAGCTATGGCAGCGATGCGGTGCGCGCGCAGTGGGGCCAGGTGATGACCAGCGGCGCCAAGCTGGGCTCGTACTGCCTGACCGAACCGGGCAGTGGCTCGGACGCGGCATCGCTGAAGACCCGCGCGCAGCGCGATGGCGACAGCTACGTGCTCAACGGCAGCAAGGCCTTCATTTCCGGCGCGGGCGCTACCGATGTGCTGGTGGTGATGGCGCGCACCGGCGAAGACGGCGCGCGCGGCATCAGCGCCTTCGTGGTGCCGGCCGACGCGCCCGGCATCGGCTACGGCCGCAAGGAAGAGAAGATGGGCTGGAACAGCCAGCCCACGCGCGGGGTGACCTTCGCCGATGTGCGCATTCCGGCGGGCAACCTGCTCGGCCGGGAGGGAGAAGGCTTCAAGATCGCGATGAAGGCGCTGGATGGCGGCCGCATCAATATCGCCGCCTGTTCGCTGGGTGCCGCGCAGGGCGCGCTGGATGCCGCGCGCCGCTACATGGGCGAGCGACGCCAGTTCGGCAAGAAACTGGCCGATTTCCAGGCGCTACAGTTCAAGCTGGCCGACATGGCCACGCAACTGGTGGCCGCGCGGCAGATGGTGCATACCGCCGCACGCAAACTCGACGCCGGCAGTCGCGACGCCACGGTGTGGTGCGCGATGGCCAAGCGCTTTGCCACCGATGCCGGTTTTTCCATCTGTGACGAGGCACTGCAGATTCATGGCGGGTATGGCTATATCCGCGAATATCCAATCGAGCGATTGTTGCGCGACAGCCGCGTGCATCGCATCCTGGAAGGCACCAACGAAGTGATGCGCATGATCGTGGCGCGTCATCTGCTCAACGGCGAGGAGGAATTGCGATGAGCGAATGGGAAGGACGTGTACATACCGGCCTGCAGGTCGAACGCGATGGCCACGTGGCCATCGTCACGCTGAGCAACCCGCCGGCCAACACCTGGGCCGTGCAGAGCCTGGCCGCCTTGCGCGACCTGGTACATGCCCTGGATGCCGACCGCAGCGTCTATGCGTTGGTTATCACCGGCGAAGGCGAGAAGTTCTTCAGTGCCGGTGCCGACCTCAAGCAGTTCGCTAGTAGCGACCCGGCCGTGGCGCGCGAGGCCGCGCGTCGCTTCGGCGAAGCCTTCGAGGCATTGAGTGCGTTCCGCGGCGTGTCGATCGCCGCCATCAACGGGTATGCCATGGGTGGCGGACTGGAATGCGCGCTGGCCTGTGATCTGCGCATCGCCGAACAGCACGCGCAGCTCGCCTTGCCGGAAGCCAGCGTGGGCCTGCTGCCGTGTGCCGGTGGCACCCAGAACCTGCCGCGGCTGGTTGGCGAGGGCTGGGCCAAGCGCATGATCCTGCTCGGCGAGCGCATCGAAGCCGCCACCGCGCAGCGCATCGGGCTGGTGGAAGAGGTCGTCGGCCAGGGCGAGTCACGCGCGCTGGCGATCGCCTGGGCGCAACGTGCCGGCAAGCAGAGTCCGGTCAGTGTCGCCGCTTGCAAGCGGTTGGTGCAGGCCACCCGCAACGGGACCCATGCCGCAGCCCTGGTGGCCGAGCGCGAGGCCTTCGTGGACTTGTTCGAGCAGGCCGACCAGGCCGAGGGCGTGGCGGCATTCCTGGAAAAACGCGCGCCGCGCTGGAGCGCGCGCTGATGCCGCAGGCCAGCACGCGCGAGGATGCGCCGGTGCTGTTGGAGCAGCGCGACTGCGCCGATGGGCACCGCATCGGCATTGCCACCTTGAATGCGCCAAAGACCCTCAATGGGCTGTCGCTGGAGATGACGCGGCTGCTGGATGCGCAGTTGCGGGCCTGGGCCGACGACGCGCAGATGGCCTGCGTGGTGCTGCGTGGCGCCGGCGACAAGGCCTTGTGTGCCGGTGGCGATCTGCATGGTCTCTACCAGAGCATGCGCGCGCATCGCGACGCGGTGCCCGAACCTGCGCGGCGGCGCGCCAGGCCGCAGGACAACGTGCATGCGGCCACTTTCTTCGAAGAAGAATATCGGCTGGATTACCGTATCCACACCTATCCCAAGCCGGTGCTGTGCTGGGGCCATGGCATCGTGATGGGCGGCGGCATCGGGCTGATGTCCGGCGCCAGCCATCGCGTGGTCACCGAGCGCTCGCGCCTGGCCATGCCCGAGATCAGCGTGGGCCTGTTTCCGGATGTAGGCGGCAGCTGGCTGCTGCGCCGCGTGCCGCAGGGCGCCGGCCTGTTCCTGGCATTGACCGGCGCTGTGCTCAATGCCAGCGATGCCATCCACGCCGGGCTGGCCGACGTGCAGCTGGAACATGCGCAGTACCCGGCGGTGCTCGATGCCCTGAGCGCGCATGCATGGAGCGGCGATGCGCAGGAGGATCGCACGCAACTGGCTGCGTTCCTGCAAGGCATTGCACAGCCGCTGCAACCCGGCCCGCTGCAGTTGCATGCGGACTTGATCGCACAGTTGGTGTCCGGCGACACGCTGGAACAGGTCGTTGCGGCCATCGATGCCCTGCAAAGCGAAGATGCCTGGTTGCAGGCCGCGCGCATCACGCTGGCCGCCGGTGCGCCCGGTTCGGTACGCCTGGCCTGGGAGCTGCAACGCCATCCCGGCACCGCCACGCTGGCCGAGACGTTTCGTACTGAATACGTGGTTGCGCTGCATGCCGCCGCGCACGGCGATTTTGCCGAAGGCATTCGCGCCCTGCTGATCGACAAGGACCGCCAGCCACAGTGGCAACCGGCGTCGCTGGCCCAGGCCGATGCGGCGTGGGCTGCGGGATTCTTCGATGCCCCCTGGCCGGCGGAGCAACATCCGCTGGCCGATCTGGGCACGTGCTAGGCGTGGCGATGCGCGGTGGCGTGCAGGCCGGCGCGACGGCGTGATACAGCGATTCTGCATGCCTGCGGCCATGCGTTCATTGCAGGCCAGGGCATGATCCGTTTGTTTTGAAGCATGCTCCAACCTGGAGAGCCACACGATGAGCAAGATCGCCTTTATCGGCCTGGGCAACATGGGTGGCCCGATGGCCGCCAACCTGGTCAAGGCCGGGCACCAGGTGCGCGTGTTCGACCTGGTGTCCGCCGCGCTGGACGCCGCTGCGGCCGCCGGTGCGCAGGTGGCCGGCTCGGCGCACGACACCCTGGCCGAGGCCGAGATCGTCATCTCGATGTTGCCGGCCAGCCGCCATGTGGAAGGCCTGTACCTGGGCGATGGCGGCCTCCTGGCGCAGATCCCGGACGGCGCGCTGGTCATCGACTGCAGCACCATCGCACCGGTGTCCGCGCGCAAGCTGGCCGACGCCGCGCGCGCGCGCGGGTTGGCGATGCTGGACGCGCCGGTGTCCGGCGGCACCGCTGGTGCGGTGGCCGGCACGCTGACCTTCATCGTCGGTGGTGCTGCCGATGCACTGGAGCGCGCGCGCGGTGTGCTGCTGGTGATGGGTAAGAACATCTTTCACGTTGGCGACAACGGTGCCGGCCAGGTCGCCAAGCTGTGCAACAACATGGCGTTGGGCGTCATCATGGCGGCCACTGGCGAAGCGCTGGCGCTGGGCGTGGCGCAAGGCCTGGATCCAACCGTGCTGTCGCAAATGATGGCGGTCAGTACCGGCCGCAGTTGGGCCACCGAGGTCTGCAACCCCTGGCCGGGCGTGCTACCCAACGCGCCGGCTTCGCGCGGCTACAGCGGCGGCTTCGGCAATGATCTGATGCTCAAGGATCTGGGGCTGGTGGCCGAATCGGCGGTGCAGGCCGGGGTCTCGATCCCGCTGGGTGAGCTGGCGCGCAACCTGTATGCGATGAATAGTCAGGCGGGTAACGGCGCGCTGGATTTTTCCAGTGTGGTCAAGCTGGTCGCCAAGGTTTGAGAGCGGCTTATAAAACCACGACGCCCACCGCCAGGTGGGCGTCGTCGGCGTTGTCACTCGCCTCCGTCGTGCAGGTGATCGAACGGGGGGCGTAGGGGGCAGAGCGATGATCTGCGGCTTGGCTGCGAGGCCCTTGCCCGCCTACCGTCGCGGGACACGCCGCAAGTACATCCCTGTAGGCGCTTATGCGGCATCCATGCCGCATAAGGTCCCGCGACGCTAGGCGGGCAAGTACCGGTCGAGATGGTCGGTATGCATGCTTGCAAGCAGTGCATTCAGCGTTGCCGTCTGACGAAGCGCGGTCTGGTTAGTCTCGCCTCATTCGAGCACTTTCACTGCCAAGACGACATCACTCCACGCGCCCATGAAGGCAGTGGGGTCAGTACCTGTTGCCATTGCTACGGTGGTCGAGTGCCTTTGTTAGCCGCTTCAAGGTGCTACCCGGCCAGTGCAATGGCGCCGCGCTCACGTGATGTGATTTCATCACGCACAGGTGTAATAGTCTCCGCATGCCCACGCGCCTACTGTGTGTGCGCACTGCATGAGGCCGCACAGCATGGGACACGACCACAACCACGCCCCCAGCGAGATCCGCCACGAAACGCCGTTGTGGTGGGCGCTTGGTCTGACGGCTACCTTCCTGGTGGCCGAAGTCATCGGTGCCTTCGTGTCCAACAGCCTGGCGTTGCTGTCGGATGCGGCGCACATGGCCACCGACACGCTCGGCTTGATGATCGCGTTGCTCGCAGTGCGCCTGAGCCGGCGTCCAGCGGATGCGCGTCGCACCTATGGCTATGTGCGGCTGGAAGCGCTGGGTGCGCTGGCCAATGGCGCGCTGCTGTTTGGCGTGGGCGCCTACATCCTGTGGGAAGCCGCACAACGCTTTCGCGCGCCGCAGGACATTTCCTCCAACGGCATGCTGCTGATCGCCGGGTTGGGCCTGGTGATTAATCTGGTCGCGATGAAGCTGCTGCATGCCGGTAGCGGCGAAAGCCTCAACGTCAAGGGCGCCTACCTGGAAGTGTGGAGCGACATGCTGGGGTCGGTGGCGGTCATCATCGGCGCCTTGCTGATCCGCTGGACCGGCTGGCAGTGGATCGATCCGGTATTGGCCGTGCTGATCGGCCTGTGGGTGCTGCCACGCACCTGGGTGCTGCTGCGCGAAGCGATCAATGTGCTGCTGGAAGGCGTGCCCAAGGGCATCGACCTGGCCCAGGTGCGGCAGGTACTGGCCAGCCATCCGGGCGTTGAGGACGTGCACGATCTGCATGTCTGGGCACTGGCCTCCAGCACGCCCGCGCTTACCGCGCATGTGGTGGTCGGTGAACGTGCCGATCGGGACCAGTTGCGCGATGCGCTCGCCACGTTGTTGCATGTGCGTTTCGACATCGACCACGTCACCTTGCAGGTGGAGGGCGGCGACTGCGGTACTCCGCCGTGCGGCGCGCCCAGGTCCGCGCAGGCGGGCGAGGGGCACGATCATCCTCGTCACGCGCATGCCGGGCATCGCCACCCGCACTGACGTCCGGCATGTGCGTCCCTGAGCGCTGTGCCGTCCAGGCCGGCGGCGGTCCAGTCGGGCCTTGCGTGCCGCGCCGGAGTGCGCGGCACAGGCCATACCCGGTCGGTGCACAGAAAAAGCCGGGCCGCCTGCCGTCACGCTTGCGGCAGGCGATCATTCGACGCGCGGACCGGGCCGGGGTTCAGGCCACCGGCGCGCGCAACACCGGCGAGTCCCAACCCGGGCGCGGCGCAAAACGCTCGCCGTAGCGGGCATGCAGCGCCTGCAGGCGGGCCAGCAGCGCATCGGCGCCAACGGTGCGGATGTGCTGGATCGGGCCGCCGCGGAACGGGGCGAAGCCGGTGCCGAAGATCACGCCGGCGTCGAGCAGGTCCGCATCGGCCACCACCCCGTCATGCAGGCAAGCCACCGCTTCGTTGAGCAGTGGCAGGACCAGGCGGTCTTCCAGATCGGCCGGCACTTCGTAGCCGCTGGCCACCTCTGGTTTGACTGCGCGTCCGTTCTCCCACTTGTACAACCCCTGTCCATCCTTCTTGCCGCGCTTGCCGGGGTCCACGGTCGCCAGTGCGGCTGGAATCGGCAGGTGCAGGAACGGCGCCAGCTCGGCGCCGACGCCTGCGGCCACATCCAGGCCCACGGTGTCGATCAGCTCGATCGGCCCCATCGGCATGCCGAACGTGACCGCGGTCTTGTCCAGCACCGGTCCCGGAATGCCGTCGGCATAGGCAGTGGCCGCTTCCAGCAGGTACGGAAACAGCACGCGGTTGACCAGGAAGCCGGGAGTGCCGGCCACCGGCACCGGCAACTTGTCCAGCGCCTTGCAGAACGCCGCCAGGCGCGCCACGTTGGCCGGATCCAGCCCATCGTGCTGCACGATCTCCACCAGCGGCATCATCGCCACCGGGTTGAAGTAGTGCAGGCCGGCGAACTGGGCCGGGCGCAACAGCTGGCCGCGCAACTCGGTCAGCGGGATCGACGAGGTGTTGGTGGTCAGCACCGCATCGGGCTTGAGCTGCGGTTCGATCGATTGGTAGAGCGCGCGCTTGGCCTGCGGATTCTCGATGATCGCCTCGATCACCAGGTCCGCCTGCGCCACCCCGGCACCGGCCAGATCACCCCGTAGGCGTGCAGCCACCGCCGGGCGTTTGGTCTCGTCCTTGACCCGCTTGGCGAACAGCTCGCCGCCACGGCCCAGCGCGGTGTCGATGAAGCGCTGCTCGCGATCCTGCAGGGTGACCTCGAAGCCCTTGTAGGCCGCCCATGCCGCGATATCGCCGCCCATCACCCCGGCGCCGATCACATGCACATGGCGAATCGGTGCCGCCGCGCCTTCCGCGTCCCTGCCGCCCAGCGCCTTCAGCCGCTCGGTGAGGAAGAAGATGCGGATCAGGTTGCGTGCGGCCGGGGTGCTGGCGAGCTTGACCACCGCCTTGCGTTCGGCGGCCAGGCGCGCCTGGATGCCGCCGCCACCGGCGCGTTCCCACACGTCGATCAAGGCGTATGGCGCCGGGTAATGCGCCTTGCGCGCCTTGCGCGCGACCTGCTTGCGCAGTTGCGGGGCCAGCAGCTTGCGCGCCAGCAGGATGTTGGTGGCCCAGGCGGTGGCACGTTGCTTGAGCGAACGCGTGGTGCCGGCCAGTGCCAGGGCAGCGGCCACATCGACCAGCACCGGGGGTGCGGCGACCTTGTCCACTAGACCCAGGGCACGCGCGGCCTTGGCCGACACGCTGCGGCCGGTCAGCATCAGGTCCATCGCCGCCGGTGCGCCGATCAGGCGCGGCAAGCGGGCGCTGCCGCCCCAGCCGGGGAAGATGCCGAGCTTGGTTTCCGGCAGGCCGATGCGGGTGCTGCCGTCGTCGGAGGCCACCCGGTAGCGGCAGGCCAGCGCGATCTCGGTGCCGCCGCCCATGCAGAAGCCGTGGATGGCCGCCACCGTGGGGCAGGGCAGTTCGGCCAGCTTCTGGAACACCTGCTGGCCGCGATGGATCGCGTCGTTGACCGTGCCCTTGCGGTCGAAGTCCTGGAATTCCTTGAGGTCGGCCCCGGCAATGAAGCCGTTGGCCTTGGCCGAGCGCAGCACCACGCCCTTGGGCGGGTCCAGTGCCAGCCGTTCCACCAGTGCGCCCAGCTCGAGCAGCACCTCCTGCGAAAATGCGTTGACCGCTGCGCCCTGGCGATCAAGGCTGAGCACGAGCACGCCGTCCTCGCGCAGGTCGGCCTGCCAGTGGCTGAATCGTAGCCCGTCGAAACCTGGAAGCATGCGGTTGGCCGTCCGGCGATAGTGAGGAAAGGCCGTTATCATCCAGAGGTTGTTTCCTTCACGTCAAATGCCCATACCTGTCGACAGGGGCGGCACGTGCCTCGGCGGGGCGTCGCTGGCGACGCATCGGTACCACTACCCGGATGCGTGACGCGCGGACGGATCGGTATGAACTTTCCTCTTCAATCGCGGTCTCATTGCCCGACTTCGGTGGGCTGACAGGAGTGCGGCCCACCATGGCCGAAGTCGATACACCTCAGGAGCTGGACCTGGAACTGGTCCGGCGCGTGCAGCGCGGCGAGAGCGCGGCGTTCGATGGGCTGGTGCGCAAGTACCAGCACAGGATCGTCGCCTTGATCGGGCGCTACATCGCCGACTGGAGCGAATGCCAGGATGTGGCCCAGGACACGTTTGTGCGCGCGTACCGCGCGATCAACAGTTTCCGCGGCGACTCGCAGTTCTATACATGGTTGCACCGCATTGCCGTCAACACCGCCAAGAACCATCTGGTTGCGCACAACCGCCGGCCGCCCACCGACGACATCGAGATCAGCGATGCCGAGCAGTTCGATGGGGCCACCCGGTTGCGCGACACCGATACCCCGGAGCGTGAACTGATGCGACAGGAGCTGGAACAAACGGTGATGCGCGCGGTCCAAGCCCTGCCGGAAGAACTCCGGTTGGCCATCACTCTGCGCGAGGTGGAAGGCCTGAGTTACGAAGACATCGCGCGAAAGATGGATTGCCCGATCGGAACGGTGCGCTCGCGCATCTTCCGAGCGCGCGAGGCCATCGACATCGAGCTGCGGCCTCTGCTGGAGACCGAAAGCGCTACCCGTGAGCGACACCGCGTATGAGCCATCACCCCGATATGTCCACCACCGATAAGTTCGACCGCCACTACCGGCAGCAGTTGTCCGCGCTGGTGGATGGCGAGCTGAGCGCGGACGAATCGCGCTTCCTGTTGCGCCGGCTGGCCCACGACGACGAACTCGCCGGCTGCCACGAACGTTGGCAGCTGTGCGGCGATGTGTTGCGCGGCGCGGCCAATGCGCCGGCACCGCTGGATTTCGCCGCGCGCGTGCGCAGCGCGATTGCCGATGAGCCTGCCCCTCTGCCACAGCCGGCGCCGCGCGCGGCCGCACGCTGGCGGTGGGGCGGCGGCGCGGCGATTGCCGCGTCGGTCGCGGCGATCGCCATGTTCATGGCGCGCGAGCGCTTGCCGGAACCGGCTCCGACGGTGACCGAGGTGCCGGTGTATGCCACTGCGGCGCAGCTGCCTGCCGCCGTGCAACCGCCGGTCGCGCCAAAGGCGCCGGCAACGCCCGCCCCGGCCAATCCTGGCGACGGTGGCGCGCTTGTTGCCGCCGTCCCGGCCGCTGCGCTGGCCTCCACGCGCCGCAGCGGCGCCACCCGCAACCAGCAGGTGGCGCGCGGTGTGGCCGCGCGCCAGCAGCAGGCGCCGGCGCAGAGGATGGCTGCTGCCACCCCGGCTGCGGCGAACCCGGCGTTATCGTCCAACCCGTTCACGCACCCGGATACCACCTTGCAGGCGCGTCCCTGGCCGCGCGCGGCACTGTCCGGCGCTGGCGACAGCCCGCTCAACGCCAGTTTCAGCCAGAGCCGCCAGGGCCAGGCGTTCTATCCGTTCGAACCAGCGCCGCAGGCGGTCCGGACTGCGCAACCCAGCCTGCCGCCGTCGGCGCAGGGCCTGCAGCACTGACCCGGCGGCCGATCTTCATCCATTCGGCGCCCTCCCTCCCATTATCTTGTCGGACCCGTGTCGCTGCACGGGTTCCGGTTCCTGTCGCCCTGCCATCGGAGGCAACTCGATGAATCACCGCATGCGTACCCAGATGTTTGGCCTGATCGCCATGACTTTGCCGCTGGCAGCCTGTGCCCAGCAGACGCCGCCGTCGGCACCGGCCAAGGCCAGTGCGCCGATCGCCGCCAACCGCAGCACCACCCCGGCGCCACAGTTGGTGGCGGGCTTGCCGGACTTCACCAACCTGGTCGAGCAGGTCGGCCCGGGCGTGGTCAATATCGAAACCACCATTACCCGCAAGGATGCGATGGCGCGGCAGCAGCGCAGCGGCCCGGGTGGCCGTGGCGGCGGGGCGATGCCCGACGACGAGCAGATGCCGGAATTCTTCAAGCGCTTTTTCGGCCCGGATTTCCAGATGCCGGGCGGCCCACGTCGGGGGCCGGGTGGTGGCGATGACGATGGCGGCATCGCTGGCAAGTCGATGGGATCGGGCTTCATCATTTCCGCCGACGGCTATGTGCTGACCAATCACCATGTGGTCGATGGCGCCAGCGAAGTCACCGTCAAGCTGACCGACCGTCGTGAGTTCAAGGCCAAGGTGGTGGGCAGCGACGCGCAGTACGACGTGGCGCTGCTGAAGATCGAGGCCAAGGGCCTGCCGACCGTGCGCCTGGGCGATTCCAACACGCTCAAGCCGGGCCAGTGGGTGGTGGCGATCGGCTCGCCGTTCGGCCTGGACCACTCGGTCACTGCCGGCATCGTCAGTGCCACCGGCCGCAGCAATCCGTATGCGGACCAGCGCTACGTGCCCTTCATCCAGACCGACGTGGCGATCAACCAGGGCAACTCCGGCGGCCCGCTGCTCAATACCCGCGGTGAAGTGGTCGGCATCAATTCGCAGATCTTCTCCGCCTCCGGCGGCTACATGGGGATCAGCTTCGCGATCCCGATCGACCTGGCCTTCGGCGCCGCCGAGCAGATCAAGGCGACCGGGCGCGTGAGTCGCGGCATGCTGGGGGTGCAGGTTGGCGCGATCGATGCGTTGAAGGCACAGGGCCTGGGGCTGCCGGATACGCGTGGTGCGCTGGTCAACGACATACCTGCCGGTAGCCCGGCTGCCAAGGCCGGGGTCGAGGTGGGTGATGTGATCCGTGCGGTCAATGGCAAGCCGATCGAGGCCTCCAGCGATCTGCCGCCGATGATCGGCCTGCTGGCACCAGGCACCAAGGTCGTCCTGGACGTGCTGCGCGACGGCAAGCCGCGCCAGGTCAGCGTCACCCTGGCGCCGTTGCAGGATGGCAGCGAAGACGCCGCACCGCGCACCGCCGCCGCCGATGCCACGCCGGAGGCCCCGGCCAGCGTGGCCTTGCTCGGCCTGCAGGTGGCCGACCTGACGGCCGCCGAGCGCAGCCGCCTGGGCCTTGCGGCGGGCGAGGGCGTGCGGATCGCGGCAGTCACCGGCGCCGCCGCGCGCAGCACCCAGCCGCCGCTGTCGCCGGGCCTGGTCATCGCCCGCGTCGCCCGCACCAAGGTGGGCAGCGTCGCCGACCTCAACCGCGCGCTGTCCAGCTACAAGAAGGGCGACGTGGTCATGCTGCTGGTCACCGACGGCACGGCGACCAGCTATGTGGCCCTGAAGGCCGGCGGCTAAGGGAGGGAATGGAGAATCGGGAATCGGGAATCGGGAATGGGCAAGAGCAAGAGCAAGAGCGGGTCCGCGAGGCGATGGCTCGTCTTGCTTTTCCGATTCCCCACTCCCGATTCCCAATTCCCGGCCCCAAGAGGGAATGGAGAATCGGGAATCGGGAATGGGCAAGAGCAAGAGCAAGAGCGGGTCCGCGAGGCGATGGCTCGTCTTGCTTTTCCGATTCCCCACTCCCGATTCCCGATTCCCCGGCCCCAACGGGGCTGGCCGTGCGATAATGCTGCGTTACCCTGACGACGGCTGCGCCGGCGCCCACCTCAATGTCCTCTGATTCAATGCGGAACATCCGCAATTTCTCCATCATTGCCCACGTCGACCACGGTAAATCGACCCTGGCCGACCGGATCATCCAGTTGTGTGGCGGCCTGCAGGCGCGCGAGATGGAGGCCCAGGTGCTGGACTCCAACCCGATCGAGCGCGAGCGCGGCATCACCATCAAGGCGCAGTCGGTGTCCCTGCCGTATACCGCCAAGGACGGGCAGACCTACCACCTGAACTTCATCGACACCCCCGGGCATGTGGACTTCTCCTATGAAGTCAGCCGCTCGCTGGCTGCCTGCGAAGGCGCGCTGCTGGTGGTGGATGCGGCGCAGGGCGTGGAAGCGCAGTCGGTGGCCAACTGCTACACGGCAGTGGAGCAGGGCCTGGAAGTGGTGCCGGTGCTCAACAAGATCGACCTGCCCACCGCCGACGTCGACCGCGCCAAGGCCGAGATCGAAGCGGTGATCGGCATCGATGCCGAAGACGCGGTGGCGGTCAGCGCCAAGACCGGCCTGAACATCGATCTGGTGCTGGAAGCCATCGTGCAGCGCATTCCGCCGCCGACCCCGCGCGATACCGATAAATTGCAGGCGCTCATCATCGATTCCTGGTTCGACAACTACCTGGGCGTGGTCTCTCTGGTGCGCGTGATGCAGGGCCAGATCAAGCCAGGCAGCAAGATCCTGGTGATGTCCACCGGCCGCACGCATCTGGTGGACAAGGTCGGCGTGTTCACGCCCAAGCGCAAGGAGCTGGCGGCCCTGGGCGCCGGCGAAGTGGGCTGGATCAATGCCTCGATCAAGGACGTGCACGGTGCGCCGGTCGGCGACACCCTGACCCTGGCCGGCGACCCCGCCCCGCATGCCTTGCCCGGCTTCCAGGAAATGCAGCCGCGCGTGTTCGCCGGCCTGTTTCCGGTCGATGCCGAGGACTACCCGGACCTGCGCGAGGCGCTGGACAAGCTGCGCCTGAACGATGCGGCGCTGCGCTTCGAGCCGGAAAGCTCCGAGGCGATGGGCTTCGGCTTCCGCTGCGGCTTTTTGGGCATGCTGCACATGGAGATCGTGCAGGAGCGGCTGGAGCGCGAGTACAACCTGGATCTCATCAGCACCGCGCCGACCGTGGTGTACGAAGTGCTCAAGACCGATGGCTCGGTCATCAACATGGACAACCCGGCCAAGTTGCCGCAGTTGAACCTGGTGGAGGAGATCCGCGAGCCGATCATCCGCGCCAACGTGCTGACGCCCGAAGAATACATCGGCAACATCATCAAGCTGTGCGAGGAAAAGCGCGGCACCCAGATCGGCATCAACTACCTGGGGAGCCAGGTGCAGATCAGCTACGAGCTGCCGATGGCCGAGGTGGTGCTGGATTTCTTCGACAAGCTCAAGTCGGTCAGCCGTGGCTATGCCTCGCTGGATTACCACTTCGTGCGGTTCGATGCCGGCCCGTTCGTGCGCGTGGACGTGCTGATCAACGGCGACAAGGTCGATGCGCTGTCGCTGATCGTGCACCGCAGCCACGCCGACCGGCGCGGCCGCGAGCTGTGCGAAAAGATGAAGGAGCTGATCCCGCGGCAGATGTTCGACGTGGCGATCCAGGCGGCGATCGGCTCGCAGATCATCTCGCGCTCCACGGTCAAGGCGATGCGCAAGAACGTGCTGGCCAAGTGCTATGGTGGCGACGTCTCGCGCAAGAAAAAGCTGCTGGAAAAGCAGAAGGAAGGCAAGAAGCGCATGAAGCAGGTCGGCCGCGTGGAGATTCCGCAGGAGGCCTTCCTGGCTGTCCTGCAGATGGATAAGTAGCTGGGAATGGTAAATCGGGAATCGGGAATCGCAAGAGCGCGAGCGCTCCTGCTGTTCCGATTCCCCATTCTCGATTCTCGATTCCCTTTCCGAAGGAACACCAATGAAATGGTTTGAAATCATCCTGGTTGTGCTGACCCTGGGCAGCGGCTTCATCTGGCTGCTGGACAAGCTGTTCCTGGCCAAGCGCCGGGCCGCACGGGCCGGGTTGCTGGACAGCGAGCCGGCCATCATCGACTACTCGCGCGCCTTCTTCCCGGTGCTGGCGGTGGTGTTGATCCTGCGCAGCTTCGTGGCCGAGCCGTACAAGATTCCGTCCAGCTCGATGATGCCCAACCTGCTGATCGGCGATTTCATCCTGGTCAACAAGTTCGCCTACGGCTTCCGCCTGCCGATCACCAATACCAAGTTCATCCCCACCGGCGAGCCCAAGCGCGGCGACGTGGTGGTGTTCAAGCCGCCGCATGCGCCGGACCAGAACTGGATCAAGCGCGTGGTGGGCCTGCCCGGCGACAGGATCGGTTTCCACGGCGACACGCTGTACATCAACGACAAGCCCATGCGCTACACGGTCAAGGGCGAGTACATCGGCAAGGGCAAGGGCGCCGAAATGACCGGCACCTCGCTGCTGGTGGAAGACCTGCCCGGTCGCACGCATACCGTGCTGGAGTGGGTGGGCCGCAACATGCCGGCCGGCCAGGGCGACTGGACGGTGCCGGCAGACAGCTATTTCGTGATGGGGGACAATCGCGACAATAGCGAAGACAGCCGGTTCTGGACCCAGACGCACTTCCTGCCGGAAGCCAATCTGCGCGGCAAGGCGTTCCTGATCTGGCTCAATTGCGAAGGGTGGTTCTGCAAGGGGAGTTTCGATCCATCGCGGATCGGGACCGGAATCCAGTAAATGCACGCACGGCGTGCCAGGGGAAGCACAATGAAGCGCAAGCAGAGCGGTATGACGTTGACCTCGTTCGTGGTGGTGCTGGCGGTGGTCGGGTTCGGCCTGTATATCGGGATGAAGCTGTTTCCGATGTACCAGGAGTACTACTCCGTGCGCACCGCGATGAAGGGCTTGGCCAACGAGCCGGGGAGTGCCAACATGGACCCGTCCAAGTTACAGGATCTGTTCTTTCGTCGGCTGTATATCAACTACTCGGAAAACGTCAAGAAAGAGGACGTCAAGTTCGAGCGGATCGATGGCGGCTGGCGGATGAAGGTCAACTACGAAGTGCGTCGCGAGCTGATCGGTAATCTGGATATCGTGGGCAAGTTCGACACGTCCGAGGACATGAAAGGGCGCAGTGTCGAATAGAACCTTCCAGCGCGGTGATCCGATCGGGCATGCGTTCGCCGATCCGGGTCTGCTCGCCCAGGCGCTGCGCCATCGCAGCGCCGGAACGCCGCACAACGAGCGGTTGGAGTTCCTCGGCGACGGGATCGTCAACCTGCTGATCGCCGAGGCGCTGTACCAGCGCTGGCCCAAGGCCGACGAAGGCGCACTGACCCGCGCACGCGCCGAGCTGGTACGCGAAGGTGCGCTGGCGGTGATCGGCCGCACGCTCAACCTGGGCGAACGGCTGACCCTGGGGCCGGGCGAACTCAAATCCGGCGGCCATCGCCGCGATTCCATCCTGGCCGATGCGGTCGAGGCGATCGTCGCGGCCATCTACCTGGACTGCGGCTTCGAGCGCTGCCGGGCAGTGGTGTTGCCGTGGTTCGAGCCCTCGCTGGCGGCATTGCCGGTCGGCAAGGCGGAAAAAGATCCCAAGACCCGGCTGCAGGAATGGTTGCAGGCACGGCAGCTGCCATTGCCCACCTACGCCCTGCTCAGCGAAAGCGGCGACGAGCACGCCAAGCAGTTCCATGTGGCCTGCATCCTGGAGCAGCCCTTCGCGCGTGCCGAAGGCCAGGGCACCTCGCGCCGTCTTGCCGAACAACAGGCGGCGGCCACCGTCATCGCACAATTGGATGTCAATACGTGAGCGAAACCACTCCCCACCGTAGCGGCAGCGTTGCCGTGATCGGCCGGCCGAATGTCGGCAAATCCACCTTGACCAATGCCCTGGTGGGCGCCAAGGTCAGCATCGTCTCCAACCGGCCGCAGACCACGCGCCACCGCTTGCTGGGCATCGCCACCTTCCCGGAAGGCCAGCTGATGCTGGTCGACACGCCCGGGCTGCATCGCGAGCAGAAGCGCGCGATGAACCGGGTGATGAACCGTGCCGCGCGCGGCTCGCTCGAAGGTGTGGATGCGGCCGTGCTGGTGATCGAGGCCGGCCGCTGGGACGAAGAGGACACCCTGGCTTTCCGCGTGCTCAGCGATGCCAACGTGCCGGTCGTGCTGGTGGTCAACAAGGTGGACCGGCTCAAGGACAAGACCGCGCTGTTCCCGTTCCTGGCCCAGGTCAGCGAAGGGCGCACCTTCGCGGCGGTGCATCCGGTCTCCGCGCTCAAGCGCAAGGGGCTGGAAGCCTTGGTGAGCGATCTGCTCAAGCTGGTGCCCGAAGCCGAGGCGATGTTCGGCGAGGACGAAATCACCGACCGCAGCCAGCGTTTCCTGGCCGGCGAGCTGGTCCGCGAGCAGCTGATGCGTCAGCTCGGCGAAGAATTGCCGTATGCCACCACGGTGGAGATCGAACGGTTTGCCGAAGACGGCGCGCTGCTGCGCATTGGTGCGGTGATCTGGGTCGAGCGCGAAGGCCAGAAGGCCATCGTGATCGGCAAGGGCGGCACCCGCCTGAAGGACATCGGCGGCAAGGCGCGCCTGCAGATGGAGCGGCTGTTCGGTGCCAAGGTGTTCCTGGAAACCTGGGTGCGCGTGCGCGAAGGCTGGTCGGACGACGAGGCGGCGTTGAAGGCGTTCGGCTACGAATGAGGCCGGGACCGGGGACCCGGGACCCGGGACCCGGGAAGAGCGCTGGAGCGTTCATCCGAAGCAAGCGGAAAACGGCGCTGTGGTGCGCCTTTGGTGCTGACCGCATGGCGCTTGGATTTGGCGGCGACGGCGGCGTGCATTTTCGGCGACGTGGCGAGCAGCTGCTTGCCCTGGCTTTTCCCAAGTCCCGGCTCCTCCTCGCATGCTGATCGAACACGAGCCCGGCTTCGTATTGCATGTGCGGGCCTGGCGCGAAACCAGCTTGCTGGTGGAGGTGCTGACCGAACAGCACGGGCGGGTGGGACTGCTGGCGCGTGGTGTGCACGGGCCGCGCAAGCAGGCGTTGCGGGCGGCATTGCAGCCGTTGCAGTTGATCCAGTTCAGTGCCGTGCAACGCGGCGAGCTCGCACAGTTGCGCCAGGCCGAGGCGCTGGATACCGCGCCGCGTCTGGTCGGCGAACGCATGCTGGCCGGTTTCTATATGTGCGAACTGCTGCTGCGCCTTGCGCCACGCAATGATGCGGTGCCGGAGTTGTACGCGTGCTATGCGCAGGCGCGCGCGCATCTGGCCTCCGAACTGCCACTGGCCTGGGGGTTGCGCCGGTTCGAGCGCGACGTGCTGGAGGGGCTGGGGTTCGGCTTCGATCTGCAACACGACAGTGATGGCCAGCCGATCGACCCGGCTGCGCGGTATCGGCTCGATGCCCAGGACGGCGCCATGCGTGTGCTGAGCGAACGCCTGGCGCAGGACCGGCGCGAAACCGTTACCGGTGCGGGGTTGCTGGCCCTGGGGGAAGACCGCATGCCGGCCGCCGAGGACATGCCCGGCCTGCGGCGCAGCATGCGCCGCGTGCTGCTGCAGCATTTGAACGGGCGCGGCCTGAAATCCTGGGAAATGCTCGAGGATCTGGCGCGCCATCGCTGAGCGCCCGCGCGGCGTGGCTCAGCGCAGCAAGGCCGTCACCGCCGCGTGGAACTGGGTCTGTGCGGTGCGCGACCGCGGGTCGCCGCGCAGCAGGCGCACGGCGCCGGCCAGGCGGGCGGCGCCGACAAAGCCGCAGCTGGCCTGCAGGCGGTGCAGGTGGTCACGCAAGGCCTGCCCGTCGCTGATCTTCAGGGCCGAGTCCACCGCATCACGGGTGCCAGGTAGCTCGGCCAGGAACAACTCGCGCAAGGCATTGAGGTGGTGCTGCTGACCGTTGAGCGCACTCAGTGCGGCCGTCTCGTCCCAATCGTGGGTGGCGATATCCAGCACTCCCGCCGGTGCCACGCTGTAGCGGCCGCGCGACAGCCCGCGGCGTACGGCTTGCAACAGGCGTTCGGTGGACAGCGGCTTGACCAGCATTTCCAGGAATCCTTCCGATTGCAGGTCGCGCTGCATGTCCGCATTGCCGTCGGCGGTATGCGCCAACGCGGGCACGTCCGGATGCAGCAGGCGCAATGCGCGCAGCAGGCCACCGCCGGTGCCGTCGGGAAGGTTGACATCGATCAGCCACAGATCGTGACGGCGCTCGCGGGCGCGGTCCAGCGCCGATGCCAATGAATCGGCCCAGTCGACCAGGGCCGGCAGGCTTTCCAGCGCGGCTTGCAGGAAGCCACGGCTGATCGGGTCGTCTTCCACCAACAGCAGGCGTGGATGGGGTTCTTGACGGGTTGCAATATTCATGCTGCCTCCTTGCCAGCGATGCCGCGTCCTGACCTGCCGCGCGTTGGCGAAGTGTGCCTGTGTTTGTGGGGCGCCACAATTGCCGCGCTGCCCGGCGAGGCCGGCGTCGATCGCATCTGCGACAATACGCACCCTTTTTGCCCGCAGCCTGTCGCCACGTGGCCAGAACCCGCAATCGCCTAGACCGTACTCCTTTCCAGACCGCCATCACCGATCTCAGCCACGACGGCCGCGGAGTGGCCCGTCGCGACGGCGAGGGCGGCAAGGTGACCTTCATCAGCGGCGCCTTGCCGGGCGAACAGGTACGTGCCGAACCCACCGCGCGCAGCCGCCATTTCGACGAAGCCAAAACGATCGAAGTGCTGGAGGCCTCACCGCAGCGGGTGGCTCCGCGTTGCCCGCACTTCGGCGTCTGCGCCGGTTGCGTGCTGCAGCACCTGGAACAATCGCAGCAGATCCTCGCCAAGCAGCGCGTGCTGACCGACAACCTCGAACGGATCGGGCATGTCACCCCGCAGACCGTGTTGCCTGCCCTGGTGGGTGACAGCTGGGGCTACCGGCGCAAGGGGCGTTTCTCGGTGAGGCGGGTGGAGAAGAAGGACAAGACCCTGGTCGGCTTCCGCGAGCTGGACCCGCGTTTCGTGGCCGACCTGTCGGTGTGCTACACGGTGATTCCGCAGATCGGCGAGAAGATCCCGTTGCTGGCGGCGCTGATCGAAGGCATGGACGGCAAGCGCGACATCCCACAGATCGAATTCATCGCTGGCGACGAAGCGGTGGCGCTGACCATCCGTCACATGCAGCCGCTCAGCGAGCGCGATCAGCAGGCCTGGGTGGAATTTGCCCAGACGCACGGCTTTGCCATCTTCCTGCAGCCCGGCGGCGTGGACAGCGTGCACCCGCTGTGGCCGCGCGAGGTGCCGCTGGCATTCCGCCTGCCGCAATGGGATGTCGAGCTGGCGTTCCGGCCGCTGGACTTCATCCAGGTCAATGCCTCGCTCAACCAGAAGATGATCGCGCATGCGCTGGCGCTGCTCGATGCCAGCGCTGACGATCGTGTGCTGGATTTGTTCTGCGGCCTGGGTAACTTCACCCTGCCGCTGGCACGCACAGTGCGCGAGGTGGTAGGCGTGGAAGGCGATGCCGGGCTGGTAGCGCGCGCCAAGGAAAACGCCGAGCGCAATGGCCTGGCCAACGCGCAGTTCTACGCCGCCGACCTCACCCAGGACCAACGCAATGCGCCATGGATGAAGCAGGGCTTCGACAAGCTGCTGCTCGATCCGCCGCGTTCCGGCGCACTGGAAGTGCTGCAACAGCTGCCATTGAAGCGCTTCCAGCGCATCGTCTACGTCAGCTGCCACCCCGGTTCACTGGCGCGCGATGCCGGCTATCTGGTCAACGAACAGGGCTTCACGCTGGTGTCGGCGGGGGCGATGGACATGTTCCCGCACACCGCGCATGTGGAAAGTATTGCGGTGTTTGAGAAGCGGTGAATCGGGAATAGGGAATAGGGAATCGTAACGGCGGACGGCTTATGCTTTCCCGATTCCCGATTCCCGATTCCCATGCCTCTCGAAATCGAACGCAAGTTTCTCGTAACCGGCGATGGGTGGCGTGCTGCCGCGCATGCGGTGATCCCGATGGCGCAGGGCTACATCAATGACCAGGCGGCGTTGCGTAGCGGGGCGCAGAATGCGTCGGTACGGGTCCGGGTGCAGGGCGAGAGCGCGTTCTTGAATCTGAAGTCGCGCGAGGTGGGGCATACCCGGCAGGAGTTCGAGTACCCGATTCCCGTTGCCGATGCGCGCGCGCTGCTGGACCTGTGTGTCGGCGGGCTGATCGACAAGCGCCGGCATCTGGTCCAGTACCAGGGCCATATGTGGGAAGTGGACGAATTTCTCGGCGACAATGCCGGGCTGGTGGTGGCCGAGATCGAGCTCGCCAGTGCCGATGAAGCCTTTGCCAAGCCCGAGTGGATCGGCGCGGAAGTGACCGACGACACGCGTTACTACAATCTGGCGCTGGCATCGCATCCGTTCAAGCAGTGGCGGGAGTCGGGATTGGGGATTGGGGATTGGTAAAGGAGCAAGGGTGATGCGTCGGCCCTGGACGATGCGTTGCCAATCCCCAATCCCCAATCCCCAATCCGCGTGTTGGGGCTTATGCTCTGCCAATCCCCACTGCCAAATCCCCAATCCCCGCTTATGCGCATCGATATCTGGTCCGACGTGGTCTGCCCCTGGTGCTGGATCGGCAAACGCCGTTTCGAACAGGCCATTGCCGCGCTTGGCGACAAGGCGCCGGCGCTGGACATTCATTACCACGCGTTCGAGCTGGACCCGGAGGCCGGCACAGATCCGGTGCCGTTGCGCGATGCCCTGGCACGCAAGTTCGGCGGTGCCGCACGCGTAGATCAGATGCTTGCGCAGACCCAGGCCACGGCGCGCGCCGAGGGCCTGCCATTGGATTTTGGCCGCGGCCAGGTGCAGGTCAATACCCTGCGTGCGCATCGGCTGCTGTGGCTGGCCACCCACGAAGGCGATGTGGGTGCGGTGATGGAAGCCCTGTTCCATGCGCATTTCGCCGAAGGCCGCAACGTTGCGGCGACGCAGACGCTGGTGAATGCCGGTGAGGCCGGCGGTCTGGCGGCTGCGCGGGTGCAGGCAATGCTGGACTCCGACGAAGGCACGGTGGAAGTGCAGGCGCAGTTGGCACAGGCCAGCGCACTGGGCATCCGGGCAGTGCCCAGTTTCGTGATCGACGGACGCAGCCTGATCCAGGGGGCGCAGCCGCCGGAGAGTTTTGCGCAGGCGCTGTTGCAGCTGGCCGCCGAATCGGTGCCTGTCGGTGGCGCCGACGCCTGCGGGCCGGATGGCTGCGCGGTCTGACCTGCCGATGGCAGCACGTCTGTGCAAGGTGTTGATCCGATGATGTCGCCATGCCGCCCAACGCGCGTGGCGATCATTGGTGCCGGCCTGGCGGGGCTGGCCTGCGCCGATGCACTGCAGAGAGTTGGCCTTCGCGTAACGGTGTACGAAAGCGCCGACACAGTTGGCGGACGCCTGCATACCTGCACCGGACAGGGCTGGCAGTGCGACGACGGCGCGCAGTACTTCACCGCGCGCGATCCGGGTTTTGCGGCCGTGGTGGATGCATGGATCGCTGCCGGCATCGCCGCGCGCTGGCCGGCACGGGTCGCCAGTTGGGATGGCGCCACGCTGCGCCACTCGCAACGCGCATTGGCGCGGTTTGTGGGGACTCCCACGATGGACGCACCCGCACGCGCGCTGGCAGCCGGCCTGGAGGTGCGCACGCGGACGAGTGTCCATGCGATCGAGCGCAGCAGCGCGGGATGGGTGGTCAACCTCGGTGCTGCGACTGCAGCGGCAACACAGATGGTCGATGCGGTGCTGCTGGCAGTGCCGGCTCCCGATGCGGCCAGGTTGCTGGCCGAGCGCGCACCTGCGCTGTTGCGCGTTGCCCGCAGCGCGCAGATGTTGCCGGCCTGGGCCGTCGTGTTGCGGTTTGCTGCGCCCATCGATCCGGGCTACGACGCCTTGTTCGTCAACGCCGGCCCGGTGCGCTGGGTGGCGCGCGATTCCAGCAAACCCGCACGCGCCGGTGCCGAGACCTGGTTGCTGCATGCCACGGCGACGTGGAGCCAGGTGCATGGCGATGCCACGCCCGCGCAGGTGATCGCCAGCCTGTTGCCCGAACTGGCGGCGCTGGGCCTGCCGCCACCGCTGGCCTGCGACGCGTATCGCTGGGTGGCGGCCAGTACTGATCCGCCATTGCAGGCCGGCTCTGTCTGGGATGCCAGCCTCGGGCTCGGCCTGTGTGGCGACTGGCTGGCGGGTGGGAAGGTCGAAGGCGCCTGGCGCAGCGGAACTGCCCTGGCACGCGAGGTGGCCGGCGTCACGGTAACAGGCGTCAAGCCGCAGTGATGGGATGGCGTGCCGCCGCGTCGGTAGCGATGCAGCACTGCCTGCAATGCACGCGCGTGGTCGCATCGCCCGGCATGCTTTCGACAACGCTGCACACGCTGCACACGCTGCTGCGCGCTACGCAATCCGCAGTGCCCGCCACGGCTGTGCTGGGCCGACGTTGGTGATGCCGCCCGAAACCCATTCGACTGATAGCACGGCGCAAACGCCTGCCCACACCTTGCGCCTGATCCTGGGCGATCAGCTCAATCCGCAGCACAGCTGGTTCGCCACGCATGACCCTGGCGTGGTCCATGTGCTGATGGAGGTGCGCGCCGAAACCGACTACGTGCTGCACCATGCGCAGAAGATCCTGGCGATCTTCGCCGCGATGCGTGCGTTTGCCGCCGCGCTGCGACAGGCTGGCCACCGCGTGCGGTACGTGGCAATCGACGCCGCCAGCAACCGGCAGTCGATTCCGGCCAACCTTGGCGCACTGATGGCGCATTACCGCGCGCAGCAACTGGAATATCAGGCCCCGGACGAATGGCGGCTGGACGAGGCCTTGCAGCAGTGGCGTGCCACGCAGGCGTTCGTCACGCGCATGGTCGATAGCGAGCATTTCCTGACCACGCGTGACGAGGTGGCTGCGTGCTTCCGCGCGGGTAGCCAATGGCGCATGGAAGTGTTCTATCGGCAGATGCGCAGGCGCCATCGCATCCTGCTCGATGCCGCCGGGCAACCGGAAGGCGGGCGCTGGAACTTCGATCACGACAATCGCGCGCCGTGGCCAGGCGATCCGCTGGCGCCGCAAGACTGGCGCAGCGCACACGATCACAGCCAGTTATGGCGCAGCATCGAAGCGGCAGGCGTCCGCAGTTTCGGCGCACCCAGTGCCGACGCGTTGCCGTGGCCACTGGATCGCGCCGAAGCGTTGCAGCACCTGGAGGCCTTCATCGAACGCGCCTTGCCGGATTTCGGCCGCTACGAAGATGCGATGAGCACGCGTAGCCCGCGGCTGTTCCATTCGCTGCTGTCGTTCGCGCTCAACGTCAAGATGCTGCACCCGGCCGAAGTCATCGCGCGCGCGCAAGCTGCCTGGCGGCAGGGGCGGGCACCGCTGGCCTCGGTGGAAGGCTTCATCCGGCAGATCCTGGGCTGGCGCGAATACGTGCGCGGCGTGTACTGGTCACAGATGCCTGAGTACGCGCAGACCAATCACCTGGATCAGCACCTGCCGTTGCCGCACTGGTTCTGGGATGGGCAGATCGGCATGCGCTGCCTGGCCGATGCGGTGGGCAATTCGCTGGCCAACGCGCATGCGCACCACATCCAGCGGCTGATGGTGATCGGCAATTTTGCGCTGCTGGCGGGGCTGGATCCGCAGGCGCTGCATCGTTGGTACCTGGGGGTCTATATCGACGCCTTCGAGTGGGTGGAGCTGCCCAATACGGTGGGGATGAGCCAGTTCGCCGATGGCGGCCTGCTCGGCAGCAAGCCGTATATCAGCGGCGCGGCCTATATCGACCGCATGAGCGATTACTGCGGCGGCTGCCGCTACCAGCGCAAGGTGCGGGTCGGTGCACGGGCCTGCCCGTACAACGCCTTGTATTGGGATTTTCTGCAGCGGCAACGTTCGTTGCTGGGGAATAACGAACGCTTGGCGATGCCGTACCGGCAGCTCGACCGCATGGCGCCCGAGGTGCTGGAAGGCATCCAGGCCCAGGCGGCGCATTGGCGGGCACAGCTGGAAGTGCTCTGAAACCGGGGCGAGGCCGAGACCGGCGCGGCGACCCGGCGGTCAGGACGCCATGCAGCGTGGCTGCCCGCCAGCCTACCGATCCAACGCCTGCCTGAATGCGCAATCTGACGCTGCAACGCGCATCTGCGACAATGCCGCGCTGCGCCCTCGTGGCGCCTGGCCCGGGAGTCCCCCAACATGCTTTTGATCGGCGTTGCCGGTACCGAACTCAGCGCACAGGAACGCGACTGGCTGCAGCACGATGCGGTCGCCGGGGTGGTGCTGTTCAAGCGCAACTTCGCCTCGCGCGCGCAGGTGGCCGAGTTGTCCGCCTCCATCCGCGCCGCCGCGCCGCGCCCGGTGTTGATCTGCGTGGACCAGGAAGGCGGCCGTGTGCAGCGCTTTCGCGAAGGCTTCAGCGCGTTGGCGCCGTTGCAGAGCTTCGGCACCCAGTACCAGCAGGATCCGGAGGGCGCGCTTGCCGCGGCCCGCGCGCATGCACAGCTGATGGCCAGCGAAGTCCGCGCCAGCGGCGTGGACCTGAGTTTTGCACCGGTGGTGGACCTGGGCCGCGGCAATCGCGCCATCGGCGATCGCGCCTTCAGCGACGATCCGCAGGTCGTGGCCACCTTCACCCGCGCCTATGTGCAGGCCCTGCATGGCGCCGGCATGGCGGCCACGCTCAAGCATTTTCCCGGCCATGGCACGGTGCTGGAAGATACCCATGTGGATCACGCCAGCGACCCGCGTCCGCTTGAGGTGCTGCAGGCCGAAGACCTGTTGCCGTTCGTGGCGGGCATCGAGGCCGGCGCCGACGCGGTGATGATGGCGCACGTGGTCTACCCGCAGGTGGCGCCCGAACCGGCCGGCTATTCGTCGCGCTGGATCGAGCAGATCCTGCGCGGGCAACTGGGCTTTCGCGGCGTGGTGTTCTCCGACGACATCGGCATGGCCGCCTCGTTCAGCGCCGGCGGTGTGGCCGGGCGCGTGCATGCGCATCTGGATGCCGGCTGCGATGTGGTGCTGGTCTGCCATCCGGAACTGGTTCCCGAGTCGCTGCAGGCCGTGCAGGGCCGCCACCTCAATACCGCCGCGCTGATCGGCCTGATCGGGCGCGGTGCGCTCGGCTGGGACGGCTTGCTGGCCGGCACCGACGCTTCCTTCAACACTCCTTCTGCCCCTTCCGGAACACTTGCCTGATGTCCACGCTCACCATTTCCCAGGCCCTGGCCCAAGCCGACCTGCTGGTCGATCGCCCCGCCATCGACGCGGCCGTCTCCACCATCGCCGACGCCATCGCGCGCGACTATGCCGGCGAAGTGCCGGTGTACCTCACCATCATGCACGGCGCGCTGCCGTTTTCCGGCCAGCTGGCGCTGGAGCTGGGCGCGCGGGGTCAGGACCTGCAGTTCGATTACCTGCACGCCACCCGTTACCGCGGCGAAACCGTCGGCGGCGAGCTGGTGTGGAAGCACCGCCCGGCCACGGCATTGTTCGGTCGCCGGGTGATCCTGGTCGACGACATCCTCGATGAGGGCTACACGCTGCAGAGCGTGCGCCAGTGGTGCCTGGAGCAGGGCGCCACCGATGTGCGCGTGGCGGTGCTGACCGTCAAGCGTCACGACCGCTGCGTGCCTGGCGTGACCGCCGACTACGTGGGCGTGGAAGTGCCCGACCGCTACGTATTCGGCTTCGGCATGGACGTCAACGAGCAGCTGCGCGGCATCCCTGCCATCTATGCGATGAAGCAGTAACTCCACGCCCGTTTCGTAGCAGAGGTCGTCCATGTCCCCCAATTCCATTGCACTGGCCGTCATTGGCGGCACCGGTGTCTACAAGCTTGCGCAGCTCGACGACGTGCAGACGCATGAACTCGACACCCCGTACGGCGCACCGTCCGGGCCGATCCGTGTCGGCAGGTTGCTCGGCCATCGCGTGGCGTTCCTGGCCCGGCATGGCGAAGGGCATTCGCTGCCGCCGCACAAGGTCAACTACCGCGCAAACATCGCTGCATTGCAGCAAATCGGCGCCTCGCGCGTGCTGGCGCTCAATACCGTCGGCGGCATCACCGAGCAGTTCGGACCGCGCGTGCTGGCATGCCCGGACCAGCTGATCGACTACACCTCGGGCCGCATTTCCACGTTCTGTGAAGAGCCGGGGAGCGAGGTGCAGCATGTGGATTTCGGCCACCCGTATTCGCCGCTGTTCCGCAGCAAGGTAATCGCTGCCGCCAAGGTGACCGGCGTCACGCTGGTTGCCGGCGGATGCTACGGCGCAACCCAGGGGCCGCGTCTGGAAACGGTTGCAGAGGTTGCCCGCATGCGCCGCGACGGCTGCGATCTGGTTGGCATGACCGGCATGCCGGAGGCAGGGCTGGCGCGCGAAAAGGGCCTGGAATACGCGTGTCTGGCGATCGTGGCCAACTGGGCTGCCGGCTGCGGCGATGCCCAGGAGATCACCATGGCCGAGGTATTGTCCAATGTGGAAGCGGCCTCGTCGGGCATGCCGGAACTGATTGGCGAACTTGCGCGTGGGTGATTGTCATCGGGGCATAAGCTTTGCATACTCGGCGGCGTACGCACCGCCGTACATCACCCATTAATTATTGCAAAGGTCTCGCATCACCATGCCTAACGGTACCGTCAAGTGGTTCAACGACGCCAAGGGATTTGGCTTCATCTCACCGGAGGACGGCAGCGCCGATGTCTTCGCGCACTTCTCCGCGATCAACTCCAAGGGCTTCCGCAGCCTGCAGGAAGGCCAGGCCGTCAGTTATGACGTGACCCAGGGCCCCAAGGGCGCCCAGGCTTCGAACATCACGCCGGTCGAGTAACCCCACTCGATTGTGCGCTTGAAGAACCCCGCTACGGCGGGGTTTTTTTTGCACCGGCCCAAGCGCGGGCGGTGCGCGCGATATGTCCTTGGCTGCGGATCTGTTTCTTCTACGCGTACAACGTGGGCGCGCTGATGTCGGTGTGACGGCTCTGGTCAGCAACGCTCTGATTGTTGGGAACATCATCCGCCGGACGATCTGGTGTTTGAATTCGGGGCTATAGCGGGCCATCGGGGTCTCCATCTGAGGATTCAGGGGAGCGGACAACTATCGCGACATGATGCCCAGTCGGCGATTCGTCGATCGCGCAACAGCGCATTCGCCACAGCGCCGGTTCAACGCACCGGCAAGGCCACCGCATCGCCTTCCACGCAGGCAACCAGGCGCTCGCCCGGGATCAGGGTCGGCACCACGCCGGCGGTGAAATGCGAGAACGCCGGAAGGATGGTGACGTTCTCGCGCAACCAGAACGCCGGCCAGCGCCGCGACAGCCCGGGCAGTGTCGCCAGCGGATGCAGATGCCCGCACAGCACATGGCCGGTGGGGTGCGGTAGCGGATCGTGGCGCAACACGAACGGGCCGTCTTCGACCTGTTCGCCGGCTGCTTCGATATGCAGATCTGCACTTGCCAAGGCGCGATCGTGATTGCCGCGGATGGCGATCACGCGCAGGGTGCAATGCCGTTCGCGCCAGGCGCTCCAGCGTCGATGCCAGGCCGCGCGCGGTGCCGGTCCGTGCAGCAGGTCGCCAAGAATCCATAGCGCGTCCACCTCGCACTGCGCGAGCAACGCATCCAGCCGGTCCAGATCATGCGCGGTGCCGCCTGCCGGCAACCCGATGCCGGCACGCCGGAACACATCGGCCTTGCCCAGATGCAGGTCGGCAATCAGCAAGGCGCGCCGCGCTGGCCGGTACAGCGCACGTTCGCCGAGCAGTTGCACGGTTTCGCCGCCCAGCTGCAGCTGCACGCTATCGCCCATGCTTGCGCTCCAGTTGTTCGGCGGCGCGCAACACGCGCGCTTTCCAGTCTTCAGTGCTCAGCTGGCCACGCACGCGCTCGGCCCACAGCGGAAACGACAATGGGGTGAGGCTGCGTGGCGTGCGCAGGCGCAGCTCGCGCCGGGCGCAGTCCTCCAGCGCGTGCGCCAGGCGCGCCAGTTCCAGTTGGCCTTCGAAGACTTCGCGTTCGGCTTGCGCCAGCAGCAGATGGTCGGGATCGAAGCGCTGTAACACGTCGTAGAGCAATCCGCTGGACGCCTGCAACTGACGCAGGCTGCGCGGTGCGCGACCTGGCAACGAGGGCGACAACAGACCGGCCACGCGCGCGATCTCGCGGAATTGGCGGCGTGCCAGCTCGCCCAGGTTGAGGCTGTCGCGCAGATCGTCGAACAGGCCAACCGGCGACAGCAGTGCTTGCAGCAGGCCAGCGTCGATCTCGACGTCCTGCGCCGGCGAGAGCACGAAGCCGTAATCGTTGGCGGCGAAGCTGAAGGTATTGCGCTGGCGGCGGCCCCAGCGTGCGGCCAACAGCGCGGCCAACCCTTCGTTGACCTGGCGGCCGGCGAACGGGTACACGAACACATGCCGGCCATCGCGCGCCTTGATGCTTTCCACCAACAGGTGATCGGGGCCGGGGAGCGACGAGAGCGATGCCTGCAAGTGCAGCAGCGGTGCCAGCGCCTGCATCTCCGGCGCCTCGCCAGGATCGGCGAACAGCGCCTCCACTTCGCGCCCCAATGCCGACGACAGCGGCATGCGCCCGCCCATCCATTTGGGCACCACGCCGCTGCCGCCTTTGGCCACACGTACGTAGGCGGTCATGTCTTCCAGGCGCACTAGCTCCAGCAGCCGGCCGGCGAACTGGAAACGGTCGCCGCGGCGCAGGCGGCCGACGAACTGTTCTTCCACCGCGCCCAGCCGGCCGCCACGCAGGAACTGCACGCGCACGCTGCCATCGCTGGTGATCGTGCCGATGGACAGCCGATGGCGCAGCGCAACGCGCCGATCGGTGACGCGGTAGATGCCGTCGTCGTCGCGCACCACCTTGTGGAAATCCGGGTAATGCGCCAACGCGCTGCCGCCTTGCACGATGAAATCGAGCACTGCAGTCCAGGTGGCCCGGTCCAGTGCGGCGAAGGCATCGGTGCCGCGTACCTGCGTGAACAAGGCATCGGCATCGAAGCCGCCGCCGAGCGCGAGGGTGACGCAGTGCTGTGCCAGCACGTCCAGCGACAACCGTGGCGGTGGCCGTGCTTCGATGTGGCCGTGGGCAATCGCACGACGCGCAGCGGCGTACTCCACCAGTTCCAGCGCATGCGAGGGCACGCACACCACGTGGCCGGATTCGCCGGGCCGGTGCCGCGCCCGGCCGGCGCGTTGCAGCAACCGCGCAATGCCCTTGGGGCTGCCGACCTGCAGCACCTGATCCACCGCCGGAAAATCCACGCCCAGATCCAGGCTGGAAGTGGCGACCACGCAGCGCAAGCTGCCATCGCGCAGCCCTTGCTCGGCAGCTGCGCGCAAGCTCGGGTCCAGCGAGCCGTGGTGCAGCGCCAGCGTGGCCGGATCGTCCGGCCACACGGCGCTCAGGGCCTGATGCCACAGCTCTGCCTGTGCGCGCGTATTGGTAAACACCAGGCTGGTGCCGTGCTGCAGGATCTTCTGCAGCACGCGCGCCAGTTGCGCCAGGCCCAGGTGGCCGGCCCACGGAAAGCGCTCGCCGCTGTCGGGCAACAGCGTCTCCAGCGTCATGGCGCGCGGCTTGACGCCGGACACCAGCGCGGCATCGGGTAGATGCGGCAGCAGTACGTCGCGTGCCTGCGCCAGATTGCCCAAGGTGGCCGACAGGCCCCAGATGCGCAGGGTCGGCGTCCAGCCGCGCAGGCGCGCCAGGCACAGCTGCAGCAGCACGCCCCGCTTGTTGCCCAGCAGCTCGTGCCACTCGTCCACGATCACGCAACGCAACGCCGACAGCTGCGGCGCGGTGTCCGGATACGACAGCAACAGGGCGAGCGATTCGGGCGTGGTGACCAGTACATCGAGCTTGCCGCTGCGCGCCAGGCGCTTGTCGCGCGCGCTGGCATCGCCGGTACGCAGGCCCACCTGCCAATCCAGCCCCAAGGCGTCCACCGGTTCGCGCAGCGCACGCGCGGTGTCGGCGGCCAGTGCGCGCAGTGGTGTGATCCAGAGCACCTGCAGCGTGCGTTGTTGCTGCCGGCGTGCGCTGGCTGGGGGCCTGGCGGAGTGTGCCGCTGGTTTGCGTCCGCGCGCGGCCAGCGCTTCCAGCAGCGGACCGCCGAAGGCCGCCAGCGTCTTGCCGCTCCCTGTGGGGGTATGCAGCAACCCGGATTCGCCGTCGAGATAGCGCTTCCACACATCGCGTTGAAATGGCAACGGCGCCCAGCCGCGCTGTGCGAACCAGACGCGCCACTGCTGCAGCGGCGTCGCGCGCAGTGGCTGCGGTGCCGTCACCGCGCCAGTGCCTGCAGGCTGCTCAGATGATCGGCTTCGGACATCGGCTTGTCCTGACGCCAACGCAGAATGCGTGGGAAGCGCACCGCGATGCCGGATTTGTGCCGGGCGCTGCGGTTCACCGCTTCAAACCCCAGCTCGAACACATGATGCGCAGTGACCGCGCGCACCGGGCCGAACCGCTCGGTGGTGTTGGCACGAATCCAGCGATCCAGCTGCAGAATTTCCTTGTCGTCCAGACCCGAATACGCCTTGGCGATCGGCACCAATTGCCCGTCATGCCACAGCCCGAAGGTGTAGTCGGTGTAGAGCGTGCTGCGCCGGCCGTGGCCGGCTTGCGCGTACAACAACACCGCATCGATGGTGAGTGGGTCGATCTTCCATTTCCACCAATCGCCGCGACGGCGACCGGCCTGATACACCGAGGTGGCGCGCTTGAGCATCAGCCCTTCCACGCCGCGTTCGCGTGCTTCCACGCGCACCTGCGCTGCGGCCTGCCAGTCGCTCGCCTGCACCAGCGGCGAGGCGACAATGCGCGGGTCGGCAAGTGTGGTCAGCACGCCTTCCAGCAATGCGCGTCGCTCCTGCAGCGGGCGCTCGCGCAGGTCCACGCCATCCAGTTCCAGCAGGTCGTAGGCGACCACGCGCGCCGGTGCGGCCGCCAGGGTCTTGGGCCCCGGCTTGAGCCGCTGGATGCGCGTTTGCAAGGCGGTGAACGCCATCGGCAACGGCTGCCCGGGTTGCCAGGCCAGCAGTTCGCCATCGATGACGGTGCCGTCGGGCAACTGCAACGCCGCCTGTTCGATCTCCGGGAAGCGGCCATCCAGGCGTTCTTCGCCGCGCGACCACAAGGCCGCTTCGCCCGCGCGCCGGATCAGCTGCAGGCGGATGCCATCCCATTTCCATTCCAGCAGCCAGTCGTCGATGGCGCCCAGCGTGTCCACCTCCGCCTCCAGCGGCGAGGCGAGAAAGAACGGATAGGGCTGCTGGCGGTCGCCGGGCAGTTCCTCGCTGGTCAACAGGTCGGCCAGGTAGGTGGGATGCGGGCGCCAGCTGCCCAGCATGCGTTGCGCGATGCGGGCGATGTCCACGCCCGACAACTCGGCCAGTGCCTGTTGCACCAGCCGCTGCGACACACCCACGCGCAGGGCGCCGGTTAGCAGTTTGTTGAACACCAGGCGCTCGTCGAAGGCCAGGCTGCGCCAGGCCTGCACGATGCACGCCTTGCGCACGTCCACCTCCTGGTTGGCGATCGGCAACAGCCGCTGTTCGATCCAGTCGGCCAGCGGCAGATCGGCCGCTTCGGTGGCCGGGTCGTCGAGCAGCAAGGCCAGCGTTTCGGCTAGGTCGCCCACGTGGTCGTAGCTGTCGGCCACCAGCCAGTCGGCGATCCCGGCGGTGTCGGTGATCCATTCGCGCAGCTCGCCGCTGCTGGCAATGCGCATGCGGCTGCTGGCGACCTTGCCGCCGGCCAGCAGGTACAGCGCCCAGGCCGCATCCAGCGGAGCGGCATCGCGAAAATAGGCGACCAGCGCGGCACGCTTGTCGAGCGTGCCGGTACTGCGGTCCAGGGTGCGGTACAGCGCAGCAAACCGCTTCACGGCACCGCCTGCGCCGTTGCATGTCGGTCGGCCGCGCGCAGCTCCAGCGCACGGCGCGTGAATGCCGCCAGCGTGCGCGGGCGGCGCTGTGGCCGGGGTGGGCCGATGACCGCGGCCGGCGCACTGCGATGCACGCGAAATGCCAGCGCATGCCGGCGGAACGCCAGTGCGCCGCTCAAACGAATGCGCGGACGTGCGCGCGTATACCGGCGTGCGGGGAGTGGGTTCATTCCTCGGCTCCAAAATCGGTGCGGAAGGCTTCGGCTGCAACACCGCGCTCGCGTAGGTGCTGTATCAGTGCATCGGTGTTGCCATGGGTGGCGATCACGCGGCGCGCGCCGGTGTCTTCGATGGTGCGCAGCAGGTCCGGCCAGTCGGCGTGGTCGGACATCACGAAGCCGCGGTCGTAATTGCGTCGCCGCCGGTTGCCGCGGATGCGCATCCAGCCCGAGGCGAATCCCTGTTGTGCATGCCGGAAACGGCGGATCCAGGTGCTGCCCGCAGCCGAAGGCGGTGCCAGCACCAGTTGTCCGGCATAGTCGGCGCCGCGCGCGTGCTCGCTGACTGGTTGGGTATCCAGCATCGGGATGCCGGCCTGGCGATACACCTCCACGCCGGTGGCGACCGCGCCGTGCAGCAACGCCGGTTGGGTGTCCCAGGCACGCAGTTCGGCCAGTACGCGTTGCGCCTTGCCCAGGGCGTAGCAATACAGGATGGCGGCTTCGCCGCGTGCGGCGCATTCGTGGCGCCAAGCGACGATGTCGGCGGCAACACTCGATGTGTCCGGCCAGCGATACACCGGCAGGCCGAAGGTCGCTTCGGTGATGAAGGTGTCGCAGGGCACCACCTCGAAGGGCTTGCAGGTGGGATCGTGCTGGCGCTTGTAGTCGCCCGAGGCCACCCAGACCTCGCCATCCACTTCGATGCGCACCTGCGCCGAGCCCAGTACGTGTCCGGCCGGATGCAGCGACACGCGGGCGCGTCCCAACGGAAACGCTTCACCATCGGCATGCGTGTGATAGGCCTGTTCGCCAAGCCGCCACTGCAGGATCGGCAGGCTTTCGCGCGTGCAGTGGTACTCGCCCATGCCGCTGCGCGCGTGGTCGCCATGCCCGTGGGTAATTACCGCGCGCGGCACCGGCCGCCACGGATCGATGTGGAAGTCGCCCTGCGGGCAATACAACCCTTCGGGCCCCAGCACCACCAGATCGCCGTGTTTGTCGTTGCCGTTGCGCATGGCCCAACTCTGGCCAAGCCGGTGTGCAGATCCTGAGAATGGGAATGCATGCTGCTGGGAAGAGAACGCGCTCGCCATCCCCGTGCTGCGTGCGCGAACGCTGTATCGGCCTGCGGACGGGCGCGATCTTCTGCGCGCCCTCTCATTGCGGCCCGCAATCGTCCAGGCTAATGCCGCGTACGCCGCCCGGGCGCGCGCACGGCCTTCGCTTCCACCGCCAGGGTGAAGCCGCGTTCCTCACCGCCCAGCATGGCGCCGACATCGACCACCTGGCGGCGGATCTCCTCGCCCTTGCCATTGCGCACGATCACCACCACCGTGTACTCCCACGGATCGCCATCAGCGGGATGGCGGATGGTGCCGTCCACCTTGAGCGGCACGATCGGTGCCGGCTGCGCGTGTTGCGCAGCCGCCGAGTCGAAGCGCAGATGGTGCTTGCAGGCCGGGCAGACGCTGGCGCTTTCCAGGATCGTGGCCTTGCAGTGCGGGCAGCTGCGCGTGGCGCCGGGCGTGCCCGGGCGGGGTGCACTCATGTGGCGTCGCTGTCGCCGCCGCTGCTGCTGCCGGCAGCAGCGCTGCCATTGCCACTGCCATTGGCCTTGCCGCCACTGGCTGGCCTGGCCGCGTCCTCGCCCCAGCCGAAATCGGCCTGGCCGCGCATGCGTGCGCCCGAGGCCACGGTGAGGCTGCCGGCCTTGACGTCACCGACCAGCACGCCAGAGGTTTGCAACTCCACCTGCGCGGCCGATTCGATATTGCCTTCCAGCTCGCCGGCGATGATGACCTTGTTGGCGCGCACGCCGCCGTTGAGTTTGGCGCCGCGTTCGATGGTGAGGTCGCCCTTGACGTTGACATCGCCCTTGAAGCGCCCGGCCAGTCGCACATGCCCGGCGCCTTCGATCTTGCCTTCGATGCTGATGTCGGCGGCGATCAGCGATTCCTTGGCGCCGTCCTGCCGCGGTGAGGCGGCCGCGGTCGGCACCGCGCTGGGTGCGGTGCTGGCCGGCACCGGGGGGGCAGGGCTGGCGTCGGCGGTGAACAGCCGGCCGTCGGCAGCCGGAATCTCGGGGGCGGCGGGGGCGCCGTCTTTCTTGTTGGGACCTGGATCGCGCCACATCGACATCGGATTGCCTCGCTTCGGGGGTCGAAGCCGACTATCGCCGCGTCAATCAATATTTTTTGTGACAGTCCGCGCAATCCGGGATCGACGGCGTGCCGGCTCAGTCCCGCGGGGGTACTTCGGTGCCATGTCGCTCCACCCGGTTGCGCCCACGGTGCTTGGCCGCATACAACGCCGCGTCGGCCTTCTGGATCAGGGTGGCACCGAGTTCGCCATCGGCCGGGAAGCTGGCCACGCCGATGGAGGCGGTCACCCGCGGCAAGGTGCGCTGGCCGTCGCTGACGGCCAGCGCTGCGATATGGCCGCGGATCTGTTCGGCCAGGCGCATGGCTTCTTCGCCATCGGCCTCGGGCAGGATCACGGTGAATTCTTCGCCGCCATAGCGGCAGGCCACGTCTTCGGCGCGCAGGCGGGTCAGCAGCAGCTCGCCCACCGCAGCCAGCAGCAGGTCGCCACCGGTATGTCCCTGGCTGTCGTTGAACCGTTTGAAGTGATCGACATCGAGCATCAGCACCGATAACGGCAGGCCGCGCCGCGCGCAGCGCGCCAGCTCGTGGCTGAGCGATTCTTCCAGGTAGCGGCGGTTGTACAGGCCGGTCAGCGCATCGCGGATCGACTGCAGGCGCAGCGATTCGCGCAGGCGCAGGTTGCTCAGCGCCAACGACAGCTGCTCGGCGGCGGCTTCGGCGATTTCCAGCCGCGGCAACGGCCCGGGGCCTGCCGAGGACAGGAACAGGAAACCGAGCTGGGTGCCTTGCGCGGACATCGGCAGGCAGGCGGTGGCAAGGACTGCATCGCCTTCGGGTATCTGCAGATGCCCGCACAGTGCATCCCGGCGCAGGTCGTCCACCGTGTGCGGCTGGCCACGACGCAGCGCCCAGCACTGCTCCGGCAGCAGGTGTGGCGCGCTCTGTACCAGCGGCTCGCCCCAGTGGCTGATTGCCTCGGCGCGGTCTTGCGAGGCGCGCAACAGGTACACGCTTCCGGCGATGCCTGGCAGCAGGCTGGCCAAGGTACGGCTGGTGACCTCCAGCGCCTCTTCGGCGCTGACGCAGCTCTGCAACAGGCCGGTGTAGCGGCTGATCAGGTTGAGATCGGCGGTGCTACGCTGCAGGGCACTCACGCTTTCGCCCAGCTCGCGGTTGGCTTGCGCGGCCAGCCGCTCGGCATGGGCCCGATGACGCAATTCGCGCACCAACAACGCATTGACCGCGCCGACGACCAGCAGCCCGAACGGAATGCCGGCCAAGGCCAGCACCAGCAGCAGGGTTGCGCTTTGCCGGCTGCTCTCGGCGCGCTGCGTCAGCAACTCCTGCTCGGCCTGCACCATCGTCAGCGCCTGTTCGCTGATGGCGGTGGTGGTGCGGAACGCACTCTGCCGGATGTTCGCGCGGGCCGGCTCCAGGCCGCTCTGCGCATAGATGTCCAGCACCTTCTGGATCTGCTGCAGCCGGGTCTGGACCAGCGTCTGCAACTGGGCCAGGCGCTGCTCCTGCGAGGGATTGTCGATAATCAGCCGGCGCAGGTTGTCGAGCAGGATCGGCAGGCGCTCGATACTGGCCTGGTAGTTCAGCAGATAGGCTTCGTTACCGGTCAGCAGGAAGCCACGCTGCGCCGATTCGGCATCCAGCAGGCGGGCCTGGATTTCATCGACCCGGCCGATCACCTCGTGCGTGTGCGAGACCAGCGCGGCATCGGCCAGCGAGCGGCGTGCGCCGATGAAGATGCCGATGCCGATGACCACGAAGATCAGCGCGGAAAACAGCAGCGCCAGCTGGTTGCGGCGGCGCGATGTAAAGAAGGTGGGCATGCGTAATGCTAGCGCGCCGACCTGAACAACACGAGAGGCAGTGCAGGGGGTAACGTGCGCGCCGGCACGGATCGGCCGGCGCGCGGATACCCAGGGGCGGCGTGCGCAGGCGCCTTAGTGCTCCGGGTGCTCGGCGTCCTGCCGCTCGGCGTTGCGTTCGGCCTTGTCGGCCATCTGGCGGGTCTTGTCGGCGGTGGCATCGGCAGCATTGGCCGTGGCGCGGCTGGCATCGGCGGCCAGCTCGCGTGCGGCCACGCGTGCATCGGCGGTGGCTTCCTTCGCCTGCACGGCGGCGCGGTCGGCGGCTTGTTCGGTGGCAGCAGCGGCGTGCTTGGCCGCAGACGCGGCGTCGCGGCGCGCCTGTTCGGCGTCGGGCCCCTGGCAAGCGGCCAGGGCGAAGGTGGCAATGGCGCTCAACGACAGCAGGTGGATCGTCTTCATGGTGGGTCCTGTTCCGGTTCCGGTGTTGGAAGCCCGAGCTTAGGCAGGCACCGATGCAATCCGCGTCAAGGCGCAGCTCGCCAGGGCTGCCCGGCACGGCGGTGGTATCAGGTGACGGATCCGGGCGCAGTGGCTGGGCGAGCCGTCTGCCCGGCGACGCGCAGGCAAAGAAAAAGCCGCTGGAAACCAGCGGCTTTTTCCGAACACGCTTAGAGCGAAGAAGTGATTACTTCTTGGCTTCTTCAGCGGTGTCCTTGGCAGCTTCGGCGGTGTTTTCAGCGGTCTTGGCAGCGTCGGCAGCCTGCTCAGCAGCAGCGTCGGTCGCGGCGCCGGAAGCGGCCTGGGCAGCGTCGGCAGCGGTGTCGGCCGAAGCAGCGGCGGTGTTGGCAGCAGCCTGAGCGGCGTCAGCCGACTGCGAGCCCGAGGCAGCAGCCTGGTCGGCAGCGGTCTGAGCGTCGGCAGCAGCTTCGTTGGCCGAAGCAGCAGCGTCCTGAGCCTGTTCCGGCTTCGAGCAAGCGGTCAGGGCCAGGCCCAGCGCCATTGCGATCAGCAGCTTGTTGATGGTCATTGTTTCAATCCTCGTCGTTAGATTAGGCAACGCGCTATTGCGCGCCCCCGACATGATGACGGCCACAAGACGGGTGTCAAGCGCACGCGCATTCAGTTTTGCAAAATCGCCGTTAAATGCTGCTAAATCAATTCGATAGCAATGGCGGTCGCCTCGCCACCTCCGATGCAGAGCGTGGCAATCCCGCGCTTGCCGGCGCGCATGCGCAACGCGTTCACCAATGTCACCACCAGCCGTGCGCCGGAGGCGCCGATCGGATGACCCAGTGCGCAGGCACCACCATGCACGTTGACCTTGTCGTGGGCAATGCCTAGTTCCTTGATCGGTGCCATCGCCACCACCGCGAAGGCTTCGTTGATTTCGAACAGATCCACCTCGTCCAGCTGCCAGCCGATCTTGTCGACCAAGGTCTGGATCGCCGCGACCGGCGCGGTGGTGAACCATTCCGGTGCCTGCGAATGGGTGACGTGGCCAACGATGCGCGCCAACGGGGTCACGCCCCGGCGCTGCGCGTCGTCGGCACGCATCAGCACGGTGATTGCCGCGCCATCGGAAATGCTCGACGAACTGGCGGCGGTGACGGTGCCATCCTTCTTGAAGGCCGGTTTCAGGGTGGGGATCTTGGTGATATCGGATTTGCCGGGCTGTTCGTCGCGATCGATGACGACCTCGCCCTTGCGCGTGGTCACCGTGAAGGCAACGATCTCATCGGCGAAGGCGCCGTCGCGTTGCGCGGCCTGCGCGCGTTCCACCGAAGCGATTGCGAACGCATCCTGGTCGGCGCGGCTGAAGCCGAATTTTTCGGCGGCGGCTTCGCCGAACACGCCCATGGCCTGGCCGTCGTACGGGTTGGTCAGGCCGTCCCAGGCCATGTGGTCGACGGCCTGGAAATTGCCGTAGCGATTGCCGGTGCGTGAATGGGGCAGCAGATGCGGTGCATTGCTCATCGATTCCATGCCACCGGCCACCACGATACTGGCCGAACCGGCTTTGATGAGGTCATGGCCGAGCATGATCGCCTTCATGCCCGAGCCGCACACCTTGTTGATGGTGGTGGCGCCGGCGGAGGTGGGGATGCCGGCGGCGATCGCCGCCTGGCGCGCCGGCGCCTGTCCAAGATTGGCCGGTAGCACGCAGCCGACGATGACCTCGGAGACCTCTGCCGGGGCGATTCCCGATTGCGCCAGCGCGCCTTCCATGGCGGCAGCGGCGAGCATCGGTGCCGGCACACCGTTGAATTGGCCAAGGAACGAGCCGATGGCAGTACGTTTGGCAGCAACGATGACGATGTCGGACATGAGCGGATACCGTTTAAAGTGAAACGATTATCTGCTGCATGGCCGATTCGCGCCAGCGAGCCGGCGTGCCGGGACAGCCACGGGGGCGATGTCGTATAACGGCACTGTTCGGGCCCGGATCCGGGTCCGGCCATGGACTGGGTTTGGGGGAGAGCAGCGATGAACAAAGGGCATGTCGCCAGGACTGTGCTGGCTTCGGCGTTAGCCGTGGCGTTGACCGCGTGCGGCGGCGGGGGAGGTGGTGGCGGGATCCGTCCGACGCCGCCGGTCTCGCCCCCGCCGACGTCCCCTCCACCGCCGCCACCACCGACCTCGCCACCACCGCCGACTTCACCGCCACCGCCGGTCACCGCACCGACGCCGGAGCCTGCCATCGATGCGCATCTGGCACTGACCAATGCACGCGCGGCGCAGGCATTGGGCTTCACCGGCGCGGGCTATCGCATCGGGGTCATCGACAGCGGCATCAACAGCAATCATCCGGCGCTGCAGGGGCGGGTGAGCGACAGCTTCATCTATGTCGATCCGCGAACCAACAACGTCGCCGTGGGCGATGTGGTCGGGCACGGTACCGTCGTCGCCGAGCTTGCGGCCGGACGCGCCGTGGCCCAATGGCCGGGCGGCATCGCGCCCGGCGCGGGCCTGGTGTCTGCGCGCATCATCAACGACCGGGCGCCGGTGGATGACGGCAGCGGCCAAGGCAACGAGGTGGATGGCCCGCTGGGACTGGGCCCCGTGCATGCGGACCTGATCGGTGCCGGCGTGCGCATCATGAATAACTCCTGGGGCGGCCTGTACTGGAACGACGCCTCGGTCACCAACCAGATCGCGCAGGAATACCGGTCTTTTGTCATCAACAACGATGGCCTGGTGGTGTTTGCGGCGGGCAACGAATCGCGTGCGCAGCCTTCCGACACCGCAGCACTTCCCAGTCAGCCGGGCCCCAACGGCACGTTGCCGGCAGCGGACCTGGAGCGTGGCTGGCTGGTCGTCGGGGCGCTGGATACCGCCAATCCCACGCAGCTGGCGTCGTATTCCAATGCGTGTGGGGTGGCGATGCGCTACTGCCTGGTGGCGCCGGGGACGTCGATGTTCATCGACCCCGATGCCACCGCCAGCAACATCCGCTATTTCTATGGCAGCGGCACCTCGTTCGCCGCACCGCTGGTCTCCGGCGCAGCGGCGCTGGTCTGGCAGGCATTTCCGTACTTCAACAACGATCTGGTGCGCCAGACGCTGCTGGGAACGGCCACCGATCTGGGCGCAGCAGGCGTCGATCCGGTGTTCGGCTACGGCCTGCTCAATGTGGGCAAGGCGGTCCTGGGGCCGGCGCGGTTCGACTGGGGCACGGTGGATGTCAACGTGAACACCTTGCGTTCGACCTGGGCCAACGACATCAGCGGCACCGGTGGCCTGACCAAGCGCGGCGCAGGCACGCTGGTCCTGGGCAGCACCGCCAATACCTTCACCGGCGATACGCAAGTCCTTGGCGGCACCTTGCAGACCGCCAGCCTGCAGAGTGCACGGGTGGGTATCGCCAATGGGGCGAGCCTGATCGGCGCGGGCAGGATCGGCGGACGGGTGGACAACGCCGGTGCGCTCCAGGTCAACAGCGCGGTGCTCTCGGTCAACGGCAACTACACCCAGGCCAGTAACGGGCGCCTGGCGCTGAATGTCGGCGATCGCCTGGACGTGAGCGGCACCGCTACCATTGCCGGTGACCTGCAACTGCTTGGCCGGCGCAGCTACGTCGTCAACAACACGACCTATCCGGTGTTGCAGGCGGCCAACGGGCTGCAAGGCACGTTTGCCACGACCAGCAGCGGGCCGGCAGTGACCTTCCTCAACGCCACGGTGACCTATGACGCCAACACGGCGTTCGTGTCGCTGCAGCGCATGGATGTCACCGCAGTCGCCGCATCGCTCGGTGCAGTGGGGACGGCATCGATGGAGTCTGCCATTCGGGTGGAGCAGGCGTTCCAGAAGGTAGACGCGCAACAGCTGCAGGGCAATGGTGGCATCAGCGGCAGCTTCATGCGTGCCGCAGCGGCGTTGCAGCAAGCGCCCGACGCCAAGGCGGCAGCGGATTCGCTACGCAGTCTGTCCGGGCGTGCGCATGCGGCCTCGGCGGCGATGACCTTCGACACCATCGATCTGGGCCGGCGCGCGCTGGCCGCGCATTTCGACGGCCTGTCGCAGCAGCCGCGCCTGCTCGGCAACTGGCAGCGCGCGCTGGGCGGTCCGGGCGAGGGCGGGGTGACCAGCGCCGGGTTTGCCACCTCCGGATGGATGATGGGCAACGACCTGCGCCTGGCCTCTGGCGCGGTCACCGGGTTTGCGTTCGGCGAAACGCGTTCCAACAGCCTGGGCGATCTGGATGGCGCGCGCGGCCGCGATCGGCAGGTGCAGGCGCAGTTGTACTGGGGCACCACGCTGGGGGCGGCCTATACGCTGGGTCAGCTGGGTGTGGGCAATGTCAACCGGCAGATCGAACGGAACCTGCAGTTGGGCGAGGACCGCAGCAGCGCCTTCAGCGACTACAGCGGCAGTTATCTCAGCGGCAACCTGGAAGCCGGCTATCGCTGGGGCCACGCAGCCGCCTCGCTGACGCCGTACATGGGCCTGGATTATGTGCGCCTGCGCAGCGAAGGCTTCCGCGAAAGCGGCGGGGATGGTTTCGGTCTGCGTGCCGATGCAAGTACCTCATCGCGCACCCAGGCGCTGGCCGGCGTGCGGTCGGCATACCGTTGGCGTGGACTGCAACTGGGCGGCTATGCCGAATGGCAGCAGGCGTTGAGCAGCCAGGGCTTGATGCTGGATGCCAGTTTCATCGGTGTGGATGCCTGGGCTCCATTGCGCGGCATGCAGCCGGCGCGTTCGGGAGGGCTGTTCGGAATCGCCGCGTCCGCGCCACTGGGGCAGCAGAGCCAGCTGCGTTTCGGTTACGACCAGCGGGTGGGCGAACGCGGCGACGATCGCGCGCTGAGCCTGAAGTACAGCGCCGATTTCTGATCGGTGTGCATCACGTCCGGGCGCAATGCCCGGGCGTGGCGTTTGCAGCGGCGATCGCGCGCTGCCTCCGGCGTGACACCCAGGCTGTCTGCTGCCGGTTACTCGCCGCGTAATTTGTGCAGGAAGCGCGGCGCAGTGCGACCTAGCGGCAGTTTGAGTTTGCTGATCGCCTCGATGCGGGCTTCGGCAATCTGATCGGCGGCCTGTTGCGGCGGCACGTCCTGCTGTGTGGACAGGTCGAAGACCTTTTCCAGGTTGTGGTAGATGCTGCGGATCAGGCGCATGGCGCGTTCGCGGTTGTAGCCGTCGATTTCCAGCGACACATTCATCACCCCGCCGGCGTTGACCACGTAATCGGGCGCATACAGGATGCCGCGCCGGTGCAGCTCCACGCCGATGGCGGCGTTGGCGAGCTGGTTGTTGGCGGTGCCGCAGATGATGCTGGCCTTGAGCTGCGGCAGCATCTGTTCGTTGATGGCCCCTTCCAGCGCGCAGGGAGCAAACACATCGGCCGGTACCTGGTGAATCTCGTCCGGGCGCACGGCCTCGGCGCCGTATTCGGCGACCGCACGCTCCACCAGCGCCTGGTTCAGGTCGGCCACATACAGTTTTGCGCCACGTTCCTTGAGCAGCTTCACCAGCTCCATGCCGATATGGCCCAGGCCCTGGATCGCGATGCTGGCCTTGCCTACTTCCTCGTGGCCGAGCTTGCGGTTGAGCGAGGCCATCAACGCCTGCAGCGCACCATAGGCGGTGAACGGCGCAGGGTCGCCGGAGCCGCGATGTACCTGGTGCACGCCGGTGACGTACTCGCTTTCCAGGTAGATCTGCTCCATGTCGTTGACGTCGGTGCCGACGTCCTCGGAGGTGATGTAGCGCCCGCCCAGGGTGTCGACGAAGCGGCCGAAGGCGCGGAACAGCGCCTCGCTCTTGTCGGTCTTGGGGTCGCCGATGATGACCGCCTTGCCACCGCCGACGTTCAACCCCGCCAGCGCGTTCTTGTAGGTCATGGTGCGGCTGAGCCGCAGCGCATCGTTCAATGCGGCCTCGCTGTCGGGGTAGGGACGCATCCGCACGCCACCCAGTGCCGGTCCCAGACGGGTGCTGTGCAAGGCGATGATGGCCTTGAGGCCGGCATCGCGGTTGTGACAGAAGATCACCTGCTCGTGGCCGGTGGTATCGAGGGTGTCGAAAAGCATCGAAGGCTCCGCGGGGCTGCGTGATGTGCCTTCCCTGTCGCCGGGCCGTGACCCATGCAGCGGGAAACAAAAAACGCGACGTCTGCAGATCCGGTCCGGGCAGGTCGCGCGGCGACATTTTAAACCACCTCGGCAGGGGGTGGTGCATGAACCTGTTCACCCACCCTGGCGATGCCCTGCTTGGCGCTCAGCCGTCAGTCTGCAGCGCCAACTGGGTCAGGTACAGCCGCAAGTCGAATTCCAGCTGGTGATAGTCGGCGACGATGTGGTTGCACAACTGATAGAACGCCTTGTTGTGGTCTGCCTCCTTCAGGTGCGCCAATTCGTGCGCCACGATCATCTGCAGGAAGGCTTCAGGCGCGTCGCGGAAGACGGTGGCAATGCGGATCTCGCGGCTGGCCTTGAGGCGGCCACCATGGACGCGCGAAATGGCGGTATGCGTGCCCAGCGCGTGTTTCACCACCTGCAGGTGATTGTCGTAGATGGCCTTGTGCAGGGTGGGCGAGGAGCGCATGTAGCGCTCCTTCATCGCCTTGACGTAGTCGTACAGGTGGCGATCGGTGCGAATGGCGTGACGGTCCGGGTAGCGCCGCGCCAGCACCGTGGCGAGCTTGTCCTGCGCAATCAGTTCGCGCACCTGGTCCAGCACGGCAGGCGGGTAACCCAGCAGATAGCGCAGCGTGTCCATGGCGGTCGAATCCTGAAAGAGCCGCATGATCGCCGATGCCGACGCGACCGGCTATCAGGCAGTGAAGCATCGCGCAGCGGCATGCAACGCAGACCCGCATTTCAGGCCTATGTGGCAGCGTGTGTCAGCCGCGTTCACGAATGCGGGACGCCCGGCTCGCTAGCGTGCGGCAGATGCGCTGCGATACATGTCGCAGGTATCTGATCGAGCAACGGCGCAGTGCCGAATGAGGAGACGACAACATGATCAAATGGGCCATTATTTTCGCCATCATCGGCCTGATTGCCGGTGCGCTGGGATTCGGCGGCATGGCGGGCGCTGCGATGGGAATCGCCAAATTCCTGTTCTGGGCCGGCATCATCATCGCCATCGTGCTGTTCGTGCTGGGCGTGACGATCGCCAAGAAGGTGACTTGACCGGCGCGTTGCAGTTGGCTCGCCCGCGAGAAGCGGACGTGCCAACTGCATCACCAAACGAGCGGCCTTCGGCCGCTTTTTCATTGCATTCGCGTCGTCCGGAACAGGCCGGTTGCACAGTGGGTGGCCCCGTGCAACCGGCCATCGACCATCTTGCAGGCGATCAAGCGCCAGCGGTTTCGCCGCTGCTGTGCAGGGCGATATTGAGCTGGTCGATGGTCACGATCCAGTCGGCGTCGTCCAGGCGCTCTTCGCGCAGGAGTTGGGCCTGTGCAGGCGTCCAGAACGGTGCTTCTTCCAGGCGCATGTCGCCCGGCAACGGGGAGTTGTGTGCGATGAAGTCGCGGATGCCGGCTTCATCCGATGGCAGGCCCAACTGGGCGAACAGTTCGGAAAACGGGTGAACGGGCTGTTCCATTGCTAGAGTCCTTGGGTGGGCGGCTGAATGCTAAAGCACGCAGGTTGAGCGCACTGTGCACGCCCGCTTGGATTTGCCTGCAGCGATGACCATATTGAGGATCTGACCAACACAGGTGAGCGACCATGGCGACCGGATGGGCGGGTGATGGCGCGGTGCAGGACCAGATCGATGCCACGGTGGAGGAGGCGGTGCTGCGCGCGCGACGCCAGCTGCACCACGGGCCCAGCCTGAGCCATTGCGAGCAGTGCGATGCGCCGATTCCGGAAGGTCGGCGCATGGCGATGCCTGGCGTGCACCTGTGCGTGGGCTGCCAGCAGGCGCATGACCTGGAGCATGGCGCGCAGGGCGGCTACAACCGGCGCGGCAGCAAGGACAGCCAGTTGCGTTGAGCATGCCGCCCGTTGCCGGGCTGCGCTGCGTTCCATGCACCGCGTGGGAGCCATGCGCGCTGGCGCATGTGCCTAGCCGGCGTTGAAACCGCTGGTTTCGCGCCAGCGACGCGTGGTGCGCTGGAAGAACAGGCTGTTGGGAACCTGCAGTACGCTGCCTGTATGGTCGCCGCTTTCTTCCAGGGTGGTGTAGATCACGTTGATGTCGATCACGCGGCCCTTGAGCCCCGGCTTGTCGCCGCCTTCCAGCAACTCGATATGGTCGTAGAGCCGGAACGGGCGCGTGGTGATAATCAGGAATGTGCAGAAAATATTGGACAGCACGCTCCACGCGGCGAAGAACGCCACCGCGCCGACGGCGGCAAAGCCGGTGAATGCAGTCCATAGGGTAGTGGCCGACACGCCCAACACCCGTAGCACCAACAGCAAGGCGCTGACCGAAATGACCAGGCTGCCTGCGCGACGAATGCCCATCATCATCTCGGCAGGCACGCTGTAGCGTGCACACAGCCGCCGCAGCAGCTGCCGGAGCAGCAACCTGACCAGTCCCGCCAGCGCGAGAATCAGCACGATCTTGATGGTGGGTACTGCAATCGCCAGCCACTGCGCGTTCCAGTGCGGCAACAGGCTGCGGATCATGGCGGGCAAGGCGTCGGACGCGGACATCACAGCATGCGAAAACGAGGGGGCGATCATTGTAGCGGCCAGGCATGGTCGCCGGTGCCTGCTTGCGCTGAACATCCGGTCATAAGCTGGGAGATTCGTTCGATGATCGGCTGTCTCGACGATCACCACATGGCGCGCTGCCATGCAAGGGGCCTGATGACATGCAAGAACGCGAGTGGATCAGGCAAGGCGCCGCGCGCCCGGCGTCGGGCACGCGGCCGATACCGCTGAGCCGGACGTCAGCCGATCTTGTCGCCGTCGTTGCGCGCCGGTCCAAAGTTGGTGGTCAGCACTTCGATCCGGCCGCCGGTCTTGCGGAACGCGGCAATGTCGGCGGCAATGCGCTCGCGACTGAGCGGCTGCGACTTGCCTTCGCTGCGAGCGATGCTGGGCTGGGATTTCTGCTTGGTCGCGGGACGTGCCATGTGGCCTCCTGTAGCGGGGAAGTGCAATGACACCGCGTGCGGCAAGGGTGGCGCGCGCGTGAAGCGGTGTCGAGAGATGCGGCTGCGTTCGGTGCGCAATCGCAGGCGGTACGGCGAGCGTGCCTTGCCCACACAAGCTTGCGGGCAGCAACCATGCATTATACGAGCTGACTGGCGGCTTGTGTTAACCGTCCGATGGACGGGTGCCGCCTGCCGCGGCCCAGGCCAGGCCTTGCACGACCCCGAACGAGGGGTCGCCCTGCACCATGCGCGATTCGGGGAAAGCGGCAGCCACTGCGTCGCGCAGATAGCCGGCACGCGACATGCCCCCGGTCAGGAACAGCGTGGCCGGCGGCGCGGCCATGTCGGCGCGGACCTGCGCCAGCAGCGTTTCCAGCTCGCGCAGGTAGCTGGAAGCGGACGCAATCAGCGCGTCGGCCTGGACGTCCACCTGCAGTCCGCGTTCGATGAAATCCAGCGGCGTGTGATGCTGGCCGGCTTCGCTGAGCGCGATCTTGCAGGCTTCCACGTTGCGATACAGGCGCGCGGTATTGCCGGTGTCCTGCAGTGCCCGCAGGCGCGTATCGAACGGGGCCGGGGCGTCCTGATACTTGTGCAGGCGGAATTCGCGCTGGCGCGTCATGTCCTGCACCATCGCCGCTTCCACGTAATGGTGCGCCGGCACGCGAGTGACGCCGCGGCCGAACAGTGGCATGTAGCTGGCCAGGCTGAGCGCAAGATCGATATCGGTGCCGCCGCGCGCGATGCCCCAGGCGCGGTGCACCTGCGGGGCAGTGCTACCGCCGACGCTGGCATGCGCGATATCGGTGGTGCCGCCACCGATGTCCACCACCACGGTGTCGTGGCGGCTGTCGTGGCTGACGTGGTAGTGCATGGCCGCAGCAGCGGGTTCTTCAAGGAACTCCACGCTGTCGAAGCCGGCGGCGATGGCGGCGGTCTGCAGGATCTCCAGTGCCTGTGCGTTGCCGGCTTCGCCGATCGAACTGCGGAACTGCACCGGACGACCGAGCACGGCCTCGCGGATATTGATGTCGAACTGGCGCGAGGCGGTAAGGCGGATATGTTCCAGCACATGCGTGGCGATGCCGGTGATGGTCTGGCGTGCACGCGGGTGCAGGTTGTAGCCCAGCATCGACTTGGGGCTTTGCACCAGATTGCCTTCGCCCTCGAGAAAGTAGGCATCCAGCGCCTCGTCGCCGTAGACCGCGTTCTGCAGCAGGGCCGCCGAGCTGCGCGGCTCGCGTACCTGCTGCTCCATCCATTGGCGACGCACGATACGCAGTGCGTCGCGGCGCAGGCTGTCGGGGTTGGCGGTGCGCCCGGCGGCGGTGGCGTCGCGGCGTGCGGAATCGATCAGGCGGTCCATCTCGTATTCCAGCGCCGGTGTCAGGCTGAAATCGTCTGGGTCGCGCATGGTCTCCGGGAAATACACCGTGGTGCGGAACTGCAGGGCCTCGCCGAAGCGCACCGGCTGCACCCGGCCATTGACGATGGCCGCGGCGGCAGAGTTGCTGGTACCGAAGTCGATGCCGAGTTTCATGCGCAGCTGCCAGGGAGCGGGCCGCGCACTTTACTACGGAGGCCGCGTCCGCTGCCCGGGCTGCCGCAACGCCCGATGACGCGCGGCAGCCGCCGGATCAGGCCGCGATGTCGTCCACGTGGCCCTGATTCAATTCTTCGGTGGTGGCCTCGCGGACCTGTACCACCTCGACTGCGAAATGCAGCGTTTGTCCGGCCAGCGGATGATTGCCATCCACGGTGACTTGCGCGGGGCCGACCTCGGTCACGGTGACCAGTACCGGCCCCTGCTGGGTGCGGGCTTCGAACTGCACGCCCGGCACCACCTCGATATCGCCCGGGAAGGCCTCGCGCGGCACCTGCTGGATCAGTTGCGCGTGCCGCGGGCCGTAGCCTTGTTCCGGCGCAACGTCGGCGGTGAGGGTATCGCCAGTCTGCCTGCCGTCCAGGGCCTGTTCCAGGCCGGGCACGATGTTGCCGGCACCATGCAGATAGCTGAGCGGCGCGTCGGGCGAAGAGCGGTCCAGGACCTGGCCACTATCGTCGGACAGGGTGTAGTGAATGGTCGCAACGCGACCCTGGCTGATTTCCATTGGAAACCTCCATGACGGGTGATCGAGGGGAGTGCATCGGCGGATTCACGATGCCAAGAGGTGCTGCACGCCCACCGTAGGCAATCGGGCAGGATCATGCAACCGTGGCATGCAACGGCAGTTGGGCGAGGATCAGCTTGGCACGGCAGTGCGATGCTTGTGCCTGTCAGTGGTAAGTCGTCGTGGTGTGTGCAGCCGGCGCGTGCACTGGTGGTTGACGCAGGCGTGATCGCACGGCCGGGCGGCTACAATCCACGCCCATTTCCAAAAAGGAATCGCATGTCCAGCGTCCCCGCCTGCCCGCAATGTGGCCAGGACAACACCTATGTCGACGGCGCCTTGTCGATCTGCGCCGATTGCGGCTTCGAGTGGAGCGCCGGCGATGTCGCCGCGGATGCCACGCCGGTGCGCGACAGCAATGGCAATGTGCTGCAGGCCGGCGACACGGTGACGGTCATCAAGGATCTCAAGGTCAAGGGATCATCGATTCCGCTCAAGCAGGGCACGCTGATCCGCAATATCCGCCTGGTCGAAGACGACGCCGAGCATATCGAAGGCAACTCGGAAAAGATCAAGGGCCTGGTGCTGAAGACCTGCTTTCTGCGCAAGGCCTGACCGCTGGGTGGCGGCTGCATGGCCAGCCGCGTTGCGCATGATGACGTCGATGCTAGCGGCACGCGGCGTGCACGTCATCGGGCGACGCCAGGATGGGCGCGGCATGCGCACGCGTCGATGGCGTGTATGCAGGCACGATGCGTCATGCGTCATGCGTGGCTGCGCAACATTCCGGCCATGGGTCTGCGTCACGCGGAGGCTGGCCGGTTACCCGATCGCCGCCGCATGGCAACGACTATCGGGCGTGCTGTCAGCCGGCTTGCGGCGGCCAACCAGCCACAGCGCGCAGTCGGCGGATGGGCCTGGACGGCGCGCGGCAGGTTGGCCAGCCATTCTTACTCGGGCAGCGCTGGATAGTCGGTGTAGCCCTTGGCGCCACCACCGTACAGCGTGGCCTGGTCCACGTCGGCCAGTGGTGCGTTCTCGCGCAGGCGGCGTGGCAGGTCCGGGTTGGCAATGAAGGGGCGGCCATAGCCAATTGCATCGGCGTAGCCGCTGCGGATGGCCTGCTCGGACATGCTTCGGTCGTAACCGTTGTTGGCAATCCAGGCGCCGTCGAACTTGGCGCGCAATGCGGGGTAGTCGAAGGCGATGTTGTCGCGTGCACCGCCTGTGGCGCCTTCGATGACATGCACGAAGGCCAGGCCGCCGATCAGGTTCAGCCGCTCCACCGCGCGTTCGAACAACGGCTGCGGATCCGAATCGTGTGCGCGGTACACCGGGGTGACCGGCGACAGGCGCACGCCGGTGCGTTCGGCACCGATCTCGTCGGCGATGGCCTGGACCACTTCGGTGAGCAGACGGGTGCGGTTTTCGATAGCGCCACCGTAGGCGTCGGTACGCTTGTTGGAGCCATCGCGCAGGAATTGATCGAGCAGGTAGCCGTTGGCCGCATGCACTTCCACCCCGTCGAAACCGGCATCGAGCGCGTTGCGCGCAGCGATGCGGTAGTCCTCGATCAGCGCGGGGATTTCGTCCAGCGCCAGGGCACGCGGTTCGGAAACATCCTCGAAGCCGTTCTTGGTGTAGGTCTTGCCTTCTGCGCGAATCGCGCTGGGCGCGACCGGCACTTCGCCCGGCGGCAGCACGCTGGTGTGCGAGACGCGGCCCACATGCCAGAGCTGCAGCACGATCTTGCCGCCATGGCGATGCACTGCATCGGTCACCGCGCGCCAGCCGGCAACCTGTTGCTTGCTGTGGATGCCGGGCGTGTCCAGGTAGCCCTGGCCAAGCGGACTGATCTGCGTGCCTTCGGCAACGATCAGCCCGGCGGTGGCACGCTGGCCGTAGTAGTCGGCGGCCAATGGTGTCGGCACCTGGCCGGCGCCGGCGCGGTTACGCGTCAGCGGCGCCATGATGACGCGGTTGGCAAGGTCCAGCGCACCCAGGCGCACCGGGGAGAACAGCGGGGATTCAATGGAGTTGGACATCAGCAACCAGTCGAGTGGGATCACACGCAAGGCGCGGCGCCGCGGCAATCGCGGTGCTTCACAGCGATGGTGGCGGACCCATGCGGATTCGAGCGACGCTGGTAGGACACAGCGTCTCCTGGCGGACTGAAACGCGACAGGCAGGGCTTCAGGGCTGAACCGGCGGACCTGCTGGGCTTTCCTGAATTGCTGCGTTGCACAATAATAAGCCGCCCCGTCAATCTGGAGTCGGGCATGTCCGATATCGATCCTTGCGCGCCCCGCGTGCCCCGGCGCGACTACGTGCTGATCCTGTTGGCGCTGGCGATGGGCGGCTTTGCGATCGGCATCAGCGAATTCTCTACGATGGGCCTGATGACGCAGATCGCGCAGGGCCTGCAGATCAGCGAGCCGCAGGTGGGTCACGTCATCAGTGCCTATGCGCTCGGCGTGGTCGTGGGTGCGCCACTGCTGGCGATCCTGGGCGCGCGCTGGCTGCGGCGCACCTTGCTGCTGTTGCTGATGGTGTTCTACGCGCTGGGCAATCTGGCCAGTGCGCTGGCGCCGACTTATCACAGCATGCTGCTGTGCCGCTTCATTGCAGGCCTGCCGCATGGGGCCTACTTCGGCGTGGCCTCGCTGGTCGCAGCCTCGATCAGCCCGCCCAATCAGCGCGCCACCGCAGTGGGGCACGTGCTGCTGGGCTTGAGCGTGGCATTGCTGGTAGGCAATCCGCTGGCGACCTGGCTGGGGCAGATCGTCAGCTGGCGTTGGGCGTATGCGTCGGTATCGGTGATCGCCTTGGGCACGGTCGCGGCGGTGGCGGCCTTGCTGCCGCCCGCGCCGGACGAGCCGCGCCAGCAACCGCTGCGTGAGCTGCGTGCGTTCAACCGGCCGCAGGTGTGGCTGGCGCTGGCGATCGGTGCTGTGGGGTTTTCCGGCATGTTCTGCGTCTTCAGTTATCTGGCGCCGACATTGACGGCGGTGACCGGCGTGGATGCGGCGCGCATCCCGCTGGCCATGGCTGCCTTTGGCGTGGGCGGCGTCCTGGGAAGCATCCTGGGCGGCTGGCTGTTCGATCGCCTGCAGTTCCGCGCGGTGCCGGTGCTGCTGGGGTGGTCGATCGTGGTGATGCTGACCTTTCCGCTGGCGGCGCACTCCGGCCTGTGGGTGTTCGTCTCCATTGTCGCGGTGGGCACGATGGGCGCACTGGCGCCGGCGCTACAGACCCGCTTGATGGATGTGGCCGCCGAGGCGCAGACCTTGGCTGCAGCGTCCAACCATGCAGCGTTCAATACCGCCAACGCGTTGGGGCCATGGTTGGGTGGCCTGGCGATCACCGCAGGCTGGGGCTGGACGTCCACCGGCTACGTGGGCGCTGCCACCGCGCTGGGCGGTGTGCTCATCTATGCAGCGGCGCTCTGGCAGGAGCGCCGTCAGCGCAGCACCTTGGTGAGCGATTGAAGGGTTGAATGCAGTGCCCGTCACTGGCGGCGGGCAAAGGCATCTCTGATATCCGGATTCGGACACCAGGCATGCGCCTGAGTGCGTGCGTGTCACCGTAGCGGAGACGGCGCTGCGGCTTTGCGCGGTGATGCACTCCACGGCGATCTCACGACCAGGCATCGACACTGCCTGCCTGACCGCAAGCGGACCGAACCGCCATGACTGACTTCACTCCACCGCCGTGGAAACGCACAAGCCCCAAACGCAAGGCGTCCACGCCGTTGACGCAAGCGCAGAAGGCTGCCGCCAGACGACGTGCCGACGAGGCCGGGCGTCCATACCCGAATCTGATCGACAACATGTGGGCCAGTCGGCAACCGAAAGGTTCTTGATGCGGTATTGGCATCGATGAATCGCAATTCATCGGCCGCACGATGGCGTGAGGACGGCGCCCGCATCGCTCACATGCCGATTATGTCCGCGCCGCCAGCATGGAGCCGTACACAACGCCAAGGCAGCCCGGTCAACGCATCGACCGTGCTACTCCCCGAAAGCCGGCGCAACGCATCAACGCGCAGCGCGGCCCATGCAACCAGGAGCAACACATGAGCATCCAGAGCAAGACCGAGCACAGCCTTAACGACCTGATCGCCATTTCCCGTGACGGCAAGGATTTCTACGAGGAAGCCGCTGCCAAGGTGGGCGATGCAGAACTGGCCACGCTGTTTCGCCGCATCGCCGGCGTCAAGAGCGACATCGTGAGCAACCTGAGCAGCGTGGTGGCTTCGGTGGGCGGCACACCGGAAAAGCACGGCACCATGGTCGGTAGCATGCAGCAGTTCTACGGCAAGGTCCGCGCGACGTTGGGCGACACCAAGTATGGCTACGTTGCCGAGTTGGAGGAGTCGGAGGATCGCCTGCTGAAGGCGTTCGATGAAACCATCGCCGACCAGGAGACGCCGGCTGCCGCACGCGACGCCGCGCTGCGCCTGCTGCCGGAAGTACGCGCTTGCCACGACGTCATGCGCAACCGCAAGCACGCCATGAAGAACGCGGCGTAACGCACTTGCCCAACCGTAGTGCATTGCGGTGATGCAGCTCCGGAGTAAATCGATACGGGCGGGAAACGGGTAGCGCAAGCTGCCCGTTTCTTTTTGTGCGGTGTGCAATGTCGGCCGCGTGGCGCCCATCACTCGGTGCAGTTCCACGAGTGCGGCGCGTTCCACGGTGATGCGTGCGACTGCGGCGTATTCGGCAGGCATTGGGTCTGCTAGTATCCGCCGCCCTTCCTCAGCCAGGCCCGCGCAGGCGGACGTGGACACTCCCATGAAACAGCAGTTTCTCTATCTGTCATCGGCCGAGGCGCAGTTATCGCTGGGCTTGGGCGAAGAGAAGACCACCGAGCGGCTGTTCTTTGCGGTGATGGCAGATGCGCAGACCGCGCAACGCGCGAGCGACATCGCCAACGCGCTGCTGCAGGCAGGGCAGGTGGACGGAAAGCGGCTGGGGCGCGAGCGGCTGCATGTAACCTTGCATCACTTAGGCGATTACGCGGGCGGATTGCCGCCGTCGCTGGTCAGCCGCGCCAGCCAGGCTGCCGAGCGCATTGCGCTGCCGGCCTTCGAGGTGGAGTTCGACCGCGTTGGCACCTTCGGTGGGCGCCGCTCGCAATTGCCGTGCGTGCTGCGCGGCGAGGAGCAGGTGCGCGGGCTGTACGCGTTGCAAGGTGCGCTGGGGCGTCAGTTGGCACACGTGGGCATTGCCGGCGATACGCAGTACACGCCGCACATGACCTTGCTGTATTGCAACCAGGCCCTGCCGCAGAGACGTTGCGAAGCACTGGCCTGGACGGTGCGCGAGTTTGCGCTGGTGCGCAGTTTCCTGGGGCAGTCGCGCTACCAGATCGAAGGGCGCTGGCCGCTGCACTGAGCCACCGCGCCCATGGGCAGCGCGGTGCGTACGCGCTAGCCTGCGTGCATGGACCTCACCGCCCCGCTACCCTTGCACGCCGACCACCTGGCCGTCCTGGAACAGGCCTACGCCATTCCGCCGCGCGCCTATCATCACTTCGGCCATGTGCGTGCGCTGCTGCAGCACTATGCCGAGGTCGCTGCCGGGCCGGGCTGGCAGCAGCCGGTCGAAGTCTGGCTGGCGGTGCTGTTCCACGATGCGGTGTACCAACCCGGGCGCGGCGACAACGAAGCGCAATCGGCAGCCTGGGCCCTGGACTGCATTCCGCGGTGGTGGCCACAGGCCGAGGTGGACCTTGCGCGTGTGCAAACGCTGATCCTGCTCACTGCACGCCATGGTCAGCTACAACCGACCGATGTCGACGAAGACGCCGCGCTGTTCCTGGATTGCGACATGGCGATCCTGGCGGCGCCGGCGCAGATCTTCGATGCCTATGACCGCGCAATCGCCGACGAGTACCGGGGGCATGTGCCTGTGCTGCTGTTCCGGCTGAACCGGCGCCGCTTCCTGGCCGGCCTGCTGAAGCGGCCGCGTATCTTTCTCAGTGCGTATTTCCATGCCAACGCCGATGCCGCGGCGCGCGCCAACCTGCATCGCCGGCTGGGCCATTGACCAACCTTGCGGTGTGCTGTGCCTGGCCGTGGGAGGACCGATCGCGCACGCTACAATGGCCGCATGCACGACCACGCCGTTTCCGCCACCGATCCACGCCCGCAGCCGCCGCAGGCGCCAGCCCCCAACGAGTGCTGCGAGAGTGGCTGCCCGCTGTGCGTGCACGATCTGTACGCCGAGGAGCTGGGCCGCTACCGCCAGGCCCTGGCTGCCTGGGAAACCCGTCAACAGGCGCGGGCGCGGTGAGCGAAGTACTGCGCTTCGCGGCACGCGCCGGAACGATTATCTTTGGACCACTTTCCCCGATGGTGCGACATGCGACGACTTGAACGATGGAGCGCGCTCTGCGGCGCGGCGGTGTTGACGCTGTCGGGCATGGCCGCCGCGCAGGCTCCAGATCCGGAGCCGTTAAGCCATGGGCGGTTCGAACAGGTGCCGGTGCTGATGCCCAAGGGCGAGCCCGAGCGCGTGGTGATCTGGTTGGCCGGCACCGGAAACGCCGGCAAGCGCCAGGCGCAGGCACAGGCGCTGCGCGACGATGGTGCGATGGTTGCCCTGGTGGATACCGCGCATCTGTACGCGGTGCTGCGCAAGGCGGGCGGCGCCTGCACCTTCTCGGTTGGCGACGTGGAGAACTTCTCGCGCTACCTGCAGGCCTTCCACCACATTCCCACCTACCGCCTGCCGCTGCTGGTGGGCGATGGCGAGGGCGCTGCGTTGGCCTATGCCATCGGCGCGCAGGCCAAGCCGCATGTGCTGGCTGGCGTGCTCACCGATGGCCTGTGCCCGGTGGCGGTGAACGGGCAGGCGATCTGCCAGCCCGGCGTGCGGCCGGGCAGCAACGCATTGCTGCCGGTGCCGTTACAGATCCCCTGGGTGCTGGCCGGCAGCCAGGATAAGCGCTGTCCGGCGGCAGCCGAAGCCGCCTTCCTCAAGCAGATACCGCAGGCGCGCAGCTTCAAGCGGTCCGTGCGCGGCGACATCCTGCCCGGCCTGCGGGCCGCGGCCCGCTCGCTGGGCGAACAGAAGGGCGTGGCCTTGCCGCCGCCGCCGGGCGGCCTGGCCGACCTGCCGGTGGTCGAGGCGCCGGCTGCGCCAGATGGCGACAGCGACGACGACACCTTCGTGATCTTCGTCTCCGGCGACGGCGGATGGGCCGGTCTGGATGAAGAAGTGGCCGACGCGCTGGCCGCGCAGGGTATTCCGGTGGTGGGGCTGGACTCGCTGCGTTACTTCTGGACCGAGCGGACCCCGCAGGGCTTCGCCACCGACCTGGACCGCATTGCGCGCATCTACGCGCAACGCTGGCAGCGCAAGCGCGTGGTGCTGATCGGCTTCTCGCAGGGCGCCGACGTGTTGCCGGCGGCGATCAACAAGCTGCCTGCGGCCACCCGGCAGAACATCCGCATGACCGCGCTGCTGTCGGTGGGCAAGCTGGCCGATTACGAATTCCACGTCAGCAACTGGCTGGGTTCGGACGACGAGGGTTTGCCGATCGCGCCGGAAGTGCAGCGCCTGCCGGCCGGCACCACGGTCTGCATCTACGGTCAGGACGACGACGACGCGCTGTGCCCGAGCCTGCCTGCGCAGGTCGCCAGGCGCGTCGCGCTGCCGGGCGATCACCATTTCAAGGGCGATTACGCAACTCTGGCCAAGACGATCATGGAGCAGTTGCACGCACTGTCGACGCCTTGAACGAGCGGGACAGTTTGACCACGCGTCAGCCAACTCTCGGCCGACGCGTGGTCAGCAACCCCCTCGTCGCTGTTCGTTCGGCCGTCTGATGCGACCAGTGGTGCTTGCGCGTGTCCCTCACCACCGGTACGCGCGCAAGCGCCCGCAGCACGCCCGAGCATCTGCAGGGAAACGATGGATGTCGTGCATAGCGTGATCGGTGCGCGGAGTGGGTCGATGGCGCGGCGCCGCATCCGGTGTCGGGACACGCCGTGAATCCGTCCCTGGAGGCTCGGTAGCGGCATCCATGCCGCCACACGGTCCCACCCCCGGACGCGACACCGCGCTCCCCATAGTGCTACCGCTGATCGGCGAGCACTCCGCTCAAGCACGCAGGCGCCCTCAACAGACTGACACAGTCGCGTAACGCGGCAGGTTGCGCGTCGCCTTACTCCTGCCGGCCAGGATCCACCGAGATCAGGCGGGTCACATCCAGCAGCGCCGCCGGCAGGTGCATGCCGCCGGGCGCGACCAGATAGCGCGGGCGCCAGGTCGGGGAGAACTTCGATTTGAAGCGGCGTAGCCCGCTGAAGCCGTAGAAGCGCTCGCCATGCCGTGCGACCAAGCTGGCGAAGCGGTTCCAGCGGCCGGCCAGGCGATGCTCGGCCAGCCCCGACAACGGCGCCATGCCCAGCGAGAACCGGGTGTAGCCATTAGCCTGCCCCCACAGGAACAGCTCGATGAACAGGAAGTCCATGGTGCCCTTGGGCGCCTGCGCGCTGTGCCGCATCAGGTCCACCGACAGCTCGCCGCCGGCCGGCGCGCACCACACGTTGGCAAAGGCCACGATCTGGCCTTCGGCTTCGGCCACCGCGACCGGGAAGCGGCGCAGGTAGTCGCCATCGAAGCTGCCCAGGGAGAACCCTTTCTCTTCGCCGGATTTCTCTTCCAGCCATTGCTCGGACACCTCGGCCAGGCGCGGCAGGACCGCGTCCACCTGTTCCGGCGGCAGCATGCGGAAGCTCAGGCCGCCGCGCTTGCCGCGATTCCAGGCCTGGCGCAGGTCGGCACGGTCGCGGCCTTCCAGCGTGAAGCCTTCCAGCGGCACGATCGCCTCCTCACCCAGCTTGACCAGGGTCAGGCCCATGTCCAGGTAGGTCTGCCAGTACTTCTCGCCCACCTGGTAGAACACCGGGCGCAGGCCCATGCGGTCGGCCTCTTCGCGGAACCGCCAGATCAGCGCGCACGCCACCTCCGGCGGGCCGACCGGGTCGCCCATCGAAATCAGCGAGCCGCCGTAGCGCTGCATCATCACGAAGCCGCGGCTCTGTTCGTCGAGCAGGAAGGCCTTGTCGCCGGTCAACGCCAGGCAGGCCTGGGTATCGGTGCTGGTCGCAAGGACCGGTGCCAGGGTCTGCAGCACCGGCGCATCGGCAGGCGGCATCGGGCGCCGCCCGCCGCGCAGCAGGCGCGCCATGCCGAAGACGATCACGCCCACGCACAGGATCAACGCCGCGCGCAGCGCCCGTGGGGCATTGGCGGAGGTGGCGAACTCCCACCACAGGTCGTTGCTGTATTCGACATGGCTGTAGACGAAGAACAGCAGCCAGAAGGTGGCCACCAGCACCAGGCCCAGGTTGCTCAACCAGCGCCACGACCAGGCTTCGTCCAACAGCGCGCCCTGGCGGTAGAACTCGCGGCGCGCGGCCCACAACGCCACGGCCGCCAGCGCCGCCGACAGTGACACGGAGATATGGCTGCCGCGCAGCAGCGACAACGGCGGCAGCAGCACGCACACGCCTAGCGCCAGGACCCAGGCCGCATGGCTGCGCCGCTGCAAGCCCTGGCCGATCAGCAGCAGCATCATGCCGCCCAGGCTGACCAGCAGGTGCGAGGTTTCGATCAGCGGCAGCGGTGCCACCTCCTGGCGCGCGCGCGGGGTGGGCAAGGTGCCATCGATCACCAGCGCCGCACCGACCGCAAACACCGCCAGCGCCAGGATCTGCGGCAGCCACGGGCGCAACGCCCTCCACAGCGTGCGGGCGGTGCTGGCGCTGGCGCGCACCGGTGCGCCGAGCCCGGAAGCCGCAGCCATGGCCACCGAGATCAGCAGCGGCACGATGTAGTAGGTGACCCGGTAGGCCAGCGCCGCAGCCAGCACGGCGGCAGGGGTGACGTGCGGCAGCAGCTTGAGCAGGCTCCACTCGAACACGCCCAGGCCTGCCGGCACGGTGGAGATCAGGCCGGCCACCACCGCCACCAGCCAGATGCCGATGAAGCCGAAATAGCCGGCACCCGGGTCCGGCGGCAGCAGCACGTAGAACGCCGCCGCCGCCAGGCCCAGTTCCACCACGCTGAGCGCAGTGACGCCGAGCACGGTGTTGCGGTCCGGCAACCAGAAACGGTGGCTCCGGATACCGAATTCGCGGCCCTGCCTGCCCACTAGCGCCAGCATCGCCACATAGCCTGCCAGTAGCGCGATGCCGGCGATGCGGATGCCGTCGGCGGCGATCGGCAGCGCGCGTGCGGCCGCTTCCGGCTCCAGCAGCAATGCCAGCCCGAGCAGCACCCAGGCGCCGAAGACGAAGCCCAGTGTGCTCATCAGCACCACCTGGCCGATCTCGGCCAGGGTCAGCCCCACGCTGCCGTAGCCGCGCAGGCGCACCGCGCCACCGGTGAGCGCGGCAAAGCCCAGGGTCTGGCCAACCGCGTGTGCCATGAACGCAGTGATGCCCACCCGCGCCGGATGCAGCCGCTTGCCGGTGCGCTTGAGCCCCACCCAGTCGAAACCCACCAGGCAGGCGTAGCTGCTCAGCCCCAGCAGCAGGGTCAGGGCGATCTGCCCGGCACCCAGCGCGCGGAATGCCTGGCGGATCTGGCGATAGCCATGGTCGGTGAACTGCGCCGACAGCGCGTGCAGCGCCATCGCCAGGATCGCCAGGCTAATCAGCACCGGCAGGGCGCGTCGCCAGCCGCTGGAGGGCGCTTCGGAAGACATCGAGGTATCCGTCATAAGGGCAACGCGGGTTGTTGAAAGGGAAGAAGGGCCGATGCACGATACGTGCCGCGCGCACACAGGGTCAGCAGGGGACAGGCGGATGGACGGTGCATGGAGCGTGATTGCCTGGAAGCGCCGAAGTGAGGTGGACACATGCTTCGGCTGGGCCGACACCCCGTCGGCACACCATGGCCGCGCGCATCATAGGGCAAAGGCACGCACAGGTGCCGTACCGCTGGCGAAGGCGGCAATCACGGTTGGAAGGCAGACAGCTCGATGACACGCAATCTCCAACAGCCGCCGCCGGTGGTGTCCCCGGCCCCGGCCGGTGCGCCACGTTGGAGCCGGCAGGCCGGCGCGATCGCCGCTGGGGCCGGTGTGGCCTTCATCGGGCTGGTGCTGGCGCTGCAATGGTGCCGCAGCGATCTGGACTGGGTCGATGCGCAGCTGAGCGCGTATCTGCACGGCCGCTACGGCCTGTTGCTGCGGACCGCCTACTGCCTACTTGCCGCAGCCATGGCGTGGTTGGCGCTTGGCCTGTCTGCAGCGCTGGCGCCGTCTGCCCGCAGCCGGACCGTACTCGGCCTGTTCTGGAGTGCGGCGCTTGGCCTGTGCGTGGTGGCGATCGGCGACAGCTGGATGCCGGAGCTGGCGCCGAATGCCGCGGCGATGGTGCATGTGCTGGCGGCCGATGCCACGTTCCTGTGCGTTGTTGCGGCGATAGTGCTGCAGTCGTGGTACTTCCGCTCCGATCGCGCATGGCAACACCACGCCGCAGTGGCGTTCGGCCTGGGGTGGGCCGCGTTCGCCGTGTTGCTGTTCCACGTCAGCGTGCCGGCCGCACCGCCCGGCATCAGCCAGAAAACGGCCATCGTGCTGATCGTGATCTGGATGGTAGGGGCCGGGGTGCGGTTGGCGTGTGCCGCGCCCACCGAGGCTGCACGCCCGCCGCATTCGCGCCACAATGGCCCGGTCAATCAATTGGAGGACACCTGAAATGCTGCAGCGATTCGATACCGGCCCGCGCATGTCGGAAATGACCGTCCACGGCGGCGTGTGCTACCTGGCCGGGCAGATTGCCGAAGACACCCACCAGGACATCACCGGCCAGACGCGCCAGGTGCTGGGCGAGATCGACAAGTTGTTGGCGCTGGCGGCCAGCGACAAGACCAAGATCCTGCGCGCTGAAATCTATCTGGCCGACATCGCCGACTTCGACGGCATGAACGCCGCCTGGGACGAATGGGTGCCGCATGGCTTCACTCCGGCACGTGCCACCGTGGAAGCGAAGTTGGCGCGTCCGGAATGGAAGGTGGAAATCGTCATCACCGCTGCGGCGGGCTGACCGCCCCCGCAGGCCGATCGCTGGCGACGAGCAGCGATCATCTGCCCATCCGTACGCTGGCGTTGCGCCCGGACCGTCAGCGCTTGACGAAGCGGTAGTGCGCCACGCCCCATTCGCGGCCCTGGTCGTAGCCGAACAGTTCCGCGCACGCCAGCCAGAACATGCGCCAGCGCTGCCACCAGCGCTGCGCATCCTCGCCATAGGTTTGCTGCAACAACGGCATGATCTGCGCGCGGTGGCGGTCCTGGTTCTGCAGCCAGGCGTTGGCGGTTTTTTCGTAATGCTGGCCCGACAGCAGCCAACGCTGTTCGATGACCACGTCCTGCTGGAAATGCAGCAAGGTGTCCGCTGCCGGCATCAGCCCGCCGGTGAAGAAATGCCGGCCCATCCAGTTGTCTTCGCCGGCCACTTCGAAGGGATAGGCCAGGTCGCGGTGGCAGAAGATGTGCACGAACAGCTTGCCACCCGGCGCCAGCCAGCTACCCACGCGCGCGAGCAGGTCGCGGTAGTTGCGCATGTGCTCGAACATTTCCACCGAGACCACACGGTCGAAATTGCCGGGCGGCAGCGCCAGCGCGTTGACGTCGGCGGTGACGACCTGCACGTTGCCCAGCCCGCGCAGACGGCACTGCTCCAGGATATGCGCGCGCTGCGGGCGTGAGTTGGAGACCGCAGTAATGGTGGCGTTGGGGTAGCGCTCGGCCATCCACAGGGTCAGCGAGCCCCAGCCGCAGCCCAGCTCCAGGATGCGTTGACCATCGGCCAACTCGGCGCGTTGCCCGTACAGCGCCAGCATGCGTTCTTCGGCCGCGTCCAGGTCCGGAGTGCTCGCGTCCCAGTAGCAGCTGCTGTACTTCAGCCGCTTGCCCAGGCACAGGGTGAAGAACTGCGGCGGCAATTCGTAGTGCTGGCGGTTGGCCGCATCGGTTTCGATCGCGATCGCGCTGGCACGCAGGCTGTCGATGAAGGCGCGTTGGCGCTCGCCGTTGGCATCGGCGTCGTCGCCACGCTCATCGCGCAGGCGCTGCGCGCACAAACGGCGGATGCCGTAACGCAGGGCGGTATCGGGCAGCACACCAGATTCGGCCAGGCGCGTGGCGAAGGCTTCATCCGGGAGCGAGGAAGGCGGGGCGGTGACAGTGGACATGCAACTCTCCAGACAGCTCAGGACGAAGGGGGAAGCGGGAAGAACGCGCTGGTGGTGCGTTGGTACTGCGCATAGTCCTCGCCACGCGAGCGCAGTGCCTGCTGCTCGGTGTAGGGAATACCGGTGAAGCGATACAGGAACACGAACATCACCACCGGCCCGAGCGCGCATAGCGCTACCGGCCAGGGCCCGGCGCCGACCGCCAAGGCCAGATAGGCGAACCAATGCACGAACTCGAAGAAATAATTGGGATGGCGCGAATATCGCCACAGCCCCTTGCGACAGGTCTTGCCGCGATTGGCCGGATTGGCTTTGTGCAGCGACAGTTGCCGGTCGGCCAGGGCCTCGCCACCGACGGCGACCAGCCACACCACGATCGCCAGGCTGGTCCACAGGCTCCAGTCGGGGTTGGGGTTGCTGGCGGCGGCCAGGAATGGCACTGCAAACAGCACCACCACCACCGCCTGGGCCAGGAAAAAGCCGAGGAATTTGTGCTGGTCGCCGTTCCAGTGCGCGCGCAGGGCGCGATAACGACCGTCCTCGTGCGGGTCGCCGAACACGCGCACGCCCAGATGCCAGGCCAGCCGCGCGCCCCACAGACCGCCAAGTACCGCCACCAATACGCGCGGCAGCAACGCACCGTCGGACATCCAGGCGCAGTACGGCGCAGCCACCGCCAGGCAGGCGGCCCACAACACGTCCACCGGCCCGGCATTGCCGCTGCGGCGCTGCCACAGCCACCCGAGCAGCATCACCCCGCTGGCGAAGAAGGCGACATGCAGCAGCGGCCAGGCAGTCATTGCAGTTCTCCAGGATTCGGTTGTGTCAATGGTCGCTGCAGGCGCCGTGCATACAGCGACAACACGCCGCAGGCCACACCCCAGCCGATGCCGACGGCGAGGGCCGCATGCAGCAACGGCGGCAACAGTTCCACGGCGTGCCAACTGCGCTGCGCCAGCCAGTACGAAAATGGGCCGAAGATGGCCCCCAGCAACACCGCCAGCCACGGGCGTTGCATCACGCTGCGCAGCGAATGGTTGAGCGTGAGCGCAAAGCCCAGCCACAACGCCAGGATCCATGCCGGCGCCAGCACGCTACCGGGCCATGGCATGGCATAGCGCACCCAGCCGCCAGCGGCCAGCGTGGTGTCCAGCAGCAAACCCAGTGCCAATGCGGCGATCAGCAACGGCACATCCCCGGCCGCGCGTCGCGAGGGCCACAGTTGATACAGCGCAAACAGCGCCAGTACCAGCAGCGTTGGCCACACGCGCCCGTCCGCGGCGGCGGCTACCGCCACCACCCAGAGCACCTGCAAGCCGAGATAGTTGCCGAGCTGCTGCATGCCTCACGCAAGGCCGGGCACAAACTGCGGCGGACGCGCGCCGGGCTTGTTGAGCCATAGATGGACGTCGCCGATCGAGCGCTCCAGGAAGCCCGCTTCGCAATAGGCCAGGTAGAACTCCCACATGCGGATGAAGCGCTCGTCGTAGCCCAGTGCGCGCACCTGCGGCAGCTGCGCCATGAAGCGCTGCCGCCAGGCGCGCAGGGTCAATGCATAGCTGGGGCCGATGTCTTCCAGATGGAACAGGCGCAGATCGCTGGCGTGTGCCACCGCCCCGGTCATTGCCGCCACCGAGGGAATGAAGCTGCCGGGAAAGATGTGCCGCTTGATGAAGTCCACCGAGTGCAGCGCCTGCTTGTAGCGATGGTCTTCAATGGTGATGGCCTGGATCAGCGCCTCGCCATCGTCGGTGAGCAGGCTGCCGACCTTGGCGAAGTAGGTGTCCAGATACTGGTGGCCGATCGCCTCGATCATCTCGATCGACACCACGCGATCGAAGCGTCCCTGCAGGTCGCGGTAGTCGCTCAGCAGTACCGTGACCCGGTCGCTCAGGCCGGCAGCGGCGATGCGTTGCGATGCCAGCTCGAACTGCTCGCGCGAAATCGTGGTGGTGGTGACGCGGCAGCCGTGTTCGCGGGCCGCGTGCAGGGCGAAGCCGCCCCAGCCGGTGCCGATCTCCACTACGTGATGCTGCGGACCAAGACGCAACTTCTGGCAGATGCGTTCGAGCTTGCGCGTGGCTGCGCGCTCCAGTGCCGCCTCGGCCTGCGCCTCCTCGCCATCGACGAAGATCGCCGACGAATACATCAGGTTTTCGTCCAGGAACAATTTGAACAGCGGGTTGCCCAGGTCGTAGTGCGCGGCGATATTGCGCCGGCTGCCGCTGCGGGTATTACGCGCGAAGGCATGCAGGCTGCGCATGGCCCAGCCGCCCAGGCGCGCGGTGCCGGTCTCCATCGCATCCAGGCGGTCACGATTGCGCAGCAGCACGCGCATCAGCCCAACCAGATCGTCGCATTGCCATTGCCCGTCCATGTAAGACTCGCCGGCCCCCACGCTGCCGTTGAGTGCGGCCTGGCGGTAGAAGCCCGGGTCGGTCACGCGCAGCTGCACCTGCAACGCGTCCGCGCCGCTGGCAGTGCCCAGCGTGGTGATGCCGTCGGCGTCGTGCAGCTGCAGCTGCCCGTCGCGCAGCTCGCCCAGCGTGGCCAACAGGCGCTTGCGCAACAGGCGGTCCGTCCAGGAGGCCGCGCGCGGCACGGCGGAGTCGGGCAGGGACGTGGCGTTCATCGGCGATCTCGCACAGGCGGGTGGGGGTGGTCATGCACAGGGTTGCCGCGCAGCCACAGGCGCAAGGCCTGCCAGTGGATGGCGATCACGACCTGCACGGTCATCAAGGGGTAGGCGAACAAGGTGCGCGCCAGCGTACGCGCGGTCAGTGGCTGACGTTGCAGCACCAGCGTGGCATCGAAGCGGCGCGTGCCATTGTGCTCGGCATCGGCATCGGCATCGGCATCGGCATCGGCATCGGTATCGGCGGCGTGCGGCGCATCCAGCACATCCATATGCACGCGCAGTTGCGCGGCCGGCACGCTGAAGCGCCAGTCGTATTGATGCTGCATGCCCATAAACGGCGAGACATGGAAGCGCTTGTCGAAGCGCCAGGCGTGCACGTCGCGGTGGCTGCGCGCCTGTGCCACCGGCAGCACGTAGGCGTGGCGTTGCTGCCATGGCGTGTTGGTGATTTCCGCCACGATCCAGCGCAGGCCGTCATGCCGGTCGAAGCAGTAGTAGAAGCTCACCGGGTTGAACACATGGCCGAAGTAGCGCAGGTGCGTCAGCAGGCGGATCGCACCATCCGGGCGCTCGCCGGTGTGCGCCTGCACGCAATCGCGCACGGCCTGATCCAGCGGAATGGCCGGATCGCCCAGGTAATCGCTGCGGCGAAACTGCGCCAGGTTGGCGCGCCCCACCGACCACAGCCAGCGGCCTGCGAACACCTGATCCAGCTCGGACAGATCCAGATACAGCAGAAACAGCCGGTAACGGAAGTCCAGCGGCTTGGGTGCGAACCGCCGGTGCCGCACCCAGCCGGTGTAAATCGCGCTGCGCAAGCCGACCGCCACGCTGCCGGCACCGCTGTCCTCACCGGAAGGCAGCGGCACGGTATCGGTACTGGCTTCGCGCAGCAGGTGCATTACCAGCTCACTCCCAGTCCATGCGCCACATCCACGCCGCTGCGCAGGCCATCTTCGTGGAAGCCGAAACCCCAGGCCGCGCCGGCAAACCAGGTGTGCTGCTTGCCCTGGATCTCGGCCTTGCGGCCCTGCGCCGCCAGCGCGGCGGCGTTCTGCACCGGGTGCCGGTAGCGCATGCGCCGCAGCACCTTGGCCGGGTCGATGTCGTGGTCGCGGTTGAGGCTGACGATGAACGGCTGCGGTGCGTCGATGCATTGCAGCGCGTTCATCCAGTAACTCACCGTGCAGGGCGCCTGCGGGTCGGCCGGGACATGCGCATTCCAGGCGGCCCAGGCGCGGCGGTCGCGCGGCAGGATGCGCGCGTCGGTATGCAGCACGGTGTCGTTGTTCTGGTAGGTGATGCCGCCCAGGATCTGCTGTTCGGCCTCGGACGCATCGCTGAGCAAGGCCAGCGCATCGTCGGCGTGGCAGGCCAGCACCACCTCGTCGAAGTGTTCCTGTCCGCGCAGCGAGCTCACCACCACGCCATCGGGCGTACGGCGGATACCATGCACTGGCGTGGACAGGCGCTCGAGTACCTGCCAGCGCCGCCGCAGCGCACGCACATAGCTATTGGAACCGCCACGCACCACCTGCCACTGCGGCCGCCCGCTGAGTTGCAGCATGTGGTGGTTGGCCATGAAGCCGATCAACTGGCCCATTGGAAATTCGAGAATGGTCTGCGATGGCGAGGACCATAGCGCCGACGCCATCGGCACCAGATGCTGGTCGCGGAACGCCGCGCCATAGCCGTGCCGCTGTAGATACGCGCCTAGCGTGCTGAAGCGCTCGTCGCTGTGCAGCACCGCCGGCGCCTGCCGATAGAAGCGGCGCAGGTCGGCCAGCATGCCCCAGAAGCGTGGGCTGAGCAGGTTGCGGCGCTGGCAGAACAGCCCGTTCAAGGTGCCGGCGTTGTACTCAAGCCCGCTGCGCGCATCGTGCACCGAAAAGCTCATCGTGGTCGGCTGCGCGGCCACGTCGAGCTCGGCGAACATGCGCGTGAGCAACGGGTAGTGCTGCGGGTTGAACACGATGAAGCCGCTGTCCACCGCGTAGCGCTGGCCGTCGAGCTGGATCTGGTGGGTGTGAGTGTGGCCGCCCAGGTAATCGGCGGCCTCGAACAAGGTGACCTCATGGCGGCGCGACAGCAGCCACGCCGCGCCCAGGCCGGCAATGCCGCTGCCGACCACGGCAATCCTGCGCTCGCTCATTGGTCCACCCGCTGGCCACGGCTGACCAACGAGGCCGGCATCGGCTTGAGATCCCAGACCAGGCCCACCCACGACATCGCGGTGAGTCCGTACCAGGTCACGTCGTACTCCCACCAGCGCAGGCCCTGGCGTGCCGAGCCAGGGAAGAAGTGGTGATTGTTGTGCCAGCCTTCGCCGAAGGTGAGCAACGCCAGCAGCCAGTTGTTGCGGCTGTCGTCGCGGGTGTCGAAGCGCCGGCTACCGAAGCGGTGCGCCAGCGAATTGATGGTGAAGGTGGCATGGAACAGCGCCACGGTGGACAGCACGAACCCCCACACCAGCAGCTGCGCGCCGGTGGTCTTCAACCCCGGCGCGGCCGCCGCCAGCCAGTCGCCGAGCAAATACAGGCCAACGGCCAGCAACACCGGCATCACGATGTCGAAGCGGTCGAGGAAGCGCAGTTCGGCAAAGCGACGCAGGTCGGGAATCACCTCCCAATCGGTGCGGAAGTTGCGCGGAGTCAGGAACCAGCCGGTATGGCTCCACCAGAAGCCGTGCTGGGCCGGCGAATGCGGGTCGCGGCCGGTATCGGTATGCCGGTGGTGGTTGCGGTGATGCGCCGCCCACCACAACGGCCCGCGCTGCACGCAGGTGGCGCCGATGGCCGCGAACACGAACTGCAGCACACGTGATGTCTTGAACGCGCGGTGGGAGAAGTAGCGATGGTAGAAGCCGGTGAGCGCGAACATGCGCAGCGCGTACAGCGCCAGCGCCGTGCCGACCGCAAACCACGATGCGCCAACCCAGAACACCGCCAGGCAGGCCAGATGCAACGCAATGAAGGGCAGGGCGCGCAGCCAGTCGATGCGGTCGGCGCGCGCCTCGTCCAGTGGACCATCGGCTTGCGAATCCACCCAACGGCGCAGGCTGCCGATCCACCGATAGGTCCAGGCACCGCGCCTCCCGGATGGGGCATGGGGCTGTGGCCTTGCAACGCGAGGGTCGAGTCCAGTACTCGGCACGCATCAATCTCCAGAGGTCGTGGTGTCGTTCTACGGAAACCGCCGGCCAATGGATGCACCAACCGGCTGGATCGTCGCATGCATGTGACGCGCCGGCTCGCACGCACGCACGACGCGCGCGCCCGCAGGTGCCAATCTGTGCGCCCAGTATCACCGGCGCACCCGAGGTCGCTTGTGAATGCATTGCGTGCGTGGAAGCCACGGGCCGTGCAGCAGGCATCGCCATCCGGCAGCAGCGTGGCCGCCTGTGCCGGCGGCCACAAGTCGCCCCTGCCGGCGCGTGCCTGCCTGGGGACGCGGCGGCGGTGCGGTTGGCTCAGGGCGCCATCGCCAGCGTACTGATACCGCCCTTTGCCACCACCGTGCCGGTCGCCACGCCACCGGGTGCACCACCTGGCGGTTCCAGCGTCACCGCCAGGATCGCCTCGTTGCCGAGCATGGGCATCAGCTGGTCGGGAATCTGGGTGCGGCGTGCCCGCTGGTCGTCGAAGGTGCCCATCGAATGCGCCTTGCCATCGGGCGTAATCAGCCACAGTTCGGGCACCTTGTCGGCAGTGGCCGTGCGGTCCAGCGGGGTGACCGTGATGGTGCGCTTGTCGGCATCCATCAGCGCCACATAGCCTGGCCGCCCGTCTGCGGTGGCCAGTGTCGAGGTCATCGCGATGCCGGTCGTCGTCGGCGTGGTCGCCGCAGGCGGGGTAGCCGGCGCCTGCACGAGGGGCGTCTCGCGCGGCGGTTGCACAGGGGCAGGCGCAGTTCGCAGATTCAACAGCGCCAGCACGCATGCCGCCGCGGTGGCCAGCCCACCGGCGCTGGCCCAGCGCCAGAAGCGCAGGTTGTTCCAGAGCGGTGCCGCCGGTGTGCCGGTGCTTGCAGGCGCTGCTGTCGGCACCGCGCGCAGCGGCGCGTCGAAGCCCAGTGTCTGGCGCACGCGTGCCCAGACCTGGTCCGGCGGCGTCACCGCGGCGATCTCTTCCAGCAGCGGAGCCAGGTGGTCCTGCCACTGCAGCACTGCCTGCGCGAACGGGGCATCGGTGGCGATGCGCTGCTCGGCCGCCAGACGTTCGTCGGCGCCGAGCAGGCCGAGCACGTACTCGCCGGCCAGCACGTCGCGCGGTGGTTCCTGGTCGATGGGAAGGGACGTACTCATCGTTCCAGGCATGCCTTGAGTTTGGCCAGGCTACGGCGGATCCAGCTCTTGACCGTGCCGATGGGGGTATCGGTGCGCGCGGCAAGCTCCTCGTAGGTGATGCCTTCGAAGAAGGCGGTGCGAATCAGTTCGCTGCGTGGCGGCTCCAGCTCGGCCAGGCAGTGGTCGATGCGGCGGCGCGTGCTGGCGCGTTCGGTGCGCTCCAGTGGTAGTGCATCGTGGTCGCGCAGCTCGCCGGCATCGTCCAGCGCCACGTTGCGGCGTTGCGGCGCATTGGCGCGCAAGTGGTCGATGGCCTTGTTGCGCGCGATCATCGCCAGCCAGGTCAGGCCGCGTGCACGGCCGGGGTCGAACTGGCCGGCCTTGTGCCAGATCAGCGTGAACACGTCCTGCAGCACTTCCTCTGCCTCGGCGCGCTGCGGGATCAAGCGCAGGCACACGCCGAACAGCTTGGGCGAGGTCTGCCGGTACAGCGCTTCGAAGGCATGCCGGTCGCCGCCCGCGGTTGCGGTCAGCAGGCGTCCGGTTTCATCGTCGTCTTGGCCAGGAATGGCACTCATGCGGTCGGGCATCGGAAGAGATGTACGCGATGCTACCGGAGTGGGCCAAGCCTGTCCTTCATTTGCGCCACCACAGCAGTGCGGCAGCGAGCAGCAACACGATTTCCACCCCCGCCAACGCCACCGTGGGCGCAGAAACCGGCCATAGTTTGGCCAGCGACGCGCTGCGGAACAGCACGATCGGTACGTAGAAAGCCAGTGCGACCACCAGCCCGGTGCGCGCTTGATCGATCCAGGCGAAATAGCCGAACAGGAACGCCATGCCCAGCTGCAGGCCGCCATAGATGACCAGGTATTCGGATTGCCCGGCCGGCGACAGCTGGGTATAGCCCACCGCGTTTGCGGTCTTGAGCGGCGAAAGCGTGCACCACACCGCCAGGGCGAGGTAGAGCACTGCGTTGATCCAGAGGTAGGCCTTTGCCATGCGGGTGCTCCTGTGCGCGGAATGGGTGCCCGGGCCGTTGTACGCAACGGCGCGTGGTCGGGCGTGAAGATGGCGCGGACCGGCGTCACGCCGTGGTGCAGCTACGGGTCAGGGCCTGCTCGCGTGCCTGGCGCAACGCCGCGTCGGTGCTTGCCCGTGGAGCGGTGTCGGGGAATACGATGCGCACGCGCGGGTAGCGCCCCTGCGCATCGCGCAGGTTGCCCACGCCGCGAAACTCCAGCAGGCGCTTGCTGGCGATGGAATAGCGCACCTCCAGCGACGGCACCACGGCGCCGTACCACGTATCCAGCGCGATGCGGAAGCGTCGCTGGCCTGCAGCATCGTCGATGCGTTCGACACGAAACGCCAACTGCCGTTGCAGGCTGGGCAGCACGAAATCCACCCGCTGCGCCGTGGTGGCCAGGGCATCCCAGTGGGCGCGCAGATAGGCGTCGAAGCCTGCATCGATGACGCGTTCGTCCTTGCCAGCCGGCAACGCGGTGCGGCGCTCGGGCTTGCCGGGCGGTTGCTGGAACATCTCGCGCACGCCCTCGCGCCGACGTACGCCTTCGCGATAGCCATCGCGTTCATCGATCAGGCTGAAATCGGGCGACGGGCCGCCCCCATCGATCTGCTTGCGCGCGAACGCCTGCCCGTTGGGGCAGCGGTACAGCACCAGCCGCCCACCGTCGTCGAGCAGCCAATGCGATTCACGGTAGCGCAAGGCGCCGCTGTCGGCGTCGTAGGCCTCGCCATCCACCTGGGTGACCGCCGCCGCGCTCAGCGGCAGGCTGCCAAGCACAAGCAGCAATGGTGGAATCGGTCGGCAGCAGGCGGCAAGCGCGGCAGCAAGTGAACGCATCGGCAGGTCCTCGATGGGGATGCTTACCCATACGGGCACGGCTGCGGCATGGATGCGCCGCCAGGCGTCAGGACGTTCCCGACCGGGCGTGGGGAGAATGGGGTGATGCTGCCTGCGCCGCGACATACCTGGCCTGGCAGGCGGCGTGGCGACCGGCAACGCCTTGCGCCGGCACGGTCTTCAGCCCAGCGGATGCAGGGCGATGCAATCCACCGGGCACGCCGGCAGGCACAGCTCGCAACCGGTACACAGCGGCGCGATGACCGTATGCATGTGCTTGGCGCCGCCGACGATGGCATCCACCGGGCAGGCCTGGATGCATTTGGTACAGCCGATGCAGTCGGCCTCCACGATCCACGCCACCTGCGCCGGCTTGTGCGCCCCGCGACTGCGATCGTAGGGGCTTGCGGGCACGCCCAGCAGCTGGGCCAGCGCACGCGCGCCGGCATCGCCGCCGGGAGGGCAGTGGTCGACCCCTGCCTGGCCGTCCGCCATCGCCTGCGCGTAGGGGCGGCAGCCGTCGTAGCCGCACTGGCCGCATTGGGTTTGCGGCAACAGGCGGTCGAGCCGTTCGACCAGATCGGGCGCGGGAATGGGCATTGCGATGTCAGTGCAGCCGATGGCCGCGATACCAACGCTGTTGCGCCAGTGCCAGCATCGGCTGGTCTTCGCGGCTGTCGCCATAGGCATGCACGCAGGCGTATTGTGCCAGGTCGTAGCGCGCGCGAATCTGCCGGGCCTTGTGCGGCCCGCAATCACCCTCGGCATAGCGCCCGCTCAGTACGCCGCCGGTGTGTTCGAGCCGGTTGCAGATCAGCGACAGCCCATGCTGCGTGCACCAGGGCTGCAGGTACAGATCCAGCGATGCGGAGACCAGCACCACCTCATGCCCTTGCGCCTGGTGCCAGTCGATGCGTTGCATCACTTCTGCACGCAGCACACCCGGCAGTGCCGTGCGCGCGTGTAATCGGCACCATGCGCGGCCATCTTGTCCAGCGAGCGCCCACTGAACACGATGCGCGTGACCCGCGCGCACAGCGCGGCAGCGGACACCATGCCCAGCCGATAGCCCAGCACCCACGGGCCGACCTGCCACTTTGCCGACGCCAGCTGCGCGGGCGTGGCGACCTTGCGCAGAAAGCGCGCATAGGTGTCGCAGGTGGTGATGGTGTGGTCGAAGTCGAACAGGGCCAGGTGCATGGGGGCGGGGATTGGGGAGTCGGGAGTGGGGATTGGTTAAAAGCGCGGTGACTGATTGTTCCCTTCTCCCGCGTGCGGGAGAAGGTGCCCCGCAGGGGCGGATGAGGGCACGCGCCAAGCACTCAAGTCAGGTCTACTACAACAATCAGCTCCGGCTTCTACGAATCCCAAATCCCAACTCCCCAATCTCGTTACCTGACAGGCATGCCAGGCTGCGCGCCGCCATTGGCGTCCAGCAGCGCCAGTGCGCCGCCGTCGAAGCCAGCCGAGAGAATCATGCCTTCGCTGATGCCGAAGCGCATCTTGCGCGGGGCCAGGTTGGCGATGAATACCACGTTGCGGCCGACCAACGTTTCCGGTTCGCCGTAGCTGCCACGGATGCCCGAGAAGATCTGACGCTTGCCCAGCTCGCCGGCATCCAGTTCGAAACGCAGCAGCTTGTCCGAGCCTTCCACGAACTCGCACACCAACACCTTGCCGATGCGCAGGTCGAGCTTGGCGAAATCGTCGATGCCGATGAGGGCGGGATTGGTGGTTTGGGATTCGGGATTCGCAACGGCGGCAGGCTTTGCGTCGGCCTTGCTGGGTGCGGGCTTGGTGGTCGTAGCCGGTGCCGCAGGTGCGGCCATCGTGTCTTTGGAAGCGTCGGTCATGGCGTCGATCAGTTTGGGGTCGATACGGGTGAACAGGGCGGTGTAGGGCTGGATCGTGTGTGCGGTGAGCGGGCGCTCCACATCTTCCCAGCTGGTCATCGGCGCCGACAAAAACGCCTCGGCTTCGGCGCAGGTGCGCGGCAGGATCGGCTTGAGGCCGGCCACCAGGATGCGGAACAGGTTCAGGCCTTGCGTGCAGACCGATTGCAGCTGCGCATCGGCGCCCTCCTGCTTGGCGATCACCCACGGCTTGGTGTCGTCGATGTACTTGTTGGCCTCGTCGGCCAGCGCCATGGTCTGGCGGATCGCGCTGGCCGCATCGTTGCGTTCGTAGGCCTCGCGGATCGGCGCCAGCGCGGCGACGAAGCGGTCGTACTGCGCCGGGTCGGGCAGCGCGTCGGCCAGCTTGCCATCGAAGCGCTTGCCGATGAAGCCGGCGCAGCGGCTGGCCAGGTTGACGAACTTGCCGACCAGATCCGCATTCACCCGTGCGATGAAATCGCCCAGATTGAGGTCCAGATCGTCCACGCCGCCGGAGGATTTGGCCGCAAAGTAATAGCGCAGCGCCTCCGGCTCCAGGCCCACGTCCAGGAAGGTCCGCGCCATCACGAAGGTACCGCGCGACTTGGACATCTTGGCGCCGTCCACTGTCAGATAGCCGTTGACATGCAGGCGCGTGGGGGCGCGGTGGCCGGTGCCGTGCAGTACCGCTGGCCAGAACAGGCCGTGGAAGTTCACGATGTCCTTGCCGATGAAGTGATGCAGTTCGGTCTGGGTGCCGGCGACCAGATGCGCTTGGAAGTCTTCGCCCATCTGCGCGCACAGCGTCTTGAAGCTGCACAGGTAGCCGATCGGCGCATCCAGCCACACGTAGAAATACTTGCCCGGCTGGCCGGGAATCTGGAAACCGAAATACGGCGCATCGCGCGAGATGTCCCACGCGCGCAGGCCGCCTTCGGCATCCAGCCATTCCTTGAGCTTGGCCTTGACGCCGGGCAGCGCCACATCGCCCGCCAGCCACTCGCGCAGGAAGCCGTCGAAATGGCCCACTTCAAAGAAGAAATGCTCCGAATCGCGCAGCTCCGGCGTGGCGCCGGAGATCACCGACTTTGGCTCCTTCAACTCGGTGGGCGCATAGGTCGCACCGCACACCTCGCAGTTGTCGCCGTACTGGTCGGCGCTGCCGCAGTTGGGGCAGATGCCCTTGATGTAGCGGTCCGGCAGGAACATGCCCTTGGCCGGGTCGTAGAACTGCGCCACCGAACGCCGGCTGATATGACCGGCCGCTTCCAGCTTGCTGTAGAAGGCCTCGGTGAGCTCGCGATTGACCGGCGAATTGGTCGAATCGTAATGATCGAAGGTCACTCCGAACGCCGCGAAATCGCGCTCATGGCTGGCCTGGATGCTGGCGATGAAGGCTTCCGGGGTCACCCCGGCCTTCTCGGCGGCCAGCATGATCGGCGTGCCGTGGGTGTCGTCGGCGCAGACGAACCAGGTCTTGTCGCCGCGCAACCGGCGCGCGCGCACCCAGATGTCGGCCTGGATATAGCCGACCAGGTGTCCCAGATGCAGCGGGCCGTTGGCATAGGGCAGGGCGGTGGTAACGAGTGCGGTGCGGGTCATGGCGGGCGTAATGCGGGGGACACCCGATTATCGCACTAGTCGGGAATGGGGAATGGGGAATCGGGAATGGGGAATCGGTGGAGCAGGTCTGCATGGTGAGAAGGCGGGCTGCGCGCTGCGGCATAAAAAAGGCGCCCCGAAGGACGCCCGCTCTTGCGATTCCCAATTCCCAATTCCCAATTCCCAATTCCCGATTCCCGATTCCCGATTCCCGATTCCCGATTACTCGCGCACCCAGGTCTGCGTGCGGCCGAGCGCTTCGATGCCGACATAGCCGCGCATCTGCAATTTCTTGCCGCCTTCGGTCAGGGTGATCTTGGCCTTGTAAGTCTTGCCCTTGGCCGGGTCCAGCACCGAGCCGCCGTCCCACACCGCGGTGCCGTCGGGCTTGAGGCCCCAGAGGATGGTCATGCCCTTGATCGGCTTGTTCTTGCGCTCGCCATCGCACTTGTCGCACAGCGGGTTCGGGCCCTTGGCCGACTGCAGGATGTCCACCACCTTGCCGCTGAGGGTGCCGTTGGCGGCCTGTTCGATCTGCACCACCGACTTGGGCTTGCCGGTCTCGTCGTCGATGGTCTTCCAGCGGCCTACCGGCGAATCGGAGGCCTGCGCCAGCAACGAAGCGGCCGCCAGCGGCAGGGCCACGATCAGGGTCTTGAAGGTCTTGCGCATGTGTCCCCTCCCAGGGATGACTGGGGCCGCCGTCGGCGGCCTGACCACGAATGTATACCGTGGGGTATGGTGGCGGAAAGGTGCGCTGCGGGATGCGCGCATGCGGACTCGTCGTGGTCTGGCCGCCCACGCAGCACGGCAGCGTGGTCTCGGCGGCTAGCCGGGCTTTGCCGCAGGCGCGACAGGTGGTCGCCAGATTGCCTGCCTGCACTGCCTGCTCGCTTGCGCACCCTAGGGCATGCCTGAGCTGGCTTCAGCCCTTCTGTGCGGCGATCCAGCGCTGGATCTTTTCCTGCAGGATGTCCAGCGGCACCGAGCCGTCCTTGAGCACTTCGGTATGGAAGGCGCGCACGTCGAAGCGCGGTCCCAGCTCGCGCTGGGCCTGTTCGCGCAGTTGCGCGATATTCATCTCGCCCACCTTGTAGGCCAGCGCCTGGCCGGGAATGGCCATGTAGCGATCGACTTCGGCCTCAGCATCGGTGCGGCTCATCGCCGAGTTGTCCAGCATGTAGTCGATGGCCTGCGTGCGCGTCCAGCCCTTGCTGTGCAGGCCGGTATCGGCCACCAGGCGGATCGAGCGCCATAGCGCGTTCTGTAGGTAGCCGTAGTAGTTGTAAGGGTCCTGATACAGCCCCAGCTCGCGGCCCAGCGATTCGGCGTACAGGCCCCAGCCTTCGATATAGGCGGTCTCGCCGCCCAGGCGGCGGAACTTGGGCAGGTCGGTCAGCTGCTGCTGCAGCCCGAGCTGGTAATGGTGGCCGGGGATGGCTTCGTGCAGGTACAGGCTCTCCGCTTCCCAGGTCTTGCGCGAGGGCAGGTCGGAGGTGTTGACGTAGAAGATGCCTGGCGTGGCGCCATTGCTGCCATTGGCGCTGGGGCGCATGTACGAACCGCTGGCGGCCGATTGCGCGCGCTGCGCTTCCACTGCACGCACTTCCAGCGTCGGCATGCCCTGGGTGTTGAACAGCCGCGGCACGGCGAGTTGCACGCGACCCTGCAGGCTGCGGTAATTGCCAAGCAGTTCGGTTTCGCTGCGGAAGTTGAAGCGCTTGTCGGTCTGCATGAACTTGTAGAACTTGGGCAGGTTGCCGCGGAACTTGACCTGTTTGGTCAGCGTCTGGATCTCGCCCTGCAGGCGCGCCACTTCGTCCAGCCCGATCTGGTGGATCTGCTCCGGGCTCAGCTCCGAGGTGGTGCTCTGGCGCACGTCGTAGGCATACCACGCCGCGCCACCGGGCAGCGCCGCCAGGCCATCGGTGTCGCGGCAGGCCGGCAGATACTCGGTGGCAATGAAGCCGCGCAAGGCGCGGTAGGCCGGCATGATGCGGTATTCGATCAGCCGCTCGTATTCAGCGGTCAGGCGCTGTTTTTCCGCGTCGGGCAGGTCGGCCGGCAGGTTGCGGATCGGCCCCCAGAACAGGCTGTCTTCGGCGTTGCGCGCAATGATGGCATCCAGCTGCGGCAGCACCTTCTGCATCAGCACCTTGGGCTGCACCACGCCGGCCTGCATGCCGGCACGCATATTGGTGATGGCCTGGTCGAACAGGTCGGGGATGCCCAGCGCACGCTGCGACCAGTTGTCGTAGTCCTTGACGGTCTTGAACGGCTGCGCGCCAGTGCCCGAGCCCAGCACCACCGCGATGCTGGCGATGTTGTAGAACTGGTTGATCGGCAGCATCCAGCTGGGGAACTGCTCGGCGGCCAGCGCGCTGCGCGCATCGCGCACGAAGATCTGGTAGCTGAGCAGGTCCTGGCCGCTCAGGCCGTCCGGGCCCAGCGCTTCGGCCTTGCCCAGCCACAGCACGGTGAACTCGTGCGACTGCTGGCGGAATGCCGGCGACAGGAAGTTGGGCAACTGGTCGTTGTAGCGGCTCTCGCCCTGGAAGGTGGCCTGCAGCGGGTTGAGCTTGAGCGAGGCGTCCCAGTACTGGTCGTAGAGCAGATTGAGTTGTTGCGCCTTGGTCAGCACCACCGGCGCGGCCACCGGGCGCGGCCTGGCCTTGGCGGTCTTGCTGCTCTTGCTGCCCTGGGCGGCCTTGGTGCTCCTGGCCGGCTTGGTGGTCTTCTTGGCCTTGCTTGCCTTTGCGCGGGTTTGCGTGGTCTGTGCCTTGGTGGTCTTCTTCTTGGCCGCATCGGCGGGCGCTGCCACCGTCAGGCTCAACACGGCGGCGAGGGCCAGCGACAACAGGCGGGAAAAGCTCAGGGGCATTACCGGCTCCGGAAACAAGCGAGCGGGGAGCTTGCCCGATCCGCACCGCCACGGCCACCCATTGCAGGCAGGCCGCCCATCCGCAATTCATGCATGGCACCGTCCTGGACCCGGCTGGCCTCCGCCTGCAGGACGGCGGCAACCGGGCCAGGCCTTGCCGCGTCTGGCTCCACGCATGTCACCGGCGCGGCGGCCTGGCTCACGCAGCGGCGGCTTCCTCGCGCAGCTGTTCGGCCCGCGCGGCGCCCAGGTAGGCGCCGATGCCGCGGCGCGCCAGATACAGCAACGGGATCAAGGCCACCGCAAAGCCCATCTTGTAGACGTAGTTGAGCGTGCTCACCGCCAGGAACTGATCCATCGACCAGTGCTGGGGCCCAAGCACGAAGGCGATGTAGATCACCACGAAGCTGTCCACCAGCTGCGAGACCGCGGTGGAGCCGGTGGCGCGCAGCCACACGTGTTTTTCGCCAGTGACGCGGCGGATGCGGTGGAACACCGACACATCGATCAGCTGGCCGAGCAGGAACGCCACCAGCGAGCCGCCGATGGTCCACAGCCCCTGCCCGAACACTGCCGCAAACGCGGCCTGGTAGTCCGGCACGCCCTGGCTCTGCGCGGCGGTGACCCACCAGCCGGCCGGGGCCAGTGCAATGGCGGCAAACGCAAACACAAACCCATAGCCAATCAGCGCCACCGCCACCCACGAGATGAAACGTACCCCGCGGCTGCCGAAGAACTCGTTGATGGTGTCGGTCATGATGAACACCACCGGCCACAACAAGGTGCCGGCGGTGAAGCTGAGCGAGCCGGTCTGGCCGAACAGGTTCCAGTTCAGCGGGGCAATGCCCAGGGTGTCTTCCAGCGCGAAGATCTTGACCCCGATGAACTCGGCCAGCGCGGCGTTGACGCAGAAGAATGCTGCCAGCGCAATGAACAGGCGCACCGCACGATCGTCGAGGGTGCGCGTGGCCGTCACGGTGTCGGGCGGTCCGCGGTGCGGGTAAAGGGCACCGATGCCGGCGCCACCGCACCGCCGGAGATGATGAAGCTCATTGCCTGGTCCACGCTCCAGTCGGTGGGCGTGAGCAGTTCCACCGGTACGATTTCCAGATAGCCGGAGGTGGGGTTGGGCGTGGTGGGGACGTAGACCGCCGCCAACTCGCGGCCGGTGCCCTGTTCGGTAATCACGCGGGTGACCAGGCCGACCGATTTCATGTCGCGATGCGGGAAGTCGATCAGCACCACGCGCTGGGTGCTGCCGGGCTGGGTCTGCAGGATGTCGAGCAATTTGCGCGCGCTGTCGTAGACCACGCTGGCCAGCGGAATGCGTCGCATGACTGCCTCGAACCAGCGCAGCAGCTGCTGGCCGATCACGCGCCGGCTGAGGATGCCAACGAACAGGATCGCCGCCACGGTGGCGATCAGCGCGATGGTGTTCTGCACCCACAGGGCCTTGATCCAGCCCAGGTCATTGGGGAATGAGGCGGCGATGCGCTCGGACAACGGCGCTACCCACGGGCTGCTGATGCCCGAGAGCAGGGCGAAGACGAACTTCACCACCACCCAGGTCAGCCAGACCGGCAGCAAGGTGAGCAACCCGGTCAAAAAGACGCGTTGCAGGGAAGGGCGGGGATGCGGGATGGGGGTATCGGACATGCGGGTAGTGTAGGCATTCGGCCGCGTCCGGTGCAGTCGGCAGTGCGCAGGTGATGCATCGATTGCAGCGCAGGCGCTGGAAAGCCACCTGCCGCGTTCCGGGGCGCGGCAGGTGCGGGTGTCACTGCGCCGGTACGCGGCGGTGCAGGCAAAACGCATCGATGCGCAAGGCGCAGCGAGCACCGCGTGCCTAGAAGCGGAAGTTCAACCAGCCCATCACGAAGGTCGAATCGCCATAGCCAACCCTGGTCAGCGCAGGGCCGGCCATCAGATGTTCGGCGCGGAAGGTCACCGACCAGTTCGGGTCGATGTTCCAGGTGGCGTTGATGCGCGGCATGGTGCCGATGCGGCGTGCCCCGGAGGTCTGGGTGCGTGCGTACGCGCGCGCCTGGTTGTTGTAGATCGCATCGCTGGTGGTCTGGCGCCACAAGGTTTCCCATTCCAGATTGACGGTGATCTTGGCGGTGGGCGAGAACGTGAACGTCGGCGCGGCGGTGACCAGATTGACCGGGCCGAAGAAGGTCGCCCAGCTGAAATAGATCGTATTGCCGTACAGGAAGTTGTTGTTGCGCAGCGTACCGGTACCAGAGGTGCCGCCGCCGCCGGAGGCGATTTCGCTATGGAAGCCCAGGCGCGGCTTCCAGCCGGTTTCGCTCAACGACCAGGCGTTGGAGGTGCTGGCCATGTAGGCACGCAGATCGCGCCCGCCGAAGCTGCCGCGCTGCACGGCCACGAACGAATCGGTGCGCAGCTTGCCGATGTTGCCCCACAGGCGCAGACCGTAGTAATTGCGGTTCTCCTCGGCCGTCTGCCGGCCCCAGACCTGGTTGTCGTTGCGGAACTGGTAGAAGAACGGCTCCAGGTACAGCGGCTTGGCAGCGGGCAGGCGATAGCCACCGACCACACCGCGGAAATGCCGCGATCGATCGATGCGGTCGTCACCCAGGCCCTCGGTGCCATCCAGGTTGAAGTTGAAGTCGAACACGTCCACGCGGGTTTTTTCGCCGATCGCCCAGGCACGCACGCCGTTGAAGGTGACGAAGATGTCGGTGTTGTCGCGCAGCGCCATCAAGGTGGTGGGGCCGTCGACGAATACCTGGCGACCGACCCGCAGGCCGGTGTCGGCGCCGCCGATGTTGCCCTTCACGTCGAAGAACACCTGCTGCAGGATCGCGTTGTTTTCCTGGGTGCCGGTCTTGGCGCCTTCGTTGCGCCCATCCAGGCTGCCGTGCGCCAGTTCCGTGTACAGGCGGAAGTGCTCGCCCACGTGCAGGTCCGCACCGAAGAACGCACGCAGCAGATACTGCTGCTGCGAGTGGCTGCCGGGAATCAGCCCCGGGTTGGTGATGGTGTTGCTGCGCACGCGCAGCTCGTTGCTGAGCGAAACGTAGACATCGCCGTCTTCGCTGAGCGGGATGTACTTGAGCGGATCGAACGGACTTTTGCGCTTGGACCGATCCTTCAGGTACGACCAGTCCTCGGCCCAACGCACCTGCCACATGTTGCCGCCCTGCTTGGAGCCCCAGCCCTGAGCCTCCTGCGGGTAGCCCTTGGCGGTGGCTGGCGCCGCCGTCACCGGCCGCTGCGCCGGCGCGTCCGTTGCCTGTGTGGGCTGTGCCTGGGCAAGGCCCAAGCCGGGTAGCGCCAGTCCGATGGCCAGGCACAGGAGCCGGGTAACGCCGAAGGAAGTGTCAGCCTTGGCCGGCTGCGCCGAGCGTGTCAGTTGCATCGTATCGCCCTGTCGAAAGTGAAACCCACCTGGCGAGAGGTATCGGCACAGGGGACACCGACTGTAGAGGAGCAGTGCCGCAATGGCTGTAACCCAAAGGTTTTAAGCTTATGCATTGGCCCGGCTGCACGGGCGCACGGCATCGGCAGGACAGCCGGGGGCAGGGCCTGCCCTGCGCGCAGGCGTGGCGCTGTGGCCGCCAAAGTCGGTTACTAACGCCAATGGCGAATGGCGAACGCCGAAGACGGCCCGCATGACGGACCGGCGGTAGGCACAGGCGGGAGCTGCGTGGCCAGGCACGCCAGGCCGCGCCTACCGCGTTGGCGCGACAGCATCCACGGCCGTGCCGGGATCCTGTCGCTGCGCAATCCCTGGAATCAGGCGCGTTTGCCGCGCTTGCGGATCGGGGTGACGGTGGCCGGATCGCGGCTGCCTACGGGGTCAGCATCGTAGCGGGCGATGAACTCGCGCACCTGCGGGTACACCACTTCGCGCCAGCGGCGGCCACTGAAAATGCCGTAATGGCCGGCACCTTCCACCACCAGATGGCGGCGGTGCGCCGCATCGATGCCGGTGCACAGATCGTGCACGGCTTCGGTCTGGCCCAGGCCTGCGATGTCGTCCAGTTCGCCTTCGATGCTCAGCAAGGCGGTATTGCGGATTGCAGACGGCTTGACCAGCTGGCCGTCCACCTTCCACTTGCCCTGCGGCAGCAGGAACTCCTGGAACACCACGCGAATCGTGTCCAGGTAATACTCCGCCGGCATGTCCAGCACGGCGTTGTACTCATCGTAGAACTGCCGGTGCGCCTGCGCATCCTGCAGGTCGCCCTTGACCAGGTCGGTGTAGAAATCCCAGTGCGACATCACGTGCCGGTTGGGGTTCATCGACAGGAAACCGGCGTGCTGCAGGAAGCCCGGATATACCTGGCGGCCGTGGCCCGGATACGGAAACGGCACGGTGTGGATCAGGTTGTTCTGGAACCACTCGATGCCGTTTTCCGTGGCCAGGTTGTTGACCTGGGTGGGGCTGCGGCGTGCATCGATCGGGCCGCCCATCATCACCAGCGAGCGCGGCGTGGGCTCGTCGTTGCTGGCCATCAGCGACACCGCTGCCAGCACCGGCACGGTGGGCTGGCACACGCTCACCACATGCAGGCGCTCGGCGCCGATGTGGCGGATGAAGTCCTGGATATAGGTGATGTAGTCCTCGAGCCGGAACGCGCCTGCTTCCAGCGGCACCATGCGCGCGTCCACCCAGTCGGTCACATAGACCTTGTGGTTGCGCAGCAGGGTGCGCACGGTGTCGCGCAGCAGGGTGGCGTGGTGGCCGGACAACGGCGCAACCACCAGCACGGCGGGCTGCTCCTTCATCTTGCCGATCAGCTCGACATGGTCGCTGAAGCGCTTGAAGCGCAGCAGGCGGCAGAACGGCTTGCTCAGCACTTCGCGCTCGATGATCGGCAGCGAGTGGCCATCCACTTCGACATCGTCCAGCGCCCAAGCAGGCTTTTCGTATTCCTTGCCCAGCCGGTGGAACAGCTCGTTGCTGGCGGCCATGCGTTCTGCACCCGGGAGCGAGGCCCACAGGCTGTCGGGGTCGGAGAACATCTTGGCGTTCGCCTGGGCCTGATGCACCCAGGGAGCCAGCAGATTGCGGGTCAGCTCATGCAGTTGATAAAGCATTCCACCCATCCGTGCGGTTTTGCTGCCGCGCAGCATACCCGGTTTGGCGCATTTGCACCTTAATGGGGCTGCGGCCGATGGCAAGCCCTTCTCCCACCGGGAGAGGGGTTGGGGTGAGGGTACGGGCGAAGCCCACGTGTACTTCGGATTTCAACAGGCTTCGCCCGTACCCTCATCCGCCCCTGCGGGGCACCTTCTCCCGGCGGGAGAAGGGAACAGCTCGCGCGGTTTGCGCCCCTGCGGGGTGCCTTCTCCCCCATATAAGGAGGACAATGACCCAGTGGGAGAAGGACGCAATGTCCCTCATCAAGACATCAGCTGTGTTCCAGTGCCGATGCGGCGTCCAGCAATTGCGGCGACAACCAGCAATGCGACCCCAGGGCGGTGAACCCGGCACCGGCAAAACGCTTGCGATACCAGCGCGCCGGGCGTGGCTGGAAGCCGTCGTGGTCACCTTCGAACGCGTCTTCCTGCGCAAAGGTCTCCAGGAAGGCGACGCCTGCGCACAGTTCGGCCAGCCCCGGCAGGCCCTGGTTGAATTCGCGGGCGGACACGTAATGCAGGACGTCCGAACAGATCAACAGGTCCACCGGCGCGCAGGGGCGCAGCCAGGCGAAGTCGCCGAAACGGGCCGGATGGATCTGACGACTGCGGCCATAGCGCTGCACGGCATAGGCGCTACTGTCGAACCCCAGGTAACTCAGCTTGGGGCGCAGCGCCAGCAGCGGGGCGCGCCATGCGCCTTCGCCGCAGCCCACATCCAGCACGCTGCGGATCGGTCGCTCCAAGTAGTACTCGGCTTGGGCCACGGCCAGTGCGACCTTGCGTCGCAGGCGCGCCGGGTCGGCCAGGCCCGCGTTGCGGTACCAGCGGGTGAAATAGGCAGCGTCGTACTGTTTGTGCTCGGGCGTGGGCATGGGGGATGCGCTTTTGCGCCATTGGATAGGTGAAAATGCGGGCCATCCTACGCCAGCCAGCGGAGCCAGCGCATGACCCTGTACCTGTGGATCAAGACCTTCCATCTGTTGTTCGTCATCGCCTGGATGGCGGCGGTGTTTTATCTGCCGCGGATCCTGGTCAACATCGCCGAAGCCGGCAACGACACTGCGGTGCGCGCGCGCCTGGTGCTGATGGGGCGGCGGCTGTACCGGTTCGGCCACAGCATGCTCGGTCTGGCGCTGCTGCTGGGCGCGGTGCTGTGGCTGGGCTACCGGGTGATTCCCGATTTTCCGACCATGGTGGCCGGCGGCTGGCTGCATGCCAAGCTGTTCGCGGTGGCCTTGATCCTGGCGCACTACATCGTGGCCGGGCGCTGGTTGAAGGGCGTGGACCAGGGCCGTGCGCTGCCTGGCGGCCGCGCGTTGCGGTTGTTCAACGAAGTACCGGTGGTGCTGCTGGTGGGCGTGATCTGGCTGGTGCTTGCCAAGCCGTTCTGAGTGCAGCGTGCCTGCGCAGGCACGACGGGGGCGGTGCTGCAGATCGTTGGATCTCAGCCAGTGCTCATGCGCCGGAGTCCAGCTCACGCAGCCCCTTGCGTGCCAGCTCGACCCAGGCGCGTTGCTCGCGTTGGTAGTGCCTGGGCGAGGCGGCGGCATGGCGCAGTACCTGTTCGTATACCGCCTTGGCCTGGTCGCTGCGTGCGGTGCGCTGTAGCAGCTGTGCATAGCGCAGGCGCGCCTCTTCACCGGGATAGCCCTGCGCCAGTGTCTCGTACTCGTGCAGTGCGGCGTCGGTGTCGCCGCTGTCTTCGACGGCGCGCGCATACAGCAGATGCCCGTCGTGCGAACGGAAGCCGGGGTTGGCCGCGATCAGTGCATCCAGGGTCTGCCGCGTCTGCTGCGGTTGGCCCAGCCCGAACTGCGCCCTGGCCAGGCCCAGCATCAGGTGCGGATCATCGCGATACAGCCCGCGCAGTGCGCCCTGGTAATGCTCGGCGGCCTGCGCGTAATCGCCGCGTGCCAGCAGGCTTTCGGCGAGTTGGCGACGATTTTCCGGGGTATCGGCCACATCCAGCCGGCGCGAGGCGTCGCGCTGTTCGCGCTGCGGGTCCAGGGTGTTGCGCACGCGCTTGAGGCTGCGGCGCGCGTTGGGGTCGTTGCGCAGGTCGGGAATGACCGCCACGCATACGTAGACCAGCACCGCCAGCAGCGAAAACGCCAGCAGCAGGAAGAGCCAGTACAGCGGGCGCCCGCTGCGCACCACGTGGACGCAGCAGGCAGCTTGCAGCAACAGCGAAATCAGCAGGAGCGGAGACATGCGAGTGAGGCGTCCTTTCCATGGCCGCGCACTCGGCGCGGCCGGTCAGCGTGCACGCGGGTCAATGCCCTTCGTAGGCACCGTAGCTGCGCAGGCGCTCGTAGCGTTGCTGCAGCAGGGTTTCCACCGGGATCTTTTCCAGTGCGTCCAGTTCGTTGAGCAATACCGCCTTCAGGCGCTTGCCCATCTGCTCGGGGTTGCGGTGCGCGCCGCCGGTGGGCTCGCGGATCACCTTGTCGACCAGGCCCAGGCCCTTCAGGCGCTTGGCGGTCAGGCCGAGCTGTTCGGCGGCGTCCTTGGCCTTGGCGGCATCCTTCCACAGGATCGAGGCGCAGCCTTCGGGTGAAATGACCGAATAGGTGCCGTATTCCAGCATCAGGGTGCGGTCGCCCACGCCGATCGCCAGCGCGCCGCCGGAGCCGCCTTCGCCGATCACGGTGCAGATCACCGGGATCTTGAGCTCGGCCATTTCCAGCAGGTTGCGCGCGATCGCCTCGGACTGGCCGCGTTCCTCGGCACCGATGCCGGGATACGCGCCGGGGGTGTCGATGAAGGTCAGCAGCGGCAGGCGAAAGCGTTCGGCCAACTTCATCAGGCGCAGCGCCTTGCGGTAACCCTCCGGGCGCGGCATGCCGAAATTACGCGCCACCTTGGTCTTGGTGTCGCGGCCCTTCTGGTGGCCGATGATGACCACAGGGCGCCCGTCGATACGGCCCAGGCCACCGACGATCGCCTTGTCGTCGGCATAGGCGCGGTCGCCGGCCAGTTCCTGGAACTCATCGCAGAGGGTGCCGATGTAGTCCAGCGTATACGGGCGTTGCGGGTGACGCGCCAGCTGCGCGACCTGCCAGGCCGACAGGTCGCGGAAGATCTGCGCGGTGCGCAGGCGCAGCTTGTCGCGCAGCGCGCGCACTTCGGTGTCCACGTTGACCGCGGGCCCGGTGCTGGCCTTGCGCAGCTCCTGGATCTTGGCTTCCAGATCGGCGATGGGTTGCTCGAAGTCGAGGTAGTTGGGATTCATGCAGTGGTGTCATCAACGTAAGGCGGGGAGTGTAGCTGAAGCGGTGTGGCTGGCCCGTACGGGGGCGTTGGGAGCGGAATCGGGAATCGGGAGTCGGGAATCAAAGCAAGGTATCCGGCCGCCCCTACGCTTTTGCGATTCCCCATTCCCGATTCCCAATTTTCACGCCCATGGCGGGCTGTACTTGATCTTCACCGTTCGCACCGCCGGGTCGGCGCGCAGGCTGTCCATCAGCTGTTGGTCGATGCGCACCGAGTGGCTGCCGTTGAGGTCGAGCATGCCGGCCACGCCGCCGCTGGGGGTGCGCAGCAGCAGGTCCAGGCGCAGGGGGGTCTTGCCGGGGCGGTGCTTGGCCAGCAGCGCGTCGATGCGGGGGAAGGCCTGCTTCTCGCGCAGGTCCAGGCGCAGCGACAGCCGCTGTGCATGCTCGGCGCAGATCTGCTCGTAGTCCCAGCATTGGCGGATGCGCAGGCTGTAGCCACCGTTGAATTCGTCTTCGCGCAGGCCGCCCTTGACGATCAGGATACGGTCGCGGGTGAGCAGGTGGCCGAATTCGGCCATCGCATCGGAAAACGCACTGCATTCCACCCGCCCGCGGCCGTCTTCCAGTTGCACGAATACCTGGCTGTCGCCCTTGCGGCGCACGCCGATCACCTGGCCGGCCAGGATCGCGCTGACTTCCGGGCGCCAGGCGCGTTTTTCGCCGTCGCCGCCACCTCCACCACCGCCACCGCCACCGCCACCACGTTGCTGGGAAGCCAGGATCTTTTCCAGCGCGCCCAGGTCGCAGCCGACCAGCTCGCGCACTTCTTCGCGGTGCGGGTCGAACGGATGCCCGCTGAGGTAGAAGCCCAGCGTTTCGCGCTCGCCGGTGAGCAACTGGCCCAGCGGCCATTCCTTGCTCTCGGGCAGGTCCAGGCGCATTGCCGGTGCGCTTGGGTCCGGCCCGCCGAACAGCGAGTTCTGCCCCGAGGCGCGTTCGCGCGCCATCTGCTCGGTGGCCTTCATCACTTCGGGCAACTGCAGCATCAGCGAGGCGCGGTTCTTGCCCAGCCCATCCATCGCGCCGGCATGGATCATCGCTTCCAGCGTGCGCCGGTTGAGCTTGGCGGTGCCCACGCGCGTGCAGAAATCCAGCAGCGTAGTGTAGGGGCCGCCACGCTGGCGCTCTTCGACGATCGCCTCGCAGGCGCCCTGGCCAACGCCCTTGATCGCGCCCAGGCCATACTGGATCGTGTCCGGGGTGGCGGCTTCGAACATGTAGGCCGATTCGTTGACGCGCGGTGGCTTGACGGTGAGGCCGAGGTTGCGCACTTCATCGAGAAAGCCGACCACCTTGTCGGTGTTGTCCATGTCCGAGGACAGCGTCGCGGCCATGAATTCGGCCGGGTAATGCCGTTTCAGCCAGGCGGTCTGGTAGCTGACCAGCGCGTAGGCGGCAGCGTGCGACTTGTTGAAGCCGTAGCCGGCGAATTTCTCCATCAAATCGAAGATTTCGTCGGCCTTGGCGGCGCCCACGCCGCCCTTGGCTGCACCTTCGCGGAAGATTTCGCGGTGCTTGGCCATTTCGGCCGGCACCTTCTTGCCCATCGCACGACGCAACAGGTCGGCGCCGCCCAGCGAATAATCGCCGACGATCTGCGCCATCTGCATCACCTGCTCCTGGTACACCATGATGCCGTAGGTGTCTTTCAGGATGGCTTCGGTGCGCGGATCGGGATACACGATCTCCTGCTGGCCGTGCTTGCGCGCGTTGAAGTCCGGGATCAGGTCCATCGGGCCGGGGCGGTACAGCGACACCAGCGCGATCAGGTCCTCGAAGCGGTCCGGGCGTGCGTCCTTGAGCAGGCGGCGCATGCCCGAGGACTCGAACTGGAACACCGCACCAGTGCTGCCCGAGGCGAACACACCTTTGTAGGTGGGCGCGTCGTCCAGCGGGATGGCGGTGATGTCCACCGGGTCGATGCCGGCGCGCGCGTGGCGCACGTTGATCGCCTTGACCGCCCAATCGATGATGGTCAGCGTGCGCAGGCCGAGGAAGTCGAACTTCACCAGGCCCACGGCTTCGACGTCGTCCTTGTCGAACTGGGTGACCGGATTCTTGCCGCGGCCGTCTTCGTCGTGTTCGGCGAACAGCGGGCAGAACTCGCTCAATGGCTCGGGCGCGATCACCACGCCGCCGGCGTGCTTGCCGGCGTTGCGGGTGAGGTCTTCGAGCTGGCGCGCCAGGTCCATCAGGTCGCGCACGTCGTCCTCGACCTGGTAGCGCTGGATCAGGTCCGGCGAGGCCATCTCCGAGTCCTTGCCTTCGCCCATCGCATCCTTGAGCGTGATGCCCAGGATGTTAGGGATCAGCTTGGCCACGCTGTCGACCAGCCCGTAGGTGAAGCCGAGCACGCGCCCGGCATCGCGCACCACCGCCTTGGCGGCCATGGTGCCGTAGGTGATGATCTGGCTGACGCGCTCGCGGCCGTACTTGCGCGCCACGTAGTCGATGACTTCGTCGCGGCGGTCCATGCAGAAGTCGATGTCGAAGTCGGGCATCGACACGCGCTCTGGATTCAGGAAGCGCTCGAACAGCAGGTTGTACGGCAGCGGGTCCAGGTCGGTGATCTGCAGCGCCCAGGCCACCAGCGAACCGGCACCGGAACCGCGCCCCGGGCCGATCGGAATGCCCTGGTTCTTGCCCCACTGGATGAAGTCGGCCACGATCAGGAAGTAGCCGGGAAAGCCCATCTTGATGATGGTGTCCAGTTCGAATTCGAGCCGGTCCACATAGTCCTGGCGCGTCTTGCCCGGTGCGATGGGGTTCTTTTCCAGACGTGCGGCCAGACCCTCGCGCGACTGGCTGCGGATCCAGGTGTCCAGGGTCTGGTCTTCTGGCACCGGATAGGCGGGCAGGAAGTAGGTGCCCAGGCGCATTTCGATGTTGCAGCGCTGCGCCAGCGCCTGCGTGTTGTCGATGGCATCGGGCACATCGGCGAACAGCGCGGCCATCTCGTCGCTGGATTTCAGGTGCTGCTGGTCGCTGTAGTCGCGTGGGCGCTTGGGGTCGTCCAGCACGCGGCCGGAGGAAATGCACACGCGCGCTTCGTGCGCATTGAAGTCGCTGGCATCCAGAAACCGCACGTCGTTGCTGGCCACCACCGGCAGCCCGCGCACGCCAGCCGCATGCAGGGCGAACTGGTTGAAGCGTTCCTCGCCCTCGCGCCCGGTGCGGGTCAGTTCCAGATGCAGGCCATCGCCGAACACGCGCTGCCAGTCGGCCAGCTGCTGCTCGGCAAGGTCGGCACGGCCTTCGTTGAACAGGCGCCCGGCCAGGCTGTCGCGGCCGGCCAGCGCAAACAGGTTGGCGTGGCCGGCCTGCAGCCACTCGGGATGGATCGCCACGCCGCCTTCGGGGCGATGGCCTTCCATCCAGGCGCGCGTGAGCAGCCGCGACAGGCTCAGGTAGCCGTCGCGGTCGCGGCACAGCAGGGTCATGCGCCAGGGCGTCATGTCCGGCGTGGCGATCATCACGTCGGCGCCGGCGATGGGCTTGATGCCCACGCCCTCGGCGGCCTTGTAGAACTTGACCAGCGCGAACAGGTTGTTGAGATCGGTGACCGCCAGCGCCGGCATGTCGAGTTCGACCGCCCGGCTCAGCAAATTGGCCTGTTTGGCCTTTTTCGGGTCAGCCTGATCCGGTTTCTCGGGCACGCGGATGGTGGAATCCGCCAGCGAGAACTCGGTGTGGACGTGCAGATGGACGAAGCGGGAAGTGGACATGCGGAACCAGAACGATGCCCGCGCAGGGTAGCGGCGGGGGCGGGGAGGAACAAGGCTTGACAGGTGGGGCGGCGGGACCCGGGACCCGGGGCCGGGGACCCGGAAAAGCGGTGAATCGCTTGATTGAAAGCCCGCGCATCGCTTCCTGCACGGGCGGGGAGCTGCGCCGGTCTGTGCCTAGACGGCCCCGGCGTGTTGCAAGATCCGCAGCTGTTCCGGGTCCCCGGTCCCCGGTTCCGGAGACCGGCTCTCCCGGCTTTCCAGCGCCAACCGCACCGGCGCAAAGCTGCGCCGGTGCTGCGGGCATGGCCCATACTTTCGCAGCGCGGTCAGATGTACCGGCGTGGCATAGCCCTTGTGCTGGTCGAAGCGGTAGTTGGGGTATTGGGCGTGCAGGGCGTGCATCAGGCGGTCGCGGGTGACCTTGGCCACGATCGAGGCCGCCATGATGGCGCGGTCCAGGCCATCGCCGCCGACCAGCGCCTCGGCCGGGCAAGGCAGCCCCTTGGGCACGCGGTTGCCGTCGATGCGCGCAAACCCGGCCACATGCGCCACCCCTTCCACCGCGCGCCGCATGCCGAGCATGGTGGCCTGGTAGATGTTGATGCGGTCGATCTCTTCGCTGTCGATCAACACCACCGACCACGCCAGCGCCCGGTCGACGATGCGCGCGTACAGCTGCTCGCGGCGCTCGGCAGTCAGTTGCTTGGAATCGTCCAACCCGTTGATGCGCGGCTTGGCAGGATCCAAGACCACCGCCGCCACCGCCACCGGCCCGGCCAGCGGACCGCGGCCGGCTTCGTCGACGCCGGCGATGAGACGGGAATCGGGAATCGGGAGTGGGGAATCGTGGAAAAGCCCGTCCTGCGTCGTCGGAACGACCAAGGCAGCAGGGGAGGTGGAGCGCTTCATGGGCCACCTTCTGCCGATTCCCGATTCCCGATTCCCGATTCCGGCTGCGTCAGCAGCCCAGCCACCGCATCGGCCGCGCGCGCGGAGGCATCGCGGCGCAGTTCGGCATGCAGGGCCAGGTAACGCGGTTGCAGGGCGGCGACCTTCTCCGGGTGCTTGAACCAGTCCAGCAGGGCGACGCACAGCCGTTCCGGGGTGCAGTCGTCCTGCATCAGCTCGGGGGCGAGGTCGTCATTGGCCAGGATGTTGGGCAGCGCGTAGCGGTTGACCTTGAGCAGGCCCAGCGTCTTGACGATGCGGTAGGTCAGCGGCGCCACCTTGTAGCCGACCACCATCGGGCGCTTGACCAGCATGGCTTCCAGCGTGGCGGTGCCGGAGGCCAGCAGCACCACGTCGGCGGCCAGCATCGCGGTGCGCGCCTGGCCGTCGAGCAGGTGCGAGCGCATCACCGGCAGCGACGAGCGCGAGAGCTGCTCGGCCAGCAATTGCTTGCAGCCCGTGTTGGCGGCGGGCACCAGCACATGCAGGTTGGACAGGTGTTCGGATACCAGCCAGGCGGCCTGGAAGAAGGTGTCGCCGAGCCGGCTGATCTCGCCCTGCCGGCTACCCGGCAGCACCGCCAGCACGGTGCTGGAAGCGGACACGCCCAGCTTGGCGCGTGCGGCCTGGCGGTCGGCCTGGTAGGCGATATCGTCGGCCATCGGGTGGCCGACGAAGCGCGCGTCCACGCCGTGTCTGGCATAGATCGGCGGTTCCATCGGGAACAGGCACAGCACCAGGTCGGCACTGGCGCCGATCTTTTCCGCACGCTTTTCGCGCCAGGCCCAGACCGAGGGGCTGACGTAATGCACTGTCTTGATGCCACGCTGCTTGAGCCAGCGCTCTACCGGTAGATTGAAATCCGGCGCGTCGATGCCGATGAACACATCCGGCTTCCACGCCAGCACGCGCTCGCGGAACGCGCGACGCAGCTTGAGCAGGCGCGGCAGATGGCGCAGCACCTCGGTCAGGCCCATCACCGCCAGCTCGCTGGCGTCGAACCAGGTCTGGCATCCCGCACCGCGCATCGCATCGCCGCCGATGCCCACGCATTCGGCGCCCGGGTAGCGCAGCCGCAACTGCTCGATCAGGCCCGCGCCCAGGATGTCGCCGGAGGCCTCGCCTGCGATCAGGGCGATGCGGGGAGGGCGCGCATGCGCGCCGGGAATGGGGAGTGGGGAATGGGGAATCGGCAGAGCCGTCGGGTCGCCGTCTGCAGGCGCGCGCTCCTGCACGCCTGTCTCGATTCCCGATTCCCGATTCCCGATTCCCGTCATCGCAGCAACGGCCTTTCCGCCGCTTCGATGAACTCCAGCATGCCACGCACGTCTTCGCTGTCCCTGGCCTGCTCGGCCAGTTGCGCCTTGGCGTCGGCCAGTGGCAGGCCCGCCACGTACAGCGTGCGGTAGGCACGCTTGATCGCAGTGATGCGCTCGGCGTCGAAGCCGCGGCGCTTGAGGCCTTCGCTGTTGATGCCGCGCGGGCGGCCCAGCGAATCGCTGCCGACCATGGTGAAGGGCGGCACGTCGCCGTTGGTCAGCGCGCCCATGCCCAGGAAGGCGTGCGCGCCGATGCGGCAGAACTGGTGTGCGCCGGCAAAGCCACTGATGATGACGTAGTCGCCCACGGTGACGTGGCCGGCCAGGGTGGTGTTGTTGGAAAACACGCAGTGGTTGCCGACATGGCAGTCGTGCGCCACGTGCGTGTAGGCCAGCATCCAGTTGTCGTCGCCGACCACGGTGGCGCCGCCGCCGCCGCCGGTGCCGCGGTTGATGGTGACGAACTCGCGGATCACGTTGCGGTTACCGATCGTAAGCTCGGTGCGCTCGCCGGCGTACTTCTTGTCCTGCGGTTCGCCACCGATCGCCGCATGGCCGATGAAGCGGTTGTCGCGGCCGATCCGGGTAGGACCGTTGATCGAGCAATGCGGCCCCACCTCGGTGCCAGCGCCGATCTCCACGTCCGCGCCGATCAGGCAGAACGCACCAATGCGGACGTCCTCGGCCAATCGCGCCGCGGGATCGATGACGGCGGTGGGATGAATCAAGGGTGCCTGATCACGCATCGTCTCTCACCTCCAAAAACGGATTATTCCTTGGCACCGGCGCACATGACTTCCGCGCTGGCCACGACTTCGCCGTTGACCTTGGCCTCGCCGTAATAGCACCCCATGTTGCGGATCAGGCGCTTCATCTGCACTTCCAGCATCAACACGTCGCCCGGCACCACCTGCTTGTTGAAGCGGGCATTGTCGACCTTGACCATATAGAACAGTTTGGACGACGCATCGCGGCCCAGGCCCAGCTGGGTCAGAACACCGCCGGCCTGCGCCAGCGCCTCGATGATCAGCACGCCCGGCATCACCGGACGGGTCGGGAAGTGGCCCTGGAAGAACGGCTCGTTGCTGCTGACGTTCTTCTGCCCGACGATGCGCCTGGCTTCCAGGTCCAGCTCGATGACCCGGTCGATCAGCAGGAACGGATAGCGGTGCGGCATCAGCGTCTTGATCTGGTTGACGTCGATCGGCAACTCATAAACGGGGTGACTCATGCGTTCTCCTTGCCCACAGCCAGGATGCGCCTTGCCAACGCATCGAGCTGTTTGAAGCGCGCGGCATTCTTGCGCCACGTGCGATTGTCGGTGAGAGGGGTGCCGGACGAATACTCGCCCGGCTCATGGATGGAATTGCGCACCACCGACTTGCCGGTGATGACGACCTTGTCGCAGATCTCCAGATGGCCGACCACGCCGACATGCCCGCCCAGCAGGCAATAGCGGCCGATCTTGGCGCTGCCGGCAATGCCGGTACAGCCGGCGATGGCGCTATGGGCGCCGATGCGGCAGTTGTGCGCAATCTGTACCAGGTTATCCACGCGCACGTCTTCTTCCAGGACGGTGTCTTCGAGCGCGCCGCGGTCGATACAGGTGTTGGCGCCGATCTCGCAATCGTCGCCGATGACCACGCCGCCCAGCTGCGGCACCTTGATCCAGTGGCCGGCATCCATTGCCAGGCCGAAGCCGTCGGCGCCGATCACTGCGCCCGGATGGATGCGCACGCGCTTGCCCAGGCGCACGCGGGTGACCAGGGTGACGCGGGCGAGCAGTTCGCTGCCATCGCCCACCACGCAGTCTTCGCCGACGATGCTGCCGGTGCCGATCACGCAGCCATCGCCCACGCGGCTGCGCGCCCCGATGCTGACGAACGGGCCGACATGCGCGCCCGGCGCCACCTGCGCGGTGGGATCGATCACCGCCGACGGATGGATGCCCGGCGCGCGCACCGGCGGCACATCGAACAACGCGGCGATCTTGGCGAACGCGGTGTACGGGTCCTTGGCGATCAGGGCAGTGCCTTGCGCTGCCTCGGCATCGTCGGCGCGCAGGACCACCACGGCCGCCTGTGTCTGCGCCAGTTGCGGTCGGTAGCGTGGATTGGACAGGAAGCTGAGTTGTCCGGGTCCGGCAGTGCTTAGCGTGGCCACACCGTCGATCTTGATAGTGCCGTCGCCCTGCATGGCCAATCCGAATCGTTCCGCGATTTCTTTAATGGGCAGTTGCATTGGACGAACCTCTTCGTTTGGTGTGAGCTCAATTGTAACTTTACATTATGGTAATTTATTTAAATGTAGTATTTTGAAAGTCATTCCCATGGTTGACTTGCAATATTTTTCTTGTTAGAAATGCGCGCCACTAATTAATTTAGTGAGCGCTTAGGGTCGCAGTATTCTGATTGAAAATAAATTGGAGTATTTTATGAGCAAGCGTATAACTGTAAAGGCTTCGTGTTCTTTATTGGGTTTGGCGCTCTACCTGCTCTTCATTGGCTCCGCGGCAGCCCAGTTAGGCACCCCCACACCTGCTACATGCCAAAAAATATATGGGAACTGCTTGTCGGGAGGTGGATCCCAGCACCAGTGTAAATCGAGTTTCGATGAGTGCATGAGGCTTGCAAGAGGTTAGGCATTTTGAGTCCAATCAGTTCGTGCGGTGAAGGGCGAGTCTGATCTCGCCCTTTTTTTTCTAGAACTGGCCGCCGAAAGTGAACTGCAGGCGCTCGATCTCGTCGTTGTCTTCCTTCTTCAGCGGGAATGCGTAGCTGATCGAAATGGGACCGACCGGCGCGCGCCACAACAGCGCGACACCGGTCGAGGCACGCAATTCGTTGGCCTTGAAGTTGTCCACGCCGCTGTAGACGTTGCCGAAATCGAAGAAGGCCGAGATGCGCGCGGACGGGCTGTCGAACAGCTTGGGGAAATACATTTCCACCGAGCCGACCGTCTTGAACGAGCCACCCAGCGGCTGGCCGCGGTTGAACCCGTTGATGGCTTCCGAGCGCGGGCCCAGCGTATTGTCCTCGAAGCCGCGCACCGAGTTGGTACCGCCAGCGTAGAAGTTCTCGTAGAACGGCAGCCCGGTGGCGGTCACGCTGCGCAGGCGGTTGCTACCGTTGCAGGCCTGCTCGGTCACGGTGGCGTTGTTGACCGCGCCACAGATGTCGACCGTGGTGTCCTTGCCGTAGCTGTCGCCGTAGCCCAGCTCGAAGCGGGTGTTCAGCACCAGCGCCGGGATGATCGGCCAATACTTGGAGATCTGGTAGTTGAGCTTGTAGTACTCGACCGTTGAGCCGGGCAGAGTGGTTTCCAGGCCCACGCGCTGGAACATGCCGCGGGTCGGCATGAACATCTCGTTGCGGGTATCGCGTGCCCAGCCGAACTCGGTGCGCACGGCCTTGAAGGTGTCCGTGCCGACGGCACGGATGTAGTCCACGATCGCCTGCGGCGTGGTGCCGGGGAAGGTGGTGATCTGGTTGCTGTCCACGCCGATCATCGCCGAGACGGTGTCGTTCTCGGTGATCGGGACGCCGAAGATCACCTGCGCCGAACCGTTCGTGCTGTTGAACTGCGCGGTGTTGAAGTCCGAGTAGTCCAGCGAGCGCCAGGACAGGTTGTAGCCCAGCGAGACGCCGTCGTCGGTGAAGAACGGATTGGTGTAGGAGAATGCATAACGCTGCTGGAAGGTGCTGCGCGAGGCCTCCACCGCCACCCGGTTGCCGCCGCCCAGGAAGTTGTTCTGCGACAACTGCACCGAGGTGGTCACGCCGAAGGCCTGCGAGAAGCCCAGGCCGAACACGAAGCTTCCGGAGGTGGTTTCCTTGACGTCATACACCACGTCCACCTGGTCGTTGCTGCCGGGCACCGCGGGGGTTTCCACGTTCACCGACTCAAAGTAGCCCAGGCGTTGCAGGCGGATCTTGGAACGGTCGATCGCCGCCTGCGAATACCAGGTGTTCTCGAATTGGCGCATTTCGCGGCGCAGCACTTCATCGGAGGTGCGGCTGTTGCCCTTGTAGAGGATGCGGCGCACGGTCACGCGCGGGCCGGGCACCACCTGCAGGTTCACCGCAACGGTGCGGTCCTCGCGGTTCGGGGTCGGGATCGGATTGACCTTGGCGAAGGCATAGCCGACGTTGCTCAGCGTATTGGTGATCGCATCGGAGGTGTACTCCAGCAGCGCACGCGAGAAGATGTCGCCGGCCTTGGGGATCACCAGGCGCTCGATGTCGGCCTGCGGCAGCACGGTGTCGCCGGTGACCTTGATTTCGGAAATCTTGTATTGCTCGCCCTCGGTGACGCCGGCGCTGACGAACATGTCGCGCTTGTCCGGGCTGATCGACACCTGGGTGGAGTCGATGCTGAAGTCCACATAGCCGCGGTCCAGGTACCAGGAGTTGAGCTTCTCCAGGTCGCCGGACATCTTTTCCTTGGAGTACTGGTCGTCGCGGCGATACCACGATGCCCAGTTGTGCTCCTTGGATTCCCAGTTATCCAGGATGTCCTGGTTGGCGAACTTCTCGGTGCCGATCAGGTTGACGTGGCGGATCTTGGCCGCCTTGCCCTCCTTGATCGCGATGGCCACATCCACGCGGTTGCGGTCCAGCGGGCTCACCGTTGGGGTGATCTCGACGTTGTACTTGCCGCGATTGTTGTACTGGCGGGTCAGTTCCTGGGTCACGCGGTCCAGGCTCAGGCGGTCGAAGGTACCGCCCTCGGACAGGCCGATATCGCCCAGGCCCTTGAGCAGTTCCTCGGACTTGATGTCCTTGTTGCCGGTCACGGTGAGCTTGTTGATCGCCGGACGCTCCTTGACCGTAATCACCAGGATGTTGCCCTGGCGGTCCAGCTGCACATCTTCGAAGAAGCCGGTGCGGTAGAGCGCGCGGATCGAGTCGGCCACCTTGGCATCGTCCACGGTGTCGCCGCGGTTCACCGGCAGGTAGGTGAACACGGTGCCGGATGCGATGCGCTGCAGGCCGTCGACGCGGATGTCGCTGGCGACGAACGGCTCGGCGGCCAGGGCAATGGCTGGCAGGCTGAGGCCGGCGGCAAGAGCGAGGGCAAGCAGGCGGCGAGTGGGAAGACGCGTCATGTCACATCCGGTTGGAGTCGATTGCGGGTGTTGCTGGGTGCCGGCGTATGACGACGACAACAGGCGATAGGGGGAGAACAGCTGCATCATGGAACCAGGCCAAGGATATCGTTGTAGAACGCCAGCCCCATCAGGCCCGCCAGGACCGCCAGGCCGACATATTGTCCGGCGATCATGGCCTGTTCGCTGAGCGGGCTGCCCTTGACCAACTCGATAAGGTAATACAGCAGGTGCCCACCGTCCAAGATCGGGATGGGCATCAGGTTGATGATCGCCAGGCTCAGCGACAGCAGGCCCAGGAAATACAGGAACCAGTCGAGCCCGCGCTCGGCCGAGGCATTGGCCGCGCGGGCGATGGTGACCGGCCCGGAGATGTTCTTGACCGAAGCCTGGCCGGTCAGCATGCGCTTCATCATGCCCAGCGAATCGGCGGTCATCCGGCCGGTTTCGCGAATGGCGGCAGGTACGGCGGCGAAGAAGCCGTACTGCTGGCGGCTGTCGTAGGCCGGGGCGGGCGCTGCGGCCGGGCGGATGCCGATCATCCATTGGCCCTGCGGCGATTTGCGCGGGGCGATCTCCAGCGCCAAGCGGTCTTCGCCCTGTTCGCCCTTGCGCGCTACCTCGATCATGCCCAGGCCGCCGTGTTCGCCCAGCGCCTGCACCTGCGGAATGATGTCTTCGGCCGAGCGGATCGGCTGGCCGTCGATGGCCACGATGCGGTCGCCCGGCTTGAGCAGGCCATCGGCCACCGAGCCGGGGACCACTTCGGCGACCACCGGCGGCTGCAGCATGAACTGCCAGCCTATGCCGGCCAGCGATGCCACGCGGCGCTCGTCGAAACCGACCGGCAGCTGCGAAAGACGCAAGGTGTGGTCGCTGTTGCCACCACCCTCGGCGGCGGTGAGCACTTGGATATCGCGCTTGTCCATTGCCGCGGTGGTGAGCTGCAGGCTGGCATCGCTCCAGCTGGTCACGCGGCGGCCGTCGATGCGCACGATGCGCTCGCCCGGGGTCAGGCCGGCTGCGGCAGCCAGGCCATCGGCGCGGCCCACGGTGGCCGAATAATCCTGCTTGCCGACCACGAACATGGCCCACAACATCGCCATGCACAGCAGCAGGTTGGCGATCGGGCCGGCAGCGACGATGGCGATGCGCTGCCAGACGGTCTTGCGGTTGAAGGCCTGCTCCTGCTCGGCCGGGTGCACATCGCCTTCGCGCTCGTCGAGCATCTTGACGTAGCCGCCCAGCGGGATGGCGGCCACCACGAACTCGGTGCCGTGACGGTCGCGGCGCATCCACAACGGTTTGCCGAAACCCACTGAAAACCGCAGCACCTTGACTCCGCAGCGGCGCGCCACCCAGAAATGTCCGAATTCGTGGAAAGTCACCAACACGCCCAGGCTGACGATCATCCACCAGACCGAACCGATGAAATCACCCATGGATGCAACTCGGTTGCGTGAAACGGTCAGGCATGCGGGGCGTAGTGGGCAAGGGCGCGTTCGGTGATCTGCCGGGCTTGCGCGTCGGCAAGCAGCAGGGTGTCCAGGGAGTCGGCAGTGTGTCGGGGGAGCGTTGTCAGCGTGTGTTCGACCAACGCAGGGATCGCTAGGAAACCTATATGGCCCTGAAGAAACGCTGAAACGGCCACTTCGTTGGCCGCGTTCAGGATGGCCGGTGCGGTCCCGCCGGCGCGCAGCGCCTCCCAGGACAGGCGCAGGCATGGGAAGGCGTCCACGTTCGGCGCCTCGAACTCCAGCCGGCCGTGCTGCAACAGGTCCAGCCCGGCAACTCCGGAGTCGATCCGCTCCGGCCACGCCAGGCCGACCGCCAGGGTGGTACGCATGTCCGGCAGGCCGAGCTGGGCCAGGGTGGAGCCGTCGACGAACTCGACCAGCGAGTGCACCAGGCTCTGCGGATGCACCAGCACGTCGATCCGGTCGCCGGACAGGCCGAACAGGTGATGCGCCTCGATGACTTCCAGGCCCTTGTTCATCAGGGTCGCCGAATCCACCGAGATCTTCGGGCCCATCGACCATTTGGGGTGCGCCACCGCCTGTGCGGGTGTCACCGCCGTCAGGGCGGCGCGGTCCCAGCCGCGGAACGGCCCGCCGGAAGCGGTCAGGACCACTCGCCGAACGCCGGCGCTGGCATCGCAGGAGCGCAGGCACTGGAAGATGGCGCTATGTTCGCTGTCGATCGGGATGATCTCCGCGCCGGCCGCAGTGGCGGTGCGGGTCAGCAGTTCGCCGGCCAGCACCAGCGATTCCTTGTTGGCCAGCAACAGGCGCTTGCCGGCGCGTGCGGCGGCCAGGGTGGAGGGCAGCCCGGCGGCGCCCACGATGGCGGCCACGACGGTATCGCAGGCGTCGCTGGCGGCCAGTGCATCCAGGGCTGCACCACCGGCATGCGCCTGGGTGGCCAGGCCGGCGGCACGCAGGCCGTCGCGCAGCGCCGGATACAGCGCTTGGTCGGCGATCACCGCGTGCGCGGGCTGGTGGGTGGCGCACAGCGCCAACAGTGCATCGACCTGCCGGCCGGCGGAGAGCACGCTGGCGTGCAGCCGGTCGGGGTGGCGGGCGATCACGTCCAGTGCCGAAGCGCCGATCGAGCCGGTCGCGCCGAACACGGCGACCTGGCGGGAGGAAGAGCCAGCCATGCCTAGAATCCGAGAATGTCCTTGCCCAGTGCGAACACCGGCAAGGCCGCAAGGACGCCGTCGATCCGGTCCAGCACGCCGCCATGGCCGGGAATCACCGCTCCCGAGTCCTTGGCCCCGGCGTGCCGCTTGAGCAGGCTTTCGAACAGGTCGCCAAGTACCGAGGCCAGCACCGCTACCGCCGCCACCAGCACCAGCAGTGGCGCCTGTGCCAGGGTCAGCCCGGCCAGCCAGCCGAAGGCGCAGGCCACCACGATCCCGGCCAACAGGCCGCCGGCCAGGCCTTCGATGGTCTTGTTGGGGCTGATGCGCGGTGCCAACTTGTGCTTGCCGAACGCGCGCCCGGCAAAGTACGCGCCCGAGTCGGCCGCCCACACCATGGTCAGCGCGGTCAGCAGCCACAGGTTGCCCTTGTGTGTGTTGGCATGCAGCAGCACGAGCGCGGCCCAGGCGGGAAGCACCGCCAGGCTGCCGGCCGCGAGCTTGAGCGCGCGTGCCTGGCCGTTGCCGTGATCGGCGCCGAAGGTGAAAAAGCGCAGCCACAGCAGCGCCAGCACCCACCACACCACCCCGACCAGTGCGGCGATCTGGAACAGCACCATCGAGCCGGCCGACGCCCACACCATCAGCACCATCAGCAGCAGGTTGAGCATCAGCAGCACGGTGCGCGGCAGGCTGTCGTCGATGCCGGACAGTTTGAGCCACTCCCACAGCCCGGTCAGGAACAGCACCGCTGCCAGTGCCGCCAGCCACTGGGTGGGCAGCAGCACGATCGCGCAGATGGCGAGCGGCGCCATGATGAGCGCGGCAATCACGCGGGTTCTGGTCATGCCGGGGTGGTCTCCGTCGCCTGAAGGGCGATCTGGGCGCTGGTCAGGCCGAAGCGACGCTCGCGCCCGGCATAATCGTCCAGCGCCTGCTGCAGCACGCCGGCATCGAACTCCGGCCACAGGGTGTCGGTGAACCACAGCTCGGTATAGGCCATCTGCCACAGCAGGAAATTGCTGATGCGGGTGTCGCCACCGGTGCGGATGAACAGGTCCGGGGCCGGCAGGTCGGCCAGGGCGACCCGGCTGGCGAGCAGGGCCTCGTCGATCTGCTGCGGTTGCAGCCGGCCGGCTGCGACCTCTTCGGCCAGCGCACGCGCAGCCTGCGCAATGTCCTGGCGGCCGCCGTAGCTGGCCGCGATGCTCAGCACCAGCCGCGCATTGGCGGCGGTGAGGCGTTCGGCGGCGGCCATGCGCTCACGCAACGGCGCGGCGAAGCGGTCGCGCTCGCCAATGAAACGCACCTGCACGCCGCGCCGCTGCAGTTCTTCGACCTCGCGGTCCAGTGCATGCAGGAACAGCTTCATCAGTGCATCCACCTCTTCCTGCGGGCGGCCCCAGTTTTCACTGGAGAACGCGAACAGGGTCAGTGCGCCGACGCCTTTTTCCAGGCAGAAATCGATGGTGCGATTGACCGCCCGCGCACCGGCGCGATGGCCGATCATGCGCGGACGGCGGCGGCGCTGCGCCCAACGCCCATTGCCATCCATGATGATGGCAAGGTGGCGCGGCACCGCGTCGTTGGAGGGGGCTGGATGCATGGCAGGCAATGCCACGATCAGACCGTCATCAATTCCTGTTCCTTGCCCTTGACGACCTCATCCACATCCTTGATGGCCTTGTCGGTGAGCTTCTGGATGTCGTCTTCGGCGCTGCGCGCCTCGTCTTCGGTGACAGCCTTGTCCTTGAGCAGATCCTTGACCTGCTGGTTGGCATCGCGACGGATGTTGCGGATGGCCACCTTGCTGTCTTCGCCTTCACCGTGCACGGCCTTGCTGAGCTCCTTGCGGCGCTCCTCGGTCAGCGGCGGCAGGTTGAGCCGGATCACGGTGCCCACCACGGTCGGGGTCAGGCCCAGATCCGAGGCGTAGATGGCCTTTTCCACGTCCTTGATCATGCCTTTGTCGAACAGGCTGATGACCAGCGAGCGGCCTTCGGAGACGCTGATGCTGGCGACCTGGTTGAGGGGCGTATCGGCACCGTAGGCCTTGACCTTGATGCCATCCAGCAGCGCCGGCGATGCACGGCCGGTACGCACGGTGGTCAGGGAATGGCGCAGAGCATCGATGCTCTTGGTCATGCGCGTCTGCGCGTCTTGTTTGATCTGGGTGAGCATCGCCGGAATCCGTGTGGAGCTGAATCCGCGGATTATAGCCGGGACTGGGGTTTCCCGACTCGCGCGTGGTCAGGACCCGCGCAGCCGGTTCACTTGCAAGCGTCGCTTGCCGCTGGAGGCGCTCGACGGACAGGCATCAACGCAGGCGTCAGCACTGCGCTCTAACGATTCCCGATTCCCGGCCTCAGCTACGGCCCTGCACCAACGTGCCGATCTGCTCGCCGCGCAGGATGCGCAGCAGCACGCCGGGCTCGCTCATGCCGAAGATGCGCAGCGGCAGGTCGCTATCGCGTGCCAGCGCGAAGGCGGCGGTGTCCATCACTTCCAGGCCCTGCAGGATGACTTCGTCGTAGGTCAGGCTGTCGTAGCGCACCGCGTCGCTGTGCTTCTTGGGGTCCTTGTCGTACACGCCATCGACCTTGGTTGCCTTCAGCAGCAGGTCGGCACCGATCTCGATCGCACGCAGCGCGGCGCCCGAATCGGTGGTGAAGAACGGATTGCCGGTGCCGGCGGCGAAGATCGCGATGCGGCCTTTTTCCAGATGACGCATGGCGCGGCGACGGATGAAGTCCTCGCAGACATCGTTGATCTTGATCGCGCTCATCACGCGCACCTTGGCGCCGAGCTTTTCCAGCGCATCCTGCATGGCCAGCGCGTTGATCACCGTGGCCAGCATGCCCATGTGATCGCCGGTGACGCGGTCCATGCCGCTGGCGGCCAGGCCGGCGCCGCGGAAGATGTTGCCACCGCCGATGACCAGGGCCACCTGTGCGCCGGCCTGCTGGGCTTCGATCACTTCCAGCGCGAGCCGATTGATGACCTTGGGATCGATGCCGTAGTCCCCGTCTCCCATCAGCGCCTCCCCGGATAGTTTGAGAAGAATGCGGCGATAGGAAAGCTCAGACATGGGAGACCTCGGGGGTGGGGGACGGCAAACGCCGGCAATTCTAGCGGAAGCCTGCCACCGGGGCGTGCTAAAAGTTCCTCTGGCCTGGGTCGAGGTGCCGTCAATGCGCCCGAGGGCCTGGCGGGGTGGGCACCTCGGTCGCATCGTAGGTGCTCACGCGGTTGCGGCCGCGGTGCTTGGAGCGGTACAGCGTGCTGTCGGCAGCCTGCAGCAGATGATCGATGCTGTCGAACTGACGTTCGACGCCGCCATGCGTGGCCAGGCCGGCCGAGAACGTGATGTGCAGCGGGCCGCCCTGCAGCTGCGCCATCGGCGTGCGCGCGGTTTCGGCCAGGATGCGTTCGACCACCATCAAGGCCGCTTCGGCCGGCGTGTTGGGCAGGATCACCAGGAATTCCTCGCCGCCGTAGCGTGCCACCAGATCGCTGGCGCGCACCATGCGCTGCAATGTCTGCGCGAAGTTGCGCAGCACCTTGTCGCCCACCAGGTGGCCATGCGCATCGTTGATGCGCTTGAAATTGTCCAGGTCGATGAAGGCGATCGACAGTGGCCAGCCCTGCCGCGAGGCCAGGTCGAACTCATGCGCCAGCGCGGTGCCGAGCTGGTGCCGGTTGAATACGCCGGTGAGTGCATCGCGGCTGGCCTGTTCGGCCAGGTGGCGCATGCGGTTTTCCGATTCGTCGGCATGCCGGCGTGCCTCGGCTACTTCCTGCAACTCGCGCAGGTTGCGCAGCATCGCCAGTTCGCGTGCCTGTTCGAAAATCATCTGGACGTGCTCGGGCTGCGGCACGCGGATGTCGAACAGGGCCTCCAGTTCTGGAAGCGATTCGGCAATGCGTTCGATCACCTTTTCGAAGCGTTCGGCGTCCAGGTGCAGCACGTCCTGCGCCTGCCGCTGCGCGCACTCGGTCGCGGCGGCGGCGCTGGCCGACAGCCAGATGTCGGCCAGGCGCCCGGACAGCGCCACGCACGCCATGAACGGTTCCAGGCTGGCTGGATCTTCCTCGCTCTGTGCGATCGCATTCTGCAAATAGGGTGGCAGTTGCCACTGGTGCGCCAGCCAGGCACCCACATCGGCATGCGTGGTGCCCAGGTGTTGGCGTTCGGCGTCCAGCAGCGCGGTGTTGTCGGTCGCGTGCTCGAACAGCTGCGCATACGTGTCCGGCGCGCCCTGCAGCAGTGCCAGCGTGCCGATGTCCTGCAGCAGCCCGGCCAGCATCAGTTCTTCCGGCTTGCGGATGCCGTAGGCCTGGCCCAACACACGGCTGGCCAGCGCGCACAGGCCGGCACGACGCCAGACGCGCTCGTGCTGGGGGGCGAAGGTGCTGCGCAGGCCATGCACCATCGAAAACCCCAATGCCAGGCTCAAGGTGGCGTTGAGTCCGAGCATGGTCAATGCCTGACCCAGGTTGTCGACGCGGCGGCGACTGGCGTAGAGCGGCGAATTGGCCACGCGCAGCATGCGCGCGCTCAGGGCCATGTCCATGCCGATGACGTCGGCGGCGGTGGCCATGTCCACGTCCGGATCCTGTGCCAGCTCGATGATGCGCAGTGCGATCCCGGGCGGGGAGGGGAGGTTGCGGCAGTAGAGCAGGGCGGCCTGGAGATCTGGTTGCATGTGTCATCGCCGACAGTGAGCGCCAGCATAGAGCGGCGTTCGGTAGGTAGGGCGCGCCATGCTCGGCAATCGTTGCGTTGCGTTGCATGTGCGCTGGGTGCTGAAAGCCTGGTCGGCGTCTGCAGGTAACGGCACCGGCGGGCACATCTGTAGCATCGGTGCCGTTGCCTATGTGGTGATTGTGCAGGATCGGCAGGGCATCGTTGGCGCACGCGCGCTGCAGGCACAAAAAAGCCGCGGCATGCCGCGGCTTTTTCTGCATGGTGTGACGATCAGGCCAGGCCGGCCTGCTTCATCACTTCGGCGGCGTAGTCTTCCACCACCTTCTCGATGCCTTCGCCGACCGCCAGGCGCTGGAAGCCGACCACGTCGGCGCCGGCGGCCTTGACCGCCTGCTCGACGGTCTGGTCGGTGTTCAGCACGTACGGCTGGCCGTACAGGGTGACTTCGTTGACGATCTTGCTGATCTTGCCGCTGATGATCTTTTCCAGGATGTCGGCCGGCTTGGCCTTGTCCTTGTCGGACATCTTGGCCAGCTCGATTTCCTTTTCCTTGGCGATGAACTCGGCCGGCACGTCGGAAGCCTTGACGTGCGGCGGGTTCATGGCGGCGATGTGCATGGCGATGCCGCGGGCCAGCTCGATGTCGCCACCCTTCAGCTCGACCAGCACGCCGATGCGGCCGCCGTGCACATAGGCGGCGACGTTGTTGGCGCTGTCGATCCGCACCAGGCGACGCACCTGCAGGTTCTCGCCGACCTTGGCGATGACCGCGGCGCGACGCTCTTCGATGGTCTCGCCGCTGTCCAGCGTGACGCTCTTGAGCGCTTCGGCATCGGTCGCGCCCGAGTTCAGCGCGGCATTGGCCACCACCTCGGTGAAGGCCAGGAAGTTCTCGTCCTTGGCGACGAAGTCGGTCTCGGAGTTGACTTCGACCAGCACGGCCTTGCCGCCGGCCTGTGCGCTGGCGATGCGGCCTTCGGCGGCAACGCGGTCAGCCTTCTTGTCGGCCTTGGCCAGGCCCGACTTGCGCAGCCACTCGGCAGCGGCATCGATGTCGCCAGCGTTTTCGACGAGTGCCTTCTTGCACTCCATCATGCCGGCGCCGGTGCGCTCGCGCAGTTCCTTGACCAGGGAAGCAGTGATTTCCACGGGATTACCTCATTGGACGAATGCATGCGGCGGAGGTGTTTCCGCCAGTAGGAGACGGTGCAGCGTGCCGGCCGCCCCCACGGTGTCTTCGGTGGCCCGCACGGCAGGTCGCGAGGGATCCGCCGGGGCTGCGGCCGCACAGCATGGTGCGGCCGCATTGCATGCCGATTACTCGGCAGCGGCGGCGTCGGCCTTCTTGTCGCCCTTCCTGGCCGGAGCGCGACGGCCCTTGCCTTCGTCGCCGGCGTCGGCCGAGAACTCTTCTTCGCGCACCGAAGCAGAGTTCGGCGCAGCGGCCTTGCCTTCCAGCACGGCATCGGCAGCGGCGCGTGCGTACAGCTGCACGGCGCGAATGGCGTCGTCATTGCCCGGGATGGCGTAGTCGACCAGGGCCGGATCGTAGTTGGTATCGACCACCGCGATCACCGGGATGCCGAGCTTCTTGGCTTCCTTGATGGCGATGTCTTCATGGCCGATGTCGATCACGAAGATCGCGTCGGGCAGACGGTTCATTTCCTTGATGCCGCCCAGCGAGGCGTCCAGCTTCTCGCGCTCGCGACGCAGGCCCAGCACTTCGTGCTTGACCAGCTTTTCGAAGGTGCCGTCGGTTTCGGCGGCTTCCAGTTCCTTCAGGCGGGCAACCGACTGCTTGACGGTACGGAAGTTGGTCAGCGTGCCGCCCAGCCAGCGCTGGGTCATGAACGGCATGTTGCAACGCTCGGCTTCTTCCTTGATGGACTCGCGCGCGCTGCGCTTGGTGCCCAGGAACAGCACGGTGCCGCGCTTCTGCGCGATCGAGGAGAGGAAGTTCATCGCGTCGTTGAAGAGCGGAACGGTCTTCTCGAGGTTGATGATGTGGATCTTGCCGCGCGCGCCGAAGATGTACGGCGCCATCTTGGGGTTCCAGTAGCGGGTCTGGTGGCCGAAATGGACGCCGGCTTCCAGCATCTGACGCATGGTGACCTGAGGCATTGAAAAAACTCCTGATAGCGGAATCGCCGTGCGCGGCTTGTGTTGTCAAGTCCGCACATGGATATGCGGACTGTTGCGAGGGACTCGCATCAACGCGCACATGACTCCGGGGTTGGGCTTCCCTGTTGCCTCCGCGACGAACCCTGTGTGAGGGCACCCCGGCACGGATGGCGGCAGCAGGTGTGGATTCGTCGGTGACGCCCGACGTGGGCGGCGTGAAACGTCGGAAGACGCAAAACAGCCGGCGGAGTATAGCCAGGACGCTGCAGCGATGCAATTGCGCGCCGGCGGCTGGCCTGAGCGCCCGTTTAGGGCTCCTGGGCGAGCGTGGTCTCGATGTCGCTGTTGATACGGGCCACCACGCGGCCGCCACCGGTCGGCAGGTTGGCCGGCAGGGCCCATTGGCGGGTCTGGCCGGGCAGGATGTAGCCGGCCAGGCTGTCGCGGATGCTGCGCCGGGCGCCGTCGGCATCGACGTAGGCCAGGTCGGCCAGCCGCGCATGGCGCAGCCCGGCGTTGTGCACGCGCAGCGCGCGATCCAGGCCATGCCCGGAAACGGTGGTTCGCAGCGAGGGAGACGGGTTGCCCGCCTCGCTGGGCAGGGCGAACACCGGTGTGGAATAGCGCAGCAGCGGGGTCTCGTCGCTGCCGGCCTGCTGGGTCACCACCAGCCGATAGCTGTCTTCGGTCTGTGCGGGACCGGGGCCCAGCCGGACCACCCGCAGCAACTGCCGGCCCTGCGGGGCGATTTCGAACTCGCTGGGGCTGACGGTGGCGTTGGTGGCCGGCTCCAGCAGCTCGCGCTCCCCCTGCTGGCGCCAGCGGTAGAGCCTGGCACTGGCACGCCACGGCAGGGTCGCCTGGTTGTACAGCCAGACCTCCGTCTGGTCGCCATCGGCCGGGATGTAGGCGGTGGTCGGTGCGATGGCGATCTCGGCCGCGGTCGCCGCGACAGCAGCGACCAGGCAGGCCATCAGCAGGGCCAGGGTGGGCAGCAGCATCCAGCGTGGTGCGGCGACCATGTTCAGAAGACGACGGTGGTGACGCGGGCGGCGTCGGCGGGAGCGGGACCGGCCAGGGCGCTGGCGTCCTGGCCGGCGGTGGCGATGGCCGCCGCCTCCGGGCTGGTGCTACGCGTCGGCAGTGCGATCGCCATCGGCGTGCCGCGCGAGCAATTGGCGCGGGGCGGCGTGGTGCGCAGTTCGCAGCCGCCGAGCAGGCGCAGGCCGACATGCAGGGTGGAGTTCTCCGACCCGCGGCTGCTGGCGGCGGCGTTGGCCACTGGCGCGGCGCAAACGAGGAAAGCCAGCATCAGGCGCTTCAGAAAGTTGATCGGCGTCATGAGGCAATCGTTTGCATTGGAGTCGTTGAAAATAACGACGCCACCGCAGCGAACTTTATTAACTGTCAATAAGTGATCGAGACGGTCACCGTGTCGCTGTAGGCGCCGGCGATCGGCAGTTGAGGCGCAGGCGCGCGGCCATACACGGTCACCGTCTGGGCCAGGCCGTCGCCGGTGCCGGCCAGGGTGTCGATCCCGATCGTGGTACCCCAGCGATTGTTGCGCCCGGCATCGCGATAGAGCTCGTAGGTGATGTAGTCGGCGCTGCTGGCGTGGCGCATGCGGCGGCTGACGCCGTTGGCATGGCTGCCGAGATCCAGGCCGATGTTCCAGGCGGTGCGGTTGGTGCAGGACAGGCTGATGGTGGAGCTGCGGTCGATCGCGTTCTCGATGCTGCCGGCGATGCTGCCGAAGTCCAGATCGGTGGTGACATAGGTATTGCAGCGCGCCGGGACGTTGGCCGAGGCGGTGAACGGAAAGGCGTTGCTGGCGGTCTTGGTGCCGCTGCTGGCGGTATTGCAGTCGGTGGGCTGCTGGATGCCGCCGATGATGCTTTCGTTGTAGGCGTAGCGCAGCACCGTATCGGCGCCGCCGAAGGCGCTGGCGTGATTGCCCACCGACAGGATCTGGTTGCCCGGAATGCGCCCGTAGAGCGTGACCGTGGTGGTTTGGGAGCCGCCGGTGATGATCGGGACCGGGTAGGCGAGGGTGAGAAGCATCGGCGATGGTGCGGCCGAGCCGGTAGCGCCCCAGATCTGGGAGCGTGCTGCGTCGCTGTAGATCTGGTAGCCCAGGCTGTCGCCGGTGGCATTGCTCATGCGGCGCGGGGTGTACACGCCAGCGCTGGCGCTACCCGGTCCCAGGTCCAGGCACAGCGACACCCGCGCGCTCCCCAGCACGCTGAGCGCGGCGGTGGCGCAGGAGACATTGAAGCTGGCCACCCCATCGGTGGGGCCGTTGGCGGCCACGTTGCCGAATGCCAGCGGTGTGCCCAGCGTGACCGTGCAGACGGTGTCGGCCTGCGCAGGCGCACTTGGCGCCAGCCAGAGCGCGGCCAGGGTCAATGCCAGCAGCGCACGCCAGAGGCTGTGCACGGTCATGGCGTGCGCTCGGCGATGCAGGGCAGCGGGCCAACCCGCGCAATACCGCCGGAACTCGCTGGGTAGGTGAACTGCGCGACACAGCGCCCATCCGGGGTGTCGACCAGGAGGCGGTTATCGCGTTGCAGGGTGTCCAGATAGGTTTCTCCGTCGTAGCCGACCACCACCCGCCCGGCGTCGCCTTCGCGTTGCACCATGCTGCCCACCGGCACCGACGCGCCAGCGGCATCGTGCAAGACGATGACCGCCGCCTGCACCCGGGTGATGCCAAAGCGCACCGCCACGCCGGATTGCTGGCGCGGAGTGACCGTGGTGTCGACCCGATCCACGCGCAGGTCCGCCGGCAGGCTCAGGGTGTCGATGGACAGCTGATTGCGTTGCCACGATTGCAGCGGCGTCACCAGCAGGGTGCCGCGCGCATCGGTGACGCCGATCAGGCGATTTTCCAGCCGCACCGGAATGCCCGGCTGCCCGTCGGTGGAGACCACCGCGAACGCATCCTGGATGTCGCGTGCGGCAAAGCCGCGGCCGTTCATCCACACCAGGCTGCCGCTGGCGCTGGCATAGCCGAAGGTGTCGCCGTCCTGGTTGGCGATGCCGAGGTTGTAGCGGCCGATGCGGTTCAACCAGCCCAGCTCGGCCAGGCCGCCACTGGCGTCGTCGCCGGCGCGCCCCTGCAGCCGCCAGCCGACGCCGCCCAGGTCGCCATCGCCGGGTAGCGGCTGGCTGACGTCGGCCACGAACCCGGTGCGATTGCCGTTGCGCTGCATCGAGGCGCTGGCCTGGCGGATCGCGCCGAACGTGGTCGACAGCGACAGATAGACGCTGCGGTCGCGGCGCACATCCAGGTTCTGGTTGGCCGACAGGTTGGCGGCCCAGTCGCGCCCGAAGCTGCGCGACCAGAACATGCTGGCATAGCGCGAGGTGTCGCCCTGCGGATAGCTCAGCCGCACGTAGCTGGTGCCCAGTGAGCCGATGGAGGTGAGGTTGACGCCGAACACGGCGCGGTCGCTGACGCGCGCCGGCAGGCTGTCCTGCAGTGCCCCGAGGTCACGATAGTCGCCATGGGTGCGTTGGGTGGCCAGGTTGAAGTTGAAGCGGCGGTTGTTCCAGGCATAGCCCAGCACGTACTGGCCGCCTTGCAATGCGTGCATGCGGCTGTGTGCGTAGGCCGCATTGAACACGCCGCCGGCGCCGAGCAGCCAGATGCCGCCAGCCCCGCCATTGACCACGCCGCCGCCGGCTTCGGCGTGCGCTTCCAGGGTGAAGTCGTCGCGCACACCGCGGCGCGCGGTGGCGCTGGCCACCGGTTGGGACCCATAGGAGAACGAATGCACCCCGTAGTCGCGGCGCAGGTGGCCGATGCCGGCCGACCATTCGGAAATGCCGCGCCCCAGCAGTTGCGGCGTGCCATAGAACGCAAAGTCCAGCCGGCGCACCCGGCCGAACGCGTCGGTCACCACGATCTGCGCCTGCCCGGTGCCGCTGATGCCCGGTTGCGCGGCCAGTTGGAACGGGCCGGCCGGCACCTGGCCGCTGTACTGGCGCAGGCCATCGACATACAGCTCCACGGTGGAGGGCACCGCCGCTTCACCGAGGAAGCTGGGCGTGGGGGTCAGTACGCGATACGGCTGCAGCGCGTAGTTGCGCCCGATCTGCACCCCACCCAGGCGGATCGAACGGCTCCAGTCGACGAAGCCGCTGTAGAAGTCACCGACCCGCAGGCTGGTGGCGGTGTCCGGGAAATCCATCTGCCAGGCGCTGTCCAGGCGCACCGCTTCGCTGCGCCAGCGTTCGTCCTGTGGACGGTCGTAGGCGAGGAACACGGCGGTGGTATCGACCATGCCGCGCCCAATGCCGAAGCCACGCAGCTCGGTGGTCAGCGACACGCTGCTGGCGCCGGCATTGCGCGTGGCGTACAGGTCGTAGTTGAGCAACATGCCCGGCGAGGCGGTCGCGCTGGGCGGGGCAAGGTCTTCAGCCTTCAGGACGGTGGTCGATAACGACAGCTGCGCCAGCGGGGCCTGCAGGGCAAGTCGCTGCAGGGCGGCGTCATAACGCACCTCCAGATCGCGCAGGCTGTCCAGCGCGATCTGCTCCTCGGCGGCGCGGTCGGCCAGTACAAAGCCGAGCGTGCGCAGTGTCTGAACCGAGGCGCGCAGGTGGCCATCGACCATCTCGAACGGCGCCAGGCCACGATCGGCCTGATTCAGGGTGACGTCCAGATACAGCGTCTGCGTCTGCGCATTGGCGCTCTGCGCGGGCGGGGCGGGCAGCGAGGTCGCATCGGCCAGGTCGCTGGCCGCAGCGCTGCCCAGGCAGCCGGTGGCGGCGAACAACGTCATCGCCAGCCGGGCCGCGTCACGGGGCCGCGGGCGCGGCCAGCAGGGTGCGTTCGTCGGCCTCACCATTGATCCTTGCGATGATGGAGCCGCGCGCGAACTGCGCCACGGGAGCACCCAGCGACCAGCGCATGGTCTGGCCGGGCAGCACATAGCCGACCAGGCCATTCAACGCGCTCCTGGTCGTGCCCTCGACGCGGTGTTGCAGGTCGGCCACCTGGGCATGCCCGTTGCCGGTGTTGCGGATCTGGATCTGCGCGGTGCCGTCGCTGCCGGCGACCAGCTGTGCGCTCAGGCTGGGCGCAGGCGCGGTCTTGCCCGGCGGCAGCACGAAGATCGGCACCGAGTAGCGCAGCACGAACTGCATGCCCTTGCGCTCGGCATCGGCGCTGGGCAATTCGTCGACGATGATGCGGTAGCACCGTTCCTCGCCGGTGGGCGGCGGCCCGGCGCGGATCACCCGGATCAATTGGCGCTCGCCGGCGGCCAGGGTACGCATGGGGGGGCTGACCAGCAGTTCCTGGGTTGGCTCCAACTGGTCCTGTCCATCGCGCTGGGTCCAGCGATAGGCGCGGGTCTGCACCTGCACCGGCGCACCACCGCTATTGCTCAGCCACAGCCCGTCGGCCGCCTGTTCTGCGCCCAGGCTCAGCGAGGTCGGCGCCAGCTGCAGGCTGGCCGCCTGCGCCGCCGGCAGCATCCCGCCGACACCCGGGCCCAGCAGCACTGCCAGGGCAGTCGGCAGCAGCCAGGGGAGCAGACGAAGAGCCAGGCGAGGGGGCGCGTGCATGCGTGGCCTCAATAGACGATGGTGGCGGTGATCGTGTCCTGGTAGCTACCGGTAGCGGGATTGTTGAGCGAAGGATTGGTCACCCGGCCGTAGACCGGATAGATCTGGTTGATGCCGGTGGCGGTGCGGCTCAGCGTATTGGTGCCGGTGGTGCTGCCCCAAACGGTGCTGCGGCCCAGGTCCTGGTACAGCTGGTAGGCGATGTAGTTGTTGCTGGTGACCAGGGGGTCGGCGTTCTTCATGCGCCGGGTGGTGACGTCGTTCGCGGTACCGGCGTTGCTGCCCGCACTCAGCGCGATGTTGTAGGGCGTCAGTGCGGTGCACTGGGCAGTCACGCTGCCGTTGGCGTCGGCGTTGGCGGTGGAGGTGGACAGCACCGAGCCGAAGTCCACGTCCGTCGCGGAGGCTGCGGTGATGGTGCAGGCCTTGGTGACGGCGATCTTGACGTTGAATGTGGTGGTATCTGCGGCATGGACGACGCCCACGCCGGCAAGCAGGCCGAGCGACAACAGGACAGGGTGAAGAGTACGCATGGACATTTCCTTGACCGATCGGGTCATCAATGGCGCGACGGCTCGTCGCGTTCCCTGCTATTGCATCCGTCGTGCCAAACATAACGGTGAATTCGGCGTCTATCTAGCTGTTTCCGTTGAATCTTTTGCTGGATTTGTGATGGCCTTCGCATGGCCTCGCTAAACGAAACCTTGACGCTATGTGAACGCGATCAACAATGAATGAGCGCAAGGGACGGTTTCCCGTCGTCCTGCCTGCTTGCGCATACCTGCAAGATCGTCGGCGCAGCCCGTTCAGATTCAGCGCGAATCGGCGATAATCCCTGCCATGAATGTCAATCTGAAAACCAGAGAAGAAATCGAGCTGATGCGCGTCGCCGGCCGTCTGGCCGCCGAGGTGCTCGATATGGTGGCCCCGCATGTGAAGCCGGGCGTGACCACCGCCGAGCTGGACCGCATCTGCCATGACCACATCGTCAACGTGCAGGGCACCATTCCTGCCAACGTGGGCTACCGCGGCTTTCCCAAGAGCGTGTGCACCTCGGTCAACAACGTGATCTGCCACGGCATCCCCAGCGCGGCCAAGGTCCTGAAGGAGGGCGACATCGTCAATATCGATGTCACCGTCATCAAGGATGGCTGGCATGGCGATACCAGCCGCATGTATTACGTGGGCACGCCTTCGGTGATGGCCAAGCGGCTGGTGGACACGACCTATGAGGCAATGTGGCGCGGTATCCGCGCGGTCAAGCCGGGTGCCACCCTGGGCGATGTGGGGCACGCGATCCAGAAGTTCGCCGAAGCCGAGCGCTTCAGCGTGGTGCGCGACTACTGCGGCCACGGTATCGGCAAGGTCTATCACGAAGAACTGCAGGTGATGCATTACGGCCGTCCGGGCGAGGGCCTGGTACTCAAGCCGGGCATGACCTTCACCATCGAGCCGATGATTAACGAAGGCACCTATCACCATAAGACCCTGCCCGATGGCTGGACGGTGGTGACCAAGGACCGCAAGTTGTCCGCACAGTGGGAACATATGGTGGCAGTGACCGACGACGGCGTGGATGTGCTGACGCTGTCGGCCAATTCGCCCGCGCCGGTATGACGGACACGCCGGCGGAGCGACCCGACCCGGGCGTCGCCGGCGACGCGGAATGGGCCGCGCAGGCCCGTCCGCTGCTGGTGCATGCGGACATGCGCCTGTGCAAGCGCTTCGACCAGGGCGAACCGATCGAGCGGCTGATCGCGCTGCGCGCCCGCGCGGTCGATCAATTGATGCGCAACGCCTGGGCCCGTTGTATTCCCGCCGGCAGTGGCCTGTCGCTGCATGCAGTGGGTGGCTACGGGCGTGGCGAGCTGTTCCCGCGTTCGGACGTGGACGTGCTGGTATTGAGCGAGGGCGCGGCCCAGCAGCAGCATGAGCAACACCTGGCGCGCCTGTTCGCATTGCTGTGGGATGTAGGCCTGCCGATCAGCCACGCGGTGCGCTCGCCTGCACAATGCGCGGTGGCCGCGGCCGACCAGACGGTGCTCACTGCGCTGATCGAATCGCGTGCGCTGGTGGCCGATGGCGAGGCGCGCGCGGCCCTGGCGAAGGCGATCGCGCCGCAACAGGTATGGCCGCCGCGGGATTTCTTCCAGGCCAAGCGCGAGGAACTGCTCGCGCGCCACCAGCGCTTCGGCGATACCGCCGATAATCTCGAACCCGACATCAAGGATGGCCCGGGCGGTTTGCGCGACCTGCAGACATTGGGCTGGATGGCGTTGCGTGCGTTCGGGGTCAAGGACCTGGAGGCCTTGGTCGGGCTGGGCCATGTCGGTTTCGACGAAGCGGTGGCGCTGCGGCGCGAGCGCGATGCTTTGGCGCGGCTGCGCTTCGGTCTGCATATCGTGGCCAACCGCCCGGAAGAGCGCCTGCGCTTCGATTATCAGAAGACCCTGGCGCAGCGCCTGGGTTTTGCCGACGATCCGGAAAGCCTGGGTGTGGAAAAGATGATGCAGGGCTTCTACCGCAGCGCTGCGGTGATTCGTCGCGTCACCGACCGGTTGCTGCAACGCTTCGAAGAACAGTTCGATGGCGAGGCGGTGCCCGAGCCGCTCGGCGCAGGCTTCAGCCTGCGCCGTGGCTACCTTGCCGCCGATGCCGACAGCTGGCCGCAGGGCGATGTGCTGCAGGTGTTTGCGCTGTTCGCGCAATGGGCCGCGCATCGCGAGGTGCGCGGACTGCATTCGCTGACCGCGCGGGCACTGGCCGAGGTACTGCACGCGCTGCCAGCCTACGACGTGGCCGATGCCGCCACGCGCGACCGTTTCATGGCACTGCTGCGCGGCCCGCGCGCAGTGGAAACGCTCAACCGCATGGCGCGGCTGGGCGTGCTGGGGCAGTGGATTCCCGCGTTTGCCAGCGTCTCCGGACGCATGCAGTTCGACCTGTTCCACGTCTACACGGTGGACCAGCACACGCTGATGGTGCTGCGGAACATCGCGCTGTTTGCCGCTGGTCGTGCCGACGAGCGTTTTTCCATCACCCATGAAGTCTGGCCGCGTCTGCGCAAGCCGGAACTGCTGTTGCTGGCCGGCTTGTTCCACGATATTGCCAAGGGCCGCGGCGGCGATCATTCCGAACTGGGCGCGGTGGATGCGCGCGCGTTCTGCCTGGCGCATCGGCTGAGCGAAGGCGATACCGAACTGGTGACCTGGCTGGTGGAGCAGCACCTGCGCATGTCGATCACCGCTCAGAAGCAGGACATCTCCGACCCGGAGGTGATCCACCGCTTCGCCACCCTGGTGGGCACGCGCGAGCGGCTGGATTATCTCTACCTGCTGACCTGTGCCGACATTGCCGGCACCAGCCCCAAACTGTGGAATGCGTGGAAGGACCGCTTGCTGGCCGACCTGTATTTCGCCGCACGCCGCGCGCTGCGCGAAGGGCTGGAACATCCGCCGCCGCGCGAAGAACGCCTGCGCGAGGCACGCGACTCTGCACGCGCGCTGCTGCAGGCGCAAGGGCACGACGATGTCACCATCGATCGCCAGTTCGCCGGCATGCCGGACGAGAACTTCCTGCGCTTCCGGCCCGAACAGCTGGCCTGGCAGGCGGCGTCGTTGATCGAGGTCGAGATCGGCCAGACCCTGGTCAAGGCACGGCGCGCGGTGCCGGACAACGACGCACTGGAACTGTTCGTCTATTCGCCCGACCGCGACGGCCTGTTCGCGGCGATCGTCGCCACGCTGGATCGCAAGGGCTACGGCGTGCATCGCGCACGGGTGCTGGACGCGCCGCACGATGCGATCCTGGACGTGTTCGAAGTGCTGCCGCAGGAAAGTTTCGCCGACGGCGACCCGCAACGGCTTGCTACTGCCTTGCGCCAGGTGCTGGCTGGCGACCTGGCGAAGGTGCGCCCGGCGCGACGCGCAGTGCCGCGCCAGTTGCGGCATTTCCGCTTTGCGCCGCGCGTGGAATTCAGCGAAAGCGCTGGCGGGCGCCGGACCCGGATCAGCCTGGTCGCCCCCGACCGCCCCGGCCTGCTCGCCGACGTGGCGCATGTATTGCGCATGCAGCACCTGCGCGTGCACGACGCGCGCATTGCCACCTTCGGCGAGCGTGCCGAAGATCAGTTCCAGATCACCGACGAGCACGACCGCCCGTTGTCCGAACCCGCCCGGCAGGCGCTGCGCGATGCGCTGTGCGCCTGTCTCGATCCTGCCTAGCCCCCTGGAGACCCCCATGGCCACCACCAAGAAGACCGCGCGCAAGCAGCGCGCGACCACCACCAACGCCGTGCCCAAGCGCGCGGGCGTGACGGCCGGCAAGAAGGCCGTTGCACCTGGCGCAGCAGCGCAGAAGACCGCTGCAAGGAAGACGGCCGGCAAGACCGCGACGGCCGCTGCGCCGCGCGTGCCCAAGCAGCCGACCAAGGTGGTGTCTGCACCGGCCGCCACGAAGGCTGCCGCAGCAAAGAAGCAGCCGATCACGAAGCAGGCTGTGCACGGTGCTGCAACGCCGGTGGGCCATGACGCACTCAAGTTGGGCATCGAAAGCGCGTTCGAACGTCGCGCGAGTTTGACCATCGACGAGATCGACGGGTCCACCCGCGCCATTGTCACGCGCGTGATCGACGGCCTGGAAAGCGGAGAGTTCCGCGTGGCCGAGCCGGACGGGCAGGGTGGCTGGACTGTCAACGAGTGGTTGAAGAAAGCCGTGCTGCTGTACTTCCGCGTCAACGAGATGGCGGTGATCGATGCGCAGCCAGCGCCGTTCTGGGACAAGGTGGAATCGCGCTTTGCCGGCTTCCATGAGGCGGAATTCCGCAAGGCCGGCGTACGCGTGGTGCCGGGCGCGGTGGCGCGTCGCGGCAGTTATTTCGGCAAGGACGTGGTGCTGATGCCGAGCTTCACCAACATCGGTGCCTACGTCGGCGAAGGCACCATGGTCGACACCTGGGCCACGGTGGGCTCGTGCGCGCAGATCGGCAAGCAGTGCCATCTATCCGGCGGCGCCGGCATCGGCGGCGTACTCGAACCGTTGCAGGCCAGCCCCACCATCATCGAGGACCACTGCTTCATCGGTGCGCGTTCGGAAGTGGTCGAAGGCGTGGTCATCGGCCACCACAGCGTGATCGGCATGGGCGTGTTCATCGGCCAGAGTACGCGGATCTACAACCGCGCCACCGGCGAGGTGTCCTACGGCTACGTGCCGCCCTACAGCGTGGTGGTCTCCGGCCAGTTGCCGTCCAAGGACGGGACGCATTCGTTGTATTGCGCGGTGATCGTCAAGCAGGTGGATGCGAAAACGCGCAGCAAGACCAGCGTCAATGAACTGTTGCGTGGGCTGGCGGATTGATTGGCCCGTACCCTCACCCCAACCCCTCTCCCGGCGGGAGAGGGGCTTTACAGGCCGATTTTCCAGGATACAAAGATGACCACGCTCTACGGCTTGAAGAACTGCGACACCTGCAAAAAGGCCACCAAATGGCTGGACCGTTTCGGTGTCGCCTCCACGTTCGTGGATTACCGGGACAACAAGCCGTCGCCGGAGACGCTGCTGGAGTGGGCCGGCAAGGTGGGCGGATTCGATGCCTTGATCAACAAGTCCTCCACCACCTGGCGGCAGTTGCCCGACAACAAGAAGACGCCTGGTTCGGAGGCAGAATGGAAACTGCTGCTGCGTGAATATCCGCAGCTGATCCGCCGCCCGGTGGTGGTGACCGACGATGGCCTCGTGAGCCAGGGCTTCTCCGACAACGGCTTCAAGGCGCGCTTTCCGACCGGCTGAAGCCACTGCAGCACCATCGTTTCGCCTGATGGGCTGCAGAGTGCTGCGTGCGAGCGCAGGCTGTCCGTTCCCCACGCATGCGCGACATGCATCCACTGACAAGAGAGAACGATGACCAGCGACGTCCTGCAATTGACCTGCGACCTGATCGCGCGCGCGTCGGTGACTCCCGACGATGCCGGCTGCCAGGCACTGCTCGCCGAGCGCCTGGCGGCGGCAGGTTTTGCTTGCGAACACCTGCGCCTGGGCGAGGTCGACAATCTCTGGGCCACGCACGGCAGCGGTGCACCGGTGCTGGTACTGCTCGGCCACACCGACGTGGTGCCGCCGGGCCCGCGCGAGGCCTGGGCCAGCGATCCGTTTGTGCCACAGGTCCGCGATGGCGTGTTGTACGGGCGCGGCGCGGCCGACATGAAAGGCAGCGTGGCTGCGTTCGCCGTCGCCGCAGCGCAGTTCGTGGCCGAGTACCCGCAGCATCCCGGCACGCTGGCGGTGCTGCTGACCTCCGATGAAGAGGGCGATGCCATCGACGGCGTGCGTCGCGTGGCCGAGTTGTTTCGCACACGCGGGCAGCGTATCGACTGGTGCATCACCGGCGAGCCCTCGTCCACCGAGCGGCTGGGCGATCTGTTGCGGGTGGGCCGGCGCGGCAGCCTGTCCGGCGCGCTGACGGTGCGTGGGGTGCAAGGCCATGTGGCGTACCCGCACAAGGCGCGCAATCCCATCCACCAGGCCGCTCCGGCGCTGGCCGAGCTGGTGGCGCGGCAGTGGGACACCGGCTTCGAACGTTTTCCGCCCACCAGCCTGCAACTGTCCAACATCCATGCCGGCACCGGTGCCAACAACGTGATCCCCGGCGAGCTGCAGGTCGCCTTCAATCTGCGCTATACCCCGCATTGGGATGCGCCGCGGCTGGAAGCGGAAATCACTGCCATGCTCGATCGACACGGGCTGGACTACGCGCTGCGCTGGCATCGCAGCGGCGAGCCGTTCTATACCCCGGAAGGCCGCCTGCGCAGCGTCGCGCGCGAGGTGTTGGGCCAGTTCGCCGGCGCACCGCCGGAAGAAAGTACCGGCGGCGGTACCTCCGATGCGCGCTTCATCGCACCGCTGGGCGCGCAGTGCATCGAGGTCGGCCCGGTCAATGCCAGCATCCATCAGGTCGACGAGCATGTGCGCGTGGCCGATCTGGAAGCCTTGCCGGCGCTGTATCGCAAGTTGGTCGAGCGGCTGCTGGTCGCGTGACTGCCAGCGCGCCGCCGTCGTTGCCGCTGAAACAGTTGCGCCGGCGAAAACGAACGGTTAGCGTCGGCTGCATGGTCATCCGCCTCGCCAACAGCAATAACGTCAACCGCACTGCCCTGCGCGCGAATAATCGTGCGCGGCCGATGCGGGTCTGCGACTAGGCGAAGTACCACCAAACGCCCAGGAATCAGAAAACCCGCATCGGCCGATGCGGGTTTTTTTTATGGGTGTCATTGTCGTGCAGCACGCTTGTCCACCGGCCACGCGATCCCACCGTTCCATCAGGAGTGTTTCCATGTGTTCCATCTTCGGTATTTTCGGCCTGCAACCCGGCGACGATCTGCAGGCGCTGCGCCGGCAGGCGTTGGAATGTTCGCAGCGGCAGCGCCATCGCGGCCCGGACTGGAGCGGTGTCCATGTCGATGCCGGCGCGATCCTGGTGCATGAGCGCCTGGCCATCGTCGACCCGGCCGGTGGTTCGCAACCCTTGTTGTCCGCCGATGGGCAACTGGTGCTGGCGGTCAACGGTGAGATCTACAACCATCGCGAACTCAAGGCCGAGCTGCTGCAGCCCTACGCCTTCCAGACCGGCTCCGATTGCGAGGTCATCAACGCGCTGTATCGCGAGGATGCGCCGGCCTCGTCGCTCAATCGCCTCAACGGTATCTTCGCGTTCGCGCTGTGGGACAAGGCGGCCGGGCGGGTCATCATCGCGCGCGACCCTATCGGTGTGGTGCCGCTGTACTGGGGTCACGACCGCGAGGGGCGGTTGCGGGTGGCCTCCGAATTGAAGTCGCTGGTGGACGATTGCGCCGATGCGGCGCAGTTTCCGCCGGGCCATTGGTATGACAGTGCCACCGGTGCACTCAGCCGCTATTACGAGCGCGCCTGGCGCGACTATGGCGCAGTGGAAGGCGTGCAGGTGCCGTTGCAGGAACTGCGTGAAGCCTTCGAACGCGCGGTGCATCGCCAGCTGATGACCGACGTGCCGTATGGCGTGCTGCTCTCCGGCGGCCTGGATTCGTCGCTGGTTGCCGCCGTGGCGGCGCGCTACGCCCGCCATCGCGTCGAGGAGAACGACACCACCGAAGCCTGGTGGCCGCGGCTGCATTCGTTCGCGATTGGGCTGAAGGGTTCGCCGGATCTTGCCGCTGCCGAAGTGGCTGCCGCGGCGATCGGCACCGTGCATCACGGCTTTGAGTACAGCTTCGAAGAAGGGCTGGATGCGTTGCCGGAAGTGATCCGCCATATCGAGACCTATGACGTCACCACCATTCGCGCATCCACCCCGATGTTCCTGCTGGCGCGGCGGATCAAGGCGATGGGCGTCAAGATGGTGTTGTCGGGCGAAGGCAGCGACGAAATCTTCGGCGGCTATCTGTACTTCCACAAGGCGCCCGACGCCCGCCAATTCCACGAGGAACTGGTGCGAAAGCTCGACGCGCTCAACAACTACGATTGCTTGCGCGCCAACAAGTCGATGATGGCCTGGGGCGTGGAGCCGCGGGTGCCGTTTCTGGATCGCGAGTTCCTGGACGTGGCCATGCGCATGGATGCCAGCCACAAGATGATCGACAAGACCAGCAGCGGCGCAATTCGGATGGAAAAAGGCGTGTTGCGCGAGGCGTTTGCCGGATACCTGCCGGAATCGATCCTGTGGCGGCAGAAGGAGCAATTCAGCGACGGCGTGGGGTATGGCTGGATCGATGGGCTCAAGGCGCATGCCGCCGCGCATGTGAGCGATCGCGAGCTGGCCGCGGCGGATCGGCGTTTTCCGGTCAACCCGCCGCAGACCAAGGAAGCCTATTTCTATCGCCGCCTGTTCGAGCAGTTCTTCCCCAGCCAGGCGGCAGCCGAAACGGTGCCGGGCGGCAAGTCGATTGCCTGCTCCTCGCCGACCGCCATCGCATGGGATGCGAGCTTTGCCGCCATGGCCGACCCTTCCGGCCGCGCCATCGCAGGGGTGCACGCGCAGGCGCTGGCTTCGTAACCCGATGCAACCGCAGCGGCCGGCATGCGCGGTGGCGCTGCCGGCCGCCGTGGCTTATTGCTCGTGGCGCACGCAGTAGCCGTAACGCTGCGGATCGATATCCACCCCTGCCACATCGGCCTGGTTGTTGCGCCACAGGTTCGGCTTGAAGTCGGCGGCAGTGCAGTTGGCCGCACGGTCCACACCGATGGTGTAGGTGAACGGGGTGTTGGCGAAGCGGTTGTTCTCGAACACGTTGTCCTGGCTCATGCTGTTGTCCCAGCACAGGATTTCCGGCGTGCGGTAGCGGATGGCGCAGGCCAGGAACACACCGGCCACCTTGTTGCCATCGAACACGTTGTTGCTGAAGCGGTTGCGGCGCGCATCCGACAGGTAGATGCCTTGGCTGCCATTGCGCTCGAAGCGGTTGTTGCGGATCTCGCTGTCTTCCAGATGCTCGGTGGTCAGGCCTGCGGCCACGTTGTCGTGGATGTAGTTGTTGACCATGGTGACCTTGGCGGTGCGATTGAACGACACCCCGTCCCAGATCGCACCGGAGACATCGTTGTTCTCGATGGTGATCTCGCGCGTGTCGTATTCGCTCAGCAGGCAGGCGCTGCGGCATTTGTTGACCTGCAGGCCAGCCAGCCGAATGCCTTGGCCGGACCGCACCACCACCGCGCTATTGCTCAGATACGGGCGCTCTGGCATGAATTCCTTGTCGCCAGTGCTGGCCACGATCTGCATGTCTTCGATGCTGACATTGCGGATCACCCCGGTGGGCTGCTGGTTTTCGTAGTCGCCGACCACCAATGCCGGCTGCTGCACGCCATCGGCCATGCGCAGCACCGTGGTGGGACCCTTGCCGCGCAGGGTGAGGTTGCCACGATGAATCGACACCAGGCCACTCAACGGAAATTCGCCTTTTTCCAGGCATAACACGGCCGGCTTGTCGCTTTGCGGCAGTTTGTCGATGGCTTTCTGCAGGTCCTGTCCGGGCTTCACCTTGGCGGTGCAACTGGCCACGGGCGCGGCAGGTGGGCCGGGTGGAGTCGGTGGCGCGGCCGAGCAGGCGGCGGCAAACACCAGGGGCAACAGGGCGGAAACGGAGCGGGCAAGCTGAGGCATGCGGATTCCGGTCAGTGGGGGAGGAGGGCGATCGTGCTGCAGCAGGCTGCTGATCGCGACGATCTCTAGTGTGTCCCACCGGACGTTAAGTTCCAGCCCATGGCCGCGCGCGTAATTCGGCGCAGGTTCATTGCCTGGCCTCGCGCAATGCGTGCAGTGCGCCATGACGCAACTGGCGCACTGCATGCATTGCCGTCTACCTGCGTGGTGGATGGCGCTTCCCACGTGTCGTGCGCCTGCACACGTCGCTGCGCGGCGCACCGCCGAGCTCAGAAGCTATACGCCAGCTGCGCATAGATGCGGCGCGGCTCGCCGGGGAAATGCCCGCCGCGTGCATTGAAGCCGCTGATTGCATAGACCTTGTCGAACAGGTTCTTGACGTTGACCTGCAGCTTCCACGCATCCCACTGGGTCTGCCAGCTGATGTCGTAGATTGCATACGGCTTGACCCGCTGGCCGTCCAGGCTGACGCGTTCGCCCACGTAATCGGCACCGAACGCGATGGCCGAGCGCCAGGCCGGCAGGTCGTAACGCGTCCACAGGCCGAAGGTGTTGCGCGGCGCATTGGCGAACCGGTCGCCGGAGGCATTGGTGATGCCATTGGTGCCGGCATCGAGCACGCGCGCATCGTTGTAGGCGTAGGTGAGGTTGAGCACCCAGCGCTCGGTGAGGTCGGCCAGCAGGTCCACTTCCAGCCCTTCGCTGCGCACCAGGCCGAGTGCGGACAGTTGATTGACGCCGTCCACGACCTGCCCATTCGCCTGCACGATATTGCTGCGCTCGATGCGATACAGCGCGGTGTTCAAGGTGAGCCCGCCATCGTTGAGCGCGGTCTTCAGGCCCAGCTCCCACTGCGTGCTGCGCTCCGGCTCGAAGGGCCCGCCCACGCTGGCGTCCTGGCTGGCGGCGTCCTGCGGCAGGAAACCGCTGGCGTAACTGGCATAGGCATTGATGCCCTCGCGCAGCACCACGGTGCTGCCGATGCGCCAGCTCAGATCGTTGCCGGTGACGCGCGAATCATCCAGTCGATTGTCGTCCTTGAAGCCGTCCCAGCGCAGTCCGGCCATCGCATGCCAGCGCGGGGTGAGGGTGAGTTCGTCCTGCAGGTAGGCGCCTTAGCGCTGGCTGCGGGTGCTGGTGGCGCGCCAGGGCAGCGTGTCCAGGCCGTAATCGTAGAAACCGCTGCGGCCGTACACCGGGTTGAACAGGTCGATACCCGGCACCGGACCGCGCACGCGTCCGGTATCGGCGGTGTTGGCGGTCTGCGCGCGGAAGTCGGCATCCAGCCGGTAGTAGTCGGCGCCCATCAACAGCTTGTGTTCGATGCCGCCGGTGCTGGTGCGAAACACCGCGTTGACGTTGCTGGAAACGGCATCGTTGTCGCGGTACTGGTTGCGCAGCTGGCGCGTCATCCACTCGGCGGTGCCATCGCGATCGCGATCGATCAGGCCCATTGGCTCGTGATAGATCTGATGCTCGGCGTTCTTGAACCAGCGCAACGCCATATCCACGTCCCACGCGCTGGACGGCGAGAAGCGGTATTGCGCGAACGCCACCTTGGCGCGCATGTCCAGGAAGTCGGTGGGCTCGTTGTGGTTCCAGCGGCGGTCGGTGAGGAAGTTGCCGTCGTTATCCACCGGCACGCCACGCAGGCGGTTGCCACCCAGGTTCTGGGTGATGTCGGTGTATTGCAGGGTCAGTTCGCCGGTCTGGCCGATGTCGAACGCCACCGAGGCATCACCGATCTGGCTCTGGCTGTCGGTATTCCAGCGAAATCCGTCTTCGCCGTCGGCATACGCACCGATGCGGTAGCGCACACGACCATCGGCGCGCGCCGGGCCGGTGGCTTCGAACGAGGCCGCGCCAAAGGATTGGTTGCCCACCTGCAGCTCCACCCGCCGCTGTGCCTGGTGCGCAGGCTTGCGGGTGACGTAGTTGATGACGCCGCCTGGTTCGCCGCCGCCATACAGGGCACCGGCCGGGCCCTTGAGCACTTCCACCCGTTCGATGTTGAACAGCTGCGGCACCGAGAAACCGGCATACGGATCGCCACGCAGGCCGTCGTACAGCACGTTTTCCTGGCGGAACCCGCGCAGGGTGACGCCGGCATAGCTGAAGAAGCTGATGCCGCTGATGCTGCGGTACAGATCGGTGATCTGGCGTGCGGCCTGATCGTCGATCAGCTCGCGTGGCAGTACCTGCACTGATTGTGGGACAAGTGCCAACGGAGTGTCGGTGCGTGTGGCGACCGCCGCATCCTCGGATTTGTACAGGGTCTGCGCGCGGCCGATGACATGGACGCCATCCAGGTCGGTGACGGTGGAAGCGGTGCTGGTGTGGTGTTGAGCGAAAGCGCGAGGCGATGGCAAAGCCAGGGCAGCCGCGAGCGCGGCGACAAGAAGCGTGGGGCGCATTAGGTACTAATGGGAATGGTTATCAAGTGCATCTTAGCATGATGTGCTTGCTTGATCGCGCGGATTGGTTGCTGGGCAGTGGCTACCGCTACCAGGATGCGCAGCGGTGCAGGCCCGAGCTGCGCAGACGCAGAAACAAATCCCACAATGCCAGCGCATCCCTTCTCCCGCCGGGAGAAGGTGCCCGAAGGGCGGATGAGGGTGCGGGCGACGCCTCGTGCCCTCTGTCATGCAGCAAGCCGCTTGAAGCCGGCGCAAGATGCGTGGCATCGCATGCGAGCGCTTATTTCGGCTGCAACTGCAGCGTATAGCGGGTGGCGGTCGGCAGGAATGGGGTGGGCCGGCCATGCACCCAATCATCGTGTCCTGCGCCCCAGAACGGCGACAGCGGGTGGCCGCTCTGGCCACCGGGCATATGCACGATGCCGTCCTGTTCGTGGCCAGGGGAGACCACCATGCGTTCGGAGGCGCCGAATGCCGGGCCTTGTACGCGCGGCATGTCGCGATCGCCCGGCAATTGATCGGGCGGCATGCACAGCCAGCGCTGGGCGAGCGCAGGCAGTGCGCGCGCGATGGGATGACAGATGGAGGCGGTGTTGCGTTCGCCCCAGCGGCGTTCGCCGAGCGGCTGGCCCGGCTCGCCTTGTGCAAGTAGCGCAGTGTGCGCATCGCGTGCGGCATCGCTGAGCAGCCGATCCCAGCTGGTGTGGTTGGGCGGCAGCAGATGCGCCGGGCGTTGCTGCAGCAGCGGCCAAACGATCCCTTCCATCTGTGCACGCCGCGGCGGCAGGAACGCCTCGCCCAATGCCGACCTGGCGGGCGCCAGCAAACCTGCTTCCACCGCATCGATGGTCTTGCTGCGGAAGTCGCGCACGATGCGGTAGCTGGCCGACCTGGCGGACGCATGCCCGTCCCACTGCCGCGTGGCGCGCTCGATCTGCTGCAGCGCCGGGTCCTGGCTGTGTGTGACCACGTCACGCAACAGCTGCCACCAGCGCGTCAGCAGCAGCGCGCGATCATCCAGCTGGATCGCCAGCAGATCACGCTCGGTGAAGCGCTGTTTGGCGAACAGGTCGTCGCGGATCTGCTGTGCCCGCGCGCCGAGGTCGTAGCCCGCGTTGCCGAGGATCGCCAGCTGCGGCGCGTCGACCACGCGGCTGTTGGCGGTCCAGAGCCGATGCGAGGGTGGGTCGATCAATGCAGGCGCCGTGTCGCTGCGCACCGGCCACGGCGTGCAGCCCGTCGTGGCGGCTGGAGGCGTCGCTGGCGCCGCGACGTTCGCCAGTTCGGCGATGCCGCTCGGGCTGCAGCCGGCGTTGCGCGCCGGGCGCGCGCCGATCAAGCGCCAGGCGATGCGCCCGCTCTGGTCGGCCACCACCAGGTTCTGTGCAGGAATGCCGGAGCGGTCCGCCACCGCGAATGCGCCGGCAAGATCGCTCGCGCTGCTCAATCGCATGAAATCCAGGGCGATCGCACCGGGCAACTGCGCGGCCCAGCGCAACGCCAGCACGCTGCCATCGGCATTGTCGTGCACGACCGGCCCCCAGGCCGCTTCGCGCACCTCCAGGCGCACCGGCGCTGCGCCGGCCACGCGGATGGTTTCCACCTGCGTGGTCAGTGCCTGCGGGTGCCCTGGCGTTGCTGCCGGGATGCGTGCGAAATCGGCGGTATCGATGAAGCTGTTGGTGAAGGCCCAGGCCACATGTCCATTGCTGCCCACCACCACCGCCGGCAGGCCGGGCAGGGTGAAGCCGGTGACGTCCACCTTGCCGTCGGTTGCGCCGGGGTCGGGGTAGCGCAGCCGCGCACGGAACCAGATGTTGGGCGCGCGTAGACCCAGATGCATGTCGTCGGCAACGATGGCGCGGCCGTCAGCGGTGAGCGTGCCATCCACCGCGAAATTGTTGCTGCCTGGCGTGGGCTGCTCGGCGCGCGGCAGCGCGGGCGCGTGTGGCAGCCGGCGCAGATCCAGTGCCGCTGCATCGGGCAGCACGGCATCGCCCTGTGCCGGCCCGAACAGCGGCGCGTCCCAACTGGAGCCCTGATGGTCGAGCAAGGCTGCCAGGGCTGGCGGCACCACCGCGCGAATGCGCGCGGCGGCCAGCTCGGTCTGGTTGTCGTTGTCCTGCAGATCGGCATACATCGCCATGCCGGTGAGGATGGAGTCGTCCAGGGTCCAGGCACGCGGGCGCTGCCGCAGCAGCAGGTATGCCCATGGCCGCACCCGCAGCGCCGCCAGTCCGGCATTGACACCTTCGGTATAGGCCTGCAGCGCGTCGCGCTGGCTGCCCAGGGCGATGTCCAGGTTGGCCTGCACGCGCGCCCGCAGCCGGTGCACGCGGTTGCGCTTGTCCAGGTCAAGGGCCTTGGCGCCGAACAGTTCGGACAACTCGCCAGCGGGCGCGCGGCGCATCAGATCCATCTCGAAATAGCGTTCCTGCGCGTGCACGTAGCCGAGCGCGCGCAGCGCATCGATCCGGCTGTGTGCATCGATGGTGACCACGCCGTTGCTGTCGCGCTGTACGCTGACCGGTGCGTGCAAACCGGCAAGACCGTTGGCACCGTCCAGTTGCGGCAGGCTGCCGCGCAGCAACAGGAACACGATCGCAGCGACGACCAGCGCCAGCAGCACGATTCCCAGCGATAGCCGGCCCAGCCATTGACGCATTGTCGATTCCTTGAGTTCGGTCGGGAGTGGCCACCGGCATGCGGATGTCGGCATGCGGGACGGTGACGTGAAGGACCGGCAGTGTACGAGCGGCACATGCCGATTCGAAGCCCCAGCTGCGCCACGTCGGTCGCGGCGTGATGGGCGGTCCGTCGTGGGCAGTGTCGCCGCCGGCCATGACGGTGGTGGGTCTGGCCGCAAGCGCAACTGAAAGTGATTCCGATTAGATCATTGCCTGAGCAGATAGGGCACCATGCGCACATTGCGTCGCTGGAGCACACCATGAAAGGCCATCCTGAAGTCGTCGATTACCTCAAGCAGCTGCTGCGCGGCGAGTTGGCGGCACGCGACCAGTATTTTCTGCATTCGCGCCGTTACGAAGACCAGGGCCTGATGGCGCTGTACGAGCGCATCAACCACGAGATGCAGGAAGAGACTGAGCATGCCGACGCGCTGCTGCGGCGCATCCTGTTCCTGGAGGGCGACCCGGACATGCGCCCGGCCGAGTTCACCCCCGGCAAGACCGTGGTGGAGATGCTCGAGCGCGATCTGGTGGTGGAGTACGAAGTGCGCGCCGCGCTGGCCGCCGGCATGAAGCTGTGCGAGGAGCATGGCGACTACGTCAGCCGCGACGTGCTGCTCAAGCAACTGCAGGACACCGAAGAAGATCACGCCTGGTGGCTGGAGCAGCAGCTGGGCCTCATCAAGCGGATCGGCCTGGAGCTGTACCAGACCTCGAAGATCGACAAGGGCCACGTGGCCGGTTGATTGCATCCGTGTGGCCCGAGCGCCGCGCTGTGCAAGGCAGCGTGGCGAGGGCGTGTGGGCCATGCGGCGCGCATCGTCGCATGGCCGGCGAACCTGCGCTCAGTCGCGTTGCAGGCGATGACCGCCGTGGTCAGTGCGGTGACACCCTTGGCGCGAAGAACGCGGTTCCTGTGCGCGGATGTCGCCTTGTTCCAACGGCTGCACCTGCCACCGCACATCGAACAGCGCATGTACTTCGGGGCAGCAGCCTGAGGCGACGGCCGTGTCGGTTGCGCCGCTGCGCGCCGCGCCTCAGCAGCCTGAGGCGCCCGCAGTGCCGGCCGCGCCGCTGCGCGCCGGATGGGTGAACCACCGTTACTGCACTTCCAGCCCATCAACCTTCTGCCACCCGCGCGGCAACAACGACCCACGACTCGCACGCGCACCCACATACATCTCCAGATCCTTGAACGACAGGCTCATGGTGCGTGCGCCGCTGCGCACCAGCAGCGTATTGCCCGGGGCGACCGCGACCACCGCGACCACGCGCTCGGTGCCGAGCTTAGCCTTGGGGATCTCGATGATCTTGTTGCCCTTGCCCTTGTCCAGCTCGGGCACGTCGGTGGCCGGCACCGCCAGCAGGTTGCCGGCACTGGTAACCGCGACGATCCGATCGGTCTGCGGGTTGCTCACTTGTGCGGGCGTGAGGACGTGCGAACCTGCGGTGAGATTGAGCATGGCCTTGCCGGCCTTGTTGCGGCCGGTGAGGTTCTCGAAGCGGGTGACGAAGCCGTAGCCGTGCGAGGACGCCAGCACGAAGCGAGTGGCGTTGTCGGCGCTGGCCATGACCTGGAATGCCGCACCTGATGCCGGCGAGAACCGCCCGGTCAACGGTTCGCCGTTGCCACGCGCCGAGGGCAGGGTGTGCACCGCAGTGGAGTACGCCCGGCCGTCCGAATCCAGGAACGCCACCTGGTGGGTACTGCGGCTGCGTACCGCCACCAGCAGGCCATCGCCATCGCGATACGACATGCCGGCCGGATCCACCTCGTGCCCCTTGGCCGCGCGCACCCAGCCCTTTTCGGAGAGCACCACGGTCATCGGTTCGCTGGCGACCATCTCGGTTTCGTCGATGGCCTGGGCGGCACCGCGCTGCACCAGTGGCGAGCGGCGTGCGTCGCCGAACTTCTTGGCATCGGCAGTGAGCTCGTCCTTGATGAGCTTCTTCAGCTTGGCCTTGCTGTCCAGGATCGCCAGGATCTGCGCGCGTTCCTTGGCAAGCGCTTCCTGCTCGCCACGGATCTTCATTTCTTCCAGGCGCGCCAGCTGGCGCAGCTTGGTTTCCAGGATGTATTCGGCCTGTTCCTCGCTCAGCGCAAAGCGCGCGATCAGCACCGGCTTGGGTTCGTCCTCGCTGCGGACGATGCGGATCACTTCGTCCAGGTTGAGGAAGGCGATCAACAGGCCTTCCAGCAAGTGCAGGCGACGTTCCACCTTCTGCAGGCGATGGTTGAGGCGGCGGGTGACCGTATCGCTGCGGAAGGTGAGCCATTCGCTCAGCAGTTGGCGCAGATTCTTGACCTGCGGGCGGCCATCCAGGCCGATCACGTTGAGGTTGACGCGGTAGCTGCGTTCCAGGTCGGTGGTGACGAACAGGTGGCCCATCAGCTGCTCGGCATCCACGCGATTGGAGCGCGGCACCAGCACCACCCGCACGGGGCTGGTGTGGTCGGATTCGTCGCGGATGTCTTCCAGCCACGGCAGCTTCTTGGCGCGCATCTGCTGGGCGATCTGCTCGATCACCTTGGACGGCGACACCTGATACGGCAGCGCATCGATGACGATGTTGGCGTGTTCTTTCTTGTAGGTGGCACGCGCGCGTACGCTGCCATGGCCGGTTTCGTAGATGTTGCGCAGGTCGGCACGCGGAGTGATGATCTCGGCGGTGGTCGGGTAGTCCGGGCCCAGTACGTGCTCGCACAGGTCGGCGACGCTCGCGTCGGGGTCGTCGAGCAGGCGCAGCAGCGCGCTGACGATCTCGTTGAGATTGTGTGGCGGCACGTCGGTGGCCATGCCCACCGCGATACCGGTGGTGCCGTTGAGCAGCAGGTGCGGCAGGCGCGCCGGCAACCAGGTGGGTTCTTCCAGGGTGCCGTCGAAATTGGCTGCCCAGTCGGTGGTGCCCTGGCCGATCTCGCCCAGCAGCACTTCGGCGATCGGGGTCAGCTTGGATTCGGTGTAGCGCATCGCCGCGAACGACTTGGGGTCGTCGGTGGAACCGAAGTTGCCCTGGCCTTCGATCAGCGGGTAGCGGTACGAGAACGGCTGCGCCATCAGCACCAGCGCCTCGTAGCAGGCGCTGTCGCCATGCGGGTGGTACTTACCGATCACATCGCCCACGGTGCGCGCGGACTTCTTCGGCTTGGCAGCCGCGTTCAGGCCGAGCTCGCTCATCGCGAAGATGATGCGGCGCTGCACCGGTTTCAGGCCATCGCCCAGGAACGGCAGGGCGCGGTCCAGCACCACGTACATCGAGTAGTCGAGATAAGCGCGTTCGGCGTACTCGCGCAGCGGCAGCTGTTCGAAGCCATGGAAGGTGGGGCGGGTCAGATCGGTCATGTAAAGCCAGGTCCTGCGTGAAGAAGACTCCGCGCCAGGGCGCGGACTCGAAGAGCGCCGATTATCCGGATGCGGCGGGGGATGCCAAGCTGCGCGCGTGGTCGCTCGCCAGATAGCGCGTGGGCGGGACGCCGAAATGGCGGTGGAATACGCTGACGAAGGCATCGGGGGCGGCTGTAGCCGAGCTGGCCAGCCACCCGCCGCCGCCACGCCGGCCGCTTGGTATAGTGATGCTTGCTGGCGGTTTAATCGCGATCAACATATTTGCGTTGACAAATATATTATGCGGAATAAAATGGCCGCATGAGCGATCACCCCGATACCCCGCCTTCGTTTGGATTGCTGTTGCGCCAGGTGCGCGACGCCTTGATGCGTCAGCTCGATGCCGAAATGAAGGGCGAATTGCCCGATTTCGGCTTCAGCCACTACGTCGGCCTGAAGATCCTTGCCGTGCGCTCGCCGTGCACGGCCAATGAACTGGCCCTGGCGCTGGACCAGACGCCGAGCGCGGTCACCCGCCTGCTCGACAAGCTGGAGTCGCTGGGCGCGGTGCGCCGCGAACCGCATGCCCAGGACCGACGCGCGCTGCAGATCGTCATGACCGAACAGGGCGCGGCGTTGTGGCAGCGGCTGCGGCTGCGCGGTGAACGTGCCATCGAATACGGCCTGCGCGATCTGTCCGTTCCCGAGCGCGAGCAACTCACCTCCCTTCTCCTTCGTGTCCGCGATGCACTCAACTCATGAACGCTGCTAGTTCCTTTCTTCAGACGCTGCGCCCGCGCTCGATGCGCCTGACGCGGCCGCTAGTCCTCACCGCGCTGACCCTGGCGCTGGCCGCGTGCGCCAGCAGCCGTGGTCTGGCACCGCAAGCCACCGTGCTGCAGCCCGGCGACGTGCAGGCCGAGCGCACCCTGGCGCAGGCCGGGTTGAGTCCGGCCGCATGGCCGGCCAGCGACTGGTGGCGCACGCTGGGCGATGCGCAACTGGATGCCCTCATCGCCGAGGGCCTGCAGCACAGCCCCAGCCTGGCTGCTGCCGATGCGCGGCTGCGCCAGGCCCAGGCGCGCATCGGCAGCGCGCAGGCCGAGCGCTGCCCCAGCCTGTCGGTCTCCGGTGGCTATACCGGATTGCAGTTGCCCGAATCGATGGTCGGCGACGCGCTGGGCGGCAGTTACGGCGGCAGCGCGCAGGCGGTGCTGGATTTCCGCTATGGCGTGGATCTATGGGGTGGCAAGCGAGCCGCCTGGGAAGCGGCGGTGGATCAGACGCATGCCGCCGAGGTGGATGCACAGGCCGCGCGGCTGAACCTGTCGGCGGCGATCGCCGAAGGCTATGCGCAGCTGTCCTATGCGTGGAGCCTGCACGATGTGGCCAACGACGAGCTGGCGCGTGCGCAGAAGACCCTGGATCTGACCCGGCAACGTCGCGGTGCCGGCATCGACAGCGACCTGCAGGTGCGGCAGGCGCAGGCGCGCGTGCCGGCCGCACAGCAGCAACTGCAGTCCGCTCAGCAGCAGATCGACGAGGCGCGCACCGCACTGGCCGCGCTGGTCGGGCAGGGCCCGGATCGCGGGCTGCAGATTGCACGCCCCACCCTGGGCAGCGGGTTCGCCACGCACTTGCCGAGCACCCTGCCGGCCGATCTGCTGGGCCGTCGCCCGGACGTGGTGGCAGCGCGTTGGCGGGTAGAGGCGGCCAACAAGGACATCGCGGTTGCCAAGGCCCGTTTCTATCCCAGCCTCAACCTGGTCGCACTGGGCGGCGTCATCAACCCGGATGTCGGCCAGCTGCTGGAAAGCGGCTCGGTGTTCGGCCTGGTGGCGCCAGCGCTGAGCCTGCCGATCTTCGACGGCGGCAAGCTGCGCGCCAACCTTGCTGGTCGCGATGCGCAATACGACCTGGCGGTGGCCGACTACAACCAGAAGGTGATTGCCGCCCTGCGCGAAGTGGCCGACCAGGTCAGCGCCGTGCGCTCGCTGGAGCAGCGCGCCCAGGCACAGGACCAGGGCGTGCAGACGGTGACCGCCGCATTCGAACTCGCGCAGCAGCGCTACCGCGCCGGCATCGGTAGCTACCTGGAAGTGCTCAGCGTGCAGGAGCAGTTGCTCGTCGCACGCCAGCGCATGGCCGGGCTGCAGTCGCAACAACTCCTGGCCTCGGTGAGGTTGCAGCGTGCACTGGGTGGCGGCTACACGCCGGAACCCGCACGCGACAACGCAGCAACCGCGACCACTCCCGCACAACCGAATTCCTGAGACAGCGACGATGAGCCAGACGACTCCTGCTTCTTCCCAACCCGCGCCGGCCGCACCCAGCAAGCGCCGTGCGGCGCTGCGCATCGTGGCCATTCTGGTGATCCTGGCGATCGTCGGTCTGGTGGCGTGGTACTTCCTGGTCGGCCGCTGGCACGAGGACACCGACGACGCCTACGTGCAGGGCAACCAGGTGCAGATCACCCCGATGGTGGGCGGCACCGTGGTCAGCATCGGCGCCGAAGACGGCATGCGCGTGGAGCGCGGCCAGTTGCTGGTGCAGCTGGACCCGGCCGATACCGCCGTGGCACTGCAGCAGGCCGAAGCCAACCTGGCCAGGACGGTGCGCCAGGTGCGCGGGCTGTACCGCAGCGTGGAAGGTGCGCAGGCCGACGTCTCCGCGCGCGAAGTGACGCTGCGCAGCGCCCGTGCCGACTTCGCGCGGCGCAAGGACCTGGCCGCCACTGGCGCCATCTCCAACGAAGAACTGGCGCATACCCGTGACGAGCTGGCGGCTGCCGAAGCGGCGGTGAGCGGCTCACGTGAGACCCTGGAACGCAGCCGCGCGCTGGTGGACGATGGTGCGGTTTCCAGCCAGCCGGATGTGCAGGCGGCCGCCGCGCAGCTGCGTCAGGCCCATCTCAACCATGCGCGCACCGACGTGGTGGCGCCGGTGTCGGGGTATGTCGCGCGGCGTTCGGCGCAGGTTGGCCAGCGCGTACAGCCGGGCAGCGTGCTGATGGCGGTGGTGCCGCTGGAGCAGGTCTGGGTGGAAGCCAACTTCAAGGAGACCCAACTCAAGCACATGCGCCTGGGCCAGCCAGTGGAGCTGCATTCGGACCTGTACGGTAGTGGCGTGGATTACACCGGCCGCATCGAGAGCCTGGGGCTGGGTACTGGCAGCGCGTTCTCGCTGTTGCCGGCGCAGAATGCCAGCGGCAACTGGATCAAGATCGTGCAGCGCGTGCCGGTGCGTATCGCCGTGGACAGCAAGCAACTGGCTGCCAATCCATTGCGGATCGGCTTGTCGATGAAGGTCGAGGTGAATCTGCACGACCAGCAAGGCAGCGTGTTGCCGGCCAAGGCCGCCACGGGTGCGGTGTTCTCCACCGACGTGTATGCGCAGCAGTTGCAGGCGGCCGACGCCGACATCCAGCGCATCATCCAGGACAACCTGCCGCCGCAGGCGGCCACCAAGGCGGGCTGAGCCAGCATGTCTTCGCAAGCTCCCACCACGCCCGGCGGCCCGGCGGCACCGGCGCCCGCCGCCGGCTTTCGTCCGGCGAGCGTGGCGTTGTGCACCGTGGGCCTGGCGATGGCCTCGTTCATGCAGGTGCTGGACACCACCATCGCCAACGTCTCGCTGCCCACCATCGCCGGCAATCTCGGTGCCAGTTCGCAGCAAGCCACCTGGGTCATCACCTCGTTCGCGGTGAGCACCGCGATTGCATTGCCGCTGACCGGCTGGTTGAGTCGTCGCTTCGGCGAAACCAAGTTGTTCGTGTGGTCCACGCTGGCCTTCACCGTCGCCTCGCTGCTGTGCGGTCTTGCGCAGAGCATGGGCATGCTGGTGGTGGCGCGCGCGCTGCAGGGCTTCGTGGCAGGGCCGATGTATCCCATCACCCAGAGCCTGCTGGTGTCGATCTACCCGCGCGAAAAGCGCGGGCAGGCGCTGGCGTTGCTGGCGATGATTACCGTGGTGGCGCCGATCGCCGGGCCGATCCTGGGTGGCTGGATCACCGACAACTACAGCTGGGAATGGATCTTTCTCATCAATGTGCCGCTGGGCATCATCGCCAGCAGCATCGTCGGTTCGCAGCTGCGGCATCGCCCGGAACAGCTGGAAAAGCCGCGCATGGACTACATCGGCCTGATCCTGCTGGTGGTCGGCGTGGGCGCGCTGCAACTGGTGCTGGACCTGGGCAACGACGAAGACTGGTTTTCCTCGGACAAGATCATCGTGCTGGCCTGCGTTGCTGCGGTCGCGCTGGTGGTGTTCGTGATCTGGGAACTCACCGACAAGGATCCCATCGTCGATCTCAAGTTGTTCCGGCATCGCAACTTCCGCGCCGGCACCTTGGCGATGGTGGTGGCGTATGCGGCATTCTTCAGCGTGAGCCTGCTGATCCCGCAGTGGCTGCAGCGCGACATGGGCTACAACGCGATCTGGGCCGGCCTGGCCACCGCGCCGATCGGCATCCTGCCGGTGCTGATGACGCCTTTCGTGGGTAAATACGCACTGCGCTTCGACCTGCGCATGTTGGCCACCATCGCGTTCGTGTTCATGTCCTTCACCAGCTTCTTCCGCTCCAACTTCAACCTGCAGGTGGACTTCGCCCATGTGGCCACCATCCAGCTGGTGATGGGCGTGGGGGGGGCACTGTTCTTCATGCCGGTGTTGCAGATCCTGCTATCGGACCTGGATGGACGCGAGATCGCGGCGGGTTCGGGCCTGGCGACCTTCCTGCGTACGCTGGGCGGCAGCTTCGCCGCCTCGCTCACCACCTATCTGTGGGCGCGTCGCACCCAGGTGCACCATGCGCATATCACCGAACACATCTCGGTCTATACGCCCGGCATGCAGGAGCAGGTCACCGCCATGGGGCAGGGCGATCTGCAACGCGGCGCCGCCTTCCTCAACAACACGATCAATCACCAGGCGTCGCAGATGGGCTTCAACGACATCTTCTACCTGCTCGGCTGGACGTTCCTGGCGATCATCATCTTCCTGTGGTTGGCCAAGCCGCCGTTCGGTGCGGGTGCCGGTGGTGCGGCGGCTGGTGGGCACTGAGCGGCAAGGATGATCGCGCACCATCCCGCTGTGCAGCGGGATGGTGCGTCGCGCATCGGCGCATTGTTGTGCTGATGCAGGCGAAGGCCGTCCATCCGGCAAGGCGCGTCAGGCGATCGGCAACGACTGCGCTGCACCGGTAGCAACCGCCCAAACGCAAAAAACCCCGCCGAAGCGAGGTTTTTTGCGTTTGACCGTGAGTCGTGGTGCCCAGGAGAGGACTCGAACCTCCACGAAGTTGCCCCCGCTAGCACCTGAAGCTAGTGCGTCTACCAATTCCGCCACCTGGGCGACTCAGGGGACGAATTGTGCAAGTTGCATGCGCGGCTGTCAACGCATCTTCTGCAAGAATAGTTGCCGGTGGTATGGGTGTGCTTACGCTGCGGAGTCTCGTCAACACCGCCAGGGCAGTGCAGTGCCCTGGTCGAAGGACGTTCCGGCGCGCCTGGATAGTCCCGGCCGTGTCGTTAGAAGTCGGTCTGCGCGGTCCGCAGCACCGGATACAGCTGGTAGCGCTCGTCCCAGGAGGAATGGCGCCTGGCGAAGAATTCCAGCCGCGCCTGCGGGTCGGCGGCGAAGGCCTTGTCGCTGGCGAGGCGCTGTTCGAACTGCGCCTTCAAGTTGGCATCGCGGGCCAGCATGTCGCGCGCCACGTCTTCGGCGACATAGGCTTCCATGTATTCCTTGCGTTCGAAGGCGGTGTTGAAGAAGCTCCATTGCAGCAGCGAATCCGGCGCCTGCGGTTCCAGCATCGCCATCACCAGGCGTGCCTTGGGTTGGGCAATCGGCACGAACAGCGAGCCGGCCGGCACCGCGCGTCGTTCCTCGCGCCACTGCCCGCTGACCTCCAGCGTCTGGTGGCTTTCATTGGAGCGTGCTGCAAACTTGGCCGTGTCGGCGCGGAAGGTTTGCACCGGGCGCTCGGCAGCGCTGCCCAGGGTGCGGAAGTCGATGCCATGCAGGCGCAGTTTCTCGCCGATCATGGCGGCCTGCGCGGCAGGCACCAGATAGCCGCCGCGCGGCGCATCGACCACCAGATCGGGGGTGATCTGATCGCGCAGCGGCACGTTCCAGACCTGCGGCGTATTTTCGTCGTAGCGCGTCATCAGCGCGCCGGAGATCGGCGAGGGCGTGCGGGTGTAGGCATAGCCGCGGAACGCCACCGTGCGTGCCTTGGGGCCGGCCGCAAAACTCAGTGGTTCCGGCATGCCGGCCAGGCGGCTGCCGCGTTGATCGGCCGCCAGCGCATCGGCGCGCCAGGCGGTGCCGTGTCTGGCGGCCTGCTGCAACACCGACACGATGGTGTTGCGGGTGACCCGCACGCGCGTGGGGTAATCCTTCCACGAATGCGTTTCCACCAGCATGCCGAAGCGGTTGCGCAGCAGGAAATACCCATGCGAGAAGCGCGGCGGCGACACCTCGTCGGCAAAGCCGGAGGTGGGATCGTCATCGCGCACGAAGGACGGGTAGTACGGCAGCGGCAGCGAGCCTTGCTTGCGCAGATCGGCCAGTACCGCATCGCGCCAACGGGTGCCGTCGCGCTGCAGGGCGGTGTCACCGGCGTGCACCGGCTCCACCTGCACCGAGACGTCGTGCTCGAACTTGGCGCCGTCGGTGACATGCAGGTCCACCACCATCAGCGGGTCCCACTGCTGCACCAGGTGCAGCATGGCCTGCATCTCCGGTGCGTCGGCCTTGACGTAGTCGCGGTTGAGATTGAGGTTCTGCGCGGTGCTGCGCCAGCCCATCTGTTCGGGCCCGCGCTGGTTGGGGCGGTTCCAGGGGCCGAAGCGCTCATGGCCATCGATGTTGAACACCGGCACGAAGACCCACACCAGCTTGTCGAGCACGCCCTTGCCGGCCTTGCCATCGAGCAGTTCGCGCAAGGCCAGGAAACCGGCATCCTTGCCATCGATCTCGCCGGCATGGATCCCGCCCTGGATCAGCACGACCGGCAGCTTGCGCCGGGCGGCAGCATCGGCATCCAGGGCGCCGCTGGTGGACACGACCAGCGCCTGCATCGGGCGGCCTTCGGGCGTGGTACCGAATTGCGTACAACGCACGGCCTGCGGATAGCGCTGCGCGAATGCATCGCACAGCGCGATGACCTCGTCATAGCGACCGGTCTGCACGAAGCCGCTGCGCTCGGCCACGCTGGTCAACGGTTCGGCAGCGATCGCGGCGGGGAGAGCGGTGCACAACAGCAGGCCCAAGGCCAGGCGGGTGAAGCGGGGCATGCGGCAGTCCGGTCATCCAGGGAAACCTCGGCAATGTAGCCGAGCCGGCGCAGTGGGCCAATCTGCACTGCGACATGGCGCCCGCTCCCGCGCGCGATGCTGCCCGGCGCATTGCACGGCGGGCGCAGGGCGCACGCAGACCGGGCACGTCCATGCCAGGGGCACGCCTCTTTGCGCCGGCCTGCATGGCCGCGCGCCTGCTGGCGCCGGTACGATAGGGCCTGCCTACCGTTCGACCGGACTGCCCTTGACCACCTCGACCTTGCCCGGCGCCCCTGCCGGCGTGCGCCTGCCACGCCAGATTCCCTTCATCATCGGCAACGAAGCCTGCGAGCGTTTCAGCTTCTACGGGATGCGCAACATCCTTGTGCAGTTCCTGATGACCTCGCTGTTGCTGCAGGAGATCAGCGGCCCGGGCCGCGAGGCCGAAGCCAAGCACATTCTGCACAGCTTCATGATCGGGGTGTATTTCTTCCCGCTGCTGGGTGGCTGGCTGGCCGATCGGTTGTTCGGCAAGTACAACACCATCCTGTGGTTCAGCCTGGTGTACTGCGCCGGGCATGCCTGTCTTGCGGCGTTCGAAGGTAGCCGCAGCGGTTTCTTCGTCGGGCTAAGCCTGATCGCGCTGGGCGCGGGCGGCATCAAGCCGTTGGTGGCCTCGTTCATGGGCGACCAGTTCGACCAATCCAACAAGCACCTGGCCAAGGTGGTGTTCGATGCCTTCTACTGGATCATCAATTTTGGTTCGCTGTTCGCCTCGCTGCTGATTCCGTTGGCGCTGAAGAACCTGGGGCCGTCCTGGGCGTTCGGCATCCCCGGCATCCTGATGTTCGTGGCCACGCTGGTGTTCTGGCTGGGGCGCCACCGTTACGTGCGGGTGCCGTTGCCGCCGCACGACCCGCATGGATTCGGTGCGGTGGTGCGCACCGCGCTGCTGACGCGCGCGCCGGGGCAGGGCCGTCCTGGGCTGGCGCTGGCGTTGCTGTCGGTGGTGCTGGCGTTGGGCTGCCTGGCGCTGATCGCGCCGCTGGGCATCGTCATCTGCCTGTGCATGGCGCTGGTGCTGCTGCTGGCCGGCATCGGTGGCGGCACCTGGTGGCAGCTGGAGCGCGCGCGCGGCCTGCATCCGGATGCGGCGGTGGAAGGTGTGCGCGCCTTGTTGCGGGTGCTGGTGATCTTTGCGCTGGTCACGCCGTTCTTTTCGCTGTTCGACCAGAAGGCCTCGACCTGGGTGTTGCAGGGACGCGAGATGACCATGCCGGCCTGGTTCACCGCCTCGCAGATGCAGGCGATCAATCCGTTGCTGGTGATGCTGCTGATTCCGTTCAACAACCTGGTGCTGTATCCGCTGCTGCGGCGGGTTGGCTGGGAGCCCACGCCATTGCGGCGCATGACCAGCGGCATCGCCTTCAGCGGCGTGGCGTGGATCGCGGTCGGGGCGATCCAGGTGGTGATGGACGGCGGCGAGCCGATGCACATCGCCTGGCAGATCCTCCCCTATGCCTTGCTCACCTTCGGCGAGGTGCTGGTGTCGGCCACCGGCATCGAGTTCGCCTACAGCCAGGCACCGCCGTCGATGAAGGGTGTGGTGATGAGTTTCTGGTATCTGACCACCACGGTCGGCAACCTGTGGGTGCTGCTATCGAACGTGGCGGTGCGCAACGAGACGGTGACCGCGCAGATCGCCGATACTGGACTCAGCGAAGCGGCGTTCCTGATGTTCTTCTTCGCGGCCTTCGCGTTCCTGGCGGCACTGGCCTTCGGCCTGTATGCGCGCGGTTATCGCATGGTCGACAATTACCGTTCTGCCTGAGGTCCGCATGATTACCCTGATCCTGATTGCCATCACCGGCATCGTCTCCTGGATGGCGTTCAACAACCGCAAGTTGAGCGACCGCCTGATCCTGTGGCCGCCGGCGGTGGACAAGCACCGGCAGTACGACCGGCTGGTGACCTACGGCTTCATCCACGCCGACCTGGGCCACCTTGTCTTCAACATGGTCACCCTGTTCTTCTTCGGCCGGGTGATCGAGAACGTGATGCTGCAGCTCACCGGCAGCGTGCTGACCTATCCCTTGTTCTACCTGGCTGCGCTGGTGGTCTCGATCCTGCCCAGCTACCTGAAGAACCAGAACAATCCCAACTATCTGAGCCTGGGCGCATCGGGTGCGGTGTCGGCGGTGCTGTTCGCCTTCATCCTGCTGCAGCCGTGGACCATCATCCTGGTGCTGTTCATCCCGGCGCCGGCGATCATCTATGCGGTGTTCTACGTGGGCTACAGCCTGTGGATGGACCGCCGCGGCGGCGATCGCATCAATCACAGCGCGCACCTGGCCGGCGCGGCATTCGGGGTGATGTTCATGCTCATCATGGAGCCGCGGGTGTGGCAGATCTTCCTGCAGCAGCTTGCCAATCCCCGCTTCGGTTGAAGGCGTTTACGGGTTTTGCATCCTGCCATGGGCGGCGGTGTCGGCAGCGGCGGTGCCATTCGGCAGGCCCGGCAGTCCGGGCCGCGACTGCCAGGCGCGACTGTCCTGGCAGATGTGGTGGCGCTGCTCAGGCCGCGCTGCGGTCCTGTTCGGTTGCGAGTGACGCACCGGATGTCGCGCCATAGGCCTGTTGCAAGCGTCGGTACACCGTCTCGTTGAGCTGGGCGAAGTCAGGGCTGTGGGTGTCGCCGGCGATGGCGAACTGGAACAGGCCTTCCAGCAGCGAGCTGTCGCTCGGGGCATTGTTTCCCGCCGAATCGTTGTGCATGCGATGACTCCTCTTGGGTGAGCGAGGGCACTGGACGCGGCAGTGCTCTCGGCTCAGCTATCGGCGCTGGCAAAACGAACTTGAGTACTTCGCCGGTCGATTCGGGCGGCAGTGCACATCCTGGGTTCATTTTCACGCGAGTGCCGCGCAGCGCCGGTCACACTTCACCTCACACACCGTCGGCGACAGATCAGATCGGGTCAGCGACGATGCGTGGGGGCGTGCAGCTGATCTGCAGCGATGCGCTGGATGCCGGTGGGCAGCGTGCGGCGAATGGTCGGGGCCGTCTTGCATCATGCGTGTGGCCACCTTGCGGTTGTGTCCGTTTGCAACGATGCCACGGCCCGCATGCGACCGCATCATCATTCAAGACCTGCCAGTCCGATGCCGGCAGCGATGTTTTTCGAACAGGGGGAGCAGGTGGGAATGCAGCGGTTGCTTGGAGTGAACACGATAACGGGCGTGCTGCTGCTGGCACTGCTGGGCGGTTGCACGCAGCGCGAATCGGCGACTGACGTTGCAGTGGCACCTGCTGCCGATGTGGCCGCGACGCCGACGCCGCAGCCAGCGAACGGCGGCGGTCCCCTGCAGGACGTGATCGAGCATTCGCCGGCCTACATGGTCGGCATCAGTTATCCGCAGGGGCTGGATGCCTATCCGGAATTGGGGGCGTTGATCCGCGGCTATGCGCAGGATGCGCGCGGCGAGTTGATGCAGGCGGTCTCCGGGCTCGGTAACGACAAACCTGCCGCACCCTACGAGCTATCGCTGGCGTTCGAGACCCTGTTGCAAACGCCCGAGCTGATCGTGGTTGCGGCCGACGGCAGTCGCTATACCGGTGGCGCGCACGGTGAGCCACTGGTGGCGCGCTTCGTGTGGCTGGTCAAGGAGCGCAGGCAACTGACCTCGCAGGCCTTGATTCCCAGCCCGTCGGGCTGGGAAAAAATCGGTGGCGAAGTGGCCGCGCAGTTGCACGCGGCCGCGCAACAGCGCGTGGTGGCCGAGCGTGTGCCGGTCGAGCAGCAGGCAGAGCAGGTGGCATCGGCCGATCGCATGATTGCCGAGGGCACCGAGGCACAGGCAGGGAATTTTGCACAGTTCGTACCGGTCTTGAATGCGTCCGGCCAGATCGCCGCACTCCGTTTTGTGTTTCCCCCGTATCAGGTCGGGCCTTACTCCGACGGCACGCAAACGGCCGACGTCACAACTGCGACATTGCGTGCATGGGTCGCGCCGGAATATGTACATCTCTTCGCTCGCTGATCTATCGCCTTGTAGGTGGTGTGCTTGAATGATTGCGCCATTCAGTACAGTAATCAGACGGGTGATATGAGTAGCTTCAATGCGACCGCGAACCGTGTCGACCACACCTGCGAGCGTTACACGGCATTCCCGCGGGAACCCGCCGTCGTGGTTAGGTTGATCAAGCATCTCTACAAGCGGCTGCACACGATCAGTTGCATGCGCCTCAAGCCGTACGGCATCACCCCGCCGGAGTACGAGATCCTGATGATGTTGTATGGCACGCCGGAGCAGGCGATCACGCCGACCGAGGCGGCCGAGGCGGCCAGCGAGAAGCCAGCCAACATTACCCGGCTCACCGACCAGCTCTGCGAAAAGGGCTTGATTGCGCGCGGCAGCACGGCCGGCGATCGGCGCAAGATCATGCTGACCCTGCAGCCAGCCGGGCTGGAGTTGATCCAGAGCCTGCTGCCGGAAGCGTGCGAGCTGCTGGCGCAGCAGACTGCCGAGATCAGCGAGACCGAACAGGCCCGTCTGGAAAAGCTGCTGCGGAAATTGCTGCGCGGCGTGGACTCGATCGAGTCTTGAGCCTGGCATGGCGCGCGTGGATCGCACCGCGATCAACGCCGTCAACGACAACGCCGCCCGGATTGCTCCGGGCGGCGTTGTCGTTGGTACGGCCGTACGCTTACGGCTTGGATTGCGGGGTTTTCGGCGTGGCACTGCTGCCATCTTGTGTGCTCAGGCCGCGCTTTTCGAGCAAGGGCTCGATCTGCGGCGCATGCCCGGCAAAGTTCTGGAACAGCTCCATCGCATCCACGCTACCGCCGCGCGAGAGCAGGGTCTTGCGGAAGCGATCGCCATTGGCGCGGCTCAGGCCACCATGCTGTTTGAACCACTGCTGGGTATTGGCATCCAGCACCTCGGACCAGATGTAGGCGTAGTAACCAGCTGCGTAGCCGCCCATGATGTGGCTGAAATACGGGGTCTTGTAGCGCGGCGGGACCGGTGCGTAGGCAATGCCGTCCTGCTGCAAAGCCTTGGCTTCGAAGGCCATCACGCCGGCGGCATCGGGCACCTGGTTGGCGCTGATCTGATGCCAGTTCTGATCCAGCATCGCCGCACCCAGATACTCGGTGGTGGCAAAGCCCTGGTTGAACTTGGAGGCGGCAATCACCTTGTCCAGCAAGGCCTGCGGCATCGGCGTGCCGTTCTGATAATGCTTGGCGTAGTTCTTCAGAATCGACGGCTCGTCGGCCCACATCTCGTTGACCTGCGAGGGGAACTCGACGAAGTCGCGCGGCACGCTGGTGCCGGAGAAATACGGGTATTTGACGTCGGAGAACATGCCGTGCAGCGCATGCCCGAATTCATGGAACATGGTGGTCACTTCGTCCCAGGTCAGCAGCGTAGGCTGGCCGGCCGGCGGCTTGGGGATGTTGAGGTGGTTGGCCACCACCGGCTTGAAACCGGTCAGCTCGGACTGCGAGACGTAGGAGTTCATCCATGCGCCGCCGCGCTTGGATTCGCGGGCGTACATGTCGGCGATGAAGATCGCCAGCTGCTTGCCGTCGGCATCGAACACGTCGTAGACGGTGATGTCGTCGCGGTAGGTCGGCAGGTCGGTCCGTTGCTTGAAGGTCAGGCCGTATTCCTGGGTGGCTGCGTAGAACACGCCGTTTTCCAGCACGTTCTTCAGCTCGAAGTATGGCTTGAGCTGCGATTCGTCGAAGTTGTACTTGGCCTGGCGCACCTTCTCGCTGTAGTAGGTCCAATCCCAGGCTTCGAGCTTGAAGGTCGGCTTGCGTGCGGATTTTTGTTCCTTGTCGATCATCGCCTGCAGGTCGGCGGCTTCGCGCTTGGCGTTGGCGACTGCAGCCGGTGCCAGCTTGCCCAGCATCGCGTTGACCGCTTCGGGTGTCTTGGCGGTCTGGTTTTCCAGCGAATACGCTGCAAAGGTGGGAAAACCCAGCAGCTTGGCCTTGTCGGCACGCAGCTTCATGATGCGCGACACCAGTGCGGTGTTGTCGTACTGGCCGCCGTGGCTGCCGCGCGACACCGACGCATCGTAGATACGCTTGCGCAGCTCGCGGTTCTTGAGCTGGCTCAGCGGCGGCTGGCCGGTGGTGTTGAGCAGGGCGATCACGTACTTGCCCTCGAGCTTGCGCGCCTTGGCGGCTTCGGCGGCGGCGGCGATCTGTTCGTCGGACAGGCCGTCGAGCTGCTTGACGTCGTCCACCACCACGGCGGCGGCGTTGACCTCGGCCAGCACGTTCTGGCTGAAGGTGGTGCCCAGCTTGGCCAGCTCGGCATTCATTGCCTTGAGCGTGGTCTTGTCGGCATCGGAAAGCTTGGCGCCGTTGCGCACGAAGTCGCTGTGGTACTTCTCGATCAGGCGCACGCCTTGTGCATCCAGGCCCAGCTTGGTGCGTTGGTCGTACAAGCTCTGGATGCGCGCAAACAGCTTGCCGTTGAGCGAGATCGCATCGCGATGCGCGGCGAACCTGGCCGAATAATCGGCCTGCAGTTTCTTGCGCGCGTCGTTGGTGTCGGCACCGACCAGGTTGAAGAACACGGTGGTGGCGCGGTCGAGCGTGGCGCCGCTTTTCTCCAGCGCGATCAGGGTGTTCTCGAAGCTCGGCTTGGCCTTCTGGTTGGCGATCTTGTCCACTTCCTTCAACTGCTCGGCCATGCCAGCGTCGAAGGCGGGTGCGAAATCGCTGTCGGTGATCTTGTCGAACGGCGGGTAGTGCAGTGGCAGGCTGCTGTCGGCGAAGAACGGGTTGGCCTGGGTGGCGGTCTGGGTGGTGGCGGGTGCGGCGATGCTGTAGGACGGCATGGCAAGTCCCAGGGACGCGGCCAGGGCGAAAGCAAGACGGGTGGTCAAGAGAGTGGCTCCAGAGTGCGACCCGATAGGCTAACCCAGCCTGGTGGGAGGGACTTGTGACAAAAGGCATGGCCTTGCGCTGTTTGTGGACGGCAGGCCAGTGAGTCGGTGCAAACGTAGCCATGGCCATGGCGCAGGAGATGTTGCAACGCCACAGCGGGGCAGTTGCGTCTGCTGCGGTTTGCGTTTGCGCTGCCACTGCCGCCATGACCGGGCGCAGCGATCGTGCTGGATGCGCGCTGGCGTCGTGGTGCGGTCATCTTTCCACCGGCGTGGTTCGGCGATGATCGCCAATACAGGCGGCCGGCCACGCCAGCCGGCAGTCACCGTGCAGCAGTGCCGCGCAGGCGTTACCCTTGTAGCTTCTTCCACGCCGAGCCTGGCATGCACGATCTGACGACGTTCGACTTCACCGACCTGGACGGTCGCACGCATGCGATGGGCGATCACCTCGGTCAGGTGATCCTGGTGGTGAATGTGGCGTCCAAGTGCGGGTTCACGCCGCAATATGCCGGGCTGCAGGCGCTATGGCAGCGCTATCGTGATCGCGGGCTGGTGGTGATCGGATTTCCCTGCGATCAGTTCGGGCATCAGGAGCCGGGTGATGCGGCGCAGATCCGGCAGTTCTGTTCGCTGGATTACGCGGTGGATTTTCCGTTGTCCTCCAAGATCGAGGTCAACGGCAGTGGTGCGCATCCGCTGTGGCAGTGGCTCAAGCGCGAGCAACGCGGCGTGCTGGGGTCCGAAGCCATCAAATGGAATTTCACCAAGTTCCTGATCGGCCGAGACGGTGCTGTGCTGGAGCGTTATGCGCCGACGACAAAACCCGAAGCACTGAGTGCGCAGATCGAGCGCGCGTTGGCCGCGTGATCTTGCAGGGCGTGCAGCGGAGAACGTAGGAGCGCACCTGGGCGCGATGCAGCGTTCCCGGTAATGCCCGTCGCGCCCGGGTGCGCTCCTACGAGGCTGCGTGCCAGCGTCTCGCAGGAGCCTTTTACTTCTCGACGAAGGCGCGTTCGAACACGTAATCGGCCGCGACGGCGCTGTGCTGGAGCGCTATGCCCCCACGACCAAGCCCGACGCCATTGCTGCCGATATCGAGCGAGCGTTGGCCGCGTGATCTTGCAGGGCGTGCAGCGGAGAACGTAGGAGCGCACCTGGGCGCGATTCAGCGTTCCCGATAACGCCCGTCGCGCCCGGGTGCGCTCCTACGAGGCTGCGTGCCAGCGTCTCGCAGGAGCCTTTTACTTCTCGACGAAGGCGCGTTCGAACACGTAATCGGCCGCGACGGCGCTGTGCTGGAGCGCTATGCCCCCACGACCAAGCCCGACGCCATTGCTGCCGATATCGAGCGAGCGTTGGCCGCGTGATCTTGCAGGGCGTGCAGCGGAGAACGTAGGAGCGCACCTGGGCGCGATGCAGCGTTCCCGATAACGCCCGTCGCGCCCGGGTGCGCTCCTACGAGCCTGCGTGCCAGCGTCTCGCAGTAGCCTTTTACTTCTCGACGAAGGCGCGTTCGAACACGTAATCGGCCGCGACGGCGCTGTGCTGGAGCGCTATGCCCCCACGACCAAGCCCGACGCCATTGCTGCCGATATCGAGCGTGCGCTGGGCTGATGCGTACGCATGCCAGGCCAGCGATGACGCGCGTGAGATGTGGCCGTCGTAGCAGATCAGTGTAGGAGCGCACCCGGGCGCGAGGGGCGTTCCCGATAACGCCCGTCGCGCCCGGGTGCGCTCCTACGAGCCTGCCTGCCAGCGTCTAGCAGGAGGCTTTTACTTCTCAACGAAGGCGCGTTCGAACACGTAATGCCCCGGTGTGCCGATGCGGGGCGAGGTCTGGAAACCGCGGCTGTCCAGCAGCGTGCGCAGGTCGGCCAGCATCTGCGGGCTGCCGCAGATCATGAAGCGGTCGTTGGCCGGGTCCAGCGTAGGCAAGCCCAGCGTCTGCTGCATGCGGCCATTGGCCATCAGTTCGGTCAGGCGGCCCTGGTTGGCGAAGGTTTCGCGGGTGACCGCCGGGTAGTACAGCAACTTGTCGCGCAGCAGATCGCCGAGGAATTCGTGCTGCGGCAGTTCGTGCTCGAAGTAGTCGCGGTAGGCCAGATCCTGCACGAAGCGCACGCCCTGGGTGAGGATCACCTTGTCGAAGCGCTCGTAGGTTTCCGGGTCCTTGATGATCGACAGCCACGGCGCCAGCCCGGTGCCGGTGCCCAGCAAATACAGGTTGCGCCCGGGGTGCAGATCGCTGATTAGCAGCGTGCCAGTGGGCTTCTTGCCGACCAGCACCTTGTCGCCGGGCTGGATGTGCTGCAGCCGCGAGGTCAGCGGGCCATCGGGCACCTTGATGCTGAAAAACTCCAGCTGTTCTTCCCAGTTGGCGCTGGCGATCGAATACGCACGCAACAACGGGCGCGTTTCGGTTTCCAGGCCAATCATCACGAACTGGCCGTTTTCGAAGCGGAAACCGGGATCGCGGGTGGTGGTGAAGCTGAAGTAGGCATCGGTCCAGTGACGGACCTCAAGCACCGTTTCGGCGCCAAAAGCGGAAGACATACCGGTGAGTGTCGTGGGAGGAGTACCCCCTGATTCTACCTCAAGCCCGCCAAATGAGATGAACTCTCATTTGGCGGGAATGGAGAATCGGGAATCGGGAATGGGGTGCAGTGCGGAAAGATCCGGATCCTTGTGGGATCGGGAAGCCGAGGAGCAGCCAGCCGCCGGGAAGCTGCTTCTAACGATTCCCCATTCCCGATTCCCCATTCCCGGCCTCACCGATACCCGGCCGCCTGCAGCTCGAACAGCTCCGCATAGCGCCCGCCCTGGGCCATCAGCGCTTCGTGGGTGCCGTTGGCCTCGATGCGGCCATCCACCAGCACCAGGATGCGGTCGGCCATGCGTACGCTGGAGAAACGGTGCGAGATCAGCACTGCGGTGCGGTTGTCCGACAGTTCCTTGAAGCGCTGGAACACCTCGAACTCGCTGCGCGCGTCCAGCGCGGCGGTGGGCTCGTCCAGGATCATCAGCTGTGCGTCGCGCATGTAGGCGCGGGCGATGGCGATCTTTTGCCATTGCCCGCCGGACAGGTCCACGCTGTTCTTGAAGCGTCGCCCGATCAACTGGTCGTAACCCTGCGGCAGGCCGGCGATCAGCTCGCCGGCCATCGCACGCTGCGCGGCGGCCTGGATGCGGGCGGTGTCGTCCATCGCATCCACCTGGCCCACGCCGATGTTCTCGCCCACGCTCAGGTGATACCGCACGAAGTCCTGGAAGATCACCCCCAGATTGGCGCGGACATCGTCCAGATCGTAGTCGCGCAGGTCATGGCCATCGAGCAGGATGCGGCCTTCGTCGGGGTCGTACAGCCGCGCCAGCAGCTTCACCAGCGTGGTCTTGCCGGCGCCGTTTTCGCCCACCAGCGCCAGCACTTCGCCGGCGCGCAGTTCGAAATCCAGGTGCCGCACCGTCCACTGCTCGGCCTCCGGGTAGCGGAAGCCCACGTCCTCGAACACGAAGCCCTGGCGGATCGGGCGCGGCACCGGCAAGGCGTCGGGGCGCGAGCGGATCTCCGGCACGATGTTGAAGAACGAATACAGATCGTCCAGGTACAGGGCTTGCCCGGCGACCTGCGAAAAGCCGATCAGCAACCCCTCCAGCAGCTGGCGCAGGCGCAGGAAGCTGCCGGCCAGGAAGGTCAGGTCGCCGATGCTGAAATCGCCGCGCACCGTGCGCCAGGCGATGTAGCCATAGGCCGCGTAATAGCCCAGCGTGCCCAGCGCCGCCAGCAGCGCGCCCCACAGCGCCCGCTTGCGCGCCAATGCGCGGTTGGCCTGGAAGAACTTGTCGGCCAGCCGGCGGTAGCGTGCGATCAGGAAGCGGTGCAGGTTGAGGATCTTCACTTCCTTGGCCGTTTCCACGCTCGCGCCCACCTGGCGCAGGTAGTCGAGCTGACGCCGCTCCGGTGTCCACTGGAAGTTGAGCGAATAGCCCAATGCATTGAAATGCGCCTCGCCGATGAAGGCCGGAATCAGCGCGACTGCCAGCAGCACGATCAACCAGGGCGCATACACCACTAGGCCCACCGCCAGGCTGACCACGGTGATGGCGTCCTGCACCTGGCCGAACAGCTGGCTCATCAGGTTCATGCGGTTCATGGTCTGGCGCCGCGCGCGGTCCAGCTTGTCCTGCCGGTCCGGGTCTTCGAAATCCTCCAGATCCAGCTGCGCGGCGTGTTCCATCAGGCGTACGCTGGCGGCGTTGTTGAACAACTCCGACAGCAGCGCATCGGCATAGCCGACCATGCGCCCGAGCAGGTCCGAGCCGATCGCCAGTGCCAGCTCCAGCGCCAGCAATTCCAGCAGCCGGTTCAGCCGGCCGCTGCCCAGCGCCTGGGCGAAGGAATCGAACGCCGGCGGCTGGCCTACCAGGTGGACCGCTTCGTCGATGATGAGCTTGCCGATGTACAGCGTCGCCACCGGCATCAACGCGCGCAGCACGCGCAGGCCGATGCTGCTGGCACTCAGCCAGCGGCTGGTCTGCCAGATCTGGCGCAGGAACGGGGGCAGGTTGCGCAGCGCATCCAGGCGTTCGCGCAGGGTGGGGCCGGTACGGGGAGCGGGCGCCGTGGCGCCGGAGTGGGAAGCTGACATGTGCCTAGTGTGCCGGGCGCGGTGTGCGCCGGGGGTGTTGGGCGCTGCTGGCAAGGCGCAGATGGCTGAGCGACCGGCCGACTGGAGCCATGCCAAGGCGCGCGACCGGCGACTGCAGCGCCGAGGGAGCGGCCTTCCGCAACCCAGCCTTCCCGCATTCGCGCCGGTCTGGCCGGCGGTTTGCTCTAAAATGCCCGGATTGCCTCCGCCAGCCGTAGAGCCAGCCGTGACCTCGATCAAGCAGGAAGACCTCATCCAGTCCGTCGCCGATGCGCTGCAGTACATCAGCTACTACCACCCGGTCGACTACATCAAGAATCTGTCCGCTGCCTATGAGCGCGAAGAATCGCCGGCCGCCAAGGACGCCATTGCGCAGATCCTGATAAATTCGCGCATGTGCGCCGAAGGCCACCGCCCGATCTGCCAGGACACCGGCATCGTCACCGTGTTCCTTGAAATCGGCATGAACGTGCGTTGGGACGACGCCAGCATGGGCGTGGAAGACATGGTCAACGAGGGCGTGCGCCGCGCCTACAACCACCCCGACAACAAGCTGCGCGCCAGCGTGCTGGCCGACCCGGCCGGCAAGCGCGCCAACACCCGCGACAACACTCCGGCGGTGGTCAACACCAAGATTGTGCCGGGCGACCATCTTGAGGTGATCGTCGCGGCCAAGGGCGGCGGCTCGGAAGCCAAGAGCAAGTTCGCCATGCTCAATCCCTCCGATTCCATCGTCGACTGGGTGCTCAAGACCGTGCCGACGATGGGCGCCGGCTGGTGCCCGCCGGGCATGCTGGGCATCGGCATCGGTGGCACCGCCGAAAAGGCCATGCTGCTGGCCAAGGAAGCGCTGATGGAGCCGATCGACATCGTCGACCTGCAGGCGCGTGGCGCCTCCAGTCGCGCCGAAGAACTGCGCCTGGAGCTGTATGAAAAGGTCAATGCGCTGGGTATCGGCGCACAAGGCCTGGGCGGCCTGACCACGGTGCTGGACATCAAGGTCAAGGATTACCCCACCCACGCCGCCAACCTGCCGGTGGCGCTGATCCCCAATTGCGCGGCCACCCGCCACGCCCACTTCACCCTGGACGGCAACGGCCCGGTGATGCTGGATCCGCCGTCGCTGGAAGACTGGCCCAAGCTCACCTACAACCCGACCAATGCGCGCCGGGTGAACCTGGACACCATCACCCGCGAGGAAGTGGCCAGCTTCAAGCCGGGCGAAGTGATCCTGCTCAACGGCAAGCTGTTGACCGGCCGCGACGCCGCGCACAAGCGCATGATCGACATGCTCAACAAGGGCGACACCTTGCCGGTGGATTTCACCAACCGCTTCATCTACTACGTTGGCCCGGTCGACCCGGTGCGCGACGAAGTGGTGGGCCCGGCCGGCCCGACCACCGCTACCCGCATGGACAAGTTCACCCGCCAGATGCTGGAACAGACCGGCTTGCTCGGCATGGTCGGCAAGTCCGAGCGTGGCGATGCGGCCATCGAGGCGATCCGCGACAACAAGGCCGTGTACCTGATGGCGGTGGGCGGTTCGGCCTACCTGGTGTCCAAGGCGATCAAGGCCGCGCGCGTGCTGGCCTTCGAAGATCTGGGCATGGAGGCGATCTACGAATTCGAGGTCAAGGACATGCCGGTCACCGTGGCGGTGGATTCCACTGGCGAATCGGTGCACAAGACCGGCCCGCGCCAGTGGCAGTCGCGCATCGGCAAGATTCCGGTGGTCGTGGAGTAACGCGACCACCGTAGCGGTTGCGTGGTCCGACACGCAGGGCGCCACGGGTGGCAGGGATTGGAGCAGGTCGTGCACGTTGTGGACACCTGCGCCTGCTCGGCCTGGGTGGCGTCAGGCTGACGGACTGCCGGCCGCGTTCGCCTCGGCAAACCTGTCGCCGCGAAATGGCTGGCGGGCTGGAGCTGAACCCTGGGTGCGCGGTACCGCTGTCGGCCCGACGACCGGATGTTCGGGCCGGTATTTGCGTGAAAGTTGCATAGTATGATCGGGCCACCAACCAGAGAGCAGGGGCTCACCATGGCGCATTCCGCATCCCGTCGAAAACTGTTGCAATGCGCCTGTTGTGCGCCCGTCGCCGCCGCCGCCGCTTCCCTTCCGTTTGCCTTGCGCGCGGCCCCGTCGAAGAAGACCGAGCTGAATGCCGAGCAGGCATTGCAGGTCCTGCGCGATGGCAATGCCGCCTTCGTGGAGAACCGCCCGAAGAAGGTGATTTCCGACAGCAAGCGTCGCCTGGAGCTGGCCTTGGGGCAGACGCCGTTCGTGATTCTGGTGTCGTGCTCCGATTCGCGCGTGCCGCCGGAGTTGTTGTTCGGGCGGGGCCTGGGTGAGATGTTCATCGTCCGCAATGCCGGCAACACCGTGGATACCACCGCGTTGGGGTCGATCGAATATGCGGTCAGCCAGCTCGGTGTGCCGCTGGTCGTGGTGATGGGGCACGAAAGCTGCGGCGCGGTGGCTGCGGCGGTGTCGGTGGTGGAGCAGGGCGCGTTCTTTCCCGGCGCCATTGGCGCGATGATCGAGCCGATTGTTCCGGCGGTGCTGACCGCCAAGAGCAAGGGGGGCGATGACCTGCTGGCAGCTTCGGTCAAGGCCAACGTCAAGCGCACGGTCGACCGCCTGCGCGGCGCGTCCGAACCGGCCCTGCTCGAACCGCTACGCGCAGGCAATGTCCGCGTCGTCGGTGCGTATTACACCTTGAAGGACGGCAAGGTGGATTTCTTCGACGTGTGAGCCGGTGACGCATGCTCGGGCGTGCGAAACCGGATGCAGTCGAATTCTCCCATTCTGGGGTGAAGCCGGCTGTATGCCCTGGTCAACGCAACGAAAGAAGCCGGCAGCGATGCCGGCTTTTTCGTCTCTCCATTCTGGCGCGCGAGATGGGCGATGCAGCGCCGCGCGAACCGACACGCGCGGGCATCCGCCGGGCGGCGCGTCAGCTCAAAACCACTCCAGCAACGACACGCCCACGCCCACGTAGGTGGCCTTGTGGTTGTAGTCGATCATGCTTTCGCCGTAGCCATCGAATACCTGCACATGGCCGCGCAACAGGTTGGTGATGGGAAACCCGTAGTCCACCTGCAGCGAGCCGTGCGAACGGTCGCCGCCGCGTAGCGAGTGGCGCGCGATCAGCGCCACTTCGTGGCCGTCCTTGTTGTAGACCAGGGTGGCGTCGCCGCGGCCTATGTAGTCCTCGATATCGGGATTGTTGTCGTCGGCACGGTCTTCCTTGATGCGGAACCACGGACGCAGGGTCAATGCCCAGTTCTCGCGATCCAGCCCGATATTGAGGATCACCCGGTTCCACGAGCGCGACAGCGGGTCGGCGCGGCCGTTGGACATATGGTTGAGGCTGATGCCGCTCATGCGTCCCTTCCAGCCAAAGAGGCTGTAGTTGTTGCGGAACACCAGCATCGCTTCGGGTTCGTAGTTGGTTTCGCGAAACGGGCGCGAGGCGTCGGCGTTGTAGGCCTGCCAGCGCGAGCTCTGGGTGTAGCCCATCCAGATGTCGCCGTTGTCGCCGAACAGGTCTTCGGCCACCTTGGTCTTGAAGCTGAGCTGGAACTTCAGTTCCGCGCTGTCCAGCGGCTGCGGCGTGGACACCGAATTGGCCGGGTTGGGCGACTGCGGGGTGCGGTTGGTGTCGCTGGTCCAGAACACCGGCAGCAGATACACCGGCTTGTAGCCGCGCAGCTGGAAGGTGCCCAGCTTGGAATCCTTGGCCAGTTCCCAGCGGCGATCCAGCAGCGAGCCGCGGCCGGCATTGGCCACCGCTTCCTCGACCCGCTCGTCCCGTGCGTCGGCGCGAAAAAAGTCGCCAACGCGGTTGCGTGTGCGCGCGTCGTCGGGCTTGGCGGCCTGTTTGGCCAACTGCGCCTGCGCGTCCGCCTGCTGGGTGGCCTGCGGGGTATGGCCCAGCGCCTGGTCATAGCAGGCCAGGCGCGCGGCATCGGAGGTCACGGAGGTACAGGCCTGCGGCGAGGCAGGTTGTGCGGCAATTTCCTGTGCCTGCGCCACCGGGGCGGTCGCCAGGGCGATCAGGAGCAACGGGCGGGTACGTGGTAGAGGCATGGGGCTGGGGCCAAGAGGGGCGCCAGGCCGGCGCGATGCTGGGCAGCTTAATGGCGACCCCTGCATACGTGACGTGTACACAGCCGCATAACAACTGTCGTCGCTGCGGCAGGTGCCGCCCACGTCGCGGCACGCGTCAGCGGCTTGTCTGGCCGGGGCGCCACGTCGGCCGCTGCCGTTTGGCCGGCGCTCAGAACAGCCAGGCGACCGCAAACACGCCGAGCATGCACAGCCCCAGCGCCAGCTTGGTGGCGGTGCCCAGCACGATGCCCAGCCAGGTGCCGACGCCGACCCGGGTGGCCTGGCCGGTCTTGCGGGTCTGCAGATATTCGCCCAGCCAGGCGCCGGCAAACGGGCCGACGAACAGGCCGATTGGCAGGAACAGCAGGCCGGCGAAGGCGCCGACCACTGCGCCCCACATCGCCGCCTTGCTGGCGCCCACGCGTCGGGCACCGTAGACGGTGGCCAGCAGGTCGACCAGGAACGACGGTGCGGTGATCGCGGCAAGGATGAGCAACGCCACCCAGCCCACATGCGCAAAGCCGTCGGCCCAGGCTACCAGCAGCAAGCCGGCGAAGACCAGCGGTAACCCGGGCAATGCGGGCAGGATCACGCCGGCCAGGCCAACCAGCACCAGCACGGTGGCCAGGACGTAATAGACGACGGTGGTGTCCATGGTCATGGAAAGGTGCCCTGTTTCAGACTTGAAATGCTTGCGCAAGGGGTGCTTGAAAATTGATTTTGCGCAAGTTAAGTTGCAGCCGCTGTCGTTTGCAAAGGTCACCGTGAATCGTGGCCTGATGCGGTAACTCACCCGATCCGCGACGTCCCGTTCCTCGCCTTCTCCTTGCAACCACAGCCACCACCGCCAGTCCATCACAGTGTCGTAGGGAGTCAGTCGAGATGTCCAACATCGAACGCGAACACGGTGTCGTGAAGTGGTTCAACGATGCCAAGGGCTTTGGATTCATCAGTCGCGAGAACGGCGAAGACGTCTTCGTCCATTTCCGCGCGATCCAGATCCAGGGCTTCAAGAGTCTCAAGGAAGGTCAGAAGGTCAGCTTCACCGTCGTGCAGGGCCAAAAGGGACTGCAGGCCGACGCGGTGCAAGTGGTCTGAACTGCAGGGTCGCCAGCGCGTTGCCTGCAGCAGAAAGGCCCGTCACCGGGCCTTTCTGCTCTCCGCCGTTGGCAGTGCGCAGCGGTCAGCGCAGCACGACACGCCCGTTGACCACGCGCACGTAGGCGTTCTCGCGCACGCCGTCCAGGTCGCGCTGGTTCACCACGATCACCCGGCCATCGTCCATGCGCACCTGCACGTCGAAACTGGAACTGGTGACGTTGTTCTGGATGGCATTGCCGGCCAGCGCGCCGGCCGCTGCGCCAGCCACGGCCGAGACGTTCTTGTTGCCCTTGCTGCCGCCGGTTTCCTTGGAAATCTGGCGGCCGGCCACGGCGCCGACGATGCCGCCCAGGACCGCGCCGGTGCCGGTCGGAGCCGTGCGGGTCGGGCCGACTTCGTCGATGCGGGTGACGGTACCGCAATCGACGCAGCGCGGTGCCGGCTGCGCATAGCCACGGTCGTAGCCGCGGTCACCGCGATAGCTGCCGTACTGGGGCTGGGAGGTGGCGCAGCCAACCAGGGTTGCGGTTGCAGCCAGGCCGATAACGAGCAGTCGGGTCTTCATGGGATGTCTCCGGAGTGGTTCTGAAGGCGGTCGGGGCCGCGGCGATGTCATCCTGTGGTGGTCCAGGTGAACGGCCTGCCAACTGGAGCACTCCAGGCTTAACGAAACCCGAGCGTCCTATTCATCGAAAGTCGCGGTGGCAGGCTTCACAGGCATCGGAAACCTGCGCTGCCAACCCGGCAATGGCGGCGCAATCGGCCGCTGGCGCGTGTTGCGCGCCGTTCAGCGTCGCGCGCAGCGTGCCGGCATGTTCCGCAAAGCGGCGGTCCTCGCCCAGGGGTGCAAATGCCGGTTCCAGCTCGTTGGCAAGCAGGCGCAACGAGCGCAGGCGCGCATGTTGCTGCGCCGGGACGCAGGCCGTGCCGGGCGGGGGGCGCAACGCGCGCAGTTGGTAGGCCATCACGTGCATCAGGCTGTCCGGCACCGGGTCGCGCCGGGCCTGCAGTACGCGTGCCACCATCACGGTGGTCACCAGTCCGATCAGCACGCCCAGCACCAGCATGAAGGCGTAGCGCGCCGCGCGCGATTGGTTTGGAGGGGCATCGGTCATGGCGATTGCTCTGGCAGCGGGGCGTGCGGATGGGCGGACGCGCCGCAGGTGGCGCGCGTAAAATAGGGCGATGAAAGCACAATGGCGTGAACGCTTTGCCGGTATCGACCGGCTGTATGGAGTCGGCACGGTAGAGCGCCTGGCCGCCTGCCGCGTGGCGGTGGTTGGCATGGGCGGGGTGGGCTCGTGGGTGGTGGAGGCGCTGGCGCGTACCGGCGTGGGCCACATCCGCCTGATCGATGCGGACGATCTGTGCGTGTCCAATACCAATCGGCAGTTGCCGGCGCTGGCCGGGCAGTACGGGCGCAACAAGGCGCGCGCGATGGCCGAGCGCTGCGTGGCGATCAATCCCGAGATCGCGGCCGATGCGGTGGAGTCCTTCCTCACCGCCGGCAACATCGACACGCTGCTGGGCGATGGCCTGGATCTGGTGATCGATGCCTGCGACAGCTTCCGGGTCAAGGTGGAAACCATTGCCTGGTGCCGCCGGCGCAAGCTGCCGCTGCTGACCGTAGGGGCCGCCGGCGGGCGTACCGATCCCACCCTGGTGCGGGTGCGCGATGTCTCGCGTACCGAACACGATGCGATGCTGGCGCTGATCCGCAAGAAGCTGCGCAGCGAGTTCAATTTCCCCAAGAATCCACAGCGCTATTTCGGCGTGCCGGCGGTGTATTCGCTGGAGAACGTCAAGTATCCGCAGGCCGACGGCAGCGTGTGCGGCATCCGTCCGCAGCTCGACGCCGATGCCACGCTCAAGCTGGACTGCGGCGCCGGGCTGGGCGCGGCCACGCATATCACCGGCACGTTCGCATTCGTGGCGGTCGGCAAGGCGCTGGAGATGCTGCTCAAGCCCAAGGCCGGCACGGCCACGGCAGCGGCAGCGCTTGCCGCAGCGTCGTAATCGCATCCAGACATGCCGCCGTGCACGGCTATCCGCTGGCCGGCAAGCCGAACAGGCGGCGCGCGTTGGCGGTGGTCTGCGCCGCGATGACGGCTGCGTCCTCCCCGCGCAGCTGTGCGATGCAGTCCAGCACCGTACGCAGCCGGGTCGGCTCGTTGCGCTGGCCACGGATGCTGGCGTCCGGCTGATCGGGGGCGTCGGTTTCCAGCAACAGGTGCTGCAGCGGCATGGTCGCTACCAGCCCGCGCAGGCGATTGGCGCGCGGATAGGTCACCGGCCCGCCGAGGCCGATCAAGAAATCCAGTGTCCACAGCTGCCGGGCCTGTTCGGGGCTGCCGGCAAAGCTGTGCACCACGCCGCGCAGGCCGCCCACGGCCTTGATGCGGGCGATGACCTCTTCGGTGGCGCGGCGTGCATGCACGATCAGCGGCAGGTCGAAGCGCTTGGCCAGCCGCAACTGGCCATCGAAGTAGTCGCGCTGCGCCTGCACATCCAGCCCATCCAGGTAGAAATCCAGCCCGCACTCGCCGATGGCGCAGGGGCGCTCGCGCGCAATCCAGTCGGCCAGCCCCTCCAGATGCTCGGGACGATGCTGGTCCAGAAAGATCGGGTGCAGCCCGTAGGCCGGGTATAACCCGGGTGCCTGCGTGCACACCTCGCGCAGGCCCGCCCAGCTGGCCGCAGTGATGGCGGGGATCACCTGTTGCACCACGCCGGCAGCATGTGCGCGGGCGATGACCGCAGCGCGGTCATGGTCGAATTCGCCGGCATCCAGATGGCAGTGACTGTCGATCAACTCCATCAGCGGCGGCGCGCGGGTGCCGGCAGCGGTGCCTTGCGGGTCTTCCAGTTCGCCAGCAGCAGCGTGGTCAGGCCAAACAACACCTCGTCCAGCAACGGAAGCGGGTCCGGCAGTATCAGATCCGCTGCAAACACCACCGCCGCCAGTTTGAATAGCGTGGGGTAGCGCAGTTTTCCGGCCCACTCCAGCGCCCGCGTGATGAAAGGATTTCGCATGCATCGGCTCCTGCTGTTAGAAGTGCATGAAGTAAGCGCTAGCTGAACTTAACTGTCGCGTTCATGAGCGAGCGCGTTTTCGTTCAGGGTTGCCATGCTGGAATCAAGCCGTCAACAACGCGGCGCGTTCCGCAGGGAGCTGGTGATGAAAAGCAATACGACAACTATACTGGTCGCTGCCGGTGCCTTGCTGGTGGGAGGCGTGGCTACGGCCGCCTTCATGAACAACCGTCCATCATCCGGCGACTTCGTCGCCAACGGCCAGCCGGCCCCGCGCGGTCTGGAATACGCCGACGTGGTCAAGGTGGCGCCGATCACCGAGCGCGAGCCGCAATACGCGCAGGTCATCAACAGCAACGCGATCCGCGAGACCACCACCAGTTCGTCGCCGCGCGAAGTGTGCCGCGACGTGGTGGTGCAGGAACGTCTGCCCGAGCGCGACGGCAACGTCGGTGGCACGGTGGCCGGCGCGGTCATCGGCGGCCTGATCGGCAACCAGATCGGTGGTGGCAACGGCCGCAAGCTGGCGACCGCCGCAGGTGCGGTGGGTGGCGGCTTTATCGGTAACCGCGTAGACCGCAACCATGTTGGCGGCCGCGTGGTGGACCGTACCGAGCGCCAGTGCCACACCGAAAATGCCAATTCGTCGTCCTCGCGCGTGGTCGGCTATGACGTGACCTACCGCAATGCCGATGGCACCACCGGCACCATGCGCATGGACAGCAAGCCGGGCGAGCGCATCTCGCTGGGCGATGCCGACAACGTGGTGGCCTATGACGTGACCTACCGCTACGACGGTTTCGAAAAGACCGTGCGCATGAACGACAAGCCGGCCAGCGATCGCCTGCCGGTGGTCGATGGCCAACTGGTGACCCAGACCGCCTCGGCGGCGGGCGATGCCGGCCTGCCTCGCGACGGCATGGGCCGTAGCCGCCAATAATCGGGGCATCGCGCAACGCACGACAGAGCCGGCATCGCCGGCTCTTTTTTTGCGTCGATCCACGCCGACAGCCGCCTTGCGCCACGGGCCGGGCAACTGGCAGATAATCGCTGCTTCCCCTGTTGCGAAGAGCGGAGCTGCCGGTGCGTCCCGATGACCTGTTCGATGTGCGTGCGCGACTGACCGAGGAAGAACGGGCGGTACAGGATGCGGTGGCGCGTTTTACCGATGCACGCGTGTTGCCGGCGATCGGCGCTGCCTTCGATGCGGGGCATTTCCCGCACGAGTGGGTGCCGGAGTTGGCGCAACTGGGCCTGCTGGGCGCCAGCCTGCCCACCGATGTCGGCGGCGCGGGCCTGGGCGCGGTGTCCTACGGGCTGATCTGCCAGGAACTGGAACGCGGCGACAGCGGCCTGCGCAGTTTTGTCAGCGTGCAGTCCTCGCTGTGCATGTATCCCATCCACGCCTACGGCAGCGATGCGCAGCGGCACCGTTGGCTACCGGAGATGGCGGCCGGCCGGGTGATTGGCTGTTTCGGCCTGAGCGAGGCGCAAGGCGGCTCGGATCCGGCGGCGATGACCACGCGCGCGGTGCGCGACGGCGACGGCTGGCGCTTGAATGGCGCCAAGATGTGGATCACCAACGGCAGCATCGCCGCGCTGGCGATCATCTGGGCACATACCGACGATGGCGTGTGCGGCTTTCTGGTGGAAACCGACAGTCCCGGCTTCAGTGCGCAGGACATCGCGCACAAGATGAGTCTGCGCGCGTCAGTCACCTCGGCCTTGTTCCTGGACAACGTATTCGTGCCCGAGCAGATGCGACTGCCGAATGCGGCCGGGCTGAAGGCGCCCCTGGGATGCCTCAGCCAGGCACGTTACGGCATCGCTTGGGGCGCGATCGGTGCGGCGGTGGCCTGCCTGCGCGAGGCGCTGGCCTATGCCGGCGAGCGCATCCTGTTCGGGCGGCCGCTGGCTGCCACGCAGAGCGCGCAGATCAAGCTGGCGGAGATGGCGCGGCGTATCTCCACCGCGCAGCTGCTGGCGCTGCAGCTCGGTCGCCTGAAAGAGGCCGGTACGCTGCGGCCGGAACAGATCTCGCTGGCAAAATGGAATAATTGCCGCATGGCACTGGACGTGGCGCGCGAGTGCCGCGATCTGCTGGGCGCGGCCGGCATCACCACCGACCATGTGGCGATCCGGCATGCGCTGAACCTGGAATCGGTGATTACCTACGAGGGCACCGAGACCGTGCATCAGCTGGTGGTGGGCCGTGCGTTGACGGGACTCAATGCGTTTTGACAAGGAGTGGGCGTTGATCGGCAAGGATGTGGAACGAGGCCTGCGCGGCGTGGTGTGGACGATCTGGGCCGCCGCCGCAGTGGCGATGATGGCGATCTTGCCCGTGCAGGCCAGCGACGCGCCGCGCATGGCGCCGGCGCCGGCTTGGGTGGTGGCCGATGCGGTGCCCGGCGCGGTGCCGGGCGCGGGCGGGTTGCGCTATGAGCTGGTGTCCGATCAGGTCGATCTGACCGGCCGTGCCGTGAGGGCGTACCGACGGCTGAGCTATACCGTGCAGCGCGCCAAGAGCCTGGACGAGGCCGGGCAGATTTCCATCGACTACCACCCGCTCTACCAGAGCCTGGAACTCCATAGCCTGGACGTGTGGCGCAACGGACAGCGCATCGACATGCGCCGCCGCGCGCACTACGCCAGCCTGCGCCGCGAAAGCGGGCTGGAGAACGGCTTGCTCGATGGCGCATTGACGCTGTCGATCACCGTGCCCGATCTGCGGGTCGGCGACCGGGTTGATTATGCGGCGACCGTCACCGGCGCCAATCCGGTGTTCGGCAAGGGCTACTTCGATGTGTTCGACGCGCGCTATGGCGTGCCGCTGGGCGAGCGCCGGGTGCGCCTGCGCTATCCCGCCGGGATGACGCTGCAGTGGCGAATCAGCGCGCCGGGTTTCAGCCGCAACCACGGCACGGCCGACGGAGTGGCCACCTTGGACATCGCGGCCAGCAACCTGGCCGCCGCGCAGCCGGAGCCACGCGCACCGGATGACGTGGATCCGTATGGAATGATCGAAATCTCCACCGCCGGCAGCTGGGCTGCGGTGGCAGCGTGGGCCGCGCAGCTGTATCCGGACGGGTTCAAGGATGCACAAGTGGCTGCCGACATCGCGCAGCGCCTGCAGCTGCGGGGCGACGACCCGCAAGGCGCTTTGCTGCGCGCAGTGGCCTTCGTGCAGGGCGACATTCGCTATCTCGGCCTGGACATGGGCGAGAACTCGCACGCCCCGCATGCGCCGGAGGCCACCTTGCGCAACCGCTACGGCGATTGCAAGGACAAGGCCACGCTGTTGATCGCCCTGCTGCAGCTGGCCGGTATTCGCGCCGAGCCGGTGCTGGTCAGCAGCGACAAGGGCGGCGCTTTGGATACGCGCCTGCCCAGCCCGTACGCGTTCGACCACGTGGTGGTGCGCGCGCACCTGCCGCAGGGCGCGGTGTGGGTGGACGCCACCCGCGACCGCGAGGACGGCCCGCTCGCCCAGCGTCGGCCGCTGCCGTTCGTGCGTGGGCTGCCGGTCCTGGCCGGGCAGGCGGCATTGGTCGACGTGCCGGCGCCGATGCCGTCGTTGCCGCAGGTCGAGGTGCATGAAGACATCCGCATTTCACTGCGCGCACCGCAGCGGGTGGCGACCTTTGCCGTAGAGACGGTCTATCGGCAGGGACGTAGCGAACGCGTGGCGTCCAGTTTCGACAGCGGTGGCGCGCACGCCATCGGCGAGCACTACCTGGAGTTCATGCAGCAGTACTACACCGCGCTGACCCAGCCCGCGCCGCCGACCATCGACGCGGCCGACAGCTTGAACGTGCGCACGCATGAGGCCTATCGGCTGCAATGGCCAGACACGGAGGGCGATGAAGTGGGCTTTCCGCTGTTTCAGCTGGCCGAGTGGATGGACGCCTTGCCGAAGGGCGCGCGCAAGACACCGCTGGCATTGGGCGGCCCGCAACTGGCGCGCCAGACCATCCAGATTCAGGTCGATCCGCCACTGCAGCTCAACGCCCAGACCCAGGTCGTGGTCAACCCCTGGTTCCGCTTCTCGCGCACGATCGCCATGCATGAAGGGCGCATTCGCATCGTCGGTCAATGGCAACGCTTTACCGATCGGATTCCTGCCGACGGTGTGGCACGCGCGGCGGCCGACATGCAGCGGGCGCGCAACCTGCTGTACTTCGAACACGATTTCAAGCCGCAGCGGCGGGCGCAGCCGCTGCAGTGGCGTGCGCTGGGCTACCCGCTGGCCGGGCTGGTGGTGCTGGGGGTGATGCTGCTGGCGTGCCTGGGCTGGTGGCGTGGCGGTGGGTTGGGCGGCCTGCTGTTCGACCCGCATGGCACGGTGCAGCGCATGCCGCACCAGCCGGGTTTGCGTTGGAGCGCCTGGGCGGCATGGGCGGTGAGCGCGCTGGTGTCGAGCTGGTTGTGGCTGCATGCATGGCCGTGGTGGATGCAGCTGCTTGGCACGCTGGCGGCATTGGCGAGCCTGCCGTTGGGCGGTGTGTTGCTCGAACAGGTATTGCGCTGGATGGGCAGCACGGCACAACGCGCGCGCCTGCTGCCGGCGCTGGCCGGATGCGGCTTGCCCTGGCTGGTCTGTGTGCTGGCGGCGCTGGTGGCGATCCGGGGCAGGGTGGCACTGCTGCAGGGCGGTGCGACCGATGCCACCGGCCTGGCGCAGCTGGCGATGTGCCTGCTGTTGCTGCTGCTGGGAGGGGTGTGGTGGTCGGCCTGCTCGGTCCAGGCAGTGGCCGCTGCGGCCGGTTGTGCACGCGCGCGCGCATTCGGCGCCTGGGCGCTGACGGTGTCGCTGCTGGGCATCGCGGTCGCGGTGCTGGGCGTGCCGCTGGCCCTGGTGGCACTGCGCTAAGGCAGCCTCGACGCGGGTGCTGGCGCGGGCCGAATGAAGATCGGCCTGCATCGCCTCAGGCGGGGCTTTGCAAAGGCGCACGGGGCTGTGACACTGCCAGCCCCCTCGTCGCTGCCGCGGAGCCAGCTTCATGTCGACCGTGCGTCCCCCGTTGACCGTCCATGGCATGTCCCGTTCCGGCAACTGCTACAAGGTGCGCCTGCTGCTGGAACAACTGGGCAGCCGCTATCACTGGGTCGAGGTCGACAGCGTCGCCGGGCAGACCCGCACGCCCGAGTACCTGGCCAAGAACCCCAACGGCAAGGTGCCGATGGTGGAGCGCGACGACGGCCGCGTGCTGACCGAATCCAATGCGATCCTGTTCTGGCTGGCCGAAGGCACCCCGTACCTGCCCACCGACGCATGGCAGCGCGCGCAGGCGCTGAGCTGGATGTTCTTCGAGCAATACAGCCATGAGCCGTACGTGGCGGTGGCGCGTTTCATCCGCCTGTGGACCGCGCCGGGTGCGGCGCGGCGCGCCGAGCTGCCGCAGCTGCGCGTGCGCGGCGAGCAGGCATTGGCGGTGATGGAACAGCATCTGCAGCAGCAGGCCTGGTTCACCGGCGGCGACTATGGCATTGCCGATATCGCGTTGTTTGCCTACACCCATTGCGCCGAAGACGGCGGCTTTGACCTGGAACGCTGGCCGGCGATCGGTGCCTGGCTGCAACGCGTGCGCGCGCTGCCGGGATTCGTGCCGATGCCGGCACCCGCAGCGGTGACCGCATGAGCGGAGCAGACAGGAACATGGCGGCGCCTGCGGCACTGACGCAGGCGTCTGAGCGTGCTGCGATGCGCGCCAGCTGCGCGTGCGCCAGCAGCCGAGGGGAGCCCTGACGATGTGCGGATTGGCAGGATTGCTGATGGCCTCGCCGCGGCTGCATGGCGAACAGCTGGAGGCATTGGTGCGGCCGATGGGCGCGGCGTTGCGTCATCGCGGCCCCGACGATGCCGGCAGCTGGTGCGATGCGCAGGCCGGCGTGGCCCTGGCGCACCAGCGCCTGAGCATCCTGGACCTCTCGCCGCTGGGCCATCAGCCGATGCGCTCGGCCGATGGCCGTTACGTGCTGGCCTATAACGGCGAGGTGTACAACTTCGCGCAGCTGCGCGGCGCGCTGTCGGCGCTGGGGCATCGCTTCCGCGGGCATTCCGATACCGAAGTGCTGCTGGCGGCGGTGGTGGAGTGGGGGCTGGACGACACCCTGGCCCGCTGCAACGGCATGTTCGCCATCGCATTGTGGGATGCGCGCGATAACTGCCTGTTTCTGGCCCGCGACCGGGTCGGCAAGAAGCCGATGTACTACGGCTGGGCCGGCGACACGCTGGTGTTCGGCTCCGAACTCAAGGCGTTGTGGCAGCACCCGGATTTCGACAACGGGGTCGATCGCAATGCGCTGACCCTGCTGCTGCGGCTGGGCTACATCCCGGCGCCGGCCTGCATCCACGAGCACACCTTCAAGCTGATGCCGGGCCGGGTGCTGCGCCTGGATGCGCAGACCGTCGCCGCCGGGGCGGCCGCGCATCGGCCAGATCAGGCACAGCAACCGTTCTGGAATGCGCGCGAGGCGATGCAGCGCGCGCTGGCGGCGCCGTTCACCGGCACCGATGCGCAGGCCGAAGACCAGCTGGACAGCGTGCTACGCGATGCGGTGGCGCTGCGCATGGTGGCCGATGTGCCGGTGGGTGTGTTCCTGTCCGGTGGCACCGATTCGTCCATCGTCACCGCGATGATGCAGGCACAGAGCGCGCAGCCGGTGCACACCTTCAGCATCGGCTTCGAAGGTTCGCACCACGACGAGGCGCCGCTGGCGCGCGAAGTGGCCACGCATCTGCAGACCGACCACACCGAGCTGTACGTCAGCGGCGCCGACGCGCTGGCGGTGGTGCCCATGCTGCCGGACATGTTCGACGAGCCGTTCGCCGATGCCTCGCAAGTGCCCACGGCGCTGGTGGCGCGGCTGGCGCGCGGCGGGGTGACGGTGGCGCTGTCCGGCGACGGCGGCGACGAATTGTTCTTCGGCTATGGCCGCTACCAGCGCGCATTGCGCAACTGGCGCATGCACGGACTGGTGCCCGGCCCGTTGCGTCGGCTGATGGCGGTGGCGGCGCGCAGCAACGGCGAATCCTCGCGTACCGGCGGGCTGGCCGCGCTGGTGGCCGAGGCCGGCGCGCGTGGCATCGGCGACATCTACCGCAACCGCATCTCGCGCTGGCGCGACCCGGCTGCAGTCGTGCTGGGCGCCACCGAGCCAGACAGTTTCTACAGCCTGGCCGACCCGTTGCATGGCTCGGGCACGCCGGCCGACGCGATGATGCTGGCCGACTTCGCCGCCTACCTGCCTGACGATCTGCTGTGCAAGGTGGACCGCACCACCATGGCGGTGGGGCTGGAGGCGCGCGCGCCGCTGCTGGACTGGCGCGTGGCCGAGTTTGCCTGGTCGCTGCCGCTATCGCTCAAGTACCGCGACGGGGTCAGCAAGTACCTGCTCAAGCGCGTGCTATGCCGCTATCTGCCCGATGCGATGGTCTACCGTGGCAAGCGCGGCTTCGGTGCGCCGGTCAGCGCGTGGCTGCGCGGTGATCTGCACGGCTGGGCGGATGATCTGCTGGCGCATGGCATGCTGCAGCGCGAGGGTGTGTTCGCCGCCGACACCGTGGCCGGGCTCTGGCGCGATTTCAACAAGGGCGAACGCAAGTGGCATACCCATCTGTGGACGGTGCTGATGTTCCAGGCCTGGCAGGCGCACTGGCGGGCCCAGCGTGCCGCGCTCGGCCGCTGAGTGATGCGCTTCACCGCCCGTGTGCGCTGCCGACTAAGGTGCGCCACTGGTTTTCCAGATGAATTGACCACAGCCTGGCGCGTTCGGGCGGTGCGTGTCGCAAGGGTATTGATAGGGTGTTCAAACCCTGGCAGCGCAAGGGTCGCGACTGGTGCGACAGTGGCGGTGTAGAACAGTGCTGCACTGGCTGTCCACCAGTTATCCACAGAGTTGTGCATGGTCGTCGGCGCTGCCGATGACTATGCTTCCTGCCCTCGTGTCCCCTGCGTCAGGTCTGTTTGTCCATGTCCGCTCGTCCTGGTTTCCGTTCCAAGCGCAATCGCGATCGCGACGATGACGATTACGATCGTCCCGAGCCACGGCTCGATCAGTTGCGGGTGCCGCCGCATTCGGTCGAGGCCGAACAGGCGGTGCTCGGCGGGCTGATGCTGGCGCCGGATGCGTTCGACCGGGTCAACGACCAGCTCACCGAGAACGACTTCTACCGGCGCGACCACCGGCTGATCTATCGCGCCATCCGCGAACTGGCCGAGAAGGATCGCCCGTTCGACGCCGTGACCCTGGGCGAGTGGTTCGAATCGCAGGGCAAGCTGGAGCAGGTGGGCGATGGCGCCTATCTGATCGAGCTGGCCAGCACCACGCCGTCGGCGGCCAACATCGCCGCGTATGCGGAGATCGTGCGCGACAAGGCCGTGCTGCGGCAGTTGATCGAAGTGGGCACCACCATCGTCAACGACGGCTTCCAGCCGGAAGGCCGCGAGAGCGTGGAGCTGCTGTCGGCGGCGGAAAAAGCGGTGTTCAAGATCGCCGAGGCCGGCGCCCGCGGGCGCACCGACTTCGTGGCGATGCCCGGTGCGTTGAAGGACGCCTTCGAGGAACTGCGCATCCGTTTCGAAAACGGCGGAAACATCACCGGCCTGCCCACCGGCTACAACGATTTCGATGCGATGACCGCCGGCCTGCAGCCGACCGATCTCATCATCCTGGCCGCACGCCCGGCCATGGGCAAGACCACCTTCGCGCTGAACATTGCTGAATACGCCGCGATCAAGTCCAAGAAGGGCGTGGCGGTGTTTTCGATGGAAATGTCGGCATCGCAGTTGGCGATGCGCCTGATCTCCTCCAACGGCCGCATCAACGCACAGCGTCTGCGCACCGGTGCGCTGGAAGACGAGGACTGGGCACGCGTGACCGGCGCGATCAAGATGCTCAAGGAAACCAAGATCTTCATCGATGACACCCCGGGCGTGTCGCCGGAAGTGCTGCGCTCCAAGTGCCGCCGGCTCAAGCGCGAACACGACCTGGGCCTGATCGTCATCGACTACCTGCAGCTGATGTCGGTGCCGGGCAACAGCGAAAACCGCGCCACCGAAATTTCGGAAATCTCGCGTTCGTTGAAGGGCCTTGCCAAGGAACTCAACGTGCCGGTGATTGCCTTGTCCCAGCTCAACCGCTCGCTGGAAACGCGCACCGACAAGCGCCCGGTGATGGCCGACCTGCGCGAATCCGGCGCAATCGAGCAGGACGCGGACATGATCGTGTTCATCTACCGCGACGATTACTACAACAAGGAAAATTCGCCGGACAAGGGCCTGGCCGAGATCATCATCGGCAAGCACCGCGGCGGCCCGACTGGTTCGTGCAAGCTCAAGTTCTTCGGCGAATACACCCGCTTCGACAATCTGGCACACGACTCGGTGGGCAGTTTCGAGTAGTCGAAGTGTTGTGGGGTCGCTCATATGACGACTGCGCTCGCCGCTCCGCAGGACGCAGTCAGCGTTTGGTTGTATCCGCGCAGACGCTGCGGATGTGTCTGGTGCAGGGCGGGCGATCTGCGGCTTGGCTGCAGGGTCCTTGCCCGCTCACCATCGCAGGACACGCTGCAAGTACGTCCCTGTAAGCTCTTTGGCGGCGTCCATGCCGCCAAAGGTCCCGCGACGGTGAGCGGGCAAGGACCAGTCGAGTTGGTCGGTGCGTAGAGCTTTCAAAAACCACCAGCCAACTGTCTGGTGCGGTGAGAGCACCGCGCACTCGACCGAAGCTGAGAGTTTGCTGCAGGGCCCTTGCCGCAGCAGAATCGCCCGCCAATGCATCGCGCCATCGTTGCATCTGCTCGCTTATGCTGCGTAGCCTTATCGTCGCTGCCGAGTCCGTATGTCCTACGCCATCGTCTGGTTCCGTCGCGACCTGCGCCTGGAAGACAATCCGGCCATGCGCGCCGCGCTCGATGCCGGCCACCACCCGATCCCGCTCTATATCGATGCGCCGCACGAGGAAGGCGAGTGGATGCCGGGCGCGGCCTCGCGCAGCTGGCGGCATCGTTCGCTGGCCGCGCTGGAGGCGGGCTTGCGCGCGCTGGGCAGCGGCCTGGTGATTCGCGCCGGCAACAGCGCGCAGGTGCTCGATGAGGTGATCGCGCAAACCGACGCGGTGGCGGTGTACTGGAATCGCAAGTACGAACCGGCCATCCAGCCGCGCGATGCACAGATCAAACGCGGCCTGCGCGAGCGCGGCATCGAGGTGCAGAGCTGCAATTCGGCGCTGTTGTTCGAACCCTGGCAGCTGAGCACCCAGCAGGGCGGCCCTTACAAGGTCTTCACTCCGTTCTGGCGCAACGCGCTGACCCAATTGCAATTGCCCGACCCGGTGGCGGCGCCGCGCAGCCTGGCGCCGCTGCCGGCCAAGCTCAAGAGCGACGCGCTGGAGACCTTGGGGCTGCTACCGACGCTGAGCTGGGACCAGGGTTTCTGGGAGCATTGGCAGCCAGGCGAGGCGGGCGCGCACGAGATGCTGGAGATCTTCATCGACGGCGCGCTTTCCGGCTACCGCGAAAATCGCGACCGGCCCGATCGTGTTGGCACCTCGCAACTGTCGCCGCACCTGCACTTCGGCGAGATCGCGCCGTGGCGGATCGCCGCTGCGTTGAACGTACAGCGCAACGCGCGCAACGGTGCGGAGATCGATGGCTATATCCGGCAGCTGGGCTGGCGCGATTTCGCCTATCACCTGCTGCACCATTTTCCGGAGACCACCAACCAGAATCTCAATCCGCGCTTCGAAGGCTTCGATTGGGCCAAGGCCGATCCGGTGGCGTTGCAGGCCTGGCAACGCGGGCGTACCGGCATTCCCATCGTCGATGCCGGCATGCGCCAGCTCTGGCACACCGGCTGGATGCACAACCGCGTGCGCATGATCGTGGCGAGTTTGTTGTGCAAACACCTGCGCATGCACTGGGTCGAAGGTGCGCGCTGGTTCTGGGACACGCTGGTGGATGCGGATCTGGCCAACAACACCATGGGATGGCAATGGGTGGCCGGTACCGGCGCCGATGCCGCGCCGTATTTCCGCGTATTCAATCCGGTAACGCAGGCGGAAAAGTTCGATCCGCAGGCGGTCTACATCACGCGCTGGGTACCGGAGCTTGGCAAGTTGCCAGTGAAGGAGCGCTTTGCGCCATGGCAGCATCCGCTGTCGCTGGCACGCCTGGCACCGGAGTATCCGCGTTCGCCCATCATCGGGCTGGCCGAAGGGCGCGATGCAGCCCTGGCGGCGTATGCGAAAACGCGCGGCTAGCGTCCCTGCGCCATGCGCAGGATCTCGATGAGTGCGGCCGGAAACGCTTTCCTGAATGGTGAGCCAGTTGCGTGCAACCAGTGCGCAGCTTCCTCATGTGGTAGTCGCACAGTGCTGTTTATGCTCGCCCACACGATTGAGTGCCGGAAAATCCGGCGATAGGAGAACCGCATGTCTTCAGCAGCCACCAAGCCTCTTGCCGTCGCCCTGGCCAGTGCCATCGCACTGTCCGCCTGCGCCACTGGCGGTTCGTACGTGCAGCGCGATCAATATGGCGACCAGACCCAACAGCAGAACCGTACTGGGCGCAATGCGCTGATCGGCACCGCCATTGGCGTGGCTGCCGGCCTGCTCACCGGCGACAGCGCCACCGAGCGCCGCCAGCATGCAATGGTCGGTGCGGGTATCGGCGCGCTGAGCGGCGCGGCAGTGGGCCAGTACCAGGATCGCCAGGAGCGGGCGCTGCGTGAGCGCACCGCCAACACCGGCATCGACGTGCAGCGGCAGGGCGACAACATCACCTTGAACCTGCCGGACGGCATTACCTTCGACTTCGGCAAGTCTGCGTTGAAACCGCAGTTCTACAGCGCACTCAATGGTGTTGCCTCCACCCTGCGCGAATACAACCAGACCATGGTGGAAGTGGTGGGGCATACCGATAGTGTCGGCAGCGATGCGGTGAACCAGCGCCTGTCCGAAGAACGCGCCAATGCCGTGTCGCAGTACCTGACCGCGCAGGGCGTGCAGCGCGAACGTATGGAGACCATGGGCGCCGGCAAGCGCTATCCGATCGCCGACAACAGCACCGATGCCGGGCGTGCGCAGAACCGCCGTGTCGAAATCCGTCTGATCCCGCTGCGTTCGGAAGGTGCTGCCGGCAATACCGGCATGCGTTGAGTCGCGCGCGCTCATGCAGGGCACGGCGCGTGAGTGGCCAGCGCCGGCGTCATGATGCAGGCCGCGAAAGCGGCCTGTTTTCATGTGCCCTCATCCGCCCTTCGGGCACCTTCTCCCGCGAGCGCGAGAAGGCGTCACCCAGGCGCCCTCAGTGCGTCGTCGCGGCCCGACTCATGCCGTCGCATTTTCCAGAATGCGCTTGCCTTCGGCACGTAGCGCCGCCTCGCTGCCTGCCTGCAGGTCCGTCGCACTGTTGGCGTTCTGCGCCACAAGCCGGGCAGGGCATTGCGCCATCATGTAGTCGGCATCGAAGTTCATGCGCGTGACCAGGAAGTCCACAAACGCGCGCACCTTGGGCGAGACCAGTCGCCCGCCGGCAAACACGGCATTGAAATCCACTTCCGGCCCGGTCCAGCCAGCCAGCACGCGGCGCACCAGGCCCGATTGCACGAACGGCTTGGCCATCACATCGCCGGTCAGCAACAGGCCTTCGCCGCACAGTACTGCGCCGTTGAGCGCGGCCGGGTCATTGGCCACCATCAGTGGATTGACCGGGAAATCGCGCACGTCGCTGCCATCGCTGAGCGACCAGAAAAAGCGGTTGTTGTGCACGTTGCGGTTCTTGCGTAGCGCCAGCGTGCGGTGGAATTGCAACTCGTCCGGATGCAACGGCTCGCCATAGCGTTCGATATACGACGGGCTGGCAAACACCTGCGTGCGCAGGCTGCCGAGTTTGCGTGCGACCAGGTTGGAGTCGGGCAGGGCACCGACGCGCAGGGCCAGATCGGCTTCGCCACCGATCAGGTCCAGCTTCTCGTTGCCCAGATGCATGTCCAGCTGGATTTCCGGGTATTGCGCATGGAATTCGCCCAGCAACGGCGCGATCCAGGTGATGCCCAGCGAATACGGCACGGTGAAGCGCAACCAGCCGCGCGGGCCGGACTGCAATTGCCCCACCGCGCTTTCGGCTTCTTCCAGCTCGCGGGCGATGCGCTGGCAATGTTCGTGGTACACCGAGCCGGCTTCGGTCAGCCCGATGCGGCGCGTGGTTCGATGCAGCAGGCGCGCGCCCAGCCGCGTTTCCAGCTCCTGCACCTTGCGGCTGACGGTGGTCTTGGGCAGGCCAAGCGCGTTGGCGGCGGCGATGAAGCTGCCTTGTTCGACCACCTTGACGAAGATCAGGGTGTCGTTGAGATCGTGAGTCATGGGACTGCCTTCCGGGGGTCAGGAGGGATTAGACCGCTTGCGGGATGATTATTCCCCTAAATCCGGACTAATCAAGTGCTGCTTTGAGGCCTAGCGTATGCGGCCTCCCTTCCATCCAGGAGCACGGCCATGTGGTTGTGCGATGTCTTCGGCGTGTCCTCTCCCTCCCGCAGCGCCATTGAAAGCGCCTTCGATCCGGTGCTTTCCCCGGCGAAAGGCCAGCGTGCCAGCGTTTCGCGCAGCCTCGCCGCCTCGCCGAGGCGGCAGGCCGGTGGCGCGCCAACGAAGCGGACTGGACTGTATTTGCGTTGGGCGCAGCGCGGTATTGTCCCGATGTCGGGAACAAAAGTCCCATGAGCGGGATGGTGCAATCCGAGACAGCCGTGATCGGCGGCGCGGGCGACGTGGGCGCCGGCATCGTGGCCGCGTTGCTCGATGCCGGCATGCCGGTCGTGGCGATCGGACGCGATGCTGCCAAGCTGGCCGCCTTGCGTGCCCGGCATGGCGATTCGGCGCTGCTGGACACGGTGCAGGGCTCGGTGGCCGACGATGCTTCCGCGCAGCGCCTGGCGACCGAACTGGCGCAACGGCCGCGGCCGCTGGGCGCGGTGATCGCCAGCCTGGGTAGCCCGCCCAAGGCCGGGCGACTGTTGGACCGGCCGGTGGCCGCGCTACGCCGCCGCCTGGAGCGCGACGTGCTGCCGCATCTGGCGGCCGCCCGCCATCTGCTGCCGCTGCTGGCCGAAGCCGATGGTGGCGGCCGTTATCTGCTCCTGGGCAGCCCGTGCGCGTTGCGTGCGTGGTCGGCGCACGGCGATCGCTCGGTAGCCGCGGCCGCTAACCGCATGCTGGCGCAGGTGCTGCACGAGGAAGCCAAGTCACTGGGCGTTCGCGTGCACCTGCTGTCGGTCGAGCAGCCGGTGTGTACGCCGGGCCGTGCCAAGGAGGCGTGTCCGGAATGGATTCGCGCCGTGGACGTCGGTCGCGCCGCCGTTTCCCTGATCGCCGGGCCTGGCCAGCCCGGACAACCCATCGTGACCGTCAGCCGTCGTCCGTATGCCGCCCCGTCGGCGGACCGGCTGGCCGGTCTGCATTTGCCTATCACCACCCGAGAGATCTCCCCATGACCCCGAACGCCACCCCGTTCCGTTTTCCCGTGCGCACCGTCCTGACCGCCGTTGTCCTGGCGGCCGTGCTTGCCGCGTGCGGCGGCGGTGCCGCGCAGACCGGCGCACCGCCGCCGCCCAGCGTCAGCGTCGCGCCGGTGCTGATGAAGGACATCAGCCAGTGGGACGAATTCAGCGGCCGCATCGAGCCGGTGGAAAGCGTCGCGCTGCGCCCGCGCGTGTCCGGCTACATCGACAAGGTCAACTACACCGAAGGCGCGGAAGTGAAGAAGGGCGATGTGCTCTTCAGCATCGACGACCGCAGCTACCGCGCCGACTTCGCGCGTGCCAATGCCGCGCTGGTGCGTGCGCGCACCCAGGCCACCCTGGCCAGGAGCGAGGCGGCCCGCGCGCGCAAGCTCTCCGAGCAACAGGCCATTTCCACCGAGATCTGGGAGCAGCGCCGCGCCGCCGCCGATCAGGCCGATGCCGACCTGCTGGCCGCGCAGGCGGCGGTGGACACCGCCAGGCTCAATCTGGACTGGAGCCGCGTGCGTGCCCCCATCGACGGCCGCGCCGGGCGTGCGATGGTCACCGCCGGCAACCTGGTGACCGCCGGCGATAGCGCCAGCGTGCTGACCACCCTGGTATCGCTGGACAAGGTGTTCGTGTACTTCGACGCGGATGAAGGCACCTTCCTGCGTTATGCGCAGATGGCGCGCAGCGGTGAGCGCCCGGACGAGCGCGGCGGCCAGTTGCCGGTACGTATCGGCCTGGTTGGCGAGCAGGGCTTTCCGCACACCGGGCGGGTGGACTTCCTGGACAACCAGGTGACCCGCAGCACCGGCACCATCCGCGTGCGTGCCGTGCTCGACAACGCGCAGCGGCAGTTCACGCCGGGCCTGTATGCGCACGTGCAGTTGCTGGGCAGCGGCCAGTTCAAGGCCATGCTGGTCGACGAAAAGGCGGTGCTGACCGACCAGGACCGCAAGTACGTGTACGTGGTGGACAAGGACGGCAAGGCGCAGCGCCGCGACGTGGAGCTCGGCCGCAGCGCCGATGGTCTGCGCATCGTGCGCACCGGCCTTGCCGCCGGCGACCGCGTGGTGATCGACGGCGTGCAGAAGATCTTCATGCCCGGCATGCCGGTCGATGCCAAGGCCGTGGCCATGGCACCGGCGGCGGACAAGCGCACCGCTTCGAACTAGGACTCGCCCACGCACGTTGCGCGCAGTCGTGCCTGCCCGGCGACTGCGCGCCACCTGCCACGGTTGCACTGCTTCATCGCTTCATCGCTGCATCGCAGCCCATGGCCGCCGGCCTTCTCATCAGGCCGGCCCGGGGCCGCTGTGCCGCGCCGCCACCCGGCGGCACCCTCTTTCAGGACCACCCCAATGGACTTTTCCCGTTTTTTCATCGACCGGCCGATCTTTGCCGCGGTGCTGTCGATCATCATCTTCGCGGCCGGCCTGATTGCCATGCCGCTGCTGCCGATCAGCGAATACCCGGAAGTGGTACCGCCGAGCGTGCAGGTGCGCGCGGTGTATCCGGGCGCCAATCCCAAGGTCATCGCCGAGACCGTTGCCACGCCGCTTGAGGAAGCCATCAACGGCGTGGAAAACATGATGTACATGAAGTCGGTGGCCGGCTCCGATGGCGTGCTGGTGGTCACCGTGACCTTCAAGCCGGGCACCGACCCGGACCAAGCCCAGGTGCAGGTGCAGAACCGCGTCAGCCAGGCGCAGGCGCGCCTGCCCGAAGACGTGCGCCGGCAGGGCGTGACCACCCAGAAGCAGTCGCCGACGCTGACCATGGTCGTGCATCTGACCTCGCCCAAGGGCAAGTACAACTCGCTGTACCTGAGCAACTACGCCACCTTGAAGGTCAAGGACGAGTTGTCGCGTCTGCCCGGCATCGGTCAGGTGCAGATCTTCGGCTCGGGCGATTACGCCATGCGCATCTGGCTGGATCCCAACAAGGTGGCCGCACGCGGGCTCACCGCCAGCGACGTGGTCGCCGCGATCCGCGAGCAGAACGTGCAGGTTTCCGCCGGCCAGCTCGGTGCAGAACCCATGCCCAACAAGAGCGATTTCCTGCTCTCGATCAACGCGCAGGGCCGCCTGAGCACTGAAGAAGAGTTCGGCAACATCGTGATCCGCAGCGGCAACAGCGGCGAGATCGTGCGGCTGAGCGATGTGGCACGGTTGGAGCTGGGCGCGGGCAACTACACCTTGCGCTCGCAGTTGGACAACCAGAACGCGGTGGGCATGGGCGTGTTCCAGGCGCCCGGTGCCAACGCGATCGAATTGTCCGATGCGGTGCGCGCCAAGATGGCCGAGCTGGAAAAGCAGTTCCCGCAGGACATGGCCTGGTCGGCCGCCTATGATCCCACCGTGTTCGTGCGCGACTCCATCAGCGCGGTGGTGCACACCCTGCTGGAAGCGGTGCTGCTGGTGGTGCTGGTGGTGATCCTGTTCCTGCAGACCTGGCGCGCGTCGATCATTCCGTTGCTGGCAGTGCCGGTGTCGGTGGTCGGTACGTTTGCCGCGCTGTATGTGCTGGGTTTCTCGATCAATACGCTGAGCCTGTTCGGGCTGGTGCTGGCGATCGGCATCGTGGTCGACGACGCGATCGTGGTGGTAGAAAACGTCGAGCGCAATATCGAAGAAGGCCTGAGCCCGCTGGCCGCTGCGCATCAGGCGATGCGCGAGGTATCCGGACCGATCATCGCCATCGCGCTGGTGCTGTGCGCGGTGTTCGTGCCGATGGCGTTCCTATCGGGCGTGACCGGCCAGTTCTACAAGCAGTTCGCGGTGACCATCGCCATTTCCACGGTGATTTCGGCAATCAACTCGCTGACCCTGTCGCCGGCACTGGCGGCCATGCTGCTCAAGGCGCACGACGCACCCAAGGACGGCCCGTCGCGGTTGATCGACCGGTTGTTCGGCTGGCTGTTCCGTCCGTTCAATCGCTTCTTCAACAGCAGCTCGCACAAGTACCAGGGTGCGGTGTCGCGTGCGCTGGGCAAGCGTGGTGCAGTGTTCGTGGTGTATCTGTTGCTGCTGGTCGGCACCGGTTTCATGTTCAAGGTGGTGCCGGGCGGCTTCATCCCGACCCAGGACAAGCTGTACCTGATCGCCGGCGCCAAGCTGCCGGAAGGCGCATCGCTGGAGCGCACCAACGAGGTGATCCGTCAGATCACCCAGATCGCGCTGCAGACCGAAGGCGTGGACCACGCGATTGCGTTCCCGGGTTTGAATCCGCTGCAATTCACCAACACCCCCAATACCGGTACGGTGTTCCTGACCCTCAAGCCGTTCAGTCAGCGCAGCCGTAGTGCGGTGCAGATCAATGCGGAAATCAATGCGCGCATCAGCCAGATCCAGCAGGGCTTTGCGTTCGCCTTCATGCCGCCGCCGATTCTGGGGCTGGGCCAGGGCTCGGGCTATTCGCTGTACATCCAGGACCGTGCGGGCCTGGGCTATGGCCAGCTGCAGAGCGCGGTGAATGCGATGTCCGGTGCGATTTCGCAAACGCCCGGCATGCAGTTCCCGATCGGCACCTATCAGGCCAACGTGCCGCAGCTCGATGCCAAGGTCGACCGCGACAAGGCCAAGGCGCAGGGCGTGCCGTTGACCAATCTGTTCGACACGTTGCAGACCTATCTGGGTTCGTCGTACATCAACGACTTCAATCGCTTCGGTCGCACCTACCAAGTGATCGCCCAGGCCGATGGACCGTTCCGCGATAGCGTCGAAGACATCGCCAACCTGCGCACCCGCAATGCCAACGGCGAGATGGTGCCGATCGGCAGCATGGTGACGCTGGGCCAGACCTATGGCCCGGATCCGGTGATCCGCTACAACGGCTACCCGGCCGCCGACCTGATCGGTGAAGCGGACCCGCGCGTGTTGTCTTCCACCGAAGCGATGCAGACGCTGTCCAGCATGGCGCCGCAGGTATTGCCCAACGGCATGAACATCGAATGGACCGACCTGAGTTATCAGCAGTCCACGCAAGGCAACGCGGCGTTGATCGTATTCCCGATGGCGGTGCTGCTGGCGTTCCTGGTGCTGGCCGCGTTGTATGAAAGCTGGACGTTGCCGCTGGCGGTGATCCTGATCGTGCCGATGACCTTGCTGTCTGCGTTGTTCGGTGTGTGGCTCACCAATGGCGACAACAACGTGTTTGTGCAGGTGGGCCTGGTGGTGTTGATGGGCCTGGCCTGCAAGAACGCGATCCTGATCGTGGAGTTCGCCCGCGAACTCGAAATGCACGGCAAGGGCATTGTTGAAGCAGCACTGGAAGCCTGCCGCCTGCGCCTGCGCCCCATCGTGATGACCTCCATCGCCTTCATCGCCGGCACCGTGCCGCTGGTGTTCGGCCATGGTGCCGGCGCCGAAGTGCGTTCGGTCACCGGTATCACGGTGTTCGCCGGCATGCTGGGCGTGACCCTGTTCGGACTGTTCCTGACGCCTGTGTTCTATGTGGCGCTGCGTAAGTGGGTGACCCGTCGAGGGCCCGCTGCACCGGCTGTGGTTCCGCATGACGCCGTCAAGGCGTAATTCCTCATATCCATCATCCAAAAGGATTCAGCACATGAGCAACACCAAGATCGCAGTGGTCACCGGCGCCACCCGCGGCATCGGCCTGGAAACCGTTCGTCAACTCGCCCAGGCCGGCGTGCACACGCTGCTGGCCGGCCGCAAGCGCGACGACGCGGTGGCCGCCGCGCTCACGCTGCAGGCAGAAGGCCTGCCGGTGGAAGCGATTCAACTGGACGTCAACGACGACATCAGCATCGCCGCGGCCGTCGGCACGGTGGGGCAGCGTCACGGCCACCTGGACATCCTGGTCAACAACGCCGGCATCATGATCGACGACGTGCAACGCAAGCCGTCCGAGCAAAGCCTGGACACCTGGAAGCGCAATTTCGACACCAACCTGTTCGCGGTGGTGGGCGTGACCAAGGCGTTCCTGCCGTTACTGCGTCGCTCGCTGGCTGGCCGCATCGTCAACGTGTCGAGCATCCTCGGCTCGTTGACCTTGCATAGCCAGCCCGGTTCGCCCATCTACGACTTCAAGGTGCCGGCCTACAACGCCTCCAAGAGCGCCTTGAACAGCTGGACCGTGCACCTGGCTTACGAACTGCGCGACACCCCGATCAAGGTCAATACCGTGCACCCGGGCTACGTCAAGACCGACATGAACAGTGGCGAGGGCGAGATCGAGGTAGCGCAGGGCGCGCACAGCAGCGTGCAGATGGCGCTGCTGGACGCCCACGGCCCCACCGGTAGCTACACCCACCTGGGAGAGACCTTGCCATGGTAAGAACATTGCTCGGCACGGCACTGGCCGCGCTGGTGCTCGGCGGTTGCGCGGTAGGGCCGGATTACCGGCCCGACCCACCCGCCTCGGTCACGCTGCAGGGCGCGCAGAACGCGTCCTTCAGCGCCGAATCCCCGGTCGGCACCTGGTGGTCGCAATTCGACGACCCGGTGCTGGAACAGCTGGTACGCGATGCCTTGTTCGCCAACCACGACCTGCGCATCGCCGTGTCGCGTGTCAAGCAGGCGCGCGCGGTGTTCGTCGAACGTCGTCTGGATCAGGCGCCGCACATCGCCGCACAAGGCAGCTTCGATCGTCGCGAACAGCAGCAGGTGATCGCCGGCAATCAGCGCTTCCTCACCGAACAAACCACCCTTGGTCTCGATGCAGCCTGGGAACTGGATCTGTTCGGCCGCCAGCGCCGCGCATCGGAAGCGGCGCGTGCCGACCTGGATGCCGAGCAGGCCAACCTGCAGGACGTGCAGGTCACCGTGGCGGCCGAAGTAGCGCGCAATTACTTCCAATTGCGCGGCACCCAGAAACAGCTCGCTGTCTCCAGGCGCACCCTGAGCAATCTGCACGACACCCAGAAGCTGACGCAGACGCGTTGGGACCTGGGTGCCGGCAGCGAGCTGGATGTGCAGAGCAGCCTGGCCCGCCTGAAAGCCATCGAAGCGGATATTCCGTTGCTGGAAACCGCCGAGGCACAGTACCGCCACCGGCTGGCCGTGTTGCTTGGCCAACAGCCCAATGCGCTGGACGCCACCCTGGTCGCGCGCAGCATGCCGGCATTCGTGCGGCCGTTGCCGCTGGGCGATACGGCCGGATTGCTGCGTCAGCGCCCGGACGTGCGTCGCGCCGAACGCCAGCTGGCGGCAGCCACCGCGCAGGTGGGCGTTGCCACGGCCGATCTGTTCCCGCGTATCAGCGTCAGCGGCTTTGTCGGCTTCCTGTCCGGCGATGCAGCGCGGCTGACCGACGGCAATGCCAAGGCCTGGTCGATCACCCCGTCGATCAGCTGGGCGGCGTTCGATTTCGGCACCGTGCGGGCGCGCTTGCGTGCCAGCAAGGCGCAGGCCGAAGGTGCGCTGGCACAGTATCAGCAGGCCGTGCTACTGGCGCTGGAAGACACCGAAAACGCCTTGATCGGCTACGGCCGCCAGCAGGCGCGCCTGGCCATCGTGGTCGAGCAGGCCAATGCCGCACGGCGTGCCGAACAGTTGGCGCAGATCCGCTACCGCGAAGGTTCGCAAGACTTCCTCACCTTGCTGGATGCACAGCGCACCCAGCTGGCGGCCGACGATGCCCTGGCGCAGGCCGAGGCGGCAGTCAATGTCGGCGTGGTCGGTGTATACAAGGCCTTGGGCGGGTGGAAGCAGGGCCAGGCGCCGACGGCCGTTCCTCTGGCAATGGGTGCCGTCGAGGCATCCGGGCAGATGGCAAGCGGCACCTCGTTCGAGCGCGGGCAGACCGCGCGCTGACGATCCGGCATCGCGGTCTGCCAGTGCTGCTGGTCGACATCGTCACGCGGCGCGGGAGGTCCCGCATCTGACCGGTGACGCCGCGTCGCCCGGCGGGCGAGGACGCATGCGCGTTGTGGCGATGGTCGCCGCGCGCATGTCCTGCTGTCCCTTAGTCGGCAAGCCGCACGCTGTCGCGGCCGCTGTTCTTGGCCAGGTACAGCGCCGCATCTGCGCGCGAAAACCAGTCCTGCCAATGGGTTTCGCCATCGTGCCGTGCCGCGCCCAGCGAGACGGTGATGCGCCCGCCCGGCCCGCGTAACCCGTTGCGGATCACCTTGCGCAACCGCTCGGTGGTCGCCTCCAGTTCGGCCAGCGAAGCGGCGCGCAGCAGCACCACGAACTCCTCGCCGCCAAAGCGGAAGACCTGATGCGGCGCGCGTACTTCGAAGCGCAGGATGGTGGCCAGGTCCGACAGCGCCGCATCGCCTGCGGCATGGCCGTACAGATCATTGACCTCCTTGAAATGGTCCAGATCCAGGATGATCAGGCTGTTGAGCCGGTCCTGCGGTTGACGTTGCTGGATCTGGTGGGTCAGCGCGCGTTCGAGCATGCGTCGGTTCGGCAGGCCGGTCAGCGCGTCAAGCGACGCCAGCTCTTCCAGATGTACGCGGTCGTCCTGCATCCGCAGCGAAAACACGTAGCCCACCGCCAACGTGACCAGGGTCACCGCCACGGTCGACACGCCCTGGCCGGCACTCACGATCAGGCCGGGCAGGAACAGCAAGGCGGCCAGCAGCGGCAGGCTCAGCAATACCGCACGCTGCGGCCCACACAGGAAATAGTTGGTCGCCAACACCGGAAACAGCCAAGGCAGCGCGCCGTCGCCGCCGGTCCAGCAGGCCACCAGGCAACCTCCGACATTGATCGACGCCAACCAGACGCCACCGGCGCCCGTACGTTCGGCGATACGCATCCGCCAGCCGCGCCAGATCGCCAACATGCCCAACGTAGTGGTGACCAGGCACGCCACCACTTGGCCGGACACAGCCAGATAGACCGCGTAAAGGCAGAGCAGTAGCGCAGTGATTGGCCCAAGCAGCTTGACGATGCCCAGACGAAAATCCCGCCGCAGGTGGAGGATCACATTGAAGGTTCTTTAGGAATCTGCAACATTATCGACCGGGCTCGGCAGAAATTGAGCCAGCGGGTGCCGCGACCACGGGTCGGAAAATGAAGCGTTGTCTGGCCGGATTTTCGCCTGCTTGACGGCTTCGTCGTCGCGGCCTTGATGCCGCCGAGGCAGCCGGGCGTGCCCTGCTGCGCACAACTTGACAGATCTCTGGATGCATTGCCGCAGTTGGCTACCAGTCGGGATGCAGGTTCCGATTATCTGGATTTTTTTTGCACTGTGCCAGGTTGCTGCTAAGCAGCACAGGACCTGGCCGGACCGCAGGAAGTTGCTGAGACGGGCGGCCGTATCGCTCGCATGACAGCAAATGCGGGCCGGTTGGCCCCTGGCAAGCAGGTGCGCGGCGTCAGTCAGCTAGCAGACGGAACCGTGGGCCTTTCCGCATGGATCGAGACGTTCACGTACCCGCTGCTTCATGCATGAAAAAGGCCGAGAACCCTTGTTTTACAGGGGTTCCCGGCCTCTCCAGGACCTCATCGGTCCGCTCATTGGTGGAGGTGGGCGGAGCCTGTAAACGCCCTCAGACAATCCACTGATCCTAAACAAATTAGAACTCAATGGATGGGTTTGCTTTGATACCTCAGATGATACCCGACCACCGTCACAACCGTGGACGGATCCAATCCCAGACATCTTTGGCGAGCCATCCAGCGTATTGATCGACACTGAGTTTGCTCACAAAGAGGCGATCATTGTTGTCAAGCTTCTGACGGAGGTCATCACTCAACTGCTGAGCAGTTCCGGTGCTCTGCATCCATCGCACGCTTTCCAATCCGCTGTCCTGCGTGTTGGCGTAGCGCTCCAAATGCTGGATGAACTGGCGGCGCGCAGCGTCATAGTTGCTGCGTTCTTTGTTGAGGTTCCAAGTCACGACGTAGACAGCCATTGCACTTCCTCCGTCCCAAGACCCGTCAGAGAATTCCGACTACAAGGACTTGTCGAAGTCGACAATTACCGACCACCGGGGTTGCAACGAAGCAAAAGATACGCTAAACGTAAGATACGGGAAACGTAATTTACGAGAAACGTAGCTTACGTTCATCCTTGGGGCATGACTTCTCCCAACGCCCGCAGTGTTCGTGTCGTCTTCGCCGCCCGCATGAAGAAGCGGAGGAAGACACTTCGGCTCAGCCAGAAGGCATTAGGAGTGCTCATGGGACTACCAGAAGATGTCGCAGCCGTTCGAATCAATCGATACGAGCGGGCAGTGCACGAGTGCGACAGTGAGACCGCCCAGAAGATGGCTGATGCCCTAGGCGTCTCTCTCGCCTACCTCTATGCAGAGACAGAGGAACTAGCAGAACTCATCCAGGAGTTCATGCAGCTTCCCACCAAAGATCAGCACGCGCTTTTGGCTGACATCAAGTCTCGTTCCAAGACCAATCGTGTGCGTTAACTGGCATCACATGTGTCGGTGAAGTTCGAGCTAGCTGTGTAAGCGTCCGCCAACCTCACCTACCCCGAAACCTCACTCCGTGCGCAACGGCAGCAATTGATCGATGTCCCGATCCAAGGTCGTCGGCAGCCGCGCCAGGGTGTCATGCAGCCAGGCATGCGGTTCGATACCGTTGGCCTTGGCGGTGGCCAGTAGGCTCATGATCGCCGCCGCGCGCCTGCCCGCCTGCGCTGAGCCGGCAAACAGCCAATTCTTGCGTCCCAGCGCCACCGGACGAATCGCGTTTTCGATCAGGTTGTTGTCGATCGGGTAACGTCCGTCCTGGACATAACGCGTCAGCGCGTCCCATCGCTTGAGCGTATAGGCCAGTGCACGCGCGGTGCCGCTGTTGCCCATCACCGTCTGCTGCAACTCCAACAACCAGCAGTTCAGCCGCGATAGCACCGGCACGGCGTGTTCTTGTCGGTAAGCCAGACGCTCATCGGGCTTCAGCGCGCTGGCTGCCGCTTCGATGGTGTAAAGCACGCCGATGCGCGCGATCGCTTCAGCCGCAATCGCGCTGCCGCTGGCCGCATGCTGCTCATGCCACTTGCGCCGGGCGTGGGCCCAACACCCCAGCTCCGTGACACCCTGCGCAAAGCTGGCTTTATAGCCGCTGTAGTCGTCCACCATCAGTGCGCCGCGCCACTTCCCAAGGAAATCGCGTGCGTGCTGGCCGCTGCGGCTGGTCTGGAACTGGAATACCACCATCGGTGGATCGGCGCCCGGGTGGTGGGCGGTGGCATACGCAAACAGATACGCACGCTTGGAGGAGCCTGCTGTTGGATCCAGCAGCTGCACCGGGGTTTCATCGGCATGCAGCACCGATTGCTGCTGCATCCGCACCGCCAGGCGGTCGGCCAACGGTTGCAGCGCCACGCCGATGGCGCCGATCCACTCGGCCATCGTGCTACGCGACAAGGCAACGCCGCTGCGTGCATAAATGGCTTCCTGCCGATACAGCGGCAAGTGATCGACATACTTTGCGACAGCGACCTGGGCCAGCAGGCTGGCATCGGCCTGGCCGCGCTCGATGATCGCCGCCGCCACCGGCTCGGCGACGATCAGCTCACAGCGACGGCAGCAATACTGCGGGTACACATCGCGCTTGACGTAGAACTCCAGCGGCTTGCAGGCCAGACGCTCGCTGACATGCTCGCCGATGGCCACCAGCGCGCTGTTGCACTGCGGGCAGTTGCAGTTGGCCGGCTCGTGCCGAGTTTCTACACGCTCAAGATGCTCGGGTAACGGCTTGCGCCCGGCGTTTGCTGCACGCCGACGCTTCTGGGTCACCGCTGCGGTCTCGCCCTCGGCCTGGAGCGCGGCCAACTGCGCTTCCACTGCGGCGATATCGGCGGCCATGGTGTCTTCGAACAGCTGGCGCTGGTCCGGGTCCATGCGCTCGGTCTTGGCCGAGAATTGCAGCCGGCGCAGGCGGGCGATCTCGGCGGTGAGCGCGGCGATCTGCGCATCGCGCAGGGTGATGGTGCGTTCGCGCGTATCGATCAACGCCTGCTGGCGTTCAATGGTGGTCTGCGCGGTCGCCAGCAAGGCGCGTGCAGCCTGGCGCAGCGCATGCGGATCATCAATCGTATCGAGGGCGGACAGGTCCATGTCCGCCACGATGCCACGGGTTACAGCTGACGCACACCTGCCATTGGTGCAATGGACAACCGCTGCCAGTCCACGCCCACGCACAACCAGGCCCATTGCTCAGCGCTCAAGGTCCACGCGGTATCGCCCACACGCGGCCAGATGAAGTGTCCCTGATGCAGCCGGCGCGCGCACAGCCAGACACCATGACGATCAACGCACAGCACCTTGAGGCGGCTACGCGCGCGATTGACGACGACGTAGGCCTCGCCCTCGGCCACGGGGCGATCCAGCAGTGACTGCATCTGCAGCAAGAGCCGGTCCATGCCACAGCGCAGATCCACCGGGGCGGTGACAAGATGCCACGCCGACACGCTCAGCATGCACCAAGCTCGCGCAGCAGACGCGCAAGCCAGCCCGGATCACCGGCCGCCACGCTGAGGCTGATGCCACCGGCGAGACGGATCTCCACGCTGGTCGTGGGAACGGCGGGGGTGATGTGCAGCGGTAGTGTGGCTGGAAGTGCTGCAGGCGCTGCGGACGCTGCAAGTTTGCCGCGCCAGTAGGTGAAGCTGCTCAACGAGACACTGTGCTCGCTGCACCACGCCGATGGCGTGGCGCCGCTGGCGGACCAGGCAGCAATGCGGTGGGACCAATCATCGTGCTTTGAAGACATCGGGGAGATCCGTTGGGAAGAACGCGATATCCCAACGGGCTGCTGGCTGCTTGTATAGGTGAGGTTGGCGGACGCTTACCTAGCTGTAAGGGTTTTCTGATAATCATCGAATTTTAACCATTTTTGTGACGCGCATTCATTCATTCATTATTTTTACCTTGCTTTGACATAGTTGTCAGGGCATGTTGCCCGGGCTTGGTCAGTGCGTCGAAATTTTATGGATGGAAATTTTGAGTTAGCGCCGCTTGATTTGGCCTTTGCGCCACTTCCAGGACGACGCGATGCGCCTGATGCTTCGGTTTGGCTCGATGCATCGTTTTCGGTCTATACGCCAGCGTTGTTGGATCCACCACTTCGAACCTATGAAAAAATAGGGGATTACCAACGGTTTGAGTCAGATGCTCAATGCGTTGGCTACCTTTCAGCTCTGTCTTCTCGGTTAGTTCATGTATGCAGAGGAACCTGGAAGTTCTCCGGCATTGCTGATTTGAGGGCAAATCGCTATGCGACATCAGCCATCAATGCATCCCTTAAAGCAGGGCTTCCAGATGCGCATGGTATTTTAAACTGGTCATTAAATTTGGCCAAAAATTTAGGCAATAGCCAAGTCAGAAGTCGCACAGATAATGCATGGGTCGGTGGAAAGAAGCCGTCAGAAGCCTGGCTTGTTTTACCGCAGGCAAATCAACTACCTTATCTTCTGAGAAACCTCGAAGATTTACTACAAGGCAAGAGCGCCCAGACAATCAACTGCGCATTTTTCGAAGCCATTGCGTATCAGATGATCTGCATCCATCCACTTAGTGATACTAATGGACGGGTGACCCGCACCCTCTTGATGAATCTTGCGGGACGCTATCGAAACCTCTATCCACTATACATTGCTCACTGCCTGACCTTTGCCAAACAGCGAACGGGTCAAACCTGGATGCAGGCATCTTCGACAGCCATAAGCACAGATCTCAGTAATTCAAATTTGTGGTTAGATCAAATCAATTTGATCTTGCAAAAAATATCCGATCTCGCCACGGCTGGCTTGGATCCAAGAGTGTTGTGGTCGCTTCTTTCATACGGATATGTATCCGAAGACACGCTTTGTGCTGGCAAAAATGCATGCAGTCCGGCACTTGCTGCAAAAATTATGAGGCGCCTACCGGCGCTATTAGAACAGGAACAGGGGATATTTTACTCAGCCGAGCTTGAAATCCTGAACATCGGAATTGATCGCTCTATTAATAAGGATAGTTATGAAATTGAATGAGTCGCAAGACGGCAAGTCCAAGCAGCTCAAAGCTGCGATCAGGCGAACCATTTATCTGACCTTGGTGCTAGCAGGGGTTGCCAGCGTCTTATCGCCATTGGCAACAGCCTCCGATACTGAGGGGACCACGACAATGCCGCCCGTCGAAGTTCCGCCTCCCTACATCCCGCCGCCGATTGAAAATCCGACACCACCTTACTATCCAGATCCGGGCGACGGCGGCGGTGACAATGGTGGTGGTGGTGGCGGTAGTGGGGAGGATCCGGAAGTGGTTTGCGCAAACCTGAGGGCAACGAAGCCTGCGATGTGCCCCAACCCAATACCGCTTCCATCTGGCGCGACCTACGCCCAAGACAAATTGCCCGGGGCTAGCATTAATGGAAAATCTACTGTGCTGATGGCTATTGGCTATTCGCAAGGTAGAGCATTTGGCCCCAATGGAACGACCGCTGCACCCAATGTTACGGCAGCATGGCTGATGGACTTTGTTTTAAAAAAACAGACGGAAAATTATGCAAATCCCGGCATGTCTTTTAAGGACGCGACCAAGATTTTTCGAGACGACATAAAGCAAGTCTGCGAGTTGGAGAGTATTGAGTCTAGCAAGTATCGAATTCCTGGCCAACTGACCGTCCCTGAGTATTATTGCTTCGAGATTATGAAGGCGCTTGATATTGAAGCAGACGACCAGATGAATTTCGTGCAGTTTTTCATCGATTGGTCCAAGCGCTATGCAGTTAATCTTGAAAGCTATGTGCCAGGAGCAGTGATAAGCTCAGGGAGCTTGGATAACTCTATTGGCGTCAAATGGAAAGTCACATCTGCTGACGGTGCATGCTCAGCATGGTGGACCAACTTCCAGCAGAATCAGTGCAGTCTATAATGGATAGAACTATGAAAGCCAAAATGATCTTGTCCATGGCACTGCTTTCCGGCGCGCTTGCTGCGTGTGGAAAAGCCGACAAGCCAGCGGAAGACACCAATACAGCGGCTTCGCAGGCTGAAACGTCTGCGACGGCAAATCCCGACCACAGCGCAGCTGTGAATGGAGCGCAGCAGACGGCAAAGCTAGAACAGCCTAGCGGCGTGCAAGATGCTAAGCAGTATTTGTGTCAAGGTGGCGGGAGTGCCTGCAAGGCAAGTGGCCCGCTGGTGGCTAACTCGGATGCCGAGGCAAAGTGGCTTTTGTCTAACGGCTATCCGACTGAGGCCGAACTTGCACGACTGGACAAACTGTCTTTGGATCAGCTGAAAGCAGAGTCGCAGGCAGGCAACAAGGCCGCAACTGTCATCTATGGAAAGAAAACGGCAACGAGTGGCCACTTCCAGGAGGGGCTTGGCATTTTGAGGAATGCAGCATCCTCTGGAAACTTGTATTCGTATTATGGTCTATCGGATATCTATGCCAGCGAGACAAAAGATAAAAACCTGATCGATAGTGCCGCGTATCTACGCCTGGCCTATCTGTTGGGCGATGGCAAAGCGTCTGCTGACATTGCTCTGAGAGGGTTGAGTAGCGTCGAAAGTGTGGCTGCTGATGAGCGTGCAGCTTCGCTTTATAAAACATTCTCAAAATATCAACGTCCGTCTCCAAGGCCTGTTGAGTAAATGGTTTAACGAATAAACAGAAATGAGGAGGTTTCGCCTCCTCATTTCTGTGTGAGTTTAAGTTGTGATACTACGCATTTGCGCTTATCTGGCGTTCGTCAAGGATGGCTTTGAGCATGTTCGCTGAGAGAAGCTCTCTGAATACTGTGTAGAACTGCCAGGCGCACCACAATGCGAAAAGAAAGCCTGCCAGTGAAACAACTCGTTGCTTAGGCACTTCTTTTGCAAGATGGGTTTTTAGAGCGGGATCAGTCCAGACCTGGCAAAGAATTTCCTGATTAGCCCCATTCCTCAGCCGGTAGTTGCAGGATTTGCGACGGGTCGGCTGGACAATGGCCCCACTTGAAGGCAACGGAGGTGGGGCATGGGTATCAACATCGTGCAGTTTCAGCCTGGATTGTCGATGACAGAGTTCGTGGATCGTTACGGAACCGAAGCCAAGTGTTATCGGGCCTTGTATCGGTGGCGCTGGCCGAATGGATTTCGCTGCCCGCAATGCGAAGGCCGCGCGCGCTCGCGCTTTCGACGCGATGGGCAGGTGTACTACCAGTGCCGTGCGTGCCGGCATCAGACCACCTTGCGTGCTGGCACGCTGTTTCAGTCCAGCAAGCTGCCCTTGCGCTTGTGGATGCAGGCGATCTACCTGCCGACATCCAGCAAGACCAACCTGGCGGCGCTGGAGTTGAAGCGGCATCTTGGAGTGAACTACAAGGCGGCCTGGCGCATGAAGCACAAGATCATGCAGGCGATGGTCGAGCGCGAAGAACCGCGAAAACTCAGCGGATTTGTGCAAATCGATGACGCGTACCTTGGCGGCGAACGCACCGGAGGCAAGCGCGGACGAGGCTCGGAGAACAAACAGCCGTTCGTGATCGCAGTGCAAGTGGACCAGAACAATGAACATCCTACCTTTGCGGTGATCGAGCCGGTGAAGGCTTTTGACAACGCCTCGCTGAAGGACTGGATCGAACGGCGTCTGGAGCCGGAATGCGAAGTTTACAGCGACGGATTGGCTTGCTTTCGCCGTCTGGAGGAGGCTGGGCATGCCCACACCACCCTCGATACCGGCGGTGGTCGTGCCGCAACCGAAGTCCAGGGAGCACGTTGGTTGAATGTGGTGCTGGCCAACGTCAAACGTGCCATCAGCGGCACCTACCATGCGGTGCGCCAAGCCAAGTATGCGCGGCGCTACCTGGCCGAAGCAGCTTATCGATTCAACCGCAGATTTCGTCTGGAACAGATGCTGCCGCGACTGGCGACGGCGCTGATGCGCTGCAAGCCTTGCCCAGAGCGAGTTTTGCGCATGGCAAGCAACTTTCTTGGCTGAGGGATGGGGCTAATCAGGAAGAATTTTAAGGTCTCGTGGGTCGAATGTTTGAGGGATGGTCTGTTTTTGAACAGGGCTTTTGCACTGTTCAAGTGTCAATGTGTCGCTTCCAACAGAGAAAAGTCCTTGTGTTCTTGCCTCTGCTTCAGAGATGAAGATCCTGGTATGTGTTTCTTTTGGGTCTTCGCGGATCACTGTGGGTGCAATCGAGCATTTTCGGGTAGCGCGGGCAGGAAGCTGGCGATGATCTTGAGCCTCAGGAACTCCTCGTCGCGATAGCCGTAGGCGCTGCGCTGGATGACCCGGATCTTGTTGTTGAGCCCTTCCACCAGGCCGAGGCTGACCTTGTTCTCCGGCCTGCAGTACGCCGCGATGCCGTCCCAGTGCCGCTCGATCATCCCCACGAACGTCTGGTAGGGCGCAAGCCGCTGCCAGCGCAGACTCTGCTTCCAGCGCTCGAAGAACTCCCGTGCACCTCGCTCGGTGCGGTAGCTCCACAGCTGCCCGAAGGACTCTTTCAGCAGGTACGCCGTGTTCAGACGTTTGTTGGTCGCCAGCAACTTGGCGAGCGCCTTTCGACCGTCCAGGGTAAGGTTTTCGCGATTGCTCAGCAGGGTGTAACGCTGGCCCTTGATGTAACTGCGATCCTGGCCTTGAAGGCGCTTGTACTCGTCGCGCCGCACCTGATCGAGCGCGTCGGACAGGTGGCGCATGATGTGGAATTTGTCGAACACGATGCTGGCGTTGGGCGCGTTCTTGCCCACCGAGTTGCGAAACGGCCGCCACATGTCCATCACCGCCACGTCGATGCCGGCGCTACGTTTTGGGCCCAATTCGGCGAAGAACTGGTCGATGTCCGCCTCGGTGCGCCCACTGCCGCCGAACCAGATCGGTCGGCCGCGCTCCAGATCGCTGACCACAACGCGGTAGTCATGGCCCTTGTGGATCGCGATCTCGTCGATGCCGATGGCGCGCGGCGCCGGCGTCCCCGCCCGGCGCACCTGCTCGGCCATGTACAGCTTGGACAGCTCCTTGACCGTGCTGTCGTGCAGGCGCTCCAGCTCAGCCACGGCCTTGTGCGTCATGCTTCGGCACAGATTGCCCACATGTAGGGCGAATCGCTCGGTGTAGCGCGGATTCTTGGCCAGCCAGTCCAGCCGCTCTACGTGCACGCCGCCGCACCCCGGGCAATCGACCCGCCAGCGCTCGAACTCCACGAACAGCATCCAGCCGGCCGCCCGCAAGTCGCGGGCGCGGCACAGGCGCTTGTCGTAGCGGCTGCGACACCGATGGCCACAGTTGGAACACACGGCCGTTTTTTTCGGCGCCGCAAGGTCACGATCCGCGCCTTCGGGGCGCCGAACACGCCCTTGAGCGTGGACTCCGCCGCGAAGCCAGGGAAGGAAAACAACTCACTCAGCCGACGGCCCGTTTTCATGCAGAACACCGCGTCAAGAAGTCAGCACAGGATGTACCACCTTCTGGGACGGTGGAAAGGGCCTGTTTCCAAGGCTCAACGCAGATTCAGGGGCCTCAAGGCACCCACACGAATCCGCGATGAGCCTGAATTTTTATACTGAGTCTTTAAGCTGCGTTTCCGTTATGAGCTGGATTGTTTCATTGCGAATTCTTTCGCACATATTTACGAGATTGATATCCAAATCAATAGATTTATTTCGACTTCTCCGCGCCTCATCAATGGCAGTTTTTAAGCATGTCAGTAGAGCCTCGATATTTGGATCTTTCAGATCTGTCTTCGAAATTCCCCATGCAAGTGACATGGCAATAATTGTTAAGTGGTTTGCTTTGATGCCCTTGGATTGGCGGAATGTTTCTTTATTGTGATTCCAGCAGTTATCAACAATGTATTGAGCGAAGATGTAAGGGTTTCCATGAAATCGGCCAACCGCCTGTTGGAATTCCAATAGCGTTGCAATCGACCCTGCCGCATTTTTTCTAGCGAAGAAGTTGGAAATAAAATCGATCACTATCTCAGTCCATTAAGTTTAATTTTGCCAGCCCGTTGAATTGGGCATCTTCTTGGATTTTTGGGCTGCGACCTTTCTCCTTGTTTCCATTCTCTTTACTCTTTTGAACGATTGGTCGAATTGCCCAGCGAGGTATGCAGGTAGGGCGATAGGTGGGCCAAACAATTCAAGTGCTCTATGCCTTGCTGGAATGGACGGCGGATCCACATAGTGTTTCAATCCAGCTGGCAAAGTCAGCTCATGCCCCGTAATTTGCTGGGAAATAAGGGGCGAAACCCCGTGCTCATTGATGAGAGAATTAGAAAGCGTGTGGCGGAAACAATGGAAGCTTTTAAGGCGCTGAGTCAGTCCCTGCTTGATTGCATAGGCTCTGAACTGATCGCCGAGGGCGTCGCCATAGCCGTTGTCTTTCGAAAACGGTAGGTGAGGAAAAATCCGCTCATGCCCGGCCGCTTTGACTTCTTCAAGATAAGTCAAAAATCCTGCGTCAATGAGTTTAGTTGGCAAGGGCACAAAGCGCGATGAGTGTGGATTTTTCAAACGCTGGTCGGGGCGAGTCACACGGTAGTGAACACCCCATTGCCCTGCGACTTTTGAAATGTCGTCCGTATAAAGCTGTCCAATTTCATTAACTCGGGCGCCCGTGGCAAGCCCTAAAAGCGTGCCAAACCAGCGATGCGGATATTTGCTTGCCCAGGTCGTGAACGCCTCTGGATCGAATAAAGCGGCAAGCTCGGCTTGACTAAACGGCTCACGGCTTGGCTCATCGGTCACAGCCTTTGAGCGGTTGATGATGGCCTTGTGCGGTGCTTTGCTGATTAGGTCTTCATTGGCTAACGCGTTGAAAAATGCCGCTACGCGGTCGCGGTGCTTTTCCTTCGTGCGCATGCTGAGCTTGGCGTAGTCGCCCGCTTGCGCTTTCTTCAAGATATCAATGGGCGCAAGGTTGGCGAATACAGCCATCTTTGACGCGTTGCTCGGGTAGCTCTCAATGGCTTTCAAAAAAGCGCGCACATCGTCGGGCTTGTAGTCTTGGACAGGCTTGTCACCGACCAGGGCGACGAAGAGAGAAAGCGTGTGCTCGGTGTCAAGCACATTTTTCGAGCTTCGGCCTACGCGCTTCATCTCGCCGATGTGGATGGCTGCGCGTTCGGACAACATAGGGCTGTCGGGCTTGGCGACGGGCGCGGGCATGTTGGGAATTGCCCTCAACGCTTCCATCAAGCGCGCGTGGTCCTCGGGGCCGTCGGCTGACAGCTCCAAGCCACCGCTACCGGTCCTGATCGTGTAGGGGCGCGTGGCGTTCCCTTGGAGCGCAGCAAGCGCTTTCTTGAACATGTCATCGGTCATCGCCGCCCCCCTGCGTGCGGTCGCAAACAACTCTGATAGTGACACGGCCATTTGAGCGGCGGCCAGTCGCGCGGTGTCACCACGACCAGGCAGAGCGCGCACGAGGAAGCGAGAGCCCACACGCTCGCGCAGATCGACGGGCACAAGGAAGCGGGCGTAGAGGCCGCTCGGGCGCTTCAATAAGAAGGGTTTGGGCAAAACGATACCTCAAACGATACCTTTGAAGGGCATCGTTTGAGGCTCGTCATTTCACCAAAAAACCTTGAAAAATCAACGCACTTAGCGTAAACTTCAAGGCGAGAATGGTGGAGGTGGGCGGAATCGAACCGCCGTCCGGAAGCACTCCATCCCCGGCACTACATGCTTATCCCTCCGTTAGATCTCGTCCCCAGGCAGCACGGCGGGCAAAGCGCACCTGAGAACCAGCCTGCTTGATCTAACCGGCAGCTGACAGGCAGCCACTACCGGCGGTTCCGTGATAATGACCCTACATCTACGAGCACGGGCACAAGTAGTTTCGGGGGTTCGCCTTAGGCGGCTGTAGAACTACAACTAAAGCCAATTAAGCGGCGATAGCGAAGTCCGAACCGTAGTTGTCGTCGTTGGCAACTAAAAGTTTGCTGCTGGATTAACGAGGAAAGCTGCCCCCTCGGCATGCGCCAAGCGACTTCGCGACCCCCGTCGAAACCAGTGCACCCCCGGGGAAAGCATCAAACGCTGACCCGGTCAGTGTAGGGATCGGCGCGGCCTGTCACAAGGGGTGAGATCTCCAGCGCTTACAGTGGCTTCAGTCCGGACCCAACGGAATGGTCCGCAAGCGAAGGAGCGAAGCAATGGCGACAGGCAAGCCCTCACGTCCTCGGCCGGCGCGCGTGGCGCGGGGCAAGACAGAAAAGTCACCGGCGCGGCGGAAGCGCGAGGTCCGGCAACCTGCGGATGAGGCGCAGGCCGCCACCACCCGCGTGCAAGGCAAGGCGCGCACGGTGATCTACATCCACGGTATCGGTAACAAGCCGCCGGCCGACGTGCTGCGGTGCCAGTGGGACAAGGCCTTGTTCGGGCGGCCGATGGGCGAGCGCACGCGCATGGCCTACTGGGTCAACCGCGAACGCTATCCGGTGCCCGAGCCAGGCAGTTGCGACAGCCGCGATGTCGGGCCGGCGCTGAACCAGAGCGTGCAACGGGCGTTGAGCACCCTGGGGTTGGTGCCGGGCGCGCAGGACCTGCATCTGCTGGCCGACGCGTTGGCCAAGAACGCACAGGAACGTGCGGATCTGCACCGCCTGCTGGACGAGCTGGAGGGCGCCGGCGCGCCGGGCAGCGTGCAGGCCAAGGGGCCGATCGATGCCATCAACCGGGTGCTGCTGCGGCTGATCTCCGCCGCGCTGCTGCAGGATGTGCATGACCTGTTCTTTGTGCCCGAACGTGCGGCGCTGATGCGCGAAAGCCTGGCCCAGCGGTTGCGTGCCGGTGGCGGGCCGTTCGTGGTGGTTGCGCACAGCCAGGGTTCGATGATCGCCTACGACGTACTGCGGCAACTGCAGGCAGCTGAGTGCGAGGTGACGCTGTTCTTGAGCGTGGGGTCACCGCTGGGGTTGCCGCAGGTGCGCAGCATGTTCAAGCGCTGGACCGGCACCCGCAAACTGCCGTTTCCCGCATGCGTGCAGCGTTGGGTCAATGTGGCCGACACCCGTGACCCGATCGCGCTGGACCCCGATCTCACCGACGACATCAGCAATGCCAAGGGGCGCTTTGAAAATCTGGCCGCGGCGCGCCTGAATCCGGATTGGCAGGACAACCCGCATTCGGGCTCGGGCTATCTGTCGATTCCGCAGGTGCGTGCGGCGGTGCGCCAGGCGGTCGGCGTCGGTTTCGACCAGCCGGTGTCCAATGCGGTGCTGATCAAGGATCTCAGCGAGCAGCTCGAGGCACACAGTGCGGAGTATCGGCATGAAGTGTTGATCGAGCTGGATCGGCGAGTGCTGGGCATGGACCCGGACGGCGTGCGCGCCCAGTTGCTGAGCCAGTTGCGGCAGGTCGCCGCGCACAGCACCGGATTGAAGGGCGAGGCGCTGGACGAGGCGATCGAACTGGAAGACGGCTTGCAGCGTTTCGTCTCGGCACGGCTGACGCGCTACGAGATCGAGTCGTTGCAGGACCGCTACCGCGCGCTGGGCTTTCGTCGGGTCTGGCGCGATGCCGGCAAGCGTGCGCTGATCCATGTCTCCGGTAACGTGCTGCACGCCGATGCGGCGCGCACCGCGTATCGGGCGCGCGGGCAGCAGATCGGGTGGGCGGTGCTGGATACCGGCATCGTGGCCAGTCACCCGCATTTCTACGTCAAGGGCCAGCGCGACAACGTGGTGGCGCAGTGGGATTGCACGCGGCGTGGCGCGCCCAGGCAACTCACGCGTGCCGATGGTCAGGCGTTTGCCCGGCTCGATCGGCATGGGCACGGCACCCACATCGCCGGCATCATCGCCGGCCACTGCCATGCTTCGATTCCCGACGCGCAAGGCAATCCCGGTAGCCCGCTGGAGTTTGCCGGCATGGCGCCGGACACGCGCCTGTATGGCTTCAAGGTGCTTGACGATGCCGGAAACGGCCGCGATTCGTGGATGATAAAAGCGGTGCAACAGGTGGCCGCGATCAACGAACGTGCTGGCGAATTGGTGATCCACGGGGTCAACCTGAGTCTGGGTGGCTGCTTCGACCCGGAAAGCTACGGCTGCGGCTTCACGCCGCTGTGCAACGAACTGCGCCGGCTGTGGCGGCAGGGTGTGCTGGTGGTGGTGGCGGCCGGCAACGAGGGCCTGACCTGGCTGATGCAGAACGACGGCGGCGTCTACCCGGCCAACATGGATCTGTCGATCAGCGACCCAGGTAATCTCGAAGAAGCGATCGTGGTGGGCTCGGTGCACAAGAGTAGCCCGCACAACTACGGGGTGTCGTATTTCTCATCGCGCGGCCCCACTGCCGATGGTCGCAGCAAGCCCGACGTCGTGGCGCCGGGCGAGAAGATCGTCTCGGCCTACTACGACTTCGACCCGAAGGATCTTGCCAGCCTAATGGTGGAAATGAGCGGCACCAGCATGGCCGCACCGCACGTCTCCGGCGTGCTGGCCGGCTTTCTGTCGGCACGCCGCGAGTTCATCGGCTTCCCGGACCGGGTCAAGCAACTGCTGCTGGACACCAGCACCGACCTGCAACGCGATCGCTATGTGCAGGGCAGGGGAGTGCCGAATTTGATGCGCATGCTTGGGGCGACGTGAGGAATCGGGAATCGGGAATGGGGAATCGCAGGAGCAGCGGCTGTTTGAGCTGAGTTGCCGTCAGGCTGGATACAGCACCGCCCGACCAGCCAAGCTTTTACGATTCCCGATTCCCGATTCCCGATTCCCGATTCCCGATTCACGCATCGCGATTATGCCGCCGCATCACGCGCTGCTTGTCGCGCTGCCAGTCGCGGTCCTTGGCGGCGTCGCGCTTGTCGTGGTTCTGCTTGCCCTTGGCCAGGGCGATCTCCAGCTTGACCTTGTTGCTGCTCCAGTACAGCGCGGTGGGTACCAGGGTATAGCCCTCGCGCTCGACCCGGGTGAGCACCTTGTCGATCTCGTTCCGGTGCAGCAGCAGCTTGCGGTCGCGGCGTTCTACCGGCACGGTGTGGGTGGAGGCCTGGATCAGCGGGGTGATCTGCGCGCCGATCAGGTAGATCTCTCCGGAGCGCACGTACGCATAGCCATCGACGATGTTGGCGCGACCGGCGCGGATCGCCTTGACCTCCCAGCCCTGCAGCGCCAGACCGGCCTCGTAGCGTTCTTCCAGGTGGTATTCGTGGCGCGCACGCTTGTTCAACGCGATGGTTTTCGTGGCCTTCGCGCCGTTTGCTTTATCCTTGGATGGTTTCTTGCTCATGACGCCATTGTCGCCGATTCGGTGTCGTCAAACGATCTTCCGTCTTTCACAAGTTAGCGAATGCCTACCATCCGTCGTAGCGCCCTGGTCGAACACAGCGCCTCCCGCATGTTCGATCTGGTCAATGATGTCGCCGCCTATCCGCGCCGCTTTGGCTGGTGCGATGCCGCCCATGTGATCGAGCAGGATCAGGCGCATACCGTGGCGCGGCTGGACTTGGGGCTGGGCACGTTCCGTACCTGGTTCACCACCGAGAACGTCCTCGAACGCCCCGAACGCATTGCGATGCACCTGCGCGACGGGCCGTTCAAGCGCCTGGAAGGCCTGTGGGAATTCCAGGCGCTGGGCGAAAACGCCTGCAAGGTGAGCCTGACCCTGGAAGTGGAGACCAGCGCGCGCTTGCTGGGGCCGGCGCTGGCGCTGGGGTTTCAGGGCCTGGCCGATCGCATGGTCAACGATTTCGTGCGGGTTGCCGACCGCGGCGACGTGTGAAGTGACCGTGCGGGTCGAGGTGGTGCTGGCCTGGCCGGACCGCTACAGCGTGGTGCAGCTCGCGCTGCCCGAAGGTGCCACGGTGGCCGAGGCGGTTGCAGCATCCGGTCTGTTGCAGGAGATTCAGCCTGCGGCGCTGGCCATCCACGGCCAGGTGACGCAGCCGCCGCAGGTCCTGCGCGACGGCGACCGGGTGGAGTTGCTCAGGCCGCTCTTGCTGGATCCGAAGGAGGCGCGCCGTCGGCGTGCCGGGCCGGGCAAGCGGGTGGGCGGGTAGCGCCCCAAGCCATCTGGTGGCTGCAATATCCCGGCTGCCGTTGCCGATCAGCTCGGTCACCGAGAGCCGCGTGCTGAGTGCCAGGCCCAGCTGGCAGCGAACCTGCACTGGCCTTCGGCAGCTGCGACAACGCGTCTGATGAGCCGTGGTGACCGGCCTCTGGGCGGCGAGCCGCGAAGGTTCGCTAGAAGCCCGAGTGTCTGCGGCCAGGCGTCGAGCGACCCCTGACCGAACGCATCAACGGCCGCGCTGCTTCTTCTTGTCGCGTGCCAGATTGCGGCCGAACTGCTTGGGTGCCGACTTGGCCAGCTGCTCGTCCTGCGACGGGAAATAGTCGCCCTCCCAGCGCGTGACCTGGTCGTTCTCGAAGAACACGGTGAAGTTCTTGACCTCGGTATGCGCCAGGCGATCCACCCGCTGGGTGGAGGTGTAGTCCCAGCGCTGCGCGTGGAATGGGTCGGGGATCGACGGGGTGCCCAGCAATGCACTGACCTGCTGCTTGCTCTGGCCTACCTGCAGTTGCTCCACGGCGTTCTGCTTGATCAGGTTGCCCTGGTAGATCGGCTGCTTGTAGATGATGCCGCAGCCAGCGGTGGACAAGGCAATGGCGGCGACCAGCAGGAGATTGCGCATCGGGGAGTAAGTGCTTAGGAAATCATGCCGATGATACACTTCTGCCGGTCGCCGCGACCCGTTTGAAGGCAGCTGGCGCTAAATTGCCAATGAACGGAGAACCCATGGAAACCCACGACCTGCGCAAAGTCGGGCTGAAGGTGACCCATCCGCGGATGCGGATCCTGGAGCTGCTGGAACAGAAGAGCAACCAGCACCACCTCAGCGCAGAAGATATCTATCGCCAGCTGCTCGACCACGGCGACGAGATCGGGCTGGCCACGGTCTACCGCGTGCTGACCCAGTTCGAGGCCGCCGGCCTGGTGCTCAAGCACAATTTCGAGGGCGGCCAGGCGGTGTACGAGCTGGACCGCGGTGGCCACCACGACCATATGGTGGATGTGGATACCGGCCATGTGATCGAGTTCGAAAGCGAGGAGATCGAGGCATTGCAGCGGCAGATCGCCGCCAAGCACGGCTACGAGCTGGAAGAGCATTCGCTGGTGCTTTACGTGCGCAAAAAGCGCCAGCGCTGAGCGCGCTACATCGCCAATACGAACGACAAGGCGGCTTCGGCCGCCTTGTGCGTTCTGGGGCGTGTTGGTGGGTGTGCTGCAGGCCCATGCCCCCATCCGCCCTTCGGGCACCTTCCCCCGCAGGCGGGGGAAGTGAGCGGTGGGTGGTCAGTTGCAGTGCCATCGAGAGATCACGCGCAGCCAGGCATCGCTTCTCCCGCTGGCGGGAGAAGGTGGCGCGCAGCACCGGATGAGGGCAACACCATTTGCGCTTGTCGCGCCCGTGGTGGTCGTGTCGCAGCGATGTTGCCCCCATCCGCCCTTCGGGCAGCTTCCCCCGCAGGCTGGGGAAGGGAGCGGTGGGTGGTCAGTCGCAGTGCAATCGAGAGATCACGCGCAGCCAGGCATCGCTTCTCCCGCTGGCGGGAGAAGGTGGCGCGCAGCACCGGATGAGGGCAACACCATTTGCGCTTGTCGCGCCCGTGGTGGTCGTGTCGCAGCGATGTTGCCCCCATCCGCCCTTCGGGCAGCTTCCCCCGCAGGCTGGGGAAGGGAGCGGTGGGTGGTCAGTCGCAGTGCCATCGAGAGATCACGCGCAGCCAGGCATCGCTTCTCCCGCTGGCGGGAGAAGGTGGCGCGCAGCGCCGGATGAGGGGCAACACCGTTTGCGCTTGTCGCGCCTGTGGTGGTCGTGTCGCAGCGGTGTTGCCCCCATCCGCCCTTCGGGCACCTTCCCCCGCAGGCTGGGGAAGGGAGCGCTGGGTGGTCAGTTGTAGTGCCATCGAGAGATCACGCGCAGCCAGGCATCGCTTCTCCCGCTGGCGGGAGAAGGTGGCGCGCAGCGCCGGATGAGGGGCAACACCGTTTGCGCTTGTCGCGCCTGTGGTGGTCGTGTCGCAGCGATGTTGCCCCCATCCGCCCTTCGGGCACCTTCCTCCCGCGGGCGGGGGAAGGGAGCTTCGTCAGCACGGGAGGGAACGGGGGCCCTGAATTTGCAAGCTGCTCGCTGCGCTCAGGCGCTCTGCAGCAGCTTGCGCGCCGCCGCGCGGGCTTCCTTGCTGACTTCCACGCCGCCCAGCATGCGTGCCAGCTCTTCCTGGCGGGCCTGCGGGCCGAGCAGTTCCACGGCGCTCTGGGTCATGCCGTCCACCGGCGCCTTGCTGACCCGGTAGTGCGCGTGGCCCTTGGCCGCGACCTGCGGCAGGTGGGTGACACACAGCACCTGGCGCTCCTCGCCCAGCGCGCGCAGCTTCTGCCCGACGATATCGGCCACCGCGCCGCCGATGCCCGAATCCACTTCGTCGAACACCATGGTCGGCACGCTGTCCAGGCCAAGCGCGGCCACTTCGATGGCCAGCGAAATGCGCGACAGCTCGCCACCGGAGGCCACCTTGCGCAGCGCGCGCGGCGGCTGCCCGGCGTTGGCGGCGACCAGGAATTCCACCCGCTCGGCGCCGTTCGGGTCTGGACGCAGGGTGTCCTGGGGTTGCAACTGAATCAGGAACTGGCCGCCGCCCATGCCCAGCTCGCCGATCAGCGTGGTGGTGGCCGCTGACAGGGCTTCGGCAGCGGTCTTGCGACTGTCGCTGAGCACCCCGGCCGCGTTGCGCCAGACACCGGTGGCCGTCTCGATGTGCTTGTCCAGCTGCTGCAGGCGCTCGTCGGCGCCACGCAGGCTCTCGACCTCGGCGCTCAGATGGTCGCGGTGCGCGGCCAGCTCGTCCGGCGCAACGCGGTGCTTGCGGGCCAAGTCGTGCAGGCGGCCCAGGCGGCGTTCCATCGCCTCGAACTGGGTGGGGTCGGCCTCCAGGTCGTCGCGCACGCGGTCGAGCAGGGCCAGCGCTTCTTCGATCTGGATGACGGCGCTGTCCAGCAGCGCGTCCACCTCGCCCAGGCGCGGTTCGTGCTCGGCCACGCGGGACAGGTCGTGGCGGCTGTCCTGCAATAGACCCAGGGCCGAGGGGCCATCGTCGCCGTTGAGCTGCCGGGCCACGCTGTCGCAGGCGCTAATCAAGGCGGTGGCATGGGCCTGGCGGCGGTGGTTGACGTCCAGCGCGGCAATCGCGGCTGGGTCCAGGTCTTCGCGTTCCAGCTCGGCCAGCTGGTGTTCCAGAAAGCCGATACGATCGGAGACATCGCCCTGTGCCGACAGCGCATCACGCTCGTCCAGCAGCGCCTGCCAGCGCTGGCTGGCCTGGCGCACCTGCTCGCGCTGGGCGCTGTTGCGTGCATAGGCGTCGAGCAGGGCGAGCTGGCTATGGCGGGCCATCAGCGCCTGGTGTTCGTGCTGGCCGTGGATTTCCACCAGCCGCGCCGCGAGCTCGGCCAGTTGCGAGGAGGTGACCGGGCGGCCGTTGATCCAGGCGCGCGAGCCGCCATCGGCGCGGATGATCCGGCGCAGCTGGCATTGGGCGTCGTCGTCGAGCTCGTTGTCGGCCAGCCAGGCCAGGCCGGGATGCTCGGCCGGCAGCTGGAATTCGGCCGACAGTTCGGCGCGGTCGGCGCCATGGCGCACCACGCCGCTGTCGGCGCGCAGGCCGGACAGGAAGCCCAGCGCGTCCACCATCAGCGACTTGCCGGCGCCGGTTTCGCCCGACACCACGGTCATGCCCGGCCCGAATTCCAGTTCGGTGGCGCGGACGACGGCGAAATCCTTGATCGAGAGGTGTGTGAGCATGAGGGTCGAGAGTGAATGCGTTGGGGAAGCTTAGGGCCTGACGGTGCGGGCAGGGAGTCGGATGCTTGCCATCCCCGGGGCCAGACATTATCTATGCCCAGTCTCACCGGATGATCCCATGCGCGCGTCCCAGCCCCCAATGCTCGCCCCCCGCGCCCGCCAGTTGCTGCGCACGCTGATTGCGCGCTACATCCGCGACGGCGAGCCGGTGGGGTCCAAGACCCTGGCCCAGCACGCCGGGCTGGACGTGAGCCCGGCCACCATCCGCAACATCCTGGCCGATCTGGAAGACGTGGGGCTGCTCAGCTCCCCGCATACCTCGGCCGGGCGGGTGCCCACCGCGCATGGCTACCGGGTGTTCGTCGATAGCCTGGTGCAGATGCAGCCGCCGGGCGAAGAAGAAGTGCGCCGGCTGCGCGCGGAGCTGGCCAGCGGCAACGGAACCCAGTCGCTGCTGGGCAGCGCTTCGCAGATGCTGTCGGCGATGAGCCATTTCGTCGGGGTGGTCAGCGCCCCGAAGCGCGAGCAGTTCGCGTTCCGGCATATCGATTTCGTGTCCCTGGATGCGCGGCGGGTGCTGGCGATCCTGGTGTTTGCCGACAACGAGGTGCAGAACCGGGTGATCGAGCCGCGCCGCGCCTACGAGCCGGCCGAGCTGGAGCGGGTGGCCAATTACCTCAATGCGCAGTTCGCCGGGCGCGCGCTGTCCGATATCCGCGCCAGCCTGCTGCGCGAGCTGCGCATGGCCAAGAACCAGATGGAGCAGCTGCTGGAGCACAGTGTGGACCTGGCCAGCGAGGCGCTGGTGCCGGCCGAGGCCGACGACATGGTGATGGCCGGGCAGACCCGGTTGATGGGGGTACAGGACCTGTCGGACCTGGACAGGCTGCGCGAGCTGTTCGAGGCCTTCGCCAGCAAGCGCGAGATCCTGCAGCTGCTCGAACGCACCATCCAGGCGCCGGGCGTGCGCATCTTCATCGGCGAGGAGACCGGCATGCTGTCGCTGGACGACGTCTCGTTGGTCACCGCGCCGTATACCGCCGGCGGGCAGGTACTGGGCGTGCTGGGGGTCATCGGCCCCAAGCGCATGGCCTACGACCGGGTGATTCCGCTGGTGCAGACCGCCGCCCAGGTGCTGGGCGCGGCGATGGAGCCGGCCGGGGCGCGATAGTCGCGCTCCATCGCGGCAATGGGTTTCGCTTGAAACGCGCCCCGGCGCCCATATACGGGGTGACGTTGGGGCGGGCGTTCCGCTTGCCCGGGAACTGCACATGAACCAAGACCACCCCGAATTCGATTCAGAAGACCCGTCCCAGAACCTGCCCGAGACCGATCCGCTCAAGTCCGAGATCGAGTCGCTGCGCAGCGAGATCGCCCTGGTCAAGGCCGATGCCCTGCGCGAACGCGCCGACCTGGAGAACCAGCGCAAGCGCATCGCGCGCGACGTGGAGAATGCCCGCAAGTTCGCCAACGAGAAGCTGCTGGGCGAGTTGCTGCCGGTGTTCGACAGCCTGGATGCCGGGCTGACTGCGGCTGGTACCCAACCCAGCCCGCTGCGCGATGGCCTGGACATGACCTACAAGCAATTGCTCAAGGTTGCCGCCGACAACGGCCTGACCCTGCTCGACCCGGTTGGCCAGCCGTTCAATCCGGACCAGCACCAGGCCATCAGCCAGGGCGAAGCCGAAGGCATTGCGCCCGGCCACGTCGTGCAGGTGTTCCAGAAAGGCTACCTGCTCAACGAACGTCTGCTGCGCCCGGCCCTGGTGGTCGTGGCCAAGCACGATTGACCGATCGCGCCGGCTGAACTGCCAGGCGCACGGATGACACACAGATGCGCACGGGTGGCTTGAACACCTGCGCGCCACCCCCACATCTCAGCCAGACCCGGCGTCGCCGGACACAGCTAAAGACTCATCAGGAGCGTATCCATGGGCAAGATCATTGGTATTGACCTCGGCACCACGAACTCGTGCGTGGCGATCATGGACGGCGGCAAGGCCCGCGTCATCGAAAATTCCGAGGGCGACCGCACCACGCCCTCCATCGTCGCCTACACCAAGGACGGTGAAGTGCTGGTTGGTGCCTCGGCCAAGCGCCAGGCGGTGACCAACCCGAAGAACACCTTCTACGCGGTGAAGCGCCTGATCGGCCGCAAGTTCACCGACGCCGAAGTACAGAAGGATATCTCGCATGTGCCGTACGGCATCCTGGCGCACGACAACGGCGACGCCTGGGTGCAAACCAGCGATGCCAAGCGCATGGCGCCGCAGGAAATTTCCGCGCGCGTGCTGGAAAAGATGAAGAAGACTGCCGAGGATTTCCTCGGCGAGAAGGTCACCGAGGCCGTCATCACGGTGCCGGCGTACTTCAACGACAGCCAGCGCCAGGCCACCAAGGATGCCGGCCGCATCGCCGGTCTGGACGTCAAACGCATCATCAACGAGCCGACCGCCGCAGCCCTGGCCTATGGCCTGGACAAGAACGGCGGTGACCGCAAGATCGCCGTGTACGACCTGGGCGGCGGCACCTTCGACGTGTCGATCATCGAGATCGCCGAGGTCGATGGCGAGAAGCAGTTCGAAGTGCTGGCCACCAACGGCGACACCTTCCTGGGCGGCGAAGACTTCGACAACCGCGTCATCGAGTACCTGGTTGACGAATTCAACAAGGACCAGGGCATCGACCTGCGCAAGGATCCGTTGGCGCTGCAGCGCCTGAAGGACGCCGCAGAGCGCGCCAAGATCGAGCTGTCGACCAGCCAGCAGACCGAAGTGAACCTGCCGTACGTCACTGCCGATGCCTCAGGTCCGAAGCACCTCAACATCAAGTTGACCCGTGCCAAGCTCGAAGCGCTGGTGGAAGATCTGGTCAAGAAGTCGATCGATCCGTGCCGCACCGCGCTGAACGACGCTGGCCTGCGCGCCAGCGACATCAACGAGGTGATCCTGGTCGGCGGTCAGACCCGTATGCCGAAGGTGCAGCAGGCGGTTGCCGATTTCTTCGGCAAGGAACCGCGCAAGGACGTCAACCCGGACGAAGCCGTGGCCGTGGGCGCCGCGATCCAGGGCGGCGTGCTGGCCGGCGACGTCAAGGACGTGCTGCTGCTGGACGTGACCCCGCTGTCGCTGGGTATCGAAACCATGGGCGGGGTGTTCACCAAGATCATCGAGAAGAACACCACCATCCCGACCAAGGCCTCGCAGACCTTCTCCACCGCCGAAGACAACCAGTCGGCCGTGACCGTGCATGTGCTGCAGGGTGAGCGCGAGCAGGCCCGCTTCAACAAGTCGCTGGCCAAGTTCGACCTTTCCGGCATCGAGCCGGCGCCGCGCGGCATGCCGCAAGTGGAAGTGTCCTTCGACATCGACGCCAACGGCATCCTGCACGTCTCGGCCAAGGACAAGAAGACCAACAAGGAACAGAAGGTCGAGATCAAGGCCGGTTCGGGCCTGTCGGATGAAGAGATCCAACGCATGGTCGCCGACGCGGAAGCCAACCGCGAGGAAGACAAGAAGTTCCAGGAGCTGGTGCAGACCCGCAACCAGGCCGATGGCCTGATCCACGCCACCCGCACCGCGATCACCGAGCATGGCAGCAAGGTCGGTGGCGATGTGATCGGCAAGGTGGAAGCGGCGCTGGCCGACCTGGAAACCGCCATGAAGGGCGACGATAAGGCGCAGATCGAAGCACGCAGCAAGACTCTGGAAGAAGCCGGCCAGTCGCTGTACGCGGCGGCGGCAGCAGCAGAGCAGGGCGGTAACGCCGATGCGGCCAGCGGCAACGCGCAGACCTCCAAGGCCGCCGACGACGTGGTGGACGCCGAGTTCACCGAGGTCAAGGACGATAAGAAAGCGTGAGTCGGGAATAGGGAATAGAGAATCGGAGGAGCGATGCGACGGCATCGCTCCTTCGCTGTTCTGACCCCACCGAACGCTGATTGATTTGAGGATGTACGCTTTGAACGATTCCCTTCTCCCGATTCCCGATTCCCTGTCATGAGCAAACGCGATTACTACGAAGTGCTGGGCGTTGCCCGCGGTGCCAGCGACGAGGAGCTGAAGAAGGCTTATCGACGTTGTGCGATGAAGCACCACCCCGATCGCAATCCTGGTGACGCGGCTGCCGAAGCGGCGTTCAAGGAATGCAAGGAAGCCTACGAAGTGCTGTCCGATGGCAACAAGCGGCGTGCCTACGATGCGCACGGCCATGCCGCGTTCGAGCACGGCATGGGGGGCGGCGGCGGGCCGGGTGGCCCGGACATGGGCGATATCTTTGGCGATATCTTCGGCAATATTTTTGGCGGTGGCGCCGCCGGTCCGCGCGCTGCGCGACGTGGTGCCGACGTCGGTTACGTATTGGAGCTGGATCTGGAAGAAGCCGTCGCCGGCATCGAGCGACGCATCGAGATCCCGACCCTGATCGAATGCACGTCCTGCCACGGCAGCGGCTCGGAAGACGGCAAGGTCGAGACCTGCGGCACCTGTCATGGGCGCGGCCAGGTGCGCATCCAGCGTGGCATCTTCGCCATGCAGCAGAGCTGCCCGCATTGCGATGGGCGCGGCACGCTGATCCGCAATCCATGCAAGGTCTGCCACGGTGCCGGTCGCGTGGAAGAGAACAAGGTGCTGTCGATCAAGGTGCCTGCCGGGGTGGATACCGGCGACCGCATCCGGCTGGCAGGCGAGGGCGAGGCCGGCCCGGCCGGCACCCCGCCGGGCGATCTGTACGTGGAAGTGCGGGTGCGCGAGCATGCGATCTTCCAGCGCGACGGCGACGATCTGCATTGCGAGGTGCCGATCCGTATTTCGCAGGCGGCGCTGGGCGATACCGTGCGTGTTGCGACCCTGGGTGGCGAAGCGGAAATCCGCATCCCGGCCGAAACGCAGACCGGCAAGTTGTTCCGCCTGCGCGGCAAGGGCGTGCGTTCGGTGCGCAGCCGCAGCGAAGGCGATCTGTATTGCCGCGTGGTGGTGGAAACGCCGGTCAACCTCACCGCCGACCAGCGCGAGCTGCTGCAGCAGTTCGAGGCCACCTTCACCGGTGAGGATGCCCGCAAGCATTCGCCCAAGTCGGCGACCTTCATCGACGGCGTCAAGGGCTTCTGGGACAGGATGACCTCGTAAGCGACGTCTGTTTTTGTCACCAAGGCTGCTGACATAAGTGCCTGTTCCTTGCAGGAGCAGGTGTCGCAAGACGTGCCAGAAGAACAACATCCTTCTCCTGCCGGGATATTGGCCGCCTTCATGGAGAGAATCTGCTCCTTAGAGGCGGATGAGGGCATGCGCGAAGCCTGCTGAAGCCTGGGTCCATGTGGGCTTCGCCGCGTACCCTCACCCCAACCCCTCTCCCGCAGGGAGAGGGGCTTTGCTCGCCTTCTTCGGGAGAAGGTGCCTTGTTCCCTTCTCCCTCCGGGAAAATGTGCCTTGTTCCCTTCTCCCGCCGGGAGAAGGTGCCCGAAGGGCGGATGAGGGTACGCCGTACCGATCGTCAACCCAACGCCCGCTTGCAAGCGGCACCGTTGGCGTCGAAAAGACTGCAAGTCATGCGCACAGCGCTGAAGCGTCCGGCCGCGTTTGCAAAGCAGATCAAGTCGAACGTCGGCGCCGTTCAAAAGAGCGCACCCACTTCAGCGCGCAACACGCAACGTCGCCTCATTCCAGTCACGTCACGCGCTCACGCGTTGCGGCGGATAATGGCGTCCTGTTCTCACGACGGCGTTTCCCATGAGCGATGCAACCGATAGCCACCTTGTCCACGGTCGCCGCCAGCGCCCGGAGGGTCCTTCGCCGATCGATGTGATCTCGGTGCAGTCGCAGCTGGTCTATGGCCACGCCGGCAACAGTGCGGCGGTGCCGCCACTGCGCGCGCTTGGCCTGCGCGTGGCCGAAGTGCCCACTACGCTGTTGAGCAATGCGCCGTTCTATTCCACGCTGCGTGGCCGCATCCTGCCGGCCGACTGGCTGGCGGATCTGTTGCTCGGCGCCACCGAACGCGGCCTGCCGCAACGCGCACGCATGCTGGTGTCCGGCTACTTCGGCAGCCTGGCCAACGGCGAGGCGTTTGCCGACTGGCTGCAGCAGACCCTGCCGCAGGCACCGCAACTGCGCTACTGCCTGGATCCGGTGATTGGCGATACGCATACCGGCCCCTACGTCGAGCCGGGATTGGAACGGGTCTTTGCCGAACGCCTGCTGCCGCATGCCTGGCTGGTGACGCCCAATGCGTTCGAACTGGGACGCTTGACCGGCCTGCCCAGCCTGCAACAGGACGATGCCATCGTGGCCGCCCGCGCCTTGCTCGCGCGCGGGCCACACTGGGTGCTTGCACACAGCGTGGCCGGCGGTGCCGGCGAGCTGGTGACGCTGGCGGTCAGCAACACGGCGGTGTATCGCTGGGCCAGCCCGCACCTACCGGTGGATGTCGCCGGTACCGGCGACGTGTTGATGGCGTTGTTGATCGGATTCCTGCTGCGCGACCTGCCGTTCGAGCAGGCGGTGGGCCATGCGCTTGGTGGTGTGCATGGCGCCCTGGAAGCGACCCTGGCTGCAGGGCATGAAGAGTTCGATGTGCTTGCCGCCGCCCCGGCCGCACTCGCCGCATCGCCACGCTTCGCCGTCGAGCGCCTGGCATGATCGCCCAACCGGTCGTCGGGATCGTCGGCAGTGCCGGTGCCTACGGGCGATGGCTGGGGCAGTTCCTGCGCACGCGTATGCAGCTGCAGGTGATTGGCTTTGATCCTGCCGATGCCGGTAGCATGGACGAGGCCACGCTGGCGCAGCAGGCAGATGTACTGATCTTTGCCGCACCCATCCGCCACACGGCCGTGTTGATTCAGCGCTATGTCGCGCTGGCCGGCCCGCGCGCGGTCTCGCAACTGTGGATGGACGTCACTTCGATCAAGCAGGCGCCGGTGGCGGCGATGCTGGTGTCCTCGGCCGAGGTGGTCGGCCTGCATCCCATGACCGCACCGCCCAAGTCGCCGACCTTGAAGGGCCGGGTGTTGGTGGTCTGCCAGGCGCGCCTGCAGCACTGGACGCCGTGGGTGCAGGCGTTGTGCACCGCCTTGCAGGCCGAGTGCGTCTACGCGACTGCCGAACACCACGACCGGGTGATGGCGCTGGTACAGGCGATGGTGCACGCCACCCACCTGGCGCAAGCCGGCACCTTGCGCGACTACGCGCCGCTGCTGGGCGAGCTGCAGGCGCTGATGCCCTACCGCTCGGCCGCGTTCGAGCTGGACACTGCGGTCATCGCGCGCATCCTCTCGCTCAATCCGGCGATCTACGAAGACATCCAGTTCGGCAACCCCTACGTTGGCGAGATGCTGGACCGGCTGCTGGCGCAATTGCAGCAGTTGCGCGCGCTGGTGGCGCAGGGCGATGACGCGGCGCGTGTACAGTTCCGCCGCCGCTTTCTGGACGACACTGCTGCGGCCCTAGAACCGCAGACCCTGGCTGCCGGCAACTACACCTACGAACGGCTGGGCTACCTGTTGGCCGACCTGACCGAGTCCCTGGCCTTGAGCGTCTACCTGCCTGAAGACCGGCCAGGTTCGCTACGCGCCTTGCTGCACGTGTTCGAACGGCACACGGTGAACCTGTCGTCGATCCACTCCTCGCGCACGCCGCTGGGTGAACTGCACTTCCGGATCGGATTCGAGCCCGATAGCGATCCTGCTGCGCTGAGGCGGGCAGCCAGCGAGATCGACCACAGCGGGATCGGGCGTGTGCTGGAGCGTGTGGAGCGCAAGGCCTGAGCGTGGCGCGCGCATTGCACACAGGCACGTGTTCCATCCACAACGGATGTGGATGAAACCTGCACAAGCATGTGGATAACTGCCGACGGCCCCTGTCCGGCAAGGCCGTCGATCGCGTTGGTCAAAAAATGACCAGGCAATCATCAGGGCGTGGAGAGCTGCAATTCGCCGCCCTCAGCGGCTCAGTCGCAGCGCATCGCGGTCGGCGGTAGCCGCGGCCAGCTCGGCACGCGCCGAGGCGATACGGGCCTGTGCATCGACCAGGCGCACGCGGGCATCGTTGGCGGTTTCCTCGCGCTGGTTGACCAGGAAGAAGTCGCCCGACCCCAGCTCGAAGCGCCGCCGCTCGGCTTCGGCCAGGCGGTCGGCCAGGCTGCGTTCCTCATCGGCGATCTTGGCCAGGCGCTCGGCGGCGGTGAGCGAGATCACCACCGATTCCACCTCGACCGAGATCTGGTCGCGCAGGAAACGGCTGCGCTGATCCAGCGCTTCGATCTCGGCGCGCGCTTCGGCGACCCGACCCTTGGCGGCGCGGTTCTCCAACGGCACGCTGAAACGGAAGCCGATGATGGCATCGGTGGGCGAGCGGTTGGGGCCGCCCACGCCGGGCGGGCCGAAGTCCTTGCTGACCTCGACGCTGACATCCAGGCGCGGCTTCAGGTCGTTCTGCGCCAGCATCAGCCGCGCAGTGGCCTGGTCGATGCGCGTCAGCACGGCGCGGTAATCGGGCCGCTCCACCGGGGCGGTGATCCTGCTGGCGCCGGCTAGCCCTTCCAGCGCGGAGGTATCGGCCGGCAGGCGTTCGGCGGTCACCGTCAGCGGCATGCCGGCATCGTCGCGCAGATACAGCGACAAGCCATTGGCGGCGCTTGCGAAGTCCTGCTCCGAGCGCACTACCAGCGCGCGGCGACGCACCAGGTTCTGGTCGTTCTCGGTCAACAGGATCGTGGGACGTGCGCCCAGCGTCACCTGCCGGGAAATCGCGGTGCGGCGGCGCTCGGCCAGCTCCAGCAGGTCCCGATAGGCGCGCAGTCTCAGGCCGGCCGCGACCCAGCTCTGATAGGCGTCCACCGCGCGGCGCTGCACGCCGATGGCCACCATCTGCGCTTCGTACTGGGCCACGTCGATGTCGGTGCTGGCCACGCTACGACGGGTGCGGCGCTCGTCCACGACGCGGTCGCGCAGCAGCGCGTACAGCGCGCCGACCTTCACTTCGCCGCCGCGGTCGGTGTAGGACTTGTCTTCGTAGATCGGAAACTCGCCCCGCGAGGAGCGGTAGCCGCCGTAGTAATAGCCGCCATTGGTCTCGAATGGCCGCTTGACGCCGGTTTCGATGGTGCTGCCGTCGTAATAGCCGGCCTCGCGCGAGCGGCCCTCGATGTCGAAAACGGTATCGAAGGCGCCGTCGGCCGAGATCCCCTTGCCTTCGGCCTGGCGGACCTTGGCCAGCGCTTCGACGATCTGCGGCGCCGAGCGCGCCGAGGATTGCAGTACCTCGTCCAGGGTCAGTGGCGCGGCCTGGGCGAACGCCGCACCGGGGCAGAGTGCGATCAACAAGACAACAAGACGATGCCTCATTTCTTGCCCGTCGCGTCTTCTTCGGTCTTGCCGGCGGCTGGCTTGGCCTTGCCATCCTGCTGCATGCCCGCTGCGGGGCGCTGCCCGAATTCCAATGGGAAATTGTTGAGCTGGCGCCACAGTTCGTAGCCCACCTTCACCGTCTCGCCCTGCACCCAGCCGCGCACCTTGCCGCCCTGGCGGGCGAATTCCTGGGCGGGCCAGGCCGGTTTGCCCGGCGCCGGTTCGACCAGGATGCGGAACACGCCGTCGGGCGCAGCATTGGGGTCGATGGCGCGCACCCGGCCGTCGAACATACCGTGCGCCACCGACGGCCAGCCGCTGAACTGGATCGCCGGCCAGCCTTCGAATTCCAGCCGCACCGGGCGGCCGGGACGGATCAGCGGTACGTCGCGGCCGTCGATGTACAGCTCGACCGCGCGTTCCACCCGCTCGGGCGCGATCACCGCCAGCACGGTGCCTGGCGACACCATCGCACTGCCGCTGGCGGCGTTGAGTTGTTGCACGCGGCCATCGCGCGGGGCGCGCACCAACTGCGCGGACTGGCGGTTTAACTGGATGTCGATGCGGGTCAGCTTGGCGCGCGATTCGGCCAGCTTGGCATCGGCTTCGGCCACCTTGATCTGGGTCAGCTCGAAGTCGCGGCGGCCTGCCAGACCTTCGGCGAGCAATTGCCGGCTGCGCTCCACGTCGATGCTGGCAACTGCACGCGACTGCTGGAGGGCGGCGATCTCGGCCTGCGCCTGCGCCCGTTCGCTGGCGAGGCGGGTGAGCAGGTCAGGATCCAGGTCGCCCACGCGGGCGATCGGATCGCCCTTGGACACATGCTGGCCGTCGTGCACGTACCAGCGTTCCACCCGGCCGGGCACGAACGCGGTGACCTGCTGCTGGCGGTCGTCCGGATCCAGCGCCACCACCTGGCCCTTGCCGCTGGCGGTCTGTACCCAGGGCACCAACGCCAGGATGGCACTGCAGATGACGATGCCGATCAGCAGCATCCAGGCCAGCACCTTGGCGATGCTGGGCGGGCGCATGGCCGACAGGGTGGGGAAGTGCAGCATGCGGTCAGTGGCGTATTGCATTGCCTGCCTCCTGTGCCGATGCGATCAGTTCCGCCCGCGTGGCGTAGCGTTGCTGGTGTCCAGGCTCCAGCCGGAACCAGCCATCCAGGGTGATGTCTTCCGGCCGGCCGGTACACAGCAAGACCGTGGTTCCGGCGTCCTTGAGCCGGCGCAGCACCGCCGCCAGGCGTTCGGTGGGGATCAGGTCGAACAGCTGCGACAGCATCAGCACCCGCGGGCGTACCAGCAAGGCGTTGGCCAGCTTCAGGCCCATCACATCGCCGATCCACAGCGGGTAGCCCGAGGCCGCCAGGCGCGTATCCAGGCCCTGCGGCAGTGCGGCGATGCGGGCGCGCAAGCCCACCGCATCGATCGCTTCGAGCATGCTCTCGGAGCTGACGTCCGGCGAGGCCATCGACAGGTATTCGCGAATGGTGACTTCCACGATGGTGGGGCGATCAAGCACAGTGACTTCCGAGCGCAGCAGGTACATGTCGAAGGTCGCCATGTCGGCGCCGCCCACCATCACCAGCCCGCGCTCCGGGACCTCATGGCGCTTGAGTACCATCGCCAGCAGACGTTCGGCGCCACCGGATGCCAGCGTGACCAGCTGCTCGCCGGCCTCCAGCGCGAAATCGAAGCGCGCACCTTCGATCACCACGCCATCCAGGCGCACGTCGCTGTTGCGCGGGGTCTTGCCAGCAATGGCCACCGCGCGCTCCTGCGGGATGGCGTACAGCAGCGATAATTCCTCTGCGCTGGCCACCAGGTCGTAGAACGTATCCAGGTAGGTCCCCAACTGCGCGATGCCGTAGAACACCGCGCTCAGGATCAGCTCGGCCGCCACCAGCTGGCCGATCGACAATTCGCCACGCAGGATCAGGCTGCCGCCCAGCGCCAGCAGCGCCGCGCTGGCCACCGCATAGGTGAGTAGAAATGCCAGCGTCTGGGTGAATGTGTAGCGGAAATGACGCCGATGGCGTGCCACATAGGCCGCCGTCACCGCTTCGGAGCGCTCCATCGCAAAGTTGAGGTGGCGGCTGGATTTGTAGAAACCATTGGAGCCGCCAACGCTTTCCAGCCAGTGTGCGGCATTGTGCTTGGCGTGACTCAGGTCGACTGCGGTGCGGATCGAACTGCGTGACCAGATCATCCAGATCGAGAAGATCACCAGCAACAGCAGCGCATTGAAGGCCAGGAAGAACGGATGGTAGAAACTGGTGACGATCAGCCCCACCGCCGACTGCAGCACGATGGTGAAGGCGCCCACGGCCAGGCTGGGGACAGCCTTCTGCACCACCACCAGGTCGAAGTAGCGGTTGAACATGTCGCCGCGGTTCTGGTCGGTGAAGAAGGGGTTCTGGGCGTGTACCGCCCGCACCGTGATCTCGGCCACCACCCGCGCGAACAGCCGGCGCTCGAACAACGCCATGACCCACACCCGCATCGCGCTCAGGGCGGCCACCAGCAGCAGCAGGCCCAGCAGCAGGCCGGACAGTGTCCATAGCGGCGTGGGCAGGGCGATATTGGCCACGCTGTTAATCAGTAGCTGCACCGAGATCGGGGTCGCCAGCGACAGCAGGCTAATCGCGATGCCGTACACCAGGGCCAGCCGCACATACGGCATGTCCGGCCCGACGATCTCCGCCAGCCAGCCCGCCGCTTCCCGCCATCCGATCTGCTTTGCCGCCATGTTCCTTCCACTGTTGATTTCAAGCAAGCATTGACGAGTTGCGGCAACAGAACAAGGCCGAACCGCTTATCCACCGCATAGGATTTTCCTATGCCGCTGCCGCGCGCAGCAAGTCGGCGATCAGCCCGAACGCGGGCGCGCGGCCGGCGCCTTGCCGCCAGAGCAGTCCAATCTCGCGGTAATAGCGTCCTCCCTTGATCGGACGCACCACCACGTCGTCGCCTTCGCGGATCTCCTGGCGCACGTACAGGTCGGGCAGCAGCGCCAGCCCCATGCCCATGCCGGCCATTTGCCGGATCGCATCCAGACTCGTTCCTTCGTAATCGCGCAGGACATTGGCGCCGACGTCCACCGCAATCGCGCTGATCTGTTCGGCCAGGCGGTAGTCCGGCATCAGCGTGAGCAGGTTGGCGCCACGCAGGTCGGCCGGGGTGATGTGGCGTTTGCTGCGCAGCGGGTGATCGGCGGCCATGGTCACGTGCAATGGCTCGCGGAACAGCCGTTCGCTGTGCAGGTTGCGGCCGGCCATCGGCAGTTGCACCAGCACCAGGTCGTGCACGCCATTGGCCAGGTCGTTGGCCAGCACGTTCGGCAAGCCTTCGCGGACGTGCACGCGCAACGCCGGGTGCTCGCGATGCAGGCGCGCCACCAGGCTGGGCATCAGATAGGCGCCCAGCGTGGGCGAGACGCCGAGCCGGATGGTGCCGATCAAGGTGTCGGCCGAGGTGGCGCGCAGCTCTTCCAGGTCGGCCACGTCCAGCAGGATGCCGCGTGCGCGGTCGCGCAGGTCGCGGCCCAGCGGGGTCAGGATGGCGGGCACGCCGCGCTCGAACAGCGGTGTACCGATGATGGTCTCCAGTGCGCGGATCTGCTGTGACAGCGACGGCTGCGACACGCCCATCTGCTCTGCCGCGCGGGTGAAACTGCCGGTGTCGGCCAGCGCGACGAAGTAGCTGAGTTGGCGAAGCGTGGTCTTGGGGCGGGGCATGGGTTCAGCCGTGCAGGCAGTGGCGGAAGCGCAGCATCGGTGGCGGGTGGGTGAACGCCGCGTAGCGGCCGCCGGCGCGTCAGCCAGGCGTCACTAATCGATGTCACCAATCAGCGTCACTGATCGATGAACTGCAGCCGCGCCAATTCCGCATACAGGCCGCCCTCTGCGATCAGCTGTGCGTGGGTGCCCTGCGCAACGATGCGGCCGGCATCCATGACCACGATGCGGTCGGCTTTGAGCACGGTGGCCAGGCGGTGCGCGATGACCAGGGTGGTGCGGCCCTGCATCAGCCGATCCAGCGCTTGCTGCACGGCGCGTTCGCTCTGCGCATCCAGTGCGCTGGTGGCCTCGTCCAGCAGCAGGATCGGCGCGTCCTTGAGCAGGGCACGCGCGATTGCCACGCGTTGTTGCTGGCCGCCGGACAGGCGCGTGCCGCGCTCGCCCAGCTCGCTGGCGTAGCCCTGCGGCAGCGCCCGGATGAAGACATCGGCTTCGGCAGCCGCAGCGGCGGCTTCCACCTGCGCGTCGCTGGCCTGCAGCCTGCCGTAGCGGATGTTGTCGGCGGCACTGGCGGCGAACAGGGTGGGTTGCTGCGGCACCAGCGCAATGTGTTCGCGCAAGCGCACCGGGTCGGTGTCGCGCAGGTCCACCTCGTCGATGCGCACGCGGCCACTCACCGGGTCATGGAAGCGCAGCAGCATCGACAACACCGTGCTCTTGCCGGCGCCGGAGGGGCCAACCAAGGCCACGGTCTCGCCGGGGCTGACATGCAGGTCGAAGTGATCCAGCGCCGGTGCAGCGGGGCGCTGCGGGTAATGGAACACCACCTGGTCGAAGTGGATCGCGCCATGCAGCGGCTGCGGCAACGGCGTGGGCGTGGCCGGTGCCACGATTACCGACTGTTCGTCGAGCAGTTCGCCGACGCGGCCCATGCCGCCGGCGGCGCGCTGCAGTTCGTTCCACACCTCGGCCAATGCCCCGACCGAACCGCCGCCGATCAGCGCGTACAACACGAACTGCCCCAGCGTGCCCGGGGTCATGCGCCCGGACACCACATCGTGCGCGCCCAGCCACAGCACACCGACGATGGCGCCGAAGATCAGCATGATCGCCACGGCGGTGACGCCTGCCTGGGTACGTACCCGCAGCCGTGCGGTGTCGATGGCGGACAACAGCGCCTGGCTGAACCGTTGGCTCTCGTACTGCTCGCGCGCATGCGCCTGCACGGTGCGCACCGCGCCCAGGGTTTCGGCGGCCAGCGTATTGGCATCGGCCACGCGGTCCTGGCTGGCGCGCGAGATCTTCTGCAGCCGGCGCGCGCCCAGCACGATGGGCAGCACCGCCAGCGGGATGCCGATCAGGGTGAAGCCGGCCAGACGTGGGCTGGTGACGAACAGCATCACCATGCTGCCGACCACCGTCACTGTACTGCGCAACGCCACCGACATGGTGGTGCCGATCAAGCCGCGCAGCAGTTCGCTGTCGGCCGACAGCCGCGACACCAGTTCGCCGCTACGGCTACGGTCGTGAAAGCCGGCGTCCAGCCCGATCAGATGCGCATACAGGCGGCCACGTAGGTCGGCGACCACCTTTTCGCCCAGCAGCGAGACGAAGTAGAACCGTGCCGCGGTGGCCAGTGCCAGTACCACCGCCACCACGAACAGTAGGGCGAATGCCTGGTTGATCTGCGCCCCGCCGGAGAAGCCGTGGTCGATCATGCGCTTGACCGCGGCCGGCAGGCTCAGCGTGGCCGCCGAGGAAATCGCCAGCGCGATCAGCCAGGCGGCAAACAATCCGCGCTGGCGCTGCACGAACGGCCACAGGGCGCGCAGGCTGCCAAGCTTCCGCAACGGGTTGGGCCTGGCGGCGGCTGGCTGGTTCATGCGGCTTCCGGTGTTGAGAGGTGGACACGGTTGCGACTGGCGTCGCACAGGCGGGTTTTCAAGCCTGCAAGCTGATCTGCAGGCAATTGCACGCGCAAGGCTGCGCCATCGGCATCGAAACGCTCGTCCAGCTTGTCGGCATGGAAGGCGACCAAGGCGGCATGCACCAGCCCCAGGTCGTCGAACCGACAGTGCAGATCCAGCTGCGTCAGTGCGATCAATGGCCGTCGCGTCGCCAGCCGCAGGCACTCGGCCGCAGCGCCGCCATAGGCGCGCACTAACCCGCCGGCACCGAGCTTGATGCCGCCGTACCAACGGGTGACCACCACCACGACGCGATCCAGGCCCTGGCCATCGATCGCCGCCAGGATCGGCCTGCCCGCCGTGCCGCTGGGCTCGCCATCATCGCTGGAGCGGTATTCCTGCCCGAAGCGGTAGGCCCAGCAGTTGTGGGTGGCATCGGGGACCGCCACGCGTTGCACCAGTTCCAGTGCCTGTGCGGAAGCATCCAGTGCACAGGCGTGGGCCAGAAAGCGACTGTGCTTGATGTCCAGGCTGTGGTGCGCGTCAGCGGCAAGGGTCTCTGGCATCGCCGCCATTGTACTGCGGGGTGGTGGCACCGATTGCGGCGGCGTGATCGCCGACGCCCTGTTGCGGGCGCCGGCGACCGGTCATACCAGCGTGGAGCGACGCTTCTCGTCGATCCATTTCGAGGCCTGGGCCGGCGTGTAGTGCTGCATCCATTCCAGCATCTGCGCGATGTCGCTGCCGTACCACAGGTCGGTGCGCTGGTCCGGGTGCAGGAAGCGCTCTTCCACCATGCGATCGATCATGCCGATCAGCGGCGCATAGAAGTTCTCGATATCCAGAAAGGCGCAGGGCTTGTTGCCGATGCCGAGCTGGCGCCAGGTGAGCATTTCGAAAATCTCTTCCATGGTGCCGAAGCCACCGGGCAGGGCGACGAAGGCATCGGAGAGTTCGAACATGCGCATCTTGCGCTCGTGCATGGAGCCGACGATTTCCAGCGTGGTCAGCCCGCGATGCGCCACTTCCCAATCGGCCAGTTGCTGAGGAATGACGCCGGTCACTTCACCGCCGGCCGCCAGGACCGCATTGGCCACCGTGCCCATCAGCCCGACATTGCCGCCACCGTAGACCAGGCGCAGGCCGTGCGCAGCAATGCGCTGACCCAGCGCCGTGGCGCGCTCGACATAGGCGGGCTTGTTACCGGCATTGGAGCCGCAATAGACGCAGAGGCTTTTCATGGGGGGAATCGGGAGTTGGGAATAGGGAATGGGTCGAAGCAAATACAGAAGCCAGAACGCATGACGCCGGACCTAGGTCCGGCGTCAGCATGAGGAGTGAGGTGATGGGAACGCTCTTACGATTCCCAATTCCCCACTCCCGATTCCCGGCTTAGTTAGCCTTATGGATCGCGCGCTTGCTCACCGCCATCGCGGCGTCGTGGATGGCTTCGGACAGCGTCGGGTGCGCATGGCAGATACGTGCCAGGTCGTCGGCCGAGCCGTTGAATTCCATCGTCAGCACGCCTTCGTGCACCAGCTCGGAGACGCCCACGCCCACCAGGTGCATGCCCAGCACGCGGTCGGTCTCGGCATCGGCGATCACCTTGACGAAGCCGGCCGGCTCGCCCATGGCCACCGCGCGGCCGATTGCCGCAAACGGGAAGCTGCCAGCCTTGTAGGCCACGCCTTCGGCCTTGAGCTGCTGCTCGGTCTTGCCGACCCAGGCAATTTCCGGCTCGGTGTAGATGACCCACGGAATGGTGTCGAAGTTGACGTGACCGGGCAGGCCGGCGATCAGCTCGGCCACCGCGATGCCTTCCTCGAAGCCCTTGTGCGCCAGCATCGGGCCGCGCACGCAGTCGCCGATCGCCCACACGCCGTCGACGCCAGTGTGGCAATGGCCATCGACCTCGATCTGACCACGGTCGGTGACCTTGACCCCGGTGCCGTCGGCCAGCAGGTTCTTGGTGGCGGCCTTGCGGCCCACGGCCACCAGCAGCTTGTCCACGGTCAGGGTCTGCTCGCCGGCGGCGTCGGTGTAGTTGAGCACCACCTGCCTGGCATCGCCGCTGCCGGTGATCTCGGTCTTGCCGACCTTGGCACCCAGCTTGATATCCAGGCCCTGCTTCTTGAATTCCTTCAGCGCGGTCTTGGCCACTTCAGCGTCGGCCAGCGCCAGGAAGTCCGGCAGCGCTTCGAGGATGGTGACCTCGGCGCCCAGGCGCTTCCACACGCTACCCAGCTCCAGGCCGATCACGCCAGCGCCGATCACCGCCAGGCGCTTGGGCACGGCGGTGAAATCCAGGCCGCCGACGTTGTCCACGATGGTGTCGCCATCGAACTTGGCGAACGGCAGTTCGATCGATTCCGAACCGGCCGCCAGGATCACGTTGGTGCCCTTGAGCTCGATCTCGCCGCCTTCGTGCTGGGTGACCTTGACGATATTGCCCGGCAGCAGCTGGCCGAAGCCGTAGTACGGGGTGATCTTGTTGGCCTTGAACAGCATCGCGATGCCGCCGGTGAACTGCTTCACGATCTTGTCCTTGCGGCCGATCATGGTGGGCACGTCCATCTTGGCGTCGTTGAAGCTGATGCCGTGGTCGCCGAACAGGTGACCCATGTTCCAGAACTGGCGCGAGGAATCCAGCAGCGCCTTGGACGGAATGCAGCCCACGCGCAGGCAGGTACCGCCCAGGGCGGGCTTGCCGTCCTTGCCGAGTGCCGCATCGATGCAGGCGACCTTCATGCCCAGCTGGGCCGCGCGGATGGCGGCGTGATAACCGGCCGGACCAGCACCGATGACGACGACGTCGAATTGTTCGCTCATTTCATTTGCTCACGGGAATGGGGAATAGGGAATGGGGAATCGCAGCAGCGCATGCGCCTGTCGCGTCCCATCCAGGTCCAGGCGGGAATGGAGCGGTCGATGGGTGCTTGTCCCATTCCCGACTCTCCATTCCCGATTCCCGGCGCTTACAGACCGAACAGCATGCGGCCCGGGTTTTCCAGCTGATTCTTGATGTCGACCAGGAACTGCACCGAATCCTTGCCGTCGATGATGCGGTGGTCGTAGGACAGCGCCAGGTACATCATCGGGGCGATCACCACCTGGCCGTTCTCGGCGATCGGACGTTCCTTGATCGCGTGCATGCCCAGGATGGCGCTCTGCGGCGGGTTGATGATCGGGGTGGACAGCAGCGAGCCGAAGGTGCCGCCATTGGTGATGGTGAAGGTGCCACCCTGCAGGTCATCCAGGCCCAGCTTGCCGGCGCGCGCCTTGGCGGCGTAGTCGGCGATGCCCTGTTCGACGTCGGCGAACGACTGGCGCTCGACGTTACGCAGCACCGGCGTGACCAGGCCCTTTTCGGTGGAGACGGCAATCGAGATGTCGCTGTAGCCGTGATAGATGATGTCGTCGCCGTCGATCGAGGCGTTGACCAGCGGGAAGCGCTGCAGCGCGTTGGCAGCGGCCTTGACGAAGAAGCTCATGAAACCGAGCTTGATGCCGTGGGCCTTCTGGAACTCGTCCTGCAGCTCCTTGCGTGCGGCCGACACCTTGGCCAGGTTCACTTCGTTGAAGGTGGTCAGCATCGCGGTGGAGTTCTTGGACTCCATCAGGCGCTTGGCAATGGTCTTGCGCACGCGGGTCATCGCCACGCGCTCTTCCGGCCGGGCGCCCGACGCCTTGCCCACGCCGCCGGCCTTGGCGAAGTTGACGATGTCTTCCTTGGTCACCGCACTGCGGCGGCCGGTGCCTTCGACCTGCGACGGATCCACGCCCTGGGTGATCGCGGAGAAACGCGCACCCGGGGGCAGCGCATCTGCAGCAGACTTGGACGCGGCGGCCGGCGCGGCGGCGGCAACTGGCGCCGCCGCTGCAGCAGGAGCAGCCGGCGCAGCAGCCTTTTTCTCTTCGGCCGGCGCGGCAGCAACCACGGCACCTTCTTCGATGATTGCCAGGATTTGGTTGCTGGTGACCGTGCTGCCGGCTTCGAACTTGATTTCCTTCAGTACGCCATCGACCGGCGAAGGAACTTCCAGCACGACCTTGTCGGTTTCCAGGTCGACCAGATTCTCGTCGCGCTTGACCGCTTCGCCGGCCTTCTTGTGCCAGCTGGCGATGGTGGCGTCGGAAACGGATTCGGGCAGTACCGGAACTTTGACTTCGGTGGCCATTCGGGGAGCGTCCTAGGGTTTTCGTTCTTTGGGGAAGAGGAGTTATTCAGCGACTTGGTCGTTGAACGGATTGATGAGCGCATCGGCGACCAGCTTCTGCTGTTCGGCGATGTGGTCGGCCATGTGGCCAGCGGCAGGCGAGGGCGAACGGGCGCGGCCGGCGTAATGCAGGCTCTGACCACCGGCCAGGCAGAAGTTGAGGTGGTGACGGATCTGGTACCACGCACCCTGGTTCTGCGGTTCTTCCTGGCACCACACCACGTCGGTGGCATTGGCATAGCCCTTGAGCTCGGCCGCCAGCTGCGCACGCGGGAACGGGTACAGCTGCTCGATGCGCACGATGGCAACATCGTCCTGGCCGCGCTTGGTCTGGTCTTCGAGCAGGTCGTAGTAGACCTTGCCCGAGCACAGCACCACGCGCTTGACCTTGGCCGCCTCGGCCTTGGCATCCGGGATCAGATGCTGGAATTGCCCGTCGGCCAGTTCTTCCAGGCTCGACACCGCCAGCTTGTGGCGCAGCAATGACTTGGGCGTCATCACCACCAGCGGCTTGCGGGTAGTCATGCGCATCTGGCGCCGGATCATGTGGAAGCACTGCGCCGGGGTGGTCGGTACGCAGACCAGCATGTTCTCCAGCGCGCACAGCTGCAGGAAGCGCTCCAGGCGTGCGGAGCTGTGCTCCGGGCCTTGCCCTTCGTAACCATGCGGCAGAAACAGCGACAGGCCTGCGATACGCCCCCACTTGGCTTCGCCAGCGGCAATGAACTGGTCGATGACCACCTGCGCGCCGTTGGCGAAGTCGCCGAACTGCGCTTCCCAGATGCACAGTGCATTCGGGTCGGTGGTGGAGTAGCCGTATTCGAAGCCCATCACCGCTTCTTCGCTGAGCAGCGAGTCGATGACGGTGGCGTCTTCGGGGTTCTGCACCAGCTGGCGCAGCGGCAGGTAATAGTTGTCGGTCTTCTGGTCATGCAGGATCGCGTGACGGTGGAAGAACGTGCCGCGACCGGCGTCCTGGCCGACCAGGCGCAGCTTGTGGCCTTCGGCCAGCAACGTGGCATAGGCCAGGTTCTCGGCGAAGCCCCAGTCGCCCAGTTGGTCGCCGGCGGCCATCTTGACGCGATCGTCGTAGATCTTGGCCACGCGCGCATGCAGCTCGACGCCTTCGGGGATGGTGGTGATCAGCTTGGCCAGGCGGTCCAGCTGCTCGCGCTGGACGCGCGTATCCACCGGGTCGGCGGCGGTGCCGACCAGGTACTTGGACCAGTCGATGGCAAATTCGTCCGGCTTGCGCTTGGCCAATTCGGTGGTGTATTCGCCCGAATCGAGCTTGTTGCGGTAGCCGTCCACCAGCGCCTTGGCCTCGTCGGCGCTCAGCACGCCGTCGCTTTCCAGCTTGGCGGCATACAGCTCGCGGGTGGTCTTGTGCTTGCGGATGGTCTGGTACATCACCGGCTGAGTCGCTGCCGGTTCGTCGGCCTCGTTATGGCCCCAGCGGCGGTAGCAGACCAGGTCGATGACCACGTCCTTCTTGAACCGCTGGCGGAATTCATAAGCCAGCTTGGACACGAACATCACCGCGTCCGGGTCGTCGCCGTTCACGTGGAAGACCGGCGCGCCGATCATCTTGGCGACGTCCGTGCAGTACAGCGTGGAACGCGCGTCGTCACGGGTGCTGGTGGTGAAACCGATCTGGTTGTTGATGACGATGTGCACGGTACCGCCGACCGCGAAACCGCGCGCCTGCGACATCTGGAACAGTTCCATCACCACGCCCTGGCCGGCGAAGGCGGCATCGCCGTGGATCAGGATGGGCAGCACGGTCTTGCGCTCGGCATCGCCGAAGCGCTCCTGGCGCGAACGCACGCTGCCGACCACGACGGGATCGACGATTTCCAGGTGCGAGGGATTGAACGCCAGTGCCAGATGCACCTGCTTGTCGCTGCCGACTGCGATATCGGCCGAGAACCCCATGTGGTACTTGACGTCGCCGGTGTGCGCGCGGTCGTCATGGGCATGCTCGAACTTGCCTTCGAACTCGTCGAACAGCTTGCGCGGGTTCTTGCCCAGCGTATTGACCAGCACGTTGAGGCGGCCGCGGTGGGCCATGCCGATCACGATGTCCTTGACCTGATCGTTGCCGGACTGGCGAATGATCTCGTCCATCATCGGGATCAGCGCATCGCCGCCTTCCAGCGAGAAGCGCTTCTGGCCGACGTACTTGGTGTGCAGGTAGCGCTCCAGGCCTTCGGCGGCGGTGAGCCGCTCCAGGGTGCGCTTGCGGCTGGCCGCGTCGCCAGCGATCTTGCCGCCGGCATCTTCCAGGCGCTTGTAGATCCACTGGCGCTGGTCGAATTCCTGGATGTGCATGAATTCGGCGCCGATGGTGCTGGCGTAGGTCGCCTTCAGGCGCACCAGCAGGTCCTTCAGCTTCATGCGCGGCTGGCCGCCGACGCCACCGGTGCTGAACTCGCTGTCCAGATCCGCCTGCGAGAGGCTGTGGAACGGCAGGTCCAGATCGGGCGGGTTGACCGGAGGGGTCAGGCCGAGCGGGTCCAGCTGCGCGCCCAGGTGGCCACGCGCACGGTAGGCGGTAATCAGGCGGCCGACGTTACGCTCGCGCTCGTCGCTGGCCGCTGCGCCGGTGCCGGCGTTGGCGGCCTGCCTGGAGGCAGTGAGAATATGGGCGATGGCGGCCGAATGCGGCACGTCACCGGCATCGCGACCCTGGAAACCGTCGAAATAACTCTTCCACTTCGGATCGACACTGTCCGGGGCGACGAGGTACTGCTCGTACAGATCCTCGATGTAGGCGGCGTTGCCGCCGGCGAGCTGCGATGACTGCGCGAACTGCTTTAGGAGATTATCCACGATGGTAAGTCGGGTCTGCTGTGGGGATGATTGTGCGGAAGCGGCAGGGCAAGATGCCTTGTCGGTCGGTCTCAAATCTCGAAAAATTATACCCCCTTGCGCTGGTGAGGGGGCGTCTGCGAGCTGACCGGCGGGGTAGACCACTGGCGTGCGCGCCTGCGTGAGAAGGGCCTTGCGGCATCAGATACCGAGTGCACGCGCCTCGTTCCAAAGTGCGCTGCGCCCCCATATCTGCGCGAATTCGCGCGCCAGCTGGCGGCTGCGGGCCGCGCCGGACAGCCAGGTTTTGCCGTCGTCGTAGCGATGACCTGTTGGACGAAAGTAGTAGGCGTCGTCGCCGACCACGTAGGCCGACGCATCACTGGTATCGACCGGATCGCTGACCGCGCGGAACCGGAACACGCTGGGCAGGCGTTGCGCCAGGCGCAGCATGGCGCTGCTACTGGCAGTGGCGCTGGCGGTGTCCTGCACCAGCACCTGCACCCGCTTGTCGTGGCGGGCGGTGGCGAAGCGGCGCAATGCGTCCAGCACCGCGGCGTTGTCGAACAGCGGCGGGTCCAGGGCACGGGTATAGATCAGTACCTGGCGGCGCGCGCTGCACAGCAGGCCGGTGGTGGCAGCCAGGGCGGTACCGAGGGTGTCCACCGCCATCGGGCCGTCGAGCCGGCGATGGACTGGCGTTCCGGGTGCATCGCCGATGTCGGCACTGCGGTCGGTTGACAGGTCTGCAGGGCTGTCGGGAAGAAAACCCTGGCGTGCGAACACCGCCTCGGCGCCGGCGGTGACGCGGGCCTGCAGGCGTGGCCAGCCATGCTGGGTGGCGCTGACCACGGCGGCGGAAAGCAGTTGGTCTGACAGGCCGCGGCGGCGCCAGTCCGGCAGTAGGCCAAGCCGGTCGATGCGCCGGTCCGGGGTCAGCCGGACCGAGGCGACCAGTTGGCCGTCCTCGGTCCGTGCGGCCAGGTGCAGGCTGAGCGGGTCCAGTGCGTCCCACTCGTCCTCGGCCGGACCGCCCGGGGCCGCGCTGCCGCAGGCCCGGCGCAGCGCACGCAGGGCCGCCGCGTCGGTGGCCGGGTCCAGCGAAACGATCCGTGGCCTGCCGTGTGGGCTCATGTGCGCGGAGAGGTGCCTTCGTCTTCGTCGCTGTCCTCGTCCTCGTCTTCGCCGAGGTCCGCTTCGGTGGCATCGACGCGCTCCTGCGGGTTGTCCGCGTCGTCTGCGATCGCCTCCACATCCGCGTCGTGGTCGATGGCGGCGTCGGCGTCCACGGTATCGGCGTCGTCATCTGCGTCGTCGTGATCGGCTGATACGCTCAGTGCAGCTGCCTGTGCGTGGTCGATGTCCTCGATGTCCTCATGCGTGTCGTCATGGGCACGCTGGTAATGGCCCTGGGCCAGCAGCTCCAGCACCACCTCGCGGCCGCGTGCCGATAGCTGCCCGTAGAGCGTGCCATCGATCTCTTCGGCCGCCGCCAGGCGTGCGGCGTCCTTGGCCGACAGCGCAAATTCCAGACCGCTGCAGAACAGGGTGGCGCCGCGCTTGGCACGCCGCCAGGCCAGCCGCGACCACGGGTGGCGATACAGCACCACGCCTTCGTCCAGGGCCTGTTCGACCGCCTCGCGCGGAATCGGTTCCGGTGCCGGCACCACGTCGCCGGAGGCGCGGTAGGTGGTCATGAAGCGGCCGAACCAGTCGCCCAGGCGATCCGGGTCGTTCATGCGTAGCGCATTGAGCGCTTCGACCACGCGGTTCATCGCAGTGACGTCGATCTCGTACGGGTCGGCCGGCAGCTTCAGGTCTTCGTCGTGATAGCGCACGGCCTCGTCGGCATCGGCGATCAGGGTGTCCAGGTAGTCGCCGATCAGCTCGGCCGAGGAGGGCGCGCGGGTGCCGATGGAGAAGGTCAGGCAGGGATCTTCGGCCACGCCGTGATGCGGCACCAGCGGTGGCAGGTACAGCATGTCGCCCGGGCCCAGTACCCAGTCGTGGGTGGGCTTGAAGTCGCGCAACAGTTTGAGGTCGACATCGGCGCGGAATGCCTGTGGCGTGGGCTTGCGGCCCTGCGAGGCGCGCGCATCGATCTGCCAGCGGCGGTGGCCCTGGCCCTGCAGCAGGAACACGTCGTAATGATCGACATGCGCGCCGACCGAACCGCCGGTGGCAGCGAAGCTAATCATGATGTCGTCGATGCGCCAGCGCGGCAGGAAACGGAACTGCTCCAGCAGGCCGCGCACGTCGGCGTCCCACTTGTCCACGTCCTGCACCAGCAAGGTCCAGTCATGGTCGGGCAGGCCGGGGAAGTCGGTTTCCTGAAACGGGCCGGTGCGCACGTCCCAGCCGTCGGTGGCGCGGTCGTGGCGGATCAGCCGCGCCAGCACGCCCTCCTCGCAGGCCAGCCCGGCCAGGTCTTCCGGCTGCAGCGGCGAGACGAAGTCCGCGAAGGCATTGCGGATCAGCAGTGGGTGCTTGTGCCAGTAGGTGCGCAGGAAGCGCTCCACCGGCATGCCCAGCGGCTGACCCGGACGGGCCTGGACTTCGATGACGGGAGGGTTTGCCTTGCGTGCAGCCATGGGGGTTCCTTGCAGGGGATCGATGAAGTGCCGGCGGCGCAGGCCGGGCCGGCGCGTACCGGCACCATTGTCCGATGCCTGCGCCGGATCTGCACCTGCAAGCGGGGGCGCGAACAGGCAAGGCTTCAGGGAAGTGGTGGCCGGCGATCCCGCACCGATGTAGGCCCGCTGTGGTGAGCGACGCTTCGCCGTGCAGCATGGCCCTGTGCCTGGGTCCTGCCTTGGGATCTGCCCGGCGTGTGGCCGGGTGGGCGTGCTGGGCCGCGACTGCGGCAGGCCCCGTCATGAGGCGGCGCTGACCGACGCTGGGATATTGGCGAACGCCGTGGCGAGAGCCCTTGGTCCTGCGGGTAACCGCGTAGCGTGCGCGCCGCCGGTTGCAGCGTCACGCACGGAGGTGGCTTACATCAGCTTGTTGCCACTGCCGCTGTCGTCCAGCGTCGGCTTGCTGGATGGGTTGACGGTGTTGTCGTTGCCGGAAAACCGTACTTGCTTCACTTCGCGCGCCAACACCAGGTTCTTGTTGCCCTGGATGTCCACGCGATCCACATTGGTCAGATTCAGCGTGTTGTCGTGACCGCTCACGCTGAGCTGGCCGAGCTGCCTGTTGAGTACGGTGAAATTGCTGCCTTCCACGCGGATGCTGCGTGCGTTGTCCAGATTCATCGCGCCACGTGAGGCGGTGATGGTCACTGCGCCGCAGTTGCCATGCAGGATCCATTCGCTGTCATTGCGGGTCAGCCGGACATCCTTGCCATCGCAATCCGCGCCGCTGGCCGGGTCGGTGAGGGTGGAGGACATGGCCGATACCGCCTGCGCGGCCGGGCCGTCGGCACCGCATCCGCTCAATGCGGCGATGCTGGACAGCGCAATCAGCGACGCGATACTCCGAACTGCACGCATGGGTGGTCCCTCGCTTGGATGAGGCCGGCACCATAGCAGCCAGGCCGGGAAGCGTCGTTGACGCCGGCTCGACGCCCGGGCATTGCCGGCCAATCCGGCCACGCTTCCCGTTCGGGACGGCGGCAGACACGCGACCATCCATCGTGCGTCAGCGATGGCCGGGCCTGTCCGGCACGGCCATTGTCTGCATTCCATCCGTTTGGAGCGGCCCACAACGCGTCGCGGGCAGTCATCAGGTGGGACGGATGGTGCGCTCAGAACCGGAGCGTGGCCGGGGCACATGCCGATTCCGGGTGCCGTTCGCGCCCGTAGAGTGGTTGCGCCGTAGAGTGGTTGTGCCGTAGAGTGGTTGGCCGCGTCTAGATCGCGCGCGCCAACTGCTCGGCCAGGCCGGTGTAGCCGCCCGGAGTGAGTGCACGCAGGCGCTGCTTGTCGTCTTCCGGCAGCTGCAGGCGTTCCACGAAGGCCTGCATTGAGGCGGCGGTGATGCCTTGGCCGCGGGTCAGCGCCTTCAATTGCTCGTACGGGTTGGGCAGGCCATGGCGGCGCATCACCGTCTGCACAGCTTCGGCCAGCACTTCCCAGGCCGCGTCCAGGTCCGCGTCCAGGCGCTGTGGATTGACGGTCAGCTTGCCCAAGCCCTTGGCCAGCGAATCCAGCGCCACCTGGGTGTGGCCGAACGCCGTGCCGAGCGCGCGCAGCACGGTGGAGTCGGTGAGGTCGCGCTGCCAGCGGCTGATCGGCAATTTGGCGGAAAAATGCTCGAACAAGGCATTGGCGATGCCGAAGTTGCCTTCCGCATTTTCGAAGTCGATGGGGTTGACCTTGTGCGGCATGGTCGAGGACCCGACTTCGCCTTCCTTCAACTTCTGCTTGAAGTAGCCCAGCGAGATATAGCCCCAGATATCGCGCGCCAGATCGATCAGGATGGTGTTGGCGCGGCGGGCGGCATCGCCGATCTCGGCGACGTTGTCGTGCGGCTCGATCTGGGTGGTGTAGGGGTTGAACACCAGGCCCAGGCTCTCGACGAACCGCCGTGCGAACGCCGCCCAGTCCAGCTGCGGGTACGACACCAGGTGCGCGTTGTAGTTGCCGACCGCGCCGTTGATCTTGCCGGTCAGCTCGACCGCGGCGATCTGCGTGCGCTGGCGTTCCAGGCGCGCCACCACGTTGGCGATTTCCTTGCCCAGCGTGGTGGGCGAGGCGGTCTGGCCATGGGTGCGCGACAGCATGGGCTGGGCCGCCTGCGCATGCGCCAGGCGGCGCAGCGAGGCGACGATGCCGTCCAGCGTGGGCAGCAGCACCTCGCGCCGGGCCTGTTCCAGCATCAGGCCGTAGCTGAGGTTGTTGATGTCCTCGCTGGTGCACGCAAAGTGCACGAATTCCAGTGCCGGGCCCAGCTCGGCGTCGTCGGTGAGCTGCTCCTTGATGAAGTACTCCACCGCCTTGACGTCGTGGTTGGTGGTGCGCTCGATCTCCTTGACGCGGGCGGCGTGGGTGACGCTGAAGCCATCGGCCAGCGCACGCAGGCGCTGCGCGGCGCTGGCCGAAAACGGCGCCAGCTCGGCGATGCCCGGTTCGGCGGCCAGGGCCAGCAGCCACTCGATCTCGACCTTCACCCGCGCCTTGATCAGGCCATATTCGGAGAAGATCGGGCGCAATGCATCCACCTTGGAGGCGTAGCGGCCGTCGAGCGGGGACAGGGCGAGCAGGGCGGAATCCGACATGGGCAGGGCACTGGGAAGCTGGCGGGGCCGATATTCTACGCCGCCCCGGCCTCGGCTTCGCCCACCGGCCGCACCGTCACCGCCTGGATGCGGTGGCCAGCCATGCGCCGCACGGTCAGCGCGTGGCCGTCCAGCTCCAGGGTCTCGCCTTCGTCGGGCAGCCGCTGCAACTGATGCACGATCAGCCCGCCGACCGAATTGACATGATCCGGGGCGCTCAGATCCTGGCCGAGCAGGCGCTCCAGGCGGAAGATCGAGGTGCTGCCGGCCACCAGCAGCGAGCCGTCCTGGCTGCGCACCGGGGCATCGCGCACCACATGGCGGTGTTCGTCCTCGATCTCGCCCACCACCACTTCCAGCAGGTCTTCCAGGGTGAAGAAGCCCAGGATGCGGCCTTCGTCCTCCACGCACAGCGCCAGATGGGTGGTGCCGGTGCGGAATTCTTCCAGCGCATGCGGGATCGGCGTCTCCAGGGTCAGCAGGGTGGCTGGGCGCAGCAGCGGGCGCAGGTCGTCCAGGTCCTGGCCACGTGCCATCGCCACCAGCAGATCCTTGGTGTGCAGGATGCCCAGCACCTGCTCGCCGTCGGTGTCGAACCAGGGGTAGCGGCTGTAACGCGACTCGCTGAATTCGGCGAGTACCGCATCCAGATCCATGCCCTCGCGCAGGCTGCGCAGGTGCTCGCGCGGGCGCATCAGGTCGCCGGCCACCAGGTCCGGTAGCTCCAGTGCGTGGCTCATCAGCGTCAGCCCATGGTCGGGCGCGGGCGCATTCGGATCCTGGCGGCCCACGATCAGCTTGAGTTCCTCGCGCGAGTAGCGGTGCGACTGATGTTCGATATCGCCCCAACCCAGCCGCCGTAACAGGCCGTTGGCACTGGTGTTGAGCAGCCAGATCGCCGGGAACATGATCCAGTAGAAGACATACAGCGGCGCCGCAGTCCACAGCGACATCCGCTCCGGACGGCGGATCGCCATGGTCTTGGGCGCCAGTTCGCCCAGCACGATGTGCAGGAACGAGATCAGGCTGAAGGCGATCGCCAGCGCGGTGAACTGCGCGGCTTCCGGCGACAGGCCAAGCCTGTCGAACAGCGGCTGCAGCAGATGCGCGAAGGCCGGTTCGCCCACCCAGCCGAGGCCAAGCGAGGCCAGGGTGATCCCCAGCTGGCAAGCCGACAGATACGCATCCAGGTGCGCATGCACGTCGAGCAACAACCGCCCGCGCCACCCGTTGTTCTGTGCCAAGCCCACCGCCTGGGTATGCCGCAGTTTGACCAATGCAAACTCGGCGGCAACGAAGAATCCGTTCAACAGCACCAGCAGCAGCGCGACGAACAGCAGCAAGACGTTACCGAGCATATCCGCCTCCGCAACGATCGATTGCAGTGCCCGAATGCATCAGCGCGGGCAGGGGCGAAACGGTGGGGTGTACAGCAAAGCACGACACGCTCGGTGCGTTTCTACAGTCAGGGTCGTCGCCCATGGCGGCGTGGTACCTCGGATGGATGATTCGGCAGTCTAGCCCACGCAGTGCGACGACACGGTCGCAACGGGGGAGCGGGTATCGTAGGCGGCCTTGCCAGCGTGGGCATGCCCGCGGCCAGCCATTGCGTCACCACAAATCACCAATTGCGGAGAGTGCAGATGAGCGAACGTTTCAGGACCGAACACGACAGCATGGGCGAATTGCAGGTGCCCGCGGATGCGCTATGGGGCGCGCAGACCCAGCGCGCCGTACAGAATTTCCCGGTCTCCGGTCAGCCGATGCCGCGCGGTTTCGTTCGCGCGCTGGGGCTGATCAAGGCCGCTGCGGCGAGCGTCAACGCCGACCTGGGGTTGTTGCCCAAGGCGATCGCCAGGACCGTGCAGGAGGCGGCCTTGCAGGTGGCCGACGGCGCGCATGACGCGCAATTCCCGATCGATGTGTACCAGACCGGCTCGGGTACTTCGTCCAACATGAATGCCAACGAGGTGATCGCCACGCTCGCCACGCGGGCTGGCAAGTCCACGGTGCATCCCAACGACCACGTCAACCTGGGACAGAGTTCCAACGACGTGGTGCCTACCGCGATCCGTGTCTCCGCCCTGCTTGCCGTGCAGGAGCACCTGCAGCCGGCGCTGAAGCATCTGCGCAAGACCATCGACAAGCGCGCCAGATCGCTGGACAAGATCGTCAAAACCGGGCGCACTCATTTGATGGATGCGATGCCGCTGACGTTCGGGCAGGAATTCGGTGCCTGGTCTGCGCAACTGCGCTCGGCGCAGGAGCGGATCGATGACGCGCTCAAGCGCCTGCGCCGGTTGCCGCTGGGCGGCACCGCGATTGGCACCGGCATCAATGCTGATCCGCGCTTTGGCGCAAAAGCCGCCAAGGCCTTGTCGAGCCTGAGCGGGGCCAGGTTCGAAAGCGCGGAAAACAAGTTCGAAGGCTTGGCCGCGCAGGACGATGCGGTGGAATTGTCCGGCCAGCTCAATGCGCTGGCGGTGGCGCTGATCAAGATCGCAAATGATTTGCGCTGGATGAATGCCGGACCGTTGGCCGGGCTGGGAGAGATCGAGTTGCCGGCGTTGCAGCCGGGCAGCTCGATCATGCCGGGCAAGGTCAACCCGGTGATTCCCGAGGCCACGGTGATGGCCTGCGCCCAGGTCATCGGCCACCACACCGCCATCACGGTGGCCGGGCAGACCGGCAATTTTCAGTTGAACGTGACCCTGCCACTGATTGCCTACAACCTGCTGGATTCGATCACCTTGCTGAGCAATGTGTCGCGTCTGTTGGCCGACTCCGCCATTGCCGGCTTGAAGGTGCGTCAGGAGCGCGTGCGCGAGGCGCTGGATCGCAATCCGATCCTGGTGACCGCGTTCAATCCCCTCATCGGCTACGAAAAGGCGGCCGCGATCGCCAAGCGCGCCTACAAGGAGCAGCGCCCGGTGCTGGAGGTGGCCAAGGAAGACAGCGGACTGAGCGAAGCCGAACTGCGGCGATTGCTGGACCCGGCCGCGCTGACGCGCGGGGGGATCCAGGCCGGCAGCAGTGGAAGCGGTGGCTGACAACCGCAGCGTGCGCGCGTAGGAGCGCACCCGGGCGCGATGGGGCGTTGTCGATAAAGCCCTGTCGCGCCCAGGTTCGCTCCTACAGGACTTACGCGAATCCGCGGCCTCGCCAGGACTCAGTGCCGCTCCGCCTGCACGTTGCCGAAACTTTCGCGGTACGGCTGCAGTGACGGGATTTCCTCCAGCAGCTCTCTACTGATTTGTTGGATCTCCGGAGTGGCGGTCAATTTGATCGACTTGTAACCCGGGTCCGGGCCAGCGTCGTTGATCGCTTGTTGGCGCAGCATCTGCAGGTGCCCGAACAGCAGTTGCAGCTTGGCGCGGGTCGGCTCCTTCTGCGGTAGCGCGATATCGTCGATCTTGAGCGTGCCGTCCGGGGTGATCTCCGCATTGGCGGCGGGCGGGCGGCGAATCATCACCGATTGCGTGGTGATGGCCACGCGCGGCTTGCCACGTTCGGCGCGCCGGGACGACTGATCGCCGCAGGCGGACAGGGTGCACAGCAATAGCGCCATGCAGAGCATCACGAACTTGTTCATGGAATCGGTGGGTCGAGGGGAGTGCACCAGTGTAATCCCGCCGCGCGTTGCGGGTGCCGGTGCATGCGGCGCTCACTTGCGGCAGTCGGCAACATCCTTTTGGGTGAGATTGGCATACGGGCCGAATTCGGGCACCGCAGTGGCGGCGGCATCCTGCGCACCGCGCAGCTTGTCCAGCTGGTCGCAGATCAGCATGGCCTTCTGTTTGAAGGTTGCCGCTTCGGCTTCGATCTTGTCGCCAATCTGGTCGGGGTTGCCGCTCAGTACGCCTTTGAGCGCTTCACCGGCGGCATGCGCGCCGAATGCCGCGCCCTGCGTGCCGATATCGATGCCCTTGGCCGCAACGCCCTGGATCTGCGCGTAGTAATGGCGCATCGCCTGATGCTGCACCTGGTTCAAGTTCACCGCCTTGCTGTCGATGCTGAGCGCACCGTCGGCACTGATGGTCGCCGCCGGCAAGCCGCTGCGCTTGAGCGTCACGCTCTTGCCGTTGAAGCTCACGCCGCCGCCGCTGTCATTCTCGCCCGAGACCACGACCTTCGGCTCGGACTTGCCGCAGCCTACCAGTAACACGCTGGCCATTACCGCAGAAATCAGGAGTTTCATCCGCTATTTCCCCAAGTGAAGGATTACTTGCCGGTCGGCACGCGCGTGGTGCCGGTCACGTCGCTGACATTGACATCGCCGCTGCCCTTGCGCGCAACGCTGACATCGCCGCGGATGTTGTGGATGTCGAGCGCGCCGGAATTGATCGCTTCCACGGTAACGTTGCCCTGCACATCGTGGACCTCTACATCACCCGATCCGATCGTGCCCAGCTTCACATTGCCGGCCACGCCACGCAGTTTGACCTCGCCGGAGCCGACCTTGCCGATCTCGGCTGCACCATGGATCTGCCTGGCCTTCAGGTCGCCCGAGCCGACGCTTAGCACGCGCAGCGCACCGATGTCCTCCAGCTCGACGTCGCCGGAACCCACCTTGGCGGTAACACGCCCCTTGCTGCGGCGAATGACCATGTCGCCGGAGCCGACGTCGGCGCTGACCGCTGCGGCGCCGGCGATCTGGGCATCGCCGGAACCCACATCGAATTGCACCAGCACCGTGTTGGGCACGCTGCCGCGCAGATCCAGGTAGGAATAGCTTTCCCCGAAGGAAAACCGGCGGTCATCGTTCAAGGTGACCACCAGCTTGTCGCCAACACGCTTCTGGGTCACGGTCAGGCCCTTGAGCAGTTCCGCCCTGGCAGCACAGGCGCGCCCGCCCAGTTTTCCACCACTGCTCGGCAACGCGTCCAGATGCAGGTCGTTGGAGCCGACTTCGAACAACACCGATTTCACGCCGGTCAGTTGCAGTTCCAGGCTGCGCGGCTCGGAAAACTTGCACTGCTCTTCCGCTGCGGCGGCGCCGGGCAGGGCAAGCAGGATGGACAGGGTCAGAGGCAGGCGCATACGGTGTCCTTCAGGCTTCGGAGCGCCGGCGGCGCAGGTAGATGGAGGCAGCGATCAGCGCAGCACCGATGGCGGCACCGATCCAGATATCGACATTGCCGTAGACGCGCGCGCTGTCGGTGTGCTGCAGGGCCCACTGCACCAGGTCGCTGGGGTTCTGCAGGGTGCTGCTGTCCAGGTTGCCGCTGACCGCACGCGCCGACCAGGTGCCGGGCAGGGCGCTGAGCAGGCCGCGGTAGCCGACGATGTACCAGATCCAGCCGATCGGCAGCGACACGCCCGGCATTGCCGACAGGATGCTCAGCATCACGCAGGCCAGCAGCGGGAACAGCACCGCCCACAGGAACGGCTTGCTGCTGGCCCACGCGGAGCAGAACATCAGCCAGCCGACGGTGGGCAACGACCACAACAGGCTCATCGGCACGGTTTTGAGCAGCAACCACAGCATCGCGAACGGATGCGAGTGCGTGGCCATCGCCCAGGGGCTGGGCGCACCGGCGATCAGGGCGCCGCCGATGGCGATCAGCCACAGCGCCAGGCCCACCACCAGGCCGATCGCGATGGCAATCAGCGGCGCCAGCAGCAGCGCCCAAGCCGCCTTGGACAGCACGGTCTGCACATCCGACACCGGCAACGACTTCCAGAACAGCACGCTGCGGTCGCGGCGGTCGTCGTACAGGCTACCCAGCGAATAGAAGAACACCACGAAGGCCAGTACCACCGAGGCGATGCCGATGCCGCCCAGCAGCAGGCCGTCGCCCACCTGGCCCAGGGTGCGGGTGTATTCGGCCATGTCGCCCAGGTGGACGCTGTCGCCGACCATGTTGCGGCGCGCGGTGATCGCGCCGATCACCGCGCCCAGCAGCGCGAAGAACACCGCGATGCCGCCGGTGATGAGCTGCGCCCAGACGAAGCCGCCACGATGTTCCCAGTATTCGCGCTTGAGCAGCCAGGCGAAGGTGCGCGAGGAGGATGCTTGGTGGGTCATGGCATTCATGCGTAGGTCCCCTTCATGACGGCTACAAACAGGTCGGCCAGGCCGGGATTGCGGGTTTCTCCAACGCCGGCGAGCTGTGCCTTGGGCACTCCGTCGAACAGCATCACGGTCTTGCCGAACGGCAGGCTGCGCTCGTCGATCGGCCTGAGCGCACGCGCGGTGTCCACCTGCTCGGCGCTGACCAGCACTTCGGTGTAGCGCTCGGCCACGTCTTCCATGTCGGCGGTCAGCACGATGCGGCCGTCGCGGATGAACATCACATCGGTGAGGATGTGTTCGATCTCTTCTACCTGGTGGGTGGTGACGATAATGGTCTTCTGTTCGTCGAAGTAGTCCTCCAGCAGGCGCTGGTAGAACTGCTTGCGGTACAGGATGTCCAGGCCCAGGGTGGGTTCGTCCAGCACCAGGATGCGCGCGTCGATGGCCATCACCAGCGCCAGGTGCAGCTGCACGATCATGCCCTTGGACAGCTCGCGCACCCGCGCGCTGCGGTTGAGCTGGGTATTGGCCAGGAAACGCTCGCACTTGGCGCGATCGAAGCGCGGGTGCACGCCGGCCACGAAGTCGATCGCTTCGCCCACCCGCAGCCAGCGCGGCAGCACCGCCACGTCGGCGATGAAGCAGACCTGATTCATCAGCGCGTTGCGCTGCGTGCGCGGGTCCATGCCCAGCACGCGCAGCTCGCCGTCGAAATCGGTCAGGCCCAGTACGGCCTTGAGGGCCGTGGTCTTGCCGGCGCCGTTGGGGCCAATCAATCCGACGATGCGACCGGCAGCGATGGTGAAGCTGGTGTTGTCCAGCGCCAGTCGGTGTTTGTAGGCCTTGCGCAGGCCGCGGGCGTCGACGACAAGGTCGGTGGAGACGGCGGTCATGGTGTTTTCCCCTGTGGCAACAGATCGTCGATGGACAGGCCCAGCCGCTGGATCCGTTCCAGCACCGCCGGCCATTCTTCGTTCAAGAAGCGCTCGCGCTCGCTTCCGCGCAGCTTCTGTGCGGCTTCCGGGGTCATGAACATCCCCAGGCCGCGACGTTTTTCCACCAGATTCTCGTCGGCCAGTTCCTGATAGGCGCGAGAGACGGTGATGGGATTGAGTTGGTAGTCAGCGGCCACCTGCCGTACCGAGGGCAGGGCGTCTCCAGGTTTGAGGATTCCATCGAGCATCATGGCAATGACCCGGTCCTTGAGTTGGCGATAGATGGGAGCGCCGTCGCTCCATTGAATGTCGTTCATGGTCAGCTCCGTGGACGCAGAACCTGCGCGAAGGAGAAATAGGGCATCGACAGCGAGGCGCGCGGATGCCGGTCGGGCCGGCTGCGCGCTTCGGGGGGAGTTGTCGCGTTTTCCGTAACCGCCTCCGACACGCCATAATCGGCGCCGGACTCCGTGACCTGACTGGAAGCGGCTCCCAGGCAACCAATGGCAAACAGGGTGCTGCCGAACAGCAACAGCGGAACTGGTCGCGTGGTGCGTGTGCTGTTCATGCTTTCCCCCTGCGTTGGATGACTGGTGTTGTATTCAACTATAACACCGACACGCAGCCCGTCAACTGCTTGTCGTACCCAACTGATGGCACCCCTCGCGCAGGCCGGGTTGCCGCCCACTTCCAAGGAATCGCCATGGTCATGAAACGTCTGCTGATGCTTGTTATTGCTGGCTTTTTCGCTGGGTCGGCGGTGGCCGCCGACGCGCCATTGCTGGATCTGGACTACCGCCCGTTGGCCGGCAAGGCGCCCATCAACCTGAACCGTAGCTACGGCGGCAAGGTGCTGATGGTGGTCAATACCGCCAGCAAGTGCGGCTACACCCCGCAGTACGAAGCCCTGGAAGCACTCAATCAGCGTTTCGGCAGCCGTGGCTTTTCGGTGCTGGGCTTCCCGTCCAACGATTTCCGGGGGCAGGAACCGGGATCGGAGAAGCAGATCCAGGAATTCTGCACACTGACCTACGGCGTCAAGTTCCCCATGTTCGAGAAGGTGCATGTGTTGGGCAAGGAGGCCACGCCGCTGTACCAGCGGCTGACCCAGGCGACCGGCGTGGCGCCGGGCTGGAACTTCCACAAGTATCTGGTCGCTCGCGATGGGCGCGTGGTGGCGCAGTTCCCCAGCAAGATCAAGCCGGACGATCCGAGCGTGCTGGCGGCAATCGAACGCGAGCTCAATGCGCCCTCGCGCTGAGCGCGGCTCTCGCAACGCCGCGTGCGCATGCGACAATGCCTGTTCAGCGCCGTCGGCGGCGTGTCTTTTCACTTTCGGGAAGTGCATCGAATGAAGATGGGAAAGCGCGGCGCGGCGGCGTCGCTACTGATGGTGGCAATGGCGGCTTCGGTGCCGGCGATGTCGCAGCAACCGGCCGCAGCGGCCACCAAGGAGAAGCCAGTTTTGAATGCATCGTCTGAGAAGAGCACGCGCGACAACGTCAGCTACGCCATCGGCATGGACGTGGCGCGTTCGTTCGAGCCGATTGCCCAGGACATCGATCTGGGTGCGATGCAGCGCGCCATCGAAAATGCGTTCAAGGGTGGCAAGCCGCTGTTGTCCGACGAGCAGACCCAGGCCACCGACACCGCCTTGCGCACCGCGCTGGCGGCCCGCAACGGCCAGCAGGTGCCGGGCATGGCACCGGGTTCGGCGCCTGCCACGCCTTCGAAGGAAAACGTCGGCCTGATGCTGGGCGACCGTGCGGTGGGTCCGTCGTTGGCCGGCATCAAGGACGAGATCGACCTGCCGATCCTGATGGACGCCGTGCGAACCGTGTTCGCCAAGGGCACCACGCGCCTGACCCAGCAGGAAGCGGCCGCCACCATGCAGGCGTTTGCTGCTGCCAAGCAGGGCGCTGCCGGTGCCAAGAATCGCGAAGAAGGCAATGCTTTCCTGGCCAAGAACAAGGCCGAGAAGGGCGTCATCACCACCGCGTCCGGCCTGCAGTACATGGTGCTGCGCCAGGGCAGCGGCGAGCGCCCGATGCGTACCAACAAGGTTCGCGTGAACTACGAAGGCAAGCTGCTCAATGGGCAGGTGTTCGACAGTTCCTACCAGCGCGGCCAGCCGGCCGAGTTCGGGCTGGACCAGGTCATTGCCGGCTGGACCGAAGGCGTTGCGTTGATGCCGGTCGGTTCGAAATATCGTTTCTGGATTCCATCCAACCTGGCCTATGGCCCGAACGGCACGCAAGGGGGGCCGATCGGACCGGATGCAACGTTGACGTTCGATGTCGAACTGATGGGTATCCTTCCCTGATCCCCCACAGGAGTACCCCCACCCATGCGAGTTGCGATCTTTGGTACCGGTTATGTTGGTCTTGTCACCGGTACCTGTCTGGCCGAAGTAGGTCATCACGTCATCTGCGTGGATATCGACCAGGCGAAAGTTGATGGTCTCAATCGTGGGGTGATTCCCATCTACGAACCCGGCCTGGAGCCGATGGTGAAAGCCAACCACGCCTCTGGCCGGTTGCGCTTCACCAGCGACGCCGCCGAGGCGATTGCGCACGGCGAAATCACCTTCATCGCCGTGGGCACGCCGCCGGACGAAGACGGCAGTGCCGACCTGCAGTACGTGCTGGCCGTTGCGCGCACGGTCGGCCGCCATATCGATGGGCCAGCGATCGTGGTCAACAAGTCCACCGTGCCGGTCGGCACCGCCGACAAGGTGCGCGCGGCGATCCAGGAAGAGCTGGATGCACGCGGCGTGGAGCATGAATTCGATGTGGTTTCCAACCCCGAGTTCCTCAAGGAAGGCGATGCGGTGGCCGACTGCATGCGACCGGACCGCATCGTGATCGGCGCCAGGAAGCCGGCGGCGATCGCGCGGATGCGTCGCCTGTACGCGCCGTTCAACCGCAACCGCGATCGCATCGTGGAAATGGACGTGCGTTCGGCCGAGCTGACCAAGTACGCGGCCAACGCGATGCTGGCGACCAAGATCAGTTTCATGAACGAGATCGCCAATATCGCCGAGCGTGTCGGTGCGGACGTCGAGCATGTGCGTAACGGCATCGGCTCGGATCCACGCATCGGCTGGCACTTCATCTATCCCGGCGCCGGTTATGGCGGCTCGTGCTTCCCCAAGGACGTGCAGGCACTGGCCAAGACCGCCGAGCAGTACGGCATGCAGCCGACCCTGCTCAATGCGGTGGAAAGCGTCAACAACGCGCAGAAGGGGCACCTGTTCGAGCTGGTGCAGCGTCACTACGGTGGCGAAGGTTCCGGCAGCATCGCCGGCAAGACGTTTGCGGTGTGGGGCCTGGCGTTCAAGCCCAACACCGACGACATGCGTGCGGCCTCCAGCCGTCGCCTGATGGCGCAGCTGTGGGAAGCCGGTGCCAAGGTGCGCGCCTACGACCCGGAAGCGACCCACGAGGCCAAGCGCATCTTCGGCGAGCGTGACGACCTGACCTTCTGCGACAACGCGTTCTCTGCATTGGAAGGCGCCGATGCGTTGGTCGTGGTCACCGAGTGGAAGCAGTTCCGCAGCCCGGATTTCAGCAAGATCAAGCAGGCGTTGACGGACGACGTCGTGTTCGACGGCCGCAACCTGTACGACCCGCAGGAAATCGAAGCTGCAGGACTGGCGTACTACGCTATCGGACGAGGCCGTTCGTTGCATGCATGAGCAACTCTCGCCGCGCGACCAGGAACTGGATGCGCGGTTGGTGGAACTGGAAACGCGCCTCTCCTTTCAGGAGCAGGCGCTCAATGAGCTGAGTGAAGCGCTTGCGGACGCCCGGTTGACGGGCGCCCGCAACGCCGAACTGATCCGCCACTTGCTCGAGGATTTGGGCAAGGTGCGCTCCACGTTGTTTGCCGATGCGGCCGATGAACCGCCGCCGCCGCACTATTGATTGCAGATTGCCACCGCCATGAGCGATACCTTACGTGACCAGTTGCTTGGCCTGGGCTTCAAGTCCGCGCCCAAGCCCGAACGCAAACCCGACGCACGGCCTGCCGCGCGTCCACATGGCAAGGGTGGCAAGCCCGCACCCGGCGGCAACACGCCGGGTGGCCAGGGCCGGGGACCGCAGCGGCCGCACGCCGCCGCGGCCACCGACGGCGGCAACCCACGCAAACACGACGGACGGCCCGGTGGGCCGCGTCCGCCGCATGCCGCCACCGATCGGCGCGGTCCCAGGCCCGCCCGCACGCGCGAAGACATCGACCTGGCCAAGGCCTATGCGATCCGTGCGCAGCGCGAAAAGGACGAGCGCATCGAAGCGGAGCGGTTGAAGCAGGAAGAAGCCCGCCTGCGCCGCGAAGCCAAGACCAAGCTGGAAGCGCTGCTCAAGGACAAGGGCCTGAACCATGCCGAGGCCGATATCGCCCGGCATTTCCCGTATGGCGGCAAGATCAAGCGCATCTACGTCACCGCCGATCAGCTCAAGGCGCTCAACGCTGGCGAGTTGGGCGTACTGCAGCTCAACGGGCGCTATCTGCTGGTGACTGCCGAAGTACTGGCCGAAGCCGAAGCGGTGTTCGCGCCTTCGGTTGCACTGAAGGTGGACCCTGATGCACCGGCAAGCGAGGATCCGTACGCGGATCCGCAGTATCAGGTGCCTGACGATCTTGTTTGGTGATATCTGTTGGCAAGTAAGGGCCAAAACGCAGGGCGCCGCAAGGCGCCCTTTGCGTATCCAGAAGGAAATTGATGGAGAAAACAGCGGCGTTTCGTGCACCGGGAAGCGGTTACTTTGCTTATATCGATGGACTGCGTGCGATCGCCGTCCTCGCGGTGATTGTGTATCACCTGGATGCCGACTGGCTGCCGGGCGGGTTCACCGGCGTCGACGTGTTCTTCGTGATTTCCGGGTTTGTCGTCAGCGCATCGGTCGATCGCTTGCCGCGACTCGAATGGCCTGCAGAACTGGCGCGGTTCTATGCGCGACGGCTGAGGCGCATCGCGCCGGCCTTGGTGGTTTGCCTGATCGGAACCGCGCTTGTGTCGGCGTTGTTCATTCCGAAATCGTGGCTGAGCGAGGCGAGTTCCGAAACTGGCCGAATGGCATTCGTCGGCTTCAGCAACTGGGTGCTGGCTGCGGCGGGGCACGACTATTTTTCGCCACGCGCCGAATTCAATCAATACACGCAAACCTGGTCGCTGGGCATCGAAGAACAGTTCTATCTGCTATTTCCGTGGATGTTTCTGTGCTGGAGGCGGGGCGGTAGCGGACGCCTTTGGTCGCTGGGTCTGTTTGTCGCTGCCACGGCTATCTCGCTGGGCTATGCGTGGCTGAGAGCGCGCTCGCCCGATCAGGCAGCCACCACGTTCTATCTCACGACGGCGCGCTTCTGGCAGCTGGGTGTCGGTGTGGTGACGTATCAGGCCCTGGTATTGTTGCGTGGTCGGCATGGTCAGTGCCTGTTCGATCGCGGGATTTCCATGCCGGCGCCATTACGCGCGCTGCTGCTGCTGACGGCGCTGACCTGTGTTGCTTACGGACTACGCTACGCGCGCCCAGGGCATTCGCCATGGAGTGATGGTGCATGGCCGGTGCTGGGAGCGTCAGGGTTGCTGTTGCTGTTGCATCGTCAAGCGGATAACCCGATAGGGCGGCTGTTGTCCGCGGCGCCGATGCTGGCCGTCGGACGTCTTTCGTATTCTCTGTATTTGTGGCATTGGCCGGTACTGGTGGTGCTGCGTTGGACGATTGGCCTGGATGCCTTCGCGACCAAGATGGTCGCGTTGCTGCTCACATGCCTGTGCGCCATCGCCTCTTATCGCTGGGTCGAACTTCCCTGGCGTCATCGTCGTCTGAACGTTGCAGCCAACGCCAGGTTGCTGGGGGTCGGTGTCGGTGCGCTGGTGCTCGCTGCTGGCGTGCAGCTGCTGGTGATAAAGACACAGCCCTATACCTCGCTCAGTGTGGTGAGCCGCAATCCGGGTGATTGGTATGCATACGCGCGTGGTCTGGATCAGGAAATTCCAGACTGCGAACTGTCGACCAGGAGCGTGTCGATCGGCGGATGGCGCACCAAGATATTCTCGCGCGGAACGTGCGTACTGCCGGTACACAACCATCGGCAGATCTTTGTGCTCGGCGACTCGCATGCGTTGTCCTACAGCGAAATGCTGCGCCGGTTCACCGTGATGGAAGGTGGCAGTGTGCGCCTTTACGGTGCCGCCGGTTGCGCGATTGCGCCAATGACGCCTGATCCGGGTGCGGCACGTTGTCGAGCATTCGTGCGGCAGATGCTGGACGACGTCATTGCCAATGCGCGTCCCGGTGATGTGCTGTTCCTTCCGGGACTGAGGGTGCCGCGTCTGGCCGAGCAGGACCAATTGTTCGATCTGTCTTTCAATACGTCCCGCTTGCATAGCGCGCAGGCGAGAGCACAGCGGCAACTGGAGGCAGAAGCGACAATCACATTGCTGGAGCCAGTGCAGGCCAACGGCGTGCACATCGTGCTGGAAGCACCCAAGCCGGTGCTCAAGGCGCCGGCATACCGGTGCTCTGACTGGTTCAACCGCGACAACCCCATTTGCGTCAACGGAATGCAGATCGAACGCAGTGTGATGGAACGCTACCGAGCGCCTGCGCTGGACGGGTTGCGCCAGATCGTGGTGGGGTTGGAGCGAGCCACCTTGTGGGATCCACTACCGCTGCTATGCGATGCGCATTGGTGCACGCCGGCCCTGCAGGGCAGGCCGTTATTCTTCGACGCCGATCATGTCAGTGGCTACGGCAACCGCGTGCTATTGCCCGACTTCACCGCGCATCTGCGCGCCTTGCCGGCGCAGAGGGTGGCCGGTCAGTAGGCGGCGCAGCGCGCTATACATGCCGGTCACGGCCGCAGCGGCAGCATGCGCGTCATTGCCGGTCCACGCAGCCAGGCATAGGCAGCTGCGTTGTCGCTCACTTTCTGCCGATGGTGCCGCGTATGTCCCAGTCCTCCCACGTTGTGCAAATTCGCGCCGTTGCGCAGGCGTCGTCGATGCCTGCTGCTGCGCTCAGTGGCCTGCGGCCACAGGCGGGTCGCTACCTCGCATTGGCCGGCGCCATAGTGCTGTTGTGCCTGGCTAGTCGACAGGCTTCCGCGCAGGCGGAGGATCCACCTGCATTCGATCGCCCCGGCCTTCCGTTTGCCGCCGACGTGTTGCAGCCCGGCGCGTTCGCCTGGGAGCAGGGCTTGCCGGATGCAAGTACCGACCGAGCCGATGGTCAGCGCACGACGCTCTACACCGCTGACACCGTGCTGCGTCTGGGGCTATCGCAACATGTGGAGCTGCAGCTCGGCAGCGACAGTTACAACTGGCAGCACGGCGGTGGCGCGCGCGTGCGCGGCGGAGGCGATAGCCATGTCGGGCTGAAGGTGGCCTTGCCGTCGCGCTCGGACAGCTTTCATTGGGCGGCGCTAGGCACCTATAGCGTGCCGACCGGCAGCCCCGCCTTCAGCGACGGCCATGCGCGCGAACTGGGGGTGACTGCATCCTGGGACCTTGCCCAACAACGTGCGCTGGCGCTGTACATCAACTATGCGCGTGACGATGACGGGCACAACTGGACCTTCGCGCCCAACTACACGTTCTTTTCCGGCGAACGCTTCAGCAGTTATGTGGAAGCGGGCGTGCAGACCGGCAGCGAGCACTCGCGTGTCGCCGGTGTCGGTGCTGCCTGGCAGTTGCCGCACGCAATGCAACTGGATGTCTCGGTCCTGCGCGGGCTGACATCGGAAAGCCCGGATTGGCAGGGTGGGCTCGGGTTGTCGATCGCCTTCCAGTAACGGGCTTGTTCGGCTCGACATAGGCACAGCGCCGCGCGACGAGGCCGTGCGCGCACGCAAGCCTCCAAAGCAGCAGTGCTGCGTGAGGACGTCGGCTGTCAGATGGGGGGGGGTCGATGCTGCACTGCCGCATGCATTGGGAGCGAGGAAAAGGCTTAATTGGATCGATCCAATTTCAGTCCATTGCATGCACGATGTCCACTCAGCGGGGGCGGGCGCTTGACGCGTTCCAGGCAGGTGCCGGCCGCGCCGGAGGCGGGCCAGACGCGCCCGGCGCGCCGTGGCGCGGTGACGCTGCGCGATATCGCCGGCGCGCTCGGCGTCTCGCGTGCCACCGTGTCGCTGGTGCTGCGTGGTAGCCCGCTGGTGCATGCCACGACCCGTGCACGGGTGGAAGCCGAGCTGGATCGGCAGCATTACGTCTATAACCGCGCTGCGGCCAATCTGCGGCAGCGCACCTCGTCCAGCATCGCGCTGGTCATCAACGATCTGTCCAATCCGTTCTTTGCCGAATTTGCGGCAGGTGTGGACGAGGCGCTGGGCGCGGCCGGGTATGTGACCCTGCTGGGCAGCACTGGCGAATCGACGCAGCGCCAGCATGCGGTGCTGACCTCGCTGATGGAGCACACCCCGGCCGGCATCATCCTCTCGCCCGCAGAAGGCAGCCAGGCACAGGCGCTGGCGCAGGTGGTCGGCCGCCAGCGCAACGTGGTGCTGTTCAACCGCGAAGTGGAAGGGGCGGGGTGGGATCTGCTGGCGCTGGACAACGAGCAGGGCGCCTTGCTCGCCTGTACCCATCTGATCGCGCAAGGACATCGGCAGATCGTGTTCTTCGGTGGCCATGCCGATTCCAGCTCATGCCGGCAGCGTCGCGCCGGCTACACGCGGGCAATGTCCGTGGCCGGGCTGGCGGTGCAGTATGTCGAATCGGCACCCAATCGCCAGGATGCCGCGTTGTGTGGCGCACGCATGCTCGATGGCGGCACGCACGGCGCCACTGCGGCGGTCTGCTACAACGATAGCGTTGCGCTGGGCCTGATGGCGGCCCTGGCGATGCGCGGCGTCGTGCCGGGGCGCGACTTCGCGGTGACCGGCTTCGACGATATCGCCGAGGCCGCGCTGTTCACGCCGGCGCTGACCACCCTGGCTGCCGATCCGCGCGCGCGTGGCCGTCAGGCTGCGCAACTGGTGCTGCAACGCATCGGCAGCCCCGACCTGGCGGTGCAGCGGCTCACCGCCGCGGTGGCGCTGAAGGTTCGCGCCAGCAGCGCCTGCGCGCCCATCGCTGCGGTCTTGCCCGCGCCTTTACGCCGTTCTCCCACCCATTCCCCCACCAAGGCCTCCGGCCGCTGACCAGGCAACTCCTATGGTTTCCCTTTCCACGCAATCCCCTGTGCCAAGCGGCAACAAGGCGCCCGTCAACAACCGCGTCGCGTTGTCGGTGGTCACCACGATCTTCTTCATGTGGGGCTTTCTCACCTGCCTCAACGACATCCTGATTCCGCATTTGAAGTCGGTGTTCGAGCTCAATTTCGCCCAGGCGATGCTGGTGCAGTTCACCTTTTTCGGCGCGTATTTCCTGATGTCGCTGCCGGCCGGTTGGCTGGTGAACCGGCTGGGCTACAAGCAGGGCATCGTGGCCGGGCTGGCCGTGGCGGCGGTCGGTGCCCTGGGCTTCTGGCCGGCGGCGGAGCTGCGTGTGTACGGCGCATTCCTCGGTGCGCTGTTCGTGCTGGCCACCGGCATCACCATCCTGCAGGTGGCGGCCAATCCCTATGTCGCGTTGCTGGGGCCAGAACGCAGCGCGTCCAGCCGGCTGACCCTGGCGCAGGCGCTCAATTCACTCGGCACCGCGATCGCGCCGTTGCTGGGCGGTTGGTTGATCCTGTCCAACAAGGTGATGAGCAGCGACGCGCTCAAGGCGCTGCCGGAACCCGAGCAGCTTGCCTACCGCGTGCAGGAAGCGCAGGCGGTGCAGGGCCCGTACATCGGCCTGGGCGTGGTGCTGTTCCTGCTGGCGATCTTCGTGTTCCTGTTCCGCCTGCCGGCATTGACTGACGCCGGCGCGCAGAAGCAAGAAAGCAAGCATTCGTTGCTGGATGCGCTGCGCCACCCGCATGTGCGCTTCGGCGTGCTGGCGATCTTCTTCTATGTCGGTGCGGAAGTGGCCATCGGCAGCCTGATGGTCAATTACTTCTCGTTGCCGGAGATCGGCGGGTTCACCGAGCGCGAGGCGACCAAGTACGTCTCGGCCTACTGGACGCTGGCAATGATCGGCCGCTTCGTCGGCTCGGCATTGCTGGCCAAGTTGTCGCCGCGCGTGCTGTTGTCGGTGTTTGGGGCGATCAACGTGCTGTTGCTGGGCGCGACCATGCTCAGCGGCGGCATGCTGGCGGTGTATGCGCTGGTGGCGATCGGGCTGTTCAATTCCATCATGTTCCCGACCATCTTCACCCTGGGCATCGAGCGCCTGGGCGCGCTGACCGGCCGCGCCTCCAGCCTGTTGATCATGGCCATTGTCGGTGGCGCGATCGTGCCGTACCTGCAGGGCCTGCTGGCCGACCGCATCGGCCTGCAGGAATCGTTCGTGCTGCCGCTGGTGTGCTACCTGTACATCGTGTTCTATGGCATCTGGGGTTCGCGCCTGCGTGGCGCCCTGGCGGAGGCGCGCGCATGAGTGCGGTCAGGAATCAGGTGATCTGCTTCGGCGAAGCCTTGATCGACATGCTGGCCTTGCCGCAGGCCGCCAGCGACGATGCGCGTACCTTCGCGCAATACGCCGGTGGTGCGCCGGCCAACGTGGCGGTGGCGGTGGCCAAGCTCGGCGGCGCGGCGCATTTTGTCGGCATGCTGGGCCGCGACATGTTTGGCGACTTCCTGCTGCAGAGCCTGCAGCAGGCAGGCGTGGCCACCGACGGCATCGTGCGCACCGACCAGGCCAAGACTGCGCTGGCGTTCGTCGCACTCGATGCCGCAGGCGAGCGCAGTTTCAGTTTCTACCGGCCGCCGGCGGCGGACCTGCTGTTCCGCGCCGACCATTTCGCCGCCGACGGCTTCGCGCAGGCAGCGGTGCTGCATGTGTGCTCCAACAGCATGACCGAGCCGGAGATCGCGCAGTGCACGCTCGATGGCATGCGCCGCGCGCGCGCGGCCGGCGCCATCGTCAGCCTGGACCTCAACCTGCGCCCGATGCTGTGGCCGCAGGACGTGAACCCGGCGCCGGTCCTGTGGGAGGCGCTGGCGCTGGCTGATGTGGTCAAGCTCTCGCGCGAAGAACTCGACTATCTGGCCGGCACCTTGAAGGCCGACGCTGGCGCGGTGACGCAGAAGCTGTGGCAGGGGCAGGCGCGTTGGCTGCTGGTCACCGACGGCGGTGGCCCGGTGCATTGGCAGACGCGTACCGATACGGGCCAGGTGCCAACCTTCGAGGTGCAGGTGCGCGACAGCACTGCGGCGGGCGATGCCTTCGTCGGCGGCCTGCTGTACCAGCTGGCAGCGCGTGCAATTCCGCTTGAGCAGCTGTGCGGCGACCCTACGACGATGGCCGAGGTGATCCGCTTCGCCGCCGCCGTCGGTGCGTTGGCGGTGACGCGCAAGGGCGCGTTTGCAGCGATGCCCGGCATCGATGACGTCCATACCCTGATCCAGGAACAAGCATGAGCCCGTTGCCCGCTTCCCCCACACCCGATTTCCGTTCGGCCGACGTCCTGCGCCAGCACATCGCCGACACCATGGCGTTCTACCACCCGCGCGCGATCGATCCGGCCGGTGGCTTCTTCCAGTATTTCAAGGATGACGGCAGCATCTACGATGCCGGGCACCGGCATCTGGTGAGCAGTACGCGCTTCGTCTTCAACTATGCGATGGCCTACCGCGAATTCGGTAACCCCGAGTATCTGGAAGCCGTGCGTCACGGCCTGGATTACCTGCGCAACGTGCATCGCAATGCCGCCACCGGCGGTTATGCCTGGACGCTGCGCGATGGCGTGGTGGAAGACGACATGAACCATTGCTACGGCGTGGCGTTCGTGCTGCTGGCGTATTCGTGCGGGCTGAAGACCGGCATCGCCGAGGCGCGTGCGTGGATGGACGAAACCTGGCAGCTGCTGGAGAAACACTTCTGGGAGCCGGAATTCGGCTTGTACCGCGATGAAGCCGATGCCCAGTTCAACTTCACCACGTATCGCGGCCAGAACGCCAACATGCACATGTGCGAGGCGATGATCGCCGCGTACGAGGCCAGCGGCGAGCAGCGCTATCTCGATCGCGCATTGCAGCTGGCCGACAACATGACCCGGCGTCAGGCGGCCAAGGCCGATGGTCTGGTGTGGGAGCATTACGACCCGCAGTGGAACATCGATTGGGACTATAACCGCGACAATCCCAAGCATCTGTTCCGTCCCTGGGGCTTCCAGCCAGGCCACCAGACCGAATGGGCCAAGCTGCTGATGCTGCTGGATCGTTATGCACCCATGGACTGGTTGTTGCCGACCGCGCAACACCTGTTCGACGTGGCGGTGGAGCGTTCGTGGGATGCGCAGCGCGGCGGGCTGTACTATGGCTTCGCGCCGGATGGCCAGGTGTGCGACGACGACAAGTATTTCTGGGTGCAGGCTGAGTCGCTGGCTGCGGCGGCCTTATTGGCACAACGCAGTGGCGATGAACGCTATTGGCAGTGGTACGACAAGCTGTGGGACTACTCGTGGAAGCACATGATCGACCACCGTTACGGTGCGTGGTATCGCATCCTGGATGCGGACAACCGCAAGTACAGCGACGAGAAGAGCCCGGCCGGCAAGACCGATTACCACACCATGGGTGCCTGCCACGAAGTGCTGAACGTGCTGCGCCCGGCGACTTGATGCGCATGTGATCTCGTAGGAGCGCACCTGGGCGCGATGGGGCTTTACCGGTACGGCCTCGTCGCGCCCAGGTGCGCTCCTACACCGGTACAGCCCCGTCGCGCCCGGGTGCGCTCCTACGCTTGCGTGCCGTGCTTATTCGGGGTCGTAATCCAGATTGGACGCCAGCCAGCGTTCGGCCAACGCCAGGGTGATGCCCTTGCGCTTGGCGTAATCGGCAACCTGTTCCTTGCCCAGCCGCCCGACTACGAAGTACTGGCTCCTGGGATGGCTGAAGTAATAGCCCGACACCGCTGCAGTGGGCAGCATGGCAAAGCTCTCGGTCAGCGACATGCCGGCATGCCGCTCGGCGGCGAGCAAGTCGAACAGCATGCGCTTTTCGCTGTGTTCGGGGCAGGCCGGATAGCCGGGCGCCGGGCGGATGCCGCGATAGCGCTCGGCGATCAGCGCCTCGTTGTCCAGGTGCTCATCGTCCACATAGCCCCAGAACTCGGTGCGCACACGCTGATGCAGGCGCTCGGCCAGCGCTTCGGCCAGACGGTCGGCCAGGGCCTTGAGCAGGATGGAGTTGTAGTCGTCGTGCGCGGCTTCGAAGCGGGCGATGTGCGGATCGATACCAAGGCCGGCCGTGACCGCGAACGCGCCGATCCAGTCCTGCTTGCCGCTGTCCTTGGGCGCGATGAAATCGGCCAGGCAGAAATCCGGGCGATCGATGGGTTTGTCGACTTGCTGGCGCAAGAAATGCAGGGAATGGGGAATGGAGAATCGGGAGTGGTCGGGTGCCGATGCATCGCCTTGCGATTCCCGATTCCCGATTCCAGATTGCGAAGGCTCTGTCAGCACCACAACATCATCGCCTACCGCATTGGCCGGCCACAGCCCGAACACCGCCTTGGCCGTGAGCCATTTTTCGGCAACGATCTGCTTGAGCATGCGCCGCGCATCGCGATACAGCTCGCTGGCCTGGGGGCCGACGAGCTCGTCGCTGAGGATGGCCGGAAACTTGCCGGCCAGTTCCCAGGCCTGGAAGAACGGGGTCCAGTCGATCAGCTCCACCAACTTGGCCAGCGGGTAGTCGTCGAAGACGTGCAGGCCCGGCTGGCGCGGCGTGAGCGGCGTGTAGTTGCTCCAATCGCCATCGAACCGTTGCGCGCGCGCCTTTTCCAGCGACACCAGCCGCTTGGCGTCGCCACGGTTGCGATGACGCGCGCGGATCTCCGCGTAGTCGGCATCGTTGGCGGCCACGAACGCCTGGCGCAGGTCGCGCGAAATCAGCGATTGCGCCACGCCCACCGCGCGCGAGGCATCCTTTACCCACACGGTGGGTGCACTGTAGTGCGGGTCGATCTTCAGCGCGGTATGCGCACGCGAGGTGGTGGCACCACCGATCAACAAGGGAATCTCGAAGCCCTGGCGCTGCATCTCGCGTGCGACGTGCGACATCTCTTCCAGCGAGGGTGTAATCAGCCCGGACAGCCCGATCAGATCCGCATGTTCTTCGCGTGCGCGGTCCAGGATCACCTGCGCGCTGACCATCACACCCAGGTCCACCACATCGAAGTTGTTGCAGGCCAGTACCACGCCGACGATGTTCTTGCCGATGTCGTGCACATCGCCCTTGACCGTGGCCATGATGATCTTGCCGTTGGACTTGCCAACATCGCCGGTGCGCAGTTTTTCCGCTTCGATGAAGGGCAGCAGGTAGGCAACGGCTTTTTTCATCACGCGTGCGGACTTGACCACCTGCGGCAGGAACATCTTGCCGGCGCCGAACAGGTCGCCGACAACATTCATGCCGTCCATCAGCGGGCCTTCGATCACATCCAGCGGGCGGGTGGACTGCTGGCGCGCCTCTTCGGTATCCGTTTCCACATAGGCGTCGATACCGTGCACCAGTGCATGCGCCAGACGTGCACGCACCGCCTTGTCACGCCAGGCCAGGTCTTCGGCTTTCGATGCCCCCTTGGTGCCCTTGTAGCGCTCGGCGATGTCCAGCAACCGTTCGGTGCCGTCGCGGCGCCGGTTGAGGATCACGTCCTCCACGCGCTCGCGTAGCTCCGGGTCCAGCTCGTCGTAGATCGGCATGCCACCGGCATTGACGATGCCCATGTCCATGCCGGCCTTTATCGCATGGAACAGGAACACCGAATGGATCGCCTGGCGCACGCTTTCGTTGCCACGGAACGAGAAGGACACGTTGGAGACGCCGCCGGAGATATGGCAGTGCGGCAGCGTGCGCTTGATCTCGCGCGTGGCCTCGATGAAGTCCACCGCGTAGTTGTCGTGTTCCTCGATGCCGGTGGCCACGGCAAAGATGTTCGGATCGAAGATGATGTCTTCCGGCGGGAAGCCCACCTGCTCGGTCAGCACGGTGTAGGCGCGCGTGCAGATTTCCACCTTGCGCGCGCAGGTATCGGCCTGGCCCACTTCATCGAAGGCCATCACCACTGCGGCAGCGCCGTAGCGAAGTACCTTGCGCGCCTGTTCGATGAAGACCGCTTCGCCTTCCTTGAGCGAGATCGAATTGACCACGCTCTTGCCTTGCAGGCATTTCAGGCCGGCTTCGATCACCGTCCACTTGGACGAATCCACCATTACCGGGATGCGCGCGATGTCCGGCTCGGACATGATGAGGTTGAGAAAGCGGGTCATCGCCTTTTCGGAATCGATCAGGCCTTCGTCCATGTTGACGTCGAGGATCTGCGCGCCGTTGGCGACCTGCTGGCGCGCCACCTCTACCGCCTCTTCGTAGCGCTCTTCCTTGATGAGTTTGCGGAACTGCGCGCTGCCGGTCACGTTGGTGCGCTCGCCGACGTTGACGAACAGCAGGTCCGGGGTGATGACCAGCGGCTCCAGCCCGGACAGGCGGGTGTAGCGGGGAGTGCTCATGCAAGCCTCTGCTGGACGGTGACGGCGCGATCGGTTTTGATGGATTGGTGTCTATGGCCCTGCGATGGCGTGCGGTGGAATGCGGCCCTCATCCGGCGCTGCGCGCCACCTTCTCCCGCAACCGGGAGAAGGGTGATTGGCTGCGCAGGGCGGGTCTTTGTGGCAAGCCAAGCCATACGCTGTCCTTCTCCCGCAAGCGGGAGAAGGGTGATTGGCTGCGCACGGCGCATCTTTGTGGCGAGCCAAGCCATGCGCTGTCCTTCTCCCGCAGGCGGGAGAAGGGTGATTGGCTGCGCACGGCGGTTCTTTGTGGCGAGCCAAGCCATGCGCTGTCCTTCTCCCGCAGGCGGGAGAAGGGTGATTGGCTGCGCACGGCGGTTCTTTGTGGCGAGCCAAGCCATGCGCTGTCCTTCTCCCGCAGGCGGAAAAAGGGTGATTGGCTGCGCACGGCGCATCTTTGCGGCAAGCCAAGCCATGTGCTGTCCTTCTCCCGCAGGCGGGAGAAGGTGCCCGAAGGGCGGATGAGGGCCTGCCGTGCGCATCACGCCACCAGCTCCTGCCCACCAGGCAATTGCCGAGGCGGCAGATCGGCCACCGCCTCGGCGATGGCGCGGATGTGATCGGGCGAGGTGCCGCAGCACCCCCCGACCAGATTGAGCAAGCCGGCCTGCGCAAACTCGCGCAATGTCTCCGCCATCTCTTCAGGGGTTTCGTCGTACTCGCCAAATGCATTCGGCAGGCCGGCATTCGGATGCGCGCTCACATAGCCGTCGGCGATCTGCGCCAGCGTCTCCACATGCGGGCGCAGGTCCTTGGCGCCCAGCGCGCAGTTCAGGCCCACCGACAACGGTCGCCCGTGCGCCACGGAGGCATAGAACGCTTCGGCGGTCTGTCCGGACAGGGTGCGCCCGGACGCATCGGTGATGGTGCCGGAGATCATCACCGGCAGGCGCCCGCCGCGCGTTTCGAAGACTTCTTCGATGGCGTACAGCGCCGCCTTGGCATTGAGGGTGTCGAAGATGGTTTCCACCATCAAGGTGTCGGCGCCGCCGTCGATCAAGCCCTCGATCGCCTCGCGATAGGTCTGCCGCAGTGCATCGAAGCTGGTATTGCGATAGCCGGGGTCGTTGACGTCGGGGCTGATCGAGGCGGTGCGGCTGGTCGGGCCGAGCACGCCAATGACAAAACGCGGCTTGTGCGGGGTCAGTGCTTCGACCGCATCGCAACAGCTGCGTGCAACCTGGGCACCGGCCTTGTTCAACTCATAGACCAGGTGTTCCAGGTGATAGTCGGCCTGGCTCACCGAGGTGGCGTTGAAGGTGTTGGTCTCCAGCAGGTCGGCACCGGCATCCAGGTAGGCGCGGTGGATGCCGGCGATGATCTCCGGGCGCGTCAGCAGCAGCAGGTCGTTGTTGCCCTTCAGGTCATGCCCTTCCGGCGCATGTGCGTGATCGCACCCCGGCCCATGCACATGCGCGCTGTCGTAGCCCTCGGCAAAGCGGGTGCCGCGGTAATCCGGCTCCTGCAGATCGTGGCGCTGGATCATGGTGCCCATTGCGCCATCGATGATGAGGATGCGCTCGCGCAACGCGGCAGTGAGCTTGGCAGCACGCTCCGGATGCAGCCACGGCAGCGAGAACGGGATTGGGGATTGGGGATTGGGGATTGCAGCGGGCGTCATGATGCGATTCTCCGAGAGGCAGTGGCGCTGCTTTCAACGATTCCCGATTCCCAATTCCCAATTTCCGGCTTCACAGCAATCAATGAAATCACCTCGAAATGCGGCGGCCGCTTTTCGCGCGTTACCGTCTCCAGGCTGGACACCTCCAGCCCCGCTTTCTCGACGAACTTGCGCAATTCCTTGGCGGCAAAACCCAGGTTGACGTGGCCGTAGGCATGTACGGCGGCGCGGTGTTCGTGCTTGGCCAGGCTGCACAGCAGCAGCCGGCCGCCGGGGCGCAGCACACGCGCCGATTCGGCCACGGCCTGCGCCGGCTTGGCGGCATAGGTGAGTGCATGCATCAGCACCACCAGGTCGAAGCTGGCATCGGGGAACGGCAGCGCATGCATGTCGCCTTCGCGCACTTCTACGTTGCGCAGCTTGCGCAGGCGCTCGCTGGCGGCGGCCACCACGCGCGCACTGGTGTCGATGCAGATGTAGCGGGTCGCGTGCGGGGCCACCAGCTCGGCCAGCACGCCATCGCCGGAGGCGATGTCCAGCACGTCGCCGGTTTCCAGCAGGGGCAGCGCGGTGCGCGCCAGCGCTTCCCAGGTGCGCCCGGGCGAGTAGTGGCGCTCCATGTCGCCGGCCACCGAATCGGCCCAGTTCTGGTCGGCGGCGCGGTTGGCCAGCACGGCGGCCACGCGCTCGCCATCCTGGCGCAGCAGCGGGTCGTCGCTGCCGGTGCTCAGCGCCAGCCACAGCGCACGCTGGGCCGGGTCCAGCGACACCTCATCGAAGCGGTAGTATGCGGACACACCAGCGCGGCGGTCGCGCACCAGCCCGGCTTCCTTGAGCTTGGCCAGGTGGGTGGACACCCGCGGCTGGGCCAGGCGGGTGATGGCCGACAGCTCGGCCACGGTGAGTTCTTCCTGTTCCAGCAGGGCCAGCAGGCGGACTCGGGTGGCGTCGGCGAATACTTTCAGGCGGGCCGACCAGTCTTCCAGATCCATGAATATCTCTATATCGCGATATGGAGATATTTTCGGCCGGGCAGGGGGTGGGGTCAACTACATACGCATGCGAATGGTTGTGGCTACAATGGGCGCACAGCCAATCCCCGGGAGGGGTCGAACGTGGATTTCAGCTTTACCGAAGAACAACGGATGATCCAGGACGTGGCCCGCCGGATCGGCCAGGAAAAGATCGCCCCCAGTGCCGAGCAGTTCGATCGCAGCGGCGAGTTTCCGCTGGAGAATATCCAGCTGCTGGGCGAGAACGGCCTGATGGGCATCGAGGTGCCGGCCGAGTACGGCGGCGCCGGCATGGACCCGATCAGCTATGCACTGGCGATGATCGAGATCGCCGCCGCCGACGGCGCGCATGCCACCATCATGTCGGTCAATAACTCGCTGTTCTGCACCGGCATCCTGAAGAACGGCACCGAAGCGCAGAAGCAGCGCTACGTGCGCGCGATTGCCGAAGGCACCCACATCGGCGCTTTCGCACTGACCGAGCCGCAGTCCGGCTCCGATGCCTCGGCAATGCGCTGCCGCGCGGTCAAGCAGGGCGATGGCAGCTTCGTCGTCAACGGCAAGAAGAGCTGGATCACCTCCGGCCCGGTGGCCAAGTACATCGTGCTGTTCGCGGTGACCGAGCCGGACAAGGGCTCGCGCGGCATCACCGCGTTCATGGTCGATACCGAGCGCGCCGGCTTCCATCGCGGCAAGACCGAGCCCAAGCTGGGCATCCGCGCCTCGGCCACCTGCGAGATCGAGTTCGCCGACTATGTGGCGCAGCCGGACGAGGTGTTGGGCACCGAGGGCGAGGGCTTCAAGACCGCGATGAGCGTGCTGGATGCCGGGCGCATCGGCATTGCCTCGCAGGCGGTAGGCATCGCGCGTGCCGCCTATGAAGCCACGCTGGCCTACGTGAAGGAACGCCAGGCGTTCGGCGCGGCGATCGGTACCTTCCAGATGACCCAGGCCAAGATCGCCGACATGAAGTGCAAGCTGGATGCGGCGCTGCTGCTCACGCTGCGCGCGGCCTGGCTCAAGGGGCAGGGCAAGAAGTTCGGCACCGAGGCGGCCGTGGCCAAGCTCACCGCGTCGGAGGCGGCGATGTGGATCACCCACCAGGCGGTGCAGATCCACGGTGGCATGGGCTACTCGAAGGAAATGCCGCTGGAGCGTTACTTCCGCGACGCCAAGATCACCGAGATCTACGAAGGCACCTCCGAGATTCAACGCCTGGTGATCGCGCGCGGGGAGACCGGGTTGCGCTGAGCGGCCCATCCGGTGCGTCTCGTAGGAGCGTGCCTGCGCGCGACTTGGCGTTATCGATAACGCTTCGTCGCGCGCAGGCACGCTCCTACGAAACGCTGGCGCGCTTGTCGTTGGCCGCGTGCGCAGACCACAATCGCCGCTACCCCGTCGCTGGTGCGCGCATGTTCCGGTCGTTGCACGCTGTGTTTTTCCGTCGTTCGCCGTCTGCCATTGCGCCTGCGCTGGTGTGCTGGGGGCTGTTGCTGGCCTGTGCCTGTGCAGGTGCGCAGACGCCCACGCCTTCGATCGTGCCCACCGATCGGCTGCAGGAGCCCTGGTGGGCGCAGCGGCATGCGCAGGTGCTGGAGCAGGTGAAGCAGCACGCCAACACGCCGCTGCTGTTGATCGGCGATTCCATCACCCAGAACTACGAGAAGGCCAAGGCGCCGGACGAAGACTTCCAGTCCACCTGGCAGGCCTTCTACGGCAGCCGTCGTGCGCTGAACCTGGGTTTCAGCGGCGATGGCACCGAGAACGTGCTGTGGCGGCTGGCCAATGGCGAAGTGGACGGCCTGGCTCCCAAGGTCGCGCTGGTGCTGATCGGTACCAACAACACCGGTCATCTCGGCCAGAGCGCCGAGCAGGCCCAGCTCGGCATCGATGCGGTGGTGGCGGCCATCGAGCAGAAACTGCCACGCACCCACATCCTGCTGCTGAGCGTGCTGCCCACGGATATTTCCGCAGAGAAGTCGCGTCGCGATGCGCAGGTCAACCAGGGGCTGGCGGTGCGCTACGGCGACAACCCGCGCGTGACCTATCTGGACGTGGGCACGGTCTTCCAGCGTGCGGGCACGCTGCGGACCGAGCTGTTCTACGACACCCGCTTTCGGCCTGCCGCCGGTGCCCTGCATCCGGACACGCAGGGCCAGCGCATGCTGGCCGAGGCGATCGAACCGACCCTGGCGCGGCTGCTTGGCGAACCGCCGGTCAAGCCGGTTGCCGAGCTCGGGCGGGATGCGGCAACCGCGTTGATGCCGGTCGATTGGCTGGAGCAGGATTCCTACGACTGGTATGCGCGCCACCACGCAGCGCTGGCCGTGGCACGTACGCTCAAGCCGGAGGTGGTGATGATCGGCGACTCGATCACCCATTTCTGGGCTGGTCCGCCGCAGGCCACTCGCGTCAGCGGCGCGGCGTCCTGGCAGTGGTTGTACGGCAAGCGGCCGGTGCTGAACCTGGGCTTCGGCTGGGATCGCACCCAGAACGTGCTGTGGCGCATCCGCCAGGGCGAACTCGACGGCCTGGACCCGCGTTGGGTGGTGCTGCATATCGGCACCAACAACCTCACCGGCACTGCGCAGTCGCGCGCCAGTACGCCGGCCGAGGCGGCCCAGGGCGTGGAGGCCGTGGTCGCCGAGGTGCGCCGCCGGTTGCCCAACAGCAGGTTGATCCTGATGCAGATCATGCCGCGTGGTTTCCGTGCCGATAGCCCGCTGCGTGCGCCGATCGCCGAGACCAATCGCCTGCTGGTCGCCCGTTTCGCCAAGGACCCGTCGGTGCGGTTGCTGGATATCGGCCCGCAACTGCTGCAGGCCGACGGTTCCCTTCCCGAAGCCCTGATGCCCGACAGCACCCATCCCAGCGAAGCCGGTTACCGCATCTGGGCGCAGGCATTGCGCGTCGCCGGGATCACTGCGGTGCCGTAGGCACGATGCCGGAGGCGCTGGCCAGGCTGTCCTGGAATACTTGGGCCTTGATGCGAGATGCGCGGCGTGAATGCCGTGCCGCACAGGTGGTGACACGACTGATCCAATAGGCAGGCGCAAGATGCGCATCGATCGGTCGAGGCGCCCGGAAGATCCGGACCCCATAAACCAGAAGACCCCCGATCGCTCGGAGGTCTTTTTAAACTGGTGCCCAGAAGAGGACTCGAACCTCCACGAAGTTGCCCCCGCTAGCACCTGAAGCTAGTGCGTCTACCAATTCCGCCACCTGGGCAGGTGAGCCGCGAATTTTGCAGACTCCCGGCTGGCTTGTCAACGGGTTTCATGCATCCATGGCCGGCCGCCGGGGCCGGCCTGCCGCCCACGCCAGGACCGCAGGGGGTACCATAAGGGCAATGACGAAGAAAAACCCCCCAGATTCCGCCCGGCCCAGCCGCCGTAAATCCGCCAGCCCGGGCGATTCCTCCACCGCCGAACAACAGAAGTTACCCGGGTGGATGCCCGACTTCCTGGTCCGCGCCGCTGCCGGTGCATCGACCAGGTCCGCCAACAAGCGCGCCGCCGCCAAGGCGGCACCGGAGCCGCCTTCCGCTCCACTGCCCGCCGCTCCGCGCGCGCCGCATCCGCGCAAGAGCGGCCCGCCGGCACCGCCGCCCGAGCGTTTTGCAGAGGCCACCGCCGCGCCTGCCACCAGTTTCAAGGACCCGCATGCCGACCGCGAGGCGCTGCGCTATGCCGAGCCGATCGCCAGCCGCGAAGCCATCCTGCAGCTGCTGGAAGCCTGCGACGGCCCGCAGACCGCCGAAGAGATCGCCGAGCAGCTCGGCCTGAGCGATCGCATCGATGCGCTGGGCAAGCGCCTGGCCGCGATGGTGCGCGAAGCGCAGCTGGTGCAGAACCGTCGCGGCGGCTATGCCCCGGTGCAGCAGACCAGCCTGATTGCCGGCGTGGTGATCGCCAATCCCGAGGGCTTTGGTTTCCTCAAGCCGGACGAGGGTGGCGACGACCTGTTCCTGCCGCCATTCGAAATGCGCAAGGTGATGCACGGCGACCGTGCATTGGCCAACGTGACCGGCATCGACCGTCGCGGCCGCCGCGAAGGTGCCATCGCCCGCGTGCTCGAACGCGGCATGTCGCGCATGCTCGGGCGCTTTTTCTACGAACACGGCGTGGCCTACGTCGATCCGGACGACAAGCGCGTGCAGCGCAACGTACAGATCGCCCCGGACGGCATCGGCGAGGCGCGCGAAGGCCAGTTGGTGGTGTGCGAGCTGATCGCACCGCCGGATGCGCGCCGCCCGGCCATCGGCAAGATCATCGCCGTGCTCGGCGACAAGCTGACCCCGTCGCTGGTGGTGGAAATGGCCATCCATGGCCATGAACTGCCGCACGAGTTCCCGCAGGAAGTGCTGGACGAAGCCGCGGCCGTGCCGTTGGTGGTCGAGCCGCAGATGATTGGCGGCCGCGTGGACCTGCGGCAGATGCCGCTGGTCACCATCGATGGCGAAGACGCCAAGGATTTCGACGACGCGGTGTACTGCGAGCCGAACGCAGACGGCTTCCGTCTGGTCGTGGCGATCGCCGACGTGTCCAACTATGTGCGTCCTGGTACGCCGCTGGACGATGAGGCGCAACAGCGTGCCACCTCGGTGTATTTCCCCGGCTTCGTGGTGCCGATGCTGCCGGAAACGCTGTCCAACGGCATCTGCTCGCTGATGCCCAGGGTCGACCGCATGTGCTTTGTCTGCGACATGCAGGTGGGCCGCGACGGCGAGGTCAGCGGCTCGCGCTTCTACGAAGCGGTGATGAATTCCCACGCACGCCTGACCTACAACCAGGTCTGGAAGGCGGTGGGCGAGGACGATGCCGACACCAAGGCCTTCATCGGCCCGCTGTTGCCGCAGGTACAGCGCCTGCATCAGCTGTATCACCTGTTGTCCAAGGCGCGCACGCACCGCGGCGCGATCGAGTTCGAAACCTCCGAAGTGCGCTTTGTGCTCGACAATACCGGCGAAGTCACCCAGGCCGGCATGCTGGTGCGCAACGACGCGCACAAGCTGATCGAAGAATGCATGATCGCCGCCAACGTGGAAGCCGCACGCTACCTGCTGAGCGTGCATGTGCCCGCGCCATACCGCGTGCATGAGCGCCCGCCGGAGAGCAAGTACGAGGACCTGCTGGAGTTCCTCAAGGAATTCCAGCTCAGCCTGCCGGCCTGGAGCAAGGTGCGCCCCGCCGATTACACCAAGCTGCTGAAGAAGGTGCGTGCGCGCCCGGATGCCGCATTGCTGGAATCGGTACTGCTGCGCAGCCAGAGCCTGGCGGTGTATTCGCCGGACAACAACGGCCACTTCGGCCTGGCGTTGGAGGCGTATGCGCACTTCACCTCGCCGATCCGCCGTTATCCGGACCTGCTGGTGCACCGCGCGATCAAGCACGCGCTGACCGGCGCCAGCCCGGAGAAGTTCATCTACACGCCGCGGCAGATGGCGGCGCTGGCGCTGCAGTGTTCCGAGCGTGGGCGGCGTGCCGACGAGGCCGAGCGCGAAGTGGATGAGCGTTACCGCGCCGCCTGGATGGAGAAGCATGTCGGTGGCCAGTTCGATGGCGTCATCAGCGGCGTGACCGGCTTCGGCCTGTTCGTGGAATTGAACGAATCCAAGGTCAACGGCCTGGTGCATGTCACCCAGCTGCCGCAGGACTATTACCAGTTCGACCCGATTCGCAAGACGCTGAGCGGCGAGCGCCGTGGTCGCGAATTCCGGCTGGGCGACCCGGTGCGCGTGCTGGTCCTCAAGGCCAGCATGGAAGAGCGCAAGATCGATTTCCGGCTGGCCGAAGAGCGCGACCCCGCCGAGGCGCCGTTGCCGCCGCGGGAAAAGCCTGCCAAGCGCAAGAAGAAGTCGCACTGATCGATCTGAGGCATGACGTTGCCGGTGGCGCAGTGCTGCCGGCAACACATCCGATCAGCAGACCCACCCGACGCGCTCGCGCGCCGTGCGGGCAGGGTGTAGCGGCAGCATCCGGGTCACGATACGGCGCAGTGGCCGGCCTGGTCGTGACGTGGCAGGCCGCAGGGCCTACCATGCCCGCTTTCATCTTTTCGTATTCCGCGCAATGAGCAAGCAGAACCAGTGGATCGTCGGCGTCAACGCCGTCGCCTCGTCCGTCGAGAATGATGCCGACAACGTGCGCGAGGTGTTGATCGAGGCCGGCAGCAAGAATCCGCGGCTGACCGAGATCGAGGAACAGGCGCGCCGCAAGGGCATCGACGTGCGCCGGGTCAATACCCAGGCGCTGGACGGCGTGGGTGGGCAGGTGCGCCACCAGGGCGTGGCTGCGCGCTATGCGGCGGCGCGGCTGTGGGCGGAAAACGAGCTGGAGGGGCTGGTCGATGCGGCCGAGGGGCGTGCGCTGGTGCTGGTGCTCGATGGCGTGCAGGACCCGCACAACCTGGGCGCCTGCCTGCGTAGCGCGGCGGCGGCGGGCGTGACCGCCGTGGTGATCCCCAAGGACAAGTCGGCCACGGTGAACGCCACCGTGCGCAAGACCTCGGCCGGTGCCGCCGACCGTATCCCGGTGGTGGCGGTGACCAACCTGGCGCGTTGCCTGCGCGATCTGCAGAAGCAGGGCGTGTGGCTGTACGGCCTGGCCGGCGAGGCCGAGGCCTCGCTGTACAGCGTAGACCTGCGCGGCAATGTCGGGCTGGTGCTGGGCGGCGAGGCCGATGGCCTGCGCCGTCTCACCCGCGAGCATTGCGACGGGCTGGTCAAGATCCCGATGCCGGGCGATATCGAGAGTCTCAACGTCTCCGTGGCCACCGGGGTAACCCTGTTCGAAGCGGTGCGCCAACGCCTGGGTCAGTGAGGATCGCGCACCCGCCGGGAGGGTGGGAGCGGTAGCGCAGCGCCGCCGCTCGCGGGCACATAGGGGGGGGCTTGGCCGGTGCACTGGCTGGCCCTTATCTGCGCAGATGGTCAGCGGGCGGTTGCCGGGGCGATGATGCCCTCGGGCTGCGTAACGCTGCTGGGGCAATGCTTCCGCGACCACCGGGCGGCGCGGTTCGGCACGCGCGCTGGTTTTTGCCTACCATATCGACAGTGAACGGCGTGTCGATCTGATGAAACTTGGGGTGGGCGCCTGCGGCAGGGGCGAGAATGGGGGCGCCGACGCAGCGTGGGCACGGGCGTACGGGCGGTGGCGGCGCTGGCCAGGCGTCGGTGTGTGCATGCTGTTGACGCTGTACGCATTCGCCGTATTCGCCGCGCAGGCCGGTACGGCGCCGTTGCGTGATTACGCCATCGACAGCTGGAGCTCGCGCAACGGCTTGCCGCACAACTCGCTGCGCGACATCGCCCAGACCCCCGACGGCGCCCTGTGGTTTGCCACCTGGGAAGGCCTGGTGCGCTACAACGGGCTGGAATTCACCGTCATCGACCGCAGTACCCGGCCCGGCCTGCCCGATAACGGCGTGGGAGCGCTGTATGTGGACCGCCATGGCGCGCTGTGGCTCAGCGATGCACGCGGCAATCTGGTGCGGCATGGCGCCGATGGGCAATGGCGCCACTGGCCGCGCAGGGGGGCGTGGCCGCAGGCGCTGATCCACGCGATGACGATGGATGCGGAAGGCCGCATGTGGCTCTTGTTCGAAGGGCACGGGCTGGGTTGCCTGTGGCCGGATGGACGCTTCGACTATTTTCCGCCGCGCGATGGTGTGCCGCTGCAGAGCAGCTTCCCGCGCATGCTGTTCGACAATGACGGCCGGTTGCTGATCGGTACGCTGGACGGGTTGGTCTATCGTGAACCGGATGGGCGCATGCGCCGCGCGCCAGCGGCGTTTGGGCTGCCACCGGGTCTGGCGTGGCCGTATCGCGCCCCGGACGGCAGGCTGTGGGTGGTCGCGGACGATGGGCTGTACCAGTTGCACGATGGGCGTGCCGATCTGGTGCACCGGGTTCCAGAGCAGGGCCATTTCACCGCGATGCTGCAGGATCGCAACGGCGATCTCTGGCTGGGCAGCGAGAACCAGGGGCTGCTGCGCATCGGCAGCCACGGGGTGGAGCACCTGCCGGCCGGGCGCAGCCTGCCCGGTGGGCGTATCGTCAGCCTGCGCGAGGATGCCGAAGGCAGCATCTGGGTGGGCGCCAACGGCGGCCTGTTCCGGCTGCGCGAGACCTTGTTCAGTAGCTACAGCCAGCGCGACGGCTTGAGCGGGGACTATACGCGCGCGGTGCTCGAGGATCGCGATGGCAGCCTGTGGATCGCCGGTACCGCCGGTCTGGATCGCATGCTGCCGGATGGGCGCATCGTCCCGGTGCCGGTCGCGCTGCCATCCGGGCGCCGGCCATCGGTGCTCAGCCTGGCGCTGGACCGCAATGGCGACCTGTGGGTGGGCACCTATGCCGATGGTGTCTTTGTGTTGCGCGGCGGACGGGTGCTGCGCCAGTTCGGCGAAGCCGAGGGCATTCCGAGCGGTCACATCCGCGCCATCCTCGTGGACGATCCCGACGTGGCGTGGCTGGCCACCCAGCGCGGCGTGGTGAAGCTGGTGGATGGCAAGCGCGTGCCATTGGCAATCGCTGGCATGCCCGAGGGCGTGATTACTGCCTTGGCCAGTCTCGATGGTGCGCTGTGGATCGGCTCGGTGGATGGCGCGGCGGTGTTGCGCGAGGGCCAGCTGCGACCGCTGGATCTGCAGCGCCTCGGGGGGGCGCGCAGCGTGTTCGGGTTCCAGTCGATCGGCAAGGCCATGTGGATCTCCACCGACCGTGGCTTGTATCGCGTCCGCGGTGGCACGCTTGCGCGGGTGGGCCTGGAGCAGGGCATGCCGGTCGATACGGTGTTCCAGGTGGTGAAGGACCAGCTTGGCAATGCCTGGATCAGCAGCAATCGCGGTATGTTGCGCAGCGCATTCGGCGCGCTCGACGCGGTGGCCGATGGGCGCGGCAGGCTGGACGTCGAGCGCTACGGCGAGATCGATGGCATGGGCAATGCGCAGGCCAACGGTAGTTCCGGGCCGAGCATGATCGAGCGCGCGGATGGGTCGGTATGGGTGGTCACCGCCGGCGGAGTCAGCACGGTCGATCCGGCGCGTCTGCGGCGGTTTCGCGAACGTCGCCCGCCGCCGGCAGCGATCGAGCGCGTGCAGCAGGATGGCCAGCCGCTGGACTGGCGGCAACCGGCCGCGCTGCCCGGTGGCCACCGTCTCAGCGTGGCCTACGCGGGCATGAGCTTTCTATTGTCCGAACGCATCGAGTACCGCACGCGCCTGGATGGCCTGGACAAGGGATGGATCGAGCGCGGCCGGCAGCGCAACGTGGAATTCATCGGGCTACCGCCCGGTCATTACACGCTGCGCGTGAGCGCCCGCCATCCGGGCGGGGCGTGGAGCCGTCAGGAAGCGCGCTGGACCTTCGACGTGTTGCCGCTGTGGTGGCAGCGCCAGGATGTGCGCCTGGCGGCGCTGCTGGTTGCGCTGGTCGCACTGGCCTTGTCGTATCGGTTGCTGCTGCATCGCTACAAGACCCACAACGCCCGGCTCGCCGAACTGGTGCGCAGCCGTACCCACGACCTGCAGCTGCAGGCACAGCGCCTGCTGTACGCCAATCAGGAAAAGAGTGAACTGCTGACGCGGCTACGCATCAAGTCCGATGTGTTCGAACGCCAGGCGCACGAGGATGCGCTGACCGGGCTGCCGAACCGTCGCCATTTCGACGAGGCCTTGGCGCGCGACATCAGCCGTGCACGCCGCAACGGCCGGCCACTGGTGCTGGCGATCCTGGACATCGATCATTTCAAGCGCATCAACGATCATTATTCGCATGCCAGCGGCGACACGGTGCTGCACGAAGTGGGTGCACTGCTGACCGCCGCCGCACGCGCCACGGATCTGCCGGCGCGGCTGGGTGGCGAAGAGTTCGCCCTGCTGCTGGCCGACACCACGCTCGACGATGCCCAGGCATCGTGCCTGCGCATTCGCGCGCTGTTCCACGCGCGCCATGATTGGGGCGGCGTGGATGGGCTACGGGTGACGTTCAGTGCCGGACTGGCGCAGTTGCGCGAGGACGACACCGCATCGTCGCTGATGCAGCGCGCCGATCACGCGCTATACGAGGCCAAGAGCGCGGGGCGCGACCGGATCAGCGGGACTTAGGGGCGGGAATTGGGAATCGGGAATCGCAAAAGCGTGCAGCATGCCCGCCGCAAGGCGTAAGCGATTCTCCCGAACAGTGAAGAAGCCGATGCGGCAAGCTTTACGATTCCCCATTCCCCATTCCCCATTCCCCATTCCCCATTCCCGATTAACCAGGCCCCGGCCAGGCATTGGCGATCGTGCAGAACAGCCGTGCGGTCTGCTCGGTGTCGTAGACCGCGCTGTGCGCATCGGCGGTGTTCCAGTCCAGGCCCGCCGCCTGGGCGGCGCGCGCCAACACGGTCTGCCCATAGGCCACGCCGGCCAGGGTGACCGTATCGAATACGCTGAAGGGGTGGAACGGATTGCGCTTGTGCTCGACGCGCGCCACGGCTGCGTTGAGGAAGTTCAGATCGAAGTGCGCGTTGTGGCCAACCAGGATCGCGCGCTGGCAGCCGTATTTCTTCACCGCTGCGCGCACTGGCGCGAATACATGGTCCAACGCGTCCTTTTCCTGCTTGGCCAGGCGGAACGGATGGTCGAGCACGATGCCGGTGATTTCCAGCGACTTCGGGTCGATCTCCAGCCCTGGTGCAGGCACCAGGTGCGCGCTGGCGGTTTCGCCGGGGAAAAAGCGCCCGTCCGCATCCATCTCGATCGGCACGCAGGCGATTTCCAGCAAGGCATGCCGGTTCCAGTCGAAGCCGCCGGTTTCCACGTCCACCACCACGGGCAGATAGCCGCGGAAACGCCGCGACATGGGCAGGATGGAGCGGGCAGAGGGCGGGGCGACCGGTGCGTTCATCCGTATAGCCTAGCAGGTCGCACCGCGTGCCTGGCCTTGGCCATCTGTCGCCGTCCCGGTCCTGCCTTGCGCGCTGACGCGTGGCCGGCGGCGTGCAGGCGGCATCCGCAGGTTCCCTGGTCGACTTCTCCGGCGACTTGCCTGGCGGGAGCGGCCTGGCCGCAGAGGGCGAAAAAAAACGGCCCGACCCCAAGCTGTGGTGGGTCGGGCCGATCTAACGACACCTCGAGAGGCAGTTCAGGCAATGCGGCGACCGCAGGCCCCGCGCGTCGGGTACGCGCGCGTCGTCTGGTTCAGATCACGCCGGTGGTGCTGGTGTCGTCGCGCTTCACGCGCGGCGGCAGCGGTTGTTCGCCGTGCACCAGGAACCACACGTTCTCGGCGATGTTGGTGGCGTGGTCGCCGATGCGTTCCAGATTCTTGGCCATGAACAGCAGATGCGTGCAGGGGGTGATGTTGCGCGGGTCTTCCATCATGTAGGTGAGCAGTTCGCGGAACAGCGCGGTGTACTGCGCGTCCAGGCGTGCGTCTTCGTCGCGTACGCGGATCGCGGCGTCGGCGTCCTTGTCGCGATACGCCTGCACTGCCTCGCGTACCGCATCGGCGGCCATCTGGCCCAGCGCGCGGAGGCCCACCGTCTGCGGCAGCGGCGGCGCGGCATTGAGTGCGATCGAGCGCTTGGCCACGTTGGCCGCGTAATCCCCGATGCGTTCGATATCGGCCGGAATCCGCAGGCCGGCCAGGATCTCGCGCAGGTCGCGCGCCATCGGGCCACGCAAGGCCAGCCGCATCACGTCATGGCTGATGGCGTGTTCCAGTGCGTCGATCGCTTCGTCATTGACCACGATGCGGTGTGCGGCGTGGTCATCGCGACGCTCCACGACGTCCAGCGCCGCTTCCAGTTGCGCCACCGCCGTCTCGCCCATGCGCACGATCTCGGCGACAAGCCGGTGCTGCTCTTCGTCGTAGCTCTTGACGATATGGTCGTTGGGGTGCTGGTTCATCGTGGTCTCGATTTTCTAGGCAGTGGTGGACGTCCGTTGCCCTGCACGCGGCGAGCCGTGTGCAGGGCAACGGTGTGGCTGCTTCAATGCAGCGCAGGTGATGCGTTGGCAGACATCAACCGAAACGACCGGTGATGTAGTCCTCGGTCTGCTGCTTGGAGGGCTGGGAAAAGATGGTTTCGGTGCGGTCGTGTTCGATCAGGTCGCCCAGGTACATGAAGGCGGTGTAGTCGGACACGCGCGCGGCCTGCTGCATGTTGTGGGTCACGATCACGATGGTGTAGTCGCGCTTGAGTTCTTCCACCAATTGTTCGATACGGCTGGTGGAAATCGGGTCCAGCGCCGAGGTCGGTTCGTCCAGCAGCAGCACGTCCGGCCGCAAGGCCACCGCGCGTGCGATGCACAGGCGCTGCTGCTGGCCGCCGGACAGGCCAAGCGCGCTCTGCCCCAGCTTGTCCTTGACCTCGTCCCACAGCGCGCCCTGGCGCAGCGCCTGTTCCACCCGCTCCTGCATGTCGGCCTTGGACAGTTTTTCGTGATGGCGGATGCCGTAGGCCACGTTCTCGAAGATCGTCATCGGAAACGGCACCGGCTTCTGGAACACCATGCCCACCTTGCTGCGCAGGCGGTTCATCGAGTACTTGGGCGAGAGGATGTTTTCCCCGTCCAGCAATACCTCGCCGCGCGCCTCCATCTTCGGGTACAGCGCATAGATGCGGTTGAAGATGCGCAGCAGGGTCGACTTGCCGCAACCCGATGGCCCGATCAGCGCAGTGACGCGCTTTTCCGGAATTTCGATATTGATGCCCTTGAGCGCGTGGTACTTGTCGTAATAGAAGTCCAGCTCGCGGGCGGCCACCTTGACCTGTGCCTGCACGCTCGGCGCCCGTGCGGCAGCCGGAACGGCGATGCGATGCATCGGCTTGGCGTTTTGAAGATCGTTCATGTCCGGGGTCCGAAAGGAGAGGTCAGTCATTGGAAATCTTGTTGCGCACCAGCAACGCGCGTGCGCCCAGGCTCACCAGCAACACGAAGACGGTCAGTACCAGTGCGCCGGCCCAGGCCAGCGTCTGCCAGGATTCGTAGGGGCTGCCGGCGAACTGGTTCATGATGATCGGCACGCTGGCCATCGGCTGGAAGATGTTGCTGTTCCAGTACTGATTGCCGAAGGCGGTGAACAACAGTGGCGCGGTTTCGCCGCTGATGCGCGCCAGCGCCAGCAGCACGCCGGTGACGATGCCGGCCGAGGCGCTGCGGTAAAGCACCTGCACCGTCACCTTCCACTGCGGAATACCCAGCGACAACGCGGCCTCGCGCATCTGCGCCGGCACCAGCCGCAGCATCTCGTCGGTGGTGCGCACCACCACCGGCAGCACGATGAAGGCCAGCGACAACGCACCGGCGAACGCCGAGAAGCGCCCACCGGTCTGCATCACGTACAAGGTGTAGACGAACAGGCCCAGCACGATCGACGGCGCCGACAGCAGGATGTCGTTGACGAAGCGCACCACCTCGCCGGCCTTGCGCGCATTGCCGTATTCGGCCAGCCAGGTGCCGGCGGCCACGCCCAGCGGGGTGCCGATTGCCAACGCCAGCCCGCACATCACCGCGCTGCCGTAGAAGGCATTGAGCAGGCCACCTTCCTGCATCGGCGGCGGGGTCATCTGGGTAAACAGCTTGAGATCGATGCCAGGCAGACCCTTGGACAACAGCGTCCACAGGATCCAGGCCAGAAAGCACAGCCCGAACAGGGCGGTGATGCACGACAGCAGCAGCGCCACCGCATTGGTGATGCGGCGCCGGGTGTAGAGCGATTGCGAGACCGAAGCGGCGGACATCAGTTGCCCTCCCGGCGCGAGAGCTGCATCAGCATCAAGCGCGCGATCGCCAGCACGATGAAGGTCACGATGAACAGCACAAAACCCAGCAGCAACAGGGCCGAGCGATAGGTTTCGGTGGCCTCGCCGAAGTCATTGGCGATCAATGCGGCAATGGTGGTGCCCGGCTCCAGCAGCGATGGCGACAGCCGCACCGTGTTGCCCACCACGAAGGCCACCGCCATGGTTTCGCCCAGCGCGCGTCCCAGGCCCAGGAACACACCGCCGATCACCGCCGAGCGGGTGTAGGGCAGAACGATGTCCCAGCTCACTTCCCACTTGGTGGAACCCAGTGCGTAGGCCGATTCCTTCAGGCGCGTGGGCACGGTCAGGAATACTTCGCGCATCACCGAAGAAATGAAGGGAATCACCATGATCGCCAACACGAAGCCGGCGGTGAGCAGGCCGATGCCCAGCGGTGGGCCCTGGAACAGCGGGCCGATCAGCGGCAACGTGCCCAGATGGTCGTTGAGCCAGGGCGTCACGTGCTCGGTCATCACCGGGACCAGCACGAACAGGCCCCACATGCCGTAGATGATCGACGGAATGCCGGCCAGCAGTTCGATGGCGGTACCGACCGGCCCACGCAGCCAGCGCGGTGCCACTTCGGTGAGGAAGAACGCGATGCCGAAGCTCACCGGCACCGCGATCAGCATCGCGATCAGCGCGGTGACCAGGGTGCCGTAGATCGGCGCCAGCGCACCATATTTGTTCTCTACCGGATTCCAGTCGGCGGAATAGAAGAAGCTCAGGCCCTGCATCTGCAGCGCATGTCGCCCACCCCACAGCATCGACAGTGCTGCGCTGCCCAGTGCGAGCAGCACGAACACCACGGTGGCGGCCAATACCAGCTTGAACAGCCGATCGGCGCGCGCATCGCGCAGGTCACGGCCGCGGGGAGCGGTCATCGCTTCGGGAATGGCAGTGGCATTCATTCGATTGAACCCGTCACCCGCGCAATGGCGGGAGCGTGAGACATCAGGAACGGCGAGGCGCCCTCAAGCACCTCGCCGCCGCGCAGCCCGCCTGGCCGGCGGGCTGCAGGCATTACTTGAACTCGCTGCCCCAATAGGCCTGGATCTGCTTCACCAGTTCCGGCGGCAGCGGCACGTAATGCAGCTCGCTGGCCTGGGCCTGGCCGTTTTCCAGTGCCCACTTGAAGAAGTCCAGGGTCGCCTTGCTGCGCGCAGCGTCCTTGGCCTGCTTGTGCATCAGCATGAAGTTGGTGGCGGTGATCGGCCAGGCCTTCTCGCCCGGTGCATTGGTAATCACCAGGTTGAAGTCACGGGCGTTGGCCCAGTCGGCGCTGGCGGCTGCGGCGGCGAAGCTGTCGGCGTTCGGCTCGACCCACTGGCCAGCCGCGTTCTGCAGCGAGGTGTAGGGCATCTTGTTCTGCAGTGCGTAGGCCAGTTCGACATAGCCGATCGAGCCCTTGATCTGTTGCACGTACGACGCCACGCCTTCGTTGCCCTTGCCGCCCACGCCGCCTGGCCACTGTACGGAGGTGCCTTCGCCAACCTTGCTCTTCCACTCCGGGCTGACCTTGGACAGGTAGTTGGAGAAGTTGAAGGTGGTGCCCGAACCATCCGAGCGGTGCACCAGATTGATCTTGGTCGCCGGCAGGGTCATGCCCGGGTTGGCCGCCACGATCGCCGCGTCGTTCCACATCGTGACCTTGCCCAGGAAGATGTCGCCCAGCAGCGCGCCGGTCAGGCGCAGCTTGCCCGGTGCCATGCCTTCGATGTTCACCACCGGCACCACGCCGCCAATCGCCGACGGGAACTGACCCAGGCCGGCCTGCGCCAATTCGGCGCTATCCAGCGGCTTGTCGGTCGAGCCGAAATCCACCGTGCCGGCCTTGATCTGCGCAATGCCGCCACCGGAACCGATCGACTGGTAGTTCACCTTGTTGCCGGTGGCGGCGTTGTAGTCGGCCGACCACTTGGACACCAATGGATAGATGAAGGAGGCCCCCGCGCCGGAGATCTCGGCACTCTTGCTGTCGCTGGCCGCAACGCCTGCACCGGGCGCACCCTTGGCGGCATCGCCGGACTGCGCGTCCTTGCCGGGCGAGCATGCCGCCAGGGCGAGTGCGATGGTGAGGGACAGGGCGGTCAGGCTGGCCGACTGCAATTTCATGGAAGCTCCGAGGCTGGATGGGCCGGGTATCCGGCAGACCACGCTATGAAATGATGTTTTTGTTACATGTGCATGACAGCGACTGGCGCGATAGGCATCACAAAAAAGACGCGGCCCCGTGAGGCCGCGTCCCGGTCCCGACGCCGGGGAGAGAGACGGCGTCGATCCTGCACGTTGTGCGGTGCCTTACTTGGGAAGGTTCTTGGCCCAGTAGGCTTCGATCTGCGTCACCAGACTGTCTGGCAGTGGCACGTAGTCCAGCTGCTTGGCCTGCGCATCGCCCTTGGTATAGACCCAGCGGAAGAAGTCCAGCGTGTTCTTGAGGCCGGCCGGGTTCTTGGGCTTCTTCTGCACGAGGATGAAATTGGTGGCAGTGATCGGCCAGGCATTGTCGCCGGCGGCATTGGTCATCACCAGGTAAAAGTCCTTGGTGGTGCCCCAGTCGGCGCTGTTGGCGGCCGCGGCGAAGGTCTCGTCGGACGGCTGCACGAACTTGCCGGCCGCGTTCTTCATCGCGGTGTAGGCCATCTTGTTCTGCAGCGCGTAGGACAGCTCCACGTAGCCGATGCCGCCCTTGATCTGCTTCACATAGGCGGCGACGCCTTCGTTGCCCTTGCCGCCGATGCCGGTCGGCCACTGCACGGCAGTGCCTTCGCCGACCTTGCTCTTCCAGTCCGGATTGACCTTGGACAGGTAGTTGGTGAAGTTGAAGCTGGTGCCCGAACCATCGGAGCGATGCACCACGGTGATCTTGCCGTCGGGGAGCTTCACGCCCGGGTTGAGCGCGGCAATGGCCGCATCGTTCCAGGTGCTGACCTTGCCCAGGAAGATGTCGCCCAGGGTCTTGCCATCGAGCTTGAGCGTGCCGGCGGCGATGCCGGGCACGTTGACCACCGGCACCACGCCGCCGATCACCGACGGGAACTGCGCCAGCCCGGCGGCAGCCAGTTCTTCCGGCTTGAGCGGGGCATCGGAGGAGCCGAAGTCCACGCTGGCGGCCTTGATCTGGGCAATGCCGCCACCCGAACCGATGGACTGGTAATTCACCTGCTTCTTGGTGGCGGTGTTGTAGTCGGCCGACCACTTGGACATCACCGGATAGATGAACGACGCACCGGCGCCGGTGACATCGGCGGCCTGGGCGCACAGTGCCAGCGAGGCGGCGAGTACGCCGATGGCCAGGCGGGTCTTGAGGGAATGGATCACGGAACAGCTCCTTGTAGCGAAGGGATGCGACGCTTCCGCAGTGGCGCCATTGCAGGGCAGTGGCATGACCGTGCGGTGTCGCAGAAATGACGGCAGGGTGACAGCGTGGTGCCGAGGCGTTCTCCAGCACTGCCGGGCGCCGCTGCGGTCGCCATACCGCGCCCGGGCAGATGCGCCACGGCGGCCGCAGCAGCGACGCGCGCTTACCAGTAGAACTGCGCGCGTGCCTCGACGATCGACGGGTTGTCGTCCACCAGGCCACGCGTGGCGCTGTTGTAGCGGGTGCTCTCGACCTTGGCGTAGTTCAGCGCGAACTTGAAGTTGGAGCGCCAGTACCAGTTGGCGCCAACCGTCCACACGTCCATCTTGCCGCCCAGCACGCCGTCGACGAACGGCGTGTTGCCGTTGGACACCAGGTGACCGTCGTTGAGGTCCAGGGAGTCGTAGCGCAGTGCCAGCTGCCACATGCCCGAGGCCGGCGCATTGGGGAGCGGGTTGGTCGGCACGCCGGCCTTGTAGCCCCAGGTTTCGCCGGTCAGGTTCCACACGCCGCTGACGTACCAGCCATTGCTCTTGTAGTCCTGCGCGTTGTTGCCGATGCGCTTGGCGTTCTCAAGGAAGTACTCGCTCTGCAGCTTGAACGGGCCGCCGATCCACATCGCCTCGGCACCGGCCACGCCCACGCGGTCCACATTGGTGAGTGCGCCGCTGTCGATCAGGCGGATGGTGGTGAGGTCTGCGTCCGGCCGCGCGCGCAGGCGCAGGGTGTCGTCGTCGGTGTCGAAGTTCAGGTAGCTCAGGCCGATATGCAGGACGTTGCCGGTCTCGTTGATCGGCGCCCAGGTGCCGCGTGCGCCGTAGCCGTTGCCGTGGGCCTGGTTGCGGGTCAGCTCGCGGCTGAAGGCACTGGCGGTGACGCTCCAGTTGTTGTCGCCCATGCCCGATTCCACGCCCAGCCGGCGCGAAATGCCGTAGGTGTTGGTCACCGCCGCCTTGGAGATGAAATCGTTGTACCTGGTACTGGACAGCTCTTCCAGGCTGTTGGGCTGCTTGAACTGGCCGATCTGCACGAAGTTGTTCGCATTGCCGCCGAACTTGTACTTGATGTTGTTGTCCAGGAAGCGCCCGGTGCTGCGGATGGTGGTGCCGCGGATGGTGACTTCCTTCAGGACGCTGGGGTCGTAGCCGGCCACCCATTCAACGTTGCCCGGGCCCTTGCCCTTGAGCACCAGCTCCGCACGGCGGATGCTGAATTCGGAGTTGTCGCCATTGGCGCCGATCGGGCCGTTGAGGTCCTGCACGTCGTTGTGAAACCAGTTGCCGTCGGCCTGGACCAGGCCTTCCAGCGAGATCTCCGAGCCGGCGATGGCATCGATGGCGATCTCGGCGTGCGCCGTGGGCGCAGCAAGCGCGAAGAACAATGCGGAGTAGAGCAGGGTGGAAGCGGGTTTCATGACATGCGACCTGGCGGGAAATTGGGCGCAGGCTATGGTGTGAAAGTTGCGTTAATGTGACAAATCAGTGGAGCCGTCACATTTATTTTTTTCCAATAAAGACAAGGTTTTACACGCGTTTCAACTGTGTCATCGTATGTCATGTAACTGAATGTGACTGTGCCACGACAGCCCGCTGCACGCCTGCCAAAGTCACTGTGGCCAGGCTCGTCCGGCGAGCAGGCTCAACCTGAGACATCGCACCCTGAACGCCGATGCCAGCTTGTGCAACGCACCACTTGCGTATACCTGTTCTAAATTGTTAATTTCGGACACATGTATCCCCGATTCCTCCATTTGCTACTGGTTTGTCTGCTCGCGCTCGGTGCGTGGTCGGCGGCCAGTGCGCACGGCCGCGCTGAAGGCGCGTTGCTGGGCGACGGCGTGGCGGTGACGGCCGATGCAGGCGAGCAGCGCGACAGCGCCGACCTTCTGCAGGACGACGGGGAAACACAGAGCCAGGTCGATACCCACCCCGCAGACGATATTCCATTGCCCTCCCAGGCATGGCTGATGCTGGCGCGGTACTCACCCTCCTGGCACGCGCACCACGCGCCTGCACATCAAAAACGCGACCTGATCCCACAGCTGCGTCCTCCAAACGCGTTGCTTGGCTGATCCCGGCTGTCGCTGTACCCGGTGCGCCACGCGCCGGCTCTTTCGTTTGACTTGATTGTCTTTTTCAATCCGCGGCTTGCGCCGGGGATTGCTATCCGTTGCCTAGAGGAATCTCCCATGGAAAGTCTGCTTGAAGGGTTTCGTCATTTCCGCAAGGAAGTGTATCCGCGCCAGAGCGCGCGTTTTCAGGAGCTGGCCGGCGGCCAGAGCCCGCATACGCTGTTCATCACCTGCGCCGACTCGCGCGTCATGCCGGAGCTGATTTTTTCCGCGCAGCCCGGTGAACTGTTCGTCTACCGCAACATCGGCAATGTGGTGCCGCCGTATTCACAGCACGTCAGCGGCGTGGTTGCCGCCATCGAGTACGCCATCGCGGTATTGGGCGTGCGTCACATCGTGATCTGCGGCCACACCGACTGCGGCGCCATGAAGGCCGTGCTCAAGCCGGAATCGCTGGAGGACGTGCCGTCCGTGGCGGCGTGGCTCAAGCACACCGATGCGGCGCGGCACGTCACCGCCCACCACGGGCACGATCCGCACAGCCAGGATGCGCTGAGCTGCATGACCGAGGAAAACGTGGTCTCGCAGCTGGACCATTTGCGTACGCAGCCGGTGGTTGCCGCACGCCTGGCTGCCGGCACCTTGCGCATCCACGGCTGGATCTACGACATCGCGCACGGCGACATCCGCGCGTTCGATGCCGAGAAGGGCGGCTTCCGTCCGTTGCTGGCCGACAGCACGCCTGAAGCCACCCCGCGTCCGCGACTGCAGCAAGTCGTTCGCGCCGAACTCGCCTGACGGAGCCGATCATGAGCACATCAGGTATCGGCGGATATTTCCGCCAGGGACTGTTCGGGCGCGATTTGCTGGCGTCGGTCGTGGTCTTCCTGGTCGCGTTGCCCTTGTGCATGGGCATCGCGATCGCCTCCGGCATGCCGCCGGCCGCCGGCTTGATTACCGGCATCATCGGTGGTCTGGTCGTCGGCTTTCTGGCGGGCTCTCCTCTGCAGGTGAGCGGGCCGGCCGCCGGCCTGGCTGTGTTGGTGTTCGAACTGGTCCGTGAGCATGGCGCCGCGGCGCTGGGGCCGGTGATCCTGGTCGCCGGTGCGATCCAGCTGATTGCCGGTCTGTGCCGTGCAGGGGTGTGGTTCCGGATGACCTCGCCGGCCGTGGTGGCCGGCATGTTGTCGGGTATCGGCATCCTGATCGTGGCCTCGCAGGCGCATGTGCTGATGGATGCGGCACCCAAGGCGCGTGGTCTGGAAAACTTCGCGGCGCTGCCTGCGGTGCTGTGGCAGGCCATCAGCGAAGGTACCGGGCGCACCGCGCTGTTCGTGGGGTTGGCGACGATCGGCATCATCCTGGCGTGGGAGAAGCTGCGTCCGCAGCGTCTGCGCTTCCTGCCCGGTGCGTTGATCGCGGTGGTTGCGGTGACCGCCACGGCGCAGCTGCAGGGTCTGAACGTCAATCGTGTCGACGTGCCGAGCAACCTGTTCTCCGCGATCAGCATCCCGAGCGTCTCCGACATCTTCGGGGTGTTCAATCACACCCTGCTGGTGTCGGCGGTGACCTTTGCCTTCATCGCCAGCGCCGAGACCCTGCTCTCGGCGGCAGCGGTGGACCGCATGCACCAGGGCGCTCGCACGCAGTACGACCGCGAGCTGGCGGCGCAGGGCGTGGGCAATATGCTGTGCGGTTTCCTGGGTGCGTTGCCGATGACCGGCGTGATCGTGCGTAGTGCCGCCAACGTGCAGGCCGGTGCCGCCACACGCACCTCGACCATCCTGCACGGCAGCTGGCTGCTGGTGTTCGCGATGCTGCTGCCGTGGCTGTTGCGGATGACCCCGGTGGCGTGTCTGGCCGGCATCTTGGTCTACACGGGCGTGAAGATGATCAAGATCGGGCAGGTCAAGGAGCTGGCGACCTACGGCCGCGGAACGGCGGCGATCTACCTGGCCACCACCTTCGCGATCGTGGCGACCGACCTGCTGACCGGCGTGTTGATCGGCTTTGGTCTGTCGCTGTTCCGCCTGGCGCTGCATTCTTCGCGTCTGAAGGTTGAAGTGCGCGAGCACGCCGACAAGAAGGACGAAATGCATCTGACCCTGCAGGGTTCGGCCACCTTCCTGAAGGTGCCGGCGATGGCGCGGACGCTGGAAAGCGTGCCGCCGAACACCGCACTGCATCTGGATGTGGCCAAGTTGCACCACGTGGACCACGCCTGCATCGAGTTGTTGCGCGACTGGAGCCGGAATGCAGCCTCGCGTGGATGCGAGCTGGTGGTGGACTGGAACGAGCTGGATCGCCGCGTCGAAGGCACGGCCAAGACCGCAGGCGCGGTGGTGGACGCGCCGCGCAAGGCGGCCTGACGCTGTTGTTGTAGCCCCGGCGTACGCGCCGGGGTCCAGTGTGTCGCGACCGGATGATGCATGGCGCCGTAAGACGCATCATCCGGTCGCGATTTTTTTTGGGCCGGGAATCGGGAATCGGGAATCGGGAATCGGGAATCGGGAATCGCAAAAGCATGCGGCCGTGCGTTTGCTGGATGTGGATCGGGGGTCTCTATTGCTCCGTCTTCTTGCTGCGGGCTTGTTCTGACGCCGTAGCTGCATCACGCCTCGGTTTTTATGTCTGCCGCTCTGGGGCCGGCGGGGTCTTGTCGCGATAGCAGCACAGGTCGTGGATCACACAGCCCGGGCAATCGGGCTTGCGCGCCTTGCAGACATAGCGGCCGTGCAGGATCAGCCAATGGTGGGCGTCGTGCAGGAATTCTGCGGGGATGACCTTGACCAGCTGGTCTTCCACCACGCGCACGTCCTTGCCAGGCGCAAGGCCGGTACGGTTGGCGACTCGGAAGATATGCGTATCCACCGCCATGGTGGGTTCGCCGAAGGCGGTGTTGAGCACCACGTTGGCGGTCTTGCGGCCGACCCCGGGCAATGCCTCCAGCGCTGCACGATCGTGCGGCACCTCGCCGTCGTAGTGCTCCAGCAGGATGCGGCAGGTGGCGATGGCGTTCTTGGCCTTGGCGTTGAACAGCCCGATGGTGGAGATGTAGCGCTTCAGGCCTTCTTCGCCCAGATCCAGGATGTCGCGTGGGGTATTGGCGACCGGATACAGCTTGCGCGTGGCCTTGTTGACGCCAACATCGGTGGCCTGCGCCGAGAGCAACACGGCGATCAACAATTCGAACGGCGTGGTGTATTCCAGCTCGGTGGTGGGGTGCGGATTGAGCTCGCGCAGCCGCACGAACATTTCCTGGATCTCGGGCTTGCGCATGCGGCGGCGTGCCGGAGCGAGCGGGCGCGCGGCGCTCATGACCGGGTCCCGCCGGCTGCCCTGGCCTTGGCGCGCGCCAGGATCGCCGCCGCCAACGGCGGCAGCGCAGGGGCGGCCGGCTGGCTGGCAAGCGGCGGCGGTGCGCGGCGGGCGTCGCGTTCTGCGGCACGCCGCTGCAGGCGCACGGCGCGCGCGCGGTAGCGCTCACGCGCCGCCCAGGCATCGCGCAGGCGTTGCTGCGCCGCCAGCACGGCCGCCACCCTCTGCATGGCCGCCGGATCGCAGGCGTCGTCCGGCGGCTCGGGCCGGTACTCCATCAAGCCGAGCGCCAGGGCGCGATCGAGGTCATCGGCCTGCACGCAGTCGAACAACTGCAGGCACAGCGGATGCGGTGAGGGGGTGGGGTCGGGCAGCATGGCGGCGCTCACTGGGGGCGGAACTGCGCAAGACGCTTTGCGATCTGGTCCCGCGCCCGCGTAGTGTGGCTGGAGCAGGCATCCAATGTGTATGGCCGATTGACCGTGCTGGTCCGGACAGTGGCGTGGTCGGCGGTCAACATGGCGTCGGTGGACATCGAAACCTCTTGCAAACGTAAAAAAATAGTAAATACGGAACTTCTGAAAGCCTTGCTGGTCCTAGCTTTCGCGATCAGTAGCGGTTCGCTATCGCGGCCGCTATCCTAGCGCGTCATCTCAGGCGGCAGCCCCGTCCTGTGCCACCACCCTGGAGAATTGTTTGATGAAGTTGCGTTCTATCGCGGTCGCCGTGGCGGCCCTGGCCCTGACGGGCAATGCAGTGGCCCAGGACACGACGTCCGAAAAGGGCAAGCTGAGCTATTACTTCGGTTACGACTACGGCAACAACCTTGCCGAACTCACCGGTCGCGGCGAGCAGCTGGACATCAATTCGGTGGTCAAGGGCCTGCAGGACGCCTACGCCAAGAAGCAGCCGGCCATCACCGCCGACCAGCTGAAGCCGGCCGTCGAAGCGTTCCAGAAGCGCGAGCAGGGCCGTGCCCAGCAAGCCAAGGCCGAGTACGACAAGGCCGCCGCCGCCAACAAGACCAAGAGCGATGCGTTCCTGGCCAAGAACAAGGGCACCGCTGGTGTGCAGAGCCTGCCCAGCGGCGTGCAGTACCGCGTGATCGAAGCCGGCAAGGGTGCCAAGCCGACCCAGGCGAGCACCGTGCAGCTGGAAGTGGCTGGTCCGTTCCCCTTCGGCGACCGTGAGAAGGCGCGTCCGGCTCAGCAGATCCCGGCCATCAAGGTCAGCGAAGTCGAAATGAAGGCGATGCGCGAAACCCTGCTGCAGATGCCGGCCGGCTCCAAGTGGGAAGTGACCTTGCCGCCGGAACAGGCCTATGGCGCCGACCCGCGCACGCCGTTCCCGCCGAACGTGGCCGTGCAGTTCGAGATCAAGCTGGTCAGCGTGAAGTAATCGCGTTTGTTGTTGCAGTGACAACGCCGGCCACCAGGCCGGCGTTGTCGTTTCAGTCCGGCAGACAAACGCGAGCAGAGCGATGCACAACCCGAACCAGGCTGGCAGGAGCGAGCGATGAGCGACACCGATTCGGCCAGTGCGCAGCTGCCCAGCCCCTGTATCGGTGTATGTTCATTAGACGCGCAGTCGCACTGCGTCGGCTGCCTGCGCAGCCTGGATGAAATTGCCCGCTGGATGAGCATGAGCGACACCGAACGCCATGAGTTGTTGCACACCGTGCTGCCCGCGCGTGCCCTGGTGGCGTCGCTGGCCGAATACGCGCACCTGCGGCGCGCGCTGTACCCGCTGGACACCGCACCCGACGGGCCTGGCTGGAACCATGCCGAACTGATCGACCTGAGCGAAGGCGGCGCCTGCGCCGAAGCGGCGGTGCTGTGCGGCCTGGTACCGCGTGCGCAGGGCACCACGGTGTTGCTGACCCGGCGCACCGACAGCCTGCGCCATCATGCCGGGCAGGTCAGCTTTCCGGGTGGCAGGATCGAACCCTCCGACGCCGATGCGGCCGGCGCCGCGTTACGCGAGAGTTGCGAGGAGATCGCGCTGGGTGCCCGGCAGGCGCACGCGCTGGGCTATCTGGACCCGTTCCTGACCGTCAGCGGGTTTCGGGTGACGCCGGTGGTGGCGGTGATCGACCCCGCGTTCGTGGCGGTGCCGCAGCCGGACGAAGTGGCCGAGGTGTTCGAAGTGCCGCTGGCCTACCTGATGGATGCAGACAACCTGCGCAGCGTGGAGCTGGAATTCCGCGGGCGGCCGCGGCGCGTGCTCGAATACGATTGGCCCGGGCAACGCATCTGGGGCGCCACCGCCGCCATTCTTCTCAATCTTCGTCGTCGCCTGGAGCAGGTTGCATGAATTCAGAGCCGAACTGGACCACGTTGGTGGACGGCGCCACGCTGGCGGACGCCTTGTCGCATCCGCAGCTGCGTTTGCTGGACGCGCGCGCCGCGCCGCCGACCGCGCCGGACCCGGGAGCCGCCCGCAAGGCCTACGCGCAGGGGCATCTGCCCGGTGCGCACTACGTGGATCTGGACCATGACCTGGCCGATCTGTCGCGGCCCGGGCAGGGGCGGCATCCGTTGCCGCACAGTGCCGACTTCGCCAGCCGCCTGGGCGCATGGGGCATCGATCCGGAGAGCCAGGTGGTGGTCTACGACGCGGGCGATGGCAGCATGGCCGCCGCGCGCGCCTGGTGGATGCTACGGCTGATGGGCCACCGCCGCGTGGCGGTACTGGATGGTGGGCTGGCCGCTTGGCGCGCCGCAGGCCTGGCGGAGACCACCGAGCCGCCGGCGTTGCGCCAGGCTCCCGCCTATCCGGGCAGTTTCGATGCCGATGCGGTGGTGACGGCCGAGCAGGTCCAGGCACGGCTGCAGCAGGCGCCAGGCTGGCTGCTGGATGCGCGGGCCGCCGAGCGCTTCCGCGGCGAGGTAGAGCCGATCGATCCGGTCGCCGGGCACGTGCCCGGCGCGCTCAATCGTCCGCTGGGGCTGAGCATCGACAATGGCCGCTTCAAGCCGGCCGATGCGTTGCGCGCCGAGCTGTCGGCGCTGCTGGGCCACTACCGGCCCGGTCAGGTGGTGGTGATGTGCGGGTCGGGCGTGACCGCCTGCCATCTGTTGCTGGCGCTGGAGGTGGCCGGCCTGCCCGGTGCCCGCGTGTATGCCGGTTCGTGGAGCGGTTGGCTGCAGGAGCCATCGCGCCCGGTCGAAATGGCGGGCTGAGCCGTGCACAATGGCCGCCGGGACGGTGGCCTGCCCAACGGTGGGTGCACTGCGCGCAGCGCGGTTTCTTGCGGTGGTAAAGCACATGTGGCTGCAATGGCGGGCATGCGTCGTGTGGGGAGCGCTGTGGTCGATGGCGGCATGCACGGCCGGGTCGACGGCGGACGCTGGCAACCCGCCGCAGAGCCGGCTCCGCGACGTGCCCTCCGGTTACCAGCAGGCACTGCACGTTGCCCGCGCGCAGCGCGTGGAGCGGCTGCGCACACCCGATGGCTGGCTGAGCCTGGTGGGATCCGGTCGCGTGCAGCCGGGCCGCTACCGGGTGGGCAGCGATGCGGGCAACGACATCGTGCTGCCGGCCGGGCCCGCGCAGCTGGGGCAACTGACCCTGGACGCGCATGGCCACGCGCGCTTTCGGGTGGCGCCCGGCGCGGTGGTGGCACTCAATGGGCAGCCGGTGCAGGTTGCCGGATTGCGGCCGGAGCGGGCGGGGCAACGCGGCGATCGGCTGGATCTGGAGCAACGGCAGTTCTTCCTGGTGCAGACCGGCAACGCGTTCGGTTGGCGGTTGCGCGATCCACGGGCGCCGGCATTGAGCCGGTTCGACGGGCTGGAGTATTTTCCGACCGACCCGCGTTGGCGCGTGCGCGCGCACTGGCAGCCATATGTGCCTGCGCGCACCACCACCTTGCTGACCTCGATCGGGACCACGCTGACGGTGCAGGTGCCGGGTGAAGCGGTGTTCGCGCGCGACGGCCGCCGCTACCGGCTGCAGCCGATCGCGCAGGACGGTGGCGGGTTGGTGTTCCTGTTCGCCGACCGCACCAGCGGCAAGGACAGCTACGGCGGCGCACGTTATCTGACCACCGCACTGCCGCGCGATGGTGAGGTGGTGCTGGATTTCAATCTGGCCGAAAACCCGCCCTGCGCCTTCACCCCGCATGTGGTGTGCCCGATCGCGCCACTGGAAAATCGCCTGGCGGTTGCGGTGAGTGCGGGCGAAACCACCTACCGCCCGGCTGAACCCTGAGCGGCCACCAAGGCGGTTCACGCGGGCTGCCGGCTCATCGCGCGGGCATCATCGGCAGCGCGGTCGCGCGTCGGCCGAATGGCACCCGGGACGGCAAGGTTGCCGCGTGCACGATGCAGCGCAAGTGCGTGCAGGCATCCGGTACCCGCCAGCCACGTCGGCGTTGCGGCAGCGCCAGCCTCAGCGCGTGCGATGCGACCAAGCCACCGCCGCTTCGATGCGCGACCACGGGAACAACGGGCCGGGGTCGAGCTTGCGCTGGATCTTGCAGGCCGGATCGTCGCTGGCCGCTTCCAGCGTGGTATCCAGCTCCTGATGGCCGGCAATGCAGCGCACCGAGGGCAGCTGTTGCTGCAACCACTGCAGCAGCGTGACCAGCGTGGCGATCTGTGCATCCGGGTAGGCTTCGTGCATGAGCTGATGACGCGAATCCAGCCAGTGCGGATAACGGCCACGGTTGACCAGTTCGATGCCCAGCGTATGCGGATTGTGGCCGCGCACATGGTGCGCCACGCGCTCCAGCGCCACGTACTGCTGGATGCTGCCATTGCGGTCGATGTAGTAATGCCCGCTGTTGCCGGTGCCGCTGTCGTAGAGCACGCGCTCGCCGTATTCGCGCGCCATGGCCATGTCCGGTAGTTCGGTGCAATGGATGACCACCATGTCGATCCGGTCGAGCGCGCGGCGGGCCAGTCGCGATTCATAGGGCAACGGCGCGTAGGTGATCGGGGGCGACGGCAGGACGGCATCGGACATGCAGCGAATGCTAGCATTCGACGATGGCTTTGAATCCCGACAGCCCCCTGGGCAAATTGATGGCAACGCTGCCGCAGACCGGTCAGGTGACCTGGATCGGCGTGCGTCCGGCGCGTGATGTGGCAATGCTGGAGGTGGACGCAGCGCAGGCCACCACCGGCATCGGATTGGTCGGCGATCGCTACAAGGGCGGCAGCGGCAAGCGCGGTGTCACCCTGATCCAGGCCGAGCATCTGCCGGTGATCGCGGCGTTGGCCGGGCATGCGACGATCGCGCCGGCCACGCTGCGACGCAACCTGGTGGTCAGCGGGATTGCGTTGATCGCGTTGAAGGGGCGGCGGTTCCGCATTGGCGAGGTGGAACTGGAAGGCACCGATCCGTGCGATCCCTGTTCGCGCATGGAAGACGCGCTGGGTGCGGGCGGCTACAACGCGATGCGCGGGCACGGCGGCTTGTGCGCGCGCATCCTGCGGGGCGGCGTGCTGCGGCTGGGCGATGTGGTGCAGGCGCTATGAGCCGCGGTCACTGCATCCTGGCGCACGGGTTCGAGAGCGGTCCGGAGGCCTTGAAGGTCACCGCCCTGGCCGAGGCGGCCCAGCGGCTGGGCTGGACGCACGAGCGGCCCGATTTCACCGATCTGGATGCACGCCGCGATCTGGGCCAGTTGGGCGACGTGCGTGGGCGGCTGCAGCGATTGCTGGAGGTGGCGCGCGCCGCCGCCGCCAAGGGGCCATTGGTATTGGCCGGTTCCAGCCTGGGGGCCTACATCGCCGCGCAAGTATCCTTGCAGGTGCCGGTGCGCGGGCTGTTCCTGATGGTGCCACCGACCCGAATGGGACCGTTGCCGGCGCTGGATGCCGCGGCAGTGCCGATCTCGATCGTGCATGCCTGGCATGACGAACTCATTCCTGCGGCTGAGGTGATCGCCTGGGCACAGGCGCGTGCGGCGCGGCTGTTGCTGGTCGACGACGGGCATCGCCTTGGCGCGCACGTGGAGACCGCGACGCGCGCGTTCGCCGACCTGCTGCAGGACCTGTGATGCACGACGCCGACGACCTGCCGCCTGCGCAGGCAGCAGCACCACTGCCGGTGCTGATCCGCGAGGCGAGCGCGGACGACGCGGCGGCCATCGAAGTACTGACCATGGTGGCCTTCATGCGCGCCGAGCACAGCCACCACGACGAGCACCAGGTGATCGCCGCGCTACACAACGCGGCGGCGCTGGCGTTGTCGCTGGTGGCCGACCACGACGGCTACGTGGTGGGTCATCTGGCGGTGTCGCCGGTGGCCTTGTCCGATGGATCCTCTGGCTGGTTTGCGCTGGGGCCACTGGCCGTTGGCCCGGGCCATCAGCGCCAGGGGCTGGGCACGCGCCTGGTGCGCGCGGCCCTGGCGAGCTTGCGCGAGCGTGGCGCGGCCGGCTGCGTGGTCGATGGCGAGCCCGGCTTCTTCCGCCGTTTCGGATTCGCCGTCGAGCCGGGCCTGGGCATGCCGGATGTGCCGGCATCGACGGTGCAGGCGCTGGCGTTCGGCGACCGGCTGGTGCCACTGGCCGATGTGACCTACCACCCGGCATTCGGGCTGGGTTGAGCCGTGCGCGTGGCTTGCCCGGGGCCTTTCCGCGCAGCCTGTCGTTCGCGTTCGTTCGCCGGCATCCTGCATCGCCCTGGGCACCGTCGCGGCTTGCGTCAGCCGTCATCATGGTCAATCGATCGCGATGAACGCTAGACGAGGTGAACGATGCAACATGACCAGCAAGCGGTGCCGCCGCAGGCGCGCCTGATTTCGCACGCGGGCGACCTGCCGCACGACGATGCGACCCTGCTCGCCTCGATCAAGGCGCGACTCGGCCAGGACCCGGCGCGGTCCGCGGCGGACGTGGAGCGCCTGCTGCAGTTGCTCGATGCGCTATGGGCGGTGGAGCTGGGCCGGTTCCTGCTCCGCAACCGCGGGCTGGACGCGGCCTGGACCCATCGTCTGGTGACGCACCCGCCAGGCAGTCTGGCGCCGGACACCACGCCGGCACTGGAATACGCCCTGTTCGAGACACTCCCGGCCGTGCTCGCCACGCGTGAGCGGTTCGGCATTTTCCGTGCGCAGTTGCAGGCCCTGCTGCGGCCTGGCATGACGCTGGCCTCGGTCCCCTGCGGCTGGATGGGTGACGTGCTGAGCCTGGATTACCGGCACTGTCCGGAGGTGCAGTTGCTCGGCATCGACCTGGACCCGCAGGCGCTGGAAGGTGCATTGCAACTGGCGCGCCGGCACGGGCTGGAGGGGCAGCTGTCGCTACGGCTGGAAGACGCATGGACGCAGGGCGATGCCAATAGCGTGGACGTGCTGACCAGTAACGGGCTCAATCTCTACGAACCGGACGACGCGCGCGTGATCGCGCTGTATGGCGCGTTCTTCCACAAGTTGCGGCCGGGCGGCACGTTGCTGACCAGTTTCCTGACGCCACCCCCCAGCCTGTGCGCGCAGTCGCCATGGCAGATGGCATTGATCGACCCGGCGGCGTTGGCACTGCAGAGCCAGATCTTCGTCGACATCGTGCAGGCGCGCTGGGCATCGTTCCGTACACACGCGCAAACGCGAGCGCAACTGGAGAGCGCGGGCTTTACCGACATCCGTTTCATCGAGGATCGCGCCAGCCTCTTTCCCACCGTCATCGCGCACAAGCCTGCCCACGGCTGAGCGGGGCGGCCGCAGGCCTGCACGCCTGCGGCAACGACGGCAGGCGTGCGGATGCGCGGAGCCGGTGTCGGGCGACGTGCCGCTGCCAGGCCCCTGCACTCCAGGGTGTGGCGGGGGATTGGGCCGGATTGCAGGGAGTGCCGGACGGCGATCGCGGCGCGCTGGTGAGCCGTGCAATGGGCAATGCGGCCGGCGGGGGTGGTAATGCCGGCCCCGATGGCCGACCATTTGCGCCCGTCCACGGCCACGGCATTGCCCTTGCGGGCGCCGTCCCGCCGTCCTGCTCCCACGCTCGCCACTGCGGCCAGCGTCTTGATCGATACCTGCCCACGTGAAATTCTTCGCATCCTGTGCCAAAGGCCTGGAATATCTGCTTGCCGACGAGCTGCTGACGCTCGGTGCCAGCAAGGCCACCGCCACCATTTCCGGCGTCAACGTCGAAGGCCAGTTGCGCGATGCGCAGCGCGCCGTGCTGTGGTCGCGCCTGGCCAGCCGGGTGCTGTGGCCGCTGACCGAATTCGATTGCCCGGACGAAGACGCGCTCTACGCCGGTGTCGCCGAGCTGCCCTGGCACGAGCATCTGGCGGTGGGGCATACCCTGTCGGTGGATGCGCACGTCTCCGGCACCGCCATCACCCACGCCCGTTACGCGGCGCAGCGGATCAAGGACGCGGTGGTGGACACCATGCGCCGGCAGGGACTGGAACGCCCGTCGGTGGATGTGGAAAGCCCGGACCTGCGCCTGAACCTGTCGCTGCGCAAGGGCCGCGCCACCATCTCGGTGGACCTGGGCGGCGGCCCCTTGCATCGGCGCGGCTGGCGCATGGCGCAGAACGAGGCGCCGTTGAAGGAAAACCTGGCTGCGGCGGTGTTGCTGCGCGCCGGCTGGCCGCGCGTCCATGCCGATGGCGGCGGCCTGCTGGACCCGATGTGCGGCAGTGGCACCTTGCTGATCGAAGCTGCGCTGATGGCCGCCGACGTGGCGCCCGGCCTGCAGCGCTATGGCAGCGATGTGCCCAGCCGCTGGCGCGGCTTCGACCGCGAGGGCTGGCAGCAGTTGGTGAGCCAGGCGCGCGAGCGCGACAGCGCCGGGCGGGCCGCGCTGAAGCAGGTGATCCATGGCAGCGACGTGGACCCGCACGCGATCCGCGCCGCCAAGGAGAATGCGCAGGTGGCCGGCGTGGCCGAAGCGATCTGGTTCGGCGTGCGCGAGGTCGGCGATCTGCAGACCCCACCGCAGACCACGGGCGTGGTGGTGTGCAACCCGCCCTACGACGAGCGCCTGGCTGCCGATGCGGCCTTGTATCGCAAGCTTGGCGACACCCTGCAACGGGTGGTACCGCAGTGGCGTGCCAGCCTGCTGTGCGGCAACGCCGAACTGGCCTATGCCACCGGATTGCGTGCCGGCAAGAAATATCAGCTGTTCAATGGCGCCATCGAATGCGCGCTGATCGTCTGCGACCCGATCGCGGTGCCGCGCCGCACCCCGTTGGCGGCGCCGACCGCGCTCAGCGAAGGCGCGCAGATGGTGGCCAACCGGCTGCGCAAGAATCTGCAGAAGTTCAAGAAGTGGCGCGCGCGCGAAGGCATCGAGTGCTTCCGCGTCTACGACGCCGACCTGCCGGAATATTCCGCTGCCATCGACGTGTATCAGCAAGCCGATGGCGACCGGCGCATCTTCCTGCATGTGCAGGAATATGCTGCGCCGGCGACCATTCCCGAGGCGGATGTGCGCCGCCGTCTGGGCGAACTGCTGGCGGCGGCGCGCGAGGTGTTCGAGGTGCCGGCCGAGCGGGTGGCGCTGAAGTCGCGCGAGCGCGGCAAGGGCGGCAGCAAGTACGGCCGCTTCGAGCAGCGCAACGAAATCGTCAACGTGCGCGAGCACGGCGCGCTGCTGCGGGTGAACCTGTTCGACTATCTGGATACCGGCCTGTTTCTGGATCACCGCCCGTTGCGCGGCACCATGGCGCAGCAGTCCAAGGGGCGGCGTTTCCTCAACCTGTTCTGCTACACCGGCGTGGCCAGTGTGGAAGCGGCGGTGGCCGGCGCCAGCGCCACCACCAGCGTGGATCTGTCCGGTACCTACCTGCAGTGGTGCGCCGATAATCTGGCCTTGAACGGCCAGGCCGGCAGCAAGCACAAGCTGGTGCAGGCCGATGCGCTGGCCTGGCTGGAAGCCGAGCGTGCGCATTTCGACGTGATCTTTTGCGATCCGCCGACCTTCTCCAACTCTGCGCGCGCCGAGGATTTCGATATCCAGCGCGAGCATGTGCGCTTGCTGCGTGCCGCGATGGCGCGGCTGGCGCCGGGCGGCGTGCTGTATTTCTCCAACAACTTCCGCCGTTTCAAGCTGGACGAGGCGGCCGTGGCCGAGTTTGCGCAGTGCGAGGAGATCAGCCCGCGCACCATCGACCCGGATTTCGAGCGGCATGCGCGGATTCACCGAGCCTGGCGGTTGACGGCCTGAGGCGAGGCCAGCCCGTCGTGCGGCCTGTTGCAGGTTGCTGGCCGGCATCGTTTGCCAACACGCAATCACGGCCGCGCAGGCGAGGGCAGGGCGCAGCGGCACCAAGCCCGCCACGGGGCTGCGGTATGCTGATTCGCATGTTCTGGAGTCGACGATGACCGCACCGCCCCGTATCGCTTTCCTGGCCAGCCCGACCGAGCCCGCAGCCAATGCGCGCGCGCGCCTGGTGCAGCGCTACGGCGATCATCCGCTGGAGACGGCCGAGGTGGTCTGCGCCCTGGGCGGGGACGGCTTCATGCTGCAGACCCTGCATCGCCACGGTGCGGCCGACAAACCGGTATTCGGCATGAAGCTGGGGTCGGTCGGGTTCCTGATGAACCAGTACCGCGACAACGAAGACGATCTACTGGCCCGTCTGCAACGCGCCGAACCCGCCCACCTGCGGCCGCTGGAAATGCAGGTGCAGACCGAATCGGGCACCAGTGCCGGCTCGCTGGCCTACAACGAGGTCTCGCTGCTGCGGCAGACCCGCCAGGCCGCGCACCTGAGCGTGGACCTCAACGGCCAGACCCGCATTGCCGAGCTGATCGGCGACGGCGTGATGGTGGCCACCCCGGCTGGCAGCACCGCCTACAACTATTCGGCGCATGGCCCGATCCTGCCGTTGGGCTCGCACACGCTGGCGCTGACGCCGATCGCGCCGTATCGCCCGCGGCGCTGGCGCGGCGCCATCCTCAAGGCCGATACCGAAGTGCGCTTCCGCGTGCTCGATCCCTACAAGCGCCCGGTCAGCGTCACCGCCGATTCGCACGAGATCCGTGACGTGGTGGAAGTGACCATCCGCGAATCCACGCAACGCCGCGTGACCTTGCTGTTCGACCCGGAACATAACCTGGAAGAACGCATCTTCAGCGAGCAGTTTGCAGTGTGAGGGGCCGGGATGGGGCTCTGGAGATGGGCGATTGGCAACGGCACGGGCACCGCACGCGCGCGTTAGACGTGTACGCACACACTACGATGCTGCACGGATGTCCGATGCAATCCCGATCTCGCGTTACTGCTTCTACCGATTCCCCATTCCCCATTCCCCATTCCCGGCACCAAAATGGCTGACAACTCCCCCAGGTTATTGACCATCGCAGTGACCTCGCGCGCGCTGTTCGATCTCGAAGAGGGCCATGCCTTGTTCGAATCCAGCGGGGTGGAGGCGTATTCGGCGTTCCAGCGCGAGCACGAAGACGACATCCTGCAGCCGGGCGTGGCGTTTCCGGTGGTGCGCAAGCTACTGGCGCTCAACCACGACGTGCCCGAAGAAACCCCGCGCGTGGAGGTGATCCTGCTGTCGCGCAATTCGGCCGACACCGGCTTGCGCATCTTCAATTCGATTCAGCATTACAACCTGGGCATCGTGCGCGCCACCTTCACCTCCGGCGAGCCGACCTGGCCATACGTCAAACCGTTCGGTACCGACCTGTTCCTGTCGGCCAACCCGGACTCGGTGCGACGCGCGCTCACCCATGGCATTGCCGCAGCCACCATCATGCCGCGTGCGCCGGGCGAACGCGCGGAGGCGGCTGCAGCGATCGTGGACAACGACGAAAGCCGGCTGTCCACGCAGTTGCGCATCGCTTTCGACGGTGACGCGGTGATCTTTGGCGACGAGAGCGAACGCATCTCGCGCGAGCAGGGCGTGGAAGCCTTCGGGCGGCATGAGCGCGAACGTGCGCGCGAGCCGTTGTCGGTGGGCCCGTTCCGCAATTTTCTCGCGGCACTGCATACGCTGCAGGCCGCGTTCCCACCCGGCGAAGCCTCGCCGATCCGCACCGCGCTGGTCACCGCGCGTTCGGCGCCGGCACACGAGCGGGTGATCCGTACCTTGCGCGAGTGGGGCGTGCGCCTGGACGAAGCACTGTTTCTCGGCGGCCGCCACAAGGGCCCGTTCCTGGAAGCCTTCGGCGCGGATATCTTCTTCGACGATTCGCAGCACAACATCGACAGCGCACGTCAGCATCAGCATGTGGCGGCCGGTCATGTGCCGCATGGCGTGGCCAACGATCCGCCGGGTTGATGCGCCTGTAGGGCCGCTATCACTGCGCCGCGTGCCTTGTGCGCAACCGGTGACGGCGGGTCACGCCACGCATCACCGCGCTGGCGGTGAGGTGGCGTCGGTCAGTGGCAGCTGGATATCGGTCAGCCGCCAGCGCAGGCCCTGGCGGGTCAGCACGAACACGACCGGTGCCCCGGCTGCGGTCTGCGTGGTGGCGGTGAAGCGGCGGGTGGATTCGAAGCGTTGGCTGGCGCCCTGCAGCGGGCGCGCCGGTGCCGGCGCCGCATAGGTATCGGCGCTGACGGTCTCGCCGATCATGCGATTCCACACACTATGGCCTTGCAGCAGTGCGCCGATGCCCAACGGTGTCACCAGGGTATCCACGCCAGCGCTGCTGATGCCGCTGGCCAGTTGCAGAGCGAAGCCGCCGAGCAGGCTCGCTTGCAGCCCGCTACCGGCCTGGCGCACCAGGTAATCGTCCAGCTGCGCCTTGAGGTTCACGCGCAGGCTGGGAAAGTCCACGTAGCGGTCCAGCTGTGCGGCATCGCGCTCGGCAATGGCCTGGCTGATACCACGGATGGCCAGATACGGTCCGGCCACCACATAGCTGGCCAGCAGGACCACCATTGCCAAGGGCAATAACCACCACCAACGCTGTTTCATCGTTCGCACTCGGTTGCCATGTGGGAGGTGCCAGCGCGCAGTCGGCCGATGTTGGCGTGGGATGAATCGCGCAGGTCATCCTGCCTCACCGGGAATGCCTGGTCGCGCCCGGGTGCGCTCCTACGGGAGGATGTAGGAGCGCACCCGGGCGCGATGGACGTTGCCGATAACGCGGCGCAGGTGCAGGCGAGCGATTGTTTGCCTCGCCGGCCACATCAGAATTCCAGATCCAACGCCGCACACAGGTAATCGACGAAGGGCGCCAGGGTCACCAGGTCCGCCTCGATGGTCTGGCGCAGGCGTGGCCCGGTCATGACGGCGTCGTCCAGGTGGCGCAGATAGGCCCAGTTGCGATGCTTGAGATCGTCGATGAACTCGAAATCCTTGGGAAAGCCACGCGGTGCGCGCACCAGCTTTTCGCTGTCGTCCAGCGCGAACTTGCGGCGCAGCTTGGGGTCGTGCGCGGCCGCTTTCCAGCTACCAGGGTTGTCGAAGATGAACTGCCGCAGCTTGCGCTGGGTGTCCGGTTCCGGATGCCACAGGCCTGCGCCGACGAAGCTCTCGCCCGGCTGCAGATGGATGTAGAACGAGGGCGCTGGGACTTCGCGCCGCCGCGCATGGAACAGCCGCGCGCCCTGCCAGTTCTTGTACGGCGATTTGTCGTTGGAAAAGCGCGCATCGCGGTAGATGCGAAACAGCGAGCCGCCCTGAGTCCTGGGGTCGGCACGATAATGGTCGCTGACCTGCGCCAGGGCCGGTTGCAGGTCCGTAATCAGCTGCAGGAACGGCTGGCGCACATGCGCCTCGTACTGGTGCCGGTGGTCGTTGAACCAGGTCTTGTCGTTGTGGCGTGCCAGGGCGCGCAGGAACTTGAAACTGGCGTCGGAAAAATAGCTGGTCATAGCGTGCGTTGGAGGTCCGAACCCCAGGCGGCGAGCTGGTCGAGTAGGGCTTGCTTGGTAGCATCGTCGGGGTGAGCAAGCCGTAAATCCGCGATCTGCGCGTGGTACTGCGCCAGCGTCACCTCGCCCAGGCCGTGGTCTTCGAGCAGGCGCTGGCGGCGGTAGGTATTCCAGCGGTCGAGTTCGGCGAACGACAGCGTCTGCGGCCAGTTGCGCGCGCGGTAGCGGAACAGCAGCTCGACCAGGCGCGGGTCGCGGAACCGCGCTTCCAGCGCGCCCAATTCGGCGGGCGCGCTGGCGCGCACCTGGGCCAATAGACGCTTGTCGCCTTCGGCCAGGAATCCATCGTAAAGCGAGGCGTCGGCATCGTTGACCGCCGCTGCTGCCGCGCGCTCGTTACCGTAGACCTGGCGCACTTTCTCGGCCAGCGCCGGGCCAAGTTCACGCAACCGCGCTGCCTTGGCCACGACCGCGTCGTGATCGACACCCAGGCGCTGAAAATCCGCCGCGCGCAGGTGTTGCCAGGCCACCAGCGCGGGCGATTTGTTCAAATGCACTTCTTTCAGCGGAATGCGTTGTTCGCCCTCGGGCAGGTCGGCAGCGCGGATATACAGCCGGTCGGCAATCTCGTCGGGGCTCAGCCGCAACAGCACTTCCGGGTCGCCGTCCAGATCGAACACGATCACCCGGCTGTCGATGCGTGGATGGCGGGTCAGCGGCAACACCACGGCCGCACACAGGCGCGAGGCCGGATAACGCTGGGAGATGTGCAGCACCGGCTGCATGGCGATCACATCCAGCAGCGTGGCGGCAAAGCGCTTGTCGCGCAGGCGCAGCGCGTAGTCCCACAACTTCGGCTGGTGCTGCTGGAACCTGCGCGCCATGCCGATGGTGGCGTACACGTCGGATAAGGCTTCATGCGCATCGCCCTGGCGCACGTCGTTGGCATTGGCCAGATGTTCCAGCCTGAACGAGGTGGCGCCGTCCTCGCGCTGCGGCCAGACGATGCCGTCCGGGCGCAAGGCATGCACCAGGCGCAGCACATCCAGCAGGTCCCAGCGCGAATTGCCGCCGCGCCACTCGCGCTCGTACGGGTCGTAGAAATTGCGAAACAGACCGCAACGCACGAACTCATCGTCGAAGCGGATCGAGTTGTAGCCCAGCGTGCAGGTCTGCGGGCGGCTCATCTGCTCGGCGATCCGGGCGAACGCTTCGGCTTCGGTCACGCCTTCGCGCAGCGCATGCTGCGGCGTGATGCCGGTGACCATGGTGGCGTAGGGCGAGGGCAGCAGGTCGTCGGCGGGCTGCACGAAGAAGCTGATCGGCTCTTCGATCACGCGCAGCTGCGCATCGGTACGCACGGCCGCGAACTGCGCAATGCGGGTGCGGCGCGGGTCCTGGCCGAAGGTTTCCAGGTCGTAGAAGAGAAAGCTGTCAGGCATGCGGTGGCGATCTCCGGATCCGCGGCGCACGGCGTATGCGCCGCCAGTGGCCGCTAGTATCCCTCATCGCCGTGCCCGCACGCTGAGGCGCGGCAGTGCGCGGGCTGTCGCTGCGCGCCGGCTTGCAGTTCCCGGCTAGCCTCAGTGCGCGCCGTCCAGCGGCTGCAGGCGTGCATGCACCACCGTCTCCAGCGCGGCCCAGTCGATCCGCGACAGGTCGTTGTGCCCACGCGTGGCCTCGACCAGGATTTCGCGCTGGATCTCGCTGCGCGCCAACGCGATCGAATAACGCGTGCGCAGGAAGGTCACCATGGTGTAGTGCGGCACGAAGCGAGTAGGCCAGCGCGCCTGCAATTGCTGTTCGAGTGCGCGTTGCAGCAGGAAGTTGGCATCGCCCACGCGGTCGCGCATTTCCAGGTAGTTCTCCAGCGCCATCTGCTGGATCGCGGCGGCATCGTCGCGGCGCGCGGCCTCGAACGCAGCGAACGCGCTGCCGATGTCGTCGTGCGCATCCATCTGCTCGGCCAGCGCCACGCAATCTTCGAACGCGCAGTTCATGCCCTGGCCGTGGAAGGGCACCATCGCATGCGCAGCATCGCCGATCAGCAATGCGCGGCTGTCCAGATGCCAGCGCTCCAGGGTCAGGGTGCCGAGCAGGCCCGGCGGATGTTCTTCCCAGTGTTCTTCCAGCTGCGGAATCAGCGGCAGCGCATCGGGGAAGTCGCGGGCGAACAGGGCATGCGCTTCTTCGCCGGTGCGGGTGGTGGCGAAGCTGGGCTCGCCGGCGTTGGGCAGGAACAGGGTGACGGTAAAGGTGCCGCCATCGTTGGGCAGCGCGATGCACATGTAGCGCCCGCGCGGCCAGAGGTGCAGCGCGTTGCGTTCGATGCGGAAGCCGCCATCGGGCAGCGGCGGAATTTCCAGCTCCTTGTAGGAGTGATCCAGGAATTCGATGCGCTCGCCCAGCGGCGATTTGCGCTGCATCGCCGCGCGCAGCGCCGAGCCGGCCCCGTCGCTGCCGATCAGGCTCTGGAAATGGATTTCGTGCGGCTGGTCGTCGCGGTCGTCGATGAAGCGCGCGTAGCCGGCATCGAAGTCCACCGTGTGCAGGCGACGATAGAAGTGCACGCGTGCGCCGGCCTGTTCGGCCAGATCCAGCAGCGCAACGTTCAAGGCGGCGCGGTGGATCGACCAGATCACCTCGCTGTCGTCGCGGCCGTAGCGCTGCAGCTGTGGCTGTCCGCTGACCGGGTGCACCATGCGCCCGCGCATCATCACCGCCTTGGCCATCACCGCGTCTTCGGCACCGGCCTGGCGCAGCGCGTGGCGGCCGCGTTCGGCCAGCGCCAGGTTGATCGAGCGCCCGGACTCGTAGCCCTTGATGCGCGGGTCGCCACGGCGTTCGTAGACGGTGACCTGCCAACCGCGCTGCGACAACAGGATGGCCAGCAGGCTACCGGCCAGTCCGGCGCCGATCAGGGTCAGGGAGCGAGGGGAGACTGGGCTCAATGCAATGTCCGGCAGCAGCCGGACGCAGTGCCGGCGAGAAGGGGGAGGCAGCCACTGGCAATGGCGGCCGCCCTGGCATCAGCCAGGGGCGGGGTTCGGAGTGTACGTGGGCATGCCGTGATTCCGCGTGCCGGCATCGCGGCCTGGTGGTGCTTTAGTCAGCCTGCCGCGCTCAGGTGGCGGCCCAGGCTTCCACCTGCTCTACAAAGGTATGCAGATCGGTGAAGCGGTTGTACAGCGGCACCGGCGCAATGCGGATCACGTCCGGTTCGCGCCAGTCGCCAAGCACGCCGGCTGCCCGCAGATGTTCGAACAGTGCGCGTCCCTGTGCGCGCCCGCCGGCCACCCGCAGCGACAGCTGGCAGCCGCGCCGCGCCGGTTCGGCCGGGGTGACGATTTGCAGCACTTGCGGCAGGCGCGCGTGGATCAGCTGTTCCAGATGGCCGGTGAGCTGTTCGGACTTGGCGCGCAATGCGGCCATGCCGGCCTGGTCGAACAACTCCAGCGACGCGCGCAGCGGCGCCAGCGCCAGCACCGGTGGGTTGCTCAGCTGCCAGCCTTCGGCGCCGGGGGAGGGCACGAACTGCGGGTCCATGCGGAAACGGGTCTGCTGCTCGTGTCCCCACCAGCCGGCCATGCGTGGCAGATCGCTGCTGGCGTGACGCGCATGCACGAAGCAGCCACCCACCGCACCGGGGCCGGCGTTGAGATATTTGTAGTGGCACCACACCGCAAAATCGGCGCCATCGTCGTGCAGGGACAGCGGGAGGTTGCCCACCGCATGCGCCAGGTCGAAGCCCACCGCCGCGCCTTGCGCACGCGCCAGCCGCACGATCTCGGCCAGATCGAAGGCCTGGCCGGAGCGGTACTGGATGCCGGGCCACAGCACCATTGCCAGCCGTGGACCATGGCTGGCAATGGCCTGCGCAATGGCGGCCATCGACAGGGTGCCATCGGCCTGGTCGGCCTGCACCTCGATCAAGTGGGTGGCCGGATCCAGCCCGTGCAGCCGCAGCTGCGACTCCACCGCATGGCGGTCGGAGGGAAACGCGCCGGCTTCGATCAGGATCGCGCCCCGCTCGGCGGTGGGGCGATAGAAGCTCGCCATCATCAGATGCAGGTTGACGCTGAGGGTGTTCATCGCCACCACTTCGCCAGGCTGCGCGCCGACCACGCGCGCCAGCCCGTCGCGTACCAGCTGGTGATAGGTCAGCCACTGGGTGGGGCCGGTGAAGTGGCCCTCCACCGCCAATGCGCCCCACTGGTCGAGCACTTCGCTCACCATCGCGCGTGCGCTGCGCGGCTGCAGGCCTAGCGAATTACCGACGAAGTAGGTCTGGTCCGCGCCGGCATGCTGCGGGAACACGAAGGCCTCGCGCAGCGCGCGTAGCGGGTCGGCGGCATCCAGTGCTGCGGCGTGGGAGCGGGACAGGGAGTCGGTGGTCATCGGGCTCGCAGTGGTCTGAATCGATGCGCCAGTTTACCCGCCGGCTCCACGGGCGCCGTCATGCGCTAGCGCGGCGTCGGTCGAGGTCGCTCGGGCGGGGCGTAGCAGATGGGTGAGCGTGTCGATGCTGTCGGTGACGCGGTCGATGGTGTCGGCCAGCGCGGCAGTGGTCGGCGAGCTGTCGGACAAGGCGGCCAGCGCATCGGAGAGCGTGCGCTCGGCACTGCGCAGGGTGGCCGCCGCCGGTGTGCCGCCGTTGGCCAGGCAGGTGATGAGCTCGGCCATTGCCTGGTCGGCGCGTTCGGCAAATGCCGGCAGCGCGTCCAGCGTGGGCAAGGGGTGACCATCGCGCAATACCGCTTCCAGCAGCAAGGTCGCGCGGATCAGTCGGTTGCCGTTGGCCAGCAGCGACTCGGCCAGTTTGAGTTCCTGCAGGTTGCGCCGGCTGCGCGGCTCGCCACGCAGGCGCTCGATCGAGGCCTGGGTGTTGGTGCGCGCCACGCGCGCCGCAGCGCGGCTGTCGCTCAGGCGGTCCATCTGCCCAAGCAGCAGGTTGTGCAGATGCTCGCGGTAGGCGCCGAGTAATTGCGCCAGCGCGCTGCGGATATGCCGGCGTTCGCGCGTGGGCCACAGCGCATAGGCGATCAACGCCAAGGCGCTGCCGGCCACGGTGGCCTGCAGGCGCGCACCGACCGCTTCGCCGGGCGTGACGCCTTCGAAGGACAGCAGCAGCACCAGCATGCCGGTGAGGAAGGCCACGCCGATGCCGTAGTTGACCTGGGTCAGCAAGCGGAAGCCCAGGCAAAACAGGGCCAGCAGGGCCAGGCGGATGCTGGCGCCATCCATCGCCAGGTGCGCCAGCAAGGTGGCCAGCAGCAGGCCGACGAAGGTGCCCGCCACGCGCAGCGCGCCGAAGCTGAAGGTGCCGCCGAAATCCGGTTTGAGCACGATGGCGGTGGTCATCGGGATCCAGAAACCGTGCGGAATCTGCTGCCAACGTTGGAAGGCGATCGCCAGAGCCAGGCACACCCCGCAGCGCAACGCATGCCGGAATGCCACCGAGGACAGATCCAGATTCGCACGCAGGGTGGCCCAGGTCGCGGCCGGTCGCAGTGCCGCAGGCAGCCGTGCTTCGGCCAGCTGCGCCTGGATCTCGCCGCGGCTGCTGGCCCAGTGCGCATTGCGGACCAGGGCGCGCAACTGCCCGCCCAGGCCTTGCGCACGGGCCACTGCCACGCGCACCAGCCGGCGCTCGCGGGTGTCGGCGTTGTCGTGCTGAAACTGCGCCAGTGCGGCGATCAGATCGTCGAAGCCGGTCATCGATGCATCGGCTGCGTTCGGGTCTTCGCCCACCGTCATGGCGTGCGCCAGCTGTTCCAGCACGATGGCACTGCGTTCCAGCACGCGCTCGATCGCCGGGCGCGCCTGGGAATCGCTCAATCGGGTGTCGGCGTCGGACAGCGACAGCAGCTCCAGCCGCACGCGGTCGCAGAGCTCGGCGATGATACGAAAGCTCTGCACCGCGATCGCGCGCGAGCGATGCTCGCCGTGCAGCATCACCATCGCGTCCAGCACTTCCTGGGTGGCCGGTGGTGCGGCGCTGGCTTCCGGACGTTGCCGGGCGATGCCGGCCAGTTGGCGCATCAGCTCGGCCAGTGCAAACCGCTCCGGGCGATAGCGTTGCAACGGCCACGCCGCCAGTGCCAGCAGCACCTGCAACAGGCCGCCGGCAAAGATCAACGCCGCCACGCCGGGCGCCTGCTCCACCGGCAACCGCATGTCGGCGCTGACCACCAGCAGGATCATGCTGGTCAGACCGACCCGCGCCGCCACCGGGCCCAGCGCGACCAACAGGCCGCCACCCAGGCCGAGCAGCAGCCCGGCGATTACCAACGCCGGGGTGTCTTGGCCAACCCAGATGCCGAGCAAGGCCGCAAGGCCCGCCGTCAGTGCGGCCATCAGCATGCGCTGCAGACGCGCGCGGTACGGGCCGGGCTGGTCGGTAAACATGGTGTTGAGCGCGCCGCTGCACACCGCCAGTCCGGCGGCGACATGCCCGGTGGCCACGCCCACCGCCAGTGGCAGCACCACCGCAGCGGTGTTGCGCAAGGCAACGCGCAGCGGCACGTCGCGCGGCTTGAGGTCGATCAGTGTGCGCAGCATGTCGGCGATGATGCCGGTGGGCGAGCGGGCTTGGGTGGCTTCATGCAGGGATCAGCGTGCGGCATGGGGATGGCGTTTGCGCGTCTTGCCCTCGCGCACGGGCGACCCACCGCATCGCGCCAGACCTGCCTGCAGCCGGCGCATGCCCTCGTCCACTCAGTCGCCGGCCGCGGCATAGCGTTCGGGCGCCGGATGGACCTGCCCGCACTGCGTGCAGGTGCGCAGTGCGAGCGAGCGATAGAAGTGATCGAACACCGGCGGAAAATCGGTTTCGATATTACGCAGCGGAAACAGCGCCTCGTACAGCTTGTGGTTGCAGTGCGGGCAATACCACTGCAGCCCGTCGCGTTCGTGTGGCAGGCGCTCGCGCTCGATCACCAGGCCGACCGAGCCGGCGGCGCGCTGTGGCGAATGCGGCACCTTCGGCGGCAGCAGGAAGATCTCGCCGGCGCGGATCGGGATGTCACGTGCCACGCCGTCGTCCTGCACCTTCAGTACCATCTCGCCTTCCAGCTGGAAAAACCACTCCGGGCCTTCGTCGTAGTGATAGTCGGTGCGCGCATTCGGGCCGCCGACGATCATGATGATGAAGCCGTCCTGCTGGATGCATTTATTGCCCACCGGCGGCTTGAGCAGGTGGCGGTGCTGCGCGATCCAGGCGTGCAGATTGATCGGCGGGACCAGCATCGACGTTCCTTGGCAGATAAGGCGCCCAGCATAGCCAACCAGCGGCGCCGGTGGGCGTCGCCGTGGCTTGCGCGCGCGGCGGCGACTCAGCGTTCGGCGTGGTCGGCCTGGATTTTTGCCAGCGCGGCGTCGTAGCGTTCCTGCAACACCTCGGGACGATCGATCGACATGCCCAGGTCGTGCGCATGGCCATCGCGCAGGCTGTACACCCAACCATGCACGCACAGCGGCTGGCCGCGGTCCCAGGCATCGCGCACGATGGTGGTGCGGCAGACGTTGACCACCTGTTCCAGCACGTTGAGCTCGCACAGGCGCGCGTGCTGCACCGGCAGGTCGCCGGCCTCGTGCAGGCAGGTTTCGTGCTTGTCGGCCACGTCGGTGACGTGGCGGATCCAGTTGTCCACCAGGCCCATGCGCTTCTGGGTAAGGCTGGCGAACACGCCACCGCACCCGTAATGGCCCACCACCAGGACGTGCTTGACCTTGAGCACGTCGACCGCGAACTGGATCACCGACAGGCAGTTCAGATCGGTGTGCACCACCACGTTGGCGATGTTGCGGTGGACGAACACCTCGCCCGGCGCCATATCGATGATCTGGTTGGCCGGCACGCGCGAATCCGAGCAGCCGATCCACAAGTATTCGGGCGTCTGCTGGGTCGATAGTTTGGAGAAGAATTCCGGATCTTCGCGGCGGATGCGCTCGGACCAGGCGCGGTTGTTGTCCAGCAAATGGTTGAGTTCGTTCATGGCCTGGATTATCCCAGAAGCCTGTGCAGCGGGTGTCATGGCCGCGGCCAGGGCCTTGCCAGGTTGAAACTGGAACCGGCGCCGAGGTTGGGATACGGCTGCGGCAGTACAGTGTGCCAACCCCGGACAGATCCCATTCCATGGCCGACTTCATGCAGTTCTTCCCCACGTTCCTGCGCTTCCAGGGCGGATTCGTCGATGCGCCCGACGACCCCGGTGGGGCAACCAACATGGGGATCAGCCTGGCGGCGTTCAGCCAGTCTGCCCAGGCCACGCTTGGTGTGCAGCCGTCGCTGGAAACCTTGCAGCAGTTGACGGTCGCCCAGGCCGCCACGTTCTACAAGACCTTGTACTGGGACAAGCTGCAGGGCGATGCGATCCAGTTGCAACCCTTGGCCGACATCCTGTTCTATTTCTATACCGAAGCGGGCTCCGCGGCGGCGAAGCTGTTGCAGACGCTGTTGGGTGAGATGGGGCAGCAGGTTCCCATCGACGGCACATTCTCCGCGCAGACGCTGGCGGCGCTGCAACAGGTGGACCAGACCCAGCTCTACCTGCGCTACAAGCAGGGTTGCGTGGATTACTACACCCGGTTGGTTGCAGCGCGCCCCTTCCTGCAACGTTTTCTGAAAGGATGGCTCACCCGCATCGCCAGTTTCCCGGAACTGTCATGACCCTGGAGCCCTCATCGACGCAGCAAGCGACGGGTAACGCCATGAGCGACTTGAGCGATATTGCCTTTGTCAAGCGAATCGCGGTCGGCCATGCCGGCTGCGACCGGCTGGCTGCCGACGAGCGGGATGCGCAGGCGCTGGCCCTGCTCAATCGCTGCCTGGCAGACAGCCCCAAAGGGCGCATCATCGCCGTGGAAAAACACGTCGCTGTGCAGGCGGCGGGAACCGAGCAGGTGGTGCAGCAGTGGGTGTGCTACCACGTAGGATTCCGGCGCAAGCCGCATTGGCTCGACGGCATCGACTGACTGCCATGCCGCTCGGGCAGGGGCGCGCCATCGCAGCGCTGCAATCGGGCGCGGTATGGCGCATGCATCGCCACCGGCCTGCGGTGCCGTGTCAAGGCGTGCCGTGGTCGTCCTGCGTGTCGCGCATCCATGCCGCAACCGCGCGCGCGTTCTCGCCCGGTTGTTGCGCCAGCGCCTGACTGACGCTGCGGCGATTGGCAGGTGGGTGGTTCTGGCTCAACTTGAAGGTGAGTTCGATGCGGCTGGGCACGAAGCGAAACCCCACCAGCCCGCGCAACTGGCGGCGATGGCTGTCGCGTTGCATCTCGAACTGCCAGTCGCTGCCAACGCCCTGCTCGAACTGCTGGCTCATTCGGGCGATCAGATCGCCCAGCGCCTGCTCGTCGTCGATCCTCTCGCAGTGGCCGTGCAGGTGGGCGACGGCGTAGTTCCAGGTCGGTACGCGCGCAGCAGCCTCCTTGTCCGGATACCAGCTGGGCGAGACATAGGCATGCGGCCCATGCGCAATCAGCAACGCATCGCCGGCGCCGCGCGCCTGCGGATTGGGGCGTGCCCAATGGCCTTCGATCGTCACCACCTGCGCGTCGCGCCGGTACAGTACTGGCAGATGCGACACCAGCGGTGGGCCGTCCTGGCCCTGGGTGATGAGCGTGACGAATGGATCGTGTGCGAACAGCCGGTCCAACAGCGCCAGATCGGTCTGGGCGAAGGCGCGCGGTGCGTACATCTCAGGCGCGGCCGCCCATGCGGATGACCATGCGTTCGCGCAGGTCGGCATCGTCATCGCCCTGCGGCGGTGAAATCTCGTGCAGCGAAAACCCACGGATCAGTGCGTCTTCTTCGTCCAGCCCGTCCAGTGCGACGAATTCCGCATCGAACAATGCGGCGCGGGCACTGTCTTCGCTGTCGTAGGGCAGCGTCTTGCCGTCGCTGTCCAGCACTTCGGCGGTGCCGGCGGCCTTGATGCGCAGGCGTGCCCAGATCAGGGTGAGGCCGATGGTGGCCAGCCACCATTGGTCGCGATCGAGGTCGGTCTCGGGTGCAGCGTGCGTCATGTCAGTACCTTGGAAAGCAGGCCGAGCAGGGCCGCCATGCCCAGGCCGAAGAAGATGGTCAGCAGCGAGAGCCAGGCAGGCGTGGCCAGACCCGACAGCGCACTGTCGCGGAAGCTGCGGTAGCGGCGCGCCAGCAACCAGCGCAACGCAACGGGGCTGATAAAGGCCGGGTCGCCAAAGCTGGCCAGCGCCTCCGGATGGCGGTCGTGCAGGTGCACCAGGGTCAGCGGCCAGAAGATCAGGAGCGCGGTCAGGCCGGCGACGGCAACACCGACAAAACACAGTGCAAAGAACAAGGTCATGTGGCCGCCAGCATCAGTGCGAGTTTGGGGAGTGCCATGCCAAGGAGCAACGCCGCGATGGTCCAGCGCATTGGAGCCGTGGCATGCCGGATTGCGGCACGCGCGGTGTAGGTCTGCCACCAGCGTTGCGGGTGTTGCTGGCGCGACGCCAGCCGCGCCAGCAACACGCTACGTGTCGCTGTCAGCCCGCCCATGATCGCCGCCAGCCCGAAGGCCAGCGCTTGCAGCATGGGGACGGCGGCCGGCACGGGCATCTCAGAATTCCGCGCTGCCGGGCGCGCGCGGGTAGGGGATGGCGTCGCGGATATTGCTCAGCCCGCACACGTACACCACCAGGCGTTCGAACCCTAAGCCAAAGCCGGCATGCGGCACCGAGCCGTAGCGGCGGAAATCGCGATACCAGCTGTAATGCTCCTGATCCAGGCCGAACTGCGCCATGCGCGCGTCCAGCACGTCCAGGCGCTCTTCGCGCTGGCTGCCGCCGATGATCTCGCCGATGCCCGGCGCCAGCACGTCCATCGCCGCCACGGTCTTGCCGTCGTCGTTCAGGCGCATGTAGAACGCCTTGATGTGCTCTGGGTAGTTGGTGACCACCACCGGGCGGCCGATATGTTCCTCGGTGAGCCAGCGTTCGTGCTCGGTCTGCAGGTCCAGACCCCATTCGACCGGGAAGTCGAACTTCTTGCCGGAGGCCTGTAGCAGCTTCACCGCATCGGTGTAGTCGATCTGCTCGAACGGCGCATTGATGAAGGCTTCCAGCTTGCTGATCGCGTTCTTGTCCACGCGCTCGGCCAGGAACGCCAGGTCGTCGCCACGTTCGTCCAGCACCGCGCGGAACAGGTACTTGAGGAACTGTTCGGCCAGGCGCGCGTCCTCGGCCAGATCGGCGAAGGCAATCTCCGGTTCGATCATCCAGAACTCGGCCAGGTGGCGCGTGGTGTGGCTGTTCTCGGCGCGGAAGGTCGGCCCGAAGGTGTAGACCTTGCTCAGCGCCAGGCAGTACGCCTCCACGTTGAGCTGGCCGGACACGGTGAGGAAGGTTTCCTTGCCGAAGAAGTCGCGGCTGAAATCCACATTGCCGCTGGCATCGCGCGGCAGGTTGACCATGTCCAGCGTGGAGACGCGGAACATCTGCCCGGCGCCTTCGGCATCGGAAGTGGTGATGATCGGCGTGCTGATCCAGTTGAAGCCGTTCTGGTGGAAGAAGCGGTGCACCGCCTGCGCCAGGCAGTTGCGGATGCGGGTGACCGCGCCGAACAGATTGGTACGCGGGCGCAGGTGCGCCACTTCGCGCAGGAACTCCGGCGTCATCGGCTTGGGCTGGATCGGGTAGGTCAGCGGGTCCTCTACCCAGCCGACAATCTCCACGCCGCTGGCCTGGATCTCGAACGACTGGCCCTTGCCCTGCGACTTCACCAGCACGCCCTTGGCGATCAGCGAGCAGCCACTGGTCAGCCGCTTGATCTCGTCGAAGTTGGGCAGGGTGTCGTTGGCCACCACCTGGATCGGCGCGAAGCAGGAGCCATCGGTCACGTTGATGAAGGCCAGTCCGGCAGATCCACGCAGCGTGCGCACCCACCCCCGTACCGTGACTTCGCCGCCTTCGGGGAGCTTGCCCGCAAGCGCATGTTCAACGCTGACCACCGTCATACCTGTTCCCCGCCATTGCGACCTTGATGACCTGCGAGTTTACTGGCTGCGGCCGCGCCGGTGCGAGCGTTCTGGCCGGTCGCCAGGTGGTCTGGCTTGTGTGACGGCGTGGTAACCCCCATCTGCCATTGACGCCGATTGCGCATGGTTGCGTCGGTATACTTGCCGCTATTGATCGTGGAGTGCCTGCATGGCCATCAGTCTCACCCCCGCCGCGCTGGAGCGCGTGCAGCGTTTCGTGCAGCAGACCCCGGGTGCGCTGGGCCTGCGCTTTGGCGTGACCAAGACCGGGTGCTCCGGCTGGGGCCATATCACCGACCTGGCGCGCGAACAGCGCGACGACGATGCGGTGTTCGAGCAGGGCGGGGTGCATATCTTCGTCGACCCGGTCAGCTTGCCCCTGGTCGATGGCACCTGCATCGACTTCGGCAAGCACGGCCTGAGCGAGACGTTCACCTTCAATAACCCCAACGCGACCGCCGAGTGTGGTTGCGGGGAGAGCTTCACGACTGCAGCAGAGCATCGCTGAGCCGGTCGGCGCGCGTTATTCCTTCTCCCATCGGGAGAAGGTGCCCGAAGGGCGGATGAGGGTACGGGGCGAAGCCTCGTGGAGTTGAACGACGCGAGAGGCTTCGCCCCGTACCCTCACCCCAACCCCTCTCCCGGCGGGAGAGGGGCTCAAGCGGTGCCGCGCAGATGTCCTGTTCATAGGCTCGGCCCAGTTGCAGCTAAGCCCCTGAACTGCCATACTTTCCTGCTTCCTGCCCGATTCCGGGTGGGATCCCTTGCTCCACCGGCCGCTTGCGCGGACCACCGGGGAGCTGTCCGGCCCACGTGGCCACATCCGAAAGGTAAAACAACATGAGTCGTCATTACGAAGTCGTGTTCCTGGTCCACCCGGACCAGAGCGAGCAGGTTCCGGCCATGATCGAGCGCTACAAGTCGCTGATCGAAGGCGGTAACGGCACCATCCACCGTCTGGAAGACTGGGGCCGTCGCCAGCTGGCCTACCCGATCCAGAACCTGGTGAAGGCGCACTACGTGCTGCTCAACATCGAAGTGGACCAGGCCGTGCTGAGCGAGCTGGTGGAAAGCTTCCGCTTCAACGATGCGGTGCTGCGTCACCTGGTCGTCAAGCGCGATGGCGCCGACACCGAGCAGTCGCTCATCATGAAGAGCAAGGACGAGAAGGGCGACCGCCCCGAGCGTAGCGATCGTCGTCGTCGTGATGACGAAGAGGGTGAAACCCCGGCCGCCAACGATACCGACGGCGACAACGCCGAAGCCGCTTAAGGAGCGCTGTCATGTCCAAGTTCTTCCGTCGTCGCAAGTTCTGCAAGTTCACCGCCGAGGGCGTCAAGGAGATCGACTACAAGGATCTCAACACCCTGCGTCAGTACCTCACCGAGAACGGCAAGATCGTGCCGAGCCGCGTGACCGGTACCAAGTCCAAGTACCAGCGCCAGCTGGCCACGGCCGTCAAGCGCGCACGTTTCCTGGCGCTGATCCCGTACACGGACAACCACGACGTTTAATCCGAGTCCCTCGGAAGAGCCCGCACATTCATGTGCGGGTTGTTAACAGATAGAGGTCGGTCATTCGAGATGCGGTGTTGATCGTGCTGTTACGATTCCCAAATCCCGATTCCCGATTCCCGTCTTTTCGGACAGCACCCGTTGCGCCCGCCATCGTGCCGGCGCTAACGAATAACGGAGTACCACCATGGATCTGATTCTTCTGCAGAAAGTGACCAACTTGGGCAACCTGGGTGACAAGGTCAGCGTCAAGCCGGGTTACGGCCGCAACTTCCTCGTGCCGCAGGGCAAGGCTGTGCCGGCCACCGCTGCCAACGTCGAAGCGTTCGAGACCAAGCGCGCCGAGTACGAAGCCAAGGCCAACACCATCCTGGCCGACGCGCAGGGCCGCGCGACCAAGTTCGAAGGCGCCAGCGTCACCATCGGTGCGCATGCATCCACGGAAGGCAAGCTGTACGGCTCGGTTGGCCCGCGCGACATCGCCGAGGCCTTCACCGCCGCCGGCCTGCCGCTGGAAAAGAGCGAAGTCATCCTGGGCGAAGGCGCATTCCGCAACGTCGGCGAGTACGACGTCGTGTTGCACCTGCACGCCGATGTGGAAACCTCGGTCAAGGTCATCGTCGAATCCGACGCCTGATTGCCGCAACACGCAGTACCCGAAGGGCGCCTGGTTAGGCGCCCTTCGTCTTTTAAGCCCAGCCGCAGGGCGGCGACGGCGCCCGTTATACTCATGCCCCATTGTCGGTTCCAGGGCCCGCAGATCTTGTCGATCAAGGGCTTGGGCGCTGGCTTCACAGGAAAAGCGCCTGCCGGACGTGTCCGCGCAGTGCCCGGAACCCGCCCGTCCCATGCGCCTGTCCACGATCAAGCTGTCCGGTTTCAAGTCGTTCGTCGACCCGACGACCTTGCACCTGCCCACCAACATGACCGGCATCGTCGGTCCCAATGGTTGCGGCAAGTCCAACATCATTGATGCGGTGCGCTGGGTCATGGGCGAGAGCTCGGCCAGCCGCCTGCGCGGTGACTCGCTGACCGACGTGATCTTCTCCGGCTCCTCGGCGCGCAAGCCGGTGTCGCAGGCAACGGTGGAGCTGATCTTCGACAACTCCGATCACACCATCAGCGGCGAGTTCGCCTCGTTCAACGAAATCTCGGTCAAGCGCCTGGTCAGCCGCGACGGCAACAGCGCCTATTACCTCAACGGCACCAAGTGCCGCCGCCGCGACATCACCGACCTGTTCCTGGGCACCGGCCTGGGGCCGCGCAGCTACTCGATCATCGAGCAGGGCATGATTAGTCAGATCATCGAGGCGCGCCCGGAAGATCTGCGTGTGTATCTGGAAGAGGCCGCCGGCATCTCCAAGTACAAGGAACGCCGCAAGGAAACCGAAACCCGCATCCGCCACACCCGCGAAAACCTCGACCGACTGGGCGACCTGCGCGAGGAAATCACCAAGCAGCTGGCGCATCTGCAGCGCCAGGCGCGCCAGGCCGAGCAGTACCAGGCGTTGCAGGAAGAGCGCAGGATCAAGGATGCCGAGTGGAAGGCGCTGGAATACCGTGGCCTGGACGGGCAGCTGCAAGGCCTGCGCGAAAAATTGAATCAGGAAGAGACACGCCTGCAGCAACTGATCGCCGACCAGCGCGATGCCGAAGCGCGCATCGAAACCGGACGCGTGCGCCGCGAAGAGGCGGCCGAGGCGGTGGCCAAGGCGCAGGCCGATGTCTACCAGGTGGGTAGCGCGCTGGCGCGCATCGAACAGCAGATCCAGCATCAACGCGAACTCTCGCATCGCCTGCACAAGGCGCGCGACGAGGCGCACAGCCAGCTGCAGGAGCTGACCCAGCACATCAGTGGTGACTCGGCGAAGTTGAGCGTCCTGCGCGAGGCCGTGGCCGATGCCGAACCGCAACTGGAGCAATTGCGCGAAGACCACGAATTCCGCCAGGAAGCGCTGCGCGAGGCCGAAGCGCGGCTGGCCGACTGGCAGCAGCGCTGGGAAACCCACAACCGCGACACCGGCGAAGCCTCGCGTGCCGGCGAAGTGGAGCGTACCCGCGTCGATTATCTGGACCGCCAGTCGCTGGAAGCCGACCGCCGCCGCGAAGCGCTGGTCAACGAACGTGCCGGGCTGGATCTGGACGCGCTGGCCGAGGCGTTCGAACAGATCGAGCTGCGGCATGAAACGCAGAAGACCTCGCTGGACGGATTGAACGAGCAGGTGGAGGCGCGCAAGCACGCGCTGGCCGCGCTGCAGGACCAGCAACGCGCCAGCCAGGGCGAGCTGGCCGAGGTGCGCAAGCAGGCCCAGGCCGCGCGTGGCCGGCTGTCTTCGCTGGAAACCCTGCAGCAGGCGGCGCTGGGCCAGGAGCAGGGCGCAGCGGTGGCATGGTTGAAGGCGCGCCGGCTGGATTCGGCGGCGCGCGTGGGCGAACGCATCACGGTGGAAGGCGGCTGGGAAAACACGGTCGAAAGCGCGCTGGGGCAGTTGATCGAAGGCGTGTTGGTGGACGCGCCCGAGCAACTGGTCGATGCGCTGGGCGAGCTGGGCGAGGGCCGCATCGCGCTGGTGTCCAATGCTATCGACGGCGCGCACTTCGCGCCGACCTCGCTGGCCGCCAAGGTGCAGGGACCGATGGCGATCCGTCGCCTGCTGGCGCGCCTGCACACCGCCGAGGATCTGGACGCCGCGCGCGCGTTGCAACCTAGCCTGCCCGAAGGCGATTCAGTCATCACCCGCAACGGCGAACGCCTGGGCGAAGGCTGGGTGCGCGTGTCGCGCTCGGGCGCGGCCAAGCAAGGCGCGCTGCTGCGCGAGCGCGAGATCCAGGAGCTACGCACCCAGATCGAAACCCTGCAGGAGCGCGAGGCCGATCTCGAACATCGGCTTGCCGGCTTCCGCGAGCAGTCGCTGGCGGCCGAGCAGCAGCGCGAAGATGCGCAGCGCCAGTTGTACATGGCCCACCGCAGCGTCTCCGAACTGGCCGGCCAGTTGCAGAGCCAGCAGGGCAAGGTCGATGCGGCGCGCACGCGCATCGAGCGCATCGAAACCGAGTTGTCGCAGCTGCTGGAAACCCTGGACACCAGCCGCGAACAAGCCCGCGAGGCACGTGCAAAACTCGAAGACGCCATCACCCTGATGGGCGACCTGCAGGGCACGCGGCAGGCGCTGGAAAACGAGCGCCGCCAGCTCACCGATGCCCGCGATCAGGCGCGCGATGCTGCACGCGGCGTGCGAGATGCGATGCATGCGCTGGCGCTCACGCTGGAATCGCAGCGCACCCAGATCACTTCGCTCAGCCAGACCCTGGAGCGCATGGACAGCCAGCGCGGCCAGCTGGATACGCGCCTGGAAGACCTGGTGGCCCAGCTCAGTGAAGGCGATTCCCCGGTGGAAACGCTGGAGCACGAACACCAGGCCGCGCTGAGCGAGCGCGTACGGACCGAGCGCGTGCTTGGCGAGACGCGCACGCTGCTGGACAGCATCGACGGCGAGCTGCGCAGCTTCGAGCAGACCCGCCAGCAGCGCGACGAGCAGGCGCTGGCGCAGCGCGAGCGCATCAACCAGCGCAAGCTCGATCAGCAGGCGCTGGTGCTCAACGCCGAGCAACTTTCTGCTGCCGTGGTCAAGGCCGGCTTCGTGCTCGAGGACGTGGTCAACGGGCTGCCCGAGGCGGCCAATAGCGCCGAGTGGGAGGCGGCGGTGAACCAGATCGATGGCCGCATGCGGCGCCTGGAGCCGGTGAACCTGGCCGCGATCCAGGAATACGGCGAGGCCGCGCAGCGCTCGGAATATCTGGATGCGCAGAACCTGGACCTCAATACCGCGCTGGAAACGCTGGAAGAAGCCATCCGCAAGATCGACCGCGAAACCCGCGGCCGCTTCAAGGACACCTTCGATCGCGTCAATTCCGGTGTGCAGGCGCTGTATCCGCGCCTGTTCGGCGGCGGTCACGCCTATCTGGAACTCACCGGCGAGGACCTGCTCGATACCGGCGTGACCATCATGGCGCGTCCGCCCGGCAAGCGTGTATCCAGCATTTCGCTGCTGTCCGGCGGCGAGAAGGCGATGACTGCGGTGGCGCTGGTGTTTGCGATCTTCCAGCTCAATCCGGCGCCGTTCTGCCTGCTGGACGAGGTGGATGCGCCGCTGGACGAGGCCAACGTCGGCCGGCTGGCCAACATGGTCCGCGAGATGAGCGAGAAGGTGCAGTTCCTGTTCGTCAGCCATAACAAGGCCACCATGGAAGCCGCGCGGCAGCTGTCTGGCGTGACCATGCGCGAGCCGGGCGTCAGCCGCCTGGTCAGCGTGGACCTGGAAGAGGCCGCCCGTTTGGCGGGTGCGGCATGACGTGCCATGCTTGTCAGAATGACGACACCTGTCACTTTATTGCGGAGGCACGCTGAATGTCCGACATGGCCATGATCCGGATCGGAATCCTGATCGCCGGGCTGCTGCTGGTCGCGGCCATTTTCCTGTTCGGCCGCCCGAAAAAGTCGCCGCAGGGGCGCCGGGTGGACAAGGACGAGGGGCAACCGCGCGAGCGCCGCGAGCCGTCGATTTCCGGCGATGCCGATGTGCAGGGCGAGGTGTTCGAGCGCAGTGCCGAACAGAGCGAACTTGAGCTGGATGCGCAGGACAGCACCGGCGGCAGCGATGTTGGCAAGCGCCCGAACCAGGATTTCGACAAGATCGTGTCGCTGTTCGTCGCGGCCAAGGCGGGCCAGATCCTGCGCGGCGAAGACGTGGTGGTGGCGGCCGAAAAGACCGGCCTGGTATTCGGCCATATGAATGTGTTCCATCGCCTGGTCGAGGGCCACCCCGAGCGCGGGCCGATCTTCAGCATGGCCAGCATCCTCAAGCCGGGCAGCTTCGACATGGCCAACATCCGCGAGATGCAGACGCCGGCGATCGCTTTCTTCCTGACCTTGCCGGCGCCGATGACCGCGCTCGATGCCTGGGAAAAGATGCTGCCCACCGTGCAGCGCATCGCCGAGTTGCTGGATGGTGTGGTGCTGGACGACAGCCGCAATGCATTGGGTCGGCAGCGGGTGGCGCATATCCGCGACGAACTGCGCGCCTACGACCGCCAGCACCAGGCCCCGCCACTGACCAAACCGCCGCGCTGGTGAGTTGAGCCCATGCTGAGCCTGCAGGGCATGTTGGCGGTGGCATTGCTGTTGATGCTGTGGGCAATCCTGGCGATGCCGTTGTTGTGGATCGTTACACGGGTCGCCGCGCGTCTGCGCGCACGCCCGCGCAACTCACCCAGGGTGGTGGCTGGCTTTGCGGTCGCGATCACCTTGCTGGTTGCGCCGGTGCCAACACCGTTCATCAGCGTGTTCATGCCGCATGCGATCGCGCTGATCGATTCCCGCTATTACGCCCACATCTTGCAGGGCGCGCCGATGCTGCGCGAGCTGCTGCTGTGGAATGCCGGCTCGATGGTGCTGACCTTCGTCATCAGCTATCTGTGGATCCGGCGCACGTTGCGCACGAAAGCCCCTCTCCCTGCGGGGCGAGAAGGCACGGCTCTCGTGCCGTAGGCGCGCGGGCCTTGGAGCGCCCGCGCCGCAAGCGCGGGGCACGGAGCAGGGGTTGGGGTGAGGGTACGGGGCGTGTAAGCGGAGCAGTCGGTGATTCAATTCTGACGGCGCGTGGCGATGCGTTTGTCATTACAGATGCTGGCAGATTCCCGAGGCGCCCCCTCATCCGCCCCTTCGGGGCACCTTCTCCCCCATAAAGGGGGACAATGTCCCGATGGGAGAAGGGTCCGCGTCGGCTTTATCGAACGCTTCGCGAGTTAGCGTTTGGCTTTGGTGAACGCCTCGCGGAAGCGCAGCATTTCCGCCTCGGTGCCCACGGTCACGCGGACGCGCTTGGGTCAGATCGGCCAGCTGCGGCCAACCATGACACCCTGCTTCTGCATCGAGTCGGCAAACACCTTGGCATCGCGCTTGATGTCCACCATGAAGCAATTGGCCTGCGATGGCAGGCAGGTGTAGCCCTTGCCCTTGAGCCAGGCGATGGTGTCCTCGCGCACGCGCGCGTTCTCGGCGCGACGTGTCGGTACCAGCAAGGGATCGCGCAGGCTGGCGATGCCGGCCGCCATGGCGGGTACCGGCAGCGGGTTACCGCCCAGCGTGGCGAGCTTGGTCAACAGGCCCGGCGGGGCGATGGCCGCGCCCAGTCGCAGCCCGGCCATGCCGTACAACTTGGAAAACGTGCGCAGCACGATCAGGTCCTGGCGTTGGCGCACCAGGTCCACCACCGAGGTCTCGTTGCTGTACTGAATATAGGCCTCGTCGACCACCAGCACCGCACTGGCCGGTTTGTTTGCCAACAGCCATTCGATGTCTGCGCGCGGCGTGATCGAACCGGTGGGATTGTTGGGGTTGCACACGTAAATCAGGCCAGCGGTCGGATCGGCCTTGGCCATTGCCTTGACGTCGTGCGCGCCATCGGCCCGCAAGGGCACGCGACGTACCGGTGCGCCATGTGCGATAGCGACATCGGCCAGCGCTTCGAAGGTCGGGTCGGCGATGACCAGACCTGCGCGCGGCGAGGTGAACAGGGTGCCGGTGCGATTCAACGGGTCGCTGGAGCCTGGGAAAAACGCCATGTGATCGTTCGGCAGCTGCAATTCGCCGGCCATCAGGTTGCGCAGATCCTGCTCCATCTCGAACTGATAGCGGCCAGCACGCGCCAGCGACCGCGTGGCCGCGTCCAGCGCGGCCGGGGAGGGCCCCAGCGGATGTTCGTTGTAGTTGAGGTACACGGTACCGGCGGCAGGCGCCACGCCGGGGGCAGCGGGCGCGGCGGCGCGCTTGCGGGCGGCCTCGGCAGGCGAACTCAACCCGAGTGCGGACACCGCCAGCCCGGAGCTGGCAAGACCAAGAAACGAACGGCGCGAAACGGGCAGCGACACGATGAACTCCAGAGCAGGGCGCGGTGAACAGGGCGCCACGCTAGCGGGTTTGCGCCGGTCTGCCTATCGGAACATGCGCTGACGACTGTCTCGTGCGGCCAGCGCGCGCAGGTTGAGGCACGCGGGCGGCGTCCACGGCCACGATTGGCCGTCGCCGGTAGACTATGCGACCGCCTACGCCGTTGCCGCCCTCGTATGACTGCCAGCCCGGATCCCGCCCAGCGCATCGATGCCCTGCGCCGTCGCATCGACGACGCGAACTACCGCTATCACGTGCTTGACGAGCCGCAGATGGCCGACGTGGATTACGACCGCCTGATGCGCGAGCTGGAGGTGCTGGAGGCCGAGCATCCGGCGCTGGCCAGCGCCGATTCGCCGACCCAGCGCGTGGGCTACCTGGCCGCATCGCGCTTTGCCGAGGTGCGGCATGCGCTGCCGATGTTGTCGCTGGGCAATGCCTTCAGCGACGAAGAAGTGAGCGAATTCGTGCGCCGCATCAGCGAACGGTTGGAGGTCAGGCAGCCGGTGTTCTGCGCCGAGCCCAAGCTCGACGGCCTGGCCATCAGCCTGCGCTACGAAGACGGCGAGTTCGTGCAGGGTGCCACCCGCGGCGACGGTGCCACCGGTGAGGATGTCAGCGCGAATCTGCGCACGGTCAAGGCAATTCCGCTGCGCCTGCGCGGGCAGGGCTGGCCGAAGGTGCTGGAGGTGCGCGGCGAGGTCTACATGCCGCGCGCGGCCTTTGAAACCTACAACGCGCAGATGCGCGCACAGGGCGGCAAGGTGCTGGCCAATCCGCGCAATGGTGCGGCCGGCTCGCTGCGTCAGCTGGATGCGCGCATCACCGCGCAGCGCCCGTTGAGCTTCTTCGCCTACGGCGTGGGCGAGGTACGCGACGGGACGCTGCCGCAGACGCATTCGGCCATCCTGGCGCAGTTGCGCGAATGGGGCTTTCCGGTCAGCCAGCTGGTCGAGGTGGTGCAGGGCAGCGAAGAGTTGTTGGCGTATTACCAGCGCATCGGCGCCGCGCGCGACGGGCTGGCCTTCGATATCGACGGGGTGGTCTACAAGCTCGACGATCTGGCCGGTCAGCGCGAAATGGGCTTTGTCTCGCGAGCGCCACGCTGGGCGATTGCGCACAAGTTCCCCGCGCAGGAGCAGTCCACCACGGTAGAGGCGATCGAGATCCAGATCGGCCGGACCGGTGCGGCCACGCCGGTGGCGCGTCTCACGCCAGTGCATGTGGCCGGGGTGATCGTCACCAACGCGACCCTGCACAACGCCGACCAGATCGCGCGGCTTGACGTGCGCGTGGGCGACACGGTGATCGTACGGCGGGCCGGCGATGTGATTCCGGAGGTGGCCGGCGTGGTGGCCGAGCAGCGCCCGGCGGGCACGCAGCAATGGCGCATGCCCACCCAATGCCCGGTGTGCGGTTCGGAGATCGTGCGCGAGGAGGGCCAGGCGGTGTGGCGGTGCTCGGGCGAGTTGACCTGCCCGGCGCAGCGCAAGGAGGCGTTCCGGCATTTCGTCTCGCGGCGTGCGATGGATGTCGACGGCCTGGGCGAGAAATTCATCGAGGTGCTGGTCGATAGCGGACTGGTGCAGGGTGTGGCCGATCTGTATCTGCTCACTGTCGATCAACTGTTGCAGTTGCGCCTGATCAGCACCGCCGACAGTCCGTACGCGTTCCTGCGCGAGGCGCGCGAGCATCTGGCCAGTGGCGCGTATGCGCAGCTGGAAGCCACCGTGGCCAGCATCGGTGTGGATCTGGCCGGCGAACGCGAAGCCCCGCCCACCTGGCAGGCCGATCTGCTACGCGCAGGGCTGCCTGGCTTCGACTGGAACCGCCGCAAGATCGCCACCAAGTGGGCCGAGAACCTGATCGAGGCGATCGAGAAATCGCGCGACACCACGCTGGAGCGCTTCCTGTTCGCACTGGGTATCGAGCATGTGGGCGAAAGCACCGCCAAGGCCTTGTCGGCGTGGTTCGGCGATCTGGAACTGATTCGCCACTTGCCGTGGCCGCTGTTCAAACGGGTGCCCGATATCGGCGGCGAAGTGGCGCGCTCGCTCGGCCATTTCTTCGATCAACCTGGGAATCAGCAGGCCATCGATGATCTGCTGGCGCGCAAGGTGCGCATCGGCGACACCCATCCGCCCTCGCCGAAGCTACGTGGCGAGCTGAGCTTTGCCAACGTGCTGGACGACATGGACATCCCCAAAGTGACGCCGGTGCGCGCGCAGCAATTGGCGGCTGCGGTGTCCTCGTTCGATGCCTTGCGCACTGCAGGCGCCGATGCCTTGCAGCAGGCCGGCGTGCCGGCGCCGGTGGTGGCTGCGCTGCTGCAATGGCTGGATCGCCCGGAAAATGCCGCCCTGGCGGCTGCTGCGCAATGCGCGATGGACACGCTGCTGGCGCGTCTGCCACAGGCCGATGCTGTACAGGCCGGGCCGCTCGACGGCCAGACCGTGGTCATCACGGGAACGTTGGCGGCATTGACCCGCGATGGCGCCAAGCAGCGACTCGAAGCACTCGGTGCCAAGGTCGCCGGCAGCGTATCGAAGAAGACCGCGTTTCTGGTAGCGGGCGAGGACGCCGGTTCCAAGCTGGACAAGGCGCAGTCGTTGGGCGTGGAAATCTGGGAGGAAGCGCGTCTGCTGGCCTTCCTGGGCGAACACGGGCAACAGCCATGACAGCAGCGCGGATCGATCTGGCGGCATTGCGGCTGCGCGCGCGGCTCAATGCCACGATCCGCGAGTTCTTCGCCGAACGCGGCGTATTGGAAGTGGAAACACCGGTGCTGTCGCAGGCCGGCAACACCGAGCCAAATATCGAGAGCTTCAGCACCCGCTTCAGCGGGCACGTGGATGCCGGTGCACCGGTGCGCTGGTTGCGCACCTCGCCGGAATACCCGCTCAAGCGCCTGCTCGCCGCCGGCCTGGGCGATTGTTATGAGCTGGGGCGGGTGTTCCGCAATGGCGAAGCCGGTGGTCGCCACAATCCCGAGTTCAGCATGCTCGAGTGGTATCGGGTGGGCTGGGACGACCGTGCGCTGGCGCAGGAAACCATCGCGCTGGTGCAGTGTGCGCTGGCCCTGGTCGACCGCGAAGCCAGCGTGCAGGTGTTGAGCTACCGCGAGCTGTTCGTTCAGCGGCTGGGCATCGACCCGTTGCTGGACCCGATTGCCACGCTACGCGCGCCGTTGCAGGCGATCACCATCGATCCGCAGGGGCTTACGCGCGACGATTGGCTGGACCTGCTGATGACCCACTGCCTGCAGCCCGGCTTCGCCGCCGATACGGTGACGGTGGTGCACGACTGGCCGGCCAGCCAATGCGCGCTGGCGCGGGTCCGTCACGACAGCCCACCGGTGGCCGAGCGCTTCGAGCTGTATCTGGGGGCCTACGAGGTGGCCAACGGCTACCACGAGTTGAACGATGCGCAGGAGCAACGCGCGCGTTTCCAGCGCGACAATACCGTCCGTGCCGCACGCGGCCTGCCGCAGCTGCCGCTGGACGAACCGTTGCTGGCGGTGTTGTCGCAACTGCCCGATTGCGCCGGCGTGGCGGTGGGGGTGGATCGGTTGTTGATGGCCTTGCGCGGCACCGCGCAGATTGCCGACGTGCTGGCCTTCGAGTTCGCCCGCGCCTGAGCCGTGCCGGCAGCAGTCAGCGCGAACGCTCGCGCTGCTGCGCAGTGTGCGCACGCCGCGACGGTTGCCTCGCACGCCTACCGCAGTTGATACCTGGCGATGCAGCAGGCCGGCCACGCTGGGTTGCCATGGCCTTGTCATAACCGCCGTATTGCGATCTTCACATCGAAGATGTTCTCATCTTCACGTCCACGGGGGCGCGACGTTAGATCGTTTCGGGGTGAGGATTGTCGGCATGAAATGGCTGATCGGCTTTTGCGGTCTGTGGTGCTTGCCGCTGCTGATGGTCGCCGACGCGCGCGCCGAGCGCGGCACTGCCGTGGTGCGCTGCGAGTCCAGGGACATGGCGCGCATGCATTGTGCAATGGAGACTGCCGATGGCGTCCAGCTGGTGCGCCAACTGTCCGAGACCAACTGCATCCGTGGCAGCGAGTGGGATGTGGACCACGATGGCGTGTGGGTCCAGCAGGGCTGCCGTGCCGAGTTCGCCACCGCCGCACCGGCGGCCACCGTGATGCGCCGGGTGGTGCGCTGCGATTCCAATGGCGGCAAGGTGGTGTGCCCGGTGGTGCTGCGTGGTGCGCCGGTACGGCTGTTGCGCCAGCGCTCTATGTGGCCGTGCAAGGAGGGATTTACCTGGGGCACGCGCCGCAACGAGATCTGGGTGTCGCGCGGTTGCGATGGTGAATTCGAAGTGGGCGCCGAGGATGGTTCCGGCTTCGTGGCGGTGCCGCGGCTGGTCACCTGCGAATCCAAGAAGAGCGCACGCCGCACCTGCGGCGTCTCGGTGGAGCGCAGCGTGCGGATGAGCCGGCAGATCTCCAGGAATCCCTGCGTGGAAGGCCAGACCTGGGGCTGGAGCCGCGATGGGGTGTGGGTCAACGACGGCTGCCGGGCCGAATTCATCGTCGACTGACGCCGCGCCGCCTGCGTGCCGGCGCAGGCGCGGTACGCGCGCCTTACAATGGCGGCATGAACGACAGCGCCCACATCGATTACGCCCGCTACGACCATATCCGTCCGCTGCTGTGGACCGGCGATGCCCTGGAATTGCTCGATCAACGCAAGCTGCCCTTCGTGGTGGAGCACCTGCGTTGTCAGACCAGCGATGCGGTGGCCGAGGCCATCCATGCGCTGGCGGTGCGCGGTGCGCCGGCGATCGGCATTGCGGCCGGGTGGGGCGTGCTGCTGGCCGCACGCGATGTGCAGGCCGACGACGGCAGTGCGGCCTTGCAGAAGCTCGAACCGGCGCTGCTGCGGCTCAACGCCGCGCGCCCGACCGCGGTGAACCTGGCCTGGGCATTGATGCGCATGCGCCGGGTGCTGGGTGCGGCCGGCGCCGACTGGCGCGAGGTGATCGCGCGCGAGGCGCAGGCCATCGCCGATGAAGACCTGGCCGCCAATCGCCAGATGGGCGCGCTGGGCGCCGGCCTGATCGCGCGGGGCAGCGGCGTGCTGACCCACTGCAACACCGGCTCGCTGGCCACCGCCGGCTTCGGTACTGCATTGGGCGTGATCCGCGCCGGCGTGGCGCAGCAGCGCATCGCCAAGGTGTTTGCCGGCGAAACCCGGCCGTGGCTGCAGGGCGCACGGTTGACCGTGTGGGAGCTGCAGCAGGACGGCATCGATGCCACCCTGATCGCCGACTCGGCCGCCGCCCACCTGATGAAGTCCGGCCTGGTGCAGTGGGTGATCGTGGGTGCCGACCGGATCTGCGCCAATGGCGATACCGCCAACAAGATCGGCACCTACCAGCTGGCCATTGCCGCCCGCCACCACGGGGTCAGGTTCATGGTGGTGGCGCCCTCGTCCACGGTGGACATGGCCACCGCCAGCGGCGACCAGATCGAGATCGAGCAGCGCGATCCGGGCGAATTGTTCGGCGTGGGCGGGGTGCTCACCGTGGCCGAGGGCATTCATGCCTGGAACCCGGTGTTCGACGTCACCCCGGGCAGCCTGATCGATGCCATCGTCACCGAGCGCGGGGTGATCGAGCAGCCCGACCAGGGGCGCATGCAGGCCGCGTTCGGCCGCTGAGCCCGGCGTCGGGGCGGGGCGCCGCAAACGTCGCGTAAAGTCCCGCAAGTGCTTGTTTCTGGCCGCTAAACCGGCGGCATCCGGGTGGCCCTTCATGGTACAATCCGGCGCTTGAATCGATCGGCGGGAGCGTGGGGTCGGCAGCCTGTCACCAGGGCGCCCCCGACGCGGCTTTCCGGCTCGCCCGCCACCTCACTTACGGAACCCGAATGGCAGAAACCGCCAAGGAAATCATCCAGGTCAACCTGGAAGACGAGATGCGCAAGAGCTATCTCGATTACGCGATGAGCGTGATCGTGGGCCGCGCACTCCCCGATGCCCGTGACGGCCTCAAGCCGGTGCACCGACGCGTGTTGTTCGCGATGCACGAGCTGGGCGCACACAGCAACAAGGCCTATTTCAAGTCGGCGCGTATCGTCGGCGACGTCATCGGTAAATACCACCCGCACGGCGACCAGTCGGTGTACGACACGCTGGTGCGCATGGCGCAGCCGTTCTCGCTGCGCTACATGATGGTGGACGGCCAGGGTAACTTCGGTTCGGTCGACGGCGACTCTGCCGCGGCGATGCGTTACACCGAGTCGCGCATGTCGCGGCTGGCGCATGAATTGATGGCCGACATTGACAAGGAAACCGTCGATTTCCAGCCCAATTACGACGAAAAGGAACTGGAACCGACGGTCATGCCGACGCGGTTCCCGAGCCTGTTGGTCAACGGCTCGGCCGGTATCGCGGTGGGCATGGCCACCAACATCCCGCCGCACAACCTGACCGAGGCGATCAATGCCTGCATCGCGCTGATCGACACCCCGGAGCTGGATGTCGAAGGCCTGATGGAATACATCCCTGGCCCGGATTTCCCCACCGCCGGCATCATCAACGGCACCGCCGGCATCGCCGCCGGTTATCGCACCGGCCGTGGCCGCGTGCGCATCCGTGCGAAGGCCGATGTGGAAGTGGCCGACAACGGCCGCGAGGCGATCGTCGTCACCGAGATCCCGTACCAGGTCAACAAGGCACGGCTGATCGAAAAGATCGCCGAGCTGGTCAAGGAAAAGAAGCTCGAAGGCATCAGCGAGCTGCGCGATGAGTCCGACAAGGACGGCATGCGCATCTACATCGAAATCAAGCGCGGCGAGTCGGCCGAGGTTGTGCTCAACAACCTGTACCAGCAAACCCAGATGGAGTCGGTGTTCGGCATCAACATGGTGGCGCTGATCGACGGCCGCCCGCAGTTGATGAACCTCAAGCAGATGCTGGAGGCGTTCATCCGCCACCGCCGCGAGGTGGTCACTCGCCGCACGATTTATGAACTGCGCAAGGCGCGTGCGCGTGCGCACGTGCTGGAAGGCCTGACCGTCGCGTTGGCCAACATCGACGAGATGATCGAGCTCATCAAGACCTCGGCCAATCCGCAGGAAGCGCGCGAGCGCATGCTGGCCAAGACCTGGGAGCCGGGGTTGGTGGGTGCGCTGCTGGGCGCTGCGGGTGCCGAAGCGTCCAAGCCGGAAGACTTGCCGCCGGGCGTGGGCCTCATCAGCGGGTTCTACCAGCTCAGTGAAGTACAGGCCTCGCAGATCCTGGAAATGCGTCTGCATCGCCTCACCGGTTTGGAACAGGAAAAGCTGACCGACGAGTACAAGCAGCTGCTCGGCGTCATCGAAGGCCTGATCCGCATCCTGGAAAACCCGGATGTGCTGTTGAAGGTGATCCGCGACGAGCTGGAGAACGTACGCGAAGAATACGGCGACGCGCGTCGCACCGAGATCCGTCACAGCGAAGAAGACCTGGATATCCTGGATCTGATCGCACCCGAAGACGTGGTGGTGACGCTGTCGCACGCCGGCTATGCCAAGCGTCAGCCGGTGAGCGCCTACCGTGCGCAGCGCCGTGGTGGCCGTGGCCGCTCGGCGGCGGCGACCAAGGAAGAAGATTTCATCGACCAGCTGTGGCTGGTCAACACCCACGACACGCTGCTGACCTTCACCAGCAGCGGCAAGGTGTTCTGGCTGCCGGTGCATCAGCTGCCGGAGGCCGGCTCCAATGCGCGTGGCCGCCCGATCATCAACTGGATTCCGCTGGAAGCCGGCGAGCGCGTGCAGGCGGTGCTGCCGGTGCGCGAATACGCCGACAACCGCTATGTGTTCTTCGCTACCCGCAACGGTACGGTCAAGAAGACACCGCTGAGCGAGTTCGCGTTCCGCCTGGCGCGCGGCAAGATCGCGATCAACCTGGATGAAGGCGATGCACTGGTTGGCGTGGCGCTGACCGATGGCGACCGCGACGTGTTGTTGTTCGCCTCCAACGGCAAGACCGTGCGCTTTGGCGAAGCCACCGTGCGTTCGATGGGCCGTACCGCCACCGGCGTGCGCGGTATCCGTCTAACCAAGGGCGAGGAAGTGGTCAGCCTGATCGTGGCCGAGCGTGCCGGCGGCGTTGACGACGAGGCCGAGGAAGACACTGGCGAGGACGTGGTGGAGGCCATCGATGGCGCCGAGATGGTCGAAGTCGCCGACGATGGCGAGGTGGCCTACATCCTCACCGCCACCGAGAACGGCTACGGCAAGCGCACCCCGCTGGCCGAATACCCGCGCAAGGGGCGCGGCACGCAGGGTGTGATCGGCATCCAGACCACCGAGCGCAACGGCAAGCTGGTGCGTGCGGTGTTGCTGGGCGCCACCGACGAAGTGCTGCTGATTTCCGACGGCGGCACCCTGGTGCGTACACGCGGTTCGGAAATCTCGCGCGTGGGTCGCAATACGCAGGGCGTGACGCTGATCCGCCTGTCCAAGGGCGAGAAGCTGCAGGCGGTCGAACGCCTGGATGCCTCGCTGGAGGAGGCCGACGAGATGGTGGACGCGGCCGCTACCGTCGCTTCCGCACTACCGCCGCCGAGTCAGGAATGAGCAAGCGGTGTCATCGCTGCCGTTGAACAAGAACGCCGGCGCAAGCCGGCGTTCTTCATGGTCGCCTGCCAGGTTCGTTACGGCTCAGCACGGCACCGTGTACCCGCCGCAGCGCAATGACGGTGACCCATCCCGAATCACGGCGCCACCGCCGCCGCCTCGTCCTGCACTGCATCCCGCACATCCTGCGCCAGGGTGGCCTTGACGATGATCGAGCGGATGGCATCGGTGGCTTCGGCCAACGGGACATCGCTGCTCAGGCGCTGGAAGGTGTCGCGGCTGTTGTAGCCGGAGCCGTCCTTCAGATAGTGGTCGTACATCGACAGCAGATCCTGGCAGGCGGTGATTAGCGCGGCGATGTTTCCGCGCAACAGCGCGTGGCCCACCTGATCGAAGCTGTGCAGGCAGTCGGCCAGCCAATGCAGGTCGTAGCGGGCGGTGGCGGGCTCGGGCGCGTTGTGTCCGCGGCTGTAGGCGCTGTAGCGGCGCAGGCTGCGCGCCACCCGTGCCACATGCGTGAACAGCGTGCCGATCTCGTTGGCGATATCCAGCTGCTGCACCATCGCCGTGGGAATCACCTGGCCGTTGCCCGCATCCTGCTGCTCGGCGGCGTTGTGTTCGTGCTGCTCCAGTGATTGCTTGAGCACGGTATAGCTGCGCTGCAAGGATTCCAGCTCCAGCGCGCTGGCCGCTGCGCGTGCCTTCAACTGCGACACCGCTGCCTGGTAGCGACTCAGGCTGTCCTGGGTGCTGGCCAGCTGCCCGGATTCGGCACGCAGTTGCCGGCCGCGCACGAACGCCAGTGTGGTGGCGATCAGCGCCCAGAGTGCGCAGGCAGGCACCAGGTAGATCAAGATGCCCATGGAGGTTTCCCCGAAACGTTGCATACCTTGTCGGCCTGCAGCGGCCAGTCTTGAGGGCAACCGATGGAAACGCTGGGCCCGGCCGTCGTTGGTCGGCGCACTGGATGGTGTGGCAGGGCTGCGGCCGCGCGATCTCGGCGTGGGTGTTCACCTGGCAATGGACCGGGCCGAGTGCGGCCCGGGTGACGAGGTCATGTAGTGTCGGGCCGGTGGAAGGCGCCAGGCCACTGGGTGCGGTTGTTCAGAGGCTCGGCAGATCCAACGCCTGCGCTCTGGCGCAATCGATGGCAATGGCATACCCGGCATCGGCGTGCCGCATCACCCCGGTGGCCGGATCGTTCCAGAGCACGCGCTCCAGACGCCTGTCGGCCGCTTCGCTGCCGTCGCAGACGATGACCATGCCGGCGTGCTGCGAGAAGCCCATGCCGACGCCGCCGCCATGATGCAGCGAGACCCAGGTGGCGCCCGATGCGGTGTTGAGCAGGGCATTGAGCAACGGCCAGTCGGACACCGCATCGGAGCCGTCGGCCATGGCTTCGGTTTCGCGGTTGGGCGAGGCCACGCTGCCGCTGTCCAGGTGATCGCGGCCGATGACGACCGGCGCCTTCAATTCGCCGCTGCGCACCATCGCGTTGAAAGCCAGGCCCAGCCGATGGCGGTCGCCCAGCCCGACCCAGCAGATCCGCGCCGGCAGGCCCTGGAAGGCGATTTTTTCCGCAGCCATGTCCAGCCAGCGATGCAGGTGTGCATCGTCGGGAATGAGTTCCTTGACCTTGGCGTCGGTCTTGGCAATGTCTTCCGGATCGCCGCTCAGCGCCACCCAGCGGAACGGGCCGATACCGCGACAGAACAGCGGGCGGATGTAGGCGGGCACGAAGCCGGGGAAGTCGAACGCATCGGCGACGCCGTGTTCCAGTGCCATCTGGCGCAGGTTGTTGCCGTAATCCACGGTGGGCACGCCGAGCGCGTGGAAGGTGAGCATGGCGCGGATGTGGTTGGCCATGGACTCGCGTGCGGCGGCTTCCACCTCCTGCGGCGCGCTCACGCGCTTGTCGTCCCATTGCTCCACGCTCCAACCTTGCGGCAGGTAGCCGTTGACCGGGTCGTGCGCGGAGGTCTGGTCGGTCAGCAGGTCCGGTTTGATCCCGCGCACCAGCAGTTCGTCCAGCACGTCGGCCACATTGCCGAGCAGGCCGACCGACAGCGGCTTCTTCGCCGTGCATGACTCCTCGATCAGGCGCAACGCCTCGTCCAGCGAGTCGGTCCAGGTATCCAGGTAGCCGGTGCGCAGGCGCATGTCGATGCTGGAACGGCGGCATTCCACCGCCAGGCAGGACGCACCGGCCATCACCGCGGCCAGCGGCTGCGCGCCGCCCATGCCGCCGAGGCCGCCGGTGAACAACCACTTGCCGGCCAGGTTGCCGCCGTAATGCTGGCGGCCCATCTCCACGAAGGTTTCGTAGGTGCCCTGCACGATGCCTTGCGCACCGATGTAGATCCAGCTGCCGGCGGTCATCTGGCCGTACATCGCCAGGCCCTTCTTATCCAGTGCGTTGAAGTGGTCCCAATTGGCCCAGCGTGGCACCAGGTTGGAATTGGCGATCAGCACGCGCGGCGCATCGGCGTGGGTGCGGAACACGCCGACCGGCTTGCCGGACTGCACGAGCAGGGTCTGGTCGTCCTCCAGGCGGGTAAGTGCGGCGACGATCGCATCGAAGGATTCCCAGTCGCGCGCGGCGCGGCCGATGCCACCGTAGACCACCAGTTCCTGCGGGCGTTCGGCCACGTCCGGGTCCAGGTTGTTCATCAGCATGCGCAACGGCGCTTCGGTCAGCCAGCTCCTGGCGGTGAGCGTGCTGCCGGTGGCGGCGCGGATGACGCGGGTTGCATCGTGACGGGTCATGCCGGGTTCCTTGCAATCAACGGTGGGCCGCGGGTGGCGCGGTATCGGGTGAGGGCGCGTTGGCAAACTGCAGGCAGGCCAGCAGCACATGCCGCAGCACTGCGCGCAATGCGGCCGCGTGCACCGGCTGCCACGGCGTGGGCCAGTTGTCCGGAGTGAGGGTGTCCGGTTCGCGCATGTAGCCGCGACAGGCCAGCTCCATCTGCAGCGTGTGCACACCGTGCTCGGGGTGCGCGTAGTGGCGGGTGATCCAGCCGCCCTTGAAGCGCCCGTTGCGCACCGTGCTGGAGCCGCTGCTGCGGCAGAGCTGTTCTACGGCCTCGACCAGCACCGGGTCGCAACTGCGGTCGTCGTTGCTGCCGATGTTGAACTGCGGCAGCTCGCCGTCGAACAGATGCGGAATCACCGAGCGGATCGAGTGCGCGTCGTACACCACGATGCTGGAGTGCAGCTGGCGCAGGCGCGCAATCTCTTCGGCAAGCGCGGCGTGATACGGGTCGAACCAACGCGCGCGGCGCTGATCGATCTGCGCCTGGTCCGGCGCCAGGCCGTCGGCATACAGCGGCTGGTTGTCGAAGGTGGTCAGCGGGCACAGGCCGGTGGTGTTCTGGCCGGGGTACAGCGATGCGCCGCTGGGGTCGCGATTGACGTCGATGACCGAGCGCGAGATCGCGGTGCGCACCGTGGTGGCGCCCAGCAATTGGGCGAAGTCGTACAGGTGATGCACCCACCAATCGGCATCGCGCCGCGCCAGCCACGGCGACACGAAACGATCGGCCACGTCATCGGGCAGCTCGGTGCCGGTGTGCGGGAAGCTGATGAGCAACGGCGCCTGCCCACGGTGAATCTCCAGCCAGTCGGGCAGGGCGCTCATGGCTGGGCTCTGCGTGCGGGACGGCGGGTTGACCTGCGCCGGCGATGCGCGTGTGCGCCGTCAGCGCGCTCTAGGCATTCGGCAGCAAGAGCTGCTGTGGGCACGCACGCGCGTGCGGCACCCACCGACGTCGCGCCATGCCGTGGCGTGACGATCGGCAACCACGGGGCACGTCGCGGGCTCATGCGTCCTGCTCCACGCCGGGCAAGGCCACCGCCACCGCCACCGCCGAGGCCAGCGCATTGGAACGCACCAAGGCGCTGGCGGCCAGCATGTCCGGATGGAAGTAGCGGTCGTCCTGCAGCGTCGGCACCTGTGCGCGCAGCAGGGCGCGTGCGGCTTCCAGCGCGGTGCTGGAGCGCAGCGGCGCATGGAAATCGCAGCCCTGCACGGCAGCCAGCAACTCGATGCCGATCACATGCGCGGCGTTCTCTGCCATCGCCAGCAGGCGGCGCGCGCCGTGCGCGGCCATCGACACATGATCTTCCTGGTTGGCAGAGGTGGGAATCGAATCGACGCTGGCCGGATAGGCGCGCTGCTTGTTTTCCGATACCAATGCCGCCGCAGTGACCTGCGGAATCATGAAGCCCGAGTTCAGGCCCGGGCGCGGGGTGAGAAACGCCGGCAATCCGGACAAGGCCGGGTCCACCAGCATCGCGGTGCGGCGTTCGCTGATCGAGCCGATCTCGCACACCGCCATTGCCAGCATGTCGGCGGCAAACGCCACCGGCTCGGCGTGGAAGTTGCCGCCAGACAAGGCTTCGCCGGTGTCGCTGAAGACCAGCGGATTATCGGAGACACCATTGGCTTCGATTTCCAGCGTGCGCGCAGCCTGGCGCATCACATCCAGCGCCGCGCCCATCACCTGCGGTTGGCAGCGCAGGCAGTACGGGTCCTGCACGCGCACATCGCCAAGCCGGTGCGATTCGCGGATGGCCGAATCGGCCATCAGGGCGCGCAGCGCGGCAGCGGTGGCGATCTGCCCCGGCTGCCCGCGCAGGGCATGGATGCGCGCATCGAACGGCGTATCCGAACCCTTGGCCGCTTCCACCGACAATGCCCCGGTGACCAGTGCCGCCTGCAACACGGTCTCGATCTCGAACAGGCCGGCCAGCGCGCAGGCGGTGGAGAACTGGGTGCCGTTGAGCAATGCCAAGCCTTCCTTGGCGCCGAGTACGCGCGGTTGCAGCTGCGCCTGCGCCAGGGCGTCGGCCGCCGGCAGCCGTTGACCACCGACGAAGGCTTCGCCCACGCCGATCATCACCGCAGCCAGATGCGACAACGGCGCCAGATCGCCCGATGCGCCCACCGAGCCCTGGCATGGCACCACCGGGGTGATCCCAGCGCGCAGCATCGCCTCAAGCAGGGCCAGCGTGTCCGGCTGCACCCCCGAGGCGCCCTGGGCCAGGCTGGTGAGCTTGAGCGCCATCATCAGCCGTACCACCGGCACCGGCGTGGGCTCGCCGACGCCGGCGGCATGCGAGAGCACGATATTGCGCTGCAGGGTCGCCAGGTCGTCGCGCTCGATGCGCACGCTGGCCAGCTTGCCGAAGCCGGTGTTGACGCCGTAGACCGGTTCGCCGCGCGCGACGATCGCTTCCACCGTCTGCGCGCTGCGCAAGACCGCCGCCGCGCAGGCCGGATCCAGCGCCGCCTCGGCGCCGCGATACAGCGCACGCCACTGTGCCAGCGTGACAGCGCCGGGGTGCAGAACAACAGAAGCACTCATGACAACTCCAGAGGTAAACAGGTTCAATGCCCGCGCCAGACGCGGGCATGCAGCGGGTTGAAGCCCATGCGATACACCAGGTCAGCCGGCGCCTCGATGTCCCAGATCGCCAGGTCGCAGTCCATGCCGGCGCGCAGCCGTCCCAGCCGCGCACTGCGGCCGAGCGCGCGCGCCGCTTCGCGGGTGAAGCCGGCGATGCATTCGTCCACCGTCATGCGGAACAAGGTGGCGGCCATGTTCATCGCCAGCAACGGGCTGGTGAGCGGGGAGGTTCCCGGGTTGCAGTCGGTGGCCAAGGCCAGCGGCACGCCGGCCGCACGCAGCGCGGCGATCGGCGGCAGTTGCGTATCGCGGGTGAAGTAGAACGCGCCCGGCAGCAGCACCGCGACCGTGCCGGCGGCGGCCATCGCTTCGATGCCGGCCTGGTCCAGGTATTCGATATGGTCAGCCGACAAGGCGCCATGGCGTGCGGCCAGCGCTGCGCCGTGCTGGTTGCTCAATTGTTCGGCGTGGATCTTGACCTGCAGGCCGTGCGCCTGCGCGGCGACGAACACCTGTTCGGCTTGCGTGGTCGAGAACGCCAGATGCTCGCAGAACACATCCACCGCCTCGGCCAGCCCTTGCGCGGCCACGGCGGGAATCATCTGCGTGCAGACCACATCGATATATGCCTGTGCATCGCTGCCCGGCGGCACCGCATGCGCACCCAGAAAGGTGGGCACCACCTCGACCCGGCGCAAGCTGGCGAGCTGGCGTGCCACGCGCAGCTGTTTGATTTCGTCTTCCAGGGTGAGCCCGTAGCCGGACTTGATCTCCAGCGTGGTCACGCCTTCGGCGAGCAGCGCATCCAGGCGCGGCAGGCTGGATGCGAGCAGCGCCGCATCGTCGGCAGCGCGGGTGGCGCGCACGGTTGCCACGATGCCGCCACCGGCCGCGGCGATCTGCGCATAGCTGGCGCCGCGCAGGCGTTGCTCGAACTCGTTGGCGCGGTTGCCGGCATGGACCAGGTGGGTATGGCAATCGATCAGGCCCGGGCTGATCCAGCGCCGCTGGCAGTCGTGCGCGATGCCGGCGGTCAATGCCGGCGCCTGCGCGGCCGGGCCGGCGTAGACGATGCCACCGTCCTGGCAGGCGACCACGCCGTCGTCCACGATGCCCAGGCCACCATCGGCGGCGTCCAGGGTCATCAGTTGCGCGTTGTGCCAGAGAACGTCGCAATGCATGGCGCAGGCTCAGGGTGTCTGATATGTATATACAATAGAGTCGTCGATCGGAGGTGTCCAGTGGCAGACGAGCAGGCACATGCGCAGGTGTTTTGGGCCGCCCGGGCCTTGCTGCCGGAAGGCTGGGCCAGCCAGGTGCGGATCACGCTGGCGCAAGGGCGCATCGTCGCGGTGCAGCCGGAGGCCGCGCCCGGCGGTGCCGACCTCCGCTGCGAGGTGCTGCTGCCCGGCCTGGGCAACCTGCACAGTCATGCCTTCCAGCGTGGCATGGCGGGGCTGACCGAAGTCGGCGGGCGCAGCGGCGACAGTTTCTGGAGCTGGCGCGAGCTGATGTACCGCTTCGTCGACCAGCTGGACCCGGACAGCCTGCAGGCGATCGCCGAGCAGGCCTACGTGGAAATGCTGGAGAGCGGCTTCACCCGGGTGGGCGAATTCCATTACCTGCACCACAGCCCCGGCGGCACGCCCTACGCGCAGGCCGGGGAAATGTCCGGGCGCATCGCAGCGGCCGCCGCCAATACCGGGATCGGACTGACCCTGTTGCCGGTGTTCTACGCGCATTCGGACTTCGGCGGTGCCGCACCGAACGTCGCGCAGCGGCGGTTGATCCACGACATCGACGGTTTCGCGCGCCTGCTCGACGACTGCCGCCACAGCCTCAAGACGCTACCGGATGCCGTGCTCGGACTGGCGCCGCACAGCCTGCGCGCGGTCACGCCGCAGCAACTGGCGGAGTTGATGCCGCTCACCGATGGGCCGATCCACATCCATATCGCCGAGCAGCAGCGCGAGGTGGACGCCTGCCTGGCGTGGTCGGGCCAGCGGCCGGTGGAGTGGCTGCTGGCCAATGCACCGGTGGATACGCGCTGGTGTCTGGTGCATGCCACGCATGTCACCGCCAGCGAGGTGCAGGCGATGGCGCAACGCGGCGCGGTGGTCGGGCTGTGCCCGATCACCGAGGCCAACCTGGGCGACGGGATCTTTCCGATGCAGGCCTTTGCCGCGGCCGGTGGTCGCTTCGGCGTCGGCTCGGATTCGAACGTGTTGATCGATGCCGCCGAAGAGCTGCGCCTGCTCGAATACGGCCAGCGCTTGACGCTGCAGGCGCGCAATGTGCTGGCGCCGGCGGAGGTTTCCAGCGGCCGCTGGTTGTACGAGCGCGCAGGTAACGGCGCAGCGCAGGCGTTGGGTGTCGCGCAGCAAGGGATACGGGTCGGTGCGGCGGCCGATCTGGTGGAACTGGATCTGACGCACCCGGCCTTGCTGGCGCGCAGTGACGATGCCCTATTGGACAGTTGGCTGTTTGCCGCGCGCGGCACGGCGGTGCGCAACGTCTGGCGCAACGGCCAGCCTGTGGTACGCGACGGACGGCATGTGGACCGTGCGCGGATCGCCGCGCGTTTTGCGCAAATCCTGCGCACCGTGCTGGGTCAATGAGCGCGGCTAACACACCGTAGCGAGCAGTCGTCAGCTGGATGCGGACGGCGCGCAGGAACCGGAGTGTTACGAGTGGTCAATGCCGATTCCGGGCACCGGCCGCACCCGCCTGGCGGTGAGCGCCGTCGTTCTGTTAGCTGCTCTAAGCGGATGCGCGCACAATGCAGGCCTGACTGGAGACCTCCGCTTTGACCGCCATCCCCATCGCCGCGCCCGGCACCTTGCACCAACGCATCCGGCAGGATCTTGAGCAGCGGATTCACAGTGGCGACTGGCCGCCCGGGCACCGTATTCCGCCGGAGCATGAGTTGATGGCGCACTACGGCTGCTCGCGCATGACGGTCAACAAGGTGCTCGGCCTGCTGGCCGACGCCGGCATGATCGAACGCCGCCGCCGCACCGGCTCGTTCGTGGCGCGGCCGCATCCGCATCTGGAACAGGTGGCGCTGTCGATCCCGGACATCGAGGTGGAAATGACCACGCGCGGTCACGCCTACCGGTTTTCGCTGCTCTCGCGGCGGCTGCGCAGCGTGCGCCAGCGCGTGCCGCAAGAGCGTGCATTGGGCAGCACCGGCAAGCTGCTGGCGCTGGAAAGCGTGCATCTGGCCGATGGCAGCCCGTTCGCACTGGAGCAGCGCGTGATCGATATCACCACCGTGCCCGATGCCCTGGCGCAGCCGTTCACCGAGGTGGCGCCAGGCAGCTGGCTGCTGCGCAACGTGCCGTGGACGCGCGCCGAACACCGCATCAGCGCCGTCGGCGCCGATGCCGAACAGGCCAGGCAATTGCAGGTGGACGAAGGCGCCGCCTGCCTGGTCATCGACCGCCACACCTGGCGCGGCGAACAGCCGGTAACCTACGTGCGGCAGTGGTTCCTGGGCGGCTCCTACGACCTGGTGGCGCGGTTCGCGCCGGGAATGCGCTGAGGCCAGTACCAGGCACTGGCGCCAGCTGTGTCCGACTGCACCGATTCCCGATTCCCGATTCCCGATTCAAATCGTCGTGCACTGCCGCCAGCGCACCGGTTCGGCCACCCCTGCGCGGGGATTGAGCTGCACGCGCACGGTGCGCAGATACGGGTAACGCTTGAGTTCCTCGCAGATCAGTGGCCAGGCCGCGCTGTCCTCGACAGTGCGATCCACCGCCAGCGTGGCCTGCGTGATCCAGATGCCGCGCACCAGGCCAGGTGTCTGCGCCAGCGTCCTGGAGACGTCGCGCCGGTAGCCTTGCAACGTTGCCGCATCCGGTTCGCCGGCGGCCGCTGCCGGCAGGGTGGTTAGAGCCGGTGTGGCCGGAACAGCTTGCGCGGTGGGCGCAGCTGCCTGCGCAGGTGGTGTCTTGCCCGCCGCCGCCCTGGGCATCGCTGTCGAGGTGGGCTGCGGCGCGCGTAGTCCCAGCACTGCCGCCAGCGCCAGCATCGCCAGTGCGGCACCGGCGATGCTGCTGTGGCGGATGGCGCGGCGCCTGGCCTTGCCCACCACGCCGGTTTCCACATCGCCCGGCAGATAAGGCTTGAGCAAGGGCCATAGACGCGTGCCGTCCAGCACTTCGATGGACTGCTTTTCGGCCGCCGCCAGGCCTTCGCGCTCCATGCGCCCTTCGGTCACCATCACGCCACCACTGGCGCCGGCCAGGCGGGCCATCGCGCCCAGCTCATTCACCGCGGCCACGCCAATGCGGTAACCGCGGCCGTGCTTGCAGGCCACCAGGCGGGTGCCATGGTCGGTTTGCATCATGAAGTCGGCGGTCGGCAGGCCGTCCTGCGGTACATGGGTCGGCTGCCAGCCGCGCTGGTCCTGCAGGACACGCAGCACCACGGCGGAAAAGTCGCGCCAATGCATGGCCGCCAGGGCGCGGATGCCTTCGGTGGTTTCGTCGGCGCGGCGCCGCACCAACCACACATAGGCGCACACCGCCAGCCAGAGCAGCAATGCAGCGATCAGCGCCAGAATCCAGGAAGGCATAAGCATCAAGGTATGACGCGTATTACGAGTCGATGCTCTTAGAAGAATCCTTCAGGCGGGATTCGTCAATGGATCGCGAGCGGCGATATCACGCGCCGTGACCCAGGCAGCGAAAGACCCGCCAGTCCGAAGCCGTGAGGGGAGGGGAGCAAACGGACTTCGTGAAGCAGGACTGGCGGGCCGTGCCCGATTGTCCAAAAAACCATGTTGCTTTGCAACATCAAAGGCGGTGGCGCTGCCTCCGCTGTTCCATGAAGACGGCAGCACCCGCCGCCGCGCCCGGTTCCAGGCGCGGCGGCGGAGCGAACGCTCGCACCGCCTCCGGTACCAAGCAGGCCTTATTCCCCGTCGAAAGCCGCCGCATTGCCGGACGTGGAGGCACCGCTGGGACCGGCCGGGCCACTGCCTGCGGAATCACCACCGGCGGCCTGCGCGGCCTGGTTGGCGGTGCGGTTGGCCCGCTTGGTCGCCGCGGTATTGGCGCGCACCTGGGCCTTCAGCGATTCGACCTCGCGGCGCAGGTTTTCCAGCTCCTCCTGCTCGGGGATATTGAGCGTGCGCAGCACGCCCTTGACGCGCTCGTCGAAGGCCTTGCCCAGCTTGTCCCAGCCACGCACCGCGGTGTCGCGGGCCTGTTCGAACTGGGTTTCCACCTCTTCGCGCAGCTCGTCCACGCTCTCGGCTGCCTTGCGCTGGCCGGTACGCTCGTAGGCGGCGCCTTCGCGCACCAGCGAGTCGAACAACTTGCCGCCCTCGCTTTGCACGCGCCCGAGTGCACCTAGCCCGGCCAGCCACACGGTTTGCGCCGATTCGCCGAGCCGGCGCGAAATCTGCTCCGCCTGGGCCTGGAAGCCCGAAGCGGCGGTGTCGCGGTTACCGTTCTGATCGTATCCGGTCGTCATGCGATGCTCCTGTCGATTGCCGAAGTGACGTTGGGTTCACCCTAGTGCCGGCCCTGCATCGGGCAAGTGAAACGTGGCGCGGGCAAGCCTATCCAAGCATCCGCCCATCCGGCGAGGGGCGGGTGACTTGGCGCTGAAGCAGCGGCAGCGACGACGTGCTCAGGCCAGCTTTTCCGACAATAGCCGACGGATTTCCGATTCCACCATCGGCTGCATCGCCGACAGCGGGAAGCCGAGCTCGGCCGTTACGTGCACCTGCTGCGGCAGCAAGGCGATCGCGCCCTCCACGCCGGACCGTGAAATACGCAAGGTGTCGCCTTCCCAGTGCGAGGCCACGCCGTAGCGATCGGTGAGCTTGCGCGCCGCCTCGTCGATCGCCGCGCGGGCCTGTGCCGGCGTCAGGGAATGGTCGTGGCGGAGATCGATGCTGGACATGAGCGGCCTGGGTGAGACGGAACGTAGGCGCGCATTGTGCGCATGCACGCGCCCGGCTCCAAGTGCGGCGGTACATGGCGCCTCGCCAGCGGATGCTTCGAATAGTCGCAAGGCTCAGGGATGGCTGCCTGCACGGCGCATCATCGACACGCACTGGCCACCGCCGCGCCGGTGTGGTGAGGTCGATGGCCGCTCTGAACGGCAAACCTGCTAGGCTGCGGCCGGTGCGCGACCTGCAAGTTCATTTCACCCACCGGCAGCAGCCGGATCATTCCCTCAAGCCCGGCGTCCACCGGATCGTACGGCATGCCTCCGGCAGCGTGCGGGTGGTGGCCGATGCGCAGGGGGCGCTGCTGTTGGCGCAGTTCTGCCTGGACCAGCGCGGCCTGTGGCTGCAGGTGGCCAATGGCATCCGCGGCATCCACGTCAACGGACGCCCGGTGCGCCGCATGGCCTTGTTGCGGCCCGGTGATGCGATCTATGCCGATGGCGTGGAGATGCTGCTGCGCAGTGCGCCGTCCAGTGCGCCAGCCAACGATCTGCCGGCCGACGATGCCGGCTTGAGCGAAGTCTGCCTGCTGCTGCGCGGGCTGGGTGGGCGCCATCACGGGCGCAGCTTCACCCTGGATCGCTCGCGCCTGGTCGGGAGCGACCCGGCTGCGGACATCGTCATCGACGACCCGGCCTTCGCTGCCCAGCACGCGCGCCTGGAACGTCATGGCGATCGCGTGCTGATTCGCGATCTCGGCTCGGAAGAGGGCAGCTGGATCAATGGCGTGCAGGTGCGCGATGGCTGGCTGCAGGCCGGCGACCAGGTAGTGTTCGATGCCCGCCACCGGTTCGTGGTGGAAGTGCCGCGCATCCATCACGGCACCACCTGGGATCTCCCCGATCCCGAACCGCCACCACCGTCGCCGCGCGTGGCTGCCGAACCGGCGCGTGCGCCGATGAAGGTCGCCCGCTGGCCGTGGCTGCTGCTCAGCGCGGTGCTGCTGGCGGCGGCGCTGAGCGCCTTGCTGTGGTTCGGCGCGCGCTGAGTTTTTTCCACACCCGCCAGCCCAGCAGGGCAGCGAGAATGCCGGCATACAGCGCCGGCTCGCGGATGTCGGATTTCACCAGCCACCAGAAGTGCAGTACCGCCAGCACCCCGATCGGGTAGATCAGCTGGTGCAGCCGGCCCCAGTTGCGCTTGAGCCGGCGCATCCATCCCTGGGTGGAGGTGATCGCCAGCGGCAGCAACAGCAGCCACGCGGCAAAGCCCACCGTGATATAGGGGCGTTTGAGGATCTCTTCGAAGATCTGCGTCCAGAAGCCGCGCAGGTCCAGGCTGAGGTACACCGCCAGATGCACGCTGGCATAGAAGAACGCATATAGCCCCAGCATGCGCCGGAAGCGGACCAATACCGCCTGACCGGTGAGCTGGCGCAGTGGGGTGATCGCCAGGGTCATCAACAGCAAACGCAGCGCCCACAGCCCGGTGCGGTGCTCGATCTCGGCCACCGGGTCGGCGCCCAGCGCATCGCTGCCGGTCTGCCACACCTGCCAGAACTGCCAGGCGAGCAAGGCGATCGGCAGCAGCGCGGCACCGTGCACCAGGGTCTTGGCGGCGATCAGCGGTGTGGAGGTCTTGGCCATGCGATCTCGAAAAAGAAGATGAGGCGTAGGAGCGCACCTGGGCGCGACAGGGCTTTCCCGGAAATGCCTGTCGCGCCCGGGTGCGCTCCTACGACAGGTCGACTGCCTAGAACCACTTCTTCAGATCCATGCCCGCATACAGCGACGCCACCTGATCGGCGTAGCCGTTGAAGGGCTTGGTCGCAATCCGCTCGGCAAACAGCTTGCTGGCGGTGCCGGCAATGCGGCGCTCGGTCTTCTGGCTCCAGCGCGGGTGATCCACGGCCGGATTGACGTTGGAAAAGAACCCATATTCGGACGGCTGCAGATCGTGCCAGGCGGTTTCGGGCATCTTCTCGACGAAGCGGATTTCCACGATCGACTTGATGCTCTTGAAGCCGTACTTCCACGGCACCACCAGGCGCAGCGGCGCACCGTTCTGCTGCGGCAGCGGCTTGCCGTACAGGCCGGTGGCCAGCAGGGTCAGCGGGTGCATCGCCTCGTCGATGCGCAGGCCTTCGCGATACGGCCAGTTGATCGAGCGGTAGCGTACGCCGGGCATCTGCTGCGGGTCGGCCAACGTCGTGAAGGCCACGTACTTGGCCTTGGAGGTCGGCGCAAACCGCTTGAGCACCTCGCCCAGCGGCATGCCGGTCCACGGAATCACCATCGACCAGCCTTCCACGCAGCGCAGCCGGTAGATGCGCTCCTCCGACGCAGTGCCCTTGAGCAGCTCATCCAGCGACAGGCTGCCGGGCTTTTCGCATTCGCCGCTGACCTTCACCGACCACGGTGACAGCTTGAGCGTCTTGGCCGCCTTCGATGGGTCGGTCTTGTCGGTGCCGAATTCGTAGAAATTGTTGTAGCTGGTGACGTCCTCCAGCTTGGTCAGCTCTTCGGCGGTGCGGAAGCCGCTGCGCGCCTGCGCCGGGCTCACCACGGTCTTGGGCGGCGGTGGCGGATCGGCGTCGGCGCAGCCGGCCACGCCCAATGCCGGGGTCAACGCCATCAGTTGCAGCAGCCGACGCCGCTCGCGGTAGACGGACTCATCGGTGATCTGGCTGGCGGGCAGTTGGAAGGCATCGCGAAACGACATGGCAGGCTCCGGCAGTGGCTGCAACGTGAGAGTAACCAACCGGGACAAAAGTTCGCTCCGGCGCACCATCACGTTACGTCATGCCTGGTCAAAAGGATGCAGCTGCAACTTGTTTAGCCGCTGCCAAGCCTGAAGCACTGCGGCATACTAGAAGGCTAGCTCGACAAGGTGTGCCATGACTCGCGCGTTCAATTTCAGTGCCGGCCCTGCGACATTGCCGGAATCGGTCCTGCGCCAGGCGCAGGCGGAGATGATGGAGTGGAATGGCGTGGGCGCCTCGATCGTGGAAATCAGCCACCGCAGCGCCGATTTCATTGCCGTTGCAGCTGCAGCCGAGGCTGACTTGCGCAGCTTGTTGTCGATTCCCGATGACTATGCGGTGCTGTTCACCGCCGGGGGCGCCACCACCATCCAGGCACTGTTGCCGCTGAACTTCGCCGCGCCCGGCCAGGCCGCCGACTACGTCATCAGCGGGCACTGGGGCAAGACCGCAATCAAGCAGGCCGCGCCGTACGTGGATGCGCGCATCGCCGCCGATGCGCAGGCCGAAGGCTTTATCGACATTCCGCCGGTGGCCAGCTGGACCCTGTCGCCGCAGTCGGCCTATGTGCACATCACCGCCAACGAGACCATCCACGGCGTCGAATTCCGCGACGTTCCGGCCGTGGGAACGCTGCCGCTGTTCGCCGATTTCAGTTCCTCCATCGCCTCCGAGCCACTGGAGATCTCGCGCTACGGGCTGATCTATGCCGGCGCGCAGAAGAATCTGGGGCCGGTGGGGATCTCGGTGGTGATCGTGCGGCGCGACCTGCTGGAACGCGCCGGCCAGCCGCGCGCGGATATCTTCAACTATGCCTCGCACCTGGCACGCGATTCGATGCTCAACACGCCGCCAACCTGGAACTGGTACCTGCTCGGACTGACCGTGAAGTGGATGCTGGAGCAGGGCGGGGTGGACGAATTCGCGCGGCGCAATGCGGAAAAGGCCGCGTTGGTCTATGGCGCCATCGATCGTTCCGGCGGCTTCTATCGCAACCTGGTCAAGCCGGCGGTGCGCTCGCGCATGAACATCCCGTTCTTTCTGCCCGATGAGCAACTCGATGCGTTGTTCGTCAGTGAATCCAAGGCCGCCGGCCTGCTTGCATTGAAGGGCCACAAAGCGGTGGGCGGTATCCGCGCCTCGCTCTACAACGCCATGCCAGTGGCCGGCGCGCAGGCGCTGGTGACCTTCATGCACGACTTCCAGCAGCGTCACGGCTGAGCCCATTTCCAACTGCGGCGAAGGCCGCGCAGGCGCACGCGCCGTCTTTTCGAGGAACGCCCAGCGATGGCACCCAAATCCAGCAAGTCCAGGCCCGCCACCGGCGGTAAGCGTCAATCGGCAGATGCCGCCGGGCAGGCCACAGCGCCCGCGCCGGTGGCCAAGCCGGCCAAGCCGGCCGGCAAGCCCGTCACCGCGGCACCGGTGCTCGCCGATGTGCGCGCCAAGATCGACGAGATCGACCGCACCATCCAGGCGCTGATCGCCGAGCGCGCCAACTTTGCCCATCAGGTCGGCAAGGCCAAGGGCAAGCTGGCCGCTGCCGTGGACTACTACCGCCCCGAGCGCGAAGCGCAGGTGCTGCGCATGGTGGTGGACCGCAACGAAGGCCCGCTCAGCGATGAAGTGCTGGTGCACGTGTACCGCGAAATCATGTCCGCGTGCCTGGCCCAGCAGGAGCCGTTGAAGATCGGCTACCTGGGGCCGGAAGGCACCTTCAGCCAGCAGGCGGTGCTCAAGCACTTCGGGCGCTCGGCGGTGGGCTTGCCGATGGCGACCATCGAAGAAGTGTTCCAGGAAGTGGAAGCCGGCAACGCCGATTTCGGCGTGGTGCCGGTGGAAAATTCCGGCCAGGGCACCATCCAGGTCACCCTGGACATGTTCCTGACCTCCAACCTCAAGATCTGCGGCGAAGTCGAGTTGCGCGTGCATCAGTACCTGCTCTCGCGCAACGGCCGGCTGGACGATATCGAACGCATCTACGCGCATTCGCAATCCTTCGCACAGACCGCCGGCTGGCTGCGTTCGCACCTGCCCAAGGTGGAAAAGATCGCGGTCTCCAGCAATGCCGAAGGTGCGCGCCGCGCGCGTAACGCCGAAGACGCGGCGGCGATCGGCGGCGAGAGCGCCGCGCATGTGTATGGCCTGAAGAAGGTCATCATGAAGTCGATCGAAGACGACGACGACAACACCACGCGCTTCCTGGTGATCGGCCGGCAGATCTTTCCTTCGTCCGGGCACGACCGCACCTCGGTGCTGGTGTTCATCCACGACAAGCCAGGCGCCTTGTTCGACGTGCTCAGCCCGTTCGCGCGGCATGGCATCAGCATGAACCGCATCGAATCGCGGCCTTCGCATCAGGCCAAGTGGGAATACGGCTTCTTCATCGATCTGGTCGGCCATGTGGACGACGAGGCGATGATGCAGGCGCTGGCCGAGCTGGAAGCGCATTCGGCACAGATCAAGGTGCTGGGTTCGTATCCGGTGGCCATCCCCTGAGCCTGCATGCCCGGTTCCGGGCAGTCACCGGCGCGCTGGCGCTTCGGCGATGACGGCGCCGCCATTTCTTATCAAGCGCATCGCCCTATACGGCGATGCCGCAGCATTCGGATCATTTGCATGAGCAGCAGCACCCAACACTGGATCGCGCAGCAAGGCAGTGCCTTGCGCGGCACCCTGGCCATTCCCGGCGACAAGTCGGTCTCGCATCGGGCGGTGATGTTCGCCGCACTCGCCGATGGCGTGTCGCAGATCGACGGCTTTCTGGAAGGCGAAGATACGCGTTCAACGGCAGCCATTTTCGCCAAGCTGGGTGTGCGTATCCAAACGCCATCGGCCTCGCGGCGCATCGTGCATGGCGTGGGTGTGGATGGCTTGCAGCCGCCGTTCGAGGCGCTGGACTGCGGCAATGCCGGCACCGGCATGCGGCTGCTGGCCGGCCTGCTGGCGGCGCAACGCTTCGACAGCGTGCTGGTGGGCGACGAGTCCCTGTCCAAGCGGCCGATGCGGCGAGTGACCGGCCCGCTGGCGCAAATGGGCGCGAAGATCCAGACCCGGGACGATGGCACGCCACCGTTGCAGGTGCAGGGCGGGCAGGCATTGCACGGCATCGACTTCGTCTCGCCGGTGGCCAGTGCCCAGGTCAAATCGGCGGTGCTGCTGGCCGGGTTGTACGCGCAGGGCGAGACCTCGGTGAGCGAGCCGCATCCCACGCGCGATTACACCGAACGCATGCTGTCGGCGTTCGGCGTGGAGATCGACTTTTCGCCCGGCAAGGCGCGCCTGCGCGGTGGCCAGCGCCTGCGTGCCACCGACATCGCGGTGCCGGCCGATTTTTCGTCGGCGGCGTTCTTCATTGTCGCCGCCAGCATCGTTCCAGGCTCGGAGGTGGTGTTGCGTGCGGTGGGCCTGAATCCACGCCGCACCGGGCTGCTGGCAGCGCTGCGCCTGATGGGCGGGGATATCAGCGAGCAACACCATGCCGAACATGGCGGCGAGCCGGTCGCCGACCTGCGCGTACGTTATGCCCCGCTGCATGGCGCGCAGATTCCCGAAGCGCTGGTGCCGGACATGATCGACGAGTTTCCCGCGCTCTTCGTGGCAGCGGCCGCAGCCTCCGGTCAGACCGTGGTCAGCGGCGCGGCCGAACTGCGGGTCAAGGAATCGGACCGTCTGGCCGCGATGGCGACCGGACTGCGCAAGCTGGGCATTCAAGTGGACGAAACGCCCGATGGCGCCACCATTCATGGCGGGGCCATCGGCAGCGGCGTGATCGACAGTCATGGCGACCATCGCATTGCAATGGCCTTTGCGATTGCCGGGCAGCTGTCTACCGGCAAGGTGCAGATCAACGATGTGGCGAACGTGGCCACCTCGTTCCCGGATTTCGACACCCTGGCGCAGGGCACCGGTTTCGGACTCAGCGCTGCGCGCTGAATTCCACCGGCACCTGCACGGTGCTGACCACCGCATGCCCGTCGCGCGTGGCGGGCTCGAAACGCCATTGCTGCAGGCTGCGCACCACCGCCGCATCCAGACGAGGGTCGTTGCTGCCCGCGCGCTCGACGATGGTCACCTCATTCACGCGTCCTTGCACATCCAGCTGCAGCCGCGCAGTCCGGCTGCCTTGCAGACCCGCACGCGCCAGCTCGGCCGGGTAGGTTGGCAATGCATTGCCGGGTAGCGGAATTGCCTCCCCGCTGCTGACCGGCGCGCGCGCCGGCTGGTGCGGCACCATGGTCATCGCGTGGGGTCCATCGGCGCTAGGCAGGATCTGACGGCTGGCCGCCGGCGCAGGGGCGGTATCGGTGGCGAACGATTCGTCGGCATGTCGTGCCCACCACCAGCTGGGAATCACCACCAGCAACGCGACCAGGGTCGCCCACAGCCACGGTGAGGCCCCGTCACTGGGCGTCTCCTGCCTGCGCGCGGTGGCGGCCCTTGGCAAAGCGGGGCGATGCGATGAGGGATTCGAGGTGAAGGACATGGCCGGCCTCCTGGCACATCGGTGGGATGACCGGGCCAGTCTGTTCGGCGTTGCCTGAGGGGCAGCTAAGGCGAGGGCCGTGTCGATGCACGCAAGCGGGGTCGGGATTCAGCTTAGTGACGCTAACGGGACACCCGGCGCAGCGTGCGGTAACCGTTTCAGTTCACGTTTTAACAGTCTTTTACCGAGCATCGGTTGCCGACGCTTGCCGGCTTCGAACTCGCACTACGCGCGCTGTTAGCCCAGCTTACTGCGCCGGCTTGAACTGGAACGGGACATCCAGGCTACCGGCCACCGGCTGGCCGCTGTTCTGCGCCGGATGGAAACGCCAGTGCCGCACCGCCTCCATCGCCGCGCGGTCCAGGTCGCGCGAGCCGCTGCGCTGCACCAGGGTGACCCCGCCCGGATTACCGGCTGCGTCCACATCCACGCGCACGACCACCTCGCCGGCATCGCCGCGCCGCAATGCTGCCGACGGATAGCGCGGTGGCGGCATCTGGCCCTGCATCGGAACCGGACGGTGGCCGCCGGCCACCGGCGCGGCGGTCGGCGTGCCTGGCGCACCAGCAACCGCGTCTTCGGGCAGCGGGGCCGGTGCTGGCGGAGGGGGGGGCGCGGTTTCCACCAGGGCGGGGGTGTCTTCCGGCGGTTTGGCCTGCGGCATATCGCTGGCGCCATCCTGCGCGGGCAACGGCGCCGGCAGCGGTTGGATGGCTTGCGCGTCCGTCGGCGCGCTGGCGCTCGGCGGCGCCGGCGCCGCCTTGTAGAAGTCGTCCTTGCGGCCGGTGGCCCAGACCAACAGGAACAGCAGCAGGCCGGCGCCGAAGGCAATGCCGGCAATTTTCAGGGTATGGCGGGGCAGACGCAGGACGATCTGGCGATCGGACGCAGGGCGGGGCGCGGGCATAGGACTCACCTGAAGGATCGCCGCAATTCTGGCATAGCCCCGGTGAATCGATCGCAGCAGGTGGCGGAACAGGCGATAATCCCAGGCTCCCACTGACACACAGACTTCCGATGCTAGATCCGGCCCTGCTTCGCCAACATCCCGCCGACCTTGCCGAGCGCCTGCGCAGCACGCGCGGCTTCTCCCTGGATACCGCGGAACTGGAGTCGCTGGAGAGCGAGCGCAAGCGCATCCAGGTGCGCACGCAGGAATTGCAGAGTCAGCGCAATTCCAAGTCCAAAGCGATCGGGCAGGCCAAGGCCAAGGGCGAGGATGTCACTGCGCTGATGGCCGAGGTGGCCGGTTTCGGCGATGAGCTCAAGGCCTCCGAAGACGCGTTGGAGATGATTCGCGCCAAGCTGGAAACCATCGCGCTGGGCCTGCCCAACCTGCCGGCCGACGATGTCCCGCACGGCAAGGACGAGGCCGACAACGTGGAGCAGTCGCGCTGGGGCACCCCGCGCACCTTCGACTTTGCGGTCAAGGACCACGTGGAACTCGGCGCGCCGCACGGCTGGCTGGATGGCGAAACCGCCGCCAAGCTCTCGGGCGCACGTTTCACCGTGTTGCGCGGGCCGATCGCGCGCCTGCACCGCGCGCTGGCGCAATTCATGCTCGACCTGCACGTCGGCGCGCACGGCTATGAAGAAACCAATGTGCCGCTGCTGGTCAACGCCGATTCGATGCGCGGCACCGGGCAGTTGCCCAAGTTCGAAGAGGATCTGTTCCAGACCGAAGTGGGCGACTCGCGGCGTTATCTGATCCCCACCTCCGAAGTGCCGCTGACCAATATCGTGCGCGAGGAGATCATCGATGCCGAGCGCCTGCCGCTGCGCATGACGGCGCATTCGCTATGCTTTCGCGCCGAAGCCGGCAGCGGTGGCCGCGATACCCGCGGCATGATTCGCCAGCACCAGTTCGAGAAGGTCGAGCTGGTCACCGCCTGCGCGCCGGAACACAGCGATGCCGAACACCAGCGCATGACCCGCTGCGCCGAGGTGGTGCTGGAACAGCTCGGCCTGCCGTATCGCAAGGTGCTGCTGTGCACCGGCGACATGGGCTTTTCCGCGGTCAAGACCTACGACCTGGAAGTCTGGCTGCCGTCGCAGAACACCTATCGCGAAATTTCCTCGTGCTCCAACTGCGGCGATTTCCAGGCGCGGCGCATGCAGGCGCGCTGGCGCAACCCGGCCAGCGGCAAGCCGGAACTGCTGCATACCCTCAACGGCTCGGGCACGGCGGTGGGCCGCGCCATGATCGCGGTGATGGAGAACTACCAGAACGCCGATGGCTCGATCGACGTGCCGCAGGTGCTGCGTCCGTACATGGGTGGGCTGGAAAAGATCGGTTGATGCCACTTGGGCAGCCCAGGGGCGCGCATCCGCACATGAATCACGCGATTCGCGCAGTGCGCGAAGTGCTGTGACGATGGCTTTGAAACTGCGCGCTCAAGCCAGCACTTCTTCCGGCTGCCGCAGCGCTGCCAGTGCCTGCGCAAGCGCGTCGCTGCGATGCTGCGGCGAGTAGGCAACGCCTTCCGCACGCACGAAGCTCACCTCGGCGATGCCCAGAAAGCCGAATACCTGTCGCAGGTACGGTTCCTGGAAATCGTTGCTCGTCTCGGGATAGATGCCACCACGCGCGCTGGCGATGATGACGCGCTTGCCGCCGGCCAAGCCTTCCGCTCCCGTGGCGGTGTAGCGAAACGTGCGCCCGGCCACCGCGATCCGGTCGATCCACGCCTTCAGCGTGGAGGGAATGCTGAAGTTGTACATCGGCGCCCCGATCACGATGACGTCGGCCTCCAGAAATTGCTGCATCACCTGCTCGGCGGCGGCAGCCTCGGCCGCATCGGCCTGCACCAGCGACTGGCCGGTGAGATGGGGGATCGGGTCCCGGTCCAGATCGCGGTAGCTCACCTGTAGGTTCGGATGAAGCAGGCGCTGCTGCGCCACCACGGCAGCACTGAGTTCGCGACTGATGGAGTTGGCACCCAGGGCGCTGGAATCGAGATGGAGCAGCTTCATGGCGAGGACCTGATGACATGCGGCAGTGCCGCGGAGGGGGGCAGCCTAGGTCGTTGCTCTGTTGGGATAAAGGTGGTTAAATATAACTTATCGTTCTATCCATGGATGTCTGCGCCATGCACGACCTGAATGACTTGTATTACTTCGCGATGGTGGTGGACCACGGCGGCTTCGCCGCCGCCGAGCGCGCGCTCGGCATCCCCAAATCGCGCCTGAGTCGGCGCATCAGCCAGCTCGAAACCGACCTGGGCGTACGCCTGCTGCAGCGCTCCACGCGCCGCTTCGCGGTGACCGACGTGGGCACCAGCGTGCACCGCCATGCCCAGACCATGCTGGCCGAGGCCCAGGCCGCGCGCGAGGTGGTGGATCGTCTCAGCGCCGAGCCGCGCGGTCTTGTCCGGGTGAGCGTTCCTGTCTCGCTCGCGCAGATCCAGTTGCCCAAGCTGCTGCCGGAATTCCTGGCCAAGTACCCCAAGGTGCGGCTGCAGCTCAATATCAGCAACCGCCGTGTGGATGTCATCAACGAAGGCTACGACATCGCCCTGCGCGTGCGTTCGCGCCTGGATGACGACGGCAGCCTGGTGATGCGCAGCTTCGGCCAGGTACAGGAATTGTTGGTGGCCAGTCCCAAGTACCTGGATCGCGCCGGGCGCCCCAAGGACCCCAGCGAACTGGCCAACCACACCACCATGAGCACCAGTGAGGACGAAGCGCACCAACGCTGGGAACTACACGGCCCCAACGGCGAAATGCGCCGCGTGGACCTGCAGCCGCGGCTGGCCGGATTCGACTTCCCGCTGCTGCAATCGATGGCGCGCGATGGCTTCGGCATCACCATGCTGCCGGAAACCGTCTGCGCCGAAGCAGTGCGCAGTGGCGAACTGGAAGTGGTGCTGCCGCACTGGTCGCTGCCGCAGGGCATCTGCCACGCCGTGTTCGCCTCGCGTCGCGGCCTGCTGCCGGCCGTGCGAGTGTTCATCGACTTCCTGGCCGAACACCTGCCGCAGGAGATCGAACGCTCGCGCCTGGATTGCGGCGGCAACTGCGCCGAACTGGCGGAAAAGCTCAAGCGTGCCGCCGGCACTGCGCCGCGCTTGGCAGTGGCCGTGGCCGAGGCTGGCTGAGCAGTGGTGGCCGCAGTCGGCTGAGCACGGTGTTTGGCCGCCGCGGCTGGCGGACCGGTTAGTCGGCAGTCCGCGAGCTGCTCGTCAGTCAGTTCGCTTCAGGCTTCGGCAGGCTGCACGGGTGCGTAGATGCAGCCCGCCAACCACAACGTATAGCGGCCGGCTACTAACAGCGCCGCGTCGCACGGCGACTGCGCCAGCCCCAGAAGCGAGTGGCGTCACCAAGCAGAACGCGCCCGGGCATGCGAGAATGCGCGCCCGGGAGCAATCCTGGGAGTGGTGGATCCGCACAAGATGCCCGTGCGGCTACCGTCAGGCGTCACCCGCGCAACGCGGGCCGCCAGCGTGACAGCCGATGCCTTCGGCGGTTACGCACAGCAGCATCGGAGAGATGGCCGAGCGGTTTAAGGCACCGGTCTTGAAAACCGGCGAAGGGTCAAACCTTCCGTGGGTTCGAATCCCACTCTCTCCGCCAGTCGTTTCCAAGCCATTGATTTTTAATGAGAAAATCTGATTTGGTTTGATTGGAAGGCAGGAAGCATGCACAGGAAACACTCGCATGCGTATCCCTCATCATTTGAGCCGGTCGTCCACCGGCCGCTGGTCGTTCGTCCAACGTGTGCCCGTCGATTTGCAGACCGTGATGGGCTGCCGACTTATCAAACGCACCCTGCAAACGAAGGACTTGGCGCAGGCGCATGTGCGTGCGGTGGTGCTTGGGGCGGGCTATGCTCGGCTCTTCGCACAGTTGAAGGATCAACGCGTGACCAAGCTGAGCAAGACGGACGCTGACCTGCTCATCGCTCGCCTGACGAGCGCCGAGAACCTCCAGGAACTGACGCTCAACCGCACCCGCCAGCCGGATGGCACGGTGGTCGAGCGGTGGGAGATCGACAGCCCCAAAGACCTAAAGCTGTATCGGCAGTTGATGGAGCTGGAAGCAAGGGGTGGGGCACCCACTCAACCATCGCGGCTCCCAGTTGCCGCGTTCAACACATTCGGAGCATCGCAGGCCAGCCCTGTGCGGCAAGCCTCAGTGCCAGCACTTGAAACGATGACCTTGGGCAAGGCTCGGGACGCGTTCCTGGCGACCCTCAAAGGCTCGACGCTGCCCAAGACCTACACCATCAAGAAGACCGCCATCGAGGCGCTGGTGGCGTATCTGGGTCCGAAGGCGAAGGTCCATGCCATCACGCGCTCAGACTTGGCGCGCTGGTATCAAGACATGCGAGAGAAGGGCGCATCAACGCCGACGCTCACGAACAAGCAGAGCTACATCGGTGGCAAAGGTGGCTTCTTCGAGTGGGCCATGGCGTCAGGACACTACCCCCGTGGTGACAACCCAGCCAGCGGGCACGTCAGCTATTCCCAGCGCGAGAAGCGAGCCCGCAAGAAACTGGGCTTCAAGGCGTATGATCGGGCCCAGATTCAGGCGCTGTTTGCGCCCGAGGCGCTGGCCAAGCTGTCCGAGTCCGCCCGCTGGGCGTCGCTCCTTGGACTCTATACGGGGGCGAGGGCGTCAGAGGTCGGCCAGTTGCTGGTCCGAGACGTGTTAGAGGAGGACGGCATTCCGTGCCTCCGCATCTCGGACGAAGGCGAGCATCAGAAAGTCAAAACGGAGGTCAGCCTTCGGACAGTGCCACTCCATCCTGAGCTCCTAAAGATGGGCTTCCTTGAGTGGGTTGGTGGCAAGCGCAAGGCCGGTGAAACGAGGCTGTTCCCGGCGGCTAAGGCCACCGCTGTGAACGGGCAGGGCAATTGGATCACCAAAGCCTTCAGTCGTCACCTGGCGGAGGTGGGGAGGGACTGGGAGCCGGCCAAGCGCGGGTTCCACTCGCTCAGGAAGACGTTTATCCAGGAACTGCAAGGGGCTGGGGTCGTGTCGGAACTGAGGGCTCAGATCGTGGGCCATGAACTCGATGACGAGCACCACTCGACTTATAGCCGACATTTCTCAGTTAAGGAAAAGCTTAAGGGTATTGGGAAACAGTCGCACGGCATTGAAAGCATACGATACCGTCTGACCATATCGCGTGACGGCTAGAATGAAGTTCAAAAGAACTAATGCTGCTGGAAATGGAGGTTCTAAGTGAGATTCATCGCGAATTTGCGCCGTATTTTTTATCGGATTGGTAATGAAGAAATCCATAACCAAAAAATCTTTTTTCAGGTTCGTAGCGATCTTGATGACCTCGACGCCAAAATATCCGAACTCAATATTAAAGTGGATGCACTTAAGGGAATTCCCGGTCAAGTGCAGACTATAGAAGATAGATTAAAAAATTCATTGCTTCCTAAGTTGCATTTTGGCGTAAACCCATTTAGCGTCATGGTTGTTCTGCTAGTAATTTCAATCCTGGCTTCAATTATTGCAGTGGGTGTTAAGTGGGATTTAATTCGCCTCATGGATTTGATGGCATATCTTTTTCCGATACTTGCGGGAGTTTTCGCAGGGCTGGGATTTTATATAAGAAAGCCTGATCTCGACTCGGCTGAAAGTGGGCCAGTCATCACTGAGGTGAATTGTTTCAAGGTATCGGTTCTATTTTTGTTCTTGGGTATTATTTCATATTTGCTATCGAAAGGACTCATCCAAGATGTTGTTTTGTCAGCATTTGGTCTTCTTGGCAGCGGCGTTTCGCTGTTTTCTGTGATCATTAATTCGGGGAGGATGAACAAAGCGCCGACCGTGGCGGATAAGGTATTCAAGCCAATTGTGCGCTTAATTTTTATCCTTAATCTTCTGGCTTCTATCGGCTGGGCACTAATTTTGATAACTAGATTTGACTGGACTTGAATATGCTAGCCAGAGCCACTATGAGGAAAAGTGCGGCTACCGCAGTGACACCGTATATGCCTAACGCAACACATTGAACGTGGCTCAGGTTTGCTAGTCTGGTTCGCACTCTTCTGATCTTGTCGGCTATCATGATTCTTAAATCCGGGTCTACTTGGACACCTTTTTAGCAAGAGTTTGACGCCTGTCAAGCGCGCAGCGATATTGATGTGCTCAAAGGAAGAGGGCGTCAGGGACGACGGTTACGAATGCGCTTATTCAAGATCTAAGCAGGGCGACGACGCCGGCTTTACAGCCAAGCTGGTCACCAAACGCTGGGCCGAGCTCTGAATCCGTGTTCGGCGGGCTGGACCAATTCGAGCTTGAGTTCCGGGGCAGTGCAACGACATCGGGCTTTAGTGCGATGGGCAGCATCATTGGGCTCTCTGAAGCCAACCCTAGTTATGAAAGGCCGCTGGTCTAGTCCTTTCAGCAACGAGGAGGCCCCCAATTAGGGGGCCTTCTTATTTCGTAAACGCTTTTAGGCTTGGGTCAGCTGCACATACATCACAAACAGGAACATCGGAAGACCGCTAATTATGGTCATAGCCCCAAACGCGCCCATCAGGGTGAGCACCGTCATGACCCACCACTGCCACCAGGCGAAACCTTTGTCCCGCGCTTGGGCCACGCGGGCCTCTGCCGGGTAGAGGCGAGCCACCTTCCGGTTTCCGCGTTGGGCCATGACTGGCCCAGCGACGAACCCAAAAGGTCCCAGGAGAAGCAATGCCCCCGAATACCACCAAAAGAACCTGTCCCGTGGGGTCATGAACTTGCGCCGGGCGGGCACCGGCTGGTCAAGCAGAGGAGGCGCGCTCATTTAGCGTAGGCCCTCCAGGTTCCGGATTCCTTGGCATACCTCAGGTTCTTGCTGACGGGGATCGGCACCTGCCGGCCCTCAATGTTGAGCAAGGCTTGGCCACGGGTGTCGCAGCGGTAGCCGTCGGCGCTTTCCGCTTCCACGCACCCCGAGAGCTCGAAGCTTTGAACGTCGGTGACCTGTCCGGCACCGCTGTCTTTCAGCAACCGGACGAACGCCTCTTTGGCATTGTCAGATGATGGCTTGCCGCTGCAGGCGGTCAGGCCCAGGGCCATGGTCAACGCGACCAGGCCGATCCTTGCGTGTTTCATGTCTGTCCTTTAATAGCGAGAGGGATTGGAAAGTAGGAGGCAGGGTTACTTGTCGCGGTTCCCGTCGGACTTGAACCCCGCAATCCACATCCGGGTGTCCTTGAAGGGCGTCAGGAGGCCGGAGGGTCCCGAATGCAGATCCGCGGTCTGGAGGAATCCGGAGACCCACGCCACGCGCAGCGACACGTCCACGGCGCGGTCAGCAACCCCGGGGCGGCTCACGTTGACGACAAAGGGCTGGGCCGGAGGATTGGGGCCGGTGGAGCGCTTGGCGCCCGTGTTGGGCTTGCTGGGAGGCACGCGGACGCCGTTGAGGGTATCCCTGCCTTTCCACAGAGCGGAGGTGTTGAGCTCGGCCGTCTCGCCCAGGTCGTCCGTTTCAGTTACCGCGGCATCGAAGCAGGTGCGGAAGGTTTCGACACTGGGGGCGGTCGGACTGGTCCAGATGCGCGCTTCCACCGTCCAGCAGGGCAGGGAGGCGCCCCATTCGATGAAGGTCAGCGCCACGCGGGGCCAGTCCAGCTTCCCGAGTTGGGCCTGCTGGTGGTTGTCGCCTTTGAATAGGTTCGGCAGCTTCCCGGCGCCATCGATAGGGGTGTAGATCGAGCCCGTCCCCTGGCTGCCGGCCTTGGTGCCGGCGTTCGGCTGGATGCCGACCATCCGCTGGCCCGCGTCCTTCAAGCTGCCGCCGAGCTGGCGCAAGAAGCTAGGCTTCTGCGCCGGCGCGTCTTGTGAGTGGGCGGTGAGTGGCGAGACGAGCGTCAACGCCAAGAGCGCAGCGCGCGCTCCTTGTCCTGCGTGATCCATGCGAAAAGCCCCTGTAGACCGCCGGTCTGGCAGCATTTACGATAATCGCAGATGAGAAGCCCGCTTCCAAGCGGCACACTGAGGGAATTCAGCTTTCGTGCAATCTTCTCGATGCCCAAACCCAAGACACCGGCCACGGTCTATGGCACGCGTCTACGCCATGCGCGGATGGTCATGGGTTGGACCCAAGCCGAGTTGGCGGAGCGCATCGGGATGGTGGACAGCGTCTCGGGAGCGACGCGCGTGAGCCGTTATGAGACGGGGCAACATGACCCGGATCCTGTGACGGCTGAGGCATTAGCGAAGGCGTTGAATCTTCCTGTCGCTTATTTCCACGCCACGTCCGACGTGCTGGCGGACATCATCTTGATCGTGTCTCGGTTGCCTGCCGCCAAGCAGAAAGAGGCGCTGAAGCGTCTGAAGGAGCTCATGGATAAGCCCGAGGTGGAGCGATGAAAAAGTTTGTTTGGCGTTGCCTCATCGCTGCCGCATCGGTTGGATCTCTGCTTTCAGGATTTTTCTGGTTTTTGTCGGCAAGGATGCAGCGCGAAATCATGGAAGCCGCGGTGAGCAATCAGAAGTCTGTCCAAGACCTTTTGCTTCTCTCGGCGGACATGAACTACTGGGCGGCCCTGGGGGCGTTTTGCACCGGGATTGCTCTTGTGCTTTCGGCTCTGTTCGAAGACTGATCAAATTAGCCATTTTCACGGGTAAAACTTGCTCGGATCAGCCAAGCACTTGTCGAACTGACCCCGCTGGTAGCGCGGCAGCTCCACGTTGGGCTGATAAAGCTCTAACGCGCTGATTTGCTTGCTTCGTGTCACCTGCGGTTTCTTGTGCAGGTAGTGCTGGCGCAAGACCTGGACCCGGTCGCGGGGATCGGTGCTGTGGCCTGTGACCAGGGCAATCTCCTTCTCTGGAACATCGTTGACATCAAGCTCGGTGGCAAGGGTATGGCGGAAGGCGTGGAATCCGACGCCCTTGGGGAAGCCGAGGTTCTTCAGGTAGCGCCCGAAGTCCACGACGAACTGCTGGCTGTAACGCGCATTCGTTTCCCCTGTCGTGCGATTCACGCCCGCCGAGAGCAACGGGAATAACCGGGGGTGGCCCGTCTCCTTCATGTCTTCCACGAACTCGAGGAAGCCTGCCTCCAATAACGGCTTGGCGATAGGGATGATGCGCATGCATCCCGCGCCTTTCATGCTTTGTCGGCTGCGCCGCCGTCGCTTTGGGTCTGCGGCCAAGTCTTGGTCCAACGTTTTCTGGAAGGCGATGCACCACACGCCGCGTTCTTCGATGATGTCGGTCAACTTCAGCTGGCACACCTCATTGACGCGAGCACCGGTATACAGGCCGAGCATCGGTGCCCACCAATACTGCGGTTTCTTGGCCCAATGAATGAATGTCGCGGGGTCAAAAATGGCTTGCAGGTCTGCGTCCTCGAACAGGCGGATCGCCTTGTCGGGATCGATGGTGTCGTCCTTCTTGGGCTTTAGGAATGACTTCATCGGTGACAAGTGGATGGCTTGCCCATTGACCAGGTGGTTGAAGAAGGCAACAAGGAATCGGCGGTGGCGTTCCTCGGTGGCAGGCGCCAGCGGCGGCACGTCTTGCTCTTTCCCCAGCGCGATCGCTTCATCAAAGGAGAGGTCCTTCAGCAGCGGATCCGACAATAGGTTCCTTGGGGCCCAGCGCAGCAGCGTCCAGAGCGCTTGGATGTGGTAGTAGTCGACTCGAGCCGCCGAGATATTGCCGCAGGTGAGAAGCAGCAGCTTCAACGTGCGCTCGGTGGACTGGACGGTCTTCGGGTCGAGCTGGCGGCGACGCATGTCCTCCAGGTGGTCTTCGATTTCCTTGGACAATGGGCGCGACGGCGTGCCCATGGGCAACTGCGCAGGGTAGCGCGTGCTGTTCTTCAAGCCGCTCTTTCGTCCGGTTTCGTCGAGCGCGGCAAGGATGCATTCCTGCAGGTTGATGGCCGCTTCCCGGCCTCGGATGATGGCGCGGTCAATGCGGAACCGGCCGATGTGGATGCCTTCCAAGTGCAGGAGGCCGAAGGGCGAAGCGATGTAATCGTTGAGTGCTGCGGAGGGTAGAGCGGTCATGGGTCACTTCCATCGGAGATGGAAGTAGGGATATGACAGGACGAAAATTCGTCAACGGGGGCGATACAAAAATTTGCGGCGGCGGCGAAGTCCTTAGGCGTTGAGGCATAGCCGCTGGGATGCTTACCAGACTCGTCAATCTGTTACCCGGTGAGAAGCCTTACGGGCCAAGCGTTCCAAGGGATTTTTGCTCGGTTTATCGCAGTCAATTGTGTACTGTTTGCAGTAAATAAGCTAACTAAATAGCCTTGAGGGCGCGGCTTTAAGGTGAATATATCTTAAATGTTAGCTTATTATTGTTAGTTTGATTTATTGTTTTAAGGGTGGGGGCGATACCGCTGGCTCAGAAATTCCTGATGCCTAGGGTGGGGGAGACCTGGTGCTTCACGAAACGCCCTTGGTGCGGAGCGGGACCGATGGCCGCTCATCCTGCGGCTCGTCTGAGCAGCGCTACGTCGGCATCTCGATCACTTTGACTAGCGGCCGCCCTGAAACTTGAAGGTGAAGCGAGCGACGGATGCAGCGGATTCCTCACCGACGGGCACTGGTGTGGCGTCCACCAGCGTCAACATGCCATCGGCAACTAGGGCCGGGACGCCCAGCGTGAGATCAGTCTCCTTTGACCAGCCACCACCGAGCACTGTCGCTCTGACGATTAGGCGCCCGGCCTGAATGCATTGAACGTCGGCTGGGCAACGGCTGTCTTCGATGACGCGATCGGGACGCACCCTGGAGCCATCGACCGCCGCAATCTCTCCCAGACGCCCAGGGCCTTCCGGCTAGGCGCTTACGTGCTTTTGTCTGCCCAGGTGGTGGGTGCCGGCGGTAGACTCTGGCCCTGTGAGGTGGAGGCCATACCCAAGCCCACGCTCCCGGTCTCAGGCACTGGGAACGAGCTTTGCGAGGCTTGGCCCCGAAATCTGAACGGCCCGCTAGAATGGGTCGATACAGGCCTCCCCACCACGAGGGCAGGCGCTATGGGGATACATGAATGCCTTGGTTGGAATGGCTGGAACGCCAGCAAGACGTAGAAGCGGCGGGACATACGCCCTATCGGCTCCTGGAGCCCGTTGCCAAACTAGATTACGGGGAGGCTGATGCTTCCAACATGCTCATCGAGGGGGACAACCTCGATGCGCTCAAAGCTTTGCTTCCTTACTACGGAGGCGAGGTCAAGTGCATCTTCATTGACCCGCCCTACAATACCAAGTCAGCTTTCGAGCAATACGACGACAACCTTGAGCACGCCAAGTGGTTGTCGATGATGTATCCAAGGCTGGAAATGCTGCGTGGCCTTATGCGCCAGGATGGCTCGATATGGATCACTATCGACGATAACGAAGGTCACTACCTCAAGGTCATCTGCGACGAGGTTTTTGGTCGCAGTAACTTTATTGCCAACGTCATCTGGCGCAAGAACTACGCGCCTAAGTCTTCGGCTCGCCATTTCTCGGTGGACCACGACCACATATTGGTCTATGCCCGAAACGCCGAAAAATGGACGCCGAATCTGGTCAAGCGCAGCGCGGCCCAGGACAAAATCTACAAAAATCCTGACGCCGATCCTCGAGGTTTGTGGCGTCCCGACAATCTTACGGCACGCAACTCCTACAGCTTGGGCACCTATGGTCTAACCACGCCGGGCGGACGAGTGATCGACGGTCCGCCAAAGGGACGCTTTTGGGCTATCTCTAAGGCCAAGATGGATGAGCTGGATAAGGATAATCGCATCTGGTGGGGCAACGACGGGAACAACGTTCCCGCGCTTAAACGTTTCCTCACCGAAGTAAAGCAAGGCCGCGTCCCCCAAACCTACTGGTCATGGGAGGAAGTCGGACACACCCAAGACGCGAAGAAGGAAAGCGTCATTTTATTTGGGGATGCGCCGTTCGGCACCCCCAAGCCTGAAAAGCTGATGCAACGCATCATCGAAATTGCCACTGAAGAGAACGACTTGGTGCTCGACAGCTTCTTGGGAAGTGGAACGACAACAGCGGTGGCCCAAAAGATGGGGCGCCACTGGATCGGCATCGAGGCTGGCGAGCATGCACAGACCCATTGTCTGCCACGCATGCAAAAGGTGATCGACGGCGAACAAGGTGGGGTTTCTGAAGAACTGAATTGGCAAGGAGGTGGTGGCTTTCGCTACTACAAGCTAGGTCCCACAGTGTTCGATGAAAACGGCCACATTCGTGACGGTATCAGGTTCGAATGGCTCGCGGCGCACGTGTGGTTCGCCGAAACAGGAAGCGCACGGTCCAGCCGCGCTAAGAAGGTGCCTCTACTGGGTGTGCACGAGGGCGTCGCCTACTACCTGCTTTTCAACGGGGTGCTAGGTGACAAGCGCCCTGATGGCGGCAACGTGCTCACACTCAAGGTCTTGGCGGAGCTTGCTGAGCATGACGGCCCCAAAGTCATCTATGGCGAGGCCAGCCGCCTAGGGCCTGAGCGGCTCAAAGCGTTGGGCATCACATTCCGCCAGACCCCATACGACATCAAGGCGCGCTAAACATGGATTTGAAGGACTATCAGAAACGCACGCTCAAACGCCTTGCATTGTTCTTGGCTCAAGCTCGTGTTGAAAGCCCTGCTGCTGCGTTTAACGCAACTGCCGAAGAAGACGCTGACGGCAATCGTGCCAGCTACCATCCCATGCTAGGCGAAGACAAAGCGCCGCTGCCGACGCTTGAAAGCGTCCCATATGTCGCCATCCGGATTCCCACAGGTGGCGGCAAGACGGTGCTGGGCGCGCACATCATTCACCAGACGGCAGAAGTGTTCTTGGAGCGCTCGCATCCGATGGTACTGTGGCTAGTGCCCAGCAAGCTAATCAAGACGCAAACGTTGGAGGCGTTTCGCAATAGCAAGCACCCCTATAGGCGCGAGCTAGATGCGAAGTTTGGCGTAGACAAGGTGGCGGTGTTCGACATTGCCGACCACGGCATGATTCGCCCACAAGACTTGGCAGATAAGCTGGTGCTCGTCATCGGCACCATGGCATCCGCCCGCGTGGACGACACCGAGATCCGGGACTTCTATGCGGACAAAGAGGACCTAGAGCCGCACTTCATCAAGCTGGGGGCCGTGGAAGGGCTGGAACAAAAGGAAGGCAAGGACCGGCCAAAGTTCTCTTTCGCGAACTTGTTGAAGATTCACCGCCCCTTGGTCATCACGGACGAGGCCCACAACGCCAACACCAAGCTCAGCTATAAGGTCTACGAGCGCTTGGCGCCCAGCGCCATCATTGAGCTCACTGCCACGCCTGACATGGTGGCCAGCAACGTCTTGGTGCGTGTGTCGGCGAGCGAGCTCAAAGCCGAGAACATGATCAAGCTACCTGTTGTGCTCAAGGAGCACACGGATGGCTGGGAGGAATGCCTGCAAGCAGCGTTGCAGCGTAGAGCCTACTTGGCCACATTGGCTCCGGGCGAAGAGCCCGACTACATCCGGCCCATCTTGCTCATCCAAGCGGAGAACAAGAACCTCACGGCCACCGTGGAGGTGGTCAAAGAGCATCTGATCAACAACGAGAACATCCCCGAAGCCGAAATAAAGATTGCCACGGGTGAGCAGCGGCAGCTGGACGATGTGGACCTGTTCGATCGCAACACGCCGGTCACGGTCATCATCACCAAGGACGCACTGAAGGAGGGCTGGGATTGCTCGTTTGCCTACGTGCTTTGCTCGCTGACCATGCAACGCTCAGGCACCGCCATCGAGCAGCTATTGGGTCGAGTGTTGCGGATGCCCTATGCCCGCTCACGCAATCATCCCGAAATGAACCAGGCCTACGCGCATGTGGTCAGCCCAGCGTTTGGCACGGTGGCCCAAGAGCTCACCGATGACCTGGAGAAGATGGGCTTCAATCCCGTGGAAGCGGCCCAGTCCATCCATCAGCCCGATTTGCCCCTCAAGGGTGGCGTGGGTGGTGGGCTGCTGGCCCAGACCCTGACGCTCACCTTGCCCAAAGCACCTGACCTCACCGGCATTCCTGCAGGTGATCGGGACAAGGTGAAGGTGGAGACCACCCAAGATCAGAAAGGCTTCCTTGTCACCGTGGAAGGGCAGGTGGACGAAGCCACCCAAGAAGCCATCGTGGAGACCTTGCCAGCGCGCCACCGGCCTGAAGCCAAGAAGCGCCTGGCTCACCACAATGCTCGCGCAGCAGCGGTGAGGGTCACCCCAGCCCAAGAACAAGCTGAGTTTGCTGTGCCCAAGCTCATGCTGGTGCAAGGCAAGCTCACGCTCGAGGTATCTTCGGATCTGTTGCTGGAGATCCATGGTTGGTCCATCAATGACTACCCGGCAAACCTGTCGTCATTCCGATACCAAGAGTCAGCCCGCACCTTCCTCGTGGACATCGATGGTGTGGAAGTTGGTTGGCAGCCAGTGGCGGAGCCCCAAGTCGGCTACATGCTGGGCATGGCCGGCAGTTGGTCCAGTCATGAACTGGTGGATTTCTTGGACCGCCGCGTGCGTCAGCCAGACATCACCCAGGCGGAGTTGGTGGAGTGGATTCGCGCAGGCGTCGCCAGCCTCACAGCCCGCGGCTTTGACTTGGCGCAGCTGGTGCGCGGTAAGTATGTGATTGCCCGCAAGCTCGAGGAGCAAATCGCCAGTGCGCGCTTGTCCGCTTCAGAGTCGAACTACCAAGACACCCTGTTCGCCAATGACGCTCCCGTGCTGGCCAACTTCGACCACGCATTCCGGTTCGACCCCAACGCCTATCCAGTGCGCAATCCGTGCACTGCAAACTACAAATGGCAGAAGCACTACTACGCCGTGCCTGGTGACTTGCCGCACAAGCGCAAGGACAACAGCCTGGCTGAAGAGTTCTTGTGTGCCATTGAGCTGGATCAACTTCCCCAGGTGGAGTTTTGGGTGCGCAACCTAGTGCACGACAGCCAGTTCTGGTTGCCCACGGCCAAAGGGCGAACCTATCCTGACTTCGTAGCCAAGCTCACGGATGGGCGCTTATTGGTTGTGGAATACAAGGGTGGTGACCGGGTGAGCAATAAAGACAGCCAGGACAAAGCTCAAATGGGCCACCTTTGGGCTAAGGCGTCTGGGGGTAAGGCCATCTACTTGATGGCGGTAAAGAAGAGCGATGACGGCTTGTCAGTCGGACAACAACTTGCCAAGGCTGTGAGCTAGCGATGGCCGCTGCCGGCGCCATGATCGCGTCGATTTTTCATCGGAAGGATTCGAGGTCGAAATCATGAGAGTTGGGCGTCTGCAGATAATGAACTTCCGAGGCATCTCGCAGCTTGACTGGTTGCCTGCCGGAACCGTTCTTTGCTGCCTGATCGGGCATGGGGACTCTACGAAATCTACAGTCCTCGACGCCATCGAGGCGGCTCTGTCTTCGCGCTGGTTTAGCTTCACGGAATCAGACTTCTACCTTTGCGATACGACTAGGTCCATATGCATTGAAGTCACCATTGGGGAGCTTTCGAAGGAATTGCTGTCGGACGAACGCTTCGGGCTCTACATCCGTGGCTGGGGCACCGATGGGCAGATTCATGATGAGCCAGAAGACGGAGACGAACCTGTATTGACGGTGCGGTTGAGCGTCGACGCAACCATGGAGCCGGTGTGGGAAATCATCAATGAACGAGCAAGCCATCCTCGCACCATTTCCAACCGTGACCGCGCCCTGTTCGGTTTGGTGCGGTTATCGGGCGATGACGCCCGCCATTTGACTTGGGGCCAAGGCTCCGTCCTGTCCAAACTGACAGACGATACCGAAGAAGCGGCCATGCATCTTGCTGATGCGTATCGCACAGCCAAAGCGAGCGCCAATCTTGGCGCTATTTCCGGCTTGGCAGACGCCTCTTTGCAGGCCGAATCCCGCGCGAAGAGCATCGGTGCATACGTGACCGGCTCTTACGGACCTGGGCTTGAGCTGGGTCGCGGTGGGTTCTCCTCTGGCTCCATTGCCCTACACGACGGCGCAGTTCCACTCAGGTTGGCGGGAATGGGGACCCGGCGCTTGGCGACACTTGCTATCCAACGCGCAGCTATCGGGGACGGTGCCATCATCCTCGTTGACGAGATCGAGCAGGGGCTGGAGCCACACCGCATACTGGGGGCGATCGTCCACCTGAAAGCAGCTCAGGCGCAGGCCAACGCCGACGGCAGGGCTGTAGGGCAAGTGCTGATGACCACACACTCCGATGTTGCGCTGAGTGAGATAACTCCTAGCTCACTTCATGTTGTACGGTCTTACGCTGCGCAAGGCGTGCGGATCCTGAAGCCTCCGTCCGGCTCCGACTTCCACCGAATTCTCAAGAAGTCGCCGCGAGCGCTCTTCGCTCGGCGCGTCTTGGTCTGTGAAGGAGAGACTGAACTGGGATTGATGCTGGGGATTCGCGAGCTTTACCCATCTAGGCATGCCGACGTTCCAATAGAGCAGCGTGGAGTCGCTATTGTTGACGGTTGTGGCACTGAGGCCCCATTCCTCGCTGCGGGGTTTGGAGCCCTGGGCTACCACACGGCGCTCTACCGCGACTCTGACGTGCCACTTGAGACCAATCAGGCCAAGTTTCTGGCGGAAAACTCGGTTGAGGTTATTACTTACGCAAGCGCGATCAACACGGAGCAAGCGCTGTTCCGCGCGATCAACAATCATGAGGATATGGATTTCATTTTGCAGGTCGCACGGGAGGTAAAAGGGTGCAATACCGTTAACGACCAACTGGCTAAGGCACTGCCAGAGCTCACGGGCGTCAACTTCGCTGATCCCTTTCAAACGTGGAACCAGTTTGATGAAGTTGCCAACGACGACTTCATTGAGCGCCTAGCAGTCCTAGCTCGCAAGAATTCTTGGTTCAAGAACCGTCATGTCGCACGCTCTTTGGCGTCTCGAGTAGACACTATCGTTCGGCTGAACCCATTGAACAACCTCGCACCCGTCTTAGCACGTCTCGAAAGCTGGATGTATGGTTGAGCCAATTGACCTGCTGGCTGTCCGGCGAGGAAGCATCGTAGCCCCTGCCGGACACGGGAAGACGGAGCTGATTGCTCGAACGGCCGCGCTGGGTCAACGGACGCTAGTCCTGACACACACGCATGCCGGCGTGCATGCCTTGAGGGCTCGGCTTAAGAAGGTTGGGGTTGCCCAACGGGCGTGCTTGGTAGACACCATCGCCGGCTGGGCTGCTCGCTACGCTGGCGCCTTTCCGGCCAAAGGCCAGCCACCGAAGGGAATACCCGAAGGTGCTGAGTGGAGCCAGGTCTACCGGGGAGGGAAGGATGTTCTATCCATATTGGGGGTCAGGAAAGTCGTTGAATCGTCCTACGATCGCATCTTGATAGATGAGTATCAGGACTGCGACGCGTTGCAGCATGAGCTGGCCATTGCTTTGGCCAACATACTTCCGACCATCGTATTCGGCGACCCAATGCAAGGCGTTTTTGAGTTCACCCGGTCAAGTGTTCGATGGCAAACTCAGGTGTTTCCTAGCTTCCCGTTGGTGGCGATGTTGGAGGAGCCGATGCGGTGGCGAGGCCACAACGTGGAATTGGGACTTTGGATAGCCAAGATCCGCGGTCAACTGGAGCGAGGCGAGCAGATTGACTTGGCCGCAGGGCCAGCCACTTTCATGCCATGCAAGGACGCCTATGAAATGGGAGCCCTCTTCGATGGGTTCAATGAGCGAGAGGGCACAGTGGCAGCCATTCACTGTAGGCGTGGAGCATGCGACCAGCTGTCCAAGTCTTCGAAAGGCGCTTATCAATCGATTGAAGAAATCGGAGCTAGGCGTTTGCAGCAATTTGCTGGTGAATGGGACGACGCAAACTCACCGACAGCCAAAGTTGCCGCCCTCAAGAGCCTACTGAGCGACACGACCACAATTAAGAAGCTTGAAGTCGGAGCTGCCGATACTGAGGATGATCTGGCAACGGGTGGGCGGGTGCGTGAAGCGCTGACAGCCTTGGAAACGTCAGGTAGCGCGGCGGATGCAGTGATCTACATTGAAGAGTTCCGTAAGCATTCCCGGGTTCGACCGTTTAGGGGGGAACTGCTTCGGGACACCGCGCGCGCTTTGCGAGAGGTTGACGCTGCCCGGTTCGAATCGGTGCGCGATGCGGCTACTGCCGTCAGACAACGGGTGAGCATTGCGGGGCGCGGAATCCAGAAAAGAACTGTGTCAACCCCACTTCTGCTGAAAGGCCTTGAATTCGACCACGTTGTCATCCCTGATGCGGCCCACTTCGCCAATGAGACATTCGCCGCTGCAAAGTTGTTCTACGTCGCTATATCTCGGGCGAGAGAGTCGCTGACGATTTCGTCATCCAGCCGATACCTCGCGTTCCCAGTGCCCAATACTTGAGCGAGAGTATTCGCACGTAGCTATTTTTACTCGCGGCGGCCCCGGTCCTGAGTAAATGGTGCCGCGTCCTTGAACGCGCTCATCGACGGGACGTTTAGTTAAGAGGGCTCTAGTGAGGTGAGCCAACACGACTTCTCATGTGGCTGGTGAGCAAGGTTTCAAGTTCTTTGTCATTGAGGGTTTGTGCGCCGGCTAAAAAAACTATGTCGGCCACGCGCTGCCGTCGTTGCACTTCTTCCCGCCTCGCGGTTTCCTGGGCTTTTGCTTCTCGCCGCTGGTTGGCTAAAAGTTCCTTTGCTTGCAGCTGAGCCAGGCGTTCGGTGGCTCGTTGGATTTGGTCTCGGTAGTGATTCGTTGCGGTCATGCGTTTCTCCTGCCTGGTGGAAATGAGTCAACCAGGAAAACGGCTTGCGTCAAGCGTTGGGCTGGTCTCGAATTTCGTCCACCCCGAGAATCGAAAAGACTGAAAAACAAGGCTTCAAAGAAAGAAGCAAGAGCGCACCTAGGTGTCACATGGTGACACGTGCGCAAAGGGCTCCGCCCCTTGAACCCCAAGCGCCGAGGGCGCTTGCGAAAATCCAAAGCCGAGGCATAAACCAAGCAATCCCATTGCTTCGGAGTCGCCGCCTCATGGCCATCTACCACGCCAACGTCAAAACCCTCAGCCGCGCCAAAGGGCATTCCTCCATTGCCGCGGCGGCCTACCGTGCCGGCCTGCTGCTCGAGGACGCGCTCACCGGCTTGCGGCACGACTACCGCCGCCGGGACGGCGTGGTCGAAACGCGCTGCATCGCCCCCGAGGACGCGCCCGATTGGGCCCTGGTCCCCGCTGAGCTCTGGCCGGCAGCAGAGGCGGCTGAGCGTCGCAAAGATTCGACGGTCGCGCGTGAGTTCGAGTTTGCGTTGCCCCACGAACTCGATGACCTCCAGCGCTCTGAGCTGGCCGTGGAAGTCACCCGTGCTCTGGTGGGTCGCTACGGGTTCGCGGCGCAGGCCAGTATCCACAGCCCTGGTTCTAAGGATGGGCTGAACTGGCACGTCCATGTCCTGGCAACGACGCGGCGCATGGGGCCAGACGGTCTCACGGACAAAACCAAGGAACTGGACGGCGGGCCGTCGGGACGTGTCGAGGTGCAATGGGTGCGCGAACTCATCGCCTCCACCATCAACGCCCATCTCGAAAAGGCAGCGCTTGAGATTCGGGTGGACCACCGCAGTTTGGAAGCACAGGCAAGTGACGCCTTGGCGCGCGGCGACCTAGCCGCGGCTGCCATCCTGTCCCGGGAGCCCACCAAGCACGTCGGCAAGAACGGCACCGCGCTGGCCCGGCGCGGCCAGCCTTCGGAGCGGTTCGAGGCCAACCAGCTCATCGAAGAGACCAACGAGACGACGTTTAAGAAGCTGGTTGCTGCGTTCGAGCAGGAGGGGCGCGCCATGCCGGTGCCCGACGGTCACAGCCAGGCCCAGGCCGAGCGCGAGGCTCGCCGACCTTCTGATGGGCTGTCCTTGTCGCTCGGGCCTGGGGCAGGGCACATCGAGGTGTCCCGCAGCATGGCGACCATTGCTCGTGGGTTGGGACTGATGGAGGCAGAGGATGCCAAGCCGTCGCGCGAGCCACGTTCGGTCTCCGAGCTCGCGGAGGAAGCCAGCGACGAATGGGGAGTGGCTGTTCAAGCGGATCTCCGGCTGGCTCAGACGCTCCAATCAACCTTGGCATTGTTGCAGTGGATCAGGGAGCGCGTGACTGCCTTCGCCGAGGAGGCCCGGCTGCGCCCGGACCTCAACGAGTTGCTCCGTCGGCTGCGGCGCTTCAAGGCAGCGACCATGAAATTCGCCCGCCGGCTGCTGGCCGTGCGCCGAGCCGAGAAGCTGCACCACATGGCCGAGAACGCGTGGCACGACTTCCTGGCGAACAATCCCGAGCCGGGGACCTCGTGGACGCAGGGAGACTGGAAGCAGCGGCGCGGGCGCCGACTCGGCACGCTTGAAAGCCGGACCGCAGAACTGGCCGATGCGAGGGCCAGGGTGACCCCGGAGGAACAAGCCCTCTGCGAGAGAGAGGCGTCGGCCAGCGCGGCGCACCTCGAGGCCTGGAGCCGGGACATGCTCCAGCGCCACCCCCTCCAACTTGACGTGGCGAACCAGCCCGATGGAGCGCGTCCAGGTCCTGCCATCTCCGCCCCTCCTGCGCCTTTCTACGTTCCCAAACCGCCGCGCTTCCACTGAAACCAAAGAGCCCCGCACTGCGGGGCTCAATGTTTGCGGGCTCTCGGCCGGCTCAGTGCAGGGTCGGGCGCTTCTTGCTGCGCACTGGATCCAGCTGGGCGTCTTTGGGCTTCCGGCCCGCGCGCCATTCCTCCACCGACGGGAACTCGCGCACGATGACGGCCTCGCGGGTGCGCACTGCCGGAGAGGACATCGGAGGGGCATGCTCCAGGGATTGGGCGGCGCCGCTCCCACCTGGCAGCTTCTTCTGGCTGTAGACGATCAGCTCGCCAGCAGAGGCCCAGGCATTGCAGACGTTGCGTTGGCGCACCAGCGGTTCGTCCGATAGGGTCTGGCTCATCAGCCCGGCGAGTAAGTGGCCGGCGATCTCAAGTTGTTGGGGGGGAGTGGTCATGAAAACTCCTACGTATGGGGGGAGCCCTCATCCAATCAGTAATTTGGAACTCCGCAAGAGTTCGCTTTGAGCGGCACTTCACAAATTTGAATGCGCCAAAAAAAATTTGATGGGCGCTATGCCTTCTTTAGAATATGAGCGCCTCAGACGCCTTTTTGAATTCTTTGTCTTAGCTCATGGGCAAGCGGGCTGCTTGGACGCGGGCGAATGGTTCCGTCAGATGAACTCCCCTTCCAGCGGAGCGCTGACCTGCCAACCGCCATTGTCCTCGTTGCTGAACGAGGAGGCTGGGACGGCTGTGATGGCAAGCGGACGCTAGCAATCGAGCCCAACCCGGGGCTATGATCGAGGAAACATTGAAAGGAAACCTGCCAAGCAGGCTTTCTGCAACGGTTTGAAGGGGTTGGGTCGAAGGTGATCCGATCCCACTCTCTCCGCCAACTGTAGTGCAAGGCATCGAGACCACCCTTGTCCTCAGGTCTCGTCCATCTGTTGCATCTGATGCCGCTCACTTACGCGCCTGCATGATCGCCTGCAGGCAGCGCTTCCACGGCTCACATCACCACTGCATTGACCTTGAACACTTCCACCGCGCGGTTGAGTTGCACGGAGTGTTCTTCCAGCGCATGTGCGGCGGTACTCGCGGCTTCTACCAGGCGTACATTCTGCTGGGTGGTTTCATCCATCTGGGCGATGGTGTGATTGACCTGTTCGATGCCGCCGGCCTGTTCCTGCGAGGCGGCGGAGATGTTGGCCATGATGTCGGTGACGTGCTGGACGCTGGTGACGACTTCGCCCATGGTGGTGCCGGCGGTGTGCACCAGTGCCGAGCCGTCGGTGACGCGTTGTACCGAGTCGTCGATCAGTCGCTTGATTTCCTTGGCGGCATCGGAGGAGCGGTGCGAGAGGGTGCGTACTTCCGATGCAACCACGGCGAATCCGCGGCCTTGTTCGCCTGCGCGTGCGGCTTCGACGGCGGCATTCAGGGCGAGGATGTTGGTCTGGAAGGCAATGCCGTCGATGACGGAGATGATGTCGGCGATGCGCTTTGAGGCGTCTTCGATGCCGGACATGGTGTCGATGACCTGGTCGACCACATCGCGCCCTTGCGAGGCAATGGCGGCAGCACCAAGCGCGAGCTGATTGGCGCGGCTGGCGTGCTCGGCATTCTGCTTGACGGTGGAGGTCAGCTCTTCCATCGAGGCCGCCGTTTCTTCGAGGCTGGCGGCCTGTTGTTCGCTACGGCGCGCCAGTTCCTGATTGCCACTGGCGATGTCTTCGGCGGCAAAACCAATACTGTTGGAGGTGGTCTGGATCTGGGTGACGATGTCGGTGAGCCGGTGCACGGTGCTGTTGGCATCGTCGCGCATGGCGGCGAACACGCCGTGGAAATTGCCGGACATGCGCACGGTGAGGTCGCCGTCGGCGATGGCGCGCAGCAGTTCGGAGAACCGGGTCAGGTTGGTGTCGGCGGTGGCCATCATAGTGTTGAGGTTCTCCACCATCAGGCGGAAGTCGTGCTCGAAGTGGTCTGGGTGGCCACGCAATGCGAAGTTGCCGGCGCAGGCTGCCTGGGTGAGAGCATGGATCTGCGCATTGATGGCGCGCAGGTTCTGTTTTACCTGCTGCATGGTGGTGGTGATGACGGCCTTTTCGCCGGGGTATTGCTCGATCTCCGGTGTCAGGTCGCCTACCGCGTAGCGACCCATGACCTCGGTCATGCGCAGCTGGGTCTGCACATGTGCGTCCACCAGCGCGTTGGTGTCCTGCACCATGTGGCCGTACTCGCCGGGAAAGCGCTGTGCGTCGGTACGGTAGCTGGTCTGGCCGGCGTCATGGCGGGCAGCCATGTCGCGTTGTGCGGAGATCACTTCCTGTAGCCGGTGTTGCATCTGCTGCATCGCGCGCAGCAGTTGGCCGGACTCGTCATTGCCGGCCTGGGCGTCTTTACTGCGCAAATCGCCTTGGCTGATGCGTTGTGCCAGCTGCAGCGACTGGCGCAGCGGCAGCACCACGCTGCGGGTCAGCAGGAGGGCAATGGTGGCGCCGAGCAGCAGGGCGACGACGGTGGAGAGCACCATCAGCATCGCAAAACCGCGTGCGGTGGCAACGGCATCCTTGGCCGCCGCACGGTTCTTGGCCTCCTGCAGGTCGATGAAGGCATTGATGCTGGCCAGCCAGTCGATGAAGGCCGGGCGTGCCTGTTGCAGCAGTTGCTGCTCGGCGTGCGGTTTGTCGGCGGCTTCGCGAAACCCACGCACCTCGGCGATCAACGGCATGGTGCGTTGTTCGACGGTCTTGATCCGCTGGAGGATGGCTTTTTCGTTGGTGTCGGTGGAGGCGGCCAGCATGTCGTCCAGCGGCTGCGCCGAGCGTGCGTAGTCGGCGGCAAGCTTGTCGATCAACTGCTCGGCGGCGTGGCGCTCTGCCGGGTCGTCCAGCAGGACCACGTCGCGTAAGGCGATCGCGCGATCGTGCACGCTGCCGCGGAAGTTGATTGCATAGCGTTGTTTGACGCTATTGACTTCGTTGATGGCGGTGAGCTGCCGGTCGATGCTTCGCACGCGCTGGATGCCGACCACGGTGAGGATCACCATCAGCACGATGATGGTGAGAAAGCCAAGGGCCAGGCGTTGGCCGATGCGTAGATTCGAAAGGAAGTGCATAGGGAGTGATCCACGATCCGGCTGACGGGAGAGCAGGGCGCCCCGGCGGCGGCAAGGGCGTGACGCACACGAGACGATGCTGCTATTGACACGCGGGGCGCGTGCAAGGGACTGATGGCAACTTGTTGGTTAGCGGCCTCGGCAGCCGATTCTTGACTGGCTGGGAGGGGTCCATTTGGGGCGGGAAGGGGCTGTCCTCGCTGATTCGTGCCGTACAACACAGTTGTAGCCTGCCAACCGGTGTCGTAGGCGACGCGCGGCGTTGAGGAGCGCGATTCAGCGACTGCGCAATGTGCTGCTGGACGCGACCCGCAGCACGCCAGATGATGGGCGCCCGCGGGCACCCGCCGCCGTAATGCGGGGGCCCCTGTCTTTCAGTTCTTTCCATGGTTCGAAACGATGCATCTGTGTATGACTGGTAGGGTTCTCACTGCCTATGCGGCGATCTCGCGCGGCAAGGCGCGCACGTACCTGCGAATCTGGGGGAGGCCGCTTTCGTGAGCGCCTCCTTCCCGCACGGCGACAGTGCCATGGCCCATGCGATACGCACGTACGATTGGAACTCCACACCGCTGGGGCCGAGTGCGCAATGGCCTCCCGCGCTGCGTAATGCGCTCGACCTGATGCTTTCCTCGCCGGAAAGCATGTATGTGGTGTGGGGCGATGCACTGATCTTCTTCTATAACGATGCGTACGCCCCGATCCTGGGGCCACGCCGGGCACAGGCGCTGGGCGCCCCGCTGAAGGCGTTGTGGGCCGATGCCTGGGACGCGGTGCGCGAGCCGATCGAGGCGGCGTTCGCCGGGCGGGCCTCGCGTTTCGAGGAAATGCCGATCGGCATGAACCGCTATGGCACGCCCGAGCAGACTTGGTGGACGTTTTCGTTTTCTCCGATCTATCTTGACGATGGCAAGGTGGGCGGCGCCTTCTGCGTCACCAACGAGGTCACCGCGCGCATGGTGGCGCAGGCACGGCTGGCGGACGAGCACGAACGCCTGATCCGGCTGTTCGAGCAGGCGCCGATGTTCATGGCATTCCTGAGCGGGCCGCAGCATCGTGTGGAATTCGCCAACCCCTGTTATTCGCGCCTGATCGGCCACCGCAGTGTGATTGGGCGGCCATTGGCCGAGGCGTTGCCGGATGCGGTGGAGCAGGGGCATCTGCGGCACCTGGACGAGGTGTATCGCTCCGGGCAGGCGTACGCGGCCAATGCGGTGGAGTACCACGTGCAGGTCACGCCCGGCGGGCCGACGCAGCGGCGGTTGCTGGACCTGTTCTATCAGCCGATCGCCGGTGCCGACGGCGCTGTGTCCGGTATCTTCGTGCAGGGGCTGGACATCACCGAGCGCATCAATCTTGAACGCGCCGTGCGCGTGGCGGAGATACGCAACCGGCAGATCCTGGATAGCGTGATGGACTACGCCATCGTCGCCACCGATCTGGACGGGCGCGTCACCCTGTGGAACGAGGGGGCGCAGCGGACGCTGGGCTGGAGCGAGGCCGAAATGCTGGGACAGACGCTGGAACGTGCGTTCACGCCTGAAGACGTCGCGCGTGGCCAGCTGTTGATCGAGGCGGCTGCGGCGCTGGAGAGTGGCAGTGGCATGGACGAGCGCTGGCACGTGCGCAAGTCTGGCGAGCGCTTCTGGGCCAATGGGTCGCTGATGGTGCTGCGCGAGGAGACCGGCATGGCGATCGGGTTCGTCAAGGTGTTGCGTGACCGCACGGCCGAGCGGTTGGCCAGCGAGGCGCTGGTGAAGAGCGAGCGCCGGCTGGATGCCCTGGTGCGTGCGTCCTCGCAATCGATCTTCTCAGCCACTGCCGACTGGGGTGCATTGCGTCTGCACGTGGGCGAAGGCCTGCTGGAAGGCGGCGATCTGCCGGGAAAGGTGGGCTGGCAGCAGGAATGGATCCATGCGGGCGACCGCGCGCAGCTGGCCAATGCCATCGCCGCAGCGATCGATGGCAAGACCAGCCTGGAGTTGGAGGTGCGCGTGAGGCATAGCGACCAGCGCCTGCGCTGGATGCTGCTGCGCGCGGTGCCGCTGCTGGATGCGCACGGCGCCATCGAGCAATGGTTCGGTACTGCATCGGACGTCACCGACAGACGCAAGGCCGAAGAACAATTGCAGCTGTTGACCAACACCCTGGAAGAGCGCGTGCGCGAGCGCAGCGCCGCGTTGCTGTTGGCCGAGGAGAAGCTGCGCCAGAGCCAGAAGATGGAAGCAGTAGGGCAACTGACCGGCGGGCTGGCGCACGACTTCAACAATCTGCTGACCTCCATCACGATGGGCCTGGAATTGCTACAAGCACGCGTTGCGCAGGGCCGTTACGAGCGCCTGGAGCGCTATGTGGAGATGGCACAGGCCAGCGCAGGGCGTGCGGCGGCATTGACCCAGCGGCTGTTGGCGTTCTCGCGCAGGCAGACACTGGCACCCAGTGCAGTGGCGGTGGATGCGCTGGTGGAGGGGATGCGCGAGATCATTGCGCGCACGCTGGGGCCTTCGATCAGCCTGCAGGTGGCGCCGTCGCCGCCGTCGTGGAAGGTGCTGGTGGACGCGCCGCAGCTGGAGAACGTGCTGCTCAACCTATGCCTCAACGCACGCGATGCGATGCCCGACGGCGGCACCTTGACCGTCAGCCTGCACAACCTGTCGCTGGATCCAGACGCGTCCGCGCCGCTGGATCTGCCGGCGGGCGATTATGTGTGCCTGGGCGTGCAGGATACCGGGACCGGAATGACGGCGGAGGTCATGGCCAAGGTGTTCGAACCCTTTTTCACCACCAAGCCCATCGGTCAGGGTACCGGCTTGGGCTTGTCGATGATCTATGGCTTTACCCGGCAATCCGGCGGGCATGTGCGGATCGACTCGGTCGTGGGCGTGGGCACCACCATGTCGGTGTATCTGCCGCGTGTGATCGGTGCGCGGTCGCAGGAAGTGGCGGTACCTGCGCTCGTGCAGCCGCCGTCGCGGTCGCCGGTGCACGCTTGCACGGTGCTGCTGGTGGAGGACGAGATCGCCATCCGCACGCTCATCCGTGAGGTACTGGGCGATGCCGGCTACCGGGTGATCGAGACGGCCGAAGGCAGCGCGGCGATGGAGCGGTTGCGCTCGCAGGAAGCAATTGACCTGTTGGTCACCGATGTCGGGCTGACCGGAGGCTTGAACGGACGCCAGATCGCCGATGCGGGCCGACAGTCGCGGCCCACGCTTCCGGTGCTGTTCGTGACCGGTTACGCGGCCAGTACGGCAGTAGGCGCGGGGCAACTGGAAGCCGGCATGGAGGTATTGACCAAGCCGTTCCAGGCCGCCGAGCTGAAGCGGCGCGTGGCGCGGCTGCTGGAGCGGCGCTCCACGTGACGCCGCACCGTGCGGGTGATGCCGACAAGCCAAGGCTCCGGGCGCAGTAGCGTGCCCGTTCGCCGCGGTCAGCGCCTGGCAGGCGGCGATTGCCGTGCACGTGCCATCGATTCGGCCACGGCGATCTTTTCTGCCACGGCTTGCTGCATCGCCGAGCCGGCGTCCAGCAAACCATGCAGGTGGCGCCAGTGCGCCGTGGCGGCCGCGTAGTCGTGCTGCTGGAAATCGCTGATGCCCAGCAGCCACAAGCCGCGCTGGTTGTCCGGTTCCTGCGCGACTACGTGTTGCAGGCGCGCGCGCGCGTCGGTGTCGATGGCGAAGTCGCTGCGGGTGGCCATGTCGGCCGCGATCCAGCCTACGATGGCAGCGCTGGTGTCGGGCGCAATCTTGAGCGCCTGCGCATAGGCATCGCGCGCCTGCGCGGGCTGGCCGTCGCGCTCGTGCGTCTTGGCCTGCTGCATCCATTCTTCCAGTGCCTGCCATTGCGCCTGTTCTGCCGCGCTCGTGTCTGGTGCGGCTGCCGGTGCGCCGTCGGCGGCAGCGGGTGCGGCGCTGCGGGCCGCCGGCGCTGCGGCGATGGGTTGGGTGATCGCCTGCGGCGCGCCGACCAGCCAATACAACCCGGCGGTGGCCAGCGGCAGGCCCAGCGCCAGCACCAACGGCAGCGCGGTGCGCGAGGTGCCGCTGCTGCCGGCGCGATGGCGCAGCAGTGGCAGCAGCAATAGCAGCACCGCCACGACCACCAGCGCGGCACTGGCGAGCAAGAATCCGGTCATCACCATTCGTCCTCCGCCTGTGGTGCCGCCGGGGTGCCCAGGCGTGCGCGCCGGCGCACGGTGTGGATCACCATGCCCGCGCCGGCGCCCAGCAGCAGCAGCGGCCCGAACCACAGCAGCCAGGTACCACGCTTGACCGGCGGGTCGTACAGCACGAAATCCGAGTAACGCTCGACCATGTACTGCTTGATCTGCGCATTGCTCCTGCCGGCCTGCAGTTGCGCGAACACCTGATGGCGCAGGTCACGGGCGAGACTGGCGTTGGAATCGGCCAGGTTCTCGTTCTGGCATACCAGGCAACGCAGTTGCGCGGTCAGGCGCTGGAAGCGTGCTTCCTCGGCGGGGTTCTTGAACGGCAGCGGGTCCACGGCCTGCGCCGATAGCGAGGGGGCCAGCAGCATGCCCAGCAGCAGGATCAACAGCAGGCGCAATTGCCGGCCTTGTCGCCGCCAGTCGCAGGGCACAGCGCGATGTTGCGCGCTCACGGCGTGGCCTTGCGCAGCGCGGCGATGGCCGGCAGCAGTTCGCTATCGATGATCTCGGGGGTGAGCACGCCGATGTGCTTGTAGCGAATCCTGCCCTGCGCATCGATCAGGAAGCTTTCCGGTGCGCCATAGACGCCGAAGTCGATCGCGGTCTGCCCTTGCTCGTCGGCGATCACCAGCGCATAGGGGTTGCCGTATTGTGCCAGCCAGGCGGTGGCATCGGCCGGCGCGTCCTTGTAGTTGTAGCCGATCAACGGCACTCCGAGACGGCCAGCCTGCGCCATCAGCACCGGGTGCTCGTGCACGCATTCGGCGCACCAGCTGCCGAACACGTTGAGGACGTAGGGTTTACCCAACAGCTGCTCGCGGGTGACACGGCGCTCGGGATGGTCCAGCAGCGGCAACGAAAATGCCGGCGCCGGCTTGCCGATCAACGGAGAGGGAACCTCGCGCGGATTGTGCTGGGTGGTCCAGTAGATGCCGAAGCCGAACAGGCCGGCCACCAGCAGAAACGCCAGCAATGGCAGCATGCGATTCATGGGGAAGACTCCTGCGCGATGACCTGGCCACCTGGAATTGGCGCGGTAACGGGCGTGCCGGCGGGCGCCGGCGCGCGGAAGCGGCGGGCGCAGGCACTGACGAAACCGCCCAGCATCATTAACAGGCCGCCCGCCCAGATCCAGCGGATCAGCGGTTTGTAGTACAGCCGCAGGGTCCAGTCGTATTCGATGTGCTGATCGTCCAGCGGCTCGCCCAGCGCCACGTACAAGTCACGGGTGAGGCCGGGGTCGATCGCCGACTCGGTCTGGATGCGGTCCCTGCTGTACAGGCGTTTTTGCGGATGCAACTGCGCCACCACCCGACCGTCGCGGCTGACCTGCACGCTGCCTTGTTCGGCTTTCCAGTTCGGCCCGTCCACCAGTTGCACGCCATCGAAGCGGAAGCGATAGCCGGCGACGTCGGTGCTCTGGCCCGGCGCCAACCGCACGTCGCGTTCGACCGACAGGCTTTCGGACACCAGCACGCCAGCGACGAATACCGCCACCCCCGCGTGGGCGATCAACATGCCGGCCATTTCGGCCGGGAAGCGCCGGCCGCGCGGCAGCTCGCGCCAGCGCTTGACCACGTACAACGCGGTGCCGGCGGCGACCCAGGCGGCCACACCGATGCCGGCGATCGCCTTGGCCTGGCCGTTGGCAACCAGGCTGCCGCCCAGCGCACAGGCGATCGCGGCGATGCCGGCACGCGTGCCCAGCGCCTTCAACGGTGCGGCCTCGGCCTTGCCCCAGCGCAGGTAGGGGCCGAACGGCAGTACCAGCACCACCGGCAGCATCAGCAGCGGGAACAGCAGGCCGAAGTAGGGCGGGCCAACCGAGACCTTGCCCATGCCGAACGCATCGGCGATCAGCGGAAACAGCGTGCCCAGCAACACCATCGCCGCGGCCACGGTCAGCAGCAGGTTGCCGATCAGGATGCCGGTCTCGCGTGAGGCGGCGGCGAAGGGCTTGCCGCTGGCGATCTTGGGTGCGCGCAAGGCGTACAGCAGCAGCGAACCGCCGACTACCGCGATCAGGAAGATCAAAATGTACAACCCGCGCCGCGGGTCGGCGGCGAACGCATGCACCGAGGTCAGCACGCCCGAGCGCACCAGGAAGGTGCCCAGCAGCGACAGCGAGAACGCCAGGATCGACAACAGGATGGTCCAGGCGCGCAGGCTGCCGCGTTTTTCAGTGACCGCCTGGGTGTGGATCAGCGCGGTACCCACCAGCCACGGCATGAAGCTGGCGTTCTCCACCGGGTCCCAGAACCACCAGCCGCCCCAGCCCAGTTCTGCGTAGGCCCACCAACTGCCGGCCACGATGCCGGCGGTGAGGCAGGCCCAGGCCACGTTGGTCCACGGGCGTGCCCAGCGCACCCAGGCCTGTTCCAGTTCGCCACCCAGCAGCGCGGCGACCGCGAACGCGAAGGCCACCGAGAACCCCACGTAGCCGGTGTACAGCACCGGTGGGTGGAAGGTCATGCCCGGGTCCTGCAGCACCGGATTGAGCTCGTTGCCGTCCAGCGGAATCGGCGACAACCGCCCGAACGGATTGGAGGTGAGCAGGATGAAGGCCAGAAAGCCCACCGAGATCAGTCCCAGCACCGCCAGCACGCGCGCGGCGAAGTGCTGCGGCAGATGCCGGCTGAAGGCGGCCAGCAACACCGTCCAGGTGGCCAGGATGGCGATCCACAGCAGCAACGAGCCTTCATGCGCGCCCCACACCGCAGCAAAGCGGTAATACCAGGGCAGGGCGTGGTTGGCGTTGGCGGCGACATAGCCCACCGAAAAATCCAGCGATAGCAGCGACCAGGCCAGCAGGCCGAAGGCCAGCCACACGAACACCGCCTGGCCGGCGGCGGCAGGCCGTGCGATGCCCATCAAGGCGGGATTGCCGCGCCAGGCCCCGATCAGTGGCAACACGCCCTGGCAAAGCGACAGCAGCAATGCCAGGATCAATGCGATCTGGCCGAGTTCAGGCGTCATGGGCGAGTGGCACGTAGGGCAGGAACGTCATCGGGAAGGGAGTGCGGCGGTGCAGGTTAGCGCGGCACCGACAGCGGCGCAGCAGCGGCGGGAATCGGCTTGCCGACATGCCCCTCGGCCATCGCGTCCTTCAGCTCTTTCGGCATGTAGGTCTCATCGTGCTTGGCCAGCACTTCGGTGGCGACGAAACGCCCGTCCTGCATGCGCCCGTTGGCAATCACCGATTGGTTGTCGCGAAACAGGTCCGGCAGGATGCCCGAGTAATCGACCTGGGTGGCGGCATGTTTGTCGATGACGGTGAAGCTGACCTTCAACGAGTCGTTGGCGCGCTGGATCGAGCCGGCCTTGACCATGCCGCCGAGGCGAAACTGCTGATACCCAGCGGCCTGGCCGGCATGCACCTGACTGGGCGTGAACAGATAGCTCATGTTTCGCTGCAGCGCCAGCACGATCAGGGTCACCGCCAGCGCGGCGGCGGCCAATACACCGATCACCAGCCAGAGGCGTTGTTTGCGGGTGGCGTTCATGGCGTGTCCCGGTCCAGTGCCGTCGGCGTGCGACGGCCACGCGGCTGTTGCCGCTGCAATTGTCCGCGCAGCGCGCGCGGCAGCCGCCGCCGGCGCAGCCATGGCGACCCCAGGTCGGCCCCCAGCACCAGCACGAACACGGCATAGGCCGTCCAGACGTATTGCCCGTATCCACCCATCGCCAGGAAGCTGCTCATGCGGTGCGCTCGGTCAGCACGATGCGGCGCGCCCAGTCCTTGCCGCTTTCCAGCGCCAGCAACTCCACCCGCACGCGCCCGAACAGGCTGGCGATGTAGTACAGCTTGGTCGCCAGCGTCATGGTCAGCAGTGGCCACAACATGTCTGCGCTCATCTTGGAGGGACCGAGCAGGCGCACGGTGGAGCCTTGATGCAGGGTGTTCCACCACACCACCGAGTAATGCACGATGGGCAGGTTCACCAAGCCGACCAGCGCCAACAAGCCGGCGGCACGCATCGCCTGGCGGCGATCTTCCACCGCGTGATACAGGCCTAGCACGCCCAGGTACAGGAACAACAGCAGTAACTCCGAGGTCAGCCGCGCATCCCAGGTCCACCAGGTGCCCCACATCGGCTTGCCCCACAGCGACCCGGTGCACAGGGTGATGAACGTGAAGGCCGCGCCGATCGGTGCCGAGGCCATGGTCACCACCTCGGCCAGCTTGATCCGCCACACCAGCGCGATGAACGCTGACACGCCCATCGCCGCGTAGATGAAAAGACTCATCCAGGCGCTGGGCACATGGATGAAGATGATGCGATAGGCATCGTGCTGCTGGTAGTCCGGCGGCGCCAGCACCAAGCCGCCGTAGGCGGCCACTGCGCCCAGCAGCAATGCCAGCGCCAGCGCCCAGGGGCGCACCTTGCCGGCGACGCGGTAGAACACCGGCGGTGAACTGAGCTTGTGCAGCCATAACGGGATCCACTTGGCCATACCGATGTCGTCCTCAGTTGGAACGTCTGGAGGGCGACAACGCATCGACCGCAGCGCCGGCATTGACCTGCAGCTGGCCGTCGCTGACCTTGCTGGTGCGCTGCAGGAGATCGCGCAGCGCGCCGGCATCCATCGACGGTGACAACGACAACAGCAGCGCGGCGGTGCCGCTGACATGCGCGGTGGCCATCGACGAGCCGGAGGTGAAGTCGTAGCGGCCGTTTGGCTGGGTGGTCAGAATGTCGTCGCCGGGCGCGCTCAGTACGCCGGGCATGACGGTGCCGGCGCCGCTGCTGCGGACCACCAGCACGCCCGGTACATCGTTGGGGAAGCCGTCCAGCTGCCCGTTCGGCGGCATCGCCGCAATCACGATGCGGCCTTGCTTGACCAGGTGCAGCAGCATCTTGCTCAGCAACGGGTCGGCCGGGCCACCGAGGCTCAGATTGACCACCCGCGCGGAGCTGTTGTTGATCGCTGCCAATGCCTTGGCCAGGGTAAAGGTGTTACAGCGTGCGGTGGCGCCGACGGTAGGGGCGTACCAGCACGCCTTGTAGATGCTCAGCATGGCCTTGGGCGCCATGCCGACGATGCCCTGGTGGTTGTTGCTGCCGGCGGCGATGATCCCGGCCACTTCGGTGCCATGCGAATCGCTGCCGGGCATGGCCTGGGTCTCGCCGACCAGGTCGTGCACGTCGAGAATGCGTGCCTTCAGGTCGGGATGGCGGGTGTCCACGCCGGTGTCGACCACGGCCACCACCACGCCGCGGCCCTGGGTGACGGTCTGCGCGCTGGCCGCATCGGTGGCGATGAAGCCGCGCTGCATGTCCACGTACGGATCGTTGTAGCTCGACAGCGGGGTGTGCTTGTCTGCGGCATTGGCGGAGAACACCGAAAATTCCTGCACCGGCTGCACCAGTTCCACGCCGTCATCGTCGGCCAGCGCGCTGACCAGTTCGTCGCGCGACACGCCGGGGGCGGGCTGCAGCACGGCGCAGTACAGACCCAGCGAGGTGATCGGCCAGCTGGACACCTCGCGCAGGTTGTAGCGCTGCTTGATGGCCTGCATGCGCACGGCCGCCTTCTGGCCCGCACCGTAGTAGCTGGAGGCGTAGCCGATCAGGCTGGAACCCGCCCGCGCCGGCGGTGCGCTGAGCGGATTGGCAACCGCCAGCAGGATGTCGCGACTGCTGTCCGGCGTGATCGCTTCGGCTGCCGGTTGCGGGGATTCGGCGGGCTGCGCGGGTGCCTGGAGGGTCGTTGTGGCCTGTGCACGGGTCTGCGTGCCCAGGCCGATCAGTGCGGCGAGGCCGCCCAGGATGAGAAGGCGCTTCATGGAGCCGACACGATCTCGGCCAGCCGGATACCCGGATTGGCGCGTAGCTGTTGCAGGGTCTGCTGCGGTTGCATGGGCTGCGGTGCGGCGGGCACCACGGTATAGGCACCCATCGCGTTGGGGCCGCCGACGACCTGCAAGTGCTGCGCCTGCAGCAGCCGATCCCAGTCGGCCAAGGTCATGCTGGCATCGGGCACCACGCGGATGGTGCCTTGTGCCACCGGTACGGCGGCGGCACTGCTGAGCGTGCGGTAGTCCTGCGAGGGCGCAGGTGCGGCCAGCTTGACGCCCATGACGCCCAGGCCGATGGCCTGCACCAGCGCCGCGGCAGCCAGCGCACGTACCGTCCAGCTGCCGGAGCGGCGCGCGAGCGGCGCTGCGGCCATCGGCCGTTCCACCGTGTCGAGGCGACCGAGCAGGCGCTGCAGACCGGCATCGGCATCCACCGCCACCGCCGAGGGCAGCGCCAATGCCTGGCGCAGACGGCTTTGTTGGGCAAACTCGGCGCTGCACGAGGCGCACTTGGCCACATGCGCGATCAGCCAGCTGCTTGCTTCCTCGGTTGCGTTATCCAGCAACACTGCTGGCATCAACTCCCAGGCGTGCGAGCACTCCTTGCCAGGTGCGATGAAGAGGGTCTTCATAGCTGTGTCTCCGTGTAGGGGGCGCTGCCGGCCAGTCCGGGCAGCACATTGCGTAATTTGACCCGCGCATGGAACAGCCGGGCTTTGATGGTGCCCAGCGGGCACTGCATGATGTCGGCAACTTCTTCCAGCTTGTGTCCAACGCCGTAGACCAGTTCGATGACCAGGCGCTGGTCCGGCGACAGCCGCTCCATGCCCTTGTCCAGCCAGTCGCGTAGCTCGCGGTCGTCATTGTCGTCGGCGCTGGGGGCATGGTCTTCCACCTGCGCGGTGTCGTCGATGCTGTCGCCGTCGTGCTGGCGCAGGCATTTGAGCCCGCAGCGGTAGGCGATGCCCATGATCCAGGTGGAAACCTGCGAATCGCCCCGGAAGTCGCCGGCCTTCTGCCAGGCGATCCAGAAACAATCGTTGATGGCTTCTTCGATGATGTCCGGGCGCCGGGTCAGCCGCGACAGAAACCGGCACAGCCGCCCGTGATAGCTGTGGTACATGCTCGCCAGGGCATCGCGATCGCCTGCCGCCATGCGACGCAGCAGCATCCGGTCGGTGGCGTCACCCAGGGTGGTGGAATCATTCATCGCATCGGACATGGCATTGGACGCTAGTCAGTGCCCGCGGACGGGCAAAAGGTTGCGGGAAAATCAGAACGTCCGGGACAGCATGCCCAGCCATGGCAGCTGGCCTGGTCCACCCTGCGCACGGGGGGTACTGCTGCTGGTGAAGACGCGCTGCAGTTCCACGGTCCATCGCGCGCGGCTCCACTTCAGGCCCAATTGCCCGTACTGATAGCGGCCGCCCCGGGCCGCCCCGTAGGCCATGGCCGGAAATTCCGACACGCCGGCCCCGCCGGTGAGGCTGAACGCTGCCGAGAGAGGCAGGTTGCCGGTGATGTCGATGGCCGTATTCCAGGGCGCTTGCTGCGCACGCGGGAAGCGGAAGGTGGACAGCGAGAAGGTGAGGACATCCCGGTACGACCAGGCCAGGCTGGCTTCCTGCCGGTTGAAGGTGCGCGAGCGGCCGTCCTCGGGGTAGACGTAGTACAGCACGCTGGCTTGCATCTGCCAGCGATCGTCCAGCATCCAGGCGCGTGCGGCCTGTGCGGTGAGTGCGACCGGTTGGCTCAGCGAGGGCGCTTGCACCGCCACTGCGGCCGACACCGAGCAGCCGGGCGATGGGAGCCAGTAGCCTGCTGCCTGCAGGGTGACGCGATCTGGGGCGATGGAGATGCCGCGGTCGATCAGGGCCGAGGCCACCGCCACCGTGCCACCGGCGTTATCGGCCGAGGCTGCGCTGCCAGGGGCCATGACCAACGCCAGCAGCAGCCAGCACGGCAACCGGCCGGGCCGCCGTGGCGCAGGCAAGACGACCTGCATGATGTGCAGGGGGAAGCGCAGGGGCGCGCGGCAGGGGCGTACGCCGGCAATGCGGCTAACGTCCCACGCCTTGCCGCCGTCAGCGCAATGGCGCGGCGGGTGGAGGGGGACTGGCCTGGCAAGAGGAACTGTCGGCAATGGCGTGGAACACGAGCGCGAAGCGGGACACGATAGTGCCCCGCAGCGTAGAACGGAACCGCTGCCGCTGCGATGGTTCCGTCCGTATAGGCGAAGGTGCCCATTCAGGCACTACGGGCCGGCATGCCGGGGCGGCCGCCGGTATGCCGGTCCGGCGGCCGCGCAACCGCAACGACCCCGCTCAGCGCAGGGTGTTGAGGTAGGCGATCAGCGCATCGAGTTCCTGTGGGTCGTCCAGGCCGTCGTACTTCATCTTGGTGCCTGGCAGCGCCTTGGACGAGGGTTGCGACAGATAGGCCTTCAACTGCGCCGGTGTCCACTGCCACTTGCTGGCCTTGAGTGCATCGGAGTAGTTGCTGTAGCCCGGTGCGCTGGCGGCGGGGCGCCCGGCCACACCAAACATGGACGGGCCTTTCTTGTTCTTGCCCTGTGCGGCGCTGTGGCATTCGGCACATTCGGTGAGGAAGGTGCCCTTGCCGTCGGCCGCCCAGGCCGGCGGGGCCAGCATTGCGCCAGCCAGCAACAGGCCGGCCAGCGGCGCGCACAACGAGCGGATGTGGAATGACTTCATGGAGGTCCTTGGACGTGCTGGGGGATCAGAACGACACGTTCAACGACAACGCAAAGCTGTCGAGATCGCGCGGATTGGTGATCGGGTTGCCGCCACCGAAGACATTGGTGGTGCTGCCGTTGAACTTGTCGAAGCGGAACCAGCTGGCCGACAGGCGCATGTTGGCGATGGAGGTGTAGCTGCCTTCCTTGCCGAACGGGGTCCAGTACAGCAGGATCAGATTGCTGGTGGTGTCCGGCAGGCCGTAGGGCTGGTAGCGCGCGGCGTCGAACGAACCGGTGTTCATCATGTGCGCCGCCAGCACGCCATAGGTCTGCTTGAAGGCATAGTTCATGCTGATGGTCTGATCGCGCACGCTGCCGCGGCTGAGCGGGGCCATGGTCGGGTCGCTCGACATCAGCGGGCTGCCGTAGTTGCGGCGTTCGTAGATGTTGACGTAGGCCAGCGACAGCACATGTTCGCGGGTGCCCAGGAACTGGTAGGTCACGTCGTAGCCCAGGTCGGTGAACTCGTCGCTGGGACCGATGCGCGGACGCTGGCGGCGCGTGGTCAGGGCGGTCATGCCGACCGAGAAGAACTGCCGCTTCATGTCCTTCATGTAGGCCAGCCGTGCGTAGCCGGTGTCGCTGAGCTTGCCCGGGTCGCCATTGGGCTGCCAGCCCAGGTGATCCTGCGCATCGACCGACAGTGCGCTGTAGCTTCCCACTTCGCCGTACCAGTTACGGTCGTACAGGCCATACACGCTGGCGCCGATCACCCGATTCGATAGCGAGGAGGAGCTGAGCATGGTGGCCGAGGCATTGCTCGCCGTGGCCGGAGTGAAGGTGGACGCGTTCGGCAGCACGTGGATCGGGTCGGAGATGCCGGGGTTGTTGTTGACGCTAACGCCGACCATGGTGTCCTTGCCGGCGAGCTGGAACGGCTTGCTGACAAAACGCAGATCGACATCGTCCAGCTGCGTGTTGAAGGTCGCGTTGCCGCTGTTGTTGGAGCGGATCTTGGAGTAACCGCCGATGTTGTCGTTGACCCGGCCGGCCAGATACAGATCGGCCTGGGTGATCCGCGCGGTACTGTCGCCACGGTTCGGATTGCGGCGCGACCAGGTGAGCTGGCCGGAGGCGGGAATCTTGGTGCCTTCGCCGTCGGTGTCGGTAAAACCGCCGAGTTTGAAACGCATGCCGTATGGCGTCAGCGAGGGACCGTAGGAGCCGATGTGGCAGTCAGCGCAGGACGAGCCGGTCTGGCGTGCGAAGGAGGGGATCGCCTGCGCTTGCGTACTGGCCAGCAACAGCAAGGGGCCGGACACGCATAACAGCGAGGTCAGGGATGCGGTGCGGGATTGGGCGGCGCGGCGCGAGGCAGGCGGGTAGGTAGACATGTAAAGTCCTTGTTCGACGGTGCGGGTTTCGACGGTGTGGAAACGAACGGGGAGAACGGGAGGCGCTGGCGCTTACGGTTGCCGGCGCGGTAGTACGCGGTGCAGCAGGCCGTCGCGCAGCACCAGGTGGTGCCATAGCGCAGCGAGGATGTGCATCAGCACCAGCGCCAGCAGCGCCCAGGCGGCATTCAGGTGCCAGGTGCCCAAGGTGTCGCCCAGATCTGCATCCGGCGCGACCAGGGACGGCAGGGTCACGCCGAATAGATAGACCGGTTTGGCGTAGGCGTTGCTGAGCGACCAGCCGATCAGTGGCAGGGCCAGCATCAAGCCGTACATGGCGAGGTGGGTGCCGCCGGCGGCCAATCGCAGCAGCAGTGGCGATGGCGGGCCCGGCGGCAGCTTGCGCAAGCGCAGGCGAAGGCCAACCCGCAGGACGAACAACAGCAGAACCATCAGGCCGAAGTGTCGATGCCCTTCCAGTAGCCACTGACGCAACGCGCGTCCATCCAGTTCGGCACGCAGCAGGATCAAGGTGGCTGCCATAACCAGACAGACCACGGTAAGCCAGTGCAGGACGCGCATCGGCTTGGGTAAGGGGACGACGTGCGGACGCGCGTCGGCCTGCTGCGGTGCTGGCGTGGTTGTGGCGCCAACGGTGGCCACCACCTCGGGGGGCTGGGGGGAAGAATGCATTGCGTCGGTGTCCTCACCGGTGGTGATCGTTGGTTCCGGCCGCGCGATGCGCGGCCAGGCCTGGCTCCCCACGCCGGCCGGACAGCGGCCAGGTGAACGTGCATGGATATGTGCGGCAATGCCTGCGAAAGGTTGCATCCTCGTGATGCCCGCAGGTGTCGTCGAGAGATTGGAGGGGGATATTGGTCTGCTGCTGCGCTTTTACGTGCACCGCTTCGTGGGTTGCGGGGCCGTGCAACCTTTCCCGCATCGTGGCGCACTCAGCCATGTCGCACTATGTGCAGTCAGCGCTAACGCCTCACCGATCATGGCCATCGAACGTATCCAGTTGCATACCCACGGCGACGATCGTGGCCTGCTCATTTCCTTGGAGCAGGCGCGCAATGTCCCGTTTGAGATCCGCCGCGTGTACTACCTGTTCGGAACCCGTGCCGGTGTCCATCGCGGCCAGCATGCCCACCGCCAGCTCAATCAACTGGCCGTGGCGCTGCATGGGTCGGTGGCCATCCTGGTGGACGAGGGAAAGGGCGAGGGCCCGACCGAAGTGGTGCTGGACGATCCCTCGCAAGGTCTGTTGCTGGGGCGCATGGTCTGGCGCGACCTGCATCGCTTCAGCCCCGACTGCGTGCTGATGGTGCTGGCCGACCAGCTGTACGATCCGGACGATTACATCGTGGACTACGATCAGTTCCTCAGCGAAGTGCGTGGCGATCTGCCGCTTGAAGCATGCAGGTTGGAAGCATGAGCGGCCGCAAGCGGTTGGTGATTGTCGGTGCCGGCGAGTTTGCGCAGATCGCCTGCGAATACTTCCGGCACGACAGTGATTACGAAGTGGCTGCCTTCAGCGTGGAGCGCGATTTCCTGACCCGCTCCAGCCTGGCGGACGTTCCGGTGGTGGCCCATGAAGACCTCGAGCAACACTATCGGCCCAACGAGTACGAGGTGTTCGTTGCGATCCCTGCCACGCAGTTGAATCGCTTGCGGATGCGCTTCTACGAGGACGTGTTGCGGCGGGGGTACCGTTGTGCCAGCTACGTCAGCTCGCGTGCCTTTGTCTGGCGCAATGCGCAGATCGGTGCCAATTGCTTCATCTTCGAAGGCAACGTCATCCAGCCGTTCACCCGTATCGGCGACAACTGCATCCTGTGGAGCGGCAATCATGTCGGCCATCGTACGGTGGTGCAGGACCATGTGTTCATTGCCTCGCATGCGGTGATTTCCGGTTACTGCGAGATTGGTCGGGGCAGTTTCATCGGGGTCAATGCCACTCTCAGCGACAAGGTGCAGATAGCGGCGGACAACATCATCGGCGCCGGCGCGCTGGTGACGCGGCACACCGAAGCGGGGCGGGTCTACGTCGGCTCGCCAGCGCGCGCGGTGGCGGGAAGATCCAGTTTTGATGTGGAACTCTGACGGCATGTTCGCCTGGACCAAGCGGGGCCTGGTGTTCGATGTGGCGCGCGACGGTGTGGGCGGCTGGATGCAGCATGCTGCACTGACGCCCACGCCGTATCGGCTGTCGGCCGAGGTACTGCGGATCTATGCGGGTTTCCGCGACGCGCAAGGGGTGAGCCGGATCGGTTATGTGGACGTGCGCGCCGATGCGCCCACCCAGGTCATCGCTGTGAGTCGGCACCCGGTACTGGACATCGGGCGCGACGGCTGCTTCGACGATAACGGCATGATCCTGGGCGATGTGCTGGACGGGCCGGATGGGCTGTACATGTTCTACGTCGGCTTTCAGCGCGTGGCCAAGGCCAAGTTTCTGGCCTTCACCGGTCTGGCGGTCTCAGACGACGGCGGTCATACGTTTCAGCGCCGTCAGGAAACACCGTTGCTGGACCGCGCCCCGGGCCGCAGCACCATCGCCGCCGTGCATTCGGCACGCTACGAGGGCGGTCGCTGGCGGCTGTGGTATGCGATAGGCGATGACTGGGAGCAGATCGGCGGTGTGCCCTATCCGCGCTATCACATCCGCTACGTGGAAACGGCGGACCTGCGTGACATCCCGCTCGAGGACACCGTGTGCCTGCGGCCGCGTGAGGGCGAATACCGTATCGGGCGTCCGCGCGTGTACCGGTTTGGCGATGCCTATCTGATGTATTTCACCCGTGGCGACGTTCGTGGCGGCTACTTTCCGGGTGTGGCCTTCAGCGACGATGGCGTGCGCTGGGAGCGTGACGATCGCCGGCTCGGGCTGCAGTTGTCCGATGAGGGCTGGGATGCGCAGACGCTGTGCTACCCGGCGCTGATCCAGCAGGGCGAACGCGTGTTGATGTTCTACAACGGCAATGCCATGGGCCATGCGGGCTTTGGCCTGGCCGATGCTGCACTCCCGACAGGCCAGCAGGGGTGCCATGTATTCGGTTAGATCTTACCTGCCCAGCGACGCGGCGGCATGGGATGCACTGGTGGCGCGCTCACGCAACGGGAATCTGTTGCATCGCCGCGGGTACATGGATTATCACGCCGACCGTTTCGTGGATGCGTCCTTGCTGATCGAGCGTGGAAGCGAGCTGGTGGCGGTGTTCCCCGCGAGCATTCGCGGCGATTGTGTCAGCAGCCATGCCGGATTGACCTACGCCGGATTGTTGTCGTCGATGGCCATGCGGGCAAGTGGCACGTTGCAGGTGTTCGAGCAGATTGCCGCGCACTACCGCGCGCTGGGCGCGAGCCAGATCGTGTATAAGCCGGTGCCGCACATCTTCCATGCGTATCCGGCAGAGGAAGAGCTGTATGCATTGCATCGGGTCGGTGCGCAGTTGGAGCGACGCGACCTGTCGTCAGTGATTGCGCTCGGCCAGCCGTTCGCCTTCAGCGACGAGCGGCGCAGGTCGATCGGCAGGGCGCGCAAGGCAGGCGTGCAGGTGCGGGTCGGCACCACGCTGGAGGCGTTCCATGCGTTGTTGACCGAGGTCCTGCAGCGACATGGCGTGGCGCCGACGCATCGGCTGGATGAACTGCAACTGCTGCAACGTCGTTTTCCGCAGCACATCGTGCTGTACGAGGCACATGCGGACGAGCAGCTGCTGGCAGCAGCACTGGTCCTGGATTTCGGTCGCAGTGTGCATACCCAGTACCTTGCGGTCTCCGAGCGCGGGCGTCGAATCGATGCGCTGAGCCTGTTGTTGTCCGAGCTGATCTGCCAGGTCTATGCGGCGCGTGAGTTCTTCAGTTTCGGCATTTCCACCGAGCAGGGTGGGCAGGTGCTTAACGAGGGACTGGTCGAACAGAAGGAGCGCTTCGGCGCTCGTGCAGTGGTACAGGATTCTTATCGATGGACGTTGTGATGGATGTTCCCTTCCTGGATTTGCGCGCAGTCAATGCGCGTTACGCCGATCAGCTCAAGGCGGCTGCGGCGCGCGTCATCGACGCTGGCTGGTATGTGCTTGGCCAGGAGCTGGAGGCGTTCGAGGCGGAATTCGCCGGCTACTGCGGCGCTGCCCACGCGGTGGGCGTGGGCAATGGTCTGGATGCGTTGTCGCTGATCCTGCGCGGCTACCGTGAGCTGGGCGTGCTGCGCGAGGGCGATGAGATCATCGTGCCGGCCAATACCTTCATCGCCACTTATCTGGCCATCAGCCAGAACCAGTTGGTGTTGGTGCCTGTGGAGCCGGACCCGGCCACCTTCAACATGGACCCGGCCAACGTGGAAAAGGCCATCGGTCCACGTACCCGCGCGATCATGGCGGTGCATCTGTATGGCCAGCTGGCGGACATGGCGTCGTTGCAGACCCTGGCGCATCGGTACGGGTTGCTGCTGATCGAGGATGCAGCGCAAGCGCATGGCGCAACCGCCGATGGTGTCCGTGCGGGTGCCTTCGGCGACGCAGCGGCCTTCAGCTTCTTCCCGACAAAGAATCTTGGCGCCCTGGGCGATGGCGGTGCGGTATTGACGTCCGATCCCACGCTGGCCGAGCGTATCCGTGCGCTGCGCAACTACGGCTCGGTGGTGAAGTATCACCACCTGTGCCAAGGGGTCAACTCGCGACTGGACGAGCTGCAGGCGGCCATGCTGCGGGTCAAGCTGGGCTATCTGGACGAGGAAGTGGCGCTGCGACGCGCGGTGGCGCGGCGTTATCTGCACGAGATCGACACCCCCTGGATCACGTTGCCCACGGTAGTGTCCGAGGAACAGCACGTCTGGCATCTGTTCGTGGTGCGCAGTACGCGACGCGACGCCTTGCAGGAACATCTGCTGCGCCTCGGCGTGCACACTCAAATCCACTACCCGGTTCCCGCACATCTGCAACCGGCGTATGCCGCCCTGGGCGATGCCCGCCTGCCAGTCAGCGAGCGCTTGCACGAGGAAGTGTTGAGCCTGCCGATGGGGCCTGCATTGAGCGCGGCAGCGGTGGACCGCGTGATTGCCGCCTGCCAGGCCTTCGACGCCAGCGCATGAATGTCGTTCGCAGCAGCGCCTACACTGGCATCGCAACGCTGGCGAAGCTGCTGGCCGCGCTGGTGGTCGTGAAACTGGTGGCGGTGCACGCCGGGCCGCAAGGCATCGGCCGCCTGGGCCAGTTCCTGAATTTGATGTCGGTGCTGGCGGTCCTGGCAGGTGGCGGCATCAGCGCCGGCATCGTTAAGTACGTCGCGCAGTATCGCGACGATCCACAGGCGCTGGCGCGGCTGCTGGGTGCAGCGTTGTGGTACGGGTTCTGGGCGGCCTGCCTCATGGCGGTATTGTCGCTGCTGTTCAGTGGAGTGATCGCCGAACGTCTAATGGGAGACGCCGCGTACCAGCCGCTGATCTGCGTGCTGGCGGTCGCGCAGTTGGGGATCGCCGCTGTCAATTATGTGCTGGCGGTCATCAATGGGTTCATGGACGTGCGGCGGTTGGCCTTCGTGCAGGTGAGCGGGGCGGTGATGAGCGTGGTGCTGGTGGCATGGTTGTCCAGTCGGTCACAGTTGCAGGGTGCCTTGCTGGGATTGGTGGTGGGCCAGGTGCTGTGGCTGCTGGCCTGTGTTCCGGCCGTGCGGCGCAGTCCGTACTTTCGGCCGCACATGTTCCGGATGCGCTTCGACGCGGTGATGACACGTCAGTTGGCTGCCTTTTCGGCAATGACCCTGACCTCCACGCTGGTGCCGCTGTTGGTCACCATGCTGGTGCGCGACCATCTGGCGGATCAGTTTGGATGGCAGCAGGTCGGTTACTGGCAGGCGGTCAGCCGGGTGTCGGATGCGTATCTGCTGTTCTTCACCACCGCCATCAACGTGTATTACCTGCCCAAGCTGGCCTCCCTGCACGAGCCCGCAGCCCTGGCACGCGAGCTGCGTAGCGCGTATCGGTATGTGATGCCGGCAGTGGTGACGATGGCGCTGGGCGTGTATGTCTGCCGCGACTGGGTGACCTGGCTGCTGTTCGACACCCAGTTCGCCGCTGCCGCTCCGCTGTACGCCCCGCAGTTGTTGGGCGATGTGATAAAGATCGCCGCCTTCGTGCTGTCCTACGTGATGCTGGCCAAGGCGATGACACGGCTGTTCGTGGTGTCCGAATGCCTCTTCGCTGCCACGTACCTTGCGCTGGTGTACCTGCTCAGTGATCGCTTCGGGCTGATTGGCGCGGTGTATGCCTTCGCGGCCAATTATGCGCTGTATCTGCTGTTCAACATCGTGGTGGTGCGGCTCTATCTGGTGCGGGCAGCATGAGCGGACACGGACAGCCACTCGCGCACGCAGACTGGCCGCTGGTGTCGGTGTTGATACCGGCCTTCAACCATGCGCGTTTCGTGCAGCGCTGCCTGGACAGCGTGCTGGAGGATCCGTATCCGAGCAAGGAGATCGTCATCATCGATGACGGCTCCAGCGATGCGACCGGCGAGAAGATCGCGCAATGGATCGCCATGCACGGGGATCGGCTGCCGGTGCAGTTCGTGCAGCGCGAGAATCGTGGGGTTGCGGCAACGCTCAACGAGCTGGCCGCGCGTGCCACCGGCGATTACCTGCGGCTGGGAGCCAGCGATGACTATTTGCTGGCAGGTGGGCTGGAGGCGCAGGTGCGCTATCTGCGCGCGCATCCGCAGGCGCTTGCGGTCATCGGCGACGCCTGCGTGGTCGATCCAGAGGGCCAGTTGGTGCATGCCAGCGCAATGCGTGACCTGCACCGGGCCGATGTCGATCTCTACCGTTCTGTTTCCGGCATCCGGCGCGCGGTGATTGGCCAGTGGGCGGTCAGCGGCGCGGTTGCGATGCTGCGGCGTACGGCCGTCGATAGCTGCAATGGTTGGGACGAATCATTGCGGATCGAGGACTGGGATTTCTTCCTGCGACTGGCCGCCCGCGATGCGTTGGGGTTCATCGACAGGCCGGTGTGCGCGTACCGGTTGCATGGGAGCAATCTCAGCAAGACCGCCAACGTGGCCGCGCGCATCGCCAACCTTGACGAGTCGCGGCAGGTGGCGCTGCGTTGTGCGGGGTTGTTCGAGGAACCCGAGCGCACGCTGCTGCGCGCGCAGGCGCGTTACATCGCTGCCAAGGTGGCATTCCTGCAACACCGGCCGCTTCGCGTGTTCGGCCATCTTCTGGCCTGTGCATGGTTGTCGATGCCGGTATATTGCCGCGCCAGATCGGTGCGCGGCGCATCGGAGCCGGCATGAAGACGTGGTTGCGCCGTCCGGCGAGCTATCTGGCATTGCCGATGCTGCTCAGTTGTATGCTGACCGTGCTGACCTATAGGTTGCCGGACGACTATCTTGCCGGCATCGCTTTGCTGGTCGTCACCGCAGCGACGATCGTGCTGGTCGATGCGTTCCAGAGGGCGCGGCTCCCCAGCGCCGAGCGCTTCCGCAACTACCACTATGCCGGCACGCGCGATGCGTTTCTGGCGCTGGCGCTGGCGGCGGGGGTGACGGCGTTCTGCATGGTGGACCTGCTGCTGTTCCCGATTCCGTTGTTCAGTGATCCGTCTTCATACGCGAGCTTGAGTCCATTGCGCTCGCATGTGCGGCACGTCTCCAATATGTGCTGGATCCTGCCGCCGATCGCATTGCTGTGCGTGCGGCACCGGGGGCTGCGTACGGCGATGGTGGTGCTGGGATTCGTGTTCCCGATCATGGTGATCGACCGCAACCGCATCTTTGCCGGGCTGTTCTCCTTCGTGCTGGTGATGCTGCTGCGGCGCGATCCAGGACGCAAGCTGCCGTGGAAGCGCATCGGTCTGTTGGTGGTGGCCGGTGGCGCGGTGTTCTCGGTGCTGGGTGCGTTGCGCTCCGGCTCCCTGGCCAGCGTTGCGCTGCCGTTCGGTGCGTTCTACCGGGCCATGCCACAGGGCGTGCAGTGGCTATTGTTGTATATCAGTGCCGGGCCCTACAACTTCAGCGCGATCCTGGCAAAGGGCTACGTCAACGCGAGCTTTTTGGTCAACCAGATCGTGCCGTTCACCGGGTCGATCGCCACTGCCGGGACCAGCATCCCGCTGGATGCGCCCAATATCAACGTGGGCACCGAATTCTTTCCGTTCCTGATGGCCTGGGGCGCACCGGGCGCGGTGATCGCGCTGCTGGCCCTGTATGCCGGGCTGGTGTGGAGCGTGCGCCGGCTCAATGGGTCGTTGTCGATCTTCCACGTGCTGATCTTCTTGCGCCTGGCCTACGCCTGCCTGATGTCGCCGTTTGCGCCACAGGCATTCACCTGGACCAACTTCGGCTTCATTGCGCTGTGCCTGGTGCTGCACGCCTGCACGTTGCTGCTGCCGAACCGCCACACGGCACAGCGGTCTGCCGCATGACCACGCCCACTCTCCGTCCATTCCGTCTTCGAGCCTGCGCACCATGACCCAACACGATGAAATCTACCTGATCGACCTGTGGCGCATCCTGCGTCGCGAGTGGCGTTGGGCGTTGGCCGCCCTGGTGCTGGTGCTGGGCATGACCTTTGCGTTCCTGCGCGTGGCCCAGCCGCAATGGGAAGCCACGGCCTGGATCCAGGTGGGCGAGATCGGCCCGACGCCGGCCGGGCGCGATCCCAAGGTCGAACCGTTCCAACGGGTGATCGATCGCATGAAGACCCGGCTGTTCCAGGATGCGGTGTTGCGCCAGGCCGGGGTGCCGCTCAAGAGCCGTGCCGCGCAGTTGTACCGTGGCAGCCTGAAGCCGGATCCGGACCCGTATGCCAACCTGATCGGCATCACCATTCGCGCCGCGTCGCCGCAGCAGGCGCGCGTGCTGGCAACGGCGACACTGACCCAGCTGCAGACCCTGCATGGCCAGACCAATACGGCGGCGCTGGCGCTGGCGCAGACCCGCCTGCAGGGCCTGAACGAAGACCTGCGCGTGGCCCTGCTCAATCGCGCGCAGCTGCAGCGGCAGTTGCAGGCCGTGACCGGTGGCGCTACCGCCACGCCTGGACAGGTGCTGGCAGGGGTGTTGCTGACCGACAGCAATACCACCATCCGCGCGATCAAGGCCGAGCGCGACGATCTGATCGCACGCCTCACCGCGCGCTACACCTACCAGACCTCGCTGGCATGGCCGTTGTACGTGCCCGAGCAGCGGGCATTTCCGAACGCGATCGTGGTCGGCGCGGCCGGCCTGCTCGCCGGGGTGGGGCTGGGTGTGCTGGCGGCGGTGATGCGCAATGCCTGGCGTCGGCGCGCGCGGGTCGGTGTCGGAAGCGTCACCGCCTGATTTCCTGCGCCAGACGATGCCGTGTGTAAAGACGGTGGGATACGAGGCAACGTCTCTGGGTACGCGTGTTCTGCGGCCGGCGCGCGCTGGGCGAGGGGCGCAGATGGTTGCCCGGTCGTCGCACGATCGTCGTCCAACGGATGGGTGCCGCAGCGCTGCAACCAAACCGGCCGCAGGTGGCACATACCTGCCTATCGAGCGATGCCGCAGTGGCGGCACCGCGCCTGGAGAGTGCAGTGAAGTCAGCAAGATGGATGAGGAAGGGAGTGCATGGCGTTGGCCAGTGAACATGCGGCACGCGGCGGCTCGGTTGCGCCGGAGCAGTTGCTGGAAACCCAGCGCGCCTTCGACAGCGTGGCGCCCGACTACGATGGCCCGCGCGGAAACAATGCGCTGATCCAGCGGATGCGCACCACCTTGTGGGACACGCTGGCCGCGCAGCTGCCGGTCGGCTCTTCGCTGGTGGATCTGGGGTGCGGTACTGGCCTGGATGCCGGGGAATTCGCCCGTCGCGGCTACCGTGTGCTGGCCACCGACTGGTCGCCGGCCATGGTCGAACGCACCCGTGAGCGTGCCGTTGCGCTGGGACTGGAAACGCGGCTGGCCGCCGCGCACGTGGGCATCCAGCAACTGGATCAGCTGGCAGGTCCGTTCGATGGCATGTATTCCAACTTCGGCCCGCTCAATTGCGCGCCGGATCTGCCGGCGGTGGCGGCGCAGTGCGCGCGCCTGCTGCGTGCCGATGGCTGCCTGGTGTTTTCGGTGATCGGGCGCATCTGCCCGTGGGAAGTGGGCCACTATGCACTGCGCGGACGCTTCAAGCGCGCGGCGGTGCGGGCTGCCCGGGGAGCGACGGCGGTCGGTATGAACGGCCATACCATCTGGACCTGGTACCACCTGCCGCGCGAGTTTTACCGGGCGTTCGCGCCGCATTTCGCGCTGGAAAGCTACCGCGCATTGAGCCTGTTCCTGCCGCCCCCGTACCTGGTGGATGTTTGCGAACGCAACCCGCGCCTGTCGGCAGGCCTGGGGTGGCTGGATGACCGTCTGGGCGGATGGCCCCTTTTGCGCGAGATGGGCGACCACTTCTTGATCGTGATGCGCAAGCGCTGAGTGAACATGTCGATGTCCATGGCAGATGTCTGCCTGCAGGGCGCGCGCTCGCTGACCCTGGCCGGTCCGTCGCACGCGCCGCTGCATCTGCGTGCGGGCCGCTTCGGTGGCACGCTCGGCACCGGCACCCTGCGGCTGGATCTGCGTGGCCACGTGCTGCTGCCAGGATTGATCAACGCCCACGATCACCTGCAGGTGAACTGCGTGCCCCCGTTGCCGCAGGGTGCGCCTTTTCCGAACAGCTACGCGTGGATCGAGGCGTTCCAGGCGCACTTCCGGCATCCCGACGTGGCGGCCGCGCTGCGCATCCCCAAGGCGGTGCGCCTGCGCCATGGCGGCCTGAAGAATCTGCTGGCCGGGGTGACCTGCGTGGCGCAGCACGACCCCTGGCACGCCACCCTGGACGAGCCAGGCTTTCCGGTTGGATTGCTGCGCGACTTCGGATGGAGTTATGCGCTGGGCTGGACCGGTTACGGTCCCCCGGTGCAGGGCAGCTTCGCCGCCACCCCGTCCGCCCATCCATGGATGATCCATCTGGCCGAGGGGACCGATGCGGTGGCGGGTGCCGAGCTGGACGAACTCGATCGGCTCGGCTGTCTTGCGTCCAACACCGTGGCGATCCATGGGGTGGGAATGGGCGAGCAGGATGTCGAGCGGATCATCGCGCGGGGTGCAGCGGTGGTGTGGTGCCCGTCCAGCAACCTGGCACTGCTGGGCCGTACGCTCGATCCATGGCGGCTGTGCATGGCCGGGCGGCTGGCACTCGGCAGCGACTCGCGCATCAGTGGTGCACGCGATCTGCTGGAGGAACTGCGTATCGCTGCCGACAGCGGTCTGGCCGCAGATCTGTTGCTGGGCCTGGTCACCGACCACAGCGCGCGCATCCTGCGTCTGCCGGCACGCGGACGCATCGCGCCGGGGGCAGTGGCCGATCTGGTCATCGTGCGCGACCGCGGTGGCGAGCCCGCCGCCAGCATCGTTGGCTGCGAACGCAACGAACTACGCGCGGTGATCCGCGACGGTAGACCGCGCATTGCCGACCCGGATTTCGCCCCGTGGTTCGAGGCAGCCGGGCTGCGTACCGTCTCGGTGGTGCTGGATGGCCGGCCCAAGTTGCTGGACGCCGCGCTCGCAGACCCGGCCGTGCTGGCGTTGGAGCCCGGGCTGCACTGCGTGCCGGCTGCAACGCGCGCGCCGCACGCGGCCAGGGCCGCGATGGGGGCCGCATCGTGAGCGAGGTCGCGCTACTGGAGCCAGCGGCGGCTTACGCGCTCTGGGCACAGAGCTATCCGCCGCATGCACACAATCCGGTGATGCTGGCCGAGCAACGCGCCATGCTTGGGCTGCTGCCGGCCAGCCTGCATTGCCAGCATGTGGTGGATGCCGGCTGCGGCAGCGGCCGCTACATGCTGCATGCCTTGCAACGTGGCGCCTGGCATGTGACCGGCGTGGACCTGTCACCGCAGATGCTGCAGCGTGCGCAGACGGAACTGACACAGCAATGGCCAGCCGAGCGCATCAGCCTGCGCCAGGGGCGCCTGGACCAGCTTCCGCTGGGCGACGCCGTCGCCGACCTGAGCATCTGCGGGCTGGTGGTCGGGCATCTGGAGCAGCTCTGGCCGGCGTTGGAAGAGTTGCATCGCGTCACGCGCATCAATGGCATCGTGTTGTGCAGCGACGTGCATCCGATCGGTCATGCGCTGGGCTGGCGCCGTGACTTCAAGGCTGGCGGCGAGCGTTACGCCGTGCGCCATACCCAACATCTCTACAGTGACTGGCACTGCGCGTGCACCGCGCTGGGATTCGCCATCGAGGCGGTGGTCGAACCCATGCTGGACCCGGCCGACATTCCCGCCGGCGCGCGCTTCGACCGCACCGCGCTGCAGGTGCCGGTGGCGTTGGTGTTGCGGCTGCGGCGCATCGCGTGACCAGGGCCGCGTTCCATGCCGTGCCTGGCGGCCGTGCACGGTGCGCAGGCAGCCAGGCGAGTGCACCCTCGCGAGGCGTGCGTGCGCCGTGTTGCCTGCACCGCGTGCGCCAGTTGGCTGCGAGCGGCGTTGCATGAGCCTGCATGTCGCCCAGCTCAACCTGGTCGTCACCCCGGACGGTGCAAGCGTGGAAGAAGTATTCGCGCAGTGGCCCTCGCTGGCCGACATCGCCGAGGCGGTGGCCAGTGCCGGCGTGCGCGTCACCGTGATCCAGGCCTCCCGGCGCGCGCAGCAATGCGTGCGCGGCGGCGTGCATTACCACTTTCTCGATCTGGGTGCGCGTGGCAGCAAGGTGCGCGCCGAAACCCTGGCAACGCTGCTGCGGCAGATCGACTGCGACGTCATCCATGTGCATGGGCTGGAATTTGCCCCCGATGCACAGCGGCTGGCACGGCTGCTGCCGACGCCGCCGATCCTGCTGCAGGACCATGCCAATCGACCACCGCGCTGGTGGAGCCGATGGCTGTGGCGTGGCCGGTACCGCGCCGTGGCCGGTATCGCGTTTACGTCGTTGGCGCTGGCGCATCCGTTCCAGCGCGCGCGGCTGTTTCGTGCAGACACGCCGCTATTTGCGATTCCCGAATCCAGTAGCCGCTTCACGGCTGGCGAGCGGCTGGCGGCGCGCGCGCATACGCAGCTGCATGGCGAGCCCTGCGTGCTGTGGGTCGGGCACCTGAGCCCGGCCAAGGATCCGCTGTGCGTGCTGGAGGCGTTCGCCACCGTCGTGCGCCAGTTGCCCGACGCGCGGCTCTGGTGCGTATTCGACCAGGCACCCTTGCTGGAGCAGGTCCGCCAGCGTCTGCGCGAGGATCCGCTGCTGGCCGGTCGCGTTCACCTGCTCGGCAAGGTCGCGCATGCGCAGGTGCAGGAACTGATGCGTGCCAGCGATCTGTTCGTGTCTGCCAGCCACACCGAAAGCTGTGGCTACGCCGCCCTGGAAGCCTATGCCTGTGGCACGCTGCCCTTGCTCACCGATATCCCGGCCTTTCGCGCGCTCAGCGATACCGGCGCGATGGGCGAGCTGTGGCCGGTGGGCGATGCGCAGGCGTTGGCGAGCCTGTTGTTGCGGGTCGCGCGGCAACCGCCCAGGCGGGTGCAGGTCCGCGCGCATTTCGATGCGCGTCTGTCATTTGTGGCTGTGGGGCAACGCTGGGCACAGGCGTATGCACGGTTGCTGCAGCGCGTGCCCGGCGATCGCGCATGAAGCTGGCCCTGGTGGTGCCCGGTGGCGTGGACCGCAGCGGCGACCGGCGAGTGATCCCGGTGATATTGACGCTCATCGAAGGCTTGGCGCGCCACCATGAGGTGCACGTGTTCGTCCTGCACCAGGAGCCCTTGCCGGCCAGCTGGATGTTGCGGGGCGCCACCATCCACAACATTGGCGAGCAGCGCACGCGGTGGCGGGCGATCACCGCCATCGGCCGTGAACATGGGCGCGCGCCATTCGATGTGATCCAGGCGATCTTCTCCGGCTACTGCAGCCTGGTGGCGGTGGCTGCCGCCACGTTGCTGCGTCGGCCCAGCATGGTGCACATCGCCGGTGGCGAACTGGTGGCGCTGCATGCCATCGGCTATGGCGGCCGTCGCAAGTGGCGCGGACGCGCGCGCGAGGCGCTGACCCTGCGCATGGCCGACTGTGTGACGGCGGCCAGTGCGCCCATCATCGCCTCGCTGCAGGCGCTGGGCATTGGCGCACAGCGGGTGCCGCTGGGTGTGGATCTGCGCGCATGGCCGGTGGCGCCACCGCGCGCGCGCGCCGGCGGTGTCGCGCGGCTGTTGCACGTCGCCAGCCTCAACCCGGTCAAGGACCAGGCCACGTTGCTGCAGGCAATGGCCGCGCTCAATCGCGCCGGGGTGGCCTTCACGCTGGACATGGTGGGTGTCGACACCCTGGATGGCGCGATCCAGCGGCTGGTGCAGCAGCTGGGCCTGCAGCAACAGGTACGCTTCTTGGGGTTCAAGACGCAGCGGGAGCTGCGCCCGCTCATGCTGGCGGCCGATCTGCTGGTGCATTCGTCGCTGCACGAAGCCGGGCCGATGGTGCTGCTGGAGGCGGCGGTCGCCGGCGTGCCGACGGTCGGCACCGGCGTCGGGCATCTGCTGGAATGGGCTCCGGTCGCGGCACTGGCGGTGCCGCCGGGCGACTGGGCCGGCATGGCCGAGGCGATCCGTCAGGTCATCGCCGACGACGAGTTGCGCCTGCGCCTGGCCTGGGCAGCGCAATGCCGGGCGGTACGCGAGGATGCCGGCTTCACCACGCATGCGTTCGAACGACTCTATCGGCAGCTGTGCGAGCGGCGTCCGCTGCGCTGAGTGCGCGAACTGCTGTCACCCTGCCGCTGATCGACGATTCGTCCCCGTCATTCCCGGTCATCCTTTGCAGCGCAGCATGCGCAAGGGATGCGCCGATGCCGCAGGCCGCACCCCGCGCGGTACGGCAGGAAGCACGGCGCCCGCGCTGGAAGATGTGCGGCGGCCAGGCAGCGATGGCCCGGCAGGTTTCGTGCGCTGTCCCGTGCCAGGCGTTACGCCGGCCGCAGATACCCCGTCAGCGCCGCGCGAACCACGTAGAGCATGTCGGTGCGCGGTACCGGCCGTGTCAGGCGCGTCATCAGGCGGCGCGCCTGGGTCTGGCGCACCCACGGTTGATCCTGCAGCCACAACTGGGTCTGCAACATGTCCGCGCGCTCCTTGCGGCTTTCGGCCGATGGCGCGACACGTTGACGCAGATACTGCCGCGCCTCGGCCAGCGAGCCGCACCAGGCGATGCCCGGCAGCGCGGACAGCCACAGGTTGGAGCACGATGCGGCGGTGAGCGTCTGGCGGTCTGCACGCAGCCGCAGCAGGCGTGGGCAGTGTGCGTGCAGGCGCATCATCACTTCCGCGGGCACCACGGCGCGGTAGTAACGCTGCAGCAGCAACAGCGGTGGCAACGCCCACCACGGTGTCACGGCAGGATCTTCCCACAGCTGTTCCCAGTCGCGTGGTCCCATGCGTGTGGCCAGCAGTGCAAGGTCGTGCAGATGCATCAGCCGGATACTGCGGTGGCAGATGCCGCCGGCGGCATGCAATAGCAGATGGCACATCAGCGCGCCGATGCTGGGATAGGAGTTCAGGCCCGGCTGCGGGTGCTCGGGCTGGATATGTGCAGTGATATCCACGCTGTGCACCGGCAGGCGTTCCTGGATGCGGGTGTGCAGTTCGATGTTGATCGGTGCGTCGCGGTGCTCACCCAGGCCGGCGACCGCATCGCCGCCCACCGGCGTGAACACCTGGTGCTTCCACTGTTCGAATGCGTTCACGTAGCCGAGCGCGCACAGCAGTTCGGCGGCCGCCGGCGCATCGTCCGGGGCCACCAGCAAATCGATATCGGCCATCGGGCGGTCGCCGGGCAGGTACACCCCCAGCCGATGCAGCGCGGTGCCTTTCAAGCCTACCAGCGCGATGCCTGCGCTACGCGCGGCACTGTCGATGCGGGTCAGCAGCAGCGCGATGCGCCGATGCCGGTCTTCGACATGGCGGCGTTGTTCGCTCAGGAAGTCGGTCCAGTCGGCGTCCTGCCATAGCGAGCGTCGCTGCAACAGCGGCGAGACGCCATGCGCAGCGGCGGCGGCGGCGGCCAGCTGCCATTGCAAGCGATCCCAGCGTGGCGCGTCGCCGCCGGGTTGCGCCAGCTCGTGCGCGAGCCGTTCGGTGGTGGTGCGCAGACCATGTTTGATGGCGCGGAGGGAAGGCTGCATGGGGGTGTCCCGACGAATCGAAGAGGGGTGACAAGGCTGCTGCGAGATGCCTGGCTGGGCTGGATCTGTGCGCCGGTTGCCGGGCGCCGGTTACGCGCGCCCGGCATGCTCAGCCGACCAGCACGGTCGTCAGCTGTCGCGGCGGTCGCGTGGCTGGGCTGACCAGCGGCTCGGTGCGGTGCAGGTGTTCGGAGGCGATCAACGCAGACCAGCGCGCTTCCAACTGCTCGCAGGCCTGCGCAAGCGCATCGGCGCTCATGCGCGCGCGTGCCTGCTGCAGATCGACCTGGGTGTGCAACAGGTCGCGCACGCTGCGGTAGAACTCCGAGTCGTAGGCACCATGGAACATCATCGCCAGGTCGTCGCTGTCCTGCCAGTGCGTCTTGCCGCCCAGTTGATTCTTCACCTCTTGGTAAAATTTGGTGCCGGGCAGGGGATAGGAGACGCTGACGCCGATGATGTCCGGGTTGGCCTGCGTCACCAACGCGCGCGTGGCCAGGATGTCGTCCAGCTCCTCGCCCAGATAGCCCAGCTGGATGAAGAAGCCCACGCGGATACCGTGCGCCCCCAGTCGTTGGCGTGCCGCGATCACCTCGGCCACCTCGGTCCCCTTGGTCATCTTGTCCAGGATGCGCTGGCTGCCGCTTTCCGCGCCGATCCAGGCTTCGGCGCACCCGGCGCGTGCCAGGGCCGCCGCCATGCGGTCGCTGGCCAGGTCGGCACGGGTCTGGATGGTGAACGGGATGACGCCATCGGCGTCGTCCAGCCGTTGCGCGAAGGTCTCCACCCAGTCGATATGGAAGCCGAAGATGTCGTCGGCCATCCACAGATGATCCGGCTGGAAACTGCGCTTGAGGTGGATCACCTCGGCCGCCACGTCCTCGGCACCGCGACGGGCATAGTGGTTGCCCCAGATCGGCTTGGCGCACCAGTTGCAGCGGAACGGGCAGCCGCGCGAGGCGGCCATGTTGAGGCTGAAGTAGCCGTGCCGTTCCTTCCAGAACTGCCGGTAGCGCGCCATATCCACCAGATCCCAGGCCGGCAGCCCGCTCAGGCGCGCGTCCGGTGGTTGCGCGCCGGGATGCGTGCGCGCCTCGCCGGGCTGGCTGGTGGCGATGCGCGGTACGTCTGCCAGCCAGGTGGGAACTTCCAGTTGCGGGTCGGCCTCGAGGCGCTCGATCAACGTCAGCAACGGTGCGATGCCTTCGCCGATCAGCACCGCATGCGCGCCTGCGGCCAGGAAGACGTCCGGATTGTCGGATGCATCGGAACCGGCCACCAGCACCCGGCAGCCAGCTGCGCGCGCCTGAGCGATCATGCGGCAGGCCGCCTCGCGCATCCGGCTCAGGCACATCTTGGTGAGGAAGTTGAAATTGTCCTCGTAGAACACCACCAGCTCCGGCTGCGCAGCGTGCAGCGCACCGGTGTAGTCCTGCACATCGTCGGCCAGCATGGCGTCGAACAGGCTCAGGACATGCCCGCGTTCGCGCAGCAATGCCGCGATCTGCAAGGTGGCCAGCGGGGGGTACGGCTTGCCGCGTTCCCATTGTTTGGGGTCGTAACGCAGGAAATACGAATGACTGACCTGGATCTTTAGCATCTGCACAAGGCTCTCGTTCTGTCGCCGGGTGGCGCGCAACGGCGGCGTGCGCAGACACCGGCATTCGGCTCGGCAGTAGGTGCGCCTGTAGGTGTTTTTGGTTGCGCTGTCGCGATGCGCACGGTGGTGCCTGTCCATCGCGTGCAGTGATGCAACCTTTGCGCGCGCAATCGGCACACACCGGCTGATTGGTGCAATGGATGACAGGCATGCCGCAGTCGGCTGCGATGGCGCAATACCCGCCGCTGGGCGAGCGTGCAGGCGACACCGCGCCAGTCGCCGTGGCGGCGGACCCGTTCGGCGAGCAACGCTCGCGCGCTTTGAGTGTGCAGCGGCAGATCCTCGGTGCGCTGTTCCACTTTCATAGCGACAGCCCGGCACTGCTGGCCCTGGTCGATGCCGCCTATGCCGGCTTGCCGGCGCACCATCTGCCCGGTGCGCCGCAGTTCCATCTCACCCTGGACCTGGTGCTGCGGGCGTCGGGCAATGTGGCCGCCGAGCCGCCGCCGGTGCGCACGCACGCGGTGGGTGGGCTGGTCTGTGGCGTGATGGATGCCTGCAACCATCTGATGCTGTCGATCTCGGAGCGCCGCGCCATGCTGGTGGTCTCCGAGGACATGCTGGCGCATGCGTATCATGTGCGCTACGAGCTGATCGAGTTTGCGGTATTCCTGCTGGCCGCGCGTGGCACGGGGCTGGTGCCGCTGCATGGCGCCTGCGTGGGCCGACGCGGCCGCAGCGTGCTGTTGCTCGGCGCCAGCGGCGCGGGCAAATCCACGCTGGCGTTGCACAGCCTGCTGCACGGGCTGGAGTTCATCGCCGAAGATGGTGTCTTCGTGGCACCGGACAGCCTGCTGACCACCGGTGTTGCCAACTTCCTGCATCTGCGGCCCGAGGCGTTGGGTCTGGTCGATGCGCAAACGCATGCATGGGTTCGCGCGTCACCGACCATTCGTCGCCGCAGTGGCGTGGAAAAGTTCGAAGTCGACATCCGTCATGGCCATGCCACGCTGGCACCCACGCCCTTGCAGCTGTGTGCCGTGGTGATGCTGTCCAAGTTGCCGGCCAGCACTTCGGCCAACGCGCTGGTGCCGGTGCCGGCTGCGCAGATCGCCGAGTGCCTGCAGCGCGATCAGCCTTATGCCGCCGGCCAGCCGGGGTGGCAACGCTTTGTGGCCCAGGTGCAGCGCATCGGCATGTTCACCCTGCACCGCGGCCCGCATCCGCAAGCCTCGCTGGATGCCTTGCTGCAGGTGCTGCGATGAGGCCGCCAGGCAACCGGCAGCATGCGCGTGTCGGCACAGGCGATGTGAGCGGTTGATGGATCCGGACGCACGCAAGCGGATGCGGGTGGTGCTGCACAGCTTCGTCCAGACGCTGGTGCCGGCGGACCGGCCGGCCGTCGCGGCGTATGTGGTGTTGTCGCTGGCGGCCGCCTTCGTCGGCAGCATCGTGGCGGTGTGCCTGTTGCCGCTGGTGCAACCCGGGCACAGCGTGCAGCTGGCCGGCTATCGGCTGGCCTTGCCAGGTGGCCTGCCGATGCAGGCCGGGCTGTTCGTGGTCGTCAGCGTGCTGTTCGCGCTGCTGCGTTGGTACGGCGCGCGGCTGGCTGCGCGGTTGACCAGCCGCTACGCGATCGGCTTGCGCCACCGCGTCCACGCCGCGCTGATGGATGCGCCGCTACCGGCCTTGTCGGGCGCCAGTTCGGCGGAGATCGCCAATGTGCTGACCTACAACATCGAAATTGCAACGCAGGGCTTCAGTGCGGTGTTGCAACTGCTGGTGGCCGGCATCACTGCACTGGTCAGCGTGTGCGTGGCGGTCTTGATCGTGCCTGAGCTGCTGCTTGCGACACCGCTGCTTGTACTGCTGGCCTGGCTGGGCCTGCGCATCTCCAGCAGCGATGCGCAGGCGCGCATCAGCCGTGGCTACGTGGCCGACATGACCCAGCTGTTCTGGTTGAGCGAGGACTTTCCGCGCCGTCTGCGCCATGTGCGATCGTTTCAGCGCGAAGCAGTGGAAACCCGGCAGTACGAGCGCATGTCTACCCGCCTGGGGCAAGGCTACGCGCAGCAGCAGGAACTGGTGGCGGCCAGCCGGATGGTGCTGGAGCTGACTGCCGTGGCGGCCATCGCCGGCATTCTGGTGCTCGCCAACCTGTGGCAGGGTGCCGACCGCGCGGCGCTCATCACGGTCAGTCTGTTGCTCGGCCGCCTGCTGCCGTATCTGATTACCACGCGGCAAAGCGTGCAGCAGTTGCGATCGGCCTGGCCGGCCCTGCAGTTGTGGCGGCGTTACGTGGATCTGGGCACGGCGGGCACGCATGCGCCCGACGAGGAAGCCACACGACTGCCGGCCGTTCTGCACCTGGAGCGCATCGATCTGGCACCGCCGCTGCCCGCGCTGGCGATCGACGGCTTGCTGCTGGTGGCAGGGCAAATGACCTTGGTGGTAGGCCCATCGGGCATCGGCAAGAGCAGTCTGATGGATGTCCTGTCCGGGCAAACGCCGCCGCTGCTGTTCGAAGCGCACATGAGCGGGCGCCGGCTGGACTTTGCGGCGTATCGAAAGCTGATCCGCCATAGCGCCTACGTCAGCCAGGCGGTGCGGCCCTGGCAACGCAGCGTGCGCGATTGCCTGGACTGGGCGCTGCCGGGGACGTCCGATGCCCGCATGTGGGACGTGTTGTGCGATGTCGGGCTGAGCGCACGGCTGCAACGCGAAGGGCAGGGGCTGGAGACTGTCATCCATGGCCCGGAGGGCCGCCTGTCCGGCGGTGAATTGCAACGCCTGCTGCTGGCGCAGGTATTGCTACGCGCCCCGACCCTGGCGGTGCTGGACGAGGCAACCAGCGCCCTGGATGCAGAGGCCGAACAGCAGGTCCTGGTAACGCTGCGGCAGCGGTTGCCGCAGACCGCCTTGGTGGTGGTGTCGCACCGTACCAGCCTGGCCGCCGTGGCTGATCGCACGGTTGCGCTGGGTCATGCGCCCGGCGTGCCGCCCCAGGGCAAGGCCGCAGTGGCGGCAACGCGCTGCGGCGCATGAATCGCGCCGGCTTAGCGCACGGTGGTCACCCGGCGATTTCCTCCAGCGCTCGATTGCGCGTCTGTGGCCCGAACACCGCGATCACGCTCGCCACGATCGACAGGCTGATGGCAATGAAGGTCAGCACGCCATGGCTGCCGACCTGCGCCAGCAGCCAGCCGATCAGCACGCTGCTCACGGCTGTGGACAAGCGGCTGAACGAATAGCAGAACCCCACTGCGCGCGCGCGCAGCCCGGTGGGAAACAGCTCGGCCTGGTAGCCGTGATAGGCAAAACTCATCCAGGCATTGCAGAACGCGATCATCGCCCCGCACATCACCATGCCAACGGCCTGGTGTTGCAGCGAAAACAGCACGCCGAACAGCACCGCGCCCAGCGCCGAGGCGGTGATCTGCCATTTGTTTTCCCAGCGCTGCGCAAAGCGCAGCAACAAGAGGGGGGCCAGTGGGTAAGCCAGCGAGATCGCGAACGAATAGGCCAGACTCTTGGTCACCCCGGTGCCCTGCGCGGCGATCAGGGCCGGCAACCAGTTGCCGAAGCCGAAGAAGCCGATCGCCTGGAAGACATGAAAGACCACCAGCATGCCGATGCGACCCCGGTACGGCGGGCGCCACAGCAACGATGCCTGCGCCGGGCTGGCGGACACGATGGTGGCCGGCTCCGGCTCAGCCAGCGGCCGACCAAGGTCGCGCGCGCAACGCGCCTCCAATTGCGCCAGCACTGCGTCTGCTTCCGCGTGGCGGCCGCGGGTGACCAGCCAGCGTGCCGATTCCGGCAGCCGATTGCGCAGCCACCAGATTGCCAGTGCGAAGACACCGCTCAGCAAGACCACCCAGCGCCAACCGCTCACGCCCAGCGGCGCATGTGGCACCAACAGCCAGGCGGTCAGGGCCACCGCCGGCACCGCCAGGAACTGCACGAAGAACGCAAACGCGAACGCCGCGCTGCGCATGTGCCGCGGCACCAGTTCGGACAGATAGGTGTCGATGGTCACCAGTTCGATGCCCAACCCGATGCCAACCACGAAGCGCAGCACGATCACACCGGTGGCCGTGTCCTGCAGTCCCATCATCACCGTGGCGGCGGTGTACCAGACCAGCGCGAAGGTGAACACCGGACGACGACCGAAGCGGTCTGCGAACGGACTCAGCAGCGCGGCGCCGACGAATAGCCCGAGAAAGGTAGCGGCGGCAAACGCGGCCTGGTCGGGCATGCCGAACGCACCATCGGCGCCCTGGGCAAAGATACCGTCGGCGATCAGCCCCGGGCTGATATAGGCGGTCTGGAACAGGTCGTACAGCTCGAAAAAGCCGCCCAATGCCAACAGGCCGACCAGCCGCCACACGCTGGCGCTGGCAGGCAGGCGATCGATGCGCGCGCCAATCCGTGCAACGTCGGCACCTTGCGCGGAGACAGTAGGAGAGACCATGGTCGTACCGGGCAGCCAAGTGAACGCCAGCATAGCCAGCGGCGGCATGCGGCCCGGCCGGTGCTTCGTCGGCTGCTCGATGGGTTCGTAACGCCGTGCGTGTGGACCAGGTGCCTGCGCTGGAAAGGGGCCGCAGACGCATTGGACGCCCGCCCGTGCATGGCCGAGGCCGCTGCTTTACCGACCCGGTGTTCGATGGCTGGAATGCTGTAATCCTGCGCGGCGGCGGCAAGGCGACTGGCAAAGCCACCGGTCAGCCCCATCTCTGGCACATCCACTTTGATTCGGAGTCATTCCATGACCCCCATTTCCGTGCTCGATCTGGCGCCGGTCTGCGAAGGCAGCGACACCACCCACGCCTTTGCCAACATGCTGGATCTGGCGCAGCACGCCGAGCGTTGGGGCTACCAGCGCTACTGGTTGGCCGAACATCACAACATGCCGGGCATCGCCAGCGCCGCCACTGCGGTGCTGATCGGCCATGTGGCCGGCGGCACCAAGACCATTCGCGTCGGTGCAGGCGGCATCATGCTGCCCAACCACGCACCGCTGCAGGTGGCCGAACAGTTCGGCACGCTGGCCTCGCTGTATCCGCAGCGTATCGACCTGGGCCTAGGGCGCGCGCCCGGCACCGACCAGCCCACTGCGCGCGCGCTGCGTCGTTATTTCGACAGCGCCGACCAGTTCCCGCAGGACGTGGCCGAGTTGCTGCGCTACTTCGCGCCGGCCGTGCCGGGGCAGCTGGTGCAGGCCGTCCCCGGTGCCGGCCTCGACGTGCCGGTGTGGCTGCTGGGCTCGAGCCTGTTCAGTGCACGGCTGGCGGCGGCCATGGGCTTGTCGTTCGCCTTCGCCTCGCATTTCGCTCCCGATGCGATGGAGGAAGCGGTGGCGATCTACCGCCGCGAATTCCGCCCGTCCGCGCAGTTGTCCAAGCCGCATGTCATGCTGGCCTTGAACGTGGTGGCCGCCGAAACACAGGCGCAGGCACGCCGGCTGTTCACCACCCAGCAGCAGAGCTTCGTCAATCTGCGGCGCGGCACGCCGGGCAAGATTCCAGCGCCGATCGACGATATCGACAGTTTCTGGCAGCCGCACGAGCGTGCCGGTGTGGAACGCGCGCTTGCGTGCACGGTGCTGGGCGACGCCGAGCAGGTGGCGCAGGGCGTGGCGGCCTTCATCGAGCGGCATGCGCCCGATGAGTTGCTGTTCACCGCCAACATCTACGAGCACCGCGCACGTTTGCGTTCGTTCGAAATTGCCGCCGCCGCGATGCGCGAGCTGGACGTGACCACGGCGTGATTCACGTCGCTTTGCACGGCAATCCGCTCAGATGCGTGCATATCCATTGGGAAGGCACGCATGCAACTTCACGAACGCAGCGAGAGCATCAAGCAGTTGGCCGAATTGATCCGCGGGGTGGACATCGCCATGTTCACCACCGTCTCGGCCGACGGCAAGTTAGTGAGCCGCCCGCTGGGCACGCAGGAAGTCGAGTTCGACGGTGACCTGTGGTTCGCCACCGCTGCCGACAGCCCGAAGGTGGCGGAAATCGCCGCCGACCCGCGTGTCAACGTGGCCTACGCCTCGGCATCGAAGAACACCTATGTGTCGGTGGCCGGCACTGCGCAGCTGGTACACGACCGCGCCAAGATCGAGCAACTGTGGTCGCCGACGATGAAGGTGTTCTTCCCCGGCGGCAAGGACGATCCGAACCTGCGCCTGATCCATGTGCGCGCCGAGTCGGCGGAGTATTGGGATGGCCCGAGTGGACTGCTCGGCAAGGCGTTGTATTTCGTCATGACCGCCGTGACCGACGACCCCGGTAGCCTGTCCGACAACCGCGTGGTCGATCTGAAGTAAAGCCCCAATGGGCCACTGGTTGTCAGCCCCTCTGCCTGCGGGAGAGGGGTTGGGGTGAGGGTACGGGACTGCTGCAAGCTACAAACGCCTGCGCTTCAAGACTGGCCAGTCCTGACGCAATGACCTACACGCCCGGCCGTCGGCCCGGCGTACAGCTCAGCACCGGGTAACCCCGACACTCGCAGCGCCAAGGAACGCGTAAGCAAAGACGCTACGACTACGCGCCCTGTCCGGCTTTACCGCCAGGCCACCGGCCACCAACCGCGAATCAGGTCCACCAGCTGATCCGAGGTCACGCCGAACACCGCCACCGAGATCAGCGCCGCCGCCCAGGCAGCCAGCAGCAAGGCGCCGTCGCGTTCCAGCAACGCCAGCGCGAACAACAGCAGGATCAGCCCGAAAAGATAGTTGGTGAACGGGATCGGCAAGGTCAGCAGGATGCCCACCAGCACCAGCAGCAGGCCGGTGAACATCTGTGCCGGCATCCGGTCCAGCACCCCATGCAGGCGTGGCTTGAGCAGGCGGTCTAGCCGCCGCAGGGTGGGCGCGAGTTTGGCGACGAAGCGCTGGCTGGTGCGCCGCCGCGGCCCGCGTTCGCCGATGAAGGCCGGCACCCACGGCTTGCGCAGGCAGCACATCGTCTGTAGCCCGATCAGTACCGTCAGTGGGCCGCTGATGCCGCCGGCCACGCCGGGAATGGGAATGAACGCAGGCAGGATCGCCAGGAACAGAAACACGCCAAACGCGCTCTGCTGCAGGTCGGCCAGGATTTCGCGCACACGCAGCACCTGTTCCGGGTCGCCATCGCTGAAGGCCGCCAACAGGCTGCGAATGCCCTCGTTGCGATACCGCATCTGCTGCTGGTCCGCGTCCCCGGGCGGCGGCCCGCCCTCAGCCGACGATGTCATCGCTGTCCTCGTCGCCGATCCGGCTCAGCAACAGCTTGTCCACGCGCGCGCCGTCCAGGTCCACGATCTCGATGCGCCAGCCGGCCCAGTCGAAGAACTCGCCGGCCTGCGGAATCCGCCCGAAGTAGTAGATGCACAGCCCGGCCAGCGTGTGGTAATCGCCATCTTCGGCGTCCGGCAACTCGGCGCCCAGCACTTCGCGCAGCTCTTCCACCGGCAGCGAGCCGTCGATCAGCAGCGAGCCATCGGCGCGGGTCACCACCAACGCATCCTCGTCGGTGTTTTCCACCGCCTGCAGGCGGCCGACCACCGCGCCCATCAGGTCGCTGATGGTCACCAGGCCACGGATCTCGCCGTATTCGTCCACCACCAGCGCCATCGACTGCTGTTCTTCGCGGAAGATCTCCAGCAGCTTCATCGCATGCGTGGATTCGGACACGAACAAAGTGTCGCGCAGCGCCTGGAACAGGTGCGCGCCGTGGCCATCCATGCGGGTGACCAGCGACTTCACCTCCAGCACGCCGGCGATGTCCTGGTCGCTGCCGCGATACACCGGATACCGCGAGAATTCGTGTTCGCGCATGACCGCCAGGTTGCGTTCCGGCTCGGCGTTGGCATCCAGCCAGGCGATGCGGTTACGTGGCGTCATCAGGCTGTCGGCGGTGCGGTCGCCCAGCCGCATCACGCGGTTCATCATGTCGCGCTCGTGCGCGTCGATCACCCCGGCCTCGTGGCTTTCGGCCACCAGCATGCGGATCTCTTCTTCGGTCACCGAGGCCGATTCGTCCTTGCCCATGCCCAGCAGGCGCAGTACCAGCCGGGTGGAGCGCGCCAACACCCACACCCCGGGCGCAGCAATCTTGGCCAGCCAGGCCATCGGCACCGCGACGAAGCCTGCGATGTCCTCGGAATTGCGCAGCGCCAGCCGCTTGGGCACCAGTTCGCCGAAAATCAGCGTCAGGAAGGTAATCAGCGCCACCGCCAGGGTGCTGCCGATCACCACCGAATATGGGCGTGGCTTGCCGACCAGCTCAAAGGTGGCCGATAACGCCGGGAACAGCCCCTGCAGCCAGTTGCTGATCGCCTCGCCGATCGCCTCGCCACCGAACACGCCGGTCAGGATGCCGATCAAGGTGATGCCGATCTGCACCGTGGACAGAAAATTCTCGGGGCTCTCTGCCAGCGCCAATGCCCGCGCCGCGCGCTTGCTGGAGCCGGCCATCTGCTTCAGGCGGCTCTTGCGCGAGGTCATCAGCGACATCTCCGACATGGCGAAGAAGCCGTTCAACACGATCAGGGCGATGACGATCAAAAACTCAACCACGGGCACAGTCCCCGGTCAGTGAAGAGGAGGGCGGGGGTGCACGGCGATGGCCGGCGCGCGCTGGGGCGGGGCGGCAAGCGGGGGGATTAGGGTCGTCGTCCATAGGGTGCGCCTGTCGAGGCGCGGGGGCATGGTAGCAAACCACAGGGTGGTTGGCGCCGGGAAATGCCGGTGTGAAGGCGCTCGGCGGCATCGAGATACCCAGACAGGTCATGGAACGGTCATAATTCGCCCTTGGTGCCGTCCTCCCTCGACGGCAGGAAGTTCTCCACCCATGTTCTCGTTGCAGACCATCTTCGGTTCCGGCAAGCAGTTCTATTCGCTCCTGAACGAAGCGGCGCAGGCCGCCTACGACAGCACCAAGGCCTTGCACGCCATGATGCGCGAGTCCGACCGGCAGCCCGCGCTGGACGCCTTCAAGCTCGCCCGCCTGCGCGAACGCGCGGCCTCCGACAAGATCGGCCAGGCCCTGGTAGACAGCTTCATGACCCCGATCGAGCGCGAAGACATCGAAGCGCTGGGTTCGGCGCTGTACAAGATTCCCAAGCAGGTCGAAAAGTTCGCCGATCGCTATTCGCTGGCGACCAAGCACCTGGAACACATCGATTTCGCCCCGCGCGCAGCGATGCTGGAGCAGGCGGCCGCGGTGGTGGTGGAGATGGTCGACGAGCTGCCGCGCATGAACATCGATCGCATGACCGCGCTCAACGACAAGCTGCGCATGCTCGAGAACGAAGCCGACCGGCTGATGCTGGAGCTGTACCGCGACATCTATTCCGGCCGGCTGGACACCCTGCAGATGTTCCTGCTCAAGGAGTTCTTCGAGATCCTGGAAAAAGCCATCGACCGTTGCCGCGAGGCAGGGGTGGTGGTGTACCAGATCGTGTTGAAGAACAGCTGAGGCCGCCGCGTGCTTACCCTTGTCCTGGTGGTGATCCTGGCCGCGTTGGTGTTCGAGTTCATCAACGGCTTCCACGACACCGCCAACTCCATCGCCACCGTGGTCGCCACCAAGGTGCTCTCGCCGGGCTGGGCGGTGATGCTGGCCGCTGGCATGAACCTGATCGGCGCCCTCACCGGCACGGCGGTGGCGCTGACCATCGCCTCGGGGCTGCTCAACACCAACGTGGTGGATGTCACTCCACAGGTGATCCTGTGCGCGCTGTTGGGCGGCATCATCTGGAACCTCATCACCTGGTGGAAAGGCTTGCCGTCCTCGTCCTCGCATGCCCTGATCGGTGGCCTGTGCGGCGCCGGGCTGGCCGCTGCGCACAACAACTGGGATGCGTTGATCTGGTCGGAGAACATCGGCAACTGGGCCAAGAACAAGGGCCTGTTGTGGAAGGTGTTCGTGCCGATGATTACCTCGCCGATCGCCGGTTTCCTGCTCGGCATCGTGGTGATGGTGCTGCTGTGGGCGATCATCGCCGGCATGTCCAGGCTGGGCGGCCCGATCGGGCGGCTGGCACGGCCGCGCTGGGTCAACGCCTTCTTCGGCAAGGCACAGATCGCTTCGGCTGCATACATGGGCTACGCGCACGGCCATAACGATGCGCAGAAGACCATGGGCATCATCGCCATGACCCTGATCGGCGCGCAGTCGGCCGGTGCGCTGGACAATCTGCCCAGCTGGCTGGCCTTCCTGCATCCGGGCACCGGCCTGGCGGCCGGCGACGGCATCCCGATGTGGATCGTGTTGACCTGCGCGGTGGTGATGGCCGCCGGTACCGCGTCCGGCGGCTGGAAGATCATCAAGACGCTCGGCCACAAGATGGTCAAACTGCATCCCATCCATGGCTTCGCCGCCGAAACCAGCTCGGCCACCGTGCTGACCATGGCGGCGCATTTCGGCATGCCGGTGTCCACCACCCACAGCATCTCCACTGCCATCATGGGTGTGGGCTTTGCCAAGAATCCGCGCTCGCTGCGCCTGGGCGTGATCGAGCGCATCGTCTGGGCGTGGATCCTCACCATTCCCGCTGCCGGCGGCGTGGCGTACCTGATCCTGCGTGCCTTCGAGCTGTTCGGCTGGACCTGAGTGGTGTCGCGGTGCGGTCATGCGCCGCGATCACCCTGTGGCGATATCTGGTGTAGACCCTGCGTGTGGGCGGGACAGCCGGCGCGCTTTGAGCGAGACCCTTCTTGATGATGCTGGCATTGGTATGCGTGTTGTTCGGGCTCGGCTGGTGGATCGATCGCCGCGGCCTCAGGCGGTTTTCCCGCGCGCTGGGCGCGATTGCACTGGTGCTGGTGTTGGCGGTGGGCTGCGGTCCGCTGCCATCGTGGATGCTGCAACACCTGCAGCGCACCGGAGTCAACGATTTCAATGACTGGGGTGCGCGCAACGTCATTGTGCTGCTCGGCGCCGGTACGGTGCGGCCGGAGGGCAGGGATGCGGTGGCCGAGGCCAATCTGTTCGCCTATGGCCGCATCGTCGAGGCGGCGCGGCTGTACCAGCAGTGCCGCCACGGCGGTGGCGACTGCAAGATCGAGATCAGTGGCGGCGATGCGCGCGGCCTGGGCCTATCGGAGGCGGTGGTGTACCAGCGCGTGCTGATCGGGCTGGGGATCGACCGCGCGGACCTCATCATGGAGCCGTCCAGTATGAACACCTGGCAGAACGCCCAGTTCAGTCAACCGCTGCTGCGCGCGTATCGGCCCGATCGCATCGTGCTGGTGTCCTCGGCCACCCATTTGCGTCGCGCCGCGCTGTACTTCCGCCACTTCGGCATCGATGCGGTTCCGGTACGCGCCGATTGGCTGACCGCCTCGTGGTCGATCCTGCCGCAGAGCTACAACTTCACCCTGGCCGATGTGGCCCTGCACGAGTACCTGGGCATCGCGCGCTATCAGCTTTACCAATGGCTGGGCTGGAACGTGAAGGCGAGCGAGCCTGGTGCGTTGTGATTCGGGATTGGGGATTCGTAACGGCTGGTGCGTCGTGATGCGTCGCCAGCCGCGTGTGCGGCCGGCGATGGCTACGCTCAGCGCGTTTCGTACATCGCCTTGACGTCGTTGCGGAACGCGGCCTGGCTGGCTGCGCGGCTGTAGAACATATGGCCACCCGGATACTCGCGCACCTGCACGCGTGTGGGATCGCTGCCCATGACCGGCATCTGGTCCACGGTGAGTACCGAACCCATGAACGGGCAGGAGAGATCGTTCCATCCATGCGCGATCAGCACGCGCAGCTGGGGGTCGATCGCCACCGACTGGCGCAACTGGGTGACCGCGCCCTTGCGTTGTTCGTCTTCCCAATTCCACAAGGCATTGATGTCGTAATTGAGGGCTTGATAGCGCGCATCGATCTTCCAGCCGACCACGCGGGTGACGAAGTCCACCATCGCGGTGGTGGTCGGGGCAATGACACTATCCAGCAACGGGTCGTTGGCGCGCTGCGCCGGGTCGTTGGGGAACGGATCGAACGCGGTCACGTTGGAATCGTAGCGGCTGCCCAGCTCGCCCTTGTCGCGAAACACCTCGCGCAGATACGCCTGGGTTTCCAGCCTGCCACCGGAGCGGCGCACATAGGCTGGATCCAGTCCGGTCATGCGCGTGACCTGTTGCAGCATGGCCTCGGTGGCCTGTGGATCGGTACGGCCCTTCATCAGCGTCACCGCGTAGTCACCGCGCGTGTAGTCGATGACCTGGTGCATTGCGCTGTCACTGAGCTGACCCTGACGCTCCAGGTGTGCAGCAGCGATCGAGGGCAGCGTCAGCATCCACGCCAGCGGCGAGACATCGCCGTTGTCGTCCAGCGTCGGATTCAGATACGGCGAGACCAGCACCACGCCATTCATCGCCACGCCCAGGCGGGTCTGCAGAAAGTGGGTGATGCGCGGGCCGCGGAAGCCGCCATAGCTTTCGCCGACCAGATACTTGCGCGTCTGCAGGCGGCGATTCTTGAGCAGCCAGTCGTAGATCACGCGCGAGAGGTATTCCACATCCGCCTGCGGGTTGTAAAACTGCTTCTTGGCCGCGTCGTCACCGATCAGCGCGCGGCTGAAGCCGGTGCCGACCGGGTCGATGAACACCAGGTCGGTGAAATCCAGCCAGGTGCCCGGGTTGTCACGCAAGGTGGCCGGTGCGGAGGCGCTGTTGCCTTCGGCACCGAACCCGACCACCTTCGGTCCGATCGCACCCAGATTCAAATACACCGACGCCGCGCCCGGACCGCCATTCAATGCAAAGGTCACCGGGCGATCCTTGCCATCCACGGTGTAGGCGGTAAAGACCACCTCGCCGGTGGTCTTGCCCTGTGCATCGCGTACCGGCAGCGTGCCGACGGTGGCGGTGTAATTCAGCGTCCGGCCGGCCACACGCGTGCTCTGGCGCACGCTGGCATCGGCCGGCAACGGCGCAGGCCTGGACGCCGATGCATCGGGTTTCGCCTCGCTGTTGGAGTCGCTTTTACGATCGTCTTTATCTGGCGCGGACGCCAGCGCCGCCCCGCTAAGCAGGACGCAGGCCAGCAGGCTGGCGCGGAGAAAGAAGGGCATGGGTGTCGACGCCGGAACAGGGGAGTGCTGATGCTAGTCCACGGCAGAGCCTGGTCAATGTGCAGAAAGGCAGGGGTGTCGCGTGCAACGAGGTGGTAAGCGAGGCGGATTTCTGCGATCCGCTGAAGTGAGTGCCGACCGACAGTACGTCCTTCTCCCTCTCGGGACGTTGTCCTCCTTTATGGAGGAGAAGGTGCCCCGCGGGGGCGGATGAGGGGATGGGCGAAGCCTCGTGCTCCCCACTTCACGAGTGGCTACGCCCGTCCCCTCACCCCAACCCCCGCTCCGCGCCCCGGCCAGCGCTCGCAGCGCGGGCGCTCCAAGGCACGCGCGCCAGTGGCGCGCAACCCGTGCCTTCTCGCCCCATTGGGGGAAGGGCTTTTGCTACTCGGGCGTTTAAAACTTCCGGTGTCCTCAAACTTCCAACGAAGCTAGATCGCCCTTGCTCTCCAGCCACTGCTTGCGGTCGCCCGCGCGCTTCTTGGCCAGCAGCATGTCCATCAGCGAACGGGTCTGCTCGCCATCGTCGATGGTCAGCTGCACCAGCCGGCGCGTATCCGGGTGGATGGTGGATTCGCGCAGCTGCTGCGGGTTCATCTCGCCCAGGCCCTTGAAGCGGGTGACGCTGATCTGGCCCTTCATTTTTTCGCGCGCGATCTTGTCCAGCAGCGTGGTCTTTTCTTCTTCGTCCAGCGCGTAGAACACCTGCTTGCCCACGTCCACGCGGAACAGCGGCGGCATCGCCACGAACACGTGGCCGGCCGCCACCAGGGCGGGGAAATGCTGCAGGAACAGCGCGGTCAGCAGCGTGGCGATATGCAGGCCATCGGAGTCGGCGTCGGCCAGGATCACCACCTTGCCGTAGCGCAGCCCGGTAATGTCGTCCTTGCCCGGATCGCAGCCGATCGCGATCGCCAGGTTGTGCACTTCCTCCGAGGCCAGCACGCTGCCTGAGGCCACTTCCCAGGTGTTGAGGATCTTGCCGCGCAGCGGCAGGATCGCCTGGAAGTCCTTGTCGCGCGCCTGCTTGGCCGAGCCGCCGGCCGAATCGCCTTCCACCAGGAACAGCTCGGTGCGCGACAGGTCCTGGCTGATGCAGTCGGCCAGCTTGCCGGGCAGGGCCGGGCCCTGGGTGACCTTCTTGCGGACGATCTGCTTTTCGGTCTTCAGGCGCGCACTGGCGCGGTCGATGGCGATCTGCGCGATCTTCTCGCCGATCTCCACGTTCTGGTTGAGATACAGGCTGAAGGCATCGTGTGCGGCGCCTTCGATGAAGCCGGCGGCCTGGCGCGAGGACAGCCGCTCCTTGGTCTGCCCGGAGAACTGCGGGTCGGTCATCTTCAGGCTGAGCACGAAAGTGACCCGGTCCCACACATCTTCCGGCGCCAGCTTGACTCCGCGCGGCAGCAGGTTGCGGAAGTCGCAGAACTCGCGCAGCGCATCGGTCAGGCCCGAACGCAGGCCGTTGACGTGGGTGCCGTGCTGCGCGGTGGGAATCAGGTTGACGTAGCTTTCCTGCACCAGCTCGCCTTCCGGCACCCAGGCTGCGGCCCAGTCGACGATCTCGGTGTCCTTCTTCAGGCTGCCCACGAACAGCTCGGCCGGCAGCAACTCGTGCTGGGCCATCTCGCCCTTGAGGTAGTCACGCAGACCGTTCTCGAAATACCAGCTGTCCTGCTCGCCGGTGGCCTCGTCATGCAGCTTGACGGTCAGGCCGGGGCACAGCACGGCCTTGGCGCGCAACAGGTGGCGCAGTGCGCGCACATTGAATTTGGGCGTATCGAAATACTTCGGGTCGGCCCAGAAGCGCAGCCGCGTGCCGGTGTTCTTCTTGCCGACGGTGCCGACCACTTCGAGCTTGGAGGCGGCGTTGCCATCGCGGAACTCCATGCGGTGCTCGCTGCCTTCGCGCTTGATGAACAGCTCGACCTTGGTCGAGAGCGCATTGACCACGCTCACGCCCACGCCGTGCAGGCCGCCGGAGAAGGTGTAGTTACGGTTGTTGAACTTGCCGCCGGCATGCAGGCGGGTCAGGATCAGTTCCACGCCCGGAATCTTCTCTTCCGGATGGATGTCCACCGGCATGCCGCGGCCGTCGTCGGACACCTCGCAGCTGCCATCCTTGTACAGGGTGACTTCGACCTGCCTGGCGTGGCCAGCGAGCGCCTCGTCGACGGAGTTGTCGATGACTTCCTGCGCCAGATGGTTCGGGCGCGCGGTGTCGGTGTACATGCCCGGGCGGCGTTTGACCGGGTCCAGGCCCGACAGCACTTCAATATCGGCGGCGTTATAACGGGTGTTCATGCATCTCGTTGGCACGTGAAACGACGCGCAAGTGTGCGGGCTGGGGCAACTTTTTGCACGCGGCAGGCGTTCAGTGCAGGGCTGGGTGCGCGTGGCTACCCTGGCGTTGGTTTCGGAACCGAACGTCCCCACCGTCAGGATGTGACCGAACCGGAGGACACCATGAAGTTCAAACAGATGCTGATGCTCACCCTGGGTGCGGCCGCCGTTGCGGCATTGCCGGCGCTGGCCCAGGCCGCCCCGCAGCAGGCCGGGCAGGGCGCCGCCACGCAAAAAGCCGAGGACGCCAAGGCCAAGACCGAAGCCGAGCGCAAGGCCGAGCGCCGCGCCGCCGCTGCCGCTCAGAAGCCCAAGGCCGACAGCGCCCCGCGCGAGGAAGAAGAAGAGGAAAAGCCGGCACCCTGATCCACGCGCACTAGCGCCTTGCACCATCGACGCCCCGGCTCAGGCCGGGGCGTCTGCATTTACGCATGGTTGCAGCCACTTTTGCCATGCGGGACGAGCTTGTCATCACGCAACCCTTGGGCATTCGCCCGTCACCCGTTAAACTATGGCTTTCCGGGAGGCCTTGAGCCCCATGACTCCCCTGATTTTTGTAACAGGCGGTGTAGTGTCCTCGCTAGGCAAGGGCATCGCCGCTGCTTCGCTTGCGTCCATTCTTGAAGCGCGTGGCCTGAAGGTCACGATGATGAAGCTGGACCCGTACATCAACGTGGACCCGGGCACGATGAGCCCGTTCCAGCATGGCGAGGTCTACGTCACCGACGACGGTGCCGAAACCGACCTGGACCTGGGCCACTACGAGCGCTACGTGCGCACGCGGCTGTCGCGCAAGAACTCGGTCACCACGGGCCGGATCTACGAGAACGTGATCCGCAAGGAGCGTCGCGGCGACTACCTGGGTGCCACCGTGCAGGTGATTCCGCATATCACCGACGAGATCCGCCGTTGCATCGACGAGGCCACGGCTGGCTTCGACGTGGCGTTGATCGAGATCGGCGGCACCGTCGGCGACATCGAATCGCTGCCGTTCCTGGAGGCCATCCGCCAGGTGCGTACCGAGCGCGGCGCCGAGAAGGCCATGTTCATGCATCTCACCCTGGTGCCGTATATCGCGGCGGCCGGTGAGCTGAAGACCAAGCCGACCCAGCATTCGGTTAAGGAGCTGCGCTCGATCGGTATCCAGCCTGACGTGCTGCTGTGCCGTTCCGAACAGGCCGTGCCGGATTCGGAGCGTCGCAAGATCGCGCTGTTCACCAACGTGTCCGAGCGCGCGGTCATCAGCTGCCCGGACATCGACGTGCTGTATGGCATGCCGCTGGAACTGCTGCGCCAGGGCCTGGACGAGCTGGTCATCGACCAGTTCAAGCTGCGCGACAAGGTGGCCGCGGCCGATCTATCCGAATGGACGGCGGTGGTGGATGCGGTCAAGCACCCGCTGGATGAGGTCACCATTGCAGTGGTCGGCAAGTACGTCGATCACCAGGACGCCTACAAGTCGGTGGCCGAAGCGCTGCGTCACGGCGGCTTGCGCCAGCGCACCAAGGTCAACCTGAAGTGGCTGGAAGCCCAAGACCTGGAAGGCAGCGACATGGCCGCCCTGCAGGACATCGACGGCATCCTGGTGCCGGGTGGATTCGGCGACCGCGGCTTCGAAGGCAAGGTGCTGACCTCCAGGTTTGCGCGTGAGCACAAGGTGCCGTACTTCGGCATCTGCTATGGCATGCAGGCCGCAGTGGTGGACTATGCCCGCCACGTTGCCGCGCTGGACGCCGCCAATAGCACGGAGAATGATCGCCAGTCGCCGCATCCGGTGATCGGCCTGATTACCGAGTGGCGCACCGCCAGTGGCGAAGTCGAGAAGCGCGACGAAAAGTCGGATCTGGGCGGCACCATGCGCCTTGGCCTGCAGGAGCAACGGCTGAAGCCGGGTACGCTGGCGCGCGAGGTCTACGGCAAGGACGTGGTGGCCGAGCGTCACCGTCATCGCTATGAGTTCAACAACCGCTACCGCACCCAGCTGGAAGATGCCGGCCTGGTGATTTCCGGCAAGTCGATGGACGACACGCTGGTGGAAGTGGTGGAACTGCCGCGCGACACGCATCCGTGGTTCCTGGCCTGCCAGGCGCACCCGGAGTTCCTGTCCACCCCGCGCGACGGGCATCCACTGTTCATTGGCTTCGTGCGAGCCGCGCGCGAGAAGAAGGCGGGCGGCAAGCTGCTCAAGGAAGCGCGTGCGTGAGCAGTCCCTTCTCCCCTTGGGACCTCGGTCCCCTTTATGGGGAGAAGGTGCCCTGAAGGGGCGGATGAGGGTGCGCCGCAACGCACTGGAAGATGGCAGCCATGACGAACGCGTCGCTACGCGCCAGCCAGGGCAAACCATTTTGCTTCAGCAGTACTTCGCACCCTCACCCCTACCCCTCTCCCGGCGGGAGAGGGGCTTTAATCAACAGGTGATCTGATGAAACTGTGTGACTTCGAAGTCGGCCTCGACCAGCCGTTGTTCCTGATTGCCGGCCCCTGCGTGATCGAGTCGATGCAGCTGCAGCTCGATGTCGCCGGCAAGCTCAAGGAGATCACCGGCAAGCTGGGGATCAACTTCATCTTCAAGTCGAGCTTCGACAAGGCCAACCGGACCTCCGGCACCAGCTTCCGTGGCCCCGGCCTGGAAGAAGGCCTGAAGGTGCTGGCCGAGGTGAAGCGGCAGATTGGCGTGCCGGTGCTCACCGACGTGCACGAATACACCCCGATGAACGAAGTGGCCGCCGTGGTCGATGTGCTGCAGACCCCGGCGTTTTTGGTACGCCAGACCGACTTCATCAAGAACGTCTGCGCGGCCGGCAAGCCGGTCAATATCAAGAAGGGCCAGTTCCTGGCGCCGTGGGACATGAAGCCGGTGGTGGACAAGGCCAAGTCCACCGGCAACGAACAGATCATGGTCTGCGAGCGTGGCGCCTCGTTCGGCTACAACAACCTGGTCAGCGACATGCGCTCGTTGAGCGTGATGCGCGACACCGGCTGCCCGGTGGTGTTCGACGCCACCCATTCGGTGCAGTTGCCGGGCGGGCAGGGCAGCAGCTCCGGTGGCCAGCGCGAATTTGTGCCGGTGCTGGCGCGCGCGGCGGTGGCAGTCGGTATCTCCGGCCTGTTTGCCGAAACCCATCCGGATCCGTCCAAGGCGCTGTCCGATGGACCCAATGCGTGGCCGCTGGACAAGATGGAAGCCTTGCTTGAGACGCTGCTTGCACTGGATACCATCACCAAGCGCAACGGCTTCCTCGAACACGGTGTCTGATCGCCCTGGCATTTGGCAAGCCGGCATCCTGCGGCGATAATCCGGCAGCTTGTTTCCGGTGTACTTCCCCCCTTACTGGTAACCGAACGGACCTATGACCACTATCGCCAAGATCCTCGCCCGCGAAATCCTCGACTCCCGCGGCAATCCCACGCTGGAGGCGGAAGTCACGCTGGCAGATGGCGCGTTCGGCCGCGCGGCGGTGCCCTCGGGCGCCTCGACCGGCACCAAGGAAGCAGTGGAACTGCGCGATGGCGACAAGACCCGGTACCTGGGCAAGGGCGTGCGCCATGCGGTGGACAACGTCAACGGCACCATTGCCGAAGCGCTCAAGGGCTTCGATGCGGCCGACCAGCAGGGCCTGGACCGTCGCTTGATCGATCTGGACGGCACCGAGAACAAGGGCCGCCTGGGTGCCAATGCGTTGCTGGGCGTCTCGCTCGCTGCCGCGCATGCGGTGGCCGCTTCGCGCAAGCAGCCGCTGTGGCAGTACCTGTCCACCATCACCGAATCGGACGTATCGCTGCCGGTGCCGATGATGAACATCATCAACGGTGGTGCGCACGCCGACAACAATGTCGACTTCCAGGAGTTCATGGTGCTGCCGGTCGGCTGCGGCTCGTTCTCCGAAGCGCTGCGCGCCGGCACCGAAATCTTCCATTCGCTCAAGTCGGTGCTCAAGGGTCATGGCCTGAGCACGGCGGTGGGCGACGAGGGCGGCTTCGCGCCGGATTTCCGCAGCAACGTCGAAGCGCTGGACACCATTCTCGAAGCGATCGGCAAGGCCGGCTACACCGCCGGTGAAGACATCCTGCTGGGCCTGGACGTGGCCTCTTCGGAGTTCTACGACAACGGCAAGTACAACCTGGTTGGCGAAAACAAGCGCCTGACCAGCGAGCAGTTCGTCGACTTCCTGGCCGACTGGGTCGCGCAGTATCCGATCATCAGCATTGAAGACGGCCTGGCCGAAGACGACTGGGCCGGCTGGAAGCTGCTGACCGACCGCGTGGGCAAGAAGGTGCAGCTGGTGGGCGACGATCTGTTCGTCACCAACCCGAAGATCTTCAAGCAGGGCATCGACTCGGGCACCGCCAACGCCATCCTCATCAAGGTCAACCAGATCGGCACGCTGACCGAAACGCTGGAAGCCATCGCGATGGCGCATGCGGCCAACTATGCCTCCATCGTCTCGCACCGCTCCGGCGAAACCGAAGACACCACCATCGCCGACATCGCCGTGGCCACCACTGCCACCCAGATCAAGACCGGCTCGCTGTGCCGCAGCGACCGCGTGGCCAAGTACAACCAGCTGCTGCGCATCGAGCAGGCGTTGGGGGCCGGCGCGCGTTACGCCGGCCGCGACGCGTTCGTCTCGCTCAAGCGCTAAGCCGTGCGCAACTGGCGCTGGCTACTGCTGGTGCTGGCGGTGTTGCTGGCTTGGCTGCAGTACCGCTTTTGGTTCGGGCCTGGGAATTCTGGCGAAGTCATGATGCTGGAAGCCCAGGTCGCGCATCAGACACAGGACAACGACGGTCTGCGCCAGCGCAACCAGGCGTTGGCCGCAGAGGTCAAGGACTTGAAGGATGGCGAGGCGGCAATCGAAGAGCGCGCACGCAGTGAGCTGGGCATGATCAAGCCGGGCGAAACGTTCTATCGCGTGGTCGAGGATGCACCGCTGCCGTCACCTACGTCGGCCGAGGCGCCTGCTCCTGCGCAGCAGGCGCCGGCCTCCACCGACCCGGTGGATCATCCATGACCGGCTCCATCTGGGCCATCGTGCCGGCCGCCGGGCGCGGCACGCGGTTCGGTGGGCCCACGCCCAAGCAATACCTGCACGCGGCCGGGCAGCCGCTGATGGCCTACACCCTGGCCGCACTGGCCGCACATCCGGCGGTGGCCGGCATCCTGGTGGCGATCGCTGCCGATGATGTTGATTGGCCCGGTTGGACGGCGGTGCAGTCCAAGCCGGTACTGCGTTGCGTGGGCGGTGCGACGCGCGCTGCCTCCGTCCTGGCCGGGTTGCTGGCATTGCCCGACAGCGTGCGTGCAGACGATTTCGTGCTGGTGCACGATGCGGCGCGTCCGAATCTGGCCTTGGCCGATCTGGACCGATTGCTGGAAATCGGTCGCGGCGATCCGGTGGGCGCCATCCTGGCGGCACCGGTGCGCGACACGCTCAAGCGTGCCGGCGACGATGGCGGCATCGATGGCACCGAACCGCGCGAACGTCTATGGCGCGCGCTCACTCCGCAGCTGTTTCGCCGGCATCAACTGATTCGCGGCCTCACCGAGGCCGCGGCCGCCGGGGTAGACGTGACCGACGAGGCAATGGCGATGGAGCGGCTGGGATTGCGCCCCTTGCTGGTGGAAGGGGCCGAAGACAACTTCAAGGTCACCACCTCAGCGGATCTGGCACGGTTTGAATTCGAACTGGCGCGCTGCGGCGTGACGGTCGATGCCGAGTCGTCAGTTGCGCAGGCCACCGAGGTGCCGACCACCGCGCGCAACGCCGCTGCCCAGTCGGTCACTGCCGGACACGGCAACGACGTCACTCAATCACCATAGGGTCTGCATGTCCTTCAATTTCCGCATCGGCCAAGGCTACGACGTCCATGCGTTCGGCCCTGGCGACCACGTGATGCTCGGCGGCGTGCGCGTGGCGCATCGCCACGGCGTGCTCGCACACAGCGATGGCGACGTGGTGCTGCACGCGTTGTGCGATGCCATGCTGGGCGCGCTGGCGCTGGGCGACATCGGTCAGCACTTTCCGCCCAGCGATGCGCGCTGGAAGGACGCCGACAGTGCGCAATTCCTGGAGCATTGCGATCAGTTGCTGCGTGAGCGCGGTTGGCGGGTCGGCAATGCCGATGTCACCGTGATCTGCGAGCGTCCCAAGGTCGGCCCGCACGCGCTGGCAATGCGCGAACGTATTGCCGGCTTGCTGGCGATCGAATGCGATGCGGTCAGCGTCAAGGCCACCACCAGCGAACAGCTCGGCTTCACCGGCCGCGGCGAAGGCATTGCTGCACAGGCGGCGGTGCTGCTGGGCAAGATCGCTACCTGATTCACTCCTGCCTGCCGGGCCTGTCCGGCGGGCGAGGTGACATTCCGCGCCGAGCCATCGGCCCACAGCGCACGATGCGTCGGCGCGAAGGTAAACCACAGCATGACCCACACCTCCGTTCTTCCACGCGCGCACGGCGCGGCCGTGCTGCGTGCGGCCATGCGCTGCACGCCGGACGACTTCCAGGTGGATGAGTTGCCGGCATTCGAGCCTTCCGGCGAAGGCGAACATCTGTTGCTCACCATCCGCAAGCGTGGGCAGAACACCGCCTATGTCGCCAAGGCGCTCGCGCGTTGGGCGGGCATCGCCGAAATGGGGGTGAGCTACGCCGGCCTGAAGGATCGCCATGCAGTCACCACGCAGCGTTTCAGCGTGCACCTACCCAAGCGCGTCGCCCCGGATCTGGCCACGCTCGACGACGCACAACTGCTGGTGATCGAGAGCACCTGGCACAACCGTAAGCTGCAGCGCGGCGCGCTGTTGGGCAATCGCTTCGTGTTGACCCTGCGCCAGGTGCAGGGCGAGCGCGAGGCCATCGAGCAACGCCTGCAGGCGATCGCCGCGCGCGGTATTCCCAACTGGTTCGGCGAACAGCGTTTTGGCCGCGACGGCGGCAACGTGGCGTCGGCGCTGGCGATGTTTGGCCATGTGCAGCAAGCCGACGGCAGCCTGGCGCCGGCGCCGCCATCGAAACGGCGGCTGCGCAACGACCAGCGCTCGATCCTGCTGTCGGCAGCGCGCTCGGCGCTGTTCAATCGCGTGCTGGCCGCCCGCGTGCAGCAGGGCAGCTGTGATAGCGCGCTGGAGGGTGAGGCCTGGATGCTGGATGGCTCGCGCAGCGTGTTCGGTCCCGAGCCGTGGAGCGAGGTGCTGGCCGAGCGGCTGGCGCGCTTCGACATCCATCCCAGCGGCCCATTGTGGGGCGCGGGGGAGTTACGCCCCACCGATCAGGCGGCCACGATGGAGCAGGGTGCACTTTCGGACCTGCCATCGCAGGCGCTGCGGCAAGGCCTGGAGGCCGCAGGATTGATGCAGGAGCGCCGCGCATTGCGCTTGCGTCCGCAAGACCTTGGCTACCGCTGGCTGGATGCGCAGACCCTGCAGGTGGAATTCGCATTGCCGCCAGGCTGCTATGCCACCGCAGTGCTGTGGGAGCTGGGCGATGTCAGCGACGAAGGCCGCGCCGCGCCGCTGGGTTCCGACGCCTGAGCGTAATTCTGTACAGGAGCGGCCCTGGCCGCGACAGGCATTGCCGGTAGCGCCTCTCGCGGCCGGGGCCGCTCCTACAGGATGCTGCGACTACTTCCGCGCCAACAACACCAGTAAAGCCCCGGTCCCGCCTTGCGTGGGCGGTGCGGAATGAAACGCCAGCACGTCGTTGCGCTGGCGCAGCAGGCGGTCCATCAGGTTCTCCAGTACCGGCGCACCGTTGCCCGATTGCAGTCCCTTGCCATGGATGATGCGCACGCAGCCATGTTTCGACGCATCAGCGTAATTCTGTGTAGGAGCGGCCCCGGCCGCGACAGGCATTGCCGGTAGCGCCTCTCGCGGCCGGGGCCGCTCCTACAGGATGCTGCGACTACTTCCGCGCCAGCAATACCAACAATGCCCCGGTCCCGCCTTGCGTGGGTGGTGCGGAATGAAACGCCAGCACGTCGTTGCGCTGGCGCAGCAGGCGGTCCACCAGGTTCTTCAGCACCGGCGCACCGTTGTCCGACTGCAGGCCCTTGCCATGGATGATGCGCACGCAGCCATGTTCGTGCGCATGCGCCTCCAGCAGGAACTGGCGCAGCAAGGCCTCGGCCTGTGCAGCGGTGGCACCATGCAGATCCAGCTCGTCCTGCACTGAAAACTGCCCGCGCTTGAGGCGCTGGAACAGCCTCGCAGGCAGCGTGTCGCGGCGGTAGCTGGCGGTATCGCCGGCTTCCAGCGGCGCACTGTCGCGCAGCAGGCGGGCGAATTCAGTCTGCGCCTGCGCCTCGTCGCGCTCGGCCATGCGTGCGCGCGGCTTCGGGCGCGGCTTGGCATTGGCCGGCGGCGCGACCTCGCGCAGCGGCTGGACCGCGCCAATGGCGGCACGGAACAGCGCGCCGTCGTCTTCGTCTTCGGGATGCGACATGGGCACAGCGTAACCGTTCCAACCTCAGGCAGACGCGAAGATCAAGCGGCAAGCCCGTGGACGCATCCGGTATCATGGCCGGGTTTTCCGAGGAGTCCCATGCGCGTACTGGTTAGCAACGACGACGGTGTCGACGCCCCCGGCATCCAGATCCTGGCCGAGGCACTGCGGAGTGCCGGTCATGAAGTGATGGTGGTCGCGCCCGATCGCGACCGCTCCGGCGCCAGCAATTCGCTGACGCTGGATGTGCCCATCCGTACCCGCCGTATCGACGCACAGACCTGCGCGGTGGCCGGCACGCCAACCGACTGCGTGCATCTGGCGCTCACCGGCATGCTGGAGTACGAGCCGGACATCGTGGTCTCGGGTATCAACAACTCGGCCAATCTGGGCGATGACGTGATTTACTCCGGTACTGTCTCCGCTGCGATGGAGGGCCGCTTCCTGGGCCTGCCCGCGGTGGCGGTGTCGCTGGTCACGCACAACCACGAGGCGCACAACTACGAAACCGCCGCGCGCGCAGCGGTGGAGATCGTTGCGCGGCTGAAGGCCGATCCGTTGCCGGCCGACACCATCCTCAACGTCAACGTTCCGGATCTGCCCTGGTCGGATGTGCTTGGTTTCGAGGTCACCCGGCTCGGCAACCGCCACCGTTCCGAGCCGTGCGTGCCGCAGCGCGACCCGCGCGGCCGCACCGTGTACTGGATCGGTCCGGCCGGTCCCGAGCAGGATGCCGGCGCCGGCACCGACTTCCATGCCGTGCGCACCGGGCGGATTTCGATCACCCCGATCCATGTCGATCTCACCCGCTACCAGGCGCTGGAGACCGTGGCCGGCTGGGTCGGCGGACTGACCGCCGCGCTGGACGCGTCGGCATGACGCCGAGGCTGCGCCTGCAACCGGAGTCGGTGGGAATCGGCATGACCTCGCAGCGCGTGCGCGACCGCCTGGTCGAGCGCCTGCGCGAGGCCGGCATCCAGGACGAAGCCACGCTCAATGCGGTGCGCACTGTGCCGCGGCATCTGTTCATCGATGAAGCGCTGGCCTCGCGCGCCTACGAAGACACTGCCTTGCCGATTGGTCATGGCCAGACCATTTCCCAGCCCTGGGTAGTGGCGCGCATGACCGAAGCGGTGCTGCAGGTGGCGCCGACCAAGGTGCTCGAAGTGGGCACCGGTTCTGGCTACCAGGGCGCGATCCTCGCCGCGCTGGGACTGGAGGTCTATACGGTCGAACGCATCGGCGATCTGCTGCGGCAGGCGCGCAAGCGCTTCCGCCACCTGGGCATGAATGTGCGCAGCAAGCACGACGACGGTCGCATCGGCTGGCCCGAACACGGTCCCTACGATGCCATCGTGGTCACCGCTGCCGCGCCGGCGCTGGTGGATGCGTTGGTCGATCAACTCGCGGTCGGCGGGCGGCTGGTCGCCCCGGTCGGTGGTGCGTCCTCGCAGTCGCTGGTGCAACTCACCCGCGCGGCCGACGGTGCGATCGAACACCAGGTTCTGGCCCCGGTCACGTTCGTCCCGCTGTTGTCGGGCATGCTGGATTGACCTCATGAGAGTTCCACGATGAAGATTTTCGGGCCGTTGTACGACGTGGCCATCCGTTGGTCGCGCCATCGCCGCGCCCCCGCGCTGCTGACCGGCCTGAGCTTCGTGGAGGGCTTCATCTTTCCGGTGCCGCCGGAAGTGATGCTGGCGCCGATGTCGTTGGCCGAGCCCAAGCGCTCACTCTGGTTCGCCACCTTGAGCCTGATCGGTTCGATCTGCGGCGCGCTGGTCGGCTACCTGCTGGGCCACTTCGCCTTTGCCGCCCTGCAACCGTTGATCGAATGGCTGGGCTGGAGTGCGAAGATCCAGCAGCAGATCGAGACCCTGCGCGTGCTGGTGGCCGAGTCGCCGTGGAAGGCGTTCTGGGCGCTGGTGCTGGTGGGCTTCACCCCGATCCCGCTGAAGATCTTCACCTGGGCCTCCGGCGTGGTCGGTGTGCCGTTGTTGCCCTTCATCGCCAGCATGCTGGTCGGGCGCGGCAAGCGCGTGTATCTGGTGGCCGGTGCCATCCGCCTGGGCGGTGCGCGGGCAGAGGCGGCGTTGCATAAGTGGATCGAGCCGCTGGGCTGGGTGGCGATGGCGGTGCTCGCGGCCGGCGCCGGCTGGCTGGTGTGGAAGACAACCAACGGATGAGCAAGACGCAGATGAATTCGGTACGCAAGACAGCAGTCCTGCTCATGGTCGCCATCGGGCTGGCCGCCTGCAGCAGCGCCACGGTGGTGCGTTCGCCCGGCGGCGGATCTTCGTCGTCGCGCCCTGCGGCGGCGCAGCGGCCGTCGGTGCCGCGTCCCGGTGCCACCGTCACCGTGCAGCGTGGCGACACCCTGTACGCGATCTCGCGCCGGACCAATATCACCGCTGCGGACCTGGCGGCCTGGAATGGCCTGTCGTCTCCGAACACGATCTATCCCGGCCAGACGCTCAAGCTGTATCCCGGTGGGGCGAGCAAGCCCGGCAGCAGCGCGCCGGTGGCCGGCGGCAGCGTGGTCCCGGCGCGCCCGGCGGCGCCGGTCGCCGCGCCGGTCAGCAGCGGTTTTGCATGGCGCTGGCCCGCTGATGGCGTGGTGGTCGGGACGTTCGTGAGCGGAGAGACCACCAAGCAGGGCGTGGATATCGCCGGCGCCAGCGGGCAGGCCGTGCGTGCCGCGGCCGATGGCGTGGTGGTGTACTCCGGTGCCGGCCTGGTCGGCTACGGCGAGCTCATCATCATCAAGCACAACGACCAGTGGTTGTCGGCCTATGGCCACAACCGCAAGCGCCTGCTCAACGAAGGCCAGAACGTCAAGGCCGGCCAGCAGATCGCCGAAATGGGCCGCAGCGGCGCCGCGCGCGACATGCTGCACTTCGAGATCCGCTACAACGGTAAGCCGGTGGACCCGTTGTTGTATTTGCCGAAGAAGTGAATCGGGAATCGGGAATGGGGAATCGGGAATCGGGAATCGAGAATGGGGAATGGGGAATGGGGAATGGGGAATCGCAACAGCGTTGGGCTGGTCGGTAGTTTGACGATCGGCAAATACTGCAGCTAAGAGATTGGTCGAGCGGGTGCTTGACAGAAGAAGCTTAGTCCAGCTTGCTATTCCCGATTCCCGATTCCCGATTCCCGATTCCCGATTCCCGATTCCCGATTCCCGATTCCCGATTCCCGATTCCCGATTCCCGATTCCCCATTCCCGATTCCCGATTCCCGATTCCCGATTCCCGATTCCCGATTCCCGATTCCCGATTCAGCCAGGCAAAATCATTGCCAAGGCCACCCGGCGGCCTTCGCTGGCCAGCACGTTGTAGGTGCGGGCGGCGGCGGCGTTGGTCATCGCTTCCAGGCCGATGCCGCGGGTCAGGCAGGCGGCCAGCACCTGCGCATTGGGAAATTGCTGGCGCTCGCCCGTGCCCAGCAGGATCACCGCCGGGGACAGCGCCAGGATTGCATCCAGATCGCTGGCCTGCAGCTGCGCCAGGTCCTGCACCGGCCAGTGGTCCACCAGTTCGTCCGGCATCAGGATGAAGCTGTGTTGCAGGATCTGCTCGTTCACCTTGGCGTGACGGCCATCGGCCGCACGCAAGGCATAGGTGTAATCGGGGTGTTCCTGGCTCAAAGGCATGAAGGCACTCGCAGGTTCAGCCGCGCGGCAGCACGATCTGGCGCTTTTCCTTGCTGGGGCGGTACAGGATGGCAACATGGCCGATCCGCTGCACCAGGGCACTGCCGGTCTGCTCGACCAGTTCGGCGATCAATGCATCGCGGGTCTCACGGTCCTCGGAAGCCACCTTCACCTTGACCAGTTCGTGGCGCTCGAGCACGTCCTCGAGTTCGGCCAGGAATGCCGGCGTGACCCCCTTGCCGCCGGTCTGCAGCAGGGCCTTGAGGTCGTGGGCCTGGCCGCGCAGGAAACGGTTCTGGGCGGAGGTGAGAACAATGGACATGCAGGATCGAAAGGCAGCAAAGGGTGTTCAGGGTATCATGGCGGCCCGTTCGGACCCCTTTGCCAATGCCTTCCCGCAGTAAAAGCAGCCAGCGCTGGCTCAAGGAACACTTCGCCGACCCTTACGTGAAGAAGGCCCAGGCCGAAGGCATGCGCTCACGCGCGGCCTACAAACTGGAAGAGCTGTTGCAGCGCGATCGCCTGCTCAAGCCGGGCATGGTGGTGGTGGACCTGGGCGCCGCGCCGGGTGGCTGGTCGCAACAGGTGCGCAAGTCGATGGGCAACAGCGGCCGGGTGGTGGCGCTGGACATCCTGGACATGCCGGCCCTGGCGGGCGTGGAGTTCCTTCACGGTGATTTCAGGGAGCAGGACGTCCTATCGCAATTCGAGGCGATGCTGGGCGATGTGCCGGTAGACCTTGTGCTGTCGGATATGGCCCCCAATAAGAGTGGCATGGATGCGGTCGACCAACCGCGGATGATGCACCTGGCGGAACTGGCGATGGAATTTGCCGACACCCATCTCAAGCCGGGTGGGGCGTTCCTCATCAAGCTGTTCCAGGGTGTGGGGTCCGACGACTACATTCGCGAGCTTCGCCGCCGCTATGACAAGGTGACGATTCGCAAGCCGGCGGCCTCGCGCAAGCGCTCCCCGGAAGTTTATGTGCTCGGTCAGGGCAAGCGTGTCCAGATCAAGTAAGCTGCCAATGACCACCGTGTTTCAAGAATTGAAGAGTAGAGGGCACCGGAGCCAATGAGGATGAACGACTTGACCAAGAATCTGCTGCTGTGGGTGGTCGTCGCGGTTGTGCTGATGGTCGTCTTCCAGAGCTTCTCGCCGCGAATGGCGGGTGGTGTCGGTGCCGACTCGATCACCTACACCCAATTCCTGAAGGAAGTGGACTCCGGACGCGTCAAATCGGTGGATTACACCGACGAGACCAACCTGGCCGTCAACGCAATCCGCTTCAAGCGCACTGACGGCAGCGAAGCCACCGTCTACGGTCCGCGCGACGACAAGCTGGTCGACGTGCTGTACAGCAAGAACATCGAAATGACCCGGCAGAAGCCGTCCACCGGCCCCGGGTTCTGGTCGCTGGTGCTGAATTTCCTGCCGGTCATCCTCATCATCGGCTTTTGGCTGTTCATCATGCGCCAGATGCAGGGCGGTGGCGGCGGCGCCAAGGGGGCGATGAGCTTTGGCAAGTCGCGCGCCAAATTGCAGGGCGAGGACCAGATCAAGATCACCTTCGCCGATGTCGCCGGTTGCGACGAGGCCAAGGAAGAGGTGGGCGAGCTGGTTGACTTCCTGCGCGACCCGACCAAATTCACCAAGCTCGGCGGCAAGATTCCGCGCGGCGTGTTGATGGTGGGTCCGCCGGGCACCGGCAAGACCCTGCTCGCCAAGGCGATCGCCGGCGAGGCCAAGGTGCCGTTCTTCAGCATCTCCGGTTCGGATTTCGTGGAAATGTTCGTCGGCGTCGGCGCCAGCCGCGTGCGCGACATGTTCGAACAGGCTAAGAAGCATGCGCCGTGCATCATCTTCATCGACGAAATCGATGCGGTGGGCCGTCATCGTGGTGCCGGCCTGGGCGGCGGTCATGACGAGCGCGAGCAGACCCTGAACCAGTTGCTGGTGGAGATGGACGGGTTCGAGGGCGGTGAAGGCGTGATCGTGATCGCTGCCACCAACCGTCCCGACGTGTTGGACCCGGCGCTGCTGCGCCCGGGTCGTTTCGACCGCCAGGTGGTGGTTGGCCTGCCAGACGTCAAGGGCCGCGAGCAGATCCTGCGCGTGCACATGCGCAAGCTGCCGCTGGCCGAGGACGTGGTGCCCATGGTCATCGCGCGCGGCACCCCGGGCTTCTCCGGCGCGGACCTGGCCAACCTGTGTAACGAGGCGGCGTTGTTTGCTGCACGCGGCAGCGAGAAGGAGGTCCGCATGGATCACTTCGACCGTGCCCGCGACAAGATCCTGATGGGTGCCGAACGTCGTTCGATGGCCATGAGCGAGGACGAGAAGACCCTGACCGCCTACCACGAAGCCGGCCATGCCATCGTCGGTCGGCTGGTGCCGGAGCACGACCCGGTCTACAAGGTCACCATCATCCCGCGCGGTCGCGCGTTGGGCGTCACCATGTATCTGCCCGAGGGCGACCGCTACTCGATGAATCGCGTAGCGATCGAATCGCAGCTGTGTTCGCTATATGGCGGTCGCGTCGCCGAAGAACTGATCTTTGGTGGCGACAAGGTCACCACCGGCGCATCGAACGACATCGAGCGTGCCACCAAGATGGCCCGCAACATGGTCACCAAGTGGGGCCTGTCCGACGAACTCGGCCCGGTCGCGTACGGCGAAGAGGAAGACGAAGTGTTCCTGGGTCGTTCGGTGACCCAGCACAAGAACGTGTCCGACGAGACGGCGCGCAAGATCGACGAAGTAGTGCGCTCGATCCTGGACAAGGCCTACAGCAAGACCAAGACCATTCTCACCGAGAATCTGGACAAGCTGCACGCCATGTCGCAGTTGCTGTTGCAGTACGAAACTATCGACGTGCCGCAGATCGACGCCATCATGGAAGGCCGCGAGCCGCCGCCGCCGGCAGGCTGGGGCAAGTCGGACAAGGATGGTGGCAACAACAACGACAAGGGCAGCCCGCGTCCGCTGCCGCCCATCGCAGGACCGGCCGAGCAGTTGTAAGCTGCCGCCGACCAGCGTGATGTAACAAGTGTCGGGGCCAGGAAGCGATTCCTGGCCCCGATGCGTTGTGGCCTTCGATGCAGCGCGACGCACGCCAGCAAAACGCGTCGTCCACCCCCTCGTCCAACCGATTCAGGAGACTTCCGATGTTCGACACCGCCCTCAAGCTGGATTGCGCCGGTCGCAGCCTGCGACTGGATGCGCCGCAGGTGATGGGCATCGTCAATGTCACGCCCGACTCGTTCTCCGACGGCGGCCAGCACGCCACCTGCGAGGCGGCCATCGCCCACGGCCTGCGGCTGGTGGAGCAGGGCGCGGCGGTGCTGGATATCGGGGGCGAATCCACCCGTCCCGGGGCAGCGCCGGTGTCGCTGGACGATGAACTGCAGCGCGTGATTCCGGTGATCCAGGCGTTGGCGCATCGGACGACGGTGCCGATCAGCATCGATACGTTCAAGCCGGAGGTCATGCGCGCGGCCGTCGCGGCTGGTGCCGGCGTCATCAACGATGTGTACGCCCTGCGTTCGCCCGGCGCGTTGCAGGCCGCCGCCGAACTGCAGGTGCCGGTGGTGTTGATGCACGCGCGCAACGCGCCGCATGCGATGGAGCAGTCGCCGCACTACGACGATGTGGTGGGCAAGGTGCATCGGTTTCTCGCCGAGCGCATCTTCGCCGCCGAAATGGCCGGCATCGACAAACGTCGGCTGGTGCTCGACCCCGGCTTCGGTTTCGACAAGACCACCGCACATAACCTCACCTTGCTGGCGCAGTTGCAGCGCCTGCAGGAGTTCGGCCTGCCGGTGCTGGCCGGGCTGTCGCGCAAGCGCAGCATCGGCGAGTTGACCGGGCGCGAAGTGGCCGCCGAGCGGGTGCATGGCTCGGTGGCCGCGCATCTGATCGCCGCCCAGCACGGCGCGCTGTTGTTGCGTGTGCACGATGTGGCCGCGACCGTGGATGCACTGAAGGTCTGGAGCGCGGTCGCGGCGATCCCGGTGCCACGGGTGACGGCACCGGCTGCGCCGACGATCCGTTGGCCGGACGAGGACTGATGCCAGCAGACCGCCGCCCGCTGGCGATCGCGCTGATGGGCCCCACCGCCAGCGGCAAGACCGCGCTGGCGCTGGAGGCGGCGCAGCGCTGGAATGGCGAGATCGTCAGCGTCGATTCGGCGCTGGTCTATCGCGGGCTGGATATCGGTGCGGCCAAGCCGGATGTGGCGATGCGCGCGGCGGTGCCGCACCATCTGATCGACCTGCGCGATCCCTGGCAGACCTATTCGGCCGCCGAGTTCGCCAGCGATGCGCGGCGTGCGATCGACGACATCGTTGCGCGCGGCAAGCTGCCGATCCTGGCCGGTGGCACGGGGTTGTACTTCCGCGCGTTGCTGGAAGGCCTGTCGCCACTGCCCGAGGCCGACCCGGCCGTGCGCGCGGCGATTGCCGCGCAGGCCGAACAGCTCGGATGGGCGGCCCTGCACGCGCAGCTGGCGCAGATCGATCCCGTCGCCGCGGCGCGCATTCATGCCACCGACCCGCAACGCATCCAGCGCGCGCTGGAGGTGTATCGCATCAGCGGCCGGCCGATCAGCTACTGGCAGGGCCTGCCGGCGCCGCCACGGCTGCCGGTGCGGGTGCTGAAGCTGGTCCTGGCCCCGCGCGAGCGGGCCGTGCTGCATGCGCGGATCGCGCAGCGGCTGGAGCAGATGCTGGCGCAGGAGTTCCTTGGCGAAGTGGAAGGCCTGCGCGCGCTGCCGCAGATGCGTGCGGTGGTCGCGCCGCTGGATCTGCCGGCGGTGCGCGCAGTGGGCTACCGCCAGGCCTGGGAATATCTGGACGGCGCCGGCAGCCTGGCCGAGTTCCGCGACAAGGCGGTGCAGGCGACCCGGCAACTGGCCAAACGCCAGCTCACCTGGCTGCGCGGCGAACTCGACGCACGCTGGTTCGACCCGCAGCATGACCGGCATCGATTGGATGACGCACTTGCCGGCTTCCTCGCCCATCGTCCCGCTGTACGGCCGCCTTCAGGCGTGTAACATCGTGTTTCCGGGGCCTGCTGGGGATGGCAGGTATCGACCGGGACAATAAGAACAATAATGAAGGAGTTTTTTCGATGGCTAAGGGGCAATCTTTACAGGACCCGTTCCTCAACGCGCTGCGGCGCGAGCGGGTGCCGGTGTCTGTGTATCTGGTCAACGGCATCAAGCTGCAGGGCACGATCGAGTCGTTCGACCAGTTCGTGGTCCTGCTGCGCAACACCGTGAGTCAGATGGTCTACAAGCACGCCATCTCCACGGTCGTGCCGGCGCGCAATGTGCGCGTGGGGCCGGGTGGCGGGTATGTGCAATCCAATGAAGGCAATCAGGCGGAAGATGACGACGTCGAGCAGTAATGGAGTAGTGCGTGTTTGATCGCTCACGCAAGGGTGAACACGCGTTGTTGATCCAGACCCACGCCGGTGGGCCTGCCGAAGAAGATGTGCTGGAGGAGTTCGCCGACCTTGCAAGGTCGGCGGGCGCCACGGTGGCGGCCACGCTCACCGCGCGCATCGACAAACCCAGCCCGTCCACCCTGATCGGTAGTGGCAAGCTCGAAGAGGTCAAGGCGGCGGCCGAGGCCACCGGCGCGGATCTGGTGCTGGTCAACCACACCTTGTCGCCTGGCCAGGAACGCAACCTGGAGCGCTATCTGGAGCGGCGCGTGATCGATCGCACCGGGCTGATCCTGGATATCTTCGCGCAACGTGCGCGCAGCCACGAAGGCAAGTTGCAGGTGGAGCTGGCGCAGCTGCGGCATATGGCCACACGGCTGGTGCGCGGCTGGACCCACCTTGAGCGTCAGCGCGGTGGTGCGATCGGCCTGCGCGGCCCTGGCGAAACCCAGCTGGAAACCGACCGCCGCCTGCTGCAGAAACGGGTGGAACAGTTGCAGAAGCGGCTGGAAAAGGTCGAGGTGCAGCGCAACCAGATGCGCCGCGCGCGGCTGCGCAGCGAGCTGCCGCGCATCGCGCTGGTTGGCTATACCAATGCCGGCAAGTCCACGTTGTTCAATGCGCTGACCGGTGCCGATGCGTATGCGGCCGACCAGTTGTTCGCCACCCTCGATCCTACCGTGCGGCGCATCGCCTTGCCGGGTGGCAGCGCGATCCTGGCCGATACGGTCGGCTTCGTGCGCGATCTGCCGCACGAATTGGTGGCCGCGTTCCGTTCGACCCTGTCCGAGGCACGCGAGGCCGATCTGCTGTTGCATATCGTCGATGCCGCCGACCCGCTGCGCGAAGAACGTATCCTGCAGGTGGACGAGGTGCTGCATGCGGTGGGTGCCGGCGAGCTGCCGCAGCTGCTGGTATTCAACAAGATCGACAGGATCGAAGGCGCGCAAGTGCGTCACGACGCGCAGGACGGGATTCCCGATCCGGCGCGCCGCGAGCGCGTGTGGATTTCCGCACGCGATGGCCGCGGGCTGGAAGAACTGCAACGCGCACTCGGCCAGCGCCTGGATCTACGCCATGTGACCGGCCAGCTGCGGCTGCCGCCCTCGGCCGGCCGCCTGCGCTCCAAGTTGCATCAGCTGGAAGTGGTGCGCCAGGAGCAGGGTGACGAAGACGGTTGGCTGCTCGAAGTCGATCTGCCGATGGTCGAGGCCGAGCGTCTGGCTGCGGGCGACGACGGTGCGCCGTTGCGCGCGATGTTGCCCGATCGCCGCGAAGACTGGGAAACCTGATGCACGCCAGCATCAGTGCCGGCGCATGAGAGGACGGGGGTGGCGATGGGCGTGCGGTTGCTCGCCCACGCCGGCCGCTCGCCTTCCCTGAGCCTTGCGCCGCGCCACGACCACCACGCTGCTGGCCTCCCCGGACCTGAGGCGCTGCTCGCGGCCAGGGCACCGGCACTGCAGCGCAAGACACGGCCGGCGAATTCGGATAAAAGTGGGCGCTGTCCAAGCCGAACCCCGCAATGACGTTTCCGACCGACCACGATCTCCAGCAGCTTGCCCACGCGCTGAGTACGCAGTTGCGTGCCGCGCGCGAACGGCTGGTGACGGCGGAAAGCTGCACCGGCGGCTGGATTGCCAAGGCGATGACCGACATTGCCGGCTCGTCGGACTGGTTCGATTGCGGCATCGTTGCTTACAGCTACGAAGCCAAGCAGGCCTTGTTGCGGGTGCGGCCGCAGACCCTGGAAGTCCACGGGGCGGTCAGTCGGGAAACCGTCATCGAGATGGTCTCCGGTGCCTTGGTCGGCTCCGGTGGCAGCATTGCGGTGGCGGTGACGGGAATCGCCGGTCCGGGTGGCGGCAGCGAAGGCAAGCCGGTCGGCACGGTCTGGATTGGGTGGAAGCGACGGGGCGGCTATGCCACCGCGCAGCTGTGCCAGTTCGATGGCGACCGCGATGCCGTGCGCCGACAGACCGTGGTGGCTGCGCTCGGTGGATTGAGCGCGCTGCTATAGGGCAAGCGTGCGCACCAGCGGTTGTCGTTTACAGCGCGTGCGCGATCACCGATAGCGTCCGCCAGATCGTCATCACACGCTGCTGCCAGCCGGCCGCTGGGCCGCATGCCTCGTTGCGCCAGTGGCCCGCGCGTCGCGCCAGCGCCTGTGCAATCGACCGGTCGCACGCCAGGCCTGCCCAAACCCGGCATGGCCGGCCGGCAGCATCGGGCGCGCGACAACGGGTGGCAGATGGGCTACAACCCAGGCTCTGCTTGCCGACCTGTGTGCCGATGCCCGCGTTCTCCGCTGTCGAAATCGTTTCCTCGTCGCCGTTCCCGCCTGCTGCGTGCCGGTGGAGTGCGCAGTTCGCGCGGCGATGCGTTGCTGCAATCGCCCAGGGCCTGCAGCAGTCCAGCGCGACACCCCCGCACGCGCCCCCCTGGTGCGGCGGCGTGCGCGTCCACCGCTTCGCTCCTGCACCGGCAGGCCTGCGGCAGCGCTGTGCGGTCCAGCCATGCCAGGCGGTGCGCTGATGTGGGAGGCACTTGGCACCGTGCGCGACCTGGGGCGGCTGCAGGAAATTGCCGCCGTGCTGATCCGCTATGGATTCGGCGATATCGTGCGCCGGATCGGGCTGGCGGACGTGTTGGAGCGGGCCGGCAAGCTATTGCAGTGGGGCAATGCCGAAAGCCGCCTGCGCATGTCCGCCGCGATGCGCGTGCGACGTGCGTTGGAGGAACTGGGCCCCACCTTCGTCAAGCTGGGTCAGGTGCTGGCCACGCGCGTTGACCTGCTGCCGCCGGACTGGATCGACGAACTGAGCGAACTGCAGAATGCCGTGCCGGCCTTGCCCTTCGCGCAGGTCCTGCCGCAACTGGTCGCCGCGCTCGGTGCCGAGCCCGATAGCGTGTTCGCCCGCCTCGACGAGCAACCGCTGGCCGCCGCCTCGCTGGCGCAGACCCACCGCGCCTGGCTGGCCGACGGCACCCCGGTGGTGTTGAAGATCCGTCGCCCCGGGATCGGCGACACCATCGAAGCGGATCTGCGCCTGCTGGCGCGGCTGGCCGACATCGTCGAGACCCGCGCACCGGATCTCAAGCGCTACCGCCCGGCCGAGGTGGTGCAGCAGTTCACCGTGTCGCTGCGGCGCGAACTGGATTTCGCCGCCGAGTGCCGCAATGCCGAACGCATCGCGGCCGACTTCGCTCACGACCCGCAGGTCGTGGTGCCGGCGGTGTATTGGCAGTGGACCTGCGAATCGCTCAACGTGCAGGACTTCATCGACGGCATTCCCGGACGCGACCTGCAGGCGGTGGACGCGGCCGGGCTGGATCGCAAGGCGCTCGCGCGCGCCGGTGCCGGCATCGTGCTCAAGATGGTGTTGCAGAACGGGTGTTTCCACGCCGATCCGCATCCGGGCAATATCTTCTACCTGCGCGACGGGCGCATCGCCGTCATCGACTTTGGCATGGTCGGGCGTGTCTCCGAGCAGCGGCGCTTCCAGGTTGCGCAGCTGTTGCACGGCATGGTGAGCCAGGACGCCGAAGCCGTCATCGATGTGCTGCTGGAATGGGCCGGTGCCAGCCTCGAGATCGATGAGCCGCGCCTGCAGCAGGACATCGGCGCGTTTATCGACCAATACCGGGGCGTGCCGCTGAAGGAACTGCGCATCGGTGCCATGCTGGGCGATGTCACCGCAATTCTGCGCGACCACAGCTTGCCGCTCCCGTCGGATCTGGCGCTGATGATCAAGGCTTTTCTCACGCTGGAAGGCATGGGGCGTCAGCTCGATCCGGATTTCGACATGGCCACCGAAGCGCAGCCGTATCTGGAGCGCGTGGTCCTGCAGCGTTATGCGCCCAACGCCATGCTGCGCCGTGGCCGCCGCACCGTGACCGGCGCGATCGACCTGATTGGCGATCTGCCGCGTGATCTCAAGCGGCTGATCCAGGCCGCGCGGCGCGGCAAGCTGCAGTTGCAGGTGGAAACGCGCGCATTGCGCGAATTCGGCGAACAGGTCGACCGCGCGGCCAACCGATTGACCATGGGCATCGTCACCGCCGCGCTGGTGATCGGCTCCTCGATCGTGATGAATAGTGTCGGCGGCAGCGCCAGCCGCTGGCTGCTTGGCCTGGGCGTGAGCGGTTTCATCGGCGCTGGGCTGTGCGGCATCTGGATCCTGTTTTCGATCTGGCGCAGTCGGCGCTAGCGCCGCATTCCGGTTGCCAACGACGTGCTGCCGTGCGCAGGGCTTGCACGCCGCTGCGTTAGTAGTAATACTACTAACCATGGACCTGACCGATACCCAACACGCCATCCTGGCCCTGATCGCCGAGCGCATCGAGACCGACGGCGTTCCGCCGTCACAGACCGAGATCGCGCGCGCCTTCGGATTCAAAGGCGTGCGCGCGGCGCAGTATCACCTGGAGGCCCTGGAGCAGGCCGGTGCGATCCGGCGCGTGCCCGGGCAGGCACGCGGCATCCGCCTGGCTGGCCAGGGCAGCGCGCAGCCGCGCGCACCGGCGGGCGGCGAATCGAACCGCGACGATGTGCTGCGGCTGCCGGTGCTGGGCCGGGTGGCCGCCGGCCTGCCGATCGGTGCCGACATCGGTTCGGACGACTTCGTGGTGCTGGACCGGGTGTTCTTTTCGCCATCGCCGGATTACCTGCTCAAGGTGCAAGGCGATTCCATGCGCGACGAAGGCATCTTCAACGGCGACCTGATCGGTGTGCACCGCACCCGCGACGCGCGCTCCGGGCAGATCGTGGTGGCGCGGATCGACGAAGAGATCACCGTCAAGCTGTTGAAGATCGGCAAGGACCGGATCCGGCTGCTGCCGCGCAATCCGGACTACGCCCCGATCGAAGTGCAGCCCGATCAGGATTTCGCCATCGAAGGCCTGTATTGCGGGCTGCTGAGGCCCAATCGCTGAGGGCTGTACCGATGCCTGCGCGGGGCGTTTTCCCAGTCGGCATCGCCGCATTGTCCGCTGCCCGGGCACCGACCGCATCGTTAACCTGAGTGTGTCGCCGCCAGTCTCAGCCTTTGCGATACACCACCGCTACATTGGCTCCACACCGAAATCACTGACAAGGATCACCCAGATGGACGAGAACAAGAAGCGCGCCCTTTCCGCCGCACTGAGCCAGATCGAAAAGCAATTCGGCAAGGGGTCGGTCATGCGCATGGGCGACCGCGTGATCGAGGCGGTCGAGGTCATTCCGACCGGCTCGCTGATGTTGGACATCGCACTGGGAATCGGCGGCCTGCCCAAGGGCCGCGTAGTGGAAATCTACGGCCCTGAATCCTCGGGCAAGACCACCTTGACCCTGCAGGCGATTGCCGAATGCCAGAAGAAGGGCGGCACGGCGGCCTTCATCGATGCCGAGCACGCGCTGGATCCGATCTACGCCGCCAAGTTGGGCGTCAATGTGGATGACCTGCTGCTGTCGCAGCCGGATACCGGTGAGCAGGCATTGGAAATCGCCGACATGCTGGTGCGTTCGGGCTCGGTCGACATCGTGGTGGTCGACTCGGTGGCGGCGTTGACGCCCAAGGCGGAAATCGAAGGCGAGATGGGCGACCAGCTGCCGGGCCTGCAGGCCCGCCTGATGAGCCAGGCGCTGCGTAAGCTCACCGGCAACATCAAGCGCTCCAACACGCTGGTGGTGTTCATCAACCAGCTGCGCATGAAGATCGGCGTCATGATGCCGGGCCAGAGCCCGGAAGTGACCACCGGCGGCAATGCCCTGAAGTTCTACGCCTCGGTGCGCCTGGACATCCGCCGCATCGGCGCGATCAAGAAGGGCGACGAGATCATCGGCAACCAGACCAAGATCAAGGTGGTCAAGAACAAGCTGGCGCCTCCGTTCAAGCAGGTGGTCACCGAAATTCTCTACGGCGAGGGCATCAGCCGCGAGGGCGAGTTGATCGACATGGGTGTGGAAGCCAAGCTGGTGGACAAGGCCGGCGCCTGGTACAGCTACGGCGACGAGCGCATCGGTCAGGGCAAGGACAACGCGCGTGGTTACCTGCGCGATAACCCGCAGGTGGCGGTCAAGCTGGAAGCGGAGCTGCGCGAGAAGTTCCAGCCCGCCGAGGCGCCGCGCGAAGCAGGCGACGACGCCGAGAAGGAATAAGCAGCACTGGTAGCCGGAAGGCGTTGGCCAGGCTGGCGCGACCGGCGTGCCGTGATGGGGTTGGTGTCCCGGGGGGCGTGGCAGTCTCAGCCGCTTCCCCCCCCTTCTGACGTAGTTCGCTGGTGATGTCGTTTCAAGTTTTTCTATCGCGGGAACGGTGGAGTCAGTGCTGCTGCTTCTCGCGGTAGATCTATCGAGGGCCAGGAGGGCGGGCGCCAGGGACGGCGCATTGATGCAGCAATCGAGGGACACGTCACGATGGACGAGCAAGAATCCGCCCCCAAGCGGGGCCGCCGGTTCAAGGAGCAGACGCCGGTCCAACGTGCATTGGGGCTACTGGTGCGGCGCGAGCACTCGCGCAAGGAATTGAATCGCAAGTTGCTGGCGCGCGGGATCGAGCCGGACGCCGCGCAGGCGGCCGTCGAGCGCCTGGCGGGCGAGGGGTGGCAGGATGACACCCGGTTTGCCGCCTCGGTGGTGCGAAACCGCGCCGGTTCGGGCTACGGCCCCCTGCACATCCGCGCCGAACTCGGCACCCATGGGCTGGACAGCGAGGCCATCAGTGCCGCAATGGCCACCTTCGAGGGCGATTGGACCGAGAATGCGCGCGATCTGGTCTGCCGCCGTTTCGGCGAGCAAGGGCCGGTGGATTTGCCGCAGCGGCGCAAGGCCGCCGAGCTGCTGGCCCGGCGTGGTTTCGACGGCAACAGCATTCGCAGCGCCACGCGCTTCGACCTTGAGGACTGAGGGCGTCAGGCCTGCTACCCTTGGTGGTTTCAGGTTGTTCCGCTCATCTGCGCCCATATCTCATTGGGTGACCGGGACTGCCGCCCGCCCAATGCCAGCACATGAACGCACCTGCCAAATTTAGCACTTCCCAGATCCGCCGCGACTTCCTTGCGTTTTTCGAGGGCAAGGGCCACACCATCGTGCCATCCGCACCGCTGGTGCCGGGCAATGACCCGACCCTGCTGTTCACCAATTCCGGCATGGTCCAGTTCAAGGACGTCTTTCTTGGCGCAGAGAAGCGCAGTTACGTGCGCGCCGCAGACGTGCAGCGCTGCCTGCGTGCCGGCGGCAAGCACAACGACCTGGATTCGGTGGGCTATACCGCGCGTCACCATACCTTCTTCGAGATGCTGGGCAACTGGTCGTTCGGCGATTACTTCAAGAAGGATGCCATCGCCTGGGCCTGGGAACTGTTGACCCAGGTCTGGAAACTGCCGGCCGAGCGCCTGCTGGTCACCGTCTATCACACCGACGAAGAAGCTTTCGCACTGTGGCGCGACATGATCGGCATTCCCGAGAGCCGCATCGTACGCATCGGCGACAACAAGGGCGCCCCTTACGCCTCGGACAACTTCTGGCAGATGGCCGATACCGGCCCCTGCGGCCCCTGCACCGAGATCTTCTTCGACCATGGCGACCATATCGCCGGTGGCCCGCCGGGTTCGCCGGACGAAGACGGCGATCGTTACATCGAGATCTGGAACCTGGTCTTCATGCAGTTCGACCGCCAGCCGGATGGCACCCTGGTGCCCCTGCCGGCCCCCTGCGTGGACACCGGCATGGGTCTGGAACGGTTGGCTGCAATCCTGCAGCACGTCCACACCAACTACGAAATCGACGTGTTCCAGGCGCTGATCGGCAAGGCCAGCGCGCTGACCGGTGTCAGCGATCTGGAAAACAAGTCGCTGCGGGTCATCGCCGATCACATCCGCGCCTGTTCGTTCCTGATCGTCGACGGCGTGTTGCCCTCCAACGAAGGGCGCGGCTACGTGCTGCGCCGGATCATCCGGCGTGCGCTGCGGCATGGCTGGATGCTGGGCGTGCGCCAGTCGTTCTTCAGCAAGATGGTGCCCACCCTGGTCGAGCTGATGGGCGAGGCCTATCCCGAGCTGGTGGTGGCCAGGGATACCGTCGCCCGCGCCTTGTTGGCCGAAGAGGAGCGCTTTGCCGAGACGCTGGACGCCGGCATGAAGATCTTCGACGACGTGGCGGCGCGGTCGCAGGACGTCATTCCGGGGGCGGACGCGTTCCGTCTCTACGACACCTACGGGTTCCCGGTCGATCTGACGGCCGATATCGCGCGCGAGCGCGGCATGCGGGTGGACATGGAGGGCTTCGAGTTCTCCATGGAGCGCCAGCGCGAGACCGCGCGTGCCGCCGGCAAGTTCGGCGGTGGCGTTGCGTTGCCGGCCGACCTGGTCGCCACCATGTCGCCGACCGTGTTCCTGGGCTATGAGGCGCACGACGCCGATACCCTCAAGGTCGTCGCCCTGCTCAAGCAGGGCCGCCCGGTCGAGCGTGCGGAGGCCGGCGAGGAGGTCATGGTGTTCACCGATCGCACGCCGTTCTACGCCGAATCCGGCGGTCAGGTCGGCGACAGCGGGCAGTTGAGCAACACCCACGTATCGATCGACATCACCGACACCCAGAAGTTCGCCGGCCAGTTCCACGGACACGTAGGGCGCATCACCGAGGGTGCGCTCGCGCTGGGCGACGTGCTGGCGGGCGGCATCGATGTGCAGCGCCGCGGCAAGACCATCCTCAACCACTCGGCCACGCACCTGCTGCATGCCGCGTTGCGCGAGGTGCTGGGCACGCATGTGCAGCAGAAGGGCTCGCTGGTGGCGCCGGACCGGCTGCGTTTCGACTTCTCGCATTTCCAGCCGATCACCGCCGACGAACTGGCGGTGATCGAGCGCAAGGTCAACGCCGAGGTGCGCGCCAACCATGCCGTCGAAGTGCACAACATGGCCATGCAGGAAGCGCTGGATTTCGGCGCGATGGCGCTGTTCGGCGAGAAGTACGGCGAGCGCGTGCGGGTGCTGAAGATGGGCGGCTATTCCACCGAGCTGTGTGGCGGCACCCATGTGAGCCGCACCGGCGACATCGGCCTGTTCAAGATCACCTCCGAAGGCGGTGTGTCCTCGGGCGTGCGTCGCATCGAGGCGGTGACCGGGCAGGGCGCGCTGGATCATGTTGCCGACCAGGAGCGACGCTTGTCCGAGGCGGCCGGCCTGCTGGGTGGCAATGCCGGCGAAGTGGTCGACAAGGTGCGCGTGCTGACCGAACGTCAGAAGCGCCTGGAGCGTGAGCTGGACGCATTGAAGGCCAAGCTGGCATCCGGTGCGACCGCAGATCTGGGCGCGAGCGCCGTGGATGTTGCCGGGGTGAAGGTCGTCGCCGTGCGTCTGGAAGGCTTCGATGCGAAGGCCTTGCGCGAGGCGATGGATCGCCTGAAGCAGCAATTGGGCGACTCGGTGATCGTGCTGGCTGGTGCATCGGCCGGCAAGGTCGCGTTGGTGGCCGGAGTGAACGGCAAGCCAACCGGCAAGGTGAAGGCGGGGGAACTGCTTGGCCATATCGCCAGTCAGATCGGAGGCAAGGGCGGCGGCCGTCCGGATCTCGCCCAGGGTGGTGGCGAGGACGGTCCCGCTCTTGCGACCGCACTCGACGGTGTGACCTCCTGGGTCAAGCAACACTTGGGCTGAACACTTGTCCTGCTATGCCTTGATGGTCAGCGGGATGTGCCGCTACCATTTATCGTCTATTCCCTTTACCTAGGGCGCGTCTCACTCAGGAGACCGTCGATGCTGGTGGGAAGCCCACCAGTTCCAGGAGATTTGCAAAATGTTGATCCTCACTCGCCGGGTAGGCGAAACCTTGATGATCGGCGACTCGGTCACCGTCACTGTGCTCGGCGTCAAGGGTAATCAGGTGCGTATTGGCATTACCGCACCCAAGGATGTGGCTGTGCATCGCGAAGAAATCTATCAGCGCATCCAGCGTGGAGACGAGCCGGTGGCCTCCGGCGCGCATCACGGCGACGATTCTTCGAATTGATCGTCATAAAGGGTTTACGTTAGCCCCTCTTACCCGGTATTCTTCGCGGCCTGCCACAGACAGTGCGGCAGGACGAAAAAACTGGAGCGATGCCCGAGTGGCTGAAGGGGCTCCCCTGCTAAGGGAGTATAGGGTCAAAAGCTCTATCGAGGGTTCGAATCCCTCTCGCTCCGCCAGTGTTCCAGACGCCTGCAAATCGCTGATTTGCAGGCGTTTTTGTTTAATCGGTCGGTGGTGACGGGGCGGCTGCGGCAAAGGGTGGTCAGTGATCCGGATGATGAAGGACCGGGGGCGGTGAGTGCGCGGGCCATCTTGCAGCGCAGGCCAGGCGCCCGATCGCTCACGGCCATTGCGCGGGTGGGTCTGACGGTCCGCGCGCAGATCAAGTCCGGCATCAGTGCGCCGCTAATACTGTGGACTAAATCCCGGATTCGACGTGATGTATCGATTGCCGCTATTGAGGCGCTTGTTCTCGTTCGGGAACCGTGGGCTGCAGCACAAGGCCAACGCGGTGGACCGGGTGATGGCCGTGATCGAGTTCGATCTGGATGGCCGCATCCTGGAGGTGAACCAGAACTTCCTGTCGCTGATGGGCTATCGGCGTGACGAAGTGGTCGGCCAGCATCACCGCATGTTCGTCACCGCCAGCGACCGCGATAGCGAGAGTTATCGCCAGTTCTGGGAGGCGTTGCGTCGCGGCGACTTCAATGCCGGGCGTTTCTGTCGACTGGACAAGCATGGACGCGAGGTGTGGATCAATGCCTCCTACAACCCGTTGCTCGATCGTGCCGGCAAGGCGTATCGGGTGGTGAAGTACGCCACCGACATTACCCAGCAGGTGCGTCAGACCGTCGATTTCGAAGGGCGGATCGATGCGATCGACAAGGTGATGGCGGTCATCGAGTTCTCGCTCGATGGCACGGTGCTCGATGCCAACCAGAATTTCCTGCAGGTGATGGGATACCGGCTCGATGAGATTCGCGGCAAGCATCACGGCATGTTCGTGGATGCCGCTACGCGCCAGTCCGCTCCCTATCGTGCGTTCTGGGAGTCGCTTGGGCGCGGCACATTCAACGCCGGTCGCTACAGGCGCATCGGCAAGGATGGGCGTGAAGTGTGGATCCAGGCGTCCTACAACCCGGTGCTGGACGCGCATGGGCGCCCGTACAAGGTGGTCAAGTACGCCACCGATGTGACCCGCCAGGTGGTCGATTCGGCCGATGCGGATGGCCGCATCCAGGCCATCGACAAGGTGATGGGGGTGATCGAGTTCGATCTGGAGGGCCACGTATTGGGCGCCAACGCCAATTTCCTGGCGATCCTGGGCTATACGCCGGAGGAGGCCATCGGCCGGCATCACGGGATGTTCGTCGATGCGGCCTACCGCGCATCGGAGGATTACCGCCATTTCTGGGCCAAGCTGGCGCGCGGCCAGTTCGATGCGGGGCGTTATTGCCGATTGCGCAAGGATGGCAGTGCGGTGTGGATCCAGGCCTCCTACAACCCGATCCTGGATGTGTCCGGCCGCCCGTACAAGGTGGTCAAGTACGCCACCGATGTCACCGACCAGGTGCGTTCGGCCGAGCGCATGCACGACCTGGTGCGGCAGACCCTGGGCATCGCGCAGAACGTGCAGCGCGAGTCGCACCACATTTCCGTCAGCAACCAGGAGCTGGTCAGCCGCGCGTCCAGCCAGTCCCTGGCAGTGGCGCAGACCGCGGGCACGATCGATCAGCTGGCCGTCACGGTACAGGCCAATTCCGAGAGTGCGGGTTCGGCGCGGCAGATGGCCGAGGAATCGGCGGCGGTGGCACGTCGTGGTGCGGAGGTCATCGCCAAGGTGGTCGAGACCACGGCCGGGATTCGTTCTGCGACAGATCGGATCGGCCAGATCATCGAGGTCATCGATGGCATTGCCTTCCAGACCAATTTGTTGGCATTGAATGCAGCGGTGGAAGCGGCGCGTGCCGGCGAGCAGGGGCGCGGATTCGCGGTGGTGGCCACCGAAGTGCGCAATCTGGCGCAGCGCTGCAGCGTGTCGGCGCGGGAGATCCGCGCGTTGATCGACAATGCGACCGATCAGGTCGGCGATGGCTCGCGCCTGGCCGAACAGGCCGGCGTGGTGATGCAGGACATGGTGGGTTCGGTGCTGCGTGTCACCGCCACCGTCGAGCAGATCGCCAGTGCCAGCCGCGAGCAGGCGCAGGGTATCTCCACCGCCAATGCGGCATTGCAATCGATCGGCGTGCAGGCGCGCGACCAGGCGCAGATGGTCGACGACCTGGCGCGCTCGGCACGCGTGCTGGAGGCCGACGCCGATGCGTTGTTCGAACTGGTCAATGGCGACGCCGAGGAATCTACGCCGCAGGACGCCGCCCTCCTGCGGCGCGCCAGTGCGCAGGCTGCCTGACCGCGCACTGCGCCGCTGCGGCGACTTCGGCGCGCCGCGCCGCATCAGGCCCGTGCCGAATTACCTTGGCAGATCGAACACCAGCACTTCTGCATCGCGTGCATCGGCCAGCACGATCTCCGGCTCGCCGATGAGCTGTACCGCATCGCCGGCCGACAGCGCCTGCCCGTTCACGCTCAGGCTGCCGCGGGCCACCTGCACGTAACCGATGCGGCCCTCGGCCAGCGGCTGCTGCAGGCGCACCGCGCCGTCCAGGATGGTGGCGTACAGGCGTGCGTCCTGATGCAGGCGCAGCGAGCCGTTCTCACCGCCCGGCGAGGCGATCAGGCGCAGCTGGTTGCGCTTGCTGTCGGCATCGAAGTGCTTCTCTTCGTAGCTCGGCTCGATCCCGGCGCGTTCGGGCATCACCCAGATCTGCAGGAAATGCACCGGCTCGCTGGCCGAATGATTGAACTCGCTGTGGGTGACGCCGCTGCCGGCGCTCATGCGCTGCACATCGCCGTAGTGCAGGACTGACCCAGTGCCCATGCTGTCCTTGTGTTCCAGCGCCCCGCCCAGGACGTAGGAAATGATCTCCATGTCGCGATGGCCGTGGGTGCCGAAGCCTTCACCCGGCTGCACCTTGTCCTCGTTGATGACCCGCAGCGGGCCGATGCCCATGTGGCGCGGGTCGTGGTAGCTGGCGAAGGAAAAGGTATGGCGCGAGGACAGCCAGCCATGCTCGGCGCGGCCACGGGTTTCACTCTTGCGGACATTCAACATGCTGCTGCTCCAGGGTAGATTCGAATTGGCGCCGGTCTTTGGATCGGTGTGCCAGCGCCTTGATGGAGAGTCTCTGCCTCTGCGAGAGGAAGAAAAAGCGAGTAGATTTGGCTGCTATCATCGAAAAAATCGAACAATGAAGATCAGCCTGGAAGCGCTGCAGATCCTGGATGCGATCGACCGTCGTGGTTCATTCGCCGCCGCCGCCAAGGTGTTGTTCAAGGTGCCATCGACCATCTCCTACACGGTGGCCAGGCTCGAAGAGGACCTGGGCGTGCAGCTGTTCGAGCGCTTCGGGCCGAAGGCGACCCCCACCCAGGCCGGGCGCGAACTGCTGCGCGAAGGCCGCCATCTGCTGCGTGCGGCACAGGAACTGGAAGTGCGGGTGCGGCGGGTGGCTTCGGGCTGGGAATCGGACTTTGCGATCGGGCTGGATGCGATCCTGCCGGCGGCGTTGCTGCAGGATCAAATCCTGGCGTTCTACCGCGTGGCCGACAGTACCCGGCTGCGCGTGCTGAGCGAATCGCTGTCCGGCAGTTGGGAGGCCTTGCTGGATCGGCGGGTGGACCTGATCGTGGCGGCGGGCGAGGGGCCGAGCGGCGGCGGCTATGTCGCCGAGCCGATCGGCAGCGTGCAGTTCGTGTTCGCGGTGGCCTGCACTCATCCGCTGGCGGGCGCCGCCCTGCCGGGGGCGACCGAGCTGGCCGACCATCGTGCGATCGCGGTGGCCGATTCGGCACGACGTTTGTTGCCGCGCACCGTGGGCCTGCTGTCCGGCCGCGATGTGCTGACCGTACCGGACATGCACACCAAGCTGCTGCTGCAACTGGCCGGTGTGGGCTACGGCTTCCTGCCCGAGCTGTATGCGCGCGGTGCATTGCAGGAAGGCCGCTTGCAGGAGGTGCCGGTGGAAACACGCAAGGCCGACGAAACCTTCTACCTGGCGTGGCGGCCGGGCGAGGAGGGCGAGGCCCTGAACTGGTGGCGCCAGGCGCTGCGCAGCGAGGGGCTGTTCGAGCGCTGGTCGCAGTCGCTGGCCGCAACGTATCGTTGCGTTGCCGCCGGGCAGTCGTGCGGCCACGCGAGCGCGGATAATGCCGGCTTGCCGTCGCGCAGGATCCCCGCATGCAAGGCTTGATCGAACAGTACGGATTGGCGCTGGTGTTCGCCAACGTGCTGGCGTTGTCGCTCGGGCTGCCGGTGCCGGCATTGCCGACGCTGGTGCTGGTGGGCGCAGGCTACGCGCTGGCGGGCGGCAGCGATGCCTGGCTGGCCGGTCTGGCGGCGTGGGGCGTGGCGGTGCTGGCCAGCCTGCTGGGCGACCTGGCCTGGTATCTGGCCGGCCGCCGCTTCGGCAACCGCACCTTGCGGTCGCTGTGCCGCCTGTCGCTGTCGCGCGATACCTGCATGAAGCAGACCGAGCGGTTTTTTTCGCGCTGGGGCGTGCGCGTGCTGGCGGTGGCCAAGTTCGTGCCCGGCCTGTCGATGGTGTCGGTGCCGATGGCCGGTGCCAGCCAGGTGCGGTTGGCGGCCTTCCTGCGCTACGACGCGTTGGGTGCTGCGCTGTGGGCGCTGGCCGGCCTGGGCCTGGGAGCGGTGTTCGCCGATCAGGTGCAGGACGTGCTGGCATTCCTGTCCGAACTGGGGTCCGGTGCGGTGGTGGTGCTGGTGGCGCTGCTGGCCGGCTATGTCGGCTGGCGCTGGTGGCGGCGGCATGCCTTGCTGCGGTCGCTGGAGCAGGCGCGCATCGCGGTGGACGAACTGCTGCCGTTGCTGGACGGCGATGAGCAGCAGCGCCCCACGGTGCTGGACATTCGTGCGCCCGGCTATCGCGATCTGCAGCCCTATACGATTCTGGGTGCCGTGTTTGCCGACGAACGACAGCTTGCGCACATCCTCGCCAACGTGCCGCGCGAACGTGCGGTCGTGATCTATTGCGCGTGCCCGGGCGAAGTCTCCGCCGCATGGCTGGCCGGGCGCCTGCGCGCGCGGGGTTATCGCGATGTGCGGCCATTGCGGGGTGGGTTGGATGCGTGGCACGCCGCCGGTTATCCGGTAACGTCGTTGCTGCCGCTAGTGGCGGCTGCAGGCGTGGACGTGCGAGGTGCAACGGTATGAGGGCCGGCGCGCGCCTGCATGAGAGAGGTGTGGCGATCAACGGCTGACCGTGATGCGATCCGCGCGGGTGCCGCGATCGGCGGCCGCATTGCCGGCATCGCTCAATCCAGGCTGGGAGATCAGGCAAAAAAAAGACCAGCAAGCTGGTCGTTTTCTTCAAGATTGGTGCGCCCGGAGAGATTCGAACTCCCGACCGCCTGGTTCGTAGCCAGGTACTCTATCCAACTGAGCTACGGGCGCATATCTTGTGTTTGTCTTGCGCATCCGATGCAGTGCAAGCGGACGTTTAACTGAAAAAACAGCGGTTCAATGCTGTCTTTTTGTACTTCTTCTGAAGATGGTGCGCCCGGAGAGATTCGAACTCCCGACCGCCTGGTTCGTAGCCAGGTACTCTATCCAACTGAGCTACGGGCGCCTCGTCAGGAGCGGAATTATGCGGATGCACGCACGGGCCGTCAATCCCTTTGTGAAATTCCAGTGTCATCGACTGTGGCGCAATGCGTGCGTTTCAGCACCGCAGCCACGGCGTCAGGGGTTTTCATCCAGGCGAAATGATCGCTGCGCACGCCCAGTTGCGCATCGTCCAGCGGCTGCACATCGACTGGTGCGTGCGGCATCTTGCGCAGCAATGTCTGCAACGCTGCGGGCGGGCCGAAGTGGTCGCGGGCGAAGGTCACCGCCGTGATCGGCACGCTGAGCGCGCCCAGCGCGCGTTCCAGGTCCCAGGCGGTGCCGGCGGCGCGATAGCGATTGCTGCGACCGACCCGAGCCCAGTCGCTAATCAGGCTGCGTGCCTCGGTGCCGGCAAAGCGCAGCGAGCGACCGTGCAGCACGCCCTGCACGCGCGCGCCAGCCAGGGCAGGAGGCGATAGGCCAACGGTAGCCCGTACCGCATGGGGCGCGGAAACTCTCGCCAGTACGGCGAGCCGCTGGCGACCAGCCACAACCGCGCGATGCGCGCCGGCTGCAAGGCGGCGTGGCAGCAGGCCAGTTGTCCGCCCAGGCTGTGACCGCCGACGAGGTGGGGCCGCTGCGGAGCGTGCCGCGCCATCAGTGCATGGCTGGCCGGAATATCGTCGGCCAGCAAGCTGCGAAAGCCCCAGTCATGCTGGCGCGATGGGCGCAGCGTGCTGCTGCCGTTGCCGCGCCATTCGTGCAGATACACCGCGATGCCGGCGGACGCCAGCGCTGTTGCCAATGGCAGGTAATGCCGTGCCGCCACGCCCAGTGCCGGCAGCCACAGCAGCGAGGCGACCGGCTGCACGGGCGCGCAGCGAATCACTTGCCAGGCGTGTCCATCGGCTGCGTTGGCAGTCAAGGTATCGCGGTGTAGGTTCATGCGCCGGGCGCCGCACCGAAGTGGTCGAGCACCAGCACCTGGCCACGGCCTGGGCGCTGGCCATGGCGGATGGCGCGCGCCACGTAGTCGATACTCGCTTCGCAGGCATTGAGCAGCGACAGGCCCTGGCACAGTTGCGCGGCGATCGCCGCCGACAGGCTGCAGCCGGTGCCGTGCGCGTCCACCTGCAGGCGCGGGTGCAGGAACACGTCCTGGGTGACGCCGTCGTCGAAGCGATCGACCACGCGCGCGCCTTCATGCAGATGGCCACCCTTGAGCAACACCGCCTGCGCGCCGAGGTCGAGCAGGGCCGCGGTGGCATGCTCGGCCGCATCGGCATCGTCGATGCGGCGGCCGGTGAGCAGCTCGGCTTCGGGCGTATTGGGCGTAACCAGCGTTGCCAGCGGCAGCAGGCGGCGGCGTAGCGCGTCCAGCGCGGCGTCTTCGAGCAGGCGCGCGCCGCTGGTGGACACCATGACCGGGTCCAGCACCACGAACGGGGGACGATGCGCTTGGAGCAGGTCGGCCACGCAGTGGATGACCTCGGCATTGGCCAGCATGCCCAACTTGACTGCCTGGATCTGGAAGTCGTCGAAACAGGCCTCTACCTGCGCCCGAAGAAACGTGATCGGCGGGATGTGCACCGCCGTCACCGCACGGGTATTTTGCGCAGTCAGCGCCGCGATGGCAGACAGGCCATGCACGCGATGGGCGGCGAAGGTCTTCAGGTCGGCCTGGATACCGGCACCACCGCCGGAATCGGAGCCGGCGATGGTCAATGCGGACAGCGTGCTGGGCGTGGTCATGCGCCGATTCTGCACTGCCCGGGCGGCGGCTGTGCAGAAGCGGATGCAGCGCGTGCGCCCGCTGGCGTGAAGCAGGGTTGCCTCAGGGGCTGCCGTTGATAGCGATTTCCGAAAATGCCCCGGTCTGCGGGTCGTACAGCGCGCCCCAGAACGCGCTGCCACCGTCGCAGACCCGGATCGCCTCGCGTGCCGGTCTGACCGGTGGGGCATTGGGCAGCTTGAAGGCGTTGATGTAGATCAGCTGCTGGCCCTGGATCACCACGCCGACATACTGGCGGTCGTATTCGCGCGGTTCGGCGATGGCCGGGGTCAGCGCATCCTGGCGCGACTCCAGCAATTCGACCTGCTGCTGGGTGGGGGCCCAATAGCCGCTGATGCGCCCGGGTTGGCGGGCGGGGCTGTCGCGCGAGCAGGTGTCCAGCACCTGCTCGGCGATGCCCTGCCGGCTGATGATCCACGACTGCCCGCTCTTGAGGTTGGTCGGCACGCTGGACGGCTGCTGCGTGGTGGCGCAGCCGGCCAGTGCGATCACCGCAAGCGCCAGCGCGCCGTGCAGGCTGCGCATCACAATACCTCCGAGGCGAAGTCGGCCAGGCGCGAGCGCTCGCCACGGCGCAAGGTGATGTGCGCGCTGTGCGGCCAGGCCTTGAAGCGGTCTACCGCGTAGGTCAGGCCCGAGGTGGTTTCGGTGAGGTAGGGCGTGTCGATCTGCTCGACGTTGCCCAGGCACACGATCTTGGTGCCGGGGCCGGCGCGGGTGATGAGCGTCTTCATCTGCTTCGGGGTGAGGTTCTGTGCCTCGTCCAGGATCAGATAGCGCGACAGGAAGGTGCGCCCGCGCATGAAGTTCATCGAGCGGATCTTGATGCGGCTGGCGAGCAGGTCGTTGGTGGCCGCGCGGCCCCACGAGCCGCCTTCTTGGTTATGCGTGAGCACTTCCAGGTTGTCGGTCAGCGCGCCCATCCATGGGGTCATCTTCTCTTCTTCGGTGCCGGGCAAAAAGCCGATGTCCTCGCCCACGCTGACGGTGGCGCGGGTCATGATGATCTCGCGGTAGCGCTGCTGGTCCATCGTCTGGGCCAGGCCGGCAGCGAGCGCGAGCAGCGTCTTGCCGGTACCGGCGGTGCCGAGCAGGGTGACGAAGTCGATCTCCGGGTCCATCAAGGCGTTGAGCGCGAAATTCTGCTCGCGGTTACGCGCCGCGATGCCCCAGACCGCGTGCTGGGCGGTGCGGAAGTCATCGACCAGGCACAGCGTGGCCTTGCCGCCGCCGACCCGCGCCACGCGCAGTTCCACCTCGTCCTCGCCTGGCAGGTACAGGTACTGGTTGGGGTACCAGTCCTCGTCGGCGGTCGGCACGATTTCGTAGTGGGTGCGGCCGCGCTCGTTCCAACTGCGCAGTTCCTGGTTGTGCTTCTGCCAGAAATCTTCCGGCAGTTCGATCGCACCGGTGAACAGCAGGCTGAAATCGTCCAGCGCGCGGTCGTTCTGGTAGTCCTCGGCGACCAGGCCGCTGATGTAGGCCTTGATGCGCAGGTTGATGTCCTTGGACACCAGGATGACCGGCACCTCCGGATTTTCTTCGCGCAGCGCCAGCACCGAGGCCAGGATCTTGTTGTCCGGCAGCATCGCGCCGAAGGTGCGGCCCGGGTCGATCGGGTGGATCTGGAAGTACAGCCGGCCGATCGCGGCCTGGCCCTTGAGCTGGATGCCCTGCGGGTGGCGCAGCACGATGCCGGCCTGGATCTGCTCGGCGTTGGTGTTCTCCAGCAGCTCATCCAGGAAGCGGCTGACCTGGCGCGCGTTGCGGCTGACTTCGGAAGTGCCCTTCTTGGCGTTGTCTAGCTCCTCGATCACCTGCATCGGCAGGAAGACATCGTGCTCCTCGAACTTGAACAGCGCGGTGGGATCGTGCATCAGCACGTTGGTGTCCAGCACGTAGATGCGCTTGCCTCGGGTCATTGGGTCTTCCAGGTGATGAAGCAGGGGCGAGCCATCACGCCTGCCGGGGCAGGGTGATGGAGGACGCGGGAAGCGAGGGGTGTCACTGTTTGGCGTGCGCCTTCAACGCGGCCAGCACGGCCTCGGCATGGCCGGCCACCTTGACCTTGCGCCATTCCTGCACGATGCGCCCCTCGGGCGAGAGCAGGAAGGTGCTGCGCTCGATGCCGAGCACCTGCTTGCCATACATGTTCTTTTCCTTAATGACGTCGAAGGCGCGGCACAGGGCCTCGTCGCCATCGCTGACCAGCGGAAAGGCAAACCCCTGCTTGGCGCAAAAATTGTCGTGCGACTTCACCGAATCGCGCGAGACGCCCAGCACGGCGGCGCCGGCTTTCTTGAACTGCGGCAGCAGTGCGTTGAAGTCCAGGCCTTCGGTGGTGCAGCCGGGCGTGCTGTCCTTGGGGTAGAAGTAGATCACCAGCCACTGGCCGGCATGGTCGCGCAGGTTGGTCTGGGTGCCGCCGGACAGCGCCAGCGGCAGGTCGAGGGTGGCGGCAGGAAGTTGAGTGGCAGCGTCGGTCATCGTTGCTCGGCCTGTGAAGGGAGGATGTGGTCGGCGGCCGATCAGGCCGGCCCGACGTCCATCCCATCATAAGCAGCGATATGGAAACGTTTGGCAAGCGCATCGAACTGCGCATTGCGCTGATTCAGCGACTCCAGCGTGTGATGCTCGCGCTTGTCTACATGCAGGAAATACGACTGCTCGTCGTCGCCATCGTCTTCGTCGCGTTCGCCGAGGAAGATGTCGATGACCCGGTAGCCATCCTTGGTCAATTGCTCGGCGAGCCGTTGCAGCGGTTGTTGCGCCGGGTCGGCGAAGAAATATTCCCAGCGCAGCGGGCCATCCAGATCCCAGTCGGTTTCCGAGCGGATGTGGTCGAACATCTGTTGCAGCGCGGACAGCGCGATGGCCATGGGGTGCTCCTGCCTCAGAACTTCATCGGGTCCATGATCGCGTCGAGATTGAGGTGATCACAGAATTCCAGGAAATCATCGCGCAAGGCGGCGATGTGCATGTTGGCCGGCACGCCGATGGTCACCTGCGCCGAGAACATCTCCGCACCGGTCTGCATGGCGCGGTAGCGGGTGCTCTGCAGGTTTTCGATGGTGATGCCCTGGCGGTCGAAGAAATCGGCCAGCTGGAACAGGATGCCGGGCTTGTCGGCGGCAATCACCTCGACGATGTATGGCAGCAGGTTGGACTGCGCCTGCTTGGGGCCGGTGCGGTACCACACCAGCTTCAGGCCTTCCTCGCGTTCCAGGCGGGTCAGCATGGCTTCGAGCTTGGCGACCGAGTCCCAGGAGCCGGTGGCCAGTGCGGTGACCGAGACATCGCGCCCCACCGTGGCCAGGCGGGCGTCGACGAGATTGCAGCCGCTGTCGGCGATGCGGCGGGTGACGGGCAACAGGGGGGACTCCGGATGCGTCGTGTAGGCGTTAATCAGGAGGTGGTTTTCGGTCGGCGAAGGCCGGGGAGTCGAGTCGGTCAAAGGGGCTTCCGGCGTTGCATCAGGCTGAATGGCCGCCCGGGCAGGCGCCCTGGCGGTGACCAGCATACTTGCCCGTGGTTTCGCGCCGCAAGTAACATGCAGCTGGTCTCAACCTGCGCTCGCGCGGGCCTCTCCTGTCACGTAAGAGCAGCAGAATCTTGTCCCTTTCCGGCATCATCACCGCGCTGGCGACCCCCTTCGGTCCCAACGGCGCACTCGACCTGGATGCCTGGCGGCGGTTGCTGGAGCAGCAACTGCGCGGCGGTGTGCAGGGAATCGTGGTTGCCGGCTCCACCGGCGAAGCGGCGACCCTCAGCGACGACGAATACGACACGCTGCTGCGTGCGGCGGTGGCGCAGGTGGCCGGCCGTGTGCCGGTGCTGGCCGGGACCGGCCTGTCCGGCACCGCCAAGACCATCGTGCAGACGCGCCGCGTCGCCGCCCTGGGTGCGCAGTACGCGCTGGTGGTCACGCCACCGTACGTGCGGCCGACCCAGGCGGGGTTGAAGGCGCATTTTCAGGCAGTCGCCGACCAGGGCGGGTTGCCGGTGGTGCTGTACAACGTGCCGGGCCGTACCGGCTGCGACCTGCTGCCCGAGACGGTGGCCGAGCTGGTCGGTCACCCGAACATCGTCGGCATCAAGGAAGCCCGCAGCGAATCCGAGCGCGTGGCCGCGCTGGTGACGCTGCGCAGCGCCACCTTTGCGATACTCAGCGGCGACGACGGCAGTGCCGCGCAGGCGATGCTGGCCGGCGCCGATGGTCTGGTCTCGGTGGCGTCCAACGCCTTGCCATCGGCGTATCGGCGCCTGTGCGACCTGTCGCGTGCCGGCCAGCGCGAAGCGGCGCTGGCCTGGGACGCACGCCTGCGCGAGTACCACAGCTTCTGCGGGATCGAATCCAATCCCATCCCGGTCAAGGCGCTGCTGCAGCGCGCCGGGATCGGGCATGGCCTGCGCCTGCCGCTACTGCCACTTTCCCCGGCGCACCAGCCTGCCGCCGACCGCCTTGCCGCCGACGCCATCGCGTTGGAAGCGCTTTCCAGCCGCGAAATGCTCGCGGCCTGACCCAGGAGATCTATCGATGCGTCCTTCCGTTTCCCCCGTCCGCGTGCTGTCGCTCGCGTTGCTGGCGACCGCCACCGTCGCTGCCACGAGCGGTTGCAGCTGGTTCAAGAAGGGCGCGCGCGGCGATTATGCGCTGGCGCCGGAGTCTCGCCCGCTGGAAGTGCCGCCAGACCTGAATCTGCCCGACACCTCCGGTGCCATGAAGGTTCCGACCCTGGCCTCGGCCACGCAGCAGAACACCAACACGCCGCCGTCGGCGAGCGCCAACAGTGGCTTCAACGTGGCGGGCGAGCGCGACGAGGTGTTCGCCAAGGTGGGTGCAGCGCTGGCCGATATCCCCGGCCTGACCATCGCCAGCAAGGCGCAGATGCTTGGCTCCTACGACGTGAGCTACGAGGGTTCCAGCTTCCTGGTGCGCGTGGTCAAGGTCGAGGCGGGCAGCTACGTGTCGGCAGTGGACCCGCGCGGCATGCCGGCCACGGCGGCCGCGCCGGTGGCGGTGATCTCCTCGCTGAAGAGCAAGCTCGGCGGCTGAGTGGTTGTCAGCATGGCCGGATAGCGAAACGGGCGCCTGAGGCGCCCGTTTTGTTTTGCAGTGCTCGCGGTGAGGGGCTGGCGGGGGGCGCTCGCCGAAGGCGGCCTCAGCGTTGCAGCAGCGGCAGCTTGTTCGGCTTGCCGTCCCATTCGGCGGCATCGGGCAGCGGTTCCTGGCGCACGGTCAGCACCGGCCAGGCCTTGGCCAGCTCGGCATTGAGCGCAACGAAGCCTTCCTGGCCAGCCGGCACGTCGTCTTCCGGGTAGATCGCATTGGCCGGGCATTCCGGTTCGCACAAGGTGCAATCGATGCACTCGTCCGGGTCGATGACCAGGAAGTTCGGGCCAACGTGGAAGCAATCCACCGGGCAGACTTCGACGCAGTCGGTGTATTTGCACTTGATGCAGTTTTCGGTGACAACAAAAGGCATGGCGGAATCCGGCGTTTAGCCTGTCAATTCTAAAGCAGTCTGGTGGCGGGTGTGAGGTTGCTGCGCTGTTGCGTGGAGCTGGCTGTTTTGCTGCGCGCGCTGCAAGTTTTGCCTGCACGAACGCCTTGCCTGGTGAGATGGCTGCCTTCCGCCGTACCCTCACCCCAACCCCTCTCCCGGGGGGAGAGGGGCTTTTTGTCCTGTCTGCACCCAGAATTCAGGCCAAAGCGCGTTGCTGGGCCAGGGCGTACAGGCCGGCGGCGGCCAAGTCCTCCGGGTGGTACTGGGTCTGGACACCCAGATGCGTCAACGCCAGCGCGTAGCGCTGCGCCAGCGCGGGGCTGCCGACCAGATGCACGGTGGCGTGCGTGCCGCGGTGCTCGCGCAGTTCGTGGCCGATCAACAGGCCGGACAGGTACGAGGGCAGCGCCTGCGCGTCCAGGCGGTCGAACAGGCCCAGCGTACGGGTGCCGAACAGGTGATGGCTGAGCCCGCCCGGTTCGGCGCTGCGCGCGATACCGAGCAGGAACGCGCGCTCGTCGAGTTCGGCGTGGGGGTCGGGGATCAGCTTGCCGAGGATGCTGTGCTGGCACAGCACCGCGTACAGCTCGCCGGTCATGACGGTGGCGAAGTCGGTCAGCCGGCCATTGCCGAGCGTGGCCCATTTGCTGTGCGTGCCCGGCAGGCAGGCCACGTGCTCCCCCTGGCCCAGGCTGGCGAGCAGGCCGACCAGCTGGGTTTCCTCGCCACGCATCACGTCGGGCACGCCGCGCCGCTCGCCGGTGCTGACGCCGGGCACGAACCACAGCGTGCGGCCGGGCAGCAGGTCCTGGTAGCGGCGCATGGCCGCTGCCAGCGCAGCGGTGTCGGTGGGGCAGGGCAGGTAGGCCTGTTCGACCCAGCCATTGCGGCTGCCGATCATGCCCGAGAGCAGTACCGGGCCGTCCCAGCCGTCGATCAATGCGCTCAGCACGTCGGCAAAGCGGCCCTGGCAGGCCAGGATGCCGTCGCTGCTGCGACGTTGGTCGAGCACGGCGCCGCTGGCGTCGAGCAGGTAGGCGCGCAGGCTGCTGGTGCCCCAGTCGACGGCGATCATGCGCTGGCCACCCGGCTTTCGGGCAGGCCGGCGATGGCGAGATCGCAGACGAACAGGCTGCCGGCGTCGGGCATGCGGGCGAGTTCTTCGGCGCTCTGGTCCAGACGCGAGGAAATCACGTACAGGCGATCCAGTGCCGCGCCGCCGAAGGCGCTGCAGGTGGGGTGCTTGACCGGCAGCTGCACGATGCGCTCCACGCTGCCATCGGGGCGATAGCGCACCACGCGCGAGGCGCGCCATTGCGCATTCCACAGGTGGCCCTGGCTGTCGATGATGGAGCCGTCCGGTTCGGCGTCGTCACGATCCAGGGTGGTGAACACCCGCGTGTTGCTGGTCTGCGCGGTCTCCGGATCGTAATCGCAGCACAGGATCTGCGGGCGTACCGAGTCGCAGTAGTACAGGGTGCGGCCGTCCAGGCTGAAGCAGATCGAGTTGGGGATCGACACGCCCGGCAGCGGCAACGCACGCAAGCCATGCGCCAGCGAGAACTGATACAGCGCGCCGCGTGCGGCCTTGGTGGCGTGTTCGTCCATGGTGCCGAACACCAGATTGCCGTGCCGATCGACGCGGCCATCGTTGCTGCGCGTGTGCGGGTTGCCGGTTTCGAAGTCGGCCAGCGTTTCGAATGGCAGCGCGTCGGCGTCGGTGTTGTCCGGGTCGACCACGCCAATCGCCTTGGCCAGCGCGACCAGTACACGGCCATCGTCCATCAGGCCCAGGCATCCGGGGCGATCGGGCAGCGTCCAGTAGCGCGATTGCGCCGTGGCCGGATGATGCCGCCACAGGCGCTTCTCGCTGATGTCGACCCAGTACAGCGCCTGGCGCTGCTCGCACCACAGCACGCCTTCGCCGTGCGTGCAGCGGCTGTCGAGCGCCAGCACGGCGGTGTGTTCGGGCATGCTCACCATTCGGCGATACTGCCATCGCTGTGGCGCCACACCGGGTTACGCCAGTCCGGCGGAGTTTCGTTGGCGCGCTTGAGCATGGCTTCGTCGATCTCCACACCCAGCCCGGGCTTGGGCAACGCGGCGATGCTGCCATCGATACACTGAAAATCGTCTTTGTTGATGACGTAATCGAGCAGGTCGGCGCCTTCGTTGTAGTGGATGCCGATGCTCTGTTCCTGCAGCACCGCGTTGTGCGAGACGAAGTCCACGTGCAGGCAGGCGGCCAAGGCAATCGGGCCGAGCGGGCAGTGCGGGGCGAAGCCGACATCGTAGGCTTCGGCCATCGCGGCGATCTTGACGCATTCGGTGATGCCGCCAGCATGCGAGAGATCCGGCTGCACCATGCCGATGCCACCGGCGCACAGCACGTTCTTGAACTCGAAGCGCGAGAACATGCGCTCGCCGGCCGCCAACGGAATCGAGGTGCTCGCGGCCAGGCGCGGGTAGTACTCGGCTTGTTCGGCCAGCACCGGTTCTTCGACGAACAAGGGCTTGAACGGTTCGAGCTCGCGCAGCAGTGCCTTGGCCATCGGCGCGCCGACGCGGCCATGGAAGTCGATGCCGAAATCGATGGCGTTGCCGAAGGTTTCGCGGATCTCGGCCACCTTGACCACCGCCGCATCGACCGCGCGCGCGCTGTCGATCAGCTTCATTTCCTCGGTACCGTTGAACTTGAAGGTGTCGAAACCCAGCGCGCGGTAGTCGGTGATCTGCTGGATGATGGCCCCGGGGCGGTCGCCGCCGACCCAGCGGTAGGTCTTCATGCGATCGCGTACCAGCCCGCCCAGCAGCTCGTACACCGGCACGCCCAGCGCCTTGCCCTTGATGTCCCACAGCGCCTGGTCGATGCCGGCGATGGCGCTCATCAGGATGGCACCGCCGCGATAGAAACCGGCGCGGTACATGGTCTGCCACAGGTCGTTGATGCGCGCCGGGTCCTTGCCGACGATGTAGCCGGCCAGTTCGTGCACGGCCGCTTCCACGCTGCGCGCGCGGCCTTCGATGACCGGCTCGCCCCAACCGGTGATGCCTTCGTCGGTCTCGACCTTGAGGAACAGCCAGCGCGGTGCGGCGTGGTAGGTGGTGAGGCGGGTGATCTTCATCCTTGCAGTTCCTGGTAGGCCTGCACGAACGCGCGTGCATGCGTCTGGGTTGTTTCGAGGGATTGGCCGGGTTTGTACAGTTCGCCACCGATGCCGGCACCGGCAGCGCCCTGGGCGATGAAACCGGCCAGGGTCTGTGGGCCGACGCCGCCGACCACGTAGACCGGGATGTGCCTGGGCAGCACCGAGCGCAGCGCGCGCACATGCGCCGCGCCATAAGTCGCCGCCGGGAACAGTTTCAGGATCGTTGCGCCGGCATCGATGGCGTCGAATGCCTCGCTGGCGGTGGCAAAGCCGGCCACCACGGTCAGGCCGCGCGCCACTGCATGGCGGATCAGGCTGGGGCGCGTATTCGGGGTGACGATGAAGCGCGCACCGATCTCGGCCAGGGTGTCCACGTCGTCGTTGCGCAGCACGGTGCCGGCACCGATCCAGGCGCGCTTGCCATAGGTCTGCTGGGCCAGCGCAATGCTCTGCTCCCAGCGCGGCGAATTGAGCGGGATCTCGATCGCATCGAAGCCGGCGTCGATCAGCGCGCCGACATGGTCGGGCGTCTCTTCCGGGGTGATGCCACGCAGGATGGCGATCAGCGGCAGGGCGAACAGGCTGGCGGTGGTGTCTGAGGTCATGCGGTTACTCGCGGTAGAGCGGAAAGCGGCCGTTGGCGACCGAGTGGCCGGCAACGTTTGAGGAGCGTGCGCGACTGCGCGGGCAGAAGATTGCCGCCAATGCGCAATCCAGTGTCAAAAACGCAATGCGGGGAGGCGCTGCGCCAACGCGCACACGACCAGGCGCGGCATGCGTATGCCGGCTGCTACAGCGCGCAAGTCGCCGGCAAGTTGCGGTCATCGTCGTCCACCTCCATGGTCATGGCATGCGTGTTGCCGCCTGGTCGAGGCGGGTCACGTCTGTTCTGGCCGCGCCCGGGAGGTCGGGGCTCCTGCTGCGGCGAGCGCTAGCCTCGCGCGGTGAGATATGTGCGGCAAATGAAATTTTCGGCATATTCTATTCCCTCGATGAATACACGGCCGTAATCGCATCCCATGGCAAATTCCGCGACTCCCTGGTTCAACGCCGCCCGGCTCAAGACACGCCAACTGTTGCTGCTGCTGCATCTGCATGAACAACGCTCGGTGCTGCGTGCGGCCGAGGCCGCCAGCATGACCCAGCCGGCCGCTTCCAAGCTGCTGGCCGAAATGGAAGACATGCTCGGGGTGAAACTATTCGAACGGCACGCCCGCGGTGTCGAGCCGACCTGGTATGGGCATGTACTGATCCGGCGCGCCCGCGCGGCCATGTCGGAGATCGGCCGCGCGCAGGAAGAAATTGCCGCCCTGCGTGCCGGGCGGATGGGGCAGGCCTCGATCGGCACCGTGGTCAACCCGGGCACCAACCTGGTGCCGCAGGCCATTGCCGAGGTCAAACGCGAGTTTCCGGACATCCTGGTGCGGGTGGAGATGGACTACAGCCGTCCGCTGGTGGCCAAGTTGCTGGATGGCCAGCTCGATATCGTGATTGGCCGCATCCTGGGGCCGGAAGGGGTGGGCGAGCTGGAGTTCGAGCCGCTGGCCGACGAGCCGCATTCGGTGATCGCCCGCGCCGGCCACCCGCTGGCCAGCCGCGCCGGCCTGCAGCATGCGGACCTGGTGCGCCATGGCTGGATCCTGCCGCCGGCCGACAGCGTGCTGCGCGCGCGGCTGGACTCGATGTTCATGGAGCACGGCGTGCAGACGCCGACCAATGCCATCGAAACCTCGTCCCTGCCGGTCACCTCGACCCTGCTGCGCGGCACCGACATGCTGACCGCCTTGCCGGTGGAGTCGGTGGCGCCACTGATCCAGGCCAAGCTGCTGACGGTGCTGCCGATTGAACTGGGGGTGCGGATGGAGTCGTTCGGCATCATCCGGCGGCGCGATTACGTGCTGCCTCCGGGCGCCGAACGCATCCTGCAGGCGCTGCGCACCACGGCGCGCCGGTTATACCCAGGTCTGCGCGGGCCGGAATCCCTTGGCTGAGCAAGCTCTTCCATTGGTATTCCGTGGGGTGATATCACCCTGTGAAATTTTCATTGGTTGGCGGTGGCGCACGCGCCTATATCTGTGCGCCAGATCCCATGCTGAAGCGTACGTGAAGTCGGGCAAGTGATCGGCGGTCTAGCCGCCATGTAGCAACAACGTGGAGCCGGCGCCAGCGTCCGTCTCCGCACGATCACGCGGGGCGTGTTGCGCCGCGACAACCAGTCTTCAGTCGTCTCGCGTCCTGGGAGGGATTCAGATGTACAAGTTTTCAAGCCATGCCTCGGCAGGTACGGGCGTGCGTGCGCGTCGTACCCCACGTTTGCGCCACTCGGCCATGGCCGTCAGCATCGGTTTACTGCTCGCCGCGCCGGTCTATGCGCAACAGGCGCCGTCGTCGCCGGACGCCGCCTCGGGCAAGGCCGGCAGCACAGCAGTGGACCTGGACACGGTGGAAGTGCGTGGCGTGCGCGCCAGCTTGATCAAGTCGCAGGTCATCAAGCGCGATGCGGCGCAGATCGTGGATTCGGTCAGTGCCGAAGACATCGGCGCGCTGCCCGACCGCAGCGTCACCGAAACCCTGCAGCGCGTCAGCGGCGTGACCATCGATCACTTCGCCGCGCGCAGCGACCCGGATCACTTCTCGGCCGAAGGCAGTGGCGTGATGATCCGCGGCCTGACCCAGGTGCGCGGCGAGCTCAACGGGCGCGACATCTTCAGTGCCGCCAGCGGCCGCGGCCTGAGCTTTGAAGACGTGCCGGCCGAGCTGATGGCCGGCGTGGACGTGTACAAGAACCCCTCCGCGGAGATCATCGAAGGCGGCCTGGGCGGCACGGTCAACCTGCGCACGCGCATGCCGTTTGACAACCCGGGCCGCATCGTCGGCGGCAACGTCGACGTCAACTACGGCGATATGAGCAAGAAGTACAAGCCTTCGGCGTCGTTCCTGTTCAGCGATCGCTGGCAGACCGGTATCGGCGAAATGGGCTTCATGATCGATATCGCCCATTCCGAACTGGCGACGCGCTCGGATGGCATCCAGGTCGAGCCATACGTGCGCCGCACCGACGCGGCGGTGCTGGTGGGCAGCGGCCGCAGCGAAGTGTTCGTGCCGGGCGGGGTCAACTGGCGCCAGCTGGATTTCGAACGCAAGCGCGACGGCATTGCCGCTGCCTTCCAGTGGCGGCCCAGCGACCAGACCGAGATCTACGCGCAGTACCTGCGTTCGCAGTACGACATGAACTGGCAGGAGCGCGCGGCGTTCTTCAACGACAGCAACAACAGCATCAGCCCGGCGCCGGGCACCACCTTCCAGTACGACCAGAATGGCGTGTTCCAGCGCGGTTCGCCGGTGTCCAACTCCTGGCGCGGCCAGCTGACCGGCGACGGCGTGCGCTTCAACACCGATAACCGCTATTCGGATCAGCAGACCACCACTTCGGACCTGTCGGTGGGGTTCAGCCATTACTTCAACGACAATCTGCAGATCAAGGGCGACGTGCAACTGGTGCAGTCGGAAAACGACCAGCTGGACTTCACCGTGTTCAGCGCGACCTATCTGCCCGGGCTGACCTATGACGTGTCGGGCAAGTATCCGAGCGTGCAGATCGCCAACCAGGGCTTCACCCAGGACCCGTCCAATTATTTCTGGGCCGCAGCGATGGATCACCTGGGCCACAACCGCGGGCGCCAGCTGTCCACCCGCGTTGACCTGGAATACACCTTCCAGGACAGCAGCTGGCTGCGCTTTGCGCGCTTCGGCATGCGCGCCACCGACCGCAACCAGATCAACAAGAACTCCGGCTACAACTGGGGCGTGCTGTCGGACAACTGGGCGGCCATTCCCGGCAGTCCAAACGGCCTGGCCACCATGTCGCAGTTCCTGCCCGACGAGTCCTCGCAGTTCACCTTCTCCAACTTCTTCCGCGGTGGGGTGAATGTGCCGACCACCCTGGTGGTGCCCAACAGCGGGTTGGTGAGGAACTACGGGCGTGCATCGGAGCTGCTGCAGCAGCAGATCGTCGCACTGCGTGGGTGGGGCTGGGCACCGGACACCTACCAGCCGCAGGACACCAATCGTCAGTTCGAGCGTACCCAGGCCGCCTACGCGGCGCTGTACTTTGGCAACGACGAGGCCTGGGGCGTGCCGGTGGACGGCAATGTGGGCGTGCGCATCGTGCAGACCAAGACCCAGGCCGAAGGGTTTGGGCAGTTCCAGGATCTGTCCGGTCTGAACGTCTCGCCGGAGTTGCGGGCGCGGTATACCGGCCAGTACTTCGACAACAACGCGCAGGGTAGCTATACCAACGTGCTGCCGAGCCTGAACATGCGCTTGCGCTTCACCGACACCTTGCAGTGGCGTATTGCCGCCTCCAAGGCGATGGCGCGTCCGGACTACACCCAGTTGCAGCCCTATGTGCTGCTGAACGTGGAGACCGACGATGCCGGCAACGCCACCAACTTCGTCGGCACGGCGGGTAATCCCAACCTCAAGCCGATGACCGCCAACCAGTTCGATACCGCGCTGGAGTGGTACTTCGACACCAGCGACATGCTGTACGCCACGCTGTTCTACAAGAAAGTGAAGGACTACTTCTCCACCCAGACCCGCAGCGAGACCTACGACAACCGGCAGTGGCTGGTGACCCGGCCCTACAACACCGACGAAGGCATCATCCGTGGCGCCGAAGTGGGCTATACGCAGTTCTTCGACGAACTGCCGGGCTGGATGAGCGGGTTCGGCGTCAATGCCAACTTCACTTTTGTCGACAGCAAGGGCGGCGCCAACACCGCCATCGATCCCTACACCCGCACCACCGTGGACGGCGTCGAGCTGCCGCTGGAAGGTCTGTCGCGGCGCAGCTACAACCTGGCCGGCATCTACGAGAAGGGTCCGTTGTCGTTGCGCCTGGCCTATAACTGGCGCTCGCGCTACCTGTTGACCACCAGCGACGCGGCCACCCGGCTGCCGACCTGGGCAGACGACTATGGTCAGCTCGATGGCTCGTTCTTCTACCGCTTCAACGCGCATCTGCAGCTCGGCGTACAGGCCAACAACCTGACCAACACCGTGACCAAGGTGCTGATGGGCCCCACCTCGTACGAGGGCGGCGAAGTGGATACCCGGTTGTATACCCGTTCCTCGTTCGTCAACGACCGCCGCTACTCGTTGGTATTGCGCATGAATTGGTAGTGCAGTCGGTCACTGTTGCAGTGTGCGCGCCTTCGCAGATGCTGGCGCGCGCCGTGAAACCCGGTTTCGTTGGCAGGCAATGCCTGGGGAATCGGGTTTCGCGTTATTGATATATCTTTAACGAATACCTCCGCAGGAATATTTCATTGGTGTGGCATGACAGCCGCGCCCTATGCTCCCGCCGCTAGCGCCAGGTAGGCCTTGCAAGGTTTACCTCGCGTCGGTGCACTCATGCTCTAGGCCTGGGGCGGCTCCGACAGCAATGACGACGGGCCGGGCGTTCGCGCACCGGCCTGCTAAAACAGCAGTACATGCGTCCTGGGAGGGAGCACCATGTCAGTGCAACATCGCCACATTCCGGCAGTCCGGGCTGTGGGTCAGCGTTCGATCCGTGATTTCCGCCGCTCGGTGATGGCCATCAGTGTGGCCACGCTGCTGAGCGCGCAGGCCTATGCGCAGGATGCGACCACCACGGCCGCCCCGGCGTCGGAAGCGACCACCCAGCAGCTGGACACGGTGCAGGTCACCGGAACCCGCAGCAGCGTCACCAAGGCGCAGCTGGTCAAGCAGAACGCCGAGCAGATCGTCGATTCCATCGTCGCCGAAGACATCGGCAAGCTGCCCGACAGCAACGTCGCCGAAGCGCTGCAGCGCATCTCCGGCATCCAGATTTCGCGCAACTACGGCGAAGGCAGCTCCATCGCCATCCGCGGCCTGACCCAGGTGCGTACCGAGCTCAATGGTCGCGACATCTTCACCGCCAACGACGGCCGTGGCCTGAGCTTCGAAGACGTGTCCGCCGAATTGCTTGCCGGCGTCAACGTCTACAAGAATCCCTCGGCCGACATGATCGAAGGTGGTCTGGGCGGCACCGTGGACCTGCGCACGCGCCTGCCGTTCGATTACGAAGGTCGCAAGATCGCCGGCAGCGTGCAGTACAACTATTACGACCTGGCCGATGAGGGCAAGCCGGCGTTCTCTGGCCTGTTCAGCGACCGCTGGCAGACCGGGATCGGCGAGATCGGCATCCTGGTGAACTACTCGCAGCAGAAGAGCCCGTTCCGCCAGGACACCATTTCCATCGAGCCGTGGTACACCCAAACCGATCTGCCGGGCTACGAAGGCCGGGAAATCTCGGTGCCGCATGGCGCCGGTATCAACACCACCGTTTCAGCTGGCACGACTATTCGTTCTTCGCGCTGACCGGTGCCAACCCGATGCAGGGGACCCCCGGCATCCAGGTCAACAGCCGCAACGAGTTCGTCAACGGTACCTTCCAGAACGTGCCGGCCGACTCCAACACCAGCCTGACCGAGCGGCATTCGGTGACTACCGACTACTCGCTGGGCGGCAAGTGGACGGTCAATGAAAAACTGACCTTGAGCACCGACTTCCAGTACGTCGATGCGACCACCACCGGCACGCGCTATATCGTGGCCACCGGCTTGAACAACACACCGTTCTTCAACGTGGATTTCCGTGGCGATCTGCCCACGTTGTCGGTGACCGACGCCAGTGGTGCCGAAGGTTTCCTGGCCAACCAGAACAACTACAACGGCTGGCGCTGGCACCTGGACAATAAGGACGACAACACCGGCACCGAGTTCGCGTGGCGCTCGGACATGGACCTGGCGTTCGACAGCGATTTCGTGCGCAGCTTCAAGGCTGGTGTGCGCTACACCGACCGCGATGCCGAAACCAAGGGCGGCGTGTTCCGCTTCATGTGCATCAACGGATGTGCCGGCACGCCGTTCTCGCAATTCCCCAGCGTGGGCGTGGTGACCAACCCGATCACCGATTTCTTCCGTGGCAAGAGCAGCACCTTCGGTCCGACGCTGACGGCATCGGATGCGGCCGTGGCCAACTACGAGCAGACGCTTGCCACTTTCGGTGGCACGCCGCTGGTGTTTGCGCCCAACAACATCAACACGCAGAACGAGAAGACCTACGCGGCCTACGGCGTGCTGCGCTTTGGCGTGGATGGCGACATTCCGTTTGACGGCAATATCGGCATGCGCGTGGTGCGGACCGAAGTGGGCTCGCAGGGCGTGCGTACCGCCACAGACGCCGAAGGCGGTGGTCTGATTCCGGTGGACGCGCAGCAGACCTATACCGATGTGTTGCCGAGCTTGAATCTACGCTGGATGTTGAGCGACCAGTTGCAGTGGCGCTTTGCGGCCTCGCGTGGTATTTCGCGTCCCACTTTCGACCGCCTCAATCCCAACCTGACCCTGAGTACCGGCACCTCCAATACCGGCACCGCCACGCGTACCGGTGCGGCAGGCAACCCGGACCTGGAGGCAGTGAAGGCCGATCAGTTCGATACCGCGCTGGAGTGGTATTTCGGCCAGGGCTCGATGATGTATGGCACGGTGTTCTACAAGAAGGTGGAAGGCTTCATCGCCAACGCCGTCTTCAACGAGGTGTACGACGGCCAGGTGTGGCAGATCACCCGTCCAGTCAACGGCGATTCGGGCAGGATCCGTGGTGCGGAACTGGGCTACACGCAGTTCTTCGACTTCCTGCCGGGCTGGCTGAGCGGCTTCGGCCTGCAGACCAACTACACCTACGTCGATAGCGAGGCGCCCAGCCCCACCGCCACCGACACCAACGGCCAGTCGTTGACGGTGCCGCTGGAAGGCCTGTCCAAGAACAGCTACAACGCGATCCTCAGCTATGAGACGGCGCGCTTCCAGGGCCGTGTGGCCTACAACTGGCGCAGCGACTGGCTGGTGACCACCGCAGGCAACGGCACCGGCAACCTGCCGGTCTACAACAAGGGCTTTGGCCAGCTGGATGCCTCGCTGCGTTTCAACCTCAATGAGGTGTGGTCGATTTCGCTGGATGGCGTGAACCTGCTCGATACCCGTCGCGAAAGCTACCTGGGCAACGAGTCGCGCTACCGTGATTTCGTCATCAACGATCGTCGGTATGGCCTGACCTTGCGGGCCAGCCTGTAGAACGCGCCGTAGGAAGTGCGTCTCCGGTCCGGCGAGCTGTGCAGGCAGCTCGTTGGACCGGTGTTTTTTCGATCGATGGCGCTGCCGTCGATCGCGAGGGGAGCCGGAGGAATGATCGCCATGATCGATCCGCCTACTAAGCGCCGCCTTTTCGCAGCACACGAATGGCTGACTGCTGTTTGCCTGACGCTGGTGTTGCCCTTCATGACGCCCCACGTGTCTGCGGCCGAGCCCGGCACGCCAGGGTCGTATCACTGGCGCAGTGTCGCCATCGGCGGTGGCGGCTTCGTCACCGGCGTGCTGTTCCATCCCGCCGAGCGCGATCTTGCCTATGCACGCACCGATGTCGGTGGCGCGTATCGCTGGGATGCGCGTGCGCAGCAGTGGATTGCCCTGACCGACTGGCTGGGTGCGGACGACTGGAACCTGATGGGCATCGATGCATTCGCCATCGACCCTGCTAACCCCGAGGCCATCTACCTGGCAGCGGGCACCTATCTGCACGAGCGCGCCGGCAATGCGGCGGTGCTGCGCTCGTTCGACCGTGGCCGCCGCTTCGAGCGTGCCGACCTGCCGTTCAAGCTGGGGGGCAACCAGCTGGGGCGGGCCAATGGCGAGCGGCTGGCAGTGGACCCGCACGATGGCCGGGTGCTGCTGCTGGGTTCGCGCGATGCCGGCCTGTGGCGCAGTGCGGATCGCGGCGTGCACTGGTCGCGTGTTACCGGTTTTCCCGCCGATGCATTTGCTGGCGCGACCGCACGCAACCACGTTGGACGCGAACAAAAGGTGGGTGTTGCATTCGTGATGTTCGATGCGGGCAGTGGCGTCAAGGGTGCAGCGACACCGCGCATCTATGTCGGCATGTCCACCCAACAGACCAGCCTGTATGTGTCCGAGGATGCGGGCCGCAGCTGGTCTGCGGTGCCCGGGCAGCCCAAGGGCCTGCGTCCCAGCCATCTGGCCGGCGGCAGCGACGGGCACTGGTATCTGAGCTACGGCGACCAGCCCGGTCCAGACCTGATGGCCGGCGGTGCGCTGTGGAAATACACACCCGCGCAGGCGCGCTGGGAGCAGATCAGCCCGATTCCGCAGCCGGCCGACGGCGATGGTTTCGGCTGGGGCGCGGTGGCGGTGGATCCGCAGCAGCCGCAGGTCATCCTGGCCAGTACCTTTCGCCGCCGCACGCCGCGCGATGAGCTGTTTCGTAGTGTCGATGGCGGCAAGCATTGGACGCCGCTATTGGCCGATGCGGTGTTCGACCACAGCGCCGCACCGTGGACCGCGCAGGCAACGCCGCACTGGATGGGCGCGCTGGCGATCGATCCGTTCGACAGCAACCACGCGCTGTTCGTCACCGGCTACGGCATCTGGGCCTCGCGCAATCTGCGCGATGCCGCACGCAGGCAACAGCCGTTGCATTGGTGGTTCCAGGATCGCGGGCTGGAGGAAACCGTGCCGCTGGATCTGCTCAGCCCGATGGCCGGTGCGCACCTGCTCAGTGCGTTGGGCGATATCGATGGCTTTCGCCATGACGATCTGGACAGCGCACAACTGCAATACGCCGGCCCGCGCCTGACCAATGGCGAGAGCATCGATGCTGCCGGCCAGGTACCGTTGACGGTGGTCCGCAGCGGCACCGTGCGCAATCGCCGCAACAACGACATCCGCGCGCTGTACTCGCGCGATGGCGGCACGCACTGGCGCGCGTTCGCCAGCGAACCGCCGGCCGGGCAGGGCGCCGGCACAATCGCCATCGGCGCCGATGCGGCGCAGGTGGTGTGGGCGCCTGAGCAGGGCGGCAACTGGCGCACGGCGGATTTCGGTACGCACTGGCAGCGCGTGCAGGGTCTGCCCGAGACTGCCGTGGTGGTGGCCGACCGCGTGGATGCGCAGCGTTGGTATGCCGCCGATTCGCTCAGCGGGCGCCTGTACGAAAGCACCGATGGTGCGGCCAGTTTCCGCGATACCGGGCAGTCGCTGGGCACGCCGGCGCGCGATGAGCGCGTGCGTCCACAGCTGCGGCCCGATCCATGGCGCGCCGGGGTGGTGTATCTGGCCAGCCCCGCGCGTGGCGTGATGCGTTGGCAGGACGGCCGCCTGCGCACCCTGTCGACACTGGACGAGGCACGCTCGCTGGGCATCGGCAAGCCGTTGCGTGATGGCGCGCCACCGGCGCTGTATCTGGCCGGTCGCGTGGATGGGGTGGACGGGGTGTTCCGCTCCGACGACGAAGGTGCGCACTGGCAACGCATCAACGACGACGCGCATCGCTTCGGCAAGCCGTATAGCGTCACCGGCGACCCACGACTTCCCGGTCGGGTGTATTTCGCGACCGGTGGACGTGGCATCTTCTACGGCGACCCACGATGAGCGCGCCGTCCGTGCGCGTGTCATCGCGCTGTTCTACCGTGTCCATCTTCGTCCCCCGTTGCCTCGTTGCGCGCCGACTGGCCGCGCCGACCCTGGAGATCACTGCATGACCGTCACCTTCGTTCGCCGCGCCTGCCTGCTGGGCCTGGCGCTGGTCAGCCCGCTTGCAGCGGCGCAGCCGACCCTGCCCCTGTTGTTCGGCGATGGCGCAGTGCTGCAGCGCGACCAGCCGATGCCGGTGTGGGGTTGGTCCACACCCAAGGCATCCATCACCGTCAGCTTCGACGGCAAGCGCGCCACCACCCAGGCCGATGCGCAGGGAGCCTGGAGGCTCAGCCTGCCGGCGCACACTGCGGGCGGCCCCTACGTGCTGAGCGTGCAGGGCGACGGTGGCGAGTTGCAGGTGCGCGACGTGCTGGTCGGCGATGTCTGGTTGGCCAGCGGGCAATCGAACATGGAATGGCCATTGGCGCAGGCCAGCGATGGTCCGCAGGCGGTAGCGGCGGCCAACGATCCGCAGCTGCGTCACTTCAAGGTGCCCAAGTCGTGGTCGGTGCAGCCAGAGGCGCGCCTGAGCGGGGGCGACTGGAAGGCCGCTACGCCTGCCAACGCCGGCGAGTTCACCGCGGTGGGCTACTTCTTCGCCAAGGAGCTGCGCGCCAGCACCGGCGTGCCGATCGGCATCATCAACAGTAGCTGGGGCGGCAGCGCGATCGAAGCGTGGATGGACGCCGCCTCGTTGGGTTTGAACGCCACCCAGAACCAGGGCGCGATCAAGGCGATCCAGCAGCGCGATGCCGCGGCGCAGGCCGCCACAGGCAAGCGCATCGCGCGCTGGCCGAGGGTCGATGGCGACATGCCGCAATGGCGTGAGCCGGACTTCGACGACCGCGATTGGGACAGCATCCCGACCAGCCAGCAATGGGAGGCCAGCGGCTTCGATGGCATGGACGGCATTGCCTGGTACCGCACCACCTTCACCTTGACGGCTGCGCAAGCCAAGGCCGGCATCGCGCTGGGCGTGGGCCAGATCGACGACTCGGACATCACCTACGTCAACGGCCAGCAGGTCGGCAGCACCGAAAAGCAGTGGAACCTGCCACGCATCTACCAGGTGCCGGCGGCGGCGCTCAAGGCCGGTGTCAACCACATCGCGGTACGCGTGGAAGATCTCAGCGGCGGTGGCGGCATGCATGGCCCGGACGCGCAGCGCTTCGTGCAGACCAACGATGGCGCCAAGCGTGCATTGAGCGGCTGGAAGTTCCGCCCTGCGGCTGTGCGCGTTTCACTCACCGACAACAAGAACCAGCTGCCCACGCTGCTGTACAACCAGATGATCCACCCGCTGCAGCCGTTTCCGGTCAAGGGCGTGCTCTGGTACCAGGGCGAAACCAATGCCAACGCGAGCGGGGCAGTGAAGTATCGCGAACAGTTCGCCGCGATGATCCAGCAGTGGCGCGCCGAACGCGGCCAGAAGACGCTGCCGTTTCTATGGGTGCAGCTGGCCAACTTCAAGGCCGGCGGCGACAAGGGCGAGCTGAGCCCGTGGGCATTGCTGCGTGAGTCGCAGTCCAAGACGCTGGCACTGCCGGCGACCGGGCAGGCGGTCATCATCGATATCGGCAACCCCAGCGACATCCATCCCACCAACAAGCGCGATGTCGGGCATCGCCTGGCGCTGGCGGCACGGCACGTGGCCTATGACGAAACACTGGTCTACAGCGCGCCGGTATTCAAACGCGCGCGTTTCGACGGCGACAAGGCCGTGCTGACGTTCGATCTGCAGGGCAGTGCGCTGCAGGTGCGTGGCGGTGGTGCGGTGCAGGGTTTGCAAATTGCTGGCGCCGATCAGCGCTTCCATCCTGCCACCGCGCAGATCGATGGCGATCGCATGACCGTGCGTAGCGAGGCCGTCAATGCGCCGGTTGCCGTGCGCTATGGCTGGAGCGAGAACCCCGACGACGCCAACCTCATCAATCGTGAGCAGTTGCCCGTTTCCCCCTTCCGCACCGATACCTGGTGACACGGAGTCTTATGACCATGCATTCCCCCGTTGCACGCGCCATCGCTGGTTCCAACCCGCGGCGTTGCCTGCGTCCGTTGCTGCTGTCCGCACTGACGCTTGCAGTGGCTGCCTGCCAGTCCGGCGAGCAGGGCCAGGCAGCCAAGCCTGCCGCCTCCGCGCCTGCCGTCACTCCTGCAGCGGCAGCGCCGGCCACCACACAGACTTCTGCGCAGACGCCGATGCCGCAGTTCGTCAGCAAGGACGGCAAGCATGCGTTACTGGTCGATGGCGCGCCGTTCCTGATCCTGGGCGCGCAGGTCAACAACTCCAGCAACTATCCCGGCGTGATGGACAAGGTGTGGCCGGCGATCAAGCTGATGGGCCCCAACACCGTGCAGGTGCCGATTGCCTGGGAACAGGTGGAACCGGAAGAAGGCAAGTTCGACTTCTCCTTCGTCGATACGCTGCTCAGCCAGGCGCGCGAACACAAGGTGCGGCTGGTGCTGCTGTGGTTCGCCACCTGGAAGAACAACGGCCCGGCCTACGCGCCGCTGTGGGTCAAAGCCGACAACCAGCGCTTCCCGCGCGTCATCACCCGCGAGGGCAAGGCGATCGGCTCGTTGTCGCCACATGCGCAGGCCACCCTGGATGCCGATCGCAAGGCATTCGTTGCCTTCATGCAGCACCTGAAGCAGGTGGACCCGCAGCACACCGTCATCATGGTCCAGCCGGAGAACGAGCCGGGCACCTATGGCAGCGTGCGCGATTTTTCGCCGATGGCGCAGCAGCTGTTCGACGGACCCGTGCCGGATGACTTGCGCAAGCGCATGAACAAGCCGCCGGGCAGCTGGGTACAGGTGTTCGGCACCAATGCCGACGAAGTCTTCCACGCGTGGTCGATCGGCCGTTACATCGACCAGGTGGCCGAAGCCGGCAAGGCCGAATATGCGTTGCCGATGTATGTCAATGCGGCGCTGCGCGGTCCGTTCAATCCGGGCCAGCCCGGCCAGTACGCCAGCGGTGGCCCCACCGACAACGTGCTGGATGTCTGGAAGGCCGCCGGCCCGCATATCGACCTGCTGGCGCCGGACATCTACATGCCCGAATACCGCATGTACACCACGGTGCTGGAGCGCTACGCGCGCCCGGACAATGCCTTGTTCGTGGCCGAAACCGGCAACCGCCCGGAATACGCGCGCTACCTGTTCCCCACGCTGGGCCATGACGGTATCGGCTGGTCGGCCTTCGGCATCGACTTCACCCACTATTCCAACTACCCGCTGGGCGCCAAGCAGGTCGACGCAGAAACGCTGGCGCCGTTCGCGCAGGGCTTCCAGGCGGTGAGCATGGGTATGCGCCCGTTCGCCAAGGCCGCGTCCGAAGGCAAGTTGCACGGCACCGCCGAAGAACCCGGCCAGGCCGTGCAGGAACTCACGCTCAACGACCGCTGGAGCGCCACCATCACCTACGGCGTGCCGCAGTTCTGGTTCCAGGGCAAGCCGCCGGGTAACCCCGAGCCGATCGGCGCCGCCCTGATCGCCGAGCTGGGCCCGGACGAGTTCCTGGTCACCGCCCGGCACGCCCGCGTGACCCTGCACCCGGCCAGCGATGCCACCGCCAACATGGTCTACGACCGCGTCGAGGAAGGCGTGTACGAGGGCACGCAGTGGCAGTTCCAGCGCAACTGGAACGGCGACCAGACCGACTACGGGGTCAATTTCTCCAGCGTGCCGCAATTGCTGAAGATCAAGCTCGCCACCTACAAGTAATCGCCACGCGAGACGGCGCCGCCTTCGGGCGGGCGGTGCGCGGAATCGACATGCTGCACGTCGATTTCGTCGCGTCAACAGGGCTTGCCCGACCATCGCCGCCTTGCGTGCTGCTTCATAAATGAAACCCATGCGCTGCCGCCCCCGCGGCAGCGATTCGACATTCAAAGGGAGTGACCATGCAAACCACCATCCGTTCCGCCGGCCCCGCGCCTGCCAACCGACGTACACCGCTCGCCCATTGCCTGGCGTTGTCGCTGGCCCTGCTGGCCAATGCCGCGCACGCGCAGGACGTGCGCAAGGCCGCCGATGGCGTCACCGTGGTGCCGAGCGCCAAGGGCGCCGCACCGGTGCGCCTGCAGGTGGTCGATGCCGGCATCATCCGCGTCAGCGCGGACCCGGACGGCGATTTCGCGCGCAGCCCCAGCCTGATGCGCGTGCCGGTGCAGGGCAACACCACGTTCCAGCTGGCCGAGCAGGGCGACAGCGTGCAGCTGAAGACCGGCAAGGTCACCGCCACTGTCTCCACTGTCGATGGCCATGTCAGTTTTGCCGATGCCAATGGCAAGCCAGTGCTGGCCGAAGTGGCCGGCGGGCGCAGCTTTGCGCCGCTGAAAGCGGAGGGCAAGCAGTACCTGAGCGTGCGCCAGCGTTTTCAATCGCCCGATGACGAGGGTCTGTACGGCTTCGGCCAGCACCAGCAGGGCTGGATGAACCAGAAGGGCCGCAACGTCGAGCTGCAACAGAACAACATCGACATGGCGGTGCCGTACCTGGTATCCAGCCGCAACTACGGTCTGCTGTGGGACAACAACTCGATCACCCGCCTGGGCGACCCGCGCGGCCTGCAGCCGCTGCCGAAGTCGCTGAAGCTGTACGACGCCAAGGGCAAGGTCGGCGCGTTGACCGCACGCTATGCGATCAACGGCAAGCAGGTACTGGAGCGCCGCGAGAGCGAGGTGAACTATCAATACCTCAGCGACCTGACCAAGTTCCCCAAGAAAGCGATCACCAAGGACAAGGACAGCCGCATGCAGGTCAGCTGGGAGGGGCAGATCGAAGCGCTCACCGGCGGCGAACACACCTTCTCGCTGTACTCGAGCGAATACGCCAAGCTGTACGTGGACGGCAAGCTGGTGATCGACCGCTGGCGCCAGAACTGGAATCCGTGGAATCACGAGTTCACCCTCGACCTGGAACCGGGTCAGCGTCATACGGTCAAGATCGAATGGGATCTGATCGACCCCAGCTACATCGCGCTGCTGCACCGCGACCCGCTACCGGCTGCCGAAGCGCGTGACCTGTCGCTCTGGTCCGAAGCCGGGCAGATGATCGACTACTACTTCGTCTCGGCCGATTCATACGACCAGGCCGTGGCCGGCTACCGCGAACTCACCGGCAAGTCGGTGATGCTGCCCAAGTGGGCCTATGGCTTCTGGCAGAGCCGCGAGCGCTACAAGACCCAGGATGAGCTGGTGGGCGCGGTGGCCGAATACCGCAAGCGCAAGCTGTCGCTGGACAACATCGTCCTCGACTGGTCGTACTGGCCGGAAAACGCCTGGGGTTCGCATGATTTCGATCCCAAGCATTTCCCGGATCCGGACGGCATGGTCAAGGCCGTGCACGATATGCACGCGCAGATCATGATTTCGATCTGGCCCAAGTTCTATCCCACCACTGCCAACTACAAGGAACTGGATGCCGCTGGTTTCATGTACAAGCGCAATGTGGAAGTGGGTGAACTGGACTGGATCGGCAAGGGCTACAAGAACTCGTTCTACGACCCGTACTCGGAGAAGGCGCAGGCCATCTTCTGGCGCCAGGTCAACGAAAAGCTCAACAGCAAGGGCTTCGATGCCTGGTGGATGGACGCCGACGAACCGGACGTGCATTCCAACCTGGACATCGCCGAGCGCAAGGCGCGCACCACGCCCAATGCGCTGGGCACGTCCACCGAGTATTTCAATTCATATCCGCTGCCGCATACCCACGGCGTCTACGTAGGCGACCGTGCGGCCGACGACAAGCGCGTGTTCATCCTCTCGCGCAAGGGCTACGCCGGTACCCAGCGCAATGCGGTGGCGGTGTGGAGCGGCGACATCGTGTCGCGTTGGGATGACATGCGCGACCAGATCTCCGGTGGCGTCAACATGGCGCTGTCGGGCCTGCCCAACTGGACCTTCGACATCGGCGGCTTTGCGGTGGAGAAGCGTTACGAAAGCCAGGACCCGGCGCATCTGCCGGAATGGCGCGAGCTCAATACGCGCTGGTTCCAGTTCGGTGCGTTCGTGCCGATCTTCCGCTCGCACGGCCAGTTTCCGTACCGCGAAATCTGGAACATCGCACCGGAAGGCACGCCGTTCTACGAGAGCATGGCCTACTACAACCGCCTGCGTTACGCCTTGCTGCCGTACATCTACAGCCTGGCCGGCGACACCTATCAGCGCGACGGCATCATCATGCGCGGCATGATGATGGACTTCCCGGATGACGCGAAGGCGCGCGACATCAACGACCAGTACTTGTTCGGACCGGCGTTCCTGGTTGCACCGGTGACCCGCTTCGGCGCCACCTCGCGCCAGGTGTACCTGCCGGCCGGCGCCAGCTGGCTGGATTTCGCCACTGGCAAGCGCTATGAAGGCGGCCAGACCATCGAAGCGGCCGCGCCGATCGAACGCATGCCGCTGTTCGTGCGGGCCGGCTCCATCGTGCCGACCGGCCCGGTGCAGGAATACGTAGACCAGATCCCGGATGCGCCGCTCACCGTGGTGGTCTACACCGGTGCCGACGGTGCGTTCTCGCTGTACGAGGACGATGGCAAGGGCTATGGCTACGAGAAGGGCGAGTTCAGCCGCATCCCGCTGGTGTGGAACCAGGCCAAGGGCGAGCTGAGCATCGGCAAGCGCGAAGGCAGCTGGACCGGCATGCAGGCCAAGCGCACCATCCATGTGCGTTTCGTCGATGGTCCGCGCGTCGATGCCGGTGCGCTGGAACCCAAGTCCGACACCACCATCCAGTACGACGGCAAGCCGGTCAGCGTGTTGCAGCGCAAGATTGCTTCCGGCAAAGTGCGTCGCCGATGATCGCAGGCTGTCTTCAGTCGATGAGCGAGCAGATGCCGGAACGCCGCAAGGCAGTCGCGGGCGGTTCCGGCGAGGCAGCACGGCGGTGGCCGTGCTGACCCGCCGCGAACTGTGCAAGGCCACCGGGGCCGCGCTCGCGGTCCTGGGGGGCGCACCGGTGGCTGCACAAGCAGCGCACTCTGCAAAGGCCGGCGGTTTGCCAGCGGTGGCGCCTGCCGATGCCTTGCAGCTGTGGTATCGCGAACCGGCCAGTGAATGGGTGGAGGCCTTGCCGGTCGGCAATGGCCGCCTGGGTGCGATGGTGTGGGGCGGTATTGCCCATGAGCGCCTGCAACTCAACGAAGACACGTTGTATGCGGGCGGCCCCTACGACGCCACCAGCCCGGATGGATTGGCCGCGTTGCCGCAGGTGCGCGCGCTGATCTTCGCCGGCCGCTATGCGCAGGCCGAACAATTGGCCGATGCCAAGCTGCTTTCGCGCCCGCTCAAGCAGATGCCGTATCAACCATTGGGCGATCTGCTGCTGGATTTCGATCGTGCCGACGGCATCAGCGAGTACCGTCGTCAGCTCGATCTCGATACCGCAGTGGCCACCACCACGTTCCGTTCCGGCGGCGCGGTGCACCGGCGCGAGGTGTTCGTCTCGGCGCAAGCGCAAAGCATCGTGGTGCGCTTGTCGTGCGACCGGTCACGCGCCATTTCCCTGCGCGTGGGCATCGACAGCCCGCAAAGCGGCGAGGTCACTGCGGAGCAGGGCGGTTTACTGTTCAGTGGCCGCAACGGCAGCTTTGCCGGCATCGAGGGCAAGCTGCGGTTTGCAGTGCGGGTACTGCCGCAGGTGAACGGCGGCACGGTTACCGTGTTGCGCGACCGTCTGCGCATCGAAGGCGCCGACGAAGTGGTGCTGCTACTGACGGCCGCCACCAGTTACCAACGCTTTGATGCGGTCGATGGCGATCCGCTTGCATCCACTTTGGCAAGCCTGCGGAAGGCCGCCAAGTTCGATTACCCCGCATTGCTGCGCGCCCATCTGGCCGATCATCAACGCCTGTTCCGGCGCGTGGCGATCGACCTGGGCAGCAGCGACGCGGCAAGCCTGCCCACCGGCGAACACGTGCAACGCTTCGCCAGCGGCAACGATCCGGCACTGGCGGCGCTGTATCACCAGTACGGCCGTTACTTGCTGATCTGCAGCTCACGGCCCGGCACCCAGCCGGCCAATCTGCAGGGCATCTGGAACGACCTGATGCAGCCGCCGTGGGAAAGCAAGTACACCATCAACGTCAACACCGAGATGAACTACTGGCCCAGCGAAGCCAACGCACTGCACGAGTGCGTGGAGCCGCTGGAATCCATGCTGTTCGATCTGGCCCAGACTGGCGCGCACACCGCAAAGGCGCTCTACGACGCGCCCGGTTGGGTGGTGCACAACAACACCGACCTGTGGCGCCAGGCCGGCCCGATCGATGGCGCCAAGTGGAGCCTGTGGCCGATGGGCGGTGTCTGGCTGCTGCAGCAGCTGTGGGACCGGTGGGACTACGGCCGCGACCGCGCCTGCCTGGGCAAGATCTATCCCTTGTTCAAGGGCGCGGCGCAGTTCTTCGTCGCCACCCTGGTGCGCGACCCGCACACCGGTGCGATGGTCACCAACCCCTCGATCTCGCCGGAAAACCAGCATCCGTTCGGTGCGGCGGTGTGTGCAGGTCCCACCATGGATGCGCAACTGCTGCGCGACCTGTTCGCGCAGTGCATCGCCATGAGCAAGCTGCTCGACGTGGATGCGGACCTCGCCCAACAGTTGGCGACCCTGCGCGAGCAATTGCCGCCCAACCGCATCGGCAAGGCCGGGCAATTGCAGGAGTGGCAGCAGGATTGGGATATGGACGCGCCGGAGATGCAGCACCGGCATGTTTCGCATCTGTACGCGCTGCATCCTTCCAGCCAGATCAATCTGCGCGATACGCCCGAGCTGGCGGCCGCAGCCAAACGCACGCTGGAGATCCGTGGCGACAACACCACCGGCTGGGGCATCGGCTGGCGCTTGAATCTGTGGGCGCGGCTTGCCGATGGCGAGCATGCGTATCGCATCCTGCAATTGCTGATCTCGCCCGAACGCACCTATCCGAATCTGTTCGACGCGCATCCGCCGTTCCAGATCGATGGCAACTTCGGCGGCACCGCCGGCATCACCGAAATGCTGCTGCAAAGCTGGGGTGGCAGCGTGTTCCTGCTGCCGGCCTTGCCCAGCGCCTGGCCGCGCGGCAGCGTGCGCGGCCTGCGCGTGCGTGGTGGCGCCAGCATCGACATGGAATGGGACGGCGGTCGCTTGCAGCAGGCACGCCTGCACAGCGATCGTGGCGGGCGTTATCAACTGTCCTACGCCGGGCAGACCCTGGACCTGGAACTGGGCGCAGGCCGCACCCAGCAGGTGGGACTCCACAACAACCGATTGGTGAAGCAATGAGCTTGTACGTAGGACTGGACGTGGGCACGCAGAGCGTCAAGCTGGTGGCCTACGACGCGCAGGACCGCGCCGTGGTTGCCACCATCGCCGCGCCGATGGAGCTCATCAGCCGCGACGACGGCACCCGCGAGCAACAGGCGCAGTGGTGGATCGATGGCATCGTGCACTGCTTCGCGCAGCTCGATGGCGAGCAACGCGCGCGGGTGCGCGGCATCTCGGTCTCCGGCCAGCAGCACGGCTTCGTGCCGGTGGCTGCCGACGGCAGCGTCACCGCGCCGGTGAAGCTGTGGTGCGACACCAGCACCGCGCTGGAATGCGAGCAGATCATGGACGCGGTCGGCGGCGCCGCCGGCAGCGTGGCGGCCGCAGGCAACCCGATCCTGGCTGGCTACACCGCGTCCAAACTGCCGTGGACGCGCAAGCATCGCCCGGACGCATATGCGGCCATGACCACGGTGATGCTGCCGCACGACTACATCAATTTCTGGCTCACCGGCGAGCGCTTTGCAGAAGTGGGCGATGCCTCCGGCACCGGCTGGCTGGATGTGCGCACGCGCCAGTGGTCCGAGCGCATGCTCGGCGCGGTGGATGCGCAGCGCGATCTGCGCGGGGCGTTGCCGCCGCTGGTGGAAACCGGCGCGGTCTACGCATTGTCAGATGCCGCGGCCGACGCGTTGAACCTGCCGGCCGGCGTACGTGTCACTACCGGTGGCGGTGACAACATGATGGCCGCCATCGGCACCGGCAACGTGGTGCCAGGCCGGCTGACCATGAGCCTGGGCACCAGCGGCACCTTGTTCGCCTACGCCGATCACCCGGTGGTGGACGATGACGCACGCTGGGCCGCGTTCTGTTCGTCCAGTGGCGGCTGGCTGCCGCTGATCTGCACCATGAACTGCACCGTCGCCACCGAAGCGGTGATGCGCATGTTCTCCATCACCCGCGAGCAGACCGAGGCAATGATTGCCGATACCGCGCCGGGCGCCGACGGGCTGGTGTTGCTGCCGTTCTTCAATGGCGAGCGTACGCCCAATCTGCCGGATGCGCGCGGCTGCCTGTTCGGCATGGACCTGCACAATACCACTGCCGCGCATTTCTATCGCGCCGCGATGGAAGGTGCGACCTATAGCCTGCGCAACGGCTTCGATGCCTTCGTCGCGGCTGGTCTGCAGTTCGATACCATCCTGCTCACCGGCGGTGGCAGCAAGAGCGCGCAGTGGCGGCAGATGGTCGCCGACGTGTTCAACCTGCCGGTCGTGGTGCCGACCCAGCCCGAAGGCGCCGCCTTCGGTGCTGCCTTGCAAGCGCTCTGGGCCTGCGACCGCGACGATGGCGGCACCGAGGCGTTGTCGGATGTGGTGCTCGAACACCTGCAGGTGGACGACGCACTGGCCGCGCAGCCGGATCCGCAGCGCGTGGCCCGCTACCAACAGCATTACCAGACCTTCCTCAAGCACCTGCAGGTCGTCAGCCCGCTCTACGCTGACTGATTCACCACTCCCCCAGAACCAAGGACATCACACCCCATGAGCAAAACCGTTTACATCGGCGCGAAGGAATACTTTCCCGGCATCGGCAAGATCGGCTTCGAAGGCCGCGACTCCGACAACCCGCTCGCCTTCAAGGTCTACGACGCCAACAAAAAGATCGGCGACAAGACCATGGCCGAGCATCTGCGCTTTGCCGTGGCCTACTGGCATAGCTTCTGCGGCAACGGCGCCGATCCGTTCGGCCCGGGCACGCGCGCGTATCCGTGGGATGTAGGCAACACCGCGCTCAATCGTGCCGAAGCCAAGTCCGACGCCGCCTTCGAATTCTTCACCAAGCTCGGCGTGCCGTACTACTGCTTCCACGATATCGATCTGGCACCGGATGCCGATGACATCGGCGAGTACGAAAAGAATCTCAAGCACATGGTGGGCATCGCCAAGCAGCGCCAGGCCGATACCGGCATCAAGCTGCTGTGGGGCACCGCCAACCTGTTCTCGCATGCGCGCTACATGAATGGCGCATCGACCAACCCGGACTTCAACGTGGTAGCGCGCGCCGCGGTGCAGGTCAAGGCTGCCATCGATGCCACGGTGGAGCTGGGCGGCGAAAACTACGTGTTCTGGGGTGGCCGCGAAGGCTATGCCTGCCTGCACAACACCCAGATGAAGCGCGAGCAGGACAACATGGCGCGCTTCCTCACGCTGGCACGCGACTACGGCCGCAGCATCGGCTTCAAGGGCAACTTCCTGATCGAGCCCAAGCCAATGGAGCCGATGAAGCACCAGTACGACTTCGACAGCGCCACGGTCATCGGCTTCCTGCGCCAGCACGGCCTGGACCAGGACTTCAAGCTCAATATCGAAGCCAACCACGCCACGCTGTCCGGCCACAGCTTCGAGCACGATCTGCAGGTTGCCAGCGATGCCGGCCTGCTGGGCAGCATCGATGCCAACCGCGGCAACCCGCAGAACGGCTGGGACACCGACCAGTTCCCGACCGACCTGTATGACACTGTCGGCGCGATGCTGGTGGTGCTGCGCCAGGGCGGGCTGGCACCGGGCGGCTTGAATTTCGATGCCAAGGTGCGCCGCGAATCGTCCGACCCGCAGGACCTGTTCCTGGCGCATATCGGCGGCATGGACGCGTTCGCGCGCGGGCTGGAAGTGGCCAATGCACTGCTGACGGCTTCGCCGCTGGAAACCTGGCGCAAAGAGCGCTACGCCAGCTTCGACAGCGGCGCCGGTGCGGCGTTTGCCAACGGCAGCAGCACGCTGGCCGACCTGGCCAAGCACGCTGCCGGCAATGCGCCCACGCAGATCAGCGGCCGCCAGGAAGCCTATGAGAACCTCATCAATCAGTATCTGACGCGTTGATGTCCCGTGGTCGGCGGCGCACTGCGTCGCCGGCCGATGGCGTCCACCCCCGTGGTCGCTCCCTTGCATGTTCCCAGGTGAACCCATGTCCAGTGTTTCCATTGACGGCGCGCCCGATGCCGGCGAGAACACCCGTTTCATCATCCTGATCAGCTGCGTTGCCACGATCGGCGGCTTCCTGTTTGGCTTCGACAGCGGCGTGATCAATGGCACCGTCGATGGCTTGAAACAGACCTTCCAATCCACCGCCGCCGAAACCGGTTTCGAGGTCGCCTCGATGCTGCTGGGCTGCGCCATCGGCGCCTTCTTTGCTGGTCGCCTGGCCGACCGCTGGGGCCGCCGCGCGGTGCTGATTATTTCCGCTGCGCTGTTCCTGCTCTCGGCCATCGGTGCCGGTGCCGCACACAGCTCCGGCTTCTTCATCTTTGCACGCGTGATGGGCGGCTTCGCCGTTGGTGCGGCGAGTGTCATTTCACCGGCCTATATCGCCGAGGTCGCCTCTGCGCGTTACCGCGGCCGGTTGGCCACGATGCAGCAGATCGCCATCATCAGCGGGCTGTTCTGCGCCTTCCTGAGCAACTACCTGCTGGCCAACGCTGCCGGTGCCTCTACCGAACCGTTGTGGGCAGGGCAGGCTGCCTGGCGCTGGATGTTCTGGATGCAGGCCATCCCGTCGCTGTTGTTCCTGGTGCTACTGCTGGTCATCCCCGAGAGCCCGCGCTACCTGGTGGTCAAAGGTCGCCGCGAGCAGGCGTTGGTGGTGCTCAAGCGCCTGTACGGCAACGCCGCCGCGCAGACCAAGCTGGCGGAAATCTCTGCCTCGATGTCGGCCGACCAGCACAAGCCCAAGTTCTCGGACCTCATCAACAAGGCCACCGGCAAGATTCGTCCCATCGTCTGGATCGGCGTGGGCCTGGCGGTATTCCAGCAGTTGGTCGGCATCAACGTGGTGTTCTACTACGGCGCGGTGCTGTGGCAGGCGGTCGGCTTTTCCGAGCAAGACGCACTGCTCATCAACGTACTTTCCGGCGGACTGAGCATCGGCGCCTGCCTGGTCACGGTGATGCTGGTGGACAAGATCGGCCGCAAGCCGCTGCTGTGGATCGGCTCGGCCGGCATGGCGGTGTCGTTGGCATTGGTCACCTATGCGTTCGCCACCGCCTCGCTGGACCCCAACGGCAAGCTCGCCATGTCCGACGCCATGGGCATGCTGGCGCTGGTGGCGGCCAACGTCTACGTGGTGTTCTTCAATGCTTCCTGGGGCCCGGTGATGTGGGTCATGCTGGGCGAGATGTTCCCCAACCAGATCCGTGGCTCGGGCCTGGCCATTGCCGGCGCCGCGCAGTGGACCTCCAACTTCGCCATCACCGTCAGTTTCCCGATCCTGCTGGGCAGCATTGGACTGGCCGGCGCTTACGGCATCTACACCGTCGCCGCCTTCATCTCGGTGTTCTTCGTGCTCAAGTACGTCTATGAGACCAAGGGCAAGGAGCTGGAGCAGATGGAGGGCTGATTCCAGCTGTTATTTCGATGTCTGGATTGAGAACGCACAAGGCCGCGCATCGCGCGGCCTTGTGCGTTCTTGCAGTTGATATCAACCGCTTTGTAAAAGGTGACTCATAGGGGCCTGCGGCCGCGCAATCGGAGGTCACCCATGCACTGGCCCGCAATGTCGGCGGCTGGGCTGGTGGTGCGTCCACCGCTGCAGCGCTGGGTGGCAGCGGTTTCGTGCCCGCCGTCTTGGTGGTGGGCGATGCGCTATTGATGAGCAAGGCCTTCGACAAGGGCGCCGATCTGCTGGACAACCGCGCCATCTATCACCAGACCGACAAGCAGGGCGTGGAGTGGCAGTTCAATGGCCGCAACGGGGAGCCCGAAGCAATCATCGAGTTGGCACAAGATGGTCTGCGTAGTGCTGGCACGCAATCGGTGGTCGCCAGCCATAAAACATCGCAGGAGCTCGGTGCCCTGGCTAATGCCAATGAGAACGGAATCTGGCAGCGTCAGGTCGGAAGGTGCAAAAAAGTGCTCAAGCTACTGCCCAACAGTTGTCTGCCAAGACATGCAAAGATGGGGCTAGACTCTGCCGCAGTTATCCTGATTACATAATCAAAATGGACGGGATGCAACGCATGGAAAAAACGATGACCAATCAACCCAAACCAGGCGCCTACTACATGTTCATATCGGACATGCAGAGCAACAGGCAGCCGTGTGGGGTAAGGTTCGACAACCTACGCCAGCTGCGATCACCACCCCGTGTGATCCTGCGTCCAGAAGAAGGAGGCTTTCCTTCAATGCTTGAACAGCCGCAGATGACCTATGACCCCAGCGCAGGCCCCGAGCCTCGTGATCTGGAGCCGGGGTTTGGCGGCTATTGGTTGGTGTCCGAGCGACTCCATGACGTCATGTCTTCGTTTGATTCCAGCGCATTTGCGTTCACCGAGGTGGATTATCGCTTGGCAGATGGCATCAAGGGCCCGCGCCACTTCCTGTGCGACGTGGTTCGGGAGCTGGATGCCTTGGACGAAGCATCGTCACGTCTTAAGATCGAGGTCGATGACGAATTCGTGCGCGGGAAGTTTTATTACTTCGGCGGAGGGGCCAGCCTTTCGTTCCGAAGTGAGGTGTTGGGGGAGTTGCACGTATTCCGATTGCCGTTCAACACGTCAGTCTTTTGCGATCGCGAATTCAAGGATGCGGTTCACGATGCCGGGATACCTAACGACGCAGAAGTCAGCGGAATTTCTTTTATTGACGCATCGGACCTGTGATCCCGGTGGATTCGCCCGCGAAGTGCAACAGTCCTATAACGTAGCGGGCCAGGTGTCGTAGCCTGAGCCCCTACACGACCAAGTGGAGTTGCACATGCGCTATCGACACCTGACCCAGGACGAACGGTACCAGATTGCCTGGGGGTGTGATCTCTCTGTCTCCAATGCGGACATCGCCCGCCAGCTCGGCCGTCATGCCAGTACGATTGGCCGCGAGCGCGCGCGCAATCGTAATGCCAGTAGTGGAACGTACCGTGCCCAGCAGGCGCACCGCACCGCCCGCCAGCGTCGCAGTCAAGGCAGTAGCCACGCGCAGATGGACGCGCCGATGCAGGCTGCATTGCTGGCCGGGCTGGCCGAAAAATGTAGCCCTGCGCAGATCCACGGCCGTGCGCGCTTGCTGGGTCAACCGATGGTAGGGGTGGCCAGTCTGTATCGCTATCTCAAGCGTCACCGGTTACGGCATTTGCTACGCCTGCCAACACGGCGGCGTCCTTATGGGCGTGGCCGTGCCAAGCGATTTGAAGAGCGCAAATCCATTCACCAACGCCCCGCGCATGTGGCCTCACGTGCGCAGTTAGGCCATTGGGAATTGGATACGGTCCGCCCATCGCGCGGCACTGGCGTGCTGGTGACGCATGTCGAACGCAGCAGTGGCTATGTGCGTCTGGGCTGGAGTCCTGACGGCACCGCCGATGCTGTTGCCGAGGTCATTTGCGCGCGCCTATGGCGTGTGCGCGATAAGGTGCTGACGCTGACCTGCGATCGCGGTAGCGAGTTCGCCCAGGATGCCCGCATCGAGGACCGGCTATCGACCAAGGTGTACTTTGCCGACCCACATGCCCCTTGGCAACGCGGCTGCAATGAGAATCTCAACGGACTGCTCCGGCAGTATTTTCCGCGCAGTCGTGACTTCAGCACCATCACGGCGCAAGAGCTGCAGCAGGTTGAACATTCACTCAACAACCGACCCAGAAAACGATTGAGCTATCTCACTCCAGCCGAGGTCTTTTTCAACTACGATACCCTTGCACTTCGTGAGTGAATCCCCCCCACCAAGCGATGAGGAAGGATTCTAGATCATGTCAGACAAGCCTCTCTTCCAACCGCACCACGCAATCGAACAGAAATCGTTTACGCGCGATCCTCTGCTGCAGGTGCTTGTGGGCACAGGTCGATTCAATAAGGACGCGACCACCAACCTGATCAACTTGCCAAACGACAAGGTGCTTGCTCACACCATTGGGGTTACGCCACATACGGGCCGTCCCATCAAGGAGTATGGCCTTGGTTTGAATTATGTCCTTGAGCGCTTGGCTGCCACGAAAGATGGTCAGGCGGCATTGATGGAAGATCCGGACGCTTTAGATCGAGTTGCCCTCAAGGTGCAGCGATTGAGCGACACCGCGCAGGTGGCGCTCATCAATGGCGATCTGCGAACGAACATTGCGTTGGGACAGACAATGGACCAAACGCGAGCTGTCACCCAGTCATTCTTTGTGGACCCGAACGGCTACGCTGCCCGGAACGCGACGCAGTTGGATGCACACGGCCAAGCCAGCGCCAATGCACGCCAGTGGGGCGGGGTGACATACAACGAAGGCCGCGTGGTATCTACCTTGCAGCAATTCCATGGTTCCGGACAGCCACTGCTTGGCGGCGGCAACCTCGATCTTCAACGCCACGACCTTTCCCAGGCCATCTCCAGCGCTTACCACGACGGCTGTTTGACAATGTCACCGAACGGTATCGCCGTAGTCGAGAACACCTTGGGCGAGGAGGCTGCCAGACCGCTGAAGGTTCCTGTGGGTCAACGTGGTGCTGTGTCCCTGCAACTACTGCTGGGCGAAGCCTCCGCCAGCACGCTGGTGCGCTCGGGTGGTTTGCTGGCGACGGGCGCAGATGCGGTGCTGACCGCGCGCCGCTCGGCCGAGTTGCTGGAACAAGGTAATGCCACCGCCGCGCAATCGGAGGTCACCCATGCGCTGGCCCGCAATGTCGGCGGCTGGGCTGGTGGTGCGTCCACCGCTGCAGCGCTGGGTGGCAGCGGTTTCGTGCCCGCCGTCTTGGTGGTGGGCGATGCGCTATTGATGAGCAAGGCCTTCGACAAGGGCGCCGATCTGCTGGACAACCGCGCCATCTATCACCAGACCGACAAGCAGGGCGTGGAGTGGCAGTTCAATGGCCGCAACTGGGAGCGCGAAGCGTCTATCGATACCGCACAGCACGGTCGTCGCGCGACGGACGATCACCCGGTGGTATCCAGCTACGAAAAGTCCCAGGAACTCGGCGCCCTGGCTAATGCCAAGGCAGTGGAACTGGCATTGGGCAAGACATCGCCGCCACAGGACCCGTTCAACCTCCCTGCGCGACCAGATGACCAAGTGGGCCTGGATAACCAACACTGGCAGCGCAATTCCGCGCGTCAGACCTGGGAACGCCAGGTCAGGACAGCGGCCTCCGGCACCGATGAGTTGGGCAGTTATGTGGTGCAACTGGCTTCACCGGAGCGTGCGCAGCAGCTCAATCAGGAAGCCCTGGGGCGCATCGAACACAATATCGCCACCGGCCGCGAGGCGATCGCTGCTGTCTATCTGGAACATCACGCTGCGCAGCGGGCACAGGCCTACGGGGTCGAAGTGCCGGCGGCAGTCCGGGCGGTCCAGGCCAAGCCCGGCGTGGTGCTGGGGTCGGATGCGCAGCTTTACCAGCGCATCGAGACGGGACAGTGGGCCGGAAAAGACGGCGTGGCCAGCGGCAATCTGGCGGTGGAGCTGGAACTGACCAATCAGTTGCGGCAACCCTCGCTGGAGCTTGCCCAGCAAGCCTTGGCGGCGATCCAGGCGCTTCCCGCGCCCACAGCGGCCCAGCGGGACCACAACGAGTTGCTGCACCGCTACCGGGCTGCAGGCGTCGATTTGAACGTCAACCCGCAGACTCAGCAGGCCGTGGAGCTTGCGACACAGCGCACCAGGCAGGCGCACGGCATCACCGGTCCGACCATGCAGCAGCTGCAGCGCAACGCGTCGGGGCACTACGGCTATGACAGCCCCATCGCCCACCTGCAGCAGGGGCCGATGTAGACTCTGACTCGTTGAGGTGTAAGGTCATACCCAAGTGGATGGGAGGCAATGCATGAATACAAAGATAAATAATCAGCCTAAATCGTGTGCCTTTTACATGTTTGTCTCGGACATGGAGAGCAACCATCCGATCTGCGGGGTGCAATTCACCAATAAGCGCCAGCTACTTTCGTCGCCCCGTTTGATCTTGCGGCCCGACGACGGCGGCTTTCCGCCGCTGCGAGAGACCCCGCTGCTGACCTTTGAGCCCGGTGCGGGCCCCGAACCCCGAGATCTTGAGGCAGGATACAGTGGCTACTGGTTGATATCCGAACGCCTCCATGACGTGATGATGTCGGTGGATCCTGAAGCCTTTGCCTTTGCGGAGGTAGACTACCGTTTGTACGATGGCACCCCCGGCCCCCGCCACTACCTTTGCGACGTGGTGCGCGAAGTGGACGCGCTCGATGAGGATACATCGAGACTAAAGATCAAGATTGACGAAGATTACGTGCGTGGGAAGTTCTATTCCCTGGCTGGCGGCGCAAGCTTGGCTTTCCGCAGCGAGGCGCTGAAGGAGGCTCATGTGTTCCGCACGCCCTTCAACCCGACGGTTTTCTGCGACCAAGTGTTCAAGGCCGCGACCCTCTCAGTCGGTATTCCAGACAACGCCGAAGCTAGCGGCATCTCCTTTATCGACGTATCGGATATTTGATGCCAGTAGGCGACAAGAAAGAAGCCTAATTCATGTCCAAAAACACGCCATTGTTTCAAAGCCATCATGCTCTTGAGCAACAGACGTTTGCGAGAGATCCACTGCTAGAAGTTTTGGTAGAGTCGGGTCGGCTAAACAAGGACGCTGCCACCAATCTAATCAACCTGCCCAAGGATAGGGTGCTTGCCCATGCTTTGGGAGTCTCGCCGCACTCAGGCGGACCTGTGCAGGACTACAAGATCGGTACAACGCAGGTATTGAAAGACCTGGCCTTAACGAAGGACGGCATTGCCGCGTTGAGCGGCGATGAGGGCGCGTTGAACCGGATGGCGATAAAGGTTCAACGCTTAAGCGATGCAGTGCAGGTGGCATTGGTCAACGGCGAACTCCACACCAACGTCGGTCTGAGCCAGACGAGAGATCAGGCACGGGCCATCAATAACGCATTTTTCGATGACCCGATCAGTAACTTGCCGACGAGCTATACCTCTAAGAATGTGGCGCAGGTAGATGCGTATGGGCAGGCGAATTGGAACACGCGGCAATGGGCTGTGGTCACACACAATGAAGGCCGCGTCGTCTTCACACTCAACCACCTTCAAAGTTCGGGGCAACCGTTGACCCGAGGTGGTAACGTTGAACTACAGCGCCACGGGCTATCCGTAGCCATTTCCGAGGCTTACCAAGGAGGGAAGCTGACGCTCTCACCAACTGGCATCGCCGTAGTCGAGAACACCCTGGGCGAGGAGGCTGCCAGACAGCTAAAAGTTCCCCTGGGTCAACGCGGTGCTGTGTCCCTGCAACTACTGCTGGGCGAAGCCTCCGCCAGCACCCTGGTGCGCTCGGGTGGTTTGCTGGCGACGGGCGCAGATGCGGTGCTGACCGCGCGCCGCTCGGCCGAGTTGCTGGAACAAGGCAATGCCACCGCCGCGCAATCGGAGGTCACTCATGCGCTGGCCCGCAATGTCGGCGGCTGGGCTGGTGGTGCGTCCACCGCTGCAGCGCTGGGCGGCAGCGGTTTCGTGCCCGCCGCCTTGGTGGTGGGCGATGCGCTATTGATGAGCAAGGCCTTCGACAAGGGCGCCGATCTGCTGGACAACCGCGCCATCTATCACCAGACCGACAAGCAGGGCGTGGAGTGGCAGTTCAATGGTCGCAACTGGCGGCGCGAAGCAGCGATCGACACCACACAGCACGGTCCTCGCGCGACGGACGATCATCCGGTGGTATCCAGCTACGAAAAGTCCCAGGAACTCGGCGCCCTGGCTAATGCCAAGGCAGTGGAACTGGCATTGGGCAAGGTACCGCCGCCGCAGGACCCGTTCAACCTCCCTGCGCGACCAAGTGACCAAGTGGGACTGGATAACCAACACTGGCAGCGCAATTCCGCGCGTCAGACCTGGGAACGCCAGGTGAGAATGTGCAAAACAGCGAGCAAAGCACCGCCGTTGCACCGTCTGCGCGAAAATGTCACAGCGGCGCTAGACTGTGGCGCAACGATCCTGACGACATAAATCAATGAGCGGGACACAACGCATGGAAACGACGACGGCCAATCAGCCTAAAGCTGGGGAGTTCTTTATCCTTGAAGCGGGTACGATCAACGGACCGGTGAACGGGGTTGTCTTTGAGAATGTCAACCGCTTGCTGTCTCCTCCACGCTTGATCTTGAAGCCGGTAGGTGGCGGTTTCCCTCCGCTGCGCGAAACGCCGCGTCTGGTCTACCAGCCCAGCAAAGGCCCGCCGCCCAAGGACTTGGAGCCTGGCTTCAGTGGCTACTGGCTAGTATCCGAGCGGCTTTACCAAGTCATGGTCTCAGTCGACCCTAACGCGTTCGCTTTCGCCGAGGTGGACTACCGTTTGGCTGATGGCTCGAAAGGACCACGCCACTTGCTCTGCGACGTAATCCAGGAGATTGACGCACTGGATGAAGATGCATCCACACTTTTCATCGATACAACCGAAGACTTCGTCAACGGTAAGTTCTACGATCTCACCGGTGGTGCCAGCGTCACCTTCAACCGCGAGCGGTTGGGGCTTGCGCATGTTTTCAAAACACCTTATACCAGTCGGGTTTTTTGCGACCGGGTGTTCAAAGACGCAGCAACTGTGGCGGGCGTTGAGACCGGGAGTGATGCTGGCGGCCTATGGTTTATCGATGCTTCGGATATTTAGCTGAGTATTATCTGGTGAATGCAGGGGGAGGCTTATGGCGCGAAAAGGACCTGTTTTTCAAGACCATCACGCAATTGAGCAGCAGACGCTCGAGAGAAGTCAGCTACTTAATGCAATTTCAGATAAAGGATATTTCTATATCCATGCATCCGAGAATCGGATATTCCTGCCTACAGATCCAGAACTTGCCAAGACCATAGGCACAACGCCGCATAGTGGCGGACCCATAGCCGATTACCAAAATGGATTGATTGATCGACTGACTCGGCTCGAACAAACTTCTGATGGAATAAATGCTATAGCAGGAGACCCTGACGCGCTTAGGCGAATCGCCAGCCGCGTGGGAATTCTCCGCGATACGGTACGCATCGGCCTTATCAACGGAGACTTGTACACCAATTCGCCGTTTGGCCTTCGGCCCGACGATATCCGTCCTGGTGTTCAGAGCTTCTTCCGTAATGAAGCGACGTATCGCCAGATCCATGCGGCGCAACTGCGGGGCCTGAAGGGCTACGCGGCCGTGGACAACGGCTGGGCGGCAGTGACGCATACCGAAGGGCGTGTGGTCAGCACGCTCCAGTATATTCAGAACGCCCCCAATCCTTTGACGCGTGGCGGTGTGGATGAGCTTCAGCGAAATGGTCTGGCCCAAGCCATTTCCAACGCCCACAGCAACGGCCGTTTGACCGTATCACCGAACGGTATCGCCGTAGTCGAGAACACCCTGGGCGAGGAGGCTGCCAGACAGCTAAAAGTTCCCCTGGGTCAACGCGGTGCTGTGTCCCTGCAACTACTGCTGGGCGAAGCCTCCGCCAGCACCCTGGTGCGCTCGGGTGGTTTGCTGGCGACGGGCGCAGATGCGGTGCTGACCGCGCGCCGCTCGGCCGAGTTGCTGGAACAAGGTAATGCCACCGCCGCGCAATCGGAGGTCACTCATGCGCTGGCCCGCAATGTCGGCGGCTGGGCTGGTGGTGCGTCCACCGCTGCAGCGCTGGGCGGCAGCGGTTTCGTGCCCGCCGCCTTGGTGGTGGGCGATGCGCTATTGATGAGCAAGGCCTTCGACAAGGGCGCCGATCTGCTGGACAACCGCGCCATCTATCACCAGACCGACAAGCAGGGCGTGGAGTGGCAGTTCAATGGCCGCAACTGGGAGCGCGAAGCGTCTATCGATACCGCACAGCACGGTCGTCGCGCGACGGACGATCACCCGGTGGTATCCAGCTACGAAAAGTCCCAGGAACTCGGCGCCCTGGCTAATGCCAAGGCAGTGGAACTGGCATTGGGCAAGACATCGCCGCCACAGGACCCGTTCAACCTCCCTGCGCGACCAGATGACCAAGTGGGCCTGGATAACCAACACTGGCAGCGCAATTCCGCGCGTCAGACCTGGGAGCGCCAGGTCAGGACAGCGGCCTCCGGCACCGATGAGTTGTGCAGTTATGCGGTTCAACTGGCTTCACCGGAGCGTGCGCAGCAGCTCAATCAGGAAGCCCTGGGGCGCATCGAACACAATATCGCCACCGGCCGCGAGGCGATCGCTGCTGTCTATCTGGAACACCACGCCGCGCAGCGCGCACAGGCCTACGGGGTCGAAGTGCCGGCGGCAGTCCGGGCGGTCCAGGCCAAGCCCGGCGTGGTGCTGGGGTCGGATGCGCAGCTTTACCAGCGCATCGAGACGGGACAGTGGGCCGGAAAAGACGGCGTGGCCAGCGGCAATCTGGCGGTGGAGCTGGAACTGACCAATCAGTTGCGGCAATCCTCGCTGGAGCGTGCCCAGCAAGCCTTGGCGGCGATCCAGGCGCTTCCCGCGCCCACAGCGGCCCAGCGGGACCACAACGAGTTGCTGCACCGCTACCGGGCTGCAGGCGTCGATTTGAACGTCAACCCGCAGACTCAGCAGGCCGTGGAGCTTGCGACACAGCGCACCAGGCAGGCGCACGGCATCACCGGTCCGACCATGCAGCAGCTGCAGCGCAATGCGGCCGGGCACTACGGCTATGACAGCCCCATCGCCCACCTGCAACAGGGGTCCGATGGCATTACGCGCGTAGTGGCCATCACCGGCAGCGACGAGATTCGGCAGGCACTGCACGAGGTGCAGGGCCATCGGCAGGAGCCGGCAAGCCTTGGGCATGCGCAGGAGCGCAGCGCAGACACGGACACAGATATAGATACCTCGACCTCCGAGTCTTCGACTCCACAGCGGGTGCGCGATATCCAGGCGCGCATGCAGGCCGCCAGCGCGGCGCAGGAGCGCCAGGAAGACGCCGAGCAGGCTCGCAGGGCGCAGCAGCAACACGCCGCAAAGGTACGTGAGCGCCTTGGGCAGGTACCAACGGCGTCTCAGGACCCAGATCGTGACGAGCAGGCGCTCCAGGCACACGCGGTGTTGGACGCTCAGCGCGACGCGGAGCAGCAGCGTGAACAGGAACAGCGCCAGGTACAGGAGCGCCAGGCACAGACCAGCCAGCAACGTGAGCATCAGGAGCGCGAGGAAACACGCCTCCAGCAACAGCGGGCCCAGGATGATGCGCAGCATGGGCAGCAGGAACGCCAAGCTCAAGAAGCCCGCCAAGATGAAGTCCAACAGGTCGAGGTCGAGAATCGTCAGGCCCACCAGGCCCATTACCAACAGCAACAAACCCAGGGGCTTCAACAGCAGCAGGACCGGCTGCAGGAGTCCTCGCAACAACCGGCCGCTCAGCCGCGCCCGCAAGATGTGCCGCTTGCGCAACGAGGGACGACTTCGCAGGTGCAGCAGGAGGAGCGCCCACAACCGCAGGCGCGCAACCCGCATGCACGCGAACACCTTGCCCCCGACGCACAGCAACGATTGCATCAAGAACCGGTTCTCGGTGACCCGCAGTGGCGCCAGAGCGCCGAGCGCGCATCCGGGTCACACGTCGTGGAGAGCGGCGACTGCGCACGCCTGCAAGTGGCACCCCCCGAGCATCTGGAGTCGCGCAACGAGAGTTCGCAACGTGCCGAGTCCAACGCAGTGCTACCAGCGCTATACCCCAACGTGCAAATGCGGCCGGCGGAGATAGAGCAAGCATCGGTGTGGCAACAGGAGGCGACCGATCGGCAGGAATGGCTTGCCGTCATGCCCCAAGCACTGCCTGCGACAACAGAATCGTTGATGGCCTCGCCGCACGCGGTCTTTGCCATTGCTTCCCGGGACGCTGAGGCAGAGCAGCCCAGTCCTTCGGACGCTTTTCCTGTCGAACATCGCGAGCCGGTCCCGCCCGCAGCAGGCCTGGCGCAAGCACACCAACAATCGCTCGAAACCAGTGCCGAGCGTCGCCTGGCTGAAGGGCTGACAGCAGCGCCAGCGTCGCGGGCCCAAGCGACGCCGCCACAGGATCGTGGTGCCGCCGACCCAGGCAGTGCACTGTTCCTGGAGGAGAGCATGCGCTCGCTGCGCCAGCTGCAACAGGAGATCGCGCTGGCGGATCGAGAAGACGAACGTTTCCACCAGCAATGGCAGCAGCACCGCGCGCGCGGAGAATCGTATCCCTTCGGTCACGACCGCGCCTGGGACCAGGGCAACAGCCGCGTGGAGGCATTCCAAGCAACGGCGCAAATCCCTGGCGTGCCCAGCGAATCCATGGCGCAAGCCGGCGCTTGGGTGCCAGGCGCCAGTGCGTCGCAGACAGGCGATGTGTCCAGCCATTCACCGCAGTCCGCGCGCAACTCCATCACCGATGACCCGGACGTGGACGAGGTGATCCACGCGCTCGACAGCAAGAACGAGCTGGCGATCCAGCAGGCAATGCATCGGGTGGCCAATAGCGCAGCGACGCAGGCGTTGTTGAAGAAGGGCGATGATTTCCTGGAGGCGCAGGCCCAGCAGGAGGCGCAGGAGCAGGTTGCCACGCGCCAGGCGCTGGGAATGGATGTGTCGGCGCAAATCAACACCAGCCGTGGGCCGGTGATGGTGCTGACGCTGCCCGAGTTCGCCAAGGGGCCGATGCAGGGCGGCCCGCAGATGGGGGATGGTGGCGGAGACGGCGGCGGCGGAGCGGGTGGTTAGTCACAATCGCTTTATGACAAGACGACTGTAGGAGACTGTATGGACAGGCAAGATACTGCTGCGATGGCAGACATGATGATGGCGTTGAATACATCGAACGCCTCGCTACAAGAGACCGCCAAGGTCATGACGATGCTGATGTCATCCATGCAGCAGCGCGAACGCCGCATGCGCGATCTGGTCGCCGAACAGCTGCAAGCGATACAGAACACCGCCAGCAGCGCCGATGCCAAGATCAACCGGGTGCTGGAGAGTGCGCTGCCACGGCTGACCCAGCTGACCAATCAGGCATTGGCGCAGGCGCTGGAACCGGCGGCCGAACGCTTCAACAACCAGCTGGCCAATGCAGGCCAGACGTTGCAGCAGGCCACCCAGCGCTACAATCAGGCGCAACAGTCTTTCGAAACGCGGGGCGCGCGGCGGGCGCGAATCGCCTCGCTGGCGATGCTTGCGGCAGGTGTTCTCGGCCTGGGCGCGGTGGTGTACTCGATTGAGGACATCAATGAAAAACGGACCGAACTCGCACAGCTTCGAAGTACGATCGACTACTGGGAGCAGGTCTCGCATGCGGACCTGGTGCCCTGCGGGGAAGGGCGACTGTGTGCCACCTTCGAGAAGAATGGTCGTCGTTATGGCAAGCAGGGGCAATACCGCGCGATAAAGATGCGGCCATCATCCGCCGGGCAATGAGGGGGCGGGGCGGCATCCAGTCTGACGCTTGTCATTGGTGTGGTCGCTGCGGGCGCGGCCAACCCGCCGGCAGACACGCAGGGTTTGCCTGCGCGTCAATACTGGACCTCTCGCGGCGTCGGAGCGTCGATCAGGGCGAATGTGCCGTAGCGATGATGAGCCAATCCGTCATTGGCCACGTTGATCGGTTGAGCTGCGGTTGATCGACCGCTGCGGCTGCCGGCGACCTACACCGTGCGTTGGTAGAGATGACGGCCGATGCACCACCAGGGTGCAATGCGCTGCGTGGGCGAAGGCGGTGCGCCAAACCAACCAACCGATCTTTGCAATGTGTGCGCCACCGCTATACTCCAAAATCCAGTTCAATCCAGACTAGAGCAAATCGTGGAACCAGGGAGTGGTGGCATGGGGGTGGCTAGAGAAGTCCTGAGAGGCATGCTAATTAGCATGTGTTACGGACTTACGTTTGTGATGCTATGGTTTTGTTCGATCGATCAGTGGTATTTACCAGTCGGTTTGCGCGTAGTCACCTTGTTGTTTCGACCCTATCGTGAGTGGCCATTTTTACTGGTAGGTGATGCTGCTGCAATGCTTTGGCTCCGTGTGCCTTTGGCGCAACTTCAGGGCTACGATTTGATTTGGGCCTATATCAGCCCATTTTTGCATGCTCCGATGATTGCATATTTCACTTGGGTTGCCCGGCGTTATTCTCGGGGCCTGGTTCTTCAGAGTCGCTTCTTAATTCAATTTGCCATTGCTATTGCGCTATGTAATTCATTGTGCAGTATTGCACTAAATACGATCTTGAATGGGCCTGAAACACCGAATTTTTTGGGAATTTTATCCCGCTATTGGCTTGGTAGTTATCTTGGTATATTGATGTTCCTTCTCCCTGTGATTCTCTGGTCGCTGAGCCGAGTACAGCCAGTTGGGACTGATTTTCCGCGTGATCTCACTGCCTCTGTGGTTACCATTTCCTTGGTGTTTTACTCGCTTAATTATGCGCACGCCGCGCTGTTTCGCAATGTCCTGATGATCGCGTTAATAGTGCCTGCAATTTTTCTGACTCGACGTCATGGTTTGATAGGGACCGCGTTGGGTGCGCTGTTGGCTAATGTGGCAGTTGCCATAAGCATATCGCACGTCCATCAAATTGGCTTTTACGATCAAAACCTTTTTATTGTGCAGCTTGTCCATGCCATAGTGGGGGCTGGCCTCTTTATATTTGGTGCTCGCTTGACTGTTCCAATGAAACGTGTAGACGTCATTAGTCGTATTAAGAAGGAAGCGCAGGAGGCAGTAAAAGATAATTGCATGGCGGCGGAGCGTATCTTGCGCAGCAAGGTTGTGGAATATTCCGATATTAATGTGCAGATCAATCGGATGCGCAAAGATATAGTTGCAGACCTCCGTGCGCGTGGACATCACGCAGCTGCAATGGAAATAACGCGAGTCGCGGTGATTGAGCTTCAACTTCTTCAGGAGTATATTGCAAGTCTGTACCCATTGGAGATAGAGACGCACGGGTTATATCGGGCGTTACGCTCGCCAGCGCTTGCATGTTTAAAGTCCACGCAGTTTGAATATTATTTGCGAGGGGACTGTCGCCATCTTTCACTTGGTCTTCAATTGGCCGCATATCGTTGCGCACTCAGTGCGATCGAGCTTTTGCCGCAGGCAAATAAACATTTTATTCAAGCTCGTGTATGGCGGGGCCGAGGTGGGCAAGGCATTGCGATACGTGTGCTCGCGGATACAGCCTTGGTGGACTCCATGCGATGCGACTCGCCCGAGGTGGAGGCTGAATTCACTGCTAGGCTGAAATCGTATGGCGGCACGTTCCGTCGCCGCCATGCTTTAGTGCTTACTTTCCTTGTTGCAGAGGCAATGGTCGCTAATGTGAAGGAGAGACACGCCAATGTTCCCCGGTGGATTGCGACTCGACGTACACAGTGAAATTTGCAGTCCGGTAGACCATACGGGATATGTCATTTGTTGGGTTATTCTCCATGGCATTGATGCTGTCGGTGCCAATCGAATTGAATGCGGGTATCGACACGCGGTCTACATCCTTGCCCATTGGTACCACCCAAAGCGCGTTGTCCACACGCGCTACCACCGCTCTCAATGTCCCTGAAGCATCATTTATCTGGACATAGGTCACGCCATCACGTTGAAATTCGTAAATCGACCACGCATTATCCAGTGCTAAGTTCATCGCGTTCGGATGGTTGTCGCCGAGTCCTGTCGCTCTCACTCCCGAACCACCGCTGGGGCAGCATCTCTGGGCCGATGCTTCCCCTAAAATCAAGAAACTGACCAATACGCAAATGGCTTTGAGTGCATTCGATCGATTATCCATGATTATTGTTGCCCCCTGATCGGGGTGATCTAGCCTGCAATTCAGGCTTGTCTACGGTACGCCGATGCTTAGGGTCCGGTGATTGTCAACATAGTTGTCCGCTATTTCATGCTGCTAACTTCATGTCATCGGGTGCTTTTCTATCGTCGTTATCCGGGTTCAACCAAACCGCGCCGACAGGCGTCCAGTTACGCGTGGCGCGTCCGCGCCAGCGGCTCGGATGACGCATGGCGGCCTCCCGGTACACGTCCGCGCGTGCGGCCAGGATGGCCTGGTCGCGTCGCTCATGGCGCTCGTGCGGCGTCACGAATCGGATGCCACTGTGGCGGTGCTCGTTGTTGTACCAGTCCACGAAGCCCGCCACCCAACTGCGCGCGCAGGTGATGTCGGTAAACGGCCTGCTCGGATACGACGGCGCGTACTTCAGCGTGCGGAACAGCGCCTCTGAGTAAGGGTTGTCGTCACTCACCCGTGGACGGCTGAAGGACGGGGTCACATGAAGGCTCTGCAAGGTGGCCAGCATCGTTGCCGCTTTCATCGGGCCGCCATTGTCAGCGTGCAGTACCAGCGTGTCGCGCGCCACCTGCTCTCGCATGCAGGCTTTCCCGATCAGCATCGATGCGTGGATGGCCAGCTCCTCGTGGTGGATCTCCCAGCCCACGATCTTGCGACTGTAGACGTCCAGGATCATATACAGCTTGAAGAACTGGCCTTTCACCGTCGAGGGCAGATACGTGATATCCCATGACCAGACTTGGCGAGGGGCATCGGCACGCACCGCCATCGGTTTAGCCACAGTCCGCGGGGCGGCGGCGCGACCACGGCGATTGACTTGCCCACGCGCACGCAGCACGCGATACATGCTTGATTCCGATGCGATGTAAATCCCCTGATCTGCCAGCCGGGGCACGATCTGCGAGGGGGGCAGGCTCTGGTAAGCGGGCTGGTTGGCGACGGCCATGATTCGTTCCTTATCGACGCAGCTCAGCGCATGCGGGCAGTGCTTGGCCGCGCCTTTTCGAGCATCCACCAGCGTGCTGGCACCGCGCCAACGGCGCAGCGTGCGGCAGCTGATGCCCAGCACCTGGCATGCCTTGATCTCGCGGGCACCGGCGGCCACTGCCTCGGCGATCAACGTGACGGCTCTCTGTTTCAACGACGCGGGGATCAGACGTCCTCGTCGGTGCCCCAGAGAGCCTGGGCTTTTTTTGACAGCGTCAGCAGCGCTGCCGCCTCCGCCAGGGCGCGATCCTTGCGCAAAAGCTCCTTCTCAAGCTGCTTGACGCGCTTGCGCATCACCGTGGAAACCGCCCGCTCCGCTGCCGAGGCGCTCGACTGCATGGTCTCAAAGGCCTGCCGCCAGGCAGCGATCTGCTCGGGGTAGATGCCGTTCTCACGGCACCACGCCGAGCACTCGGCCTCGTTCATCGGCATCGTCTGGGCGACGGCTCTCAGTTTGGCTTTCACGTCCCATTTGTCCGGCGAAGTAGCGGTGTCAGGCACGATATATCCTTGGATGCGGATCTGTTTCTTCCACGCGTACAACGTGGGGGCGCTGATGCCAGTGTGACGGCTCAGGTCAGCAACGCTCTGATTGTTGGGGGGCATCATCCGCCGGACGATCTGGTCTTTGAGTTCGGGGCTGTAGCGGGCCATCGCGGTCTCCATCTGAGGATTCAGGGGAGCGGACAACTATCGTGACATGGGGGGGTCCGTGTTGGTGTTGATCGCATGAGTGTCAGGTCAACGAACTGCTGTTTTGCTGTGCTTTCACGCCTAATTCTGCAGATTCTTTAGCCCTCGAAGTTAAAGGTCTTAGGCGAATTCATGTGCTCGATTTTTGGGGCTACCTTGTCATTGGTTTAGCCATCCCCTACGTCAGAACAGTTATCCACCACACAGGATTCTCATTCTGGTGCCACCGATGCCGACGTAGCGGGGGCGCGCCTCACCGATGCCGCAGCACCCGCACCGCCACCGGCCTTGCGAACTTGTCCATCGATACCGTGGAGATGCGGCTGTGGCGCAGTAGGGCGCCAAGCTGTTCGGTGGCGCCCAGGCGTTGATCTACTTCCGGCTCGGGTACGGTGCGGGGGCGCTTGCGCTTGTCGGCGTTGGCAAAGCGCAGGCGGTTGTATTCGGCCCAGCCGACGGTGGTGATGGCGCTCATCAGGGCGATCACCGGTAATGCGCCGAGTGCGAAGGGGTCCAGGGCATTGTGCTGCAGATACAGCTCTGTGTAGGCGCTGCGCAAGCCCAGGAACCAGGCGATCAGCGTGGCCAGCGGTGCCCACAGGTAGAAATAGACCATCCAGGCGCCGGCGGTGGCGGCGCCGTAGGCGAGGCGGCGCGAGCGGCCCAGGCGTTGCGGCAGGTTGATGACGGGCGGTGTCATTGGATTCCTCGGTCGGGGCTTTTCCAGCGGGCGCGCGTGTTGCGTCGGGCAATGAGCGCGCGGGGGAAGGCGATGACGGCGGTGAACATGCCGATCATCCAGAAGGCGACCGGGTACCAGATCACCCAGAAGAACTGGCGTGCCAGGCCTTTTTCGTAGCGGCGCTCGATCAGCAGGCTGGTGCCGAACTGCAGCAGGCAGACCACCGCCAGCACCAGACCGTGCCAGCGCGGCAGGATGGTGTCCACGTACAGGGCTGGCGGCAAAGAAATGAACTTGCCCAGTGCCCACAGCACGATGATGAGCAGCATCACATAGGCCCAGATCAGGCTGAGTGCGTACTCCAGCAGCACGCCCCACATACGGCGGCTGCGCCAGGCCAGTGCGCGCCGGCCATGGCTCAGCAGTACTTCCACGCCGCCGCGTGCCCAGCGCAGGCGCTGCATCCACAGGCCGCGAAAGGTCTCCGGCATCAGGATCCAGCACAAAGCGTTGGGTTCGTAACGGATGTCCCAGCCGTCGAGCTGCAGCCGCCAGGAAATGTCGATGTCTTCGGTGACCATGTTGTCGGACCAGAAGCCAACGTCGTGCAAGGCCGAGCGACGGAATGCGCAGATCACGCCGGAGACAGTGAACAACCGGCCATACACGCGTTGCGCGCGTTTGATCAGCCCGACGATGGCGGAAAATTCGCCCACCTGCATGCGGCCCATCAAGGTGGTGCGGTTGCGTACACGCGCGTTGCCGGTGACTCCGCCCACGCGTGGGCCGGCGATCAGGTGGCCCACCATCCAGCGGGTTGCGTTGGGGTCTAGAATTGCATCGGCATCCACGCACACCAGGTAGTCGGAGCGCGCTGCCAGTGTGCCGATGCGCAAGGCGTTGGCCTTGCCGTGATTTTGCTCAAGATGCACCACGCGCAGGCGTGGATGCTGGTGGGTGAGATCGTCCAGTACTTCGGCGGTGCGGTCGGTGCTGCCATCGTTGATGGCAATGATCTCGTAGTCCGCATAATGCTGTGCGCTCATCGCCGCAATGGTTTCGGCAACGTGCTTGGCCTCGTTGTAGCAGGGCATCAGCAGCGTGACGAACGGTTCGCTGGCCATCGGCGGCGGCTTGGACGGTCCGGGCGTGCCGCGCTCGCGCCGCAGGTAGTAATAGATGCCGCCGATCATCCAGAAGAACGCCATGATGATCGGGTAGAAGAACGCAAAGTTGAACAGGGCGGCCAGTAAGAGGCTGGTCGTCATCGGTCATCGCTCGAGATAGGGGAATTGGCGAGCCGACATGGCCTCGCGCGCTTCGGGCAGGGACGGATGGCCGCCAATGAAATCGTCGGGGTAATACGCCAGGTGGCGCACGCCCGCGGCCAGCAGCAACTGGCTGTGTGCGAGCAACACCCCGTCGGCCAGTGGCTTGCCGGTCCGCCAATCGACGGTCTGCAGTTCAAAGATGGTCTTGTCGAAGCCCTGCGGATTTTCGCCGACGCGCCTGGCCAACTGGCTCAACCACTGCTGCGGGTCGCCGGCCTTTTCCATGTACGGCATCGCCATCAATGCGGTGTAGTCGTACGCAGCAGTGAACGCCTCCAGCCGCTGTGCGAACCAGGCTTCGCTGTGCGGTTCCAGCACCGGTTGCGCGAACAGGTTGCGCACGGTCACCAGCTTGGGGCGCCAGCGTTCGGCGGCGGTCTTCAACTGTTGAGTGAAGCCGATCAGCGCCTGGGTGCGCCGGGCCGGATCGCCATTGCCATAGGCGGGCACTTCATCGTCGCGCAGGTAGGCATCGTCGTGGAAGAGCAGCCCTTCGAAGTAGGCATTGGCGGCAAGGTCTTCATAGACATCAGCAACGAATGCGCGCGTGCGCGGGTTGCCCGGATCCAGCCGTGGCACGTCCTTGGGATCGTTGCCGCGGATCTGCAACGCCGCCTGTTGCTGCGCATCGGGCAGGTGGAAGCCGAGCACCGGCAACCACGCAAACACGCGCACGCCGGCACGGGTACGTAGCTGCCAGGCCACGCGCCCGAACAGGTCCGCGCGCATCGGCAGATGCCGGTTGGGAAAATACAGCGCATCGGCTGCGCCATCGCCATCGGGATCGGCAAAGGCCTGCAGGAACACATGGCTGGGGCCGATGTCCTTGATGCGCTGGACCAGCGTATCGAGGTTGCGCGCCAGCTGTGCGGGGTCTGGGTCGTAGACGTAATCCAGGTCCACCTGGATGGCGCGCAGTCCATCGCGCGTCAGATCGCGGCGCAGTTCGCCGGCCAGATCGCGTACGTCGGGGTTGTTGAACAGCAGCAGGCGCCCCAGGCTGGCCAGCGATTGCCCGTCCACGCGGTCGCGCCCCTGCTGGCCGATATCGGCTTCGTGCGAGCGGCCTTCCAGGTCGAAACTGAGCGTCATGCCCAGCTGCGCGGCAATGGCATTGCTGGCGCGGTTGTAGGCAGCGTAGGGCCACACCATCGCGCGCGGTGGTTTACCCAGATGCGCCACGATTGCATCGCGGCTATGACGCAGATCGGTTTCGATGCGCTGGCGATAGTCGGCTTCGTTTTCGTAGCCGCTGCTCGCATCCCACAACCGGGTGACCGCAGCAGGGGTCTGATTACCGAACGGATTGCCGGCAATGCCCTTGTGCAAGTCGTCGCTGTGCGAGCCGATTTCCACCAGGCCACTGTCCTGCATCTCGCGCAGCTGTGCCCAGGTCACGAAGTCGTCGCGGGTGAAATCGCGCGGGCCGTAGGGCACGACCTTGCCCGCAGGCAGTTCGACCCAGCTGGTGACCGGTGCGACCAGGGCGGGATAGTCATAGGCCTGCAGCAGCGGGAATAACCGGGTGTAGACGCTGCGCAGGCCATCGTCGAAGGTGAGCAGCACCGGTCGCGAGGGCAGGGGGCGCCGGCCGGCGCGTGCATCCAGCACCTGCTGCACGCTTACCGGGTGGTACGCATGCGAGCGCAGCCAGTCCAGATGCGCAGCGAAGTTGCTGGTGGACACTGCGTAACGATCCGGGTCGCCCTTGGCCGCGACGTCGTCGCGGATATCGTGGTAGCTAAGCACCAGCAGGCCCGCCTGTGCCGACGATGCAAACGTCGTCAGCAGCAGCGCGAGCAGCAATAGCGGCAGGCGGATCACGGCGTACCTCCCCATCGGAAATCCAGGTCCAGTCCAAGTTGTTGTTCGCGCCGGCCGTCATACACCGGGTGCGCCCAGCTCACGCCATAGGTCAAGGCGCTGCCATCGCCGAGCGACCACAGATGCCGGTAGGCAACCGCAGGCACCCATTGGCTGCCGAAGCCAGACTGGTACGTCGGGCCGGCGGTGACTTCCAATCGCTGCCGAAACGCGTGGTCGTAACGGCGCCAGCCGATCTGCTCGATACGCACACCCGCGGCCACGCCTGCGCTGCGGCGCGGATTGAAATAGTCGACAACGCGGTCGTCTTGCGCACGCCCGGCGGATGCGGCGAACAGCCCATCGACCAGCACATGTGGGCGGGCCCACAGGCGCTGGCTGCCGGAGAGATCGAGTTGATCGCGACGGTTGCCATCGCTGTAGCGCAACTGGCGCACCTGCAGTTCCCAGCGGCTTTCGTCGCTGGGCGTCCAACGCGCGGTGGCGCCGACGCTGTCGGCGGTGATGCCCAGGCGGCGCGCTTGCAGTGATGCGTCCGGGTCGCGGGTGCGCCAGGCGATGCTGCCGTACCACGCATCGGAGAAGCGCCAGCCGGCATCCAGCGCCCAAGCGGTACCGTCGCGGTCGAAGTCATCGAGGGCGCGGCCGGCATACGCGCTGACATCCAGGCGATCGTAGCGGTAATGCGTGCCCAGCCAGAAGCTGCGGTAGCGCACGCGCGTGTCCTGAAAGTCGGCCCAGTCGTCGCGGGCACGCAGGCCTACACGCCAGCGCTCGCTGAGTAATGGCGACTCTGCCTCCAGCAAGGTACCGCCGAAATGATTGCCGAGCGGTGAGATCGATGTAGCGCGGTTGTCGTTCTCGCTGCGGCCCCAGGCCTGGCTCAGATGCACCTGCCAGCCACGCTGGCGCTCCAGCGATGTGCCCAGGCGTTGCAGGCCCACGTCATCGGGATACTCGTTGCGCAGGGCCTTGAACTGCGCTGCGGCCAGATCCGGGCGGTCCAGATCGCGCTGTGTTTCGACCACGCCGCTACGCGCCTGTTTCTGGTGCGGGTCCAGCGTCAGTGCAACCCGATTGCGCTGCAGGGCCTGGGTGGTGTGCCCACGCCGCGCCTGGATCGAGGCCAACGCCGCCTGCAATTCGGCATTGTCCGGGCCGATGGCTGCACGTTCGCGCAGCAGGCGTTCGGCATTGCGGTTGTCGTTGGCCGCAGAACGCGCGGTGGCCAGTGCAATGTCGGCGCTGAAGCGGTCCCAGTTTTCGTAGCCACTGGTGGCGCCCGCCCGCCGCGGCCAGGGTGCCTGCGTGGCAGCCAGCCGTTCGAACAGCGGCAGCGCTGCATCGAAGCGCTCCTGTTCAAGCAAGGCGTAACCAAGCAGGACCTGCGTGTTGAAATCGTCCGGGCTGTGCTGCAGCGCCTGCCGCAGCACGATTTCCGCCTCGGCGGGACGGCGCAGGCCCATCAGCGAATCGCCCACCGTCGCAAGCACATACGTGGGTACGTCGATGCCCTGCGCGCGCAGCGCCTGATACCCGGCCACCACATCGCGGTGGCGCTGGCGCTGATTGAGTGCGATCAGGCGATCGACGCACAACCGCGTCGCTTCGCTGGCGACCTGCGGTGGTGCGCTGCGTTCGATACGCGCCACATTGGCCAATGCCTGATCGGTCTCCGCGTAGCGGTGCGCCGCATCGATCGGTTCGGCTCCGGCCCATCCGATCATGCGTGCGACACGATCATTTTCCAGGCGGTCGCGCTCCTGCTGCGAAAACCAGTCGGGGTGATGCCATACCGCTTCGGCAGCCAGCTGCGCGCTTCCCAGGTCGCTAAGAGGGTGTTTACATAATGATATAATAGTGCCATCTCATCACAGACAGTCATCGAAATGGGCCGCCCACTGAAGATTCAAGTCGAACATGAAGCTGTGTTGATGGACATCGTCGCGTCGGATCCGACGGCGACGTTGGAGGAAATCAGGCTTGAGCTTCTCCGCCGCTGCAACGTGCATGTTCATGAGCAAACGGTGGTCTCGACGTTGAAAAGGCTTGGTATCGAGCGCCGCCCTAGCCATGAGGTGGTAACGATCGAGAAAGTCCAGATCGATAAGTCGCGTTATGGCTATACCGATGCGCACGCTCGCCAGGAGCCGGAACAGACCTACCCGAGTTGCCTGACCAACGCCGAATGGGCACTGGTCAGGGATATTTTCGAGAAGGAAGGCGGGCGCGGTTTGCCGCCGCGCATCAGCCGCAGAACGCTGGTGGATGCGTGTTGTTATGTGGTGCGCAGCGGTGGGTCGTGGCGGATGCTGCCAGTACATTTTCCACGTTGGCAAAACGTGTATCGCACCTTCCGCCGCTGGAGCGAGCAAGGCAAGTTCGAGCAGATGCACGACCGCCTGCGCGGGCAATGGCGCGAGCGCGAAGGAAGGAACGAAGAACCCACCGCCGCAGTGATCGATGCACAATCCACGCGCGGTTCTGCGCAAGGTGGCGACACTGGCTATGACGCCGGCAAGAAGGTCAAAGGGCGCAAACGGCATCTGGTGGTGGATACGCTCGGATTGCTGCTTGCCGTGAGCGTCACCGCCGCCAGCATGCAGGACCGCGATGGCGCTTATCCGGTGGTGGAACGGGCGATGGAAAAATATCCGAGCATCCAGACGCTGTACACCGACAGCGGTTACGCAGGGCAGTGTGCGCAGCTGCTGTCGCAGTGTCACAACATCCGGGTACAGGTCGTGCGGCATCCGGCCAACAAGAACGTGGGGCGTTGGATGGGTCCAGAGCAGCCGGACCTATTCACGGTGAAAGCCAGTGCTCAGGGATTTGTGGTGCTGGCCAAGCGTTGGGTGGTCGAACGCACGCATGCCTGGAACGACCGTGCACGCCGACTCGTCATGCACCACGATCGGCTGCCCAAGGTGGCCGAGGCGTGGGTATGGCTGGCTCAAGCGCGATTGCTGCTGGCGCGGCTGACTGGTTAATTATGTAAACACCCTCTAAGCGTAAGTGCACGCATCGTGTAGGCACCCTTGTCGCTCGAGTCGGCACGCAGCACGCGTTCATAGATGGCCAGCGCGTCCGCATAGCGCTGCTGGCCGCGAAATTGCTCGGCCTGCTGCATGGGCGTGAGGGCGATGGAGGCGTCAGCCACATCCGCAGGCCGCACTTCACCGCTGTGTGCCTGAGGCGCACATGCAGCAAACAACGCGAGGCCGAGCAGGGGAGTGAGTGCGCCTGTAAGGTCAGGGCGACCGCGCTGCACGTGGTGCGAGCGAAGGGGAGGAAGAAGGCACCAGCGATCCTTGGCTATAAAGATCGGCGATACTGCGTATGCCCTTGTAAAAATAACGTCATCACAGTGTTGCTGCGATGTTCATCGGTTGATTCCGCTTGCGGACACGGTAAGGCATGGGGCAAGGGGCGACGTGTGGAAGCACGCGACGAGAAGTGCACAATTTTTATGTGAAATCCATCACATAAGCTCGATTGTCAGATTTTTCTTACAGGGTAGGCCCTACACGCAACGTTGACGCCTCGTTAACGCTGCAGCAAAGTACCGCCGCACTCGCCGTGTCCCTGATTCGTGCCGCTGTCTTGGCGGCCAGGCGTGGCGGTGCGAGCAATCGCGTGCAGATGCACGACGGTTGCACAGGGGGCAGGACAGATGTGGATGCGATCGGCGCCATGGGTGCTGGCAGCTTGCCTGTGGGCGGTCGCCAGGCCGGCGGCTGCTCAACAAACGGCGCCGACCAGCCTGGACCGGCAGGAACAGTTGCGTCAGGCCGAAGAGATCCAGCGCCGTCAGGAGCAGGAGCGCCAGGCGCCGTTCGCCGGCCCGCGCGAGGACGCCGGGCGCGTGGATGCCCGCAGCACCGTCTTGCCGGCGGAAGCTCTGTGCTTTCCCATCACGCGCGTGCGTCTGTCTGGTGCAGGCGAACACGGAGCTGATTTTGCGTGGTTGTGGACCTCGCTGCGCCGGTACCAGGGCCGTTGCATCGGACGTGCCGGCATCGACCTCATCCGCCGTCGCGCCTTGGACCAGCTGGTGGCACGCGGCCTGGTCACCACCCGCATCGGTGTGCCCGAGCAGGATCTGTCGCGTGGCGAACTGCGCTTCGAATTGATGCCCGGGCGGTTGCGGTCGGTCCGTGTCGTCGTCGATACCGATGGCGCCCACTGGAAGACGGCGCTGCCCTTGCGCGCCGGAGATCTGCTGGATCTGCGCGCGATCGAGCAGGCGGTAGAGCAGTTCAAGCGCCTGCCGTCGCAGGACGCCAAGATCGATATCGCGCCCGGGGATGCGCCAGGCGAATCGGATCTGGTCATCACCCTGCAGCATGGGCGGCGTTGGCGTGGTGTCATCAACGCCGAGGACTCGGGCGTGGAGGCGACTGGCCGCGTGCAGGGCGGCTTGGATCTTTCACTGGATAACCTGCTGGGCATCAACGACCTGCTCAGCGTCGGCTACAGCCACGACCTGGCCACCCGCGACGACGAGCGCGGCACCCGTGGCAACAGTCTTGGCTATAGCCTGCCATGGGGCTGGTGGACGTTCGCGCTGTCGGCGTCGGCGTATCGTTATCACCAGCGCGTGGACGGGTTTCTGCAGACCTTCCGCTCCAGCGGTGAGTCCAGCAACGTGCAACTGGATCTGCAGCGCGTGCTGCATCGCGATGGCACCAGCAAGACCTCCGCCGGCGTGGTCATCGGCCGGCGGCGTGCGCGCAGCTATCTGGATGGCGTGGAAATCGGCATCCAGCGACGCGATACCAGCAGCGCGGAGTTTTATCTTGCGCATCGGCGCTATCTGGGCGCCTTGCAGCTGGATGCGCGGATCGCGCATCGACGTGGCACGCCCTGGTTCAACAGCCAATGGACCGACTACGACCCGCAGATCGGTTTTCCGACCTTCCGCTATGGCGTGACCACGCTGGACGTGAGCGCGGCGCTGCCATTCAAGCTGGGCCCGGTGCCGATGGCATGGGAAAGCAGCCTGCGGGCACAGACCGCCGGCGAACTGTTGCTTGGCTCTGAATTCGTCACCATCGGTGGCCGCTACAGCGTGCGTGGCTTCGATGGCGAAGCCAACCTGGGCGCCGAGAAGGGCGCGTACTGGCGCAACACACTGAGTTTTCCGATCCAGCGGCTCGGGCTGACGCCCTATCTGGGCCTGGATGCCGGCCGTGTCGATGGAACCAGTGCCAGCGGGCTGCGCGGTCGCAGCCTGGTCGGCGGCGCGGTGGGCCTGCGTGGCGGGTGGTTTGGCGCCAGCGTGGATGCGTTCGCGGGTTGGGCCATTCACCGGCCCGAGGGGTTTGCAAGCGCGCAGCCGGCTTATGGCGCGCGCCTGATCTACCAGTTCTGACCTGTATCGCGCGGCCAACCGGCCGCGCGCTTGCCGATTGATGCCGCCGATAGGCGGCCAGAGAGAAACGATGGACATCCAAGCGTTGAGCGTGCGTGGTGACGTGGCCGAACAGAGCAAGCGCGCCTTGGCGCTGCTGCTATGCGTCACCATCACCTGGACATCGTTCCCGGCATGGGCGCAGGTCGCGCCAACGCCCAACCCCGGCGGGCAGACGCCCGGGCAACAGGTCGCCGCCAACGGCGTGCCGGTGGTGGATATCGTGGCGCCCAATGCGCGCGGCATCTCGCACAACCGCTACACCACGTTCAATGTCGGCCCCAATGGGTTGATCCTCAACAACAGCGCGCAGATCTCCAGGACCGAGCTGGGCGGCTATGTGGCCGGCAACAACAATTTGCAACGCAGTGGCGCGGCCTCGCTGATCCTCAACGAGGTCACCTCGACCGCCAGCCGCCTGCAGGGCTACACCGAGATCGCCGGCGCCAGGGCGCAGCTGGTGATCGCCAATCCCAACGGCATTTCCTGCGACGGCTGCGGGTTTCTCAACACCTCGCGCGTCACCCTGACCACCGGCACGCCCACGCTGGGCGCCGATGGCACATTGAATGGCTTCAGCGTCACCGGCGGTGCGCTGACGATCGGCAGCAATGGATTGGACGCGTTCAACGTGGACCGCCTGGATCTTCTGTCGCGGCAACTCAATGTCGGCGGGTCGATCTGGACGCGGGAACTGCTGGCCAACGCCGGCACCGGCCGCATCAGCTACGACGGCATGCTGCTGGACGTGTTGCCCGGTAGCGATGGCGCAGCGCCGTCGATCGGCATCGACGTGGCGCAGCTGGGCGGAATGTATGCCGAGCGCATCCGCCTGATCGCCACCGATGCAGGGGTGGGCGTGGTCAGCCGCGGCACCCTGGCGGCGCAGAGCGGCGATCTGCAGATCGACAGCGCCGGCCAGGTGAGCCTGGGCGGCACCGCCGTGGCGCGCGATGGCGTGAGCATCCGTGCGGCCGGTGCGTTGGAGCAGGCCGGCATGCTGGGTTCGCAGCAGGGCGATGTGATCCTGCGCTCGGCGCGCATGCGCCTGGCCGGCGATCTGGTGGCCGCCGGGGCACTGGATGCGCAGGCCAGCGGGCTGCTGGTGCATGCCGGGCGCAGCAGCGCCGGGTCGATCCGTCTGTTTGGCTCGGAACTGGACGCCGATGGCAGCCTGCATGGCGCCGGTGCGTTGGAACTGGGCGCCGATGGCCTGTTGCGCAGTGGTGGTGTTGCCTATGGCGGCACCGGCGCGCGCCTGCGCGGTGGGCGCATTGCGCTGTCCGGTACCTTGCAGAGCGGCGCTGCGATCGCGTTGGAGGCGCAGACCATCGAGGCGCTGGGCACGCTGGATGCCGCAAGCGTATTGCGCTTGGCTGGTGGCGGCGATGTGCGGCTGGGCGGCTTGGCACAGGCCGGGCAAGGCATCGAGGTGCAGGCCGCAGGCCGCTTGACCGTGCAGGGGCAGGTGATTGCCGCCGATGCGCTGGCAGTGACCGCCGGTGCGCTCGAGATCGCACCGCGCGGTGCGCTCTCTGCAGGCGCGGATCTGGACCTGCGCAGTACCGGGGCGCTGCAGACCGCCGGCAGCGTCTACGCGGCGCGCGATCTGCGGGTGCAGGCAGGCAGCATGACCAGCACCGGCAGCATTGCCGCGGCGGGTGATGTGCAGGCAGCCGTTGCCGGCAGCCTGACCAATGGCGGCAGCATTGCCGCCGGCAACGCCTTGCGCGTGGACGCCGCGCAACTGGACAGTGCCGGCGATATCGGCAGCCAACGCGGCGACGCCACACTGCGCAGCCGCGCCGGCCTGCGCTTGAGCGGCAACACGGTGGCGGGCGGAACGCTGGCCGTGGATGGCGGCACCGACGTGCAGGTCGCCGGCACCCTCAACGCCGCCAGCGCCACCCTTGGCAGCGGCGGCACGCTGGCGGTGTCCGGCACGCTGCAGAGCACCCGCGGCGCGACCACGCTCGTCAGCGCTGGCGATCTGCGCACCGACGCGATGCTGCGTTCGGCCGGCGCGATCAACATGCAGGCCGGTGGCGCCCTGCGTCAGCGTGGCCAGCTCCACAGCGACGGCACGCTGCAACTGCGCGCTGCCAGCATCGATCACGCCGGTACGATCGACGCCGGCGGCGGCCTGCGCATCGCCAGCGCCACCGATCTGGCCCTGGACGGCACCGTGCAAAGCGCAGGCGCCGTCTCGATGCAGGCGGCAGCAGCGCTGGACAATCGCGCGAGCGTGGTGGCAGCCGGTGTGCTGCAGGTGGCGGCAGGATCGCTGCGCAATGCACAGGGCGCTGCGTTTTCGTCCGATGCCGACACGCTGGTGCGCACCAGCGGCACGCTGGACAACGCGGGCAGCCTGTATGCCGGCAATACCCTGCAACTGGCGGCCGGCACGCTTCTGCAGAGCGGCCGCGTCGGCGCAGGCAACGCGATTGCCGCGACGGCAAGCGGTGCGTTCGACAACACCGGCACCATCGTCGCCGCCAATACGGTGCAGATCGATGCGGCCAGCCTGCACAGCAGCGGCCAGCTTGGCAGCGAAGCGGCCAGCGTCAGCCTGGCCAGCCAGGGTGACATGCACCTGGAAGGTGTTGTTGCAGCGGCCACTGCGCTGCAGGCCACCGCCGCTGGCGACCTGCAACAGGCCGGTGTGCTGAAGGCGCGTTCGCTCGCCCTGGCGGCCGGCAAGGACCTCACCGTTGCCGGCAACGTGCAGGCAGCGCAGGCGCTGGATCTACAAGCGCAGCAGACCTTGAGCTTCGCCGCACAGGGCCAGGTGCAGGGCGATGCCTCGCTGCGTGCAGGTAGCATCGTCACCCACCAGGACGCGGTCTTGCAGACCGGCGGTGCGCTGACGCTGCGAGCCGATGCCATCGACAGCCGCGGCAAGCTGGATGCGGGAAGCGACCTGCAGATCCGCAGCCAGGGCGAACTGGCGCTGAGCGGCGTGGCGCAGGGCGGCCGCGACGTGACGGTGACGGCCGCCACGGCCGTGACCAATGCGGCGCATGTGGTCGCAGGCCGCGATCTGACGGTGCAGGCGCAGCGACTGGAAAATACCGCCGCCGGTGTGCTGGCAGGCGAGGGCAACCTGGCCCTGACCACCTCGGCGCAGCTCGATAACGCCGGCCGTGTGCAGGCCGGTGGCGACGTGCGCCTGGTCGCCGATCAGCTGGATCAGAGCGGCAGCGTGTCGGCCGGCAAGACCGTGCAGGTGGCGGTGGCCGGCACCCTGGACAATCGCGGCAGCCTGGCCGCCAGGCAGGCGCTGCAGGTCGAGGCAGGCACACTGCGCAGCAGCGGGCAACTGGGCAGCGAGCGCGCCGATGTCGGCTTGAGCAGCGGTGATGCGATGCAATTGGGCGGTGTCGTCGCCGCCGCGACCGCGTTGCGGGCCACGGCCGCTGGCGACCTGCAGCAGCGCGGAGCGCTCAACGCCCAGTCGCTCGCCTTGCAGGCCGGCCGCGACCTCACCATCGATGGCAACCTGCGGTCGGCCTCCACCCTGGACCTGCTGGCGCAGGGCACGCTCGCGTTGAACGGGCAGGCCTCCAGTGCCGCCGATGCAACCATCGGCGGTGCCCGCGTGCTGACCGATGCCGCGGCGGTGCTGCAGAGCGGTGCGGCGATCAACGTGAACGGCGGCGCCATCGACAGCCGCGGTGCGTTGGATGCCGCAACCGATGTCGCCCTGCGCAGCGCAGGCGATCTGGCCTTGGGCGGGGTGGTCCAGTCGCAGCGCGATGTCTTCTTGACCGCCAACGGCACGCTGCGCAACGCCGCCCAGGTCATCGCCGTACGCGATCTTGCCGTGCAAGCGGCCAGTGCCGCCAATGCCGCCGACGCGACGTTGGGAGCACAGCGCAACCTGCGCATCGAGATTGCTGGCGCACTGGACAACGCCGGCACCCTGCATGGCGAGCATGGGCTTGCCCTGTCCACCGGCTCGCTGTTGCAGCGTGGACGCCTGTACAGCGGCGATGCCCTGTCGATCGTTTCCACGGGCGCATTCCAGAACCTCGGGCAACTGGTGTCGGGCCAGAACCTGAGCATCACCGCCGACAGCATCCTCAGCACCGGGCAACTCGGCTCGGTCAACGCTGCGCTCACCCTGACCAGCCACAACGCGATCGACCTGCAAGGCGTGGTATCCGCTGCCACGGCGGTGCAGGCCACCGCCACGGGCGATCTGAGCCAGGCCGGCACGCTGACCGCGCGCACCGTCGCCCTGCAGGCCGGCCGCGATCTCAACGCAAACGGCACGCTGCAGGCGACAACCACGCTGGAATTGCAGGCGCAGCGCGCCCTGGCCCTCAACGGGCAGGCGCAGGCCGGCAGCACTGCCGCGTTGCGCGGCGACAGCATCGCCACCGGCACGGCCGCCGTGCTCAAAAGCGGCGGGCAGATCACCCTGGATGGTGTCGAAATCGACAGTCGTGGCACGCTCGATGCCGGCAGCGACCTGCGCCTGCGCAGCACCGGCGCCTTGGCGCTGGCAGGCGTGGCACAGGCCACGGGCGATGTGGAACTCACTGCCAATGGCAGCCTGCGCAATGCCGGCCAGGGAGTTGCCGGCCGTGATCTCTCGGTGCAGGCCAGCGCGATCGACAACGCGGCCGGGGGCGCCCTGGCCGCCGAGCGCGGCCTGGTCTTGACCAGTGGTGCCGTGCAGAGCGCCGGCACGCTGCAGAGCGGTGGCGACCTGCAGATCACCGCCGCCAGCGTGACCCAGACCGGTAGCGCGATCGCCGGCAAGGCGCTGAGCGCCGACGTCAGCGGGCTGCTGGACAACCGCGGCAACCTGATCGCCAAGGACGCGCTGCGCGTGGAGGCGGGCAACCTGCGTAGCAGCGGCCAGCTCGGTAGCGAAACGGCCAGCGTGACGCTGAGCAGCCGGGGCGACAGCGTGCTGCAGGGCGTGGTTGCCGCAGCCACCACGCTGCAGGCCACGGCCGCTGGCGATCTGCAGCAGGCCGGCTCGCTCAAGGCGCATGCGGTCGCATTGCAGGCCGGGCGCGATCTCACCGCCGCCGGCACGCTGCAATCGGCAACAGGGTTGGACCTGCAGGCCCAGCGCAGCCTGATGTTCAAGGGGCAGGCGGCCAGTGCCGGCAACGCCAGCCTGCGTGGCGCCAGCATCGCCACCGCGCAAGCGGCGGTCTTGCAGAGCGGCGGCGGCATCACCCTGGATGGCGCGGCGATCGACAGCCACGGCGCGCTCGATGCCGCCAGCGATCTGGCGTTGCGCAGCACCGGCAGTCTTGCCGTCGCCGGCGTGGCGCAGGCCGATCGCCATGTGGTGCTGAGCGCCACAAGCGCGATCAGTAACGCCGCCCAGGTCGTGGCCGGGCAGGACCTCACCGTGACCGCCGCCAGTGCGGGCAACAGCGGAACCGGTGTCCTGCTGGCCCAGGGCAACACCACCCTGTCCATCGCCGGCCTGCTGGACAATGCCGGCGCGGTGCGTGCAGGCAATCAACTGACCCTTGGCGTCGGTGCGCTGCGCCAGACCGGCCAGGCATACGGCGTGAGCGGCCTGGGGCTGACTGCGGCCGGTGCGGTGGACAACCGCGGCGGCCTGATCGGCGGCAACGGCCTGCGCGTGGAGGCCGACCAGCTCAGCAGCAGCGGGCAGCTGGGCAGCGAGCGCGGCGCGGTCGCCTTGACCAGTCGCGGCAACCTGCAACTCGATGGCAACCTGGCGGCGGCAGGCGCATTTTCCGCGCAGGCCGGCGGCACCCTGGCGCAACGTGGCAGCCTCAGTGCGGGCAGCACGCTGGAGCTACGTTCCAGCGGCGATCTCAGCGTGGCCGGGCAGCTAGCCGCGCAACAACTCACGCTGACCAGCGATGCGGTGCTGCGCCAACAGGGCGTGGTCAGCGGCACCACCGTGGGCCTGCAGGGCGCGCGCATCGAAAACGCCGGCCAGACCACCGCCACCGGCGAGTTGAGCCTGCGTGCGGGCGACATCGCCATTGCCGGTATCGTGGGTGCAGGCATCGCCGGCGATGGCAGCCTGGGCAGTGCCGGGACCTTGCGCCTGGTCGCCGACCGCCAGCTGAGCGCCTCCGGCACGCTGCTGGCAGGTGGCAATCTGCTCGCGCACGGCAACCAGCTGCAACTGGCCGGCGCCGATACCCGCGCCACCGGCAACGTGGCGCTGACCACCACTGGCAGTCTCGATCATCGTGGCGGCGATCTGCTGGCGGGCGGCACGCTGACCATCCAGGCCGGTGGCGGCATCGACAACAGCCAGCTCAACGGGGTCGGCGGGCAGCTCCAGGCCACCCAGCTCGGCATCGATGCCGGCAGTTTGAACAATGCCGGCGGCCGCCTGGTGCAGAGCGGCACCGGCGCGACCCGCATCGGCCTCGCTGGCGCGTTCGACAACACCGCCGGCACGCTGGCCAGCAATGGGCAGGACCTGACCCTCACCGCTGCCAGTATCGACAACGCGCAGGGCCGCATCGAGCATGCCGGGGCCGGCACGCTCGCAGTCACCAGTCGCGGTGCCCTGGGCAACGTGGCGGGGCGCCTGCTCACGCAAGGTCAGCTGACCCTCGGCGCCGCCGGCACCGTGAACAACCAGGCCGGCACCGTTGCCGCTGCAGGCGATGCAAGCCTGAACGCGGCCAGCCTTGCCAATGTCGGCGGGTCGATCGCCGCACGCGCGCTCTCGATACAGAGCGGTGGTGCAGTGGACAACCGCAGCGGGCTGCTGCAGGCCAGCGGCGGTGCATTGAACGTGCGCGCCGACAGTCTTGCCAATGCGGGCGGCACGGCGCAGGCCGTGACCAGTGGCGGTGCGGGTGGCGGTTTGCGCATCGAACTCAATCGAGGCTTGGACAACGGCAACGGCCTGATCGGTGCAAGCACCGACGCGGTCATCATCGCAGACAACCTCAGCAACGCAGGTGGCAGCCTGCAGGCCGCACGCGACCTGAGCATCACCGCACGCGGCCAGCTGGACAATCACCAGGCCGGCAAGCTCAGTGCCGGGCGCGATCTCACCGTTGCGGCGAGCGGCGCCTTGCTCAACAGCGGTGGCCAGCTCGACGCGGGCAATGCGCTCACTGCTTCCGGCGTGCGCATCGACAATACCCAGGGCAGCATCGTCAACAACGGTGGCGGCTTGACGCGCATCATCACCGGCGGCGCCCTGACCAACGGCAACGGCAACCTGGGCGGGCGCGGCAGCGTGGTTATCGATGCGGCCTCCATCGCCAACACCAGCGGGCAGCTGGTCGCTGCCGGCGATCTGATCGCCAACACCAACAGCATGGATAATCAGGGCGGCAGCGTCTACGCCGGCGCCAACGTCCTGTTGCAGCGTGCGGGTGCGTTCCTCGACAACCGCAATGGCAGGATCAAGGCCGAGCAGTCGGTACAGCTCTGGCTGCAATCGCTGAGCAATGCCGGCGGGCAGATCGGCGCCGGTAGCGTCAGCGGTGGGGCCGGCAACGTGCTGATCGATACCGTTGGTTTCGACGGCGGCGGCAGCATCCTGGCGCAGAACCTGCTGGATCTGACGCTGCGCAGCGACTACACCCATCGCGCTGGCGCGGACCTGGTCAGCAATGGCGATTTCAACCTGCGCGTGGGCGGCAACCTGGTGAACGAGGCCACGCTCAAGGCCGCGCGTGCGCTGGAGATCACCGCCAGCACCATCAGCAATCGCGCCGGTGCCAGCATCCTTGCCAACGTCACGCGCCTCAACGGCGGCAACCTGATCGACAACGCCGGCAGCCTCTCCGGCAACGGCGCGTTGTCGCTGGTGGCCAACAACCTCTACAACACCGGCAGCATCGTCGGCGGCAATGTGGCGGTGAATACCGGCACCCTGGTCAATGGCGCCGATGTCGGCGGTGCGACCGACAACGCCGCCTACGGCTCGGCCTTGCTCGGCTCCACCGGCAACATGAACCTGATCGTGCGCGATCAACTGCTCAACCGCGATGCGCGCATCTTCAGCCTGGGCAATATTGCCATTGGTGGCGCGCAGGATGCCGGTGGCACGCTGGTAGCCCGGACCGGGGTGGTGAGTAACCTGTCGGGCAGTATTGAGGCCGATGGGAATGTCTTGATTGCGGCTGGTCAGATTAACAACCGGCGGCGAATAGTTGACGCGAAAACCGGTCCGCTGACTGATGCCGAACGTACTGCGGCAAATGCAGGGATGCCTGAAGAAGTGATCCGCAGCGACCCTCGCCCTGGGACGTCAGGAGCAGGAGGTATTCGTTATGAGGGCCACGATCCTGGCGTCTATCGCACCTACAACGTTCTTGAGCGAGAGCAACTTGTCTCTGCAAGTGCTGAAGGGCGCGTCATTGCCGGTGGCAACATCGGATTGTCAGGATATGTAACCAATAACGCTTCAACCATTGCCGCCGGTGGTGCTCTGCTCATCAATCAGCGCGGTGTAAATGGTCTCTCAGAAGGAATGCTTGCGGCCACCGACGACGCACTCAATCAAGCGCTAGCGTTAAGGCAGGTCACGGAATACACAGACACCGAGTACAGAGCACGCGCCGTGTTCAACGATTGCATGCTGCGTCAGGGTCAGCGGGTCGTGTGTTACTGGGAAACCGATGAAAGTGTTGTCGGATCAGGTAGGTTGGACAACAGTTACGTCGCCCTTGGCGCCAGCATGACCGGCGGCCAAGGCGTCAGCATCAACGGCGCCACGATTACTAACGGTGCGGTCGGTATCGACGGGCGCGCGGTGAGTGGCGCGTCGTTGGCCGCAGTCGGCACGCAAGGCGGGTTGAGCGGTCGCGGCAGGCAGAGCGCAGCCACGGCAGCACAGCAGGCCGTGACCGGCCGCGCCAACAGCGGTGCCAACAGCATCCGTGTCGCGACGGGCACCTCCGGCAGCACGGGTGCGCAGGTCGGCGCCAACACACAGGACGCCACGCTGGCTGCCTCCGGTGGCATCGTCGCCACGTCGGTCGCGCCGGTCATGTCCAACGACAATGGCCTGGGGCGCAGCACGGTCGATCAGGTCGCGGTGCAGACCACGGCGGCCGGTACCGGCATCGTCGTAGGTGCCACCGAGAGCCGGATGCGCGTGGATCCGGCGACCATTCCGGTGACCGATCTGGTAGGTGGTGGGCAGACCTCGCTGAGCCAGATCGACCTGCCCATCGGTGGGCTGTATCGCCTGTCCAATGGCACTGCTACCGACCGCACCGCCATGGGTCGCGCAGCCACCGGCCTCGGCGGCATCAACGCCTGGCGCAGCAATGGCCCTGGTCGTCGTTACCTGATCGAGACCGACCCGCGCTTCGTCAACTACGACAACTTCATCAGCAGCGACTTCCTGCTGGACAAGCTGGGCGTGGACCCGGAGTGGACCCAGGCCCGGCTGGGCGATGGCTTCTACGAGCAGCGCCTGGTGCTGGACCAGATCACCCAGCTCACTGGTCGTCGCTACCTGGCCAACTACGCCGATGGCGTGGCGCAATACCGCGCCTTGCTGGAATCCGGCGTGGCCGCCGCAGGCCAGCTGCAGCTGAGCATGGGCGTGGGCCTCACCGCCGCGCAGGCGGCGGCGCTCACGCAAGACATCGTGTGGATGGTGGAACAGGACTACCAGGGCCAGAAGGTGCTGGTGCCGGTGGTGTATCTGGCTTCCAACTCGTTGCAGCTGCGCGGCAATGGGGCGTTGATCGCTGGCGGCAACGTCGCGCTCAACGCCACCAACGGCCTGAGCAACCAGGGTGTGATCGCCGGCGCCGATGTCAGCCTCACCGCCGGCAACCTGCTCAACCAGGGCCGCATCAGCGGCACGGGTACCGTGGCACTGCAAGCGCGCAACGACTTGCTCAATCAAGGCCAGATCCAGGGCCGCGATGTTGGGCTGGCGGTGGGCAACAATCTGGTCAGCGAAGCGGCCAGGGCCCTCAATGGCGCCGGCATCCTGTCCGGCATCAGTGCCAGCAATACATTGCAACTGTTCGCCGGCAACGACATGACGCTGACCGGCACCCGCGTGCAGGCCGGCGGCAGCGCAGCGTTGATTGCAGGCAATACCCTCAGCCTCACCCCCAGCGCGTTGCGCAACGACAACGGCCTGCTGCGCGGCGGCGATGCCGTCTCGCTCATCACCGGCAAGGACCTGATCGTCTCCGCCGGCAACGACCTGCAATTGCATGGCGTGACCATCACTGCCGGCGGCAGCGCCGCGCTGCAGGCGGGCAACAACCTCTCGCTGACCCCGACCACCGGTTTGGACGGCAAGGCCGGCACCCGCACCACCATCAGCACCGGTAACAGCCTGCAGCTGAGCGCTGGCAATGACCTGACCATCCGCCAGGCCGAGGTCAAGGCCGGCGGCGACCTGATCGCCGCGGCCGGCAACAACCTCAACGTCGCGTCGGTGCTCAACGACAGCCAGACCGACAGCTACGCCACCCGCACCGGCAAGACTGGCGTCAGCACCACCACGACCACGCAGACCATCGACCAGCAGGCGCTCACTGCCGGCGGCAACCTGATCCTGAGCGCCGGCAACGACGTCAACCTGGTGGCGGCCAAGCTGGACGCCGGCAAGGGGTTGGGCATCAGTGCCGGCAACGACATCAACGCCAGCACGCTGACCACGGTGGACACCAGCACCACGCAAGAAACGCGCAAGCGCTTCAAGCAGACCACCAGCACCCGCGACGACACCGTCCACGGCACCGAGTTCACCGCCGGCGGCAACCTCGCCATGCAGGCGGGCAACGACATCACGCTCACCGCTGCATCGGCTGCTACCAAAGAGGGCGGTATCACCCTGGCCGCCGGCAACAACGTCAACCTGCTCGCCGCCAGCGAGCAGCACGATGTCGTGCAGGACATGACCCAGAAGAAGAAGGGCACGTTCAGCAGCAAGAACACCACCACGCATGATGCGTGGCAGGACAACGTGGCCGTCACCACCACCCTCAGTGGCGACACGGTGCAGATTGCGGCGGGTAATGATCTGCTGTCACAGGGCGCGCAGGTCGCAAGCACCGGCGATGTGGTATTGGCCGCCGGCAACCACCTCACGCTGGACACAGTGCAGAACACGCACAGCGAAGAGCATGAGAAGACCGTCAAGAAGTCGGGTCTCTACAGCGGTGGCGGATTCAGCGTGGCCTTGGGCGTGACCAAGAAGACCGACGGCCTGGAGGTCACCGAGGTCAGCAACACCGGCAGCCTGGTGGGAAGTACCGACGGCGCGGTGACGATGACTGCCGGCAACAAGGTGTCCATCACCGGTAGCGATGTGCTGAGCGCCACCAGCACTACCATCGTGGGCAAGGACGTCACGATTGCTGCAGCAGAAAACACCGTGGACACGGTGCAGAAGTCCAAGCAGCAGAGTGCGGGTATTACCTTAGGGTTGACCGGCGGGGCTGTGGATGCCGCCCAGGCGATCTACGGCGCAGCCAAGCGTGGATCGGAGGTCGAAGACGATCGTTTGAAGGCGCTCTACGCCGCCAAGGCGGGCTATGCGGTCAGCGACACCGTGGGCTTGGTCAACAATGGCCTGAAGGGCTACGACGGCCAGGCGGTTGCCGGAAACATGACAAAGACCGGTGCCGCCGCAGCGGATGGCGCGCAAGGTGCGGCGAATGCGGCGGGGGTAAGCTTGCGCCTTGGTATCGGTGCCAGCAGTTCGTCGAGCAAGACCAGCACGCACGAGGAAACCACCGGGGGAAGCCGCATCCTCAGCAACGGCGATATCACCATCGCCGCGACCGGCGGCGATCTCAACGTCATCGGCAGCAAGATCGCTGGTGAAAACGTGGCCTTGGCTGCTGCAAACAATCTCAACCTGCTGAGCAACAAGGAAACCAACACCACCAAGTCGGAGAACAAGAACGCTGGTGGCGAGATCGGGATCAGCGTCGGCGCGGTCACGGGGTATTACCTGTCGGTGTCTGCGGGCAAGGGCAGTGCCAAGGGCAATAGCGATCTACGCACGGAAAGCATCATCACGGCCAACGACACCTTGACCCTGGTCAGCGGCAACGACACCACGATCCAGGGCGCACAAGCCATTGGCAACAAGGTGTTGGCCAATGTTGGCGGCAACCTGCTGGTCAAGAGCGAGCAGGACACCAACGAATACAAGAGCAAGCAGCAACAGGCCAGCCTGACGCTGGCGACCGGCTCGGGCAGCGGCGGCAGCTACAGCCAGCAGAAGGTCAACAACAGCTATACCGGCGTGACCGAACAGAGCGGCATCCAGGCCGGCAATGGCGGCTTCGACATCACCGTGGGTGGCAACACAGCTTTGGTCGGTGGCGCGATTGCCAGTGCAGCCGATGCCAGCCGCAACCGGCTGTCCACCGGCAGCCTGACGGTCGAAGACCTGCAGAACAAGGCCGAGTACAAGACCAGCGGCGTGTCGGTGGCCGGCGGCGCGGGCAGCAGCATGGCCAGCGTGGCCATCGGTGCCGGACTGAGCCTGCTGGGCAACGCCAGCGACAGCTCGAGCAGCACGACCAAGAGCGACATTGCCGCCGGCACGATCCAGATCCGTAACGGAGACGCATCTGCGCTGGCAGGGTTGGATCGTAGTGCGACCGAGTTGCAGCAGTCTGGGCTGAAGGAGATTTTCGATCAGAAGAAAATGGCCGACCAGCAGGAACTGATGGGGCTGGCTGGGGCGATTGGGTTTCGTGCAGCGGGTGATGTTGCCTCGGCCATGTACCAGAAAGCCCAGCTTGATCTGGCCAGTGCGCCAGATCAAGTGTCGAAAGCTCAGGCACTGGCACGTCTGGAGGCATGGAGCGACGGTGGTACGAACAAAATTTTGCTGCATGGCTTGACTGGTGCGGCGATTGCTGCGCTCGGTGGCGAAAACGTTCTACAGGCAGGAGTTGGCGCTGCGGGTGCTGAGGCAGCCAAGGCGGCGATGTCGGATTATCTGGTCAAGAACGGCGTCAGCGACCCGGCAACTTACAACGCACTTATGGAGCTAGGAAGTGCGGTGCTTGGCGGTAGTGCGGGTGGGCAAGTTGGCGCGGCGACCGCGCTAGCGGGAGATCAGTTCAATCGGCAGCTGCATCCGGATGAAGTGACATGGATTCGCCAGAACGCTGAAGCGTTCGCATTGCAGGAAGGCATTAGCGTCAGCGAAGCGAAGCAGCGTCTGATTGTGGAAGCTGCGGCGCAAGTGGATGCAGTGATCGCAAAGAAAGTCGGTATCGACAATATCGACACAGAAGCGCTAGCGTTTCTGAATTCAAACGAAAATGAATACAAGTGGGGTCAGGCCTTCAAGGCAACCGGTGATGAGTATGCAAACTTCCACCAATATGGAAATTCTCTTGCGAATAATCCTGGTCAATTTCGCGAGGTATATAACGCTCTCGGCGCATCTGGAATAGCAAAGGACTCCTTGCAGCAGCTATATCAAAGTGAGCTTTTGGCTTGGTCTACTGCGACGCGTGGGTCGGACGGTGTGGCCATGCTCGAGACGTTTACCGGTGATGTCGGCATGGTGGCAGGCATTGTCCGAAACATTGCTCAGGGCGACCCCCAGGCTGCTGGCACGAGTATCGCGCTTGCGGCGATGCCTACAATTGTAGGTAAGACAGTTGGCCCTCTGTTACGTCCACTAGCAAAGGCGACCGAAGAAACGCTCTGGTTGAACGGAAAGGTCATCAGTAGCACTTGGCTAAACGCCAAAAGCGAACTGACGTGGATTAATCCACTCACTGGTGCGAAGGAGGTAGTGCCGGCCACGGCTAAGATACATGTGGATCATGTGTTGCCACAGAAGGCTATCAAGGAAATTGAAGGTTTTGATTCTTTGCCCAAAAGCGTTCAGAATGAGATCTTGAATGACCCGGCTAACCTGCAGCCTATGGTTAAGTCAGCAAACTGTTCGAAGGGGTGTCGAGTGGAGACTGAGGATGCTGGATGGGCGACGTGGAATGGAGTGCCTGTCAGTGCAGAGTACAAGGACTACTTGGAAAAAGCGCAAAATGGATTTAGAAGTGAGATCCTAAAGATCATTGAGGCAAATCGTACATCTGGAGGTAGGTGAGTGAATGTGTCGCAAAAAGAAAGTGTGAGCGAATGGGGTGCGGTAGGTGTCTCAGAAAAAGAGCTTCTCGAGCGATTTAATGGGGGGGTATATAATAAAATTGATGAAGTGAATGGCAATTATGATTTTCTGAAATTTTATGATGAGAGGGGACGGAAAAATCTTGATTATTCAGGGGTTTTGATGCGCGGAAGGGATTGGGTTTTGGAGCCTTTGAAGTCATTCCAGCCATTTTCTTATTCAGCATTTAATGAATTGTGTGGCGATCTTTTTATTGGAATAATGTTGATTAAAGACTTGGTGAATCCAGAGGGTCATCGCCTGCCCGTGGAAGCTTTATTTTTTAATGTTAGCGGCCGCATGGTTGAGATTTTTCCCACCTTTCCGGGTTCGACCTACGAGGACGGCAACGACTGCTTCGGGTCTTTGCTCAGCTTGCCTGACGGCTTGGCGAAGTCTTGGTTGTGGCGGACCGATGGCTGGCGTATTCCGGGAAGTGTAGGTGAAGGTCCTATGAGTAACCGTCAGTTGATTGGGCATCCTTCATCGAGGTGGAGGGATGCAGATAACTATTTGGATAGCCTGGGTAAAGGATGGAAGAGGAAGTATCTGCCGAAGATCAAAGAGCTATTTCCCGATGCAGTGACCGATATAAACGGTGTCAAAAGAATTAAGTTTAGATGTTTTTTGGATACGAGGCCGGCAGGCGTCGGTGGTCCAGAGGGAGACCAGTTCTTTGTTTGCTCCACCCGTCAGGATCAGGTGGTCTATCATGTTCATAAAGGAGATGTTGAAAATTTACGTGTGTTGCGTGATCCGGAGGATGCGATAGATCGTTATTGCGCTCATGTATTGCGCCGCAAACCGGGTCAATTCGACTTCAGCGAGTGGAGCGAACCATTTCATCCTTGATGGTGGGACGGTTGTGGATTTGATGCTGGTTAGATGTGGTCTCGTAGCACTGGACCAAGTAAGTAAATTGCTTCTGGAATTTGCTCTTTGAAAAATTAGTAATAGCCCGCTCAGCAACTATGCTCTGTCGATGTGGTTATGATTGGCACAGTTCTAGCCGTCGATCTGATCGCCAAGGCAGGAGTCTGTAAATTGCAGCGTCTGTTTGTCGCCTGCATCGACAATGTGGCACCGCCACTGATCGCATCGCCATGGGCCGCGCGGCAACCGGTATCGGTGGCATCAACGCCTGGCGCAGCAAGGGCCCTAGCGGTCGTTATCTGATCGAGACCGACCAGCGCTTCGTCAACAATTATGACAAGCTGGACGCCGGCAAGGGGCTGGGCATCAGCGCCGGCAACGACATCAACGCCAGCACGCTGACCACGGTGGATACCAGCACCACGCAAGAAACGCGCAAGCGCTTCAAGCAGACCACCAGCACCCGCGACGACACCGTCCACGGCACCGAGTTCACCGCCGGCGGCAACCTCGCCCTGCAGGCGGGCAACGACATCACGCTCACCGCTGCATCGGCTGCTACCAAAGAGGGCGGTATCACCCTGGCCGCCGGCAACAACGTCAACCTGCTCGCCGCCAGCGAGCAGCACGATGTCGTGCAGGACATGACCCAGAAGAAGAAGGGCACGTTCAGCAGCAAGACCACCACCACGCATGATGCGTGGCAGGACAACGTGGCCGTCACCACCACCCTCAGTGGCGACACGGTGCAGATTGCGGCGGGTAATGATCTGCTGTCGCAAGGCGCGCAGGTTGCCAGCACCGGCGATGTGGTGTTGGCCGCCGGCAACAACCTCACGCTGGACACAGTGCAGAACACCCGCAGCGAAGAGCATGAGAAGACCGTCAAGAAGTCGGGTCTCTACAGCGGTGGCGGATTCAGCGTGGCCTTGGGCGTGACCAAGAAGACCGACGGCCTGGAGGTCACCGAGGTCAGCAACACCGGCAGCCTGGTGGGAAGTACCGACGGCTCGGTGACGATGACTGCCGGCAACAAGGTGGCCATCACCGGTAGCGATGTGCTGAGCGCCACCAGCACCACCATCGTGGGCAAGGACGTCACCATTGCTGCAGCAGAAAACACCGTGGACACGGTGCAGAAGTCCAAGCAGCAGAGTGCAGGCATTACCTTAGGGTTGACCGGTGGGGCTGTGGATGCCGCCCAGGCGATCTACGGCGCAGCCAAGCGTGGATCGGAGGTGGAAGACGATCGTTTGAAGGCGCTCTACGCCGCCAAGGCGGGCTATGCGGTCAGCGACACCGTGGGCTTGGTCAACAATGGCCTGAAGGGCTACGATGGCCAGGCGGTTGCCGGAAACATGACAAAGACCGGTGCCGCCGCAGCGGATGGCGCGCAAGGTGCGGCGAATGCGGCGGGGGTAAGCTTGCGCCTTGGTATCGGTGCCAGCAGTTCGTCGAGCAAGACCAACACGCACGAGGAAACCACCGGGGGAAGCCGCATCCTCAGCAACGGCGATATCACCATCGCCGCGACCGGCGGCGATCTCAACGTCATCGGCAGCAAGATCGCTGGTGAAAACGTGGCCTTGGCTGCTGCAAACAATCTCAACCTGCTGAGCAACAAGGAAACCAACACCACCAAGTCGGAGAACAAGAACGCTGGTGGCGAGATCGGGATCAGCGTCGGCGCGGTCACGGGGTATTACCTGTCGGTGTCTGCGGGCAAGGGCAGTGCCAAGGGCAATAGCGATCTACGCACGGAAAGCATCATCACGGCCAACGACACCTTGACCCTGGTCAGCGGCAACGACACCACGATCCAGGGCGCACAAGCCATTGGTAACAAGGTGTTGGCCAATGTTGGCGGCAACCTGCTGATCAAGAGCGAGCAGGACACCAACGAGTACAAGAGCAAGCAGCAACAGGCCAGCCTGACGCTGGCGACCGGCTCGGGCAGCGGCGGCAGCTACAGCCAGCAGAAGGTCAACAACAGCTACACCAGCGTGACCGAACAGAGCGGTATCCAGGCCGGCAATGGCGGCTTCGACATCACCGTGGGTGGCAACACAGCCTTGATCGGTGGCGCGATTGCCAGTGCAGCCGATGCCAGCCGCAACCGGCTGTCCACCGGCAGCCTGACGGTCGAGGACCTGCAGAACAAGGCGGAGTACAAGACCAGCGGCGTGTCGGTGGCCGGCGGCACGGGCAGCAGCATGGCCAGCGTGGCCATCGGTGCCGGATTGAGCCTGCTGGGCAATGCCAGCGACAGCTCGAGCAGCACGACCAAGAGCGACATCGCCGCCGGATCGATCCAGATCCGCAATGGGGATGAATCTGCGCTGGCAGGTCTGGATCGCAGTGCGACCGAGTTGCAGCAGTCTGGGCTGAAGGAGATTTTCGATCAGAAGAAGATGGCCGACCAGCAGGAACTGATGGGGCTGGCTGGGGCGATTGGGTTTCGTGCAGCGGGTGACTTGGCGAGCAGCATGCAAGAGCGGGCGGCACTCGATCTTGCCTCGGCAAGAGCCATCGGGGACAAAGCTGCGGAAGCGGATGCGTTAGCTCGCATAAGCAGCTGGGGTGACGGAGGGACAAACAAGGTCTTGTTGCATGGCCTGACAGGCGCGGCCGTTGCTGCATTGGGAGGAGAGAGTGCAGTTGGAGGCGCTCTCTCCGCTGCAGGCTCTGAGAAAGTCAAACAGGTCATGACTGATTATCTTGCCAGTCAAGGTGTCGAGCCTGGTAGCAAAACCTTTAATAGCCTGACCTGATTAGCCCCATTCCTCAGCCGGTAGTTGCAGGATTTGCGACGGGTCGGCTGGACAATGGCCCCACTTGAAGGCAACGGAGGTGGGGCATGGGTATCAACATCGTGCAGTTTCAGCCTGGATTGTCGATGACAGAGTTCGTGGATCGTTACGGAACCGAAGCCAAGTGTTATCGGGCCTTGTATCGGTGGCGCTGGCCGAATGGATTTCGCTGCCCGCAATGCGAAGGCCGCGCGCGCTCGCGCTTTCGACGCGATGGGCAGGTGGACTACCAGTGCCGTGCGTGCCGGCATCAGACCACCTTGCGTGCTGGCACGCTGTTTCAGTCCAGCAAGCTGCCCTTGCGCTTGTGGATGCAGGCGATCTACCTGCTGACATCCAGCAAGACCAACCTGGCGGCGCTGGAGTTGAAGCGGCATCTTGGAGTGAACTACAAGGCGGCCTGGCGCATGAAGCACAAGATCATGCAGGCGATGGTCGAGCGCGAAGAACCGCGAAAACTCAGCGGATTTGTGCAAATCGATGACGCGTACCTTGGCGGCGAACGCACCGGAGGCAAGCGCGGACGAGGCTCGGAGAACAAACAGCCGTTCGTGATCGCAGTGCAAGTGGACCAGAACAATGAACATCCTACCTTTGCGGTGATCGAGCCGGTGAAGGCTTTTGACAACGCCTCGCTGAAGGACTGGATCGAACGGCGTCTGGAGCCGGAATGCGAAGTTTACAGCGACGGATTGGCTTGCTTTCGCCGTCTGGAGGAGGCTGGGCATGGCCACACCACCCTCGATACCGGCGGTGGTCGTGCCGCAACCGAAGTCCAGGGAGCACGTTGGTTGAATGTGGTGCTGGCCAACGTCAAACGTGCCATCAGCGGCACCTACCATGCGGTGCGCCAAGCCAAGTATGCGCGGCGCTACCTGGCCGAAGCAGCCTATCGATTCAACCGCAGATTTCGTCTGGAACAGATGCTGCCGCGACTGGCGACGGCGCTGATGCGCTGCAAGCCTTGCCCAGAGCGAGTTTTGCGCATGGCAAGCAACTTTCTTGGCTGAGGGATGGGGCTAATCAGGTAGCCTGATGGAGGCCGGTAGTGCAGCCATAGGTGGTGTTCTGGGTGGCACTACGGGAGCAGGCATTGCGGTTGCAGGCGATCGTTTCAATCGGCAGCTACATCAAGATGAGGTCGCGCGAATCAAAGAGCTGGCCGGCGACGATCCCAAACGCCAAGCTGAGCTAATTGCAGCTAGCTGTGCGCTTGTTAAATGTTCTTCACAATATGAAGTGGGCACGGAGGAGTACACCTACTGGGTTGGAATTGAAGCGCTGGGGAGTAAGCCAGAGTATCAGCAGGATCGCGAGTGGTTGGCCAGTCAGACCAATGGTGAGCTGATTTATACGGCTGGAAATGGTCTGCCGGTCACAAGGAATCTATTTGATTACGGCTGGGCAGACGCCACGACAGATTGGGGTTCGCGGAATTTAATCGGCCCGCGTGTTGCTGGTGGCCTTCAGACGGCTGGCGGGCTCGCGCAGGTCATAGGTGGTATTGAAGCCTGCGGAACTTTGTTGGGATGTGCAGCGATGCCGTTTTTGGTTTTTTCTGGATACGACAATGCGAGCGCCGGGTTCGATCAACTGTTGAGCGGAAAACGGCAAAATACTTGGGGTGGATCTGCAATACAAAAGCTTGGATTTGAGCCTGAGACGGCGGAATTAATTTATGGAATGACACAGTTGGCGCCTACGGCCATACAAGCCGTTGCTGTCAATAGGGGAGTTAATCTAGAGATTGCGGCAAATGCTTGGGTGCGTGGTACATATACGGGAGACAGTTTTTCGGCTTATTCAGGCGATCTTTACAGATACACTCGCCCTGAGTATGCGGAGAAAACGTGGGAAATTTATGCCGGGAATGTAGCGCAAAATCATAGGTACTCTCCTCCAGGTGTGGGGGCAATATATGCCGGAACAACTTCTCAGACTGCCGCTGCGGAGATTGCAAGTTATTCTGCCCTGGAAGGAACAGTTCTTGTTTCAAGGAAATTTTTTGTACCAAATGTTTTGGATTTGACTGATTCCATTACATTAAAGGCGCTTGGTTTAAGTAAGGATCAAATTACAAATTCTATTCACGGAGCCGAAGCGTATGTGATTCCACAAAGAATCAGTGGGTGGGCAAGGGGTCAAGGATACGAAGGTATACTTGCTCCTTCCGCCCAAAGGCCTAATGGAGTTAATATGATTTCATTTGATGATCTTTTGATGAAGGGCGACAAGAGTGGGAATCCATGACTAATCAACAGGATTGGGAGAATTTTGTCGTAGCGATCTCATCCGAGTGGGAGTTGAATGATATAACTGTCGAGCTTCTCAAGCTTACTAATGATGAGAAAATGTCGGTTGCTATATGGACCTGCTTGCGTTCGCATTCTTTGGCGTGGATGTTCCAAGGTATTCCGATCGCAGATGGACGGAGGCCAATAGATTTATTGAAAGATGAGGCAGGGAGAGATGAGTTAAGGTGGCTGCTCTTGTCGAATCCGTGGTGGTGAATTTTTAGCTTAATATAAAAGGCTCATCGCGGATTCGTGTGGGTGCCTTGAGGCCCCTGAAGCTGCGTTGAGCCTTGGAAACAGTCCCTTCCCGCCATCCCAGAAGGTGGTGCATCCTGTGCTGACTTCTTGACGCGGTGTTCTGCATGAAAACGGGCTGTCGGCTGAGCGCGTTGTTTTCCTTCCCCGGCTTCGCGGCGGGGTCCACGCTCAAGGGCGTGTTCGGCGCCCCGAAAGCGCGGATCGTGACCTTGCGGCGCCGAAAAAAACAGCCGTGTGCTCCAACTGTGGCCATCGGTGTCGTAGCCGCTACGACAAGCGCCTGTGCCGCGCCCGCGACTTGCGGGCGGCCGGCTGGATGCTGTTCGTGGAGTTCGAGCGCTGGCGAGTCGATTGCCCGGGGTGCGGCGGCGTGCACGTAGAGCGGCTGGACTGGCTGGCCAAGAATCCGCGCTATACCGAGCGATTCGCCCTGCATGTGGGCAATCTGTGCCGGAGCATGACGCACAAGGCCGTGGCTGAGCTGGAGCGCCTGCACGACAGCACGGTCAAGGAGCTGTCCAAGCTGTACATGGCCGAGCAGGTGCGCCGGGCGGGGACGCCGGCGCCGCGCGCCATCGGCATCGACGAGATCGCGATCCACAAGGGCCATGACTACCGCGTTGTGGTCAGCGATCTGGAGCGCGGCCGACCGATCTGGTTCGGCGGCAGTGGGCGCACCGAGGCGGACATCGACCAGTTCTTTGCCGAATTGGGCCCAAAACGCAGTGCCGGCATCGACGTCGCGGTGATGGACATGTGGCGGCCGTTTCGCAACTCGGTGGGCAAAAATGCGCCCAACGCCAGTATCGTGTTCGACAAGTTCCACATCGAGCGCTACCTGTCCGACGCGCTCGATCAGGTGCGGCGCGACGAATACAAGCGCCTTCAAGGCCAGGATCGCAGTTACATCAAAGGCCAGCGTTACACCCTGCTGAGCAATCGCGAAAACCTCACCCTGGACGGTCGAAAGGCGCTCGCCAAGCTGCTGGCGGCCAACAAACGTCTGAACACGGCGTACCTGCTGAAAGAGTCCTTCGGACAGCTGTGGAGCTACCGCACCGAGCGTGGTGCACGGGAGTTCTTCGAACGCTGGAAGCAGAGTCTGCGCTGGCAGCGGCTTGCGCCCTACCAGAAGTTCGTGGGGATGATCGAGCGGCACTGGGACGGCATCGCGGCGTACTGCAGGCCGGAGAACAAGGTCAGCCTCGGCCTGGTGGAAGGGCTCAACAACAAGATCCGGGTCATCCAGCGCAGCGCCTACGGCTATCGCGACGAGGAGTTCCTCAAGCTCAAGATCATCGCCAGCTTCCTGCCCGCGTTACCCGAAAACGCTCGATTGCACCCACAGTGATCCGCGAAGATCCAATAAAAGTAAGGACTAGAGAATGAGTTCAGAGAAATATATTAGAATTCTGAGTTGTAGTTCGGCGTCTACTGACATACAGAGTCGTTATGTTCGTTGGCACGATGTTCTCCAAGATTTGGATGTTCCGTGGGGAATGCGTGGGGTAGATATAAAAAAAGTTAAACCATCTCCGTCAGGTCATATTGGTGTCACCTATAGGATGAATAAGGGCGTAAAGAGCTTTGGTGTCGATTTCTATCAAGATCGGCTGGACATGGATAGTGAGATGGGGGTTGCTTTTGATGCAGCTAAGTTTAATGGCAGTCTTGATTATGTGTGGGACGTTGTAATTCCAAAATATGTTGAGGCTATGCATCCTTACAAGTTGACTGTTGAAGATTCTCGCTTGCTTACTGAGCAGGGAGCACTTCTTCGCGAAATGCCTTATGCCGAAAGGATGGCTTATAGGAATAGGATCAAGAGCGAAAGAGATCAGTTGAGAAATGTATGGCAAGTGAATTACTGGGCAGGGCAACAGTGTAAGAACTATTTTGGAATTTCTCCAGAAGCAGTCGTTTCAAAGTTGTCGGGACATGTTGTAAAAGCAATCCTCCTTGGCGGCGGACCTTATATAATATACTCCTACGATGTTATGGGTCCCGAGGATGTGGCTGTAATAGATCCTGTCATTCGTAAATTGCTCATTTAAGTACCTCCCAGAGTATGTTGGTTGAAAATTCGCCGCAGATGAAAGAGAGGCCGACGTCCGCCCGTCCTGAGTAGCGGCCGGGTTTAGAGTCCGGGGCTAATGATATCGGTGTTTGCCAGATGTTGGGCATACGCGGAGGGCGTCATACCGCCAATGGCTTTTTTGGGTCTCTCCTCGTTGTATTCGCGTCGCCAGCGCTCGATTTCGGTGCGCGCATGCAGCAGTGTCGGGAACCAGTGTTCGTTGAGACATTCGTCGCGGAGTCGGCCGTTGAAGGATTCGACGTAGGCGTTTTGGTTTGGCTTGCCGGGTTGGATCAGCCGCAACTGCACGCCACGGGCATGCGCCCAGGCGACCATTGCCTTACCGCAAAGCTCCTTGCCGTTGTCAGTGCGGATCACCTGCGGCAAACCGCGACTGTGGGCCAGTCGGTCCAGCACGCGCGTCACCCCGTGGCCCGAGATTGCGCGCTCCACCTCGATGGCGACCGCTTCGTGCGTGGCGTCGTCCACGATCACCAGACACTTGATCGCCCTGCCTTCGGCGGTGCGGTCGAACACGAAGTCCATCGACCACACCTGGTTGGCCTGCGCTGGCCGCAACAGCGGCTGACGCTCGCCCATTGGCACTTTCTTGCGCTTGCGGCGGTGGACTTGCAGCTGCTGCTCGCGGTACAGCCGCTCCACACGTTTGTAATTCACGATGCGGCCTTCCTGTCGTAAGCGTCCGCCAACCTCACCTACCCCGAAGCCTCACTCCGTGCGCAACGGCAGCAATTGATCGATGTCCCGATCCAGGGTCGTCGGCAGCCGTGCCAGGGTGTCATGTAGCCAGGCATGCGGTTGGATACCGTTGGCCTTGGCGGTGGCCAGCAGACTCATGATCGCCGCCGCGCGCCTGCCCGCCTGCGCTGAGCCGGCAAACAGCCAATTCTTGCGTCCCAGCGCCACCGGACGAATCGCGTTTTCGATCAGGTTGTTGTCGATCGGGTAACGTCCGTCCTGGACATAACGCGTCAGCGCGTCCCATCGCTTGAGCGTATAGGCCAGTGCACGCGCGGTGCCGCTGTTGCCCATCACCGTCTGCTGCAACTCCAACAACCAGCAGTTCAGCCGCGACAGCACCGGCACGGCGTGTTCTTGTCGGTAAGCCAGACGCTCATCGGGCGTCAGCGCGCTGGCCGCCGCTTCGATGGTGTAAAGCACGCCGATGCGCGCGATCGCTTCAGCCGCAATCGCGCTGCCGCTGGCCGCATGCTGCTCATGCCACTTGCGCCGGGCGTGGGCCCAACACCCCAGCTCAGTGACACCCTGCGCAAAGCTGGCTTTATAGCCGCTGTAGTCGTCCACCATCAGTGCGCCGCGCCACTTCCCAAGGAAATCGCGTGCGTGCTGGCCGCTGCGGCTGGTCTGGAACTGGAATACCACCATCGGTGGATCGGCGCCCGGGTGGTGGGCGGTGGCATACGCAAACAGATACGCACGCTTGGAGGAGCCTGCTGTTGGATCCAGCAGCTGCACCGGGGTTTCATCGGCATGCAGCACCGATTGCTGCTGCATCCGCACCGCCAGGCGGTCGGCCAACGGTTGCAGCGCCACGCCGATGGCGCCGATCCACTCGGCCATCGTGCTACGCGACAAGGCAACGCCGCTGCGTGCATAAATGGCTTCCTGCCGATACAGCGGCAAGTGATCGACATACTTTGCGACAGCGACCTGGGCCAGCAGGCTGGCATCGGCCTGGCCGCGCTCGATGATCGCCGCCGCCACCGGCTCGGCGACGATCAGCTCACAGCGGCGGCAGGAATACTGCGGGTACACATCGCGCTTGACGTAGAACTCCAGCGGCTTGCAGGCCAGACGCTCGCTGACATGCTCGCCGATGGCCACCAGCGCGCTGTTGCACTGCGGACAGTTGCAGTTGGCCGGCTCATGCCGGGTTTCTACACGCTCAAGATGCTCGGGTAACGGCTTGCGCCCGGCGTTTGCTGCACGCCGACGCTTCTGGGTCACCGCTGCGGTCTCGCCCTCGGCCTGGAGCGCGGCCAACTGCGCTTCCACCGCGGCGATATCGGCGGCCATGGTGTCTTCGAACAGCTGGCGCTGGTCCGGGTCCATGCGCTCGGTCTTGGCCGAGAATTGCAGCCGGCGCAGGCGGGCGATCTCGGCGGTGAGCGCGGCGATCTGCGCATCGCGCAGGGTGATGGTGCGTTCGCGCGTATCGATCAACGCCTGTTGACGTTCAATGGTGGTGTGCGCGGTCGCCAGCAAGGCGCGCAGCGCCTTGGGATCATCAATGGTATCGAGAGCGGACAGGTCCATGTCCGCCACGATGCCATGGGTTACAGCTGACGCACACCTGCCATTGGTGCAATGGACAAACGCTGCCAGTCCACGCCCACGCACAACCAGGCCCATTGCTCAGCGCTCAAGGTCCACGCGGTATCGCCCACACGCGGCCAGATGAAGTGTCCCTGATGCAGCCGGCGCGCGCACAGCCAGACACCATGACGATCAACGCACAGCACCTTGAGGCGGCTACGCGCGCGATTGACGACGACGTAGGCCTCGCCCTCGGCCACGGGGCGATCCAGCACTGACTGCATCTGCAGCAACAGCCGATCCATGCCACAGCGCAGATCCACCGGGGCGGTGACAAGATGCCACGCCGACACGCTCAGCACGCACCAAGCTCGCGCAGCAGACGCGCAAGCCAGCTCGGATCGCCGGCCGCCACGCTGAGGCTGATGCCACCGGCGAGACGGATCTCCACGCTGGTCGTGGGGACGGCGGGGGTGATGTGCAGCGGTAGCGTGGCTGGAAGTGCTGCAGACGCTGCAAGTTTGCCGCGCCAGTAGGTGAAGCTGCTCAACGAGACGCCGTGCTCGCGGCACCACGCCGATGGCATGGCGCCGCTGGCGGACCAGGCAGCAATGCGGTGGGACCAATCATCGTGCTTTGAAGACATCAGGGAGATCCGTTGGGAAGAGCGCGATATCCCAACGGGCTGCTGGCTGCTTGTATAGGTGAGGTTGGCGGACGCTTACTTCCTGTCGGAGTCTGAGATAGATCATTCCGACGCCATAGCGCTTGTGGCGATGCGCCAGTTCCACGATGCGCTCGCGTAGCGCGACGTTGCGATCTTCGCGCGGGCAGTAGCGCAGCGCGCTGGCGCTCATCCCGATCGCAGCCAAAGCCCGGCGCTCGCTGGCGCCGCCGCCGATCCACTCACGCACCAGCGCACGACGCGCCGGTGCGCTCACCACTTTTTTCGCAGCGCATCCTTGATCAGATCGTTCTCAAACAGCTGCTCGGCCAGCAACTTCTTCAGCCGCGCATTCTCAGCTTCAAGGTCCTTGAGCCGCTTGGCATCGGGCACGCTCATTCCGCCAAACTTGCTGCGCCACAGGTAGTAGGAGGCCTCGCTGAAGCCGTGGCGTCGGCACAGGTCCTTGATCGCCACGCCGCTTTCGGCTTCGCGCATTTCGGCTTCGCGCAGAAAGCCGATGACCTGCTCGTCAGTAAAACGTTTCTTCACGTCCAATCTCCTCGGGGTAGGGAATTGGACTCCAAACTGGGGCGCTACTCAAAATCGGGGGGGCGTCGCTACAGCCCCGAACTCAAAGACCAGCTCGTCCGGCGGATGATGCCCCAGGTGATTGTCAACATAGTTGTCTACTATCTCATGCTGCGAACTTCATTTCTCAGCAGAGCTGCCGCCTCCGCCAGTACTTGATCCTCGCGCAAAAGCTCATTGCGTTGGGATCAATCAGATCCGTTGGGAGGAACGCGATATCCCAACGGGCGGCTGGCGGCGGATATAGGTGAGGTACCGGACGCTGCCCTACGTCAGCATCCATGCCCTGAGCCATGACTCAGCCCCGCTGATCCGCGTAGTCACGGCTTACACAGATGCTCTGACAACCTGAAGCACGCAAATAACACGTCAAAACGATCATGACGCAAGCTGTTTCACGAAAACTGCAATGGTTTGGCCTTCTTGGATGGCTGGTGCTGTGCTACGCCGTGGCCGGGCTTGGCGCAATGGCATCGATCCAGGCAGCCAGCTTCTATGCCGAGTTGCTGCGGCCGGCCTGGGCGCCGCCGGGATGGTTGTTCGGGCCGGTGTGGACGGTGTTATACGGGATGATGGCGGTGTCAGCGTGGTTGGTGTGGCGCCGTGCAGGGGGCGGCGAAGCGCGAGTGGCGTTGATACTCTTCTTAGCGCAGCTGGCACTGAACGGGCTGTGGAGCTGGTTTTTCTTCGCGTGGCATCTGGGAGGGTGGGCTTTCGCGGACATCGCGGCGCTGTGGCTTGTGCTGGCGGCCACCATCAGGGTGTTTGCGAAGAGGCAAACTCTGGCGTCGTGGTTGTTGGTGCCGTATCTGGCATGGGTGAGCTTCGCGGCTGCGCTCAACTTTTCGGTTTGGCAACTCAATCCTCAGGTGTTCGGTTGATCGGGTTGCCGACCTGCGCGCGCGCCGATCTGCGTGGCGACGGCGATGCGTTGTTGCCAGATACGAAGTCACATCAGTAGCGAGCGATGCATTGCGCAAGGCGATCCCGTCAGCTGAGTCACATTCGTCGCGCCGTACGAATGCGTGGGGGAGCATCGAAATCTGCGCGCGGCGGCTCATCGAGATGACTCCAAAAGTTTCCATGGCAATCAATTGCTTGCGTGCGCCCGACTTAAATCCCTGAGCGGCAAGGTTTTCTGTTGCCGACGCCAAGCATGCATGCTGGCTCATTCACGCAGGGCTTGACAGAGCTCGCCCCGGTGATGTCTTTTGCATACATGGTCAATGCCTTTCCCACCGCTATGCTTCTCTGCCAGCCGCTGTTGCGGGCAGGCGCAGGCGTGGCCGGCATTACCACCATCATTACCACCGTCACCATTCGCCCGGTGCGGTCCGTCGTCTTCGCGTAATTTCCGAAAACAACGGCCCCGCACCCGGATCAGGATGCGGGGGCTTCCCTCTCACCTGATACGGACGGGGCCTCCCTAACGAGGTCTGTCGATGTCATCGCCTGTTGTTTCGCTCGATCCTGCCGCCGTCGTGGCGCCCTCCCTCCGCACCGTGGTGCACAAGTTCGGCGGCACGTCGGTGGCCGATGCCGAACGCTATCGGCATGTGGCGCAGCTGTTGCTTGCCCGCGATGAGCCGGTGCAGGTCACCGTGGTCTCGGCAATGAAGGGCGTGACCGATGCCTTGATCGCACTGGCCGAACTGGCTGCGCAGAATCGCGCCGAATGGCGCGAGCGCTGGCACGAAACCCGTGCGCGCCATCGCGGTGCGGCAGTGGCGTTGCTCGGCGAGCACTCCGGGCCAACGGTGGAGTGGCTGGACGAACGCTTCGAGCATCTGGCGCAGATCCTTGGCGCGCTGGCGGTGATCGGCGAGTTGCCGCGCGAAGTGCTGGACCGCGTGCAAGGCCTGGGCGAGGTGTATTCGGCCCAGTTGCTGGGCGACCACTTCCGCGCGATCGGCGAAGACTGCGCGGTGCTGGATGCCCGCGATGTGCTGGTGGTCAACCGCGGCGAACTGGGCGTGGATGTGGATTGGGATGTCAGTGCGCAGCGGCTGGCCACTTGGCGCCAGGCGCATCCGCAGACGCGCGTGGTGGTCACCGGTTTCGTGGCGCGCGACCGTGCCGACCGCATCACCACGCTGGGGCGCAACGGCAGCGATTACTCCGGTGCGATCTTTGCGGCGCTGTTCAATGCCGAAGAGCTGCATATCTGGACCGACGTGGATGGCGTGCTATCGGCCGACCCGCGTGTGGTGCCCGAAGCGGTGCAACTGGAAACGCTGAGCTATGACGAAGCCTGCGAGCTGGCGTACTTCGGCGCGAAGGTGGTGCATCCGCAGACGATGTCGCCGGCGATCGAGCGCGGGCTGCCGATCATCATCCGCAACACTTTCCAGCCCGAGCATCCGGGCACGCGCATCACGGCCAGCAGCGCGGTGAGCGGGCCGATCAAGGGCCTGACCCTGAGCCCGGATCTGGCGGTGCTGAATCTGGAAGGCACTGGCCTGATCGGTGTGCCTGGCACGGCCGAGCGGGTGTTTGCGGCGCTGCGCACGGCGCAGGTGTCGGTGGTGATGATCTCGCAGGGCTCGTCGGAGCATTCGATCTGTTGCGTGGTCAAGCAGCACGAATCGGAGCGCGCGCGCAGCACCTTGTTGCAGGCCTTTGCGCATGAGCTTGCCGTGGGCCAGGTGCAGCGCGTGCAGCTGACCACGGGCATCAGCGTGCTGGCGGCAGTGGGCGACGGCATGGCCGGTCAGCCGGGCGTGGCGGCGCGCCTGTTCGAATCGCTGGGGCGCGCGCAGGTGAATATCCTGGCGATTGCGCAAGGCTCGTCCGAACGCAATATCTCGGTGGCGATCGATGCGGCGCATGCGACCAAGGCCTTGCGAGCGGCGCATGCCGGCTTCTGGCTGTCGCCACAGACGTTCTCGGTGGGCGTGATTGGCCCGGGCAATGTGGGCGCGGCGTTGCTGGACCAGTTACGCATTGCGCAGCCGCAATTGCTGGGCAAGGCCAACCTGGACCTGCGCCTGCGCGCGGTGGTCTCGCGCGGGCGCATGTTGCTGGACGAGCGCGGCCTGGTTGGCGATTGGCGCGATGCGTTCGCCGCGGCCGCCACGCCGACCGATCTGGAACGGTTCACCACGCATCTGTTGTCGGCGCACCTGCCGCATACGGTCATCATCGATTGCAGCGGCAGTGCCGAAGTGGCCGACCGCTACGCCGGCTGGCTGGCCGCCGGCATCCATGTGGTGACGCCGAACAAACAGGCAGGTTCCGGCCCGCTGCAACGCTACGAAGCCATTCGTGCCGCCGCCGATGCCAGTGGTGCGCGCTTCCGCTACGAAGCCACCGTGGGCGCTGGCCTGCCGGTGATTACCACGCTGCGCGATCTGGTTGATACCGGCGATGCGGTGACCTCGATCGAGGGCATTTTCTCCGGCACGCTGGCGTGGCTGTTCAACAAGTACGACGGCAGCGTGCCGTTCGCCGAACTGGTGACCCAGGCACGTGGCATGGGTTATACCGAGCCGGACCCGCGCGACGATCTGTCCGGTGTGGACGTCGCGCGCAAGCTGGTGATCCTGGCGCGCGAAGCAGGCCGCGCCATCAGCCTGGAAGACGTGCAGGTGGAAAGCCTGGTGCCGGAAGCACTGCGCCAGGCCAGCGTGGACGACTTCATGGCGCGGCTGTCGGAAGTGGATGCGGTGTTCGCGCAGCGCCTTCACGATGCGCGTGCACGCGGCAACGTGCTGCGCTACGTGGCGCAGCTGCCGCCAGACCGCGCGCCCAGCGTGGGCCTGGTGGAGCTGCCGGCCGATCACGCCTTTGCCAATCTGCGCCTCACCGACAACGTGGTGCAGTTCACCACGCGCCGCTACTGCGAAAACCCGCTGGTGGTGCAAGGCCCGGGCGCCGGCCCGGAAGTGACTGCGGCTGGGGTGTTCGCCGATCTGCTGCGCGTGGCGGCGGGCGAGGGGGCGCGGTTGTGAGTCACTCCGCTGTCAGCCAGTCACCGTTGTTCCAGACGGGTGAGGCAGGGCGCATCACTTCCACTGGGGTGCTGCAGCAAGCGCGCGCGTTCGCGCCGGCCTCGGTGGCCAACGTGGCCGTGGGCTTCGATCTGCTCGGTTACCCGGTCCAGGGCGTTGGCGACACCGTGACCGTGCGGCGTATCGACGAACCGCTGGTGCGCATCGCCGCCATTCGCGGCACTACCGTTGCGCTGCCGCTGGATGCCGAGCGCAATACCGCAGGTGCGGCATTGCTGTCGCTGCGCGCGGCGTTACAGTTGCCTTACGGTTTCGAGGTGGAGATCGACAAGGGCATCGCGCTGAGTTCGGGCATGGGCGGGTCGGCTGCCTCATGCGTGGCTGCGCTGGTGGCCGCCAATGCGCTGCTGGAAACCCTGCTCAGCAATGCGCAGCTCTACCAGTACGCACTCGATGGCGAAGCGGTGGCCAGCGGTAGCCGGCATGGCGACAACCTGGGTCCGCTGTTTTTAGGCGGCCTGGTGCTATGCACGCTGGAGCGGCTGGTGCCGATCGCGGTGCCGGCTGCGTGGCATAGCCTGCTGGTGCATCCGGAGGCGGCGCTGGAAACCCGGCGCGCGCGCGAGGCATTGGCGGGTGCGTATCAGTTGCGCGAGTTCGTCGCACAGAGCACCAACCTGGCGCTGGTGCTGGCCGGTTGCCACGCCGGCGATGCCGATCTGGTGCGTGCCGGCCTGCGTGATGTGCTGGTCGAACCACGGCGTGCGCCCCTGATCGGCGGCTTTGCGGAAGCCAAGCAGGCCGCGCTCGACCAGGGCGCGTTGGGTGCCAGCATTTCCGGTGCCGGCCCCAGCGTGTTCGCATGGTTTGAAACGCGCGATGCGGCGCAGGCAGCGGCGCCGGCGGTGCAGGCCGGGTTTGCCGCAGCGGGATTCGACAGCCAGTGCTGGGTGTCGCCTATCGCAAGTCCGGCAACGCGGTTGATCGGATGACGCGGCACCCACACCCAGCGGGTGCACCGCGTGCCGCAGACCCGCGGCACGCGGCGCACGCGTCACTCCACCACCACCTCGCTGAACTGCATGAACGGGGTCAGATCGGTGTAGTTGGCCACGTCGGCAAGAATCTCCTGCGCATGCGGGCCGAAGCTTGCATTGAAGGTCTCCACCGAGTCGCAAAAGATGTGGCACATACCGATGAAGGGTGGGCTGCTGCCGGGCTGGCCGCCGGGCAGGCCCTTGTCCACGGTGTAGCGCAGGCAGGCCGTACCCATGCGGGCGCTCACCAGCGGCATGTGCCGGTCGCGGTAATCGCTGTGGTCGAAACGGGCGCCTTTGCGGTTGGGGTACATCACGCTCACCTTAATCATCTGCCGGCTCGACGGAACGGTGCGCGCAGCATAGCGCCGCACTGTCCGGTGCGAGTGACCGCACCGACACGCGTGTGCAGGACCGTCGCGCCGCGCAACCGCTCACCGATTGCATTGCCGGGCCATGCCCGGTCTTCTTCTTGTCTGGAGTCATGCTGATGTTCATTTCCACCCGTGGCGCTGCGCCCGCCGCAAGCCTGAGCCAGGCCATCGCCGCCGGATTGGCGCCCGATGGTGGGCTGTACGTGCCGCAGACGTTGCCACCGGCGCGTGCCCTGGCAGCTGGCGCCGATCTGGCCGCCACCGCCACCACGCTGATGCAGCCGTTTTTTGCGGGTGATGCGTTGGCCGATGCGTTGCCGGCCATCTGCGCCGAAGCCCTCGATTTCCCGGCGCCGCTGGTGCCGCTGGCCACGCCCGGCGACTACGCGCTGGAGCTGTTTCACGGGCCGACCGCTGCGTTCAAGGATTTCGGTGCGCGTTTTCTGGCCGCCTGCCTGACCCGCCTGCGCCGTGCCCAAGACCGCCCGCTCACCATCCTGGTCGCCACCTCCGGCGATACCGGTGCGGCGGTGGCCGCCGCCTTCCATCGCCAGCCCGGGCTGCGCGTGGTGGTGCTGTATCCGGATGGCCGCGTCTCGCCCCGGCAGGCGCATCAGCTGGGCTGCTTCGGCGACAACATCCAGGCCCTGCGCGTGGCCGGTTCGTTCGACGACTGCCAGGCGATGGTCAAGCAGGCGCTCAACGATGCGTCGCTGCAGGCGCAGGTGCCGCTGAGTTCGGCCAACAGCATCAGCCTGGGGCGGCTGCTGCCGCAGATGAGCTACTACGCGCATGCGGCCCTGCAGCATCATGCGGCCTCCGGCGGCGTGCTGAACCTGGTGGTGCCTACCGGTAACCTGGGCAACGGGCTGGCGGCGATCATTGCGCGCGCGCTCGGGGTACCGCTGGGTCGCATCGCGTTGGCCTCCAATGCCAACCACGTGTTGCCGGACTACTTTGCCGGCGACGACTACGCACCGCAGCCCAGCGTGGCGACGCTGGCCAATGCCATGGACGTGGGCGCGCCGAGCAATTTCGAACGCCTGCGCTGGTTGTACCAGGGCGACGACGCGGCGCTGCGCGGAGCCTTCCGCGCCCTGTCGGTGGACGATACGGCAATCAGTCACACCATCGGGCAGCGCCATGCGCGCTATGGCGAGGTGCACTGCCCGCACACGGCCACCGCGGTGCATGTGCTGGAACAACTGCGCGCAGAAGGGCCTGAGGGCGTGGCCGGCGACTGGGCGGTGGCCGCCACCGCGCACCCGGCCAAGTTCGAAGGGGTGGTGGAGCCGTTGATCGGCGCGCCGGTGGCCGTTCCGCCTGCGCTGGCGGCGCTGTTGCAGCGTACGGCACATGCCGAGGCGCTGGCGCCGGAGTACGCCGTGCTGCGGCAGCGGCTGCTTGCCGACGCCGGCTGACCGAACGCGTTCAGCCGCCCGGGGTTGGAAAGTGGCGCGCTTGGGGCAATCCTAGACCGGTGCGGCCCCGGCGTGGCGCTGCGTTCGATGTGGGTTGCTGCATGTCTTATCGAGTGATCGCCGTTGCCGTCGCCCTCTGCGGGTGGGCAACGGCCGGAGCGGCCCTGGCGGCCGATGCCATGGCCGCGTCCCCGGTGTCGCCGCTGGGCATGCCGCGTGCGGGACTGATCGATGCGCTGGCGCGCCAGGCCCCGGCGCTGGATCGCCAGGTGCTGGCGCTGGCGACCGAGGCCTTGCAATGCGCGCGGCAGCGGCAGCAGGTGGGCGATGAGCGCGTGCTCAGCGTGATCGACTACAGCCGGCCGTCCACCGAGCGCCGGCTATGGGTGTTCGATCTGGCGCGTCAGCGCTTGCTCTTCAAGGAGTGGGTGGCGCACGGGCGCAATACCGGCGAAAACCTGGCCGCGACCTTTTCCAACACCGAGGGCAGCTTCCAGTCCAGCCTGGGCGCCTTCACCGCGCAGGAGTCCTATACCGGCCAGAACGGCTATTCGCTGCGGCTCAAGGGCCTGGAGCCGGGCTTCAACGACCATGCGCGCGACCGCGCCATCGTCATCCACGGCGCGCCCTACGTGAGCGAGGCCATCATCCGCAGCCAGGGTCGGCTGGGCCGCAGCCTGGGCTGCCCGGCGGTGCGTCCGGCGGTGGCCAAACAACTGATCGACACCTTGCGCGATGGTGCGTTTGTGTTCGCCTACTACCCGGATCGCGCATGGCTGCGGCAGTCGCAGTTATTGCATGGCGGCTGCGGCGCGGCGGTGGCAGCGGTCGGGGGACGTTGACGCGCGTGGTTGCGGCGTGACGCGGTTGCCCGCGTTGTCGCATCGGCAGGTGTGTGGGGTCAGGCTGATGGGCGAGGCGCTGTTCGGCGCACGTGTGGACCACCATCGCCCGCTGTCGTCCACCGCACCTTTCGGGCGGCAGCGGGGTGCGGCCCGACCGGATTTCAGTCCGTTTCGCCGGCCAGGCTGCGCAATGCGGCGTAGTCGAGGAGTTGTACCAAGTGCAGCTGCGGCAGCGCGATCAGCTGCTGCTGCCTGAGCTTGGTGAAGGTGCGGCTCACCGTTTCCATGGTCAGGCCGAGATGGTCGGCAATGTCGCCGCGGCTCATCGGCAGCGCCACGGTGTCGCCACTGTTGCCGGGCTGGGTGGAGCGCGCAGCCAGCCGCAGCAGGAAATGCGCCAGCCGCTCGCTGGGCTGCAGGCGCGCCAGCAGCAGGCCGGTGTCCTGGGCGGCGGCCAGCTCCATGCTGGCGCGCTGCAGCAGCTTGCGTTCCAGATGCGGGTAGCGCTCGCGCAGCTGGCGCATCTGCGCCATCGGCGTGCGGCACACGCGGGTTTCGACGATGGCTTCGATATCGTGCCGGTGCTGCGGGGTCTCGGTCAGCCCCACGTAGTCGCCGGGCAGCACGAAACCGGTGATCTGGCGGCGCCCGTCGGCCAGCGTGCGCACCAGCCGCAAGGCGCCGGAGGTGACGGTATAGACGTGGTGGTGTGGCTCGCCGGCCCGGACCAGGGTGCTGCCGGGCGCATGCACCGAGCCGCTGGTGGCCTGGTCGAGCGCATCCATTTCCAGCGGCGACAGCGCGGCGCAGATCGCCCGGCCACGGACCGCGCACAGCGCGCAATCGGAATTGCGCGCGTCCACGCCAGCTGCCGCGCTGGGCGCAGGGCAGGTCACGCTGGGGTCTGGAAGCTGCCGGTACATGAGCCACGCACTGCCTGGAACGCGCCCGCATGATACGCCATGCGGTCAGCACGGCCGCCCAGCCGGTAGAATTGCCGGCTCGCCCCCCGTCGTCCTGCAGGAGTTTCGCTCGTGATCAAGCCCCGTACGCCGCCCGGCATCATGGAATTGCTGCCACGCGAGCAGATCGCGTTCCAGCGCATGCTGGACGTCATCCGCCGCAACTACGAGCGGTTCGGGTTCCTGCCGGTCGAAACCCCGGTGTTCGAGCTGTCCGATGTGCTGCTGACCAAGTCCGGCGGCGAGACCGAGCGCCAGGTGTATTTCGTGCAGTCCACCGGTGCGTTGGCCAATGCGGCGGCGGCCACCGATGAAGGCGCAGAAACTGGCGGGCTGCCCGAGCTGGCACTGCGCTTCGACCTCACTGTGCCGCTGGCGCGTTATGTTGCCGAGCACGAGCACGACTTGAGCTTCCCGTTCCGTCGTTACCAGATGCAGCGCGTCTACCGCGGCGAGCGAGCGCAGCGTGGGCGGTTTCGCGAGTTCTATCAGTGCGACATCGACGTGATCGGCAAGGATGCGTTGAGCATCCGCTACGACGCCGAAGTGCTGGCGGTGATCCACGCGGTGTTTGCCGAGCTGGGCATCGGCGACTTCAAGGTACAGATGAACAACCGCAAGCTGCTGCGCGGCTTCTTCGAAAGCCTGGGCGTGGCCGAGGGCGAACTGCAGCTGGCAGTGCTGCGCGAGGTCGACAAGATCGACAAGCGTGGCCCCGATTACGTGCGCGACACGCTGATGGGCGAGGGTTTCGGCATCGCTGCCGAGCAGGTCGCCAGGATCCTGGACTTCGTGGCGGTGCGCTCGAACGGGCATGCCGATGCGCTGGCGCAGTTGCAGGCGCTTGAGGCGTCGGTGGGTGCGAGTGCGACGCTGGGCGAGGGCATTGCCGAGCTGCGCGAGGTGCTGGAGCTGGTCAAGGCGCTGGGCGTGCCGGAAACGGCGTACTGCTTGAATTTCTCGATCGCGCGCGGGCTGGACTACTACACCGGTACCGTCTACGAGACCACGCTCACCGATCACCCGCAGATCGGCTCGATCTGCTCGGGCGGCCGTTACGAAAACCTGGCCAGCCACTACACCAAGTCGAAGCTGCCCGGCGTCGGCATCTCGATCGGCCTGACCCGGCTGTTCTGGCAGCTGCGCGAGGCCGGCCTGATCCAGGGCATCGCCGAGAGCAGCGTGCAGGCGATGGTGGCGCTGATGGACGAAGCGCGCCTGGACGATGCGCTGGATATCGCGCGCCGCCTGCGGATCGGTGGCATCAATACCGAAGTGCAGATGGAGCCGAAGAAGATCGGCAAGCAGTTCCAGTACGCCGCGCGTGCCGGCATCCGCTTCGTGGTGCTGGCCGGCGACGACGAGCTGGCACGCGGCGTGGTGGCGGTGAAGGACCTGGTGCGCGAACAGCAGTTCGAGGTAGCGCGCGAGGAGCTGGCCAGCACGCTGCTGGTGGAGCTGGAGCAGGCCAAGGTGATGCCGTAAGGCGGAGCTGCGCGTCGCTGGTTTTTCGACTGGCCGGGCACGGAATCGGCGTTTGAAGCGGTGTGTGGTAGCGCGCGAGGTCCTTCCCCCATCCGCCCTTCGGGCACCTTCCCCCGCAGGCGGGGGAAGGGCAGCACGTGTTCTTCGAGCCCGATACGCCTTGCTTCGCTCCCTTCTCCCGTTGACGGGAGAAGGTGGCGCGCAGCGCCGGATGAGGGGGCTTTGCAGCTTCCCAGCGGCTCAGCTGCAAGGTTGGGTGTAGCGCTTCACCCAGGCTTCGTTGCCGGTTTGTGATTGGCGGGGCACGCGATTTGTACTTGAGGAGGGCGGCGCCGGACGGGGTCCTGCCCCCATCCACCCTTCGGGCACCTCCCCCCGCAGGCGGGGGAAGGGTAACGGCTGTCTTCCGAGTTCCACAGATGCCTTGCTTCGCTCCCTTCTCCCATTGACGGGAGAAGGGAGAAGGGAGCGCGCAGCGCCGGATGAGGGGGCTTTGCAGCTTCCCAGCGGCTCAGCTGCAAGGTTGGGTGTAGCGCTTCACCCAGGCTTCGTTGCCGGTTTGTGATTGGCGGGGCACGCGATTTGCACTTGAGGAGGGCGGCGCTGCACGAGGTCCTGCCCCCATCCGCCCCTCGGTCACCTCCGGGGGGGGCAAGGCAGCCGTTCCGAACTGTTCTGAAGTCGCCACCAGGCAGGTGACAGGTCACGCTATTTGCGCTAATGTACTAGCACGCTATTACATTAACGCAATGAAACAACGCCCAGCCCCCCGCGAATCCACCGATGTTGCCGCTTCGCTGCAGATGCTGGCCGATGCCTTGGCCTGCCTGAAAGAGCCCGGCGCGGTCGAGGCATTCCTGCGTGATCTGTGCACGCCTGCCGAGCTGGAGGCCATGGCCGACCGTTGGCGGGTGGTGCCACTGCTCATCAAGGGCGTGCCGTACCGCGAAATCCACGAGCTGACCCAGGTCAGCGTGACCACCATCGGGCGCGTTGCGCGCACCCTGGACCATGGCGCCGGTGGGTACGCCGCCGCCCTGCGCGAGCAAGCCGCAGGCCCTGTCCAATCCATCGAGAGAACAAGATGAGTGCTTCCACGGCAGCGCCGGCACGTGACCGGCTGCGTATTGCCATCCAGAAAAACGGCCGCCTGGCCGAGCCAGCGCGCAGCCTGCTGGCCGCCTGCGGGCTGAGCTGGCGGCAGAGCCGCGACAAGTTGTTCTGCTATGGCGAATCGCTACCGGTGGATCTGTTGCTGGTGCGCGATGACGACATTCCCGGCCTGATCGCCGATGGCGTTTGCGACTTGGGGATCGTGGGCCAGAACGAGCTGGACGAGCAGGCATCGGCGCGTCGTCGCGCTGGCTTGCCGGCCGCGTACTACGCCGTGCGCGGAGTCGGTTTCGGCCAGTGCCGGCTGATGCTGGCAGTGCCGGAAGAGTGGGACTGGCAGGGCATGGCGCAGTTGGCGGGCAAGCGCATCGCCACCAGCTACCCGGCGATCCTGGCCGACTGGCTGGAGCGGCAAGGGATCGATGCGGCGGTGGTGGAGCTGTCCGGTTCGGTGGAGATCGCACCGCGGCTGGGTACCGCGGACCTCATCTGCGATCTGGTCTCCAGCGGCGCCACCCTGGCGGCCAACCAGCTCAAGCCGGTGGAGCTGGTGATGGAAAGCGAAGCTGTGCTGGCCGGCGCGGTGCGCGAGCCGGCCGATGCACGCGCGGCGTTGCTGGCAATGCTGCTGCGGCGCATGGATGGCGTGCTCAAGCTGCGCGACAGCAAGCTGCTGATGTTCCGCGCGGAGCAGACCCATGTGGAAGCGCTGCGCCGCCTGCTACCCGATGCCGAGCCATTGGTGCAGCTACCCGACGACGGCAACGGCGCGCTGCGCTTGCAGACCATGTGCCATGGCGCGGTGACCTGGCAACGCTTGGAAGAACTCGAACGCGCAGGTGCGCAAGGCTTGATGGTGTTGACGGTGGAGCGCTCGCTGGCATGAATATTCTCGATTGGTCCCGACTCGATAACGGTGCGCGCGCCGCTGCGCTGACGCGTCCGGCGCAGACCGTGGCCACCCAGACCCGCGATGCGGTGGCGGCATTGATCGACGATGTGCGCACACGTGGCGATGCGGCGCTGCGCGCGATCACCGCGCGCTTCGATGGCGTGTCACTGGACAGCTTCGTGGTCACCGATGCCGAATTTGCTGCGGCCGATGCGGCCGTGGCACCGGAGCTGCGCCAGGCCATGCGGGACGCCGTCGCGCGCATCGAGACCTTTCATCGCGCCGGCATGAGCGAAGGCTACGCGGTGGAAACCGCACCCGGTGTGGTCTGCGAAAAAATCGTGCGGCCGATCGGCCTGGTGGGCCTGTATGTGCCGGCCGGTAGCGCCCCGTTGCCGTCGACTGCGCTGATGCTCGGCGTGCCGGCGCGCCTGGCCGGTTGCCGCGAGGTCGTGCTATGCACGCCGCCACGCAAGGATGGCAGCGTGGACCCGGCGGTGCTGGTGGCCGCGCAGCTCACCGGCGTGCGCCGTGTGTTCAAGCTCGGTGGCGCGCAGGCGATTGCCGCGATGGCCTATGGCACCGAATCGGTGCCGAGCTGCGACAAGTTGTTCGGGCCGGGCAATAGCTATGTCACCGAAGCCAAGCAGCAGGTGGCGCAGTCGGGTGCGGCGGCGATCGACATGCCGGCCGGTCCGTCGGAGGTGCTGGTGATTGCCGATGCCGGTGCGCAACCGGCGTTCGTGGCCGCCGACCTTTTATCGCAGGCAGAACACGGCCCGGATTCGCAGGTGTTGCTGCTGTCCGACAGCGATACCCTGATCGCGGCGGTGCAGGTGGAACTGGACACGCAGTTGGCGCAGCTGTCGCGTGCGGAGATCGCCCGCCAGGCGCTGGCACAGTCGCGGCTGATCAAGGTGCAGTCGCTGGACGAGGCGTTTGCCATCAGCAACCGCTATGCACCGGAACATCTGATTCTCGCGCTGCGCGAGCCGCGTGCATGGCTGGCCCAGGTCGAAGCGGCCGGCTCGGTGTTCTTGGGCGACTACACACCCGAGGCACTGGGCGATTATTGCAGCGGTACCAACCACGTCCTGCCGACCAGCGGTGCGGCGCGGGCGTATAGCGGGGTGAGCGTGGCCAGCTTCCAAAACATGCTGAGCGTGCAGGCGGCCAGCAAGGCCGGTATCGAAGGCATCGGCGAATGTGCCTTGATCCTGGCGCGTGCCGAAGGCCTGGATGCGCATGCCAATGCGGTGGCGGTGCGAATGGGAGTGGCCGCATGAGTACGTCGTCGATCCTGGATCTGGTACGCGAAGATCTGCGTGCGTTCGCCGGCTATTCGTCGGCGCGCACCAGCGCCTTGCAGGGCGATGTCTGGCTCAACGCCAACGAGTCGGCCTGGGGCAATCCTGCCGACCCGCAAGGCAGCACGCGCCGCTATCCCGATCCGCAACCCGGCGCGCTGCGCAACGCCTTGGCGGCGCTGTATGGCTGCGCGCCGGAACAGTTGTTGATCGGCCGTGGCAGCGACGAAGCGATCGATCTGCTGGTGCGTAGCCTGTGCGTGCCCGAGCGCGATGCGGTGGTGGTCACCCCGCCGGTGTTCGGCATGTATGCGGTGTGCGCGCGGCTGCAGAACGCGCCACTGGTCGAGGTGCCACTGGTCGATGGCAGCGACGGTTTCCATGCCGATCTTCCGGCCATCGTGGAAGCCGCGCTGGCGGCAAAGGCCAAACTGGTGTTCCTGTGTTCGCCGTCCAACCCGGCCGGTTCGGCGATCACACTGCAGGAGGTGGAAACCGCCTTGCAGGCGCTGCAAGGCAAGGCGTTGGTAGTGGTCGATGAAGCCTATGGCGAATTTTCCGATGTGCCATCGGCGGTTAGCCTGCTGGAGCGCTACGACAACCTGGCCGTGCTGCGCACCTTGTCCAAGGCACACGCGCTGGCGGCCGCGCGCATCGGCAGCCTGATTGCCAATGCGCAATTGATCGCGCTGCTGCGCCGCTGCCAGGCGCCGTACCCGGTGCCTACGCCGTGCGCGGCGATGGCAGTGCAGGCGCTATCCGCGCCGGCACTGGAGGTGACCCGCCGGCACATTGCCGAAGTGCGCAGCGAGCGCGAGCGCGTTCGTCTCGCCCTTGCGCGACTGCCTGGCGTGCGCCGGGTCTATGCATCGCAGGGCAATTTCCTGCTGGTGCGCTTCGACGACGCAGAAGCCGCCTTCCAGGCGCTGCTGGAGGCCGGGGTGGTGGTGCGCGACCAACGCGCGGTGCCGCGCCTGTCCGATGCGTTGCGCATCACCCTGGGCACCGTCGAACAGAACGAGCGTGTGCTCGGTGCGCTGCGGCGCACGCAGGAGGCTGCGGCATGACCCCGATTCTTTTTGTCGACCGCGATGGCACGCTGATCACCGAGCCGGCCGATTACCAGATCGACGCGTATGAAAAGCTGCGCTTCGTCGACAACGTCATCCCGGCGATGCTCAAGCTGCGCGATGCCGGCTACCAGTTCGTCATCGTCAGCAACCAGGATGGGCTGGGCAGCGAGAGCTATCCGCGGGCTGCGTTCGATGGCCCCAATCACCTGATGCTGCAGATCTTCGCCAGCCAGGGCATCGAGTTCCGCGAAGTGCTGATCGACTGCAGCTGGCCGGCCGATAATGCGCCCACGCGCAAGCCGGGCGTCGGCCTGATGGTGCCGTACCTGCAGGACCGCAACATCGACTGGGCGCGCTCGGCAATGGTGGGCGACCGTCTCACCGACATCCAGTTCGCGCAGAACCTCAACATCCGCGGTTTCCAGCTGCGGACCGACGAATTCGGTGGCGAGTGGGACTGGCCCGGCATCGCGCACGAGCTGGTCGATGCGCCGCGTCGTGCGGTGGTCCAGCGCAACACCAAGGAAACCAGGATTCGCGTCGAGCTGGACCTGGATCGCGTGGCCGAGCCGCAGACCGCCACCGGCCTGCCGTTCTTCGACCACATGCTGGAACAGATCGGCAAGCACGGAGGGTTTGCGCTGGACATTCGTGCCGATGGTGATCTGCATATCGATGAGCACCACACCATCGAAGACACCGGCCTGGCGCTGGGTCAGGCGCTGCGAGAGGCGCTGGGCAATAAGCGCGGCATCGGCCGGTATGGCTTCGATCCGTCGGAAAGCCCATGGCTGGCCGCAGGCGAGGGCGCGCAGCATGGGTTCACGCTGCCGATGGACGAAACCATCGCCAGTGCCGCACTGGATTTCAGTGGCCGGCCGTACTTCGTATTCGAAGGCGACTTCAAGCGCGAGCGCGTAGGCGACATGCCCACCGAACTGGTGCCGCATTTCTTTCGCTCGATCTGCGATGCGTCCGGATTGAACCTGCATCTGAGCGTGCGTGGCGACAACGACCACCACAAGGTGGAAGCCTGCTTCAAGGCGCTGGCGCGTGCGCTGCGCCAGGCGATCCGCCGCGAAGGCACCGCCTTGCCGTCCACCAAGGGCGCGCTATGACCGCCGTTGCGCTGATCGATGCCGGTGGCGCCAATCTGGGCTCGGTGCGTTATGCGCTGGAGCGGCTGGGCGTGGACGCACGGGTGGTGCGCGATGCAGCGGGGTTGCAGGGCGCGCAGCGGGTGATCCTGCCGGGCGTCGGTGCGGCGCCGGAGGCAATGTCGCGCCTGCGTGCGCAAGGCTTGGTCGAACCATTGCAGCAGCTGCAGGTGCCCTTGATCGGCATTTGCCTGGGCATGCAGTTGTTGTTCGAACACTCCGAAGAAGGCGATGTCGACTGCCTCGGGCTGCTGCCGGGCATCGTGCGCCACATGACGCCGGCGCTGGGTATCCGCGTGCCGCACATGGGTTGGAACCAGCTGCTGCCGCTGCGCGCGTCCGCGCTGCTGGCCGGCCTGCCGGAGCGCGCCAGTGCGTATTTCGTGCATGGCTACGCGGCACCGGTGACCGCCGATACCGTGGCCGCCTGCGATCACGGCGGTCTGTTCACCGCCGTGGTGCACCAGGGGCTGCGCTGCGGCGCGCAGTTCCACCCCGAGCGTTCGGCAGACACCGGCGCACGCATTCTGCGCAATTTTCTCGAGATGAGCTTTCCATGAGTTTTACTGTCTACCCCGCGCTGGATATCCGCGATGGTCGCGTGGTGCGTCTGCTGCAGGGCGATTACGCCCGCGAAACCCGCTACGGCGACGATGTACTGCCGCGTGCGCAGGCCTTCGCCGATGCCGGCGCGCAGTGGATGCATCTGGTCGATCTGGATGCGGCCAAGGCCGGCGGCTACACGCTGGCCACGCTGCTCGGCGAGATCACCCGGCAGACCGGCTTGCAGGTACAGACCGGCGGTGGCGTGCGGTCGCGCGACGATGTGGCGCGCATCCTCGATGCCGGCGCTGCGCGCGTGGTGATTGGCTCATTGGCGGTGCGCGAGGCCGACACCGTGATCGGCTGGCTGCAGGAATTTGGCGCCGAGCGGCTGACCATTGCGCTGGACACGCGCCAGGATGCTGCCGGTGCATGGCAATTGCCGGTGCATGGCTGGACCGAGGCGGCGGAGGCCACCCTGGATCAACTGGCGGTGCGTTACGCGCAGGCCGGCCTGCAGCACCTGCTGTGCACCGACATCGCGCGCGACGGCATGTTGTCCGGGCCGAACATGGCGTTGTACGCGCATCTGCGTGCGCTTGCGCCGCAGTTGCAGGTGCAGGTCTCCGGCGGCGCGCGCGATCTTGCCGATGTGGCGGCGGCCAAGGCCTCCGGCTGCGCCGGCATCGTGCTGGGCAAGGCTTTGCTGGAAGGCCAGCTGAATCTCAGCGAGGCAGTGGCATGCTGAGCCGGCGCATCATTCCGTGCCTGGACGTGCGCAATGGCCGCGTGGTCAAGGGCGTCAAGTTCCGTGACCACATCGACATGGGCGACATCGTCGAACTGGCGCTGCGTTACCGCGCGCAGGGCGCCGATGAGCTGGTGTTCTACGACATTGGTGCCAGTCCGGAAGGGCGTTCGGTCGATTACACCTGGGTGGAGCGGGTGGCGCGGTTGATCGATATCCCGTTCTGTGTGGCCGGCGGCATTCGTGATGTCGACACCGCGCGTGCGGTGCTGCATGCCGGTGCCGACAAGATTTCCATCAACTCCCCGGCGCTGGGCCGCCCGCAACTGATCTGCGAACTGGCCGATGCCTTCGGCGTGCAGTGCGTGGTGGTCGGCATCGATTCCATTCGCGAAGAAGACGGCCAGTGGCGGGTACGCCGCTATACCGGCGACCCCAGCAAGACTCAGGCGCTGCCGATGCGCACGCTGGACTGGGTGGCCGAAGCGCAACGCCTGGGCGCAGGCGAGATCGTGCTCAACTGCATGGACAATGATGGCGTGCGGCGCGGTTACGACATCGCGCAGCTGCGTCAGGTGCGTGCACTGTGCCAGGTGCCGTTGATCGCCTCCGGCGGCGCCGGTCAGATGCAGCACTTTGCCGATGTCTTCGACCAGGCCGACGTGGATGGCGCGCTGGCCGCCAGCGTGTTCCATAGCGGCGCGATTCCGATTCCGGAACTCAAGCAGTTCCTGCGCGCGCAACAGATCGAGGTACGTGATGGGCAGTGACACCGTGACAACCGACAACGCGCTGCAAGCGCTGGACTGGAGCAAGGGCGAGGGCCTGTTGCCTGTCATCGTGCAGGACGCCGACAACCTGCGCGTGTTGATGCTGGGCTATATGAATGCCGAAGCGCTGGCTGTCACGCAGCAGCGCGGCGAGGTCACCTTCTTCAGCCGCAGCAAGCAGCGGCTGTGGACCAAGGGCGAGAGCTCGGGCAACGTGTTGCGCGTGGTGTCCATCCAGGCCGATTGCGATGCCGACACGCTGCTGGTGTTGGCGCGCCCGCACGGACCCACCTGCCATCTGGGTCGCACCAGCTGTTTCCCGACCGCGCCTGGCCAGTTCCTGGGCAGCCTGGATGCGCTGATCGCCACGCGCGCGCAGGAGCGCCCGCAGGGCAGTTACACCACTAAATTGTTCGAGCAGGGCATCCACCGTATCGCGCAGAAGGTGGGCGAGGAGGGCGTGGAAACCGCGCTGGCCGGCGTGGTGCAGGACGATGCCGAGTTGCTCGGCGAGTCGGCCGATCTGCTGTACCACTTGATCGTGTTGCTGCATGCGCGCGGTCTGGCCTTGGGCGATGCGGTGGCGCTGCTGGAATCGCGACACACATAAGACCTCGCTGCACCGCACCCGTAGGAGCGCGCCCGAGCGCGATGGGGCGTTACCGGTAACACCCCATCGCGCTCAGGCGCGCTCCTACGTGAAACGGTAATCCGGTCCAGCCCCGCTACAATCGCCGCTGGTCATCGCTGGAACATCCATGCCGCTTCGTCTCGCCCTTCTGGCCGTTGGCCTGCTCGCAGGCACTGCGCACGCGCGCGATGCCGTCGTCGATGGCGTGGTGTTCGAAGAGCGCGACGGCAGGCCGGGGCGCAGCCATGACGAGCCTGGTCTTGCCGGTGTGATCGTCTCCAACGGGCAGCAACTCGTGCGCACCGATGCGCAAGGCCGCTATCGCTTGCCGGTACGCGAGGGCCAGACGGTCTTCGTCGTCAAGCCGGGCGATCGCCGCTTCGTGCCAGCTGCCGATGGCTTGCCCGGGTTCTGGCGTCACTACGCGCCCGCCGGCACGGCCAAGCACAAGTACGCCGGCATTCCCGCGACAGGTAAAAACACGCACCACTGGGATTTCGCGCTCTCCCCGCGGCAGGACAGTGGCGCCGAAGGCTTCCAGATGTTGATTTTCGCCGATAGCCAGACCGCCACGCTCACCGATGTCGACTACTACCGTCGCGATATCGTGGCGCCCATCGTCGGCAAGGTGTCGGCACGGTTGGGTACCACGTTGGGCGATATCGTCAATGACGATCTGAGCCTGTACCCGGCCTTGAACGCGGTGACCACCCAGCTCGGCGTGCCCTGGTTCCATGTGCCGGGCAACCACGATCTCAACCTGGATGCTGGCGACGATCTGCACTCGCTGGACACCTGGCGCGCGGTCTACGGCCCGGACACCTACGCGGTGGAAGAAGCCAACGCCAGTTTCGTGTTCCTGGACGATGTGGTCTACACGCCGGGCGCCAGGCCGGCGTACGTCGGTGGCCTGCGCGAAGACCAGTTCGTCTTCCTGCAGGCTTATCTGGCGCAACTGCCGCGCGAGCGCTTGGTGGTGTTGGGCATGCACATTCCGCTCTTCGATGCGGCACCGGGGCAGGAAACCTTCCGCCATGCCGATCGCCGGCGCTTGTTCGCGCTGCTCAAGGATTTTCCGCATGTGCTGGTGTTGAGTGGGCACAGCCATACCCAGCAACACGTGCAGCATGGCGCCGCCGAGGGCTGGATGGGCGCGCGTGCGCTGCACGAGTACAACGTGGGCGCTGCCTGCGGTGCGTTCTGGTCGGGCATGAAGGATGCCGACGGCATTCCCGACACGACGATGAGCGACGGCACGCCCAATGGCTACGCCGTACTGAAGGTGGCACCGGCTGGCGACTACACGCTGGATTATCACGCAGCGCGGGCAGCCGATGATGCGCAACTGTCCTTGCATGCGCCAAAGGTGTTGCGACAGGGCGCATACCCGGCCTGGGGCATCTACGCCAATGTGTTCATGGGCCAGGACGACACTGCGGTGGAGATGCGCATCGATGACGGCGGATGGCAACCGATGCAGCGGCTGGAGCGCGCAGACCCAGGCGTGTTGGCCGAGAACATGCGCGACGATGCCGCCGACGCGTTGCGCGGCTACGACCGTTCTCCCGAGGCCACGCCGTCCACCCATCTGTGGCGCGGTGCATTGCCGACCAAGCTGGCGGTGGGCGAGCACACCGTCGAGGTCCGCGCGAGCCTGCCGACCGGCCAGTACACGGCGCGTACCGTGTACCGCCTGCAGCGCGCTGAACCCTGAGCGCGGCTGGCATCATGACGTGATGCTTGAAACACAAACGCCTCCACGAAGGAGGCGTTTTGAGGATCCGGGCTGGCAGGCGACGGCGCGCTGGCGGGATCGGTGCTGGCTGGCTTGATGCTGGCTGGCCGGGTGAGTGTAGCGAGGCGGCGCAGGCGTTGACGAAATGAGAATTAGTCTCAGTCTGTCACGGCGTGCGCGTGGCCGGTGAGTGGGCGTCGGGTGCTGCCGTCTCCGGGGCTGCTGTCTTGTCGTTGGTGCTTTCGGCAGCGGGGGCCGGGTTGCTGCTGTCCTGCGGATCGGCATCGGCCGCGCGCGCGACCGGCGGATAGGGATACGCAACCGCCGGCCCCGGCGTCAGCCCCGCCCGCCAGCGGGCAATCACTGGCGCGATGCGCTTGCCGAGTGACTGCTGCGGCAGCGAGGGCAGTTCGCCGTCCTGTTTTTCGCGCGCAGTGATCGCGGCCTTGGCCATGGTGAAGGCGGCCAGTGGATCGTCGGTCTGGTTCATCGCATCGATCAACCAGGCTTGGCCGAAGTAGGTGGCGTTGGAGGTGTTGCCGCAGCCGAACGAGGGGCGGTCGGCGCGCGCGGCGGTCAGGATCAGCGTGTCCGGCGAGCGCAAAGCAGGGATGAAGCCGCCGGAATAGCAGGCCGACAGCACGATGATGCGGTGGCCGATCCCGGCATCGTCCAGCGCGGTGCGTAGATCCTGCGGGCTGATGAAATCTTCTTCGTTCTCGTCCACCTGCACATACAAGCTGTGGTCTTCGGTGCCATGCGTGGTGACGAACAGCAATAGCGCGTCTTCCTTGCGGTCCATGCGCTTGCCGATGGCGGCGAGCGTGTCGTGGAGATTGTCGTAGGTGGCCAGCGGCGCGTACGGCTGCTCGCCCAGGTTGTCGGGGTTGTTGACCAGGGTGACCACACGGCCGCGCGTATCGAAGCGTTGCTCGAACAACTGCTTGAGGTAGAGCGTCTCGTTGCGGAACACATCGTCACTGGCATCGCCAGCAAACCCGACCACGTACAGATCGGTCACGCCGGGGCGCTGCGGTTGCAACGCCGACAGCGCCTTGGCCAGTGCGGCCTGGTCGATCAGGTCTACTTCGGCTGCTTGTTTCCCTGCCGGCGCCGGCAAGGCGGCGCCGGCATCGGGGTGGCACCCGGCCGGCAGGGCGACCATGGCCAGCAGCAACAATGCCCGGCGGATTGCGGCAGCTGCGGGTAGACCGGTGGGTAGCGAAGGGAACAACGCCGATGCCTCACGAATGCCCATGGAGGCTGTGCTTGAACAATGCGCTCCGAAGGACGCCCGGCTGCCGTGCGGGCAGCCGGATGTGCTCAATCACCCGCCTGGTTTCAGAACACCAGCTGGGAAAAACTTTCCACGCGCTGGTGGCTGCCGATATCGTCCGCAGAACGCGGCGTGGGGTAGTCCTCGCGGCGATCCAGCAGGGCGGTACGCATGCCGGTGCGCTTGGCCGCATCCAGTTCCTCGATCACGTCGGACAGGAATAGGATCTGCGCGGCGGGTACGCCGATGCGTTCGGCGATGCGGCGATAGCTGGCGCTCTCGCGCTTGGGGCCGACTTCGGTATCGAACCAGTCGCTGACCAGCCCGCTCAGGTCGCCGGCATCGCTATGGGCAAAGAACAGCTTCTGTGCCGGCACCGAGCCGGAGGAATACACAGACAGCGGGATGCCCTGCGCATGCCAGGCCTGCAGCTGGATCGCCGCATCGGCATAGATGTGCGCGGTGAAGTCGGCGGTCTTGTAGCCGTCGCCCCAGATCAGGCCTTGCAGGGCCTTGAGCGCGGTGTGCTTGCGGTCCTCGTCGATCCAGGTCTGCAGCGTGGTAATCAGGACTTCGTCCGGTACGTCCTCGCCGATCTCGTCGGCCACCTGGTTGAGCCAGTGGCGCACCTGCGGATGATTGCCGTGTTCGCGCACATAGGCGGGCATGGCACGGCGTGCATACGGAAACAGCACGTCCTTGACGAACGAGATGCTACTGGTCGTACCTTCGATATCGGTGAGGATCGCTTGCGGTCGTGTCATCGTCAGCTGGCCTTGTGCGGTTTCTCGGGGGCGTAGCGGGGGAATTGTGTGGCGATTTGGGTGCCGGTGAAGTGGCCGACCCAGCCGTCCGGCTCGGTGAAGAAGCGGATCGCCACGAAGTGTGGCTCCGGTCCCATGTCGAACCAGTGCAGGGTTCCGTCAGGCACGGCAATCAGGTCGTCCTTGACGCACTCGATCTCGTAGACCTTGTCCTGTACATGCAGGGTGAACAGGCCCGAGCCGGCGACGAAAAACCGTACCTCGTCTTCCTTGTGGAAATGCTCGTCGAGGAATTTGGCGCGCATTTCCTCGCGCTTGGGATTGTCCGGCGCGATGCTCACCACATCCACGGTCTTGAAGCCGCGCTCGGCGCTGATGCGGGCGATGTCGGCGCGATAGGCATCCATGACCTGCTCGGGCGTGGCGCCGGGTTCGACCGGCTGGCTGGCGTGCCAGCGCTCGAAGGTCACGCCGATCTTCTTCAGCTCGGTGGCGATGGCGTCGCCGTCGCGGCTGTCGAAGTCCGGCGTGGCGGGGTTGGTGTCGGCGAAGATACGCAGTCGGCTCATGGCGGTCTGGCTCACGAAGGGGGACGGGCAGAACTTGAACTTAGCGCGGGCCGCGCAGTTTCAGCAGTTCGAGTTCGCAATGCAGCAGGAATTCGAACGCCTCCAGATGACGGCGTGCCTCGGCCATGTTGCGGCCCCAGGCATACAGGCCGTGTCCTTCGATGAGATACCCCCACAGGCTCTGTTTGTCCAGCAAGGCCTCCACCTGCGCCGCGAGCACCTGCATGTCCTGGGTGTTGGCGAACACCGGCACGTCCACTGCAGTGTCGTGGGTGATATTGCCATCGAAGGCCTTGAGCAATTCGTAGCCTTCCAGACGAATCACACCGGCGTCGGCATACAGGCGGGAAGCAATCGTCTGCACCGGCGAGTGGGTATGCAGCACGCAGCCGATCTCCGGAAACCGGCGATACAACTGGGTATGCAACAGAGTTTCCGCAGACGGGCGCAACGGGCGGCCGACGGGCTGGCCATCGAAATCCACCACCATGATGTCTTCTTCGACCAGCCGGCCCTTGTCGCGGCCGGAAACCGTGATCGCGGCGTGCTGCTCGTCCAGGCGATGGGAGAAATTGCTGCTGGTGGCTGGCGTCCAGCCAGCCTGGGCCAGCTCGCGGATGTTGCCGATCAGCAACTGCGCCAACTCGTGCAGACGCGCGGCGCTATAGGGCAGGGGGGCAGTGGTCGCATTCATGGACCTATTCTACTGCCCTGCCGGATTACGGTCAGGTGCAGCGCAGCAGGGTGTGTTGCAGCCACGCCCGGACTTGGAGCGTCCGACGGGATGAAGGGCTTGCGCGTCTGGCAGTGAGGGCAGTGGTTTGGTCAGCCACCTCTGGGCGGATGCAGTTGGAAGCCCAAATCAAACGCTGAGTCGGTCGGGGGCTCGGTGCCCTCACCGCTCGCGGGACACGCCGTGAACCCGTCCCTGGGGGCTCGATGGCGGCATCCATGCCGCCAACGGTCCCGCAATCGGCGAGGACACCGAGCCAGACTGTTGGTCGGTTGCTTGCTGAAAAGCAGGTTCGTTGATCGGCTGGCGTTAGGCGGACGCACGTGTCAGCACAGCAGGGCAAGGACCCTGCAATCAAGCGACAGATCAGCGCTCTCAAGCCAAGCGGCAGATCGGCCGCTCTGCAACGAGCACCCGGATCATCTGCACTGCCATACGCCGCTGCGTAGTCTTTGCGTCAGCCACTGATGGCTCGCGTGTTGGCTCAGCGACCGTCGCGCAGGCGGCTGTGGCGATAGCCGTAGCCGAAGTAGACCACCAGCCCGACCAGCGTCCACACCCCCATCAGCATCCAGTTGTGCAGGGTCATTGCCGACAGCAAGGCAAGGCAGCTCAGCACTCCTGCGATGCAGATCGGCCAGGCGAACGGAATGCGGAACGGACGCGGCAGTTCCGGGTGGGTGTGGCGCAGGATCATCACGCCGGCGCAGACGGCGGCGAAGGCGATCAGCGTACCCATCGAGGTCAGCTCGCCCAGCACATCCAGTGGGAAGACGGCGGCCAGCAGCGCGATGCCCACGCCGGTAATGACGGTGTTGATATGCGGCGTGCGGTACTTGGGGTGGATGCGGGTGAAGATCGGTGGCAGTAGACCGTCGCGCGCGATAATCATGAAGATGCGCGGTTGCCCGATAATCATCACCAGCACCACCGACGACAGCCCGATCAACGCGCCCACTTCCACCACCACGCGCAACCAGGCCAGCTGTGGATGCGCGGCCACCGCCGTGACCACTGGCTCGTCGGTGCCCAGCAGGGTGTAGGGAATCAGGCCCGTCATCACCGCGGCCATGGCGATGTACAGCACGGTGCAGATCACCAGCGACAACATCATGCCGATCGGCAGGTCGCGCTGCGGCCGGTGCGATTCCTGCGCCGCCACCGAGACGGCCTCGAAGCCGATATAGGCGAAGAACACCATCGCCGCGCCGCGCAAGACGCCTTCCATGCCGTACTTGCCCGGGCCTTCGTTGGCCGGAATGAAGGGGTGCCAGTTGGAAGGATCCACATATTTCCAGCCGGCCACGATGACCAGGAGGATGAGCCCCGTCTTGAGGATCACCATGGCCATGTTCATCGCCGACGACTTGCGGATGCCCACGTAGCACAACCAGGTCAGCAACAGCACGATACCGGCGGCCGGCAGGTTGGCGATGGCGCCGGTGGGTTGTAGCTTGCCGTCCAGCGGGGCGCTGACCAGTGCGGCCGGCAGGTGGATATCGAAGTGTTCCAGCAGGCTCAGGAAATAGCCGGTCCAGCTGACCGCTACCGCCGAAGCCGAGACGCCGTACTCCAGCACCAGCATCCAACCGATGAACCAGGCCGCCAGTTCGCCGAAGGTGGCGTAGGTATAGGTATAGGCGCTGCCGGACACCGGCACCATCGCTGCGAATTCAGCGTAGGCCATGGCGCAGAACGCGCAGCAGACGGCGGCCAGCACGAACGACAGCACGATCGCCGGGCCGGCATGGTCGGCCGCTGCCTGGCCGGTGATGACGAAGATGCCGCCGCCGATCACCGCGCCGATGCCGAGTGCGGTCAGCCCCCAGGGGCCGAGCGCGCGTTGCAGGCCCAGCCCGTCGGCCGCCTCATGGCTGGCGTGCGGGTGTTTGGTGGCCCAGAGTTGTTTGAACATGGAGGGGTTCCGGCTTGGCGCTGCGCGCGATCGTTGAACGAGAAGACCGGCGCTGGGCGCCGGTCTTGAGAGACAGTCAGGCCCGTTTGGCCAGACGGCTGTGGTGGATGCCGTAGCCGAAATAAATGAACAGGCCGATCACCGTCCAGCCCACGAACACCTTCCAGTGTTCCTGGAAGGCCTGGAAGAACAGGAACAGGCAGGCCAATGCGCCCAGCGGGCAGATCACCATCGCCAGCGGTACCCGGAACGGGCGCGGCAAATCGGGCTTGGTGAAGCGCAGCACCATGACGCCGGCGCAGACGGTGGCAAAGGCGAGCAGGGTGCCCATCGAGACCAGTTCGCCCAGCACGTTCAACGGGATCATGCCGGCCAGCAGCGCGGCAACCACGCCGACGAAGAGTGTGCCGACGTAGGGGGTGTGGAACTTGGGGTGCACCTTGCCGAACAGCTTGGGCATCAATCCGTCCTTGGCCATGGTGTAGAAGATGCGCGGCTGCGCCATCAGCATCACCAGCACCACCGAGGACAGGCCGGCGATCGCACCGATCTCCACCGCCGTCTTGAGCCAGGTCAGCTGGGGATGCGCTTCCAGCGCGGTCGCTACCGGCTTGGCGGTGCCCAGCTGGGTGTAGGGCAGCAGCCCGGTCAGCACCGCACAGACGATGATGTAGATCACCGTGCAGATGGCCAGCGACACCAGGATGCCGATCGGCATGTTCTTCTGCGGGTCCTTGGTCTCGCCGGCCGAGGTCGAAACCGCGTCGAAACCGATGTAGGAGAAGAACACGATGGATGCCGCGCGGAACACCCCGTCCCAGCCGAACTGGCCCGGGCCGGTGTTTTGCGGGATGAAGGGGTGCCAGTTGGCCGGGTCGATATAGGAAATGCCGAAGCCGACGAACAGGCAGATCACCACCACCTTGATCGCCACCACGATGGCGTTGGCGAACGCCGATTGGGTGACGCCGACGTAGCACAGCATGCTCACCGCCGCGACGATCAGCACCGCCGGCAGGTTGATGAGGTTGCCCGAGCTGACGAAGCTGTGCCCGTCCCACGCCAGTGGCGCGCCTGCCAGTTCTGCCGGGAACGGCAGCCCGAGCGTGCCGGTCAGGAAGCTGATGAGGTAGGCCGACCAGCCGACCGCAACGCTGGAGCCGGCAAACAGATATTCCAGCACCAGGCACCAGCCGATGAACCAGGCGATGCCTTCGCCAAGGGTGGCGTATGAATACGAGTACGCGCTGCCGGAGACGGGCATCATCGCGGCGAATTCGGCGTAGCACAGGCCGGCGAAGGCGCAGGCGATGCCGGCGAAGACGAACGACAGCATCACGGCGGGGCCGGCATGGTTGGCTGCGGCCTGGCCGGTCAGCACGAAGATGCCGGCGCCGATCACCGCGCCGATGCCTAGCATGATGAGGTGCTTGGCGGTGAGGGTCCGTTGCAGCGTGACCTCGCCCTGCAGGCCGCCTTCGACCGGTTCGCCCGCATCGACGTGTCCAGCGGGTTCGATCGGTTTGACCCTCAACAGAGACTTCAGCATTCGGTACATCCCCAAGTGGCAAAGCGTCGGGCGATGGCGCCCGGAAAAGGTGTGCGCCGCGTCCCGACGGACAGGCAAGCGGCCTACCTTGCCAAAGCCGCAGGCTCACGACAAGCGCGTACGCAGCATGAATGGCGATAATGGCGGTCCGGCCCATGGGCGATCGAGCACGATAGATGGTGGATGCAACCCTGCGGCAGCAACTGGCTGCCTACCGGACGCGCTGGCCGGAGGAAGCTGCGGTGGCCGAACAGTTCGCACAGCTGCTGGACGATGCGGCAGATCCCTTCGTGCGCGCGCGTGCCGAAGGTCACTTCACCGGCTCGGCGTGGGTGGTCAGCGCCGACGGCGAGCGCACCCTGCTCACGCATCACCGCAAGCTGCAACGCTGGCTGCAGCTGGGCGGGCATGCCGATGGCGACCGCGACCTGGCCCAGGTCGCGCTCCGCGAGGCGGAGGAAGAATCTGGTTTGAGTGGCCTGCGGCTGGCGGATGCGGTTCTATTCGATCTGGACCGCCACTGGATCCCGGCACGCGGCGAGGTGGCCGGCCACTGGCATTACGATGCGCGCTACGTGGTGGTGGCAGGCGCGGACGAAGCGTTCGAAGTCAGCGCAGAATCACTGGCCCTGGCCTGGCGCCCGATTGCCGAGCTGCTTGCCGAAGGAGAGCTGGATCCGTCAATGCGGCGCATGGCGGAAAAGTGGGTGGCTCGAGGCGTGTGATGGGTGCGCCCTCATCCGCCCTGCGGGCACCTTCTCCCGCAAGCGGGAGAAGGAAACAGCGGGAGAAGGAAACAGCGGGAGAAGGAAACAGCGGGAGAAGGAAACAGCGGGAGAAGGAAACAGCGGGAGAAGGAAGCAAGTGGGAGATGGGTAGCCTGCACTCCCTTCTCCCGCTTGCGGGAGAAGGTGGCGCAAAGCGCCGGATGAGGGCCGCTCGTGCACCAATCGATCAATACAACACCCGCGTCCGCAAGGTCCCTTCGATCAACGCCAAGCCTTCCTTCAGCGCGATGGCCTGCGCCTCGCTGGCACTGACGTCGATCACCACGTAACCCACCTTGGGGTCGGTGCGCAGGAACTGGCCGTCGATGTTGACGTTGTGGCGCGAGAACAGTTCGTTGATCTGCGACAGCACGCCCGGCACGTTGCGGTGGATGTGCAGCAGACGCAGGCTGTCGGGGTGCTCGGGCAGGGTCACCTCCGGGAAGTTCACCGCTGACAAGGTGCTGCCGTTGTCGCTGTAGCGCACCAGCTTGGCGGCGACTTCAATGCCGATGTTGTCCTGCGCTTCCAGCGTGCTGCCGCCTACGTGCGGCGTCAGGATCACATTGTCGTGCGCGGTCAGCGGCGATTCGAACGCATCGCCATTGCCCTTGGGTTCGATCGGGAACACGTCCACCGCCGCGCCGCCGATCTGGCCGGAGGTCAGTGCCGCATCCAGCGCCGCGATGTCGATGACGGTGCCGCGCGAAGCATTAATCAGGTGCGCGCCGGGCTTCATGCGGGCGATTTCCGCCGCGCCGATCATGTCCTTGGTGGACGGCGTTTCGGGGACGTGCAGGGTCACTACGTCCGCGCGCGCCAGCAGGTCGTCCAGGTCGATGGCCGCGCGCGCGTTGCCCAGCGACAGCTTGGTTTCGATATCGTGGAAGATCACCTGCATGCCCAGCGATTCGGCCAGCACGCCGACCTGGGTGCCGATATGCCCGTAGCCGACGATGCCCAGTACCTTGCCGCGGGTTTCGTGGCTGCCGGCGGCCGACTTGGACCAACCGCCGCGGTGGCATTGCGCATTCTTCTGCGGGATGCCGCGTAGCAACAGGATGGCTTCGGCAATCACCAGTTCGGCCACGCTGCGGGTATTGGAGTAAGGCGCGTTGAACACCGGAATGCCCGCCAGCTCGGCCGCTTCCAGGTCCACCTGGTTGGTGCCGATGCAGAAGCAGCCCACCGCGATCAGCCGCTTGGCGTGCGCCAGTACCTCGGCGCTCAGCTGCGTGCGCGAGCGGATGCCGACGATGTGTGCGTCGGCGATGCGGGCGATCAATTCGTCTTCCGGCAGCGACTTGGCGTGCAATTCGATCTGCGAATAACCGGCGGCGCGGAACACCTCCACGGCGGTCGGGCTGACACCCTCCAGCAACAGCACGCGGATGTCCTGCTTGGGAAACGAGGTCTTCTTCGGCGACATGGGGGAGTGCACTGCAACAATCGGGCCGGCCACTATGCCAGATGGGGTGCGCGATGGGGCGTTCGCAACGCATGGTTCGCAGCGGCGCAGCCCTTGTGCTGCAACGGTTTCAGCTGAATCAAACACAGTGTTGGCGGCTGGCGATGTAACTGGACGCCGCTGGCGCACGCTGGCACGCTGTGCGGTTCCTACCGCTGCGCCGCGTGCCATGACCGATCCCCGCATCCTTTCGTTGCAACAGGCCGTGCCGGCGTTGCGTTTGAAGACCGAGCCGGCCGAGCTGGAACACTACGGCCGCGACTGGACGCGACGCTGGACGCCCAACCCGCTGGCCATTGCGCTGCCCGGGTCGGTGGAAGAAGTACAGGCCGTGGTGCGCTGGGCCAATGCGCAGGGCGTGGCGGTGGTGCCCTCGGGCGGCCGCACCGGGCTGTCCGGTGGTGCAGTGGCGGCCAACGGCGAGCTGGTGCTGAGCCTGGAGCGCCTGAACAAACCACTGGACTTCAACGCAGTGGATCGCACGCTCACCGTGCAGGCCGGCATGCCGCTGGAGGCGGTGCACAACGCCGCACGCGAACAGGGGTTGCTCTACCCGGTGGATTTCGCCGCGCGCGGCTCCTGCTCCATCGGCGGCAATATCGCCACCAATGCGGGCGGCATTCGCGTGATCCGCTACGGCAACACGCGCGAGTGGGTCGCCGGGCTGAAGGTGGTCACTGGCGCCGGCGAGTTGCTGCAGCTCAATAACGCACTGGTGAAAAATTCCAGCGGCTACGACTTCCGGCACCTGATGGTCGGTTCCGAGGGCACGCTGGGCATCGTGGTCGAGGCCACGCTACGGCTCACCGATCCGCCGCCGCCCAGCAATGTGATGCTGCTGGCATTGCCGTCGTTCGAGGTGCTGATGCAGGTGTTTGCCGCCTTCCGCGCGCAGTTGCGCCTGGAGGCCTTCGAATTCTTTACCGACCGTGCGCTCGAGCATGTGCTGGCGCATGGCGCGCAGGCACCGTTCGCGCAGGTGCATCCGTATTACGTGGTCACCGAATTCGCCGCCGGCGATGAGGCGCAGGAAGCGGCCGCGATGGCCGCGTTCGAGACCTGCATGGAGCAGGGCTGGGTCAGCGATGGCGTCATCAGCCAGAGCGATGCGCAGGCCGCGCAGCTGTGGCGGTTGCGCGAGGGCATCACCGAGGCGGTGGCGCGCTATACGCCGTACAAGAACGATGTCTCGGTGCGGATCTCGGCAATGCCGGCGTTCCTGGCCGAAACCCAGGCCTTGCTCGGCGAGGCGTATCCGCACTTCGAAGTGGTGTGGTTCGGTCATATCGGCGACGGCAACCTGCACATCAATGTGCTCAAGCCCGATGCCACCAGCCAGGCCGAGTTCGTGGCGGCCTGCGATCAGGTGACCAAGCTGCTGGCGCAGTCGCTGCAGCGCTGCGCTGGCAGCATCTCCGCCGAACATGGCATTGGCCTGGTCAAGAAGCCCTATTTATCCAGCACGCGCTCGGCCGCGGAAATCGCGTTGATGCGCGGCGTCAAGCAGGTGCTGGACCCGCAGTTGTTGCTGAATCCAGGCAAGCTGTTCGACATGCAGGACACGCCAGGACCCGCACAGGCCGGTTAGTCTTTCCACACCTTCACACGGAAACGACATGTCGATGATGCGCTCTCTGGTGTTTTGTGCGTTGACTCTGCTGCCGCTGGCAGCGTTTGCCTCCAGCCTGGCCGGCACGTCGGCCGGTGCGTCCTCGGCCGGCTCGTCCAACAGCAGCAGTTCGGGCGATGACAAGGTGGTGGCCGATGCCCGCGAAGATGCCGCCGGCTTCGTCGCCAGCAACGGTGCCATTCGCGGCGCACGGCTGGAAGCGGCCCTGCTGCAACTGCGCGCGCGGCACGACAGCGCACGCCTGGCCAGCGACATGGAACTGGCCCAGTCCATCCTGGCGCAGTGAACCGCCGCGGTCGGTGTCGATGGCTGTGGCTGGCCGCAGTCATCGCACCGGCGGCCTACGCCCAATCGCCGGCAACGCCGGCGCTACAGATCCGCTTGGCAGCGGCGCCGTTGAGCGCGGCCGAGCGCGATGCCAGTGCGCAGTTGGTGGGGCAGGTGATAAAGCATCTGCCCGCGCGTTGGGCGCAGCGTGTGGCGATGCCGATCCAACTGCAGTGGCGCGACGATCTGCCGGCGCGCGTGCACGGCCGCGCGATCGGCCAGCGTGTCCTGCTCGATCGCGCCTTGTTGCAGGCCTGGAGCGCGCAGCCGGCAAGCGCGCGCGCCGATGTGGCAATGCCGGCAACGCGTGCGGCAATGGCGGCGCTGGTGCACGAACTGGCGCATGTACTGGATCGTGGCAACGGCAGTGCCTTGTCACGCGATCCCCGGTTGCGCGACCTGGCCGGTTGGCAGGTGCGGCCCTGGCGTATCGGGCGCGGCGCCAACCAGTTCAGCGACCGCAGCCCCGACAACTACGAGCGGCATAGCCCGGCCGAGTTCGTCGCGGTCAATCTTGAGCATTTCGTACTGGATCCGGAATACGCCTGCCGGCGTCCTGCACTGGCGGCGTGGTTTGCGCAGCAGCTGGGTCCGCCGCAGGACACTGCCTCGTGTATGCCGGCGCTGCCGTATCTGCAGGCCGACAACGATGCCGGTGCGATGTCGTTGCTGATGCTGGACCCGGCGCGCGTGTATGCCGTGGACTACCTGCTTGCCGAAGGCAACGACCAGCCGATGAGCCGCTGGGGCCATAGCATGCTGCGGCTGGTGATCTGCGCGCCCGGGCGTGCGCCCGGGCCGGCATGCCGGCTGGATCTGCAGTACCACCGCGTGCTGTCGTTCCGCGCCTTCGTCGGCGATGTGCAGATTTCCAGCTGGCGCGGGCTCACCGGCTCGTATCCGTCGCGACTGTTCGTGTTGCCGCTGAATCAGGTGGTGGACGAGTACACCCAGGTGGAATTACGCGCCTTGTCCTCGGTGCCGCTGGCGCTGACGCCCGGCGAGATCGCCGCGCTGCTCGCGCGCGCCGCGCAGGTGCACTGGAGCTACGACGGGCGCTACTACTTCGTCAGCAACAACTGCGCGGTGGAAACCTACAAACTGCTGCACGACGGCGTACCGCGCCTGGCTGCCGCCGGCCTGTCCTCGATCACCCCGCGCGGCGTGCGCCAGCGCCTGCAACGCGCGGGTATCGCCGACATGGGCGTGCTGGACGACCGCGCGCAGGCCACGCGCCAGGGCTATTACTTCGAATCGGCGGCCACGCATTACCAGGCCATGTTCGATGTGCTCCGGCGTGGCCTGCCGGTGCCGCAGACCAGCGTGGCGCAATGGCTGGAGACGGAGCCACAGGCGCGCGCGCAGTGGTTCGATCGCGGCGGCCTGCGCGAAACCGCGGCGGCCTTGTTGCTGGAACAGGCGGCGTTACGGCGCCAGGAATTGCTGGCGCGCGATGCCATCAAGCACCTGCTGCGTCCGGGCGCGGCCGGGCTGGACGCCGTGCAGGCGCAGCTGCAACAGCTGTTCGCCCGCCAGGCGCAGCTCAGCCATCCGGCGGCCTTGCTGGACGGGGAGGGGTACGGGTTGCCGCAGCCGAGCGAACGCGATCACCTGGTCACGCAGGTGGCGCAGTCCAGCGCCGGGCTGGCCGATGGCTGGAAGCAATTGCAGCAGCAGGGGCGGCAGCAGTTGCCGCCGCCGCTGCGCGAGCGGCTGATGCAAGGCGAGGCCAATGTGCAGCGGCTGCAGGCGCGGCTGCGCGAACTGGCGCGACCGGTGCAGGCACCTTCGGCCGCCGCGTCGTAGGTGCTTGGCGTGCGCCAGGCACGCGGCGTCACGGTGGTACGGCGTCCACCAAGTCCGGCGCGTCGGCACCGGATTGGCGGTGCAGTCAGCCAGCAGCCCCGGTGACAGGGCTGCCGGCAGATGCCACCTCAGTCGGCGCGACCGGCGAATTCACCGGTTGTGGTATTGACCAACACGCGTTCGCCGTTGCCGATGTACTCGGGCACCATGATTTCCATGCCGGTGTTGAGCTTGGCCGGCTTCGGGCGCTTGGTAGCGGTGCCGCCTTTGAGCTCGGGCGGGGTTTCCACCACTTCCAGGGTGACCGTCTGCGGCAGTTGCACGGCCACCGGCTGGTCGTCGATCACCTGCACGTAGATGCCGGTGAGGCCATCGGTGATGTAGCCGGCATCGTTGCCGATCACGTCCGCGTCCAGCGTATAGGGGGTGAAGTCTTCGTCGTCCATGAACACGAATGCTTCGCCGTCCTTGTAGGAGAACGTGGACTGACGGCGCAGCAGCTCGACGTCCGGCAGGTTGTCGTCGGCATCGAAGCTGGCATCCAGCTTGGCGCCGCCGGGCACGCTGTACATGATGAAGCGGAAGCGCACGTTGCCGCCGCGCCCCTGCGGCGAGCTGCGCTCGATGTCGCGGATCTGGTAAATGCCGCCGTTGTATTCGACGACGTTGCCTTTCTTGATGTCGTTGGCTTTCATGGGAATCGGGAGTAGGGAATGGGGAATGGGGAATGGGGAATGGGGAATGGGGAATGGGGAATCGAAAAAGCCGGGGCCGGGGTGCTGAGAGTAGGGCGTCGTTGCGATTCCCCATTCCCGATTCCCGATTCCCGATTCCCGGCTACTTGGGCGCCAATCGCACGCCGCCGTCCAGGCGGATCACTTCGCCGTTGAGATAGCGATTGCGCAGGAGGAAGGCGACGGTGTCGGCGTATTCCTCGGGCTGGCCCAGGCGCGACGGGAACGGGATCGCGGCCGACAGCGATTGCTGCAGCGCTTCGGGCATGCCGTCCACCATCGGGGTCCAGAACACGCCAGGGGCGATGGTCATCACGCGGATGCCGAAACGCGCCAGCTCGCGTGCCATCGGCAGGGTCATGCTGACCACGCCGCCCTTGCTGGCGGCATATGCGGCCTGGCCGATCTGCCCCTCGAAGGCGGCGACCGAGGCGGTGTGTATGATGAGCCCGCGCTCGCCGTCGTCGCCGGCCGCATTGTGTTGCATGACATCGGCCGCAGCCTTGGCGACATTGAAGCTGCCAACCAGGTTGACCAGCACGGTGTTGCGGAAGGTCGCCAGCGGCATCGGCGCGTCCTTGCCCAGGACGCGGCCAGCGCCCAGGATGCCGGCACAATTGACTACCAGGTTGAGCCCGCCCAGCGCCTGCGCGGCCTGGGCGATGTTGGCCGACACCTGTGCCTCGTCGGTGACGTCGGTGGCGAAGTAATGCGCGTTGCCTGCGCCCAGCAACGCCAGCGCGGCGTCGGCCTTGTCGGCATTGACATCGAACAGCGCCACCTGGCCGCCGTCGGCCACGATGCGTTGTGCCACGGCCAGGCCCAGGCCGGAGACGCCGCCAGTGATCGCGGCAAGGACAGAGGTTGGCTGCATGGAAGGATTCCCGGAAAGAAGCGTTGCAGGCCAATGCAGATCGGCGCGCGAACGGGTGGGTGCGTGGCCGGCAATTCTATCCGAAGCCTTCGCGCGATCGTGGTGGTAACGCTGGCGACCCCTCAGGCGGCCGTCGCCAGCGCCTTGCCGGTCTTGCTGCCGCTCTCGCGGCCCAGCAGTTGCGCCAGCCAGCGGCCGGTGCGGGCCAGGGCGGGCAGGTCGATGCCGGTGGACATGCCCAGGCCATGCAGCAGGTACACCACGTCTTCGCTGGCGACATTGCCGCTGGCCCCCTTGGCGTACGGGCAACCGCCGGCGCCGGAAACCGCCGCATCGACCACGCGCACGCCTTGGTCGAGACAGGCGGCGATATTGGCCAGCGCCTGGCCGTAGGTATCGTGGAAATGCACCGCCAGGGCCTGCATCGGCACCTGCTGCGCCACGGCGGCCAGCATCTGCTGCGCCTTGCGCGGCGTGCCGACCCCGATGGTGTCGCCCAGCGAGATTTCATAGCAGCCCAGCGCATGCAGCCGTTGCGCGACATCTACCACGTCGGCCAACGGCACCTCCCCCTGGTACGGGCAGCCGAGCACGGTGGAGACATAGCCGCGTACGCGCACGCCGTCGATGGCGGCCTGCTCCAGGATCGGGCGAAAGCGCTCGATCGATTCGTCGATGCCGGCATTGGTATTGGTGCGGTTGAATGCCTCCGACGCTGCAGTGAACACCGCCACCTCGCGCGCCCCAGCCGCCTGTGCACGCACATAGCCCTGCAGGTTCGGCACCAGCACCGGATAGGCAATGCCCGGCGCTTGCGTGATACCGGCGAACACCTCGGCGGCGTCGGCCAGTTGCGGTACCCAGCGTGGGCTGACGAAACTGGTGGCTTCGATGCTGCGCAGGCCGGTGGCCGACAACTGATCGATCAAGGCGATCTTGTCGGCGGTGGCGATCGGCTGGGTCTCGTTCTGCAGTCCATCGCGTGGACCCACCTCGACGATGCGGACGAAGTCGCTCATGCCGCCGCTGTCCTGGGCGCGGCGGCTAGCGCAGCGCGGCACTCGATGCCGATGCCGACGGGCGCCGCCGTGCCGCCGCCGATATCGCAGCAGGCAAGCAGCGTCATGCCACGTTCTCCGGTACCCAGGCCGGGGTGCGCTTGCCGAGAAACGCGCCCAGACCCTCCTGGCCCTCGGGCGATACCCGCAGGCGGGCGATCCAGGCCGCGTTGGCCGCATCGATGGCGTCGCGATCAGCGGGCGGCATGACCGAGCGCACCAAGGCCTTGGCAGTGCTGGCGGCCAGCGGTGCGGCCGCCAGCAGCAGGCGGATCTGGCGTTCCACTGCCGTGTCCAGTTGATCGGACGCCACCAACTGATGCAGCAGGCCCAGCAGTTGTGCGGTGCCGGCATCGAAGATTTCGGCGGTGGCGAACCAGCGCCGCGCCTGGCGCGCGCCGATGGCGGCGACGACATACGGCGAGATCACCGCCGGCAGCAGCCCCAGCTTGCTCTCGGTCAGGCCGAAGCGCGCCTCGGTGCAGCCGATGGCGATATCGCAGCAGGCCACCAGCCCCACGCCGCCACCGAAGGCGGCGCCATTGACGCGGGCGATGGTGGGCTTGGGCAGTTCGTCCAAGGTGCGCATCAGCCGCGCAAGCGCCGATGCATCGGCGGCATTGTCCGCCTCGCTGGCAGTGGCCATGCCACGCATCCAGTTCAGGTCTGCACCTGCGGAAAATGCATCGCCGGCACCGGTCAGCACCACCACGCGGATCTGCGCTGCACGGCCGGCCTGTTGCAAGGCCTCGGTGAGGGCGGCGATCAAGGTCGCGTCGAAGGCGTTGTGCACCATGGGGCGGTGCAGGCGCAGGGTGCGAACCGGTCCGTGGTCCTCGACGATCAAGCCAGTGTCCTGCATTGCGATAGACGTCCATGAATGAGATGCGAACCATGATAGCGGTACGGCCCGTCTCGGCCATGATGCAGTGCGTCGATGCTAGAATTGAGAACCATTCCTAATCACCAGGCCGTCTTTGTGACGTTGTCCGACATGCCCCTGCATCGCGTGGCCATCGTGGATTCGGTAGAGGATCGTCTTCCCAACGACACCATTGCACGGCGGCTGCGCGAGCTGGGCTTCGTGGCGGGCGAAGAGGTCACCGTGCTGGCCACCGGGCCGGTGGGTCGTGAGCCATTGCTGGTGCAGGTTGGCTATACGCGTTTTGCGCTGCGGCGCAGTGAAGCCGCCCGCGTGCAGGTGCGTCAAGAGGTGTCGGCATGAGCGTCGCTGCCGTGCCCTTGCGCCTGGCCCTGGTGGGTAATCCCAACAGCGGCAAGACCGCGCTGTTCAATCAGCTGACCGGCAGTCGGCAGAAAGTGGCCAATTACACCGGCGTCACCGTCGAGCGCAAGGAAGGGCACTTCCGTGCGCCCTCCGGCCGTGACTTCGCGGTGCTGGACCTGCCCGGTGCCTACAGCCTGCAGCCGGCCAGCCTGGACGAGGCGATCACCCGCGACCTGTGCCGCGGCTTCTATCCCGGCGAACCGGCACCGGACGTGCTGGTGTGCGTGATGGATGCCACCAATCTGCGCCTGCACCTGCGCTTTGCGCTGGAGCTGCGCGAACTGGGCCGGCCGATGCTCGTGGCGTTGAACATGGTCGATGCCGCACAGCGACGCGGCATCGTCATCGACCTGCCGGCGCTGGAACAGGCGCTGGGCGTGCCGGTGGTGGAAACCGTGGCAGTGCGGCGCGGTGGCGCCAAGACCCTGGTGGAACGGCTCGATTCGCAGGCGGCCAGCCTGGCCGCACCAACCGCGACGCCACCGGCGGACGGTAATTATCACGCGCAGGTGCGGCAGATCCTGAGCGCGGCGGTGACCATGCCCACGCGCACGGCGCGGGTGGACGACGCGCTGGACCGCTGGCTGTTGCATCCCATCTGGGGGCTGGTGACGCTGGCGGTGGTGATGTTCCTGATCTTCCAGGCGGTGTATGCCTGGGCCACCCCGGTGATGGACCTGATCGATGCCGGCACCGCTGCGCTGGGTGAGTGGGTGGGGACCAGCTTTCCCGAAGGCCCGCTCAACAGCCTGCTCAAGGACGGCATCATCGCCGGCCTGGGTGGGGTCATCATCTTCCTGCCGCAGATCCTGATCCTGTTCGCCTTCATCCTGGCGCTGGAAGAGTCTGGCTACCTGCCGCGTGCGGCCTTCCTGCTTGATCGCATGATGGCGGCGGCCGGCTTGTCCGGGCGCTCGTTCATTCCGTTGCTGTCGAGTTTTGCGTGTGCGGTGCCGGGCATCATGTCCACCCGCAGCATCCAGGACCCACGCGACCGGCTCGCCACCATCATGGTCGCGCCATTGATGACGTGTTCGGCGCGCCTGCCGGTGTATGCGCTGCTGATCGGCGCCTTCATTCCGCAAAAGACGGTATGGGGCATCTTCAACCAGCAGGGGCTGGTGTTGTTCGGCTTGTACGCTGCGGCCATCGTCAGTGCGCTGCTGGTGTCGTGGATGATGAAGAAGTGGCGCCGCGACAAGAGCGAACACCCGTTGATGCTGGAGCTGCCGTCCTATCGCGTGCCGCAGCTGCGCGACCTGGCGCTGGGGTTATGGGAGCGCGCGTGGATCTTCCTCAAGCGCGTGGGCGGCATCATCCTTGCGCTGACCATTCTATTGTGGTTCCTGCTCTCGTTCCCGGCGGCGCCCGCCAATGCCACCTTGCCGGCGATCGACTACAGCTTCGCCGGCCGCATCGGCCATGCGATGGCGGTGTTCTTTGCACCGCTGGGCTTCAACTGGCAGATCTGCATCGCGCTGATTCCTGGCCTTGCTGCGCGCGAAGTGGCGGTAGCCTCGCTGGCCACGGTGTACGCGCTGTCGGCCGCCGATGACGATGCGGCGGCGCAGGCGCTGTCGCCACTCATCAGCGATGGTTGGTCGCTGGCCACCGCGCTGTCGCTGCTGGTCTGGTACATCTACGCGCCGATGTGCATCTCCACGCTGGCCACGATCAAACGCGAAACCAACTCGTGGAAGCAGATGACCATCAGCGCGGTGTACCTGTTCGCGCTGGCCTACCTGGCTTCGCTGGTGACCTACCAGCTGGCGGTCGTGCTCGGGGCTGGCTGACATGGAACTCTCGCTCGCCCTGCAGTACGTGGTCATCGCCGTCGCGGTGCTGCTCAGCCTGTGGGTGGTGATGAACAAGCAGTTCCCCGGCAGCTTGCGACGGCTGCGCGGGGCGCTTGCGCTGGTGCTGCTGCGCGATGGGCGGCCAGCCTGGATGCAGGCAGTGGGCCGTCGCGTGGCGCCACCGGCCACCCAGGCGGGCGCGTCCTGTGGCGGCTGCGACAGTTGCGGCCCGACGCCACCGCGCAGGCACTGACGCACGCTGGCCCGGCGCCACGCAGTGCACAGCCCGCCCGCCGCAGCGGTTGGTTATGCTTATGCCATGACCACTTCCTTCCAGATCTCCCGACGTGCGCAGGCGCTGACCAGTTCGGCGATTCGCGAAATCCTCAAGGTGACCGAGCGCCCGGAGGTCATTTCCTTCGCCGGTGGCCTTCCATCGCCGGCCACGTTTCCGGTGGAGCGCATGCGCGCGGCCAGCGACCAGGTATTGCGCGATGCGCCGCAGGCCGCCTTGCAATACGGCCCGACCGAAGGCTATGCGCCGCTGCGCGAATGGGTGGCTGCGCGGCTGAGTCGCGATGGCGCCAGCATCCGGCCCAGCCAGGTGCTGATCACCACTGGCTCGCAACAGGGCCTGGACCTGCTGGGCAAGGTGTTCATCGACGAAGGCAGCAAGGTGCTGGTGGAAACGCCGAGCTACCTGGGCGCATTGCAGGCGTTTTCGCTGTTCCAGCCCAGCTTCGTCGGCATGCCCTCCGACGAGGAGGGAGTGGTGGTGGAGGCGCTGGATCCGGCGCTGCTGGCGGAAGCACGGTTTCTGTATTGCCTGCCCAATTTCCAGAACCCCACCGGCCGCCGTCTGCCGCTGGCCCGACGCCAGGCGCTGGTGGAACGTGCGGCACAGGCGGGCGTACCGATCGTCGAAGACGATCCGTATGGCGAGCTGTATTACAGCGGAGAGCCGCTGCCCAGCCTGTTGTCGATGAATCCCGACGGCGTCATCTACATGGGCTCGTTTTCCAAGGTGCTCGCGCCCGGCCTGCGGCTGGGGTACGTGGTGGCGCCGGAAGCGGTGCTGGGCAAGTTGATCCAGGCCAAGCAGGCGGCTGATCTGCATACCCCGTCGTTCACACAGCGCGTGGTGTACCAGACCCTGCAGGACGATTTTCTCGATACCCACATCCCGCAAATTCGCGCGCTGTATGCACGCCAGTGCAGCCTGATGCTGGAAGCGCTGGACCGGCATTTCCCCGCACAGGTGCGATGGAATCGCCCCGAAGGCGGAATGTTCCTGTGGGTCAGCCTGCCGCCGGGGCTGGACGGCACAGTGCTGCTGGCACGGGCGATCGCACGCAACGTGGCCTTCGTGCCCGGCGCGCCGTTCTTCGCCACCTTGCCGCAGGCCAATACCTTGCGGTTGTCGTTCGTGACGGTGCCGGGCGAGAGGATCGATACCGGCATCCACGTGTTGGGCGAGGTGCTGCGCGAGGCACTGGCCGAGTTGCCAGCGCAGGGCCAATGACGGCATCGACAACCGTGCGTCCACCGGCGGCCAGCGTGACGCGCGATTTCACCCGCATCGATACGCACAGTGCCATCGGTGCATACCTAAAGCTTTGACCATTCCCCATTCCCGATTCCCGGCACCTTGTACAACTCCCGCAGCCTCGCTAGCCTGCGGGCATGACAAGTTCCTCTGTAAAAGTGTTGATCCACGGCGCCTCCGGGCGGATGGGCAAGGCCTTGCTGCGCCTGGCGGCTGAAGACGAGGCCGTGCAGGTCGTCGGTGCGGTGGTGGGGCGCTCGCCAGCGCAGCGGGTGGTGGACGGCGTGCCGTTCTTCGCCGCCAGCGAGCTGGGCGGCGCGCCGGCCTTCGATGTGGCGATCGACTTCAGCCTGCCGCAGGGCTTTGCACCGATCCTGGCGCTGTGCGCGCAGCGCGGCAAACCGCTGGTGTCCGGCACCACCGGGCTGGACGAGGCGCAGCGGTCGGCATTGCTGGAAGCGGCGCAAAGGATCCCGCTGGTGTGGGCGTCCAACTTCAGCCTGGGCGTGGCGGTACTCACCGAGCTGGTCGAGCGCGCCGCCGGCACCTTGCCGGGCTGGGATTGCGACATCGTCGAAGCGCATCACGTGCACAAGCAGGACGCGCCTTCGGGGACCGCATTGACCCTGGGCGAGGCCGCCACCGGCAGCGGTGCGCAGCCGCGCTTTGCCAGCCTGCGTGCCGGCGATATCGTCGGTGAGCACATGGTGCAGTTCACCGGGCTGGGCGAGCGGGTGGAGCTGGTGCATCGCGCCACCAACCGCGACATCTTCGCGCGCGGCGCCCTGCACGCGGCCAAGCGCCTGATCGGCCGGCCCGCCGGCAGTTACCGGGTGCGCGACCTAGTGTTGTAAACGCAGCGCAATCGCACGTGAACGGGTGCGGCCTGCCGCAGCCTGTTGGTGCGGATGCGCGGCCATGCAGTCGGCCTGATTCGCTCGTCAGGCTGGCAAGCCGGGGCACTTGCCTTTACAATTCCCGCTTGCCCGAACCAGCGTCGGACCGGTCCCCAGCACCGTGTCCGCGCTTTGCTGCAACCGGAATTTGGCCGGAAGCGCATCGGAGTCCCAGGCAGCCAGAGCGAGACCCCACGTGACCCAACCCGCAATCCTTGTCCTCGAAGACGGCACCGTGTTCGAGGGCGAATCCGTAGGCGCCAACGGGCTTTCCGTCGGCGAAGTGGTGTTCAACACCGCCATGACCGGTTACCAGGAAGTCCTGACCGATCCCTCCTACGCCCGCCAGATGGTCACGCTGACCTATCCGCACATCGGCAATACCGGTTTCACCGATCAGGATAACGAGGCCAGCAAGATCTGGGCCTCTGGCCTGATCGTGCGCGATGTGCCGCGCCGTCCCAGCAGCTGGCGTAGCCAGGTGGCCTTGCCGGAATGGCTGCAGGCACGCGGTGTGGTGGCCATTTCCGGCATCGATACCCGCAAGCTGACCCGTCTGCTGCGCGAAAAGGGCGCACAGAACGGTGCGCTGATGGCCGGCGAGATCGACATCGAAAAGGCGCTGGAAGCCGCGCGCAGCTTCCCCGGCCTGAAGGGCATGGACCTGGCCAAGGTGGTCTCGACTGAAACCAGCTACACCTGGCAGGAAGGCCAGCTGGATCTGGATGCAGACACCTTCGTGCGGGCCGAGCTGAAATACAACGTCGTTGCGTATGACTACGGCGTCAAGCTCAACATCCTGCGCATGCTGGCCGAACGTGGCTGCGACGTCACCGTGGTGCCGGCGCGCACGCCGGTGGCCGAAGTACTGGCGATGAACCCGGACGGCGTGTTCCTCTCCAACGGCCCGGGCGATCCGGAGCCGTGTGATTACGCCATTGCCGCGATCAAGGAGTTGATTGCACGCAAGGTGCCGACCTTCGGCATCTGTCTGGGCCACCAGCTGCTGGCGCTGGCTGCCGGCGCCAAGACGCTGAAGATGACCACCGGCCACCACGGCGCGAACCATCCGGTGCAGGATCTGGATAGCGGGCGGGTGATGATTACCTCGCAGAACCATGGCTTTGCGGTGGACGAAAGCACGCTGCCGGCCAATGTGCGGGTGACCCATCGTTCGTTGTTCGACGGCACCAACCAGGGCATCGCGCTGACCGACGCACCGGCGTTCTCGTTCCAGGGCCACCCGGAAGCCTCGCCGGGTCCGCGCGATGTGGGGCCGTTGTTCGATCGGTTCACTGCGCTGATGGCTGAAGCGAAAGCTTGAACCCGGTTGCCGGGCCATGTGCTCGCCCTGATGACTGCACGGCATCCCGTCGGCCCAGTGGAGATTCCAATGCTTGATCGCATCGACATCGAAGGTTTGAAGGGAGTTGGCAAGGTTGAGCTGCGGTTCGACGCAGCCAGCCGGGCGCGCGTGCTTTTCGGTGTCAACGGGGTTGGCAAGACCAAGTCGTTAGAGGCTATCTATGGTGCGTTGCTATTCACCAATGAGGAGTTTTTGCGGGTCGAGAGTAATTCGGTGGTCCATGCCGGACAAAACGTTCCCGCATCCGCTGTCCTTATCGACGATGCGCAGTACCTAGTGGATCTGCCCCCGCAGCAACTGATACATGTACGAGCTGTTGCTCCACATGCAGTGCGTCACTCTCGTCCCTTGGTTTACATCGGAGCGGGTGGGCGCTCGTCGATAGGACGTCTGCCCACATCTATTGCGGCACTAGGAAACTTTGAGGAACGTAGATCTCAGCACTTTGGCATGTTGTTGCAGGAGTGCGAAAGAGGTTCTTTGCGCTCTGCTGGCATGGATGCGGACATCCGCGTCTGGTTCATACAACGTGCGCAGTCGGTGAACCCCTTTCAAGTGGAAAAGGACAACCTGCGTAATGAGATCGAGTCGGTGTTAAAGCTGTTGCATCGCATCGATCAGCGCGTGGATGCCGAGCGCCTGCAGATCGACGGGTCGCAGCGTGTTTATCTGAGTGTGGAAGGCCGCATGATCGAGCTGGGGGAACTCAGTTCGGGATTTGCATCAGTCGTGAAACTGTTTCAAGCGATCATCTCGGGGTATGCCGGCTTCAGCAACTCCAAGGATCTGCAGAACCTGCCGGGCGTGGTGTTGATCGACGAGATCGAAAGTCATCTCCACGTTGGCTGGCAGGTCAGCATCGTCAGGCATCTGAAGACGCTGTTTCCGAATACGCAGTTCTTCATCAGCACCCACTCGCCGCTGGTGTTGACCCAGCTTGAGCAAGGCGAGGCTTATCTGCTGGAACGCGATGCGGCGGACGGAGTCGTCAGATCGTCCGTGATCGACTCGCCCAACATGAAGGCATTTGCCGATGTGCTTGAAGAGACCTTCGGGGTCGATCTCAATGCACTCAAGCGCGATGCCCTGGTCAGCGAAGACCAGTCCGCCACCAAACGTGCATTGCTGGATCTCATCAAGCAGCGCCGCGACCGCCAGGGTGGAGGGCAGGCATGAGTCGTCTGGTACTGCTGGATGCCAACCTGCTGATCGGCGCACTGGACGGGGAGGAGGGCAACGCGGATCACGCAGCCTCGCTGTCGACGTTCGAGGCGCTGGTCGCCGATCCTGACGTGAAGATCGCGATCTCCCCGCTGATTCGATACGAAGTACTGCGAGGGTTGGACGAGGCGGATGTCGGTGCGGTGAACGCCATCCTCAACGACATGAAGGAGTTCGAGGTACGGGGCCAAGAAGCCGTGCGTGCTGCGGAAGTATTCCGGAAGGCTCGCCAGACCAATGTAACGCTGGATAAGCGCAGGTTCGACGTGTTCCATTGCGTCTGCGCAGAAATCAATGATCTCGAAATCCTCAGTAAAGATGTGGATATCGCGAAGATTCAAGAACTCATGAAGGCCTGAATAAGACAATGCCAAAGCGAACCGACCTTAAAACCATCCTCATCATCGGCGCCGGCCCGATCGTCATCGGCCAGGCCTGCGAGTTCGATTATTCCGGCGCGCAGGCGTGCAAGGCGTTGCGCGACGAGGGCTACCGCGTGGTGCTGGTCAACAGCAACCCGGCCACCATCATGACCGACCCGAACATGGCCGACGCCGTGTACATCGAGCCGATCAACTGGCAGACGGTGGAAAAGATCATCGCCAAGGAAAAGCCTGATGCGCTGCTACCGACCATGGGCGGGCAGACCGCGCTGAACTGCGCGCTGGATCTGGCCGACCACGGCGTGCTGGAGAAGTACAACGTCGAGCTGATCGGTGCCAAGCGCGAAGCCATCCGCATGGCCGAAGACCGCGAACTGTTCCGCGTGGCGATGGGCGAGATCGGCCTGGACTGCCCTAAGGCCGAAGTGGCGCACACGCTGGAAGAAGCGCTGGATATCCAGACCCGCGTCGGTTATCCGACCATCATCCGGCCGAGCTTTACCCTGGGCGGCAGCGGCGGTGGTATCGCGTATAACCGCGAAGAGCTGATCGAGATCGTCGGCCGCGGCCTGGAGCTGTCGCCGACCACCGAAGTGCTGGTGGAAGAATCGGTGCTGGGCTGGAAGGAATTCGAGATGGAAGTCGTGCGCGATACTGCGGACAACTGCATCATCGTGTGCGCCATCGAAAACCTCGACCCGATGGGCGTGCACACTGGCGACTCGATCACCGTCGCTCCTGCGCAGACCCTCACCGACAAGGAATACCAGCGCCTGCGCGATGCCTCGATCGCGGTGTTGCGCAAGATCGGCGTGGACACCGGCGGCTCGAACGTGCAGTTCGGCATCAGCCCGACCACCGGTCGCGTCGTCGTCATCGAGATGAATCCGCGCGTGTCGCGTTCCTCGGCGCTGGCCTCCAAGGCCACCGGCTTCCCGATCGCCAAGGTCGCCGCCAAGCTGGCGGTGGGCTATACGCTGGACGAATTGCTCAACGAGATCACCGGTGGGCTGACCCCGGCCTCGTTCGAGCCGTCGATCGACTACGTGGTGACCAAGATTCCGCGCTTCGCGTTCGAAAAGTTCCCGCAGGCCGATGCGCGCCTGACCACCCAGATGAAGTCGGTGGGGGAGGTGATGGCGATGGGCCGCACCTTCCAGGAGTCGTTGCAAAAGGCGCTGCGCGGCCTGGAGACCGGCAAGATCGGGCTGGACCCGACCGGCCTGGATCTGGGTAGCGAAGACGATATCGCCACGCTCAAGCGCGAGCTCAAGGCACCGGGCCCGGAGCGTCTGTTCTACGTGGCCGACGCGTTCCGCGCCGGCATGACGGTGGACGAGGTGTATGCGCTGTCCTTCATCGACCCCTGGTTCTTGGACCAGATCGAAGAACTCATCAGCCACGAGCAGCAACTGGCCGACGACGGCATGGCTGCGCTGGATGCGCCGCGCCTGCGTACGCTCAAGCGCGCCGGTTTCTCCGATGCGCGTCTGGCGCAGCTGATCGGCAGCAACGAAGAATCGGTGCGTACGCTGCGCCGCGCGCTCAAGGTGCGCCCGGTGTACAAGCGCGTGGACTCGTGCGCGGCCGAATTCGCCACCAGCACCGCCTACCTGTATTCGACCTACGAGGACGAGTGCGAAGCGCTGCCCACCGGTCGCGACAAGATCATGATTCTCGGTGGCGGTCCCAACCGCATCGGCCAGGGCATCGAGTTCGACTATTGCTGCGTGCACGCGGCACTGGCGCTGCGCGACGATGGCTTCGAAACCATCATGGTCAACTGCAATCCGGAAACCGTCTCCACCGACTACGACACCTCCGACCGCCTGTACTTCGAGCCGCTGACGCTGGAAGACGTGCTGGAGATCGTGGAGCTGGAACAGCCCAAGGGCGTGATCGTGCAGTACGGCGGCCAGACCCCGCTGAAGCTGGCGCGTGCGCTGGAAGCCAACGGCGTGCCGGTGATCGGCACCAGCCCGGACTCGATCGACCTGGCCGAAGACCGCGAGCGTTTCCAGCAACTGGTCGACACGCTGGGCCTGAAGCAGCCGCCGAACCGCATTGCGCGCAACCCGGAAGAAGCCTTGGTGCTGGCGCGCGAGATCGGCTACCCGCTGGTGGTGCGCCCGAGCTATGTGCTGGGCGGCCGCGCAATGGAGATCGTCTACGGCGAATCGGATCTGGCGCGCTACGTGCGCGACGCGGTGAAGGTCTCCAACGACTCGCCGGTGCTGCTGGACCGTTTCCTGGACAACGCGGTGGAAGTGGACGTGGACATCATTGCCGACAAGGACGGCAACGTACTGATCGGCGGGGTGATGGAACACATCGAAGAGGCCGGCGTGCATTCGGGCGATTCGTCCTGCTCGCTGCCGCCTTACTCGCTCTCGCCCGAGACCCAGGCCGAACTGCGTCGCCAGGTGGTGATGCTGGCCGAAGGCTTGAACGTGGTCGGCCTGATGAACACCCAGTTCGCGGTGCAGGTCAACGATGCCGGCGATGACATCGTGTATCTGCTGGAAGTGAACCCGCGCGCCTCGCGCACCGTGCCGTTCGTGTCCAAGGCCATCGGCATGCCGCTGGCCAAGATCGCCGCCCGCTGCATGGCCGGCAAGACGCTGGCCGAGCAGGGCGCTACCCAGGAAATCGTGCCGGACTACTATTCGGTGAAGGAGGCGATCTTCCCGTTCGCCAAGTTCCAGGGCGTGGACCCGATCCTGGGGCCGGAAATGCGCTCCACCGGCGAGGTGATGGGCGTTGGACGCAGTTTCAGCGCCGCGTTCGCGCGTGCGCAGGAAGCCGGTGGCATCAAGGCACCGCCGGTGGGCAAGGCCTTTGTGTCGGTGCGCGATCCGGACAAGCAGCGCGTGTTGCCGGTGGCGCAGGCGCTGGTGGAGCGTGGCTTCACCCTGGTGGCCACACGCGGCACCGGTGCCTGGTTGCAGCAGAACGGGCTGAGCTGCGAGATCGTCAACAAGGTGGCCGAAGGCCGCCCGCATATCGTCGATTCGATCAAGAACGGCGAGATCGTCTATATCGTCAACACCACCGAGGGCCGTGCCGCCATCTCCGACTCGTTCTCGATCCGGCGTGAAGCGTTGCAGCATCGCGTGACCTATTCGACCACTGTCGCCGGCGCCAAGGCGCTGGTGCATTCGCTGGAATTCCGCGGCACCGGCCCTGTCTGGTCGCTGCAGGAACTGCACAAGGAGCTTCAAGCATGAGAGCACCCATGACATCCAAAGGCGCGCAGCGCTTGCGCGAGGAACTGGATCAGCTGAAATCGGTCAAGCGTCCGGCGGTGATCGCCGCGATCGCCGAAGCGCGCGCGCACGGCGATCTGAAGGAAAACGCCGAGTACCACGCCGCGCGCGAGCAGCAGAGCTTCATCGAAGGCCGCATCAAGCAGCTGGAAGGCGAGCTCTCGCATGCCGAGATCATCGACATCACCAAGCTGGGCGCCGGCAGCAAGATCGTGTTTGGCGCCACGGTGACGCTGGCCGACGTCGAGACCGACGAGGAAAAGCGCTACCAGATCGTCGGCGACCTGGAAGCCGACATCAAGATGGGCCTGATCGCGATTTCCTCGCCGCTGGCGCGCGCCCTGATCGGCAAACTGGAAGGCGATGCGGTGACCATCGACGCGCCCGCTGGCCAGCGCGAATACGAAGTGGTCAGCGTCGCGTACCTGGATTGAGCGGCATCACTGCGCGATGACCACCGCCACGCTGCTGCTGCCGGAAAAACGCCGCCTGCCCGGGACCCTGGACAATGCGGTGGTGACGCGTTCACTGGCGCGTGCCGACCAGCACGTCGCCAATGCGGGCGAGGTGGCGCAATTGCAGCGCCACTTCACCCTGACCCCGTCGTACTGGCCGGTGGCCGCGTTGACGCGGCAGCTGGATGCCGGCGATGCCGCCGGCGCCACCTGGGTGCGCGCCGACCCGGCCTACGTGGTGCCGGACATGCAGGGCGCGCGGCTGATGGGCTATGGCGAGGCGCTCGGTGCCACCGCGGAGGATCTGGCGATGCTGCTGCCGATCCTCAAGCCGATGTTCGGCGATGCCGGATTCCTGCTCGATGCGCCCACGCCGTCGCGCTGGTATCTGCGGCTGTCGCCGGATGCGAAGCTGCCCGAGTTCGCACCGCCGGATGTGGCGATCGGCGATGACCTGTTCGACCATTTGCCGGCCGGCGATCTTGGCCGGCGCTGGCGCGCGCTGCTGACCGAAGCACAGGTGATGCTGCATCAGCATCCCTGGAACGAAGGTCGCGTGGCCAGCGGCAAACCGGCGATCAACTCGCTGTGGTTCTGGGGCGGTGGCGTATTGCCGCAGGTCGTGACATCGCCGCATCGCCAGGTGCGCAGCCGTGAATCGCTGCTGCGTGCGCTGGCCCTGGCGGCCGGTGCCGATGCGCAGGACGAACAGCGCGTGGATGCGCTGGTGGATCTGCGCCATCTGCGCTCGCTGCAGCAATTCGGCGACGACGCAGTGGCACCGCTGCTGGCGGCGATGACCCGCGGCGAGCTGGATCGGCTGGTGCTGGATTTCCAGGACGGCGAAACGCTGTCGCTGGCACGCGCACAACGCTGGCGGTTCTGGCGTTCACCGCGGTTGCAGCTGGCGTAATGACGGGCACTCCACGGATTGTCCGGCGCCCGGCAGGGCAGGCCGGAAGCTGGCCCGATGCCATGTTGCCGCTGCTGCGCCGCATCTACGCCGCACGCGGCGTGACCGACGTGCAAGGCGCGCAGCCGCGGCTGGGGCAGTTGCTGTCGCCGGAGCGGCTGCACAACAGCACCGTGGCAGCGACCCTGCTGGCCGATGCGATCGCGCAGCAACGCCGCATCCTGGTGGTGGGCGATTTCGATTGCGACGGCGCTACCGCTTGCGCAGTGGGGGTGCGCGGCCTGCGCATGCTGGGCGCGCTGGATGTGCATCACGCCGTGCCCAATCGCATGGTGCATGGCTACGGCCTGTCGCCAGCGCTGGTGGATGAGCTGGCCGTGTTGCAGCCGGATGTCTTGGTCACCGTCGATCACGGCATCGCCTGCCATGCCGGTGTGGCGGCGGCCAAGGCGCGCGGCTGGACGGTGCTGGTCACCGACCATCATCTGCCGGGCGAGGTACTGCCGCCGGCCGATGCGATCGTGGACCCGAACCTGGCCGTGGACGATTTCCCCAGCAAATCCTTGGCCGGCGTGGGCGTGATCTTTTACGTGCTGCTGGCCTTGCGCAGCGTGCTGCGTGCGCGTGGCGCGTTCGCCGACCGCAACGAGCCAGATCTATCGGTATTGCTGGATCTGGTGGCGGTGGGCACGGTGGCCGATCTGGTGCCGCTGGATACCAATAACCGGGCGCTGGTCTCGGCCGGCCTGCGTCGGCTGCGCGAGGGGCGCGGCTGCATCGGCCTGCGTGCCTTGATCGACGCCAGCGGCCGCGACGTGGCGCGACTGAGTGCCAGCGATATCGGGTTCGCGCTTGGCCCACGCTTGAATGCGGCCGGCCGTCTCGAAGACATGGCGCTGGGCATCGAACTGTTGCTCAGCGAGGACTGGAACCGCGCACGCGAGATCGCAGGCACCCTGGAAGAGATCAACGCCGAACGCCGCGCGGTGCAGCAATTGATGACCGACGATGCCGAGCAGGCGGTGACCAAGGTGGTGCTGGATGCCGATGGCGCCTTGCCGATCGCCGCCTGCCTGTTCGATCCGGACTGGCACCCCGGGGTGATCGGTCTGGTCGCCTCCAAACTGAAAGACCGGCTGCATCGCCCGGTGATCGCGTTGGCCCCGGCCGAGCCAGGCAGCAATCAGCTGCGCGGTTCGGCGCGTTCGATCCCCGGCCTGCATATCCGCGATGTGCTGGCAGCGGTGGATGCCCGGCATCCCGGCTTGATCCAGAAGTTCGGCGGCCATGCGATGGCGGCCGGGCTGAGCATGGAACGTGCGGCGTTGCCGATCTTTGAGCAGGCGTTTCGAGCGCAAGTGCAGACGATGGTGGACGCTTCGCTGCTGCATGCCGAACTGCATAGCGATGGCGAACTGGCCGCGCACGAACTCGACCACCTGCATGCCGAAGCGTTGCGTGTGGCCGGTCCCTGGGGGCAGGGCTTTCCCGAGCCGCTGTTCGATGGGCAGTTCGAGGTGCTGCAATACCGCGTGCTCAAGGAGCGTCACCTCAAGCTGACGCTGCGTTGCGCCGGCCGTGCCGAGCCGCTCAACGCCATCCATTTCAACGGCTGGCACGGCAGCGAGCCGGCGCGCATGGTGCGGCTGGCCTATCGGCTGGTCAGTGATGACTACCGCGGCGGCACCGCAGTGCAGTTGATCGTCGAGCATTGCGAGCCGGCAACGGGCATGGGTTGATCTGAGAGCTTTGCGCGCGTCGTCATCCAGGCACCGCAATCAGTATCGCTTGCCCTGACAAACCGACCATCTCGACTGGTCCTTGCCCGCTCACCGTCGCGGGCCCCTTGGCGGCATGGATGCCGCCACGGAGCTTACAAGGACGTACTTGCAGCGTGTCCCGCGATGGTGGGCGGGCAAGGGCGCTGCAGCAAATTCGCAGCGTCGCGTGCGCGGTGTCCTCACCGCTCGCGGGACACGCCGTGAATCCGTCCCTGGAGGCTCGGTGGCGGCATCCATGCCGCCACACGGTCCCGCAATCGGCGAGGGCACCGCACTAGACAGTTGGCTAGGTGCTGTTGAAGAGCGGGGACCGCGCGTCGCTGCTTGCTTTATTGAAAGCCCTGCACGCCGACCATCTCTACCGGTCCTTGCCCGCTCACCGTCGCGGGACCCTTGGCGGCATGGATGCCGCCACGGAGCTTACAAGGACGTACTTGCAGCGTGTCCCGCGATGGTGAGCGGGCAAGGGCCCTGCAGCAAACGCGAAAATCGCGAGGCTGCGATGCCCTCACCGCTCGCGGGACACGTCGTAAATCGTTCCATGGAGGCTCGATGGCGGCATCCATGCCGCCTGTCATGCGTGCAGCCAGGTCGGTGACCCGCAGCAAACACCATGCATCGTGTGGGAGCGCGTCGCCTGCAGCAGCACTGGATGCAGGCAGTGGTGGCACTCGATTCCGGTGTTCCACGCATGCACATGTTGGTTTTTGCACGACGACGCGGGACAGTGCCGCGCGCCATTACGCCTTCATCGCTGGTGTGGTCTGGCGCGTGCGGTTCTCCGGCGCGCGCATCGGCATGCCGAACAATGGCCGCAGCCAGCGCAGGCGGCGGATCAGGGTTTCGTGCAACAGCAGGCAACCCGCCACGGCGGCAAGCAGCACCAGTACCGGTTCCAGCCAGGGGCCCAACTGTAGCGGCGCCAGCCAGTACAGCGCCAGGATGATGAGGCTCTGGTGCAGGATGTACCAAGGGAACACCGCTTGGGTGCAGTACGACAGCCAGGCGAACGGGTGGTTCAGACGATGCCGCGCCCACCCCAGCAGCGCCAGCAAGGCCAGCCAGGTGTAGGCCGCGCGCGCCAGCCGTTCGATCCCATCCCAGCGCACGTTGGCCAGCAGCGCGCTGGGCTGGGCCGTATCCAGGGTATGGCCAAGATGACGAATGCTCAGCTCGGTGGTGATGGCCAACAGCGCAGCCACCAGCGTCGGCCAGCGCCACTGCGCCACCCACGTCCATAACCGGCTGCTGTGGGCCAGCACATATCCGAGCACGAACAGCGGAAACGACTCGGCATGCACGAACCAGTCGCCGACCAGGGCATGGCTCGGTGGATGACGTGGCAGCACCCACAGCACACAGAAGGCCTCCCACATGATCGGTGCCAGCAGCAGGGCGGGGACCGCAATGCGGGTGGGCAGGCGCGGCAGGGTGACCGGCAGGGCGCGGCCCAGTGCAACCAGCGCCATCAATAAGAAGGTGTAGGGCAGCAGGTAGGCCAGGTACCACAGGTGGTTCCAGGTGATGCCATGTTCCCAGCCATCGAAGCTGCCGGCCGGCCACGGCCGGACCTGCCAGTAGCGCAGCAGGAAGCTGCCGAAGCCGGGGACCACCTTGCCGTTGCTCACGCCCTGGCAGTAGGCCTGCACCGACACCACCACGAACATGCCGAACAGCAGGGGCGGCAGCAAGCGCCCGCAGCGCCGCCAGGCGAACTGCCAGGGCGCACGCTCGGTACGCGCCAGGCCGATCGCGATGCCGGAGATCATGAACAGCAACGGCATCCGCCAGCGGTTGAGCGCAATCATCGGCGGCTGCAGCCAGTCGGTGGTGTAGGCACTCTTGAGATGGAAGCCCCAGCCGGCCACGTAGGCCATGCCCACGTGATAGAGGATCAGCAAGGCGAAGGCGAAGACGCGCAAGGCATCGATATCGTGGCGGCGCTCGGTCATGGTCGGCGGTTGCTGGAGGGGTGGACGCATCCTGCCCACCAGCCCTTGCCGCAGGTGGGGCCAGGGGTGGAAACCACCGCCCGCAGTGACCAGTGGCGTCCACCCAGGGACGAATGGGGACGGCCGGGATGGCGGTTTCGCCTTGCTGCGCGGGCCTCTATGATCGGCACCTGCCAACTGCGGACGTATGCAATGGAATTGACCGGGTCGCGCCCGCCAATCGCCTGGGACGGGGCCGGCCGTGCCGCCACGCGCTGGGCCGTCGTGATCTGGTCGCTGGTGTTTTACCTGAGTGCGCTGGGCAACGTCTGGACCGCCTGCCTGGCCGCGCGCCGCGACGGCCAGCCGATCGTGCTGTGGCAGTTGCTGAGCTGGGAGCTGAGCAGTGCCACCGCCGCGCTGTTGCTGCTGCCGGCGGTGTTGTGGCTGTGCACACGCTGGCCGCTGCATGCCGATGCCTGGCTGCGACGTGTGCCGCTGTACCTGGCTGCGGCCCTGGGATGGTGGCTGGCGCACGTCGGCGGCATGGTGCTGGTGCGCAAGCTGGTCTACGGGCTGGCCGGCGCGCACTACGATTTCGGCGGCTGGTTGCAGTGGGTGTACGAGCTATCCAAGGACCTGCGCACCTTTGCGCTGCTGGTGGCGGTGCAGCACGCGCTGGGCTGGTATGCGCGGCGGCGTCAGGGCGAGGCGCATCTGCTCGCCGCGCCGGACGAGGGGCCACCCGTGGAGCCGCTGGATCGCCCGGAACGCTTCCTGGTGCGCAAGCTTGGCCGCGATTTCCTGGTGGCCACCGCCGACATCGAATGGATCCAGGCCTCCGGCAACTACGTCAACCTGCGCGTCCGCGGTCATGACTATCCCCTGCGCAGCACCATGGCGGCGATCGAGGCCAGGCTGGATGCGGCCGTCTTCGTACGGATCCACCGCAGCTACCTGGTCAATCTGGGCCAGGTGCAGGCGATCGAACCGGTCGATTCCGGCGACGCGCGCGTGCACCTGCGCGACGCCACGGTGCTGCCCTGCAGTCGCAGCCATCTGGCCGGGCTGCGGGCGCGGGCCGGGCAGGTGGCCGGCACGCCCAGGCCGGACGCGGTGACGGTCTGAAGCAAACGCCCGCGAGCGGCAGTGCAGTTTTCTGCAGTGGCCTCCCCAGGGTTGTGCGGAGCCGAGACGCCGGCGGCGTGTCCTGTGATCCGTCCGGTTAGTCGAGCGGTGCTGCCGGGCCGCGGCGCGCGCGCCGGCCACTGCTGCGTTCCGCGCATGCGGCCCGCTTGCTAAACTAGCCAGCTTGTTTGCCGGAAATCCGTCATGATCGAAACCAATCCGATCCGCCAGCGCATCACCGATCTCAATGATCGCGTGCTCTCGCTCAGGGGGTATCTTTGACTACGACGCCAAGAAAGAGCGCCTAGAGGAAGTCAGCCGGGAGCTGGAGAGCCCGGATGTGTGGAACGACGCCGAGCGTGCCCAGGCCCTGGGGCGTGAACGTTCCCTGCTGGAAAAGACCGTCGTCGGGATCGCCGACGTGCTGGCTGGCCTGGCCGATGCCGGCGATCTGCTGGAGCTGGCCGATAGCGAGCAGGACGAAGAGACTGCGGTAGCGGTGATCGCCGATCTGGACAAGTACCAGGCGCACGTGGAAAAGCTGGAATTCCAGCGCATGTTCTCCGGACAGATGGACAGCGCCAACGCATTCGTCGACATCCAGGCCGGCGCCGGTGGTACCGAGGCGCAGGACTGGGCCGAAATCCTGTTGCGCATGTATCTGCGCTGGGCCGAGTCGCGCGGCTGGAAGACCGAGCTGATGGAAGTCTCCGGTGGCGAAGTGGCGGGCATCAAGTCGGCCACCGTGCGCATCGAGGGCGAGTACGCCTACGGTTGGCTCAAGACCGAGATCGGCGTGCACCGGCTGGTGCGCAAGTCGCCGTTCGACTCGGACAACCGCCGGCATACCAGCTTCACCTCGGTGTTCGTGTCGCCTGAAGTGGACGACAACATCGAGATCGACATCAACCCGGCCGACCTGCGTACCGACGTGTATCGCTCCTCCGGCGCCGGTGGCCAGCACGTCAACAAGACCGAATCGGCGGTGCGCATCACGCATATCCCGACCAATACGGTGGTGGCCTGCCAGACCGGCCGCAGCCAGCACCAGAACCGCGACAACGCGATGAAGATGCTGGCCGCCAAACTGTACGAGCTGGAAGTGCAGAAGCGCAATGTCGAGCGCGATGCGCTGGAAGCGACCAAGTCCGACATCGGCTGGGGCAGCCAGATCCGCAACTATGTGCTGGACCAGAGCCGCATCAAGGACCTGCGCACCGGCATCGAACGCAGCGATACCCAGAAAGTGCTCGACGGCGACCTGGACGAATTCGTCGAGGCCAGCCTGAAGGCCGGTCTGGCCGCAGGTTCCAAACGCCTGGATGCCTGACCGCCGCGTCGGGCGGCCGTCGTCGCACGGCATCCTGGCGCGCCACTGCGGTGCCTGCATCGCAGCGGCGAGAACGCCTGCAGCCCCCGGGTGACCCGAGGGCTGCGTGCGTTCGTCACACCGTCAACGTCAAAGTAGAGTGCCGGCGCTGCCGGTTGCTCACTCCCCACCGGGCACCGCCCGACTTATTGCAGACCGATTCCCGCCATGACCGAGCAGACCCCCGCGCCACCGATCCCCGCCGACGAGAACAGCCTCATCGCCGAGCGTCGCGCGAAACTGGGCGCATTGCGCGGCCAGGGCATCGCGTATCCGAATGACTTCGTGCGCGAGCACTTTGCCGGCGACCTGCAGGCCGAATTCGCCGATGCCGACACCTGGACCCCCGAAGCGCTGGAAGCCAGCGGACGCACCGTCAAGATGGCCGGCCGCCTGATGGCCAAGCGGGTGATGGGCAAGGCCAGCTTTGCGCAGATCCAGGACGAGTCCGGGCGCGTGCAGCTGTTCCTGCAGGGCAATGTGCTCGGCGATGCCTATCCCGCGTTCAAGGGCTGGGACGTGGGCGACATCGTGGCGGTGGAGGGCGGGCTGACCCGCACCAAGACCGGCGAGCTGTCGGTCAAGGCCAGTACGCTGCGGCTGCTGACCAAATCGCTGCGCCCGCTGCCGGATAAGTGGCACGGGCTGTCGGACGTGGAGCAGCGCTACCGCCAGCGCTACGTGGACCTGATCGTCACCCCGGAAGCGCGCGAGGTCTTCATCAAACGCTCCAGGATCATCCGCGCCATGCGCGCCTGGCTGGACGCGCGCCGCTTCCTGGAAGTGGAAACGCCGATGATGCATTACATCCCCGGCGGCGCCACGGCCAAACCGTTCACCACCCACCACAACGCGCTGGATCTGGATCTGTACCTGCGCGTGGCCCCGGAGCTGTATCTCAAGCGCCTGGTGGTCGGCGGGTTGGAGCGCGTCTACGAGATCAACCGCAACTTCCGCAACGAGGGCGTGTCGACCCGGCACAACCCCGAGTTCACCATGCTCGAGCTGTACGAGGCCTACGCCACGTACCACGAGATCATGGACCTGACAGAGCAGGTGATCCGCGACACCGCGCAGTCGGTGCTGGGTACCACGCAGGTGAACTGGGACGGCGCCGCCATCGATCTGGCGCCGGCTTTCCGGCGCTGGCGCATGGATGAGGCCGTTCGTCATCACAACCCGGAGATCAGCGTGGCCGACTGCACCGATCGCGCCGCGCTGCTGCGCCATTGCGAGAGGCTCAAGATCCGGGTCAAGCCGTCTTACGGCTGGGGCAAGCTGCTGCTGGAAATCTTCGAGGCCACCGTCGAGCCCACGCTGGTGCAACCCACCTTCATCACCGACCATCCGGTCGAGGTGTCGCCGCTGGCGCGTTCCAGCGATACCGAGCCTGGCTATACCGATCGCTTCGAACTGTTCATCAACGGCAAGGAACTGGCCAACGGCTTTTCCGAGCTCAACGACCCCGAAGACCAGGCCGCGCGCTTCCAGGCGCAGGTGCAGGCCAAGGACGGTGGCGACGATGAAGCCATGCATTTCGATGCCGATTACATCCGTGCGTTGGAGTACGGCATGGCGCCGACCGGCGGCCTGGGCATCGGCATCGACCGGTTGGTGATGCTGCTGACGGGCAGTACGTCGATCCGCGATGTCCTGCTATTCCCCTACATGCGTCCGGAAGCCTGACTTTTTTTGTGCTAACCGCGTGTCGGCGGCACAGATACTGCATATGCTAGGGCAGAGCCATGGGCCGCTTGCGGTCCATGGGAGTCGACACAGGGGTCGGCATCATCGCTTTTCCGTTCTCGGAATAGAGGAGCAACGGCTATGCAGGATATTTCAGGGGGTCCGGGCGGCATGGTGTCGACGGATGCATGGGGTAGCTGGACGGAAAAGGCGGATCTGGGATTGAACATCGTCATTGTCGATGACCAGATGTCCGCGAGGACGATGCTGCGCCATGTGATCGAAGACATTGCGCCAGAATTGAAGGTGTTCGATTTCGGCGATCCGCTGGACGCGCTGGCCTGGTGCGAGGCCGGGCGGGTGGACCTGCTGTTGCTCGACTACCGCATGCCGGGCATGGACGGCCTGGAGTTCGCGCGGCGCCTGCGCCGGCTGCCCATCCACCGCGACATCCCGATCATCCTCATCACCATCGTCGGTGACGAGCCGATCCGGCAGGCCGCACTGGAAGCCGGGGTGATCGATTTCCTGGTCAAGCCGATCCGCCCGCGCGAACTGCGCGCGCGCTGCGCCAATCTGTTGCAGCTGCGCCAGCAGAGCGAGAGCGTCAAGCAACGCGCGCTATCGCTGGAGCAGCGTCTTCTGGCCAGCATGAACGAGGTCGAGGAGCGCGAGCGCGAAACCTTGTCGCGGCTGGCGCGTGCCATCGAATACCGCGATTCCGGCACCAGCGCCTTCCTGGAGCGCATGTCGCACGTGGCCGGCCTGATCGCTGAGCAACTCGGGCTGTCCGAGGAAGAGGTGCGCATCATCGAGATGGCTGCACCGCTGCACGACATGGGCAAGATCGCCATTCCCGATGCGGTGCTGCTCAAGCCGGGCAAGCTCACCGACGACGAGATGAGCGTGATGAAGCGTCACCCGCGCATCGGCTACGAATTGCTCAGCGGCAGCCAGAACCGTTTCATCCAGATCGGCGCGCTGATCGCGCTGCGCCATCATGAACGCTACGACGGCACCGGCTATCCCGATGGCCTGGTGGGCGAGGCGATTCCGCTGGAAGCGCGCATCGTGGCGGTAGCCGACGTCTTCGACGCGCTGCTGTCGCCGCGCCCATACAAGGATGCATGGACCATGGATGCGGCGCTGGCCTATCTGTATGCGCAGCGCGGCCGCCTGTTCGACCCGCGCTGCGTGGATGCATTGCTGCGCGGCCGCGCCCAGCTCGACCAGATCTGCGGCGAATTCTCCACCGCATCGGCGCGACCCGGGGTGTGACGTGAGGGCTGTATTCGCCCGGTTGCGCGACCGGTTCGTACGGCGCGCCGACAGTGAGCATCGCCAGGCGCTGGTGCGCGTGGTGATGATCGGATTGATCCTGGCGTACGTCCTGGCATTCGGCTCGCACTGGGACCTGCCCGACCGTCCACTGCATCTGCTGTTGCGCTTGATCGCAATCGCGCAGAGTGGGGCGGTGCTGCTGGTGGTGTGGATCGTCGTCAAACCAGGGCGCTCGCACCTGCGCCGCACGCTTGGCATGCTGGCTGACTACGGTCTGCTCAGCCTGGCGATGACCTGGTTCGGTGCGCCGCTGGCGTGTCTTTACGTCGTGGTGCTGTGGGTAACCATTGGCAACGGATTACGCTTCGGCACGCATGCGCTGCAGACGGCAGTGGCGATGGCCGTCCTCAGCTTCGGGGCAACCCTTGCCAACAGCCCGTATTGGCAACAACGGACCGAGCTCGGGCTTGCCCTGCTGGCGGCACTGGTGGTGATTCCCATGTCCTTGCTGCGCCTGCTGGACGACGTTGCCGATGCCCACCCGCCCGTCGCCGGGCACGACCACGGTGACGACATGGCGCCATTGCGCGGCCACCCCCCAACCCCATCCAAGCAAACGCGGCACTGAGGCGTCTATGAAGTCTCCATTACCATGGCTGAAGGGTCGCCTCTCAGGGCGGGCAGATACGGAACACGCGCAGAATCTGATCCGTATTCTCATCACCACCCTGTTCATCTCCTACCTGGGCTGGCGCTACCTGCACACCCACGGCGATACCCTGATGGCGACCTGGTTGATCCTGGTCGGCGAGCTGGTGGTGTCGCTTGGATTGATGGTGGCGATCCTGCTGAGGCCACAGATCTCGCATACACGCCGCCTGGTCGGCATGGTGGTGGACTACACCTGCACCGGCGCGATCATGGCCATCCAGGGCGAGCCCGCCTCGCCGCTGTATGCGGTGTGCCTGTGGGTGACCATTGGTAACGGCTTGCGCTATGGCAGCCCGTATCTGCGCGCCGCCACCGCCATGGGGAGTCTGAGCTTTCTCAGTGCCATCCTGATTTCGCCGTACTGGAAAGCCAATCCCTACCTGAGCTGGGGGTTGTTGCTGGGCTTGATCGCGGTGCCGCTGTATTTCGACTCTTTGTTGCGTGCGCTGACCCGCGCAGTACGCGAGGCGCGGCACGCCAACCAGGCCAAGAGCCGTTTCCTGGCCAACATGAGCCACGAGTTCCGCACTCCGCTCAACGGGCTGTCGGGCATGACCGAGGTACTGGCGACCACGCGGCTGGATGCCGAACAGAAGGAATGCCTCAATACCATCCAGGCATCGGCACGCAGCCTGTTGTCGCTGGTGGAAGAAGTGCTGGATATCTCCGCGATCGAGGCCGGCAAGATCCGCATCGATCGCCGCGACTTCTCGCTGCGAGAAACGATCGGCTCCGTCGATATGATCCTCAAGCCGCAGGCCAGGACGCGGGGCCTGGAATACATCACCGAAGTCGCTGCAGAGGTGCCGGACCTGCTCAAGGGCGACACTGGCCATCTGCGGCAAGTATTGCTCAATCTGCTGGGCAATGCGGTCAAGTTCACCGAGCATGGGCATGTACTGTTGCGGGTGTCGCGCATACCCGGTAACGCAGATGAGGCGGTGCGGCTGCGCTTCGAGATCGAAGACACCGGAATCGGCGTGCCGATGGATATGCGCCCGCGGCTGTTCGAGGCGTTCGAGCAGGCCGATGTCGGTCTGTCGCGTCGCTATGAAGGAACCGGGCTGGGGACCACCATCGCCAAGGGGCTGGTCGAAGCCATGGGCGGTTGTATCGGATTCAAGCAGAACCAGCCCGACGGCAGCGTATTCTGGTTCGAGTTGCCGGTCGAGATCGGCGAGGCGGTGAAATCCACCCAAGCGCGCGGTCCCGCCGGTGCGCCGGTGGAGGCGTCCGACGAACTGGAAGCCTCGAATGTCATCGCGTTCTCCAATCCGTTCCTGCGTCATCGCGCGCGGGTACGCAGCATGCGCATGCTGGTGGCCGATGACCATGAAGCCAATCGCATGGTGCTGCAGCGTCTGCTGGAAAAGGCCGGGCACAAGGTGCTGTGCGTCAACGGGGGCGAACAGGTGCTGGACGCGCTGAGCGAGGAAGACTTCGACGCGGCGATCGTGGACCTGCACATGCCGGGCATGAATGGGCTGCAGATGCTCAAGCAATTGCGGGTGATGCAAGCCAGCGGCATGCGTTACACGCCGGTGATCGTGCTCAGCGCCGACGTCACGCCGGAAGCGATCCGTGGCTGCGAACAGGCCGGCGCGCGCGCTTTTCTCGCCAAGCCGGTGGTCGCGGCCCGATTGCTCGACACCCTGGCCGACCTGGCTGTCAGTACCCGCCCCTTGGCGACGCCGGCCACCGTGGTGCAGGCGCCGACCAGTTTCCAGGGCGTGCTCGACGCCAGCGTGCTGGACGAGTTGGCGGCGCTGGGCATGGGCGACGAATTCGAACGGCAGTTCGTCCGGCAGTGCCTGGAAGATGCACATAACTGCATGACTGCGATCGAACGCGACGGCACGCGCTCGGATTGGGAGCAACTGCGTGAGAACGCGCATGCGTTGCGTGGCGTCGCCAGCAATCTGGGCCTGGCGCAAGTGGCCGGTAACGGCGGCGAACTGATGCGCATGGCCGATTGGCAATTGCAGAGCGAATGGAGACAACGTCTGTCGGTGTTGCGCGAACAGCTGACAGCGGGAAGAGAGGCACTCGGCGCACGCTTGCAAGGCGCCAGGGACGACGAGTGCTCCCCCCAGAGTCGCGAATAGACAGACCGCCGACGCATCAGCCTGCGTCAAGTTCCGAGCGACGCGACTGGGCGCGCACCAGGCGGTCCATGGTGCGCAGTGACTTCTCGCCCAGTTGCATCGCCGTGTCGACCCAGATCTCGGTAATACGCATCATCTCGTCCAGCGGTACGGCCGTGGTCAGTTCGCGCACCTGGTGCATTGCCGCCCAGGCATGCGGGGTGCGTTTGCTCTCTCGAATCACTTGTTCCACCGCAGCAACACCCTGTCCGCGCGGGACGACGCGATCGACCAGGCCCATGCTCTGCAATTCGTTGGCCGAATATAGATTCCCTTCCAGCATGATTTTTTGCGCCAGTTGAGCGCTGATGCGCTGGCACATGAAAGAGTAGGCGCCCATCCCGGGAAACAGATCGAACAACACCTCGGGCAGCCCCATCATGACGCCTTCCTCGGCGACGATGGTGTGGCAGCTCAGCGCCGCTTCGAATCCACCACCGAGCGCGTTGCCTTGCACCAAGGCGATGCTGTGCGCACGCACGCCGAGGCCGACATGAAAGGCATGCACGCCGCGGACGCAGCGCTGCGCATAGTCCAGCAGGCGTGCGCGGTCGCCTTCGCGAATGAGCTGGCAGAACAACGCCAGATCGCCACCCAGATTGAATACGTCGCTGTCCGATGCCAGCACCACGTGTGGCGACAAGACGCCAGCCGCTGCGAGTCGTTGCCCCAAGTTTGTCTGGTAGCCGGTGATGTCATCGACCAGTCGGGTCGAGAAGCAGGCCCGCCCAGGATGATCGGCCAGGTCGGCATGCATGTTGATCCAGTACACCTCACGCTGCGGTTCTTCGGTGATGCGCAGGGTCGAGCCGATGTTGGTACGAATGAAGGGTTGAACTGCAGACATGGTGGTTCTCCGTGAAGACCGTCCGGCCGGTCGCCTTGCGGACGGAGATAAGGGTGAACGCCTGAGCGTGCGCCGACATCGGATTCTATGCGTGCAAAGGCAAGTGCCCGCAAGGTCTTCAAGACATTGCCGACATTCGCGAAGACTGAACACCGTCGCTCTACGGCGGTGGGGCATCAAACCTTGGGCAGTTCGCCGCACAGAAGCTTGCTGAGCCTGGTCCGGGCCGGTTCTTTACAAAACCCGACCAGTTGCGGTTGCCTGCCCCCGGCAAGGTTGGAATAGCAGTGGCCTCCGCGTCGCGGTCCGCCAGGGCCAGATCATTTTTAACGATTATCTTCCTGGATAATGTCGCAAGTGCCGGATTCGGCGCATTCGGGTGAATTGCATTGCTACCGTTTGGCGCGCAATGATTCGCATAACGACGCGTCCACTGACCTGTTTACTGTTAAGGCGATTGCTGGCGCAGGGTGATCGCTCGGTACTGCCCGCGATTGCCATAGCGCGGTCCCTTGGTCTCGAACGTGGCGCATAGTCTGTCCTTGCCGCAGGGCAGCAGATCGGCGCGTGCAACCCGATCCAGATAAGCGATCTCGGTTCTGCGCTGCGCGGCCTCTGCCAGGACTGGTTGGGCTCCCTTGGCCGCATAGACCAGCCCTCCCATGCACAGGATGGCTCCGATCATCATGGCCCCCAAGCCGAGCCACATGCGTCGGGTGGCGGTAGTCTCCAGCGCGTGCTGTGCTTGCGCATAGCGTGCGGTCGCTTGCTGGAGCGTGTGTGCCGCATCGGCCAGCTTCCGGTCCAGGCGCTCGGACGCCGGCTCCAGGGTTTGCATCAACGCCTGCTGACTCACCTGCGTCAGGCGGGGAAGCGCGTCGTCCAACACCCGGTTGACCTGACGATCCGCATTGGCGACCGTGCTCTGCAAAAGCTGCATTTGCTGCTGCACCCGCTGCTCAAGACTCTGCTCACGCTGCTGCAGCGCCGCGATCAAGACGGCCATGGCCTTGATCGCTTCCCTCATCGATGCCGTGGTGTCGTCTAGACCGGTATTGTTCTGGATATCCATGGTGTTCTCTTCAAGGGTTGATTGGTTGTGCGTACTCCAGCTATCCGCCGCCTATCCGCCGCCGCCACCACCTCCGTCGCCGCTGCCGCCGCCCCCATCACCCTGCGGGCCGTATGGCAGCGTGGGCCCGTGCGCGAACTGCGGCAGCGTCAGTACCATCACCGGGCCACGGCTGGTCTGTACCTCTGGTGCTACGTCCATCCCGAGGGCTTGGTGCGCCGCGACGTGCTCCTGGGCTTCCTGCTGGGCCTTGGCGTCCAGATGGGCATGACCTTCCTGCGCGAAGGCATTGCCCTGCGCGCTGTTGGCCACACGCTTGAGGGCATGTGCGATGGCCACATCGTTCTTGGAGTCCAGCGCATAGACCAGATCATCCACGTCTGGATCGCCGGTGATGGTCGTGCGTTGGAGCGCTGGTCGATCACCTTGCTGGTCTGTGGCATGCGCACCGGCAGCGTGATGTGGCATGGGCTGTCGCGGGTATCGCGCATCCACTCGTGCCGGAGGGCTGTCCGGGTCGTCTTCACCATGCAATTCCAACGCGGTGAAGGGCTGTTCTCCGCGCCCGATGCGCGCGCGTCGTTCGTCTGCGACACGCGTGTTTCTTTCAAGATCCCGTTCGCCCTGGAGGCGTAGTGCACGCAGGCTGTCGTAGAGCTCGTCCCATGCGGTGTTCGGATCTTTCGATGCAGCGGCCGCTGGTGGATCCGATGGCCCGGCCTGGGCCAGGCCCGATGCCTGCGGTGCAACGATCTCACTGTCGCCAGCGGCGATGGCGCGCTCAGCAATAGGCAGGCCTGGTCGTGACATCGTCGCAGCAGCGTCAGGCGTGTCTGGCCCGGCTGTCTGCCAGGCTGGGGCATCGCCGTGCCGCGCAGCGATGGGGACAGCCGGCGATAGCGAGTGCAGCGGCTGCCTCACCTGCTCAGGCTCCGCCGCAAGGTCCGCAGGCCGCGCTTGGGAAGTGGAGAGTGGCACCTGCGGCTGCCTAGCATCGATCTGGTGGGAGTGCAGCGGCTGAGCGGCTTGTCGCTGTGCATCATCCGACGCAGAGGAGGGTACTGCCGCTACCCGCGTCGCAGCGGCCCGTGCCGCCGGTTGCGCGACGCCGTGTGCATCGCCTTCGTGCGCCAGCCTGGCCAATGCTTGCTGGTGTGCCAGGTCGGCTGCAAGCCGAGGCTCACCCAAGGCCTGTGCTGGTTCTGTGGGGTGTGCAGCGGCATCGTGTGCCGAACGCTGGGCTGGATGCTGCAACGTGTTCGCTACCGGCAGTGGCGAGGCGGAGCTGTCCCGGGTTTCCTGCGCCTGGTGCTGTGCTTGCTCGCGTGATGCAACGTGCCGGTCGTGCGGCGGTTCCGGTTGCTGCGGTTGGCGCGATTGTGTTGTCTGCTGGTCGTGAGCGCGTTCCCGAGCGTGCTGCGCCTGCGATAGTTGCTGTTCGCGTTGCGTCACGTCCTGCGCCTGCTGCTGCGCGTGGTGGTGCTGCTGTGCGAGATGCTCCTGCTGCACGCGCTCCTGGCGCTCCTGCGCAATGCTGGCTGCTTGCATCCGTGCCTGCACGTCCAGCATCAGCTGCGGGCTGGAAGTACCAGCGCCGCCGGAACTTGCACCGTCGCTCGCGCCATCGGCAGTGGACGTTGCAAGGCGCGGATCTGCCAGCGACTCGGGAATCGATCCACGCGATAAAGGCGCCTGCCGCGCCTGCACATCCCGCAGCGCCTGGCGGATCTCTTCGGTGTGGGTGACCGCGACGATGCGGTCTACGCCGTCGGGGCCGCGTTGCAGGTGCGCAACCGGGCTGTCGGCGCCGAAGGTTTCGCCTGGACCACGCTGCAGCTGCAGTGCGCCATCGCCGGTGAGTCCGGCTGTTTCACGCGTGCGCTGGATCGCCAGCTCGATCGCTTCACGCCAGTGCGGCTGTAACTCGGTACCTATCATGCGGTAGCGATACAGCGTCTGCTCGCGCTGCACGTCCTGCGGCGATGGCGGGGTCTGCTGGATGGCGGCAATCGACTGGGCCTGCTCGGCAAGCGCCTGCTGCAGCATCGCGCGCGTGGTCTCCAGCTCCAGCACCCGGTTGGCATCGGGCGAAGTGCCGGGGCTGGTCCACCGGCCTTCGATGTCGCGGTAGTAGCGCTGGCCGTTCGAGGCAGTCAACGCATCCGGATCCGGCAACGCCTGCTGGACGGCCGGCGACATCGGCAAGCCCTCGGCGGCCCAGCCGCTGCGGTGGTAGGCCAGTTCATAGCGCGCGGCGATCGCACCGGGACTGTTGGCAATATTGCGGGCGATGACTGTTTGCGCTTGTGCGTCCAATTCCGCTGCACGGGGTGGCAAGGCGGTTTCCTGCACGTAGCTGCCGCGATCGTTGGCACCGGAGACCGCAGTCTTGACCAGACGATGCCATTGGCCGTCTGCCGGATCGCGCTTCCAGTCGGCAGGACTCAGGCTGGGGCGATCGGTGGCGTTGGCCGGCTGTCGATAAGGATCGACCGGATCGGGTGCGTCTTTCAGCGCCAGTGCTGCAGCGACATTGGTCGCCTGGTAGTTGAGTTCTCGGGCCTTGGCGAAGCTGGCGACGATCGGCGTGGCGGTGGGGTTGTCAACGCCATCGGCGGTGGTGTCTGCTTTGCCCTCGCGTGCCCAGGCAGTGCCGTTGAACGCCCACTTGGTGCCATCGCCATCGGTCTGCCGGTAGATCGCGCGGTTGTCGAGCAGCGCGGCGGCCTTCTCGCCGGCCACGCTCATAAAATAGTCATCGGCGGCGATCAGCACCATCGGCCCGGCGCCGGAGCTGCCCAGTGCGTAGGCCGCCGCGCTACCGCCGGCCCAGCCACCGACATTGCGCCCGGCGAAATGCGCCAGCTCCGATTGCGCGGCCAGTGGGTTGTCCTGGCCCAGCAGCTGCGTGGCGCGTTGGCCGGAGGCCACTGCGTCGGCGGCGGTCGCGAGCAGGCCGGCCGTGCGCAGCGCCTGGCCGGCGGATAGCTCGCCTGCGAGTAGCTCGGGGTCGATGAAGCCGCGCTGCGAGAGTGGGGTATAGGGGTGCGATGGGGCGCTTGCGGACGAATGCAGCATGCTGCGGGTAGCGCCGCTCATGCTCGGCGGCGTGTCATCCAGCACTTGCCGGATCAGGGCTGCATTGGATTCGGACAAAGTGACACGACCGGCCTCTTGAGCATGCGCAATGGCCATACGCAATTCTTCGCGGCCGGCGATTTCGCGGGCGACGGGATCTGGATCACCGGGAACAGCGACCAGATTGGTCGAGGTGCGCTGTTTGGCGAGGATCACCGCAGCGATGCGTTGCTCAGAGCGGATGATAGCGAGCCATTCGGACTCGATGTCATTCGTGGCACGCAAGATCTTCAACTGCTGCGAATGATCGATGCGATACTGGTCGTACTCGGAAAAAATCTTGTTGTTCTGGGCCTTGGTCTCCTTTTTGGTCAGGCTATCTGGTCTTGTCGCGTAAAGATCACCATTGTCGAGCGCGATTTTGAGGGTGTCTTGCAGGTCACGAACTTCCGCCGCCACGCGCTTCAAGGCCGCCGTGTCATCGCGCATGGCGGCGCGGCCCACGGCAGAGTCAAGGATTTCCTTGAGACTGCGATTAACGCCTGTCGTATATGAGCTCAGCGTTCGTCCTCTGTGAGGCGAGATTGCAAGTTCATTGGCTAGATCGCCCTCCACCGGAAGGTAGATCCGATTGGCTGAAATATCTTGATTTATCAGTCCGTGCTCGACCAACTTCTTGAGAAGAATGTGGTCTCGGAAGATGCTTTTCTCAATGACGTGATGACTATGAAGAGTGACATTGCTGTTTCGCATCTTCTTCTACCTCATCAGTGACTGAAAAATTAGGGACGCTCTGAACAAAGCAGCCTGATCTGCGACAATTGACCGACGATCCAAGCGGACGATTTCGATGCAACTGAGCTTTGGCGACGCGGAGCACAACGGCAAACGCAAGCGAACACGGCGGGAGGTGTTCCTGGCCGAGATGGATCAGGTGGTGCCGTGGAAGGCCTTGCTGGCGCTGATCGAACCGCACTATCCCAAGTCGGGCCAGCCTGGGCGACAGCCGTATCGACTGGAGACGATGCTGCGGATTCACTTTCTGCAGCAGTGGTACGCGCTGAGAGGGTGTTTACATAATGATATAATAGTGCCATCTCATCACAGACAGTCATCGAAATGGGCCGCCCACTGAAGATTCAAGTCGAACATGAAGCTGTGTTGATGGACATCGTCGCGTCGGATCCGACGGCGACGTTGGAGGAAATCAGGCTTGAGCTTCTCCGCCGCTGCAACGTGCATGTTCATGAGCAAACGGTGGTCTCGACGTTGAAAAGGCTTGGTATCGAGCGCCGCCCTAGCCATGAGGTGGTAACGATCGAGAAAGTCCAGATCGATAAGTCGCGTTATGGCTATACCGATGCGCACGCTCGCCAGGAGCCGGAACAGACCTACCCGAGTTGCCTGACCAACGCCGAATGGGCACTGGTCAGGGATATTTTCGAGAAGGAAGGCGGGCGCGGTTTGCCGCCGCGCATCAGCCGCAGAACGCTGGTGGATGCGTGTTGTTATGTGGTGCGCAGCGGTGGGTCGTGGCGGATGCTGCCAGTACATTTTCCACGTTGGCAAAACGTGTATCGCACCTTCCGCCGCTGGAGCGAGCAAGGCAAGTTCGAGCAGATGCACGACCGCCTGCGCGGGCAATGGCGCGAGCGCGAAGGAAGGAACGAAGAACCCACCGCCGCAGTGATCGATGCACAATCCACGCGCGGTTCTGCGCAAGGTGGCGACACTGGCTATGACGCCGGCAAGAAGGTCAAAGGGCGCAAACGGCATCTGGTGGTGGATACGCTCGGATTGCTGCTTGCCGTGAGCGTCACCGCCGCCAGCATGCAGGACCGCGATGGCGCTTATCCGGTGGTGGAACGGGCGATGGAAAAATATCCGAGCATCCAGACGCTGTACACCGACAGCGGTTACGCAGGGCAGTGTGCGCAGCTGCTGTCGCAGTGTCACAACATCCGGGTACAGGTCGTGCGGCATCCGGCCAACAAGAACGTGGGGCGTTGGATGGGTCCAGAGCAGCCGGACCTATTCACGGTGAAAGCCAGTGCTCAGGGATTTGTGGTGCTGGCCAAGCGTTGGGTGGTCGAACGCACGCATGCCTGGAACGACCGTGCACGCCGACTCGTCATGCACCACGATCGGCTGCCCAAGGTGGCCGAGGCGTGGGTATGGCTGGCTCAAGCGCGATTGCTGCTGGCGCGGCTGACTGGTTAATTATGTAAACACCCTCTTAGCACGCCGCAGCATCTGTGAGCCAGACTCCACGCGTTCTTGGCAGTCTGCCAAAGCCATGCTCAATCAATGTGTCGCGAAGCAGTCTGTCGCAGAATGCCTCTGATGAATACGGGGTGCGGAAGATGTGCGCGGATCCAACTATGTTTTTCCTGAACGCAAGATTTGCGCCACCAGCAAGACGGTAGTATTTGCCATTCGGATAGCCGGTCAAAACCTTGACCTTGGATGCCGCCTCGTCAATCGCATCCAGCATCCTGACTACCTCGCAAAGGTAATGCGGCGACGCTTCAGAGCCATCTTCTAAGAGGAATGAGCACTTCACAAATGAAAAGCCAGCTGGGTCCATGGACTGAAAAATCTGCTTCAGCGGCTCTGATATCAGCCAGTATCCCTTGAAGCCGCTATGCATGTCATTTGGCATATCACCAATGCGGCTGTCGTATCGCAGGCGTGGAGTTTCCTTCAATTCTGCAAGTCCTCCACGTTCCGATGGTTGGCTCATGTGCGCGGGGAATGGTACGTTCTTTTCATTCTCAAATTCCACGCCATTTCCCCGTCCTCCACCTCTCATGTCAGGCTCAAGGATATAGAACTCGCCCTTCTTCGGCTTATGGTGAGTTGTCATTGTTGACTCTTCTATTTCATTCATGGGCACAACTCCATAACGTTTCAGCATGTTTTTCCGCAATACTCCGAAATTGCAGGGCCAATGCGTTCAATAATTCCAGATCAGGTCGCGCTTGACGTTGATGCTTTGTTTCCAGTTGCAGCAACCGGTTGCCATCGGGCGGCGCGCCATGGCTGGTCCACTGGCCTTGGCTGTCTCGGTAATAGCGCCGGCCGTCGGAGGCGGTCAAGGCGTCCGGATCCGGGAGCATCTGCTGCACCGCCGGCGCCAGCGGCCAGCTCTCTGCCGCCCATCCATTACGGTAATGCGCAAGTTCATAGCGCGCGGCAATCGCGCCGGGGCTGTTGGCGGTGTTGCGGGCGATGGTGGCCTGCGCCTGCGTATCTAATTCCGCTGCGCGTGGGGGTGAGGCGGTTTCCTGCACATAGCTGCCGCGATCGTTGGCACCAGAGATGTCGGTCTTGACCAGGCGATGCCATTGGCCGTTGGAGTCATCGCGGATCCACTCGGCGCTTCTCAGGCTAGGGTGATCGCTGGCATTGGATGGTTGGCGATCGACGATGGGCGTGGCGATGGGGTTGTCCACGCCATCCTGGCTGGTGTCGGCCAGCCCATCGCGCGTCCACGCCGTGCCATTGAAGCTCCACGGCGTGCCGTCGTGATCGGTCTGACGATAGATGGCGCGGTTGTCGAGCAAGGCGGCGGCTTTCTCGCTGGCCACGCTCATGAAGTAGGCATCGGCGGCGATCAGCACCATCGGCCCGGCGCCGGAGCTGCCCAGCGCGTAGGCCGCCGCGCTACCGCCCGCCCAACCGCCGACATTGCGCCCGGTGAAGTGTGCCAGCTCCGATTGCGCGGCGAGCGGGTTGTCCTGGCCGAGCAAATGCGTGGCGCGTTGGCCGGTCATCACGGTGTCGGCGGCGGTGGCGAGCAGGCCAGCGGTGCGTAGCGCCTGGCCTGTTGATAGCTCGCCTGTCAACAGTTCGACGGTGGTGAAGCCGCGCTGAGAAAGCGGCGTGTACAAGTGCGGTGTGGAACCAGCGGCATGCGCGATGCGGAGGGGCGCATCACCCACCGCTGTAGGCGTGTCGTCCAGCACTTCGCTGACAAGTGCCGCTGTGGAGTCGGACAAGCGCACGCGCCCGGCACTTTCAGCATGCGCGATGGCCATCCGCAATTCCTCGCGGCCGGCGATCTCGCGGATCACGGCATCGCGTTCATCAGGCACAGCGACCAGAGTGCGTCCTGTCGCACGCGCCGTCTCGATGACCTTGGCAATGCGTTGCTCGGAGTGGGTGATAGCAGCCCATTCGGATTCCACCGCGCTCATCGAGCGCAGCGCCTTCAATTGATCGGCGTGCGTTGCGCGGTAACTGTCTAAATCGGAGAAGGTCTTGTGGTTCTGCGCGTTCGTATCGGCCTTGGTCAGACGATCTGGGATAGTGGTGAAAACATCGCCATTTATCAATGCGACTTTTAGGGTGTCTTGCAATTCGCGCACTTGACCGGCGACGCGCTGCAATGCGGCGGGGGCGTTGCGCATTGCAGCCTTGCCGTCCGGAGAGTCAAAAATATCTTCAAGATGAGCAATGAGTTCTTTTGTGTATGAACTCCGCGTACGACCACGATGTGGTGATGTTTCCAGCGTATCGGCGAGTTGGCCGCCTTTGGGCAAGTACAGCCGATTGACAGAGACATCGGCATCGATCAAACCATGCTCAGCCAGTTTTCTGAGCAAAGGATTCCGTAGAAAATTACTCTGCTCAATGACGTGATGGCTTTGAAGAAGCGAGTCATTAGCCGACATTTACATTGACTCCAGTCGCTCGAAGGGAAGCTCGGATCAGTAGTCTGCAGCGTCTATGAGCCAAACGCCGCGCGTCCGAGGCGACTTGCCAAACCCCTGCGCGATCAAGATATCGCGCAGGACGCGATCACAGAAAGCTACGGATGTGTAAGGTGTTCGAAAAATATGCGCATCCTCGATGGCGTCTGCTTTGAAAGCCAGCTGTCCGCCACCCGTAAGGCTGTAGTGCTTGCCGTGTTGATAGCCAGTTAATATCTTGACCTTGGATGCCCCTTCATCAATTGCCTCAATGATCCGCACGACTTCGCATAGGTAGTGCGGCGCTGCGGGCGAGCCATCTTCCAATCTGAAATCGCATGGCGCGAAAGCAAATCCCTCGGGATCTATCGATTGGAGCAGCTGCTTCAGTGGCTCTGAAACCAGCCAATACCCTTTTAAGCCGCTTTCAAGATCGTTTGGCATATCGCCGATGCGACTGTCGTAGCGCAGGCGCGGTGTTTCCTGCAATGCGGCCAGTCCCGCATCTTCTCCCGGTAGACTGTCAGCAATGGGGAACGGCACACTGTCTTCGTTCTCCAATTTCACACCGGGACCGCGACCGCTGCGCATATCTGGCCTGAGGATGTAGAACTCGCCTTTTCTGGGCGCATTCGGATGTATTGCTTGCGCTTGATTTGACTGGTTCATGGGTGTTCTCCGATCAACCCTGCATATAACCGAAATGCGATATCCGCTTTCATCAAGCGGGCGCCGCCAGCATACGCGATTTGTATGTTCTAACACCGCGCTGCAGATGGGCGATCGGACTGTCGGCGCCATAGTGGCCGCCTGGTTCGTGCTGCAGCTGCATGGCGCCATCGACTGCGAGCCCCTCCGCTTCGCGCGTGCGCTTCGTCGCCAGTTCGATCGCTTCGCGCCAGTGCGGCTGCAGCTGCGTGCCTACGATGCTGTAGCGGTACAGCGTTTGCGCGTGCTGTTGCTCCTGCGCCGACGGCGGCGATTGCCGGATGGCGGCGATCAGCTGCGCCTGCTCGGCCAGCGCCGGTTGCAGCAGTGCGCGCGTGGTCTCCAGTTCCAGCAACCGGTTGCCATCGGGCGGTGCGCCATGGCGGGTCCGCTGGCCTTGGCTGTCGCGATACTGGCGCTGGCCTTTTTCTGCATCCGCGACCACGCCGGTCTGCACCATGCCCATCGATTGCCTATCTGTGGGATTGCCTGAAGCCGGGCGAAAAACGCAAACGCCCGCAATGCGTCGAAGGCATTGCGGGCGTTGGTGAAGGCGGCAGGCCTTCGTTCTGCGGTGGTGTGGGCGTTACGCCTTGGGCGCGTCGCGCAGTTCGCGGCGCAGGATCTTGCCGACATTGGTCTTGGGCAGTTCTTTGCGAAACTCGACCACTCGCGGTTGCTTATAGCCGGTCAGGTTGGAACGGCAGTGCGCCTTGACGTCTTCGGCGGTCAGGGCCGGATCCTTCTTGACGATCACCACCTTGACGATCTCGCCGGACTTTTCATCCGGGACGCCGACGGCGGCCACTTCCAGGACGCCGGGCAGGGTGGCGACCACGTCCTCGATCTCGTTCGGGTACACGTTGAAGCCGGACACCAGGATCATGTCCTTCTTGCGATCGACGATGTAGACGAAGCCTTGCTCGTCCATGCGTGCGATGTCGCCGGTGTGCAGCCAGCCCTCGGCATCCATCACCTTGGCGGTCTCCTCGGGCTTCTTCCAGTAGCCCTTCATCACTTGCGGGCCCTTGAGGCACAACTCGCCGATCTCGCCGATCGGCAAGGTGTTGCCGGCGTCGTCCTTGATGCAGGCATCGGTGGAAGGAATCGGCAGGCCGATCGAGCCGTTGTAGTCCTTCAGGTCCATCGGGTTGATGCACGCGGCCGGAGAGGTCTCGGTCAGGCCGTAGGCCTCGACCAGGGTCTGACCGGTGACGTTCTTCCAGCGCTCGGCCACCGAACGCTGCACGGCCATGCCGCCGCCGAGGGTCATCTTGAGCGAGGAGAAGTCGATCTGGTCGAAGCCGGGTGTGTTGAGCAGGCCGTTGAACAGCGTATTGACACCGGTAAATGCGGTGAAGCGGGTCTTCTTCAGCTCCTTGACGAAGCCAGGCATGTCGCGCGGGTTGCTGATGAGGTGATTACAGCCGCCGACCTTCATGAAGACCAGGCCGTTGGCCGTCAGTGCGAAGATGTGATACAGCGGCAGCGCGGTGATGACCACCTCGTTGCCTTCTTCCATCTTGCCCGTGCCGGCGATCCACTGGTGCGCCTGCTGCATGTTGGCGACCAGGTTGCGGTGGGTCAGCATCGCGCCCTTGGCCACGCCGGTGGTGCCGCCGGTGTACTGCAGGAAGGCGATGTCGTCCGATTCCACCTGCACCGCAGGGACGTTGTGCTTGCTCCCGAGCGCGAGCGCCTCGCGGAAGCGGATGGCACCGTCGAGGCGGTAATCAGGCACCAGCTTCTTGATGTATTTGACGACGAAGTTGACCAGCGCGCCCTTGGGGAAACCAAGCATGTCGCCCAGCCCGGTGGTGATGACCTGCTTGACCGGCGTGTCGGCGATGACCTGCTGGACGGTGGTGCCGAAATTGTCGATGACCACCAGCACGCTGGCGCCGGAGTCGACCAACTGGTGCTTCAACTCGCGCGGGGTGTAGAGCGGATTGACGTTCACCACCGTCAGGCCGGCACGCAGGATGCCGAAGGTGGCGATCGGGTACTGCAGGCAGTTGGGCATCATCAGCGCGACGCGGTCGCCCTTCTTCAGCTGCAATTGGCCGAGCAGATAGCCAGCGAACTGGTCGACCAGGCGATCCACCTCGCGATAGGTGATGGTCTTGCCGAAGCTGTGATAGGCGGGACGATCGGCGAAGCGTTTGGCCGAGGTGGCGAACACCTCGGCGATGGTACGGAACTGCTCCAGATCGATCTCGGCGGCCACGCGGGCCGGATAGCTTTGCAACCAAGGACGTGCCTGATTCATCTGCCCCCCTCCAGGGTAATCGGTGCGCGACGCGGTGTTGTCCACGGCACTGCAGCTGTCGGCAGCATACCGTCATGAATGGAAAAGGCGAAGCGTGATGCACCGCAATATTCGGTAGCGGCCGGCAGCGGCGGGTGATGGCATCGCTGTGGATGCTGCTGCCTGTCGCCGGTAGGCCCGAGTTGTACGGGAGCGGCGCCTGCGGCAGACGATGGCGCCGATGCAGGCGGCGATCGAGGTTCATCGCGCGGCGCGCTGGTGGGGCAGGGCGCCGGCCGTCCGAACAGGGACAGGCCGGCCTGCCGGCCCCAGAAACGACATTCCCGCCACGCGGCGGGAATGTCGGCAGTGGTGCCGTACGGGGCGGTCAGGCGGCCTTGCGTGCAGCCAGTTGACGCAGCACGTATTGCAGCAGACCACCGTGCTTGAAGTACTCCACTTCCTTGGGTGTCAGCAGCAATACCTTGACCTGGAACTGCTTGACGCTGCCGTCGGACTTCTTCGCATCGACGTTGGCACGGCGGCTGGCGCCGTCCTGCAGGCCGGTGATGTCGAGCACTTCCGATCCATCCAGGCCAAGGCTTTGCGCGTTCTCGTTGTCCAAAAACTGCAGCGGCAGCACGCCCATGCCGACCAGGTTGGAGCGGTGGATGCGCTCGAAGCTCTCGGCGATCACCGCCTTGACCCCAAGCAGGTTGGTGCCCTTGGCTGCCCAGTCGCGCGAGGAGCCGGTGGCGTATTCCTTGCCGGCCAGCACCACCAGCGGCACGCCATCGGCCTTGTATTTCACCGCCGCATCGTAGATGGCGAGTTTTTCCGGCTGGCCGCCATTAGCCGGGTAGTACAGCGTGTTGCCGCCCTCTTCACCGCCGAACATCAGGTTCTTGATGCGGATGTTGGCGAAGGTGCCGCGCACCATCACATCGTCATTGCCGCGGCGGCTGCCGTAGCTGTTGAAGTCTGCCGGCTGCACGCCGCGTTCCTGCAGGAAACGGCCCGCCGGCGAGTCCTTTTTGATGTTGCCGGCCGGGGAGATGTGGTCGGTGGTGATCGAATCGCCGAACAGGCCCATGATGCGCGCACCGTGCACGTCGTCCACGTTTCCCACCTGCATGGTCATGCCGTCGAAGTAGGGCGGGTTTTTGATATAGGTGGAGGCGGCGTCCCATTCGTACAGCGCGCCATCCGGCGAGGCGATCGTGTTCCAGCGCGTGTCGCCCTTGAACACGTCGGCGTAGTTCTGCTTGAACATCTCCGGGCCGACGGTGGCGGCGATGGTGTCGCCGATTTCCTTGTTGCTCGGCCAGATGTCGCGCAGGTAGACCGGCTGGCCGTCGCTGCCGGTGCCCAGTGGCTCGGTGGTCAGGTCGATGTCGGTGGTGCCGGCGATCGCGTACGCCACCACCAGTGGCGGCGAGGCCAGGTAGTTCATCTTGACTTCGGGATGCACGCGGCCTTCGAAGTTGCGGTTGCCCGACAACACCGAGGTCACCACCAGATCATCCTTGGCAATCGCCGCAGACACGTCTTCCGGTAGCGGGCCGGAGTTGCCGATGCAGGTGGTGCAGCCGTAGCCGACTACATAGAAACCGAGTTTTTCCAGATCGGCGAGTACGCCGGCCTTGCTCAGATAGTCGGTGACTACGCGCGAGCCGGGCCCGAGCGAGGTCTTCACCCATGGCTGCGCCTTCAGGCCCCTGGCCGCCGCGTTACGCGCAAGCAGGCCGGCGCCGAGCATGACTGCCGGATTGGAGGTATTGGTGCACGAGGTGATGGCGGCGATGACCACCGAGCCGTCGCGCAGCTGCCAGCCGGCACCGCTGTCGGTGGCGTGCTCGGCGTGTGCGGCCTTGGCACCAACGGCGGTGCCGCCACCGCCTTCGTTTTTCAGCCGGTCTTCCTGCTTGAGATCGGTCAGCTTCTTGCTGCGTGCGTCGGCAAAGGGCTTGAGGCTTTCGCGATAGTTGCGCTGCATGTCTTCCAGCAGCACGCGGTCCTGCGGGCGCTTGGGGCCGGCCAGCGAGGGCTTGACCTCACCCATGTCCAGTTCCAGCGTGGCGCTGTACTGGGCGGGCGGGGTGTTGGCGTCGTGCCACAGGCCTTGCGCCTTGGCATAGGCTTCCACCAGCGCGATCTGCTCCTCGCTGCGGCCGGACAGGCGCAGGTAGGTCAACGATTCTTCGTCGACCGGGAAGATGCCGCAGGTGGCGCCGTATTCCGGTGCCATGTTGCCGATGGTGGCACGGTCTGCCAGCGGCAGGTGTTGCAGGCCCTCGCCATGGAACTCGACGAACTTGCCCACCACGCCGGCCTTGCGCAGCATCTGGGTGACGGTGAGCACCAGGTCGGTGGCGGTGGCGCCTTCGGGCAGCTTGCCGCTGAGCTTGAAGCCCACCACCTGCGGAATCAGCATCGAGGAGGGCTGGCCCAGCATCGCGGCCTCGGCCTCGATACCGCCCACGCCCCAGCCCAGCACGCCGATGCCATTAATCATGGTGGTATGGCTGTCGGTACCGAACACGGTATCGGGATAGGCAACCAGGGTGCCGTCCTTGTCGGCGCTCATCACCACGCGCGCCAGGTTTTCCAGGTTGACCTGGTGGACGATGCCGGTATTGGGCGGCACCACCTTGAAGTTTTCGAATGCCTTCTGGCCCCAGCGCAGGAAGCCGTAGCGTTCCTGGTTGCGCTGGAATTCGATCTTGCCGTTGAGGTCGAGCGCGTCGGGCTTGCCGAACACGTCCACCTGCACCGAGTGGTCGATGACCAGTTCGGAAGGAATCTGCGGGTTGATCTGGTCGGCCTTGCCGCCCAGCTTGACCACCGCATCGCGCATCGCGGCCAGGTCCACCACGCAGGGCACGCCGGTGAAGTCCTGCAGCACCACGCGCGCGGGCATGAAGGCGATTTCGATCTCCGGCTCGGCCTTGGGGTCCCACTTGGCGACCGCCTCGATATGGTTCTTGCCGACGGTCACGCCGCCGTCTTCGTGCCGGAGCAGGTTCTCCAGCAAGATCTTCATCGAGTAGGGCAGGTGGGCGATATCGAAGCGCTCGCCCAGTTTGGGCAGGCTGTAATAGTCGTAGCGCTTGCCGTGGACCTCAAACGAGGTGCGGGTGGAAAAGGAATCGCTCATGCATCACTCCTATGGCGTCGAAGGCTTTAGGTAGGGGTTAATTCTGAGTCATTCAGTGTGTACGTACGGTTTGTGTGCCCGTTCTGCGGGCTTGAGTATGGCAACCAAAGTATGTATAGTTCGTGCATACTTTATCCACGGAGCGCCCATGGAAGCCACCGTTGCCGAGCGCGGCCAGATCACGCTGCCCAAGGCGGTACGCGATGCCCTTGGGCTGACCAAGGGCACTACGCTCAAGGTCGAGCTGGAAGGGGGGCGCATCATCCTGCGCAAGAGTGTGGACGATGCGATTTCACGCGCACGCGGCCGCTTCAAGCTGGATGGCTTCGATAGCACCGACGATGCGATGCGTGCCATTCGCGGGCGTGCGCCGGGCGATCCGTTCGATCCTGAAGCCGGCGCATGATTGCCATCGATTCCTCGGTGCTGGTGGACCTGCTGGCCGACAGTGCGCAGGCAGACGCTGCCGAAGCCTGTTTGCGCCAGTGCCTGAGTACCGGGCCGGTCGTGGTGTGCGACGTCGTGCTGGCCGAAGTGTGCAGCGCGCTGCGCGACGGCGCCGAGGCGCTGTCGGTGCTGGAAGACATGAGCATCCGCTTCAATGCGCTGGAGGCCAAGTCGGCCCTGCGCGCCGGCGAGATGCAGCGTCGCTTCCGTGCGCGCGGCGGCAAGCGCGAGCGGGTGGTGGCCGATTTCCTGATCGGCGCCCACGCGATGCTGCAATGCGATGGCCTGATTACCCACGACGAGAAATTTTTCCGCGACTACTTCAAGGGCTTGAAGATCATCGTGCCCAAGCCCACCCCCTGATCCACGTTTCGCGTTTCTACACCTTACCGCTGTCTTTTTTGGAGAACCCGCATGTTGGAAGCCTATCGCCACCACGTTGCAGAGCGCGCCGCGCTCGGTATCCCGCCGCTGCCGCTGACCGCGCAGCAGACCGCTGAGGTCATCGAACTGTTGAAGGCGCCGCCGGCCGGCGAAGACGCCTTTCTGGTCGAGCTGCTGAGCCAGCGCGTGCCGGCCGGCGTGGACGATGCCGCCAAGGTCAAGGCATCGTACCTGGCCGCCGTGGCTTTCGGCACCGAAAAGACTGCGCTCATCAGCCCCACGCGTGCCACCGAGCTGCTCGGCACCATGCTGGGTGGCTACAACATCCAGCCGCTGATCGACCTGCTGGACAACGCCGAGCTGGGCACCACCGCCGCCGAAGCGCTCAAGCACACCTTGCTGGTGTTCGATGCGTTCCACGACGTGCAGGAAAAGGCGCAAGCCGGCAACGCGCACGCCAAGGCCGTGCTGCAGAGCTGGGCCGATGCCGAGTGGTTCACCAGCAAGCCGGAAGTGCCGCAGAGCATGACCGTCACCGTGTTCAAGGTGCCGGGCGAAACCAACACCGACGACCTGTCGCCGGCGCCGGATGCCACCACCCGGCCGGACATCCCGCTGCATGCGCTGGCGATGCTCAAGAACGCCCGCGAAGGCGCAGCGTTCGTGCCGGAAGAAGACGGCAAGCGCGGCCCGATCCAGGCCATTGCCGACCTCAAGGACAAGGGCCACCTGGTCGCCTACGTGGGCGATGTGGTCGGTACCGGTTCTTCGCGCAAGTCGGCCACCAACTCGGTGCTGTGGTGGACCGGCGAAGACATTCCGTTCATTCCGAACAAGCGCTTCGGCGGTGTGTGCCTGGGTAGCAAGATCGCGCCGATCTTCTACAACACCATGGAAGACGCCGGCGCATTGCCGATCGAGCTGGACGTGTCGCAGATGGAGCACGGCGACGTGGTCGAACTGCGTCCGTACGACGGCAAGGCGTTGAAGAACGGGCAGGTAATTGCCGAGTTCGCGATGAAGTCGGACGTGCTGTTCGACGAAGTGCGCGCCGGTGGCCGCATTCCGCTGATCGTGGGCCGTGGCCTCACCGCCAAGGCGCGCGAATTCCTCGGCCTGCCGGCGTCGGACCTGTTCCGTCTGCCGATGGACCCGCCGGACACCGGCAAGGGCTTCTCGCTGGCGCAGAAGATGGTCGGCCGCGCCTGTGGCTTGCCGGAAGGCCAGGGCATGCGTCCGGGCACCTATTGCGAGCCGAAGATGACTTCGGTGGGCTCGCAGGACACCACCGGCCCGATGACCCGCGACGAGCTGAAGGATCTGGCTTGCCTGGGCTTCTCGGCCGACCTGGTGATGCAGTCGTTCTGCCACACCGCCGCCTATCCGAAGCCGGTGGACGTCAAGACCCATCACACCCTGCCGGAGTTCATCTCCACCCGTGGCGGCGTGTCGCTGCGTCCGGGCGATGGCGTGATCCACAGCTGGCTCAACCGCATGCTGCTGCCCGACACCGTCGGCACCGGCGGTGATTCGCATACGCGTTTCCCGATCGGCATTTCGTTCCCGGCCGGCTCCGGCCTGGTAGCCTTCGCCGCCGCCACTGGTGTGATGCCGCTGGACATGCCCGAGAGCGTGCTGGTGCGCTTCAAGGGCGAAATGCAGCCGGGCGTGACCTTGCGTGACCTGGTCAACGCGATCCCGCTGTACGCGATCAAGGACGGTCTGTTGACGGTGGCCAAGCAGGGCAAGAAGAACATCTTCTCCGGCCGCATCCTGGAAATCGAAGGCTTGCCGAACCTGAAGGTGGAGCAGGCGTTCGAATTGTCCGATGCCTCGGCCGAGCGTTCGGCGGCCGGTTGCACCGTGCACCTGGACAAGGCACCGATCATCGAATACCTGACCAGCAACATCACCCTGCTGCGCTGGATGATTGCCGAAGGCTACGCCGATGCACGCACCCTGGGCCGCCGCATCAAGAAGATGGAAGAGTGGCTGGCCGACCCGCAGCTGCTGCAGCCCGATGCGGACGCCGAATACGCGGCGGTCATCGAGATCGACCTGGCCGACATCCACGAGCCGATCGTGGCGTGCCCGAACGACCCGGACGACGTCAAGACGCTGTCCGACGTGGCCGGTGCGGCGATCGACGAAGTGTTCATCGGTTCGTGCATGACCAACATCGGCCACTTCCGTGCCGCCGCCAAGTTGCTGGAAGGCAAGCGCGATATTCCGACCCGGTTGTGGGTGGCACCGCCGACCAAGATGGACGCTTCCGAGCTGACCAAGGAAGGCCATTACGGCACCTTCGGCGCGGCCGGTGCGCGCATGGAAATGCCTGGCTGCTCGCTGTGCATGGGCAACCAGGCGCAGGCACGCGAGGGCGCCACGGTGTTCTCCACCTCCACGCGTAACTTCCCCAACCGCCTGGGCCGCAACACCAATGTGTACCTGGGTTCGGCCGAGCTGGCGGCGATCTGCTCGCGTCTGGGCCGGATCCCGACCAAGGCGGAGTACATGGCCGACGTGGGTGTCATCAAGACCAGTGGCGAGCAGATCTATCGCTACATGAACTTCGACCAGATCCAGGAATACCAGGACGTGGCCGAGACGGTCGCTGCCTGAGTCGGCGAGCGATTGACGTGTAGAACGCAATGCCCGGCACTGCCGGGCATTGCGCTTTTTGAGCGATGGCCTGGCGTTGGCTTCACGATGCCGGGCGATAAGGCAACTGCCAGCTGACTGGTCTGGTGCATTGCAACAAAAATCTGATGTCGCGGTGGCTAGTGTCCGGCCTTCCCCCACGTGCCCTCGATGCCATGCCAACCTGCACGATCGCTGGTCAACCATTGCACTACACACAGTACGGCCAAGGTTTTCCAGTGTTGCTCGGCCACAGCTATCTTTGGGATGCGGACATGTGGGAGCCGCAGATCCAGGCCCTGTCGCCGCACTATCAGGTCATCGTTCCGGAGTTGTGGGGTCACGGGCAATCGGGGGGCTTGCCGGACCGCACCCAGGGAATCGACGATCTTGCACGGCAGATGCTTGGGTTGCTGGATGCGTTGGAGCTGCCGCAGTGCGCGGTGGTCGGCGTGTCGGTCGGTGGCATGTGGGGTGCGGAGCTGGCGTTGCTGGCACCGGCGCGGGTCCGCAGCCTGGTGTTGATGGAAACCTTCCTGGGTGCCGAGTCGCAGACAAGACGTTTACGTTGCTTCGGCCTGCTCGATGCGATCGAGGCGGCAGGGCAGGTGACGCCTGCACTGATCGAGGCGATCGTGCGGATCTTTTTCCGTCCGGGAACCGACCCGGGGTCTGCGCTGCCGGCGGCGTTTGCGCAGCGCCTGGCGAGGTTGTCGGTCGAGCAGCTGCGTGCGTCGATCGTGCCGCTGGGGCGGCTGATCTTCGGGCGTGCCGATCGGCTCGATGCAGTGTCTGCGCTGGATCCGGCGCGCACCTTCCTGCTCGGCGGCGCTGGCAACGTGGCACACCCGCCAGAAGAGGTGTGGAAGATGGCCGAGGCGATCTGCTGCGATTACGAACTGGTGCCCGATGCCGGGTACCTCGCCTCGCTGGAGAACCCGGCGTTCGTCAATGCGCAGTTGCTGGGGTGGTTCAAGCGCACCTTGCAGTGATGCTTGCTTGCGTGCGGGATGACCGCTCGCAACCCCTCTCCCGCTAAGGCTGTGTGCCCAGCCAGGCTTCCAGCGCGGGTGCAGGCAGCGGGCGCGAGAAGAGATAGCCCTGCAGCACCTCGCAGCCCAGATCGGCAAGAAACAGACGCTGGGCCTCGTTTTCCACGCCCTCGGCGACCACGTGCTTGCGCAGGTGTTCGCCGATGCGCAATACCGAGGTGGTCAGCGCACGCGCATCCTCGCTGTGTTCGATGTCGCGCACGAAACTCATGTCCAGCTTGAGTTCGTCGATCGGCAGGCGGTGCAGATGGCTGAGGCTGGAGTAGCCGGTGCCGAAGTCGTCCAGCGACAACGTGATGCCGGCTTCGCGGATGGCATGCAGGTTTTCCAGGACACCGGGCTGGCCGGAGAGCATCACGCTTTCGGTCAACTCCAGGGTCAGGTCGGACGGTTGCACGCTCAGCTCGGCGATCAGCTGCAGCAGGTCCGGCAGCATGCGCGGACTCTCGAAGCCGCTGGCGGACAGGTTGACCGACACCCGGGCTACCGCAATGCCGCGCCTGCGCCAGTCGGCGATCTGTTCGCAGGCGCGGCGCAACACCCAGGCATTGAGCTGCGGCATCATGCCTTGCTCTTCGGCCACCGGCAGGAAACGCGCCGGCGACACCGCGCCCAGCTGGGGATGATTCCAGCGCAGCAACGCTTCCACGCCGTAGAGCGTGTGCGGCGTGGCGCTGTGCATCTGCGGTTGGTAGTGCAGCTGCAGCTGGTCGCGGTCGATGGCCTGGCGCAGTTCCGCCTCCAGTGCCACCCGCTCCTGCGCCATGCGATTCATGTCCGAACTGAAGAAACGGAAGCGTCCGCCGCCTTCCTTCTTGGCGCGGTTCATTGCCAGGTCCGCGTGGCGCAACAGGATGGTGATCTCGCGTCCATCCTCGGGAAACATCGCCACCCCGATGCTGGCCGAGGGATGCACGGTCAGGTGGCCGACCGTCAGCGGGCCGGCGATGGTGCTCAGCAGGCGCTCGGCGGCGGCACTGGCCTGCTCGGCGCCGCATTGCGGCAGGGCCAGGGCGAACTCGTCGCCGGCCATGCGCGCCAGCATGACGGTGGCCGGCAGCTGCTCGGCGATCCGCAATGCGATGTCACGCAGCAGGCCATCGCCGGCGGCATGGCCCTGGCTGTCGTTGATCAGCTTGAAGCGGTCGATGTTGACGAACATCAATGCCGCCGGCTCGCCGGCATATTCGGCCTGGGTCAGCGCCTGCTCGGCGCGGGCGCTGAACATGATGCGGTTGGGCAGGCCGGTGAGCGCATCGTAGAAGGCCAATTGATGCACGCGCTGCCGGATCTGCTCGCGTTCCAGTGCCAGCGTGCACAGCTGCTGGCACAGTTCGGTCAGCCGCACATGCCAGGCATCAGCGCGCTGCGGCTTGCGGTAGTACAGCGCAACGGTGCCCAGCACGCGCGCACTGTTGGAGCGGATCGGCGTGCTCCAGCAGGCGCGCAGGCCCATCGGCAAAAGCAGCTCGCGGTAGGCGGCGAACAGCGGATCGCTGGCAATGTCTTCCACCATCACCGCGCGACCGCGCCAGGCTGCGGTGCCGCAGGCGCCGGCACCGGGGCCGATCTTCAGGCCGTTCACCGCGTCGGCATACTCCGGCGGCAGGCTGGGTGCGGCCAGCGAATGCAGGTAGCCCTGATTGTCCGCACTCATCACCGTGGCCATCACCTCCGGCGCGATGCGTTCGACCTCGGTGCAGATCAGCGTCATCACTTCGATCAGCGGGCGCTCCTGCACCAGCGCTTCCAGCACGCGATGCTGCAGCACCTCGTGCATCTTGGTGTCGGTGATGTCGGTCAGCACTGCGACGTAGTGTGACGGATTGTGCTTGGCGTCGTAGATCGGGTTGAAGTTGAGCGAGATCCACAGCGGCGTGCCGTCCTTGCGATAGACCAATAGGTCGGCGCGGGTCTGTTGCAGGGCATCGGCACGGTCGCGGATTCGCGCCACCTCGTTCTGGTCGCTTTGCGCGCGGGTCAGCACGTCGGAGGGCCGTTGCCCCACCAGTTCGGCCTCGCTATAGCCGAACATGCGCTGGAAGCCGTCGTTGGCATACAGCAGCCGCGATTGCAGATCGCAAATGAGGATGGCGCTGCTGCTGCCGTCCAGGGCTTCAGACAACAGGCGCGCGCGGCGGTCGCGCGGGCGTTCGCCACGCATCACCATGCCGGCGGTGAGTGGGCCGGGCGTATTCGTGAGACTGCCGGCAGCGCGTATGGGAATGCCCGCACCGGCGACACCCGCGGCGGCACCGGCAGTGCCGTGTACCTCCGCTGGCGCGTTCGAATGCGGGGGACGCTCAGCCATGGACGTCAGCGTGCCTGGGCCGACAACGCGATCAGGCGCTCGGCCACGCGATCCAGCGGCACCACTTCCTGCGCGGCGCCGAGCTTGTAGGCAGCACCGGGCATGCCCCAGACCACGCTGCTGGCTTCGTCCTGCACCAGCGTGGGTGCACCGGCCTGCAGCATTTCCAGCAGGCCGCGGGCACCGTCGTCGCCCATGCCGGTGAGGATGGCGCCGACCGCATTCGGCCCGGCGTTGGCGGCCACCGAACGGAACAGCACGTCCACCGCCGGCTTGTGGCGGTTGACCGGCGGGCCGTCGTCGATGCGGCAGCGCCAGCGCGCACCGTCGCGGATGATGCGCAGATGTTGGCCGCCTGGCGGCAGGTAGGCATGGCCGGGCAGGATGGCTTCGCCATCGCTGGCTTCGCGCACCGACATGGCCGAATGCCGGTTGAGGCGCTCGGCGAATGCGGTGCTGAAACTGGCTGGGAGATGCTGGGTCATCACCACCGCCGGTGCGTCGGCAGGCATGTGTTCAAGCACCACGCGCAGCGCTTCGGTGCCACCGGCGGAGGCGCCGATGGCGATCAGGCGGTCGGTAGTGCGAAAGCGCAGCGCGCTGCCCGCTACCGGGGCCGCGTAGGTGTCCAGGGTGAGCTTGGGCGGGGTGGGGCGGTTGAGCGCGCTGACCTTGGCCTTGGCGGCCATCTTGACCTTGCTGACGATCTCCTCGGCGTAGCCTTCCAGCCCGCGCGCAACGTCGATCTTGGGCTTGGACACGAAATCCACCGCGCCCAGCGACAAGGCCTGCAAGGTGGTATCGGCGCCGCGTTCGGTCAGCGACGAGATCATCACCACCGGCGTGGGGCGCAGGCGCATCAGGTTTTCCAGAAACACCAGGCCGTCCATGCGCGGCATCTCCACGTCCAGCGTGATGACGTCCGGATTGAGGCGCTTGATTTTCTCGCGCGCCAGCAGCGGGTCGGCCGCCGAACCGACCACTTCGATGCCGGCATCGCGCGAGAGGATTTCGGTGAGCATCTGGCGCACGACCGCCGAATCGTCGACGATCAACACACGTACGGGAGTTTCCAGCGTCATTCGAACAGCTCCACTCCACCGGTGACCGGGGCTTTGGATAGACGGGCGCGCACGGCCGATTCGGCGGCGGCGACTTCGGCTTCGTGTGCATGCGGCAGACGCTGCACGACCACCCGGCCGGTCGTCGGGAAGAACCACACCTTGCGCGGATGGATGCCGCACAGATCTTCGGCAATGATGGGAATGTATTCGGCTTGCAGATACTGGCGCACGAACTCGGCATTGCGGGTGCCGACCGGATTGCTGGTAAAACCCTTGAGCACGTTGGCGCCACCGAAGACCTTGGCTTCGATGCGTTTGCGATGCGCGCCGCGCTTGAGCATGTCGTTGATGAGCAACTCCATTGCATAACTGCCGTAGCGCGCGGGTGCGCCGTCGCCGACCTGGCCCTCCGGCAACAGGAAATGGTTCATGCCGCCGATCTTGAGCACCGGGTCGCGCAGGCAGGCGGCAACGCACGATCCCAAGGTGGTCGTCAACGCGGTGTCGTCGTCCACGACCAGGTATTGGGTGGGCAACAGCTTGGCGGTGATGGTCTGGAAGCGCGAATCGCGGTAGCGCATCACGTCGTCGACTTGCACGGCCGTACTCATGCGGACGCCCCTGCGCGCTGGGTGCGCCGATACAGCGTGCGGCCGCACGGCTGGATCAGGTCGGCCGCGTGCAGGTAGTTCTCCGAATGCCCGGTGTAGAGCAGGCCGTCGTCGCCCATATGCGTGACCAGGCGCGACAGGATGCCGCGCTGGGTGGGCTTGTCGAAATAGATCATCACGTTGCGGCAGAACAGCGCCGCGTAAGGGCCGCCGACGTCGTAGCGCGAAGACAGCAGGTTCAACTGCCGATACTCGATCAACTGCTGCAGCGCCGGGATTACCCGGCACTTGCCCTCGTTGGGGCCGCTGCCGCGCTGGAAGTACTTGCGCTTGATCGCTGCATCCAGCGAGGCGACACGGTCGATGGCATAGACCCCGCGCGAGGCGGTTTCCAGTACCTGGGTGTCCACGTCGGTGGCGATAATGCTCACCGGCGGGGTCAGCGTGCCGAAGGCTTCGCAGGCAGTGATGGCGATGGAGTAGGGCTCCTCGCCGGTGGAGGCGGCGCAGGACCAGATCTTCAGCGGCGCTTGCGCCGTGCGCTTTTGCAGTTCTTCGCGCAACTTGTCGAAGTGGTGCGGCTCGCGGAAGAACGAGGTCAGGTTGGTCGTCAGTGCGTTGGTGAACGCCTGCCATTCTTCTTCGTCGTTGCCGGCTTCCAGTTGGTCCAGGTACTCGCGGAACGAGCGCAGGCCAAGTACGCGCAGACGACGCGACAGGCGGCCGTACACCATGTCGCGCTTGGCCGGCGCCAGGGCGATGCCGACACGTTGATAGATGAGGTCGCAGACGCGCTTGAAGTCGCGGTCGCCGAAATCGAATTCGCGTGTGTCAGAAGCGGGAGTGGTAGTCGTCATATCCATACGCGTTGTTAGCTAGTACTGGATATCGGCCATGGGGCCGTGCAACTGAAGCGCCAATCGGTGGGTCGATGGCGGTGGGGCCGTGCGGGTACGTGGAGGCCGCCGTGCGGCGGCTTGCCCGGGTTGCACGTCCACAGCAGAGGGCGTGGATGGCAATCGGCACAAACACAAACGCCCCGGCAGGCCGGGGCGTTGTGGGTGACGGCAGTGACTCAGAACTCTTGCCAGTTTCCGTCGGCCAGCGCGGCCGATGACTTGGCAGACCGCGGCGGCGCTGTCGCTGTGCGGACCGCCGGCCTGGCCGCGGTCTTGACCGCCACCGGACGTGAGGCCACCGGACGCAGGCGTGCCTGCGTGGCGGCAGCGGCCGACTCATCCAGCTTGAACACCGAGACCGCTTCGGCCAGGTGACCGGCCTGTTCTTCCATCGAACGGGCGGCGGCGGTGGCTTCTTCCACCAGCGCGGCATTCTGCTGGGTGGTTTCGTCCATCTGGGTGATGGTCTGGTTGACCTGCTCGATGCCGGCAGATTGTTCCTGCGAGGCGGCGGAGATCTCGCCCATGATGTCGGTCACGCGCTGCACGCTGGCGACGATGTCGGCCATGGTGGCACCGGCCTTGCGCACCAGCGCCGAGCCTTCGGCGACCTTGTGCACGGAGTCGTCGATCAGGCCCTTGATCTCCTTGGCGGCACCGGCCGAGCGCTGTGCCAACGTGCGCACTTCCGAGGCCACCACGGCGAACCCGCGGCCCTGCTCACCAGCACGCGCCGCTTCCACGGCGGCATTCAAGGCCAGGATATTGGTCTGGAAGGCAATGCCGTCGATGACCGAGATGATGTCGGCGATCTTCTTGGACGAGGCTTCGATGCCGGACATGGTGTTGACCACCTGCGACACCACCTCGCCACCTTGCGAGGCGACGCCGGTGGCGCCGATGGCCAGCTGGTTGGCCTGGCGGGCGCTTTCGGCGTTCTGCTTGACGGTGGAGGTGAGTTCCTCCATCGAGGCAGCGGTTTCCTCCAGGTTGGCGGCCTGCTGCTCGGTACGATGCGATAGATCGGTATTGCCGGCGGCGATCTCGCCAGCGGCCGCATTGATCGCGGTGGAGGAGGTCTTGATGCGCCCGACGATGTCGGCCAACTGTTCGGCCGTGGCATTGGCATCGTCGCGCATCTGTGCGAACACACCGCTGAATTGTCCGTGCATGCGCACGGTCAGATCGCCACGCGACAGTGCCGACAACAGGGCCGAGATCTGCTCGATGCTGGCGGCGTTGGCATCCAGCAGGCCGTTGAGCTGCTGGGCCAGCTGCAGGAAGAAGCCCTGCTTGCCGTCGGTGTCCACGCGGCCACTCATGTCGCCGTTGGCAGCGGCACGCACGATGCGGGCGACTTCTTCTTCGACCTGCACTTCGATGGTGCGGTCGCGCCATTCGCACACTTCGCCAGCGATTTCACCCTGGTCGTTCTTGATGCCGGTGACGGTCTGTGCCAGCACCACTTCGCCGAAGCGCTCTTCGAAGCTGGTGACACCATCGCGTTCCAGTGCGGCAATGGCCTTGCGCACGGTGGCATCGGAAAGACCCAGGTAGCTGACGTGCTGGTCGATGACCTTGCTGGCGTCGAACTCCGGCGATGCCAGGCGGATGCTGCTTTCGTACTGCGCCACGATCTTCATGAAGGCATCGTTGGCGTAGATGATGACACGGTCCGGATTGGTGATAAAGGTGCCGGTGGACGACTTGTCCAGCGCGGTGCGGATGCGCAGGTTCTGGTCGGCGATGATGTGGTCGCGTTCGATACGCTCCTTGAGATCGCGTTGCATGCGCTGCATGGAGCGCATCAGTTCGCCCACTTCATCCTGGCCTTGCACGTGGATCTGGCCATCCAGCTTGCCGCCGGCGATTTCGGTGGCCGTGCTGACCGCGCCACGCATACTCTTGACAATGGAACGGGCGAACAGGAATGCCAGGCCGAGGCCGCCGGCGATGCCGATCAGCAGCACCATCACGGTCAGCGACACGGACGTGGCATGCACCTTCTCGGCCTTGGTCTTGGCCGCCTGCGCCAGCAGGTTGTCTTCGGTAATCAGCGCAGCCAGCGAATCCTGTGCCTTGTTGTGCAGGGTGCGGGTTTCGCCGACGAAGGTGTCAACAGCATCGTCCGGGAGATTGAGCTCGACCATTTCATTGACGCTGGCATAGGAGGCGTAGGCCTTCTTCCAGTCCGCCACGAACGTATTGAACAACTTCTTCTGCTGCGGGGTCTCGATCAAGCGGGGGTAGCCCTTGATCGTCGCGTCGATCTCGCTGCCGAGCTTCTTCGACCGCTGCCTGGCCTCCTGCTTGACCGCATCGCTTGCACGCACCAGGTTTTGATAGGCCGCATTGCGGTATTCGCCGAGCATGCCGCGCAGGTCGCCGGCTTCGCGCACGCTGGACATGGTGTTGCCGGCCAGGTCGCTGGTGACGTTGTTGAGCGACGCCAGGCCCGAGTAGGCGATGATGCCTTGTACCAGCATCATCAGCAGCACGATGCCGAACGCCAGCATCAGCCGCGGCATCAGTTTCAGGTTATTGATCCATTGCATTGACACGATTCCCCGTAGAAGTCAGTCCGCATCATCCAGACAGCACATCGCCACGCATGGGCGTGGCGATGTGCGATGGAATCACTTGATGGTGGCGAGCTTCAGGCCGGCCGGAGAGCTGACTTCGATTTCGGCGCGCGAGCTGTCGCGCTGGATCTTGCCCAGAACGCAGACGTCCTTGCCTTCGAGGGATTCCGGGGCGAAGCTGAACTTGCTGCGGTTAGCGCCGTCGATGCGGGCCGAGAAGGTGTGGCGCGGGAACATGCCACCCATATAGAGGAAGGTGGGCTCACCTTCCGAGCTCTGCGCGTACTTGGCCTTTTCGACCTTGCCGCAGACCATGCCGTCCTTGCCAACGAAGCGGGTTGCCATTTCCGGCGGAATCATTTCCTGCGATTGAGCCGACAGCGAGGGAGCAACAACGACCAGTGCAGCGACGGGGAGCAGCGACAGCAGGAACTTCATAGGGGTTCTCCAGAATCGAAAGTCGAACGGTGACCCGTTTATGCACACGGGCTTCCATTCAGCTATCGGCGAGCTGGACTTCAACTTGAACCCGATTAGAGTGATCTATATCTCACTTCCGCACATGTGTACGCTACCTGTCGGGAGTGTCCTGACACCTGATGGTCGCAAACGGCCGCTGCCATGGATGCAGCGGCTGCCAAGCCGTCGCGAAGCGGAGACGTGCCTCGCTGCGGTTGCGACCATCGTCTGGCGACGGCCACCCTGCAATTCGCGCACAGGGTTGAATCAGGCGGCTTCTTCGGTCAGTTGCTGGCCCAGCTCGGTGCTGTCGAGCAGGGTCTCGATGTCCAGCAGGATCAGCATGCGATCGTCCTGGGTGCCGATGCCGGAGATGAAGCGGGTATCGACCGATGCACCGAACTCGGGGGTGGGGCGGATCTGGTCATCGTTGAGCGGGATCACGTCCGAGACGCTGTCCACCACGATGCCGACGACGCGGTCTTCCACGTTGAGCACGATCATCACGGTGAAGGCATCGTAGCGGGCTTCCTTCATGCGCAGCTTCAGGCGCAGGTCGATCACCGGCACGATGGTGCCGCGCAGGTTGATGACACCCTTGATGTAGTCGGGGGCGTCGGGCAGGCGGGTGACCGAATTGTAGCCGCGGATCTCCTGCACCTTCAGGATGTCCACGCCGTAGTGCTCTTCGCCCAGGGCGAAGCTGAGGAATTCACCACCGGTGCCGGTGGTCGTGCTTTTGTCGTTCATGGAAACTCCGGGCGTTGCGGCTGAGTGACATAAAGGGGGTTGCCCTAGCAACATCGGCGCGCCGTCCGGCAACTTTAGGCAGGCGCCACCGGCGCTGCAGGTAGATTCAGAACACACCGCTCTTGCGTGCATTGCGCTGGCGGTCGACGCGGAAGATGTAGCGCTGGATGGTTTCGTCGGCACCGCGCGGCAGGTCGCTGAACTGCATGCCGATGCGGAAGCCCTCGCTGCCATTGGGCAGGGTCTGCTTGTGCTGGCTGCAGACGGTGAGCGGCAAGACGATCGGCGCGGCGCCTGGCAGTTGCAGCGTGCAGTCGCGGTAGGTGCGCTGCGGCTCCAGCAAGGGCATCCCGGCCGTGAGCGAAACCGCCAGCCCGCCGCTGCTGATGTCGGTCACGCGCAGCTGGAGGCTCAGGTCGCCGCCTTGCGCTTGCTCCTGGCGGATGGTGCAGACGGGGGAATCGGTAATCGGCGTTTCCAGCCGGTACGATTCGCGCCGTTGCATGTGGTAGAGCGCATCGGGCAGGTTGGCGCGGAAGGCGACGTGGCTGTCGCGCTCGATGCGTTGCGCCTTCTCCAGCCGGAAGCGGACGTTGACCCGTTCCAGCTGCGCGTAGCACAGCAGGTACTTGGCGTCTTCGATGGCGCGGTTGGAGGTGTCGTTGTGGCTGCCGTCCAGGATCAGGCAGTCGTCGTCCTCGTCCACCTCAAGCACGGCGGTGGGCACGGCCATGTCGCGACCGGCCACGTGCATGGTGACCACGGCGCGTTGGTCCCGCAGTTGGCGCAGCAGGCCACGGATCTGCCGCCGGTTGCGCAGCAGATAGCGCTCGTCACCTTCGGGTAGATGATCGGCGTCGTGGTCCTGCTGTGACTGTGAGGAATCGCCTTGGGACATGGGCACGCGCACGGTTGGAAACGGGAGGGCGCCGCTGGACTGGCGCTGGCATCGCCATGATATCGGCGGCGGCCGCGAATCTTGAAGGCCAACGCCCACGCCGGCAAGGCCGGCGGTCGCTGCACCCGGTGACGCCGCACTGCACGCGATTGCTGCCAGTGTCGCCGCGCGCGCAGTCTATGCAGGCGCGGCATCGTCGCCTCAGTGGTAGGCGTGGCGCGCGTTGGCCAGCAGCGTGCTCAGGCGGTCTTCCTGCTCGAGGCGGAACACCGCTACCGCATCCACCAGCTGCGTGGCCTGATCCTCCATGGCACGGGCGGCGGCGGTGGCTTCTTCCACCAGCGCCGCGTTCTGCTGGGTGGTCTCGTCCATCTGGGTGACGGTCTGGTTGACCTGGGTGATGCCGGCGGCCTGCTCGCGCGAGGCGCTGGTGATCTCGCCCATGATGTCGGTGACGCGCTGCACCGAGCCGACCACCTGCTGCATGGTATTGCCGGCCTCCGCTGCCAGTGCTGCACCGTTGCCGATGCGGGTCACGGAATCTTCGATCAGGTGCTTGATCTCCTTGGCCGCGCCGGCCGAACGCTGCGCCAGCGTACGCACCTCGGAAGCGACCACGGCAAACCCGCGGCCCTGTTCGCCGGCACGCGCTGCTTCCACTGCTGCGTTCAAGGCCAGGATGTTGGTCTGGAACGCAATGCCGTCGATGACCGCGATGATGTCGGCGATCTTCTTGGACGAGGTGTCGATGTCGGCCATGGTGGCGACCACGCGGCCAACCACGTCGCCGCCCCTGGCGGCCACGCCGGCCGCATCCAGCACCAGGCGGTTGGCCTGGTCGGCATTGTCGGCGTTCTGCTTGACGGTGGCGGTGAGTTCCTCCATTGAGGCGGCGGTTTCCTCCAGCGCGGCGGCCTGCTGTTCGGTACGACGCGACAGGTCGCCATTGCCGGTGGCGATCTCGGTGGCGGCTGAATTGATGGCCAGCGAGGAGTCCTTGATCCGGCGCACGATGCCGGCCAACTGGTCGGCAGTGGCGTTGGCGTCGTCGCGGATATCGGCAAAGACGCCTTGCAGGTCGCCTTCCATGCGCGCGGTGAGATCGCCCTGCGACAGCGACGACAGCAACGCAGACACCCGCGACAAACCGTCGGCATTGTTGTCCAGCAATACATTGAGCTGCTAGGCGAGCAGCAACAGGAAGCCCTGCTTGTCCTGCACGCCAATCCGTTCGCTCAAGTTGCCGGCGGCCGCTGCGCGCACCACGCTCGCGACCTCTTCTTCCACCTGTACCTCCTGGGTGCGGTCGCTCCATTCCACGACATAGCCCATGCGTTCGCCGGTGGCATCGAGGACCGGGCTGACGATTTCCAGCATGATGCGGCCGCCGACCTCGATCTGCGCGGTATGCGAGCTCTTGAGCTGCTCCAGCAGCTGCGCCTGGTCAGTGTTTTGATGAAACTGGTCGATGCGCAGCTCGCTCAACGCGTCGGCGTCGAAGTGCGGCAGGTGGGCTCGCAGCGCGCCTTGCATCTGCGTGAGCTTGCGCTGCAATGGCCGATTGACGTAGATGATGCGGCGGTCGGCATCGGCGATCATCACATTGGTGCTGACGTCGTCCAGCGCAGTGCGCACGCGCAGCGCTTCACTGGCAATCAGGTGATCGCGCTCCAGGCGCGCGCGCAGGTCGTCGCGCATGGTGCGCGCGTTGAGCAGCAGACGGCCGAGTTCGTCGTGCCGATCGATTTCGATCGGGTTGTCCAGGCGCCCGGCCGCGACGTCGCCCAACACGCGCTCCACCGCCAACAAGGGGCGGGTAACCATCTTGCGTGCGGCAATAAAGACCACCGCGATGCACAGTGCCAGCACCACCAACGAGAACAGCAACATGCTGCCCATCAGCGCGTCCAGCGGGCCATCGATGGCGCTGCGCGGCTGCGTGCCGATCACTGCCCACTGCCACGGCGCATAGCGGTGGGCAGTGACTTCGAAGGCCTGGCTGCTGCCCTTGGCATCGCGCAACGGCAGGTTGGCGCTGGGTTGCTTGCCATCCAGCACTGCTTGCAGCGCGGGCTGCTGCTCGGCGGCGACCAGCGCCGACAGGTTGTCCGGCGTGCCGGGCGGGGCGGCGATGACCTGGCCATGGTGGTCGCCAGGTGCCATGTCGACGATGATGAAGTAACCGTCCTGGCCCAGCTTGGTCTGGCTGACCTGGGCCTTGAGCGCTGCCAGGCCCTGGGTGTAGTTGCGACCGACGAACAGCGCGCCGATCACGTCGCCGGCCGCATTGCGCAGCGGCGCGTAATGGGTCATGTACTGTTCGCCGAACAGTTGCGCCTGGCCGGTGAAGGGCTTGCCCTCGGACAGCGCGGCATAGGCCTTGCCCTTGCGGTCGAGCAGGGTGCCGATCACGCGCTCGTTCTGTTTGTTGCGCAACGAGGTGGTGATGCGCACGAAGTCGTCGCCGGTGCGCGCGAAGATGGTCGCAACGCCGCCGGTGGCCTGTGCGAAGCGGTCCACCGCGTCGAAATTGAGATTCAGTGCCTGGGTGCCGGCCCGCAACGCAGGGGTGTCTTGCGCGCCGATGGTGACGGTGCTGGCCGGGTCCAGTTCGCGGGCGCCGCGCGGGAGCATGTCGTCGAACACGTTGCCCAGGCGCTGGGTGCCCTCGGTCAGGGTCACGTCGTACATCGCCACCGATTGCTGCATCAGCCGGGTGCTGGAGCGCAGCTCGGCCTTGACCTGCGATTCGATGTCGCGCGCCGATTGCCGATAGATGGTCAGGGCCAGTAGCCCCAGCGAGATGGCGATGACTAGGGTCAGCAGTGCGGACAGCCGTGTGCCAATAGACAGCCGGTTGAAGAAATCCATGCGAAATCGACCTTGCCCCGGGAAGGGCGTTACAAATGCATGAATGCGTTATCGGCCGTCTAGGCGCGAAATTGATCATTTATGCCGAAATCTGCATAAAAAATGCGATATGTTCAAGTTGAGTGCGTGTAAGCGATTTCAGAGCAGGTAACCCATTCCGCCATTTGTGAGTTCGGTGTGAAATTTCCACGGCGCGCCGTTTGCGAGTCATCGCCCTAGTCGCCAGGCCCGGAAGGCCGCGACAAAAAAAGCCGCTTCCCCTGGAGAAGAGAAGCGGCTGTCAAGATTTGCTGGTTGCGGATCCACGATCCGCGACTGGTACGCAACCCTGATAAGTGTGTTGCCTGCGTACTACGAGGTTGCACTGTGCGGTTTGGTCATGCCTTGCGAAACGCGGTTAAGGAAACGGAGCGTGGTGATCGATGCTCATGGTCTGTGCACCTTGGGCAAGCCCGCCTGATAGACATGGACGCCACTCAGAACTCCTGCCAGCCGGCTGCATCGGTGGCCGGTACAGACGCACGTGTCGATGGGCGAGGTGCGCTCGCCGGTGCGGCGAATGCACGCGCTGGCTTGCGCGCATGGCTGGGGGCACCGGCAATGGCGGCGAGCTGGCGTGCCACCGGTGCCTGCGTGTTGACCTTGAACACCGACACGGCCTCGGTGAGTTGCTGCGCCTGCTCTTCCATGGCGCGTGCGGCGGCGGTGGCTTCTTCCACCAGGGCGGCGTTCTGTTGGGTGGCTTCGTCCATCTGGGTGACGGTCTGGTTGACCTGTTCGATACCGGCGTACTGCTCCTGCGAGGCAGCAGAAATCTCGCCCATGATCGAGGTGACGCGCTGCACGCTGGCCACGATCTCTGCCATGGTGGTGCCGGCCTGGTCGACCAGGGTGGCGCCCTGGGTGACCTTGTCCACCGAATCGTCGATCAGGTGCTTGATTTCCTTGGCGGCACCGGCCGAGCGTTGCGCCAGCGTGCGCACTTCCGAGGCGACCACGGCAAACCCGCGGCCCTGTTCGCCGGCACGCGCCGCTTCCACGGCCGCGTTCAAGGCCAGGATGTTGGTCTGGAACGCGATGCCGTCGATGACCGAGATGATCTCGGCGATCTTCTTCGAAGAGGCCTGGATGTCGGACATGGTGGTGACCACATCGGCGACCACGCTGCCGCCTTGCGATGCCACCGCTGCCGCACCGATGGCGAGCTGGTTGGCCTGGCTGGCGTGTTCGGCGTTCTGCCTGACCGTGGAGGTGAGTTCCTCCATCGAGGCGGCGGTTTCTTCCAGGTTGGCGGCCTGCTGTTCGGTGCGCTGGGACAGATCCTGGTTGCCGGTGGCGATCTCGCCCGAGGCCAGGCCGATCGCGTCGGCGGCCTGCTGGATGCGACCAACGATGCCGGCCAACTGTTCGGCCGTGGCGTTGGCGTCGTCGCGCATCTGCGCAAACACGCCCTGGTACTGGCCACTCATGCGCGCAGTGAGGTCGCCGGCGGCAATGGCCTGCAACAGGCTGGAGAGCGAGGCGAGGTTGCCGTCTGCGGTGGCCATCAGGTGGTTGAGGCTCTCGACCATGATGCGGAAGTCGTACTGGAATTGCTCGGCGTTGCCGCGTGCGGTGAAGTCGCCGCCAGCCGCTGCCTGCGCCAGATGCTTGATCTCCTGATTCATCGTGGACAGGTTGTGCTTGACCTGATTCATCGCAGTGGTGATCGCAGCTTTTTCGCCTGGCAGTTGCGGCATGTCCTCGCTCAGGTCGCCGATGGCGTAGCGCTCCACCAAGTGGATGGTCTGCATCTTGACCTTGATGTGGGCGGCGACCAGCTCGTTGGTGTCGCGGGCCATGCGGCCAAAATCGCCGGGGAACACGCTGGCGTCCATACGGAAACTGATCTGGCCTTCGTCATGGCGCCTGGCCATGTCCAGCTGCGCGCTGATGAGTGTGCGGACCTGGTCCTGCATCTTGTCCATGGCCTGCAACAGGCGGCCGGTTTCGTCGTTGGCCTGGGTGCGCACATCGTTGTCGAGATGGCCCTCGGCAATGGCTTCGGCGGCACGGGTAGCCTGGGTCAACGGACGCACCAGGCTGCGGGTGATCGCCCACCCCAGCAGGATACTGATGACAACCACTGCCAGGCCGCCGCCGATCAACATGGCACGGCCGCGCGCCATGGCCGTGGTGGCTGCGTCATAGGCTTCGCTAGCGCGACGGCGCTGCAGCGCAGAATATTCATTCAAGGCGTTCTGCCACTGTTCGGTGGCCGGTGCGGCTTTCTGCAACAGCAGCGCAAGCGCTTCCTGGGGCCTGGAATTCAGGCCGAGGTCGGCGACCTGTGCGTTGAGCTTGCCGGCGATGTCGCTGGCCTGATCGATCTTCTGTCGCAATGCGGCCGCTTCCGGCGATGCGGAGAACACGTAGAGTGTGCGTCGGGTGTCTTCGTAGGTTGCCAGCTTGTCCTTGATGATGCCGGTGAAGCGCAGATTGTCTTCCTGGGAGGTGGGCAGCACGATGTTGCGCAGCTGCACGGCAACCACGGCGCTGGCGCTGGTCATGTCCTCCAGATGCTGCATGATCTTGATGTTGCGGTTGACCACCGTGTCCAGGCTCTCGCGCGCCTGGGCCAAGGTATATAAACCGGCGACGACCAATCCGCAGGACAACAGGATCAGCGTGCCGAAGGCGAAGGTCAGGCGCTTGCCGACGTTGTACCGTTGTAGAAGAGCGATCATGTGGAGGTCTCGAGGGCAATGGGCAGGAAGAGGGGCGTTGGGTGCCATCGCGTCGTCGCGACGTCGCATGGGCCGTGCAGGCAGACATTCGGTTGTTTGATCGCTGCGACCGAACCAGGCGCTTGAGCGGCGCGATTGCAGGTATGTCTGCCTGCTTGTAGTCGGTAACGGCGCCGCCGACCACGGCTGAACGGATCTGCGCTCCCGCGTATGGGTAGCCGTCACCGAGGTGAAGCGGGCGTGCACAAGACAGCAGCAAAGGCGCGCGGAAGCGCGGCAATCGCATAGGCGATACGCAGGAGCTTCACTGTTCGATCACGAACCGGAGCGTGATGGCTGTGTGTGCGGGTGCGATCTGCAGGATCGCAGGGCACTGCCAGGTGTTCGCGAAAGGCGATTGACGTTTTTCGAGTATGCGGCCAGATGCCAGCACAGACTGGCAGCGTGCAGTAGTGCCGGGTGCTGTGCCAGCTGCCGACATACCTGGATTATCGCCAGCGCCGGCATGGCGATGGCCGATGCAGTCCGCTGCTGGGAGCTGCATCGGCGGTGCGGTCCTCTGCTTGCAGAGCGGCCGCAGGTCGATTCAATCAGTGTGAGCGCAGACGATCAGGCGGCCTGGCCGATGTGGGCCGAGGCGGTTGTCTGCAGCTGAAAGATCGAGACCGCATCACGCAGCTGCTGCGCTTGTTCTTCCATCGCACGGGCGGCGGCGGTGGCTTCTTCCACCAGGGCCGCGTTCTGTTGAGTGGACTGATCCATCTGCGCGACGGTCTGGCCAACCTGCGCGATGCCGTCGGACTGTTGCTGCGATGCGTCGCTGATCTCGTGCATGATCGTGGTGACGCGCTGCACCGAGGCGACGATCTGCTGCATGGTGTGCCCGGCCTGGCCAACCAGCTGGCTACCATGCTCGATGCGCTGCACCGAGTCGTCGATCAGCTGCTTGATTTCCTTGGCCGCGCCGGCCGAGCGCTGCGCCAGCGTGCGCACTTCCGATGCCACCACCGCGAAGCCGCGGCCCTGTTCGCCCGCGCGCGCGGCTTCCACCGCCGCATTCAAGGCCAGGATATTGGTCTGGAAGGCGATGCCGTCGATCACGCCAATGATGTCGGCGATCCGGCGCGACGCGGTCTGGATGCCGGCCATGGTGCCGACCACCTGGTCCACCACTTCACCGCCTTGTGCGGCCACGGTGGTGGTGTCGACCACCAGTTGGTTGGCGCGCCGCGCATGCTCGGCGTTGTTGCGCACGGTGGAGGTGAGCTCTTCCATCGAGGCGGCGGTTTCTTCCAGGTTGGCGGCCTGCCGCTCGGTGCGTTGCGACAGGTCCTGGTTGCCGGCGGCGATTTCGCTGGCGGCGTCGTTGATGGCGTCGGTGGAATGCTGGATGCGTGCGACGATGTCGGCCAGCTGCACGACCGTGGCGTTGGCATCGTCGCGCATCCGCGCGAACACACCATGGAAATCACCGTGCATGCGCACGTTCAGATCGCCGCCGGCGATCGCCTGCAGCACCGTGGACAGCGCCTGCAGATTGGCATCGGAGGTGGCCATCAATTGATTGAGCGCCTCCACCATGGTGCGGAAATCGTACTGGAAGCGCTGTGCGTCGCCGCGTACGCTGAAGTCACCGTTGGCGGCAGCCTGCACAAGCCGCTTGATCTGGGTGTTCATCGCCGACAGGTTGGCCTTGGCGGTGTCCATGGTGTCGCTCAGCACCGCCTTCTCGCCCGGCAGGCGTGGCATGTCCTGGCTCAGGTCGCCGATGGCATAGCGCGACATGATCTGCGCCAGCTGCATCTTCACGGCGATATGCGAGCCGACCAGTGCATTGGTGTCGTTCACCATGCTGGCGTAGGCGCCGGGGAAGCTGTCGGCCTGCATGCGATAGCTGATCTGGCCGGCATCGTGTCGCTGCGCCATTTCGCTTTGCGCGGCCAGCACGCGTTGCAGCTGCTGCTGCATCTGCTGCATGTTGCCCAGCAATTGGCCGGTCTCGTCGCGGCTGGGCGCCACGATCCGGTCGGTCAGTTCGCCCTTGGCGATGTTGGCCGCCACCACAGCGCCGCGCCGCACGTTGCGGGTCAGCCGCGACAAGGTGTACCAGCCCAGCGCGACGATCAGCGCGGCCAGCAGCGACAACCCGGCGATCGCCTGCCACATCGCGTCGCGGGCCTGCACCAGGTGCCGTTCGGATTGTCGTTGCAAGGCCTGCAATGCCACGCCGCTGAGGTCCTGCATCGTTTGCCCAAGCGCATCGAGCGCAGCATTCCATCGCGCGTCGGCGTGGGCGTCGCTGCCCGCCAGCGCACTCGCCAGCACGGCCATCGTCGCGTTCGCGCGTGTGGCTTCGGCGCGTGCGGCATCGCTCAGCGCCGGGTCCGGTTGCTCCAGCAGCCTGATGGCCTTGTCCAGCTCATGCCGGAAGCGTGCATGGTTACGTTGCAGCTGGCTGAGCTTTTCGGCCAGCATGGGCTTGTTCTCTGCCGCTTGCGAGGGATCGCTGGCGGCGTCCAGCCCGGTCATGGACTCGGTGGCGTCGGGGCCGTAGATCAACGTGGCCACCACCAGGTGGTAGCTCTCGATGTAGGGGGTGTACACCAGCTGGCTGTCATCGCGCAACGCATCGAGCGCTGCAAATGCCTGGTCCCTTACCTTGGTGTAGCCTTCGGTGGCGACGCTGGCGACATGGCGTTGTTGCAGGATGCGCAATTGCTCGCGGCTGCGTTCGAAGCCGGGCAGGGTGGTGGTCATGGCAAGCAGTTGCTGCAGATCGCGTTCGGCCCGCTGTGCTGCCGCAGTGGCGGTGCTGCCGCTGTCCACGTGCGCGGCGTGCAGGTCGGTGATGAGACCCAGCATCTTTCCCAGCGGTGCGTAACTGCGTAATTCGTTGCTGCTGACGCCCACGCTTTCGCTGAGCGTGCCGCTGTAGAGCAAGACCGGGACGAGTAGCCCGATCAGGGCGAGTACGCCGATCATTCCGAGTTTGCTGGCGATGGCCAGGTCGTCCCAACGACGGGTCCAACGGTGTGGGGACGGAGCAGCGGTGTTCGGCGTCAACGTGGGCGAAGTAGGCATTGGTGCGTCTCTTGGGCGTACGCAGCTATCGGCCATGACATGTGAAGGCTTGAGCCGGCCGGCAATGCTGCCGACCGGCTCTGTTCAGACTGCGTTGCGTGCCGCTTCAGAACTCCTGCCAGCTGGAGTCGTTGCCGGTGGTGGCGGCCACCGGACGCGGCCTCGACGCGGGGCTGCGACCTGCTGCCGCCACCTGCGCCCTGAGCGCTTGAGTCACCACCGGCTGCGCCGGGGCGGCACGCGCGGCCAGCGGCGCATGGCCGTGGCTGTCGTCGGTCTTGAACACCGCCACCGCGTCGGTCAACCCGACGGCCTGTTCTTCCAGCGCGCGTGCGGCCGCAGTGGCTTCTTCCACCAGGGCCGCGTTCTGCTGGGTGGTCTCGTCCATCTGGGTGACGGTCTGGTTGACCTGCTCGATGCCGGAGGACTGTTCCTGCGAGGCGGCGGAGATTTCGCCCATGATGTCGGTGACCCGCTGCACGCTGGCCACGATCTCGCCCATGGTCTTGCCGGCGCTGTGCACCAACACCGAGCCGTCGGCCACGCGCTGCACGGATTCGTCGATCAAGCCCTTGATCTCCTTGGCGGCACCGGAAGAGCGCTGCGCGAGCGTACGCACCTCGGAGGCGACCACTGCAAAACCGCGACCCTGCTCACCAGCACGCGCCGCTTCCACTGCCGCGTTCAAGGCCAGGATGTTGGTCTGGAAGGCGATCCCGTCGATGACGCTGATGATGTCGGCGATCTTCTTGGACGAGGCTTCGATGCCGCTCATGGTGTCCACGACCTTGCTGACGATCTCCCCGCCTTGCGAAGCGACACCGGCGGCGCCGATGGCCAGCTGGTTGGCCTGGCGGGCGCTTTCGGCATTCTGCTTGACGGTGGAGGTGAGCTCTTCCATCGAGGCGGCGGTTTCTTCCAGGTTGGCGGCCTGTTGCTCGGTGCGCTGGGACAGGTCCTGGTTGCCGGCGGCGATTTCGCTGGCAGCGCCCTTGATCGAGATGGCAGAGTGCTTGATGCCGGTGACGATCTGCGCCAGCTGGGAGGCGGTGGCATTGGCGTCGTCGCGCATCTGCGCGAACACGCCGCGGAACTCGCCACTCATGCGAGCGGTGAGGTCGCCGGCGGCGATGGCTTGCAGCAGGCTGGACAGCGATTGCAGGTTGCCGTCGGCGGTGGCCATCAAGGTGTTGAGGCTATCGACCATCACCCGGAAGTCGTACTGGAAGCGTGCGGCGTCACCACGGGCGCTGAAGTCACCGTTGGCGGCCGCTTGCGCCAGTTGCTTGATCTCGGCGTTCATCGCCGACAGATTGGATTTGACCTGCATCATGGTGTCGGTCAGCACGGCCTTGTCGCCGGGCAGCTTGTCCATGTCCTCGCTGAGATCACCGACTGCATAGCGGCCCATGATCTGCGACAGGCGCATCATCACCGCTACATGCGAGGCGGCCAGATCATTGTTGTCGCGCACGATCGTGGCGTAGTCGCCAGGAAATGCCGACTCGTCCACACGGTAGTTCAACTCGCCCTGGTCGTGCCTGCGCTTCATTTCCAGCTGACCTTGCGAAACCTTCTGCAATTGCAACTGCATCTTGCCCATGCTGGCGAGCAGGCGTCCGGTCTCGTCGGTGCCGCTACTGTCCACAGTGATGGACAGATTGCCCGCAGCAATGGCGTCGGCCACCTGCGATGCGCTGCCCAATCGCGCGAGCAGGCGGCGCCGAATCAACCAGCCGCCGGCCACTGCCACCAGCACGGCGATGCCGCTGCCGATCATCATCGACCACCGGCTACGCACCTTGGCAGCTGCCAGGGCCGCGCTGCGCTTGACCAGCAACCCGTTCTCCTGGCTTTCGAAGTCGGTCAGCAACTGGCGCATCTTGTTCATCGCCAGACGCTCATGGCCGGCCTTGAACTGCGTCAGCAGATCGCCCATCGCCGCATCGCTGCCGCGCAGCGCGATCAGGCGCTCTTCGTGGCCCAGAAACTCGTCGTAGGCCGTATGCAATTGTCCAAGCCGATCCTGCTGGATGGGGTTGTCGGAGGTCAGCTTCTTGGCGCGCGCATATTCCTCCTCGAACGCAGTCTTGCCCTTGTTATAAGGCGTCAGATGTTGCTGCTGGCCAGAGAGCAGGAAGCCGCGCGCGCCGGTTTCGATATTGATCGTGGCGATCGACATCGCACGTCCTGTCGCGATCACCTGGTAGGTGTGATCGTTCATGGCCACCGCTTCGGAAAGCTCGGACTGCCCACGCAGTCCTACTGTGGTAACGGCCAACAGGACGGCGACGATGGTGCCAAAGCCCAGTGCCAATTGGGTGGAGAGACTCAAGTTCTTCATCTGTATGCGCCTTGATCGAGGAGCGTGGCTGATACGGGCAGAGCGCAGAGCTCTACGGTTGCGATGGACGGAAACGCACGGCTATGGACTTTCCTGTCGCGGTTGACGAAGGTCATCGCTGATATAAATATCGGCAAAATTTCAGTGAGCTGAAGACTTTGTGATGAAGTTGTCAGGTGTGTATTTCGCTTGTGCTCATCAGACAACAACTTGGCAGACGCATGAGTCCGCTCGATATAGTTGTTGGAGCAGTGAAGTGGTCCGACGCGACCCGTTTGCCGATCAACCAGGCAATTTTTGGAGTGCAGCGATGCGGCGCTGAGAACAGCGCCGCATCGCTACAACATAACATTTACTTCATTAAAATTCCGACCAGTTGGTGCGTTGGTCAGCTGTCTCAGGTACCTGGGCGCGCGCCTTGGGTGCGCGGGGAATGGTGGCAACGGCTCTGGTGGACGTCGATTGGGTGATGGGTTTGCGCGCGGCGTTTACCGAAGGCCGGGAAGAGATGGCACGCATGGCGGTCGGTGACGCATGGCTGTGGCTGTCGTCGGTCTTGAACACTGCCACCGCGTCGGTCAACCCAACCGCCTGTTCTTCCAGCGCGCGTGCGGCGGCGGTGGCTTCTTCCACCAGGGCCGCATTTTGCTGGGTGGTCTCGTCCATCTGGGTGACGGTCTGGTTGACCTGCTCGATGCCGGAGGACTGTTCCTGCGAGGCGGCGGAGATTTCGCCCATGATGTCGGTGACCCGCTGCACGCTAGCCACGATCTCGCCCATGGTCTTGCCGGCGCTGTGCACCAACACCGAGCCGTCGGCCACGCGCTGCACGGATTCGTCGATCAAGCCCTTGATCTCCTTGGCGGCACCGGAAGAGCGCTGCGCGAGCGTACGCACCTCGGAGGCGACCACTGCAAAACCGCGACCCTGCTCGCCGGCACGCGCCGCTTCCACTGCCGCGTTCAAGGCCAGGATGTTGGTCTGGAAGGCAATCCCGTCGATGACGCTGATGATGTCGGCAATCTTCTTGGACGAGGCTTCGATGCCGCTCATGGTGTCCACGACCTTGCTGACGATTTCCCCGCCTTGCGAAGCGACACCGGCGGCGCCGATGGCCAGCTGGTTGGCCTGGCGGGCGCTTTCGGCATTCTGCTTGACGGTGGAGGTGAGCTCTTCCATCGAGGCCGCGGTTTCTTCCAGGTTGGCGGCCTGCTGCTCGGTACGCTGGGACAGGTCCTGGTTGCCGGCGGCGATTTCGCTGGCAGCGCCTTTGATCGAGATGGCAGAGTGCTTGATGCCGGTGACGATCTGCGCCAGCTGGGTGGCGGTGGCATTGGCGTCGTCGCGCATCTGCGCGAACACGCCGCGGAACTCGCCACTCATGCGGGCAGTGAGGTCGCCAGCGGCGATGGCTTGCAGCAGGCTGGACAGCGATTGCAGGTTGCCGTCGGCGGTGGCCATCAAGGTGTTGAGGCTATCGACCATCACCCTGAAGTCGTACTGGAAGCGTGCGGCGTCACCACGGGCGCTGAAGTCACCGTTGGCGGCCGCCTGCGCCAGTTGCTTGATCTCGGTATTCATCGCCGAGAGGTTGGCCTTGACCTGCATCATGGTGTCGGTCAGCGCGGCCTTGTCGCCGGGCAGCTTGTCCATGTCTTCGCTGAGGTCGCCGATCGCATAGCGGCCCATGATTTGCGACAGGCGTATCATCACCGCGATGTGCGAATCCACCAGGTTATTGGTGTCATTGGCCATGCGGCCGTACTGGCCGGGGAATGCGTCGGCGTCGATCCGGAAGCTGATCTGTCCTTCGTCATGACGACGGGCCATGTCGGTCTGCGCAGCCAGCAGATTGCGCAATTGCGATTGCATCCGGTGCATGGAGGTGAGCAGACGTCCGGTTTCATCGTTGAACGGCGTCTGGACGTCGTTGTCCAGCGTGCCGCCGGCAATCGATTCGGCCGCGCGCGTGGCGCGGTTCAACGGCTGGGTAAGGCTACGGGTAATCAATAGCCCCAGCACGGCGCTCAGCAGAATCACCGCCGCCGTGCCGGCAATCAGCAACTTGCGCGAGTCGGCCATCGAGTCCAGGGCGATAGCGGATGCCTGCGATGCCGCCTTGTCCTGTAGCGTGATGTTTTCGGAGATCTTGTCCTGCCAGCGTTGCATGGCTGGAGCTGCCTTGGTGAGCAACAGGGTCAAGGCATCATCGCTGTGGTTGCTCATCACCAAGTCGATGATCTTGTCGTTCAGTGGCTTGGCCTCGGCACCACGCACATCGATTTCTGCGCGCAGTGCCTTACCTTGCGGCAAGGCCGACATGGCATACAGGGTCTCGCGCGCCTTGTTGTAGTCGGTCTGTGCAGAATTGATGCGTGCGATGAACTGAAGGTTTTGCTCATCGGTCGTGGGGAGTACGACATTGCGTAGCTGCATGGCGATGATGGAATTGGCGTTCATCATGTCGTTGGACAGACGAATCTTCACCATGTTCTGGTGCACGATGTCGTCGACCAGAGTTTGCGCCGAGCGCAGTCCGCGGTAGCCGATCATTGCAATCAGGCCGGACAGCACGATCAGGACGGTGAACGCCGCCGCAAGGCGCGGGCCCACGTTGAAGCGTTGGAGTAAGGCAGTCATGGCAGGATCCTGGGAGGCGGGCTGGTGATGGGAAGATGCAATGGCAGCAATCGCGCCGCGCATCTCGTCCACCCTGATTTCGGCCGCTGATGCCACTTATTAACGTCAAGGCATAAAAAAAATGTAAATCAGGTCACTTTCGTGAAGTGATCGTGATTGAAATGCAAGTGCTCATGGATAGACGGCTAGATGATTGCAGCGAGCCCGTCCATCCAACCTGAGGCTGGGTGATCGATGGTCACTTGCCTGCCCGGTGCCGGCTCCGCTTTGCCCAACGCTCAAAACAAACGAGCCGCGCTCCGGGCGCGGCTCGTTCGTGCGTCATGACTGGCCGCTGTTCTAGAACTCCGACCAGTCCGATTCGTTGGACGCCACGGAGGCCACCCGGGCGCGCGGTAACGGTTTGCTGGCGGCTGTGGGCGCGGCGGTCGTTGCCGGCTTCTGGGCGATGCGCGCCTTCGCTGGCGTGCTGCGTGTGACTGCTCCCAGCTCGGCCGAGAGGCGGAACAAGGCGACCGCTTCGGTCAGTTGCTGGGCCTGTTGTTCCATCGAACGGGCGGCAGCGGTGGCTTCTTCCACCAGCGCGGCGTTCTGCTGGGTGGCCTCGTCCATCTGGGTCACGGTGAGGTTGACCTGCTCGATGCCGGCCGACTGTTCCTGCGACGCCGCGGAGATCTCGCTCATGATGTCGGTGACGCGCTGCACCGAGGACACGATCTCGCTCATGGTGCTGCCGGCCTGATCCACCAGCGCCGAGCCCTGCGCCACCTTGCTCACCGAATCGTCGATGAGGTGCTTGATCTCCTTGGCCGCACCGGCCGAACGCTGTGCGAGCGTGCGCACCTCGGAGGCAACCACGGCGAAACCGCGGCCCTGCTCGCCGGCACGCGCCGCTTCCACCGCCGCGTTCAAGGCCAGGATGTTGGTCTGGAACGCGATACCATCGATGACGGAGATGATCTCGGCGATCTTCTTCGAGGAGGCCTGGATGCCGGACATGGTGTCCACTACCTGGCTGACCACGTGCCCACCCTGCGAGGCGACGCTGGCTGCGCCGATCGCCAGCTGGTTGGCCTGGCGTGCACTTTCGGCATTCTGCTTGACGGTGGAGGTGAGCTCTTCCATCGAGGCGGCGGTTTCTTCCAGGTTGGCGGCCTGCTGTTCGGTGCGCTGCGACAGATCGTTGTTGCCGGCGGCGATTTCGCTGGCCGACCCGGTGATGGAGGTGGCCGTCTGCTGGATGCGTCCGACGATGCCGGCCAGCTGCGTGGCGGTGGTGTTGGCATCGTCGCGCATGCGGGCGAACACGCCATGGAACTGGCCATCCATGCGCGCTGTGAGGTCGCCTTGGGCCAGCGCTGTCAGCAGTTCGGAGAGCTTACCCAGGTTGCGGTCGCTCACTTCCATCATCGCGTTGAGGTCGCCGATCATGCGCGCCGAATCGTGTTTGAAGCGCGTGGCATCGCCGCGCTGGCTGAAGTCGCCGTTGGCAGCGGCCTGCGCCAGGCGCTTGATCTCTGTGTTGATCGCCAGCAGGCTGGCCTTGGCCGCGTCCATGGCTTCGTGCAGCACGGCACGGGTGCCCGGAAGGCGCGCGGCATCGCGCGACAGGTCGCCCTGGGCATACTCGTTGAGCACGCCGATGGCATCGACGATGGCATCCAGGTGCTCGAAGATCATGGTGTTGATGCCGCCGGCCAGCTCGCCGTAGACACCCGGGAAATCAGTGGGCATGCGGTGGGTGACATCCTCGCCCGCATGCATGTGCACCATCGTCTTGGTCTGCGCGGAGAAGCGCTCCAGCGTGTGCACCATGTCGTCGGTGGCCTTGAGCATCTGGCCGATCTCGTCCTTGCCGTGGTCGGCGGTGCGCACGCTCAGGTCGCCCCGCGCCACGCCCTTGATCGCGGCCAGGGCACGCGCCACCGGTTCCAGGACCGAATTGCCGATCATCCAGCCGACCAGCAGATTGACCAGCACCAGCAGGCCGCCGGCCAGCGTCACCACGGCGGTGAAGGCCAGTGCCTGCGATTGGGTGTCGTCCAGGTACACGCCCGTGCCGATCACCCAGCCCCACGGCTTGTACAGCGCCGCGTAGGAGGTCTTGCTGACCGGATCCTGCTTGCCGGGCTTGGCCCAGGTGTAATCGACATAGCCACCACCGGCTTGCGCGGCGGTCACGAACGCCGGGAAGATGCGCTTGCCGTCTGGGCTGAGCACATCGTTGAGCGGCTTGCCATTCAGATCCGGGCGGGTGGGATGCATCAGCATCACCGGCGCCTGGTCGGTCACGTAGATGTAGTCCACGCCATCGCGTGCGCGCATGGTGGACAAGGTATGCAACGCGGCCTGCTTGGCGGCGGCCACGTCCACCTGGCCCTTTTCGGCGCGCTCGGCGTAGCCGTTGACCACGGCGATCGCCATTTCGACCTGGCTCTTGAGGCCGTCGCGGCGGGTGTCGGTGAGATCCACGTATTGCATGCGCGCGGCCACCACCGCCAAGGCGACGATGCCCACCGCCACCAGCGCGGTCTGGACCAGGAACTTGCGCTTCAACGGCATGTTGGCGAGCGTTTTTGCGAACGAACTCTTGAACGTCATGACGAATATCCAGCGAAAGGAAGATACCGGGATAAAGCAGATAGCGACTGGGACAGCGAAATGTTGAGCATCCTGCGGAAGTGGCCCATGCCTGCCCGGGGCAGTGCCCTGCGTCTACGGCAGGGCTGCCCTGGAAAGCGAGTGCGGCAGACTTAGTCGCGTTGCCGTGCGCTGTCGCCGGCCACCGATGCCTGCAGGTTGCGCAATTCGGTCCACAGCTGTTGGCGGGTATCGCCGTCGTGCCCCAGCGACAAGGCCTGCGCCGCGTGCAGGTCGCCGGCGTGCAGCGCGCGATCGGCCTGACGATGTTGAGCCAGGTATCTGCCGAGCTGCTGCTGCACCCGCGCGAAGCGACGGGCCTGCTCGCCCTGTGGCGCAGTGGCCTGGAAATAGCCGGCATGCCGCGCGATGCGCTGGCGCAAGCTGCCCAGGCGTTCGTCGTAGGCCTGGATGCGAACCGGGTCGTACGCGGCGGCCAGCTGTGCACGTTGTTGTTCGCGCAGTTGCACCAGATCCACGGCCAGCGATTGCAAGGCTGTCACCGGCACGCTGTCCAGCAGTACGGACACCGGCGCTGCCGGTGCGGCGAAGGACGGTGGCAGGGAGGCGCCCGCCGCCAGCAGGGCGACAGCGACTACGGCAACCAGCATCGGGCGGGCAGAGCGGAGGGAATTGGCGGTGTGCATGCGACTTCCTTCGACTTGACGCGGGCTAAAGGCCCTCAGTGCCTTGTCTATCGGCCGCCCAAGCGTGTGCTTTATCACCTTTTGGACCGACGGTCGCCACGCCGGTGAACCGTTGGCCGGCAGGGTGCGCCAGGGGCTGTGGCGCCAATTGCCGTGCCGGCGCTGCAATAACTGGCAGGACAGGACGAGCGGCCAGGGCCCGGCAGCGTTGCCGGGCCCTGGTGGGACGCCGGATGCTGGCTAAGGCGAAAGGTCTGGGTAAAGGGCCAGAATGTCCTGCCGATCGCGTCTGGCGTCTGGCCGGACGGGGAAGGGCGATGCCGTCAGTTGCTTGCCACCGGCAATCGCTTCCACGTCATCGCGCACCGATGGCGTGGAAGCGTGCACCGCGGCATGGCTGCCGCGGCCTGCCGCACTACGCGGCCTGTGGCACCTTCAACGAGCGCACCAGCCCGCCGATGTCCACGATCAGCGACACACGGCCATCACCGAGGATGGTGGCGCCGGAGACGCCGGGGATGCGGCGGTAGTTGTTCTCGATGTTCTTGACCACCACCTGCTGCTGGCCAAGCAGTTCGTCCACTTCCAGTGCGATCTTCTGGCCGTCGCCTTCGACGACGACCACCAACGGTTCCTGCGAGGACTGCTGCCCGCCGAAGCCGTAGTAGTTGGTCAGCGACAGGATCGGCAGGTATTCGCCGCGCACCCGCAGCACGCGGCCGTCGCCAGCCATCGAGCGGATGTCTTCGGCCGCCGGTTGCAGTGCTTCGAGCACGTAGGCCAGTGGCAAGATCAGGGTTTCGCCGGCCACCGAGACGGTCATGCCGTCCAGGATGGCCAGGGTCAGCGGCAGGCGGATCAATACGCGGGTTCCGCTGCCGGCGTTGCTTTCCAGCTGCACTTCGCCACCCAGGCCCTGGATGTTGCGGCGAACCACGTCCATGCCCACGCCACGACCGGACAGGTCGGTGACGGCATCGGCGGTGGAGAAGCCCGGCGCGAAGATCAGGTCCCAGACCTGCGAGTCGGTCGGGTTGTCCGGCACGGCAATACCGCGTTCGGCGGCTTTTTCCAGGATCTTGGCGCGGTTGAGGCCGCGGCCGTCGTCGCTGACTTCGATCACGATGTGGCCGCCCTGGTGCGAGGCGGCCAGGGTGATGGTGCCCGTCTCGTCCTTGCCGGCGGCGCGACGCGCGTCGGGCAATTCCAGGCCGTGGTCGATGGAGTTGCGCACCAGGTGCACGAGCGGATCGGCGATCTTTTCGATCAGGCCCTTGTCCAGTTCGGTGCCTTCGCCAATGGTGCGCAGGCGCACCTGCTTGCCGAGGCGGCCGGACAGGTCGCGCACCAGGCGCGGGAAGCGGCGGAACACCGCATCCACCGGCAACATGCGCACGCCGATGACCGCTTCCTGCAGGTCGCGGGTGTTCCGTTCGAGCAGGTCCAGGCCGGCGAACAGTTGTTCGGCATGTGCCGGGTCCAGGCCGGTGGAGACTTGCTTGAGCATGGCCTGGGTGATGACCAGTTCGCCGACCAGGTTGATGAGCGCATCGACCTTGTCCACGCTGACGCGGATGGAGCTTTCGGCTTCGGCGGCAGCGGCCTTGGCAGGCGCGGCGGCAGCTTCGACCACGGCCACCGGCGCAGCGGCAATCGCCGCCGGGGCGCTGGTGGCGTTCTGGTCCACGGCCAGGCTCGGCGGCGGGCCGGGCACTGGCATCGGGCGGATGTCCAGTTCGCAGTCGTCCACGACCCAGGCGAAGGTGTCTTCGATCTTGCTGCGCGGAATCTTGCCGATCAGGCCCAGGTCCCACGCCAGGTAGGCTTCCAGCGGGTCGATGTTCTCGAAGCCCGGTATGCGCTCCAGGCGCGCGGCGATCTGCAGCGGGCCCAGGTGTTCCAGCTCGCGGATGATGCGCAGTGGGTCGTTGCCGCTCATGAACAGCGACGGCGCCGGGGTGAAGCCGATGTGCCAGGCTTCGGGCTCTTCTTCCTTCGGCTTGGCCGCCACGACGGCGGTGGCCGCTTCGCCGGCCAGCACGGCGTTCAGGCGGGTATGCACGGCCTTGACCGCCGCAGGGTCTGCCGGGGTGCCGTGTTCGGCTTCGCGCAGCAGGGCGCGCAGCACGTCCACCGACCCGAGCATGGCATCGACGGCATTGGGTTCGAGCTGGCGCTTGTTGGAGCGCAACTCGTCCAGCAGCGTCTCCAGCACATGGGTCAGCCCGGCGACGGCCTCGAATCCGAAGGTGGCAGCGCCGCCCTTGATGGAATGCGCGGCGCGGAACACCGAGTTGATGATTTCCGGGTCGCGGTTGCCTTCTTCAAGTGACAGCAGCCCGGCCTCCATCGCGTCGAGCCCTTCGCGGCTTTCCTCGAAGAAGGTGGCGTGGAAACGTTGCAGGTCCATGCTCATGGGCGTGACATCCGATGCTGGAGCGAGTAAGGGTTAACCCAGGACTTTCTGGACGGTGGCGATCAGCTGTTCGGGATTGAACGGCTTGACCAACCAGCCGGTGGCGCCGGCCGCCTTGCCTTCGGACTTCTTGTCGGCCGCCGATTCGGTGGTGAGCATCAGCATCGGGGTGAACTTGTAGTCCGGCAGCTGGCGCAGCTCGCGGATCAGCGAGATGCCGTCCATGTTGGGCATGTTCACGTCGGTCACCACCGCATTGAAGCGCTGGCCCTTCGCGCGGCCCAGCGCAACGGCGCCGTCTTCGGCTTCTTCGACGGCAAAGCCGGCGGAGGTGAGGGCGAAAGAGACCATCTGGCGCATCGACGCCGAATCGTCCACCACCAAGATACGTGCGCTCATGCGGCGTTCTCCACAGATTTCAGGTTGTCATTGGATGCGGGTAGCCCAAGCGCGTCGGTGACGCCAAGCAGGCGGGCCGCATCCCTAAAAGTGTCGTTACAGCCATCGAATTCGGTATGCAGGCCGGCCTGGCGGCGACTCTGCACGAAGGCGCAGAGCAACTGCACGGTGGCGGTGTGGATGCGTCGGACCTCGCCGGCATCAAGCACCAGGTCGCCGTCCTGGGTGAGGAATCCGGCAAGCTTCTGCTTGAGGTCGGCGCTGGTCTCGATGCCAAGATCCTCGCCCAATGTCACTGTGCTCATTGTTGCTCCGAACGGATGGTTCTATGCGTACTAACGGCGGCGGGCGGGAAAGCTTTAACGGTGAATCGGTCACACGCCACAGTGCGCACAGCGGGCGTCAGGTTGCACACCCGTTCAATGCAACAGATGCGTGGCATCGAGCAGGATCATCGGCTGGTGGCTCAGGCGCGCGACGCCGCGGAACAGGTTGTTGGAGATGCGGCACAGCCGGGCGTTGTCCGGTGGTTCGATCTGCTGGTCGGTGAGGCTGGTGACGTCTTCCACGGCCGACACGCGCAGGCCCATGGTTTCGCCGTTCTCTTCCAGCACCACCACGCGCGTCTGCAGGTCCATGTCCACCGGCGATGCGCCCAGGTGGATGCCCAGGTCGATCACCGGCACCACCTGTCCACGCAGGTTCATGATGCCGAGCATGGCGCTGGATGTGCCGCGCAATGGCAGCAATGGCACCGGCAGCACCACTTCCTGCACCTTGAGCAGTTCCAGCGCATAGGTCTGTTCGCCGCAGCGCAGGCGCAGCCAGCGGGTACTGCGTTCGCTGGCACGGCGCTCGGCATGGATCCTGTCGGCCTGGCCGGGAGCCAGCAGTGCCTGCAGGCCGGTCGGTGCGATCGGCGCCGGCGCGGCGCGTGCCGGTGCCTGGGGCGCGCGTGGCGGCAGCGCGGCGGGTGCCGGTGCAGGTGCGGGCGCGGTGTCCAGGCCAAAGGCCGGATCGGAATCCATTTCGGCCAGCAGATCGGCGGCCATCATGTCCGCACTCGGGACAGCACTGCCGAAGGCCGGGTCCGAATCCATCTCTGCCAGCAGGTCGGCGGCGATCTGTTCGGGCGTGGGCGCTGCGGCCACCAGCGCACCGAAGGCCGGGTCCGAATCCATCTCGGCCAGCAGGTCGGCGGCGATCTGTTCGGGCGTGGGCGCTGCGGCCACCAGCGCGCCGAAGGCCGGGTCCGAATCCATCTCGGCCAGCAGGTCGGCGGCGATCTGTTCGGGCGTGGGCGCTGCGGCCACCGGCGCACCGAAGGCCGGGTCCGAATCCATCTCGGCCAGCAGATCGGCGGCGATCTGCTCGGGCGTGGGCGCTGCGGCTACCGGCGCACCGAAGGTGGGGTCGGCATGCATCTCGGCCAGCAGGTCGGCGGCGATGACCTCGGGCGAGGCGGTCGCGGCAACCGGCGGTTCGGCCAGCGCAACGTCGCTCGCGTCGCTGGCCGCCTGCACGGCGGGCGGCTGCGCTGCTGCGGCCGCGATGGCAGGTGTTTCCACGCCGACATCGTGCAGCAGGCCCTCCAGGTAGTCGTCCAGCTCGCCATTGGCGGTGTGGTTGCTCATGCGGCTTGCTCCATACGCATCGCGTCATCGGCCAGCACCCATTCCAGCGCGCGGCGATAGGCAGACAGGCCGCGGCCCTGGTAGTCGCCGCCAACGGCGGGCACGGTCAGGGCGGCGGCATTGCAGATTCGGGTATCCACCGGCACCGCGTCTTCCCACACCACTGCACCGTAGGTGGCCTGCATTTCCTTCAATGTTTCGGTGCCGGCGCGGGTGCGGCGATCGAACAGCGTGGGCAGGATCGACACCGGCAACGCGCGGCGACGCGACCGCTGCACCATGTCGGCGGTGCGCACCATGCTGGCCAGGCCATGCAGCGCGAGCGGTTCGGCCTGGGTCGGCACCACCGCGCGGTCGCAGGCGGCCAGCGCGTTGATCATCAGCAGGCCCAGGGTAGGGGGGCAGTCGAGCAGGATGTAGTCGTGCTGGCCGGCGTGGCGGGTCAGCGCGTTCTGCAACGCCAGGCCCAGGCCGGGCTGGTTGGCGCTACGGCGTTCCAGTGTGGCCAGGGCGGCCTGTGCGCAGACATACGACAGGCCGGGGATGGTGCTTTCGTGCGCCAGGCCGGCCAGGTCGCTCGGCGGGGTGCCGAACAGGTCCAGCACCCCGCGCGGCGGCGGGTCGGACGGCACGCCAAACGCGCGGGTGAGCGAGGAATGCGGATCGAGGTCGATCAACAACACCCTGTGGCCGAGCGCGGCCAGGCCGCGACCCAGCGCCAGCGTGGTGGTGGTCTTGCCGACGCCGCCCTTTTGGTTGGCGATTGCCCAGATACGCATCTCATTGCACTCCTTCAATTACGGCGGGAACGGAACTTGTGCCGCTTTCGGTGGTGACGGCCGTCTGGCCGCCGTCAGGCTTGGCAGGCTTCGGCGCCCCGGCGGCGGTCGCGTGCAACTGCGATGGCGGATCGGGTGCGAGTGAGCCAGCCGAGTCAGCGAGGATGATCAACACCACACGCCGGTTCGCATTCCGTCCCGCCTCAGTGCCGTTATCGGCACGTGCGCGGAATTCTCCATAGCCCACCATCGCCAATCGTTGCGGCGCAATGCCGTCGTCGGCGAACAGGTGCACCACGCTGGCCGCGCGCGCGGCCGACAGCTCCCAATTGGACGGGAACTGCACGGTGGCAATCGGCTGGTTGTCGGTATAGCCCTCCACGCGCACCCCGTTGGGTGCATCGCGCAGCACCGTAGCCAGCGTGGACAGGGTGTTGCGGGCGCCACCGGCCAGGGTGGCCGAGCCGGTACCGAACAGGATGTCGCTGTTGATCTCCACCTCGATCCACAGATCGTTGCGGCGGATGGTGATGAGGCGTTTTTCGATCAGCGGCGACAGCGTCTTGCTCAACTGCTGCGCCACCGCATCCATCTGGCGCTGCGCGCGGGCCAGTTGCGCCTGGTTGCGCAACGACACCGGCATGCGCATCTGCGCGGCCATCGACGGCAGCGAGGTGGTGTCGGTTGGCCCGGTGGTGGCCGTCATCGGCGCACCGGCCTTGATGACCGAGGGACGGTCATGGTCGGCGCCCAGGGTCTGGGTCTTGCCGATCTGGACCGGGCTCGCTTGGTTCGACGAACCACCGAAGGCGCTGGTCAGCGCCTGCGCCATCACCTTGTACTTGCCCTCGTTGAGCGAGGAAATGGCGTACATCACCACGAAGAACGCCAGCAGCAGCGTCATCAGATCGGCGTACGGAATCGCCCACGCTTCGTGGTTGCCATGTTCTTCGTGATGCTTGCGACGACGGGCCATAAGCGGGCTAATGCAAGTAGCCTGCCAATTTCGACTCGATGTTGCGCGGGTTCTCGCCCTGGGCGATGGCGATTAGCCCTTCGATGGCCATTTCGCGCTCGTTGGTGCTGCAATGGATCACGCTTTTGAGCTTGGCGGCCACCGGCAGGAACAGCAGGTTGGCCGAGGCAATGCCGTAGATGGTGGCGGTGAAGGCCGCCGCGATGCCGTGGCCGAGCATGGCCGGGTCGGCCAGGTTCTTCATCACCGCCATCAGCCCCAGCACCGCGCCGATGATGCCCAGCGTGGGGGCGTAGATGCCCATGCCCTCGAACACCTTGGCCGCGGCCAGATCCTGGCGCTCCTGGTTGTCCATTTCGATTTCCAGCATGTGCCGCATGGCCTCCGGCTCCACGCCATCCACCAGCATCTGCAAGCCCTTGCGCAGGAATGGGTCGTCCAGGCGCGGCAACTGGTCCTCCAGGCCCAGCAGGCCCTGGCGGCGCGCGGTATTGCTCCATTCCACGATACGCGCCAGCAGCTGCGGGCGGTCGCTGGCCGGCGGCTGGATCACCCAGCGCAGGATCTTGAAGGCGCGCCGGAAAACCGTCGGCGAGGTATGCAGCAGGATCGCCGCCACCGTGCCAACGATGACGATCACGAAGGCAGCCGGCGACCACAGCGACGAAATACCGGCGCCCTTCAAAACGCTGCCGCCGACGATCGCCACGATCGCCAGCACCAGTCCGATGATGCTCAATCTGTCCATGCAGGCGGTATCGGCCCGGGCGCGGCGGACTTGATAGACGAGGGCGCCTGGCAGTGCCGGAAATCTGGCGTGGTCACAGTTCGTCGCGTGGAAAGCCCGTCTCCCCGCGAGAGAAGGGAACGGGACGGCCGCCAAGGCAGTGACAGGCCCCGCACCCTCATCGGCGCGATAAGACGCTGCTTGCGTGTCATTGGCGCGCAACCCTTGGAGCGCCCGCGCCACAATCGCGAGCCGGCGCGCGGCGCGGGGGATGGGAATACAAATCACCCTTGTGCCATTACGCAATGCGTAATATATTCCGCCTGACGTAATGAGGGCGGTCAGGATGATCCAGTCGTTTCGATGCAGGCACACACGCGCGTTGTTAAGGTGGGAACCCGCGTCAGTTCCACTCCATGCAGGCCGCAGCCGAGCGGAAGCTGCAGTTGCTGGATTCGGCGCAGACGCTGGAGTTCTTGCGCAGTCCGCCAGCCAATCGGCTTGAGCTTCTTGCAGGTACGCGTGTAGGTCAGCACAGCATCCGCATCAACGACCAATGGCGTGTGTGCTTTGTCTGGACCGGTGCCGGCCCTGGGCACGTAGAGATTGTTGACTATCACTGAGGTGTTGCCATGCGACCCACCAACAAGCTGCGCGCGATCCATCCCGGCGAGATCCTGCGCGAGGACTTCATGCTGCCATTGCAGCTGACCATCAACGGCCTGGCGCGTGCGTTGGATGTGCCTGCCACGCGCGTCCACAGCATCGTGCACGGCGCGCGCGCGATCACTGCCGATACCGCTGCGCGCCTTGCGCGTCACTTCGGTGGCGACGCGGCATCCTGGCTTGCGCTGCAGGCCACTTACGACCTGAAGACCTTGCCCAACCGTAGTGAGATCGAGACCAACGTGCAGCCGCGTGTAGCGGCGTAGGTTGAACGGCCTGCTGCGTGCAGAGGCGGTTCTGCACTGCGCCACCAGCGCGCATGCAGCAGACGATTGCGACGACTGACTTCGCCTTCTTGTCCAATGCTGCGGGGCAAGGCCGATAGTGTCAGAGCAAGCGCTCGCCGTGGATAAGGGCATGAAGGGAGAAGGTGGGGTGCGGGTTAAATATCGGAATTTCTTTCTGTGGCTACTGTTCGCTACCACTCTGATTTCCGCATTCGCTGTTTGGGCGAATTATCGAATCAACCTGCATCTCCTGGGGTCTGCTTGGTCAGCAGTCGATGAGCGTTATTACGATGAGCATTTCAATGGCTACGACTGGGCGGCTGTCCACGCGACCTACAGGAAGAGAATTCCGGTGTTCGATTTTAGTCATGCAAAGACGGTCGACCTGGTAGGAGAAATGTTGGGTTTATTGGAGGCGTCGCATCTTCAATACTTCACAGCCGAGGACATCGCGCTGAGCCTTCCAAAGAAGGAAGATCTGGTTGGGCTTCAATGGCCGGATGCGTTCGTGGGAGCCGGTATGCTGATCTCCGAGCCGCGTTCGGCCACTATGTCAGTTGTCAAAGCCATCGACCCTGGTTCGCCTCTTTATACGCGAGGGGTGCGCGCAGGCTGGCATGTCCTGCTGTCTGCCGCTGCGGCCCCGAGTCCTGGTCAGCAAAAATTAGACATTGGGGTTGCAGCAATTTCGCTGGATGGTATCTGGAGATATTTCGTTATTCCAGTTGATCTTGTTGCTACGCGCTCGACGAATCTTGAAAGACGCGATGGGCTGGTTCGTATCAATGACTTTGATCGGTCAAACTTTCGCGCTTTGGTGGAGTCGGCTTACGGCACCGGTGGAACGCCCGGTATGATTCATTGTCGGCCATTGAAGCTGACGATCACAAGTCCATTGCCCGGCAACGGGCTAAACGTGATCGAGGTGGTGAACCACTCCAGTGCGGAACGGGCGGGTGTCGAGCCTGGCGATCACCTGGTAAGTATGGGGCCGGTATCGGGACAGCCCGTCGGGACGTATGAATACCGTCTCAGGCAACCATCCGGGCAAGTGCTTCAGGTAAGGACAGATCCCACCGAGCACGCCATGGGAGAAAGACTCCTGGCCAAGCTCTATGAGCGAGTCGCCTATGAGCACCGGGAGTCGCTCGTTCTGGAATTCAACGAATTCAATACGAAGAATATGCGCTGGGTCACCCAGCAGGTCGCGTCTCATCCCGGGCAGCCGATCGTGCTTGATCTCCGGCTCAATCGCGGTGGAGTCGCAACGGCCATGGGTGACATTGCCAAGAACTTTCTTCCGGCAGGAACGCTGATTGGAACGGAGCGCGGTCGCGAATCGTCCATCGAGCTGCGTGTTCCAACAGGAATGACAGCAACGGATGTTCCAGTCACTGTCCTTGTCAGTGAAGCCAGCTCCAGTGCTGCCGAGGTTCTGTCGGCGACCCTGCAACGCTATCGCCGTGCCCGTGTGATTGGTCAGCGCACGGCCGGCCAGGTGCTGATTGCGCAGGTCTACTCACTTGATCGTGGCGCAAAAATTCACATTCCGATCGCCTCTTTCAAGGATTCCTCCGGTGTCTCGCTCGAAGGGCGGGGAGTCACCCCGGATGTGACCATCGCCAGTTCCCTGACTGACATCCGCAACAACCGCGATGCCGCGCTCGACTGTGCAGCCACGATCAATCGTGGGGGGGAGTGTTCCAGCGCGCCGGCGCATGCGCCTTGACGATACGAGGATCGGTCCATCACGCCGAGGTGTCCAGCTGCGCTCCAAAATAACGGAGTCAGATTCACTTCTCGCAAGCTAGTGTCACTAGCAAACAACGAGGTCAGGTGATCTGGAACCAGTCTTCTGCTCACGAAACAAGTGAACCTGGAGCCGTTCTTCCTTGAGCCCCGCGAAAGACCACCAAAGCGCTCATCCGACGTTTGAACGTGAACTTTTGACGGGTGCCGGTGGACGCCGAGCAATGAAGAACAGAGCCTGATCTCAACCCAACGGTTGATCAGCCTGGCGTCCAGACGCGTTCATTTGATCGACGCGCGCGTTGTTCCCGAAGTTCGTTCATGTGCTTTTCGACCCCTTCGGATTTCCTGGAGAACGAGTTGCAGCGGACAAACTCGATGTCCTCCCAGAATCCTCTCACGGCCATCATCATCTGCTCGAGCAGGACGCGAGGAAGGGTGATCGTGTCGAAGGCCGGATGCCGGGGTGCGTCAAGCGGGACGGTGTATAGGCCCCCAATGATTGATCCCGGCGGAAGCCAGGTTATCCAAAGCGACGGCGCGAACTGATGGATCTTGATTGCAGAGTCGCCGTTGCCGTGTCGAAGCGCATTGCCCAATAGGTGAAGGAACTGCAAGTCGGAGTGGACGCCGAACCATTCCATGGGTGCATCGAACAGCTCCTGAAAGAAGCACAGCAGATTGGGGCCCTTGCCGTCCAAAGAGCAGCGCTGAATCTGCTGGATTCTGCCGGCGGGCCAGGTCTTCCTTCCTGCCATGCCAACCATCAATCCTCGAAGGGCTCGTTCATGCATGGACTGCGTAGCCAGCAAGAACGCTTCGATGGTTGACTGCCGGATGTCAGCGTAGTGGTCTACGGCGAAGACCCGTTCCACTTCCTCTTCGCTGTTCTCAAGAGTGTCGATCTTAGTATCCAGCGCTTCGACGGCGGCCAGCACCACTTCGCGCCGGAAAGTAGCAAAGGAGGGAAGGTCGAGACCGCTGTAAACGGCCACCTCGTGGTGCTCCCAGCGAACGGCTTCCAGTGGATCAGGTGCGAGATTCATCTTTGTTCCCGAGAGTAACGCCTGAAAGACTGACTTCGTCCGCTGCCTTGCCGAGCATCCGGGATCGTAGAGCGTTCGTAGGGATCTTGGACGGGGCTAGAAGCCTCAGTGGCCGCCCATCCAGATCGCGGTAGCAGGCATCAGAAAGGGCGCTGGAGACGGAGATGACCAGGTTCGGGGAAACAAGGAGCAAGCCGGCATCGAACAGGGCGTGGATGTCCTTCCGAAGCAGCAGCCCGTTGCTGAGCGCATTGGTGGACGTGCCGTTGTAGGGGTTGATGTGCGCGGCATCGATCACGGCCGCGTGGGCCGTGCCCGTGACCATGCACACGGCCCCGTAATGCTCAATCAAACGCTTCCTGAAGTCGGCCTGCCCATCCCGGATGACTCGTAACACCTGCTCGACGCGCTTGCAGTCTACCTCGACATCTGGCGGAGCGAGTGAGGCGGGCGCAGAGCTCGGAATCAGGCGGCCGGACTCTTCCAGCGCCCCCCGGAGGGCTTGGATGGCGTCGTTGTTCATCATCTGCGCCGGAGCACGAAGGACGGGATCAATCCCAGATCGATGACGAATGTGGGCAAGCAACCGTGCTGCGTCTTCTAGGTAGGTCGGCGGTCTCAAGATTCAAGTGCAACACGTGATTTGAAGATTGCCAGTTCTTCTTCCATGGCCTCGCTGGGCGTTTTCCAGCCAAGCGTTTTTCGTGGGCGGGTGTTCATCAGCAAGGCGATGTGATTGAGATACTCCTGACTGACGCTGGACAAATCCACACCCTTGGGTAGGAACTGGCGTAGTAGACCGTTGGTGTTTTCGTTGCTTCCGCGCTGCCATGGCGCATGCGGGTCTGCAAACCATACGTCCATGTTCAGCCCCTCCATCAGTTCGGCATAACACGTCATCTCGGTGCCGCGATCGTAGGTCAAGCTCGTCCGCATCGCGGCGGGAAGCTTCTTCAGCTGGCGGGTAAATCCTGCCAGGGCATCTGCGGCCGTGCAGCCGTCCATGCGGCACAGCACGACAAAGCGTGTCTTGCGCTCCACCAGGGTGCCCACGCAGGAACGGTTGAACGCACCCTTGATCAAATCACCTTCCCAATGGCCTGGAACCAGGCGCTGTTGCACTTCTTCGGGTCGGTGCACGATCCGCAGTTCCTCCGGCACCCAGGTGCGTTTGGCGGCACTCGTCCGTCGCAATCCACGAGAAGGCTTGTGCTGGCGCAGCGCCTCGACCAGCTCTTTCTTCAGGCCCCCGCGCGGATGCGCGTAGATCGTTGCGTAGATGGTCTCGTGGCTGACGCGCTGAGCAGGATCGTGTGGATGCATGGCCAGCAGCTTGGCAGCAATTTGCTGGGGCGACCACCGCCATAGCACCAGATGATCGCGCACGAGCTGGAACAGCTCCGTTCCAGGGATCAGTCGATGTTGCCGAACGCTAAGCCGGCGACGCGCTGTGTAACGCCTGCCTGCATCTGATGCACAGTAGAGCGCGCTGTCTTGCCTGGATAGCTCCCGGCTCAACGTCGACGGGCTTCTGCCTAGCAGCCTGGAGATCGAGCGTAAGCTTTGGCCGCGTCGGGTTTCGATTTGCAGCATCGCGCGCTCTTCTGAACTCAGGTGAAAATAACGTTTTGACATGTGCATACCCTACTTGCTATTGGGGTGTTGCACTTGGAAGTTGAGTCTAAGGTCAGCTTTTGCTCCCGCTCCCCCCACAACTGGCGCAGCGCGTCCAAATCCCGTGACCACAACGCCAGCCTGAGCTCGCTGCTCGTCAGACGAGGCGCGGCCTCCGCGCGCACCAACTTTTGCTGGGTCCAGATCAGCTCCTCCGCGTCCGTAGCGGCGCAGGCAGGATCGATGCCTTGCGCCTCGTTATCCTCGAGAAAGTAGTGTCCGCCGAACTGACGCTTGCTGTCCCGTTCCCGCTCTTGTTCAAAAACGCTGCTGGCGTCGCTTCGCTCGCCATTCGGCGATCCGTCGCTTGTCGTTGCCATTGTCCATGCCATTCCCTTGCTTGCCGAATAGAATAGTCTGCGCTCCAAAAACTGGCCATTGAAGCGGGTGGGGCGCTATCCCGCTACGTCCTTCACACCGCGTCTGCTGTTATCCCTGCGGAGTGATGCGCAGCCTGTAAGCGCAGAGCAAATGGTGCTAACCGACTCCATCGTTTGAATCGCCATCGCTGTTCTCGACGAAGTGGTGTGCCTCAAGCGTCCTTAGCAATGCCAGGAGAGCGCTGTGGGACGCCATCGCTTGCTCAAATGTGCTGGCTTCTTCACCGTATCGAACGGCCGGCGACGTCTTCAATGCTGTTAGGATCTCCTCGCTGATACGAATGCCGAGCTTCTCCTCCAGCAGCTTGCCAAGGTGGACGTGGTCATGCCCCTTTCCGGCATCCTTTGGATACGAGTGTTCCTCGCGGGCCAGAAGGCCTTTCAGCAACTTCTCAGCGCATTGAGCCGCCTCCCAGCGTGCTTTTCCATACTCTCGTCGGCTGGCGATGGCATCGACGCTGTGCCTGAAATCTGCTTTCGCCTCAGAGAACAGTGCATGCCCGCCGAGTGACTCCAAGGTCATGATCGCTTGCCAGCCATGCACAAATGCGTGGAAGAAGAACGCAAGCTCCTGGTCCGATAACTTGTTGGCCATCGCTTGTGTCAGTCCCTCCACCGAGCACAACACGTTGTGGATTGCCGGACCCCTGCCAACACCGTCCTTCTGGACTACGGATAGGTCGCGATTAACCACGAGCCTCCCTTCGCCCATGATCATCGGAAGACGAACCTTCCAAAGGTTGCCGTTGACGACAACCAGGAAGCTTCCCGGTGAGAAGTCGATCTTCATCGCGTCGCCGTAGTGATCCGAATACCAGTCATGGACCTTGGCAAGTAGGTCACGCGGACCGAAGGGGGGACCCCTGTCCGGAGGTCCGCCGAGGATTGGAGTGCCATCCAGCTTCAAGGTCCAGGACACTTGCTGGGAGGCTCTCATGCCTCGATGGCGCGGTTCGATGCCCATCGCCGAAAAGCGACTGTCCAGAGACGTCATCATGGCGTCGAATTCTTCTTCGTTGGTTGGGCGAGTGGGCCACTTCCACTCGTTCAGCTCATCCTTTCTCGACCGTTCCATGTCGCCCCCTAGGGCTTAAGTAGATGTGCAGTATAAACGGCGCTAAGCGGGCTCTGAGGCGCGTGAATCCGTTGAAAGAAAGCCGCAGCGATTGAAAGGGGTCAAGCATGATGGGGTCAGGTGCACTTATCAGGCGACGGCGCTCGGCTTGCGTGGCCCGTATGGCACTGCGCCAGCGGCGCACACAGCCGCGCGAGACCCGCCAGCGTGTGTTGACACGCCAGACCGTGTACTTGCAATCTAGGCCCAAGGAGCGTCGAAACTCCTCTAGTAGCGGTACCCACCTCCGTCAAACCGGTGGGTTTTTTGTGCCTGCATCCTGCAGGGACAAGCCGACGCAATGCCTGTGTCGGGAGGGCGGCTAATACAACACCCGCAAGGGGAATACGCCCGCCGGCTACTAGCGGTTTCGAACCTCCCGACATCCCGTCGCCGTTGGCGGCGGTTCTTGGGTTGTTCCAGGAGGGCGTTGCCATGTCTATCGCACCATCCATGCCGGCTTCGGTGCCGGGTTATCTGTTGCCAGCTTCCGCCCACAGCTTGCTGAGCGAGATAGGCGAAGTGCTGCGCAGCCTGGCCGCACGCGCGGCCGTTGAGCAGGCCAGCGACGATCTTGCGCAGCAGTTGCTCAGCCAGCTCGGCGTGTTGTCGCAGGCCCTGCATAGCCTTTCTGCACGCATCGACGTGGCGTTGCAGCAGTGCGTCGCTGCACCTAGCGCTACCCGCCGCCACCCGGAGGCGCCATGACACGCCGCCGCCCACCTACGGCATCTGCCAGCGCACGACCCGCCCGCACCCGCACGCGCCCCACGCCGCCCAAGCGGGTGCAGTGGGTCGTTGTGGAGCCCGACCGCAGCAAGCTGCCACCGATGCTGCCGCCCGACCCGGACGCCTCCCCGCAAGGCCCCGGCACGCTACGCGCACCCCGCCGCGCCCGCCGCCCGCGCCAATGCACCGTCAGCTACACCCATTACCCCGGCGCCCACGACCACGGCGGCGACCAGCACGTTCCCCACGTCCGCCTCAGCGGCTTGTGGCTGGAGCAATTGGGCTTTGCCATCGGCACCAAGCTACGCATCACCGCCAGCGCGGGGCAGCTGCTGATGGAGGTGTTGCCGCCGGTGGAGGTGCCGGCCAGGGCGCGTAGCGTGCGGCGATGATGCTGCAGCTGCCAGACGCCTTGCGATTGACCTCGGTGCCGGATGCCACTAGCGTCGCAGCCACACCAGCGCACAACGGACGCTTCATGATCGCGCGCCCCCTCTACGCCTTGCTCGCCACCCTCGTTCTGGGCGCATGCGCCCACACGGCGGCCACCCCAGCCCCGGCAACCGTCACGGAGACATCTGCCATGAGTTCCTCAGCCGAATCCAACGTCACTCCCGTTGGCAGCGAACCCAGCGGGCCGATACGAACGGCAGAGGATGCACTCACCCGCATGCTTGCATTGATTCAAGCAATTCACGGACTGGACGATCTGACACCCGACTACCTGCAGTCCAAAATGGGGGTTCCGGTGACGCGTGCGGCAGCTGATCCCAAGCGTTATGGCGCCAGTGCTCCGCTTACCAGTGAGTGGGGTTACAGCTTTGGGATGGATCAGACGCTTACTGCGGGGCGTTGGTTCGAGTTCACCTTTGTTCCAGCGCAAGCGGGTGCTTCCCCGTCCATGACGGAGATCTGCGGGATCGATTTCGATACGTTTACCAAGAAGCTGGAGAACATCGGGTTTGTACGTCAACGCAACATGGTGGAAGACGGGCGATGGATGAGTGACTTCTTCAGCCGCCCAGGCATGCGGGTGGAGGTGTTTCCACGAGGTGAGGCCGATGCACCGCAGGAGCGGGTGGAGCACCACTGCGTTGAATGGATCTACATCCGTTAACCCAAGGAACGGCCATGCCTTTGAGTCCACAGGCGCAAGCCATTATTGATGACTTCGGCCGCCAACTAGGCGTCACCACCGAACATGTCACCAAACTACAGGGTGTGCTTGCCGCATCGCCGGTTTTGCTTGACCAATTCAATGATGCGGTTGCGAAGCAACGCGTACTCAGTCTAAAGCCTCTGAATGATCCGAATGCAGGCGGAACGTTCACGCCGAATGAGAATTCCATCCGGCTGCCGCTGTCTAGGCTTTCCAATGGGCATGGCGGCAAGTTGCTTGATTCCGGTGACATGACGTTTGTGCTGGGGCATGAACTGCAACACGCCATGTACAGCCCAACCGCTGCTGCTTCCCGTGCGACGTTCGAAGCCGCTGCGGTGCAGATAGCCAAGACCACGCACGATTATTCGGACGCGGCGGAGAAGGTTTTATCAAGCAACCGTGTAGATGAAGCAAGTGCAGAAATTGCAGGCTGGAATGCAACCGTCAGCAGGGTAAAGCAAGCAAAGCCGGATGCATCCCTGGAAGATATTTTTCGGGAAGCACCCGGCCGTATGCGCGACTTCATTGATCAAACCGGCGGAATGCCGCAATTCAATTACGCGCTCAAGTCCAACCTTACCTTGAACGCAGATATGACGATGCCCGTCACTCCTGCCAACGTCGAGGCAATGGGTGCAAACTTCTTCGACAAGGACGCCAAGAGCGCTCGCATCGGCTATACGGGTCAGTCCGACTACGCCAATCACTACGGCCCGTGGGTAGTTGGAACAGCTGCCATCTACGAGCGCCACTACAACAAGTCAAAGCCCGGCGAGCCGGAACAGCCGATGATCCTGGACATGCAGCGCTTGGGATTGAAGGAAGAAATACTTGAGCGCAACGGTATCGACCTGGGCAGCGATACGCGCCCCATGCCTTATCTCGACAGCAGCACGCAGCCACCGACGCCCGGCCTGTTCCAGCACAGCAAGACGACGCACCTGCACGTCTTGCCTATCACCGCGCGCGAACTGGAACATGAGCTGCGAGAACGCGATCCACAATTGTCGAGGCCGTCGGCACACCTTTTTCCGTCAGACCCCGGCCACGCGGATCATTCGCTCTACCAACAGATCAGGGATGGGGTGCAAAAGCTCGATGCCCAGCATGGCCGCGAGTGGGATGCATCAAGCCAGCGCATCACGGCTAGCTTGCTCGTACTCGCAAAGGAAGAAGGCTTGTCACGTGTAGACCATGTGCTACTCAACAACGCGACAGACAAGCTTGCGGCCGGAGAGAAAGTATTCCTGGTCCAGGGTACCCCGAGCGACCCAGGGCACCGCCGTGCCGACATGGCCACTGTACAGGCGGTGCAAACACCTGAAGACCACTCGTTCGAGCGCGTGCAATCGATTAATCAATCCCAATCGCAGGCGCGAGAGCAGCAGCAATCGCTTGAGCAATCGCAGCAAACAGTCGCTCCGCCTGGGCCAACGATGACGCGTTGAGGAAATAACGGTTCCTGGATCACTTCCACGGCGCCCTGACCGTTGCCAAACCGCCTGCGCGCGTAGCGGGGTAGATCGGCAGCGATGCTGGTAGTGAAACGACAACGGCCGCAGTACGCGGCCGTTGTCGTTAGATCAGGTAACCAGGATCGTCTTGACGATTCCCGATTCCCGATTCCCGATTCCCGATTCCCGATTCTCCCAATCCCGAATCCCGAATCCCGAATCCCGAATATCAATGATCGCTGGAGCGCAATCCATCCACATCCAGGATCAAGGCCATGCGGCCGTCGCCGATCAGCGTGGCGCCGGCGTAGCCGGGCAGGCCGCGCAGGGCGCGTGGTAGCGGTTTAATGACCACCTCCTCGCGGCCGCGCACCTGGTCCACCACCAGGCCGAAGCGGGTTTCGCCGGCCTGCAGCAGCACCACGGTCAGCAGCGGCGGCTGTTCGGCGGGCACGCCCAGCCAGCGGCGCAGGTCGATCAGGGGCAGGGTATGCGAGCGGCGGTCGAGCACGGCGCGGCCGTCGAACCAGCCCAGCGAGGTCTGCGGGGCGTGCAGCACTTCGACCACGCGTGCCAACGGCAAGGCGTAGACGGCTTCGCCGGCCTGCACCAGCAGCGTGGGCAGGATCGCCAGGGTCAGCGGGACGCGGATCATGAAGCGGCTGCCGCGGCCCAGTTCGGACTGGATCTGGATCTGACCACTCAATTCGCGGATGCGCGACTGCACCACGTCCATGCCCACGCCACGGCCGGAGATGTCGGTGACCTCGACCTTGGTGGAAAAGCCCGGCATGAAGATCAGATGCAGGCATTCGTCGGTGCTCAGGCGGGCGGCGGCCTCGGCGTCGATCAGGCCCTTGTTGCGGGCGATCTCGCGCAGCCGCTCGGGGTCGATGCCGGCGCCGTCGTCCTGGATTTCGATACTGACGTAATCGCCTTCCTGCTGCGCGGACAGGCGCACATGGCCGCTACGCGGTTTGCCGGTGGCTTCGCGCAGGGCCGGCGATTCGATGCCGTGGTCGATGGCGTTGCGCACCAGGTGCACCAAGGGGTCGGCCAGGGCTTCGACCAGGTTGCGGTCCAGTTCCGTCTCGGCGCCGATCAGTTCCAGTTCCACTTCCTTGGACAGGGTGCGCGCGACATCGCGCGCCACCTTCGGAAAGCGCGCGAAGACCTTGCTCACCGGCTGCATGCGGGTACGCATGACCGCGGTCTGCAGGCGCGCAGTGGCGATGTCCAGCGTGCTCACCGCGCGGTCGAGTTCTTCATCGCGCAGGCGGGTGCGCAAGGTCTTCAGGCGGTTGCGCGAGAGCACCAGTTCGCCGATGAGGTTGACGATGGCGTCCAGCCGCTTGGTGTCCACGCGCACGGTCTGCTCGGCCTCGGCACCGGCCTTGGCTGCGGCCTTGGGGCCGGCCTTGGCACCGGGCGCAGCGGGTGCGTGGGCGTCGTGCGCCGGTGCGGTGGCGCCTTTGGGCACGGACTTGACCGCCGGCGGGCCGCTCTTGGCATCGAATTGCGCAATCAGCGTGGCCGGTGCGTGCGGCACGGGTTCACCCGAGCCCATCGCATCCAACATGGCCTGCAGATAATCCAGCGACTGCTGCGCGGCATCGAAGTGATGCGCCTGCAACACCGCCTGGCCAGAGCGCGCCATGCCGAGAGTTTCCTCGGCGGCGTGGCACAGCTCCACCATGGGTTTGATCGCCAGGAAGCCGGCGCCGCCCTTGAGGGTGTGGAAACCGCGGAACACCGCGTTGAGCTGGTCGGCTTCGTCTGGTGCCTGTTCCAGCGACACCAGCTGTTCGCCGAGGCGGTCCAGGATTTCCTGGGCCTCGACGATGAAATCGGCAGCAATATCGTCTGGAACAGCACTCATGGTTACAACCCCAATCCGGACAGCAAATCGTCGGCGTCGTCCTGCGACACCGCATGACGGTCCAGGCCCTTGATGGCGGGGCCGGCAAGACCGCCGTCGTCGTTCTTCGGTTCGGTACTCTTCGGCGGCAGGCCGAGCGCACCGAAGCCCTCATGCACGCGGCGCACGATCCCGGCCACGCGGCGGATGATCTGCCCGCTGAGGTCCTGGTAGCTCTGCGCCAGCGACAGTTCGGTCAGGTTGTGGCGCATCTTGTCCAATAGCGCGGCCTGGTCCTGATTGAGGCCGCCGTCGCGCAGCTGGTTGGCCAGCACGCGGCATTCCTCGACCAGGTCCAGGGTGCGGTGGCTGGCCTTCTCGGTCATCTCCACCACATGGTCCAGGCGCGAGCAGGCATCGTCCAGTTCGCCGGCCTCGTCGGGCACGGTGGGCAGTTCGCCCAGGGCCTGTCCCAGTTCGCGGGCGAGCCGGCTCAGGCTCTGCATCATCGGGCGCGTGCGCAGGGCGGCGAGGTGATCGACCTCGCGCCGCCAGGCAACCTGGTCACCGCTTTCCAGTGCATCGAGCGCGTGTTGCAGGCGTTCGATCAGCGCGGCACGTTCGGCATCGGCTTCGACGGTGGCGTTCATCAGGCGGTCGCCGTCAGACGTTCGAACACCTTGCCCAGCTTCTCTTCCAGCGTTTGCGCGGTGAACGGTTTGATGATGTAGCCGTTCACGCCGCACTGGGCGGCTTCGATGATCTGCTCGCGCTTGGCTTCGGCGGTCACCATCATCACCGGCAGGTGCTTGAGCTTGGCGTCGGCGCGGATGTTGCGCAGCAGGTCGATGCCGGTCATGCCGGGCATGTTCCAGTCCGTCACCACGAAATCGAACGGACCTGCGCGCAGCGCAGCCAGCGCGCTGTTGCCATCCTCGGCCTCTGCGGTGTTGGTGAAGCCAAGATCTGCCAACAGATTCTTGACGATGCGTCGCATTGTCGAGAAGTCGTCCACGATCAGGATCCGCATGTTCTTGTTCACATCAAGCTCCTAACACGAAAAATACGCGAAAAAATCAATCGTCATTTTCGACACCGGCATCGGCCAGTTCGAATACCTTGAGGCGGCCGCGCAAGCGCACCACGGCCTGGCCGTGGATCTGGCAGACGCGCGATTCGCTGACACCGAGTACGGCGCCGATTTCCTTCAGGTTCAATTCCTGTTCGTAGTACAGCGACAGCACCAGTTGCTCGCGCTCGGGCAATTGGCCGATGGCCTTGCCCAGCTCGCGGCCGAATTCGCCCCGTTCCATCATCTGCTGCGGATTGGGCCCGCCTTTGGCGGTGGTGTCCAGCTCGCCGTGATCTTCGATGCGCGATTCCAGGCTCAGCACCTGGCCGCGTGCGGCGTCTTCCATCAGGCGCAGGTAGTCGGGCAGCGGCATCTCCATCGCGGCGGCCACTTCGGTGGCGGCGGCGGCACGGCCGGTGTTCTGTTCGATCTTGCGCACGGCGGCGGCGGCATCGCGGGCACGGCGGTGCACCGAACGCGGCACCCAGTCGCCACGGCGGATCTCGTCGATCATCGAGCCGCGGATCCGGATCGAGGCATAGGTCTCGAACGAGGCACCCTGCTCGGAGTCGTAGCTGCGCGAGGCTTCGATCAGGCCGATCATGCCGGACTGGATCAGGTCGTCCACTTCCACGCTCGCCGGCAGGCGGGCAGCCAGGTGGTGGGCGATGCGGCGCACCAGGTCGGCGTGCAGGGTCACCACGTCGTTGGCGTTGTTGCGTTGGACGGCACGGTATTGCGCGGTGGCGGTCGTTGCGGTGGCGGTACTCATGCGGCCACTCCCCGTTGGATGATGCGTTCGACAAAGAACTCGACGTTGCCGCGCGGCACGGTGGGGGCCTGCCAGCGCGAGGTACGGCGAGCGATTTCTGCAATGGCCTGCGCCGACGGACTGGCAGGGTAGGCCTTGATGACGGGTTGCTGGCGCTGCACCGACAGGCGCAACCAGTCGTCCTGCGGCACATGGCCGAGGTAGTTCAGCGAGACATCGCCGAGGAATTTCTCGCAGACGCGGGAGAGCTTGTCGTACAGCAGGCGGCCCTCGTTGGGGTCGCGCACCATGTTGGCGATGATCTGCAGGCGGTCCACGCCGCGTTCGCGCGAGAGCACCTTGATGAGTGCGTAGGCATCGGTGATCGAGGCCGGTTCATCGCAGACCACCACCACGGTGTCCTGGGCGGCCTGGCAGAAGGTCAGCACGCTGTCGGTGATGCCGGCGGCGGTGTCGATGACCATCACGTCCAGATCGCGCTCCAGCTCGGAGAACACATTGACCAGGCCGATGTGCTGGGCGGGGGCCAGTTCGGCCATGTGGCGGCGGCCGGAGGCGGCCGGCACCACCAGCACGCCGCCGGGGCCTTCGATGATGACTTCATCCAGCGTGCAACGGCCGGCGATCAGGTCGGCCAGGGTGTACTTGGGTGAAAGCCCCAGCACCACGTCCAGGTTGGCCAGGCCAAGATCGGCGTCCAGCAGCAGCGTGCGCTTGCCCATGTCGGCAAGTGCCACGGCCAGGTTGGCGGAGATGTTGGTCTTGCCCACGCCACCCTTGCCACCGGTCACGGCAATGGTGCGCACCGGGCCCAGGGGCTCGGGACGGGTTGCCGACAGGGGGAAGGCGTTGGTCAGCTTTGCGTATTCACGCGACTGCATGGTTGTGCTCCGGAGTACAGGGCTTATCGGCAGCGCGCCGTAAATCTTCAAGGCGAAGAACGAGACTGGCGGCATTGGCGCGGTGCAGGTCGTCGGGGACCCGCTGTCCGTCAGTCACCCAGGTGATGGGTAGTTGGTGATCGACCACCACCGACAGGGCACTGCCGAAGCGGCCGGTCTCGTCGAGTTTGGTCAGCACCACGCCCTGGGGCTTGGCGTGGGCAAAGCGGCGCACGACCTCGTCGAGGTCGGCGAAATGGGAGTTGGCGGGCAGCACCAGCAGCGAGGTGACTTGCTGGGCGGCGCGTAGCCAGTTCAGCTGGGCGGCCAGGGCGCGATCGCGCTGGCCCATGCCGGCGGTGTCGATCAGCACCAGCTTGTAGTCGCGCAGGCGCTCCAGCAGGGCGAGCAGGCTTTCGGCGCTGTCGGCCTCGTGCACCGCGATGCCGAGCTGGCGGCCGTAGCTGTGCAGCTGCTCGCGGCCGCCGACGCGCAGGGTGTCGGTGGTGACCAGGGCCACGTCGCGGGGGGCGTGCTGGGCGGCGAAGCGCTGCGCCAGCTTGGCGATGGTGGTGGTCTTGCCGGCACCGGTCGGGCCGACCAGGGCGATCACCCCGCCGCGTTCCAGCGGGTCGATCGGGGTCACCGGCAGGCGCTTGGACAGCAGGCCCAGCATCAGTCCGCGGCCGCGGTGCAATTCGGTATCGGCCGGGATCTGCAGGGCCACGTCGCGGGTGAGGCCGGCGTCGAAGCCGTAGTCGTCCATCAGTTCCAGCGTCTGCGCGCGCACCGGGGAGCCGCGCAGGCGCTCGTCGGTGAGGCGGTTCATTTCGCGCTCGATCATCTGCCGCATTAGCGCCAGCTCGCCGCGCAGTTGCTTGAGTTCTTCGTCGTTCTGCGGGATCGGCGCGGCAGCCACCGGCACGGCGGCCAGCGCAGCGGGGGCCGGCGGGGCGACCACGATCGGTGGCAAGGCGGCCGGCGGCAGGATCTGCGGCAGGGCCTCGTCCAGATCGAAGTCGGCCGCGTCGGCGAACGCGTCGTCGTCCTGGCCCTGGCCAGCATAGGCGGGGGCGGCAGCCATGGCCGGGCTCGCGGCCTGCACCGGCGCGGCCGGGCGCGGCACCGGGGCGGTGGTCAGGAAGTCGGCGAACAGCTGTTCCGGCACTGCCGACAACGCGTGTTCCTGGCGCTGCACGACCGGGGCGGCCAGTTCCTGCACGGCCGGCATCGGTGCGGCGCTGCGGATCGGGGGAGCGACCGGCGGCTGGCGCGGCACGCTGGCCGGCTGGCGCAGGGCCATGGCCGCGATCATGTCTTCGGCGGCGTTGGCCACGCGCTGGCGGTGGCTCATGCCGGTCTCGGCGGTCGGCTTCAGCGGGGCATGGACTGGCGCGGCGGGGCGGGCGACAACCGGTGCCGGTGCCTGCTGCACGGGTGCCTGCTGCACCGGCACAGTGGTGGCCGGGGTGTCGCGGGCGGTTTCCAGGGCGCGCTGCACCAGCTCTTCGTCGTAGTTGCTGGCGGCGACGATCTCGATGCCTTCGGCGGTGCGACGGTTGGACAGGATCACGGCATCCGGGCCGTGTTCCTCGCGTACCATGCGGAATGCAGTGCGCATGTCCGGGGCGACAAAGCGTTTGATCTTCATGCCAGGTACCTCCAGGAACAGGACCCGCCGGACGCCGGACGGGTGCGCGATGAATGTGGGTGTGTTGCCAGCGTCATGAGTTGCCTGTCCCGTTGGTAGTTCCAAGTCCTGCCATCGACCCCGTAGCGGTGGTGCTGGCTGCGGTCTCGCCAGGGCTAATGCATGCGGCGTGCCAAACACCGCAGTGCCGGGTTTCCGGCGCGGGAACCGCATGGGACGCAGGGCAGGTGGATCGACCGCTGGCGGCGGCGGTCAGGCGATTGCTTGAAGAAGGCGTTGCGCCTTCACGACGTCGGCACGCCAGGCGGGGGGATCAGGGGGCAGGCGTTGCCAGTGCCGGAACGGTCAGCTTTCCGCCGCTGCGGGAGGGTGCGCCGTGTCGGTGCTGGACGTGGGTGGGGCGACCGGTTCGGGCATCGGCGCTGCGCTGGATTTCTGACGCGGTACGCGCATCGGCCCGGCGAGGTGGCCATCACTGCCCCGCCGGATCAGGTTGGTTTGCAGCGTCGACATGGCACGCCGCCTTGTGCCTGTACGAGCTGGGTGCGCGCATTGGGCCAGGTCACCAGAGGCATCCAGCCCGTCCTGTCCGGCCCATTCCCTCCGATTGCGCCACCAACCCGCCCAGCCTGCGCGATGGCGCTGGCAGGAGTGAGGTCACTTGCGATCCCCGGATAGAGCGACGCAACCGGTAGACGATGCAGCGCGATGCGCTATGGCCTGGCGTTGTCGTCCAATGCCAATGCCGGAATCGCCACCGGGTCCATGATGCGCTTCTTCAAGACCGAGTCCTTGAAGAACCAGTTCTTCTCGCAGCGGATCGGCTTGCTCCCTTCGAAGAACAGCAGTTCGTCGTTGCCGGGCAGCTCCTTGATCTCCTGCGGCAGCATCAGGGCGCGGCGCTCTTCGGTAAAGTTGTATGACACGTTGCTGCCGCCGCCGCCCTTGCTGGTGGAGCGGTGACGCTTGCGGATCGTCGTATATCCCAGCATGTCGCTGTAGGCGTTGGCGTCTTCCTGCTCGCGCGGGGTGAAGACGATGCTGGCGGCATGGTTGGTGATGAAGTTCTGCGCGTCGTCGGCGCCATAGGTGGCACGCAACTGCGACTGGCTCTGGATGATGCACAAATCGCGTACGCCATAGCTGGCAGAGATGGAGATGCGCTTGGACCAGACATCGACCCGGCCCATGGCGGTGAATTCGTCCATCAGCATCAGCATCTGGTATTTGAGCTTGGGATCTTCGTTGAGCTGTTTATCGAGATTATTACCGATCACCGAGCTGAAGAAGATATTCAACAGCTTGCTGCTTTCATCCAGTTTCTGGGTGGGGATGATGACGTACACGGTGGTAAGCCGCTTGCGGATGGCGGTGACGTCGATATCGGTGGCGTTGGTGGCGGCTGCCAGGATCGGGCTCAGGAACTGTTGCAACGGCGCCTGCATGGTGGCCATGACCGAAGAGAACGTCTGTTCCGCCAGGCCGGCCAGCGCACTGAAGGTGGAGCGCGTCTGTGGGCTGATGAAGCTGAAATTCTTGGTGGTGATGATTTTTTTCAGCAATTCGGCCGTGTTCTCTCCATTATTGCCGCCGGTGGAGAAGCGCAGGATGCGTTCGAAGCTGGGAAACAGGCTGCTTGTGTTGGGGTCTTCCACGCCTGGAAATCCAGAACTTCGCATGTCGTGCCAGTTCTCGAACATATAGGAGGCGAATGCGGTGAATGCGGTACGCGCCTGGGTGACCCAGAAGGCGTCTTTGCCGGGCTCGTCCGGATACAGGATCGCGGCCATGGTCTGGATGGAGGCGATGCGCTCGCGCGGATCTTCGGGTACCAGGGTCAATGGGTTGAAACGATGGGTCTGGCCATTGGTGGCGTAAGGTGCCCAGACATAGATCTTCTGACCTTGCGAGGCCCGGTATCCGCTGGTGGCCTTGAACAACTCGCCTTTCAGGTCGAGCACGACCATGGATTGTTGGTAGGTCAGCAACACGGGGATGGCAATGGAGGTGGTCTTGCCGGAGCGCGTGGGTGCCACCACGATGACGTGGAGCGCGCCGTTGATGTAGATATAACGGCCACCGAGCTTGCCGACCAGGATGCTTTCCGGCTTTTTCTCCAGCATGCCGGCTTTCTTGAGATCACCGACAGTGGCAAAGCTGGCTTGCCCATGCAGGGATTGCTGTTTTTTTCTCAGCACGGGAATCAACAGCAGCAACCAAGCGATAAAGGGCAGGCCGAAGCCGATGATGCCGCTGATCTTGATGCGGGTGACGTAGGGTTGCACTTGCGGAAGGTCCAGCGCCCTCCAGTAGTCCAGATAAGTGGTCGCCTTCAATGGCACCTGCAATTTCAGCAGCATCAGCGTCATGTAACCGGCCAGATACAACCCGGCGACCAATGCAAGGACCAACAGCATCGCTGCAATGCCCGCCTTTCCCTTACTACCCATGCGTCTATCTCCGTGTGTGATTACTTTGGCGACGCTTGTCCTACTTCATCTGAAAAGCGCCACCCTAAATTCTTTTTTATTTCTTTACGAATCCGAATAAATTCCATGAGGTGGCGAAACTCTGGCGTGATAATGTCCCGTCAGGAAAGTTATATACTGATGTAGCAATATTATTGATTGTGTGCTGCCCGGCGTTGATATTTTCTCATCGGATAATCCTGATTTTTCCATGGCAAGACGATTTTCTGTACCGAAAGCTATTATTGCGTCGGGGCGTTCAGTTGCGCATTTTGTGCTTGAGTCTGTGTTGTCATTTGTACCTGTTGTTGATTATATTGTTGAATCTGCTGGATGGATTGCTCCGGCTGAGGTGACTTGGTGTTCAGGTCGACGAAGACAGGACTTGATAGCGGGCCGCTTCCAGCGAAACCAATGTTCATGGCTGCTTCGTTCAGGTGAATCGTTGAAAGAGTATTTGCGGTGATGTTGTTCGAATGGCAAGCGGCAGTGAACTGTAATAACCGGTTTTCTGATGCCTCTGGGATACGTTGATGCAGTTCATTATACAGGGCGTGATTTGCGTGGCTCTTGTTTCTCGGATCACTGTCCGCAAACAAGGGGGTGTGATTGGACACCTGAGATGTCGGAGAGTCAATTGCTTGCTGTTGACATTGTTCGTGTATGGCCTTCAGGGTGGCGGGTCCAGCAATGCCGTCCTGCTTTAGTCCATGGTCGCGCTGGAAGGTTTTCAATGCGGTATCGGTATCACGGCCAAAGTCTTTGTCCGCATGCAAGGGTCGTCCCCGACTATCCGTGTAGCCGAGCGCAGCTAAATCAGTTTGCAAGGTGCCTACTGCTTCTCCATGCGCACCTAACTTTATTGATTTAACCCAATTTTGACTTTCAACGGTTTTTTCCTCCTCAAGTTTTTCAAGAGTGATTTTCCCGCTTCGTATATCTTCCACAAGCTCAGGTGTAATTCTTTTTGACCAATCTTCTGAGAGTCTTACGCGTGCATCTGCACCATTATGTCCGCCGTTAATTCTCTGACCGGCTGCACGTGCATCAGAGCGTTCGTTCTCTGGTACCCTGTCTTTCCAATATGCAATTGCTAATTTTGCGGAAGTCTCTGGGTCTGCTGCCAAATCTGGATTTCCAGCCAAGTCGACGTCGAACTTTTTACCAAATGTCTCGTAGTTATTTCGTCCCGTATATTGAAAGTACCCCCTCCCGTGATATCTATAGCCATCACCAGGTTCCGTGTTACCTAAATCTTTTCTGTCTTCGTATAAAATCTTAGCTACCTCGCTTGGTTTTCCGCTATCTACTGCATCTTTTATTTGATCCTCTGTAAATCGCTTATTTGCGGAGCGCGATGCATTTTCTATCGCGGCAACTGATTTGTAATTCAGATCTTCATGCATTGTGGTAAAGTTTCTGGTTTCTACAGAGGCGTTACCCATAATATTGGACAGCTCTGTTGGTGAGGTGATTCCAGAGTCAATTGCGCGTTTAAGAAGTGGTGCTGAGCTTTTATTGAAATTAGGCATTTTGCTACCCTTTTTTTAGTTGGCTAGCGACTTGTGCGACTTCATTTCTTTTTCTATGCTAATTGGATCGAAATCAGATAGTGTTATAAAGTGCAAATTTTCCGGATATCTCACGGATTCTCTAAATGGTTCATTCTCACCCGTGTTTTGGTTTTCCTCAAAAAATGTGCTAATGGCTTGTGATAAATACCATGTATTTTTCTGGGTAGAATAATTAAATTCATAGGTGTCATAACCGCCAGTGCGCTGATTTGTATAGCTTATTTCCAGGGGTTTTATTTCTAAATTTTCATTCAGATCGGAGGAGTTTTGCGCATTTTCATTGTAGATACAGTCAACTACCTTGTCATTCTTCTCGGTTACAGAGAATGTATTTCCCTTACGCTTGAGGATCATCAGTGTGCAGGGGAGGGGCTCGGCGCCAGATAGATCCTTACGCCGCACGATTGCTACAGCACTTGTGTCCCCGTCGCCGAATAAATTTGTTTCTTGATAGGCGAGTAGAATTTCATTTGGTGCTGCGGTCCAATGAGTTTCCTTACGTGCGGGATCCTGTTTAGGAATAAGTGTAGCCTGCGCAGTGTCAGGTGCGCCGCATGATGACGAGATTATGCAAAATACGACAATAATTAAAAAATTTATTGTTTTCATAATTCACCATGTAAGTGTATGCAGTCATGGGCTGACGTTAAAACATTAATTTAATTTCGAAATCAGGTTGGTGGCGATGTTTGGTTATTATTCAGTGAGTTGGATTTTCATAAATGCCGGGTGAGCTGTATTTTCATTGTTTTGAGGTTTAATTGACTTGGGTTTGTGGCGTAATTCTCAAATTTCTCATTCTTGGATTTTGCCTTTATTTCTCGGTGGCGACTAATTGCTGCGTTGTCATATCTCGGGTTGCGTTGAGAGGGCTTTGTATATTAAGTTCATTTTTTCACTAAGTGCAGATATTTATCAAGGGTATTTGCCCTTTCGCATATCCTGAAAATCTCGTTTTGCCCCTGTTGCAAGTTGTCTACTTGCTCATCTCCATAAATGATGTTTTCAAATGTTTCATCTTTTACTTTTGATTCCAGCCAAGCTCTCTCCGCCATTACTAAAAGTTTTTTAGATTTTTCGTCAACTGCATTGAGTAGTGTTTTATATGATTTATTGAGTCTTGCATCTTGATATTTTTTTTTCAGCACTCATGCACGCAGCAGCTGCAATAGTCTCTAATTTTGAATTTCTGACACAAGCCATGAAGTCGTTGCTGACCCCGGGTGGTGCATTGCTGTGCACAGATTCATTGTCAGAGGCATTGCATGATAGTGCAAAGAAAAATGAAGCGAGCATCATTAATGAAATTTTTCGGAAAGCCAGCATCTTGATTCGCCTATTTAAATTTTGATTTGTAAGTTGCAAAAAATATTACCAGCAGGGCCCAGGCTGAGGTATGGATTTTAATTAAATTTAATCGCTAAGCGCGGCAGCGACTCTCGTACTCTTCGCTTTTACGACATATTCTACAGCTGTTGCTTGTGGTGGATTTTGTATGGCCTTGATTTCGATAGGCGGTGAAGCTGCATGTCCTTTAAGCACTTTATCCTTGAAGAACCAGTTCTTTTCGCAGCGGATCGGCTTGCTCCCTTCGAAGAACAGCAGTTCGTCATTGCCGGGCAGCTCCTTGATCTCCTGCGGCAGCATCAGGGCGCGGCGTTCTTCGGTAAAGTTGTATGACACGTTGCTGCCACCGCCGCCCTTGCTGGTGGAGCGGTGACGCTTGCGGATCGTCGTATATCCCAGCATGTCGCTGTAGGCGTTGGCGTCTTCCTGCTCGCGCGGGGTGAAGACGATGCTGGCGGCATGGTTGGTGATGAAGTTCTGTGCGTCGTCGGCGCCATAGGTGGCACGCAACTGCGACTGGCTCTGGATGATGCACAAATCGCGCACGCCATAGCTGGCAGAGATGGAGATGCGCTTGGACCAGACATCGACCCGGCCCATGGCGGTGAATTCGTCCATCAGCATCAGCATCTGGTACTTGAGCTTGGGATCTTCGTTGAGCTGTTTATCGAGATTATTACCGATCACCGAGCTGAAGAAGATATTCAACAGCTTGCTGCTTTCATCCAGTTTCTGGGTGGGGATGATGACGTACACGGTGGTGAGCCGCTTGCGGATGGCGGTGACGTCGATATCGGTGGCATTGGTAGCGGCTGCCAGGATCGGGCTCAGGAACTGTTGCAACGGCGCCTGCATGGTGGCCATGACCGAAGAGAACGTCTGTTCCGCCAGGCCGGCCAGCGCACTGAAGGTGGAGCGCGTCTGTGGACTGATGTAGTTGTAGTTTTTATTTGCGAGGATTCGTTTCAGCATATCGCTGGTTTTTTCGCCGTCGCTGCCGCCGGTTGACACGCGTAAAATGCGCTCAAAGCTTGGGAAAAGTTCGCTGGTGTTTGGATCTTCTACGCCAGGGAACTGCATGTTTCTCATGTTGTCCCATCGCTCGAACATATAAGAGGCGAATGCAGTGAACGCGGTACGCGCCTGGGTGACCCAGAAGGCGTCTTTGCCCGGTTCGTCCGGATACAGAATCGCGGCCATGGTCTGGATGGAGGCGATGCGTTCGCGCGGATCTTCGGGTACCAGGGTCAATGGGTTGAAACGGTGGGTCTGGCCATTGGTGGCGTAAGGCGCCCAGACATAGATCTTCTGGCCTTGCGAGGCCCGGTATCCGCTGGTGGCCTTGAACAACTCGCCTTTCAGGTCGAGTACGACCATGGATTGTTGGTAGGTCAGCAACACGGGGATGGCAATGGAGGTGGTCTTGCCGGAGCGCGTGGGTGCCACCACGATGACGTGGAGCGCGCCATTGATATAGATATAGCGGCCACCGAGCTTGCCGACCAGGATGCTTTCCGGCTTTTTCTCCAGCATGCCGGCTTTCTTTAAATCACCGACAGTGGCAAAGCTGGCTTGCCCATGCAGGGATTGCTGTTTTTTTCTCAGCACGGGAATCAACAGCAGCAACCAGGTGACAAGGGGCAGGCCGAAACCGATGATGCCGCTGATCTTGATGCGGGTGACGTAGGGTTGCACTTGCGGAAGGTCCAGCGCCCTCCAGTAGTCCAGATAAGTGGTCGCCTTCAATGGCACCTGCAATTTCAGCAGCATCAGCGTCATGTAACCGGACAGATACAACCCGGCGACCAATGCAAGGACCAACAGCATCGCTGCAATGCCCGCCTTTCCCTTACTACCCATGCGTCCATCTCCGTGTGTGATTGCCTCCGCGCGCTCACCGGTGCCCAGCGGGAGGCGGTCTTTGTCCAAGCGGCGTTCATCATAGATGAGTGCGGCGGGAACTGGCGTCGCGGCGGCGTCAACTGCCCTGTAGGCCACGGCTGACCAGCACGGAAACCAGAGGCGCCGGGTCGCGTCGGTGGGGCAGCAACAGGAGGCCGCAGTGGACGCACCGAAGTGCGTCAGGCGGAGAGGGGAGCGCGAAGGGAACCCTGGCCAGCGCCGGGCTTGCCGCCTCAGCTGATGGTGCCGACCAGTTTCAGGCGCTTGTCTTCCGGCACTTCGCTGTAGGCCAGCACCGACAGGCTGGGCACGCTGTGGCGGACCAGGCGGGCCAGCGCCGCGCGCACCTGGCCGGGCACCAGCACCACCGCCGGTTCGTTGCGGGCTTCCTGCTTGCCCACGCAATCGGCCAGGCTCTGATGCAGTCGTTCGGCCAGGCCCGGCTCCAGCGCCACGCCGTTGCCATGGGTGGAGTCCTGCAGCACGCGTTCCAGCTGCGGGGCCAGGGTGAACACCGGCAGCTCGGCCGACATGCCGGCGATCTCCTGCACGATGAAGCGGCCCAGCGAGGTGCGCACTGCGGCGGTGAGAGTGGCCGGGTCCTGGCTGTGCGGGGCATGCTCGACCAGGGCTTCGACGATCTTGCGCAGTTGGCGCACCGGAATGCGCTCGATCAGCAGGTTCTGCAGCACGCGCACCACCACCGACAGCGGCAAGGCTTTCGGGGTGAGGTCTTCGACCATCTTCGGCGCGGTCTTGCCCAGGGTGGCGAGCAGTTGCTGCACTTCTTCGTGGCCGAGCAGTTCGGGAGCGTGTTCGCGGATCAGGTGTGACAGGTGGGTGGCAACCACGGTCGCCGGGTCGACCACGGTGTAGCCCATCGATTCGGCATAGGCGCGCTGGTGCGTCTGGATCCAGGTAGCGTCCAGGCCGAACGCCGGGTCCTTGCCGGGGATGCCGTCCAGCTGGCCGAGCGCGCCGCCCGGGTCCAGCGCCAGCTCGCGGTCGGGATGGATCTCGGCGGTGGCCACCGGCACGCCGTGCACCAGCAGCCGGTAGGCGTTGGCCGACAGCTCCAGGTTGTCGCGGATATGCACCGGTGGCACCAGGAAGCCGATGTCCTGGGTGAGCTTGCGGCGCACGCCCTTGATGCGCGCCATCAGTTCGCCGCCCTGGTTCTTGTCCACCAGCGGGATCAGCCGGTAGCCCACTTCCAGGCCCAGCGGGTCGATCGGGCGCAGTTCGTCCCAGCTCAGCTCCGAGCTGGCCTGGGCGGCGGTGGCCGCGGCAGCGGCCTGCGGATCGGTGGCGGCATCGCCGGCGGCCGGGGCGGCCAGGCTGCGCTTGTACATTTTCCAGGCGATCACGCCCAGGATCAGACCCAGCGTCAAAAACGCGACGTTGGGCATGCCCGGCACCAGGCCGACCAGGCCCAGGATGGCCGCCGCCACCGCCAGGGCGCGGTGCTGGCCAAACACCTGGCTAATCATGGCACCGCGCATGTCCTGCGCGCGCGAGGCGCGGGTCACCAGCAGGGCGACCGAGGAGGACACCAGCAGTGCCGGCAGCTGCGCCACCAGGCCGTCGCCGATGGACAGCAGGGTATAGGTCGACGCCGCATCCACGAACGACATGCCGTGCTGGAACATGCCCACCGCCATGCCGCCGATGAGGTTGATGAACAGGATCAGGATGGCGGCGATGGCGTCGCCGCGGATGAACTTGTTGGCACCGTCCATCGCGCCGTAGAAGTCGGCTTCTTCACGCACTTCCTCGCGGCGGGCCTTGGCCTCCTCGCGCGTCAGCAAACCGGCGTTGAGGTCGGCGTCGATGGCCATCTGTTTGCCGGGCATGGCGTCCAGGATGAAGCGCGCGGTCACTTCCGACACGCGTCCGGCACCCTTGGTGATGACCACGAAGTTGATGATGGTCAGGATCGCGAACACCACGATGCCCACGGCGTAGTTGCCGCCGATCACGAACTGGCCGAAGGCCTCGATCACCTTGCCGGCGGCGGCATGACCGTCCTGGCCATTGATGAGGATCACGCGGCTGGAGGCGACGTTCAGCGCCAGCCGCAGCATCGTGGTCATCAACAGCACGATCGGAAAGATGGTGAATTCCAGCGGGCGCTGCACGTACACCACCGCCAGCAGCACCATCAGCGAGATGGCGATGTTGAAGGTGAACAACGCATCCAGCACCGGTGCGGCCAGCGGCACCATCAGCATGGCCAGCATGGCCATCAGCGCCAGCGGGGCGCCCAGGCCGTTGCGCAGCAACTCCATGACGCGCCGGGCATTTAACGGGGCGGGTTGGGCACTCATGCGCTGGCTCCCTTGCCGAACTCATCCACGTCCAGCGACGGCACTTCCGGCATCGGGCCGCCGTTCCACCCGCGTAGCTGGTAGACGTAGGACAGGACCTGGGCCACGACCGAATAGAGTCTCACGGGAATTTCCTTGCCGATCTGGGCTTCCCTATACAAGGCGCGTGCCAAAGGCGGAGCGGTGACGATCGCCACGCGGTGCTGTTCGCCGGCTTCGCGGATGCGGAAGGCCATTTCGTCCACGCCCTTGGCCACCACGATCGGGGCGCGCATCTTGCCGCCTTCGTACTTGAGCGCCACCGCGTAGTGGGTGGGGTTCATCAGCACCACGTCGGCCTTGGGCACCGCTTCCATCATCTGGCGCTGCGACATCTGCATCTGCATCTGGCGGATGCGGCCCTTTACTTCCGGGCTGCCTTCGCTTTCCTTCATCTCGCGCTTGATCTCCTCGCGCGTCATCTTCAGCTTCCGCAGCCAGTTCCACTTCTGGTACGGCGCATCGATGGCGGCCAGCAGCACCAGGGCGCCGGCGGTGTAGAGCAGCAGGCTCTTGGTGAAGTCCAGGCCGTTGCCGACGGCCTGTTCCAGCGATTGGTTCACCAGCTCGCGCAGGCCTTGCAGGCCGCCGGCGAAGCACAGCCAGGCGGCCAGGGCCACGAACAGCAGGCGCAGCACCGACCTGACCAGCTCGGCCAGGCTGTTGCTGCCCCACATGCGCTTGACCCCGTTCATCGGGTTGAGCTTGTTGAGGTCGGGCATGAATGCCTTGCCGGAAAAATGCAGGCCGCTCATCAGCAGCGGCCCGACCAGACCAGCCAGCAGGCAGATGCCGATCAGCGGCAGCATCACCCACAGCAACTGCAGCAACAGGTCGCCGAAATGGCCAAACAACGCCATCGGGTTCTGCCGCATGGCCGGGTCGGGCGTGAGCGCGTTTTTCATCCATGCCTCCGCGCCATCGCCGATGCCGCTGGCCAGGGCCATCAGGCCGAACACGCCGGCACCGAACACCGCCGCCGTGGACAACTCGCGCGATTGCGGGATGTTGCCCTGTTCGCGGGCTTCGCGCAGGCGTTTTTCGGTGGGAAGCTCGGTACGCTCGCCGCCGTCTTCGGACTCGGACATGGGGCTGCCGGTGGGTGGTTAATCCTGCCTGATGCAAGTGGCGTGCCAATTGATGGTCGCGCGTGGGGAATGGGGCGGGCCGGCGCCCGGCCGCGCCGGCGTCAGGCAGCCGAGACGTCGGGTTCTTCCGGTTCGATCCGGTTGCGGCCGTGGCGTTTGGCCCGATACAAGGCCTCGTCTGCGCGTGCCAGCAGGGTGGCGGCGGTGTCGCCGGGACGGAACCAGGACACCCCGATCGAGCAGGTCACCTGCAGTGGATACGCGGCGCCCACCTCGTAGGGCGCCACGCCGATTGCCTCGTGAATGGCGCGCAGCCGGTGCTGGCTCTGGCGCTGCATGCCCGGCAGCAGCACCAGCAGTTCTTCGCCGCCGTAGCGCCCCACCTTGTCCGAATCGCGCAGGCAGGCGGTCAGCCGCGCGCCCACCCTGGCCAGCACCGCATCGCCGATCAGATGTCCGTGTTCGTCGTTGATCTGCTTGAAATGGTCCAGGTCGATCAGCACCACCGCCAGCGGTTGGTCGGCGCTTGCACAGGCCAGCAGTTCCTCGGCCATCGCCTCCAGGATGCCGGAGCGATTGAGCAGGCCGGTCAGTGCGTCGTGGCTGGCCTTCAGCGCCAGCGCCGCGCGGGCGCTCTCCAGATCGCGTTTTTCGCGTTCCAGCTGGTAGGTCCGTTCGGCCACCAGCTCGGCCAGCATGCGCTCGCGCGCGACCAGGTGGCGGTGCCGCCAGCGCCACAGGCCGATCAACAGGCCACCACCGATCAGCACGTACAGCGCAATTGCCGGCGGGCTGCGCCACCACAGCGGCGCGATCGCAAACGGCAGATCGACCACCGGCGAAACGGTGCGCCGGTAGCGGTCGAACAGCTGCACCTGCAGGCGGAAATGTCCGGATGGCAGTGGCGGCTGGTCGATCGACAGCTCGTTGCCCTGGATCCATTCCTCGTGCAGGCCGAGCAGGCGATAGCGCACGGACAGCCGGCTGGGGTCGTCATAGACTTCCATGCTCGACAGTTCGATATGCAGCGGCTTGTCGCTCCAGCCCAGCAACTGGCCACGCTGCACCGGCACGCCGCCGCGGCTGACGCTGTCGATGCGCACGCTGGGCAGGCGCTGCTCGAACAGGCGTCCGGGATCGTGCAGGTGACTGATGCCGCGCGAGGTGCCGATCCAGACCGAGCCATCAGGGTCTTCGGCGAACGCGGCTTCGGAGACGTCGTCCCAAAGCAGGCCCTGCGATTGCGACAGGTGCGCCCAGCGCTCGCCGTTGTAGACCTCCACGCCGCGCGCGTGTCCCACCCAGATCCGGCCGACGCTGTCGCCGCGCAACAGATACACACCGACATCGCGCATGGCTTCGTCGCTGACGGCCTGCAGGTCCAGCCGGCCGTCGAGCAACATGCCGTGCCACAGGCCAGGGCGATAGAACGCCAGCCACACCTCGCCGTCGTCGCTGAGATGGAACTTGCTGATCCACGGGTCTGCCGCGCCGCCATTGACCCGCACCGGGACCTTGGACCACTGCTTGCCCTGCAGCCGGAACAGGCCATTGGCGCTGGAGACCCACAAGGTGCCGTCGGCGGTATGCTGGATGTCGGTGTAGGAGATGGCGGGCAGCTCCGATACCGCATGCAGCGTGCCACCCTGCTCGGGGTGTTCGACCACGAACAGGCCGCCGACGCTCAGTACCCACAACCGGCCCTGGCGGTCGATGTGCAGGCGTCTGCCGATGCGCGGAAGCTTGCCGATCTCGGCACTGCGGCCATCGGGCCACTGACGACGCAGCTGGCCTGCCGAACTGAGCGTCCACAGGCTGCCGTCTGCGCCGCGCGCCAGGCCCACGATCTGGATGCCGGCCTCCGGCAGGGCCGGGACGAACCGCTCGTGCGGATGCGCCTGGCGGCCGATGCCGTGTTCGTTGCCCACCACCAGGGCGTCATGCGCATCGCGTGCGATCGCCCAGGTCGGTGCGGCCGGCATGCCCTGCGAGGCGTCCCAGCTTTCGATCCATTCGTAGCCGGCCCAGCGCACCAGACCCTCACCGTCCACGGTCATCCACAGATCGCCGTCGCGGTCCACCACGATCGCGTCGCTGCTGCCCGGTGGCAGTCCGTTGGCGATCCCGAAGCTACGCCAATGGTCGCCCTCCCAGCGCAGCAGCCCGTCGTTGCGGCGTACCAGCACGCGTCCCTGGCGGTCCATCACCAACGGCGCCTGCCGTCCGATCGTGCTGCCATCCAGTAGCGGGGCGGGGCGCACCGCAAAGCGTGCCGCGCCGGGTGCGCGATAGATCAGCGTACCGGCGCCACGCGCCCACAGCCCGCCCTCGCGATCGCGCAGCACGCTGGACCAGCGATCCTCCGGCACGCCTTGCTCCGGCCCGTAGACCTGCACCTGGCGCTGCGCATCGATGGCGCACAGCTTGCGCGCGCAGCCGGCCCATAGGGTGTCACCTTCCACCGACAGGCTCAGCACCTTGGACAGCTCCGGTAGGCGGGCACGCGTGGCGGTGTCCAGCAGCGGCTCGCTCTGCCAGCGGCCGTTGCTGCGAGGGCTCAGGCGTTCCAGCGTTGCACCGTTGGCCAGCACCGTGCCCCATGCCGGGCTGGCCAGCAGCATGCCTTCCTGCAGGTGCGGGGCTTCGTCGGGAGCGAGCTTGCGCAAGCCGTGTTCGTCGCCGACAAACAGGGCCTTGAATCCGGCAACCCAGAGCTGGCCGTCGGCGGCCTGGCTCATCGCGTTGATGGGCTCGTTGCGCAGACCGCCCAGTTCCATCTGCTTGAAGATGCGCCCGTTGTAGCGATACAGGCCGCTTTCGGTACACACCCACAGCAGCGTGGCGCGGGTCTGCAACAGACAGGTGCCGGCCAGGCCCACCAGGCCCTGGTCATGCGCGTAGCGGCGGATGCTGACGCTCTGCGCCCCGGCCAGGCCGGCCACCGCCAGCCACGCCAGCAGCAACACCGCCACGTACGGTGCACGCCGGCCTGTTGACCTGCTCTGGTAGTGCAAGAACCCCACGGGCGTTGCAGTCTCCCACGCATCGTGCGTGCGGTTCGCGCGTGGCGCGCACCTCTCACGCTTCGGTTGGCAGCCCGTTACGGGCCGCGATATACCGACTAGCGGCTGTCGTTGCGGAATACTTTAATCATGCCGCGTGCAGCGTGGGTGCAGACGCCAGCGCTTACGCGTCGCTGGCTGGGGCGTCGCCGATTGCTTCCTCGGCATAGGCGATCCGGTTGCGGCCGTCGCGTTTGGCGCTGTACAGCGCTGCGTCGGCGCGCGCCAGCAGGTGTTCCAGGGTTTCGCCGGGCTGCTGCCACGCCACGCCGGCCGAGCAGGTGAGCTGCAAGCTGCCGCCGTCGATGTGGTATTGGCCGCAGATGCCACGGTGCAGGGCCTCCAGGCGATGTGTGGCGCCACGGTGCAGGCCCGGCAGCAGCGCCAGCAACTCTTCGCCACCATAGCGCCCGACCCGGTCATCGCCACGCACCAGTGCGTTGAGCCGGCGTCCGACGTCGGCCAGCACCGCATCGCCAGCCAGGTGTCCGTGCTGGTCGTTGACCTGCTTGAAGTGGTCCAGGTCGATCAACACCACCGCCAGCGGGCGCACTACCGGATCGGCGCCCAGCAGCAGGCTACGCAGCGCGGCCAGGATGCCGGCGCGGTTGAGCAGGCCGGTGAGTTCGTCGTGGCTGGCCTTGAGCGCCAGTTCGGCGCGTGCTGTTTCCAGGTTGCGCTTGTCCTGCTCCAGCTCGGCGGTGCGCTCGGCGACCAGTTTTTCCAGTTCGCGCTTGCGTCGCAGCAACTTGGCCGTGCGCCACCGCAACAGTCCGATCACTGCGGCGATGGCCAGCAGCAGATAGGCGAGCAGCGCCAGTGGGCCACGCCACCATGGTGGCGTCAGGACGAACTCGAAACGTGTGATGGGGCTGACGCTGCGCTGGCTGGCATCCACCGCCTGCACCTCCAGCGTGTAGCGTCCCGGGGGCAGCAACGGATAGCTCAGATGGCTCAACGAGGTGGTGGCCCAGCCGGCTTGGTGGCCTCTGGCCCGGTAACGGAAGCTGATGCGATCCGGGCCGCCCTCCGCACCGGGCGTACCGATCTCCACGTCCAGCGGGACCTGCGACCAGGGCACCTGCGCACCGGGGGCGATGGTCTGCTCGCCTCGGTGCACGCGCAGCACCTCCACCCGCAGCGGAGGTGCGGTAAATACCTGCAAGGGATCCTTCAGGTGGGTCAATCCACGGCTGCTGCCCAGCCAGATGCTGCCATCGGTATCTTCGAACAAGCCATTGGCGGACAGGTCGTCCCACAGCAAGCCTTCGCTACGGGTGGCACGCGACCAGTGCCCGTCTTTCAGCAGATCCAGTCCCTGGCTACTGCCCAGCCACAGGTTTCCCTTGCTGTCATGCCGCAGGATGAAGGGCATGACGCGCGCCACCAGCGGGTCGTTGACCGGGGTCAAGGTAATCTGCGCGGCGTCCTGCACGGTGCCGTGCCACAGGCCGGTGTCGCGCAATGACACCCAGAGCTGGCCGTCGGCGGAGAAATCGAGCAGGAAGAAATCGTGCGTGGGCAGGTCGCCATGGACCTGCACGCGAACCCAGCGGCCGTCCGCTTCGCGGCGATACAGGCCCTCGCGCGTGCTGGCCCACAGGCGTCCCTGGCGATCAAGGTCCAGGTCCACCACGAACACCGTTGGCACCATCGGTTCCTGCCTGGCCTGCGGCGGCATCCCGGGAGCAACCGAATACAAGCCGCGCGGGGTGGTGATCCACAGCACGCCTGCCGGGTCGAATTGCAGCTTGTTGATCGGAACGCCGAGCCGCAGCATGTCGATGGTCTTGCCGGTCTGCGGGTCGCGCCGCGCCAGCAGACCGGACGAGCGCCCCACCCAGGCCGCGCCATCGACCGGCGACAGCGCGATGGAGACCGCCTGCAGCAGCGGCTCGCCGTTGGCGAGCGTCCACGGTTGCACGCGTCCGGTCGCCGGATCCAGCACATTGGAGCCGGCATCGCCGCCCACCAGCAGTTCGCCGCTAGGTAGCCGCTGGATCGCCCAGGTGGGCGCTTCGGCCAGCCCCTGGCTTTCGTCCCAGTGCTCGATGGTGCCGTAGCCCAGCCAGCGCTGCACCCCCAGCCCGCGCGTGCCGATCCACAACTGGCCGGTGCTCTGCATCAGCAATGGGCCAACCATCGGGCTGATTCCTGCCCCCTTGTCGTGACCGAAATAGCGCCAGTGGTCGCCTTCCCAGCGCACCATGCCGCGATCGGAGCGGGTCAGCAGGCGGCCTTGCGCGTCTTCGGACAGGGTGGTGGCCGCTGAGAGCGTGTCGAAACTGCTGCCGGCCGGTGGCGGATGTGCCTGGAACTCGCGTTCGCCGGGCGCACGCGACAACACCGCGCCCCCGCCACGCAGCCACATCCGGCCCGCACGGTCACGGAAGATGGCACGCCAGTTCCGTTGTGGCACGCCCTCGGCGCTGCCGAGCAGTGCGACATGCCCGGCGGCATCGATGCGACAGACCTGTTTGCCGCAGCTGGACCACAAGGTCTGCCCATCGGCCAGCAAGGCCTTGCCGGCCGGCAGCAGGGTGCCGTCGTCCAGGCGCAACGGCAGTACCCGGACGCTCCAGCCAGCGGGTGCCTTCGGCGACAGCTGCAGCAGTTGGTTCTCGCTGACCACCACTGCGCCGTCCGCGTAGGCCGCGATCACGTTGCCGCTGTCGGCGCGGATCGGATTGCCATCGCGCAGGACCGGCGTGAAGGTACGGCCATCGCCCACGAAGACCCCGTTGACGCTGGCAACCCACAGACGTCCGCGACGATCCAGCGTCAAGGCCCGGATGAAGCGTGCGTCCAGGCCGCTTTCCTTGCCCACCAGGATGAAACGTTCGCGTTCGAAGCGGTGCAGGCCCAGCTCGGTGCCGATCCAGACCACCCCCTGGCGGTCTTCGAGCAGGCTGTTGACGGTCATGCCCTGCAGGCCGTCGGCCTGGCCATAGTCGCGAAGGCTGTAGGTCTGCGCGCCGACGCTCGCTGCCAGCACCCAGCCGAGCAGGCACAGCGCAACCTGGCGGCAGCGCCTGTGGCCGTGCAAATCCCATGAAGCGAATAGCGCAAACAGGTTGGGCATTGGTGTCCGGGCAAGGAAGAGGATGGTCCACTCACACGATCGTCACCTGCGTTGGCGGCCGTTGTCCCTGAAACTTGAGCTGCGTCTCAATTAGGCGGTCAGGCCCCTGGCGGCGTCGAAGGCGGTATCGAACAGGCGCTGGACCGGCGGGGCGAACTCGCTGGCGAAGCTGGCCAGCAGGAACAAACCCAGCAGCACCGTCAGCGGCAAGCCGAGCTGCATCGGGTTGAGCGCAGGCGCGGCCTTGGACAGCGCACCGAAGGCCAGGTTGACCGCCAGCATCGCCACCATCATCGGCAGCGCCAGGGTCAGCCCGCCGCGCAGGACCTGCAGGAACAGCGTAGGGGCGACGTTGGCGAAGGCGCTGGCGTCGGGCAGGGCGGTGCCGATCGGCAAGGCCTTGTAGCTGTCCACCAGCAGGGCGATCACCGCCAGGTGGCCGTTGGCGGCGAAGAACAGCAGGCCGAAGCCGATATAGAACCATTGCGCGATCACGCCGGAGGTCACTCCGCGCATCGGATCGGACATCTGTGCGAACGACAGGCCGGTGGATTGCGACACCAGCTCGCCGGCCAGCGCACCGGCTTCGAAGATCAGCTTGAGCATGAACCCCATGCTGGCACCCACTGCCAGTTCGCGCGCGATGCTGAGCACGGCCGCCGCGGTGAATCCGTCCCATTCGGGCACTGGCGGCAGGATCGGGGCCAGTGCCATCGACAAGGTGCCGGCCAGCATCACCCGTACCCGTGCGGGCACGGCACGCGTGCCGATCAGTGGCATGGCGGTCAGCAGCGCACCGGTGCGCAGCATCGTCCACAGGATCGCCCCGACCATTGCGAACGCGCGCTGGCCATCGATCACCATCTGGGTGGCGGCATCCATCCGGTGCGCTAACCGATCAGATGGGGAATGCGCTGGAACAGCGCGATGGTGAATTCCACCAGATGCCCCAGCAGCAGGCTGCCGGTGGCGAACAGGGTGGCGGTCAACGCCACGGCCTTGGCGACGAAGGCGATGGTGGGCTCGTTCAATTGGGTGGCGGCCTGGATCACGCCGATCACCACGCCGACCACCAGCACCGCCAGCAGCATGGGGCCGGCGATCCACAGGACGGTGACCAGGCCACCACGCAATTCGGTCAGGGCGATTTCAGGGCTCATGGGGGTGGTGATGCAAGTAGGGTGCCAAAGGGGCGGGGATTGGGGATTGGTTGGTAGACGGGGATCTGATTTGCCTCGTGTTGCACTGTCTGTCGCTGTCGCTGTCGCTGTCGCTGTCGCTGTCGCTGTCGCTTTGCTCTGTTTTTGCTGTTGGCTTCTCATCCCCCCATACCGCAGCGGCAAGCCGGGTAGATACAACCCGTAGGGCGGCGCGCATGGATGCGCGACGTTTTTGTAAGGGACATGGATGTCGGTGGATTCACTCACGAAGTGCAAGGGTATCGTAGTTGAAAAAGACCTCGGCTGGAGTGAGATAGCTCAATCGTTTTCTGGGTCGGTTGTTGAGTGAATGTTCAACCTGCTGCAGCTCTTGCGCCGTGATGGTGCTGAAGTCACGACTGCGCGGAAAATACTGCCGGAGCAGTCCGTTGAGATTCTCATTGCAGCCGCGTTGCCAAGGGGCATGTGGGTCGGCAAAGTACACCTTGGTCGATAGCCGGTCCTCGATGCGGGCATCCTGGGCGAACTCGCTACCGCGATCGCAGGTCAGCGTCAGCACCTTATCGCGCACACGCCATAGGCGCGCGCAAATGACCTCGGCAACAGCATCGGCGGTGCCGTCAGGACTCCAGCCCAGACGCACATAGCCACTGCTGCGTTCGACATGCGTCACCAGCACGCCAGTGCCGCGCGATGGGCGGACCGTATCCAATTCCCAATGGCCTAACTGCGCACGTGAGGCCACATGCGCGGGGCGTTGGTGAATGGATTTGCGCTCTTCAAATCGCTTGGCACGGCCACGCCCATAAGGACGCCGCCGTGTTGGCAGGCGTAGCAAATGCCGTAACCGGTGACGCTTGAGATAGCGATACACACTGGCCACCCCTACCATCGGTTGACCCAGCAAACGCGCACGGCCGTGGATCTGCGCAGGGCTACATTTTTCGGCCAGCCCGGCCAGCAATGCAGCCTGCATCGGCCCGTCCATCTGCGCGTGGCTACTGCCTTGACTGCGACGCTGGCGGGCGGTGCGGTGCGCCTGCTGGGCACGGTACGTTCCACTACTGGCATTACGATTGCGCGCGCGCTCGCGGCCAATCGTACTGGCATGACGGCCGAGCTGGCGGGCGATGTCCGCATTGGAGACAGAGAGATCACACCCCCAGGCAATCTGGTACCGTTCGTCCTGGGTCAGGTGTCGATAGCGCATGTGCAACTCCACTTGGTCGTGTAGGGGCTCAGGCTACGACACCTGGCCCGCTACGTTATAGGACTGTTGCACTTCGCGGGCGAATCCACCGTCCCTTACAAAAATTTCTACCCGGATTGCGAACCTGGAGCGCGTAGCGCGGAAGGCGCGAGGACGGGTGTGTGTTTCTTTGGTTACTTTCTTTGCACAAGCAAAGAAGCGCTTTACAGCAGCCGAAGGCTGATCAAGTGACTCGTTCCCCGAAGGGGAGCGAAAGCTCTGCACTTGCTGTTGCTCACAGCTTTTGATTTCACATCATCAACGCAACACAACGAAATCAACGGCTTTCACGCCCTCGCGGGCGCGAGTCACTTTTCTTTGCTTGTGCAAAGAAGCGCTTTACGGCAGCCGCAGGCTGACCAAAGTAACCAAAAGAAAGCACACCCCGTCCTCGCGCCCTCCGCGCCTGCGGCGCTCCGGGTCCGCAAGTCCGACAGAAATTTTTGTAAGGGACATCCCTGTCCCTTACAAAAACGCCGCGCATCCATGCGCGCCGCCCTGCGGGTTGTATCTGCCGGCCTTGCCGCTGCGGTATGGGGCCCCTGGAAGCAAGGGCCAGAGCAAAGGCCAGAGCCAAAGCCAAAGCCAAAGCCAACTCCGAAGCCGATGCCGACGCAAAGGCTGGCGAGCTGGCTGCGGTCGGGGGAGTGGCTGCTCCGCTCGCGTGACCGCGGCAAGACGGGAGCTGGCCATACCGCTAGGAAGCGTTGAAGCTCGCCGCCAGCGTACCCACCACCAGCACCCATCCATCCACCAGGATGAACAGCAGGATCTTGAACGGTGCCGAGATCAGCATCGGCGACAGCATCATCATGCCCATCGACATCAGCACGCTGGCCACCACCAGATCGATAATCACGAACGGGATGAAGATCAGAAAGCCGATCTCGAAGGCGGTCTTCAGCTCGCTGGTCACGAACGAGGCCACCAGTACCGGGAACGGTACCGCGTCCGGACCGGCGTACTTGCCGTCGCCGGCCATGCCGGCGAACGTCATCAGGTCGGTCTCGCGGATCTGCGCCAGCATGAAGGCGCGCAGCGGCTGGGTGGTCAGGGTCCAGGCAGTGGAGAAGTCGATCTGGTTGTTGAGGTAGGGCTGCAGGCCCGCGCCCCACATCTTTTGCCAGACCGGCATCATCACCAGCGCCGTCAGGAACATTGCCAGGCCCAGCAGCACCTGGTTGGACGGGGTCTGACCGGTGCCCAGCGCCTGGCGCAGCAGCGCCAGCACGATGGTGATGCGGGTGAAGGCGGTCAGCACCAGCAGCATCGATGGCAGCAGGGTGATCGCCGTCATCAGCAGCAGGGTCTGCAGCGGCAGGCTCACCGGTTGGTCGCCGATGCGGCCCACGCTGACGTTCGGCAGGGTCGGCAACTGGTTGGAGCCAGGCGGAACCGCCGCTGGCGCGGCAGCGGGAGCGGCGGCCTGCGCCATCGACGGCAAGGCGGCCGGCGTGGCGGCGGCCAGCAGCGGGCAGCTCATCACCAGCAGGATCAACACCAGGCGGAGGCTGCGCCCCCAGCGATTCCAGCTACTGAACATGTCACCGGTCCTTGCGCAGCTTCTGGGCAAGCAGCTGGGCGAAATTGGGGAGTTGCTTGAAGTCGGGCAGGCTGGCCGCCGGCGTGGGCGGCAGCGGTTCGGGCAAGGTATGCAAGGGCGTGATGCCGCCGGCGGTCACGCCCAGCAGCAACTGCTGGCCATTGACCTCTACCACCACCACGCGCTCCTTGGCACCCACCGCCAGGCTGGTGACGATGCGCAGGCCCTCGGTATTGCGGAACCCGCTGCCGGGCATGCGCTTGAGCAACCAGCCCAGCCCGACGATCAGCGCCAGCACCAGCAGCAGTGCAAAGACCGCGCCAAACAGGCTGGGCGTGGCCGGCGCCTGTGCGCCTACCTGGGTGGCCTTGGTCGCGGCAGGCGCGGCCAAGGCCAGTAGCCCGATCACCGCAGCCTCCGGATCCGCTCGCTGGGGCTGACCACGTCGGTCAGGCGGATGCCGAAACGGTCGTTGATGACCACCACTTCGCCATGTGCGATCAGGGTGCCGTTGACGTAGACGTCCAGCGGTTCGCCGGCGCCGCGTTCCAGTTCCACCACCGAGCCCTGGTTGAGCTGCAGCAGGTTGCGGATCGGAATGCGCGCGCGGCCCACTTCCAGCGACAGCGTCACCGGTACGTCCAGAATCACGTCCAGGTTGAGGTCGGTGGCGTTCTGGTCGTGTTCTGCCTGCAGGCTCTCGAAAGTGGCAGGGGCAGCGTCGAGGATGTCGGAATTCATCATGGGGTGGAGTCCTGGGAGGGAACGGCACGCGGGGCTTGTACGCCAGGTGGACGCACGGCGGTAATCTTCACGGCGTTGTTGCCATTGGAAACGCCGAATTCGCCGGTAAACATCGGGATCTCTTCCACGCACAGCGGCACCTGGGCGGGCAGCTCGATCGGCAGGATGTCGCCGACCTTCAGGCCGGTGAGCTGGCGCAGGGTCATGCGTTTGCTGGCCAGCACGCTGGAGAGCGCGACCTCGGCGGTGTTGAGCTGCTCGCGCAGCATGATGTTCCAACTCTCGTCGCGGTCGTTGCGGTCGCTCTGGATGCCGGCATCGAGCAATTCGCGGATCGGCTCCAGCATCGAATACGGCAGGGTGATGTGGATCTCGCCGCCGCCGCCTTCCAGTTCCACATGGAAGCGGCACACCACCACGTATTCGCGCGGGGTGACGATGTTGGCGAAGTGCGGGTTGATCTCCGAGTTGATGTATTCGAAGTCCACCTCCATCACCGGTGCCCAGGCTTCCTTCAGGTCGGCGAAGGTCTGCTTGAGCATCAACTGGATCACGCGCATCTCGGTAGCGGTGAACTCGCGGCCTTCGATGCGGGTGTGGAAGCGGCCGTCGCCGCCGAAGAAGTTGTCCACCACGGTGAACACCAGGGTGGGTTCGAACACGATCAGCCCGGTGCCGCGCAGCGGCTTGAAGCGGATCAGGTTGAGATTGGTGGGCACGTACAGCGAGTGCATGTATTCGTTGAACTTGACCAGGTCGATGCCGCGGACCGACAGGTCGGCCGAGCGCCGGATCAGGTTGAACAGGCCGATGCGCCACAAGCGTGCAAAACGCTCGTTGACCATCTCCAGGGTCGGCATGCGCCCGCGGATGATGCGGTCCTGGCTGGACAGGTCGTACTGGCGGGCCTCGCCTGGCAGGGCTTCCGGCTCGGTGTTGACCGCGCCCGAATCCACGCCATGCAGCAGGGCATCGATTTCGTCCTGGGAAAGCAGATCGCTGACGCTCATGGGGCAGGCCTTACTGGGTGACGAAACTGGTGAACAGCAGTTCTTCGACGCACTTCTTGCCGGTTTCGCTGGTCATGACCTTCTGCGCTTCGGCCAGCGCGGATTTCTGCAGTTTCTGCTTGCCGGCCAGGTCGGCCACATCGGTGGCCTTGACCTGCGACAGCAGCATCAGCAGATGCGCGCGGATGGCCGGGGCGTTTTCGGTGATGAGCTTGAGATCTTCCGGGTCGCGGGTGACCAGCTGCACTTCGACCTGCAGATACTGCGGGCCATCGCCGGGATCGGCGAGATTGACCACGATGGCCGGGTCCATCGGGAAATACTGGGCCGGCTTGGGCACGGCGGCGACCTTGGGCGCGGCATGCTTTCCATTCTTCTCCCCGCTCTTGTGGCCAAGAAAGAACCAGGCGCCGCCGCCGGCCGCTGCCAGCACCACGACAGCGATGGCGATCAGCAGGACGAACTTCTTGCCGACCTTCTTCTTCTCGCCTTTTTCGTCTTTCTCTTCGGTCTTTTCAGGTTTCTTGGCCGCTGCCACGGTGTGCTCCAGGAGAGTGCTCGCCTGGGTGATGCAATCGGCATGCCAAAACCGCGTCGACTTCCTGGCGCGGGCTCATGGCGACGCGAAAGACGCCCCGCGCGCCTTGCGCCGCAGGGGATGAGCTCAGTGGCGACGGCTCGGCCCCGCCGGCGCTGCAGGAGCGCCGGCGGGGGTTGCAGTGGTCAGGGTCAGGCGTAGGCGTCCAGCAATCCACGCTGGCGTAACACCACCGACGGAATTCCGACGGGTGGGTTGTCGTCCAGGCTGAGGCCGTTGCCCTCGCTGCCGCCACCCTGGCGGTTGCCGGACGGGTTCTGCTGTTGCTGGCTTACGTCGGCCTGGCCGAGCTGGAAGCCGTTCTGGCCGAGCATCTCGCGCAGCCGCGGCAGGCTCTGCTCCAGCGCCTGTCGGGTATCGGCATGGGCGGCGGTGAAGCTGGCGTTGACCTTGTCGCCTTCCAGGTGCAACCGCACTTCGACCGGGCCCATCTCGTTGGGGGTGAGCTTGATGTGGGCGTGGCCGATCTTCTGGTCGGCCAGCCAGTTCAGGCGGGCGCCGATGGCATCGTCGAAGCCGTCGCTGCCCATTTCCGGGGTTGGGGTGGGCGAGGCGCTGAAGATCGGCGCCGGGTCCTGCACGCGGTTGAGCGCGGGCGCGGCGGCGGTGGGCAGCACGAAGGCCGGGGCATCCGGGCCTGCCGATGCGGCACCGTCGTCGTCGGCCGGTGCCAAGGCTTTTGCGGCCAGGCCCATCAGCGCGGCGGTCTGCGCATCGCCGCTCACTGCGGTGGTGGAGGTGGACTTGGCCGCCATGGCGGCTGCCGGCGCGAGCGCACCCAGTGAGGGCAGGGCGGTACTGACACTGGCAGTGGCAGCTGGCGCGGTCGCGTCGGTCGGCAGGGCAGTGGTGGTCGGCGTGGTGCCGGCGGCGTTGGCCACGCTGGCCGCCAGCGCAGCGGCCGCAGCGACCAATGCATCGCCGCCTGGCACGGCCTGGGCCAGCAGGCTCATGCCGAATCCGCCCAGACCCGGCGGCGGCCAGCCGGCCTCGCTGGCGGTGGCGGCATCGGCAGGCGCGTCCTTGCTGTCCTGGCCGTTCTTCCCGGCGGTGGTGGGCTTGTCGCTCGCGGCGGCGGTGTTGCTGTCCTTGGCGGTCGGCTCCTTGGCCGACGGCGCGGGCTTGGCATCGCCATCCTGCGCGCGTGGGCGGGCGGTGGCATCGCCGGTGGCGTCGTCGCCGTGATCCTCGTCGGTGCGCGGCGTGTCGGGCTGGCTGGATTTGGGCGCGGCCGGCTTGGCCGGCACCCGCTCGGGCGCCTGGTTGGGCGTCTGTGCCGGATGCAGCATGCGCGCGAACTGGTCCTTGGCCGGGTCCGGCTCGGACGACGGGTCGCTATAGCTGGATTTCTTGCCGGTACCGGCGAGCGCGCCGAGGCCGGCGGCGAAGGCGGACAGGGGGTTCATGCGGCGTCTCCTTGGCTGTCTTCGGAACGCGCCAGACGCACGCGGCGGGCGCCGAGGTCGTCCATTTCGCGTTGGTCGCGGCGTTCGATCACTTTGTTTTCCTGGGCGCGGTAACTGGCCGCCAGCTGTTCCAGTACCTGTTTCTCGCGGCTGGCCAGCAGCAGGCGGGTGCGTTCGGATTCCACCTTGGCGCGGTTGCTTTCCACTGTCTGGGCCTGTTGCAGTACGGCGCTGTCGAGCCGGTCCAGGAAGGCGCGGCGGTTGCTCAGCGCCACGGCGCTGGTGCCGGCCATGTGGCTGTTGGCGTATTCCTCGGCATAGCGGCGCAGTTCTTCCAGGCGTGACTGGTGGGTGTCCAGGGCACGCTGGCGCTCGGCCAGGTCGCGGGCCACCTGGTCTTCCTGTTCCTGCGCGCGGCGCAGCAGGGGGTCGATTCGCTTGGACTGCATCATGGATTAGTTCTCGGGTTCCACCAGTTGCTGCAGCGCGGCCAGGCTGTCGCCCAGGACCGATGCCTTGTGCACGTCCTGACCAAGGAATTCGACGATTTCCGGCCAACGCGCCAATGCTTCGTCGGTGGCCGGGTCGCTGCCGCGCTGGTAGGCGCCGATGGCGATCAGGTCGCGGTTGGCGGTGTAGGCAGACAGCAGCCGCTTGAGCTTGCGGATGCGCAGGCGCCAGGGTTCGTCGGCAATGTCCTGCACCACGCGGCTGACCGAGGATTCCAGGTCGATGGCCGGGTAAAGGCCGCTGTCGGCCACCCGACGCGAGAGCAGAATGTGGCCGTCCAGGATGGCGCGGGCGGCGTCGGCGATCGGGTCCTGCGGGTCGTCGCCTTCGGTCAGCACGGTGTAGAAGGCGGTGATCGAGCCGCGGCCCTTGGCGCCGTTGCCGGCACGCTCCACCAGCGCCGGCAATTTGGCGAACACCGACGGCGGGTAGCCGCGGGTGGTCGGCGGCTCGCCCACCGACAGGCCGATCTCGCGCTGCGCCTGGGCGAAGCGGGTCAGCGAATCCATCAGCAGCAGCACGTTCAAGCCCTGGTCGCGGAACCACTCGGCAATGGCGGTGGCGCGGTAGGCGCCATGCAGGCGCGCCAGCGGCGGTCGGTCGGCCGGGGCGGCCACCACCACGGCGCGGCGCAGGCCTTCTTCGCCCAGGGTGGTTTCGACGAAATCGCGCACTTCGCGGCCACGTTCGCCGATCAGCCCCACCACGATCACGTCGGCCGAGGTGAAGCGGGTCATCATGCCCAGCAGCGTCGATTTACCGACACCGGAGCCGGCGAACAGGCCCACGCGCTGGCCACGGCCGATCGGCAGCATGGCATTGATGGCGCGCACGCCTACGTCCAGCGAGGTGGTGATGGGTTCGCGCGCCAGCGGGTTGATCGACACGCCGGCCATGCCGACGCTGCCCTCGGCGCGGATCGGGCCCTTGCCGTCCAGTGGGGTGCCGTCGCTGTCGATGACGCGGCCGAGCAGGCCTTCGCCCACTTCCACGCCGCCGCGGCGCCGCGAGGGCACCACGCGGGCGTTGGGCAGCAGGCCGTGCAGTTCGGCGCTGGGCATCAGGTAGGTGCGTTCGCCGGCAAAACCGACCACTTCGGCATCCACCCAGCCGCCGTCCACTTCCACCTTGCAGGTGGCGCCCATCGGCGCTTCGCAGCCGGTGGCCTCCAGGGTCAGGCCGACCGCGCGGCGCAGGACGCCTTCGCGGATCAGGGTACGGCCGGCGGCCGGGTCCAGGCCCAGGCCGCCCAGGCGGGTGGCCAGGCGCAGATTGCGTGCATCCAGCCAGTCGGCCGGGGTGGCTCCCAACAAGGCGCTCACAGGCCTGCTCCGGATTTGCGCATCACGGTCTCCAGCGCTGCCCGCAGGCGCGCGTCCAGGGTGCCATCGATGCGCACGCTCTCGGCGTGCACGCGCAGGTCGCCGCGGCTCAGGCTCAGGTCCGGGGCCACGCGGGTGCTGCTGCTGGGTGCCAGATGCGGCAGCAGCGCGGCGATGTCGTCCGGGTGCAAGCGCACTTCCACCTCGCGGCCGGCGCTGCCGACTGCATCGATGGCTTCCTGCACCAGTTCGGCCAGCAGCTGCGGGTCTGCCTGGTAGGCACGCCCGACCAACTGGCCGGCGATGCGCACGGCCAGCTCGCCGAGCGCGCCGACCACTTCGTTTTCCAGCCGCGCCAGCGGGCGGGTGAAGTTGTCCAGGATGCCGTCGATCTGCGCGGTGAGGCGGCGCACTTCCGACTGGCCCTGGGCAAAGCCTTCGGCATGGCCGCGGGCAAAACCTTCCTGCTGGGCGGCGTCCTCGATGGCCTGGATCTCTTCCAGGGTCGGCGGGCGCAGCACCGGCTCGAGCATGGCCGGCGCGTCGTACTCCGGCTCCGGCAGGGCCAGGGCCATGTGCAGGTCCGGTGCCAGCCAGCGGGTGACCATCTCGCTCATACCATCGCCTCCGCACCGGCACCGCCCAGGCTGATGGCGCCTTCGTCAGCCAGGCGGCGGACGATGGTGAGGATTTCCTTCTGTGCCGCTTCCACGTCGGCCAGGCGCACCGGGCCGCGTGCTTCCATGTCTTCCAGCAGGATTTCGGCGGCGCGCTGGGACATGTTGCGGGTGATCTTCTCGCGCACCTTGACGTCGGCGCCGCGCAGGGCCAGGCCCAGGCGCTCGCCGGAGACTTCGCGCAGCAAGGTCTGCAGGCCGCGGTCGTCCAGGTCCACCAGGTTGTCGAACACGAACATCAGGTCCTGGATCTTGGTGGCCAGGTCGGCGTCGATCTTGCTGATCTCGCCCAGCACGCCCTGGTCGGCGCCGGTGTCCAGGAAGTTGAGGATGTTGGCCGCCACCTTGATACCGCCCACGTTGGAGGATTTCAGGTTCTGGTTGCCGGCGAACTGGCGCTCCATGATGTCGTTGAGCTCGCTCAGGGCGTTGGGCGGAATGCCGTCCAGCGTGGCGATGCGCAGCAGCACGTCGGCACGGGTGCGCTCGGGCAGGTTCTTCAGCGACTCGGCGGCCTGGTCGCTGTCCAGGTGGGCCATCACGATGGCGATGATCTGCGGGTGTTCGTTGCGCACCAGGTCGGCCACCGCGCGCGGGTCCATCCACTTCAGGGTGTCCAGGCCGGTAGTGTTGCGGCCCAGCAGGATGCGGTCGATCAGGCCACCGGCCTTGTCCGCGCCCAGCGCCTGGATCAGCACGTTGCGGATGTAGTCGTCGGCGCCCACGCCCAGCGAGGTCTTGCCGGCCAGTTCGCCGTTGAACTCGTCCATCACCTTTTCGACCTGATCGCGCGAGATGCCGGTCATGGTGGCCATGGCGATGCCGATCTTCTGCACCTCCTTGGGGTCCATGTGCTTGAGCACTTCGGCGGCGTCGCTCTCACCCAGCGACAGCAGCAGCACCGCGGCGCGCTGCACTCCGGTCATCGGTTGTGTTTCAGGCTTCACTGGCGACCCATCCCTTCACGACTTGTGCAACACGTTTTGAATCGGCTTTGACCGCTTCGCGCGCCACGCGCATGCGCTCTTCGTAGGCATCCGGCAGGGCGATCGGGGTCTTCCTGTCACGCCCGATCTGCGCGGTGTCCTCTTCCAGGCGCGGCATCAGATCCTCGTCGTCGTTGACCATCCGCACGTCGGCGCTCTGCGGAGTGCCATCGTTGCCAGCCTTGCGTTGCTTGTCCTTGATTGCGGTCACGCCGGTGAGCTGGCGCAGGGTGGGGCGTACCACGCCGAACAGCAGCGCCAGCACCACCACCGCGCCGACCAGCAGGCGCAGACCGTTCTGCACGCGCGGATCTTCCCACCACTTGGGGCCTTCCTGGCCGGCCATCGCTTCGCGCACGAACGGAGCATTCATCACCGACACCGTGTCGCCACGCGCCGCGTCGAAGCCCACCGCCTGCTTGACCAGGCCCTCGATGCGGGTGAGCTCGGCGGCGGTGAGCGGCTGCTCGACCATCTTGCCCTTGGCACCGGGGCGCGGCACGTTGTCCAGCAGCACCGCCACCGACACCCGCTTGATGCGGCCGGCCGGCTGACGGGTGTGCTGCAAGGTGCGGTCCAATTCGTAGTTGCGGGTGGCGCTCTTGGAGCTTTCGGTCGGCGCGGCCGCTGCGGCGGCCTGGCCATTGGTCGTGGCCGGGGTGCCCGGCGCGCCGGCGACCGCCGGTGTCGGCGGCTGGCCGGGGCTGTTGCTGGTGGCGCCGGGAGGACCTTGCGGCCCGGTGGCGCTGGTGCTGGTGTCGCTGACCTGCTCGCTGCGCAACTTGGCCGGCTCGCCGTTGTAGAGCTCGCGGGCTTCTTCGACCACCGAGAAGTCCATGTCCACGCTGGTTTCCGGATTGACCCGGCCCGGGCCGGTCATCGGCTCCAGCAATTCGCGGATGCGTTGGTTGTAGGAGCTTTCCTGGCGGCGCACCTGTTCGAACTGGGCGGCATGCTGGGCGGCGTCGCTATTGGGGTCGGCGATGGACAGCATGCGGCCGCTCTGGTCGACCACGGTCACGCGCTCGGGCGTCATGTCCGGGATGCTGGAGGCCACCAGATTGACGATGGCATCGACCTGGTTGCGCTCCAGGCCCTGGCCGCCGCGCAGTTCCAGCACCACCGAGGCGCTGGCCGCCTCGCGCTGGCGGGTGAAGGCGCTGGGCTTGGGAATGGCCAGGTGCACACGCGCCTCGCGTACCGGGCGCAAGGTGCCGATGGTGCGTGACAGCTCGGTTTCCAGGGCGTGCTGGTAACGCGCACTTTCCACGAACTGGCTGACGCCGAAACCCGGGTCCTTTTCCATCAGCTCGAAGCCGCCGCCGGTTTCCTTGCCGGTCAGGCCGGAGCCGGCCAGCTTCAGGCGGGCGTCGTACAGGCGATCCTGCGGCACCGAGATGGCGCCGGTGGCCTGGTCGATCTTGTAGGGGATCTGCGCGGTGCGCAGCAGGTCGGCCGCCTCGGCGTTGCCCTTGTCGTCCAGGCCGGTGTACAGCGCCTGGTAGCCGGGCTGCTGCGACCAGAAGAACACCCCCAGGCCTGCCGCCACCGCCACGGCAATCATCGCCATCATGGTCAGCTTGCGGGTGATCTGCAGGCTGCGGACACGGTCGAACCATTGACCCGCCTTTTCGGCGTTCTGGTTCACGTTTTCTCTGCTGATCGCGAGTGCCATGTGTCGTCAATCCTTACAGCGGCATGTTCATGACGTCCTGGTAAGCCTGGACGAGACGGTTACGGACTTCCACGGTGGCGCGGAAGGCCACCTGGGACTGCTGGGAGGCGACCATGACCCGCGCCAGGTCGGCACTGGGGTCGCCCATTTCGAAGGCCTTGGCCAGCGCGCCGGACTTTTGCTGCGCTTCGTTGACGCTGCCGAGCGCACCGCGCAAGGTCTCGCTGAAGCTCGGTGCCTGCGTGGCCGGGGTTCCCTGTGCCCCGGCCAGCCCCTGGATCTGATTGCCGCGCGCCGCATCGCCCACCGCGCCCATCGGGCCTTGGCCCATTTGGGTCTGGTAGCTGCGGATCTGCGAGAGGATGGAGGTGACGGAATCGCTCATGGGGGCGCTCAGCCTGGGAGGCACTCACGACGATGCAAGCGGCGTGCCGAAACTGCGTCGGGTTTCCGGCACGGTCGCCATGCGGCTGCAGGCATGGCAACGCGCGGCATCTGAGTGTGGATGCACGGCCCCATCCGCCCTTCGGGCACCTTCCCCCGCAAGCGGGAGAAGGGAGCGATGGATGGTCAGTTGCAGGGCAACCGACAAATCACGCGCCACCAGGCTTTCCTTCTCCCGCTGGCGGGAGAAGGTGGCGCGCAGCGCCGGATGAGGGCGATACCCTCTTACAGGCATGGCAACGCGCGGCGCCGGAGTATGGAGGCTGGCGCCCCCATCCGCCCTTCGGGCACCTTCCCCCGCAAGCGGGAGAAGGGAGCTATGGATGGTCAGTTGCAGGGCAACCGACAGATCACGCGCCACCAGGCTTTCCTTCTCCCGCTGGCGGGAGAAGGTGGCGCGCAGCGCCGGATGAGGGCGACCCCCTCTTGCAGGCATGGCAACGCGCGGCGCCGGAGTGTGGACGCACGCCCCCATCCGCCCTTCGGGCACCTTCCCGCGCAAGCGGGAGAAGGGAGCGATGGATGGTCAGTTGCAAGGCAACCGACAGATCACGCGCCACCAGGCTTTCCTTCTCCCGCTGGCGGGAGAAGGTGGCGCGCAGCGCCGGATGAGGGCAACACCCTCTTACAGGCATGGCAACGCGCGGCATCAGAGTGTGGACGCACGCCCCCATCCGCCCTTCGGGCACCTTCCCCCGCAAGTGGGGGAAGGCAGCGATGGAGAGTCAGTTGCAGGGCAACCGACAAATCACGCGCCACCAGGCTTTCCTTCTCCCGCTGGCGGGAGAAGGTGGCGCGTAGCGCCGGATGAGGGCGACACCCTCTTACTTACAGGCATGGCAACGCGCGGCATCAGAGTGTGGACGCACGCCCCCATCCGCCCTTCGGGTACCTTCCCCCGCAAGCGGGGGAAGGGAGCGATGGAGAGTCAGTTGCAGGACCACCGACAAATCACGCGCCACCAGGCTTTCCTTCTCCCGCTGGCGGGAGAAGGTGGCGCGTAGCGCCGGATGAGGGCAACCGCCAATTCACATGCAGCCATACATCCGCTCTACTGCAAACGGGAAACCAAACGGGAAACCGCTGAAGCAGCGTGCTCGCGCTAGTCCGGCAACCACGCCTCCCGCCAATGGTCCAGATTGCTGCCGCTGAGCATCCAATCGCGCCGCACGACCTCGCGCAGGGCTGCTCCCTTGGCACGCGCGCTGTCCGGGTCGGCCAGATGCTCGCGGATCGCGCCAATCCAGTCGCGGTAACGGTTCTTCACCAGCGTCACCGGCAGTTTGCCTTGGTAGCAACGCACGTCGCTGGCAATCACCGGATAGCCGCAGGCGCCGTATTCGAGCAGGCGCAGGTTGCTCTTGCACGCGTTGAACAGGTTCTGCTCCACCGGCGCCAGCGCCAGGTCCAGATCCAGTGCCGCCAGCGCGGCCGGGTAGTGATCGATCGGCACGCCAGGCTGGAAGTGGTGGATATGCTGGCGCAGCGCGAATGGGTACATCCCCATGAATACCCATTCCACCTCGCCAGCGAGTTCCTTCACCACCTCGGCAATCAGCTCCAGATCGCCGGTATGGCTGGCGCCACCGGCCCAGCCGATGCGTGGCTTGCCGCCCTGGCGCTCTGCGCGTGCCGGCAGGTGCTCCCACCAATGCGGTGGCAGGCGGTTTTCGGCCACGCGAATATCGCTGTGCAGCCCGGCAAAGGCCTCGGCCAGGGCAGGGGTGGACACCACGAAGCGGTCCACCATGCCCAGCCCGCGCCGAACGGTCTTGAGAATGTCCTTGGGCATCTGTTCGCGGTGGGCATTCTTCAGCGGCAGATTGGGCAGGTAATCGTCCAGCTCGTAGACCTTGAACGCGCGCGACAGCGCCTTCATCCGCCGCATCGCCTCCAGCCGCGCTTCGCCCACCTGGCGTTGCAGGATCACCACGTCGGGATCCTGGCGCGCCAGTTCGGCGATCTCCAGATAGCCGTTGAACAGCACGCCTTCGGCCAGGCCGGCCTCGCGCAGGGCGCGCAGCGGCTGGATCACCCGGTAATGCCCGCAGCCTTCGATGTCCGCTGGCAGCCCCATCACCCGCGGCAGCGGCCGCCACGACTGCAGTGGGCGCCAACTGGCGCGCGGATCGGCCAGCTGGAAGCCGGCCCCCGGGTCCAGTGAAAACCCCGGGTTGTAGGCCGGGTCGTTGGCCATCAGCGGCAACCAACGCGCATACATCGCCTCTTCGTCCAGCGCCGTGGCGGCGGGCGTGTCCAGCGGGTCGATCAACAGTTGCGCGCGCGCCGCGAACACATTGAGGTAGCCGGCCTGATGCAGGCGCAGGCAAAGGTCCGCATCGCTCCACGGCGCTAGTTCCGGCTCCAGCGCAAAGCCGCCGGCCTCCAGGAACAGCTGGCGCGGCAACATCAGGCACTCGCCACTCAGCGCGGCGTAGTTCTGGTCCAGCTGCAGGCGTTGCAGGTAACCGGAGTCGTCGAAGGCGCTGCCTTCGAACGCGCGTGCCACCGGCGCGCCCAGGCCCAGCAACAGGCCGGCATGGTGCACGGTGCCATCGCCGCGCAGCAGCTTACCGCCGACCGCGCCCACTTCTGGGCGCAGTGCGTGGTTGAGTAATTGCTCCAGCCAATCGGCCTTCATCACTGCCGCGCCTGCGGCCAGCCACAGCAGCACGTCCCCACGCGCATGCTCGGCGGCGGTATTGCAGACTGCTTCGCGGCAGGGCGCGGCGTCGAAACGCAGCACGCGGATTTGCTGCATGCCCATCGTCTCGATACCGGCCAGCCAGTCGCGCAGTGCCGGCTCGGTGCTGCTGCGGTCCAGCAGCAGCACTTCGTAGTGCGGGTAAGCCGTGTTGGCCAGGATGCTTTCCAGGCAGCGCTGCACCTGCGCCAAGCGGCCATCGACCAGCACCAGAATGCTCACCAACGGCTGCTGCGCGTGCCGGTACTCCAGCGCATGACGGCCAGGGCCGGCGCTGTGCACCTGCGCGTCTATATAACCGCGCGCAGCGAGATGACGCGCAATGGCCTGGTGTTCGTCGGCATCGCCATGCCGGGTTAGGGAGGAGGCCGCCAGCAGCGGCTCGGCGATGTGCTGCACAGCGCCGAGCCCGTGGCGCTCGACCAGCCCCAACTGGTAATTCAGCTCGAAGGCCGCGCCTGGACCTGCCGGAAATCCGCCATCGGCCACCAGCGTGGCCTGGCGGAACAGCCAGTGCCGCGACAACGTGGACGGCGCGCTCAGCAGCGCGTCCAGGTACAGCGCCGGCCGCAGCGCCAGCCCCAGTTGGCGGTCGTCCAGCGCCACCACTTCGTCGGCATACACTGCCTGGCAGGTATCCGGCAGCGCGAGCAGGCCCAACGCCATCACGGTCAGCCCGCTGAGGGTGAACACGGCACCGGCATCGACCACCAGCACCCAGTCGATGGCCTGCTGCGCGGCGATGGCCTGGTTGAGTGCTGGCACCAGGCCGTCGTTGTCGATCAGCACCCCGCGTTCGGCGTTGCTCACCTGCATCGGCGAGGCGCTGAGCACCCAGGTCTGCTGGTTGGGATAGCCGCCGGGCGCCTGCAGGCTGGCCAGCGTGGCGGCCACGGCCTGGGCATCGCCATCGCGGTCGATCAACATCACCGCAATCCGTGGCCCGCCGGCATGCGCCTCCAGGCGGGCATCGATCAATGCACGCTGCGCGGGGGGGGCGTGCCGCATACCCAACCAGGTCGCGGCCGACACCTGCTCGGTCATGCCGGCACTGCGCATCAACGCATTGACCAGATCCACCGACTTGAACACCCGCGCCTTGTGCAGGCCGAGCGGCGCCACGCGCACCTGCCGGTTGTTGCCGCTCTCGCGCCGCCAACCGAGCTGCCGGATGCCTTGGCGCAGGTCCTCATGGCCCTGATCGCCGACCCCGATCTGATCGCGGCCGGCCTGGCTGAACTGCGCGCTGGACACGCGGAAGTGCGTCAGCGGGCTAGCCAGAAACGCCAGGTTGCCGCGGCGCAGCAGCTTGACGTAGATCGCCAGATCGCCGACCCAGTGGATCGGCTTGCCGTTCAACATCATCAGCGTGTTGCCCAACGCCACCAGGTCGGCGCGCCGGCACAGTACGCAGCTGGGCTCGCCGATGAAGTTGATGGCATGGTCGGCCAGGAACGACACCAGTTCCGGACCATCGATCAGTACGTCTTCGTCGAACGGAAAGCTGGTGGCCAGGATGTCCGGCAACGGCGCGCCATCGTCGTCGATGCGCTGACGCCGCGAGGAAGCCATCGCCGTGCCGGGGGTGCGCTCGATCGCTTCCACCAGCTGCGCGATGCAATCGGGCTCCAGCACATCGTCGTCGTGCAGGAACTTGACGTACTCGCCTTGCGCCAGCCCGATGCCATTGATGGTGCTGCCGAGCTCGCCGAGCCGCATCGGATTGCGGTGGTAGCGGATCGGGAAGGGGGCGGACGCCAAGCGCGGCAACAGGATGGACTCGATCGCGCCATCGCCATTGTCGTCGCAGATCACCAGCTCCAGCGCCGGATAGGTCTGCGCCAGCACGCTGTCCAGCGCCTGCGCGAAGTAGCGTGGTTTGTAGGTCGGCATGACGATGCTGACCAAGGTGGCGGAAGTCATGCAGGGCGGACCGTGTTCGAGGGTTGGGGAACTGGGATTCATAGCATTGTCGGGGCTGGGGTCACCACACGTATACAGGCATCGGCGCGAGCGCGAGCTTCCACTTGGATCACGCGTACTTCGATTTTCCGGCGTGAGGTGCCGACTTCAGTCAAGCCTGAAATGCGCGGAGGCGCGTGTGGCTGCCCCCCATGTCACGATAGTTGTCCGCTCCCCTGAATCCTCAGATGGAGACCGCGATGGCCCGCTACAGCCCCGAACTCAAAGACCAGATCGTCCGGCGGATGATGCCCCCCAACAATCAGAGCGTTGCTGACCTGAGCCGTCACACTGGCATCAGCGCCCCCACGTTGTACGCGTGGAAGAAACAGATCCGCAGCCAAGGATATATCGTGCCCGACACCGCTACTTCGCCGGACAAATGGGACGTGAAAGCCAAACTGAGAGCCGTCGCCCAGACGATGCCGATGAACGAGGCCGAGTGCTCGGCGTGGTGCCGTGAGAACGGCATCTACCCCGAGCAGATCGCTGCCTGGCGGCAGGCCTTTGAGACCATGCAGTCGAGCGCCTCGGCAGCGGAGCGGGCGGTTTCCACGGTCATGCGCAAGCGCGTCAAGCAGCTTGAGAAGGAGCTTTTGCGCAAGGATCGCGCCCTGGCGGAGGCGGCAGCGCTGCTGACGCTGTCAAAAAAAGCCCAGGCTCTCTGGGGCACCGACGAGGACGTCTGATCCCCGTGTCGTTGAAACAGAGAGCCGTCACGTTGATCGCCGAGGCAGTGGCCGCCGGTGCCCGCGAGATCAAGGCATGCCAGGTGCTGGGCATCAGCTGCCGCACGCTGCGCCGTTGGCGCGGTGCCAGCACGCTGGTGGATGCTCGAAAAGGCGCGGCCAAGCACTGCCCGCATGCGCTGAGCTGCGTCGATAAGGAACGAATCATGGCCGTCGCCAACCAGCCCGATTACCAGAGCCTGCCCCCCTCGCAGATCGTGCCCCGGCTGGCAGATCAGGGGATTTACATCGCATCGGAATCAAGCATGTATCGCGTGCTGCGTGCGCGTGGGCAAGTCAATCGCCGTGGTCGCGCCGCCGCCCCGCGAACTGTGGCTAAACCGATGGCGGTGCGTGCCGATGCCCCTCGCCAAGTCTGGTCATGGGTAAGCGTCCGCCAACCTCACCTACCCCGAAACCTCACTCCGTGCGCAACGGCAGCAATTGATCGATGTCCCGATCCAAGGTCGTCGGCAGCCGCGCCAGGGTGTCATGCAGCCAGGCATGCGGTTCGATACCGTTGGCCTTGGCGGTGGCCAGTAGGCTCATGATCGCCGCCGCGCGCCTGCCCGCCTGCGCTGAGCCGGCAAACAGCCAATTCTTGCGTCCCAGCGCCACCGGACGAATCGCGTTTTCGATCAGGTTGTTGTCGATCGGGTAACGTCCGTCCTGGACATAACGCGTCAGCGCGTCCCATCGCTTGAGCGTATAGGCCAGTGCACGCGCGGTGCCGCTGTTGCCCATCACCGTCTGCTGCAACTCCAACAACCAGCAGTTCAGCCGCGATAGCACCGGCACGGCGTGTTCTTGTCGGTAAGCCAGACGCTCATCGGGCTTCAGCGCGCTGGCTGCCGCTTCGATGGTGTAAAGCACGCCGATGCGCGCGATCGCTTCAGCCGCAATCGCGCTGCCGCTGGCCGCATGCTGCTCATGCCACTTGCGCCGGGCGTGGGCCCAACACCCCAGCTCCGTGACACCCTGCGCAAAGCTGGCTTTATAGCCGCTGTAGTCGTCCACCATCAGTGCGCCGCGCCACTTCCCAAGGAAATCGCGTGCGTGCTGGCCGCTGCGGCTGGTCTGGAACTGGAATACCACCATCGGTGGATCGGCGCCCGGGTGGTGGGCGGTGGCATACGCAAACAGATACGCACGCTTGGAGGAGCCTGCTGTTGGATCCAGCAGCTGCACCGGGGTTTCATCGGCATGCAGCACCGATTGCTGCTGCATCCGCACCGCCAGGCGGTCGGCCAACGGTTGCAGCGCCACGCCGATGGCGCCGATCCACTCGGCCATCGTGCTACGCGACAAGGCAACGCCGCTGCGTGCATAAATGGCTTCCTGCCGATACAGCGGCAAGTGATCGACATACTTTGCGACAGCGACCTGGGCCAGCAGGCTGGCATCGGCCTGGCCGCGCTCGATGATCGCCGCCGCCACCGGCTCGGCGACGATCAGCTCACAGCGACGGCAGCAATACTGCGGGTACACATCGCGCTTGACGTAGAACTCCAGCGGCTTGCAGGCCAGACGCTCGCTGACATGCTCGCCGATGGCCACCAGCGCGCTGTTGCACTGCGGGCAGTTGCAGTTGGCCGGCTCGTGCCGAGTTTCTACACGCTCAAGATGCTCGGGTAACGGCTTGCGCCCGGCGTTTGCTGCACGCCGACGCTTCTGGGTCACCGCTGCGGTCTCGCCCTCGGCCTGGAGCGCGGCCAACTGCGCTTCCACTGCGGCGATATCGGCGGCCATGGTGTCTTCGAACAGCTGGCGCTGGTCCGGGTCCATGCGCTCGGTCTTGGCCGAGAATTGCAGCCGGCGCAGGCGGGCGATCTCGGCGGTGAGCGCGGCGATCTGCGCATCGCGCAGGGTGATGGTGCGTTCGCGCGTATCGATCAACGCCTGCTGGCGTTCAATGGTGGTCTGCGCGGTCGCAAGCAAGGCGCGTGCAGCCTGGCGCAGCGCATGTGGATCATCAATCGTATCGAGGGCGGACAGGTCCATGTCCGCCACGATGCCATGGGTTACAGCTGCCGCACACCTGCCATTGGTGCAATGGACAATCGCTGCCAGTCCACGCCTGCACACAGCCAGGCCCACTGCTCAGCGCTCAAGGTCCACGCGGTATCGCCCACACGCGGCCAGATGAAGTGTCCCTGATGCAGCCGGCGCGCGCACAGCCAGACACCATGACGATCAACGCACAGCACCTTGAGGCGGCTACGCGCGCGATTGACGACGACGTAGGCCTCGCCCTCGGCCACGGGGCGATCCAGCAGTGACTGCATCTGCAGCAAGAGCCGGTCCATGCCACAGCGCAGATCCACCGGGGCGGTGACAAGATGCCACGCCGACACGCTCAGCATGCACCAAGCTCGCGCAGCAGACGCGCAAGCCAGCCCGGATCACCGGCCGCCACGCTGAGGCTGATGCCACCGGCGAGACGGATCTCCACGCTGGTCGTGGGAACGGCGGGGGTGATGTGCAGCGGTAGTGTGGCTGGAAGTGCTGCAGGCGCTGCGGACGCTGCAAGTTTGCCGCGCCAGTAGGTGAAGCTGCTCAACGAGACACTGTGCTCGCGGCACCACGCCGATGGCGTGGCGCCGCTGGCGGACCAGGCAGCAATGCGGTGGGACCAATCATCGTGCTTTGAAGACATCGGGGAGATCCGTTGGGAAGAACGCGATATCCCAACGGGCTGCTGGCTGCTTGTATAGGTGAGGTTGGCGGACGCTTACCCAGGAGCAACAGTCGATTGGGAGGCGCCGTCACAGCGGAGCCGTGCCGGCACTCTACCGTTCTGTACGGCCCGGCGCATGGTGTCGAAGGTCATGGATGAGAGATGCCCATGCCGCCGATCAGGACGCGCGCTGGATAATCGCTGGACGGCCAGCGCATTAGTCGGGTGTAGCGCCGCTGGTGCGGACATGCACGCCGTGCAGCACGCCCAGCACCGCCCGCTGTCGACACCCAAGCGGCAACGGAGAAGGCCGCCATCGAAGCGCAATTGCTGATTTCGGCGAGGCTAGAAAGAGGGCCTCGGCGTGACCGAGGCTCAAAGTCAGTGCCTGTGGATCGACGGAAGCGTCGTTGCGACGCTTCCGTCCCGCATCGATCAGAAGTCGTACGACGCAGTGAGGCGCACGTAGCGCGGAGTATTGTAGTTGTAGGGCTGCAGACCCACACGATAGGTGTTGGACACCACGAACGGAGAGTCTCCTTCGTACACGCCATCGACGCGATTGACCGTGCGGTCGTTGAGGACATTGAAGACCTGCACTCCGACGGCCAGCTTGTGGTCGGCGAACGCAGGACGGTAGCTCAAGCCAAGGTCCAGGTTTTTGATCCAGGGTGTACGGCCTGCATCGCCAGGGCGGGATGGCTCGCCGCCACAGTAATGGTAGCCAGAGCCGTAGCCGATCGGATCGTAGTCGAGCGATTCTGCGTCGGGGCCGCCATAGAAGCCCAGGCAGGTGATAGGTGTGCCGGACATGACGCGCAGTGTCGCCGATGCCATCCATTCCGGATTGATCTGATACGCGCCGAACGCCTTGAGCTGGTGTCGGCGGTCGTTGGCAAGGCTGCCGCCAGCGTAATACATCAATGCTGCAGCATCCCAATCCTGGGTCTTGGATATGTCGGCCTGGCCCAGATCGGACTTCACCTGGCCTTCGGTGTTGCCGTAGCTGTGCGACCAAGTGTAGTCGACGCGGCCGTACCACTTTTCGTTGAAAGGATGTTCCACGAACAAATCGACGGACACGTAGCTGCGTTTGGCCTTGTCGGTGAAACCCCAGTCAGCCTGCGACATCGCAACCTGCGTGGAACCGGAGCCGTTGGTATTGGCCAGGCTGTAGGTATTGGTTTTGCCGGGATTGAACATCACGCAGCCGGGGATACTGACAGTGCTGGAGTCGCCGCCGCTGGCGTCGATCTTGTCTGCGATACGAGCGGTATCGCAGACGTCGTCGATGGCCGCCTGCAGCTTGCGATACGTCACCTTTGCGCCTGAATTCCAGCTTTCACCAAGCGTTTTCTCGAACCCGAGAATGAGTTCGTCCTGGTATTGCGACTGCAGGTCTGTCGGTGCAAATGCATTCGGATCCGGTGCCTGGCCGAACTCGCCATTGCTGGAGACCGGCCCGGGTCCGATCGGACGCAGTCCTGTCGGCTCGCCGTTCGCGTCGATGCCAGTGTAGGCGAAGTACTCGTCGGTGAACGTGGAGGCCGATGCACCGCGGATTGCGACCTGGTTGGGCAGGGCCAGGTAATAACGGCCGAGGTTGGCAAAGACCTTGAGCGAGGAATCGCCGAAGACATCCCAACTGGCGCCGAGGCGCGGGGCCCATTGATCGCCGCTGTCGACATAGGGCACATGATCGCTGTTGAAGTTGGTGAACTGATCATTGCGAATACCTAGCGTCAACAGCCAGTTGTCGTTGACCTGCCAGCGATCTTCCAGATAGTAGGCCTTCTGCTCCACGGCCATGCTGGTGGTGGTAGTGAAGATGCGCTGTTGCGCGTAATAGCCATTGGTTCCCGGGCCGGTCGCACCGACACCCAGAGAGCCGCGAACGGGCGTGACCTCGTCGACAGCGCGGTTGTAGGTCCATTGATACCCGGGGCCGGTGGTCCGAACGCCTTCGTCGTACGCGTTGAAATACATATTGTCCACGCCTGCGGTCAGGTCGTGATTACCAAGCCGATAATTCAACTCGAGCCGCAGGTTGCGGGTTTTGTTGATCGGGTCGTCGGCCTTGGAGCGATTGGTGGCCTGATCGTTGGAAATCGGCGTGCCGCCGGTGATTGCCGGATTTTGCAGGTTCAATCCCGAAATGAATGGCAGCGAAGAAACCAGCGGGTTGAACTGTTGATTGTGCTGAGTACTCCTTCCCCACATGGCGTTCAAGGTCAGGTCGTCGGTGATATAGCCGGTGTACTTGAAGACATCGTAGGTATCTTTGATCTTGAAGGTATCCGGGAACAAGCCCGATGGACCGCCGTCCGACAGGGTGTCGTAGCTGTAATTGTTGAAGGAGCCTGCACGCCGATCGGTGTTCTCGATACGCGTGTACTCCAGGATGTTGCTGTCGTTGATGTTCCAGTCCACCTTGCCGTAGAACTTCGGCGAGCTGTAGTTGTAGTGGTTGCGCCCCTGTGCACTTGCCGCCGTGGCGGTGCTGGTGACTGCGCCGTCGGTTTTGTCGGTTTCGCCAGCCACGAAGATGAACAACTTGTCCTCGATCAACGGGCCGCCTGCGTAAGCGCTGTAGACAGTTCGGCTTTGCACATCGCCCTTGCTGCGGCGGTAAATCGTGCCCGGTAGTTCAGGATCTTCGTAGCGGTAACGCGGATTGGCGTTCAATGTGTTATTGGGGTACCACACATCGCCAGCGGAACTTGCAAGATTTTTCGGTTCCCAGATAGCCTGCGCGCCGAAACGCCACTCATTGGTGCCGCGCTTGCCCAGCTGATTGATGACGCCGCCGGTCGAACGGCCGTACTTGGCGCTGTAACCGCCTGTGTAGGTTTCCTGCTGATCGATTGCGCCATAGGGCAGGCTGACGCCGCCCAGGTTGCTCAAGGGATTGCTGACGTTGAAGCCATTGATGTAATACGCGTTTTCGGTGACGCCGGAACCGCCAAAAGAAACCACCGAGCGCGAGCCGTTGTTGAAGGCACCGCTGCCTGCCACCGCGCCAGGCGCCAGCAACGCAATGGCTTCAGCACTCCGGCCCAGCGGCAGCGTTGCCAGCTGTTCGGAGGTAATGACCGAGCGCGAGCTGGTAGAGGTCACATCGATCTTGGGGACGTTGGCCGCGGTCACGGTGATTGCACCAAGCGTGGTCGCATCGGCGTTGCCGCTCGCAGCACTGGCGCTGGCAAACGAAACCTCGGTGCCCGAACCGACGCGCAGTTGCACGTTCTTGCGGGTGTCGATGACCTGATCGCCACGCTTCAGCGTGACCGTGTAGGCGCCGACCGGCAACGAGCCGAGGTTGTAGCGGCCACTTGCATCGACGGTGATGGTACGGCTGAGACCGGTATCGCTCTGCACGACAATGCTGCTGCCGGCTTCTGCCGGGGCGCTGCCGTAGATGCTGCCGGTGGTGCTCTGTGCGTAGGCTGCGCCGTGGCTGAGGCACGCGCCCAGCACGACGGCCAGGGCGGTGCGTTTGAAGCGTTGGTGGCTTGCTTGCTCATTGCTGACCTTCTTCAACAGAAACATCGGTTAAGGGGCGGTCGCCTGAAGCTCAGGTGGCCTTAACCCGACCGTAATGAATGTGTGCTGTCGAGCGCAAGCGATTGCGATCATTCATTGCTGAATAAGATTGGATCCGCATCGATGTTGCGTAATTCCGCACAAATGCATGCGCGTATTCGCATCTCGATGAACGGGCTCGAGCATGGTTGCAGTCGTATCAGTTGTTTGGGATACGGATCGGGCCAGTTTCCGTGAATAGCGCGCCACGGTGGACGCGTGCGTCGCCGCAATCGCGCGGTACGCCATCCAAAACGGGAGAAGCCCCGACAAGCGGGGCTTCGGTACACCAGTGGCGGGAGCGATCAGAACCTGACCGTGGTCCCCATGTAGAAGAATCGACCGACGTTGTCGTACAGCGCCGAGTTGAAATCCGAGCCGAAGTAGTTGCGCGGCGGGTCCTTGTCGAAGGCATTGTCGATGCCCAGGTAGACGTCGATCTCAGAGCCGGGGAATTGATAGCCGAACTGGAAGTTGTGGTAGGTGTACGAGCCGTTCTTGATCGGGCTGGCCGAACCCGGGTTGCTGTTGTAGCTCTCCGGGGTCACGCGCAGGTTGCCGTCCACATAGTTCATGTCCCAGGAGGCACGCCATTCCTTCCAGTTGTACTTGGTCTGGAACTGCGCACGCCAGCGCGGGTCGGTCACGTAGGTCACGTACTCGTCGTACTCGGCCGGGAAGTCCTGGAACACCCATTCGCGCGACTGGATCAGCCGGGTGCCGACCAGACGCAGCACGGTGTTGCCTTCGCCGATCTGGAAGCGGTAATCCATCTCCAGATCCACGCCCACGCGGCGTGAGCGGGCCAGGTTCTCGTTGAGCGCCTGCCAGCCGGTGATGCTGTGCTCCGGATAGATGCGGCCCTGCGGATCGGTGAAGCCGCCCAGCGGGGCGCGCTGCACGAAGCCGCAGAAGCTGTTGTTGATGCCGCCGGGGTTGTCCACGCAACGGGTGGCGTTGGTTTCGGCCGTCACTGCGCCGATGGCGTCGCGCAGGTCGATGCGCCAATAGTCGATCGACATGCCGAAACCTTCGAAGAACTCCGGCTGCCACACCAGTCCATACGACAGGCTGCGCGCGCGTTCGGGCTTGAGATCGGGATTGCCGCCGCTGACGCCCGGGCGGGTGGCGGTATAGGTGTCGATCCAGCCCACCGGAATGCCCAGCGCACTGCAGTTGGCCTGCCGCAGTGCCACGTCGCCAGCGGTGCCCGGGCGGTTGATGTTGGTGGGCAGATAGTTGCAGGGATCGTTGATGGTGGCGAAATTCTCGCTCTGCGAGTCGTACAGCTCGCCGATGCTGGGTGCGCGGACGGCCTGCGCCAGGGTGCCGCGCAGGCGCAATGACGGAATGATGGTCCAGTCCAGACCAACGTTCCAGGTCTTGGTCGAGCCGATGCTGCTGTAGTCCGAATAGCGCCCTGCCACATCCAGCGCCAGGCGATCCACGCCCGGCAGGCCGGCCAGCAGCGGGATGGTGCTCTCCACGAATACTTCCTTGACGTTGTATTCGCCGCCGCTGTTGGGGATGGCGTTGAGGAAGGTCACACCGGACGCTGCCAGCGGATCGGTGATCTCCTCGCTTTGCTCCTTGCGGTATTCCACGCCACCGGCGATGCCGATGTCGCCGGCCGGCAACGACAACAGGCTGCTGTTGGCGACCGATGCGTTGAACACCGTCTGCTGGATCTTGGCCTGCGAGCGTGCGGTGCTGTTGAACCAGGCGGCGGCTTCGGGCGTGACCGCGCCATTGCCGAAGATGCTGAAGGGCACGCAGCCTTCGCGCGCCAGCGCCGAGTACACACGGCCGGTGTTGGGGTTGACTGCGGTCGGGTCCAGCGTGGTGCGGCAGACGATAGTGCCGCTGGCGTCGCGCGCGGCGTCGATGCCGGCCTGCCAACGCTCGTTGATGCGGTTGTTGAGGTTGCGCCTGTCGATGGTGGTCTTGCCATAGTTGGCCGAGACGTCGTAGGTCCAGTTGTCGGTGAAGTTGCCTTCGGCGCCGAGCACGGCGCGGTAGGTCTTGCGCTCGATGTTCTCGCCACGGCGGCCGGCATCGACGTTGAAGCGGTTCATCAGGAGTTGCGTGGCGCCACGCGAATCCATCAATGCGCCGAGTTGGGGGCTGACGTACGGGTTTTGCCGGCGCACGCGCAGCGAGCTGTCGAAGGTGGGTTGGCCGAAGAACTCCGAATCGGTCTCGCTGTACTTGCCTTCGAAGAACAGGCGATGGTTCTGGCTCAGCTCGAAATTCACCATCGTGTTGAGGCTCTTGCGATCGAAACCCGGCTGCAGGTCGGCCACGGCATTGAGATCGACGAAGTCGCAATCCACGCAGGCGGTGTTGCTCACCACGGTGCCGCCGTAGCGGTTGCGACGGAAGCTGCCGTCGGGGTCGAACAGGTAGCGGTTGCCGTAGGTGGCCGGATTGCGGAAGTCGAACGTGCCCAGGTTGAAGGTGCCGCCGTAGGACGTGGAATGGTTGCCGCCGGGGCCGCTCAGTACGTTCTGTGGATTGCGCTCGCTCGGCGGCCGGGTAGGGTCGAAGTTGGGGTTTTGTACGCTGATGAGGTACTCGCGGCCGATGGCGCGGTTGCCTCGGCCAAAGCGGTCCTGCGTGCTGTATTCGGCCGACACCGCGACATTGCCGCGGCCTTCGGCGAAGTCGGTACCGGCGGAAAAGCTGGCAAACGAACGGTTGTAGTTGCCTTCGTCGGCCAGGCCGGTCTGTGCACGGGTTTCGAAGCCGGTGAAGGATTTCTTGAGGATGAAGTTCACCACGCCGGCCACCGCGTCGGCCCCGTATACCGCCGAGGCGCCACCGGTGATGACTTCCACGCGCTCGACCCATTCCACCGGGATGGTATTGACGTCCACTGCGGTCGCGCCGGGGCTGGAGCCGACATGGCGGCGGCCGTTGACCAGTACCAGGGTGCGATCGGTCCCCATGCCACGCAGGTCGAGCAGGCCCAGGCCGGCGGTACCGATGAAACGGGTGGAGTTACCCAGGGTGAAGGTCGGCGCCAGCGCCGGCATGCGTGCCATCAGGTCGCTGATGGTGGTGGCGCCGGTGGCGCGGATCTCTTCGGCGCTGATCGCGGTGACGGGGGACGGGGTGACGAAGCCGGTACGCGCGATGCGAGAGCCGGTGACCGAGACCTTGTCCAGGTCGGTGGTGCCGGGAGCCACGCCATTTTCCGTCTGCGCGGCGAGGTGGCCGGCGGGAGCCAGAAGCGCGGTCAGCAGTGCGGCGCTCAGGCGATGACGACGATCAGGGGTCTGGGGACGACTCGACATGATGTGCTGATTCCTTGCAGGGATGCGATGCGAAGCAGTCGCGCTCACTGAGCGGCGGCTGAACTGAGCATCGAACGTAACAATTCCTTAATCGTGTGTCCATCTTTGTGAAATGTAGCACTGTCTGACACAGATGCCGGTCGCAACGGCGCCGGTGGCCGGCGCCATTGCCGAGTCGGCCGCTGCAGTGGCAGCCGGTACACTGGGCGTCTTTTTCGGCGGCTAGCGCAGGCGTATGGGCGCCGGTGGCGGTTGCGCAAGATGAACTGGATCGGACGATGGAAACGATGACGACAGGCAGGTGGGGCACGCCCGCTCGTGCCGCACGCGGTGGACGCACATGAGCGGCGAACGCAGGATCGCCGCGCATGCGGTACAGGGCGCGCTGGCGCCGCATCCGCGGATTCGCAATGTGATCGCCGTGGGGTCGGGCAAGGGCGGGGTGGGCAAGTCGACCACGGCGGTGAACCTGGCGCTGGCCTTGCAGCGGCAAGGTGCCCGCGTGGGCGTGCTGGATGCCGATATCTATGGTCCCAGCGTGCCGGCCATGCTGGGCCTGAGTGGGCGCCCGGACAGTCCGGACAACAAGTCGATCGAGCCGTTGCGCGCGTTCGGGATCGAGGCGATGTCGATCGGCCTGCTGGTTGACCAGGACACCCCGATGATCTGGCGCGGGCCAATGGCGACTTCCGCGCTGACCCAGTTGTTCAACGACACCCTGTGGGACGACCTGGACTACCTGCTGATCGATCTGCCACCGGGTACCGGCGACATCCAGCTGACGCTGTCGCAGAAGATTCCGGTGGCCGGGGCGGTGATCGTCACCACCCCGCAGGACATTGCCACGCTGGATGCGCGCAAAGCCTTGAAGATGTTTGAAAAGGTGGAGGTGCCGGTGCTGGGCATCGTCGAGAACATGGCGGTGCATACCTGCAGCCACTGCGGGCATCGCGAGCATCTGTTCGGCGAAGGCGGCGGCGAGCGCATGGCGGCGCAGTACGGGGTGCCGTTGCTGGGATCGCTGCCGCTGGAGATCGGCATCCGCGAGCAAGGCGATGCGGGCCGGCCGATCGTGGTGGCGGCGCCGGAGTCGGTGGCGGCGCAGGCCTATCTGGCGGCAGCCAGGCGCTTGTCGGAAGAGCTGGGCAAGCGCCCGCGCGCCAGCATCCCGATCTCGGCCTCCTTGCTCTAGCCGCTCGGCCGGCCGTCACCGGCGGCCGCTGCTAGAATTCGCCGTCTTTCGCGCGGGCCGCCCGGCCTGCCGCCTCCCGTCTTCAAGGAACACCGCATGAGCATCAAGAGCGACCGCTGGATCAAGCGCATGGCCGAACAGCACGCGATGATCGAGCCGTTCGAACCCGGCCAGATCAAGCACGATGCCGCCGGGCAGCGCATCGTCAGCTTCGGCACGTCCAGCTATGGCTACGACGTGCGCTGCTCGCGCGAATTCAAGATCTTCACCAACATCAACTCGACCATTGTCGATCCCAAGCACTTCGATCCGGGCAGCTTTGTCGATATCGAATCGGATGTGTGCATCATTCCGCCGAACAGTTTTGCGCTGGCGCGCACGGTGGAATACTTCCGTATCCCGCGCGATACGCTGGTGGTGTGCCTGGGCAAGAGCACCTATGCGCGCTGCGGCATCATCGTCAACGTGACGCCGCTGGAGCCGGAATGGGAGGGCCATGTCACCCTGGAGTTCAGCAATACCACGCCGCTGCCGGCGCGCATCTATGCCAACGAAGGTGTGGCGCAGATGCTCTTCTTCCAGTCTGACGAGGTGTGCGAAACCTCGTACAAGGATCGCGGTGGCAAGTACCAGGGCCAGACCGGGGTGACCTTGCCGCGGACCTGATGGCCGGGAGTGGTTGCATCCCGCTGTTGCAGGCGGTTGGCCGGGTTGGGCGCCTGGGGCTCAGTCCGCCGCCAGCCCACGCTGGCGGTGACGGACCAACTGGTGGATGCCACCCCAGATCAGCATCAGCGGCCACCAGGCGGCGATCAGCTCGCCCAGGTTCATGCGGGTCAGGCCGAGGTTGTTGAGCAGGAACAACCCGCCCAGGACGATTAGAAACAGGCCGGGAATCAGTCGTTGCATGGCAATGTCCTCGTTGGGTGTGAGGCCATATTGCGCCTGCCGCGCCCGGCTATCAGGTGCCTGACGTCAGCGATTGCGGATGACAGTCGTCATATCGGGCCGCTGCCGGCTGCCTGCCTGTGCGACACGCATGGCGCAGGGACGGGTGGCCGACGAGAGCTGCATGGTCGAACGGAGCACCTCCAGCGCAAGCACACCGCTCTGACGATTCCCCAATCCCGACTCCCGATTCCCGCCCCATCTACTTCCCGCGCCCGAACAGCATCCCAACCCCGCAGGCCACCAGCGCTGCCGGCCACCAGGTGGCGATCAGCCGGCCGAGGCTGAGGTTGGTCCAGCCCAGGTTGTTGGCCAGGAACAGCAGGCCGACGAGGATCAGGATCAGTGCGGCGACGACATTGGATTTCATGCGAGACAGGCAGTTGGCGAACGGGCGTCTATCGTAGCCGCTGCGCCCACGCAGCGACACGCTGTTGCAGGGCGTCGGGGGCGAAGCGCTGCGCACTGCCGCTGCCCCACACCGGCCCCGGCCAGGCGGCATCGCCGGGATGGCGGCCGACCAGGTGCACATGCAGCTGGCGCACGATATTGCCCAGCGCGCCGAGATTGAGCTTGCTCACTGCCGGCTCCACGCGCAGCAGGTGCGAGAGCTGGTTGATCTCGGCCAGCAACAGGCGCTGCTGGCCGCCATCCAGATCGATCCACTCGCTGACATCGGCCACCCGTGGCACCAGCACCAGCCACGGGAAGCGGGTGTCGTCCATCAGCCGCACCTGCGACAGCGGCCCGTCGGCGACGAACACGCTATCGGCCGCCAGGCGCGTATCGAGCTGGAAACCGGCGGCCGCCGGTGCCGGCGCGTTCATCCCAGGTGCGCCTGGAAGAAGCCAAGGCTGCGCTCCAGTGCCCGCTCGGCGCTGTCGGCGTCGTAGTGGTTCGGGTCGATGCGGCGATTGAAGGCGTGGCCGGTGGGATACACGAAAGTTTCCATCTGCGGCAGCTTCTCGCGGTGGGCCTGGATCGCCTCCGGCGGAATGCTGGCGTCCCGCTCGCCGAAGTGGAACATCACCGGCGCCTTGGGCGTTTCGTCCAGCAGTTGGGTGTTGCGGCCGCCGTAGTAGCTCACCGAGGGTAGCCCCAGGCGGATGGCCGACAGCAGCGCCACCGAACCGCCCCAGCAATAGCCGACCGTGCCTACCTTGCCGGCGCGGGTCAGCAGCGTGGCGGCGGATTTCACCACCTCTACCGCGCGTTCCAGGCCCACCGCATCGGCCAAGGCCAGGCCACGCTGGACGCTTTCCTGGTCGTAGGGCAGCTGCACGTCCTTTTCTTCCAGGTCGAAGAAGGCCGGTGCCAGCACCTCGTAGCCGCGCGCGGCGTAGTCGTCGGCCACTGCACGGATATGTTCGTTGACGCCGAAGATTTCCTGGATGACCACCAGGCCGCCGCGCGGGCTGGAGGCGGGGGTGGCATGCCAGGCGGCAACCTGGCCGTCGGGGGTGTCGAGCGTGGTCCAGTGACCCATGGAATTTCCTGATGCATGGTGGGGGAGGCGCGCATTATCGACCGGACCGGCATCGTGAAAAGTGAGGGTTTCGCAAAGCCGGCCGGGCCGGCGAGGCGCGGCGGTTCAGAGCGCTGCCCGCACGCCGCTATAATTGGCCCTGCCCAGGCCCCAGGCCGCTCCGTTCCCAGGCTCCTGCTTCCATGTCCCAGCTGAACCCCAAAGTCGGCTTCGTCAGCCTTGGCTGCCCGAAGGCGCTCGTCGATTCCGAACGCATCCTCACCCAGCTGCGCGTGGAGGGCTACGACATTGTGCCCAGCTACGACGCCGCCGACGTGGTGGTGGTCAATACCTGCGGCTTCATCGATTCGGCGGTGACCGAATCGCTGGATGCCATCGGCGAGGCGATGAATGCCAACGGCAAGGTCATCGTCACCGGCTGCCTGGGCAAGCGCCCGGAGCAGATTCGCGAGGCCTACCCGCAGGTGCTGGCGGTGTCCGGCCCGCAGGACTACCAGAGCGTGATGGAAGCGGTGCACGCAGCGCTGCCGCCGCGTCACGACCCGTTCGTGGATCTGGTGCCCGACTACGGCATCAAGCTGACCCCGCGGCATTACGCGTACCTCAAGATTTCCGAAGGCTGCAACCATCGCTGCAGCTTCTGCATCATCCCGTCCATGCGCGGTGATCTGGCTTCGCGCCCGGTGGACGAGGTGCTGCGCGAGGCCGAGCGGCTGGTGCGTGGCGGGGTCAAGGAACTGCTGGTGGTGTCGCAGGACACCTCCGCTTACGGCGTGGACTTGAAGTACGCCGAGCGCCCGTGGCGCGACCGCATGTACCAGACCCGCATGAAGGCGTTGTGCGAAGGTTTGTCGGAGCTGGGCGTGTGGACGCGCCTGCATTACGTGTACCCGTACCCGCACGTGGACGACGTGATCCCGCTGATGGCCGAAGGCAAGCTGCTGCCGTATCTGGATATCCCGTTCCAGCACGCCAGCCCGCGCATCCTCAAGCTGATGAAGCGGCCCGGTGCGGTGGAAAAGACGCTGGAGCGCGTGCAGCGCTGGAAGGCGATGTGCCCGGAGATCACGGTGCGCTCCACCTTCATCGTCGGTTTCCCCGGCGAAACCGATGCCGAGTTCGAATCGCTGCTGGAGTTCCTGGACCAGGCGCAGCTGGATCGCGTCGGCGCGTTCGCGTATTCGCCGGTGGACGGCGCCAGCGCCAACGCGTTGCCCGACCCGGTGCCGGAAGCAGTGAAGCAGGAGCGGCTGGCGCGCTTCATGGCCCGGCAGGCGGAGATTTCCGCCGCGCGGCTGGACGCCAAGATCGGCAGCGTGCAGCAATGCCTGGTCGACCTGATCGAAGACGATATCGCCGTGGCGCGTTCGCGCGCCGATGCGCCGGAGATCGATGGCCTGGTGCATATCCAGAACGGCGGCGAGCTCGGGCTGAAGGTGGGCGACCTGGTCGATGTGGAGATCACCGACAGCGACGAGCACGACCTGTTCGGCGATGCATTGCCGGCCAATGTCGCGATCCAGCAAGGGCGGTCGTTGAACCTGCAGATGGTGTGATTGGCCCCGGCTGGTGCGCGTCGCTCGGTAGGAGCGCACCTGTGCGCGATGAGGCGTTATCGATAAGGCTCCATCGCGCACAAGCGCGCTCCTACACGTCAGCAGGTTGGGATCAGCTGCCTACTGGCTGCCGTATTCCACCGACACCACCACGAAGCTATGTCTGCCGGCCGGCAACTGCGCCTCGAACGCGTCGTCCACGCGCTTTTTCAATAGCGCGCGGGCCAGCGGCGAATCGATGCTGATCCAGCCGCGCGCGGCGTCGGTTTCGTCCGGGCCGACGATGCGATAGCGCAGCAGCTCGCCGCTGTCGGCGTCCTCCAGCGTGACCTGCGCACCGAAGAACACCGCCTGCGGGTCGGTGGGCGCGGTGTCCACCACCCGCAACGCTTCCAGGCGCTTGCTCAGGTAGCGCACCCGGCGGTCGATCTCGCCGAGCTGTTTCTTGCGGTAGGTGTACTCGGCATTTTCCGAGCGGTCGCCCTCGGCGGCGGCGGCAGCCAGTGCACGCACCACCTCCGGCCGACGCACGCGCCACAGCTCTTCCAGCTCGGCCTTCAGGCGGGCATGCCCTTCGGCTGTAATCAACGCGGTGCTTTTTTCGGCAGGTGGGCGCCAGCGGCTCATTGGCGGGTCGAGGGAGGCAGTGGCGGGCAGCGATGCTAGCGCGCCTGGCATGCAGGCGCATCTGGGGCCGCACCGCCAGGCGTGCGGCCATGCCCGGGCGCGGGTGGCGGCAGGTGGAAGATGCGCCTGCATCAGCTTCGCGCGCGCCAGATCACCCCCGAGAGACGCGTGTGTGGCCCTTGGTCGTGCTCAACGCCTTCCGCCAAAGATGCCGCCCAACAGGCTGCGCACGATCTGCTGCCCGATCTTGCTGCCGATGGTGCGCGAGGTCTGCTTGGCCATGGTTTCCAGCATGCCCTGGCGGCGGCCGGTGCCGAACACGGCGTCCTTGACCGCCTTGCCGAAGCCGCTGTCCTGCGTGTCTTCTTGCTCGCGGGTACGCGCGGGCGGGGCGGCGGTCTGCTCCGCGACCTGTTCGACGCGGCGTGCCAGCCGTTCGGCGGCCGATTCGCGGTTGATGGCCGTGTCGTAGCGCGTGCCGACCGGGCTGGCCGCGCGCGCCTGTGCGCGTTCGGGCGCGCTGATGGCGCCCATCGCGTTCGGGCGCGCTGATGGCGCCCATGCGGCAACGCGGCGGGGCGATCAGGGTCTGCTGCACCGGTGCCGGCACGCCCTTGCCCTGCAAGGGCGACACCAGTGCTTCGCCGGTGCCGAGGCTGGAAATGGCGCTGGCCACATCGAGCCTGGGATTGGCCACGAAGGTTTGCGCCGCGGTCTTGACCGCCTTCTGGTCGCGTGGCGTGTAGGCGCGCAGTGCGTGCTGCACCCGGTTGCCGAGCTGGCCGAGGATGGTGTCGGGAATGTCGTCTGGAAACTGCGAACAGAAGTAGATGCCCACGCCCTTGGAGCGGATCAGCCGCACCACCTGTTCGATACGCTGCACCAGCGCGGCCGGCGCATCGTCGAACAGCAGGTGCGCCTCGTCGAACACGAACGCCAGCTTGGGCTGTTCCAGGTCGCCCACTTCCGGCAAGCCCTCGAACAGCTCGGACAACAGCCACAGCAGGAAGGTGGAATACAGCTTCGGCTTGAGCACCAGTTGGTTGGCCGCCAGGATGCCGATCACGCCGCGGCCGTCCGGCGCCACGCGCATCAGCTCGGCCAGCTCCAGTGCCGGTTCGCCGAAGAACTGCTCGCCGCCGTCCTGCGACAGCCGTAGCAGTGCGCGCTGGATCGCGGCCACCGACTGCGCCGACACCAGCCCGTAACTGGTGGACAGCTCCTTGCGTTCTTCCACCACCAGCGCCAGCAGCGCACGCAGGTCGTCCAGATCCAGCAGCAACAGGCCGCGGTCGTCGGCGAGCTTGAACACGATGTCCAGCACGCCGGACTGGGTGTCGTTGAGTTCCAGGATGCGCGCGAGCAGGGTGGGTCCCATCTCGCTCACGGTGGTACGCACCGGGTGACCGAGCTGGCCATACAAATCCCAGAACACCACCGGGCTGGCGGCCGGCGCGTAGTCGGCAATGCCCACATCCGTGGCGCGCTGCAGCACGCCGGGCGCGCCATCGCCGGCCACCGCCAGCCCGGCCACGTCGCCTTTCACGTCGGCCAGGAACACCGGCACCCCTAGCCGCGAGAAGCCTTCGGCCAGGGTCATCAGGGTCACCGTCTTGCCGGTACCGGTGGCGCCGGCCACCAGGCCATGCCGATTGCCGAAGCGCCCTTCGAGCATGACCGGGATGTCGTCGGTGACGCCTTTGCCGAGCAGGAACGAGGCCATTGCACAGATCCGATGGGGAAAGACCGGATTCTAGCGGGCAACCTCGCCAGGCCAACGTGGCCTGCGATGAATGGAAGGGCCGATGCGGCCTCGGCAGGACCGGGTCGCGTCCCGGGGCGCCCGGCTCCGTGACCCACCCGCCGAACCCTGCGCTTCCCGGGCCGTCGCCGCGCCCGGCCTGCTCGCCAAGCTAACGGGCCACTGACCCTGGGCGCTGCCGCGCCTTGCCCCGGTGTTGCCCCGGCGGCTACCCTGCCAGCCTTTCCGCTGTCCTGCCGACGATGCCGCTCGCTCATTCTGGTTTGCGCCCATGGCCCGTGCTGGCCGTGCTGGCGCTGTTGTCCCTCGCTCCTGCCGCCCAGGCCCTGTCCAAGCGCGATACCGAAAAAGTCGCCGTGCTGGACGCACGCATGGCCGCCGCGGAGAAGCGCTACCGCGATGCGTTGGTACTGGTGAACAACGCCGACCCCAAGGGCACCGCCGAAGGCGACGCCGCGCTGGAGGACATGGAGGACGTGATCGACGCCTGCATCAAGCAGCGCGGTTGCCTGGTCGCCAACCAGCTGGCCACTTACAAGCGCCTGCTCAAGGCACGCGCCGATGCCGAAGCGCCCGCAGCGCAAGACCCGGAAGACGACGACACCTTGCTGCAGGCCGATCCGGATCATCTCGGTCCGGCCGCCAACGGCGTGCCCGAGGCCGCGCGTGCGGCCTCGTTGCTCAACGACCAGCGCCACGCCTTCGACAGGATGGTGCAGTACAACCCGGCGGTGCAGGCCGGCATCCGCCGTTGGTTGACCGACATGCGGCCGGCGCTGATGACCAGCTACGAGAACTACAGCAACCTGCGCGGGGTGATGTGGCCGGAATGGCAGAAGCGCGGCCTGCCCGAGGCGCTGCTGTTCGGCATCATGGCCAAGGAATCCAATGGCAAGGTGCACGCCAACTCGCGTGCCGGTGCGGCCGGGCTGATGCAGTTCATGCCCGCCACCGGCCGGCGTTTCGGGCTGGGCCCGGACGGCACCGGTTTCGACACCCGTTTCGATGCGCGTAGCGCAGCCGAAGCCAGCGCCGCCTATCTCAACGAGCGCATGGCCGGGCTCAACCGCAGCATCGAGCTGGCGCTGGCCGCCTACAACGGCGGCGAAGGGCGCGCGGCGCGCGTGTTCGCGCAGTCCGGTGGGCGCGGCTTCTGGGAGCAGGACGTCTACAACCAGTTCCCGGCCGAAACCAAGGACTACGTGCCGATGGTGATTGCCGCAGCGTGGATTTTCCTGCACCCACGCCAGTACGGCGTGGACTTCGCCAAGCTCGACGCGCAACCGGCCACCATCAAGCTGGCCAAGTCGACCACCATCTACGAGCTCACCATCTGCCTGGGCGGCATGGGCACGCGCGATGGCTACATGCGCGCGCTGCGCAACCTCAACCCGCGCTACGAACCCGATGGCTGGATGCCCGCCGGCACCGTCATCAATGCCACCAACCGCATTGCCAGCCTGTACACGCGCTATTGCATCAACGGCCCGCGCGCGGACCTGGCGCGCACCCTCATCACCGCCGATCTCAACAGCGCGATTGTCCGTAGCAGCAGCGCCACCGAATACATCCCCAGCGTGGCGGTGGGCGATGTCAGCCCGATGGCTGGCGTGCCGACCACCGTGGCGACAGGCCAGCCGGCGATCGCCAAGCCCAAGGTCAGGCAGGCGCGCAGCTACACCATCGCCAAGGGCGACACGCTGGGCCGGGTGGCGCAGAAGTACCAGTGCGAGATCAAGACGCTGGCCAAGGCCAACGGCCTGAAGGCACCGTCGTATGCGCTCAAGCCGGGGCAGAGTATCAAGCTGGCAGGGTGCGATCGCTGACCTGGCGCGGCCGTTACCGCATCGGCGAACTGCGCCGGGTCGCGCTGGCGCACGTAACGTCGCCGGGAATGCCCTGTCGCGGCCAGGTCCGCTCCTACGAGAGCGGTGCGTCCAGGTTGCCGTAGGAGCGGACCCGGCCGCGACGAAGTCGTCCCCGTAGCCTGGTCGTGAGCAATGTGTTCTCAAGCTGAGCCTGGCGGAAGACGACGTGCATGGCTGCACCACGCGTCGTCGGGAATGCACTGTCGCGGCCAGGTCCGCTCCTAAGAGAGCGGTGCGTCCAGGTTGCCGTAGGAGCGGACCCGGCCGCGACGAAGCCGTCCCCGTAGCCTGGTCGTGAGCAGCGTGTTCTCAATCTGAGCCTAACGAAGACGACGTGCATGGCTGCACCACGCGCCGCCGGGAATGCCCTGTCGCGGCCATGTCCGCTCCTACGAGAGCGGTGCGTCCAGGTTGCCGTAGGAGCGGACCCGGCCGCGACGAAGCCGTCCCCCGTAGCCTGGTCGTGAGCAGCGTGTTCTCAATCTGAGCCTAACGAAGACGACGTGCATGGCTGCACCACGCGCCGCCGGGAATGCCCTGTCGCGGCCAGGTCCGCTCCTACGAGGGCGGTGCGTCCAGGTTGCCGTAGGAGCAGCGGACCCGGTCGCGACGAAGCCGTCCCCGTAGCCTGGTCGTGAGCAGCGTGTTCTCAATCTGAGCCTAACGAAGACGACGTGCATGGCTGCACCACGCGCCGCCGGGAATGCCTTGTCGCGGCCAGGTCCGCTCCTACGACGGCGTCGCTGCACTTTGCTGACGACGTGCGAGCGCCTGGCCCAGTTGCACCGCCGTTTCAGCAGCAAGCCCAGCATCGAGCTGGGCGACGCCCGGCGGCAGCAGCACGATCACGGTCGAGCCGTAGTTGAAGCGTGCCATCTCCGCAAATTTCTCCAGGGTGATCTCCTTGCCGCGGTAATCCTTGCGCGTGATGCGATCGCCGTAACGCGGAATCTCCACGCCGCTCCATACCGTTTCCACGCCGGAGACCAGCAGCGCGCCCACCATCACCGAGGCCATCGGGCCGAACTCGGTGTCGAAGTGACACACCAGTCGCTCGTTGCGCGCGAACAGGCGCGGCACGCTGCGCACCGCATCCGGGCCCACGCTGAACAGCCGGCCGGGGACGTGCACGGTTTCGCGCAAGGTACCGGTCCACGGCATGTGCACGCGGTGGTAGTCCTTCGGCGACAGGTACACAGTGGCGAACAGGCCGCTGTTGAACGGCGCGGCGGCTGCCTCATCGCCCAGCAGTTCGGCGGCGGTGAACGACTGCCCCTTGGCCTGGAAAATGCGGCCGTTCTCGATCGGGCCAAGCTGGCTGATGCGACCATCGGCCGGCATCAGCAAGGCGGCCGGGTCGGGATCGGGCACGCGTGCGCCGGGCTTGAGCGCGCGGGTAAAAAAGGCGTTGAAGGTGGGGTAGGCGCGCGGGTCCGGCTCCTGCGCCTCGCTCAGGTCCACGCCGAACCTGCGCGTCACCGTATCGATCAGCCATTGCTTGGTGGACGGTGTCTGCGAGTACGCCAGCACGCGTGCCATCGACGACAGCAGCCGATGCGGCAGCACATAGGTCAGGGAGGTGACGAAACTCACGGAGCGGTTACCTTGGTCAGCTGTTGGAAGTCGGCGGCAATCGCCTTGGGATCGAGCGGCGGGCGGATCAGGCCGGCCAGGCGGCCTTGCGGGTCCAGCACGGCGATGCCGGCCGAATGATCCATGCTGTAGTCGTCGGGATTCTGTGCAAAGCCCTTGCCCGGCACCTTCTGGAACACCAAGCCCAGTGCAGTGGCAAAGCGCTCCAGCGCCGGTACGTCCGCAGTGGCGGCCAGGGTGTCCTTGTGGAAGGCATGCGCGTATTCGCCCAGCCGCGCTGGCGGGTCGCGCTGCGGGTCCACCGACACGAACAGCACCCGCGGGCGCAATCCATCCGCAATGCCTTGCCACTGCTGTTGCGCCACTGCCAGATCGGTCAGCGTGGTCGGGCAGACGTCCGGGCAGGAGGTGAAGCCCAGGAACACCAAGGTCCAGTGGCCCTTGAGTTCGCCGGGCACCAGTTGGGTGCCGTCGGACTGGCGCAGGCTGAACTGCGGCAGCGGGCGCGGCTGCGGATAGAAGGTAATGGTCTGGGTGGGCGGCCACGGCGAGCTGGGCGCGCGGCTGAAGAACTTCTGGCCCAGCAACAGCCCCAGGCCGGCGGCCAGCGCCACCAGCAGCACGATGCCCGTATTGCGATTGAACATGGCGGTTTCCAGTGCAACGGACGCTCATGATACCGATCCGACCTCTATAATCGAGGGCCGATTCCTCTTTAGTTGTTGCCATGACTGCCGCCGCGGCCGACGAACTGCACACCATCATCGACCTGATCCGCTACGGCACCAGCCGTTTCAACCAAGCCGGTCTGACCTTCGGCCATAGCTACGACAACGCGCTGGACGAAGCCACCCAGCTGGTGCTGCACAGCCTGCACCTGCCGCACGACCTGGGCCCGGCTTATGGCCAGGCGCGGCTGCTGCGGGCGGAAAAGGAGCGGGTGCTGGGCCTGTTCGAACGTCGCATCACCGAGCGCGTGCCGGCGGCCTATCTCACCGGCGAGGCCTGGTTCGCCGGCCTGAGTTTCAAGAGCGATGCACGCGCACTGGTGCCGCGCTCGCCGATCGCCGAGCTGATCGAAGCCGGCTTCGAGCCATGGCTGGGCGGGCGCGACGTCACCCGCGCGCTGGACCTGTGCACCGGCTCGGGTTGCATCGCCATTGCCATGGGCCACTACAACCCGCAGTGGGAGGTGGATGGCGTGGATATCAGCGACGATGCATTGGCGCTGGCCGCCGAGAACAAGGCGCGCCTGCATGCCGACAATGTCACCTTGCACAAGTCGGACCTGTTCACCGGCCTGGCCGGCCGCCAGTACGACCTGATCGTCACCAATCCGCCCTACGTCACCAACGACGAAACCGACGCGCTGCCGCAGGAGTATTCCTACGAGCCCGAGCTCGGCCTGCGTGCCGGCGACGATGGTCTGGACCTGGTACTGAAGATCCTGCGCGATGCGCCGCAGCACCTGAGCGAAGACGGTCTGCTGATCTGCGAAGTCGGCGAATCCGAGCAACATCTCATCAAGCTGCTGCCGGAAGTGGACCTGGCCTGGGTCGAGTTCAAGGTCGGGCAGATGGGCATCTTCGCGGTGGAATGCCGCGAGCTGGTCGCACACCGCGCGCGCATCGGCGCGCTGGCCGCGCAGCGATGAGCCTGCGCGCATGAGTGCCAATTCGTTCGGCAAGCTGTTCACCGTCACCACCTTCGGCGAGTCGCATGGGCCGGCGATCGGTTGCGTGGTCGATGGCTGCCCTCCGGGCCTGGAGCTGGCGCCGGAAGAATTCACCCACGATCTGCAGCGGCGTGCATCCGGCAAGAGCCGGCATACCTCTGCCCGCCGCGAGGCCGACGCCATCGAGATCCTCTCCGGCGTCTACGAGGGCCGCACTACCGGCACGCCGATCGGGCTGCTGATCCGCAATACCGACCAGCGCAGCAAGGACTACAGCAACATCGCCCAGCAGTTCCGCCCCGGCCATGCGGACTACAGCTACTGGCAGAAATACGGCATCCGCGATCCGCGCGGTGGCGGGCGCTCGTCCGCGCGCGAAACCACCATGCGCGTGGCCGCAGGCGTCATCGCCAAGAAGTGGCTCAAGCAGCGTTATGGCGTGCTGGTGCGCGGTTTCCTGTCGCAGCTGGGCGAGATCCGCCCGACCGGGTTCGACTGGGAGGCGGTGGAAGACAACCCGTTCTTCTGGCCGCATGCCGCGCAGGTGCCGGAGCTGGAGACCTACATGGATGCGCTGCGCAAATCCGGCGATTCGGTCGGCGCGCGCGTGGACGTGGTGGCCGGCGGCGTGCCGCCGGGCTGGGGTGAGCCGATCTACGGCAAGCTCGACGCCGAACTCGCTGCGGCCTTGATGAGCATCAATGCGGTCAAGGGCGTGGAGATCGGCGACGGTTTTGCCAGCGCCGCGCAGAAGGGTACCGAACACCGCGACCTCATCACGCCCGAAGGTTTTCTCAGCAACCATGCTGGCGGCATTCTCGGCGGCATCTCCACCGGCCAGGCGGTCACCGCTTCGATGGTGCTCAAGCCGACCTCCAGCCTGCGTCTGCCCGGCGCCACGGTGGATGCTGACGGTGCGGTGGTGGAGGTCATCACCACCGGTCGGCACGACCCCTGCGTGGGCATCCGCGCCACCCCGATCGCCGAAGCGATGATGGCGCTGGTGCTGATGGACCAGGCACTGCGCCATCGCGCGCAATGCGGCGATGTCGGTGAAATGGCGCCGCAGATTCCCGGTCAGGTCGATGTCTGACGCGCGTCGCGCCAAGGTGTGGGTCAGCCAGCCGTTGTTCGACGATGTGGTCGCGCAACTGGGCGAGCACTTCGAGCTGACCACCACCGAGCGCGTCACCGCCTGGTCGCCGGCCGAACTGGCCGCGCAGCTGGCACCGCTGGACGGTGCGCTGATGACGCTCAACGAGCGCGTCGGCGCGGCAGAAATCGCTGCGGCGCCGCAGCTGCGTGCCATCGCCAACGTGGGCGTGGGCTACAACAATCTCGACATCCATGCCTTGAGCGCGGCCGGCATCCTGGCCAGCAACACGCCGGACGTGCTCACCGAAACCACCGCCGATTTCGGCTTCGCGTTGCTGATGGCCACCGCGCGCCGCATCACCGAGTCCGAGCGCTGGTTGCGCGACAGGCAGTGGGGGCAGTGGTCATTCAAGACCATGCTCGGCGCCGATATCCACGGCAGCACGCTCGGCATCCTGGGCATGGGCCGGATCGGGCAGGGCATCGCGCGGCGCGGCGCGCACGGCTTTGGCATGCGCGTGCTCTATCACAACCGCAGCCAATTGCCGGCCGCCACCGAGCAGGTGCTGGGCGCGCAGTACGTCGATTTCGAGACGTTGCTGGCGCAGTCCGATCACCTGGTGCTGGTATTGCCGTACACCCAGGACTCGCACCACATCATCGATGCCGCGGCACTGAGCAAGATGCGCGCCACCGCCACGCTGGTGAACATGGCGCGCGGCGGGATCGTCGATGAGCTGGCGCTGGCTGATGCGCTGGCCAACGGTCGCCTGGCCGGTGCCGGCCTGGATGTTTACGAAGGCGAGCCGCGTGTGCGCCCGGAACTGCTGGCGTTGCGCAACGTGGTGCTCACCCCGCATATCGGCAGCGCCAGCCTGGCCACCCGCCGCGCCATGGTGCAGCTGGCGGTGGACAACCTGATCGCCGCCCTGGGCAAGGGCCCGCAGGCCGGGCATCCGCCGAGCGCGCTCAATGCCGATGCGATTGCCGCTGCCAACCACGGCGGCGTGATCGTGGGCGCGCGCAACACCGTGTCGACCAAACGATAGGGAACCTCCGCGGCCAGCGTTGGAGGTTCCCCGAACCCAGGCCGCAGTGCTCCCACTCTTTCCCCCTTTCGAAAAAGACATCCTCATGAGCAACGAAAACCGTCGTTTCAACGTCGCGGTCGTGGGCGCCACCGGCGCTGTCGGCGAGACCATGCTGAGCATCCTGGCCGAGCGCCAGTTCCCGGTCGCCACCCTGTACGCGCTGGCGTCCTCGCGCTCGGCGGGCGGGCAGGTCGAGTTCAACGGCGGCAAGGTCGATGTGCTGGACCTGGCCGAGTTTGACCCCACCGGCGTGGACATCGCGCTGTTCTCCGCTGGCGGCAGCGTGTCCAAGGAATACGGCCCCAAGTTCGCCGCTGCCGGTGCGGTGGTGATCGATAACTCCTCCGCCTTCCGTTACGACGACGACGTGCCGCTGGTGGTCTCCGAAGTCAATCCCGAAGCGCTCAAGCAGCGCCCGCGCGGCATCGTCGCCAACCCCAATTGCTCGACCATGCAGATGCTGGTGGCGCTGGGCCCGATTCACCGCCAATACGGAATCGAGCGCATCAATGTGGCCACCTACCAGTCGGTCTCCGGCGGCGGGCGTTCGGCGATGGAAGAGCTGGGCAAGCAGACCAGCGAGCTGCTGAGCTTCCAGGACATCGACCCGCAGCGTTTCCCGGTGCAGATCGCCTTCAACCTGATCCCGCACATCGACGACTTCCAGGACAACGGCTACACCAAGGAAGAGATGAAGCTGGTCTGGGAAACCCGCAAGATCCTCGGCGACGACAGCATCCAGGTGAACCCCACCGCGGTGCGCGTGCCGGTGTTCTACGGCCACTCCGAAGCGGTGGCCATCGAGACCCGCGACAAGATCACCGTCGAGCAGGCGCGTGCCCTGCTGGCTGCAGCGCCGGGCGTGGAAGTGGTGGACGAGCGCGTCCCCGGCGGCTACCCGACCCCGGTCACGCATGCCTCCGGCAAGGACGCGGTGTTCGTCGGCCGCATCCGCGAAGACTTCTCGCACCCGCGCGGCCTGAACCTGTGGATCGTCTCCGACAACATCCGCAAGGGCGCCGCGCTCAACGCGGTGCAGCTGGCCGAACTGGTCGCGCAGGAAGGCTGAGCCAGCGACTCACCCGTAGGAGCGCGCCCGAGCGCGAGGGGCGTTAACGGTAACGCCTCATCGCGCCCAGGTGCGCTCCTACGCTGAGGTGGTCGCGTCGCAAGGCTGATCCAGCCGGTTCACCCGTAGGAGCGCGCCCGAGCGCGAGGGGCGTTACCGGTAATGCCTCATCGCGCCCAGGTGCGCTCCTACGCTGAGGTGGTCGCGGGGCAAGGCTGATCCAGCCGGCTCACCCGTAGGAGCGCGCCCGAGCGCGAGGGCCGTTATCGGTAATGCCTCATCGCGCCCAGGTGCGCTCCTACGCTGAGGTGGTCGCGGGGCAAGGCTGATCCAGCCGGTTCACCCGTAGGAGCGCGCCCGAGCGCGAGGGGCGTTACCGGTAATGCCTCATCGCGCCCAGGTGCGCTCCTACGCTGGCGCGCATTGTCCGGGTTGGTCCTGTGCGCAGCATGCGTTTGGCGTGGGTGTCGCCTTGCCGCATGGCGACGGCGGCGACTTTTTCGCTCATTCAGCGGCTATATTGGTGCCCATGAGACAGAGGGGCAGCGGCGCGATGCGTCCGATACAAGGGATAGGTGCGTTGCTGCTGATGGCATGCAGCGGCGCCGCCATGGCATTGGGATTGGGCGATATCCGGGTGTTGTCCAAGCCCGGGCAGCCGCTGGTGGCCGAGATTCCGGTCATTTCCAACGAGCCGGGCGAACTGGACAGTGCGCGTGTGGCGTTGGCCTCGGCCACCACCTTCGCACGGGTTGGCCTGGAGCGGCCGCAAGGGCTGGTCAGCAACCTGCAGTTCCAGTTCGCACAGGATGCGCGCGGGCGTGCGGTGATCCGCGTGACCAGCAGCCAGCCGGTGGAGCAGCCGGCGATCAATTTCCTGATCGAGGTGGAATGGAATCAGGGCCGGCTGGTGCGCGAGTACGCCGCCTTGATCGACGCACCCAACACCGCTGCCGCCATTGCCGAGCCCGGTATCGAGGCGCCGCGTGCCGGCACCGCCAATACGATTACGCGCGAAGCCGCCGCCGCGCCTGCAGGCGCGCGTGAACGGCAGGGCGCCGGCACGGCCGCGCCGTCCACGGCTCCGCGCGCCAGTGCGGTCACGGCCACGCAAACCGGCGACGCGCTGCCGGCGGTACGCGCCGGGCAAACGTTGTCCGAGATCGCAGCGACGGTCGCGCGCTCCAGCGGACACTCGCTGGACCAGACCATGCTGGCCCTGCTGCGCACCAATCCGGATGCCTTCATCAACGGCAACATCAACCGCCTCAAGCAGGGCGCGGTCCTGCGCACGCCGCAGGAAGATGCGCTGGCGCAGGTCGGTGCCGCCGAAGCGGCGGTGATGGTGCGCGAGCAGGCCGCGCAGTGGCGGCAGGCGCGTTCGGCCATTCCGCAGCCGGCCGAAGCCGGTGCCGCAGCGACGCCGCCCCGGGCAACAGCGGCGGCCGGCGGCAATCATGGCGCGCGCCTCGAAATCGCCCCGGCAGTGGCGAGTCAAACCAACCACGCCGGCGCGACGTCCGGCACCAGTGCCAAAGGCGAGGGCGAGATGGCGGCCAACCAACAGTTGCAACAGGCCAAGGAAGACATCGCCACTCGCGATGCCGAATTGCAGGACCTGCGCACGCGCGTGGCCGATCTGGAAAAGCTCAAGCAGCAGCAGCAAGCCTTGATCGCGATGAAGGACACCGACCTGGCTGCCGCGCAGAAGCGTCTGGCTGCCGCGCCGCAGAGCGCCCCGCAAGGTGGCGGTGTTCCGCTGTGGTTGATCGGCGGTCTGGTGCTGATCGTGGTGGCGGTGGTCGCGTGGCTGGCCGCACGGCGTCGTAAACCCTCGCCGCTGCCGCCGTTGCCACGGCGCCAGTTTGACTTCATGCCCCCGGGTACTCCGCTCGCCGAAGATGCCGCGCAGAACGCCGCGCCCGCCACCGGAGCCGATGAACGCGACGGGCTGCATGCGTCCGCGTTCGAGCAGGCCGATCTGCGCGAAGACGCGCGTGCCCACCCGGCGCAGCCGCTGTCGGGCGTGCTGCGCCGCGAGCCGCTGTTGGCCGAACCGGTCGTCGCGCCTGTGGTGGTCAACAGTGACGAGTGGCGCGCGCTGCGTGCCGCCCCACCGGCGCCGCCAGCCGAGTCCGAGCCGGCAGCCCTGCCATCCGAGCCGCAGCCCGACGCGGCGCATCCGGCGTTCGCCGAGCCTGCGCCGCCAAGCGCGGATGAGAGCCGCGTAGATCCAGACCAAGCTGTGCAACATCAAGCGCCGCAACACCCGCTGGACGTCGAGCCGGCGCCGGTCGCCCCGGTTGCCGCGCCGAATCCACTTGCCGACCGGCAATTTGCCTTGGCCGGACGCGACCGCCTGGAACTGGCGGTGGCCTACATGGACCTGGGCGACAAGGACACCGCGCGTGGTCTGCTGCTGGAGGTCACCGCCACCGGTGACGAGGCCACCCGCGCCGAAGCAGCGCAGCTGCTGGAGCGCCTGACATGAGTCCGGCCATGGACAGCATGGCCGTGCGCGAGCGTCGCATCGATTACGTGGAGTTCGGCTCCACCGATCCGGAGGCCAGCCGTGCCTTTTTCGAGACCGTCTTCGGCTGGCAGTTCCAGGCCTACGGCCCGGATTACCTGGCCTTCAATGACGGCTGCATGGACGGAGGCTTCTACCGCACGGCGGTCCCGGCACCGGCCGAGGGCGGCCCGCTGGTGGTGCTGTACGCAGACGACCTGGCGCCGATGCTCGAGCGCGTGCGCGCCGCTGGCGGCGAGATCGTCAAGCCGGTGTTCGGTTTCCCTGGTGGCAGCCGGTTTCATTTCCGCGAGCCGGGCGGCTCCACGTTGGCGGTGTGGTCGGAGCGTTCCGCCGGGTAGGGCGGGCCGCCGAGGTGACGCGCCGGTCGTGAGTCCGGGTCTGCGCACCGCCGAGGCGCTGGCAGCGCGCCGGTGCCCGTCATGTGGGGCGTCGCGCCAGTGCTACGAACTCACCCCGGTCAGCTCGCGTTTGCCGCACGTCCGGCAGGTTGGCTGATTCAACAGACAGGCAGGTACCGATGCGTTACGCCCTGGGCGTGGAATATGACGGCAGCCAGTTCCAGGGCTGGCAGCAGCTGGGCGAGCATGGCGGGCCGAGCGTGCAGGCCAGCCTGCAGGCCGCGTTGTCGTCGGTGGCCGCCGCGCCGATCCAGGTGGTCTGTGCCGGGCGCACCGATGCCGGCGTCCACGGGCAATGCCAAGTGGTGCATTTCGACAGCGATGCGCGGCGCGAGCCGCGTGGCTGGATGCTGGGCACCACCGCGCGGCTTCCCGCATCGATCGCAGTGCGCTGGTGCGTGCCGGCCGCCGACGATTTTCACGCGCGCTTTTCCGCGCGCGCGCGGCGCTACCGCTACCGCCTGCTGAATCGCCAGATCCGTCCGGCCCTGCATCGGCAGACCCTGAGTTGGGAGCGTCGCCCGCTCGACGCCGAGGCCATGCAGACGGCCGCACAGGCGCTGCTGGGCGAGAACGACTTCAGCGCATTTCGCAGCGTGCAGTGCCAGGCGCTGCACGCGCGTCGCAACCTGCAGGCCATCGCGGTGCAGCGCGATGGCGAGGTGGTGGAGGTGCAGGTGCAGGCCAATGCATTCCTTCATCACATGGTGCGCAATATCGTTGGCTCGTTGATCCTGGTCGGGTCCGGCGAGCGGCCGGTCGACTGGATCGCAACGTTGCTCGCCGGACGCGACCGCACGGTGGCGGGGCCGACGGCACCGCCTCAAGGTCTGGTGTTTACCGGGCCTCTGTATCCTGCAGAGTGGCATCTGCCTGCCGAGGTCACCCAATGAATCGATCGCTGTACCGCACCCGCATCAAGTTCTGCGGCATGACCCGCGCCGGGGATATCCGACTGGCCGGGGAGCTGGGTGTGGACGCGGTAGGTTTCATCTTCGCCCACGGCAGCCCGCGCCGCGTGGCGCCGGCCGAGGCACGCGCGATGCGCCAGGCCACCGCGCCGATGGTCGATGTGGTGGCCTTGTTCCGCAACAATTCCAAGGAAGAAGTGCGCGAGGTGGTGCGCACCGTGCGGCCAACCTTGCTGCAATTCCACGGCGAGGAAGACGATGCGTTCTGCCGCAGCTTCAACCTGCCCTATCTCAAGGCCGTGCCGATGGGCGGCGGCGTGAACGGCGAAGATGCCAACGCACGCACCCTGCAGCTGGCGTTTCCCAACACCGCCGGCTTCCTGTTCGACAGCCATGCGCCGGGTGCTGGCGGCGGCACCGGCAAGACCTTCGACTGGTCGCGCCTGCCTACCGGCCTGCACCGTCCGTTCCTGCTTGCCGGCGGCATCACTGCCGACAACGTGTTCGACGCCATCGTCGCCACCTTGCCGTGGGGTGTGGATGTGTCCAGTGGCGTCGAGCTGGCGCCCGGCATCAAGGACGGCCACAAGATGCGCAAGTTTGTCGAGGAAGTGCGCCGGGCCGACTGCCACGAGATGGGGTGAATTGGGAATCGGGAATCGGGAAAGCGGCCGGCGCCGCTGGTCGATATCTTTGGTGGGTACTCAGGTGCTCAGCGAAGCGTGCTGATCCTCGGCGAGTGCTGTGCGTAGCCAGTTGGCCAATCGCTCGATGCGCGGGTCCGGGTTGCGTCTGGCGGCGCATAGCACCCAGCGCCCGTCGGTCGGGGTGAATCCCCATGGCGCCAGCAGGCGTCCGGCCGCCAGGTCTGCAGCCACCAGCGGTTGCGGTGCGATCGCCACACCCAGTCCGGCGGCGGCGGCCTCCAGCAGATAGAGCAGGTGTTCGAATTCGGTGCCCAGGCGCAAGACCTCGGGCGCCATGTCGTGTGCCTGCGCCCATTCCGGCCATGCCTGCGGGCGCGAGCGGGTATGCAGCACCGCGTGATCGCGCAAAGCCGTGGGGGCGTGGTCATCCAGGCGCAGGGTCGCTGCCAGCTGGGGGCTCAGCACCGGGCCGATCCATTCCACGCCGAGCGGGTGTACCTGCCACTCGCTCGGCCACGGTGGCGACTCCAGTAGCAAGGCCGCATCCAGGCCGTCCAGGTCGGGGCCGGGCGGTTGCTCGTTGGCCGACAGGTGCAGGCGCAGATCGGGCAGGTCGTGTTGCAGCCGGCCCAGGCGGGGAATGACCCAGCGCGCCAGCAGGCTGCCCGAGCATCCCAGCACCAGCGGTGCCTCGCTCGCGGGGTGGCGCAGGGCCACCCAGGCATCGCCAATCAGGGTAAATCCTTCACCGGCGGCGTCGCGCAACCGGGTTCCGGCGGCGGTGAGGACCAGGCCGCGGCCCTGGCGGGCGAACAAGGCCGTGCCCAGCGACTGTTCCAACGCACGCACATGGCGGCTGATGGCGCCATGGGTCACGTGCAACTCCTGCGCGGCCCGGCTGACGCTCTGCAAGCGGGCGGCGGCCTCGAAGGCGCGCAAGGCGGCCAGCGGCGGGAGCGATACGGTCATGTGTGAGTCCAGGTCACAGGTTGCAGCCATCTTATCGATGTATCGCGCGGCTGGCCTGCGGTAGAGTTGCGGCTTCGCGCATGACCGCACCGCTGCAGAGGATTCCCATGTCGGCCCAGCCCATCAGTGACTTTTACGCCTATCCGGATGCTGCCGGCCACTTCGGCAAGTTCGGCGGCCGCTTCGTCGCCGAAACCCTGATCGGCCCGCTGCAGGAACTGTCTGCCGCCTACGACCAGGCGCGTCAGGATCCAGGCTTCATCGCCGAATACGATAAGGATCTCAAGCACTACGTGGGCCGTCCCAGCCCGATCTACCACGCCGAGCGGCTCAGCCGCGAGGTGGGCGGGGCGCAGATCCTGCTCAAGCGCGAAGACCTGAACCACACCGGCGCGCACAAGATCAACAACACCATCGGCCAGGCGCTGCTGGCCAGCCGCATGGGCAAGACCCGCATCATCGCCGAGACCGGCGCCGGGCAGCACGGCGTGGCCAGTGCCACGGTGGCGGCGCGGCTGGGCCTGGAGTGCGTGGTCTATATGGGCGCCACCGACATCGAGCGGCAGAAGATCAACGTCTACCGCATGAAGCTGCTGGGCGCGACGGTGATCCCGGTGACCTCCGGCTCGGCCACGCTCAAGGATGCGCTCAACGAGGCAATGCGCGATTGGGTGACCAACGTACGCGACACCTTCTACATCATCGGCACCGTGGCCGGCCCGGACCCGTATCCGCGCATGGTGCGCGACTTCAACGCAATTGTCGGGCGCGAAGCACGCGAGCAGATGCTGCAGGACTACGGCCGGCTGCCGGATGCGATCAGTGCCTGCGTGGGCGGCGGCAGCAATGCCATCGGCCTGTTCCATGCCTTCCTCAACGACCCCGGCGTGAAGATCTACGGCGCCGAGGCGGCGGGTGACGGCATCGCGACCGGCCGGCATGCCGCATCCATCGCCGCAGGCCGCCCCGGCGTGCTGCATGGCAACCGCACCTACGTGATCTGCGACGACGACGGCCAGATCACCGAAACCCATTCGATCTCCGCAGGCCTGGATTACCCGGGCGTGGGCCCCGAACACGCGTTCCTGTCCGATAGCGGCCGCGCGGTGTATCAAGGCATCACCGACGACGAGGCGATGGCGGCGTTCCATCTGCTGGCGCATACCGAAGGCATTCTCGCCGCGCTCGAATCCAGCCACGCGGTGGCGCAGTCGATCAAACTGGCGCGCGAACTGCCCAAGGATGCGCTGGTGCTGTGCAATCTGTCCGGGCGTGGCGACAAGGACGTGCACACCATCGCCGCGCGCGAGGGGATCGCGCTGTAGCGTCTTGCCTGGGTTCGCGCACGCATGCTTGAGCATGAGGTGAGCGATGCTTGAAGTGATTGTGCAGTTCGTGACCGAGCGGCCGTTGCAGGCGGTGATCGAGATGCGTTAGTTCTTCGCCACCTGAGCGCAGGTGGCAGCTGGCTTTCCTTACCTTGTGCGAGTGATCCAATGCGTCGTATCGACTCCCGTTTCTCCGAGTTGCGTTCCACCGGCCGCAAGGCGTTGATCCCCTTCATCACCGCCGGCGACCCGTCGCTGGAGGCCACCGTGCCGGTGATGCACGCGTTGGTGCGCGCCGGTGCCGACGTCATCGAGCTGGGCGTGCCGTTTTCCGACCCCATGGCCGACGGCCCCACCATCCAGCGCAGCTCCGAACGCGCGTTGGGCCGTGGCGCCGGCCTGGCCTACGTGCTGGAGGCGGTACACGAGTTTCGCCGCGAGGATGCCGACACCCCGGTGGTGCTGATGGGCTACCTCAATCCGGTCGAAATCCACGGCACCCGGCGCTTCGCCGAGGCGGCCGTGGCGGCAGGTGTGGATGGCCTGCTGCTGGTCGATCTGCCGCCGGAAGAAGCTGAGGAAACCCGCGAAATCTTCAGCGAAGTCGGGCTGGCACTGATCGCGCTGGCCTCGCCCACCACCAGCGAGCAGCGCCTGGACATGCTGTGCAGCACCGCGCAGGGCTACCTGTACTACGTCAGCTTTGCCGGCGTCACCGGCGCCTCCAACCTGCTCGACACCCAGGCCGCCAGCGACCGCCTGCGCCAGCTGCGTCAGCGCGCCGGCGCGCCGGTGGTGGCCGGCTTCGGTATCAAGGATGCTCCCAGCGCGGCCGCGATGGCCGTGGATGCTGACGGCGTAGTGGTCGGCAGCGCCCTGGTCGCGGCCCTGGCCGAAGCCGGCGACGTCCGCAGCGCCCGCGAGCGCGCGGAGGCGTTCCTGGCTCCGCTGCGGGTTGCACTGGATCGCTGAGTCTGTGGTCAGTACGCCATGCTGCAAGTTGTACACTGCGCAGCATTGCAGACCTTGACTCCGAAGTTCGATTCAAGCTTGCAACTGCCGCCGCCACTGCAATTGCATCTCACTGCAGCCGACGGGGTTTGTACGGATTGGCTCGCCAGCAAGCTGATTGCCATGTTGGACGCTGCCGAGCCATTCATTGGAAGTTGATAGCCATCGGGGACTTCCATTGGCGCGACGTAGCCATACAGACGGATCCAGATTGCATCGCGCCCGGTGGCGTCGACAGCAATGCCCAGAGCGTTCTTGAATGCAAGCAAATCCTTCTGGACATCGGGGATCGACAGCAGGCGTGCGTCGATTCTAGGCAGGCGCGCGACTTCGTCGGCGCTGGCGAAAGTTGCGCCGATCTGGTCCTGTTGTACCGGATATATCGCCATACTGCCGCTGCGATTGCACTGTGTGCAGTCCGAACTCATCGCGCAGAATATTTGCCCGTTTGGAAGCAGGGTGGGACTGCATCCAGAGCCTCCAGGGCAGGCGCAGGTCAGTATCGCGGTAGGGCTGATCGTCCAGGTCCCTTTTTCCTGGGTGAACATGAACCAGCCAGCAGGCACGCTGATGGTCATCGAGCCATCCGGATTGATGTGCGATGTCGTCTGTCCTGGCAGTGGTGGGCCGGTCTCGGCCCCACACAGCTTGGCGTTTGCCTGGCCGGTGCCGATAGCCAAGAGCAGAACCAAACCCAGAACAACGGCTGTAATGCCGGCTGCGGTTTTCATGAGCGTTCCTTGATTCATGACGGTTTGTAGGGTTGCGGAGCGACGCATCATGCTTGACGGGTCGCGCCTGTTTTTCGTACGGGATTGGTGACGGGCGTTCAGGGGGCGTTTTGGTCCGTATCTCACTACCTCATTGATTGGATGGTTGTCAAGAGGCGTTGGGTGCCTGGGATCCTCTCTCGCTGCCATTTCGACACAGGTGCCCGCGAAAGCGTGTGGCGTCGGGCTGGTTTACACTCCTCGCCTTGACGCCCCGTAGGGGTGCTTTTTTTTTACGGAATCGAATGAGCTGGCTCAGCAAATTGATGCCCTCCGGCATCCGCACCGAGAACACCCCGGCCAAGAAGCGCAGCGTTCCCGAGGGTCTGTGGGAAAAGTGCAGCAACTGCGGCAGCGCGCTGTACGGCCCGGAGCTTGAGGAGAACCTGGAGGTGTGTCCGAAGTGTGACCACCACATGGCCATTCGCGCCCGCGCGCGGCTGAACTCGCTGTTTGACCCGGAGACCGCGACCACCGAAATCGCCGCCCAGCTGGGCCCGGTCGACGTGCTCAAGTTCAAGGACCAGAAGCGTTACGGCGAACGCATCAAGGCCAGCCAGAAGGCCAGTGGCGAATATGACGCGCTGATCGCCATGCGCGGCACGCTCAAGGGCAATCCGCTGGTTGCCGCCGCCTTCGACTTCGCCTTCATGGGCGGTTCGATGGGGTCGGTGGTCGGCGAGCGCTTTGCGCGTTCGGCCGAAGTAGCGCTGGAAGTGGGCTGCCCGTTCGTGTGCTTTTCCGCCAGTGGCGGGGCGCGCATGCAGGAAGGCCTGTTCTCGCTGATGCAGATGGCCAAGACCTCGGCGGCACTCGGACGCCTGCGTGAAGCCGGGCTGCCGTACATTTCAGTGCTGACCCATCCCACCACCGGCGGCGTGTCCGCGTCGTTCGCCATGCTGGGCGATATCAACATTGCCGAGCCGCATGCGTTGATCGGCTTCGCCGGCCCGCGGGTGATCGAGCAGACCGTGCGCGAGACCCTGCCGGAAGGCTTCCAGCGTTCGGAGTTCCTGCTCGACCACGGCGCCATCGACCAGATCTGCGACCGTCGCCAGATGCGCGACCGCATCGCCGAGCTGACCGCCATGATGATGCGCCAGGCGCGCCCGCAGGACGCGGCCGCGTAAGCTCAGGCGCGACGCGGTCGCGCCCCATTGCCGCACGCGCATTGGCGCGTGCGTCCACATTCAGCAGGAACAGCGCGTAGCATGAGTAGTCGCAAATATTTCGGTACCGACGGCATCCGCGGTCGGGTCGGGCAGGGCGTGATCTCGGCCGACTTCGTGCTGCGCCTGGGCAATGCGCTGGGCCGTGTGCTCATGCAGGGCCGCAGCAAGCGCCCACTGGTGCTGATCGGCAAGGACACCCGCATCTCCGGCTACATGTTCGAAGCCGCACTGGAAGCCGGCCTGGTCGCGGCCGGCGCCGACGTGCAGATGATCGGGCCGATGCCGACGCCGGCCATCGCGTTCCTGACCACCACCTTGCGCGCCGATGCCGGCGTGGTCATCAGCGCCTCGCACAACCCGCACTACGACAACGGCATCAAGTTCTTCTCCGCCGAAGGCGAAAAGCTCGACGACGCCACCGAGGCGGCGATCGAAGCGGCCCTGGACGAGCCGTTCCACACGGTGGAGTCCGAGCGCCTGGGCAAGGCAATCCGCACCCGCGACGCGATCGGCCGCTATATCGAGTTCTGCAAGGCCAGCGTGGCGCGTGGCTTCACCCTGCATGGCCTGAAGATGGTGCTGGACTGCGCGCATGGTGCCACCTATCACATCGCGCCGATGCTGTTTCGCGAGCTGGGTGCGGAGGTGGTGGTGATCGGTGCCGCACCGGACGGGCTCAATATCAACGATGGCGTTGGTTCGACGCATATCGACAATCTCGCCGCCAAGGTGCGCGAGAGCGGGGCACATCTGGGCATCGCCTTCGACGGCGACGGCGACCGTGTGCTGATGGCCGACGACCAGGGCAACCCGGTCGATGGCGATGACCTGCTCTACGTGCTGGCACGTTCATGGCAGGCCTGCGGGCGGCTCACCGGCACCGTGGTCGGCACCTTGATGACCAATTACGGGCTGGAGCCGGCACTGGCTGCGTTGGATATTCCGTTCCAGCGCGCCAAGGTGGGCGACCGCTACGTGCACCAGGCATTGGTCGAAGGCGGCGGCACGCTGGGTGGTGAAACCTCCGGCCATCTGTTGTGCCTGGACCGCGCCAGCACCGGCGATGGCATCGTCAGTGCGCTGCAGGTGCTCGAAGCCCTGCGCCGCGATGGGCACAGCCTGCGCGAGGCCCTGGGTGGTCTGTCCAAGGTGCCGCAGAAGACCGTCAATGTGCGTCTGCAGGGCGGCGCCGCCAAGGCCATCGTGGAAGCGCCCGGCGTGCAGCAGGCCCTGCAGCACGCCCAGGCAGCCGTGCACGGGCGCGGCCGCGCCTTTCTGCGTCCCTCCGGCACCGAGCCGGTGGTGCGCGTCACCGTGGAAGCCGACGATGCCGGTCTGATGCAGGACACGCTCGACCGTCTTTCCGGAGCGGTGCGTGACGCGGCGTGAGTCGCTGATCGTTGGCGTGTGCGTGGTCTGTGCCAAGGCCGCCACGTTCTATCTGTTGTACCGCCTGCTGTCTTGAACGGCAGGCGTCATCCTCTTGAATTCGATTGCAGACATCCGTATGAGCGCCCGTATCCCGACCCTGGACATCACCCGTTTCGATAACGACCGCGAGGCATTCGTTGCCGAGCTCGGAGCGGCCTATCGGCAATGGGGCTTTGCCGGCATCCGCAACCACGGCATCGCGCAGGCCGATATCGATGCGGCCTACGCGGTGTTCAAGGCGTTCTTCGCGCTGCCCGAGCAGGTCAAGCGCCGCTACCACGTCCCCGGCAGCGGCGGCGCGCGTGGCTATACCCCCTTCGGGGTGGAAACCGCCAAGGACTCCAAGCACTTCGACCTCAAGGAGTTCTGGCATATCGGCCGCGAGATTCCCGACAATTCGCCGTATCGCGAAGTGATGCCGCCGAATCTGTGGCCGCAGGAAGTGCCCGGCTTCCGCGAGCGTGGCTACCGGCTGTACCAGCAGCTGGATCAACTCGGCTCGCGTGTGCTGTCGGCGCTGGCGCTGCATATCGGTCTGCCGCAGGACTATTTCGTCGACAAGACCAACAACGGCAATTCGATCCTGCGCCCGATCCATTACCCACCGATCACCAGCGACGATATCCCCAACGTGCGCGCCGGCGCGCACGGCGACATCAACTTCATCACCCTGCTGGTCGGTGCCAGTGCCGCCGGGCTGGAGGTGCGCTCCAACGATGGCGAGTGGGTGCCGTTCACCGCCGACGCCGACACCATCGTGGTCAACATTGGCGACATGCTGCAGCGGCTCACCAACCACGTGTATCCGTCCACCATCCACCGCGTGGTCAATCCCCCGGGCGACGCCGCGCGCCCGCCGCGCTACTCGGTGCCGTTCTTCCTGCACCCGAATCCGGATTTCCTGATCGACGTGCTGCCCTCGTGCACCAGCGCCGACAATCCCAGCCGCTATCCCGAGTCGATCACCGCGCATGGTTTCCTCGAAGAACGCCTGCGCGACATCAAGCTGAAGTGACTGCGCGCCTGCGTGGCCTGGCTGCCGTGTGCGCGGCATGACGCAGGTCGGCGCGACCGGCTGGGACGCCCGCCGTGCCGACATGACGGCGGCCACACTTCCAGCTGCGCGCACTTGCTTGCGTCTGGTTAAAGCTTGCGTTCACTCGCGCCGATAACCCAGTCTGATCGCTAGTGTGACGTCGGACTCGCCTGGCGCCCCGCGAACGCATCGTACGAGGTGGGGCACATGCACGGATGGTGGTTGAGACAGTCAAGGTCGGTTTGCCTGTTGGCGCTCTGCGCGGCGGCCGCCCCGGCGGCGGCCGTGCCGGTTGGGGTTAGTGTGGCCGACGCCAACGGCGCGCTGGTCGATGCAGTGGTGAGCCTGCAGCCGGCACGCCCTGCCGCCGCCAGCGCAGGCAGGACCGTGGACATGGACCAGATCAATTCGCAGTTCGTACCTGCGGTGCTGGCGGTGCGCACCGGCACCTTGGTGCGCTTTCCCAACAACGATCAGATCCGCCATCAGGTCTATTCGTTCTCTCCCGCCAAGCGCTTCCAGCTGCCGCTGTTCCAGGGCACCACTGCGGCGCCGGTACGCTTCGATCAAGCCGGCCTGGTGACGGTGGGCTGCAACATTCATGATTGGATGCTGGGCTACATCGTGGTGCTGGATACTCCGTATTTCGGCAAGACCGGCAGCGATGGCCGCGTGCAGATCGACGTGCCGGCAGGCAGCTACACCCTGCGGGTATGGCACCCGCGCATCCAGGGCGAGGCGACCAGCCAAGCTCTGGCCGTTGGCCGCGAGCCGCTGCAGCGGCGGGTGCTCCTGCAGACCACCGGTCCTGCACCAGTGGCGACGCCGCCGGATGCGCGCGTGCGCGCGCTGCAGGACAAGTTCCGCAATGCCGCCGATCCCAAGAAAGCACATCCATGAAGGCGATACGCCTGCATACCCGTATCGCCGCGCTGGTGGTGCTGGTGGTGCTTGGCACCCAGGTGCTGACCTTTGTCGCGGTGCAGATGGCGACCGAGCGCAGCGTCAAGGCGCAGCTGGCCGAGGAACTGCTGACCGGTGAACGGGTCTGGCAGCGCATCAACCTGCGCCGCGACGAACAATTGCTGCAAGCGGCGTCGGTGCTGGCCGACGACTTTGGTTTTCGTGCCGCCGTGGCCAGCGGCGACGTGCCGACCATGCAGTCGGCGCTGCGCAATCACGCTGCACGCATGGATGCGCCCACGGCCTTGTTGCTGGCCCCCGACGGACAGTTGCTGACCGGGCTGGAAGACCTGCCGCAGACCGGGCAGCTACGGGCGGTGCAGGCATTGCTGCTGCAGGCACAGCGTCATGGGCGGGCGGTCGGCCTGGTGGCGCTGGGCGAGCGGGTGGCGCGGGTGGCGGTAGTGCAGGTACTGGCGCCCAACCGGGTGGGGTGGATTGCCATCGGCAACGAATCCGGGCAAGCCATCGTGCAGGATTTCCGCACCACCACCGGTCTGGATGTCACGTTCCTCAACGATGCGGCGCCGCCAGGCGTGCTGGCCACTACGCTGGAGCCGGCCGCGCGCCTGGAATTTGCGCAGCAACTGCACAGCGTGCAGATTGCGCCGGGCGTGGCGGTGCCGCTGACCTTGGGAGACGCGCGGTATCTGCTCAAGCTGCAGCCGGTGCAGGGAGATCGCCATGTGCAGGTAGTGCTGCAGGCATCGCTGGATCGCGCCATGGCGCCCTACCAGGCGCTCAAGCTGCGCATCCTGCTGCTGGCCGGGCTGGCCACTGCCGCCGCGCTGGGCGTGGCGGTGGTGCTGGCGCGCGGTGTCAGCAAGCCGGTGGCGCAACTGGTGCAGGCTGCCCGGCGCATCCAGCGGGGCGACTACCAGACCGCCGTGCAGATGCCGGCCGGCCGCGAACTGGGCGAGCTGGCGCGGAGTTTTGCCAGCATGCAGCAGCAGATCGCCAGCCGCGAACAACGCATCCTGCACCAGGCACGGCATGACGCACTGACCGGGCTGCCCAACCGGTTGTGGCTACTGGAACGGCTGCAGGAGGTTGTCGAGCAGACCGTGGCCGCCGACGGCACCGCAGCGGTGTTGATCCTGGACCTGGAGCGCTTCAAGGAACTCAACGACAGCCTGGGCCACGACTTCGCCGACCAGGTGCTGGTGGAGGTGGGGCAACGCCTGGCCGAGGTCGTGCAGGCGCCGAACATGGTGGGGCGCCTGGGCAGTGACGAATTCATGGTGGTGGTGGCGCAGGCCGACGCCTCCAGCGTGCAGCAGGATGCGCAGCGTCTGCTGCTGCAGCTGCGTCGCCCGTTGGTCTTGCCGCAGGCGCGCATCCAGCTCGAAGCCAGCATCGGCATCGCCCTGATCCCCGAGCATGGCGCGGACCCGGACACCTTGTTGCGGCGTGCCGATATCGCGCGCCGCCAGATCGGCGACACCGCCGCCGTTGGCGCCAGCGTGTATCGCCTGGGCCAGGACGAACAGCATCTGCGCCGCCTGCGGCTCACCGGCGATCTACGCCAGGCCATCGGCGGCAACGAGTTGACCCTGCGGTTCCAGCCCAAGATTTGCCTACGTACCGATCGGGTCGAGCAGGTCGAGGTCCTGGTGCGCTGGCATCATCCCGGGCTGGGTCCGATCGGTCCGGACGAATTCATCCCGCTGGCCGAGCACTCCGGGGTGATCCATCCGCTGACCCGTTTCGTGCTGGACGAGGCGCTGCGCTGTCAGGCGCAGTGGCGCCGCCAGGGTCTGGAGCTGGGCATGGCGATCAACCTGTCCGCGCTGGACCTGTCCGATCCGGGCTTGCCCGAGTACGTGCGTGCACGCCTGGAACAGCATGCCGTGCCGGCGCAGTCGATCACCCTGGAATTGACCGAAAGTGCATTGATGCGCGATGTGGAAGCGGCGCTGCACATGCTGCATCAACTGCGCAGTGTCGGCGTGCGTCTTTCCATCGACGACTTCGGCACCGGCTATTCCTCGTTGGCCCAACTCAAGCGCATGCCGGTGAACGAATTGAAGATCGACAAGAGCTTCGTCATGCAGCTGGCCGAGGGCACCGACGATGCCTTCATCGTTCGCAGCACGATCGATCTCGGCCACAACCTCGGCCTGAGCGTGATTGCCGAGGGCGTGGAGAATCAGGCGGCCCTGGCGCTGCTGCGTGGGTATGGTTGCGACATGGTGCAGGGCTATCTGTATGCGCCGCCGCTGGAACAGGCCGCGTTGGTGGCCTGGTGCACGCGCCAGCTCGGCGGCGCTGCTCCGGCGCAGGCGGGGCTGCGGCGATGAGCCGTGAGCGCTGCTGCCTGGTGCTTGCCACGGCGCTCGGTCTCGCGCTGCTGCCGGCGCAGGCCATCGCGGGCGACGGGCGTCTGCTCGCCACAGGCGGCGTGTCCACGATCGAAGGCAGCGCGGGTGGCGGTATCGTGCCGTGGGCGACCTTGGCGGGCTACGGCACGCGCGACGAACTTGGCGGCGTAGTGTTCGCCACGCATGTCGATAGCGGCGATTACCAGCTCGACGTGCAGGGTGCGGCATTTACCGTGGGCAACCGCCTGGAGCTGTCGCTTGCGCGTCAGCGGCTGGATCTGGGCACCTTGCAGGATCGTCTGGCGCTGCCGTGGAATGCGCTGGGCCAGGACGTGTTCGGCGCCAAGCTACGCGTGCGGGGCGATCTGGTCTACGGCCGTGGCCCGCAGGTCAGCGTGGGCGTGCAATACAAGCGCCTGCGCGATGGCCGTCTGCCGCTGGCGATCGGCGCCCGCGACGATCACGGTACCGACCTCTACGTCAGTGCCAGCCGCCTCTTGTTGCAGGGCGCAGGCGGCTATCAACTGCTGCTCAACGGCACCGTGCGCGCAACGCGGGCCAACCAGGGTGGCCTGCTCGGCTTCGGTGGTGACCGGCGTAACAGTGATCGGCTGGTCGCCGAGGTCAGCGCTGCGGTGCTGTTGTCGCCCGCATGGGTCGTTGGTGTGGAGTATCGCGACAAGCCGGACAATCTGGGCTTTGCGCGCGAACAGGCCTGGGCAGACGGCTTCGTCGCCTGGTTTCCGAACAAGCATGTCTCGCTGACCGCAGCGTGGGCCGATCTGGGCGACATTGCCACGTTGACCGATCAGCGCGGCCCCTATCTCTCCCTGCAGGTGGCGTTCTGATGAATCGATGGCTGCGTGGTTGCCTGCTGTGCATGCTGTGCCTGCTCGGCGCCTGCGCCACCACGCGCGCGCAGCCGACGTTGTACGACGAGCTCGGCGGGCAGGCCGGTGTCGAGGCCCTGGTGGAGACGATGTTGTCGCGCATTGCCGACGACCAGCGCATCGTCGGCACGTTCGCGCGCGTCAACATCGTCATGCTCAACGCCCGCCTGGTGCAGAAGTTCTGTCACGTTGCCGATGGCCCGTGCCCGGACACCGCCAAGTCGATGCAGCAGGCGCATGCGCACCTGGCCATCCGCGAGGCGGATTTCAATGCCCTGGTCGAGGATCTGAACTGGGCGATGGACCAACGCAAAATCCCCCGTCGCACCCAGAACCGCTTGTTGGCGCGACTGGCTGCGATGCATGGGGAGATCGTCAATCATTGAGCCGCGCGTGTTGCAGCAGGCGGGCTGGGCGACTTCGCTGCCCACGCGGCGGCGAGGTGCCGCCGGTGCATGGCAGGCTCACTGCAATGGCCGCACCCGATGCGAGCCGCGCGCCATCAGGCGCAAGGCCAGCGCATGCGGTAACACGCGCAGCGCCGCATTGACCAGGCGATAGCGCCACCCTGGCACCGCCAGCACCTGCCCGCGCTCCAGCGCGGCGATGCCGTAGTCGGCCACCGCATCGGCCTGCAGCCAGGCCCAGCCGGGCAGGGTGGACATCGCCTCGCGGGTGCCGGTGACGTCGTGGAATTCCGACCACGCAAAGCCCGGGCACAGGGCGCAGACTTTCACCGCACAGTCGGCGTTTTCCAGTGCCAGTGATTCGCTGAAGCGCAGCAGGAAGCTCTTGCTGGCCGCATACAGCGTCTGCCCGTCGGCACCGGGGGTGAGCGCAGCGAACGAGGCCACGTTGAGAATGCGCCCCTGGCCGCTGGCGCGAATCATCGGCAACAACCGCCAGGTGAGTTCGCACACCGCGCCGATCATTACCTGTAGAAAGCGCGCATGCGCGGCCCAGTCGTTGTGCAGATACCGCTCTGGCACGCCGTAGCCGGCATTGTTGACCAGCGTGCCCACCGTCCAGCCTTCGCGCTGGATCTGCGCAACCAGCCTCTGCGCCGCCGCCGGGTCGGCCAGGTCGGCCGGCAGGATCTCCACGCGCACCCGCGTGCCCAGTTCGGCGGCCAGTGCCTGCAGCCGGTCCACCCGCCGCGCGGTCAGGATCAACGGCACGCCTCGCCTGGCGTAGGCTCGCGCGATCTCGCGGCCAATGCCGCTGGAGGCGCCGGTAATCAAGGCGAAGACAGGTGAATCGGACATGCTGGGTTCCTGGCGAGGAAGGAATGGGACATTGGTCGGACATCGGTGTGTCGGCTGTCGTCAGGCCATGGGCTATTCTGTCACCTGTCTTCAACTCAGGAACCTGCGCCTGATGCGTCGCAAACTCGTTGCCGGAAACTGGAAGCTGCATGGCAGCCGCGCCTTCGCCACCGAACTGGTGGCCAAGCTCGCCGCGCACATGCCCCTGGAGGGTGTCGATGTCGTCATCCTGCCGCCCCTGCCTTACCTCGGCGACCTGATCGAGGATTTCGAGGCCCACCACCTTTCCTTCGGCGCCCAGGACGTCAGCAGCAACGAGAAGGGCGCATACACCGGCGAGGTCTCGGCCACCATGCTGGTGGACGTGGGCGCCGAATACGGCCTGGTCGGCCATTCCGAGCGGCGCCAGTACCATCATGAATCCAGCGAGCTGGTGGCACGCAAGTTTGCTGCCGCCATCCACGCTGGGCTCAGGCCGGTGCTGTGCGTGGGCGAATCGCTGGAACAGCGTGAAGCCGGTCAGACCGAGGCAATCCTACGTGCCCAGCTCGAGCCGGTGATCGCCTTGGTCGGTGGTAAAGGCTTCGAGCGGGCCGTGCTCGCGTATGAGCCGATCTGGGCGATCGGCACCGGGCGCACCGCCAGTCCGGCGCAGGCCCAGGCCGTGCATGCCTTCCTGCGTGGCGAAGTGGCGAAAACGGATGCTAGAATCGCCGATTCCCTGCCCATCCTGTACGGGGGCAGTGTCAAGGCCGACAACGCCGCCGAGCTGTTTGCGCAGCCTGACGTCGATGGCGGACTGGTCGGGGGCGCGTCGCTGGTCGCCGAAGATTTCCTGGCCATCGCGCGTGCGGCGGCCGCTCGTTAACCCATTTAGTTTTGTCCGGGGACGGATTTCGAAATGCTGATGTTGATCCTCAATGTGGTCTACGTACTGGTCGCGCTGGCGATGATTGCGCTGATCCTGATGCAGCGTGGTGCCGGTGCTGCGGCCGGGTCCGGTTTCGGTGCGGGTGCGTCGGGCACGGTGTTCGGGTCGCAAGGGTCGTCGAACTTCCTGTCCAAGTCGACCAAGTGGCTGGCGGTGGTGTTCTTCAGTATCAGCCTGTTCATGGCCTGGTATGCCACGCATGGTGCCCGTCCGACCGACCAGAACCTGGGTGTGATGTCGCAATCTGCCTCCCCGGCGCCAGCAGCGGCCGGCGAGCTGAGCAAGCCCGTTCCGCAAGCCCCGGCTGCCGGTGCGGTGCCGACCGCTCCTGCGCAGTCCTTGCCTGCTGCTGCTCCCGCGCAGCCCGCGCCGACGCAGCAGGTACCTGCGTCCAGCGAAGAAAACGCTTCAGAGCCAGCACAAAAACGCTGAAGCCGGTTACAATACGCCGCGCACTGGGATGCCCAGCGGCGCAACGTATGCCCAGGTGGCGGAATTGGTAGACGCACTACCTTGAGGTGGTAGCGACTTAGGTCGTAGGGGTTCGAGTCCCCTCTTGGGCACCATTGTTTGGCTGCAGTTCCTGCGCATGCGGTTTGCCGCGCGCGGGGTCTGCCTATACCCCATGCCGGCACGCGGCGCGTGCGGGCAGAGGCAAGAGAGAATCGCTGTGCTGGCCGAATATTTGCCGAGTCTGCTGTTTCTGGTTGTCGCCACTGGCATCGGCATCGTGCTGATGCTGATTGGCCGGTTCCTCGCTCCGCGCAGCCCGGATGCGCGCAAGCTCTCGCCGTACGAGTGTGGCTTCGAGGCATTCGAAGACGCGCGCATGAAGTTCGATGTGCGCTACTACCTCATCGCGATCCAGTTCATCGTGTTCGACCTGGAAATCATCTTCATCGTGCCGTGGACGCAGGTGTTCATGGAGATTGGCGCACGCTCGCTGGTCACCATGGGGCTGTTCGTCGGCATGTTGTTCCTCGGCTTTATCTACGTGTGGAAGAAGGGAGCGCTGGAATGGGAGTGATTCAGACCCTGGATCGTCTGATGACCAACCCGATGCCGGAAGGCCGGGTGGAAGACATCCTGCGCCCGGAAGGCGAAAACCCGCTGCTGGAAAAGGGCTATGTTACCACCAGCGTCGATGCGCTGTTGAACTGGGCACGCACCGGCTCGATGTGGCCGATGACGTTCGGTCTGGCCTGTTGTGCGGTCGAGATGATGCATGCCGGTGCCGCGCGTCTGGACCTTGACCGCTACGGCGTGGTGTTCCGCCCTTCGCCGCGCCAGTCCGATGTGATGATCGTGGCCGGGACCCTGGTCAACAAGATGGCCCCGGCGCTGCGCAAGGTCTACGACCAGATGCCCGATCCGAAGTGGGTCATCTCGATGGGCAGCTGCGCCAATGGCGGCGGCTACTATCACTATTCGTATTCGGTGGTGCGCGGTTGCGATCGCATCGTGCCGGTGGACATCTATGTCCCGGGCTGCCCGCCGACCGCCGAGGCGCTGGTCTACGGCATCCTGCAGCTGCAGAAGAAGATCTGGCGTACCCAGACCATCGCACGCTGACACCCGTCTTCTTCTACCGAGAGCAGCCAAGCCCCCATGGCAGAGCAAGCATCCTCCTTCACTGACCGACTTGCGGCACGTTTCGCCGGTGCGCAGATCGCCGTGGTATTGCCGCGCGGCGAAGTGACGCTGGAAGTGTCTGCCGCCGATTGGCACGCGACCTGTCTTGCGCTGCGCGACGAGCTCGGTTTCGAGCAGCTCAGCGACCTGTGCGGCGTCGATTACCTGGGTTATGGCAGCGCCGAATGGGACACCGCCGACGTGTCCTCGCAGGGCTTCAGTCGCGGCGTCGAAGGCAAGGCACTTGGCCGCTTCGCCTGGGGCGAATTCCCCAGCGAGGAAACCTCTGATGGCGCGCAGCCACAGCAGCTGCCCAAGCAGCGCTTTGCGGTGGTCGCGCAGCTGATTTCCTACCAGCACAACCAGCGTCTGCGCGTGCGTTGCTACGCACCGGACGAACAGGTGCCGGTGGTGGCGTCGGTGACCGACATCTGGCCGGGCGTGAACTGGTTCGAGCGCGAAGCGTTCGACCTGTTCGGCATCGTGTTCGATGGTCACCCGGATCTGCGCCGCATCCTGACCGACTATGGATTCGTCGGCCATCCGTTCCGCAAGGATTTCCCGCTGATCGGCAACGTCGAAGTGCGCTACGACGAAGAGCGCAAGCGCGTGGTGTACGAACCGGTGACCTCGGTCGAGCCGCGTGTCGGCGTGCCGCGCGTGATCCGCGACGACGCCCGTTATGAGACTGCCGCCGGTGAAGTGGGCAAGTCGGAGACTGCCAAGTGAGTGAGTTCCGCCAGGCAACCGATGCCTTCGCGAGCAATCCTGTCGAAAGCAAGCAGGAAATCCGCAACTACACGATGAACTTCGGGCCGCAGCATCCTGCGGCGCACGGCGTGCTGCGCCTGATCCTGGAAATGGACGGCGAAACCGTGGTGCGCGCCGATCCGCATATCGGCCTGCTGCACCGTGGCACCGAGAAGCTGGCCGAGTCCAAGCCGTTCAATCAGTCGGTGCCGTACATGGACCGTCTGGACTACGTGTCGATGATGTGCAACGAGCATGCCTATGTGCGCGCGATCGAGTCCTTGATGGGCATCGAGGCGCCCGAGCGTGCGCAGTACATCCGCACCATGTTCGACGAGATCACACGCATCAAGAACCACTTGATGTGGGTCGGTTCCAACGCACTCGATCTGGGCGCAATGGCGGTGATGCTGTACGCATTCCGCGAGCGCGAAGAGCTGATGGACGTGTACGAGGCGGTCAGCGGCGCGCGCATGCACGCGGCCTACTACCGCCCGGGTGGCGTCTACCGCGATCTGCCCGATCGCATGCCGCAGTACAAGGAATCGCGCTGGCACAAGGGTGGGGCGCTGAAGAAGCGCAACGCCGGTCGTGAAGGCACCATGCTGGACTTCCTGGAGGAGTTCACCAACACCTTCCCGTCGCGCGTGGACGAATACGAAACCCTGCTGACCGACAACCGCATCTGGAAGCAGCGCACCGTGGATGTGGGCATCATCAGCCCGGACCTGGCGCGTGCCTGGGGCATGACCGGTCCGATGTTGCGTGGTTCGGGCATCGAGTGGGATCTGCGCAAGAAGCAGCCGTACGCCAAGTACGATGCGGTGGACTTCGACATCCCGGTCGGCACCAACGGCGATTGCTACGACCGCTACCTGGTCCGCGTGGCCGAGATGCGCGAGTCCAATCGCATCATCAAGCAGTGCGTGACCTGGCTCAAGGCCAACCCAGGCCCGGTCATGGTGCCCAATTTCAAGGTCGCTCCGCCCAGCCGCGAAGGCATGAAGGATGACATGGAAGCGCTGATCCATCACTTCAAGCTGTTCAGTGAAGGCTACTGCGTGCCAGCCGGCGAAACCTATAGCGCGGTCGAAGCGCCCAAGGGCGAGTTCGGCTGCTACCTGCTGTCCGATGGCGCCAACAAGCCGTTCCGCGTGCATCTGCGCGCGCCGGGCTTTGCGCATCTGTCGTCGATGGACGCCGTGGTGCGTGGCTATCTGCTGGCCGACGTCGTGGCGATGATCGGTACTTACGATTTGGTTTTCGGTGAGGTTGACCGATGAAGGCGACGGGTAATTTCGAAGCGGCGCGCGACGTCGATCCGCAGGTGGTGCTGAGCGACAAGACGCGCGCGCACATCGATCATTGGCTGGCCAAGTTCCCGCCCGACCGCAAACGGTCGGCGGTGCTGCAGGGCCTGCACGCTGCGCAGGAACAGAACCAGGGCTGGCTGACCGACGAGTTGATCGTCGGCGTGGCCAAGTACCTGGAACTGCCGCCGGTGTGGGCCTATGAGGTCGCCAGTTTCTACTCGATGTTCGAGACCGAAAAGGTCGGCCGCCACAATGTGGCGTTCTGCACCAACATCAGCTGCTGGCTCAACGGCGCCGAAGATCTGCTGGCGCACGCGGAGAAGAAGCTGGGTTGCAAGTTGGGTCAGTCGACGGCCGATGGCCGCGTCTACCTCAAGCGCGAAGAAGAGTGCCTGGCGGCCTGTTCCGCAGCGCCGATGATGGTCATCAACGGCCATTACCACGAGCACCTGACGAAAGAGAAGGTCGACGCGCTGCTGGACGGGCTGGAATAAGACATGGCACATCATCACGCACCTACCGGTCCGGTCGGTCCGGCACCGTTGCCGCACCAGGTCGTCTACACCACCCTGCACTACGATACTCCGTGGTCGTACGAGAGCTACCTCAAGACTGGTGGCTACGCCGCGCTGCGCAAGATCCTGGAAGAAAAGATCGCGCCGGCCGACGTGATCGAAATGGTCAAAGCATCGAACCTGCGCGGCCGTGGCGGCGCGGGCTTCCCGACCGGTTTGAAGTGGTCGTTCATGCCCAAGGGGACCATGCAGAAGTACATCCTGTGCAACTCGGACGAATCCGAGCCGGGTACCTGCAAGGACCGCGACATCCTGCGTTACAACCCGCACTCGGTGGTGGAGGGCATGGCGATCGCCTGCTACGCCACCGGCTCGACCGTGGGCTACAACTACCTGCGTGGCGAGTTCCACCACGAGCCGTTCGAGAACTTCGAGCTGGCGCTGGCTGATGCCTATGCCAACGGCTGGCTGGGCAAGAACATCCTCGGCAGCGGCGTGGATATCGATATCTACGGTGCGCTGGGTGCCGGTGCCTACATCTGCGGCGAAGAAACCGCATTGATGGAATCGCTGGAAGGCAAGAAGGGCCAGCCGCGCTACAAGCCGCCGTTCCCGGCCAATTTCGGCCTGTACGGCAAGCCGACCACCATCAACAACACCGAGACCTATGCGTCGGTGCCGGCGATCATCCGCAACGGCCCGGAGTGGTTCCTCGGCCTGAGCAAGACCAAGAACGGCGGCCCGAAGATCTTCTCGGTCTCCGGTTGCGTGCAGAAGGGCGGCAACTTCGAAGTGCCGCTCGGCACCACATTCGACGAACTGCTGGAAATGGCCGGCGGTCTGCGCCCAGGTCGCAAGCTGAAGGGCGTGGTGCCCGGCGGTGTGTCGATGCCGGTGCTGAAGGCCGACCAGGTCGCTGGCCTGCAGATGGATTACGACACCTTGCGTGCGCTGGGCACCGGTCTGGGGTCGGGCGCCATCGTGGTGCTGGACGACAGCGTCTGCTGCGTGCGTTTCGCCTGCCGCATCTCGCAGTTCTTCCACAAGGAATCCTGCGGCCAGTGCACCCCGTGCCGCGAAGGTACCGGCTGGATGCACCGCGTGCTGGAGCGCATCGTCGCCAGCAAGGCCACGATGGAAGACCTGCATCAGCTGCGCACCGTCGCCGGCCAGATCGAAGGCCACACCATCTGCGCGTTCGGTGAAGCGGCCGCATGGCCGATCCAGGGCTTCCTGCGTCAGTTCTGGGACGAGTTCGAGTACTACATCGTCAACGGTCGTTCGATCGTCGACACGCAAGTCGGAGTGGCCGCATGAGCGCCCAACCAGTGAACCCGAACGTGCCGCCGGATCATGTGACCGTCGAGATCGACGGCCAGAGCCTGGTCGTGCCGAAGGGCTCGATGATTATCCAGGCCGCCGACAAGGCCGGCATTCCGATCCCGCGTTTCTGCTACCACGAGAAGCTGCCGATCGCCGCCAACTGCCGCATGTGCTTGGTGGATGTCGAGAAGTCGCCCAAGCCGTCGCCCGCCTGCGCCACGCCGGTGATGGATGGCATGAAGGTCACCACGCGTAGCGAAAAAGCGCTGAAGTACCAGCGCAGCGTGATGGAATTCCTGCTCATCAATCACCCGCTGGATTGCCCGATCTGCGATCAGGGCGGCGAGTGCGAGTTGCAGGACGTCTCGCTCGGTTACGGCCGTTCGGTGAGCCGCTTCAACGAGCGCAAGCGCGTGGTGCCGGACGAGGACATCGGTCCGCTGGTTGCCACCGAGATGACCCGTTGCATCCAGTGCACCCGCTGCGTGCGTTTCACCGCAGATATCGCCGGTACCTACGAACTGGGCGGCATGTATCGCGGCGAGAACCTGCAGATCGGCACCTACGACGGCAAGCCGTTGACCACCGAAATTTCCGGCAACGTCATCGACGTATGCCCGGTGGGCGCGCTGACCAACAAGGTGTTCCAGTTCCGTGCGCGTCCGTGGGAACTGATGGCGCGCGAATCGCTGGGTTACCACGATGCGATGGGCTCGAACCTGTTCCTGCATGTGCGTCGCGGCGAAGTGCTGCGGACCGTGCCGCGCGAGAACGAGGCGGTCAACGAGTGCTGGCTGTCCGATCGCGATCGTTATTCGCACCAGGGCCTGTATTCGGAAGACCGTGCGGTCAAGCCGCTGAAGAAGATCAATGGCGAGTGGGCCGAGGTGAGCTGGGCCGAAGGGTTGGCTGCCGCGACCCAGATCCTGCGCGACAACGCCGGCGATCAGCTCGGCGTGCTGGTGCATCCGTCCACCTCGAACGAAGAGGGCGCGTTGCTTGCCCGTCTGGCCGAAGGGCTGGGCAGCGGCAACCTGGATCACCGCCTGCTGAACCGCGACTTCTCCGACGCGGCAGTGGCGCAAGCCTTCGCAACGCCGCTGGCCGAGATCGAGCAGGCCGATGTGGTAGTGTTGTTCGGCAGCAACGTGCGTCATGAGCTGCCGCTGCTGCATGCGCGGTTGCGCAAGGCGCACATCCAGAACGGCACGCAGATCCATTCGGTCAACCCGGTCGATTTCGATTTCGCCTTCACCCAGGCTAGCCGCACCGTGGTCGCGCCGTCGCAGCTGGCAGCTGCGCTCGATGACGCCACCCTGCGTGATGCGGTCAAGGGCGCGAGCCGTGCGGTGATCGTGGTCGGCGCTTTGGCCGAGAATCATCCGCAGGCTGCGGCGCTGCGTGCAGCTGCACGTGACTTCGCCACCGCAACCGGCGCCTCGCTGTGCCGCATCCCGCAGGGCGCCAACGCCGTGGGCCTCGTGTCGCAGGGCGTGCTGCCGACCGCACGCGATGTGGCCGGCATGCTGACGCAACCGCGTCAGGCTTACGTGTTGTATGGCATCGAGCCGGGTCTGGATTTTGCCGACGCCGCCGCTGCGCGCAGCGCGCTTGCCGGTGCCAAGGTGGTTGCATTCAGCCAGTTCGCCTGCGCTTCAACGCGCGATGTGGCCGACGTGATCCTGCCGATCGGCGCGTTGCCGGAAATCGATGCCTCGCTGACCAATCTCGATGGTCGCGTGCAGACCGCACGTGCCGCAGGCCGCCTGCCGGTCGAGGCGCGCGAAGGCTGGCGGGTACTGCGTGCGCTCGGTGGCGAGTTGGGCCTGGCCGGTTTCGAGTTCACCGATCTGGTCGGCCTGCGTGCCGGCATGCAGAACCGCACGGTGAGCCCGGTCGCTTCTGCGCAGCCGGCCGTCTCCGGCGCGGGTCTGGAAGTGGCGGCAACGGCGGCGATCTATCGCACCGATGCCGTCGTGCGCCGTGCCGCCGCGCTGCAGTCGCATCCGCTCAACATCGCCCCGTGCGTGGCGATGCATCCGGAGCAGGCCTCGCAGTTGCAGGTCGGCGAAGGGCAGATGGTCAAGGTCGGCACCGACGCCGGTAAGGCGACGCTGCCGGTGGTGCTGGACAAGCGCGTTGCACCGGGCACGGTGTGGATTGAGTCCGGCCACGGCGCAACTGCGCCGCTCGGTGCCGGTCGCGTAACGGTGGTGGCTGCATGAACGAATTGCTGTTGAACGTGGTCGACCCCCTGCACCAGTGGTTTGTTGGTCTGGGCGATGGCGGCATCCTGCTGTGGACCGTGTTGAAGATCCTGCTGATCGCCGTGCCGGTGATCGTCACGGTGGCCTTCTACGTGGTCTGGGAGCGCAAGCTCATCGGCTGGATGCACGTACGCCACGGGCCGATGTACGTGGGCATGGGTATTTTCCAGGCCTTCGCCGACGTGTTCAAACTCCTGTTCAAGGAGATCGTGCAACCGGCCAGCTCGCACAAGGCGATGTTCATCATCGCGCCGCTGTTGACGCTGGCGCCGGCCTTTGCCGCCTGGTCGGTGGTGCCGTTCGATGCGCAGTTGGTGTTGTCCAATGCCAATGTGGGTCTGCTGTACCTGCTGGCGATGACCTCGTTGGGCGTGTACGGCATCATCCTTGCGGGCTGGGCGTCCAATTCCAAGTACGCCTTCCTGGGTGCGATGCGCTCGGCCGCGCAGGTGGTCAGCTACGAAATCGCGATGGGCTTTGCGCTGGTCGGCGTGATGATCGCCTCCGGTAGCGTCAACCTGAGCCAGATCGTGTTCGCGCAGGCCGGCAACTCCGGGTTCTTCGATTGGTTCCTGATTCCGCTGTTCCCGCTGTTCATCGTGTACTGGGTCTCCGGCGTCGCCGAAACCAATCGCGCGCCGTTCGACGTGGTGGAAGGCGAATCGGAAATCGTTGCCGGCCACATGGTGGAATACTCGGGCGGCGCGTTCGCGCTGTTCTTCCTCGCCGAATACGCCAACATGATCCTGGTCAGCTTCCTGATCTCGATCTTCTTCCTCGGTGGCTGGCTGAGCCCGATCCAGGGCTGGGTCAATGCGGATATCTCGCCGTGGATCGACTGGCTGTGGAAGGGCGGTTGGCCGTGGCTGCTGATGAAGGTGTTCTTCTTCGCCAGCGCCTACATCTGGTTCCGCGCCAGCTTCCCGCGCTACCGCTACGACCAGATCATGCGCCTGGGCTGGAAGGTGTTCATTCCGCTCACGATCGTGTGGATCGCAGTGACGGCATTGATGGTGTTTTACGGCGTGATCCAGAAGGGCGTGTAATTGATGAACAAGATCACCCATTACTTCAAGAGCCTGCTGCTGCTCGAACTGCTCGGCGGTTTGTGGCTGACGTTGAAATACACGTTCAAGCCCAAGTACACCGTGCTGTACCCGATGGAGAAGTTCCCGCAGTCGCCGCGTTTCCGTGGCTTGCACGCCCTGCGTCGCTATCCCAACGGCGAAGAGCGCTGCATCGCGTGCAAGCTGTGCGAAGCGGTCTGCCCGGCGCTGGCGATCACCATCGACTCGGCCAAGCGCGAAGACGGCACCCGCCGCACCACCCGCTACGACATCGACCTGTTCAAGTGCATCTTCTGCGGCTTCTGCGAAGAAAGCTGCCCGGTGGACTCGATCGTCGAGACGCACATCCTCGAGTATCACTTCGAGAAGCGTGGCGAGAACATTGTCAACAAGCCGCAGCTGCTGGCGATCGGAGACCGGCTGGAAGCCGAGATCGCCGAGCGTCGCGCTGCCGATGCCGCCTTCCGTTGAGGTCATGATGGACTGGGTCTCTATTGCTTTCTACGCCTTCTCCGCCATCGCGGTCGTTTCCGCCGGCGCGGTGATCAGCGTGCGCAATCCGGTGTACGCCGTGTTGTGCCTGATCCTCACCTTCTTCTCGATGGCCTGCATCTGGCTGCTGGTCGGTGCCGAGTTTCTCGGCGTCACGCTGGTGCTGGTCTATGTCGGTGCGGTGATGGTGTTGTTCCTGTTCGTGGTGATGATGCTCGACATCGACACCAGCCGCCTGCGCGAGGGCTGGGTCAGGTACATGCCGGTCGGTGTCATCGTCGCCGTGGCGATGCTGGTGCAGATGGTCACCCTGATCGGCGTCAAGGCGCGTAGCGCCACGCCATTTCCGGCCGACAACGCCGCAGCGCAGGCGGCTGACGTGTCCAATCTGACCTGGCTTGCCAAGAGCCTGTACACCGAGTTCCTGCTGCCGTTCGAGTTTGCGGCAGTGATCCTCACCGTGGCGGTGGTGGCGGCGGTGATGCTGACCCTGCGCAAGCGCACCGGCATCAAGATGCAGAATGCGTCCGAGCAGTCGCGGGTCAAGGCTGGCGATCGTCTGCGCATGGTCAAAATGGCGGTTGAAAAGCCGGTACAGGTCGCACCGCAGCCGGATGCGATCGACGGACAGGAGGCAAAGTCGTGATTACCTTGGGCCACCTGCTGGGACTGGGCGCGGTGCTGTTCTGCATCTCCCTGGCCGGCATCTTCCTCAATCGCAAGAACGTCATCGTGTTGCTGATGTCGATCGAGTTGATGCTGCTGTCTGTCAACGTCAACTTCATTGCGTTTTCGCGCGAGCTCGGCGACACCGCCGGTCAGTTGTTCGTGTTCTTCATCCTGACCGTTGCCGCCGCGGAGGCCGCCATCGGTCTTGCGATCCTGGTGACTCTGTTCCGTACGCGCCGCACGATCAATGTGGCCGAAGTCGACACGTTGAAGGGCTGACCCGTAGATGGAAATCACTCTCTCCAAGAGTCTGCTGATCGCAGTGGTGCTCGCACCGCTGGTCGGCAGCATCATCGCCGGCCTGTTCGGTCGTCAGGTGGGGCGCAAGGGCGCACAGTACGTCACCATCCTCGGCGTGGCGGTCAGCTGCGCGCTGTCGTGCCTGACGCTGTACCAACTGGTGGAGCAGGGCGCCAGCCCGTTCAACCAGAACCTGTACACCTTCTTCGACGTCGGCAACTACTCGGCGCATGTCGGTTTCATGGTCGATCGCCTGACCGCGATGATGATGGTGGTGGTGACCTTCGTGTCGCTGCTGGTGCACATCTACACCATCGGCTACATGGAAGAAGACCCGGGCTACCAGCGCTTCTTCAGCTACATCTCGTTGTTCACCTTCTCCATGCTCACGCTGGTGATGAGCAACAACTTCCTGCAGCTGTTCTTCGGCTGGGAAGCGGTGGGCCTGGTGTCCTACCTGTTGATCGGTTTCTGGTTCAAACGCCCGACGGCGGTGTTCGCCAACATGAAGGCGTTCCTGGTCAACCGTGTCGGTGACTTCGGTTTCATTCTCGGCATTGCCGGTGTGCTGCTGTGGTTCGGTTCGCTGGATTACTCCACCGTGTTCGCCAATGCGACCACCATGGCAGGCGCCAAGGTGCAGCTGTTCGCCGGCCACGAATGGAGCGTGATGACGCTGATCTGCATCTGCCTGTTCATCGGTGCGATGGGCAAGTCGGCGCAGGTGCCGTTGCACGTGTGGCTGCCGGACTCGATGGAAGGCCCGACCCCGATCTCGGCGCTGATCCACGCCGCGACCATGGTCACCGCCGGTATCTTCATGGTGGCGCGCATGTCGCCGCTGTTCGAACTGTCGCAGACCGCGCTGAACTTCATTTTGTTCATCGGTGCGACCACGGCCTTCTTCACCGGCCTGATCGGCATCGTGCAGAACGACATCAAGCGCGTGGTGGCGTATTCGACGCTGTCGCAGCTGGGCTATATGACAGTGGCGCTGGGCGTGTCGGCCTATTCGGCGGCGGTGTTCCACCTGATGACGCATGCCTTCTTCAAGGCGCTGCTGTTCCTGGCGGCCGGCTCGGTCATCATCGGCATGCACCACGAGCAGGACATGCGCAAGATGGGTGGCCTGCGCAAGTACATGAAGGTGACCTACTGGACCAGTGTGATTGGTACCCTGGCCCTGGTCGGTACACCGTTCTTCTCCGGCTTCTATTCGAAGGACACCATCATCGAGGCGGCCGCGCATCACGCCCACGAGTCGCATAGTTGGGTTGCGACCTATGGTTATTGGGCAGTGCTCGGTGGCGTGCTGGTGACCAGCTTCTACAGCTTCCGCCTGCTGTTCCTCACCTTTCACGGCAAGGAACGCTTCCGTGATGCCCATGCGCATGATGCGCATGCCCACCACGACAGCGCGCATGCCGATGCACATGGCAGCCATGCGCATGACGATCACACGCATGACGATCACGGCCACGGCCACCACGGTGCGCATGAGCCGCACGAGTCCAAGTGGGTGGTGACGTTGCCATTGATCCTGCTGGCGATTCCATCGGTGGCGATCGGCTTCTTCACCATCGGCCCGATGCTGTTCGGTACCGATTGGCAGGGTCACCATGCAGCGCACGCGCTCAAGGGGCAGGCAGTGTCGTTCTTCACCGGCATCGTGGATTTCTACGATCCGGCGCGCGACACCGTCGGCGCACTGGCCGAAGAATTCCACGGCCCGGTCGCGTTCGCGCTGCATGGCATGCAGGCGGCGCCGTTCTTCCTGACCGTCGCCGGTCTGTTGCTTGCCGCGCTGTTCTACCTGTGGAAGCCGGAACTGGCCACCAAGTCACGCAAGGCGTTCGCGCCGGTCGTATGGCTGCTGGAAAACAAGTACGGCTTTGACAAGCTCTGGATCAATGGCTTCGCCGGTGGCGGCGTGGTTCTTGGCAAGGCGTCCCGTGCAGTCGATACCCATGTGGTCGACGGCGTGGTCGTCAATGGTTCTGCCCGACTGATCGACCTGGCTGCAACTCTGCTGCGTCGCACGCAATCCGGTTTCCTCTATCACTACGCCTTCGCAATGATCATCGGTTTGATCGCCTTGTTGGCGGTACTGATGCATTTCTGGCGTTGACCTGTACGGAATAAGAAAACGTGTCGAACTGGCCTTTACTGTCTATCTTGATCTGGCTGCCGATTATCGGTGGCGCCCTGATCCTTGCGTTGCGCAACGCCGAGACCGCCCGCTGGGCGTCCCTCGCGGTGGCGGTGGCGACCTTCGTGCTGAGTCTGCCGCTGCTGGGCTATGACACCGCCAATGACGCGATGCAGTTCATCGAACTGCATGCCTGGATCCCGTCCTACGACATCGGCTACAACCTGGGCGTGGACGGTATTGCGGTCGCGTTGATCGTGCTGACCACGCTGGTGACGGTGCTGGCGCTGATCGGCGCGTGGCGCTCGATCGACAAGCGCGTCAACCAGTACGTGGCGGCCTTCCTGATCCTGGAGGGTGTCACCGTCGGCATCTTTGCTGCCACCGACGCAATGCTGTTCTACGTGTTCTTCGAAGCGATGCTGATCCCGATGTTTCTCATCATCGGCGTCTGGGGCGGCCCGCGACGCATCTACGCGGCGATGAAGTTCTTCCTGTACACCTTCCTCGGCTCGGTGCTGATGCTGGTGGGCCTGGTCTACCTGTATCTGAAGGGCGGCAGCTTCCAGCTCGCCGACCTGTACGCACTGCAGCTGACCGCCAAGGAGCAGACCTGGATCTTCTTCGCCTTCCTGATCGCCTTCGCCGTCAAGGTGCCGATGTTCCCGGTGCACACCTGGCTGCCAGACGCGCACGTGGAAGCGCCAACCGCCGGTTCGGTGATCCTGGCCGCGATCGCGCTGAAGATTGGCGGTTACGGTTTCCTGCGCTTCAACCTGCCGATCGTGCCGGACGCCAGTCATGAATTCGCTTGGTTGGTCATCACGCTCTCGCTGATCGCGGTGATTTATGTCGGCCTGGTGGCGCTGGTGCAGGACGACATGAAGAAGTTGGTGGCGTATTCGTCCATCGCGCACATGGGATTCGTCACCCTGGGTACCTTCATCGCCTTCACCCTGGTGCGCGAGTACGGCAGTACCGACGCTGCCCGCCTGGGCCTGCAGGGCGCGATGGTGCAGATGATCTCGCACGGTTTTGTGTCCGGCGCGATGTTCTCCTGCATTGGCGTGCTGTACGACCGCATGCATACCCGTCGCATCGCCGACTACGGCGGCGTGGTCAACGTGATGCCATGGTTCGCCACCTTCGCGATGCTGTTCTTCATGGCCAATGCCGGCTTGCCGGGGACCAGCGGTTTCGTTGGCGAGTTCATGGTGATCCTGGCCAGCTTCCAGAAACATCCGCTGATTGCGCTGGCTGCCGCCACCACGCTGGTCATCACCGCCGCCTACACACTGTGGCTCTACAAGCGCGTGTTCTTCGGCGAAGTGGCCAATGCGCATGTGGCCGAGCTGAAGGACATCAATGGCCGAGAAGCCTTCGTGCTGGGGGTGTTCGCTGCCGGCGTGCTGGCCCTGGGCCTGTATCCGAAGCCGCTGACCGATCTGATGGAACCGTCGATCGCCAAGCTGGCGACCCAGATTGCAACGACCAAGCTCTGAACCGCTTGCCGTCCGTATTGATTTCCAGGATTTGATGATGACCACGCCAACGCTCGCGCCGTTGACCACCGCTGACCTGGCTCCGCTTGTACCGGAGCTGGTGCTGATCGGCGGCGCCTTTGCCCTGCTGATGCTCGACCTGTTCGTGAGCCAGCGGAACAAGGTCTGGACCCACCTGTTTTCCGTCGCCGTCCTGGCTGTGGTGTTCCTGCTGCTGGCCACCGGCACAGGCGGGCAGGGGGAGATCTTCAGTGGCATGTTCGTACGCGATACCGCTGCCGACGTGATGAAGACCGTGATCGTGCTGGTCAGCGGCCTGAGCCTGGTGTACGGCTGGACTTACCTGCGCGAACGCAATCTCTATCAGGGCGAGATCCCCGTGTTGGTGTTGTTCGCCACCGCCGGCATGATGCTGCTCGCCTCGGCTGGCAGCCTGCTGATGGTGTATCTGGGTCTTGAATTGCTGGCGTTGTGTTCGTATGCGCTGGTCGCCTCCAATCGCGACAACGGCCTGGCCGCCGAAGCGGCGATGAAGTATTTCGTGCTGGGTTCACTGGCCTCGGGCTTGTTGTTGTACGGCATGTCGCTGGTCTACGGCGCCACTGGCACCTTGAGCCTGGCCGGCATCCATGACGCCATCGAAGGCTCGGGCGAACGCACGCTGTTGCTGACCGGCACCATTTTCATGATTGCTGGCGTGGCCTTCAAGCTGGGCGCCGCGCCGTTCCATATGTGGCTGCCCGACGTCTACCAGGGCGCGCCGGCTCCGATCGCGCTGTTTATCAGTTCCGCGCCCAAGTTGGCCGCCTTCGGCATGGCTTACCGCCTGCTGGAAGTGGGCATGGGCCCGTTGTCGCCGCAGTGGCATCTGCTGATCGGCGGTCTGTCGGCAGCCTCGCTGGTGATCGGCAATCTGATGGCGATCGCGCAAAGCAACCTCAAACGCATGCTGGCCTACTCGACGGTTTCCCACATCGGCTTCCTGCTGATGGGCGTGGCCGGCGGCGGGGAAGAGGGCTATTCGGCCGCGATGTTCTATGCGGTGAGCTACACCATCATGTCCACCGCCGCGTTCGGCGCCATCATTGCGCTGTCGCGCAATGGTTTCGAGGCCGAGAACATGGACGATTTCAAGGGCCTCAACGCGCGTAACCCGTGGATGGCCGGGCTGGTGCTGTGCATCATGGCGTCGCTGGCAGGCATCCCGCCGTTCCTCGGCTTCTGGACCAAGTTGGCCGTGCTCGGCGCAGCGGTGAAGGGCGACATGCTGTGGCTGGCGCTGGTGGGCGTGATCTGTGCGGTGATCGGTGCGTACTATTACCTGCGCGTCATCAAGGTCATGTACTTCGATGAGCCGGTGGGCCAACCACTGCCGGCCAACAACGATCGCGTGCTCGGCACCGTGCTCGGTGTCAACGCGCTTGCCTTGCTGGCCCTTGGCCTGGCCTGGAACCCGATCATGGTGTGGTGCCAGCGCGCGTTCGCCGGGCTGGCTTGAGGCCAGGCGTTATGCGAGGCATCGCATTGAAATAGCGCTGTGATAGGTGTTTCGTTTTTGTTGCATTGCGGTTATCATTTGCCGCGACGTTGAACAGCCACCACGGTGTTCAACAGATGAAAAACTAGGGCTTGCAATTGCCGCTCAAGTTCTTCATAATTCCGCTTCTGCTGCGGGGTGGAGCAGTCTGGCAGCTCGTCGGGCTCATAACCCGAAGGTCGCAGGTTCAAATCCTGCCCCCGCTACCAAGTTTCGAATTGTTGCGTTATTGCAATGATTCAACTTCTTGGATCGTAAGGACGCATGTTCCCGTCCTTGCGCCGACCCTGAGAGGTCGGGCTTTTTTCACGAAAGGGGCCCATCGGGCCCCTTGTTTTTTCCGGAACCGGAAAGTTTGCTGCCGGTTGCCGGGGTTTTACTGGCAATCATCTGATCAGGGCAGTCTGTGAGCGAAAAAGCGACCGAAATCGCGAATCTGCTGAGTCCAACGGTTGAATCCCTGGGCCTGGAGCTGCTGGGCGTGGAATATCTTCCCGCGCCAGGCGGCGCGACCTTGCGTCTGTACATCGATGTACCGCTGGTCGAACAGCCCGAGCGTGTCATCAACGTCGATGACTGCGAGCGCGTCAGCCGCGAAGTGTCTGCCCAGCTCGACGTGGAAGACCCCATCAGCGGCAACTACACGCTCGAAGTGTCATCGCCGGGTGTTGATCGTCCCTTGTTCACCCTTGAGCAGTTCGCGCGCCATGCCGGCGAGTCGGCCAAGATCGTGTTGAAGCTGGCGCAGGACAGTCGGCGCCGCTTCCAGGGCCAGATCGTGCGGATCGAATCCGAGGCAAACGCGGTGGTGTTCGCCATCGACGGCAAGGACGTGCAGGTCGGCTTCGACAATATCGACAAGGCGCGCATCGTGCCCGATTGGGTCGCGTTGGGTCTGGCGCCGCAAAAACCGAATAAGCCCGGCCCGAAAAAACCCGGGCACGACAAGAAGAAACCATCCAACGAGTCGGCGGCTGGCAAGCCGCGCGCGGAGTGACGAAATGAGCAAGGAACTTTTGCTGGTAGTGGATGCGGTGGCCAACGAGAAAGGCGTTCCGCGCGAAGTGATCTTCGATGCGATCGAGGCCGCGCTGGCTTCCGCAGCGAAGAAGCGCTATCCCGACCAGGACGTGCTGACGCGCGTGACCATCGATCACAAGGACGGCAACTACGAGACCTTCCGCCGCTGGGAAGTGGTGGCCGACGACGTGGTGATGGAGTCGCCGGATCGCCAGGTGCGCCTGATGGATGCCATCGACGAAGCCGACGGCGTGGATGTGGGCGACTACATCGAAGAACAGATCGAGAACCCGGATTTCGGCCGTATCGCCGCCCAGGCTGCCAAGCAGGTGATCGTGCAGCGTGTGCGCGAAGCCGAGCGCCAGCAGGTGGTCGATGCATGGAAGGACCGCGTGGGCGAGTTGATCACCGGTGTGGTCAAGCGCGCCGAGCGCGGCAACATCTTTGTCGATCTGGGCGGCAATGCCGAGGCCTTCATTCCCAAGGACAAGGGCATTCCGCGCGACGTGTTGCGTCCCGGCGACCGCGTGCGCGGCTACCTGGCCGAAGTGCGCTCGGAGCCGCGTGGCCCGCAGCTGTTCATCAGCCGCGCCGCGCCGGAATTCATGATCGAGCTGTTCAAGCTGGAAGTGCCGGAAGTCGGCCAGGGCCTGGTCGAGATCAAGGCCTGCGCACGCGATCCGGGCGACCGCGCCAAGATCGCGGTGATTGCGCACGATACCCGCACCGATCCCATCGGCGCCTGCATCGGCATGCGCGGTTCGCGCGTGCAGGCGGTCTCCAACGAGCTCAATGGCGAGCGCGTGGACATCGTGCTGTGGAACGAGAATCCGGCCAACTTCGTCATCAACGCGATGGCGCCGGCCGAAGTGCAGTCGATCATCGTCGACGAAGAAAAGCATGCGATGGACCTGGCCGTGGCCGAAGACCGCCTGGCCCAGGCGATCGGCAAGGGCGGCCAGAACGTGCGCCTGGCCAGCCGCCTGACCGGCTGGCAGCTCAACGTGATGACCGCCGACCAGGTGGCCGCCAAGTCCGAGGCTGAACAGGCATCGGCGCGCCAGCTGTTCATGGACCGCCTGGAAGTGGACGAGGAAATCGCCGCGATCCTGGTGTCCGAAGGCTTCAATACCGTGGAAGAAATCGCCTACGTGCCGGTTGGCGAGTTGCTGGCGGTGGAAGGCTTCGACGAAGACATCGTCGAAGAACTGCGTGCCCGTGCCCGCGATGCGCTGCTCAACGCCGCGCTGGCCGAGGAAGAAGGCCTGGAAGGAACTCAGCCCACCGAGGACCTGCTGGCGCTGGAGGGGATGGACGAGGAGACGGCCTTTGCGCTGGCCGAGCACGGCGTGCGTACCAGCGAGGACTTGTCCGACCTGGCCGCGGACGAGATCGTCGACTTCGGCATCGAGGGCATGACCCAGGAGCGCGCCGCGGCGCTGATCCTGGCGGCCCGCGCCGAGGAGATCGCCCGTTTGGAGCGCGGCGAATGAGCCGGCAATGAACCGCGCCCTGACCCCATCAGGGCTTAGAATCAGCGTTTCCCTTGCTCTGGGCGAGGGGGCGCCAACCAGATCATAGGATCCGAATGTCGCAGCAAACCACCATCCGCAAGCTTGCCGAACTGGTCAACACGCCGGTCGATAAACTGCTGGTTCAACTGGCCGAGGCCGGGATGAAGTTCAGCGGTCCCGACCAGGTCGTGACCAGCACCGAGAAGATGAAACTGCTTGGCTTCCTGCGTCGCACGCATGGCAAGGCCGACTCGCCTGCCGATGCGGCGAGCGAAGCGGCCAAGAAGATCACGCTCAACCGGCGCAAGCTGCAGGAAGTGACGGTCAACGCCGGCGGCACCAAGACCACGGTCAACGTGGAAGTGCGGCAGAAGCGTACCTACGTGAAGTCCGAGAACGAAGGCAGCGGCCGCGCCGCGCCGATGACGCCGGACGAAGAGCGGGCCGACATCCTGGCCAAGCTCGCCGCCTCGCGTCAGCGCAATCTCGACGAGCAGCAGGCATTGGCCGAAAGCGACCGCGTGCGCGACGAAGCAATCCAGCGCAAGCGCGACGAAGAACAGGCCGCCAAGGATCGCGCAGAAGCCGAGCGCAAGGCTGCCGAGGAAGCCGCTGCGGCTGCCAGCGCGCCGGCCCCGGTCGCCGCTGCGCCAACGCCGTCTGCGGCCCCTGCCGCGCGTGCGCCCTCCTCGCCGTCGTCGGCCCCGCGTCCGGCACGCCCGGCAGGTGCGTCGCCCGCATCGCGTCCGGCCACGCCGGCGCGCCCGGACGATCGCAACAACGCGGCCAAGCACAAGACGCGCGGTTCGCACGTCATGGTGGCCGGCGTCGAGGACGACGATGCGACCAAGCGCTTTGCAGGTCAGTTGCATCTGTCTGCGGCCGATCGTGCGCGTCGTTCCAACGTGCGTGGCAAGCCGACCGGTCGTCCGGGTTCGTCGTCGTCGCGTCGCGGCAATGACGGTGGCCGTGGTGGTAACCAGGGCAATAGCGGTCCGCACGGGTTCGAGCGTCCCACCGCACCGGTGGTGCGTGAAGTGGCGATCGGCGAGACCATCACCGTGGCCGACCTGGCGCAGAAGCTCGCGCTCAAGGGCGGCGACGTGGTCAAGGCGCTGTTCAAGATGGGCGTCATGGCGACCATCACCCAGAGCATCGATCACGACACCGCGGCACTGGTGACCGAAGAACTCGGCCACAAGGCCGTTCGCGCCGACAATGCCGACTTCGAGGACGCGCTGCTGGCGCATGCCGAAGACGCGCAGGGCGATGCCGCGCCGCGTCCGCCGGTGGTGACCATCATGGGCCACGTCGATCACGGCAAAACGTCGCTGCTGGACTACATTCGTCGTACCAAGATCGCTTCCGGCGAGGCGGGTGGCATCACCCAGCACATCGGTGCTTACCACGTCGAAACCGACCGTGGCGTCATCAGTTTCCTGGATACGCCCGGCCATGCCGCATTTACCTCGATGCGCGCACGCGGTGCCAAGATCACCGACATCGTGGTACTGGTGGTTGCGGCCGACGATGGCGTCATGCCGCAGACCAAGGAAGCGGTGGCGCATGCCAAGGCAGCGGGTGTTCCGTTGATCGTTGCGGTGAACAAGATCGACAAGGCCGGCGCCGACCCGTTGCGGGTCAAGAACGAACTGCTGGCCGAAGACGTGGTGGCCGAAGACTTCGGTGGCGATACCCAGTTCATCGAGGTGTCGGCCAAGGTCGGGACCGGCGTGGACACGCTGCTGGACGCGATCTCGCTGCAGGCCGAAGTGCTGGAACTCAAGGCGGTGGCCGACGGCCGCGCCAGCGGTACCGTCATCGAGTCCTCGCTGGACAAGGGCCGCGGCCCGGTTGCCACGGTGCTGGTGCAGCAGGGCGCGTTGAAGCGTGGCGATTACCTGGTGTGCGGCATCCAGTACGGCCGCGTGCGTGCGTTGTTCGACGAAACCGGCCATCAGCCGGCCTCGGCGGGCCCGTCGATCCCGGTGCAGGTGCTGGGCCTGTCCGGCGTGCCGGAAGCCGGTGACGACTTCGTCGTGGTTGACGACGAGCGCCTGGCCAAGGACGTGGCGCAGCAGCGCGAGACCAAGCGCCGCGAGTCGCGTCTGGTCGCCTCGGCCACCAACCGCATGGAAGACATCCTGGCCCAGATGGGCAAGGGCGAAGGCCAGCAGGTATTGAACCTGGTCATCAAGGCCGACGTGCAGGGTTCGGTGGAAGCGCTCAAGCAGTCGCTGGTGGCCTTGTCCAACGACGACATCCGCATCAACGTGATCCACTCCGGCGTAGGCGGCATCACTGAGTCCGATGCCAATTCGGCCGCGGCCTCCAAGGCCACGGTGATCGGCTTCAACGTGCGTGCGGATGCGTCGGCACGCAAGATCGTCGAGTCCAACGGCATCGACCTGCGCTACTTCTCGATCATCTATGACGTGATCGACCAGGTGAAGCAGGTGGCCTCCGGTCTGCTCGGGGTGGAAATCCGCGAAGAGATCATCGGTATCGCGCAGGTGCGCGATGTGTTCCGCAGCTCCAAGTTCGGTGCGGTTGCAGGCTGCATGATCATCGAAGGCGTGGTGAAGCGCAGCAAGCCGATCCGCGTGCTGCGCGACAGCGTGGTGGTGTTCGAGGGCGAGCTGGAATCGCTGCGCCGTTTCAAGGAAAACGTCGAGGAAGTGCGCAACGGGACCGAGTGCGGTATCGGCGTGAAGGCCTACAACGACGTCAAGGCCGGCGACCAGATCGAGTGCTTCGAGCGTATCGAGGTTGCCCGTACGCTGTAATGGAAATCGGGGCCTGCGGGCCCCGATTTACCGCGCTGGCGCATGGCGTCACGCACGTTCTGCAAGGCGAGGGCGGCATGGCCGCCCGCGTTCGTTTTTGGCTTCGGTGCCATCTGGCCCTCCGAATCAACCAGGTCCACGACCATGCCAACCAAATCATTCCATCGCACCGACCGCGTTTCCGCGCAGGTGCGTCGCGACCTCGGCACGATCGTGCACGCGGCGGTGCGCGACCACGGCCTGCCGTCGGTCAGTGTGTCCGACGTTGAAATCAGCCGCGACCTGGCCCATGCCAAGGTGTTCGTCACTGCGTTGCAGCAGGAGCGCTCGGCCGAAGCGGTCAAGGGGCTGAAGGAAATCGCCGGGCAGCTGCGCACGCAACTGGCGCGCGCGATGAAGCTGCGTCACGTGCCCGAGCTGCATTTCCACTACGACGACTCGGTCGATCGCGGCGAGCGCATCGACAACCTGCTGCGTGACCTGGACGACGTCGGCCCCGCTGCCGCGTCCAGCGACGCCGACGCCGACGCCGCCGAGCCGCGCTGAGCGCGGCGTCACACGGGCCGCCCACGCCGCGGTCGTGATCTTCGCAGGCACGTCATGCCCTGATTCGAGCATCGATCCTTTGAAATCCCGCATCGTCTATCGCCCGCTGCACGGCATCCTGTTGCTGGACAAGCCGGCCGGGCTCAGTTCCAACAATGCCTTGCAGGCCGCGCGCCGCCTGCTGCGGGCAGAGAAGGGCGGCCACACCGGCAGCCTGGATCCGCTGGCCACCGGCTTGCTGCCGTTGTGCCTGGGCGAGGCCACCAAGATCGCCGGGCTGCTGTTGGGTGCGGCCAAGGCCTACGACGCCGAAGTGGTGCTGGGCGTGACTACCGATACCGACGATGCAGATGGCGAGGTCTTGCGCGAGCGTGCAGTGCCGGCGCTGAGCGAAGACGCGTTGCGTGCGGCCTTGGCTCCATTTATCGGGCGCATCCAGCAGCAGGCTCCCATTTACTCCGCGCTCAAGCAGGGTGGTGAGCCGCTGTATGCCAAGGCACGCCGGGGCGAGATGATCGAGGCCCCGGTGCGCGAGGTCGAGGTGCATGCGATCGAGTTGATCGGCTACCAGGCGCCGCGTCTTCAGCTGCGCGTGACCTGCGGCTCCGGCACCTATATCCGCAGCCTGGCCCGTGATCTGGGCGAAGTGCTCGGCTGCGGCGCGCATATCGCCTCGCTGCGCCGGCTCTGGGTGGAGCCGTTCCGGTCGCCACAGATGATGACCCTTGAAGCGTTGAGTGCGGCATTGGAATCGGGGGCGCGGGCGGAAGATCTGCTGCTGCCGATCCAGGCCGGTTTGGCCGATTTTGCGCAGATCACCTTGGACCAGGCCCATGCGACCCGGTTCCGGATGGGCCAGCGCCTGCGTGATGACGCCTTTCCTGCGGGCCAGGTCGCCGTGTTCGGCCCGGACGGAACGCCTTCGGGACTAGGCCTGGTGGACGAACAGGGCCGGTTGTCGCCGCAGCGGCTCTTCAACGGGCTGAACGATAATCCCGGTTGTTAAGGTTTAGTCAACTTGTCCCTGCGGCCGCACGACGTTACACTTTCGCGGCCCCGAATCGGGGCACCTCTGCGCCACGCGCGCTCATCCCAAGCAAACGGCGAGTCCGGCGGTGCGTCATGCACGTTCCTGTCGACCACGCATCTATCGAGAACACATCATGTCTGTCGACACCCAGAAAGTTATTGAAGACAACAAGCGCAGCGCCCAGGACACCGGTTCGCCGGAAGTGCAGGTCGCGCTGCTCACCGCACGTATCGAGCTGCTGACCGGTCACTTCAAGACCCACAAGAAGGATCACCACAGCCGTCGTGGCCTGCTGCAGATGGTCAACCGTCGCCGCAGCCTGCTCGATTATCTGAAGAAGAAGGACAACGATCGTTACAAGTCGTTGATCGAGAAGCTCGGCCTGCGCCGCTGATCGAGTCCTACCGCCGCGGCGCAGCGATGCGCCGCGGTTTTGTTTTGGTCTTTCGCAACAATGTCATCGCAGCAGTTACGTACATGGGCCGGAGCCTCCCGGCCGCCCGTTCTCGGCATGGGTCGACGACGGTCCAACGCAGACAGTTACACCTAAGGAAAAAACCTCCGTGGCAAAAATCACCAAAACCTTCCAGTACGGCAAGCACACCGTCACCCTGGAGACGGGCGAAGTCGCTCGCCAGGCGAGCGGTGCCGTCATCGTCAAGATGGACGACACCGTACTGCTGGTCACCGCCGTCGCCGCAAAAACCGCGCGCGAAGGGCAGGACTTCTTTCCCCTGACGGTCGATTACCAGGAGAAGTTCTATGCCGGCGGCCGCATCCCGGGCGGCTTCTTCAAGCGCGAAGGACGTGCGACCGAGAAGGAGACGTTGATCTCGCGCCTGATCGACCGTCCGATCCGTCCGCTGTTCCCGGAGGACTACAAGAACGAAGTGCAGATCATCGCCACCGTGATGTCGATGAACCCGGACATCGATGGCGACATCGCCGCGCTGATCGGCGCATCGGCTGCGCTGTCGCTGGCCGGTACCCCCTTCAACGGCCCGATCGGCGCCGCCAAGGTGGGCTACAAGAACGGTGAGTACATCCTCAACCCGACCATCACCGACCTGAAGGATTCGCAGCTGGAGCTGGTGGTCGCCGGTACCGCCAATGCGGTGCTGATGGTGGAATCCGAAGCGGCGCTGCTGTCGGAAGAAGTGATGCTGGGCGCGGTCACCTTTGGTCATCGCGAACTGCAGAAGGTCATCAACGCGATCAACGAACTGACCGTCGAAGCCGGCACCAAGCCCAGCACCTGGGTGGCCCCGGCCAAGAACACTGCGCTGATCAACGCGCTGAAGGAAGCGGTCGGCACCCAGCTGGCCGGCGCCTTCCAGGTGCGCGACAAGCTGCAGCGCCGTGACGCCATTTCTGCCATCAAGAAAAACGTGTTGGAGTCGTTGGCCGGCCGTGTGGCCTCCGAAGGCTGGAATTCCGCTGAGCTGTCGAAGGAATTCGGCGAGCTTGAATACCACACCATGCGCGACTCGGTGCTGGACACTAAGGTGCGTATCGACGGCCGTGCACTGGACACCGTGCGCCCGATTGCGGTGCAGGCCGGCGTGCTGCCGCGTACCCACGGCTCGGCGCTGTTCACCCGCGGCGAGACGCAGGCGATCGTGGTCACCACGCTGGGCACTGCCCGCGACGGCCAGGTGATCGACGCGGTCAGCGGCGAGTACAAGGAAAACTTCCTGTTCCATTACAACTTCCCTCCGTATTCGGTGGGCGAGTGCGGTCGCTTCGGTGCGCCGAAACGTCGCGAAATCGGTCACGGCCGCCTGGCCAAGCGCGGCGTGCTGGCGGTGATGCCGAGCCTGGAAGAATTCCCGTACACCATCCGCGTGGTCTCGGAAATCACCGAGTCCAACGGTTCGTCGTCGATGGCCTCGGTGTGCGGCTCCTCGCTGGCACTGATGGACGCCGGCGTGCCGGTCAAGGCACCGGTGGCAGGAATCGCCATGGGCCTGGTGAAGGAAGACGACCGCTTCGTGGTGCTGTCGGACATCCTGGGTGACGAAGATCACCTGGGCGACATGGACTTCAAGGTGGCCGGTACTGCCGAAGGCGTGTCCGCGCTGCAGATGGACATCAAGATCGAAGGCATCACCGAAGAGATCATGAAACAGGCATTGCAGCAGGCCAAGGCCGGCCGTCTGCACATCCTGGGCGAGATGTCCAAGGCGCTGACCACCCCGCGTCAGGAGCTGAGCGACTACGCGCCGCGTCTGCTGACCATCAAGATCCACCCGGACAAGATCCGCGAAGTGATCGGCAAGGGCGGCTCGACCATTCAGGCCATCACCAAGGAAACCGGTACGCAGATCGACATCCAGGACGATGGCACGATCATCATCGCCTCGGTCAACGCCATCGCTGCGCAGGCGGCCAAGTCGCGCATCGAGCAGATCACCTCGGACGTGGAGCCGGGCCGCATCTATGAAGGCAAGGTCGCCAAGATCATGGACTTCGGTGCGTTCGTGACCATCCTGCCGGGCAAGGACGGCCTGGTGCACGTCTCGCAGATTTCCAGCGAGCGCGTGGAGCGGGTCGGCGACAAGCTGAAGGAAGGCGATCTGGTCCGCGTCAAGGTGCTGGAAGTGGACAAGCAGGGTCGTATCCGTCTGTCGATCAAGGCAGTGGAAGAGGGCGAAGGCGTGCAGGCCTCGGCCGAGTAATCGCTGCAGGTCGATGCATCACAAGAAAGCGGGCTTCGGCCCGCTTTCTTGTTGTGTGCTCGATTCCTTCTCCCATCGGGAGAAGGTGCCCCGTAGGGGCGGATGAGGGTACGGACGAAGCCAGGTGCAGTTGGAACGGAGCAAAGGCCTCGTGCCCCGTACCCTCACCCCACCCCCCTCCCGGCGGGAGGGGGCTTTGGATCCTTGCTCACTCAGGCTGTTGCGTCGGCACAGGCTGCGTTTCCGGGCGCGGCGGTACGACGCGAGGGAAGCCGGGCGGCATCGTTTGTTGCGCAGGCACGGTGCCGGGTGCCGGCAGCGGCGCCGTCGGTGCCACCACTGCGGCATCAGGACGCAGCTTCAACAATGCAGCCCAATCGCGAAGATTGAAATCGCACAGCTCTTCGTGCGCGGGCGTGCATTCGCTGGCGATGCCGAGGCCGTCTTCGCCCTGATCCTGGCTGTTGTTGGATTGTGGCGTGGGCAAGACCACGCGGCCGGCCCGGTCCAGCGGCATCTTGCGCATCATCACCGTGTTGAAGACATTGCCGCCGATCAGGTACAGCGTGCGGTCGCCGCCGACGTTGGCGGCCACCACCACATCGCAATGCGACTGCCAAGGCATCGGCGCACTGCCGCCAAGTGCGGATTTCAAGCCGGCGTAGCCGAGTGCCACGCTGCGCCCGCGCAGCAGGCATAGCATGTCGCCGGGAGCGGGTTTTTCCACCGCCGGGTCGGTGAACTGGTAGGGGCCGGTGGCGCCGTCGTCGTAGGCACTACGGATGTAGTCCAGATGGCGCGCCGAGCGATGGAAGCCGCTCAGCCCGGCTTGCGTCATCACCCAGGAAATGAAGGCGGCCGACCAGGGATTGTCCACCAGGAACGCGCGGCAATCGCTGGCTGTGTAACGCGTGCCATCCAGTGCGGCGCAACTGGATGCTCCCGGCTGGCCGTTCATCGAAGCGAGCGTGCCGCTCTCGCGCCAGTAGCTGGCCACGCGCTGCCAGGCCACCAAGCCGTGGTCGGCAAGATAACCGGATTCCGCTTCAGTCACGCCCAGGTTGGCCAGGCGGCCCTTGGTGTCGATGAAGGGGCGTTGCCACAGGCGATGCTCGTTGCAGGCGCTGCGCACGATGGCGATGGCGGCCGGGCTGGTGCCGAAGCGTGGCGGAACGTCGCACACTTCCGCCGCAGCGGCGCTGCCCCCCAATCCTGCAAGCAGCACACAGATCCACGGCCAAGGTCTTGCAGTCATCGAACGTCCCGCACGAAATCTCAATGGCTGCAGGCTGCCAGAGCGGCCTGCGTGCAGGCGTGAAATCAGCGCGGTGGTGGTCCGAGCTTGAGCGATAGATCCACCGCTTGAACGTGCTTGGTCAGCCCGCCGATGGAGATGCAGTCCACGCCGTCCTCGGCAATGGCGCGGATGCCGGCCAGGTCCACGCTGCCGGAGACTTCAAGTGGGATGCGTTGCGCGCACGGCAACGCGGCGACGATACGCACCGCCTCGCGACGCATGGCCGGATCGAAGTCATCGATGAGGATGCGGGTGCAGCCCACCTGCAAGGCTTCGCGCAGTTGCTCCAGCGTTTCCACCTCCACCACCAGCGGCAGCTGCGGCTGCTGCGTGCGTGCGGCACGCACCGCCGCGCTCAGCGAGCCGGCGGCGCGGATGTGGTTTTCCTTCAGCATCACCGTATCGAACAAGCCGATGCGGTGATTGTCGCCACCACCACAGCGCACCGCGTATTTCTGCGCCGTGCGCAAGCCGGGTAGCGTCTTGCGCGTGTCCAGGATGCGCGCGCCGGTGCCGGCCACGGCGGCGACATAGGCCGCCGTGGTGGTGGCAGTGGCCGAGAGCGTCTGCAGGAAATTCAGCGACGTGCGCTCGGCACTGACCAGGCTGCGGCTGCGACCCTGCAGCAGGGCCAGCACGGTGCCGGCGCTGACGCGCTGGCCTTCATGGACGTGCCAGTCGATGCGCACCTGCGGATCGAGCGCGCGATGGGTGGCGTCGAACCAGGGCCGGCCGGCGATCACCGCGTCCTGCTTGCATAGCAGGTAGGCGCTGTCGGCCTGGTCGGGCAAGAGCGCGGCAGTGACGTCGCCGCTGCCGATATCCTCGGCCAGCGCGCGCGCCACGTCCGCCTCGACCAGCTCCACAGGCGGCGCCTCCGGCAGGCTGGTGCGCACGGGCGAAGTCACTTCTCGGGGAAGTCGGCAATCTGCGCGGTGGCGATGGCTTCTTCGGCCAGCAGCACCGGAATGCCGTCATCGACGCGGAAGATCTGCTTGCGGTCGCGGGTAATCAACGCTTCGCGCAGTGGTTGCGCCTGCACGCTGCCATCGGCGCGCTGCAGGGTTCCGCCGGCGATGGCGGTGTTGAGTGCTTCCAGGCCCTTGCCATCCAGCAGCGCCAGTGGCTGGCGGGTATCGGGCGAGCACAGCAGGTCGAGCAGTTTGCGATCCATCGAAGTCTTGTCTTGCGTGGAGATTGGCTAGAATACGTCTTTACCGCAGGGCAGGGCCATGACCTCCAACCACTCCGCGCCGCTGGTCGGCATCGTGATGGGCTCCCGTTCGGATTGGGAGACCATGCAACACGCAGCTCAGAAGCTCGATGCGCTGGGCGTGCCCTACGAAGTCAAGGTGGTCTCGGCGCACCGCACGCCGGATGTGCTGTTCACCTACGCCGAGCAGGCCGGCGCACGCGGCCTGCGCGCGATCATTGCCGGTGCCGGCGGCGCGGCGCACCTGCCGGGCATGCTGGCCGCCAAGACGGCGGTGCCGGTGCTGGGCGTGCCGGTGCAGTCCAAGGCGCTCAATGGCATGGATTCGCTGCTGTCGATCGTGCAGATGCCGGCTGGCATTCCGGTGGCCACTTTCGCAATCGGCAACGCTGGCGCTGCGAATGCGGCCTTGTTCGCGGCAGCGATGTTGGCACCCGAGCAGGCGCAGATCGGGCAGGCGCTGGCGCAGTTCCGCGCCAGGCAAACCGACGATGTCATGGCCAGCGACGACCCGCGCCAATGACGACGCTCGGCATTCTGGGAGGCGGCCAGCTGGCCCGCATGCTGGTCCTGGCCGGTGCGCCACTGGGCGTGCGCTTTGCGACGTTCGATCCGGCCGCCGATGCCTGCGCAGGGCAACTGGCGCCGCTGCAGGTGGGCGCCTTCGACGATACCGCTGCGCTGGCTGCATTCGCCGCGCAGGCCGATGCGATCACCTTCGATTTCGAAAACGTGCCCGCAGCCAGTGCGCAGCACTTAGCAGCGCAGCTGCCGGTGTTTCCGCGTCCACAGGCGTTGGCGGTGGCGCAGGACCGGCTCAGCGAAAAGACCCTGTTTCGCGAGCTCGGCATCCCGGTGCCCGAATTCGCCGCAATCGACGATCGCGCCGGCCTGGACGCCGCACTGGCATGCATCGGTGCGCCCTGCGTGCTCAAGACGCGCCGCTTCGGCTACGACGGCAAGGGCCAGTTCCGGATCAAGACGCTGGCCGATGCCGATGCCGCGTGGGACGCACTGGGTGCGCAGGCCGAGCGGGTCGGGTTGATCCTGGAGGCCTTCGTGCCGTTCCAGCGCGAGGTCAGCGTGGTGGCGGTGCGTGGTCGCGACGGTGAATTCCGCGCCTGGCCGTTGACCGAAAACTGGCATGTGGATGGCGTGCTGTCGGCGAGTCTGGCGCCGGCCAGCGTGGACGCCGCCATGCAGATGCTGGCCGAAACGCGCGCGCGCGCGATTGCCGACACCCTGGATTACGTGGGCGTGTTCGCGCTGGAGCTGTTCGTGCGCGATGGCCAATTGCTGGCCAACGAAATGGCGCCGCGTGTGCACAACTCCGGGCACTGGACCATCGAAGGCGCCGAAACCTCGCAGTTCGAGAATCATGTGCGTGCCGTGCTTGGCCTGCCATTGGGCAGCACCGCCATGCGCGGCCATGCCTGCATGTTGAACTGGCTGGGTGCGATGCCCGATGCCGAAGCGTTCCTGGCGGTGCCCGGTGGGCACTGGCACGACTACGGCAAGCACCCGCGCGAGGGGCGCAAGGTCGGGCATGCCACGCTGCGTGCCGACACGCCGCAGGCACTGATGCAGGCTCTGACGCAGGCCGGCGCGGCAGTGCAGCGCGATGTCCAGGTGGCGCCGGTGGTCGCGCGCCTGCGCGGTGAGTAGGTTGCGGCGGCTTGCGTGCGATATCGCGATCCAGCGGCATCGGCAACGGAGGCCGCAACGCACCGCTTGATGCGCGCGCGATTCGGCCGGACGAGCTGCCGCATGATCGCCCGTGCAACTGCCCTCGCGCGCCGGGCGGCTAGCGCAGCCGGCTGGCCACGAAGTCCCAGTTGATGAGTTTCCAGAATGCATCCAGGTAGCGCGCGCGGTCGCGCTGGTAATCCAGGTAATACGCATGCTCCCAAAGATCGCAGGCCAGCAGCGGCGTGTCCGGCCCGGTGAGCGGAGTGGACGCATTCGGCGTGGCGACCACCGCCAAGGTGCCGTCCGGGCGCTGCACCAGCCAGGCCCAGCCAGAGCCGAATGTGCCCAGCGCGACGCGGTTGAATTCCTGCTTGAAGTGCGCAAAGTCGCCGAATGATTTGCCCATGTTGTCGGCCAGCTTGCTCAGCGGCTCGCCGCCGCCGCGTGGGCGCAGGCACTGCCAGTAGAAATTGTGATTCCAGACCTGTGCCGCCAAGTGAAACAGCGTGCCCTGCGCCCGCGCGATGATCTCTTCCAGCGTCAGCTCGGCGAACTCGCTCCCGTCGATGCGCGCATTGAGCCGTTCCACGTCGCTGCGGTGGAGCACGCCGTGATGGGCTTCCAGTGTCGCGGCAGACAAATGCGGCTCCAGCGCGGCGCGAGAGTAGGGCAGGGCAAGGTGTTCGATCGGCATGATGGGCAGGGCAGCGAAGGGAGTCCGGCGGCGGGTCGCGTGAAGGCTTACAATGCGCGCCTTTGCGGAAGTCTATCCGACCCGGCGGTCGGGCCTGCCGCTCCCAGTCAGGAGAGTTCAATGCCGGTGATGGAACGCATCCAGGCCGAAGTCGAACAGCACCCGATCGTGCTGTTCATGAAAGGCACCCCGCAATTCCCGATGTGCGGCTTTTCCAGTCGCGCGGTGCAGGCCCTGGTGGCCGCCGGCGCCGACCAGCTGCGCACCGTCAACGTGCTGGAAGAACCCGAGATACGCGCCAACCTGCCGCGCTATTCCAATTGGCCGACGTTCCCGCAGTTGTTCATCCACGGCGAGCTGATCGGCGGTTGCGACATCACGCTGGAACTGTTCGAAGCCGGCGAACTCAAGCGCATCGTCAGCGAGGCCTACCAGCCGTGAGTGTGTCGCAGGACGGGGTGGGAGCGCAGGCGCTGGCCGGGCGAATCGTCCTGATTACCGGCGCGGCCGGCGGGTTAGGTACCGCCGCCGCGCAGGCGTGCGCCGGTGCGGGCGCCACGGTGGTGCTGCTTGGCCGCAAGCTGCGCCCGTTGGAACGCGTTTACGACACGCTTGCCAAGCTGGGCCCCGAACCGCTGCTCTACCCGCTGGATCTGGCCGGCGCCACGCCGGACGACTATGCCGCGCTGGCGCAGCGGTTGCATGCCGAACTCGGTGGCCTGCACGGGCTGCTCCAGTGTGCTGCCGAGTTCGGCGGCCTCACCCCGGCCGAACTTGCGGCGCCCGCCGACTTCGCCCGCAGCATCCACGTCAACCTCACCGCGCGCGCCTGGCTGACGCAGGCCTGCCTGCCGCTGCTGCGCCAGCAGGTCGACGCGGCAGCCGTGTTCGTGGTGGACGATGTCGCACGCGTCGGGCAGGCTTACTGGGGTGCCTACGGGGCCGCGCAGCATGCGCAACGCGGGCTGATCGCCAGCCTGCATCACGAAACCGCCGCCGGCCCGGTGCGCATCCACGGCCTGCAGCCGGGCCCCATGCGCACCGCCTTGCGCGCGCGCGCCTTCACCCACCAGGAAGACCGCGACGCGGCCGACCCGGTGCGCTACGCCACTGCTTGCGTCAGCCTGTTGTCCCGGGCCGGTGCCGCGCACCGCGGCGCGATCTGGAGCCCGTCCGCATGACCATTCTTTCGGCAGCCCTGCTGCTGTTCCTGATCCTCGACCCGCTGGGCAACATCCCCGTGTTCCTCAGCGTGCTCAAGCCGCTGCCGCCCAAGCGCCAGCGCTTCGTGCTGGCACGCGAACTGCTGATCGCCCTGTGCGTGCTGATGGCGTTCCTGTGGGGCGGCAAGTACGCGCTGGAGCTGATGCACCTGCGCCAGGAGTCGGTGGCGATCGCCGGCGGCATCGTGCTGTTCCTGATCGGCATCCGCATGATCTTCCCGCGCCCGGAAGGGCTGATGGGCGAGCTTCCCGATGGCGAACCCTTCATCGTGCCGCTGGCCATTCCGCTGGTGGCCGGCCCCTCGGGCATGGCGGCGGTGATGCTGATGGGCAGCAATGAACCCACCCGGTTGTGGGACTGGAGCCTGGCGCTGATGATCGCCTGGATCGGCGCCTCCTCGATCCTTGCCTCCGCACCGCTGCTGTACAAGCTGCTGGGGCACCGCGCCCTGACTGCGGTCGAACGCCTGATGGGCATGTTGCTGGTCGCCATCTCGGTGCAGATGTTCCTGGATGGGCTGGGCACCTACTTCAAGCTGCCTGTGTCGATCTAGGGCGGCAGCGACGGCCGGCGTTCCGCCTGCACTGCAATCGGCGACGTCCCCAAGCCGCGCTGCGCAATTGGTGGCAGTCCGTCCGCAATGCGGGGGGCAAGCCATTTCGCGACGCTAGTCTACTTTGCGATGAGATCCTGATCGGCCGGGCATTTCACGTCCTTGTCCGCGAAGTGCATGTTGCACCAAGCGAACTTTGTCACGCCGCCGTCACAATCAGGCCTTAGCGTGTTAATCTGTTGTTAACCGTTGCGGCAGCAACCAGTCGCGCGGCGAGGGACCCCAGATCATCGGCAGCCCAACCCCGGGAACGGTTGGGCTGACTGCGCTTTTTGTCACTGCCCAACTTGTATCGAGGCCACCGAAATGACCCACCCCCGTTGTCTCCGCATGTCCAAGCTCACGCTTGGCCTTGTTGCCGCGCTCGCCGCCGCCCCCGTGTTCGCCCAGAGCACCTCTGCCGGCGTTGCTGGCCTGGTGACCGGCAGTGGCGGGCAGCCGGTGCCCAATGCCGAAGTGACGATCACCCACGTCGAATCCGGCACCGTGAGCCGCGCCACCACCGATGCCAGCGGACGCTACAACGCGCGCGGCCTGCGTGTGGGTGGCCCGTACACCATCACCATCACCAAGTCCGGCGAAGGCACCAAGACCGAAGACGGCGTATTCCTGAACCTCAATCAGGTCAACAGCGTCGATGCGTCGCTGGGCGGCGACGTCACCACGCTGGGCGCCGTGCAGGCCATCGGTGGCGACTACGGCTCGGCGCTGTTCAGTGCCAACAAGATGGGCACCGGCACCAACGTGACTCGCGAACAGATCGAATCGCTGCCGTCGATCAACCGCAACCTGCAGGACTACGTCCGCCTGGATCCGCGCGTGGCGCAGACCGACAAGGCGCGTAACGAAATCTCGGTGGGCGGCCAGAATCCGCGCTTCAACCTGATCCGCGTGGATGGCATCAACACCAACGACGCGTTCGGCCTGGAGTCCAATGGCCTGCCGACGCCGCGCCAGCCCTTCTCGATGGACGTCATCGACGAAATCTCCGTCGACGTCGCCAATTACGACGTCACCATCACCGGCGCCACCGGCGGCGTCATCAATGCGGTCACCAAATCCGGTACCAACGAATTCCACGGCTCGGTCTACGGCACCTACCGCGAGAACGATTGGTCGGGCAAGAACCAGAACAATATCCGCCCGCAGCTGTTCGATAGCGAAACCACCTACGGCCTGACCCTGGGCGGGCCGGTCATCAAGGACAAGCTGTTCTTCTTCGCCAACTACGAAAAGTACAAGGGCAAGGGCGTTTTCACCGGTGCCTCCGGCTTTGGTCCGATCGGTTCGGGCGAGAGCAACACCGTGCAGATCCAGCAGGCGCAGGTCGATCAGATCATCGACATCTCGCGTAATGTCTACGGCTTCGATCCGGGAACCCTGGCGCTGCCGGCGCTGGATTCGGATTCCGAAGAGAAGGGTTTCAAGCTCGACTGGAACATCTCCGACAAGCACCGCGCCTCGCTGCGTTATGGCGAAAGCGAGCAGAGCACCGCCAACCTCAACGGCTTCGGCAATCAGGCGCTGTCGCTGAACTCGTATCACTACGTTCGCGACTTCAGCCTCAAGACGTACACCGCCCAGTTGTTCAGCGACTGGACCGATACGTTCTCCACCGAAGCCAAGGTGTCCTACCGCGATTATTCGGCCGTGCGTACCGCCGCTTCGCAGCTGCCCGCCATCGCCGTGCGCATTGGTAACAACACCGTCAACCTCGGCACCGAGCAGAGCACCCAGGCCAACGAGCTGCGGACCGAAACCTGGAATGCCTTCTTTGCGGGCACGTTGTTCTTGAACGACCACACCGTCAAGTTCGGTTTCGACTACGAAGACAACGACCTGTTCAATCTGTTCGGCCAGCGTGTCTTCGGTTCATACACGTTCAACTCGATTGCCGACTACGCGGCCAATCGCCCGCTGAACTATCGGTATTCGCGTTCCAACAGCGGCAACATTGAGGATATCGCGGCGCAATGGGGTATGCGCAATGTGGGCGTGTTCCTGCAGGACACCTGGGCGGTCAATAACAACCTGACCCTGACCTTCGGCCTGCGTTATGACGAGCCGATGGTCAAGAACAGCCCTGCCTACAATGCAACGGCTTCGACGCTGTTTGGCTTCCGCAATGATCAGACCATCGATGGCAACGGTCTGTTCGAGCCGCGCTTCGGTTTCAACTACACCTTCGACAGCGATCGTCCCACCCAGCTGCGTGGCGGCGTGGGCCTGTTCCAGGGCGCCGCGGCAACCGTGTGGTTGTCCAACCCGTACTCCAATACCGGTCTGGCCTACACCGACTACAACTTCTCCAGCCAAGCCCTGGTGAACTCCAACGGGATTCGCTTTACGCCGGACATCAACAACCAGCCGATTGGAAACGGGTCGGTGAATGGCGCCACCCAGTCGGTCGATTTCGTCGACAGCAAGCTGGGTCAGCCGTCGGTGTGGAAGGCCAATCTGGCATTCGATACCGAATTGCCCTGGTACGGCATCGTCGCGTCCGCCGAGGCGGTGGTGACCAAGGTTAACGAGGCGATCTACTATCAGCAGCTCAATCTGGGTAGCACCAGCCGCGTGGGCCAGGACGGCCGTAACCTGTACTGGAATACGCCAGGGCTGAATCCGGCCTGCTGGCTGGAGGACGGTCGCAACCCGACCGGTGCGGGCGCTCCGGCGGCATGTCTGCGTGGCACAGGTTCATCGGTTGACGCACGCGGTTTACGCGATACACGTTTCAACGATGCGATCATCGCGCGTCCGACCGACAAGGGGGGCAGCGAGAGCTTCACCTTTGGTCTGAACAAGCCCTTCAACGGCGGCGACTGGTCCTGGGGCCTGTACTACACCTACACCGACGCCGACGAGGTCAGCGGTCTGACCAGCTCGGTGTCGGGTTCGCAGCTGGCCAATACCGCGGTCTTCCAGGCAAATGAAAATGTTGCTTCGACCGCAGCGTATGAGGTCAAGAACAGCTTCCTGGGGACCTTGAACTGGAAGCACGCGTTCTTCGGCGACTACGAGACCAAGGTGGGTCTGATCTATCAGGGCCGCAATGGTCGTCCGTACAGTTACACCTTCGACAACGACGCCAACGGCGATGGTCGCCTTAACGACCTGTTGTATATCCCGGCCGGCCGTGGCGATGTGCTGTTCGGTACAGCAGCGGAAGAGCAAGCGTTCTGGAAGTACATTGAAGGCAATGAGTATCTGGCCGCCCGTCGTGGTCAGGTCGCCGAACGCAATGGCGCACGTAACTCCTGGATCAACCAGTTCGATCTGCACATCGAGCAGGAAATCCCGGGCTTCTTCAAGGGCAACAAGGCCTCCCTTTGGTTGGACGTCATGAACGTTGGCAACCTGCTCAACAAGAAGTGGGGACGCGTCGACGAGTACGGCTTCCCCGGCATGCGTGGCGTAGTCGAGTACGGCGGCATCGATGCGGCCAGCGGCAAGTACGTGTATCGCTTCAATACGCCTGACCAGTCGACAATCTACGATGATCGTGGCATCTCCCGCTGGGCACTGCAGCTGGGCTTCCGCTACCAGTTCTGATCGCTATTGGCGTGGCACGCGTTGCGGAAACGGCCGGGGCAACCCGGCCGTTTTCTTTTGTGCGGGCGAGTACGCTAAAGTCCTGCGCAGACGACAGGAGCAAGCTATGGAACTCAGCAGTACGGCGGCGCGGGCGCTGCCGGTAGTGGATGCGCGGATCTATCCGCGTGGTGGCCTGGACGTGCTGTCCAAGGCGGAAGTGGCCCGGCTGCGCGATGCATCCGGTGGCGGCATGCACGAGTTGCTGCGCCGTTGCGCGCTGGCCGTGCTGACCAGCGGCAGCGCCTCGGACGACCCGCGCGCCGCACGCGACCTGTATCCGGATTTCGATATCCAGGTCAACCAGCAGGACCGTGGCATCCGCATCGACCTGAGCAACGCACCGGCAATGGCCTTTGTCGACGGCGAAATCATTCGTGGCGTGGCCGAATTGCTGTTCGCCGTGGTCCGCGACCTGGCCTACATGGCCATCGAACTGGAAGCGCAGCGGGGCGATCTGGACACCAGCGAAGGCATCACCAACGCGGTCTTCGGCCAGTTGCGCAACGCGCGCATCCTGCAGCCGTCGGACCCGAATCTGGTGGTGTGCTGGGGCGGGCATTCCATCTCGCGCGACGAATACCTCTACACCAAGCAGGTAGGCTACGAGCTCGGCCTGCGTGGCCTGGACATCTGCACCGGCTGCGGCCCGGGTGCGATGAAGGGTCCGATGAAGGGCGCCACCATCGCCCACGCCAAGCAGCGCAAGCACCACACGCGCTACATCGGCGTGACCGAACCCGGCATCATCGCGGCCGAATCGCCGAACCCGATCGTCAACCATCTGGTCATTATGCCGGACATCGAAAAGCGGCTGGAGGCTTTCGTCCGCATCGGTCACGGCATCCTGGTGTTCCCGGGGGGCGTCGGCACGGCCGAAGAGATCCTTTACTTGCTCGGTATCTTGCTACGCGAGGAGAATGCGCACCTGCCGTTCCCGCTGATCCTGACGGGCCCGACCATCGCCTCGGCGTACTTCGAACAGATCGACCGCTTCATTCGCCTGACCCTGGGCGATGCCGCCGCCTCGCGCTACGAGATCATCGTCGGCGACCCGGTCGCGGTGGCCCGCCGCATGGCCGAGGGCATTCACGAGGTGCGCTCGCACCGCAAGGATCACAAGGACTCCTATTACTTCAACTGGTCGGTGCACATCCCGCTGGAGTACCAGCAGCCGTTCGTGCCCAGCCACGAAGCCATGGCCGCCCTGGACCTGCACCACGGCCGCCCGGCGCCCGCCCTGGCCGCGGACCTGCGGCGCGCCTTCTCCGGCATCGTCGCCGGCAACGTCAAGGAAGACGGCATGCGCCGCATCGAGGAATTCGGCCCGTTCGAGATCAACGGCGCCCCCGACATCATGCAGGCCCTGGACGAACTGCTACGCGGCTTCGTGGAGCAGCGCCGGATGAAGATCTCGGGCGATTATCGGCCTTGTTATCGGGTGGTGACCTGAGGCCCGCCGCAGGCCGCAGTGCCTGAAGTGGGCTGAACCAAGGTCAGTAGCAAACTGCCGGCCTTGCCTTTGCGCGTACGCCAGTAACCCTGAAACGACCGTTCGTCCCCCCAGCGCTTGTCGCGTCAGGGCTTCAGGGTGCATTTTGGGCACGTCACGCTGGGGAGCGTCCAATGTCTTTTCGCCGACCTACCGGCTTCACTCTCGTGGAATTGATGATCACGATCGCCGTCTTGGCGATCCTGTTGACGATTGCATTTCCCAGTTTCCGTGGAGTGATCCGCTCCAACCGCGTCGCGAGTGCTACCAACGAGAGCATCGGGCTGTTATCTCTTGCCCGCAGCGAGGCAATCCGCAATCGGCGAGGTGGGGGTGTCTGTGGTAGCGCGTCAGGAGCAGCCTGCGACAATAATTGGGCAAGTGGGATGCTTGCCTGGGCGGATGCCGATGGCGATGGAGTCTTCAAGAGCGGCGACACCGTCTTGCGCTTTGTTTCGATAGACCGGTCACTGACAAGTTCAGGTCCATCTGGCGCGGCGATCGCTTTTGATGGGCGCGGGCGCAGGGTCGCGTCCACCAATCAGCAAATCACACTGCAGCCAACAGTGTGCGACGGGCAGGCGCTGCGTCGTACCTTGGTAGTCAACGGTGCTGGTCAGATCACGTCTCAGAAAGGCACCTGTCAATGATGTATTCCCGTTCATTCGTATCGCGCTCACGATCCCAAGGCTTCAGTTTGCTTGAGGTGCTGATCACCATCATTGTGCTTGCGTTCGGCTTGCTCGGGTTCGCGTTATTGCAGACGGCCAATGTCCGCTTTGTTCAAAGCGCCAATTACCGTACCCAGGCCACCAACCTGGCCTACGACTTGCTGGACCAGATGCGCAGCAATCGCTTTCAATCCGCTTGGTATACAGATGCCACGTTTTCCGCCAATACAGTAACTTCGACCAGTTGTAGTCGGACCCTGGGAAACTCGGTCACCATTGCAAACAACATTGCGCGCTGGAAATGCCAAGTGGTACAAGCTTTGGGCGAAGGGGCCAGTGCAACCGTCCTCAACACCAATGGCCAGGTCACCGTAGGTATCGCGTGGGGAGACCAGCGCTGGGACGCCAGTAATCCTGATGCACGGACCACGTTCACTCTGGTATCTCAGCTATGAATCCTCGTGCCATAGCCAAACGCGGCATTGCCGGCATCAGCCTGATCGAAATGATGATCGCGATGGTGATCGGGTTGGTGTTGATGCTTGGGGTGATCCAGGTTTTTTCCGCATCCCGCACCGCATCGATGCTGGCTGAAGGAAATGCACGCGCTCAGGAAAACGGTCGGTTTGCTTTGGAGTTCTTGCAGCGCGACATTCGTATGGCAGGGCACTTCGGCTGTGTCAACGACCAAGCGCATTTCGTACGTGGGGAGGGCGATCCGGTGGTCACGACTGGCGCAGCGAGCGGCTCCGGCCATCCGCTGGATTTCAGCGTCAGTATTCAAGGCTACGAAGCGCCTAACACAAAGCCGCCAGCAAGCCTGACGATCGGCGCTACCTGGGCGCTGCCTGCCAATCTGCCATCGGCGATCTCCAAGCTCAATCCTCGTGGTGGTAGTGACATTCTGGTCCTGCGCTATCTCGCACCGGAAAGCGTGCCGATCACTACATTGACCTCAGGGAGTACTAGCGTTGCGAGCTTCGATGCTACCGCTGGACGGCGCCTGACCGAGGGTAGGCAGGCATCGCCAAACCTGTTTGGAATCGCAGATTGCGCGCATGCCGTCGTATTCAAGGGCGCCTATGAGAGTGGCAAGGTCACTGCCAACGGAACCAATCTATCCAAGTATTCGACCAGACCTAGTGGTCAGGCGCTGATTTATCGCGCCGAGTCGTTGGTGTACTACGTGGGGACGTCAGCCGCTTCGGGTGAGCCGGTGCTGATGCGGGCACGTTCCAATGGAGCGGACGACTACGCTACTCCGGAGGAATTGGTCGAAGGCATCGAGAATATGCAACTGTTGTTCGGTCTCGACCAGACCGACAATATGTCCACTACCTCGCCGCCAGTGGGTAATATCACTAGCCAAGCTGTGGCAAGCGATGTCTCGACTGGAACGGATGCTGTCGCAGCTGCCCAATGGCGGCGTGTTGGGCAGGTCCAGGTCGGTATCCTGGCGCGCAGCCCGACACCATCCGCAGCCGAGAGGCCTGCCAATGCAGTTCGCAACCCGAGTGCGCTGGGAATATCTTTCGCGCAACCCACTCAGGCGGACGGGCGCTACAGGATGACTTACGAGTCTACGATTGCACTGCGTAATCGACTGTTCGGGAATTAACTCATGAATACCTCAGCTCGTTTGCGTCCAATGCCCACTCGGCCACGCGGGGCGGTGCTCTACGTCGCGTTGATCATGCTGATTTTATTGGCGCTGATCGGTATCGCTGGTATGCAGGTGGCAGGAATGCAGGAAAAAATGGCATCCAACTACTTGCAGACCAATATCGCATTCCAGAATGCCGAAGGAGTGACGCGGCGAAGCGAGCGGGCCATTGAGGCTATCGCCAATCGGACGGATGCACCCACTGGCGCTCCGTTGGTGGATACCGATATTCAGCAGAACTGCGATGTTGCATTCGACCCGGTTGCATGGGGTCGCAGCAAGGCAACAACCGTGAGTCAGGCGGTCAGCGTAAGGCGCATCGACTCCTGCATCATCGGTGGCGGGTCGCTTGCGATGGGGGGGCCGCTTGACCCGGTGACTCCGGTGTACCAGATCACCACATTCGCCAACGATGCCGCGACGGATGCTTCGTCGTCTGCATCCATCGATACCATCTTCAAGCTCTGAGGCTGTCGACATGTCGCGTCGCATTTTTCGAACTGCTGTTGCTTCTGCGATCGTTCTGGTCGCGGTAGGGGGCTACTTCGTCTATAACCTGATTGCTGCGCAGGGGCAGGGGACCTTGGCACAATCTCCGTTGAACAACGCAACCTCAATACCACCTGCTTTCATCATGGCGGTAGATGATTCGAATTCGATGACATTCGAACGCCTCTTCAAGGGTGGGGATGGGCGTATGCGATGGAATGGCAGCAGTTTTTTTAGTTCTTCCGGAAATTTCTTTGATGTTGGTGGAAGTTGCACGTTCACGTCGGGTAACAATACATTTGCTTTTAATGACTGCTACTCTTATCTTTTTCCTTTTCCAGGTTACAATAGTTCGTATAGTCCTGGAGTGGCTATTCCGCCGCTCGATCAATTCGGGTTTGCAAGATCGCCGGCATATAATGCGGGTTACTACGATCCAAATGTCACCTATGATCCTTGGAGCTTGGCTTCAAAGAGTGGGGACAGTCCAGCGTTGTGGCCCGCTGCTGATTTTGATAGGGCTAGGCCAGATCCTCGTGATCCCTTGATTTATGGGGGGGCGGATCAGCAAATCAGTATGAGTAGAAATGGCACTATCGTGAACCTCGGTTTGCCTAGAGAAAATTTGGATGACAGCCCGTTTAGGTTTATCGCGGGAATGACTATTCCTGCTCAGACACGCTATCGCACGTCCGGAACTGGTAGGGTCTGTAGCAATAATAACAACAATGGCTTGGCTGGAACGAGTGGTTTGTGGTCAGCTCTTACGTCTAATGCTACGGTAGCCATCGATTGTTCGGTGCAGATTTCTTATATCCCCGCGACATTCTATCTTCCGGCTGCTGCTCCTGCGCCCACGGGATACCTCACTGGCGACAGCAATCGTCCGATCATCGCAAATGCTTGTGGTCCTAATTGTAATTTGCGTCGATATCAAATAACGCGAGACAATTATGCGAATGTTGGCGCTTTCAATGATGCTAAGCAGAACTTTGCAAATTGGTTTCAGTATCAGCGGAATCGCATTCTTGCCATCATTGGTTCTGAGTCGCGTGCATTGGCTGCTGTTGACAAGATGCGGGTAGGTTATTTCAGTATCAATAATTTGACTCCAGTGAGTATGTATAATATTGACGAGGACGCTGAGCGCGCCTCGCTTTTCGAGCAGATCTACCGCCTGGAGCCAAGTGGCGGAACCCCGAACCGTACTGCCGTGGATTATCTGGGTAAGCAATTCAAGCGGACTGGAGACGGCGCTCCGGTATTGCGTGCGTGCCAGAAGAACGGTGGCATGTTGTTCACGGACGGATACTCCAATATCAACAATGTGGCCGGTGGATATGGTAACGCTGATTCTACCGGCACCGTAGATTTTCCTGGTGCGCCATTCGCTGACAGCTATAGCAATACGATTGCCGATATTGCCGCCTCCTACTATTCTGGTGCATCGACTCCTTTGGTGACGGGCCCAAGTTTTCCAGCTGGTTTGGTGCCAGTTGACGAGAGGTGCGCGACTCTTTCGAAGACATCTGCGGACTGGAAGCGACTGGACTGCCAGAAAGATTTGCATATGAACTTTTATGCAATCACCCTGGGGGCGCAGGGAAATATCTACGAGGTCAATCAATCGGCCACCGATGATCCTTATGCCAATGCTCCCAATTGGAATGGTAATGGCGATCCAGTTGTCGACGACGATGGTCGCGTGATCGACGAACTCTGGCACGCCACGATCAACAGCCGTGCCCAGTTCATCAATGCCAAGAGTCCTGCCGAGGTGACAGCCGCCATGCGCCGTGTCCTGTCGGCAGCCAGCGCAGCCAATTCCCCCTCTGGAACCTTGGCGCTGACCGGCGCGCGGATTGGTGCTGGGTCCTTGACCGTGACGCCGGAGTACCAGATCAGGAACAATGGTACGGACTGGTCCAGTACGCTGAAGGCAAGCCAGGCGTCGGTCGATCCGGATACGCGAGAGGCGCGGTTTACGCAGCTCTGGGAAGCGTCGACGCAAATGCCCGACGCCAGCGCTCGCAATGTGTTCTTCAGCGATGGTACCAACGTGCGCAAGTTCGATAGAACGACCATCAGCTTGAGCGGCCTATGTGGCCTCTCTCGAACACTGTATCCCGGTCAGACCCTCTGCTCCGAGCAGGATCTAGGGACAACGCTGGGTGCGACTGCAGCAACGGCAGCCAACTATCTGCTGGGCGATCGAAGCGGCGAGGTTCAACAGAAAGGCAAGCTGCGTGACCGGACCACCGTGCTTGGCGATATCATCAACTCTGCACCGGTCATCAGTGCGCCCATCGATGACTACGGATATCGCGCTCTCGGCGGAACACTGGGGACGAGTTACACCAACTATCTAAACAGCAAGCGTACGAACCAGGGGTATATGGTGTATGCGGGGGCTAACGACGGCATGTTGCATGCATTCGATGGAGGGATGAGCGGTAACGGTACCGTTACCGGTAGTGGGGGGCGCGAGCGTTTCGCCTATATTCCGGCTACGTCATACGGACATATGGGCAACCTGTTGTTGCCCTATCAGTCCAGTAAGGGCTCTGCTCAGCCGTTCGATCATCGATACTTCGTTGATGGGCCGCTTGCAGTGGGCGACACTTACTACGATAACAGCTGGAAAACCACCTTGGTTGGAACGACTGGTGCAGGTGGTCGCGGTGTATTCGCATTGGATGTGAGCAATCCGACAACGTTCGGTGCCAGTAGCCGTCTTTGGGAAATCAACGACCTCAGTGGCGATTCCACGGTGCGTTCGAATATTGGGCATGTATTGGGCAAGCCTGTCATCGTTCCTGTGCGTGCTGCAAATGGGGCAGTGAGTTGGAAAGCGATCTTCGGTAACGGCTACGAGAGTGCCAGCGGCAAGGCAGTGTTGTTTGTTGTAGATATCGGAACGTCCGCGACCCCAACCGTACGTATGATCGAGGCGACGGAATCCAATAATTCCATTACTGGACGGAATGGGCTTGGTAACCTCATTGTCTTGGATCGGGTCGACACAATGACGATTGATCCGGCCTCCAACAAGCCTGCTCGCATGCGGGACGGGTATGCCGACACGGTTTACGCTGCCGACCTTCGCGGCGCTATCTGGAAGTTTGATCTCACTTCGACGGCATCTTCGGTAACCGTGCCGGCATTCACCACAGGAACGTATGTCGAGGCCGGGCAGACATTCCGCCAGCCCATCACCGGTGGCTTGCAGGCCGCGTCCGGTGAGAATGGCGGGGTTCTGGTCATGTTCGGCACTGGCAGCTTCTCTTTTACCGCTGACAGTCTGCCAACCTCGGCGCAGCATACGCAGAGCCTGTATGGCTTCACGGACCAGGTCGATGGGGTCATCGCCACGACCTTGACCAGGTCGAACTTGATGCCCTACACAGTGGTGACTACCGGCGGCACAGCAACAAGAACCTTGCAGGCGGGCACCTCCCCGGCGTCAGTGTTGGGGTGGTATGTGGATCTGCCACCAGGGGAGCGGTTCGTGGGCTATCCAGAACTCGTGTCCGGAATTTTGTTCCTGCCCACGTATGCGCCACTTGCAGCAACGAGTGGCTGCAGCACCGACGGTGTGAACTGGCTGTTTGGTTTGAATGCGCGTACAGGTGCTGGTGCCTTGTCTGGTGTTCGAATGGGTGCCATTAGCGGCTCAACCCTCGCAGCCGGTTCTGCCGGCATCTCGCTCAATACCGGAGGAAATGCGCCCGTAAAGGATTTGGGTGTGTCTGTTGTGCCCCGGCTCGAGCCGAAGGTTAATCCGAAGGACGGCTCAGCCGCACCTGTGGTTCCCCAAGGAGCCGGCTGCTGGATGGTCGTCAACGTCGCAGGTGCCGGACCCATGTATGTTCCTTATCCTTGTGGCCGCCAATCGTGGCGCCAGATCCAGTGACGGAGGTTCCGATGTCGCCACGTTTTTCTCAATCTTTCTCCAGCCGGCTGTCTCATCGCGCCGGGAGCAGCGGGTTTACGCTCATCGAGTTGATGGTTGTGGTTGCTATTGTCGGGATCCTGGCGGCGGTCGCGTATCCGTCCTACGCTGAGCATATTCGCAAGTCGCGTCGGGCTCAGGCCAAGGCAGATCTGGTTGAGTATTCGCAACTGGCCGAACGCTCGCACACGACCAACAATACGTACGCAAGCTATCGTTTTGGGAACGGTTCGACGACCACGCAGTCGCCGCGGGAAGGTGGGACTGCGCAATACACCATTACATTCACCGGTAATCAGTCCAGCTTTACGTTGACTGCAGCTCCGCAGGGCAATCAAACCAAGGACACATGCGGCACGATGACGTTGAACCAAGCTGGGGTGAAGACCCCGAGCGCTTCGACTACCCCCGGTTGTTGGTAGTGGCCCAGGGGTGTTGCACTCCCTAAAGCTTGCGTCTAGAATACGCCTCCCCGCCCGAATAGCTCAGCCGGTTAGAGCACTTGACTGTTAATCAGGGGGTCGTTGGTTCGAGTCCAACTTCGGGCGCCAGAAACATCAAGGGCTTGCGGTCAATCCGCAAGCCCTTTTTCGTTGCACCGGGAAAATTGCCGGGAAAATTCGCGTTTGTCACGACTCTGACGGCCTCACCAGATCGACGAATGCCAACGCTTCTTCGGTAGGCAGTGTTGGCGGCTCGACCAGCTGCAGCTCGTGGTCGTAACGATGCGTCATCTGCGGCGTGACGTGGCCGGCCGCATCCTGCTTGTGCGCGCGCGTTCCGCGCGTGTCAGTGATACCGCGATGCTTCAGCCCGTGTAGCGTGAATCGCTCTTCCTCCGGGATCACTCCCGCCTCGATCGCTGCCGTAATCAGCCGCTGCCACGCTGTCTTCAATGTCGATCGCGCCAGAGGCGTGCCGGTCTGCGTGACGAGAAGCCTGCGCTGTTCCGGGTGCAGCGGTACCGGCCTCTTGTGCGCATGGATGCGTCGGGCACGGTAGTCCCGCAGCCAGGTCCATGCCCACCGCAGGTCGTCGTTCCACAGTGTGATGTTGTCGCGGGAACCCTTGCGGCGTGTGCATCGCACCCCCTGCAACAGCGCGTCGGCGTCTGTGAGATCTGTCACCTCGACGCCGCGTAGGCGTGCGTTGTAGGCCAGGACCATGACAGCCGGCATGTATGGCGGAACCGAACCCTTTGCGTGAAGGTTCAAGGCAGCGCGTGCCTTGGCAAACTCAAGCACAGCCAGGAACGACCCCGGATCCGGCATCTTTGCATCTGCGCGCTCTTTCGCACCACGTACGCCACTGGCCGGGTTCGTCTTGCAATGGCCGATGCGTATCCCCCAGGCAAACAGCCGGTGCAGATAACGCAATGTGTGATTGGCCGTGGACGGACGGGCAAGCAATGCGGGCTGCACGGCGCTCGCCTCCCGCCCCTTGGCGAGCGCTTCGACCAGGCGCTGCACCAGGGGAACGGACAAGCGGTCCACCTGCAGGCCGCGGAACAGACTGCCATCCTTCAGCACGTAGCTACAGGCCACCTCGGCATGGCGGTCGTAGTCATCACGGGTGCTGCGGGACAGGTCGCGGTACTCGGTGGAGAGCTTGAATGCTTTGGTCAGGTACTGCAGAGAACCGACCAGGCCGGCACCACGGGATGCCTCCCTGGCCGCGTGGAGGTCGGAAAGCCTCGCGTCCGCGTAGGCAAGTGTGCGCTTCCTCGTGGGGCCGCCCTCAATGATGTACCAGCGTCCATCGGCCCAATAGACGCCCTTTGGCAGGGCGTCTTGGTCAATATGCCTGGGGATATCCGGGTTGAACTTGCGCTTCCTGCCGCGTCCCATCAGATCAGCTCCTTGTTGTGTAGCTCAGCAGCGTTTTGGACCAGCCCCAATGCGGCGTTGAGCGCATCCAGGGTTGTCCAGATTCCGCCTCTTCCGTCATACCTGTAGAGAATTCCCTGCTCGCGTGCCCAGCGCACTACGGTGGCTGCACGGGGGGGCGGACCGACCGGCGCGCAAAGGCGGCGCAGATCCTCGAATGTAACCACCGGACTGCTCACGCCACTTTCCCCTCGATCCACTCATGCCGGCGTCGCCATTGCTCGCGCATTTCCTCCACAAGCAAGTCAGCAGCGGCGTAGCCGCGCTGAGCGGCGATGCGGAGCCTTAGCTCTTGCACTTTGGCCGCATCCGCATAGCCCTGCCGTAGCCAGTGGCGCGCTTCGCAAGCCCTGCGGAATGCTTCCATATTCGCGCTATCGATCATCGTGGCGATGCACCGGTGAAGCGCAAGCCCATCTGCACCACGTTGGAAGCCACAGGACGCGGCTTGCGCGCCGCGCGTATCCCGTTGCAGCGTCGCCACTCGGCGATGGCCAGCTCGAAGCTGTGATGTTTCTGTGTGCGCCCGCATGCGCATTCCACGAAGTGTCCGCCACCAGCCTCTGGCCGACGCAGATCCAGCATGTGCCGTGCGGTGTGGCCGATCTTGCAGGGCGGCAGCGGTGCATCGTGGTCCACCTGGCGCTGCGTCATGCCGCCTCCCTTTCGCATAGGCCTAGTCCAGATGTGCAGCCCTCGCCCGACCATTCAACGAGTATGCGGATGCGCGAGCACTCGCCGGGCCGGTCGCGGTCAGTCGGGTAGGTCACGTCCTGGATATTTTGCGGCGTCATGCGCTCGCTCCCTGCAGGGACATGGCCACCGCCACGTCGCGCACCCAGATGGGTGTGCTTGAGAGCGCGAAGGTCTGCCCAGTCCAGGCTAGCAATAGCGTGCGGCCGATCTCTTCGCCGATGGCGGTTGCCGCGTGGCGCGGAACCGCATTGCCGATACGCTCGCGCCATGCCTGGTCGGACAGGCCATCCAGTTCCAGCTTGGCCTCCGGGTCCACCAGCGACTGCAGCGCTGCCAGTTCCAGCGTGGTGAACGGGCGGTGCCAGGTGCCGTCCAGGCTGATGATGCGGCAGACTACGTTTTCGCGCTCGCCAGGCATGCGCGGATCCGCAACGGACCATCGGCCATTGTCATGGCCAGCAGCGGCGCTCACGGCACCGCTGCTGCCCTCCCAGGGCACCACGCCGTAGTGCCCGTTGGTCACGTAGGCGTCGCCCGCCTCGCGCTGGTTGGCGGGGCGGGGGTCGGCAACGGCGTAGGCACCGTGGCCGGTGTCGCTGCGCGCAATGACTGTGCCAGCCGCACGGTCGAAACCGGTCACGTTGAACTTGCCTGCGCCGGCAAACCTACCGAATGCCCGTGGATCTGCGACGCATGGCGCGCCGCTGCCGACGCGATCGCTGCAGGTGACCGTGCCGCTGGCCTGGTCGAACAGCACGATGCGGTACTTGTTGCGATGCGCGCTCGGTGACCAGTCGTAGCGCGGATCTGCGACCGAGAAAGTGCCCTGGCCTGGCGACTTCACACCGATCACCGCGCCAGCGGTGTCCTGCATGTTCATCACGCCGTACTGCTGATACTGCGCAGCGCCAGCGGCAGCCCGTGGATCCGCGACGCCGAAGTTGCCGTTGGCGGGGCCGTAATGGACTTCAGGCATCACCAGGTAGTCGCGCAGCACACCGTCCTCGACCGCCAGCCGGTTAAGGCTACGCCAGTCGCGGCCCGCCTCGACGAACGCAAGTCGCACCCAGGTCTTCCACTGCAGTGCCGGCACGCGGTGCATCGGCCCTGCGCGCTCCACGTCGCCTGCAAGCGGCATGCGCCTCAGCACCGTGCCTACCGATTGCAGCGGGCGCTTCACCGGCTCGTATAGAAACGGCGGCACCTTCTCGCGGTGGCGCGCGACCAGTAGGAAGCGCTTTCGGCTCTGTGCCAAGCCGCCCAGCTCTCCGCAGTCGTGGGTGGTCTCTGCAACCTCGTAGCCATAGGCGCGGAAAAGCGCGGTAATCTGATCGAGCAGATGGCGGCCGCGCGTCGCAATGCGCGGCACGTTCTCGAACAGATACACCTCGACTGGATCGTCCTTGTATGACTCCAAGGTCAGCATCACGCCGCGCAACGTCAGACGGTTGAGTGCCTGATACTTATCTGTGCGGCTCTTGCTCTCTGCCATCAGGCCGGAGAAGCCCTTACATGGCGCAGAAAGAAAGACCACGTTCGGCCGCTCCCCTCCGAAGGCGCGATGCACGTCGGTGGTAGTGACCTCGCGCCAGTCGTCCTGTGGTTCACAGCCCCAGAACGCACGGTATTGGTCCCGGTCGAACAAGTCCATCACCGTACCGGGGACGCCGGCGATGCGGCTGAAATCGGCTATCGCCGCAGGATCGACATCGATGCCGCCGATGCAGCGGAAGCTGGCGCGTGCGGTGCCAATGTCTGGACGCGCAGCGTTGAAGCCAGCTGCGCCGCCGCCAAGGCCGCAGAACAGGTGTCCGTGCAGTATCTCGTAGTTAGCCATGGTCGGTCTCCCGATCTTCGCAAATGATCCTCTCGGCCGCACGCAGGTGCTGGATTGTGTCCGTATCGATCCGGTCCAGTGCCTCGGCGATGGTGTAGTCCATCTCGGCCAGCCAATCAGCGCGATTCAGCACCAGAGCGGCGGTGAGCGCCTCCCCGGTGGACAAGGGGCCAGGCCCTCCCATACGCACAGCCGCGCGCGCAACCTCGATAGTGCGATGCAGATTCATGGCTGCGTCCTCCATGCGGAACCGAGTTGGATGCGTGCTTCCTCGACACGGATGCGGCGCAGGCCCCAGCGAACCGACCAGGTATGCGCTTGCTGTTCGTCGCAGGTCAGGATCAGTTGCCCGGAAGACTCCAGGCGATCAGCGCGGAGCGCGAACAAGATATCGTCCAGCTCGACGACCTCCTGCAGACCGAGCTTCTGACACAAGGCCTCGGCGTTGAGTGATTTGCAGCTGCCCTGCGGGCCGAGAAAGATGACGGACTTAGCCATGTGTCACCTCCCGCCGTACAGCCATGCGGGTGCGGCGACGCAGGCGCTGCGGCACCTGACCAACAGCCAGGCCGGTCTGGGTAAGGCGCGGGCGGCGCGAGATCCACAGCTTGTAGACCAGCGCGCCGCCGGCAGCCGGCGCCAGGATCATTACCAGAGTGAGCAACTCAACCATTGGCCACCTCGCGTGCAGCCTGTGCCACTGCGGCGGCGGCAGCCGCAGTCGGGCGGCGCGGCAGCATGTTGGCCAGGTCGAAGGGGAAATCCAAGCCGTCCATGAACTCGGCCAGCTCCGTGCTGATCGAGTCCTCTGCAGCCGTCCATAGTCGGGGGCCGTCGATGAGCTTCCAGCCGGCGCCGGTGCCGCGACGCCGCTCCCACGACTGACGGGCCTCGCGCAGCGGCCCCATGTTCAGCGCGGCAGTGACCACCACCGAACCATGCGTGACGCGCAGGGTAATGGTGGCCGAGCAATCGCCCATGCCGCGATCGTAGGCGACGACGGCCGGCGTGCTAGCCTCCGCGTCGGGTCCGGTGCCCAAAGCCAGCGGACGTGCTGCCGTGGCTGGACATGTTCCAGTTTGCTGTTGCATATCGACTCTCCTGAGTTGCGTTGGTGGAGGGCCTTGGGGCGGTGTTCCAGCACCGCCCGCCGGCCCGCTGTTGCGGGGTTAGATCAGGTCAGCGCCAGATGGCGGAATGCTTGGGTCGGGTTCGCGCAGGTGCTGCGCGCCATTGAGGACATCGAGCAGCTCGTGGCGGATGTACTCGGCTACTGCCGCTGGTCCGTCGTGGTTGATGCCTGCCTCGATCGCCACATCGTTGGTCAGCGCGGCGAGCAAAGCAGCCGCGTGATAGGCGCGCCAGAGCCGGAACTGCTCTTCTTCGCTGATCGAGTAATCAGTGCCTTCCGGCAGCTGGGCGTTTGGACTGGCTGTGTCCATCAGGCCACCTCCAAGACAGGCAGGCGGGCAATCATCCATTCGCTCAGCGAAGCAGCATCGGCTTCGGGCATCACCACGTGCGTCGAACCGATGACCAGGCCGGTGCCATCACCGACGAGGAATACGTCGGAAGGCTTCTCGATCGCGCTGCAGGCGAACATCACCGGCGCCCGGTCGTGCTGACCATCTGCATACAGCTCGGCAAGTACGTCCTGGCTGCGGACCTGCAAGCTCAGGTAGACGTCAGGGGCGATACGTTGGGTCTTGGTCAGGGGGCGGCGGCTCACTGGCGCACCTCGGCCTGGTCGGCGTTGATCGTCGCAATGGCTGCGGCAACGTCAGCCAGGGTCAATGCTTCAGGCGCTTTGCCGCCGGCCTGCAGCTTCGCCTGCAGGGCGAGCCAGGCAGTGTGGTTCCAGTCGAGGGTGTTGGCGATCAGGCCGAAATAGTGGGCGATCTGGCGCGCGGCAGCGGCCGGCGCTTCTTGAGCGTCGTAGGACATGGTGGATTCCTTGAGTTGGTTGGAATCCGCCATCCCGCTGCCAAGCAGGGTGGCGGACGGCACGGGTTGGCAGACCGGACTCAAGGAACCGGCGGGCCTTGCGGCCCCCACGTACCGCCCGCCATAGAACTGGCGAGAATGCGCCGCGTGCGGTGCACAGCAGCAACAAAAAAGCGCCGTGCATCGGACGATGGGCGCTGGTGCGCCTTGAGTGATCGAGCTGCCAATCCCGGTCGCCGATTGTGCGGCGACGCGGTAATAGTTGCTCCGTCCCTGGCGCGCTGTCAACGAAAAAATCCTAAAACTTCCAACACGGGCCAGAGTGCTCATCTCGCAAACACCCAGCACTTGACGGTGGTGCCCACGCCGGTCAGCTCGTCCTTCAGAATCGCGCTGTTCACCGCCACGTTGGCGCCAATGAACTTGTGCCGGCGCGAGTCGCTCAGCAGCACCCGTAGCACCTTCAGATCCGGCACGCCCTGGCTGAACTGCGCCGCGCGTGCGGTGAAGTGGTTGAGGTTGATGGCGATGCGCTGCGTGTCGCGGCTGTGGTTGACCACCGCTTTGCCGTTGCCGGTCGCCTCGAGGTACTCGTAGACCTCCCAGAACTCGTTCACCAGGGCATGGTCGGCGCTGATCGCCTTCTGGCGCTCCAGGGCCATGTCCAGCAGCGCCAGGCGCGTTTTCTCGACCATGTCGTCGGGGATGGTGAGGACCAGGCGCAGGCAGTCGAACAGCGCGAGCATCTGCGCATGGTTCTTGATGACGCGTTCCAGCCGCAGTTCCGGCTGAGCGCGTAGCTTGCCCTCGAACATCTTCACCCGCTCGGCGAACAAGTCCAGGATGGCGCGCTCCTGGCGCACCGCACGCACCAGAAAGTGACTCAGCTCTTCGACCTGCAGGGCGTTGAGGTTGTCGGCGGCGATGCGGCTTTCCGTGGTGACGTTGGGCCGCTTGAAGTGCAGCTTGACGATACGGGTCAGGATCGCCTCGGAGGCGTCCACCGCAGCGTTCTGGCTGATTACAATCGTGCCCCGGAACGGAGGCTCGTACGTTTCGTTGCCACCATTGCGCACGCCGCGCGTCGCCAGGGTGCCGCCGCCGAAAAAGTCCTTGAGCTCGTCCCACTCGAACGTCTTCGCATGCGCCTTGTCCGGCTCACTGCGATCGGCTTCGAGCAGCACCACCGGCATGCCGGACACCTGGCCCATGGCGCGCGCACGTCCGGCCTTGGACGACTTCGCCGGGTCGAAGCCCTCATAGTCCGACCTCGCCAGTAGCTTCCAGAGGAAGGTCAGCAGCGTGGTCTTACCCGCGCCCGCTTCGCCGGTCGCTTCGAGGAAGGGGAAACTCTTGTGTGCGGCGCGGATCTGCTCGGCGTACAGCGAGCCGAACCAGAATGTCAGCGCCACCATGCCGTGCGTGCCGAAACACAGCCACAGCCAGGGCAGCCAATCGGTACGGAATGCCTCTGCATCGCGCTGGATGTCCAGCCGGATCGACTTCTGTGTGGTCTTCAGCCGCAGCTTGTCGAACTCGAAATAGTCCTCTTCATTGGCAGCCACCAGCTCGCCGTCGCGCACGGCGATATCGCCCAGCAGGTAAGCGTGGTGTTCCTTGCTGTAGCCCACGAAGTCGATGGCCTCCACGGTCTTGATGGTCTCGGTCTGTTCCTCGATCAGCCGATCCAGCTGGTGGCCACTGCCGGTGAACAGCGCTCCAGGCGCCAGCGAGATCAGGCGCTTCTTGAATTCTGAGGCGCTAGCCACGTGGCCACCGGTGAAGGTGCCTTTGACGCTGGGCTTGTCGTCCGGGTAGTCGACGCGGAAGTAGTACCAACTCTCGTCGGTCACTTCGTGGCGCTGGAAGTACAGCGCCTGTGGGTAGCACCCGGCAATGCGCTGGACCGCGCAGGCGGCGCGCTTGATCTTGCGCAGATCCTCGGCCTCCAACTCGTCGTCGCCATCGGTGTCTTGGTCGCCCAGCTTCTCGCGGCGCAGCTTCTCGAAGCGTTGCACGTCGAAGTCGAACCAGAACAGGCGCGAGCCAAACTCCAGCCAAAAATCGGTACGGCCGTCGTGCTCGAACATCAGCAGGCCCTTGTCCACGGCCGATCGGGCGGTCAGCAGGTCGCCCTGGTAGCGCGCTTCGGTCAGGTCGTTGTTCCACTGCTCGGCGTCGTCGGAGGCCAATGCGCGCAGATGCAGGTCGTTCCAGTCGGTCTTCTTACCGTCCCGCTGGACGATCTGTGCGGCGCGCGACTTGAAGCCCAAGGCCGCTGCGCGCTTGATGTGGCGATGCGTGTAGCCGCGTGCGCTCGGCTCGTTGTCCAGTGCCCATACCAGGGTGGGAAGGTCGGCGGCACGCGCCTTGGCCAACTCGCGCAGCGAGTCTTCCGGGTAGGCGTTGGACGACATCGCCGACACCGCGCAGATGCCGTGCTGCAGCAGCGCGATCGCATCGAAGATGCCCTCCACGATCCACACCTCGCGCGCCGTCTGCATGGCGGTCAGGGTGGCTGGAGCAGCCCACCACACACCGACATAGCTCTGGCCCGGGGCGAAGCGTGCCTTCTGCTTGCCAAAGCGGTGCGGGCGATCGATCAGGCGCTCCCACCAGCCGCCCTTCACCAGCGCAAAGCGCACCGTTGCCGTGCCGGCGCTGATCTTGCGATCGTAATGGCTGTCCTGCGTGTAGAGGCCTTTGAGCGGCGCCAGGTCGAAGCCACGCGCGAACTCCAGATACGCGTCCGCTGCCGCGTTCGGGGCGGACGGTGTCGGCTGGAAGCGCTTGGACCAGTCGTCGAACAGATCGTCGTAGAGGTCTTTGACATGCAGCTCGCGGCCGCATTTGGACTGACGGCCGCACTTCACCACCCACGGTTTGAGGTGGTTGGTGTAGAGCTCCTTCTTGCTGCAGGACGGGCACTTGCCGCCGCGCATGTAGTGCGTACCGCTACGGTGTTTGAGTCCGTAGTCCCGTTCCAGACGGGTCAGCACCTGTTGCCGCAGATCCTCTTGCATGTGCGTCCTTACGCGCCTGGCCGGCGCTGAGGCGCAGGCATGGCCGGCGTGCCGTCGAGCACGATGTAGGCACCGCCTGCCAGGCGATGCGCTTCGACAGCAGCAGTCAGGGCTTGCGCCTCCGCGTGCTTGGCAGACGGGTGGACACGCAGCGGCGCCTGCGCAGCGGTATCGACAAAGCGCGGCTCCTGGGCGCTATACCAGCCACATGGCGCCCTCATGCGTTCACCCCGGCGCGCGGCGTGTTGGCATGGAACAGCACCATGGCGGAGTCGGTCAGTGCGACACGGCGCTCATCGACACAATCAGCGGTGGCCAGGCCGTGCTGCATGAGCTGCGCGACTACGAGGGCGCCGAAGCGCTCCTGCGTGCCGGCAGGTGCACTGCGGCCGATGTAGCCATGTTCGGTCTGCAGCAGGCCGCCGTGCAGCAGCGCCACCTGCAGGCAAAGCTTCGCCGTGGGCGGCAGTGCCGCCCAATCAAGGGTGTTTCGCATAGGGGTTGCCTCAGATGAGCGGGAAGACCGGCTCCCCGCCGGTGGTGATCAGATCCAGCTGGCGGTCGCCGAGCGACTCGCGGTAGGCCTGCAGAGCCAAGGCGCGTTCAAACGCGGGTGTGGGCGGCAAGTCGCTGTGAGCGGTCGGCACGCCGCTTGGACTGGCAATGCCGGTCAGCTCCGAGTGACCGGTGTAGGTGGCACCGCACATCGGGTTTTCGCAGACATAGGAGTCATGCCGCAGATACTTGTGCGACAGCGAACTGGTGCGCTTGATGAGCCTGCTGCCGCAGGACTCACAACTGAAAACAACCTTCTTACGACCGAACATGCTCACCCCCTTGAGCGCTTGGCAGTTGGGATTTGTGTGGCACTATTGGGTGGTGCCTTGAGACCCAAGGCGATTGCCGCCTTGTGCGACTCGCCGTATTTGCCCTGAGAGCGGCCGCGGAGCAGGTCATGAACCACCGACCGATCCACGCCGTTCTGTCGTGCGAATGCCGAGACCGTCATGCCATTCGCTTCAAGCCACTGTCGCGCCTGTTCCGGGCTGCGAGGCGTGAACTGCTGCATTTGACTCTTCCGGGGCATGTGGCGGTTCCGTTCACTTTTGGGAATTTTGTGGACTTAACTCAACATTGTCAAGTGAGGAAATGCCTGTATGACTGTCGGGAAGCGCCTGAAGGATGAGCGTAAGCGGCTCGACCTGACGCAAGACGAGCTGGCGACCCGACTGGGCGTCACGCGCTATGCGCAGATGAACTTCGAGAAAGACATCAACCTGCCGGGCGGAGCGTATCTGCTGGCCGCTCTGGATCGCGGTGTTGATGTCATGTACGTGCTGTCTGGACACCGGGCTCAGATGGATCCAGAAGATGCACGCATTCTGTCTGCGCTTAGAACCGCATCAACCGCTGCACGTAGCGCTGCACTCGCAGCCTTGGGGTTGATCGCAGACGAATCGCTTTCCTCGACGAGCGCAGCGCCCACGCTCAATTTCAACAACAGCACAGTGGGTCCGGTCATCTCCAACAACGGCCCGTTAGATCAGCGATATATGCAGATCAACATGGGTGGCCGGAAAAAAAGAAGTCGTGATCAAGGTGCAGATAGGACAGCTGGTCCTCGCAAAAGAGAGCGTTATCGGCGACCCGTCGCGGACGTTTAGCTGGTGAAGCGCAAATCAGAACGGGCATCAAAAAAAAGCCGCCGGTGTGTGCCGGCGGCTTAAAAGGTGTCGGCGCGTAGCTCCTTGCGATCCGTTCGCCGCCGTCCTGGCAGCGCGAGATGACCTGACATCCAGCATCAACACTACGCACACCGTGTCGGTTCGGCCATCAGACAATTCCCACATTCGAGGTCGGGAATACGCTGACGCAAAGCCAACGCAAGGGCGCGTAGAGTTCTATTCGCTATCAACTACCCCGCATGGAAGCCTGCATGATTCGAGAAGTTGGTGATTACTTGCTGACCGCACACGCCACAACGGCTGGCGCTATGTTTTTTCCGGAAATCCTAGTATCAAAAAGTGGTGGCCTGACATTGGCCCGGCACCAACTGCCAGGATCAGGATATGACACGTATGCCTTGGCTGTGGCGCGTGCGCAGAGCGAACTGGGACTGTATCGGGTGCGGAGCAATGGTTCGCTATCGGCGTGTCACTCCCCGGAAGCTGCTGCGGTGTAGTCAGCGAGGCAAGGCTTTTCACGCGCTCGTTTCCAATTCGAGTGCTGTGGTAAAGCCGGTGGAGCCGCTGACTGTGTGAGTGGCCTTTGCGACCAGCCAGGATTGCCCATCAATCTCTGGCTTGAAGCCGCTGACGGTGATGCGTTGTTCTGGGAACAGCTCTGCACGCCCGATTGCCAAGCTGTAGTCGAACTTCGCCGCGCCGCGTTTGGCCCGCTCCAGCTCCGCATGCGCATGCTGGCGTGCGGTTGCCTCGTCCGCGTAGGACTCGCGCAGGTGCTTGGCCTTTTCGTCTGTGCCCACCAGCACCGACTGCCGGCGCGCCTTGCCTTTGTCCACCCAGTAAGCGCGCACACCGGTGTACGCATCGCGGTCTGCGACGGCGTAGCGGTGTTGGTCGCCATCGCGCCGCGTGAGCGTGGCAGTGGGCAGCGGTTTGCCGGTCGCCGTGGTGCCGGCGCCAATCGGAGCAAACATCAGTGCACCAGCTTTCACTGTGGCAACGGCGTCAAAGCGCTGGCCCAGGCGTGTCAGCAGATTCATATCGCTCTCGTTGGCCTGGTCGAGGTGCGGCAGCTTGGTGCGCGCCAGCGCGTCTGCCACGCGTGGCTGCAGACCGTGCTCACCGGCCAACGTGTTGAGGACGGTGCCCAGCGTGGTGTTGTGCCAGCTGCGTTCGCGCCGCGTGCGCATGTCGGCCGTGAGGTCGGCGCTACGCGCGCGCACAGTGATGATGTCGGGCGCGCCGCTGTATTCCACTTCGTCCACGACGAAGGTGCCCTTTTCGACCAGGCCGGTGGCTTTCCAGCCCAGGGCTACAGCCAGGCGCACGCCCCGCTTGGGTAATGCCATCTTGCCGTCGTGGTCATGGATGCGCAGATCCAGTTGATCAGCCTCACCGCCGCGGCACTCGGTGAGGGTGAGATCGAGCAAGCGCGGTGCAATGCGCTCGGTGAGGTCGGTGCCATCAAGCACCACGCGCCACTGCGGAGTCGGGTAGCTCATGCTGCGGTCGCCTCGGGCGCCACGTCATCGGTGCGGCGCAGGCTCAGCTGGAACTCGACACGGCGCGGCGTGCCATCCGGGAAGAACAGAGACGCCGTCTCGTTGACCGCCAGCAACACATACGGCCCGTACACCCAGCCCGTGCCGTCGACCAGGGGCAGCGGCGCGCCGTCTGCTGCGAGTCTGCGCAGCGTAGTCAGCGATCCTCGCGTGCCGGTCAGGTCGGGTGCGATCAGGCCCGACAGCTCGATGGTCTCATCGCCTGGGCCCAGGAACTGGCTGGCCGCGCGCGCGCCGACGCGCTCGCTGGTGGCGTGGCGCCAACTCATCTGCCGCTGGAGCTGCAGATAGGCGGCGCTATCGAGGGCAAACACAAACGTGCCGTAGGACATCATCATCGGGGTGGATCCTCAGTCGTCGCGCAGGCTGGAGCGGCGCGTGGCCGCCGCGCGCCGGTCGCGCTCTTCAAGCTGACGGGCGACTTCGCGCGCTAGTGCGGTCGCATCCATACCGGGTGCGGCATGGACGTGGATGACGTAGCTGTTACCGCCTGCAGGCGCGCTGGCGGCGCGCACAGGGGCGGACAGAGGCGCACGGCTGTCGATCGCCGCCACGGGCACTGTGGCCGTCGCCAGGGCCAGGCCGGCGCCCACCACACGCATCCGGTTGCCAAGCGCCGTGACGGCCTGCACAGGCGCACCCTGGCCGCGCTGCAGACCCACGGTTAGGCCTTGCATGGTGAAGTCGCCCAGCTGGGCGAACACGCGCGAGGGGCTGTGGATGCCCAGCAGGCCCTTGAAGCGGTCGACCACGCCGGTGCCGACGCTGGCGATCGCGTTGCCGGCGGCGCCGAGCTTGGAGCGGATGCCCTGGATCAGGCCGCTGATCATGTCCGCGCCGGCCTGCAGCATCCTGGCAGGCCAGTTGGCTAACTGCAGGTTGATGCCGGCCCACAGCTGCAGCAGCCCCTGGCGGATGCGATCGCCGTTGCCGGTGAACACGCCCACGATCAGCGACCAGGTTCCCTGGACCGTTTGCCAGACGCCGCCGAGGATCTGCTTGATCACCGGCAGCACGAACACAAACGCCTGCACCAGCCAGCCAATCGCCTTGACGGCCAGCTGCAGCTGGGTGACCAGTACCGCGCCCAGGATCTGCCCCAAGCCGCGACCGGCCTGCGTTGCACCGTGCAGCTGCGCGGTGGCGGTCTCGAACGGCATCAGCAGCTGCTTGACCCACGCCCAGGCCTGGCCCATCGCAGCGGCCACGGTGTCCCATACCGGCGCCAGCGGCGCGAGCGCGGTCTTCAGCTCGGCGAGCACCGGCGCGGCCACATCGACGATGCCTTGCCAAACGCCGATGGCGAAGGCCTTGATTGGTCCCCAGTATTTCCACACCAGCAGCGCCACCGCCGCGACGGCGGCGCCGATGGCCAGCACCGGCAGGCTGACCCCGCCGAGCAGCGGCAGCAGCAGGCGCGCGCCATTGGCGAGCATCGGCAGCACGCGGCCGCCGAACGCCAGCCCCTGCCGCAGCAGCGCACCGAAGCCGCCGCCGCCCGACAGCAGCGCCACGGCGCCGTGGATCTGCGAGAACGCCATTGCGGCCACGCCGCCGGCCACCAGCAGGCCGCCCAGGATCGTGACCAGCGCGGCGCCAGCGATCGCCGTCTTGGCGATCGCGCCCACCAGTACCGGATTGGCGCGGATCCACGTCGTGACCCGGCCGACTACAGCGGCCGTGCGCTCGGTCACCTCCTTGAACTGCGGCAGCAGCGCCTGGCCGATCGATTGCGACACCACCACGGCGGTGTTCTTCAACAGCTGCAGCGAGTTGGCCGAGGTGGCCACCCGCGAGGCGTACTCTGCAGACATCGAGCCGCCATAGCGCTGGGCATCGGCGACCTTGGCAAAGTTGCCCTGCAGCAGCTCCAGATTGGTCAGCAGCGGTGCGATGGCGCCGATCGACTCGCGGCCGAACAGCTGCGTCATGGTCGCGGCCTGCTCGGCCTTGGGCAGTGCGCGCAGCTTCTGCAGCACCGACATGATCGCCCCGCCGGCGTCCTTCTGCATGACCTGGGCCATGGTCGTGGTCTTGACGCCCAGCTTGTCGAAGGCCTCGCGCTGGCTCTTGGTGGCCGATTCGCCCGAGGCCAGGGTGAGTAGCATGTTCTTGATGCCGGTGGCCGAGACTTCCGACTCGATCCCCATGCCGGCGACGGTGGCGCCCAGCGCGGCCAGCGGGCCGCTCTGCAGGCCGGCCACTTCACCCAGAGCACCAATGCGGTTCACCACCGCGCTGATCTTGTTGACGCTGGCCGGGCCGGTGTTGCCGAGGTAGTTGATCTTGTCGGCCAATACGACCACTTCGGCCTGGCCCATGCGGAAGGCGGTGCGCCAGGTGGCCATGGTCTGGCCGGCTTCCTCGGCGCTGCTGTCGAAGGCCACGCCCATCTTGGCGGCGTCCTCGGCAAAGCGGACCAGCTCCTGGCGCGGGATGGCCGCCTGGCCGGCGGCCGCGACAATCTTGGCAATCTCGGCCGGCAGCATGGGCAAACGCATCGAGAGGTTCTCGACATCGCGGCCCATCTGCAAGAACTGCTGCGGCGTCTTGAAGTCCACCACCTTACGCACGTCGGCCATGGCCGATTCGAACTCCATCGCATCGCTGATCGGCAGCACGGAGGCGCCCAGTGCGCGTTGGCCGGCAAACGCCATGCCGGCACCGTAGACACTCGCCTGCAGGCCAGCACTCTGGACACGGGCGCTGCGCCGCTGGGCAGCGTCGATCGCCACCAGGCGCTGCTGCTGGGCGCGCATGGCGGTATTGGTGTTCTCGATCTCGCCGCGCAGGCGCCGCTCATGCGTGACCAACTCGCGCGTGCTGATTCCGGCCGTCTCCAGACGACCACGCAGGCGCTGTAAGCCGGCTTCCTGCGCGCCGTGGGCTGCCTTGAGTTCGCGTGCGGTGCGAACGGCTCGCTCGAACTCGGCATTCATTGCCGCCGTAGGCGTGCCGGCCGCTTTCATCTGCTGAGCAAGCGTGCGCACCGATTGGCGCTGCGCATCGAGCGCGGCCCTGGCGCGCTGTGCCTGCGCTACCTGCTCGCGATAGGCGCCGATGTCGCGGTGCTGGCTGTTGAGTTGCCGCAGCGCGTCGCGCTGATTGCGCAATGCGGTGGCAACACCACGGCTACCGCTCAGCACGCGCCGGAAGGGGCCAGTGGCGCGATCGACAGCGGCAAGGATGACCTGCAGGCGTAGATTGTCAGAGGCCGCCATTTAGGCGGCCTCGTTCGTGGGGTGGTGCAGCATCACTCGGCTCCGCTTCGCAGGCGGGCACGCTCGCGCCACGCCGTGAGTTCGTGCAGCGACCAGCCGTCCATTTCAGACGGCGGCCAGTGGAAGATGGCCGCGATGTCGGCCATCGCATCCTCTACGCAGTTGGGAAGTCCGTCTCCCTCGTCGCCTTCGGCAAGAAAAAAACCACAGTCTCCTGGCCTACTGCCACCAAGTCGGCCGGATCCATCGCATTGACGTCGGCGGTGGTCAGCATGGGCGAGGAAATGCGCGGTAGCAGCGTCGCCAGCGCGGTGACATCCATCTGCAGCAGATCGGCAAGCTTGAGGCCACGCAGTTCGCCTGCGCCAGGCTTGCGCACTTTGATCTCGGTGATGGTCTGCTCACCGCGCACGATTGGCTGATCCAGGGGAATGGCTGGGGAAAAGGTCGGGGTCATCGAAAGGTCTCAGGGCTGAGGCCTGGCGGCGCCAGGCCGAAAGGGTCAGGCGCCGATAGCGCGGCGGTGAGGCGCAAGCAGATCCACGCCGTTGACAATCTCGATCATGTTGATCAGATCGATCTCGATCACGGTGGAGCCATTGATCATTAGCTTGTAATAGCTGGCGGAGGTCTTGACGGAAAACTCGGTGTCGTCGCCAGACTTGCCGGTACCGGGATCAATCTCTTTGTGACGGCCGCGCACCACAAACTCGACGGCATCCACCGCGCCGCTATCGTCGCGCTGGTAGGAGCCGGCGAAGCGCAGCTGCACGGCATTGTGCGTGGTGGCGCCGTACTGATTCAGCACGCTGCGCATCATGCCGCCGCACTTCCATTCGAGCTCGATCTTCTCCTGGCCGAAGTCGATATCGACCGGGCCATTCATGCCGCCGCCGCGATATTCCTCCATCTTGCGGGACAGCGTGGGTAGCTTCACTTCGACCACCTGGCCGAGATAGCTCTCACCGTTGTTGAACAGGTTGAGCGCTTTGAGTTTCTTGGGCAAAGCCATGGGGTTCTCCGAGAATCTATGGCGGGTGCGTTACGCGTTGACGCGTTCGGCAAAGTCGGCCAGGTAGCTGGTGGTGATCTTCTGGTACAGCTGCAGGTTCTCCAGCGGCGGTACCGGCGTGTAGTCGTAGTCGATGCGCAGCGCGCCATCGGCGAGCGTCGTGGCGCTGTTGACTGTGCCGTCGAACCAGGCGGTGGCATCGATCAGGTAGCCGGACGCTTTCAGGTCACGGAACTTGGCGTTGATGTCTTCGACGATGTCTTTGACCAGCGAGGGATGCATCGGCTTATCGACGTAGAACGCCACGCCCTCGGCGATGGTGTCGGCCAGGACCTGCGCGGTACGCGTGGCCGTCTCGAAGGCGAACATGTTGTCCTCCGCGCACGTGCGCGACCCCCAGAAGCGCTGCCCGTTGAAGGTCACCAGCGTGGTGATGTCGCCCTCGTTGAGGATGCCTGCATCGGTCGCCGGGTCCTGTAGATCCCAGTGCACATCCTTGGAAATGCCGGTGACGCCCGCCACAGGCACATTGGACAGGCTCTTATGCCAGCCCTGTTCGGTGTCGATCTTGGCGCGCAGGCCGAGCGCACGTGCGGTGGCATATGCTGCCGTCGTGGTGCTGGTGGCGGTGTCGAAGGCCAGGAAGTCCGGCCAGATCAGCATCAACTCGCGATCGCCAAACTCGCCCCGGTAGGTGATGGCATCGGCCACGGTGTCAGCGACCGGCCGCACGTAGGCCATCGCGCGCAGCTTCTTGGCGATGGTGGCCAGCGCCTTGGCGACGGGCAGCGTGTCCAGCCCAGGTGCACCCAGGATGCGCGGACGCACGCCCAGCTGTGCTTGCGCTGCGAGCAGTGCATACAGGCCGGTGTAACCGCTGGACTCGGCCTTGCCGATGACGTTGGACGAGGTCTTGCCTGCGTCTTCGCCTTCGGCCACACGCACGACCACGGTCACCGGATTGGTCTGGTCGGCGATGCCTTGCAGGGTGTCGCGCAAGGTGCCCTTGGTGCCGGCACTGGCGATAGCACCCAGCACATCGGTGACCAGCACGGCCTTGTTGAGCGGAAAGACCTTCTCGTCCGCATCGGACGCGGTAGCGACCAGGCCGACAATAGCGGTGGAAACGGTGCGGATGACGCGCGCACCTGCGCTGACTTCGATGACGCGGACGCCGTGGTGGTAGGCAGTGGACATAGGTTCCTCGATCAGGACGAGCGGAAGCGGAGCGGGATGGTCATGCGCAAGCGCGCATTGGCGGGAGCAATGTCGGTACGTTCGCCCTCGATGGTCAGCACGAAGCTGCCAGGTGAATCACCGACGATCAGGTCGACGCGGGTCAGGCGCAGGCGCGGCTCCCAGCGCATCAACGCGGTGGCGGTGGCGCCGTAGAGCAGCGTGCGGGTCGCCCCATTGGACGGCTGGTCGATCAACTCGGGCAGCAGCGAACCGAAGTCGCGGCGCTGTTCACGCGTGCCGATAGGCGTGGTGAGGATGCAAGCGATCGATTGGGCCAGGTGCTGCTCGCCCTCGATCACACGGCCGGTGGTGGCATCGACGCCGATCACTGCGGACCACCGCTGAGCGCGCTGCCGGCCGTCACGCCGGTGGTCTTGTGGTTCTTGAGGCTGATCCCGCCGCCGATGACATCGGTGGTCGCCTTTGCGGTACCGGTAATGGTGGCGTCACCATTGAGCACCGTCTTGCCGTTGACGGTCAGCGGGCCATTGAGCGTGATTCCGCCATCGGCAGTAATGGACGCGGTGCCGCCGCTGGGCAGCGTGGCCTGCAGCGCATGCGCCTCGGTGTCGTACTGAAGTTCGGCGCCATCGGCAAAGCGCAGCACGTGAAGCGTGTCGGACGCGGCTGGCGCTGCGAATTGGTCGGAGTACAGGCCCCGTAGCACCACACCATCGGCCAGGTCGCCAGCCGGCGACAGCAACACGACTTGTTCGCCGATCGCCGGCGCCGACCAGATGATGGTGGTGCCGGCCAGGGTGACCACCCAGGGCAGATAGTCGGTCAGCATCTCGCCGATCTGCACGCGGCATCGCGCGTTGGCAAGATTCACTTCGGCAACGGTGCCGAGGCGAATGGCGTTACTCAGTGCGGAGGATGCGTTGCCCATGCAGTCATGGTCGTCGCGCGCGTGCAGGATGACACCGCAGTTGTGCTGTAGCTGCGTGATCTACGCAGCACAGCGGCGCTACAAGTTCGCAGGCGGCTCAGGCGCGACGACTTCGCGCTGGGTGAGCTGCGCGTCGAAGTAGTACAGCCCATCGCCACGATTGAAGTACATGCCAGGCTCGCACACGGTCTTGTCTTGGAGTGCGCGGAACTCGAAACCGTCAATGGTGAAGGCGCTATCGGAAACGATGATGTTGACCACCACGTCGGTCCCGGCTTGGATCATCGCGTAACGTCCAATCGTCATCTCAGCACCACTCAATAAAAGCGAAGCCGGGGCACCCGGTGGCCCCATCCTTGCCGAACGTACTTACACCGGCGCCATTGGACACGCCGCCGCCGCCGCCGCCCCCAGCGCCAAAGCCGAAGCCTCTACGACTGGCCGAAGTGGTGTCGCCTGCACTGCGACCTCCAGGCCCGCCGCCGCCGAATGCACACGAGCCACCGGTACCAGCGGGGCCATAGGGCGAAACCGCAGCGATAGATGCCGAGTCACCGCCCGCCGGATAGCCATCTCCGCCAGCAGCGCCGCCGACCTGATTGGCGCCCGTCAGCCCACCGCCGCCGCCCTGGCCTCCGGCCAGGGTGATGAGGTTGCCGATGACCGTTGCGCCCCCCGCACTACCAGCGGCACCAGATGCACCGTCTGTCCTTGAGCCTGCCCCAGCCGATCCGCCGGCACCGATGACGATGGGATGGATGACCCCAGGCGTGACCGCAAAACGCACGCGCTGGATCGACTGGCCTGCACCTCCGCCGCCACCGCCGGTCGCGGTGTAGACACCCGTTCCATTGGACTTCTCGGCGCGCGTTGCGCCGCCGCCGCCACCACCACCGCCCGCACAGGCGCTGACGTAGATCGCCGTTACCCCTGCCGGAACAACAAATGTGCCGGACGCCTCAAAGCGCGCACACCCACTGCGGCTATCGATCGCGGCTTTCAATGCGTCCGGTGTGACGGAACGTTGTGGGTCCACACCTGCAATCGCTTCTGCGCGCGTGGCAAGTTCGACGATGCCTTCCTTCTCGGTGGTCGCGGCCGGGTTGGTGAAGTTGGCATTGCCAAACGTCACCGAAGACACGGTAACGCCGGAAAACAGGATATCGGCCGACATGAGCAGGTCGGACGCGGCGGCCTTCTCCATGATCAGATCCGGCTGGGAGTAGCTGCCCAGCAGCGTGCCGTTTTCCAGGTACAACCCAAACCCGCGTACCTCATAGGTCGCTCGGCTGGTGTCGTTAACGGTGACGTGGATGGTGGTGGACGACGTCGTGCCGCCCGAGATACTGGAGAGCGCCAGGTGCTGACTAGGGACGCTCTTCAGGTCTTCTGTTGCAGCGAATGCCGCCGCTGTGAAACCGATGCTGGTCACCTTGACGGCATTGGTACCGTTCTTCTCGGCGTTGATCAGCGTCGCGCGGCCGGCGGTGGTGAGGACCAGTTGTAGTGCCATGGCTTATCCCTGCGCCGTCATCGACAGACGGCGGTAGTTGATGATGCGAATACCGGTGACCAGCGAGACGTTGCCAGTGGCTTGTAGCCCCTGCACGAAACCGAAGTGCGACCGGACGGGCTTGGTGCGCTCAACCTCGGCGATGACCTCATCGACAAACCGAGCGCTCGCAGCCCGTCCATCGGATCCGTTGAGCGTGAGCGTGAGCTCGAAGGTATGCGGCTGGCCGCGTGGCTGCTGTTGCCACCACTCGCGGATGGTCACCGCACCGCCGAACGAGGCGACCACCATGCGGACGCTGTTGGCGGTGCCCTTGCGACGCTGGATTGCCATGGCGCTACGAAGGCGCGAGCGCTTGACCGCATCGCTCCAGTCGGCCTTCCAGTCATCCACCGATAGCGTCCAGGCCAGCCATGGCAGATGTCCGGCTGGGCATGTGTCCGGATTCCACAGATCCGGGTACGGGAGCGGGATCGCTTCCAGGCGCTCGGTGACAGCGGCCAGGGCGCGCTCCATCGGCGTCGCGTTGGGCGGCAGCGGGGAGTTACTCATCGATGCCGGCGTGCAAGATGTCGATCGCGGTGCAGTAGGCGGCCTGCGTGCGGCTGATCCGGACGTCAGCCGCAGGCGAATCCAGCTCGATGCGCTGCACGCCATCGGCGAACAGCTTGGCCTTGATCGCTGACTCGGGCACGTCACGGCCGATGCGGTGAGCTTCGTCCAGATACGCCTGCAGGCTGCGCATTGCCTCGCGCATGACGACCGCCGAGTCGGGGCCGGCGTAGGTGTAGACGCGCCCACGAATGGCATACGGGACGATCTGGGCGCTCTGTACCGTAACATTGTCGGTCAGCGGGCGCACGTCATCGTTGGTGAGGATCGCCGCGACCTCGTCCAGCAACGCCTGGGGAGCCGTGCCATCGCCGGTGCGCGATTGAACGGTGACCAGGACTTGGCCAGGCGCGGGGCTGGTGGCGCTGGCGTCCATGACATCGGCCGCCGCACTGAGCGCGTGATAGATGTAGGCGCCCTCGGGGCCGGCAACACTGAAGCCCTCCGGCGCCAGCTGGATGCGGCGGCGAAAGTCCACGTCCGACTCGTAGGTCGGCGCAATGTCGATCTCGGGTTGTCCCGGATCGAGCATTAGGCGCGCTACGCCGAATAGTGCGCCCAGGTGGTCAAGGTTAGTGCCGGTGGCGAAGGCCAGCATGGTCTGCTGCGCCTTGTCGTTGGCGCGCTGGCGGAGCAGCAGCTCGCGGGCAGCGAACAACTGCAGGAGCTTGTAAACAGGGTCCGCCTCCGTCAGAGCGGAGAATTCCGGTACCAGGCTCCGAAATTGGGTAAGAATCTGGATGAAAATTGCCTCAAAATTGAGTTTTTCTAAGAGGTCTGGAGCAGATAGCTTCGAAAGGTCGACCGCGGTAAAGGATGTCATTGAGTAATTTATTAGTGGATAGACAATTTATAATTTACCTAGCGGAGGGGTGGGGGCTACTGCGCTTGTAGCCTTAACACCAACATGCTGCCGATTTCATGTGCGGTAGTTGCGTGCGAGTAGGCCTGCTGGCATCATCCAGGTTGAGCTCGCTCTTGGTTAGTTGGGAAGAGATATGTCTTGGAAGTGGGTTGCGAGTGGGGTTGTTTTAATAGGAGGTGTATTGACGCTTGCGTTTTACTCCTCATATACTTCAAGCCAAAGTGGCATGGCTGCGTCCGATGTTGAACGTACAAGTCCAACAGATGCTCCAGAGAAAGCAAAAAAATATGCAACCTCCTTGGTTGCTGACAAAAAGGTGGATGGGCGATTTATAAAGCCAATAGGAGGGCGGGCTTTCTCAATTGTTCGTAATGAGCAACGTCCGCCAGGTGATGCTTTATCTTATGTGAGATCTCTCGTCGATAGATCCAGGGCTGGCGATGCTGCCGCCACCTATGCAATATACATGGCTGTATCACAGTGTAAGGCGACCTTGCAGCCGCCGTCACCCGGCTTGCTCGATGTCTATCGAAAGGCTGGTGCGGAGTCGAATTATCTGAAGTCTCTGGAAACTAACTTTGAAGAGTGTAAGGGACTTACAGAGCAAGCTGACCTGCTAGACGAGCCTTGGCTCGAGAAGGCAGCAGAGCAGGGTTCTATTGAGGCAATGGTTTTATATTCAATTGACTCCGCTTCTGTAATAGGCCCTGCTACCGATTACCTATCTCATCCAGAAAAGCTTGTCGAGTATCGAAGTAAGGCTATGGGGTATCTCGATAAGGCGGCTAGCACTGGTAGCGTAGATGCATTAATGGCGTTGGGTAGAGCGTATGACGCTGGAGTCCTCGCTCAAAAATCTCCTGTAAAGTCGTATGCATACTACAAGGCTCTTGGAATGGTAGAGCCGAACGCTGATCTTAATTCGTTGTTGGAGAGGTCGCGCTCGACTCTCAAACCCGACCAGCTGTCCCAGGCAAATCGCTTGGCTGATCAAATTGTCGGATCTTGCTGTAGATAGTTAAACAATTACTGGGGTTAAAGGGAATTTGTGAATATTAAAAATTTAAAGCTGCGTGGTGCCGAGCTCCTGAAGAAAAAGTCAGTTCAAGGCTGTATTGCTCTGGCAGCACTGGGAGGGGCTGTAAGTATTGCTCTTGCGGCTAATGGCCCTTCTAATTATTCTCTGAATTGTGGTAACTGTGATCTCGGTTCACCTATGCCGACTACAACTACGCTCAATGCTATTAACTCAAACTATGAGCGCAATATTCGTAAGCCTAATATGTATGGGTTCGGTACTTTTATGCTTCCCGGTGATACTGTAACAGTATGTAATGGTTCTGCGTGCGTGACCTATACCTACGATTCTTCCGGTAATTACTTGGGTGCGCCGCCGGTACAGCAGGTCCGCAATCCACCTCGGACAGGTGGCGGCGGTTCTGGGGGGACTGTAGGCGGCGGCGGCGGTGGTGGTTTTATCGGTGGTGGTAGTGGCGGTGGAGCGAGTGGCGGAACCGTAACTGTAAGGGATCCGGTTACAGTGAAGGAAAAATAACCGCTAGTTGAGATAAAGAAGCGCCCGCAGCTGCGGGCGTTTCTCGTAGAGAAGGTTGGTAGTAATATAATTCAAGGGAATTCCTTCAAAAATATTCACTAATTTCTGCAATCGCGCCCGTCAAGTAATAATAATTAAATTTTCGAATAATAATTTTAAGCAAGAATAGCCATCTTACGCTATTAAGTGGTTGAGGAGCTGTTCTTTCAAGACTTTATTGTATTCAGTCGTGAATCCCAATAGTGTGCGTTTTTGGTATCTCACAATGGGGCCAGCCCGTCTCAATTGTTCACTAAGCCCTTCTTGATGGACGCGCGCAATGCGCGACACGCGCCCCATGAATCCCACGCTCACCTCGTTGGGGCTGGCGCTGACCTTGAGGAACTTCGCTTGCCGCAGCTTGGCGAACATCTTCTCGCGTTTGACTCTCCCGGCCTTATCCCGCACCGGCACTTTGCGCGGTGCGTAGGGCGTCCCGTCAGGTGCCTGTTGTCGACCGATGCGCTCGGTGATTGTCAACATAGTTGTCCGCTATTTCATGCTGCCAACTTCATGTCATCGGGTGCTTTTCTATCGTCGTTATCCGGGTTCAACCAAACCGCGCCGACAGGCGTCCAGTTACGCGTGGCGCGTCCGCGCCAGCGGCTCGGATGACGCATGGCGGCCTCCCGGTACACGTCCGCGCGTGCGGCCAGGATGGCCTGGTCGCGTCGCTCATGGCGCTCGTGCGGCGTCACGAATCGGATGCCACTGTGGCGGTGCTCGTTGTTGTACCAGTCCACGAAGCCCGCCACCCAACTGCGCGCGCAGGTGATGTCGGTAAACGGCCTGCTCGGATACGACGGCGCGTACTTCAGCGTGCGGAACAGCGCCTCTGAGTAAGGGTTGTCGTCACTCACCCGTGGACGGCTGAAGGACGGGGTCACATGAAGGCTCTGCAAGGTGGCCAGCATCGTTGCCGCTTTCATCGGGCCGCCATTGTCAGCGTGCAGTACCAGCGTGTCGCGCGCCACCTGCTCTCGCATGCAGGCTTTCCCGATCAGCATCGATGCGTGGATGGCCAGCTCCTCGTGGTGGATCTCCCAGCCCACGATCTTGCGACTGTAGACGTCCAGGATCATATACAGCTTGAAGAACTGGCCTTTCACCGTCGAGGGCAGATACGTGATATCCCATGACCAGACTTGGCGAGGGGCATCGGCACGCACCGCCATCGGTTTAGCCACAGTCCGCGGGGCGGCGGCGCGACCACGGCGATTGACTTGCCCACGCGCACGCAGCACGCGATACATGCTTGATTCCGATGCGATGTAAATCCCCTGATCTGCCAGCCGGGGCACGATCTGCGAGGGGGGCAGGCTCTGGTAAGCGGGCTGGTTGGCGACGGCCATGATTCGTTCCTTATCGACGCAGCTCAGCGCATGCGGGCAGTGCTTGGCCGCGCCTTTTCGAGCATCCACCAGCGTGCTGGCACCGCGCCAACGGCGCAGCGTGCGGCAGCTGATGCCCAGCACCTGGCATGCCTTGATCTCGCGGGCACCGGCGGCCACTGCCTCGGCGATCAACGTGACGGCTCTCTGTTTCAACGACGCGGGGATCAGACGTCCTCGTCGGTGCCCCAGAGAGCCTGGGCTTTTTTTGACAGCGTCAGCAGCGCTGCCGCCTCCGCCAGGGCGCGATCCTTGCGCAAAAGCTCCTTCTCAAGCTGCTTGACGCGCTTGCGCATCACCGTGGAAACCGCCCGCTCCGCTGCCGAGGCGCTCGACTGCATGGTCTCAAAGGCCTGCCGCCAGGCAGCGATCTGCTCGGGGTAGATGCCGTTCTCACGGCACCACGCCGAGCACTCGGCCTCGTTCATCGGCATCGTCTGGGCGACGGCTCTCAGTTTGGCTTTCACGTCCCATTTGTCCGGCGAAGTAGCGGTGTCAGGCACGATATATCCTTGGATGCGGATCTGTTTCTTCCACGCGTACAACGTGGGGGCGCTGATGCCAGTGTGACGGCTCAGGTCAGCAACGCTCTGATTGTTGGGGGGCATCATCCGCCGGACGATCTGGTCTTTGAGTTCGGGGCTGTAGCGGGCCATCGCGGTCTCCATCTGAGGATTCAGGGGAGCGGACAACTATCGTGACATGGGGGGCGCTGGCTCTGCGATCGCCGCAGGGCGGTGCCGATCTTTGCGGCGCTCGCCTTCCTGCAGACGCGCCAGCAAGGGCGCGGCCCAGTCCTCCAGTGAGGTCAGCTCATCCATGAAGGATCGATCTGCGGCTCAGGCGCATGCGTCATGTCGTAGCCGCCGCCGTCTTTCGCCGTCACGACGACGCGCTCGGTCAGCGGCAACTTGATCGACAGATCCACTGCATCGTTGGCAAGGATGTCGGCCTCGAAGGCGATCTCGCCCCGGCGCGCCGGGTTAGACAGCAGCTCGGACTGGTTGGCCTGCACCCATTCCAGCAATGGCAGCATCACGCTGTCGGGGTGGCCGGCGTAGTCGGTCAGGATCAGGTTGAGCGTGTACTGGTACTCGAACGACAGCCCGGGCTGGAACGTGCTGACCAGGCTGCCGGCGTCGATGAACACCAGCAGCCGGTCGGCATCGCGGGCCAGGTCCGGCAAAGCCGCGACCAGATGCGCGCGTAGGCTGGCGGGTTTGATCATGGCGTCGGCTCGGGTGCATGGAGGTCGATCCAGTCCTGTAGCGCGCTCAACTGCGCGGCGGTGGCGTGGCAGCTGGTGTAGTTGTCGGCGACGGTACCGGCGATGGCAGAGAGCGTAATGCCGGCGGCCGGCGCATCAGGATCTCCGGTGGCCGGTCCGGCAGGGTCGCCCGTGGCGGCGGCGTCGTGCATCCGCACAAAGCCAGTAGGGATAGCGCAAGCAGCGTTCGCTTTCTCGGTGACATAGATCGGGATCTCGCGGGTGATGGTGGCGCCGGCCTCGCGCAGGATCTGCACGCGATCAACGTACTCGACAACGGTTTGGGTGGAAGCCTTTGCGCTGTCGCGTTCGGCGATTGCGGCAGCTTTGTCGTCTAGAGCCTGCTTGCGCTCGGCGCGCGCAGTGCTGACGCGCCGCTCCTGCCACACGCAGCCACCGACAAGCAGCGCAATCAGCGCCAGCAGGATGATCAGGCGCGTGATCATCAGCTCACGCCCAGGATCTGCAGGGCGCGCTTCGTGCGCGCAACGCGATCGCTGTGGCCTTCGGGCAGGCGCTTGGCACGCACGTTGCCCAGGTTGATCTTGCGGCCCAGGCCCAGCACGTCGCCCGCATCGGCCAGCGTGTTGAGGCCGTTGTCGTGCCAGTACGCTGCTGCACCCAGTGCGCTGGGTTCGATCTGGAGCAGCAGATCCGGCTGGTCTTCCACCGGCAGGCCAATCAGCTCACCGACACGGCGGTAGTTGCCACGGAAGGTGTGCTGCATCGGGCCACGGCCCCGGTAGCGGTGGCCGTCGCCGCTGGCGGCGTCGCCGTTGCCCAAGCGGTCGGCGTAGACGAAGTTGGCTAGGCCGACCGGATTGCGCAGGAACTGCGGCGCTTGTGCCGGCGTGATGCGGGAGCCGAAGACTTCCAGCAACCGAGCGCTGGTGGTGTAGTGCAGGCCTTCTTCCATGCGGGACAGGCTCAGGCTTTCGTGGCCGACCTGGCCGAGCCAATGCGCGGCGCGGCGCTTGGTGGTGATGCCGAAGCGATTGGCGGCGGTGAGCAACGGCCCGTGCCAGCGCTGGGCGCGTTGTGCCGGGCACTGCATGATCGAAGCAAGCTGGGTATCGGTGAACATCAATCGACCTTCAGGATGCGCGCCACATTGCCCTGGGCGCGGTAGGTGAGCACTGCCAGCACGGTCAACGTGCCCAGGTGCCACGGACTTACGTGGGAGCCGGCGCCGGCAAGCAGGATGTGCAGCGCCTGGCCGCCGGTGCTGGCGATCAGTAGCCATGCGCACCAGCCCGCGCCGCGGCGATGCCGGGCATCGGACGGGCGGTGATAGGTAAGCAGGCGGACGCAGATGGCCAGCGAGGCCATCAACGTCAGGACGGTGACCAGGCTATGCACTGGGCGGACCTCCACGACGTAGGAAGGAAAAGTCGAACGACTTGCTCTTTTCGATCAGGCCCAGTGTGACCGTGATGGCGCACGCCGCGCTGGCAAAAGCGGCCACGCCACTGGATTTGATCGGCAACCAGCGCAGCAGCTCCGGCGCCAGCTGATAGCCGGCGATCACGCTCACCGGGAAATAGATCAGCCTCGCCAGCAGCGGTTGCTTGGCGGCGGACACCACGAACAGCGCGCCGCCGGCGAACGCGCCGATCAGCGCATCGCCGTCGATGCCAGGCAGCACCGAGGCAAGGCCCACACCGGTGGCGATCAAAAAGCCGCTCGATACGGAGGTGGGTTCGGTCATCAGGTCAGTCCCATAGCTGCACGAGCGGCGTCATCGCCGCCGTGGTAGTGGTTACCTCGGGCAACTCCACTGGGGTGCCGTGCGGCAGCACGGCGCCCAGTTCGGCCAGACCGGGATTGAGGAGATAGGTGCGCTCGACCAGGCCGGCCGTGCTGCCCAGGTGGCGCCAGCACAGCAGGTCGACGGTGTCGCCTTGCATCGCGTGCACACGCATCAGATGAGCTCCACGGTGCTGCGCGGCAGGTTCTGCAGGTCGCGCACGGCCCAGCGCTGATCGCGGCGTAGCTCGGTGATGCTGGGTGACAGGTCATCGGCGCGCTGGTTGGCGCTGTCGGTGGCATCGAAGCTGCGGTAACGCTCGGCCACCTCGACGGCGGTGGCACACGCGACCGCGCGCAGGTACAGCTGCACGCGCCGCGAGATGCCATCGACGGTGGTGCTGGGCACATCGCTCAACGCCGCGTAGCCAGCCGCCTGGTGCATATCCGCCCAGGCCTGCAGTTCATCGTTGACCGCCAGCATGGCGGCGACGATGGCCTGGCGTAGACGCGCATCGGTGACGGTGCCGTCCAGGCGCATGCTCGCCCGCACCCCGGCCGGTGCGATCGCCGGCCAGAACGGCGCATTGGCGATCGCATCGGGCGCGGCGCTGGTGGTGCCGGTGGCAGTGAATCCGCTCATGGATGGCTCGGAATAGATCGCCGGTGGTCGGGGCGTCACCGCAGCGAAGACTTGCTGTGGATCGGCCCCGAGCCGGCGAGGGTTGCGGGGACGCTCGGTTATGCGCTGGTGCCCGCAGGCTCAGCGCTGAACTTCTTCAGGAGTCGCTCGGCGCGCTCCAGATCCTTCTTGCCGCCGCAGCTGCCGTGCAGTGCGATGGCGCGCTGCAGGTCGGCAACTGCCGCCGCCACGATCGGCTGCGCCTGGTCGGCGGGCGTCTCGTCGGTGATGCCGGCCAGGCAGGCCCGGGCCAGTGCCAGGTGCAGCTTGGCGCGCACCTCGTCGGGCATGTCCTGCTCGGCGGTCAGCGTGGCGGTATCAGCCAGCACGGCCGCATCGAACACCTGGCCGGTCTTCTGTGCCGACAGCGCGGCTTCGGCAATTTCCTCAGCGAGTACGCAGCCCACTGTGCGGGTGAAGCGGTCCGGCATCTGCAGGCCGTGCTTGAGCACATAGGCACCCAGCTCCAGCGCGCCGGCGTAGTCGCCGGCATCGATCCGCCACACCATGCAGGTGGTGACGATCTCGTCCTGCGCGCCCTGGCCACCGGCCAGCACGCCGGCCAGGTACGGCGCGTAGCCGGGCAGCAGCTGCACCTTCAGCGCGGCCTTGCCCTGGTCGGACTGGATCTGCTTCAGGCGCAGGCGATCGCTCTGCAGCTGCGCCATGTGCTGCTCGTACGCCGTGGCACCAGCCATCAGCTGGTGCGGGGCGCGCTGCGCCGCTTCCAACTCGGCGAGCACGCGGCTGTGGTGACGCTTGGCGGGACTGTCGGCCACGGCTTAGGCCTCGATCTCGATGTGCTCGACCACGCAGCCCAGGCCGTAGTCTTCGACCACGTAGGCATCGTTGGAGGACTCGTAGTTCTCGATGCGATCGCGCGCGGGCACTTCCTGGATGTAACGGCGACGGCCGCCGGTCTGGTAGTAGATCGACAGGTTCGCCAGCGAGGTGACCATCAACGCGCCGTCCGGCAGGTACGGCACCTCGGCCACCTGCAGGCCGCCGACGCGGCGCTGGCTCAGAATCAGGTCGGTGGCGATCTTCTCGCTGGCCGGCTGCTCCTTGTTGACCATCGGGAAATACTTGTCGTGCATCAGGTCGCGGCCCAGCACCACGACCAGGCTCGGGTCTTTGCGATGCCAGGGATCGAGCAGGTTGCTCACCACGTCGAACACCAGCGCATCGAGGTTGCCGTAGTCGGCGCTGGCAGCGGCGCCGCCGATGACTACCTTGCCGGCGGCCTTGCCGCTCGCCAGCACGCGCTGGGCGGCGTTGGTGCGGTACTGCTGCAGCCAGCCGATGTTGACGTCTTCCAGCAGCGGGAACGCGGCGCGGTCGGTATCGGCAGCGGCGTGTGTGCCGTTGAAGCCGATCTGCAGGCGGTCCAACGCCTGGCGCTTGACGATGGCATCGCGCAGGCGCGTCTGGAAGTCCGGGAACTTGGCCCAGGTATCGAGCAGCGCGTAATGGATGGCGGTGTCGAAGTCGGTCTTCTTGGCGGCGTACTCGTTCTTGTCGAGCGCGGCGACATTGCGCGGGGTGCGGGTCTTGCCGGCTCCGGTGTCGGTGCGGCTGGCGATGCTGCCAGTGACGCCGATGCCCACTTTCTGCCCGGACAGCTCGTCCACGGGGATGATGTTGATCTTGGACAGGAACTCGCTCGATTCCTGCATGCGCGATTCCAGCTTCTGCTGCACGGTCGGATCGACAGCGAAAGAGTGGAATGGCGAGGCGACGCCGTTGAGCTGGGCGATCTGCTCGGCGAACTGATTGAACTGCAGGCGGGTGGCGTTTTGCATGGTGGCTCCGAAGGTGGGGCGCTGGCGGCGTGTGTGTGGTGTGGGATCAGCAGTCGGTCAGCACGGGGGCACCGCCACCGGTGACCACCGGGCGTGCGGACTGTGCGGGATCGGGCTGTTGCGAGAGCGACTCGCGCAGCTGCGCCAGGTCGCTCGCCAGCTGCGCGTGCTTGGCCTTCTGCTCAGCGTGCTCGGCCTGCAGGTTGGCGAACCGTTCGTCCTGGCCGCGCACGTGCTCGGCAATCTCTTCGATGCCCTGGCCGAGGTCGGCGAACTGCTCGGCGGTGATGCTGGTGGCGTCCTCGCTCTTGAGGGCGGCGCGGATCCGGCTCAGCAGGCCGGCCACCGGCCCGTCGCTGACCTCGCTGAACTCCAGCGCGGTTTCCTCGGCGACGGTGAACAGGTTGCCGGGCGATTGCTTGCGATCGGCCAGCGGGTTGGCGTCCGGGTTCTGGCTGGCGAAGCTGAGCATGGAGGTGCCCAAGCTGGCCGGGGAATCGGTGACGGCCAGGCCAACGAGATACGCCTTGCCGGTGTTGGCGAACTTCTCCTGCACCTCGATGCTGGTGTAGAGCTTCTGCTTGGCCTTGTTGATGGTGATCAGATCGGAGGTCGGCTCGATCTGGGCGAACAGCGCCAGGCGCTTGGTGCCGTCGATCTCGACCTCTTCAGCCTTCACGGCGGTGACATCGCCATACGCACGGAACGGCGAGTCCGGCAGCAGGCTGCGCATGTGCTCGATCCAGATGCGGGCGCTGTAGGTCTCGCGGTTGTAGGTCGCGGCCATGTCGTCGATCCAGCTGCGCTGAATCGTGCGGCCATCGGTGGTGGCGCCTTCGACGGCCACGCGGAACCAGTTGGAACGGAACTTCTTGGCCTTGGCCGACATGCGTGTCCTCTGCGCTGGATGCGTTTGCGATGCGATGAGTGCATGGTCAAACGCTGCGCAATACGCAGCAATGCAAAAGGTCTGTAATTCAGGGCGTTACGCGGCCCGCAGCTGTCGGGAATAGATCGCGCGCGTCACTCTGATTGCATGAGCAGCGTCGCCACTCAACTTCCGATGGACACCCGCAGACAGGCGAAATTCCTGTACTGGATGGGGTGGCGCGTGACTGAGATCGCGCAGGCCATCGGCGAGAACGAGAAGACTGTACACAGCTGGAAGTCGCGTGACGAGTGGGATCGCGCTGATAACGTCGAGCGCATCGGAGGCGCACTCGAAGCGCGCCTGGTCGTGCTGATCATGAAGCCGGAAAAATCCGGCGGCGACTTCAAGGAAATCGATCTGCTGCACCGGCAGCTGGAGCGCCAGGCGCGCATCCAGCGTTACCAAGGCGGCGGCAACGAAGCGGACCTGAATCCGGCTGTGGCCAACCGCAACGCCGCACACAAGAAGAAGCCCAAGCGCAACGAGTTCACCGAAGAGCAGGTCGAGCAGCTGACTACCGCGTTCATCGACGGCTGCTTCGACTATCAGCGCGATTGGTACCGGGCCAGCAACGAGCGTACCCGCATCATCCTCAAGTCGCGCCAGATCGGTGCCACGTACTATTTCGCCCGCGAGGCGCTGATCGACGCGCTCACCACCGGGCGCAATCAGATCTTCCTCAGCGCCTCCAAGGCGCAGGCGCACCTGTTCCGCGGCTACATGCAGCAGTTCGTGCGCGAGACGATCGACGAGACGCTATCCGGCGGCGACACCATCGTGTTCCCCAACGGCGCCGAGCTGTTCTTCCTGGGCACCAATGCGCGCACCGCCCAGGGCTACCACGGCAACTTCTACTTCGATGAGTTCTTCTGGACCTACGGGTTCAACGAATTGAACAAGGTTGCCAGCGGCATGGCGATGCACAAGAGGTGGCGCAAGACCTACTTCAGCACGCCTTCCAGCATGGCGCACGAGGCCTATACCTTCTGGACCGGCGAGCGCCGCAACAAGGGCAAGCCGGCTGCGCAGCGGATCCAGATCGATGTCTCGCACGAGACGCTGGCCGGCGGGCGCCGCTGCCAGGACCGGGCGTGGCGTCAGATCGTCAACATCCTCGACGCCCAGCGCCGGGGCTGCGACCTGTTCGACATCGATGAGCTGCGCGAGGAGTACAGCCCGGACGCCTTTGCCAACCTGTTGATGTGCGAGTTCGTCGACGACGGCGCCAGCATCTTCCCACTAGCGATGCTGCAGCCGTGCATGGTCGATAGCTGGGTCGAGTGGGGCCAGGACTACAAGCCCTTCGCCCTGCGCCCGTACGGCGACCGCGCGGTGTGGATCGGTTACGACCCCGCTGAGACCGGCGACACCGCCGGCCTGGTCGTGGTGGCGCCACCGCAGCAGCCCGGCGGCAAGTTCCGGCTGCTGGAGCGGATCCAGTTCCGGGGCATGGACTTTGCCAAGCAGGCCGCCGAGATTGAGCGCATTACACGCCGCTACTGGGTGACCTACATCGGCATCGATACCACGGGCATGGGCAGCGGCGTGGCGCAGCTGGTGAAGCAGTTCTTCCCGAATCTGGTCACCTTCAGCTACTCGCCCGAGGTCAAGACCCGCCTGGTGCTCAAGGCGTTCGACGTGATCCACAACGGCCGGCTGGAGTTCGACGCCGGCTGGATCGACGTGGCGCAGTCGTTGATGGCCATCCGCAAGACCATGACGGCCAGCGGCCGCCAGTCCACCTTCACCGCCGGCCGTTCGGAAGAGACCGGCCACGCAGACCTGGCGTGGGCGCTGTTCCACGCGCTGCAAAACGAACCGCTGGAAGGGCGCAACGCGCGCAACTCCGGCTTCATGGAGATCTCTTGATGTTGACCGACCAGCTGCCTGCCACCGCGCCTGCAGCGCCAGCCGTGCCCGCACGCACCGAGGTGTTCACCTTTGGCGATCCGACGCCGGTGCTGGATGGGCGCGGGGTGCTGGACTATCTGGAGTGCTGGCAGAACGGGCGCTGGTACGAGCCGCCTGTGGCTCTGGACGGCCTGTCTAAGACCACCCGCAGCAATCCTTTCCTTCAGTCCGGGCTGATCTTCAAGCGCAACATGCTGGCGCGTACGTTCAAGCCGCACCGGCTGCTGTCGCGCGAGGCCTTCGAGCAGCTGTCGCTGGACTGGATCACGCTGGGCAATGGCTATCTTGAGCGCCGTCGCAACCGCCTGGGCGGGGCGCTTTCGCTGGCCGCGCCGTTGTCGAAGTACGTTCGGCGAGGGGTTGCTGAGGACGAGTACTTCCAAGTTCGCACCTGGCACGACGAACATGTTTTCGAGCCGGGCAGCGTGTTCCAGCTGCGCGAAGCAGATGTGGATCAGGAACTCTACGGCCTGCCCGAGTGGATGCCAGCGATGCAGTCCGCGCTGCTCAACGAGTCGGCCACGCTGTTCCGCCGCAAGTACTACAACAACGGCTCACACGCCGGTTTCATCTTGTACCTGACCGACCCGCAGCAGAGCCAGGAAGATGTGGATGCGCTGCGCACCGCCATGAAGGGCGCCAAGGGGCCGGGCAACTTCCGCAACCTGTTCCTGTACTCGCCCGGCGGGAACAAGGACGGGCTGAAGCTGATCCCGGTCAGCGAGGTGGCGGCCAAGGATGAGTTCAGCGGCATCAAGGGCATTACCCGCGACGACATGCTGGCCGCACTGCGAATCCCGCCGCAGCTCATGGGCATCGTGCCGCAGAACGCCGGCGGCTTCGGTTCGATCCGCGAGGCCGCCGCTGTGTGGGCCGCCAACGAGTTGGAACCGTTGCAGGCGCGCATGTTGAAGATCAACGACTGGGTGGGCGATGAGGTGATCGCCTTCACTCCCTACGCGCCGCCAGCGGCTGCGTAATCCTTTCCCCCTGCAAGACCACGCAATGCTCAAGAACCTCCGCTGTGGCGAATGCGCCCGCCTGCTGTGCAAGGCCGGCGCCTTCGATGAAATCCAGATCAAGTGCCCGCGCTGTGGCACGCTCAATCACCTGAAGGCCGAGAGCCTCACCTCTGATCGCCGCGAGCGAATCCAAGAAGGCTCTCACCATGAAAAACCAGCTCCTGCAGGGCGACGCTCTGACCATCCTGCCCACGCTCGAAGCGAACTCGTTCGACGCGCTGATCACTGATCCGCCGTATGCGAGTGGCGGTCTGACCGCTGCTGCCCGGGCAAGGCCGCCGTCGACCAAGTATTGCCGGGATGGCGGACATGCCGACTTCGTTGGCGACGAGCGCGACCAACGCTCGCACCTGAAATGGATGCACCTGTGGCTGTCCGAGTGCGCGCGCGTACTCAAGGACGGCGCGCCGGTGCTGCTGTTCACCGATTGGCGGCAGCTGCCGCTGACCACCGACGCCCTGCAGATCGCCGGCTTCACCTGGCGCGGCATCACCGTCTGGGACAAGACTGAAGGCGTGCGGCCGCAGCTGGGCCGCTTCCGCAACCAGGCCGAGTACATTGTGTGGGGTAGCAAGGGCAATATGCCGCTGGATCGTCGTGCGCCGGTATTGCCCGGCGTCATCCGTGAGTCGGTGCGCAAGGCTGACAAGCACCACCTGACTGGCAAGCCCACCGAATTGATGCGGCAGCTGGTGCGGATCTGCGAATCAGGCGGGCGCGTGCTGGATCCGTTCGCCGGCAGCGGCACCACGCTGGTCGCTGCCCAACTGGAGGGCCTTGAAGCGGTCGGCATCGAGATGACCGATCAGTACGCAGCGGTCACCCGCGATCGGCTGACCGCCCTGTAGGCTGTGAAGCCGAGCTGCCCCCGTGGCGGTTCGGCTTTCATTGCGCAGGCGGTTGGCGCAAGGCCACAACGCGATACTGCTTACGCTTGCCGTAGCGCGGCCCTGCCTTGTCAAGCGTGACGCAGAGCCTGTCCTCGCCGCAGGGCAACAGGTCCGCGCGTGCCACACGGTCCAGAAAGGCGATCTCCGCACGGCGCTGCGAAGCCTCTGCCAGCACTGGTCGGGCGCCCTGGACGGCGTAGCCGACTGCAACCAAGCACAGGAGCGTGCCGACCAACAACGCGCCGAGGCCGGCCCAGCTGCGCCGGGTGGCGGTGGTTTCCAGCGATTGCTGTGCCCGTGCATAGCGCGCCGTCGCCTGCTCAAGCGTTCTTTCCGCTTGGACCATCTTCGTGTTGAATCGCTCGGCCCCTGGTTCCAGCGTTTGCGTCAATGCCTGGTTGCTCAACTGCGTTAGCCGGGGAAGCGCGCTCTCCACCACCCGGGTGACGCGTTGATCGGCGCTGTTCACTGCCGCCTGCAGAAGCTGCATTTGATGACGGACGAGATCCTCTAGGGTTTGCTCTCGCCGCTGCATCGCCGCGATGACTGTCGTCATGGCCTTGATCGAGTCCTTCATCGCCTGGTGCGATTCCCCGCTGTCCGGCAGCGTCGAGGTGTTCTGGATGTCCATCGTGCTCTCCTGTAGGTTCAATGCGTTTGTTGCGTTCTGGCTATCCGCCACCACCGCCACCGCCACCGCCACTTCCGCCTCCGCCTCCGCCTCCGTCGCCCCCCCCGCCATCACCGGGCGGGCCTGAGCCTTGCATCATCGGCCCGTTGGCGAACTGCGGCAGCGTCAGCACCATCACCGGGCCGCGACTGGTCTGCACCTCTGGTGCGACGTCCATCCCCAGCGCTTGGCGCGTCGTCACCTGTTCCTGGGCTTCCTGCTGGGCCTTGGCGTCCAGATGCTCATGACCTTGCTGTGCCAACGCCGCGCTGTGGGCGCTATTGCCGGCGCGCTTCAAGGCTTGTTCGATGGCCAGATCGTTCTTGGAGTCCAGCGCGTACACCAGATCATCCACGTCCGGATCACCGGTGATGCTCTTGCGCTTGGGCGGCGGTCGATCGTCCTGCTCAACGTCGGTTTGCGCCGGTGTTGCAAAAAGACCCTGCTGCGAGGCGGTGCCTGCCAAGGTGTTCGGTGGTCGTCTCATTGCCGAGGGACCATCGGGGTCGTATCCATCGCGCAGTTCCCGCTCGGTAAACGGCGGCTCACCGCGCGCTATGCGCGCTTGCCGTGCATCTGCGATGCGGTTTTCTATATCGAGATCCTGTTCGGCCTGGATGCGGAGCGCGCGTGCAGAACGCGCTATTTCTGCCCATGAATTGGGATCTGCAGCCGCAACGTTGGCGGGTTTGGCTTGCTCTGGGGCCTGCTTCTGCGCATCCGATGCCGACGTGGGCCGGTTCGATGGGGCGGCGTGTTCTGAGTGATCGGCGGGAGGCTCTGGAGTGGGCGCGCCATGGGACTGTCTGGCTGCATCGGTGACGAGGGCCGCTGTGGGTGGCGCTGCAGGCGCATTCGGTACCGGGGGCTGTGGCGTGAGCGCCCTTTCCCCATCAATACGCTCAGCCACAACCGGTGCGGCGAACGATCGCATCTCCGGTGCCTCTATCAACTGGGCAGTGCGTGCATCGGCAGGCAGGTCCGCGCCTGTTGCTGGCGTGGCGTCGCGTGCAGCCGCTGGCGGCGCTACGGCCTGTTGGTCGCGCGTTTCCATCGCCTGGTGCCGATTTGCTGCAGGCGCTTGCGCGATCACTGCGTGCTGCTCGGACTGGTGCGCGCGCTCTTCTTGTGTCAGCTGGTCCGCCGTGTGCTGCATTTGCCGCGCCACTTCAGCTGGCTGTGCCTGCTCAGGTTGGGCGGCATGCGGTTGGGTCTGGATCTGCGGCCGGTGTGCATCGTGGTCTTGAGCAGGGCGCTGTTCTGCCTCGCGTTGGGCAGTGCCCTGGGCGTGGAGAGTTGGTGGCGCATGGGCAATGGCATCGGTGGTGCGCTCGGCTGCTTGTTTGCGCCCCGGAGCATCCTGGCCCTGCACCGGTGGCTGCTCTGCCAGCTGCGCTTCCTGCAACTGTAGGCGCTGTTGTTCGTTGTGTTGAGCATCCAGTGCCTGGCGTGTCTGTTGCTCACTCTGCTGCTGTGCTTGTTGGTGCTGCTCGATGTCGTGTGCCTGCCGCTGCTCCTGCTCCTCCTCGCGCTGCTGGGTGTCCTGTGCCTGGCGTTCTTGTTGCGCCAGTCGCAGCGCTTGTTGCCGTGCTTCCAGTGCCGCATGCGCCTGCAGCGACTGCCTCGCCTGCGTCCGGTCCTCACGTGAGGCCTGTTCCTGCAGCGCGTGCGCCTGCGCCAACTGCTGGTCTTGCGCCTGCCGTCCCTCCTGCTGCCGCTGCTGGTTCTCCTGCGCGGCGCTGGTGGCCTGGTCTGGGGCCGGCACGTTGAGCGCCTGCTGGTTGGAGGGCGGCGACCCGGACGTGTCCGCATCTGTGGAGCCTTCGGATGAGGGCGACGCAGAGGCCAGTTGCTGCACCGGTGCATCCGGCTGCTGGCGAGCCTGCAGTTCCTGCAGCGCCTGACGGATGTCCTCGGTGCTGGTGACTGCTGCAATGCGCTCCACGCCATCGGCACCGCGCTGCAGATGGGCGATCGGGCTGTCGGCGCCGTACTGACCGCCCGGCCCGCGCTGCAGCTGCATAGCGCCATCGCCTGCGAGTCCTTTAGCTTCGCGCGTGCGTTGCGTTGCCAGCTCGATCGCTTCGCGCCATTGCGGCTGCAGTTCCGTGCCCACGATGCGGTACTGGTACAGCGTCTGCTCGCGCTGCACGTCCTGCGGCGATGGCGGGGTCTGCTGGATGGCGGCAATCGCCTGGGCCTGCTCGGCGAGCGCCGGCTGCAGCATGGCGCGCGTGGTCTCCAGCTCCAGCAGCTGGTTGGCATCGGGTGGAGCGCCGTGCCCGGTCCACTGGCCGTCCACGTTGCGGTAGTAGCGTTGCCCGTTCGAGGCGGTCAACGCGTCCGGATCCGGCAACGCCTGCTGGACGGCCGGCGACATCGGCAAGCCCTCGGCGGCCCAGCCGCTGCGGTGGTAGGCCAGTTCATAGCGCGCGGCGATCGCACCGGGACTGTTGGCGATGTTGCGGGCGATGACGGCCTGCGCTTGTGCCTCCAGTTCCGCCGCGCGCGGCGGCAAGGCGGTTTCCTGCACGTAGCTGCCGCGATCGTTGGCACCGGAGACCTCGGTCTTGACCAGGCGATGCCATTGGCCGTCTGCCGGATCGCGCTTCCAGTCGGCAGGACTCAGGCTGGGACGGTCGGTGGCATTGGCCGGCTGCTGGTAAGGATCCTGCGGTGCGGGCGCATCCTTCAAAGCTAGTGCGGCAGCGACGTTGGTGGCCTGGTAGTTGAGTTCGCGCGCCCTTTGGTAGCTGGCGACGATCGGCGTGGCGTTGGGGTTGTCAACGCCATCGGCGGTGGTGTCTGCCTTGCCCTCGCGTGCCCAGGCAGTGCCGTTGAACGCCCACTTGGTGCCATCGCCATCGGTCTGCCGGTAGATCGCGCGGTTATCGAGCAGCGCGGCGGCCTTCTCACCGGCCACGCTCATGAAATAGGCGTCGGCGGCGATCAGCACCATCGGCCCGGCGCCGGAGCTACCCAGCGCGTAGGCCGCCGTCGTGCCGCCGGCCCAGCCACCGACATTGCGCCCGGCGAAATGCGCCAGCTCCGATTGCGCGGCCAGCGGGTTGTCCTGGCCGAGCAAGTGCGTGGCGCGCTGGCCGGAGACAATGGTGTCGGCGACGGTCGCGAGCAGGCCGGCCGTGCGAAGTGCCTGGCCTGCGGATAGATCGCCTACCAGCAATTCGGCGGCAGCGAAGCCGCGTTGGCCCGGCGGAACGCGTAATGGTCGTGCTGCTTCTTCGCCGAGAACGTTTTGGACTTGCAGAACGCCTTGGTCAGAAAGCGTTAGACGGCCGTTTGCATGAGCCTGGGCGATTGCTTGAGAAAGTGAATTTCTACCAACTTCTGGGTCACCCCCTTTAATAAGGTTGCTGCTGGACTGCCCTACGTATTGCAGTGTAGATATAACGCGCTGCTCGGAGTGGACAATTGACGACCACCCAAGCTCGGGTCTTTGCAGCGTTGGAATTGCATCGATTTGAAAAGCGAGCCTCCTGTCGTAGTTTGGCGTGTCCTTGAAAAAAGCATTGATGCCAGGTCTAATTTCGTCTACAACCATGCCGATTGGAGCATTGGTGTAGAGGTCTGCATTAGTCAGGCCTACTCTCATTGTGTCGACCAGCCGTTCGACCTTTGGCGCAATTCTTGCGATAGCGTCAGTGTCACCCAAAATTGCCAGTTGGCCGTCTGAAGTTTGGGACAAACGCCTCAATCGAGATATTATCCCATCTTGGTAGTCCCGTATCGGGCCGCCATTATGCGGGGATATACCGATTGTCCGAGCTAACGCTGGGTCACTTGGCATGTAAATCAAATTGCGCTTCGCGTCAATTTCAAAGTGATTTGCCTCCTGAAGAGCCTCAAGCAGCCGGCTATTGCGCAGCGTTTGTTTTTCAGCAATATGATGCTCTTGGAAAATCGTTCGCTTAGCCATGGCAGAATTTCCTTATAAAATCAGGCGCTTTTCCAGTTTGAAGCGTCTCTAAACCATAGGCCGCTCAAACCTCCGTCCTGTTCGGCTACGGCTTCTTTAACTGCATTTCTCATCAGGCGATCGCAAAAAACTGAGTCTCCGGAGTACTTCAATATGAATACATGAGAGCCATCTGTGACATCTTTCCGAAACGCCAATTTCGCCCCTCCGGTGAAGTCGTAATATTTTCCATTAACAAAGTCCTCGTCAACTTCTATTTCGACTTCTGAGTTCTCCTCGTCGAGCGCGTCCAGTACACGGACTACATCACATAAGAAATAGCGAGGGCCTTTATTCCCGTCTGCCATTCGAAAATCACACTCAACAAAGCTAAAGCCCGCAGGGTCTACGGCTGAGAATATTCGGTGCAATCGTTCGGATATGAGCCAATAGCCGCTAAACCCGGCCTCTAAGTCTTTGGGTATTACGCCTTTTGCTGGGTCATATACTAGGCGCGGCTTTTCTGCTAGCGGAGGAAATCCGCCCTCATTGGGCCTCAAAATGAGTCGGGGGGGGGATAGGAGCTGCTTGACGTTCTCAAATACGACTCCGAGTTCAGGCCCATATTCGAGGCTAGGCATCAAAAAAAAGAACTTGCCCTCTTCTGGAGTGTTTCGAACGTTCATCAATATTTGTCTCTCACTAGTGTGGCAGGTTGCGGCAGAGTCGGCGGGCGGCAGGCTCGTTGAGCGTCCTGCCTCCTATGGTGCCCTCATAACACTGAGGATGCAGTAGGGCAAGTCTGATCATTTGCAGATGCGACGCTGTGACGCACCACCGGGCGCGCGCAATCGTCGCCCCGCCACGCCTGCGGCCTTCATGCACGGTTTTCGCTGCACCCCTGCAGGGTGGACCTGGGCCCCGCTGCAGCTAGCGATCCGTGGGAGTTACGGGGACGTCTCCTCCCTGCAGATCCCTGCGCGCCTGTGAGGCTCAGCGGGCGGTGCGCAGCCTCGTTCCGGGCCAGGCCTCCCGGGTGCGTTTCGGCAAATGACCATCGGAACCAGGTAATCGGTAATCCGCAAGCCAAAACCGGATCTAAGGGATTGATTTCAATGGGAAATTGTGGATTACCTTTTGGGGTGATTTAAGGTAATCGGCGCCCCATAGAAAAGTTATGTGGTTGAAATTTAAGGGTATTTTCTGGGGGTGAAATTACCTCCCCAAAAGGTAATCCCATTACCTCTCAATTACCCTTTAATTACTTTTGATATTATTCCATAAGTAATTGATAAATATGGAAATTGTTGCGTCCATGCAGTTGGATTACCTAGATTACCTCTTTCCCATGGTCATCAAAAAAATTGAGATTGGGGCACGCTACAGAGGGTCGCCACATCACTCGCTACGACCGGTTTCCCGCAATGTCACTGACCAGCGATGCTCCGCAGGCAGACCTCGATCCCGTCGACGCGGCGGGCGGGAAGCGCTGGTGGGCGTGGGCGGTAGACCAGGCCGTGGCCATGCTCGAGCGCGGAAGCCAGTTGACCAATAAGCACGGTGGTCAGCAGCACAGCTTATATATATAGGTCACTGCCGTATGAGCGCGATCGATGCCGGCGATGAGCCTGTGCTGTCGCCTGGCTTCCGCTGGGACAGGCCTTGGCAGAGCGCGATGGGGTCACCGGTGGCGCTTTCTTCGAGGGTGAAGAGGTGGCCAGGTTGGTGCGGAGACTCACTGGCGAGTGGTAGGTGCTGCTGGAGCGCCAAAGGCCGGTGCCGCCTGGCAAACCCTTCGCGCCCTTCGTCCAGCGTGACTGCAGCAGCTTCGACCAGGGGCGACGTAGCACCATCATGTGGGCAGTGCGCCATGAGGCCAGGATCCGAGCTGAGGTGACCGCTCGGAGGACGCATTCCTGAGCCGTTTAGGGGGAGGCCGGTGACCGCAAAGGGCGGGAAAATTGGCAGGAGGCCTACGCGCGCACTAGGCCTGCGGCGTCAGCAGCGGGGAAAAATAAGTGAGGCAAGTTGCTCATTCGTAAGCTCAGTAGCGCTAACTGTTAATCAGGGGGTCGTTGGTTCGAGTCCAACTTCGGGCGCCAAGATGATCGAAAAAGCCGCGACGTGTCGCGGCTTTTTCGTTTTCGCGTCATCGCGTCTGACAGCTGATCGGAGCGCTGTGGCGCACGGTGCGTGCTCTGCCCGTGTTGTTCACGACGACGTCAGCCAGTCGTTGGGCGTTGGCGCAGAGGCTGATGGTGATGTTGGTGCCGCTGCTTAGACCGCTGGGCAGGAACCGTACGACGGGTCGGCCATGCGTTGCCCGGGCGTCGATACCGTCGGCCGCCGGGTAGTGTTCGACCTTGAAGATCGAGGATGCATCCGCTGGCTGTCCTTCGCGGCCCGGGTCCTTGAACAGGATCCAGCCGCGGCTCCAGTCACTGTCTGTTCGGCAACGTGAGCCGTCCGCCGATGGACACAGGCTCACGGGCATGCGTTGTGCGACAGCCAGGCTTCTTGCCAATGCAAGATGGGTCGTCAGCAGATGCATTCGCGTCGTCGCCCGTTGCCAATCCAGAAGGCGCTGGAAGCCGGGTAGGCCAATCGAAGCCATGGTCGCCACGAGTGCCATCACGAACATCGACTGCATCACGGTGTACCCTTTCGCATTCGAATGTGGCGCTGCCTGCATCGTGATTCTCCTTGAGGCCGAGCCAGTAGTCTCAATGCTCGTTGCTTGCCGGAAAACGCCTGTATCACGTGCGTGAGTGTCAGATTTCTACCCATCCCGGCCTCCGTCATTTCGTACCGTCCTCCCCCGAGATCCGCTTCATGACCGACCGCTTTGAGCTCGTATCCCCGTACTCTCCAGCCGGCGACCAGCCCGCCGCCATCGAGAAGCTGGTGGCCAACTTCGAAGCTGGTCTGGCCAAGCAGACGCTGCTGGGGGTGACGGGGTCGGGCAAGACCTACACCATTGCCAATGTCGTGCAGCAGGTGCAGAAGCCGACCCTGGTGATGGCGCCCAACAAGACCCTGGCGGCGCAGCTGTATGGCGAGTTCAAGTCGTTCTTCCCGAACAATGCGGTCGAATACTTCGTCAGCTACTACGACTACTACCAGCCCGAGGCCTACGTGCCGTCGTCGGACACCTTCATCGAGAAGGACAGTTCGATCAACGAACACATCGAGCAGATGCGTCTGTCGGCGACCAAGACCTTATTGTCGCGTCGCGATTCGCTGGTGGTTGCCACCGTCTCGGCGATCTACGGCCTGGGTGCACCGGAAGATTACCTGTCGCTGCGCCTGATCCTGTCGATCGGCGAGCATATCGATCAGCGCCAGTTGATCCGGCACCTCACCGACCTGCAGTACACGCGCAATGAGTTCGAGCTTACCCGCGGTGCGTTTCGCGTGCGCGGGGAGGTGGTGGACGTGTTTCCGGCCGAGTCCGATACCGAGGCATTGCGGATCGAGCTGTTCGATGGTGACGTCGAACAGCTCACCTTGTTCGATCCACTGACCGGCGAGGCCTTGCGCAAGCTGCAGCGCTACACCGTGTACCCGAAGACGCATTACGCGACCACGCGTGAGCGCACGTTGAGCGCAGTGGACACCATCAAGGATGAATTGAAAGAGCGCCTGGAGCAGCTGTATTCGCAAAATAAGCTGGTGGAAGCGCAGCGCCTGGCACAGCGCACCCAGTTCGACCTGGAGATGATGGCCGAAGTGGGCTTCTGCAACGGCATCGAGAACTACTCGCGGCATCTCACCGGCAAGGCGCCTGGCGAGCCGCCACCGACGTTGTTCGACTACCTGCCGCCGGACGCGTTGCTGGTCATCGACGAATCCCACGTCACCATTCCGCAGATCGGCGCGATGTACAAGGGCGATCGCTCGCGCAAGGAGACGCTGGTGGAGTTCGGCTTCCGGCTGCCGTCGGCACTGGACAACCGGCCGCTGCGCTTCGAAGAGTGGGAGGCGCGTTCGCCGCGCAGCATCTATGTCTCTGCGACGCCGGGTCCATACGAGATGCGCGAATCTGCAGGCGAGATCACCGAGCTGGTGGTGCGCCCCACCGGCTTGATCGATCCGGTGGTCGAGATCCGCCCGGTCGGTACCCAGGTCGACGACCTGATGTCCGAGGTGCACGAACGCATCAAGCTGGGCGACCGTGTGCTGGTCACCACGCTGACCAAGCGCATGGCCGAGAATCTCACCGAGTACCTCGGCGAGCACGGCATCCGCGTGCGCTACCTGCACTCGGACATCGACACCGTCGAGCGGGTAGAGATCATCCGCGATCTGCGCCTGGGCAAGTTCGATGTGCTGGTCGGCATCAATCTGTTGCGCGAAGGCCTGGACATGCCGGAAGTGTCGCTGGTGGCGATCCTGGATGCGGACAAGGAGGGCTTCCTGCGCTCGACCGGCTCGCTGATCCAGACCATCGGCCGCGCCGCACGCAATCTGCGCGGCAAGGCGATCCTGTACGCGGACAAGATCACACGCTCGATGCAGGCCGCGATCGACGAGACCGACCGCCGTCGCGAGAAGCAGGTCGAATACAACCTCGAACATGGCATCACACCCAAGTCCGTGGCGCGTCCGATCTCCGACATCATGGAGGGCGCGCGCGAGGATGCGGCAGAGAAGAAGGCCGGCAAGGGGCGGTCGAAATCGCGTCAGGTGGCCGAGAATGCGCCCGACTACCGCAGCATGAAGCCGGCGGAGATCGCCGCCAAGCTCAAGAGCCTGGAGCAACAGATGTACCAGCATGCCAAGGATCTGGAATTCGAGGCGGCCGCGCAGATCCGCGATCAACTCCAGAAATTGAAGGCTGCCAGCTTGGTCTAGCGCAGGGCGGTATGCCGACCCGGCAAAGGACTTGTGGACGGCAACGCCCTGCGCTAGAATGCGCGCCCTGCACTGCGCAATGCTGCAGCAGGAATCGGGCGGTTAGCTCAGCGGTAGAGCACTACCTTGACATGGTAGGGGTCACAGGTTCGAACCCTGTACCGCCCACCACTTGCAAGCCAAGTGGCGCAACACCTTCAGCCAAGATGTGATTTTCCATATTGGCATCGACTGACCCCGCAGTGACCCAAGCTCTCGTAGCCTGGGCACGTCGCGGGAAAAGTATTGCACGAACTTCTTCGGTGAATTGCCAGCGTCTCCGAAGATGGGGGGGCGAGCTTCGCGTTGTTTCTGGCGTACCGCCTGCGTTGCCCCCGTGCAAGCCTGAAATCACCATTCCGATGGAAGACGCGCCGTGCACAGTCTTCGTTGCGCGGTTTTTGAACGATGCGGCTGGCTGGCTGGCCGGATCGGCGCACCCGCTGGGTGCAGAGGTCGCTTGATGTCGGCACCTTCAGCCCTCGAGCCAGAGGTGATTTTTCCATCACATGGCTTGCTTTAGCATCGCGAGCGCGCTGACAGAAAGGAAGGCTGGCGATGGGGGAGTTTCAGCACACGGTGCTGAGCAGAGGGGGATATCGGGTCGTGGCAATCACGCGGGACCAGGCGTATGTGCCCGAGGCGATTGTCGCGTACGCCGTGGTGACCGATGCGGGAACGCGGATTACGCCTGATCTCTCGTTCGACCAGGCCAGGCTCTGGGTCGATTCGTTGGTCGAAAACGAGGGGGGAGAGCGCCGCGATGGGTTGGCAGAACACAAGCTTGTGGTCCGCCGTTAGGTCGCCACCGAAAGGCTTGGAAGAAGCGGCGGATGTTCAGATTCAATCGCATCGCGTTCGCTACCAGCGCTGATGGTCTTCTGCTTGCCGACCTGCGCAACTCGAGCCTAGTGCCTCCGGTGGATGGATGAATGACCGGATGGCAAGGGTGGAGGAGGGGGCGTCAGCGTAGCCAGTGGCATGGCGGGTACGTGATCCAGCCGCTGCCAACCCGCACGGCGCAGCGGCTGCTAAAAACGAAGTGAAAACGCTTCCTGAAAAATGTGATGAAAATCTCATAAGGGGTGTGTGAAAGCGCAGTTATTGTTGACTCAGCTACATGCAGGGCGCAAAGTTGCCGGGAATTACGGATGGGCAGAGCTCGATCAGGGGGGCGACGCCGGACGGGTCGCATCAGGAGTAAGGCTATGGATGGTTCTATGACGTATTCATCTTCTGCGGTTCTCATGCACGACGCGCGCAGGCGCGCTCGGTGGTGGCCTGCGGTCGCACGCAAAAAATTTTCAACGGCTCTTGTCTTCCGTCGCCCCCAGGCGAGCGGAGTCTTGTGCTGTCCGTGGTCTAAGCCCGTCTTTCATGAGTTGGAGAGGTCAGAGTGAATCCGATGTATGTGCTCAAGCGTTCGTTGGTATTGGCCATTGCCGTGTTGGCGGGTGCCTGCGCCACCAAACCCGCCCCGGACTTCGGCGGGCGTTGGAAGCATGTCAATCACTTCGATGAGGCACCGACCGAAATTCCGCTCTACACCTCCTACACCTACCAGGCCACGCCGATGGACGGCACCCTGAAGACCATGCTGGAGCGCTGGGCCGCAGACTCCAACATGCAACTGGCCTACAACCTGCCGTCGGACTACACCCTGATTGCTCCGGTGTCGAACATCAGCACGACCAGCGTCCAGCAAGCCGCCACCGAGCTGAGTGCCGTGTATGCGGCGCAAGGTGTCTCGGTATCGGTTGCCGCAAACAAGCTGTTGGTACAACCCGTGCCGGTGTCGCCCGGGCTCAAGTAAGCGGACGCATTGCAGGCGAGCGCCATCGAGCGCCCGTTGGCGAAGCGCCTGGTGTCACTCAAAAGTATCCGCAGTTGGTCGCGGCGATGGTTCTGGGCCTGACAAGGCCCCACTGTGACGGATCTAGATATGTTGCGTAAGAAGGTCAGTGAAAAGGATGGGTCTGCTCAGGTGGGCGCTGCCGTGCAAAAGGCGGTGAACTACGAAGTGAGCATTGCCGATCTGGCGCGTCGCAGCGAAAAACGTGCGTGGATCGTTGCAACTGTTTCGATGGTGATTACCGTCATGACGGCTGGCGGCTACTACTACATGCTGCCCCTGAAGGAAAAGGTGCCCTACCTGGTGATGGCGGACGCCTATTCGGGGACCAGCACGATTGCCAAGCTTGAGGCGAACTTCGGTGGGCGAACTGTCAGCACGAGCGAAGCGCTGGCGCGCAGCAATATTGCGCGCTTCATCATCGCCCGCGAATCGTTCGACCTTTCCATCATCGGCCAGCGCGACTGGAATACCGTTTCGGCAATGGGCGGGACCAATGTCGTGGGCGAGTATCGTGCGCTGCATTCGGCCAATAACCCGCAACGGCCCCTGGCGATATACGGTCGGCTGCGTGCCATCCGTGTCAACATCCTGAGCATCACGTTGATCGGCGGAAACGGCAAGCCCTACACGGGGGCGACGGTCCGTTTCCAGCGGACCGTCTACGACAAGAACTCCACGGTGTCCACGTTGCTGGACAACAAGATCGCCACCATGGGATTCGTCTACCAGGACAACCTCGAGATGAGCGACAGCCTCCGAGTCGAAAATCCCCTGGGCTTCCGTGTCACCGATTACCGCGTCGATAACGATTATTCCGCGTTGCCGGTAGCTCCGGCGGCGGGTGCGGCCATCAATGCCCAGCCGCAGGCAGTGGCCCAGCCACAGGCCGTCGGGACCGGTGTGGTCGATCCCAATGCCGCCGCCCTGTCCGGCATGGCGCCGCAGGGCGGTGTGCCATTGCAGCAAGGGGTGCAGCCTGCGGGCGGCAGTCCGCAGCAATCGGCGCAGCCCGCATTCCCCGATCAGATGCAGCCAGCGGGCCAGCCACAGACGCAGCCCGCGATCCAACCCCAAGGGACGCCGAACAATGTCAATGGAGCAAGCGGTCGATGAAATTCTTTAACCGGTACAGGGGTGCGTTGTTGTCCGCGTTACCACTTGCGCTATGCACGTTTTCGGCGGCTGCCCAGGTCGTCCAGGAATACGAGTATGCGCCCGACCGCATCTACCAGGTGCGCACCGGCCTGGGGATCACCACGCAGGTGGAGCTGAGTCCGAACGAAAAGATTCTCGACTACAGCACCGGCTTCACTGGCGGCTGGGAGCTCACCCGGCGCGAGAATGTGTTCTATCTCAAGCCGAAGAATGTCGATGTCGATACGAACATGATGATTCGTACGGCCACGCACTCCTACATCCTTGAGCTCAAGGTCGTCGCCACCGATTGGCAGCGCCTGGAGCAGGCCAAGCAGGCCGGCGTCCAGTACAAGGTGGTGTTCACGTATCCCAAGGACACGAGCTTCAACAACGTCGCCGATGCGGACACCTCCAAGAGCGGGCCGCTATTGAATGCCAAGATCCTGAAGGGTCGCCGCTACTACTACGATTACGACTACGCGACACGCACCAAGAAGTCGTGGCTGATTCCAAGCCGCGTGTACGACGACGGAAAGTTCACCTACATCAACATGGATCTGACGCGGTTTCCGACCGGTAATTTCCCGGCGGTCTTCGGTCGTGAGAAAGAACATGCCGAAGACTTTCTCGTCAATACGACGGTGGAAGGCAACACCTTGATCGTCCACGGGACCTATCCTTTCCTGGTGGTTCGCCATGGCGATAACGTCGTCGGTCTGCGAAGGAACAAGCAAAAGTGAACTCGAATATTCCAAACGGCCCTGATGAGCAGTCCTCGAACAATCGTGGGGACGAACAGCGACATGGCGAGTACAACGAGCGCAATAATCCCTATTTTGCGCGTCAGCAGGCGGGCGCCGCGCCAGACCTGGACGCCAACGAGCCTGTGTTGCGCTCCAGCGATATCAAGCGGCTCAACCGCAAGGCGCTGATCTTCCTGGCCGCTATCGCAGCCCTGCTCATTGTCGTGATCTTCTGGCTGGCGACGCAGAGCGGCAGCGACGAGGCTGCGCCGAAGCCGCGTACCGAAACCGTGGTGGCGCCAGCGCTGCCGCAGAACATGACCGCGCCCGTCGAAGAGGCACCGGTGCCGCTGGCGCAGCAGCCAAACCTGCCGCCACTGCCGCCGATGCCGACCGGTGCCGGCGATGACGGTAATTCCGCACCGGAGCGTCCGCGCGGTCCCACCCTGTTGGAACGCCGTATCCTGGCAGAGCAGGCGGCGGCCAACGGCGCCGGTGCCGCAGGCATGCCTGGTCAGCCCGGCGCGCAGCCTGCCGCTGCCCAGGAAGGCGCCGAGGTGCTGCTGGCCAAACCCATCAGCAACCCGGACGGCCTGATGGTGCGCGGCACCTACATCCGTTGCATCCTCGAGACGCGGATCATTTCCGATTTCGGCGGCTACACCTCGTGCATCGTCACCGAGCCGGTGTATTCGATCAACGGACACAATCTGCTGCTGCCCAAGGGTTCCAAGATGCTCGGCCAGTACGGCGCCGCCGAACCGACGAGCCGGCGGATGCAGGTGGTGTGGGACCGCGTCACCACCCCGACCGGACTCGATGTGACCCTGGAAGGCCCGGGTATCGACACGCTTGGCAGCGCCGGCCATCCGGGCGAATACAACGCGCACTGGGGCAACAAGATCGCCTCGGCGCTGTTCATCAGCCTGTTGAGCGACGCGTTCAAGTATGCCGCCGCCGAATACGGCCCCGAGACGACCACGATTGGCGTGGGATCCGGGATCGTCACCCAGCGGCCGTTCGAGAGTAATACTGCACGCAGCATGCAGCAGCTTGCCGAGCAGGCCGTGGAGCAGTCCGGGCGTCGTCCCGCCACCTTGACCATCAATCAAGGCACGGTCCTGAATGTCTACGTTGCCAAGGACGTCGACTTCTCGGCGGTTCTTCCGAAGTGAATGCAGTGAGCGCCATGACGATCGACGATTCTCCGACAGCGCGGATTTCGAACGATTTCCTCGATTACCAGTACTCGGTACTGGGAATCCTGGATTATCTGAACTCGCCTGACGTGACCGAAATCTGCATCAATCGGCCTGGCGAGCTGTACCTGGAGACCATCCATGGCTGGCAGCGGGTCGATGTGCCGTCGCTGACCTACGACCGCGCCCGGCAGTTCTGCACGGCGGTGGTCAACGAGAGCAATACCGGGCAGCGCATCACCGATGCGGACCCGGTGGTGTCGTTGACCTTCCCCACCGGGCAGCGTGCGCAGTTCGTGATGCCGCCAGCCTGCGACGCCGGCAAGGTGTCGATCACCATCCGGCTTCCCTCCAAGCACACCAAGTCGCTCGAGCAGTACAAGCACGACGGCTTCTTCGACGAGGTGCTGGAACAGTCGGCAGACGTCAGCGATCACGACCAGGAACTGCTGGAGTTGCGGCGCAAGCGCGACTACGCCGAGTTCTTCAAGAAGTGCGTGCTGTACAAGAAGAACGTGGTGGTGGCTGGCGCGACCGGTAGTGGCAAGACCACCTTCATGAAGGCGCTGGTCAATCACATTCCCAACGAAGAGCGCCTGGTGACGATCGAGGACGCGCGGGAACTGTTCATCAGTCAACCCAACTCCGTGCACCTGCTGTATTCGAAGGGGGGGCAAAGCGCCAGCAACGTGACCGCCAAGAGTTGCATGGAGGCCTGTCTGCGCATGAAGCCCGATCGCATCATCCTGGCCGAGTTGCGTGGCGACGAGTCGTTCTACTTCATTCGCAATTGCGCCTCGGGCCACCCTGGTTCCATCACCAGTTGCCACGCCGGCAGCGTCGAGCAAACCTGGGACCAGCTGGCGTTGATGGTGAAGGCCTCCAGCGAGGGCTCCGGCCTGGAGTTCGAAGTCATCAAGCGGCTGCTGAAAATGACCATCGACATCGTGGTCCACATCAAGGCGCATGCCGGGCGACGGTTCATCACGGGAATCGATTTCGATCCCCTGCGAACCTTGCGCGGCGGTTGAACGGTCGCTTGAGCGGTCATCTGGCCTGAAGGAGAAATGACATGTTGCCTGGCATGGAACTGATGGGGTGCTCTGGACTCGCCGTCCCCGGCGAGGTGATGCAGCACGTCGTTCGGGTCGAGTCGTCACGCAACCCCTATGCCATTGGTGTGGTCGGGGGGCGGCTGGTGCGCGAGCCGCGCGGCCTGGCCGAGGCTGTCGCCACCGCCAAGATGCTCGAGCAGAAGGGCTACAACTTCTCGCTTGGCCTGGGTCAGGTCAATCGCTACAACCTGCTCAAGTACGGCCTCACCAGCTACGAGATGGCGTTCGAGAAATGTCCTAATCTGGTTGCCGCCTCCAGGATCCTGGCCGAGTGTCACTCGCGGTCGGGAGCGAACTGGGGCAAGTCGTTCAGTTGCTACTACTCCGGTAACTTCGAAACCGGTTTCAAGCACGGTTATGTGCAGAAGATCTACGCCTCCATCCGTCAATCGGTCGCGGCGTCCGGCGCCGAACCCATTGCGGTGGTGCCGGCCGGTCAGGTCCAGCTGCGGCCTGCCAACCCGGCACGGCAGGCCGCCGCCGAACTGGTGGACGCCATCGTCGCTCGTCGGATTCAGGATCTGGCCGGCGCGCGCACCACAACGGCTTCACCGTCGCCGCCTATGCTAGCGCTGCCGCCTGCTTCGTCCCCGGTTCCCACGCCGGCGACAGCAGCGGCGCCGGCATCGGATAACGAACTGTATGTGGTGAAGGCGACGGCGCAGGGGCGCGGCGTGGTGATGCCGGCCGTTGCGTCGCAGGCGCAGACCTCGAACGGGCGGCCTGCAGGTGCGGTTCCGGCGCAGCCCGCCGTGCAAGCTGCCCCGCAGGTCGATAGTGCATTTGTTTTTTAGGACGCAACACCGCCAAGGATACTGGCTGCTGGACCCCCTCTGTTCCCAAGGAGTTAGACATGAAGTTTGAAATCGACAAGAAAACACTGGCCGATGCCAAAATGGTTGGCACACAGGCAATGAAGGCCCTGCTGTTCACCTCGTTGCTGCTGGTGGCCAGTGGCGCTGGCGCAGCCCCCGGCGGTAACGAGCTCGGTGGCACCGATACCCGCGTCTGCGGATTCCTGAACAATGTGAAGAAACTGCTGAACATGGGTTCGATCGCGGTGGTGACCATCGCCGTCATCGTGGCCGGCTACCAGATCGCGTTCGCGCACAAGCGTATCTCCGAGGTTTCTCCCATTCTCATCGGCGGCGTGCTGATCGGTGCGGCGGGCCAGATCGCCAACATGATCCTCCAGAACAAAGACGCTGGTGCTTCGAGCGATTGCTCGGGAATCGGTGCGTCGCTGCTTCAGTTCGCTCAGTACTATGCATAAAGATGTGCTCTTCCGCGGGTGCACCCGCCCGGCGATGTTTCTCGGGGTTCCCTATATCCCGTTCTTCATCGGTGCCGGCGGTGGCCTGCTGTCAGGCATGTACTTCGATCTTTGGTTCCTGCTCTCCATTCCCGTCATCATCTTTGTCATGCAACAGATGGCCAAGCGCGACGAGATGATCTTCAGGTTGCTTGGATTGCGCTGGCTGTTCCGGATGCGTGTTCGCAACCTGCAGCGCTACGCGGGGATGTGGGTGTTCAGTCCTAACGAATATCGCAAGGGTCATCCGGGCAAACCCCGGTGAGCACATGAGCCGTTTCACCAACCCCACGCCGGCGGTCTGCGTGGGGTTGGTGCTTGTGGTGACCGTGTCGGTGTACTGCTTCCTTTCTTAACTTGGTAAGACCATGTTCAGTCCAGATAGTCCGATCAGCGATTTTGTTTCCATTTCGACGCATGTCGCGCCCTCGGTCGTCAAAACGACCGCTGGCGACTACCTGCTGATCTGGCATCTGGCTGGCTTGCCGTTCGTGGGGCGCGACGAGTTCGAGCTCGAGCAACGGCACAACACCTTCAATCGCCTGTTGCAGACCCTGCGCGCTCCGGACTTCGCCAACGTGGCGTTCTGGGTACACGACGTGCGGCGTCGGCGCCGGATCGGCACCGGCGGGCGCTTTGGTCAGTCGTTCAACCAGGGCCTGTCGGACGAGTACTACGCGGCGTTGTCCTCGCAGAAGATCATGCAGAACGAGCTGTACTTCAGCATGATCTACCGCCCGGTGGTGACCGGGCGTCGGCTGGTGGAGAAGTCGGCCAACCCGGACAAGATCCGCGTGGAGGAAGAGCAGGCCGTTGGCAAGATCGTCGAGCTGGCCACCAATGTGGAAGCGGTGCTCAAGGATTATTCGCCGTATCGGCTGGGCATGTACGAGGCCAAGAATGGCATCGTGTTTTCCGAGACGCTGGAGTTCCTGGGCTATCTGCTCAACCGCATCGATGAGCCGGTGCCGGTGCTGCAGGCGCCGGTGCCCGCGTACCTGCCGGTCAGCAAGCACATGTTCGCCAACAAGACGGGCGATTTCGTCATTCGCACGCCCGATGGCATCAACCACTTCGGCGCGATCCTCAACATCAAGGAATACGCCGACGGGACCTATCCGGGCATTCTCAATGGCTTGAAGTACCTGGATTTCGAGTACGTCATGACGCATTCCTTCAGCCCGGTCGGACGCCACGACGCGCTGAAGGTGCTGGAACGCACTAAGGGCATGATGATTTCCTCCGGGGACAAGTCCTCCAGCCAGATCCGCGACCTGGACCTGGCGATGGATGACGTGGCGTCGGGCAACTTCGTGCTGGGCGAGTACCACTTCACGTTGGCGGTGTATGCCGACAGCCAGGAGAAGCTTGCGCGGCAGATCGCGACCACGCGCGCGGAGTTGTCCAATGCAGGCTTCGTGTCGGCCAAGGAAGACCTGGCGATCGCCTCCTCGTTCTACGCGCAGCTGCCGGGCAACTGGCGCTTCCGCACGCGCATCGCCAACCTGAGCTCGCTCAATTTCCTGGGCTTGTCGCCGTTGCACAACTTCGCCCAGGGCAAGCAGCACAACAACCCGTGGGGCGACTGCGTGACGACGCTGCAGACCACCAACGGCCAGCCGTATTATTTCAACTTCCACGCCACGCACCCGGCGGAGAATTCGCTGGGCGAGAAGGCGATCGGCAACACGATGGTGATCGGCAAGTCCGGTACCGGCAAGACGGCGCTGATCAACTTTCTGCTGAGCCAGGTGCAGAAGTTCGATCCGGTCCCGACGATCTTCTTCTTCGACAAGGACCGCGGCGCGGAGATTTTCGTGCGCGCGTGCGGGGGCAACTACCTGGCGCTGGAAAACGGCGTACCGACCGGCTTCAACCCGTTCCAGTGCGAGCGCAACGAAGCCAATACGCAATTTCTGGCGGAGTTGGTCAAGGTGCTGGGGGGCAAGGCGGAGTACAGCGCCCGCGAGGAAGAAGACATCTACCGCGCGGTGGAAGGGATGCTGGACACGCCGATGCACCTGCGCAGCATGAGCAACTTCCGCAAGAGCCTGCCGAACATGGGCGATGACGGGCTGTATGCGCGCCTGCGTCGGTGGACGGCCGGCAACTCGCTGGGCTGGGTGTTCGACAACCCGGTGGACACGATCGACCTGACGCGTGCCTCGATCATCGGCTTCGACTACACCGACGTGATCGACAACGCCGAGGTGCGCGTGCCGGTCATCAACTACCTGCTGCATCGGCTGGAAGCGCTGATCGACGGCCGTCCGCTGATCTACGTGATGGACGAGTTCTGGAAGATCCTGGACGGCAAGGGCGGGCTGAAGGAATTTGCCAAGAACAAGCAGAAGACCATCCGTAAGCAGAACGGCCTGGGGATCTTCGCCACGCAGAGCCCGGAAGACGCGCTGGCCAGCGACATTGCCGCAGCGCTGATCGAGCAGACCGCCACGATGGTGTTGCTGCCCAACCCCAATGCCAGCCGCGACGACTACATCGACGGGCTCAAGCTGACCGATGCCGAGTACCAGGTGGTGGTGTCGCTGGACGAGCGCTCGCGGTGCTTCCTGGTCAAGCAAGGCCACGCCTCGGCGGTGTGCCAGCTCAACCTGCGCGGCATGGACGATGCGTTGGCGGTGATCTCCTCCTCGACCGACAACATCGAGATCCTGCACCAGGTGCTGGCGGGCAAGGCGAGCAAGCTGGGCGTGAGTATGGACCAACTGACGCCGGAGCAGTGGCTGGCCGAGTTCTATGCCAACCGCAAGGGCTCGGGCAAGCGCAGCTCGGTCAAGGACAAGGAGGTGGAAGATGCGTAGTTCATCGAGGCCATCAACACCATCCACACCATCGCAGCTGATGCATGTGGCACCACATTCGATTATGTCGCAGGAGGCAAAGAACATCATGACAACCAACTTCAGGCAGGTTTCCCGGCTCTTGATGGGACTGGCGCTGCTGTGCATGGCGGGCACGGCCAGCGCGCAGTGGGAGGTGGTGGACAAGGAGCTCAACAAGACAGCCGACCAGATGCTGGATAACCAGAAGGTCGGCAAGGGCGATGGCGAGGAATCCAGCGGCAAGGAAGTGGAAAAGCCCAAGGAAGCGTTGAAGAAAGTGCCGGACGACTTCGGGGTGAGCGGGTGCGCCTCCTCCACCTCGGGCACGCCGGTGTCTGGCGTGCAGAAGCAGGTGTGCGAGCTGACGCAGCGCACGCGCAATGCGCAGTACAACTACATGGTGGCGATGAACGAGATCACCGCCGAGCGCTTGAAGCGTCTGCGCAAACTGGAGCAGGAGCGTGCCGGGATCAAGGACGGCCAGGTAGGCATGTTGGAGAGCAACACCAACAAGCTGCTGGCACTGAAGGCGATGATGGACATCGACCGCCAGCAGATGGAGTCGGCGATGTTTGCCTACGACCGGCGGCTGGCGTACCTGACCGATACGCAGACCGGCGCGGCGTTGGCGGCGATGAGTGGCACCAAGCCGCCGGACCCGGATGCCGAACCCTCCTGGTGGTCTCAGATTACTGGCGATTTGATGAGCCTTGGCAAGACCGCCGTCGCCGGTTTGGCGATGAAGGGCGCGTTTGAGGCAATCAAGAGTAAGGAGCCTGACGGCTACAAGCCACTGATGATCGATGAGGACTAAGGCGCACTCACTGTGGTGGAAGCACGTATTGCAATGGACTCAACATCGGGCAGCAGTTGCCCCACGGCGCAGCCGTCTCAGTGGATGTGATGACTTATGAATATCAGTGATCTCTTGACGAACATCGCCAACTACGAATTTTTTCGTCTCATCAACGACTACCTTCGTGACGAAATTTCCATTTTTCAATGGGAATTGTTGCAGCGGACGACGGCGTGGGTCGGCATGGTGGCGCTGACGGTGCTGACGCTGTGGATCTTCATCCAGGGCTACCGCATCGTGACCGGTCAATCGCGCGAGGCGGCGATGGGCCTGGTGGTGACGGCGCTGCGCGCGGCGCTCATCATTGGCTTGGCCACCAGCATGGCCAAGGGCTCGCCGCAACTGTATTGGACGCTGACCGACGGGATCAGCTCGGCAATTACCAAGACGGTAACCGGAGACTCGGATAGCCCCTACAAGGCGATCGATCAAAACTTGATGCTGATGCAGATGGCGCTGTCCGGGTTGGATCAAATCAAGACCGGCGGCGATAAAGAAAGCGAAGACGCCAAGAATCGAGCGCGCTGGTTCACGGGCATCGGCATGGCAGGCCCGGGCGTGGTGGCCGGCTCGATGCTGTTGTTGAACAAGCTGGCGATGGCGCTGGTGGTGGGGTTTGGCCCGCTGTTTATCCTGTGCCTGTTGTTCCAGGCCACGAAGTCGCTGTTCAGCAAGTGGCTGCTATACGGACTAGGAACGATGTTCTCGTTGTCGGTGCTGACCTTCACGGTGAGCCTGGCGACCAAGGTGGTGGGTGCGGTGGGCGTGGCATTCCTGGCGAAGTGGGCACTGAACGGCGGCAACGGCGAAGGCATCAGCAGCATGGCGCTGCAGCAGGGAGGAGTAGGTTTGGTGTTGACCACGCTCATCATCACCGCACCACCAATGGCCGCTGCCTTCTTCCAGGGTACGTTGGGCCAGTTCACGGCGTACTCGGCGCTGGGGCAGTTGGATAGGGCGAGTCAGGATGGTAGTGGCGGACGGCCTTATCAGCCGGCACAGCCTCAATATGAAAATTCTCAAGCTAATAATAGCGTTCAGTCCACTAGCCAAGTTAGTACGAGGAGCAGTGGCGGAGAAACCAGCGGAGCCGTAGCAAATACCGGCGCGCGCGGGATTGCGGCAAATAATAACCAAAGCCCTTAATTAAATTTGAGAGAAAGTTAATGCGCAATTATTCTCTTGTTGTTCCCCTTTTGCTGTGCGTGAGCGGCGCTTGCGCACAAACTGCTTGTCCACATGGGGTGGCTCCCGGTAGTCCTCAGTGTGGCAATGATTCTGGAACATCTAGAGGCGATCTTCCTCCCGCGCCTCCCAGGCCGACTGGGGAGTGGATAAAGACTTGGGGCGCAATCGTTAATTCTAAGGAGACATCTAGAGCATGGGCTTCAGTAGGGCAGATGTCGAAGAAAAGTGCAGAAGAAGATGCTTTAGATCAATGTAATTCTGCTGGCTTCACCGGCTGCTATATTACCTTTACTTACATGAATCAATGTGTTGCACTGGCATCGACGGCGTCTGGTAATGCCGAGAGTGGCATTTCTTCTGCCTCAAATATTGCTCTTGCCTCTGAAAATGCTTTGACAACGTGTCGAAATAACGGTGGGGTGACTTGCTCGGTAATATATAAGGATTGTACGAAACCGTTTTTTAGGAGGTACTGAGTAGCATGTAAATTTGGCGCCTTTGATTATCGTGGTGGCCTTTGTGGCTATTTATGCCGAAATCGCTTATAGCTTCCGTGGTTGGTTTGCTTCAAAGTGACGATAAATTTTTAATCATACTGCCCCTGGGTAGGGATTTGATGATTGCCTATTTGAAAGTTAAGATTATTATTATTTCAGTCATCTTATCTACGGCTCTGCTTTGCGCGTGTAGTCGACAAGCTGATTTTGAGGATTCGCACGTTAATTCCATTCCGCCTCAAGTGCATGGCCAGGATGAAACATCGATTAAGCTGTCTGATGAGATTGAAATTAAGCGAGATCAGGTCGCCCGCGAGCAAGATCGTTTATTAGATCAGGTGCTTGATGGCGAGATTCAAAGGAAGCGCGAGGAGATCGCAAAAAGCGTCCAACTTCGCCCAACATATGGTCGGTGCATAAAAGAATCAAATGCAATTCATCCGGCCATAATGGCTTGCAATGAAAGCGAGTATGAGTACCACGATGCTCGTCTAAATAAAGCTTATCGGAATCTGATGGGTAGGCTGGCTGTTGGTGAAAAGGCTGCGCTCAAACAAGAAGAGCGTGATTGGATTAAACAGCGGGACGCGCTTTGCCAATCGAACGGAGCATTGGGTGGAGGCCAAGCCGAAGAGCTGGAAGATAGTTCATGTATGCTGAACGCAACAGCGAAGCGTGCCGATGATCTGGAGAAGCGTTAGTATCCGCAGACTATGGCGTAGGTGCTAGAAGTCTGTTAACCAAATATGAGGGTTTGATTATGGCAACTATGGAAGGATGGCATTTAGGAATGACCTCTGCCCGGTACGAAAGCGGCGGGCGCGGCGTTGGGACTATTTCCACAGGAAAGGGGGATCATGGTGGCGTCTCATATGGTGTTTATCAACTTTCTTCCAAATCTGGGACCTTGCGCGAATATTTAGATCAGTCTCGTTATGGGCAAGAATTTTCAGGTTTGACACCTGCAACAGCTACCTTCGACGAAAAGTGGAAGCAACTTGCGCACGCAGATCCTTCATTTGCGAAGGATCAACATAATTTCATCAAGGTAAGCCATTATGACGAGCAGCTCTCGTCCTTGAAGGCTGGTGGGATCGATTTAACGGACCGTGGTCCCGCAGTGCAGGATGCTATTTGGAGCACGTCGGTACAGTACCGTGCACTGACACCTGCAATATTCAGGAAAGGTCTTGCTGAGAAGTTCGGAGATGATTGCAAGCTTTCGGATTTGTCTGACAAGCAGATCGTGGAGGCAGTTCAAGACTACAAGTATTCTCATACGGAAAGACTTTTTAAGAGTTCACCGACTCAATGGGATTCGTTGCGTGATCGTGCACGTTCTGAAAAGAACGACCTTGTGGAGCTGGCAGAAGGCCGCTTGCCGGCAGAGCATTCGCCAACTGGACACCGTCGTGCCAACTCGCCCCACGATGGCAAGCTGGAACAAGGCGAACGCGGTGAGTCAATAAAGCAGCTGCAAAGCCAGCTCGCCCAACTGGGTGCAACAGGTCGCGATGGCAAGCCGTTACAGGCCGATGGCGACTTCGGTGGCAACACCAAATTCGCGGTGGAGCAATTCCAACGCGCGCATGGCTTGCAGGTCGATGGTGTGGTGGGGCAACAGACGCGGGCTGCTTTGGGTCAGGCGGTGTCGCAGCATGCGACCAAAGCTGCCGATCAGACCATCGCCCAGGCCCAAGCGACTTCGGCACCAGCCGCATCCTCCTCTCCTCCGCTGCTCTCCGACCCACGCCATCCCGACAACATCATGTTTGCTGGCGCGGTGGGCAAGCTGGAAGCCCTGGGTGAGCGTGGCGGGTTTTCCAACCGCACGGAGCTTGAGCAGGCAGCCGGGCAGCTCGTGTTCGAGGCCAAGGTGAGTGGGCTTCAACGTATCGATCACGTACTACCCAGCAAAAGCGGAGACGGCTTCTTCGCGGTGCAAGGCGAGATGACCGACCCAACAATGCAGCGGGTGTTTGTGGATCGCTCCCAGGCACAGGGTCAGTCGCTGGAACATAGCAGCCGGCAGGTTGCCGAAGAGAGCCAGCGTCAAACGCAGCAGACCGCGCAGCAGACCCAGCCGCCTCCCGAGACGCGCGGCCCGACGTTGTAAGGGCACGGCAGCGCGCAATCAATGGCCCCGGCATTGCCGGGGCCATTGTTTTTGGGGCGGCGGAACAGGTATGGATTCTTGAATTAAGCCCTAGTTCATTCGGGTTGATGATCTACCACGACGCGCTGAAGGTGCTGGAACGCACCAAGGGCATGATGATTTCCTCCGGGGACAAGTCCTCCAGCCAGATCCGCGACCTGGACCTGGCGATGGATGACGTGGCGTCGGGCAACTTCGTGCTGGGCGAGTACCACTTCACGTTGGCGGTGTATGCCGACAGCCAGGAGAAGCTTGCGCGGCAGATCGCGACCACGCGCGCGGAGTTGTCCAATGCAGGCTTCGTGTCGGCCAAGGAAGACCTGGCGATCGCCTCCTCGTTCTACGCGCAGCTGCCGGGCAACTGGCGCTTCCGCACGCGCATCGCCAACCTGAGCTCGCTCAATTTCCTGGGCTTGTCGCCGTTGCACAACTTCGCCCAGGGCAAGCAGCACAACAACCCGTGGGGCGACTGCGTGACGACGCTGCAGACCACCAACGGCCAGCCGTATTATTTCAACTTCCACGCCACGCACCCGGCGGAGAATTCGCTGGGCGAGAAGGCGATCGGCAACACGATGGTGATCGGCAAGTCCGGTACCGGCAAGACGGCGCTGATCAACTTTCTGCTGAGCCAGGTGCAGAAGTTCGATCCGGTCCCGACGATCTTCTTCTTCGACAAGGACCGCGGCGCGGAGATCTTCGTGCGCGCTTGCGGGGGCAACTACCTGGCGCTGGAAAACGGCGTACCGACGGGCTTCAACCCGTTCCAGTGCGAGCGCAACGAAGCCAATACGCAATTTCTGGCGGAGTTGGTCAAGGTGCTGGGGGGCAAGGCGGAGTACAGCGCCCGCGAGGAAGAAGACATCTACCGCGCGGTGGAAGGGATGCTGGACACGCCGCTGCACCTGCGCAGCATGAGCAACTTCCGCAAGAGCCTGCCGAACATGGGCGATGACGGGCTGTATGCGCGGCTGCGTCGGTGGACGGCCGGCAACTCGCTGGGCTGGGTGTTCGACAACCCGGTGGACACGATCGACCTGACGCGTGCCTCGATCATCGGCTTCGACTACACCGACGTGATCGACAACGCCGAGGTGCGCGTGCCGGTCATCAACTACCTGCTGCATCGGCTGGAAGCGCTGATCGACGGCCGTCCGCTGATCTACGTGATGGACGAGTTCTGGAAGATCCTGGACGGCAAGGGCGGGCTGAAGGAATTTGCCAAGAACAAGCAGAAGACCATCCGTAAGCAGAACGGCCTGGGGATCTTCGCCACGCAGAGCCCGGAAGACGCGCTGGCCAGCGACATTGCCGCAGCGCTGATCGAGCAGACCGCCACGATGGTGTTGCTGCCCAACCCCAATGCCAGCCGCGACGACTACATCGAAGGTCTCAAGCTGACCGATGCCGAGTACCAGGTGGTGGTGTCGCTGGACGAGCGCTCGCGCTGCTTCCTGGTCAAGCAAGGCCACGCCTCGGCGGTGTGCCAGCTCAACCTGCGCGGCATGGACGATGCGTTGGCGGTGATCTCCTCCTCGACCGACAACATCGAGATCCTGCACCAGGTGCTGGCGGGCAAGGCGAGCAAGCTGGGCGTGAGTATGGACCAACTGACGCCGGAGCAGTGGCTGGCCGAGTTCTATGCCAACCGCAAGGGCTCGGGCAAGCGCAGCTCGGTCAAGAACAAGGAGGTGGAAGATGCGTAGTTCATCGAGGCCATCAACACCATCCACACCATCGCAGCTGATGCATGTGGCACCACATTCGATTATGTCGCAGGAGGCAAAGAACATCATGACAACCAACTTCAGGCAGGTTTCCCGGCTCTTGATGGGACTGGCGCTGCTGTGCATGGCGGGCACGGCCAGCGCGCAGTGGGAGGTGGTGGACAAGGAGCTCAACAAGACAGCCGACCAGATGCTGGATAACCAGAAGGTCGGCAAGGGCGATGGCGAGGAGTCCAGCGGCAAGGAAGTGGAAAAGCCCAAGGAGGCGTTGAAGAAGGTGCCCGACGACTTCGGGGTGAGCGGGTGCGCCTCCTCCACCTCGGGCACGCCGGTGTCTGGCGTGCAGAAGCAGGTGTGCGAGCTGACGCAGCGCACGCGCAATGCGCAGTACAACTACATGGTGGCGATGAACGAGATCACCGCCGAGCGCTTGAAGCGTCTGCGCAAACTGGAAAAGGACCGTGCCGGGATCAAGGATGGCCAGGTAGGCATGTTGGAGAGCAACACCAACAAGCTGCTGGCGCTGAAGGCGATGATGGACATCGACCGTCAGCAGATGGAGTCGGCGATGTTTGCCTACGACCGGCGGCTGGCGTACCTGACCGATACGCAGACCGGCGCGGCGTTGGCGGCGATGAGTGGCACCAAGCCGCCGGACCCGGATGCCGATCCGTCGTTTCTGTCGCAGCTGACCGGGACGCTGTTGAGCCTTGGCAAGACGCTGGTGGCCGGGGCGGCGATGAAGGAAGCGTTCAATCAGATCGAGAGCAAGCGTCCGGATGGATATCGGGAGTTGGCGATTGACAGCGATTGATGTGCGGTGGCGGTGGTGGACGCGCAATTGCAATGGATTCAACTTCGGGCAGCGTGCGCTGTCCACGGCGCAGCGGTTTCATGATGTGGTGACCTATGAATGACTTCTTTACGAATATCGCCAACTACGAATTTTTTCGTCTTATCAACAACTACCTGCGCGACGAGATCGCGATTTTCCAATGGGAGTTGTTGCAGCGGACGACGGCGTGGGTGGGGATGGTGGCGCTGACGGTGCTGACGCTGTGGATTTTCATCCAGGGCTACCGCATCGTGACTGGTCAATCGCGCGAGGCGGCGATGGGCCTGGTGGTGACGGCGCTGCGGGCGGCGCTGGTGATCGGGTTGGCCACCAGCATGGCCAAGGGCTCGCCACAGCTGTACTGGACGCTGACCGACGGGATCAGCTCGGCGATCACCAAGACGGTGACCGGTGACTCGGACAGCCCCTACGAGGCGATCGACAAGAACCTGATGCTGATGCAGGCGGCGCTGACGGGTCTGGACCAGATCAAGACCGGCGGCGACGAGGAGAGCAAGGATGCCAAGGACCGAGCGCGCTGGTTCACGGGCATCGGCATGGCAGGCCCGGGCGTGGTGGCCGGCTCGATGCTGTTGTTGAACAAGCTGGCGATGGCCCTGGTGGTGGGGTTTGGCCCGCTGTTCATCCTGTGCCTGTTGTTCCAGGCCACGAAGTCGCTGTTCAGCAAGTGGCTGCTATACGGACTAGGAACGATGTTCTCGTTGTCGGTGCTGACCTTCACGGTGAGCCTGGCGACCAAGGTGGTAGGTGCGGTGGGCGTAGCGTTCCTGGCGAAGTGGGCCTTGAACGGCGGCAACGGCGAAGGCATCAGCAGCATGGCGCTGCAACAAGGAGGAGTAGGGTTGGTGTTGACCACGCTCATTATCACCGCACCACCAATGGCCGCCGCCTTCTTCCAGGGCACGTTGGGCCAGTTCACGGCGTACTCGGCGCTAGGGCAGTTAGATAGGGCGAGTCAGGATGGTAGTGGTGGGCGGCCTTATACGCCAGATGCTCCCGCTAGGAATACCAATCGAGATGGAGATAACTCGTCAGCAGGAACGGTGAGTGTTGAAACAAGAAATACTGGCCCAGACTCCAATGCTTCATCTGTGGCAAGTACTGGGGCTCGTGGGCAAGCAAAGTAAAAATAAAATTACGAGGTGCAATTATGAAACTACTTGTCTCATTTATATTTATTTCGTTTATTTCTGGCAGTGCGCATGCGCAGACAGCTTGCCCCGTGGGGGTGGCTCCAGGAAGTCCGCAGTGTGGTCCTGATTCCGGCACTTCAAGAGGAGATCTTCCCCCGCCACCTCCTAGGCCGACAGGTTTGTGGTTAAAAACCTGGGGTGCAATAGTTAATGCTGACGGTACAGGCCGGGCATGGGCATCTACTAGAATGATGTCAAAGGATGATGCTGAGAAAGATGCGCTCGATCAATGTGCCAGTGCTGGATTTAATGGTTGCAGAGTTACGTTTGCATATCAGAATCAGTGCGTCGCTGTATCTAGTTCGAAATCTAGTCCGGTTAAAAGTGCGGCAAGATCTGGGCCTGATCTGGATATTGCGAAAAAAGATTCAGTGCAGTTGTGTTCGGAGAGGGGAGGGGGCGGCTGTCACGTTATTTACACCGATTGCACTGAGCCTGTCTTTAGGAAATTTTGAAGAGGGCTTTTGTCTTCTCTATCGATATTTAGTGTTACGGCTAGCGTCTACCAGGGTGGTGTATGTGTAGGAAATATTTTCTCCTTGCTTTCATTGCCCTTCAAAATTTGTTGGTTGGCTGCACATCTAAAGACGGGAAAGCATTAGGGGTTGAGAGTTTTGAGCAAGAAAAACCTCCAGGACGGGGTGATATTGTCGCCAATGAACGTAAAGATTTATCTTCTGAATTATCTGCCTTAGCTTCAATCAAGCAGCTGAAAGAAGGTATGGTATATGGTCAGATTCGCCGGATAGTCGTTTCAGGCGGATGGAGGCCGAAACAAAATCCGGACTGCAAGAAAGATTTGGTTGGTCGTAATTTCGAAGAAATTTGTTCTTCTAATCCCAGTCTTTGCAAGAAATGTGATTCTCTGCCTGAGTTGAGTCAATGTAGCGCAGATGGTCACTGTCTGTCTGAATTTGTAAGTTCTGACGGGAAACAGCTTTTGAAAGTGGCGACATATGGTGAAATTGGTGACGCTAAGGTAGAAGAGCGCGATCGTGGGTTGCCAGTTTCGTGGTGGAATGTTGAGGAAATTAAGAAATAGCTGATTTCTGTTGGCTTGCTAATATTTCACGAGAGGTGCTGTTATGAGTAGTCCATTGGCAGATCTGATTCAGCGTGGTGAATCTGGTGGCGATTCTTATAATGCTTACAATCGCGGAACTTACGTTGATTCAAATGGTAAGGAGCATATTCGCGGCGCGGATAGAGATCTAAATTTCTCAGGCATGACGCTTGGCCAGGTCATGGATGCACAATCTTTAAGAGGAAGTGATCCAGAGCGATTGTTTGCAGTAGGGAGGTATCAAATTATCCCTGCTACCATGGCGGGTGGAGTGGCGGATCTTAAATTGGCTCGGGGGGATCTGTTTAGCTCGGAAATGCAGGATCGTCTATTTTCTGATTATCTTATCTCTGATGGGTCTTCGCGGATCACTGTGGGTGCAATCGAGCATTTTCGGGTAGCGCGGGCAGGAAGCTGGCGATGATCTTGAGCCTCAGGAACTCCTCGTCGCGATAGCCGTAGGCGCTGCGCTGGATGACCCGGATCTTGTTGTTGAGCCCTTCCACCAGGCCGAGGCTGACCTTGTTCTCCGGCCTGCAGTACGCCGCGATGCCGTCCCAGTGCCGCTCGATCATCCCCACGAACGTCTGGTAGGGCACAAGCCGCTGCCAGCGCAGACTCTGCTTCCAGCGCTCGAAGAACTCCCGTGCACCTCGCTCGGTGCGGTAGCTCCACAGCTGCCCGAAGGACTCTTTCAGCAGGTACGCCGTGTTCAGACGTTTGTTGGTCGCCAGCAACTTGGCGAGCGCCTTTCGACCGTCCAGGGTAAGGTTTTCGCGATTGCTCAGCAGGGTGTAACGCTGGCCCTTGATGTAACTGCGATCCTGGCCTTGAAGGCGCTTGTACTCGTCGCGCCGCACCTGATCGAGCGCGTCGGACAGGTGGCGCATGATGTGAAATTTGTCGAACACGATGCTGGCGTTGGGCGCGTTCTTGCCCACCGAGTTGCGAAACGGCCGCCACATGTCCATCACCGCCACGTCGATGCCGGCGCTACGTTTTGGGCCCAATTCGGCGAAGAACTGGTCGATGTCCGCCTCGGTGCGCCCACTGCCGCCGAACCAGATCGGTCGGCCGCGCTCCAGATCGCTGACCACAACGCGGTAGTCATGGCCCTTGTGGATCGCGATCTCGTCGATGCCGATGGCGCGCGGCGCCGGCGTCCCCGCCCGGCGCACCTGCTCGGCCATGTACAGCTTGGACAGCTCCTTGACCGTACTGTCGTGCAGGCGCTCCAGCTCGGCCACGGCCTTGTGCGTCATGCTTCGGCACAGATTGCCCACATGCAGGGCGAATCGCTCGGTGTAGCGCGGATTCTTGGCCAGCCAGTCCAGCCGCTCTACGTGCACGCCGCCGCACCCCGGGCAATCGACCCGCCAGCGCTCGAACTCCACGAACAGCATCCAGCCGGCCGCCCGCAAGTCGCGGGCGCGGCACAGGCGCTTGTCGTAGCGGCTGCGACACCGATGGCCACAGTTGGAACACACGGCCGTTTTTTTCGGCGCCGCAAGGTCACGATCCGCGCCTTCGGGGCGCCGAACATGCCCTTGAGCGTGGACTCCGCCGCGAAGCCAGGGAAGGAAAACAACTCACTCAGCCGACGGCCCGTTTTCATGCAGAACACCGCGTCAAGAAGTCAGCACAGGATGTACCACCTTCTGGGACGGTGGAAAGGGCCTGTTTCCAAGGCTCAACGCAGATTCAGGGGCCTCAAGGCACCCACACGAATCCGCGATGAGCCTCTCTGATAAAAGATATCAGGTGAAAGATTATATCGTAGGTACTCAGGGCGTAACGTTGCAATCTGCGCAAAAAGCACTTTCTCAGGAATGGGCAAGCATCGCTAGCCCTGAGACCGGTAAAAGCTACTACGACAAACCTGGCGGAGCCAATCATGCGTCGATCACAAGCGCAGAGACAGCAGCGGCGTTAAACACGATGCGTGATTCGTATCGTGCTGCAATTGAAAGCGGCTTGTCACCTGAGCAGGCATGGAAGCAAGTCAACTCACAGCCCGCCCAGCAGATTGCGGCCCCTCAGCAGTCAAGGCGCGACGCGTCTCACGACGGCAAACTGGAACAAGGCGAACGCGGCGAGTCGGTAAAACGGCTGCAAAGCCAGCTCGCCCAACTGGGTGCCACCGGCCGTGACGGCAAGCCACTGCAAGCCGATGGCGACTTCGGTGGCAACACCAAATTCGCGGTGGAGCAATTCCAACGCGCGCATGGCTTGCAGGTCGATGGTGTGGTGGGGCAACAGACGCGGGCTGCTTTGGGTCAGGCGGTGTCGCAGCATGCGACCAAAGCTGCCGATCAGACCATCGCCCAGGCCCAAGCGACTTCGGCACCAGCCGCATCCTCCTCTCCTCCGCTGCTCTCCGACCCACGCCATCCCGACAACATCATGTTTGCTGGCGCGGTGGGCAAGCTGGAAGCCCTGGGTGAGCGTGGCGGGTTTTCCAACCGCACGGAGCTTGAGCAGGCAGCCGGGCAGCTCGTGTTCGAGGCCAAGGTGAGTGGGCTTCAACGTATCGATCACGTACTACCCAGCAAAAGCGGAGACGGCTTCTTCGCGGTGCAAGGCGAGATGACCGACCCAACAATGCAGCGGGTGTTTGTGGATCGCTCCCAGGCACAGGGTCAGTCGCTGGAACATAGCAGCCGGCAGGTTGCCGAAGAGAGCCAGCGTCAAACGCAGCAGACCGCGCAGCAGACCCAGCCGCCTCCCGAGACGCGCGGCCCGACGTTGTAAGGGCACGGCAGCGCGCAATCAATGGCCCCGGCATTGCCGGGGCCATTGTTTTTGGGGCGGCGGAACAGGTATGGATTCTTGAATTAAGCCCCAGTTCATTCGGGTTGATGATCTACCACGACGCGCTGAAGGTGCTGGAACGCACCAAGGGCATGATGATTTCCTCCGGGGACAAGTACTCCAGCCAGATCCGCGACCTGGACCTGGCGATGGATGACGTGGCGTCGGGCAACTTCGTGCTGGGCGAGTACCACTTCACGTTGGCGGTGTATGCCGACAGCCAGGAGAAGCTTGCGCGGCAGATCGCGACCACGCGCGCGGAGTTGTCCAATGCAGGCTTCGTGTCGGCCAAGGAAGACCTGGCGATCGCCTCCTCGTTCTACGCGCAGCTGCCGGGCAACTGGCGCTTCCGCACGCGCATCGCCAACCTGAGCTCGCTCAATTTCCTGGGCTTGTCGCCGTTGCACAACTTCGCCCAGGGCAAGCAGCACAACAACCCGTGGGGCGACTGCGTGACGACGCTGCAGACCACCAACGGCCAGCCGTATTATTTCAACTTCCACGCCACGCACCCGGCGGAGAATTCGCTGGGCGAGAAGGCGATCGGCAACACGATGGTGATCGGCAAGTCCGGTACCGGCAAGACGGCGCTGATCAATTTTCTGCTGAGCCAGGTGCAGAAGTTCGATCCGGTGCCGACGATCTTCTTCTTCGACAAGGATCGCGGCGCGGAGATCTTCGTGCGCGCCTGCGGGGGCAACTACCTGGCGCTGGAAAACGGCGTGCCGACCGGCTTCAACCCGTTCCAGTGCGAGCGCAACGAAGCCAATACGCAATTCCTGGCGGAGTTGATCAAGGTGCTGGGGGGCAAGGCGGAGTACAGCGCCCGCGAGGAAGAAGACATCTACCGCGCGGTGGAAGGGATGCTGGACACGCCGATGCACCTGCGCAGCATGAGCAACTTCCGCAAGAGCCTGCCGAACATGGGCGATGACGGGCTGTATGCGCGCCTGCGTCGGTGGACGGCCGGCAACTCGCTGGGCTGGGTGTTCGACAACCCGGTGGACACGATCGACCTGACGCGTGCCTCGATCATCGGCTTCGACTACACCGACGTGATCGACAACGCCGAGGTGCGCGTGCCGGTCATCAACTACCTGCTGCATCGGCTGGAAGCGCTAATCGACGGCCGTCCGCTGATCTACGTGATGGACAAGTTCTGGAAGATCCTGGACGGCAAGGGCGGGCTGAAGGAATTTGCCAAGAACAAGCAGAAGACCATCCGTAAGCAGAACGGCCTGGGGATCTTCGCCACGCAGAGCCCGGAAGACGCGCTGGCCAGCGACATCGCCGCAGCGCTGATCGAGCAGACCGCCACGATGGTGTTGTTGCCCAACCCCAATGCCAGCCGCGACGACTACATCGAAGGTCTCAAGCTGACCGATGCCGAGTACCAGGTGGTGGTGTCGCTGGACGAGCGCTCGCGCTGCTTCCTGGTCAAGCAAGGCCACGCCTCGGCGGTGTGCCAGCTCAACCTGCGCGGCATGGACGATGCGTTGGCGGTGATCTCTTCGTCGACGGACAACATCGAGATCCTGCACCAGGTGCTGGCGGGCAAGGCGAGCAAGCTGGGCGTGAGCATGGACCAACTGACGCCGGAGCAGTGGCTTGCCGAGTTCTATGCCAACCGCAAGGGCTCGGGCAAGCGCAGCTCGGTCAAGGACAAGGAGGTGGAGGATGCGTAGTTCATCGAGGCCATCAACACCATCCACACCATCGCAGCTGATGCATGTGGCACCACATTCGATTATGTCGCAGGAGGCAAAGAACATCATGACAACCAATTTCAGGCAGGTTTCCCGGCTCTTGATGGGACTAGCGCTGCTGTGCATGGCGGGCACGGCCAGCGCGCAGTGGGAGGTGGTGGACAAGGAGCTCAACAAGACAGCCGACCAGATGCTGGATAACCAGAAGGTCGGCAAGGGCGATGGCGAGGAGTCCAGCGGCAAGGAAGTGGAAAAGCCCAAGGAGGCGTTGAAGAAGGTGCCCGACGACTTCGGGGTGAGCGGGTGCGCCTCCTCCACCTCGGGCACGCCGGTGTCTGGCGTGCAGAAGCAGGTGTGCGAGCTGACGCAGCGCACGCGCAATGCGCAGTACAACTACATGGTGGCGATGAACGAGATCACCGCCGAGCGCTTGAAGCGTCTGCGCAAACTGGAGCAGGACCGTGCCGGGATCAAGGACGGCCAGGTAGGCATGTTGGAGAGCAACACCAACAAGCTGCTGGCACTGAAGGCGATGATGGACATCGACCGCCAGCAGATGGAATCGGCGATGTTTGCCTACGACCGGCGGCTGGCGTACCTGACCGATACGCAGACCGGCGCGGCGTTGGCGGCGATGAGTGGCACCAAGCCGCCGGACCCGGATGCCGATCCGTCGTTTCTGTCGCAGCTGACCGGGACGCTGTTGAGCCTTGGCAAGACGCTGGTGGCCGGGGCGGCGATGAAGGAAGCGTTCAATCAGATCGAGAGCAAGCGTCCGGATGGATATCGGGAGTTGGCGATTGACAGCGATTGATGTGCGGTGGCGGTGGTGGACGCGCAATTGCAATGGATTCAACTTCGGGCAGCGTGCGCTGTCCACGGCGCAGCGGTTTCATGATGTGGTGACCTATGAATGACTTCTTTACGAATATCGCCAACTACGAATTTTTTCGTCTTATCAACAACTACCTGCGCGACGAGATCGCGATTTTCCAATGGGAGTTGTTGCAGCGGACGACGGCGTGGGTGGGCATGGTGGCGCTGACGGTGCTGACGCTGTGGATTTTCATCCAGGGCTACCGCATCGTGACTGGTCAATCGCGCGAGGCGGCGATGGGCCTGGTGGTGACGGCGCTGCGGGCGGCGCTGGTGATCGGGTTGGCCACCAGCATGGCCAAGGGCTCGCCACAGCTGTACTGGACGCTGACCGACGGGATCAGCTCGGCGATCACCAAGACGGTGACCGGTGACTCGGACAGCCCCTACGAGGCGATCGACAAGAACCTGATGCTGATGCAGGCGGCGCTGACGGGTCTGGACCAGATCAAGACCGGCGGCGACGAGGAGAGCAAGGATGCCAAGGACCGAGCGCGCTGGTTCACGGGCATCGGCATGGCAGGCCCGGGCGTGGTGGCCGGCTCGATGCTGTTGTTGAACAAGCTGGCGATGGCCCTGGTGGTGGGGTTTGGCCCGCTGTTCATCCTGTGCCTGTTGTTCCAGGCCACGAAGTCGCTGTTCAGCAAGTGGCTGCTATACGGACTAGGAACGATGTTCTCGTTGTCGGTGCTGACCTTCACGGTGAGCTTGGCGACCAAGGTGGTAGGTGCGGTGGGCGTAGCGTTCCTGGCGAAGTGGGCCTTGAACGGCGGCAACGGCGAAGGCATCAGCAGCATGGCGCTGCAACAAGGAGGAGTAGGGTTGGTGTTGACCACGCTCATTATCACCGCACCACCAATGGCCGCCGCCTTCTTCCAGGGCACGTTGGGCCAGTTCACGGCGTACTCGGCGCTGGGGCAGTTGGATAGGGCGAGTCAGGATGGTAGTGGCGGACGGCCGCAGACGCCGGCACCGCCGGCTAGAAATGATGCAGATACGAATACCCAGGCATCTGGGACAGCTATTAATAATTCTATTCGCTCCAATTCCACGCCTGCGCAAGAAGTCAGTACCGGTGATCGGGGTCTTGCTCAAAAATGAGTTTAAAATCTATGTACTATTTGGTGAGAATATGAAGTGCATACTCTGGGTGTCCCTTTTTTTTCTGGTTAATGCAGTTCCGTCAGCATTTGCTCAAACAGCGTGTCCGGTAGGCGTTGCTCCTGGTAGCCCACAATGTGGACCTGATTCTGGTACATCAAGAGGTGATATTCCTTCCCCTCCACCAAGGCCAACAGGTGAGTGGATTAAGACATGGGGGGCAATTGCAACATCTAAATCCATGGGGGAAGCGGGAACCTCGGCTAATAAAACCTCCGAAGATGAGGCGAGGAGGATTGCAATTCAGGAGTGCGAGCGTGGTGGTGCAAAGGATTGTGAGGTGAACCTTGCTTATCATAATCAATGCGCGGCTTTGGCAAGCTCTCAGACTGACACTTTCTTTCAAGCGTCTGGCACTGAAGGGCGGGCTGCCAAATTGGCAATGCAATCTTGTAAGGATAGTAATGGTGGTTCTTGTAAGGTCAGATATTCCGAATGTACAAACCCAGTATTTCGAAAATACTGAATAAAATATTCGAATTAATTGAGTATTTTCTGAGGCCTCTGTTTTTCGGAGTTTGGTGCAGTGAGTATTTTTATTTGCTTCTTTCGTTCGTTGTTCCGAATAATATGGTCCTGGACCTCCTTTGAGGGGCTGGCTTTGATTATTCCTATAAAAAGAGTCGGGTTTTCTTTTGCGGCTGTAGGGCTTTTGTTGATTGGAGCCTGTAAGCAGGATATTGCCAATCAAAATGCAAAGCCTAGCGTCCACGAAGAACAAAAAAAGATGGCAGGAGGCGCAGCTAAGCTGTTGTCTCAAGCTGGCAATCCAGAAGGAGCCAAGCAGATGACATCGCTTTACCAAATCGTTTCTTTACTTCCTGATGAAAGGGTGGCGTCTTGGTCAAACTTCGATGCTGTTCCAGGCGTTAAGTGGCGAGAAGCTTCTCCTCAACCCAATCCTGATAGTACTAGTCCGGATAATTCGAAGTCCCGCAGTGGAACTCTCGTTCTGGATGGGTTCGGCATGGTTGACGTTCCTGACGGAAACCAAGGAGTAGATGCGGGAGTAAAAAAGAGTAATGAGGGTGAGTCAGGCCTTACTCTCACTGGGGATGCACAGAACGTGCATTCGATTGCAATAAAGAAGTTCTACGTCAGCACGGAATATGCTGATGTTGTGAAGCGCCAGCTCCCCGTGACAGCGACGATATCCCGTATCGCCGGTGATTGCGGAGAAGATAAGGCGGGCGGTCCTGACACTCAGACGAAGTTTTACCTTGTAAAATTTGATGGTCAGCAAGTTTTCCTTGAGGCGTATATCGATGATGGCGAGGGTTCGCGCGGCCCTGGCTATACAACTTTCCTTTTTACCAAAGTGAAGCCTGATAAGCGAATCAAGGAATTGCAGTGTAAGGAGCTGTAAATTCGCAGTACCCAGCACCACTAGAAGGGTGGTGCTTTACCCAACCGTCATATCCAGAGGACATGCATCATGGCTGATAGACGAGAAAAAGCGGCGGCCACCGCTCAGGCTTATAGTCAGGGGAACATTGCAGGACTCGATGACGCAACAACGCGTCGATTGATCGCGTCAACCGTCATGACCGAGAGCAATGGCGGCGACCTGTCCATCACCAACAAGCAAGGCTACGTAGGTCGCTACCAAGCGGGGGCCGGTTGGCTTGCTGATGCCGGCTATGTGGATAGTGCGAAGCTCAATGCCGCCATGCGGGATGCTGGTTATGATCCGGAGAAGGTGCGAGGCGCTGAATGGAAGTGGGCCACCAGTGGTGGGATGACGCGCTTTCTTGAGGACTCCTCAAACTGGAAGGGTGGGCTGAGTCTTGAGAAATACAAGGCCTCTGCCGAGCTGCAAGATGGTGCCTTCAAGATAAATAGCGATAAATCATATCGTCAAGCGGTCCGTGAAGGAATCTTGGATGGTGATGATAGCCCAACCAAAGTCGCTGGATTCTTGAAGGCTCGCCATATTTCAGGTTACGGTGGTGCGCGTGCTGCGATCAGTGGCGGGCGCGAATTTAGCGACAGTAACGGCACCAGTAACTATGACTATATGCACGATATCACGCGTAATCGTGATGGCTTAGATCAATACATGCAGCCCAGCCGTACTCATGGGACGCACACAAATCATGTCGGCGCTGAACATTCGACTTCGATTCTCCGAGAGGATAGTAAGGGCGAGTCGGTAAAACAGCTACAAAGTCAGCTCTCCCAACTGGGTGCAACAGGTCGCGATGGCAAGCCGTTACAGGCCGATGGTGACTTCGGTGGCAACACCAAATTCGCGGTGGAGCAATTCCAACGCGCGCATGGCTTGCAGGTCGATGGCGTGGTGGGACAAAAGACGCAGGCAGCATTGGGTCAGGCGGTGTCGCAGCATGCGACCAAAGCCGCCGAGCAGACTCACGCGCAGGCCCAAGCTACACCTGCACCAGCCGCATCCTCCGCTCCTCCATTGCTCTCCGACCCTCGTCACCCCGACAACGGCCTGTTCCTTAGTACGGTGGGCAAGCTGGACGCACTGGGCGAGCGCGGTGGGTTTTCCAACCGCAAGGAGGTTGAACAGGCGGCTGGGCAGCTTGTGTTCGAGGCGAAGGTCGGCGGCTTGCACCGCATCGACCATGTTATACCCAGCAGGAGCGGCGATGGCTTCTTTGCGGTCCAGGGCGAGATGACCGACCCAACAATGCAGCGGGTGTTCGTGGATCGTTCCCAGGCGCAAGGGCAGTCGCTGGAACACAGCAGTCGTCAGGTTGCTGAGGAGAGCCAGCGTCAGACGCAGCAAACTGCGCAGCAGGCCCCGCCGCCTCCCGAGACGCGCGGCCCGACGCTGTAAGGGCACGGCAGTGCGCGATCGAAGGCCTCGGCATTGCCGGGGCCTTCTTTTTTGGATGCGGCAAAACAAGTTTGGATTCTTGCATTAATCTTTTGTTCATCAATTGGTCGGCGCCGGATCGGCACTGGCGGGCGCTTTGGTCAGTCGTTCAACCAGGGCCTGTCGGACGAGTACTACGCGGCGTTGTCCTCGCAGAAGATCATGCAGAACGAGCTGTACTTCAGCATGATCTATCGCCCGGTGGTGACCGGGCGTCGGCTGGTGGAGAAGTCGGCCAACCCGGACAAGATCCGCGTGGAGGAAGAGCAGGCCGTTGGCAAGATCGTCGAGCTGGCCACCAATGTGGAGGCGGTGCTCAAGGATTATTCGCCGTATCGGCTGGGCATGTACGAGGCCAAGAATGGCATCGTGTTTTCCGAGACGCTGGAGTTTCTGGGCTATCTGCTCAACCGCATCGATGAGCCGGTGCCGGTGCTGCAGGCGCCGGTGCCCGCGTACCTGCCGGTCAGCAAGCACATGTTCGCCAACAAGACGGGCGATTTCGTCATTCGTACGCCCGATGGCATCAACCACTTCGGCGCGATCCTCAACATCAAGGAATACGCCGACGGGACCTACCCGGGCATTCTCAATGGCTTGAAGTACCTGGATTTCGAGTACGTCATGACCCATTCCTTCAGCCCGGTCGGACGCCACGACGCGCTGAAGGTGCTGGAACGCACCAAGGGCATGATGATTTCCTCCGGGGACAAGTCCTCCAGCCAGATCCGCGACCTGGACCTGGCGATGGATGACGTGGCGTCGGGCAACTTCGTGCTGGGCGAGTACCACTTCACGTTGGCGGTGTATGCCGACAGCCAGGAGAAGCTGGCGCGGCAGATCGCGACCACGCGCGCGGAGTTGTACAATGCAGGCTTCGTGTCGGCCAAGGAAGACCTGGCGATCGCCTCCTCGTTCTACGCGCAGCTGCCGGGCAACTGGCGCTTCCGCACGCGCATCGCCAACCTGAGCTCGCTCAATTTCCTGGGCTTGTCGCCGTTGCACAACTTCGCCCAGGGCAAGCCGCACAACAACCCGTGGGGCGACTGCGTGACGACGCTGCAGACCACCAACGGCCAGCCGTATTATTTCGATTTCCACGCCACCCATCCGGCAGAGAATTCGCTGGGCGAGAAGGCGATCGGCAACACGATGGTGATCGGCAAGTCCGGTACCGGCAAGACGGCGCTGATCAACTTTCTGCTGAGCCAGGTGCAGAAGTTCGATCCGGTCCCGACGATCTTCTTCTTCGACAAGGACCGCGGCGCGGAGATCTTCGTGCGCGCCTGCGGGGGCAACTACCTGGCGCTGGAAAACGGCGTACCGACGGGCTTCAACCCGTTCCAGTGCGAGCGCAACGAAGCCAATACGCAATTTCTGGCGGAGTTGATCAAGGTGCTGGGGGGCAAGGCGGAGTACAGCGCCCGCGAGGAAGAAGACATCTACCGCGCGGTGGAAGGGATGCGGTGATTGTCAACATAGTTGTCCGCTATTTCATGCTGCCAACTTCATGTCATCAGGTGCTTTCCTATCGTCGTTATCCGGGTTCAGCCAAACCGTGCCGACAGGCGTCCAGTTGCGCGTGGCGCGTCCGCGCCAGCGGCTTGGATGACGCATGGCGGCCTCCCGGTACACGTCCGCGCGTGCGGCCAGGATGGCCTGGTCGCGTCGCTCATGGCGCTCGTGCGGCGTCACAAATCGGATGCCACTGTGGCGGTGCTCGTTGTTGTACCAGTCCACGAAGCCCGCCACCCAACTGCGCGCGCAGGTGATGTCGGTAAACGGCCTGCTCGGATATGCCGGCGCGTACTTCAGCGTGCGGAACAGCGCCTCTGAGTAAGGGTTGTCGTCACTCACCCGTGGACGGCTGAAGGACGGGGTCACATGAAGGCTCTGCAAGGTGGCCAGCATCGTTGCCGCTTTCATCGGGCCGCCATTGTCAGCGTGCAGTACCAGCGTGTCGCGCGCCACCTGCTCTCGCATGCAGGCTTTCCCGATCAGCACCGATGCGTGGATGGCCAGCTCCTCGTGGTGGACCTCCCAGCCCACGATCTTGCGACTGTAGACGTCCAGGATCATATACAGCTTGAAGAACTGGCCTTTCACCGTCGAGGGCAGATAAGTGATATCCCATGACCAGACTTGGCGAGGGGCATCGGCACGCACCGCCATCGGTTTAGCCACAGTTCGCGGGGCGGCGGCGCGACCACGGCGATTGACTTGCCCACGCGCACGCAGCACGCGATACATGCTTGATTCCGATGCGATGTAAATCCCCTGATCTGCCAGCCGGGGCACGATCTGCGAGGGGGGCAGGCTCTGGTAATCGGGCTGGTTGGCGACGGCCATGATGCGTTCCTTATCGACGCAGCTCAGCGCATGCGGGCAGTGCTTGGCCGCGCCTTTTCGAGCATCCACCAACGTGCTGGCACCGCGCCAACGGCGCAGCGTGCGGCAGCTGATGCCCAGCACCTGGCATGCCTTGATCTCGCGGGCACCGGCGGCCACTGCCTCGGCGATCAACGTGACGGCTCTCTGTTTCAACGACGCGGGGATCAGACGTCCTCGTCGGTGCCCCAGAGAGCCTGGGCTTTTTTTGACAGCGTCAGCAGCGCTGCCGCCTCCGCCAGGGCGCGATCCTTGCGCAAAAGCTCCTTCTCAAGCTGCTTGACGCGCTTGCGCATCACCGTGGAAACCGCCCGCTCCGCTGCCGAGGCGCTCGACTGCATGGTCTCAAAGGCCTGCCGCCAGGCAGCGATCTGCTCGGGGTAGATGCCGTTCTCACGGCACCACGCCGAGCACTCGGCCTCGTTCATCGGCATCGTCTGGGCGACGGCTCTCAGTTTGGCTTTCACGTCCCAGTTGTCCGGCGAAGTAGCGGTGTCGGGCACGATATATCCTTGGCTGCGGATCTGTTTCTTCCACGCGTACAACGTGGGGGCGCTGATGCCAGTGTGACGGCTCAGGTCAGCAACGCTCTGATTGTTGGGGGGCATCATCCGCCGGACGATCTGGTCTTTGAGTTCGGGGCTGTAGTGGGCCATCGCGGTCTCCATCTGAGGATTCAGGGGAGCGGACAACTATCGTGACATGGGGGGGCTGTCCGGGTTGGATCAAATCAAGACCGGCGGCGATAAAGAAAGTGAAGACGCCAAGAATCGAGCGCGCTGGTTCACAGGCATCGGCATGGCAGGCCCGGGCGTGGTGGCCGGCTCGATGCTGTTGTTGAACAAGTTGGCGATGGCGCTGGTGGTGGGGTTTGGCCCGCTGTTCATCCTGTGCCTGTTGTTCCAGGCCACGAAGTCGCTGTTCAGCAAGTGGCTGCTATACGGACTAGGAACGATGTTCTCGTTGTCGGTGCTGACCTTCACGGTGAGCCTGGCGACGAAGGTGGTAGGTGCGGTGGGCGTGGCGTTCCTGGCGAAGTGGGCACTGAACGGCGGCAACGGCGAAGGCATCAGCAGCATGGCGCTGCAACAAGGAGGAGTAGGTTTGGTGTTGACCACGCTCATCATCACCGCACCACCAATGGCCGCTGCCTTCTTCCAGGGTACGTTGGGCCAGTTCACGGCGTACTCGGCGCTAGGACAGTTGGATCGGGCGAGTCAGGATGGTAGTGGCGGACGGCCTCATCAGCCGGCGCCGCCGGTCAGAGATGCGTCTCAGGACAGAGATATCGCATCGAACGTGCCGACAAGCATTAACACAAGAAATAGTAACTCAAGTTCTGATAACGGTTCTGTGGCGAGTTCTGGTGCCCGTGGACTTGCCCAGAACAAAGATTATTAATGTGATTTCAGGTCTAACTATGAAGCCGCTAATTCTCATTTTCCCGCTAATGTTTGCTTTAGGGCAGGCGCAAGCTCAAACCGCTTGTCCAGTTGGAGTAGCTCCAGGTAGCCCGCAATGTGGACCAGACTCTGGTACTTCACGAGGGGAACTTCCTCCCGCGCCGCCTAGGCCAACAGGTGAGTGGTTAAAAACTTGGGGTGCAATCGCTAGTGCGGAAGGTACGTCCCAAGCTTGGGCATCCACAGGAATGATGTCCGAAGAGAAAGCTGAAGAGGATGCGCTAGACCAATGTGCTACAGCTGGATCTAAGGGTTGCAATGTTACTTTTACGTATAGAAATAAATGCGTAGCCGTAGCTAATTCAAGCTCAAGCCCAATAAAAGGCGGGATATCTGCTGGGCCAGATCTCTCGTTCACAAAGAAAGACGCGATACAGCTTTGCTCCCAGCGAGGAGGTTCAGGTTGTCATGTTATTTATACGGATTGTACTGAGCCTGTCTTTAGGAAGTTTTAGGGAAATTTATACAAAATTTTCGGATTTTATAGCTCTCATTGAGGAGCGCTCCCGGTGTCGTGGATGTAGTTTTCAGCTCAATCTGTTTGGTGTTTCATTAGGGGGTTGCGGGAATGAAGCTAAAATATGAAACCTCCGTTTTGGCGGCTCTTTTTGTTTTCCTGCTTTGTTCCTGCAGGCAAGAATATCCGCCAAGAATAGCTGCTGATGCTTTTGCACAACAGCATTCATTTGAAAGTGAGCCAAAGGCTAGAGATTCCGAAGCTACAGCGGAGGAAAAGCGAATCGCTCGTAAGCAGGATCAGTTGCTTGAAAATGTACTTGACGGTAGTGTCAAGGAAAAGCGTGGCGATCTTGCAAAAGAAGTTAGCCTCCGCCGCTCTTATGTTCAATGTGTAAAAGAATCAAATGCAATCCATCCGGCCATGATGGGTTGCAATGAAAGTGAGTATGAGTACCAAGACGCTCGTCTAAACAAAGCTTATCGCAATCTCATGGATAAGCTAGCTGTTGGTGAGAGGGCTGCGCTCAAACAAGAGGAGCGTGATTGGATTAACCAGCGGGACGCGCTTTGCCAATCGAACGGAGCATTGGGTGGAGGGCAAGCCGAAGAGCTGGAAGACAGCTCATGTATGCTGAACGCAACAGCGAAGCGTGCCGATGATCTGGAGAAGCGTTAGTATCCGCAGACTATGGCGTAGGCGCTAGAAGTCTGTTAACCAAATATGAGGGTTTGATTATGGCAACTATGGAAGGATGGCATTTAGGAATGACCTCTGCCCGATACGAAAGCGGCGGGCGCGGCGTTGGGACTATTTCCACGGGAAAGGGGGATCATGGTGGCGTCTCATATGGTGTTTATCAACTTTCATCCAAGTCTGGGACCTTGCGGGAATATTTGGATCAATCTCGTTATGGGCAAGAATTTTCAGGTTTGACACCTGCAACAGCTACCTTCGACGAAAAGTGGAAGCAATTTGCGCACGCAGATCCTTCATTTGCGAAGGATCAACATAATTTCATCAAGGTAAGCCATTATGACGAGCAGCTCTCGTCCTTGAAGGCTGGTGGGATCGATTTAACGGACCGTGGTCCCGCAGTGCAGGATGCTATTTGGAGCACGTCGGTACAGTACCGTGCACTGACACCTGCAATATTCAGGAAAGGTCTTGCTGAGAAGTTCGGAGATGATTGCAAGCTTTCGGATTTGTCTGACAAGCAGATCGTGGAGGCAGTTCAAGACTACAAGTATTCTCATACGGAAAGACTTTTTAAGAGTTCACCGACTCAATGGGATTCGTTGCGTGATCGTGCACGTTCTGAAAAGAACGACCTTGTGGAGCTGGCAGAAGGCCGCTTGCCGGCAGAGCATTCGCCAACTGGACACCGTCGTGCCAACTCGCCCCACGATAGCAAACTGGAACAAGGCGAACGCGGCGAGTCGGTAAAACAGCTACAAAGCCAGCTCTCCCAACTGGGTGCAACCGGTCGCGATGGCAAGCCGTTACAGGCCGATGGCGATTTTGGTGGCAACACCAGGTTCGCTGTGGAGCAATTCCAACGCACGCATGGCTTGCAGGTCGATGGCGTGGTGGGGCGGCAGACGCAGGCAGCATTGGGTCAGGCCGTGTCGCAGCACGCGACCAAAGCCGCCGAGCAAACTCACGCGCAGGCCCAAGCTACCCCGGCACCAATTGCATCCTCCGCTCCTCCGCTGCTTTCCGACCCACGCCATCCCGAGAACAGCCTGTTCCTTAGCACCGTAGGCAAGCTGGATGCGCTGGGCGAGCGCGGTGGGTTTTCCAACCGCAAGGAGGTTGAACAGGCGGCTGGGCAGCTTGTGTTCGAGGCGAAGGTCGGCGGCTTGCACCGCATCGACCATGTTATACCCAGCAAAAGCGGAGACGGCTTCTTCGCGGTCCAGGGCGAGATGACCGACCCGACAATGCAGCGGGTGTTCGTGGATCGTTCCCAGGCGCAAGGGCAGTCGCTGGAACACAGCAGCCGGCAGGTTGCCGAGGAGAGTCAGCGTCAGACGCAGCAGACAGCGCAGCAGACCCCGCAGCCTCCCGACACACGCGGCCCGACGTTGTAAGGAGTACGGCAGCGCGCAATCGATGGCCCCGGTATTGCCGGGGCCATTGTTTTTGAGGCAGCGGAATGGGCATGGATCCTTGCATTAAGCCCTAGTTCACTCGAATTGATAGGTTGCCACGACGCGCTGAAGGTACTGGAAGGAAGACCTGGCGATCGCTTCCTCGTTCTACGCGCAGCTGCCGGGCAACTGGCGCTTCCGCACGCGCATCGCCAACCTGAGCTCGCTCAATTTCCTGGGCTTGTCGCCGTTGCACAACTTCGCCCAGGGCAAGCAGCACAACAACCCATGGGGCGACTGCGTGACGACGCTGCAGACCACCAACGGCCAGCCGTATTATTTCAATTTCCACGCCACGCACCCTGCGGAGAATTCGCTGGGCGAGAAGGCGATCGGCAACACGATGGTGATCGGCAAGTCCGGTACCGGCAAGACGGCGCTGATCAATTTTCTGCTGAGCCAGGTGCAGAAGTTCGATCCGGTACCGACGATCTTCTTCTTCGACAAGGACCGCGGCGCGGAGATTTTCGTGCGCGCCTGCGGGGGCAACTACCTGGCGCTGGAAAACGGCGTACCGACCGGCTTCAACCCGTTCCAGTGCGAGCGCAACGAAGCCAATACGCAATTTCTGGCGGAGTTGGTCAAGGTGCTGGGGGGCAAGGCGGAGTACAGCGCCCGCGAGGAAGAAGACATCTACCGCGCGGTGGAAGGGATGCTGGACACGCCGATGCACCTGCGCAGCATGAGCAACTTCCGCAAGAGCCTGCCGAACATGGGCGATGACGGGCTGTATGCGCGCCTGCGTCGGTGGACGGCCGGCAACTCGCTGGGCTGGGTGTTCGACAACCCGGTGGACACGATCGACCTGACGCGTGCCTCGATCATCGGCTTCGACTACACCGACGTGATCGACAACGCCGAGGTGCGCGTGCCGGTCATCAACTACCTGCTGCATCGGCTGGAAGCGCTGATCGACGGCCGTCCGCTGATCTACGTGATGGACGAGTTCTGGAAGATCCTGGACGGCAAGGGCGGGCTGAAGGAATTTGCCAAGAACAAGCAGAAGACCATCCGTAAGCAGAACGGCCTGGGGATCTTCGCCACGCAGAGCCCGGAAGACGCGCTGGCCAGCGACATCGCCGCAGCGCTGATCGAGCAGACCGCCACGATGGTGTTGTTGCCCAACCCCAATGCCAGCCGCGACGACTACATCGACGGGCTCAAGCTGACCGATGCCGAGTACCAGGTGGTGGTGTCGCTGGACGAGCGCTCGCGGTGCTTCCTGGTCAAGCAAGGCCACGCCTCGGCGGTGTGCCAGCTCAACCTGCGCGGCATGGACGATGCGTTGGCGGTGATCTCCTCCTCGACCGACAACATCGAGATCCTGCACCAGGTGCTGGCGGGCAAGGCGAGCAAGCTGGGCGTGAGCATGGACCAACTGACGCCGGAGCAGTGGCTGGCCGAGTTCTATGCCAACCGCAAGGGCTCGGGCAAGCGCAGCTCGGTCAAGGACAAGGAGGTGGAGGATGCGTAGTTCATCGAGGCCATCAACACCATCCACACCATCGCAGCTGATGCATGTGGCACCACATTCGATTATGTCGCAGGAGGCAAAGAACATCATGACAACCAACTTCAGGCAGGTTTCCCGGCTCTTGATGGGACTGGCGCTGCTGTGCATGGCGGGCACGGCCAGCGCGCAGTGGGAGGTGGTGGACAAGGAGCTCAACAAGACAGCCGACCAGATGCTGGATAACCAGAAGGTCGGCAAGGGCGATGGCGAGGAGTCCAGCGGCAAGGAAGTGGAAAAGCCCAAGGAGGCGTTGAAGAAGGTGCCCGACGACTTCGGGGTGAGCGGGTGCGCCTCCTCCACCTCGGGCACGCCGGTGTCTGGCGTGCAGAAGCAGGTGTGCGAGCTGACGCAGCGCACGCGCAATGCGCAGTACAACTACATGGTGGCGATGAACGAGATCACCGCCGAGCGCTTGAAGCGTCTGCGCAAACTGGAAAAGGACCGTGCCGGGATCAAGGATGGCCAGGTAGGCATGTTGGAGAGCAACACCAACAAGCTGCTGGCGCTGAAGGCGATGATGGACATCGACCGTCAGCAGATGGAGTCGGCGATGTTTGCCTACGACCGGCGGCTGGCGTACCTGACCGATACGCAGACCGGCGCGGCGTTGGCGGCGATGAGTGGCACCAAGCCGCCGGACCCGGATGCCGATCCGTCGTTTCTGTCGCAGCTGACCGGGACGCTGTTGAGCCTTGGCAAGACGCTGGTGGCCGGGGCGGCGATGAAGGAAGCGTTCAATCAGATCGAGAGCAAGCGTCCGGATGGATATCGGGAGTTGGCGATTGACAGCGATTGATGTGCGGTGGCGGTGGTGGACGCGCAATTGCAATGGATTCAACTTCGGGCAGCGTGCGCTGTCCACGGCGCAGCGGTTTCATGATGTGGTGACCTATGAATGACTTCTTTACGAATATCGCCAACTACGAATTTTTTCGTCTTATCAACAACTACCTGCGCGACGAGATCGCGATTTTCCAATGGGAGTTGTTGCAGCGGACGACGGCGTGGGTGGGGATGGTGGCGCTGACGGTGCTGACGCTGTGGATTTTCATCCAGGGCTACCGCATCGTGACTGGTCAATCGCGCGAGGCGGCGATGGGCCTGGTGGTGACGGCGCTGCGGGCGGCGCTGGTGATCGGGTTGGCCACCAGCATGGCCAAGGGCTCGCCACAGCTGTACTGGACGCTGACCGACGGGATCAGCTCGGCGATCACCAAGACGGTGACCGGTGACTCGGACAGCCCCTACGAGGCGATCGACAAGAACCTGATGCTGATGCAGGCGGCGCTGACGGGTCTGGACCAGATCAAGACCGGCGGCGACGAGGAGAGCAAGGATGCCAAGGACCGAGCGCGCTGGTTCACGGGCATCGGCATGGCAGGCCCGGGCGTGGTGGCCGGCTCGATGCTGTTGTTGAACAAGCTGGCGATGGCCCTGGTGGTGGGGTTTGGCCCGCTGTTCATCCTGTGCCTGTTGTTCCAGGCCACGAAGTCGCTGTTCAGCAAGTGGCTGCTATACGGACTAGGAACGATGTTCTCGTTGTCGGTGCTGACCTTCACGGTGAGCCTGGCGACCAAGGTGGTAGGTGCGGTGGGCGTAGCGTTCCTGGCGAAGTGGGCCTTGAACGGCGGCAACGGCGAAGGCATCAGCAGCATGGCGCTGCAGCAGGGAGGAGTGGGGTTGGTATTGACGACGCTCATTATCACCGCACCACCAATGGCCGCTGCCTTCTTCCAGGGCACGCTGGGCCAGTTCACGGCGTACTCTGCGCTGGGGCAGTTGGATAGGGCGGGACAGGAGCCGGGTGCTGGGCGGCCTTATCAGCCTGGCACGCCGGAGCGGGAAACAATACGTAACAGGGAGCAAGACGGCGGTAGAGTGTCCACCGGTATGCGTACCGAAGCGCCATCTAATCAAGAATCCAATACTGGTAATCGTGGTCTCGCCCAGAAGTAACTCCTGATTTTATGGTGAATAAATGAATCGTTACCTACTTTCTCTCTTTTTGTTTACAAGCTTGGGTGTGATTAATGTTGCGTCCGCGCAAACAGCTTGTCCAAGTGGTGTGGCTCCTGGTAGTCCCCAATGTGGGCCTGATTCGGGCACTTCTAGAGGTGATATTCCCGCCCCTGCACCTCGGCCAACAGGCGAGTGGATTAAGACTTGGGGAACTATTGCTGGTTCAAACCTAACTGGCGAAAGCGGTGCGGTCGTTGGTAAGTTAACCCGTGAAGAGGCCGAGAGCGCTGCAATGCGACTCTGTGGTGAAGGTGGGGCAAGGGACTGTAAGGTTAATCTTGTATTTAAGAATCAATGCGCCGCACTAGTTGCGACGAATAAAAGAAGTTTTTTTCAGAGTGCCGAATCAGATGATATTGCTGTAAAATTGGCAAAAAACGATTGTGAAAAATATGGTGGCGGTAATTGCAGTGTGATATATTCAGGTTGTTCAGATCCGATATTTAGAAAATACTGAAATCGCGTCTTTGCGGTATTTATTATTTCGTCAAAAACTTGATTTTAATGGCGATGTTCGGTATTGAGATGGTATACTAAATTCGCAAGGTGGCATCTATGAGGTTATTCATCTTATTTTGCCGTAATCGCTGTTCGGCATTAAAGCGTATTTATAGGGTTCCATTTTTCTGTTTTTTAGTCGCTACTATTGCAGCCTGCAACCCCCAAGGTGGGGCTCTTCAAGAGCAGGCTGATCTGCCGACGACTGCTTCACCTGCTAATTCAAATGTGCCCGCTAGCGCCCCTGTTAGCGTGCGTAATCATATTTCTCCGAATCCATCTGAAGTTAAATCATTGGTCAAGGAGGTTATGAATTCTGCTTATGGAGTTGGTAATTTCGATCCGTCGCGCAACTGTTGGAAGTATGAGTTGAAGGTGGGGGAAGATTCGCTGGATTACTGCATGATTGGTGTGGTTTCCAAGGTTTCCACTGAAACCGATGGCGCAAAGATCTACGTTCAATCACATAGCGATCCCCAAGCCGAAATCTATTCGCAAGTCGATCCTGGTATTGAAGGGCTGTTTGTTGTTGGTTCGGATGTTGATAAAAAAATCAAAGTCCTAGCTGCAAAGCCCGCCACCGATATGGGACAGGCTGGTGATTGTGGTTGTCTAAATTCCAAGGTCATTCAAGTTGGGCCTGCGCGCTATGGCTGGCTTTCCACTGCTGGTGGTATCTGGCAAGGGGTCCAAGTGACGCGTTATTCTTTGCAGGTACCTGTGGGTTCCGAAATTCGTGATGTGTCTGGAATCCCGCGCGTGAGCGAAAAATCTCCTGACGAAACTAACGAGCTGAGCGTCAAAACAGATGGGAAGCCGGTTGCTGGCATGTATCCGCTGGAGGTTGCGCGTAAACGTGGCGATACTGTGCTGGAGACGCGGTTGGTGTCTTATGACGAAGCGAAAGGAATCTACCCCTGGAATCCTTGATTTCATTCACGATTTTGATTAAGGAGAACGCTACATGGCACGGATCGACGATAGATGGGCTGAGCATCGGCAAGAGCTGGTAGATGCTGCGCATGCTGCGGGCATCGACCCGGGTGTGATGGTCAAGATTGCTGGATTTGAATCTGGGTTCAATCCAGCTGCGCGGCCTGTTGCGGTCAGTCGCCCTGAGAACAACACGGTCAGGCAGTTCGATGGCACGATGGCAATCTCGTCTGCTTACGGATACGGCCAGTTCTTAAATAGTACCTGGCAGCAGATGGTCAACACCTATGGCGAAAAATATGGTGTTGAAAATGCTTCCGAGCTTACTCGCGCTCAGGCTAATGCGCCGGAGCTTCGCCAGGATGCACATCTCCAAGCTGCAATGCTGGCGGAATTTACACGCGAGAATATCGATCGCGCTGCAAAGTTCGGTGGTAAGGATGTCGCGGCGAATGTCTATGCGATGCATAACCTCGGTACAGGTGACGGCCCGAAATTCTTACAGGCAGTACATGACAATCCAAATGGGAAAGTCAGTAGTGTCCTGAGCGCAGCGGTCATCAGCGGTAACTCATCTCTTTATGGAGATGGCAATATCACCAACGCGGAAGCGTACGCCGCCATGGGGCGCAAGATGGACCAGTACTCCGTCTATGCGAACAGTGTGAGTAATAGCTTGTCGGGTCATACGCCGACCGAAGCTCCTCCGAGAGTTGCGACTAGTCATGCGTTTGAAGGTGTGCCAGCCAAGCATCATGCCGGCCACTCCCACCACGACGGCAAGCTGGAACAGGGCGAACGCGGCGAGTCAGTAAAACAGCTACAAAGCCAGCTCGCCCAACTGGGGGCCACCGGCCGTGACGGCAAGCCACTGCAAGCCGATGGCGACTTCGGTGGCAATACCAAATTTGCGGTGGAGCAATTCCAACGCACGCATGGCTTGCAGGTCGATGGCGTGGTGGGGCAAAAGACGCAGGCGGCATTGGGGCAGGCGGTGTCGCAGCATGCGACCAAAGCCGCCGAGCAGACTCACACGCATGCCCAAGCTACACCTGCGCCAGCAGCATCCTCCGCTCCTCCATTGCTCTCCGACCCATGCCATCCCGACAACAGCTTGTTCCTCAGTACGGTGGGCAAGCTGGACGCACTGGGCGAGCGCGGTGGGTTTTCCAACCGCAAGGAGGTTGATCAGGCGGCTGGGCAGCTTGTGTTCGAGGCGAAGGTCGGCGGCTTGCATCGCATCGACCATGTACTGCCCAGCAAAAGCGGAGACGGCTTCTTCGCGGTGCAGGGCGAGATGACCGACCCTTCAATGCAGCGGGTGTTCGTGGATCGCTCTCAGGCACAGGGCCAGTCGCTGGAACACAGCAGCCGGCAGGTTGCCGAGGAAAGCCAGCGTCAGACGCAGCAAACTGCGCAGCAGATCCAGCCGCCTCCCGAGACGCGCGGCCCGACGTTGTAAGGGCACGGCAGTGCGCAATCGAAGGCCCCGGCATTGCCGGGGCCTTCTTTTTTGGATGCATCAAGACAAGTTTGGATTCTTGCATTAATCTCCTGTTCATCCAATGGTCAGCGCAGGATCGGCACCGGCGGGCGTTTTGGTCAGTCGTTCAACCAGGGTCTGTCGGACGAGTACTACGCGGCGTTGTCCTCGCAGAAGATCATGCAGAACGAGCTGTACTTCAGCATGATCTATCGACCGGTGGTGACCGGGCGTCGGCTGGTGGAGAAGTCGGCCAACCCGGACAAGATCCGCGTGGAGGAAGAGCAGGCCGTTGGCAAGATCGTCGAGCTGGCCACCAATGTGGAGGCGGTGCTCAAGGATTATTCGCCGTATCGGCTGGGCATGTACGAGGCCAAGAATGGCATCGTGTTTTCCGAGACGCTGGAGTTCCTGGGCTATCTGCTCAACCGCATCGATGAGCCGGTGCCGGTGCTGCAGGCGCCGGTGCCCGCGTACCTGCCGGTCAGCAAGCACATGTTCGCCAACAAGACGGGCGATTTCGTCATTCGCACGCCCGATGGCATCAACCACTTCGGCGCGATCCTCAACATCAAGGAATACGCCGACGGGACCTATCCGGGCATTCTCAATGGCTTGAAGTACCTGGATTTCGAGTACGTCATGACGCATTCCTTCAGCCCGGTCGGACGCCACGACGCGCTGAAGGTGCTGGAACGCACTAAGGGCATGATGATTTCCTCCGGGGACAAGTCCTCCAGCCAGATCCGCGACCTGGACCTGGCGATGGATGACGTGGCGTCGGGCAACTTCGTGCTGGGCGAGTACCACTTCACGTTGGCGGTGTATGCCGACAGCCAGGAGAAGCTTGCGCGGCAGATCGCGACCACGCGCGCGGAGTTGTCCAATGCAGGCTTCGTGTCGGCCAAGGAAGACCTGGCGATCGCCTCCTCGTTCTACGCGCAGCTGCCGGGCAACTGGCGCTTCCGCACGCGCATCGCCAACCTGAGCTCGCTCAATTTCCTGGGCTTGTCGCCGTTGCACAACTTCGCCCAGGGCAAGCAGCACAACAACCCGTGGGGCGACTGCGTGACGACGCTGCAGACCACCAACGGCCAGCCGTATTATTTCAACTTCCACGCCACGCACCCGGCGGAGAATTCGCTGGGCGAGAAGGCGATCGGCAACACGATGGTGATCGGCAAGTCCGGTACCGGCAAGACGGCGCTGATCAACTTTCTGCTGAGCCAGGTGCAGAAGTTCGATCCGGTCCCGACGATCTTCTTCTTCGACAAGGACCGCGGCGCGGAGATTTTCGTGCGCGCGTGCGGGGGCAACTACCTGGCGCTGGAAAACGGCGTACCGACCGGCTTCAACCCGTTCCAGTGCGAGCGCAACGAAGCCAATACGCAATTTCTGGCGGAGTTGGTCAAGGTGCTGGGGGGCAAGGCGGAGTACAGCGCCCGCGAGGAAGAAGACATCTACCGCGCGGTGGAAGGGATGCTGGACACGCCGATGCACCTGCGCAGCATGAGCAACTTCCGCAAGAGCCTGCCGAACATGGGCGATGACGGGCTGTATGCGCGCCTGCGTCGGTGGACGGCCGGCAACTCGCTGGGCTGGGTGTTCGACAACCCGGTGGACACGATCGACCTGACGCGTGCCTCGATCATCGGCTTCGACTACACCGACGTGATCGACAACGCCGAGGTGCGCGTGCCGGTCATCAACTACCTGCTGCATCGGCTGGAAGCGCTGATCGACGGCCGTCCGCTGATCTACGTGATGGACGAGTTCTGGAAGATCCTGGACGGCAAGGGCGGGCTGAAGGAATTTGCCAAGAACAAGCAGAAGACCATCCGTAAGCAGAACGGCCTGGGGATCTTCGCCACGCAGAGCCCGGAAGACGCGCTGGCCAGCGACATTGCCGCAGCGCTGATCGAGCAGACCGCCACGATGGTGTTGCTGCCCAACCCCAATGCCAGCCGCGACGACTACATCGAAGGTCTCAAGCTGACCGATGCCGAGTACCAGGTGGTGGTGTCGCTGGACGAGCGCTCGCGCTGCTTCCTGGTCAAGCAAGGCCACGCCTCGGCGGTGTGCCAGCTCAACCTGCGCGGCATGGACGATGCGTTGGCGGTGATCTCCTCCTCGACCGACAACATCGAGATCCTGCACCAGGTGCTGGCGGGCAAGGCGAGCAAGCTGGGCGTGAGTATGGACCAACTGACGCCGGAGCAGTGGCTGGCCGAGTTCTATGCCAACCGCAAGGGCTCGGGCAAGCGCAGCTCGGTCAAGAACAAGGAGGTGGAAGATGCGTAGTTCATCGAGGCCATCAACACCATCCACACCATCGCAGCTGATGCATGTGGCACCACATTCGACTATGTCGCAGGAGGCAAAGAACATCATGACAACCAACTTCAGGCAGGTTTCCCGGCTCTTGATGGGACTAGCGCTGCTGTGCATGGCGGGCACGGCCAGCGCGCAGTGGGAGGTGGTGGACAAGGAGCTCAACAAGACAGCCGACCAGATGCTGGATAACCAGAAGGTCGGCAAGGGCGATGGCGAGGAGTCCAGCGGCAAGGAAGTGGAAAAGCCCAAGGAGGCGTTGAAGAAGGTGCCCGACGACTTCGGGGTGAGCGGGTGCGCCTCCTCCACCTCGGGCACGCCGGTGTCTGGCGTGCAGAAGCAGGTGTGCGAGCTGACGCAGCGCACGCGCAATGCGCAGTACAACTACATGGTGGCGATGAACGAGATCACCGCCGAGCGCTTGAAGCGTCTGCGCAAACTGGAAAAGGACCGTGCCGGGATCAAGGATGGCCAGGTAGGCATGTTGGAGAGCAACACCAACAAGCTGCTGGCGCTGAAGGCGATGATGGACATCGACCGTCAGCAGATGGAGTCGGCGATGTTTGCCTACGACCGGCGGCTGGCGTACCTGACCGATACGCAGACCGGCGCGGCGTTGGCGGCGATGAGTGGCACCAAGCCGCCGGACCCGGATGCCGATCCGTCGTTTCTGTCGCAGCTGACCGGGACGCTGTTGAGCCTTGGCAAGACGCTGGTGGCCGGGGCGGCGATGAAGGAAGCGTTCAATCAGATCGAGAGCAAGCGTCCGGATGGATATCGGGAGTTGGCGATTGACAGCGATTGATGTGCGGTGGCGGTGGTGGACGCGCAATTGCAATGGATTCAACTTCGGGCAGCGTGCGCTGTCCACGGCGCAGCGGTTTCATGATGTGGTGACCTATGAATGACTTCTTTACGAATATCGCCAACTACGAATTTTTTCGTCTTATCAACAACTACCTGCGCGACGAGATCGCGATTTTCCAATGGGAGTTGTTGCAGCGGACGACGGCGTGGGTGGGCATGGTGGCGCTGACGGTGCTGACGCTGTGGATTTTCATCCAGGGCTACCGCATCGTGACCGGTCAATCGCGCGAGGCGGCGATGGGCCTGGTGGTGACGGCGCTGCGCGCGGCGCTCATCATTGGCTTGGCCACCAGCATGGCCAAGGGCTCGCCGCAACTGTATTGGACGCTGACCGACGGGATCAGCTCGGCGATCACCAAGACGGTGACCGGTGACTCGGACAGCCCCTACGAGGCGATCGACAAGAACCTGATGCTGATGCAGGCGGCGCTGACGGGTCTGGACCAGATCAAGACCGGCGGCGACGAGGAGAGCAAGGATGCCAAGGACCGAGCGCGCTGGTTCACGGGCATCGGCATGGCAGGCCCGGGCGTGGTGGCCGGCTCGATGCTGTTGTTGAACAAGCTGGCGATGGCCCTGGTGGTGGGGTTTGGCCCGCTGTTTATCCTGTGCCTGTTGTTCCAGGCCACGAAGTCGCTGTTCAGCAAGTGGCTGTTATACGGACTGGGAACGATGTTCTCGCTGTCGGTACTGACTTTCACGGTAAGCTTGGCGACCAAGGTGGTAGGTGCGGTGGGAGTAGCATTCCTGGCGAAGTGGGCACTGAACGGCGGCAACGGCGAAGGCATCAGCAGCATGGCGCTGCAACAAGGAGGAGTAGGGTTGGTGTTGACCACGCTCATTATCACCGCACCACCAATGGCCGCCGCCTTCTTCCAGGGCACGCTGGGCCAGTTCACGGCGTACTCTGCGCTGGGGCAGTTGGATAGGGCTAGTCAGGATGGCAGTAGCGGACGGCCGCAGACGCCGGCACCGCCGGCTCAAAATGCCGAAACAAGATCAGTAGAAGTAAATAATAACGTGAGTGGGCGTGTTAATGGGGCCCAAGACTCCGCTGAGAGTTCCGGTCGTATGGGGAAGGCAAATGTATAAGCTTAAATTGATGGTGAAATTAATCCCTAATCTAGTTTTGGGTGTCATGCTGTTGTGCCTTGATGCTCAGGCTCAAACGGCTTGTCCTGTAGGGGTTGCGCCGGGTAGCCCTCAGTGTGGACCGGATTCCGGTACTTCTAGGGGGGATTCCGCTCCCCCACAGCCTACAGGCAAGTGGATTAAGACATGGGGGGCGCTAGCCGCAAACAGTGCTGGAGACATAGGTCTTGCGTCCGGCAAAATATCTAAGCAAGACGCAGCAGCTGAGTCTGTTTCAAAATGCGAAGAATATGATGCTGGGAAATGTGTGGCGAAACATTTCTTTTATAATCAATGCATTTCTGTGGCTAGAGCAAGTTCAGGTAATTCTGCGACTGTGACTGGTCCAAAAGATAAGGCGCCAGCTCTTGCTGTTAGAGAATGTGAGAAAAATTCTGGTTCTGGCTGTAGTGTCTTGTTTACGGAATGTTCGAATCCAATATTTGAGAAATTTTGATTCATCTTTTTGCATGGTGGATTTTACTCATAAAAATTAATGTGTCGCTATGGTATTGGTAGTTAATGGGTGAGTTGGTGGCAGGGTTATTGCTGCGCCCACTGAAAAAATGCTGAAATTAGCGCATTTAAGGGTGTTTGTAGCCCCTGGTGTTTAATGTGTAGTTAAATGTGAAAATTATTCTGAAGTTTTAAGAAATATTTATGTTTCTTAATTTGAGGGTCGTTTATGATTGGTTTGCGAGCAGCAAGAATTTACCGGCTGTTATTAGTTTTCTTGATCTGCATCTTTTCTGTTGGTGCTTGCAGTCCTAGTAATGTCTCCTCGGTAGATGACGGTGCGGAAGCATCTGATAAGGGTCAAGCTGAAAAGAAAAGTGTGCACGGACTACGTGAGGATTCAAAGATGCCGTCTTCTGTTAATGAGAAAATCAACGGGCAGGGCGAAATAAAAACAACGATCGGTGGCGTAGCAGTCTCGATCAAAGCGCAAGATTGTAGCGAAGATAGTCCGGGGATCATGTTGTGCAATCGCTCGCCGGTTGTAAGGCTAACATTTCCAAGCGGCAAGGCCATTGCTATAGAGCCTGAGTCGCTTTATTTGGATAGCAATTCCACGCTCTATCGCGGCCCGCTGGATGAAACGTATAAAAAGAATCGTCACTCCATCATCTTGACAGATCTCAACAATGATGGCCATGAAGACTTGGTGGTATGGACTGGGAAAGAAGGCAATTATGGTGGCCCTTCCTACAGCGTCTACCTTTTTGATCCCGGTCAGCAGCGCCTTGTGTTCAATCAATCATTGTCCGATATTACGGTAATGGCTAACGGTCTGTTCTCCGTGAAAGGTAGTGTGCTGACTTCCACGTCGGGTGACGGCTGTTGTATCCACGTCTTCGATAAATACGAGATTAAAAGTAACCAAGCAGTGCTTGTCGAGCGAGTGACCGAAGATACGAATGACCCAGCTAATCCAAAGAAGCGTACTGAGCGGCTTGATGGCGGTGAAATGAAGGAGGTCGTCAACTGAGAAAATAGCGGGCTGATTATCCGATAGCAAGTACATGCAACGCATCTTTGGAGGAATCCAGCTGCCGAAGATGCAACAAAAAATTCTAATCACATGCACGTACGGAGAATGTTATGAGCGATGGTCGTGGTCGTAGCACCGAAGGTTTCGGAGTGGATCGTGAGTCTTCTGTCAGGCTGATCGTCAAGACAGCCTTGGAGAATGGCGTAACCGATCCAAAGCAGATCTCGTACATGTTGGCGACCGCTCAACATGAGACGCGCAATTTTGAAGCGCCGGAGGAGGATTTTGGGCGCAGTCAAGCGCGTAAGCTAGGGTATAGCGGTGGCGAAGAATTCTATGGTCGTGGCTACGTGCACCTCACGCACGATTACAACTATGCCAAATTTGACAAGTTGCTTGGCCTCAACGGTGAGATGGTTCGCAACCCCGATATAGCAAAGGATCCGGAGATTGCGGCAAAGGTTTTGGTTGTCGGTATGCGGGACGGGCTCTTTACAGGCAAGCCCCTTGATCGCTACATCGATAACGATAGTCATGACGTTTATAATGCTCGGCGTGTCGTCAATGGCGTGACGCCCAGTAAACCGTGGAGCGTCAAGGCAGCAAAAGACTGTGAAGAGCATGCAGAGGCATGGGAACGTCGTGTTCCGAGTCTGATCGAAAGCGTCAAGCGAGATGGCGTTGATCTAAAAGCGAGTGTGGCGGCGACCGGAAGCTCTCATCACCACACCGCAAAGACGCAAGACGGCAAACTGGAACAAGGTGAACGCGGCGAGTCAGTAAGGCAACTGCAAAGCCAGCTCGCCCAACTGGGTGCCACGGGTCGCGATGGCAAGCCGTTACAGGCCGATGGCGACTTCGGTGGCAACACCAAATTCGCGGTGGAGCAATTCCAACGCGCGCATGGCTTGCAGGTCGATGGTGTGGTGGGGCAACAGACGCGGGCTGCTTTGGGTCAGGCGGTGTCGCAGCATGCGACCAAAGCTGCCGATCAGACCATCGCCCAGGCCCAAGCGACTTCGGCACCAGCCGCATCCTCCTCTCCTCCGCTGCTCTCCGACCCACGCCATCCCGACAACAGCCTGTTCCTTAGCACCGTTGGCAAGCTGGATGCGCTGGGCGAGCGCGGTGGCTTTTCCAACCGCAAAGAGGTTGAGCAGGCGGCTGGGCAGCTTGTGTTCGAGGCGAAGGTCGGCGGCTTGCACCGCATCGACCATGTTATACCCAGCAAAAGCGGAGACGGCTTCTTTGCGGTGCAAGGCGAGATGACCGACCCAACAATGCAGCGGGTGTTCGTGGATCGCTCCCAGGCGCAAGGGCAGTCGCTGGAACACAGCAGCCGGCAGGTTGCCGAGGAGAGTCAGCGTCAGACGCAGCAAACTGCGCAGCAGACCCAGCCGCCTCCCGAGACGCGCGGCCCAACGATGTGATGGCACGACGGAACGGAATCACGGTGCTGACGCTGTGGATCTTCATCCAGGGCTACCGCATCGTGACCGGTCAATCGCGCGAGGCGGCGATGGGCCTGGTGGTGACAGCGCTGCGTGCGGCGCTCATCATTGGCTTGGCCACCAGCATGGCCAAGGGCTCGCCACAGCTGTACTGGACGCTGACCGACGGGGTCAGCTCGGCGATCACCAAGACGGTGACCGGTGACTCGGACAGCCCCTACGAGGCGATCGACAAGAACCTGATGCTGATGCAGGGTAAGCGTCCGCCAACCTCACCTATACAAGCAGCCAGCAGCCCGTTGGGATATCGCGCTCTTCCCAACGGATCTCCCTGATGTCTTCAAAGCACGATGATTGGTCCCACCGCATTGCTGCCTGGTCCGCCAGCGGCGCCATGCCATCGGCGTGGTGCCGCGAGCACGGCGTCTCGTTGAGCAGCTTCACCTACTGGCGCGGCAAACTTGCAGCGTCTGCAGCACTTCCAGCCACGCTACCGCTGCACATCACCCCCGCCGTCCCCACGACCAGCGTGGAGATCCGTCTCGCCGGTGGCATCAGCCTCAGCGTGGCGGCCGGCGATCCGAGCTGGCTTGCGCGTCTGCTGCGCGAGCTTGGTGCGTGCTGAGCGTGTCGGCGTGGCATCTTGTCACCGCCCCGGTGGATCTGCGCTGTGGCATGGATCGGCTGTTGCTGCAGATGCAGTCAGTGCTGGATCGCCCCGTGGCCGAGGGCGAGGCCTACGTCGTCGTCAATCGCGCGCGTAGCCGCCTCAAGGTGCTGTGCGTTGATCGTCATGGTGTCTGGCTGTGCGCGCGCCGGCTGCATCAGGGACACTTCATCTGGCCGCGTGTGGGCGATACCGCGTGGACCTTGAGCGCTGAGCAATGGGCCTGGTTGTGCGTGGGCGTGGACTGGCAGCGTTTGTCCATTGCACCAATGGCAGGTGTGCGTCAGCTGTAACCCATGGCATCGTGGCGGACATGGACCTGTCCGCTCTCGATACCATTGATGATCCCAAGGCGCTGCGCGCCTTGCTGGCGACCGCGCACACCACCATTGAACGTCAACAGGCGTTGATCGATACGCGCGAACGCACCATCACCCTGCGCGATGCGCAGATCGCCGCGCTCACCGCCGAGATCGCCCGCCTGCGCCGGCTGCAATTCTCGGCCAAGACCGAGCGCATGGACCCGGACCAGCGCCAGCTGTTCGAAGACACCATGGCCGCCGATATCGCCGCGGTGGAAGCGCAGTTGGCCGCGCTCCAGGCCGAGGGCGAGACCGCAGCGGTGACCCAGAAGCGTCGGCGTGCAGCAAACGCCGGGCGCAAGCCGTTACCCGAGCATCTTGAGCGTGTAGAAACTCGGCACGAGCCGGCCAACTGCAACTGTCCGCAGTGCAACAGCGCGCTGGTGGCCATCGGCGAGCATGTCAGCGAGCGTCTGGCCTGCAAGCCGCTGGAGTTCTACGTCAAGCGCGATGTGTACCCGCAGTATTGCTGCCGTCGCTGTGAGCTGATCGTCGCCGAGCCGGTGGCGGCGGCGATCATCGAGCGCGGCCAGGCCGATGCCAGCCTGCTGGCCCAGGTCGCTGTCGCAAAGTATGTCGATCACTTGCCGCTGTATCGGCAGGAAGCCATTTATGCACGCAGCGGCGTTGCCTTGTCGCGTAGCACGATGGCCGAGTGGATCGGCGCCATCGGCGTGGCGCTGCAACCGTTGGCCGACCGCCTGGCGGTGCGGATGCAGCAGCAATCGGTGCTGCATGCCGATGAAACCCCGGTGCAGCTGCTGGATCCAACAGCAGGCTCCTCCAAGCGTGCGTATCTGTTTGCGTACCCCCCATGTCACGATAGTTGTCCGCTCCCCTGAATCCTCAGATGGAGACCGCGATGGCCCACTACAGCCCCGAACTCAAAGACCAGATCGTCCGGCGGATGATGCCCCCCAACAATCAGAGCGTTGCTGACCTGAGCCGTCACACTGGCATCAGCGCCCCCACGTTGTACGCGTGGAAGAAACAGATCCGCAGCCAAGGATATATCGTGCCCGACACCGCTACTTCGCCGGACAACTGGGACGTGAAAGCCAAACTGAGAGCCGTCGCCCAGACGATGCCGATGAACGAGGCCGAGTGCTCGGCGTGGTGCCGTGAGAACGGCATCTACCCCGAGCAGATCGCTGCCTGGCGGCAGGCCTTTGAGACCATGCAGTCGAGCGCCTCGGCAGCGGAGCGGGCGGTTTCCACGGTGATGCGCAAGCGCGTCAAGCAGCTTGAGAAGGAGCTTTTGCGCAAGGATCGCGCCCTGGCGGAGGCGGCAGCGCTGCTGACGCTGTCAAAAAAAGCCCAGGCTCTCTGGGGCACCGACGAGGACGTCTGATCCCCGCGTCGTTGAAACAGAGAGCCGTCACGTTGATCGCCGAGGCAGTGGCCGCCGGTGCCCGCGAGATCAAGGCATGCCAGGTGCTGGGCATCAGCTGCCGCACGCTGCGCCGTTGGCGCGGTGCCAGCACGTTGGTGGATGCTCGAAAAGGCGCGGCCAAGCACTGCCCGCATGCGCTGAGCTGCGTCGATAAGGAACGCATCATGGCCGTCGCCAACCAGCCCGATTACCAGAGCCTGCCCCCCTCGCAGATCGTGCCCCGGCTGGCAGATCAGGGGATTTACATCGCATCGGAATCAAGCATGTATCGCGTGCTGCGTGCGCGTGGGCAAGTCAATCGCCGTGGTCGCGCCGCCGCCCCGCGAACTGTGGCTAAACCGATGGCGGTGCGTGCCGATGCCCCTCGCCAAGTCTGGTCATGGGATATCACTTATCTGCCCTCGACGGTGAAAGGCCAGTTCTTCAAGCTGTATATGATCCTGGACGTCTACAGTCGCAAGATCGTGGGCTGGGAGGTCCACCACGAGGAGCTGGCCATCCACGCATCGGTGCTGATCGGGAAAGCCTGCATGCGAGAGCAGGTGGCGCGCGACACGCTGGTACTGCACGCTGACAATGGCGGCCCGATGAAAGCGGCAACGATGCTGGCCACCTTGCAGAGCCTTCATGTGACCCCGTCCTTCAGCCGTCCACGGGTGAGTGACGACAACCCTTACTCAGAGGCGCTGTTCCGCACGCTGAAGTACGCGCCGGCATATCCGAGCAGGCCGTTTACCGACATCACCTGCGCGCGCAGTTGGGTGGCGGGCTTCGTGGACTGGTACAACAACGAGCACCGCCACAGTGGCATCCGATTTGTGACGCCGCACGAGCGCCATGAGCGACGCGACCAGGCCATCCTGGCCGCACGCGCGGACGTGTACCGGGAGGCCGCCATGCGTCATCCAAGCCGCTGGCGCGGACGCGCCACGCGCAACTGGACGCCTGTCGGCACGGTTTGGCTGAACCCGGATAACGACGATAGGAAAGCACCTGATGACATGAAGTTGGCAGCATGAAATAGCGGACAACTATGTTGACAATCACCGCGTATGCCACCGCCCACCACCCGGGCGCCGATCCACCGATGGTGGTATTCTAGTTCCAGACCAGCCGCAGCGGCCAGCACGCACGCGATTTCCTTGGGAAGTGGCGCGGCGCACTGATGGTGGACGACTACAGCGGCTATAAAGCCAGCTTTGCGCAGGGTGTCACTGAGCTGGGGTGTTGGGCCCACGCCCGGCGCAAGTGGCATGAGCAGCATGCGGCCAGCGGCAGCGCGATTGCGGCTGAAGCGATCGCGCGCATCGGCGTGCTTTACACCATCGAAGCGGCGGCCAGCGCGCTGACGCCCGATGAGCGTCTGGCTTACCGACAAGAACACGCCGTGCCGGTGCTGTCGCGGCTGAACTGCTGGTTGTTGGAGTTGCAGCAGACGGTGATGGGCAACAGCGGCACCGCGCGTGCACTGGCCTATACGCTCAAGCGATGGGACGCGCTGACGCGTTATGTCCAGGACGGACGTTACCCGATCGACAACAACCTGATCGAAAACGCGATTCGTCCGGTGGCGCTGGGACGCAAGAATTGGCTGTTTGCCGGCTCAGCGCAGGCGGGCAGGCGCGCGGCGGCGATCATGAGTCTGCTGGCCACCGCCAAGGCCAACGGTATCCAACCGCATGCCTGGCTACATGACACCCTGGCACGGCTGCCGACGACCCTGGATCGGGACATCGATCAATTGCTGCCGTTGCGCACGGAGTGAGGCTTCGGGGTAGGTGAGGTTGGCGGACGCTTACGATGCAGGCGGCGCTGACGGGTCTGGACCAGATCAAGACCGGCGGCGACGAGGAGAGCAAGGATGCCAAGGACCGAGCGCGCTGGTTCACGGGCATCGGCATGGCAGGCCCGGGCGTAGTGGCCGGCTCGATGCTGTTGTTGAACAAGCTGGCGATGGCCCTGGTGGTGGGGTTTGGCCCGCTGTTCATCCTGTGCCTGCTGTTCCAGGCCACGAAGTCGCTGTTCAGCAAGTGGCTGCTATACGGACTGGGAACGATGTTCTCGTTGTCGGTGCTGACCTTCACGGTAAGCTTGGCGACCAAGGTGGTAGGTGCGGTGGGCGTGGCATTCCTGGCGAAGTGGGCACTGAACGGCGGCAACGGCGAAGGCATCAGCAGCATGGCGCTGCAACAAGGAGGAGTAGGGTTGGTGTTGACCACGCTCATTATCACCGCACCACCAATGGCCGCCGCCTTCTTCCAGGGCACGCTGGGCCAGTTCACGGCGTACTCTGCGCTGGGGCAGTTGGATAGGGCGGGGCAATCGCCCGGAGCTGGCCGGCCGTATGAGCCTGGGGCGCCGGAGCGAGATAATCAGCGCTCTGAGGCTTCACCGAATTCAATAAGCGGGCGTGTCTCGGGGGATGATTCGAACTCCAGACAAGTCGCAACTGGAAAAATGGGTAACGCAAGTAATGCTGATAAGCAGAGAGGCTAAGTGATGCGGAAGATAATATTGGTATTTCTTATTTGCATTCCTGTATATGCATTTGCGCAAACAGCTTGTCCAGTTGGCGTTGCACCTGGTAGCCCGCAATGCGGGCCAGATTCTGGTACATCGAGAGAAGATATTCCAGCTCCTCCACCTAGGCCAACCGGTGAGTGGATAAAAACATGGGGTGCGGTGGCTACTGCTGATAATGGTGATGCCGGTTATAGTAAGGGTCGCCTTACTAAAGAGGAGGCGGAGGACGTTGCGATGTTGAAGTGTCGAGATCTGGCTGGCATGCAATGCGAAATTGCACTTACCTTTCATAATCAATGTGCGGCGATTGCATCATCCGGTTCGGGTGAAGGATCGATAACTGGTGGTCCGTCGTTGGACGACGTTGAATCCAGGGCAAAAAAATCATGCAAAAAAAAGTCAGGGAGAGACTGTGAAATTGTCATGTCTACTTGTAGTGATCCAATTTTTAAAAAATACTAAACATTTTCTGTTCTGCCTTCCCGCTAATTTGCCCTTGAATTATTGATGTGGAACTGATCGTTATGCGAGCTTCTCATCTCCTGATTGCTTCTTTGGTTGGTCAGATTTTATTGACTGGGTGCAATTTTGATGACGATAAGGCGTTGAAGTCTGGAGACAGAGAGCAAAAAGAAACGCTGGCATCGGCTGTAGGAACTAGTCGTGAAGAGGGAAGTGATTCGTTCAGTTCAATTTCTTATAATTCCATCGAAGAATTAAAGAAAGGCATGGTATACGGAAGGCTCCGTAAAATAGTTATCTCAGGCGGATGGAAACCGAGGCAAAATCCAGACTGTAAAAAAGATTTGGTTGGCCGTAATTTCGAAGAGATTTGTTCTTCTAATCCCAATCTTTGCGAGCATTGTGATTCTCTGCCTGAGCTGAGTGAGTGCAGTGCAGATGGTCACTGTTTATCTGAGTTTGTAAGTTCTGATGGGAAACAGCTCTTGAAAGTGGCGACATATGGTGAAATTGGTGACGCTAAGGTAGAAGAGCGCGATCGTGGGTTGCCAGTTTCGTGGTGGAATGTTGAGGAAATTAAGAAATAGCTGATTTCTGTTGGCTTGCTAATATTTCACGAGAGGTGCTGTTATGAGTAGTCCATTGGCAGATCTGATTCAGCGTGGTGAATCTGGTGGCGATTCTTATAATGCTTACAATCGCGGAACTTACGTTGATTAAAATGGTAAGGAGCATATTCGCGGCGCGGATAGAGATCTAAATTTCTCAGGCATGACGCTTGGCCAGGTCATGGATGCACAATCTTTAAGAGGAAGTGATCCAGAGCGATTGTTTGCAGTAGGGAGGTATCAAATTATCCCTGCTACCATGGCGGGTGGAGTGGCGGATCTTAAATTGGCTCGGGGGGATCTGTTTAGCTCGGAAATGCAGGATCGTCTATTTTCTGATTATCTTATTTCTGATAAAAGATATCAGGTGAAAGATTATATCGTAGGTACTCAGGGCGTAACGTTGCAATCTGCGCAAAAAGCACTTTCTCAGGAATGGGCAAGCATCGCTAGCCCTGAGACCGGTAAAAGCTACTACGACAAACCTGGCGGAGCCAATCATGCGTCGATCACAAGCGCAGAGACAGCAGCGGCGTTAAACACGATGCGTGATTCGTATCGTGCTGCAATTGAAAGCGGCTTGTCACCTGAGCAGGCATGGAAGCAAGTCAACTCACAGCCCGCCCAGCAGATTGCGGCCCCTCAGCATTCAAGGCGCGACGCGTCTCACGACGGCAAACTGGAACAAGGCGAACGCGGCGAGTCGGTAAAACAGCTGCAAAGCCAGCTCGCCCAACTGGGTGCCACCGGCCGTGACGGCAAGCCACTGCAAGCCGATGGCGACTTCGGTGGCAACACCAAATTCGCGGTGGAGCAATTCCAACGCGCGCATGGCTTGCAGGTCGATGGTGTGGTGGGGCAACAGACGCGGGCTGCTTTGGGTCAGGCGGTGTCGCAGCATGCGACCAAAGCTGCCGATCAGACCATCGCCCAGGCCCAAGCGACTTCGGCACCAGCCGCATCCTCCTCTCCTCCGCTGCTCTCCGACCCACGCCATCCCGACAACATCATGTTTGCTGGCGCGGTGGGCAAGCTGGAAGCCCTGGGTGAGCGTGGCGGGTTTTCCAACCGCACGGAGCTTGAGCAGGCAGCCGGGCAGCTCGTGTTCGAGGGTAAGCGTCCGCCAACCTCACCTACCCCGAAACCTCACTCCGTGCGCAACGGCAGCAATTGATCGATGTCCCGATCCAAGGTCGTCGGCAGCCGCGCCAGGGTGTCATGCAGCCAGGCATGCGGTTCGATACCGTTGGCCTTGGCGGTGGCCAGTAGGCTCATGATCGCCGCCGCGCGCCTGCCCGCCTGCGCTGAGCCGGCAAACAGCCAATTCTTGCGTCCCAGCGCCACCGGACGAATCGCGTTTTCGATCAGGTTGTTGTCGATCGGGTAACGTCCGTCCTGGACATAACGCGTCAGCGCGTCCCATCGCTTGAGCGTATAGGCCAGTGCACGCGCGGTGCCGCTGTTGCCCATCACCGTCTGCTGCAACTCCAACAACCAGCAGTTCAGCCGCGACAGCACCGGCACGGCGTGTTCTTGTCGGTAAGCCAGACGCTCATCGGGCGTCAGCGCGCTGGCCGCCGCTTCGATGGTGTAAAGCACGCCGATGCGCGCGATCGCTTCAGCCGCAATCGCGCTGCCGCTGGCCGCATGCTGCTCATGCCACTTGCGCCGGGCGTGGGCCCAACACCCCAGCTCCGTGACACCCTGCGCAAAGCTGGCTTTATAGCCGCTGTAGTCGTCCACCATCAGTGCGCCGCGCCACTTCCCAAGGAAATCGCGTGCGTGCTGGCCGCTGCGGCTGGTCTGGAACTGGAATACCACCATCGGTGGATCGGCGCCCGGGTGGTGGGCGGTGGCATACGCAAACAGATACGCACGCTTGGAGGAGCCTGCTGTTGGATCCAGCAGCTGCACCGGGGTTTCATCGGCATGCAGCACCGATTGCTGCTGCATCCGCACCGCCAGGCGGTCGGCCAACGGTTGCAGCGCCACGCCGATGGCGCCGATCCACTCGGCCATCGTGCTACGCGACAAGGCAACGCCGCTGCGTGCATAAATGGCTTCCTGCCGATACAGCGGCAAGTGATCGACATACTTTGCGACAGCGACCTGGGCCAGCAGGCTGGCATCGGCCTGGCCGCGCTCGATGATCGCCGCCGCCACCGGCTCGGCGACGATCAGCTCACAGCGGCGGCAGGAATACTGCGGGTACACATCGCGCTTGACGTAGAACTCCAGCGGCTTGCAGGCCAGACGCTCGCTGACATGCTCGCCGATGGCCACCAGCGCGCTGTTGCACTGCGGACAGTTGCAGTTGGCCGGCTCATGCCGGGTTTCTACACGCTCAAGATGCTCGGGTAACGGCTTGCGCCCGGCGTTTGCTGCACGCCGACGCTTCTGGGTCACCGCTGCGGTCTCGCCCTCGGCCTGGAGCGCGGCCAACTGCGCTTCCACCGCGGCGATATCGGCGGCCATGGTGTCTTCGAACAGCTGGCGCTGGTCCGGGTCCATGCGCTCGGTCTTGGCCGAGAATTGCAGCCGGCGCAGGCGGGCGATCTCGGCGGTGAGCGCGGCGATCTGCGCATCGCGCAGGGTGATGGTGCGTTCGCGCGTATCGATCAACGCCTGTTGACGTTCAATGGTGGTGTGCGCGGTCGCCAGCAAGGCGCGCAGCGCCTTGGGATCATCAATGGTATCGAGGGCGGACAGGTCCATGTCCGCCACGATGCCATGGGTTACAGCTGCCGCACACCTGCCATTGGTGCAATGGACAATCGCTGCCAGTCCACGCCTGCACACAGCCAGGCCCACTGCTCAGCGCTCAAGGTCCACGCGGTATCGCCCACACGCGGCCAGATGAAGTGTCCCTGATGCAGCCGGCGCGCGCACAGCCAGACACCATGACGATCAACGCACAGCACCTTGAGGCGGCTACGCGCGCGATTGACGACGACGTAGGCCTCGCCCTCGGCCACGGGGCGATCCAGCAGTGACTGCATCTGCAGCAAGAGCCGGTCCATGCCACAGCGCAGATCCACCGGGGCGGTGACAAGATGCCACGCCGACACGCTCAGCATGCACCAAGCTCGCGCAGCAGACGCGCAAGCCAGCCCGGATCACCGGCCGCCACGCTGAGGCTGATGCCACCGGCGAGACGGATCTCCACGCTGGTCGTGGGAACGGCGGGGGTGATGTGCAGCGGTAGTGTGGCTGGAAGTGCTGCAGGCGCTGCGGACGCTGCAAGTTTGCCGCGCCAGTAGGTGAAGCTGCTCAACGAGACACTGTGCTCGCGGCACCACGCCGATGGCGTGGCGCCGCTGGCGGACCAGGCAGCAATGCGGTGGGACCAATCATCGTGCTTTGAAGACATCGGGGAGATCCGTTGGGAAGAACGCGATATCCCAACGGGCTGCTGGCTGCTTGTATAGGTGAGGTTGGCGGACGCTTACGTTCGAGGCCAAGGTGAGTGGGCTTCAACGTATCGATCACGTACTACCCAGCAAAAGCGGAGACGGCTTCTTCGCGGTGCAAGGCGAGATGACCGACCCAACAATGCAGCGGGTGTTCGTGGATCGTTCCCAGGCGCAAGGGCAATCGCTGGAACACAGCAGCCGGCAGGTTGCCGATGAAAGCCAGCGTCAGACGCAGCAGACCGCGCAGCAGACCCCGCAGCCTCCCGACACACGCGGTCCGACGTTGTAAGGGCCCGGCAGCGCGAATCGATGGCCCCGGCATTGCCGGGGCCATTGTTTTTGGGGCGGCGGAACAGGTATGGATTCTTGCATTAAGCCAGGGTTCATTATGGTTGATGTGTCGCCACGACGCGCTGAAGGTGCTGGAACGCACCAAGGGCATGATGATTTCCTCCGGGGACAAGTCCTCCAGCCAGATCCGCGACCTGGACCTGGCGATGGATGACGTGGCGTCGGGCAACTTCGTGCTGGGCGAGTACCACTTCACGTTGGCGGTGTATGCCGACAGCCAGGAGAAGCTGGCGCGGCAGATCGCGACCACGCGCGCGGAGTTGTCCAATGCAGGCTTCGTGTCGGCCAAGGAAGACCTGGCGATCGCCTCCTCGTTCTACGCGCAGCTGCCGGGCAACTGGCGCTTCCGCACGCGCATCGCCAACCTGAGCTCGCTCAATTTCCTGGGCTTGTCGCCGTTGCACAACTTCGCCCAGGGCAAGCAGCACAACAACCCATGGGGCGACTGCGGTGATTGTCAACATAGTTGTCCGCTATTTCATGCTGCGAACTTCATGTCATCAGGTGCTTTCCTATCGTCGTTATCCGGGTTCAGCCAAACCGTGCCGACAGGCGTCCAGTTACGCGTGGCGCGTCCGCGCCAGCGGCTCGGATGACGCATGGCGGCCTCCCGGTACACGTCCGCGCGTGCGGCCAGGATGGCCTGGTCGCGTCGCTCATGGCGCTCGTGCGGCGTCACGAATCGGATGCCACTGTGGCGGTGCTCGTTGTTGTACCAGTCCACGAAGCCCGCCACCCAACTGCGCGCGCAGGTGATGTCGGTAAACGGCCTGCTCGGATATGCCGGCGCGTACTTCAGCGTGCGGAACAGCGCCTCTGAGTAAGGGTTGTCGTCACTCACCCGTGGACGGCTGAAGGACGGGGTCACATGAAGGCTCTGCAAGGTGGCCAGCATCGTTGCCGCTTTCATCGGGCCGCCATTGTCAGCGTGCAGTACCAGCGTGTCGCGCGCCACCTGCTCTCGCATGCAGGCTTTCCCGATCAGCACCGATGCGTGGATGGCCAGCTCCTCGTGGTGGACCTCCCAGCCCACGATCTTGCGACTGTAGACGTCCAGGATCATATACAGCTTGAAGAACTGGCCTTTCACCGTCGAGGGCAGATAAGTGATATCCCATGACCAGACTTGGCGAGGGGCATCGGCACGCACCGCCATCGGTTTAGCCACAGTTCGCGGGGCGGCGGCGCGACCACGGCGATTGACTTGCCCACGCGCACGCAGCACGCGATACATGCTTGATTCCGATGCGATGTAAATCCCCTGATCTGCCAGCCGGGGCACGATCTGCGAGGGGGGCAGGCTCTGGTAATCGGGCTGGTTGGCGACGGCCATGATGCGTTCCTTATCGACGCAGCTCAGCGCATGCGGGCAGTGCTTGGCCGCGCCTTTTCGAGCATCCACCAACGTGCTGGCACCGCGCCAACGGCGCAGCGTGCGGCAGCTGATGCCCAGCACCTGGCATGCCTTGATCTCGCGGGCACCGGCGGCCACTGCCTCGGCGATCAACGTGACGGCTCTCTGTTTCAACGACGCGGGGATCAGACGTCCTCGTCGGTGCCCCAGAGAGCCTGGGCTTTTTTTGACAGCGTCAGCAGCGCTGCCGCCTCCGCCAGGGCGCGATCCTTGCGCAAAAGCTCCTTCTCAAGCTGCTTGACGCGCTTGCGCATCACCGTGGAAACCGCCCGCTCCGCTGCCGAGGCGCTCGACTGCATGGTCTCAAAGGCCTGCCGCCAGGCAGCGATCTGCTCGGGGTAGATGCCGTTCTCACGGCACCACGCCGAGCACTCGGCCTCGTTCATCGGCATCGTCTGGGCGACGGCTCTCAGTTTGGCTTTCACGTCCCATTTGTCCGGCGAAGTAGCGGTGTCGGGCACGATATATCCTTGGCTGCGGATCTGTTTCTTCCACGCGTACAACGTGGGGGCGCTGATGCCAGTGTGACGGCTCAGGTCAGCAACGCTCTGATTGTTGGGGGGCATCATCCGCCGGACGATCTGGTCTTTGAGTTCGGGGCTGTAGTGGGCCATCGCGGTCTCCATCTGAGGATTCAGGGGAGCGGACAACTATCGTGACATGGGGGGACTGCGTGACGACGCTGCAGACCACCAACGGCCAGCCGTATTATTTCAACTTCCACGCCACGCACCCGGCGGAGAATTCGCTGGGCGAGAAGGCGATCGGCAACACGATGGTGATCGGCAAGTCCGGTACGGGCAAGACGGCACTGATCAACTTCCTGCTGAGCCAGGTGCAGAAGTTCGATCCGGTGCCGACGATCTTCTTCTTCGACAAGGACCGCGGCGCGGAGATTTTCGTGCGCGCGTGCGGGGGCAACTACCTGGCGCTGGAAAACGGCGTACCGACCGGCTTCAACCCGTTCCAGTGCGAGCGCAACGAAGCCAATACGCAATTTCTGGCGGAGTTGGTCAAGGTGCTGGGGGGCAAGGCGGAGTACAGCGCCCGCGAGGAAGAAGACATCTACCGCGCGGTGGAAGGGATGCTGGACACGCCGATGCACCTGCGCAGCATGAGCAACTTCCGCAAGAGCCTGCCGAACATGGGCGATGACGGGCTGTATGCGCGGCTGCGTCGGTGGACGGCCGGCAACTCGCTGGGCTGGGTGTTCGACAACCCGGTGGACACGATCGACCTGACGCGTGCCTCGATCATCGGCTTCGACTACACCGACGTGATCGACAACGCCGAGGTGCGCGTGCCGGTCATCAACTACCTGCTGCATCGGCTGGAAGCGCTAATCGACGGCCGTCCGCTGATCTACGTGATGGACGAGTTCTGGAAGATCCTGGATGGCAAGGGCGGGCTGAAGGAATTTGCCAAGAACAAGCAGAAGACCATCCGTAAGCAGAACGGTCTGGGGATCTTCGCCACGCAGAGCCCGGAAGACGCGCTGGCCAGCGACATCGCCGCAACGCTGATCGAGCAGACCGCCACGATGGTGTTGTTGCCCAACCCCAATGCCAGCCGCGACGACTACATCGACGGGCTCAAGCTGACCGATGCCGAGTACCAGGTGGTGGTGTCGGAAATGACCCGCGCGACGAAATAGCGATTTTCCAATTGGAATTTTTGCAGCAGACGACGGCATGACAATGAATACGTATGCACGCGTGCGCTCATGGCCCACTACGCCGCTAGGCTAGCGCCCTTGGCCGGCGGCCGTGTTGGCTGCCAGCAGTGGCCCGGGAGGGGCGTGCATGTTGCAGACACCATGGTGGCGCGGGGCCGTCATCTATCAGGTCTATCCGCGTAGTTTTCTCGATTCCAATGGCGATGGGGTGGGCGATCTGCCAGGCATCATCGCCAAGCTCGACTACATTGCGGGGCTGGGTGTGGATGCGATCTGGATCTCGCCGTTCTTCAAGTCACCGATGGCCGATTTCGGCTACGACATCGCGGACTATCGTGCGGTGGATCCGTTGTTCGGCACATTGGAGGATTTCGATCGTTTGCTCGACAAGGCGCATGCGCTCGGGTTGAAGGTGATGATCGACCAGGTGCTGAGCCATACGTCGATCGACCATGCCTGGTTCCAGGAAAGCCGGCAGGACAAGGCCAACGCGAAGGCGGACTGGTACGTGTGGGCCGATCCGCGTGAGGATGGTACGCCGCCCAACAATTGGCTGTCGCTGTTCGGCGGTGTGGCATGGCAGTGGGAGCCGCGGCGCGAGCAGTACTACCTGCACAACTTCCTGGTGGGTCAGCCGGATCTCAATTTCCACAATGCCCAGGTACAGCAGGCGACCCTGGACAATGTGCGGTTCTGGCTGGAGCGCGGGGTGGATGGATTCCGCCTGGATGCGATCAACTTCTGCTTCCACGATGCGCAGCTGCGCGACAACCCGGCCAAGCCGGCGGATAAGCGGGTAGGGCGCGGGTTCAGTGCGGACAATCCGTACGCGTATCAGTACCACTACTTCAACAATACCCAGCCGGAGAATCTGCCGTTCCTGGAGCGCCTGCGCGCGTTGCTCGATGGTTACCCGAATGCGGTGAGCCTGGGCGAGATTTCTTCGGAGGATTCGTTGGCGACCACGGCCGAGTACACCGCCAAGGGCCGTCTGCACATGGGCTACAGCTTCGAGCTGTTGGTGCAGGATTACAGCGCTGCCTATATCCGCGAGACGGTCAGCCGGCTTGAGGCGACCATGCTGGAAGGCTGGCCATGCTGGGCGATTTCCAATCACGACGTGGTGCGGGCGGTGACGCGTTGGGGTGGCGAGGAGGCGTCGCTAGCATTTGCGAAGATGGTGGTGGCGCTGCTGTGTTCGCTACGTGGCTCGGTCTGTCTGTATCAGGGCGAAGAGCTCGGATTGGGCGAGGCGGATGTGGCGTTCGAAGATCTGCAGGATCCCTATGGCATCACGTTCTGGCCAACCTTCAAGGGGCGCGACGGGTGCCGCACGCCGATGCCGTGGACCGATGCGCCGTCGGCGGGTTTCACCAGCGGCAAGCCGTGGCTGCCCATGGCCGAGCCGCACCGTCGGGCCGCGGTGAGTGTGCAGCAGGGCGATGCGCACTCGGTGTTGAGCGCGGTGCGGGCGTTTCTTACCTGGCGCAAGCGCATACCGGCCTTGTGCGAAGGAGCGATCACGTTCTACGACACGGCTGAGCCGGTGCTGATGTTCCGGCGTGAGCATGCGGGCCAGGTCATGCTGTTGGCTTTCAATTTGTCTTCCGACGTCGCCAAAATTGTGCTGCCTGCAGGTGCATGGGGGCAGATCGATGTGCCGGGGGTGGAGCGTGGCGTGATCGAACATGGGCGGGTGAGCTTGCCTGGGCACGCGGTGGTTTGCGCTACGGACGAGGGCTGACACCACCGTTTTACCGGCGGGTATGAGCGTGATCGGGTGACACCGGCGAGGCATTTCAGTGGGATGCCTCGCTTTTTGTACGATTGTCAGGCGACGAATCAGGGCGCACGTAACATGCTGTGCCCGGCAAGCGACGCAAGGCGCGTGACATCTGCTCCAATGATAGTGGTCGTGTCCACCAGAAAGGCGGTTGCGCGCATTCAAAAGAAAAGCCGCCGATAGTCAGTCGGCGGCTTTTCGATGGCGATACCTTCCGCTTATCGCCCCGTGAGGGAGGGCTTGAGCGCTACCTGCAGCGAATCAGAACTTGTAGTTCACGCCCAGCACGAAGGTGCGGCCCCATTCGATGTATTCGAGCGGGCGATCCTTGGACTCTGCATAGGTGCGATACGGCGAGTTGCTGAGGTTGCTGGCTTGCAGCAGCAGGGTCAGGCCAGCCAGGCTGCTACTGTCGCTAAAGTTGTAGCTGATCTGCGCGTCGGTGATGTTTTCGCCGACCACATAGCGCAAGGTGCGGTTGCCGTTGAAGTTGCCGATCTCGCCGATGAAGTCCGAGCGACGGCGTTGGCTCACGCGTGCCTCGAAGCACTTGTGCTCGTAGTAGGCGGTGAGGTTGTAGACGCGTTCGGACAGGCCGGGCAGGCTGATTTCGCCATCGCCCACGCTGGAGGCGCTTTCCGGGTCGCGGATCTTGACGTCGCTGTCGTTGAAGGTGGCGCTGGCCTGGATGCCGAAGCCTTCCAACGGGGCGAACAGTAGGTCCAGCGGCAACGAGGCGGTAAGTTCGACGCCGCGCAGCGTGCCGCCCTTGCCGTTGAACGGTGCGCTGAAGGTGCCGGTGGTCAGGACCGGTGCGGAGCCCGGCGGCGGCACGTAGCCGGCGACCAATGCCGAGAAATCGTAGTTGTCGCGGCTCTGGGTGTAGATATAGCTCTTGAGATCCTTGTAGAAGAACGCTGCCGCTACATAGGCGCGATCAGCGAAGTACTTCTCATAGGAGATGTCCAGGGCGTTGGCACGCCACGGGTCGAGCATGGGGTTGCCGCCACTGGCACCGGGGCGGCCGGTGGAGGTATCCACGCCGAATTCCAGCGAGGCGCGGAGCTGGTCCACGCGCGGGCGCGCCACCTGCTTGGCCATCGCAAACCGCAGCGTCTGCTCGTACGGGAACTGGAACGCCAAATTCAGGCTGGGCAGCCAGTCGCGGTATTTCTTGCCATCGTCGATGGGACGCACTTCGCTGCCGGCCGGCTGCGAGGCATCCCAGTAATTGGCCTGCGAGGACTGGTCGGCACTTTGCAGTTGCACGCCGATGTTGCCGCGCACGCCTACTTCGCCCCATTCGGTATTGATGTTGGCGCGCAGCCAGGCGGTGGTGATCTTTTCTTCGACCGTCCAGGCCTTGGAGACCAAGAACGAGGCGTCGTCGCTGGGGTTGAACAGCATGTAGCGCGACACGGTGGCCGGCACATTCCAGGCGGGCAGGGAGCCGAGGCCGGCAAAGCCGAGATTGACCGGGGCGTATTGCAGGTCCGCCGCCACCGTGGCTTCGCCCTGCGCGCCCAGCGTGATGTTGCCTTCTGGCTGGGTCTTCTGCTTTTCGCGATTGGCGTAGTTGACGCCCACGTCCAGATCGGAAAACCAGCTCAGTGCTTCGGGCATGGGGAAGCTGGCCTGCAGGCGCGCGCCCTTGAGCACGTCTTCCACGCGCGGCACCTTGCCGTAGCCGGAGCCGTAGATGGTGTTGGTGAGGAACAGCTCGTCCGGATTGGAATAATTCATGCCCGGCGCCAGCTGCGAGAAGCCATTGCCGACGACCGACACGCCCACCGTGTCCAGCTGCGGCATGGGGGCGCGCTGGAGATTGTTCTCCAGGTTCAACTCGTCGCGGGTCGCCTTGGAGTAGTTCAGGTCGGCGATGAGCTTGACGGCGCCGGCCGAGATCTCGTTGTTCCAGCCGAAGGCGTCGATCTTGTCTTCGCGCTTGTTGTACATGCCGCGCACCAGCGGATAGACGCCACTGGCGGTTCCGCCGATGAAGCTGCCGTTGTCGTTGACCCGCACATCGGTGATGTTCAGGCCCGGCGTGTAGCCACCGTTGTAGTTGCTCAGGTTGAGCTCGAACTGGTTGGCGGTATCGATCTGCTCGGCTTCGGTGTGAAAGGCGTCGAGCGTGCTGGTCCAGGCGTTGGACGGGCGGTACTGCAGCGTGGCCATGACGCCGTCGCGCTTCTGGTTGCCGGTGCGGCGCAAGGCCTTGATGCCATCGGAGAAGTACACGCCGTCGGCAACGCCGGGGCGCTGGCGCTGTGCGTTGACCGTCTGCCAGGGTTCGTACAAACCTACCTGGTTTTCATGGATCGGCATGTCGGTATGCGCGTAGCCGATGGTCAGGCCGATGGTGCGGTCGGCGAACTGGTCGATGTAGCTGACATTGAAGCGGTTGCCGTAGGGGGCGACATTGGCCGCCTTGCCCAGCGAATTGCGCTGGTAGCGGCCGCCGATGGCAATGACGCGCTCGTTGTAGCTGAGCGGGCGTGCGGTCTGCATGTCCACCGTGCCCGACAGGCCCTGTCCGACCAGCCCGGCATCGGGCGTCTTGTAGACGGTGACGCCGCTGACCAGTTCGGACGGATATTGGTCGAATTCCACGCTGCGGTTGTCGCCGGTGCTGACCACTTCGCGGCCATTGAGCAGGGTGGTGGAGAAGTCTGGCGACAGGCCGCGCACGCTGATCACCTGCGCGCGGCCGGCCACGCGCTGTGCAGCCAGGCCGGGCAGGCGCGCCAGCGATTCGGCGATGCTCACGTCCGGCAGGCGGCCGATGTCTTCGGCGGAAATGGCTTCCACGATGGAGGTGGAATCACGCTTGACCGAAATGGCGCCTTCGATCGCGCGGCGCAGGCCGGTGACCTGGACCTTGTCCAACTCGGTGACCTCGCCGGCGGCCGGCTCGGATGCAGTCTGTGCGGTGGTGGTGGTTTGCGCAGGCGTTGCCGATTGCGCGGCTGCCAACGTCGGTGCCATGGCAACGGCCAGGGCGATACTCAGCGCGGAGCGCTTGTACTTCAACATTTTCCCCTCCCAGGTACATGTTGTTCTTCTGAATTTTGATCCGGCAGATGCCTGGAGATGCTGCGTCGTGCGTCATGCAAGGCGTCGCGACTGCAACGTATGGTAGACATCGCGCCTGCGTGCAAACGGCCGCTGCATACGTATTCAATCGCCACGTTGGCGATGAAATCGATTCCATGGGCGGCTTCCTGTCATGCCATGTCATCGGCGATGGGTCGTCAGGCGAGTGAAGGGCATCATCTGCAGCGGCGCGGTGCTGCGGATGCATGCAATGGTTGGCGGCGGCCCTACCTGCGGGCCACCGCAACGGCGTGGCTCAACGTGCGCCACCCACCGGCACGAAGCGGACTGCCTGCCCGCCGCCCGGTGCCAGCCGCAGCTCCAGGATGTCGCTGCTGCCGACCTGACGTTCTTCGCGGACGAAGGCGAACGGGTTGCTCACATAGTCGGCGCCATCGCCATCGCGATAAATCTGCGCGGTATAGCGTACGCCCGGCTCGAGAAAACCCAGCGGCACCTGCAGCAGACGGCCGTGTTCGTCGGTGATGCTGCCCAGGAACCACTCGCGGCTGTGCCGGTCCTTGCGCGCGATGGTGACGTAGTCACCCACCTCGCCATTGAGCGCGCGGGTCTGGTCCCAATCCACCGCCACATCCTCGATGAAGCGGAACGCATCGCGGTGCTGCAGATAGTGCTCGGGCAGGTCGGCAGCCATCTGGATCGGGCTGTACAGCGTCACGTACAGCGCGAGCTGGCGGGCGAGCGTGCTGGGAATCGCCTGGCCGTTGCGGCCTTTCAGGCTCACGATGCCCGGCGTGTAATCCATCGGCCCGGCCAATAGTCGCGTAAACACCAGGTTGACCTCGTGTTCGGGCGGGTTGGGTGGCTGGCCCCAGGCGTTGTATTCCATGCCGCGCGCGCCTTCGCGCGACATCCAGTTGGGATAGGTGCGGCGCAAGCCGGTGTCCTTGATCGGCTCGTGGGCGTTGACGGCGATATGCCGCTCCGCTGCCTCGCGCACCACGCGCAGGTGATGGCGTGCCATCCACTGGCCGTCGTGCCACTCGCGCAGCGGCGCACCACCGGCAGGATTGCGTCGCTCCACCTGGCCATCGTCGCAGACATAGCCGGTCTTGACCGAGTCCACGCCGAAACGTGCGTACAGGTCCATCGCTTCGGCGATCTGGTCTTCGTAATGGTCCACTGCGCACCCCGTCTCATGATGGCCGATCAGATGCACGCCCTTGCCGGCGGCGTACTTGCTCAATGCGGGCAGATCGAAATCCGGCGTGGGTTGGGTGAAGTCGAAGCTGCCGCCATTGCCGAACCATTCGCCGTCCCAGCCTGGATTCCAGCCTTCCACCAGCACGCCGCGAAAGCCGTGCGCAGCGGCAAAATCGATGTAGCGCCGGGTCGTGGCCGTGGTTGCCGCGTGCTTGGGGCCGGTGGCCCAGGTCTGCTGGTTGAGATGCATCGACCACCACACCCCGACATATTTGGACGGCTTGACCCAGTCCACATTGCCTAGCGCATTGGGCGCGTTGAGGTTGAGGATCAGGTTCGATTCCACCAGGCCGGTGGCCTGATCGGCGATCTGCAAGGTGCGCCACGGCGTCTCGAAGGGCAGGGTGCGACGTACCTTCCAGCCTTCGGCCGCCGGTGACAATTGCGCGCGCAGGCGCTGGTCGTCGGTGCGGCGCAGCCACATGCCGGCGTAATCCACCAGCGCCGCTTCGTGCAGTGCGATATGCAGCCCGCTGTCGGTACGTAGCGTGAGCGGCGTATGCGCCAGGGTGAGTTGATTCAGTGGCGTGCGGTGGTAGAGATACTCGTAATGGATCGGTTCGCCCGCCGGAATCCACCATGCATCGGCGTGTTGGGCAATGGCGAATTCGGTGAGTTCGTCGTCGATGATCGCTTCGCGCAGGCCGGCTTGTTCGGGAAAGTGATAGCGCAAACCCAGCCCGTCGTCGTAGACGCGGAAGACCACCTCGAAGCTGCGCTGCGCACCGTCACGCTCGCCCAGGCGAACATGCAATTCGTTGTAGTGGTTGCGGACCAGACGGGTTTCGCCCCAGGGCTGCTCCCAGGTGTCGTCATGACGCTGGCGTGCCTGCGACAGCACCACCAATCCGCGGTCCAGGCGCCCATCGCGCAGGTTGAAACCCAGCCGTGAACGCTGCAGTACCGGCTGGCCCAGGCGTTGCACGCGGTAGTACGGCGTGCCGCCATCCAGCTCCAGGCTCACCTGCAGGATCTTGCCGGGCGAGGCGACATCGATCGTGGTGACCTCGGCATGCAGCATTGGCGCCACGCTTGCGATGCAGGCGAGCAACAGCAGGCGCGCGATCCAGCGTGCGCCCAGCGTCGAGCGTGCTCGACATGAAGACAGCGGCATATCCCCTCCCAAGGTGGCCGTTGCGCAAGCGGCGACTATGCAGCGCGACGCCGGCACCCGACCATGCTGCGTACCGGTGTCGGCAATGAATACGTATGCAGTGGTGCGTAACGGCAAGGTGCGCGTCTACCATGGCGCCACGGCACCTGGGAGGGTCCGCGACCGTGGCGCAGTTGTGCCACGCACCACAACGCGTGCAACGAGGGAGGAAGGCCGACGGCGCAAGCCGTTTCGCCGCTTCGATGCTGAAGATGATCTGCATGGCTGCAACGCTGGGCGTTGCGGCAAGCTCGTCGGCAGTGGCCGATGAGCTGGAATTTCAAGGGCGCCGCGCACAGGCGCAGGCGCTGGACGATGGCGGTTTCGTGTTGCGATGGCCGCAGGGCGAGCGCCGCATTGCGGCGCAGCCGATGCGTACGCACACCGCCAGCCCGATGTTCGATGCCTTGTTCGCGCTGGCGCAGCAGGAGATGGCCGACGACCGCGTGGATGCGATCCGCGATCCGGCCTTCAACGCCGGCAAGCCAGTGCCGTGCACCTGCTTCGAAACCGGCGAGCGCTGGCCGTACGTGTGGACGCGCGATGTCAGTTTCGCCGCCGATCTGGCGCTGGCGCGGCTGGAGCCGCAGCGCACACGCAACTCCTTGCGCTTCAAGCTCTCTACTGCACGCGATGGCCGTACGCCCGGCCTGTTTGTGGCGCAGGACACCGGCTCTGGTGGCAGCTGGCCGATCAGCAGCGACCGGGTGGTGTGGTTCCTGGCCGCGCGCGGTCTGCTGGACGACAAGCCGTTTGCCGACGAGGTGTGGCAGGCGCTGCAGGCCACGCTCGCACAGGATCGCGATGCGGTGTTCGATGCACAGATCGGCCTCTACCGCGGCGAAACAGCGTTTCTGGACTGGCGCGAGCAGACCTATCCGGACTGGACGCGCGAGGACGTGCGCTTCATCGCCGAGTCCTTTGCGCTGTCGACCAACGTGTTGCATTACCAGGCGCTGCGCCTGGCCGAACAGATGGCGCGCCAGCGCGGCGATGCGCGTGCCGCCCGGTATGCGCAATGGGCCGACGCGTTGCGGCAGGCGATCGATGCGCGCTTCTGGGATGCGCCCCGCCAGCAGTATGTGAGCTACCTGGGCAATGCCGCGCATCCGGTGCGCTATGCCAAGGTCGATCTGCTGGGTTTGTCGCTGGGCGTGCTGGCCGAGGTGTTCCCGGTGGAACGCGCACGCCTGGCGCTGCGCAATTACCCGATGGTGGCCGGTGGCAGCCCGGTGGTGTGGCCACAGGAGGCCGCGCAACCGATCTACCACAACCGTGCCATCTGGCCGTTCGTCAGCGCCTATGCCTTGCGCGCATCGCGTGTGCTGGACGATGCGCCGCGCATCGCGCTGGAGTTGCAGTCGTTGATGCGCGGCAGCGCGCTGGCCGGCTCCAACATGGAGAATTACGACATGCAGCGCTTGGCGGTGCACGTGGAAGAGGGCGCGCGCAGCGGCCCGGTGGTGAATTCCCCGCGTCAGCTGTGGTCGGTGGCGGGGTATCTGTCGGCGGTGTTGGAAGGCGTGTTCGGCCTGTCCGCCGATGGCAGCGTCACCCCGAAGTTGCCACGCAGCCTGGTGCCGCTGTTGTTCGGTGCACGCCAACAGATCGTGCTGGAGCAGGGCACGCGCCGGTATGTGCTGCAGCGCCCGGCCGACGACCAGGGCGAGTTGCTGGCGGCCGGGCGTGTCGAGCAGCAGGGCCAGACCACGCAGGTGCAGCTGGTCGGGCGCCAGGCCGACCTGACGGCGCCACCGCAACCGGCGCAGGTGTTTGCGCCGGAAACCCCGATGCCGCCCGAAGTGCAGGAGCAGGCCAATCGGTATCGGGTTGCGATTCCGGCCGGCACGACGCTGTACATGGACGGCCGGGCCCTGGATGCCGCCGGGCATTACGCATTGCCCGACGATGGGCTGCAGCATGTGGTCAGCCTCACCCGGCGCGTGGATGGCCTGGAGTCGCTGCACAGTGCGTCGCTGACGCTTGGCCCATCGCAGACCTTGCCCGGCAGCCAGACCTGGGCATGGAACGCCGCATCCACGGGGCGGCACCGCGTGTCGTTGCGGTATCGCAACGCCAATGGCCCGATCAATACCGGCGTCACGGCTGCGGTAAAGCGGCTGGTGCTGGAGTGCCCGGGCAGGCCGCCGCAATCGCAGGTGATCGTGATGCCGCATAGCGTGGGCGAGCAGTTGTCCACACAGGTGCGCTTCGATGCCGTGGCAGGGCAGGCCTGTGTGTTTCGCCTGGAAGACGGCTTCAACATGAGCGCCCTGACGCATTTTGCCCAGTACACCGGTGGCCGTGGCGGTCGGGACGGTGTGGTCAATGCGGCGCAGGTGAGTGCATTGATGATCGGGCCGGCAGCGGACACGGAGGCCGCGCCATGACCGCAAAGCCACGCCTGAGTTTCTGGCAGATCTGGAACATGTGCTTCGGCTTTCTCGGCATCCAGTTCGGGTTTGCGCTGCAGAACGCCAATGCCAGCCGCATCTTCCAGACCCTGGGCGCGCAAGTGGACGACGTGCCGGGGCTGTGGATCGCCGCACCGCTGACCGGGCTGATCGTGCAGCCCATCATCGGCTATCTGTCCGACCGCACCTGGACCTCCTGGGGCCGTCGGCGCCCGTATTTCATGGTGGGCGCGGTGTTCACCACGCTTGCGTTGCTGGTGATGCCCAATGCACCGCTGCTGTGGATCGCTGCCGGCACGCTATGGGTGCTGGATGCCTCGATCAATATTTCGATGGAGCCGTTCCGCGCCCTGGTCGGCGACCAGCTGCCGCCGGCGCAGCGGCCCACCGGCTATGCGATGCAGAGCTTTTTCATCGGCATCGGCGCCATCGTCGCCAGCTTCCTGCCCTGGTTGCTGGCCCAGTGGGGCGTGGCCAATACCGCGCCCGCGGGGCAGCTGCCCGACAGCGTGCGTTATGCGTTCTATCTGGGCGCGGCGGTGCTGTTCCTGTCGATCGGCTGGACAGTGCTGCGCACGCGCGAATACAGCCCGCGCCAGCTGGCTGCCTTCGACGACGCGCATCCACCTGCTGCGACCGCAGCGATGGCCGGCCTGTTGCCGCCGCCCGCTGCCAGTGCAGTGTGGTGCGGCGCGGGTGTGCTGCTGGCGATCGCCATCGCCTGGCACCAGGGCGACCGCATGCTTTATGTGCTGGCAGGCCTGTGCATCGCCTACGGCGCACTGCTGGCGCTGGCGCGGGTGCTGCCGGCGGGAAGCATGCTGGTGGCAATCGTGCAGGATGTGCGCAGCATGCCGATCACCATGCGGCGGCTGGCCTGGGTGCAGTTCTTTTCCTGGTTCGCCCTGTTCGCAATGTGGATCTACACCACCGCCGCAGTGACCCAGGTGCATTTCGGCACCACCGATACCGCATCGGCGGCCTATAACGACGGGGCCAACTGGGTGGGCGTGCTGTTCGGTGCCTACAACGGTTTCGCCGCGCTGGCGGCGCTGGTCATCCCCCTGCTGGTCCGCGCGATCGGGCTGCGCTGGAGCCATCTGTGCAACCTGTGGCTGGGCGCCGCCGGCCTGTTGTCGATGGTGGTGATCCGCGACCCGCACGGGTTGCTGCTGTCGATGCTCGGCGTCGGCTTTGCCTGGGCCTCGATCCTGTCGCTGCCGTACGCCTTGCTGTCCGACAGCGTGCCTGCCGCCAAGATGGGCGTGTACATGGGCATCTTCAATTTTTTCATCGTGATTCCGCAGCTGGTCGCTGCCAGTGCGCTGGGCTTCGTGCTCCGTGCGTGGCTGGGCGGGCAGCCGATCTACGCATTGGCCATCGGCGGGCTCAGCCTGTTGGTCGCCGGCGTCTGCGTGATGCGGGTTCCAGTCGCCTCGGGAGGGCAGTGATGCGCAGTGCGATGTGTGTGGTGTTGACGATGTACGCGGGCGTGGCGCTCGCGGCGCCTGCGGCGAAGGAGTACTACGGCACCCTGGAGCCATTCGCCGCCGATGCGGTGTACTTCGTGGTCACCGACCGCTTCGTCAATGGCGATACCGGCAACGACCAGCGCGAGCAGGGCGGTGCGCATCGCAGCTTCGATGTGCCCACACCCTGCGCCGATGGCAGCGACGACAACATCGGCTACCTGGGTGGCGACTTCAAGGGCATCGTCGATCATGCCGACTACATTCGCGACCTGGGATTTGGCGCGGTGTGGATCACGCCCATCGTCGACAACCCCGATCAGGCGTTCACCGGTGGCAAGCCGATCACCTGCGGCAGCACGCTCAGCGACTACGGCAAGACCGGCTACCACGGCTACTGGGGCGTCAACTTCTACAAGTTGGACGAACACCTGCCCAGCCCGGGCCTGGATTTCGCCGGTTTCACCCGCGCCATGCACGCCAATCACCTGAAAGTGGTGCTGGATATCGTGGGCAACCATGGTTCGCCGGCCTACACCATGCCGGTGGCACAACCCGGCTTCGGCAAGCTCTACGATGCGCAGGGGCGCCTGGTTGCCGATCATCAAAATCTGCCGCCCGCGCAGCTGGATCCGCAGCACAACCCGTTGCATGCCTTCTACAACACCGGCGGCGGGCTGGCGGAACTGTCCGATCTCAACGAGAACAACCCGGCCGTGCTCGACTACCTGGCCGGTGCGTATCTGCAATGGATGGAGCAGGGCGCCGATGCATTCCGCATCGACACCATCGGTTGGATGCCGGATCGCTTCTGGCACGCCTTCGTGGCGCGCATTCGCGAGAAACGCCCGGGATTCTTCATGTTCGGCGAAGCCTTCGACTACGACGCCGACAAGATCGCCGGACATACCTGGGCGCGCAATGCCGGCGTCAGCGTGCTGGATTTTCCGTTGAAGCAGCAGCTGTCTGCAGTCTTCGGCCATGAGCAAGCGGGCTTCGAAAAGCTCGCCAAGCCCTTGTTCCTGCGCCGGGGGCCGTACGCGAACCCTTACGAGCTGATGAGCTTCTACGACAATCACGACATGGCGCGGCTGGATGCCAGCGACACCGGCTTCATCGACGCGCACAACTGGCTATTTACCGCGCGCGGTATCCCGGTGATCTATTACGGCTCGGAAACCGGCTTCATGCGCGGGCGCGCCGAGCACGCAGGCAATCGCAATTATTTCGGTGTGGAGCGTATCCGTACGGCGCCGCAAAGCCCGATCTTTGCACCGTTGCAGCGCATCGCACGCCTGCGCCGCGAGACCCCGGCATTGCAGCGCGGCGTGCAGGTCGATCTCAGCCTGCGCGGTCAGCAGGCCGCGTTTTTGCGCGTGTATCAGCATGCCGGCACGACCCAGACCGCCCTTGTGCTGCTCAACAAGGGCGATGCAGCCACCAGCATCGTGGTCAATCGCTTCCTGCAACCCGGCCTCTGGCGCGATGCGGTCAGTGGCGAACACCTGCAGGCGCAGGGGCGGCTGGTCACGAAGGTCCCGGCGCACGGCGTGCGCGTGCTGCTCTCGGACGCGCCGGTCATCGATCCCGCATTGCGCAAGCAACTCGACGCGCAGATGGCCGAACAAGCCGCCCGCGACGTCCGCAATCTGTAGGAGCGCGCCTGGGCGCAACGGGGCATTATGGGTAACGCTTCATCGCGCCCAGGTGCGCTCCTACGAAGCGTTTCTTGCAGCCCCATGCATGCGCTGACGAATCCCGACTCAGCGCCTGGTAGTCCCATCGGCGGCCCTGCCAGTCACTGCTTCGCCGGTCTCCGCGCCGGACGGGTTCCAGCCCAGCGGCGGCTGCAACCCGCTGCTGTGCGAGGAGTCGCGCACGGCCAGTTTCACTTCCCGCATTGCGCAAGCAACTCGACGCCCAGATGGCCGAACAAGCCGCCCGCGACGTTCGCAATCTGTAGGAGCGCACCTGGGCGCGACGGGGCATTATCGGTAACGCTTCATCGCGCCCAGGTGCGCTCCTACGAAGCGTTTCTTGCAGCCCCATGCATGCGCTGACGAATCCCGACTCAGCGCCTGGCAGTCCCATCGGCGGCCCTGCCAGTCACCGCCTCGCCAGTCTCCGCGCCGGATGGGTTCCAGCCCAACGGCGGCTGCAATCCGCTACTGTGCGAGGAATCGCGCACGGCCAGCTTCACCGGAATCGTGCGGCTTTGCGCCGCTTCGCCGCGGATCAGCGCCACCAGGCTTTCCACCAGCAGCGTGCCGGCCTGCTTGGTGTCCTGCTGCACCGTGGACAAGGCCGGCGCCACCGAGGCGGCCAGCGCGATATCGTCGAAGCCGCTGACCGCCACGTCCTGCGGCACGCGCAGGCCGCGCTCGCGCAGGGCGCGCATCGCGCCGATGGCGATCAGATCGCTGGCCGCGCACACTGCATCGAAGGCGTGGCCGCTGTCGAGCAGCGCCAGGCACGCGGCATGGCCGGACGACTCGGTGGTGATCGCATCGAACTGCAACGCCGCATCGGCAACCAGGCCCTGTTGTGCCAGCGCGGCCACGTGACCGCGGTAGCGTTCCTCGAATTCGGGGTAATGATTGGAGGCATGGCCCAGGAAGGCGATACGCCGGCAGCCCTGCGCCAACAGGTGCTCGGTGATGTCCAGCCCGCCCTGGTAGTTGTCGCTGCCGATCGAGATACCCGGTTGGCCCGGCAGCGCCGCGCCCCAGCGCACGAAATGCGTGCCTTGCTCCACCAGCAGCTGCAGCCGCTGGCGCGACTGTTGGTAATCGCCGTAGCCCAGCAGGATGATGCCGTCGGCCTTGTTGCTGTCTTCGTAGTCGGCCTGCCAATCCTTGGACAGTTGCTGGAACGACACCAGCAGGTCGTAGCCCTGCAGCGCGCAGGCGCGGGTGATCGAGCCCAGCATCGAATGGAAGAACGGATTAATCAGCGAATCGTCGGCGGTGGGGTCTTCGAAGAACAGCAGCGCCAGCGTGCCGGCATTGCGCAGCCGCAACGAAGAAGCATTCTTGTCCACTTTGTAGTTCAGCTCGCGGGCAATCCGCAGGATGCGCTTGCGGGTTTCCTCGTTGACCATCGGGCTGCCGCGCAGGGCACGCGACACGGTCGGCTGCGACACGCCGGCCAGGTAGGCGATATCCAGCGAGGTGGCTTTACCCTTGATGGTCATGGTCGGCAGCGGCAGGACGAGTGGCCGGCATCATGCCATGCGCCCGCCGGCCCCGTGCCGGGCTGCCCGGTGGCCGCCTGATTGGTTTACCATTCACCTCCAAGACCCCTTGCGAGAAGGTGGCCCGCGCCCCGCGCCGGCCGAGCGTGCGACATGAGCACTACCACCGCCCACCGCTGATCCCGAGCGGCGCCCGTGTCCGTGGCGCCCGCGACGCGGTCTTCCGCATGACCTTTCCCGCTTCTCCCCGAGCCTGTCCAGCAGTGGTCAGGCCTCCCATGGCAGCTTCCGGCTGCAGCCAGACCAGACATCATTATTCTTGCCCATGATCAACATCACGCTCCCCGACGGCAGCCGCCGCGAATTCGAATCCCCCGTCTCGGTCATGCAGGTCGCCCAGTCGATCGGCGCGGGCCTGGCCAAGGCCACCATCGCCGGCCAGGTCGATGGCCAGCTGGTCGATGCCAGCGACGTCATCGACCATGACGTCAGCCTGCGCATCATCACCGCCAAGGATGCCGAAGGCGTGGAGATCATCCGCCATTCCTGCGCTCACCTGGTCGGCCACGCGGTCAAGCAGCTCTACCCCGAGGTCAAGATGGTGATCGGTCCGGTCATTGCCGAAGGCTTCTATTACGACATCTATAGCGAGCGCCCGTTCACGCCCGAAGACATGGCCGCGATCGAGCAGCGGATGCAGGAGCTGATCGCGCAGGATTACGACGTCATCAAGAAGGTCACTCCGCGCGCCGAGGTGGTCGAGGTGTTCGCCCAGCGTGGCGAGGAGTACAAGCTGCGCCTGATCGAGGACATGTCCGCCGACATCACCGCGATGGGGCTGTACTACCACCAGGAATACGTGGACATGTGCCGTGGCCCGCACGTGCCCAACACGCGCTTCCTCAAGGCCTTCAAGCTGACCCGTATTTCCGGTGCCTACTGGCGCGGCGATGCCAAGAACGAGCAATTGCAGCGCATCTACGGCACCGCCTGGGCCGACAAGAAGCAGCTGGACGCCTACATCCTGCGCATGGAAGAAGCCGACAAGCGCGACCACCGCAAGATCGGCAAGGCGCAGGACCTGTTCCACCTGCAGGAGGAAGGGCCGGGCCTGGTGTTCTGGCATCCCAAGGGCTGGTCGCTGTGGCAAGTGGTCGAGCAGTACATGCGCCGCGTCTACCGCGACAGCGGCTACGGCGAGGTGCGCTGCCCACAGATCCTGGATGTGTCGCTGTGGCAAAAATCCGGCCACTGGGACAACTACCAGGACGCGATGTTCTTCACCGAATCGGAGAAGCGCACCTACGCGGTCAAGCCGATGAACTGCCCGGGCCATGTGCAGGTGTTCAACCAGGGCCTGCACAGCTACCGCGACCTGCCGATCCGCTATGGCGAATTCGGCGCCTGCCACCGTAACGAGCCGTCCGGCGCGTTGCACGGCATCCTGCGCGTGCGCGGGTTCACCCAGGACGATGGACACATCTTTTGCACCGAGGGGCAGATTGAGTCGGAGGTGACTGCGTTTCACCGGCAGGCGCTGAAGGTCTATACCGACTTCGGCTTCGACGAGATCCAGATCAAGATCGCGCTGCGCCCGGAAAAGCGCCTGGGCGACGACGCCACCTGGGACAAGGCCGAAGCCGCGCTACGCAGCGCGCTGGGCGTGTGCGGGGTGGAGTGGCAGGAGTTGCCGGGCGAGGGCGCCTTCTATGGCCCCAAGATCGAGTACCACCTCAAGGACGCCATCGGCCGCACCTGGCAGCTGGGCACCATGCAGGTCGATTTCATGATGCCTGGCCGGCTGGGCGCCGAGTATGTGGACGAGAACAGCCAGAAGAAGCATCCGGTGATGCTGCACCGGGCCATCGTCGGCTCGATGGAGCGTTTCATCGGCATTCTGATCGAGCACCACGCCGGCGCGTTCCCGTCCTGGCTGGCTCCGGTGCAGGTCGTCGTCGCCAACATTACCGACGCTCAGGCCGAATATGTGGACTCGGTTCGGAAAACCCTTGCAAATCAAGGCTTCCGTGTCAGCGCCGATTTGCGTAACGAGAAGATCGGTTATAAGATCCGCGAGCATACGCTGCAACGCGTGCCCTATCTGCTCGTGGTCGGCGACCGTGAGAAGGAAAATGGCGCGGTTGCCGTGCGGACTCGCTCGGGAGAAGACCTTGGAACCATGGCGGTTTCGGCCTTCATCGAACGTCTGCAGGCAGAGCAGGCAGCGTGAGCCAACCCCGGCCGGTCTGGATGATCCGGATGCGCCGGTTCGATTCCCCTGGGAGATTGCAATATCAGTACCCCTGACAACAAACAGAACCGCAAGAACCAAGAAATCCGGGTGCCGCGCGTCCGCGTGATCGGCAGTGACGGAGAGATGGTCGGCGTGTTGTCGCGCGACGAAGCGCTCGCCAAGGCCGAAGAAGAAGGCCTGGACCTGGTCGAAATCCAGCCGCAGGCCGATCCGCCGGTCTGCAAGATCATGGATTTCGGCAAGTTCAAGTTCGAGCAGCAGAAGAAGGCCAACGAGGCCAAGAAGAAGACCAAGCAGGTCGAGATCAAGGAACTGAAGTTCCGCCCGGTCACCGATGAAGGTGACTACCAGATCAAGCTGCGCAACATGCGCCGCTTCCTGGAAGAGGGTGACAAGGTCAAGGTCAACATCCGCTTCCGTGGTCGTGAAATGAGCCACCAGGAGCTCGGTCGCGAGATGGCGGCCCGGATCGAGGCCGATCTGGGCGACGACATCGTCATCGAATCCCGTCCGCGCCTGGAAGGGCGTCAGATGGTCATGATGATCGCGCCGAAGAAGAAGATCTGACCCGCTGCCGCGGCGGCCCAACCCGGGCCAGCCGCGGCGATAGGGCGCGATTTGCAAGAATTCCCGGCAACGGGTAGACTGCGCGGCCCAGTTTATCGGGGCGCCGTGCAAGCGGCACCAGGACCTGTCCGGATCGTGTTCGATCAAGGGCTTACAAGCAGGCAAGGGCAAGGATGGAAAGCGTGGTCGCAAGACTGCCGCCCGTGTCAGTGACAAAACACCATCAAGGACATCGCAATGCCCAAGATCAAGACCAACCGGGCGGCGGCCAAGCGTTTCCGCAAGACTGCCTCCGGTAAGTACAAGTGCGGCCACGCAAACCGTAGCCACATCCTCACGAAGAAAGCGACCAAGCGCAAGCGCAACCTGCGGCAGACGAACCACGTCCGTGCCGAGGACGCTGGCCGTCTCGATCGTATGCTTCCCTACCTCTGAGGACTGACCCATGGCACGAGTAAAGCGTGGCGTACAGGCGCGTCGCCGCCACAAGAAAATTCTGACCCTGGCGAAGGGCTACTACAACGCTCGCCGCAAGGTCTTCCGCGTTGCCAAGCAGGCCGTCATCAAGGCACAGCAGTACGCCTATATTGGCCGCAAGCAGAAGAAGCGTAATTTCCGTTCGCTGTGGATCACCCGCATCAATGCGGCTGCCCGCATCAACGGCCTGAGCTACAGCCGTTTCATGAATGGCCTGCTCAAGGCTGGTATAACCCTGGATCGCAAGGTGCTGGCCGATATTGCCGTGCACGACGCCGCCGGCTTTGCCGCGCTGGCCGAGAAGGCAAAGGGCGCGCTGGCGGCGTAAATGCAGGTCCCTCTGCAAGAGCCCGCACGCCGTATGTGCGAGTCCCTCGCAGGAGCCCGCACATCCATGTGCGGACTTTTGACAGAAGCGAGTCATCGTCAGTAGTCACACCTCGGTGCGGGTGCTTTCGATGCGTGAAACGCAGAGATGCAGGGGGAAGGGCGCGAGTCCTTCCCCTTTTGCGTTTTTGCGAAGCCACCAAGTGGGTGATGGCAGGTTGGTGCAGTGACAATGCGTTCCGGTGCACCCGGAAACACCGTTCGGCTAGCAGTTGAGGCGCAAGTGCAATGAGTGAGATTCAATCCCTGACCGAGCGCGCGCTGGCCGATGTTGCCGCCGCACAGACGCCGGACCAACTGGAAGCATTGCGGGTCGCCTTGCTGGGCAAGAGCGGCAGCATCACTGCCCAGCTCAAGCAGCTCGGCACGCTGCCGGCCGACCAGCGCAAGGCGGCCGGCGAGGCGATCAACCAGACCCGCGACGCACTGACCGCTGCATTGGCGCAGCGCAAGAACACGCTGGAAACCGCCGCATTGGACGCCCGTCTTGCCGGGGAGCGTATCGACGTCACCTTGCCGGGGCGTCGGGGTGAACGGGGCGGCCTGCATCCGGTCACGCGCACGCTCGAGCGTATCGTCGAGATCTTCGCGCGGCTGGGCTACGAGTTGTCTGATGGCCCGGAAATCGAGGACGACTGGCACAACTTCGAAGCGCTGAACTTCCCGCCGCACCATCCGGCGCGCGCGATGCACGACACGTTCTACTTCGGCGACGGCCGCCTGTTGCGGACCCACACCTCCGGTGTGCAGGTGCGCTACATGGACGCACACACGCCGCCGCTGCGCATGATCGCCGCCGGCAAGGTGTATCGCTCCGATTCGGACCAGACCCACTCGCCGATGTTCCATCAGGTCGAAGGGCTGTTGGTGGACGAGCATTCCAACTTCGCCGATCTCAAGGGCACCTTGTCCGAGTTCGTGCGCGCGTTCTTCGAGCGCGATTTCGAAATGCGCTTTCGTCCCAGCTATTTCCCGTTCGTGGAGCCGGGTGCGGAAGTGGATATTGCCTGGCAGCAGCCCGATGGCAGCACGCGCTGGCTGGAAGTGCTGGGCTGCGGCATGGTGCACCCGAACGTGCTGCGCAGTGTCGGCATCGATCCGGAGCGCTACACCGGCTTCGCCTTCGGCCTGGGCGTGGAGCGTTTTGCGATGCTGCGTTACGGCGTCAACGACCTGCGCGCCTTCTTCGAGAACGACGTGCGTTTTCTCAGGCAGTTTGCCTGACGGCAGGGAATCGGGATTCGGGAATCGGGAATCGTAAGGGCCGTACGCTCTGTCGATTCCTTTCCGGACGCCTGGTAACCCCGCTTTTGCGATTCCCCACTCCCCATTCCCGATTCCCGGTTCTCCATGAAATTCTCAGAAAATTGGCTGCGTAGCCACGTTCCGATCCAGGCCAGCCGCGAGGCGTTGGCGGCGACGCTGACGGCGATCGGTCTGGAGGTGGAAGAGGTAACGCCGTTGGGCGCGTCGCTGGGCCAGGTGGTGGTGGCGCGGATCGTCGCAGCGGTGCGGCACCCGGAGGCTGACCGCCTGCAGATCTGCAGCGTGGATGCCGGGCAGGGCGAGTTGTTGCAGATCGTATGCGGCGCGCCGAATGCGCGTGCAGGCCTGGTGGCGCCGTTGGCGCTGATCGGTGCGCAGATCGGCGAGCTGACCATCACCGCGGCCAAGCTGCGCGGTGTGCCCTCCAACGGCATGTTGTGCTCGGCCAAGGAACTGGGCCTGGACAGCGACGCCTCCGGCCTGTTCGAACTGCCGGACGATGCGCCGGTGGGTCAGGCGCTGGCCGAGTATCTCGGCCTGCCCGACGCCAGCATCGAGATCAAGCTCACCCCCAATCGCGCTGATTGCTTCAGCGTGCGTGGCATTGCCTTCGATGTGGCGGCGGCTTGCGCCAGCGAAGTGGTTGCCTTCGACGCGGCTGCCGTTGCGCCGGTGTCCACGCGGACGCTGGCGGTGGAGCTGGACGCCGACAAGGAAGCGCCACGCTATTGCGGGCGTGTGATCGAAGGCATCGATCCGGCGGCGACCACGCCGGTCTGGCTGGCCGAGCGCCTGCGCCGCAGTGGTGTGCGCCCGGTGTCGTTGCTGGTGGACATCACCCAGTACGTGATGCTGGAACTGGGCCAACCGATGCACGCCTTCGACCTGGACACCTTGCAGGGGCCGATCGGCGTGCGCCGTTCGCGCGCCGGCGAGCAACTGGCGCTGCTGGACGGGCGGCAGGTGACGCTGGACGACAGCTTCCTGACCATCACCGATGCCGGCCGCCCGGTGGCGCTGGCCGGGCTGATGGGCGGGCTGGACACGCGGGTCACCGAGACTACCCGCAACGTGTTCCTGGAGTCGGCATATTTCGATCCGGCCGCGATCATGGGCCGTGGTCGCAAGCTCGGCCTGCACACCGATGCCGGCCATCGCTTCGAACGTGGGGTGGACCCGGCACTGGCGCCACAGGCGATCGAAGTGGCCACGCGCCTGGTGCTGGATCTGGCCGGCGGTACGCCGGGCCCGGTGGTGCATGCCGAGTTGCCGCAGCATCTGCCGCAGGCCGCACCGATCACGTTGCGTCGCGCGCGGATCGCACGCGTGCTTGGTATCCAGATCGACGATGCGGAGGTGGTGCGCATCCTGAGCGCGCTCGGCATGCAGCTTGAGGCCGTGGCCGAGGGCTGGCAGGTGATGGCGCCGAGCCGTCGCTTCGATATCGCCATCGAGGAAGATCTGATCGAAGAACTGGCGCGCATCCATGGTTACGACCGGGTGCCGACCACGCTGCCCGGCGGTGCCAGCCGGATTGCGATGCCGAGCGAAACCCAGCTGGACGAGCTCAGCGTGCGCCGCCAGCTGGTGGCGCGGGACCTGCAGGAGACCATCAACTACGCCTTCGTCGATGCCGACCTGCTGCAGCAGTGGCAGCTCAACGACGGCGTCGTGCCGCTGGCCAACCCGCTCAGTGCGGAGCTGGCCATCATGCGTCCGCGCCTGCTACCGGGTCTGGTGGCGACCCTGGGCCGTAATGCCGCGCGCCAGGCCGGGCGCGTGCGCCTGTTCGAGCTGGGCAAGGTGTTCGCCGCTGCCGCCGATGCGGGCGTGGCGCCGCGCGAAGCCCAGCACGTTGCCGTTGCAGTGTGCGGCGATGCGCTGGCGCTGCAATGGGGCGAGCCGGCACGCAAGGTGGACTTCCATGATGTGAAGGGCGACCTGCTGGCGCTGGCGGCGGCCAGCGGTGCGGTGCTGGAGTTCCGTCCGTCGGCGCAGCCGTTCGGGCATCCGGGCCGTTCGGCTGACATCTACCGCGACGGGGTGTGCATCGGCTGGATCGGTCAGGTGCATCCGCGCCTGGCCAAGGCGATGGACATCGACGTGGACGTGCTCGCGTTCGAACTGGAGCTTGCACCGCTGGTGCGGCGCGCCTTGCCGCGTGCCGGCGAGCTGTCGCGGTTCCCCTCGGTGCGCCGCGACCTGGCCTTCCTGGTACCGGAGGAGGTGAGTTGGGCGGCGCTGTCGGCCAGCGTGCAGACTGCCGTCGGTCCGTTGCTGCGCGAGGTGCAGTTGTTCGACCGCTATGTCGGGCAGGGGGTCGAGCCAGGTTTCAAGAGTCTGGCTATGGGCTTGATTTTGCAGGATAACTCGCGCACTCTCACCGACCGGGACGTGGATGCGGTCGTGGCCGATGTGGTAGCGGTGGTCGAGCGCGAGCACCGCGCCCGGATCCGGAGTTGAGGCGGTAACCAGGGGATTGGCATGGCATTGACGAAAGCGGAGATGGCCGAGCGTCTGTTCGACGAAGTCGGCCTGAACAAGCGCGAGGCAAAGGAATTTGTCGATGCGTTCTTCGACGTGCTGCGCGATGCGCTGGAGCAGGGCCGCCAAGTGAAGCTGTCCGGTTTCGGCAACTTCGATCTGCGGCGCAAGAATCAACGGCCCGGTCGCAATCCCAAGACCGGTGAGGAAATTCCGATCTCGGCCCGAACGGTGGTGACCTTCCGCCCGGGCCAGAAACTCAAGGAACGGGTGGAGGCTTATGCTGGATCCGGGCAGTAATCGCGAGCTACCGCCGATACCGGCCAAGCGCTACTTCACCATCGGTGAAGTGAGCGAGCTGTGCGACGTCAAGCCGCACGTATTGCGCTACTGGGAAACGGAATTTCCGAGCCTGGAGCCGGTCAAGCGGCGCGGCAATCGGCGCTACTACCAGCGCCACGACGTATTGATGGTGCGGCAGATCCGCGGCCTGCTCTACGAGCAGGGCTATACCATTGGCGGTGCGCGCCTGCGTCTGGAGGGTGATGGCGCCAAGAGCGAGTCGGCATTGAGCAACCAGATCATCAAGCAGGTGCGGATGGAGCTGGAAGAAGTGCTGCAACTGCTGCGCCGCTAGGAAAACCTTGCGCAAAGCCGCTATAATCGCAGGCCGCCCTGGTGGCGGGACGCAACATCTTCGGGGTATAGCGCAGCCTGGTAGCGCACTAGTCTGGGGGACTAGTGGTCGTCGGTTCGAATCCGGCTACCCCGACCAAACACCAAGCCCATGTCGCCGCGACATGGGCTTTTTGCTGCGCCGCATCACGTGAATGGATGCGCATTTCGATCTACCTCGATACGTCGATCGGCATACCTGTGAGAGCGTTGGGTGGGTGCGCTAGCGCCCGTTCCGTATGGTCCTGCTCGCTATTGATGTACATGATTTAACTGCGCTAAGTGACCGAAAACACTCCAATTGACGCGGTTTGGTTGCGGACGTTCATCACATTTTTTTGACGTTTCATCTACAAATTTGAATCAATAGGCCAACGCCGTCAAAAAAATGGCGTGCTGCGTCTTGCAGCGCACGCGTTCTGTGCCATAGTGCAGTGCAACACGTCATCTCCGACGTGATACCGACATGATCGGAGTGCACTCTCTGTCGTACGTTCGTGCTGGCGCGTTGGCCGCTTGAATGCTGCGCGAGCTCCTGTCCCACCAACCGAGGCAGCCAGCCACACGCATGAAGAAACTGATCGGACGATTCTGCCAAGGTCTGGGCCTGGCGTTGATCTGCTCGATGACGCTGGGCGCCTGCAGCACCGGCAAGGACATGGCGAACGCGTTGCCGCTTCCGGACCCGCTGGCGATGTCTGCCGTGCAGCCGGAATATCGCCTCTCGCCGGGCGACCTGCTGCTGGTCAAGGTGTTCCAGGTCGACGACCTGGAGCGCCAGGTGCGCATCGACCAAAATGGTCACATCTCATTGCCGCTGATCGGCGACGTCAATGCCGTCGGCATGGGGGTCGGTGAGCTGGAAAAGCTGGTCGCCGACCGTTATCGCAACGGTTATCTGCAGGATCCGCAGGTGTCGGTGTTCGTGCAGGAATCCAACGGCCGGCGTGTCACGGTGACCGGGGCGGTGGACGAGCCGGGCATCTATCCGGTGATCGGCGCCAACCTCACCCTGCAGCAGGCCATCGCGCAGGCCAAAGGCGTCAGCACCGTGGCCAGTCGCGGCAACGTCATCGTGTTCCGCATGGTCAAGGGGCAGAGGATGCTCGCGCGCTTCGACCTGACCGAGATCGAAAAGGGAACCCACCCGGACCCTGAGATCTATGGCGGTGACATTGTCGTGGTGTACCGCTCGGATGCGCGCGTGTGGTTGCGCACCATGCTGGAACTGACCCCCTTGGTGATGGTGTGGCGCGCTTACCGATGAGTATGAATTCCGACAACACGTCTTCGTCGTCGCATCGCCACGGGCACCTGGAACTGGCGGACGTGAGCTTGCTGGACTATTGGCGTGCGCTGGTGTCGCAGCGCTGGCTGATCGTCTGCATCACCGTGGCTGCAGTGGTGCTGGCGCTGGGTATCACCTTGTTGATGCCGGAAAAGTATCGTGCCACCAGCACGCTGCAGATCGAGCGTGATTCGCTCAATGTGGTCAACGTCGACAACCTGATGCCGGTGGAGTCGCCGCAGGACCGCGACTTCTACCAGACCCAGTACCAGTTGCTGCAGAGCCGCTCGTTGGCGCGTGCGGTGATCCGCGAAGCCAAGCTCGACCAGGAGCCGGCATTCAAGGAGCAGGTCGACGAAGCGTTGGCGAAGGCGGCGGCCAAGAACCCAGAGGTCGGCAAGTCGGTAGATTCGCGTCAGGCGATCATCGAGCGCAGCCTCACCGACACCTTGCTGGCGGGGTTGGTGGTAGAACCGATCCTCAATTCGCGACTGGTCTACGTCAACTACGATTCGCCGGACCCGGTGCTGGCGGCCAAGATCGCCAACACGTATCCCAAGGTGTTCATCGTCAGTACCCAGCAGCGCCGCATGAAGGCATCCTCGTTCGCCACCCAGTTCTTGTCCGAGCGCCTGGAGCAGTTGCGCGGCAAGGTGGAAGACTCCGAGAAGCAACTGGTGGCGTATTCCACCGACGAGCAGATCGTCTCGGTGGGCGATGACAAGCCCTCGCTGCCGGCGCAGAACCTGACCGACCTCAATGCGCTGCTGGCCTCGGCGCAGGATGCACGCATCAAGGCCGAGGCCGCCTGGCGCCAGGCCGCCACCGGCGATGCGATGTCGCTGCCGCAGGTGCTGAGCAGCCCGTTGATCCAGACGCTGCGCGGCGAGCAGGTGCGCCTGACCAGCGAGTACCAGCAGAAGCTGTCGACCTTCAAGCCGGATTACCCGGAAATGCAGCGCCTGAAGGCGCAGATCGAAGAGTCGCGCCGGCAGATCAACGGCGAGGTTGTCAACGTGCGTCAGTCGCTCAAGGCGACCTACGACGCGTCTGTCCACCAGGAGCAACTGCTCAACGAACGCATCGCCGGCCTGCGCAACAATGAACTGGACCTGCAGAGCCGCAGCATTCGCTACAACATGCTCAAGCGCGACGTCGATACCAATCGCCAGCTCTATGACGCGCTCCTGCAGCGTTACAAGGAAATCGGCGTGGCGGGCAATGTCGGCGCCAACAACGTGACGATCGTCGATACAGCAGATGTGCCTACGTCCAGGACCTCACCAAAACTCAAACTTAATCTCGCATTGGGTCTTATCTTTGGCGTATTTCTCGGTTTGGCAACCGCGCTTGTGCGTTACTTCCTGCGCGGCCCGGGCCTGCAAGCGCGCGTGAACTGACATCGTGGTGTTGCAAAACGCTGGTTAATTGAGGTGACAGGCGATTCAGCGTGGAACAAGGAAGAGTCGGTATGTTGCGGACTCTTCCATTGCAGAAAGTGTGTCTTACGTTGAAACAAAGGGCTGTCGGGTGATCTGGGGTCGGTAGCTATTACCGCGGCGATCATGCGACGGAGATGATTGAAGGCTCGCGTGCGTTTCGTATGTTCCCCCGCATGCAACGTATCGAGTTTGGAGGACATCCCCATGCTTCTGGCAGACCTCAGTAGCGCGACCTATAACACTTCCTCACCGCGGTTGTTGTCCAAGTATTCGGCGGCGGCCGACCTGGTACTGCGTGTGTTCGACCTGACCATGGTGGTGGTGTCCGGCCTGGTCGCTTACCGCATCGTGTTGGGCACCTGGGTGCCAGCGGCCCCGTATCGTGTGGCGATTGCCACCACGCTGTTGTACTCGGTGATCTGTTTCGCGCTGTTTCCGCTGTACCGCAGCTGGCGCGGCCGTGGGTTGCTGAGCGAGTTGGCCGTGCTTGGCGGCGCATTCGGCGGCGTGTTCGCGCTGTTTGCAGTGCACGCGCTGATCGTGCAGGTGGGCGAGCAAGTGGCGCGCGGCTGGATCGGTCTGTGGTTCGTCGGTGGCCTGGCATCGCTGGTGGCGGCACGCACCTTGTTGCGCGGCTTTCTGAATCACCTGCGTGCCCAGGGCGTGGACGTGCAGCGCGTGGTGGTGGTTGGCTTGCGCCATCCGGTGATGAAGATCAACCACTACCTGAGCCGCAATTCGTGGGTAGGGATGAATTTGGTCGGTTACTTTCGCACTCCCTACGACATTGCCGTGACCGAGCAGCGCCAGTCGCTGCCGTGCCTGGGCGAGCCGGATGCGCTGATCGACTACCTGAAGGAAAACCAGGTCGAGCAGGTGTGGATCTCGCTGCCGCTGGGTGAGCGCGAGCATATCAAGCAGCTGCTGCAGCGCCTGGACCGCTACCCGATCAACGTGAAGCTGGTGCCCGACCTGTTCGACTTCGGTCTGTTGAATCAGTCCGGCGAGCAGATCGGCAACACGCCGGTCATCAACCTGCGTCAGGGTGGTGTGGACCGCGACAACTACTTCGTGGTGGCCAAGGCGTTGCAGGACAAGATCCTGGCCGTGATCGCGCTGATGGGTCTGTGGCCGTTGATGGCTGCGATTGCCGTTGGCGTCAAGCTGAGCTCGCCGGGCCCGGTGTTCTTCCGCCAGCGCCGTCATGGCCTAGGTGGCCGCGAGTTCTACATGTTCAAGTTCCGCTCGATGCGCGTGCATGACGACCATGGCAGCACCATTCAGCAGGCGACCAAGAACGATACGCGTATCACCCGCTTCGGCGCGTTTCTGCGGCGTAGCAGCCTGGATGAGCTGCCGCAGATCTTCAATGTGCTGTGTGGCAGCATGTCGATCGTGGGGCCGCGTCCGCACGCGGCGCAGCACAACACGCACTACGAAAAGCTGATTAACCATTACATGCAGCGCCATTACGTCAAGCCGGGCATCACCGGTTGGGCGCAGGTGAACGGGTTCCGTGGCGAGACCCCGGAGCTGCGGACGATGAAGAAGCGCATCCAGTACGACCTGGATTACATCCGCCGCTGGTCGTTGTGGCTGGATATCCGCATCATCGTGCTGACTGCGGTGCGCGTGCTCGGACAGAAGACCGCGTACTGATGATGGCCGGACGCTTGCAAGCTGGCGCGTCCGGCGCTGCGGGCGGCTGCATGGCGGCCGCCTCACCTGCGCAGGCGGCTGCATGCTGATCCGAATGAGCGAGCAGGCCCGTGTTCGCTGGCATAACGCCTTGATCGAGCTGGCGTTATTGGTTGGCGTGGGTTACAACCTGGTGTTGGCACTCATCAATGCGAACGTGTTCACCGTCCGGCCGGTCATCACCTATGCGGTCGAGTTCATGGTCTATGCGGCGTGCTTCCTGCTAGGCCTTGGCTCGCTGAGCCGCAAGCGGCTGGCGCTTATCATCAGCGGGTTGGGGTTGATCGTGCTGCTGATGTTCGTCCGGTTTCTGGTGAACTGGCAGATCGACCCGAAGTTCTTCCGCGATGCGCTAGTGGTATTCGCCTTCGTCGTACTGGGCTCGGCCTATACCGGATCGCTGCCCAAACTGTTCATTCGCATGACCATCATCGTTTCGCTGGTCGCCGCGTTTGAACTGGCGATGCCAACCGCATATGGCGATCTGGTCAATCCGAAGAGCTTCTTCGTCAACGCACGCGGGATGAGTGCCGAAGGCTTCTGGAATGAGGACAGTAACCTGTTCGTGAGCGCGACCCGGCCGGGCGAGCGCAACTTCCTGCCCGGCTCCAATCTGCCGCGCGCCTCCTCGATGTTCATCGAGCCGGTGACCATGGGCAACTACATCTGCTTCTTCACCGCCATCTTGCTGGTGTTCTGGCGCTGGATGCGACCTGCGGCGCTGCTGCTGTCGGTTGGATTGATCGGCTTCATGATCGTCGCCTCCGACGGACGGTTGGCTGCGGGCACCTGCGTGCTGATGGTGATGCTGTCGCCCCTGCTCAAACGTCTGGACCAGCGGCTTGCATTCCTGGTGTTCCTGCTGGTCATCATGAGCGCATGGTTGCTGGTCTGGATCACCGGTATCTCGGCTTACCAGGACACCACCATGGGGCGGGTGTTCTTCACCGTGAACTCGATGAACAACCTGTCGTTCAACTCCTGGATGGGGCTGGACTTCGCGCAGGCATACCGCTATTTCGATAGCGGCATTTCGTACTTCATTGCGTCGCAGTCCATCGTCGGGGTGCTGGCGTTCCTGTTGTCGTATTCGTTCCTGTTGTTGATGCCCAGCAAGGAAGGCCAGTTGTTCAAGAACCTGGCCATCTTCGCGTTTGCGCTGAGCTTGCTGGTCTCCAATGGCTATTTCTCGATCAAGACCTCGGCCCTGTGGTGGTTCGTGTGCGGCTGCCTCTGGCATCTGCGTCCCACCTGGTCCTCAGTGACCGCCGCCGAATCGCCAGGCAAGCATCAGGCAGGCTCCGAGCGCGAGCACATGCCTGTGCCGGCGGGAGCCATGCGATGAGCGTTGCCTCTGCTGCAGAGGCTGCGCGCGCACCCGACCTGCGGGTGGCTGGCGGCGGGCGGGCGCGCGATCCGCGGATCGATGCCGCCAAGGCGATCGCGATCCTGCTGGTGGTGTTTTGCCACGCCAAGGGCGTGCCGCAGGGCATGACGGTGTTCGCCTACAGCTTCCACGTGCCGTTGTTTTTCCTGGTGTCGGGATGGCTGGCGGCCGGCTACGCCTCGCGCACCACCAGCCTGTCGCAGACGATGACCAAGCCGGCGCGCAGTCTGTTGCTGCCATATGTCACCTTCTATCTGCTGGGCTATGCGTACTGGTTGCTGACCCGCAATATCGGGGAAAAGGCGGCTCGCTGGGGCAGTCATCCCTGGTGGGAACCCATCGTGTCGCTATTCACCGGCATCGGTCCCGATCTGTATGTGCAGCCGCCGCTATGGTTCCTGCCGGTGATGCTGGTGACGCTGATCGGCTATGTACTGCTGCGTCGCGTGCTGCCGCCGTTGGTAATCGCTGCGGTCGCGTTGGTGGTGGCATGGTTCTGGATGAACTGGTTCCCTGCCCAGGGCGTGCGGCTTTTTTTCGGGCTGGACGTGCTACCGGTGTCGTTGTGTTTCTACGCGCTTGGCGCATTGTTGATCCATGTGTCGCCGCGCCTGCCGACATCGCTGCCGGTCAGCGCGCTGGTGACCGTGGGATTGGCGCTTGCGGTTGCCTGGCTGGCGCAGGTCAACGGGCGTATCGACGTGAACATGCTGCAATTCGGTCGTAATCACGCCGTGTTCCTGCTCAGCGCCATCCTGGGCTCACTGATGGTGATCTGCGCGGCGCGGCTGGTGCAGCGCTGGGCATGGATTCAGTGGATCGGTCGCAACACCTTGCTGATCCTGTGCACGCACATGCTGGTGTTTTTCGTGTTGTCCGGCGTTGCGGCGGTTGCCGGTGGCGTTGGCTCGGCGCGTCCGGGCCTGGGCTGGGCGATCTTCGTCACGCTGTTCGCGCTGGCCGCGTGTGTGCCCATGCGCTGGGTCCTGATGCGCTTTGCTCCGTGGGCGTTGGGTGCGCGCATGGTGACCGCATGACCGGCGCTGCGGCATGACAACGGCGGCGGCGTCTTCCGATGCGGGTCCGGCCAGCACGATGGCCCGGCCAGCGGCCGCGGCAACGCGCGATTGGCAGATCGATGCCGCAAAGGCGCTGGCGATCGTGCTGGTCGTGCTTGGTCATGCGAGCGGCATGCCGCCGGCCTACAAGTTGTTTGCCTACAGCTTCCATGTGCCGCTGTTCTTCGTGCTCTCCGGCTGGGTGGGCGAGCGCTTCGGGCGCCGCGTATTGAACGTGGCCACGGTCAACAAGCTCGCGCGGACGTTGCTCATCCCGTACCTGGGGTTTTTTCTGGTTGCTTATGGGGTGTGGCTGTTGATGGCCGTGCTCAATCATGCATTTCAGCAACCGTGCGCGCGTCCGTGGTGGCACCCGTTCGTCGGCGTGTTGTGGGCCAACGGAACACGTTTGTATGTGCTTCCGGCACTGTGGTTTCTGCCAGCCTTGTTTGTCACAACGCTGAGCTACATTGCACTGCGCGCACGGCTGAGCGCCACCGTGGTGGCTGCGCTCGGCTTGCCGCTCGCATTGGCCTGGGTCAGCTGGTTTCCGTTGCTGCAGATGCGCCTGCCGCTTGCGCTGGATGTATTGCCGGTTGCGTTGTTCTTCATCGCCGTCGGTGCTGCCCTGTCGCGGTTCGCCGATACGCTGCGATCGGTCTCGGCGCTGGGGTGGGCACTGGTCTTGCCGGTGGTGGCGGCTGCATGGGGCGTACTGGCGGCGTGGAACGGGCAGGTGGATGTCAATAACCTTCAGTTCGGGCATTGGCCTGTGCTGTTCCTGCTGGTGAGCCTACTCGGCACGGCGATGACCTTGTGCGTGGCCTATTTCCTTCGGCACTGGCGCTGGGTGCAATGGATCGGCACCAACACCTTGCTGATCCTGTGCACGCACACGCTGGTGTTCCTGGTGGCGACCAGCGTGGTTGCGCGGACCGGGGTGGTGGATCGGGGGCTCATCGGTACGCCGGTGTGGGCGATGGGCCTGAGCGCGTTCGCGATTGCAGGCGCTGTGCCGCTGCGTGCGGTGCTGGTGCGTCTGGCGCCATGGATGTTGGGGTTGAAGGGTCGATGACCAATTGCAGAATCATTAGCCGTCGCAGCACCTGCGTGCGCGTCGCTGGCACAGGAGATGGGCGTCAATGAAAGTGGTGCATGTCGTCCGCCAATTCCACCCGTCGATCGGGGGGATGGAGGAAGTCGTTCTCAATGTGGCCCGCCAGCATCAGGCCACCAGTGCCGATACGGTGGAGGTGGTCACGCTGGATCGCGTGTTCACCGATCCGGGTGCACAGCTGGCGCCGCAGGAAGCCTACCAAGGTCTGCCGATCCGGCGGATCGGCTATCGCGGTTCGTCGCGTTATCCACTGGCGCCCTCGGTGCTGGGTGCGATCCGCTCTGCGGACCTGGTGCATCTGCATGGCATCGATTTTTTCTACGACTATCTGGCACTGACCAAGCCATTGCATCGCAAGCCGATGGTGGTATCCACGCATGGTGGTTTCTTCCACACCGCATACGCCTCGCGCATGAAGCAGCTGTGGTTCCAGACCCTGACGCGTATCTCGGCACTGGCGTATTGCCGGGTCATTGCCACCAGCGAAAACGACGGCGACCTGTTTGCCAAGGTGGTCTCGCCGGCGCGGCTGCGCGTGATCGAAAATGGCGTGGATGTGGAAAAATATGCGGGGCAGGGCGCAGTAACGCCGGGCCGGACGATGCTGTATTTCGGTCGCTGGTCGGTGAACAAGGGCCTGATCGAAACGCTGGAGTTGCTGCAGGCTGCGCTCAAGCGCGACCCGCAATGGCGCCTGATCGTCGCCGGCCGCGCGTACGACCTGAACGATGCCGATTTGCGCAAGGCCATTGCCGAGCGCGGGTTGCAGGACAAGGTGCAGCTGAGCATGTCGCCGTCGCAGGAGCAGTTGCGCGCGCTGATGCAGCAGGCGCAGTTCTTCGTTTGCCTGTCGCGGCATGAAGGCTTCGGTATCGCGGCGGTGGAGGCGATGAGCGCGGGGCTGATCCCCGTCCTCAGTGACATTCCGCCGTTCGTGCGGCTTGCCACTGAATCGGGGCAGGGCGTGATCGTCAACCGCGACCGCATCGAGGCGGCGGCTGACCAGGTGCAGGCGCTGGCGCTGACGGCAGACACCGATTTTGCTCCCCGTCGCGCGGCGACCATGGCCTATGTGAGCCGCTACGACTGGAAACACGTGGTTGGGCGCTATGTCGACGAGTACCACATGGCATTGGGTACGCCGCGCCCGCGGGAGACGCTGCGATGAGCGCGCCCGCAGCCACAGCGGCGGCGAAGCCGCAGCTCACGGTGCTGTTTTCCACCGAACAGCCCAATGCCAACACCAACCCCTATCTGACCCAGCTGTATGACGCGCTCCCGGACGCGGTGCAGCTGCGCTTCTTCTCGATGCGCGTTGCGTTGCTGTCGCGCTACGACGTGCTGCACCTGCATTGGCCGGAGTACCTGCTGCGCCATCCCAGTGCTGTGGGAACGCTGGCCAAGCAGATGTGTGCGGCCTTGTTGCTGCTCAAACTGCAGGTGACCGGCACGCCGGTCGTGCGGACCTTGCACAATCTGGCGCCGCACGAAGATCGCGGTTGGCGCGAGCGCAGCCTGTTGCGCTGGATCGACCGCCTGACACGCCGCTGGATCCGCATCAATGCGACCACGCCGGCGCGTCCGCCGTTCACCGACACCATCCTGCATGGGCATTATCGCGACTGGTTCGCGCCCATGCCCCAGGGCAGCAGGGTACCTGGGCGGCTGTTGCACTTTGGCCTGATCCGCCCGTACAAGGGCGTGGAAACGTTGCTGGACGTGATGCAGCAGGTGAGCGACCCGCGCGTGAATCTGCGCATCGTGGGCAACCCGGCCACACCGCAGATGCGGACGCTGGTGGAAGCTGCGTGCGTGCAGGATCCGCGCATCACTGCGCTGCTGGCCTATGTGGAAGAACCGGTGCTGGCCCGCGAAGTCAGCGAAGCCGAATTGGTGGTGCTGCCGTACCGGCAGATGCACAACTCCGGCACCTTATTGCTGGCGTTGTCGCTGGCGCGGCCGGTGCTGGCGCCGTGGAGCGAATCCAATGCGGCGATCGCCGAAGAAGTGGGTCCGGGCTGGGTGTTTCTGTACGAGGGTGATTTCGATACAGCGTTGCTGGCCGGCATGCTGGACAAGGTGCGCACGGCGCCGCGCGCACCGGCACCGGATCTGTCGCAGCGCGACTGGCCGCGTAGCGGGCAGCTGCACTACCGCACCTATCTGGAAGCGCTGGGCAAGGATGGAGATGCGGCGCTGTGACCGCTGAAACGCCTACACCGCCCACTCCCGCGCCGCCGCAGCGCAGCCTGGGTTCGCGTGCCGCCGGCGGGGCCGCAGTGACCATGCTGGGCCAGTCGGCCAAGATGGTGGTGCAGTTTGGCGGCATCATCCTGCTGGCGCGGTTGCTGACGCCTTACGACTATGGCCTGATGGCGATGGTGACTGCCATTGTGGGCGCCGCAGAAATCCTGCGCGATTTCGGCTTGTCGGCTGCTGCGGTCCAGGCCAAGCACGTCAGCCGCGAACAACGTGACAACCTGTTCTGGATCAACAGCGGCATCGGCCTGCTGCTGTCGGTGATCGTGTTCGCTTCGGCGCAGCTGATCGCCAATTTCTACAACGAACCGGCGCTGGTCACGATTTCCCAGGCGCTGGCGGTGACTTTCCTGCTCAATGGCATGACCACGCAATACCGCGCGCATTTGAGCCGCGGACTGCGCTTCGGGCAGGTGGCACTGAGTGATGTCGGTTCGCAGGTGCTGGGCCTGGGCGCGGCGGTGGCTGCCGCGTTGCTGGGCTGGGGTTACTGGGCGCTGGTGGTGCAGCAGGTGGTGCAGGCAGTGGTCAACCTGGTGATCGCTGCCAGTTGTGCGCGCTGGTTGCCGGGCGGCTATCAGCGTGCGGCGCCGATGCGCGACTTCATGAGCTTTGGCTGGAACCTGATGGCGGCGCAGTTGCTGGGTTACGCCAGCCGCAACGTTGGGCAGGTCATCATCGGTTGGCGCACTGGTCCGGATGCATTGGGCCTGTATAACCGCGCGTTCCAGCTGTTGATGATGCCGCTGAACCAGATCAATGCGCCGGCCACCAGCGTGGCCTTGCCGGTGTTGTCGCAACTGCAGGACGACCGCGAGCGATTCAGCGCGTTCCTGCTGCGTGGGCAGACGGTGATGGTGCATCTGATCGTGGCGCTGTTCTCGTTCGCCTGTGCGGTGGCGATGCCGTTGATCGTGCTGGTGCTGGGCGAACAATGGCGCGAAGCAGTGCCATTGTTCCAGGTGCTGGCGCTGGGTGGCATCTTCCAGACAGCGTCTTACGCCACCTACTGGGTGTTCCTGGCCAGGGGGTTGATGCGGCAGCAGCTGCTGTTCTCGCTGGTGAGCCGCATCGTGCTGATCGCCTGCATCTTCGTCGGTTCGCGCTGGGGCGCCATGGGGGTGGCGATCGGTTATTCGTTCGGTCTGCTGCTGACCTGGCCGCTGTCGCTGATCTGGGTCGGCAAGATCTCCGACACGCCGGTAGCCGCGCTATTCAGCAATGCAGTCCGTGCGATGACGGCCTATGGGCTCGCCGGTGCCTGTGCCTACTACGCGTCGGTCACCGTTGGCGGCCCGTTGTGGCAGCAGTTGGGCGTTGGCGCTGCAGCGATGGCCGCAGTCTGTCTGCTGATGCTGGGCATCTGGCCGGCATTCCGCCGCGATGTGGTTTCCATCATCAATATCCGCTTACTGACACAGGCCAGGGCGCGCCGATGAGATCGACATCGTCTTCTCCTGTCCTCAGGCATGCTTTCTCTCACTCATTCATAGGACACGGCCCATGAGCGACACATCCGCCGCCGCTGCTTCCGGCATTCGCCGGCCTTGCTACCTGGTCTTGTCCGCCCACGATTACCGCACGCCGCGCCGCGCCAACATCCATTTCATCACCGATCAGCTCGCGCAGCGTGGCACCACGCGGTTCTTCTCGCTGCGCTACAGCCGCCTGTCGCGGATGAAGGGCGACGCGCGCTTGCCACTCGATGAGACTGCCAACACCGTGGTGTCGCATAAGGGCGTGGATTGCTATCTGTGGCGTACTGCGGTGCATCCCTTCAATACGCGTCGCGCATGGTTGCGCTCGGTCGAGGATGCGATGTTTCGCTGGTATGCCGCGCATCCACCGCGCCAGTTGCTCGACTGGATGCGCGACGCCGACGTCATCGTGTTTGAAAGCGGTATCGCGGTGGCGTTCATCGAACTGGCCAAGCGCACCAACCCCGCAGCCAAGCTGGTATATCGGGCTTCCGATGGCCTGAGCACGATCAACGTGGCGTCCTATATCGAACGTGAGTTCGATCGGGTGGCGTCCTCGCTGGATGTGATTGCGCTGGTATCGCCGGCCATGGCGGAGGAAATCGCCAGCCGCGACAATGTCTACCACGTAGGCCATGGCGTGGATCACAACCTGGACCAACTGGGAGACCCATCGCCGTATGGCGAGGGAATCCATGCAGTGGCGGTGGGGTCGATGTTGTTCGATCCGGACTTCTTCGTGGTTGCCAGCAAGGCGTTCCCGCAGGTCACGTTCCATGTGATCGGCTCAGGCATGGGCCGTCACCCAGGCTACGGCGACAACGTCATCGTCTATGGTGAGATGAAGCACGCCGAGACCATCGGCTACATCAAGCACGCGCGTTTGGGCATTGCGCCGTATGCGTCGGAACAGGTGCCGGTCTACCTGGCTGACAGCTCGATGAAGCTGCTGCAGTACGACTTCTTCGGTTTGCCGGCCGTGTGCCCCAACGCCGTGGTCGGGCCCTACCAGTCCCGCTTTGGCTATACACCCGGTAATGCAGAGTCGATCGTTGCCGCGATCAGCTTGGCGCTGGATGCGCCGCATGTGCGCTACCGCCAGTGCCTGAACTGGTCGGACACCACCGACCGCGTGCTCGATCCGGCCGCGTATCCGGAAACCCGTTTGTATCCGCAGCACATCGGCGCCGCCGCGCGTGCTTCCTCGGAGGCCGCGCTTTCGCATTGACCGATGCGGCGCACCTCGCACGTTTGTACACAGGAGACCCTTGGAAATGGCCAACGCTTTGCTGCAGAAGTGGGTGGAACACGCAGAACGTCGTGCACTGTTCTGGTGGAAGCCGAAGAATGCGGGCGTCAACATGGGCGACCACCTGTCCAAGGTGATCGTCTCCTGCGTGCTGTCGTTGCAGGACAAGACGCTGATCGAAAAACACGATCTCAGCAAGAAGCTCATCGCAATCGGGTCGGTGCTGCATTTCGCCAAGGACGGCGACACCGTCTGGGGCAGCGGCATCAACGGCAAGATTCCCGCCGAGCGCAATACCTTCAGCACGCTGGACGTGCGTGCAGTCCGTGGGCCCAAGACCCGCCAATTCCTGCTGGATCGTGGCATCGCGGTGCCGGAGGTCTATGGCGACCCGGGCCTGTTGACCCCGATGTTCTTTCCCGCCGAGGCGCTGGGCGAGGTGCAGAAACGTCCGTTCGCCATCGTTCCGCATTTCAACGAGCCGGTTGAAAAATACAGCGCCTACGCCGATCACCTGGTGTTCCCGGACGTCAAGCCGGCAACATTCACAAGCCGCTTGTTGGGCGCGGAGCTGGTGGTCAGTAGTTCGTTGCATGGTCTGATCCTGGCCGAGGCCTATGGCATCCCGGCGGTCTACCTGGACTGGGGCAATGGCGAAGACCGCTTCAAGTACGACGACTACTACTACGGCACCGGGCGCACCCAGTGGCATTCGGGCAATAACGTGGAAGAGTGCCTGGCGCTGGGGGGCAACGGCAGCTTCGACCTCGAAAAACTGCAGTCCGGCTTGCTGGCTGCCTTCCCTTACGACCTTTGGTGATTCGATGATGCAAGGCCAGCGCATGCAGATGGACACAACGCCCGCCGCCGTCGAGGCACCGCCGGGCGTGGTGATTCCACTGGGCGGCTTTCCGGTGCTGTCCACCACTCAGGAAGCCTTCGCGGTGGACCTGTTCCAGGCGTTGGCGGCGCAGCAGCCGCGCCGGGTGTTCTTCGCCAACACCAATTTCATCGTGCAGTGCCAGGCACTGCGCAAACGCATGCGCGAACCCAGTGTGCGCATCGTCAACGATGGAATCGGGATGGATCTGGCGGCACGGCTGATTCATGGACGCCGGTTTGCCGGCAATCTCAACGGGACCGACCTGATCCCGTACCTGTGCCGGCACAGTGCGCAGCCGCTGAAGTTCTTCCTGCTGGGCGGGCAGCCCGGTGTCGGCAAGACCGCTGCGGCCACCTTGGCCAACTCCCTGGGACAGCAGGTGGTCGGCATCTGCGACGGGTATGGCGAATTTGCCGCCGCAGGCCAGGGCCTGGCCGAGCGCATCAACCGCTCCGACGCGGACGTGCTGCTGGTGGCATTCGGCAATCCGTTGCAGGAACGCTGGATCCTCGACCATAGCCACGCATTGCGGGTGCCGTTGGTCTTCGGGGTAGGCGCATTGCTCGACTTTCTTTCCGGCACCGCCAGGCGCGCGCCGGACTGGGTGCGCCGCCTGCACATGGAGTGGATGTACCGCCTGCTCAACGAGCCGCGTCGCCTGCTCAAGCGCTATAGCTGGGACCTGCTGGTGTTCTTCCGCACCTGTCTGCGCGCGGGCAAGCAGTTGCCCTGATCCACGGCGTGCGCTGCTGGCCTAGCATGCGGGGATGCAGCGTCGATGGCATGTCTTGCTGCCGTGGCACAACGCTTCCCTAACGCGGCGGGTGCTGGCTTCACGTAATGTCCGCCTCACACAGGGGGCGATGCGCGATGCGACACAGGGCAGCGGGATGGGGAGTCGGCATGTGCTGGTATCGCTGCTGGCGGCGGCCAGCGAAACGCTGCCGCCGAAGACGGCGCCACCACCGCCGGTGGTAGATCTGGAAGCGATGGTGGTCCGCGGCGTGCAGCCCGGGCCGGGCCTGTGGAAGGTCAGCAAGGGTGACCACGTGTTGTGGATCCTGGGCACGCAGTCGCCGTTGCCCAAGCGCCTGCAATGGCAATCGAGCGAAGTGGAAACCATCATTGGCCAGTCCCAACAGGTGCTGATGGCGCCGACCGTACAAGTCGATGCGGACATGGGGTTCTTCGGCAAACTCACCTTGCTGCCGTCGGCGATGAAGGCGATGAAGAACGCCGATGGCCGCGAACTGCGCGAGGTATTGCCGCCCGATCTGTACGCGCGCTGGCGTGTGGCCAAGGCCCGCTACATCGGCGACGACCGCAGCGTGGAGCGCAAGCGCCCGATGCTGGCCGCTGGCGAGTTGTACCAGGCGGCGCTGAAACGCTCGGGCCTGGCCCGCTCGCCGGTGATCTGGTCGGTGGTGGAGCGCGCCGCCAAGCGCGCGGGCATCAAGCCGACACCCACCGCGTTGGACTACAAGATCACCGACCCGCGGCAGGCGCTCAAGGAATTTCGTGCTGGCGGCATGGACGACACTGGCTGCTTTCGCAGCATCCTGGTGACGGTGGAGCGCGATCTGCCCACCATGGTCGAACGCGCCAATGCCTGGTCGGTGGGCGACATCGAGGCGTTGCGCCAGTTGCCGCGCGAAGATCCGCAGGCAGCGTGCATGAGCGCGATGGCCAGTTCCGGGGCGGCCAGGAAACGCGGTATCGACGATCTGGAGCGGCGCATGCGCGAGCATTGGCTCGGCATCGCCAGTGCCGCGTTGCAGCGCAACCGCAGCACCTTCGCGGTGTTGCCGATCAGTCGCTTGACCGCGCCCGATGGGTATCTGGCCCGCCTGCAGGCGCTCGGCTACGAGGTGGAGGCGCCTTGATCGCCTGACGCATCGGGTGGTACACGTCTGCACGCGCGATTGCCTGCTGCAGTCCGCCGGCGATGTCGTTGTGCAGTGGTTGCAGCCGTTTGAAGCGGCGCTTGTCGCGCCCGGTCGCCGGAGCCGTGTCGCGCGCCTCCCGGATGGCACTGCGATCGCGCAGGGCGACTGGTCGTGCGGGGGTTAGGCCGGCCGTTGCTGCCACGGTATGCTGCGTGCCTTGTTTGCCGAGAGCTTTCGTGTTGAACGCATTGCCGCTGCGCATCCTGGGTACTGGACGCCATGTCCCGGCGCGCGAAGTCACTTCACTCGCGCTGGACGCGCGCTGGCAGTTGCCGGCCGGAACCACGGCCGCACGCCTGGGTGTGGTGACCCGTTATTACGTGGGCGAGGGCGAAACGGCATCGTCGATGGGAGCGGCCGCAGCGCGGCAGGCGTTGAACACTGCCGGCATCGACGCAACCCAGATCGATTGCCTGATCTCGGCCTGTGCGGTCATGGAGCAACCGATTCCCTGTCAGGCGGTGCTGATCCAGCGCGCATTGGGCTTGGGCGATTCCGGCATTCCCGCCTTCGATGTCAATGCCACCTGCCTGAGCTTCCTGGTGGCGCTGGACATGGCCGCCAGTGCGCTGGCCCTGGGCCGCTACCGGCGCGTGTTGATCGTCTCCAGCGAAGTGGCATCGGCCGGGCTGGATGATGCCGTCCCCGGCACTGCGGGATTGTTCGGTGATGGCGCTGCCGCGGTCGTGGTTGGGTGCAGCAGTGCAGGCCAGGACTCGGCGTTGCTGTCCAGCCGCCTTGCCAGTTATGGCAACGGCGCGGACCTGTGCCGCATCGGCGGCGGCGGCACCCGCGCGCCGCACGGAGAAGCAGGCGCACCCGCGGCCTCGCGCCTGTTCTGGATGGATGGCCGCGGCGCGTACCGCTTTGCCGCGCGTCACCTGCCAGCGTTCTGGACGCAACTGCTGGACGAGGCGGGGGTTGCGGCCACCGCGTTGCGCTGGCTGGTGCCGCACCAGGCCTCCGGTGGTGGCCTGGAGCATGTGGTGCGGGCGCTGGGGCTGCATGCCGAGCAGGTGGTGCGCATCCTGCCGACCACCGGCAACCAGGTGGCCGCCTCGTTGCCGCATGCCCTGCATCATGCCGTGGTGGATCGGCAACTGCAGCGCGGCGAGCTGGTCGCCTTGCTCGGCACCGGCGCCGGCTTGGCGATCGGCGGCATGGTGTTGCGCTACTGATGGCGCCGCGCGTTTCCCTCGACCTGCTGCGCATCGGCCATTGCCGGCATTGCGAGCGCATGGTGCGCGCCGATGGGCATTGGCATGCGGTCGAGTTTCCGGCCTTGAGCGTGCTGATCCGGCATCCGCAGCGCGGCGCGCTGCTCTACGACACCGGCTATGCGGAGCATTTTTTCCGCGCCACCGATCCGTGGCCGGAACGCCTGTATCGCTGGACCACGCCGGTGACGCTGCCGGCGCACGAAACCCTGGGCGCGCAACTGGCGCGTCGCGGCGTGCAGCTGGACGAGATCGCCTGGTGCCTGGTGTCGCATTTCCATGCCGACCATATCGGTGGCCTGCGCGATCTGCCGAACGCGCGTTTCATCTGTCTGCGCGCGGACTATGCGCAGATGCGCCGCTGTTCGCGGTTGGGCGGGTTGCGCCGCGCGCTGTTGCCGCAGCTGCTGCCGGCCGATGTCGATCGGCGCATGCAGTTTGCCGAACAGGCGCCGCAGCGTGCATTGACCGGTGCCTGGCAAGGCCTGGGCATTGCCTACGATCTGTTCGAAGACGGTAGCGTGCTCGCTGTGCCGCTGCCTGGCCATGTGCCGGGGCAGATGGGGCTATGGCTGCGCGATCAACAGGATCGCGAGGTGTTGCTGTGCGCAGATGCGGTGTGGTCGTCGGCAACCTGGAAGACACTGCAATGGCCGGCCTGGCCCACCCGCCTGGTGATGCACGACTGGCCCGCCTTCCAGCGCACCGTGCGGCAGCTGCACGGCCTGTCGCAGGCGCATCCGGAGCTGGTCATCCTGCCTTCGCACTGCCAGCCCAGTCTGGACCGTTATCAACCGGAGTGGCGATGAGCCTGCGCATTCTCGTGACCGGTGCATCCGGTTTTGTCGGCGGCGCATTCCTGCGGCGTTTCCAAGGGTGGCCCGGTGTGGAGATCCATGGCATCGGTCGGCGCGCGAGCGCGCTGCCCAACTATCACCGCATCGATCTGAGCCAGCCGTTCGCGCTGGACTGGCAACCGGACGTGGTGATCCATGCGGCCGCGCTGGCGTCGCCGTGGGGAACGCGCGCGCAGTTCCTCCAGCACAACGTGCAGGCCACCGCCAACGTCATCGACTTCTGCAGGCGGCACGGTTGCCCGCGCCTGCTGTATGTCTCGTCCAGTTCGGTGTTCTATCGCGAGGAACATCAGTACGACCTGGAGGAGGACAGCCCGATCGGCCCGGCCTTCGTCAACACCTATGCGCAGACCAAGTACCTGGGTGAAACGCTGCTCGAGACGTATCCGGGCCAATGGTCAGTGTTGCGCCCGCGTGCGGTGTTCGGGCCGGGCGATACGGTGCTGTTTCCGCGCGTGATCGCGGCGGCCCGCAAGGGCGCGCTGCCGCGGTTTGTCGGCCAGACCCAGCCGGTGATCGGCGATCTGATCTACATCGATGCGCTGTGCGATTACCTCTACCGCGCCGCCACCGCAGCGCAGCTGCAGCGCGCTTACAACCTCACCAATGCGCAGCCGGTGGATTTGCAGCAGCTGTTGCTGGATGTGCTGGCACGCCTGCACTTGCCGCTGCCGCAGCGCGAGGTGCGCATCGGCACGGCGCTGCGCATGGCCAGCGTGGTGGAGGGCGCGTATCGCTTGCTGCGGTTGCGCAGCGAGCCGCCGATCACGCGCTTCGGCGTGGGCGTGTTCGCGTATTCCAAGACCTTCAATCCGCGGCGCACGCTGGCCGATCTGGGGCCGCCCAGTGTCGGTCTGGACGAGGGCGTGGAGGCGTTCGTCCGCTGGCAGGCGGCGCAATGGGCCTAGTGTCGGCCCTGGCTGCGCTCTATCTGGTCTTGCTTATCGTCAAGACCGCAGCGGCGCTGTGGGTGATGCACCGCGCACGCATGGCGCCGTTGCATGGCGCTGCAGCCCGCCAGGCGGATGTGGCGATCCTGCAGCCCATCCTGGGGGGCGACGCGCAGTTGCAGCAGGTGCTGGCCGCCAACCTGCAGGCGCTGCCGCAGGCGCACTTCCTGTGGCTGCTGGACGCGGACGACCGCGCTGGCAATACGGTGGCTGATGCGCTGGTGGCGCTGTATCCGCAGGTGCGCATCACCCGCATGCAGGTGCCCGCTGCGCCGCCGGATCTCAATCCGAAGGCGTGGAAGTTGCAGGCGGCGCTTGCGCAGCTGCAGGCGCCGATCAGTCTGGTGCTGGATGACGATGCGCAGTTGAGCGCTGCTGCGCTGGTGCAGTTGCTGCGCGATCTGCAGCACGCCGACCTGGTCACCGGGTTGCCGTATTACCGCGATAGCGACACGCTGGCCGGGCGGCTGCTGGCGCAGTTCGTCAACAACAATGCCGCGCTCACCTATCTGGGCTGGCTGCCGTTCGCCGCGCCGCTGACCATCAACGGCATGTGCTACGCCGTGCGGACCGAGCGCCTGCGTGCCTGGGGCGGTTTTTCCGGCCTGCTGGACCAGCTCACCGACGATCTGGCCGTGGCCGCCCTGGTGCGCCAACGTGGTGGCCGCATCCGGCAATCCACCGCCCCGGTGGCGATGCGCACCGCCATGCCGGATCTGCCCAGCTATGCCCGTCAGATGCATCGCTGGATGCTGTTCGCCTTGCTCCTGCTGCGCCGTCAGCGCATCGGTATTGCCGCTGCCATCTCGGTGCTGCAGGGATTGCCGCCGGTGGTGTTGGTGGCCCTGTTGCTCGGCATCTGCGTGCAGCCCGGTGGCTGGTCCATCGCATGCGGGGCGACGCTCTTGCTGCTGCGCGCGCTGCTGCTGTGTGCGGTGCAGTGGCGCAGCACCGGAGCAGTGCGCCACCGGCCAGTGTTGTCGGTCCTGGCCGAATGCCTGCAGCCGCTGCACCTGTTGCACGCGGCCTGCGTACGCAGCATCGCCTGGCGCACGCGGCGTTACCACGTGCTGGCGGATGGTCGCTTCCGTGCGCAGTGACGCGCCAGCGGTGCAGATCGCCTTTCTCACCGGGCAGAGCGATCCGGCGAGCTGTGCGTTGAGCGCGCAGCAACGCGATTTTCTGCAGCAGCTGCACGGCGATGGCCGGCAGTTGATCGCATGCAATTACCCGTACCGCAGCGACATGGCGCCGCACCGTCGCGTTGCGCTGTGGCGCGCCAGTGTCTCCAACGCACGCCACTACCTGGCCGCGCGTGCTGCGCGCGTGGCGTATAGCGATCGCATGAGCGTGCAGGCCCTGCTTGCGCAGGCGCCGATGACGGTGCTGCTGGCCGGCAGCTGCGGGTTGCAGCTGCTCACTGCGCTGCAGCTGCCGCAGGAGCTGCGCGCGCATCTGGCGGTGTTCGCCTATGGCCCGGTCTGCCGCAACCCGGCCACGTTCGCGCAGTTGCATAGCGTGCAAGGGCGCAGCGACTGGATTTCGCGTGCGTTGTTTCGCGGGCCGGTGCAGCTGGCGCCGGCCTGCGGGCATCTGGATTACCTGACCACTGCGAAGGTGCTGTCCGAGTGCCAGGCCTTCGTCGCCACGGTCCAGCAGACGCAGCGGGGCAGGGTGCATGCGCATTGATCTGGTCGCCCCGCCGTACAGTGGGCATCTGCATCCGATCCTGGCCATCGCCCGGCAGCTCGCGCCGCACCACGATGTGCATGTGGTCAGCACGCCGGCCGCGCAGGCGCGTATCCAGGCATGTGGATTGCGCGGCGCCGGCGTCCTGGATGCGCAAGCCGACCGCGTGTTGCTGGAGATCGCCAACCCGCCGCATGCGGTCGGCCATCACCCCGTGCGTCTGCGCCGGCAGCTGCACGCCGCGCTGGGTTTGATGGCGCAGGTGGGCAATGCGCTGCAGGCGCGTTGGCGCACGCAGCGGCCGGACCTGGTGATCGCCGACTTCACCCTGCCCAGTGCCGGGCTGGCGGCGCAGGCGATGGGCATCGCCTGGTGGACCAGCATGCCGTCGCCCTGCGTGATCGAAACCGGCGACGGGCCACCTGCGTACTTTGGCGGCCTGCTGCCTGCGACCACGCTGCGCCAGCGTGCCTGGCATGCGATCGCCCGGCGGCTCACCCGCGGCTTCAAGCGCAGCCTGCATGCCTGCTACCGGCGGCAGATGCGGGCCTGCGGGTTGCCCGCGCTGTATCGCAACGATGGCAGCGAGGCGGTGTATTCGCCGCAGTGCATCCTGGCCTTGGGCGTGCCGTCGTTCGAATTCGCACAGCGCTGGCCCGCCGCGCTGCGCTTTGTCGGGCCGCAGTTGTGCACGCCCCCGTCGGCCGTGCAGGCACCGGAATTCATCGCCGGGCGGCGGCATGTGCTGGTGACCCTGGGCACGCATCTGCAGTGGGTCAAGCAGCGAATGGATGCGGTGCTGCGCGCGCTGGCGCCGCAGTTTCCCGAGGTGGTGTTCCACTTCAGCGATGGCGACACCGCCGCGCCGCCGCAGCCGGCATACGGCAATTATCGGCGTCTGCCCTACGTGGACTACGCGCAGCATCTGCATCGCTATGCGCTGGTGGTTCACCACGGCGGTGCCGGCATCCTGTACGCCTGCCTGGAGGCGGGATTGCCGGCGATCGTGTATCCACTGGACTACGACCAGTTCGACCACGCCGCGCGGTTGCAGGCTGCCGACGCGGCATGGTGGCTGCGGGAGCTGGACGGGCTGCCGGCGCTCGTGCGCGAGGCACTCGCGTGTGCCGAGCCGGGCCCGGGGGTGCGTCGGTTGCAGATGGAGCTGCACGACATGCAGGCGCGTGGCCGCATCGTGGAGCTGGTAGAAACTTTTCAGCGCACCGGTTCGGTGACAGCGTAGATTTTCAGGCGGCAGGTTGGCCAACGAAAAAACCGGCCTACGCAAGGCGTCTGCCGGTTCCTGTGCAACGGCCACTCCTCAATGGTTGCGGCGTGGCGTTGTCAGATGAATTCAGCCCGCTGCGGCATTCAACGCCGGTGCGCTGGTGGCCATCAGCTGCGGCCAGCGCTTGAGCACGGCGGTGCGGATGCCGACCTGGTCGATACCGGCTTCGGCCAGCAGGTCTTCGCGGCTGGCGTGGTGCTGGAAGCTGTCCGGCAGGCCCAGGTGCAGCATGGGCATGGTGATGGCTTCGGCGTTGAGCAGCTCTGACACGCCAGAGCCTGCGCCGCCGGCCACCACGTTGTCTTCGATGGTGACGAAGCCGTCGTGGGTCCGGGCAAGCTCCAGCAGCATTGCCTTGTCCAGCGGTTTGACGAAGCGCATGTTGACCACGGTGAGGCCGAGTTCGCGGCCCACCGCCTCGGCAGCGTCCACGCACGCGCCAAAGCCCAGCAGGGCCAGACGGGTGCCGCTGTGGCGCAGCTGCGCCTTGCCGATCGGCAAGGTGGCCAGCGCGGCATCCAGCGCCACGCCTGGGCCGGTGCCACGCGGGTAGCGCACCGCGGCCGGGCCTGCGTAGTGCACGCCGGTGCTCAGCATCTGGCGGCATTCGGCTTCGTCGGCAGGTGCCATCACCACCATGTGCGGCACGCAGCGCAGGAAGCTCAGGTCCAGATTGCCGGCATGGGTGGCGCCATCCGGGCCGACCACGCCGCCGCGGTCGATCGCGAACAGCACGTCCAGCTGCTGCACCGCCACGTCGTGCACCAGCTGGTCGTAGCCGCGCTGCAGGAACGTCGAATAGATCGCCACCACCGGCTTGGCGCCCTGGGTTGCCATGCCGGCGGCCAGCGTCACTGCATGCTGTTCGGCAATGGCCACATCGAAGTAACGCTGCGGATACTCCTTGCTGAAACGCACCAGCCCGGAGCCTTCGCGCATTGCCGGGGTGATGACCAGCAGCCTGGGTTCGGCAGCGGCCATGTCGCAGACCCAGTCGCTGAAGACATCGGTATAGGTGGGCTTCTTGGCGCCGGTCTTGGCGACCAGGCCCTTGCTCGGGTCGAACGGGCCGACCGCGTGATACCCGATCTGGTCGCCTTCGGCCAGCTCGTAGCCCTTGCCCTTGGTGGTGATGACGTGCAGCAGCTGCGGGCCCTTGAGGGTCTTGAGCGTCTTCAGCGCGCCGACCAGGCCGGGCAGGTCATGGCCATCGATGGGGCCGGTGTAGTGGAAGCCCATTTCCTCGAACAGCGTGGACGGCACGAACATGCCCTTCCAGTGTTCTTCCCAACGCCGCACGAAGCGCGCGGTGGGGTTGTTCTTCTTGTCGCCGAGGATCTTCTTGCCGCCCTCGCGGATGGCGTTGAGGGTGCGGCTGCCGCTGGCACGGCCGAGCATCTTGGTCAGCCCGCCCACCGCTTCGGAGATCGACATGCGGTTGTCGTTGAGGATCACGAGCAGGTTCGGCTCCGGATCCATGCCACCGGCATGGTTGAGCGCCTCGTAGACCATGCCGGCAGTCATCGCCCCGTCGCCGATCACCGCCACCACCTTGCGGTCGTCGCCATTGCGCTGCGCGGCGATCGCCATGCCGAGCGCGGCCGAGATCGAGGTGGACGAATGGCCAACGCCAAAGGTGTCGTAGATGCTCTCTTCGCGCTTGGGAAACGGCGCCACGCCGTCCTTTTGCTTGACCGTGTGGATCTGGTCGCGCCGCCCGGTGAGGATCTTGTGCGGATAGGTCTGATGCCCGACGTCCCACACCAGCTGATCGACCGGGGTCTGGTAAAGATAGTGCAGGGCCACGGTGAGTTCGATCACGCCCAGGCCAGCGGCGAAGTGCCCGCCGCTCTTACCCACCGATTCAATGAGGTAGGCGCGCAGCTCCTCGGCAATGGACGCAAGTTCGGCCTCGTCGAAGTGGCGCAGGTCGTCGGGGGTCTGAATGCGCGACAGGCGCGGGTAGCGGGTGGAGTCGATCATCATCGTGTCAATATTCTGAAGCCGTATTGTCCTCCCCATGCGAAGGCCCGGCAAGCAAACCGGTTCAGCTATCGGCGGATGCTGAGGACCGTACGGCCCACTGTTGCTGGCCTGCGTTGCGCGCGCAGGCGCCTGCGGCAATCTGCCGCACCATTACTTGTCGGGGCGCGTCAGAGGATGGTTTGCATGCACACCGGATTGCCGCAGGAACGGTGAACGGCGGGTTGCCCAGGTCGGGCCGCGAACAAGGTGACTGGCCGGCCGTCTGCCCCGATGCGGTGATCGGGCGGGCAGGCGCAGCCACCCGCCGCGCGGGCAACGCCAGTGCAATGGCTACAGCGATAGCTTGGAGCGCTTGGGCAGCTGCGCGCGCAGGAACGCCATCTGGTCGGACAGAATGTTGCGGTTGGACAGGATCAGGTGCTCGATCCAGCTCGGCCGGTAGGGCACCGCCAGCAATGGCATCTGCGCCTGCTGCGGAGTGCGGTTGGCCTTGCGCGAATTGCACTGGAAGCAGGCGGTGACCACGTTCTCCCAGGTGTCGCGCCCGCCCTTGGAGACCGGCATCACATGGTCGCGGGTCAGGTGTGGGCGGCTGAAATGCTGGCCGCAGTACATGCACAACTGCGCATCGCGCGCGAACAGGGCGGTATTGCTGAGCGTGGGCGTGGGGTCCAGCGCACGCGAGCGGGCGTGGCCGCGTGCGGCGATGATGGGGTGCAGCGCCAGCGTGCTGCGTTCGCCGGTCAACCGCGAAATGCCGCCGTGGATCTGCATGCACGGCTCGCCCAAGGTCCAGGACACCGCGTCGCGGGCATACAGGCAGGCGGCGTCCTGCCAGTTGATCCAGTCCAGTACCCGGCCATGCGCATCGAGCGAGAGCAGGCGGAGGGAGGGCAGTTGCTGGATTGCAGCGACAGCGTTGCCCGCGACCGGGGCAGGGCTGCCTCCGGGGACGATCACATCACCTACGTGCGTGTCTGTCTCCATCGGGAAAACAGCTTATACCCGATCGTTGACAGTTTGTGTATCGCAGCGAACGGCTTTGGCGCGTGTCTTGCGGTCAGTGGCTCAGCCAGTAGTGACCTGGCCGCGTTGATGGCTTTGGTGACTCGTAGGAGCGCACCCGGGCGCGAGGCTTTACCGATCGATATGGCCCTTGTCGCGGCCAGGTCCGCTCCTACGACAGCGGCAGCGCCCGCCATGCTGATGTCGCTCAGGCTTCGCCGAACAGCGCTGCGTCCAGCGACATCAGTGGTGCGGCGCCGCTGCGGAGGGTGGCGGCATGGGTCAGCGTACGCGGCAGGATACGCGCGAAATAGAAACGTGCCGTCTCGCGCTTGGCATGCTTGAAATCGTCGCCATGCGCGGAGGCATCGGCGGCGGCCACGCTGCGCGCCCACCAGTAGGCCAGCACCACGTAGCCGGAATAGAACAGATAGTCGTAGCTGGCCGCGCCCAGTTCGTCGGGGTTGCGTGCGGCACGATCGAGTACGTCGCGGGTCAGCATGGCCCATTCGCTGGCCTTGTCGCGCAGCGGCTTGATGAACTCGGCCAGTGCCGCGTTGCCCTCCTGCGCCTTGGCGAACGTGTCCACCTCGGCCAGGAACAACTTGAGCCCGGCGGCCTGGCTGGCGGCGGTCTTGCGGCCGATCAGGTCCAGCGCCTGGATGCCGGTAGTGCCTTCGTAGATGGTGGTGATGCGGGCATCGCGGGCCAGTTGCTCCATGCCGTATTCGCGGATGTAGCCGTGGCCGCCGAAGCACTGCAGGGCGTGGTAGGTATTCTCGATCGACCATTCGGTCTGGCAGGCCTTGGAGATCGGGGTGAGGAAGCTCACCAAGGTCTCGGCATCATGGCGTTCCTGCGCGCTGGCGCCACGGTGGGCCAGATCGACCAGGCTGGCCGCGTGCAGTGCCAGCAAGCGGCTGCCTTCGGTCAGCGACTTGATGGTCAGCAGCATGCGGCGCACGTCCGGGTGCACGATGATCGGGTCGGCCGGCTTGTCGGGTGCCTTGGCGCCGCTGAGCGCACGCGACTGCAACCGCTCGCGGGTGTAGCGCAAGGCGTTCTGGTAGGCCCGCTCGGACAGGCCGACACCCTGCAAACCCACGCTCAGGCGCGCGGTATTCATCATGGTAAACATCGCCTGCAGGCCCTTGTGCGGCTGCCCGACCAGATAGCCCTGGGCGCCCTCGAAGTTCATCACGCAGGTCACCGAACCCTTGATTCCCATTTTGTGCTCGATGGAACCGCAATGCAGCGCATTACGCTCGCCCACCGTGCCATCGCGGTCCACCTTGAACTTGGGAGTGACGAACAGCGAGATGCCTTTGGCGCCGGCCGGGGCGTCGGGCAGCTTGGCCAGCACCAGATGCACGATGTTGTCGGTGAGGTCGTGTTCGCCGGCAGTGATGAAGATCTTGGTGCCGGTGATGGCGTAGCTGCCGTCGGCAGTGGGCTCGGCGCGGGTCTTGAGCAGGCCCAGGTCGGTGCCGCAATGCGGTTCGGTCAGGCACATGGTGCCGGTCCAGCGGCCGTCGACCAGCGGCTTGAGGAACGCTTCCTGCTGCCAGGCCTCGCCATGCTGGCGCAGCGCCTCGGTGGCGCCATGCGAGAGCAGCGGGAAGTTGCCCCAAGCCAGGTTGGCGGCATTGATCATTTCGTTCAGCGGCACGCCCAGCAGGTGCGGCATGCCCTGGCCACCGAATTCCGGCTCGGCAGTCAGCCCGTTCCAGCCGCCTTCCACGAACTGATCGTAGGCGGCGCGGAAACCGGGCGGGGTGGTCACCGCGTGGGTGCTCTTGTCGAACGCACAGCCGATTTCGTCGCCTACGCTGTTCAGCGGCGCCAGCACCTGGGCGGTGAAGCGGCCGGCTTCTTCCAGTACGGCATCGATGATGTCCGCACTGGCCTCGGTGTAGCCGAGCCGGGCGAACAGGGCTTCGGCGCCGAGCACGTCGTGCAGGGCGAAACGGAAGTCGGTCAGCGGGGCGGTGTAGCTGCTCATGCGGAGTCCTTCGAAGATGGTGCGAGAGGGCGTGCGCGTCAGCGCAGCACGCCGTTGAGGCCGGGGGCCGGGCTGAGCGTGTTGCGCGCTTCCACCGCGAACTCGCGTTGTTTCTTGTCCTGCGGGGTCGCCCAGACGGTGCCCTTGAGGGTGTACGGAAACGAACGGCCACCGGCCAGGACATCGGCCACGGTGAGTCGGCCCAGCGAGGTGGGTTGCAGGCTGACCGTCACCACATCCGCGCTTTCCGGGCCAATGGAGATGCCCACGGCCTGGTCGAGCTTGCCGGCCACCTGGTCGCCGGCGGAGATCTCCAGTACCACGCGTTCGAACTGCATCGGAATGCTGCTGTAGTTCTGCAGGCGCAGCTCCAGCGACCACGACCCGTCCGCGCGCACGGTCAGTTGCTGGATGCGGGCAGCCGGTTCGGAGACGCGGCGGACCTGGCCGCCGCAAGCACTCAACAGCAGGCCGCAGGTCAACGACACGATCAGGAGGCGATAGGCACGGCGCATGCGGCAGAAATCCTTGGCGGCTTGGGCGGCACCAAGAATACTACGCAGTCCGTGCATCGCCGCGCCGCTGCGCGGCGGATTGCCGGCATTACTGCAACGGTGCGGCCACGATCAGCGGCGACAGGTCGTAGCCCATCTGTGTGGCCTGCGCCTTGAGTTGCTCGAATCGGGCGCGCGACATCTGCGGCGAGCGCGACAGAATCCACAGGTAGTTGCGGTCCGGCTCGCCGACCACTGCCCATTGATAGTCTGGATCGAGGGCGATCACCCAGTAGTCGGCCCATACCAGCGGCAACCAGCTCAGCCATTCCGGGGCGAAGCGCACCTGCAGCTGGCCGGGTTGGCCCTGCACCGGGCGCGCCACGCCGTCGGCCTGCGCCAGCGCGCCGTCGGCGGTTCGGCAAGCGTTGCGCACGCCGATCAGGCCATCGTCGCGCAGCGTGTAGCTGGCGGTGATGTCGCTGCGGCATTTCTTCTGGAACGACACCGGCAGGTGCGCGATCTCATGCCACTGCCCGGCGTAGCGCGACAGATCCAGCTGAGGTACGGCACGCACCGGCTGCTGCGCGAGTGCCGTCACAGGCAGCAGGACGAGGCATGACAACAGCAGGCGGGGCAGGTGCATGGCGATCTCCGGTGGATGCGCGCAGGCTAGGCCATGGCCCCGGCTGTGCGGCGTGAACTGGTGCAATGCACCCGTGGCGGTGGCGGCTTGCAGCGGAGTTGGTCACAACGCTTGCTCAAACCGCGCCTGCTCGCTATGATGCGCCTCCTCGCAACGCAGGCAGCATTGTTGCGATAGTGGCCGAGTAGCTCAGTTGGTAGAGCAGGGGATTGAAAATCCCCGTGTCGGCGGTTCGATTCCGTCCTCGGCCACCATTTTCAAGTATTGCAGCGCAGGCGTTCCGCCCCTTCTGTGCGCTGTTGATCCCAACGTCTTCGGATTGATGTGAGCCGACCCTGCACCTGGTGCCGGAAGATCGGTCTGCCGTTGTTCCTGGCTGCGTGCAGGTGGGGAGTGCAGCGCCCCATCGATCGAGTGACCACTAATGCACTACGCGGCGTCATCTGCGAACGCAGGGGGCCTGCGATGGCATCGGCCGCGGCTTGCACGCCTTCTTCAACCGTGGGCGGCGATACTCCTGCCCATGACCCATAAGACGCTTCGACGCACCTTGATCCACGGCTACTGCGGTGAATTCCGCGTGGAGACGATGGAAAGCCAGGCCCCCGAGCAAACCCAGTGGTTCTCGACGGCGTTCATCTACCACCGGGACCGCTCGGCGCCAGTCGCCACGATCGATGGTGCGGGCGAGGGGGACTACCGTGGCGATGCACGCGAACAGGCCTTGAGGGTGGGGTGCTGTCTTGCGGAAGTCCTGGACCCCAAGGAATACCGGACCCTGGAAACGCACGGCGGCTGAGCGCGTACCTTCAACTCAGGTAAGCGGTCATCGCCACGCGTGGCAGTGCCGACGTGATCCGGACGCATCGCGGCTGGTGCCGTATCGAAACGGCGCCAAGGATGTGAGGGAGCGCATCACCGTGCCCCATTAAACTGGCGTCACGGGAATGGTCCCGCGGAGAACAGCACTTGAACGATTCCCGTCATGGACAGCCAGGGTCGCCCGTTATCAGCGACACGCGCGGCCTGCCGGTGGAGGCGCCTCGCTCGGATATTTTTTTCGCTGCGGTGGAAACCACGCGGATGCCGATGACGGTGACCGATCCACACCTGCCGGACAATCCGATCGTGTTCGCCAACCGTGCCTTCCTGGAAATGACCGGGTATTCGGCCGAAGAGATCATCGGCAGCAATTGCCGGTTCCTGCAGGGGCCGGAAACCGATCCGGCCAGCGTGCAGGACGTGCGCGAGTCGATCGCAAACCGCCGTGAATTTGCCACCGAGGTGTTGAACTACCGCAAGGACGGCTCCTCGTTCTGGAATGCGCTGTTCATCTCGCCGGTGTTCGACCAGCACGGCAATCTGGTGTACTTCTTCGGCTCGCAGCTGGACGTGAGCCGCCGCCGCGATGCGGAGGATGCGCTGCGCCAGGCGCAGAAGATGGAAGCGTTGGGGCAGTTGACCGGCGGCATTGCGCACGATTTCAATAATCTGCTGCAGGTGATGTCCGGGCATCTGGAAGTGATCCAGATGCTGGCCGCCAGCAATGCCTCGGGGAGTGCCGAGCGCATCGCGCTCAGCGCCGAACATGCGGCCACCGCCGCGACCAAGGCGGCAACGCTGACCCAGCAATTGCTGGCGTTCTCGCGCAAGCAGAAATTGCGCGGGCGGGTGGTCAATCTCAATGGGCTGGTGTCGGGCATGACCAACATGGCCGAGCGCGCGTTGGGGGGCGGCATCAGCTTGCGGCAGGCACTGGAGGAGGGCCTGTGGAACTGCCAGATCGACACCACCCAGGCGGAGGTCGCGCTGTTGAATGTGCTCATCAATGCGCGCGATGCGATGGCGCGGTCCGAGCGCAAGGAAGTGACGGTGCAGACCCAGAACGTGGAGATCACCAATCATGATCTTGCGATGTACCACCAGCTGGCGCCCGGCCGCTACGTGAGCATCGCGGTCAGCGATACCGGCACGGGGATGTCAGCGGAGATCGCCAGCCGGGTCATGGAGCCGTTCTTCACCACCAAGGAAGAGGGCCAGGGCACCGGATTGGGGCTGTCGATGGTATACGGCTTCGTCAAGCAGTCCGGCGGCACCGTGCGCATCTACAGCGAGGTGGACGAGGGCACCACCGTGCGCCTGTATTTTCCTGCCTCCGACGAGTTCGAGAACGACCTGCAGGCGGTCAAGGCACGTTCGATCGACAAGGGTGGCAGCGAAACCATCCTGGTGGTGGAAGACAAACAGGACGTGGCCGTGGTGGCGCGGATGTTCCTGGAGAACGCCGGCTATCGGGTCTTTTCGGCAGCGAGTGGGCGCGAGGCGGTGGAGCTGCTGGAACAGCATCCGGAGGTGGATGCCCTGTTCACCGACCTCATCATGCCCGGCGGCATGAACGGTGTAATGCTGGCCCGCGAGGCGCGGCGCATGCTGCCGCGAATCAAGGTGCTGCTGACCACGGGTTATGCCGATGCCAGCATCCAGCGTACCGACGTGGGTGGGGCGGAATTTGACGTCGTCAACAAGCCCTACACGCAGAAGGAATTGCTCAAGCGCATCCGCATGCTGCTGGACGGACCGACCGGAGTAGGGTGAGCCCGCAGGCGGCCGTGCGCGACATGGTGGATTGCCGGTGCGGCTAAGTCACCGCGTTGCGTGGTCTTCGTTGACGCTGTTGCGATTCCCGATTCCCGATTCCCGATTCCCGATTCCCGGCAAGCCTATTGCTCGTCCAACGGCGCGACATAGCCTTCGGGCTTCTCGGCGTTGCGCTCGAACAGGAACTTTTGCAGCTCGCTTTCGAGGAATGCGCGATGCTTGGGGTCGCGTGGCGAGAGCCGGTTCTCGTTAATCAGCATGGTCTGGTGCGCCAGCCATGCCTGCCAGGCAGTCTTGCCGATCTGCGCGAACACGCGCTGGCCCAGTTCGCCAGGGTAGGGCACAAAATCCAGGCCTTCGGTCTCGCATTGCTGGTACTGGCAGAACACGGTGCGGGACATGCGGTTTCCTTCGAAGCGATTAGAGCGAGTCGAGCAGCTTGCGGATCGGTGCCGGCAGGCCCAGCGAGGCGAGATCGGCGCGTGCCACCCAACGCAGGTCTTCATTGTCGCGCACCGCCGCGCGCAGTGCGACCTTGCGCAGGCGCAAGGGCTGCAGGTGCAGGCGGTAATGGCTGAAGGTGTGCACCAGTGGCGGCAGTTCGTCGGCGCGCGCGTAGTTGCCGTCGATGTGGCTGGCGAACCAGGCGCGCAAGCCGCTGTCGGTCTCGGCCTGCGGCAGCGTCCAGAGCGAGGCCCAGATGCCGGTGGGCGGGCGGCGCTGCAGCAGGATCTCGCCCTGCGTGTTTTCCAGCAGCAGCGCAGTGGCTTCGCGCTCGGGCAACACCTTCCCCGGTTTGGGCGTGGGCAATGCATCCACCCGCCCTTCGCGGCGCGCGACGCAGGCCTGCTGCAGTGGGCACACGATGCAGGCCGGCCGGGCGCGCGTGCACAAGGTGGCGCCGAAATCCATCTGCGCCTGGGTGTAGTCGGCCAGGCGGCCGGCCGGCACCTGCGCGACATGCGTGGCCGCCAGCTGCCATAGCTGCTTGTCCACCACTGGCAGCCCGGGATAGCCGGCAATGCCGTGGAAGCGCGTCAATACGCGTTTGACGTTGCCGTCCATGATCGGAAAACGGTCGTTCCAGGCCTGGCTGAGGATCGCGCCGGCGGTGCTGCGGCCGATGCCGGGCAGCGCGAGCAGTGCGTCAAAGTCGCGCGGCAGCTCGCCTCCGTGCAAGGCCACGCATTGCCGGGCGGCGGCGTGCAGGTTGCGCGCCCGCGCGTAGTAGCCCAGCCCGGCCCAGTGCGCCATGACGCTGTCGTTGTCGGCGGCGGCCAGGTCGGTCAGGGTCGGGAAGCGCGCAACGAATTTCTGGAAGTACGGGATGACCACTGCAACCTGGGTCTGCTGCAGCATGATTTCCGACAACCAGACCCGGTACGGTGCACGCGGATGCTGCCAGGGCAGCTCGTGGCGGCCGTGGCCGTCGAACCAGTGCAGCAACGAAGCGACGAAGGCGTCAGCGGGGGGAGCGGCAGGATCTGCGGGCATGAGGTCTGCTGGCAAGGAGAGGGGCGATTGCGGAGCGGGTGCCCGGTCGACGGCGTCCCCGATCAGTGCAGCGGAAACGCGAGGACGATCAGGCACTGTTCGCAGAAGAAACCTTCATCGCCCTGCCAGTGCGGTGCCGTCGGTGCATGGTAGTCGGTGACTGGCCCATCGGCGTGTCGAGGCGCGCGCAGCGCCGCAGGCAACCGTTGCGAAAAGTGCAGCACGCGTTTGGCGCGCGACCACCCGCTCGATATCTCCTGCACCGTGCAACCTGCCTGCAGCACCAGTGCGTACACGGGCTGCAGGTGCGGGCAGGCGTCTTGCCACTCAGCCGCCCAATGCGTCGGGCAACAGGGCATCCACGAACGCCACCGGATCGAATACGCGCAGGTCTTCGGGGCGTTCGCCGATGCCGGCAAAGCGGATCGGGATGTTGAATTCGCGCGCCAGCGCGAACACCACGCCGCCCTTGGCGGTGCCATCGAGCTTGGTCACTACCAGGCCGGTGACGCCGACCGCGGCATGGAACTGGCGCAGCTGCGAAATGGCGTTCTGGCCGGTGGTGCCGTCGATGACCATCAGCACTTCGTGCGGGGCGGCGGCGTCGATCTTGCCGAGCACGCGGCGGATCTTGCCCAGTTCGTTCATCAACCCGGTCTGGGTGTGCAGGCGGCCGGCGGTGTCGGCGATCAACACATCCGTGCCGCGTGCCTTGGCAGCCTGCAGCGCATCGAAGGCCACCGAAGCCGCATCGGCATTCTGCCCCTGGGCGATCACCGCCACGCCGTTGCGGTCGCCCCAGGCCTGCAGCTGAGCGACCGCGGCGGCGCGGAAGGTGTCGCCGGCGGCCAGCATCAGGCTGTGGCCTTCGTCCTTGAAGCGCTTGGCGAGCTTGCCGATGGTGGTGGTCTTGCCGACGCCGTTGACGCCGACGGTGAGCACCACGAACGGCTTGAGCGAGCGGTCGATCACCAGCGGCCTGGAGACCGGCTGCAGCAGCGCGATCAAGTCGGCGCGCAAGGCCTTCAACATGGCCTGGGCGTCGGCGAATTCGCGCGACTTCATGCGCTTGCGCAGGCCTTCGACCAACGCGGTGGTGGCGCCGATGCCGACGTCGGCGGTAATCAGCGCGGTCTCGATCTCGTCGAGCAGGTCGTCGTCGAGCTTGGGGTTGCGCGAGAACAGGCCGCCGAAGCTGCGCGCGAAGCTGCTGTTGCGCAGCCGCTCGCGCCACCCGGGTTTGCCGGCCGGGGCAGCGGGCAGGGCGTCGTGCCGGCCGACGATGCTGTCGCTGTCCTGCGTGGCCGGCGCCGGGCTGCTGACGATGGCCGGCGCAGTGACCACCGGCGTGGCGCTCGCCGCAGTGGCGGCCCCAGACGATGGGGGGAGCGCCGCTGGCGCGCTGGCCGGCGTGGCGGCAACTGACGGGATGGCCGAAGGAGCCGCAGCACCGGGCACCGCAACCGACGGCGCGTTGACCGGTGCTGGCGTTTGCGGTTGCGCGGCTGGCGCAGGCGGGGGCGTGCCCGCGGGCAGCGCGGGCGCGCTTTGCGTCTGCACGACTACCTGCGGAACCACCACCGGCGTCGGTGCGACGGGCGCGGCGGGCGGCGCCAGATCCGGCAATGCCTGCAAGGCAGAAGGTGCAGGCGCCGCAGGCGGCGTTGCTGCACTGGGCACCCCGGCGATGCTCTGTGCCTGCCCGGTGCGGGTCGCGATGTCGCGCGCAAGCTGGTCGGCCGGAAGAATGGCCGGTGCGGCAACGCCTGTTGACGGCGCCGGGGATTGGTTGGGTGTGGGTGTTACCGCTGCCTCGCCGGCAGGCGCTGTGCCAGGTTGCGCAGGCCGCGTGGCCTCGGTGGGCGATGTGGAGGGGGCAGTCGCCGGCGCGGTGGGGAATGCGGCTGCCAGTTCTTCCAGGCTGAAACGCGAGGTGCGCGCGCTATCGGGCGGAGTTGGCTTGTTGCGGCGGAAAAAGCTGGCCATTGGCAACGCAGTAGGGGAAACCCGGGAGTCTACCATTGGGGTGTCGGCCGCCCCTGACGCGGTCTTCAGTCCCTGTTGCTTGCACGCTGGCCGAAGGCTGCCAGGATGTCATGGTCATGCTGCCGAATTCTGCATTTGTGGCAGGAATGTGTCAGTGCGCGCCGGCGGGTTGGAGGTAGCGATGAGGGTGCGCAGCACTGGCGAAGCCACCCGCCTCGCGCGCGCGCGGTGGCAGCCACGCAGTTGGCGATGCTGCGTGGCTACACTGTTCTGCGGGGCGTTGTGCCTAAAGCTGGCCCTTGAGCGAGCGGTAGTCGCGCGGGGTCATGCCGACGGTGGCCTTGAACTGGCGTGCAAATGCACTCTGGTCGGCGAAGCCGCAGCGCTGCCCGATGCTGGCGATGCTGTCGTCGCCGTACAGCAGCCGCATCGCCGACTCGATGCGCAGCTTGGTCAGTAACTGCTGCGGGGTGACCTGGAACACGCGGCGGAAATGGCGTTCCAGCTGCGCCACCGACAGGCCGGCCAGATCGGCCAGCGCCTGCACGCGCAGGTTGTCGCCGAAGTTGGCATGCATGTGCTCCATCACATGGCTCAGGCGTTCGTAGGCCGAATGGCGGCTGTCGGGTTGGCCCAGGTCGCGCGAGATGCCGATCACGCCGATCACCTCGTTGGCTTCGCACAACGGGCGCTTGAAGGTCAGGCACCAGCCGGGCAGGCGGTTGGGATAGAGGTGTACTTCCAGCTGGTTGTCGATGACCTCGCCCTGCAGCACGCGGCGGTCCTGCATCATGTAGCTGCCGCCCAGCGGCAGCGGGAACACTTCCAGCGGCGAACGCCCGATGATTTCGCTGCGCAGCTTGCGTCCGAGCCGGCGCACCAGGGTGAGATTGCAGTGGGTGTAACGGCCCTGCCCATCCTTGATGAAGAACACCACGTCCGGCAGCGCGTCGAACAACGTCTGCATTTCCAGCGCGGGAAGATTGAGGTCCATCAGGGTCCTGGTGGCAGTCGTGGGATGACGGTTGCACGGCCAGTGCAGCCGGCCGTCGATCCTAGCGTAAACGCATGGCGGCGAGACAGTTTGCGCATTGTGCGGATTTCCGCATTTCCAATTCGCATTGCACGCTAGTCGTTGGCGGGCCGGCAATGGGAGCATGCGCCATGCACACACTAGACGTGATCGACTCGCATACCGCCGGCGAACCCACCCGGGTGGTGCTTTCCGGCTTCCCCGACCTGGGCGAAGGCGGCTTGGCGCAGTGTCGCGAGCGCTTTGGCCGCGACTTCGATCGCTGGCGCAGCGCCATCGCCTGCGAGCCGCGCGGTTCGGACACCATGGTCGGCGCCCTGTTGCTGCCGCCGCGCGACCGCAGCGCCTGCACCGGGGTGATCTTCTTCAACAACGTGGGCTACCTGGGGATGTGCGGGCACGGCACCATCGGGGTGGTGCGCACGCTGGCGGAACTGGGGCGGATCGCACCGGGGCAGCATCGCATCGAAACCCCGGTCGGGACCGTGGGCGTGGAACTGGGCGCCGACGGCACGGTGTGGGTGGACAACGTCGAGAGTTACCGCGCCGCCACCGGAGTGGAGGTGGACGTGCCGGGCCATGGGCGGGTGCGCGGCGACGTGGCCTGGGGCGGTAACTGGTTCTTCATTACCGAACAGGCGCCGTGCGTGCTCGACCTGGCGCATCAGCGCGAGCTCACCGCGTACACCGAGGCGATCCGGCTGGCGCTGGAAGCGGCCGGGATAACGGGTGAGGCAGGTGGCGAAATCGACCATATCGAAGTCAATGGCGCCGCGCCCGATGGCAGCGGCGTGGCGCGCAATTTCGTGCTGTGCCCGGGGCTGGCCTACGACCGTTCGCCCTGCGGCACCGGCACCAGCGCCAAGCTGGCCTGCCTGGCTGCCGACGGCAAGCTGGGCGAAGGCGAGCGCTGGGTGCAGCAAGGCATTCTGGGGAGTGCCTTCGAGGGCAGTTATCGGTTGAGCGGGCGTGGTATTGCGCCGCGCATCAGTGGGCAGGCGCATCTCACTGCGCGGTCGCAGCTGGTCATCGACCCGGCCGATCCGTTCGCCTGGGGCATCGTGGCCTGATGCACGCCTCGCGGCCCGCGCCTGCGCCTGCAGTGGCCGCGTCGTCGCGTGGTCCTGCACCGGCGACGACTACGCCAGCGGTCGGTGCAGCCCGTGCCGAGTCCGGCACCTCTGCCGCCTCCACCCGGCGCAGCTACGACCTGATTGTGATCGGCGCCGGGATCGTCGGTGCGGCCTGCGCCGAGGCCGCGGCGGAAGCGGGCCTGCGGGTGGCGATCGTGGAGCCGGGGCCGATCGGCGGCGGCTCCACGGCGGCGGCGATGGGCCATCTGGTGGCGATGGACGACGACCCGGCCGAGCTGGCGTTGTCGGCCTATTCGCTGCGCCTGTGGGAGCGCTTTGCCACGCTGAGCGAGGCCGAATTCAGCCGTTGCGGCACGCTGTGGGTGGCCCGCGATGCACGCGAACTGGCGGAGGTGCCGGCCAAGATCGCGCGGCTGGCCGCGGCCGGACTGCAGGCCGAAGCGTTCGACGCGCAGCGGCTGTACGCGCTGGAGCCGCAGCTGGTGCCGGGCCTGGCCGGTGGCATGCGTGTGCCCGACGAAGCGGTGGTGTACCCGCCGCGCGTGGCCCGGTATCTGGTGGAGCTGGCCTGCACGGCGGGCGCGCAGCTGTTCGCTGGCCGCCGCGTGGCGCAGCTGCTGGAGCAGGGCGTGCGCCTGGACGATGGGCAGCACTTGTCCGGGCCGGTGCTGGTGGCCAGTGGCGTGGCGCTGCCGCAGCTGCTGCCAGAGTTGGCCCTGCGCCCGCGCAAGGGCCATCTGGTCATCACCGACCGCCATCCCGGGCTGATCCGGCATCAGTTGCTGGAGCTGGGCTACGCCGATTCGGCGCATGGCGCCGACGACACCAGCGTGGCCTTCAATGTGCAGCCGCGGCCGACCGGGCAGCTGCTGATTGGCTCGTCGCGGCAGTTCGGCGAGCATGATCGCGCGCTGTCGATGCCGGTGCTGCAACGCATGCTGCAACGCGCATTCGCCTACCTGCCGGTGTTGCGCGAGCTGCAGGCAATCCGCGTGTGGACCGGCTTGCGCCCAGCCACGCCGGACGGGCGCCCGTATCTGGGGGCGGTGCCCGGCCGGCGCGATGTCTGGGTGGCGGCAGGGCATGAGGGGCTGGGTGTCACTACGGCGCTGGGGAGCGCACGGGTGATCGTGGACAGCCTGCTCGGGCGCACGCCTGCCATCGACCCGGCGCCGTATGCGCCGGCGCGCGCGGTGCAGGGGCAAGCGGCATGAGCGCGACGGTGCGCCTGCAGGTGAATGCGCAGCCGGTGGAAGTGCTTGCCGGTGCCAGCGTGGCGGCCGCGGTGGCGCAGGCCACCCTGCAATTCAGGCAATCCAGCAGCGGGCAGCCGCGTGCGCCGCTGTGCGGCATGGGCGTGTGTTTCGAATGCCGGGTGCGCATCGACGGGGTTGGCCAGCAACGCGCCTGCCTGGTGGATGCGCGCGAGGGCATGCAGGTGCGCACCGATGGCTGAGCGCGTGTTGCATTTCGATGTGCTGGTGATTGGTGCCGGCCCGGCCGGGCTGGCCGCCGCGCAGGCGGCCGCCGGTCATGGCGTGCGCGTGGGCGTGGTGGACATGCAGCCGCGCGCCGGTGGCCAGGTATGGCGCAACGATGTGCGGCATGGCGCACCGCAGGATGCACGTGCGCTGTTGCAGCAGGTAGGCAACCATGCGGCGATCACGCTGCTGACGCAGACGCAGATCGTGCTGGCGCAGCCGGGCTGGCTGCTGGCCGATAGCCCGGATGGCGCGCTACAGCTGCATTACGCTGCCTTGGTGCTGGCCACCGGTGCACGCGAACTGCTGCTGCCGTTTCCGGGCTGGACGCTGCCTGGTGTCACCGGCGCCGGCGCGGCGCAGGCGCTGGCCAAACAGGGCTGGCCGCTGGCCGGCAAGCGCGTGCTGGTGGCCGGCAGCGGGCCGTTGCTGCTGGCCAGCGCAGCTACCTTGCAGCGGCATGGCGCCACGGTGCTGGGCATTCACGAGCAGGCCTCGGCTGCAGCGGTGCGTGCCTTCGCCGCTCAGTTGTGGCGCTGGCCGGGCAAGGCGGCGCAGGCGGTGGCGCTGCGCTTGCAACTGCATCGCGTCGCATATCGCACCGGCAGCGTGGTGGTGGCCGCACACGGCGATACGCAGCTGCGCGAAGTGGAGCTGGAGGGGCCGGCCGGCCGTTTGCGTGTTGCCTGCGATCAGCTCGCGGTGGGCTACGGCCTGGTCCCCAATACCGAGCTGGCGCAATTGCTGGGCTGCCAACTGGAGGCCTGTGGCGCGCATCGGCAGGTGCAGGTCGATGGCTTGCTGCGGACCAGCGTCACCCAGGTGTTCGCGGCGGGCGAAGCCTGCGGTATCGGCGGGCGCGATTGTGCGCTGGTCGAGGGCGCAATGGCGGGGCACATGGCGGCCGACACGCCCGACGATGCGCTGCGCCTGCAGCCACGCCGACGCGTGGCGCGTGGCTTTGCCACGCTGTTGCAGCAGCGTTTCGCCCTGAATGCGCGCATCCGCACGCTGGCGCAGGCCGACACCCTGGTCTGCCGCTGCGAAGACGTGCCGCTGGCGGCACTGGACACCTTCAACGATGCACGCGACGCCAAGCTGGCATCGCGTTGTGGCATGGGCGCCTGCCAGGGCCGCATCTGTGGCAGCGCGCTGGCCGAACTGGGCCGCTGCCTGCCTGATCTTTCCACCGACGCCGGCCGCCGGCCGCCGTTGTTCCCGGTCCGCCTCGCGGCGCTGGCCGATCCGTTCACTTCCGACTCGCAAGGGAATCATCCATGAGCATTGCTGCGTTCTGGCACGGCGTGTTGCCGGCCATCACCACCCCGTTCACCGCCTCCGGCGACATCGACCACGACTTCCTCGGCAAGCACGCCAACCAGCTGGTGGATGCCGGCTGTACCGCGATCGTGCCGCTGGGCTCGTTGGGCGAAGCGGCCACCTTGAGCGTGGAAGACAAGCTGGCGGTCCTGCGGACCCTGGTGACCGCCTTGAACGGCCGGGTGCCGGTGGTGCCGGGCATCGCCAGCCTGGCGACCGGCGAAGCGGTGGCATTGGCCAAGGCGGCCAAGGAGATCGGCTGCGGCGGATTGATGGTGTTGCCGCCTTACGTGTATTCCACCGATTGGCGCGAGATGGGCGCGCATGTGCGCGCGGTGATCGGCGCGACCGATCTGCCGGTGATCCTGTACAACAACCCGGTGGCCTACAAGACCGATTTCGGCCCGGCGCAGATCGCCGAGCTGGCCAGCGAGTTCCCGAACCTGCAGGCAGTGAAGGAATCTTCCGGCGACGTGCGTCGCTTTGCCGCGCTGCAGGAACTGCTGGGCGACCGCCTGGCGCTGCTGGTGGGCATGGACGATGCCATCGTCGAAGGCCTGAGCATGGGTGCCAAGGGCTGGGTTGCCGGCCTGGTCAATGCCTATCCGACCGAATCGGTGCGCCTGTTCGAGCTGGCGCGCGATGGCGGCTACCCGGCGGCCAGGGAGCTGTACAACTGGTTCCTGCCGCTGCTGCGCCTGGATACCGTGCCGACCTTCGTGCAGTTGATCAAGCTGGTGCAGGCAAAGGTGGGCATGGGGAGCGAGCAGGTGCGTGCGCCGCGTCTGGCGGTGGCCGGCGCCGAGCGCGAGGCGGCGCTGAAGGTGATCGACCATGCCATCGCACATGCGCCCAAGTTGTCGTGATTTTGCAGGCACCATGACGCGGCGCACTGCGACACTCCGCCGGTGCGTCGCATAGGCATGCCGTCGCCTGCATGGCGGGCGTGTCCTGATCGATGCGCAGGCCGCACCTCGTGCGAGCTGCGTATCGTCCCCTGGTCTGCCGCTGCAGCACGCTGCGCGGCGGTCCCTTCCATGCAATCGAAGGTGCTGCAATGAACGACATGCTGCAACCCATCCTGCTCGCCGGCCAATGGCAGCCCAGCCATGCGGCCAGCGACAGCTTCCGTGCTGCCGATCCCACCACCGGCGAGCCGATCGGCCCGCTGTTTCCGATCAGTGGTGCCGAGGACATAGCGACCGCGTTGCGTGCCGCGCAGGCGGTGGCCGCCGAGTTTGCCGCCGCACCGGCCGAGCGCATCGCCGCTTTTCTGGAGGGCTACGCCGACGCGCTGGATGCCGATGCCGACACCCTGGTCGCGCTCGCGCATGCAGAAACCGCCTTGCCGGCGCCCACGCGCCTGCGTGGCAACGAGCTGCCGCGCACCAGCGGGCAGTTGCGCCAGGCAGCCAAGGCGGTACGCAGCTACAGCTGGACCAACCCCATCATCGACACCGCCGCCGATCTGCGTTCGCATCTGGCGCCGCTGGGCAAGCCGGTGCTGGTGTTCGGCCCCAACAATTTTCCGTTCGCGTTCAATGCGATTGCCGGCAGCGATTTCGCCTCGGCCATCGCCGCGCGCAACCCGGTGATCGCCAAGGCGCATCCGCTGCATCCGGCCACCAGCCAGCGCATGGCCCAGCTTGCGCATCAGGCGCTGCTGGCCGCAGGCCTGCCGGCGGCGGCGGTGCAGTTGCTGTATCACCTGGATACCGCAGTCGGTGCGCGCCTGGCCGGCGACGCGCGGCTGGGGGCGATCGGGTTCACCGGCAGCCGCGCCGGCGGCCTGGCCTTGAAGGCGGCTGCCGATGCGGCTGGCGTACCGTTCTACGCCGAGCTGTCCAGCGTGAATCCGGTGTTCCTGCTGCCCGGTGCGCTGGCCGAGCGCGGCGATGCGCTGGCGCAGGAGTTCTTCGCCTCGTGCACGCTGGGTAGCGGGCAGTTTTGCACCAATCCTGGCGTGGTGGTGGTGCCGCACGGCGCGGCGGGCGATGCCTTCGTTGCCGCCACCAAGGGCCATTTCGCAGCGGCCTTGCCGATGGTGCTGTTCTCCGCATCCGGTGTGGAGGGCGTGCAGCGTGGTGTGGCGAGCCTGGTTGCGGCCGGCGGGTCCGTGCTGGCCGGCGGGCAGCGTGGCGAAGACGGTTTCCGCTACGCGCCCACCTTGCTCAGCGTGGAGGCGCAGGTGTTCCTGGCCAATCCGCAGGAGTTGCAGACCGAGGCCTTTGGCCCGGTAAGCCTGCTGGTGCGCACGCGCGACACTGCGCAGCTGGCGCAGTTGGCGGCCGCCTTCGAAGGCAACCTCACCGGCACGCTGTATCGCGCAAGCGATGGCAGCGACGATGCCGCCTGGCAGGCCATTGCGCCGGTGCTGCGCGCACGGGTGGGACGCCTCATCAACAGCAAGATGCCAACCGGCGTGGCGGTGAGCGCGGCGCAGAATCATGGCGGGCCGTTTCCCAGCACTGGGCATCCAGGCTTCACCGCCGTGGGCATGCCGGGCGCGATCCGTCGTTTCGCGGCCTTGCATAGCTACGACGCGGTGCCCGATGCCTTGCTGCCAGTGGAACTGCGCCAGCGCAATCCCGGTGGTGTGGCGCGGCTGGTGGACGGACAGTGGAGTACCGCTGATGTGGAAGCGGGCGCATGAGCGCCCAGATCGGTGGCCTGTCGCTGCAGCAGGCGCGTGCACAACTGGCGCCCTGGACGCAGCGTGCCGCGCCGATCGCGGCCGATGAATATGCGCAGCGCATCGAGCGTGCGCGTGGGCTGATGCGTGCGCATGGCGTGGATGCGCTGTTGATCGGTGCCGGGACCTCGTTGCGCTATTTCACCGGTGTGGCGTGGGGTGCCAGCGAACGGCTGGTGGCGATGCTGCTCACCATCGATGGCGATCCGGCGCTGATCTGCCCGGCCTTCGAGGAAGGCTCGCTGGACGCGGTACTGCAGATTCCGGTGGCCAAATTCCTGTGGGAAGAACACCAGGACCCGTATGCGCTGGTGGTACAGGTCATGGACGATCGCCGTGCGCATGCGCTGGCGCTGGACCCGGGCATCGCCTTTGCCGTGCACACCGGCCTGCGTGCGCATCTGGGCACCGCCATCCGCGACGCGGGGGTCATCATCGACGGCTGCCGCATGTGCAAGTCGCCCGCCGAGCTGGCGCTGATGCAGCAGGCCTGCGACATGACCTTGCTGGTGCAGCGCCTGGCCGCCGGCATCGCGCACGAAGGCATCGGCACCGACCAGCTGGTGCGTTTCATCGATGAAGCGCATCGCGCGCTGGGCGCAGACAACGGCTCGACCTTCTGCATCGTGCAGTTTGGCCACGCGACTGCCTTCCCGCATGGCATTCCGGGCGTGCAGCAGTTGCGCGAAGGCGAGCTGGTGCTGATCGACACCGGCTGCACCGTACAGGGCTACCATTCCGATATCACCCGCACCTGGATCTATGGCACGCCCAACGAGGCGCAGCAGCGCATCTGGGACCTTGAACAGGCCGCGCAGGCTGCGGCATTCGCGGCGATCCGCCCCGGCGTGGCTTGCGAGGCGGTGGATCAGGCGGCGCGTACGGTGCTGGAAGCGGCAGGGTTGGGCCCGGAGTATCGGTTGCCCGGGCTGCCGCATCGCACCGGCCATGGCTGCGGGCTGGCCATACACGAGGCGCCGTATCTGGTGCGCGGCAACCGATTGCCGCTGCAGCCGGGCATGTGTGCCAGCAACGAACCGATGATCGTGGTGCCGGGGCAGTTCGGCGTGCGCCTGGAAGATCATTTCCATGTCACCGACGCTGGCGCGCAGTGGTTTACCCCGCCGTCGCCGGCGATCGACCAACCGTTTGCATGAGCCTGCATAGCGTCACGCATGCGTAGGAGCGCACCCGGGCGCGACGGGCATTACCGAGTAAAGCCATTGCGCTGTCCCTGCATCTTGGAGTGAATGCATGAGCCACCTGCGATCTGTCGCAATCGGCCTGCTTGCAGCGGCAGTGTTCACCGCCTGCAAACCGGCCCCGCCAGCCCCGGAGAAACCGGCTGCCGCAGCCAGCAGCGAACAGGCCGCCAAGGCCTTCGATGCGCTGTTGGACAAGCAGTGGCAGTACCAGCTGCAGCACAACCCCGAGTTCGCCAGCATCATCGGCGACAAGCGCTACAACGATCGCTGGACCAACTACTCGCCGGAAGCAGTGCAGGCCGACCGCCGTGCCACCGCCGCGCTGCTCCGGCAGTTTGAAGCGGTGGATGCCAAGGCGCTGGACGCGCAACGCCAGCTCAGCCTGCAGATGATGCTGGGCCAGTTGCGCGACAAGCTGGAGGGCATCGACCTCAAGACCTATGCAATGCCGCTGGAACCGGTGGGCGGCATCCAGCTGGCGCTGGCCGGCTATGGCGATGCGTTTCCATTCGAAAATGCCAAGGATTACCAGGACTACATCACCCGGCTGCAGGCCATTCCGGGCGTGATCGACCAGATCATTGCGGTCTCGCGGCAGGGTGCCAAAGACGGGTTGGTGCAGCCGCGTTACCTGCTGCAGCGCCTGCCCGAGCAGATCGACAAGATGGCTGCGCTCACCGGCGAGCAGAGCCCGTTCGCCTCGCCGTTGAAGAAACTCGCTGCGGCGGTGCCGGCCGACCAGCGCGATGCGGTGCGCAAGCAGTTGCTGGCCGCGATCGACCAGCAGGTCCGCCCGGCCTACGGTAAGCTGTCCGCCTTCGTGCGCGACGAATACGCCGCGCAGGGGCGTCGTTCCGAAGGCCTCTGGTCGCTGCCCGATGGCGAGCGCCGCTATCGCTACGCCATTCATACCCAGACCACTACCGACATGGCACCGGAGCAGATCCACCAGATCGGCCTGCGGGAAGTGGCGCGCATCGAAGGCGAGATGGCGGTGATCGCCCAGGCGCAGGGCTTTGCCGACCTGTCCAGCTTCCGCAAGGCGGTGGAGACCGACAGGCGCCATTTCGCCACCTCCGGCGAACAGATCCTGCAGCACTACCGCCAGTACATCGCCGCGATGGAACCGGAGCTGCCCAGGCTGTTCGGGCACCTGCCCAAAACGCCGCTGGAGGTGCAGGCGATGCCGGCGTTCCGGCGGACCGCGCCGAGCGCCGAATACTGGCAAAGCAACCCGGAAGGCAGCAAGCCGGCGATCGTGAAGGTCAATACCAGCGACTTCGCCAGCCGCACGCTGGTCAATATCGAAACCACCGCCTACCACGAGGGCGTGCCAGGTCATCACCTGCAGATTTCGCTCGCCCAGACGCTGCCATTGCCGCCGTTCCGCCAGCAGGCCGGCTACAACGCCTACATCGAAGGCTGGGCGCTGTATGCCGAGCGGCTGGGCAAGGAGATCGGCTTCTTCAAGGACCCCTATAACGACTACGGCCGGCTATCGGGCGAGTTGCTGCGCGCCAACCGCCTGGTGCTGGATACCGGTGTGCATTACAAACGCTGGAACCGGCAGCAGATGGTGGATTTCTTCCACGCGCATCCGTCCGACGACGAACCCAGCATCCAATCGGAAACCGACCGCTACATCGTCTGGCCGGGTCAGGCACTGGGCTACAAGCTTGGCGAGCTGCAGATCCTGGCGCTGCGCGCGCAAGCGGAAAAAGCGTTGGGTGATCATTTCGATGTGCGCGCCTTCCACGACGCCGTGCTGGGCGGCGGTGCGATGCCGTTGGGGATGCTGCAGCAGCGCGTGCAGCAGTGGATTGCACAGGCCAAGACCATACCGGGAGCAGTCAAATGAGCGTATCGCAGACACACACCATGTTGCGCATCAGTGCGTTGAGCCTGCTGATTGCAGCCAGCCTGGGCGGCACGCCCGTGCAGGCGTATGCCGCCGAGCCGGCAACCACCGTGCAGGGCACGGCCGCAGCCCGCTTCAAGGCGTTGTATACGCGCGAGTGGCAGTGGCGGCAGGCGCAGGTGTCCGGCGCGGTGGATGAAGACAACCAGGCCACCCAGCAGCGCCAGGCCGACCATCTGCCCAAGGTCGATGTCGCCACCCAGAACCAGCGCACCGCGTATTGGCAACAGGCATTGGCCGAGCTGGATGCGATCGGGCCGGCGCAGCTGTCGGCCGAGGACCAGGTGAATTACCAGGTGTATCGACAGCAGCTGCAGGTGCTGCTGGATCAGCAGCATTTCCGTGCCTGGGAGATGCCGTTCAACAGCGACTCGGCGTTCTGGAGCGACCTGGGCTTCAGTGCGCAGGCCACGCTGCGCACGCGCGAGGACTATCAGCGCTATCTGAAGATGCTGGCCGATATCCCGCGCTATTTTTCCGAGCACACGGCCAATATGCGCGCCGGGTTGGCTCGGGGCTTCAGCCAGCCCAAGGTCACGCTGCGCGGGCGCGATCAATCCATTGCCGATGTGGCGCAGGCGCGCGGGCAGGCCAATCCGTTCTACGCCCCGTTCAAGCAGATGCCGGCCACGCTGCCGGCGCCGGTGCAGGCGCAGTTGCGGCAGCAGGCGGTGCAGACCATCGACACCCAGGTGGTGCCGGCCTATGCCGGCTTGCTGGACTTCATCCGCAACGAGTACCAGCCGCGCGCGCGCGCCACGCTGGCCGGCGAAGCCTTGCCCGATGGCAAGGCCTATTACCGCGCGCAGATCCGCGAGTTCACCACGCTGGACCTGAGTCCCGAGCAGATCCACCAGATCGGCCTGCAGGAGGTCGCCAAGCTGCGCAAGCAGATGGACGCTACCATCGTGGAGAGCGGCTTCAAGCCGCCGGCCGGGCAGCCGGTGTTTCCGGCGTTCCTGCATTTCCTGCGCACCGACCCGCAGTTCTATACCAAGACGCCGGAAGAATTGCTCAAGCAGGCGGCATGGATCGCCAAGCGCGTGGATGCCAAGGTGGGCAACTATATCGGCCGCCTGCCACGGCGCCGCTTCGCCATCGAACCGGTGCCGCCGGAGCTGGCACCGTTCTATACCGGCGGCCGCGGGGGGCCGGGGATCTACCTGGTCAATACCTACGATCTGCCATCGCGGCCGCTGTACAACCTGACCGCGCTGACCCTACACGAGTCCTCGCCCGGGCACGCGCTGCAGATGCCGCTGGCCGCAGAAACGCAGAGCCTGCCGGATTTTCGTCGTTACACGTTCATCTCGGCCTATGGCGAAGGCTGGGCGGTGTACTCGGAGTACCTGGGTCAGGAAATGGGCATGTACGACACGCCCTACGACCGCTTCGGTTATCTCACCTATCAGGCGTGGCGTGCCTGCCGCCTGGTGATCGACACCGGCATCCACCACAAGGGCTGGACGCGCGAACAGGCGCAGGCGTATCTGCGCGACAACACCGCGCTGAGCGAGCATGAAGTGACCACCGAGGTGGATCGGTACATCGCCTGGCCCGGGCAGGCGCTGTCGTATTACCTGGGCGAGTTGAAGATTCTCGAATTACGGCACAAGGCCGAAGCCGCGCTGGGCGAGAAATTCGACCTGCGCCACTTCCACGATGCGGTGTTGCAGACCGGTTCGGTGCCGCTGCCGGTGCTGGAAGCGCGCATCGACCGCTTCATCGCCGATGGCGGTGTGTCGCCGTCTCCGGACGACGCCGCGACAGACTCCGCCGATGCAGGGGCAGGTGCCGATGACTGAGTGCTGCCATACGCGCCTGGACCACTTGCTGGGTACGCGCGCTGACATCGGTGCGCGGCGGCGTGTGCAGGACCACCGCGCACGGCTGAGTACATCGCACCACCACTGACTGCCACACGGCATGCGCCACCGTGCCATCCTCCGCAGCAACCGCGTTTTCCAATCGTTCGAGGCCAGTTATGACCACACCCGGTGCGACCACGCAAGGCAAGTTCCACAAGCGGCTGAGCCTGACCGACCTAACTTTCATCGGGTTGGGTTCCATCTTCGGCTCGGGGTGGTTGTTCGCCGCCAGCCACGTCTCTTCGATTGCCGGTCCGGCCGGCATTGTCTCGTGGATCCTTGGCGGCGTTGCGGTCTTGTTGCTGGGGCTGGTGTATTGCGAACTCGGCGCGGCATTGCCGCGTGCGGGTGGGGTGGTGCGCTACCCGGAGTATTCGCATGGCGCGCTGCTGGGATCGTTGACCGGCTTCATCACCTTGATCGCATTTTCCAGCCTGATCGCCATCGAGGTGGAAGCGGCGCGGCAATATGCGGCGGCGTGGTTTCCGGTGCTCAATCAGGCGGGCAGTAATCATCCCAGTATCTGGGGCTGGTTGGTGCAGCTGGCATTGCTGCTGCTGTTCTTCGTACTCAACTACTTCAGCGTCAAGACCTTTGCGCTGGCCAACAATATCGTCAGCATCTTCAAGTTTCTGGTACCGATGCTGGTGATCGTGCTGTTGCTGGAGCATTTCAATGCAGGCAACCTGACCGTGCATGGCTTCGCGCCCTCGGGCATGGCCGGGGTGGAAGCGGCGATCTCCGCCGGTGGCATCATCTTTGCGTACCTCGGGCTGACGCCGATCGTGTCGGTGGCCAGCGAGGTACGCGACCCGCAGCGCAATATTCCCATCGCCTTGATCCTGTCGGTGGCCTTGTCCACGGTGATCTACGTGCTGCTGCAGCTGGCCTTTCTGGGCAGCATCCCCGCCGCGCAGCTGGCGCAAGGCTGGAGCGGCATTGACAAAACGTTCTCGTTGCCGTACCACGACATTGCGCTGGCGCTGGGCATGGCGTGGCTGGCCGCGCTGGTAATCTGCGATGCCATGGTCTCGCCCAGCGGCACCGGCAATATCTACATGAATGCCACTCCGCGCGTGGTGTACGGCTGGGCGCGCAGCGGCGGGTTTTTGCCGGTGCTGACGCGGGTGGACCCGGCTTCGGGCATTCCGCGGCCGGCGTTGTGGCTGAGCCTGGGGCTGTCGATCTTCTGGACGCTGCCGTTCCCCTCGTGGGAAACCCTGATCGGCGTCGTGTCTGCCGCGCTGGTGCTGAGCTATGCCGTGGCGCCGGTAACGGTGGCGGCCCTGCGGCGCAGTGCACCCGAGCTGCCGCGGCCGTTCTTCGTGCGTGGCCTGAGCGTGCTGGGGCCGCTGTCGTTCATCGTGGCCGCGTTGATCGTGTACTGGTCCACCTGGCCGACCCTGTCGTGGCTGCTCGGCTTACAAGTGCTGGCGTTCGCGCTGTACGTGCTCTATCGGCTGCCCTCGCGCGACGGGCGTGCGCGACTGTTGCGTCAGGTGCGCGCATCGCTGTGGTTGATCGTGTTCTTTGTGCTGGTGATGACGATCTCCTGGGCCGGCACCTTCGGTGGGCACGGCTGGATCGCGCATCCGTTCGACACGCTGAGCGTGGCGGTGATTGCGTTCTTCATCTACCACTGGGGCGCACGCAGCGGCTTGCGCAGCGACGAGCTGGCGCTGGAGGAAGACGATGGCGAATGAGGCGTGGCCGGGTGCATGGAGCCTGCGGGCATCGCGCGCGCTGGCAGCGTGCCTGCTGGTGCTTGCTGCCGCTGCACAGGCGGCACCCGGCGTGGCCGACTACCAGCGCTCGCTCGGCCTGCGCGCGCACTGGAACACGCTGACCGAGAATGTGACCTGGCCGGCGCAATGGAAGGACGACGGCACGTTCTACTACCGCAAGACCGTGCCCGGCGGGTTCGCCTTCATCCGCGCGGACGTGGCGACGCTGCACAAGCAACCGGCCTTCGACCAGGTGCGCGTGGCCCAGGCGCTGCAGGCAGCCACCGGGACGGCGTATGCGGCGTTGGCGTTGCCGTTCGAGACGTTTACCTACTCGCAGGAAGGTGGTCGCGAAGACGGCGCGATCGTGTTCGCCATCGAAGATGCCCCTTGGCGCTGCACGTTGACCACGTATCGCTGCGCGCACGATGCCCCCGGCCGGCAGCCGCAGCTGCGGCAGCGACCGCGCGGCTTTGGCGTGGTGCGCGACCCGGACGTGGCGGCCGACACCACCCCGCGCCGCTCGCCCGATGGGCAGTGGGAGGCGCTGGCCGATGGCTGGAACCTGGTCGTGCGCCGGGTGGCCGATGGCCGGCTCGTGCAGCGCACCGATGATGGCCGCGCGGCAGATTACTTCGACCCGGACAGCGTTGCCTGGTCGCCGGATTCGCAGCAGCTGGCGGTGTATCGGGTGCGCCCGGGCACTGCGCGCCGGGTCATCCGTGTGGAGGCCGCACCGTCCGGCCGCCTTCAGCCGCTGGTGCACACCCAGCTCTATCCCAAGCCAGGCGATGCGGTCGATGTGGAGCGGCCGGTGCTGCTGGCCGTGGATGGCAGCCGGCGCGTGGTGGATAACGCCTTGTTCGCGATGCCGTATTCGCTGTCGCCACTGCAATGGCGGGCGGATGGACGCAGTGTGGGCTTTGAGTATGTGCAGCGTGGTTTTCAGCACATGCGGGTGATTGCAGTGGATGCCCGCAGCGCGCGTGCGCATGTGGCCGTTGGCGAGGATGCACGCACCTTCGTCCATGCCGACCGCAGCTTTCGTCATGAGGTGGATGCGCATGGCGACGAGATCCTGTGGATCTCCGAACGCGACGGCTGGCGGCACCTGTATCTGTTCGATGGCCGCAACGGCAAGCCCAAACGTCAGCTCACGCGCGGGCAATGGATCGTGCGCGAGGTGCTGCGCGTGGACGACGCGCAGCGCCGCATCTGGTTCACCGCCAGCGGGATGGATGCCGGAAAGGACCCATACTACCGACAGCTCTACAGCGTGGATTTCGACGGCCGCAAGCTCACCCGGCTCAGCCATGCCGATGCCGACCACGATGTGGCCATTGCAGACGATGGCCGGCATTACGTCGATGTCTACTCGCGCCCGGATCTGCCGCCGGTGATGGAGCTGCATGCCATCGATGGCCGGCTGCTGCAGCAAGTGGAGCAGGGCAATATTGATCGGCTCCTGGCGGCCGGCTGGCGCGCACCGCAGACCTTCGTGGCCAAGGGCCGAGATGGCAAGACCGACATTTGGGGCATGGTGGTGCGCCCGCGCGATTACAACCCGCGCAGGAGATATCCGGTGATCGAGAACATCTACGCCGGGCCGCACGATTCCTTCGTGCCCAAGACGTTCTGGCCATTCGGGTACCACTCCGGCGGCGACAAGCAGATCGGCATGCAGGCGCAGGCCGATCTGGGTTTCATCGTGGTGATGATCGATGGCATGGGCACCGCCAACCGCTCCAAGGCCTTCCAGGATGTGGCGTGGAAAAACCTGGGCGATTCCGGCTTTGCCGATCGCATTGCCTGGCATCGTGCGCTGGCCGCGAAAGACCCGTCGTACGACATCAGCCGGGTTGGCATCTATGGCGCGTCGGCTGGAGGGCAGAGCACGCTGGGTGCACTGGAACGTCACCCGGAGTTCTACAAGGTGGGCGTGGCGTTCGCCGGCTGCTACGACAACCGCATGGACAAGATCAGCTGGAATGAACAGTGGATGGGCTGGCCGGTGGACGACAGTTATGCGGCGGCATCAGGCGTGGTCAATGCGGCCAAGCTGCAGGGCGAGCTGCTGTTGATCGTCGGCGAGCAGGACAGCAATGTGGACCCGGCCTCCACCGCGCAGGTGGTCGATGCGCTGATTAAGGCCGGCAAGGACTTCGACTTGCTCAACGTGCCCGGCGGCGAACATTCGGTGGGGCGCTCCAGCGGCCCGATCGATTATGTACAACGTCGCCAGTACGACTTTTTCGTGCGCCATCTGTTGGGCGAGCCCACGCCGCGCTGGAATCGCCAGAAGGTTCGATGATGCCTCTGGTCCGATGGCGTGCAGCGTTGCAGCGTTCTCAGACAGCGCTTGCGGTGGGTGTGCTGGGGTTGCTGGCTGGTGCGTTCTCGCCGGCGGCTGGCGCGGAAGAACTGCCACGTTTCGTCAGCCAGAACGGCAGCCACGCGGTCTTCGTCGATGGCGCGCCGTACACGATACTGGCCGCTCAGCTGCACAATTCCAGCGCCTGGCCGGCGGTATTGCCAAAGGCGCTGGATCAGGTGGTTGCCCTGCACGCCAACACGGTGGAAGCACCGGTGTATTGGGAACAGTTCGAACCGACGCCTGGCCGGTTCGATACCACCAACGTGGATGCGTTGATCGCCGGTGCGCGCAAGCGTGGGTTGCGCGTGGCGCTGCTGTGGTTCGGCAGCTGGAAGAACGGGCAGATGCATTACGTGCCCGAATGGATCAAGCGCGACGAAGCCAGCTACCCGCGCATGCGCGATGCCAATGGCGAGCCGGTGGACGTGCTGTCGCCGCATGTGGCGGCCAACGTGCAGGCCGATGCGCGCGCGTTCACTGCGCTGATGCAGCACCTGCGCAAGGTCGATGGCGACCGCCACACGGTGATCCTGGTGCAGGTGGAGAACGAACCCGGTGCGATCGGGACGGTGCGTGACCACAGTGCGGTGGGCGAGGCGGCGTTTGCGCAGCCGGTGCCGGCCGCCATCGCCACGGCACTGGGCAAGCCCGCCGGCAGCTGGCAGCAGCTGTTCGGCGCGGAGGCCGCCGAGGCGTTCAACGCGCACGCCACGGCGGCGTACATCGAACAGGTGGCCGCTGCCGGCAAGCGTGTGTATCCGCTGCCGCTCTACGTCAATACCTGGTTGCGCTACAAGGGCAAGCGTTATCCGGGCCTGGATTATCCGTCCGGCGGGGCCACGGTGAACGTGTTTGCGCTGTGGCGCGCGGCCACGCCGTCGATCGATTTCATCGGGACCGACATCTACACCAACGATTACAACGAATACACCAAGGTCATCGGCCAGTATGCGCGGCCGGACAACCCGGCCTGGGTGTCGGAGACCGGGTTCGAAGCGGCGACCGCGCCATACCTGTTCCATGTGCTGGGGCAGGGCGGAGTGGGGTTTTCGGTGTTCGGCATGGATGGCAACCCGGACACCGAGGCCAATCGCGCCGCCACCGCCGCGCATGCGGCCAATTTCCAGTTGCTGGCGCCGTTGCAGCGGGTGCTGGCGCTGGCCGCGTTCGAAGGCCGGCTACAGGGCGTGGCCGAACAGCCCGGCCTGCCGCAACGCACGCTGCGCTTCGGTGATTGGCAGGCCAGGGTGTCGTTCGGCGCGCCGATGTGGGGCGATGCGCCGGCGATCCTGCCGGGCAACGACGACCACGCCGGGCGCTTGCTGGTGGCGCAGCTGGGGCCGGAGGACTTCCTGGTCACCGGGATGGCCGCGCGCATTGAATTTTTCCGCGAGGCGGCCGATACCCGTCATGGGCAACTGTTGCGGGTGGAGCAGGGGCGGTACGTCGACGGACGCTGGCAGGTGGACAAGCAGCTCAACGGCGACCAGACCGACTACGGGCTCAATTTTGGCCGTGGTGGCCGCAGCAGCCCGGAGCCGGTGGTGCTGCGGGTGCGTGTCGGCACCTACTGACTGACGGTTACGGTAGTCTGGTTGTCTACTCGCGTTGACGACCGCATGACTTCACTCACTCACGCAGCGGAACCTCCATGAGCATCAGCACCATCGCCAGTTCCGGAATGCAGGCCGCCGCGCTGCGCCAGCAGGTTGCCGCCAGTAACGTGGCCCGGCAGCCGGTGGACGGCAGCCCACGCCAGGCGGTGGCTGCCAGCACGCAGGCCAATGGCGGCGTGGCGGCCCGTGTGGTGGAGGCGCCCTCCGATCCCGCCGCACCGGTCACGGACCTGGTCGGTGGGTTGTCGGCACGCAACGATTTCCAGGCCAACGCCGCAGTGCTGCGCCGCTCCGACGCGGCGTTGGGCAGCCTGCTGGACGTGTTGGCCTGACTAGCGCCCGCAGCGTGGTCCGGTGCGGGCGGGTGCCTCCAGCAGGCCACCGTGCTGGCCCACGCCTGCTGGAGGCGTGAGTGCGCCGCCAGGCCACCCGGGGCGAACGAGAGGGCGGCGACGCTCGATTTCGATTTGGATGGCTGTGGCCACGATCCGGGGCAAACCCCGCTCGCCCGATGACGCCGCTGCCTACCGACATGTAACGCGCGATCGCCGGCCAGGGTCGTGCGATTGACGCGTTGTATGCGCATTTCCGCATGCGCTCCAGGCATGCGCCACAAGACGTGGCCGGTACCCACGCGCAGGATGCAGGGGGAATCCTTCAAGGGCGCAACGATGGACCGGAGAACCTTTCTGCAGCAGGGCGTGGCGGCGACCGCGGCGGTTGGCGTCGGCGCGGCATGGGCGGCGCCTGCTGGTGCGGCAGCGGCCGCTGCGCCGCTGGCGGTCGCGGTCCCGCAGCTGGAGACGCAGTCATCGGCCACCCAATCGGGTAGCAGGCTCTGCAGTTTTCGGCATCTGCAACAGGACTGGACGGTCTACGAGCAGCTGGATGATCCGCAAGGCGCCCTGATGCTGTGCACCGATGCCGGTGTGCTGCGGCTGGGCAAGCGCCTGGAAGCGGCGTATCCGGCGGCGACCCCGCCGTACTTCGGCCTGCCACTGGCGCAGGTGGCCATGGCCGACGCGGACCTGCTCGCCGACCGCCTGTTGCGCGATGGCGACCCGGACGAAGCGCAGGTGCGCGATGTGGCGCCGCCGCCGGCGTCGTTGCTCGATCCCAAAGACAACGGCGGCCGCTGGCCATGGACCACCTTCGTCGGCACGCGCGAAGCGCTGGACACCATGCCCATCCTGCCCAACGGCCGCAGTCGGACCGCGCGGCCGGAACACGCCTTTGCCGAACTGGGCGAAGAAGCCCTCATCAAACGCCGCGCCGAAGGCATGCTGGGCGGTTGGATGCCGGCCGCACGCAAGGTGATGCGCCGCGAGGGCGAAGCCGATGCCTGGTACGAGGTGCTGGTCTTCGCCGATGTGCGCGCCACCGACCGCTTCGTGGTGCAGACCTGGCACCGCACGCTGCAGGTGCGCGGTGGGCAGATCGTCGCCGCGCACTACACCCACAGTTACCCGGCCTTCGGCACCACCCGCACTGCCGCCACGGCCGAGCAGTTCTATGCGGCGTTGCTTGATTTCGCCGCGTATTGGCAGCAGGCGCTGGCCGGCACGCGACAGGCACAGCTGCCCGATGCCAGCTGGAACGACATGGCGCAGTTCGCCTTCGCGCGCGAGCTGGTGGTGCGGCCCGGTGGCGACTATCCCAAGTACGGTGCGGTGGAACGCGACTACTACGGCAACGAGTACGACGGCTTCCAGGACACCTTCACCAGTTCGTTGTACGCCAACCTGGAATGGGGGCGCTTCGCGCAGGCGGCGGCGGTGCTCGACAACTACTTCGACGCGTTCGTGCAGGACAATGGCCTGCCGAACATGCGCGGGCCGGAGGTGGGGCAGTTCGGGCTGACCCTGGCGCTGCTGGCGCGCTATCTGCGCTATACCGGCGATGCAACGCGCCTGCGCCGGCTGCTGCCCAAGATCGCCGCCACCGCGCAGGTCTTGTGCGACTTGCACGACCAGGCCCTGGCGCTGCCGCGCAAGGCGCACGGGTACGGCTTGCTGCATGGCTGGAACGAATCCGATGCCTGTCTGTTTCCCGATCCGTCGTTATGGTGGAAGCCGTACTACGCCAACAGCGCGCTGGCGATCCGCGGCTGGGAAGACATTGCACAGGTCTGGAGCACGCTGGGCGGCGATGCGGCGACGGCTGCGCAATGGCAGCGCCGCGCCGGGCAGGTGCGCGCACGCCTTGAGCGCAGCCTGCGTGCGAACGTGCGCCGCGACCTGTCACCGCCGTACGTGGGCCCACTGCCGGGCACCACGCTGACCTTTCGCCAATCATTGCTGCAGGAAAAGCCCAGCGAACAGCAATGGCCGCATCGCGCCTATGCCGAGTTGCTGCAGGCCGACGTGCTGCCCGATGACCTGGCCCACCTGGTCATCGACTGCCTGCGCGGCCATGGCGGCACCAGCATCGGCGTGGTGGCCAACATCGCCCCCCCCGAGCCGGGCAGTCGCGACCTGCTTGGCTTTATCTCCTACGGCTATGCGCAACAACTCTTGCGCCTGGACCGCATCGAGGAGTACCTGCTGTTCGTGTATGCGCACCGCTACCAGGTGCATACGCGGGGCAGCTGGACGGCAGGCGAGGTCAGCGGCATCACCGGCGGTATGCCACTGTTCTGCATGCCCGCGCAGATGACCATTCCGCTCCTGCTGCGCTGGATGCTGGTCAGCGAGGACAGTGCGGGCAATGAGCTGTTTCTGGCGCGGGCCGTGCCGCGCGCATGGCTGGGCAGTGGTGCGGCGGTGAGTATGACCGCTGCGCCCACACGCTGGGGCAAGGTCAGCCTGACGCTGCGCACCGATGTTCAGGCGCGTCGTATCGATGCACAGGTGCAGTTGCCGGAGCAGGCACCAGAACGCACCTGGCTTACATTGCGCACGCCAGCGGGCACGCGGTTGCAGCGGGTGTTGATCGGCGATACGCCGGCAGCCCTGCAGGGGCGGCATGCCGACCGCGTGGCGCTGCCGACAGGCGCGGCCACGGTGAACGTACAGGCGTGGTATGGCTGAGTCGCCGCAGCACCGGCGGGTGGCAGGGCATCGTGCATTGCCGATGCACCCGTTGCCACTGGCCGTGCGTGCTGGCCGTGCAATGATCGATCGGCTGCAGCGGGTTTGCCAACCGCTGTGCGCTTGTTGATCGACGGCCAGTCAATCGGCGTTTGATGCAAGCTGCGTCCCTATCGCATATCCGTTGTGTCAGCGCTGCACGCAGCGGCGTGGCTGTCATGTCGACCGCTGCGGGCATGTGTCTCAACCAGTTAATCGCTGCAATGATGAGCCGTTATAGGCTCCCATGCCGACAAACACGGTAAACCCACAAATTTCCGCATGTCAGTTGCATAAATTCGTCAAGACGCTGTCTTGAGGTTGTCGCAAGCTTTTTTCACCCGGCTCGACAGTGGTCGAGCATGCGCTCCCAGGGGGCAGCGCTGCAGCGTGATGGATACCTGCGCTCTATCGGCAGGGTGGTGATGTTTTCTGTGGTGATCGTTCTCTCATCTGGCACCGTCGCGGTGCGGCAATGCCGTGCCCGTTGGATGAGCCTTTCTCTTGTGAAAGCACTTAAGGATTCTCGATGTCACCGAGTCGCTTCGTTGCTGCGCCGCGATGTCCTCTTCTGAAAACGACTTGCCTGCGCAACGCCATCTTGCTGGCCTTGCCGCTGGCTGCGCTACCTGCTGCAGCGCAGCAGCGCACCGACACCACGGACAACGTCACTCAGACGCTGGACCAGATCAACGTCACCGGCACCCATTTACGGCGTGTTGATGCCGAAACCGCCAGTCCGGTCATCGTCATCGATCGCCAGCGCATCGAAGACAGCGGTCAGAACACGCTGGGACAGTTGCTGCAACGGATGCCGGCGATGGCCGGTTTCATGCCCGGCCCGGCGTTCAATTCCGGGTTCAGCCATGGCCGCGCATTGGTCTCGCTGCGTAATCTGGGCGCCGAGCGCACCCTGGTGCTGGTCAATGGCCATCGCATGGCTGGCCCTGCCAGCAGCGTGGCCTCGGCGCCGGGCGTGGACGTCAATGCGATTCCGGTGGCGATGGTGGAACGTGTGGAAGTCCTGACCGATGGCGCGTCATCGGTCTATGGTTCCGATGCGATTGGCGGTGTGGTCAACATCATCCTCAAGGACAAGTACGACGGTTTTGCGGCGACGGTGGATTACGCACAGAGCATGCACGGGGATGCCAACCGCCGCACCCTCGGGCTGGAGTGGGGCAAGACCTGGGAGCGCGGTGGATTGATCCTGGGGCTCAGCCGCAACTCGATGAATCCGGTGTTCAATCGTGACCGCAGCTACGCGGCCAAGGCGGTGCAATTCCTTGATGGGCAGATCGTCGAAGACCGTGGCGGCAACACGCGTGCCTTTCTGAAGGACGGGCGGATCTTCACGCCAGCAGATGGTGTTGCGCCTGGACCGGTGGATCAATCGGCGTTCCGCCCCTATCAAAGCGCGACCGATGGCTACAACGTCTATGATGCCCAATATCTAATTACCCCGATCACGCGCACCAACGCCTCGTTGCACGGCAGCTTCGATTTCACCCCGAACGTGCAGGGCTACATGGACGTGTTCTGGACCAGTAGCGAGACCATCTCGCGGCTGGATGCGTTCGGCCTGGAGATGCAGGGCGCGGTCGACAATTACTACAACCCCTTCGGCGACCAGCTCGACCGTTATCTGTTGCGCTCCACGCAGGCCAACCAGCGCGTCTACACCGCAAACATGTTCCAGACCAATATCGTCGCCGGCTTGCGCGGGCGCGTGCAGGACACCAGTTGGCAATGGGATGCTGCAGCCGGTTCTGCGCGTTACAAGGACACGCTGGTACGCACCGGTTTTTCGGTGACGTCCATCTTGAACAACGCGGTGGGGCCGTCATTCCTGGATAGTGATGGTGTGGTCAGGTGCGGCGCACCGGGCGCGGTAATTGCCGGCTGTACACCGATCAACGTGTTCAACCCCAACGACCCGGCAACCATTGCTGCATTGCGCGGAACGCAGCGGCCGGTCGACCTGATCGACAGGAGCCAGATGCGGTTTGTCGATATCAGCGCCAACGGCGATCTGTTCAAGCTGCCGGCCGGTGCCGTGCAGGCGGCGGTGGGCCTGGTCTACCGCACCAACTCGTTTGCACAAGGCACCAGCAGCACGGTGGCCGCTGCCGACGCCAACGGCAATTGCGACTACAACGACGGCTGTATCCTCAAGCAGGGGCGTGGCGAGTCGGTGCGTGAGGCCTATGCGGAGCTGCTGGTGCCCTTGCTCAAGGACGTGCCGCTGGCCAGCAGCTTGAACTTGAACCTGGGCTCGCGCTATTCCAACTACGATGCCTGGGGCAGTACGACCAACAGCAAGGTGGCGATCGAATGGCGGCCGATTGCCAATCTGCTGGTTCGCGCCACCGGCTCGCAGGTCTTCCGTGCGCCAGCGCTGGGAGATCTCTACGGGTCGCCGTTCAGCGGCATTGTCGATAACACCAGCGGCTTCCAGGACCCGTGCAATGGCTACACCGGCCCGGGTAATCCAGCCTGCGTCAACGTGCCCAATAATGGCAGTTTCACCAATACCGAGCGGTTCAATCTGGTGACATCCGGCTCCAATAATGTTGGTTTCCAGCTCAAGCCCGAGCGCGGCCGCTCCTACAATGTCGGCATCGTGTACGACCCTGAGTTTGTGAGCGGGTTGTCGCTCAACGCCGACAGCTGGCGGGTGGTGCTGGACGACATGCTGGCCGGGCTCGGATTCCAGCAAGTCATCAACGATTGCTTTGAGGGACGCCAACCTGGGTTCTGCCCACTGATCCAGCGCGATGCCGCCGGCAACTTGACCCGCGTGTCGGTGCCGTTTGCCTACAACAGTGGCAAGGTCGACGTGCGAGGCTATGACGCCGGCATTCACTACACGCTGACCAAGACCGCCTGGGGCGATCTGTCCGCCGGGCTGGATGCGACCTTCTTCTCCAACTACAGCTTTGCGGGCGACCCGCACAACTACGTTGGTGAAAATTCCAGTTGGGGCAACATGCCGCGTTGGCGTGCGGTGGCCAACCTGGCCTGGGACAACGGCCCGTGGCATGCGAGCTGGAGTACGCGCTACCTGGGGCACACCGTCAACGGCAGCCAGTACCAGAACTTCTGCGCCGACACCAATGCCGATGGCAGTTGCCGCTATTTCAAGATCGGCTCGGTGGTGTACCACGATGCATCGGTGAGCCGGAAGTTTGCCGCACTGCACAGCACGCTTGCGTTGGGGATAGACAACGTGGGCAATCGTGCGCCGCCACGCTTCTACAGCTACTCCAATGCAGCCAACACCGAGGCCTCCACCTACGACACGCTGGGGCGCTATTTCTGGAGCCGGCTGCGGGTGGAATTTTGAGAGGCGCCGATGCTTGTGGTAGCGCCGCACGCACCAGTCATGCCTGCGGCGCAGTGCAGTGGACGCGCGTGAATCAATCCGATGCAATAGCACTGCAGCACGGGTGGCCTGAGGGGCGGTGCTCCATGCATGGCGGCGCGTTCGTTCGCGTGCATGCAGGGGCGCCTGTTGGCAAAGGACCTGCAGCTCACCCGCAGCGATGGTGGTCCTGATGCCTGATCGGCAAGATGCAACTGTCCGCGGGCGTTGTCTATATTCACGTCCGGGGGAGCCGTCTGCATGTTGATCCGTGGTCTGGGGGCATTGGTGCGCCAGCAGTGGTGTGCTTCGGCTGTGCGAGGGCGCTACCTGCTCATCACGCTCCTATGGGTGCCCAGCCTGCTGATGGCGATGTCGGTCATCGCCAAGCAGGTGCATGCCCCGCTGGTGGCCATGACCAATGCAGCGATAGGCGAGCCGAAGTTTCGTGGGCTGGCGCATCCGCTGCCGGAGACGGGGGCGGAGTTCGCCCCCGATGGACAGTTGGCCAGAATCTACGCTGCCGATCTTGCGCGAGGGGCGGGGCAGACACCGGGTAACGATTTCTGGATCGATCGCATGCTGGCGCGCGAGGGCACCGAAGGTGGCTTCGACGAGTCGAACAATTGGTTGTTCTCGCGTGGGCGTGCGGCCTATCTGTCTGCGCATGCGCCAGAGATTCCCGGCTTCGTCGGGCAGGCTGCGTACTGGCATGCCACCGATTTCGACGCGCTGTTCCGGATTGAATCCACCCAGGGCACGGCCGCCGTGCAGTGGAAGGAGCGTGCAGGCCAGCGGCGCCAGACGCCGAGCTATTTCAGCACCGTGTTCGACGATGCCACGGCCGGCGTGCGGATGCGCCTGGTCAAGTACATCACTGAGCAGAACGTGGCGGTGGCCAGCATGGTGTTCTCCAGCCTGGACGGTGCGGCGCATACCTTGTCGGTGCAGGCGCTCTCGCCAATGGCCCAGCATGCCCAAGGCAACGAACTGACCGGTGCATTCGATGCCTACAACGCCATCACCACGGTGTTTCCACGGCTATCCGGTGATGGTTTTCGGGTCGATGGCAAGCGCCTGGTGCGCGAGGTGGCCGTGCCTGCCGCTGGCGACGCGCCCGCCATCAAGCTGCAACTGGGCCTGCTGACCGATGAGTTGCCCGAGGCGCGTGCCGAGTACCAGCGCATTGCCGCGCAATCGCCGCAGCAGGCCTATCAGCAGCAGGTGACCGCCTACAACCGCTGGTGGGTGGACAACCTTCCATATCTGGACACGCCCAACGAAAGCATCACCAAAAGCCTGTTCTATCGCTGGTGGCTGCTGCGCTTCAACCTGCTCGATGCCAACGTGCCGGGCAACGATTACCAGTTTCCGGTCGCCATCGAGGGTGTGCTCGGCTACAACAACGCCATCGTGCTGACCACCTGCATGTTTCTGGACGATCTGAAATACCTGCGCGATCCGGTGTACGCCTACGGCAGTTGGCTCAGTACCGGAGAAACCGCTGGCGGCGGCAAGTACACCGACAATCCTGGCTCGCCGGAAAACTGGTCCAACTCCTATGCGCAGTACGTCACCGACTCGGCGTGGCGATCGATGCAGGTGCATGGCGGCCCGGTCGCACTGGCCCAAAAGCTCGCCCGCTACGGCAGCGGCGATGTGGACGGGCTACTTGCCGCTTACGATCTCAATCACAACGGGTTGATCGAATACGACTGGGCGGCGATGACCGGTAACGATGCCGATGCGGTGTCCTTCGATTGGGCGAAGCGGCATGGTGAAATCCGCATGGATCGCACCGAAAGTGCCTACGTGTATGCCAACGCGCAGGCGGCTGCCCAGGCGGCCTTGCTGGCCGGCGATATCGCCACCGCGCAGCGCATGCAGGCCACCGCGCGGCGCATCCGCCAGGCCGTGCTGGACGTGCTGTGGCAAGACCATAGCGCGGCGGCCGATTCGGTGGGGCTGCATGGCGAGCTGCTCAAGCACCGCCAGGCCAGTGGGCCGCTGCTGCCGGTGGATTGGAAGGAAACCAATAACTACTACCCGTTCAGCGTGGGCCTGATGCCCAAGCAGGGTGATGCGGACTACTCTCCCAAGTACGTGCGTGCACTACGCTTGTTTGCCGATTCAGCGCAGTACCCGCTGTTTCCGTTCTACACCGCCAATCAGTTCGATATGCAGGCGCGCGCCAAGGGCGGCGAGGCGGGCAGCAATAATTTTTCCACCATCAACGCGACCGTGGCGTTTCGCTTGTTGGGTGCGGCATTGCGCGACTATCCCAACCAGTATCTCAGCGCCAAGAGCTACCGTAGCCTGCTGTACTGGAACGCCTGGGCGCCCTACATCAATGGCGACAACCGGTATCCGGACCAGAACGAGTTCTGGGCCAAGGGCAGTGCGGCCGATGGCGGCAGCATCGGCTATCGTTCGTGGATTCACCATACCCAGCTGGGTGCCACCAATTTCAGCATGATCGAAGATGCGATGGGCCTGCGTCCACGCAGCGACACCAAGATCGAGCTGTATCCCATCGATATCGGCTGGGATCATTTCGCCGCCGACAATCTGCGCTATCGCGACCGTAATCTGACCATCGTCTGGGACCGCGACGGTACCCATTACGGCAGCAAGGTCGGCAAGGGCTATAGCGTCTTTCTGGATGGCAATCTGGCCTTTCGCGTGGATCGTCTGGCGCATGTCATCTTCGACCCGGAAAGCGGGCAGGTGAGCGCGGCGCCGGATGCGGTCAATGGCAACGAGCCTGTGCAGGTGCTGGAATCGCATCGCGCCCAGCTGGCGCCGATGGCGCAGGTGGGCATTGCCGCCGGCTCGCGCACGGCCCAGATTCTGGCCAAGGCTGGCATGGATGTGGCACTCACCGGCGCCGCAAGCCGAAACCTTGCCGAAGGCGCGGCGGTCAGCGCGAGCTTTGCAGCACCGGGTCTTGCTGCGGCCGCTGCGGTAGACGGCAGCACTGCCAGCTTGCCGTTCTGGGGCACGCGTGGCTCACCCACCGACAGTGACTGGATTGCACTGGATCTGGGCAGCGCTCAAGAGCTGGATCAGGTGGTGCTGTATTTCTATCGGAGCTCTTCGCCTGAAGGGACACATCACGGCTTTCCCTCTGGCACGCGTGCTGGTTATGCCGCGCCATGGAGCTACACGCTGCAGTATCGGCTCGGTACCGAGTGGAAAGCGGTGCCGGGACAGGTGCGCGATACGCCATTTGCGCAGGGCAATCGCAATCGGGTGCGCTTCCCGGCGATTCGGGCACAGTTCCTGCGCGTGGTCGTCAGGCACGCGGGCAGTGCACGGACGGGGATCAAGGAACTGCAGCTTTTCCACACCGGCGCTGCGGTACCAGCAGCGAGCGGCCCTGTGCCACCGCAGGTGCAGGCACGGCAACTGGACGACCCGGCCGCGCCCGAGAGCGTTGTGCTGCGCGGCCGCGTCGGTGCCAGTGACGTCTCCGGCGAGCCGCTGCGCCTGCGGTGGCAGATGCAGCACGGCCCGGACGGTGGCGATGCGTTGTTTGCCGATCCGGCCGCATTGCAGACAGCGGTGCGGTTTACCCATGCCGGGCACTACGTACTGCGCTTGACCGCCAGCGATGGCACGGGCGAAGGGCATGCCGATGTGCACGTGGATGCGCCCGCAGCGCCTGCATTGCGCAGCATTCCGTTACAAGGCCTGGCAACCGTCAGCGCCGAAGTCACCAGTGCGCATCATCGTGTTGAGGCGCTCAACGATGGCTTCCTCCCGCCCACAGGGAGCGTACCCAACAACGCACGGCGCTGGGGGAGTTACGGCCGCGCGCAACCGGCGTCGGTCTGGTTGCAGTACCAGTGGGCGTTGCCGGTACGGATATCGTCCAGCGCGCTGTATCTGTGGGATGACCAACCCGGTGGCGGCGTTGCACCACCGGGCAACTGGAAGCTGCAATACCTGCGCGAAGGGCAGTGGCAGGACATCGCAAGCGCTGGCGGTTATCCGATTGCCGCGCCGGGAACGGCCAGCACGGCCAGTTTCGCGCCCGTCATCACCACCGGCCTGCGCGCGGTCCTGGCCACCCAGACCACTTCGAACGGACATGCAGCGCTAGGGGTGGATGAGTGGCAGGTGGAGTCAGAGCTGCCCAGTCGCGTGGAAGAGATCGCGCTGCGCACCGCTCCTGGCCAGCTGCCGGCCCTGCCACAAACGGTCACCGCTTTCTTTGCCGATGGCAGCGTGTTGCCGGTTGCGGTGCAGTGGCCCGAACTGCCGCTGAGCCGGCTCTCCAGCGAGGGCGCGGTGGAACTGCAAGGCTTGCTGGAAGGCGTCATGCCGGTCAAGGCCACCATCTGGGTACGCGCAACGCCACCGGGGCAGATCAATACCGTGCAGGCATTGCCGGTGGTGACCGCCGTTGCGGGGCGCACGCCGACGCTGCCGGGCTTTGTCACCGTGCAATACAACGACGGCTCACGTGAGCGCCTTGCCGTGCAATGGCCTGCGCTGCCGCCGTCGCGGTATGCGCAGCCCGGCACCATCACGCTCACCGGGACGGCGCAGGGGCGTGCACCCACCGGGCAGATGTCGGTGCCACTCACGTTGCAGATCACGTCGGCCACGCCATGATCGGCATGCTCACTCGTCGTGTCGCACTGGTATGCGCGTTGGCTACTTGCGCTGTTCCAGCGTGCAGCGCAGTCACCCTGCAAGGTGAACATCTAGACGCGCCCGGCAACCCGATTCTTGCCGACGGTAGTGGGTATTCGGCGGATCCGGCGCCCTTGGTGGCGGACGGCAAGTTATACATCGTGGCAGGGCGCGACACCGCTGCACCCGATCTCAATGCCTTCGACATGCCCGGCTGGCAGATGTTCGTCAGCAGCGACCCGGCCAGCGGGCAGTGGACGCATTACCGCGATTTCCTGCAACCGCAGCAGGTCTTCGCCTGGGCGGAAAAGCGTTACGCCTATGCCGCACAGATCGTGCAAGGCCCGGACCGACGCTATTACCTGTATGCACCGGTGCAGCAGCGCAAGTCGACCAATCAAGATCCGTTCGCGATCGGCGTGGCGGTGTCCGACAGCCCGCTCGGCCCGTGGACCGATGTGCATCCGCAAGGGCCGGTGGTGTCCCAGTCGGTACCCACGGCCAACACCATCCAGAACATCGACCCCACCGTGCTGGTGGACGACGACGGGCGCGTGTATCTGTACTGGGGCACCTTTGGCGCGTTGTACGGCGTGGAGCTGCAGCGCGACATGGTGAGTTTCAAGGGCAGCCCGGTGCGGGTCGATACGCTTGAAGGCTATTTTGAAGCGCCTTGGCTGTTCAAACGCAACGGCAGTTACTACCTGGCGTATGCGGCCAACAACGCTGGGCGTCGCTCGGCGTGTACACCCACGCGCTATCACGCGTGCATTGCCTACGCCAGCGCACCGACGCCGCTCGGTCCATGGACGTATCGCGGCATCGTGCTGCCGCCGGTGTCATCGACCACCTCGCACCCGGGCATCGTTGCGTTCAAAGGCCAGTGGTATCTGGTGTATCACACCGCCGATGCGCATGGAGGCGGGCATTTCAGGCGCAGCGTGGCCATCGACCGCCTGGAGTGGGACGACACGACCCAGCCGGCCAGCATCCGTCCTGTCATCCCGACCCGGCGCCCGGTGCCGCCGACACCGCCGCAGCGCAATCAGGCGCCATTTGCCTATGCCAGCGCGTCCAACGGCCCGGATATTCCCGTGCAGTACTGGATGGCCGCGCTCAACGACGGCGTTGTCAAAGCCAACCCGTTGCCACCGCAGATGTGGGGCAGCTGGACACCCGACAATCCACCCCAGCAGTGGCTTCAATACAGCTGGGCGCAGCCGGTGACGCTGGATCGCACACGCATCGTGTTCTGGGCTGACCAGCCGGCCGGTGCGTCCATTGGTGTGGCCCCACCGGCGCATTGGCAGCTGGAGTTCCGCCAGGACGGACGGTGGCAACCGGTGCAGCCCAAACACTCGCATGACGGCACCAGCAGTCTCGATGCCGCGGTGTCGTTTGCACCGGTGACCACGCGCTGTGTGCGGGTGATGCTGGATGCTTCCGGCACCGAAGGCCAACACGCTGCGCTTGCCGTACAGGAATGGGAAGTCCTGGCGCCGCAACCGCAGCGTCTACCAACCGCCACTGCCGCCGATGCCGCACGCTGTGATGCGCGCTGAGCGCTCTTTCGTACCAGTGCCTGCATGAGGATGCACATGTCGCACCCATCAACTCGTCGTCATTGCCGCATCGCTGCGTGGTGTCTGGGCGTTGCGCTGTGGCCGGGCCTTGCGTTCGCCACGGCTGCACCGACGGCCGCGCAATATGCGCAGGCCATTGGTCTGTCCGATCATTATGCCTCGCTGGTCGATCGGCAACCCACCGAGCCGGTGTGGGTGGATGCGGGGCACTTCCTGTATCAGCGCGGCGTGGCGCGCGCCAATCAGGCGCCCGGCATCGAGTATCGCCTGGTGGATGCCGCCAGCGGTCGCAACACGCTGGCCTTCGACCATGCGCGGCTGGCGGCGGCCCTGACGCAGGCCGGCGCGCACGACGTCGATGCAGCCGCACTGGCACTGAAACAGCCAACCCTTGCGCAGCAGCGCCTGGGCTTCCAACTGGCGCGCCGGGGCTGGCAATGCGATCTGGCACGTTATCGCTGCGAGCATCAACCCGACGAGGACGAACAGCCCGAAACGATGGACATGGCGCTGCCGCTCAAGCAGGGCGAGCACACCGCCAAGGCGTCGCCGGATGGGCGCTGGCGCGCCTGGGTGGAGCAGGGCAACCTGATGATTGCGCCCACAAGCGGCGGCAAACGGCGGGTTCTCAGCCGCGACGGCAGCAGCGGCGACTACTACGCCATTGATAGCGTGGAATGGTCGCCCGACTCTCAGCACCTGGCCGCCTATCGGGTCAAAGCGCCGCCGCCGCATATCGTGTACTACATCGAATCGGCGCCGGCCGATCGCGTGCAGCCCAAGCTGCATCAGCAGATCTATCCCAAGCCAGGCGATGCGCTGCCGGTGATGCAGCCGGTGTTGTTCGACATCAGCAGCGGTGCGGCCCATCCGGTGGCGATGACGCTGCTGCCCAACGCCTTTACGCTGAAGAACATTCAGTGGTGGAAGGACAGCCGCGGCTTCACCTTCGAGTACAACGCGCGCGGGCACCAGCTGTATCGCGTGATCGAGGTGGATGCGCGCACGGCAGTGGCGCGCACCTTGATCGAGGAAACATCGCCCACCTTCATCGAATATTCCCCACTCAGCGGCGACCACGAGAATGGCGGCAAATATGCGCGCGAGGATCTAGCCGATGGCAAGCAGATCCTGTGGGCCTCCGAACGCGACGGCTGGGAGCATGTGTATCTCTACGACGGACACCGCGGTGAGGTGATCCGCCAGGTGACGCGTGGCGATTGGGTCGTACGCAAGATCGACCATGTCGATCAGGCCACCGGGCAGCTGTATTTCACTGCATCGGGCATGCAGGCCGGAGAAGACCCGTATTACCGGCACGCGTACCGCATTGGTCTGGATGGCAGCGGTCTGACCGCGCTGACGCCCACGGCGGCCGATCATCAGGTGAGCTATTCGCCAGATGGAAAGTGGTTTGTAGACCTGTCTTCGCGCGTGGACCTGGGCCCGGTGCTTGAGCTGCGTCGCAGCGCCGATGGCGGGCTGGTGCAGACCGTCGAAAAAACCGATCTGAGCCGCTTGCTGGCCAGCGGGTGGCAACCGCCACTGCCCTTCCACAGTGTCGGGCGTGATGGCAAGACCGAGATATGGGGCGTCATCCATCGGCCCCAGCGGTTCGATTCGCACCAACGCTACCGCGTCGTCGAGAATATTTACGCTGGCCCGCAAGGCTCATTCGTGCCAAAGACGTTCAGTCCCAGGGTCTCCTCGTTGACTGCGCTAGGGTTCGCGGTCGCACAGATCGACGGCATGGGCACCAATAATCGGTCGCGCGCGTTTCACGATGTGGCGTGGCGCAATCTCAAGGATGCCGGCCTGCCCGATCGCATCGCCTGGCACAAGGCCGCCGCCGCGCAATACCCGTGGTATGACATCGAAGGCGGCGTGGGCGTCTACGGCACCTCGGCCGGCGGGCAGAATGCCTTGGGTGCACTGCTGTTTCATCCAGAGTTCTACGTTGCGGGCGTGGCCAATTCCGGCTGTCACGACAACCGCATGGACAAGATCTGGTGGAATGAGCAATGGATGGGATGGCCGGTAGGGCCGTGGTACGCTGAATCGTCGAACGTTGAAAATGCCGCGCGTTTACAGGGGCATTTGCTGCTCATCACCGGCGACATGGACATGAATGTGGATCCGGCGAGCACCTTCCAGGTCGCCGATCGTCTCATCAAGGCGGGCAAGGATTTCGACCTGCTGGTGGTGCCGGGTGGCGATCATGGTGCTGGCGGCGACTATGGCAGACGCCGTCTGCTGGACTTCTTCGTGCGCTGGATGCAGCAGGCGTCAACGCCGGACTGGAATCGCCTCGACGCAAGCGCTGCTGCTGCACCAAAGTCATGAGTGGTTTCGTGGTTGCGGCATGTGCGCATGCGCTGCCGCCAGCGCGACGTGCCAAAGCTGGCGTCGCGTCGCGCTAGACGGGAGTGCTGCGTTGCACAGGCGGGCATGCGCTTGTCTCGCACATGCCGACAGCGCCATGCCGCGACCGTTTGGTGGTAATCAGCATGAAAATTGCAGTTTTTCTGCAAGAAGTTGCGTTGGAGAGGGTTCAGCATGCCAGAGGGTGGGTACTGCAAATCATCATCGGCCAACGCGATAGCGCATCTGTGGAGAGATCCCAGGCGACTGTGGACGGGGGCATGTCTCCATAGCGGCTCATGAGGTGATCCATGCAAGATGCACGTCGTTCGTGTCGTCGCTGTATTCCTCTGTTGACTGGCCTCGCCATCGCCATGGCGTTGCTGCCCACCGAACATGCCGTTGCGCAGCAGGCGACTGGCACCCTTTACGGCACCGTCTCCACCAATGAAGCCGCACAGGTGGTGATCCGCAACACCGGCACCGGCGCCAGCCAGACACGCACGCCCAACCGTGATGGCAGGTTCAGCGTCGACGGTCTGGTACCGGGCCAGTATCGGGTGGAGCTGCAGGTCGCAGGCCGAAGCCTGGATGTGCAGGATGTAGTGGTCAGGCCTGGCAGTGCCACGCAGGTGGCGGAGCTGGCATCCGGCGACAAGCAGGCCGCCACGCTGGATACGGTGCAGGTCCGTGCGGATGCGGTGAACAACGCGGCAGACAATACCGTCCCCATCGATGTCACCACGCCGGTGCTGGTGCGCCAATACAGTGAGGCGCTGTTCCGCAAGACGGGCGTGGACACCAGTGGCGCAAGCGATGGTGGGAGTTACAACAATCTGCTCACCCAATTGCCGCAGATCTACATGGCGCAGGTCACCACGGGGCAGGGTTCCGGACTGGCATCGTTCAATGGCGGGTCGGGGACCGAAACCCGTTACTACATCAACGAGTTCGATACGACCTTCGACTACACCGGCGCAGGCGCCAGTTCAGTGCCGGGGGATATGATCGGCTCGGCACAGGTCATCGCCAATGGCGCATCGGCAAAGTATTCCAATGCAATGGGCGGGTCGGTATCGGCCACGACCAAGTCCGGCGACAATACCCTGCGTGCGGGCTTTGCATCGTCAATCGGCCTGCCACCATCGCGCACGCTCAATCCCAGGGTGCGCCCGTATCTGATCGAACAACGCAACGGCGTCAATCGCTATTACTACCAGGACCAAAGCACCAACGGCAGTACCGAAACGTCGTTCAACAATACCTACTTTCTCTCTGGTCCGTTGCTGAACGACAAGCTGTTCTTCAATGTGGTGCTGCAGAACAATCGCCCGCAGTCGCAGAGCAGCTTCATGGCCGGCGAGGTGGGCGAAGAATGGCGCACCTTCCGTTCTGCCTACAACAACCCCGCGCTCAACCTGAGCTGGGTCATCAGCGACGCGCAGCAGTTCGACCTCACTGCTGCGCGTTCGGATCGCAAAAACTACACAAGCATTAGCACCCTGGCCGAGCCATCCAATCCCGCGTCAGAGCGTAGCTATCTGCGCGATATACTGTTTGAGAGTCATGACGCGTTCTACCTGGGGCGCTACCGGTGGCAGCTCAACGACACGATGAATCTTTCGCTGATGGCCGGTTATTTCAGCCATATGGAAAAGAACAGCTTCTCCGACTCCGGACTGTACGCCGTGCGTTTCGACGAGCCGGGCGGAGTGGCGAATGTGTTAGCCAACGGTGTGCGCGACTCGGAAGAGCCGGTTACTTATCACAAGCGCGGGTTTCGCGCCGATTACACCTGGCAGTTGGGTGAGCACAAGCTGCAACTGGGCGCCGAGCACTACGACCTGTCGTTCGACAGCCTCAGTCTGTTCGGCCGCAATGGCGATTACACCTACCTGAACTATGGCCGTGACCAGGACCGTGCCATGGTCGGTGATCTGGTGGTGCCGGCCAATACGCCGATCCTGCTCACCCATGTCGGCAGAAGTGGCGGGCCACTGGGGCAAGTGAATCGCGGCGGTTACGTGGAAGATTATTGGCAGGCTGCCGATCATTGGGTGGTCTACGGCGGCGTGCGCCGCGACAACAGCGGCGCGCGCCTGGCCAACGGGCGCAATGTGCTCGACCTGTACACCACATCGCCTCGGTTGGGCGTGTCCTGGGATGTACGTGGCGACAGCACGATGAAACTCGGCGCCAGTGCGGGTATCTACACCATGCCGGTGCCGGGCGTGATCTTGACGAGCCTGTTCAACGACTTCAGTGATGCCTATGTTGCCTCTACCTACGCCGGTATCAATCCGGATGGCACGCCGATCGCACCGCGTCAGATCGGCACTTATACCAATGCCAGCATCATCGGCGAGCCGGTGACCCTGACCTCGCGTAATCTGCGCAATGCGCGCCAGGACAGCTATACCCTGTATCTGCAGGACAACCAGCTGCTGCCGCATTGGTCCAGCACGCTGGAATTCAATCATTCCTCGGTCAAGCGTGCGCTGGCGGTGTGGAACGATCTCAGTAGCGGTCTGTCCAGCCCTGCGTACAAGTATCTTCAATCACTCGGGTTTGCCGATCCGCATCTGACCAATAATATGCTGGTCAACCCGGGCAGTGCGGTAGTCATTGACAACGATCTCAATGGCGATGGACAGCGTGAGCGGGTGACCCTCCCTGGACTTGCCACCGGGCTTGCCAAGCCACGTCGCGAGATCTATAGCACCAGTCTGGAGCTGGTGCACCCGGAGACTCCGGAGCAACCGGTGTTCTTGCTGTTCGGCTATACCTGGAAACATGTGTACGGCAATTACGAGGGCTATTACGGCGAGACCAACGGCAACGTGCTGGGGGCGCCGAACTTTCGCTATGCATCGTTGTCGGCGGGCAACAACGGTGATTTGCCGGCGGACGTGCGTCATGTGCTGCGTTTCAATGGCTCGCACACCTTTGGCGCCAGCGGTCTGTCGCTCGGGCTTGGTGCGGTCTGGCAGAGCGGGGCACCCCGTTCGTGCTACAGCCAGTATCCGGACCCCACCGACGCGGCCTACGACGCGGGTCCTTCCGCGTTTTACTGCGACGGGGTGGCGGTTTCGCGTGGCAGCCTGGGCCGGTTTCCCAGCTGGTGGACGCTGGATATGAATGCTGCCTACGAACGCCATTGGGGCCCGCAGATGCTGCGGCTGGAGCTGCTTGTGAACAATCTGCTGAATCAGGATACCGAGGTGGCCTCGGTCCCGTTTTATGGAAGCTACGCCGGCCAGGTCAATGGCCAACCTACCTGGGAGCGCGACAGATATTACGGCGCCAAGAGGGAAATCTACCCGCGCACGACCGGCCTGATCTTGCGCTACAACTGGAATTGAATCGATATGCATGATGAATCTGAGGCGCCTGTGCAGCATGGGACTGGGCAAGCGGCATGCGGGCATGTACCCGCGACCGACGCGGGCCAGTCGCCCATCGATGCTTCGCGCCGACGGCTGCTGCAGTGGAGCGCATTGGCGGTGGCTGCGGGCTGGTTGCGCTTTCCGCTGGAGGCCGCTGCAAGCCAGGCTGGCGCGGTCAATGCAGCGCCGCTGCAGGCCGTCAGGCTGAAACCGTCGCTGTTCCTGGAATCGCTGCAGACCAACCGCCGCTATCTGTTGGAGTTGGAGCCTGACCGGCTGCTACACAATTTTCTGCAGTATGCGGGCCTGCCGGCCAAGGGCGAGGTCTATGGTGGCTGGGAGGGCGACACCATCGCCGGCCATAGCCTTGGCCATTACCTCAGCGCGTTGTCCAAGATGTCTGCGCAGACCGGAGATGCCGAGCTGCGCAAGCGGGTGGACTACATCGTTGCCGAACTGGCGCGTGCGCAGGCAAAGGACGCCGACGGGTATGTTGGCGGCTTGACCCGCAAGAACGCCAGCGATCAGGTCGAGGCGGGCAAGCAGGTCTTCGAGGAGTTGCGCCGCGGCGTGATAAACGCCAGCGCGTTCAATCTCAACGGTAGCTGGTCGCCGCTGTATACCGTGCACAAGTTGTTCGCCGGCCTGCTGGACGCCAACGCGCTTGCCGGCAACACCCAGGCCTTGCAGGTGCTGCAGTTGCTGGCCAGCTATCTGGCCGGCGTGTTCGACACGCTCAGCCATGCCCAGATGCAGACCCTGCTGGGCAGCGAATTCGGTGGTCTCAACGAGTCGTATCTGGAGCTGGGCGCGCGGACCGGTAATCAGCGCTGGATCGAGATCGGGCGGCGTTTGCGGCACGAGGCGGTGATCGATCCGGCACAAGCCGGCAAGGACGATCTGCCGCATCACCATGCCAACACCCAGGTGCCCAAGTTCATCGGCGCAGCGCGTCAGTTCGAGGTGGCCGGCGATGTCGATGCCGCCGCTGCGGCGCGGTTCTTCTGGGAAACCGTGACCCGCCACTACAGCTACGTGATCGGCGGCAATGCCGATCGCGAATATTTCCAGGCGCCGGACAGTATCGCCAGCTTCCTGACCGAGCAGACCTGCGAGCACTGCAACAGCTACAACATGCTCAAGCTCACCCGGCATCTGTATCAGTGGACGCCGCAGGCCCGGTATTTCGATTACTACGAGCGCACGCTGTACAACCACACCATGGCCGCGCAGCATCCGCAGACCGGCATGTTCACCTACATGACGCCGATGATCGCTGGCGCCGAACGTGGCTGGTCGGACAAGTTCAATTCGTTCTGGTGCTGCGTGGGTAGCGGCATGGAGGCACATGCACAGTTCGGTGACGCGATCTACTGGGCCGATGCGGACACGCTGTACGTCAATCTCTACATTCCCTCCCGTCTGGACTGGAGCGAGCGCGGCGTGCAGTTGACGCTGGACAGTGGCGTGCCGGAGAACGGCAAGGTACGGCTGAGCCTGGAACGCGTGGATGCTGCGGCACCGACGCGGCTGGCGCTGCGCGTTCCTGCCTGGTGCCAGGGCAGGTTCCAGCTGCGGGTCAATGGCGTTGTCAGTGATGTAAAGGCCGACAAGAATGGCTACGCGCGGCTGCAGCGGCGTTGGGCAGCCGGTGACGTGATCCAGGCCGATTTCGAGATGCCGTTGTACCTGGAACAGGCGCCCGGCGACGCCGACACCGTGGTGGTGCTACGCGGGCCGCTGGCGCTTGCCGCCGATCTGGGGCCGGTGGAGCAGGACGACACGGCGTTGGAGCCGGCACTGGTGGCCGACGCCTCGCCGCTTGCGGGGTTCGTGGAGCTGCCCGAACCGGGCACCTATCTGGCCAGTACCTCGCGCCCGCAGGGATTGACCTTCGTGCCGTTTTATTCCCAGTACGACCGCCGCAGCGCGCTGTATCTCAAGCGCATGGATTCCGCGCAGTGGGATCGCGAGTCTGCACGTCGCCAGCGCGAGAAGGACGCATTCGCCGCCATGCAGGCCAGCGCAGTGGACATGATTCAGTTCGGTGACGAGGCGTCCGAGCAGGCGCATGGCTTGCGCAGCGATACTTCCTTCGGCGGTGCCTACCGCCGCCGCGCATGTCGCGACGTGCGTGGCAAGGGGTTTGTCGAATTCCACATGCGAGGCGACGATCGGCCACTGGCGATGCGCCTGCGTTTCTGGGGCAGCGACCAGGGCCGCTTCAACATCCTGGTCAATGGCAAGCTTGCTGCGGAAGTGGCCGTTGCACGGAGCCAGGTCATCGATTTTGTTGACCGTGACTATGCGTTACCGCATGCGCTGACCCGTGGTGCGAAACAACTGACGATTCGTTTCGAGCCACAACATGGCGATACGGCCGGCCCGTTGTTCGGTGGTTGGTTGGTGCCGGCATGAGTACCGCGCGCATCTGTCGTCCCGGCGAATCCTCGCGCTTGCAGCGCCGTGGCCGGGTGTCTCCTGTGTCCACCCGCCACCTGCGGTTGCTCCGCGCTGCGGTTGTGACCACACTGCTGGTCATTGCGGTAGTGCTGACAGCAGGTTGTCATGGGCAGGTCGGTGCCGCTACGGCACCAGCCGCCCAGGCCCCCGCCACTGCCCTGGAAGGCATCTGGATCCTTGGCGATGGGCCGTCGTTTCCCGGTGCGCGCCTGCTGCGGATCGAACGGCGCGACGGGCAGCTGCAAGGCAGCATCACCACCGACTGGTATGGCGATCTGCCAATGAACCAGCTGCGTATCGTCGACGGGGTGGCGCAGTTCCAGATCGATAATGGCAATGCCAGATTGCCGCCGCTACCGTGGGTGGCCAGCGTGCGCGACGGGCAGCTGCGGGTGAGCGGACGCATCTGGCACACCGAGGTGGATGTCGTCGGCCGACGGGGCAGTGCCGCCGATGCGCAGCGTCTGGCGTTCCACAGCGCGCCGCTGCCGCCATTGCAACGGCTTGCGCCCGATGGCCAGGCGCGTACGCCGCCGATGGGCTGGAGCAGTTGGAACCGCTTCGGCGACAAGATCGACGCAGCAACCATCCGTGCCATCGCCGATGCGCTGGTGTCTTCCGGCTTGCGCGATGCCGGCTACCGCTACGTCAATATCGACGACGGCTGGCAAGGCGAGCGCGATGCCGCCGGCGTGCTGCATCCCAATGCGCGCTTTCCCGACATGCGTGCACTGGCCGACTACGTGCATGCGCGCGGATTGAAACTGGGCCTGTATAGCTCGCCCGGCCCCAAGACCTGTGCTGGCTACATCGGCAGCTACGGGCATGTCGAGCAGGATGCCGCCACCTGGGCGGGATGGGGCATCGACTATCTCAAATACGACCTGTGCTCGGGCGAGGGCATCTTTCGGAGCGCCGACACGCGCAGGCGTGCCTATCAGCAGATGGGCCAGGCATTGCGCGCCACCGGCCGGCCGATGGTCTACAGCCTGTGCCAGTACGGCCGCGACAGTGTCGGCCGTTGGGGCCGCGAGGTCGGCGGACATCTGTGGCGCACCACCGGTGATATCGAAGACCACTACGCATCGATGGCGCGGATTGGCTTCGACAGCAACGGCAACCCTGACGACGCCGGACCGGGTGGCTGGAACGACCCGGACATGTTGGAGATCGGCAACGGCGGCATGCAGGAAGAGGAGTACCGCACACACATGAGTCTGTGGGCACTGTCGGCTGCGCCACTGCTGCTGGGCAACGATCTGCGGGCGATGTCGCCAGCCACCTTGCGGCTGTTGCGCAACCAGGATGTTCTGGCGATCGATCAGGACCCGCTTGGCCGGCAGGGGCGCGCGGTGCGCAAGGCCGACGGCATCGAACTGTGGTCCAAGTCGCTTGCTGATGGCAGGGTGGCGTTGGGCGTGTTCAATCGCGGCACGCAGGCACGGGATGTGACGTTTACGCCCGCAGACGCAGGCTTGGCGCACATCGCCCAGGTGCGTGACCTCTGGCGCGGACGCCGCCTGGGGCCATCCACCCGAAGCGTGCGGGTGGCAGCACATGGTGTGGTTCTGCTGGCACTGCGGCCCTGAGGCACCGCTGCATCCGACCAAGCCGGGTCGGTGCTGAACGCACGCAGGTTTTCCAGGCACGCCCAACCAGGCGTGCTGCCAACGCGCACAGGTTGCCGTTGCGCAGCATTGGTCGATTATGCGTGCTGCGGTACAGACCGCTGCACCGCATACCTCATTGCATGACCATCAATATCTGGAACATGCAGTTTTCCGCATGCCTTGTCGCCAATTGCGACAAGACGCCAGGGCGTGTACGCAGGCACATTGTGACCAACTGATGAAAGCGGGGCGCATGGGCGACTCCGCTACGTATCCACTTCGTTGAGAGACCGCGCGTTGCGGCAACACCACTTGCCGGTGTGCGCTTTGCGCTGTTTTCCTGCGTCCGCAGCGCCTGATCGCGGCCTGCTGCATCCGGGACCGCCTGCCATCTGTTCCGACCCGTGCTGGTGCATGCCGGCTCGGGCGTGTGTTGCCGCACGTCTGTCGTCCCAACCAGGAGTTCTGCATGCCGATGTTGCCGTTGTCTCACTCCCACGCCGCGTTTGCCAGCACGCACCCGGCACGGAGCACGCTCGCCAGCGCACTGATGGCCGTGCTATCTCTCGCTGCCATGGCGCCGGTGCATGCGCAGCAAACGACTGGCGGCGATGCAACGCAGACCCTGGACAGCGTGGTGGTCACCGGTTCGCGTCTGCGCCGTGTGGATACCGAAACCGCCAACCCGGTAGTGACCGTTAGCCAGGAGCAGATCGCGGCCACCGGCAAGGCCACGGTGGGCGACCTGCTGCAGGAGCTGCCGTCCATTGCCGGCAATGCCACCAATCCCTATACCAACAACGGCGGTGGCACCGGTGCATCGGCGATTTCATTGCGCGGATTGGGCGACAAACGCACGTTGGTACTGGTCAACGGTATCCGGCTGGCCTACAACGACGTCAACGCCATTCCGGCCAGCATGATCGAACGCATCGAGGTGCTCAGCGATGGTGCCTCTGCCGTTTACGGCTCCGATGCCATTGGCGGCGTGGTCAATTTCATCCTGCGCACGCGCTTCGATGGCGTGCAGTTCAGCAGCGACTTCGGTACCAGCAGCGAGCGTGATGGAAATCGTCGCAACTTCGCGCTCACCGCCGGCCACAGCTGGGAGCGCGGCAGCCTGATCGGCGGGCTCTCGTATCACAGCATCGACCCGGTGTCGGCCGGCGCACGCGCCTACTCCAAGGACGCATTGGCCTTGATCGATGGCCAGCCGGTGAAGCAGGGCTCGTCCGCTACACCCACCGGCACGGTCAACTTCAACGATGGATCTGCGCAGTCCATGCAACTTGCGCAGGCCAACGGCTGCGGGCGCGTCACCCTCAACAGCGGTGTCAGCGGCCGCGCCGGCCCAGGCGATTTTCGTTGCTACAACGCCGCTGCCGATTCCTACAACTACCAACCCTTCAACCTATTGCAGACCCCACAAAAGCGCACCAACGCGTTCTTGCTCGGCACCTATCGCTTCAGTGACCGCGTGGAGGGCTATGTCAATACATGGTTCAGCAAGACCGAATCCGCATCCATCATCGCGCCGATTCCGATCTTCTCCAATGGCGACAACATCCTGGTGTCCTCGCAGAGCTACTACAACCCGTTCGGCGTGAACTTCGGCACCGATCGCAGCACCGGGACGTCATACAACGACCTCAATACGCGCGCCACGGTGCTGGGAAACCGCAGTTACCAGTACAACACCTACAACTTCCAGATCAGCCCCGGGCTGCGCGGGAGTTTCGGTGACAGCTCTTGGCAATGGGATGCCACCTTCAACTACGGCAAGGTCAAGCAGAAATCGATCAACAACGGGTTTCTTGACTATGCGCAATTCAATCGCGCCATCGGCCCATCGTTCCTCGATAGCGACGGCACTGTCCGTTGCGGCAGTGCAGGTGCACCGATTGCCGGCTGCACGCCGCTCAATTTCTTCAACCTCAACGACCCGTCCAATCTTGCGACCTTGCAGGGAAAGGTGGTCAATCCCATCGTCACCAGTGTCTATACCGTCAAACAGTTCGAAGCCAATGCCAATGGCACGCTGTTCGACCTGCCCGCAGGCGGGGTGAGTCTTGCAGCCGGTCTTTCCTATCGGAAGGAGCGCTCCAGCACGGCATCGGACGCGCTATGGACGGGCGATGAGAACGGCTTGTGCGGTGTGATCGAATTCTGCTCGTCCACCTTGAGTGGCAGCTTCGACGTCAAGGAAGCCTATGCGGAAGCCCTGTTCCCGCTGCTCAAGGACCTGCCAGGCATCAACGCACTCAACATCACCCTGGGCACGCGTTTTTCCGACTACAGCTCGGTCGGCAGCAAGACCAATAGCAAGCTGTCGCTGGAGTATCGGCCGGTCGCAGACCTGCTGCTGCGCGGCACCGTGTCGCAGGTGTTCCGCGCACCCAACATCAACGAGTTGTATGCCGGCGTGGCCGGCGATTCGGCCACCGTCAACGACCCGTGCAATGGCTACACCGGCGGCAATGCCGTGGCCTGCGCCAATGTGCCCACCGATGGCAGCTACCGGCAGGCGGACGGCCAGGTGGCGGGCAAGGCGTCCGGTGCGGCCGTGGCTGGCTACCAGCTCAAGCCGGAGACCGGTACTTCCTACGATGTGGGCCTGGTCTACGACCCGCAATGGATCGATGGGCTCTCGCTCAGCGCCGACTGGTGGCGGATCGACCTGGCAGACACCATCACCACGGTCTCGGCGCAGACGGTGCTCAACCAGTGTTATGCCAACTCGGCCAGCGCATTCTGCGCATTGATCCATCGCAACGGCAACGGCACCATCAACTATATCGCCGAACCCACGGTCAATCTGGGCAAGCTCTGGGCCAAGGGCATGGACTTCAACCTGACCTATCGCCTGCCATCCACGTCCTGGGGCAACTTGGTCGCCGGCCTCAACGGGACCTATCTGACACGCTACGACGTGCTGCCCGATACCACCGATCCCAGCTCGGTCACCATCCACAACGTGGGTCGCTACACCCAGGCATATGGCAATTTCCCACGTTGGCGGGGCCTGGGCACGTTGAGCTGGTCGCTGGATGACTGGAGTGCTACCTGGCGCATCCGTTACGTGGGCAATACCGCCATCGGTAGCACGGACCCGGATCAAAGCCTGTCTGCCGATGCCGGCCAGCCGGGCGTGGTGCGCAAGGTCGGTGCCTATGTCTACAACAACCTGCAGCTGGGCTACAACGTGCAGCCCTGGCACACCCGCTTCGAAGTGGGCGTGGACAATATCGCCAATAAACAGCCGCCGCTGTATTACTCCAACAACGCGGGCAACGCCAACACCGATGTGGCCACCTACGATGTACTTGGGCGTTTCTACTGGGCGCGTGCTACGGTGACGTTCTGACCAGCAGACGTATGGTTATGCATCCCGATGCGTTTATCCTGGCGGCGGGATGCATCGTTGAATGGCATGCCTGGGCATGTTCGTCACCCAACGCCTCCATTGACCGGAGCTTGAACTGAGCCAATGACCGACGTATTCGATCACAATGGACTCCACCATCAGGCTGGTCGCCTGTCGCGGCGACGTTTCCTGGCGTGGAGCAGTCTTGCGGTGGCCGCCGGCTTTCTACGTTTTCCCGCCGATGCCGCCGCTGCCCAGCCGGGCAGCATGCGTGCGGTGCCGCTGAAGCAGGTGCGGCTGGTACCTTCGCTGTTCCTGGACGCACTGCACGTCAATCGCCGCTACCTGATGCAGCTGGAACCGGATCGGTTGCTGCACAACTTCGTCTTGTACGCCGGGCTCGATCCCAAGGCGCCGGCGTACGGGGGGTGGGAGGCGGACACCATCGCCGGCCATACACTGGGCCATTACCTCAGTGCGCTGGCGCTGATGCATGCGCAGACCGGCGATGTGCAATGTGCGGCACGCGCTACCTATCTGGTCAGCGAACTGGCGCGTTGCCAGGCGCATGCCGGCGATGGATACGTGGCCGGCTTCACCCGCAAGAATGCAGCCGGGCAGATCGAGAGTGGGCGCGCGGTGTTCGACGAGCTCAAACGCGGCAAGATCGATCCTGCGCCGTTCTACCTCAACGGAAGCTGGGCGCCCTTGTACACCTGGCACAAGCTGTTTGCCGGCCTGCTCGATGTGCACGCGCACTGCGACAGCGCGCAGGCGCTACAGGTGGCCGTTGGCCTGGCTGGTTATCTGCAAGATGTGTTCTCGGCACTGGACGATGCGCAGTTGCAACAGGTGCTGTCCTGCGAGTTCGGCGGCCTCAATGAATCGTTCGTCGAACTGCATGTGCGCACCGGCGAGACGCAGTGGCTGACAGTGGCGCGACGGCTGCATCACCACGCCGTGCTCGACCCCTTGATCGCCCAGCGCGATGAACTGGTGCACCAGCATTCCAATACCAATATTCCCAAGCTCATCGGCCTGGCCCGCGAGTACGAAGTCACCGGCGATGCGGCTGCCGGCGCGGCGGCGCGCTTCTTCTGGCATACCGTGACCGACCAGCATACCTACGTGATTGGCGGCAATGGCGACCGCGAATACTTCCAGCAACCCAACAGTATTTCGAAGTTTCTCACCGAGCAGACCTGCGAACATTGCGCCAGCTACAACATGCTCAAGCTCACCCGCCACCTGCATCAGTGGGGGCCGCAAGCGGCGTTCTTCGACTACTACGAACGCACCTTGCTCAATCATGTGATGGCCCAGCAGCATCCGCGCACCGGCATGTTCACCTACATGACACCGTTGCTGGCCGGCGAGGCGCGCGCCTGGTCGTCGCCGTTCGGTGATTTCTGGTGCTGCGTCGGTAGCGGCATGGAATCGCATGCGCAGTTTGGTGACTCGATCTATTGGGAAGACGGGCAGGGCGTGTACGTCAACCTGTATGTGCCCTCCACGGTGCGCGATGCGGCCGGTTTCGCGCTCAGCCTGCGCAGCACACTGCCCGAACAGGGCCAGGTCACGCTGCAGGTCGATGCGGCGCCGGCAGCGGCGCGCACGCTCGCGCTACGTGTGCCCGGCTGGGCCAGCGCATTCACGCTACGGGTCAACAATCAGTTGCAGGGCTTGCAGCCGATCGACGGCTATCTGCGCATCGAACGGGTATGGGCTGCTGGCGACACGGTGTCGCTGCAACTGGAGATGCCACTGCGTCTGGAGCCCACCCCCGACGATCCTGCGTGGGTGACGGTCATGCGCGGCCCGCTGGTGTTGGCCGCCGATCTTGGCGACGCTGCCAAACCATGGAACCAACAGACGCCGGCCTTGATCGGCGGCGACGAGGTCTTGCAGCGCCTGCAGCCGCTACCGGCGCATGACCATTACCAGTATCTCAACGGCACGCAGCAATGGCGCCTGTCGCCGTTCTACGCCCAGTTCGACCGCCGCAGCGCGGTCTATCTCGAACACCGCGATGCCGTCGCCTGGCAGCAACGCCAGGTCGAGCAGGCCGCCGCCGCGCATCGACAGCAGACGCTGGATGCCAGTGCGCTCGACTACATGGCCCTGGGCGACGAAGCCTCCGAGAAGGCCCACTCCCTGACCAGCGCCAGCTCCTACGCCCTCAGTTACCGCAGGCGTGCCGGCCGCGACGCGCGCACTGGCGGCTTCATCGCTTTCACCTTGCGCAACACCGCCCAGGCCCGCATCCTGCGCTTGCGCTACTGGGGCGACGAAACCCGTCGCCGCTTCCGCCTCCTCGCCGATGGCGAACTCATCGCCAACGAACGCCTCGACGGCAACCGCGGCCTGGACTTCGTCGATGTGGACTACGCCTTGCCCGCAGCGGTCGCAGGCCGCGCCACCTTGCAGATCCGTATCGAGCCGGAGACCGGTTATTCGGCAGGGCCGGCGTTTGGGTGCTGGGTGCTGGAGGACGGCCGCAACGCCTGATCCAGTACCCTTGCAAGGTCGTCACGCGAGCAAAAAAAGACCGGCATCAATGCCGGTCTTTCCTCTGCATCCTGGCAGCGGCGACTACGCCGATAATTCCAGCAACAGCTTGTTCAACCGCCGCACATACCCGGCCGGGTCCTTGAGGCTATCGCCTGCGGCCAATGCGGCCTGATCGAACAGCACGCGGCTCAGGTCGCCGAAGCGGTCCATATCCTGCTCCGCATCGAGTTTCTCGATCAGCGGGTGGCCAGGGTTGAATTCGAACACCGGCTTGCTTTCCGGTACGGCCTGACCGCTGGCCTCCAGCAGTTGGCGCATTTGCAGGCCCAGGTCGCCTTGGCCGATGGCCAGAATAGCCGGCGAATCGGTCAGGCGGTGCGAGACGCGCACTTCAGCCACCTCGTCGCCAAGTGCGGCCTTGATGCGCGAGGCCAGGCCTTCCTTCGACTTGGCCACTTCTTCCTGCGCCTTCTTGTCTTCTTCCGAGTCCAGCTTGCCCAGGTCCAGGTCGCCGCGGGCCACGTCCACGAACGACTTGCCGTCGAACTCGGTGAGATAGCTCATCAGCCATTCGTCGATGCGGTCGGTGAGCAGCAGCACTTCGATGCCCTTCTTGCGGAACACTTCCAGATGCGGGCTGTCCTTGATCTGCGCGTAGCTCTCGCCGGTGAGGTAGTACAGCTTGTCCTGGCCTTCGGCCAACCGGCTCACGTAATCGGTCAGGCCGATGCTCTGCGCGCCGGTGGTGTCGTGCGTGGAAGAGAAGCGCAGCAGGCCGGCGATCTTTTCGCGGTTAGCATAGTCCTCGGCCGGGCCTTCCTTCAGCGCCTGGCCGAAGTTGCGCCAGAACGTCACATAATCGTCGGGCTTGTCCTTGGCGAGTTTTTCCAGCATGTCCAGCGCCCGCTTGGTCAGCGCGGACTTCATCGAGTCCACCACCGGGCCCGATTGCAGAAGTTCGCGCGAAACATTGAGCGACAGGTCCGAGGAATCCACCACGCCCTTGATGAAGCGCAGGTACAGCGGTAGGAATTGTTCGGCCTGGTCCAGCACGAAGACGCGCTGCACGTACAGTTTCAGGCCCTTGGCCGAGTCGCGGTGGTACAGGTCGAACGGGGCACGGCCAGGCACGAACAGCAGCGAGGTGTAATCCAGCTTGCCTTCGACCTTGTTATGGCTCCATGCCAGCGGGTTGCCGGCGTCATGCGCGATGTGCTTGTAGAACTCCTGGTATTCCTCATCCTTGATCTCGGACTTGGGTCGCGTCCACAGCGCGCTGGCGCGGTTGACCACTTCCCACTCCGGCTCGGCGGGCTTATCGGCGTCTTCGCCGTAATGCTCTTTGCGCATCTCGATCGGCAGGCCGATGTGGTCGGAGTACTTCTTGAGGATGTTGCGCAGGGTCCAGCCGTCGGCAAACGCGTCTTCGCCGTCCTTCAGGTGCAGCACGATGCGGGTGCCGCGATCGGGCTTGTCGATGCCGGCCACTTCGAATTCGCCTTCGCCACGCGAGGACCAGTGCACGCCTTCGTTGGCGGGCAGGCCGGCGCGGCGCGAGTACACATCCACCTGATCGGCGACGATGAAGGCGCTGTAGAAACCCACGCCGAACTGGCCGATCAGGTTGGCGTCCTTCTTCTGGTCGCCGCTCAGGTGCTTGAGGAAGTCGGCGGTGCCGGACTTGGCAATGGTGCCCAGGTGCGAGACGGCATCCTCGCGGCTCATGCCGATGCCGTTGTCGTCGATGGTGACCGTGCGGGCGTCCTTGTCGCATTCCACACGGATGCGCAACTCGCCGCCGCCTTCCAGCAGTTCGGGCTTGACCAAGGCTTCGAAGCGCAGCTTGTCGGCGGCGTCGGCGGCATTGGAGACCAGCTCGCGCAGGAAGATTTCCTTGTTGGAGTACAGCGAATGGATCATCAGCTGCAGCAGCTGCTTGACCTCGGTCTGGAAGCCCAGCGTCTGCTTGTCGGTGTCAACGGTCATTGGGGTCGTGCTCCGTGGTGGTCCAGGCCGCATGTCGGCCGATGGCTTGGGGGATGTGGCCGTGGGCAGGTTTTTTCAAGGCGCATGGGCACGAATGTGTCGTGCAGTGCTGCCGCGTCGGGGAGGGCGGGGGCGTCAGCGACGGCGGTATCATGGGCGCTCCCTGGTCGCGCCTTGAGCCATGCCGTCACTCGATCCCGTCATGCTCCACCTGTTTCGGCCCGCCAGCGGCAGGCCGCGATGAGCCGCCCGGCGCGGCCGGCGCCGCGTGGCGTGGAGGGCCAGGTGCGGATCGTGGGTGGGCGCTGGCGCAATACGCGGCTGGCGGTGCCCGAGGCACCGGGCCTGCGGCCGAGCAGCGACCGCGTGCGCGAGACGGTGTTCAACTGGCTGATGCCGCGCCTGCCCGGTGCGCGCGTGCTGGACCTGTTCGCCGGCTCCGGCGCGCTGGGCCTGGAATCGGTCTCGCGCGGGGCGGCACACGCCACCTTGATCGAGCGCGACCCAGGGCTGGCGCAGCGCCTGCGCGAGCATGTGGCCCGGCTGGGTGCGGCCGAGCAGGTACAAGTGCTGCAGGAGGACGCGCTGCGCTGGCTGGAGCGCGCGCCTGCGGCCGCAGCCGATATCGTGTTCGTCGACCCGCCGTTCGCGGACGGCCTGTGGGCCGGCGTGCTCGAACGCCTGCCCGCGCACCTGGCCGCCGAGGCATGGCTGTACCTGGAAGCGCCGGCCGATGCGGTCCTGCAGCTGCCGGCCAGCTGGCAGCTGCACCGCGAGGGCGGTACCCGGCAGGTGCGCTATGCGCTGTATCGCCGGGCCGCTGCTACACTGAACGGCGATCCGACCCCGGTAGTTTCCGTATGAGCGTGGCCAATAGCCGCACCGCCGTCTATCCCGGTACCTTCGACCCGATCACCAATGGCCATATCGACCTGGTGAACCGCGCCGCGCCGCTGTTCGAGCGCGTGGTGGTGGGCGTGGCCTACAGCCCGTCCAAGGGGCCGGCCCTGCCGTTGGAAAAGCGCGTCGCGCTGGCGCAGGAAGCCCTGGCGGCGCACACCAATGTGGAGGTGCGCGGCTTCGATACGCTGCTGGCCCATTTCGTGCGCGACATGAACGCCGGGGTGCTGCTGCGCGGCCTGCGCGCGGTGTCGGATTTCGAATACGAGTTCCAGATGGCCAGCATGAACCGCCATCTGATCCCGGAGGTGGAAACCCTGTTCCTCACCCCGGCCGAGCAGTACAGCTTCATTTCGTCGTCGCTGGTGCGCGAGATCGCGCGGCTGGGCGGCGATGTTTCCGGTTTCGTTCCGGCTTCGGTGGTCGAGGCACTGCGCCAGGTGCGCGCATCCCGCGCCCAGGCCTGATCCGATCGTTCGTTACATCACCACACGCTTTTCAACGGGAGGAGTTTCATGAAACACACCATGCGCGCTCTGGCGCTCGCTTCGATCGCCGCGCTGGCGGTCACCGCCTGCAAGAAGGAAGAGGCCGCGCCGACCGCTGCCGCGGCGCCCGCGCCGCTGAAGGCGCCGGCCAAGGACGACAATGCCGGCTGGAAGAAGTACCTGCCGGAAGTCGTGGGCCAGAATCTGGGCACCACCACCAACAGCCCGTTCCTGTATTACTTGCCACCGGAGTCCGATGCCGAGTTCGCCGGCAGCTACGAGCGCCAGCTGGAAAGCGTCAAGACCGCGCTGGCGCGTGGCGTGACGCCGGGCAACATGCTGGCTTTCGGTTCGTCGGCCTCCACCAAGATGGCGGACCTGATCGACGCCGCATTCAAGGACGTGCCGCCGGATTCGATGAAGGGCGTGCGCGTGCTGTTCATCGGCGATGCGGCCGAGAACGCGCGCGTGCAGACCATCGTCCAGCCCAAGGGCGCGGAATACACCTTCGTTGAAGCCAAGTAATGCCGTGCCAGGCCGGATGCGCGGGAGGGCGCAGCCGGCCGCGGCGTGGACACGCACCATGTTGCTGATGTCGCACTCCATCGGGGCCGGCCACTGCTGGCCGGTTCCCGGCAACGCCCTCGGCGTTGCGGAGCTACGCGCCCGCCCGCGGCAGCGCGCTCACTGCCGGTGCCCGGCGCTGCCCTGCGAGTCGCCGCCATGTCGCTGAAGATCAACGAACTGTGCGTCAACTGCGACGTCTGCGAGCCGGCCTGTCCGAATCAGGCGATCTCGATGGGCGAAACCATCTACGTGATCGACCCGGCGCGCTGCACCGAGTGCGTGGGGCATTTCGACGAGGCACAGTGCGTGGTGGTGTGCCCGGTCGAGTGCATCGACCCGGATCCGGACATTCCGGAAACCCACGATCAATTGCTGGCCAAGCTCATGCAGCTGCAGCGCGATCATCCCGAACTGTACGAACAGGAGCCCCCCATCCCGTGAGCACTTTCTCCCGACGTTTTTCCGTGCGCGGCCTGTGGCTGCTGGCCCTGGTGCTGGCACCGCCGGCCTGGGCCGCCGATGCCGCCAGGCCCGCCGCCACCAACACCGCAGCGGCCGCACATCCACCTGGCGCGGCGGTGGCTAGCGGCCATGCCCTGGCCACCGATGCGGGGCTGCAGATCCTGCGTGAGGGCGGCAATGCCTTCGATGCGGCGATTGCGGTGTCCTCCACCCTGGCGGTGGTCGAGCCGATCAGCTCCGGCCTGGGCGGCGGCGGGTTCTTTCTGCTGCACGACGCCAGGACCGACAAGGACGTGATGCTGGACGCGCGCGAGTACGCGCCCGAATCGGCCACACCGGAAAAATTCCTCAACCAGCAGGGCGAGCTGGATCGCGACCGCTCGGTCAACGGCCCGTGGTCGGCCGGCATTCCCGGCCTGCCGGCCGCGCTGGTGGAGCTGGCGGCCAAGCATGGCCGGCTGCCGCTCAAGCAATCGCTGGCGCCGTCGATCCGTATTGCCAGCGAGGGCTTCCCGGTGTATGCGCGCATGGCCAAGGGCTACGCTTCGCGGCGCGAGGTGATGGAGCGCTACCCCGGCACGCGCGAGGTGTACCTGCGCGGTGGCAAGCCCATCGCCGAAGGCGACATCTTCAAGCAGCCCGAGCTGGCGCGCACGCTCACGTTGCTGGGCGACAAGGGCTTCGACGGCTTCTACAAAGGCGAAACCGCCAGGAAGCTGATCGCCGGCGTCAAGCAGGCGGGCGGGCGCTGGACGGCGGCCGAGCTGGCCGGTTACACGGTGAAAGCGCGCACGCCGATCCAGTTCGATTATCGCGGCTGGAAAATCACCACCGCACCGCCGCCGTCCTCTGGTGGTATCGCGCTCGCGGCCATGCTGCAGATTCTGGAAGGCTGGGACGTGAACAAACTCGATGAGGTGCATCGCACCCATCTGGTGGTGGAATCGATGCGCCGTGCCTACCGCGACCGCACGTTCTTCCTGGGCGACCCGGACTTTGTCGATGTGCCGCAGCGCGTGCTGACCAGCAAGGATTACGCACAAGGCCTGCGAGCCACCATCAACCCGGACAAGGCTACGCCCAGCGATCTGCTGTCGGGCAATCCGACCCCGCTGGAAGACGACGAAACCACGCACTTCTCCATCATCGACGGCGAGGGCAACCGCGTCGGCGGCACCCAGACCGTCAACCTGCTGTATGGCTCGGGCTTGATCCCCAAGGGCACCGGCGTGCTGCTCAACAACGAGATGGACGACTTTGCGCTCAAGCCAGGCACGCCGAACGCGTTTGGCGTGATGGGCTACGACGCCAATGCCCCCAAGCCGGGTAAGCGCATGCTCAGCTCGATGACGCCGACCTTCATGGAATCGGCCGACAAGGCGATCGTACTCGGTACACCGGGCGGAAGCCGCATCATCACCATGGTGCTGTTGGGTATTCTGGGCTACGACGCCGGGCTGGATGCGCAGGCGGTCAGCGCGCTGCCGCGCTACCACCACCAGTGGTTGCCGGACGTCATCGATGCCGAAAGCAATGCGTTCTCGCCGCAGACCGCCAACGGCTTGCAGGCAATGGGGCACGCGCTGAAACAGCCGGGCGACAGCGCCGAAGGCGGGCGCGGTTCCAGCCATGTGTGGGGCAACCTGCAGACGGTGGAATGGGACAAGCGCCGCAACGTGCTCAGTGGCGGCAGCGACCCGCGTAACCCGGTGGGCAAGGCGCAAGTGCAGCTGGGCACGCCTGCGCAGTAACGCACGCAGGTCTGCTGCGCGCGCCGCCGCAGGGCGGATGGCAAACAGGGACCGCAACACGGGGTGGCGAAAGCCCACCCCGTGTTGTGTCAGGCAACCGGCCGCATTGCGATGGCCGCGCGCATGTTGCAAGCATCCAGCGACCGCCGCCTGCATCAGTTGAGTTTGAAGTAGGTGGGTCTGCCCCCGTTGTAGCAGTTAGCGCCTTCCAGACCTATGCTGCCGGGAGTGTCTGGCGTTCTCGGATAGACGTGGCAGGCGGTATACGCAGCAGCGTTGCCGGTGAACCGTACCGTGAAGTGCTGCCTCTTGTCTGCGCTTGCATGGACACCGCCATTGGCCTCAATCGTTACCTCACATGCCGGCTGCGCAGCCGCCTCGCACTGTTGCAACGTCGCCTTCAACGGGCCGCTGATGTTGGCGTACATCCCGGAAATCCAGTTGTTCTGAACCTGGTTGGGGCTGGCATTCCATACCTTGGTGGCGAGCGCGGCCTGGCTCAAGCTGAGCAGCCCTATGGACAGCACGATGGCGAGACTTCTTGCTCCGCTTAGATGTCGTTGCGAGGGGTGCGGCTGGCATGCGCTGCGGTAGGAGAAAAAAGAGGGAGCGGTCAACAGGATTGTCATGTGTTCATCCTTTGCATAGAGAATGGTCTGCTGTAGAGCCCGTTGGATGTAGTGAGCTTCCAGTTGGGCCTGCACTGCGGTGGTGCGCGGCATCACCGCAGCGCCAAAGTAGGTTGGTATCGGCGCGAAGAATTGGCGTAAATCACGGAAGTTTTGGCCGTTTCGATGCGATGTAGCTGCGCGTCGCCATGCTTGGGCGGCGTTTAGGCGGCGTCGGCCAATCGCTTCGGTGCAATTACCGAAGGACTGCGAAACAGCCGGCAGTACACTGAACCGAAGGTATCGATATCACCGTCTTGGCGAGCCGTTGTTGAATCCTGGAACTTGCTTGTTTACTCAGTGAATTCGAAACTGGTCAGCAAGCCCAAGTGCTGACCAAGAGATTGGTTCCGTCGCTCAGCTGTAATCGCCTTCGCTGATCGGCCTTGTAGTAGCGGTGCAGTGCGGACACCATGAGATATGAAAAAATTTACCGCTTTATCGATTGCCGCTGCGCTAGCCGTCCCATCGGCTGCTTGTACTGCTGAGCCCGCAATAGCTGGCTCCGGTGCGGAAATCCACGTCAACCAACTCGGCTATCTACCGGGCTCGGAAAAACTTGCCGTGCTCGGGCTGCCACAAGGCACAGCAATCCGCGCGGATCGCTTCACCCTCGAAGATGCGCAAGGTCGGCGCGTGTTGCAGGGCACGTTGCAGCCTGTCGCAGCGTGGCCGCCGGCCGGGCAACAGGCCCGGGTGGCGGATTTTTCCAGCGTGCGTGCAGCCGGAACCTACCGTTTGAAGATCGATGGGCTGCCGCCGTCGGATGCCTTCCCGATCAACGCCTCGGCCTACCAGCCGGTGATCGACTCGGCGCTGAAGGCGTTCTATTTTAACCGTGCCAGTACCGCGTTGCCGGTGCAGTTCGCCGGGCGCTATGCGCGCGGCCGGGCATCCGGATACCGATGTGCGCATCCACCCCACGGCCGCCTCGGCCACGCGGCCGGCAGACAGCACCATCAGCGCGCCCAAGGGCTGGTACGACGCCGGCGATTACAACAAGTACATCGTCAACTCCGGCATCAGCACCTACACCGTGTTGGCGGCCTACGAGCATTACCCGGCGCTGTTCAAGGCGCAGGCGGTGAGCATTCCCAATGACGCGCCCGGCGTGCCCGGCATCCTGCAGGAAACCTGGTGGAACCTGGAATGGATGCTGGCCATGCAGGACCCGGCCGATGGCGGGGTCTACCACAAGCTCACCGACAAGCAGTTCGATGGGTTGGTGATGCCGGCGCAGGCCAGGCAGCAGCGCTATGTGGTGATGAAGGCCACTGCGGCTACGCTGGATTTTGCGGCGGTGATGGCGGCCGCCAGCCGCGTGTACGCCCCGTTCGACAAACAGTATCCGGGCGTGTCCGCGCGCATGTTGAAGGCTTCGCGTGCCGCCTGGGCGTGGGCGCAACAGCATCCGGATGTGATCTATCGCCAGCCCGACGACGTGCGCACCGGTGGTTACGACGATGCACAGGTGGCCGATGAATTCGCCTGGGCGGCGGCCGAGCTGTATGTCACCACCGGCGAAGATGGGTACTACGACGCCATGCTGGCGCGCAACGTGCCCGCCAGCGTGCCGGGTTGGAGCAACGTGGGCGGGCTGGCGTGGATGTCGCTGGCCGCGCATCGCGACACACTCACCCCGCACGCGGATCGTGCGCGCATCCTCGGTGAGGTCACCGGCCTTGCGCAGCGCCTGGCCGAGCAGTGGCAGGCATCGCCGTGGCGGTTGGCGATGACCGATACCGATTTCGTCTGGGGCAGCAATGCGGTCGTCCTCAATCAGGCGATGATGCTGTTGCAGGGCTATCGCGTGACGCAGCACCGCGGTTACCTGGATGCCGCGCAGTCGCAGCTGGACTACATCCTGGGACGCAACCCGCTGGGGCTGTCGTTCGTCACCGGGGTGGGGCAGCGCACGCCGATGCATATCCACCATCGCCCTTCGGAGGCCGATGGCATCGCTGCGCCAGTGCCTGGCTGGCTGGTGGGCGGGCCGCAGCCGGGCCATCAGGATGCCAAGGATTGCAAGGTGGCGTATCCGTCCAGGCGGCCGGCGCTGTCGTACCTGGATGATGCCTGCAGTTACGCGACCAACGAGGTGGCGATCAACTGGAACGCGCCGCTGGTGTATGTCAGTGCGGCGATCCAGGCGTTGACGCGCTGAGGCGGGCTTCAGTGCTCTTCCTTCTCCCATCGGGAGAAGGTGGCGCGTAGCGCCGGATGAGGGTGCGGCGTTGGCAGGAACACTGACGCACCGTACCCTCACCCCAACCCCTCTCCCGAGGGGAGAGGGGCTTCAAGCCAGCGCAGTTCACTCCACCCGCGTGCCAAAAATTCGGTCGCCGGCATCGCCCAGGCCGGGCAGGATGTAGCCCTTTTCGTTGAGGTGATCGTCGATGGCGGCGGTATACACCTCCACGTCCGGGTGCACGGCTTCCAGCGCCCTCAGGCCCTCCGGCGCGGCAACCAGGAAGATGCCCTTGATGCGGCGCGCACCGGCGCGCTTGAGCATGTCGACGGTGGCGATCAAGGTGCCGCCGGTGGCCAGCATCGGGTCCAGAATCAGTGCATCGCGTTCTTCCAAGCGGCCGGTGAGGCGTTCGAAGTAGGGCACCGGTTGCAGGGTTTCCTCATCGCGCTGCAGGCCGACCACGCTGACCCGCGCAGCCGGGATCAGCGCCAGCACGCCCGGCAACATGCCAAGGCCCGCACGCAGGATCGGTACCAGGGTGATCTTGGCGCCGGCGATGCGCTGCACGTTCACCGGACCGGCCCAGCCGGGTTGCACATGCGACTCGGTGTCCAGGTTCGCCGTGGCCTCGTAGGCCAGCAAGGTGCCCAGTTCGGTGACCAGTTCGCGAAAGCCTTTGGTACTCAAGGCTGCGTCGCGCAACAAGCCGATCTTGTGTTGGACGAGCGGGTGGCGGACTTCGACAATTTTCATGGGCGGCGACAGGCAGGAAAGAAGCACAGTGTGCCGCAGCCATGTGCGGCGTTGCCACACACGCAGGCACTTGCGCTGGCACATGTCATGTCGATGAAACGTCGCAGACATAGTGTGCACACCCATTCTTGACCGATAGGGGATGCCTGCGTGTTGAACAAGACTCCGCTCTGCCTGGCGATCACGCTGACGCTGGCAACCGCCAGCCTTGGCGGGCAGGCACATGCGGCAGAAGTGGCTGTCCCGTCTGGCGCCGCCACCAGCGCGGCGGCCGTGGAGCTTGAACGGCTGGAAGTGCGCCCGCAGCTGGAAGCGCAGGAGCGCGCAGTCGATCTCAAGCGCGCTTCCGATGCGATCCAGGATGCGGTCGCCTCCGATGCGCTGGGCCGCTATCCCGACAAGAATGTTGCAGAGTCCCTGCAGCGCCTGCCGGGTGTCAGCGTCACCCGCGACCAGGGCGAGGGTCGTTTCGTGGTGATTCGCGGTCTGGATGCATCGCTCAACAGCGTCACCATCGACGGCATGAACATGGGCACGCCTGAAGACGGCACGCGTTCCACGCCGCTGGACGTGATTCCTTCCGATTCGACCGAGCGCCTGAAGGTGGTGAAGTCACCAACCCCGGACATGCCGGGCGACTCGATCGGCGGCGCGATCCAGGTGGAATCCACCTCTGCTTTCGATCGCGATGGACGCACGCTGCGTGGTTCGATCGAAGGAAGCCACCAGTCGCTGTCCGGCAAGACCAGCCCCAAGGGTGCGTTCAATTACAGCGACATCTTCGGCGGCACCCTTGGCGTGGCCGTGGGGGTGAACCACCAGGATCGCCAGTTCGAATCGGACAACACCGAAGTGGCCTACGACAGCTTCGATGGTGGCGCCGAAGACGATCTGTTCGCAGGCCGGGTGCAACGGCGCAAATACTTCATCGAGCGCACCCGCACGGGCGCCAATGTCAATCTGGACTGGCGGCCGGATGCGGATAATCGCTACTACCTGCGCTCGTTGTACAGCCGCTTCGACGATGCCGAAACGCGTCAGCTCACCGCCTTCGGGCTGGCCGATGGGCAGGTCACCGCCAATGGCGACGGCACCTACACCGTGGCCGCTCTGCCGGCGAGCAGCATCTCCAAGCGGGTGCGCTTCCGCACCAAGAAGGAAGACAACATGGCGATCAGCGCTGGTGGCGAGAACCGCCTGCGCAGCGCCACCGTCGATTACAAGGTTGGCTATACCAAGACCACCGAGCGCGTGAACGACGAGATGGAAGCGCGCTTCAACTACGACGGCGACGATCTGGCGGCCACGGTGGATCAGCGCAGCAGCATCCCGCGCCTGGGATTTTCCGATAACGGCTGGCAGCGCAACCAGGACTTCGTGTTCGACCGCTTCGTCATCGCGCCCAAGCAGGTAGACGACGACGAGCACAGCGCGCAGGTCAACGTGCGTTTCGACGGCGAGCATTCCAGTCTGAAAATGGGTGTGCTCGGCCGCTGGCGCGAGCGCGATGTCAACGTGGACGAACGCGAGCTGCGTCGCGGCCCGGCGATCGATCTGAGCAGCTGGACCACGGCAGCGCCGGAGCACCGCGGTGGCACGCTGGGCGAAAGCCTCAGCTCCGATACCATGCGTGACTACTGGCGTGCGTCCGGTGATCTGTACAGTGCGCGCCCACAGGATGTTGGCGGCAACCAGCAGTTGTCGTTGCAGGATGACTACACCGCGAGCGAAAACGTCTTTGCCGCCTACGCAATGGGCACCTGGGATATCGGCGCCTTGCGCATGATCGCCGGCGTGCGCGTGGAAAATACCCAGTTCAACGCCACCGGCAACCAGGTGGACGTGGCGCCCAATGGCCGTACCGCCACGGTCACCCCGCGCGAGGCATCCAGCAGCTACAGTAATGTGTTGCCGGGATTGCACCTGCGCTATGACAGCGGCAATGACTGGGTGCTGCGCGTTGCAGCCAACAAGACCTTGTCGCGCCCGGCGTTTGGCGATGTGTCCCCACGCGTGAGCATCAATCGTGGCGACAACGCAGTAAGCATCGGCAACCCACAGCTCAACCCGTATCGCTCCACCAACCTGGATCTGTCTGTCGAAAAATACATCGGCAGCACCGGCGTGGTGTCGCTGGGCGTGTTCGACAAATCGATCGACGATTACATCGTGCAGACCCTGACCACCACCGATGCGCAGTTCCCCGGCCTGCAGGTGACGCGCGCGATCAATGGCGACACCGCCAAGGTGCGCGGCGCCGAGTTCAACTGGCAACAGACGTTGGATTTCCTGCCGGAGGGCTGGAACGGGCTGCTGGTCGGTGCCAGCGCCACCGCCCTGGCCAGCGACTTCGATCCGGGCCTGAGCGACCGCGCCGGCGAGGATTTCACGTTGCCGCGCTCGTCCAGGCGGATCTACAGCGGTCACCTGGGCTATGAGAAATACGGCCTCAGCACCCGCGTGGCGGCGGTGCACCGCAGCGAGTACCTGGACACCATCGGTCAGGCCCGCGCCTACGATATCTATGTCGCCCCGCACACCCAACTGGATGTCAGCATGAGTTATCAGTTCAATCCCCACATCAGCCTGTACCTGGAAGCGCAGAACCTGCTGGACGCGCCATTGGAGCTGTACCAGGGCGTGCGCTCGCGCACGTTGCAGAACGAGGAATATGGCCGGACCTATGCACTTGGCCTGAAGGTGGCGCTGTGATGGGCGCGCGGATGCGGCTGCAAACCACCGTGCTGGCCAGCGCGATGGTCCTGGCCGGCTGTGCAAGCAAACCGGTCGATCGCGAAGCCGATGAAGCACTGCTCACCGACCCCACGCTGGTTGCAGCGAACGTGGCCCATGAGGTGGTGCCGGAAGCCTTCATCACTGTGTCCACGCCGTCGGACAACCTGGATTCGCCGGCCAGCTGGATCAGCCCGGAGGGCAAGCGTTGGATCATTGCCACCGCCAAGGCTACCCATACGCTGGTGGTCTTCGATGGCGATAGCGGCACGCGCTTGCGGGTGGTGGGCGGCAAGGGCAAGGCGCCGGGCAAGCTGGATCGCCCGAACGGGATCTCGGTGGTGGACGACCTGCTGTTCGTGGTGGAGCGCGACAACCGCCGGGTGCAGGTGTTCTCGCTGCCGGAATTCACGCCGCTGACCAGCTTTGGCCAGGATGCGCTGCGCGAACCCTACGGGTTGTGGGTACGCAAGCACGACGGCGACTACGAGGTGGTGGTCAGCGACAACTACATGTCGCCGGGCAACAAGGACCAGCCGCCGCCGCTGGCCGAGTTGGGGCAGCGCTTCCGCCGCTATCAGTTGAATGCGGCCGCAGCGGGCTGGCAAGCGCGCTTGACGCAGACCTTCGGCGACACCACCGAGGCCGGCGCAATCCGCATTGCCGAGTCGGTATTCGGCGATGAGGCCAATGGCCGTCTGATGATCGCCGAAGAAGACGTGGCAGTGGGCACGCAACTGCGCGAGTACGGGATGGATGGGCGCTATCGCGGGCGCAACGTCGGCACCGGGCTGTTCAAGGCGCAGGCCGAAGGCCTGACCCTGCTGCAGTGCCCCGATGGCAGCGGCTATTGGATCGCCACCGACCAGTTCAAGGACCGCAGCGTGTTCCAGGTCTTCGATCGCAAGACACTGGCGCATGTGGGCGCCTTTGCCGGCCGGGTGACCGCCAATACCGATGGCGTGTGGCTGGACCAACGTGGCGATGCGCGCTTCCCGGGCGGGGTGTTCTATGCGCTGCACGACGATCAGGCCGTGGCGGCCTTCGACTGGCGCGATGTGGCGCGCAGCCTGCGCTTGAAGACATGCGCGCCTTGACGGCCGTGCGCCGCCTGCCGCGCTGGCGCCGCCGGCACTGACCGGCGGCGCGACGCCTGCTGATGGGCGATGCGGCGGCGCCGGGTCAGGCCGCCTGCGCCTGGGCTTGGCGCGGGCCTTCCTGCAAGGCACGCGCGATCAGGCCGACCAGCAGGTCCAGCTCGTCTTCGTCCATGGCGAAATGCGGGGTGAAACGCAGCGAATTCTCGCCGCCGTGGATCACGTTGACGCCACGCTGGCGCAGCCATTCCTCGGTGGAGCCGGCGCCGTAGCACTTGTACTGCGGCGCAAGCTCGCAGGAGAACAGCAGGCCGGTGCCCTGCACCTTGGTGATCGGCCCGCCCAGCTCCGCCTGCAGTGCCTGCAGTTTGGCGATCGCCTGTGCGCCGCGCACACGGATGTTCTGGCGCACCTGCGGGGTGAACAAGGCCAGCGTGGCGCAGGCGACATCGAGTGCGCGCGGGTTGGTGGTCATGGTGTTGCCGTAGGTGCCCTTGCGATAGACCTGCGCGGCGTGCTCGGTCACGGCCAGGACCGACAGTGGGTACTGCGCGGCGTTGAGTGCCTTGGAATAGGTTTCCAGGTCCGGCGGGTCGAGCTGCTCGAAGCCGGGATAGTCCACCACCGACAGCACGCCGTGCGCGCGCAACCCGGCCTGGATGGAATCCACCAGCAACAGGCTGCCATGGCTGCGGGTGAGTGCCCGCGCGGCGGCGTAGAACTCGGCCGGCAGGGCGCGGCCCGGGTCGCCTTCGCCCATCACCGGCTCCAGGAACACCGCCTCGATGAACCAGTGATTGCGCGCGGCCTCGTCGAAGGCGTGCTGCAGTGCCGCCACGTCGTACGGGGCGATGGCGATCACCGAATCCTCGTCGCGATAGCTGGCCAGGTACTTGGTGTAGGTCTTGCGGCTGGAATCGGAATACAGCCCCGGGCGGTCGGTACGGCCGTGGAAGCTCCCCTTGACCACCAGCCGCTTGATACGGGCGCCGGCGTGGCGCGCGCCCGGGTCGGTGTGCAGCTTGGCGTTGGTATCGACGATACGCGCGGCCAGGCCGACCGCCTCCGAGCCGGAATTGAGGCACATGAAGCGCGCGAACGGGCAGCCGCCACGGGTATGGCCGATCTCGGCGCGCAGGGCGCGGTCGAGCCGGCGCTGCGACAGGCTGGGCGTCATCACATTGGCCATCACCTGCGGGCGCGCCATGGCCTGCAGTACCGCGGCAGGGGTGTGGCCGAAGCCCAGCATGCCGTAGCCGCCGGCGTCGTACAGCACCGCGCCCTTGAGCGTGACCACCCACGGTCCGCGTGCGGCCAGCGCCACGTACGGCGTGATCGCATCATCGGCGTAGAAGTTGATGAAACCGTCCTGTACGGCGGCGATCTGCGCCTCTTCGTCCAGCTCGAGCAGGTCGCCGGCCTCTTCACGCACCTGGGCGTATTCGGCAGCGGCAGCGGTGATGGCCTGCGCCAGGTCCGGGTGGTTGCCGGCCAGGCGCACGATGGCGGCATCGTCCAGGCCATCGGTCAGACGACGGCCGGTATGGGCGCGCAGCGGGGCGAGCGGGGCGAGGACGGACATGGCGCTTCTCCAGCAAGATGGCATTGTCTTCCTATTATCGGCAGGAGATCGGCGTTTGGCAGCGTGAAATCTGGCGAGATGTGCGCTATTTTCGTCGATTCGCCGAAATCATTGCGCAAAAATGAAAGTCACCCCCTCCGATGAGCGCTTGTTGTCGCTGCTGCGCGAGGACGCCCGCGCCTCCACCGCGCAGATCGCGCGCCGGCTCGGTTTGTCGCGCACCACCGTGCAGAGCCGCATCGAAAAGCTCGAGCGCGATGGCGTCATCAGCGGTTACACGGTGCGCACCCACGACGCCTACGACCAGGGGCGCATCCGTGCGCATATCCTGATTACCGTCCTGCCCAAGAAGATGCCGGCGGTGGTCAAGGCCCTGCGCGACATCCCCGAGGTACGCCTGCTGCACTCGGTCAGCGGCGCCTACGACCTGATCGCCCTGGGCGTGGTGGGCGGCGTCAACGAGATGGACGTGCTCACCGATGCCATCGGCGCCATCGACGGGGTGGAGCGCACCACCAGTTCGATCATTCTGTCGACCAAGTTCGAGCGGTGAATCGGGAATCGGGAATCGTAACAGCAACAGCAATAGCGCTTCACCGTCACCAGTGCTGCGCCCGGCTCACCGCTCTTACGATTCCCCATTCCCGATTCTCCATTCCCGGCCGCAGTTACAATGCCCGGCTCCCCAGCCAACCGATCCTGCGGCCTTGAAGAAGTCCGATTTCAACTACGCACTGCCCGAAGACCTGATCGCCCAGGCGCCGCTGGCCGAGCGGGCGGCCAGCCGCCTGCTGGTGGTGCCGCCGGCGCCGGCGGCCTTCAGCGACCGCCAGGTGCGCGATCTGCCGGAGCTGCTGCAGCCCGGTGACCTGCTGATCTTCAATGACACCCGGGTCATTCCGGCGCGGTTGTTCGGGCAGAAGGCCAGCGGCGGGCGGGTGGAGATCCTGATCGAGCGGCTGCTGGGCGAACGCGAAGCGCGGGTGCAGATCGGCGCCAGCAAGTCGCCCAAGGCCGGTAGCCTGATCGCGCTCGATGCCGGCGGCCAGGCCGAGGTGCTGGGCCGCGATGGCGAATTCTACCTGCTGCGGTTCGATATCCCGGTGCCGCTGCAGCAGTGGTTGCCCGAGGCCGGCCGCCTGCCGCTGCCCCCGTACATCCGCCGCGAGCCGGGTGTGGAGGATCGCGAGCGCTACCAGACCGTGTTCGCCCGCGAAGTCGGCGCGGTGGCCGCACCCACCGCCGGCCTGCATTTCGACGAGGCCCTGCTGGCGCGCCTGCGCGAGCGCGGGGTGGAGTTCGGCCACGTCACCCTGCATGTGGGCGCCGGCACCTTCCAGCCGGTGCGCGTGGACAGGCTGGACCAGCACGTGATGCATACCGAATGGCTCAACGTGGGCGCGGCACTGGTGGAGCAGGTGCGCCGCACCCGGGCGCGCGGCGGCCGCGTAGTCGCGGTGGGCACCACGGTGGTGCGCTCGCTGGAAAGCGCCTGGCGCATCACCGATGCCGCGCCCGAGGGCGAATTGCAGCCGTTCGCCGGCGAAACCCGGATCTTCATCCTGCCCGGCTACCGCATCCGCAGTGTCGATGCGATGGTCACCAACTTCCACCTGCCCGAAAGCACGCTGCTGATGATGGTCTCGGCCTTCGCCGGCCGCGAGCGCATCTTCGCCGCCTACCAGCACGCCATCGCGCAGCGCTATCGCTTCTTTTCGTATGGCGATGCGATGTTGCTGTGGGGCGGGGAATCGGGAATCGGGAATGGGGAATCGTAAGGCGGTATCCGCCAAACGATCAGCCGCCTGCAAACCGCTTTTCCGATTCTCCATTCCCGATTCCCCATTCCCCATTCCCGGCCCCTCAATGTCCCGACTCCAGTTCCAGCTCCAGACCACCGACGGCCACGCGCGCCGTGGCCGCCTGACCTTTCCGCGCGGCACGGTGGAAACGCCGGCGTTCATGCCGGTAGGCACCTACGGGTCGGTCAAGGGCATCCTGCCCGAGCAGATCCGCGCGCTGGGGGCGGAGATCATCCTGGGCAATACCTTCCATCTGTACCTGCGCCCGGGCCTGGAGGTGATCGGCGACCACGGCGGCCTGCATGGCTTTGCGCGCTGGGACGGGCCGATCCTCACCGATTCCGGTGGTTTCCAGGTGTTCTCGCTGGCACATCGCCGCAAGATCACCGAGCAGGGCGTGACCTTCTCCTCGCCCACCGATGGCGCGCGGGTGTTCCTGGGGCCGGAAGAGAGCATGCAGATCCAGAAGGTGCTCGATTCGGATATCGTGATGATCTTCGACGAGTGCACGCCATACCCGGCCACCGAAGAGGTGGCGCGCCGCTCGATGGAGCTGAGCCTGCGCTGGGCGCAGCGCTCCCGCGATGCGCACGACGGGCTGGGCAACGATGCGGCGCTGTTCGGCATCGTGCAGGGCGGGGTGCATCCGGACCTGCGTAGTCGCTCGCTGGAGGGCCTGCAAGGAATCGGCTTCGACGGCTACGCCATCGGCGGGCTGGCGGTGGGCGAGCCCGAGCACGAGCGCAATGCCATGCTCGAACACCTGCATCCGCGGCTGCCGGCCGAGCGCCCGCGCTACCTGATGGGCGTGGGCCGGCCGGAAGACCTGGTGGAAGGCGTGGCGCGCGGGGTGGACATGTTCGACTGCGTGATGCCCACCCGCAATGCGCGCAACGGCCACTATTTCACCTCGTTCGGCACGGTGCGGATCCGCAACGCCAAATACGAACGTGACCTGGACACCATCGAGCCAGGCTGCGGTTGCCACGCCTGCAGCAGTGGCTATACGCGCGCCTATCTGCGTCACCTGGACCGCTGCAACGAGATGCTGGCGCCAATGCTGGGCACCCTGCACAACCTCTGGTACTACGAAAAACTGATGGCCGACATGCGCGAAGCCATCGCGGCGGGAACCTTTGTGCAGTTCCGGCGGTCCTTCTATGCGGCACGCGGCGCCACCACGCCGCCGTTGCCGGGGGAGACCAGCTGAGCCCTGCCGTCCGTGCCCGACGCGGACGGGGTGGACCCTGCGTGGCATAATTCCCGGCTGTTCCGCCAAGGCGGTACCTGAATAGCGAGCGCGCCGGTGGGTGCGCTGGCACCAAACTAGGATGCATTGAATGAATTTGCTCGATTTCCTGATTCCCGCGGCCCAGGCCCAAGCGGCCGGCGGCGCAGCGGCACCCGGCTCGGTGGGCGGCCTGTCCACCTTCGCGCTGCCGATCATCCTGATCGCGGTCATGTACTTCCTGATGATCCGCCCGCAGATGAAGCGCCAGAAAGAGCACAAGGCGCTGCTGGACAAGCTGGCCCGTGGCGATGAAGTCATCACCTCCGGCGGCGTCGCCGGCGTGATTACCGATATCGGCGAAAACTTCATCACCGTGGAAGTGGCCGACAATGTGCGTATTCGCGTACAGCGCAGCGCCGTTGGCCATGTGCTGCCCAAGGGCACGCTGAAGTCGGCCAGCTGAGCGCCGCCCGGTCGGCGCTCGAAAACGGCAGGAACCCCTCGTACACTCCGTGATCGCTGCGCCACCGACGCTTGACCGGCCGTTTGTGCCTGCCGTTGTTCGCTTTGCACCATCCGCAACATCACTGCTGCGCGCACCGTCAGGCGGGCGCAGTCGGTGCAAGGAGCCGCATCGCACCCTGGTGCTGCGGTTTCCGCGTACTGCTCGCATCCACCGGATGACTGCTGGCGACCTCGTGTCGGTCGCCTGAAGTCGTTCCCACTGCTAGGCGCGGCGCCGGGACGGTGTTGCGCGGGACTGTCGCAATGCTCGAATTTCCTCGCTGGAAGTATTTCCTGATCCTGCTGGTACTGGCGGTCAGCGCGCTGTATGCGCTGCCCAACGTCTACCAGAAGGACCCGTCCGTGCAGATCACCGCCGCCAGCCGCGGTGCGCAGCTCGACGACGCATTGCGCAGCCGCATCGACGGCGAGCTCAAGAGCGCCGGCATCACGCCCAAGGCGATCACCAAAGAGGGCGAGAGCCTGATGGTGCGCCTACCCTCGTTGCAGGCGCAGACCCGCGCCAACGACGTATTGCGTCAGCAGCTGGGCGAGAATTACACCGTGGCGTTGAACCTGGCGTCCACCGTGCCGCAATGGCTGGCCAAGCTGGGCGGCCGGCCGATGGTGCTGGGTCTGGACCTGGTCGGCGGCGTGCACTTCGCCATGCAGGTCGATCAGAAGGCCGCGCTGGAGAAGCGGCTGGACGGCTTTGCCGAAGATATCCGCACCACCTTGCGCGACGCCCGCATCGCCTACCGCTCGGTGGAGCGCCGCGGCGACAACAGCATCCAGGTCAGCCTGGGCGAGGGCGCCAACGCCGATGCCGCGCGCGTGGCGCTGGCCAAGGCGCAGCCGACCCTGACCTACGACGTCAGCGGCCAGAACATTGCCGTCAAGGTGCCCGAGGCCGAGCTCAAGCAGATCGCCAGTGGCGCGATCGAGCAGAATCTCACCACCTTGCGTAACCGCGTCAATGCACTGGGCGTGTCCGAGCCGACCATCCAGCGCCAGGGCGAGGACCGCATCGTGGTCGAACTGCCCGGCTTGCAGGACACCGCCGAAGCCAAGCGCCTGATCGGTGCCACCGCCTCGCTGGAATTCCGCGCCGTGGTCGAAGGCAACGCCGAAGATGCCGTGCGCAGCGGCACCATCCCGCCGGAGGCCAAGGTCTACCGCGTACGTGATACCGGCGCGCCGGTGCTGCTCAACAAGCGCGCACTGGTGACCGGCGACCAGATGGTCAGTGCCTCGGTCAGCACCGACCAGAACGGCATGCCGGCGGTCGCGGTGACGCTCAACAACGTCGGCGGCCAGCGCATGTTCGACTACACCAGCGCCAACGTCGGCAAGACGATGTCGGTGGTCTACATCGAGCGCATCCCAACGGTGACCATGGTCGACGGCAAGGAAGTGCGCAGTGTGCGGGTCAAGGAAGAAGCCTTGTCGCCGACTCGCATCGCCGGCGTGTTCGGCAAGAACTTCCAGACCACCGGCCTGGAAAAGACCGAGGCCGAGAACCTGGCCAAGCTGCTGAAGTCCGGCTCGCTGGCCGCGCCGATGGACTTCGTTGAGGAATACGTGATCGGCCCGAGCCTGGGTGCAGAGAACGTGGAGCGCGGTGTCACTGCGGTGATCTACTCGTTCCTGTTTACGCTGGTGTTTTTCACCATCTACTACCGCGTGTTCGGCGCGATTACCTCGGTGGCGCTGCTGTTCAACCTGCTGATCGTGGTGGCGGTGATGTCGCTGTTCGGCGCCACCATGACGTTGCCGGGCTTTGCCGGCCTTGCGCTGTCGGTCGGTCTGTCGGTGGACGCCAACGTGCTGATCAACGAGCGTATCCGTGAAGAGCTGCGGCTGGGTGTACCGGCCAAATCGGCGATCGCCGCCGGTTACGAAAAGGCAGGCGGCACCATTCTCGACGCCAACCTCACCGGCTTGATCGTCGCAGTGGCCTTGTATGCCTTCGGCACCGGCCCGCTGCGCGGCTTTGCGCTGACCATGATGATCGGTATTTTCGCCTCGATGTTCACCGCGATCACCGTATCGCGTGCGCTGGCGGTGCTGATCTACGGCAGCCGCAAGAAGCTGAAGACCGTCGCCATCTGATGCGAGTCCGGCCTTGCCCCGGCAGCGCGCTGCCAGGGGCGGGGGATGAATCCCTTCGCAAGCGTTGCGCATCCTGACGGTGCGCAACGTCTAAACGGAAGATCTTTTCCATGAAATTGTTCCCGCTCCATCTGATTCCCAACGACACCAAGATCGACTTCATGCGCCTGCGCAAGCCGGTGCTGGTGTTGATGCTGGTGATCGCGGTTGCCTCGATCGGCGTCATCGTCGGCAGGGGCTTCAACTACGCGCTGGAGTTCACCGGCGGCACGCTGGTGCAGACCTCGTTCCAGAAGACCGTGGACGTGGACAGGGTGCGTGAGCAGCTGGCCAAGGCCGGGTTCGAGAACGCCCAGGTCCAGAATGCTCGCGGCGGCAACGAGGTCATGATCCGCCTGCAGCCGCACGGCCAGCACAACAACCGCGACGATGCCGCACGCACCGTGGCCGAGGATGTGCGCAAGGCGGTGACCAGCGACGAGAACCCGGCCACCGTGCAACCTGGCGAATTCGTCGGCCCGCAGGTCGGCAAGGACCTGGCCCTGAACGGCGTCTACGCCACGGTGTTCATGCTGGTGGGCTTTTTGATCTACATCGCCTTCCGCTTCGAATGGAAGTTCGCGGTGGTCGCCAGCCTGACCGCACTGTTCGACCTGCTGGTGACGGTGGCCTACGTGTCGCTGACTGGCCGCGAGTTCGACCTGACCGTGCTGGCCGGCCTGCTGTCGGTGATGGGCTTTGCGATCAACGACATCATCGTGGTGTTCGACCGTGTGCGCGAGAACTTCCGCGCGCTGCGCGTGGAACCGCTGGAAGTACTCAACCGTTCGATCAACCAGACGCTGTCGCGCACGGTGATTACGGCGGTGATGTTCTTCCTGTCGGCGATGGCGTTGTACATCTACGGCGGCGAGTCGATGGAAGGCCTGGCCGAGACCCACATGATTGGAGCGGTGATCGTGGTGATCTCCTCGGTGATCGTGGCCGTGCCGATGCTGAGCATCGGGCCGTTTGCGGTGACCAAGCAGGACCTGCTGCCCAAGGCCAAGGACGTGGAGGCGCTGGCGCGGCGTCCTTGATCGGTTGGCAAGTGGCCCGACGAAAAAACCGCGCATTGCGCGGTTTTTTTGTTTCTGGCGGTGGACGTCGTACGTGCACGGTTGTGCACTGTGACGCCACTACTCAAGATCCTGAACACGAGGGATTTCGTCGGGCAGGTGATACCGATCGATACGCAGTACTTCCTGGTAGAGAGCCGCTGGCCAGGATGAAGCGCCGTATCCAACTGCGATGCGCCTGCTTGGTGCGCAGGCTGTAGTGCCGAACGCAAGCGGTCGCGCAACTGATCGAGCCACCGCCTTGGCGGACGTGCTGTTACGCCATTGTTTTTGTGGGTGTATTTCATACGCCTGTGTCTGTGTCGGATAAGGCTAGAAAACGCACAATGGTCGAATCCGCTTGCCGCCGTGTAATCCCGTGATCGCGGTTAGGATCTCCCCCCCCATTCACAAAGCGCTAGCGATCAAGGATACTCATGCAACACCGCATTTCAGCGGTCCAGTAGTAGTCAGGCAGATCGATCAACTTGGAGGTGTAACCGATGAGTGACCCAAGGCCATGTAGCGTGTATTTTGGACACGGTGACAAGCAAACAGGAATGTTTATCCAATACGGCACCCGCGTGATCTACGACGAGGGGAACAATCCGATACAAGTGTCGTCGGCAATTGTTGAGATGGATAGCGGCCGAGTTGTTGAGGTAGAGCCGTCCACAGTTATATTCGGCAGGTCTGCCTAACAATTCATTCAAGCCGAACCCGCTCTGCGGGTCGGCTTAATTCAGGCGTTAGACATCATGAGACAAATAATCGCACTTCTCATCATTACCCTAAGCGCCTGCACGCCCAAGCTTCATATTCGTGATGGGGGCCGCACTTTGATCGCTAACACAGAACCAGAGGTGCTCACCTTTCCATCGGTTCAATGCGACGTACCCAGCAATGCCGGAAAAGAGATTGGCCCCGTGTTCCTGATTTTTAGCCAAGCACCGTGGGAGTCTCCCCGCCACCTCTCGATTTCCAAGACGTCGGCTGATCGTGGCTGCGACATGAGCATCCATAAGTTCATCTCTGCACGTGACGCCCACAAGTTCAAACCAGGAGCGGTCTTCAGATACATAGGGAAATGCCAGTGCAAGATATGAAGTCTAACAATTCATTCAAGCCGAACCCGCTTCGCGGGTCGGCTTAATTCAAGTGTTAGGCAGTGGTGGAGCAAATGCGTTGGTGGTTGTCGCTTCGGTGAGTCCGCAGGCGTGCATGTGGTCGGCTCCGGGTAGCAGTCGTCACCGCTGCTCGTGTCGGTGAGTTCAGTGCTTCGCCTTCGCACGTCATTGCCGCGCTGCGCTCATTGCGTTTGGCTTCGGTCGCATCGCGCGCCACGGCACCGCTGGGTAAGCTCCATCCCGCAAGCTGTGGCACACTCGGTCCAGGCGGCAGTGCTGGGGAGCAAAGTTGCAACATCCAACTTCTGCGGCCACTCACTGCCTAACAACTCATTCAAGCCGAAGTTGCTTCGCAACTCGGCTTAATTCAAGCGTTAGGCGCTACAGGAAAAATGATGGATATCCCCAAGGTGATCCTCCTTTTGTCTGAGCGTGGCGAACGGGTCGGAGTGTTGCTTCTCGCGCCGGATAACTTAGGAGCGGGTGGCAGTTGTGTCTTCATGCTTTTGCCCTCCAGCAGTGCATGCATCGATAGCGACATGGGCATTGTAGTTTCTGAGCTGAAAGTAGCTGGTGAGCATCGTTTTCAAGTTATGGCATCATCAAGCGGCATAGACCTAGTTGTGTTGCAAGCCGATCTTCCTCACATCGAGCTAAAGCTTGACAGTCACTTCTCGGGTAGCGTTCTCACAGCTTTGGGCGGCGTCACCAAGTGCATCGGCTCAGCAGAGCCGATGCCTGGTAGCGCCTAACAATTCATTCAAGCCGAAGCCGCTTCGCGACTCGGCTTAATTCAGGCGTTAGGCAGTGGTGGAGCAAGTGCGTTGATGGGTGCAGCTTCGGTGAGTTGGCTGGCACGCATGCGGTCGGCTCCGGGTAGCAGTCACCGCCGTTCGTGGGTACCGGTAAGTTCAGTGTTTCGCTCTTGTCCGTCGTTGCCGCGCCGCGCTCATTGCGCTTGGCTTCGGTGGTACCACGCGCCGCTGCACTGCTGGGCAAGCTCCGCCCCACAACCTGTGGCACACTTGGCTCAGGCGGCAGTGCTGGGGAGCATGGTTGCAACAGCCAACTTATGCGGCCACTCACTGCCTAACAACTCATTCAAACCGAAGTTGCTTCGCAACTTGGCTTAATTCAAGCGTTAGGCACTGCACTGGCAAAATCACCAAGGATCGAATAATGAGACTAGCTACTAAGATCGTGTCTTTAGCGTTGCTTTCCTTGCCAATCAGCTCCATGGCGTCGGTACCTCAGTGCAGCTCCGCCGCACTCTTTGTTGCAAGCCTGGCTGAAACATATCCAAATGACAAAAGCAAAAGAACTGATGGATTTGAAAAAATAGTTCAGAGTTCGCTTAATCAGACCAATCCAAAGGTGCCGACTCGCGAGCAGTTCAATACTGCCTACATTGTCATGGAGAACTTAGTCAAAGCATGGACCGGCGGTCCTGTGCAACTTAAAGAGCAAGTTATTGCGGACGCTGCTGCCATCTGCATGGTGGTATCCACTACAAAGTGAGTGCGGTGCCCAATAATTCATTCAAGCCGACGTGGCTTCGCGTCGCGACCTAATTCAGGCGTTAGACGTCAGGGAGAGACTCATGGAACTCAATTTCAAGGTGGGAAACATCCCAGAAAAGTTGACACGCGGTTGGTTCTTCGGCAGCATGAAAGTCATCACTCCCGGCGGGATCATTTGGTTACAGCATCCACTCAGCCCCTCCACTCATTGTTCTTTCCAAACAAAAAGCTCTTGGGAAGTTGAGGTGGAGGGGCAGAAGGTTAGAGTCGAGAAGATTCGCCCGCTGATGATGGGAGGCCTTAGAGGGTGTTTACATAATGATATAATAGTGCCATCTCATCACAGACAGTCATCGAAATGGGCCGCCCACTGAAGATTCAAGTCGAACATGAAGCTGTGTTGATGGACATCGTCGCGTCGGATCCGACGGCGACGTTGGAGGAAATCAGGCTTGAGCTTCTCCGCCGCTGCAACGTGCATGTTCATGAGCAAACGGTGGTCTCGACGTTGAAAAGGCTTGGTATCGAGCGCCGCCCTAGCCATGAGGTGGTAACGATCGAGAAAGTCCAGATCGATAAGTCGCGTTATGGCTATACCGATGCGCACGCTCGCCAGGAGCCGGAACAGACCTACCCGAGTTGCCTGACCAACGCCGAATGGGCACTGGTCAGGGATATTTTCGAGAAGGAAGGCGGGCGCGGTTTGCCGCCGCGCATCAGCCGCAGAACGCTGGTGGATGCGTGTTGTTATGTGGTGCGCAGCGGTGGGTCGTGGCGGATGCTGCCAGTACATTTTCCACGTTGGCAAAACGTGTATCGCACCTTCCGCCGCTGGAGCGAGCAAGGCAAGTTCGAGCAGATGCACGACCGCCTGCGCGGGCAATGGCGCGAGCGCGAAGGAAGGAACGAAGAACCCACCGCCGCAGTGATCGATGCACAATCCACGCGCGGTTCTGCGCAAGGTGGCGACACTGGCTATGACGCCGGCAAGAAGGTCAAAGGGCGCAAACGGCATCTGGTGGTGGATACGCTCGGATTGCTGCTTGCCGTGAGCGTCACCGCCGCCAGCATGCAGGACCGCGATGGCGCTTATCCGGTGGTGGAACGGGCGATGGAAAAATATCCGAGCATCCAGACGCTGTACACCGACAGCGGTTACGCAGGGCAGTGTGCGCAGCTGCTGTCGCAGTGTCACAACATCCGGGTACAGGTCGTGCGGCATCCGGCCAACAAGAACGTGGGGCGTTGGATGGGTCCAGAGCAGCCGGACCTATTCACTGTGAAAGCCAGTGCTCAGGGATTTGTGGTGCTGGCCAAGCGTTGGGTGGTCGAACGCACGCATGCCTGGAACGACCGTGCACGCCGACTCGTCATGCACCACGATCGGCTGCCCAAGGTGGCCGAGGCGTGGGTATGGCTGGCTCAAGCGCGATTGCTGCTGGCGCGGCTGACTGGTTAATTATGTAAACACCCTCTCAGCGTGGGCCAAAGACTCTTCGTTCGGTGAGCGGCCGGGGCCAAAGCCCAGCAATCCTTGGCGTTTGTTCGCAACTTTTCTATGGGCCGGGCGTGGCTACGAGTAGCGAGCCTAACAACCCATTCAAGCCGAAACCGCTTCGCGGTGCAGCTTAATTCAGGCGTCAGGCAGTGGCGGCTCATTACACAAGTGCAACGCACCCGCCACTCACATCAGGCAGTAGTGCCCGCCAAGCATGCGAGCAACGCGCGCAGCTTCTCCACGGGTCATAAATTCCAATCAATCCGCATGCCCGCAATCAACGCATTCTTCAGATCCTTGTTGCGGGTAGGTTCGTTGAACTGGTCGGGGTTGATGACGTAATGCAGGTTGGGGGCGATGCGCAGGCGTTTGGTGACCTGGATGCCGTAGCTGAGCTCCATCATGATCTGGTTGTCGGCCGGGGTGCCGGTGCCGCCTGCCGATGCGCGCGCCAGGCGCAGGTTTTCGATGGCTTCGTCGCTGTACTTCTGCTGGGTGATCACAAACGCAATGTTGTCCTGCGGGCGGCTGGCGAAGGTGCCTTTCTGCACCAGGCCCAGTTGCACGAAATGGTCTTCGATCGCTTGGCCGCCGGTGCTCTTGAGCATGGCGGCGAATACGGTCAGGCCGCGGGTGCCGGATGGGTCGGGGTTGGTGACCTGTTGTTCGAAGCGGCCGAACAGGCCCGAGCGGCCTTGCTTGTTGTCATAGCCCAGGCCGCTGAGGACGGCGGGGTTGCCGTTGCGGTCGCGTAGCGGGTCGGTGTAGTCGGAGTTGTCCTGCCAGCCGCCGAGTTCGTACAGTGCCGCCAGCGTGCCGTCGCCGCCCTTGTTCTTGTAGCCGATGGCGTAGGGCACCACTACGCCGGTGGTGTCGTCGGTGTTCCACTTCAAACCGTGCTGGCCGTCCTGTGCCTGCACCGGGTTCACTTCATACGCGCCCACATGCACATAGACCTTGGGCGTGACCCAGGCGGTGGCGTGCGCGGCCCAGCTGGAGACCGGCCAGTAGGTGAAGTTGCTGGTGCGGAATACGAAGGTGGGATTGCCGCAGGCGGAGTTGCCCTGGAAGTACTGGCACAGGTCCGAGCCGAGGAAGTGGATGTTGGCCACGCTGCGGCCGGCTTCCAGTTCCAGGCGGTCGTTGAACAGTTTTTGCAGCAGGGTGAAATTGGCCAGGCGGGTGCCCTGGCCGCCGTAGATTTCCTGCACCGAGGTGCTGTTGCCGATGCTGCTGTTGGACAGGTTGGTGCCGTGGCGGTTGGTGACATACAGCTTGACGGTGGCGCCGTTCCAGCCGAACAGGCGGTCCATGTCCACGTCGGTGCCGACCATCAGCTGGCCGGCGTAGGCGTCGCCGCGCTTGCGACCACCGTCGATCATCGCGGCGGCTTCGCCGGTGTAGCCCAGCTTGAGTTTGAAGGCATCGGCGGCATCCTGCGCGTGGGCGAGCGGGGTGAGTGCCAGGGTCAGCGACAGGCACAGCAGGCGGTGGCGGCGGTGGGCGAGGGCGGTCATGGCAGGACTCCGGACAGAAGGGCGTGGCCTAGGTGGCGAACGCGACAGGTAAGGGGTGGGCAAGCCTCTGGCCGCGCACGACGGTGCGCAGCGCAGCGGTGAAACCGGTCAGCGATGAGGCGGGTCAGCGATCAGCTGCGATGGAAGCGCACAGCTGATCGGCAACGCGCGGCAAACGTGCGTCAGGCGACGACGTCGGCAACCGGCTTCTTGAGCAGGCGCAGCGCGATGGCAGTGATCACCACACCGACCACCAGGGCCAGCACGTAATTGAGCAGGTGGGTCACGGCATTGGGGATCAGCAGCACGAAAATGCCGCCGTGCGGTGCCTTCAGTTCGGCGCCGGCGGTCATTGAGATCGCGCCGGCCACGGCCGAGCCGATCACCAGCGCCGGAATGGTGCGCAACGGGTCGCGGGCGGCATACGGGATCGCCCCTTCGGTCACGAAAGCCAGCCCGAGCACGCCTGCTGCGGTGGCCGTGCCGCGTTCTTCCACGGTGAAGCGGTTGCGGAACATCCAGGTGGCCAGCGCGATGCCCAGCGGCGGGGTCATGCCGGCCACCATGGCGGCGGCCATCGGGGTGTAGACCTGGCTGGCGATCAGGCCGGTGGAGAACGCGTAGGCGGCCTTGTTGACCGGCCCGCCCATGTCGAAGGCCATCATGCCGCCCAGCAACAGGCCCAGCAGCAGCGCACTGCTGCCCTGCATGCCGCGCAACCACGCAGTGAGCCAGGCCAGCAGGTCGGCGACCGGTTGGCCGAACACATACATCATCGCCAGGCCCACCAACAGGGTACCCAGCACCGGCAGGATCAGCACCGGCTTGAGCCCTTCCAGCGTGCGCGGCAGCTTGATGGTGCGGTTGAGCGCGGCCACGCCGTAACCGGCGATGAAGCCGGCAATGATGCCGCCGAGAAAACCTGCATTGAGATTGGCCGCGACCAGGCCGCCGATCATGCCGGGCGCGATACCGGGGCGGTCGGCGATGGAGTAGGCGATATAGCCGGCCAGCGCGGGCACCATCAGGGTGAAACCGGCCTTGGCGCCGATCTGGAACAGCGACCAGGCCAGGGTGCCCTGGTGCGCATCGTCGCCGGCGTAGATGCCGCCAAGCGCGAACGCCAGTGCGATCAACAGGCCGCCGGCAGTGACGAACGGCAGCATGAACGACACGCCGGTCATCAGGTGCTTGTAGGCGCCGGTGCGGCCGTTGCTTTTGCTTGCGGTCGTGCTGGCGGCGGTGCCGTTGGCCTGTGCCGCGCCGCCGTGCACGCTGGCCTCGGCCAGCGCCTTGTTGATCAGCGCCGGGCCGTCGTTGATGGCCGGCTTGGTTCCGCTCTTGAGCACGCGCTTGCCGGCGAAACGGGCCAGGTCCACTTCGCGGTCGGCGGCGATGATGACCACATCGGCCATGCGGATCTCATCGTCGGTCAACGCATCCTGTGCGCCCACCGAGCCCTGGGTTTCCACGCGCATCTGGTGGCCGAGTTTCTTCGCGGCCTGCTGCAGGCCTTCGGCGGCCATGAAGGTGTGGGCGATGCCGGTGGGGCAGGAGGTGATGGCGACGATGCGCTTGCTGGGATTGGAAGACACGCCGCCCGCAGCGGACGCGGTGCCAGCGCTGGAGGTGACGGCGAGCTGGCTGAGCGCGGCGGAAGGGTCGTCCAGTACTGCGCCCAGGCTCAGATGCAGCAGTTGCGCGTCGCCGAAACGCGCGGTGTCGGCATCGGCATCGCCGACGATCAGCACTTGCGCAGCGCCGTTGGTCAGCTCGGTCGGCAATGCGCCAAGCACGCCCTGGTCGCTGCGGATTTCGACCGTCAGGCTGCGGCCGGCGGCGGTGGCCGCACGGCGCAGCGCTTCGGCCGCCAGGACGGCTTCGGTGCTGCGTTCGCCGGCGGCGATGACCACGATGGAAGAGGACATGGGAAAACTCCTGCGGTATTGCGGTCGCCGGGTGGCCGGCGGGGGGAGAGGCAAGGCTTACGCGCGCGGGTAGCGCAAGCCGGAGTTGCGCAGGCGCATGGCACCAGGCGTGGACATGCGTCCGTTGCAGCGCAGCCGCGGCAGACAAGGGCTCACGACAGCATCTCGATCACTACGTCGCTTGCGGCGCGGCGCACGCCATCGGCTGTGATCCGGCGCGCGTTACCGCTTTCCAGCCGGCACATCGAAAACGCGGTGGCCAGCCGCGCGCATTGCTCCAGATCGGTGGCCGCATCCAGGAGCGCGGCGGCCAGGCCGGCCACCATCGCATCGCCTGCGCCCACGCTGCTGCCCTGCGCCAGCCGTGGCGGGCGCGCAATCAGGCGCTTGTCGCGCTGCACGAACAACGCACCGTCAGTGCCCATCGAAATCACCACCAGCTGGATGCCGCGCGCGAGCAGTTCGTGTGCGGCGGCGCTGAGCGCGGCGCGGTCGGTGAGCGGGCGGCCGGTCCAGGCTTCCAGTTCGTGGCGGTTCGGCTTGACCGCGTACGGCAGGGCCTCGCGGGCGGTGCCCAATGCGGCCACCAGCGGCGCGCCGCTGGTATCCAGCAGCACGCGTGCACCGGCCGCGCCGGCCTGCGCCTGCAACTGCGCCCAGCTGTCGTCGGGCAGGCCGGCCGGCAGGCTGCCGGACAGCACCACCGGCAGGCCGGGACGCAGCAGCGGCGCGAGCTGATCGGCCACGCCTTGCAGATGCGCGCTGGTCAGTTGCAGGCCGGGCAGGTTGATGTCGGTGGTGTCGTTGCTGCGCGCCTCCACCAGCTTGAGATTGGTGCGGGTGTCGCCGGCCACGCGCTGGCAGTGGTCGACGATGCCGCGCTCACGGAACAGCGCTTCGAACACGCCGGCATTGCCGCCGCCGAGCACACCGAGTGCGGCGACATCGCTGCCCCAGTCGGCCAGGCACGCCGCCACGTTGATGCCCTTGCCGCCGGCATCGTTGCGCACGCTGCTGGCGCGATGCACGGCGCCGGGCTGCAGGCTGTCGAGCTGGATGGTCTGGTCGATCGCCGGGTTCAGCGTGACGGTGATGGCCTGCAGGCTCATGCCATGTCCTCGCGCTGTGCTTCGAGTGCGCGCACTTGCTCGGCGGTTTCGCAGTTCAACGCCTGCTCGGCCAACTGCCGCAGCGTGCTGAGCGCGGTGCCGCGCAGGCGCGCCTTCACCGCCGGGATGTCGTTGGGCGTCATCGACAGTTCCTGCACGCCCAGGCCGGCCAACAGGCTGGCACCGAATGCATCGCCGGCCAGTCCGCCACACACGCCAACCCAGCGGTCGTGTTTGCGTGCGCCTTCAATGGTGCTGCGGATCATGCGCAACACTGCCGGATGCAGGCTGTCGGCCTCGGCGGCCAGTTCGGGGTTCTGGCGGTCGATCGCCAGCACGTACTGGGTGAGGTCGTTGGTGCCGATCGAGAAGAAGTCCGCGTGGCGCGCCAGCACGTCGGCCTGCGCGGCGGCGGCCGGTACTTCGATCATGATGCCGATCGGCAGCTCGGGCGCGTCCAGCTCGGCGCGGATGCGCGCGCAGATGGCGCGCAGTGCGATCAGCTCCGGCACCGAGGTGATCATCGGGAACATGATCGATAGCCGCGCACCGTCCCTGGCAGCGCGGTACAGCGCCCGCAGTTGCGGCTCCAGCAGGTCGGGGCGACGCAACAGCAGGCGCGCGCCGCGCACGCCCAGGAACGGGTTTTCTTCGTGCGGCAGTTCCAGGTGCGCCACCTGCTTGTCGCCGCCGATATCCAGCGCCCGCACGATCAGCGGGCGACCATCCAGCGCCTGCGCCATTGCCAGGTAAGTCTGGTACTGCTCGTCTTCGCTGGGCGTGCGGCCGCTCTCCAGGAACAGGAACTCGGTACGCATCAGGCCGACGCCTTCGGCACCCTGGGTCAGCGCCATCGCCACCTGGTCGGGCAGGTTGACGTTGGCACCGATGTCGATGTGGTGACCGTCGGTGGTCTCGGCAGGCAGGGCGCGTTGCGCGGCTTCGCGCTCGCGGATGGCCTGCTGCTCGGCGATGTGGGTGCGTGCCGCGTCCAGGTCCTGCTCGGACGGGTTGAGATAGAGCCGGCCGCTGCTGCCGTCGATGATCGCGGTAGCGCCGTCTTCGATATCCAGCAACTGGCCCCCGGCTGCGACCAGCGCCGGCAGGCCCAGGGTGCGCGACAGGATCGCGGTGTGCGAGGTCGGGCCGCCTTGTGCGGTGGCCAGGCCGAATACTCGGGCAGTGTCCAGGTTGGCGGTGTCCGACGGCGACAGGTCGCCGGCCAGCAGGATGCAGGGTTGGTCGGGCAGGTCGGTGAGGCCGCCGCCCGCCGCAGCCGGGTCCAGCTGCGCCAGCACCCGGCGGCCGACATCGCGCAGATCGGCGGCGCGGCCGGCCAGTATCGGGTTGCCCAGCGCGGCCAGGCCGGAGGCGATCTGTTCCACCGCCTGATGCCACGACCACGCCACGCCGTGGCCTTCGACCATCAGTTGGCAGGTGCGGGTGATGAGGTCGGTGTCGTTGAGCAGCTCGGCCTGGGCCTTGAAGATGGCCGCGTCCGAGGCGCCGAGACGGCGCTGGGTGTCGTCCTGGATCGCCGCCAACTGCTGGCGGGTGCGGGTCAGCGCGTCATGCAGCTGCGCGCCGCCATCGCCCAGGCCTCCCGGTTGATCGGCCACCTCGGTCTGCGCCGCGCGCAGCCGGTGCACGATGCCGATCGCCACGCCCGGGCTGGCACCGATACCGACAATGGCCGGCTGTGCCTGCGGCGGGGTCCAGCCGGCCACCGGGGCGGCGCGGCGTTGCGCGGCGCGTTCGGTATCGGCTTTTTCCTGTGCGGTGAGGCTGTCCATCACCGCACGTAGGCGCTTGAGCAGGGCGGCGGCATCGCTGCCTTCGGCCGAGACGGTGATGCTGTCGCCGGCACGCAGGCCCAGCTGCAGCAGGCCGACCAGGCTCTTGGCATCGGCGGCCTGGTCGCCGGCGCGGACCTGGGCGCGGGCGGAAAAGCCACGGGCGGTTTCGGCCCAGCGGGTGGCCGGGCGCGCGTGCAGGCCATTGGGGTAGGCGATGGTCCACTCGAACGTTTCGGCCAGGTCGGTGGCCGGCGCGGCTTCGGTGTCCGGGGCGCGGTCGCCGGTGAGGGCGGCCACGATCACGCCGGGGTCGTCGGTGGTGAACAACGCCTCCAGCTGCGCGGGCTCCTGGATCAGCCGGGTCAGCCGGCGCAGCAGGGTGAGATGGGTGTCGGACTGCGCAGCGATGCCCACCACCAGCCGGGTGGTCTGGCCGGGATTCCATTCCACGCCCTCGGGCAGCTGCAGCACCGCGATGCCGTCGCGACGCACCAGGTGGCGGTCTTCGCCCACGCCATGCGGGATCGCCAGGCCATGGCCCAGGAAGGTGTTCGCCAGGCCTTCGCGGCGCCGCATGCTGGCGTCGTAGCCCGGTGCCACGCAGCCGGCGGCGACCAGCAACTGCGCCGCCTGGGCGATGGCGTCGTCCTTGTCGCGGGCGTGCGCGCGCAGGCGGACAAGCTCGGGGGTCACGGGGGCAAGCGACGGAGAGGACAAGGCGGGCTCCGGGTGAAATCGGGCTGGGGAGTATAGTGGGAACGTTCCCATGATCCAGGTCAATGTGCGGTGCACAAAAACCAGGTAATGCTTTCAGGTTAGGATCGGAGTCAAGAGCCGCCTGCGTTCAAGTGCGGCATATGGAGCGGGAACGGTCCCAGTGAGTATCAGCATCAATGACGTGGCCCAGGTGGCAGGGGTGTCCAAGTCCACGGTGTCGCGGGCCCTGGGCAGCGGCCCGGTGAGCGCCGAGGTGCGCGCCAAGGTGGAAGCGGCGGTGCGCCAGACCGGTTACCGGCCCAACTTGATGGCGCGGCGGCTGCGTTCGCAGCAGTCCGGCATCCTCGGGGTGATCGTGGCCGACATCCGCAACCCGTACTTCACCGCGCTGATCCGGGCCGTGGAAGAGGTTGCCTACAAGGCCGGTATGCGCGTGACCCTGTGCAATACCGATGAAGATCCCGAGCGCGAGGCGCTGTACCTGGAGCTGATGCAGGAAGAACGCATCACCGGGCTGATCTTCGCGCCAACCCGCGTGACCGTGGGGCGCATGCATGCGCTGTCGCTGGAGTACCCCACCGTGCTGGTGGACCGTGCCGGCCCCGGCAGCCGCTACGACAGCGTGGTGCTGGACAACGCGGCAGCGATGGCCGAACTGGTGGTGCATCTGCAGGCGCAGGGCTACCGGCGCATCGGCGGGTTGTTCGGCAGCACCAGCACCACCGCGGCCGAGCGCCGCGACGGCTACCTGGCCGCGATGCGTGCGCAGGGTCTGGCACCGGACTACCGCGAAGTGGCGCCGACGGCCGAAGCGGCGATCGCCGAGCTGAGCGATTGGCTGGCCAGCGACGACCGCCCCGAAGCCATCGTCGCCAGTAACAGCCTGCTGCTGATGGGCGCGCTGAAGGCCGCGCGCACCGCCGGCTTGCGCCTGCCGCAGGACCTGGCGCTGGCCGGCTTCGACAACGAACGCTGGACCGACCTGGTCGAACCCGGCATCACCGTGGTCGAGCAACCGGTCGAGGACATGGGCCGCGCAGCGATGTCGCTGCTGCTGGAACGCCTGGGCAACCCGCAGCTGCCGATCCGCCGCATGGTGATGACCGGGCGTTGCGTGGTGCGTGGCTCTACCGGCGCCCGCCCGCGCATCTAGCCGCCCCATCGTAGGAGCGCACCTGGGCGCGACGGGCGTTACCGGGAAGGCCTGTCGCGCCCAGGTGCGCTCCTACGGGTCAGAACAAGAGTGCAACCAAAAGAAACCGGCACCGCCGGCCGTAGCTGCCGCATGGTGATGACCGGGCGTTGCGTGGTGCGAGGCTCTACCGGCGCCCACCCGCGCATCTGGCCGCCCCATCGTAGGAGCGCACCTGGGCGCGACGGGCGTTACCGGGAAGGCCTGTCGCGCCCAGGTGCGCTCCTACGAGGTAGTACGGGATCGCAACCCAAAGACCCCGGCATCGCCGGCCGCAGCTGTCGATCCGCCGCACGGTGATGACCGGGCGTTGCGTGGTGCGTGGCTCTACCGGCGCCCGCCCGCGCATCTAGCCGCCCCATCGTAGGAGCGCACCTGGGCGCGACGGGCGTTACCGGGAAGGCCTGTCGCGCCCAGGTGCGCTCCTACGGGTCAGAACAAGAGTGCAACCAAAAGAAACCGGCACCGCCGGCCGTAGCTGCCGCATGGTGATGACCGGGCGTTGCGTGGTGCGAGGCTCTACCGGCGCCCGCCCGCGCATCTAGCCGCCCCATCGTAGGAGCGCACCCGGGCGCGACGGGCGTTACCGGGAAGGCCTGTCGCGCCCGGGTGCGCTCCTACGAGGTAGTACGAGATCGCAACCAAAAAACCCCGGCAGTGCCGGGGCTTCTTGGTTGCAACAAACGCCTGGCTTAGCGATCCGGGCGGTGCGTGCCCGAGTCGTTCTGCGCGATCAGATACTCCTTGGACTGTTCGTCCAGCTTGTCGCCCAGCATGCGGCGCACCACCACGAAGAACAGCGGGATGAAGATCACGCCGAGCACGGTGGCGAACACCATGCCGCCGATCACGCCGGTACCGATGGAGTGACGCGAGTTGGCGCCGGCACCGGTGGAGATCGCCAGCGGCAGCACACCCAGGATGAAGGCGAACGAGGTCATCAGGATCGGGCGGAAACGCAGATGCGCCGCTTCCAGCGTGGCCTCGCGCAAGGTCTTGCCCGCCGCCCGCTGCTCCACCGCGAACTCCACGATCAGGATCGCGTTCTTGGCCGCAAGACCAATGACGGTAATCATGCCGATCTTGAAGTACAGGTCGTTAGGCAAGCCGCGCAGCATCGAAAAGACGATCGCGCCCAGCACGCCGATCGGCACCACCATCAGCACCGCCACCGGGATCGACCAGCTCTCGTAGAGCGCGGCCAGGCACAGGAACACCACCACCACCGACAGCGCGAGCAACAGCGTGGCCGCATTGCCGGCGATGATTTCCTGGTAGGACATGCCGCTCCAGTCGAAGCCGAAGCCCGGCGGCAGATCGTTGTTGACGATCTCTTCCATCGCCGCCATCGCCTGGCCGGAGCTGCCGCCCGGGGCCGGGTTGCCGACGATATTCACCGCCGAATAGCCGTTGTAGCGGTTCAACGCCGGCGAGGCGTAGGTCCATTCGGCCTTGACCACGTTGCTCAACGGAATCATGCCGGGCTGGCCATCGGCACCGGTGGCGGAGGTGCTGGGGGTGAAGAAGTTGCGCAGCGCGTCGGGGCCGGTACGGAACTGGTCGTCGGCGCGCATGTTGACGCGCTTGATGCGGCCTTCGGAGAAGTAGTCGTTGACATACACCGGCGCCAGCATCAGCTGGATGGAGTTATAGATGTCGCTGACGTTCAACCCCATCGATTGCGCCTGCACGCGGTCCACATGCAATTGCAGTTGCGGCGAGTTTTCCAGCCCGTTCGGACGCACGCCCACCATGGTGTCGGCCTTCTGCGCGGCCTTGCCCAGCACGATGTTGCGCGCCTGGTCCAGTGCCTGCTGGCCTGCGCCAGCGCGGTCCTGCAGCCACATGTCGAAGCCGCCGAACTGTCCCAGGCCCTGCACGGTGGGCAGGTTGACCACGAAGATCTGCGCGCCCTTGATGCCGTAGAAGGCACCGTTGAGCTGCTGGATCAGTTCTTCGGCAGTGGCGTCGCGTTCGTCCCACGGCTTGAACCGGATGAAGCCCATGCCGACGTTTTCGCCCGAACCCAGGAAGCTGAAACCGGCGATCTGCAGCATGCCTTCCACGGCCGGCTGCTTTTCCAGCACCGCACGCATCTGCGCGAACGCTTCGTTGGTGCGGATCTTGGTGGCACCTGGCGGCAGCTGCACGATCGCCACCGCAAAGCCCTGGTCTTCTTCGGGCAGGAAGCTGCCCGGCATGCGCGTGAACAGGAAGCCGCACAGCACCACCAGCACCACGAACACCATCATCCATGGCGGCGAGCGCTTCAGGGTGTGACCGACCACGCCCACATAGCGGTGCGCCAGCTTGTCGTAGTACTTGTCGAAGGTGCGATAGACACAGTTCTTCTTGTCCGAATGGGTGGCCTTGAGGAAGCTGGCGCACAGCGCCGGCGTGAAGGTCAGCGCCAGGAGCGCGGAGAAGCCCATCGACATGGCGATGGTCAGCGCAAACTGCTTGTAGATCGCACCGGAGGCGCCCGGCTGCAGCGAGGACGGGATGAACACCGCCGCCAGCACCACGGTGATGGCCACCACCGCGCCGGTAATCTGGGTCATCGCCTTCTGGGTGGCCGCCTTCGGCTCCAGGTGTTCTTCGCTCATGATGCGTTCGACGTTCTCGATCACCACGATCGCGTCGTCCACCACGATGCCGATCGCCAGCACCATCGCAAATAGTGTCAGCTGGTTGATGGTGAAGCCGATGGCGTACATGCCGAAGAAGGTGCCCAGCAGCGCCACCGGAATCACCAGGGTCGGAATCACCGTGGCGCGGAAGTTCTGCAGGAACAGCAGCATCACCAGGAACACCAGCACGATGGCTTCGGCCAGGGTGTGCACCACTTCCTCGATGGAGATGCGCACGAAGGTGGTCGACTCGTACGGTGCGAACCAGGTCACCCCCTGCGGGAAGGTGGGCTGCAGTTCGTCGAGCTTGGCACTCACTGCCTCGGAGACGTTGAGCGCATTGGCGCCCGGCAGCAGCTGGACGCCGAAGGCACCGGTGGGCTTGCCGTTGTACTGGGTGTCGAAGCCGTAGTTGCTCGGGCCCACGGTGACGCGCGCCACGTCCTTCAGGCGCACCGTGGCGCCGTTGTTGTCGGCGCGCAGGATGATGTCTTCGAATTCCTGCGGCGAGCTGAAGCGGCCTTCCGCCGAGACGGTGGCGGTGAAGCTGATGCCGTCGGGCGTGGGGTCGGCGCCGACCGAACCGGCAGCGAACTGCACGTTCTGGTTGCGCACGGCGGTCAGCACCTGGGTGGCCGACAGGTTGTAGCCCTGCAGCTTCTCCGGGTTCAACCAGATGTTCATCGCGTACTCGGCGCCGAACTGGTTGGTGCTGCCAACGCCGGGAACGCGCGAGATCTGCTCGAGCACGCGCGAACCGACGAGGTCGTTGAGCGCATCGCGGTTGATCGACGGGTTGTCCGAGCGCAGCGCCGCCACCATCAGGAAGCCGGCGTTGGCCTTGGCCACCACCACGCCTTGCTGGGTCACCTCGGAGGGCAGGCGCGGCGTGGCCAGCGACACCTTGTTCTGCACCTGCACCTGGGCGATATCGGCGTCGGTGCCGGTCTCGAAGGTCAGGGTGATGGTCACGCGCCCGTTGGAGGCCGAGGACGAATTGAAATACAGCAGGTGGTCGATACCGGTGAGCTGTTGCTCGATGACCTGCGTCACTGCCTTTTCGGCGGTATCGGCACTGGCGCCGGGAAAGGTGGCCGACACGGTGACCTGCGGCGGGGCGATCGAGGGATACGACTCGATACCCAGGTTCAGGATCGAGATCACGCCCGCGAGCGAGATCAGGATCGCCACCACCCAGGCGAAGATCGGGCGTTCGATGAAAAACTTAGGCATGTCCGGGTTCCGTCACTGCTGCTTGGACTGGGAGTCGGCCGGTTGCGCGGCCGCGTCCTGCTTGGGCTGGTTCTGCGCGGCCGGGGCGGCGGCATCGGCGGCGGGTGCGCCTTCTGCCTTGCCCGCCTGGCCGGTGGCCGGTGCCGCACCCGGTGCACCCGGTTGTGCACCGGCGGCCGGCTTGTTCGGATCCCACGGCACGCCCTTGGCGGGCTGTCCTTCCTTGGCCTTCTGCACGCCGTCGACGATGACCTGGTCGCCCGGTGCCACACCGCCGGTCACGATCCACTGGCCCTTCTGCTGGCCGTCCACGGTGAGGTTCTTGCGCACCACCTTGCCGTCCTTGCCCAGCACAAGCGCATAGGCACCCATTGCATCGCGCTGCAGCGCCTGCTGCGGCACCAGGTAGGCGTTGTTGCGCTTGCCCAGGCTGGCCTTGAAGGTCACGAACGCACCCGGTAGCAGCGCCAGTTCGGGGTTGGGCAGGGTAGCGCGCAACGACACCGCGCCGGTACTCGGATCCACCGTCACCGCCGAGACGTCCAGCGTGCCGGGGTGCGGATACTGCGTGCCGTTGCCCAGTTCCACGTTGATGGTGGACTTGCCGTCACCGCTGAGCTGCACGGTTCCGCTGCTCTGCGCCTGGCGCAGCGCAGCCAGCTCGTCGCTGCTCATCGCGAAGTTCACGTACAGCGGGTCGATCTGGTCCACGGTGGTCAACAGGGTCGCTTCGCCAGCGCCCACCAGTGCGCCTTCGGTCACCCGCTGGATGCCGGCGCGCCCGGTGATCGGCGAGGTCACATTGGCGAAACTCAGCTGGATGCGGGCCGCTTCGACGATGCCACGCGCCTGCTGCACGTTGGCGCGGGAAGAGCGTTCGGTGGCTTCGGCGGTGTCGATATCCGCGCGCGACACGTATTGCTGGGGCGCCAGGCTGCGCGCGCGCTTGGCGGCGATCTGGGCATTGGCGTAGGTCGCCTCGGCGGCGGCCAGCTGGCCTTGTGCCTGCAACAGTGTGGCCCGCAGCGGTTGCGGGTCGATCTGGAACAGCGGCTGGCCTTCCTTGACGTCGTTGCCTTCGGTGTACAGGCGCTTGAGCACCACGCCATCGACGCGGGCGCGCACGTCGGCCGAGCGGAAGGCCGACAGGCGGCCCACCAAATCGCGCTCCAGCGGCAGTGTCTGCGGCTTCATTTCCAGCACCGACACTTCCGGCGGCGGCGGCGCCTGCTGTTGTTCGGGCTTGCTGCAGGCAGCGAGCGCCACGGTGATGGCCAGGGCCAGGCCGAAGGTGCGGAGCGGGGCGATCATCAGGAGGAACTCCGTTAGGGTCTTGAAGTGGAAAAGGTGCATGGGGTCGGCACGGGCGCGGCGCCGGCCGCGGCAAACGCCCGCAAAAAGGTGTCGACGGCGAACTGCGCCCACTGCTGCCTGGCGGCAAGGCCGGCGCGATGGGGCACCTGGAAGCGTTGTCGATCGAAATCCAGCCCGACGATCATGCTCAGCAGCAGCTCGGCCATGCGCTGCGGATCGTCAGCGTGCAATTGGCCGGCGGCGATGGCCTGCTCGAAACGATGCGCCAGACGCTGCTGCATGCCGACCACGCCTTCGTGGAAGATCTGCTGGGATTGATCGGGGAACCGGTGCGACTCGGCTTCCACCAAACGGCAGGTCTGTAACACATCCGGGCAGTTGAGGCGGTCAAGATGGGCCACTGCAAACGCCAGCAGGTCGTGGCGCAGGTCAGCCGAGGCGGTGCCCAGCGGGACCATGGCCAAGTGCACGTGACCCTGCAGCACGTCGCGCAGCAGGTTTTCTTTACACCCGTAGTGACGGTAGAGCGTCTGCTTGGAACAACCGGCGCGTTCGGCCACCGCGTCCATGCTCAGCCGCATTCCGCGCTCGGCAAGCAGGGTGTGCACGGCAGCATGGATGCGGCGATCGCAGTCCGAACGCCGGGCGGCATGGGGGGGACGAGACGTCATGGGGGTAGACTATACCGTCCAGTTTAGTTTTTAAACAGCCTTGACGATCGCAGTTTCGTCTGCGCAACTCCTTGTTTGCCAAGCCTTGTGCCGGACTTTGCCGGATCTGGCGATCTGTTGCCCGCCAGGCTCGCGCGGCCCGGAAGAACTACACAGCGGTAGCACTTTGGCGGCATTGCTGCGCCCGCTGCATGCCGCGTATTTGCGCTATGCAGCAAGGCGTCGTCACGGTCCGCCGGTACAATTCAGGTTTTCCACCGAGCAGTCCAGCTCTACTCATGACAGCCAAGAAAGCCGCTTCGAAATCGTCCACGACGTCGGTCAAACCGGTCGCCGAACGTGCCGTCCCCGTGCTTGCCACTGAACCGCAGGCGGTCACTCTTGAGCCGGTGTTTGCGGCCTTGCGCAAGCGTTATCCGGCTGCCCGCCAGACCGAGGTCCATGCGTTCGCGGCCGACTTCTACCGGCGCATGGAGGAAGACGAATTTCCCAACCACCCACCCGAGCAGTGGGCGGCGCTGGCGTCGGACATGCTGGAATTTGCGCGCACCCGCAAGGCCGGAACGGTCAATGTGCGGGTGTTCAACCCCACCTTGAAGAGCCACGGCTACGAATCGCCGCACACGCTGCTGCAGATCGTCAACGACGACATGCCGTTCCTGGTGGACTCGGTGAGCATGACCCTGGCCGAGCTGGGGATCGGCGTGCATGTGCTTGGCCACCCGGTGCTGCGTATCGCGCGCGACAAGTCTGGCAAGCTCACCGCCGTGGGCGAGGGCAAGAGCGAGTCGCTCATGGTGCTGGAAATCGACCGCCAGCCAGCCGACGACATGCCCAGGCTGGAAGCGGCGGTGCGCAAGGTGCTGGCCGAGGTGCGCGCCATCGTGCACGACTGGGCCGCCATGCGCGAAAAGATGGTGATGCTGGCCGACGACCTGGCCACCCGCCGCCTGCCGATCGACGACACCAGCCGCCACGAGGCGCAGGAATTCCTGCGCTGGGCCGCTGCCGACCATTTCACCTTCTTCGGCTACCGCGAGTATCGGGTGGAGAAGCAGGGGGGGCAGGAGGTGCTGGCGCCGGTGGAGGAGTCCGGGCTGGGGTTGATGCGTGGCCACGACACCTCGCCGGCGCGTCCGGTGACCACGCTGGCCGCGCACGGTCTGAACGCCTCGTCCAAGCTCAAGGAAGCGTTGATTCTGACCAAGACCAATGCACGTTCGCGCGTGCATCGGGTTGGCTACATGGATTACATCGGCATCCTGGAATTCGACGCCAACGGCCGCATCGTCGGCGAGCAGCGCTTTCTGGGCCTGTTCACTTCCAGCGCCTACAACCGCCGCCCGTGGGAAATTCCGCTGGTGCGTCAACGCCACGAATACGTGATGAGCAAGTCGGGCCTGACCCCGAGCAGCCACAGTGGCAAGGCCTTGCGCCATATCCTGGAAACCTTGCCGCGCGAGGAGCTGTTCCAGTCCAACGAAGAGGAGCTCTATCGCACCGCGATGGGCATCCTGGGCTTGCAGGAGCGCGTGCGCAGTCGCCTGTTCCTGCGCCGCGACAAGTACGGGCGTTTCATCTCGGCGCTGGTGTACATCCCGCGCGAGCGCTTCAATACCGACGTGCGCCTGCGCATCGAGGCCTTGTTGAAAGGTGCGCTGCATGGCGAATACATCGATTCGTCGGTGGTGTTGGGCGAATCGCCGCTGGCGCAGCTGCACCTGATCGTACGTCCCAAGAGCGGCGAGGCGCTGGAATTCAACACCACCGAACTCGAATCGCGGTTGGCGCATCTGTTGCGCAACTGGCGCGATGCGCTGCGCGAGGCGCTGGTGGCGCGGCATGGCGAGGCCAACGGCCTGCGCATGGCGGCCAACTTTGGCCGTGCGCTACCCGCTGGCTATATCGAGGACTCGTCGATCGAATCGGCGGTGTCCGACGTCGAACACCTGGCCGCGCTGGATGGTCCGGATGACCTGCATCTGAGCCTGCAGGAAATCCGTCGCGACGACGGCGTACGGCTGGATGCGGGCGAAGGCCTGCGCCTGAAGCTGTATCGCCAGCTCGACGACATTCCGTTGTCCGATGCGATGCCGATGATGGAGAACATGGGCCTGCGGGTGATCTCCGAGCGGCCGTATCGGTTGCAGGTGGGCGAAACACCGGTTTATATCCAGGATTTCGAGGTCGAATCCACCGCCGGCAAGATCAATGCCGCCAGTGCCGATGCCAGCTTCGGTGAGGCTTTCGAACGCATCTGGAACGGCGATGCCGAAAACGACGGGTTCAACCGACTGATCCTGGCCGCCGGCCTGCACTGGCGCCAGGTCGCGTTGTTGCGCGGTTACTGCAAATATTTGCTGCAGACGGCTGTACCGTTCTCGCAGAGCTATGTCGAGGCCACCTTCACCCGTTACCCGTTGCTGGCACGTTTGCTGGTCGAACTGTTCGAGGCACGGTTCGATCCGTCCACTGGCAGCGAAACCAAGCCACAGATCTTTGCCGGCCAGGCCCGCCTGCGCGAAGAACTGTCTGCGCTGGCAGGCAGCGACGAGGCCACGCTCAAGGCGCTGGAACCGGTAGTGGAGGCACGCGGCAGCGACCGCGCCGCACAGCAGGAGGCCACCCGTGCCACCTTGCTCAAGCTGATGGACCGCGTCTCCAGCCTGGACGAAGACCGCATCCTGCGCAGCTTCATCGATGTGATCGATGCGACGCTGCGGACCAATTACTACCAGACCACCAAGGATGGCAAGTACCGCCATTGCATCAGCTTCAAGCTGGATTCGGCGATCGTGCCGGACCTGCCAAAGCCGCGCCCGTACCGCGAAATCTTCGTCTATGGCCCGCGCGTGGAAGGTGTGCACCTGCGCTTCGGCGCGGTGGCGCGTGGCGGCCTGCGCTGGTCGGACCGCCGCGAGGATTTCCGCACCGAGGTGCTGGGGCTGGTCAAGGCGCAGATGGTCAAGAACACCGTCATCGTGCCGGTCGGTGCCAAGGGCGGTTTCTACGTCAAGCGTTCGCCGGTGGGGGGCGGCTCCACAACAGAAAATCGTGACGCGATCCAGGCCGAGGGCATCGCCTGCTACAAGCTGTTCATCCAGGGCCTGCTCGACATCACCGACAACATCGTCGGCGGCAAGATCGTGCCGCCGCCGCAGGTGGTGCGTCACGACCAGGACGACCCGTATCTGGTCGTTGCAGCGGACAAGGGCACGGCCACGTTCTCCGACATCGCCAATGGCCTGGCGCTGGATCACGGCTTCTGGCTGGGCGATGCGTTCGCCTCCGGCGGCTCGGTGGGCTACGACCACAAGGGCATGGGCATCACCGCGCGCGGCGCGTGGGAGTCGGTCAAGCGCCACTTCCGTGCGATGGATCGCGATTGCCAGAGCCAGGATTTCAGCGTGGTCGGCATCGGCGACATGTCCGGCGACGTGTTCGGCAACGGCATGTTGCTCTCAAGGCATATCCGCCTGCTGGCGGCGTTCGACCACCGCCACATCTTCCTGGACCCGAGCCCGGATGCGGCGGTGTCCTTCGCCGAGCGTGAGCGCCTGTTCAAGCTGCCACGTTCCAGCTGGGCCGACTACGACGCCAAGCTGATTAGCGCCGGTGGCGGCATCTATCCGCGCACGCTCAAATCCATCGACCTCAGCGCGCCGGTGCGCGAAGCGCTGGGCCTGGACGCCAACGTCAAGCAGCTCTCGCCCAACGAGCTGATGAACGCCATCCTCAAGGCGCCGGTGGATCTGTTCTGGAACGGCGGCATCGGCACCTATGTCAAGGCAGCCAGCGAGTCGCATGCCGATGTGGGCGATCGCGCCAACAACGGCCTGCGCGTCAATGGCGGCGAGTTGCGCTGCAAGGTGGTGGGCGAGGGCGGTAACCTGGGCCTGACCCAGCTCGGTCGCATCGAAGCCGCGCAAACCGGCGTTTTGCTCAATACCGACTTCATCGACAACTCGGCCGGTGTGGATACCTCCGATCACGAGGTGAACATCAAGATCCTGCTCAACGACATGGTGCAGGCCAAGAAGCTCACCTATGACGCACGCAACACACTGCTGGCGTCGATGACCGACGAAGTGGCCGACCTGGTGCTGTGGGACAACTACCGCCAGAACCAGGCCATCAGCCTGATGGAGCGCATGAGCGTCAAGCGGCTGGGGTCCAAGCAGCACTTCATTCGCACGCTGGAATTGCAGGGCCTGCTGGATCGTCAGATCGAATTCCTGCCTTCCGACGCCGAACTCTCCGCACGCAAGGCGCGCGGGCAGGGCTTATCGCGCCCGGAACTGTCGGTGCTGTTGTCGTATTCCAAGCTGGTGGCGTTCCAGCAACTGCTGGAATCGGATATCCCCGAAGACCCGTACTTGTCCAAGGAACTGCAGCGCTACTTCCCGCAGCCGCTGCAGAAGAAGTACGCCGATGCGATGGAGCGCCATCGCCTCAAGCGCGAGATCATCGCCACCGCGGTCACCAACGCCACCATCAATCGCATGGGCGCCACCTTCCTGATGCGCATGCAGGAAGATACCGGCCGCAGCATCGGCGAGGTGGCCAAGGCCTACACCATCAGCCGCGAAACGCTGGATGCGCGTGCACTGTGGACGCAGATCGACGCGCTGGACGGCAAGGTGCCCGAGTCGGTGCAGATCGACGCGCTGGAAGTGATCTGGCGGCTGCAACGCTCGTTCGTGCGTTGGCTGTTGCTGCGTCCTGGCCAGATGCCGGGCATCACGGCGGCAGTGGAGCGTTACCACGGCCCGTTCAACGATATCCGTGTCGCCTCCGGCGTGCTGTCGGATGCGCAGCGCCCGCAGTACGAAGGCAGCGTGCAGGAGTGGCAGGAGAAGGGACTGCCGCCGCAACTGGCGCAGCAGCTGTGCGAATTGCGTTACCTGGACCCGGCATTCGACATCATCGAAACCGCACGTACCCGCAAGCTCAAGCCGGTGGAAGTGTCCAAGGTGCATTTCCGCCTGGGCGACGCGCTACGGCTGCCGTGGTTGTTCGAGCAGATCGACGCGTTGGAGGTCAACGGCCGCTGGCATGCGGTGGCGCGTGGTGTCTTGCGCGACGAACTGGCCGCGCACCAGCGTGCGCTGGTGGGCCAGGTGCTGACCCTGTCCGGCAGCAGTGCCGAGGACAAGGTGGCCAACTGGCTGGCGCGTGACGATTCCAGCCTGCGCTTTACCCTGGCCATGCTGGCCGATGTGGCCGAGCAGAAGACCCTGGACTACCCCACCGTCTCGGTGGCGGTGCAGCGCTTGGGCCAGCTGGCGGCGCACGGGGTGTAAGCACCTCGGTGCAAGGTGATGGCCAAGCGCAGGCTTGGTCATCATGGCGAGACCGCTGCCCGGTCACGTCATGCATGACGTCGGCGTATTCGAGACCATGCCGCTTCAGGGCGGCATGTTTCGTCGTAAGGTGCCTTGCAGTTTCTTCGGAGTAGTGCAGGCCTTGGCGTCAGGCGGCCGGTCCGTCCCAGGCATCCTTGATCTGCACAATCCGCGGCAGAGCCACGTGGAACTGTTCCACCAGACGCGGTTCCAGTTGTTTGCCGGACATGCTGTCGAGCTTGCGCACGGCATCGTCCATCATCCATGGCGCCTTGTAGGCGCGCCGTCCGCAGAGCGCGTCGAATACGTCGGCCACCGCAACGATACGTGCTGATTCGGGAATGGCCTCGCCGGCCAGCCCTTGCGGATATCCGCTGCCGTCCCAGCATTCGTGATGATGCAGCGCGATCTCGGCCGCCAGTTGGAACACCGGCCCGCGCCCGTGACGTAGCAGGTCGTGACCAACCTGCGGATGCCGCCGCACCACCGAGCGTTCGTGTTCGTCCAGTGTGTCGGATTTCAGCAGGATGCTGCCGGGAACGGCGATCTTGCCGGCGTCGTGCAGCGGCGCGGCATCCTGCAGCAGTTGCGCCCGCTCTGGCGACCAGCCCGCCGCCTCGGCCACGACCCGCGCATACAATGCCATGCGCCAGATATGTGCACCGGTATCGACGTCCTGTCCCTGTCCGGCAGTGCCCAACAGATGGATCGCATCGTGATAGCGCTGCGCCAGGAGCAGGCTTTCGGCCAGCTTCAATTGCGTACCGATGCGCGCCTTGAGCAGGGCAGGCGAGTACGGCTTGCTTACGTAATCGGCGGCACCTGCGTCCAGACCGGCTTGCGCGTCGTGCGTGCCGTTGCGTGAGGTCACGAACAGGATCGGGATCGCGCTGCTCGCCGCTTGTTGCTTGAGCGTGCGCGCTACGGTGTAGCCATCCATGTCGGGCAATTCGACGTCCAGCAGGATCAGCGCCGGGGCGTGACGGCCCACCGCCTCCAGCGCTTCGCTGCCGGATTTGGCGAACACCAGCGAAAAATCGTCACGCAGCAACTGGCGCAGGGTGGCCAGGTTGCTGGATTCGTCGTCGACGCAGAGCAGGGGGCGGGATGACATGTGCGTGTCCTTGCCGATGGCCTGGGAGGATGGCCATCACGATGGGTGTGTGGCCTGCCAGTGGTGCAGCACGGATTCGGCACGACGGAAGTCGAAATCCTCCACCGCACGTTGCAGGTCTTCGCGCAGGCCACCGGGCAGGCGCGCTGCGCAGATCAACAATGCATGATCGATCCGGTCGGCATCGTCGCTGGCGAAGGCGACTTGCAGGATCTGTGCGCTGTCGGCATCGAGGGCGGCTGCGGCGTCATCGCCTGCCGCGTGCACCGCATCGTGCTGCAGGAAGGCGTGGATCGCATCGGCAGTACGCTGCATGACGTCCTTGAGTGCGCGCATCGCGGCAGTGAGGTCGTGGCCGTCCTCGATGCAGCTTTCCAGTTCGCCCGCCGCATCGGCCAGCGCCGGCAAGGCCAGTGATCCGGCGGCACCACGCAGCTTGTGCGCCATCGCCCCGATGGCCGGCAGGTCGTTGCGCTGCAGGTACTCGGCGACGGTGGCGGCCGGGTCGGGGTACTCGCGCAGCAGCTTGAGCAGATAGCGCGCATACGGCTCGCGCTCGCGCCACAAGCTGCGCGCGCGCGGGGCGTCCAGCAGCTCCGGATCGTCGTGCTGCCATTGCCCGCCATCGCCGGGCGAGGGCGGCAGTGCGGGCGTGCGGCGGACGCCGGGGGGCATGAAGTGCCGGATCGCGGTGACCAGTTCCTCCACGTTGAATGGCTTGGCGATGAAACCATTCATGCCCGCTTCCAGGGCTTTCTCCTGCTGCGGGCGAAACGCACCGGCGGTCAGCGCGATCACCGGTAGCTTGGCCAGGGCAGGGACCTGGCGCAGCCTGCGGGTGGCCTCGTACCCGTCCACCACCGGCATCTGCACATCCATCAGTACCACCTGGAACAGCTCCGGTGCCCGCTTGAGTACCTCCACTGCCTGCTCGCCATCGTGGGCGACGGTGACCAGCGCTCCTTCGCCTTCCAGGATGCGTTGCGCCACCTCGCGGTTGATGTCGCTGTCGTCCACCAGCAACAGGTGCGCGCCCTCCAGCCGCCGCGTCACGGTGGTGGATGCAGCCGACCGCGTGCCGGGTCGTGCGTCGGCCAGTTGTTCGAACAGACGTTGCAGCGTCACGCTGGTGACCGGCTTTGTCAGCACCGCATCTAGGTCCTGTTGCTCGGGATGCTGTTCCAGCAGGCGACGCTCGTAGGCGGTGACCATGACGATCACCGGATGCGGCCCGGGGGCCACGCGTGCGCGGATCTGGCGGGCGATCGCCACCCCGTCGATGTCGGGCATGCGCCAGTCGAGCAGGAAGATGTCGTACGGCTCGCTGGCCTGTTCGATCGCCTGCAGCGCATCCTGGCCGCTGGCCACCGCATCCACCTGCCAGCCGAGGTCGGTGGCGATGCGCACCAGGTTGTTCAGCGCGGCATCGTGGTCGTCGGCAATCAACACCCTTGGCAACGCCTCGTGCGTTACCGCGGGCGGCGCGTCCTGTGCGGCCGGTTGCTCGGCTTTTTCCAGCGTCACCACGAAATAGAATTCGCTGCCACGGCCGGGCACGCTTTCCACTTCGAGTTCGCCGCCCATCAGCTCGACCAGCCGACGGCTGATGGTCAGCCCCAGCCCGCTACCGCCGTAGCGCCGGCTGGTGGAGGTATCGGCCTGCAGGAATGGCGAAAAGATCAGGCTCTGCTTTTCCTTGGAGATGCCGATGCCGGTATCGCGTACCGAGAACAGCAGCTTGACCTTGTTCGGGTCGCCGCTGGGGAAGCGCCGCACCGACAGCACCACTTCGCCCTGTTCGGTGAACTTGATCGCGTTGCCGACCAGGTTGACCAGCACCTGGTTGATGCGCAGCGCATCGCCCAGCAGCCAGCGGCTATCGCGCGGCAACGGCTCGACGATCATTTCCACCGGCTTGGCGCTGAGCGAGGAGCGCATCAGATCGGCGATGTTGTCGAACAGCTGGTTGAGATCGAACGGCGCGCGTTCCAGATCGATGCGCCCGGCTTCGATCTTGGAGAAGTCCAGGATGTCGTTGATGATCTCCAGCAGGTTGCGCGCGGAGCGGTCGATCTTGGCGACCATGTCCTGGGCCGCCCCGGCCAGCTCGCTGCGTTGGAGCAAATACAGCATGCCCAGGATGGCATTCATCGGGGTGCGGATTTCATGGCTCATGTTGGCCAGGAAGTCGGATTTGGACTGATTGGCGCTCCTGGCCGCGTCCATCGCCAGACGCAATTGTTTTTCGTGTAGCTTCTGCTCGGTGAGATCGACCGCGATGCCGAGGTAGCCGATCACCTGGTCGTTGTCGTCGCGCAGCGTGCTCAACGTCAACAGGACCGGCAGACGGCGGCCCCCGTGGCCGACATAGGTCCATTCACTGGTATCGCTACGGCCCAGGCTGGTCAATGCGGCCACTGCTTCCAGCGTGGGCGTCACCACGCCCCCGGTCTGCTCGGACAACCGCTGTGCGCGGTCCTGCAGTTGGTCGGGTTCGACGAATTGGCTGGCCTTGCGCCGGCCGATGACTTCGTCGGCGCTGTAGCCCAGCAATTTCTCGGCGGCCGGGTTGAACAGCGTGACGAACCCGCCCGAATCGGTGGCGATGATGGCATAGCCGGCATGTGCCAGGATCGCGCGCTGCAACACCGAAAATTTCACCAGCTCACTGGTGCGCTCGGCCACCTGGTGTTCGAGCGAGGCATTGAGATCGACGATGCGTTGATGCGAGCGGACCCGGTCGGAGATGTCGCGGAAGAAGTGCGAGTGGCCGCTGAGCGTGGCATCGGCTTCGATGATCGGCGCCTTGCTGGCCAGCACATGGACCCGGTGGCCGTCGCGATGACGCATGCTCAGCGCCGCCGATGCGGTGGCCACCGGCGCGTCGCCGGGAGGGTCGATTTCCGGCATGGCATAGGGTTGTGGCGACAGCAGCGCGCTCAGGTCCTGGCCGACCGCTTCCTGCGCCGGATACCCGAACATCGTTTCGGCCGCCGGGTTCCAGTGGGTGATGCGTCCATCCGGGGTCTCGGCCACGATGGCCTCGCTGGAATGGCTCACCAGCGCGGCCAGTTCCATCTGCTTGCGCAATACTTCCTCGCGCCGCAGCCGATTGCTGAAATACAGGCCCAGCAACGCTGCCAGCAGCGTTGCGGTACCCATTATCAGGGCGCCAACCAGCCAGGGCGAGGTCTGGTTGAGCGAGGCCACGAACTTGTCGGTGGGGTGTGCGGTGATGATCCAGGTGCGGCCATAGATGGGCAAGAACTGCACCACTGGCCGTCGCCGTGCGCTGTCGCTGGCGGCGATGCCGCTGCGGTAGAAGTTGTGGGTGGGCTCGTTGCGATCGGACAGGTCCAGCGCCACGTCGCTGCGTTCGCCCAACGCGCTCTCCACCATCTGGTCGACACTGAAAGGTGCATACACCCAGCCGCTGGTCGCCGCCATGCGCTGTTGCGGGGTCTGCAGCGGCATGCCCTCGCGATACACCGCCAGCAGCAACAGGAAGCCACTCTCGTTGGGAAAACGGTAGCCGGACAACGATATCGGCGAGGTCATGATCGGCTCGCCACTACGTGCGGCCTGCAGTGCAGCGGCGCGGCGACGCGGTTCGGAGGCGATATCCAGGCCGAGCGGGCGATTGCCCGAGGACTCCGGCTCGAAGTACAGCACCAGGTAGCGCTCGCCGTCCCAGGGGGCCAGCGGACGGCGATGGATGTCGGGGGCACCGTCGGCGCGCGCGGTCTGCAGGAAGCGTTCTTCCTCCGCACGCGCGACGCGATGGATATAGCCATAGCCCAGTACGCCGGGAAACTCGCGGGCGTAGTCGCGCGAGCGGCTGTACAAGGTGAAGCGCTCCCGGCTGATGACGCCGCTGCCTGCGCCGATCACCGCGCCACGCGTACCGCGCAGGCCGTGTTCGAAGGCGTACATGCGTTCGCTGATATTGCGCGTGAGCGCACGTACCACATACTGGAAACGCTGGTCGCGCTCGAGTTCGTTGTGCCGGTTCAGCCAGACGCCTGCAGCGATGGCGGCACACAGGCCTGTGATGAGAACCAGCGCGGCGCAGAGAAACGCCCGGCGCCCGTATTTCCTGCGCAGATTCCAGCGGCCATTCGGCATGCTCGTTCCTTTTGCCCTGCCTGTTGCGTGCCCGTTATACGGCCGACGCCGCTCCCGATCCGGGGCGCGCGCATACGCGTGTCCGGTGGGTGTTCGGCGCCGTGTCAGTGCATCAGAACGATAACCAGATCGACAATGCGTGAAGAATCACACCAATCAGTCCACCGACCAACGTCCCATTGAAGCGAATGTATTGCAGATCGCGCCCCACGCCCAATTCCAATTGTTCGACGAGGTGACGTTCGTCCCAACTTTTCATTGTAGAAGCAATGTGCTCGGTGACCGACGCCCGCAACCGCGTGGTGAGTTTGTCGGCGGCCTGCAGCATGTGCTGGTTGAGGGCGTCGCGCAGCGACGGGTCTTGCGCCAGCGCCTGGCCGAGCGATTGCATCGAGCGCTCGATGTGCGCCGCCACCGACGACTGCTCGCGGGCCAGGTCGCGACGCAGCGCATCGCGGATCTCGCCCCACAGGCCTTGCACGTACTCCTGCAGGGCCGGGTGTTCGATGGCGCGCTGCTTGAGCGCTTCGACCCGCGTGGCCATCTCCGGATCGTCGCGCAGACGCCCGATGTAGCCCTGCAACCAGCTTTCATAGTCGCGCCTGATCGGATGCTCCGGCGTGGTGAGGATGTCCTGCAGTTCCTCGATCGCCGCGCGCGCCATGCGCTCGGCCAGCGAGTCGCCGATCTCTTCGATGGGCTTGACCCAGTTCACCGTGCCGACCAACTTGGGCCATTCGCGACGCGCGTAGCGCACGATCAAGGCCGAGGCGCGCGTCTTGACCTGTTCCTGGTCCAGCCATTGCCCCAGTCGCAACAGCACTTCGTCGAGCAGCTTCTGGTGGCGTCCGTCGGTGGTGAGCAGGGCCATCACATCGCCGACGGTGGCGGCCGCGTTCCACTTGCGAAGCCGGTCCACCACGAAGCGCTGGATGGCATGGCGTACGGCCGCTTCATCCAGCAGATCCATCGCCTGCAGCATCCAGCCGCGCGCCATCTGCGCGAGCATGCGCGCCTGTTCGGGCTTGGCCAGCCAGTCGCCGAGGCGGCTGGCGGGATCGAACACGCGCAGTTTTTCCATCAAGGCCTCGGGCGCCAGGAACTGGTCGCGCACGAACACCGCCAGCCCGTCGGCCAGGCGCTCCTTGCCGCGCGGCAGGATGGCGGTGTGCGGAATCGGCAAGCCCATCGGATGGCGGAACAGCGCCACCACTGCGAACCAGTCGGCCAGGGCGCCGACCGTGGCCGCTTCGCAGAAGGCCGACACCCAGGCCCAGATGCCTTGTTCGCCCATCAGGTGGCTCATCACGAAGCCGGCGAACATTGCCAGCAGCAGTGCCGCTGCAAGCAGCTTCATGCGCTGCAATTGCGCGCGGCGCGGATCGGTGGGGCGGGGCGTGCTGAGGCTGGGTTCCATGCCCGAAGTGTACCCAGTGGCTGGGGCAGGGCATGTCCACGCCAGGGCGGCGGCGGTTGCCGTCGCGGTGTTTTGGGGCGTGGTGGGGGATCGGGAGAGCCCGGTCGCGCCCGGGTGCGCTCCTACAGTCGGGATGCCGGTAGGAGCGTCCCTGGGCGCGATGGGGCTTTGCCGGGAATGCTTGTGGTTATCGGGAGAGCCCGGTCGCGCCCGGGTGCGCTCCTACAGTGGGGATGCCGGTAGGAGCGCCCCTGGGCGCGATGGGGCTTTGCCGGGAATGCTTGTGGTTATCGGGAGAGCCCGGTCGCGCCCGGGTGCGCTCCTACAGTGGGGATGCCGGTAGGAGCGCCCCTGGGCGCGATGGGGCGTTGCCGGGAATGCTTGTGGTTATCGGGAGAGCCCGGTCGCGCCCGGGTGCGCTCCTACAGTGGGGATGCCGGTAGGAGCGCCCCTGGGCGCGATGGGGCGTTGCCGGGAATGCTTGTGGTTATCGGGAGAGCCCGGTCGCGCCCGGGTGCGCTCCTACAGTGGGGATGCCGGTAGGAGCGTCCCTGGGCGCGATGGGGCTTTGCCGGGAATGCTTGCGGTTATCGGGGCGCCCGGGTGCGCTCCTACGCGAGGTTGGCTCAGCTGCGGAGACGCTCCAGCTGCGCTTGCAGGGCGGCGACCTTGGACTGCAGGGCGGCGTTCTCGGTCTCCAGTTCGCTGACGCGGCGTTGCAAGGCCTTGAGGTCGCGGCGCTCGGCTTCGCCACCTTCGGCTTCGTCGGGTCTAGGCTTGCGCTTGGCATCGCGGACGCGCTTGGCCGCCTGCTTGAGTTCGGCCTTGCCGGCGTGGGCTGCGGCGCGCTGCTCATCTGCGGACAGGGTGGCCACGGCAGCGGCGGCGCTGATCGAGATCTCGCCGGCCTTCACCGCCTGCACCACCTCCGGCGCGGCCTGTTTGTGGATGCGTTCGATCATCACCACCTGGTTGCTGCTCAGGCGTGCTTCGCGCGCCAGCTCGGCGCGGCTGACCGGGGTGGAGGTCTCGTCCCATGGTGGGGTGTCGTTGTCCTGGCTCGCCTGTCCATTGCCACGGTCGTGCACGGCATGGTCGTCGCTGTCGGATGACGTGGACGCGTCGGCCACGTGGGGTGCCTCGGCGGCGGTATCGGCGTCGCGCTGGGTACGCTGGCGCGCAGCCAGGATCTCGCGCTTGCGCAGCGCCAGCACACCGCGCTGGAAATCGGACACGCTGCGCCGGCCCAGGTGCTGTTCGATCATCCACAGGTGCACGTCCTGCATCGACGTGAAGCGCGGGTTCTGTACGGTCTGGAACGGCAGTCCGTGCTTCTGGCAGAGGCCGTAGCGGTTGTGGCCGTCCACCAGCACATCGCCCCACAGCACCAGCGCGTCGCGGCAGCCCTCGGCCAACAGGCTGCGCTCCAGCGCCTCGTGCTCGTCGGGGGTCAGGGGGTCGATGTAGGCCTTGAGTTCTTCTTTGACAACGATGTTCATGCGGCAACTGCAGGGGGAGTGCGGGGCCGGCATTGTAGTGAGGCGGCCCGGGCTTTGCGCGCTTGACCCGGCACCAGCGCGCATGCGAGGCCGGTGGCAAGGCGCGGGCTGCGCCGCAGTGCATCGGCGGTGGCGCAATCTAGTCGGTAAGGACTAGTCAATTAGTCGCACTGTCGGCCGCTAACCTCAAGGAAGGCTTGCGTGGCTTGGGGCTGCTGGCGCGATGGAACGCTGCCGTGCGGGACCGAGCATTGCAAAGCTGCGGGGATCGCCGATGATGCGCCAGACCGGTGCCGGTCGGGGCTGGTTGCCGTTGTCTGCCATGCGCGCCATACCAATCCATCGCAGCCGTCAATCGTATTCATCGCAGCACTTTTACTTTGGGGGAAATGGGAATGACGCAAGGATCCATCGTGGCGACAGCCAGCGGCGCCAGCGCCGGTCTGCTGTCCAAGGAGCGCATCGTTGCGCGTCCGGGGTTCAACCGCTGGCTGGTACCGCCGGCCGCGTTGGCGATCCACCTGTGCATCGGCATGGCCTACGGCTTCAGCGTGTTCTGGTTGCCGTTGTCCAAGGCGCTGGGCATCACCGAAGCGATCGCCTGTCCGGCCGACATGGGCTTGTTCGCCCGCATGGTGTCCACGACCTGCGACTGGAAGATCAGCGAATTGCAGTGGATGTACACGCTGTTCTTCGTGCTGCTGGGCTGCTCGGCGGCGATCTGGGGCGGCTGGCTGGAACGCGCCGGACCGCGCAAGGCGGGCGTGGTATCGGCGCTGTGCTGGTGCGGCGGCCTGGTGATCTCGGCGATGGGTATCCACTTCCACCAGATCTGGATGCTGTGGCTGGGCTCGGGCGTGATCGGCGGGATTGGTCTGGGCCTGGGCTACATCTCGCCGGTGTCCACCCTGATTAAATGGTTCCCCGACCGCCGCGGCATGGCGACTGGCATGGCCATCATGGGCTTCGGCGGCGGCGCGATGATCGGCAGCCCGCTGGCCGATGCGCTGATGCGCCACTTCGCCACCCCCACGTCGGTGGGCGTGATGGAAACCTTCCTGGTCATGGCCGCGCTGTATTTCGTGTTCATGATGGCTGGCGCCTTCGGCTACCGCGTGCCGCCGAGCGGCTGGACGCCGGCTGGCTGGACCGCGCCGGTGGCCAGCTCCAACACCATGATTACCTCCAACCATGTGCACGTGAAGAAGGTCTGGGGCATCCCGCAGTTCTGGCTGTTGTGGGGCGTGCTGTGCCTGAACGTGTCGGCCGGTATCGGCGTGATCGGCATGTCCTCGCCGATGCTGCAGGAAGTATTTGGCGGCCGCCTGATCGGCGTGGATGTCGGCTTTGGCAGCCTGGACCCCACCCAGCTGGCCAGCATCGCCGCCATCGCGGCGGGGTTCACCGGCTTGCTCAGCCTGTTCAACATCGGCGGCCGCTTCTTCTGGGCCAGCATGTCCGACAAGCTCGGCCGCAAGAATACCTACACGGTCTTCTTCCTGCTCGGCATCTGCCTGTATGCGGCGGCGCCATCGGCCGGTAACGTGGGTGGCATTGCGCTGTTCGTGGGCATCTTCTGCATCATCCTGTCGATGTACGGCGGCGGCTTCGCCACCATTCCGGCGTACCTGGCCGACCTGTTCGGCACCCAGATGGTGGGCGCCATCCACGGCCGCCTGCTGACAGCCTGGGCCACTGCCGGCATCCTCGGCCCGGTGGTGGTGGGTTATATGCGCGAGTACCAGCTGGCCCACGGCAGCCCGCCGTCACAGGTCTACAACACCACCATGTACATCCTCGCCGGCATGCTCGTGCTCGGCCTGATCTGCAATCTGCTGGTGCGTCCGGTGGCCGCGCGTCATTTCATGACGCCCGACGAACTGGCGCGCGAAAAGCAGCTGGCGCACGAAAAGGTCGACCGCAGCGGTCATGCGGTGTTGCCGCCGGAGCAGATGGCGCGTATCGGCCACGGTGGCAATCCCGCGCTGGTGGCGGTTGCCTGGTTGGCAGTGGGTATCCCGATGCTGTTCGGCATCTGGGTGACGCTGCAGAAAGCCTTCGTGCTGTTCCATTGAGGTGAGATGACCACTCCGTCCTCCCGCTCGGTGCGCCCTGGCAGCGTGGTGCGCACGGTGTTCCGACATCGTGGCGGGCGCGGTGCCACGGTGCAGGACCAGGTGGCGGCCGAAATGCCGGTTGCGCTGATCTACAACCAGGTGCCGTTCGCGGTGATGATGGCCACGCCTGAAGACCTGGAAGACTTTGCGCTGGGCTTTTCGCTGAGCGAAGGCATCGTCGACCACCCGCAGGAGCTGCGGGTGGTCGCGGTGGAGACCTTTCTGGAAGGCGCTTCGTTGCAGATCGAGATTCCACCCGAGCGTGCCGCCGCACTGGACCGGCGGCGGCGCAACCTGGATGGGCGCAGCGGTTGCGGGGTGTGCGGCAACGAATCGATCGAGGCGGTGCTGCGCGTGCCGCCGGTGGTGCAGTCCGCCTTGCAGATCGATGCGGACGCGTTGGCGCGCGCGCTGGCTGGGCTGCACGCGCAGCAGCCGATCGCCGCGCAGACCGGCGCGGTGCACGCGGCCGGATGGGCCGATGCCGACGGTGTCGTGCAGCTGGTGCGCGAAGACGTCGGCCGGCATAACGCCCTGGACAAGTTGATCGGTGCATTGGCGCAGGCGCGCATCGATGCATCGCAAGGATTTGCGGTGGTCACCAGCCGCGCCAGTTTTGAGATGGCCATGAAAGCCGCGCAGGCCCGGATACCGCTGCTTGCAGCGATCTCCGCGCCCACCGCGCTGGCGATCAGCCTGGCCGACAGTGCGGGCCTGACCCTGATCGGGTTTGCCCGCGATCACGATTGTGTTGTTTACAGCCATCCGCAGCGCCTGAACCTGGGCGTGGCGGTGGGAGAGCCCGCATGAGCAAGAAGACCATCAAGCAGTACGACAATCCCGCTGGCGGCTGGGGCGCATTGCGCTCGGTCGCCAAGCACCTGATGGAACAGGACATCGCAGTGCAGGGCGCCAAGACGCTGCTGCATGCCAACCAACCGGACGGCTTCGACTGCCCCGGCTGCGCCTGGCCCGACCGCGATCACACCTCCACCTTCGAGTTCTGCGAGAACGGCGCCAAGGCTGTGGCGGCCGAGTCCACCGCGCGCCGTGCCGGGGCGCAGCTGTTCGCTTCGCACAGCGTCAGCCTGTTGTCGCAGTACAGCGACTACTGGCTGGAGGGGCAGGGCCGGCTGACCGAGCCGATGCGCTATGACGCGGCCACCGACCATTACGTACCAGTGAGCTGGGATGAGGCGTTTGCGCAGATCGCCAGCCATCTCAATGGCCTGGCCAGCCCCGATGAGGCGATCTTCTACACTTCCGGGCGCACCAGCAACGAGGCGGCGTTCCTGTACCAGCTGTTCGTGCGTGAGTTCGGCACCAACAACTTTCCCGACTGCTCCAACATGTGCCACGAACCCTCCGGCACCGCGCTGCGCTCGCAGATCGGCGTGGGCAAGGGCACGGTGTCGCTGCACGATTTCGAACTGGCCGATGCCATCTTCATCTTCGGCCAGAACCCAGGCACCAATCACCCGCGCATGCTCGGCGAGTTGCGTCAGGCCTCCAAGCGTGGCGCGGCGATTGCCGCGTTCAATCCGCTGCGCGAGCGCGGGCTTGAAAAGTTCGCCGACCCGCAGGACAAGCTGGAGATGCTGCACAACGGCTCCACGCGCATCGCATCGGATTACTTCCAGCTCAAGATCGGCGGCGATCTGGCTGCGATCAAGGGCATCATCAAGCATGTGCTCGAACGCGACGCGCAGGCACAGCGCGAAGGTACGCCGCGCTTGCTGGACCTGGATTTCATCGCCGAGCACACCGCCAATTTCGACGCCTTTGTCGCGGACGTGCAGGCCGAGTCCTGGGACACCATTGTCGAGGAATCCGGGCTGGACGAAGCGGCGCTGCGCAAGGCCGGGCAGATCTACCTCAACGCCGGGAGCGTGATCGCCTGCTGGGGCATGGGTATCACCCAGCACAAGCATTCGGTGGCCACCATCCACATGATTACCAACCTGCTGCTGCTGCGCGGCCACCTGGGCCGGCCCGGCGCAGGCGTGTGCCCGGTGCGTGGGCATAGCAACGTGCAGGGCGACCGCACGATGATGATCTACGAAAAGCCGCCAGCCGCGTTCCTGGACAAGCTGCAGTCGGTGTTCGGCTTCGCGCCGCCGCGGGCGGACGGCTTCGATACCGTCGGCGCCATCGAGGCAATGCTGGATGGTCGCGGCAAGGTGTTCTTCGCGATGGGCGGCAACTTCGCTGCGGCCACGCCCGATACCGAGGCCACACACCGTGCGTTGCGCAACTGCGACCTCACCGTGCATGTCACCACCAAGCTCAATCGCAGCCACCTGGTGCATGGGCGCGAGGCGCTGATCCTGCCGTGCCTGGGCCGCACCGAAATCGACATCCAGGACGCCGGCTCGCAAGGCGTGACGGTGGAGGATTCGATGAGCATGGTGCACCTGTCGGCCGGCATCAATCCGCCGGCCTCGCCGGACCTGTTTTCCGAGCCGGCGATCGTGGCACGCATGGCCGAAGCCACCTTGGGTGCGCGCAGCGCGATCCGCTGGCGCTGGCTGGTGGGCGACTACGACCGTGTGCGCGACCTGATCGCGCAGGTGTTCCCGGATTTTGCCGACTTCAACCAGCGGGTGCGCGTGCCGGGGGGCTTTCGCCTGTCCAACACCGCGCGCGACCGCAAGTGGGTCACGCCCGAGCAGCGTGCGGTGTTCAAATCGCATGCGGTGCCCACCGACAACCCGATCCACCGCGCGCGGCGTTCGCGGGGCGATCAGATGGTCTTCACGCTAGCCACCACGCGCTCGCACGACCAATACAACACCACCATCTACGGCCTGGACGATCGCTATCGCGGGGTGTTCGGCGAGCGCCGCGTGCTGTTCATCAACGGCGCCGACATTGCCGCGCTCAACATGAAGGCCGGCGATTGGGTGGACCTGGAGAGCTTGTGCGAGGACGGCGTGCGCCGTGAGGCGCGGCGCTTCCTGCTGGTGGACTACAACATTCCGCGCGGCTGTCTGGCGGCGTATTACCCGGAAACCAACGCGCTGGTGCCTCTGTCCAGCTTCGCCGACGAAGCGCGCACGCCCACCTCCAAGTCGATTCCGGTGATCGTGCTGCCGCACCGCGCCGAAACCGCCGACGCGGCGCCGCGCGACATCGGGGCCGTGCTTGTCCGCTGACCCGCAGCTCACTGCACAGCTATTGCACGCCCTGGCCGAGGCACCGCAGGGCGTGTCTCTGGCGAAGTTGTGCAAGCAGTTGGGCGTGCGCATGAGCGTGCTGCTACGCACGCTCGCCTGGCTGGGCACGGCCAACCTGGACGGTGAACCGGGTCCGGACTGGGTGCGTGTAGAAGAGCGTGGCGAACGGCAATTTGCGCTGCTGACGCCTGCCGGCCTGGTTGAACACGTGCAAGGTGCAACGGCGCAAGTGCCGCAGGGCGGTTGAGCGATCTTCCCGCTTTGATGAAGAGCTGGCGGTGTTTTGGATTGGGTTGGCACCGCATCCAGGAACGACGAGGGTCACGGGTTTGAGCCAAAAGCGTCGTTGGGCGAGCGCGCGGTGTCCTCACCGCACCAGAACGTTGGTCGGCGGTTTTGAGAAGCGGCTCCTGATGCGGTAGCGGCGCAGCACACTCAGCGAACGTCGCCTGTCGCTTGCACTGACAGACCGACCCTCTCGAATGGTCCTTGCCCGCTCACCGTCGCTGGACCTTACGCGGCATGGATGCCGCGTAAAAGCCTACAGGGATGTACTTGCGGCGTGTCCCGCGATGGTGGGCGGGCAAGGGCCTCCTGCAAACCGACAAAGCTTTAGCGGGACATCGTCGAAGCGACGCCACAAAACAGGCGCTTTGCAACCGAAGCACTTTAAGCAACAGCTGGCGACACCTTGTCGTCCGCCTTGGGCGGGTGAGGACGTCCTGGCCCACAGCACTGTCGGTCACGCTTGCAACTTTTACCGGCTCATCGCGGATTCGTGTGGGTGCCTTGAGGCCCCTGAATCTGCGTTGAGCCTTGGAAACAGGCCCTTTCCACCGTCCCAGAAGGTGGTACATCCTGTGCTGACTTCTTGACGCGGTGTTCTGCATGAAAACGGGCCGTCGGCTGAGTGAGTTGTTTTCCTTCCCTGGCTTCGCGGCGGAGTCCACGCTCAAGGGCGTGTTCGGCGCCCCGAAGGCGCGGATCGTGACCTTGCGGCGCCGAAAAAAACGGCCGTGTGTTCCAACTGTGGCCATCGGTGTCGCAGCCGCTACGACAAGCGCCTGTGCCGCGCCCGCGACTTGCGGGCGGCCGGCTGGATGCTGTTCGTGGAGTTCGAGCGCTGGCGGGTCGATTGCCCGGGGTGCGGCGGCGTGCACGTAGAGCGGCTGGACTGGCTGGCCAAGAATCCGCGCTACACCGAGCGATTCGCCCTGCATGTGGGCAATCTGTGCCGGAGCATGACGCACAAGGCCGTGGCTGAGCTGGAGCGCCTGCACGACAGCACGGTCAAGGAGCTGTCCAAGCTGTACATGGCCGAGCAGGTGCGCCGGGCGGGGACGCCGGCGCCGCGCGCCATCGGCATCGACGAGATCGCGATCCACAAGGGCCATGACTACCGCGTTGTGGTCAGCGATCTGGAGCGCGGCCGACCGATCTGGTTCGGCGGCAGTGGGCGCACCGAGGCGGACATCGACCAGTTCTTCGCCGAATTGGGCCCAAAACGTAGCGCCGGCATCGACGTGGCGGTGATGGACATGTGGCGGCCGTTTCGCAACTCGGTGGGCAAGAACGCGCCCAACGCCAGCATCGTGTTCGACAAATTCCACATCATGCGCCACCTGTCCGACGCGCTCGATCAGGTGCGGCGCGACGAGTACAAGCGCCTTCAAGGCCAGGATCGCAGTTACATCAAGGGCCAGCGTTACACCCTGCTGAGCAATCGCGAAAACCTTACCCTGGACGGTCGAAAGGCGCTCGCCAAGTTGCTGGCGGCCAACAAACGTCTGAACACGGCGTACCTGCTGAAAGAGTCCTTCGGGCAGCTGTGGAGCTACCGCACCGAGCGAGGTGCACGGGAGTTCTTCGAGCGCTGGAAGCAGAGTCTGCGCTGGCAGCGGCTTGTGCCCTACCAGACGTTCGTGGGGATGATCGAGCGGCACTGGGACGGCATCGCGGCGTACTGCAGGCCGGAGAACAAGGTCAGCCTCGGCCTGGTGGAAGGGCTCAACAACAAGATCCGGGTCATCCAGCGCAGCGCCTACGGCTATCGCGACGAGGAGTTCCTGAGGCTCAAGATCATCGCCAGCTTCCTGCCCGCGCTACCCGAAAATGCTCGATTGCACCCACAGTGATCCGCGAAGACCCCTTTTACCAATCGGTTGGCCTGCGCAAAGCCCTGCCGCGATCTGCCAGAATCGGCCGTCTTGTTTCCGGATGCCGACTACCGATGACTGCCGCCGCGTCGCTTGCTACGCCCACCAATTCGCCTGCGCGCGTGCTGTTTGCCAGCCTGATCGGCACCACCATCGAATTCTTCGATTTCTATATCTACGCCACTGCGGCGGTACTGGTGTTTCCCGCGCTGTTCTTTCCGGCCGGCGATGGCAGCGCGGCGATGCTGCAGTCGCTGGCCACCTTTGCGGTGGCCTTCATCGCGCGGCCGGTGGGCTCGGCGGTGTTCGGCCACTTTGGCGATCGCATTGGCCGCAAGGCGACGCTGGTGGCGGCGTTGCTGACGATGGGCCTGTCCACGGTGGCGATCGGCCTGTTGCCCGGTTATGCGCAGATCGGCGTGCTGGCGCCGGCGCTACTGGCGGTGTGTCGCTTTGGTCAGGGGTTGGGCCTGGGCGGCGAATGGGGCGGGGCGGTGTTGCTGGCCACCGAAAACGCCCCGCCCGGCAAACGGGTGTGGTACGGCATGTTTCCGCAGCTGGGCGCGCCGCTGGGCTTTTTGCTGTCCACCGGCACCTTCCTGGGCATGGGGGCATTGCTGGACGATGCCGATTTCCTGGCCTGGGGCTGGCGGGTGCCATTCCTGGCCAGCGCGCTGCTGGTCGCCATCGGGTTGTGGGTGCGCCTGAGCATCACCGAGACCCCGGATTTCCAGAAGACCCTGGATCGCAAGACACGCGTGCGCCTGCCGCTGGGCACGGTGATCTCGCAGCATTGGCCGGCGTTGATCGTGGGCACCCTGGGCGCGTTCGCCACCTTCGTGCTGTTTTATCTGATGACCGTCTTTGCGCTGGGCTATGGCACCAAGACCCTGGGCTACGCCAAGGAACAATTCCTGCTGCTGCAGATGGCCGGCATCGTGTTCTTTGCGCTGGGCATCCCGCTGTCGGCGAAGTTCGGCGACCGCCATGGGGCGCCGCTGGCGATGCTCCTGGCCAGCATCGCCATCATTGCGTTCGGGATGGCGTTTGCGCCGTTGTTTCAGGCCGGCCATCCACTGCAGGTGCTTGGCTTCCTGTCGCTGGGATTCTTCTTCATGGGGCTGACCTATGGGCCCTGCGGCACCTTGCTGGCGGAGTTGTATCCCACCGAGGTGCGCTACACCGGCGCATCCTTGTCGTTCAATCTGGCCAGCATCCTGGGCGCGGCACCGGCGCCGTACGTCGCCACGCAACTGGCCGCGCGCTACGGCGTGCAGGCGGTGGGCTACTATCTGGGTGCCACTGCGGTGCTGAGCCTGCTGGCGTTGATGGTCGCGCGGCGACCGCGCCGGCAGACGATTGGCGGCAAGCATTCCAGCTAGCTGGGCGCCAGGCGCGCCGAGGTGTCTCCGGTAACGCTTCGTCGCGCTCGGGTGCGTTCCGACGGGGCATCGTCGTTGCCTGACACCTTGTGCAGGTAAGTGCGGGCGTGGCTATATCCGGACCCGGCTTCTTGCATCAGACGCGGCGTGTGCTGCCACGCCATGCAGCGCGGCGTCCTGGCAATCAGCTCGCCAAGCGCACCTGGTTGCGGCCGCCGGCCTTGGCCAGGTACAGGTACTTGTCGGCTTCGCCCAGCAGATGATGCAGGGATTGTCCGTCCTTGCTGGCAATGCACACGCCGATACTCACGGTCATGCTCAGCGTGTCATCGCCGACGCGTACCCGCAACGCGCTGATGCGCTCGCGCAGGGTCTCGAAATAACTCGTGGCGTTGGCCGCATCCAGCCCCGGTACCAGCAGGCAGAACTCTTCTCCGCCGAAGCGTGCCACCAGGTCCTGCGGGCGCGCATGCCCGGACACCGAGGCGGCCACCGCACGCAGGGCCTGGTCGCCGGCTTCGTGGCCCCAGGTGTCGTTGATGTGCTTGAAGTGGTCGATATCGACCATCGCCGCAGTCACCGTCTGGTCCTGCGACAGCAGCTTGGGGATCACCCGCTGGCTCTGCTCCAGGAAGTAGCGCCGGTTCGGCAGGCCGGTGAGGAAGTCGCGCGTGGCCAGGTCCTGCAGCGTGCCGATCAGTTCCAGCTGGTCCACGTTCTGCGAGACGCGGCAGAAGAATTCTTCGCGGGAAAATGGCTTGCGCAGGAAGTCGTTTGCGCCGTTCTTCAGGAAACGCGGGATCAGCGACGAATCGCTGTTGCCGGAGATGCCGATCACCGCCACCTTGTCGCGCGAGCGGATGGCACGCAGCCGGCGGGTGAATTCCACGCCTTCCATGCCGGGCATTTCCTGGTCGACGATGGTCAGGCGGATGCCGGCGTCGCGTTCGATCGCTTCCAGCCCCGCCGCCCCGTCGGCGGCCAGCACCACGCGGTAGCCGTACATCGACAACAGTGCCGCTGCGTAGGTGCGCGCAGACAACGAATCGTCCACCACCAGCGCACCGATGCGGCGATTGCGTTCCAGGCGCTGCACCAGCCAGGCCAGATATTCGATGCTGCCCGGCGCGTTCTTGAGTACGTAGTCGATGATCTGCTGCTGCAGCACGCGCTGGCGCAGATCCTCGTCGTAGACGCCGCTGACCACCACGGTGGGCAGGTTGCGCGACAGGAAGAACTCCACCACCTTGTCGCGGTCACCATCCACCAGCACCAGCCCGGTCAGGACCAGAAACCAGCCATCTTCCTCGTCGAGCACGCGTGCCGCTTCGGCCAGGGTCGACACGACCGTGACCGGCAGTTCCACGCGCTGCTCGATGGCTTCGCGCAGCATGCTGGTGAACGTGCGCGAATTCTCCACCAGCAGTACGCGCTGCGGCAGGACTGCGCTTTCACTATTGCGATTTAAGGTACCTGGAGACATCGGCTGGCCGTGTGGATCGAACCGTCAGACCAACTAACGGCCCGGGCCGCGAAAACTTGAGCGCGGTAGCGAACGCGGCGGCACGGACGGTGCGCGGCATGTGCTGGCAGGCCGCCTGCTGCGCCAGTAGCCCACGGGGCGACCCCAGCGATGGCTGAGCAGGCTCATCACACAATCTGTACCGATGGGTTCAAATGATTGTATGGTTTCCGGCGCGTTCGCCAATGCCGCTGTTGCGGCGAGCCCTTGCGCACCCCGCCCACGACACACAGGACGCTTCTCTTGAGCAACCCAGTCCCCCCGTCCAACGATGGCCGCGATGCGCCTGCCGATGCCCAGGGCGCTGAGGCCCAGCCGCCGCCAAAGCCGTCGCCGCTGAAGAATCCCAAGGTCAGGTGGACCCTGATCCTGGTGGGCGTGCTGGTCGTGGTGCTGCTGGTGATCTGGCTGGCCTATTACCTCATCAAGGGCCGCTACCTGCAGGACACCAACAACGCCTATCTGCAGGCCGACTCGGTGGCGGTGGCGCCGCGCGTCAGCGGCTATGTGACCAAGGTACTGGTGGGCGACAACCAGATCGTGGACGTCGGCCAGCCGCTGCTGCAGATCGACGATCGCACCTACCAGGCCACGCTGCAGCAGGCCGAAGCGGCCATTGCCGCACGCCAGGCCGATATCGTGGCCGCCACTGCCAATGTCGCCGGCCAGGAAGCGGCGCTGGTGCAGGCGCGTACCCAGGTGACCTCGGCCGCCGCCAGCCTCACCTTCGCCCAGGCCGAAGTGAAGCGCTTCGCGCCATTGGCGGCCTCCGGCGCGGACACCCACGAGCACCAGGAAAGCCTGCAGCACGACCTGGCGCGCGCCCGCGCCCAGTACGACGCCGCGCGGGCGCAGGCTACCGGGGCGCAAAGCCAGATCCAGGCCAGTAGGGCGCAGCTGGAACAGGCCCAGGCCGGCCTGAAGCAGGCCACCGCCGATGCCGACCAGGCACGCGTAGCGGTGGAAGACACCGGCCTGATCAGCCGTATCCACGGCCGGGTGGGCGACAAGACCGTGCAGGAAGGGCAATTCCTGGCTGCGGGCACCCGCACCATGACCATCGTGCCGCAGCAATCGCTGTACCTGGTCGCCAATTTCAAGGAAACCCAGGTCGGCCTGATGCGCCCCGGCCAGCCGGCCGAAATTGAAGTGGACGCGCTGTCGGGCGTGAAGCTGCATGGCAAGGTCGAGAGCCTGTCGCCGGGCACCGGCTCGCAGTTCGCGCTGTTGCCGCCGGAAAATGCCACCGGCAACTTCACCAAGGTGGTGCAGCGCATACCGGTGCGCATCCGCGTGCTGGCCGGCACCGAGGCGCGCAAGGTGCTGGTACCGGGCATGTCGGTGGAAGTGACCGTGGATACCCGTTCGGCCAAGGACGCCAAGCAGCGCGCCGAAGCAGAATCGGACCGCGTGCAGGAGCAGGAGCGCGCGCGATGAGCGCAGCGGCCGTCACCGGCCAGGGGGCCGGCGGCAGCGCAGGCCGCGAGAAGGCCAGCCCCGGCGCGTGGCTGGCAGTGCTGGCCGGCACCATCGGCTCGTTCATGGCCACGCTGGACATCTCCATCGTCAACGCGGCCCTGCCGACCATCCAGGGCGAGGTGGGCGCCAGCGGCACCGAAGGCACCTGGATCTCCACCGCCTACCTGGTGGCCGAGATCATCATGATCCCGCTCACCGGCTGGTTCGTACGCACGCTGGGCCTGCGCAATTTCCTGCTGATCTGCGCGGTGATGTTCACCGCGTTTTCAGTGGTGTGCGGGCTGTCGACCTCGCTGACCATGATGATCGTCGGGCGGGTGGGGCAGGGCCTGGCGGGCGGCGCGCTGATTCCCACCGCGCTGACCATCGTGGCCACCCGGCTGCCGCCCAGCCAGCAGACCATGGGCACTGCGCTGTTCGGCATGACCGTCATCATGGGGCCGGTGATCGGCCCGCTGCTGGGTGGCTGGCTCACCGAAAACGTCAGCTGGCACTACGCCTTCTTCATCAACGTGCCGATCTGCGTGGGCCTGGTGGCGTTGCTGCTGCTGGGGCTGGAGCATGAGAAAGGCAATTGGGCCGGCCTGCTCGATGCCGACTGGCTGGGCATCTACGGTCTCACTGCGGGTCTGGGCGGGCTCACCGTGGTGCTGGAAGAAGGCCAGCGCGAACGCTGGTTCGAATCCAGCGAGATCAACACGCTGAGCCTGATCGCGCTGAGCGGCTTCATTGCGTTGATCGTTGGCCAGTTCCGCAAGCGCGCCCCGGTGATCCACCTGTCGCTGCTGCTGCATCGCAGCTTCGGTGCGGTGTTCATCATGATCATGGCGGTGGGCATGATCCTGTTCGGCGTGATGTACATGATTCCGCAGTTCCTGGCGGTGATCTCCGGCTACAACACCGAGCAGGCCGGCTATGTGCTGCTGCTGTCCGGGCTGCCGACCGTGTTGCTGATGCCGATGATGCCCAAGCTGCTGGACGTGGTGGACGTGCGCATCCTGGTGATCGCCGGCCTGCTGTGCTTTGCCGCCGCCTGCTTCGTCAACCTGTCGCTGACCGCCGATACGGTGGGCATGCATTTCGTCGCCGGGCAGCTGCTGCAGGGCTGCGGGCTGGCACTGGCGATGATGTCGCTCAACCAGGCGGCCATTTCCTCGGTGCCGCCGGAGCTGGCCGGCGATGCCTCTGGCCTGTTCAATGCCGGCCGCAACCTGGGCGGGTCGGTCGGCCTGGCGCTGATCTCCACCTTCCAGGAGCGGCGGATGGGTTTCCACACCGAAACCATCGGCAGCTCGATCACCGCCAACGCGCCGCGTGCGCAGGAGGCGCTGGCCGGCCTGAGTGCGCAGATGCACGGCAGCGCGGGGGGCGAGGCGGCGATTGCGGCCATTGCGCAGTTCGCGCGGGTGGTGCAACAGCAGGCGCTGGTGATGACCTACAGCGACCTGTTCTGGATCTTCGGCATGATCGTGGTGTGCACGATCCCGCTGGCCTTTTTGCTCAAGCCGTTACCCAAGGGGACGCACCTTGCGATGCATTGATTCCATGCGCCTGTTCCGCATGCCGCTGGCCGCGGCGTTGAGCGCCGTTGTACTCGGTGGCTGCATGCTTGGCCCCAACTACACCAAGCCACCGTCGGTGGCCGATGCGGCGATACAGGCCCCGGCACTGCATCGTGCCAGCGGCGCGGAGGTGGTGGCCGCCGCACCGGTGAACCACTGGTGGGAAGAACTGCATGACCCCACCTTGACCCGGCTGGTGACCCAGGCGCTGGCCGACAGCCCCACGCTGCGCGCCGCGCAGGCCCGCCTGCGCGCCAACCGCGCGCTGGCCCGCCAGCGCCGCGCCGAGCGTCTGCCCAAGCTCAATGCCAGTGCGGTGTATGCGTATGCCGAGCCGCCGCAGACCATCGTGGACACCCTGGGCGGGCTGCAGAACGGCCAGCAAGGGCAGCCGCCGGCGCAAGGCAGCCAGGCGCTGGATCTGGAGAAGACCGAGATCTACAGCGCTGGCTTCGACGCCAGCTGGGAGCTGGATTTTTTCGGTCGTCGTCGTCGTGCCGCCGAAGGCGCACTGGCCCAGGCGCAGGCCTCCGAAGCCGAACTGGCCGACGCGCAGGTGCAGCTGGCCGCCGAAGTCGGGCAGGTGTATCTCAATTACCGTGGGTTGCAGGCGCGTTTGGCAATTGCCGATGCCAACCTGGACAAGATCCGCCAATCACTGCAGCTGGTGCAGCAACGCCGCACCCAGGGCGCTGCCTCGGACCTGCAGGTCGAACAGATCGCCACCCAGGTGCAACAGCAGCAGGCGCAACGCCTGCCGCTGGAGATGCAGGCGCAGGAAGCGCAGGACCAGCTGGCGCTGATGGTCGGGCGCGAGCCCGGCGCGCTGGACGCCCAGTTGAGGACGACCCAGCCGCTGCCGATGTTGCCCACCCAGGTGCGCGTGGACGATGCCGGCGCGCTGATCCGCCGTCGCCCGGACGTGCGCAAGGCCGAGCGCGCGCTGGCTGCCTCCAGCGCACAGATCGGCGAGGCGCTGAACGGCTATTTCCCGCAGGTGACCCTGCTGGGCGGGCTGAGCTGGGTGGCCGGCTCACCCAGCGATTTCAATTCCGATGCGTTGACTACCCTGGCGGTGCCGATGCTGCGCTGGTCGATCTTCGATTTCGGCAAGACCCGTGCGCAGGTGGACCAGGCGCGTGCCGGCAACGCCGGCCGTGAGGCGGCCTACGAGGCGGCGGTGCTGGGTGCCTTGCAGGATGCCAATGCGGCGCTGTCGCGTTTCGGCTCGGCGCGCAAACAGCTGGTGGTGGCGCGCCAGGCAGAAGCCTCGGCCACGCGCTCGGCCGGGCTGATGCAGCAACGCCGCGATGCCGGCGCCACCTCGTCCATCGACCTGCTGGATGTGCAGCGCCAACAGTTCATCGCGCAGGACGCCGCCGCCCAGGCGCAGGTGCAACTGCTGGTGAACTACGTGGCCTTGCAGAAGAGCCTGGGGTTGGGCTGGAGCGAGGCGCAGCAGGAGACGCGTTGAGGCCGTGCCTGCGGATCGACGGTCGCTTCACGCGAGGCTGGCAGCCTGGATCTGGCGGCAGCGGGACTGGCTGGCGACGATGCGTTGCAGACAGTCCGCGAACCGCCAGCCGGTGTGACAAGCGGCCGTGCCGATGGGTTTTCGCCAGTGCCGCAGGTGTCCGGCACTGCGTCGCAGTGCGATGGACACAGCGTTACATCGATTTCAGGCGTCTGTGACGCAACGGCAACTCGTGCGGGTCTAGCATTGGCCGCCTTATCATTGGAGAACGTCATGTCCTACGACACCGTCAACCCGGCCGATGGCCAGGTCGAGCACACCCAGCACACCCTGGACAGCGCCGGTATCGAGAAGCGTCTGGCAGCCTCGGCAAAAGCATTTCCAGCCTGGGCGGCCTTGCCCCTAGCCGAGCGCGGCGCGCTGCTGCGCCGTGTGGGCCAAGAGCTGACCCGCCGGCGCGAGGACCTGCAGCACATCATGACCGCAGAGATGGGCAAGCTCCGCGCCGAAGCACTGGCCGAAGTGGACAAGTGCGCGCAGGCCTGCGCGTACTACGCCGAGCATGCGGCCGATTACCTGGCACCGCGCCAGATTCCCACCGAGGCGCAATCGAGCTACGTGCGCTACGAACCGCTGGGCTGCGTGTTCGCGGTGATGCCATGGAATTTTCCGTTGTGGCAGGCGTTCCGCTTCCTGGCGCCTGGTTTGATGGCTGGCAACGTGTCGCTGCTCAAACATGCCAGCAACGTGCCGCGCTGCGCCGATGCCATGAAGGCGGTACTGGATGCCGCCGGTATTCCGCCAGGCGTGTTCGACGTGTTGCATATCGACAACGACCAGGCCGCGGATGTGCTGCGCGACGACCGCATTGCCGCAGTGACCTTGACCGGCAGCGAACGCGCCGGGCGCTCGCTTGCTGCCAATGCCGGCGATCAACTGAAGAAGTGCGTGATGGAACTGGGTGGCAGCGATGCCTTCATCGTGCTGGACGATGCGCAGTTGGAGCACACCGTGGAATCGGCGGTGCAGTCGCGGTTCGACAACAGCGGGCAGACCTGCATCGCCGCCAAGCGCTTCATCGTGGTGGAGGCCATCGCCGGGCGCTTCATCGAACGCTTCGTTGCTGCCGCCTCCAAGCGCGTGGTCGGCGATCCACAGCAGGAGAGCACCACGCTGGCACCGATGGCGCGCGCCGACCTGCGCGATGAATTGCACAAGCAGGTGCAGGCCAGCGTGGCGAAGGGCGCCAAGGTGCTGCTGGGCGGCGAACCGGTGCCCGGCTCCCACGCCGGCTACCCGGCGACCATCCTCGACCACGTCGCGCCGGGCATGCCGGCCTATCACGAAGAATTCTTCGGACCGGTGGCCTCTATCATTCGCGTCGCCGATGAGGCCGAGGCCGTGCGCGTGGCCAACGACACCAGCTTCGGCCTGGGCGGCAGCGTCTGGACTGCCGATGCCAAGCGCGGCGAACGCGTCGCCCAGCAGCTGCAGTGCGGCGCCGCCTTCGTCAACTCGGTGGTCAAGAGCGACGTGCGGCTACCGTTCGGTGGCATCAAGCGCTCAGGCTTCGGCCGCGAACTGGCCGATCACGGCATCCATGAGTTCATGAACATCAAGACGATCTATGTGGCTTGACGGCTGGGAATCGGGAATCGGGAATGGGGAATCGGTAGAGCGGCTCACTGAGGCATTGGAGCAAATGAACGTTGCTAATCCCCTACCTCCATCAGAAAGAGGGAAATCGCTTCTACGATTCCCCATTCCCCATTCCCCATTCCCCATTCCCCATTCCCCATTCCCCATTCCCCATTCCCCATTCCCCATTCCCCATTCCCCATTCCCCATTCCCCATTCCCGATTCCCGATTCCCGATTCCCAGGCCGCAACGCGGCCATCACAGCCACCGCGCGCGCTTGAACAGGCGATACAGCACCAGGCAGGAGGCGACGATGCCGCCCACCAGCAGGGGGTAGGCGTAGGGTTTGTCGAGTTCGGGCATGTGGGTGAAGTTCATGCCATACCAACTGGTGATGAGCGTGGGGGCGGCCAGCAGTGCGGCCCAGGCGCCCAGACGCTTGACCGTCTCGCCTTGCGCCATCGTTACCATCGACAGGTTGACGCTGAGTGCGGTGCCCAGCATCTCGCGCAAGGTGTCGATGGCGTCGTTGATGCGCACCGCATGATCGAGTACGTCGCGCAGATAGATGCCCACTTCTGCGTGGATCAATGAGCCAGGGTTGCGCTTGAGTTGCGAGAGCACGTCCTGCAACGGCGCCACCACCAGACGCATCTTGTTGAGTTCGCGCTTGAGCTCATACAGCCGCACCACCGTTTCGCGCTTGTAGTCGTCGGCAAAGATGTCCTTTTCCAGGCGCTCCAGCGTGTCGCGGAACTCGTCCATGATCGGCAGATAGTTGTCGACCACGAAATCCAGCACGCCATATAGGCAGAACGAGGCACCCATGCGGAGCATGGCCGGCTCGCGCTCGACCCGATGCCGCACCGGCGTGTACGACAGCGATGCGCCGTGGCGCACGGTCAGCAGAAACCGCTCGCCCAGGAATGCATGCGTTTCGCCGTAACGGATACGCTCGTTGACCAGTTGTGCGGTATTGACCACCACGAACAGCGAGTTGCCGTAACTCTCGGCCTTGGGCCGCTGATGCGCCTTGAGCGCGTCTTCGATGGCCAGGTCATGCAGGCCGAATTCGTCCCGCAGCTTGTGCAGCACCGACTCCTGCGGCTCGTACAGTCCCACCCAGACAAAGCCATCCGGGCGCTCCAGCACGTCGCTGATCTGCTCCAGGCCGATGTCGTGGCGTTTGCCATCGCCATCGTAATAGGCACAGGTGATGACGCAGGACGGATTGTCTGGATGGCGGCCGTGGCTGTTCATGGGCACATCGTCGGGTCAACGTCGAGGAAGCGACACGTCGCGCGGCTGCAGGGCGATCGCAAGCGCGGCGTGGATCGGCAACAGCAGCATCACCCACTGCAGGTTGTCCTGCGCCTGGAACGAGAGCCAGTGGATCACCAGTGCCAGCAGCGCCGCGGCCGCCACCAGCCAGGACAGCCCATTGAACCAGAGGCCCGGCCGATGGCCGAGCTGTAGCCGGATGCCACCAAACCACAGCAGCACGCACAGCGGATTGACCAGCAACAGGTTGCGGTTGGCCCACGCGGACTGATGCGCGGTGAAGCCCCACAGATACACCAGCAGGCCGCCGCCGATGGCGCACAGCAGCCAGAACGGCAGTGCCAGCCCGGCCAGCAGGCGTTGCCGGCGACGCAGCGCCAGCACGCCGGCGGCCACCAGCACGCCGGCCAGCAGCCACGGCCACCACTGCCGCTGCTGTTCGGCAGGCTCGGGCGCGACGCGGTGCGGCAACAACACTTGCGTGGATTGCACCAACGGCCGGCCGGTGCTGGTGTGCACCTGGGTCAGGCTGTCGGCCAGTCGCATCGGCACGAAGCCTTCTTCCCAGCGCGACAGCGGGCGATCAGCGTACGGACCCAGGCCCAGGTCGAAGCCCAGCCACATCCACGGGGCAGGGGAGGCCAGGCGTATCGCCTCGCTGCGGTAGGTATTGCCGCGCGAGCGACCGGCCAGTTGCGACTTCAGCGTGCCGCCCATGGCACGATCGAGCGTATCGCGCACCATCGTGGCGCAGTTGGCTTCGAAATAATCGTAGTGATAGCGCGCGTTTTCCGGGCGGCTGCGCACCGCCAGCCCGTCGGCGAGTGCGCGTGCCTGCTCGGGCGGCAGATCCAGCCACTGCACGCTGACGCCACGGCCGGCGTTGCGGTATTGCGACAGGTCTTCTTCCAGTGGCAGCGCCACCAGGTAATACATCATTTCGCCACGCGCGAAGCGCGGCACGAAGTCCGGCTCGCTGGGGTCGAAGAACCCGAAGTTGTACGAGGTGGCCTGCCCGCTGACTGGGTCCACCACCACGATGGCGTCATGCCCGAAGCGCTCGAAGAACACTTCGCCCGGTTGCATGGTCAGCACGCCGACGCGTGGCGCCGGGGCGACCGCCGAAGCAATGCCCTGGGCAGCCTTGCCCTGGACCGCCTGGACCGCCTGGACCGCCTGGGCCACGGCAAGCGGCGCGGCCAGCAGCGTCAGCAGCAGCAGCGCCCAACAGGCGAGCCACCGCCGTGCGCCGCCGCGCTGCGGCGCCGTGCAGGCACTGCGGGCGAGCTGGTTCAAGCGTCGTCCTGCGGGTCGGGCGGCAAGATGGTGACGTGGAAGGCATGCACGCGGCGCGCGTCGGCCTTGGCCACGCGGAATGCGAAGCGTCCCAGTGTCAGCTCTTCGCCGGTTTCCGGCAGATGGCCGATGGCATCGGTGACCAGGCCACCCACGGTGTCGTATTCGTCGTCCGGGAACTCGGCACCGAAGCGCTCGTTGAAGTCCTCGATCGGCGTCAGCGCATCGACCACGTAGCGGCCATCGGCCTGGATGGCGATCAGCGAATTCTCTTCTTCGGCGTCGTCGTGTTCGTCGTCGATCTGGCCGACGATCTGCTCCAGCACGTCCTCGATGGTGACCAGGCCGGCGACCCCGCCGTACTCGTCCACCACGATCGCCATGTGGTTGCGCGACAGGCGGAATTCCTTGAGCAGCACGTTGAGCTTCTTGGACTCTGGGATCAGCACCGCCGGGCGCAGCAGCTCGCGGATGTTGCCAGGCCCGTTGTCGGCGACCACGCCGCGCAGCAGGTCCTTGGCCAGCAGGATGCCGAGCACTTCGTCCTTGTTCTCGCCATGCACCGGGAAGCGCGAATGGCCGGATTCGACCACCTGCTTCATCAGGTCGATGAAGCGCGCCTCCACCGGCAGGGAGACCATCTGCGAGCGCGAAATCATCACATCGCCCACGGTGAGCTCGGCGACGGCGATGGCACCTTCCATCATGCGCAAGGTGTCGGCGGCGATGAGGCCGTCCTGTTCGGCGGTCCGCAGCAGCGCGATCAGTTCGTCGCGGGTGTGGGGTTCGCCAGAGAAGGCCGCGCTGAGGCGTTCGAGCCAGCTGCGGCGTTTTTCGGGGGGGTCTGCGCTGTAGCTACTGTCGTCTTCTGACATCATGACGGGGGACGGCACCCGGAAAACCAGGCATGGACCAGCAGTCTAGCAGGAAGCCGGCCACACGCTGTGGATGCGTTGCCAGGCCCGGGTCAGGGCAGGTCCAGGCTGTAGCCGCAGCCCACCACGGTCTTGCCCGGATGCGATTTGACGTTGGTCACGCTGAGTACCACCGATTCGATCATCGCCTCGCCGGTCTTGGGGTTGATGGTGTCTTCGCTGACCAGCTCGCGCCCGTACATGACCTTGTCGGCGTTATCCACGCCCAGCTCCAGGTCCAACTGCTTGGCCAGCGGGCGCGGATCGGGCAGGTCCAGGATCGCCATGATGCTGGCGCCGGAAAAGGCGATGTGGTGGGTGCTGTGGCCGAACACCTTGATGGGCGTGTTGAGGGTGTATTCGGTCATGAACAGGTTGGACTGGTCCAGCGGCGTCCAGCCCAGCGCCACCGCCTTGAGCGGGTCGGCCAGCACCGGCGCCAAGGCGTTGAAGTCGCCGATGCGCTGGCGGCATTCGATCAGTGCCGGCAGATCGGGCCGTACCGGCGCGCCCTGCGCCAATGCCGCTGCCGGACTCAGCAGCAGGCAGCTCATTGCCATCAACGCGCGCATCAACGCTCCCCCGCGTAAGGGTCTTCGATTCCCAGGTCGGCCAGGATCTCGCGTTCCAGTTGCTCCATCGCATCGGCCTCCTTGTCGTCTTCGTGGTCCCAGCCCAGCAGATGCAAGGTGCCGTGCACGGTGAGGTGCGCATAGTGCGCGGCCAGCGACTTGCCCTGTTCGGCCGCCTCGCGCGCCACCACCGGCGCGCAGATCACCAGGTCGCCCAGCAGCGGCATCTTGATGCCCTTGGGCAGGCCCTCCGGCAGTTCGGCCGGGAAGCTCAGCACGTTGGTGGCGTAATCCTTGCCGCGGTAGTGGTGGTTGAGCGCGCAGCCTTCCTTCTCATCGACCACGCGCACCGCCAGGTCGGCCTCGCGGATGCGTCCCTTCAAGGCAGCGGCCACCCACTTGCGAAAGCTCACCGACGACGGCAGGCCGGCGCGCGGCAACGCATAACTGACGGCAACGTCGAGACGGACAGGTCCACGGGTCATGGCGACAATTCCTGGGCAAAGGGGCATCTGATCCATGCCGGTCACCTGCCGCATCGCTGTGCGCAGTGGGCCGCGTGTAGCTGCCATTTCGGCCGGCCGGCATCTGGCAATTGTAAGCGGTGTCGAGGTGGCCCTGGCGGAGGCTGCGCCCAAATTCACGACGTGACAGCCCGCGCACGGGTGGGGGGGGCGTTTGCCCGTTTGCCCTGCGCGCTACGCGGCGTCTGCCTGCACGTTGGAGGGTTTGTAGCGGGCGTGCCTGTGTCGCGCCTGCTTGCCACAGGGTGCCTACACGGTGAGTTGCGGCCCGGGCGGCGGGCGTGTCTGATCGGTGGCCTGTTGCTGCGCCTGCTGTTGTGCGTGTTCTTGCGCCAACCGTTGGTTGATGACCTCCAGCTGCTGGTGAGATTGCTCGACAGGGGTCTGTATGGCCTGCAGTGTCGGCATGGACGTGCGGACCATGGCGTGATCTGTCGGCGAGCCTTGTACAAGGAAGACATTCTGCACTGCATCGGGGTTGGCGCTTGGGGTGCCCAGCAGCACATGGTCAACCCGCGCCAGCTCTTGTTTCTTGGCGAGCACCAGCAAGCTGGCGGTCATGCGCTCGCTGGTGGCATCGAAGCTGCGGCCGGCCTGCTGGTCCAGCTCGGCGACCTTGCCTTTGATCTGTTGATGCAAGGCGTGGTCGGGGTGATCGGCATCGGCAGGTGAGCGTGGCGCAGGTGTCTTACGGGGCAACGCGCGCTCGTGATGTCGTTCTGCCGGGGTCATCCATTTGCCGATCTCCGGTGTGCCGGTGAGCGTGCCGGTGGCAGGGTCGCGCGCGAGATTGACTTTGGCCCAGTTTGCTTCGATATCGACTTTGCCGGTGGTGATATCCCGCGCTTCAGCAAGAACTCTTGCGGCAGTTGATTGTGCCTGCTCTTCCCACGTATTTTGGGGCGCCCATTGGCCCTGTTTAGCTATCGCTCTATTGAGCCGACTGACCACAAACTGCTCCGGATCACCGCCCTGACTACGTGCAATCCCCTGCACGGAGGCCTTCACTTCAAAACTCTCCCAGCGCTGGGTCTGCGGGTTGATGCCGACCACATCGATGCCATGGCCGGAATTGTTCTGGATCGGCACCAGATCCGTATACCCGCGTGCCGCCAGGTCATGCGACACCAGCGCCTCGCCGATCGCGCCAACCTCGTGGTTCTCAAGTTCCGTCAACGCGCGCTTGCCCACATAGGCATCGATGGCCGCATGGAAGGACACCTCGCCATCGAACAGCGTCACATCGCGGCGTGCCAGATGCGCCAGTTCCCTGGGCGACAAGGCGCCGCTTTGCAACAGGCCACCCAGGTTGCCCGACGCATGCAAGCCATCCACCAGCGCGCCCAGCTCGCCCTGGCTGCGTTTGACCCCGGCCAGGCCGTGGAACATCAGGTTGGCGCCATCGGCGGCCAGGCCGCCGCTGACCTGAACGTGGCGCGCGTCCTGGGCCAGTTCGACCAGGTCTGCGGCCAGTGCACCGGCCTGCTTGCGCTCAAGCGTGCCGGCAACGCGTCCTGCAACCGGCGCCAGTTCCTCGCCGGCATGCGCAACCTGGGCAATATGCGCCAGCTTGGTCAGTTTGCTGACAGGCACGAAGGTGGCGATGATTTCCACCGCCGCGGCACCCTTGGCATCGCCCAGGTATTCATGCTCCTTGCCGTCGCGCGTGGCTTGCTCCAGACCGGCTTCCCACTGGTTCCAGGCGCCGATCGCCGCGTTACGCAGGTCGCGCGGGAGCTTGGCCGGGTCGTCGATGGCCTGGGCGGCATACACCGAGGCCGCGCCGATGAGCAGATTGCGGAAATCGCGGTCGGTACTGAACTGGTGCGCAAGCGCGGCCAGTTCCACGGTGTCGCCCAGCATGGCCAGGCCATGCCGCGTGGCGCCTTTCAGCGCGCCATACGCTTCCTGCGACCCTGCAGCCATTTCACTGGCGGCCCGGTCCAGGTAGAGGTTCTGCGGTTGTGTCGGCGCGGTTTGCGCCCAGCGCCGCGCTGCCGCCAGGTTGTCGCTGATCTGCTGGTCGCTCCAGGCCAGCGCCTGCCCCAGCCCCGCCTTGGCCTGGTGCGCGGCAGCGCCAAGCGGCTCTTCCACATAGCGCTCATAGTTGCGCTCGACCCACGACTCATCGAGCTGCGCCGCATCCAGGGCCGCGTCGAACCGCCGTGCATCGGCCGGCGGCAAGCGGCTGGAGATGGCCTCGATCAATTGGCCCACTTGCGCTCTGCCGCGTTCGTCGGCATAGACCGGCGAGGCCATGATGGCATCCACCACGCCTGCGGCATCCATCCCATCCAGTGTCTGGTGGGCGTTGATGAGCCGGTATGCCTGGTAGGCGCCCAGATCCACCTGGCCGGTTGCGTCGGTGGCCTGCGCAAGCGACACCAGGTCGCTGGTCCGTGAGGTGCGGTTCGTCGCGTTCATGTCGGCCTGCTCCTGTCGCGAGTGATTTATCGAAACTGCGGGTAATCCTGCACCAGGCGTGCTTCCACTGCCGCTGCCAACGGATGCGGTGCCACTGGCGGCATGTCCCGGACGAACGCCCAGGGCGTATCGATCAACAGATGATCGGTCTTGAACTCGGGCAGGCCCTGGCGGCGGCGTAGCGCCTGCACGGCCAGTAGCTCGGCGGGAAAGACGCGATCCAGCGTTGCTTCAAACTCATAGATGGTCTGGTCCGTGCCGTCCTTGCTGCGGGTGATGTGGAAGTCGGCCGCTTTCTGCATCACCGCCGCAAACATCGTTTCATCGAGGCTGTGCCAGTGATCCAGCAGTGCCTGATACTCGGGGATGAGTTCAACCGGTGCAACGAAGTCGGTCTGCATGCCAAATGCCTGGGAAAACAGCCCGATCAAGAACGCGTCGCTGCTGCCATGCTTGATGCGGCGCATTTCATGCAGGATGTTGAGGCGCTGGTCTTTTTCGGCCATCTCGATGAAAAGCTGGGCACAGGTTTCTGCGCTCTGCCACCAGGACAACATGGCTGGGCCTGCCGCCGCCATGCCGTCGGTAAATTCGGTCGGCCAATTACCCAGGTCCTGGCGCATGTCGCTGTACATGCCATTCCACCGAAATAGCAGGGCGCGCAGCTGGACGGCGTGTTGAAGTGTGCGGGCGAGTGTGTCTATATCTGAACGAAGAAACGCATCACAGCTGGCTACATCGTAATGCAGTGCCAGTTGGCTAAGAGGTACCCAGGCCTTAGGATTTAATAGCCCAGAGTTATCTAGGTGGCGCTGAACAGCAAGGAGGTGAGCCTCGTACTCATTCTTTGTTTGAGAGTATTCCAGCCACTCTCTACACTCCAATGGCAGCTTTTTTTTCAACGATGGATGAGCTGTGATCTGCATGTGGCGCGTTGGTCCTTGAATGCGAGTTGACGATGCTAGTCAGGATGTTTTCCGTTGGCCACATTACCCATCCGGTGTCGGCTCACTGTGTACCGCTTCGGTCGGCGATGGTCAATTGCCTGCGGATTGCTTAACGAAACTGCGGGTAATCCTGCACCAGGCGTGCTTCCACTGCCGCTGCCAACGGATGCGGTGCCACTGGCGGCATGTCCCGGACGAACGCCCAGGGCGTATCGATCAACAGATGATCGGTCTTGAACTCGGGCAGGCCCTGGCGGCGGCGTAGCGCCTGCACGGCCAGTAGCTCGGCGGGAAAAACCTGATCGAGCGTTGCGTCGAATTCGTATCTGGTGTGATCGGTGTTTTGCTTGCTGCGTGAAATGTGGAAGTCGGCCGCTTTCTGCATCACTGCCGCAAACATTGCTTCATCATGGCTATGCCAGTGATCCAGTAGCGCCTGATATTCGGGGATGAGTTCGACCGGTGCAACGAAGTCGGTCTGCATGCCAAATGCCTGGGAAAACAGCCCGATCAAAAACGCGTCGCTGCTGCCATGCATGATGCGGCGCATTTCATGCAATGTATTGAGCCGCTGGTCTTTCTCGGCCATTTCGATGAACAGCTGGGCGCAGGTTTCGGCACTATCCCACCACGACAGCATGGCGGGACCTGCGGCTCTCATGCTGTCAGCAAACTCGGTCGGCCAGTTGCCGAGATCCTGGCGCATGTCGCTGTACATCCCAGTCCACCGAAATAGCAGTGCACGCAGCTGCACTGCATGTTGAAGCAAGCGGGTCAGCGTTTCCACATCCGAGCGCAGGAATGCATCGCATGTTGCGACCTCGTAATGCAGCGTAAGGCGGCTGAGGTGCAGCCAAGCCTTAGGCTTTAATGGCCCTGAGGCATTCAGAAAACTCTGTAAGTCATTGGAGTAACGATGAATTTTTCCTTTTTCTTTAGCATGTTCCAGCCACTCTCTACATTCCAATGGCAGCTGCTTCTTCAACGATGGATGAGGTGTGATCTGCATGTGGCGTGTTGATCCTTGAATGCGGGTTGACGATGCTTGTCAGGATGTTTTCCGTTGGCCGCATTGCCCATCTGGTGTTGGTCACTTATGTACCGCTTCGGCCTGCCGTGGTCAATTGCCTGCGCATTGCTTAACGAAACTGAGGGTAATCCTGCACCAGGCGTGCTTCCACTACCGCTGCCAACGGATGCGGTGCCGCTGGCGGCATGTCCCGAACGAGCGCCCAGGGCGTATCGATCAACAGATGATCGGTCTTGAACTCGGGCAGGCCCTGGCGGCGGCGTAGTGCCTGCACGGCCAGTAGCTCGGCGGGAAAGACGCGATCCAGCGTTGCTTCAAACTCATAGGTGGTCTGGTCTGTGCCGTCCTTGCTGCGGGTGATGTGGAAGTCGGCCGCTTTCTGCATCACCGCCGCAAACATCGTTTCATCAAAGCTGTGCCAGTGATCCAGCAGCGCCTGATACTCGGGGATGAGCTCGACCGGTGCAACGAAGTCGGTCTGCATGCCAAATGCCTGGGAAAACAGCCCGATCAAGAACGCGTCGCTGCTGCCATGCTTGATGCGGCGCATTTCATGCAAGATGTTGAGGCGCTGGTCCTTCTCGGCCATCTCGATGAACAGCTGGGCGCAGGTTTCGGCACTGTTCCACCACGACAACATGGCTGGGCCTGCCGCCGCCATGCCGTCGGTAAATTCGGTCGGCCAATTGCCCAGGTCCTGGCGCATGTCGCTATACATGCCATTCCACCGAAATAGCAGTGCACGCAGTTGCACTGCATGTTGAAGCGCGCCGGTCAGTGTTTCCACATCCGAGCGCAGGAATGCATCGCAGCTTGCGACGTCGTAATACAGTGCAAGCCACCTGAGAGGTGACCAAGCTTTGGGATTCAGTGGCCCAGTAGCGTCCAAGTGGCCTTGAACAGTAGTCGAAAGTTGATGGTATTCGTTGCGCTGATGATGGCGCTCTAGCCATTCATGGCAGTCTTGAGCGAGCTTTTTTAGTGATGGGTAGGGTGTTATCTGCATATAATGTATCGGTCCTTGGATATAGCGTATCAATGCCTGCCAGGACGCTTTCCTTTGGCGGTATTGCCCATCTGATGTTGGTCACCTGTGTACCGCTTCGGCCTGCCGTGGTCAATTGCCTGCGCATTGCTTAACGAAACTGCGGGTAATCCTGCACCAGGCGTGCTTCCACCGCCGCTGCCAACGGATGCGGTGCCACTGGCGGCATGTCCCGGACGAACGCCCAGGGCATATCGATCAACAGATGATCGGTCTTGAACTCCGGCAGGCCCTGGCGGCGGCGTAGTGCCTGCACGGCCAGTAGCTCGGCGGGAAAAACCTGATCGAGCGTTGCGTCGAATTCGTATCTGGTGTGATCGGTGTTTTGCTTGCTGCGTGAAATGTGGAAGTCGGCCGCTTTCTGCATCACCGCCGCAAACATTGCTTCATCATGGCTATGCCAGTGATCCAGTAGCGCCTGATACTCGGGGATGAGTTCCACCGGTGCAACGAAGTCGGTCTGCATGCCAAATGCCTGGGAAAACAGCCCGATCAAGAATGCATCGCTGCTGCCATGCTTGATGCGGCGCATTTCATGCAGGATGTTGAGGCGCTGGTCTTTTTCGGCCATCTCGATGAACAGCTGGGCGCAGGTTTCGGCACTATCCCACCACGACAGCATGGCGGGACCTGCTGCTCTCATGCTGTCAGCAAACTCGGTCGGCCAGTTGCCGAGATCCTGGCGCATGTCGCTGTACATCCCATCCCAACGAAATACCAATGCACGCAGCTGGACGGCATGTTGAAGCACTCGAGTCAGTGTTTCCGCATCCGAGCGCAGGAACGCATCGCAGCTGGCAACGTCGTAGTACAGCGCAAGGCGACCGAGATGTATTCCTGCTCGCTGATCCAGTGGTCCTGGAAGATCAAGAAAATTGGCTCATCGCGGATTCGTGTGGGTGCCTTGAGGCCCCTGAATCTGCGTTGAGCCTTGGAAACAGGCCCTTTCCACCGTCCCAGAAGGTGGTACATCCTGTGCTGACTTCTTGACGCGGTGTTCTGCATGAAAACGGGCCGTCGGCTGAGTGAGTTGTTTTCCTTCCCTGGCTTCGCGGCGGAGTCCACGCTCAAGGGCGTGTTCGGCGCCCCGAAGGCGCGGATCGTGACCTTGCGGCGCCGAAAAAAACGGCCGTGTGTTCCAACTGTGGCCATCGGTGTCGCAGCCGCTACGACAAGCGCCTGTGCCGCGCCCGCGACTTGCGGGCGGCCGGCTGGATGCTGTTCGTGGAGTTCGAGCGCTGGCGGGTCGATTGCCCGGGGTGCGGCGGCGTGCACGTAGAGCGGCTGGACTGGCTGGCCAAGAATCCGCGCTACACCGAGCGATTCGCCCTACATGTGGGCAATCTGTGCCGAAGCATGACGCACAAGGCCGTGGCTGAGCTGGAGCGCCTGCACGACAGCACGGTCAAGGAGCTGTCCAAGCTGTACATGGCCGAGCAGGTGCGCCGGGCGGGGACGCCGGCGCCGCGCGCCATCGGCATCGACGAGATCGCGATCCACAAGGGCCATGACTACCGCGTTGTGGTCAGCGATCTGGAGCGCGGCCGACCGATCTGGTTCGGCGGCAGTGGGCGCACCGAGGCGGACATCGACCAGTTCTTCGCCGAATTGGGCCCAAAACGCAGTGCTGGCATCGACGTGGCGGTGATGGACATGTGGCGGCCGTTTCGCAACTCGGTGGGCAAGAACGCGCCCAACGCCAGCATCGTGTTCGACAAATTCCACATCATGCGCCACCTGTCCGACGCGCTCGATCAGGTGCGGCGCGACGAGTACAAGCGCCTTCAAGGCCAGGATCGCAGTTACATCAAGGGCCAGCGTTACACCCTGCTGAGCAATCGCGAAAACCTTACCCTGGACGGTCGGAAGGCGCTCGCCAAGTTGCTGGCGGCCAACAAACGTCTGAACACGGCGTACCTGCTGAAAGAGTCCTTCGGGCAGCTGTGGAGCTACCGCACCGAGCGAGGTGCACGGGAGTTCTTCGAGCGCTGGAAGCAGAGTCTGCGCTGGCAGCGGCTTGCGCCCTACCAGACGTTCGTGGGGATGATCGAGCGGCACTGGGACGGCATCGCGGCGTACTGCAGGCCGGAGAACAAGGTCAGCCTCGGCCTGGTGGAAGGGCTCAACAACAAGATCCGGGTCATCCAGCGCAGCGCCTACGGCTATCGCGACGAGGAGTTCCTGAGGCTCAAGATCATCGCCAGCTTCCTGCCCGCGCTACCCGAAAATGCTCGATTGCACCCACAGTGATCCGCGAAGACCCAGAAAATTCTGCGTTGTGGTTAAGTAGCGCTCATACTCTTTTTGTTGCTGAGAGTACTCCAGCCACTCTCTACACTCCAATGGCAGCTTTTTCTTCAACGATGGATGAGCTGTGATCTGCATGTGGTGCGTTGGTCCTTGAATGCAGGTTGACGATGCTTGTCAGGATGTTTTTCGTTGGCCGCATTGCCCATCTGCTGTCGGCCAACTGTGTACCGCTTCGGCCTGCCATGGTCAATTGCCTGCGCATTGCTTAATGAAACTGCGGGTCATCCTGTATCAGGCGTGCTTCCACCGCCGCTCTTAACGGCGCGTTGCACTGTTTGCGCAGCTGGCCGGCGCCAGGCCGGTCACTCAGTTGTCGAGGTGGATTCGGTGTCGATCTGCCGGTCGCGCTTTTCGTAGGCGGTCACGATGCGTTGCACCAGTGGGTGACGCACCACGTCGCGCGCTTCGAAGAAGGTGAAGCTGGCGCCTTCCACGTCACGCAGCACCTCGATCGCATCACGCAAGCCGGACTTGACGTGCTTGGGCAGGTCGATCTGGGTCAGGTCGCCGGTGACCACCGCAGTGGAGCCGAAGCCCAGGCGGGTCAGGAACATCTTCATCTGTTCGATGGTGGTGTTCTGCGCCTCGTCCAGGATCACGTAGGCGTCGTTGAGCGTGCGTCCGCGCATATAGGCCAGCGGGGCGATCTCGATGACGTTCTTCTCCAGCAGCTTGACCACCTTTTCCACGCCCAGCATTTCGTACAGCGCGTCGTAGAGCGGGCGCAGGTAGGGGTCTACCTTCTGGCTGAGATCGCCGGGCAGGAAGCCGAGCTTCTCGCCGGCTTCCACGGCCGGGCGCACCAGGATCAGGCGTTGCACGCGCGATTCGTTCAGCGCTTCCACCGCGCTGGCTACCGCCAGGAAGGTCTTGCCGGTGCCGGCCGGGCCGATGCCGAAGTTGATGTCGTGGGTAGCGATCGCATGCAGGTACTTGGCCTGGTTGGCGCCGCGGCCACGCACGGTGCCGCGCTTGACCTTGATCGCCACGTCCTGCGGCTGGTACGCGCGCTCGGCCACGTGTTCGACATTGGCATCGTTCAAGCGCAGGTGGATGGCATGGTTGTCGAAGGTGACCGAGGCCGCTTCGTCGTACAGCGCGGTCAGCAGCTCCTGGGCGGCGGTGATCGCCGGCTCCGGGCCGGTGACGCGGAAGATGTTGCCGCGATTGGCGATCTCCACGCCCAGCTTGAGCTCGATCTGGCGCAGGTGGGCATCGAACGGGCCGGCCAGGTTGGCCAGGCGCTCGGTGTCTTCGGGGTGCAGGGTGAAATCACGATAGGCAGGTGCGTTCATGGTCGGATCGGACAGCGCGTGCGGCGTCGGTAGGGCGGCAGGCGAGGGTAGCGCGCAGGGTGTGATCCCACCAACAACCCGCGGCTGCTGCGTGCGGCTGGATGCGGCGCGGCCGGGTTTTCCACAATCGCTGTGGAGTCACGCCTCACTAACCTGTGGATAGAAGTTGCCAGCCCTACTGGTGCAAGGTTCGGCAGGGTGGTGGCGAAAAAATCGCCAGTGCGGAATGGGTTGTCCACACCCGATGTGGATCGAATCCGGCAAAGCCTGTGGGTAAGTGCTGCGGCGCCTTCTGTTGCAAGGCGTCGCAGTTTGCTGGTGAAATTTTCGCCAGTGCCCGAACTCGCCCCAAGCACCCGTGCCGCTGCGATGGATGTGCGAGAGGCCTAGGCAGGCAGATGGCCGTACAACCGGGTGAGGTCACCACCAGCTTGTCGATGCATCCGCATGGCGCGCAACGCGACACTCATCGTTGCAGTGACGAGGGTATCGACCGCGCATGGTCAGTACCGGCATCAACCCGCGCCATCACCCAACTGGATGCGCCCACGCAGCGAATTGCTCATCGCCTCGGTAATCAGCACATCGACAAACTGACCGATCAGCCGTGGATTGCCCGGGAAGTTCACCGGGCGCATGTTCTCGCTCTTGCCGGTCAGCTCGTTCGGGTCGCGCCGCGACGGGCCTTCCACCAATACGCGCTGCACGCTGCCGACCATGGACTGCGAAATGCGCGCCGCATGCGCGTTGATCTGTGCCTGCAATCGCGCCAGGCGTGCCTGCTTGACCGCCTCGGGCGTGTCGTCCTGCAGGTCCGCTGCCGGCGTGCCGGGACGGCGCGAGTACACGAACGAAAAGCTCTGGTCGAAGCCCACGTCCTCGATCAGCTTCATGGTCTTTTCGAAGTCCGCCTCGGTTTCGCCGGGGAAGCCGACGATGAAGTCCGAGCTGATCGAGATATCCGGGCGCACCGCACGCAACTTGCGGATCTTGGATTTGAATTCCAGCGCGGTGTAGCCACGCTTCATCGCCGACAGAATGCGGTCGCTGCCGGCCTGCACCGGCAGATGTAGATAATTTGCCAGTTGCGGCACGTCGCGATACGCATCCACCAGCGAATCGGAAAACTCCAGCGGATGCGAGGTGGTGAAACGGATGCGGCCGATGCCCTCGATCTGCGCGATGGTGCGAATCAACAGACCCAGATCGGCGTACTGCACCACCTCGCCGGCATCGGCGCCATAGGCACCGCGATACGCATTGACGTTCTGACCCAGCAGATTGATCTCGCGCACGCCTTGTGCCGCCAGCTGCGCCACTTCGACCAGCACATCCTCGAACGGGCGGCTGACCTCCTCGCCACGGGTGTAGGGCACCACGCAGAACGAGCAGTATTTGGAGCAGCCTTCCATGATCGACACGAACGCCGACGGGCCATCGGCACGCGGTTCGGGCAGGCGGTCGAATTTCTCGATCTCCGGGAAGCTGATGTCCACCTGCGACTTGCCCGACTCGCGCCGGGCGCGAATCAGCTCCGGCAGCCGGTGCAGGGTCTGCGGACCGAACACCAGGTCCACATAGGGCGCGCGCTTGACGATGGCTTCGCCTTCCTGCGAGGCCACGCAGCCGCCGACACCGATGATGACCGGCTTGCCACCGGCCTTGAGTGCCTTCCAGCGCCCCAGCTGGCTGAATACCTTCTCCTGCGCCTTTTCGCGGATGGAGCAGGTGTTGACCAGCACCACGTCGGCGTCTTCGGGGTTGTCGGTCAGCTCCAGGCCCTCGGACGCAGCGAGCACGTCGGCCATCTTGGCCGAGTCGTACTCGTTCATCTGGCAACCGTGGGTCTTGATATACAGCTTGCCGCGCACCACGGCAGGCGCTGCCGTGCGGGCGACCGGCAACGGCACCAGGGTGGGGGTGTCCACGGCGGTGGCCGTGGACAGGTCGGAAACGGATGTCCCGGGCATGGCGCTGATTCCAGGCGGGTGGTGAACGAAGCCGCGCAGTTTACCCGCTTGTGCCGGCAGCGTCCGCCCCGGCAGGGGTATCGACGGCCTCGGCACGCGCCACCGCCGGGCGCGCCGCCATCCGGGCGATATAGGCGCGCGTCGGGGCGGGCGGGTCGAGTAGGCCGAACTCCACCATCCAGGCCAGGGCGCTGCCCCAGAGGACGTCGGCGGCACTGCAGCGCGCACCCAGCAGGTAATCGCCCCGGGCCAGCTGTGCATGCACCACCGCCAGCACGGTGTCGGCGTCGGCATACGGCGAAAACGAGCGCGGTGGCGCTTCGCGCTTGAGCGCAAGGTCGATGATCGCCGGCTCGAAGGCCGAGCCGTAGAACGCCAGCCAGCGCAGGTAGGCCCCCCGGTCGGTGTCGCCCGGCGCCGGCGACAGGCCGGCTTCCGGATATAGCTCGGCCAGATACTGGTAGATCGCCCCCTGTTCGGTGACCACGCTGCTGCCATGGACGATGGTGGGGATCTTGCCCATCGGATTGATCGCCAGGAACTCGGGCGTGCGCTGCTGCTCCTGTTCCAGGTCGATGCGCTGCAGGTTGTAACTGGCACCCAGCTCTTCCAGCAGCACCAGCACGCCGCGCGAGCGTGAACGGGGATTGTGGAACAGGGTGATCTGGCGGTCGTCGGACATTGCAATCTCCTCGGTATTGGGTTGGGTGGCGATCAGCGGTGGCAGCGATCACGATGCTACCCAGCCCTTGCGGACAGTTACTGTCCGCAATACGGTGCCGGCATGGCCTCGACCGCTGCCCGTCTGTTGCGACTGCTATCACTGCTGCAAGGCGGCCGGAGCTGGCCGGGTGCTGCCCTGGCCGAGCGCCTGGCGGTGCACCCGCGCAGCCTGCGCCGCGACATCGATCGCCTGCGCGCGCTGGGCTACCCGGTGCATGCAGCGCCGGGCAGCGGGGGCGGCTACCGGCTGGGGCAGGGCGCGGCCGCGTTGCCGCTGTTGTTCGAGGAAGAAGAAGCGCTGACCGTGGCGATCGCCCTGCGCGCCGCCGCCCCGGCCATCGGTGGCATGGACGCGGCCGCCACCCGCGTGCTGGCCAAGCTCGACCCGCTGCTGCCGCGGCGCAGTGGCCAGCGTGCCAGTGCCGCACACGCGGCCATGGCCAGCCTGCCGTTGGCCGAGGCCGGCACCCTGGTGGATGCGGCGGTGCTGGCGCAACTGGCCGGTGCCTGCCGCGATCACACCACCTTGCGGCTGGACTATCGGCGCCACTCTGGTGAGGCCATCGTCCGCTGTGTCGAGCCGGCCTTGTTAGTCAATTATGGGCGGCGCTGGTACCTGCTGGCCTGGGACTGCGAACGCCAGGACTGGCGCACGCTACGTGCAGACCGCATCGACCAGGCGCTGGCGACCGGTGCCCGGTTCGCCGCCCGCGCGTTACCGGACGAGCCGTTGCAACTCCTGCGGCAAGCCATCGGCGAGGCACCGTACGCATGCCGCGCGCGGGTACGGCTGCCCGGGTCGCTGCAGGTCCTGGCCGCGCAGATCCCGCCGTGGCTGGGCGCGCTGGAAGCTGACGGGCCAGGGCACTGCTGGCTTGGGCTGGGCGCCCCGAGCATGCCCGCGCTGGCGGCCAATCTCTTGCTGCTCGACCTGCCGTTCGAGACGATCGCGCCGGCCGAGATCGGCACGCCGCTGCTCGATGCCCTGGATGGTTTGCGGACGCGACTGCACCGGCTGTCGGCCTGAGTGGCCGCGCTTCTTGGCAAGCGCCGGGCAAGCTGGGACACTCCCCGCATGAAGGGGATGTCAAGACTGCTGGGGCTGGTGCTTGTCACGTTGTCGGCGGCGCCGGCCAGCGCCGGTACGCTGTACAAATGCGTCAGTGGTGACGGCATCACCAGTTATCTCAGCAAGCGCCAGAGCGGCGCCACCTGCAGCGTCATCAGCAGCTATACGCCCGATCGCTCGCCCCGGCGAGCGCCCGCCGCGCGCGTGGGTCCGGCGCCTGCGCTATCGCAGGCCGCGCCCCGTGCTGTCGGCAACATCGACAGCGTGGCACCTGCCACCCTCATCAGCCCGCCGCGCCGCGCGGCCGCGAGCGCTGCGATGCCGCACACATCGCCGGCTGCCGAGGGCGCCAACGCCATCGCGCCCATCCCCGCACCGGCCGTGGCGGTCAACCCGCGCCGGGTGGTCAGCGGGCAGGTCTACTCGTATATGAAGGACGGCGTGCGCCACTACACCAGCACCCGCCCACGCCAGGTCGCCAGTATCGAAGGCCTGCGCACCATCCACTACAGTTTCATCGAGACCTGCTACGCCTGCGGTGCCAAGCCGGGGGTGAACTTCGGCGCGATCAGGCTCAATACGGCGGCCTATCAACAGGAGATCGCCTCGGCGGCGCGTGAGTTCGGCGTCGAGGAAGCGATCGTGCGCGCGATCATTCATGCCGAGTCCGCCTACAACCCGCTGGCGCTCAGTCGTGCCGGTGCGCAGGGCTTGATGCAGTTGATGCCGGGCACTGCGCGCCGCTTCGGGGTCAGCGATGCCTATGATGCATCGCAAAATATCCGTGGTGGCGTGCAGTACCTGTCGTGGTTGCTGAAGCGCTTCAACGGGGACCTGACCCTGGCCGCGGCCGGCTACAACGCTGGCGAGGGCGCCGTGGATCGCTATGGCGGCGTGCCGCCCTACGGCGAGACCCAGCGCTATGTGCAACGTGTCGGCGTGCTGGCCGGCCGCTATCGCGGACAGGTCGCCACCGCCAACTGAGTGGGGCAGGCCCGCGTTGCGCATCAGCTCGTGCGCGTGTCGTGCGCACCGCGCAAGATGGCGATGCCGCGCGGGGTGATCGCCGCCGTTGCGCTGCCCGCTGACACTGCGCCGCTGTTGCGCTGACATGCCGCGCCGGTGGCGCGTAGTGCGTCACCGCCAGCACGGTAGGCATCCGGTCGGACACGCATGTGGACAGCATTGTGCGCATGACCATTGCATCGCACATGCCCGACTGCGTACATTGCATTGTCTGTGCATTAAGCGTTCCGCTACACTGCGGTCGATTCATCGCGGCTGGACCCCCCGCCAGCCGTTGGCAGCCTCACGCTACCTAATCAAGATCGGAGAGCCGGATGGCCAACGATGGGGTTAACGCACCTGCTGATACCGGGCGTCGTCGGTTTTTGACCGCGACAACGGCCGTGGTCGGTGCGGTCGGAGCAGGATTTGTTGCAGTTCCGTTCGTGAAGTCGTGGAATCCCAGTGCACGCGCCAAACTGGCGGGTGCACCGGTGACCGCCGACATCAGTGCCTTGCAGGAAGGGCAACGGCTGGTCCTGGAATGGCGCGGTCAGCCGATCTGGATCGTCAAGCGCTCCAAGGTGATGCTCGACGCATTGCCTTCGCTGGACGACCGGCTCAAGGATCCCAAGTCCGAGAACAAGGACCAACAGCCCGAGTACGTGCTGAAGAATCCCGAATACCGCTCGATCAAGTCCGAGATCTCGGTGCTGGTGGGGTTGTGCACGCATCTGGGCTGCTCGCCGGAGATGGTGGCCGAGATTCGTCCCGAGCCCTACGACCCGCAGTGGAAGGGCGGCTATTTCTGCCCGTGCCACAAGTCGCGCTTCGACATGTCCGGCCGTGTCTTCGATGGCGTGCCCGCGCCGGTCAACCTGCTGGTTCCCCCGCATCACTACGTCGACGACAACACCTTGGTGATCGGCGTCGATCCGGACGCGGCCGGCAAGCCGGCCAACAGCACGGGGGCTGCCTGATGAGCAATATCCTGGTCCGTACCGCCAACGGTGTGTTCGAGTGGGTCAACGAACGCGCGCCCGGGCTGATGCCCATGTACCGCAAGCACATCAGCGAGTACTACGCGCCGAAGAACTTCAACCTCTGGTACTACTTCGGCTCGCTGGCCATCGTGGTGCTGGTCAACCAGATCGTCACCGGCATCTTCCTGACGATGCACTACAAGACCAGCGCCGCCGATGCATTCGCCTCGATCGAGTACATCATGCGCGACGTGGAGTGGGGCTGGCTGATCCGCTACATGCACAGTACCGGCGCCTCGCTGTTCTTTATCGTGGTGTACCTGCACATGTTCCGCGGCCTGATGTACGGCAGCTACCAGAAACCGCGCGAGCTGGTGTGGATCCTGGGCATGCTGATCTACCTGGTGCTGATGGCCGAAGCCTTCATGGGCTATGTGCTGCCCTGGGGGCAGATGTCGTTCTGGGGGGCGAAGGTCATCATCTCGCTGTTCGGTGCCATTCCGGTCATCGGCAACGGGTTGACCGAATGGATCATGGGCGACTACCTGCCCGGGGATGCCACGCTCAACCGCTTCTTCGCGCTACATGTGATCGCGCTGCCGCTGGTGCTGCTGCTGCTGATCGTGCTGCACATCGGTGCGCTGCACGAAGTGGGCTCCAACAACCCCGACGGCGTGGAGATCAAGAAGGGGCTCAAGGGCAATCGCTGGGATGCGCACAAGCCGGCCGACGGTATCCCGTTCCATCCGTACTACACGGTCAAGGACCTGGTGGGCGTCGGCTTCCTGCTGTTGATCGCGGCCTTCATCATCTTCTTTGCACCCGCCTTCGGTGGCCTGTTCCTGGAGCATGACAACTTCACCGAGGCCAACCGGCTGGTGACGCCGGAACACATCAAGCCGGTGTGGTACTACACGCCGTACTACGCCATGTTGCGGGTGGTGCCGGACAAGCTCGGTGGCGTGCTGGTGATGTTTGCCGCCATCGCCATCCTGTTCCTGGTGCCCTGGCTGGATCGCGCCAAGGTACGTTCCATCCGCTACCGCGGCTGGATCTCCAAGGTGGCATTGGGCGTGCTGGTGGTGTGCTTCGTGTGGCTGGGCGTGATCGGCTCCGGCCCCGGCACCGATGCGCACGAAACCTATGTCGGGCGGGTGCTGACCTTCCTGTATTTCGCCTTCTTCATCACCATGCCGGTGTGGACACGGCTGGACAAGACCAAGCCGGTGCCGGAGCGGGTGACCACCCATGACTAATCCCAACCTGAGGTCATGGACGTCACGCGTGGCTGCACTGCTGTGTGGCCTGACCCTGGCTGTCGGCGCAATGGCGGCCGAAGGCGGCAAGGTGCAGCAGGCCGGCAACGACCTGGGCGACCGCGCATCGCTGCAACGCGGCGCGCAATTGTTTATGAACTACTGCTCCGGCTGTCACTCGCTCAAGTACCTGCGCTATTCGCGCATGGCCAGCGACCTGGGTCTGAGCGAAGCGGAGGTCATGAGCAACCTCAACTTCACCGGCGCCAAGATCGGCGAACACATCGAAGGCACCATGCCGCACGATGCGGCGACCAAGTGGTTCGGCAAGGCACCGCCGGACCTGACCTTGATCGCCCGCGTGCGTGGTACCGATTGGGTCTACACCTATCTCAAGTCGTTCTATCTGGACCAAACACGCCCGCTGGGCTGGAACAACCAGCTGTTCCCGAACGCGTCCATGCCCAACCCGCTGTGGGAACTGCAAGGCCTGCAGCAGGCGCAGTTCGGCCCGCCCGACAAGGCCACCGGCGACAAACCGGTGGAGGCGTTGAAGCTGGGGCAGCCCGGTCGCCAGACGCCGGTGGAGTTCGACCAGACCGTGCGCGATATCGCCAACTTCCTCGAGTACGCCGGCGAACCAGCCGCGCTGAAGCGGCAGAGCATGGGCGTGTGGGTGGTGCTGTTCCTGGCCTTGCTGACCTTCATTGCCTATCTGTTGAAGAAGGAATATTGGAAGGACGTGCATTGATCGGGCTGTGAACCGGGCGGCTGCGTGGCGTACGCAGCCGCCGTGCAGTCGTCGCGTTGTTGGCCACCCTTGGTGTTTTCTAGTCGTTCCCAGGTCACCTCCGCCTAAGGCGCGGCGCCCTCACCGTGCTCGGGACACGCCGTGAATCCGTCCCGCAATCGGCGAGGACACCGCACTAGGCAGTGTGCTGTGCTGAGTGTTTTCTTGAAGGCCATGCACACCTGCCATCTCGACAGGTCCTTGCCCGCTCACCGTCGCGGGACCTTACGCGGCATGGATGCCGCGTAAGAGCCTACAAGGATGTACTTGCGGCGTGTCCCGCGATGGTGGGCGGGCAAGGGCCCGCATGGAATCCGCAGATCAGCCGCGTACCCATCTGCCGATGATGGGCAGTCACCCGGCGCGGCTGACACTGAACACGACAAACGCCTTGTTCGTGTTTTTGAGGCTCCATCACTCTTGGCTTTTGGGTGACGTGATTGCACACTCGATGGACCGTGGTGATGGTCGGCGTTGGGCCGGCCGCGCCGATGCGGCCGGCGGATTCCGGTCGTCGGAGAGCCTTGAATGGCGACGAGTGTGCGCATGCGCAATACCTTGACCTTGTTTTCGTCCAACGATGACGTGTTGTGCCACCGGGTCCGTTTGGTCCTGGCGGCGAAAGGGGTGACCTACGACCTGGTGCCGGTCGATCCGCAAAATCCCCCCGAAGATCTGATCGATCTTAATCCCTATCACTCGGTGCCGACCCTGGTCGAACGCGACCTGGTGCTATACGCCGCATCGGTGGTCAGCGAATACCTGGACGAGCGCTACCCGCATCCGCCGTTGATGCCGGTGGACCCGCTCTCGCGTGCGCGCCTGCGCCTGGCGATGCTGCGTATCGAACACGACTGGGTGCCGCAGGTGCAGGCGATCCAGCTGGGCAACAAGACCCAGGCCGAGGCGGGGCGCAAGCGGTTGCGCGAGCTGCTGACCGCATCGGTGCCGCTGTTCAAGGCCAGCAAGTTCTTTCTCAATGCCGAAATGAGCCTGGCCGACTGCGCGATGGCGCCGATCATCTGGCGACTGGACGCGTTGGAGATCAGCCTGCCCAAGGACGGCAAGGCGATCGAGGACTACGGCAACCGGATCTTCCGCAACCCAGGGTTCATTCGCAGCCTCACTGACCAGGAAAAAAAGCTGCGCGACCTGCCGGGCTGATGCGACGGCTGTATGCCAACAGACCGGCTTGCGCGCGTGGTGCCGCCGCTGTGGGCCGGGTCCGGGTAAAATGACGCCATGAGCGAAGATTTCCCCCGCATGACCAGCCATCGTCCGTATCTGCTGCGCGCCTTGGTTGAATGGATCAACGACAACGGCATGACGCCGCACGTTCTCGTGGACGCAGGCTTGCCCGGCGTGCAGGTGCCGGCCAGCGCGGTCAAGGACGGACGGGTGGTGTTGAACATCGCCGAACGCGCCGTGGTCGGGTTGCAGGTCGATAACGAGGGCGTCAGTTTCACCGCGCGCTTTGGCGGCGTGAGCCATCCGGTGATGGTGCCGATGGCCGCCGTGCTGGCCGTGTACGCACGCGAGACCGGGCAGGGCATGGCCTTGCCGGACGACATTCCCGGCACCAGCAGCGAGCCGCCGGATCCGGGTGCGCCGCCGCCAAGTGCGCCGACCCCGGACGAGTCGCCCAGTGGCGGCAAGCGTCCGCATCTGCGCGTGGTCAAGTAGGTCGGCCGACATGCGCGACGGGAGCGTTCCGACGCAGGCGGAGCGCACCCGCCATGTCGATTGCAGTGAGCCGGATGCTTCCGACGCATACGATGACCACTCGATGACAGTGATGCGCGTTGCTTCGAGAATTTAGCCGCGTCAGGCGTAAATCCGGTCGCGTTCCAGGCGCTGCGCCTGGCGCCGTGTCATTCCAGACGCTCTTGCGCCGGATGCAGCGCCCGCACGCTGGCCACCTGCGGGCCGGTGAAGGCGATCAGTTGATCGCCGCGCAGCACCAGCTTGCCGCTGTGGCGATCCACGCCATCGTAGGAATAGTCGAAGCGGAAGGTCCGCTCGAACCCCAGCCAGCCGGTGGGCATGCGGCAGAGGCGGATGCCGGTGGAGTGCACGCTTTGATCCAGCCACTGCACATCGGCGGCACGGCAGGCATTGCGGCCCAGCACCTCGGCGCGTTCGGCGGCGGCACGCGAGGAGTTCCAGAACGCGACGATTGCCGCGCCAACGATCATGAAGACGATGAGACTAGGCATGGCGCCAATGTGCCATGGCCTTGCTTGCTCGACAATCGCAAGGCCGTGGATATCCGCTGATTGATGCAGCGATGTCGTGGCTCGGCGTCGAAGTCTCAGTCGCGTGACCGGCACCACGCGCGCTGCGGGCGAGGATGGTCTCGCCTTCCTGACGCTGCATTTTCGGGGTCTTCGCGGATCACTGTGGGTGCAATCGAGCATTTTCGGGTAGCGCGGGCAGGAAGCTGGCGATGATCTTGAGCCTCAGGAACTCCTCGTCGCGATAGCCGTAGGCGCTGCGCTGGATGACCCGGATCTTGTTGTTGAGCCCTTCCACCAGGCCGAGGCTGACCTTGTTCTCCGGCCTGCAGTACGCCGCGATGCCGTCCCAGTGCCGCTCGATCATCCCCACGAACGTCTGGTAGGGCGCCAGCCGCTGCCAGCGCAGACTCTGCTTCCAGCGCTCGAAGAACTCCCGTGCACCTCGCTCGGTGCGGTAGCTCCACAGCTGCCCGAAGGACTCTTTCAGCAGGTACGCCGTGTTCAGACGTTTGTTGGCCGCCAGCAACTTGGCGAGCGCCTTTCGACCGTCCAGGGTAAGGTTTTCGCGATTGCTCAGCAGGGTGTATGTAACGCTGGCCCTTGATGTAACTGCGATCCTGGCCTTGAAGGCGCTTGTATTCGTCGCGCCGCACCTGATCGAGCGCGTCGGACAGGTGGCGCATGATGTGGAATTTGTCGAACACGATGCTGGCGTTGGGCGCGTTCTTGCCCACCGAGTTGCGAAACGGCCGCCACATGTCCATCACCGCCACGTCGATGCCAGCACTGCGTTTTGGGCCCAATTCGGCGAAGAACTGGTCGATGTCCGCCTCGGTGCGCCCACTGCCGCCGAACCAGATCGGTCGGCCGCGCTCCAGATCGCTGACCACAACGCGGTAGTCATGGCCCTTGTGGATCGCGATCTCGTCGATGCCGATGGCGCGCGGCGCCGGCGTCCCCGCCCGGCGCACCTGCTCGGCCATGTACAGCTTGGACAGCTCCTTGACCGTGCTGTCGTGCAGGCGCTCCAGCTCAGCCACGGCCTTGTGCGTCATGCTTCGGCACAGATTGCCCACATGCAGGGCGAATCGCTCGGTGTAGCGCGGATTTTTGGCCAGCCAGTCCAGCCGCTCTACGTGCACGCCGCCGCACCCCGGACAATCGACACGCCAGCGCTCAAACTCCACGAACAGCATCCAGCCGGCCGCCCGCAAGTCGCGGGCGCGGCACAGGCGCTTGTCGTAGCGGCTGCGACACCGATGGCCACAGTTGGAACACACGGCCGTTTTTTTCGGCGCCGCAAGGTCACGATCCGCGCCTTCGGGGCGCCGAACACGCCCTTGAGCGTGGACTCCGCCGCAAAGCCGGGGAAGGAAAACAACGCGCTCAGCCGACGGCCCGTTTTCATGCAGAACACCGCGTCAAGAAGTCAGCACAGGATGTACCACCTTCTGGGACGGTGGAAAGGGCCTGTTTCCAAGGCTCAACGCAGATTCAGGGGCCTCAAGGCACCCACACGAATCCGCGATGAGCCCATTTTCGAGGTGCCCTGGGGAGCGAGGGAGGGGAGTGAGATCGGCAGCAGACGCCCGTGAATTTGTTCACCACCGCTGCAGATGCCGGCTTGCATCCGTGCTGCGGCGGCGCCACCTCACAGGGGCGTCTCCGCATCGAATTTACATTTCCGCGTTGACCCCCATCCGGCCTGCCGCCCGGGCGGGTCATCTGCGACTGGTATCGCCCATGCATCCTGTTCTGCAGCAATTCCACCCCGTGGTCGCCGGCTGGTTCGCGCAGACCTTTGCTGCGCCCACGCCGGCGCAGCGTGCGGCGTGGCCGGCGATCCAGGCCGGGCGGCACACGCTGGTGGCCGCGCCCACCGGGTCGGGCAAGACGCTCACTGCATTCTTTGCCGCCATCGATGGCCTGATCCGCGACGGCCTGGACCATGGTGGCGCGTTGCCGGACCAAACCCGTGTGGTCTACGTCTCGCCGCTGAAGGCCTTGTCCAACGATATCCATCTCAATCTGGAGGCGCCGCTGCAGGGCATCCGCGCGGCGTTGGCTGCCAACGGGCTGCCGGACGTGGCGGTGCGTACGGCGGTGCGTACCGGCGATACGCCGCAGCGCGAGCGCGCGCAGGCGCGGCGCGTGCCGCCGCATATCCTGGTCACCACGCCGGAATCCCTTTACGTGCTGCTGGGGTCGGCGTCCGGGCGCGATGCACTGCGGCATGTGCGTACCGTCATCGTCGACGAGATCCATGCGGTGGCCGCCGACAAGCGTGGCAGCCATCTGAGCCTGACGCTGGAGCGGCTGCAGCGCCTGGCCGAGCGGCCGATCGTGCGGGTGGGGCTGTCGGCCACGCAGAAGCCGATCGAGACGGTGGCGCAATTCCTGGTCGGCGTGGGCGAGGACGGTGCAGCGCCGCCGTGCGAGATCGTGGACATCGGCTATGCGCGGGCGCGCGACCTGGCACTGGCATTACCGCCCACGCCGCTGAGCGTGGTGATGTCCAACGATCAATGGCTGCAGGTCTATGCCGAGGTGGCCGCGTTGGCGCAGCAGCATCGCACCACGCTGGTGTTCGTCAATACGCGGCGCATGGCCGAACGCGCCGCGCGGCATCTGGGCGACCTGCTCGGCAAGCAACGGGTCGCAGCGCACCATGGCAGCCTGTCGCGGCAGACGCGCCTGCTGGCCGAGCAGCGGCTCAAGGCTGGCGACCTCACCGTGCTGGTGGCCACCGCCTCGCTGGAGCTGGGGCTGGATATCGGCGATGTCGATCTGGTCTGCCAGCTCGGTTCGCCGCGCTCGATCGCCACCTTCCTGCAACGCGCCGGACGCTCAGGACACAAGGTCGGCGGCACGCCCAAGGCGCGCCTGTTTCCGCAGACCCGCGACGAACTGGTCGAATGCGCCGCATTGCTGGACAGCGTGCGCCGAGGCGAACTGGATACCCTGCGCATTCCGCTGGCGCCGCTGGACGTGCTGGCCCAGCAGATCGTGGCCGAAGCAGCCTGCGAGGACTGGGATGAAGACGCGTTGTTTGCGCTGGTACGCCGGGCATGGCCGTTCGCGCAACTGAGCCGCGCCAGCTTCGACAGTGTGGTGCGCATGCTGTGCGATGGCTTCAGTACCCGGCTTGGCCCGCGCGCAGGCTATCTGCATCGCGATGCGGTGCATCGCCGGCTGCATGCGCGGCGCGGTGCGCGCATGACCGCGCTCACCTCCGGCGGCACCATTCCGGAAACCGGCGACTACAGCGTGGTGCTGGAGCCGCAGGCCGACAAGATCGGCACGGTGAATGAAGATTTCGCAGTGGAGAGCCTCACCGGCGATGTGTTCCAGCTCGGCAATGCGAGTTACCGCATCCTGCGCGTGGAGGCCGGGCGCGTACGCGTGGAAGACGCCAAGGGCGCGCCGCCGAACATTCCGTTCTGGCTGGGCGAGGCACCCGGCCGCAGCGACGAGCTGTCGGTGGCCGTGTCGCGCCTGCGTGGCGAGATCGCGGCCCGGCTGGACACGACGCCGCACCCGGCCGCGTGCGCCTGGTTGTGCGATGAACTGGGCATGGCGCCGGAAGCGGCGCAGCAATTGGTGGACTATCTTGCGCAGGCCTGCACGGCGCTGGGCGCCATGCCGACCCGCCAATGCCTGGTGATGGAGCGTTTCTTCGACGCCAGCGGCGGCACCCAGCTGGTACTCCATTCGCCCTATGGCAGCCGTATCAATCGTGCATGGGGGCTGGCGCTGCGCAAACGCTTCTGCCGCACCTTCAACTTCGAACTGCAGGCTGCCGCCACCGAAGATGCCATCGTGTTGTCGCTATCCACCAGCCACAGTTTCGCGCTGGAGGAGGTGGGCCGTTACCTGCATTCGTCGTCTGCCGAGCATGTGCTGACCCAGGCATTGCTGGATGCGCCATTGTTCGGGGTGCGCTGGCGCTGGAATGCCACCAATGCGATGGCGCTGCCGCGTTTCACTGGCGGCAACAAGGTGGCACCGCAGTTGCAGCGCATGAAGTCCGAAGACCTGCTGGCCACGGTGTTCCCGGACCAGGTGGCGTGCGCGGAGAACCTGGTCGGCGAGCGCGAGGTGCCGGACCACCCGCTGGTGGCGCAGACACTGGAGGACTGCCTGCACCAGGCCATGGACAGCGAGGGCTGGCTGCAGGTGTTGCGTGGTCTGGAATCCGGTGCGATCACGCTGCTGGCACGCGACCTGGCGGCGCCATCGCCGCTGGCGGCCGAGGCCTTGAACGCGCGCCCGTACGCGTTTCTGGACGATGCGCCGCTGGAAGAGCGCCGCACCCAGGCGGTGCAGAGCCGCCGCTACACGCCGCAGAGCAGCGACGATCTGGGGCAACTGGATCCGCAGGCGATCGCAGCGGTACGCGAAGAGGCCTGGCCGCAACCGCGCGATGCCGACGAAATGCACGAGGCGCTGGTGGGCCTGGGCGTGCTGCCGGTCGAGCAAGCCACCGATGCATCGTGGCAGGCCTGGCTGGCGACGCTGGTCGCCGATGGCCGCGCCAGTTGCCTGGCGATCGACGCTGCGCCTGCGCTGTGGGTGAGCGCCGAGCGCATCGCCTGGTTCATGCCGTTGTATCCGGATGCAGCGGCGCAACCGCGGTTGCAGGCGCCGCTCGACTGTCAGGTGGCCGACTGGCAACGCGATTGGGCGGTGTGCGAGCTGTTGCGTGGGCGCCTGTCGGCAGTCGGCCCGGCGCAGGTGCCGGCGCTGGCGCGCGCGCTGCGCCTGCCCGAGACCGATATCACGCTGGCGTTGGCGGCCCTGCAGCGCGAGGGCTATGTCATGGCGGGGCGCTTCAGCGCGCAGGCCGCGGCGGAAGAGTGGTGCGAGCGGCATCTGCTGGCGCGCATCCATCGCTACACCCTGGGGCGACTGCGGCGCGAGATCGAGCCGGTATCGCAGCGCGACTACGCGCGTTTCCTGTTCGAATGGCAGCACCTGGACAGCGCCGGCCGGGGTGCCGGCCCCGATGCGTTGGCCGGCGTGGTCGGGCAGCTGGAAGGCTTCGAAGCACCGGCGTTGCTGTGGGAAGCCGAACTGCTGCCGGCACGCGTGCGCGACTATCAACCAGCGTGGCTGGATGAACTGTGCACCGCCGGCCGCACCGTGTGGGCGCGGCTGCGCCCTGGTGGTGGCCGCAGCGCCGCCGCGTTACGGTCGACCCCGATCGTGCTGCTGCCGCGACGGCAGGCGCAGCGCTGGAGCGGCCTGGCGCGTACCGCCGACGAAGAACCGCTGGGTTCGCGCGCGCAACGCGTGGCAGAGGTATTGCAGCAGCAGGGCGCACTGTTCTTCGATGAGATTGCCGATACCGCGCGTCTGATGGGGACCGAGCTGGAAAATGCACTGAGCGAACTGGTCATGCGCGGTCGCGTGCACTGCGACAGCTACGCCGGGTTGCGCGCGCTGCTGGTGCCAGCGTCCAAGCGGCCGTCGGCGTTGTCGCGCCATCGCCGCCGTGCCAGCGCGTCGGGCATTCGCGATGCCGGCCGCTGGGCGCCGGTGCGTGCGTTGCCGGACGTGCCACTGGCGGAAGCCGGCGAACGCCACCAGGACCTGCTGGAACACGTGGCACGCACACTGCTGCGCCGCTATGGCGTGGTGTGCTGGCGACTGCTGGAGCGCGAAGCCGCATGGCTGCCGCCGTGGCGCGAATTGCTGCGCATGTATCAACGCCTGGAAGAGCGCGGCGAGATCCGTGGTGGCCGTTTCATCTCCGGTCTGTCCGGCGAGCAGTTCGCGCTGCCGGAGGCGATTGCCGCCTTGCGCCGCGTGCGCGCACAGGTGCCGCAACACCAATGGGTCTGCGTCAGCGCAAGCGACCCGGCCAATCTGCTCGGCAGTCTGCTGCCCGGCGAGCGGGTCGCGCGGGTGCCGGGCAATCGCTTGGCGTACCTGGACGGCATGCCGATGGCGGCGTGGGTGGCGGAGCGCTTCGTACCGTTGCAGGAGCTAGACGCCGAGCACGGCGCGCTGGCACTGACGTGGCTGCAGCGCGGGCCCGGCGCCGCCGTGCCGACCCCGCTGGAACAGTGGCTGGCTCAGACGCCCGCTGGAAGGGTGCACGCGCCAACTAGGCGCGGAAGCGGCCGCGACTGATCGTGGTGATCCGGTACCGCCCGGTGCCACGCTGCCTCCACTGCCTTGCACCGTCCGATCCGGGAGTGCCAGCGTGCCATCCTCTTCGGTCTGCCGCCGTGTTGCGGCATCGCGCTCAGGTCCAGCGCGTTGCCGGCGGCCTTCGCTGAAGCCGTGCAGCTCGCATGCCGCAGGCCTGACGGAGCCGCGATGTCGGAATGGGCACCGCAGCGATGCAGAAACCTCCTGCAGGGGTAGGAATTTTCTGAATATGCGTAATCGAGAACGCATGACCGGTCACAAAAGCGCAGATCCGATCTGCTGAATAGGCGTGTAACTGTGGGCCATTGCTCAAGCGTATTCCGGCGTCGCCGATAGCTCTCAACGAATGGTTGGATCAGCCAGATCAGCGTGATCGGCACGCGCAGTCCGCCGATCGTCCAGGCAGCACCTGCCACCCGCGCCCACTTCTCGCGAGAATTCCTCATGCTAGGCAACATCAAAATCGGAACCAGGCTGATGGTGGCGTTCCTGCTCGTTTCGGCCATCGGCGCCTGCATCGGGTGGGTGGGCTATTCCAATTCCAGTCGCATCAGTAATCTGGCGACCTCGCTGTACGAGCGCGAATTGTTGGGCTTGTCCTACGTCAAGGAAGCCAACATCAACCTGATCTACGCCGGCCGCGCGCGCGCCAACCTGCTGCTGGCCAGCAACGCGCAGGAGCGGCAATCGCATGTGCAGAACATCGACAAGTACACCGCCAAGGTGGTCGACTACATGACACGCGCGCGCGGCAGCTTCCAGACCGAGGAAGGCAAGGCCAAGCTGGCGCAGTTCGACCGAGCCTGGCAGACCTATCTGGACGAGCGTGGCCGTTTCATCGAAGCGGCCAATCGTGAAGCGCTGCGCGAGGCAAACCCCGAACTCGCCGCACTCTCACATGCGGTGCGCGCCAGCTCGGACGAAGTGGACGCCCTGATGACCGACCTGAGCGGACTGCGCGAACGCAGCGCGGCCTCGGCCAATACCGAAACCAGCGCCATCCACGCCCGCGGTTCCAAGCTGCTGATGGCCATCATCTGCAGTGGCGTACTGCTCGGCGCGATCCTGGGCTTTGTCATCAGCCGTAGCGTCACCGGCCCGATCCGTCGCGCTGTTTCGGTGGCCAACGGGCTGGCCGAAGGCGACCTGAGCATGCAGATCGATGTGCATGGCCGCGATGAAAGCGCACAGTTGCTCGAAGCCATGCGCACCATGGTGCAGAAGTTGTCGCAGGTGGTGGGCGAGGTGAATACCAGTGCCGAGACCCTGGCCAGTGCGTCCGAAGAAGTCAGTGCCACCGCACAGTCGCTGTCGCAGGCGGCCAGCGAACAGGCGGCCGGCGTCGAGCAAACCAGCGCCTCGCTGGAGCAGATGACCGCCTCGATCAGCCAGAACACCGAGAATGCACGCATCACCGACGGCATGGCCACCCAGGCCGCCAAGGAAACCATCGAAGGGGGCGAAGCGGTGGTGGCCACCACCCAGGCGATGAAGCAGATCGCTCAGAAGATCGGCATTATCGACGACATCGCGTATCAGACCAATCTGCTGGCGCTCAATGCCGCCATCGAAGCGGCGCGTGCCGGCGAACATGGCAAGGGGTTTGCCGTGGTCGCCGCCGAAGTACGCAAGCTGGCCGAACGCAGCCAGGTCGCGGCGCAGGAGATCGGCGAGGTAGCCAGCTCCAGCGTGGAACTGGCCGACCGCGCCGGGCGCCTGCTGGACACCATCGTGCCCAGCATCAAGCGCACCTCGGACCTGGTGCAGGAAATTTCTGCTGCCTCCGAAGAACAATCGTCCGGCGTCAGCCAGATCAATTCGGCGGTGGTGCAGTTGAGCCAGACCACCCAGCAAAACGCCAGTGCTTCCGAAGAACTGGCCGCCACCGCCGAGGAGATGAGCGCGCAGGCCGAGCTGTTGCAGCAGAGCATGGCGTTCTTCCGGCTGGGCGGGCAGGGGCCGGTGGCGGCACCGCCGAAGCGGGGCAAGCAGGTCGCCGCCGCACGCCCGGTGCGTGCCGCAGGTGCACGCAGTTGGCGCAGCAGTGCAGCGCCAGCCTACGCAATGTCCGAAGGCCCTGATGAAGGCCAGTTCGCTCGCTTCTGAGAGACCGACCGATGACTGCACAGACTTCCGATGCGATGCCTGGCGACGCCGATGCGGCCGCACAGTACCTGACCTTTCAACTGGAGGGCGAGACGTTCGCGACTAGCATTCTTGGCATCCGCGAAATCATCCAGTACCGCGCGCCCACGCCGGTGCCATCGATGCCAGCATGCGTGCGCGGCGTCATCAACCTGCGCGGTGCGGTAGTGCCGGTGGTGGATCTGCAGGCGCGATTGGGACGTGCCGACAGCGCCATCAACAAGCGCAGCTGCATCGTGATCCTGTCCACCGAACAGGTACAAGGGCCACAGGTGATCGGCGTGCTGGTGGATGCGGTCAACGCGGTGATCGAACTGGCCGAGCAGGATATCGAAGCGGCGCCCGCATTCGGCACGCATATCCGTCGCGATCTGCTGCGCGGAATGGGCAAGCTCGGCGAGCGCTTTGTGGTGCTGCTGGACATGGAGCAGGTACTGCAGGTGGACCAGATCGCCGGTAGCGTGGACGTACTGGCGGCCTGAGTGCCACACGCCGGGTGGTTGCGAGCAAGCGCAGCCCGGCGGGTGGTGGTTCACCTCAATCGTGCAGCTGCCACCCGCTGAAGCGATGCACGCGGTTGCGTCCAGCGCCAATGGCCTGTTGCAAGGCATGGCGTGCGCGTGCCAACAGCGCGTTCGTTTCCCCGGCCTCGCCGAGTGTCGCTTCGACCACGCCGGCGCTGATGGTCAAGGCGCCGCAGGGCCAGCGCTCGTCCTGGACTGCCTGGCGCAGATCCTCGGCGACTTTCAGCGTATCGGCGGCGGCCATCGCTGGCAGCGCCACGCAGAAGCGATCGCCGTCCAATTGCGCCACGATCGCTGCCGCCGGCAGGCGGGTCTCCAGCATCCCGGCCACCTGCAACAACGTGGCCTGTGCGGCCGCCGCGCCCATCTGCAGCTTCTGCCGCTTGAATCCGTCCAGGTCGATCAGCACCAACCCCAGCGCTTGCGTCGGTCGTGCGTCGGCGCTTTGCGCGAGCGCCTGCACTTGCTGCTCCAGCCCGGCGCGGTTCCATTGCCCGGTGTGTTCGTCGCGCAGCGCATCCAGCGCGACCAAGCTGGCGGCATGTTGCAGTTCGATGGTATCCACCACTTGTCGGGCCAGTCGCTGCAGCGCATCGCGCTCGGTATCGGACAGCCGCCGCGGCGCACGGTCCAGCACGCACAGGGTGCCCAGTGCGATCCCATCGGAGGTCAATAACGGCGCGCCGGCATAGAAGCGGATCCGCGGCTCGCCGGTGACCAGCGCATTGTCTGCAAAGCGCGCATCCTGTTGCGTGTCTCCCACTTCCATCAGCCGATCCGGCGTGAGGATGGCGTGGGCGCAGAACGACAGCGTGCGCGGCGTCTCGCTAGGGCGCATGCCAACCCTGGACTTGAACCACTGCCGCTGCAGATCGACCAGGGAGATCAGTGCCATCGGCGTGCTGCACGCTGCCGCCGCGCTGGCGGTGAGCGCGTCGTAGCGTGGCTCGGGCGCGCTATCCAGCAAGCCGGTGGCGTGCAGGGCGGCCAGCCGGTCGTCCTCGTTGGCCGGTGCGTCTGCGCCGCGATAGGCGCCGAACTCGCCGGACAGCGGGGTTGCCTGGACCAGGGTCAGCGCGGGCGCATCGGGAGTCTGCATGCATGGCCTTTGGAAGTGGAGTGTCGTGGCGCCACCGGGGCGGCGCGGCGGCAGTGATCCTGTTGCGCATCGCACTGTCGGGGGGAAGATCTGTGCTCCGTGGCGGCCGACGGATCAGCAATCTTGCCATGGCAATGGCGCGACCCATGCGTCCGCGCCTGCAACGTCGCCTGGTGTTGCCGATTAGTCGTCCTGGCCGTGCTGTCGCTTCGGACGCCGGCTGTGCTCGTCGTGCACCTTCAGGTCGTCCTGCCCGGGGCGCTGCTTGGCGGTCTCGTCCTGCTTGTGCGATTCGCGGCTTTCGGCAACGCCGTTGGCGTCATCGGCAGCGTCGTCGGGTTGACGTGGATGCTGGCTCATGGCTTCGGTCCTGCGTGATGTTTGCAATCACGGTAGCGCGGGCGGCGTGATCCCGGCGGCATGATGAGGATGACCATGCCGTTTCGCGTGGCTGCCGGCGGACGCGTTTTCGGTCCCGTCTTGCGGGGCGAACAAGACGGCCTGCAAGTGCATGGAGCAAGCCATGGTGCGCCTTGGCGCGGGGGCAGGGCGGCAGCCCGCTACGACGTTGGTCGCACCTCCAGCAGCGCGCGCTCGAACCAGTCGATCACCTGCCGGTGATGCGGCTGGCCCCAGCGACGCAGGAATTGCTGGGTGTGATGTTCTCCAGCATCGCGCAGGCTGGCCAGGCGCTGGGCGATGAACGGGGCGGTCAGCGGCTGGGCACAGTCGATTTCGATGCAATGGCGCCAGGCGGCGTAGCTGTCGGGGACGGCGTTGGACATTGGGGTGGGCTCGGTCATGCAAGGAAATGAACGTGAGGACGCCGACGACGGCGCATGCGCTTGCCTTGGCTGTTTTGATGTTACTTTATAACACTTCAACATTCTTGCTCAGCCTGGTCCGCCGTGTCGTATTCCATGTCGTCGTGCGTTTGCTTCAGGCCGAGTCCGTTACCCGGTGAGGGATGCCCTGGCCGCCATGCCGCACATGCTGGAGGCGCACCATGAAGCGGCGGCAGCTGCTGCGCAGCGTGGGTGCGGCGCTGGTGTTGTCGCCCGGCCTGGTCGACGCACAAGGGCTTGCGACACTGCGCAATTGCAGCGTGCAGTTACGCGATGAGGGGCTGCAGTTCCGGCTGGAATTGAGCGGCCAGGTGGCGTACCGCAGTTTCCAGCTGTCCGATCCGGAGCGTCTGGTCATCGACCTGTCGGGCGTTTCGACACAGCCGCCGCGCATTGATCCATTGCCTGGTCGCAGTGCGGTCGTGGCGATCCGCAGTGGTCCGCATGTAGACGGTCTGCGGGTGGTCCTCGATCTGTCGCAGCCATTGGCAGCGAACCCGCGTTGGGAGGGCACGACGCTGGTGCTGGATCTGGCTGCAGGCTCCGGCGCTGCGCCGTTGTCCGCCGCCGATGCGGCCGCTCCGGCCGCCGCCACGCCCGCACACGCGCAGTTGCATCCCTTCGTGGTTGCCATCGACGCCGGGCATGGCGGCAAGGATCCGGGGGCGGTCAGCGCCGACGAGCGTTACGAAAAATATGTCGCCATGGCGGTCGCTGGTCGCCTGCATCAGCGGCTTGCCGCAGACCCGCGCTATCGGCCAACGATGATCCGCAGCGATGATCGCTTCGTGCCGCTTCACGAACGCGTGTTGATCGCGCATCGTCGCAACGCCGATCTATTCGTTTCCATCCATGCCGATGCCGCTCCCAACGCGCAGGCGCGTGGTGCGTCGGTATTCGCCTTGTCCGAAAACGGCGCCAGCTCGGCCTTGGCGCGCTGGATCGCAGACAGCGAAAACGCCGCCGATGACATGGGCGACACCGCGCGCCGGTTGCGGGTGCCGAGCAATCCGGTGTTGTCGCAGGTGCTGGCCGACCTGTCGCTGAGCGGCACCATTGCCAGCAGCGTGGCATTCGGCAAGTTGATGCTGGGGAGCCTGCAGCAGGTCACCCGGCTGCACCAGGATCAGGTCGGGCAGGCGGGGTTTGCGGTGCTGAAATCGCCGGACATTCCATCGCTGCTGGTGGAAACTGGCTTCATGAGCAATCGCGACGATTGCCTTCGATTGTGCGGCGATCTCCATCAGGACGAACTCGCGCAGGCACTGCATGCCGGCATCGACGATTACTTCAGGGCGACGTATGCGCGCTGAGGTGACCTACCTTGGCCTTCAGCGCGCTGCGTGGCACGCAGCGCGCTGGCGCTGGTCCAGGCTGCGCGGTACGCGCCGCACCTGGGATGACGCGCCGCCCATCCTCGCCGTGCGCGCATCCGGCGCGGCCACCATTTCCTCCACTGTTTAGGTCTCCCATGTCCGCCACGCTTCCCGATGTTGCCGTCACCGAACCTGCGCTGCTGGGCGCGCCGTTGCGCTGGGTGGGCATGCACGACATCGCCATTCCGGTGCGCCTGGGCCAGGATGGGTCCAGCGCAAGCCTGGCCGCGCGCGCCAGCGTGCAGGTCGATCTGCCTCGACCGGAGTGCAAGGGCATCCATATGTCGCGGCTCTATCGTTTGCTGGACCGGCACCTGGAACATCCGGTGTCGCCGGCGATGGTGTCGCAACTGTTGCAGGCCTTGATCGACAGCCACGAGGATTGCGGCAGCCGCGCAGCGCGGCTGACCCTTACCTTCGAGGTGATGCTGCGGGTGCCGGCCCTGCTGAGCGAAGGGCTGGCCGGTTGGCGCGCGTATCCGGTGCGTCTGGAGGCGCAGTGCAGCGCGGGGCATAGCCGTATCCAGCTGCAGGTCGAGGTGCTGTACGCCTCCACGTGCCCCTGTTCGGCCGCGTTGTCGCGACAGCTGTTGAGTGAGGCCTTCCTGCAACAGCATGCCGGGCGCGCGGCCGTGCCACCGGAGGCGGTGGCGCAGTGGTTGCAGGTCCATGGGTCGTACGCCACGCCGCACAGCCAGCGCAGCATCGCGCAGGTGCGTGTGGACCTGGAGGCGAGCACGCCGCAGCTGGATGTCGGCGCGTTGGTGGCGCTTTGCGAGCGCGCGTTGGCCACGCCGGTGCAGGCGGCGGTACGGCGCATCGACGAACAGGCCTTTGCACGCTTGAACGGTGCCAACCTGATGTACGTCGAAGATGCCGCGCGGCGGTTACGCCAGGTGCTGGTAGCGCACTACACAACCTTCGATGTGGCGGTGCGCCACCTGGAGAGCCTGCATGCCCACGATGCCGTGGCCGAGACCGGCAGCGAAGTCGAGGGCGCGTTCACAGCGCTGTAGTGAGGAGGTGACATGCCGTGCAAATTTCCCGGTCGCCCGGTTGCGCGGGTGCGCAAGCCCATGGCGACAGCGACTGTCCTGGACACTGCCCGAGTCACCGTGCGCAACGTACTGGGCGTCTACGCCCAGGCGGCGTTGGCCTTGTTGTGGCTGGCGTGAGTGGATGCGCGGCCGCGAGAGTGGCATTGCGGGGTGGCCGGCCGAGCAGTGCCGGGCGCCCATGGCGCGCGACGGTGTGCCGACCGCAACCAGGCGCGACCAAGGAGTTGCAGTTGTCCAGGCACCAGAGAGGCCGATGTTGCCGGCCTTTGCCGGCATGGCGTAACGGTGCGCTGCCATTGCCGCATCACGCAAAAGCCCCGCAATGCGGGGCCTTGGCGTGATCTGCAGCAGGACGGACGTGGTGCTCCCTAGGGGACTCGAACCCCTGTTTTAGCCTTGAGAGGGCCACGTCCTAACCATTAGACGAAGGGAGCGTTTTGTCGCGTCTTGTGCAGCGCGCTAGTATAGTGGGGTCATAGCCGTTGGGCAATCCTGCAACACAAGACGGAAGCGCCATCATCGAATCCTCAGTTACATCCCCGTTCACGCTGCGCGTCATTCCACGCGACCAGCACACCATCTCGCGCAAGGACATCAGCCCCAACGCGCTGCGCGTGCTCTATCGCCTGCGCGAATGCGGCTTTGGCGCCTACCTGGTTGGTGGCGCGGTGCGCGACCTGCTGGTGGGTGGCCATCCCAAGGATTTCGACGTGGCCACCAGCGCCACGCCGGAAGAGGTCAAGGCGCTGTTCCGCAACTGTCGCCTGATCGGCCGCCGTTTTCGGCTGGCGCATGTGGTGTTCGGCCGCGAGATCATCGAAGTGGCCACCTTCCGCGCCAACAGCGACGATGGCAGTGGCGACCGCGAGCTGGACAACGGCCGGCTGGTGCGCGACAACGTCTACGGCACCATTGAAGACGACGCGATCCGCCGCGACTTCACCTGCAACGCGCTGTACTACGCCATCGAGGATTTTTCGGTGCGTGATTATTGCGGCGGCTTCGAAGACGTGCAGGCGCGGTTGATGAAGCTGATCGGCGACCCGGAACTGCGCTACCAGGAAGATCCGGTGCGCATGCTGCGCGCGGTGCGGCTGGCGGCCAAGCTCGACTTCGAGATCGAGGCCGGCACCGCCGAGCCGATCCCACGCCTGGCCGGATTGTTGTCGGAGGCGGCGCCGGCACGTTTGTTCGAGGAAATTCTCAAGCTGTTCCTGTCCGGGCACGGCGTGGCCAGTTTCGAAGGCCTGGAGCGTTACGGCCTGCTCGGTGCGCTGTTCCCGGAAAGCGCGGCGGCCCTGAAATCCAATCGCAGCGGCGCCTTGCGCGCGATGGTGCTGGAAGGCCTGCGCAACACCGATGCGCGGGTGGCCAACGACGAGCCGGTCTCGCCGGCGTTCCTGTTCGCGCTGCTGCTGTGGCCGGCGTTCTGCCGCACCCTCATGGGCTTGCAGGCGCAGGGCGTGCAGCCGGAAGATGCCCAGCGCCGTGCCGCCGACCGTGTCACCTTGCACCAGCTGGAGCGGGTGGCCTTGCCGCGCCGTTTTTCGCTGCCGATGCAGGAGATCTGGCTGTTGCAGACGCGCTTCTCCTCGCGTCAGCGCAAGCGCGTGTTCCGCACCTTGTCGCATCCGCGCTTCCGCGCCGCGTTCGATTTCCTGGTGCTGCGCCAGTTCGCCTCGGCCGATCATGCGGCCGATGTGGAATTCTGGCGCGAGGCGCAGAAGTCCTCCGGCCAGGAGCTGGTGCAGGCCATCGAGTCGGCGCAGGCCGAGCATGGCGACGAGGACGGCGCACCGCGCAAGCGTCGCCGCCGCCGTCGTCGCACCGGCGCACCGGCAGGCGAGTAGGGCATGCACACCGCCTTTGTCGGCCTGGGTGCCAACCTGGGCCTGGCCGAGGCCAGCGTGTGCGCGGCCATCGCCGCGCTGGATGCAGTGCCGCAGTCCACGCTGGTAGCGGCCTCGCGCCTGTACCGCACCCCGGCCTGGGGGCGTGAAGACCAACCCGATTTCATCAATGCCGTAGCCCAGCTGCGCACCGGGCTTGCCCCGTTGGCGCTGCTGGATGCCTTGCTCGGCATCGAGCGGGCCTTTGGCCGCGAACGTCTGGCCGGCGAGCGCTGGGGCCCGCGCACGCTGGACCTGGACCTGCTGCTGTACGCCGACCAGGTGCTGGATCTGCCGCGGTTGCAGGTGCCACACCCGCATCTGCATATGCGCGCCTTCGCGCTGCTGCCGCTGTCCGAGCTGGCCCCGGAGGCGATGATTCCGGGCCATGGAACAGTGCGGCACGTCCTGCAAACCATCGATGCCTGCGGGCTGGAGCCGATTGGGTAGATAATGGCCGGCTCATCACCCCACGTAATGACTTCATGAGCAGCCATAGCGACAGCAAGCCCTGGACCGTGCCCGCCCTGGCAGAGGCCAAGCGCGCGGGTCGAAAACTGGTCATGTTGACCGCCTACGACGCCGGCTTTGCGCGCAGCTTCGATGCTAATGGCGTGGACCTGATCCTGGTTGGCGACTCGCTGGGCATGGTGGTGCAGGGGCACGATTCCACCTTGCCGGTGACCACCGCCGACATGGTCTACCACACCGCCGCGGTGGCACGCGTGCTGCAGCAGGCCTTGCTGGTGGCCGACCTGTCGTTCCAGGCCGATGCCACCCCCGAGCGTGCGCTCGATGCCGCCACCCAGTTGCTGCAGGCCGGTGCGGAGATGGTCAAGATCGAAGGCGCCGGGCACAAGCTCGAGGTGATCCGCTATTTGGTGGAACGCGAGATTCCCGTGTGTTCGCACCTGGGGCTCACCCCGCAATCGGTGCTGCGCTTCGGCGGCTACAAGGTGCAGGGCCGTGGCGAAGCCGGCGAGCAGCTGCGCCGCGATGCGCAGGCGGTGGTCGACGCCGGCGCCAGCCTGGTGGTGCTGGAATGCGTGCCGACGCCGATTGCCGCGCAGATCAGCGCCGAGCTGCAGGTGCCCACCATCGGCATCGGCGCCGGCCCCGGCTGCGACGGCCAGGTGCTGGTGATGCACGACATGCTGGGCCTGGACAGCGGCCATCGCCGTCCCAAGTTCGTCAAGGATTTCCTCACCGAGGGCGGCTCGGTGGCCGGCGCGGTCCGTGCCTACGCGCAGGCCGTGCGCGATGGCAGTTTCCCCGATGCAGAGCACGCGTACGCCGCATGATCCAGACCATGACCGATCTTTCCGCGCTGCGCGTCCTGGTTACCGGCTGGAAGCGCGAGGGTCTGCGCGTGGCGCTGGTGCCGACCATGGGCAACCTGCATGCCGGGCATTACTCATTGGTGATGCTGGCGCGCCAGTACGCCGACCGCGTGGTGTCCAGCGTGTTCGTCAACCCCACCCAGTTCGGGCCGAACGAAGATTTCGCCCGCTACCCGCGCACCCCCGAAGCCGACCTGCGTGGCCTGGAAGATGCCGGCTGCGATGCGCTGTGGTTGCCGGACGTGGACACGATGTACCCATTGGGGACCGCGCTGGCCACGCCGATCCATGCGCCGGGCGTCAGTGACGTGCTCGAAGGCGTGTGCCGGCCTGGCCATTTCGACGGTGTCTGCACCGTGGTGGCGCGCCTGTTCAACCAGGTGCAGCCGGATGTGGCGGCGTTCGGCAAGAAGGATTACCAGCAGCTGGCGGTGATCCGCCAGATGGTGGCCGACCTGGCGTTTCCGATCGAGATCCTGGGCGGCAGCATCGTGCGCGAGGCCGATGGCCTGGCGATGAGCTCGCGCAACCAGTACCTGACGGCTGAGGATCGCCCGGCTGCTGCACAGATCCGCAAGGTGCTGCTGCAGATGCGCGACAGCGACACAGCCGGCACGCCGCGTGCGCAGGTCGAACAGGCCGCCACCGGCGCGCTGCAGCAGGCCGGGTTTCAGGTCGATTACGCGGTAGTACGGCTGCGGGACCTGAGCGAGCCGGGCGTAGGCACCTCCGGCGCGCGCGTGGCGCTGGTCGCCGCACGGCTGGGTAGCACCCGCCTGATCGACAACCTGGAATTCTGAGCGGCGCCACCTGTGCCAGCCGCCGGCGCAGTGGCTGGCGCCCGGCCCCGGCCTGCGCGACCTCAGGGCATTGCCTCGGCGCGGGCCTGAAGCCCTCACGTCCGCCTGCGGTGCAAGCCGGTGGGCGCGGGCGCTTTCCGCTAAAATGCCGGCTTTCCTTTTGTCGTTGCCTGCGTCCATGCATCTGTCCCTGCTGAAAGCCAAGATCCACCGCGCCACCGTCACCCATTCCGAGCTCAACTACGAAGGCTCGATCGCCATCGACGGCCTGCTGCTGGAAGCGACCGGCATCCGCGAATTCGAGCAGGTCCACATCTGGGACGTGACCAACGGTGCGCGCTTCAGCACCTACGCCATCCGTGCCGAAGAAGGCAGCGGCATCATGTCGCTCAACGGCGGCGCCGCGCGCCATGTGCAGGTGGGTGATCTCATCATTGTGGCGGCGTTTGCCAGCATGAGCGAAGACGAAGCCAAGACCTTCAAGCCCAATCTGGTATATGTGGGCGCGAACAACGTGATCTCCCACACCAACCACAGCATCCCCACACAGGCCGCATGACACAGACCAACGGATTCGACGCGCTTCACGCCCACGCCCAGCGCCTGCGCGGCGCTGCCATCCCCGCATTGCTAGCCGCCGAGCCCCAGCGGCCCACGCAGTACGCCAGGCAAGTCGGTCCGTTGTATTTCAATTTTGCGCGGCAGAAGTACGACCGCGCCGCGCTCGATACCTTGTTCGCCATCGCGCGCGAGCGCGATCTGGCTGGTGCGTTCCAGCGCCTGTTCCGTGGCGAGCAGGTCAATGTCACCGAGCAGCGCGCTGCCTTGCACACCGCGTTGCGTGGCGACCTGACCGACGCGCCGGTGGCCTCGGAGGCGTACGCCACTGCCGCGGAGGTGCGGCAGCGCATGGGTGCGTTGATCCAGCAGCTGGAAGGTACCGACGTCACCGATATCGTCAGTGTCGGCATCGGTGGGTCGGACCTGGGCCCGCGGCTGGTGGCCGATGCCTTGCGTCCGGTGAGCGGGGCGCGGTTCCGCGTGCATTTCGTCTCCAACGTCGACGGCGCCGCCATGCAGCGCACCCTGGCGACGCTGGACCCGGTACACACCGCCGGCATCCTGATTTCCAAGACCTTCGGCACCCAGGAAACCCTGCTCAACGGCAGCATCCTGCATGCCTGGCTCGGCGGCAGCGAGCGCCTGTACGCTGTCAGCGCCAACCCCGAGCGTGCTGCCAAGGCGTTCGACATCGCTCCCGGCCGCGTGCTGCCGATGTGGGATTGGGTGGGCGGCCGCTATTCGCTGTGGTCGGCGGTAGGCTTTCCGATTGCACTGGCCATTGGCTTCGAGCGTTTTGAACACTTGCTGGAAGGCGCGGCGCAGTTCGATGCGCATGCGCTCAACACGCCGCTGGAAGAAAACGTCGCAGTGCTGCACGGGCTGACTGCTGTGTGGAATCGCAACCTGCTGGGCAGTGCCACCCAGGCGGTGATGACCTATGACCAGCGCCTGGCCTTGTTGCCGGCGTATCTGCAGCAGCTGGTGATGGAGAGCCTGGGCAAGCGCGTCAAGCTCGACGGCTCGGCGGTGGACAGCGATACCGTGTCGGTGTGGTGGGGTGGTGCGGGCACCGATGTGCAGCACAGCTTCTTCCAGGCGCTGCACCAGGGCACCAGCGTGGTGCCGGCCGATTTCATCGGCACCGTGCACAACGACGACCCGTATGCGGAAAACCATGTCGCGCTGATGGCCAACGTACTGGCGCAGACCGAGGCGCTGGCCAACGGCCAGGACAGCAGCGACCCGCATCGCAGCTATCCGGGCGGCCGCCCGAGCACGGTGATCCTGCTGGATGCGCTCACCCCGCAGGCGCTGGGTGCGCTGGTCTCGATGTACGAGCACAGCGTGTACGTGCAGTCGGTGATGTGGGGCATCAATGCGTTCGACCAGTTTGGTGTCGAGCTGGGCAAGCAGCTGGCCAGCCAGTTGCTGCCGGCGCTGAAGGGCGACGCGGCGGAGGTGGCCGACCCGGTCACCCGCGAGCTGCTGGGCAAGCTGCGCGGCTGAGTCCGTTGCGCAACGGTGGTAAGAGACCACAGGGCCTGCGGGCCCTGTGTCGTTTCGGAGGGGTCTGCCTGATGTGAATTCAGGACAGAATGGCCAAATTTCCCAAAATGGGTGAGTGGGAGTAGGCTGGGGATACTACAGCGCGCAGGACCCTCCCATGTCTCGTCTTCAGGATCTGCCCGAGCTCGAAAAATCTCCCGCCGCCGACATCAAGGTGAAGGGCTGGCCCAGCCTGATGCGCAAGGTGCGCTCGCATGGGGCTGTGGTCATCACCAACCATAATCACCCCGAGGCGGTGGTGGTGGATGCGGAGGAATACCGGCGGCTGGTGAGCCAAGCCAGTGCATCGGAGCAGGCATTGACGCGCGCGGAGGCATTGCAGGCGCTGCAGGCCCGTTTCGATAGGCATCTTGCCGCGCTGCACGATGGCGCAGCGTTGACCCAGGCGATCGCCCGACCGGCGCGCCGCGGCAGGAAGGTGACGCTGGGGCCTTCGCGCTGACCCATGGGCAACATCCTGGTACTGGCCGGTGTCAATGGCGCCGGCAAGAGTTCGCTGCTGGGGCAACTGCTGCAGGAAGACGGCGCCAGCTGGTTCAACCCCGATGCGTTCACCCAGCAGCTGGTGGAGCAGGGCTGGGCACAGGACGAGGCCAACGCGCAAGCCTGGCAGGAAGGTGTGCGGCGGCTGCGTCAGGCCATGGATGTTGGCAGCGACTATGCATTCGAGACAACCTTGGGCGCGACCACCATCCCGCGCTTGCTGCGCGAGGCCTGCGCGCAGCACACGGTGGCGATCTGGTTCTGCGGTCTGGCAACGGTGGAGCTGCACATCGAACGCGTGGCAGCGCGGGTGGCTGCGGGTGTCCACGCAATCGCCGAGCACAAGATCCGCGAGCGCTTCGATGCCTCGCGCGCCAATCTGATCGCCTTGCTGCCGTATCTGTCGCTGCTGCACGTCTACGACAACAGCGCACCGGCCGATGCCGCAGGGCAGGTTGCGCCGTTGCTGGTGCTGGAACTGGACCGCAGCGGCCTGCAGTACCCGCAAACGCCGCAGGAATTGGCACAGGTGCCCGATTGGGCCAAGTCCATCGTGATGGCAGCACTGGAGTTGCGGCAGTCTTGAGCCACGCGCGCAGGCACGTGCGTTCTGCTCCGCCTCGCACCGACGCGGCCAGACATCGATCGATCTCACCCGTAGGAGCGCACCCGGGCGCGAATGCCTTACCGATAAGGCCTGTCGCGCCCGGGTGCGCTCCTACAACGAAGATGACTGTGCACCCGATGCACCTTGCCGCGCCTTGCAGACCCACGCGATACCGATGAACCGACGGTGGTGCGTGTTCGGGCCATGGCACCGATCACTGCACCCGTAGGAGCGCACCCGGGCGCGAATGCCTTACCGATAAGGCCTGTCGCGCCCGGGTGCGCTCCTACAACGAAGATGACTGTGCACACGATGCACCTTGCCGCGCCTTGCAGACCCACGCGATACCGATGAACCGACGGTGGTGCGTGTTCGGGCCATGGCACCGATCACTGCACCCGTAGGAGCGCACCCGGGCGCGACAGGCGTTACCGGTAAGGCCTGTCGCGCCCGGGTGCGCTCCTACAACGAAGATGACTGTGCACCCGATGCATCTTGCCGCGCCTTGCAGACCCACGCGATACCGGTGAACCGACGGTGGTGCGTGGCGCGTGTTCGGGCCATGGCACCGATCACTGCATCCGTAGGAGCGCACCCGGGCGCGAATGCCTTACCGGTAAGGCCTGTCGCGCCCGGGTGCGCTCCTACGACGAAGATGACCGTGCACCCGATGCACCTTGCCGCGCCTTGCAGAGCTGCGCGATACCGGTGAACCGACGGTGGTGCGTGGCACGTGTTCGGGCCATGGCACCGATCACTGCACCCGTAGGAGCGCACCCGGGCGCGAATGCCTTACCGGTAAGGCCTGTCGCGCCCGGGTGCGCTCCTACAACGAAGATGACTGTGCACCCGATGCATCTTGCCGCGCCTTGCAGACCCACGCGATACCGATGAACTGACGAGTGGTGCGTGGCGCGTGTTCGGGCCATGGCACCTATAACCCCTGTCGCGCCCGGGTGCGCTCCTACAGGCATTGCGATAGCAGCTAGCGGAAACCGCGGAGATTATGCCTCGCCTAACTTCACGGCCAACGGGTCGCCGGTGAGGTAGCCCACTGCTGCGCCGAAACGGTTCTTGTAGTTGGCGCGGACCAGGGGGTCCAGGACGGCCTTGACGGTGTCGTGCAGCGGGCTTTCCCAGTCGCCGGGGTGCTGGAAATTGCTCATGACATAGGTCCAGCCATGGATCTGGTCCACCGCATGCAGGCCGGTGGATTCGGCGCCGGCCGGCACCGACAACAGCCGCGTCAGGCTGCCGGTGTCCACGTTGTAGGCCCACAGGAAATTATTGACGTGCAGGCTGCTGTCTTCGCCGATGAACAGTGTGCGCAACGCTTCGGAGAACTTGAGGTTGTCCGGGTTGGCCAGGCGGTCCGGATCGGCCAGATTGCCCAGCGCATCCGGCTGCGCCAGATCGTGGCCGGTCAGGGCGGCGGGGGCAGCCATGTCGATCGGCACCCAGTCGCTGTGGATTGGCGCGCCGCTGCTGTCGCGGCGCCCGCCGCGCAGATTCAAGGCGTAGACCGCGCCTGCATCCGGGCCTTCCACCTTCACGTCGCCCGAGCCATTGCGCATGCTGGTGACGATGTAGGACATGGCCATGTAGGCGATCTTGTCCTTGGCATTGACCGTGGTGCCTTCGAGCTTGGTGAAGCCCAGGCTGCCGCCGGCCAGCGCGGCATAGCGGTGGGTTTCCAGATAGGTGGCGGCCCTTTCCATGCCCGGCTTGATGCGGATCCAGTTGAAGGTGCCATTGAACGGGATCTTGGTGAAGCTGGCATCGCCCGGGTCGCTCAGATGCACATCGAGGATGTCGGCGGCGGTAAGGCGGTCGGCCAGCGCCTGGATCTCGGCGCTGGTGGCGTGGCCCAGCTTGATCCAGCTCAGCGTGGCCGCACCCGGGCCGACGCCGGAGGTCTGGTGCCACTTGCCGACGTACAGGGTGCCGGCGGAAAGGTCCGCCTTGCGGTCGGCGATGAACATGAACAGCCCGCCATTGGTGGCATCGTCGCCCATCAGCACGGTGCGCTGGTCGGGCATCACCTGCACCAGCTCGTGCGAAATGCGGCCCAGGCAATAGTGCTTGCGTACGCTCCCGGTGCCATCCGGATGCACGGTGATTTCGGGCAGGTGGCCGTAGTGATACGGGTTGGCTTTTTCCGGGTCGCCGTACAGGTGCGTGCTGTAGCTGCGGAACTGGGTGTTGCCGGCCAGCGCGGTGGCGTCGGGTTCGTACTCTTCGCTGGACAGGTGGGTATTCCACGGCGACAGGCTGGCGCCGCAGGTGGTCCACAACCCGTGCACCGGCGCGGTGTCGACGTTGTGGTACTTCACCAGCGACAGCTTGCCGGTGGCCGGGTCCTGGTCCAGCGTCAGCACCGCGATCGGCGCGGGCAGATGGCGGCTGGCGTCGTTGCCGGCCTGGTCGCGGGTGGTGTATTCGAACTGCACTACCGCAAACACAGGGTTGCCCTTGACCCCGGGGACCTTGGCGTTGGGCAGGGTCAGCAGCGAAGAGCCGTCCGGGCAGTCGGAAAAGAACGGGCGTTCGGCACCGGGCTGGGAGCGGTCGATGATGGGGCGATGCTGGATGTCGTAGTAGCCACCGGCCAGCACGGTGCCGCCCTTGCCGTCGGGCACCTGATCGCCAGTGACGAAGAACGGTTGGTAGGCCAGCGCGTAGCGCTGGGTGCTGCCGTCGCTGCGGGCCACGCTCAGCGACGAGCCCACCGTGGTGGTGGCCATGGCCGCAGGGTTGGCCAAGCTGGGGGCGGGCATGCCATGGAAGGTGGCCGAGACCAGACGGGCCGGGGTTTCCGAAGGCCGCAGCGGTCGCGCCGCCAGCGCGGCGCTGCCCAGTTGCTGGAACGCGGCGACGCTGGCGCTGCCGAGCGGCAACAGGGGAACGGCCGCCATCAATTGCATGAGGCGGCGACGAGAGGGGTCGGGGGAGGCAGGCATCGAAACTCCAGGCAAAGACGGCGATCAACGATGGCGATGGCGCATCGGCAAGCCGGTTACGCTAGGCCGGGTGGATGACAGTTGTTTGACGACGAGCTCACCTGTTGGCGGCGGTTCGGATGCCGACCCAAAAGCGGGCGCGACCAGTGCGCCGCGAGGCGCAGCGCTGCGCAGTGTGGCTCGATCCCGGTGGTGCGATGCAGCAAAGTGTGGCTTCGCGCAAGACCAGGCAGCGCGTCGGATTCAGCGAATTTCCGTGGTTTGACAGGTGCTGCCGGTATTCCAAGCCTATAGCTCCGGCCAATAAGTTGGCCGTGATTTGGCATACAGACGAGCGCGGTTGACAGGGTAGTTGAATCACGTGAGCGTACGCCGCCTGAAGGCCTGCGGCGCATGCATCGCGGCAGGAGACACCCCTGGAGACCCGGATCTTGGACAAGCTGCTTCGCCGTACTGCCGCGCCCGTCGCGCGCCGCGCTCTTTCTCTTGCTACCGCTGCGGCGGTGCTGATGCTGGCGGCCTGCCAAGGCAAGGACACCACCACCGCCGAGGCCGGCAAGACCGCGCCGGCTGCAGCGCCTGCCGAGGCCTCCACCGCCATCCATCCGGACCAGTGGCCATCGCCGAAGTGGCCGTTCGCGCAGGACGCGGCGCTGGAGCAGCGCATCAGCGATGTGATGGCCAAGATGAGCGTGGAAGAGAAGGTTGCCCAGACCGTGCAGGGCGACATTGCCAGCCTGACCCCGGACGACGTGCGCAAATACCGCCTGGGTTCGGTGCTGGCCGGCGGCAACTCCGATCCCGGCGGCAAGTACAACGCCAGCCCGGCCGAATGGCTGAAGCTGGCCGATGCCTTCTATGAAGCGTCGATGGATACCTCCAAGGGCGGCAACGCGATTCCGATCATCTTCGGCATCGACGCGGTGCACGGCCAGAGCAATATCGTCGGCGCCACGTTGTTCCCGCACAACATCGGCCTGGGGGCCACGCGCAACCCGGAGCTCATCAAGCAGATCGGCGAAGTCACCGCTGCCGAAACCCGCGTGACCGGCATGGAGTGGACCTTCGCGCCCACCGTGGCGGTGCCGCAGGACGACCGCTGGGGTCGCAGCTACGAAGGCTATTCCGAATCGCCGGACGTGGTGGCCAGCTTCGCTGGCAAGATGGTCGAAGGCGTGCAGGGTATCCCGGGCACGCCGCAGTTCCTGGACGGCAGCCACGTGATCTCGTCGGTGAAGCATTTCGTCGGCGACGGCGGCACCACCGACGGCAAGGACCAGGGCGACACCAAGGTGTCCGAAGCCACCATGCGCGATATCCACGCGGCCGGTTACCCGCCGGCCATTGCAGCCGGCGCGCAGACGGTGATGGCCTCGTTCAACAGCTTCAACGGCGAAAAGATGCACGGCAACAAGGTCATGTTGACCGACGTGCTGAAGGGCCGCATGAACTTCGGCGGTTTCGTGGTTGGCGACTGGAATGGCCAAGGCCAGGTCAAGGGCTGCACCAACGACAACTGCCCGGCCTCGTTCATTGCCGGCGTCGATATGGCGATGGCCGCCGACAGCTGGAAGGGCATCTACGAAACCGAATTAGCGGCAGTGAAGTCCGGCCAGATCAGCACCGAGCGCCTGGACGATGCGGTGCGTCGCATTCTGCGCGTCAAGCTGCGCCTGGGCCTGTTCGAAGCCGGCAAGCCGTCCAAGCGCCAGCTCGGCGGCAAGTACGAACTGCTCGGTGCCCCGAAACACCGCGCCATCGCCCGCCAGGCGGTGCGCGAGTCGCTGGTGCTGCTGAAGAACCAGGCCGGCATCCTGCCGCTGGATCCGAAAAAGTGCGTGCTGGTGGTCGGCGATGGCGCCAACGACATGGGCAAGCAGTCCGGTGGTTGGACGCTGAACTGGCAGGGCACCGGCACCAAGCGCAGCGACTACCCCAATGGCAACACCATCTGGGAAGGCCTGGACAAGCAGATCAAGGCCGCCGGCGGTACTGCCGAGCTGGCGGTGGACGGCGCCTACAAGACCAAGCCGGATGTGGCGGTGGTGGTGTTCGGCGAAAACCCGTATGCCGAATTCCAGGGCGACATCGCCACCCTGCTGTACAAGCCGGGCGACGACAGCGAGCTGGCATTGCTGAAGAAGCTCAAGGCCGATGGCATTCCAGTGGTGGCGGTGTTCCTGAGCGGCCGTCCGCTGTGGATGAACCAGTACATCAACGTGGCCGATGCATTCGTCGCCGCGTGGCTGCCGGGTTCGGAAGGCGAGGGCATTGCCGACGTGCTGCTGCGCAAGGCCGATGGCAGCGTGCAGAACGACTTCAAGGGCAAGCTCAGCTTCTCCTGGCCCAAGACCGCAGTGCAGTTCGCCAATAACGTGGGTCAGAAGGACTACGACCCGCAGTTCAAGTTCGGCTATGGCCTGACCTACGCCGACAAGGGCGACCTGGCCGCACTGCCTGAGGAATCGGGCGTGTCCGGTGAGCAGTCCGTGGGCGGGGTGTACTTCGTGCGCGGCAAGCCGGCGCTCGGCATTGCGATGCAGCTGTCCAACGCAGGCCAGGCCAACATGCCGGCCACCACGCTGCCGGTGGGTCTGTCCGACGGCAGCCTGAAGATGAGCGCCGTCGATCACAAGGCGCAGGAAGACGCGCGGCGCCTGGTGTGGTCCGGTGCCAAGACCGCCAGCGTGCTGCTGGTGTCCGGCAAGCCGGTGGATGTGTCGCGTGAGAGCAATGGCGATGTGCAGCTGCAGCTGACCGTGCGTCGCGACAGCGCAGTGAGCGCGCCGGTGTGGCTGGGCGTGGGTTGCGGCGACACCTGCAATGGTCGTGTCGATGCGCAGAAGACCCTGGCCGCACTGACGCAAGGCCAGTGGAAGGTGGTGGGTATTCCGCTCAAGTGCTTTGCCAAGGCCGGTGCCGACGTGACCAAGCTGACCCAGGTCGCCAGCATCGAAAGCGGCGCCGCACTGGATCTGTCGGTGTCGAAGGTGGCGCTGGGTGCGCTCAACGAAGCCGAAGTCATGGTGGATTGCCCGGTCAAGTAATCCCCATGCCCGGAGGCACGCTTCCGGGCACAGTGCAGGTCAAGCAAAACAACTGCGTCGCCATGTCCGGCGACGTGTCAAAGCGGCCACCGATCGCGGTGGTGCCATCAGCCGCCGCGGGGGCGGTGTTGTCGATCGGCCGGGATGGCCTGCAGATGCGGTTCGCCGCGCTGCCATTGCGCACCGGGTGCGCGGCGGCGGCCTTCTGCAGCCCTGCCTGATCGTCGGCGCATACCCCAGAGCCAGACAGGAGAGTGCAGTGGGTTTGGCGACGTTGGATATCGTGATTGTGCTGGTCTACCTGACCGGCATCTTCGTGCTCGCGCAGTGGGTATCGCGCGAGAAGGCAGGCCACAGCAAGAGCGCCGAGGATTACTTCCTGGCCAGCAAGTCGTTGCCGTGGTGGGCGATCGGCGCCTCGCTGATCGCTGCGAACATTTCTGCCGAACAGATCATCGGCATGGCCGGCTCCGGCTATGCGATCGGGCTGGCGATTGCGTCCTACGAATGGATGGCGGCATTGACGCTGCTGATCGTCGGCAAGTTCTTCCTGCCGATCTTCCTGCGCAACGGCATCTACACCATGCCGCAGTTCCTGGAGCAGCGTTACGGCAAGTGGATCCGCACGCTGATGGCGGTGTTCTGGCTGCTGCTGTACGTGTTCGTCAATCTCACCTCGATCCTGTGGCTGGGATCGATCGCGGTCAGTCAGGTCACCGGCATGGACCAGACCCTGGCGCTGGCCTTGATCGGCGTGTTTGCGCTGGTCTACCAGCTGTACGGCGGGCTGAAGGCGGTGGCGCTGACCGACATCGTGCAGGTCACGCTGTTGGTGCTGGGCGGCCTGCTGGTGGCCGGGCTGACCCTGGCGCGCATCGGCGATGGCGCCGGCGTGCTGGCCGGCTTCAAGCACCTGTGGAATGCGCACCCCGAGCACTTCCACATGATCCTGACCAAGGACAACCCGTTCTACAAGGACCTGCCGGGCCTGAGCGTGCTGCTGGGCGGGCTGTGGATCATGAACATCAGCTACTGGGGCTTCAACCAGTACATCATCCAGCGCGCGCTGGCCGCCAAGAACATCGGCGAGGCGCAGAAGGGCATGGTGTTTGCAGCGTTCCTGAAGCTGCTGATGCCGCTGGTGATCGTGGTGCCTGGCATTGCTGCGGTGGTGCTGGCGCCGGACCTGGCCAAGCCCGATCAGGCCTATCCGACCATGATGCAACTGCTGCCAACCGGTATTTTGGGATTGGTTTTCGCTGCGCTGGTGGCGGCGATCGTGGCTTCGCTGGCCTCGAAGATCAACTCGGTGGCGACGATCTTCACCCTGGATTTCTACGCCAAGTTCCGCCCGCACACTGAGCAGAAACAGCTGGTGCGCGTGGGCCGCATCGTCGCCGCGCTGTCGGTGTTGATCGGCATCCTCACCGCACGGCCGCTGCTGGGTAACTTCGACCAAGGCTTCCAGTTCATCCAGGAATTCACCGGGTTCTTTACCCCCGGCGTGGTGGTGATCTTCATGCTCGGCCTGTTCTGGAAGCGCGCCAACGAAGCCGGCGCACTGACTGCGGCGATCGGCTCGGTGGTGCTCTCGTTCGCGCTCAAGTTCGCGTGGCCTGAACTGCCATTCATGGACCGCATCGGCGTGGTGTTCCTGGCCGTGCTGGTGCTGGCAGTGGTGGTGTCGCTGGTGACGCCGGCGACGCAGGCGCGTGATCTGATCCGCACAGACGATGTGGCCTACGGCACCACGCTGGGCTTCAAGGTGGGCGCCGCCGGTGTGATCGCGATCCTGATCGTGCTGTATACGGTGTTCTGGTGATCCCGTGCGATGCACCTGCCGGTCGCGCCGGCAAGTGCATCGCACGCTGTGAGCGGAACTACTGCGCAGCCGCCAGGCGGGTACGTCATTGCCCGGAACCGGCTGCCGACCGCTGGTCCATTGCCGCCGCAGCGTGGCACGGTTGCCATTGATGCCTGCTTGCGGGCAGGGACGCGGCGCCCGCCGTGCGCTCAGATTTGCGCCGCCGCCAGGCGTGCGGCGAGCAGATCGGCCGGCACTTCGAACTGTGCATGCCAGGGTGTCTGCAACCAGGTTTCCAGCGCAGCGGCCGGCATGGGTTTGGCGATCCAGTAGCCCTGGCCTTCGTCGCAACCCCAGGCGCGCAGCTGCGCATAGGCCTCGGCCGATTCGATGCCTTCTGCAATCACACGTTGGCCCAGACTGTGGCCGAGCTGGATCATCGCCGGCACCAGGGTGCGGTCGGTGCGGTTGTCCGGCAGTGAGCGCACGAAGGATTGATCGATCTTCAACGAGCTGGCCGGCAGCTGCTTGAGATAGCTGAAATTGCTGTAGCCGGTGCCGAAGTCGTCGATGGCGATATGCACGCCCAGTGCGGCCACTGCGGCGAGCTGCTCGGCCAGTTGGTCGGGGTGGCGGATCATCGCGCTCTCGGTGAATTCGATCTCCAGCCGGCGCGGGTCCAGTTTATGGCGGTCCAGCCCGCGTCGCAGCAGCAGCGCAAAGCCGGGGCGATCCAGGTCGGCGGCCGACACGTTCAACGCCAGGTTGAAGTCCAGGCCCTGCTGCTGCCAGCGCGCGGCCTGGGCGATGCCGTGGTCGATGACCCAGGCGGTGATACGGTTGATGAGCGCGGTTTTCTCGGCCATCGGCACGAACTCCGACGGCATCACCGGGCCGATCATCGGGTGCTGCCACCGCAGCAGCGCTTCTACGGCCACGCAGCGGTGATCGTGCAGATCCACGCGCGGCTGGTAATGCAGGCGCAGCTGGCTGGCGCTGTCCAGTGCAGCGGGCAGGGCGGCGAGCAGGCGGAAGGTGTTGCGTTGGGCCACGTCGTGCTTGCGCTCGTACATGCTCCACGCCAGGCCGCGCTCACGCGAGACATCCACCGCAGTGGTGAGCGAGCGGATGGTGTCGGCCGTGCCATAGCTGGTGTGCAGCGACACCGCGCCGATCGAGGCGACCGCCGTGTGCGGGATGCCCTGGTGATCCAGCGGCTCGGTGAATCCCTTGGACAATTTGTTGCACAGGCTGGACAGGCGCTGGTTTTCGGCCGAGGTGAGAAAGCCGAAGGTGGTCGGGTCCAGCTGGTACAGCAGCGTGTCGGCGGGCAGGTAGGCCATCAGGCGGCGCTGCGCCAGCGCCACGTAACCGTCGGCATAGTCCCAGCCCAGCGCCTTGACCATCTCGCGGAAATAGTCGCTGCCGCAGATATCGATGGCCACCGCAGTGGTGGCCGGCGCGGTCTCGCGCTGCGCCAGCCAGATATCCAGATCCTCGCCGAAGCGTGAGCGATTGGGCAGGCCGGTGGCACCATCGCGATAGGTGGTGCTGCGCAGGTTCTCCACGCGTAGTACGGCCAGGTCGCGCAACCCTTCCAGAAGTGTCAAGGCCTCGGCATCCAGGCCTTCGCGCGGACTGGTGCCGATGACGCACAGCGTGCCGATGCGGTGACCCTCGCGCAGTTGCAAGGGTGCGCCGGCATAGAAACGGATGAAGGGAGGGCCCAGCACCAGCGGGTTGTTGCTGAAGCGTGGATCCAGGTGCGCATCCGGCACCACCATCACCTCGTCCGAGCGGATCGCGTGTGCGCAGAACGCCTGATCGCGCGGTGTCTCGGAGCGTTCAAGCCCAAGGCGCGCCTTGAACCACTGGCGGTGCTCGTCCACCAGCGAGATCAAGGCGATATCTGCGCCCAGGCTGCGCGCGGCCATCGCGGCGATGGTGTCGAACACCGGGTCGGGCGGCGAATCCAGCAGGCACAGGCCGCGCAGGACGGCGAGCCGACCAGCCTCGTCAAGCAAGGGGTGAGACGGGGGGGCAGGGGCAATGACGGGCGGCATAGTCCTCTATCGGCCCCGGCCACATGCACTTGACGCGGCTGGGCTGGCTTATTCAGCTGCCAGCAGCGCTGGGGCCGTGGTGCAGCGCAAGGTGATACCGGCCGGTAGCTGCTGCCCGATACCGCGACAGCGCAGCGCTCACGCGCTGCAGCATGCCTTTGCGCAAGCGGGTGATGGGCGTCTTCGCCACACCAGCACGGGCGTGGGGTGCATCGGCAGCCTCTTGGCGCGGCGCAGACGCTCGGAAGTTAACGTTACCAGCGGGCTGCGTTGCGGTCTGCGCGTTCGGTCCGCCTCTGCGTGTTTTGTCGGTTCTGTGACCTGCACGCAGCGCATGCCGTCTTCGTCCGTGCACGCTGTGCGCCCGTTGGCCGGAGCGGCGATCACATGCCGCGCGCGCCCGCACTCCCCATCCTCTGGAGCCATCTCATGAACCTCTTCCACCGCCTGGCGCAGCGCTCGGTGCTGCTGATCGCCGGACTGGCATTGACCTCGCTGGCGCATGCGGGCCTGTCGGTGTCCGGAACCCAATTGCGCGAATCCAACGGCAACGCGCTGGTGCTGCGCGGCATCAACCTGCCGCATACCTGGTTCACCGACCGCACCGACGCGGCGCTCGCGCAGATCGCCGCCACCGGTGCCAACAGCGTGCGCGTGGTCCTCAGTTCCGGCCAGCGCTGGAACCGCACCCCGGAAGCAGAGGTGGCACGCATCATCGCGCGCTGCAAGAGCCTGGGTCTGATCGCGGTGCTGGAAGTGCACGACACCACCGGCTATGGCGAAGAAGGTGCGGCCGCCAGCCTGGCCGACGCCGCCAGCTACTGGACCAGCGTGCGCGGTGCGCTGGTGGGGCAGGAGGATTACGTCATCATCAATATCGGCAACGAGCCGTTCGGCAACCGGCTCAGTGCCAGCGAATGGGTCAACGGCCATGCGCGTGCGATCGCGACCTTGCGTAATGCCGGTCTGACCCACGCGTTGATGGTGGACGCACCCAACTGGGGCCAGGACTGGCAGTTCTACATGCGCGACAACGCCGCCGCAGTGCTGGCCCAGGATAGCCGCCGCAACGTGGTCTTCAGCGTGCATATGTACGAAGTATTCGGCAGCGATGCGCCGGTAGACAGCTATCTGCGCGCCTTTCGCAGCAACGGTCTGGCACTGGTGGTGGGTGAATTCGGTGCCGATCATCGCGGCGCGCAGGTGGACGAGGCGGCAATCATGCGGCGTGCGCGCGAGTACGGGGTCGGTTACATGGGCTGGTCGTGGTCGGGTAACGACAGCAGCACCCAGTCGCTGGATATCGTGCTGGGCTGGGATCCGACCCGCCTGAGCAGTTGGGGGCGCAGCCTGATCGAAGGTGCCGACGGCATCCGCGCGACCTCGCGCAGGGCAAGCGTCTTCGGCTCACGTTGAGAGTGAAGCCTTCTGCGGTTTCCTGGACGCGCGGATGAGTCACTTGCAGAGAGCCGATATGCGGGCTTTCCGCAGGGTCCTTGCCCACCCATCCTCGCGGGACACGCCGCAAGGAAGTCCCCTGCAGGCGACGGCGCAGCATCCATGCCGCGTCAGGTCACGCGACGGTAGACGGGCAAGGACCTGACGCTTTCAAGCAAGCGGCTGAACACCTTTCTGGTACGGTGTCCTTGCCGCTTGCGGGACCGTGTGGCGGCCTGGATGCCGCCACCGCGCCTCCACGGACGGATTCACGGCGTGTCCCGCACGCGGCAAGGGCACCGCGCACTCGACCCGCCAGGCTCCTGACTCAAGCATCGGGTTGAGCCGAAAAACACCACCACGGTTGGAGATCTCGATGCCAGGCGTCAACGCCCGGGTTCGCGCAATGGTCCCGGGCTGGGGCGCTTGGTCAACTTGCGCTGCAGCGAGCGGCGATGCATGCCGAGCAGGCGGGCGGCCGCAGAGACGTTGCCGCCGGTTTCGTGCAATGCCTGCTGGATGTGCTCCCACTGCAGGCGGCTGAGCGGGGTCATCATGTCCTGCGCGGTTTCTTCTTCATCCGGCTCGGGCAGCTCGTCGTCTTCCTCGCCCAGCGCCCGCATGATGGTGGGGATGTTGGCCGGCTTGGGTAAATAATCGTCGGCGCCGAGTTTGATGGCTTCCACGGCGGTGGCGATGCTGGCGTAGCCGGTGACCAGCAGGATGCGCATATCGGCACGGATCTCGCGTAGCGGCTGGATCAGGCTCAGGCCGGAATCGTGGCCGAGCTTGAGATCGACCAGGGCGAAATCCGGCAATGCGCTACGCGCGATGGACAGCGCGCTGGCGGCATCGGTGGCGGTCAGCGTTTCCACGCCACGCCGCGCCAGACTGCGCTGCAGCGTGCGCAGATACAAGGTGTCGTCGTCGACCAACAGGCCGGTACGGAGCGGGAGACTTGTCATGCCAGGGCCTCGTGTTCGGAAAGCGGCAGGCGGAACCCGACGCGGGCGCCGCTGCCTTCGGCGGGCAGCATCCACAATTCGCCCTGCAGCCGTTCGACGGTGGCATGCGACAAGGCCAGGCCCACGCCCATGCCGTCGTGCTTGCCGCTGTTGAACAAGGTGCCGGGCAGCAGGGCTTGCGCGGTGTCGAAGCCAGGGCCGTAATCACGGACCTCGCCGCTGAGGTGGTCGTCTTCCACCCGCAAGGTCAGGTCGATCTGCGGGCGGCCGACGCGCTCACCGGCATCGGCGGCATTGTTGAGCAACACCATCAACAGGTGGCTGACGCCGGGCTGCAGCATCAGCCGCATCGGTGCGTCCTCGTTGCGGCGTAGCTCGATGGTGGGGCGCACCAGCCGCCATTGTTCCAGCACGTCCTTCACTGCCACCTCGCGGCTCAGATGGCCGTTGTCGGCGGGTTCGGCCAGCGCCAGCACGCGCTCGTGGCATTGCACCAGCAACTCGCGCAAGGTGTCCAGGTCTTCGCGCAGTTCGGCCTGGTCGCACTGGTCGGCGATGTCGTCCACCAGCAGCGTCATGGTGGCCAACGGGGTATTGAGTTCGTGCGCTACCGAGGCCGCATGCGTGGCCAGCGCCACGATGCCCTCGTTGCGGGCGAAGCGCTCGCGCAGGGTGGAAATTTCGCGTTCGCGTTCGCGCATCGACACCGCCAGCCGCGTGGCGAAGGCCAGCACCACCACGGTGGACAACAGGAAGTTGGCGGCCATGCCCCACATGTGCAGGCTCAGCGGATCGAAGCTGCCGTAGGGCAAGGGCAGGCCGACTGCGGCGCTGATGACATAGCCGGCCACGCACGATGCGGCCACTGCCATCGCCCAGCTCAGCGGCAGGGCCAGCGCGGCCAGCGCGATCAGCACCAGGAACAGCGAGCCGAACGGGTTGGCGATGCCGCCGCTCCAGCCCACCATCCAGGTCAGCACGGTCACATCGACCAGGATGTGGCCGAATTCGGTGGCCGGGCCCACCGCGCCGCGGTGCGCCACGCGCAGCTGCGCATACAGGTTGAACACCGCCAGCGCGGCCACGCCGGCCCACAGCGGTTGCTGCGGCAGGTGCAGGCCCATCAGCCCGGTGGCGACCAGGATGGTTGCGGCCTGGCCGGCCGTGGCCAGCCAGCGCAGGCTGCACAGGGTCCGCAGGAAGGAGGCGTCGGAACTGTTCATCGCTGCAATGCTATGCGCTCGGGGGCGTGGCGGCCTGCGACAAACCGTCGCATCGGGCCGAAGGGCCGCCCGCAGCACGCCTCAGCTGTGAGCAGACGGAGGACAGGCTAAAATAGCGCGATGCATGACGCCGTGACCCGCCCAACCCCTCCCGCCGACGCCACCGCCTGGCCGCGCCGCATCACCCAGGCCGTCAGGATCGGCAGTGTGATCGTGGGCGGTGGCCACCCGGTGGTCGTCCAGTCGATGACCAATACCGACACCGCCGACATCGCCGGCAGCGTCAAGCAGGTGTCCGAGTTGTGGCGCGCCGGCTCGGAGATGGTGCGGCTGACCGTCAACAATGCCGAGTCTGCGGCCGCCATTCCGCGCATCGTCGACAAGCTGCGCATGATGGGCATCGAGGTGCCGCTGATCGGCGACTTCCATTACAACGGGCACCAGCTGCTCGCCGCCGAGCCGGCCTGTGCGCAGGCGCTGGCTAAATACCGTATCAACCCGGGCAATGTCGGCTTCGGCAAAAAGAAGGACCTGCAGTTCGCTCAGCTGATCGAATTTGCAATCCAGTACGACAAGCCGGTGCGCATCGGCGCCAACTGGGGCTCGCTGGACCAGTCGCTGGCGGCGCAGTTGATGGATGAGAACTCGAAGCGCGAGTCGCCCTGGGACGCCGGCCGCGTGCTGCGCGAGGCGTTGATCCGTTCGGCAGTGGATTCGGCCGAGCGCGCGGTGGAATTGGGTCTGCCGCGCGAGCGCATCATCCTGTCGGCCAAGGTGTCCGGCGTGCAGGAGCTGATCGCGGTGTACCGCGACATGGCTGCGCGCTGCGATTTCGCGCTGCACCTGGGGCTGACCGAAGCGGGCATCGGCAGCAAGGGCATCGTGGCCTCGGCTGCGGCGCTGAGCGTGCTGCTGCAGGAAGGCATCGGTGACACCATCCGTATTTCGCTGACGCCCGAGCCGGGCCAGTCGCGCACCCAGGAAGTGGTGGTGGCGCAGGAACTGCTGCAGACCACCGGCCAACGTGCCTTCACCCCGATGGTCACCGCCTGCCCAGGCTGCGGCCGCACCACCTCCGAGTTCTTCCAGGAGCTGGCCGGCGTGGTGCAGAACCATGTGCGTGCGCGCATGCCGGAATGGAAGATCTCCAACCCGGGTGCGGAGAACATGACCCTGGCGGTGATGGGCTGCGTGGTCAATGGCCCGGGCGAATCGCGCCACGCCAATATCGGCATCTCCTTGCCGGGCACCGGCGAAGCGCCGTCGGCGCCGGTGTTCGTGGATGGCGAAAAAACCGTCACCCTGCGTGGCGAGAACATCGCACAGGAATTCATCGCGCTGATCGACCAGTATGTCGAACGGACCTATGTCAGACGCGCCGGCTGAGTCGCCGGCCAGCGTCAAGACCTGGTTGCGCCACAACGCCTGGCGCATGGGGCTGTTGTTTGTCGGCGTGCTGGTGCCGCTGGGCCTGTTCGTGGACCTGGCCGATGAAGTGCACGCGCTGGAAAACGTCTATTTCGACGAACCCCTGCTGTGGAGCATGCGCAGCATTGCCAGCCCCGGGCTGGATGCGTTTTTCGGGGTGATCTCCAGGCTCGGTTACCAGTACGGCGTGATTCCGCTCGACATCGCCATCGTGCTGGTGCTGCTGGCGCTGCGCCGCTGGCGCGAGGGCACCTTTGCCGCGCTGGGCTTCGGCGGCTCGGCGCTGCTCAACATGGGCGCCAAGCAGTTCTTCCAGCGCGACCGGCCCAGTCTCTGGGAATCGATCGCGCCGGAAAGCACCTTCAGCTTTCCCAGCGGCCATGCCATGGGCTCGATGACGCTGGCGGCGGTGGTCATCGCGCTGGCCTGGCGCACCCGCTGGCGCTGGCCGGTGACGTTGGTAGCCAGTGCGTTCGCGCTGCTGGTCGGTGTCTCGCGCATCTATCTGGGCGTGCATTACCCCTCCGACATCCTGGGTGGCTGGTCGGCGGCGCTGGTCTGGGTGGTTGGCTTGTATCTGGCCATGTTCCGTGGGACGCGGCGCCCGCATTGGCGTGGCGTCCGCGCCGCGAGCTGACTGAGCGCTTCCCGGCGCGCGACATCCAGGCAAGACAGCACGCTCTACTGTGCGTCAGATGCAGGCAGGCGTTACACAGCGCGTCGCCGGCTTAGCGTTCGGCAACATCGACTGATCCCTGGAACGGAGCTGTTCCAGCTGGTGCGCGATTATCTGGTGCTTGGCGGTGGTCGCCCCAGCAAATTGCTGCCAAGCTGCTGGCCATGCAGCCACACGATCCTGCTCAGCGCGTCAGCCACGAGACCATCTACGCAACGATCTACGCGCATCCGCGCGGGGGCCTGAAGAAAGAGCTGGTCGAGGCGCTGCGCCAGCACAAGCCTTCTCGTGGATTGCGACGGACGAGTGCCTCTAAACGCACCTGGGTGCCGGAGGAACTGCGGATCGTGCACCGAGCTGATGAACACCCGTCCACGAAAAACGCTTGGCTGGAAAACGCCCAGCGAGGCCGTGGAAGAAGAGTTCGCAACCTTCAAATCACGTGTTGCACTTGAATCTTGAGACCGCCCTCCATATCCCCTCAAGGTAAGCTTTATCGGCGAGCACTATCATGGGCCGCCCATAGCCATCTGCGGCCCTGACCCCGCTGCTGGGTTTGCCCCTGGTCTTGCTTGATGGCTTTCGCCTGCATCAGGCTCTGCTCGACTGGCTGCTGGGTCACCCCTCCGGTTTCCCCCGCATGCATGAACAGCGTCTTGTCGCCAAATGGCACGTGGACCGCCCGCACGTTCTCGGCTCTGTCCTTGCCCAGTGCGTCGTTCACCCGGTCTATCGTCGGCCTACGGCCGCTGTCGTGTCGGGTGATTGGATGAGGCATCCACCAAAATGTATTCGCTGCCTTGGCAATGTATTCGCTGCCTTGGCTTTGCCAGGTCGGCGTGCGTTTGTCCAGCTTGATGCAGGGCCGGCCGCCGCAGGAGGTGATCTCGACATGCCTGGCCGCTTCCTGCACGTCCGCTCGCACGTCCGCCGCCGCCGCGCGGGCCCGTGCGGCGTGCAGCTGGTCGTTGGCCTGATTCAGCAGCAAGAAAAACCCCATCAACAGCAGAACGAAACACATCGCCAGCGTCGCGATGATCTTCCAGGCCCAAGCAATCCTGGGCAGCAAGGCGCTTTCCATCCGCTGCTGCTGCGCCTGGAACAAGGCCACCATCGCCTGCTTGAACTTGGCCTCCTCCTGCTCCCTGGTGGCCTGCATCTGCGCCTGCGCGTCTTGCGTCTGTTGCTGCAAGCTGACGATCACCGTTTCCAAGCGGCCTGCGGCCACCGCTATTTGTCCAAGCGCGTCTTGCGCTTCGTCGTTCATGTCAATGCCCCAAGCGATGGCATCAGCGTGAGAACCCTGGTTGCTGCGTCGCCACCTGCCGCTGCTGGTCCTGGACCAGCGCCTGATCCTGCTGCCGCTGCGTTTCCGCCGTCAGCTGCTGCAGGCTTTGCTCCAGGGGTTGCGTGGCGGCCTGCAGCTTGTCGATCAGCACGCGGTCGATCAACCAGGGATTCTGGTCGGTCGAGGTAGCCAGCAATGCCCGACCGTCCTGGACTGGCGTCAGTGCATCAATGCGCGGCAGCTGGTGCAGCTTGGCCTGACAAGCAACGGCACCAGCGACCTGTTCCATCTGCACGCGATCCAGATACCCGCCCGCCTGCGGCCCGAGCTGTTCCAAATGCGTCATCGCCTGCGCGAAGAGCGGGTTGTGCCGGCCAGGCAATTGCTGCTGCTTGGCCAACATCCGCTCCTGCGCCGACGCCAGTGTCTGCTGCCAGCGCTCGGGCGTCGCATACGCCATCGACGCTGCCCGTGCACCCTGGTCGTCGCCGGCTTCCAAGGCAGCATAGAACTGCTCGACCAAGGGGTCCATGCGGCGCGGTGCCGTCTGTTCCGATAGCGGCGTGTCGGTGAGGCGGTCAGGATGTGCAAGCGTGTCGGCCACCGGACCTGGTGCCGTCTCCTGCGCCGGCTCGGCTTCCTGCTCCTTCCTGTGGCCTGACGCTGACACGGAGACTGCGCCCAGCGTCGGCGCGTGCGCCATTGCGGGCTGGTCCAGCTCGGCCTTGGCATGGCGTAGCTCTTCGGGGGTGGTCACCGCGACCTGGTGGGCTACGCCATCGGGTCCGGTCTGGTAGTGGGCAATGGGACTGTCGTAGCCGTATTGCCCCTGCTCGTTCGGCTTCAGCTGCTGCATCGTCGGGCCAGTGAGGCCTTCGGCCTGCTTGGTGCGCTGGGTGGCCAGTTCCACCGCCTGAAGATTGTTCTCTTGGGCGTTGAGGTCGACGCCCGTGGCCCGGTAGCGATGCAGGAACTCGTTGTGCTCCATCTGCGCGGGCGTAGGCGCAGGGCGCGCCTCAATGGCGGCGAGGGTTTCCTGGGCGCGCTCCAACGAGGGCTGGCGCATCTGATTCGTCAGCTCCAACTCGACCGCTAGGTTGCCGGTGGCCACTCCGTCCTTGCCGGCCCACTGCCCAGCCTCATTGCGCTGGTAGGTCTGACCATCGCGGCCTTGCACCCGGTCCTGCTGTGCACGAGCACTTTCCACGGCGGCGGGAACGCCCACACCGTAGTCCTGACCGCGCTGGGCGGTATGGTTCTCCAGGTAGGCCTGGGCGATGGCCTCACGGCCGGTGGCGATATCGTTCTCGATGCGCCTCAGGGCTTCCTGGTTAAGGCGTTGCGCCTGCGCTGGGTTGGCGGTCTGCGGCTCGTAGACGCCACTGTCGTTGGCACCCGCCACAGTGGTCTTGACCTGGCGCTCCCAGGACTCGGTGGCCGGATTACGCTGCCAGTTCTGGTTGTCCAGACCCGTCTGGTCGCCAGGCTTGGCCGGCAGGTTAAACGGATCCAGCGGCGGTGGCACCTTGCCTAGAGCCAACTCGGCGGCTTTGGCGTTCGCCATGGCACACAGTTCCTGCGACTTGGCGTAGCTGGCCCCCACCGGAACTTGGCTAGGAGTGTCCTGCCCATCGACACCACGCTCGAAAGCACCTTGGCGCTGCCAATCCCGTCCGTTGAACTGCCACTCCATCCCAGCCTTGTCGGTCTGGTGATAGATGGAACGGTTGTCCAACAGGTCAGCGCCTTTGTCGAAGGCCTTGCTCATCAACAGCGCATCGCCCACCACCAGTGCCGCAGGAACGAAGCCGCTGCCGCTGCCCAACGCTGCTGCCGTAGAGGCACCGCCAGCCCAACCGCCCGCGTTGCGGGCAATGGCGTGGTTCACTTCGGACTGGGCTGCTGTCGTGTTGCCCTGCTCCATCAAGGTTGATGCCGTGCGAGCGGTCGTGACCGCATCCATGCCCGTAGTCAGCAAGCCACCGGCTCGGGCCAGGCCGCGTGCGGAGGCTTCGCCCAGCAGTAGTTCCGTGGACACCGAACCACGCTGGCCACGAGGAACGCGAAGGTGATGAGCCGCTTGTTCGCCCAGCGTTTCTTCAACCTTGGCGATGCCCTGCTCGGACAACACCACGCGGCCGTCGTGATGCGCGTTGGCGATCGCCAGGGACAAGCCACTGCGTTGAAGTTGGATGTCACCTCCGCGAACGATTGCGGTATCACTGGTCTGAATCTGATTGAGCGTGGTGACGATGCGCGATTCGGAATGCGCCACGGCACCCCAGCCATGATCCAGCCCGTTGAAGCCCTTGATGTTTTCGATCTGCTGGGCGTGGACTTGACCGTATGCCGGGATGTTGTGGAAGAATTCTCGGACTTTTTGGGTGGCTTGCCCTGTCGTTTGGCCAACCGGCGTGTTCGTGTTTAGGTCGCCGTTGATCAGGCCTACCTTGATCGTATCTCGCAGATGTTCAACGCGTTTGGCAACTCGCTCCATGGCTTCTGGGTCGCCTTCCAAAGCAGCCTGCCCAACCCGAGAAGATTCGATGAGATCAAGGCGTCGGATCATCCCTCGCTGGTATTCGGCCAGCGGACCACCGCTATGCGGCGTGATGCCCATGGCCTGCGCAAACTTCGGATCCGAAGGGAGGAAAAGCCGGTTCTCAGGAGCATGCATATCAAACTTGCCAGCCTGACTCAGCTTTGCAAGCAGTTCGCTATTTTTTAGCGTCTGCTGCTCGATGTTGTGGTGGTCTTGGAAAAGTGTCCGATAGCTGGACATGGATGGGCCCCTTACTGGCGCTTTACGTGCTCGATTCAGTAGTTCACTACGTCGTCAAACCAAAGCCCGCTGGAATCGCCGGGCGTGACAATGCCCGCAGCCTCTACGGCATCCTTGAACGTCTTATCGCAATAAACGAAGCCGTTAAATGGCAGCCTGAACACATGCGCAGAACCCAACACATCCCGCTTGAATGCGAGCCGCACGTCGCCGGTGAGATCGTAATACTTACCCCCCTCAAAATCGTCGCTGATTTCGATCGTAAGCTGAGACGACTGCTCATCCAGGGCATCTATCACCCTCACAACATCGCATAGGAAGACTGTCGGCCCCTTGGAGCCGTCGGCAAGGCGATAGTCCGCGTTGGCGAAAGCAAAAGCTTCTGAATCGACCGCTTCCATCACTCGACGCAATCGCTCAGACACCAGCCAGTAGCCGCTGAAACCACCTTCTAAGTCTTCCGGACGCACGCCTTTCGTTGGGTCGTAGACCAAACGCGGAACTTCTCGCAGTGGGGGGAATCCACGAGCTTTGGGTCGCAAGATCAGCCGGGGAGGTGTCAGCAACGCCTCCTCGTTCTCAAAGACGACACCGTGACCCTTCCCACCCCTGCGGGCGTCCGGCTGCAAGATGAAGAACTCCCCAGCTGTGGGCTGATTGGATTCCATGGTTTGCGTCTTGCCCATATAAGCGTCGTCTCTTCGTGCTGGGGACAGCATATCCCCAGCACTGGAAGCTAAGTCAACCTGTATGCCCTACTTTACTACAACGTGATATTGGCAAGAATCTGTTATTTACGGGCATGGTGGCCCTGGAACAGGGGATTGCTGCTTGGCATGACCTAGGCTCCGTCCTCGTTGCCTCGTGGAATCAAATATCCGACGCGACGATGAACGAGATGCCGCTGGATTCCGCATCGTCAGGAATGCCGGCAGCGAGGACTGCGGCCTTGAAGACGTGGTCGCAGAACGCCTTTGGATTAAAAGGCGTGCGAAAGACGTGAGCCTCTGCGAGCGCTTCGCGGCCGAATATCAAGCTCGCGCCACCTGCCATAGCGTAGAACTTCCCGCGCACGTAGTCGTCATCGATTTTGATCCGCAACCTCGATGCGTCCTCATCGAGAGCGTCCAGCTCGCGCACCACGTCGCAAAGGTAGTGGCGCGGGCCTGGCGTTCCGTCGGCTAGACGGTAGTCCACGCCGGCGAAAGCAAACGCCTTCGGATCAACGGCCACCATCATGTCGTGCAGACGTTCGGACACCAGCCAGTAGCCGCTGAACCCAGCCTCCAAATCCCGGGGCTTGGGGCCGACGCTTGGGTCGTAGGTCAGCAATGGTGTTTCGCGAAGGGGTGGAAACCCACCACCTTCCTGCCGCGGGATCAGCCGTGGCGACGAAAGGAGCTGGCGCTCGTTCGTGAACTGAATCCCGCAGGACTGCCTGTTGCTCTCCATGTCCGATACGAACATTTAGAAGGCGCCTGGTTCGGGCTTGTTTGGAATGGTTGAGTCCATGTGCTGCGTCTCGTCCATATTGGATGTGCCTTCGCGTGTTGAGGAAAGCTTACCCCCCAATCAACGGAGCTGTTGGGCAGGACCATGTCCTGCATACACACGTTCGAGCATATTTGGACCGAAGGCGAACGTTCGTTGTGTGACCACAATCCCGGCCTAAGGCACGGTTCGTGGGCTGTCTCTTTGTGGCTAGCTGCCGCGTTTCAGGCGATCGATTCTCGCCGCGCGGGGCGCAGCAGCTTCGCACCGATCACGATGCCGATCAGCGCCAGCAGCATCACGTAGTACCCCGCACCCATCGGATGCTGCTTGACCAGCATTACCACCAGCAGCGGCGTCAGCCCACCGAAGACCGCGTAGCCCAGGTTGTAGGCGAACGACACGCCGGACAACCGCACCGCCGCCGGGAACACCGCGACCATGATGCAGGGAACCACGCCCAGGATGCCCAGTGACGCGCCCAGCAGTGCGTACAGCGGAAAGACCAGGTGTGGATCGCCGGCCAGGCGGTAGAACAGCCACGCCGCCACGCCGAGGAAGAGACTGCCGACCAGCAGCACGCGCCCATTGCCAAGGCGGTCGGCCAATGCACCGGCCACCACCGACCCCAGCGCCTGCAGTACCACCGCCAGGCTGTTGGCCTGCAGCGCCACCTCGGCCGGGTAGTGATAGCTGCTCTGCAACAGGCCGGGCGTCATCAACGACACCACCAGCACCCCGCCGGCCACCATCCAGGTCAGCGCCAGCGATAGCAGTACGCCACGTCGGTGATCGCGCAGCACCAACTTGAGCGGGGTCTCGCGCGCGAGTGCGCGCATGGCGACCAGCTCAGTGAACACCGGCGTCTCGTGCAACCAGCGCCTCAGGTACACCGACAACAGCCCGAACACCCCGCCAGCCAGGAACGGCAGGCGCCAGGCATGGTCGGCGATCTCGGCAGGGGTGAAGTGGCGGTTGAGCGCGCCGGCGGCCAGCGAGCCGAGCAGCACGCCACCGGCCAGGCCGGCGGTCAACGTGCCGCAGGCGAGCCCGGTACGGTGCGGCGGCACATGCTCGGTCACGAACACCCAGGCGCTGGGGACTTCGCCGCCGATCGCGGCACCCTGCAACAGGCGTGCGCTCAGCAGCAGCAACGGTGCCGCCATGCCGATCTGCGCGTAGGTCGGCAACAGGCCGATGCACAGCGTGGGCAGCGCCATCAGCAGCAGGCTCAGCGCAAACATGCGCTTGCGGCCGATCAGGTCGCCAAAATGGGCCATCACCATGCCGCCAAGCGGCCGCACCAGGTAGCCGGCGGCAAAGATGCCCAAGGTCTGCAACTGCCGCATCCATTCCGGGATGCCGGGTGGGAAGAACAGATCGCCCAGCACGGCCGCAAAGAAGATGAAGATGATGAAGTCGTAGAGTTCCAGCGCGCCGCCGAGTGCCGACAGTGCCAGGGTCTTGTAATCACCGGCATGCAGTGGCCTGGGGGTGGCGGGCGAGGGCGAGTCAATGGTCACTGGCAGGCATCCTTCTGGGCGTGGGAGGCGTGCAGCGCTTCGGAATGCGCGGCCTCTGCCAGACTAGCGTGCCCAAGCGGGTGGTTGGGCGCCGAACATCACTCGCATGTGCGCGAATGTGTATGCAAAAACGAACTGGCAGGCTTCGCGCCTTGCCGGGGCCGCGGCCAACGCCGCACGGCACCGGTTGCCGGCCATGCGCGTGCGACCACCGTCATGAGCGTGCCAAGCGCCGGCCTGTTGCCGCTCCTGTGAGTCCAGGCTGCACGGCGGCAGCCTGGCCGGATGCGGGGCGCCGCAGTCGCACCGCATCACCGGCCGGATGCGTCGTTTGCTCGCTATGTGTTGCTGACAGGGCTTATTCGCCGGGCTTGGCGCCTTCCACCGGCGCATGCGTGGCGGCGCGCCGGGACAGCACTGCTTCGCGATGGGCGATATAGACGTTGGCGCCGATGATGATGCCCGCGCCGATCAGGGTATGCCGCTCGATCGCCTCGCCGAACAACCACCAGCCCAGCAGTGCGACCAGCGGCAATTGCATGAAGCTGATCGGCTGCAGCGCCGAGACCTCGCCCAGCCGGAGTGCGCGGGTCCAGAACACCTGCCCGGCAGTGCCGAAGATGCCGGTCGCCACCAGCCACAGCCAGTCGATGCCCTGCGGCCAGCTCCACTGGAACAACGCCGGCAGCAGCGACATCGGCACCCAGAACACGTAGGTGTAGAACACCACCGTGTCGGCGTCGTCGCTGCGCGAGAGCTGCTTGATCTGGATTGCCACGATGGCGCTGATGACCGCGGCCAGCAGCGCCACCAGCAGGCCCGGGCTGAAGGTGGACGAGCCCGGCCGCAAAATCACCAGCACGCCGATGAAACCCGCCGCCACCGCCAGCCAGCGCCGCATTCGCACCTGTTCCTGCAGCCACACCACTGCCAGCACGGTGACGAACAAGGGCGTGGAGTAGGACAGCGAAATCGCCTGTGACAACGGCAGGTGCCCGATCGCCCAAAACCCGCACAGCATCGAGGCCAGGCCGATCAAGGTCCGGGCGAAGTACTGCGGCAGCTGGCGCGTGCGCGGCAGCGGCTTGCCCGGGCGCACGATCAATGGCAGCAGCGCCAGCAAGCCGAAGGCGTTGCGGAAGAACGCGATCTCGCTGGTCGGGGTGTGCGCGGACGCCAGCCGGATGCAGATGGCCATCAGGCCAAAGGCCAGCGTGCTGACGAGCATCCACACGGCGGCGCGCATCGGCGCCGGCGATGCCGTCACCAATGCGCTCCGATGATGCGCGGCTCCGGTTCCAGGATCACCGAATAGCGCTCGCGCACCGATTCGGCGATGCGCCGTGCGACGTCGAGCAACTGCGCGCCGCTGGCGCTGCCGTAGTTGACCAGCACCAGCGCATGATCGGGCGACACGCCGGCATCGCCTTCGCGCCGGCCCTTCCAGCCGCATTGCTCGATCAACCACGCTGCCGACAATTTGCCCTGGCCGGCGTGTTCGCCGGGGTAGACCGGCATGTCGGCGAAGGTGGCCTGCAAGGCCGCGATCTGCTCGCTCGGCAGCAACGGGTTCTTGAAGAAGCTGCCCGCATTGCCCAGCACGTCGGGGTCCGGCAGCTTGCGTCGACGAATATTGATGACTGCCTGCGCCACATCGGCTGCACCGGCCAGTTCGGCCCCCATGCTGGCCAGCTCCTCGCGGATGCCCGCGTAGTCCAGCCGCAGTTCGTGCAACAGCGGCAGATGGAACTCCACCGCCACGATCAGGTAACGCTCGGGCTGCTGCTTGAACACGCTGTCGCGGTAGCCGAACGCGCAGGCGTCTGCGCCCATTCGCACGAATTGCTGGCCGTGCTGATCGAAGGCCTCCACCACATGGATGAAGTCGCCCACCTGCGCGCCATACGCGCCGATGTTCTGGATCGGGCTGGCACCCACGGTGCCGGGAATCAGCGCCAGGTTCTCCAGTCCCGACAGGCCCTGCTGCAGCGAATACAGCACCAGCGCATGCCAGTTCGCTCCCGCACCGGCGCGCACGATGGCATGGTCGGCATGGTGGGCAATGATGGCGATGTCGCGGTTTTCGAAACACAGCACGCAGCCCGGCGGATCGCCGGCCAGCAGCACGTTGCTGCCGCTGCCCAGTACCAGCAGCGGTTCGCCGGCAATCTGCGGCGCTGCCAGCGCCTGTGGCAAGGCCTCGGGCGTGTCGATCTGCAGCAGCCAGCGCGCCTTGGCTTCTACATGGAAGGTGTTCAACCCACGCAGCGAGGCGTGTTCGCTCAGGCGCCAGCCCGGTCGCACCGCAGCGCTCATAACGGCGATACCATGCCGCCGCTGGGCGCCTCGCGGCGGCGGCGGATGGCATCGACGCATTCGCCGATCAACGGCGGCCCGCGATACACCAGCCCGCTATAGCACTGCACCAGGCTCGCACCGGCGGCCATCTTGGCGACCGCGTCGGCGCCGGAGCCGATGCCGCCCACGCCGATCAACGGAATCGATTCGGGCAGGCGCGCGCGCAGGCGGCGCAGCACCAGGGTGGATTGCGCCAGCAATGGCGCTCCCGACAGGCCACCGGCTTCGGCGGCCAGCGGATGCGTGGCCACCAGCGTGCGCGTGACCGTGGTGTTGGTGGCGATCACGCCATCCACTGCCAGATCGGCCAGCACGCGTGCGGCCGCATCGATGTCGCGGTCGTTGAGGTCTGGCGCCACCTTCACCAGCATCGGCACGCGCTTTGCGTGTTGCGCGGCCAGCGCTTCCTGGGTGTCGCGCAGGTCGGCGATCAGGCGCCGCAACGCCTGTTCTTCCTGCAGCTCGCGCAGCCCGGCGGTATTGGGCGAGGAAATGTTGACGGTGATGTAGTCGGCCAGCGGGTACACCCGCTCCATGCAATAGCGGTAATCGCTGGTGGCCTCTTCGTTGGGGGTGTCCTTGTTCTTGCCGATGTTGATGCCGAGCAGGCCGCCACGACGGCGCGCGCGCTGCACATTGGCCACCAGCGCATCCACGCCCAGGTTGTTGAAGCCCATGCGGTTGATGACCGCCTGGTAGTCGGGCAGGCGGAACATGCGTGGCTTGGGGTTGCCCGCCTGCGCACGCGGGGTCACCGTGCCGATCTCGACGAAGCCGAATCCCAACGCCAGCAGCGCATCGATGTGTTCGCCGTTCTTGTCCAACCCGGCGCCCAGCCCCACCGGGTTGGGAAACATCAGCCCGAATGCAGGCGTCGGCAGCGGCTGCGGACGCTTGGCCAGCAGCGCGGTGGTGCCGGTGCGGTAGGCGGCATCGATGGAGCGCAATGCCAGCGCGTGGGCGCGTTCGGCATCGAGGGAAAACAGCAAGGGGCGGACAAACGAATACATGCGGGTCAGTTCAAACTTCCGGCGAAAATGCGGGTCTGGTAGTGAAAGTCGATCACCCCGTCGTGCGCGTGCGCATCGAACAGGGTACGTAGCGCGGCCAGCATCGGCGCATGCTGCGCAGCGTGTGCCAGCGGCGCATACGAAGACGACAGCAGCCGGCCACGCAAGGCGTCGAAATCCAGCCGCTGCACATTGGGAAAGCGTGCCATCGCGCGGAAGCCGTCGCCGAACCAGGCCTGCATGGTCGCATCGTCCTGGTAGCGCTCAGCCACAGCCGAATAGTCGGTGCCGTAGTCCAGCAGCAGCTGTTCGTAGCCGCGCAGGAATGCGGTGGAGTCCAGTTCGCGCGAATTCCAGTACACCACCGCCAAGCCGCCGGTCTGCAGGATACGTGTCCATTCGCGGCGCACGGCCTGGGTATCGAACCAGTGGAAGGCCTGTGCTGCTGACACCAGGCTCACGCTGGCATCGGCCAGCCCGGTGGCTTCGGCGGTGCCGTCGATGGCCTGGAAGCTGCCGAATTCCGCCAGCCAGTGTTGCGCGGCTGCGCGCATCGCTGGGTTCGGTTCCACGGCGGTGACCGTGTAGCCGGCTTCCAGAAACAGGCGGCTGGAGATGCCGGTCCCTGCACCGATATCGGCCACCGGCGTGGCGGGGGTGATGCCCAGGGTGTCGTGCAGCCAGCGCAACAGCTGCGGCGGGTAGCCCGGCCGGTAGCGCACGTAGGCAGCCACCCGGTCGTCGAAGCGTTGCGCCGATGCAGGGACGGTGCGGTTCAACTGTTGGCGGCCGCCAGCCACGCCATGCCGCCGAAGAACAGAAGGAAGAACGCAATGCCCACCACCCACAACGCCACGGCCAGCCAGCCCAGGATCAGACCGCCGATCGCCAGCCCGTCGCCATCCAGCCCTTGCGGGTTGCGGCGGATTTCCGCGCGCGCCAGGTGGCCGGTGATGATGGCGCAGATGCTGCCGAGAAACGGAATCAGCGTCCAGCCAAGAATGCCGGCGACCAGGCTGACGATGGCCATGGCGCTGGTCTGTCGAACGACAACGTTCATCATGAACTCCTTTAAAGTGCGGCAGCCGACGGCTGGCGTCGCCTGATTATCCCAGAGCGGCCGGCCAAACGGCGTGTCCATCGAGCAGGGTGTTGGATTGCCTGGTTCAAACGGTGCGGATAGCCGTGGCGGGCCGGGGTGGCGCCTTGGAGGGCGCGTGTTCCCGGATGGCAGACGTGGTGGCCGTGCAGGGGCTGGGCAGCTGTCTGTCACGGCGCGTGTGCGGCTGCCCGGCCAGCCACTCCCGCACCAACTCGGTGCAGCACGGCGTGCGTCAGTGCGTACCCCGCGCAGCCAGACCCACGCGCCGGAACAACACCCGGCGCGTGGGCATCTCCATCACAGGTCGAACTTGATGCCCTGGGCCAGCGGCAACGAATCGGAGTAGTTGATGGTATTGGTCTGGCGGCGCATGTAGACCTTCCATGCATCCGAGCCGGATTCGCGGCCACCGCCGGTTTCCTTCTCCCCGCCGAACGCACCGCCAATCTCTGCACCGGAAGTGCCGATATTGACGTTGGCAATCCCGCAATCGCTGCCCGCAGCCGACAGGAACTTCTCGGCTGCTTTGAGGTTCTGGGTGAAGATCGACGACGACAGACCCTGCGGCACGCCGTTCTGCAGCTCGATCGCTTCGTCCAGCGTGGCGTACTTCATCACGTACAGGATCGGCGCGAAGGTCTCGTGTTGCACGACTTCATCGCTGTTCTGCAGCCCGGTCACGATGGCTGGCAGCACGAAATTGCCAGGGCCCTCGATGGCGGTACCACCGATCTCCAGCGTGCCGCCGGATGCCTTGGCCTTGGCGATCGAGGCCAGGAACTGTTCCACCGCGCCGCGGCTGTTGAGCGGGCCCATCAGGTTGGCCGGATCGGTGGGGTCGCCGATCTTGCCGTCGAGCTGCTTGTAGGCCTTGACCAATGTGGCCAGCACGGTGTCGTAGAGGGAGTCGTGCACGATCAGCCGGCGGGTGGTGGTGCAACGCTGGCCGGCGGTACCCACCGCGCCGAACACGATGCCGGGGATCGCCAGTTTCAGGTCGGCGGTCTCGTCCAGGATGATGGCATTGTTGCCGCCCAGTTCCAGCAGGCAACGGCCCAGGCGGTGAGCCACTTTCTCGGCCACCACGCGGCCGATCTGGGTGGAGCCGGTGAAGCTGATGAGCGGGATGCGCTTGTCTTGGACCAACTTCTCCGACAACGCGGTGCCGGCATCGTTGACCAGGAAGAAGATGTCCGGGAAGCCGGCATCCTTCAATGCCGCATTGCAGATCTTCATCGTCGCGATCGCGGTCAACGGTGTCTTGTTGGACGGCTTCCAGATACAGATATCGCCACAGATCGCCGCCAAAAATGCATTCCACGCCCACACCGCCACCGGGAAGTTGAACGCGCTGATGATGCCCACCAGCCCCAGCGGCTGGTATTGCTCGTACATGCGGTGGCCAGGGCGCTCCGAATGCATGGTGTAGCCATAGAGCATGCGGCTTTGGCCCACGGCGAAATCGGCGATGTCGATCATCTCCTGCACTTCGCCATCGCCTTCGGGCTTGCTCTTGCCCATTTCCAGCGCCACCAGCGAACCGAGCGCATCCTTGTGCGCACGCAGCGCCTCGCCACACAGGCGTACCGCCTCGCCGCGACGCGGCGCCGGCGTGGTGCGCCATACCTTGAAGGCCGCCTGCGCGCGCTGGATGATCAGCTCGTAATCGTCCGGCGTGGTCGCCTGCACATCGGCGATGACGGCGTTGGTGGTCGGATTGAGCGGCTGCAGCACGCCGACACCGGTGGCCTGCGACCAGGTCGCCTTGCCGAGGTAGGTGCCGGAATTGGACGCGGCGAGGTCGAGCGCCTTGAGCAGGTCAGCGGACATGAAATCTCCTGGAAGTCGGAACGGGACGGCCGCAGTGCAGGCAAGACCTGTCGGCAACGGCTAGCCGGCGATTTTAGCAGGCTCCACCCACCGCCCGCCCGCTTGGCAAGCTGGCTGAACATGCGACAATGCGCGCCTTGGCCCCGTAGCTCAGCTGGATAGAGCGTCCCCCTCCTAAGGGGAAGGTCGCCCGTTCGAATCGGGCCGGGGTCACCAGGGATCAACCACTTGCAGACTTCGGTGATTCTGGCGCCTAGGCCACCAGCTGTGATCTCTCAGTAGGTTGTTCATCCGGGGCTGATCTGGAAGATGGGGGTTCTAGCAACGAAGTTGGATGCACGCCCAGCGCCTCAGCAAGGCGGTAGATGTTCAACAGCGCAATGTTGCGCTGCCCGCGCTCGACGCCGCCCAGGTAGCTGCGCGCCAACCCGCTCTCCAAGGCAAGACGTTCCTGGGAGAGTCCCTTGGTCTTGCGGACCTCGGCAAGTCGCAGCCCAAACAGGACACGGGGATCGGTTGGCATCGCTTTCTCTGGCATGTGAGAACGATGCGGTGGCAACCTCTATCGGGCCACGCCCTATGAGGACACCCTCTATGAGTGACATTAATGTCTGGCTCTTCTATCATTCCTTGGTGGAGCGCTCGGACAGCTCTGCGACTGCCCTGTACAACTGAGGTCCGAATGCCAAGGGGGTTCACCATGAAATTGAAGTTTTGCGGTGCGGCGGCCGTCGTGCTGCTTGTCGGCGCATGTGCCACTCACGCCGACTGGCTGCCAACCAAAATGAGCCGCGCAGATGGTGTGATTGCGCTTTCGTATGAGCGCAATGAATTCCAGCGCACTGATCTAAGAGGGTGTTTACATAATTAACCAGTCAGCCGCGCCAGCAGCAATCGCGCTTGAGCCAGCCAAACCCACGCCTCGGCCACCTTGGGCAGCCGATCGTGGTGCATGACGAGTCGGCGTGCACGGTCGTTCCAGGCATGCGTGCGTTCGACCACCCAACGCTTGGCCAGCACCACAAATCCCTGAGCACTGGCTTTCACCGTGAATAGGTCCGGCTGCTCTGGACCCATCCAACGCCCCACGTTCTTGTTGGCCGGATGCCGCACGACCTGTACCCGGATGTTGTGACACTGCGACAGCAGCTGCGCACACTGCCCTGCGTAACCGCTGTCGGTGTACAGCGTCTGGATGCTCGGATATTTTTCCATCGCCCGTTCCACCACCGGATAAGCGCAAGGGCAAAAGGGGTCAGAGTGATTTACAGGCGGACAAATAAAAAGGTCACGTTCTGAGGTATCACCACGTTTTAGGGAGAGGGCTGTGCCAGGTTGGCTTTTCAGCGGTTTTCCCATGCGACGTCATGCTAGGTTGCTGGCACGGATGCTGGTTGACACGCTTGACGTCGGGGGTGTCGCATGTGCGTCGCGCTTTCTCGTTATGCGCTAAACAACTTCGCATTGAGCGGGATCAACGGTTATACCTGCTCGTAACAATTGGCGGACCTTCCACTACTGTGCGGCAGACATTCAATGATGCGAACCCCTTTGAGCATGGCGTTGCTGGCATCGGTTGTAACGGTGTGTAGCACCAGTAGCGTGTGCGCGGCGAACCTGGATCTGCATCCGCTGGATGTGTCTTCCAGAGTGTCTTCCAGTGCGCCAATGGCGCCAGAAAGCAGGTTGCAGGTCACGCTCGTGCTCAAGCCGCGCCTGGATGCAGCAGCGCAACATACGGCGATCGATCAATGGTTGACACATGATTCTGCCGACCCGATGTTGCGTGCCACCCTGGACAGGGGCACCCAGGGGGCTGCCAGCGACATCGCGCAGATCAAGCAATACTTCCTCAAGTATGGCATTACCGACGTGCAGGCCGTCTCCGATGGTCGCCTGTTGCAAGTGGGCAGTACGGTGGCGGCATTGCAGTCTGCATTTGGGGTGACATTGCGTTCGGGTAGCCTCGACGGACGTGCGGTCTACTTCAATCAGAACCCGATTCAGCTGCCTGCAGCATTGCGTGACACCGTCCAGGGCGTGTTGGGGCTGGATAATCTGAGCCTTGCCCGGCCACCACGGCGCGCGGTACCGAGTGCTGATGCGCAGAGTGCTGATGCGATGCTGCGGACCATGGTCGCAGCCGCACCTGCAGCGGCGGCTTCGGAGGTGGTGCGGCACAGTGTGGAAGAACTCAACAGTGCGTATGGCGCCAATGCGCTGGCACCGGCCAGCGACGTGGTGGGTGCGGTGATCGCTGTGGGGAATTTGCAAACAACACTGGTTCGTCTGCAGCATTTCCAGGCGTTGCATGGCCTGCATACACCGGTCACGGTGATTACGGTAGGTGATCCTGCAGCGCAAGGCTATGGCGTGGTCAACGACGAGGTGGAATGGAATATGGATACCCAGTTGCTACTGGGTAGCGCTGGCGGATTGAAGCGCCTGCTTATTTATAATGTGCCGGACTTCACCTTCAAGAGTTTGGTCGATGGCATGACGCGCGCCAGCGACGACAACCTCGCGCGTGTGGTCAGTATGTCCATCGGTGCTGCGGAGACTGATATCAACGAGGCGGTGTTCCAGGCGATGGATGCAAGCCTGTCAAAGGCAGTGCGGCAGGGACAGAATTTCCTGATTTCCAGCGGTGACGATGGCATCTATCAACCGCTGAGTGCACGCGCCAACGCGCCTTACTACGACAGCCTGAAGGGTCGCCCGCAGCAGCGGCAGGTTGCGTTCCCCGCATCGGATCCATATGCCATCGCCGTTGGTGCCACCGAGTTGCAGACCAAGGTCGGCAGCCCAGGAACTTACGTGGCCGAACACGTCTGGAATGCGGGTGTTGGCAGCCAGATCTCACAGGGCGGTGCGAGCAGGCTCGGCGCTGCGCCGCAATGGCAGAAGAGCATGATCGCCGGTCAGGTGAGTTCCGGGCGTCGTGCAGTGCCGGACGTCAGTTTCAACGGCGCGTTCTCGAGCAGCGCGCAGATCCTGAGCAGCGATGCCCAAGGTAACGAAGCACCTTGGTACGTGTGGGGTACAAGCGCATCTGCGCCGACCTTCGCCGGCTATGTCGCGCGTCTGCTGCAATCGCATCCGAACCTGGGTTTTATCGGCCCGCAGATCTATCGCTATGCCGATCAGCGCAGCCAGGCACAACGCGGACACGATGTGCTTGTCGGCACGAATGGCTTGTATGGCGATGGCTACACGGCCGTCAGCGGTTGGGATTTTGCATCGGGTTGGGGAAGCCTGGATATCGGCGATTTCGACCGTTTTCTGGCGCATGCATCGCCTTGATCGACAGCCGGCAGTGTTTGTTTGCTGCCGGTGCTGTAAACGGGGTCAGCTTGGCTTTCAAAGTGAATCTGACCTGGTTTTTTCGACGATGAGCAGGGGAGGGGATACCCCCAGCTACCGCCAAAATTACCGCCAGCTACCGCCGGATTTGCGCGGTCTCGGCTAGACTGCCCTGGAAACAAAAAAGGCCGGAAAGCCTTGTTTTGCATGGCTTTCCGGCCTCGTTTGCACCGTCTAGGACGGCAAGATGGTGGAGCGGAAGGGGATCGAACCCTCGACCTTCGCGATGCGAACGCGACGCTCTCTCAGCTGAGCTACCGCCCCACGTGTCGCGATTCTACCCGCATGCCAGGCGGTTCGCCAAGCCGGTCGCCACCGATCGCGCCGCAGGGCGCGATGGTGCCGGCCTTATTCGCTGACCAGCGGGAACTTGAGGTCCGGGTGCTTGGCCTTCCATTCCTTGTACGCCACCGAGCCTTCCCAGGCAGCGAAGGCCTTGGGGGTGCGGCCACGGCCCGACCAGGTCTCGCCGGTGTGCGGCAGCTGGTACTTCGGCTTCACTTCGCTACGGCCGCTCTTGACCACTTCCCGGCGCGCGGGGGCACTTCCCAGGTAGGCGGCGATATCGTTGCGCTGCTTGGTGTTGAAGTGGCCGGCGAACTGCTCCATCAGGGAAACGATGGTGGCATGCGCAGAGGATGCCTCGCTGGCGCGCTCGGTTTTCTCCTGTTCTTCCAGCTTCTGCAGCTCGTCCAGCAGCTTGGCTTTGGCTTGCGCGATGGAATCCAGTTTCGAAGAAGTATTGCTCACAGAGGTATGGCCTCGGAATAGGGAGTGGAGACGCCGCCGTCGGGCGTGCGTCATTATGACATGCGGTCCGGGCAGGCCAAGGTTCTGACCTGGCTGCGGTGCGTTACAGGCCGTGTTGGATGGCTTTCGTGGTGTCGTTGCGGACCTGTTCGGCCAATACGCAAGACAGGTGAGTCTGGCGCCAAGACGCCGTGTGAGCTGCAGTGCGTGTCTGCTGGCGTCGGAATGGATCGCATCCAGCACACTCTGGCGCGCCGGGCGGTGCAGCGGTGATGCCGCCACACCCGCCTAGGTCGTGGTACGTAGCACCGATCATGCTGCCGGGTTGTCGCCCAGCAATGGCAGCAGCTGGGCTTCCAGCAGCGCGCGACGCCACTGGCCCAGCGCAGTGGGCCAGCTGTGTTGCTCGATCAGGGTTTCCAGGTGGCGGCGCGAAGCCAGCAGGCCGTCTGGCAAGCCGAGCTCGCGGCTGCGTTGCGCCACCGCTGCCTGCAGCCGCTTGAGCACGGCCTTGTTGCCGTCGGTGGCGGCCTGCGCCAGTGGGGCGTGGTCTTCGTCGGACAGCGGCGTGTGGAGCGCGTCCCATACCGCGTTGATCAGCTTGCGCGGCGCCTTGGGGAACTTGTCGAACTGTTGCTGTAGCGCCTCCAGATCGGCCGGCGGAAAGCGGGCCAGCTGGCTGGCCAGCTCGTTGTCCAGTATCCAGCTACGCGGGCGGTCGCTCTGGCGTGCCTGCAGGTCGCGCCAGCGCAGCAACCGCAGCAGCCGGCGTTGCGCGGCAGGTTCCAGGAACTGCGCGGTGCGCAGGCTCACATGCGGCCAGCGCTCGCCGTCATCGTGCTCGACCGTGGCGAGCAGGCGTTCGGCATCTTCGTCCAGCCAGCCCAGGCGGTGCTGTTCGGTGAGACGGCGCGTGAGGTCGTCGTGGATGGCGAACAGATAACGTACATCGTCGGCGGCGTACTCCAGTTGAGAGGGCGATAGCGGCCGACGCATCCAGTCCGAGCGCGTCTCGCCCTTGGTCAGCAGCGTGCCGGTGATTTCCTGCACCAGCTTCTGGTAGCCCATGCCGCCGCCCACCCCGGCCATCGCCGCGGCGATCTGGGTGTCGAACAGCGGTCGCGGCAACACACCGCAGGCGCACTTGAAGGTGACCAGGTCCTCGCTGGCGCTGTGCATCACCTTGACGATGTCGGTGGCGGTCAACCAGGCAGCGAGCGCTTCGTTCATGCCGGGGATCAGTGGGTCGATTAGCAGGATCTCCTCGCCGACGGCCATCTGCACCAGCGCCAGTTGCGGCCAGTAGGTGCGTTCGCGAATGAATTCGGTATCCAGGCCGATACGCGAAGGGCGCGATGCCTGCAGGCGTTCGCTCAACTCGGAGGGGGGGGTGATCCAGTGGGGCACGTGATTTCCGTCGACAGCCAGGGTTTGCGCAGAGCGCGCAGAATAGCCTAACGTCGCGATCGCCTGTCGTGCGGCAGAGTACTGGAAGGGAGCAGGTGGTGGGCAAGTGTGGCAAGCGGATCGCGATGGGGGCACTGGTCGCCCTGGGCCTGTGCGGCTGTTCGCGCGCACCGGCCCCGGCCCCGGTACCAGCCGCAACGCCGCCACCGGCTGCTGCGGCGACCCCGAGCAGGCCGAATGTCTCCATCGGTGGCGAAGAGTCCGCCGAGACCATCGCGCAGTGGCAGCCGCCGGCGGTGGATCTGGGCGATGAGCCGTTGGCGCAAGCGCGCAAGCGCGCCGGACAGGCGCTGCAGGACGGCCGCCTGTATCGCGATGCGGATGACGCGATCCCCTTGTATCTGGCCATCGAACAGCGCGCCGGCGGCAAGGATGCGGCCAGCCGACGCGGTCTGGACCAGGCGCGCGCGCGGTTGATCGAGCGCGGCCAGGCGTTGATTGCGCAGAGCGATCGCCAGCACGATGCGCTGGAGCAGGCGCGCGAGCTGGCTGCGGTGGCGATGGCGCTGGCGCCGCAGGACCCGAAGGTGCGTAGCTTGCAGCGCGAGGTGGAAACCGCCGAGCGCGTGCTCGGTTTCAATCGCGCCGGCGAGGACGACCTGCGCGCGGGTCGGCTGGGCGAAGACGGCAATGGCGCGCTGGCGAATTTCCGTGATGCCGCGCAGCTGGACCCGGACGATCCGCGCACCCGCCAGGGCCTGGCGGCAGTGGAAAGCGCGCTGCTGGAGCGTGCCGAGCGCGCTGCCGCCCTCAGCGATTTCATCGGCGCGCGTTACTGGCTGCAGATGGCCGCGCAGGTGCGCGAGCGTGCGCCCACCATTGCCGATGCACGCGCGCGCATCGAACGCCTGCGGCGCGGGCAGATTGCCGGCCTGCACGATGCCGGCCTGCACGACCTGACCTCGCCGCGTGGGCTCAAGGCGGCCGGCGAAAAACTGGCCGAATTGCTGCGCATTGCCGACCCTGGCGATGCGCTGGCCGGCGACCTGCGCCGCCGGCTGGAACTGGCCACCCACTACGGCAGCTTTCGCCCCGGGCAGGTGTTCACCGACGGGCTCACGCTGGGCGGGCGTGGCCCGCAGATGATCGTGGTGCCGCATGGCGCGTTCCAGATGGGGGCGGGCGACGCCGAGCCCGGCGCGTCCGACAACGAGCGCCCGGCGCACTACGTGCGCTTCGCGCGTGGCTTTGCGCTGTCGATCACCGAGGTGACGGTGGCCGAGTTCGGCCAGTTCGTCGAAGCCACCGGTGCCCGCCCGCGCGCCACCCGGCGCGGGCACTCGGTGGTGTACGACGAGCGCAGCGGCAATTTCATCCGCCGCAGCGGCGTGGACTGGCAGTCCGACTACAACGGCGCGCAGGCCGCGCCCAACAGCCCGGTGATGCATGTCAGCGTCCGTGATGCCGAAGCGTATGCGGCGTGGTTGTCGGAACAGACCGGCCGCCACTACCACGTGCCCAGCGAGGCCGAATTCGAATACACGGTGCGGGCCGGCACCACCGGGCGTTACCCCTGGGGCAACGCCGGCTCGCCACCGCGCGATGCCGGTAACTTCACCGGCGGCAACGATGTCTCGCGCAGTGGCCGGCACTGGAACAACGGATTTATCGGCTACGGCGACGGCTTCTGGGGGCCGGCACCGGCAGGCAGCTTTCGCGCCAATGCCTGGGGCCTGCACGACATGGGGGGCAACCTGAGCGAATGGGTGGCCGATTGCTGGCACGCCAGCTATCGCCGCGCACCGGCCGATGGTGCGGCCTGGTTCAACCCGGGCTGCCGGCAGCGCATGATCCGCGGCGGCAGCTGGTCCAATTCGCCGCATCAGACGCGCGCGGCCTGGCGACAGTCGCAGGACTCGGACACCACCAGCGCACGTATCGGCTTTCGGGTGGCACGCGGGATCTAAGCGGCACCGCCGCTGCAAACCGCATCGGTCATGACGTGTTTCCAGGGCATGAACGCCGCAGGCCAGGTCCGACCAGCGGTCGGCCCTGCGCCCACTGGCTTAACCGCAGTGAACACAGTGTGCAGGCGCCTGAAACCGGCAGGTGCCGATGTGGTGGAATAACGCGTGTTTTGAAGGACAGTCGCGATGGGCATGGGGATCAAACTGTTTCGTTGGGGCACGGCGATCCTGCTGGTCGTCGGCAGCGGCTACGCCGTGGCGCGGCACCTGCAGGCTGGCAATATCGCCGGCCACTACCGTTCGGTGGAAGTGATCCGCCCCGAGGGCACGCCCAAGGCGATGGTGGTGTTGCTGCCCGATAGCGGCCACCCCGAACAGACGCAGCAACTGGCCGAGATGCTGAGCAACGATGGCGCGTTGGTGGCGGTGATCGATACCGCGCGCTATCGCGAACGCTTGCGTGCACGCCAGGCGGCCTGCAGTTCGCTCGCCGACGACGCCGAGCGCCTGGGCAAGAAACTGCTGCGCGCCGAGCATGTGGATGCCTTCCTGCCGCCGGTACTGGTGGGGCAGGGCGATGGTGCGGTGCTGGCGCGGCAGGCGCTGGCATCGGCGGCGCCGGATGTGCTCGGCGGCGCGGTGGTGGCCGATACCGGCAGCACCGATGCCGGGCTGGCCTGCTCGCGTAATGTGCCCAGTGCCAATCAGGGGTTCCTGGACGACCTGGTCGATGATGCCGGCCCGCTGCAGATCGCCGCCGCCACGCGCGGCCATTTCCAGGCCGCGCAGGCGCAAGGCCTGGGCGATCTGCCGTTGGTGGAACTGCATGCGCCCGGCAGCGATCGCCTGGTGGTGATGCTGTCCGGCGACGGCGGCTGGCGCGAACTGGACAAGGGCATTGCCGCGCAGTTGCAGCAGCAGGGCGTCTCGGTGGTGGGCTGGAACAGCCTGCGCTACTTCTGGGCCAGCCGCACGCCACAGCAGATCGGCGCGGATCTGGACCGGGTCATCGCCACCTACCGGCAGCGCTGGCATGTCCGGCAGGTGGCGCTGGTTGGCTATTCGTTCGGTGCCGACGTGCTGCCGTTCGCCTATCCGCAGTTGTCGCCGCAGCAGCGCGCTTCGGTGCAGTTCGTCAGCCTGCTCGGCCTGGGCCACCAGGCCGATTTCAAGGTGCGCGTGGGCGGTTGGCTGGGCTGGCACAACGATGCCGAACGCGATGTGGAGCCGGCATTGCAGGCGCTCGACATGCAGCGCGTGCAATGCATCTATGGCACCGAGGAAAAGGACAGCTTGTGCCCTGAGCTGCGCGCGCATGGGGTGGCGGTGGTGGCGCGACCGGGCGGTCACCACTTCGATCATGATCCGGTGATCCTGGCCCATCTGCTGCTGCAAGGGTGGCAGCATGCGGCGCAGCTGCCTGCGCGGAGCTGAATCAGAACCAGGCATAAGCCGGGCGGCTGCACGCCGCTGTTAGTCCTCGCCGGACTCCACGCGCACCTCGATGTTGCCGTCGGCCAGCTGCGCACGCAGGCGCTCGCCCGGGGCGACCTCGGAAGCGCTGCGGATCACCTGCCCGTCTGCCGGGCGCGTCAGGATGGCATAACCGCGTGCCACGGTGGCCAGCGGGCTCACCGCTTCCAGCGAGCGCACCACGCCGCGCAAGCGCAGTCGATCGTGCTGCAGGCGCCGTTGCATGGCGGCCTGTGGATGCAGGGCGCGCAGGCGCTGCTGCAGGCTGGCCAGATTGCGCTGCGGCGTATGCGCCTGCAGGTGCGTCTGCGCGCGTTGCAGGCGTGCCTGCAGGCGTTCCAGCAGGTGGGTCATGCGCCCGTGCAAGCGGCGTGCGGCGTCTTCCTGGCGGCGATGCAGCAGCTGCAGGCGCGCCTGCGGGCTCTGTGCACGCAGGCGCAAGGCCAGCCGGTCGGCCCGCTGCATCGCGTTGCCCAAGACGTGCTGCTGCAGCTGGGCAAGGCGCGTGCGTGCGCGACGGACCCGCGCCAATAGTTCGCGCTGATCGGGCACCAGCAGTTCGGCCGCCACCGAGGGCGTGGGCGCACGCACGTCGGCGACGAAATCGCTGAGGCTGAAGTCGGTCTCGTGACCCACCGCCGACACGATAGGCGTCTGTGCGGCAGCAATCGCGCGCGCCAGCGCTTCGTCGTTGAAGGCCCACAGGTCTTCCAGCGAGCCACCGCCGCGGGTGATGAGGATGACGTCGTAGCGCCCGGACGCATCGGCGCGCTGCAACAACGCGGTGATCTGCGCGGCGGCGCTCTCGCCCTGCACCAGCGACGGCAGCAGGTCCACCTCCAGCAACGGGAAGCGCCGTGCAAGCACGCTGAGCACATCGCGTACTGCCGCACCACTGGGCGAGGTAATCATCGCCAGCCGGCGCACATGCGCGGGCAGCGGCTGCTTGCGCTCGGCATCGAACAGGCCTTCGGCGGCCAGCCGTGCCCGTAGCGCGTCGAAGGCACGGCGCAGCGCGCCTTCGCCGGCCTCTTCCATGTGGTCAAGGACCAACTGGTAGTCGCCACGCGCCTCGTACAAGGTGAGCCGGCCGCGCGCGAGCACGCGCAGGCCTTCGCGGGGCTGGAATTTCAGCCAGGTGCTCTTGGGTTTGAACATCGCGCAGCGGATCTGCGCGCGCGCATCCTTGAGGGTGAAGTACAGATGCCCCGACGACGGACGGGTGACGCTGCTCAGTTCGGCTTCCACCCAGACCAGCGGGAAGCTGCCTTCGAGCATGTCACGCGCCAGCGTGTTGAGCTGGCTGGGGGTGAGGATCTGTTGGGTGCGTTCGGCCATCGCCGCATTATCCCGCAGCGGCGAAGATCCTGGGTGATCGGCTGCCGGGACGCGAAGGGGCCGCGATGGCCGCGATGGCCCATTGCGCACGGCGCGGTGCCCGCCACTGGCTGTGGCGCAGCCAGTGGCGGTCGGTCAAAGGCCGTGCTGGGCCAGCGCCCAGCCGACGTGTTCGCGCACCAGCTCGGACTCATCGTGCCGGCGCGCTTCCAATGCGGCCAGTACCTCCAGCGTGCCGGGTGCATTGCCCAGGCCCACCGCGATGTTGCGCAGCCAGCGTTCGTGTCCGCTGCGGCGGATCGGGCTGCCCTCGGTGCGCTGCAGGAACTCGTCCTGGTCCCAGGCGAACAACTGTGGCAGCGTGGCCACATCCAGGTCGTTGCGGGCGCGGAAGTCGGCTTCGTCGGTACGCTTGGCGAACTTGTTCCAGGGGCAGATCAGCTGGCAGTCGTCGCAACCGAAGATGCGGTTGCCGATCGGCTTGCGCATGTCTTCGGGAATGGCGCCGTCGTGTTCGATGGTGAGGTAGGCGATGCAGCGGCGTGCATCCAGCCGGTAGGGGGCGATGATGGCCTGGGTGGGGCAGATGTCGATGCAGCGCGTGCAGGTCCCGCAATGCGCGGTGGCCGGGGTGTCGATCGGCAGCGGCAGGTCCAGGTAGATCTCGCCCAGGAAAAACCACGAGCCGCCATTGCGATCGATCAGGCAGGTGTGTTTGCCGATCCAGCCCAGCCCGGCGTTGCGCGCCAGCGCACGTTCCAGTACCGGCGCGGAATCCACGAACACGCGGTAACCAAAGGTGCCGATCTCGCCCTGGATGCGCTCAGCCAGCTTCTGCAGCCGGTTGCGCATCAGCTTGTGGTAGTCGCGTCCCAGGGCGTAGCGCGCCACATAGGCGCGGGTGCCATCGTGCAAGGTGTTCCAGGCCTCGGTGTCGTCCTTGCGGCCGTAATCCATGCCCACCGACAACACCCGCAAGGTGCCCGGCACCAGCTCCTGCGGGCGCGAGCGCTTGTCGCCGTGCTGGGCCATCCAGTGCATCGTGCCGTACAGGCCTTCTGCCAGCCAGCTGCGCAGATGCGCTTCGTCTTCGCCCAGTTCGATGCCGGTGATGCCGCAGCGTTGAAAGCCCGCTTCGCGCGCAAGCACGCGGATGCGCGCAGCAGCATCGGTAGGGTCGGGGCGGGCGAGGACTGCAGACATGGCGACAAGTATAGAATTCCCGGCATGTACGCACCGCTTGCTCTTTACGATACCGCTGCCGCGCGCACGCTCGATGCGCGGGCCACCACGCTGCTCGGTGGCGATGGCTACACGCTGATGCAACGCGCCGGCCAGGCCGCCTGGCAGTGGCTGCTGGAACGCTGGCCGCAGGCGCGCCGCATCGTGGTGGTATGCGGCACCGGCAACAATGGTGGCGATGGCTATGTGCTGGCGCGGCTGGCGCAGCGGGCCGGGCGCCAGGTGCGGGTGGTGCATCTGCCCGGACACGGGCCTGGCTCGGTCCTGGCACAGCGCGCCTGCACCGACTATCTGGCGGTGGGCGGTGCCATCGACCTGTTTCCGTACCCACTGGCGCAGGCCGATGTGATCGTCGATGCGCTGTTCGGGATCGGCCTGAATCGGGCACCGGAGACGCCAACCACCGCGCTGATCGAGGCCATCAATGCGGCCGGTCGCCCGGTCCTGGCGCTGGATGTGCCCAGCGGCATCGATGCCGATCACGGCGTGGCCTTCGGAACCGCCGTGCGTGCGGAGGCCACCCTGCAATTCATCGTGCCGCACGTCGGCCTGTATACCGGCGATGCGCTGGAGTCTTCCGGCGAGCGCGGCATCGCATCGCTGGACCTGCCGCTCGACGCATTCGATGGGCTGGCGCCTGCCGCGCACGGCTGGGAGAGCGGAGCACTGGCTGCGCAATTGCGCCCACGGCGGCGCAACACCCACAAGGGCGAGTCCGGGCGGGTGCTGTGCATTGGCGGCAATCTCGGCAGTGGTGGCGCCATCCTGTTGACCGCCGAGGCGGCGCTGCGTAGCGGTGCCGGGCTGGTGCAGGTGGCCACGCGGGCCGAGCATGTCGCGCCGCTGCTGGCGCGTTGTCCCGAGGCGATGGCACGCGCGGTGCAGGCTGGCGACGAGATCGCCGCCCTCGCCGAGGCCGCCGATGTGATCGCGCTTGGGCCGGGGCTGGGCCAGGACGCCTGGGCACAGGGCTTGTGGCAGGCCGCACTGGCGTCCGACACGCCACTGGTCATCGATGCCGATGCGCTGAATTTGCTGGCCGGCAATCCGTTGCCTGCGCGCGGCCCGCGCGTGCTCACCCCGCATCCTGGCGAGGCCGGGCGCCTGCTCGGGGTGTCGGCCGGGGACATCCAGCGCGACCGCCTGGCTGCGGCCGCCGCGCTGGCACAGCGCTACGAGGCGGTGGTGGTGCTCAAGGGGGCCGGCAGCGTGGTGGCTGCGCCGCATGCCGTGCCGCGCATCATCGACGCCGGCAATCCCGGCATGGCGGTCGGTGGCATGGGCGATCTGTTGACCGGTGTGATTGCCGCCTTGCTGGGGCAGGGGTGGTCGGCCTTCGATGCTGCCAGCCTGGGTGCCTTGCTGCACGGCTGCGCTGGCGATGCGGCCGCCTGCGATGGCGAACGCGGACTGTTGCCGACCGACCTGCTGCTGTCGCTGCGCCGCCTTGCCAACTCCGGAACCCACCCATGACCCAGCTCGATGCCTACCTGATCGACGCCGACGCCAGCGAAACCCTCGGTCGTGCGCTGGCGGCGGTGCGGCCCGCCACGGCGGTGGTGCAGCTGCATGGCGACCTGGGCGCCGGCAAATCCACCCTGGCGCGCGCCTTGCTGCGCGCGCTCGGTGTCACCGGCCCCATCCGCAGCCCCACCTACACGCTGATCGAGCGCTATCCGCTAGCCACCGGCGACGAAGCCTGGCATCTGGATCTGTACCGCATCGGCAACGCGGGCGAACTGGATTTTCTCGGCCTGGACGAGGGCAGCGCCAGCCTGTGGTTGATCGAATGGCCCGAGCGCGGCGCGGGCGCGCTGCCACCAGTGGATCTAGACGTGGAATTGGCGGTGGATGGTGAAGGGCGTCGCGTGCGTCTGCTCGGTCGCAGCGCAACCGGGCACGACTGGTTGCGGGCGCTGGCCGATCACGTCGAGTTGCAGCCCCTTTTTGCCGGCGAACAGGAAGAATGAACGCCAGGTTGCGGATTATTAAGGGAAATCACCTTGCAATTCACAGGCATGGATGATTGAATCCAGCGCCATGACACCGGGGATCCGCCAACTCTGTCGTTCCGCCCTGACCGCCAGCCTCAGCCTGGCGGTTTTTGCTGGTTGGGCTGGCGAAATCAAGACGGTCGGCGTGACCACTGGCGCCACCGGCACGCGGGCCGAGATCCAGCTCGCCGGTAGCGGTGGTTTCAAGACTTTGTCGCTGGCCAACCCGAACCGCCTGGTGGTGGACTTTCCGGATTCGTCGGCGGCGCGTGGCCTCACACTGCCAACTGCCACTGGCCTGGTGACGTCGGTGCGCACGGGTCAGCCAGTGCCGGGGACGTTTCGCGTGGTGTTCGAACTGGCCAGCCCAGTGACCGCGTTGAAGCCGCAGATGCAGACCCTGGGCAGCGCTTCGACATTGGTGATCGAGTGGCCGGGCGATCCGATGCCGGCACCTGCAATGGCCGCCGCCGCGACCGGCACGGCGGGTGCGCTGCCGCCACCGCGCCCGCTCAACGCACAGACCGAAGCGGCGCGCGCCACGGCGGCGTTGGCTGCGTCCGCGCAGCGTGCGTCCTCGGCCGCTTTGCCAGCTCCCGCACCGACCACTGCTCCCACACCTGCTCCCGCTCCGGTCGCAGCGGCGGTTCCCGCATCGGCCATGCCGACCGTCACGCCAGCTGCGGTTCCCACCACGGTGGCGACCGGCGTGCCGACGCCGCGGCCGGGCACGGCGGCGGCGGCGTCTTCCGGTGTGGTCGGCACGGGCGGCGCGACGGCGGCGGCGATTCTCAATGGCGGGAGCGCACCCACCGCGACCGCTGGTGGCCTCGCTTCGGGCGCAGCCGTTGCCAGTACAGACGACGATGCACCTCCGCGTCCGCTGCTGCCCAGCGAAGCGTCGCGGGTCAAGATGGCACCTGGCATGCGGCCGTTGATTGTCGCCATTGACCCCGGTCACGGTGGCCAGGATCCGGGTGCCACCGGGCCGACGGGCAAGCGCGAAAAAGACGTCACCCTGGCCGTCGGCCGTGAGCTGGCGCGCCAGATCAACGCCACGCCCGGCATGAAGGCCTTTTTGACGCGCGATAGCGACGTGTTCATTCCCCTGCCGATGCGCGCGCAGAAGGCGCGTGCCGCCAAGGCCGACATCTTCATCTCGATCCACGCCGACGCAGCGGAAAACCGCAGCGCGACCGGCTCGTCGGTGTATGTACTCTCCACCAAGGGTGCATCCTCGCAACGCGCGCGCTGGCTGGCCGACAAGGAAAATGCCGCCGATCTGGTCGGCGGCGTGCGCCTGCAGCAGACCGAAAGCACCCTGGCCAACGTGTTGCTGGATCTTGCACAGAGCGGCCACATGAAGGCCTCCGAAGACGCGGCCGGGCATGTGTTGGGTGGGCTGAAGCGCATCGGCAACAATCACAAACCGCAGCTGGAGCGCGCCAATTTCGCAGTGCTGCGCACCTCGGACATGCCGGCGATGCTGGTGGAGACGGCCTTCATCTCCAACCCGGACGAAGAGCGCCGCCTGATCGATCCGGCCTACCAGCGCAAGATTGCCGCCGCAGTGCTGGATGGCATCGATACCTTCTTCACCCGCCAGCCGCCACCGGGCACCTTGTTCGCGGCACGCGCGCAGGCCGAGGCTGACACTGCTGCAGGCACCGTGGCCGGCGGCAGCCGCTGACACGCTCGGCTATCATTCGGCACTGATTCCCGAGATGCCGGCGCCTGTGCGCCGCCGGGTTGCCGTGCCGAGGTCTGTCTTGTTCGTGCTACCCCCGAAGTTCCGCATGCCGCGCGTCCCATGCCGGAGTGCGCGCTGATGGCGATCCGTCAGCTGCCGGAGATCCTCATCAACCAGATCGCTGCCGGCGAGGTCGTCGAGCGGCCTGCCTCAGTGGTCAAGGAGCTGGTCGAGAACGCACTCGATGCCGGCGCCACCCGCGTGGACATCGATCTGGAAGAAGGCGGCGTGCGCCTGATCCGTATCCGCGACAACGGCGGCGGCATCACGCCGGACGAGCTTCCGCTGGCGGTGTCGCGGCATGCCACCAGCAAGATCGCCTCGCTGGACGATCTGGAAACCGTCGCCACGCTGGGTTTCCGCGGCGAAGCGTTGCCGTCGATCGCCTCGGTCAGCCGCTTTACCCTGGTCTCGCGCCGCCACGATGCCGAACATGGCTCGGCGCTGCAGATCGAGGGCGGGCGCCTGGGCGAGGTGACGCCGCAGGCGCACGCGCCAGGCACCACGGTGGAAGTGCGCGAGCTGTTCTTCAACGTGCCGGCGCGGCGCAAGTTCCTGCGTGCCGAACGCACCGAGCTTGGGCATATCGAAGAGTGGCTGCGTTCGCTGGCGCTGGCGCGGCCGGACGTGGAATTGCGCGTCTCGCACAACGGCAAGCCTTCGCGCCGTTACAAGCCGGGCGATCTGTATTCGGATGCGCGGCTGGGCGAAACGCTGGGCGAGGATTTCGCGCGCCAGGCGCTGCGGGTGGATCACAGCGGCGCCGGGCTGCGCCTGCACGGCTGGGTGGCGCAGCCGCATTACTCGCGTGCCAGTACCGACCAGCAATATCTCTACGTCAACGGTCGCTCGGTGCGCGACCGCAGCGTGGCGCATGCGGTCAAGATGGCCTATGGCGATGTGCTGTTCCATGGGCGCCAGCCGGCCTACGTGTTGTTCCTGGAACTGGACCCGGCGCGGGTGGACGTCAACGTGCATCCGGCCAAGCACGAGGTGCGCTTCCGCGAGGCGCGGCTGATCCACGATTTCGTCTACCGCACCTTGCAGGACGCGCTGGCGCAGACGCGCGCCGGCACCACGCCCGGCAGCATCGGCAGCGATGCGGCGGGTGACGCCCTGGTTGCGCCGGCTGCGCCGGGCAACGTCGGCGGTGGCGGTGGCGCCAGTTATGGCTCTGCTGCGGGCAGTGGTGGTGGCTCGGCGGGCTATGCCAACTGGCGGCCATCGCAAGCGCCATTGGGCCTGCGCGTGGACGAGGCCCGCGCGGCCTACAGCGCGCTGTATGCGCCGCCCGGCAGCGCCGCGCAGCCGTCGGGCGATGTGCCGGTGGTCTCCGGCACCGGCCTGCCGCCCACCGCCGCAGACAGTGGCGTGCCGCCGCTCGGCTATGCCGTGGCGCAACTGCACGGCATCTACATCCTGGCCGAGAATGCCGAAGGCCTGATCGTGGTGGACATGCATGCCGCGCACGAACGTATCGGCTACGAACGCCTGAAGAACGCCCACGACAGCATCGGCCTGCGGGCGCAGCCGCTGCTGGTGCCGATGACGCTGGCCGTGGGCGAGCGCGAGGCCGATACCGCCGAGCGCGAAGCCGACACCCTGGCCAGCCTGGGCTTCGACATCACCCGTGCCGGCCCGCAATCGCTGCATGTGCGCAGCATTCCCGCGCTGCTGGCCAACGCCGAGCCCGAAGCCTTGCTGCGCGATGTGCTGGGCGACCTGCGTGAGCATGGCCAGAGCCGCCGCATCGCCAGCGCGCGCGACGAGCTGCTCTCGACCATGGCCTGCCACGGCGCGGTGCGCGCCAATCGCCGCCTCACCGTGCCGGAAATGAATGCCTTGCTGCGCGACATGGAAGTCACCGAACGCTCGGGCCAGTGCAACCATGGCCGTCCGACCTGGGCGCGGTTTACGCTGGGCGAAATCGATCGTTGGTTCCTGAGGGGGCGGTAATGGCAGGACACAGGGGAACAGGCTGCTTGGCAGTGGTGTTGGCGGTGGCAACGCTGGTCGGGTGTGGGCGCGATGCGCCGCCGGCGGCCGCGTCGGTCGTGCCGGACAAGGCCTCCCTGGCCGATAGCGCTGCCTGGCGCGAAAGCCGTCTGCAAGCGCTGCGTGCACCCGATGGCTGGACCAGCCTGGTCGGTCTGCACTGGCTGACGCTGAAGGCGCATTACATCGGCCGCAGTGCCGACAGCGGCATCAAGCTGGCGGTCGGGCCGCCGAAGATGGGCATGGTGTCCACCGAAGGCACGACGGTGTGGTTTGTTCCCGAGCGTGGCGCCACGCTCAGTATCGATGGCAAGCCGCTGACCGGCAGGATCCGCTTCCAGTCCGATCGCGATCCCCAGCCCACCTTGATCCGGTTCGACGACGGCAAGGGGGTGCTCAGCCTGATCCATCGCGGCGACCGCTATGCGCTGCGGGTCAAGCACGCCGATGCGCCATCGCGCACCCATTTCGCCGGGCTGGACTACTGGCCGGTGGATCCGTCCTGGCGCATCAGCGCGCGTTACGTGCCCAATGCTGTCGGCAAGACCCTGCCGATCGTGGACATCGTCGGTATCACCAGCGCGCAGGCCAATGCCGGCGCAATCGAGTTCGAGCGCGACGGCAAGACCTATCGTCTGGAGACCATCGGCGAGCCTGGACGGCCGGGCCTGGTGGTGTTCGCCGATCGCACCAGCGGGCACGGCAGCTATCCGGCCGGGCGCTTCCTGGACCTGGATGTGCCCGACGCTTCAGGGCACGTGGTGGTGGATTTCAATCGTGCCTACAACCCGCCATGCGCGTTCACGCCGTTTGCCACCTGCCCATTGCCGCCGCCGGAAAACCGCATCGACCTGGCGGTCACGGCGGGCGAGAAGGCCTACAAGGTGCCGCACTGACGTGGCGAAGGGGGCGCGGTGACAGGAGTTTCGATGACGCTGCGGGGGCGCGCGTGGTTCGTCGGCTGGTGTGGTCAAGCACTGCTGGTGCTGGCGCTATGGAGCGGGGTGGTGGCCCCGGGCCGGGCGCGCGGTACGGCCGATGCGCCTGCCGGTCCGCCGGTGCCATTGCTGTGGAAGGTCGACGGCAAGGGCGGCACGCTCTATTTGCTGGGCTCGTTCCATGTGCTCAAGCCCAGCGATTACCCGCTGTCGCCGGACGTGATGCAGGCCTTCGCCAAGGCCGACCGCCTGCTGTTCGAGCTGCCGCCGGCCGATGCGCAATCGCCGCAGCTGGCCGGGCGCATGCTGCAGGTGGCACGGCGCACGGACGGGCGCACCCTGCAGGACACGCTGGATGCCAGGACCTGGCAGGCACTCAGTGCCTATGCGCGCAAGCACGGCATGTCGATCGAGGCGCTGCAATCGCTCAAGCCGTGGTTCGTGGCGTTGTCGATCAGCCTGGCCGAGATGGCGCGCCAGGGCATGGAACCGAACGCGGGTCTGGACCATTACCTGATGCAGCAGGCGCAGTCGCGCGGCAAGCCGGCCGACGGGTTGGAACGCGCCGAGGAACAGCTCACCCTGCTCGATGGCATGACGCCCGCCGAGCAGCAGCAACTGCTGGAAGAAGCACTGGACGAGGCACAGACCACCGACCAGCTGCGTCGGTTGCATGCGGCCTGGCGCAACGGCGACGTGCACGCGCTGACCACGCAGATGGCCGAGGACATGCGCAGGCAGTATCCGGCGCTGTATCAGGACATCAACGTCGAGCGCAATGCGCGTTGGGTGCCACGGCTGGAAAAGCAATTGGGCAAGGGCAGCGGAACCACGCTGGTCGTGGTCGGTGCCTTGCACCTGCTGGGCAATGATGGCGTGGTGGAGCGGCTGCGGGCGCGCGGCTACCACATCGAGCGGATCTGCTCGGCCTGCGCTGCGCAGGCCGGCCGTTGATGGTGTGCGCGTAGCGCCATCCGGCACCACGCGCGATGTTCGATCAGCCGCGGTTGCGGGCCTTGCCGGTGGTGCCGGTTTGGTTGCCCGAGGTGCCGTGCGTGCCGGTGCCCATCGGGCCACTGCCCATGCTGCCGGCGCCCGGCGGGCTCGGCGGCGTGCCAGGGCCGCCCGGGCGACCGAAACCGGCGCCGAAGTTGCGCTGGAATTCCTGCCACAGCTCCAGGTTGCGCTCGGTCAGCTGGTTCATCATCGCCCATGGGGTCTGCCCGAGCAGGTTGCCCATCTGCTGGCGGAACTGCTGTTGCTGGTCCAGGAAGACCTGCATGCTGCGCTCCAGGTAGTTGCCCATGAAGCCCTGCAGCGAATCGCCGTAGAAGCGGATGATCTGGCTCAGTAACTGGGTGGACAGCATCGGCTCGCCGTCCTGTTCCTGGTCGGCAATGATCTGCAGCAACACGGCGCGGCTCAGATCTTCGCCGCTCTTGGCGTCGCGAACCTCGAACTCTTCGCCGTCGATGATGAGCTGGCGCACATCTTCAATGGTGATGTAACTGGAAATCTCGGTGTCGTAGAGACGGCGATTGGGATACTTCTTGATGATGCGAAGTCCGGCCATGGAGCGTTCACTCACACTGATAGTGCGCGCAGGATGGCGCAGCGCAGCAGCCGTTGCAACAGCCAACGGACCTTATTTGTCGACGCGGACACATAAAAAATGTTGCGCAGCATGGTTTTTGGCCCAAATCCATGCTGCATCGCAAAGTTGCAGCAAATCTACCAGCCCATGTGGTGGCCGCCGTTGATGTCCAGGTTCGAACCCGTGATCCAAGCAGCCTCTTCCGCCACCAGGAACGCCACCGCATAGGCGATCTCTTCCGGTCGGCCAAGCCGGCCCGTGGGGATGTCGGTCACGATCTTGGCGCGCACTTCTTCCGGCACCGCCATGACCATGTCGGTGGCCACGTAGCCAGGCGAAACGGTATTGACGGTGACTCCGAAGGCGGCGTTCTCGCGCGCCAGCGAGATGGTGAAGCCATGCATGCCGGCCTTGGCCGCAGCGTAATTGGCCTGGCCGTACTGGCCCTTGAGCCCGTTGATGGAACTGATCTGGATCACCCGTCCCCAACCGCGCTTGCGCATGCCCTCGATCACCGGGCGGGTGACGTTGAACACCGAATTGAGATTGGTGTTGATGACCTCGTGCCACTGTTCGGCGGTCATGCGGTGGAAGGTGGTGTCGCGGGTGATGCCGGCGTTGTTGACCAGGACCTCGATCGGCCCCAGCGCCGCTTCGACCGCTTCCACCAAGGCGCACGCATGCTCGGACGAGGCCACGTCGCCACCGAACAAGGCGACCTCGTAGCCCTGCGCCTGCATGCGTTGTTGCCAGTCGCGCGCCTTCTCCTCGTTGCGGAAGTTGCTGGCGACCCGATGGCCCTGATCGGCCAGGCGCTTGCAGATGGCGGTACCGATACCGCCGGTGCCGCCGGTGACCAATGCGACGCGAGATGTCATGACGACTCCAATAAGCAGGTAGAGGCAGGGGGCGATCAGGGCCGTGGCGCAGGCGCCGCGGCCGGATGCCGGTGCTGGGCCGCAATTCTAGTCACGCAGCGGGGGCGACGCGCGCATGGACAGGTCAAGCGTGGGCGTTGCCGGCAGCAACTCCGGCGAGAAATGCTGCACCGCCTGCTGCAGCAGTGTGTCCACGCCCCCATGCGGCGGCAGGACGGCAGGCGGCTGGCCCAGCGCCTGCCAGGCGGCGCGCAGGGCGGGCAGCGGGTCGCCATCGTCCAGCGCGGGGGCGGCATGCGATTTGGACAGTTTGCGGCCCTCGGCATCCAGGATCAGCGGCAGGTGCAGATAACGCGGAGTCGGCAGGCCAAGGGCGCGCTGCAGCACCAGCTGGCGCGGGGTGGAATCGAGCAGGTCGGCACCGCGCACCACATCGGTGATCGCCTGCGCCGCATCGTCTACGACGACGGCAAGCTGGTAGGCCCAGTAGCCGTCGGCGCGCCGCAGCACCACATCGCCCACCTCGGCATGCACGTCCTGCAGCACATGCCCCTGCAACCCGTCGTCGAAGCCGACCGGCGGCTGCGGCGGTACCCGCAGGCGGACCGCGCGGCGTGCGCCCAGTGGCGCGACACAGGCATGGTGGATCCCGCCCATGCGCGCCAGGTCGGCGCGGCTGCAGCTGCACTCGAACGCCTGCCCGGTCTCCAGCAGCGTGGTGAGCGCGGCGGTGTAGTGCGCATCGCGATCGGATTGCCGGAGGATCGGCAGGTCTGAGACCAGGCCAAAAGCAGCCAGGGTGCGCAGTTGGCGCTCGGACGCGCCCGCTTCGGCACGCGGCGGGTCGATGTCCTCGAGCCGCACGCACCATTGCCCGCCGGCATGCCGAGCGAGCAGCCAGCTGCCGAAGGCGGCCAGCAGCGAGCCGAAGTGCAGCGGGCCGGTCGGGGAGGGCGCAAAGCGGCCGCGATAGGGAAGTGAGGGCATGGGCGGCTGAATCGTCGGTCAGATGCGCGCTTGATTTCAAGCAGTCATGTCCGCAAATCCACAGCAGTCCATCACGTCCGAGTGGAGCCCGCGCGCCATGTTCAACCGCATCTTCCTGTTCCTGCTGACCAACCTGGCGGTGCTGATGCTCGCCAGCGTCGTCATGTCGGTGTTGGGCGTCAATCCCGCGCAGATGAGTGGCCTGCTGGTGATGGGCGCCATCTTCGGCTTCGGTGGGTCCTTCATCTCGCTGTTGCTGTCCAAGTTCATGGCCAAGCGCAGTACCGGCGCGCAGGTGATCGCCGAACCGCGTACGCCGACCGAGCGTTGGCTGGTCGAGACGGTGCAGCGTCAGGCCCGGGCCGCCGGCATCGGCATGCCGGAAGTGGCGATCTACGAAGGCCCGGAGATCAACGCCTTCGCCACCGGCGCCAACCGCAACAACGCACTGGTGGCGGTCTCCACCGGCCTGTTGCAACACATGAGCCAGGACGAGGCCGAGGCGGTGCTCGGCCACGAGATCGCCCACGTCGCCAACGGCGACATGGTGACCATGGCGTTGTTGCAGGGGGTGCTCAATACCTTCGTGATCGTGCTGGCGCGCGTGGTCGGCGGGGTCATCGACAGCACGCTGTCGGGCAACCGCGAGGGTGGCCGGGGGTTTGCCTACTACATCATCGTGTTCGCGCTGGAGATGGTGCTGGGGATGTTCGCCACCATGATCGCGATGTGGTTCTCGCGTCGCCGCGAATTCCGCGCCGACGCCGGCGGCGCGCAGTTGGCCGGCCGCGGCAAGATGATCGCCGCGCTGGAACGTCTATCGCTGAATCATGGGCAGAGCAGCTTGCCCGCGCAGGTGCAGGCCTTCGGCATTTCCGGCGGCGTGGGTGCCGGTCTGCGCCGGCTGTTCCTGAGCCATCCACCGCTGACCGAGCGTATCGCCGCATTGCGTTCCGCCACCGCCACTGCGGCGTGAGCGGTCTGCGCCCGCCGCGCTAGCGTCGCTGCCACCCGCACGGGCTGTGCGCCTGTGCGGGCTTGCCCGGCCGGACGCCTCAGCCGAATTCGAACTGCATCGTCGGGCTGGTGGACGCGACGAAATCGCCCTGCACGTAGTCCACGCCGGCACTGAAGAAGCTGCTCATCGACTGCGCATCGGCCACGAACTCGGCCATGGTAAGAATGCCGGCCGGCTGCGCGCGCGAGGTGATCTCGCGGATCTTCTCCTGGCTTTCGCGGGCCGAGGCGATCTCGCCGGTGATGCTGCGATCCAGCTTCAGGAAGGCCGGGTGGAAGTGCGCCAGCAGCTGGAACGAATCCAGCCCCGAACCGAACTGCTCCAGCCCCACCTTGCAGCCCATCGCCGATACCGCGGCAAGGAACTGCTGGGCATCGCGCAGGCGGGTGAAGACCTTCGATTCCGGGGTCTGCAGCCACAGCCGTTCGCCGGGCACGCCGTACACCGCCAGTTGCTCGCGGATGGTGTCGATCATCTGCGGATCGGCGAACGAGTTCGGGCCGATGCGCACCAGCAGGTGGGTCCGGCGGCCGGCGCGTTGTTGCTCGCCCAGCTGGCGGATCGCCCGCGCCACGACCCAGCGGTCGATCTCGGTAATCAGATCGTGCTCTTCGGCGATGGCCATGAAGGCGTTGGGCGACATCATCTCGCCGTTGCGTTCCAGCCGCAGAAAAGCCTGGTACAGCTCCAGCGGCTCGCCCTGCAGGCTGAGCACCGGCTGGTAATGCAGCACGAAACCATCGCCGACCAGGGCTTCGCGCAACTGCTCCACCCAGCGTGCGATGCGTTCTTCCTCGGCCCGGTCCGAGGCGGCCGGGTCGTAGATGCTGACCGCATTGCCGCCAAGTTCGGCGGTGGTGCGCACCGCCTCGGTGCCGCGATTGAGCACCTGGCCGATGCTGGCGATCTTCTCGCCGATCTGCACGCCCCCGATGCTCACCGTGACCGTGGTCGAGCGCGCGCCGATGCTGAAGACCTGTTGCGCGAATGCCTGGCGGACGGTTTCGGCCAGGGCGTGCGTGCGTGCATAGTTGCCGCTCATCAACAGCGCAAAACTATGCTCGCCGAAACGCGCGGCGACCACGCTCTGGTCCACCACGCCGGCGACGTGCACGGCCATGGCCGCGATCAGGGTGTCGGCCGCGTCCAGGCCGATCTCGGGGAGGATGCGCGCGTAATTGTCCGGCTCGATCAACAGAAAGCCGGACTGGCCCTCGCTGCGGCCGGCCTGTGCCACCGCCTGTTCCAGCGCCACCATGAAGGTGGGGCGGTTGAGCAGCCCGGTGACCTGGTCGCGCTGACGCAGGTCTTCCACTTCGCGTGCCAGTTCCGGGTCGAACTCCTCGCGGCGGCGGAACACCACCTGGATGCAGGGCTCGCCTTCGTAGGTGGCGGTGGCAAATTCCATCGTTGCCGGGAAGGTGTCGCCTTCCAGCCGGCGGGCGTCGACCTTGTATTGCGCCGGCGGCGGCTCGCCCTTGGCCATGGCCTTCAGCAGCTGCTTGAAATCGTCGACGTACTGCGCGGCGATCATGTCCAGCAGCGAGACGCCTTCGACGTCGTCGAACGAGGCGAAGCCGAACATGTCCAGGTACGCCTCGTTGGCGCGGATGTGCATGCCTTCGTGGACGTAGGCGATCGGGTCGCGCGAGGAAGCGATCAAGGCATCGCAGCGGCGCTCGGTCTCGCGCATCTGCGCCTCGATGCGGCGCAAGCCGCGGCGTGCCTGCAGATCGGCCCATTCCGAGCGCACCAGTGCCAACAGATGCTCGGGGCGGTGGCGCAGCGCGATGGCGCGAATCCCGTGTGCAGCGGCTTCTACCAGCGCGTTCTCTTCGAGCCGCTCGGCCAGCAGGATGATCGGAATGTCCTTGCCGCTGCCGGCGATCTGCGCATGCAGCGCGCTCATCGGCACCTGCTGCGCCTGGCCGTGCAAAGCCAGGTCGATCTGGCCGGACAGCATGCTGGCAAGCTCTTCCGGTGTTTGCGGGCGCGAAGGCCGGACCGCGATGCCGCCGTTGCGCAGCGCGGTCACGATCGCCTCGGCATTCTCCACGCTGTCGTCAACGATCATCAGGCGGAGGGTGAGGTCTTTGCCTTTTTGCATGCGCGGCTCCCTGGGGACGGGCTTTATGACACGAAGGGGGTTGACACGTCCATGTGTGTGGGGCCCTCCACATGCGGGGTGCGACGCAGTGCACGTCGTGGAGTGGTGATGACGTTCAGGCACGTGGCCGCGCGCAGGCACTGCGATGGCTGGCATGCAGCGTCCCCGGTCGGTGGTTCTTTCGCATGGCGGCTGCGCACTGCTTCTGTGAGCGGCTCTACGCCGCGCAGCCGGCGGCGTGGCCGGATGCCCAGGCACACTGGAAGTTGTAGCCGCCTAACCAGCCGGTCACGTCCAGCACCTCGCCGACGAAGTACAGGCCAGCGGTCAGCCGCGACTCCATGGTGGCACCGGAGATCTGGTGGGTGTCGACGCCGCCCAGGGTGACCTCGGCGGTGCGGTAGCCCTCGGTTCCGCTGGCGATCAATGGAAACGCACCGAGTAGATCGGCCGCGCTTTGCAGCTGCGGCGGGTCCAGTTGGCGCACGGGCTTGTCCGGCAGCCACACCTCGCACAGCCGTTGCGCGAAGCGCCGTGGCAGCACATCGCCCAAGACGTTGCGCAGCTCGGTGGCGCCACGGTGCTGCTTTTGCTCGCGCAGCCATGCCGCTGCATCGTGGCCGGGCAGCAGGTCCAGCCGCAGGTCGTCGCCCGGTTGCCAATAAGAAGAGATCTGCAGGATCGCCGGCCCGCTGACACCGCGATGGGTCAGCAGCATGAAGTTGCGAAAGCTGACGCCGTTGCAGTGCGCTTCCACCGGCAAGGCCAGCCCGGACAGGTCCTGCAAACGCTCCTGGTGCTTGCCGCTCAAGGTGAGCGGGACCAGCCCGGCCCGCGTGGGCAGCACCGTGTGGCCGAACTGCTGGGCCAGCGCGTAGCCGAAGCCGCTGGCGCCCATGCTGGGAATCGACAGCCCGCCGGTGGCGACGATCAGTGATTGCGCCTGCACGCGGCCGGCGCTGGTCTGCACGCTGAATCCATCGCTGTCGCGCTGCACCGATTGCACCGCGCACTGGGTGCGCAGTTGCACCCCGGCCGCCTCGCACTCGTCCAGCAGCAGGCGCACGATCTGCTTGGAGGAGATGTCGCAGAACAGTTGCCCCAGCTCCTTCTCGTGGTAGGCGATGCCGTGGCGTTCGACCAGCTGCACGAAATCGCCGGGGCTGTAGCGCGCCAGGGCGGATTTGCAGAAATGCCGGTTGGCGGAGATGAAGTTGCCCGGCGTGGTGCCGGTGTTGGTGAAGTTGCAGCGCCCGCCGCCGGACATCAGGATCTTCTTGCCGACCTTGTTGGCATGGTCGATCACCAGCACCTGGCGGCCGCGGCGACCGGCGGTGAAGGCGCTCATCAGGCCGGCGGCACCGGCGCCGATGACCAGCACGTCGCACCGCATGCTCATTCGGCCGGGGCTTGCCGCACCATCGGGGTCAGGGTGACGCTGCCATGGTCGGCCAGCATCTGCACTTCGCCGTCCTGGATAATCACGTCAAAGCGCATGCCGCGCTGGATCAGCGCACCCAGCGCCTCGGTGGCCTGCGAGTCGAGCTCGATCACGCGCAGGTTGCGGTGCCGGCCCATGGCGTTGGCGTGCTTCTTCCACCAGGTTTCGGTGGCCTGGCCGCCGTAGCCGATCACCACCGCTGCGCGCGAGCGATTGCAGGCCTTGCGCACGCGGCTTTCGTCGGGCTGGCCGAGGTCGATCCACAGCTCCGGGTCGCCGGTGTAGTCGCGCCGCCACAGATCGGGCTCGTCGTCGTTGCTGAGGCCGCGGCCGAATTCCAGACGCTCGTCGGCGAACAGCACAAAGACCAGCAACCGCACCATCAGCCGTTCGTCGGTCTCAGAAGGGTGCTGGGCCAGGGTCAGCGAATGGTTGGCGTAGTACCCGCGGTCCATGTCGCTGATCTGAATGTCCGCTCTGCGGACGGTGGCGGTGAGGGCCATCAGGGTGCCGATTGCAAAGGGCACCCATGATACGCGGCTGTCCCGGCGGGCGGGCGTCTGGGTGGTGAGCGGGGCAGGCGGCAGGCGGTGTGACGGCACGGCGAAGTCGGGTAGCCTGGCGCAGACCGGCTGCCTGCTCCGCTTGGCCGGTGCAGGTGCCCGATGAGCTGTGGATCGATGGCACTCAGAGCGTATTCAGCAAATGCCCCGGAGGCAGGAAGGCCCTGACAAGCCGTCGGATGTGGCCCGACAGAAAAAGATTTGAGGTGGGGTGTCGCTTTTTGCCGAAAACACGAGTACTGTGCACGCACTGTGTTTGCAAGGGTCACCGTGAATCGTGGCCTGGTGCAGCCGGATCGTTACAGATCTCGCTTCATCGTTCCGCTTTACCAACGCCTGCAACTCAGTCTCAGCTCCGGCTTTTCGGACGCTGCGATTTATCCATCCATAGTTCAGGAGTTTGTAAATGTCAGATCGTCAGAGCGGTACCGTGAAGTGGTTCAACGATGCCAAGGGCTTCGGCTTCATCACCCCGGAAAGCGGCCCGGACCTGTTCGTGCACTTCCGTGCCATCCAGGGCACCGGCTTCAAGTCGCTGCAGGAAGGCCAGAAGGTCACCTTCGTCGCCGTGCAGGGCCAGAAGGGCATGCAGGCTGACCAGGTGCAGGCGGTCTAATCCGCCTGCAACCGTAAGGTTGCCAAAAACGCCGGTCGCGCAAGCGATCGGCGTTTTTTTATTGGCCGGCATTTTCGTCTGGAATGGTCAACACGCTATCCAGCGTGGGCGTGCCGATGCGGCGTGTGCGCAACCATGACGCGCGGCTGGGTAGCATGGCGCTTTCCGTGTGCGGCCCGTTGCCATGATTACTGTCCACCATCTCAACAACTCCCGCTCGCAGCGCGTGCTGTGGCTGCTTGAAGAGTTGACGTTGCCGTACCAGATCGTGCGCCATGAGCGCGATCCCAAGACCATGCTGGCACCGGCGGCATTGCGCGCAATCCATCCGTTGGGCAAATCGCCCGTCATCGTCGACGGCGGGCTGACCATCGCCGAGTCCGGTGCGATCCTGGACTACCTGACCGAGCGTTACGACACCGAGTGTGCATTGTCGCCACCCGCTCGGCCGATCGATTCGCCCGAGCGGCAGCAGTTCCGCTACTGGATGCATTACGCCGAAGGATCGGCCATGCCGCCGTTGTTGATGACCTTGATCTTCGGACGTATCCGCAGCGCGCCGATGCCGTTCTTCGCCAAGCCGGTGGCGCGCGCGATCGTGGACAAGGCGATGTCCGCCTTCATCGGTCCACAGGTCAGTCTGCACCTGGACTGGATGGAGCAATCGCTGCAGCAGCATCCCTGGTTTGCCGGCGAGCGTTTCACCGCCGCCGACATCCAGATGAGCTTTCCGGTGCAGGCCGCGATGGCGCGTGCCGGGGGGTTGGAACGCCATCCGCGCTTGCGTGCGTTCGTGGAACGTATTGAAGCGCGGCCGGCCTACCAGGCGGCATTGAAGAAGGGCGGGTCGTACACGCTGATGGGGGGCGCGTCGGCCGATTGAGTTGCATCGCGGTGGGCGGTGCGTCGCCTGGCGGTGCATCGGCTGCCGGAGTACCTGCCCGCACAAGCGGGCCGGCCGCAGCGCGCCGTGGTGGGTTTACACAGCTAGCCCACTGACGCCGTTGTCGCGCTTACGGTGCCCGGCAGGTGCGCAGAAACTGCAGCGTGTCGCGCAGCACTGGAGAGCGCTGCGGCGGTTTGCGCAACGCCAGCACGATGCCTAGATGGCCCATGCCCGGATAGACCTTCAGCTCGGCCGTATCGCCTGCGCGGCGCAGCACCCGTTGCAGCGAACGGCTGTTCTCCAGTTCGACCACGCGGTCGGCATCGCCGTGCAGCAACAGCATCGGCGGTTCGTCGCCGCCGACGTGGTGCACCGGTTGCGACTGCCGTTGCGCGGCTGGCGCGTCGCCGAAGATCTCCACCAGTTCGGGGTCGGTCAGTGGCAGGAAGTCGTAGGGTCCGGCCAGCCCCACCACACCGCACAGCTGTCGTGGCGCGAGGCCTTGCGCGCGCAGCCAGCGTGCGTCGGTGCCTAGCAGTGCCGCGATATGCGCGCCGGCCGAGTGGCCTGCCACCGCCAGCCGCTTGGGATCGCCGCCATAGGCGTGCGCATGCCGGTAGCCCCAGGCGGTGGCGCCGGCGGCATCGTTCATGAAGCCGTCCAGGCCCACCTGCGGAGACTTGCGGTAGTCGGCCACCATCGCCACCACGCCTTGACGGGCCAGGGCGCGCCCCACCCAGCGATAGTTGGCGCGCGTGCCGCGTTTCCAGGTGCCGCCATAAAAGAACACCACCACCGGCGCGCCCACGGCATCGCGCGGCTGGTAGACATCCAGCGCCAGGCCGTGGGCCGGGTCGAACACCTGATCCGGATGTTCGACGATGCCGGCGCGGCTGGAGGCGGCATTGATGCCACCGAAGAAGACGCTGCTGCAGGCCGTCAAGGTCAACGAGCCGAGCAGCAGGAGGGCGGGGCGGAACCAGCGGGTGGCGCGTGAGGGCATGGGCAGGGTCGGCAAGGCAATGGAAAGGAGGTCGGCATGGATGGCGGCGGCGCTGGGTGCGCGTCATCGCCGGCAAGATGCGCAAGGCCGCCGCGATGATGCGCTGCTCCGCACGGTGTATTAGCGGTCAATGGATGTCGCCAGCATGTGCAGGACGAGACTGCTTGCAGCCACTTGGGAATCGGGAATCGGGAATCGGGAAAGCATTGCAGTCCCCGCTGTTTCGATTCCCCATTCCCCATTCCCCATTCCCCATTCCCGGTGATGGTTTAGGCTTGTTGGCATGACTGAGCTGAGTTTTGACAACCGCCTGCGCCGAGACCTGCCTGAAGACCCGGAGCAGGGGGCGCGCCGCCGCGAGGTGCACGCCGCCTGGTCGTCAGTGCAGCCGACCCCGGTCGCCGCACCGCGCGTGATCGCCTATTCGACGGAGATGGCGCAATCGCTCGGACTGGACGCGGCCGACATCGGCAGCCCCCGGTTTGCCGAGGTCTTTGCAGGCAATGCGCTGTATCCGGGCATGCAGCCGTGGGCGGTCAATTACGGCGGGCACCAGTTCGGGCATTGGGCCGGGCAGTTGGGTGATGGCCGGGCGATTTCGCTGGGCGAGGCGATTGGTGTCGATGGCGGGCGCTACGAGCTGCAGCTCAAGGGCGCCGGCCCCACGCCGTATTCGCGCGGTGCCGATGGGCGCGCAGTGTTGCGCTCGTCAATCCGGGAATTCCTGTGCAGCGAAGCGATGCATCATCTGGGCGTGCCGACCACGCGCGCATTGAGCCTGGTCGCCACCGGCGATGCGGTCGTGCGCGACATGTTCTACGACGGCCGCCCGCAGCGCGAGCCGGGTGCGATTGTCTGCCGGGTGGCGCCCTCGTTCATCCGCTTCGGCAACTTCGAGTTGCCGAGCGCGCGCGGGGACGTGGCCCTGCTGCGGCAATGGGTGGAGTTCACCATCGCGCGTGATTTCCCGGCCCTGGCCGGAACCGGCGAGACGCTGTACGCCGATTGGTTTACGCAGGTCTGCGAGCGCACCGCGGTAATGGTGGCGCACTGGATGCGGGTTGGCTTCGTACATGGGGTGATGAATACCGACAACATGTCGATCCTGGGCCTGACCATCGATTACGGCCCCTACGGCTGGATCGACAACTACGACCCCGACTGGACACCCAACACCACCGACGCGCAGGGGCGTCGCTATCGCTTCGGTACCCAGCCGCAGGTGGCGTACTGGAACCTGGGGCGGCTTGCCCAGGCACTGGCGCCGCTGTTTGGCGATGCAACGCCGCTGCAGCAGGGGCTGGACTGCTTCCGCGACACCTATCTGGCCTGCGATCGCCGCGACACCGCCGCCAAGCTGGGGCTGGCCGAATGCCGCGACGAGGATCTGCAGCTGATCGATGCATTGCGCGCGCTGATGCGCGAATCGGAGATGGACATGACGCTGACTTTCCGTGGCCTGATCGACCTGTCGCCCGAACAGCCGGACCCTGCGCCGCTGCGCGATGCGTTCTACGACGAAGACAAACGTGTGGCGGAAGCAGCGCAATTGCAGGACTGGCTGCAGCGCTATGCCGCGCGCCTGCAGCAGGATGCGCTATCGCCGGACCAGCGCCGCGCGCGCATGCGCCAGGCCAACCCGCGCTATGTGCTGCGCAATTACCTGGCGCAGCAGGCCATCGACCGGGCCGAGCAGGGCGATGCGACCGGCGTTCAGGAGCTGCTGGAGGTCATGCGCCGGCCTTACGACGATCAGCCAGGCCGCGAGGCATTCGCGGCGCGGCGTCCGGAATGGGCACGCGATCGCGCCGGATGTTCGATGCTGTCGTGCAGTTCATGACGCGCTTAGATTCACAGAGGCCGCATGGGCGGCGGCAAGGCCGCGCGCAGCCTAGAATAGGTCATCCCCACACGGCCGCGATGCCACTACCACCATGACCGATTGCAGCCGCTGCGCCGGCACTCATCCTTCCGGCCCCAACCACTGGGCGGGCCGGATCCGCGATATCGCCGACTTTCCCAAGCCGGGTATCGTCTTCAAGGACATCACTCCGCTGCTCTCGGACGGGCCGGACTTCGCCTCGGCGCTGGACGAGATGGCGCAACCCTGGCGCACCACGCCGCTGGATGCGGTGCTGGGGATCGAAGCGCGCGGTTTCATTCTTGGCGCGGCGCTGGCGCGTGAACTGCGTACGGGCTTTGTGCCGGTGCGCAAGCCGGGCAAGTTGCCTGGGCGCACGCTGATCCAGGAATACGCACTGGAATACGGCACCGACCGCATCGAAATGCACGAAGACGCGTTGCCACGCGGTGCGCGCGTGCTGATCGTGGACGACGTGCTGGCCACCGGCGGCACCCTGCGCGCTGCGCTGGGCCTGGCCGCACAGCTGGAGGTGGTGGGTGCGGCGGTGCTGGTGGAACTGCAGGCGCTGCAGGGCCGCGCGAAGTGGGCCAACGACGTGCCGCTGCTGGCGACCTTGTGCTATTGAGCCGTTGAAGACTGCGGACTGGGCCCGGCGCCCGGCCCGCGTTGCTGTGCACGGCCAGGCGGCATCGCGCCGGCTGGCCGCGTGGTCGTTCAGAGCTTGCTGACCCGGAACCGTCGGCCCTTGATCTTGCCTGCATGCAGGTGCGCCAGCGCCTTGCTCACCTGCGCGCGTGCGATGGCGACATAGGAGCGGGTGGGGTAGATGGCGATCTTGCCGATCGCCGCGCCTGACAACCCGGCTTCACCAGTGAGCGCGCCCAGGATGTCGCCGGCACGCAGCTTGTCGGTCTTGCCGCCGTCGATGCGCAAGGTGGTCATCGCCGCCTGCGGCAACTGCGCCGGGCGGGCGGTGGCCAGTGGCGCGCGCGACCACTTCAGCGGCTGGCCCTGTTCGGCCTCCAATGCCTGCGCACGCGCGGTTTCACGCGGTGCCACCAGACTCAGCGCCAGGCCATGCTTGCCGGCGCGCGCGGTGCGGCCGATGCGGTGGCGATAGGTCTCGGTGTCGGTGGGCAGCTCGTAATTGACCACGGCCGCAAGGTCCTCCACGTCCAGCCCGCGCGCGGCCACGTCGCTGGCCACCAGCACGTTGCAGCTGCGGTTGACGAAACGCACCAGCACCTCGTCGCGGTCGCGCTGTTCCATGTCGCCGTGCAGGGCCAGCGCGGAGAAGCCGAATTCCTGCAGCGAGCCGGCCACCTCGTCTACTTCCTTGCGGGTATTGCAGAACACCACGCTGGATTCGGGATTGAAGCGCAGCAGCAGGCCGGCCACGGCTTTCTGTCGATAAGTGGGATCGACCTCGAAGAATTGCTGGTCGATTTCCGGTGCGTTGTCGGCGCCTTCGACGGTGATCTCGATCGGGTCCTTGAGGATCTCGCGCGCCAGCATGCGGATGCTGTCGGGGAACGTGGCCGAGAACAGCAGGCTCTGGCGGTGCTTGTCGCAGCGGCTGGCGATCTCGCGGATGGGTTCTTCAAAGCCCATGTCGAGCATGCGGTCGGCCTCGTCCAGCACCAGCGTGCGCACGCCGCCCAGGTGCAGGGCGCGCTTGCGGGCCAGCTCCTGGATGCGGCCGGGCGTGCCTACCACTACCTGCGGGTCGTGCGCTTCCAGCGAGGCAAGCTGTGGACCGAGCGGCATGCCGCCGGTCAGCACCACCAGCTTCATGTTGGGAATGCCGGTGGCCAGCTTGCGCAACTGCTTGCCGACCTGGTCGGCCAGTTCGCGGGTAGGGCACAGCACCAGCGCCTGCGCGCGGGTCAGCGCCGGGTCGAGCTTCTGCAGCAGGCCCAGTCCGAAGGCGGCGGTCTTGCCGCTGCCGGTGGGCGCCTGGGCGATGACATCCAGCCCCTGCAGGATCGGCGGCAGGCTCTGCGCCTGGATGGGAGTGAGGACGGTGTAGCCAAGGGCGTCGATGCCGGGGGCCAGGGCCGGCGACAGCGGCAGCGCGGAGAATTCGTTCATGGCGCATTTTAGCGGGAATCGGGAGTAGGGAATCGGGAATCGGGAATCGGGAATCGCAACGGCGCGGGCGTTTTCCATTCCCGATTCACCATTCCCGATTCCCGATTCCCGATTCCCGTACAATTGCGCCATGCCTTTAATCACTCTGCAAAGCGTCGACTACAGCGTCGGCGGCCCGTTGTTGCTGGAAAAAACCGACCTCACGATCGAGCCGGGCGAGCGTATCGCCCTGATTGGCCGTAACGGTGCCGGCAAATCGACCTTGATGAAATTGATCGCCGGCGAGCTCAGGCCCGATGACGGCGAGGTGCGCGTGCAGCAGGGTGTGCGTATCGCGCGGCTGGAGCAGGAGGTGCCGCAGGGCACCGGCGGCAGCGTGTTCGACGTGGTGGCCGATGGCCTGGGCGAGTTGGGCCACTGGTTGGCCGAGTTCCACCAGCTCAGCCATGCCGAGGTGTTCGACGCCGAGGCGTTCGGTAAGGTGCAGGCCAAGATCGACGCGGCCGAAGGCTGGGCGCTGGACCAGCGCGTCAGCGAGACGCTGACCAAGCTGGAACTGGACGGCGATGCCCAGTTCGCGCGGCTGTCCGGCGGCATGAAGCGGCGCGTGCTGCTGGCGCGCTCGCTGGTGTCCTCACCGGACGTGCTGCTGCTGGACGAGCCGACCAACCACCTGGACATCGAAGCCATCGACTGGCTGGAGACCTTCCTGAAGGGCTGGAACGGCAGCGTGCTGTTCGTCACCCATGACCGCCGCTTCCTGCGTGCGCTGGCCACCCGCATCGTCGAGATCGATCGTGGCCAGGTCACCAGCTGGCCGGGCGACTGGGCCAATTACGAGCGCCGCCGCGAAGAGCGGCTCAATGCGCAGGCGCAGGAGAATGCGCGCTTCGACAAATTGCTGGCGCAGGAAGAAGTCTGGATCCGTCAGGGCATCAAGGCGCGGCGCACCCGCGACGAAGGCCGCGTGCGGCGCCTGGAATCGATGCGCAACGAGCGCGTGCAGCGGCGCGAGCTCACCGGCAATGTGCGCATGGAAGTCTCGCAGGGCGAGTCGTCCGGCAAGAAGGTGATCGAGGCCAAGGAGGTCGGCTTCGCGTTCGGTGCGCGCACGATGGTCAAGGATTTTTCCACCATCATCCAGCGCGGCGACCGCATCGGCCTGATCGGCCCGAACGGCAGCGGCAAGACCACCTTGCTCAAGCTGTTGCTGGGCGACTTGCAGCCGCAGCAGGGCGAGATCCGCATCGGCACCAATCTGCAGATTGCCTACTTCGATCAATACCGCTCGACCCTGCGTGAAGACTGGAGCGCGATCGAGAACGTGGCCGAGGGCCGCGATTTCCTGGAGATCAATGGCAAGCGCAAACATGTGCATGCGTATCTGCAGGATTTTTTGTTCACCCCCGAGCGTGCCCGCGCGCCAATCACCCGGCTGTCCGGCGGCGAACGCAACCGGCTGCTGCTGGCACGGCTGTTCGCGCAGCCGTCCAATCTCCTGGTGATGGACGAACCGACCAACGATCTGGACGTGGAAACCCTGGAATTGCTGGAAGAATTGCTGGGGGAATACAGCGGCACGCTGCTGCTGGTCAGCCATGACCGCGACTTCCTCGACAACGTGGTGACTTCCACGCTGGTGATGGAAGGCGATGGCCTGATCGGCGATTACGTTGGCGGCTACAGCGATTCGCTGCGCCAGCGGCGCAGCCCGGCGACCAGCGCGATGGCGGTGGCCAAGGCCTCGGCCACTGCGGTGGCGACTGCGCCGGCGGCCACTGCGGCGCCAGTGGAGGCTGCGCCCAAGCGCAAGTTGAGCTACAAGGATGCGCGCGAGCTGGAGCAGTTGCCTGGCCTGATCGAGACGCTGGAGCAGCAGGTGGCTGCACTGACCGAGGCGATGAACGACCCGGGCTTCTACCAGCGCGACACTGCGGCCATGGCCGCGCACACTGCTGCACTGGGCGATGCGCAGGCGCAGCTGGATGCGGCCTACGCGCGCTGGAGCGAGCTGGATCGTTGATGCGCAGGCCGGCGTGCCACGGTGCATTGGCCGTCCCTGTTCAACCCGCCGCCGCAGCTGCGCATGCGGTGCGCGGCGGGCGGGTGCGGCTCCGCATTGCGTACTTGCACGTCGGTATGACGGTTTCGATCCGTTCCGATCAACTGCAGGCGCCCGCGGGTGCCACGAACGCTGCAAATGTTCGCCCACGCGCGGCCCAGCTGGTGGCAGCCTCGTCGAGGATGTCCAGCAAGGTATCGCGATCGCCAGGCACGGCCTTCGCCAGTGCATCGGCACCATCGATCAACAGCGCATAGCCGCGCGGGGCGGCTAGCCAGCTCAGGTCGCGCAGGCCATCGCTGAGGGCGTCCCAGTTGCGGCCGAATCCGGCCGGAAAATCCAGTTGGGTGGCCAGCCGCATCAGCAGCATGCGTTTGTCGTTGCAGGTGGCCAGGTCCACGCGCAGGATGCGCAGGCCGGCATCGCGGGCCAGCGCTGCCATGGTGTCCAGGTCGTCGGTGTCGGCCTGGTAGACGCCCGACTGCTGCGGATCGGATAGGTCCAGGGCAAAGTCGCCCGCGCTCATGGCGCCTGCTCCGGGGTTGGCCCGGGGAACGGCCTGAAGCTTTGGTAATGGTCGTCGCTGTAGTACCAGGTCTGCGGTGGGGTGCCGCCGGTGACGATGCGGCGCGCGCCGCGATCTGCGCTGCCCGGCGTGTCCACCGTGTATTCGCGGTAGTGGCCACGCGGGCGCTCGGGCAGGCGATGTTCGCGATTGCCGAACACGCTGCCGTCCTGCGGATACGGGAACGGCCCGCCGCGCTGGATCAGCACGATGGTGGCCATCGCTTCGATCGGCAGAAAGGCAGGCAGGCGCGGCACCTGCCGTGCGGCCACTGGCGCGGCGATCGGTGCATTGAGTGAGGGCGCAAACTGCGGCTTGGGTGCCTGCAGCGCACGCATGCCCCACAGGCCGGCCACGAGCACCACAATGGCGACGATCAGTAAAGCGGGCTTGCGCATGAAGACGCTCCATAGGCGAAGTGTGTGCGACCCCTTCAGTATGACGTCGCGCGACTGTGCCCACTTTGAATGCACCACCGCGCCGGTCCGGTTCACGCGCAAGTAACCGGGGCATGGTGCAAGGTGTGCAGCCAAGACGGCGCGGCAGGCGATGGGATGCAGTTTCCTTGCCTGTACCCTTGGTAAGCGCCGCTGCCGTCCTTACCATCTACCCCGCAACGCCCGGTCTTCGCCGGGCGGCAAGTCTAGGAGACCCTCATGGCTTACACCCTTCCGCAATTGCCTTACGCGTACGACGCGCTGGAACCGAACATCGATGCGCAGACGATGGAAATCCATCACAGCAAGCATCACCAGACCTATATCAACAACGTCAACGCGGCGCTGGAAGGGACCGAGTACGCGGACCTGCCGATCGACGAGCTGGTGTCCAAGCTGAAGAGCCTGCCGGACAACCTGCAAGGCCCGGTGCGCAACAACGGTGGTGGCCACGCCAACCATTCGCTGTTCTGGACCGTGCTGGCGCCCAACGGCGGCGGCGAGCCCAAGGGCGAGGTCGCCAAGGCGATCGACAAGGACCTGGGCGGTTTCGAGAAGTTCAAGGAAGCCTTCACCAAGGCTGCCGTCAGCCGCTTCGGCTCCGGCTGGGCGTGGCTGAGCGTGACTCCTGACAAAAAGCTGGTGGTGGAAAGCACTGCCAACCAAGACAGCCCTTTGTTCGAAGGCAATACCCCGATCCTGGGTCTGGACGTCTGGGAACACGCTTACTACCTGAAGTATCAGAACCGCCGCCCGGAATACATCGGCGCGTTCTACAACGCGGTCAACTGGGACGAAGTCGAGCGCCGCTACCACGCTGCCATCGGCTGACGTCTACGCTGATGCGGTAACGCGCAAGGCCGGGAGCGATCCCGGCCTTGCGCGTTTGATGCGAGCGATCGTGCAGGAGCGGACCTGGCCGCGAGGGCTTTCCCGGGAGAGCTTCGTCGCGCTCGGGCGCGCTCCTACCAATACCTGCGGCGCCGATCAGAACTTGGTCGACGTCTACGCTGATGCGGTAACGCACAAGGCCGGGAGCGATCTCGGCCTTGTGCGTTTGATGGGAGCGATCGTGCAGGAGCGGACCTGGCCGCGAGGGCTTTCCCGGGAGAGTTCCGTCGCGCTCGGGGGCGCTCCTACCAATACCTGCGGCGCCGATCAGAACTTGGTTGACGTCTACGCTGATGCGGTAACGCACAAGGCCGGGAGCGATCCCGGCCTTGTGCGTTTGATGGGAGCGATCGTGCAGGAGCGGACCTGGCCGCGAGGGCTTTCCCGGGAGAGCTTCGTCGCGCTCGGGCGCGCTTCTACCGATTCCTGCGGCGCCGATCAGAACTTGGTTGACGTCTACGCTGATGCGGTAACGCACAAGGCCGGGAGCGATCCCGGCCTTGCGCGTTTGATGCGAGCGATCGTGCAGGAGCGGACCTGGCCGCGAGGGCTTTCCCGGGAGAGCTTCGTCGCGCTCGGGCGCGCTCCTACCAATTCCTGCGGCGCCGATCAGAACTTGACGTCGAATTCGCGGGCATAGCCCGTATTGACGATCACCTTCTGCAGCGCATCGCTGATCTTGATGTTGCCGGCCACGATCTGCTGGGTTTCCGGGCCCATGTTGTCCATGCGCGGCGGGGTGGCGCCCTTGTAGTCGCAGACGCGGCCGCCGGCCTCGCGCACCAGCAGCACACCGGCCGCGATGTCCCAGGCTTTGACGCCGGCTTCGAAGTAGGCATCGGCACGGCCGCAGGCCACGTAGGCCAGGTCCAATGCCGCCGAGCCGGTACGGCGGACGTCTTCGGCCTGCACCAGCAGCGCGTCCACGCACTTGAGCTGGGCGCTGGCGCGCGCGCGTTCGCGCGGCGGGAAGCCGGTATGGACCATCGCGCCTTCCAGGTCCTTGCGCTCGGCAATGCGGATGCGGCGGTCGTTGAGTACCGCGCCGGCGCCACGGCTGGCGGTGAACAGCTCGTTGCGCAGCGGGTCGAAGATCACCGCATCGGTGGGTTCGCCGTTTTCCACCAGCGCGATCGACACGCAGTAGTGCGGGAAGCCACGCAGATAGTTGCTGGTACCGTCGAGCGGGTCGATGACCCAGGTGTAGCGGCCACTCTTGCCGCCCTGCACGCCGCCTTCTTCGCCGAATACCGCGTATTCGGGATAGCCGCGCTTGAGTTCCTTGATGATGACCTTTTCGGCATCGGCATCGACTTCGCTGGCGTAGTCCATGCGGCCCTTCTGCACCACGTTGAGTGCATCGAGCTTGTTGATACCACGCAACAGCACATTGCCGGCGAGGCGGGCGGCTTTGACCATGACGGTGACGGCGGGTTTCTGCATGGCTAAAGCTCCCGTGAAGGCAGAAAGGACAATGACGAAGGTAAAAGAGCACTCCGGCGCGAAAGCCGGCCGCGCAGTTTACCATCTACGGCCGAATCGCTCCCCAATCACTGTTCATGTCTGTCACCCAGCGCATCCGTTTCGTCCTTGTCGGTACCCAGCATCCAGGCAACATCGGCGCCGCCGCACGGGCGATGAAGACCATGGGCATCTCGCGGCTGGTGCTGGTGGCGCCGGAGCGTGCGCTCGACGAGGACGCCTACCGGCGCTCGGCCGGCGCCGAAGACGTCCTGGGCGATGCGCCGGTGTTCGACACCCTGGGTGAGGCGGTGGCCGATTGCACGCTGGTGATCGGCTGCACGGCGCGGGCGCGCCGGGTGGCACTGGAAGAACTGCTGCCGGACCAGGGCGCGCAGCGCGCGCTGGCCAAGGCCAGCGAGCCGGCCGAGGTGGCGTTCGTGTTCGGTCGCGAGCGTACCGGCCTGACCAACGACGAGCTGCAGCTCTGTCACGCGGCGGTACACATTCCCTCCGACCCGCAATTCAGCTCGCTCAACCTGGCGGCGGCGGTGCAGGTGCTGGCCTACGAAGTACGGCGGGCGCAGCTGGCGGCAGGCGCGGTCGAGCCGGCGCCGGAGGCTGCCACCGCGCCGCGCGAAGGGCCGGCCAGTCATGCGCAGTTGGAGGGCATGTTCGGCCAGTTGGGCGAAACGCTGGACGAGATCGATTTCCACAAGGGCCGCGCCCCGGAATCGGCGATGCGCAAGCTGCGCCGGCTGCTGCTGCGTGCGCAGATGACCGAGCAGGAGGTGCGGCTGATCCGCGGCATCCTGTCCGATGCGCAGCGCATGGCCATGCTGGCCAGGCGGGCCGGAAATTGACGGCTGTCACAGCTGGAGAGATTCGGCTAGGCTGTGCGCGGCTCTAGGGGAGTGTCCGTCTTGCGCGGTCTACGATGCTGTCTGATTACCTGCTGGCTGCTTGCCGGGATGGGCTTGGCGATGACGGCGGCGGCGGCGCCGTCATCGGTCCTGGTGCTGGGGCGGATCAGCGACGATCCGGCCACGCAATACCATCAGCTCAAGCCACTGCTCGATTACGTGGTGCCGCGCATGCGCGAGGTGGGTATCCGCCGTGGCGAGATCCTGATGGCGCCCGATGCGCGGCAGATGGCCAGCTATCTACGTCGCGGCCGGGTCGATTGGGCCAGCGAGACCGCTGGTGCGGCGATGCTGCTGGAGCAGTACGGCAGTGCACACCCCCTGCTGATGACCGAGCGCGACGGCGTGCGCGAGTTCCACTCGGTGTTCTTCGTGCGCCGCGATAGTCCGATCCGTTCGCTGGCGCAGTTGCGCGGGCACAGCCTGGCGCTGCAGACCGCCAGTTCCACCAGCGGCTACCTGCTGCCGATGCTGGAGTTGGTCCGCAATCACATGGCCTGCGACGTGCTGCTGTCGCCGTATGACGTCCAGGCCCCGGGTTCGGTGGGGTACCTGCTGGTCGGCTCGAAACTGAACGTCGCCGCGTTGGTGCACCGGCGGCTGATCGACGTGGGCGCACTCAGTGACCTGGATTGGAACGACGAGCGTCATCTGCCGCCGGTCTTCAAGCGGGATTTCCGCATCGTTCACCGCACTGCGCCGGTGCCGCGCGCGGTGGAAATGGTGCGTACCGGGCTGGATCCGGCGGTGGAGCGCCGCTTGCGTGCGGTGTTGCTGCAGGCGGCCTCCGATCCGAAGGCCGGCCCGGCATTGAAGCGGTTCTTCGACACCACCGCCTTCCATCCATTGGATGAGTCCAGCCGCAGACGCCTGGACGAGCTGAGTGCCGGGCTGCGGCGCGTGCGGGATCGAGTGGAATGACGCGGGTGCGCTTCGGGCTGCAGGCTCGCTTCCTGTTGGTGATGGCGCTGACCCTGCTGTTGGTCGGTGCGATCCTGGCCTCGCTATTGCAGCGGCAGAGTGCCATGCAGCGCGAAGTGCGTGGCTTGAGCGCGCAGATCCTGCATGAGCTGTTCGACCGCAGCCTGCGTACCCGTGGCGAAAGCCTGGCCACCGAACTGGCATCGGGCCTGGCCAATCCGCTGTATTACGCCGACCTGCCCGCCGTGGGAGCGCTGGTGCGCAATGTCTCGCGGCAGCAGGTGGTGAGCTACGTGCTGGTGTTCGACACGCGTGGTCGCCTGGTGCATGACGGCATGCCCAACCTGCACCGCTATGGCCAACGCATGGACGACCCGCTGGCGGCCAGGGCGGTGGCGGCGCAGGCGCTGCTGCTGCAGTCCTCGCCGGAGGTGCTGGATGTGACGGTGCCGATCATGATTGGCGACCAGCGCATTGGTGGCGTGCGCGTGGGCTTGTCGCGCGAGCGCGTGCGCAAGATGGAGTCCAACGCCAACCTGACCCTGGTCGAGAACCTCAATGCGATCGGCAAGCGTGATCTGGGCTGGCTGCTGGTATTGCTGGCCGCGCTGGTCGGGCTAGGCGTGCTGCTGGTCATCTACGTGCAGCGTACGCTGGTGGCGCCAGTGCGCCTGCTGGCCGCGGCCGCGCGGCAGATCGAGCGTGGCGACTATGCCGTGCAGTTGCCGCCGCACCCGCGCAATGACGAGATCGGCGAACTGATCTCCGCGTTCGGACGCATGAGCGAGAGTATTGCCCGCCACGACCGCGAGGTGCGCCACATGGCCTACACCGACGCGTTGACCGGGCTGACCAACCGGCTGGGATTCCGCGAGGGCCTGGATCATCTGCTCGACACCGCGCGCACTACCGGCAACAAGTTGGCGCTGCTGTTCGCCGATATCGATGATTTCAAGCGCGTCAACGACACCCTCGGCCACGAGGCCGGCGACGAGGCCTTGCTGCAATTTGCCAGCCGCATCGGCCGCGCGGTGTCTGCGTTCGGGGGCGACGATGCGATCCTGGCGCGTTTTGGCGGCGACGAGTTCGTGATTCTGTTGCAGAGCGGCGATGTCGGCTTTCTGGCCGCGCAATTGGCCGATCGCCTGGTGCACGAACTGAGCCGGCCGTTGAACGTGCAGGGGCGCGAAGTGTTTCTGGGCACCTCGATCGGCATCACCCTGTTCCCCGACGACGCCAACGACGCCACTGCGTTGCTGAAGAACGGCGACATCGCGATGTACCAGGCCAAGGTGGCCGGCAAGAACTGCCATCGTGTCTACAGCCGCGCTGCCGACCATGCGGTGGAGCGTCGCGTGCACATGGAACACGAGCTGCGCGGCGCCTGGGAGCGCGACGAGCTGCGGCTGGTATACCAGCCGATCTACCGCACCTGCGACCGCTTGCTGGTGGGGGTGGAGGTGCTGTTGCGCTGGCAGCATCCGGCGCTGGGTACGATTGCGCCATCCACCTTCATCGACATCGCCGAGCAGAGCGGGCTGATCGAGGTGATTGGCCCCAAGGTGCTGCGGGCGGCCTGTCTGGAAGCGGCGCAGTGGCCGGTGGTGGGCGAGGAGCTGTTCATTTCGGTCAACGTGTCGCCGCGCCAGTTACGCAGCGGCGCCTTGATCGACACCGTGGCCGAATGTCTGGCCGAATCCGGGTTGCCGGCGGCGCGCCTGCATCTGGAGCTGACCGAGACGGCGGTGATTGGCGATGAAATGATGGCCGCCAGCCTGCTCGACCAACTGCACCGCACCGGCGTGAAGGTATGGCTGGACGACTTCGGCACCGGCTTCTCGGGCCTGAGCCATCTGCGTCAGGTGCCGGTGGACGGCGTCAAGATCGACAAGAGCTTCATTGCCGATCTGCAGCGCGACCCCGACGACCTGGCGCTGACCACCGCCATCATCAACATGGCCCATTCGCTGGGCATCACGGTGGTGGCCGAGGGCATCGAGCAGGAGGCGCAGTTCAACCTGCTGCGCGAGCGCGGCTGCGACCTGGGGCAGGGCTATTGGTTCAGCCGGCCAATGACGCCGGCCGACCTGGTCAAGCTGATCGCGGCCGGCTGAGCAGCGGCTTAGGCTGCTGCAGCGCTACACGTAGGAGCGCCCCCGGGCGCGATGGGGCTTTCCCGGTAAGGCTCCTTCGCGCCCAGGTGCGCTCCTACGGTGGAATGCGATGGAATTGGGTCGTTATAACCGCTGTTTGCTATATCGCCAGGAAGTCCAACAGCAGGCAGTGCCTTGTAGGAGCGCCCCCGGGCGCGATGAGGCTTTCCCGGTAAGGCTCCATCGCGCCCGGGTGCGCTCCTACGGTGGAATGCGATGGAATTGGGTCGTTATAACCGCTGTTTGCTATATCGCCAGGAAGTCCAGCAGCAGGCAGTGCCTTGTAGGGGCGCCCCCGGGCGCGATGGGGCTTTCCCGGTAAGGCTCCTTCGCGCCCGGGTGCGCTCCTACGGTGGAATGCGATGGAATTGGGTCGTTATAACCGCTGTTTGCTATATCGCCAGGAAGTCCAACAGCAGGCAGTGCCTTGTAGGAGCGCCGCAGGGCGCGATGAGGCTTTCCCGGTAATGCTCCATCGCGCCCGGGTGCGCTCCTACGGTGGAATGCGATGGAATTGGGTCGTTATAACCGCTGTTTGCTATATCGCCAGGAAGTCCAACAGCAGGCAGTGCCTTGTAGGAGCGCCGCAGGGCGCGATGAGGCTTTCCCGGTAATGCTCCATCGCGCCCGGGTGCGCTCCTACGGTGGAATGCGTTGGAATTGGGTCGTTACAACGGTCGTTTGCCGGTGTCGCCGGGAATCTCGCGCACCAGCCGGGGCACTAGGTAGCCGGACAGGCGTGTGGCCAGTTCCGCATGCAGGGCGCGGGCGCGGGCATCGTCCACTTCGAAATGCGCCACGCCGGCCACGCGATCGAGCTGGTGCAGGTAATACGGCAGCACGCCGGCGGCGAAGCTGCGTTCGCTCAGCGCGGCCAGCGCTGCCACGCTGTCGTTGACGCCGCGCAGCAGCACGGCCTGGTTGAGCAGCTGCGCGCCAGCGCCACGCAGCGCCTGCATCGCCGTGTCCACCTCGGCATCGAATTCATTGGCATGGTTGGCATGGATCACGAACGCCACCGGCCATGGCAGGCCGCGCAGCCAGGCCAGCAGCGGTGCATCCACGCGCGCCGGCACCACCACCGGCAGGCGGCTGTGGATACGCAGCCGCTTGAGATGCGGGATGGCGGCCAGCGCGTCGGTGAGCTCGACCAGCTTGGGCGTGGCCAGCGACAGCGGGTCACCGCCGGAGAGCAGCACTTCGTCGATGCCGGGGTCGGCTGCGATCGCGGCCACGGCCTCGCGCCAGCCGTCGCGCGCGGCGGTTTCTTCGGCGTAGGGAAAGTGACGGCGGAAGCAGTAACGGCAGTGCACCGCGCAACTGCCGGTGGCGATCAGCAGGGCACGGCCGCGGTATTTCTGGATCACCCCGGATGCGGTCCTGGCCGCAGCATCGCCCACCGCGTCCAGGCCGAAGCCGGGTACCGGCTGCATTTCCGCATCCAGCGGCAGCACCTGGCGCAGCAGGGGATCGTCGAGCTCGCCATGCCGCATCCGTGCCACGAAGGCGTGCGGCACCCGCAGGGGGAACTGCGCGGCGGCCGCGTCGCTGATGCCGGCCGCCTGCACATCCAGCCCCAGCAGCGCTAGCAGCGCGCGCGGGTCGCGCACGGCATCGCGCCATTGCTGCTGCCACCGCGTTGGCGGCAGTGCGGTGGCGGGAGATGGCTGTAAGGCGAGGGGGGCTGCGGTTATCATATGCGGTCACAAAACCAATGCCCGCCGGTTGCGGCGGGCGCCCCATTCTAATCCGACCCGCCATCCCGTGGCGGGTCGTGGTCTATCGAGGAGCTGCACCCATGGCCACTGTTGGCATGAACGACGTCAAGAACGGCATGAAGATCCTGGTCAACAACGAGCCGGCGGTCATCACCGAGACCGAATACGTCAAGCCGGGCAAGGGCCAGGCCTTCACCCGCATGAAGTACCGCTTCATCAAGTCCGGCCGCGTGGTGGAAATGACCATGAAGGCGACCGACGACGTGGAAGTGGCCGACGTGGTCGACACCGACATGCGCTACCTGTACAGCGATGGCGAGTACTGGCACTTCATGGACCCGGAATCCTTCGAGCAGGTGCAGGCCGACAAGGCCGGCATGGGCGGCGCCGAAAAGTGGCTCAAGGGCGAGGAAGACTGCATCGTGACGCTGTGGAACGGCGCGCCGATCTGGGTGCAGCCGCCGAACTTCGTCGAGCTGAAGATCACCGAGACCGACCCGGGCGTGCGCGGCGATACCTCCGGCGGTGGCGGCAAGCCGGCCACATTGGAAACCGGCGCGGTGGTGCGCGTGCCGCTGTTCGTCAACCAGGAAGAAGTCATCAAGGTGGACACCCGCTCGGGCGAATACTCCGCGCGCGTCAAGTAAGATCGTGCGCACGGGACACCGGCGGGCGCGACGCGGTGTCAGGCTTCCGTTGCTGCTGGGCGGCGTGTTGTGGTCGCGTGTGCCGACGCCCCCGGCAGCTGGCCGTCCGGCACTTCACCTTCCATGGATTCGCTCATGACCAATGCTTCCCCAGAACGCTGCGACCTGCTGATCGAAGCCGGCTACGTGGTGCCGATCGAGCCACACGCGGTGGTGCTCGAAGACCATGCGGTGGCGGTGCACCACGGCGTCATCGTGGCGATCCTGCCGACTGCACAAGCACGCGCGCGGTTTGCGCCGACCACGACAGTGTCGCGCCCGGACGCGGCGCTGATGCCGGGGCTGGTCAATGCACATACGCACAACCCGATGACGTTGTTGCGCGGCGTGGCCGATGACCTGCCGTTGATGGTGTGGCTGCAGCAGCACATCTGGCCGGTGGAAGCGGCGGTGATCGGGCCGGAGTTCGTGGCCGACGGCACCACGCTGGCGATTGCCGAAATGCTGCGCGGCGGCACCACCTGCGTCAACGAGAACTATTTCTTTGCCGATGTACAGGCCGCCGTGTACAAAAAACACGGCTTCCGCGCGCTGGTGGGTGCGGTCATCATCGATTTCCCCACGGCCTGGGCGTCCTCGGACGACGAGTATTTCGCACGGGCCGGCGAGCTGCACGATCAGTGGCGCGACGATCCGTTGATCGGTACCGCGTTTGCGCCGCATGCGCCGTATACGGTGAACGACGCCAACTTCGAACGCGTGCGCATGCTGGCCGACCAGCTGGATCTGCCGGTGCATCTGCACACCCATGAAACCGCGCAGGAAGTGGCCGACTCGGTCAAGCAATACGGCCAGCGCCCGCTGGCGCGGCTGGACCGCCTGGGCTTGGTCAACGACCGCCTGATCGCGGTGCACATGACCCAGCTCACCGATGCGGAAATCCATCTGTGCGCCGAGCGCGGCGTGAGCGTGGTGCATTGCCCCGAATCCAACCTCAAGCTGGCATCCGGGTTCTGCCCGGCCTGCGCGTTGCAACGTGCAGGCGTGAACCTGGCCATCGGCACCGACGGCTGCGCCAGCAACAACGACCTGGACATGTTCAGCGAAAACCGCACCGCCGCCATCCTGGCCAAGGCCGTGGCCAACGATGCGACCGCGCTGGATGCGGCCACCACCTTGCGTGCGGCCACCCTGGGCGGCGCGCATGCGCTGGGCTTCGGCGACAGGATCGGCTCGATCGAGGTCGGCAAGCAGGCCGACCTGGTCTGCGTGGATCTGTCGGCCTTGGAAACCCAACCCTTGCATCATGTGCTGTCGCAGCTGATCTACGCCGCCGGCCGTCACCAGGTCACCGATGTGTGGATCGCCGGCAAGCCCAAGCTGGTGCAGCGCGAGCTCATCGACATGGATACCGCGGCGCTGCTCGTCAACGCGCGCCAGTGGCGCGACCGTATCCGCACCGTCCGCGCCTGAGTGCGCGGCATCGACTCACGGAGTTCCGCATGAATCCCGATACTTCCACCGCCCCCGGTAACTTCCGTCAGGCCGAACTGGACAAGTTCGCCGCGTTGGCCAATCGCTGGTGGGACGCCGATGGCCCGCAGAAGCCGCTGCATGCGCTCAATCCGGTGCGCCTGCAGTACGTGTCCGCTCGCCAGGAGCTGGCCGGCGCGCGTGTGCTGGATGTCGGCTGCGGTGGCGGCCTGCTCAGCGAATCGATGGCCCGCCTGGGCGCGCAGGTGACCGCGATCGATCTGGCCCCGGAGCTGGTCAAGGTGGCTCGCCTGCACAGCCTGGAATCGGGCGTGCAGGTGGAGTATCGCGTGCAGTCGGTCGAAGACCTGGCGGCCGAACAGCCGGGCAGTTTCGATGCGGTGACCTGCATGGAGATGCTCGAACACGTGCCGGACCCCACGGCGATCATTCGTGCCTGTGCCAACCTGCTCAAGCCGGGCGGCAGGCTATTCCTGTCCACGCTCAATCGCACGCCGGCCGCATTTGCGCTGGCGGTGGTCGGTGCCGAGTACATTGCGCGCTTGCTGCCCAAGGGGACGCATCACTACAAGGACTTCATCAAGCCATCCGAGCTGGCGGCGTGGTTGCGTGCAGCCGAGCTGCAGCTGGAAGACGTCAGCGGCATGCTGTACGAGCCGTGGCGCAATCGTGCGCGGCTGTCTTCGCGGACCGAGGTCAATTACCTGGCGTCTGCGGTGAGGCCGTGACGGGCGGGGAATCGGGAATCGGGAATCGGGAATCGCAACGGCGGTCTACCGGGGTTTTGATGGATCCCGACGCTGGTCCGGTTGCAGGTCGCCTAGTGATGGCGGTGGTTTTGTGAGGTTTCCGCGGGCGGTGTTGTTTGATCTGGATGGCACCTTGCTGGACAGTGCGCCGGACATGCTGGCGACCGTCAACGCGATGCTGGCGGCGCGGGAGCGTGCGCCGGTGGCGTTGGAACAGCTGCGGCCGGTGGTGTCCAAGGGCGCGCGCGCGATGCTGGGCGTGGCCTTCGCCGAGCTGGATGAGCCGGCGCGCAACGCGCTGGTGCCGGAATTCCTGAGCCGCTACGAAGCCCTGATCGGCACGCAGTCGCAGCTGTTCGACGGTGTCGAAGACCTGCTGGCGCAACTGGAAAGCGCCGGTTGCGTCTGGGGCATCGTCACCAACAAACCCGAATACCTGGCCCGCTTGATCCTGCCGCAACTGGGCTGGCAGCAACGCTGCGCCGTGTTGATCGGCGGCGATACGCTGGCCGAGCGCAAGCCGCACCCGTTGCCGCTGCTGACCGCAGCCCAGCACATCGGCATTGCGCCGGCGCAGTGCGTCTATGTGGGCGACGACGAGCGCGACATTGTCGCTGCGCGTGCAGCGGGCATGCCGTCGGTTGCGGTGTTGTGGGGCTACCGCCTGCACGACGATGTACCGGCGCGCTGGCAGGCCGATGTGCTGGTCGATACGCCGCAGTTGCTGTGGAACCCGGCAGCGTGGCCGCAGACCTGATCCTTTTTTGTTTTTGTCCGGACCCGCCATGAGCCAATCCAGCGCCCTCGACAGTTTTCTCGACAAGTGGGCAAGCCGCTGGCCGGAGTGGTCGGTCGCCGAACCCTTCATTCCCGAACCGCAGCGGCGTGTGACTGCCGCCTGGTTCGCCTTGTTGCAGGAATGGGAAGACATCATGAACATCGCCGGCGACCCATTGCCGGCCGATGCCAAGTTGGCGTGGTGGCAGCAGGAGCTGCGCGACTGGTCCGAGCAGCGCTCGCGGCATCCGCTGGGGCGCGTGTTGGAGCCGGTGCGCGCGCCATGGGCGCAGTTGGCCGATACCTTGCCGGCGATGCAGGCCGCACGCGTGCAGCCCGCCTCGCTTGTGCAGGCGCTGGCGCAATTGCGTGGCTTCGCCGAGGCCGTGGTGGCCGCCGAAGCAGTGCTGTTTGCGCGGACGCAACCCGGCGATGCCGCTGCGGTGGCAGTGCAATGGCTGGATGCACGCCAGCGCGTGGCTGGCGACAGCGCGGCACCTGGCGGTGTCAGTGCCGTGGCCTGGCGCACGCAGTTGTTGCGTGCCTGGCCGCGCAAGCCGGCACTGGCCCGCCCGCACCGCGTCTGGTCGCGGCTGGCGCGGTTGCGCCTGCAACGCGAACTGGCCGGCAAGCCGGCCTACGCGCCACCGGTGCAGCAGTTGTGGCACAGCTGGCGGGCCGCCAGCGGCGCCGACTGAGTACGGCCGGTTTGCCGGTGCGCACGGCAGTGCGCGCCGATCAGATCGGCGAATCCGGCAGCACCGAGCGGAAGGCAATGAAGGCGTCATCGCATTGCAGCGGCGTGCCTGGCCCGGGTGTGCCGTGTAGCTGGACATCGTTGGGTAGCGAGGTTGCCAGCTGATTGTAGAAGCTCACCGGCCCGCCGTTGAACGTGAAATGGACCGCCCCCGGATTGCTGGCGGGCCCACCGAAATGCGGTTGTGCGAACGTGACGTTGCCGCCCTCCAGCACCACATTGTCCAATGCGATGGCAATCGGCCGGGTGCCAGTGGCATCGCGGTACCCGTAGAAGCTCAGTTCGCCGCCGCCAAATTGCGTGGAACCGAGCGAATGCACATTGCTCAGCGAGATGCCGGTGAACTGCGGGATCTTGTCGCGCGTGGCCGGGTTGGCGTAGCTGGCATCCAATACCAACGGACGGGCAACGCCGCGCATGCAGACATTCTCGAAGCGAATATCGTCCACCTGGCCGCCGCGCGAGGCATCGGATTTGATGCGCAATCCATTGGCTGAGTAGGGGTCGCTGACGGCATCGTGCGCATTGAAGCCGTCGATGCTCAAACCGCGCACGGCGATATGGCGCATGCCTGAATCGGTTTCGCTGCCAAGCGAAAACCCATGCGTGTAGTAGAACTGGTTGTAGGCGAACAGCATGTTCTCGGACGCAATGCTGCGCTTGCTGCTTGCATGCGCCTTGATCGCCACGCCGTCGTCGCCGGTGCCGATGTACGAGTACGCCAGCAGCACGTTTTTCGACTGCCCCGGGTCGAAACCATCAGTGTTCTTGGCAGTTTCCGGGGTGAAGCAGGTTGCGTGCGGATTGACATCGGGCGTGCTGCCCGCCGGGCAGTGATAGCCCGGCCGCGAATAGACCAGGCTGGGCGCCAGGATCTTGATACCCCATGCGGTCAGCCCCACCACGTTATCGGTGATGACGTGGAAGTTGGGCGAGTTCTCCAGGGTGATGGCGTATAGCGTTACATCGGTGCTGTTGTCGATCTGCACCAGGCGCGGCACATGCTGGCTCAAACCCTTGGTGACGTTGAGATACGCCAGATCCCACCAGCTGGCCTTGCCGGCATTGGGCCCGGCGGTGAGCGTGCTGCCACCACGGCCGTCGATCTTGCCGGCGCCGACGATGGCGCTGTTGGCGGTGTCGGAAAAATGGATCAGCGGGTTGCACGACTTGGCCTTGTCGCTGGTGGCGGTGCCGCAAGTGCCCAGGCCGTTGTCGTAGTCCTGCGGATTACGCGACGCGAATAGGGTGACGCCGCGGTCGATCCACAGTGTGACACCGCTTTTGATGGTGAGCGGTGCGGTCAGTAGCCCCGATTCGCCCGCATCGCCGGGGACCAGATGCACCGCGCTGCCCGCAGGGCAATCGTCGATGGCGGCCTGCAGGCGCGCGGTATCGCGCTTGGAGCGTGCTGCATCCTGATCGAGCGAATCCAGCGACCCATCAACCGGCACCAGGGCCGCCTTGAGCGTGCTGCAGATCTGCGTTGGCAGCGTCGGTTGCTCGATCACGCCCCAGCGGGTGGAGATGCTGTGCGCGCTATCGGCTTCATCCTGTGCAGACGGTTGCGCGGCGCTGGCCGGGACGGTGATGAGGGCAATCAACGCCAACGTCAGTGGGGCGAGGGTAGGCAAGGTGGATCTGGGTTGCATAGGGAGTGCTCCGGGGGGGCAGGACGGCAGTTGCCCGATCTGCGCACGGCATCGACACGCGTGCATGACAGCGTGCCGGTGCATGCGCCAGCATCGATGTCTTGGTGCTGATCGGTCATGTGGTCGTAAGCGTTGCGCTTTCAGCTGCTGCCCGGTCTTGAATGGGCGAACTCAGCACCGTCTCCCCGAAGACAGTGTCTACATCTGCACGGCAAAGCGGCATGCCCTCACATGCCGTGGGCACGCCCCCTTACAGACTCAGCGGCCCGCGTGCAGACGCGTACGTCAGGAATCGAAATGGCAGACCCCAAAGAGCTACAGGACAAATTCTGGAAGGCCTTGAAGTCCGACCGCACCGTGATGCTGGGCCTGGATGGTGTCGAAGACGGCCATGCGCGGCCGATGACCGCGCAGATCGAAGGCGACAGTGGTGGCCCGATCTGGTTCTTCACCTCCACGGACAATGCCTTGATCTCGATGCTGGGGCAGGGCCGGCGCGTGATTGGTGCTTTCAGTAGCAAGGGACACGATCTGTTTGCCAGCATCAGTGGTTCGTTGCGCGAGGACACCGACCGTGCCGTGATCGATCGCCTGTGGAATCCCTACGTGGCCGCGTGGTACGAAGGCGGCAAGGACGATCCGAAGCTGGCGCTGCTGCGCCTGGATCCCGATCACGCGCAGATCTGGCTCAACGGGTCGAGCCTGCTGGCCGGCATCAAGGTGCTGCTCGGTATCGACCCGAAGCAGGATTACCAGGACAAGGTGGCCGACGTACCGTTGCGCTGAGCACGCAATCAGGCGCGGCGCACGGAATCGTGTGTCGCGCCCGGCTGGTCGCGCCGCTGCGCGCCATTGTCCAGCCGACCATGGCGTTACTTCCCGCGTTCGAGTACCAGCAGGGGATCGATGCGGACGTCGAACCAATTCATCCCCCAATGCAGATGCGGCCCGGTCGCACGCCCCGTAGCGCCCACTGCAGCAATCACCTGGCCTTGCTCCACACGGTCGCCGACCTTGACGTCAATCCGCGACAGATGCAGGAAATTGGAACTGATGCCGAAGCCGTGATCCAGCAGTAGGGTGCCGCCAGTCAGGTACAGGTCCGGCGCGGCGAAGGTGACTACGCCGGCAGCCGGTGCCTTGACCGGGGTGCCGGTCGGCACGGCGATGTCCATGCCGGAATGACCGGCGCCTGGCTGGCCGTTGTACACGCGCGCATTGCCGAAGCGGCCGCTGATCCGCCCCTGCACCGGCCAGATGAACGGCTGCGCAAAATCCGGGCGTGCATCGTCGCGGTCGCGGGCTGCGGTCACCTGGGCCTGTTCGCGCTTGATGCGTTCGGCGATCGCCGCTGGCGGGTTGACCGTCCTGGGCGGAACGCCATTGACGCGCTCGGTTGGCCAGTCGCGCGGTGTCACCGCCACGCTGGCCGTGCGCTGGCTGCCATCGGGCAGGGCGACCTGCACCTGCAACGGGCCAGTGGCATCGCGGCCGATACCGAACACCACGCTGCCATAGCCGCTGACCCGCAGGGTGCGGCCGGCGTACTGCACCTTGCTGCCAGCGGGCACCTTGCCGATCACCATGGCGCCCTGCGACGCGCTGGCGGGAAATACCACGCCGGCATCGTCGGCAGCCTGTGCTTGCGCGTTAGCCGTGCCCAGCAGGGCCGGCGCGAGCGCCAGCCATGCGCCAATCACCACTGCGCGCATCAGCGGTCGAAGGTCAGGCGCTGGCCGGCGGCGCTGCCGACCAACTGCTCGCCGTCCCACACCTGTTGCCCGTTGACCCAGGTCGCGGCGATGCGCGAACGGAACGTGGTGCCCTCGAACGGCGACCAGCCGCACTTGGACAACACCTGCTCGCGCTTCACGGTGAACGGGGTGTTGTCGATCATCACCAGATCGGCGAAGTAGCCTTCGCGCAGGAAGCCGCGCTGTTCCACATCGAACAGCTGCGCCGGTGCGTGCGCGAACTTCTGCACGATGCGGGTAATCGGCAGCTTGCCTTCGTGCACCAGCTCCAGTGCCGCCACCAGTGCGTACTGCACCAGCGGCAGGCCGGAGGGCGCCTGTGCATAGGGCTTCTGCTTCTCTTCCCAGGTGTGCGGGGCATGGTCGGTGGCGAGCACGTCGATCACGTCGTCGGCCAGCGCCTGGATCAGCGCCAGGCGGTCCTCGGGATCCTTGATCGCGGGATTGCACTTGATGAGGTTGCCCAGCCGCGCGTAGTCGCTGCGGTCGAAGCGCAGGAAGTGGATGCAGGTCTCGGCGGTGATGCGCTTGCGCAGCTTGCCGTCGGCATCGACCAGCGGGCCGGCCTCGAACAGCCCCAGCTCGTCGGCGGTGGAGATGTGCAGCACGTGCAGGCGGGTGTTGTGCTTGCGCGCCAACGACACCGCCAGCTGCGAGGACTTCAGGCAGGCCTGGCGCGAGCGGATGTCCGGGTGCATGTCCGGCGTCAACGCATCGCCGTATTTTTCCTTGTACTGCGCCATCGTCGCGTCGATGGTGGGGGTATCTTCGCAGTGGGTGATGATCGGGGTGGGCGCGTCGCGGAAGATGGCGTCCAGCGTCTCGGGATTGTCGACCAGCATGTTGCCGGTGGAGGCGCCCATGAACACCTTGATGCCTGGCGCGGTCTTGGGGTCCAGCGACTGGATGTGGGCCAGGTTGTCGTTGCTGGCGCCCATGTAGAAGCCGTAGTTGGCCCAGGCACGTCCGGCGGCCGCGTCGTACTTGGACTGCAGCGCGGCGGCGTCCAGGGTGGGCGGGTTGGTGTTGGGCATGTCCATGAAGCTGGTCAGGCCACCGGCCACGGCGGCGCCCGATTCGGTGGCGATGTCGCCCTTGTGGGTCAGGCCCGGCTCACGGAAGTGCACCTGGTCGTCGATCATGCCCGGCAACACCCAGCGCCCGGCCGCATCCACCACGGTATCGCCCGGAGCGGGGAGGATCTTGCTGTCGATCTTGGCGATGCGGCCGCTCTCGATCAGGAGATCGGCGTCGAACTCCTTGCTTTCATTGACCAGACGGGCGTTGACGATGAGGGTTCGGCTCATGGATGAGGTCCTTTGCAGCGGCAGGAAGAAGATGAAGTAGGGGACGTGCTCGCATCGGGCACCGGATCCAGGCCGCCCGGATGGAACGGGTGGCAGCGGCCCAGCCGGCGCGCGGCCAGCCAGCATCCACGAAGCGGGCCGAAGCGGGCGATGGCGGTCATCGCGTACTCCGAGCAGCTGGGGACGAACCGGCAGCGTGGCCCGAGCAGGGGGCTGATGAACAGCTTGTAGCCGCGCAACAGCGCGATGAGCAGGCGGGAGATCACTTGCCAATGATATGCCAGTTGCATTAATAGGTGGTTGCCGGGGGGCTGCGGCGTACGTTATAAAGGTCCGCTTTCCCGGGCCCCGGGGGAACCAAGGAAGAGCGTTTCGTGGCTGCTAAAAAACCTGCAAAAAAGGCCGTCCAGGCCGCCAAGAAGTCCGCCAACCCCGCTGCGAAGAAGGCAGTGGCGCCTCCTGCTGCAAAACCGGCCGCCAAGAAGGCGACCACGGTCACCAAGCAGCCGGTCGCCAAGAAGGTTCCTGCCAAGAAGACCGCTGCGAAGGCGCCTGCCACCAAGGCGGCTCCCAAGCCGGTGCCAGCTGCCAAGCCGGTGGCCGCCAAGCCCGCAGCGTCCAAGCCGGTCGCTTACAAGCCCGTGAATCCCGTCGCCAAGAAGACTGCTGCCAAGCCGGCGGCGGTCAAGGCAGCTCCGGCTGCCGCCAAGCCGGCCGCCAGGCCGGTGGCGTCCAAGTCCGTACCGAAGCCGGCTCCCAAGCCGGCTCCGGCCAAGTCAGTCCCGGTCAAGGCTGAGAAGCCCGCGCCCGCACCGGCCCCCAAGGCCGCCCCTGCGAAGCCGGCAAAGCCTGCGACCCCGTCACCTAAGAATCCCGTGCCCGTTTCGAAATCCTCCGCAAAAACCCCAACCAAGACCGAAGCCCCCGCCAAGCCCGCCGTGACCCGTCCGGTCGGCAAGGTGGCCGTGGCCGTGACCTCCAAGCCGTCCAGCCCGACGCCAAAGACCAAGTACAAGGTGGTCGACTACAAGACCGACGAGGCGACTGGCCGGCCGATCCTGCCGCAGGGCTACAAGCCGTCTGCGGACGAGGAGTACATGAGCAAGCTGCAGCAGGAGTACTTCCGTCAGCGCCTGCAGCACTGGCGCAACGAAATGGTGGAGGAGTCCAAGCAGACCATCGAGAACCTGCGTGAAGAAGTGCGCGATATCGGCGACGAAGCCGAACGGGCCACCCGCGAAACCGAGAATTCGCTGGAACTGCGCGCCCGCGACCGTGCACGCAAGCTGATCTCCAAGATCGACAGCACCCTCAAGCGACTGGAAGACGGCGACTACGGCTATTGCGTGGACACCGGCGAAGAAATCGGCCTGGACCGCCTGGAAGCGCGCCTGACCGCCGAGCGCACCATCGACGCCCAGGAGCGCTGGGAGCATCTGCAGAAGCAGCAGGGCGACTGATCCTGGCATGCGCTTGCCGGCATCGTCCGGCCAGATGCACCGAACCCCGGAAACTGGACGCCTGTCCAGTTTCCGGGGTTTTTTTCATGTCGGCAGGTTGGTGGGCGTCTTCGGGCGTCACGCTCGCAGCATCACTGGTTTGCCGCGTCGCGATCACTGCAGCTCGCGCAGGTCCAGCTTGCGCAGGCGCGGCGCCTTCCAGGCGGTGGTCGCCACCACGCCCAGGGTGACGCAGCCGCCGATGACCACCGCCGGCACCAGCCCGACCAGGCGCGCCATCACTCCGTCGTAGAAGGCGCCCAGTTCGTTCGACGAGCCGATGAACAGGCCGTTGATCGACGACACCCGCCCGCGCATCGCATCCGGCGTGGCCAGCTGCAGGATGGTCTGCCGCACCACCACCGAGACGCCATCGCACATGCCGTAGACCAGCAGGATCGCCGCCGACAGCCAGAAGTGGCGCGACAGGCCAAAGGCGATGGTGCAGAGCCCGAAGCCGGCGACCGACAGCAACAGTACCAGCCCGGCGTTGCGTTGCAGCGGGTGGCGCGCCAGCCAGATGCCCACCACGATCGACCCCAGCGCCGGTGCGCCGCGCAGGATGCCCAGGCCTTCCGGGCCGTAGTGCAGGATGTCCTGGATAAAGGCCGGCAGCATCGACACCGCGCCGCCCAGCAGCACCGAGAACATGTCCAGCGCCATCGCGCCCAGCATGATCTGGTTGGACAACACGAACTGCGTGCCCTCGGCGATGCTGCGGAAGATCGGCGCACGCGGGCCGTCGTTGACCGGCTCTTCCACGCGCAACAGCGCCAGCGCCATGATCGCCAACAGTGCCACGCTGGCGGCCACGCCGTAGGCCAGGCCCTTGCCGCCCCAGCCGACCAGCACCCCGCCCAGCGCCGGGCCGATCACCATGCCGGCCTGGAAGGTGACGCTGCCGATGCTGGCGCCGCGTGCGTAGGCGTGACGTGGCAACACGCGTGCGAACAAGGCGTTGTAGACCGGCGACAGGAATGCGCGCGCCGCACCGGTCAGCGCAATGGCCGCGTAGATTGGCCACACCCCTTGCGCCGGCAGCCATCCATGCGTGATCGCCAGCAACAGCAAGGCGGTGCTGACCAGGCCCAGTACCGCCGCCAGGCCGAGCCGCCGCCGTGGCAGATGATCGACCAGGTAGCCGGCAAACGGCGCAATACAGAAGAACGGCAGGATTTCCGCCAGTCCGATCAGGCCCAGCGACAGCGGGTTACGGGTGATCTCGTAGATATGCCAGCCGACGGTGACCGCCACGATCTGGTACGAGAGCATGGCGGCGACGCGATACAACAGCACCAGGCCGAACCCCGGGTACGCGAACAGCGTGCGCAGCGAATCGGCAGCAGACGGCGCTGGTGCGCTCACTGTTGCGCGCGTGCGGTGTCGCGGATGAAGGCCAGCATCGCGGCCACGCCGTTGCTGCGGGTCGGCGACAGGTGCTTGGCCAGGCCGATGCCGGCGATGTAGTCCGGCTCGGTGGCCAGGATGTCCTGCGCGCTACGCCCCGAGTACACCCGCAGCGCGAGATAGATCAGGCCAGACACGATCGCCGAATCGCTGACGGCGTGGAAATCCAGCCGCTCGGCGTTGCCCTCGGGCACGATCCACACCATCGACTGGCAACCGTGCAGGCGGTGTTCTTCGGTCTTCCAGTGTTCCGGGAAGGCGGGCAATTTGCGGCCCAGGTCGATCAGGTACTGGTAGCGCTCGGACCAGTCGCCGAAGAACGAGAATTCGTCGGCAATGGTGGCCTGCGCCTCGGTGGCGGTGGGTTCGAGCGGGAAGGGGGTGGTGGTCATCAAAAATCCAGAATCGTTCGCAAAAATTCAGACGCGTTCGGTCAAAGCCCCTCTCCCTTCGGGAGAGGGGTTGGGGTGAGGGTACGGGCGAAGCCTCGTGGATGGTGCACGTCGCTTCGCCCGTACCCTCATCCGCCCCTGCGGGGCACCTTCTCCCGGCGGGAGAAGGGAGAAGGTCAGGCACGCTTCCAGCGGACGCCTTGTGCGGTGTCTTCCAGCACGATGCCTTCGTCGGCGAGCTGCTTGCGGATGGCATCGGCACGGGCGAAATCCTTGGCCTTCTTCGCGGCGCTGCGTTCCTCGACCAGGGCAGTGATGCGGATATCGTCGCCCGCATCGGTGCCGCGCGAGAACCAGGCGGCTGGGTCCTGCTGGAGCAGCCCCAAGGCCAGGCCGGCGCCGAGCAGCTCGGCCTTGGCCTTCCTCACTGCCAGGTCACTCGTACTGTTCTGCTCGCCATCGGGGTTGCCTGGGGGGGCGACCGCATTGAGTGCTTTTCGCGCCTGGTCAGCGAATTTGGCCAACACCCTGAGGGCCAATGGAGTATTGAGGTCTTCGTTCAACGCCTGCTCGATCTCATCAGGGATCACGGCTTGAACGTCAAAGGCTTTCAAGCGATCCAGGAGTTTGTATAAGCCGTTGAGCCTGTTTGTTTCAGTCTCGATCAACGCATCCGACCAATCCAGTGGCTGTCGGTAATGCGCGCTCAGCAGCGCGCAGCGCAGCGCTTCGGGCGGGTGCCTGGCAATCAGGTCGTGCACGGTTTCGATATTGCCCAGCGACTTGCTCATCTTCGCGCCGCTGAAATTGAGCATGCCGTTGTGCAGCCAGAACCGCGCGAAGGTGGCGCCGCCATGGGCGCATTCGCTCTGTGCGATCTCGTTCTCGTGGTGCGGGAATTGCAGGTCCACGCCGCCGGCATGGATGTCGATGGTGGGGCCCAGATGGGCGGCAGCCATCGCCGAGCATTCGATATGCCAGCCGGGGCGGCCACGGCCCCAGGGTGAGTCCCAGCCAGGCAGCGCGTCGCTGGATGGTTTCCACAGCACGAAATCGCCGGGGTCGCGCTTGTACGGCGCCACGTCCACGCGGGCGCCGGCCAGCATCTCGTCCGGGTCGCGCCGCGACAGCTTGCCGTAGCCCTCGAAGCTGGCTACCGCGAACAGCACATGGCCTTCGGCGGCGTAGGCGTGGTCGCTGGCGATCAGTCGCTCGATCATCGCCACGATGTGCGGGATATGCGCGGTGGCCTCCGGTTCGATGTCCGGCGGCACCACACCGAGCGCGGCCATGTCCTGGCGATAGATCGCGGCGAAGCGGTCGGTGATGGTGGAGATCGGTACGCCCTGCGCCTGCGCGGCGGCGTTGATCTTGTCGTCCACGTCGGTGATGTTGCGCGCGTAGCGCAGCGCACCATAGCGCCGCCGTAGCAACGCGGCCAGCACGTCGAACACCACCGGGCCGCGTGCGTTGCCGATATGCGCGTAGTTGTAGACGGTGGGGCCGCACACGTACAGGGTGGGGCTGGATGGGTCGAGCGGTGCGAACGGCTCGACCCGCCGCGTCAGGTTGTTGTGCAGGCGCAGGCTCATCGGCATCTTGAAGAGGGAGAACCGGTCGATTCTAGCCGGTCGCGGCAGGACGGCGAACCGGTCGCCGGTCCGAGTCTTCGGATGGGCTGTGTTCAGCCCGGAGCGACCCAAGCTCCATACACTTACGTACTGCCTGGCGTGGCCACCTCGGTACAGATGCGACTTCTTCCGTTTCCCCTGTTGTGCGTCTTGGCCTGGCAGGCGATGTCCGTACAAGCGGCAGAGCCGGAGGTCAGGAACCGGGTTGTGGTGATCGAGAACGTCAAGCTGGACTATGCCCAGGTGTTGAACGTGGAGCCGGTGTACCAGACCTTGCGCGCCACCCGGATCGAAGAACAATGCGAAGCTGACCAGGCCGTGTCGGTGGCAGCTTCGCTTGGTGACGACGAAAGTCGCATCAACCGCATGGTGGATTCGGTCAGGGAGATGTTCTCGCGCCGCCCAGAGTCGGTTGCGCCAGCCGCAGTGCCGCCGACCAGTACGCGTCGCAACTGCAAGGTGGTGGAGGTGCCGCGCGAGTTCCGCCGGCCGATCGCCTTCGACGTGGACTACGTCTACAAGGGCACCAAGTACCGCTCGCGGCTGCCCGAAGATCCGGGCAACCGGCTGCGCATTCGCGTCTCGGTGACCCCGTACATTCCCGACGCCATCGTCGCGCCGCCACGGTGAGTGGCGTAGCGGTTGCGCCGTGACCGCATGCGTGCGAGGATTCGCGCCCTATGCAAGCAAACGCCTTTCAGCACGACACCAGCGCCGCCCGGATGGCCTCCGGCATGACCTCGCGTGCCCGCCGACCGGAATCCCACATTTTCGCTGGGTAACCGGGGCGTTTTGCTGCCTGTTTTCGAAAACCCAGCCCTCAGGCTGGGTTTTTTCGTTTTGGCGTCACAAAAGTTTCAACCGCAAGAAACGCGCATGTCGCGCACCCCGTCGCTCCCGGCGGACCACGCAGCAGAAGTACGCAGCAAAGGATCGATCGATGTCACTGAAGCACTTCTTGAACACCCAGGACTGGAGTCGCGCCGAACTGGACGCGCTGCTGACCCAGGCCGCGCTGTTCAAACGCAATAAGCTGGGAAGCGAGCTGAAGGGAAAATCGATCGCGCTGGTGTTCTTCAACCCGTCCATGCGCACCCGCACCAGCTTTGAGCTGGGTGCGTTCCAGCTCGGCGGGCATGCGGTGGTGCTGCAGCCGGGCAAGGATGCGTGGCCGATCGAGTTCAATCTGGGCACGGTGATGGATGGCGACACCGAAGAGCACATCGCCGAAGTGGCGCGCGTGCTCGGCCGCTATGTCGATCTGATCGGCGTGCGCGCGTTTCCGAAGTTCGTCGACTGGTCCAAGGACCGCGAGGACCAGGTGCTCAAGAGCTTCGCCAGGTATTCGCCGGTGCCGGTGATCAACATGGAGACCATCACCCACCCGTGCCAGGAACTGGCGCATGTGCTGGCGCTGCAGGAACACTTCGGTACGCCGGATCTGCGTGGAAAGAAGTACGTGTTGACCTGGACCTATCACCCCAAGCCGCTCAACACCGCGGTGGCCAATTCCGCGCTGACGATTGCAACGCGCATGGGCATGGACGTGACCTTGTTGTGCCCGACGCCAGACTACATCCTGGACCAGCGCTACATGGACTGGGCGGCACAGAACGTGGCCGAGAGCGGCGGCTCGCTGCAGGTGAGCCACGATATCGACAGTGCCTACGCCGGTGCCGACGTGGTGTACGCCAAGAGCTGGGGCGCGCTGCCGTTCTTCGGCAACTGGGAGCCGGAAAAGCCGATCCGCGACCAGTACCAGCACTTCATCGTCGACGAGGCCAAGATGGCGCTGACCAACAACGGCGTGTTCTCGCATTGCCTGCCACTGCGTCGCAACGTCAAGGCCACCGACGCGGTGATGGATTCGCCCAACTGCATCGCCATCAACGAGGCGGAGAACCGACTGCATGTGCAGAAGGCGATCATGGCGGCGCTTGCGTCGCAAGCGGGAATAGGGAATCGGGATTAGAGAATCGCAACAGCAACACCCTTGGCCCCCACCTTTACGTACTAAGGAACATTGATGAGCGCTGCTTCCACCAATCCCGAATCCCCACTCTCCACTCCCGGCACCAAGGACATCGTCCTGGCGTTCTCCGGTGGTCTCGATACCAGCTTCTGCATTCCGTATCTGCAGGAGCGTGGTTATGCGGTGCATACCGTGTTCGCCGATACCGGAGGGGTGGATGCCGAAGAGCGTGACTTCATCGAGAAGCGTGCCGCCGAGCTGGGCGCGGCCAGCCATGTCACTGTCGATGGTGGCCCGGCAATCTGGGAAGGCTTCGTCAAGCCGTTCGTGTGGGCGGGCGAGGGCTACCAGGGCCAGTATCCGTTGCTGGTGTCCGACCGTTACCTGATCGTCGATGCCGCGCTCAAGCGCGCCGAAGAGCTGGGCACACGCAGCATTGCCCACGGTTGCACCGGCATGGGTAACGACCAGGTGCGTTTCGACCTGGCGGTGAAGGCGTTGGGCGACTACCAGATCGTGGCGCCGATCCGCGAAATCCAGAAGGAACACACCCAGACCCGTGCCTACGAACAGAAGTATCTGGAAGCGCGCGGTTTTGGCGTGCGTGCCAAGCAGCAGGCCTACACCATCAACGAGAATCTGCTGGGCCTGACCATGTCCGGCGGCGAGATTGATCGCTGGGAAGCGCCGGGTGAGGGCGCGCGTGGCTGGTGCGCGCCGCGCAGCGAATGGCCGGCCGACGCGCTGAGCGTGACCCTGAAGTTCGTCGAAGGCGAAGCGGTGGAATTGGACGGCAAGGTGCTGCCCGGCGAGCAGATCCTGGCCCGCCTCAACAAGCTGTTCGCGCCCTACGGCGTGGGCCGTGGTGTCTACACCGGCGATACCGTGATCGGCTTGAAGGGCCGCATCGTGTTCGAAGCGCCTGGCCTGATCTCGTTGCTCACCGCGCATCGCGCGCTGGAAGATGCAGTGCTGACCAAGCAGCAGAACCGCTTCAAGCCGGACGTGGCGCGCAAGTGGGTGGAGCTGGTGTATGAGGGCTTCTATCACGACCCGCTCAAGACCGACATCGAGGCGTTCCTGAAGTCGTCGCAGTCCAAGGTCAACGGCGAGGTCACGCTGGAAACCCGTGGTGGCCGCGTCGATGCGGTGGCGGTGCGTTCGCCGCTCCTGCTCAACACCAAGGGCGCGACCTACGCGCAGTCGGCCGATTGGGGCGTGGAAGAGGCCGAAGGCTTCATCAAGCTGTTCGGGATGAGCTCGACGGTGTATGCGCAGGTGAATCGCTGAACCCGGCATGCAGGTGCCTTGATGCTGACTGCAAGTTCCTTCTCCCGCGTGCGGGAGAAGGTGGCGCGTAGCGCCGGATGAGGGCGAGGCTGTGGCACTGCCCCCATCCGCCCTTCGGGCACCTTCCCCTGCGGGCGGGGGAAGGGTTGTATGACGTAAAAAACTATTCCCCATCCGGCCACACGCCACCACGCTGCCCGACGCAACCAGACGCAATCAATGACCACACTGCTCGACAACACGCTGACCCACCTGGAGACCCTGGTGTCCTTCGACACCCGCAACCCGCCGCGCGCGATCACCACCGCCGGCATCTTCGATTACCTGCGCGCGCAGTTGCCCGGCTTCCAGGTCGAGGTGATCGACCACGGTGCCGGGGCGGTGAGCCTGTATGCGGTGCGTGGAAATCCAACGTATCTGTTCAACGTGCATCTGGACACCGTGCCGGATTCGCCGCACTGGAGTGCCGACCCACACGTGATGCGGCGCACCGAGGACCGCGTGATCGGCCTGGGTGTCTGCGACATCAAGGGTGCAGCGGCGGCGCTGGTGGCAGCGGCCAATGCCGGCGACGGCGATGCGGCGTTTCTGTTTTCCTCTGACGAAGAAGCCAACGATCCGCGCTGTATTGCGGCGTTCCTGGCGCGTGGATTGCCGTATGAAGCGGTGCTGGTGGCCGAGCCGACCATGAGTGAGGCGGTGCTGGCACATCGCGGCATCAGCTCGGTGTTGATGCGCTTTGCCGGCCGCGCCGGGCATGCCTCGGGCAGGCAGGACCCATCTGCCAGCGCGCTGCACCAGGCAATGCGCTGGGGCGGCAAGGCGCTGGAGCATGTCGATTCATTGGCACATGCACGCTTCGGCGGGCTGACCGGCCTGCGCTTCAATATCGGCCGCGTCGATGGCGGCATCAAGGCCAATATGATCGCGCCGGCGGCCGAGCTGCGCTTCGGTTTTCGACCGCTGCCATCGATGGAGGTGGATGGCCTGCTGGCGACCTTCGCCGGGTTTGCCGACCCTGCAGCGGCGCATTTCGAAGAAACCTTTCGCGGCCCGAGCCTGCCGTCCGGTGATGTTGCGCGCGCCGAAGAGCGCCGCCTGGCCGCGCGCGACGTGGCCGACGCGCTGGACCTGCCGATCGGCAACGCCGTGGACTTCTGGACCGAGGCCTCGCTGTTCTCCGCCGGCGGCTACACCGCGCTGGTCTACGGCCCGGGCGACATCGCCCAGGCGCACACCGCCGATGAGTTTGTGACGCTGGAGCAGTTGCAGCGTTATGCCGACTCGGTCCATCGCATCATCAACGGTTCCCGCTAAACCGACCCTTGCGCCTGGCGCTTCCTTCCTCTTTCGAACACGGCAATGTCCTTCCCAGCACAGCCCCACAAACAGACCCGCCAGACCATCGTGCGCCTGCTTTCGAGCATGGCCAGCGCGAAGGAAATCAGCCAGTACCTCAAGCGGTTTTCGCAGCTCGACGCCAAGCGCTTTGCGGTGGTCAAGGTGGGCGGGGCGGTATTGCGCGACGATCTGGAAGCGCTGACCTCGTCGCTGTCGTTCCTGCAGGAAGTGGGGCTGACCCCGATCGTGCTGCATGGCGCAGGTCCGCAGCTGGATGCCGAACTGTCGGCCGCCGGCATCGAAAAGCAGACCGTCAACGGCTTGCGGGTCACCTCGCCCGAAGCGCTGGCGATCGTGCGCAAGGTGTTCCAGGCCTCCAACCTCAAGCTGGTAGAAGCGCTGCAGCAAAACGGCGCGCGCGCCACTTCCATCACCGGCGGCGTGTTCGAGGCGCAGTACCTGGATCGCGAGACCTATGGCCTGGTGGGTGAGGTCAAGGCGGTCAACCTGGCACCGATCGAAGCCAGCCTGCAGGCCGGTTCGATCCCGGTGATCACCAGCCTGGGCGAAACGCCCAGCGGGCAGATCCTCAACGTCAACGCGGATTTTGCCGCCAACGAATTGGTGCAGGAGCTGCAGCCGTACAAGATCATTTTCCTCACTGGCACCGGCGGCCTGCTGGATGCCGATGGCAAGCTGATCGATTCGATCAACCTGTCCACCGAGTACGACCACCTGATGCAGCAGCCGTGGATCAACGGCGGCATGCGGGTGAAGATCGAACAGATCAAGGACCTGCTCGACCGGCTGCCGCTGGAGTCGTCGGTGTCCATCACCCGGCCGGCGGACCTGGCCAAGGAACTGTTCACCCACAAGGGCTCCGGCACGCTGGTCCGGCGCGGCGAGCGCGTGCTGCGCGCCGCCTCCTGGGACGAACTGGATCTGCCACGGCTCAAGTCGCTGATCGAATCCAGCTTCGGCCGCACCCTGGTGCCGGACTATTTTTCCAACACCACGCTATTGCGTGCCTACGTCAGCGAAAACTATCGCGCTGCGGTCATCCTCACCGACGAAGGCCAGCTCGGCGAAGGCCGGCTGACCTATCTGGACAAGTTTGCCGTGCTCGACGACGCGCAGGGCGAAGGCCTGGGCCGGGCAGTGTGGAACGTGATGCGCGAAGAAACACCGCAACTGTTCTGGCGCTCGCGCCACAACAACCAGGTCAATATCTTCTACTACGCCGAATCCGACGGCTGCATCAAGCAGGAGAAGTGGAAGGTGTTCTGGTACGGGCTGGAGACCTTCGAGCAGATCCAGCACTGCGTGGCGCATTGCGCCACCCGTCAGCCGACCTTGCTGGGCTGAGCGCGATGACCCTCTCGCGGACGGCCTTCGCACGGTTGGGCACACAGCGGGACGGGGTGTTGCGCAATCACATCCGCCACGCCGACGGAACGCCGCGCGATACCGTGGTGTTCTCCATCATCGATACGGAATGGGCCGGGGTCAAACGCCACCTGCCGTTCCGCCTGGAAGCAAACGCATGAGTGTTCAAGCAACTACCACTATCGGCATTGTCGGCGCCCGCGGGCATACCGGTTCGGAACTGATCCGGCTGGTGGCGGCGCACCCGCATCTGCAGCTGGTTTTCGTGTCCTCGCGCGAACTGGCCGGGCAGGCCGTGGCCGACCACAACGACGGCTATCGCGGCGACTTGCGGTTCGAAAGTCTGGACGCCGACGCGGTGGCCGCCAAGGCGGCCGACGTGGTGATCCCGGCACTGCCCAATGGCAAGGCCGAACCGTTCGTGGCCGCGATCAATGCGGCCAAGCCGCAGACGCTGGTGATCGATCTATCCGCCGACTATCGCTTCGATCCGGGCTGGTATTACGGCCTGCCCGAACTCACCCGTGCGGGTTATGCCGGGCAACGGCGCATCAGCAATCCGGGGTGCTACGCCACTGCCATGCAGCTGGTGATCGCGCCGCTGCTGGATCAGCTGGCCGGCCCGCCGCAGTGCTTCGGCGTGTCCGGCTATTCCGGTGCCGGCACCACGCCCTCGGACAAGAACAACCCCGAGCTGCTCGCCGACAACCTGATGCCGTATGCGCTGACCAACCACATGCACGAGCGCGAAGTCTCCGCCCAGCTCGGTGTGCCGGTGGAATTCATGCCGCATGTGGCGCCGCATTTTCGTGGCATCACCATGACCGTCAATGCCTGGCTGCAGCAGCCGCTGACGCGCGAGCAGCTGCAGGCCCGCTATGCGCAGCGCTACGCCGATGCGCCGCTGATCGAGTTGGTGGACGAGGCGCCCTGGGTCAGCCGCATCGCCGGCCGGCACGGCGTGCAGATCGGCGGCATCACCCTGGCGCCTGGCAACAAGCGGGTGGTGGTGGTGGCGACGCTGGACAACCTGCTCAAGGGCGCGGCGACGCAGGCGATGCAGAATCTCAACCTGGCGTTTGGCTGGGACGAATTGACCTCGATTCGTTGATGCGAGTCCCTCGCAAAAGCCCGCACCTCTATGATGCGAGTCCCTCGCAAGAGCCCGCACATCCATGTGCGGGGGTTTAAATCAGACGATTTATCTTGAGACGCTTTCCGATGACCAATCTGTTGTGGCAAAAACCCGGTTTGGCGGTGGACGCCAAGATCCAGGCCTTCCTGGCCGGCGGCGACGTGATCCTGGACCGCGAGTTCTTCCTGTACGACATCGCTGCCAGCACGGCGCATGCGCAAGGCCTGCAGCACATCGGCATTCTTGACGCCGACGAGCTGGCCGGTCTAAAGCGCGAGCTGGCGGTGTTGGCCGATGATTTCCGCAGCGGTGCCTTCGTGTTGGACGAGCAGTACGAGGATTGCCATTCGGCCATCGAAGCGCGCCTGACCGAGCGCCTGGGCGATGCCGGCCGCAAGATCCATACCGGGCGCAGCCGCAACGACCAGATCTTGGTAGCCACACGTATGTGGTTGAAGGACAAGTTGCAGCGCGTGGCCGAACTCAGTCGCGAGATCGCCAAGGTGGCGCTGGACCGCGCCCAGGTCGAGGCGGCGTTGCCGGTGCCTGGTTACACGCATATCCAGCGGGCGGTGGTGTCTTCGGCGGGCATGTGGTGGGCCGGCTGGGCCGAGGCCTTCATCGACAACGCGGTGCGCGCCAACGCCACCTTGCAGCTGGTGGACAGCAATCCGCTCGGTACCGCGGCCGGTTACGGCGTCAATCTGCCGTTGGATCGTGCGCACACCACCGCCGCGCTGGGATTCGCGCGGCTGCAGGTCTCGCCGATCTATGCGCAGCTTTCGCGCGGCAAGTACGAGCTGGCCGCGCTCGAGGCGCTGGGCAGCGCAACGCTGGATCTGCGGCGTATCGCCTGGGACCTGTCGCTGTTCACCAGCGGCGAGTTCGCGTTTGTCGCGTTGCCGGCGCAGTACACCACCGGCAGCTCGATCATGCCCAACAAGCGCAACCCCGATGTCATCGAATTGATGCGCGCCACCCACGCCAGCGTGGCGGCGGCGCGTACCGAGATCGAACAGCTGCTGTCGCTGCCGTCCGGTTACCACCGCGATCTGCAGAGCAGCAAGGGCGCCATCGTGCACGGTTTCGGCCGCGGCCTGGCCGCGCTGGAATTGCTGCCGGCGCTGTTGGCCAACCTGGAATGGCGTCCGGACAAGCTGCAGGCGGCGATCGATTCGGGCATGTATGCCACCGATGTGGCGGTGGAAGCCGCGGTGGCCGGGGTGCCGTTCCGCGATGCCTACAAGGCCGCCGCCGAAGCCTCGGACACTGCAGGGCAGGGGCGCACGCCGGAAGGCAGCCTGGCTGCACGCGTCTCGCCCGGTGCGGCGGCAGACCTGCAGCTGGATGTGTTGCGGGCACGCTGGCAGGCGCTGGTCTGATGAGCGTCGTCAATCGTGCCTCGGCCCCGCATTACCACTGGGGTGGAACCTGCGATGGCTGGCATTTGCTGGATGTGCCGGACTTGAGCGTCATCGAGGAGCGCATGCCGCCCGGTGCCAGCGAAACCTGCCACCGGCACCTGCGCGCGCGGCAGTTCTTCCGCGTCCTCGACGGCGAGGCGGTGCTGGAACTGGACGGCACCGCGCATGTGTTGCGCGCTGGCGATGGTCTGCATGTGCCGCCCGGCGCGGCTCACCAGATGCGCAACGCATCGATGGCCGATGTGCGCTTCCTGGTGGTGTCTTCGCCGCATAGCCATGGCGATCGCTATGCGGCCACTGAGGAATTTCCGCAATGACAACGCTCTATCTGGTCCTGGCCATGCGCCTGCCCAGTTTCAACGATGCCGCCATCCAGCCGCATCGCGACTTCTTGGAGGCGCTGCGGGCACAGGGCAAGCTGCATCTCACCGGCGGGTTCACCGACGGCAGCGGCGGTGCCTATGTGCTGTGCAATGTGGACACCTTGGCGCAGGCGCAGGCCATCGTTGCCAGCGATCCATTGGCGACCCTGCAGGCCTCCGAGCTGAGCGTGCACGAATGGACCATCCGCTGAGGCCGCGCCCATGACGACCTCACCGGCTGCGGATGCCGTGTCCCCGTTTATCGAGCAAGTGCTGCCGCCATGGCGACGCGCGGTCCTCAAGGTTGGCAGCAGCCTGCTCGCCGCCGATGGCGGCGGCCTGTCGCCGCGTTTTGCGCTGGGGCTGGCACAGTTCGTCTCGGCCAATCTGGCAGCCGGGCGCGAACTGGTGATCGTGTCCTCCGGCGCGGTGGCTGCCGGCCGCGCAATCCTGCCGAAGGCCGCCGAGATCGGTGCGCCGATCGCCGCGCGCCAGGCGCTGGCCGCGCTCGGGCAGGCGCAACTGATCGCACTGTGGCAGCGCTTCTTCGAACGCCCGGTGGCGCAGGTGCTACTCACCCACGACGACCTGCGCAACCGCCGCCGCTACCTCAATGCGCGCGCCACCCTGGGCGAACTGCTGCGGTTGGGTGCGCTGCCGGTGATCAACGAGAACGACACCGTGTCGGTGGACGAGCTCAAGCTGGGCGATAACGACAACCTGGCCGCGATCGTCGCTGCGCTGGTCGATGCCGATGCCTTGTTCATCGCGACCGACATCGACGGGCTGTACAGCGCCGACCCGCGCAGCAACCCGATGGCGCGCGCGCTCGACGAGGTGCCCGACCTCACGCCCGAGGTATTGGCGATGGCCGGCGGCAGCGGCAGCAGCGTGGGCACCGGCGGCATGCGCACCAAGCTAGAGGCTGCCGCCAAGGCCGGCGCAGCCGGTATCGAAACCTATCTGTTCAATGGACGCAGTGGCGAGGTGGTGCGTGGGTTGGCGCAGGACCGCCTGCGCGGCACCCGCATCCACGCCGCGCGCACGCGCATTGCCGCACGCAAGTACTGGCTGCGGCATGCCCCGGTGGAAGCCGGCGCGATCCTGATCGATGCGGGCGCGGCCACCGCGCTGAGCGAGAAGGGCGCCTCGCTGTTGCCCGGCGGCGTGGCCGGTGCGCAAGGCGATTTCCGTCGCGGCGACATGGTGGAGATCCGCCTGCGCGACGCCGACGGCGAGCGCTGTCTGGCGCGCGGGGTCAGCCAGTATTCGGCGCTGGATATCCGCCGCATCGCCGGCCGCCATTCGCGCGAGATCGACAACGTGCTTGGGTATAGCTACGGCGAGAACGTGGTGCACCGCGACGACCTGGTGCTTTTGTAGCCGGGAATCGGGAATCGGGAATCGGGAATCGGGAATCGGGAATCGGGAATCGCAACAGCGTTTCCAGCTGACTTTCCCGCTGCCGATTTCGTTGCCGTAAAGTGGTGGCGCCCGCTTTTACCATTCCCGATTCCCCACTCCCGATTCCCCCAATGACCATCAAATCCCTCGCCCTGCAATGTCGTGATGCCGCGCAGGTGCTTTCGCAGCTTTCCGCGCAGGCCAAGCAGGATCTGCTCGAGGCGATGGCTGCCGCGTTGGAAGCCGACACAGCCTCGATCCTTGCCGCCAATGCGCGCGATCTCGATGCTGCGCGCGCCAAGGGCACCGGCACCGCCATGCTCGATCGGCTGGCGCTGGACGACAAGCGCCTGGCTGGCATCGCTGCCGCATTGCGCGAGGTGGCGCAGCTGCCCGATCCGGTCGGCCAGGTCACCCGCGATGACACCCGTCCCAACGGCATCCGGGTGCAGAAGGTGCGCGTGCCGCTGGGCGTGATCGCGATGATCTACGAAGCGCGTCCCAACGTGACCGCCGATGCGGCGGCGCTGTGCATCAAGGCCGGCAACGGCGTGATCCTGCGCGGCGGTTCGGAAGCGATCCATTCCAACACCGCGATCGCGCAGGCCTTGCAGCGTGCCTTGCGCGCGGCAGAAGTGCCGGAGGCAGCCCTGACGCTGGTGCAGGACCTGCGCCGCGAGACCATGCTGGAGTTGTTGCAGCTGACCGACATCGTCGACCTGGCGATCCCGCGCGGCGGCGAGGGCCTGATCCGCTTCGTCGCCGAACACGCGCGGGTGCCGGTCATCAAGCACTACAAAGGCGTCTGCCATCTGTTCGTGGACGCCTCGGCCGACCTGGAGCTGGCGGTGCGCCTGTTGGTCGATGGCAAGGCAAGCCGCCCCTCGGCCTGCAACGCGCTGGAAACCCTGCTGGTGCACGCCGATGTGGCAGACCGCTTTCTGCCGCTGGCTGCCCACGCCCTGCAGGCGCGCAAGGTGCAGTTGCGTGGCGATGCAGCCACGCGTGCGCTGCTGCCGGACATTGCCCCTGCCAGCGAGGCAGACTACGCCGCCGAGTTTCTCGACCTGATCCTGGCGATCCGGGTGGTGCCGGATCTGGACGCCGCGCTGGCGCATATCCACACCTACGGCTCGGACCACACCGAAGTGATCGCCACCGGCGATGCGGCCAATGCCGAACGTTTTGTGCAGGCATTGCGCGCGGCGGTGGTGATGGTCAATGCCTCGTCGCGGTTCTCCGACGGCGGCGAGCTCGGTCTGGGTGCGGAGATCGGCATCTCCACCACGCGCCTGCATGCCTATGGCCCGATGGGGCTGGAGGCTTTGACGGTGGAGCGCTTCGTGGTGCGCGGCGAAGGTCAGGTCCGGCACTGAGCGCTGGCTGGCGCGCAGCAGAAGGCGCTGCACTCCGGCGCTGATCGACAGTACGCGCGCGCAAGGCATCAACGCGCGCCGCAGGCGTGGTCAGGCGGCGCGTCACCCTCCGCTCCCCTGACCTTGGTCGGTCAGGCCAGCCTACCCGCATGCCGCCTCTCCTGGCGCTGGCGCCAATCCACCAACCACGACCTTTGACACTCCCCCGGCAGGCGCGGGCTTGCCTACAGTCGGCAATTGCCCCCCAACCATGCTATCCGGAGTCGTCGATGCGCCGTCTTGCCGCCTGCCTGCTCGCCACCGCCATTGCCGCCGCCACCGGCAGCGCCTTCGCCCAGACTGCGGCGATGACGCCGGACATCACCGGCAAGCCCTTCGTCGCGAGCGATGCCGCCAACGACTACATCAAGCGCGAGGTGATGATCCCGATGCGCGACGGGGTCAAGCTGCACACCGTGATCGTGCTGCCCAAGGGCGCGCACAAGGCGCCGATGGTGCTGACGCGCACGCCATACGACGCCAGCGGGCGGACCGAGCGCATGGCCTCGCCGCACATGAAGGACCTGCTTGCGCAGGGCGATGATGTCTTCGTCGAAGGCGGCTACATCCGGGTGTTCCAGGACGTGCGCGGCAAGTACGGCTCGGAGGGCGACTACGTGATGACCCGGCCGCTGCGCGGCCCGCTCAATTCCAGCGAGGTGGACCATGCCACCGACGCCTGGGACACCATCGACTGGCTGGTCAAGAACGTCGCCGAATCCAACGGCAAGGTTGGCATGATCGGGTCCTCGTACGAGGGCTTTACCGTGGTGATGGCGCTGACCAACCCGCATCCGGCGCTCAAGGTGGCAGTGCCGGAAAGCCCGATGATCGACGGCTGGATGGGCGATGACTGGTTCAACTACGGCGCGTTCCGCCAGGTGAACTTCGACTACTTCACCGGCCAGCTTGCCCAGCGCGGCAAGGGCACCGGCATCGCGCGGCAGGGGCATGACGACTACAGCAACTTCCTGCGTGCCGGCTCGGCCGGCGACTTCGCCAAGGCGGCCGGTCTGGAGCAGTTGCCGTGGTGGCACAAGCTCACCGAACACGCCGCCTACGATGCGTTCTGGCAGGAGCAGGCGCTGGACAAGGTGATGGCGCGCACGCCGCTGAAGGTGCCCACGATGTGGCTGCAGGGGCTGTGGGACCAGGAAGACATGTGGGGCGCGATCCACAGCTACGCGGCGATGGAACCGCGCGATAAAGGCAATACGCTCAACTATCTGGTGATGGGCCCGTGGCGGCACAGCCAGGTGAACTACGACGGCAGCTCGCTGGGCGCGCTGAACTTCAACGGCGATACCGCGCGGCAGTTCCGTTCCGAGGTGTTGCGCCCGTTCTTCGACCAATACCTGGTCGACGGCGCGCCCAAGGCCAGCACGCCACCGGTGTTCATCTACAACACCGGCGAGAACCATTGGGACCGCCTGCAGTCCTGGCCGCGCAGTTGCGCCAAGGGCTGCGCGGCAACCAGCAAGCCGCTGTATCTGCAGGCCGGCGGCAAGCTGTCGTTCCAGGCACCGGCCGCCGGGCAGCCGGGCTTCGAAGAATACGTCTCGGATCCGGCCAAGCCGGTACCGTTCGTGCCGCGCCCGGTGGATTTCGCTGACCGCAGCATGTGGACCACCTGGCTGGTGCACGACCAGCGTTTCGTGGACGGGCGTCCGGATGTGCTGACCTTCGTCACCGAGCCGCTGACCGCGCCGCTGCAGATTGCCGGCGCGCCGCAGGTGCATCTGCAGGCCTCCACCAGCGGCAGCGACAGCGATTGGGTGGTGAAGTTGATCGACGTGTATCCGGATGAGATGGCGTCCAGCCCGAAGATGGGCGGCTATGAACTGCCGGTGTCGCTGGCGATCTTCCGCGGACGGTATCGCGAGAGTTTCAGCGCGCCCAAGCCGCTGGCGCCCAATCAGCCGCTGGCGTTCGAGTTCGGTCTGCCCACCGCCAACCACATCTTCCAGCCCGGCCACCGGGTCATGGTGCAGGTGCAGTCCAGCCTGTTTCCGCTGTACGACCGCAACCCGCAGACCTATGTGCCGAACATCTTCTTCGCCAAGCCGGGCGACTACCAAAAGGCCACCCAGCGCGTCTATGTGACGCCCGACCAGCCCAGCTACATCACTCTGCCGGTGCGCTGACCGCACGGGCGCCGCGTGCCGGCGGCGCCCAGCTGTCTTCCAGCAACTGCGGGCGGCAGGCCACCCAGCCGGCCACCAGCTGGATCAGGATACAGATCACCAGGAAGACGAACGGAAACGCCCAGCCGCCGCTGTGCGCGTGCAGCCAGCCGAACAGGAACGGTCCCAGGCAGCTCACCGTATAGCCCACGCCCTGCGCAAACCCCGACAGCGCCGCCGAGCCGGCAGCGGTGCGGCTACGCTGGTTGACCAACACGAGCGCCAACGGGAATGTGCTGGAGCCCAGCCCGAGCAGGGTCACCCACAGCACCGGCGCCGCCAGCGGTGCCCACCACAGCCCGGCGAACGCGAACAGATGGCAGCTCGCGCACCCCAGCACCATCGGGAAAGGATTGCGCATGCGCACCGCCAGCGCCGGCATGGTCAACCCGCCGACCATGCCCAACGCCGAAAACAGCGCCACCATGGTGCCGCCGAAGGCGGGCGAGCCGCCGGCTTCGCGCAGCAGCGTGGGCAGCCAGGTGAACATCGAATAGGTGACCAGCGAGGTCATGCCGAAGGTCACTGCCATGCCCCAGCCCAGGGCCGTCCGCGCAACGCGGCCTTCGGCTTCGGGGGTCGGGGTGATCGCGGCGGGGCCGGTAGCACGCAGATGCCCCGCACTGGTGTGCACCAAAGCCCAGGCGGCCAATGCCAGCAGGGCCGGCAGCACCCACACCACCATCGAACTGCGCCAGCCCAGCGCGTCGGCCACCGGGACTGCCAGCAAGGCCGGCAGCAAGGTACCCACCTGCAACACAGTGATGTAGAGCGTGCTGACCCGACCCACGCGGTCGCCGAAATAGCGCTTCACCAACGGCGGCAGTACCACGTTACCCATGCCCATGCCGGCCAGCGCCACCAGCGAGCCTGCCAGCAACCCGCCGGTGCCCGGCAGCAGCGGCCGCAGGACCAGCCCAAGCGTGGCCAGGGCCATCGACAGCATCGCCGTCTGTAGCAGGCCGACGCGGCGTAACACCGTAGGCGTGGCGACGCCCGTCAGGGCGAACGCGGCGGTGGGCAACATGCCCAGCGCGCCCATGGTCGGCGCCCCGAAGGCGTACTCATCGGCGATGCGTTCCAGCAGCGGCGTCAGCGAGGTGACCGCCGTGCGCAGGTTGAAGGCCGACAGCAGAATGGCGGCCAGCACCAGCCCGCGACCACGCAGCTGGGCGGACGGGGAGAGCGTGGCAGTAACAACAGACATGCAAGGACCATCCGCACCGTGCACATCCGTGCAGCGGCGCCTGAAAACACAAAACCGGCGCGAGGCCGGTTTTGTGTTTTGAAACTGGTCGGGGAGACAGGATTCGAACCTGCGACCTCTACGTCCCGAACGTAGCGCTCTACCAGACTGAGCTACACCCCGAAGGAGCCGCGTATGTTACATAGGCAGTGCGTAATCGGCAAGCACTTGACGCAACTTTTTACTGCGGCGGTTGACCTTGCTCCTGCTCGCGCGCTTCGAACCACATGCCGTTGAGCACGGCGGCCAGTGCAGCCAGGCCGGTGCCGAGAATCCAGGCGAAATACCACATCGGTGTGCTCCTTGAAGTGGATGAAAGTGAGAAGCCAGGTTGCAGCGACGCCTGCGCATTGCCGCACCAACGCGACTCAGTAAGCGTTGGGATTGGACGACAGTTGGTCGGCAGTGACCTTGCCGCGCAGCACGCGATAGACCCAGGCGGTGTAGGCCAGGATGATCGGCATGAACACGGTGGTGGCCAGCAGCATGATCCACAGCGTGAGCCGGCTGCTGGAGGCATCCCACAGCGTCAGGCTGGCGCTGGGTGCGGTGGAGGAGGGCAGCAGGAACGGAAACAGCGCAAACCCCACGGTGAAGATGATGCCGACAATGCCGCTGCCGGAGGCGATGAAGGCCAGGCCGCCGCGTCGCGCACGCAACAGCAGCGCGCTCATCGCCAGGCCCAGCAGTCCCACTAACGGCGCCAGCAAGGTTGCCGGCATGCTGTGGTAGTTGTGCAGCCAGCCACCGGCGGCGGTGAGCGCCGCGGTCTTGGCCAGCGGATTGGACTGCGCATCGGTCGGCAGGACCGAGGTCACCGCATAGCCGGGCAGGCCGAGCGCCACCCAGGCACCGCCTGCGGCGAACAAGGCCACCGCACACCACGCGGCAATACTGCCCAGGCGCGCGGCACGTTCGGCCACCGGGCCATCGGTCTTGAGCACCAGCATGGCCGCACCATGGGCGAGCAACATTGCCACGCTGAGCAGGCCGGCCAGCAACGCGAACGGCGACAGCAGCCCAAGCAGATTGCCGGTGTAGAACGTACGCATGCTGTCGTCGAAGTGGAACGGTACGCCCAGCAGCACGTTGCCCACCGCCACGCCCAGGATCAGCGCAGGAATGAAGCCGCCGACGAACAAGGCCCAGTCCCAGGTGTCGCGCCAGCGTTGATCGGGAAGCTTGCCGCGGAACTTGAAGCCCACCGGGCGCAGGATCAACGCGAACAGGATCACGAACATCGCCAGGTAGAACCCGGAAAAACTCACTGCATACAATGGCGGGAACGCAGCGAAGATCGCGCCGCCGCCCAGGATCAGCCAGACTTGGCTGCCCTCCCAGACCGGGCCGATGGTGTTGATCACCAGCCGGCGCTGTACATCGTCGCTGGCAACGAACGGCAGCAGCGCGCTCACGCCCAGGTCGAAGCCGCCCATCACCGCATAGCCGGACAGCAGCACGCCCAGCAACAGCCACCAGATCACGCGCAAGGTGGCGTAGTCGAGCAAAACGAAATCCATGAGGTCTCTCCTTCGATTACGGGGCGCTGCCGGCCACGGCGCCGTGGCTGGGCGGAGCATTGCGTGCGGGTGCGTCGTTCGCCGGGGCTGGCGGGAACAACACGTCCGATCCCTTGCGAATGGTCTTCAGCGACAACTTGATCGCGATCACCAGCAGCGTGGTGTACAGCGCGGTGAAGCCCACCAGGGTCAGCACGATCTCGTACAGGTCCAGCCCGGAGGCCGCGTAGAACGTCGGCAGCACGCCTTCCACCGCCCATGGCTGGCGGCCGTATTCGGCAACGAACCAACCGCATTCGATCGCAATCCACGGCAGCGGCAAGGTCCATACCGCCAGCGTGAGGAACCAGCGTTTTTCCTGGAAGTTGTGCTTGCAGGCGAGCCAGAACGCTGCCGCGAAGAAGGCGATCAGATAGATGCCGATGGCCGCCATGATGCGGAAGGTCCAGAACAGCGGCAGCACCCGCGGCACGGTGTCCATCGCCGCCTGCGCGATCTGTTCGGGGGAGGCATTGCCGATATCGTCGCGGTAGCGCTTGAGCAACAGGCCGTGGCCCAGGTCCTGCCAATGCGCATCGAAGACCTTGCGTGCTTCGGCATCGTTCTTGTCGGCACGAATGCGTTGCAGTGCGCCGTAGGCGATCTGGCCGCCGCGGATGCGGTGTTCGGTGCGTTCCACCAGTTCCATGATGCCGGGGATGGGCGTATCCAGCGATCTGGTGGCGATCAGGCCCATCAGGTAGGGAATCTTGATCGCGTAATCGTTGCGATGGGTCTGCTGGTTGGGGATGCCGAAGGCGGTGAAGTCGGCTGGTGCGGCTTCGGTCTCCCACATCGCTTCGATCGCGGCCAGCTTCATTTTTTGGTGTTCGTTGGCCGCATAGCCGCTTTCATCGCCCAGTACCACCACCGACAGCGACGACAGCAGGCCGAACGCTGCGGCCACCGCGAAGGAGCGACGCGCCATCTCCAAATGCTTGCCGCGCAGCAGGTAGAACGCGCTGATCGACATCACGAACACCGCGCCCAGCACGTAGCCGGCACTGACGGTGTGCACGAACTTGGCCTGCGCCACCGGGTTGAACAGCACCGCGACGAAATCCACCACCTCCATGCGCATGGTGTCCGGGTTGAACACCGCGCCGACGGGGTTCTGCATCCAGCCGTTGGCGATCAGGATCCACAGCGCCGAGAAATTGCTGCCCAGCGCCACCAGCCAGGTGACGACCAGGTGCTGCACCTTGCTCAGCCGGTCCCAGCCCAGGAAGAACAGGCCCAGGAAGGTCGCTTCCAGGAAGAACGCCATCAGCCCTTCGATCGCCAGCGGCGCACCGAAGATGTCGCCCACGTAGTGGCTGTAGTACGACCAGTTCATGCCGAACTCGAACTCCATCACGATGCCGGTACCGACACCCATGGCGAAGTTGATGCCGAACAGCACGCCCCAGAACATGGTCATGCGCCGCCAGATCTGCTTGCCGGTCATGACGTAGACGCTTTCCATGATGCCGAGCAGGAACGACAAGCCCATGGTGAGTGGCGGGAAGATGAAGTGGTACATCGCGGTGATTGCGAACTGCAGCCGCGACAGTTCAACAACGGTCGAGTCGATCATGGCGGGCGGGCCTGGTTGGGTGTCGATGAAGGAGTTGCATCAATCATCTGCGCTTGCCGCGCCCTGCGCGTTGATCCAGATCAATGCGGCTGGGAGACAGTGCGGCAAAATGCCCGTCCCGACCGGGGGAGGAGACCATTACAATGGCACTATCGAGCAGTTTTCGGAACGCGATGTGAGCCAACCCGGCGCAGGAGCCAGCGACACGCCCGCCCAGCGCCGACAGCGCGGCCAACGGCTGGACGCGCTCGCCGTCTCGGCCACCCGTCAGCGCCGGCTGGCCGGCGTGGCAATAGCGTTGTCGGGTGTGCTGCTGCTGGCACAGGCGGGGACCATTGCCTGGTTGCTGCAGGCGGTACTGGTGCAGCATCTGGCACTGTCGCAGCTGCGCGAGGCGGGTGCTGGCCTGCTGCTGGCGGTGTTCGGCCGTGCGCTGCTGACGGCCTGGGCGCAGTCGCTGACCGGCGAGGTGGCCGATGTCGCCAAGCGGGAACTGCGCGCCCGCATCGCTCGCCGCCTGGTGCAGCACGGGCCGGTGTGGTTGCGCCGGCAACGCAGCGGCGAGCTGGGCGAGCTGAGCCTGGCGCACACCGATGCGCTGGAAGGCTATTTTGTCGGCTACCAGCTGGCGCGGACCGAAATGCGGCTGGTGCCGCCGCTGATCCTGATCGCGGTGTTCTCCATCGATTGGGTGGTGGGCCTGGTATTGCTGCTGACCGCACCGCTGATTCCGTTCTTCATGATGCTGGTGGGCTGGGGCGCCGAAGCGGCCGGCCGCGAGCAATTGCGCGAGATGGCCCGCATGGGCGGGCACTTCGCTGACCGGCTCAAGGGTCTGGGCCTGCTGCGCGTGTATGGCCGCGGGCAGGCCGAATTGAGCGGCATTGGCGCCGCGGCCGAGGGCGTGCGCGAGCGTTCGCTGAAAGTGCTGCGCATCGCGTTTCTGTCCTCCACCGTGCTGGAGTTCTTTGCCTCGGTGAGCGTGGCGATCGTGGCCTTGTACTTCGGCCTGAGCTATCTGGGCATGCTCGATCTGCACGGCCTGCCCACGCTGGGCGCCGGCATGTTCTGCCTGTTGCTGGCGCCGGAATTCTTCGCGCCACTGCGGCGGCTGGCCGCCCATTACCACGACCGCGCCAATGCGCTGGCCGCCGTGGCCGAGGCTGAGCGCTTGCTGGAAGGCTTTGCAGACGACGCTGCAACCCGCGTGGCGATGCCGCTGCTTGCTGCCGCAGCGCCGGCGCAGATGCCCTTGCTGCAGGCGAGCGAATTGGCGTTGCGTCCTCCCGGCGCGCCGCAGGTGGTGGTCGAGCGGTTTTCGCTGGTGCTGGAACCCGGGCAACGGGTGGCGCTGATCGGCGCCAGCGGCAGCGGCAAGAGCACGCTGCTGGAAGGCCTGGCCGGCTGGCTCACCCCGGAAGCGGGCAGCCTGGTGCTGCGCCCCGGCACGCGGGTGGGCTATGCCACGCAACGGCCATACCTGTTCCACGGCAGCATTGCCGACAATCTGCGCCTGGCCGACCCGCAGGCCAGCGACGCGCGGCTGCATGCCGTGGCCGAGGCTGCGCAGGTGATGCGTTTTGCCGCGCAGCTGCCGGAGGGCCTGGACACGGTGATCGGTGAACGTGGTTTCGGGCTCTCCGGTGGTGAAGCGCGTCGCGTTGCGTTGGCGCGGCTGCTGCTGCGCGAGCCGGCGGTGTTGCTGCTGGACGAACCCACCGCCTTCCTCGACCCGGAGACCGAAGCAGAGTTGCTGCGCTCGCTGGGCGTGTTCGCACGCGGCCGTGCGCTGGTGCTGGCCACGCATAGCGCGGCGGTGATGGCATGGGCCGATACGGTGATCGACCTGCGCGGGGCGAGTGTGGGAGCGCAGCTGTCATGAGCGCTGCACGCCACGACCGTCTGCGCGACGTCTTCGCCCGGCATGCCTGGCGGCTGGGTCTATCGGCACTGTTGGTGCTGGTCACCCTGCTGGCCGGGGTAGGCCTGCTGGCCTTGTCTGGCGGCTTCCTGACTGCTGCCGCCCTGGCCGGCGTGGTCGGCATGGGCGCCGGCTTCAATTTCTTTTCGCCCTCGGCCGGCATCCGCGCCCTGACGTTCGCGCGCATCGTGTCGCGCTATGGCGAAAAACTGATCGGCCACGATGCCACCTTGCGTATCGCCCGCGATCTGCGCGTGTGGTTCTTCCGCCGCGCCCTGCCGCTGGCACCGGGGCGCCTGTCGGCCACGCGGACCGGCGATCTGCTGGCGCGGCTGATGTCCGACATCGGCGAGGTCGATGGCGTGAGCGTGCGCGCGCTGGCGCCGCTGGCGGCATTGCTGGGCATCTGGGTGGCTGGCATGGTGGCTGCCGCCTTGATCCATCCGCCTGCGGCGCTATTGCTGCTGACCTTGGGTGTGGCGATCGGCGGGCTGCTGCCATGGCAAGTGGCACGCGGCGGCGCGCAGCGCGAGCAACTGCGCGCAGGCCAGCGCACGCAGCTGCGGACGCGGGTATTCGAGGGCCTGGAAGGCGCAGCGGATCTGGCTGCGGTCAACGCCCAGGATGCCTGGCTGCAGCAGGTCGATGCGGACTCTGCGGCGCTGGGCGACGGCGATCGCCTGCAGCGCCGGCGGTTGATCGGCGGCAACCTGCTGCATGCGATCTGCGGCGGCATCGGGTTGGCCGGCATGCTGTGGCTGGCACTGCGCGCCGCCGAGCAGGGCGCGATCACTGCCGAGATGGCGGCCGCGCTGGTGTTTCTCACCATGGCGTTGCTGGACGTGTGGGCCGGCGCCGGGCTGGCCCTGCAGGCGCTGCAGAGCGCGTGCGTGGCGGCCGGGCGGTTGCAGGCCATTGTCGATCAGGCACCCTCGGTCAGCGACCCGGCCCAGCCCGCCGAGGTGCCGTGCACGGGCACGCTGCAGTTGCAACAGGTGTGCTTCGCCTGGCCCGGTAGCGTGCGTCCGGTGCTGCGCGGAGTCGACCTGTGCCTGGCAGCCGGCGAGCGCATCGCCATCAGCGGCGACAGCGGCAGCGGCAAGAGTACCTTGTCGGCGCTGCTGCTGCGGCTGTGGGATCCGCAGGCCGGGCAGGTCAGCTACGCGGGCATCGATCTGCAGCGGTGTGCGCAGGCGCACTGGCATCAGCGCATTGCCTGGTTGCCGCAGCATGCGCCGGTGTTTGCCGGCAGCGTGCGCGAGAACCTGTTGATCGGCGACGCCGCCGCCAGCGACGCTTCATTGTGGGCCGTACTCGACCAGGTGCGTCTACGCGACTGGGCCAGCGCGCAGAACGGGCTGGAGACCTGGGTTGGCGAGAATGGCGCCACGCTGTCTGCCGGCCAGGCACGCCGCCTGGCGTTGGCGCGCGCCTTGCTGCGCGATGCACCCATCCTGCTGCTGGACGAACCCACCGACGGGCTCGATGTGGATACCGCCCACGCCTTGCTGCTGGATCTGGCCGCCGCGCTCGGCGAGCGCAGCCTGGTGATGATTACCCACGACAGCGTGCCCGCCGGTGTCGTGCACCGGCATTACCGCATGCGCGGCGGAGTGCTGCAGCCGCCGGATTGAGCGGCATCGTAATGGATGCGCCGCTGCGCGCGCGACGCAGGGGGCGATGCCCCTCACCTTGTCAGATACACCGCCCAGGCCAGTGCCGCAGCGTTGGCGAGCGCGCTGGCCCAGAACGCGATCTGGAACGAGATCTTGGCGGTCTTGTGCCGGAACAGCGATTGCGCCAGCACTGCGCCGGGCCAACCGCCGAGCAGTGCGATGGCATGCAGTGCCGCTTCCGGGGTGCGGCGCTGGCCGCGCATGGCGGCGGTCTTGTCCAGCCGATAGGCGATCAGCGCGGCAATGCAGGTTGCCGCGTACCAGAGTGCGATCGCAGCCGGCAGCCGATCGGCCAGCACCAGGCCAAGCATCCCCACAGCGAACAGGCCGGCCAGGAGCCGCCGCGGCAGCGCACTGCTGGCGGTTTGTGGTGGCCGTGGTCTGGACCTGGACCTGGCAATCAGCAGGCGTCCAGAAAGTCGCGGACCGCCGGGCCGAAGCGGGCGAAATCCACCAGGAAGGCGTCGTGGCCCTGTGGCGAATCCAGGCCGATGAAGCGGGCATCGGCGCCGCCGGCGCGCAGGCCATCGGCGATCTGTTCCTGTTGCTGCACCGGGAACAGGATGTCGGTGTTGGCACCAATCGACAACGCGCGCGCGATGCGGATGCGCGACAGGCCGGCCAGCACCTCGCCATCGCTGGAGCCCTGGCTTGCCGACGCGTTGCCGAGGGGGTGGCTGGTGTTGCGGGCGGCAGCCAATGGCACCTGTGTGCCCACTGCGGGTTCGGCGTAATCGGCCAGGTCGAACCAGTCCATCGAGCGGCTCAGGTACAGATAGCAGTTGGGATCGAAGAAGCGCACGAAGCGGCGTGCGTGGCCTTCCAGATAGCTTTCCACCTGGAATTCCAGCCCGAACGGATCGTCGTCGGCCTGCTCGGAATCCAGCCGCACGCGGCCAAAGCGCCCATCCCATTCCAGCGCCGAACGATAGGTGATGACGCCGAGTTTGCGTGCCATGCGCATGCCCGATTCCGGGTAGTGGGTATCGTCGTAATGGCCCCCGTTCCAGTTGGGGTCCAGCCGGATCGCCTCGCGCTGCAGCGAGCGGATGGCGATAGAGAATGGCAAGGCCTGCGCGCTGCCGGAGATGTTGATATGGCTGCGCGCGATGCCGGGGTGGCGCAGCAGCAGCGCCAGCGCGGTCATGCCGCCCATCGAGTTGCCGATCAGGCAGGCCAGTTGCGCGATGCCCAGCCCACGCACCACATCGGCGGCGGCATCGGCCACGTCTTCGATCGACAGATCCGGAAACCCCAGCCGATAGCGCTCGCCGGTGGCCGGATCGATCGAGGCCGGTCCAGTGGAACCCTTGCAGCTGCCCAGCGAATTGACGCAGACCACGAACCAGCGTGTGGTGTCGATCGGTTTGCCCGGCCCCAGCATTGCTTCCCACCAACCCGGTTCCGGGTTGGCCTGGTTGGCGGCGGCATGCGCGTTGGGCGACAGCCCGGTGACGATCAAGATCGCGTTGCTGCGATCGGCGGCCAACGTGCCCCAGGTCTCGTAGGCGATGTGCGCCTGATGCAGCACGCCGCCGCGCTTCATTGCAAACGGCGAGGGCAGGGCGTGGAGCAACGTGCCGGTGGGGATGAATTCGGTCATGGGGGTGGGAATTGGGAATCGGGAATCGGGAATCGAGAGGAGCGACTGGCTGTGCTCTGGCAATGCCAGTGAGGGCACTTTGAGCAACCTTGAATTCCGTGACGGTCGAGGGACGCAATATCGATTGCGATCAGCGTCCGATCACCAGCTCTACTGGGCCGTTGGCGGGCAGTTGCACGCTGATCGGCGTGCTTTCCACATCGTCGGCCTGGCGCATTGCGTTGCCAGTGCGCGACAGCCGTGCCAGCACCTGCACGCTGTCCAGCGACGACAGCTTGCGGGTGGGCATCGGGCTGTCGCCGTCGTCCAGGGTGATGGTCAGCGGCAGTTCGCTGAGGGCGTGTTTTTCCACCGCCACCGGCATCGGGGTGTCGGTGGCGCGGGCGATCACGAACACGCTGGTGTCGCCGGGCAGCGCGGCGCGTTTGGCAAATTCCGCATCCAGCGCGATGCGCACATTGATGCGCTTGCCGGCTGCCGCATCGGCGCCGCTGTCGGGCGCTGTCGGCAGGGCTGCAAGCCCGGCTTCCCGGCGTGCAGCGTTGATCTGCTCAAGCAGGCCAGGGCGGGTGCTGGCGTCGACCACCTGCAGCAATGGCTTCCAGGTGGCGCTGGCCTTGGCCGGCTGGCCGGCCTGGCGCTGCACCACGCCCAGAAACCAGCGCGCGCGCTGGTGGTCCGGCTGCACGCTGAGCGCATGCTCGAGCAGGCGCATCGCCTGCGGATCCGGGCGGCCGCTGCCGTCGGCGAGCATGCGCGCCTGCGCGGCCGCCACCAGCACGTCCGGTTCATCCGGCCGCAGCGCCACCGCGCGCGCAAAGGCATCGCGGGCGTCGGCGAATTTCTGCTGGCTGGACAGCGAACGTCCCAACAGCACCCAGCCTTCGGCCTGGTCGGGATTGCGCGCCAGGGCGGCGCGCAGCTGCACGATGGCCTCCTCCAGCGTGCGTGGCGTGTCCGGGCGGTTGGCGGCCAGCGCGATCGCGCCCGGCGTGCCCACCAACCAGTACAGCGCTGCACTGGCGGCCAGCAGCAGCGCCGCCACGCTGGCGGCCAGCCCGCGCGTCTGCCGCCACAGCGGCCGCAACGCCACGCCAAAGGCCAGCAGCGCAACGACCACCACCGCCATCACGAAATCGACCATCACCACTCCTGCTCGTCGGGCGGCAGCGCGGGCGCGGCGGCGCTGCGGCGGCGTACCACCATGACCACCGCCGTGCCGCCCAGCAGCAACACCAGCAACGGGCCGAACCACAGCAACCAGGTACGCGATTCCACCTGCGGCCGGTACAGCACGAATTGCCCGTAGCGCGCGACCAGGAACTGCCGGATCTGCGCATCGCTGCGGCCCTGCTGCATCAGCGCCAGCACTTCGCGGCGCAGATCCTGCGCAATCTGCGCGTTGGAATCGGCCAGCGACTGGTTCTGGCATTGCACGCAGCGCAGCTCGGCGGTCAGCGCGTGGAAGCGCGCCTCCTCGGCGGCGGAACGGTAATGCGGCGGCGCGTGATCGCCCACCGGCTGGGCCACGGCCAGCCAGGGGAGCAACAGCAGCGTCAGCAGCCAGGCGCGGCTCATGGCTTGGCGTGCAGGTCCGGGGCGGCGGTGGGCGAGCGTTCGATCCGGCTCAATGCCGGAATCAGCTGGGTGTCGATGATGGACTGGGTGAGCATGCCGCTGTATTTCCAGCGCACCACGCCGCGCCCGTCGACCAGAAAGGTTTCCGGCGCCGCCGCAATGCCGAAGTCGATGGCGGTGCGCCCGTCCACGTCGGCGACCACCAGCAGGTACGGGTTGCCCAATTGCTCGAGCCAGCGCAGGGCATCGGCGCGCTCGTCCTTCCAGTTGTAGCCAATCACGCGCACCCGCTTGGTCAGCGCAAACTTGCTCAGCACCGGGTGTTCTTCGCGGCAGGCCGGGCACCAGCTGCCCCACACATTGATGATGTAGGGCGCGCCGCGCAGCTCACGCGCGTGCACCACGATGCTGGGGTCGTGCAGCAACGGCAGCGCGAACTCCGGCGCCGGCTTGCCGATCAGCGCCGAGGGCAGGGCATCGCGATCGCCCTGTCCGGAGCGCACCACCGCATAGACCAAGAGTGCCGCCAGGGCGAGCAGCAGCACGATGGCGCCCACGAGAACCGCAGTGGGCAGGCGGGGCGAACGTGACTCAGACATCTTGGATCTCCACAGGACGACGAAAACGCCGGTCGGCTGCGGTGACCAGGCCGCCGAGCGCCATCAGCAGCGCTCCCAGCCAGATCCAGCGCACGAACGGTTTGAGGTGGACGCGCACCGCCCAGGCCTGGTTGCCCAGCGGTTCGCCAAGGGCGACATACAGGTCGCCAAACGGGCCAGGGCGGATCGCCGCCTCGGTCAGGGTCTGCCAGCCGCTGGCGTAGCGGCGTTTTTCGGCATGCAGCATGCCAACCGGCACATCGTCCTTGAACACCTGCAGGTTGGCGCGGTCGGACAGGTAATTCGGCCCGCGCAGTTCCTCCAGATTCTCGAAGTGCAGCGCGTACCCCCCGATCTCGATCTGCTGGCCGGGTGCCAACGCGACCTCGCGCTGCAAGCTCAGCGATTCCACCAGCAGCGCGCCGGCCAGGAAGACCGCCACGCCCAGGTGCGCCAGCGCCATGCCCAGCATCTCGGCAGTGAATCGCCGGCCCTTGGCGGCACGCCGCGTCCACAGGAAGCGCAGCGTGCCGAACAGCACCCACGCCGCGCCAGTGACGCCGATGGCTGCCTTCAGCTGCCCCTGCGGTGCCATGCACCAGGCCAGCACGCCGGCGGCCAGCGCCAGGCCGGCCCAGGGCGCCAGCAGGGCCAGCGGGCGCGAGGCCTGTTCGCGCTGCCAGCGCGTGAGCGGGCCAAAGGGCAGCAACGCCACCAGTGGCGCCATCAACACCACGAACAAGGTGCCGAAGTAGGGTGGGCCCACCGACAGCTTGCCCAGCCCCAACGCATCGGCCAGCAGCGGGTACAGCGTGCCCAGCAACACCATCGCGCAGGCGCAGGTCAGCAGCAGGTTGTTGAGCAGCAGCAGCGTCTCGCGTGAGCTGCCGGCAAACGCGCGGCGCGGGTCGTTACCGGGCGCCAGGCGCGGCGCGCGGATCGCGTACAGCAGCAACGCGCCACCCACTACCGCCAGCAGGAACACCAGGATGAACACGCCGCGCGACGGATCGGCGGCGAACGAATGCACGCTGGTCAGCACGCCCGAGCGCACCAGGAAGGTGCCCAGCAATGACAACGCGAAGGCGGCGATCGCCAGCAACAGCGTCCAGCTGGCGAAGCTGCCGCGCTTTTCGGTGACTGCCTGGGAATGCAGCAGGGCAGTGCCGACCAGCCATGGCATGAAGCTGGCGTTTTCCACCGGGTCCCAGAACCACCAGCCGCCCCAGCCCAGCTCGTAGTACGCCCACCAACTGCCCAGCGCAATGCCCACGGTGAGCATGGCCCAGGCCACGTTGGTCCAGGGCCGGGTCCAGCGCAGCCAGCGCGCGTCCATCCGCCCCTCCAGCAGCGCGGCGATGGCGAAGGCAAACGGCACCGCAAAGCCGACATAGCCGCAGTACAACATTGGCGGGTGGATGATCAGGCCCGGGTCCTGCAGCAGGGGATTGAGATCGGCGCCTTCGGGCGGCACCGGGAGCAGGCGCGCGAACGGATTGGAGGTGAACAGCAGGAACGCCAGGAAACCCACGCTGATGAGCGCCATCACCCCGAGCACCCGCGCCACCACCTGCGCCGGCAATTGCCGCGACCACAGCGCCACCGCGCCGGTCCACAGCGCCAGCACCAGCGTCCACAGCAGCAGCGAGCCCTCGTGCGCGCCCCACACCGCCGAATAGCGATAGATCAACGGCAGCAGGCTGTTGGAGTTTTCGGCCACATAGCGCACCGAAAAGTCCTGCACCAGGAAGGCATGCGTCAGCAACGCGAAGGCCGTGGCGATCAGGCCCAGCTGCACCAGCGCCGCCGGCCGCGCCACCGCCATCCAGCTGGCATGCCCGCGTTGTGCGCCGGCCAGCGGCAAGGCGGCCTGCACCAGCGCGACCAGCAAGACCAGGACCAGCAGGAAGGTGCCGAGCTCAGGAAGCATGGGAGAGCCAGGACAGGGGACCGGGGACCGGGGAGCCCGGAAATACACGATTCCTGGCGCGGCTGGGATGCGTGCAAGGGTCAACCGCTGCGAGGCGCTTTTCCCGGGTGCCCGGTCCCCGGTCCCCGGTCCCGACAGGCCTCCCCCTCATTGCTTCTCCTCCACCCGATGCTTGCGATGCGCACTGCCCATCTTGTCGGCGACTTCCTTGGGCATATAGGTTTCGTCGTGCTTGGCCAGCACATCTTCGGCCACGAACACGCCCTGCTGCATACGCCCGGTGGCCACCACTGCCTGACCTTCGCGGAACAGATCCGGCAGGATACGGTCGTAGCGCACCGGCAGCTGCGCATCGCCATCGGTGACGCGGAACTGCGCTTCCAGCGAGCCGGAAGCGCGCTGGAACGAGCCTTTTTCCACCATGCCGCCCAGTCGGAAACGCGCGTGTTCGCCAGCATCGCCGCGCAGCACTTCCGACGGCGTGTACAGATAGGCCACGTTGCGCTGCAGGGCCATCGCCACCAGCGTGGTGGCCAGCCCACCGGCCAACACCAACGCGAGTACCAGCCACAGGCGGCGGCGCCGTTGCGGGTTCATCGGTCCAGCTCCGCGTCGCTGGGCAGGGTGCGCTTGCGCTCACGCAGGCGGCGTGCCTGCGTGGTCTTCAATGCGCGGCGTACCTGCCAGTGGCCGGCGATCAGGTCCCACAGCAGCACCAGCACGAACACGGCGTAGGCGGCGATGACATAGGGCAGGTAGCTCATGCGGCCGCATCCTGCGGCTCGCGCACGATCCAGGCCTTGCCGGCTTCGCGGCGCAGGTTGTCGGCGCGTGCGCGGGTGAGCAGGGAACCGGCGAACCAGAACTTGGTGCCGATCACCATCAGCCACAGCGGTAGCAACATGCTGGCATCGATGGTCGATGGACCGAACAGGCGGATGCTCTGGCCCTGGTGCAGCGAATTCCACCACACCACCGAATAGCGGATCACCGGCAACAGCACCACGCCCACGATCGCCAGCAAACCGGCCGCGCGCGCCGCCTGGCGGCGGTCGTCGATGGCGTGGTACAGGCCGATCACGCCCAGGTACAGGAACAGCAGGATCAGTTCGGTGGTCAGGCGCGGGTCCCAGTCCCACCAGGTTCCCCACATCGGCTTGCCCCAGATGCTGCCGGTGAGCAGGGTGATGACGGTGAACGCCGCACCGATCGGTGCGCACGCCATCGCCAGGATCTCGCACACCTTGATGCGCCAGATCAGCGCAATGGCCGCGTACAGCGCCATCAACCCGAACACGAACAGGCTCATCCACGCGCTGGGAACATGGATGTACAGAATACGGAAGCTGTCGCCCTGCTGGTAATCGGCCGGCACGGCGAACAGGGCCTGCCAGATCCCCGCGCCCAGCAACAGCGCGGCCAGCACGTAGCACCAGGGTGCCCAGCGCGCGGTGAAACGGTCGAAGATCGGGGGGGAGGCGAGTTGGTGAAACCAGCGGACGACGAAGTTCATGCGATGGCGATGGCTCTTGGCATGGAGGCAGCTTCCGGTACGACACCACCGTACACCCTACGGGGTCCTATCGATGGCGCATCTGCAACGGCGATCAGCTGAGCGAGATCCGGATCGCCGCCGCCGCCGCCAGCGGTGCCAGCACGATGCCGATCACCAACCCTGCGCCCAGCAGCAACAACGCACCCACCGCATCCTGCCCTTGTCCGCTGGCCGCCACGCTGCCGGCACCGAACACCAGCACCGGCACGTACAGCGGCAACGCCAGCAACGCCACCAGAATACCAGAGCGTTTCATGGTGACCGTCAGTGCCGCGACCACCGCACCAAGCAGACTCAGAAGCGGTGTCCCCAACGCCAACGATGCCAGTAGCACCGGCAACTGGTCATGTGGCAGGTGCAGCAATTCGCCCAGCAACGGCGTCACCGCGATCAACGGCAGCGCGCTGGTGGCCCAATGCAACAGCACGCGCACCGCGATCAACCAGGCCAGCGGCACCGGCGCCAGCAACCATTGCTCCATCGAACCATCTTCCACGTCGCTGCGGAACAAGGCATCCAGCGACAGCAGGCCGGCCAGCAACACCGACAGCCACAGCACCGCCGGCGCGGCCTGTGCCAGCAGGTCCGGGCGTCCACCCAGGCCCAGCGCGAACAACACCACGATCAGCAGTGCGAACAGCGCCGGCTGCAGCGCGTCGCTGCGACGGCGCCACAGCAGTTGCAGATCGCGGCGCACCAGCGCGCGGGCCGCTTGCAGCAACGACGGTTGCGATGACGGCGTCATGCCGCGGTCTCCAGGGTGAGCATGCGCGTGCGTACCGGCGGCGCTGCATAGGCGCCGTGGGTGGTGACCAGCGCCGCGCCACCGCTGCGCAGGTGCGCGGAGATCATTCGGTTGACCAGGGTGATGCCGTCCAGGTCCAGGTTGGCGTAGGGCTCGTCCAGCAGCCACAGCGGAGCGGGCGAGAGCCACAGTCGCGCCAGTCCCAGCCGCTTGCGTTGGCCGGCGGAAAGCTGCCGCACCAGCGCATCCTCGTAGCCGGCCAGGCCGACGATGGCCAGCGCGCTGCCGGGCATCTGCTTGGCCCGGCGGCCATGCAGGCCGCACAGGAAATGCAGGTTCTCCAGCGTGCTGAGGTCGGCCTTCAGGCCCGGCAGGTGGCCCAGGTAGGCCATGAAGCGGCTGCGGTCGCCACGCCGGGCGGTCTTGCCGTCGATCTGGATCTGCCCGCGCTCCACCTGCAGCAGCCCGGCCAGTACCCGTAGCAGCGTGGTCTTGCCGGCGCCGTTATCGCCCTGCACCAGCAGGGCTTCGCCGGCATCCACGTGGAAATCCAGCGGGCCGAACACCGGCTCTTCGTTGCGGCTGAAGGCCAGCGCGTGGGCCGCCAGCAGCGGGGGCGCAGTGTGCAGCGGTTCGATCATCGGCGCAGCGGGCTCCCGTCGCAGGACGGCATGGGGTGGGCGAGCGGGTGTCGGGCCATCGCGTCCGCACGACCGGCACGCCGCGCGACAGGACAGGGCGCGCATTGTAGCGACGATGGCCGCTGCCGGGGGGGCGGATGCGCCGCGCAATGTGTCAGGGAACGCTGTTTTGCCCGCTGCCGGGCGCACCGGCCGGGCCGCTTTGCGTACACTCGCGGTCCCCCCGATTGCCGACCGGACAGGTGCGATGCCCCTCACGACCAAGCTGCCCAAGGTGGGCACCACCATCTTCACCGTCATGTCGCAGCTGGCGGCCGAGCACGGCGCGGTCAACCTGGGCCAGGGCTTTCCCGATTTCGCGGTGCCACAGCGGCTGGTCGACGAACTGACCAGGGCCATGGCGGCCGGCCACAACCAGTATCCGCCCATGACCGGCGTGGCCGCGCTGCGCCAAGCCATCGCCGGCAAGGCACAGCGTTGCTACGGCGCGCAGGTGGATGCCGATACCGAAATCACCGTGACCAGCGGCGCCACCGAGGCGATCTTCAACGCCATCCACGCAGTGGTGCGTGCGGGCGAAGAGGTGATCGTGCTGGACCCGGCCTACGACTGCTACGAGCCGGCGATCGATCTGGCCGGCGCGCGCGCCGTGCACGTGGCGCTGCACCCGCAGACCTTCGCGGTGGACTGGGACGCGCTGCGCGCGGCGGTCACGCCCAAGACGCGCCTGCTGATGATTAACTCTCCGCACAACCCGTCCGGCGCGATGCTCTCGGCCGACGACCTGCAGACCCTGGCCGAACTGCTGCGTGGCACCGACATCTTCCTGCTCTCGGACGAGGTCTACGAACACATCGTGTTCGACGGCCGCCGCCATGAGTCGGTATTGCGCTGGCCGGAACTGCGCGAGCGCGCGTTCGTGATTTCCAGCTTCGGCAAGACCTACCACTGCACCGGCTGGAAGATCGGCTATGCGATCGCGCCGCCGGCGCTCACCGCCGAATTTCGCAAGGTGCACCAGTACAACACCTTCACCAGCTTCGGCCCGGCCCAGCACGCCTTCGCCGCGATGATCCGCGACGAGCCCGAGCACGACGAGCAGCTGGGCGCGTTCTACCAGGCCAAGCGCGACCGCTTCCGCGAGCAGCTGGCGACCACGCGCCTGACGCCGCTGCCGGTGCCCGGCGGCTATTTCCAGCTGGTGGATTACTCGGCGATCAGCGATCTGCCCGACACCGACTTCGTGAAGTGGCTGACGACCGAGAAGGGCGTGGCCGCGATCCCGCTATCGCCGTTCTACGAGAATGCCCCGGCCGGGCAACGCCTGGCACGGCTGTGCTTCGCCAAGAACGATGCCACGCTGGATGCGGCGATCGCGCGTTTGCGCAGGCTCTGACGAGCTGGGAATCGGGAATCGGGAATCGGGAATCGTAAGAGCGGTTGGCCGCTTTTTGATCTGAATCTACACTTGGCTCGATGACATAACGCCCTCATTAGACCGCCGTTCGATTCCCGATTCCCGATTCTCCATTCCCGATTCTCCATTCCCGAGTCTCCATTCCCGAGTCTCCATTCCCGAGTCTCACCATGAACGACCTTCGCATCTCCCTGATCCAAGGCGACACCCGCTGGCACGATCCGGCTGGTAATCGCGACTATTACGCTGCATTGCTGCAGCCGCTGGCCGGGCAGACCGATCTGGTGATCCTGCCGGAGACCTTTACCAGCGGGTTTTCCAACGATGCCATCGACAAGGCCGAAGGCATGGACGGGCCGACCGTGGACTGGGTGCGCGCGCAGGCGGCGCGGCTGGCGGCGGCGGTGACCGGTAGCGTACAGTTGCGCACCGAGCACGGTGTGTTCAATCGCCTGTTGTGGGCCACGCCCGACGGCGCGTTGCAGTTCTACGACAAGCGCCACCTGTTCCGTTTCGGCAACGAGCATCTGCGTTATGCGGCCGGACGCGACCGCCTCTGCGTCGACTGGAAGGGTTGGCGGATCAATCCGCAGGTTTGCTATGACCTGCGTTTTCCGGTGTTTTGCCGCAACCGCTTCGATGTGGAGCGCCCGGGCCAGATGGATTTCGACCTGCAGCTGTTCGTGGCCAACTGGCCGTCGGCACGCGCCTACGCCTGGAAGACGCTGTTGCGCGCACGTGCGATCGAGAACCTGTGCTTCGTCGCCGCCGTCAACCGCATCGGCGTGGACGGCAATCAGCTGCACTACGCCGGCGACAGCGCGGTGATCGATTTCCTCGGCCAGCCGCAGGTGGAAATCCGCGAGCGCGAACAGGTGGTCACCACCACCATCAGCGCCGCCGCCCTGGTCGACCACCGCGCCCGCTTCCCCGCGATGCTGGATGCTGATGCCTTCATCTTCCCGGAGTAATCGGGAATCGGGAATCGGGAATCGGTAAAGCGCTGGGCTGGTGTGTTGGGCATTGTCTGATCTTGATGTCTGGTTTGCGCGGCTTTGGGTTCTGAGCATGGGCAGGAGCGTTCCCGCCTGCGTTAGCCCGTTAGCCAAAAGCCCCTGGCATCTGTAAAACACGGTTGCACAATCTCAATTCGCCGGCACCGTCATCAGCGCCGACGATGTCGCTCTTACGATTCCCAATTCCCAATTCCCGATTCCCGATTCCCGGCTACTCACCCACCTTGATCTCATAGATCTTCGGCCACCGCTTGCCGGTGACGAACAGGCGGTCGTGTTCGGCATCGTAGGCAATGCCGTTGAGCACGTCGTTGGTGGGGTCGGTCAGGGTGTCCGCATCCGGCACCAGCGCCTTGAGGTCGATCCAGGCGATGACCTTGCCGCTGGCCGGGTCGATCCGCGCGATGCGGGTGGTCAGCCAGACATTGGCCAGCAGCTGGCCCTTGACCCATTCCAGCTCGTTGAGGTTGTCCAGCGGCCGGCCGCGTGCGGTGACATGGATGCTGCCGATCTGCTTGAGGGTTTGCGGATCGAGCTTGCGAATGGTGGCGCTGCCGTCGCTCATGTACAGCGTGTGCGCGTCGCTGGTCAGTGCCCAGCCTTCGCCGGGATAGCTGAACTGGCCGCGTCGCGTCAGTGTAGCCAGGTCGTAGATGAAGCCGCGCTGGTTGCGCCAGGTCAGCTGGATCAGCTGGTCCTGCCAGGCCACGATGCCTTCGCCGAAGTAGGGCGGCGGCGTCTCCACCTGCTGCAGTACCCGGCCGCTGTCCAGCTCGACCTTACGCACCCGCGACCTGCCCAGCTCGCCGGTGCTTTCGTAGAGATAGCCATCGTGATGGAACAGGCCTTCGGTGAAGGCTGTGGTGTCGTGCGGATACGCCCGCACCACGGTATAGCCCTGGACGGGAATCGCCTCGGCGCCATGCGCTAGCGGCGACAGCAGGACGGCGGCAAACAGCAGGAGGGCAGGGCGTGACATGCCGCCATGATCCCATGCCCCTGGGTGGTTTGTAGCGGCAGCGGTCGTGGCGGGGGCGAGCTAATGCTGCGCTGAACGGTGTTCGCATCGGTAGGCCGGCGTTGTCGCGGCTGCCACATCGGCGCTGCTAGTCTCGCTCCACGTCCACCATCGGCACCGCCTACATGATTAAGTCCCTGTCTCTTCTCGCGCTGCTTGGCGCCGCAACGCTGACGCCGCAGGCGCAGGCGGCCGGCAACATCGATTGCAAGCTGTCGTTCAACCTGTCCGGCTGGTCGGTGTTCTACAAGACCGCCAGCGGTACCGGCATCATCCGGTGCGACAATGGCGCGGTGATCCCGGTCAAGATTTCCAGCAAGGGCGGCGGCCTGACGGTCGGCAAGTCCAAGATCACGGGCGGCCGCGGCAGCTTCTCCGGCGCCTACAAACTCGACGATCTGTTCGGCACCTATGCCGCTGCCGAGGCGCATGCGGGCGTGGTGAAGTCCAGCACCGCACAGGTGGTCACCAAGGGCGATATTTCGCTGGCGCTTGCCGGCACCGGCGAAGGTGTGGACCTGGGCGTCAGCGTCGGCAATTTCGTGATCGAACGCCGTAAGTAAGCAGTGACTTCGAAGACGCGCGTACCGCGTATCGGTGCGTAGCGTCGGGCATCTGCGTTGCGGTGTCGTACTGCACACTTGTCGATGCAGGGTAATCCCCCCGTTTTCAGCAGCCGCCAAAAGTGGAACTAAGCAGCCAACGCAAGCTGACCAGACGTTCGTCTGTTGAGAGCCTGCATCGGCGTGATGCCTCCGAGCGCCATATTCGGGCGCTTGTTGTTGTAAGTCCATAGCCAGCGGGTGGCAATGTCCTGTACCTGCTAAATATCGTTAAAGAGGTTGCTGGCAAGCCAGGCGTAGCGCACGGTGCGGTTGTAGCGTTCGATTTAGGCGTTCTGCTGTGGGTTGCCTGGCTGGATGTATAGCAACGCGATGCCCTGCCTCCCGGCGCATGCCTGCAGCGCACCACTGATGTACTCCGGACCGTTGTCACAGCGTATGGCGCGGGTTTTCCGCGCCATTGGATCACCTGCTCGGCGAGCAGCTTCTTCAGGCGCGTGTTCTCGGCCTCCAAGTCCTTGAGCCGCTTGGCATCAGGCACGCTCATCCCACCGAACTTGCTGCGCCACAAGTAGTACGAGGCCTCGCTGAAGCCGTGGCGCCGGCACAGATCCTTGATCGCCACGCCGCTTTCTGCCTCACGCAGAAAGCCGATAACCTGCTCGTCAGTAAAACGCTTCTTCACGTCCAATCTCCTTCGGGGTAGGCAATTGGACTCTAGACTGGCGTGCTACTCAAAATCGGGGGGACGTCGCGCGCGAGCGGCAGGCAGGGAGATATCAACTTCCATCGCCAACCATTCTCGGTTGAAGTCATCCAGCGCATTGAGCAGCCGGAAGCTGCGTCCGTCTGCAAGCTGATCGTGCATGAAATCCATCGACCAAGTGTCGTTGACTACGTCAGGCACCGCCAGAGGCGCCGGCGTTTCACGGATGATGCGCTTACGCGGCTTGATGCGCAGATTCAACTCCAACTCGCGGTAGATGCGGTAAACACGCTTGTGGTTTCATTTGAACCTTTGACGTTGCGAAGGTGCATGAAGCACAGGCTGAAGCCCCAGTCCCGGTAAGCACTGGTCGGCCTCACCAGCCAGTCAGCGATGATTGCGTTCTCGTCGCTGGCCTTTGCCTGGTAGCGGTAGCAGGTCTGGATCACGCCGAACGTCATGCAGGCGTGCGCCATACTGGTGATGCCTTCTTTGACCGCTTGCCGGGCCATCTCGCGGCGCTGAGATGGCCTTACCATTTTTTTGCGAGGGCTTCCTTCAGCAGCTCAGCGCTGAGCTGCGCGTCGGCGTACATCTTCTTCAGACGCCGATTCTCATCCTGTAGTTCCTTGAGCTGGGACACCATCGAGGCGTCCATGCCACCGAACTTGCTGCGCCACTTGTAGAACGTTGCCGAGCTGATGCCGTGCTGCCGGCAGAGGTCAGGAACGGGTGTCCCGGCCTCGGCCTGCTTGAGTACGGCGATGATCTGGCTGTCGGTGAATCGTGATTTCTTCATGGGATCTCCTCGGGGTAGGTTACGAGAAAATTCCACTTATAGCTGCTGCTAACCTGCGGGGGGATTACCGTCGGGAATGGCCTGTTTGCAAGGCTCAATGCAGCTTCAAGGGTCTCAAGGCACCCACACGAATCCGCGATGAGCCATAAAAAGCATTTCATCCTGGAATTTGAGCTTTAGCCACCGACTTTGCCTGCCACTGAGTAAAGGGGTTCTAGAATCCACTCGTATATCCGTCGGCGCTCCCCCATGATGTCTGCTTCCAAGCGCATACCTGGCCGTAACGCTTCCCGTATGCCATATGCGAGGACAGTTTGCTGATCCAACGAAACAAGGACTCGATAGACGGGTTCGCTTGCCTGTCCCTGGGCGTTGCTAGCCGCAACCGCGCTCCGAGAAACACGAAGCACTCTACCCTCGTGACGGCCAAACTTCTGATAGGGATAGGCTTGGTAGCGCAAGAGTACGTGATCGCCGGGCTTGATGAACCCAATCGCTGCGCTCGGAACCACCAACTGGGCGCGCAGCATTGATCCATCAGGCAACAAGCTAAGAATAGGTTGGCCAGCTTGCACAGCTTGGCCTGCTTCTACCAGCCGGCTGGCAACCAAGCCGCCGACTGGGGCACGCAGTAGCAACTCACCTTTGGCCTCAATCTGAACGGTTTCCTGACTGAGCGTCGCAAAGTCGCGCTCAGTCTCGGCGCGAGCGGCACGCCGCTGTTCAGGAAGCTCGGCCAGCGACTGGTCCAGCTGAGCAAGGGTTCGGCGCAACGATGTCGCTTGCCGCTGTAGTGCCTGCTGAGCATTGAGTAGGTCCAGCATCGATTGTTCTTGCTGATTGATCTGTACCACACTCACGTACCGTTGATCTGCGACCTGACGATAGCGCTTTAGCGTCTCCTGACCTATACGCACCTGTTCGCCACGAGTGTGTATCTCACTTGCGATCTGCGTAAGCTCCCGACGCAATGCGTCTCGCTGTCGTTGCGTGCCGCGCTCCTGAGCCTGCAGCTGTTGCTCTTTAGCATCCTGAAGCCTCTCCAAGCTCACCAGCCGGGTCACTTGACCATCACGCAGAACCTTCAGCGCATCATCGCCGGCTGCAGTGATCCGTGGCACGTTAATGAGGAGCAAGGCGGCCTGTCGCTGCACATGGTCGCCTTCTTCTGCATGCAGGGTCGCGATGACACCGGCCGCGGGTGCCACCACGGTCGAAAGGCCAAGGTCGGGAACGAGTTCACCCTCAACCTTAGACCGACGCGTGTACTCACCGAACACAACAAATCCTATTACCACACTAGCGGAAACGACGGCCAAGGTTGCCAGCACCCATAGCCTGACGGGCTGGGCTAGTGAGATGCCTCCAAGCCAACTTACTCGCTTTGCTTCGAGGACCTCTCGACGAAACAGCCCGCTCATGCCGTCACCGCACTGGCCAACTGCTGCTCTGTCCCATGAGGCTCAGAAGGCCTTAGGTCGTGCACGATCGCACCTTCATTCATAACTAGAACTCGATCAGCGCTCCCAATCGTCTCAGGCCGGTGTGCAATGATTACCCTAGTCAGTTTCAACTGACGCACGGCATTGTTTACCAAACGTTCGCGCTCCACGTCGAGGTTACTAGTAGCTTCGTCCAGGAGCAGTAACAGTGGCTTCCGATACAGCGCCCGCGCCAGAATTACCCGCTGCTTCTGACCACCCGACAGTGTGGTACCCATGTCACCGATCAGGCTGTTGTACCCCATTGGCATCGCGGCAATGTCGGCATGCACTGCCGCGAGTTTGGCCGCATCTTGCACTCGCCCTTCGTCCACACTTTCATCGCCAAAGGCGATGTTCTCGCAAATGCTTCCAGCAAACAGCTGATCTTCCTGCATGACGGCACCAATGATGCGGCGATATTTCTCCATTCCTATCTTAGTTAAAGGAATTCCACCTATGCATATTATTCCCTCGGTAGGAGTAAGTAGCCCAAGCAATAGCTTTAGCAAGGTGGTCTTTCCGCAGCCGGATGCTCCAACAATAGCTACCGACTCTCCAGGCTCAATCGTGAAGCTGCAGTCCCGAATGATCCACGGTTCTCCTGAAGCATATCGAAACCCTAAACCCTTTACCTCAATGCGCAAATCGATAGGCAAGTCCTCGTTAACTGCTTCTCCCCTGGTAGCTTCGGGATCGGCTAGAACTATGTCAGAGAGGCGTTCGCCATGCAGCCGCAGCATTCGAAACTCCATCCACTTGTCGATCAATCCGCTGATTCGCTGAGAGAACTGATCCTTGTAAGCGAGATAGGCGATGAGCATGCCCACTGAGAAAACGTTCTGCATCGCCAGTATCGCACCGATCCAGATAACTGCGATGCGTTCCATGCCAAAGATAAGTTGGCTGGTGCTGCTAAAGATCAAGCCGATTCGCGCCAGAAAAACTTCACGATTGACGGTTTCGTTGATAAGGTTGTAGTAGCCCGAGCGACGTTGAGTTTCCTTACCTGCAATTTTTATCGACTGCACGCCGCGAATAGTTTCCAGTAGATGACTCTGCTGACGGGCCGATGCGATCAGTTGCTGCTCTGTGCCGTCTCGCAGCGTACGAAATGCCATCGAGCGTGCTACGAGATAGAGCGCGACTGCGAACAACGTTGCTAACGCAAGCTTCCAGCTGTAGAGCAGCATCATCCCAAGTGTGACGATAGCCATCAGGCCATCAATCAATGCCTCCCCCCCATGTCACGATAGTTGTCCGCTCCCCTGAATCCTCAGATGGAGAGCCCGATGGCCCGCTACAGCCCCGAACTCAAAGACCAGATCGTCCGGCGGATGATGCCCCCCAACAATCAGAGCGTTGCTGACCTGAGCCGTCACACTGGCATCAGCGCCCCCACGTTGTACGCGTGGAAGAAACAGATCCGCAGCCAAGGATATATCGTGCCCGACACCGCTACTTCGCCGGACAAATGGGATGTGAAAGCCAAACTGAGAGCCGTCGCCCAGACGATGCCGATGAACGAGGCCGAGTGCTCGGCGTGGTGCCGTGAGAACGGCATCTACCCCGAGCAGATCGCTGCCTGGCGGCAGGCCTTTGAGACCATGCAGTCGAGCGCCTCGGCAGCGGAGCGGGCGGTTTCCACGGTGATGCGCAAGCGCGTCAAGCAGCTTGAGAAGGAGCTTTTGCGCAAGGATCGCGCCCTGGCGGAGGCGGCAGCGCTGCTGACGCTGTCAAAAAAAGCCCAGGCTCTCTGGGGCACCGACGAGGACGTCTGATCCCCGCGTCGTTGAAACAGAGAGCCGTCACGTTGATCGCCGAGGCAGTGGCCGCCGGTGCCCGCGAGATCAAGGCATGCCAGGTGCTGGGCATCAGCTGCCGCACGCTGCGCCGTTGGCGCGGTGCCAGCACGTTGGTGGATGCTCGAAAAGGCGCGGCCAAGCACTGCCCGCATGCGCTGAGCTGCGTCGATAAGGAACGCATCATGGCCGTCGCCAACCAGCCCGATTACCAGAGCCTGCCCCCCTCGCAGATCGTGCCCCGGCTGGCAGATCAGGGGATTTACATCGCATCGGAATCAAGCATGTACCGCGTGCTGCGTGCGCGTGGGCAAGTCAATCGCCGTGGTCGCGCCGCCGCCCCGCGAACTGTGGCTAAACCGATGGCGGTGCGTGCCGATGCCCCTCGCCAGGTCTGGTCATGGGATATCACTTATCTGCCTTCGACGGTGAAAGGCCAGTTCTTCAAGCTGTATATGATCCTGGACGTCTACAGTCGCAAGATTGTCGGCTGGGAGGTCCACCACGAGGAGCTGGCCATCCACGCATCGATGCTGATCGGGAAAGCCTGCATGCGAGAGCAGGTGGCGCGCGACACGCTGGTACTGCACGCTGACAATGGCGGCCCGATGAAAGCGGCAACGATGCTGGCCACCTTGCAGAGCCTTCATGTGACCCCGTCCTTCAGCCGTCCACGGGTGAGTGACGACAACCCTTACTCAGAGGCGCTGTTCCGCACGCTGAAGTACGCGCCGTCGTATCCGAGCAGGCCGTTTACCGACATCACCTGCGCGCGCAGTTGGGTGGCGGGCTTCGTGGACTGGTACAACAACGAGCACCGCCACAGTGGCATCCGATTCGTGACGCCGCACGAGCGCCATGAGCGACGCGACCAGGCCATCCTGGCCGCACGCGCGGACGTGTACCAAGAGGCCGCCATGCGTCATCCAAGCCGCTGGCGCGGACGCGCCACGCGCAACTGGACGCCTGTCGGCGCGGTGTGGCTGAACCCGGATAACGACGATAGAAAAGCACCCGATGACATGAAGTTGGCAGCATGAAATAGCGGACAACTATGTTGACAATCACCGCCTCAACGAAACTTGTAGTCAGGGTCCGTTGAATTGCTTGCACGCTATTCATGCGAGAGGTGATGTCGCCTAGATGTCGCTTCTCGTAGAAGCCCAGAGGCAATCGGATCAAATGACTAAAGACGTTTCCTGTCCATTGCAGGCCGAGACGATTGGACAGATGGATTACCGCCCACCCTCGCACAACACCGATGCTAACTTGAAGCAGCAGCGCCAATCCGAAACCGAGGCCGAGGACCGTCAATAGATCTCGGTCAGCCGCGATCAACGCCTGGTCGACGACCCACTGCATGAAAAATGGCGCAAGCAGAACGAACACTTGTAGTGCCAACGAAAGCGCTAGGACGAGCATGAATGCGCGCCACAAGCCGCTGACTCTTCCTGTCAACTGCGAGATCGCGATCGCTGGAGGGCGTTCCATGGGTCGCATCTCTGCTCCCGGGCTAAGCTCCAAGGCAACTCCGGTGAAGTGCTGCGAGAACTCTGTCAAGGGAAGCGATCGCTTTCCGAACGCAGGATCAAAGACTGTGACGTCGCGCTTGCGGACACGTGTGAGTACGACAAAGTGATTCAGATCCCAGTGCAGGATGCAGGGGAGCTGCAATTCGGTGAGATGCTCTAGATCCAATCGCAATGGGCGGCACATAAGGCCCATCTGAGCTGCGATGTCCATCACTTGAGAGAGCGTCGCACCTTTTAGCGAAGGAGAATGACGTCGGCGAAGCTCTCGTAAACCTATGCGATTCCCGTAATGTGAAGCAATCATTGCCAAGCAGGCAAGTCCGCATTCAGCGGCTTCAGACTGAACTACCGTATCCATGCAACTCGCTTCAGAGTCCGGTTGAAGTGGGTGTGTGGTTTCGTGCAGAGAGCGACTCTGAGCTCAGGAGTGATCCAGGGAGGGATCCGTCCTCGCAGCAACGGAAACACGTCCATATAACTAAATTGGCAGAGCTCTGAGAGGCGCATCTACACCACAAAATGGCTCCCTTCTTATCGAAGGGAGCCCACTACTTTAGCGAAGATTCTGAGTGGTATGTCCGGCAAGGTTGTAGTAAAACGCGATCTCCAACGCGCCTTGCCAGTTGAGGGCCTCGTAGCTGGTTTCGCCGTTATCAATCACAGTGATGACGTTCTCGCTGAAGCCGCCGCCAACTTGCTGAATCTCGTTCATGTTCATGATGCGCATACTTCAATCTCCATTTGTTATACATAGCATTAAGATGATCGCCCCTTCTTCATGAAGGGGCGACGCAGGCTCTCCAGAACAACCAGAGAGATTCGGTAACGATCAGATCGCCAGAAATATGTCTCTAAACAGTTGAATCTACAGCTTTGAGAGATCGGAGGGACGGAAGCCGAATGCAAGCATTGAAAGTACGTATACGCTCGAACCGAGGGCGACCAATGCTGTCAGCCAACCAATCCTGACTACCTCCGCTGACAAGGTAAAATCTGGTGCGAAATACAGGCCGCAATAGATGGCACACCCCATTAAAATGCACGAAGCGCAAAGGCGGAGTAAGAAACTGATCCACCCTGTCGAGCGAATGTAGCCTTTCTGCTTTGTAAGTGCCGACCATAGAAGTAAGACATTAACATAGCTGGCCAGCGCACTCGCCAGTCCGAGCGCCACATGTAGGCCAGGTGTGCTCGCCAGCGTTTCCATTAGACCGCGGTCACGCCAATCTTGGGCTTTATAAGATAGGAGTGCGCCAAGCAGCACCACATTGAAGACGGCGTTGGCGACAAGTGACGCAATGCCAGCCCTGACTGGGGTACTTGTGTCCTGTCGAGAAAAGAATGCAGGTACCAAGACCTTAACGAGAGCGAACGCCGGGAGGCCGACGCTGAGCGCGAGCACTGACATCCCCGCCATATTGGTATCGAATGCCGTGAACTTCCCACGCTGGAACATCGTCGCCACCAAAGGCTCCGCCAGGGTTGCGAGTCCGACCATAGCGGGAGCTGAAATCATCAGAGTGACACGCATGCCCCAGTCCAACGTATCGTTAAATGCCCCCCCGTCATTTGAGACATGGTGACGCGACAGCGTGGGTAAAATCACTGTGCCGAGTGCGATCCCGAACAGTCCTAGAGGAAGCTCAAGGAATCTGTCAGCCTGTGTAAGCCAAGTCTGGGATCCAGCAACTAAGGCGGCCGCCAGGAATGTATCAAACAGGAGATTCACTTGAGCTACCGAAGAGCCAAAAAGCGTTGGTACCATCAAGCGAAGTACTTTTCGCACCTCCGAGTCCCGCCAGTTCCATCTTGGCCAAACAAACAAACCGAGACGCGCTAACGAAGGTATCTGGAATATCAATTGAAGTATTCCGGCGATCAGTACTGCCCAGCCCATGGCCACAATGGGAGGGTTAGCGACTTTTGAGCCCCATACCGCACCAATTATCATGCAGATATTGAGAATAACCGGAGTTAATGCTGGTATTGCAAACTTCTGAAAGCTGTTGAGAATACTTCCAGCCAGGGCTGTCAAGGAGACGAAGAAAATGAATGGGAATGTTATTCTAAGCAGTTCACTTGTGAGCTGAGCCTTTTCCCCATCCGTATCGCCGAAGCTGAAGACTGAAGCCACTGAAGGTGCCAGCAAGACGCCTGCAGCAGTGACTACAAGCAAGGCAGCCCCGAGTATCCCCAGCATATTGGCTACGAAAGCAGGAAGCTCTTGAGGACGACGCGACTTGACTTCCACCAATACGGGAACAAATGCGCTAGCAAACGATCCTTCAGCGAATAGTCGTCTGAGAAAATTTGGGATTCGGAACGCTACCCAGAACGCATCGCTCGCGGCAGTTGCGCCAAAGGAGGCATTGATAGTTAAATCACGAATTAGGCCCAGCACGCGCGACACAAGCGTCATTGAGCTAAAAGAAATCAGACTGCGAAACAATCCCGAGCGCCCAGCATCCCGCTTCATCCTAAATGCCCGATGGTCAAATCTAAAAAGGCTAAGGCCAACTTCGGACCCTTAGTTACCCTATATGCGTCTACCTAAACCCCCAACCGCTCATCTCGCGCGCTTTTTTCCCGGCTGCAGCCAGTCTTAGCGAGCTAGTACTTTATACCGGATACTGGCGAAGCCTGTCAAACGAGCCATTGTAGCAGCAGGGGGCTATGCTGATGTTGCTGGGAGCCCGGCATCAGCAGGCGCCCGATGACCGCTCGACTTTGGAGCTACTCGCCTCTACCTTACAGTGCGAATCGTCGCAAGGAAAATTGGGTCTTCGCGGATCACTGTGGGTGGAATCGAGCGTTTTCGGGTAGTGGCGGCAGGAGGCTGGCGATGATCTTGAGCTTGAGGAAATCCTCGTCGTGATAGCCGTAAGCGCTGCGCTGGATGACCCGGATCTTGTTGTTGAGCCCTTCCACCAGGCCCAGACTGACATTGTGGTCCGGATGGCAGTACGCCGCGATGCCGTTCCAGTGCCGCTCGATCACCCGCACGAACTTCTGGTAGGGCGCCAGCCGCTGCCAGCGTAAACTCTGCTCCCAGCGCTCGAAGAAATCCCGTGCACTACGTTCGGTACGGTAGCTCCACAGTTGCCTGAAGGACTCTTTCAGCAGGTACGCCGTGTTCAAACGTTTGTTGGCCGCCAGCAACTTGGTGAGCGCACGGCGGCCATCCAGCGTCAGGTTTTCGCGGTTGCTCAGCAAGGTGTAACGCTGGCCCTTGATGTAGCTGCGATCCTGGCCTTGAAGGCGCTTGTACTCGTCGCGCCGCACCTGATCGAGCGCGTCGGACAGGTGGCGCATGATGTGGAATTTGTCGAACACGATGCTGGCGTTGGGCGCGTTCTTGCCCACCGAGTTGCGAAACGGCCGCCACATGTCCATCACCGCCACGTCGATGCCGGCGCTACGTTTTGGGCCCAATTTGGCGAAGAACTGGTCGATGTCCGCCTCGGTGCGCCCACTGCCGCCGAACCAGATCGGTCGGCCGCGCTCCAGATCGCTGACCACAACGCGGTAGTCATGGCCCTTGTGGATCGCGATCTCGTCGATGCCGATGGCGCGCGGCGCCGGCGTCCCCGCCCGGCGCACCTGCTCGGCCATGTACAGCTTGGACAGCTCCTTGACCGTACCGTCGTCTAGCCGCTCCAACTCCGCCACGGCCTTGTGCATCATGCTCCGGCACAGATTGCCCACATGCAGGGCGAGTCGCTTAGTGTAGCACGGGTTCTTGTCCAGCCAGTCCAGCCGCTCTACGTGCACGCCGCCGCATCCCGGACAATCGACACGCCAGCGCTCGAACTCCACGAACAGCATCCAGCCGGCCGCCCGCAAGTCGCGGGCGCGGCACAGGCGCTTGTCGTAGCGGCTGCGACACCGATGGCCACAGTGGGAGCACACGGCCGTTTTTTTCGGCGCCGCACGGTTACGATCCGTGCCTTCGGAGCGCCGAACACGCCCTTGAGCATGGACCCGGCAGCGAAGCCAGGGAAGCAAAACAACGCGCTCAGCCGACGGCCCGTCTTCATGCACAACACCGCGTTAAGAAGTTCAGTACAGGATGCACCACTTCAGGCGCCCCCGGAAAGGGCCTGTTTCCAAGGCTCAACGCAGCTTCAAGGGCCTCAAGGCACCCACGCGAATACGCGATGAGCCTTTTTCTTACATGTGTAGGCTTAACCCTAACGACCGCGATTGCCACCACCGGGCGGGCGACGGTTGCCACCGCCCGGCGGGCGACCGCCCGGGCCACGTGGGGCACCGCCGGGACCACCCGGACCACGCGCGCCGCCACCCGGACCGCCGGGGCCGCGATTGGCCGATGCAGGGCCACGATTACCGCCCGGACCCGGACGGCCGCCACTGGGGCGACCGGCAGGACGCGCTGCGCCGTACGGGCTGAATCCCGGGTTGGCGTGGTCGGATGGGAAGACCGGCGCATTGCCCGGGTGACCGTAGGGGTGCTTGCGCTGTCCCTGGCCTTGGCCCTGCGACTGGCCCTGACCACCGGCGCCGCCGCGGCCCTGACCCTGGCCGCCGGCACCTGGACGGGCACCGCCCGGGCCCTTCTTGGCGTACGGGCGCGCCTGGCCGGTGCTGTTGCCACCGGGGCCGGCATTGCGGTGACCGCTGGGGCCGGTGCTGACGCCATCGGGCACATACCAGCTGCGGAACGCGGCCGGGTTGCCATCCGGCAACGCGCGGTCGCCCTTGGCCGGGCCGCGCTGCTTGAACGGGCGCTGCTGCGACTGCTTGGCAGCGGCTTCGCCACTGACGGTCAGGCCGCCCTTGAAGCCGCCGGGCTTGCCGCGGCCACTACGGCCGCCGCGGTCTTCGCGCAGGTTGTCGAAGCGACGCAGCTCGCGGCCTTCATCGGCGCCGGAGGTCTGCCCATTGACGTAGGCATTGCTGCGGCCATCGCGCGAGACGTGCACGGTGGACTTGGCGGCGCGGCGCTGGCCGATCACCGGCTGCAGGGTCAGCGCCGAGGGCGCGCCTTCTTCCAGCTTGAGTTCGGCGCGCAGGGCGTCGACCTTGTCCTGCGCCACTTCCACCGACTGCCCGCGCAACAGTTCGCGCGGCAGCGAGATCTTGCCGTAGCGGCTGCGCTTCAGGCGGCTGACCTGGCAGCCCTGCGATTCCCACAGGCGGCGCACTTCGCGGTTGCGGCCTTCCTTGACCACCACGCGGAACCAATCGTGCGAATCGGTGCCGCCGATGCGTTCGATCTCGTCGAACTTGGCGCCGCCGTCTTCCAGCAGCACACCGCGCGACAGGCGCTCGATGATGGCGTCGGAGACTTTTTCTTCGCCTTCCGGGGCGCGCACGCGCACCACGTACTCGCGTTCGACCTCGTAGGAGGGGTGCATCATCGCGTTGGCCAGCTCGCCGTCGGTGGTCAGCAGCAGCAGGCCGGTGGTGTTGATGTCCAGCCGGCCGATGGCGATCCAGCGCGAGCCCTTCAATGCCGGCAGCGACTCGAACACGGTCGGGCGGCCTTCGGGATCTTCGCGGGTGGTCACTTCGCCTTCGGGCTTGTTGTAGATCAGCACGCGCGAAGGTTCGGTCAGCGCGCTGGCGACGAAGCTGCGGCCGTCCAGCTCGATCTTGTCGCCGCTGCGCACCGACATGCCGGTCTGCGCGACGGCGCCATTGACCTTGATCAGGCCATCGGCGATGCGCTGTTCCAGCGCGCGGCGCGAACCCAGGCCGGCCTGGGCCAGCACCTTGTGCAGGCGCTCTTCCAGCTTGGGCGCTTCGGGCGCGCTGTCGCGCTTGAGGGAAAGCTTGTTCAACGACAGCTTGCGGGGGGTGTCACTCATGTGTCTGGCTCCGGCCGACGTGTTCTGGGTCGGCCTCTGGGTCGGAATCGGCTTCGTCAACAGCCACGGTCGTCGTCGCGACGGCGTTGTCTTCGTCTTCGTTCACTGCATCCGCGCGCGTGCCCGGCGCGGTGTCGGGGTCGCCCTCGCGGGCGGCATCGGGGTGTTGCGTGTTCGGGTCCTGCGCCGAGGCGGGCTCGGGGTGCTGCGGTGGGGCGGGGGGCTGGTCGTCGGCGTCACGGCTGCCGGCGTCGTGCTGGTGTTGCTGGATGTCCGCGGCATCATCGGCTGCATCGCTGTGGCGGTCGCCATCTGCCTCGCTGCCGTTATCGGCGGGCGTGGCATTGTCTTCATCGACCGGAGCGGGATTGTTGCCGGTGGACTCAGCTAGCGGGGCGCCCGTGTCTGCCGTCGACGGGGGGGCGCCTGCATCCGTATCACCGGCGTCAGCGGCAGCATCCATCCCGTCCTGGTCGGCCTGCAGCGATGCCGATGCCGGCACTGCGCCATCCAGTTGACCATCGCGGTCCAGCGGCAGCTGCGGCTCCAGCTCGGCGATGTCCTTCAACTCGGACAACGGCGGTAGCTCGTCCAGCCGCTTGAGCCCGAAGTAATCCAGAAAGCCCTTGGTGGTGCCGAACAGGGCCGGCTTGCCGGGCACGTCGCGGTGGCCCACGACGCGGATCCATTCGCGCTCTTCCAGCGCCTGGATGATGTTGCTGCTGACCGCCACGCCGCGCACCTGCTCGATCTCGCCGCGGGTGATCGGTTGGCGGTAGGCGATCAGCGCCAGGGTTTCCAGCGTGGCGCGGGTGTACTTGGTGCGGCGCTCGGTCCACAGGCGGGCGACCCAGCCATGCACCTCGGCCTTGACCTGGAAGCGGAAGCCGGAGGCCACTTCGACCATTTCCACGCCGCGCTCGGCGCAGGCCTCGCGCAGCAATTCCAGTGCGCGCTCGACGCTGCCGGGCGGCGCCGGCTCTTCCTCGGGAAACAGCCCCTGCAGCTGCGCCAGCGTCAGCGGCTGGCTGCTGGCCAGCAGGGCGGCTTCGATGATGCGGGTGATCAGCGCTTGATCCATTCGGTGATCGGCTTCAGATAGGTTCGTTGGCAGCATCGCTGTCATCGAATTCGCTGGAGAATTGCAGCGGCGCATTGGTATTTCCCAACGCCAGCGACTTCACGTAGATCGGCGCTAGCGGCGCGTCCTGCACGATGTCCAGCAACTGCTCCTTGGCCAATTCGAGCAGCGCCAGGAAGGTGACCAGCACGCCGAGCTTGCCTTCTTCGGCCGTGAACAGCGATTCGAAACGGTAGAACTTGCCGTCGTCCAGGCGGCCGAGCACATCGCCCATGCGCTGGCGCACGCTCAGCGCCTCACGCTTGATCGCGTGCCCGGTGAACAGCTCGGCGCGTTTGAGCACGTCGTACAGCGCCATCAGCATTTCTTTCAATTCCACAGGCGGCGGCAGCTTGACCGCAGCGCGCTCGGGCAGATGCGCCTGCACCGGGGCGCTGTCGCGGCCCATGCGGGGCAGGGTGTCCAGGTCCTCGGCGGCCTGCTTGAAGCGCTCGTATTCCTGCAGGCGGCGCACCAGCTCGGCGCGCGGGTCTTGTTCTTCGCCCTCCTGGCTGGGCGGGCGCGGCAACAGCATGCGCGACTTGATCTCGGCCAGGATCGCGGCCATCACCAGGTATTCGGCCGCCAGTTCGAAGCGCAGTTCCTGCATCACGTTGATGTAGTCCACGTACTGCCGGGTGATCTCGGCGACGGGGATGTCCAGGATGTCCAGGTTCTGCCGGCGGATCAGGTACAGCAGCAGGTCCAGCGGACCTTCGAAGGCATCCAGGATGACTTCCAGCGCATCCGGCGGGATGTACAGATCCTGCGGGATCTGCAGCACCGGTTGCCCATGCACCACCGCCAGCGGCATTTCCTGCTGCTGTGGCGGCGCGCTCGTGGCTGGCGGAGTCGCGACGTGCGCGAGTTCGGAATTCATCAGGTCGACATCGGGTCTTACGGTCGCCGGCCGCGGTCTTAAGCCGCGCCTGCAGGGCTTTGCCTTGAGTTATTGCGATCAATGTCGTGCCTGTGCCGGCACGATCCCACAAATCCACATACAACGTCCGCCGCGTGGCATGCGGCGACGGAACAGCGAGGAGGTCGTCTACGCGGGCAGGCTGTGGGCAGCGAATCGGTCGTCGGGGGAGAGCGTTGAGCCTGGGCCGACGGGCCGCTGCGTCCGGTAGCGTGTGCAGTGGTGCCAAGGGTAATGCGTGCGTGGGGGCGGTGTCCAGCGCCGGGCCGGCTAGAATTGCCGGGGTGATCTTCGAAGTCCTGGGTGAGGTGGCGTGTGTGGTACGTAATCGAAGGGTATGACGGCGCCGACGCACTGGCTGCGCGGCAACAGGCGCGACCGGCGCATCTGGCGCGCCTGCAGGCGTTGGCGGCGGCCGGTCGGCTGCTGGTGGCGGGGCCATGCCCGGCCATCGACGCCGAAGATCCGGGGCCGGCTGGCTTCAGCGGCAGCGTGGTGATTGCCGAGTTCGACGCACTCGAAGATGCGCGCGCCTGGGCCGATGCCGATCCGTATGTGGAAGCGGGCGTGTATGTACGCACCGAGGTCCGGCCGTTCCGGCGGGTGCTGCCATGAGCCGGGTCGAGCGGATCCGCGCGGCGTTGCAGATGGCGCTGGCACCCACCGAACTGGAGGTGGTGGACGACAGCCACCGGCACGCCGGCCATGCCGGCGCGCGCGACGGGCGCGGGCATTTCAATGTGCGGGTGGTCAGTGCCGTGTTTGCCGGCAAGCCGCCGCTGGCACGCCATCGGGCGGTGTACGCGGCCGTCGGCGAGATGATGCAGACCGACATCCATGCCTTGTCGATCGAGGCGATTGCGCCGGGTGAGGCGGGGTAACCGGTAAAGCCTTGTCGCGCCCGGGGGCGCTCCTACATAGCGACCCGGCGTCGTAGGAGCGCCCCCGGGCGCGACGGCATTCCCGATCATCTCGGCGGACCACGCTGCGCGGCCCTGTCGACTCCGGTGCCAACCGTGACCGGTATCGCGCTCGGGGTGTGGACACCTGGGGCCTTGCCTGCTGCACTGCAGCACATTAATTCACATCTTCGTCACTTCCAGGTGATTGATCTGCAAGCGTTTTCACCTGTTTGAAGAGAAGGGTTTACGCCTCGCAGTGAAAACGATTACAGTCGCGCCAGTTTCGGCAACCCGGTCGCGGAGCGCGACGCGATCGGGTCAATGACGCGGCCTTCAACGGCGGTCGCTGAAGATTGCGAGGTGCCTCACGCCGATCAAGCCTGGCAACGTCGGTGTGTAGCTTCCGCCTTGCCTTCGGCGTGAACGCGTGCGGTGTTCGACCGTCTCGGCCAGTGCCGGTGCGATCGTCGGCGGCGGCGGGAATAGGATAGGTTTGCGTGCAGGATGTAATCGATTACACACGTGGGGGATGGATGGATAGGGGCAGTGCGTCGCGTTGGTTGACGATTCCACTTTTGCTGGGTGCGCTGGTGCTGGCGTCCTGCAAACAGGCCGAGGAACCCAAGGTGGCCGAGAAGAAGGCGCCGGTGAAAGTGATCCTGATCGAGGCGCAACTGCCGCCCAAGCCGGTCAAGCCGCCGTTGCCGCCACTGTTCTCCGACATCGAACGACGCACCTTCCAGTTCTTCTGGGACACCACCAACGAGGTCAATGGACTCTCGCCGGATCGCTTCCCGTCGCGCCCGTTCGCCAGCATCGCGTCGGTGGGTTTCGCACTGACCGCGTATCCGATCGGCATCGAGAATGGCTGGGTCAGCCGCAACCAGGCGGTGGAGCGCACCCTGACCACCCTCAAATTCTTCCGCGACGCGCCCATGGGGCCGCAGCGGACCGGAAAGGCCGGCTACAAGGGTTTCTACTACCACTTCCTGGACATGCAGCAGGGCAACCGCTACGACAGCTGGGTCGAGCTGTCGAGCGTGGACACCGCGCTGCTGATGATGGGCGTGTTGTTCACCCAGTCGTATTACGACGGCGATGACCCGCGCGAAAAAGAAATCCGCCAGATCGCCGACACCTTGTACAAGCGCGTGGACTGGCGCTGGCTGCAGCAGCGCGCGCCGCTGATTTCGATGGGCTGGTTCCCGGAGAGCGGCTTCATCAACCATGATTGGATGGGCTACAACGAGGCGATGATGCTGTACATCCTGGCGCTGGGTTCGCCCACCCATGGCGTGGACCCGGATGCATGGACCAGCTGGACCCGCACCTACAACAACGACTGGGGCGTGTACCAGGGGCAGGAATACCTGTCCTTCGGCCCGCTGTTCGGGCATCAATACAGCCATGTCTGGATCGACTTCCGCGATATCCAGGACCAGTACATGCGCGAACGCGGCATCGACTACTTCCTCAACAGCCGCCGCGCCACCCTGGCGCAGCGCGACTACGCCATCGACAACCCGATGAAGTGGAAGGACTACGGCGAGAACGTGTGGGGCCTGACCGCCGGCGATGGTCCGCAGAACACCAGCCAGGAATACCGCGGCGAGCAGCGCCAGTTCCGTCACTATTCCTCGCGCGGCGCCGGCCTGCGCGAGAACTTCGACGACGGCACCATCGTGCCATCGGCGGCAATCTCCTCCATCGTGTTCGCCCCGGAAGTAGTGATCCCAGCCGCCGAGGAGATGCACAAGCGCTACGGCGACTTCCTGTATTCCAGCTATGGCTTCCTGGATTCGTTCAACCCCAGCTTCAACTACGACATCCCGCTCAAGACCGGGCGCATGGTGCCAAACCGCGGCTGGGTGGCGGGCGACTATATCGGCATCGACCAAGGGCCGATCCTGACGATGATCGCCAACTACCAGAACGAATTCGTCTGGAACGTGATGAAGAAGAACCCCCATATCCGCAGCGGCCTTGAACGCGCCGGCTTCACCGGCGGCTGGCTCACGCCGGAGGGCGAGCCGCAGCCGCTTCCGCAGAAGGACGAACAGAAGGCTGCCGCGCGGTCGCTGGGAATGGCCGAATCGCGCGCCGCCGCCGCGCAGGCGCAGCAAGATCCCTCGCACCGCCAGAAACCCGAGTAATCCGTGCGCCTTCTGATCCGGTTGATGATGGCCGCCGCCCTGTGTGCAGGAGCGGCGGGATGCGTGCGTTCCGATCAGGCCCAGCAGACCACCGTGCGCTTCTGGGCGATGGGCAAGGAAGCCGAAGTGGTCACCGAACTGGTGGCCGATTTCGAAAAGCGCAATCCCAGCATCCGCGTGGAGGTGCAGAACATTCCGATGACCGCGGCGCATGAAAAATTGCTGACCGCCTTCGCTGCCGATGGCTTGCCGGACGTGTGCCAGCTGGGTAACACCTGGCTACCGGAATTTGCCTTGCTGGACACCCTGGCGCCGCTGCAGCCCTATGTGGCGCGCTCGACGGTGGTAACGCCGGCCGACTACTTCCCCGGCGTGTGGGACACCAATGTGGTGGATGGCACCTTGTACGGGGTGCCGTGGTATGTGGATACGCGGCTGCTGTTCTACCGCAAGGATCTGCTGCGCCAGGCCGGCTACAGCCAGATGCCCAAGACCTGGGCCGAGATGCAGCAGGTGATGGCGGCGATCAAGCGCCACGTTGGGCCGGACCGCTATGCCATCTTGATGCCGCTCAACGAGTTCGAGCAGCAGCTGTCGTTCGCCTTGCAGCAGGACGATCGCCTGCTGCGCGATCACGATAACTACGGCAATTTCCGCAGTGCAGGTTTTCGCAAGGCGTTGGCATTCTACGACGGCATGTACCAGAACGGCTGGGCGCCCAAGGTGTCGGAAACCCAGGTCTCCAACGTCTGGTACGAATTCTTCAACGGTTACTACGCGTTCTATCTGTCCGGCCCCTGGAACGTGCGCGAGTTCAAGCTGCGCCAGCCGCCGGGCATGGAAGGCACGTGGGGCACCGCGCCGTTGCCTGGTCCCGACGGCCCGGGCGCAGGCATCGCCGGCGGCTCCAGCCTGGTGATCTTCAAGTCCTCGCAGCACAAGGACGCCAGCTGGAAGCTGATCGAATACCTGTCGCAGCCGCAGGTGCAGGCGCGCTTCCATGCCATCATCGGCGACCTGCCGCCGCGGCGCAGTACCTGGAAGCTGCCGTCATTGGCCAATGACGAACTGGCCCGTGCGTTCGGCGATCAGCTTGAACGGGTCAAGGCCACCCCCAAGGTGCTGGAATGGGAGCGCATCGTGCAGGAAATGCGCCTGGTGACCGAGCGCGTGGTGCGCGGCGGTCAGTCGCACGAAGCGGCCGTGCAGGAACTGGATCAACGCGTGGACGATATTCTGGCCAAGCGCCGCTGGATTTTTGAACAGGAAGGCGGCCATGTCGGGCCGGCTGCCGTGCCGGCCACGCCGCCGGCCAGCGCACCAGCCCCCGAAGGTGCCCGATGATGCGCCGCAATTCCGTTGCCGGCTGGGTGTTCGCCGCGCCCTCGATCCTGGTGCTGGGCATGTTCTTCGGCGTGCCGGTGCTGGCCGCGCTGGTACTCAGCGTTACCGATTTCGACCTGTACGCACTGGCCAATAGAAGCCATCTGCGCTTCGTCGGGCTGGGCAACTACATCGCGCTGCTGCAGACGCCGCTGTTCTGGAAGTCGTTGTGGAATACAACCTACTTCGTGCTGCTGGGCGTGCCGATGTCCATCGGCGTGTCGCTGGGTGCGGCACTGTTGCTCAATGCCAAGGCATCGCGCTTCAAGGCCTTGTTCCGCACCGCGCTGTTCGCACCGGTGGTGACCACGCTGGTGGCGGTGGCAGTGATCTGGCGCTACCTGTTCCACATCAAGTATGGCCTGGTGAACTTCGGGCTGAGCCATCTCGGCATCGCGCCGATCGACTGGCTGGGCGACCCGCGTTGGGCCATGCCCACCATCATGCTGTTCGCGGTGTGGAAGAACTTCGGCTACAACATGGTGATCTTCCTGGCCGGCCTGCAGGCCATCCCGCAGGACCTGTACGAGGCCGCACGCATCGACGGCGCCTCGCGCTGGAAGCAGTTCCTGCACATCACCTTGCCGATGCTCGGGCCGGTGCTGATGGTGGTCGGGGTGATTACCATCTCCGGCTATTTCCAGTTGTTCGCCGAACCCTACGTGATGACCCGTGGCGACCCGCTGCAGAGCACCGTCAGTGTGCTGTATTTCATGTTCGAGGAAGGCTTCAAGTGGTGGAACCTTGGCCGCGCGTCGGCGGTGGCGTTCCTGCTGTTCCTGATTATCCTGGCGGTGACCACCGTGATGTTGCGCTTCGGCCGCAAGAAGGACCTGATATGAGCCGTGATGTGGGCCAATCGCGCTGGAACGGCGTGCTGATCAACGGTGGGCTGGTGGTGCTGGCGGTCGTCAGCCTGGCGCCGCTGCTGTGGATGCTGTCGGTTTCGTTCATGCCCACCGGCGAGGCCAGCCGGTTTCCGCCGCCGATGCTGCCGTCGGCGTTCACCCTGGCCAATTACCACGAGCTGTTCGCGCGCACCGGCATGGCGCGCAACTTCGCCAACAGCCTGCTGGTGTCCGGATTGATTACGCTCGGCTCGCTGCTCATCAACACCATGGCGGGCTATGCCTTTGCCAAGCTGCAGTTCGTGGGCCGCGAGCGCCTCTTCAAGATCCTGATGGCCGCACTGGTCATCCCGGCCCAGGTGGCGATGCTGCCGCTGTTCCTGCTGATGAAGCAGCTGCATCTGGTCAACAGCATCGGCGGGGTGGTTGTTCCGGCATTGGCTAGCGTGTTCGGCATTTTCCTGGTGCGCCAGTACGCGCGCAGCATCCCGGATGAATTGATCGAGGCCGCGCGCATCGATGGCGCCAGCGAACTGCGCATCTTCTTCCAGATCGTGCTGCCGATGCTCAAGCCGGTGCTGGTCACCTTGACCATCTTCACCTTCATGGGTTCGTGGAACGACTTCATGTGGCCGTTGATCGTGCTGACTGACCAGGAGCAGTACACCTTGCCGGTGGCGCTGGCGGCGCTGTCGCGCGAGCACATCATGGACGTGGAGTTGATGATGGCCGGGGCGGTAGTGACGGTGATTCCCGTGCTGCTATTGTTCCTGGCGCTGCAGCGTTACTACATCCAGGGTCTTCTGTTGGGGAGTGTGAAGGGGTGAAACCGGGGTTGCTGCGATTGCTTGCCATCACCGCCATTGCCGCCGCAGGCGTGGCGCAGGCGCAGGAGCGCGTGCTCGATGGCTTCAACGACATCGGCGCATGGCGGCTGGTGGTGTCCAATCAGGTGAGCGGTTCGCTGCGGCCGGTGGCCACGCCCTCGGGCGGACATGCGCTGTGCCTGGACTACAACTTCAATGGCGTGTCCGGTTATGTGGGCATCCGTCGCAACTTGCCGATCACCTATCCGGACAACTACCGGATGTCCTTCGCGGTGCGCGGCGAGTCGCCGTCCAACGACCTGCAGTTCAAGCTGATCGACGCCAGCGGCGACAATGTGTGGTGGGTCAACCGGCCGGGCTTCACCTTCCCGAAGAACTGGACCACCTTCAACTACCGCAAGCGCAACATCGAGAAAGCCTGGGGCCCGGGTGCGGACAAGCAATTGCGTAGCAGTGCCGACGTGGAGTTCACCATCTACAACAAGGTCGGCGGCCAGGGCACGGTGTGCTTCGACCGCCTGGCCCTCACGCCGCTGCCGCCGGAAGACACCTCGCCACTGAAGGCCGAGGCCATCACCGACACTGCACCTGCCCTGGAGCAACGCCTGGCCGACGGCAAGCCGGACACCTTCTGGCTCAGCGGCGCGGTCAAGCAGCAGACCGTGACCCTGGACCTGGGCAAGGTGCGCGAATTCGGCGGCGCCATCGTGCAATGGGTGCCTGGCCTGCAGGCCTCGCAGTACCAGGTGCGCTCCTCCAGCGACGGACGCAGCTGGCGTGATCTGCGCACCGTCACTGCCGGTGCCGGCGGCACCGATTGGCTGGCCTTGCCCGATACCGAAGCGCGCTACCTGCGTTTGGACCTCAAGGACGGCCCCAACTGGCGCTACGGCATCAAGGAAGTGCAGCTGCAACCGCTGGCATTCGCTGCCACGCCCAACGACTTCATCAAATCGCTGGCGGCGCAATTGCCGCGCGGCAGTTACCCAAGGGGATTTTCCGGCGAACAGCCGTACTGGACCATCCTGGGCCTGGACGGTGGCACCGAGCAGGGCCTGATCGGCGAAGACGGTGCGGTGGAAGTGGGCAAGGGCGGTTTCAGCATCGAACCGTTCGTGGTCACCGGCGGCAGGCTGCTGCACTGGTCCGATGTCAGCAGCGAACAGAGCCTGCAGGACGACTACCTGCCGATTCCCCGCGTCGATTGGCATCACGACCTGATGAACCTGCGTGTCACCGCCTTCGTGCAGGGTACCCCGGAGCAGGCGCAACTGGTCGCGCGCTACCAACTGCATAACACCGGCAAGGACGCGCGCGAATTCACCCTGGCCCTGGCGGTGCGTCCGTTCCAGGTCAATCCGCCGTCGCAGTTCCTCAACACCCTGGGCGGCGTCAGCCGGATCGAACAGCTCACCGTCGATGGCGCCCAGGTCAGCGTCAATGGCAAGCCGCGCGTGTTCGCGGCGCAGCGCCCGGATGCCGGGTTCGCCAGTGCCTTCGACAGTGGCATGGATGTCAGCCATCTCACCGCCGCCACGCTGCCCACCACGACCCAGGTCAAGGACGAAACCGGCCTGGCGTCGGGTGTGCTGCTGTATCGCTGGACGCTGCAACCGGGCCAACGCCGCGAGGTGGCGCTGGTGATCCCGCAGACCGGCACTGCGCAGTTGCCTGCCGACTTCGATGCGGAGGCCGCGCAGCAACAGGTGGCCCAGCAATGGCGCAGCAAGCTCGATCGCGTGCGCATCAGTGTGCCGGCCGAAGGCAAGCCGGTGGTCGATACCTTGCGCACGGCGTTGGCGCATATGTTGATCTCGCGCATCGGCCCGCGTCTGCAGCCGGGCACGCGCTCGTATTCGCGCAGCTGGATCCGCGACGGCGCCATGATCTCCGAAGGGCTGCTGCGGCTGGGCCGCGAAGACGTGGTGCGCGACTATGTCGACTGGTTCGCGCCGTATCAATTCGCCGACGGCATGGTGCCGTGCTGCGTGGACGACCGCGGCAGCGACCCTGTGCCGGAAAACGATAGCCACGGCGAACTGATCTACAACATCGCCGAGTACTACCGCTATACCGGCGACAGGGCGTTCCTGGAAAAGATGTGGCCGCACGTCACTGGCGCCTTCGACTACATGGAAAAACTGCGCGCCAGCGAACGCACCGAAGAGAATTTCATGCGCAACCCAGCCTTCTACGGAATGATGCCGGTGTCGATCAGCCATGAAGGCTATTCGGCTAAGCCGGTGCATTCGTACTGGGACAACTTCTGGGCACTACGCGGCTACAAGGACGCGGCGATGCTGGCTGGCGTGCTCGACAAGCCGGACGATGCGGCCCGCTTCGGCGCGGCGCGCGATGAGTTCAGCGGCGACCTGATCGCCTCGCTGGGCGCGGCGGTACGCCAGCACAACCTGGATTTCCTGCCCGGCTCGGCCGAGCTTGGCGATTTCGATGCGACGTCCACCACCATCGCGCTGACCCCCGGTGGCGAGCAGCAGCGGCTGCCGCAGGAGCTGTTGAACACTACGTTCGAGCGCTACTGGACCGAATTCTCCGACCGCCGCGACGGCAAGCGCGAATGGAAGGACTACACCCCGTACGAATGGCGCAACGTGGCCGCGTTCGTTCGCCTGGGCTGGCGCGAGCGTGCCTGGGACGCCACTACGTTCTTCTTCAAGGATCGCGCGCCGCAGCCGTGGAACCAGTGGGCCGAAGTGGTCTCGCGCACGCCGCGCACACCGTTCTTCGTCGGCGACCTGCCGCATGCCTGGGTGGCGTCGGACTTCGTGCGCTCGGTGCTGGACATGTTCGCCTACACCCGCGAAGCCGACCAGAGCGTGGTGCTCGCCGCCGGCACTCCGACGCGCTGGTTCGAAGGCAAAGGCATCGGCATCGCCGAACTGCGCACGCCTTACGGACGCCTCAACTACACCTTGCAGCGCAGCGAAAAACAGCTGGTGCTGCAGTTGCAGCCCGGCCTGCTGATGCCGCCTGGTGGCGTGGTGTTCGCCTGGCCTTACCAGGGCGAACCCGGCAAGGCCAGCGTCAATGGCGAAACGGTGGAGTGGCGCAACGGCGAGCTGCGCATTCAGCAACTACCGGCCGCCGTGCAGATCGATGTGCCCAGTGCAGTGCGGCGGGCCGAAAAGGCCGCGCAATGATGCTCGCGCCGTGTCCGGCACGGGCAGGGCGGTGGCGACGCGGTGGGCTGCTGGCTGCGACGCTTGTGCTGACGGCGTACTGCGTGGGTGCGCGGGCAGGACGGATAGAGAGAGCCGCCGATCAGGTCTGACCAGGCGAAGGAGGGGCAGCGCCACGCCAATGAGCGGGCAATCGGCGCAGGCCATTGCCTCCACCGCGCCGGCGCGCGAGATGACCCTGGTCACGCTCAACCTGCATCACGACGGGCCGTCGCGCGCATATCGCCAGCGAACAAGGTGCTTGCCAGCCATCAGCGCCTGCTGCAGCCGCTGGACGACTATCGCGTGGCCGTGGACCTGCAGGTGGATCTCGATGGCCAGCTGGTCAACCTGTTCGACACCCCGGATGCCGACGGCCGCTGGGCATCGGATCACTATGGCGTGTGGATACGCCTGCAGCTCACTCCGCGCCGTAGCAATGCCGTAGGAGCGCACCCGGGCGCGATGGGGCGTTACCGGTAACGCCCCATCGCGCCCGGGTGCGCTCCTACGAGAAGCAAGGCTGCAGCGCCACCATGCTCACCCATGCAGGCGGTTGAAAATCTGCACGCCAGCCAGCCACACACCGGCCATGCTGCCGAAGGTGGATCTCGATGGCCAGCTGGTCAACCTGTTCGACACCCCGGATGGCGACGGCCGCTGGGCATCGGATCACTATGGCCTGTGGATGCGCCTGCAGCTCACTCCGCGCCGTCGCAATGCCGTAGGAGCGCACCTGGGCGCGATGGGCGTTGCCGGTAACGCCCCATCGCGCCCGGGTGCGCTCCTACGAGAAGCAAGGCTGCAGCGTCACCATGCTCACCCATGCAGGCGGTTGAAAATCTGCACGCCAGCCAGCCACACGCCGGCCATGCTGCCGAAGTTGGTCAGCAGGAACGTCAGCACCACGCGCGACACGCGATTGCGGTACCAGCCGCGCACGGTCTGCGCGTCGTCGCGCAGGGTCAGGAAGTCGCCATACGCCGGCTTGCGCATATGCACCTCCACCAGCGCGGCAAACGCCCCGGTCGGCACGCTCAGCCGGAAAGGTTTGAACGGTGCCACCACTGCCGCAGTGAGGATGCTCAGCGGGTGGCTGCCGGCCAGCAGGCAGCCCAGTGCCGCCATGCCGCCGGTATACATCGCCCATTGCAACAGCAGGTCGGCGCCCATGCTCAGGCCACCGCGCCAGAAGCCGATCGCGATGCCGGCGATAATGACCGCCAGGATGCCCAACGTGATCCAGGGCACGCGCTTGCGTTGCTGCACGTATTCCAGCGACTCGCGCAGCGGCCCGGGTGCCTCGGTGTCCTGTTCCAGGTGTCGCGCAAGCCCGGCCAGATGGCCGGCGCCCACCACCGCCAGCACTTCGCGCTGACCGCTGTTAGCTTCCTCGCGCAGGCGCGTGGCCATGTAGCGATCGCGCTCGGCGATCACGGTCTCGTACAGCTCGGGGCTTTCGCTGGCGAAATCGCCGAAGCTCGCCTCCAGCATGTCGCCCTGCTTGAGTTTTTCGATTTCTTCCTCGCCCACCTCATCGGCGGCGAACAGGCCACCGAGCAGGCCGCCGGCCAGCTTCATCTTGCCGAAGAAGCCCAGGCGCCCGGACGCGCGCTTGAAGGTCAGGCCCACTTCGCGGTCGATCAGATATACCGGCACCCCTTGCGCGCGTGCCAGGTTGACGGCCTCCTTCAATTCGGCGCCCGGCTCGATGCCCAACTGCTTGGCCAGCCGGCGCTGATACGCCGCCAGCGCCAGATTGGCCGCAAACAGCGCCACGCGTCCCTTGCGGATCACCTGCACCAGGTCCAGGCGCGCCAGCGCATCCGGGTCGCTGAGCGCCTGCAGCCGCTGCGTATCCAGTTCCACAGCCACTGCATCGTAGCGGCCGCTGCCGATCGCCCGTTGCACTGCGGCCACGCTGGCCAGTGACACGTGCGCGGTGCCCAGCAAGGTGTAGCGCACGCCATCGCGCTCGACGATGCGATGTGGCTGGCCGGACAGCGCATCGTCCAGAACGTGGGGGAGCTGCTCAGTCATGGAGGTATTCATCAGAAGGAGGAGGGGGCGCCGGAGCCGAGTGCGCGCTGCATCTGCACGCTGTCCAGCCAGCGACCCTGCGTGCAGCCGACGCCGCTGAATACTGCGACCATGCGGAATCCAAAACGTTCCCGCAACCGGCGCGACGCCCGGGTATTGCATCCGGCGATCTGTTCCGCGTCGAGCGCGGTCATCGCCGGAATGTTCGCCGCATGCGCTACGCACAGCTCGACGGGCATGCGGTCAGTCGATGTAGCGCTTGAGCAGGTCGCCATACGCATCGATACGCCGGTCGCGCAGGAACGGCCAGATGCGGCGCACATGCTCGCTGCGCTGCAGATCGACATCGCAGATCAGCACGGTCGGGTCCTGGCCCGCTTCGGCGATGAACTCGCCCTGTGGTCCCAGCACATGGCTGTTGCCCCAGAACTGGATGCCCGATGCGCCCAGCGGCGAGGGCTCGTGGCCGACGCGGTTGCACGACAGCACCGGCACACCATTGGCGACCGCGTGGCCGCGATGGCTGAGCACCCACGCATCGCGCTGACGCTCCTGCTCGGGCTGCTGGTCGTCCGGATCCCAGCCGATCGCAGTGGGGTAGAGCAGCAGTTCCGCGCCGGCCAGCGCCATCAACCGCGCCGCTTCCGGATACCACTGGTCCCAGCACACCAGCACGCCCAGGCGACCGACCGACGTATCGATTGGCGTGAAGCCCAGATCGCCCGGGGTGAAGTAGAACTTCTCGTAGAAGCCTGGGTCGTCGGGGATATGCATCTTGCGGTACTTGCCGAGCAGGCGGCCGTCTTTTTCGAACACCACCGCCGTGTTGTGATACAGCCCGGCTGCGCGGCGCTCGAACAGCGAAGCGACCAGCACCACGCCATATTGCCGGGCCAGCGCGCTGAGGCGCTCGGTACTGGGGCCGGGAATCGGCTCTGCCAGATCGAATTCCTCCACCGACTCGTGCTGGCAGAAATACGCACCGTTGTGCAACTCCTGCAACAGCACCAGCTTGGCGCCCTGCGCGGCGGCTTCGGCCACGCGCGATGCGATGACGGCCAGGTTGGCCTCGGCGTCGCCGTGGTTGCGCTCCTGGATCAGCGCGACGGAAAGGAGATGGCGGGTCATGGCTACATCCAACTGGGTGAGGCGCTACGGTAGCGCGTCAAGGCGTAACACCGGCCTGCCGGCCGGAACAGGAACGACGCGCCGCACGCACCGCTGCGACGAACGCCACGTCTAGGCGGCTAGCAGGCCGGCGGGCAGCTGCATGGTCAGGCAGTGCAGGCTGCCGTTCTGCCAGATCAGCGCACGGCAAGGCACCGGCACGATCTGGTGCTGCGGGAAGGCGTCGGCCAGCACCGCCTGCGCGGCCGCATCGGCCGGATCGCCATAGGCTGGCATCAACACCGCACCGTTGACGATCAGGAAGTTGGCGTAGGACGCGGCCAGGCGACGGCCCTGGTCGAGAATCGGCTGCGCCCACGGCAGCACGAACAGGCGGTATGGCTGTCCATCGGCTTTGCGCAGGGCGGCCAGTTCGTTGCCCATCGCCTGCAGTTCGGCGTAGTGCGAATCGTCGGGGACATCGCAGCCCTGGTAGACGATCGCATCCGGGCCAGCGAAGCGCGCCAACGTGTCGATGTGCGCATCGGTGTCGTCGCCTTCCAGATAGCCATGGTCCAGCCACAGCACGCGATCCTGCGACAGCCATGCAGCAAGATCGTTGCTCAGCGATTGGCGGCTGCGCTGCGGGTGGCGCTCGTGCAGGCACTTCCAGGTGGTCAGCAAGGTGCCGGCGCCATCGGTTTCGATCGCACCACCTTCCAATGCGAAATCCACCGTCTGCACCTGCGCGGGCACGAACACCTGCGCCGCATCCAGCGAGCTCACCAACCGGTCGTCCAGGCTGGCCTCGAACTTGCCGCCCCAGCCGGTGAAGCGGAAATCCATCAGCCGGAAGCCGGCATCCTGGCGCAGGGTGATCGGGCCTGAATCGCGCAGCCAGGTGTCGTTGTAGGCGGCTACCACGAAGCGCACGCGCATCATGTCCAGCCGCGCCGAACGCAGCCGCGCCTCGGCATAGATCTGCAGATCGTCGTCGGCCACGCAGATCACCACCGGTTCGAAGCGGGCAATCGCCGTCACCAGCGCGATGTAGGTCTCTTCCACATCGGCCAGGCGCTGCGCCCAGTCGGTGCCGGCGTGCGGCCACGCGATCAACACGGCGGATTGAGGTTCCCATTCGGCGGGAAAACGAAGACGGTCGGTCATGCCTGGCAATACTCATCTTGGTGTCCGGGCAGCGGCCCGGCGGTTCATAGATACCCTGCACCCAAGTGCAGGCTCTTGCGATCCTGACGCACGGTCACGCGTCAGGCCTTGGTGCAGATTCGCAGCGGCACATGTCCGGCTGCTGACGGATGCGGCATACCGGCCTGCAGATGCCGGCACGCGCTGGCAACGGTGGCGTGGCTGCGATTACTTGATCGGCGGCTTCGGCCCGATTTCGTTGGCGTCGGCCTGGTTGGCCACCACGTCGATCACCTTGCTTTTTTCGAAGTACACGGTGAATGCCGGATACACCCAGCGATGGATCGTCGGCCACTGGCGCTTCTGGCCGCCACGCGGGTCGAGCTTCTCCTGCGGCGCGCCATAACGGCTTTGCACCTGGCTCATGCTGTCGCCACGCAAGGGCAGGGCGGCGGCAGGTTTCTGCTGTGCACGATCGATCAGTAGCGTGTCGGCCGACGCGGCGGCACTGATCCCCATCAGCGCGATTGTCAGCACGATCGGCGGCATCACAAACAAACGGTTGCGCATGTCATCTACTCCCCAGTGGACAAGATTTCAGATGGTGATTACAGCAAAAAACCGCGACAGGCGGTGATACCGGTCGCGCAGCGCCTGGTGGTGCAGTCCGGCGCTGCGGCGGGTTGCCTGGGCGCTGACGGTCCGGCCGGCTGGCCGGCAGTCGCACGCCGGCCAAGAAAAAACCGCCCGGAGGGCGGCTTTCTCGGGTCTTGCGCGCGGAGCGAAAGGCTCAGCGCTGACGCGCCTTGAAACGCGGGTTCGACTTGCAGATCACGAAGACCTTGCCGCGGCGGCGGACCACCTTGCAGTCGCGGTGACGGGTCTTCGCAGACTTCAGGGAGGACAGGACTTTCATGGCACACCTCGGTGTAAACGGTTGGGTTCGATGGGAAGAGTGCCCACGGTTCGAGGGTGCACTCGCAATGAAGCCGGCGATTCTAACCGGCTTTTCGTCGTGCTTTCAAGTGGTTGCAGCGTGACCGCAGCAAGCGGCGTTACACTGGGCGTTGACGCTCTTTACGGAAACCTGAATGACCGACCTGTCACCCGTCCTTACCATCGATGGTCCTTCCGGTGCCGGCAAGGGCACGGTCAGCCGCATCGTGGCCACCCGACTGGGCTGGCATTACCTCGATTCGGGGGCGCTCTATCGCGCAGTCGGCGTGGCGGCGAGCTGGGCGGACCTGGACGTGTCCGACCCGGCAGCGCTGGTGCGCTGCACGTTCGATACCCGGGTGGAGTTCGACGACGCCGGCGAGGCGGGGCTGCGGGTGCTGGTCAACGGCGTCGATGCCACCAGCGAATTACGCCTGGAAACCACCGGTGCGCTGGCTTCGGCCATTGCCGCCATTCCCGAGGTCCGCGGCGCATTGAAGGAGCGCCAGCGCGCATTCAGGCGGGCGCCCGGGCTGGTTGCCGACGGTCGCGACATGGGCACGGTGATCTTCCCCGATGCCGCCTTCAAGGTCTTCCTGACCGCCAGTGCCGAAGAACGTGCGGGCCGTCGCCATAAGCAGTTGATGGAAAAGGGTGTTTCGGTTATCTTTGACGACCTGCTGCGCGAGATCATGGCCCGAGATGCCAGGGATGCGCAGCGGGTGGTGGCGCCATTGCGGCCGGCCGAAGACGCCGTGCTAATCGATACCAGCGGGATCGGGATCGAGGATGTCGTCCAGCGTGTGGTCGGGCTGTTGTCCTCCCGTACGCCGTCGTAAGCGTTCCGCAAGCGGGCCTGTCCCGCCGACCGTAAGGCGTTCCAAAGCTCCGTCGCGCATCCCGCGTGGCGGTTCTATGACTTCCAATCCGACCCGTTGTCTGGGGTCGACCAACAGGCTGGGCAGTCCGTCTGCGTCGCAATCCGACGACCGGCGCCCGTGTGTTCAACTGAGTAAATCCAAATGACAGAATCTTTTGCTGAACTGTTCGAAGCCAGTCAAGCCAATCTGGCGAAGCTGAAGCCGGGCTCCATCGTCACCGGTACCGTCGTGGAAGTGCGCGGCGACGTGGTGGTGATCAACGCTGGCCTGAAGTCCGAAGGCATCGTGCCGATCGAGCAGTTCCGTAACGACGCTGGCGAGATCGATGTGGGCGTGGGCGACCAGGTCAAGGTTGCGCTGGACTCCATCGAAAACGGCTTCGGCGAGACCGTGTTGTCGCGCGAGAAGGCCAAGCGCGCGATGGTGTGGGACGAGCTGGAAGAAGCGTTGGAAAAGAACGAAACCATCACCGGCCGCATCAGCGGCAAGGTCAAGGGTGGTTTCACCGTGGACATCAAGGATGTTCGCGCGTTCCTGCCTGGTTCGCTGGTGGATGTGCGCCCGGTGCGCGACCCGGCCTACCTGGAAGGCAAGGAGCTTGAGTTCAAGCTGATCAAGCTCGATCGCAAGCGCAACAACGTCGTGGTCTCGCGTCGTGCAGTGGTCGAGAGCGAGCACTCGGAAGAGCGCGAGCAGCTGATGGACAAGCTGCAGGAAGGCGCGATCCTGAAGGGCGTTGTCAAGAACCTGACCGACTACGGCGCGTTCGTGGACCTGGGCGGTATCGACGGCCTGCTGCACATCACCGACATGGCCTGGAAGCGCGTGCGCCATCCGTCCGAAGTCGTCAACGTCGGCGACGAGCTGGACGTGCGCGTGCTGAAGTTCGATCGCGAGCGTAACCGCGTCAGCCTCGGCCTGAAGCAGCTGGGCGAAGATCCGTGGGACAACATCGCCCGTCGTTACCCGGCCAACAGCCGCGTGTTCGGCAAGGTCTCCAACGTCACCGATTACGGCGCGTTCGTCGAGATCGAGCCGGGCGTCGAAGGTTTGGTGCACGTCTCCGAGATGGATTGGACCAACAAGAACGTCAACCCGTCCAAGGTTGTGCAGGTGGGCGACGAAGTCGAAGTGATGGTGCTGGATGTCGACGAGGAGCGTCGCCGCATCTCGTTGGGCATGAAGCAGGTTGCCGCCAATCCGTGGGAAACCTTCGCGGCCACCCACAAGAAGAACGACAAGGTGTCCGGCCAGATCAAATCGATCACCGACTTCGGCATCTTCATCGGTCTGGACGGCGGCATCGATGGTCTGGTGCACCTGTCCGACATCAGCTGGAACACCACCGGCGAAGATGTCGTGCGCAACTACAAGAAGGGCGACACGCTGGAAGCCGTCGTGCTGGCAGTGGACCCGGAACGTGAGCGCATCAGCCTGGGCGTCAAGCAGCTGGAGCAGGACCCGTTCGGTCAGTACATGGCGTCCAACCCGAAGGGCTCGAAGGTCGAAGGCGTGGTGCGTGAAGTGGATGCCAAGGGCGCCACGATCGACCTGGCCGATGGCATCGAGGGCTATGTGGCTGCACGCGACATCGCCAACGAGCGTGTGGACGATGCGACCCAGCACCTGAAGGTCGGCGACAAGATCGAAGCCAAGTTCGTGGGCATGGACCGCAAGGGCCGCACCCTGCAGCTGTCGATCAAGGCCAAGGACGATGCCGAAATGCGCGAGACGCTGGAGGAATACCAGTCCTCCGCTGCGTCGGGCGGCATGACACAGCTGGGCGCGCTGCTGCGTGCGCAGTTGAACAACAACAAGTCCGAGTAAGCGCGTAGCGCCCTACCGAGCGTGATGGATCGGCCCGGGCTTGCCCGGGCCGATTCCGATGTGTCAGTCGAAAAAAGCAAGTCTTCCCATGACCAAGTCCGAATTGATTGAAATCCTGGCGCGACGCCAAGCGCACCTGAAGTCGGACGATGTGGATCTGGCAGTCAAGTCGCTGCTGGAGATGATGGGTCAGGCGCTGTCCGATGGTGACCGGATCGAAATCCGCGGGTTCGGCAGCTTCTCACTGCATTACCGCCCGCCACGTCTGGGCCGCAATCCCAAGACCGGCGAATCGGTTGCATTGCCGGGCAAGCATGTTCCGCATTTCAAACCGGGCAAGGAATTGCGCGAGCGGGTCAGCTCGGTGGTTCCAGTCGATGTGATCGATGCGGCGGACTGAAATCCGTTCTGCCGCTACGTTTATCCTGTCTCGGTTAAGCTAACCTCCTTCCCGACGGAGTCTCGCGATGAAGGTGTTTCGCTTGCTGGTGATGTTGGCGTTTCTGCTGGTGGGCCTGATCGTCGGTGCGGTCAATTCCCAGGACGTCACGCTCGATTTCCTGTTCTCCAGTGTGCATACCACCTCCGGGGTCGCGATTATCGTCGCGCTGCTGGTTGGTGTGTTGATCGGTGCCGGCATGGTGCTGGTCAGCGTGGTCATTCCCCTTTATTCCAGACTGCGTCAGGCCAACAAGGCTGTGGTGGTCAGTCGTGCCGATGCCAGGGCTGTTGCGCCTGCCGCCGTCGAGCCGCGCCCTCTCGATGGACTGTAAGCACGTATGGACTTCCTGACCGAGTGGTTCTGGTTTTTCCTGTTTCTGCCGCTGGCCGCGTTGAGCGGCTGGATCGTCGGTCGGCGCGGTGGCCAGCGCCACGGCGATACCCAGGTCAGCCGCCTGTCCAGTACCTACTTTCGCGGCCTGAATTACCTGCTCAACGAACAGCCGGACAAGGCGATCGAGCTGTTTCTGCATATTGCCGAGCTGGACAAGGAAACCTTCGAGACACAGGTCGCGCTGGGCCATCTGTTTCGCCGTCGTGGTGAAGTCGATCGCGCCATCCGCCTGCATCAGGGCCTGGTGCAGCGCGCCGACCTGACCGATCAACAGCGGGTGCAGGCCTTGCTGGCGCTGGGCGAGGACTACATGAAGTCCGGCCTGCTCGATCGCGCCGAAACCGTGTTCACCGAACTGGCCCAGTTCGATCAGCGTGCGCCGCAGGCGCTGCGGCACCTGATCGGCATCTATCAGGCCGAGCGCGATTGGGAAAAGGCGATCGACAACGCCACTCGCTACGAGGAAGTCACCGGCGAGCCGATGGGCAAGCTGATCTCGCAGTTCGAGTGCGAACTGGCCGACCGCTATCGCGGCCTTGGCAAGCTCGACGAAGCCTTGCTGGCGATCCAGCGTGCCTACCAGGCCGACGGCACATCGGTGCGTGCCGGCATCCTGGAAGGGCGCATCGAAGCCGAGCGTGGACACGACGACGCGGCGGTACGCGCATTCGAGCGTGCTGCACGGCACGATCCGGAATACCTCCCGGAGATCATTCCTGCCCTGATGGCGGCCTATCGGCGGGTTGGCGACATCGCCGGCGCGCGCAACTTCCTGTCGGAGATGACCGAACACTACCGGGGGATTGCGCCGGTGCTGGCGCTGACCCAGTTGATGGAAGCGCAGGACGGCGTGGCCCCGGCATTGGCCTACCTGAGCCGCCAGCTCAAGGACCGGCCGTCGGTGCGCGGCGAGTCGGCACTGATCGACCTGACCCTGGCCGAGGGGAGCAATCCGCTGGGGACCCTGAACGATCTCAAGCACATCACCGATCAGTTGTTGGTACGCAATCCCAGCTATCGGTGTACACGTTGTGGTTTCGGCGCCAAGACGCACCATTGGCAATGCCCGAGTTGCAAGGAGTGGTGCACGGTCAAGCCACTGTTGAACTACGCGGTGGTGTAAGTGGTGGCGATCGTTGCAGAACAGTGGGCTTACCTGATCCCGGCGTGTGGGCGTTGGCGAGCGCGTCGGCTTGGCCGGCGCCTGCCGTCGCAGCACGCTGGCACGCGTCAGTGGCGTGCAGCCGTGCATCGGGGCGCCGACCTGCGCGCCGTAAGCGCCGCCGCGTTTGCCGCCGCTTCGCCGTGCCTGGTGCAGGCGCCGCTGCAGGTCGAGCGCAGGCCGTGCTGATGCCCGAAACATGGCTGTGGTGTGCACTGCATCTGGCCGTCGCGGCGCTGGGCACCTGGCTGCTGCGTGGCTATGCATTGCGCCGGCGTCTGTTCGATCAGCCGGGCGAACGCCGCAGCCATGCCGTTGCCACCCCGCGCGGGGGGGGCATGGCGATCGTGGCGGCCAGCCTGGCAGGATGCGGGGCGGCGTACCTGGTGTGGCCGGCCGCGCGCGGGATCGTGATCTGGTTTGCCGCCGGGTTGGTGCTGGTGGCCGGCGTCGGTTGGTGGGACGATCACCGCCCGTTATCGGCCCGTTTGCGCTTTGCGATTCATCTGGCCGCTTCGACAGCGTTGGGTGTGCTGGTCGCCCGCTGCACCGGCAATGCCTGGGATGGCGTCCTGGCTGCGATGGCTTCGGTGGTACTAATCAATGTCTGGAACTTCATGGACGGCATCAATGGGCTGGCGGCCAGTCAGGCGGCGCTGGCCGCGCTGGCGTTTGCTGCCGTGGTCCCGGCCCCGTGGTCGCTGGCGGGCCTGGCGGTGGCTGCGTCCTGCCTGGGGTTTCTGCCGTTCAATTTTCCGCGCGCGCGTATCTTCCTGGGCGATGGCGGCAGCGGCGCGCTGGGCTACATGCTGGCCGCCCTGCTTGCGCTCAGCGTGGCGAGCGGGCAGGTGGGCTGGTGGATCGGCTGGTTGCCGTTGTCGGCATTTCTTGTAGACGCCGGCTTCACGCTGCTGTCTCGCATGCTCGCGCGGCAACGCTGGTGGGAGCCGCACGCGCAGCATGTCTACCAGCGGCTCGCGCGTCGCTTTGCCAGCCATGTTCCGGTAACCGCCCTTTATTTCGCTTTCAGTCTGGCGGCGGTCAGCCTGTACGTGGTAATTCGTCACGATCCGTTGTGGCTGCAGCTCTGTGCAGCCCTGATCTGGGGCCTCGGCGCCACGGCGGCCTGGCATCTCCTGCGCAATGGCCTGCGCAACTACTGAGTCATGGATTCTTATGATTTCTTGGCGTGACCGTCTGACCAAAGCGTTGCCGCAAGTGGCGGTGGTGACCCACGACCTGCTGATGGTGTGGTTGTGCTGGCAACTGCTGCATGCCGGCCGTTATTCCATGCTGCGCGACGCCCCCGACCTGCCGCTGTGGGATTGGCGCACCGCGGTGGTGCTGGTCGCGCAGGGGCTGGTGTTCTGGAAGATGGGCCTGTATCGGGGACTGTGGCGGTTCGCCTCGGTGCCGGACCTGTGGAACATCTTCAAGTCCAGCTTCCTGGGCCTGGTGGCGATCGTGCTGGCGCTGTCCTACGACCGTCTGGACGGCGTGCCGCTGTCGGTTCTGGTGGTATACCCGTTTGCCTTGTCGGCCTTGCTGGGCACGCCCCGGCTGCTGTATCGCGCGTGGAAGGACTACCAGATCGCGCACTCCGGCGAGGTCGCGCAGCGGGTGCTGATTCTGGGCGCAGGCCGCGCCGCCGAAGGCCTGGTGCGCGATCTGCGTCGCACCGGCGCCTTCGTGCCGGTCGGCTTCCTGGACGACGCAGCCAACCTGCATGGCGCCAAGATCCAGGGCCTCAACGTGCTGGGCGACCTGGAGCAGGCCGCGTCGATCGCCAAGGAAACCGCCGCCAAGTTGCTGGTGATCGCGATTCCGTCGCTGGACGCGGCCGGCATGCAGCGGGTGGTGGCGATCTGCGAAAGCACCGGCCTGCCGTTCCGGATGGTGCCCAAGCTCATCAACGTGCTGGAGGGCCGTTCATTGCCTGGCGAGTTGAAGGAGGTGGCCATCGAGGATCTGCTCAACCGCAAGCCGGTCACGCCGGATTGGCGATTGATCCGCGACTGGCTGACCAACAAGACGGTGATGGTCACCGGTGCCGGCGGTTCGATCGGTTCAGAGGTCTGCCGGCAGTGCGCCCGCCATGGCGCGCGTCGCATCGTGTTGCTGGAAATCGACGAACTGGCCTTGCTCACCATTGATTCGGACCTGCGTCGCCTGTTCCCCGACATCGAGGTCGTCCGGGTGCTGGGCGATTGCGGCGACCCCGCCGTGGTTGCGCACGCCCTGCATACCGCCACCCCGGACGCGGTCTTCCACGCCGCCGCCTACAAGCAGGTGCCGTTGCTGGAAGAACAGCTGCGCGAGGCGGTGCGCAACAACGTGCTGGCCACCGAGAACGTGGCGCGTGCCTGCCAGCGTGCGCGGATCGAGACCTTTGTCTTCATCTCCACCGACAAGGCGGTCGAGCCCGTCAATGTGCTGGGCGCCAGCAAGCGCTACGCAGAGATGATCTGCCAAAGTCTTGACGCACGCGATGCGCCGACGCGCTTCATCACGGTGCGCTTCGGCAATGTGCTCGATTCCGCCGGCAGCGTGGTGCCGTTGTTCCGCGAGCAGATCCGGCAGGGTGGCCCGGTGACGGTGACGCACCCGGAGGTGACGCGCTACTTCATGACCATCCCGGAGGCGTGCCAGCTGGTGATCCAAGCCGCTGCCTCGGCCTCGCACGGGGCGATCTATACGCTTGACATGGGCGAGCCGGTGGCAATCCGCCTGCTGGCCGAACAGATGATTCGCCTTGCCGGCAAGCAGCCCGGCAAGGATGTGGCGATCCTGTACACCGGGTTGCGCCCCGGCGAAAAACTCCACGAGACGCTGTTCTACTCCGACGAAGATTACCGGCCCACCACGCACCCCAAGATCCTGGAGGCGGGCGTGCGCGAGTTCTCGCACGAACAGGTCTTGCAGTTGGTGACGCGTCTGCGCGAGGCGGTTAATCGTTATGACATCAAGGCCATGGAAACTGTGCTGGGCAGCCTGATGCCGGATTTCGCGGCGGCTCGACGGAAAGTCGACGCGGGATCTGATACGGTCGTGCCATTCCCCGCACGTGAGGTCAGAAGACTTTGATGAGCCAGCGTATTCGCAAGGCTGTTTTCCCCGTCGCAGGTCTTGGGACCCGCTTTCTTCCGGCCACCAAGACGGTGCCGAAGGAAATGCTGCCGATCATCGACAAACCATTGATCCAGTACGCCGTCGACGAGGCCATCCAGGCTGGCTGCGATACGCTGATCTTTGTCACCAATCGCTACAAGCACTCCATCGCCGATTACTTCGACAAGGCCTACGAGCTGGAGCACAAGCTTGAGCGTGCCGGCAAGCTGGAGCAGCTGGAGCTGGTGCGCCATGCGTTGCCGAAGGGCGTGCGCGCCATCTTCGTGACCCAGGCCGAAGCGCTGGGTCTAGGCCATGCCGTGCTGTGTGCCAAGCAGGTCGTGGGTGACGAGCCGTTTGCCGTGCTGCTGCCCGATGACCTGATGTGGAATCGTGGCGATGCCGCGCTGACCCAGATGGCCGATGTGGCGGAAGCCTCCGGTGGCAGCGTGATCGCGGTGGAAGATGTGCCCCACGACAAGACGGCCAGCTACGGCATCGTCTCCACCGACGCCTTTGACGGCCGCAAGGGTCGTATCAATGCCATCGTGGAAAAGCCCAAGCCGGAAGTGGCACCGAGCAATCTGGCGGTGGTGGGGCGTTATGTGCTCAGCCCGAAGATCTTCGAGCTGCTGGAGTCCACCGGTGCGGGTGCCGGTGGAGAGATCCAGCTGACCGATGCCATTGCCGAGCTGTTGAAGAAAGAGCAGGTGGATGCATTTCGTTTTGAAGGCCGGCGTTTCGACTGCGGTGCGCATATCGGCCTGATCGAAGCGACGGTGCATTTCGCGCTGGAGCACGAGAAGCACGGTGGGCCGGCCAAGGAGATCCTGCGCAGCGCACTGGCCGCAGCCGACGCACGCGGCTGATCGCCACACTTGGAGTCTGTGACGCGAACGACGCCCTCCGGCGTCGTTCGTCGTTTCGGGGCCGTCGACTGCGGTAGCGGGCGCAGCCGCCTGGCTTGTTGAAAGCAGGGCGTCGCCGCAGGCTTGCCGTTAGAATCCCGGGGATGAGCCAGGCTGCGCATTCCAGTGAACTCATCAATGTCGTGGCCCTGCTGGGCGCGGCGGTGGTGGCCATCCCGCTGTTCCGCCGGCTGGGCCTGGGGTCGGTGCTGGGCTACCTGGCGGCTGGTCTGGCGATCGGCCCGTTCGGATTGGGCCTGTTCGACGACCCGCAGGCCATCCTGCACGTTGCCGAACTGGGCGTGGTGATGTTCCTGTTCGTGATCGGGCTGGAAATGCAGCCCTCGCATCTATGGAGCCTGCGCCGCGAAATCTTCGGGCTGGGCAGCGCGCAGATCTGCGCCTGCGTGCTGGTGCTCACCGGCATCGGCCTGCTGCTGGGCTTCGCGCCGCCGGTGGCCTTCGTGGCCGCGTGCGGTTTCGTGCTGACCTCCACTGCCGTGGTGATGCAACTGCTTACCGAGCGTGGCGATGTCGCATTGCCCTCGGGCCAGAAGATCGTGGCGATCCTGCTGTTCGAGGATCTGCTGATCGTTCCGTTGCTGGCGATCGTCGCCTGGATGGGCGCCAGCGGCGATCCCCAGGCCGCCTCGCACCGTTGGCAGGAGATCGGCATCGGGCTGGCCTGTATCGTCGGCCTGTTGGTCGCTGGCCGCTGGCTGCTCAATCCGCTGTTCCGGATCCTGGCCGCGTCCAGAGCGCGCGAGGTGATGACTGCCGCCGCGTTGCTGGTGGTGCTGGGTGCCGCCCTGTTGATGCAACTGGGCGGGCTCTCGATGGCAATGGGTGCGTTCCTGGCCGGTGTGCTGTTGTCCGAATCCACCTTCCGGCACCAGATCGAGGCGGATATCGAACCGTTCCGCGGCATTTTGCTGGGCCTGTTCTTTCTGGGTGTCGGCATGAGCCTGGATGTGCGCGTGGTTGCCGCCGACTGGCGCCTGATCGTGACCGGCGTGCTGGCACTGATGCTCGGCAAGGCCGTGTGCATCTACGCGGTGGCGCGATTGATGCGCAGCGATCATCGCCAGGCGCTGGATCGCGGTGTGTTGATGGCGCAGGGCGGCGAGTTCGCCTTCGTGTTGTTCGCCGCGGCCGCAGCGTCGGGCGTGATCGATGCGCAGGTCAATGCCAGCCTCACCGCGATCGTGGTGCTGTCGATGGCGTTGACGCCGCTGTGCGTGCTGCTGCAGCGGCGCCTGACACCGGCGGCCGAGGTCTCGCTGGACGGGGTGGAAGCGGCCAGCGGGCAGACCGGCAGCGTCTTGATGATCGGCTTCGGCCGCTTCGGCCAGGTGGCCAGCCAGTCGTTGCTGGCGCGCGACGTGGACGTGACCATCATCGACAACGACATCGAGATGATCCGGAGCGCGGAAACATTCGGCTTCAAGATCTACTACGGCGATGGCACCCGGCTGGACGTACTGCATGCGTCCGGCGCACACAGCGCGCGGGCCATCGCGGTCTGCGTGGACGATCGCGAGGCGGCCAACCGGATCGTCGAGCTGGTCACGCGCGAGTTTCCGCATGCGCGCCTGCTGGTGCGCTCGTTCGATCGCAGGCATTCGCTGCAGTTGATCGCTGCCGGCGTGGACTGCCAGATCCGCGAGACCTTCGAGGCGGCGGTATTGCTTGGCCAGATGGCGCTTGTCGAACTGGGCGTGGACGAGGACGAAGCCAGCACGATCACCCGTGCGATCCGCCGCCGCGACGCCGAGCGCCTGGAGTTGGAAATCGCCGCCGGCACTGTCCGCGCGGGCACCGGATTGATGTACGGCAACATCAACCCGACGGTGCCCAAGCCCACGCCATTCACCCCGCCGCGGCGGGAGAGCCGCTCGCTCAATCGCGACGCGCCAGCGCCGGCGGGCGAGGAGCCCGCATTGCGTGAGTGAGCAGGGAGGGACGCTTGCCGGCGTCCGTTCGCCACCGCCGATCAGTGGCACGGCCGCCACGCCGAACCTGCCGGCCGTGCAATGAACGGTCAGCCGTGGCGGCGTTGCGCCGCGGCGAAGGCCTCGAGCTGCTCCGGGGTGGCTTCCTTCTGATGGTGCTGCTTCCACTGTGCGAACGGCATGCCGTAGACGGCCTCGCGCGCCTGTTCCTTGCTGATCGGCTGCCCCTGCGCCTCGGCAGCCTCGCGGTACCAGTCGCCCAGGCAATTGCGGCAGAAGCCGGCCAGGATCATCAGGTCGATGTTCTGCACATCGGTGCGTTGCTGGTTGAGATGCTGCAACAGCCGGCGGAATGCCGCTGCTTCGATGGCGGTGGTCGCGTCGTTGCTTGAAGTGCTGACGGGAGTGGTGTCGGTCATGACGGAATCGGGGACAATGGACGGCCTTCGACTCTACACCTGACGCCCCATGACCGCTTCTGCGCCAGTTGCCGCCGCTCCGGCCCGCCTTCTCGATGGTCGCCGCATTGCCGAAGACCTGCTCGACGGATTGAAGCGGCGCGTGGATGCGCGCATCGCGGCGGGCAAGAGCCGGCCGGGCCTGGCGGTGGTGCTGGTGGGAGGCGACCCGGCCTCGTCGGTCTACGTGCGCAACAAGCGCCGTGCGGCTGAAAAAGTCGGTATCGAGGCCTTCGACTACGACATGCCGCAAGGCATCAGCGAGGCGGAGCTGGCCGCGCTAATCGACGAACTCAATGCCGACCCAAAGATCCACGGCATCCTGATCCAACTGCCGCTGCCGGGCATTCCCGATGCCAACCGGCTGATCCAGCGCATCGACCCGCGCAAGGACGTGGATGGTTTCCACCCACAGAACGTGGGCCATCTGGCGCTGCGCGAATTCGGCCTGCGTCCGTGCACGCCGCGCGGCATCGTGACCCTGCTCGGCCATACCGACCAGCCGGTGCGCGGCCGCAATGCCACCATCGTGGGCGTGAGCAACCATGTGGGCCGGCCGATGGGGCTGGAGTTGTTGATCGCCGGATGCACGGTGACCAGCTGCCACAAGTTCACCCCGGTCGATGTGCTGGAGGCCAGCGTGCGCAATGCCGACATCCTGGTGGTGGCGGTCGGCCGGCCCGGCCTGATTCCAGGCGAATGGGTCAAGCCGGGCGCGGTGGTGATCGATGTCGGCATCAATCGCCTGGAAGACGGGCGCCTGGTCGGCGACGTCGGCTTCGATGCCGCCATGCAGCGCGCGGCCTGGATCACGCCCGTGCCGGGCGGGGTAGGGCCAATGACCGTGGCCACGTTGATGCAGAACACCATCGAGGCCGCTGATGCGGCCGGGATTGGGGAGTCGGGATTGGGGATTCGTTAAAAGCAACGGCCAAGCGCATGCGTCGGCCGATCCGGAGTGGGGCCGGGATCGGCGGGCCATCGGCATCTAGACAAACAGGCAAACGGCGGGGCGGTGCAAGGCTGCGCTGTTGCGAATCCCTGATTCCGACTCCCCAATCCCGGCCCCAATACGTTAAAATATCGCGCTTCCCCACACTCGGGTCCGCCGATGCTACGCATCCAGGCTGAAGCTCTTACCTACGACGACGTCTCGCTTGTCCCCGCCCATTCGATCGTCCTGCCCAAGGATGTCAGCCTGGAAACCCGGCTGACCCGCGACCTGCGCCTGAAATTGCCGATCCTGTCGGCGGCCATGGATACGGTGACCGAACACCGCCTGGCCGTGGCCATGGCCCAGCTCGGCGGCATCGGCATCATCCACAAGAACCTGACCCCTGCGCAGCAGGCGGCCGAAGTGGCCAAGGTCAAGAAGTTCGAATCCGGTGTCATCACCGAGCCGTTCACGGTACGCCCGGACACCACCATCGGCGAGGTGCTGGCACTGACGCGTGCGCGCAACATCTCCGGCGTGCCGGTGGTGGATGGCAGCGGGCTGGTTGGCATCGTGACCAGCCGCGACATGCGCTTCGAGAAGAAGCTCGACGATCCGGTCCGCCACATCATGACCAAGAAGGATCGCCTCATCACCGTGCGCGAAGGCGCCAGCGATGAGGAAGTGCTGGAGCTGCTGCACCGCAACCGCATCGAAAAGATCCTGGTGGTCAACGACGGCTTCGAGCTGCGCGGGCTCATCACCGTCAAGGACATCCAGAAGAAGACCGACAACCCCAACGCCGCGAAGGACGCGGCAACGCGGTTGCTGGTGGGCGCAGCGGTAGGCGTCGGTGGCGATACCGAGCAGCGCATCGAACTGCTGGCCGCTGCCGGCGTGGACGTGGTCATCGTCGATACCGCGCACGGCCATTCGCAGGGCGTGATCGACCGCGTGGCCTGGGTCAAGAAGACCTACCCGCAGCTGCAGGTGATCGGTGGCAACATCGTCACCGGCGACGCCGCGTTGGCCTTGATGGACGCTGGTGCCGACGCGGTCAAGGTCGGCGTGGGCCCGGGCTCGATCTGCACCACGCGCGTGGTGGCAGGTGTGGGCGTGCCGCAGATCACTGCGGTGGACATGGTGGCCGAAGCATTGCAGGACCGCATCCCGCTGATCGCCGATGGCGGTATCCGCTACTCCGGCGACATCGGTAAGGCGCTTGTCGCTGGCGCCTCCACGGTGATGGTCGGTGGCCTGCTGGCCGGTACCGAAGAAGCACCCGGCGAAGTGGAACTGTTCCAGGGCCGCAGCTACAAGAGCTACCGCGGCATGGGCAGCCTGGGTGCGATGGAGAAGGGGTCCAAGGACCGTTATTTCCAGGACGCCTCCGATGCCGACAAGCTGGTGCCCGAAGGCATCGAAGGGCGCGTGCCGTATCGCGGCCCGGTCGGCGGCATCATCCACCAGCTCATCGGTGGCCTGCGCGCGACCATGGGCTACGTGGGCTGCGCCACCATCGAAGACATGCGCACCAAGCCCAAGTTCGTCAAGATCACCGGCGCTGGCCAGCGCGAAAGCCACGTGCACGACGTGCAGATCACCAAAGAGCCGCCGAACTATCGCGCTGGATGATCGGGAATGGGGAATCGCGAATCGGGAATCGTAAGAGCCCGCCGCTTCCTCGTCCGATAGCAGCTGGCGCCGCGTTTGCTGTTGCGATTCCCCAATCCCGATTCTCGATTCCCGGCTCTCAATGACCAACATCCATACCGACAAGATCCTCATCCTCGATTTCGGCGCGCAGTACACGCAGCTGATTGCGCGGCGCATTCGCGAGCTGGGCGTGTATTGCGAGATCTGGGCCTGGGATCATGATCCGTCCGAGATCGCCGGCTTCGGTGCCAAGGGCATCATCCTGTCTGGTGGGCCGGAATCGACCACCTTGCCGGGCGCACCCGCCGCGCCGCAGGAAGTGTTCGGCAGCGGCTTGCCGGTGTTCGGCATCTGCTACGGCATGCAGACCCTGGCCGCGCAGCTGGGCGGGGCGACCGAAGCGGCCGACCAGCGCGAATTCGGTCATGCCGAAGTGGACGTGGTGGCCGCCGATGCCTTGTTTTCCGGCCTGACCGATCATGCCGGCACCTCGCGATTGAACGTGTGGATGAGCCATGGCGATCATGTTTCGCAGGTGCCGCCGGGCTTCACCATCACTGCGGTCACCGATCGCATTCCGGTGGCGGCGATGTCCAACGAGGACAAGCGCTGGTACGGCGTGCAGTTCCACCCGGAGGTCACGCACACGCTGCAGGGCCAGACCTTGCTGCGCCGCTTCGTGGTGGATGTCTGCGGATGCCAGACCTTGTGGACCGCCGCCAACATCATCGACGACCAGATCGCGCGCGTGCGTGCGCAGGTGGGCGACGACGAGGTGATTCTGGGGCTGTCCGGTGGCGTGGATTCGTCGGTGGTCGCCGCATTGCTGCACAAGGCGATCGGCGACAAGCTGACCTGCGTGTTCGTCGACACCGGCCTGCTGCGTTGGCAGGAAGGCGACCAGGTGATGGCGATGTTCGCCGAGCACATGGGCGTCAAGGTCATTCGCGTCAATGCGGCCGACCGCTATTTCAGCGCCTTGCAGGGCGTCAGCGACCCCGAAGCCAAGCGCAAGATCATCGGCAACCTGTTCGTGGAGATCTTCGATGAAGAATCCAACAAGCTGGCCAATGCCAAGTGGTTGGCGCAGGGCACGATCTACCCGGACGTGATCGAGTCGGCCGGCAGCAAGACCGGCAAGGCGCATGTCATCAAGAGCCACCACAACGTCGGTGGCCTGCCCGAACACATGAAGCTGGGCCTGGTCGAGCCGCTGCGCGAACTGTTCAAGGACGAAGTGCGTCGCCTTGGCGTCGAACTCGGCCTGCCGCGCAGCATGGTCTACCGCCATCCGTTCCCGGGCCCGGGCCTGGGCGTGCGTATCCTGGGCGAAGTGAAGCGTGAGTACGCCGAACTGCTGGCCAAGGCCGATGCGATCTTCATCGACGAACTGCGCAAGGCCGACCTGTACGACACCACCAGCCAGGCGTTTGCGGTGTTCCTGCCAGTGAAGTCGGTCGGCGTGGTCGGCGATGCACGCGCCTACGAATGGGTGATCGCGCTGCGCGCGGTGGAAACCATCGACTTCATGACCGCGCACTGGGCGCACCTGCCGTACGACTTTCTCGGCACGGTCAGCAACCGCATCATCAACGAACTGCGCGGCGTCTCGCGCGTGGTCTACGACATCTCCGGCAAGCCGCCTGCGACGATCGAGTGGGAATGATCCCGCGTCCGGCATAGACCAGCACCAAAGAGCATTAAAACACCCCTAAGCCCGCGTAAATGCGGGCTTTTTCCGTTATTGGCGTGGCACTGTCTGGCAAATTTTCGCATCGCCAAGCACCCAGTTTCTATGGCATGGTAGATGGTACGATTTTAACCTGATGCCATGTTCGGTGCTCGATACCATGCCGCCTCTGATTGAGTGTTCATGGTATTGAATAGACTTAACTCATTGTCCTTAAAGGTTTTTTTGCGAGGATTTGTGGGATTTTTGAGCATGGTATTTTTAAGAGGAAACCCAACCCGACCATGCTGACTGATACCAAGCTGCGCAACCTCAAGCCAAAGGACAAGCTCTATAAAGTGAATGACCGTGACGGCCTCTACGTGGCCATCACGCCTGCGGGTTCGATTTCATTCCGGTACAACTACTCAATCCACGGCAGGCAGGAGACCATCACCTTCGGCCGTTACGGCGTCGGAGGGATCACGCTGGCGGAAGCTCGCGAACGGCTGGGCGAAGCCAAGAAGATGATCGCCGCAGGGAAATCTCCAGCCAAGGAGAAGGCGCGGGACAAAGCCCGCGTCAAGGATGCTGAGACATTCGGCGCTTGGGCCGAAAAGTGGTTGCGCGGCTACCAGATGGCCGAGTCCACCCGGGATATGCGCCGCTCGGTCTACGAGCGCGAGCTAAAGCCCAAATTTGGTAACCACAAGTTAGCCGAGATTACCCACGAAGACCTGCGAGCGCTGACCGATGCCATCGTGGAGAGAGGCGCACCGGCAACGGCAGTGCATACAAGAGAGATTGTCTTGCAGGTCTACCGCTGGGCTATCGAACGCGGCCAGAAGGTCGAGAACCCGGCCGATTTGGTGCGTCCCACGACCATCGCAAAGTTCGAGCCGCGAGATCGAGCGCTGACACCCGATGAAATCGGCTTGATGTACCAGTACATGGAACGCATTGGCACTACGCCTTCCATCCGAGCAGCCGCCAAGCTGCTGTTGCTGACGATGGTGCGCAAGAGCGAGCTGACCAACGCAACGTGGAGCGAAATAAATTTCACTGAGGCACTCTGGACGATCCCCAAGGAGCGGATGAAGCGTCGCAATTCCCATTTGGTGTTCCTATCTAAGCAGGCGCTGGACATTTTCATTGCCCTGAAAACCTTCGCGGGCGGCTCGGAGTACGTGCTGCCATCTCGCTATGACTCGGACTTGCCGATGAGCAGCGCCACGCTCAATCAGGTGCTAACGCTGACCTATCGTCTGGCTCAGAAGGAAGGGCTGTCTCTTGGCAAGTTCGGCCCGCACGACTTGCGGCGCACAGCCAGCACACTGCTGCATGAGGCGGGCTATAACACTGACTGGATCGAGAAGTGCCTTGCGCACGAACAGAAGGGTGTTCGAGCCGTCTACAACAAGGCCGAGTACCGCGATCAGCGCCGGGCAATGCTCCAGGACTGGGCGGACATGATTGATGAGTGGACGATCAGGAAGCCCCGCCTCAAGGACTGATTCGGAGCCTTGAGACCTGAATTTTTGTCGCGAAATGCCCACTCCGGTGGGCTTTTTTTTGTCCCGAAATAGACTTTTTTGGGACGCTTTTTCTCTCCTAAATCTCCTTAAAAAACTTTCGGAAAAACAAGCGATTGGGTGATTATCGCTGTCCCGAAACTACACGTTTGCGAGACGACTAACTCATTGATTTTCAAGGAAAAATTAGGCCAATAGTGCTGGAACTTACCGGCATTGTGTAGCAATAATTAAACCTCGGACGATGAGAAAACGAGGTATTCGGTATGGAAAGACAATTAAGGAAATCGAGTAAAGTTCTCATAAGCAAGAAGCAACTACTGGAGATGATTCCACTGTGCGAGCGCACGATCTACAACTTTGAAAAGCAGGGAAAATTCCCTCTGCGCATCGCACTTAGCAGTCGAAAGGTCGTGTGGGATTTAGCCGAGGTCGAGGCATGGATTGATGCATGCAAACATTCCGGCTCGGCCCCTCGTCCCGGAATGGGGGCCTGAATTGTGGCGATTGACTTACGGGCAGCGTTCGAGAACGAACCGCCCGCACTAGACTTTATTTGGCCGGGCTTTCTTGCTGGGACGGTAGGCGCGTTGGTGGCTCCCGGAGCCACGGGTAAGAGCTTCTGGGCGCTGGAAGCGGCAATGGCCATCGCGTGCAGCGCTGCCGGTGGCGATCTTGTAGGCCTTGCCCCCGCGTGCACTGGCCGCGTGGTCTATTTCGCTGGAGAAGACCCGGAAGTCGCACTGGTGCGCCGTATTCATGCCATCGGTCAGCACCTGAATCAGCAGGCCCGTGAAAACATCGCCGAGAACCTGACAATCAAGCCAGTCATGGGTACGTTCATGAACGTCTTAGATGACGCTCAACGCGCTGCCCTAATCAAATTCTGTTCCGGCGCTCGACTGATCGTACTAGATACACTGAGCCGGATTCATGACCGCGACGAGAACAGCAATGGCGACATGGCCAAGCTTGTCGCCACGCTGGAGCACATTGCAGCGCGTACCGGAGCCTCTGTTCTTTACCTGCATCACGTTAGCAAAGGTAGCGCTCGTGAGGGGCAAACGGATCAACAACAGGCCGCAAGAGGCGCATCTGCCCTAATCGACAATGCCCGCTGGTGCGGCTTCGTCGCAAAGATGACCGAGGACGAGGCCAAGAGCCTAAGCGACCGCGCCTATGACCGTCAGCCCATCGGCAAAGACCGGCGCGGCTTCTTTGTTCGTTTTGGTGTTAGCAAGCAGAATTACGACGCTACTCCGCATGACCAATGGTATCAACGCCGCGACGGCGGCGTTTTGCTGCCGGTGGAGCTATTGGACGCCAAGCAGGACAGCGGAAAGGGGCGTCAGCGTGAGCAAGCATGACTTGACTCACGCCCGGCACGACCCGGTGCATTGTCTAGCACCCGGCCTGTTCCGTAGCCTCAAACGTGGCGAACGAAAGCATAGCAAGCTTGACGTTGCATATGACTACGGCAATGGCAAGCGTATCGAGTTTAGTGGGCCGGAACCGCTTGGGGCTGACGATCTCCGCATCCTGCAAGGATTGGTAGCAATGGCTGGGCCTTCTGGCCTTATGCTTTCTCCCGATCCTCAGACAGAAGCCGGTAGGCAGCTCCGGCTATTTCTCGAACCCAAATGGGAAGCCGTCCAGCAGAATGCGATGGTGGTCAAGGGGAGCTATCGGTCGCTAGCCCGTGAGGTTGGCTATGCGGATATCGACAATACTAGGCCAGTACGCGATTGCATTGAGAGGCTCTGGAAAGTCTCTATCATTGCGCAAAACGATAGGAAGCGGCAGGGCTTCCGTTTGCTGTCCGAGTACGCAAGTGATGAGCAGGACGGCAAGCTGTACGTGGCATTGAACCCCCTTATTGCTCGCGCAATCATGGGCGGGCAGCACATCCGCATAGATATGGCCGAAGTTAGGAAACTACGGACCGACCCCGCCCGCTTGATTCACCAACGACTGTGCGGCTGGATTGACCTCGGTAAGTCGGGGCGGATACAGCTAGACACGCTATGCGGCTATGTTTGGCCGGACGAACCGACGAACCCGAATACCGTCAAAAAACGCCGACAGACAGCACGCAAGGCGCTGGCCGAGCTTGCTGCCGTGGGTTGGAGGGTAGGCGAGTATGCTAAGGGCAAATGGGAAATCGGGCGACCCAAGGCAGCCGACTGTAACGCTGCTGCCCCCTGTTTAACGGCACCCCACCCCCTGTTTAACAGTACCCAATCCCCTGTTTAACAGTACCCGGCCGGTTTCTGAAATCCCCGCAACGGCGGGCCTTTACGGGCCCTTCGCAAATTCCATCCAAGATTCTCTAAGAATCTCCAGCATGCGCGCTAAGCGCCGCGCCTTGTTGGCGCAGCTCATCGCTTGCTGGTCTTGGTCGGCCTACGGCCGTTGGGCACCAAAAAGGGAAGTGGGTAGTGCGGCGGGGCTGGTTGAAATTGTTCGAAGGCCGAAGAGGCTCCAGTAGCGCGTGTAGGGGCATGTCGATGTACCCCTAGAATCGCTCAGAACGCAGCGTCGGGCTTTACAGAGGGTGATGGACGGAGTGAGACAAGTCCGTGCGTATTACTAATGGCAAAGCCCCACGCCAGCACTGAGGCGGGGTTGCGTGGGGCTGGTCAGCGATCACCGCTTGCCGGGACTATCTTGTTTCTGTGCTTCCTGCGCTGCCTGGATGGCCATCAATGCTTGCTGATTCAGCGATGCGTTATTCTTGCTGCCCAGCAAAGGCAGGCGATTCATAGCCTGTGCCCCGGCAAACATGTGATAGGAGGCCGACAAGGCGAGCGGGCTTACTCGAAGCTGCAAGGCCGTGTACTGGCGATCCAACCTATCGAGTTGCGGCCCGTAGCCCTTGCTACGTAGCCATCGACCGAGCGCCCACATACCAATTGCGAACGTCGATGCAAATACTACGAATCCAGCGAACATAAGTACGGCCATCATGGTTATTACTCCAAGTTATCGTTGTTTGAGGCAGTGCCGGGCACATTGAGCGAGGCTAGGCGACTTGTAGCGGCGCTTGCGTCCGAGACTGGACGGATGATGTTAGATTCCGTTTGTGCGGTTTCCCCGCTATCGGCTGGAACGGTCGAGTTGGCGTCAGGCGCAGATGGCGGACCTCCTGCACCAAGAGACAGAGAGTGTGCATTCTCCATTCCCGGCACTGCCATCGAGGTCATCACGCCGAGCGCCTTTGCGCTAGCGTTGGCCGCTTGGGAAAGGGCGTTACCAGAGCCAACAAGTCCAGCTTTCGGTGTCCCTTGCTGGTTTTTGTCGTCGTTGCCCTGTGCGTCCCTCCCAGCCTGCCTGGTCGCCTGCTGCACGCCACTGCTAGGCTGCTGCGGAGCCGCGCCCGACGATTGAGGGGCGGCACTGCCACCCACGCGGGCACCGGCCGACGAAGCGCTCTGGGCGGCCGCTTGGCCGCCCGTACTCGCAGCGCCGCTAGTTGCCGCTGCTGCTGGCGTACCACCACCGGCAAAACTGGAATTGATCGCAGAAGCCAGACCACCGCCGCTAATCCCACCTGCACCAGCTACCCCTGCACCAGTGGCGCCGCTAGTACCCGCAGCGCCAAGAGCACCGGCAGCAGCTGGAGTGGCCGCCCCTGCCGTGGCGATGGTGGCAACCGCCGCCGCCGCCCCGGCTGCCCCGGCCACAGCCATCCCACCAATGGCCGAGCCACCGCCCATGGAAGTGCCGCTAATCATGCCGCCGATCAGGTCAGGAATAGTCTTGGTCAGATAGCAGCACACTAAGGCTAAGCCGACCATCGTCATCAATGACGCTTCATCATTTGTATAGGCTGCTAACCATTGCTTAGCAGACTGTACAACTAGGCCGACAATCAAGGTCAATACAAATAGCTTGGCACCAATCGCAACGGTGAAACGCATTGGCGCAATTGCAAAGTCCCGCGTCCATTGCGAGCCACCAAAGCCTAAGAACAGCACGGACGCGTTGATGATTACGTAGGACTCTACGAGCGTTACAAACATAAATGCAGCGATGAAGGCGAAACACGCCAACACAAGGATTGCGCATACAGCGATCAGAAGTCCCTTAGCTGGAGAAAATACCGAAATGCCCTTTACCATTGTGCGGCCAAAATCCAGCGCAACGGCAAGCATATCGCCGGGTTCTAATGCGCGCCCGAGGCCGCTCGCCGATGCTGCTGCATCGCGGAAGCTTTCGACAATGGCCGTCGACCACTCTACTGAGTACTTCATGACTGCAAGAAAGAAGCCGATCACCAGCACGAAGCGCAGAAGTTCGCCGACAATCTCACCGAAGTCGGCTTGCTTCATGACCAGAGGCATGAACGTCCAAATAAACTGAATCGAGGCCAGCAGCCAGAACAGTCGGATCGCATACTCATAGAGCTTCGCTGACCACTGGTGCGACTGTTGTAGAACTAGGTCGAGTAGGCCTTGAACCGATGTATCGGCATGTGAAAGGTCGGTTGCGGCCATAGCATCTCCGGCCACGAACAGACTTGCGAAGGCGAGAAAGAACAATAGGCGATCCATAGCTAGTACCCCTTCACGCCGCCACGAGTGTTCGGGCGCGCCTCAAATGACGCATCAGCGTCACGCTTTTGCATTTGTTGCTCTGCCACCGCAGTACATTCGTAAGCGTCCGCCAACCTCACCTACCCCGAAACCTCACTCCGTGCGCAACGGCAGCAATTGATCGATGTCCCGATCCAAGGTCGTCGGCAGCCGCGCCAGGGTGTCATGCAGCCAGGCATGCGGTTCGATACCGTTGGCCTTGGCGGTGGCCAGTAGGCTCATGATCGCCGCCGCGCGCCTGCCCGCCTGCGCTGAGCCGGCAAACAGCCAATTCTTGCGTCCCAGCGCCACCGGACGAATCGCGTTTTCGATCAGGTTGTTGTCGATCGGGTAACGTCCGTCCTGGACATAACGCGTCAGCGCGTCCCATCGCTTGAGCGTATAGGCCAGTGCACGCGCGGTGCCGCTGTTGCCCATCACCGTCTGCTGCAACTCCAACAACCAGCAGTTCAGCCGCGATAGCACCGGCACGGCGTGTTCTTGTCGGTAAGCCAGACGCTCATCGGGCTTCAGCGCGCTGGCTGCCGCTTCGATGGTGTAAAGCACGCCGATGCGCGCGATCGCTTCAGCCGCAATCGCGCTGCCGCTGGCCGCATGCTGCTCATGCCACTTGCGCCGGGCGTGGGCCCAACACCCCAGCTCCGTGACACCCTGCGCAAAGCTGGCTTTATAGCCGCTGTAGTCGTCCACCATCAGTGCGCCGCGCCACTTCCCAAGGAAATCGCGTGCGTGCTGGCCGCTGCGGCTGGTCTGGAACTGGAATACCACCATCGGTGGATCGGCGCCCGGGTGGTGGGCGGTGGCATACGCAAACAGATACGCACGCTTGGAGGAGCCTGCTGTTGGATCCAGCAGCTGCACCGGGGTTTCATCGGCATGCAGCACCGATTGCTGCTGCATCCGCACCGCCAGGCGGTCGGCCAACGGTTGCAGCGCCACGCCGATGGCGCCGATCCACTCGGCCATCGTGCTACGCGACAAGGCAACGCCGCTGCGTGCATAAATGGCTTCCTGCCGATACAGCGGCAAGTGATCGACATACTTTGCGACAGCGACCTGGGCCAGCAGGCTGGCATCGGCCTGGCCGCGCTCGATGATCGCCGCCGCCACCGGCTCGGCGACGATCAGCTCACAGCGACGGCAGCAATACTGCGGGTACACATCGCGCTTGACGTAGAACTCCAGCGGCTTGCAGGCCAGACGCTCGCTGACATGCTCGCCGATGGCCACCAGCGCGCTGTTGCACTGCGGGCAGTTGCAGTTGGCCGGCTCGTGCCGAGTTTCTACACGCTCAAGATGCTCGGGTAACGGCTTGCGCCCGGCGTTTGCTGCACGCCGACGCTTCTGGGTCACCGCTGCGGTCTCGCCCTCGGCCTGGAGCGCGGCCAACTGCGCTTCCACTGCGGCGATATCGGCGGCCATGGTGTCTTCGAACAGCTGGCGCTGGTCCGGGTCCATGCGCTCGGTCTTGGCCGAGAATTGCAGCCGGCGCAGGCGGGCGATCTCGGCGGTGAGCGCGGCGATCTGCGCATCGCGCAGGGTGATGGTGCGTTCGCGCGTATCGATCAACGCCTGCTGGCGTTCAATGGTGGTCTGCGCGGTCGCAAGCAAGGCGCGTGCAGCCTGGCGCAGCGCATGTGGATCATCAATCGTATCGAGGGCGGACAGGTCCATGTCCGCCACGATGCCATGGGTTACAGCTGCCGCACACCTGCCATTGGTGCAATGGACAATCGCTGCCAGTCCACGCCTGCACACAGCCAGGCCCACTGCTCAGCGCTCAAGGTCCACGCGGTATCGCCCACACGCGGCCAGATGAAGTGTCCCTGATGCAGCCGGCGCGCGCACAGCCAGACACCATGACGATCAACGCACAGCACCTTGAGGCGGCTACGCGCGCGATTGACGACGACGTAGGCCTCGCCCTCGGCCACGGGGCGATCCAGCAGTGACTGCATCTGCAGCAAGAGCCGGTCCATGCCACAGCGCAGATCCACCGGGGCGGTGACAAGATGCCACGCCGACACGCTCAGCATGCACCAAGCTCGCGCAGCAGACGCGCAAGCCAGCCCGGATCACCGGCCGCCACGCTGAGGCTGATGCCACCGGCGAGACGGATCTCCACGCTGGTCGTGGGAACGGCGGGGGTGATGTGCAGCGGTAGTGTGGCTGGAAGTGCTGCAGGCGCTGCGGACGCTGCAAGTTTGCCGCGCCAGTAGGTGAAGCTGCTCAACGAGACACTGTGCTCGCGGCACCACGCCGATGGCGTGGCGCCGCTGGCGGACCAGGCAGCAATGCGGTGGGACCAATCATCGTGCTTTGAAGACATCGGGGAGATCCGTTGGGAAGAACGCGATATCCCAACGGGCTGCTGGCTGCTTGTATAGGTGAGGTTGGCGGACGCTTACGTACATTCACCGTTGCTTTTAATCATTACGGTAACCATGTAACCGGCCAGGGCGGAGCCGGCGCACATCAACGCAATGATCCATTTTGAAATAGTCATTCTCAGTACTCCTTAACGCCGCCGCGTGTGTTTTTGCGGGCTTCAAACTGCTGTTCGGTGGCTTCGCTCGCAGCCTTCCGGTCGCCTTGCTGAGCCATGTAATTGCCCTGCATGTTGATTTGCGTGGCCAGCAGGTCGCGCAGCTTTTGCAATTGCTGCACGTTTTGCCCGGCAATTTCATTGCCCGCCTGAATCGCCTGCATACGACCAACGGCCGACTGCGAACGAGCCACCATGCGGTCTAGCTGGGCATCCTCGGACTCGAAGGTGCTGGTATTGAAGTTCGCCGCTTCCATCGCTGTTTTTACGTTGTCGCGGCCCTGTTGCGACCACTTTTGATAGCGATCCTGCGCCGAGGCCTCTGCCGAATTAGCTGCTTGATTTAGGTAGTATTCGAAGCCCGGAAAAACTGTGTTGAACTGCGAATCCATGTTCTGGATTTGGCGGCCCAACGCCTGCGAGCGGTTGTAGATGTTGACGACGCTTTTCAAGTCAGACGCGATGCTGCTGAACATTGAATCGGGCAACCCTGTGCCTTGCGTGACCATATTTTGGTATTGCTGAATCTGCGTTTGCAATTGCTCGGCGGTGTTCAGCGCTGTGTTGACCTGCTCGGCGTACTCGAACATCTGTTGATAGAACGTCGAGCAGTTAGAGCAGTAGATGGCGTAAGCCGGTACAGGTGTCATGTAGAGACCTACGCCGAAGCCTGTAGTTGCCATTGCCACAGCTAGTGCCGCACCTCGGCGAAATATCCGGGCGGTAAAAGCTGACGTACTTTGCGATTCTTTTTCCATATCGAATACCTCGTTTCGTCGTCGTCCGAGGTTCGATTATTGCCGCATTTCCCGATGACCTCTAGGGTTTGTGGCTTCTTTTTCCAATAGAAACAGAGGCTTACTGTTCCCGCAAACGTCGTATTTCGGGACGAAAGTAGACGCTTAAGTACCTGTTTTAAAGTATGTTCTTAGAAGAGTTTTGAGGGGGAGGATAGTGTCCCGAAAACGTCTGTTTCGGGACAAAAAAATGCCAACCGAAGTGGGCTTTTGACAGGGCTGCGTGCGGTGTCAGTGAGCCGCGTAGTAAGGATTCTGAACGCGATAGAGGCAACGTTCCGTTTCAGGGATGTGCAGCGTCTCCAAGTGCCACTCTTCAAGTGAAGAAGCGAGCCGGGCGGCAATGCGCTGAGCCTCCACAACGTACCTATTAGATTGGCTGCTAGCTTGACCTAGGCAGGCTTGCAGTTCATTGAGTTGATCAGCCAGAGCACTTATGCGGTGAGTTGTCTTCATGGTCTATTCCCCTTGCTTATCCTTTCAACGATTCTGTCGAATTCTTCCCGGATCTGATCGTCCGTAAGCTCCAGATTAACTAATCCCGATTTTATTGCAATTCTCCCGATTCTTTCTGCTGCTTCATTGTCGAGTTTTGCAAGCCTCGCCTTAGCCATCTCTAGCTCAGAAAAAGCATCAGATCGGCGCTCAGAAAGAGTTTTCCTAGCCATTTTTCGTACTCCTTTTTGGTGCCAATTAGGCCCTGCTCAGTTGTTGGAACACGGGCATTCTAGCGACCACAGGAATTCTTGACTATGTGAGGATCGGAGACGCTATAACCGAATCGTCGGAGCGGTATGTTGGCTTCAGGTCATGGCGTTCTCTTCCCTGCTTGCTCCGTCCATTTAAATTTTTTCGGCCAAGTGAATTCAAGGCAATTTTAGGCAACTTTAGGCAATTCACTCCTGAATTAAGGCAGCGCTAGGCAACTTAAGTAAACCGAACGAAATTCAAGGAAATTAAAAGCAACATGCCTTATCGAAGCGGCTATCAGAGTTAAATTTCTTTGAGTTGCGCTCAGACAGACGGCAAGATGTGTGTTGTGGGTCCACAGGCTACGCCTGTTCCCCCCAACACCGCCCCTTACTCACCTGCGGTTCGACGGCATCTTGCTCTGCGAGGCCCACCGTCGCTGCCGCGACCGAACATCAAAAGCCCGATGCGGCACCAAAGGAAAGGCGCGCTGCTGCGCCACCTGGCTGTCGCTGCGGCAAGAGCGAGAGACGAATGGCAGAGAAGAAAAAAACGACTTACGGCACCCGGCCCCGGAACGAATACATCAAGGTATTCGTGACCGAGGACGAACGCGCCGAGCTGGTAGACCGTGCCGCGCAAGCGGGCATGTCTCAGTCGGCGTTCCTGCGCGCCGTTGGATTGAATGAGCCGATCCGCTCGGTTGTTGACCTGCAAGCCGTGGCCGACTTGGGCAAGGTCAATGGCGACCTTGGCCGAGTCGCTGGCTTGCTGAAACTTTGGCTTGCAGAGAAGCGCGGCCAAGGTGCGCGGCCGGTCGATGTAGAAGCGATGATGAACGACTTTCGCAAGTTGCAGGGCGAAGTCCTCGCTATTATGGCGCGAGTCATCAAGTAATGACGTGAGTGATAACTAGGAATCGTCAAGGTTATTTAAAAAAATCGGCTTGGTCGTTTTGCGCGCCGGTGAATATTTGGAGAAATATATTGCACCTAATAATGCTCGATACCTGCGTTTGGCTTGATATTTCATCTCAGAAAGCGGAATTGCCTATGCTTGCTGCCCTTGAGCAATTGGTACAGGATGGTAGTATCAGAATACTTCTTCCAGATTTGATACGTGTAGAGTACGAGCGAAATAAAGATAGGGTCATTGAGGCTACACGCAAGCGACTTGCAAATGAGTTTCGGGTAGTTAAATCTGCTGTTGAGTCTTTTGGTGGCCAAGGAAAAGATGCTGCGCTAAAAGCCTTGGATGATGTTAATCATCGGCTTCCAATACTTTCGGAGGCGACTCAGGGCACGGTAAATCGCGTTCTAAAGCTTTTCGAAACTGCCCACAAAATTGCGGTCTCCGATAACGCTAAAATAAAGGCAGCAGAGAGGGCGATCGCGAAGAAAGCGCCGTTTCATAAGCAGAAAAACAGTGTTGCCGACGCGGTATTAGCCGAGTTGTTTCTAGAGTTTAAAGTAGCACGCGCGAACGAGTATGAAACGTTCAGGTTCGTTACACATAATGTCACAGATTTTTCCGGAAAAGATCATAGGCAGCCACACGAAGACTTTGCAGATATTTTCGATGGAAGCGCATCCATATTCTTTAACTCTACGAACTCTGCGATTGAAGATCTCCTCGATCTGGAAGAGTTTCACTATGAGAATAGCTTTGCCTGGGAGGATGAAACTCGCGGGCTTCAGGAAATAATGTCAGCGATGGACGAGTTGTTCGATAAGGTTTGGTACAACCGTCACATGAACATGATTTATCACTTAGATAATGGTGATATAGAGGTTGTTCCCGCTGGAACCAATCGCTACGGCAATGATGTGATCCACGAAGATATCCTGAGCCAAGCAAAAGTAGCAGCTCAGCGGGTCAGAGAAAAGTATGAGGATACTGGGCCTTGGAGCGACTTTGAATGGGGTATGCTCAATGGGAAGCTTTCTGCCCTGCGATGGGTACTAGGTGACGAGTGGGATATGCTCGACACGTAAATTATGGCGAACGAATAAACATCTATCATTGTGGTAAGGGCAATGCCGAGACCAAGACGTGGCCAGGAGAACTCTATCAAATGAAAGACAGATCACATCTACAGGCGATGGCCGAGTACTTTCGGGCTGATCCGGCTTATGCAGCGGAGTTGCTTGCCGATGTTCGTTCCGGCGGCGATCAGGACGAGTTAGCTATTTTGATGCGGCAAATGGACGAGGCCTTCATGATCGACCACAAGCTTCCCGGCTCCGCGTCCGAGGAACAGTCATGACACAGGCAGCTTGGACACATGACGGCAAGCCGGTAGATGCAGCCTCCATCTCCTCCGACGAGTGGGAGAGGCTGAAACAGGCCGCCCGGCTAGGTGATTTTGTGATGCCATGTTGCAAAGCGCCAGCGGTACTCAAGACAAGCATCAATGGTCTGCCGTTCTTCGCACACCTGTCAGACGAGTGCAGCACAGCGCCCGAGACGAAATGGCATAAGTCGGGCAAGGCCGCAGTGATGGCCGCCTTAACTGGCATGGGTATTGAAAATCGAGACGAGGTTCCCGGCCGATCACCGAGCGGCGAGAAGTGGGAAGCTGACGTGCTCTTTTCAGTCTCAGGCCGCACAATTGCCATTGAGCTACAACGCTCCTACCAACATCTACGCGAATTCACTCGCCGCCAAGAGCGATACGCTGCATCAGGAGTAGAGTGCTACTGGCTGGTTCGCAAAGAGACCTTTCTGACCCTAGGCAAAGCGACGTCTCGCCTGCTTTTGAAGCGTGATTTCGGCAGTGTTTTCCCGTCTGGCGGCATCGGCACTGGCATGCTGCCTGAGCTTCCTGTGGCCATGCTAGACACAGAAGGTGAGTTGCTTGTCCAATTTGGCGGTTTCAAGGCTGCAACGATCCCTCTGTGGCTGGGGGGCATCATTGATCGGGCCTTCAAGTATCGAGGGGGCTCTTGGAATCTTGGCTAACTCAAGCATGCTGCAATGGTATTTTTAATGGTATTATTCTCTCGGTCTTTCATAAGTCATTGATTTTAAATGATTTTTAATTGCTCTAGATAATAGAGTGGGAGTGACATCCGGTCCTTTGTGGGCCATCGTCAGGCCCTGGTCGTCGTGGGTCGGCCAGGGGGCAGTGTCATGATCCGCTTCCAGTAGTCTTAGTTGCTGTGAAGCGTTCGTGGAGTGCGGGATTGCGATCCCATCGGGCTGCTGGGTGAGACGATCTGCCGGGTGCCTGCGTGGAATTGGAGCTAGCCTCGGATCTACTCCTGACGTTGTAGATGGTGATGAAAGAGCGCGCGCACGATGGTAAGGCTCCAGTCGAGCTGGGCGAAAAGCTCTATTTCTTCAAGAGTTCCACCCCAGGGGTGGATCAGTGCCTGATCTGGGGGCACGCCGGATTGCTGTGGGGGCATGGGCAATACATGATTCCCAGTGGCATCAGACTCTATTTCTTCAGTGCGCCAGGCGAGAGGGTGAAATCTGAGCCTGGAAGAATGATTCGCAGTGGTTGGATGCAGGACAGTGACACGAACAACAAGGTGCATGTGCCCGAGCGTCATCCGTCGTCGTTGGTACCCGATTACATTCTGACAAAAGCCATCGGTAGCGGCTTTTCGGGCACGCGAACGGTCGCAGGAAGGGTCGAGAAGTCGAAATACGGCTACGACTCCATCAGGAAGGATATGGGCTACAACGCGATCGCGCAGAAGTCGGCTCCGCCCCCGGATTATCCCTTCGACGAAGCAAAGCCGGGGGATTGGTCGCCCCATGTTGTCAGCGTGCGACGACGGTGGAAGGAGGGAAAATCCGTGCAGTTGAGCGAGGTCATCACAGCGGTGTGCGCCCACGACGACAGCGTGCGCAGGTTCTACTTCGGCGGGTGCCGGGGCGATGCCAGCGGCAGCTACTTGATGTCGGCGTTTGTGAAAGCTGGTATCGCGTTCATTGCGTAGCGTCCCCAATGGCTGGCAGGACCTAGCGCGCAATCGTCAGGGCGTGCAGCCGCCGCAGTGCACAGGCGACGCCTGGCGACGCGTGCGGCCTTGCGATTGCGCAACGCGCGGGGCCGCCGTCAGCGCAGCTTGGCCAGCGCGGCGCGCGCGTCGGTCATGAAGCGCTGGCCTTCCTGCGGCGTGGCCAGGTTGGCGCTCAGCTGGCTGAGCACCTGTTCGATATCGCTGGACGCTTCCCAGGCTTCGTCGCACAGCATGCCGGCGATGGGGCCGAGATAGTTCAGCGCGACTTTTTCCAGTGCATCGCGAACGCGCGCGTCCTGAGCGCCGGCGCCGCCATTGGTTGACGGCGCAGGGGCGGGTGATGCCGCAGGCGCAGGCGCCGGAACTGGGGCGGACGCAACCGGCGCGCGGGCTTGTGTCGGCGCCCCGCCCAGATCCTGTTCAAAACCGCCCATCAACCACTGACGCGAGTCTTCGCCCAGTAGCGAGGGCTTGCCCAGGCCGGCGCCGGGATCGGCCTGGAAGCGCGCCTTCGCGGCACCGACCATGGTGAGGCGTTGCACCGCCTCGTCGTTGCGCAGCATGCGAAAGACCACTTCCTCGATCTGACCGGCGTTGATGCGGACGATGCAGGAATGGTTTTCTTCGGTGACGACGAAGAGGAAGCCGGACGCCTTCTTCAATGCCAGCGCCCTGAGTTCGCGCAGGACCTCGATCAGCGGACGGAATTCATTGGACATGGCGTCTTCCTAGCATCGTCTGGTACGGAGGCGTCTGCAGCAGCTCAGCGTTTGCTGAGCCGCTCCATGGCCAGGCGGACACTGTTGGACAGGCGCGAGATGGCGCGTGCCAGCGTGCCGATTTCGTCCTTGAGATTGACCTCGGTGATGGTGTGGTTCCACTTGCCCAGGCTGAGTTCTTCGGCCACGGTGGTCAGGTGCTGGATGGGGCGCAGCACGCGGCTCCAGATCAAGGCCCACTGCAGGCCGAGCAGCAGGGCGCAGACCAGCAGGCCGATGCCGGCGATCCACAACGACTGACGCACGATCACGCCGTTGACGTCGCTCTTGGGATACGCCGACACCAGGGTGAAGCCCCAGTCCGGCACGTCCTGCTTGGTCACCACCCAGTCGTCCGGGGTTTCCTTGACGATGCGCTCGATGGTGGCGGTGTCGGTGGTGGCACCGGTGGTCGACTGGAAGCGCAGCTTGTTGGTGCTGTCGAACACGGCGATGAAGCCTGAGTCGAGCACGCGGCGGCTGCTGACCACGTTTTCCAGTGCTTGGGTGTCGGCCTTGTAGCCCACGTACCAGGCGCCGATGACACGCTTGTCATTGCCGGCGACGATTGGCTCGTAGCCGGTCACGTAGGGGTTGCCCAGGATGTCGACCACGCCATAGAAGCTTTCGCCGCTGCGCAGCTTGGCGGACGCCTGGCCGGCAGGGTCGAGCACGGTGCCGATGGCGCGGCTGCCGTCGTCCTTCTTGACGTTGGTGGAGATGCGCACGAAGTCCTCGCCGGTACGCGAAAACAGCGTGGCGGTGCCTTCGTGAATCGAGGTGACGTCGTCGAGCATGGTGAAGACGTTGGCCTGCGAGCGCTGGCCCAGCAACAGATCGTTGGCATTGCGGTTGGCAACACGCACCTCGTTGCCCAGGCTCGGCGCACCCTGTGCATTGGCATCCCTGCGCAGCTGGCGCATGGAGGAGTGCACGCGGTCCAGCATCATCGAGCGGGTGACTGCGAACAAGGTCTGCAAGGACACCGACTGGCGCTCGATGGATTCGCCGGTTTCGAACCTGACCCGATTGGCTTCGGTAATGGCCAGAATGACCGTCAGCGCCAACACCACGACCAGCACCAGAGCCAGCACCGGCAACAGCAGGCGCACCCGCAAAGAGTGACGAAGCATCGCAATTCCCCTGAACGCGTTTATATGATTGAGTCGAGTGCCGCCGCAGTGCGGCGATCAGCGTAGCTTTTATCGGCGGCGGCCGACGATGCTGAAGCTGTCCCCATAGCCTTCAGCTGGGGATACGATAGCCCAAGTCGATGGGGTTGGGGGAGCGTGCGCGGGCGTTATGCTCGCCATCGCGCAAGTGGAGTGGGGGTGGTAGACCCGCCGGAAGCAACCGCACTGGTAGCGGCAAGGAGCGCAGATGCTGCCCAAGCCATCGTGCTGAGCCATGGTTCGATACTGCGCAAGCTCGTCGATGCACCTGTTCGGATTGCTTCTGCGTGATGTCGACGCACGATCGGCTCAGCCGAGCGCGATGTCGCATAGGAGTTTCAAGTTCAGGCACACGATGATCGCGGCAATCAGCCAGGCCAGCCGGACCAGCCAGGCCGGTGCCACCAGTGCGCGCATCAGCTGCCGGTCGGAGACGAAGCGCACCAGTGGGATCACCGCAAACGGCAACTGCATCGACAGCACCACCTGGCTCAGTACCAACAGCCGCGCCGTGCCGGCCTCGCCATACAACCAGGTCACCACCAGCACCGGCACGATGGCGATACTGCGGGTGACCAGGCGGCGTAGCCAGGGTGCGAGGCGCAGTTGCAGGAAACCTTCCATCACGATCTGCCCGGCCAGGGTCGCGGTCACGGTGGAATTGACGCCGGAGGCGAGCAGGGCGACCGCGAACAAGGTCGAGGCCAGGCCTACGCCCAGCATCGGCGCGAGCAGGGCATGCGCCTGCTCGATCTCCTGTACGTCGGTGCGTCCTTGCGCATGGAACACTGCCGCGGCCAGGATCAGGATGGCCGCGTTGATGAACAACGCGAACATCAGCGCCACTGTGCTGTCCGTAACCGCCCAGCGCAAGGCCGAGCGGCGCCCCGCATCTGTGCGCGGATACGCACGCGTCTGCACGATCGAGGAATGCAGATACAGGTTATGCGGCATCACCGTCGCGCCGATGATGCCGATCGCCAGATACAGCGCCTGCGGGTCGGTCACCACCTGTGCGTGCGGGATGAAGCCGCCCAGCACCGCCGCGATCGGTGGCGCGGCCAGTGCGATCTGGATGCCGAAGCAGACGAAGATGATGAGCAGCAAGGCCATCACGAAGGCTTCCAGCGCGCGGAAGCCACGGTGCATCAGCAGCAACACCAGCACCACATCCACGGCCGTGATGATCGCGCCCAGAGTCAGCGGGATGCCGAACAGCAGCTTCAGTGCGATCGCGGTGCCGATCACCTCGGCCAGGTCGCAGGCGATGATCGCCAGCTCGCACAGTCCCCAGAGCGCCAGGTTGGCCGCGCGTGGGTAGCGCGCCCGGCACGCCTGTGCCAGGTCCAGCCCGGTGGCGATGCCCAGCCGCGCCGACAGGCTCTGCAACACGATCGCCATGAGGTTGGAGAGCAGGATCACCGACAGCAACAGGTAGCCGAACTGCGAGCCGCCGGCCAGGTCGGTGGCCCAGTTGCCCGGGTCCATATAGCCCACCGACACCATGTAGCCCGGGCCCAGAAAGGCCAGCAGGCGGAACCACCAGTGGCCTTTGTGGGGCACGGCGACGCTGGCGTGGTGATCGCCAAGGCCGCCACCGCTCTGGGCGGGTGGCGGTGCAGGAGCGAGCTTGTCGGCGAGCATAGGAAGGCGGACGGGAGCGGATCGAACGGATGATATAGCAATTGCTATTCTCTTGAGCATTGGCGAATCCAATCGTAATGCGTGATCGCGTGCCTCACACTAGGGGCCTGGGCAGCGATGCCGGACGCAATGACGAGGACAAGGGTGGGCAAGAGCGAGAAGACGATGGCAGCTGCGCCGTCCCTGATCGATGCGCAGGTGCATATGGAGAGCTTCCGCCAGGTGCGCGAAGCGCGCCGCGCCGAGCTGGTCGAGGACTACGTGGAGCTGATCTCCGATCTGCTGGTCGACGGTGGCGAGGCACGCCAGGTCGATATCGCCGCGCGCCTGGGCGTGGCGCAGCCCACCGTGGCCAAGATGCTCAAGCGGCTGGTGCGCGATGGCTGGGTGGTGCAGCGCCCTTACCGTGGCGTGTTCCTGACCCCGGCCGGCGAGGCGCTGGCCGCTTCCAGCCGGCAGCGGCACCAGATCGTCGAGCGCTTTCTGCTGGCGCTGGGCATCGACCAGGCCACCGCACGTCGCGATGCCGAAGGGATCGAGCACCATGTCAGCGAGGCCACGGTGGCTGCCTTCGCCGCGTTCCTGGATCGCCAGGCCGGCGGAGCGGCGTGAGCGTGTCGCCCGATTGCAGCATCGACGATGCGCCGCAGCTGCGGCTGGACCGGCAGTGGATGCAGCATGCCTTGCAGCTAGCCGAGCGTGCCGAGCGTGACTTTGACGAGATCCCGGTTGGCGCGGTGCTGATCGATGCCCAGGGCCAGGTACTGGGCGAGGGCTGGAATTTCAACATCGCCAGCCACGACCCCAGCGCGCATGCCGAGATCGTGGCGATGCGCGAAGCCGGGCGCCGGCTGACCAATCACCGCCTGCTCGGCTGCACGCTGTACGTCACCCTGGAGCCGTGTGCGATGTGCGCCATGGCGATGATCCATGCGCGCATCGCGCGAGTGGTGTTCGCTGCCAGCGACCCCAAGACCGGTGCCTGCGGCAGCGTGTTCGACCTGCTGGCCGACCCGCGCCACAACCACCGCGTGCAGGTGGCCGGCGGGGTCCTTGCGGCCGAGGCGAGCCTGCGGCTGACCAATTACTTTCGGGCAAAGCGCGGCAAGCCGCCGCTGCTGCCGTGAGCCACATGGGCGCGGTATGATGCGCGCCCTTTCCAGCACCCGGCCGGCGACGGCCATCCACAGGACGGCGATATGGCAGACACCCTTGCAGGCAACGACCGACTGATCTGGATCGATCTGGAAATGACCGGCCTGGACACCGACCAGGACTCGATCATCGAGATCGCCACCATCGTGACCGATGCGCAGTTGAACGTGCTTGCCGAAGGGCCGGAACTGGCCATCGCCCATCCGCTGGAAACGCTGGAGGCGATGGACGAGTGGAACCGCAACCAGCATCGCCGTTCGGGCTTGTGGCAGCGCGTTCTGGACAGCCAGGTCACCCACGCACAGGCCGAGGCGCAGACCGTGGCGTTCTTGAACGAGTGGATCCGCGCCGGCGCTTCGCCGATGTGCGGCAACTCGATCTGCCAGGATCGCCGCTTCCTGCACCGCCAGATGTCGCGCCTGGAGCGCTACTTCCACTACCGCAACCTGGACGTGTCCACCATCAAGGAACTGGCGCGGCGCTGGGCACCGGCCGTGGCCAATGGCTTTGCCAAGAGTTCGGCGCATACCGCGCTGAGCGACGTGCGCGATTCCATCGCCGAGCTGCGCCACTACCGGCAGTTCATGGGGGCACTGGGTGGCGATACCGCCGCCGAGTTGGAAGGCTGAGCGTCACGATCACTGTCGGTGATCTCACGCGGGCGATCGCCGTACTGAGCCATCTGGGAACATCGGGCAGGGCGCAAGCCTGCGACTCGCCCCGGATCAGGGCTGACGAACAGAAAAGGCCGCATCCTTCGATGCGGCCTTTTGTCTCTCAGCTTGTCAACCTCACCGTGCCAGCGATGGCCCCTTGGCGAGGTCGCCATCGTCGGTGATGCCTTTGATCAGCAGATCGGAGATCGGCTTGCCGTCGGCATCGTGGTGATACACGTGCAGGTCGCGCTGCGGATAGGGGATATGCAGCCCGTTCTCCAGCAACTGATGGCGAATCTGCTCCAGCGTGGTGCTCTTGGCCGCGCCGAAGTCCGCATTGGTGGAATAGGCGAACAGCATCAGGTCGACCGTGCTCTCGCCCAGATTGGTCACCTGCACGAATGGCGCGGGCGAGTCCAGTACGTGAGGGTTGTCCTTGGCAATCTGCAGCAACAACTGCTGGGCTTTCTTCAGGTCGTCGTCGTAGCCCACGCCCACCGTCACGTCCAGCCGGCGGTTGGGCAGGGTGCTGTAGTTGATGATGGGCGCCGTGGAAATGGTGCTGTTGGGCAGGGTAATCATGCGATCGTCGAAGGCCCGCAGCCGGGTCTGGAAGATCCGGATCTCATCGACAATGCCTTCCTGCCCGGCAATCACCACATGGTCGCCATCGCGCATCGGCCGCAACACGATCAGCATGACCCCGGCAGCGATGTTGGACAGCGAGTCCTTCAACGCCAGGCCGACCGCCAGACCTGCCGCGCCCAGTACCGCGATCAACGACGTCGGCGGTACGCCGATCTTGCTGAGGGTGCTGACAAATACCAGTACCAGCAGTAACGCGTACGCGACGTTGCGCAGGAAGTTGGTCAGCGTGATTTCGACACGGGCGCGCGTCAGTGCACGATGCAGCCACTGGCTGAGCTGCTTGGCCAGCCACATGCCCACCACCAGGATGACCAGCGCAACCCCCCAGTCCAGCAGGATTTGCGCCCAGTCCACCTTGTCCCAGCCAGTGGGCGCCTGGGGGGCGACCACCACGGTCTTGGTCGTGGCCGCCGCTGCTCCCGCAGCGGCGGCCATCATTGCACCCAACACTCCCATCAGCTCTCGCTCTTGAGCTTGGCCAGGCGCAGCCAGGTATCGACCACGGTGTCAGGATTCAGCGACACCGATTCGATGCCTTCCTGCATCAACCACTCAGCCAGTTCCGGGTGATCCGAAGGCCCCTGACCGCAAATGCCCACGTACTTGCCCTTGGCGCGCGCCGACTTGATCGCCATCGATAGCAGCTTCTTCACCGCCGGGTTTCTCTCGTCGAACAGATGCGCCACGATCGACGAGTCGCGGTCCAGGCCCAGGGTGAGCTGGGTCAGGTCGTTGGAGCCGATCGAGAAACCGTCGAAGATGTCCAGGAACTCATCGGCCAGCAGCGCGTTGGACGGCAGCTCGCACATCATGATGATCTTCAGGCCCGGCTTTCCATCAGCACCGGCGCCTTGCTTGAGCCCGTTCTGCTCCAGCACCTCGATCACCTTGCGGCCTTCTTCCAGCGTGCGCACGAACGGAATCATCACCCAGAGGTTGTCCAGGCCCATCTCGTTGCGCACCTTCAGCACCGCCTTGCACTCCAGCGCAAAGGCCTTGGTGAAGGACGGATCGACATAACGGCTGGCGCCGCGGAAGCCGATCATCGGGTTCTCTTCATGCGGCTCGTAACGCGAGCCGCCGATCAGGTTGGCGTATTCGTTGGACTTGAAGTCCGACAGGCGCACGATCACCGTGTTCGGTGCCACCGATGCCGTCAGCGTGGCGATGCCTTCGGCCAGGCGATTGACGTAGAAGCTCACCGGGTCGCCGTAGCCGGCGATCTTGGCGTCGATCTTCCTGCGCACGTCCGCGTCCTGCTTGTCGTATTCCAGCAGCGCATTCGGATGGATGCCGATATGCGCGGCGATGATCATCTCCAGGCGCGCCAGGCCAATGCCGGCGTTGGGCAACTGGCCGAAGTCGAAGGCCCGCTCCGGGTTGGCCACGTTCATCATGATCTTGAGCGGGGCAGGCGGCATGTTGCCCAGATCGGTGGTGGTGCGCTCGAACGGCAGCAGGCCGTCGTAGATGAAGCCGGTGTCGCCCTCGGCGCAGCTCACGGTGACCTGCTGTCCATCGCTGATGATGTCGGTGGCATTGCCCGAGCCGACCACGGCCGGCACGCCCAACTCGCGCGCGATGATCGCGGCGTGGCAGGTGCGGCCACCGCGATTGGTGACAATGGCCGAGGCGCGCTTCATCACCGGCTCCCAGTCGGGGTCGGTCATGTCGGCGATCAGCACGTCGCCGGCCTGCACGCGGCTCATGTCGTCCAGCGAGCGCACCACGCGTGCCACGCCGCTGCCGATCTTTGCGCCCACTGCGCGGCCTTCGACCAGGATCTTGGCGTCCTTGGCATCCAGCGAGAAGCGCTCGATCTGGGTGGCGTGGCTGCGCGACTTCACCGTCTCCGGGCGCGCCTGCACAATGAACAGCTTGCCGCTGACCCCGTCCTTGGCCCACTCGATATCCATCGGGCGGCCATAATGCTTTTCGATCACCAGGGCCTGCTTGGAAAGCTCCTGCACGTCTTCATCGCTGATCGAGAAGGTGCCGCGCAGCTCCGCCGGGGTGTCTTCGATGCGCACGCGTTCACCGGGCACATCCGAATACACCATGCGAATGGCCTTGCTACCCAGTGAGCGGCGCAGGATCGCCGGATTGCCCGCAGTCAAGGTGGGTTTGTAGACGTAGAACTCGTCCGGGTTGACCGCGCCTTGCACGACCATTTCGCCCAGGCCAAAGCTGGAGGTGACGAACACCACGTCGCGGAAGCCGGATTCGGTGTCCAGCGTGAACAGCACGCCCGACGAACCCACGCCCGAGCGCACCATCAACTGCACGCCGGCCGACAGGAACACGTCCTCGTGCTTGAAGCCGTGGTGCACGCGGTAGGCGATCGCACGGTCGTTGTAGAGGCTGGCGAACACTTCCTTGACTTTGTGCACGACGTCGTCGGCGCCGGTCACGTTGAGGAAGGTCTCCTGCTGGCCCGCGAACGATGCGTCGGGCAGGTCCTCGGCGGTGGCGGAGGAGCGCACTGCCACGGCCACGTCGCCGCCGCCGTTTTCGGCGCAGAGTTTTTCGTAGGCGGTGCGGATGTCGCGGTCCAGCTCCGGCTGCAGCGGGGCATCGATCACCCAGCCGCGAATTTCCTTGCCGGCGACAGTGAGGGCATTGACGTCCTCCACATCCAGCGTTTCGAGCTTGTCGAAGATGCGCTTGGACAGGTCGTTGTGGGCAATGAAGTCCTTGAATGCCTCGGCAGTGGTCGCATATCCACCGGGTACCGAAACGCCCAACCCGGCCAAGTTGCCGATCATCTCGCCGAGCGAGGAATTTTTACCGCCTACGCGGGCCAGATCGACCAAGCGTAGCTCATGCAACCACAGGATATTCTCGTTCAAGCGCGATGCTCCGTATGGCCATCGCCCGAGCGGGCTTGGATGGCCGCGTCCGTAGGAAGAAGCCGCTATGATGCAGCGCACAGCGGAATCTGCACAAGCATGAACCCGTAAGTTTTGGACACCAGTTCAAAGAGGTGGTCTTGATGTCAACAATCCGGCCGGTCTTTTACGTCTCCGATGGAACCGGTATCACCGCTGAAACGATTGGGCATAGCCTGCTCACCCAGTTCAGCGGATTCAACTTCGTCACCGACCGCATGTCGTTCATCGATGATGCAGAAAAGGCGCGCGATGCCGCGATGCGGGTGCGCGCCGCCGGCGAGCGGTATCAGGTGCGCCCGGTGGTGGTCAATTCGTGCGTGGATCCACAATTGAGCATGATCCTGGCCGAGAGCGGTGCGCTGATGCTGGACGTGTTCGCGCCCTTCATCGAGCCGCTGGAGCGCGAGCTCAATGCGCCACGGCATTCGCGCGTGGGGCGCGCGCACGGCATGGTGGACTTCGAAACCTATCATCGGCGCATCAACGCGATGAACTTCGCGCTGAGCCACGACGACGGGATTGCGCTCAATTACGACGAGGCCGACGTGATCCTGGTGGCGGTGTCGCGCGCCGGCAAGACGCCGACCTGCATCTACCTGGCCTTGCATTACGGCATCCGCGCCGCCAACTATCCGTTGACCGATGAAGACCTGGACAACGAGCAGCTGCCGCCGCGGCTGCGCAATTACCGCAGCAAGCTGTTCGGCCTGACCATCGATCCGGAACGTCTGCAGCAGATCCGTCAGGAGCGGCGCGCCAATTCGCGTTACAGCGCCGCCGAGACCTGTCGGCGTGAAGTGGCCATCGCCGAGCGCATGTTCCAGATGGAACGTATCCCCTCGCTCAGCACCACCAACACCTCGATCGAGGAAATCTCCAGCAAGGTGTTGTCCACCTTGGGGCTGCAGCGGGAGATGTTTTGAGGCCGGGATTGGTGGGGCCGGATTCGGGATTGGGCAAGCAAGCGGCGCGTTCGCACTCCGGATGCCGCCGCGATTCGTCGGACGGCTTGCTGGCAGCCCGGGGGAAATCGATCGGGCGGGGCAGTACTCCGCCAAGGTAGGCCTGTCGTCGGGCCCTCGTCAATGCTGCCCGTGCGGCAGCGCAGCGTGTAGGATCGGTGCATGGCCCAGACCTTGAGCAAACTCGACATCATTCCCCGCCTGAGCCGGTTCGGCTGGTTGATGGGCCTGTATGCAGAGAACTTCCAGCATCTGACCCGCTTGTTCGCACCGGGCGACCTGGCACCGGGGTCGTACGTGTCCTCGATCGGTGATGGCCTGGACCTGCGCCTGGATGTGATCGAGTGCCACCGCTACACCGTCGAGCTGCGGTTGACCTACGATCTGTGCGACCCGGTCACCGGCGAGCCGGATCCCTCGGCATATGTGCGCCTGTACCGCGATGCTCGCCAGGCGGAGACCACGCATTGCTACGTGGGCCGTCGCTGGCAGGACGTGATGGGCATGTTCCCGCCGCCGGCCGAGCTCATCAGCCACCGCATGCGCATGAACACCTTCCTGGGCAAGTGGCTGGAGTATCTGGCCGAACGCGGCCATGGGGTGGCGACCTTGCGGCTGGATTCCGGGTACGTCGCTCCGCCAAGGCCGGGTGCGCAGGCCGTTGTTGGCTGGCATCCATCGCTGCGTTGCATCTGTCGGTGTAGCGGGCGCGACCATGATGGCCGATTGATCGCCACTCGGTCATCGGCCGGCCAGGCTGCAGATCGTGTGGCTGCTGCCCAAGATGCCGGCTCATCAAGGCGACGTGTCTTATGGCGATCACCTCTGCGTCCAGGCCATGGCATCGGTCATACTGATGCGCTTCGTGTCAGATCCTGTGCCATGCCCTATACCCCGATTGTCGCCACCCTGGGCTACCTGCTGTCGCCGGACGGCACGCAGGTACTGATGATCCATCGCAATGCGCGTCCCGGCGATCAGCACCTGGGCAAGTACAACGGTCTCGGGGGCAAGGTGGAGCCGGATGAGGACGTGCTGGCCTGCATGCGCCGCGAGATCCGCGAAGAAGCCGGTGTGGAGTGCGGCGACATGCAACTGCGCGGCACCATCAGCTGGCCCGGGTTCGGCAAGCAAGGCGAGGATTGGCTGGGGTTCGTGTTCCTGATCCGCAGCTTCGACGGCATCCCGCAGGCGTCCAATCCCGAAGGCACGCTGGAGTGGGTATCCCTCGCGCAGTTGGACCAGGTGCCGATGTGGGAGGGCGACCGCAACTTCCTGCCGCTGGTGTTCGATGGCGACCCGCGGCCGTTCCATGGCGTGATGCCGTATCGCGACGGGCGCATGCAGTCCTGGAGTTATTCGCGCGTTTGAGTGGATGGCGTGGCCGCCAGCACGCTGCGCGCAAGCCGCGTAGCCGATGCGGTGCGCCATCGTGAGCGGCCGAGGCGCCGGCCAGCGACTGGCAGCCCCCCTGGAGCCGTCGCACAGTTTTCCACACCGCCTGTGGATGGACGCTGCGCAAGTCTGTGGACAACCAATGGCAGCCCTTGCGCTGCAAGGCTGCCAATCTGGCTGGTGAAAATTTCACCAGTGCGGTTATTGGGCCGTCCAGCCGCCATCGATGGCGATGGATTGTCCGGTAATGTTGCGCGCGGCAGGCGTCATCAAAAAGGCCACCGTACCGGCCAGCTCGTCGTACTCGATGAAGGCGCCCTTGGGCATCGGCTGGAGCATCACCTCGCGGATCACCGTCGCTTCGGCAATGCCACGTGTGCGTGCCTGGTCGGCGATTTGGCGCTCCACCAGCGGCGTGCGCACATAGCTGGGGCATAGGGTGTTGACGGTGATGTCGCAGTCGGCGGTTTCCAGTGCGATCACCTTGGCCAGGCCGACCAGGCCATGCTTGGCCGCGACATAGGCGCTCTTGTACGGGCTGGCCACCAGCGAGTGGATGCTGCCGATGTTGACGATGCGCCCGTAGCCGGCCGCGCGCATGCCAGGCAACACCGCGCGGGTCAGGCGTGCGGCGCCGGTGAGCATCACATCCACCAGCACTGCCCAGCGCTGCATCGGAAACTCTTCCAGCGCAGCCACCTGCTGCAGGCCGGCGTTGTTCACCAGCACCTGCGGCGCGCGCGATGCGCTGGCCAGCGCGCCCGCAATGCTGTCTTCGTCGCCCACGTCCAGCGCCAGTGCCTCGGCCGAGCCGCCAGCGTGGCGCAGCTGCTGCGCGATCTGTTCGGCGGCGGCCAGGTCCATGTCGCTGACCAGCAGATGGTGGCCGTCGCGGGCCAGGTGGGTGGCGATGCCGGCGCCGATGCCGCTGCCGGCGCCAGTGATGAGGATGTTGCGCATCGGGTGTCCTTGAAGGTCGGGAAAGCGTGCGCGGCCGGGAGCGGCCACGCTGCTCGCCAGCCTAGCGGAGTGCGGGGGCAACGGTCGCCTGCGTGGCGCGCGCGCGTTACCCTTTGCACCCCGCTTTCTTCAGGCCCCGCATGAAACGCCATTTTTCGATGCTGCGCGATTTCCAACTCGCGGACTGGTTCACCCTGGCCAATGCCTTCTGCGGTACCGGGGCGATCTTCGCGGCGATGCGCTTCCTGCAGGAAGGCCATCGCGGCGACCTGCTGCTGGGCATGGCGTTGATTCCGCTGGCCTTCGTGTTCGATGCGCTGGACGGGCACGTCGCACGCTGGCGCAAGGCCTCGTCCACGCTGGGGCGCGAGCTGGACTCGCTGGCGGACGTGATCTCGTTCGGCGTCGCACCGGCTGCGCTCGGTTATGCCTGCGGCATGCGCGGTGGCTGGGACTGGCTGGTGTTGAGCTATTTCGTCTGTTGCGGCGTGAGCCGGCTGGCGCGCTACAACGTGACTGCCGAAGAGATCGCCGGCGAGGCGGACAAGGTGCCGTACTTCGAAGGCACGCCAATTCCCACCAGCCTGGCGCTGGTGATCCTGCTGGCGGTGGCCGCCAGCACCGGGCGTGTCGGCGAGGCCCTGTGGTGGGGACAGTGGCAGTTGGGTCCCTGGCAGTTCCACCCATTGGTGCTGCTGTTTGCGGTCTCCGGCTCGCTGATGATCAGCAAGACGCTGCGGATCCCAAAACCCTGACCAGCAAAGCCCGGTACACGCGGTAGGATGGCCGGGTGGACACACCGACGAGGGGATGATGGCAAGCAGTGGCTCGGACAATGGCAATTTTCAGGACAAGGCGCGCCAGTACTGGGCGGCTTGGGGAGATGCCATGCGTCACGGCCAGGCTGGCGCCGCTGCGCAACCGCCGCCTGCAGGCGGCGATGCCCCGCAGGACTGGCGCAAGGCGGTGGATTGGTGGTCGCAGCTGTTGCCCACCCAGGCCGCACCGCAGGCGCAGGAGGCCATTGACCGCTTCCGTAGCCAGGCCGGCGACTGGTTCGGCACCATGCAGCAGGTTGCCGCGCAGTTTGCCGGGCGCGACACCTCGGCCAACGAGGTCTCCGATGCCTGGCGACGTGCCGTGCAGGGGCAGGGCGAGCAATTGATGCAATGGACCCTGGGCTCGCTGCGCGGCGGCAGCCCCGGCGGTTTCGACCCCTGGCTGCAGCAGGCGGCCCAGGCGCTGGGCAAATGGCGGGAGGAAAACGCGCCATGGCTGGACATGCCCGCGTTCGGGCTGAACCGCAATCACCAGGCACGCCTGCAGAAGCTGGCGCGTGCCCAACAAGACTTCCAGGCCCAGTCGCAGGCCTATGGCGAGCAGTTGAAGGCGGCGATCGAGCAGGCCTTTGCTCGCTTCACCAGCAAGCTCGGCGAACACGAAAGCAGCGGCAGCCAGCTGACCAGCGCGCGCGCCCTGTTCGATCTGTGGATCGAGGCGGCCGAAGAGTCCTACGCCGACATCGCGCTGTCGGACCAGTTTCGCGCGGTCTACGGCGGCTTTGCCAATGCGCATATGCGTCTGCGCGCCGCGCTGCAGGAAGAGGTGGAGCAGCTCAGCGAACGCTTCGGCATGCCCACGCGCTCGGAAATGGACGCTGCACATCGCCGCATCGCCGAACTGGAGCGGACGGTGCGGCGCATGCTGCGCAGTGCGACCAGCGCATCGGGCAAGGCGCGGGCACCTGACGCACTCGAGGCCGAGCCGGTGACGGCAGCATCGCCGCGGCGCAGGGCGGCATCGGCCGCGGGGGCGGCGCGCAAGCCGGCTGCTGCCGCGAAGCCGGTCAAAAAGACTGCGGCGACTAAGCCGGCCTCCAGCGCTGGCGCGGGTAAGGCCGCAGGCAAGTCCACTGCCGGCAAGCCGCGTGGAGCCAGGTCATGAAGGGGCCGCTGGGATTCAGTGCCGAAGACCTGATGCAGGAGACGCTATCGCTGCAGCGCAAGTTGCGCGACGGTCTCAAGTTGCTGCCCGGCGTGGAGGATGTCGATTACGGCGTCACCGAGCGCGAGGAAATCTGGCGCGATGGCAAGGTGGTGCTGTATCGCTTCGTCGGCGACCAGGCGCCGGTGGCCAGGACACCGCTGCTGATCGTCTACGCGCTGGTCAATCGCCCGTACATGGTCGACCTGCAGGCCGATCGCTCGCTGGTCAAGGGCTTGTTGAGCCATGGCCAGGATGTCTACGTGCTGGACTGGGGCTACCCGGACCGCTCCGAGCGCTATCTCACGTTGGAAGACTATCTGCTGCGCTACCTCGACGGCGCGGTGGATCACCTGCGCGAGCACGCCGGGGTGGACGCGGTGGACGTGCTCGGCATCTGCCAGGGCGGCACCTTCTCGCTGTGTTACGCCGCGCTGCAGCGGCGCAAGGTACGCAACCTCATCACCATGGTCACCCCGGTGGATTTCCACACCCCCGACAACATGCTGTCCAACTGGGCGCGCATGGTCGATGTGGATCTGTTTGTGGACACCATGGGCAATGTCCCAGCGGACCTGATGAACGCCAGTTACCTGATGCTCAAGCCATTCCGGCTCAACCTGCAGAAGTATGTCGGTCTGCTCGACATCCTCGACGACAAGCAGGCGCTGGAGGATTTCCTGCGTATGGAAAAGTGGATCTTCGATTCACCCGACCTGGCGGGCGAGGCGTTCCGCGAATTCGTCACCCTGTTCTACCAGCGCAACGGGTTGGTCACCGGCCAGGTGCGCATCGGCGGGCAGCTGGTCGATTTGCAACAGCTCGACATGCCGGTACTGAACATCTACGCAGAACATGACCACCTGGTGCCGCCGGATGCCTCGCGCGCCCTGCGTGGGCTGGTGGGGAGTGCGGATTACAGCGAGCTGGGTTTTCGCGGCGGGCATATCGGAATCTATGTCTCCGGACGCGCGCAGCGCGAGGTGCCAGTGGCGATCCATCGCTGGTTGCAGGAGCGCGACGTTGTTGCCTGATGCCGTCGATGCTGATGGGCGCGTGCCTGCGGGCGTCCACCGTCCGGGCCATGCCGTCACGGCATGCTGGCGCGCGGTTTTCTAGACTGCCTGTCACGTTCAAGGAGCCTGACCATGGCCGCTACCGGATTATCCCGTTCCCTCAACGACCGCATGATCGCCGGCGTCGTCGGCGGCATTGCGCGCCGCATGGGGTGGAACTCCACCTTGCTACGCGTGTTGTTCGTGGTGGTATCGCTCGCCTCGGCCGCATTCCCGGGCATCCTGGTCTATCTGATCCTGTGGCTGTTGATCCCGACGCAAACCGATTGAGTCCGCCGCCGCAAGGCCGGCCGGTCCTGCTGGCAGTCGGCGCGTTGTGGACGCTGCCCAACACTGTGCTTGGCCTGCTGGCCGGCGCGCTTGGAAGCTGTTTCGGTGCACGCCCACGCTGGTCCGCACGGGAGTTGGTGATCGTGTTTCATGCCTGGCCCTGGGGGCCGGGCGGGGCGATGACATTGGGTAACGTGATCCTGCTCAAGGGCGCGTCGCTGGATCTGCGCTGCAGTACCTATGCGCATGCGGCCGGGCGCTGCGAGCATCCGCCGGTGCGGCTAGGCGATCACGAACGTGCCCACGTCTATCAATACATGCTGCTCGGGCCGTTGTTCCTGCCGGTGTACCTGCTGTGTGGCGGTATCCACGTGCGCAATCCGCTGGAGCGCGCTGCCGATCGCTATGCGCTGCAAGGCTGCGGCTGGTGGCCTTGGACGTTGCGCAGCGGCTGATGATGCGAAGGCCGTGACGTGGTTCGCTGCTGGCACCCGAACGTTGGCTGGCGGTGCTCAGCGCAGCCGCGAGAAACCGAACAGCGTCGACAGCGGATGCGGCTTGCCCTCCAGCTGCGCCCGCAGCAGGCCCGCGCCAATGGCGCTGTAGGTGATGCCATTGCCGCCGTAGGCCATGGCAAAGGCCACGCGTGGCCCCAATTCCACGTGCTGGCCGAAGAACGGCAGCCCGTCGGCGGTCTCGGCGAACGTACCGGCCCAGGAGAACACCGGACGCAGGCTGACATCGGGCATGCGCTTGCCGATCTTCTGCAACAGCGTCTTCAGCTTGCCCTGGACGCGCGCATCGCGCCGCGCCGGAATATCCACGTCGTCGTCCTCGCCGCCTGCGACCACACGGCCATCCGGCGTGCTGCGCAGATACAGATACGGGCGTGAGGTTTCCCACATCATGGTGTGCTTGAGTGCTCCCATCTCGCGGTCGTGCAGCGGGTCGGTGACCAAGGCATAGCTGCTGCGGTTGCGCGCAACCCGCTGCGACAGCCACTGCTGATTGGAGTAGCCGGCGGCCATGATGACGTGCCGGGCGCGTATGCCAACGCCTTCGTCGGTGCGCAGGTGGACGTACGGGCCCTGGGGGACGACGGAGGCGATGGTGGTACGGTCGAAGATGCGCGCACCGTCTTGTTCGCATTCGGCGAACAGGCGGTAGCACAGCCGGTAGGGATCGACACTGGCAGCCAGATGGCTGAGGATTGCCCCGTCCGAGCGTACGCCGTAGTCGTGCCATAGCGCGGGGCGCGTGATCCAGTCCACCGGAAGCCGATGTGCCTGGCGGGTATCGAACTCGCGACGCAGGTCATTCACATCGCGCGCCCGGCTGGCGTAATACAGGCTGTCCTGGCGGGTGAAATCGCAGCCGCCCAGACTGTCGCATAGATCCTGTAGGTCGACGATGGCCTGCGCGCATGCGCCATACGCCAGCGCGGCCGCTGGCAAGCCGTGCCGCTTGGCCAGATCGATCATCGGCGTGTCGATTTCGTACTGCAGCAACGCGGTGCTGGCCGAGGTACTGCCCCAGCCGATCTCGCGCTGCTCGATTACCAGTACCTCGTGTCCGTGACGCACCAGCTCATGCGCGATCAATGCGGCAGTGACGCCACCCCCGACGATCGCCACTTCGCTGCTGGTGTCTTGCTCCAGGCGTGGATAGGCGCGCATCAATCCATTGCGGATCGACCAGAACGGATAGCCACTCTTGAGGTCCATGCGATGTCCTACAGAGGGGAAGGATGGCGATTGGACGGCCAGGCGGGGTGACGCGGCCGTGATGCGCGAGCTGCCTTGTGCCCGTCACCAAACCGCAAACAGCCGGCGTTAACGTGCGTGGAAAGCTCCTCACGACGCGCTGGGTATGCTCGCGTCCCTAACGTAGTAGTGCAGCAAGGGGGTCTTGTATGTCGGTCGTCCTGTACGTAGGTGGCAGCAAGGATGGCAACAAGGGCGTGGTGCCTTACGGTTTCAGCAAGTCGCGCGCCATGACCGACGCCGGCCCGGAAGTCTATGTGGAACGCATGGTGCCGCTGAAGAACCTCGGGCGGGTCAGGGTGATGGCATTGGAGTCCCTGCACGAAAGCATTCTGGTCGAACGCGCCGCGACCCACTACGCCCACCGCGCCCGCTGAGCGCGGCAGAGGTTTGGCATCGCGCTGTCAATGGGTTTCCGCGGCGGGCGCGCACTGCGAAAATGCGGTTTTCCAGTGAAGCGGGTCGCCCCGCGCCGCCATGCACGATAGCCAGCTTGCCCAGCAGATTGCCCGCACCATCGCCGATGAGATCGGTGCCCAACCCGCCCAGGCGCGCGCCGCCATTGCCCTGCTGGACGAAGGTGCCAGCGTTCCGTTCATCGCCCGCTACCGCAAGGAAGTCACAGGCGGTCTGGACGATACGCAATTGCGTAACCTGGAGACCCGCCTGACCTATCTGCGTGAGCTGGAAGACCGCCGCGCGGCCATCCTGTCCAGCATCGACGAGCAGGGCAAGCTCAGCGACGAACTGCGCAACGAGATCGCCGCCGCCGACACCAAGTCGCGGCTGGAAGATCTGTATCTGCCCTACAAGCCCAAGCGCCGCACCCGTGCGCAGATCGCACGCGAAGCCGGGCTGGAGCCACTGGCCGACGGGCTGTTGACCGACCCGACCCAGGCACCCGAGGTGGCGGCGGCGGCCTTCATCGACGCCGAGAAGGGCGTGGCCGATAGCAAGGCCGCGCTGGAAGGGGCCCGCGCTATCCTGATGGAGCGCTGGGGCGAAGATGCTGCCCTGGTTGGCGAGCTGCGCAGCTGGTTGAACGATAACGGCATCATCCGCGCGCGCGTTGCCGAGGGCAAGGAAGAGGCCGGTGCCAAGTACCGCGATTACTTCGACCATGCCGAGTCGCTGGCAAAGATCCCCTCGCACCGCCTGCTGGCGTTGTTCCGCGCGCGGCGCGAAGAGTTCCTGCATCTGGACCTGGACCCGGGCACCGATGCCGAGGCGGGGCACCAGTACGCCGAAGGCCGGGTGGCGCGCAATGCCGGTATTTCCAACGGCGGCCGTCCGGCCGACCGCTGGTTGCTGGACGCCTGCCGGCTGACCTGGCGCGCCAAGCTGCACATGCACCTGCTGCTGGACCTGTTCAATCAGGCGCGCGAAAAGGCCGAGGCCGAAGCGATCGCGGTGTTCGGCGACAACCTCAAGGACCTGATGCTGGCCGCCCCGGCCGGACCGCGCGTGGTGCTGGGCCTGGACCCGGGCATCCGCACCGGCTGCAAGATCGCCGTGGTCGATGCGACCGGCAAGCTGGTGGCCACCGAAACCATCTATCCGCATGAGCCCAAACGGCAGTGGGGCCAGTCGCTGCAGACCATCAGAACGTTGTGCATGCGGCACAACGTGGAGCTGATCGCGATCGGCAACGGCACTGCCAGTCGCGAGACCGACAAGCTGGCCGGGGAGGCGATTGCGCTGTGCGAAGGCGCCAAGCTGCAGAAGATCGTGGTCAGCGAAGCGGGCGCGTCGGTGTATTCGGCGTCCGAGTTCGCCGCCAGGGAATTTCCGGAGCTGGATGTGTCGCTGCGCGGCGCGGTGTCGATCGCACGGCGCCTGCAGGACCCGCTGGCCGAACTGGTCAAGATCGAGCCCAAGGCGATCGGTGTGGGCCAGTACCAGCACGACGTGGACCAGTATCGCCTGGCCAAGGCGCTGGAAGCGCGCGTGGAAGACTGCGTCAACGCGGTAGGCGTGTACGTCAACACCGCCTCGGCGGCGCTGTTGTCGCGCGTGTCCGGGCTGTCCAGCACGGTGGCCGACAACATCGTGCGCCATCGCGACGACAACGGCCCGTTCAAACGCCGCAAGGACCTGCTCAAGGTGCCGCGCCTGGGCGACAAGACCTTCGAACAATGCGCCGGCTTCCTGCGCATCGCCGATGGTGACGAGCCGCTGGACGTCTCGGCGGTGCACCCGGAAGCGTATCCGGTGGTCGAGCGCATCGTGGCCAACACCGGCAAGCCGATCAAGGCCCTGCTGGGCGATGGCAGCTTCCTGCGCGGACTCAAGGCGGAGCTGTTCACCGACGACCAGTTCGGTGTGCCGACCGTGCGCGACATCCTCAAGGAGCTGGAAAAACCCGGCCGCGATCCGCGCCCCGAGTTCAAGGCAGCACAGTTCGCCGAGGGCATCGAGGACATCAAGCACCTCAAGCCGGGCATGATTCTGGAAGGCGTGGTCAGCAACGTCGCCGCATTCGGCGCCTTCGTCGATATCGGCGTGCATCAGGATGGCCTGGTGCACATCTCCGCGCTGTCGGACACCTTCGTCAAGGATCCACGCGATGTGGTCAAGGCCGGCGACATCGTCAAGGTCAAGGTGCTGGAAGTGGATGTGGCGCGCAAGCGCATCGCCTTGACCCGACGGCTGTCCGACACGCCACCGCCGGCCGATGCCGCCGCGCAGTCGCGCGATACGCGTGGCACCGGCGGGCCAGGGCAGGGGCGTCGCGACGGTGGTGGTCGCGGGACGACCACGGCCAACAGCAAGCCACGCAGCAGTGCCCCGCCGGCCGACAATGCACTGGCCGCCGCCTTCGCCCGCGCCAAGCGCAGCTGACCGCTGACGTTGCGCCCCGGTGACATTGCCGGGGCCGGCGTTGCCCTGCAGCGGCGACCGACGCGTGCTGATACATGCGACCGGCTGCGCAAGGAAAATGTTGAACGATCACTTCCCAAAGACATTTTTTGTCGTTATGATTGCCGGCTAGCAGCAACGCGGGGCCATAGCTCAGCTGGGAGAGCGCCTGCATGGCATGCAGGAGGTCGGCGGTTCGATCCCGCCTGGCTCCACCACTTCAGACATTAGGCCGTCTGGATTGGACAACGAGGTTTTGATACGCGTCCCCATCGTCTAGAGGCCTAGGACACCACCCTTTCACGGTGGACACCGGGGTTCGAATCCCCGTGGGGACGCCAATCATCTAGAGCCCTGGCATTGCCGGGGCTTTTTTCATTCCTGCACCGCAGAATCGTGCTCGCGTATTGCATGAAGGTGTGGAGCGTCCGTGCCTGTCGCAACGCGCCCAAGCAAAAAGCCCCTCCGGGGTTGCCGGAAGGGCTTTGCTGGTACTGCAGTATCCTGGTGCCGAAGGTGGGACTCGAACCCACACGCTTTTAAGGGCGGCGGATTTTGAGTCCGCTGCGTCTACCGATTCCGCCACTTCGGCGTGGTCCCGCAGTATAGCGTCTTGGCAATGAAACGAACAGTGTTGCCATGCGCCTGACGAATTCAGCTGCAAGCGAAGGCGGCAGCGCCGTAGCCGACCCTGCCCGATATACTGGCCGGCTTCGGTGAAGGAGTCAGTAATGTCGGCGTTGCATGAAGTTCGAGTGCTCGTGGTCGAAAACGATGACATGAATGCCATGCTGCTCGATCTGCAGCTCGTCCACGCCGGCGCGATCGTGGTCGGTCCGGTCGGTCACGTCGAAGAAGCCATGCAGCTGATCCGAACCAATGCGCCTGATATGGCGGTGCTGGATTACCGGCTGGCCAACGGCGAAACCAGTGAGCCGGTGGCGCGGCTGCTGTCCGAGCGCGGCATTCCGTTTGTGCTGGCCACCGGCGTGGCCCGCGGCAGCATCCCGGGTGGCTTCGAGCGCGGGGTCATTCTCACCAAGCCTTATCTCGCCAGCGAACTGGTTGCCGCGTTGTCGCGCGCGCGGCAAGCGAGCGGCAACAACGGCTGAGCGCGCGTTCGGCCAGGTTGCCACTAGAATCCTGGCAACGAAGAATCATGGGTGGGTCGCCGGATGGAGATCGCAGCGGCGTTTGCGGGGCTGCTGCCCCAGGCGAGCGAGACGGCCGGCTTGTTGCTGCTGGCCGACGATGTCGCCGACACGTCGCTACGCGAGATGGCGGCGTTGCGCACCACGCTCTCGGTGTGCCTGCATGCGCGGCATCCGATGGTGTTGGTCTGGGGCGAGGACGCGCGCTGCATCTATAACGATGCCTGCATTGCGCTGCTGGGTGGCTGGCATCCTGCGGCCTTCGGGCAGCCATTGGCACAACTGCCGGTCATTGCCGTCACCCATGGCGGGGCTGGCGATGCCTGCCCGCTTGCGGATCTATCGCGCTGGTCGTGCAGCCCGGTGTTTGAGGGCGACCGCCAGGTAGGCGCGCTCTACGTCGCCCCCGTGGCGGCGGACGGCATGCCCCCGGCGTGCGCTGACAGCACCGTCGATCGTGCCGAGGTGGCCGCGACCTCGCGGGCGAGGGCGCTGGCGCAATCTCCCGCGTTCATGGCCGTGCTGCGCGGCCCCGACTATGTCATCGAACGCATCAACCAGCGCTTTCGCGACATGGTCGGTGAACGGCCGCTGCTGGGGCGGCCCTTGCTGGAGGCGATTCCGGAGATCATCGATCAAGGTTATCCGGACCTGCTCGACGAGGTGTGGCGCAGCGGCCAACCCTTCATTGGCGAATCGATGAAGGCCTACCTGCGGCGTACGCCTGGCAGTGCGCTCGAAGAAGCCATCGTGGATTTCCTGTACCAACCGATGCGAGACAGCGATGGCCGCATCGCTGCGATCCTGTTGCACGGCTTCGACGTGACCGCGCAGCGGCGCATCGAAAGCCGTGACAGCTTCCTGCTGGCACTTGAAGATGCGTTGCAGCACGTCTCCGATCCTGGCCTGATCGTCGATGCCAGCATGCGTCTGCTGGCAGACCATCTGCAGGCCAGCCGCTGCGCATTCGGGCTGGCCGCCGCCGACGGCAGCAGCATGCATGTGATCGGCGACCAGGCGCAGGACGTGTCGGGCGCGCAAGGTGACTTTCCGTTGGAGGCGGTGCACGGCCTGCGCGATGCGCTGCTGGAAAACCGTCCCTGGGTCTCCACCGACTTGCTGGCGCCGGGTGCGCCGGCGTCCATGCTCGAACAGTACCGGCGCTCCGGTCTGCGCGCATCGCTGGCGATTCCGTTGCACAAGCACGGGCGGCTGGTCGCGGCCGTCGGCGTCCACCAGCGCACGCCACGGCACTGGCTGTCCACCGACATCGAACTGGTGCGACTGGTCGCTGCGCGTTGCTGGGAATCGATGCAGCGCGCCAGGGCACAACAGCAGCTGGCCGCGAGCGAGGCGCGCCTGCGTCGGTTGGCCGACACGCTGCCGCAGATCATCTTCATCGCCGGGCCGGATGGGCAGCCGCATTATTTCAATCAGCGCTGGTACGAGTACACCGGCCTGGATCCGGCGGCCAGCACGGCGGATGCGTGGCAGCAGGCGCATACCGCCCATGGCCTGCAACGGTCGGTGCAGACATGGCGGCAGGCCTTGCAGCATGAGCGCGCGTACGAGGTCGAATGTGAATTGCACGGCCGCGACGGCCAGGCGCGCTGGCATCTGGCACGCGCCCTGCCGGTACGTGGCGACGACGGCGGCATCAGCGAGTGGATCGGCACCTACACCGACATCCACGACCGTCGCGCCGTCGAACAGCAACTGCGTGAAAGCGAGATCCGTTTCCGCGCGCTGTGCGAGACCGTGCCGGCGATGATCTGGATGGCCGACGCGCAAGGCGATTGCGTGTACTGGAATCCACGGTGGTACCACTTCACCGGCCAGGGCGAGGACCAGGCATTGGAGCAGGGGTGGTGGGATGTGGTCCACCCGGACGATGCCGTGCGGGTGCGCCAGACATTTGCCCAGGCGCTGGAGCAACGTGGCGAATTCGTCGCCGAGTATCGGGTGCGCCGTCACGACGGGCAGTATCGGTGGTGCATCGACCACGCATCGCCGCATTGCGCCAGCGACGGTCGGTTTCTCGGCCACATCGGCTCGCTGACCGACATCTCCGAGCGCAAGCTTGTCGAAGACGCCACGGCGTCCGACCGCGCGATCCTGAGCCTGATTACCACCGGCGCGCCGCTGCGGGTGGTGCTGGATGCCATTGCGCAGAGCGTGGAGGCGCGCGGCGAGATTGCGCTGTACTGCTCGGTGATGGTGCGCGACGAGGTTCGCCACAGCTTGCGGTTCGGGTCGGCCGTGCATTTTCCGCACGCGCATCCTGGCCCGTTCGATGCAGTGCCGATTGCTGCGGATGGGCCGCCCTGCGCGCGCTCGGCGCATCTGGGCCGGCAAGTCATCTGCGCCGACATCCAGGCCGACCCCGGCTTCAGCCGCCAGCATGCGATTTCCACAACGCTGGGGATCGCTGCGTGTTGCGTCACGCCGATTTTGGCCAGCAACGGCCAGGTGCTGGGCACCCTCAACATCTATTACGACCGCCCCCATCTGTCCTCGCTGCGCGAGCAGGCCATGGCCCGCTCGGCATCGCACCTGGCCGGCATCGTCATCGAGCGCGCCCGCGTGGACGCCAAGCTCAAGCAATCGTTGCAGGCGGAGACCGCCGCCCGTAATCAGGCCGAGCATGCCAACCGGGTCAAGGACGAGTTCCTGGCTACGCTCAGCCACGAATTGCGCACGCCGCTCAACGCAATCCTGGGGTGGTCGCGGCTGATGCAGTCGCAGGCGATGGAATCGACCAAGCTGGGCAATGGCCTGGCCATCATCGAGCGCAGTGCGCGCGGGCAGACCCAGATCATCGACGACCTGCTGGACATGAGTGCCATCCTCTCGGGCAAGCTGCGCCTGCATGCCGAGCATTTCGACATCGCCAACCTGGCACGCAGTGCGGTGGAGCTGATGCAGCCGGCCGCGCTGGCGCGCGAGATCACGCTGGAGCTGGATGCGCCGGCCGGCTGCGAACTGTGGTTCTTCGGCGATGCCGGGCGGCTGCAACAGGTGCTGACCAACCTGCTCAGCAACGCGCTCAAATTCACCGCTGCCGGTGGCTCGGTGCGGGTGGTACTCGATGTCGAGGACGGCGGGCTGCGGCTGTGCGTGCACGACACCGGCATCGGCATCGCGCCCGATTTCCTGCCGCATGTCTTCGATCGCTTTCGGCAAGCCGACGCCGGCACCACGCGCCGTGTCGGCGGACTGGGATTGGGTTTGTCGATCTCGCGACAACTGGTGGACCTGCATGGCGGCAGCCTGGGTGCGTCCAGTGCGGGCGAAGGCCAGGGCTCGGTCTTTACGGTCGTGCTGCCATTCCAGCATGGCGTCACCGATCTGCGCCCGGCCTCGGCAACACCGGCGGCGCCCGGCGCGTCGTCGGCCGACTGCCATGATCGCCTGCGCGGCGTGCGCATACTGCTGGTGGACGATGATCAGGATTCCCGCGACGCGGTCTTGCACTTTCTGCAGCAAGCCGGCGCACAGGTGCAGGCTGCGGGCACGGTGGACCTGGCCGAACGTCACCTGGCCGATGCCTGCTTCGATGTACTAGTCAGCGATATCGCCATGCCGCAACGCGATGGCTACGACCTGATTCGCAGCCTGCGTGGCGGACTGGCGCCGCTGCATCGGCATCTGCCAGCGATTGCGCTCACCGCCTATGTGCGCGACGAGGACCGCGACCGGGCCGTGATCGCCGGTTTCGATGCGCACATGGGCAAGCCGGTGGATCCACCCGGCCTGGTGGATCTGATCGAACGCTTGCTGGCCACCGGGCGCGCGCTGCCGGTGTAGTCGCAGGCCGTCATGCGGGCAACGGCAGGACATCCGTACCAACGAGGTCGTTCGCAGCAGCTTGCCTGTTGCAGCATGCTGCTGCCTCGTCTGGGGAAACGACAACGCATAAAAAACCCCGGCAGTGCCGGGGTTCTGGATGATTGGCGTCCCCACGGGGATTCGAACCCCGGTGTCCACCGTGAAAGGGTGGTGTCCTAGGCCTCTAGACGATGGGGACGCGTATCAAAACCTCGTTGTCCAATCCAGACGGCCTAATGTCTGGAGTGGTGGAGCCAGGCGGGATCGAACCGCCGACCTCCTGCATGCCATGCAGGCGCTCTCCCAGCTGAGCTATGGCCCCACGAAACTGAGAACGAAATGATAGCGGCCTGTTAATGTTCGCGCAAGCGCTTTTTCATTCCGATTGAGACGGCGCGCGCGTGGGGCATGCGCGTCATTGGACGCCGTGCAGGTCGCGCAGCTGTGTCTGGCGCGACCCGAAGTAAGCGGCGAGATCGGCAATGTCCTGGTCGCTGAGCGCAGTGGCCTGCGCGGTCATCAATGGATGCTGGCGATCGCCGCTGCGGTACGCCTGCAGCGCATGCGCCAGATAGTCGCCGTATTGCCCGCCGAGCTTGGGATAGCTGGGGTCGATCGGTACGTTGCCGTCGGCACCATGGCAGTCCACGCAACTCTGCCCAGTGGCTTTGCCCTTGGCATGCGCAAGCGTGTCGCCGGCGTTTGCACGACCGGTGGGCAACCCGGCCGAGGAACTGGAGCCGTGTTCGCCGCTGGCATGGCCGGCATCGCCGGCGGAATGATCGGGGGATTCGACCTGGGATTGGGAGCAGGCCGCCAGCGTGAGGGCAGCGACCAGGACGATGGCTAGACGCGGAGCGTGCAGGGCGTTCGGCATGTGGGCGCTTATTTGAGAGTGGACAGGAAGGCGGAGATGTCGGCGATGTCCTGCTCGGAGAAACTCTGCGCCTGGGCCTGCATGGTCGGATGCTTGCGCTTGCCCTGGCGGTATTCGATCAGCGCCTGGGTCAGGTATTGGCCGGACTGGCCCCCGATCTTGGGCACGCGATAACTGGGGTAGGCATTCTTGTAGCCGGTGACGCCGTGGCAGCCCTGGCAGGTGTAGGCGAGCAGGCGGCCCTTGGTCGGATCGCCGGTGGGCGCGGCAGGCGCCGCTGTGGCAGTGGCAGGCACTGTCGTGGAGGCAGGCGTCGGCGTGGCCGGTGCTGCAGGGGTAACTGGCGGTGTCGCTGATGCGCCCCCAAACGGCAGGAAGACGACCAGAGCGAGACAAGCGGCGAGCGGCTGCGGGCGCATGGTTTCGTATCCGGAAGACTGATTGAGCGTCCGCACGTGGGGGCGTGACGGAACCGGACCGAGTATGCCTGCGATTTGGCGCGGCGCAAACCGGGTGAATACGCGAAGTTGAACAGACCATGACCTTTGGCGCATTGGCGACATGAGTATCCAGGTGGTCTACTTGCCTACAACACCTGTTCACGCATCCACTAGGACACGACGATGTCGCCACTCTCCTTCCTACCCCGTTTCAGCGGCCCCTGCGTTGCGGCGCTGTTGATGACCACCAGCCTGGTATTGGGCGGTTGCAAGGCTGGCGACGGCCAGGCCAAGGCAGCGGACGAAAAGAAGGTCGTGGATGCCGTGCCGGTGGAGGCGACCAAAGCCGCGCGCCGCGCGGTGGCTGCCAGCTACACCGGTACCGCAGCGCTGGAGCCGCGTGCGGAAGCGCAGGTGGTGGCCAGGACCTCCGGGGTGGCGCTGGCGGTCCTGGTGGAAGAAGGCCAGAAGGTGGCGGCCGGCCAGGCGCTGGTGCGGCTGGACCCGGACCGTGCGCACCTGGCCGTGGCACAGACCGAGGCGCAGTTGCGCAAGCTGGAAAACAGTTATCGCCGCGCCACCCAACTGGTGGGCCAGCAATTGGTGAGCGCAGCCGATGTGGACCAGCTCAAGTTCGACGTGGAAAACAGCCGCGCGCAGCACCGGCTGGCGTCGCTGGAGCTGTCCTACACCACGGTGCAGGCGCCGATTTCCGGTGTGGTTGCCTCGCGCTCCATCAAGACCGGCAACTTCGTGCAGATCAACACGCCGATCTTCCGCATCGTCGACGATTCGCAGCTGGAGGCCACGCTCAACGTGCCCGAGCGCGAACTGGCAACGCTCAAATCCGGCCAGCCGGTGACCTTGCTCGCCGATGCGTTGCCGGGCCAGCAGTTCGTGGGCAAGGTGGACCGCATTGCGCCGGTGGTGGATTCGGGCAGCGGCACGTTCCGGGTGGTGTGCGCCTTCGGCAAGGGCGCCGAATCGCTGCAGCCGGGCATGTTCGGGCGCATCCGTATCGATTACGACCAGCGCAAGGACGCCCTGGTGATTCCGCGCCTGGCGCTGCTGGACGACGGCGAGCCGGCGGTGTTTGTGGTGCGCAATGGCAAGGCCAGCCGGGTGCCGGTGAAGCTGGGCTACGCCGAAGGGCCGTGGCTGGAAGTGCGGCAAGGCCTGAAGGAAGGCGACCAGGTGGTGACGGCCGGCAAGGTGGCGCTGCGCGATGGCACCACGGTACAGGTGATCGGCCAGCCGGATCGCAAGCCGGTGGCGGCCAAGGCTGTGGCCCCCGTGCGTGATGAGACCAAGGCATGAGCGAGCACGCCAACCCGCACGGTCCCGTGCACGACCCACATGCGCCATCGCCCGGTGGCGTGCTGGTCGCCTTCGCCACGCGGCGGCGGGTGACCATCGCGATGATCACCGTGACCATGCTGCTGTTCGGCCTGATCGCGCTGCGCAGCCTCAAGGTCAATCTGCTGCCGGACCTGAGCTATCCCACGCTCACCGTGCGCACCGAATACACCGGCGCGGCGCCGACGGAGATCGAGACGTTGGTGACCGAGCCGGTGGAGGAAGCCGTTGGCGTGGTCAAGAACCTGCGCAAGCTCAAGTCGATCTCGCGCACCGGGCAGAGCGATGTGGTGCTGGAGTTCGCCTGGGGCACCAACATGGACCAGGCCGGGCTGGAGGTACGCGACAAGATGGAAGCGCTGTCGCTGCCACTGGAAACCAAGCCGCCGGTGCTGCTGCGCTTCAATCCGTCCACCGAGCCGATCATGCGCCTGGCGCTGTCGCCCAGGCAGGCGCCTGCTTCTGACGCCGATGCGATCCGCCAGCTCACCGGGCTGCGCCGCTACGCCGATGAGGACCTGAAAAAGAAGCTCGAACCGGTGGCCGGCGTGGCGGCGGTCAAGGTCGGCGGCGGGCTGGAAGACGAGATCCAGGTGGATATCGACCAGCAGAAGCTCGCCCAGCTGAATCTACCGATCGACACCATCATTACCCGGCTCAAGGAGGAGAACGTCAACCTCTCCGGCGGGCGGCTGGAAGAGGGTTCACAGCGCTATCTGGTGCGTACGGTCAATCAGTTCGTGGATGTGGAGGAGATCGGCAACATGCTGGTCACCACGCAGAGCAGCAGTCGCAGCGCCGCCGATGCAGCAATGCAGCAGATGTATGCAATCGCCGCCTCCACCGGTTCGCAGGCGGCGCTGGCGGCGGCGGCCGAAGTGCAGAGCACCTCCTCGTCGTCTAGCAGCAGCATCGCCAGCGGCATGCCGGTGCGATTGAAAGATGTGGCGCAGGTACGTCAGGGTTACAAGGAGCGCGAGGCGATCATTCGCCTGGGCGGCAAGGAAGCGGTGGAACTGGCGATCTACAAGGAAGGCGATGCCAATACCGTGTCCACGGCAGCGGCGCTGCGCCAGCGCCTGGAGCAACTGAAGGCGACGGTGCCGGGCGATGTGGAGATCACCACCATCGAGGATCAATCGCACTTCATCGAACATGCGATCAGCGATGTGAAAAAAGATGCAGTGATCGGTGGCGTACTGGCAATCCTCATCATCTTCCTGTTCCTGCGCGATGGCTGGAGCACCTTCGTGATCAGCCTGTCGCTGCCGGTGTCGATCATCACCACGTTCTTCTTCATGGGCCAGTTGGGGCTGAGCCTCAACGTGATGTCGCTGGGTGGCCTGGCCTTGGCCACTGGCCTGGTGGTGGACGACTCCATCGTGGTGCTGGAGAGCATCGCCAAGGCGCGCGAGCGCGGCCTGAGCGTGCTGGATGCAGCCATGGCCGGTACCCGCGAGGTGAGCATGGCGGTGATGGCCTCCACCCTGACCACCATCGCGGTGTTCCTGCCGCTGGTGTTCGTCGAAGGCATTGCGGGGCAGTTGTTCCGCGATCAGGCGCTGACGGTGGCGATCGCCATTGCGATCTCGCTGGTGGTGTCGATGACGCTGATTCCGATGCTGAGTTCGCTCAAGGGCGCGCCGCCGATGGCGTTTCCGGATGAGCCGAGCCACCCGCAGTGGCAGCCCGAGCAGCGCTGGCTCAAGCCGGTGGCGGCCGGTCGTCGCGGTGCAGGGACCAGTGTGCGCTACGCCTTCTTCGGCGCGGCGTGGGCGGTGGTGAAGCTGTGGCGCGGGCTGAGCAGGGTGGTGGGGCCGGTGATGCGCAAGGCCAGCGATGTGGCGATGGCGCCGTATGGCCGCGCCGAGCGTGGCTATCTGGCCATGCTGCCGGCGGCCTTGCGCCGGCCGTGGTTGGTGCTCGGCCTGGCCGCTGCGGCATTCATCGGCACCGTGCTGCTGGTGCCGCTGCTGGGCGCGGACCTGATCCCGCAGCTGGCGCAGGACCGCTTCGAGATGACGGTGAAGCTGCCTTCCGGCACGCCGCTGGCGCAGACCGATGCGCTGGTGCGCGAGTTGCAGCTGGCGCACGACAAGGACCCGGGTATCGCCTCGCTGTATGGCGTCAGCGGCAGCGGCACGCGGCTGGATGCCAACCCCACCGAAAGCGGCGAAAACATCGGCAAGCTCACCGTGGTGATGGCCGGTGGCGGTAGTGCGGAAGTGGAAGCGGCGACCACGCAGCGGTTGCGTGGCAGCATGGTGGTGCATCCAGGCGCGCAGGTGGATTTCGCGCGGCCGGCATTGTTCAGTTTTTCCACGCCGCTGGAAGTGGAATTGCGCGGGCAGGATCTGGGTGAGCTGGAACAGGCTGGGCAGAAGCTGGCCGCACGGCTGCGCGCCAATGGTCACTATGCGGACGTGAAGTCCACGGTGGAAGAGGGTTTCCCGGAAATCCAGATCCGCTTCGACCAGGAGCGCGCCGGTGCGCTGGGGCTGACCACGCGGCAGATTGCCGATGTGATCGTCAAGAAGGTGCGCGGCGATGTGGCCACGCGCTACAGCTTCCGCGATCGCAAGATCGATGTCCTGGTGCGTGCGCAGCACAGCGACCGTGCCAGCGTGGAGGCGATCCGTCAGTTGATCGTCAACCCCGGCAGCAGCCGGCCGGTGCGTCTGGCGGCAGTGGCCGAGGTGATGGCAACCACCGGTCCCAGCGAGATCCATCGTGCCGATCAGACGCGGGTGGCAATCGTGTCGGCCAGCCTGAAGGACATCGACCTGGGCGGTGCGGTGCGCGAAGTGGAGACGATGGTGCGCAAGGACCCGTTGGCCGCCGGCGTGGGCATGCATATCGGCGGCCAGGGCGAGGAACTGGCGCAATCGGTGAAGTCGCTGCTGTTTGCGTTCGGGCTGGCGATCTTCCTGGTCTATCTAGTGATGGCCTCCCAGTTCGAATCGCTGCTGCATCCGTTCGTCATCCTGTTCACCATCCCGCTGGCGATGGTGGGTGCGGTGCTGGCATTGCTGATGACCGGCAAGCCGGTGTCGGTGGTGGTGTTCATCGGCCTGATCCTGCTGGTGGGCCTGGTGACCAAGAACGCCATCATCCTGATCGACAAGGTCAACCAGTTGCGCGAAGAGGGCGTGCCCAAGCGCGAGGCCTTGATCGAAGGCGCACGCTCGCGCTTGCGGCCGATCATCATGACCACGCTGTGCACGTTGTTCGGCTTCCTGCCGCTGGCAGTAGCGATGGGTGAGGGTGCGGAAGTGCGTGCGCCGATGGCGATCACCGTGATCGGTGGCCTGCTGGTGTCCACGCTGCTGACCTTGCTGGTGATCCCGGTGGTGTACGACTTGCTGGACCGTCGTGCCGATGCCTACTACCTGGAGCGCGGCCGGCGCATGGCGCGTCGGCAGGCGCCGGAAAGCGGCCATGCCGACGGCCTGGAGGCGTTATGAGCGTTGCCGCTTTCAGTATCCGCCGCCCAGTCACCACCATCATGTGTTTCGTCTCGCTGGTGGTGGTGGGGCTGATCGCCGCGTTTCGGCTACCGCTGGAAGCCTTGCCGGACATTTCCGCACCGTTTCTGTTCGTGCAGTTGCCGTATACCGACTCCACCCCGGACGAGGTGGAGCGCAACCTGGTGCGGCCGGCGGAAGAAGCCTTGGCCACGATGACCGGCATCAAGCGCATGCGCTCGACCGCCACCGCCGATGGCGCCAACATCTTTATCGAGTTCAGCGACTGGGACCGCGATATCGCCATCGCCGCATCGGATGCGCGCGAGCGGCTGGACGCCATCCGCGACGATCTGCCGGACGATCTGCAGCGCTTCCATATCTTCAAGTGGTCCAGCAGCGACGAACCGGTGCTCAAGGTGCGCCTGGCCAGCCAGGCCGACCTGACTGGTGCGTACGACATGCTCGACCGCGAGTTCAAGCGGCGCATCGAGCGCATCCCCGGCGTGGCCAAGGTAGAGATCTCCGGCGCACCGCCAAACGAGGTGGAGATCGCGATCACGCCGGACCGGCTCACCGCGCACGACCTCAGCCTCAACGATCTGAGCGAGCGTCTGGGCAAGCTCAATTTTTCGGTGTCGGCCGGTCAGATCGACGACAACGGCCAGCGCATCCGCGTGCAGCCGCTCGGCGAGCTGCGCGACCTGCAGGAACTGCGCGAGCTGGTGCTCAATGCCAAGGGCCTGCGCCTGGGCGATATCGCGCAGGTGCGCCTCAAGCCCACGCGCATGAACTACGGACGCCGGCTGGATGGGCGCCCGGCAATCGGCCTGGATATCTACAAGGAACGCAGCGCCAACCTGGTGGACGTCTCGCGGCTGGCCTTGAAGGAAGTCGAAGACATCCGCGCAGAACCTGCGATGCGCGACATGCAGATCAAGGTGATCGACAACCAGGGCAAGGCGGTGACCTCGTCGCTGGCCGAACTGGCCGAGGCCGGCGCGGTCGGCCTGCTGCTGTCGATCACGGTGTTGTTCTTCTTCCTGCGGCATTGGCCATCGACGTTGATGGTGACGCTGGCAATCCCGATCTGCTTTGCGATCACATTGGGCTTCATGTACTTCGTCGGGGTCACGCTCAATATCCTGACCATGATGGGGCTGCTGTTGGCAGTGGGCATGCTGGTGGACAACGCCGTGGTGGTGGTGGAAAGCATCTACCAGGAACGCGAGCGCCTGCCAGGGCAACCGCAACTGGCGGCGCTGCTCGGCACCCGCAACGTGGCGATTGCGCTCAGCGCCGGCACCTTGTGCCATTGCATCGTGTTCGTGCCGAACCTGTTCGGCGAGACCAACAACATCAGTATCTTCATGGCGCAGATCGCGATCACCATCTCGGTGTCGCTGCTGGCCTCGTGGCTGGTGGCGATCAGCCTGATCCCGATGCTGTCGGCGCGCATGAAGACGCCGCCGATGGTGACCTCCGAGCGCGGCATCATCGCCCAGCTGCAACGGCGCTATGCACGCATCCTGACGTGGACGCTGGCGCACCGTGGCTGGAGCGTGTCCGGAATCGTCCTGGTGAGTGCGATCAGCCTGGTACCGATGAAGCTGACCAAGGTGGACATGTTCGGCGGGGATGGCGGCAACGAAGCCTTCATCCAATACCAGTGGAAGGGCTCGTACACACGCGAGCAGATGGGCGAGGAGGTCGGCCGCGTCGAGCAGTATCTCCAGGCCAATCGCGCCAGGTACCACATCACCCAGATCTACTCGTGGTTCAGCGAGGTGGAAGGCGGCAATACCGTAGTGACCTTCGACGCGGGCAAGGTCAAGGACCTGCCGCCGTTGCTGGAAAAGATTCGCAAGGCGCTGCCACGCTCGGCAAGTGCCGATTACAGCATCGGCAACCAGGGCGGCGGTGACGGCAGCGGCAACCAGGGCGTGCAGGTGCAACTGGTGGGCGATTCGACCGAGGCGCTCAAGGCGCTGGCCGACGACGTGGTGCCATTGCTTGCGCAGCGCAAGGAGCTGCGCGACGTGCATGTGGATAACGGCGACCGCACCAGCGAACTGGCGATCCGCGTCGACCGCGAACGCGCCGCGGCATTTGGCTTCAGTGCCGAGCAGGTGGCCAGTTTCGTGGGCCTGGCGCTGCGCGGCACGCCATTGCGCGAGTTCCGGCGTGGCGATAACGAGGTACCGGTGTGGGTGCGTTTTGCCGGCGCCGAGCAGAGCAAGCCGGAAGACCTGGCCGGCTTCACCGTGCGCACCAAGGATGGCCGCAGTGTCCCGCTGCTGTCGCTGGTGGACGTGCAGATCCGGCCTGCCGCTACCCAGATCGGGCGCACCAACCGCCAGACCACGCTGACCATCAAGGCCAATCTGGCCGACAAGGTCACCATGCCGGAAGCGCGTGCGGCGATGGAAAAACCGCTCAAGGCCATGCGCTTCCCGGCCGGTTACAGCTATACCTTCGACGGCGGCGACTACCAGAACGATGGCGAGGCGATGGGCCAGATGGGGTTCAATCTGGTGATCGCGCTGGTGATGATCTACGTGGTGATGGCGGCGGTGTTCGAATCGCTGCTGTTCCCGGCGGCGATCATGAGCGGGGTGCTGTTTTCGATCTTCGGGGTGTTCTGGCTGTTCTGGATCACCGGCACCGCGTTCGGGATCATGTCCTTCATCGGCATCCTGGTGTTGATGGGCGTGGTGGTGAACAACGGCATCGTGATGATCGAGCACATCAACAACCTGCGCCGCCGCGGCATGGGGCGCACGCAGGCGCTGGTGGAGGGCTCGCGCGAACGGCTGCGGCCGATCATGATGACCATGGGCACTGCCATCCTGGCGATGGTGCCGATCTCGTTGACCAGCACCACCATGTTCAGCGACGGCCCGCCGTACTTCCCGATGGCCCGCGCCATCGCCGGTGGCCTGGCGTTCTCGACCGTGGTGAGCCTGCTGTTCCTGCCGACGATCTACGCGATTCTCGATGACATGAGCAGCGGTGCAGCGGCACTGGTGCGACGTGCGCGTGGTGTGCCCAAGGCGATGCCGTCCAATGCTGCGTTGGAGTCCTGAGCAACGCACTCAGCAGGACTCGACAAGGTCACGCGCATCCAAGCACCTCTCCCGTCGGGAGAGGGGTTGGGGTGAGGGTACGGTGTCCCGGTTAGTGCCGAGCATGCGGCTGTCAGTCACTGACTTCGGCGGCAGGCGGCAGCGCAACCGGGCATGAGGGTCGGCAGGGATTAGTGTAGAAAACAGCCAAAAGTGAGCTAGCTCATTGAGTGAGAGGTTTATTACACCCATCCCTGCCAACGCTCAGGTAATCCCCGACTGAGCCTCACTGAGGAAATAGGTCCATCAACCATGCCATCTCCTCTTCGTTGAATGCCGGGAAATCATCCGCCGCCCCTGCGAAGGGGTCCGCGTCTTGTTCCCAGATCATGGTGCTGGACGCTGCCAGATCGGCCTCCATGGGTGTACCAGGATCCGGGAGGCCGCCCCCGATCCTGGTACGCAGGCGTTTTACACCCCAGCTGAGGGGGGGGGCATGCAGCCCATCGCGCTGTTCGGGAACGCGCACCTCGACAGTTTGCTGTGCGAAGGAGCCGGTGACAGAACTCTCCGATCGGGACCGTTTACGGCTGCTGCTTGCCAGCGCCTGGCCCGCCCGGTCTATTGGGCTGGGCGCATCCAGCTCACGCTCCAGCGAATCGGCGAATGCATGCAAAGACGCCTGGTCCGGCGTTTGAGCCGAAGCACAGGACGGTTTGGCCCCTTTCATCCCTGATGCCTGGAGGATACGGTGCCAACGCTGCGGGGCTGGGGGGAGCGTTCCACTGCGGGCTTCGAGTTCGGTGACGCCCACTCTGCGAAATAGCTGTAACAACCCGTGCCTGCTCATCCCGAACTGCGTCATGGCTTCATCAAATGCTTGCGCTGGGTGGGAGTGGCACTGGAAAAAACTCAGCACGCGAGCCACTTGCGCGTGGTCGGCAACGCGATGGGACGGGCGTTCGGGAAGACGGCGATTGGTTCTTTTGATCAAGGTCGGCGCGTGCGGCAATCCCTTTTTCACTGCCTCCAGCGCAGGACGCCCGCCGAGGCAGGCCAAGGCAACGAGGTGGTCGTTGGTCAACGCGGCCAACGCCTGATCAGGGCGAGATAACTGGGCAAAAATGCTCTCCAGCGCCTGCTTGCCGCCATCGTGGCTGGCGATGGCCACCACCTGGTCCGGGGTCAGGCCATGGGCCTGGCACAGCACCGGCAACAGCCGCTGCACCGTCTCCAGCGCCGGCTTGCCGCCATCGTGGCTGGCGATGGCCACCACCTGGTCCCGGGTCAGGCCATGGGCCTGGCACAGCACCGGCAACAGCCGCTGCACCGTCTCCAGCGCCTGCTTGCCGCCGTTATTGCTGGCGATGGCCACCACCTGGTCCGGGGTCAGGCCATGGGCCTGGCACAGCACCGGCAACAGCCGCTGCACCGTCTCCAGCGCCTGCTTGCCGCCATCGTGGCTGGCGATGGCCACCACCTGGTCCGGGGTCAGGCCATGGGCCTGGCACAGCACCGGCAACAGCCGCTGCACCGTCTCCAGCGCCTGCTTGCCGCCGCCATTGCTGGCGATGGCCACCACCTGGTCCCGGGTCAGGCCATGGGCCTGGCACAGCACCGGCAACAGCCGCTGCACCGTCTCCAGCGCCTGCTTGCCGCCATAGTGGCTGGCGATGGCCACCACCTGGTCCCGGGTCAGGCCATGGGCCTGGCACAGCACCGGCAACAGCCGCTGCACCGTCTCCAGCGCCTGCTTGCCGCCATCGTGGCTGGCGATGGCCACCACCTGGTCCCGGGTCAGGCCATGGGCCTGGCACAGCACCGGCAACAGCCGCTGCACCGTCTCCAGCGCCTGCTTGCCGCCGCCATTGCTGGCGATGGCCACCACCTGGTCCCGGGTCAGGCCATGGGCCTGGCACAGCACCGGCAACAGCCGCTGCACCGTCTCCAGCGCCTGCTTGCCGCCGCCATTGCTGGCGATGGCCACCACCTGGTCCCGGGTCAGGCCATGGGCCTGGCACAGCACCGGCAACAGCCGCTGCACCGTCTCCAGCGCCTGCTTGCCGCCGCCATTGCTGGCGATGGCCACCACCTGGTCCCGGGTCAGGCCATGGGCCTGGCACAGCACCGGCAACAGCCGCTGCACCGTCTCCAGCGCCTGCTTGCCGCCGCCATTGCTGGCGATGGCCACCACCTGGTCCCGGGTCAGGTCATGGGCCTGGCACAGCGCCGGCAACAGCCGCTGCACCGTCTCCAGCGCCTGCTTGCCGCCATCGTGGCTGGCGATGGCCACCACCTGGTCCGGGGGCAGGCCATGGGCCTGGCACAGCACCGGCAACAGCCGCTGCACCGTCTCCAGCGCTTGCTTGCCGCCATCGTGGCTGGCGATGGCCACCACCTGGTCCGGGGTCAGGCCATGGGCCTGGCACAGCACCGGCAACAGCCGCTGCACCGTCTCCAGCGCCTGCTTGCCGCCATCGTGGCTGGCGATGGCCACCACCTGGTCCGGGGTCAGGCCATGGGCCTGGCACAGCACCGGCAACAGCCGCTGCACCGTCTCCAGCGCCTGCTTGCCGCCATCGTGTCTGGCGATGGCCACCACCTGGTCCGGGGTCAGGCCATGGGCCTGGCACAGCACCGGCAACAGCCGCTGCACCGTCTCCAGCGCCTGCTTGCCGCCATCGTGGCTGGCGATGGCCACCACCTGGTCCGGGGTCAGGCCATGGGCCTGGCACAGCACCGGCAACAGCCGCTGCACCGTCTCCAGCGCCTGCTTGCCGCCGTTATTGCTGGCGATGGCCACCACCTGGTCCGGGGTCAGGCCATGGGCCTGGCACAGCACCGGCAACAGCCGCTGCACCGTCTCCAGCGCCTGCTTGCCGCCGTTATTGCTGGCGATGGCCACCACCTGGTCCGGGGTCAGGCCATGGGCCTGGCACAGCACCGGCAACAGCCGCTGCACCGTCTCCAGCGCCTGCTTGCCGCCGTTATTGCTGGCGATGGCTAACACCTGGTCCGGGGTCAGGCCATGGGCCTGGCACAGCACCGGCAACAGCCGCTGCACCGTCTCCAGCGCCTGCTTGCCGCCATCGTGGCTGGCGATGGCCACCACCTGGTCCGGGGTCAGGTTCAGGGGAGCGCCCGTCAGTGCATTGCGCCATGCATGCACTGCCTCCACCGCGGTCACGCCGCCACGTTTTGCAATCTTGAGAAGTTGGCCTGTGTCCAACTGTAATGGTGGACCTCTCAACTCTCCCGACACCGTGAGCAATGCTTCCAGGGCGCGTGCGCCGGACCACTGCTTGCCGACGCCAACGATGTCTTCATGTGTCGCCTCCGGCAACGCCGCGATCATGGCCTGGTACTTGACAGCGACGGTCCCTAATGCTGCCGGGTGTTGGCTGAGCGTAACGATGTGCGCATGTGTAAACCCATGGCCGATCAGTGCCTCGTGGTGCTGTGCTACTGTCGAACGAGCATTCGGTTTGATCTTCTCTTGCTGCTGCTGGCTGTAGCCAAGCGTGCATAGATCCACCTGCGCGGCCGGCGAAGCGTCGGGGGGGGGCGCAGCACGCCGTCGCGGCGCCGGCTTGGCGCGCGGCGGCCGCGCGGCCGTCACAGCGACGTGCACGGTGGGTTGCGGGTCATCGGCTGCACGCAGACCCGATTGCATCTCATCCCCCTCTCCTGAGGCAGCCTCTGTATGAGGAGCGCCGAAGGCAGACATCGAATCAAAAAGCGATGTATCAAGAAGCCACGGATGGAAGAACGCAGGCAAGGGGGCAGGGGGAGACGGGACACGGGGCCGGGACATCGTCCGTCGAGCGGGCAAGCCATCCAGGGGGCTGCCAGCAGGCGGAGACCCCCCACGATCTGCAGTCGGCTGCGGCTGAACCCTATCCGGCTGGGGTCTGGCCAGAAGTTCGTGGGTAGGACTTGGCAGGCGCGGACGAATGGGATCCATCAGGCATACCTCATTTATAGGAAAGATGGTCGCCTCAAGAGTAAAAGGTCTCTGGTCCCTCCACTCCTTGCCGAATCCGCATGGCAGCACACAACTTCGGGGGATCCTGACAACTCTAGACGACCGGGGTTGAGGCGCAGACATGAAGGTGATCCTGGACCCGTATGGAGGGCCGGCAGGAAGTTGTGAAAAATTTCTTTTCTGACAGCAAGTTAGCTCACTTTTGGCTGTTTTTTACACGAATCCCTGCCGACCCTCGGCATCGGCTCTTCGGCGCGGCACATCCCTGTGCCGCTCTCCGCCAATCCCAGGCCACGCTGCCGCCTCGGTTTGTCATTGTCATCGCTTCTAACAACAAAAGTCGCTTGGCCAGCGACGTTTTGAACGATCTTTGCCAGCTTGCGATCGAGAGTTGGAGTGGCAACTACCACGCATCAGCACTTGGTCGCCAAACCTTGTTGAAAGAATCAACACGTCCTTTCTGACGAGCACATCCAATCACATAGGTCATCAAGTCGCCGACCAAAGCGCCCAGGCAATCAACCCGCCCGCACCTGCCGTACGATCGCCGCCGCCTTGGCCGAGCTGTCCTTGACCTTGTCCCACTGGCCCTGGGCCAGCCAGTCCTTGGGCACCATCCACGACCCGCCGATGCAGACCACATTCGGCTGCGACAGGAACTCGGCGGCGTTGGCTTCGCTGATGCCGCCGGTGGGGCACAGCTTGAGGTCGGACAGCGCGCCGGCCAGACCCTTGAGCATCTGCAGGCCGCCCACGGCGGTGGCCGGAAACAGCTTGCATACGCGGAACCCCAGGCCCATCAGGGTCAGCAGTTCGGTCGGCGTGGCGGCGCCGGGCACCGCCGGGATCGGCGCATCGGCCAGCAGGCGCGCCAGCGGGGCAGGCGTGCCTGGAGTCACCAGGAAATCCGCGCCGGCATCCACCGACTGACGCAGCTGCAGTTCGCTCAACACGGTGCCGGCGCCGATCACGATGTTGGGCAGTTCGCGCTTGAGCATGGCCAGCGCATCGATCGCCACCGGCGTGCGCAGGGTCAGCTCGATGGCGGGCAGGCCGCCTTCCAGCAGCGCGTCGGCGACGCGGCGTGCCTGGTCCAGCGTATCGACGGTGACCACCGGCAGGATGCCGGCGTCGCGCAGCAGCTGTTCGGCGGTGTTCTGGGTCTGGGCAATCGTCATTGCAACTCCGTTGGACGGCGGCCGCCGAAGCGGTCGCCAAAGTGGGAAGGATCAGGCGTCCTTGGACTCGTGCGGTGCGTCGGCAGCAGCGGCGTCGGCGCCCAGTTCGTATTCGGCGTCGTAGCTCCACAGCGCGCCGTCCGGATGGGTGGGACCGCAGGAAATGGAGATCGCGCCCTGGTCGGCCGGGCCGACGACCTGGCGGTTGATGGCGAACAGGTTGCGGCCCAGGTCGTTGCCGGCCACCGTGGTGTTCGGCGCGACCTCGCGCGAGGCCCATTCTTCGGCCGACACCAGCACTTCCAGGGTGCCGGCTTCGCCATCCAGGCGCACGATGTCGCCCTCGCGCACGCGCCCGATCGGGCCGCCGCGCGCGGCTTCGGGAGTCAGGTGGATGGCCGCCGGGAACTTGCCCGACGCACCGGACAGGCGGCCGTCGGTGACCAGCGCCACGCGCCGGCCCTGGTTCTGCAGCAGGCCCAGCAACGGTGCCATCGAATGCAGTTCCGGCATGCCGTTTGCCCGCGGGCCCTGGTAGCGCAGCACCACCACGAAATCGTGCGGCAGCACGCCGGCTGCATGCAGCTTGTTGAGCACCTGCGGGGTGTCGATCACCACGGCAGGCGCCTGGATGCTGCGGTGCTGCGGCTTGACCGCCGACAGCTTAATCAGCGAACGGCCCAGGTTGCCGCGCAACAGACGCAGGCCACCCTGGGCTTCGAACGCAGCGCTGACCGGCCGCGCGACGCTGTCGTCGGCGGTGGTCGCGGTGCCGGGCACGTAGGTGACCTTGCCGTCCTGCAGGCGCGGCTCGTTGACGTAGGCGCGCATGCCGCCTTCGACCACGGTGGGCAGGTCGTCGTGCATGTAGCCGGCGTCCATCAATTCGCGGAACACGAACGCGGTGCCGCCGGCGGCCTGGAAGCGGTTCACGTCGGCTTCGCCGTTCGGGTAGACGCGGGTCAGCAGCGGCACGGTCTGCGAGATCAGGTCCATGTCGTCCCAGGTGAGCACGATACCGGCCGCACGGGCCACTGCAATCCAGTGGATGGTGTGGTTGGTGGAGCCGCCGGTGGCCATCAGCGCGACCACCGCGTTGACGATGGCGCGTTCGTCGATCAGGCGGCCGAACGGGCGGAAATCCTGGCCCAGTGCAGAGATCGCCAGCGCACGCGCGGTACCCTCGCGGGTCAGCGCATCGCGCAACGGCAGTTCCGGGTTGACGAACGAGGCGCCGGGCAGCTGCACGCCCATCGCTTCGAGCAATACCTGGTTGGAGTTGGCGGTGCCGTAGAAGGTGCAGGTGCCGGGCGAGTGGTAGGACGCCGATTCGGCTTCCAGCAACTCGGCGCGGGTGGCTTCTCCGGCGGCGTAGCGTTCGCGTACTTCCGCTTTTTGCTTGTTCGGAATGCCGGGCGTCATCGGGCCAGCCGGCATGAAGATCGCCGGCAGGTGCCCGAATGCCAGCGCGCCGATCAGCAGGCCCGGCACGATCTTGTCGCACACGCCCAGGTACACCACGCTGTCGAACATGTCGTGGCTCAGGCCGATCGCGGCGGCCTGGGCGATGTTGTCGCGCGAGAACAGCGACAGCTCCATGCCCGCGCGGCCCTGGGTGACGCCATCGCACATCGCCGGCACGCCGCCGGCCACCTGCGCGGTGGCGCCGAGCGCACGCGCGGTGTCGCGGATCAGCTGCGGATAATGCTCGAACGGCTGGTGCGCCGACAGCATGTCGTTATAGGCGGTGATGATGCCCAGGTTGGGCGTGGCCGCGCCGCGCAGGCGCGATTTGTCGGTGGGCTCGGAGGCCGCGAAGCCATGCGCGAGATTGCCGCAGCTCAACCGGCTACGGAACGGACCCTCACGCAGGGCGGCATTGATGCCGGCCAGATAGGCCGCGCGCGAGGGCGCGCTGCGCTTGCGGATGCGGTCGGTGACAGCTTGGATGTTCGGATGCAGGCTCATTGGCTACCGGCTATGAGAAACGGGGAAGGGGATGCGTTGACACGAATTCCTGCAGCCCTGGGGCGCAGGATGTTGTAACCGAGGCCGAGTAAGCCCTGTGGCGGCCATGCGCTGCCGACGCTGTGCTGGCCCTGCACCGGGCAGGAACGTTGCGCAAGCGTGCGGTGCGGGATCGCCGTGCAGCACGGCCTGCATGACCGGTACACGGCACATCAGGCACACCAGTGCACGCGCAGCGGTGGTCCAGGCTGCTGCAGGGCCACCCGGATTGGGTAGGCGTTGATCTCTTCGCCGGCCAGCGCCGCCTGCAGGACCTCGAGCTTTTGCTTGCCGCGCAGCAATAGCAGCCGGCTGGGAATCGGTGCCAGCCCGGCGGGGGTCAGGGTGATGCGCAGCGGCCATTGGTTGGCACCGGGGCAGCCGGTGGCATCCAGGGAGGCGTAGGGCTGGGGGCTGGCCAGGGCCTTGGGCAGGTCGGTGGCTCCTGGAAACAGCGAGGCGGTGTGCCCATCGCCGCCCATGCCCAGCGCCGCCAGGCACGCGGGTTCGGCATGCCTGGCCTGCAGGTTCGCCGTGTGCACGCACTCGGGCAGCTGCTTGCCAGGGCGCACCAGCGGAATGAAGGTTGCAGCCGCCGCGTGGGTCAGGAAGCTGTGCCTGACCAGCCATGCGTTGCTGTCCTGGTCCTGCGGCGACAGCCAGCGCTCATCGACCAGGCCGACTTCCACGCGTGACCAGTCCAGCGGGCGATGCGCCAGCGATTCATAGACAGGTGCAGGCGTGGTCCCGCCGGAGAGCAGCATGCGTGCCTGCCCGCGGCGGGAGATCTCCTGCTCCAGCAGATCAGCCATTTCGCTGGCCACCGCCTCGGTCCACTCGGCCGGGTCGTCGTAACGCACCAGGACGATGCGCGGGTCGCTTGGCAGGCTCATCGCTGCTCTCCTGGATGCTTGCGCTGCGCGTCCACCGCATACGCCGCGGCGCCGAGCAAGCCGGCATGCGGGTGCATCACCGCCAGCGAAGGCACCCTGGACATGATCGCGGAGAACCGGCCCTTGTGCTCGAAGCGCTGGCGAAAGCCGGAATGCTGCAGCGAATCCAGCACCTTGGGCACCAGCCCGCCGGTGAGGAAGACGCCGTCCCAGGCGCCCTGCATCAGCACCATGTCGCCGGCAATGGCACCGAAGATGGCGCAGAACAGGTCGATGGTGCGCCCCGCGCGCGGGTCACCGGCCGCCGCACGGGCGGTGATGTCCTTGGGTTGCAGCGGGCCGGGATCGACACCGGCGATCTCGCTGAGCGCACGGTGGATGTTGACCAGGCCCGGGCCGCAGATCAGGCGCTCGTTGGACACTCGCCCGAATTGCTCGGACAGGATCTCCAGGATGCGGATTTCTTCCGGCGTGCCCGGCGGAAAGCTGACGTGGCCGCCCTCGGTCTCCAGCGGAAAACAGCGCCCATTGCGGATAATCAGGCCGCCCACGCCCAGGCCGGTGCCTGGGCCGATCACGCCGTAGTTGCGCGGCTGATCGATGGGGGCGGGCCGCCAGCTGGCGCCGCCCACCTGCACCACGTCCTGCGGGCGCAGCAGGCTGATCGCCATTGCCTGCGCGGCGAAGTCGTTGATGAGGTGCAAGGTGCTGAAACCCAGCATGCTGGCGGTGCGCGTGCGCGAAATTACCCACGGATGGTTGGTGATGCGTGCTTCATCGCCATCCACGCGCCCGGCCACGGCGAACACGCCCTGAGTGGCCTGCACGCCGATCTGGTCCAGGTAGTAGCGTGCGGCTTCGCCAAGCGAGGCGAATTCCACCACCGCGAATTCGCGCGAGGTGTCGTCCAGCAACGGCACCGAGGCGTTCACATCGGCCAGTGCGAAGCGCGCATTGGTCCCGCCGATATCGGCAACCAGCACCGGCTTGGAAAGAGCGGTCATGCGTTGTTTCCCTGTGCGTCGGTGGCCGGGGGCAGGAACGGGGCGGCCGATTCCGGCCCCCAACTGCCGGCCGGGTAGAGCTGTAGTGGCAGCGCCGCGCTCTTCCAGGCATCGCTGACACTGTCGATCCAGGCCCAGGCGGCCTTGACCTCGTCGTCGCGCACGAACAGCGCCGGGTTGCCGTTGAAGGCATCGGCGAACAAGCGTTCATAGGCAATGCGGCGGTGCAGGCCGGTCGGCACCGATAGCTCCAGCTCCAGCGGCTGCAGTTCGATCGCACCCCATTCCGGGCCGGCCAGGCTGCTCATCAGGCCCAGTTCGATGTTTTCCTGCGGCTGCAACTGGAAGGTCAGGCGGTTGGGCACCGCATTCTGCCGGCCCGGCCGCTCGAACAGCCAGTGAGTCACCGGCTTGAGCGTGACCACGATGCGGGTGGAGCGTTCGGCCAGGCGCTTGCCGGTGCACAAGTGGAACGGCACCCCGGCCCAGCGCCAGTTGTCGATGTGCGCGGTCACCGCGACGAAGGTTTCCACGTCGCTGCCTTCCGGCGGCTGGTAGGCCTGCGCGGGCTGGCCATTGATGCTGCCGGCGGTGTAGCGGCCGCGCACGCTGTCGTGCGCGGCGTGTACGGCGGTCATCGGGCGCAACGCACGCAGCACCTTGACCTTCTCGTCGCGGATGCGGTCGGCTTCCAGCGAGGCCGGCGGCTCCATCGCCACCAGGCACAGCAGCTGCAGGATATGGCTCTGCACCATGTCGCGCAGCGCACCGGAACGGGCGTAGTAGGCATCGCGCCCGTCCACGCCTTCGCTTTCGGCCACCAGGATTTGCACCGATTCGATGTAGGTGCGGTTCCAGACCGCCTCCAGCAGGGTATTGCCAAAGCGCAGTGCCACCAGGTTCTGGACTGCCGCCTTGCCCAGGTAATGGTCCAGGCGGAACACGCGGTCTTCGTCGATCAGCGCGCCGATCGACTGCAGGATCTCGCGGGCGCTGTCCGAATCGTGGCCGATCGGCTTTTCCAGCATCAGCCGGTGCGGCGCCGCCAGTGCGCCACCCAGGGCCAGGCCCTGGCAGGTGCTGATGTACAGGCCCGGCGGAATCGCCAGGTAGCTGACAATCTGGCGGCTTGCCAGCTCACGCACCGCCTCGGCCACCGATTCGGCGTTGCGCAGGTCCACCGAGCGGTAATCGACCCGCTGCAACAGCGCCTGGATCTGCGCGGGCGTGGCGATCGGCAGTGCGTCGGTCAGGCGCGGGCGCAGCACCTCGCGGAACGCCTCGGTGTCGTGCGGCGACAATGCCAGTGCAAGGATGCGAAAGTCGTCGGGCAGCAGCCCATCGATGAACAGGCGCAGCAAGGAGGGGAACAGATAGCGCTGGGCAAGATCGCCGGTGGCGCCAAACAGGATCAGGGTGTTGTGCATGGAGCGCGTTTCGGATTCTGGGGACATCGTTATCAGCAGCTTGGCGGAAAGGCGCCGGGCAGCCGGCGGTCGGTGGGTCTGTTCCTGCACGACACTTGCGTGGGCGCAGCGGGGGATGGACGCTCACGCCCAATCCCCGATTGTTGCAGCAACTGGCGGTCAGCGGCGAGCGCATCGACGGAGTGGCGGCAAATGCGCGGCGCAATGGCGACACCGCATCGCTGCCAATGCCATCGATCACGGCCGCATGGCGCGATTGCGGCATGATTCCTCACGCAGCCGATGTTGCCATGTGAAAACGATTACATGTCAGAATAAACCAATGCATTCGTTTGCAGGGACACTCCTTGCGGGTGGGTCGGTCGTCACTGCCGTCGGGAGGGCCGAGGGCAGGGCGCATACACAGTTGAGGCCGAACGATGGCGAAAGTGCAGCTGGAAGGGGTCCGCAAGGTCTACGACAACGGCCAGGTGGCGGTGCAGGGCGCGAGCTTCGAGGTCGCCGATGGCGAGCTAATGGTGTTGGTGGGGCCATCGGGCTGCGGCAAGTCGACCTTGTTGCGCATGATCGCCGGGCTCGAAGACATCAGTGCGGGCACGCTGAGGATCGGCGAGCGCGTGGTCAACGACGTGGCGCCCAAGGACCGTGACATCGCCATGGTGTTCCAGAGTTACGCGCTGTATCCGCACATGACCGTGGCCGAGAACCTGGCCTTCGGGCTCAAGCTGCGCGGCCACCCCAAACAGGTGATTGCCGAGCGCGTCAACAACGCCGCCGCGTTGCTCGGGCTGACTCCGATGCTGGACAAGCTGCCCAAGGCGATGTCCGGCGGCCAGCGCCAGCGCGTGGCGCTGGGGCGGGCGATGGTGCGTGAATCGTCGGTGTTCCTGCTCGACGAGCCGCTGTCGAACCTGGACGCAAAGCTGCGCCACAGCGTGCGCACCGAGATCGCGCAGCTGCACCGCAAGCTCGGCACTACCATGATCTACGTCACCCACGACCAGGTCGAAGCGATGACGCTGGGCCAGCGCATCGTGGTGCTCAAGGACGGCGTGATCCAGCAGATCGACAGCCCGATGGCGCTGTACGACCGCCCGGCCAACCTGTTCGTGGCCGGTTTCCTGGGCAGCCCGGCGATGAACCTGCTGCAGGGCCGGCTGGAGGAGCAGGACGGCCTGCAGTTGCTGCTGGCCGATGGCTGGCGTGTGCCATTGGGTGCCGCGCAGGTGGATCGCCGCTGGTTCGGCCAGGATGTGATCGTCGGGGTGCGACCGGAGCACTTGCAGCCATCCAGCGATCCAGCGTTGGGCTTTGAGGCACGTATCGAGGTGATCGAGCCGGTGGGCAACGAGATCTTCCTCAACCTGGATCGCGGCGGGCAACCGCTGGTGATCCGCGTCGCACCGCAGGCCTTGCCGGCGGTCGGTCAGCCGCTGCGACTGGCGCTACGCAGCGATGCGCTGCACTTCTTCGACCCAGCGACTGGCGAGCGTTTGACCCTTGCCACTGCCTGAGCACGGCGTTGCGCTGCCGGCGTCTCCAGGCCGGTAGCGGAACAAAACAGGTGCTCCATGCCTGTGCGGGACAATGCTGGCTGCACGCTTCCCATCGCCGCCGTTCGGGCGTGCGCGGCCCGGGGCCCTGCCAATACAGACGCGGGTATGCCTCAGCGCGCCAGCCCAGGCACCATCTGCAGCAATCTGGCAGGAACATCCCCTGCCGTCAGCGCCATGCCGTCGCCGATGACCAGCTCCAGCGGTAGCACCGCCAGGGCCAGGGTGCCGGCGACGCTGACCACGGTGCCCACCTCGGCGCCGTCCAGGCTGATCGCATCGCCCAGCGCGACGGCGGTGTCGCTGTCGAGCAGGTGCACAGCGCGCTTGGCCTTGCCGAGGAAATGTGTACGCGCCACGATTTCCTGGCCGGGATAGCAGCCCTTCTTGACGCTGAAGGCCTGCAGGCGGTCGAGTGCCAGTTGCTGCGGGGTCCACTGCTCGCGCTGCGCCTGCGGCAGGCGCACCAGGCCCAGGTGCAGATCGGCGCATCGCCATTGGGCGTCGATGCCGGGCAGATCGATAGGCGCAGCCAATGCCTCGCTTGTCAGCAGCACCAATGTGCGCGGCAGGGCACTGCTGCCGAAATCCAGTTCGATGTGCTGCGCAGCGATGGCCGCCTGTGCGCCTTGTGCCTGCTGCGGCGCCTGGAAGCCGGCATAGGCCGCAAGCGTGGCCACTGCGATCTTCAGCTTGCGCCGGAACACGAAACGCCCCAGTTGCGCGGCGATCTCGGCCGCGTTGCCATCGGGCAGCATCATCAGCAGGTGCGTGTCGTCCTCACGCAGGAGTGCGAAGATGGCGATCACGCGCCCCTTCGCCGTCAACCACGCATTCCATTGCCACTGCCCGATCGCCAGCGCCTGGACGTCGTTGGCAAATTGCGCATGCGCGAACGCCACCGCATCCGCCCCGATCAAGCGGACGTATTGCATGTCGTGCAGGGAGCCAAAACCCTGCGGAATAAGATTCAGGTTGTCAGCCACGGAAGGGGAGGACTAAAATCGCAACGTTGTGAGACCACTATGATAGGCCATCCAACCCCCACGCCAGCGCAGAATTCCGAGACGCAGCCTTCCTCTCAGGAGCATATTCCCGAGACGCAGCCCCTGCCCAAGGAGATCGGTGGGCGCGACGGCCCCGAGCCGACGCGCTATGGCGACTGGGAAAAAAATGGACGCTGCATCGATTTTTGAGCAGCCTTTAGCCACAGCGGCCTAATGCCGCCCAGCCGAGATAACGAGCCCAGCGAATGGCGATCCGCGAACGTCCCACTTCCCCACATCTGCAGGTATATCGCTGGCAGATCCAGATGGCGACCTCGATCCTGCATCGAGCCACCGGCGTCATTCTTTCCGGAGGGGCGCTGGTCATTGCCGTCGCTCTGCTGGTGTTGATGCTTGGGCAGGACCACTGGTCGTGCCTCACCCAACAGCTGGGCGCCTGGTATGGCCAGCTGTTCCTGTTTGCATGGTCATGGGCGTTTGCCTATCACCTGTCCAACGGCATCCGCCACATCGTGCAGGACTTCGGCCACGGCTTCAGCATCCCGGCCTTCGTGCGGAGCAGCTGGACCTCGGTGGTCGCCAGCCTGGTCATCACCGCCGCGATCTGGGCCTACGTCTTGACCGGAGCCGCCGCATGAGCCGTTACCGTACCCCGTTGAAGACCGTGCGCGGCCTGGGCGCCGCCAAGACCGGGACCGAGCACTTCGTGCTGCAGCGCCTGACCGCTACGGCGCTGGTGGTGCTGGCGATCTGGTTCGTGGTGTTCGTGCTGAGCCTGCTCGGTTCCGACTACCCGACCGCAGTGGCGGCGGTCTCCAAGCCCTGGAATGCCGTATTGCTGGTGGGTTTCCTGGTGGCGATGTTCTGGCACGCGCAGCTTGGGCTGCAGGTCGTGCTCGAGGACTACATCCACAATTCGCTGCTGGCACTGGCGTTGCAGACCACGGTGAAGTTCATCGCCGTGCTTGGCGTGATCGTCAGCATTTTCGCAGTGGCGCGCATCGCGCTGGGCGGTGCCTGAGTCATCGGGCGCACTGAACAGGAATCCAGATTAGATGTCCGCTTACAAGATCACTGAACACAAGTACGACATGGTCGTGGTGGGCGCCGGCGGTGCCGGCCTGCGCGCAACCTTCGGCCTGGCCCAGAAGGGTCTGCAGACGGTTTGCCTGACCAAGGTCTTCCCGACCCGTTCGCACACCGTGGCGGCGCAGGGCGGTATTTCCGCCGCGCTCGGCAACATGGGTGAGGACGACTGGCGCTACCACTTCTACGACACCATCAAGGGGTCGGACTGGCTGGGCGACCAGGACGCCATCGAATACATGTGCCGCGAAGCGATTCCGGCCATCATCGAGCTGGAACACTACGGCGTGCCGTTCTCGCGCACCGAAGAAGGCAAGATCTACCAGCGTCCGTTCGGCGGCATGACCACCAAGTACGGCGAAGGCCCGTCCGCGCAGCGCACCTGCGCCGCCGCCGACCGCACCGGCCACGCGATGCTGCACACGCTGTACCAGCAGTCGCTTGCGCACAACGCGCGTTTCATGATTGAGTATTTCGCGCTCGACCTGATTTTCGACGAAGAAGGCGTCTGCCGCGGCGTGCTCGCGCTGGACATGGCCGAAGGCTCGCTGCACCTGTTCCGCGCCCATGGCGTGGTGCTGGCGACCGGCGGCTACGGCCGCGCGTATTTCAGCGCAACCTCCGCCCATACCTGTACCGGCGATGGCGGCGGCCTGGTGATGCGTGCCGGCCTGCCGATGCAGGACATGGAGTTCGTGCAGTTCCACCCCACCGGCATCTACGGTGCGGGCTGCCTGATTACCGAAGGCGTGCGTGGCGAAGGCGGCATCCTGCGCAACAGCAACGGCGAGCGCTTCATGGAGCGCTATGCACCGCACTACAAGGACCTGGCTTCGCGCGACGTGGTGTCGCGTTCGATGACCATCGAAATCCGCGAAGGCCGCGGCGTGGGCGAGCACAAGGACCATATCCTGCTCGACCTGACCCACCTCGGCCCGGAAGTCATCAACGACAAGCTGCCCGGCATTGCCGAGAGCGCGCACATCTTTGCGGGTGTGGACGTGGCCAAGCAGCCGATTCCGGTGCTGCCGACCGTGCATTACAACATGGGCGGCATTCCCACCAACTACCACGGCGAAGTCGTACGCAAGCAAGGCGACAACCCGGATGCGGTGGTCCCCGGCCTGTACGCCATCGGCGAAGCGGCCTGCGTGTCGGTGCACGGCGCCAACCGCCTGGGCTCCAACTCGCTGCTGGACCTGGTGGTGTTCGGCCGCGCAGTGGCTAACCGGTGCGCCGAGACGGTCAAGACCAACCAGCCGCACAAGCCGTTGCCGTCCGATGCCTGCGACAAGGCGCTGGGCCTGCTGGACAAGTTGCGCCACGCCAACGGCTCCACGCCGACCTCGGTGATCCGCGACAACATGCAGCGCACCATGCAATCGGACGCGGCGGTGTTCCGTACCAGCAAGACACTGAAGGAAGGCGTGGACAAGATGGCGGAGATTTTCGCCACCTTCGAAGACGTCAAGGTGTCGGACCGCTCGCTGGTATGGAATTCGGACCTGATCGAGACCTACGAATTGAACAACCTGCTGCTCAACGCAGTGGCGACGATCAATTCGGCCGAGCAACGCAAGGAAAGCCGCGGCGCGCATGCGCACGAGGACTTCCCCGACCGCGACGACGTCAACTGGCAGAAGCACACGCTGGTCACCGTGGACGACAAGGGCCAGTGCGATTTCGATTATCGCCCGGTCCACATGTACACGCTGAGCAAGGAAGTGGATGTGGTTCCGCCGAAGCCGCGCGTCTACTGACCAAAGCCGGGAATCGGGAATCGGGAATCGGGAATCGAATGCGGCGCAAGCGCGCTTCGTGTCCCGGCTTTCCGATTCCCCATTCCCCAATCCTCATTCCCGGATTTTAAAGCCATGGCAGAGTTCACCCTCCCCAAGAATTCCAAGATCGGCAAGGGCAAGCATTACCCTGCTCAAGGTGCCAAGAACACCCGCACCTTCAAGGTCTACCGTTGGGATCCGGATGGCGACGCCAATCCGCGCACCGACAGCTACGAGATCGATCTGGACAAGTGCGGTCCGATGGTGCTGGACGCACTCATCAAGATCAAGAACGAGGTCGACCCGACCCTGACCTTCCGCCGCTCCTGCCGCGAAGGCATCTGTGGTTCGTGCGCAATGAACATCGACGGCACCAATACACTGGCCTGCACCAAGGCGATTGCCGCCTGCGGCAAGGCCGAGGTGCCGATCTATCCGCTGCCGCACATGGACGTCATCAAGGACCTGGTGCCGGACCTGACGCATTTCTATGCGCAGTACGCCTCGATCAAGCCGTGGATCCGCACCCAGACCCCGGCACCGCCGGACCGCGAGCGCCTGCAGTCACCGGAAGACCGCAAGAAGCTCGATGGCCTGTACGAATGCATCCTGTGCGCCTGCTGCTCGACCAGCTGCCCAAGCTACTGGTGGAACGGTGAGCGTTATCTGGGGCCTGCAATCCTGCTGCAAGCCTACCGCTGGATCATCGACTCGCGCGACGAGGACACCGGTGCGCGTCTGGACGACCTGGAAGACCCGTTCAAGCTGTATCGCTGCCACACCATCATGAACTGCGCACGCACCTGCCCGAAGGGCTTGAATCCGGCATTGGCCATCGCCGAGATCAAGAAGCTGATGATGGCGCGTCGCGCCTGATCGCACGGCAATATGGTCCCGCCCGGCGGGATGTGGTTTGCAGCGGCACCGGCCCCAGGTCAGGTGCCGCTGTCGTTTTCGGCCCGCCGCGGGGCGGGGGGAGAGAGGGATGGACGAAGAGACCTTGCTGAAGAAACTGCGCTGGCGTTGCCGGCGCGGCATGCGCGAGCTGGATCAGTTGTTCGGCCGCTACCTGGACCGCCGCTGGGCGCAAGCACCTGCGGCAGAGCGCGCGGTTTTCCTACAGCTACTGGATTGCGAAGACGATAAGTTGTGGCGCTGGTTCATGGGATACGAGGCCTGCCCCGATGCCGATAACGCCGCCCTCATCGCCGATATCCGCGCCATGCCGGCTTGATTGGCGGCCTTCGCGCGCTCTAGCCTGCGCGCTGGTGCTGATGGCGCTGTTGGCCCAGTGCGCGGTATGGCGCTGCGGCGTGCCGATCTGGGCTGCGCTGTTGTTGTCCGGCTATGCCGCGCTGCTGGGCACGGATTCGCTGCGCCGGCTGTTGCGCTCGCCGCTCCGTCAGCTGGTGGTGCCGTGGAGCGATGCGGCGGCCAGCGTCGACGGGGAGCGGGTGGAAGACATGCAGGTGCGGTGGCGCGGGCCGATCGCGGTGGTGTCCTGGCGGGGTACCGCTAAACGCCGCAATCGGCTGCATTTCTGGCCGGATACCCTGCCGGCAGCGCAGCGACGTGAACTGCGTCTGGCCGCCCAGGCGCATGCGATTTCGTCTCGGGCGCTGCAAGTGGCACCATAGCGTCCCTTTCACGGTTGAACCGCATGTTCAAACCCATCCCGGTTGCCATCGGCTTGCGCTACCTGCGTGCCAAGCGGCGCAATGGCTTCATCTCCTTCATCTCGATGGCATCGATCCTGGGCATCGCCCTGGGCGTGACCGTGCTCATCACCACGCTGGCGGTGATGAGCGGGTTCCAGAAGGAAATTCGCGACCGCCTGCTACAGATGGCCGCGCATGCCACGGTCAGCGCCGAAGGTGCGCCGATGCGTGACTGGCCGCGTGCGGTTGCGGTCGCTACCGCCGATCCGCGCGTGGTCGGCGCTGCGCCCTACATCGAAACCGAATCATTGCTGCAGGGCCCGCGCAAGCAACCGGCCATCGTGCGTGGCGTGATTCCCTCCGAAGAAGCCAAGGTGTCGGTGCTGGCCAAGAAGATGCAGCAGGGCTCGGTCGACAGCCTGACGCCAGGTTCCTACAACATCGTCATCGGCAAGGAGCTGGCGCTTTGGCTGGGGGTGGACGTGGGCGACGGTATCGTCGTGCTGCTCAGCGATACCCAGGCCACCCCGTTGGGCGCAATGCCGCGGCTCAAGCGCTTCACCGTCAGCGGCATCTTCGAGGCCGGCTACAACGAGATCGACCGCGGCCTGGCGGTGGTCAACATGCAGGACCTGGCGCGCGTGCTGCGCATGGACGGGGTGACAGGCGTGCGGCTGCGCCTGCATGACATGGACCAGGCCTGGAACGTGGCGCGCGACCTGGCGCTCAAGTTGCGCGGCCCGTATCTGGTCAGCGACTGGACCCGCGAAAACGCCAACCTCTATCACTCCTTGAAGATGGAAAAGACCGTGATGGGCATCCTGCTGTCGTTGATCGTGGCGATGGGCGCGTTCAACCTCGTGTCCTCGCAGGTGATGCTGGTCACCGACAAGCAGGCCGATATCGCCATCCTGCGCACGCTGGGCCTGTCGCCCGGTGGCGTGATGCAGGTGTTCATGGTGCAGGGGGCGCTGATCGGCTTCATGGGCACCATCATGGGCGTGATCGGCGGTATCGTGCTGACGCTCAATCTCGAACGCATCCTTGGCGTGATCGAAGCAGTGTTCAACGTGAAACTGCTGCCGGAGGACGTGTACTACATCACCGGCCTGCCGACCGACATGCAAACCCAGGACGTGGTGGTCATCACCGTGGTGGCGTTGGTCATGAGCTTCTTGGCCACCCTGTACCCGGCGTGGCGCGCCTCGCGGACCCAACCGGCGGAGGCGCTGCGTTATGAATGAGATCCGGGAATCGGGAGGCGAGAATCGGGAGTCGGGGATGCAGCAGCCGAACCAATCCGATGTGGTGATCCGCGCCGAGGCGTTGGCCAAGACCTATGCCGAAGGCAAGATGCGCACGCCGGTGTTCGACGGCCTGGATCTGTCGGTAGCGACCGGTGAAACCGTCGCAATCGTCGGCGCGTCCGGTGCCGGCAAGAGCACGCTTTTGCATCTGCTGGGCGGGCTGGATACTCCTACCTCCGGCGAGGTGTACGTCGCAGGCCAACGCATGTCTGCGCTGTCCGACGGCCAGCGCGGCAAGTTGCGCAACCAGGCACTGGGCTTCGTCTACCAGTTCCACCATCTGTTGCCGGAATTCACTGCGCTGGAGAACGTGATGATGCCGGTGCTGCTGTCGGGCAAGGACGTGGCGGTGGCGCGCGGGCAGGCACTGCAGCTGCTGGAGTCGGTCGGGCTTGGGCATCGTATCGAACACAAGCCAGGCGAGTTGTCCGGCGGCGAGCGCCAGCGCTGCGCAGTGGCACGGGCCCTGGTCAACCGTCCCGGTTGCGTGCTGGGCGACGAGCCTACCGGCAACCTCGACGACAAGACCGCCGGCACGGTGTTCGAGCTGATGCTGGACCTCAACCGCGCCCAGCGCACCAGCCTGGTGCTGGTCACCCATGACCGTAGCCTGGCACGTCGGCTGGATCGCGTGCTGGAGCTGCATCAAGGCAAGCTGCGCGAGCTGGCGGCGTCGGCGGTGTAATTACAGTCGGCTTCATCGGTGTGCCGATGGCGTTACTGCTGATGCGGTGGGGGATCACCAGTAAGTGCTGTTTGCGATGGATGCAGCGTTTTCACGTTGTACCGAGTCACCACGCCCCATCGGTTGATCGATGGAGCATCCGTGCCGTGACGACGGCGAACATCTGCACGCCGCAGGCCATTGACCACCTGCGGCGATGCGTTGGCAGCGATCAGGGAATGATGCGCCGTGCACGCAGCCGGGTGAACAGCTCCAAGAACGAGGCACGGCTGTCGTAGAAATCCAGGAAGCCCAGCTCGCGGCTTTTGGTCATGTCGTTGACGCACTCGATCTCACGGCCCAGATCTGCATCGGTGTGCCACCACGAGGCCAGTCGATTGACGTCCGATTCCACCAGATCGTGCTTTGCCGCCAGTTCGGCCCACAGCGCAGGAGCGGTGTTGGTCAGGCGCGCTTCCAGCGGCTGCGGCGTGTCGGGGCAGGGCGCGGCGTCGAGTTCGAAGAACGCCGCAATTTCGCCCCACATCCAACGCCAGCGGAACACATCGCCGTTGACCGTGTTGAAGGCCTGGTTGCGCGCTGCCGGGCTCAGGCCAGCCCAGGCCAACTGACGACCGAGCAGGCCGGCATCGGTGAGATCGGTGAGGCTGTTCCACTGCGCCTGCGAGCCCGGAAACACGAAGGGCTGACCGGTGTGCTTGCACAGTGACGCATAGACCGCCAGGGTCACGCCCATGTTCATGGCATTGCTCCCGTTCGCCATGCCGATCATGGTGTGCGAGCGATGCACACTCCATCCGAAGCCGTGGCGCTCGGCATGAGCGAACAATAGGTCTTCGAGCGTGTAGTAGAAATTCTCGCCCGGCTGGCGCGGCTCGCTCTCGCGAAATGGAGTTTCTGCCTCGCCGCTGCCGTAATTCTCGAATGCACCCAGATAGTGTTTGGTACCGGTGACCAGCGCCATGTGCTGCAGCGGTGCGTCACGCAATCCATCGCAGAGATGACGCATCATCGCGCCATTGGCCTCGATGTTCTCGCGCTCGGTGTCGCGACGTGTCCAGGTGCAGAAGAACACATGGGTGATCGGCAGATCGCGCAATGCCTTGCGGGTTCCGTCCGCATCGAGCAGATCGGTTGCCACGGGAATGACGCCATCCTGCGGCAACGGGTGGCGTGCAAGACCGTAAACAGTCCAGCCATCGGCCACCAGCATGTTGGCCAGGTTGTAACCGGAGATGCCGGTCACGCCGACGATCAGTGCAATGCCTTTCCGCACAGGATTAACTCCTCAAAATAGCGCGAAAGCATAGCCTTCGCACCATGAAATCGAGGCGAACATCGCGTTAGTCAGTAATCGGTTGCAGAAGCCTCTGTCGCCCATGGCGTAGTCCCCGTCGTCTTGCCACTTGCGGCCCGCACCCGAGTGCGGTTCATCAACTTGATGCCAGTGACGCAGGTCGTTACCTGCGCGGCGGGCATCCTTCGGCGCCGTTGCGCCATCGGATCCGGCAAGGTGCCCAGGCCGTGTATGGCCGCAAACTCCCACGACGCATCGTTCTTCCCCTACACGCGCGTGCGCTGGTTTCCGCTGTCGCGACGGGTCCTGCAGGCCTAACGTGGCCTGATGAACCGAGGGCGATCAGGGTGGAACGATCAGGGTGGAAACAGACGAGAGGAAAGGGACCGCCGAGCGTGCGCCTCTGCCGCACATGACCGCCGTGCCTGTCGCGGCGGCATTCCTGTTCGGCGTCATGGCGTGTGCGTGGTCGCCTGTAGTGGCATCGCCGGTGGCCTATGCCAGTTGCGTGCTGGCCGCCGGGTTCGGAACGGGGCTGATCCTGTGGCGGCGTCCAAGCTGGAGTGCATGGGGGCTGGCACTGGCCACGGCCATCCTGGGCTTCGGACTCACTGGCTGGCAGGCCGTGTCTGTATTGCGGGCGCAATTGCAGCCCGCCGAGGAAGGTCGCATTGTCAGCGTACGCGGCTGGATCGTCGGGTTGCCGGTGGTCGAGCCGCGGCGCACCCGGTTCCAGTTGCGCGTCGACGACGACCAGGCACAATCGCCTGCATTGCGCGGCCAGCTGCTGCAGCTGGCGTGGTACGACCCATACGGGGCCGAGCAGATCGGGCCGCGCGCGGCACTGCGTGCCGGGACGAGCTGGCAGTTGCAGCTCAGGCTGCGGGCAACCCGCGGCTTGCGCAACCCGGGTGGCTTGGATGCCGAACGTCAGGCGCTGGCGCAACGTCTTGCCGCAACCGGTGCCGTGCACACCCCCGCTGCCGCGCGTCAACTCGCTGCCCCCCAGGGCGTAGACGCCTGGCGCGAGCGGATGTCGCTGCGTATTGCCGAACAGGTGCCGGGCCCATCTGCCCCCTATCTGCGGGCCTTGGCGCTGGGCGATACCCGGGGGCTGGATGACGCCGCGTGGGCAACCTTGCGCGCTACCGGGCTGAGCCATCTGATCGCCATCTCGGGATTTCACGTCGGCCTGGTGGGCGCATGCCTGGCGTTGCTGGCGTCTGGGCTGTGGCGCTGGTGGCCCGGCCTGGGCACGCTGATCCCGCGTCTGCATGTCGCTGCGATCGCCGCATTGGTCGGCGCCGCAGGCTATGCGGTGCTGGCAGGCCTGGCCCTGCCCACCGTGCGAACGGTGCTGATGATCGCGGTGGTCGCGTTGGCGCGGGTCTTGCGGCGGCGGGCCACGACCCCGCAGATCCTCGCGCTGGCCCTGTTGGCGGTGTTGGGGTGGGACCCGTTGAGCGTGCTGGTGGCAGGCTTCTGGTTGAGCTTTGCCGGCGTCGCCTGGTTGGTCTGGTGCCTGCCATCGGATGATCGCGCGGTGATCCGGGGGTTCCTTTCTGCCCAGGCAGTCGCCACGGTGGGTCTGCTGCCGCTGACGGTCAGTCTGTTCGGGCAGGCCTCGTTGGTCGGGCCGCTGGCCAACCTGGTCGCCATTCCCTGGTGGACCTGCGTGGTCGTGCCGCTGTGCCTGCTGGGGACCGCGCTTGAAGCGCTGTCTCCCGGCGCCGGCACCTGGGCATGGCAACTGGCAGGCTGGTGCTTCGAGCTGACCTGGCCCGGCTTCGTCTGGCTGGGGCAGACACGGGTGGCATTGTGGTGGGTGCCCGAATCCGATGCCATCGCGTTGATTGCTGCCCTGCTTGGGGCATTCTGGCTGCTGCTGCCACGCGGCACGCCCGGCAAGACGCTGGCAATCATGCTCTGGCTGCCGCTGCTGTGGCCGGACCGCGCCCTGCCCGCAGCCGGGGAGGCCGACCTGCACCTGCTCGATGTCGGCCAGGGTCTGGCCGTGCTGGTGCGCACGCAGCGGCACGCGCTGCTGTTGGACACCGGCCCGGCGGTGCGTGATGGTTTCGATGCCGGGGAGCGTGTGGTCCTGCCGGCCTTGCGCGCACTCGGCGTGGGTCGACTGGACGCGCTGATCCTCAGCCACGCCGATGCCGACCATGCCGGTGGTTACGCCGCCGTGCGCGCCGGCTTGCCGGTCGCAACGACCGCGGCGCCGGCAGGTGCGCCAGTGGATGTCGCCACCCGCTGCCAGGCCGGCCAACACTGGGAATGGGACGGCGTACGCTTCGCATTCCTGCATCCGGGCCCAGGCTTCCCGTATCTGCGCAATCACTCCAGCTGCGTGCTGCACGTCACAACGCGGTATGGGAGTGTGCTGTTACCAGGTGATATCGGCGAGCTGGTCGAGCGACGCCTGCTGCGCGACCATGCAGCGGCGTTGCGGGCGGACGTGGTGGTGGTTCCCCACCACGGCAGCGCCGATGGCTCGCACGCCGGCTTCATCGCGGCCACCAACGCGCGGCTCGCGTTGGTGTCGGCAGGGCATGGCAACCGCTTCGGGCATCCGCGCGCGCCTGTGGTACAGCGCTGGCAGGCGCATGGCGCCGAAGTGCTCAACACGGCAGAGTCCGGCGCGTTGCGGGTCTGGCTGGGCGCCGGTGGCCTGCAGGTCCGCGAGCGACGGCGGTGGCAGCCGCGGCTATGGGATGCTGCGGAACGGCGGCGGTCGGCTGTTATCCTAGCGGCCAGCGAATAGGCGGCTGCGTCGCCGGAGGAATCGAATCGTGTTGGAGCTGGTCAAGGCGGGCGGTTGGCCGATGGTGCCGTTGCTGTTGTTGGGCGTGATTGCGTTGGCGATCGTGCTGGAACGTCTATGGACCTTGCGCCGTAACGAAGTGACGCCCCCCGGCCTGGGCGAAGAGGTGCGCAACTGGGCCGCGCGCGGCAGGCTCGATCCCACGCATATCGAGTCGCTGCGCCGCAATTCGCCATTGGGCGCCTTGCTGGCCGCCGCGCTGGACATGCGCGGTCGCCCGCGCGAGCTGGTCCGCGAACGGATCGAGGACACCGGCCGCCATGTGGTCCATCGCATGGAGCGCTATTTGAACGCGTTGGGCACGATTGCCTCGGCCGGCCCGTTGCTGGGCCTGCTGGGTACCGTGGTCGGCATGATCCAGATGTTTCTGGGCATCCTCGACCACGGCGTGGGCGATGTGAATCAGCTGGCCGGCGGCATCGGCAAGGCGCTGGTGTGCACCGCCACCGGCATGATGATCGCGGTTCCGGCGTTGATCGCGCATCGCTTCTTCAAAGGGCGTATCGCCGGCTACGTCATCGAGATGGAACAGGAGGCTACGTTGCTGCTGGATACGATGGATGGCCGCGTGGTGCCTGCGGCCGCAGCGCCGAGTTCGGCTGGCACCACCCCTGCCGCGGCGAAGGGCTGACGGATGCGCATCGGCAGCGACCGGAGCCAGGACGAGCCGCAGATCGACCTGGTGCCATTGATCGACGTCATCCTCGTCCTCATTATCTTCTTCGTGGTGACCACGACCTTCGACGCACGCTCCACGTTGCAGCTGCAGTTGCCGACCGCCAGCGACCAGAACACCAGTGCGCCCCCGCGCTCGCTGAGCGTGCTGGTCAATGCGGACGGCCATTACTTCATCAACGATCAGGAGGTACTGCGTGCGGATGTGGACGCGCTGAAGCAGACCATCGCCCAGATCGCCGGCGACGACCGTGAGCAGACGGTGTTGATGCGTGCCGATGCGCGTACCCCGTACCAGGCCGTGGTGACGGCGCAGGATGCGTTGGGCCAGCTCGGTTTCCGGCGTATCGCCATCGCCACGGCACCGCCATCTCCCGCCGGCACGACCAGCAAGAACGGAACCCGCCAGTGACCAACCCCAACGACCGCCCGGCGCCAGCGTCGTCCTGGCGCACGTACCGTCGCCTGTTAACCTTCGCCAAGCCGTATCGGCTGCTGCTGGTCGCCGCGTTGATCGCTGCGTTGATCGAAGCCGCAGGCACCACCGGTTTCCTGGCGTTGATGAAGCCGATCACCGACGAAACCTTCATCTACAAGAATCCCGACGTCAGCCGCTGGCTGCCGGTGCAGATCATCCTGCTGTTCGTGGTGCGTGGCATTGCCGGCTACATCACCGACATGGCGATGGGCAAGTCCGCACGCAGCATCGCGCGCGATCTGCGGGTCAAGGTGATGTCCAAGTACCTGCGCCTGCCCGGGTCGCGCTTCGATTCGGAGCCGGTGCCCTCGATGCTGATCCGGCTGGGCTCGGATTCGGATCAGGTTGCACAGGCCGCGGTGGACGCGGTCAAGGTGATGATCCAGCAGTCGCTGCAGGTGATCGGCGCCCTGGCGCTGATGCTGTGGCATAGCTGGCAGGTCACCCTGACCATCGTGGTGCTGGCGCCGGTGCTGGCCTGGGTGATGGACAAGGTGGCGCGGCGCTATCGGCGCATCAGCCACAGCATCCAGGAAAGTGGCGCGCATCTGTTGCAGGCGGCCGACCAGACCTTGTCCAGTCACCAGGAGGTCAAGATCTACGGCGCGCAACAATCGGAAATGGAGCGCTATGGCGCGCTGGCAGACCGCAATCTGCGTCTGGCGATGAAGGTTGAATCCACGCGCGGCATTTCCACCGCCACGGTGCAGATGATCGGCGCGATCGGCCTGTCGGCGCTGTTGTTCGTTGCCGGCGCGCAGGCGCTGGCCGGGCGCCTGACCGCAGGCGACTTCGTGGTGCTGATGACCTCGATGCTGACGATCATCCCGGGGCTCAAGCAGCTCACCAACGTGCAGAACATGGTGCAGCGCGGCCTGGCATCGGCCGAACGCCTGTTTTCTGTGCTGGACAGCCCGGACGAGCCGGACCAGGGCGTGCGGCCGTTGACGCGCGCCAAGGGTCTGATCGAATTTCGCGGCGTGACCGCGCGCTATCCGGAGCAGGTGAACCCGGCTTTGGCCGATGTCAGTTTCGTCGCCCAGCCCGGCACGGTCACCGCGATCGTCGGCCGATCCGGTAGCGGCAAATCCAGCCTCATCAAGCTGATTCCGCGCTTCTACGAAGCCGAGGCAGGGCAGATCCTGCTCGACGGACACCCGCTGCAGGCGTATTCGCTGGCCGATCTGCGTCGCCAGATCGCGCTGGTCGGCCAGCAGGTGATGCTGTTCGACGGCAGCATCGCCGACAATGTCGCCTATGGCGAAATGCGCACCGCCGATGCCGGGCAACTGGAGCGTGCGATTCTCGGTGCCAACGCGATGGAGTTCGTCGAGCAGCTGCCGGATGGCCTGCAGTCGTATGTGGGGACCAAGGGCGGGCGGCTGTCCGGCGGCCAGCGCCAGCGGCTGGCCATCGCACGCGCGATGCTCAAGGACGCGCCGATCCTGATCCTGGACGAAGCAACCGCCGCGCTGGACAACGAATCCGAACGGCTGGTACAGGACGCCCTGCACAAACTGATGCCGGACCGTACCACGCTGGTGATCGCGCACCGGCTGTCCACCATCGAGCATGCCGACCAGGTGCTGGTGATGGATCAGGGCCGCATCGTCGAGCGTGGCACCCACACCGAATTGCTGGCGCAGGGCGGGTTGTACTCGCATCTGCATGGCATGCAGTTTCGCGAACGGCAGGCATGAGCAAGCGCGGCACCCGCACGCCGGGGTATTGGTACGACAACGCGCCCATCCCGTTGCCCGCACGCCTGCTGGCGCCGGTCTACGGTGCAGTCACCGCGTTGCGCCGTGGTCTGTACCGGCGCGGATGGTTCAAGCGCCGCGGCGTGCCGGTGCCGGTGGTGGTGGTGGGAAATGTCACTGCCGGTGGCACCGGCAAGACGCCGCTGACCATCGCGCTGGTCTCCAAGCTGCAGGAGGCGGGCTGGACGCCTGGCGTGGCCAGTCGCGGCTATGGCCGCGACGATGCCGGCACTGCCCGTTGGGTCGATGCGGACACGCCAGTCGCACTCGCGGGCGACGAGCCGGTCCTGATCGCCTGGAAGACCGGTGCGCGCGTGCGCGTGGACAGCGATCGCGTGGCCGCAGCGCGGGCGCTGGTGGAGGCGGGCTGCGACATCGTCGTCTGCGACGATGGGCTACAGCACTACCGGCTGGCGCGCGATGTGGAAATCGAAGTGGTGGACGGTCAGCGCCGCTACGGCAACGGCCGCCTGCTGCCGGCCGGCCCGCTGCGCGAACCGGTCGCGCGTGCGCACGATTGCGACTTCCGCGTGGTCAATCTCGGCCAGGCCAGTGCCACTGCCGCCACCCAGCCAGCCGGCGATGCCGGGTTCGGCGAATGGCAGATGCGCTTGAGCATCGACAGCGTGCAGCCGATGGATGGCAAACGCGTGCAACCGCTGGGTGTTCTGGCTGGGCAACGCGTGCATGCGGTGGCCGGTATCGCGCACCCGGAACGTTTCTTCGCCATGCTGCGCGCACGCGGCATCGGCGTGGTGCCGCATGCGTTTCCCGATCATCATGTCTACAAGGCTGCCGACTTCAGTTTCGGCAGCCGCCTGCCGGTCCTGATGACCGAAAAAGACGCGGTGAAGTGCCGTGCGTTCGCCGACGAGTGGTTGTATAGCGTGCCGCTCAAGGCCGAACTGCCGGCCGCATTCTGGGTGAGCCTGCTGGATCGCCTGGACACGCTGGCCAGCCGACGCACCGACTAGCCGGCGCGCCAATCACGCGTGCGCCCTCGCCAACCAACGCACTCCATGGCGGGCGCGTGCCTCGCCCGCTTCGCTGTTTCGCCCGATCCTTGGCCGCGCGCCGATCAGAACCGGTAGTTCAGTGATAGCCACCAGTTGCGTCCCGCGCCGACATAGCCCTGATCCCAGTACAGGCTGTTGATGTAACGCCGATCGGCAAGGTTGTTGACGTTGAGCGTGGCGTTGAACTGTGGCGATAACGCATAGCTGGCCATCAGGCCTGCCAACGCATAGCTCGGTTGCCGGACGATGCCCGGGCCGGCGTCCTGCACCCGCGTGATGGCGTCCTGCCAGCGCAGGTTGAACCCGAGCTTGAGCTGTTCCAGTCCGGGAATGCTGTAGGTCGTCGCAAGTTTGGCCATGCGACGCGGCACGTACGAACGCACGTTGTTTCCGGCATCGTCCTGGATCCCCAGCTGGGTGTAACTGGCGCTCAGCTGCCAGGAGTCGCTTACGCGGCCGGCGATTTCTGCCTCGTAGCCGGTCGAGGTGGCGTCGATGCCGCGATAGACCAGCAGCGTGCCGACGCTGCCGTCGCTTTCGGCGGTGTTGTCCTGCTTGGCGCGGAACAGCGCGAACGCGGCATTGACGCGGCCATCCAGCCACTGGCCCTTGATTCCCAGTTCGGTGTTGCTGCCGGTGATCGGCTGCAGCACGTTGAGCGCGCGATCCAGCTGCGTCTGTGGGTTGAAGATCTCCGCATAGCTGGCATACAGCGCGTAGTTCGGAGCGAAGCTGTAGACCGCACCGACGAAGGGCAGGGTGCGATCGCGGGCGTAGCGGTGCTGCAGGCCGTAGCTGCGACCGTCGCTCTCCACCCGGGTCTGGTTGACGCCGGTGATGAGCTTGAGCCGCTCGCCCAGGCTCCAGCGTGCGGTGGCGTAGGCGGTGCGGCGGGTGGTATCGAATTCGGCGCCATCACGACCGGCATCGAAGGGCGGTTTGGGAGAGTCGCCGGTCCAGTCCTCCAGGCGCGGCAAGGGGGTGCCGATACCGCGCCCGTAGAGCGACAACTGGTCGGCTTCCATCCTGCCCCAGTTCACTCCGGCCACCAGGTCGTGGCGCCTGCCGGCCAGCGCGAAGCTGCCGGAGATGGCGATGTCGCCGAAGGTCTGCGTTTCGTTGCTGCGGTAGTACGAGGGATAGGCGAACAAACCCAGGCCGGTCTGCCGATCCGGTTGCCCATAGACGTAGAACAGATCGCCTTCGGTGGCGAAGCGGCGATGGTTGAGCGAGGCCTTGAGCGTCCAGTCGGCGGACAACGCTTGTTGCAGCTCCACGAAGGTGCGCGTGTCGCTGCTGTTCCAGCCACTCCAATCCGCCGCGGTGCTGGCCGAGCGGGCATAGCGCGTCGGTGTGCCGTCGCTGTCGTACAACGGCAGGGCGCCCCACATACCGCCGGTGGGCCTGTTGTCCTGGTGGCTGGCACCGACTGTCAGCAAGGTGCTGTCGCTCAGGTCCGCTTCGAGCACGCCATAGAACACCTGCTTTTGCAGCGCATAGCGATCCAGGTGGCTCTCGCCGTCCTGCCAGGCACCGACCACGCGACCGCGAACGCGGCCGGAGGCCACCAGCGGGCCGGAGACGTCGGCATCGACGCGGCGGTTGGACCACGACCCGCCACTGAGCGAAAGCGCGCCGGTCAGCGCATCGGTCGGGCGCTTGCGCACGAAATTGATGGTCGCCGACGGATTGCCGGTGGACGACAGCAGGCCATTGGCCCCGCGCAGCACGTCCACCCGCTCATAGATCGCCGTGTCCACATCGCCTTCGCCCAACCCATTGGTGAAGGGCAGGCCCAGCCCATCGACCTGGAAGTTCAGGATGTCGAAGCCGCGCGCGGTGTAATAGGTGCGTTCGGTTTCCACGCGTTCGACATTGACGCCGGCCGCCAGTGCCAGCACGTCGTTGGCGTTGTTGAGGGCGAAATCGTCCATCTGCTGGCGCGACACGGTGCTGATCGACTGCGGGGTCTCCAGCGGCGTCAGTGCCAATCGGGTCGCGGTGTCGCTCCGGCGCACGGTGTAGCCATCCGCGCGTTCGGCTTGCACGCTGACTGCATCGAGGGTGCGGGCGTCGGTGGTGGCATCGTCGGCGCGCGCGACAGACGGCAGGGCCAGGCAGAGCAGCAGCGCGACCGACAGGGGACGCTGCTCGGGGCAACGTGGGAGGAGAGGGGAGGCGGTCATGGGGTCGCTAGAATGTGGAGGTGGCAGCAGTGGCTGACGATGGTCGAAAAACGATTCCGTCGCTCGATGAATAAGAATTATTCTCATTAATGGAGTCAAAATGCAAACAGGCGCCTCCGTGCACGCAGTCCCCGGTCCGTCCCAGGCCGACCTGCCTCCCTTCGTGGTCGCCGTGCCGGCGCGCTATGCCTCCACCCGCCTGCCAGGCAAGCCGCTGTGTGCGATTGGCGACAGGCCGATGATCCGGCATGTGGCCGAGCGCGCCCTGGCCGCCGGCGCCCGGGAGGTCTGGGTGGCCACCGACGATGCCCGTGTTGCCGATGCCATCCAGGGCCTGGCCGGCGTGCGTGTGGCGATGACCAGCGCGGTGCATGTCTCGGGCACCGATCGACTCGCCGAATGCGCCCGCATCGCCGGTTGGGACGCTGACACCTGCGTGGTGAACCTGCAGGGCGACGAACCCTTCGCGCCGACCGCCGGCATCCGCGCGGTGGCCGAACTGCTGCTGCAGTCCGGCGCCGACATGGCCACACTGGCCGCACCGGTGGATGACGCGCACGATCTGTTCGATCCCAATGTGGTCAAGCTGGTCCGCAGCGCTGGCGGCGATGCCCTGTACTTCAGCCGTGCGCCGATTCCCTGGCACCGCGACAGCTTCGCCAACCAGCGCGATCATCTGCCGCATGACGGCCACTGGCTGCGCCATATCGGCATCTACGCCTATCGTGCCGGGTTCCTGCAGCACTTCGCGGCGATGCCGCCGGGTCAGCTGGAGCGCATCGAATCGCTGGAGCAGCTCCGCGCGATGGAAGCCGGCCATCGCATCGCTGTTGCTCTGACCCCGGAACAGTTTCCGCCTGGCATCGATACGCCCGACGACCTGGCCCGCGCGCAGGCCCGCGTGGCGGCGGCATGAAGCTGCTGATCGTGTGCCTGGGCAATATCTGCCGCTCGCCGATGGGCGAAGGGGCGCTGCGTGCCCGGCTGGACGAGGCGCGCCTGTCGCGGCGGATCCAGGTCGATTCGGCAGGCACCGGCGATTGGCATGCCGGCGAGCCGCCGGACCCGCGCGCCATCCGCTGTGCACGCGGCCACGGTGTCGATCTGTCCGGCCTGCGCGCCCGTCAGCTGGTACGCGAGGACTTCGACCACTTCGACTGGCTGCTCTGCGCAGACGCCAGCAATCTGCGCGATCTGCAGAAGCTTGCGCCCGCGTCGCTGCGCGACAAAGTCACGCTCTGGCTGCCTTGGGCGGGTGTGCAGGCACGCCAGGAGATCCCCGACCCGTATACCGGTGACAGCGAGGCGTTCGAGGATGTCTGGCAGCTGGTCGATGCCGCTGCACGCCAGACCGTGGCCAGGCTCACCCGCGGCTGATCGCGCTTGGGCATAATCCCTGCATGACTGCCCAGCCCACCCAGGAACTGCCGGAATTTCCCACCTGGCTCAACGCCAGGCCCTCCACCTTGCAGGAGCATCGCGGCCGCGCCTTGGTGCTGGCGTTCGTCAATGCCAGCTCGGTGTGGTGCGCCGAGCGGCTGGCCGAGCTGGCGCAATGGCAGGCGCGCAACCCTGGGCGCCTGCAGCTGATCGTGGTGCAGGTGCCGCGCTTTGACAGCGAACGCCAGCCGCAACGCGCGCTCAAGCAGTTGCGTGGGCATGGCGTCACTGCGCCGATCCTGCTCGACCGCGACTGGGAGACCTGGCGCCGTTTCGGCATTGAATCCTGGCCGACGTTGGTGCTGCTGGATGCACACGGCCGCGAACGCCAGCGTTTGGTAGGCATCACCAGCGACCTGGACAAGGCGCTGGCGGCGCTGTGCGAAGGCCAGCAGCCACCGTCCGATGCGGACCTGCAGGGCGTGCCCGAAGGCAACCCCGAGCCGCGTCTGGCACTGCGCTTTCCCACTGGGCTGGCCGCGACCGAGGACCGCCTGTATGTCGCCGACACCGGCCACCATCGCGTGCTCGAATGTACGCATGGCGGGCGCATGCTGCGTCAGTTCGGTCACGGCAATGCCGATCTGATCGATGGCGGTGTGGGTGAGGCCGCATTCCGCCGCCCACAAGGCCTGGCCCTGGAACGCGACCAGCTGTATGTCGCCGATACCGGTAACCATGCGCTACGCCGCATCAATCTGCGCAATGGACAGGTCGATACCCTGTGCGGGACCGGTCGCCCGGGTGAGCCGGTGGAAGGGCCGCTGGCGTTTGCCGGCGCCTCCGCACTGAACTCCCCGCAGGGGCTGGCCACCGCCGACAATCAGCTATTGATCGCCATGGCCGGCGATCACCGCATCTGGAGCTACGACCTGGGGCGCGCCGCACTGCGAGCGCGTGCCGGTAACGGCGCGCTCGACATGCGCGACGGCAGTGGTCAGCTGGCGGCATTCGCGCAACCGGCAGGCGTGGCGGCGGTGCAGCAGGTTGCCTACGTCTGCGATGGCCTGGGATCGTCGATTCGCACCATGCAACTGCGCGGCGACCTGGTGCAGACGCTGGTGGGCGGGCAGGGCCTTTGGCAGTTCGGCGACCAGGACGGGCCGCGTGGCACGGCACAGTTGCAATTCCCGCAGGCCATCGCGCTGGCGGCGGATTCGCCGCTGCTGTGGATCGCCGATACCGGCAACGGACGATTGCGTTGCCTGCGGCTGGGCGGCGGCGAACTGACCACCATCGAGCTGCCGCGCCGCCTGCATGGCCCGGCTGGCTTGGCGGTGACGGCCGGCGCAGTGTGGATTGCCGAAACCGACGCACATGCCGTCCTGCGCTACGACCTGGCGAGCGGCGTGCTGAGTGATGTTGCGATAGACGAATGAGTGCAAGACCCCAAGCCGATTTCGATGGAAAGGCGTTTGTCACCCAGCTGAGTACTGCGCCGGGTGTCTATCGCATGTACGCGGCCGACGATACCTTGCTGTACGTCGGCAAGGCCGGCGCCCTGCGCAAGCGCGTGGGCAGCTATTTCAACGGCACGCCGAAGAATGCGCGGCTGACCTCCATGCTCTCGCAGGTCGCGCGCATGGACGTCACCGTCACCCGCAGCGAAGCCGAGGCCCTGCTGCTGGAGAACCAGCTGATCAAGTCGCTGTCGCCGCGCTACAACGTCTCCCTGCGCGACGACAAGAGTTACCCCTATGTGCTGCTGACGCGCGAGGACTGGCCGCGGATTGCCCTGCACCGCGGGCCGCGCGCGGTGCAGGGGCGCTACTTCGGGCCCTATACTGGCGTGACCGGCGTGCGCGAGACGCTGAGCCTGATGCACAAGCTGTTCAAGCTGCGCAGCTGCGAAGACAGCGTGTTCCGCAATCGCTCGCGGCCCTGCCTGCAGTACCAGATCGGCCGCTGCAGCGGCCCATGTGTGGATCTGGTGGCCGCCCCCGACTATGCCGAATCGGTACGTCGCGCCACGATGTTTCTCGAAGGCAAGAGTGACCAGCTCGGCGAAGAGATCATGCACTCGATGCAGCAGGCCAGCGAAGCGCTCGAATTCGAGCGTGCCGCACGCCTGCGCGATCTGTTGTCCTCGCTGCGCAGCATGCAGAACCGCCAGTACGTCGATGGCCGCGCCGCCGATCTGGACGTGCTGGCCTGCGCCACGCAATCCAGCCAGGCCTGCGTGTTGCTGCTCAGCTTCCGCGACGGCCGCAATCTGGGCACGCGCGCGTTCTTCCCCAAGACCAACGGCGAAGACAGCGCAGACGAAATCCTGGCCGCGTTCGTGTCGCAGTACTACGCCGAGCATTCGCCGCCACGCGAGATCCTGTTGGACCGCAAAATTCCCGATGCCGAGCTGATCGAAGCCGCACTCAGCGCCGCTGCCGAGCACAAGGTGGCCCTGAAGTGGAATGTGCGCGGCGAGCGTGCCGGCTATCTGCTGTTGGCCACGCGCAACGCGCAGCTGACCCTGGTGACCGAACTCACCAGCCAGAGCGCGCAACACGCGCGCAGCGAAGCCTTGCGCGAAATGCTGGGCCTGGCCGAGCCGGTCAAACGTGTGGAATGCTTCGACATCAGCCACACCATGGGCGAGGCGACGGTGGCTTCGTGCGTGGTGTTCGACGCCAGCGGCCCGGTACGCGGCCAGTACCGGCGCTTCAACATCTCTGGCATCACCCCGGGCGACGATTACGCGGCCATGCGCCAGGCGATCGAGCGGCGCTTCCGCCGCGCGGTGGAAGAAAACGGCGTGCTGCCCGACGTGTTGCTCATCGACGGCGGTGCCGGTCAGCTGGCGCAGGCGCAGGCGGCGCTGGCTGAGCTGGGCGTGGAGAACGTGCTGCTGGTCGGCGTGGCCAAGGGCGAGGAGCGCAGGGCAGGGCACGAAGCGCTGGTCATGACCGATGGCCGTGAACTGCGACCGGGCGCGGCATCGCCGGCGCTGCAATTCATTCAGCAGGTGCGTGACGAAGCGCACCGCTTTGCGATCACGGGCCACCGCGGGCGCCGCCAGAAGGCGCGCATGACCAGCAAGCTGGAGGACATTCCCGGTATCGGCCCGCGACGCCGGGCCAGCCTGCTCAAGCATTTTGGCGGCCTGGTCGGTCTCAAGGCCGCTGGCGAAGCCGAAATTGCCCGCGTGGAAGGGGTCAATGCCGCACTCGCCGCGCGAATCTACGCTAACCTGCACGGGCTGGCGCTTCCCGATGCGCTAGGCGAGCCGAGCCCGTAATGAAGTTGACCATCCCCACGTGGCTGACACTGCTGAGGATCCTGATGATCCCGGTGTTGGTCGTGGTGTTCTACCTGCCGTACACCTGGACCAATTTTGCATCCGCCGGCGTGTTCGCACTGGCCGCCATCACCGACTGGCTGGATGGCTGGGTGGCGCGGCGCTATCACCAGTATTCCGCGTTCGGTGCCTTCCTGGACCCGGTCGCCGACAAGCTGATGGTGGCGGTGGCGCTGTTCCTGATCGTGCAAGGCCACCCGACGCCGTGGATGGCGTTCTGGGCAGCGGTCATCGTCGGGCGCGAGATTGCCGTTTCCGCATTGCGCGAATGGATGGCCGAGATCGGCCAGCGTGCCAAGGTGCGTGTGGCGGTGATCGGCAAGGTCAAGACCACTGCACAGATGGTGGCGTTGCTGTGCCTGTTGTATTCGGTCACGCCCGGACAGATGCCGACGCACGACATCTGGCTAGGCAACCTGATCTTCCGCGCCGGCTACTGGACGCTGGCGATCGCCGCGCTGCTCACGCTGTGGTCTGGATTTCAGTACCTGCAGGCGGCGTGGCCGAGCCTGCGCGCGGACGAAAAAGCCGCAATCAGCAACAAGGCGAAGAAAATCGAAAGCAACAGTTGACACCTATGCTGTTCGCTGTAGAATTTCGCCTCCCAAGCGGGAATAGCTCAGTTGGTAGAGCGCAACCTTGCCAAGGTTGAGGTCGCGAGTTCGAGTCTCGTTTCCCGCTCCAAGTTTCAGCAGGCAGGACGCCTTGCGCTGGATGTTTCGGCCTGGTGGTAGAGTGGTTATGCAGCGGACTGCAAATCCGCGTACGCCGGTTCAATTCCGGCCCAGGCCTCCACCTAAAGCGTTTTCTTCTCATCGACAACGATGGGGGCTGGCGCAACGAAGTGACAAGCTGTACAATTTAGTTTCATGCGGGAATAGCTCAGTTGGTAGAGCGCAACCTTGCCAAGGTTGAGGTCGCGAGTTCGAGTCTCGTTTCCCGCTCCATATCAAGATGACCGATCATACGATCGAGTCGATCATAAAGAAAAAAGGCCGCAAGGCCTTTTTTGTTGTCTTGAATCCGCCCGGCGCTTTCTCTCAGCGCTGGTGGCAGTGCATGCATCCGATGCCGGCGATTCGATCGGTGGATGTCTCACCGCTGTGATGCGCACGCCTGTGGCAGGCGGGTCGTGTCTGCGCCAAGCGGATTGGTCGCGAAGTCTTCGGCCGGGGCCGTGCGCCGGCTCAGGCTGGCCGCTTGTTCGGCAGCGTCGCTGTCATGCACTTTGCAGGCGTTGATCGTACGGGTGTCCAGCGTCGCAGGGTGAGCACACCGATACTGATGATGCAATAAGCCTGTTGCAGCCGTGTACTGGCCCGATGCGCTTGCTTCATTTCGGCGACCAGACGTTAACGATCTTCCAGGACGATTCTCTGTCCTCGCCTTTCATGACGGCCGTCTTCAAATGTTTGACGACGCCAGTAAACGGCGGGTTCTGCCACTGGCTTGCTTTCGCGATGCAGCTCACGCTCAAGCATCGCCAATGTGGCGCCGATTCTGCCTGAGCTGCCGAATGTCGGGCCCACGCCCCTCGGCGCGGCAACGCTCAGCCGCGCAAGATCATGCACTGCACCAGCTGCCGCGTAGATACGCAGGAGCAGGTATGGCGATATATCTTTAAAGTGATTATTAGTATGTTATTTATTGCATAGTAAAGCCGGGTCATTCCTGCCGTGTTCGTAAATTCATCCGGACTTGATTGTGACTCAAATCACTTAATGTCTATGCTGGTGATCGCGCTTCATGATTTTCCGAAGCCTGCTTTCGTGTCTCGATTGATCCGCTGTTGCACGCAATGCCTACTTATAAGAAATAACTCTCGTTCTCGATACTCTAGTATGGAAGTTATCGTGATATCAATGTGCTGATGTAGTCGCACTCACGAGCAAGGAGGATGCAACGAAGCCATGCGGCTGCCGCTTCCATCGGATTTCAGTTCTGGGCACCCAGAAAAATCCAAGCGGCGAATGCAAGCGGTCATCCAATGATGCCACCCTGTGCCGGCTGTAGAAAATGGCGAGCGGATTCCCGGTCGTTGTCTTCTCCAGCATGGCCGGCAGCATAAACACTCCTGTTCGGTAGCACCGGCCCGGCGTAGAGCGGGGCCTACCCGCACGTTATCCATTTGCTGATACCACCGATAACCGTTCGAGCCACTCTCGTGCGTAGCTGTGCTGCGCCCATAGATCATCCTTGCAAGGAATAAAGGCTCATCGCGGATTCGTGTGGGTGCCTTGAGGCCCCTGAATCTGCGTTGAGCCTTGGAAACAGGCCCTTTCCACCGTCCCAGAAGGTGGTACATCCTGTGCTGACTTCTTGACGCGGTGTTCTGCATGAAAACGGGCCGTCGGCTGAGTGAGTTGTTTTCCTTCCCCGGCTTTGCGGCGGAGTCCACGCTCAAGGGCGTGTTCGGCGCCCCGAAGGCGCGGATCGTGACCTTGCGGCGCCGAAAAAAACGGCCGTGTGTTCCAACTGTGGCCATCGGTGTCGCAGCCGCTACGACAAGCGCCTGTGCCGCGCCCGCGACTTGCGGGCGGCCGGCTGGATGCTGTTCGTGGAGTTCGAGCGCTGGCGGGTCGATTGCCCGGGGTGCGGCGGCGTGCACGTAGAGCGGCTGGACTGGCTGGCCAAGAATCCGCGCTACACCGAGCGATTCGCCCTGCATGTGGGCAATCTGTGCCGAAGCATGACGCACAAGGCCGTGGCTGAGCTGGAGCGCCTGCACGACAGCACGGTCAAGGAGCTGTCCAAGCTGTACATGGCCGAGCAGGTGCGCCGGGCGGGGACGCCGGCGCCGCGCGCCATCGGCATCGACGAGATCGCGATCCACAAGGGCCATGACTACCGCGTTGTGGTCAGCGATCTGGAGCGCGGCCGACCGATCTGGTTCGGCGGCAGTGGGCGCACCGAGGCGGACATCGACCAGTTCTTCGCCGAATTGGGCCCAAAACGTAGCGCCGGCATCGACGTGGCGGTGATGGACATGTGGCGGCCGTTTCGCAACTCGGTGGGCAAGAACGTGCCCAACGCCAGCATCGTGTTCGACAAATTCCACATCATGCGCCACCTGTCCGACGCGCTCGATCAGGTGCGGCGCGACGAGTACAAGCGCCTTCAAGGCCAGGATCGCAGTTACATCAAGGGCCAGCGTTACACCCTGCTGAGCAATCGCGAAAACCTCACCCTGGACGGTCGAAAGGCGCTCGCCAAGTTGCTGGCGGCCAACAAACGTCTGAACACGGCGTACCTGCTGAAAGAGTCCTTCGGACAGCTGTGGAGCTACCGCACCGAGCGTGGTGCACGGGAGTTCTTCGAACGCTGGAAGCAGAGTCTGCGCTGGCAGCGGCTTGCGCCCTACCAGACGTTCGTGGGGATGATCGAGCGGCACTGGGACGGCATCGCGGCGTACTGCAGGCCGGAGAACAAGGTCAGCCTCGGCCTGGTGGAAGGGCTCAACAACAAGATCCGGGTCATCCAGCGCAGCGCCTACGGCTATCGCGACGAGGAGTTCCTGAGGCTCAAGATCATCGCCAGCTTCCTGCCCGCGCTACCCGAAAATGCTCGATTGCACCCACAGTGATCCGCGAAGACCCGGAATAAATTATGCCAACCAATGTTCGACCGAGCTTTCCCCTCAGCGGCCCACAGCGAGAGGTCTGGCTGGAGCAGCTGATGCTCGGCCACTCCCTTGCATCGATCATCGGGGGTTATGTTGAGATTGAAGGCGAAGTCGACGTGGCCTGTTTCCGCCGTGCCGTACAGTGCATGGCAGATCAATACGACGTGCTAAGAACGCATATCGTGCAGGAAGTGGACAGCGACGGCATTCCCTTGCAGGCGTTCGCCGACCATCTCGATGTACCGGTGGCCTTGGTCGATGCATCAGGACAGCCAAACCCCGAGCACTGGGTGACTACATGGATTCAGGAGCAGATGGAGACTGCCTTCGAGTTCGATGGCACCCCGCTGTGGCGAATCTCCCTGTGTTGTATTCGGGCGCGAAGATGGTGCTTCGTCGTAAGCGCCCATCATATTCTGCTGGACGGCTGGTCAATCTATCTGGTGCTCCAGACATTGAGCCAGATCTACAATGAGTTGCGCGCTGGCGGCGTTCCGAGCGTGGCGGTGAGGTCGTATAGGGACTTCATCGATCATGACCTGAGTTACCGAGTTTCGACGCGTTACCAGAAAGATCGTGCGTACTGGGCACAGAAGTACGCCATTGTTCCGCAACCAATGTTTGCGTCGGGATCCAAGCCTGCCGGCGATCATAAGAGTCAAGGCAGCACGAAGTTGACGCGCGAGTTTCCGCGTGCATTGCTCGATCGCATGACGGTGTTTGCACAAGCGCATGGCACTTCCCCGCTTCAGGTCAGTCTGGCCGCTCTGTACATTTACTTCTCGCGTACCTTGCAGCGCGACGACATCTCGATAGGCGTGCCGGTCCTCAATCGGTCAGGCCATCAATTCAAGTCATCCATCGGAATGTTCGCCCAAGTGACGCCGGTAAGGATGCGTTTCGATGGGGATCCAAGTTTCCTGGAATTGGTGTCGAACCTGTCCAAAGAACTACGTAAGGACTATCGCCACCAGAACTTCCCGATCAGCGAAATTGGACGCGAATGTGGATTGATGAGGAGCGGAGCTGCCCGCCTTTTCGATGTGTCGTTTTCCTTCGAACAGGAAGAGCACCTGTATCGTTTTGGTAGCGAGCATTCGCGTTCCTTCAAGTGCTCCAACGGCCATGAGGCCGAGCCACTGTCGATCTTCGTCAGAAGCAATGTCCATGACGATGTTGCCTTGTTGCATACCATTTACAACAACGCCTATTTCGAAGCCGGGGAGGTAGAGCTGCTGGCAGAGCGCTGGATCCAGCTGATCGACCAGGGCCTGACCCATCCGGAGCGGCATCTGCAGGCCTTCGAGGTGGCGGTTCCTGCCGAATTAGACGTCCTGGATGCGTGGAGCCAAGGCAAGCAGGCTGATGTCCAGGAAGCGACGTTCCAGGCGCTCTTTCAGGCACAGGCCGCCCGCACGCCGGATGCGATAGCCGTGGTCTGCGCCGACCGGCAGCTGACCTACGCGCAGCTCAATGCCCAGGCCAATCAGCTCGCCCACCACTTGATTGCGATGGGCCTGCAACCCGACGAACGCGTCGCTCTTTGTCTGGAGCGCAGTATCGAGCTGGTCGTGGCCTTGCTGGCGATATTGAAGGCTGGCGGCGCGTACGTGCCGTTAGATCCTCGCTATCCTGCCGAGCGCTTGGCCTACATGCTGGCCGACAGTACCCCGCGCGCTTTGCTGGTGCATGCCGCCACCTCCGCGCACCTGTCCAGCGCGCAAGTGCCGCGCCTGGATCTGGATGCGCCCGAGTGGCGCTCTGCCGCAGAGACCGACCCTTGCGTGAGCGGCCTGACCTTGTCGCATCTTGCGTACGTGATCTACACCTCGGGGTCCAGCGGCCGTCCCAAAGGCGTGATGGTGCCGCATGCCGCACTCGTCAATTATCTGGAGTGGGGCGCCGAATACTACAAGCCTCAACACGGCGCGGTGGTGTCCTCGTCGCTGTCCTTCGATGCCACCGTGACCAGCCTGTATCTGCCGCTGTTGTGCGGCGGCACGACCGAGCTGCTGCCAGAGCACGATGAAATCGACGCGTTGCAGCGTCGCTTGAGTTCAGGCAAGCCGCTGGGTCTTGTCAAGATCACGCCTTCCCATCTTGAAGTGCTTACCCAGCAGCTGATTGCCTGCAACGCAAGTCCCACCGCAGCACTGTTTGTGATCGGCGGCGAAGCATTGCCGGCCTTTACCGTGAAGCGTCTGCGAGCGCTCGCGCCCCACCTGCGGCTGGTGAACGAGTATGGCCCGACCGAGACGGTGGTGGGATGTGTCGTCTATGAGATTCCGCTGGGTTGGGAGTCAACGGCGGCGGCCAGCGTACCGATTGGAAAGCCGATTGCGAACATGCGCGTGCATGTGCTGGACACCGACGGGCGACCAATGCCTATCGGCATCGCGGGCGAAGTCTGTATTGCTGGTGCGCAAGTCACCCGGGGCTATCTGAATCGGGATGAATTGACGCAACAGCGCTTTGTTGCCGATCCGTTCGGTCCTTCGGCGGACGCACGCATGTATCGCACCGGGGATATCGCAAGATGGTTGCCGGATGGAACATTGGACTACTTGGGTCGCAACGACGATCAAATCAAGATTCGAGGCTTTCGTATCGAACCTGCGGAGATTGCATCCAGGTTGCAAGAGCATCCGCAGGTGCGCGATGCCGCCGTGGTAGCCCATACAGATGCAGTAGGACAGAAAGCGCTGTTGGCGTATTACGTGCAGGCCGAAGGGAACGAGCTGTCGCCGGAGCAGCTACGCGGCCATCTGCAGCAGCAGTTGCCGGAGCACATGGTGCCTGCGCTCTATGTGCAGGTGAACGAACTGCCGCTGACACCCAACGGCAAGCTCGATCACAAAGCCTTGCCCATGCCGCAGGCGCAGGCGTACGTCCAGCGCGGGTATGTCGCGCCTGAGGGACAGCTCGAGCAGCTGTTGGCGAAGTTATGGAGCGAGGTGCTCGATGTTGATCGGGTTGGGCGCCACGATCACTTCTTCGAACTCGGAGGACATTCGTTGCGGGTTGTCGCATTGCTGGAACGCATGCGCCGCCACGGATTGCACGCTGAGGTCAAGGTACTGCTGAGTCAGCCGACCTTGATGGCGATGGCGGCGGCAATCGGTGTCAATAGCGACCTGGTGGTACCAGAGAACAGGATTCCCTTGCAGTGCGACAGTCTGGTACCCGCACACTTTCCGTTGGTGGACCTGAGCCAGGAATCCATCGATCACATCGTGTCGACGGTGTCGGGCGGCATCAGCAATGTGCAGGACATCTATCCGTTGGCGCCTTTGCAGGAGGGCCTGGTTTATCACCATCTTTCGGCAAAACGTGGTGACCCTTATCTGCAGTGCGTCAGTTTCATATTTGCTGATCGTGGGCGCTTGGACGCGTTTGCCGATGCATTGCAGCAGGTAGTGGCACGACATGACATCATGCGCACCGCGATCGTGTGGGACTACGTCGATGACCCTGTGCAGGTTGTCTGGCGACATGCAACGGTGCCGTGGGTAGAGTGTCAGCTGGATGATGCAGACGGGGATGTCCTGCAGCAACTCCAGGCGCAGATGGATCCAGGCAGGCAACAGCTTGAACTGGGCATGGCGCCGTTGCTACGCGTCGGCTACGCGCACGATGCCGTTGGTCAACGGTGGATCGGCGTATTGCTTATCCATCACTTGATCGCTGATGCGACATCGTTGGGCAGCCTGCTCAAGGAGATCGGATGCCATCTACAGGAAAATACCGGCGAGCTTCCGCCACTTTTTCCGTATCGGGATTACACGATGCGGGCGCGGTGGAGCCAGCAGTCGCAAGAACACACTGCATTCTTTACCGACATGCTGGGCGAGGTGAACGAGCCGACGTTGTCGTTCGGACGTCAGCATTCTGAGGGTGACGATTGGGCCGTGCATGAGGCGGTGAGGTGGTTGGATGCATCGGTGGACCAACGGTTGCGCGTGCAAGCGAGGCAATGCGGGGTAAGCACCGGTGTTCTTCATCACCTGGCGTGGGCCCAGGTGGTGGGCGCGACGGCCGGCCGGGATGACGTGGTGTTCGGTACTGTCTTGCTTGGCAGAACACAGGGAAACAACATCGAACAAGCCATCGGCATGTTCATCAACACCTTGCCGATCCGGGTCAAACTCGGGAGCACGACAGTTCGTACAGCGATCAAGCAGGCGCAGATATACCTGAATGCCTTGTTGTCGAACGAACACGCTTCACTGGCGCTCGCTCAGCGGTGCAGTGGTGTCCCCGCGCCGTCCCCATTGTTCAACGCGTTGCTGAATTACCGCAGGATTGGCAGAGAACAGCTCGGCGGTACCGTGATAGAAGCTTGGCCCGGTGTCAGCATGCTGGGCGCGCAAGAGCGGAGTACCTATCCGGTGTGCCTGTCGGTGGACGATGTGGGGGACGGCACGCAGTTGACCTTGAGCACCTGTAATACGCTCGACGCAGAACGCCTGTGCAGCTACATGCAGGTGGCGCTGACGCAGTTGGTGGAGGCGTTGGAGGCAGCAGACGAGCGTGCGCTGCAGACGCTTTGCGTGCTACCCGAGGCCGAGCGCCAACGCGTACTGCACGATTTCAATGCGACAGAGCGTGCGTATCCGCAGGCGCAGACCCTCCATGGGTTGTTCGAGCAGCAGGTGGTGCGCGATCCGGACGCCGTTGCGGTGATCGATGGCCAGCAGCACTACAGCTACGCCACGCTCAATCGGCGCGCCAATCGCCTGGCGCACCACCTGGTCACGCTGGGGGTCGGGCCGGGCGATCATGTGGCGATCGGCCTGCCGCGTACGGTCGATCTGATCCTCGCGCAACTGGCGATCATCAAGTGCGCTGCGGCCTACCTGCCGCTGGATGTGCAGGCCCCGCCGGGGCGCTTGTTGACGATGCTGCAGGACAGTGGGGCCCGCTGGGTCCTCACGCACGCCGGGCAGGCGCTGCCAGAGGGTGTCGAGCGTCTGGATCTAGAGACGCTGGACCTGGGCAGGATGGCCGATCACGATCCTGCGCTGCCGCAGGCCAGCGATGCAGTGGCCTGTCTGATGTACACCTCCGGCTCGACCGGAGTGCCCAAGGGCGTGCGCGTGCCGCATCGCGCGATCAGCCGATTGGTGTGCAACAACGGCTATGCCGAGTTCACCGCGTCCGACCGGGTGGCCTTCGCTGCCAACCCCGCCTTCGACGCCAGTACGCTGGAGGTGTGGGCACCGCTGCTCAACGGCGGGTGCGTCGTGGTTGTCGAACAGGACGTGCTGCTGGCACCGGAGCGTTTGCGGCAGCGCCTGCTGGAAGAGCAGGTGACGGTGCTGTGGCTGACGGCGGGGGTGTTCCATCAGTATGCAGCGAGCCTGTCGCCGGTCTTTGCGCAACTGCGTTACCTGATCGTCGGTGGCGATGTCCTGGATCCGGCGGTGGTGGGGCGGGTGCTTGAAGAGGGCGCGCCGCAGGTGTTTCTCAACGGCTATGGTCCGACCGAGACCACGACCTTCGCGACCACCCACCGGATCACCGCGGCACCGGCCTCGGGCATTGCCATCGGGCGTCCGATCGGCAACACGCAGGCGTACGTGCTGGATGCGTATCGCCGGCCGGTACCGATCGGGGCGGTGGGCGAGCTCTACATCGGCGGCGATGGTGTGGCGCTGGGGTATTTGAATCGTCCCGCGCTGACCGCCGAGCGCTTCGTGCCCGATCCGTTCGGCGGCAACCGCAATGCGCGGCTGTACCGCACGGGCGACCTGGCGCGCTGGCAGGACGATGGCACGCTGGCATTCGTGGGGCGTGCCGACGAACAGGTCAAGATCCGTGGATTTCGCGTCGAGCTGGGCGAGATCGAAGCGGCGTTGCGAACGTACCCAGGCATCGCTGCTGTCGCGGTGGTACAGCGCGAGGATGTACCGGGGGCGCGGCAGTTGGTGGCCTACTACTGCGTCGATGCAGCGGTGAGCGAGCACATCGATGCGGCGGCCTTGCGCGAGCACCTGCAGCCGCAATTGATGGATTACATGATCCCGGCCGCCTATGTGCACCTGGACGCGTTGCCGTTGACAGCCAACGGCAAGCTGGATCGCAAGGCCTTGCCGGTGCCGGATGCCCAGGCTCATGCGCACCAACAGTATGAAGCGCCGCAGGGAGCGGTCGAGCAAGCGATTGCCGGGATCTGGAGCGAGCTGCTGGGTCTGGAGACGATCGGGCGGCACGACAACTTCTTCGCTCTCGGCGGCCACTCGTTGTTGGCCGTTCGGGTGACCTCGCGCCTGCGCCAGGCGTTGGGAGTCGAGATCAGCGTGGCTGAGTTGTTTGCAAAGACAACGCTGCAACAACTGGCTGGCTGTGTGGCATCGGCATCGGCCGCGGCCTTGTTGCCGATCGTGCCACTGCCCCCCGATGCGCCGCGCGTGGTGTCCTATGCCCAGCAACGGCTCTGGTTCCTGTCGCAATTTGAGGGCGTGAGCGAGGCCTATCACATCAGTGGTGGCCTGCGCTTGCATGGCAGGCTGCAGGTGCAGGCGCTGCAGCACGCCCTGGATCGCATCGTGGCCCGGCATGCGTCGCTGCGCACACACTTCGTGCAGAGCGATGGCCAGGTGCTGCAACAGATTGCCGCCGAGGACAGCGGTTTTGCGCTGGCCATACATGATCTGCGAGAGGTCCCCCAGCGCGAGGCGCTGCTGGAACGGGTGTTGGCCGACGTGGCGAGCGCCCCGTTTGTGCTGGAGAGCGGCCCGCTGATCCGTGGCGCGCTGGTGCGGCTTGCCGACACCGAGTCGGTGCTGGTGGTCAGCATGCACCACATCGTCTCCGACGGCTGGTCGATGGGGATCCTGATCGAGGAACTGAGCGTGCTGTACCGGGCGTTTGCACGCGGCCATGCCGATCCGCTGGCGCCGTTGCCGATCCAGTACACCGATTATGCGAGCTGGCAGCGGCAATGGTTGGCGGGAGAGAGGTTGCAGCAGCAGGCCAGTTATTGGCGCGAGACCTTGTCCGGTGCGCCGGTGTTGCTGGAACTGCCGACGGACCGCCCGCGTCCGGCTCAGCAGGACCACGCCGGGGCGATGCTGGAGGTACTGCTGAATCAGTCACAGGTGCAGGCACTGGAAGCATTGAGCCGGCGGCATGGGCTGACGCTGTACATGACGCTGCTGACCAGCTGGGCGATGCTGCTGTCGCGTTTGTCCGGTCAGGACGAGGTGGTGATCGGCAGCCCGGCGGCCAATCGTGGCCGCTCGGAGACCGAAGGGCTGATCGGATTGTTCGTCAACACGTTGGCGCTACGGGTGGATCTGTCCGGCTCGCCGACGCTGGCGCAGTTGCTGGCATCGGTGAAGCAGCGTGCGCTGCAGGCGCAGGCGCACCAGGACATCCCGTTCGAGCAGGTGGTGGAGCTGGTACAGCCGCCGCGCAGCCTGTCGCATACGCCGCTGTTCCAGGTGCTGTTTGCGTGGCAGAACACGCCACAGGGAATGCTGGATCTGGGTGATCTTGATGCCCGCAGAGTGGACCTTGCATCCGGGAGCGTGCAGTTCGATCTGGCGTTGTCATTGGGCGAGCATGCGGGGCAGATCGTGGGCAACCTGAGCTATGCCACCGCACTGTTCGAGCGTGCAACGCTGGAGCGATGGATCGGGCATTGGCGGCAGGTGTTGCAAGCGATGGTTGCAGCGGGGGCGGACGATCAGCCGGTGGAGCGTCTGCCTTTGCTGGGCGAGGCCGAGCGACGGCAAGTGGTGCTGGAGTGGAATGCAACGGCAGTGGATTATCCACGCGATGCCTGTGTGCATGCATTGTTCGAGGCGCAGGCGGCGCGGACGCCGGCGGCAGTTGCGGTGGTGCACGGGGAGAGCTCGCTCACCTATGAGCAGTTGAATGCGCAGGCCAATCGCCTGGCACATTACCTGCGCGAGGTGGGTGTTGGTCCGGACGACCGGGTCGCGATCTGCGTACAGCGCGATGTGCGGATGGTGGTCGCCCTGTTGGCAGTCTTGAAATCCGGCGGTGCCTATGTGCCGCTGGATCCTGCCTATCCTGCCGACCGTCTTGCCTACATGCTGGCAGACAGTGCCCCGGTCGCCGTGCTGGCGCAGACAGCGACGGTGGGTCTGCTGCCGATGGCCTCGGTGCCGGTCATCGACATGGATATGCCGTGCTGGCAGTCCCATGACATGGCGAACCCTTCGATCGCAGCGCTGACCTCGGCGCATCTGGCCTATGTGATCTATACCTCCGGCTCGACGGGCCGGCCCAAGGGGGTGATGGTCGAACACCGCAACACGGTCAACCTGCTGATCTGGGCGCATCGCTCCTTCGCGCCGTCCGTCCTGGCCAACACGTTGTTCTCCACGTCGTTGAACTTCGACCTGTCGGTCTACGAATGCTTCGTGCCGCTGACCTGTGGCGGCGCGATCACGGTGGTCGACAACCTGTTGGCACTGCAAGCAGGGTCCGATGGCATCACCTTGATCAACACCGTGCCGTCAGCGTTGAAGGCGGTGCTGGAATCGAGCGGGCTGAGTCCGGACGTGCACACCGTCAATGTCGCCGGCGAACCACTCAAACGGCAGCTGGTGGAAGATCTTTTCGCCAGGACGCAGGTTCGACGGTTGTGCAACCTGTACGGCCCATCGGAAACCACGACCTATTCGAGTTGGGTGACGATGGAGCGCGAGGACGGGTTTGTGGCGCACATCGGCAGACCGGTGGCGAACACGCAGTTCTATCTGCTGGATGCACATCGCCAGCCTGTGCCGATCGGCGTGATCGGCGAGATCTACATCGGTGGTGCGGGCGTGGCACGGGGATATCTCAACCAACCTGCCTTGACCGACGAGCGCTTCCTGCCCGATCCATTCAGTGCCGCTGCGGGAGCGCGCATGTACCGCAGCGGCGACCAGGGGCGCTGGCGCGCGGACGGTGCGATCGAGTTCCTGGGCCGCAACGACCACCAGGTCAAGATTCGCGGGTTCCGCATCGAGCTGGGCGAGATCGAGGCGCGCTTGAGTGCGCATGCGCAGGTGCGCGAATGCGTGGTGGTGGCGCTGGAGGCCAGTGGTGGCGATACGCGTCTGGTGGCGTACTGGGTCGCAACCGAGCATCTGGCTGAAAGCACAAGTGCCCAGGACTTGCACGCTTGGCTGGCGGCGGTGCTCCCCAGCTACATGATCCCCTCTGCCTATGTGCAACTGGAGGCCTTGCCGCTGACACCCAACGGCAAGCTGGATCGCAAGGCCTTGCCGGCACCGGATGGAGCGGCCTATGCGGCGCAGGCGTACGAGGCACCGCAAGGGGAGGTGGAGCAGACCCTGGCCGGGATCTGGCAGTCGGTGTTGGGCGTGGAGCAGGTGGGCCGGCACGACAACTTCTTCCAGCTGGGCGGCCACTCGCTGCTGGCGGTGACGGTGATCGAGCGCATGCGTCGGCAAGGGCTCAGTGCCGATGTGCGGGTGTTGTTCGGGCAGCCGACGCTGGCGGCGCTGGCCGCCTCGGTGGGCGCCGACCGCACCGTGGCAGTGCCGGCCAACCTGATTGCGCCGCAGTGCCCGCGCATCACCCCGGAGCTGCTGCCCCTGGTGGCGCTGTCGCAGGAGGCGATCGACCACATCGTGGCCAGCGTGCCCGGTGGCACGGCCAACGTGCAGGACATCTATCCGCTGGCGCCGCTGCAGGAGGGGGTGCTGTATCACCACCTGGCCGCCCAGGCAGGAGACCCCTATCTGCTGCAGTCGCAGTTCGGGTTTGCCGACCGCTCCCGGCTACAGGCATTTGTCGCCGCCCTGCAGTCTGTGATCGATCGCCATGATATCTTGCGCACCGCCGTGTTCTGGGAGGGGCTCGACCAACCGGTCCAGGTCGTCGTCCGTCATGCGCAGTTGTCGGTGGAAGAGGTGGTCCTCGATCCGGCACACGGCGACATCGCGCAACAGTTGCGTATGCGTTTGGATGCGCGCCATTACCGCCTGGACCTGGGCCATGCGCCGTTGCTGCGGCTGGTGGTCGCCGACGATCCGGCCAGACAGCAACTGGTAGGGACGCTGCTGTTCCATCACGCCGTGCTCGATCATATGGCGCTGGAGGTCGTCGGGCAGGAGATGCAGGCGGTGTTGGCCGGCGCTGCCCAGACGCTGCCTGCCGCCGTGCCGTACCGCAATTACGTGGCCCAGGTGTCCCTGGGTACCCCGCAGGCGGCGCACACCGCCTTCTTCACCAGGATGCTGGGCGACGTCGAGGAACCGACCTTGCCGTTGGGCGTGCAGGAGGTGCAAGGCGATGCATCCGCCATCGAGCAGGCCGTGTTGTGCCTGGATGCCGCGTTGAGCACGCGACTGCGGGCACAGGCCAGCCAGGCCGGGATCAGCGTGGCCAGCCTGCATCACCTGGCCTATGCACAGGTGCTGAGCGCGCTGTCCGGGCGCCAGGACGTCGTGTTCGGGACGGTGTTGTTGGGACGCCTGCAGGGCGGGGCGGGGGCAGACCGGGTGCTGGGCATGTTCATCAACACCTTGCCGCTGCGGGCGAATCTGCAGGGCCTGAGCGTGCGCGCGGCGGTGGCGCAGATGCATGCCAGTGTGAGCGAGCTGCTGGTACACGAGCACGCCTCGCTTGCAACGGCGCAGCGCTGCAGTCGTATCGCAGCACCGAGGCCGTTGTTCAGCGCCTTGTTGAATTACCGCCATAGTGCAGCGAGCGAGGAGCTGGCGCGCAGCGATGCATGGCAAGGCATCGTGATGCTCTCTGCCGAAGAGCGCACCAATTATCCGCTGAGCTTGAGCGTGGATGATCTTGGGCAGGGGTTCCAGCTGAAGGCGCAGGCGGTACCGACGGTGGGCGCAGAGCGCCTGTGCACCTACATGCAGGTGGCGCTGACGCAGTTGGTGGAGGCGTTGGAGGCGTCAGACGAGCGTGCGCTGCAGACGCTTTGCGTACTGCCCCAGGCCGAGCGCCAACGCGTGCTGCATGAGTTCAATGCGACAGAGCGTGCGTATCCGCAGGCGCAGACCATCCATGCACTGTTCGAGCAGCAGGTGGTGCGCGATCCTGACGCCGTTGCGGTGATCGATGGCCAGCAGCACTACAGCTACGCCACGCTCAACCGTTGCGCCAATCGCCTGGCGCACCACCTGATCGCGCTGGGGGTCGGGCCGGGCGATCATGTGGCGATCGGCCTGCCGCGTACGGTCGATCTGATCCTCGCGCAACTGGCGATCATCAAGTGCGCTGCGGCCTACCTGCCGCTGGATGTGCAGGCCCCGCCGGGGCGCTTGTTGACGATGCTGCAGGACAGTGGGGCCCGCTGGGTCCTCACGCACGCCGGGCAGGCGCTGCCAGAGGGTGTCGAGCGTCTGGATCTAGAGACGCTGGACCTGGGCAGGATGGCCGATCACGATCCTGCGCTGCCGCAGGCCAGCGATGCAGTGGCCTGTCTGATGTACACCTCCGGCTCGACCGGAGTGCCCAAGGGCGTGCGCGTGCCGCATCGCGCGATCAGCCGATTGGTGTGCAACAACGGCTATGCCGAGTTCACCGCGTCCGACCGGGTGGCCTTCGCTGCCAACCCCGCCTTCGACGCCAGTACGCTGGAGGTGTGGGCATCGCTGCTCAACGGCGGGTGCGTTGTGGTTGTCCAACAGGACGTGCTGCTGGCACCGGAGCGTTTGCGGCAGCGCCTGCTGGAAGAGCAGGTGACGGTGCTGTGGCTGACGGCGGGGGTGTTCCATCAGTATGCAGCGAGCCTGTCGCCGGTCTTTGCGCAACTGCGTTACCTGATCGTCGGTGGCGATGTCCTGGATCCGGCGGTGGTGGGGCGGGTGCTTGAAGAGGGCGCGCCGCAGGTGTTTCTCAACGGCTATGGTCCGACCGAGACCACGACCTTCGCGACCACCCACCGGATCACCGCGGCACCGGCCTCGGGCATTGCCATCGGGCGTCCGATCGGCAACACGCAGGCGTACGTGCTGGATGCGTATCGCCGGCCGGTACCGATCGGGGCGGTGGGCGAGCTCTACATCGGCGGCGATGGTGTGGCGCTGGGGTATTTGAATCGTCCCGCGCTGACCGCCGAGCGCTTCGTGCCCGATCCGTTCGGCGGCAACCGCAATGCGCGGCTGTACCGCACGGGCGACCTGGCGCGCTGGCAGGACGATGGCACGCTGGCATTCGTGGGGCGTGCCGACGAACAGGTCAAGATCCGTGGATTTCGCGTCGAGCTGGGCGAGATCGAAGCGGCGTTGCGAACGTACCCAGGCATCGCTGCTGTCGCGGTGGTACAGCGCGAGGATGTACCGGGGGCGCGGCAGTTGGTGGCCTACTACTGCGTCGATGCAGCGGTGAGCGAGCACATCGATGCGGCGGCCTTGCGCGAGCACCTGCAGCCGCAATTGATGGATTACATGATCCCGGCCGCCTATGTGCACCTGGACGCGTTGCCGTTGACAGCCAACGGCAAGCTGGATCGCAAGGCCTTGCCGGTGCCGGATGCCCAGGCTCATGCGCACCAACAGTATGAAGCGCCGCAGGGAGCGGTCGAGCAAGCGATTGCCGGGATCTGGAGCGAGCTGCTGGGTCTGGAGACGATCGGGCGGCACGACAACTTCTTCGCTCTCGGCGGCCACTCGTTGTTGGCCGTTCGGGTGACCTCGCGCCTGCGCCAGGCGTTGGGAGTCGAGATCAGCGTGGCTGAGTTGTTTGCAAAGACAACGCTGCAACAACTGGCTGGCTGTGTGGCATCGGCATCGGCCGCGGCCTTGTTGCCGATCGTGCCACTGCCCCCCGATGCGCCGCGCGTGGTGTCCTATGCCCAGCAACGGCTCTGGTTCCTGTCGCAATTTGAGGGCGTGAGCGAGGCCTATCACATCAGTGGTGGCCTGCGCTTGCATGGCAGGCTGCAGGTGCAGGCGCTGCAGCACGCCCTGGATCGCATCGTGGCCCGGCATGCGTCGCTGCGCACACACTTCGTGCAGAGCGATGGCCAGGTGCTGCAACAGATTGCCGCCGAGGACAGCGGTTTTGCGCTGGCCATACATGATCTGCGAGAGGTCCCCCAGCGCGAGGCGCTGCTGGAACGGGTGTTGGCCGACGTGGCGAGCGCCCCGTTTGTGCTGGAGAGCGGCCCGCTGATCCGTGGCGCGCTGGTGCGGCTTGCCGACACCGAGTCGGTGCTGGTGGTCAGCATGCACCACATCGTCTCCGACGGCTGGTCGATGGGGATCCTGATCGAGGAACTGAGCGTGCTGTACCGGGCGTTTGCACGCGGCCATGCCGATCCGCTGGCGCCGTTGCCGATCCAGTACACCGATTATGCGAGCTGGCAGCGGCAATGGTTGGCGGGAGAGAGGTTGCAGCAGCAGGCCAGTTATTGGCGCGAGACCTTGTCCGGTGCGCCGGTGTTGCTGGAACTGCCGACGGACCGCCCGCGTCCGGCTCAGCAGGACCACGCCGGGGCGATGCTGGAGGTACTGCTGAATCAGTCACAGGTGCAGGCACTGGAAGCATTGAGCCGGCGGCATGGGCTGACGCTGTACATGACGCTGCTGACCAGCTGGGCGATGCTGCTGTCGCGTTTGTCCGGTCAGGACGAGGTGGTGATCGGCAGCCCGGCGGCCAATCGTGGCCGCTCGGAGACCGAAGGGCTGATCGGATTGTTCGTCAACACGTTGGCGCTACGGGTGGATCTGTCCGGCTCGCCGACGCTGGCGCAGTTGCTGGCATCGGTGAAGCAGCGTGCGCTGCAGGCGCAGGCGCACCAGGACATCCCGTTCGAGCAGGTGGTGGAGCTGGTACAGCCGCCGCGCAGCCTGTCGCATACGCCGCTGTTCCAGGTGCTGTTTGCGTGGCAGAACACGCCACAGGGAATGCTGGATCTGGGTGATCTTGATGCCCGCAGAGTGGACCTTGCATCCGGGAGCGTGCAGTTCGATCTGGCGTTGTCATTGGGCGAGCATGCGGGGCAGATCGTGGGCAACCTGAGCTATGCCACCGCACTGTTCGAGCGTGCAACGCTGGAGCGATGGATCGGGCATTGGCGGCAGGTGTTGCAAGCGATGGTTGCAGCGGGGGCGGACGATCAGCCGGTGGAGCGTCTGCCTTTGCTGGGCGAGGCCGAGCGACGGCAAGTGGTGCTGGAGTGGAATGCAACGGCAGTGGATTATCCACGCGATGCCTGTGTGCATGCATTGTTCGAGGCGCAGGCGGCGCGGACGCCGGCGGCAGTTGCGGTGGTGCACGGGGAGAGCTCGCTCACCTATGAGCAGTTGAATGCGCAGGCCAATCGCCTGGCACATTACCTGCGCGAGGTGGGTGTTGGTCCGGACGACCGGGTCGCGATCTGCGTACAGCGCGATGTGCGGATGGTGGTCGCCCTGTTGGCAGTCTTGAAATCCGGCGGTGCCTATGTGCCGCTGGATCCTGCCTATCCTGCCGACCGTCTTGCCTACATGCTGGCAGACAGTGCCCCGGTCGCCGTGCTGGCGCAGACAGCGACGGTGGGTCTGCTGCCGATGGCCTCGGTGCCGGTCATCGACATGGATATGCCGTGCTGGCAGTCCCATGACATGGCGAACCCTTCGATCGCAGCGCTGACCTCGGCGCATCTGGCCTATGTGATCTATACCTCCGGCTCGACGGGCCGGCCCAAGGGGGTGATGGTCGAACACTGCAATGTCACCCGCCTGTTCGCTGCGAGCCAGAGGTGGTTCAAGTTCGATGCACACGATACCTGGGCGCTGTTCCACTCGTTCGCCTTCGATTTCTCGGTGTGGGAGATCTGGGGCGCCTTGTTGCATGGTGGCCGCTTGCTGGTGGTGCCGCAGCAGGTGACCCGCACGCCGCAGGAGTGTTATGCCTTGCTCTGTCGGGCTGGTGTGACCGTGCTCAACCAGACACCCAGCGCGTTTCGCCAGTTGATCGCTGCACAGGACTCCCACTCCCATAACCTGCGGGTGGTGATCTTCGGCGGCGAGGCGCTGGAGCCGGCCATGCTGAAGCCATGGTACGCGCGGCCGCAGAATGCAACCACTCAGCTGGTCAACATGTATGGCATCACGGAAACCACGGTGCATGTGACGTACTACCCGCTGTCGCCGGCAGATGCGCAGTGTGGTGATGTCAGTCCGATCGGGCAGCGCATTCCGGACCTGCGCCTGTATGTGCTGGACAGGCAGCAGCAACCGGTGCCGATCGGGGTCGCGGGTGAACTGTACGTGGGTGGTGCCGGTGTTGCGCGAGGCTATCTGAATCGGCCCGAGTTGACGGCCGAACGATTCATTGCCGATCCGTTCCATCCCGGTGCACGCCTATACATGAGTGGCGATCTGGCACGCTGGCGGGCCGATGGTACGTTGGATTATCTGGGCCGCAACGACGAGCAGGTCAAGATCCGTGGATTCCGGATCGAGCTGGGCGAGATCCAGGTACGGTTGAACGAGCATCCGGGCATCCGTGACGCCGTGGTCCTGGCACGTACGGACGAACACGGCTATCAGCAATTGGTGGCCTATGTCATCGCGCAGGATCCGCAATCGCTACCATCGGCGGAGATCCTGCGGACGCATCTGTTGTCTGCATTGGCCGATTACATGGTGCCAAGTGCCTTCGTGCTGCTGGAGCAATGGCCGCTGACACCCAACGGCAAGTTGGATCGCAAGGCCTTGCCGGCACCGGATGGAGCGGCCTATGCGGCGCAGGCGTACGCAGCACCGCAAGGGGAGGTGGAGCAGACCCTGGCCGGGATCTGGCAGTCGGTGTTGGGCGTGGAGCAGGTGGGCCGGCACGACAACTTCTTCCAGTTGGGCGGCCACTCGCTGCTGGCGGTGACGCTGGTGGAGCGGATCAGGCAAGAAGGCATTGAGGCCGATGTTCGGACCTTATTCGATCAACCCACGCTGTCCGATTATGCGGCGGCCATTGAGCAGATGGAGATCGCCCTGTGATTACCGCAGAATTTATTCAGTCGCTGAAGAAAAAGGGTGTGGAGCTGTTGCTCAAGGACGGGCAGTTGATCGTCCGCGGCAACAAGGCTTCACTCGGCGAAGCCTCGATGATTGCTGCATTGCGCGAGCACAAGACGCAGTTGATCGAGCTATTGCAACGTGAGCCCGCAGGCGACACGCCACCGAATCACTCCGGGCTGCCTCACTCAACAGTCCATATCAGTCCTGACATGCTGCCGCTGGTCGAACTGACGCAGCAACAGATCGATCGCATCGTCGCGATGGTATCGGGCGGTGCCTGCAATGTGCAGGACATCTATCCGCTCGCGCCCTTGCAGGAGGGAATTCTTTATCACCACTTATCAGCGGCACAAGGCGACCCGTATCTGCTGCAAGCGCAGTTTGCATTTTCCGATCAGGGGCGGCTGAAGGCTTTCAGCACTGCGCTGCAACAGGTCATTGATCGCCACGACGTGTTACGTACCAGCCTTGCATGGGATGAGCTGGACACACCGGTGCAGGTGGTATGGCGTAAAGCCGTATTGCCGATCGAGGAGATCGATTGCGATCCAGAGGAGGGCGAGGTCATCGAGCAATTGCAGCGTCGCTTCGATGCGCGCAAACATGTTCTGGGTCTGCACCGTGCACCGCTACTCAAGCTTGTTCATGCCCATGACCCAGCCAACGCTCGCTGGGTGGCACTCTTGCTGTTCCATCACCTGGTGCTGGACCATGTGGCATTGCAGACCCTGGAGTACGAGCTGCAGGAATGCCTGCTTGGCAACGCAGACACATTGCCTGCTCAAAAGCCCTACCGCGCGTACGTCATGCGAGCGCGACTGGATGCGATGGAACAACATCATCGTGATTTCTTCGAACAACGCTTGAGTGACGTGGATGAGCCAAGCTTACCGTTCGGCTTGGCCAATCAGCGCGATGATGGCGTCGCGATCGAAGAAGCGAGTTTGTCGCTCAAGCAGGACATCAGTCGCCGGCTGCGAAGACAGGCGCAGCTCCTGGGGGTCGGCGTGGCGAGCCTGCATCATCTGGCCTGGGCGCAAGTGGTAGGACAGGCTTGTACCCGCGATGATGTCGTGTTTGGCACGGTGCTGCTAGGGCGCATGCAAAGTGCTGAAATCGGCTCGTCCTTGGGCATGTTCGTCAATACATTGCCGCTGAGGGTGCAACTGGACCAGCCGGTGCGTGCTGCTGCCCAACAGGTGCACAAGGAGCTGATTGCCTTGCTGGCGCATGAGTATGCTTCCCTGGGGCTGGCACAACGGTGCAGCGGTGTGGCAGCACCGAGTCCACTGTTCAGTGCATTGCTGAATTACCGCCATAGCTCGGCAAACGACGAACTTGCTCAGGGCGACGGGTGGCAAGGCATCACCATGCTAACCGCCGAAGAACGCACCAATTATCCGCTGACCTTGAATGTTGACGATCTTGGCGAAGGGTTCCGACTGACGGCACAGGTTGATCCGGAAGTCGGTGCGGCGCGCGTGTGCAGTTATATGGAAACGGCGCTGACCAGCGTAGTGGAAGCGCTTGAGTACACTCCGGATCGACACGTGGACGAACTTCCCATTCTCCCCCAAGCCGACGTCGAACGGCTGGTCATCCAATGCAATACCCCATGCGCGGAGCTTGCAGAAGAATCCCTTCTCCATCAGATATTCGAGGCGCAGGCCGCTGCGCGACCCGATGCGGTGGCAGTGGAGTTCGGGTCGACCCGCTTGAGTTACCGCCAACTCAATTTGCAGGCCAACCAATTGGCGCACCGTCTGCTGGCGCTGGGCGTGCGTCCGGACGATCGCGTAGCGTTATGCGGGGAGCGCAGCGGTACGTTACTGGTTGGTATGCTCGGGATCCTCAAGGCTGGTGCGGCCTATGTGCCGCTGGATCCGGCCGCACCACCGGAGCGCTTGCGCTTCATGCTGGAAGACAGCGCGCCAGTGGCCGTGTTGACCGATACGGCGTCTATCGAGGTCCTGCCGCAACTGGCGTGCCCGCTGCTATGCGTCGATGCCTGCGACGATCCGCTGGCGGCGCAGCCCACGCACGATCCCCAGATCGCCGAGTTGGCGCCCACGCATCTGGCCTATGTGATCTACACCTCCGGTTCCAGCGGCCGGCCCAAGGGCGTGCTGGTGGAGCATCGCAATGTCACTCGCCTGTTCGCTGCGAGCCAGACCTGGTTCAAGTTCGACGCACACGATACCTGGGCGCTTTTCCACTCGTTTGCCTTTGATTTCTCGGTGTGGGAGATCTGGGGCGCCTTGTTGCATGGTGGCCGCTTGTTGGTGGTGCCGCAGCAGGTGACCCGCATGCCGCAGGAGTGTTATGCCTTGCTCTGCCGGGCTGGTGTGACCGTGCTCAACCAGACGCCCAGCGCGTTTCGCCAGTTGATCGCTGCGCAGAACTCCGCCTCTCACAGCCTGCGGGTGGTGATCTTCGGCGGCGAGGCGCTGGAGCCGGCCATGCTCAAGCCATGGTACGCGCGGCCGCAGAATGCGACCACTCAGCTGGTCAACATGTATGGCATCACGGAAACCACGGTGCATGTGACGTACTACCCGCTGTCGCCGGAAGATGTGCAGCGTAGTGATGTCAGTCCGATCGGGCGGCGCATTCCGGACCTGCGCCTGTATGTGCTGGACAGGCGGCAGCAACCGGTGCCGATCGGGGTCGCGGGTGAACTGTACGTGGGCGGTGCCGGTGTTGCGCGAGGCTATCTGAATCGGCCCGAGTTGACGGCCGAACGATTCATTGCCGATCCGTTTCATCCCGGCGCACGCCTCTACAGGAGTGGCGATCTTGCACGCTGGCGGGCAGATGGCGCGTTGGACTATCTGGGCCGCAACGACGAGCAGGTCAAGATCCGTGGATTCCGGATCGAGCTGGGCGAGATCCAGGTACGGTTGAACGAGCATCCGGGTATCCGTGACGCCGTCGTCCTGGCACGTACGGACGAACACGGCTACCAGCAATTGGTGGCCTATGTCATCGCGCAGGATCCGCAATCACCACCATCGGCGGAGACCCTGCGGACGCATCTGTTGTCTGCATTGGCCGATTACATGGTGCCAAGCGCCTTCGTGCTGCTGGAGCAGTGGCCGCTGACGCTCAACGGCAAGCTGGATCGCAAGGCCTTGCCGGCACCGGATGGAGCGGCCTATGCAGCGCAGGCGTACGAGGCACCGCAAGGGGAGGTGGAGCAGACCCTGGCCGGGATCTGGCAGTCGGTGTTGGGCGTGGAGCAGGTGGGCCGGCACGACAACTTCTTCCAGCTGGGCGGCCACTCGCTGCTGGCGGTGACGGTGATCGAGCGCATGCGTCGGCAAGGGCTCAGTGCCGATGTGCGGGTGTTGTTCGGGCAGCCGACGCTGGCGGCGCTGGCCGCCTCGGTGGGCGCCGACCGCACCGTGGCAGTGCCGGTCAACCTGATTGCACCGCAGTGCCCGCGCATCACCCCGGAGTTGCTGCCCCTGGTGGCGCTGTCGCAGGAGGCGATCGACCACATCGTGGCCAGCGTGCCCGGTGGCACGGCCAATGTGCAGGACATCTATCCGCTGGCGCCGCTGCAGGAGGGGGTGTTCTATCACCATCTGGCGGCCCGGCAGGGCGATCCCTATCTGCAGTCGCTGCAATTGTCCTTCGATGGCCGCGAGCGGCTGGACCAGTTTGCGCAGGCCTTGCAGCAGGTGATCGACCGCCACGACATCTTGCGCACCAGCGTGGTGTGGGAAGGCCTGGATGCCCCGGTGCAGGTGGTGTGGCGGCGGGCGCCGCTGCTGCTTGTGCCGTTCCAGCCGCCGTTGCCCGATGCCGATGCCGTCCAGCAGTTGCAGGCAAGCGTGGATCCGTCGCGGTATCGGCTGGATCTGTCGATCGCCCCGCTGCTGCAATTGCACTACGTCCACGACACGGTGCGCGACCGCTGGGTGGCGATGCTGCTGGTCCATCACCTGGTCGACGATGCCGCCACGATGCATGTGCTGCATGCCGAGCTGCAGGCCTGCCTGTCGGGCCAGGGCGATCGGCTGGCGCCATCGGTGCCGTATCGCAACTACGTGGCGCAGGCTCGCCTGGATGGACGTCAGGCCGAGCGGGAGACGTTCTTCCGCCAATTGCTGGGAGATGTCCAGGCCCCGACCTTGCCGTACGGCCTGCACGACATCCATGGTGATGGCCAGCCTGCCGCGCACGCGGTGCAGGCACTGGACGTGGAGCTGTGCGCACGGTTGCGCCGCTGCGCGACGCAGTTGGGGGTAACGCCCTCCAGCCTGTATCACCTGGCCTGGGCGCAGGTGCTGGGGCAGGTGTCGGCAAGCGAGGATGTGGTGTTCGGGACGGTGCTGCTGGGACGCCTGCAGGCCGGGCTGGGTGCTGAGCATGCGATCGGGATGTTCATCAACACCTTGCCCTTGCGGGTGCGCTTGAGCGCGCAGACAGTGCGCCAGGCGGTCCATGCAGTGCATGCGCAGCTCAGCGCCTTGCTGGTACACGAGCATGCCGCCTTGAGCGAGGCGCAACGGTGCAGCGGCGTGGCACCGCCGCTGCCACTGTTCACGGCACTGCTCAACTACCGCTCCCGGCAGCAGGGGGCTGGGGCCGCAGAGCCCTCGACGCCATGGCCTGGCATCCAGCTGCAGTCGACGCTGCGCAGCAACCATTATCCGGTGGTGATGGATGTGGAGGAACTGGACGCAGGCGTGCAGCTGACAGGACATCTGCCTGCCGGATACGACCCTGTGCGCCTGTGCAGCTACATGCAGGCGGCGCTGACGCAGCTGGTGGAGGCATTGGACGCATCGGACGAGCGTGCGATGCACACGCTTTGCGTGCTGCCCGCGGCCGAGCGCCAGCAATTGCTGGGCTTCAACACCGCACAGCAGCCCACCACGCCGCCACTCACCATCGCGGCGATGGTCGAGCAACAGGCGGCCAGGACCCCCGATGCGGTGGCCGTGCAGTACGAGGGGCAGCCGCTGCGGTATGCCGCGCTCAACGCCCAGGCCAATGCGCTGGCGCAGCAGTTGATCGCGCTGGGGGTGGTGCCCGATGCGCGCGTGGCGATCTGCGTCCAGCGCGGCCCGGCATTGCTGGTGGGGATGCTGGCCATTCTCAAGGCCGGTGCGGCATATGTGCCGCTGGACCCGGGCTATCCGGCGCAACGGCTGCGTTATCTGTTGCACGACAGCGCACCGCATGCGCTGCTGGTAGAAGCAGACACGCGCCAGGCGCTCGGTGCGCAGCTGTTGCGCGAGCTGGCGGTGCCGGTGATCGATCTGGGTAGCCGTGCGCCAGTGGATGACACGCTCCCCAATCCAGTGGTGGCCGCACTGACGCCAGCCCATCTGGCGTATGTGATCTACACCTCCGGCTCCACCGGCGAGCCGAAGGGCGTGATGGTCGAGCATCGGCAGCTGGCGCAACTGGTCGCCTGGCACTGCCGCACCTTCGGCGTCCAGGCTGGCTCGCGCACCTCCAGCGTGGCCGGGCTGAGCTTCGATGCGGCGGCGTGGGAGATCTGGCCGACACTGTGTGCGGGCGGCTGCCTGCTGATGCCGCCGGCCGCTGTGGCCGGCGATGTGGAGGCGCTGTTGGCATGGTGGCAGGCCCAGGAGCTGGAGGTGAGTTTCCTGCCCACGCCACTGGCCGAGCAGGCGTTTGCCGCGCAGCAGATGCCCTTGCGGTTGAGGCATTTGTTGGTCGGCGGCGATCGCTTGCGTCAGGTGCCGGCGGGGCTGCCGTTTGCGGTCCACAACAACTACGGTCCGACCGAGACCACGGTGGTGGCCACCTGTGGCGAAGTGGAACCGCAGGTGCTGCACCCCTCGATCGGGGTGCCACTGCCGCATCTGCGCGCTTACGTGCTGGACACCCAGCGGCGGTTGGCGCCATGGGGGGTAGTGGGCGAGCTGTATCTTGGCGGTGCCGGGGTGGCGCGAGGCTACCTGGGGCGTGAGGCGTTGACGGCCGAGCGTTTTGTTGCCGATGCGTTCTGGCCAGGCGAGCGGATGTATCGCACCGGGGATCTGGTGCGCTGGCTGGGCGATGGTCGCCTGGACTATGTGGGCCGCAACGATGAGCAAGTCAAGATCCGTGGGTTCCGGATCGAGCTGGGCGAGATCCAGGCGCACCTGCAGGCTCATCCGCAGGTGCGCGAGGCGGTGGTGCTGGCACGCGAAGACGCGCTGGGCGAGGCGCCGGGCAATCGGCGTCTGGTGGCCTATGTCATCGCGCAGGATCCGCAATCGCCGCCATCGGCGGAGACCCTGCGGACGCATCTGTTGTCTGCATTGGCCGATTACATGGTGCCAAGCGCCTTCGTGCTGCTGGAGCAGTGGCCGCTGACGCTCAACGGCAAGCTGGATCGCAAGGCCTTGCCGGCACCGGATGGAGCGGCCTATGCGGTGCAGGCGTACGCAGCACCGCAAGGGGAGGTGGAGCAGACCCTGGCCGGGATCTGGCAGTCGGTGTTGGGCGTGGAGCAGGTGGGCCGGCACGACAACTTCTTCCAGCTGGGCGGCCACTCGCTGCTGGCGGTGACGGTGATCGAGCGCATGCGTCGGCAAGGGCTCAGTGCCGATGTGCGGGTGTTGTTCGGGCAGCCGACGCTGGCGGCGCTGGCCGCCTCGGTGGGCGCCGACCGCACCGTGGCAGTGCCGGTCAACCTGATTGCACCGCAGTGCCCACGCATCACCCCGGAGTTGCTGCCCCTGGTGGCGCTGTCGCAGGAGGCGATCGACCACATCGTGGCCAGCGTGCCCGGTGGCACGGCCAACGTGCAGGACATCTATCCGCTGGCGCCGCTGCAGGAGGGGGTGTTCTATCACCATCTGGCGGCCCGGCAGGGCGATCCCTATCTGCAGTCGCTGCAATTGTCCTTCGATGGCCGCGAGCGGCTGGACCAGTTTGCGCAGGCCTTGCAGCAGGTGATCGACCGCCACGACATCTTGCGCACCAGCGTGGTGTGGGAAGGCCTGGATGCCCCGGTGCAGGTGGTGTGGCGGCGGGCGCCGCTGCTGCTTGTGCCGTTCCAGCCGCCGTTGCCCGATGCCGATGCCGTCCAGCAGTTGCAGGCAAGCGTGGATCCGTCGCGGTATCGGCTGGATCTGTCGATCGCCCCGCTGCTGCAATTGCACTACGTCCACGACACGGTGCGCGACCGCTGGGTGGCGATGCTGCTGGTCCATCACCTGGTCGACGATGCCGCCACGATGCATGTGCTGCATGCCGAGCTGCAGGCCTGCCTGTCGGGCCAGGGCGATCGGCTGGCGCCATCGGTGCCGTATCGCAACTACGTGGCGCAGGCTCGCCTGGATGGACGTCAGGCCGAGCGGGAGAGGTTCTTCCGCCAATTGCTGGGAGATGTCCAGGCCCCGACCTTGCCGTACGGCCTGCACGACATCCATGGCGATGGCCAGCCTGCCGCGCACGCGGTGCAGGCACTGGACGTGGAGCTGTGCGCACGGTTGCGCCGCTGCGCGACGCAGTTGGGGGTAACGCCGTCCAGCCTGTATCACCTGGCCTGGGCGCAGGTGCTGGGGCAGGTGTCGGCAAGCGAGGATGTGGTGTTCGGGACGGTGCTGCTGGGACGCCTGCAGGCCGGGCTGGGTGCCGAGCATGCGATCGGGATGTTCATCAACACCTTGCCCTTGCGGGTGCGCTTGAGCGCGCAGACAGTGCGCCAGGCGGTCCATGCAGTGCATGCGCAGCTCAGCGCCTTGCTGGTACACGAGCATGCCGCCTTGAGCGAGGCGCAACGGTGCAGCGGCGTGGCACCGCCGCTGCCACTGTTCACGGCACTGCTCAACTACCGCTCCCGGCAGCAGGGGGCCGGGGCCGCAGAGCCCTCGGCGCCATGGCCTGGCATCCAGCTGCACTCGACGCTGCGCAGCAACCATTATCCGGTGGTGATGGATGTGGAGGAACTGGACGCAGGCGTGCAGCTGACAGGACATCTGCCTGCCGGATACGACCCTGTGCGCCTGTGCAGCTACATGCAGGCGGCGCTGACGCAGCTGGTGGAGGCATTGGACGCGTCAGACGAGCGTGCGCTGCACACGCTTTGCGTGCTGCCCGAGGCCGAGCGCCAGCAATTGCTGGGCTTCAACACCGCACAGCAGCCCACCACGCCGCCACTCACCATCGCGGCGATGGTCGAGCAACAGGCGGCCAGGACCCCCGATGCGGTGGCCGTGCAGTACGAGGGGCAGCCGCTGCGGTATGCCGCGCTCAACGCCCAGGCCAATGCGCTGGCGCAGCAGTTGATCGCGCTGGGGGTGGTGCCCGATGCGCGCGTGGCGATCTGCGTCCAGCGCGGCCCGGCATTGCTGGTGGGGATGCTGGCCATTCTCAAGGCCGGTGCGGCATATGTGCCGCTGGACCCGGGCTATCCGGCGCAACGGCTGCGTTATCTGTTGCACGACAGCGCACCGCATGCGCTGCTGGTAGAAGCAGACACGCGCCAGGCGCTCGGTGCGCAGCTGTTGCGCGAGCTGGCGGTGCCGGTGATCGATCTGGGTAGCCGTGCGCCAGTGGATGACACGCTCCCCAATCCAGTGGTGGCCGCACTGACGCCAGCCCATCTGGCGTATGTGATCTACACCTCCGGCTCCACCGGCGAGCCGAAGGGCGTGATGGTCGAGCATCGGCAGCTGGCGCAACTGGTCGCCTGGCACTGCCGCACCTTCGGCGTACAGGCTGGCTCGCGCACCTCCAGCGTGGCCGGGCTGAGCTTCGATGCGGCGGCGTGGGAGATCTGGCCGACACTGTGTGCGGGCGGCTGCCTGCTGATGCCGCCGGCCGCTGTGGCCGGCGATGTGGAGGCGCTGTTGGCATGGTGGCAGGCCCAGGAGCTGGAGGTGAGTTTCCTGCCCACGCCGCTGGCCGAGCAGGCGTTTGCCGCGCAGCAGATGCCCTTGCGGTTGCGGCATTTGTTGGTCGGCGGCGATCGCTTGCGTCAGGTGCCGGCGGGGCTGCCGTTTGCGGTCCACAACAACTACGGTCCGACCGAGACCACGGTGGTGGCCACCTGTGGCGAAGTGGAACCGCAGGTGCTGCACCCCTCGATCGGGGTGCCACTGCCGCATCTGCGCGCTTACGTGCTGGACCCCCAGCGGCGGTTGGCGCCATGGGGGGTGGTGGGGGAGTTGTATCTTGGCGGTGCCGGGGTGGCGCGAGGCTACCTGGGGCGTGAGGCGTTGACGGCCGAGCGTTTTGTGGCCGATGCGTTCTGGCCAGGCGAGCGGATGTATCGCACCGGGGATCTGGTGCGCTGGCTGGGCGATGGTCGCCTGGACTATGTGGGCCGCAACGATGAGCAAGTCAAGATCCGTGGGTTCCGGATCGAGCTGGGCGAGATCCAGGCGCACCTGCAGGCTCATCCGCAGGTGCGCGAGGCGGTGGTGCTGGCACGCGAAGAAGCACTGGGCGAGGCGCCGGGCAATCGGCGTCTGGTGGCCTATGTCATCGCGCAGGATCCGCAATCGCCGCCATCGGCGGAGACCCTGCGCACGCATCTGTTGTCTGCATTGGCCGATTACATGGTGCCAAGCGCCTTCGTGCTGCTGGAGCAGTGGCCGCTGACGCTCAACGGCAAGCTGGATCGCAAGGCCTTACCGGCACCGGATGGAGCGGCCTATGCGGCGCAGGCGTACGCAGCACCGCAAGGGGAGGTGGAGCAGACCCTGGCCGGGATCTGGCAGTCGGTGTTGGGCGTGGAGCAGGTGGGCCGGCACGACAACTTCTTCCAGCTGGGCGGCCACTCGCTGCTGGCGGTGACGGTGATCGAGCGCATGCGTCGGCAAGGGCTCAGTGCCGATGTGCGGGTGTTGTTCGGGCAGCCGACGCTGGCGGCGCTGGCCGCCTCGGTGGGCGCCGACCGCGCCGTGGCAGTGCCGGTCAACCTGATTGCGCCGCAGTGCCCACGCATCACCCCGGAGTTGCTGCCCCTGGTGGCGCTGTCGCAGGAGGCGATCGACCACATCGTGGCCAGCGTGCCCGGTGGCACGGCCAATGTGCAGGACATCTATCCGCTGGCGCCGCTGCAGGAGGGGGTGCTGTATCACCACCTGGCCGCCCAGGCAGGAGACCCCTATCTGCTGCAGTCGCAGTTCGGGTTTGCCGACCGCTCCCGGCTACAGGCATTTGTCGCCGCCCTGCAGTCTGTGATCGATCGCCACGATATCTTGCGCACTGCGGTGTTCTGGGAGGGGCTCGACCAACCGGTCCAGGTCGTCGTCCGTCATGCGCAGTTGCCGGTGGAAGAGGTGGTCCTGGATCCGGCGCACGGCGACATCGCGCAACAGTTGCGCGTGCGTTTGGATGCGCGCCATTACCGCCTGGACCTGGGCCATGCGCCGTTGCTGCGGCTGGTGGTCGCCGACGATCCGGCAAGCCAGCAACTGGTAGGGACGCTGCTGTTCCATCATGCCGTGCTCGATCATATGGCGCTGGAGGTCGTCGGGCAGGAGATGCAGGCGGTGTTGGCCGGCGCTGCCCAGACGCTGCCTGCCGCCGTGCCGTACCGCAATTACGTGGCCCAGGTGTCCCTGGGGACCCCGCAGGCGGCGCACACCGCCTTCTTCACCAGGATGCTGGGCGATGTCGAGGAACCGACCTTGCCGTTGGGCGTGCAGGAGGTGCAGAGCGATGCATCCGCCATCGAGCAGGCCGTGTTGTGCCTGGATGCCGCGTTGAGCACGCGACTGCGGGCACAGGCCAGCCAGGCCGGGATCAGCGTGGCCAGCCTGCATCACCTGGCCTATGCACAGGTGCTGAGCGCGCTGTCCGGGCGCGAGGACGTCGTGTTCGGGACGGTGTTGTTGGGACGCCTGCAGGGCGGGGCGGGGGCAGACCGGGTGCTGGGCATGTTCATCAACACCTTGCCGCTGCGGGCGAATCTGCAGGGCCTGAGCGTGCGCGCGGCGGTGGCGCAGATGCATGCCAGTGTGAGCGAGCTGCTGGTACACGAGCACGCCTCGCTTGCAACGGCGCAGCGCTGCAGTCGTATCGCAGCACCGACGCCGTTGTTCAGCGCCTTGTTGAATTACCGCCATAGCGCAGTGAGCGAGGAGCTGGCGCGCAGCGATGCATGGCAGGGCATCGTGATGCTCTCTGCCGAAGAGCGCACCAATTATCCGCTGAGCTTGAGCGTGGATGATCTTGGCCAGAGGTTCCAGCTGAAGGCGCAGGCGGTACCGACGGTGGGCGCAGAGCGCCTGTGCACCTATATGCAGGTGGCGCTGACGCAGCTGGTGGAGGCATTGGACGCATCGGACGAGCGTGCGATGCACACGCTTTGCGTGCTGCCCGCGGCCGAGCGCCAGCAATTGCTGGGCTTCAACGCCGCACAGCAGCCCACCACGCCGCCACTCACCATCGCGGCGATGGTCGAGCAACAGGCGGCCAGGACCCCCGATGCGGTGGCCGTGCAGTACGAGGGGCAGCCGCTGCGGTATGCCGCGCTCAACGCCCAGGCCAACGCGCTGGCGCAGCAGTTGATCGCGCTGGGGGTGGTGCCCGATACGCGCGTGGCCATCTGCGTCCAGCGCGGTCCGGCGCTGCTGGTGGGGATGCTGGCCATTCTCAAGGCCGGTGCGGCATATGTGCCGCTGGACCCGGGCTATCCGGCGCAACGGCTGCGTTATCTGTTGCACGACAGCGCACCGCATGCGCTGCTGGTAGAAGCAGACACGCGCCAGGCGCTCGGTGCGCAGCTGTTGCGCGAGCTGGCGGTGCCGGTGATCGATCTGGGTAGCCGTGCGCCAGTGGATGACACGCTCCCCAATCCAGTGGTGGCCGCACTGACGCCAGCCCATCTGGCGTATGTGATCTACACCTCCGGCTCCACCGGCGAGCCGAAGGGCGTGATGGTCGAGCATCGGCAGCTGGCGCAGCTGGTCGCCTGGCACTGCCGCACCTTCGGCGTCCAGGCTGGCTCGCGCACCTCCAGCGTGGCCGGGCTGAGCTTCGATGCGGCGGCGTGGGAGATCTGGCCGACGCTGTGTGCGGGCGGCTGCCTGCTGATGCCGCCGGCCGCTGTGGCCGGCGATGTGGAGGCGCTGTTGGCATGGTGGCAGGCCCAGGAGCTGGAGGTGAGTTTCCTGCCCACGCCACTGGCCGAGCAGGCGTTTGCCGCGCAGCAGATGCCCTTGCGGTTGAGGCATTTGTTGGTCGGCGGCGATCGCTTGCGTCAGGTGCCGGCGGGGCTGCCGTTTGCGGTCCACAACAACTACGGTCCGACCGAGACCACGGTGGTGGCCACCTGTGGCGAAGTGGAACCGCAGGTGCTGCACCCCTCGATCGGGGTGCCACTGCCGCATCTGCGCGCTTACGTGCTGGACACCCAGCGGCGGTTGGCGCCATGGGGGGTAGTGGGCGAGCTGTATCTTGGCGGTGCCGGGGTGGCGCGAGGCTACCTGGGGCGTGAGGCGTTGACGGCCGAGCGTTTTGTTGCCGATGCGTTCTGGCCAGGCGAGCGGATGTATCGCACCGGGGATCTGGTGCGCTGGCTGGGCGATGGTCGCCTGGACTATGTGGGCCGCAACGATGAGCAAGTCAAGATCCGTGGGTTCCGGATCGAGCTGGGCGAGATCCAGGCGCACCTGCAGGCTCATCCGCAGGTGCGCGAGGCGGTGGTGCTGGCACGCGAAGACGCGCTGGGCGAGGCGCCGGGCAATCGGCGTCTGGTGGCCTATGTCATCGCGCAGGATCCGCAATCGCCGCCATCGGCGGAGACCCTGCGGACGCATCTGTTGTCTGCATTGGCCGATTACATGGTGCCAAGCGCCTTCGTGCTGCTGGAGCAGTGGCCGCTGACGCTCAACGGCAAGCTGGATCGCAAGGCCTTGCCGGCACCGGATGGAGCGGCCTATGCAGCGCAGGCGTACGAGGCACCGCAAGGGGAGGTGGAGCAGACCCTGGCCGGGATCTGGCAGTCGGTGTTGGGCGTGGAGCAGGTGGGCCGGCACGACAACTTCTTCCAGCTGGGCGGCCACTCGCTGCTGGCGGTGACGGTGATCGAGCGCATGCGTCGGCAAGGGCTCAGTGCCGATGTGCGGGTGCTGTTCGGGCAACCGACGCTGGCGGCGCTGGCCGCCTCGGTGGGCGCCGACCGCACCGTGGCAGTGCCGGCCAACCTGATTGCGCCGCAGTGCCCACGCATCACCCCGGAGTTGCTGCCCCTGGTGGCGCTGTCGCAGGAGGCGATCGACCACATCGTGGCCAGCGTGCCCGGTGGCACGGCCAACGTGCAGGACATCTATCCGCTGGCGCCGCTGCAGGAGGGGGTGTTCTATCACCATCTGGCGGCCCGGCAGGGCGATCCCTATCTGCAGTCGCTGCAATTGTCCTTCGATGGCCGCGAGCGGCTGGACCAGTTTGCGCAGGCCTTGCAGCAGGTGATCGACCGCCACGACATCTTGCGCACCAGCGTGGTGTGGGAAGGCCTGGATGCCCCGGTGCAGGTGGTGTGGCGGCGGGCGCCGCTGCTGCTTGTGCCGTTCCAGCCGCCGTTGCCCGATGCCGATGCCGTCCAGCAGTTGCAGGCAAGCGTGGATCCGTCGCGGTATCGGCTGGATCTGTCGATCGCCCCACTGCTGCAATTGCACTACGTCCACGACACGGTGCGCGACTGCTGGGTGGCGATGCTGCTGGTCCATCACCTGGTCGACGATGCCGCCACGATGCATGTGCTGCATGCCGAGCTGCAGGCCTGCCTGTCGGGCCAGGGCGATCGGCTGGCGCCATCGGTGCCGTATCGCAACTACGTGGCGCAGGCTCGCCTGGATGGACGTCAGGCCGAGCGGGAGACGTTCTTCCGCCAATTGCTGGGAGATGTCCAGGCCCCGACCTTGCCGTACGGCCTGCACGACATCCATGGTGATGGCCAGCCTGCCGCGCACGCGGTGCAGGCACTGGACGTGGAGCTGTGCGCACGGTTGCGCCGCTGCGCGACGCAGTTGGGGGTAACGCCCTCCAGCCTGTATCACCTGGCCTGGGCGCAGGTGCTGGGGCAGGTGTCGGCAAGCGAGGATGTGGTGTTCGGGACGGTGCTGCTGGGACGCCTGCAGGCCGGGCTGGGTGCTGAGCATGCGATCGGGATGTTCATCAACACCTTGCCCTTGCGGGTGCGCTTGAGCGCGCAGACAGTGCGCCAGGCGGTCCATGCGGTGCATGCGCAGCTCAGCGCCTTGCTGGTACACGAGCATGCCGCCTTGAGCGAGGCGCAACGGTGCAGCGGCGTGGCACCGCCGCTGCCACTGTTCACGGCACTGCTCAACTACCGCTCCCGGCAGCAGGGGGCCGGGGCCGCAGAGCCCTCGGCGCCATGGCCTGGCATCCAGCTGCACTCGACGCTGCGCAGCAACCATTATCCGGTGGTGATGGATGTGGAGGAACTGGACGCAGGCGTGCAGCTGACAGGACATCTGCCTGCCGGATACGACCCTGTGCGCCTGTGCAGCTACATGCAGGCGGCGCTGACGCAGCTGGTGGAGGCATTGGACGCGTCAGACGAGCGTGCGCTGCACACGCTTTGCGTGCTGCCCGAGGCCGAGCGCCAGCAATTGCTGGGCTTCAACGCCGCACAGCAGCCCACCACGCCGCCACTCACCATCGCGGCGATGGTCGAGCAACAGGCGGCCAGGACCCCCGATGCGGTGGCCGTGCAGTACGAGGGGCAGCCGCTGCGGTATGCCGCGCTCAACGCCCAGGCCAACGCGCTGGCGCAGCAGTTGATCGCGCTGGGGGTGGTGCCCGATACGCGCGTGGCCATCTGCGTCCAGCGCGGTCCGGCGCTGCTGGTGGGGTTGTTGGCCATTCTCAAGGCCGGTGCGGCATATGTGCCGCTGGACCCGGGCTATCCGGCGCAACGGCTGCGTTATCTGTTGCACGACAGCGCACCGCATGCGCTGCTGGTAGAAGCAGACACGCGCCAGGCGCTCGGTGCGCAGCTGTTGCGCGAGCTGGCGGTGCCGGTGATCGATCTGGGTAGCCGTGCGCCAGTGGATGACACGCTCCCCAATCCAGTGGTGGCCGCACTGACGCCAGCCCATCTGGCGTATGTGATCTACACCTCCGGCTCCACCGGCGAGCCGAAGGGCGTGATGGTCGAGCATCGGCAGCTGGCGCAGCTGGTCGCCTGGCACTGCCGCACCTTCGGCGTCCAGGCTGGCTCGCGCACCTCCAGCGTGGCCGGGCTGAGCTTCGATGCGGCGGCGTGGGAGATCTGGCCGACGCTGTGTGCGGGCGGCTGCCTGCTGATGCCGCCGGCCGCTGTGGCCGGCGATGTGGAGGCGCTGTTGGCATGGTGGCAGGCCCAGGAGCTGGAGGTGAGTTTCCTGCCCACGCCACTGGCCGAGCAGGCGTTTGCCGCGCAGCAGATGCCCTTGCGGTTGAGGCATTTGTTGGTCGGCGGCGATCGCTTGCGTCAGGTGCCGGCGGGGCTGCCGTTTGCGGTCCACAACAACTACGGTCCGACCGAGACCACGGTGGTGGCCACCTGTGGCGAAGTGGAACCGCAGGTGCTGCACCCCTCGATCGGGGTGCCACTGCCGCATCTGCGCGCTTACGTGCTGGACACCCAGCGGCGGTTGGCGCCATGGGGGGTAGTGGGCGAGCTGTATCTTGGCGGTGCCGGGGTGGCACGAGGCTATCTGGGGCGTGAGGCGTTGACGGCCGAGCGTTTTGTGGCCGATGCGTTCTGGCCAGGCGAGCGGATGTATCGCACCGGGGATCTGGTGCGCTGGCTGGGCGATGGTCGCCTGGACTATGTGGGCCGCAACGATGAGCAAGTCAAGATCCGTGGGTTCCGGATCGAGCTGGGCGAGATCCAGGCGCACCTGCAGGCTCATCCGCAGGTGCGCGAGGCGGTGGTGCTGGCACGCGAAGACGCGCTGGGCGAGGCGCCGGGCAATCGGCGTCTGGTGGCCTATGTCATCGCGCAGGATCCGCAATCGCCGCCATCGGCGGAGACCCTGCGGACGCATCTGTTGTCTGCATTGGCCGATTACATGGTGCCAAGCGCCTTCGTGCTGCTGGAGCAGTGGCCGCTGACGCTCAACGGCAAGCTGGATCGCAAGGCCTTACCGGCACCGGATGGAGCGGCCTATGCGGCGCAGGCGTACGCAGCACCGCAAGGGGAGGTGGAGCAGACCCTGGCCGGGATCTGGCAGTCGGTGTTGGGCGTGGAGCAGGTGGGCCGGCACGACAACTTCTTCCAGCTGGGCGGCCACTCGCTGCTGGCGGTGACGGTGATCGAGCGCATGCGTCGGCAAGGGCTCAGTGCCGATGTGCGGGTGCTGTTCGGGCAGCCGACGCTGGCGGCGCTGGCCGCCTCGGTGGGCGCCGACCGCACCGTGGCGGTACCAGCCAACCTGATTGCACCGCAGTGCCCGCGCATCACCCCGGAGTTGCTGCCCCTGGTGGCGCTGTCGCAGGAGGCGATCGACCACATCGTGGCCAGCGTGCCCGGTGGCACGGCCAACGTGCAGGACATCTATCCGCTGGCGCCGCTGCAGGAGGGGGTGCTGTATCACCACCTGGCCGCCCAGGCAGGAGACCCCTATCTGCTGCAGTCGCAGTTCGGGTTTGCCGACCGCTCCCGGCTACAGGCATTTGTCGCCGCCCTGCAGTCTGTGATCGATCGCCACGATATCTTGCGCACCGCCGTGTTCTGGGAGGGGCTCGACCAACCGGTCCAGGTCGTCGTCCGTCATGCGCAGTTGCCGGTGGAAGAGGTGGTCCTGGATCCGGCGCACGGCGACATCGCGCAACAGTTGCGCGTGCGTTTGGATGCGCGCCATTACCGCCTGGACCTGGGCCATGCGCCGTTGCTGCGGCTGGTGGTCGCCGACGATCCGGCCAGACAGCAACTGGTAGGGACGCTGCTGTTCCATCACGCCGTGCTCGATCATATGGCGCTGGAAGTCGTCGGGCAGGAGATGCAGGCGGTGTTGGCCGGCGCTGCCCAGACGCTGCCTGCTGCCGTGCCGTACCGCAACTACGTGGCCCAGGTGTCCCTGGGGACCCCGCAGGCGGCGCACACCGCCTTCTTCACCAGGATGCTGGGCGATGTCGAGGAACCGACCTTGCCGTTGGGCGTGCAGGAGGTGCAGGGCGATGCATCCGCCATCGAGCAGGCCGTGTTGTGCCTGGATGCCGCGTTGAGCACGCGACTGCGGGCACAGGCCAGCCAGGCCGGGATCAGCGTGGCCAGCCTGCATCACCTGGCCTATGCACAGGTGCTGAGCGCGCTGTCCGGGCGCGAGGACGTCGTGTTCGGGACGGTGTTGTTGGGACGCCTGCAGGGCGGGGCGGGGGCAGACCGGGTGCTGGGCATGTTCATCAACACCTTGCCGCTGCGGGCGAATCTGCAGGGCCTGAACGTGCGCGCGGCGGTGGCGCAGATGCATGCCAGTGTGAGCGAGCTGCTGGTACACGAGCACGCCTCGCTTGCAACGGCGCAGCGCTGCAGTCGTATCGCAGCACCGAGGCCGTTGTTCAGCGCCTTGTTGAATTACCGCCATAGCGCAGTGAGCGAGGAGCTGGCGCGCAGCGATGCATGGCAGGGCATCGTGATGCTCTCTGCCGAAGAGCGCACCAATTATCCGCTGAGCTTGAGCGTGGATGATCTTGGGCAGGGGTTCCAGCTGAAGGCGCAGGCGGTACCGACGGTGGGCGCAGAGCGCCTGTGCACCTACATGCAGGTGGCGCTGACGCAGTTGGTGGAGGCGTTGGAGGCGTCAGACGAGCGTGCGCTGCAGACGCTTTGCGTACTGCCCCAGGCCGAGCGCCAACGCGTGCTGCATGAGTTCAATGCGACAGAGCGTGCGTATCCGCAGGCGCAGACCATCCATGCACTGTTCGAGCAGCAGGTGGTGCGCGATCCTGACGCCGTTGCGGTGATCGATGGCCAGCAGCACTACAGCTACGCCACGCTCAACCGTTGCGCCAATCGCCTGGCGCACCACCTGATCGCGCTGGGGGTCGGGCCGGGCGATCATGTGGCGATCGGCCTGCCGCGTACGGTCGATCTGATCCTCGCGCAACTGGCGATCATCAAGTGCGCTGCGGCCTACCTGCCGCTGGATGTGCAGGCCCCGCCGGGGCGCTTGTTGACGATGCTGCAGGACAGTGGGGCCCGCTGGGTCCTCACGCACGCCGGGCAGGCGCTGCCAGAGGGTGTCGAGCGTCTGGATCTAGAGACGCTGGACCTGGGCAGGATGGCCGATCACGATCCTGCGCTGCCGCAGGCCAGCGATGCAGTGGCCTGTCTGATGTACACCTCCGGCTCGACCGGAGTGCCCAAGGGCGTGCGCGTGCCGCATCGCGCGATCAGCCGATTGGTGTGCAACAACGGCTATGCCGAGTTCACCGCGTCCGACCGGGTGGCCTTCGCTGCCAACCCCGCCTTCGACGCCAGTACGCTGGAGGTGTGGGCACCGCTGCTCAACGGCGGGTGCGTCGTGGTTGTCGAACAGGACGTGCTGCTGGCACCGGAGCGTTTGCGGCAGCGCCTGCTGGAAGAGCAGGTGACGGTGCTGTGGCTGACGGCGGGGGTGTTCCATCAGTATGCAGCGAGCCTGTCGCCGGTCTTTGCGCAACTGCGTTACCTGATCGTCGGTGGCGATGTCCTGGATCCGGCGGTGGTGGGGCGGGTGCTTGAAGAGGGCGCGCCGCAGGTGTTTCTCAACGGCTATGGTCCGACCGAGACCACCACCTTCGCAACCACCCACCGGATCACCGCGGCACCGGCCTCGGGCATTGCCATCGGGCGTCCGATCGGCAACACGCAGGCGTACGTGCTGGATGCGTATCGCCGGCCGGTACCGATCGGGGCGGTGGGCGAGCTTTATATCGGCGGCGATGGTGTGGCGCTGGGGTATTTGAATCGTCCCGCGCTGACCGCCGAGCGCTTCGTACCCGATCCGTTCGGGGCCAACCGCAATGCGCGGCTGTACCGCACGGGCGACCTGGCGTGTTGGCAGGACGATGGCACGTTGGCATTCGTGGGGCGTGCCGACGCGCAGGTCAAGATCCGTGGATTTCGCGTCGAGCTGGGCGAGATCGAAGCGGCGTTGCGAACGCACCCAGGCATCGCTGCTGTCGCGGTGGTGCAGCGCGAGGATGTACCGGGGGCGCGGCAGCTGGTGGCCTACTACTGCACCGATGCAGCGGTGAGCGAGCACATCGATGCGGCGGTCTTGCGCGGACACCTGCAACCGCAATTGATGGACTACATGATCCCGGCCGCCTATGTCCGTATGGACGCGTTGCCGTTGACAGCCAACGGCAAGCTGGATCGCAAGGCCTTGCCGGTACCGGATGCGCAGGCCCATGCGCACCAACAGTATGAAGCGCCGCAGGGAGCGGTCGAGCAAGCGATTGCCGGGGTCTGGAGCGAGCTGCTGGGTCTGGAGACGATCGGGCGGCACGACGATTTCTTTGCCATGGGTGGGCATTCGCTGTTGCTCGTTCGTCTCAGCGCTTTGTTGGAACGAACGCAGTTGACAGCACCGTTGGGGGAGTTGCGCCAGCATTCCACACTTGCCGCAATGGCGACGGCAATTCAGCGCCATCAGGGGGAGCTACACGATGCAGGGATGCCAGGGGTGATCGCTGTGCGCACCGCTGGCACGCAGCCCCCACTGTTTCTGGTGCATGACTTTACCGGACTTGATCTTTACTTCTCGGTCATAGGGAACTACATCGCAGCCGATGTGCCAATCTACGGGCTGCTGGCGACGCCCTTGGGCGAGCACCAAGCATGCACCGTGGAGGAACTTACCAGAGGCCTGATTGCAACGGTGCGTACCATGCAGGAAAAAGGGCCGTATCGAATTGCGGGTTGGTCCTTTGGGGGCCTGGTTGCGTATGAAATGGCCATTCAACTGATTGCCTGCGATGAGCAGGTGGAATTTGTTGGCTTGATCGATACCTATCACCCCTCGCAAATTTCCATAGGGCCCGTGTTTCCGATACCAGAACACACCCAATGCCATCTGTTGCTGCAGCACTGCCTGGCCGCCGCCTCCGAGCACGACGATCCGGAGTCGTCAACGCTGTGTTTGAACGCATTGCTTGGGAAGGTGGAGCAATGGGAGGTCAAGGCGCTGCTTTCCCTGGTTCGTGTGCGTCACTGGATACCCGCAGAATGGGCCGACCATAGCGACTCCATGCTGTTGAACTATCTGGTGCGCGAGGCTGGACATCACCATGCGTACCATCACTACGTGCCGATGCAGCTCCCGACGCCCGTGCATCTGTTCACTGCCGCCGACGTGCTGCCAAGCCAGACCGCTGGCGACGCCAGGATTGGCTGGAAAAGCCTGCTACCAGCGTGGGGGCTGAAGTGCGTGGTGGTGCCTGGCAACCACATGACGCTGTTCGATCCATCGAACGGCCCGGTACTGGGGGCGGAGCTGACCAGCGCGATGCAGGCCGCCCGCCGTGCCCCTGCGCACCGCCAGCACAGGCATCATCCTTTAGTCTGCATCCATAAAGGCCTTGCCAACAGGACGCCATTGATCTGCGTGCCGGGGGCAGGCGACAACGTTGCAGGGTTTGTCGGTCTATCGTCAGCACTGGGCGCATCATGGCCGGTGTATGGAATGCAGCCACGCGGTCTTGATCGGGAGAATTTGCCCTACGGCAGTGTGGAAGTTGCGGCACAGGCGTATGTACATGCGCTGGAGGAAGCACTGCCGAGTCGTGCAGTGCACTTGCTTGGACATTCGTTCGGTGGCTGGGTGGCCTTGGAGATGGCTTGCCTACTTGGCAGGCAAGGGGTTGCCGTTGCATCGCTGACGCTGATCGACTCCGAATTGCCCGGAGGCCAGGGCATCGTCGGCAGACCCCATACGGCAACCGCTGTGCTGGAGTACTTGATTGATTTATTGCAACTCTCCAGCGGCACCGAGTTCGGTATTGCGCTGGAAGCGTTCCGAACGATGGACTACGCAGCGAAACTACACGCAATCCACGCAGGGATGGTTCGGGCAGGGCTGCTGCCACGACGCTCGACGCCCGATGCGATCAAGGGCATGGTGCAGGTGTTCGGCATGACATTGCGCACGGTATATGCCCCCGCTGCCCAATACGATGCGCCGATACGGCTGGTGCTGGCCGACGACCCAACCCAGGATGTCGAGCAGAATCGGTTGGAGCACTGCCTGAAACGCACTGGCTGGAGCGCGCTTTCCCCGCAGCTGAAGGTTTGGCACGGGCCCGGCGATCATTTCACCATCCTGCGTGCCCCGCATGTCGACCGCTTTGCAAGCTGGTGGATGCAAGCACTGGACGGAGAACTTCAGATGCTCAGCGAGGTGTAGATGCGGCTTCGATGACAATCCGACTCGGCGTGCCCGATCCAGGTACGCCGAGTCGCGGCATATGTTCCCCTCGCGTCGATCGGCCCAAGCAACCGTGCCAAACGCTCGCGGCGCGATCGGCTCGCTGATCCAGAATGCTTGCCAGGCTGTCAGCAGCCATCGCCGGCCCGCTATCGTCGTGTTCGCCTTGCCGATAGTCTTTGGGGCAGCCAAGCGCCTGGCAACTCACCAGACGCGGTAGGTCATGATGGTTTGGGGATCGACGAATCCAAAACCAATCTCGCATTGCTGGCCCACGGGCAGCTCGGGACACAAGTGTTCGCACAACTGCAGGCGAACCCATCCGTCGCGAAGGCTCAGCGCAACCACCCGCGCACTCGAAAAATCGAAATAGCGTCCAACCTTTGCAAAGCTCGCCTTGAATAGACTTTCCTTGGCAGAAAAGACCAGCGTCAGCAAGACATCCAATGCGCAGCCGGTCGACCTGCAGATCGACTGCAATAGCAAACGTTCGGAATGGTCGACAACGGTGTTCAGCAGTGCCTGATGGGTGCCGGCATCGACAATGTGCTCAAGATCGATCCCGATCCCACGCCAGGCGTCTGCGGCCGCCACCGCGGCGGCGGCCAACCGGCTGGTATGCGAAATGCTGCCGATCGACTGAGCCGGCCACACCGGTGCGCGCGAGCGACCGATGGCGATCTGGGGAATGCCATCGGCAGGAAGCCAGGCCTGCTGGCGCAGGCTCTCGCATGCGGCCAGTCGTCCGAAAAAGTATTCAGCCTGTCGCTTGCGGACGCTGCGGGCGATCGTATCGGGGCATGCGATATTGCACAGGTCAAACGCATCGGGCGAGAAGCGTTCGAGTTCGAAGGCGATCACCTGCACCGTCAGCATCCTGGCATCCGGGCAGGGCAGGGTGTATTGCCAGCGCGCATGGATGGACGGCAGGGAATCGGCCAGCGGTGCGCCGGAGGGCGCCGGCCATCTGGTCAGTAGCGGACCGCAGACCTGCATGCCGGCGTCTTCATCATGTGGCGGAGCAGCCATCGTCACACGCAACCCTCCGACTACTTCCGCCAAGCCTGCGCCGTGGGCAAACGCACCCCATGCCGGGGCCGCCCCACCCACGACTGCGCAACCGAAATGTGCCCGGGGCGGGGGTCGAACCCGCATAACCTTGCGGCTGAGGGATTTTAAGTCCCTTGCGTCTACCAATTTCGCCACCCGGGCATGGCAATAGCGTGCCTGATTACGTTGCGATTGTGAATCTCCACGCTCAGATTCGCGCCCATCGCCGGTCGCGATCCGCGTGCGCTATGCTGCCGCCGCATCCCTGCGCGGTCACCGATCGCGCACGCGCCCAAGGAACTGCATGTCCGGCAACGCCCTTTCCCAACCGCAGCAAGCCCAGATCGCCGTCATCGGGCTGGGGTATGTTGGCCTGCCGCTGGCCGTCGCCTTGGGCGAACAACGCAACACGCTGGGCTTTGACATCGATGTGCCGCGGGTTGCACAACTGCGCGCCGGCCACGATGCCACGCTGGAACTGGACGATGCCGAGCTGGCCGCTGCAACGCATCTGCGTTACACCGCGGCCGCCGCAGACCTGGCCGCGTGCAGCATTTTCATCGTCACCGTGCCGACCCCGATCGACAGTTTCGAGCAACCGGACCTGGAGCCGTTGCGCAGCGCGACCCAGCTGATTGCCAGCGCTCTCAAGCCCGGCGATCTGGTCATCTACGAATCCACGGTGTATCCGGGCACCACCGAAGAAGTCTGCGTGCCGCTGCTGGAGACCGCATCCGGGTTGCGCTTCAACCACGATTTCTTTTGTGCCTACAGCCCGGAGCGGGTCAACCCCGGCGACCGCCAGCGCCGCCTGCGTGACATCCGCAAGATCACCTCCGGCTCCACACCGCAGGCCGCCGATGCGGTCGATGCACTGTACGCGTCCATCATCACAGCGGGCACCTGGCGCGCGCCGTCGATACGCGTGGCCGAAGCGGCCAAGGTGGTGGAGAACATCCAGCGCGACGTGAACATCGCGCTGGTCAACGAGCTGGCGCTGATCTTCGACAAGCTGGGCATCGACACGCTCGACGTGCTGGAAGCGGCGGGCACCAAGTGGAATTTCCTGCCGTTTCGCCCGGGGTTGGTCGGCGGGCACTGCATCGGCGTGGACCCTTACTACCTGCTGCATAAATCCGAAAGCGTCGGCTACCACCCGGACCTCATCCACACCGCGCGCCAGGTCAATAATCGGGTCGGTCGGCACGTTGCCGAGCGGGTCTGCGGCATGCTCGCTATCGGCGGCGTTGTGCTCGCGCAGGCGCGGGTGCTGGTGCTGGGTGCCACCTTCAAGGAAAACTGCCCGGACCTGCGCAACAGCCGTGCACTGGAACTGGTGCAGTTGCTGCAGGCGGCCGGCCTGCAGGTGGATACCTGCGACCCATGGGCCGATCCTGGCGAGGCGCTGCAACATGCCGGTGTGCAGCTGTGCGACGGACCGGAGGAGGGAGCCTACGACGCGGTCGTGCTGGCGGTGGCGCATGCGCAGTACCGCGACTACGACGCTGCGCGCATCGCGGCGCTGGGTAAACCCGGCGCGGTGGTCTACGACGTCAAGTCGGTGTGGCCGCGCGTGGCCGTGAGTGATCGGCTGTAGCACCACCGCGTTGCTGCATCAGCCAGTCGACTGCGCCGAGTGCGGCGCGGCGTCCGCTGGCAAAACAGGCGGTCAGCAGATAGCCGCCGGTCGGGGCTTCCCAATCGAGCATTTCGCCCGCACAGAACACGCCGGGCCGTGCAAGCGCCATCAATTGCGCGTCCAGCCCTTCCAATTCCACGCCGCCAGCGGAGCTGATGGCCTCTGCAAGTGGGCGTGGCCGCAACAAACGCAATGGCAGGTGCTTGAGCGTGCGTGCGACCCGGGCCGGATCGTCACCGGCCTGCTTGCCGAGCAGCTCATAGACCAGTGCGGTCTTGACGCCCTCGATACCGACCTGGCGACGCAGGTGTTCGCTGAAGCTGCGCCCCTTGCGCGGCATGGCCAGCTCTGTGGCGATACGCTCTGGCGAGCGCCCGGGCAGCAGATCCAGCGCCAGATCGGCCATGCCGTGCGCATCGATCTGCGCGCGTAGCTCGGCCGCAATCGCATAGACCAGGCTGCCCTCGATGCCGGTCGCGGTGACCACGCACTCGCCCTGCAGTGCATGCTGCACGCCAGTGCTGTCGCGCCAATGCGCAACCACCGGTTTGAGCGGTGCGCCGGCGTGCCGTTGTGCGAAATAGGCACTCCATTCGACATCGAAGCCGCAATTGGCTGGCACCAGTGGGCGGACACCGATGCCTTGCCGCTGCAATGGCACCTGCCACGCCCCATCGGAGCCAAGCTGCGGCCAACTGCCGCCACCCAGCGCCAGCACCGTTGCATCGGCCTGGCAGGCGATATCGCCGGCGGGCGTGGCAAAGCGCAGTGCGCCATCATCGCTCCATCCAAGCCAGCGATGAAGCACATGAAAGCCGACGCCCTGCTCCTTGAGTCGGCGCACCCAGCCACGCAACAGGGGCGCGGCCTTGCGATCGAGCGGGAATACCCGCCCGGAGCTGCCCACATAGGTCTCCACACCCAGCTCGCGCGCCCAGGCCCGCAGCGCATCGGCATCGAAGTCCTGCAACCACCCCGCAACGGCAGATGCGCGTTCGCGGTAGCGCTGCGCAAATTGCGGCATCGGGTCGGAGTGGGTGAGGTTCAACCCACCTTTGCCAGCGATCAGGAACTTGCGCCCCACCGAGCCTTTGGCCTCGTACAGGTCCACCGCGATCCCGGCGGCGCATGCCACTTCTGCAGCGATCAGGCCTGCCGGACCGCCGCCAATCACTGCCAGTCGCGGCGCGCTCGCATCCTTCATCGATCGGCCACTCAGCGCGGCTGCACGCCGAGCAGCTCCACGTCGAACACCAGCGATGCGCCCGGCGGTATCACGCCGCCCGCGCCGTTGTCGCCGTAACCGTACTGCGGTGGAAGCAGCAAGGTGCGCTTGCCGCCCACGCGCATGCCGGCAACCCCTTCGTCCCAGCCACGGATCACCTGGCGGCCACCCAGCACAAACTGGAATGGCTCGGCGCGATCGAGCGAGCTGTCGAACTGCTTGCCGTGCTTGTCGGCGGCTTTCTCGTCGTACAGCCAGCCGGTGTAGTGCACGGTCACCTTCGCGCCCGGCGTGGCCGGTGCGCCGGTGCCGACGGTGCGGTCGATCCGCTCGAAGCTGGCAATGGTGCCACCGGAGGGCGGTAGGGCAGGCGTACAGCTGGCAAGCAGCAGCGCGGCACACAGCGTCAGCACAAGGCGCATCGGAATATCCGTGAAGGAGAACGACCATTATCGCATCTTGCTCCCGTTATCATCTGCGCATGGCCAAGCTGCTGCTCAACCTGCGCAATGTTCCCGACGACGAAGCCGACGAGGTGCGGGTTCTGTTGCGCGAGCATCTGGTGCAGGTCTACGAGACGCGCCCCAGCCCCTGGGGAATCTCCGCAGGGGGCATCTGGCTCAGCGCCGATGCCGATTACCCACGCGCCAGGGCCGTGCGGGATGCCTACCAGGCCCAACGCGGTGCGATCGCGCGTGCGCAACGCCAGGCCGCGATTGCCGCAGGCACCGCGGAAACCTTCGGGGCCTTGCTGCGCAAGCGGCCGGTGTTCGTCATCGCCACCGTGTTGGGCATGTTGATCGTGGCATCCCTGGTGTTGCTGCCCTTCGTGCTGTTGCGCGGCTGATCGCCGACGCGAACCGCCGCTCACCGTCCTGGTGCCCGAACCGAATGGATGGATTGTGATGGCTGCTCCGCGCATCTGGCTACGCGGAGCGCGCTTGTCCGGACGTGCTCGCTACGCAAGGCGCTGCGCTTTAAAATAGCCGCATGATTACCAACACCGCCGCCTACCAGTTCGTCGCCATCGCCGACCCGCAATCGCTTGCCGACGGCGTGTTGGCGAACGCACAGCAGCAGGGCCTGAAGGGCTCGGTGCTGGTGGCCGAGGAGGGCATCAACCTGTTCCTGGCCGGCGAGGCCGACCAGGTCGGCGCGTTCTACGTGTGGTTGCAGGCCGATCCGCGCTTCGCGTCGATGCGCATCAAGTACAGCTTGAGTGCACAGCAGCCGTTCGCGCGGCTCAAGGTGAAGGTCAAGCCGGAGATCATCAGCTTCCGCCGCGAGAGTGCTTCGCCATTGCAGGGCCGCGCACCGGCAGTCACGCCGACGGTGTTGCGCGACTGGTTGCGTCGCGGGCACGACGACAACGGTCGCCGGTTGGTGCTGCTGGACACGCGCAATGCACAGGAAGTGGCCCATGGCACGTTCGAGGGTGCATTGACGTTGCCGATCGACAAATTCACCGACCTGCCGGCGGCAGTGCAGGCGTATCGCCCCGCGCTGGCCGATGCCACGGTGGTGAGCTTCTGCACCGGTGGCATTCGTTGCGAAAAAGCCGCGCTGTGGATGCAGGCCGAAGGCATGGACAACGTGTTGCAGCTGGAGGGCGGCATCCTGGGCTATTTCGAGGACGTCGGCGGCGAGGGCTACCAGGGCCGCTGCTTTGTCTTCGACGAGCGTATCGCGCTGGATGCAGACCTGCGCCCATTGCTGGACGGTGCGCCGATCGGCGAAACAGGAAAAATCTGACCAGGCACGACTGACTTGTCCGATACGCGACGTGTTACCGGCACCTGCATGATGTTGATGCGTTGCGTTGCGACGGATGGGTGACGATGACTCGCCTGCGTTGCTCTAACGTATAGGTAATACGTTGCATCAAGCTTGCCCTGAATTATTCATGGAGATAGGCTGCACCAGCCAGCCGCACTGCGAGGACAACAAGGATGACCATCAGAGTTTTTCTGATCGACGATCATGCACTCGTGCGTACCGGCATGAAGATGATCCTCTCCAAGGAAGTGGACATCGAGGTCGTTGGCGAGGCAGAGAGCGGCGAGGCCGCGCTGCCGCAGATCCGTCAGCTCAAGCCGGACATCGTGTTGTGCGATCTGCATCTGCCGGGTGTGAGCGGCCTGGAGATCACCGAACGTATCGTCAAGGGTGATTACGGCACGCGTGTCATCATCGTTTCCGTGCTGGAGGATGGTCCGCTGCCCAAGCGCCTGCTCGAAGCCGGTGCATCCGGATATGTGGGCAAGGGCGGTGACGCGCACGAGTTGCTGCGCGCGGTACGCGAAGTCGCGTTGGGGCGGCGCTACCTAGGCAATACCATCGCGCAGAATCTGGCCTTGTCCAACCTGCAAGGTGGCCGGTCGCCATTTGACACCTTGTCACCACGCGAGCTGGAGGTCGCCTTGCTGCTCACCCAGGGGCTGCGCCAGGAAGACATCGCAAAGCGCCTGAGCCTGAGTGCCAAAACCGTCAATACCCATAAGGCGCGTCTGTTCGAAAAGGTCGGCATCCAGGACAACATCGCGTTGGCGCGGTTGGCCAACCAGTATGGCCTGACCGATCCTTCCAGAGTGCTGTAAGCCGTCGGCTTGGAGTGCATTGTGCAGCCCTGCACGGCTTCGCAATGTCTGGCAAACCACGCGACGGGGCAGGACCAGGCTTGCCGGAAGACGGCGGGACCCGGCGCTACAACCGCGTCAACTGGAGTCCGTGATGGAGCCGAACAAAGACGAGGCGCTAGTGTCGATCGCTGCAAGGTCGGTCCCGTTGGTCATCGCGGTGGCGTGACACCAACAGCGCGCACGTGGCGAGCAGTCTTCAGGCGTGGACGGCACGCTCACAACGGAGTGCACAATGGTGTCTGCCGATAGCCGCGCCCGGCTGGCGGCTGCATAGTCGTTTGGTTAGCCGCATAAAAACACAGCGGCCCGAAGGCCGCCGTGTTTTTATGCGGGCATCGCCTGTCAGTTGACAGGCTAGCCCAACCTGTTGCCCGCGACGATCAGCGATCGCCCTGCGGCTTGTCGCCATCGTCGTCCTGCGCCTCGTCGGCCTTGGGCGATGGGGCAACCGGCCTGACCGCTTCGGACACGACCACCGTCGGCTTGGGCTTGGCTGCCGCCGGCTGCTGCGCGGTGGCAGCCGTTGCCGGGCTTTCGCCCGCAACAGCTGCCGGCGTTGCCGCATGGTTCGGGCTCAGCGCATCGAGCAGGGTGGTCTGCACGGGTGCATACGGTTTGCGTGCCGGAGCGGCATCTGTCTCCGGGCTGGCCTGCACGACCGTCGTAGAGGTCGTCACCACCTCGGCCGAGGGTGCCTGCATCACTGACGGTTCGGCATGTGGCGCCTTGACCGTCACCACTGCCGCGTGCGCCGCCGGCGCCGCTGCCACAGGCGCCGACAGGTCGGCCGCATGGGTCGCTGCTGCGGCCGGTGCCGACGCCGATTGTCCGGCTTGCGCCGAAGCAGCAGGCTGCGGCTTGTCGGCCTCTGCTGCGGCAGGATCACGCGCCGGTGCAGCCGCCGATGCCGAGGGCACCGGTTGGCGTGCAGTCCTCGCCGCCGCGTCGGCTGGCGCCGGTATTGCGACAGTGGGGGTAGCACCCGATGGAGCATCGGCTGCTGCCGTGGCTGTGGTCGCTGCGACGGGGGCTGAGGCAGATGCGGCCGTGACCACAGGGTCTGCACGCATGGCGGTCGACGCCGGTGCAGCAGCGGGCGCGCTGTCAGCGGCGTCCTGCTGCGCCACCGAAGCCGGGTGCTGGCCCACGGCCTGCACTGCAGCACTTGCACTGGCGGCCGTCGAGACCGTTGCCGCAGGCGCAGCCTTGGCGGGTGCCGGCTCCGCTGCAGCAGTGGTCGCGTCGGCACGTTCGCGATCGGTGACAGGAGCAACTGGCGCTGCTGCCGCCGGCTGTGCCGATGGCGCAGCCGTGGAGACAGGTGCGGTGGTCGAAACCGTATCGATGGCGTTCTGTGGCTCCGCCCGTTCTTTCGGCACCGGGCGCGGCTTGGCGGCGGCCTGGGCAGCAGGGTCGGTCTTTGCACGCGCGGGCGCTGCCGGTGCGTCGTCGTCGAAGTCGAACTCCGGCTGGCCAGCGCGCGGTGCAGCAGCGGCCAGGGCCGGTGAACCGGCCTCTTCACCTTCGCTGTCGCCTTCGAGATCGCTATCGGTATCGCCGTCCAGATCGTCGGCTTCCAGGCCATCGATGCTGCCGCCGCCTTCACCATTGGCACCGGCACCACGACGACGACGACGACCGCCACGGCGACCGCGACGACGACGGCTTCCGCCCTCGCCATTGGCCGCATCGTCGCCCGAGGCGTCTTGGCCCGGCACGGTCGCATTCGCGTCGGTGCCGCGGTCGGCAGTGGTTTCGCTCACCACGACCTCGACCGGATGCGCCGGAGTCGCCTCGTTGGCATTGCTCTGGGTGTTGACCGGTGCAGTGGCTTCGGCGATGGCAGACACCACGCTCGACGTCGTTGCCGTTGCAGCAGTCGCGGTGGTGGTCTGCGCTGCCGCCGTTCCCTCATCCTGGCGTGCCGGACGCGGCTGACGTTCGGACGGCGCGCCGTCCTGCTGTGCGGGCGCACGCGGCAGGCGCGGGGCTTGGTTCTGCGGCTTGGGCTTCTGCTGCTGGGGCTGCTGCTGGGGCTGCTGCTGGGGCTGCTGCGGTTGCTGCTGCTTCGGTGCCTGTGCTTCGCTGCGCGGCGGCTTGGGCACCTGCACCTGCTGCTGTGCCTGGGTGCCGTTCTGCGTACCCTGGCCGCTGGCCGGCTGGCGGCGCTCATCGCGACGCTCCTTGTTGGCACCGTTGCCGTTGCCATTACCGCCGTTGCCACGGTTGTGGCCGCCATTGCGGGCATCGCGACCATCACGGCGTTGACCGCCACGCTCGCCACGCTCATTGCGGTTTTGACGACCAGCATCGTTCTGGCGCGGACGCGGAGTCGACTCTGGCGCAGGAGCGACCGGCTCGATGCCACCGAAGATGCGCTTCAACCAACCGACCACGCCGGTGACCGGGGCCGGAATCGGCACGCTCACCACCGGCGCCGGCGCGGCGACGGGCGCGACCGGGGCAGGGGCCTCTTCGCGCACCGGGGCGGGCTGGCTCGGCTTGATCGATGTCACCGCCGGGGCAGCCGGGATGTTCAACTGCGCCTTGGTCAGCGCATGCACCGGCAATTTGCGCGGGGTACCGCGCTGGTAGCTCGGCTTGCCGCTGTCTTCGCCCAGCTCGTTCTCACGCAGGCGCGTGACTTCGTAGTGCGGGGTGTGCAGCTGTTCGTCGGCGACGATGATGATCGGCGACTCGTGGCGCTGTTCGATCTCACGCAGCGCGCTGCGCTTTTCGTTGAGCAGGTAGTTGGCGATTTCCACCGGCGCCTGCACCAGCACCTGCCCGGTGTTCTCCTTCATCGCGTGCTCTTCGGCCACGCGGATGATCGACAGCGACAGCGACTCGACGCTGCGCATGCGTCCATGGCCATCGCAACGCGGGCACACGATCTGGCTGGATTCGCCCAGGCTCGGGCGCAGCCGCTGGCGGCTCATTTCCATCAGGCCGAAGCGCGAGATGCGACCCAGCTGCACGCGCGCACGGTCGTACTTGAGCGCGTTCTGCAGCTTGTTCTCAACTTCGCGCTGGTGCTTGGACGAGGCCATATCGATGAAGTCGATGACCACCAGGCCGCCCAGGTCTCGCAGGCGCAACTGGCGCGCGACTTCTTCGGCCGCTTCCAGGTTGGTCTGGAACGCGGTTTCCTCGATGTCGCTGCCCTTGGTGGCGCGCGAGGAGTTCACGTCGACGGCGGTCAGGGCTTCGGTCTGGTCGACCACGATCGAGCCGCCCGAGGGCAGGCGCACGTTGCGCTCGTAGGCGCCTTCGATCTGCGATTCGATCTGGAAGCGATTGAACAGCGGGATGTCGTCGGTGTAGTGCTTGAGCTTGCGCAGGCTCTGCGGCATCACCTGCTTCATGAATTCCTGGGCGTCGGCAAACAGCTCGGGCGTATCGACCAGGATCTCGCCGACGTCGGCGCGCAGGTAGTCGCGCAGGGCGCGGATGATGAGGCGCGACTCCTGGTAGATCAGGAAGGCGGCCGGCTTGCTCAGCGCGGCTTCGGCAATCGCCTTCCAGGTCTGCAGCAGGTAATCCAGGTCCCACTGCAGCTCTTCGGCGTCGCGGCCGACGCCGGCGGTGCGGATGATGACGCCCATGTCGTCGGGGATATCGAGCTTGTCCAGCGCTTCCTTCAACGCGGCGCGGTCTTCGCCTTCGATCCGGCGCGAGACGCCACCGGCGCTCGGCGAATTGGGCATCAGCACCATGTAGCGGCCAGCCAGCGAGATGAACGTGGTCAGCGCCGCGCCCTTGTTGCCTCGCTCTTCTTTGTCGACCTGCACCACGATTTCCTGGCCTTCGCGCAGCAGCTCGCGAATGGTCGACTTGTTGTGGTCGACGCCGGCCTGGAAGTAATCGCGGGAGATTTCCTTCAGCGGCAGGAAGCCATGGCGCTCGGCACCATAGTCCACGAACGCCGCTTCCAGCGAGGGTTCGAGCCGGGTGATGCGGCCCTTGTAGATGTTGGACTTCTTCTGTTCCTTGGACGGCTGTTCGATGTCGATGTCGTACAGGGTCTGGCCGTCCACAATCGCCACGCGCAGCTCTTCGGCCTGCGTTGCGTTGATGAGCATTCGCTTCATTGTTGCGTTCCTTACGCGCTCTACCGCGCGGAACGCCGTGACGTTTCGCCTCTGGAACAGGTCGCCGGCCTTTCGCGCAACGCGCGGACAGGCCTGGCTAGGGTTTCCAGCGCTGCAACACCACGGCAGGCCGCGGGAGCGCTTCTCTTGAAGTTTTTAGGTGTTTCAGGGCCGGCGCTGCGTCCGGACGATACCGGGGCCGCGCACGGGACATGTTCAACGCAACGGTCAAAAACCGCTGGCGATGGCCGGGCAGGCCGGTGAGCCGCTAACATGGCCGCCCCGGGGGCGGTGGTCGCGCACTGTGCCGGAATCATCGGAAGTCAGGCTTCTGGCCCATCAACTTCCAACGAAATCAAACCCTTATCTCGCCCGCCGAGTGTAACAGAATAAATAGCCGGATGACCGACCCCCAGTGCCCCAAGCCACCTGCCGACCGTGTGGGCGTGCGTATTCTCAAAGTTCCCGAAGACCGTGCCGGGCAGCGGCTGGACAATTTCCTGCTTGGCCAGCTCAAGGGTGCGCCGCGCAGCCTGATCTACAAGCTGGTCCGCAGTGGCCAGGTACGGGTGAATGGCGGCCGCGCCAAGGCCGAGCGCAAGCTGGAAGGTGGCGAGGACATCCGTATCCCGCCAGTGCGCGTGGACGAGGAGGGCGACAAGGGCGCGCCACCGGCAGCGTTCCTGGCCCGGCTGGACGCGGCGATCGTGTTCGAGGACGCGCGCCTGCTGGCGCTGAACAAGCCCTCGGGCGTGGCCAGCCACGGCGGCAGTGGAATCAGCTTCGGCGCGATCGAAACCCTGCGCGCACTCCGTCCGAACCAGAACCTGGAACTGGTGCACCGGCTCGACCGCGACACCTCCGGCCTGTTGATCGTGGCCAAGAAGCGCTCGGCGTTGACCGAGTTGCAGGCGCTGATGCGCGAAGACGACCGCGTTGAAGGCCGCGGCATCACCAAGCGCTACCTGACCTTGCTGGTCGGGCGCATGCCCGATGGGGTGATGACGGTCGATGCGCCCCTGCATATCGGCCTGCGTCAGGGCGGCGAGCGGCACGTGCAGGTGAATGCAATCGGCAAGCCGTCGCTGAGCCACTTCAAGCTGCTGGAGCGGCGCGGTGGGCATTCGTATTGCGAAGTCCGCATCGAGACCGGGCGCACCCACCAGATCCGCGTGCATGCCCAGCACCTGGGTCACCCGGTGGCCGGCGACGACAAATACGGCGAGGCCGAGGTCAACAAGCGCCTGCGCGACCAGCTCGGGCTGAAGCGGTTGTTCCTGCATGCCGCATCGCTGGAGTTCGCGCTCGACGCCGGCAAGACCCCTTACGTGCTCAGCGCGCCGCTGGCGCCGGAGCTGGCCGACGCCCTGGACCGCCTGGGGCGCTGATGCGGGCGATCCAGCTGCGTTTGTCACCCGTCTATGAGGTGTGCCTCAGCTGTCGTGGCGATGGTCATGATGCTGCGATGCCTGCGCACGCTGGCGCTGCGGATGCGTTTCGGCCGGCCGGGCAGGGGCCTGACGAGGCGGCGTAAACGACGCCACCCGCTGCGGGTGCTGCTGCGGTGGCGCTTGCGCTTGCGCCGCCTGATGTTGGACTGGGTACGACAGCTGCCGCCCCCGTTCGACACGTTGCGGTTCCACGAACGCGGCATGTTGCTGGGGCGGGGCGCTTGATTGTCCGCGCATCGGGGCATTCCGCAGTTGCGGCGCCTCCCGTTCCGGTTGCCTGGCCTGATGCGGTTGCTGGAGGTTGGCGAATGCCTCGCGCGGTGGCAGCGTAGCCTGCGGTGCATGTTCGATGCCTGCCAAGCGGGGCAGTACCGTCTGCAGGGAGCGTGGCGGCGCAGGCATCGCCGCACGCGGAGGCCGCGCGCTCTGCAATGCAATCGCTCGCGTGTCCGGGTGTCGGGTGTCCGAGTGATCGGCTGAAGCGACCATCGGGGCTGGGACGCTCTGTCCATGCAGCGCCACTTGAGCGGGCGTCGGCAGATTGGCGGGCAGCGGTGAGGGTGCGTGCATGGTCACCGGGCGGCCTGGCTGCAACATCTGCGCATTGAAGCGCGGCGCAGACAGATGCGCGTAATCGGGTGCGCGATGTGGGTCGCTTGGCGCCCTGGCAAATGCGCCGGAACGCGGCGCCGCCTGCAAGGACTGCGCGCTTGCCGCCATCGCGACCGGTACCGCTGTACGCACCCCCGGGCTGGCGTCCGGCACCACTGCCGTACCGGACGCAGACGGCAGCGCGCCGTTCGACCACCGACGCTGGTCCTGACGCACGTACGAGCGGGCATCGGTATAGGTAGTGCGGTTATTGATGACGGTGGTCTGTGGCGCGTAGACATGCTGCTGGTAGACCACGTAATGCGGCGCTGAAGGCGGCGCATTCCAGTCCACGCCCCAACTGTTCCAGCCCCAGCGGTGCCATGCGGGTGCCGGGCTTGCCCAACCAAACCAGCCATGATGGTGTTCCAGGGCACTGCCCACGAGCACGCCGACCCCGAAGGACACCAGGCCGGTGGTCACCACATCGCCTTGGTCGTACCAACGCACCGGGTGATAGCGGTAGGTGCGGTCTACATCGACCGGCGTGCCATACACCACGCCTGGGTCGTAGCGCGGCAGATACACCACGTCCGGTTGCGCCGGTTCAATGGTAATCACTTGCGTGGGCGGCGGCACGCGGCCTGCGTCGAGGATCGGCGTGACCACCACATGTCGCGCCACCTGCACCTGCTGCTGCGGGCTACTGCGCAGGTGACCACTGGCCTGGGCGCGCTGGCGCATGATCTGCACGGCGTTGAGCACGTCATTGGGATCGTGCGCGTAGGCATCGCCCAGCGCCCGCGTCCAGTCGAGATTGCCGGCGAGTTGGTCCACCACATCCGGGAAGACGGTCAGTGCCTTGATGCTGGGGTCCCAGGATTGCGAGACGGTGGCCTGCGCGCGGTCGCTGGCACTCAGGCCGCCATGACTGCGTAACCAGTCCTGCGCGGCGATGAGTTGATCCGGGTATACCGAGGCCGCCAGCGTCTGCGCCAGCAGCTTGTCGGGAAACAGGGCGATCGGCGCGACCAATTGGTAGAGCTGGTCGGCAGTTGGCGGCGTATACGCGGGCGCTGCGGCAACCGGAGGGGGCGGATCTGAGGGCGACGCTGCCGTCTGCGATGGCGCGCTACCTTGGCAGCCGCCGAGCACCATGGCGCCGGTGGATGCGATGGCAAGCGCCCAAGCCAGGCGCTCCCAAGACTGTGTGCGTTGCATACGGCACCTCGCTCAGTGCACGTGGATGACGCGCTTACCATGCGCCGCATTGAATGTCTGGAAGCTTGCTGGGTCGGCGGTGTGGCGTTTTCGCGCGAGCATGTTCAGCGTGCAGGCGGCGACTCGTCGACGAGCCGGTGTGCCGTATCACGTATTAGTTAAAAGCGCGTGGAAGATGCGTTTGAAATTACCTGCCGGAGGCTGGTCGTGCCGGCTCGCGCTGTGCGTGAGAAGCGGTGGCTTGCGCGTCAGCGGTGACACGCCTCAAGGCGCTGCAAAGCGAAACAGCACCAGGCTGATGGCGAGAATTCCCATCCCCGACACCAGGCCGTAGACGGTTTCGTGGCCTTTTGCATAACGTTTTGCGGCCGGTAACAGCTCATCCAGGGCCAGGAACACCATCACCCCGGAGATCAGCCCGAACACCGTGCCGAATACCGCATCGGACAGCACATCGGCCAGCGCCAGGTAGCCGATCGCTGCCCCAACCGGTTCGGCAAGGCCGCTCAACAGGCTGGCACCGAACGCATAGAACTTGTTGCGGGTGGCAAAATACACCGGCACCGCGATGGCAATGCCTTCAGGGATATTGTGGATGGCGATGGCGAACGCCAGCGGCATGCCCACGGCGGGGCTTTCCAGAGTGGCGAAGAAGGTCGCCAGGCCTTCGGGGAAATTGTGCGCGGTGATCGCGATGGCGGTCATCAGGCCCACGCGCCGGATGTAGGCGCGGTTGTCGTCGCGGAATTGCGGGTCGTCGGTGGACAGGCTCTGGTGCGGATTGGGCACCAGGCGGTCGATCACCATGATGAGCAGCATGCCGGCCAGGAAGGCCATTGTGCCAAGGGTAAAGCCCAGTTTGTCGTTGTATGCGGCTGAAAACGCGGCGATCGATTTGTTGAGGATTTCCGACAGCGACACATACACCATCGCGCCGCCTGCAAACGCCAGCCCAAACGCCAGCAGGCGCGGATTGGGCTTCTTGGCGAACACCACCATCAGGCTACCCAGCCCGGTGGCCAGACCGGCCGCCAGGGTGACCGCCAGCGCGATCCAGACGTTGTGCGATGAAACCTCAATCATGCGACGCGATGCCCTCGAAAAAGACTGGATTCCGCCACGGCGCATGCATCATCGGAGGCACCCACGGCGGCGGCCGCAGCATGGCAGTACCGCCATGCTGCGCGCGTGGTCTGGCCGCCATCAGTCCTGCAAGGCAACCGACCGGCGCAGGCAGACGATGAAATTGACGTGCAACGGTGTGCGGGCAGACGCCTGCGCCGGGATGGCATGTGCCGATGCAGCACGCCATGTCCCCCGCTCCGGCGCGCTCAACCGCCGCGCCGCGCCCGCTCTTCGATGGCGAAGCATTCGTCCGGCTGCGGTACCGGCGGCTTGAAGGCCACCGGCACCTGAATGGTCTGCGGCACCGCCTGCCCGTTGCGCGTGGCCGGCTTGAACTGCCATTCGCGCACACGCTTCATCGCAGCCTCATCCAGCACTGGCTGGCCGCTGCTCTGGGTCACCGACACATCGGTGGGCTTGCCCTCGATCCCGATCACCACGCGCAAGACGCTGGTGCCGCCGACGCCGGCGCAGGCCAACTCTGGGGCGTACTCCGGGGGCGGGGTCTTCAGCGCGGCCAGCTCGGTGGGGGGCACCGTGGGCGCGGCAGGCGGTTGCGAGGACTTGCCGCAGCCGGTCAGGCCGGCCGCCAGGGCCAGGCCGGCGAGGGCGGCGCGAGACAGACTCATGCGGTGACTCCCTGATCGTAGAGTTGCGCGGCCTTGGCGGCGCAGATGAAGTCGTTTTCGCTCAACCCGCCCACGTCGTGGGTGGAATAGCGCACCACGACCCGGTCGTAGTGCACGCCCAGGTCCGGGTGGTGGTCTTCGCGGTGGGCGATCCAGGCCAGCGCGTTCACGAAGGCCAAGGTGCGGTAATAGTCGGCAAACCGGAACGTCCGCGTGATTGCGGTACCGGCCTCTGCCAGCTCCCAGCCGGGTACCTGCGGCAGCAGTTCGGCCAGGCGCGCTTCGCCCAGTTTGTGGTCGCTGCCCTTGCGCGGCAGGCAGTGGGCCTGCTCCAGGGGAATCAGATCGGTCATGGCGGTCTCGCAGGGGTGGGCGGACGGTGCCCCGCCAGGATCACGGTGTTCCATGAGCGAGGGCGCATTGAGCGCTAGAATAACCCGCATGATCCAGATATCCGACAAAGCCCAGACCTATTTCCGCAAGCTCATCGAACGCGAGGGCGTGCCCGGCATGGGCGTGCGCCTGAGCGCGGTGGACCCGGGGACCCCGCGTGCCGATGCCCGACTTGAGTTCGCAGAGCCGGCCGATCTCAACGGCGACGAGTGGGCGATCGACTGCGACGGCTTCACCTTATATGTGGTCGCCGCCAGTGTGCCGTGGGTGGATGGTGCCGAGATCGACTACGTCACCCAGTCCACCGGCAATCAGCAACTGACCATCAAGGCGCCCAAGATCAAGGGCGAGGCGCCGGCCGAATCGGCGTCGATGGTTGAGCGTGTGCGCTGGGTGGTGGAGAACGAGGTCAACCCGCAGCTGGCCTCGCATGGCGGTCGCGTCGCCGTGCAGGAGGTCTCTGCCGATGGCGTGGTGCTGCTGCGCTTCGGCGGCGGTTGCCATGGCTGTGGCATGGCCGATGTCACGCTCAAGCAGGGCATCGAGAAGACCTTGATGGGGCGCGTGCCCGGGGTGACTGCGGTACGCGATGCGACCGATCACGCCACCGGCGACGCCCCGTACATTCCGCGCGATAGCGCGGCCTGATTCTGCACCACCGGTGACAACGGCTGCCGATCTGCTGCAGGCACTGCGCGCGCGCATGCCGGCCAAGCTCATTCTGGATCGGCGCACCGGGTTGCCGTATGGCTGGGGCATCTGGATGGGCAACCGCCCACGCGCGGCTGTGCCTTTCAACGACGACCAGGTGATGGATGTGCTGCTGGCGCGTCCATCGACAGCGGATGGCACCGGCGTTGCGCGGCGGCTGACGCGATTCCAGGCGTTCCGCAGCCTGTGGTGGCAGCACTGGGATCCACGCCCGCGCGATCAGCGCTCCCAGCACTGGCTCGCCTTGCTGGGCAGCTTGCTGATCCACATCGGCTTTATCGCCTTGCTGATCTGGGTGGTCGCCGTGCGCTGGGCGCCGGAGGAGACCACCCAAGGCGACGAGTCGCGGGTGCGCATGACGTTCATCGGCGATGGTGCGGCCGAGCAGGGGGGCGGGCAAGGGGAACCATCCGCTGCTGCGCCGCCTGCTGCCGGCGAGTCTGCCACGGCGCAGAACGCCAGTGCAGCAAGCGGGAATCCGGCCGACGCGACAACGTTACCCTCGGTGCCGCCACAGGCAACCGAACCCACTGAGTCCGCCAGCACGGTGCAAGCGACGGAGACCGCCCTCGAACCGGCGGTCGCTGCTGCGAGCGACGCGGTGGCGCCTGAGGTGCCGCAAGTGACGGTGCAGGTGCCATCGGTCACGATCGAATCGCCGCTGCAGGTGACCGAGACACCGATTGCCACGACCGACTTCGTGGTGCCGCCACCGCCGAGCATCACCGCGGCGCCGCGTCCCGTGGCGGCGTCGGCACCGCAGATCGAAGTACGCCAGCGCGACATCCAGACCGTGACCGAGCGGCCGGCACTGCACGAACTGCAGCGCCCGGCGCCTGCGGTGGCGCTGCGTGCTGCAACGGCGCCGGCGGTACGCGAGCGCGAGATCGTGGTGCCTGACCAACCCCAGCTCACCGTACCGGTGATCCGGCCGCGCGAGCTCGCGCCCAGCGTGCGTATGCCCGAGGTTGCGGTGCGCACCACCGAATTGCCCAGCGTGCCCGACCCGGCGCCGCCAGCTCAACCGGCACCGGCCAAGCCGGCGACCTCGTCGGCAACGGCCAGCGTGCCTGCTGCGCAGCCTTCGCCAGCCAGCTCGGCACCGCACACCGCGCAGGCCAAATCGGCGACGCCTGCGCAAGCTGACAAGACGGTAGCCTCTTCCGCTGCCACGCCCGCTGCCAGCAGTAACGCCGGCCCGCAACCGGCCGACCGCAGCGGCGGCTGGGATGTCGCGGCCAATGCCGACGACTGGAGTAAATCCGATCGCAACCGGCGCGGTGACACCAGCGGCGCAAACGGCCACCGCGATGGCGTCTTCAACAGCGACGGCAGTGTGCGGGTGGCCGGCACTGGCGAGACCGGCAGCGGCGCGGGCGATCGTGGGCCGCCGGGCAGCGAGACCGATACCTGGACACGCGACCAGATCGCCCAGGGCGGCACCTGGCTCAAGCGCCCACCATATGGCTACACACCGACCTCGCTGGACAAGTACTGGATGCCGAACCAGTCGCTGTTGCAGGAATGGGTGCGCCGCGGACTGAAGAAGATCGAGATCCCGATTCCCGGCACCACCTCCAAGATCAGTTGCGTGGTGTCGCTGCTGCAGTTCGGCGGCGGTTGCGGTCTCAGCGACCCTAACCTCAACGACCAACCGGCCACCGCCAGGCCCCCGCCGGACGTGCCATTCAAGCGCGAATTGCAGGAGGACAACGGAGCGGTGCGCGGTGACGGCAAATGATTGTGTGGCGCTGCGGCGGAGCAGGGGACGCGCTCAGGCAAGGGCATAAATCGCCCAGGCGAGGCAGGGCGCGTCAGTGACCAGTGGCGGCCGCGAATTTCTGAAATGGTTGGCAGTCGTGTTCATGACGGGCGATCACGCCTTGAAGGTCCTGGCGATCGGCTACGTGCCGGTCGTTGCCGAACTGGGGCGTGCGGCATTTCCGTTGTTCGCACTGGTGCTGGCCTACAACCTTGCGCAGCCGGGTGCGGATATCGAGAAGTCGGTGAAGCGTCTGTTTGTCTGGGGTGTCATCGCAACACCGGTCACTGCGATCGCATTCCAGCGCGTGTTTCCACTGAATGTGCTGCTGTCTTTTGCGCTCGCCGCTGCCTGCATCCTGGCGATCCAGCGTGGCCGCTGGATCTTCCTCGCGTTGTGCGCGGGTCTGGCGCCAGCGGCGATCGAGTACAACTGGAGCGGCCTTGCCATCGTGCTGGGCGGTTGGATGTTCTGGCGCAACCCGTGGCAATGGCGCGTGAGCCGCCCAGCCGCTGCGCTGCTCCTGCTCGTGTTGCCGGTCGCGTCGCTGTATTACGTCAACGGTAACGCCTGGGCATTGCTCGCACTGCCATTACTCGGGCTGGCAGCGTTGCCGATCCGGATACCACGCACGCGCCGCGCGTTCTACATTTATTACGTAGGGCATCTGATGGTTCTGACCGGTTGGGCTTATGCCTGGGCTGACCGGCGTCTCGTGACAGTTTTTACATAATATACAGAGCGCACGCAGTCGCTCTCGGCAAACTCCGTTATACAAATCTCCGCATCGTTCCATAATCAGCAACACACAGTTTCGGGATGCCAGAATCTTTGGCGGCATGACCCGTGAACAGGCTGCTGCCTTTCTCCGTGTCAGCGTGCGGACCATCGGCCATTGGGAGACGGGTAGGGCTCGGCCTAGCTATGCCGCGTTCAAGCTCCTCCGTGTGTACCGCCACGGCGATCTGATCCATCCGGAGTGGGGTAGCTGCTCCATCAATCATCGCGGCGCGCTCGTAACGCCTGAGGGGCACGAGATCAAGGCTGCTGACCTGTCCTGGCTAACCCTTCTGTTTCGGCGCGCTGAGGCCATGGGGTCGCTTTTGCGTGAGCGCGATGAGTTGCTTCGGCGGCTGCATTTCATGACGCGTCACGAAACCGGGCAGGCATCGGCCGGCGAAGCCGGCCGCATGCCTTGGGCTTGTCTATTATTAAACAAGTCACACGCGGCCTCTGCGATTCTTCCCAATAGCCAGTCGTATCAACGGTTTTCCTGGGTCTCTGCAGTTTCTTGCGATGGGGCCATAATGGGGCCACAATGGGGCCATGAACGATGCCATCCACAAGCTCAATCTCAGGTTGCCTATGCATGTAGTCGAGGAAGCCAAGGCTCACGCCCAGCTTCTGGGCGTCTCTCTGAACGCGTACATCCTGTTTTGCATTTCGGAACAGGTGAAACGCACACGGAGGGAGTTGTCGTTTCCACCTGGTCCACCTCCCGCCAAGAAAAAGTCCGGCTCTCCGGCTCGGTCATCGGCGGTCCCATCCTGGGACGACCCTGTAGTGACAACGGCAAGGCGTCCGCAGGCCAAGGTCGGTCGGAACGAGAATTGCCCATGTGGCAGTGGTCGCAAGGCCAAGCACTGCCATCCGGAGTGGACCTAAATTCTGACGCGTCAGGAAATGCCGGGGGTGCTCTGTGAAGCGCCAATCGGACCCGGACTATCTGCGGTCGGCCCTTGCTCGGGCCTATGAGATGCGCGACGTTATCGAGCAAATGCGCTCGGAAAGACCTACCAACGTCGCTGAAAAGGTGCAGTTCGCTTCAATGCTTCAGACCGCTGATACGTTCATCGGCTACTACCGCCGCGAGCTGTCGCTGATCGCGCGGCGTGGCGGTCATGGTCATCGTGTCAAGGGTGCGGCGCTTGGGCATGCGGGTGCGCGCCTGCGGCGCGCAGAGCAAGCCTGAGCGCTGCGCCCGTGTCTGTTGACCAGTACCGAATTGCAGCGGCCTCGGCGATAGTCGCGGTGTGGCTGCTTGTGGGGTGCAGGGGCGTCGCCCCTGCGGGTATGGCGCATGGATGCGCCGCTCTGCACTTAGCGGCTGGAGCCGCGCAAGAGTGCGGGCCAGGGCCGGGCGGTAACCCGACTGCTGACCCGTTTTTTCATGCCTATCAGGGCAATTCTTGCCGGTGGCAGCAACCACCGGCAGCACTCAGGGCCGCGTTGGAGGCGGCACGCGTATGAAGCCACAGAACCGAGTCGGACATAATATACATTATGCGAAATAGCGTTATGGCGGTTCGTTCCAGGCTCCTTTGGATCTGGCTGAAACCGGGCTAGGCATTGCTTGGCCCAATCACAGGATTACTGTGCAGTTTGAGAAATCTCCGGCCAATTGATACTGAGCGGACCGCACGCGCCAAGGCAGCACTACCGTGGCGCTTGCGCATCACTGCATCCAGTTCAGCGCGCTGTTCGATCGTCAGTAGGGGTCTTTGTCCGAGCATCCGATTTCAATGATTCATTGGACTGGGACGAACAGCGCCCCGGCGCCAAGGTCGCCATCGGCGAGGCGCTGCAGGATCTGGTCAGCCGCCTGGCAGAGCGGTTGCACGCCGAGGCTGATACGGTCGTAGCGCAGGCGCAGGCGCGCACCCAAGCGCTGGCACAGGCCCGACACGAGGCATACGCGGAGGGCGTCAGTCCGCCGATGGCTTTTTTGGGTCGCTCCTGGTTGTACTCGCGTCGCCAGCGCTCGATCTCGGTGCGCGCATGCAGCAGTGTGGGGAACCAGTGTTCGTTGAGGCATTCATCGCGCAACCAGCCGTCAGGCGACCATGGCCTTGCCGCAGAACTCAGTTCCACGATGCGCTCGCGCAACGCAACGTTGCGGTCCTCGCGCGGGCAATGGCGCAGCGCACTGGCGCTCATACCCATCGCCGCCAAGGCGCTCCGCTCGCTGGCCCCTCGCCCTACCCACTCGCGCACCAGTGCTCGCCGTGCCGGTGCGCTCACCATTTTTTTTACAGTGCCTCCTTGATCAGATCGTTCTGGAACACCTGCTCGGCGAGCAGCTTCTTCAGGCGCGTGTTCTCGGCCTCCAAGTCCTTGAGCCGCTTGGCATCAGGCACGCTCATCCCACCGAACTTGCTGCGCCATAGGTAGTACGAGGCCTCGCTGAAACCGTGGCGCCGGCACAGATCCTTGATCGCCACGCCGCTTTCGGCCTCACGCAGAAAGCCGATGACCTGCTCGTCAGTAAAACGCTTCTTCACGTCCAATCTCCTTCGGGGTAGGCAATTGGACTCTAGACTGGCGTGCTACTCAAAATCGGGGGGACCCTGCCGCAGGCCAACGAGGCCTTGACCGCACCCACCTGGAGCGGGAACTGGCGCAGCTGCGGCCAGCGCACTCCGTTGGCGAACCCGAAAATCCCATCGCAGCTGGTGCAATGCCAGGAAGTTCGTGATCCGCCGCTTGGCGGAGGCTAGGTAATCCCCCGCGTCAATGCTTCGTCGTCCCAGCCAGGATTTCGGTGAGGCGAAGCGAATCGGAAAGCCCCCCCCCAGAATTGCTCCTACACTCACTGCAGGAGATCAAGATGGGGCTATGCACTTCAAAGCTGAGCGTGGCGGGTTCACCTGAGCATTATTTAACCAACGCCACAGAGCAGACCACGCCCTCTACGCCTTCATCCCCCGAGGCGCCCATGTCACCCAGCCTGCATGGCTTGGTGGCACTCGGCACTTCGGGAGCGAGGCGGGGGCGCTTCCGGCAGCCGACCCTACAACCGCACGAAGTTCAGCAGGCGGCCTACCAGCTTGGTATGCGACTCAACGGCAGACCCATCGAAGACGCGAGCGACCGTCAACGCCTTGCCGATGCTACAGAGACGGTGCACGAGACACGACTCGCCTTGCACCGTGGGCGAGGCAATGTCGATAGCGATCTGCGGCTCAGCAACGGACGGAGCGCCACTTATAGCTCCCTGTCTTACTGTCTCGGTGAAAATGACGAAAGTTTACTGGCAGGCAGTGCGCTGGCTGCGGGGGCAGGCAACTGTGATCACAATGCAGCGATTAACGCACGTCGGCATGCAGTCCGCATGGAGAATGGCGGGCAGATGATGACCGTACGCGACTACGACCAGACCCACCTCTACGCGCTCTACCGGCCCCCAGGCTCGGCAGAGGCGGAAGAATCCACTGTAGTCCTCGACTCGTGGGCCGACGGTCCGGCCGTTCTACTAAGGGATTCGCACTGGGCCGAAACGTACGGAACATCCACCAATGTAGTTGAACGCTTCGACAAGCCTGATGCAATCGACGCGCTGGCCAGGACAAACGCATTCAGAGCCGAGATCGAGGACCCGCAAACTGAACTCCATGCAAATGCGCGCGACCTAGAGAGAGCCTTTCTAGCCAACCCCGCACCTGGCGATATCTGTTCCTCGATGCCGGTCATCGCCCCCGATCTGGCCCGAAACACGCGTCAAAGGCTGCAAGAGTACTCACCGCGGACGCGTCAAGCTCTAGCCGGCGATGCTGCGCGGCAGGCCTATGGACTGGATAACGCACAGCCCATCTCGCCGCGCACAACTGCTGCGATCCTTGAAGATGCAGAGCGCCTGGATGCCTTGGGTCGCCCACCCTTGAGTTGGTGACGATGGATGAAGCCGGATGAGCGTCGACACGTCCATGACGCCACCGGAGCGCGCTTGGGCGCGCTACGCGCCCAAGCGGCCAGGCCATGCGCGGTTGCTATAGGCCGGTCCTTCCACGTCGCCAACGTGTGGCGCGAGGTGGACGTCGAATTGCGGCTCTCCGTGTTGGACCTGGTGGTGCACGTGCAGCAGTAGCCCGGCATGAGGGTCGGCAGGGCTCGTTAGAAATCCTTTACTGACAGTGATTTAGCTCACTTTTGGCTGTGTTTTACACAAATCCCTGCCGACCCTCAGATTGGCCCGATGACGGCGGTGCTGGCAAGCATCGCTGCGATGACGGCGATCGCGCTGCTATCGCTCAGGCACTGGCGAGGCGAAGCACTGCATCAAGACGGGCCATTGCTCGCATGGCCCAAGGGAATTCGGAAAATTATCTCGACGATCATGGCTACCAACGCGCCATGCTGAGCCAGCTGGCCGCCGAGGTTCCCATCGTCATGCATGGCGTGAGCCTGTCGATCGGCTCGCAGACACCGCTCGACCACGATTACCTGCGCAAGCTCGCACGCCTGGCCGAAGACATCGGCGCGGCCTGGATATCGGATCACCTGTGCTGGACCGGGCTTGGCTCGCACAACACGCACGATCTGCTGCCACTGCCCTTCACTGCACAATCGCTGGCGCATGTGCGTGATCGCGTGCTGCGCGTGCAGGACCTGCTGGGCCGGGCGTTGGTGCTGGAAAATCCGTCCAGCTATGTGCAGTTCCAGACCTCGACCATGCCCGAGTGGGAGTTCCTGGCGCGTCTGGCCGAGGGCACCGGTTGTGGTCTCTTGCTCGACGTCAACAATGTCTACGTGAGCGCGCACAACCATCGCTTCGATCCCGAACAGTATCTGCGCGCCCTACCGCACCGCCAGGTGGTGCAGATCCATCTGGCGGGACCAACGCAGTTCGGCGATTGCCTGGTCGATACGCACGACCAGCCGGTGCCCGGGCGCGTCTGGGAGTTGTACGCACTTGCGCAACAGCTGACCGGCGGCGTGTCCACGCTGCTGGAATGGGATGCCAACCTGCCCGATTACACCGGGCTTCTGGACGAATTGAACAAGGCACGTCAGCTGCTGGAGGGCCGCACCCCGGCCATGATCGCTCCGGTGATGGCCGAGCACGCAGTGTCGACGCCACTGCACTACCGTCCGACGGAGCCGCTGGATGCCTGATCTGCGAACACAGGCCAGCAACGCAACGCCGCTCGAACAGCTGCAGCGCTGGATGCTGACGGCTACCACGCATCCAGCGGGATTGGGCGAGGGCCTCAGGACGGCATCTGCGCTATTCGCCGATCAGGGCGTGGAACTGAGGACACTGATTGCCGTCCCTGCCGGTGTCGACCCGCACCAGCGGCTGGCGATCTACGCCAATGGCTACTGGCTCAGGCTGATCGATTGCCTGCACGCCGACCACCCGGCACTGGCGCGCTTGTTCGGCGCGGAACTGTTTGCATTCTTCGCCCGGGCGTACTTGAGCAGCTCCCCCTCCGGGTCACCTTCCCTGCATGCGCTGGGGGCGCGGTTTCCGCTGTTCTTGCGGGCCTCGCAAAGAGCGCGCGCCGCGCAACGGCAACGCCTTCCGCTGGAGTTGGCGTGGATCGAGCGGGCGCTGGCCGATGCCAGCCGCGCGCATGGACTGGAACAGACGAAAGTGGACGCGGGCATCGACGCCAGCGCGCTGGCGCACGGCTGGCCTTGTGTCGTGCATGTGCCGGCAACAACACGCGTGACCATGGTCTCGCACACGGTGGAAAGTCTTCGCGGCTGGTTGTCGGGGGGCGATGTGGTCCCCGCCCCGGCCGCCAGCCGGGAGTTCGTGGTCGTTCGTCGCCATCGATTCCGTGTCGGGATCGAGCCGCTGACCGATTGGCAATTCTTCGCGTTGCGCCATGCCATGCGTCGGCCACGCCCGCTGGTCGATTGCGCACGCGCAGCGGCGCGGCGCACCGGACGTGCCGCCGGGGAACTGTGCGCCCTGCTCGCGCTGTGGCTTCCCACCGCTCAGGCTTCGAGCATGGTGTTGTTGCAGGCGCCCGTCGAACCGCCTGGCCGCTAGTTCCGACGCGCCGTCCTCGGCACGTCACCCGGCATGACACGCCGCCTCCGAACGCGCGTGTCGGCGCCAGCTCTGCGCTGAAGGTGCGCAAACCAGCACGGATGCACGGATGTTCGCCCTCCTTGCATTGCCGGATTGTCGCGCGGCGATATTTGTCATAAGATAACAAACAGGGGTTATATTGTAACAATTCCAGGCGCGTCGCATCACTGCAACGCCGCGATCCTTACGCTCACCACACCGCCGGCCAGTGATGAAAACTCGTTCCGTTGTCCTGCCGCCAGCACTGCTGGCGGCGAGTATCCTCGTTGTATTGGCGGGCGCCGCGCCGGCGCTGGCGCAGCAGCCAGGTGCCGCCGTGCGTGGCGACGCGCAGGATGTGCAGCCAGGCGACGGCGCGCGCACGCTCGCGCCGGTTCTTGTCACCGGCAGTCATATCCGTGAGATCACCACGGGCGGGGCGTCTCCAGTCATCGTCTTCGAGAAACAGGATATCGAACGTGTCGGCGTGGCGACGCTGCAGCAGTTCTTCGAAAAACTTCCGCAGAATTTCGGCGGCGGCGCCAATGGCGCCAATGTCGCCAACCTCGGGCTGGACCGCGATACCGGGAGCAATTTTGGCCAGGGGACCTCGATCAACCTGCGTGGCCTGGGTACCGGCACCACGCTGACCTTGGTCAACGGCCATCGGGTGGCCTCGTCCAACCGCTATCAGTACGTCGATGTGTCGTTGATTCCATTGAGCGCGGTGGAGCGGGTGGAGATCCTGACCGACGGAGCATCGGCGATCTACGGCGCCGACGCGGTGGGAGGCGTGGTCAACATCATCCTGCGCCGCGACTTCACCGGCTACGAAACTGCGGTTCGCGCGGGGACCACCACACGTGGCGGCATGCAGGAGTACCAGGCATCGCAGGCTGGTGGTTGGGCATGGGATGGTGGGCATCTGCTGGCCAGCTACGAATTTCTGAAACAGGACAATCTGGCCGCCAGCGAGCGTGATTTCTCGAAGAACGTCACCGCCACGCCGTACGACCTGTATCCCGGTTCCAGGCGACACAGTCTGTATATCGATGGCAGCCAGCAACTGAGCGAGGTGCTGACGCTTACCGTCACCGGCTCGTGGGCCAAGCGCGACATGGACACCACCATCTCCGGAACCGCCGATGAAACCCGCCTGTTCCCGCAGACGCGGCAGTTCGATCTGTTTGCCGGGCTGACCCTGGAGCTGCCGCGGCAGTGGCAGGCACGCTTGAATGGCGGCTACGGCAGGAATGCCGTGCGCTACGAGCGCACCACGATCTCGGCGACGTCGGCCACTACCGCGCGTCCTACCGACATGCGTTCGGACACGCGCTATCTGGAACTCATCGCCGATGGCGAACTGGCCACCCTGCCCGCCGGTGCCGCGCGGGTGGCGTTCGGCAGCAGCATCCGGCGCGATGGTTACGACTTTTTCGACTACCGCGGGCTGGAGCGGCCGTTCGACGTGCATCGCGACATCACCTCGGTGTTCGCCGAATTGAACGTGCCGCTGCTCAAGGACCTTCCCGGCCTGCGCAGGTTGTCGTTGACGGCCGCCGCGCGCCATGATGACTACAGCGACTTCGGTTCCACCCTCAATCCCAAGTTCGGCCTGCTGTGGGAAGCCACCGAGGGGCTGACCCTGCGCAGCACCTATGGGCGGTCGTACCGCGCGCCGGTGTACCAGGACATGCAGCCGAACAACACGGCCATTGTGGCGCGCATCCCCAATCCGAATGCACCCAGCGGACGCACCGTATTGATGATGCTGGCCAACGGCAATCCCGAGCTGGGCCCGGAGCGCGCCAGAACCTGGACCGGCGGGGTGTCGTTCGCGCCGCGCGCCGTGCCCGGATTGAAGATCGATGCAAGCTACTACCGCATCCGCTACGAAGACCGCATCGACAGCGGGTTTGCCTGCAGCTTTCCGTCGCTGTTCCTGGGCCCGACCGCAGCCTATGCCGATATCCTCACCTTCGCACCGACGCCCGAGCAGATCCGCGAGGCGCGCCAGATCGGTCAGGCCGGGCTGGGGGTGTTCGTGTCGCGGGTGGGTCCGTTCGCACTGCCGCCCGGAACCGACGAAACCAGCACCGAGGTGATTCTCGACAACCGCTTCCGCAACAACGCGTCCACCGCCCAGCGCGGCGTCGATCTGGATGCAGCCTACGAACTGGAGATGGGGCAGACCAGCATCGCGCTGAACCTTGCGGGGCAGTACATCATCGATTCCACGCGCCGGATCAGCCCAGTCGCACCGGAGGTCGAGGCGTTCAATGCGGTGTACCTGCCGATCGACCTCAAGCTGCGTGGCGGGCTGGCGGCCACCCGGCACCAAGTGTCGGGCGGCGTGTTCGTCAACTATGCCGATCGCTATCGCGATCCGGCCAACCTGGCCGACCCGCACGTGGCGTCCTGGACCACGGTGGACCTGACGATCGGCTACCGTTTTGGCGGCGCGTCATCCGCGCAGGAAGGCACGCGCCTGGCCGTCAATGTGCAGAACCTGTTCGATCGGGATCCGCCCTTCGTCGTGAACGGCATCAACAGCGGCTTCGATCCCACCAATGCCACTGCACTGGGGCGGTTTGCGTCCGTCACCCTGACCTATCAGTGGTAGCTCAACAAGGAAGCATGCCGTGGCCGGGCCTCTTGCAGACGACACCGTGAACACCTCCGCGCTGTCGCAGCTGCGTGGCGTGGCAACCACCCAGCTCGTGCTGATGTGGCGTGAGCGGCGCGTGGTGTGGCTGGCGGGGGTGGTGCTGTTGCTGGCGGTCACTTCGATCGTCACCAGTGCGGTGCGCCTGTCACAACAGGCGCAGGAGCGGCAGGCGGTCGCCCAGGAGGAAGCACGCCTGTGGGACGGCCAGGGCCTGATCGATCCACACGCAGCCGCGCATGTCGGCCGTGCCGTTCCGGCGCCGGTCACACCGCTGGCAAGCTTCGATGCCGGGCTGTCCGACGTGGTCGGCTCTTCGGTGTTCATTGAGGGCCATGCGCAGAATCCAGCGCGCCACCGGCCAATCGAGGAAGGCGCGGCGCTGAGCCGCTTCGGCGGTTTTTCGGCCGCCTGGGCGCTGCAGGTGGTGGCGCCACTGCTCATCATTGTCGCCGGATTTTCAAGCATGTCCGGCGAGGTGGCGCGCGAACGGCTGCGCCAGGAGCTGGCCGCCGGCGGCGGCGCGAAGGCGTTGGTCGGCGGGCGCCTGCTGGCCCTGGCCATTGCCGCCGGTACGCTCGCCGCTGCCCTGTTCGTGGCCAGCTTTCCAGCGCTGCTGCTGCAGGGTGCAAGTGGTCCCGAACTCGCCGCGCTGCTGGCCATCGGTGCCGGTTACCTGCTCTACCTGCTGACCTTCAGTGCCCTCACCGTGGCCCTCTCCGCGCTGTGTCGATCAGCGCGCACTGCGTTGGCGCTGCTGCTGGGCATCTGGGTGGTGTCCACCCTGCTCGCGCCACGGGTGGCCCCGGCGGTTGCCGAAAGCCTGGTTCCCACGCCGTCGGCTCCAGCGTTTCGTGCGGCGGTGACCGAAGAGGCCGAACGTGGCGTCGACGGCCACGACCCTGCCGACCAGCGGCTGGAGGCCCTCAAGCGCGCGTTGCTGGCGCGCTACCAAGTCGAGGACGTGGCGGATCTGCCAGTCAACTTCCGGGGAGTGGCGCTGGAGTTCGGCGAGCACAATTCCACCCAGACCTACGCACGGCACTTCGAACGCCTGCATGTCGCCTACCAGCGGCAGGAGCGCGTGCAGCGCGCGTTCGCAGCGCTCTCGCCGACGCTGGCCTTGCAGCCGTGGTCGCGCGCCTTCGCCGGCACCGACTACGCCGCCCACCTGGCCTACCTGCGTGGCGTGGAGGACTACCGCTATCGGCTGATACAGGCACTGAACCACGAGGTGAAGCTGCACAAGCCTGCGCCGGGTGAGCGCTATCACCTGGCCGACATCGCCACGCTGTCGCGTTCGGTGGTGTATGTCCCGCACGCGCAATCGCTGTCTGCCACGGCCGCCGCGCAGGCACCGAATCTGGCGATTCTGCTGGGCTGGCTACTACTGGCACTTGGCCTGACGCGCCTGAGTGCCGCCCGCCTGGAGCGGGTGGCATGAGCAGCAGTGCGGTAGCGGGCTATGAAATGCGTCGGTTGTTTCGCGATCGCGCCGTCATCGGCCTGCTGTTGCTGCTGGCCGCACTGGGAACCTATGCCGCGTGGAACGGCCACCAGTGGGTCGGCCAGCGCATGACGGCCATCGGCCTGCTCGCCGCCGAAGAGCAGCAGATGCAGACGCGTGCGCGCGACTTCGTCGGGAAGACGCCTTCGGTGTTGCCGCGCGTACAACCCGTGCTGCGCCCGGCAGCGATGGCAGCGGTGTCGATCGGGCAGGCCGATGCCTATCCCTTCACCGCCGACGTGGTGGCGCTGGGGGATGCCACGACGTTGTTCACGCGTGTGTGGGCGGATATCGGCAGCCCGACCGCGCGCGCAGCCGGGCGCTTCGACCTGGCCTTCGTCATCGTCTTCCTGCTGCCGCTGATCCTGCTGGCGGTCAGCTACGACCTGTGGTCGCGCGAGCGCGAGCGCGGCGTCGCCGCCATGCTGATGGCGCAACCGGTCAGCGTGGGCAGGTTGCTCCTGGTCAAGGCACTGGCACGGGCAGCGGTGGTGCTGCTGCCGGCCACCACACTTCTGGTGGCCGCGGCGGCGTGGGCCGGCGCGCACGATCCGGCCGGGCTGGCCTGCCTGGCCTTGATCGTCCTGGGCTATGGCAGTTTCTGGCTGGCGGTGGCCGTGGTGATTGCTTTGCGTGCGCGGCGCTCCACCGATGCGGCGATCGCCGCCGGTGCGATCTGGCTGTTGCTGGTGGTCATGGCCCCCTCGCTGGCGCTGGCCGGGGTCGACCTGCTGGCGCCGCCGCCCTCGCAGATGCGTTTTGCCACCGAGGTGAAGGCACGCATGGCGCACATTGCCGAACAACAACGCCAGCAGCGCGTGGCCAGCCCCGCGCCGGTACACACCCCGGCCCCCACCATTCCCGATCAACTGCGCGAGCGTTATGCCGACCTGGTTGCTGCCGACCGGCAACTGGCGCCCATGCTGGCCGATCACCGGCGCGCGCGCGATGCGCGCCGGCGCGTCATGGACCAATTGCGCTTGCTGCTGCCGGCCGTGGCCGCCCAGGATGCGCTGGATCGCCTTGCCGGCAGCGATGCCGACCGCGCCCTCGCCTTCCAGGATCAGGTGACCACGTTCTGGCACCAGCGCCGACGGCTGCACCAGTCCTACCTGGAACGCGATGCCGTCCAGACCCTGGCCGAGTACGACAGTCTGCCGCGCTTTGCCTTCCGCGAGGCTGGCAACGCCCTGTCGCCGGGCGTGCTGGCCGATCTGGCGGCGCTGCTCGCCGCCACGGGCCTGGCCCTGATCGCCGCGCGGGCCATGCGTGGCCAGGCGACATCACCATGAGGAGCTCTGCATGCTTTGCGCAAACGCCTTGACCAAACACCACGGCATGCAGCGTGCGCTGCAGGATGTGAGCTTCACGGTGGCCCCTGGCGAGATCTATTGCCTGCTCGGTGCCAATGGCGCCGGAAAGTCGACCACGATCAAGCTGTTCCTGGGCTTCATGGAACCGACCTCCGGTTCGGCCCAGGTGGATGGACTCGACGCACGACACGAACCACAGGCGGTACGGCGCCGTTTGCTGTACATCCCCGAGACGGTGGCCTTGTATGAAGAGCTGACCGGCTACGAGAACCTGGACTACTTCGCACGGCTGGCGAACGTGCAGGAACGCTCGCCGGCGCGCCTGCGCGAGGCGTTGAAGGCAGCAGGACTGGCCGCCAACGTGCTCGACCGCCGGGTGGGCCACTACTCGAAGGGAATGCGCCAGAAGGTGGGTATTGCGCTGGCCATCGTCAAGCAGGCCAAGGCGCTGCTGCTGGACGAGCCGACCTCGGGGCTGGATCCGGAGGCCTCAGCCGAGTTCCATGCCTTGCTGGTGCGCCAGCGCGACAGTGGAACCGCGATCCTGATGGCGACCCACGACCTGTTCCGCGCGCGCGAGGTCGCCACCACGATCGGTCTGATGCAGGCGGGCCGCCTACGCCGCACGCTGCAGGCCGCCTCCATCACCGCCAACGATCTGGAAGACCTGTACCTGGAAGAAATGAGCCGGCACCGGTAGGCCACCGCTCAAGCCGCAGCTGCGGCGGCACCAGGAGCGCTTGCCGACCAACGCCGCAGCCAGGCCTCGATATTGAGCTGGGGACCAAAGATGCCCAGTGCCTGGAGCGAATGATCCGGGCTGACGCGGCCGATCCCGGCGTCAGCCAGCTGGCTGTCGATCAATCCGCGCTCGGCCAGCCGCCCACCGACCAGCAGGCCACGGATGAAGTCGCGATGGTGCCGGGTGACGGCCACGGAGTGGTCGTCCAGGTAGCACTTCACCTTGCGCGACAGCAACGCCTGTGGCAGCAGGCCCTCGAACGCACGTCGCGCGATGGTGCGGTCTTCGGCGTCGGCCATGAGCAGGTGCAGTGGAATCCGCGCGAACAGCTCCACCACCGGCTGCGCACTGATCGGCGACACCCCGTGCCAGTGCCCCGCCCCCTCGAACGGGTCCAGCACGCTGACCGGGAACACCATCCTGCCGATATGCGCCAGCTTGTAGGGCGACACGCGATGCCCCTGGGCGATGGCGTGCCGCAGCCACGCCGGCTGCGACGCACGCTGCGCAGCGGCGTCCACCCGTACCCATTCGCAAGGGTTGCCCCAGTTATCGTTGATGCGCGCCGGTTTCTTCAAGATGCCATGCCGCAGCGCATCCTTGACCACGCCATAGAGGGAATCACCGGCCTGCGCGGTCTCCAGCGCCACGCGCAGGAAGTGCCGATCGATGCCATGCTGCCAGGCGTAGTCGATGGCTGGCGCATTGCCCTTGAAACGCAGGAAGACCGCATCGCCACCGACCCCGGTGAACTGCACCAGTTCCTGCTCCGGGGTGCTGCCCAGGCCGGTACGCCGATGCAGCAGGTAGCCCGAACAATGCGCCGGCCGCGCCGTCACCGGAAAGTGCATGAGCTGTTCCAGTGCGCAGTGCGGCGCCCGTGCGTATTCGATGTACTCGCAGCTGCGTCCGGATGAGGCGCAGGCGCCCTCCACCGCCATCCGCGCGAATGCGCGCTCATCGGCGCCGATGCCGGAATCGTAATGATGGACGCATTGCACCTGTGGCTGGGAAGGCGCGTGCAGCAGGCCGGCCAGGATGATCGATGAATCCAGGCCGCCGGAGAGCTGCAATTGCACCCGTGCATGCTGGCTGGCCAGCGCTCCGATGCAGCCCAGCAGCGTAGTACGTGCCAGCCGGACGGCGTGGTCCAGGTCGGTGATCGGATGCTCCACCGCATGCTGCACCACGTCCCAGTGACACTGCCGCCCGGCCGGCTGTCCATCGCGGATCGCGATACCCTCGCCGCCTTCCAGGGCATCGACCTCTTCGAACCCGGTCTGGGAGGTCTCGCGAAACGGAAACAACAGCGAATATTCCAGGTAGGACCAGCGCAGCGAAAAATGTCCAACCTGCAGTTTCAGGCAGTCTTCCATGCTGGAAAAGACGATCGTCACCGAGCCGACCACCGTGAGGAAGCATGCAAGCTCTGCAGTGGGGTCGCGCACCACGCACCAGCTGCGCGTAGCTGCGTCATGGCAGAACGCGACGTAGCGCCCCCAGTAATGCTGCACGAGGCGGCCGCCTTGGGTACTGCACACCGCCTGGGCTTCCTGCGCATCGAAGCTGGCCTTCGCTGGCACCGCACCGTCGGCAAAGGTCTTGGGGAAGATTTTCCCCAGTATCACCATCTGGCCGGTGCGCACGCACTCGAAAAAGCCCGGGTCGTCGGTCTGGCAATAGATCGCCGCACCGTCCTCGCGCAGCACGCAGGCAGCGTCAGGCAGCGCCGAGGCGATCGTCTCGTTGATCCGTGCGGCCTGCTCCACCGATGTGTCGGACAGGCCATTCCAGAAAACGGCAAGATAGCGATACATGGTCAGCCCGTGTCACAACACCAGGATGGGAACCATCCGGCGTAGATTGAATGGAATGTCGGTCAGCACGTAATCGTCGTACTGGAGCCAGCAGTGGGCCCTAAACGGGGCCGTTCGTACGGCAAATACCCATGAGGGGAAAAACCCGTAGCAGGCCAGAAACTCGCTCAAGGCAAGGCAATACAGAAAACACTCGTCGGTCTTCTTGAACGCGAGCGGGCGCAACCAATCGAAGATGCGTACCAGCGACGCCAGTCGCTGCACCGATTCCGGCGCCGATGGCTGACGCCGCGCCCTGCCCTGCGCCCTGGCCACGATGGCCTTGAGTGGCAACACTTTCTTGCTGAAGGCTGCAAAGCTCACCGCAACGACGAATCGGCGCAGATCCCGCGCCGCGATCGGCGGACGCCCCCGCAGCTCGCCCTCGCGCATCCAGCGGGTTGGCAGCGCAATCGTGGAAGGCGTGGCGGGCTTGCCCAGCCGGGCATCCTGCGTAATCAGGCGGCGATCGAGCAGCGTCTGGAGAATCGGCGGGATGCCTGGCGCATGGGCCGCTACCGGCCAACCCTGCACATGATGCCCCAACCTGGCCGCCTGCTGCTCGCCGATGGATAGATAGGCACCGGTCGCCACGTCCAGCATCACCACCACCCCATTGGCAATGCACACATGCGCTTGCCTGGACAGCAGATATGGCGGTGATGGCTCCATCTCACGCATGGCCGTTTCCATTCGCAAAAGAAGCGGTGCATGCCGCGCACGCACCGCTGGTGACGTCAGTGCCGCCGGTTACGGCGACGTGGTCGGGAAAATGCCGTCCCACAATGTCCCATGGCTATGGGCGCGGGTTTCGGACACGACGGAACCCAGTTCGATCAGACCGCCGCCATCGTGGTCCTGCTGGGTGGAATCTTCTGCCAGCCCAAGTTCGATCAACTCGTTCATGCACATTTCCTTTTGGTCGGTAAGTTGGCGCGCCCAACATTGTCGGACGCGTTCGAAACAGCCGCGGCAACCCTGGTGAAAAATTGCATACGCGGCTGCTCAATGTTACAAGATAACAATTGCCAGCGTGTGGCATTTATTTTCAATCACTGGAATTTCGACGTGACAATAATCACAGAACGCGCATGTCGCCGGAGAAACTCCTGCACGACCGACGCGACCGACGCGACCACGATGCAGGCAACCCAATGAGTGCACTGAACAACGACGAGGCGTTCGACCAGACGCTGCTGTTGCGTGGTTTGTTTCCGTTATCGCGGTTGATTCGTTTTGTTCGCGAACGATGCCCTGCCGGGCAGGTGGACGAGTCGGTCCAACTGGAACAGTGGCGCCAGGCCAAGGCCGTCGCGCTTGCGCTCGCCAGCGACGAGGCCGGCCATGCAGACGATATCGGTGTGCAGGCGTTGCCAGACGACCTGCAGGCATTGGGTGCAGCGGCATTGCGACAGCCATCGATGCATCGGATCACCAGCCTGGTGCCGCGCTCCTGGTGCATGGTGGAAGTGGACCGCCTGGTGGTCTTCCAGGAATCCATCAACCTGCGCTATCTACACACGCTCAAGGAGCGCGTAGCGTCCGCGCCGGACGAACGGCAGATCATGGAATTGGCTACCTGCCTGGGCGAACAGGCGCACCCAGAGGTGCGCCACTCGCAGGCAGACGGCGACCATGCCTTCGCCTCGACCTCCAATGACCTGCGCTTTCTCGATGTGGCCGTACTCGATCCATCCGCCATTGCGCAGTACACCCCCTTCGGGACGGCCAGCCATGCCGTGGTGATCTACCTGGGTTTCAGCGACAACGTCATCAGCGCCACCCGCGTCGGCAGACGGCTGATCCTGACCAATGGCTCGCATCGCGCCTATCTGCTGCGCTCGCTGGGGTTTCGCTACATCCCTTGCCTGGTGACCGATGCCAGCGACAGCGATACCTCGGAAATCCTGTTGCCTGCGGCGGTGAAACAGGAGCGTGATTTCTACCTGCGCGCCGCCAGGCCGCCCTTGTTCAAGGACTACAGCGATCCTCGCCTGACCCAGATCGTTCCAACGTTGCGGAGAAACTATGTGCTTCGGGCCAAGCTGGATTTGAAGAGAACCACCGTGCCGGCCGTGTAGCAGGTACGGCGTCAGGCCAGCTCGGCCGGCGCGTGCGACGTGCCCACATCGGCTTGCAGTTCGATCACACGGTCGGTCGGTGCAATGCTCGCGTGCCGGTGCGTGATGGCAAGCACTGTCACCTCGTTTGCCAGCGCACGCACATGCGCCATCACCTGTTGCTGGGTGACGTCGTCCAGCGCGGAGCTGGCCTCGTCCAGCAGCAGGATCGCAGGATTTCCGTAGAGCGCGCGCGCGATCGCGATGCGCTGCCGTTCGCCACCGGACAGCTTCAGACCACGTTCGCCGACGACTGTTTCCAGGCCGTGGGGCAAGGCATCGACAAGCGGCAGGATGGCCGCCCTGGCCGCAATCTGGCGCAGGCGGGCCTCATCGCGCGCGCGGCCAAGCAGGATGTTGTCTGCCAGCGTTTCGTTGAGCAGCACGACATCCTGCGGAACCAGGGCCGCGACCGCGTGCCAATCGGCGCGATCGATGCCCGCAAGGTCGACCCCGTCGACAAGGATGCGGCCGGCGTCCGGCTCGATGGCCTTCAACGCCAGTTTGAAGAGGGTGGACTTTCCGGCGCCGGTTTCACCCGTCAGAAAGGTGATGCCGCCCCGCTCTACGGTAAAGCTCACCGCAGCGACGCCACGGCCGTTGTCGTAACGGTGGCTGACGTGATCGAACACCAGCCGCCCCTTGCCTGGCACGAACTTGGGCCCACCCTGCACCCGCGGCTCTTCCGGTGCACCCCAGAGCGTCACCAACGGGAGCAGCATCGCGCGCGCGCGCGCAACATCGTCGATGGCGCGTGCAATCGCTTCGAACGGTGTGTTGAGCTGCAGCAGCAGCAGATTGAACAGCACCAGATCCCCGATGCTGACGACGCCCGCCTGGTAGCGCGGTAGCAGCAGCAAAAAGGTGACGGAGAACTGGACCGCCAGCCCCGCACCCAACAAGGCGATGTAGCCAAGGCGCTGCACCACATAGGCACGCCAGTTGTCACGGACCGCGTGCGCCCTGTGCTCGAAACGCTGGGTCATCCAGGCGTGGCTGCCGAACTGGCGCAGCGTCTCCATCGCGTTTATGGCATTGCCGACGAAGCGGGCATTCTCCTGTCCCGCTGCGGTAGCCGCCTCCAGGTAGATGCGCGCGCGCCGGGTGGCGATGGCCGACAGACCGATGGCCACCGCACCATAGACCACCACCACGAGAACGAGTTGAAGGTCGATCAGCGCGCCCAGCGTGAGCAGGCTCAGCAGGATCTGCAGCAGGCCGGGAACGAAGGCGACCAGTGCCAGCTGGACCAGCACTTTCAGTCCACTGCGGCCCTTTTCGCCAGCAGCCTGGATTTCCGCCGGATTGTGTTCGATGAAGAACGCGCTGGTCTTTCTGAGGATCGCCGCAAAGTAGCGCGTGCTGGCGATGAATCCGAGATTCTCCGAGCGCAGGAAGGACAGGTACTGCACCATCTGTTGCAGTGCCGATCCCAGCCCAAGCACGACGGCATAGGCCACGAATGCCCAGGCCAGGGCTGATGCGCCGTCCTGCGGTAGCCGATCGATCAGGCGTGAAAACAGGTAGGGCGCGGCGACTGTCGTGACGCTGGCCAATCCGACCACGGCAACAACGCCCAGCAGCGGCCAGCGGTCGGACTTCCAGTAGGCAACCAGGATGTCAGCGACAGGAGATGGCATGGCGATGACGACAGACGAACCGGTGATGGGGCATGACGCTCGCTCCCTGGTTGGGTGTTGTGTAGTTCTGGCCATGCATCCAGCATTGCTGCAGGAGCGCACCCATTTGCCACGCCATGGCATGCAATTACAGGTATATGTTATGTTATGACATCGTCGCAAGGGTCGTCGATGACTTTCAAGTCCGTTACCACTACACGTCTGTCCTCCATCGATGCCCTGCGTGGCACGGTGATCCTGATCATGCTGCTGGACCACGTCCGCGACACTTTTTATCTGCATCGCCAACTGGCCGATCCGGTAGATCTGGACCAGGTCGAACCTGCGCTGTTCCTGTCGCGCGTGTTGGCCCATTTGTGCGCTCCGGTGTTCGTGTTGCTCACCGGCTTGTCGGCCTGGCTGTACGGCAGCCGCCAGGCTGATTCGCGCAAGGCCACCAGCCTGTTCCTGTTCAAGCGTGGCCTGTTCCTGATCGTGCTGGAACTGACCGTGGTCAATCTCGGCTGGAATTTCCAGCTACCGCCCAGCGTGTTCTACCTGCAGGTGATCTGGGCGATCGGCGTGAGCATGCTGGCCCTGTCGCTGCTGCTGTGGCTGCCGCGCGCAGCCTTGGCGGCAATCGCGGCCATCGTCATCGCCGGCCACAACCTGCTCGACGGCGTCGTCGCCAGCGATGGCACCGCCTGGCATGTGGTGTGGGCAATCCTGCATGAGCGCGGCTGGTTCGAGGTGGGCGGCATCCCGGTCCGGACCTCGTATCCGGTACTGCCCTGGATCGGCATCATCGTCCTGGGCTATGTGCTTGGCCCCTGGTTCGGCCGCGACACCTCACCCGTGCAGCGGCGCCGGCTGCTGCTGCGCAGTGGCTGGGGCATGCTCGCGGCGTTCGCGGCGTTGCGCCTGATCAATGTGTACGGCGATGCGCCGTGGCAACTTGATGCCGATGCGCTCACTGCGTTGATGAGCTTCTTCAACCTCACCAAGTACCCGCCTTCGCTATTGTTCGTGCTGTTTACCGTGGGCATCGGCCTGCTGCTGCTGCGCGCCTATGAAACACCTTGGATAGCGCGCCTGCTGGCGCCGCTCACCGACTTCGGCGCCGCGCCGATGTTCTTCTACGTGCTGCACCTGTATGTGCTGAAACTGCTGTATCTCGCTGCGGTGGCCGCGTTTGGAACCAATCACGGCCGCTACTACGGCATGGACTGTGTGGGCATGCTCTGGCTGACTGCGGCGGTTCTGATCCTGGCGCTGTACTACCCCACCCGCGCCTTTGCCCGGCTGAAGGCGCGCCGGCGCGATCTGGCGTGGCTGCGCTACTTCTGAGTACCGCTGGGTCTGAGTACCGCTGGAGCCGGAGCCGTGTAGCGCCGCCACCCAGGCATGACAACCGCTGACGCGCACTTGCGCTTAACGCGCCGTCCCTATGCTGGGCGCGCGTTGCAGCCCGTGCGCTGCGCGTGGGCCGTACTGCATTCAAGGACATTGCAAAGGAGATCGTATGAAGAAACTGCACAGAGCCATCCTTGCCGGAGCCCTGCTCGGGCTGAGCCCGGTGGCGTTCGCGGAAGTGGCCAACCTGACCAACAGCGCCGACGGTGCCAATCGCGATGCGGGCATTGCAGCGGTCAAGAAGAAGCTGCAGGACGCCTGCCAGGGCCGTCAGGGCAAGGTCGACATGGCCTCGTTCGAGGTGGTGTTCGAAAAAACCAGCGCCAACCCGGAGGTACCCAAGCCCTATTACGTGGATGCCAAGATCAAGTGCGATCTGCCTTGAGCTAGCGCTGTTCGCACTACCTCGCACTGGCGTGTAAATCGCCTGCGCCAGGAGCCCCGCAGTGCGGGGCTTTTGCGTTGCACACGCGCATCCGCGATGAAAGGCGGGATGCAGCGAGGTCAGCGCGCAGTGGCTGCCGGCGAAGCGGCCGTTGCAGGCGCCATGTCGGGGGTGATGCGCCAGATCACGTTGGCCAGGTCGTCGGCCACGATCAATGCGCCGCGCGGGTCCACGGTCACCCCCACCGGGCGTCCGCGGGTCTTGCCATCTTCGCCGAGAAAGCCGGAGACCACGTCCACCGGCGCGCCGGCCGGCCGTCCATCGCGGAACGGCACAAACACCACTTTGTAGCCAACCTGCGGATTGCGGTTCCAGCTGCCGTGTTCGCCCACGAACGCCCCGTCGGCGAATTTGGCGCCCATGGCCGCCGACGAGAACGCAACGCCCAACGCGGCGACGTGCGAGCCCAGCGCGTAGTCCGGGGTGATGGCGGCAGCCACCTTGGCCGGGTCCTGCGGCATGACCCGGGTGTCTACGTTCTTGCCCCAGTAGCTATAGGGCCAGCCATAGAACCCGCCGTCGCGCACCGAGGTCAGGTAATCGGGCACCAGGTTCGGCCCGATCTCGTCGCGTTCGTTGACCACTGCCCACAGCGCGCCGGTGCCTGGCTGGATGGCCAGCGCCGTAGGATTGCGCAGGCCGGTGGCGTAGGACCTGTGCGCACCGGTGGCCGCATCCACCTGCCAGACCTGTGCGCGATCCACTTCGGCCACCATGCCGCGTTCGGTGATGTTGCTGTTGGACCCGATCCCGACATACAGGTAGCGGCCGTCGGCACTGGCGGTCAGCGCCTTGGTCCAGTGGTGATTGATGGCCGACGGCAGGTCGGTCACCTTGATGGGCGTACCCTCGGCCTTGGTCTGGCCGTCCCGATACGCGAAGCGCAACAGGGCATCCTGGTTGGCGACATACAACGCGTCGCCGATCAGTGCGAGGCCGTAGGGCGCGTTGAGCTTGTCGGCGAAGACGGTTTTCAGCTCGTAGACGCCGTCGCCATTGGTGTCGCGCAACAGCGTCAGGCGATTGCCGCTCTTGACCTGGGTGGTGCCCTTTGCCTTGATGGGACCGGCGATGATGTCCTTGGGCTTGAGCTTGGGAGCCGACCCGCCGCGTCCTTCGGCCACCAAAATGTCGCCATTGGGCAACACCAGGGTCTGGCGGGGAATGCCCAGGCCGGTCGCGATGGCGGCAATGCGGTAGCCGGCGGGCACGGTCGGGGTGCGGTCGTTCCATGCCGCGGGTTCGGCGATGGTCATGTCCGGCAAGATGCCGCGTTCGGGCGCCGGCAGCTCCGGGGCGGCACCGAGCTGGTTGAGATCGGGAGCCTTGCTGCATGCGGCCAGGGCGGCGGCAAGCGCGGAAACGGTTGCCAGCTGCAGGTAGCGATTCATCGTGCACCTCCGACGCGCAGGCCGGACAATCCGGCCCAGGTGGCGACCAGGGCAAACAGTGTTGCGATCGCCGATAGCGTCAGGGCCGCCGGCATGATTGCCCAGGCATCGCGTGCGTGATGCAGGGCGTCGAGAAAGCCCGCGACCCAGGTGGCGACCAGGGCAACGGGGTAGATCACATGGCGGCTGCCACGCAGCAGCCCGACAAGCGCGAACACCAGGGCCAGCGTGGTCAGCAGCATCGCCCCGACCAGCAGCCATGACGCGAAATTGCTCCATTGAATCTGGTAACTGCTCCAGTAGGCATAGTCGCTTGCCAGCGCACCGAGGAACAACGGCCACATGCCGCAGAGCACGGCAGCATGCAATGGATGAATGACCCATGGGCGGGCGTGGACAGCGGTAGCGTTCATGGCGGACTCGTTGGGGCAATGACGAACCGTTCCGATGCTGCCAGTGTGCGTGTGACGAGCAGGCCACGCTCGGGGACCTTGCGCAGGTGGGCTGGCGGCCTGCCGGAGGGCGTGTTGTGTGTCTGGATCGGCTTGTCCAGTGTGGCAAACGCATCCTGCGCGCTATCGGCAATCTTGAATAATCATTGGTCGATATACTTCCCGGCGCGGGCCTCGCACCTGCGAACCACTGGTTTATCGCGAATATATCAATCCTCTTCGAATCTTCGCCGATCCAGGCGACAGATATGCCAGAAATACTCCTCCGTGCGGATTTGCGTTAATTTCACACAATCCTGAACACAGCGCGATGCAGCTGCTCACGGCGATTATCGCTACTAAAATTTCGCGCACTGATGCATCCGTTATACCGATCGCCTCAGACCACCATTCGATAGGTAGAGTCCGTTACTGAAGCTAACCGTTGCTTTGGAATGGTGTAGGAAATGTACCGACATCCTTGACTGAAATCCCTGATGCCATGCGGCCCAAGTCGCATTTAGGATTGTCGCCCCATGAAAAATGCGATGCAAACCACTTGAGTTCGCTGATGCAAATAGTGTGTGGTCGAGGCCGCGCAATGCCTTGCGACGATGATTTGTAGCAATCAGCCCAGTGGCAGGCGGGATTTCTCTGAATAACAACTGTCCATTCAGATTTTAGACCGGAACGACAGCGCCGTTAAACATTCTCGTAAGCACTCGACAACCAGATTGCGGCTTGAGCGCATGAGCAAGTGATGCATCCCGAGGGGACGGCGATGCTGCTGTCGAGGTGATTAACACGTGAACTCAATGCCGTACCGGTGCGTTGCCGGTGACGGGACCTTGCGCTAACCAGGCCGTCAGCCGTGGCGGCGCGTCTGACCAACGGAATCATCTGCCCATGAATCGTTCGCTGCTCGCCACCACCATCGCCTCCTGCCTCGTCCTGACCGCCTGTGGTGGCGGTGGCGGTGGCGGCAATGTACGTAACGACCCGCCGCAGAGCACCGTGATCGGGCCGGCTCCGACCGCTCCGACTACGCCTACTACTCCCCCCACCACCCCTCCCCCGGTCACCACGTCCGACCCGCTGCCCAGGACCGCTCCAGCTCCGGCTCCCGCACCTGCCCGTTATCAGGGCGTCGGCAGCAACCTGCTGGTTGCCACCAACGCCGATCTGGCGCAGCAAGCCGGCGCGAGGGGCCAGGGAGTGAAGGTGGCGGTGCTCGACGACAACCTCTACGCGAGCTATGTCCCGATCAGTGGCAAGATCGATAGCTTCGCCGACTACACCGACGCTCCTGGGGCACCGGAGTCGACGTCCAATGCACTGCGTGGTCATGGCACGGTGATTTCCGCGCTGGTGGTGGGTTCGGCGCAGGAGGGATTCGGCGGCGGCATCGCGCCGGATGCCGACCTGCTGTATGCGCGCATCTGCGCCGAGAACTCCTGTGGCACCCAGCAGGCCCGCCGCGCGGCAGTGGCGCTGGCGGCTGCAGGCACGCGCATCGCCAACCTGTCGATCGGTGCCTCGTACGCCGATGCCGCCAGTAGCGCCAATGCCGCCCTGGCCTGGCGTTTCGCGCTGACGCCGCTGGTTCAGGCCGATGCACTGATCGTGGCGGCCACCGGTAACGCCGGTGAGGCCGAGGCGGCCTACCCGGCGGCCACGCCGGTGCAGGAGGCCAGCGTCCGCAACAACTGGCTGGCGGTGGGCGCGATCACCGTGGACAGCGTGGGCAACCCGGCCGGGCTGACCAGCTACTCCAACCATTGCGGCGCCGCCGCGCCGTGGTGCCTGGTGGCACCGGGCAGCGTCACCGCCCCGGCGCTGGCCACGACCGAACTGCAAGGCCAGGTCGCCGGCACCTCGTTCTCCACCGCGGCCGTCAGTGGCGTTGCCGCACAGGTGCTGGGCGTGTATCCGTGGATGAGCGCCGTGAACCTGCAACAGACCCTGCTCACCACCGCCACCGACCTGGGGGATCCTGGCGTGGATGCGCTGTACGGCTGGGGCCTGGTCAACGCGGCCAAGGCAATCAAGGGTCCGGGGCAGTTCGCCAGCAACTGGGCGGCCAACGTGGGCGCCGGCTACGACAGCACCTTCAGCAACGCCATCTCCGGATCTGGCAGCCTGACCAAGAACGGCGCCGGCCGGCTCACCCTGAGCGGCGACAACAGCTACAGCGGCGGCACCAGCGTCAGCGATGGCGTGCTGGCGCTGACCGGCCGCCTGCGCTCGGACGTCATCGTGCTCAACTCCGCCACCTTCGAATCGCGCGGTGGCGTCATCAACGGTGGCTACAGCCTGGTCAACAGCACCGGCACCACCGCCATCCAACTCGGCACGGGGCTGATCGTCACCGGCCAGGCCAGCCTGAAAGGCAATCTGCTGTTGCTGCCCGAAGCAGCCGGCTACAACGTCGGTAGCACCGAGCGGATCGTCACTGCCGGAACGCTGCTGGGTAGTTTCGACCGCGTGCAGTACGCCAACAACTTCTTCTGGACCGCGGCGCTGAGCTATGCGCCAACATCGGTCACTGCCACGCTGACCCGCAACGCCTCGGCCGCCAGTGCGCAGGCGGCGGGGGCACCGCAGGCGGTGGTCAATGGTGCCAAGCAGGCCGATACGCTGGTCAAGGCGTTGGACACGCGCGTGGCTGCCGGCGATACCGCCAACCTGGGCGGCTTGCTCACCGCCACCGGCGCGCTGATCGGCGCGTCCGATGCGCAGGTGTCTGCCTCGTTGCCGACCCTGGCTGGCCAGGTGCATGGCGTCGAGCGCACGCTCGGGGTGCAGTCTGCGCTCAACGACGCGCGGATTGCCGCTGATCGGTTGCCCTACCTGGCCGACACCACCACGCTGACCACCTGGATGCAGGGCAGCTACCTGGATGGCGATCTGACCCGCAGTGGGTTTGCCGCGGCCGACTACACCCAGCAGGCCACCACCCTCGGCGTGGATCTGCCGGTGGGGGGCGCCGGCACCATCGTCGGTGCGGCGGTGACCTCCGGACAGGATCGTGCACACGTGGACGCCTCGGCCAGCCGTCTGCGCGCGGACCGCTATGCGCTGACCGCGTATCTGTATCAGCCGATCGGTCAGGCCTATGTCTCGGGCATTGGCGCTTACGGCATGAGCAATGTGGACACCGAACGCAACGTGCAGGCCGGCGGCATCGGCGAGCGGCTGCATGATCGCCGCCACGACACCCACTGGTCGCTGCGTGCCGAACTCGGTCTGCTGCCGCATGCGGGGCTGTCGCCGTTCGTTGCCGCCGGTGTGGTCAACCAGACCCAGGATGCGTTCGGTGAAGCCTCGCTCACCGGTCTTGGGCTGAGCGCGGGCAGCGACACCGTGCGTGTCGGTTACGCCGAGGCCGGCGTGCGCGGGCACCTGACGCGCGGGAATTGGGGCCTGGACGGCCTGCTGGCGTATCGCTCGGTGCTGGGCAACCCGTCCACCGACTTCACCGCCTGGTTCACCGGATTGCCGGAAGCGCGCTTCACCGTGGCGGGCGAGCCGGTTTCCAGACAGGCGCTGCGCGCCTCGCTCGGGGTCCGCTACCAGGTCAACGCGGCGTTTTCGGTGTACGGCAACATCGGCGCCGAGCGCGCTCGCTCCGATGCCGACAGCGTCAACGCCAACGTCGGCGTGCGCTGGCAGTTCTGACCGCACCGCGGTTGCGCGGCGAAGCAGACAATGCCCACGCCCCGGCAGAACCGGGGCGTGGGTGTTTCGATGCCGCGCTACTGCGGCCGGTCAGAAACTCCAACCCCAGCTCAGCTGTCCTCCATAGGCGGTCTGGCCGTCACCGTTGAGTCCTTGCAAGGACACCGACATGCGGCTGTTGGGCGAGGTGACCAGGCTGAGTCCCACCTCGCCAATCGCTGCGTTCTTGGCCAGGCTGACGCCGTGCACCGTAAATGGCGCCTGCGTACCGACGAAGCCGGCCGACCGCCGCACCACACGATCACCGAAGGCATGTCGCCAGCCCAGCGATGCGTACAGGGCCGCCGGTTCGGCAAGCGCCCAGCGACCGCGCAGGCCCAGGGTGCTGGTGACGAACTCGTCGGTGGCGCCCTGCACCGCCAATCCGGAAATGCCTCCGCGTTCGCTGAAACCATCGGTCTTCAGGCGGGTGTAGTCGGCGGCAAGGAATGGGCTGTAGACCGCATCGCCGCTACGCCACTGCCAGGATGCTTCCAGCGAGGCGGTGACGGCGGTGGCATCGTAGTCGCTGGTGAGGCGTTCTTCGAGCACGCCCGGCAGCAGCACACGACGCGTGGCATCCACCGTGTAGTCGGCGTAGTCCACCGCAGCGTGCAGGGAGAACGCGGACCCGGCGAATTGGCCGTAGATACCCGCATGCGTGCCATCGATCCGGGCACGGTCGCCCCACTCCCGCGACCAGCTTTCGATGTCCTGGTTGCCCAACGCGACGCCGATCGCGCTGCGCTCGCCAATGCGACGTTCGGCGCCGGCCATGAGGCCGTTGTCTTCGCGGCGCACCGAATGCGTTTGCGCATCGCCGTCGATCCGGTTGGGCAGGCTGCGTCCAGTGATCCAGACCGTGGTCTGGCCGACCTGGGTGTCCTGGCTGTCGCCGCGCAGATGGTTGCCGATACCGCTGGCGAGGAAGCGGCTATCCAGCAGGGCGGTGGCGGTGCTGGCATGGCTTTCGCCCGACAGCGAGGTAAAGGCGATGGCGATCGCCGCAGGATCGTTGGGCAGACGCACAACCGACTGATACACCGGGTTGGTGATGGGCAGGCTGTCCACGCCGGCGGCAGCGGCTTGCTGGTTGGGGGGGGTGACCGTTTCGACCATCGCCACGGTATTGCGACCCAACTGAACCGACAAACCGGTGGCGCTGCTGCTCACGCTGGGCTCAAGGAAGGCGTGGTCGGAAACAACGTTGCTGAATTGCCCGCTCACCCCGCCGGCGGCGTTGAGGACAGGAATCTGGGTGAACGGCAACAGTTCGGTACCGCGCACCAACTGCAAGGTGTTGCCTGGCGCGACCACCGCTGCACCGCCGACCGCTACCGGCGTCACCGTTCCGTCTGCGCCCGGTGTGACCTGCAGGGTGGACCCGCTGCCGAACGTGGCAGTGCCGTCCACGCTGAGGGTGCCGTTGCTGCCACCGATCAACAGGCTGCCGCCAGCGAGATTCAGGCTGCCGATGGTGCCACCACCAGTGAGCGTGCCGCCCGGCCCCACCGTGACCGGCCCGCCAAGCGCGGCCCCCGGATTGGCGACGTTGCCAACGCTCAGGGTGCCGGCATTGACGGCGGTCGGCCCGGTGAAACCGCTGCTGTTGGCGGTGAGCAACAAGGTGCCCAGCCCATCCTTCACCAGCGTTCCCACGCCCGACAGCGTGCCGGCATACGTCCCGTTGATGTTCTGCAGGAAGGTCAGCGTGGCACTGTTGACGATATTGCCCGGCAGGCTGCTGGTGTTGCCGATCAGGTTGCCGGCGGTGATGGTGGTGCCGCCCAGATAGGTGTTGACGCCCGTCAGCGTGAGTGCACCGGCACCGGTCTTGATGAACGCACCGCTGCCGGTGATGTTGCCGGCATATGTGCCATCGCCGGCCTGGTCGAACGCCAGCACGGCATTGTTGAGGATGTTGCCTTGCAGGCTGGTGGCGTTGCCTTGCAAGGTGCCGCCGATGATGCTGGTACCGCCGCCGTAGGTGTTGGCACCATTCAGCGTCAGCACGCCGCCGCCCTGCTTCACCACGCTGCCCAAGCCGTTGATCGCCCCGGCAAAACTGCCGGCGCCAGCCTGGTCGAAGACCAACGTGGCATTGTTCACCACATTGCCCTGCAGGCTGGTGGTGTTGCCGATCAGACTGCCTGCACTGAGCAGCGTGCCGCCGGTATAGCTATTGGCCCCGGTCAGCTGCAGCGCGCCGGTGCCGGCTTTCTCCAGTGCGCCGGTGCCGCTGATCGCGCCCGCGTACACGCCACCGGTAGTCTGGTCGAAGACCAGTGTGGCGGCATTGGCGATATCGCCCTGTAGGCTGCTGGTGTCGCCGATCAGGCTGCCGGCCACGATGCGGGTACCGCCGGTGTAGCCGTTGGCACCGTCGAGCAACAAGGTGCCGGCGCTGTCCTTCACGACGCTGCCGGTCCCGGTGATCGAACCAGTGAACACGCCATCGCTGGCCTGATCGAACACCAGCGTGGCGTTGTCGACGATGGCGCCCTGCAGACTGGCGCTATCGCCCACCAGCGTGCCGGCATCGACCGTGGTGCCACCGGCGTAGCTGTTGTTGCCCGCCAGCGTCAAGGTGCCGGCATTGGTCTTGACCAGCGCACCGTTGCCGCCGATGTCGCCGGCCAGCGTCATCGCAGCGGGCGTGTCCACGGTGAGCGTGGCACCCAGCGTGACCGTATTGCCCAATGCCGTGGCGACCGCATTGGCGAGTACCGAATCGCCGGTCACCGACAACGCGCCGCCCCCCAGTGCGGTGTCACTGCCGACCAGCAGGGTGCCGTCGCCCAGCACGGTGCCGCCGACATAGCTGTTGGCACCGCTGAGCGCCAGCGTGGCCGAACCGCTCTTGACCAGGCCACCAGCGCCGCTGATGAGGCCGGACAGGCTCAGGTCGTTGCCGCCGAGCACGCCCACTGCGCCATCCAGCACCAGCGCATTGCCCACTGCCAGTGCCTGCGTGGCATCGAGCGCGGTGCCGGCGGCGGCGGTCAGCACGCCGCTGCCAAGCGCCTGCGCATTGCCCAGCAGCAAGCTGCCGCCATTCAATGCCGTGCCGCCGGCATAGGTATTGGCCGCATCCAGCACCAGGGTGCCGGTATCGAGCTTCTGCAGCGTGCCAGTGCCGCCGATGGACGCCGCGATGGTACCGGTGACGCCGGGATCCACCCGAATGATGGTGTTGGCGGCATTGGCGCTCAGCGTGCCGCTGCCGCTCAGGACATATCCGTCGGTGATGAATTGCAGGCCGGTGATGCCCTGGTTGCCCTGCACGTCCACCACACCGGCGCTACCGCCGAAGACGGCGAAGCCATTCTGCCAATCGCTGTTGGTCAGGCCATCGAGCGCGGTCCAGTTGGTGGCGCCCGCCACCCAGGTGCCGGTGCCGCCGTCGATGCCCCCATTGGCGATGAGCTGCGCGCCGTCCCAGAATTGCACCGTGCTGCCGGGCGCATTCACCACCACGTTGACCTGCTGGGCGAGCGCGGTCTGCACGGTCAGCTGGGCAGGGTCCACGCTGACAGGCAGCGTGCCCAGGCCCAGGCCGTTGTCGGTCAGTGCACCGGTGTAGTCGATCAGGCGGTAGACGCCACTGCCGAAACCGCCGATATCGGTGATGTTGAGCGTCCCGTCCAGCGTGAGGTTGCCGTTGACCGCCAGGACCCCTGTCTGGCTGGGCACTCCCAGGAACGCGTCGAGCGTGGCGTTGGGCGCCATGCTCAGGCTGCCGGTGGTCAGCAATGCACCGCTGTTGACCACCAGCCGGCCGCCATCGTTGACGGTGACTGCCGCATCGACCACGCCGCTGCCGCCCAGCGTGGCGCCGGCGGCTACGCTCAGGCCGCCAACGCTGGCCAGCGTGCCATCCACCGCCAGCGTGCCGCCGGTGACCTGGATGGTGCCGCCCAGGGCGCTGGTGCCGGTGAGCTGCAAGGTGCCGCTGCCGCGCTTGTCCAGGTTGCCGGTATCACTGAAGCTGCCGGCAAAAGTCCGGTCGCTGTTGTCGGCGCCCAGCTGCAGCGTGCTGCCGCCGGCGATCGCGACCTCGCCCTGCCCGCTCACCGCATTCAACGCCGTCGTGCTGCCCAGAGCCAGTCCGGCACCGGCGGCGACATCCACCGTGCCGGCGCTGCCCAGCGAGCCGGTGGCCGAGGTGGCAAGCACGCCGGCCTGCACCGCCACCGGGCCGCTGACGCTATTGGCGCCGGACAGGGTCAGGCGTCCGTTGCCGCTCTTGGTCAGCGCCCCGGTGCCACTCAGTACGCCGGTCAAGGTCAGATCCGCTGCGCTGGCAATGCCCAGATTGGCGCTCAGGTCGATGTTGTTGCCCAGCGTCAGTGCGACCGCATTGCTCAGGATGCCATCGCCCAGCACCGACAGGCTGCCGGCGCCCAGCGCGGTATTGCTGCCCAGTGCCAGGCTGCCGGCATTCAAAACGCTACCGCCGAGGTAGCTGTTGTTGCCGTCCAGCGTGAGCGTGGCGGCACCGTTCTTGACAAGGCTTCCGGTACCGCCGATGGCTCCGGACAGGCCCAGGTCGTTGCTGCCAAGCATCGTCACCGCGCCATCGAGCGCCACCGCATTGCCGATGGTCAAGGCCTGGGTGGCATCCAGGCTGGTCCCCGTGGCCGCGGTCAGGGTGCCGCTGCCCAGCGCCTGCGTATTGCCCAGTACCAGGGTGCCGCCGCTGAGCGAGGTGCCGCCGGCATAGGTATTGGCCGCAACGAGCACCAGGGTGCCGGTGTCGAGCTTCTGCACGCCCCCGACTCCGGTGATGGCGACATTGATCGTGGCACTGACGCCGGGATCGACACGCACCGCCGTCAGCGGGGCACTCACCTCCAGCGCGCCGCCTCCGGCATCGCTGAGCTGATAGCCATCGCTGACGAATTGCAGGCCGCCGACGCCTTGTATCCCCTGCATGCCCACGCTGCCGGCGGTGCCGGAAAACACCGCGAAACCGCCTTGCCAGGTGCTGTTGATCGACCCGTTCTGGTTGGTCCAGTTGGTTGCCGCGCCCCAGACACCGGCGCCGCCTTCCACGCTGCCGTTGGCCGTGGTCTGCACGCCATCCCAGAATTGCACGATGCTGCCCGGCACGCTGACCACCAGATTGATCTGCTGGCCGATCGCGGTCTGCAGCGCCAGCTGGCTGATGTCGATGCTGCCGGGAATGCTGCCGAACAGCACGCCGTTGTCGGTCAGTGCCCCGGTGTAGTCGATCAGCCGATAGACGCCGGTTCCAAAGCCGCCCAGATCGGTGATGTTGAGCGTCCCATCCAGGGTCAGATCGCCGTTGACCGCGAGCAGCCGGGTGACGCTGGGCGCGGCCAGCGCCACGTCCAGCGACGCGCCCGGGGCCAGGGTCAGCCCTGCGACACTGAGCGAGCTGCCACTGGTCAACGCCAGCCGGCCGCCATCGCCGATGGTGACGCCGCTGGCAATGGCCCCGTTGCCGCCGCTACCGGTCAGGGTGCCGCCCAGCCCGACGTCCAGCGCGCTCGTGCCCAGGTTGCCCACGACATCCAGGGTGCCGCCACTGACCTGGGTGGCGCCACCGATCGCGCTGGTGCCGAGCAGGCGTAGCGTGCCGGTGCCGATCTTGTCGAGCGCACCGCCGCCTGCCAGCGCACCGGCGAAGTCGCCACTGCCCAGTTGCAGGGTGCTGCCGGCAGCGATGTCCACGCTGCCGGCGCCGCTGAGTGCGCCGATCAGCCCCCCGCCGACCAGGTTCAACGCGGCGCCTGCCGCGATATCAATGGTGCCCGGGGCGCCCAGTGCCGCCGCCGTGCTGGCCACCACGGTACCGTTCTGGATCGCCAGCGGGCCGGTGTAGGTGTTGCTGCCGCTCAGCGTCAAGGTGCCCAGGCCGGTCTTGGTCAGCGCGCCGGCACCGCCGAGGCTGCCGCTGGCCAGCATGTCTGCCGCGTTGTCCACGGTGAGCGCAGCGCCCAGATCGATACCATTGCTCAAGGCCACGGCAATGGCATTGCTCAGGGTCGACGCGCCAGTCACCGAGAGGCTGCCGCTCCCCAGCGCAGTATCGGCCCCGACCGCGAGCGTGCCGGCGACAAGCGTGGTGCCGCCGGTGTAACTGTTGCCCGCATTGAGCGACACGGTGCTGCCGCCGGTCTTGACCAGGCTGCCGCTGCCGGCGATTGCGCCGTTCAATGCCAGCTCGTTGCTGCCGACCAGGGTGAGCTGGTTGTTCAATTGCAACGCGTTGTCGATGCCAAGCGCGGCGGTGGTATCAAGCTCGGCCACCCCATCGACCGACAGACCACCCGTGCCCATCGCCGTGGCGGTGCCGAGCAGCAGGCGCCCGCCCCCCAGCGCGACGCCACCGTCGAAGGTATTGGCGTTGCCCAGCGTCAAGCTGGCGCCGCCTTGCTTGACGAGGCTGCCGACGCCACCGATGACGCCGCCAAGCACCATGTCCTGCGTGCCGGGCAGCGTCAGCGCACCGTTCAACGTGAGCGCATTGGCCAAGCTCACCGCGCTGCTGGCATCCAGCGTGGTGCCCGCCGCAGCGCTGAGCGTGCCCGTGCCCAGCGCGGTGTTGCTCCCCACCACCACGGTACCGGCCTGCAGTTGCAGCCCGCCCGACCAACTATTGGTGCCATTGAGGACGAGTGTTTGTGTGCCGTTCTTGAGCAGACTTCCCGCGCCAGCGATGTCGCCATCGAGCGTGAGGTTCTGGCCATCGATGCCCAATGCCCCATCGACCGTCAGCGCGTTCTGCAGCGCCAACGCGGTGCCGGCGGTGAGCTGCGTGCCGCCTGCGGCGCTGAGCGCACCGGTGCCGAGCGCGGTGTTGCTGCCCACCACCAACGTGCCCGCGTCCAACCGCGTGCCACCGCTGTAGAGATTGTTGCCGGCAAGGCTCAACGCACCGCCGCCTTGCTTGATGAGGCTACCCGCTCCACTGATGCTGCCGGTCAGGCCAAGGCTATTGTTTCCGACCACAGACAGGGCGCCATTCACGACCACATCATTGACCAGCGTGGTGGCCACCGTGGCCTGCAACTGAGTGCCATTGGCGGCGGTCAGGATGCCGCTGCCCAGCGCCGTGGCGCTGCCAACCAGCAAGGCGCCGCCATTGAGATCCACGCCGCCGACGAAGGTATTGGCACCGGTCAGTGCCAGGGTCGCGGCGCCGTTCTTGACCAGGCCGGCACTTCCGCCGACCAGGCCATTGAGCGCGATGTCCTGGCTGCCCGCCAGCTGCAGGTCGGCATCCAGCACGACAGCGTTGGTCAGGCTGCGCGCCGCAGTGCTATCGAGCACGCCGCCGGCAACGGTCAGAGTGCCGCTTCCCAGCGCGGCGTCGCTGCCCAGCACCAGGCTGCCCGCGCTCAGGCGCGTGCCGCCGTTGTAGCTGTTGTTTCCGCTCAAGGTCAGGCTGGCGGCACCGAGCTTGTCCAGGCCACCGGGACCGCTGAGGTCCCCGGTAAGGCTCAATGCGGTACTGCCGCCGATATTGACCAGACCCGTCAACGCAATGGCATTGGCGAGTGTGCTGATCGCCAGGGTGTCCAGCGTGGTGCCGGCGGCGGCAGTGAGCGTCCCCAGGCCAAGTGCGGTGTCACTGGCGATGGTGAGCCTGCCCGCGCTCAGCGTGGTGCCGCCACTGAACAAATTATTGCCGCCAAGCGTGAGATCGCCGGCGCCGGATTTGACCAGGCTCCCCGCACCGCCGATGGCGCCGTTCAGCGTCAGCGCCTGCGCGCCGTCCAGGGTCAGCGCACCGCTGTTCAACGCGATGGCGGTATTCAAGGTGGTGGCTGCGGTGTTCTGCAACGTGGCGTTGCCAGCCACTGTCAATGCGCCGCCGCCGAGTGCGGCGGCATTGCCAAGCTGCAAGGTGCCCGCGCTGAGCGTGGTCCCCCCGCTGTAGGTATTGAGACCAGTCAAGGCGAGCGTGCCGGCTCCCAGTTTGTTCAACCCGCCGGTGCCGGCGATGGTGCCGGCCAGCGTCAGCGCGGTGCCATTGCTGCCAACGCCCAAGGTGCCGGTGAGCGCCAGCGTATTGCCGACGACGGTCGCCGCGCTTGCATCGAGCACGCCACCGCTGGCGTTCAGGCCGCCGGTTCCCAGCGCGGCGCCGGCACCGACCAGCAGCCGCCCCGCGCTCAGGGTGGTGCCGCCGGTATAGCTGTTGCCGCTGGCCAGGGTCAGATCGCCGAGGCCGCTTTTGATGAGGCTGCCGCTGCCGTCGATGGTGCCCGCCAGCGTCAACGCCTGCGTGCCGGTCCAGCTCAAGGGCCCGGCCAGGTTGACGGCGTTGGTCACCGTCAATGGCGCACTGCCGCTGAGGTTGGCTGCGCCGGTGACATTCAGCGCGCCGCTGCCCAGGGCGGAATTGCTGCCCAACTGCAAGGTGCCTGCCGCCAGCGTGGTGCCGCCGAGATAGGTATTGTTTCCGCTCAACGCCAGCGTACCGGCCCCGGTCTTGTCGAGGCCGCCGGCCCCGGACAGCGTACCGGTCAGACTGAGCGCGTTGCCGCTTGCGCCCACGCCCAGGGGATTGACCAGCGCGAACGCATTGCTGAGCGTCACGGGAGCGGTGGTGTCCAGCAGGCCGCCGGCCGCAGTCACCGTGCCGGTGCCTAGTGCATCGTTGCTGCCCACCGTCAGCGTCCCGCCGCCCAGGGTGACGCCCCCGTTGAAGCTGTTGGAGCCGGTCAGGGTCAGCCCACCGATCCCGTTTTTGACCAGGCCGCCCGCGCCGGTGATGCTGCTGCCGATGGTGTAGCCAGTGTTGCCCTGCACGGTCAAACCGCCGGCACCCAGCGTGATGCCGGCGCTGGGGGCCAGGGTCAGCCCGGCCGCCGTGGCCTCCAGTGCACCGCCATTTGCGGTGATCGCCGACCCCAGTTGCGCGGGTGTGGCCATTTGCAGCACGCCACCGTTGAGCGCACTGCTTCCGAAATTGCTTGCGCCGGTCAGCGACCAGGTGCCGCTATTGACGCGCAAGGTGCTGAAATTGATGTACTGGTCGGTGCTCAACGTGCCCGAGCCCGTATTTCCGCTCCCGGTGCCGGTCACCGCGTTCTGCAGCAACAGGGTATTGCTGCCGCCGGCACCGCCATCCACCACGCCGGTCCGCGCAAAGCTCAGCAGTCCGCCGGGGCCCAGCACTTCCAGCGCCAGCCCGCCGCCACTGCTGATGCTGCTGCCGGTGACTGCGGTGAAGGTATTGGTACTGCCCGCTCCCATCGACACGCTGCCAGTGATGCTGCCGCCGTTGATGAAGGTGTTGCCCGCGGCCGAACTCTGGAACGCGACCCGGCCTTCGATGGTGTTGGTGTTGACGGCATTGACGGTACCGCCACCGCTGACCGCGATCACCGGGGTGTCCGCACCCAGCAGCGAAAGATTCAACAGCGCTCTGCTGCTGATGAGCCCGGCATTGTTGATCTGCACGGTGCCGTTGCTGGCCGAGGTTATGCCCAATGCCATGCCGTCGAGGTTGAGCAGATTGGCCCCGATCAGGCCGCCGGTGCCGTAGATCGCGCCGCCGGCCAGATTGTTGGCGGTCACTGCTGTCGAGCTGGCATTGCCCATCGTGACACCAGTGCCCAACACCGACAGCAGGCCGAGGATGGATGGATCGATCGTGCCAGCGTTGTTGAGCGTGGCATTGGTGCCACCAAGCGCCACTGCGGTTCCTCCCAGCAGCCCCGCCGTCATCTGCGTGCCCGCTGCCACGTTGATGGTGAGATTGTTCGCGCTGCTGGCAAAACTATTGCCAATGCCTGCCAACCCAGTGCAGGTGACCGTCGCACCCGCCACCGGCACTGCCGGTGTACACGCCGACCAGGCCAGGGCGGGAGCGGCCGCCCCCGCGGCCAGGATCACCAGCTGCGGCAGTGCCCTGCGCGTCGCCCCGGGCTTGCGACGCCGACGCACCAGTTCATGCGTGACGACCCAGTTTCCGATGGTGGCGTTCCAGACGAGCGCAAATGCACGATTCATTTTTATTTCCCCCTGGTGACTGACGGGCGCAGCAGTACCGCCGCGCCGATGCATGGCTGTGCTTGCCGCTGGCGGCAATGCATTCAAAATTCATTCTTGATGACGCGCACGGGACGCCGCTCCTCACGTGGAGCAACCAAACTTGTTAATACCAATCGCTTGAAAACGGTGAAGGATTAATAGTCGAATCAAGGCCGGTGAAACTGTGATTAATATCACAAACCCCTGTATTCGAAATGGGCTCTCACGTAAATTGTCGAATAGTTTGCTCGCGTTCGCTCATCCATCGAAAATCGGCGCTCGCTTACTTTAATCGCCGAAAATGCGCAATATTTATCGATTTTTTTGCCGAAAAAGCAGCCTCTAGAGTGGAGTGGTTGCGGATGGTCGTCACGCAGTCACTAGCTCCAGGATTCGCAGAAATATAAGAGTGACACCCAGCTCCTCGCTCGCCGATTATCCGTTGAAAAGTATTGTCCCGTGCGCTCACGCATCGGCTCGGTTAATAAGACCAATTACATGAAGCAACGGGTTGAAAGCCTGATTGAAATTGAACCTATTTTTTCAGGAAGAGGTCGATTACCCATGGCAAAGACCGTTCAGTTGTACGGAAGAAGGCCGGTGTGGCGATTATCCTGCGGGGGCCACCCCAGTAACGGCTTGTCACCTCACGACGACCTGCGTATGTTTCTAGTAGGCGTGCAGCGCGTGATCTGCGACACGGAACCTGACGACATGACGTCCTCTCCAGGAAACAACATGCAGGAACGCCAGTCCGACTGGTCGGGTGTGCCGATCGACCTGGGTGGCATGGAGCCACTGGAGCAGATTGCGCGCCTGCTGTGTCACGCCCTGGTGGCGCCGGCCGCCGCGCTCACCATTACCGAGGGGGGGCGCATGCGCGTGCTGGCCGCGCGCGGCGTGGATCCGGATCACGTCGAACAGGCCATTGCGCTATGTCCGCCGGCAGCAAGCTCGGCCAGCGGCGTTGTCGAACGGGTGGAGCACGATGCCCTGGCATCGATTCAACTCGGCGACGCGGCATTTCCCGGATTGCCTGCCCGGTTCATCGCCTGTGTGCCGGTTGGCGCACCGCAAACCGGTATCTGCGGCACGCTGTGCGTCATCGACACGCGCGAGCGCCGCCTGGCCAGCCAGGAACATCAGCAGCTGCGCATGTTCGCCAACGTCGCCGCCGCACAGCTCGAACTGCAGTTCGGCGCGGGCCGCCGCGAACCGCATAGCGGGCTGTTCAATGCGCGCCAGTTGCAATCGGACCTGGATGCGCTGGCCATGGGCAACCAGCACGTAGCGACCATCGCCGCCTTCATCGAGGTTTACGACGCGCAGGCCGCCAATGAAGCGCGCCAGGTGCTGGGCATGCAACCGCTGGAAGAATTGATCCGGCATGCCAGCTACGTACTGACCCGCGCATTGCGTGGCAAGGCGACGGTGTATCACGTTGCCTCGATGCGGTTTGCGTTCTTCCTGCTCAATTCCGCACCCGACGAGATGGAAGACCTGCTACTGGATCTGCGCGACATGCTGCAAAAGCCGGTGGATGCCGCCGGGGTACCGATGTCGCTGACCTTCCATGCTGGCGTGGTGCGGTTCGCTCCGCAGCAGCCAGACACCAACGATGTGATGCGCAAGGGCCTGGTTGCACTTGGCGATGCCATCGGCAATCACGCCATCGTCTGCTGGTACAACGCCTCGCACGACGATGCCATCCAGCGCTCCTACCGGCTGGCGCTGGATGCCGAGGATGCCTTGAAAGCTGGCGAGTTCCGCCTGGTGTTCCAGCCACGCATCAACCTGCTGGATCTGTCGGTGACCGGCTTCGAGGCGCTGCTGCGCTGGCAGCATGCCAGCCTGGGGCCCATCGGACCGGATGAATTCATCCCGCTGTTCGAAAAGACCGCGCTGATGTGCACGGTCACCAACTGGGTCATCGAGAACGCACTACTGCAACTGGCGCAGTGGCGCGCCCAGGGGCTGGAATTCTCGATTTCGATCAATTTGTCTTCGCGCGACTTCGGCAACACCAACCTGGCGGCGGATGTCATCGACCGCTGTCGCGCGCTGGCGATTCCCACCACGCGGATCGAGTTGGAAATCACCGAAGGCCGTTGGCTACGCAGCAATGTGGAGGCGGTTCCCCGTCTACGCGCCCTGCGCGACGCCGGGGTGAGCGTGGCCATCGACGACTTCGGCACCGGCTATAGCAACTTCGGCTACCTCACCGAGCTGCCGGTCAACGTGCTCAAACTGGACCGGTCACTGGTGACCGGCATCGCCGAAAAATCCGGCATGCAGACGCGCGCCGAAGCGGTGGTGCGGCTGGCCAGTGCACTGGGGTATCGCACCGTGGCCGAGGGCGTGGAGCACGCCGACGAAATCGCGCTGTTGCGCAGCTGGGGCTGTGACGAGGCGCAGGGCTATCTATTGTCCAGGCCGATGGAGGCGCACCTGGTGGCTGCTTATGTGCGCCAGGCCACCGAGCAACAGCGGCTACCCTGACGCCGATCTAGCGGCGGCGAGTCCGCCTGCGACAGAGACGCACTGCCGCAGCACGGCCACGGCACGCACCCATCCCTGCAAGTGCACTCGGTGCGCAGGTCAATTGCCCGGATGCGCCAACGCATGATCCAGCGCAGCGCAGATGGCCGTCACCTGCGCTGTATTGCATTGGGCGGGCGTCGCGCCGGGACTGTCCGGATAGACCTCGGTGGTGGTGCGGTAGCGTGCATCGGTCATCCCCGCGCACAAGCCCAGGCGCCGCACCGGGTAGTGGATGACACCATGATCGACCACCGGAGCACCGATGATCCGACCGTGCGCATCGGGCGGGGCAATATGCGTGACCTTCGCCACCGCCGCGATGATCGCCTGCTGGAAGCCCGGCTGCGGATCCTCGCTATCGCCCACCAGATAGAACCCATCAGGGATGCTGCCCGGCACGAACGCCACACCGTCGCGCGCGGCCAGTGCAGGACGGAATTCGTGTTCGTCGCTATCGGTGGTTTCGTGCAGGTCGATGTGCACCAGCATCCGGCCCGGCATGGCCGCGACCAGTTGCATCAGCGCGGCCGATTCGGCGGCAGGGCTGTGCGGGCGGAATGCGCGGTTCGGATCCACCGCCTCGGCATTCCAGCGCTGGATACGCTCGTATCCCCATGGATTGACGCATGCTGCGACCAGCAGGTTGATCCTGCCAGCATAGGCCGCACCGTATTGTTGCAGGAACTGCAGCGCTCCCTGCACGCCGCTGGTCTCGTAGCCGTGTACGCCGCCGGTGACCAGCGCGCACGGCAGTGCGGCATCCCAGGTGGCGCTGCGCAGTGCCAGCAGTCGGTAGCGATCGCCTGCCGAGACGATGCTGCCGTAGTGCTCGCGCGCATAGCCAGTGGCCAGGGCATTGATCGGCTGCTCGACCTCCACCGCATAACTGCGCCGGGGGAACTGACGCGCGCGCCAGGCATTGCGCTCGGCTTCTTCCCAGGGCTGTCCCGGAGTGCCAATCGGATAGGTCTGTTGCATGGTCATGGGCGAACCGTAGTGCGGGTGAACGCAGCACAATACCGGCAAGCGGCACTCGTGCGAGAAGCCCGCAGCGCCGGAACCCTGCACCACCCTGACAATCCAGCGGCTTACCCCCTGCCCTGCGGTGCCACGTGCCCACAGCGTGCTCCACCGCAAAATCCAGCCGGCGCCAGGTGCGTACAGCCTGTACGCGGAGTGCAGGAAATGCACTCCGATGTTGCCTTCGACGGCCGCTGGTGCAGCTTTGTACTGCAATCGATGGCAAGAATGCTGCAGGTTTGCAGTAACATTTATCCACTAGGCGGGCGACGATAGTTCAATCAGTTACACGCCATCCGGTGATGTCCGAGGTCTACGCATGGATGCACACGGCCGATGAATGCAATCGATTGCTGTCCTTGAGGCGCCTGTCTGCACGCCTACTTCCCAAACTGGCCATGCGCGCCCAAGGTGGCGTGCGCGCATGCCGAGCAGACACCCCGGCTTAAGGAGGACCGGCACGCCCAGGAGCGTGCCGGTCCTCGATCATGCGGATTCTTCCTGCGGCTTGGCCTGCTTGGAGCGCCCGCCTTTGCTGCCGATGCGCGACATGTGGTCGCGGTCGCGACTGACGGCCTGGCCGCCCTTGCGGCCCGCTTCGCGTGCCTCGTCGCTGGTGAACTCGTGCGCGTTGCCGCTGGCATGCGCAGCCTTGCCGCCGCTGCTGGCCAGGATGCGGCGCTTCTCCGGGTCCAATGCTGCAAAACCACGCCGGCTACGGGTGTTGTTCTGTCCGTCTTCCACTGTGCCTCCTCTGATCCATCGGTACGTCATTGGGTAATCGGTGTACCGCAACAATCGTGCCAACCCGGAAAACCAGGCTGGGCGGTGGAAACTGGGCAAATGCAGGAAAAAACCGCTGCGCTGGCAGTGCAAATCTTGCACACCTGACCGCGGTCGCGTGGCTGCCTCGCCGCGCACGTAGCGAGCGCCACCAAGCCTGGCGGGGCTGAGGGCGGCCAACACACCGTTGCGCTGGCGCGAAACGGTGCCCCGGCGAGACGCCCATGACGCATGCCGAACCGGCGTCATCTCTGGCCTGAAGCTACGGGCAGATCGGCACACGGATGGATGAGTCGTGCACTCGGCGGCTATGTCACCGGTGTCTTTTTTTGCCCTGGACATTCTGGATGGAGCGCGGGACGACTGCGCCCGCGCTGAAGCACCACGGGCGTCTGTCGACAGACCTGGAGTAACCGCGTTGCAGCTGCCCACTCCCCCCGACGACAGCCCTGCCGAGGGCGCCACCACCGGTGGTCTGGGGCCGCAGGCGATTGGAAGCGCCGTGGCGGTTCAGCCCATTGCCTGTTGCAGCAAGGTGGGCGCGCGATCATCGCAGGCCAGCGCCGCTTCGCCGAGCGCCTCGCCTACCAGCAGCAGAGTCGGCAAGCCCGGCAGCAGTGCCGCTGCGGTGGCACCCAGTTCGCCCAGCGTGGTGAGCCGACGTTGCTGGTCGGGGCGCGTGGCCGCCTGCACAATGGCGGCTGGCGTACTGGCCGGCAGATGCGCCAGCAGCGCCGCCGCCAGCGCCTCCGTGCGCCGCAGGCCCATGTAGATGCCCAGCGTGGTGCCGCTGGCGGCCAGTGCCCCCCAGTTCGGCTCGCCGTGGTCGTGCGTATGCGCCGTGACGAAGGTGATGCCGTGGCAATACTCGCGATGGGTCAACGAGACTTGCAGCGCGGCGGCGGCGGCGAACGCGGCGCTGACGCCGTTAATCACCTGCACACCGACACCGGCGCGACGCAGGAAGCCGATCTCTTCGCCAGCCCGCCCGAACAACAAGGCATCGCCACCCTTGACGCGCACCACGCGCAGACCCTGCAGCGCGTAGCGCCGCATCAGCCGACAAATGAATTCTTGCGGCGTGGAGCGGCAACCGCCGCGCTTGCCGACGCGGATCACGCGCGCCTGCGGTGCCAGTTCCACGATCTGTGGGTTGGCCAGGTCGTCGAGCAACAGCACCTGCGCCACTGCCAGCGCCTTGACCGCCTTGATGGTCAGCAGTTCCAGATCGCCGGGACCGGCAGACAACAACACCACATCACGCGCGCAGGAAGGGATGACGGACATGAGAGATCTCGCAGTGTGTGGAGGGGTGAAGCGCATCAGGCCAGCCGCGGTTGGCGGCACAGCCGGGTCAGTTGCGGAACGCAGGAGCCGCAGACGGTGCCGCAGCCCAGGCGTTGTTTGAGCTGTGCCACATCGGCGCCGTCGTCGATGGCCGCATGGATCGCCGACGCCGCGACATTCATGCAGGTGCAGACGATCGGATCGCTGGGCACAGCAGGCGTCTGTGCGAACACCGCCAGCCGCGCGCAGCGCCACGGCTTGCCTGCCAACGCGGTGCTCAGCAGCGCCTGATTGGCCTCGCTGGGCTGCGCGGCAGTGAGCAACAGGCCGTCGATATGACTGAGCCCGTGCTGCGTTCGCCAGCCGACGCGGCGCATCAGCCCACGGCGCAGATCGCGGTATTCCAGAACATCGGCGCCGGCGGGCAGCTGCAAGGCGGCGACCAGGCGATCGATCCAGCCAGCCTCGGGCGCACGCTCACAGGCGGCATGCAGCACCGCCCACTCACCGGCGGCCTCCGGCAAGGGTTCGGCATGCAGGCGCAGGCTGGCATAGCCGCAGTCGCGCAGCAGCGGCTGCAGCGCCTGTTGCAGCGCCAGTGTATCGCCGCGCCGCGCGGCCAGCAGATGCCAGCCGAACACCGCCTTTTCCACCCGCACCGCCGCGTGCTTGAGCTCGGGCTGCTGCGAGCGCGCATCCACTGCCGGCGTACTCACTTCGTTGATGCCGCCGCTGGAAAGGGTCTGCCCGCTCCAGTGCATCGCCGCGAACACGGTGCCCGAGCGCAGCTCGTCGGACAGTTCCAGCGGCAGCACCAGCGCGCCACGCTTGCTGGCCACCTGCACCAGTTCGCCGGCCAACAAGCCGCGCCGCGCCGCATCGTCCGGATGCATGCGCAAAGACGGTTCGGGACTGTGCGCAAACGCAGCCGCCACCCGCCCGGTGCGCGACATGCCATGCCACTGGTCGCGCAGGCGACCGGTCAGCAGCCGCATCGGGAAGCGCGCCGAGGTCGCCTCGGCCACCTTGCGATACGGGGTGGCATGGAAGCGCGCACGCCCATTGTCAGTGGCGAAGACGCCATCGGTATAACGCCGCGCCTGCCCCTGCGTGCTGCCGGCTGGAAACGGCCATTGCTGCGGACCGGTATCCAGCACTGCGTAATCCAGCCCGCCGATGTCCAGGTCGCGGCCCACCGTCAACGCGCGGTGTTCGTCGAAGACCTGCGCGGTGGTGTCGAAGGCGAACAGCCCGGCCGCGGCGCCGGGTTGCAACTTGGCCTCCAGCCGGCGTGCCACCGCGTTGGCGATCCACCAATCCGCACGCGACTGGCCCGGTGGATCCACCGCCTTGCGCACGCGGGTGATGCGGCGCTCGGAGTTGGTCACGGTGCCGTCCTTTTCGCCCCAGCTGGCGGCAGGCAGCAGCACATCGGCATACGGCACGGTGTCGGTGCCGGAAAACGCCTCCTGCACGATCACCAGCTCGGCCTGCTCCAGCGCCGCGCGAATGCCGGCCACCTCCGGCATCGAGTGCACGGGATTGGTGCACACGATCCACACCGCCTTCAGCGTGCCGGCACGTAGGCGTTCAAACAATTCCACGGCCGGCGTGCCCGGCGTGGGGCTGATGCGCCCGGCCGGCACGCCCCACAGCGCTTCCACCTCCGCGCGATGCGCGGCATTGCCGATCTCGCGGTGCGCCGCCAGCATCGTCGCCATGCCGCCCACCTCGCGCCCGCCCATCGCATTGGGCTGGCCGGTCAACGAAAACGGGCCTGCACCGGGTTTGCCGATCTGCGCGGTGGCCAGGTGCAGATTGATCAATGCCAGGTTCTTGTCGGTGCCGTGCGCCGACTGGTTCAAGCCCATGCAATACAGCGACAGCGCCGCCGGGCTGCGCCCGAACCACTCGGCCGCCTGCACCAAGTCCTCATGCGAGATCCCGCAGATCTCGGCGCTCATGCGCGGGGTGTATTCGCGCAGCATCCGCTTGAGGGCATCGAACTCCTGGGTATGGCCCGCAACGAAACGCGCATCCACCAGACCCTCCCAGATCAGGTGATGCAACATGCCGTTGAAGAGCGCAACGTCGGTCCCCGGTTCGATCGCCAGGTGCAGGTCGGCCATGGCCGCGGTGTCGGTACGGCGCGGATCGATCACGATCCAGCGAATCTCCGGGTTGCGTGCACGCGCAGCTTCCAGCCGGCGAAACAGCACCGGGTGCGCGTAAGCCATGTTGCTGCCGGCAAACAGCACCGTCTGCGCCAGCTCCAGGTCTTCATAACAGGTGGGCGGGCCGTCTGCGCCCAGCGCAAGCTTGTAGCCGGTGACGGCGCTGGACATGCACAGCCGCGAATTGGTGTCGATGTTATTGGTGCCGATCAGACCCTTGGCCAGCTTGTTGAAGACGTAATAGTCCTCGGTGAGCAACTGCCCGGACAGATAGAACGCCACCGCATCCGGGCCATGCGCCTGGATGATGGCCGCCAGTTTGCTGGTGACATGCTGCAAGGCCTGATCCCAGCTCACCGGCGCACGCTGCGCCTGCCGGTGCCGACGCAACTCGGGGGCCAGCACGCGCCCCTGCGTGCTGGTGGTGGTTTGCGGCAACGCCAGCCCCTTGCTGCACAGACGGCCATGATTGGCCGGGTGCTGCGGGTCGCCTTCGATGCCCACGATGCGCTCGCCGGCAGCATCGTGCTCACTGTGGATCAACACGCCGCAGCCGACACCGCAGTAGCAACAGGTCGAGCGCGTGATGCGGTGCATCGGCGATGCCGCAGACGCGTGCGCAGCGGTCTCCGATGCCGGCGGCGGCAGGCCCTCGCTCATGCGGCCGGCTCGGCAACGGCCTGGGGCTCGGGGACCGGCTGCAACACGATCCACACCGCACCGGCCTCCACCTTCACCGGATACCGCGGGGCGCAGCCCACGTCCGGTGCACAGGCCTGCCCGCTCTGCAGGCCGATCGCCCAGCCATGCAATGGGCAGGTCACCGTGTCGCCGGCCACGATCCCTTGCGATAAAGGGCCACCCTTGTGCGGGCAACGATCGCGCAGCGCAAATACCTGATCGCTAGCGGCGCGGAAGATGGCGATCGGCGGCAGGCCGTCGACCTCCAGCACGCGCGCACCCAGCGCCGGCAACTCCTGCAAGGCACACACATGCACCCACGCGTGATTGGGCATGCTCATTCCTCCACCGTTGCCGCAGGCGCCGCGATCCGCAGCGGTTGATATTCCTGGCGACGCTCGCCGGCGATGCGTGCCTTCCACGGGTCGACCAGGCCTTCCAGCGAAAACAGCAGGCGCTCGTACAGCGCTCGCCGGTTTGCCGCGTCGTCCACCACCTGCGCACGGATGTAATCCAGGCCCACGCGTGCGATGTAGTGCACCGTGCGGTCCAGGTAATAGGCCTGCTCGCGGTACAGCTGCAAAAATGCGCCGGTGTACTCGCGCACTTCCTCGGCGGTACTCACCTTGACCAGGAAACGCGCCACCTCGGTCTTGATGCCGCCGTTGCCGCCCACGTGCAGCTCCCAGCCCGAGTCCACCGCGATGATGCCCACGTCCTTGATGCCGGATTCGGCGCAATTGCGCGGGCAGCCGGACACCGCCAGCTTCACCTTGTGCGGGCTCCACATATTGGCCAGCATGGTCTCCAGGTCGATACCCATTTGCGTGCTGTTCTGCGTGCCGAAGCGGCAGAACTCGCTGCCCACGCAGGTCTTCACCGTGCGGATCGACTTGCCGTAGGCATGGCCCGACGGCATGCCCAGATCGCGCCACACATCCACCAGATCTTCTTTCTTGACCCCGAGCAGATCGATGCGCTGGCCACCGGTGACCTTGACCATCGGCACCGCGTACTTGTCGGCCACATCGGCAATGCGGCGCAGCTCGCCGGCATTGGTCACCCCGCCCTTCATCTGCGGAATCACCGAGAAGGTGCCGTCTTTCTGGATGTTGGCGTGTGCGCGCTCGTTGATGAAACGCGATTGCGGATCATCGATGGCCTCATGCGGCCACGTCGACAGCATGTAGTAGTTGATCGCCGGCCGGCAGGTCGCGCAACCGTTGGGCGTGCGCCATTCCATGAAGGCGTAGGCCTGCGCATGGGTGAGCAGCTTGTGCTCGCGGATGGCGCGGCGCACCTCGCCGTGACTCAGGTCGGTACACGCGCAGACCGCCTTGGTCTTTGGGGTTTCCTGGAAATTGGAGCCCAGGCAGTTCATCAGGATCTGCTCCACCAACCCGGTGCACGAGCCGCAGGAACTCGCTGCCTTGGTGTGCTTCTTCACTTCATCGACGGTGAACAGGCCCTGTTCGCTGATCGCCTTGACAATCGTGCCCTTGCACACGCCGTTGCAGCCACAGACTTCATCGCTGTCGGCCATTGCGCTGGCGCGGTCCTGGCCGCCGGTGCCGGCATCGCCCAGTGCGCTTTCGCCGAAGATCAACTGATCGCGCTGCGCCTGGATCGGCGTGCCGTCCTTGAGCAGCTTGAAATACCAGCCGCCATCACTGGTGTCGCCATACAGGCAGGCTCCCACCAGCACGTCGTCGCGTATCACCAGCTTCTTGTAGACGCCGCCGGCCGGATCGGACAACACGATCTCCTCGCAGCCATCGCCCCCCATGAAATCGCCGGCCGAAAATAGATCGATGCCGGTGACCTTGAGCTTGGTCGCCGCCACCGAGCCGCGATAGATACCAATGCCGAATTGCGCCAGATGGTTCGCGCACACCTTGGCCTGCTCGAACAACGGCGCCACCAAGCCGTAGGCGATACCACGATGGTTTGCGCATTCGCCCACCGCATACACGCGTGGGTCGAAGCTCTGCAGGCTGTCGTTGACCACGATGCCGCGCGAGCAGTGGATGCCGGCTTCTTCGGCAAGGCGCGTGTTGGGGCGGATGCCGGCGGCCATCACCACCAGATCGGCCGGGATTTCGCTGCCATCGGCGAATCTGGCCCCGATCACTTCGCCCTGCGCATTGCCGAGCAGCGCGCTGGTGGCGGTGTTCAAGCGAAATTCCAGGCCACGTGCGCGCAGTGCCTGTTGCAGCAGGTTGCCGGCCACCGGGTCGAGCTGGCGTTCCAGCAGCCAGCCGGCCAGGTGCACCACGGTCACGTCCATGCCGCGCACCTTCAAGCCATTGGCCGCTTCCAGGCCAAGCAGGCCGCCGCCGATCACCACCGCATGCTGCTTGCTGCGCGCAGTGTCGATCATGGTGCGGGTGTCCTGGATATCGCGATATCCGATCACGCCCTTCAGCGCATTGCCCGGGATCGGCAGCACGAACGGCACCGAGCCGGTGGCGATCAGCAGGCGGTCGTACTCGGCCTCGGTGCCGTCGGCGGCAATCACCCGGCGGCGCACGCGATCGATACGGGTGACTTCGGTGTTCAAATGCAGATGGATGCCGTTGTCGCGATACCACTGCAACGGGTTCAACACGATGTCGTCGAACTCCTGCTCGCCGGCCAGCACCGGCGACAGCAGGATGCGGTTGTAGTTGGGATGCGGCTCGGCGCCGAACACGGTGATGTGGTACATGCCCGGCATCAGCTTGAGCAGTTCCTCCACGGTGCGGATGCCGGCCATGCCATTGCCGATGACGACGAGTCTGGGTTGCTTCATTGCCTGAATTCCTGTCGACATGTCAGACGCGCGCCGCGCCGGCGGTGGACCATTCGCTGCGCCACTGGGTCTTGACGCCCGCCAGCAATCCCCAGCCGCCAAGCGCGAACGCCGCGAACAACCACATGCCCAACGCATAGCTGCCGGTGTGCTGCTTGAGCACGCCCAACCCGGCCGCAAGCACAAAACCGCCGATGCCGCCGGCCATGCCGATCAAGCCGGTCATTACCCCGATATCCTGGCCGAAGCGCTGCGGCACCAGCTGGAACACCGCACCATTGCCGGCGCCCAGGCACAACAACGTCAGCACGAACAACGCCAGCGTGATCGTCGCGCCGCCGGCACCGAACCCGGCAATGCCTACCAGCGTAGCGACCAGCAGATACACCGCCAGCAAGGCACGCGTGCCGCCCACGCGGTCGGCGATCACGCCGCCCAACGGGCGCATCACCGAACCGGCCAGCACGCAGGCCGCAGTGGCCCAGCCCGCAGTACGCGCGTCGAAATCGAACTGATCGTGGAAGTACCCCGGCAAGGCACTGGCAAAGCCGGAAAAGCCACCGAAGGTGATCGCGTAGAACAACATGAAGCGCCACGCGTCGCGGTTGCCCACCAGCACGCGACCATAATCGGACCACTGCTTGCGTGCGACCGGTGTCGGTGCCTCCTTGGCAATCGACGCAAACACCATCAGCGTGAGCACCAACGGGATGCAGGCCAGCCCGAACACGTTTTGATAGCCGAAGGCGGCAGCAAGCATCGGGGCGAACAACGCCGCCAGCACCGTGCCGGAATTGCCTGCACCGGCAATCCCCATCGCGGTGCCCTGATGCTCGGGTGGATACCAGCGCGATGCCAGCGGCAACGCCACCGCAAATGAAGCACCGGCGATACCGAGCAGCACACCCAGCAGCAGCGCCTGCCCCATGCTGTGCACGCCCAGTTGCCAGGCGCCGAACAGTGCAGCGATCACCGCGAGCTGCGCGACCATGCCGGCGCGCTTGGCGCCGATGCGATCGGCGAACATGCCCAGCACCAGGCGCAACACCGCCCCGCACAGAATCGGCACCGCCACCATCAGGGCGCGCTGCTGTGTATCCAGGCCCAGCGATTGCGCAATCGGCACCTGCAACGGACCGAGCAGATACCACACCATGAAACTCAGGTCGAAATACAGGAAGGAAGCGAACAACGTGGGCGTGTGCCCGGATCGCCAGAACGAGCGCTGCATAGGGACCTCTTCGAATGCGATGGTCAAAAAAAAACGGCGCCCTCCGGTAAACCGGAAGGACGCCGTTGTCCTGGATGCGTGCGGATCGTCGTTGAACCGCCGCACCGTGTACGGGTTGTTGCAGGCACGCCGTTGCACCTGCACGTCAGTGCTACGCAATCACCGTGCCAACTTGTTCACCCGGGCATCATGACCAGACAAGTCGTTGAAAAATGGTTGATTTGATTGTGAGACGTCTGCCCATTACGGGATGCAGCGGTGCTGGTGCCAGTGCCTCGTTCCCGGCTTTCGTGCAGTGATGCACCAAACCTGTGCGGTGGGTTTTCGAAGTGTCGCCGCGTGCCGGTCAGTGCGCGGCACCAAGCCGGAGCAGCCACTGGATCGCTCGCCCCATGCACACCGACCATCTCGACCGGTCCTTGCCCGCTCACCGTCGCGGGACCTTATGCGGCATGGATGCCGCATAAGAGCCTACATGGACGTACTTGCGGCGTGTCCCGCGATGGTGGGCGGGCAAGGGCCTTGCAGCCACGTCTCAGATCAATGCTGAAGCACGTAATGCACAATTCAACCAACAAGCGCCAGACGCGTTTTTCGGCTTGAATACTGCGAGAAGGCGCAACCAGCCGCCTCAAAGCGTGTTGAACAACCGATTGCTGCGGTGATCGCTGTCCGGCACTGCCACACCCACGCGCGCCGCAGCACGACGGTAGTTGTCCAGGCGATGGATATCGCGTAACCGCGCAATATCGTCGTGCTGGATGGCATGCCACCCCCACCGCTGGAACTGGCTCAGGAACCATTCGCCATCGGACAGCCACGGCATGTTCACCGCACCGTCGCGATGAAAGGCCAGCGACGTCGCATCGACATGCGGTGCATCGGCGTCGGCATCCAGGCACGCAGCAAGATGCGCTGCCGACACCCCGATATGCTGCGGTTCGGCCAGCCACTGCGCACACTGTGCGCGGTGGTCTGGCCCGGTATCCAGCCAGCGGCAGGCCTCCAGCACGCAGGCCGTCAGCTGCTGCGTCAGCTCTGGCTGCAGGGCGGCAAATTCGCGCCGGCACGCCAGCACCTTTTCCGGATGGCCGGGCCACAGCTCACCGCTGCGGATGACCCGTGTCCCCACGCCTTGCGCCTGTGCCACGGCCGCCCACGGCTCGCCGGAGCAATAGCCATCCACCAGCCCGCTGCCCAGCGCGTCGGGCATCTGCGGCGGCGGGATGCTGAGCACATCGACAGCACGCATCGGGTCCACCCCGCCGGCGGCCAGCCAGTAATACAGCCACAACGCATGCGTACCGGTGGGAAAGGTCTGCGCAAAGACCGCGCGTCGCCCCAGGCCGGCCAGTGCCTGCGGCAACGCCTGGCCGTCGGCCAGCGCCTGCGCCAAGGCAGGCGCCAGGGTGATCGCCTGACCGTTGTGGTTGAGCGTCATCAGCAAGGCCATCGCGCATTGCGGCCCGGCAATGCCCAGGTCGATGGCGTACACCAGGCTGGCCAGCGCGTGGGCGGCCTCCACCTCGCCCGCCAGCAGTCGATCGCGCACGCCCGCCCACGAGGCCTGCCGTTGCAGATCCAGGTGCAGGCCATGCGCATGGTCCAGCCCCAGCCGCTGCGCAGCCACCAGCGGCGCGCAATCGATCAGCGGCATATAGGCCACGCGCAGTACGGGAAGGTCGGCTCGACTCATCGGTTCATCCCAGCAATTCGGCCATCGCCACGATGCGACGCGCCACTTCGGCCAGCTTGACGCCCTGCTTCATTGCCTGCTGGCGCAGCGCGGCATAGGCATCGGCCTCGCTGAGGCCGCGTTTTTCCATCAGCAGACCCTTGGCGCGGTCGATCTGCTTGCGGTCCTGCAAGGCTTGCTGCACGTCGTCCAGGCGCTTGCGCATGCTGCTTTCGTGCGCAAACCGCGCCAGCGCCACCTGCACGATCGGCGCCAACCGCGCCGGCGCCAGGCCATCGACCACATACGCGGTAACACCCGCACCGACCGCGGCATGGATCAGTGCATCGTCGCCATCGCCGGAAAACATCACCACCGGTCGCGGCGCATGCGTGTGCAGCATCGACAACTGCTCCAGGGTGTCGCGCGAGGGCGAATCCACGTCGATCACCACCACATCCGGCTGCTGGCTTTGCACCGCATGCAGCAAGGCACCGACCGAAGCCACGTCATCGAGCACCGTGTAGCCGGCGCGGGTGAGTGCCTGGCGCAATTGGCCGATCGGCTTTTCGGTATCGTTGACCAGCAAAACACGCATTGGCGGCAGCGAGGCGTGTGGACGTACTCCGATGGTGCCATGCAACATGCCGTTGGTGCGAGTCATCTTTCCGGGAGTGAGCCGATGCCGTTGTTTCCGTTGTTCGCCAATCTGCAGGGGCGCGCCGTGCTGGTGATCGGTGGCGGCGAGGTCGCCACGCGCAAGGTGCTGGCGCTGCTCAAGGCCGGTGCGCAGATCCGCCTGTACGCGCATGCGCTCTCGCCCGAGCTTGCGGAGCTGATGCAGGCCGGTCGCTTCGAGCAACTGGGGGGCGCATTCGATCCTGCCTGGATCGATACGGTATGGCTGGTGGTTGCGGCCACCGACGACACCGACTTGAACCAACGCGTGGCCGCCGCCGCAGGCGCACGCCAGCGCCTGGTCAACGTGGTGGACGATGCCGAGTTATCCACCTATCAGGTGCCGGCGATCGTGGACCGCGACCCGCTGGTGATCGCCATTTCGTCCGCAGGCGCCGCCCCGATGCTGGCACGGCGCCTGCGCGAGCGGCTGGAGCGCGAGCTGGATGCATCAGTCGGCCGCTTCGCCGGCCTGTTTGCGCAGCATCGCGAGCGCATCCGCAGCCAGTTCCCGGACATGAACCGGCGCCGGCGCTGGTTCGATCGCGTCATCGACGGCCAGGTGCCTCTGCTGCTGCAGTCCGGCGACGAGGCAGCGGCCGAAGCCGCATTCACTGCGGCGTTGGACGACGCCGGCACGGTGCCGGCGCGCGGCAGCGTGCAGCTGGTGGGTACCGGACCAGGCGATCCAGGCCTGCTCACCTTGAAGGCGCTGCGTGCGATGAACCTGGCCGACGTGCTGGTGGCCGGCGACGACATTCCCGATGCAGTGCTCGAACTGGCGCGCCGCGACGCCTCCCGTCGCAGCATGCCGCACGCTGCCGAAGCGCAGCTGGCCCTGCTGCTGCAACTGGCCGGCGACGGGCTGCACGTGGTCGCGCTGCGCAGCGGCACCGGCTACGACGACGTTGCTGCCGCGCCGATAGAATCCGCGTTGCGGGCACAGGGGCTGGTCTGCGAACGCGTGCCGGGCATCTACCAGGAGCGGCGCAAGCGGCCTGCTGCGTAATCGCTCAGGTGACCACGGCTGCGGAGCACTGCGCGCCTTTCAGGACGCAGCAGAAAGCAGTCTGCAGCTGGCATGCAAGCGTCAATGGCAGGCAGCGTGCAGGGCAGCGACATACTTGCTCCAACACGTCACTCCTTCGGCAGTCGCTTGCGCGCACTGTCGCGCACATCGATGTCGAAGGTCACCTGCAGCGCCATGTGCTCCGCATGCCCGGCGCCCGCGTCGAAGCTGAAATGCAATCCCTCGCGGCTCGGCAAGCGACGCACATGCTCTTCCAGCGCGTCGCGCGGCACCAGCAACTGCCAGTGGTCGGTGGCGCAATTACAGGCCGCGTGACCACCGGTCAGGCTCACACTGTGGCGTACCAGGCGCGCCCCCTGCCCGCTGGGCAGCCGGCTCAGATTATCCACGCTCTGCCCGGCCAGCAGCCTCGCCAGTTCGTCCTCGTCGATACGGAACCGCACCTGCTGGCCTTCAATCTGGATTTTCATGGATGAGCTGGCTCCACTGCTCGGGCGTATTGCAATTGACGAACGCGGCGCGTTCGCTGGCGGTGACAGCCACGCGATGACACTGCAGCAATTGTTGCAAGGCGCGCAGCGAGCGGCCTGAAGCCCCCCCTGCCATCAGCGCCGCCAAGGACTCGCGCACGCCCGCATCGATGCACAGCCGCATCGGCAGCATCTGCGCGTCGAAGGTGACGCAGCGCTGCGGCGCGGCAGCCAGCAACCGCTCCAGCAGCGGCATCGACAACAGCGGCATATCCACCGGTACCACCACCAGCGTGGTCGCATCGCTCAGCTGCGCGATCACGCTCGCCAGGCCACCGAGCGGTCCCAGGTCCGGCTGTGTATCGACGATACCGGGATGTCCAGGACGATCGCCACTGACCAGCACCTCCTGCGCGCCTGCGCTGTGTAGTAGTGCCTGCATGTGCGCAAGCAATGGCCGCCCGCGCCAGGGCAGCAGGGCCTTGTCGCGTCCCATCCGCGATGAGCGCCCGCCCGCCAACACCAGGCCGGTCCAGCCAGGCGCCGGCGGCGGAGGTCTCATGGTTCGAACGCTGGCGCGGCTGGCTGCAGATGCCCCACGCCGTAGACCTGCACCCGCGTGCTGGGGGCAGCACCTTCCGGCTGCGGTTCCAGCACCGCCCAGGCGTTGGCCTGCAACAAGGGCACCACGCGGAACGATTCCTGCTGTGGCAGCACCTGCACCGACAACACACCCGCGCCATCGCACAACAGGCGTGCGCGCAGGTGTTGTCGCCAGATGGGGCGTGCCTGCAGCGGCGTGCGCAAGACCACCGGCAGGCCATGCTCCGGCGGCAGGCCGAGCAGCCCACGCAAGGCCGGCTCGACGAAGAATCGCAGCCCCGCAGCGCTCGCCATCGGGTTGCCCGGCAGGCCGACGTACAGCACGCCGTCGGGCAGGCGCGCCAGCAGCACCGGCTTGCCCGGCCGCACCGCCACCTTGTGGAACAGCAGCTGCGCGCCATGCCGGGCCAGCGCATCGGGAATGAAATCGTAGCGCCCGCGCGACACCGCGCCAGTGCTGAGGATCAGTTGCGCGCCAGATGCACGCGCCTGTGCCAGGGCCAGATCGAATGCTGCCACCTCATCGCCCACCCGCCCCTGCCAGACCGGACGCGCACCGGCCGCACGCAGCTGGCTGAGCAGATAGGCACTGGTGCCGTCGCGGATCTGCCCCGGCTGCAACGGCTGGGCGGGGTCGCCGACCAGCTCGCGGCCGGTGGCGATCAAGGCCACCGGGGGTTGCCGCACCACGTCCACCCGCGCGCAGCCCAGCCCCGCCAGCAGCAGTGCATGCGCACCACGCAACACGGTGCCGGCCGCGATCACCCGATCGTTGACGGCCACGTCCTCGCCACGCCGACGGATATGCTGGCCGACACGCACGTCCGCCCGCAGGCGGATCCGCCCGGGACGCCCGTCCTGCTGCGCCGCCAGCACATCGATCTGCTCGATCGGAACCACCGCATCGGCGCCTGCCGGCAAACCGGCTCCGGTCATGATCTCCCAAGCGTCGCCGGCTGCATGCGCAGGATCCTCGCCTGCAGCCAGGGTCGCAGCGATGCAATGCTCGCTGCCCGCCGCAGCGCCCTGCCCTGCCGTGGCCAGCGCCACCCCATCCATCGCACTGTTGTCGAAGGGCGGCAACGCGTCCGGGCTCAACAAATCCTGCGCCAGCACACGGCCTTGCGCATCGGCGCTGTCCACCGATTCGCTCGCAAGCGGCATTACCTGCTGTTGCAGGCACGCAAGCGCCTCGGCATAGCTGATCGTGAGCAAGGCGATAGCCGGGTTCGATGAATGACCCGACTAGAATACCCGGCCGTCCGCGCAGCAGGTATCGCACCGGTCGCAGTAGCCGCTTGCGACTCCGCCACGACGCCGGACGCTGCTCGAATACCTGCCCCGCGCTTGCACCGCAGGCAACGCCGCGGTGATGGCATACCGCCTGCACTGGCCGGTCGCGCCCCTGTACGGGCTTTGCGCGACAATAGCCGCATGAGCAACCACGATCTCGTTCCCGCCGACGCCCGCGCCCGCGCCTTGCACGGCGCGTTGCTGATCGACATCCGCCACCCGCACGAGCGCGTCGGCGGCCAGGCAGAAGGCGCGCTGGCCATCGCACAGGCCGAACTGGAACAGTTCCCCGCCCAGCACCTGCCCGATACCGGGCGCGAGGTCCTCCTGATCTGCCAGAGCGGCCAGCGTTCCGCGCGCACCGCCGCCCAGCTGCGTGCGTATGGCTATGCGCGGGTGCAATCCGTGCTGGGCGGCACCGCCGCATGGGTGCGCGACGGGCTGCCCACGGTGCGGCCCAGCCTGCCGCCGGACGAGCAGGACTTCCTGGAGCGTTATTCGCGGCATCTCCGGCTGCCGCACGTCGGCCTCGACGGCCAGCAGCGCCTGGCGCGCGCACGCGTGCTGCTGATCGGCGCCGGCGGCCTCGGCTCGCCGGCCGCGTTCTATCTGGCCGCCGCCGGTGTGGGTCACTTGCGGATCGCCGACGACGACGTGGTGGACCGCAGCAACCTGCAGCGCCAGATCCTGCACACCGAAGACAGCGTTGGCAGCGCCAAGGTCGCGTCGGCCGCGCAGCGGCTGGGCGCGCTCAACCCGCGCGTGCAGGTCGAGCCGGTGCGCTGCCGCGTCACCAGCGACACTGTGGAACGGTTGCTGCAGGACGTGGATGTGGTGGTCGACGGCGCCGACAACTTCCCCGCCCGCTATCTGCTCAACGACGCCTGCGTCCGCCTCGGCAAGCCGCTGGTGTACGGGGCGGTGCAACAGTTCGAAGGCCAGCTCAGCGTGTTCGACGCCGGCCGCCAGCGTGGGCAAGCGCCCTGCTACCGCTGCCTGTTCCCCGAGCCGCCACCGCCCGAGTTCGCACCCAATTGCGCCGAGGCCGGCGTGCTTGGCGTCCTGCCTGGGGTGATCGGCCTGCTGCAGGCGACCGAAGCGGTGAAGTTGCTGCTCGGCATTGGCGACAGCCTGGCCGGGCGCCTGCTCAGCTTCGATGCACTGGCGATGCGCTTTCGCGAGATCCGCCTGCGGCCGGATCCGCACTGCCCGGTCTGCGCGCCCGACGCACGCTTTGCCGGCTACCCGGATTACGCGGCATTTTGCGGTAGCGCGATCGATTGAACCCGGCCATGGCGCCGCCGCGGTGCGCCAGCGCAGGTCAGCACGTCACCCGGCATCGTCGTTGACCCACTGCAGCGGGCACATGGCCGCCTTGCACACGCTCACAGGGCATAGGGAATCACCCGCACGATTTCACCGGCCTCGAAACGACGCGCCTGCTCCGGCAGCACGATCAACGCATTGCTGTCGGCGGCACCGCGCAGCAGGTGCGAGGCATCGCCGCGATGCGGCAACGCGCTCAAGCGCCCATCCGCGCCGCATTCCAGCCGCCCGCGCAGGAATTCCCGCCGCTCGTGGCGCTTCTCCCAGGGGCTGGCCAGCGCGGCATGCCACAGCGCTCGCGGCTCGCTGCGACCCTGCAGGCCATCCAGCAGCGGCACGCCGTAGGCGATCAGCGTCGCCAGTACCGACACCGGATTGCCTGGCAATCCCAACACCAGGCAACGCCCGATCTGCCCCAGCACCGCCGGCATCCCCGGGCGCATGCGCACGCGCCAGAAGTGGATCCGGCCCAGTTCCCCGATCAACCGCGGCAGATAATCCTTTTCGCCGGCAGAGACGCCGCCACAGGTGATGACCACATCGAAGGCCGCCGCCGCATCTTCCAGCATGCTGCGGATGCGTTGCGGATCGTCCGGCAGGGTGGGCCAGGCGGTAGGCGCATAGCCCAGCGCCCGCAGCTGCGCCATCAGCATGTCGCGGTTGCTGTTGTAGATCTGCCCGGGGCCCAGCGGTATGCCCGGCTCCACCAGTTCGTCGCCGGTGGCCAGCACCGCAATGGTGGGCCGCGGCGCCACCGCCAACCGCGAGACGCCAAGCGCTGCCGCCAGCCCGATGCGCGCCGGGGTCAGTACCTGCCCGGCCTGGATCACCAGGTCGCCGGCACGCACATCGCTGCCAGCCAGGCGCACGGAGGCACCCGCGCCTGGCGCAGCGAGGATGACCACGATCCCATCGCGCTCTTCGGTGTCTTCCTTGGGCACCACGGTGTCGGCACCGGCCGGCAGCGGCGCGCCGGTGGTGATGCGCAGGCATTGCCCCGGACCCAGCGTGCCGTCCCAACGTTGGCCGGCAAACTGTTCGCCGACCAGCTGCAGGCGGGTTTGCGCGTCCACCAGATCGGCATGCCGCAGCGCAAAGCCGTCCATCGCACTATTGGCGAACGGAGGCAGCGCCAGCGGCGCAATCAGATCGCCGGCGCTGATACGCCCATCGGCGCGTGCGTTGGGAATGGTTTCGTCCGGTGGACGATGGGCGCCCGCCACGGCATGCAGGATCTGCAGCGCCTGCGCGTAGGCAATACGGCTGGGATACTCGTTCATGCCGCGAAGGATACCAGCGCCCTGCGAAAGGCCGGTGCGCAGTGCCACTTCAGAAGACAGTGCTGCAACACGCAGCAGCCCGTGCGCGGCCGCTTGCGTCGTCGCCACCACGCCACGCATGCGCGGCGTGGTGGCGGACTTACTTGCCCTTGACGTGCCGCATCAGGCGCCGCTTGCGCGCCACCTGGCGGTCGGTCAGCGGGTTCTTCTTGCCTTCGTACGGATTGGCACCTTCGCGGAAAATGAAACGCACCGGCGTGCCGACCAGCTTGAAACGCTTGCGGAAAAAGTTTTCCAGATAGCGCTTGTACGACTCCGGCAACACCTTCAGCCGCGTGCCATGCACGATGAAGGTTGGTGGGTTCGCACCGCCCGGATGCACGTAGCGCAGCTTGGAGACGTGGCCGCGGATGCTCGGCGGCGGATTGGTCTCGTAGGCGATTTCCAGCGCCTGGTTCACTTCGCTGGTGCTGAACTCGTGCGTTGCCGAGGCGTGTGCGCGGTGAATCGCCTGGAACAGTTCGCGCATGCCCGAACCATGCAACGCGGAGATCCGCACCGCCTCGGCCCAGTTCACGAAGCCCAGCTTGCGCGAGAGCAGGTCTTCGGCCTGCGCCCGCTGGTAGTCGCTTTGCCCGTCCCACTTGTTGATCGCCACTACCAGCGCACGGCCGGCATCCAGGATCGCGCCAAGAATGGTCGCGTCCTGATCGGTCACGCCTTCGGTGGCATCGAGCATCAGCACTGCCACCTGGCATTGCTCGATCGCCTGCAACGTCTTGAACGCGCTGAACTTCTCCACCGCCTCTTCCACCTTGCCGCGACGGCGCAGGCCGGCGGTATCGATCAGGCGGTATTGGCGATTGTCGCGCTCCAGGTCCACCGCGATCGAATCGCGGGTGGTACCCGGTACATCGGAGGCGATCATGCGCTCCTCGCCCAGCAACCGGTTGACCAAGGTGGACTTGCCCACGTTCGGCCGACCCACGAAGGCGATGCGCACGCGCGCCGGGTCGTTGTCCAGCAACTCGCCGGAGCCTTCCTCCGGCAGCCGTGCACCGACTTCTTCGAGCAGCTCGTCGATGCCCTGCCGATGCGCGGCAGACAGCGCCACCACGTCGGAGAAGCCGTAGCGCGCAAACTCCGAGCGCACGGTCTCTTCGTCGGTGCCGTCGATCTTGTTGATGACCAGCACGGTCGGGCGGGCCAGCTTGCGCAGCCAGGCCAGGATCTCGTCGTCGAGGGAGGACGCACCTTCGCGGCCATCGACCACGAACAACACCAGATCCGCTTCGCCGGCGGCGGCACGCGCCTGACGCGCGGTGGCACCGGCCAGGCCTTCTTCCTCGCCGGCGATACCGCCGGTATCGACGACGATGAACGGTTGCTGCTCGTCGAGGCGGCAGACACCGTAATTGCGGTCGCGGGTGACGCCGGGCTGGTCGTGGACCAACGCGTCGCGGGTGCGCGTCAGCGCATTGAAGATGGTGGACTTGCCGACATTGGGCCGTCCAACCAGGGCGACCAGGGGCAGCATCGCAAGGTCCTTATTGTGCCAACCGGAAGGCGCTGAGATCGCCGTCGGTATTTTGTACCAGCAGAATGCCATCAACGACCTGTGGCTGCGCCAGCAGCGTGTCGCGTCCAGCGCGAGCGCGCGCGGCCAGTGCGCCATCGCTGAGCTTCAGCCAGTGCAGATAGCCCTTGTAGTCACCGACCACGGCATAGTCGCCCTGGATGGCCACACCGGTGAGCGAGCGGCGCGCCAAGGCCGCCTGCGACCACATCGCCGCACCGGTGGTCTTGTCCAGGCCCCATACCGAGCCGGCGTTGTCGGAGACCACCACCACGGCCGACGACACACCAACACCACCGGCGCCGCCATGATCGCGCGTCCACAGCGGACGGCCGCTCGGGCCTTCCAGCGCCAGGGTTTCGTTCTTGAAGCTGGTGGCATACAGCGTGGTGCCATCGAGCACCGGCGCACCATCCACGTCGGCCATGCGCTCCAGCTCGGTGCGACCTTCCGGCACGCCAATGGCCTGCTCCCACAACGGGCGGCCATCCTGCAGGGCCAGCGCGCTCAAGGTGCCGCTATCGTTGCCGACGAATACCACGCCCGGGCCGATGACGATCGGCGCATTGCCGCGCACCGACAGGGTGGGGCCTTCCTCGGCATGGAACCAGCGACGTTCGCCGGTGGCGGCATCGAATGCAGTCACGCGGCCGTCGTTGCTGCGCACCAGCACCAGATTCTGCGCGATCGCCGGTGCGGCGATCACCTCATTGGGCACCTTGCCGCGCCACTTTTCAGTGCCGTCGGCCTGATTCAGGGCAATCACATCGCCAGACAGGCTACCGATCACCACCAGCCCCTCGCCCACCCCGGGACCACCGGACAGGCGCTGCTTGAACTTGCGGTCGTTACGCTCTTCCTTCTTGGGCTTGTATTCCCATACGCGCTTGCCGGTCTGCAGGTCCAGCGCCTGCACGCCGCCGGTGATCGCTGCGGCATACACCTTGCCGTCGGCCACGGCCGGTCGCTGACGCACGCCGATGTGCCCTTCGCCCTTGCCCACGCCAGTGGACCACAGCTTGTCGACCTTGACCGATGACTCGAAATCCACCAATTCCGCCGGTTCCTGCGCCTTCTTGGCCGCCGCATCCTTGCCCGCGAACCAGCCCTTGACGGTGCTGCAGCCAGCCAACGACACGCCCATCAGGGCAAGCAACGCCACGCGCTTGTACATATCGACCTGCTTCATCAAATCTGCTCCGCCGGATCGGGCACCTTGCCGCCCACATCCATCAGCTTGGTTTCCAACAGCCGGCGCTGCGGCGAGGCCACGTCCACCGTGGTCAATGCCCGGGTATACAGGGCACGCGCATCTGTGGGCTTGCCCTGCGCAACCAGCGCATCGCCGCGAATCTCCAGGCTGGCATGGTCCTGCGCATCGGCCAGCAGCTTGATCGCTTCGTCCGGCTTGCCACTTTCGATCAGCACGCGCGCCAGGCGCTGCTGCACGACCTGCTTGAGCGCGCCTTCGGCCGGCACATCGCGCAAGGTCTTGATCGCTTCGGCATTCTTGCCGGCATCCACCTGGGCCTTGGCCAGACGCAGCGCCGCCAGCTCGGCATAGATGCCGCCCTTGCCGTCGTCCAGCGCCACGATGTCCTTGGCGGCCTTGTCCAGGTTCTTGGCCTGGATCGACTTCACCACTGCCTCGTAACGGGCATTGGCCTCCACCAGTTCGGTGTTGGCACGCTTCTGCCACCACTGCCAACCCAGGATCAGTGCCAGGCCGAGCAGGACGCCGCCCACCAGGCCCGCACCATTCTTTCTCAACCAGGACCGAACCCGTTCGCCTTGTTCGTGTTCGTCCAGCAGATCGTCGATCGCCATGCGTACTCTCGCTCCGTCATCCCGGAGGCGCGGAACATCAAAAGGGAAAAATGAAAAACCGCAGTCCGCTTCACTCGGAAGCAGGCACCACGGAGCCATCGGAGGATACCGCAAAACGTGCCACGTTCGCGCGCTGGAACGGTTTCACATCGACGATACTGCCGCCTTGCTGAACCTCTACCGCCGAGGCGTTGCCCAGCACGATGCGGCCCACCTGGCCCGGCGCATAGTTGCGGCGCTCGCCGGCATGGATCAATGCTTTCTCGACCGCACTGCCATCCGGCGCCAGGATCTGCACCCAACTATCGCCACTGAAACTCAGCGAAAGGCTGCCAGCCTGTGCTGCGCTTGGCGCCTGCTCGGCTGCCGGGGTGGCGCTTGGCACGGGCGTCATCGAGGCGATGTAGGGCGCAGCCCGCTCGCGCGGCACAGTGGCCGGCTGTGCTGCGGAGGCCGTGCCCCGGGTGTTGGCGGCCACCGGCATGCTGTCCAGCGACACGGTGCTCGGCGCCTTGCCATCCAGGTGCGAGCGGGTCGCATACCAGACCGGCACCGCAAACACGCCGGTAATGACGACATACATCGCCTTGCGCGCCGTGCTTTCGACAATGCGACGCGCGCGTGGCGTATGGGTATGGCTGACCAGCTTGACCGGTTCGACCGGGGCAATGGTGGCCTGCTGCAACAACGGCTCCAGATCGACCCGCAGCAGACGCGCATAGCTGCGTAACTGACCACGCACGAAGACCGGCGCGCCCAGACGCTGCCAGTCTTCCTGCTCCAGCGAACGCACCACATGCGCCGGCATGCGCAACTTGCCGGCCACCTCGTCCAGGCTCAGACCTGACGCTTCGCGCGCCTCGCGCAGATGCTGTCCGCAGCCCTTTTCCTGCTCGAAAGGGTTCGGATTGGAATCACTGATCACAATGCATTGGCCCCGGGGTGAGCGGTCGCTGCGTCAGGAAATTCCTTGACCAACCGCTGTTGGTAACGGCTGGCAGCTACCTTGTCGCCCAGCCCTTGCTCAATCTGAATGGCGAGTTGTAACACGGATGCCGTTGCCGGTGCAGCCGCAAGCCTCCGTTCGACAAACGCGCGTGCCTCGAAAAAGTTGCGCCGACCCGTTTCCAGCCGCGCCATCGACTCGAGCGCGTAGGGGTTGTTCGGATCGATGTCCAATGCCTTGCGCAGATCGCCCAGCGCACGTTCGGATTGACCTGCCTTTAGTGCGCAACCGCCGGCATTTCCCAGTGCCGACGCTGGCGAGGCGTACGCTCTGTCGGCCAAGGCACGATCGAACCAGGCAAGCGACTCGCCAGGTGAGCCGTTGGCACACAACCAGGCGCCGTAGTTGTTGAGAATGTCACCGCGCTGGGGAGCCAGTTCGGCAGCGCGACGGTAGGAAGCGCCAGCGCCGGCCATATCGCCCCTGCCCCCCTGGATCAGGGCCAGCATGCCAAGGGCATCCACCGACTGCGGATCTTTCTTCAACGCGGCCCGAACCTGTTCCTCGGCGCCAGCGTAATCGCCGGTCTGCAGCCGATTGTTGGCAAGGCCCAGCTTCTCCTGCACCGCGAGGCGGCTCTTGGTGGCCTTGCCATCGCGGAACGAATACACCGGCGCCACTTCTTCAACGCTTTCGGCCACACCGGCCTTGGGATTGCGCCAACCGCAGCCAACCGCGCACAACGCGATCGCCACGGCCGCCATTAACGCGAATTCACGCTGCCGCATCTCGATCGGCCTGCCCTTCCAATGTGCGGCGGAACTCCGCCTGGCGACGGGTGCGGTCCATGACCTGGCCCTTGAGCTGCCCGCAGGCTGCGTCGATGTCGTCGCCGCGGGTACGGCGCACCATCGTCAGCACCTGTGCGTCGAGCAGGATCTTCTGGAATGCGCGAATCTCCGTCTCGCCGGAGCGCTCATAGCGCGTGCCGGGGAACGGGTTGAACGGAATCAGGTTGACCTTGCCGGCATCCTTGGATTGCACCGCATTGTCGAACTGACGCATCAACCGGGCCAGCTGCCGCGCATGTTCCGGCTGGTCGTTGATGCCTTTCATCAAGGTGTATTCGAAGGTCACCGAATCGCGCTTCTTGCTGCCGCGCAGGTAGCGGGCGCAGGACTCCATCAACTCCGCGATCGGGTACTTCTTGTTCAGCGGCACCAGGCTCTCGCGCAGGGTGTCGTTGGCCGCATGCAGCGACACCGCCAGCGAGACATCGCTTTCGGTGGACAACCGGTCGATCATCGGTACCAGGCCAGAAGTGGACAGCGTCACCCGCTTGCTGGCCAAGCCGTAGCCCAGATCGTCGCGCATCACGCTCATCGCGCGCACGACGTTGTCGAAATTCATCAGCGGCTCGCCCATGCCCATCATCACCACGTTGGTGAGGCGGCGCCAGCCTTTGGCAGCACTGCCGTGCGGCACGTTGCCCAGATGGCGCGCCGCCACCCACACCTGCCCGATGATCTCGGCAGTGGTCAGGTTGCGGTTGAAGCCCTGGGTGGCGGTCGAACAGAACGTGCAGTTCAGGCCGCAACCAACCTGGGAGGACACGCATAGCGTGCCGCGGCCCTTGTCGGGGATGTAGACCGTCTCGATCGCATTCTTGCCGTCGGTGCCCATGGCCAGCAGCCACTTGTGGGTACCGTCGGTGGAGGGCTTGTCGAACACGACGTTCGGGACCAGCACCTCGGCATGCTGGTGCAGCTTCGCACGCAATGCCTTGCCGAGGTCGGTCATCTGGTCGAAATCGGCGACGTAGCGGTGGTGGATCCACTTCATCACCTGGTGGGCACGGTAGCGCGCTTCGCCGAGCGTGTCGGCGAAGAAGCGCTCCAGTCCCTCGCGATCGAGGTCGAGCAGGTTCTGCTTGCGCACCGGTGCTGCGGGGACGGGAGCGTCCTGCAGCACGGAGGGGATCACGACCTCATTCACGATTCGACTCTCTCGGCCTCAGCGCGAGACCACTTCGGTAGCGGCAAAGAAATACGCCACCTCATTGGCAGCGTTCTCGACCGAGTCCGAGCCGTGGGCGGCATTGGCATCGATCGAATCGGCGAAGTCGGCGCGGATGGTACCCGGCGCAGCGTCCTTCGGGTTGGTGGCACCCAGCAGGTCGCGGTGCGCGGCAACGGCGTTCTCGCCTTCCAGCACCTGGATCATCACGGGGCCGGAGATCATGAACTCGACCAGCGCGTTGAAGAACGGACGCTCGCGGTGCACGGCGTAAAAGCCTTCGGCTTCACGGCGCGACAGCTGCTTGTACTTGGCGGCCACGACCTTCATGCCGGCCTTTTCGAAGCGGCTGTAGATTTCGCCGATGACGTTCTTGGCGACGGCGTCGGGCTTGATGATGGACAGGGTGCGCTCCAGCGCCATGGGAATTCTCCGTTGGGCGGGCCACTGAAGGCCCGAGGTTATCATGAAAAAAACCCGCGTCAAAACGCGGGCTTAGGCTTCTTTGCGATGGTCAATTCTATCTCGTTGGCTATTTGTTTGCATACCGCCCCCTGAATCGTGCTGCAGCGCCGCATGACCGGGCGCACTGCTGGCCCTAGACTCAAACAATCGTTTGATTGAGCCTGACCCGACGCATGCCCAAGCCAGCCCACTTCTCCACCAAGGACCGCATTCTCGGCGCGGCCGAGGAGCTGTTTGCCCAGCATGGATTCGCCGGTACCTCGTTGCGCCAGCTCACCACCCAGGCCGACGTCAACATCGCTGCGGTCAACTACCACTTCGGCTCCAAGGAAAACCTGGTCAACGAGGTGTTCCGCCGGCGCATGGACGAGATGACCAGCGCACGACTGCAGCAGCTGGAAGCGGCGAAGAAGTCACAGCCCGGCGAACTCACCGCGGTCCTGGCGGCGTTCGTAGAGCCTGCGCTGGCGATGGCGCAGGACCGCCAGAACGGCGGCGCCTTCGTGCGCGTGATCGCGCGCGCCTACGCCGAAAAGAACGACAACCTGCGCAAGTTCCTGTCCGACCACTACGGGCACGTGCTGCGTGAATTCGGCAAGGCCATCGCCGCCTGCGTGCCGGGGCTGAGCAAGGAGGAACTGTACTGGCGCCTGGACTTCCTGGCCGGTGCGCTCACCTATGCGATGGCCGACTTCGGCCTCATCAAGCGCCCGGCCGGCGTCAGCGAGGCCGACCACCGCGCCCGCGCGGCGCGCGAACTCATCCGTTTCGCGGAACCCGGTTTCCGCGCTCATTCCACACCGTAAACGTTCCACCAAGAGGCTATTGCCATGTCCAATCCGTTGCTAGTTCGTCGCGCCGCCGTGCTCGGTGCCGGCGTCATGGGCGCGCAGATCGCCGCCCACCTCACCAATGCCGGTGTCGATACCGTGCTGTTCGACCTGCCCGCCAAGGATGGTCCGGCCGACGGCATCGTGCTCAAGGCCATTGCCAACCTCGGCAAGCTCAGCCCTGCCCCGCTCGCCAGCAAGGCGTTGGCCGAAGCGATCACCCCGGCCAATTATGAGAGCGGCCTGGAGCAGTTGCGCGACTGCGATCTCATCATCGAAGCGATCGCCGAGCGGATGGACTGGAAGCAGGACTTGTACAAGAAGATCGCGCCGTTTGTCTCCGAGCAGGCGGTGCTGGCCTCCAACACTTCCGGCTTGGGCATCAACAAGCTGTCCGACGTGCTGCCCGAGCAGCTACGCCACCGTTTCTGCGGCGTCCACTTCTTCAACCCGCCGCGCTACATGCACCTGGCCGAGCTGATCCCGGCCAAGGGCACCGACAAGGCCGTGCTGGAAGGGCTGGAAGCGTTCCTGGTCACTACCCTGGGCAAGGGCGTGGTGTATGCGAAGGACACCCCGAACTTCATCGGCAACCGCATCGGCGTGTTCTCGATCCTGTCCACCATCCACCACACGCAGGAATTCGGCCTGGGCTTCGACGAAGTGGATGGCCTGACCGGCCCCTTGGTCGGCCGCCCGAAGTCGGCGACCTACCGCACCTCGGACGTGGTTGGCCTGGACACCATGGCGCACGTCATCAAGACCATGGGCGACACCCTGCCGGACGACCCGTGGCACCAGTACTTCACATCGCCGAAATGGCTGGACGCGCTGATTGCCAAGGGTGCGCTGGGTCAGAAGGTTGGCGCCGGTATCTTCCGCAAGGTCGGCAAGGACATCGTGGTGCTCGATCTGCAGAAGCAGGACTACCGTCCGGCTGACCGGGCCGCTGCGCCGGAAGTGGTCGAGATCCTCAAGATCAAGAACCCGGCCGAAAAGTTCGCCAAGCTGCGTGAAAGCCAGCACCCGCAGGCGCAGTTCCTGTGGGCCACCTTCCGCGACCTGTTCCACTACAGCGCCTATCACCTGGCCGATATCGCCGAAACCGCGCGCGATGTGGACCTGGCCATCCGCTGGGGCTACGGCTGGTCGCTCGGCCCGTTCGAAACCTGGCAGGCCGCCGGCTGGAAGCAGGTGGCGCAGTGGATTGCCGAAGATATCTCCAACGGCAAGAGCATGAGCAGCGCGCCGTTGCCGAACTGGGTATTCGATGGTCGCGATGGCGTGCATGGCGCGGAAGGCTCGTACAGTCCGGCACGCGACGCCAAGCTACCGCGCTCCGCGTTGCCGGTGTACAAGCGCCAGCGTTTCCCGGACCCGCTGCTGGGCGAGAAGTTCTCGCCAGGCGAGACCGTGTTCGAAAACGACGGCGTGCGCATGTGGCACGACGGCGACGATGTCGCCGTGGTCAGCTTCAAGACCAAGATGAACACCGTCTCCGACCACGTGCTCAATGGCCTTCAGGAAGTGGTGGGCCGCGCGGAGAAGGATTTTGCCGGCCTGGTGATCTGGCAGCAGAAGGAACCCTTCTCCGCCGGTGCCGATCTGGCTGGCGCGCTGGGCCTGCTGCAGGCCGGCAAGGTGGACGCGTTCGAAGCCCTGGTCGCCAATTTCCAGGCCACCAGCCAACGCATCAAGTATTCGCAGGTGCCGGTGATTTCGGCGGTGCGCGGCTTGGCACTGGGCGGCGGTTGCGAATTCCAGATGCACAGTGCCAAGACCGTGGCCTCACTGGAGAGCTATATCGGCCTGGTGGAAGCCGGCGTCGGCCTGCTGCCGGCCGGTGGCGGCCTGAAAGAGCTTGCGGTGCGCGCCTCGGTGGCGGCGGGTCCAGGCGGCGATGTGTTCGCCGAGCTGAAGAAGACCTTCGAAACCGTGGCAATGGCCAAGGTCTCCAACTCAGCGGTCAATGCGCAGGAGCTGGGCCTGCTGCGCGCCACCGACAAGATCGTCTTCAACAGCTATGAGGCACTGCACATCGCCAAGGCCGAAGCGCGTGCGCTTGCTGAAGGTGGCTACCGCGCCCCGCTGCCGGCACGCCGCATCCAGGTGGCCGGCGATGTGGGTATCGCCACCTTCAAGATGTTGCTGGTCAACATGCTGGAAGGCCGCTTCATCAGCGAATACGACTACGAGATCGCCACCCGCATCGCCACGGTGGTCTGCGGCGGCGAAGTCGATCGCGGCGCGCTGGTGGACGAAGAATGGCTACTCAAGCTGGAGCGCAAACACTTCGTCGAACTGGCCCAGCAGGAAAAAACCCAGGCGCGGATTGGGCACATGTTGAAGACCGGCAAGCCGTTGAGGAACTGAGAATCGGGAGTGGGGAATCGGGAATGGGTAAACCCCCAACCGACTCCCCGCTTCTCCCAATTATCTGCCGGGTAATGAAGATGGCGAACTCAGGCGAATCCGCACTTGCGATTCCCGATTCCCGATTCTCGATTCCCGGCTATCGGAGATAGCCAAATGAGCAAGCAGATTCAAGAAGCCTACATCGTCGCCGCCACCCGTACCCCGGTCGGCAAGGCGCCCAAGGGCGTGTTCCGCAATACCCGTCCCGACGATATGCTGGCGCACGTGCTGCGTGCAGTGGTGGCGCAGGCGCCGGGGATCGATCTGTCGCGCATTGACGACGCCATCATAGGTTGCGCCATGCCCGAGGGCGAGCAAGGGATGAACGTGGCGCGTATCGGCGTGCTGCTGGCCGGCCTGCCCAATACCGTGGCCGGTCAGACCATCAACCGGTTCTGTTCGTCCGGCATCCAGGCCATCGCGATGGCGGCCGACCAGATCCGCCTGGGCAATGCCGACCTGATGCTGGCCGGCGGTACCGAGTCGATGTCGATGGTGCCGATGATGGGCAACAAGGTCGCGATGTCACCGAGCGTCTTCGCCGACGACCACGTGGCCATTGCCTATGGCATGGGCATCACCGCCGAGAAGGTGGCCGAAGAGTGGAAGGTGTCGCGCGAGGACCAGGATGCGTTTGCGCTGGCCTCGCACCAGAAGGCCATCGCCGCGATCGCCGCCGGCGAGTTCCGCGACGAGATCACCCCATATGAGATCCATTCGCACCAGCCTGACCTGGCCGGCAATGTCATCGCCCTGCGCCAGCGCCTGGTCGATACCGACGAAGGCCCGCGCCCGGACAGCTCGCTGGAAGGCCTGGCCAAGCTGCGCCCGGTGTTCCGCAACGGGCAGTTCGGCGGCAGCGTCACCGCCGGCAACTCCTCGCAGATGAGCGATGGCGCCGGTGCCGTGCTGCTGGCCTCCGAGCAGGCGATCAAGGATTACGGCCTCACCCCGCTTGCGCGCTTCGTCAGCTTCTCGGTCGCGGGTGTGCGCCCGGAAGTGATGGGTATCGGCCCGATCGCCGCGATTCCCAAGGCGCTCAAGCAGGCCGGGCTGACCAAGGACCAGCTCGACTGGATCGAGCTCAACGAAGCTTTCGCCGCACAGGCGTTGGCGGTGATCCGCGATAGCGAGCTGGATCCGTCCAAGGTCAATCCGCTGGGCGGCGCGATTGCACTGGGCCACCCGCTGGGCGCCACCGGCGCGATCCGTGCCGCCACCCTGGTGCACGGCCTGCGCCGCCGCCAGCAGAAGTACGGCATGGTCACCATGTGCATCGGTACCGGCATGGGCGCGGCGGGCATCATCGAGGCGCTGTAAGCCACGCCGTGTCAGATCAGCCGTCTTACCCGATCAGGTAATCGACGAAGGCGTGCACGAGCACGCCTTCGCTCGTTCTGCAGTGCGCTGACGAACAGCCCGCCTCGCGCTACCGTTGCAACGACACCACAGGCCGCAGCTTAGCGCGCAACCAGCCATTGCCCGACGCGCGCACCAGCAAACACCAAGGCCAGCCCGGCCACCAGCGTCACCGCCAGATAGACGCCGATCATCGTGGTGCGATCGCTGCGCGCAAAGACCAGGCATTCCATCATCAACGACGAGAACGTGGTCAGCCCGCCGATCACGCCGACGATCAGCAGCGCCCGCAGCGGCCAGCTCGACGGGCCGCGCGCCTCCAGCCATACCAGCAGCACGCCAGCGACGAACGAGCCGGCCAGGTTCACGGTCAAGGTTCCCCACGGAAACCCGGCGCCGAAGCGCTGCAGCAGCGATGCGCCGATCGCAAAGCGCAAACCGGAGCCGAGCGCACCGCCGGTCATCGCCAGCAACAATTGCTGCCACCACACCGGGGCATTCATAAGCCCCCCCCGCACTCGTTGGCCGGCAGTGTCATCGAAGAAGAAGTCGCGTGCGTGAGCGGCATCATCAATCCTCAGTCAAAAAACGATGCCGGGCACGGACCTGCCGCCCCGGCGAGGGTGGGCAGGCATCATCAGCGCGCAGAACGCGTGCGGTTCAAGGAGGAATGCCATCTCCTGCAGCAGTGATTATGCCGGGGGCTTGCCGGCCTTGTCAGCTCGCGCTTGTGCACGCGCCGCGCGCAGGCGGTCGAGCTTTTCCTTGAGCTTGATCTCCAGCCCGCGCGGCACCGGGTGGTAGTAGACCTGCTCGCCCATTGCGTCCGGAAAGCCGGTCTGGTCCAGCGCGATGCCGCCTTCGGCGTCATGGTCGTATTGATAGTCCTGCCCATAGCCGAGCGTCTTCATCAGCTTGGTCGGCGCGTTGCGCAAGTGCAGAGGAACTTCCTGGGTACCGGTGGCGCGCATGTCGGCCTTGGCCTGGTTGAAGGCGGCATAGCCGGCATTGGACTTGGCCGTGCTGGCCAGGTACAGCACCAATTGCGCAAAAGCCAGCTCGCCTTCCGGACTACCCAGACGCTCGTAGATGTCCCAGGCTTCCAGCGCCATGCTCTGCGCGCGCGGATCGGCCAGGCCGATATCCTCGATCGCCATGCGAGTCAGCCGCCGCGCCAGATAGGCCGGGTCGCAGCCGCCGTCGAGCATGCGCGTGAGCCAGTACAGTGCCGCATCCGGGTTGGAGCTGCGCACCGATTTGTGCAAAGCCGAGATCTGGTCGTAAAACTGCTCGCCGTTCTTGTCGAAACGGCGGGTGCGGTCGGCCAGTACCTGCAACAGCGTTTGCGGCGTGATCTCGCCACCCTCGCCTGCGGCAAGCTCGGCGGCAATCTCCAGCAGCGTCAAGGCGCGGCGCACATCGCCGTCGGCGGCGCTGGCAATCTCCAGCAAGGACGCGTCCGAGACCTGGATGCGCTCCTGCCCCAATCCGCGCTGCGGATCGTGCAAGGCGCGCTGCAATGCTTCGACGATCTCCTGCGGCCACACCGATTCCAGCACGTGCACGCGGCAGCGCGACAGCAACGCGGAGTTCAATTCGAACGAAGGGTTCTCGGTGGTCGCGCCGACGAACAGGATGGTGCCGCGCTCGATATGCGGCAGGAAGGCATCCTGCTGCGCCTTGTTGAAGCGATGCACCTCATCGACGAACAATACCGTGCGCCGGCCGCTGGCGAACCGCTGCGCGGCCTCGGCCAGCACCTGGCGCACATCGGGCAGCCCCGACAACACTGCGGAAATCGCCTTGAATTCGGCATCCGCGTAGTGCGCCAGCAGCAAAGCGAGCGTGGTCTTGCCGCACCCGGGCGGACCCCACAGGATCATCGAATGCACGCGACCGGATTCCACCGCGCGACGCAGCGCACTGTCGGGTGTCAACAGGCGTTTTTGCCCCACCATCTCGTCCAGCGTGCGCGGGCGCATGCGCTCTGCTAACGGCGCCATCGCGTTGAGGCCGGGATATGGCAGAACGGGCGTGATCGAGTGGGGGCGTTTGTGTTTGCTCACTCCTTCACTATATCGCCTTCGTCAAGTGGACGTTCCACAACGCAGTTTTCGACCATGCCTGGCGGAAACGCTGATGTTCTCTTTCCAATCGACCACTTCGCGCAGCTACGATGCCTCGAACGCGCAGCGCAATACTCTTAATCAGTAACAAATGACCGCATGCAACAGCTTGGCTGCCCCCCCATCGGCGGCGAGCTACGCCAGCGCAAGCGGCATGTTCAGCATACGGATTCCACCATGCCCCGCATTCCGCTTCGTCCCTCTGCCATCGCCGCTTGCCTTCCAGGGATGGCCGAAACCATCTCGCATCCATCCAAACCTTCAGCGAAGCGGCAGACGCACAACAAATTGGCTACCCCCGATCCATGCGCGTTCGAGGCGGAACTGATCCAGGCACAGGAAGATCCGCTGGGTTGGTCCGCAACGCTACTTGAGCAAGCGAAGCAGGCAACTGTCTTCGACTGCGGGTTGAAAGCCGCTCCCAAGCGCAAACACGCTCTTCTGCGGCCCTTCAGGAAGGCCGCAGAGCTATTGGGCCTCAGTAGTGGTGCGCCAGAACCACATACGGCCCTGCTGCGCTATTCCTCGGTGCAGTGCGAGAGGAACAGACCAGCCGATCCATCGGAACGCAGCACCAATGCCACCGTTGATCCGCAAGCAGCCCCGTTGCTTTCAAATGCCGCCAAGGATCTCAATGAGGCGCTGATATCCCGCCTGGAGCAATCCAACCGCGATTTGGCCGCACGGATCTCCCGGCGTCGCCAAGACGAATTGAAGTACGCGCATGAACAAACGCTACAAGCCGCACATGCGCAGTTGGCCTTGAGAGCCCGACGCGCCGCCAATCTTAACGACAGCATCAGCGTACTGACGCGCGCACGCGCCGAACTGCTGCAACGGCTGCATGGATGCAAAGTGCAAACTGATGCAGTATCGGCGACGGTACAAGATCTCGAGTCGGAAATTCTCTCCGCGCGCGCCGCATTGAACGCACTACCAGACGATCAGCAGTCGCGCGCTGTCGCAGCGCGCGCGGCGCCATCCTTGGCCAACGCGCATCAGAGCGTAGATTCCTCACAGCTGCAGCGCGTCCGCACTCGGCTCGAAAACGCACTGAAGGATGCGCGCGCGCGCGGCGATGCACTGGCCAAAGCGGTTTTTTTCGGCCGCGGCCTCGCACAGGCAGAACAAGCAGAACAAGCACTTGCGGTTACTAATGCGGAGATCGATCAGTTACGGAGCGCGTATGCACAAGCGCGCGATGCGTTGCAGTCATATCAAGCAAGCAGCGCGGCCAATGAGCCGGTGTCTGGCACGCTTGCGTCGCACCTTGCTGCAGAGCGAAACCGAGAATTGGAGGTACTGCGCACACGACTGGGGCGCAACGAGAACATGCTGACCCTGCAACGCACGCATGCCGAGCGCTGCCAGCGGAATGCGCGGCGCCTACAGGAGCACCTCGCCCAGGTCGACGCAAAACTGAAGCAGGCGCAGCATTCGTCGCGGATCAACACAAAGGAGTTGTGGCAGCAGGAGCAAACGATCAGCGTGCTGGAAGCAGCGAACGGCGAAATGCGGCGTATGGTGGAACATGCAGCCGCGCAGCCGCCGGTTGATGAGGTTCGGCCCAAAGCTGCCGATCTCGTCGCCGACACCATGGAGGCATTGCTCCACGTCCTACCCGGCTTTCGCAAGGAAACGATCGCCCCCGTGAGTCGACAGGCGCTACGCACCTGGGCTGGCGGCCTGCAAGGCCGCAGCGCTGCGTTCGGGACCGACGCCTTGCAGCCGGTCGACGCGTTGCACATCGCCCTGCAGGCCTTATCGATCGCCAGCGAGGGCGATGCCACGGTAGCGGTCAACGTGCTGCAACGCTTGGGCGTCGTGCAGTTGCGTGAGCTGATTCCGCCACCAGAGGTCTCCATCGCTACCGAGGTGGTCCCGCCGATGGATACCGTCACCGCCTGCGTCGGCCTGTTGGCCGGCGTTCCGCGCGGCATGCAGGTTCTTTCGCACATGCTGCACGAAGAACCCACGCCCCCCTCCAGGGAGTGTTTGGAGGCGGCGCAGGTCCATCTGCGTGCCAGCCATCGGCTTGCACTGATGCCAGACGCAGAACAGACTGAACGCACCTGGCTGGGCGATGCGCAAATGGGAGCGCGCCATGCCCTGCATGGCGCCTCGCCGCTGCAGGGCCTGCAGTCTGCAACGGATGCCCAGCGCGGCGCATTTCATGCGTTCCGCAACGGCTACGAAACCACTCGGGCAGGTTCACCCTATGCCCGCGTTAACGCATGCCTGCAGATGTTTGCGCAATGGGCGGTAACAGACAGCGGAAGGCGGGGCAATCGCGCCCTCAATCCCTTCAACGCACTCGAGCTGGGAATGAAGGTCGGCGCCTCCGAAGCGCTTCCGACAGCTGTGCGGCGGGCCAACGACGCTTTTCGCGAGGCGGCCGGCCACCTTACCAGCTGGCTCGTCGCGCGCCGCCAGATCCAAATGGCGTGCGGGCGAATGCCGTCGCAGGAAGAGCTGGCGATGCAAGCGCTTTCGGAGTACGCGCACTGGCTCCCACACGAGCAGAATGCGACCGAACTGACCTTCACTGCCAAGGTACTGGCCAAGATTGAACGGCGCGCTCAGGATCTTCAGCGCTCGGCGGCTGCCTCCGTGAGCGAAACCAACGATCGGCAACCGGCGGAGTGCCATCCGGCGATCGCGTCCGCCTGGGTTGCATTACGTACCGGCCGCATGCGTCTGCCTGAAACGCTGCGGCTGATCCAACGCGGCTTGCTCCACCACGCCGTACAGCCGACCGACATGCCGATCGGTGCAGCGCCCCTGGATGAAGAACTGGCGTCGGTCGCGCGCAACCACTTTCATCAGGCCGTTGGTAATGCCAGTCGTTTTCTTCATGAGGGCGACACGTCCCGCGTCAGGTCGCCACGCGCGCTGTTCGAATGCCTGCGCAACCTGATGGAACGGCTGGAATGGCGCGACAAGCTGCGTCTCACCGAGCAACGAGTGATAGGACTCAATACGACGCCGCTGTCGGCCGCGCTTGCGATCATCCCCAGCGGCCTGGGACTGAAATTATCCGCAGGCTGTCAGATCAGTTCCGATCGCTCGGTGGAGATTTACATGGGACGGACCGGGCTGTCGCTGCAGATCGGACGACAGAAGGCGCGGCAGTTCAACGCCAGTACGGGCATTAGCGCGGGCGTGCTGCTGCCGGGCACCGAACGCGCACCGGTGGGTATTACGGGAGCAGCCGATTGGCGCATCAAAAATGAATCGGGCATCGAACATGGCGTGCAGATCCGGGTACCACGACGGGGCAAGGGTCAGGAGCTGGAGCAGCGCGCGCAATTCCTCGCCATGTTCGAACATCTGCTGGAGCTCGCAGAACAAGCCGGCGGCGATACAGGCCAGTTGACCAGGCAGGATTTTCTGGCGGAGCTACTGGCGCACCATCCCAGCATCACCGTTGGCTTGATCGGCCATGCCGAGCGCAACTCTTCGGCCACCGAATCCAGCGTCACCATCGCTGCGGGCGTGCGCGTGGGAAAAATGGATGGCCAACCGCGTCGCGCCACCCTGGGGGCTTCGCTCGGGCTAAAGGCACGGCGGGAAACCTCCCGTTCGCAGACGCCGATCGAAGGCTACATGACGATGGTGCTGAAGGATTCAAGCGCACAATCCAGGGTAGAAATCGCAGGGCGCGGAACGGCAAGTCTCGTTGCTCAGCAGTGGACGCACCCGAGCACTGGCAATGTGCCGTCCACACCAGTGGCGCGGCTGTCCATGGCTACGCTCGATTTCGGCTATAGCAGAGAGCTGCGTTCGGGTGGCAGCAATACGTTCTCCACCTTGTGGATGTTCAATAACGAAATCGATCCTGTGCGCACAGATCGTGGCTTAGAATTCTTCAACTTCACGTCATTCAAACGCGAGGTGAAACGCAACTGGCAGTTATGGACCCACTACGGAATCTCCAAACTGCAAGGCAAGGTCGATGACCAGCGGCTCTACATGGTGGCCGAGCGCCAGTTAGAGGACTTCGTCGAACGGGTCCGCATCCACATGCAAGACAACAAGTTCGCTTCGCTGGTCGTAGACTGGGTATTACAGGCCGATGCTGCGCCGCGCCTGGACGCATTGCGCGCGCAGGCCCAGCTATTACGGGGCGCCGGCTGCGAAGCTCAAGCGATGGAGGCTGATCGCGCCTTCGATGATCTGATCAGCCACCCAGGCATCTGGGAACCGACCATTCTCATTCTGCGCGAAAAGGGAAAACGCCAGCGCGAGCGTGGCATCGACTTCTTCATCAAACGCCAGGTTAACCAAGCGGCCGAGGCGAGTCGTACGGTTGGTCAATGGATCCCGTACGAGCCAGTCCCGTAGCGCTGCCGGCGTCACCCCCGAATGGCGGGGTTTCCGTCACGTCACGGCGAACGCTGCGCCCCCCACCCCGGCAGGCACAGCCGAGCTGCACCATGCATTTATGCCGTGCGTCCGCAGACGCATCTAATGCGCGTCGCCCACCACGTCCACGCCCTTGGCCGGCGTGTACCGGAAGGTGTCTGCAGCAAATGCAGGATTGCGCTTCCAGCCGCTGAAACTGATGGCGGTGTGCTGCCCCACCGCGTCCACCACTTCCATCTTCGCCAGGCCGTCCTTACCGAACCCCAGCGAGGCCATCTGGAAGCTCGCCTCGGTGTCGACCTTGGGCGTCAGCGACAGCCACTGCAGGCCGTCGCGCGGCGCCGCTTCTTCGCTGACGTCGTACTGCTTGTCCAGGCGCGCCGGGTCGATCAGGGCGACCAGCGGGCTGTTCTGCTCTTCGCTGCCCTGTGCACGCACGGTCACCTGCTCCAGGTCGGGGTCGAACACCCAGACCTTCTTGCCATCGGCCACGATCAACTGCTTGTAGGGCTTGGCATATTCCCAGCGAAACTGGCGTGGCGCCGACAACGCCACCCGCCCGCTGGAGCGTTCCTTGACCCGACCGTTGGCATCGCTGACCTGCTGGCTGAACTGCCCGTCCAAGCCCTTCAGGCCACGCGTGAACGTCTCCAGCTCCTGTCGCGCACCGGCAAAGGCGGTACCGGCGAACAGGGCGGTGGCAAGGACGGCATAACGGAGCTGGCGATGCATCGCGGTCTTCCAGAAGGAACTGCGTCAATTCTGAAGCTTCACAGATGAATGGGCGAGCGCTATCGCGCGGATGCGTTCATGTGAGGCGCGTGCCCGCGCTGCGCGCTCACTGCGCCGTCTGCACCTTGCTCAGATCGCCGTAGACGATCTGGCCGCGAAAGCCCCGGCGCACCTGCTGGTAGAGCTCGCGAAACGCGCGGTAATCCTGTGGCTGGCACAAGGCCTGCGGCCCACGCACGGCAGCGCGTTGCAACCGGTGCACGGCGGTGACGGTCTGCCCCTGCCGCGTCCATTCCACCGCGTAGTCGCCTGCCTTGTTGCGGAACCGGCTGCTGCGCGGGATGGCAATGATGGGCACGGTGTCGGGCAAGGTCACCACGTAGGTTTCCTCGCGCACGCTGTCGTTGCAATAGAACGGCGTCAGATTGTCTTCGGCCGAGGTGGTCGTGTAGATGTCACGGGTGGATTCGGCGCCAGGCATCTCCGGCAGGGTCATGCCACCGACCACGGAAAAATCCACCGCGTCGCTGGCCTGGAAGGTGTAGCGATAATTGAACGGCGTCTCCAGATCCAGTGGATCGCCCTGGATCAGCAGATCGCCGATGCCGACGAAGCCGGACTGGGCAATGATCGATTCCTCGATGCGGTTGCGGTTCTGCGCATTGAGCTGCACGAACATCGCGCGCAACCCCACCTCACCGGTTTGCCCGCTATCCAGCGTGGTCAGCCCCTGCAGGCCACCCTGCGGGGTGAAGCGATAGTCGGTCCGCGCAACATAGCGATTGACCTTGCGGTCGTTCGGCGGCGTGTGGGTGAGCTTGCCGTCGCGCGTATGCACCACCGGTGCGCCCAGGTCGCCGGCCGGCAGCTGGCCGAAGCGCGCATACGGGTTGGTGGAATCGACGTAGAGATCGAAGGCCGGCAGATAGGTGATGGCGTGATTGAAACGCCCCAGCACCGGGATCGCCGGCAATGTCGGCCCGCCCTCCGCACCGATCAGGACCGGCGTACTGGCGATGCCCTTGGCCGCCAGCAACGCTTCCAGGATCACCGTGTGGTCCTTGCAGTCGCCATAGTGGTTGGCCAGGATGCTGTCGGCACTGTTGGGCTCCAGCCCGCCATTGCCCAGGTACACCGCCACGTAGCGGATATTGCGCGCCACCCATGCGTACAAGGCCGCGGCCTGCGCACGCGGGGCGTCGATGCCCTTGGTGACCTGGTCGGCCAGCGCCTGGATTGCCGGCGTCACCGCCGCCGCGCGCGCGCCCTTGACGTGATAGGCCAGGCCCATCTGCGACCAGCTGTCGAAGGTGCTGGCCATCAAGGTGGGGCTGAACTCCCAGGTTGCCGCGCTCCAGTTCTGGTTCTTCATCGGCACGGTGCGCTGGTAACGCCACTCCCAGCGCGCCTGATCGCCACGCACCACCGGCTTGGTCCCGCCCTGTAGCCCACGCACCGACAGATGCATCGGCAACGATTTCGGCGCCACCAGGGTCACCACCGCATCGTCGTATTGCGCAAACACGCTGAAGGTCTCCCACAGGCTGAAATAGCCGGGGAAATAGGGGGTATTCTGCGCCCGCCGCACCCGGTAGACGATACGTGCGCCGGGCGCCAGGTTCGGGAACACCACCACCTTGACCTTGCGGTCGGCATATATCGCCGCCGAGGCGCTGGAATAGCTTTCCTGGGTGTAGATCTTGTCGCTGGCCACCTCCTGGCGCAGGCCTTCGGCGGTGACGGTATAGGCCTGAAGCACCTCGAGCGTTTCCATCTTCTCGCTGTAACTCAGGCGCACCTGGCTGAACTGCTCCACCGCCGACTTGGTCTTGAGCAGAATCTCGTATTCGTCGGTCTCCACGCTACTGGCATCGGCGCGTACTTCGTAGTCGGCGCGATAGCGCACGAAGCTGAAGTTGGTGTCGGCCTGGGTGCGTGCCGCCCCCGGGACAGGCGCCGCCTGCTGTCGGGGCTGTGGCTGGGCCAGCAGCGGCGCGGAGAACAACAGCACGAGCAACAACAAGGGACGATGCAGCATGGGTCTCGATCACGACAGGCCAAAGTGGCGCTTGGCGCACAGGGTAGCCGTTGTGCCCGGCAATGACAGACATGGGCTTCCCACTCTGCCGCATCACTGCGCATGCCCTCCTGCCGACACTCCAGCAAGGTGAGCTGGATCCGACGCTGGCTGCGCCTGTCGCCTGTCGCCGGACAACGCGATGCGATGCTTCGGTACGTTCAACGCTACCGAATCCAAGGGCGGCGCGTGGTCACCAGAAACCCGCAAATCCCCGCACCCGGCGCCCTGCACGGCGGTGATGGCCGCCGCGCTTACTTCGGGGGCGGCGGTGCCAGCACGCTGCGGTCGCCGTTGTGCTCGGGCGGGCTGACCACGCCGGCCGCTTCCATCGCCTCGATCAGGCGCGCGGCGCGGTTGTAGCCGATCTTCAAGCGCCGCTGCACGCCGGAGATGGAGGCGCGCCGGGTCTCGGTGACGATGCGCAGCGCCTCGTCATACAACGGGTCCGACTCGTCGCCACCACCGCCACTGCTTTCCGGCAGGCCGGTGGCACCGACCACGGTGCCATCGCCCATGGTCTGCACTTCGTCCAGCACGCCTTCGACATAGGACACCGGCCCGCTGGCCTTGAGGTGCTCGACCACCCGATGCACTTCCTCGTCGCTGACGAAGGCGCCGTGCACGCGGTCCGGCAGTGCGGTGCCCGGCGGCAGATACAGCATGTCGCCGTTACCCAACAACGCCTCGGCGCCGGACTGGTCCAGGATGGTGCGCGAGTCGATCTTGGAACTGACCTGGAACGCCACGCGGGTTGGAATATTGGCCTTGATGAGGCCGGTGATGACATCCACCGACGGCCGCTGCGTGGCCAGGATCAGGTGGATGCCGGCCGCACGCGCCTTCTGCGCCAGACGAGCGATGAGCTCTTCGACCTTCTTGCCGACGATCATCATCATGTCGGCGAATTCGTCGATGAAGATCACGATGAACGGCAGCGTCTCCAGCGGCCGCGGTGCTTCGCCCAGCTCCGGGTTCGGCTTGAACAACGGGTCCATCATCGGCTGGCCGGCGTCGATGGCGTCCTTGATCTTCTTGTTGAAACCGGCCAGGTTGCGCACGCCCACCGCGCTCATCAGCTTGTAGCGGCGTTCCATTTCGGCCACGCACCAACGCAGACCGTTGGCGGCCTCCTTCATGTCGGTGACCACCGGTGCCAGCAGATGCGGGATGCCTTGGTAGACGCTCAGTTCGAGCATCTTCGGGTCGATCATCAGCATGCGCAGCTCCTTGTGCGAGGCCTTGAACAACAGGCTCAGCACCATCGCATTGACCGCCACCGACTTGCCCGAGCCGGTGGTACCGGCCACCAGCAGATGTGGCATGCGCGCCAGGTCGGCCACGGTCGGGCGGCCGGCGATGTCCTTGCCCAGCGCCAGCGTCAACGGGCTGGCCGACTTGTCGTATTCCTTGGAGCGCAGCAGCTCGGACAGGAAGATCATCTCGCGGGTGACATTGGGGATCTCCAGCCCGATCACCGACTTGCCCGGAATCACGTCCACCACGCGCACCGACTTCACCGACAGCCCGCGCGCGATGTCCTTGTCCAGCGAGCTGATCTGGCTGACCTTGATGCCCGGCGCCGGCTCGATCTCGAAGCGTGTGATGACCGGCCCCGGATAGGCGCCAACCACCTGCGCCTCGATGCGGAAATCCTTGAGCTTGAACTCGATCTGCCGCGACAGTGTTTCCAGCGTTTCTTCCGAATAGCCCTTGGCCTGCGGCTTGGGGTCGTCCAGCAACGCCAGCGGCGGCAGGTCCGAGCCATCGGTACTCACGCCCTGGAACATCGGGATCTGCGTATCGCGCTTGGCGCGTTCGCTCTTTTCCACCACCGGTGCCGGCGGCGGCTCGATCTTGACCGGCTCGCGCTTGGCCTGCTTGACCGCATCGACCTTGCGCACTTCCTCGCGCTCCTCGCGCATCACCCGGGTCTGCTGCCACTCGCTGGCCTGGTGGGTCTTGCGCTGCATCAGCGGCCCCAGCGCCAGCACCCACTTGCCGATGCGCTCCATCACCGCGAACCACGACAAGCCAGTGGCCAGGGTGATCGACACCAGCAGCAGCACCACCACGAACAGGTTGGCGCCCAGCGCGCCGAAGCCGGCGCTGAGCGAGCCGCTCACTTGCTCCCCAAGAATACCGCCAGCCTCGGCGACTTCTCCATGATAAAGACGCAGATGCAGGAAGCCGGTCGAAGAGATCAGGAAGCCGACCATCCCAACCAACCGCAGCGAGGGTCCAAGGTCGCTCTGACTCTGCTCCTCGCGCTCGCCGATCAGGGCAATCCAGGCCACCGCTCCCAAGATCACTGGCAACAGAAAGGCCACGTAACCGAGCAAATACAGCAACACGTCCGCCGCCATGGCACCAAACCGGCCGCCCATGTTGTGAATCGGCGCGACCAGGTTGCCGGTGCGCGACCAGCCGGGATCGGTGGCCGAATAGGTGAACAGGCTGGCCAGCAGGTACAGCAGCAGCGGCGCCACCGCGATCAATGCCAGATCGCGCCAGAGCTTCTGTCGGCGCGGAGTGTCGGCGGCCGCCGTCTTGCGCGACGACGTCTTGCCTTCTGCGGGCTTGCTGCGTTCGGGAACCTGCTTTGCCACCTGTAGCCAGACCTTAGAAAAATGCTGTTAGTGGTTGATAATAAACGACTGCGGCCGCAGTGACAGCAGTCAGGCGACCGCCGGCTGCCACGGCATGCAGCCGTCAACGAAAAACGCCGCACAAGGCGGCGTCGGACCTGCAACGTGGGTGGGCCATGCCATCTGCGGTTCAAGCAGTTCCATCGCGCCGCCTTGATTCACCGGGTGTGGACCGCCACTCTATGCCGCCACGGGAGCGCGAATCTGCGCGCCAGCCCTGCCATTTCCTAGATCGCGAGTATACATGAGCGCCTCTTCTGCCAGCCCCGCCAAGCATTCCCGCCTGCTGATCCTGGGCTCCGGCCCGGCCGGCTGGACCGCCGCGGTCTACGCCGCCCGCGCCAACCTCAAGCCGGTGGTCATCACCGGGCTGCAGCAGGGCGGCCAGCTGATGACCACCACCGAGGTGGACAACTGGCCCGGCGACCCCCACGGCCTGATGGGCCCGGACCTGATGAACCGCATGCAGGCGCACGCCGAGCGCTTCGACACCGAGGTGATCTTCGACCACATCCACACCGCCGACCTGTCGCAGCGCCCGTTCCGGCTGATCGGCGATAGTGCCGAGTACACCTGCGACGCGCTCATCATCGCCACCGGCGCCACCGCCAAGTACCTGGGCATTCCCACCGAGGAAGCCTTCAAGGGCCGCGGCGTGTCCGCCTGCGCCACCTGCGACGGGTTCTTCTACAAGGACCAGGACGTGGTGGTGGTCGGCGGCGGCAACACCGCGGTCGAAGAAGCACTCTACCTGTCCAACATTGCCCGCAAGGTCTACCTGGTGCACCGCCGCGACACTTTGCGCGCGGAAAAGATCATGCAGGACAAGCTGTTCGCCAAGGTGGCCGCCGGCAAGATCGAAACCGTCTGGCACCACGCAGTGGACGAAGTGCTGGGCAACGATGCCGGCGTGACCGGCGTGCGGGTCAAGTCCACCCTCGACGGCAGCACCCGCGACATCGCTGCGCACGGCTTCTTCGTCGCCATTGGCCACCACCCCAACACCCAGTTGTTCGACGGCCAGCTGGCGATGAACAACGGCTACCTGGAGATTCGCTCCGGCCTGAACGGCGCGGCGACCGAAACCTCGGTGGCCGGCGTATTCGCCGCCGGCGACGTGGCCGACCAGCACTACCGCCAGGCGATCACCTCGGCTGGCTTCGGCTGCATGGCGGCGCTGGATGCCGAGCGTTATCTCGACAAGGGCGTCTGAGGTGATTGCCAACCGCCGGTCGCGCCCTGCGACCGGCCTGCCCAGCAGGCAGCGCGGATGAGCGTTACCGCGCGCTGGTGCCGTCGGCTGGACGAATTGCCGGCTGGCGCCTGGGATGCGCTGCACGATGGCACGCATCCCTTCATCGGCTATGCGTTTCTGCAGGGACTGGAGCAGGAAGGCTGCCTGCGTCCGGACTGGGGCTGGAACCCGCTGCATCTGACCCTGTGGGAAGGCGACAGCCTGGTCGCCGCCGCGCCGGGATATCTGAAACACAACTCGCACGGCGAATTCGTGTTCGACCATGCCTGGGCGCATGCGTACGCGCGCTACGGGCAGGAGTATTTCCCCAAGTGGCTGTGCGGGGTGCCCTACTCGCCGGTGACCGGCCCACGCCTGCTGGGCGCCCCAACGTGGCGGCCGCACCTGCTGGCGGCCATGCGCGAGCTGGTGGAGCGCAGCGGCCTGTCGTCGGCGCATGTGAATTTCCACCCGGTGGACGAAGACACCGCCTTCGATACCGACTGGCTGGAACGCAACGACCTGCAATACCACTGGCACAACCGCGCCGGCTGGACCAACTTCGAGGCGTTCCTTGGCGCCATGGACCACAAGCGGCGCAAGAACATCCGCCAGGAACGGGCCAAGGTGCAGCGCGCCGGTATCCGCATGCGCGTGGTGCATGGCGACGAGGCCAGCCAGGACGACCTGGCGGCGATGTATGGCTTCTATCTCAAGACCTTCAACGAGTACGGCAATTCGCCCGCACTCACGCCGCAGTTCTTGCAGCATCTGGCAACGGCCATGCCGCGCCAGCTGGTGATGTTCCTGGCCGACCTCGACGGCCGCCCGATCGCCGGCGCGCTCTGCCTGCGTGGCCACGACACCTTATACGGCCGTTACTGGGGCGGCGACACCCTGCCCGGCCTGCACTTCGAAACCTGCTACTACCAGGGCCTGGAATACTGCCTGCGCGAAGGCCTGGCCCGCTTCGAGCCCGGTGCCCAGGGCCAGCACAAGATCGCGCGCGGCTTCCTGCCCACCCTGGTACGCAGCCGCCACTGGATCGCCGACCCCAGCTTTCGTGCGCCGCTGGCGCAATGGTGCGCGGACGAGCGCGTGGCGGTTGCCCAACAGGCCCTCGAACTGGCCGAGCACAGCCCGTTCCGCGACTGCACCGGTGCGCCGACTCCAGCGCACAATGCGCCGATGCACCCGTGTGAGGGACGGGCAAGGCTCTAAACTCGTCAGATGTCGCGCGCTCTTCCCTTCCTGCTTTCCGCCGATCCCGCCGCGCCGTTTCCGCCTGCCGAGCAGGCATTGCGCGAGCCAGATGGCCTGCTGGCGATCGGTGGCGACCTGTCGGTGCCGCGGTTGCTCAATGCCTATGCGCATGGCGTATTCCCCTGGTTCTCCGATGGCCAGCCGCTGTTGTGGTGGAGCCCAAATCCGCGCATGGTGTTCTGGACCGAGAGCGTACGCCTCTCCTCTCGCTTCAGGCGCCAGCTGCGCACCAGCACCTGGACCGTGCGCGCCGATACCGCGTTCGAGCAGGTCATTGCAGCCTGCGCGGCGATTCCGCGCGCAGGCCAGGACGGCACCTGGATCACGCGCCCCATGCAGCAGGCCTACATCGAGCTGCACCACCTCGGCCATGCGCATTCGCTGGAAGTATTCGACGGGACACACCTGGTGGGCGGCATCTACGGGGTGGCGATCGGCCGAATGTTCTTCGGCGAAAGCATGTTCAGTGCGCGCAGTGGCGGCTCCAAGGTGGCCCTGGCCGCCCTGGCTGCGGACCTGCACGCCCGTGGATGGCCGCTGCTCGATGCGCAGGTGGAAAACCCCCACCTGCTGAGCCTGGGAGCCGAACGCCTGCCGCGTGCAGACTTTTTGCATTCCGTGCAGCGGCAGGTGGCGCAACCGGAGCCGGCAGGCAGTTGGTCCGCGCGCTATGGCGAGCGGCTGGCGCGTGAGCTGCATGAAGCTCGCTTAACATAAATTTGCACCACCGGGAGATGGGGCGTAAAATGCCGTCCCTTACGGCCCTGCCGGGCCAGCCGTGATTGCACAGGATTACATGTCGAAAGACGACTCCATTGAATTCGAAGGCAGCGTCAGCGAGACGCTTCCCAACACCACCTTCCGGGTCAAGCTGGAAAACGGGCACGAGATCATCGCCCACATCTCCGGCCGCATGCGCAAGAACTACATCCGCATCCTGACCGGTGACCGGGTCAAGGTCGAGATGACGCCATACGACCTCACCAAGGGCCGTATCACCTACCGCATGAAGTAAGCGGCTTTGGTGCTGAGACGCGAGGCGGCCCATGGCCGCTTTTTGTCGTGCCTGGAATTTGCAGCGTACTGCCTTGCGGTGGCATTTGTCGTCACAACAGCCATGACGCCGCACAAACAGCCAGACGCAATGCGATAGGTCCGCCTCCAGACCCTAGCCGCAGACCTCTGCGTCAGGCAGGCACAAAAAAGCCGCTCAGAGGAGCGGCTTTTCGTTGACCAGAACTTGCGATCAGTCGACCGTGGCAGGCAGCAAGCGCTCCGGTTCCGGATGCGCCTCCACTAGCAGCTCGCCTTCCTTGACGTCGATGTTGACGCGACCACCTTCCACCAGCTTGCCGAATAGCAGCTCGTCGGCCAGCGGGCGCTTGATCTTCTCCTGGATCACGCGCGACATCGGGCGTGCGCCCATCAGCGGGTCGAAGCCATGCTGGGCAAGCCAGTCGCGCGCGGTTGGGGTGGCCGACAGCGAGACATGCTTTTCCTGCAACAGCATTTCCAGCTCGATGATGAACTTGTCCACCACGCGCAGGATGTGGTCGAACCCCAGTGGCTGAAACTGCACGATGGCATCCAGACGGTTGCGGAACTCCGGCGTGAACCCGCGGCGGATCGACTCCATCGCATCGGTGGAATGATCCTGCTTGGTAAAGCCGATCGACCGCCGCGATGCCTGGGTGGCACCGGCATTGGTGGTCATCACCAGGATCACGTTCTTGAAGTTGGCCTCGCGCCCGTTGGTATCGGTGAGGATGCCGCGGTCCATGACCTGCAACAGGATGTTGAAGATGTCCGGGTGCGCCTTCTCCACCTCGTCCAGCAACAGCACGCAGTGCGGTGTCTTGACGATCTTCTCGGTCAGCAGGCCGCCCTGGTCGAAACCGACGTAACCCGGAGGCGCGCCGATCAGGCGGCTGATCGAATGCGCTTCCATGTACTCGGACATGTCGAAGCGCACCAGCTCGATGCCGAGCTGCAGCGCCAGCTGCTTGGTGACCTCGGTCTTGCCCACACCGGTGGGGCCGGCAAACAGGAAGTTGCCGATCGGCTTTTCCGGGTTGGCCAGGCCGGAGCGTGCCAGCTTGATGGAGCCGGCCAGTGTCTCGATCGCCGGATTCTGCCCGAAGATCACCATCTTGAGGTTGCGCTCCAGATGCTGCAGCACGTCCTTGTCGGTCGCGCTGACCTGCTTGGCCGGAATCCGCGCCATCTTGGCGACGATGGTCTCGATTTCCTCGATGTCGATCAGTTCCTTGCGCTTGCCTGCCGGCAACAGGCGCTGGCGCGCACCGGCCTCATCGATCACATCGATCGCCTTGTCCGGCAGCAGCCGGTCGCCGATGTGCTTGACCGACAAGTCAACTGCCGCCTGCAGCGCATCGTCGGCGTAGGTCACCCCATGGTGCGCCTCGTACTTGGGCTTGAGGCCCTGCAGGATCTCGAAGGTCTCGCCCACGGTGGGCTCGACGATGTCGATCTTCTGGAAGCGACGCGCCAGGGCACGGTCCTTTTCGAAGATGCCGCGGTATTCCTGGAAAGTGGTGGAGCCGATGCAACGCAGCTCGCCCGAGGCCAGCGCCGGCTTGATGAGGTTGGAGGCATCCATGGTGCCGCCCGACGCCGAGCCGGCCCCGATGATGGTGTGGATCTCGTCGATGAACAGCACCGCATTGGGCACCTTCTTCAGCGCGGTCAGCACGCCCTTCAGGCGCTTTTCGAAGTCGCCGCGATACTTGGTGCCCGCTACCAGCGCGCCCAGGTCCAGCGAGAAGATCACCGCATCGGCCAGCACGTCCGGCACGTCGTTATCGACGATGCGCTTGGCCAGTCCCTCGGCGATCGCGGTCTTGCCCACGCCCGCCTCGCCCACGTACAGCGGGTTGTTCTTGCGGCGGCGGCACAGCACCTGGATGGTGCGCTCGATTTCATCGGCACGGCCCACCAGCGGGTCGATCTTGCCGTTGCGCGCCTGCTCGTTGAGATTGGTGGCGTACTCGGCCAGCGCGTCGCCCTTGCCCTCGCCTTCCCCGCCCTCGCTCTTGGGCTCGCCCTCGGACGCGGAGGGCTGCTCGCTGTCTTCGCCCAGCTTGGCGATGCCGTGGGACAGATAGTTGACGATGTCCAGCCGGGTGATGTCCTGCTGGTTCAGGAAATACACCGCGTGCGAGTCCTTCTCGCCGAAGATGGCCACCAGTACGTTGGCGCCGGTGACTTCCTTCTTGCCGGACGATTGCACGTGGTAGACGGCGCGCTGCAGCACGCGCTGGAAGCCCAGCGTCGGCTGGGTATCGCGGCCGTCGTCTTCGGCCAGGCGCGAGACCGCCGCCTCGATCGCCTGCTCCAGATCGTTGTGCAGGCGCAGCTGGTCTGCCCCACAGGCCTTGAGCACGGCCTGTGCGGAGGGATTGTCCAGCAGCGAGAGCAGCAGATGCTCGACGGTCATGAACTCATGACGCGCCTCGCGTGCTCGCTTGTAGCACTGGCCGATGGTTTGCTCTAGGTCTTTGCTGAACATTGGTCACTCCGAACGGCTGTTGCCAACAATATGCGGCTTTTGTCGGGATTTTCCACAACCCTATCCAATAGGCATGTTCAGACAGCGTTAGCACGCGATTGCAGTCACACTGTTGCGCTGCTGGAATGATCCAGCAACGGTCTCAGCGCTGTTCCATCGTGCACAGCAACGGGTGCTGGTTCATCCGCGAAAACTCGTTGACCTGCGCCACCTTGGACTCGGCGACTTCGCGGCTGTAGACCCCGCAGACGCCGCGCCCACGGGTGTGGACGTGCAACATGACCTGGGTGGCGCTTTCCAGGTCCAGGTTGAAAAACTGCTGCAGGACGGTCACCACGAAGTCCATCGGGGTGTAGTCGTCGTTCAGCAGCAACACCTGGTAACGCGGCGGCGGCGCCACCTCCGGCTTGCTGGCTTCAACGGTCAGGCCGTGATCGTGTTCGTGTGAGGTCTTGCGAGGCATCCGGCCATTATACGGTTCAACGCCACGCGCATTGGACGATTTGCGCCGCGGCCCGCACAATTTGTCTCCAATTTCCCCCTTGGCCCCCATGACCGACTCCCTGACCGCAGCTGCGCCGGCGCCGCCGCCCTCGACCGACGCGGGCAACGCTGCCATGGCTGGCCCCCGCAGTGGGCGTATTGACCACTCTTGCGCGCTGGGCTCCGGCGGCTTGCCTGGCAACCCGTCCGCCCGCCAGGAGCGGCGGCGATGAGCGCCCCGCAGCCGCGCTGGCACCCCGATGTCACCGTGGCCACCGTGGTGGTGCGCGACGGACGCTTGCTGCAGGTGGAAGAGCGCATCGGCGACCGCCTGCTGCTGAACCAGCCGGCCGGGCATCTGGAGCCGGATGAAAGCCTGCTCGACGCCGCCGTGCGCGAAACCCTGGAAGAGACCGGCTGGGACGTGCGGCCGACCCATTTCATCGGCAGCTACCAGTGGCTGGCCCCGACCGGCCAGTGCTACCTGCGCTTTGCCTTCGTGGCCGATGCGCTGACACACCACCCCGAGCGCAGCCTGGATACCGGCGTGGTGCGGGCACTGTGGATGACGCCGGACCAATTGCGTGACGCCAGCGAGCGTTGGCGCAGCCCCCTGGTGTGGGAGGTGGTGGCCGACTACCTGGCCGGACAGCGGCATCCGTTGGCACTGGTGCGGCACGTCGCATGAGGACGCCGCGCATCGTGGTGGGCGTGTCCGGCGGGGTGGATTCGTCGGTGGCGGCCTGGCAACTGGCGCAGCAGGGCGAGGCGATCGCCGGGCTGTTCATGCAGAACTGGGCCGACGACGGCAGCGGCGATTGCCGCGCCGAAGACGACCGCCGCGACGCGGTGGCGGTCTGCGGGATGCTGGGCATCCCCTTCCACTTTCGCGATTTTTCCGGCGAATACTGGAGCGGCGTGTTCGAGCACTTCCTGGCCGAATACGCAGCCGGGCGCACCCCGAACCCGGACGTGCTGTGCAACCGCGAGGTCAAGTTCAAGCACTTCCTGGACGCCGCACAGGCACTGGGCGCCGAGCGCATCGCCACCGGGCATTACGCCCGGGTTGCCCACAGTGGCGGGCGCTGGCAGCTGCTGCGCGGCGCCGACCGGGGCAAGGACCAGAGCTATTTCCTGCATCAGCTGGGGCAGACCCAGCTGGCCGCCACCCTGTTCCCGGTCGGCGAGCTGGAGAAAAGCACGCTGCGCCGCATCGCCCAGGATGCGGGCCTGCCGACCCATGCCAAGAAGGATTCCACCGGGATCTGCTTCATCGGCGAACGCGACTTCCGCGAGTTCCTGGGCCGCTACCTGCCCGCCCGCACCGGCGAGATCCGCGACCCGCAGGGGCAGCGCATTGCCGAGCACCCCGGCGTGTTCTATTTCACCCTGGGCCAGCGCGAAGGCCTGAACATCGGTGGGGTGCGCGGCCGCGCGGCCGCGCCGTGGTACGTGGTGGGCAAGGACGTGGCCAGCAACGTGCTGTACGTGGACCAGGACCGCGACAGTCCGCTGCTGCAGTCGCGCTGGCTGCAGTCCGAGCTGGCCCACTGGGTCGCCGGTGCGCCGCCGGCGCGCCGCTTCAATTGCACCGCGCAGACGCGCTACCGGCAGCCGGACGAGCCGTGCACGGTGGCCGTGCAGGACGATGGCAGCATGCAGGTGCGCTTCGAGCGACCGCAGCGGGCGGTGACGCCCGGGCAGTCGCTGGTGCTGTACGACGGCGAGCAATGCCTCGGCGGCGCGGTCATTGCCGCCACCGATGCACCGCTGGAGCGTCAATTGGCAGGATCTTCTTCTTCCCCCGAGGGTGTGGCTTGATGAGTGTTTCCATGGATCACCGTGTGCTGGCGCTGGCCGGCGTTGCCCAGGCCCTGCAGCAGGTGCGGCGGATCGCCGAAACCGGGCATTCGGAGGCGGCCACGGTGCGCACCGCCATCGACAGCGTGTTCCGGGTGGATGCGGCCTCGCCGGAGGCGGTGTACGGCTCGACGGCGGCCCTGGCGCCCGGCCTGCGCCTGCTGCACAACTACTTTCGCAACCAGGGCCAGGACGATGTGCTGCCACGGCTGGCGCTGGCGGTGCTGCAGCTGGAGCGCCGCTTCGTGCGCGACACCGCCACCGTGGCCACGGTTTCCAGCGGGATCGCGGCGGCGGCGCAGCAGGCGCAGCGCCTGGACGACAGCGCGCATCCGGAGGTGTTGAGCGCGCTGGGCGGGCTGTATGCGCAGACCATCAGCCACCTGCGCCCCAAGGTCATGGTGCAGGGCAACCCGCACTACCTGGGCCAGGCCGGCGTGGTGGCGGAAATCCGCGCGCTGTTGCTGGCGGCGGTGCGCTCGGCGGTGCTGTGGCGGCAGATGGGCGGCAGCCTGTGGGATTTTCTGTTCGCCAAGCGCGCGATGAGCGAGGCGGTGGATCGCGCACTGCGTTGAGCAGCGCCGAAATGCCGGATGAAAGCGCCCACAACGGGCGCTGGCGTCCGCCAGTGGCGGCGCGATGCGCGAGGCAATCTGGCGATCGTCGCTAAAGACAACGGGGGGAGTGCCGATACAGCAACCGTGACTCCGCCGAGAACGCCCATGTATTCACGTCCACTCATCCGTCTAGCCGCCCCTCTGGCTCTGACCTTGCTGTTCCCCTTCGCTGTCGGATTCGACTGGCCCGCCTCGGTGCGCTGGGCGATCCTGGCGACCATGACCCTCAGTTGGTTGGGTTTTGCTGCCTGGGTGACGTATTCCCAGTTCCGGCCCAACCCGGACCAGGCCCGCATCCTGCGCGAGCAGGACCAGTTGCTCAACGAACTGCGGACGTTCGTCAGCAACGAAGTCGACGGGTCGCGCTCTGAAGTCGAGCGTGCCCGCGAACTGATCCGCCAGGCGGTGTCCGGCCTGGGCGGCAGCTTCGAAGCGATGAACCGCAAGTCGCGCCAGCAGAGCCAGGCGTTGGCCCGCATCGTGGACCGTGCCGGTGACGACGGCAGTGCCGGCGTCGACGTCGCCCGCTTCGCCCAGCACGCCAGCTCCCGCATGGAGCAGTTGGTGGAAGCGCTGGAACAGGTGAGCGGCCAGAGCACCAACACGGTGCATCACATCGACGAGATGGCCCAGCATCTGGATGGCATCTTCGCGTTGCTGGAAGACGTCAAGTCGATCGCCGACCAGACCAACCTGCTGGCCTTGAACGCGGCCATCGAAGCCGCGCGCGCCGGTGAAGCCGGTCGTGGCTTCGCGGTGGTCGCCGACGAGGTGCGCAACCTGTCCGAACGCTCCACCACCTTCAACGAGCAGATCCGCAAGCTGGCGCACAGCTCCAAGGAATCGATCGCCAAGGTGCGTGAAACGGTCTCGCAGCTGGCCTCGCGCCACATGGACCGCTCCCGCGAGGCGCGCCATGAATCGGCCGCCATGCTGGAGAACGTCGCCCAGATCAACGCCTCGTTGGGCGATGGCATGCGCGAAATCTCCGAATGCGCCCGCTCCATCGACGGCAGCGTGGCCGAAGCGGTGCGTGCGCTGCAGTTCGAAGACATCGCCACGCAGACCCTGAGCGGCATCCACACCCACCTCGATCGCCTCACCGCGATCAACCGCGAGGCAGTGGCGCTGCAGGAACTACTGCATCGCAATGGCGGCGTGTACGACAGCGACCTGGTCGCCGCGCTGCAGAAGGTGTCCAACCGCTTGCGCGACATGCGCGTGGAGTGGGAACGCCCGCCGCACAAGCCGGTGGCGCAGCAAGGCATGGGTGCCGGCACGGTCGAGCTGTTCTGAGACCGATGCCGACCCGCAACGTCTGATCCCGACATTCCCCGGCCTGCCGGGGATTTGTCGTTCCGTACCGACCTGGTGTTTCGTCATGACGCTACTTGCCCCGACCATCGATGCGGACCCCAGCGATGCGCTGCAGTCCGCCGCATTGGCTGCCACGTACGCCGAGCGCATCGCGCAAGGCGACGCGGCCAAGCCGGTGGTGCGGCGCGTGCGCCTGCCGGCCGCGCTGGAGCGGCTGGAACTTGCCGCCCGCGCAGAGGTCAAGGCGCTGGTCAATCCGCGCCGCGATTGCAGCGAAGACGAGCTGCTGTTCGCCACCGTGGCCTGGGATCTGGGCCTGGATGGCGCCGCAGTCGGCGCCTCCGGGCGCTGATGCAACACCGGCGGAGCGCGTCTCGGCAGGTGCCCCGCCGGATTGTCGAACTGCCCGATCTCAGGCGTTTGAGCGGCCGGTTTCCACCGTACCCCGGCATCGCTGATGGCGTGCACGCCCGCCCTTGCGACCGCCCTGCCCGACCGGACGTCGCTCGCTCCGGCGGGTGTCGCCGGTCTTGGTCACCCCGTCACCGTGCATCTCGGCCCTTGGCGCATTGCCAGGCAGGGTGAGCACGCGTTCCTGTTCCGATTGAGCGCCCTGGCGACCGTGACGAAGATCTCTCCCGGCAGTGCTTGCGACAGCGCCCTCGCCTGCAGCAGTGCGACACACGACAAGGCGTTGGCCTGGAACTTCACGCGCGTGCACGTCCTTTCCTGACCAATACAGCGCGCAGCTCGCTACCCTGAAGGCGCGAGCTTTTGTTCAAATCGACGTGAGAAGGTCCGCTGCCATGGCACGGCACCAATGCGGTGGCATCACTGCAGGACTGTGCACCGCGCCGGGCTGGCGGCGCCAGCCGGGCCAACATCTCAGTTGGCGATCACCAACCGCGCGCCCAGCCGCATGCCGGCTTCGGCCTCGCGCAGCCACTGCGCCATGTCGCGTGGCGACAACGGGCGCGAGTAGAAATACCCCTGGATTTCGTCGCAGCCCTGCTGGCGCAGCAAGGCATCTTCCTGCACCGTCTCCACGCCCTCGGCCACCACCTGCATGCCCAGCGCATGGCCCAGGTGCACGATGGCCTGGGTCACTTCGGCCGTGTTGGCGTCGTCGAGCATGCCCTGCACGAAGCTGCGGTCGATCTTCAGGCGCTGCACCGGAAAGCGGTTGAGGTAGTGCAGATTCGAGAATCCAGTACCGAAGTCGTCCACCGCCAGCAGCACGCCGTTCTGTTCGAACAACTCGAAGCAACGGCGCAGCGAATCCGAATCGCGAATCAAGGCCGATTCGGTCAACTCCAGCTCCAATCGCGACGGCGACCAGCCGTTGTCGCGGCAGATCTCCAGCACGCGCTCGGCGAAGCCGCGCTCGCGCAGCTGCACTGCCGAAACGTTGACCGCAATGCGGCTGAAGTTGAGTCCGGCACGGTCCCAGACCACCGCCTGGCGACAGGCCTCGCCAATGACCCATTCGCCAAGGCGCACGATCTCGCCGCACTCCTCGGCGATGGGAATGAACTCGGCCGGGCTGCACGGCCCGTGACCCGGCCGATTCCAGCGCATCAACGCCTCGATCGCTGGCGAGGTATCGCCGACGGTATTGACCAGCGGTTGGTAGACCAAGGTGAATTCTTCGCGTTCCAGCGCGCCTTGCAGCGCATGCTCCAGCTCCAGGCGACGCTGTGCACGCATTAGCACGTCCTGGCTGTAGTAATGGAACGTGTTGCGGCCCGATTCCTTGGCGGCATACATCGCCGCGTCGGCGGCGCGCAGCAGGCTGTCGAAGTCCGACAGGCCCTCCCCTTGCAGCGCGATACCGATGCTGGCGCCGAGCTTGAGGGTCACTTGGTCCTTGCGCAGCGGTTCGCCCAGCGCGCTGATGAGCTTGCGCGCGACGTGGCCAGCATCTTCCGGCTCGGACAGATCGCGCAGCAGCACGATGAATTCATCGTCGCTGAAGCGGCCGAACAGGTCACTGTTGCGCAGGTGCTGGTGCAGGCGCGCGGAGGCGAGCTTGAGCAGGTTGTCGCCGGTCGCATGACCGAAGGAATCGTTGATGCTCTTGAAGCCATCCAGATCGATCAACAGCATGGCCATCACCTGGCCGCGCTCATGCGCTTCGCGGATGGCGTTTTCGGCCTGCTCGCGCAGCAGGAAGCGGTTCGGCAGGCCAGTCAGGCGGTCGTAATGTGCCAACAGCTCGATGCGTTCATTGGCCTCGCGCTCGCGGGTGACATCGCGGAACAGGGCCACGAAGCGCGGCGGCAGGCCTTCGCGTCGGTCCAGTTCAATCAGGACCTGCACCCAGACGCGCTGGCCGGAATTGCGGTAGAAGCACAGCTCCAGTTGTTCGGGCAGGCCGCCGTCGGAAATGCGCAGCAGCGCCGATTCGAAGGCATCACGCGAGTCCTGGGTGTAGAGCGCAAGCGCCTGCTCCAGGGTGATGTTTTCCTTGCGCAGGCCGTGGATGCGATAGCACTCCTCGGTCCACTGCATGCGGCGGGTGTCGACCTCGATCTCGCAACCGCCGATCTTGCCCAGTGCTGAGACGCGGTTGAGCAATTCGGTACGCCAGCGGATCAAGGCATCGGTCTGGCGTTGTTCGGTCACATTCTGTAGTTGGCCAAGAACGCGCACCATGCTGGCGTTGCCATCGAACACCGGCTGCGCCCACACCCGCAGATGATGCGGGTTGACGCCCGGCAGGCCGTTGACTTCCAGCTCGAAATGCACGGGTAGGCCTTCGTGCTTGATCTTGCGCCAGGCGCTGCGCAATTGCGCAAGCGAAGTGCGCGCAAGCAGGCGCAACAGGTCGCGGACGCCGTGCAGACGCAGTTCGGCCATGCCGAGCTGCTGCAGGAAATCCGGCGAGATCCACAACTGGTCGTTCAACGCATCCCAGCTCCAGCTTCCCATGCTGGCAATGCGCTGGGCCTCTTCCAGCTGGGCCTGCTGCTCACGCAGCTGCTGTTCGAGCAGTTTCTGGTGGTGCACATCGGTATGCGTGCCGACCATGCGTAGCGGCCGGCCATCGGCGGTGCGCGAGACCACCCGGCCACGGTCCAGAATCCAGCGCCATTGGCCGTCGTGCTGGCGCAGGCGGAATTCGGCCACATAGGTCTCGGCACGCCCCTCCAGGTGGGCCTGCACCGCGGCGCTGACTTTCGCGTGATCGTCGGGATGGATCAGCCCGGACAAGGCAGTGAGATTGTTCGGCGGCGGCTGCTCGCTGTAGCCGAGCATGCGCGTCCAGCGTTCGGAGCGGTACACCACGTCGGCCGGGATATCCCAGTCCCACAGGCCGTGATCGGCGCTGTCCAGACCCATTTCCCAGCGACTGGTGCCGTCGGCGCCTACCGGTTCGGGAATGCTCAACGTGAACGCCATGACCTGGCCATGCTCGTCGCACACCGCGCGCAGCCAGCCTTCCAGTCGCCTGCCGCCGGTGCCCGGCAACACGCAGGCGGCCATGCCGCCGCCGTCCGCCACCTGGGCGCGGCTGCTTTCCAGCACTTCGGCATAGGCACCAAGGGTTGCCGGCAGCCCGATCGACTGCGCAACGCGGTTGGCCGCCAGCGGCTGGCCATGCGCATCCAACAACACCACCGCCGAGGTCAGCGGGTGTTGCAGCATGCTTGCAATGACGCCTGAGTCCACTCTGGAACACTCCGAAGAATCGCCCCCTGGCTCGGGGTCGCAATGGATAACGGCCGTTTGATGAATTAGTTGAGGCACCGGTTTCCGGCATGACCGAACCGGACCGAGTTACGGCTAAGATGGTTCCATCGCCCGCTCCATAGGTCGTCTGCGGACCCATGCAACAACCCGACGCCGCGCCCGCGTTCTCGTCCCCTCCCGTTTCCTGCCTGCGTCTGGCCCGGCGCCTGACCCATGGTGTGTGGACCCTCACCGGGCTGTACCTGCTGGTGGGCGTGATCTGGCTGTTGCTGGGCAACAGGCTGCTGAGCCTGGCCGGCGCGGCAACCCCGGAACGCTGGTCCGATGCCAGCTTCCTGCTGCTGTCGAGTATGGTGATCCATGTGGTCCTGCGGCGTTTCGTGGCCCTGATCGTGGACGAACATGCGCAACTGGCGCAGTCCGAGGCCTTGTTGAAGGCCAAATTCCTGGCACTGCCCAGCCCGGCGTTCGTCTACGATCTGGCGAGCATGCGCATCCTCGATGCCAACCCGGCAGCGCTGGAATTCTTCGGCTGGGAGCGTGACGAGTTCCTGCAACAGACCCTGCAGGCGATCTGGCCCAACGCCGACGGCGCGCGGCTGGAAGAGGTGATCGCGCAGATCCGCGCCAAGGGCGATGCCACCTGCGTATTGCACGAAGACCTGATGACGCGCAGCGGGCCGCGCCATGTAGAGGTGCGCAGCAACCAGCTGCATCTGGCCAGTGGCCCGGCCCGCCTGGTGGTGACCCTGGACCGCAGCGAGGAACGGCAGGCGCAGCAACTGCGCGACGAGGCCGTGCAGCGCCTGGAAGAAGCGCAATCCATCGCGCGGCTGGGTTCGTGGCAGCTGGATCGGCAAACCGGCCTCGGGCGCTATTCGCCAGCGGTCTATCGCGTGCTGGGGCGCAGCGTGCCGATGCACCGGCGCGAGCATCGGCTGGAAGAACTGCTGAACGCCTCCGACACCGCCACCCAGGCGCGGATCGAACGCATGATCGAGGACATGTGCACCGGTGGCGAGGTGCAGATCGACGTGCTGTTGCCGCTGACCGGTGGCGATTCGCAACCCCGTACCGTACATCTGCGCGCCGAGAGCGTGACCACCGCCAGCGGCGCGCGGCACGTGCACGGCACCTTGCAGGACGTGAGCGAGCGCGAACAGTCGCGGCGCCTGCTGCGCGAGCGCGAAGAGCAGTTTCGCGAGCTGGTGCGGGTATTGCCGGACGGGGTGCTGATCCTGGCCGACGAGCACGTGATGTATGCCAATGCGGCCGGCTCGGTCCAGTTCGGTTTCCAGGGCGAGACCATCCTGGGCGAACCCTTGCAGACGCTGGTCAGCGACACCGATCTGCCCCTGGTACGCGACTACCTGCGCGCCGGCAGCGACCGCAACGAGCCGGTGTCCAGTGCGCGCGCGATGCGCCGCCGCGATGGCAGCACGTTCTATGCCGGCCTGTCGGCCGGCGACATTCGCTATGGCGGGCGCAGCTGCAAGTTGCTGGTGGTACGCGACCTGAGCGAACCCGAACGCATGCGCGATGCGCTGGCCGAGAGCAACGCCGAACTGCAGGCAATGGCCAAGCGGCTGTTTTCGTTGCAGGAGGACGAGCGCCGCGCCATCTCGCGTGACCTGCACGATGATATCGGCCAGGCGATCACGGCGATGAAGCTCTCCGCGCACGCGGCACTGGACGAGCCCGATCCTGAGGCGCGGCGCGAAGACCTGCTGGAAGTGGTGTCGCTGGCCGACACCACGGTGACCAAGCTACGCAATCTGTCGATGCTGTTGCGCCCGCCGCAACTGGACGCACTGGGCCTGGAAGCGGCACTGCGCTGGCAGGCGTCGATGCTGTTCCGTGCCTCGCAGGTGCGGCTGGAGCTGGATATCCAGCCGCTGGAGGTACGTCCGGGCAACGAGATCGAGCAAGCCTGCTTCCGCATCGCGCAGGAAAGCCTTACCAATGCGCTGCGGCATGCCTGTGCCGGTGAAGTACGCATGCGGCTGCGCTCGATCGACAGCGAAAGCTTCAGCCTGGAAGTCAGCGACGATGGTGATGGGTTCGAGCCGGAAGGTCCACGCGGGCTTGGATTGATCGTGATGCGTGAGCGCGCGCAAACCGTCGGCGGTGCGCTCGCGATAGAATCGGCTCCCGGTGCAGGCACGCGCGTGACGTTGCGCCTGCCCTATCACCCGGCCGGCGAGTCCGTCCACGAAGATGGTGGACGTTGAGTCATGTGGAACCCTGTGATCCCGCCCGGACTGGAAATCGTCAAGCCGACGCGGCTGGGTGCGGGTAACCCCGACCTGTTGCACTTGGTGGACGCGGCCGCTTCCGGCGGCGCGCCCCTGATGGTCTTCCATGTCGATATCGACCACTTCGCCTCGATCAACGAAAACATGAGTGGCGAGGTCGGCGACCAGGCGCTGACCCTGGTTGCGCGACGGCTGCAAGAATTTTTGGGCACGCGCGGCAAGCTGTGGCGCCATGGCAGCGACGAGATGGTCATCGTGGCGGTGCGCCGCGAGGACACGCCATTGCCGGAAGATTTCGCCGAAGAGATCCGCCAGCAATTGGAGCTACCGCTGTCGGTTTTGCCGTACACGCTGTTCATGACCGGCAAGGTGGGCATCAGCCTGTGCCCGGAACATGCCACCTCGCTGTCCACCTTGCTCGATTACGCCGAGGAAGCCAGCTACCAGGCCGCGCGCGAAGGCGGCAATACGGTGCGGTTGTACACGCGCAATTCGGCGACCAATGCGCATAGCGAAAGCATCATCGCGCGGCAGATCGTCGATGCCATTCCGCATGGCGAGCTGCGCCTGCGCTATCAACCCCTGGTGAGCGCACGCGACGGGCGCATCGTGGGCATGGAGGCGCTGCTGCGCTGGCAGTCGCCGACGCTGGGCATGCTGGTACCGGAGCGCTTCATGCGCACCGCCGAACGCCTGGGCGTGATCGTGCAGATCGGCGAGTGGGTACTGCAGAACGCGGTACGCCAGGCGCGGCTATGGCGCGACCAGGGTTTCGACGATTTCAGCATCGCGGTGAACGTTTCCACACTGCAGCTGCTGCGCCCGGGCTTCTTCAACGAAGTGATGGCGATGCTGCAGACCGCAGGCGTGCCAGCGCAATTCGTGACCCTGGAGATCAACGAAAGCGCGTTGACCAACAACGTCAACTTCGTCCACGAGACGATGGCCAACCTGCGCAATGAAGGCATCAGCCTGAGCCTGGACAATTTCGGCACCGGCGATTCCAGCCTGAGCGCACTGGTGCGTTACCCGGTGGATCGGCTGAAGATCGACCGCAGCTTCATCAAGAGCGCGCCGGCCGGCAGCCGCGAAGCGGCGATCGCGCGCGCCATCATCGCGATGGGCCACCAACTGGGCATGACGGTGATTGCCAATGGCGTGGAATCGCAGGCCCAGCTGGGCTTTTTGCGCCGCAACGATTGCGACATTTTCCAGGGGTATCTGTTCGGCGAGCCGATGTCGGCCGAGTCGGCAGGCATGGCGCTACGGCGGCGCTACCTGCGCCCGGAGTCGTTCGCCGAAAGCCGCCCCGACCGCACCCTACTGCTGCTGGACGACGAAGAAAACGTGCTGCGTTCGCTGGTGCGCCTGTTCCGCCGCGATGGCTACCGCATCCTGGCGGCCGGCAACGTGCGCGACGCCTTCGACCTGCTGGCCACCAACGACGTGCAGGTGATTCTCTCGGACCAGCGCATGAGCGACATGAGCGGCACCGAATTCCTGGGCCGGGTGAAGATGCTCTACCCCGACACCGTGCGCCTGGTGCTGTCCGGTTACACGGACCTGGCCACGGTGACAGAGGCAATCAACCGCGGCGCGATCTACCGCTTCCTGACCAAGCCCTGGAACGACGACGAACTGCGCGAGCACATCCGCCAGGCGTTCCGCACGCATGACGAATTGCGCAACGGCCGGGAATAGGGAATCGGGAGTGGGGAATCGGTAGAGCAGCCCATTACCGCCCTGTTTGCATTATCAGACCCGCAGCCAACACCCAGCCACCGACAAACCGCTTCTACCCATTCCCGATTCCCCATTCCCGAATCCCAGTGCGTCAGCGCTACTTCGGCTGCCGGATCGGCAACACGATGCGGAAGCTGGCACCCTGCCCCGGGACGCTTTCCACGTCGATACGGCCGTGATGCTTGTTGATGATGCCGTAGGAGATTGACAGGCCCAGGCCAGTGCCACTACCGACCGGCTTGGTGGTGAAGAACGGGTCGAAAATGCGCTGCAGCAGATCCGGTGCGATGCCGGCGCCGCTGTCCTGGAACTGGATCCACACGTTGTCGGCCTCGTCGCGGCCGGTGGTGACGGTGATCGTGCCGCGCTCGGCGATGGCCTGCCCGGCATTGAGCAGCAGGTTCATGTACACCTGGTTGAGCTCGGACGGCAGGCACTCCACCAGCGGCAGATCGGCGTAGTTGCGCTCCAGGGTGACCTTGTACTTGAGCTCGTTCCAGATGATGTTGATGGTCGATTCCAGACCGGCGTGCAGGTCCACCATCTTCCATGACTCGGAGCGGTCCGAGTACGAAAAGTCCTTGAGGTCGCGCACGATGCGGGTCACCCGTTCGATGCCCTCGCGCGACTCGGACATCAGTTGCGGCAGATCGCGGCTGATGAAGTCGATGTCGGCACGATTGCGGATCTCGTCGATCTCCGGGATCAGCGCCTTCGGGTCCGGCGCCTGCAGCGCACGCTCGTAGGCTTCGATCAGGGTGAACAAGCTGCGCAGATACTCCTGCAGGCTGCCGAGGTTGGAGTGCACATACCCGATGGGGTTATTGATCTCGTGCGCGACGCCGGCCGCCAGCTGGCCGATGGAGGCCATCTTTTCCGACTGCAGCAGTTTGTCCTGTGCGCCGTTCAGGCGCATATAGGCCTGGCGCAGTTCCGCATGGCGCTGTTGCAACTCGCGCTCGTAGTCCTGCTGGCCTTCGATATTGTGGAACAACGCCAGGAAGTGACCGGCGCCCTGCTCTTCGTTGTAGTACAGGTGCGCGATGACCACCGTGTCTGCCACCGGCAGGCTGCCGGTCCAACTGCCCTTGCTACGCGCCTGGTTGAGCGCGTCTGCGGGCAGCACCTGCGAGATGCGCTCCCCCAGGTTGCGGTCGTCGGTAGGGTCTTCCTTGCACAGGCTCTGCCGCGCGACGGCGTTGGCCAGGATCAGCTGCCCGTCGGCACGAAACAACAACACGCCCTCCAACAGCTGGTCGCCGAAGGCGCGTAGCGTGGTCGAAGACGGCAGCAGTGCTTGGTTGAGAAAGAACTTGGCGGTCACGGGAGAAGGCAGCGGCAAGGGCAGCTCAATATACGCCCAACCACTGCAGCGCCATATCGCCACTTGGTCGTAGACCGCATCCCGCGCGTGCGGTGCTCGCTACCTGGCAGGCACGGCCGCAGCAGCAATTGATGGCGCAGCCTGACGGCATGCCGGGATGTGCATCGCCACTGCAGGGGCCAGTCGGCCCACCATCGCGCGCACTATTTCGGTGGCGGCATGGGATGGCGCATGGCCTTGCCACGGACGTGCCTGTGTCATCGCCAGTGCGGCAGCGGTGCTTGCGCCCCGGTCTTCAGGCCACGGCCAGCGAACGCCCGCCGCGCACCACGTTGGATTGGCCCTTGGCATCGTAGGACGGCGCGCTTTCTGTGCGGCCCAGGTGACGCAGCGCCCAGTTCACTTCCCGGCGGCGGCGTGCCAGCAGCGCGCCATTGGCGCGATTGGCTTCGGCCAGCTCGCGCAGGCGGTCTTCCTCGCCTTCGGGCATCGCTGATTCCAGCGCGCGCAGCGCCGACAGCTTGTCCTGCGTGTGCCGCATCAACCCATCGATGTCGTTCTCGAGTAATGCCTGGCGTTCGCCGGCCAGCGCATCGCTGAGACGTTGCAGGGACTCGTTCACGTTCATCCTTTGCGGTCGGATCAACCGGCCAGTTGCTGATTCAGATCCATCATGCGGCTGGCGATGGCATCCGGGTTGATGGAGTAGCTGCCGTTCTGCAAGGCTTCCTTCACTGCCTGGACGCGACCGGTGTCGATCGCCGAGGACTGCGAAAGCTCGCGCTGCAGGTTCTGCAGGTTGGTCGCCTCGCCGGTCAGCTTGACGCTGTCGGTGGGCGCGGTGGCAGCGATCGGGGACGTGCGATCTTCGCCGGCCGAAGCGATCTTGCTGCTGGTGGCCGCCGTACGAAGGGTGGCAGCGGTCGGTAGATTACCTTCAATTTTCTGGGTCATGTCAGGAACTCCTCTACAGGTCGTAGGGGATAACGGCACCCGGAAAAAAAACTTTACAACTAATTTTCACCTGGAAACGACGACGGTTCCACTGGCCTCGACGACTCCCTGCACCACCCGCCGCGAGGAAGAATTCTCCACCGATACGCGCTCGTTCTCGCCGGCATCGGACAGCGCGCGGCCGCTCATGCGCACTTCCAGGCCACCGTTGCGCGCCACCAGCGGCACGGTGTCGCCGCGTCGGACCAGGCGCTGGGAGACCAGATCGCTGGCAGAGAGCAGCGTGCCGGCAGGCAGGATGCGACGAGCGCTCCTGCCGACCGCAGCCACCGGGTCGGCCAGCACCGCACCGACGATGCGCGCGGCGTCACGCTTCTCGATGCTGATATCGGCCAGCGAAATGGTTTCTCCAGCGCTGATGCCGCGGCGCAGCACCAGCACGTCCTGGTTACGGCGCACTTTGAGCGGCACGAACAAGCGCCAGCCGGCCGGTTGCGGGCAGGCCACTTCCACCGTATTGGTCCCGGTGGGCTGGGCCTGCAACGCGATCGGGCAGGCCGGCATGCGCAGGCCCGGATCGAGCGTGGCCTCGGCCTGTGCATCCGGGCCAACGGTCGCGAGCGCCGCAGCACGGATGGAATCGACAGACTGATAGCTCTGGGCCCACGCCGGAGCGGCAGCCAACAAAATGACAAGCAGGAGCAGGCGCATGGGACCAGATCCGGAGGAAGACGGGACAGACGCTGCAAGCGGCGTGCCTGTTTTCGAATAGGGAATCGGGAATGGGGAATCGGTTGGTGGCTGAAAGATGGTTGGCCTTCGTTGCTGCCGTGCGATTTACTAGGTGAAAGCTATCAGTAGGCAAAGTCACTGCCCTTCGCTTCGGGCTTGCTGCGGAAAGCTTCATCCCTCGCTTTTACGATTCCCCATTCCCGACTCCCCATTCCCGACAGCGCCCCCCCGATCAACCACAAAGCCCTCAAGTTTCCGGGCGGCGCTGTCGATATCTGCCCCATGACCCACGATCTGCTCAACCGCATCGACCAGCGCACCCGACTGGCTGGCCACAATCGACTGGCCCTGCTGCTGTTCCGGCTGGGCGGGCGCCAGCTTTTTGGCGTCAACGTCTTCAAGGTGCAGGAAGTGCTGCGCCGCCCGGATCTGTTCCAGGTGCCGGGCCTGCCGAGCGAGTTCGCTGGCGTGGCCGATGTCCGTGGGCGCTCGGTGCCGGTGCTGGACTTGGGGCTGGCCATCGGCCACCCCGAACGCGACTCGCACGCCGAGGGTGGCCCCGGGTACCTGGTGGTGGCCGAGTTCAACCGCTCGGTCCAGGGCTTTTTGGTCAGCGGCGTGGAGCGGATCGTCAATATTGCGGTGGAAGATATTCATCCACCGCCGGAACTGGGCGCCGAAGCCACCTACCTGACGGCAGTCACCCGCTTCCATGGCGAGTTGATCCAGGTCATCGACGTGGAAAGCGTGCTGGCCGACATCGCCAAGGTCAGCAAGGACGTGCAACTGGATCCGTCGTTGCAGCTGGTGGCCTACGACCGGCAGTTCCAGGTACTGGTGGTGGACGATTCGCGCGTGGCGCGCCAGCAGATCCGCAGCGTGCTCGACCAGCTCGGTGTCTCGGCCACCCTGCTGTCGGACGGCCGCCAGGCGCTGGATCACCTGCTGCAGGTGGCCGCCTCCGGCGAAAACCCGGCCGACCGCTATGCCATGGTCATCTCCGATATCGAAATGCCGGCGATGGACGGCTATACGCTGACGACGGAAATCCGGCGCACGCCAGGCCTGCAGGGCTTGTACGTGCTGCTGCACACCTCGTTGTCCGGGGTGTTCAACAACGCCATGGTCGAGCAGGTCGGTGCCAACGCCTTCGTGGCCAAGTACAGCGCCCACGAACTGGCCGACTATGTGCTGGCGCGCCTCAAAGTGGTTGCCGAAGCGGCCTGAGCACACGTTTGGGCCGTACAGTCGATGAGCCGCAGGCGGCCATCGTCAGCGCCTGTTCCCTGGAAAAGGCTCCTGGTGACGGAATTGCGGCGGTGTGAGCATTCCCTCGCCAGGTCCTGACACCTGTCAGACAGTCTGGCCGGGCTGCAAGTTGCACAGCTGACCGCTGCAGCTTCTCCGGGGACAACCCACGTCCCGATCTCTGCCCGCCAAGCCCGTCTTTCGGCTGCTCCTGGCGCCCTCCCGGCGCGCCCCCTGTCCCACCTCGATTTGGCACAAACATTGCTTCTTCCCTGGCAACATCTCGCGGGAGAGCACCGTGTCCAATCCCTTCTCGTCCTTTCTAGGCGTCCACGGCGACGCGCTGCCGCTGCGCGAGCAACGGATGAAGCTCATTGCCAGCAACCTGAGCAATGTGGACACCCCTGGCTACAAGGCCAAGGACCTAAACTTCGAAGCCGCGCTCAAGGCGGCCGAAGGCGCACGCGATGGCACCCTGTTGCAGACCACCGACGCCAAGCATTATGAGATCGGTGGCAGCGCCGGGCTGAACCCGTTCCAGATCACCCGCGCAGCCGACCAGCCCAGCCTGGACGGCAATACCGTCGATCCCGACGCAGAACGCGCTGCCTACGGCCGCGCTGCGCTGGAATATCGCGCGTCGCTGAGCTTCCTCGAATCCAAGGTGCGCTCGATGCTCACCGCGATCACGGGCCAATAAGTCATGAGCAACCTTCCCATTTTCGATGTGGCCGGCTCGGCGATGCATGCGCAGTCGGTGCGCCTGAGCACCATCGCCTCCAACCTGGCCAATGCCGATTCGGTGGCCGGTTCGGCCGAGGCGACCTACAAGCCGATCGAGCCGATCTTCCAGGCCCAGCAGAACCGCCAGGACCCCAGCCTGACGTCGGTGAACATCAAGGAGATCAGCAACACCAACGCCCCGCCGATCCGTCGCTACGAGCCGGGCCACCCACTGGCCGATGCCGATGGCTATGTGTTCTCGCCAGACGTGGATCCGGTGTCGCAGATGGTCAACATGATTTCCGCCTCGCGCAACTACCAGGCCGGCGTGGAAATGCTCAATACCGCCAAGGAACTGGCGCTGGCGACCCTGACCATGGGGCGCTGACCCGTCCCTAGCTGACCCAACCCAACGGAACCTTCCAGATGAGCACGATCGGCAGCGATCTCTACAAAAGCCTTGGACTGAGCACTGGCAGCACTGTCGCCAAGAAGGAGGAAGCGCTCGGCCAGGCCGACTTCCTCAAGTTGATGACCGAGCAATTGCAGCACCAGGACCCGCTCAAACCGATGGAAAACAGCGCATTCCTCGGCCAGCTGGCGCAGTTCTCCACGGTGCAGGGGATTGGCGACCTCAATACCAAGGTCGGCGATTTCTCCGCCGCGATGAGCAACGACCAGGTACTCAAGGGCGCGGCGCTGGTCGGCCACAACGTCCTGGTGCCGTCCCCACAGGTGGCCATCGATGGCACCGGCTCGAGCAAGGGCGTGGTGTCTTCCACCGCCGCCGGCACGGTCAATTTCGAGATCACCGACGCCAACGGCACCTTCGTCAAGCAGATCAGCGTGCCGTCACCCGCGCCCGGCGAGGTGGCCTTCGCGTGGGATGGCACCGATGCCAATGGCAACCGCATGCCCGCCGGCAAGTACGGCATCACCGCGACACAGACCGATACGGCCGGTGCCAAGAGCAAGTTGCCCACCTACGTGGATGCACCGGTGGACAGCGTGACCATCGGCGCAAAGGGCCTGTACCTCAACCTGACCGGGCTCGGCACCGCCCCGCTCGCCAACGTGCTCCGCATCAGCTGAGCCGGCAACCGACACTCAAAGGAATCCATCCATGTCTTTCAATACTTCGTTGTCCGGCATCACCGCAGCCAATGCCGACCTGAACGTCACCTCCAACAACATCGCCAACGTCAACACCACCGGCTTCAAGGAGTCGCGCGCCGAGTTCGCCGACATGTTCCAGAGCACCAGCTACGGCCTGTCGCGCAACGCGGTGGGTTCGGGCGTGCGGGTCAGCAACGTGGCGCAGCAGTTCTCGCAGGGCAATATCGACCCGACCGGGCGCAGCCTGGACCTGGCGGTCTCCGGCGAGGGTTTCTTCACCGTCTCTTCCAATGGCGCCAAGATGTACACCCGCGCCGGCAACTTCCAGACCGACGCCAATGGCTACGTCATCAACCCGCAGGGCGCGCGCCTGCAGGTGTTCGCCCCCAATCCCAGCGGCAACGGCTTCGACGTGGGCCGCCTGTCGGATCTGCAGCTGCTGACCACCGACAGCCCGCCCAAATCGACTTCCACGGTCAACCTGGCCTTCACCCTGCCCGGCAATAGCACCGCACCGGTGGTGACCCCGTTCAACCCGGCCGACGACAAGACCTATAGCCATTCCACCGGTGGCATCAACGTCTACGATTCGCTGGGCGTCAGCCATGTGCAGACCTCCTATTTCGTCAAGACCGCCAACCCGAACGAGTGGCAGGTGCACAACTATGTGGATGGCACGGCGGTCGGTGCACCGACCACCCTGCAGTTCTCCAATACCGGTGCGCTGACCACGCCGGCCAATGGCATCGTCACAATGGACCCGTTCACCCCCAGCACCGGTGCCGGCGTGCTGAACATGCGGCTGGATATCAGCGGCTCCACCCAGTACGGCGAAGCCTTCGCGTTGCGCGACACCCGCCAGGACGGCTACGCCAGCGGCAAGCTCAACGAGATCAGCATCGACACCAGCGGCGTGGTGTTTGCGCGCTACTCGAATGGCGCCGACAAGCCGCTGGGCCAGGTGGCGCTGAGCAGCTTCGTCAACCCGCAGGGCCTGCAATCGCAGGGCAACAACATGTGGGCCGAAAGCTACACCTCCGGCGCCGCGCGCACTGGCGCACCGGACACCTCGGACCTGGGCCAGATCGAATCCGGCTCTCTGGAATCCTCCACGGTGGACCTGACCGAGCAGCTGGTGAACATGATCGTGGCCCAGCGCAACTTCCAGGCCAACTCGCAGATGATCTCCACGCAGGACCAGGTCACCCAGACGATCATCAATATTCGTTAAGAGCCGGGAATCGGGAGTGGGGAATAGGGAGTGGGGAATAGGGAATCGTAAAAGCCGGCGTCGCGCGTGACTGATGCCGGCCTTGCCCCCTACTCTCCCAGCCCCCGCCATCCCGCTGTTGCGATTCCCGATTCCCGATTCCCGATTCTCCATTCCCGGTGCCCCATGGATAAAGCCCTCTACGTCGCGATGACCGGTGCCCGTGCCTCCCTGCAGGCGCAGAGCACCGTGTCGCACAATCTCGCCAACGTCGATACGGTGGGGTTCAAGGCCGCATTGGCCAATACCGAGGCCTTCAAGTTGCAGGGCAAGGGGTATCCGTCGCGCATTGATGCCTTGCATGTGGATCAGGGCTTCGATCGCAGCCAGGGCCACCAGAAGGTCACCGGCAACCCGCTGGACGTGTCGCTACAGCAGGACCGCTGGCTGGCGGTGCAGTCGCCCGACGGCAGCGAGGCCTATACCCGCAATGGCGAGCTGGCGCTCACCGCCAATGGGCAGCTGGTCACCGCCAACGGGCATGCGGTGCTGGACGAGGCCGGCAACCCGATGACCATCCCGCCGCACCAGGCGATGGAGATCGGCAGCGACGGCAGCATTTCCATCATTCCCCAGGGCGAAGGCCCGCAGACCATGGCCATCGTCGGCAAGATGAAGGTGGTCGATGCCCCTGCCGATCGTTTGACACGGCGCCCCGACGGGTTGATGCGCAATACCAGCACCGACCCGGCGCAGGCGTTTGCGGTGGCCACCGGCAAGACCGTCAACAGCGGCATGCTGGAAGGCAGCAACGTGGATGCCGCCGGTGCGCTGGTGGAAATGATCCAGCTGCAGCGCCAGTTCGAAATGCAGGTCAAGATCATCAAGAACGGCGACGACAATGCACAGTCGTCCAATTCGCTGCTGCGGGTGAGTGGCTGACCGCAGCGCGACTAGTTTTTCAGCGGCAAGGCGGCTGATCTGTGGCTTGCTGCAGGGCCCTCGCCCGCCCACCCTCGCGGGACACGCCGTGAATCCATCCATGGAGGCTCTGATGCGGCATCCATGCCGCATAAGGTCCCGCGAGGGTGGGCGGGCAAGGACCAGTGGAGGGTGTCGGTGTGCATGTTTTAGAGCCACGCATGAGCGCGCGCGTTCGATTCTGATGTAACGCGCCGGCTCAACATTCCACCCACATCAAGCGCCAAATAGCGTTTCACGCGACGACCGACCAACTTCCTGGTGCGGTGTCCTTGCCGTTGGCGGGACCATGTAGCGGCATGGATGCCGCTACTGAGCCTCCAGGGACGGATTCACGGCGTGTCCCGCCAACGGCAAGGGCACCGCGCCCTCGACCAACCACCACTGCAACTACCACTGCAACTGCGTCGCAGTAGCAGCCACCAACCCCGCACCCGCAGCACATCGCGCACCAGGCCGCGTGATCCAGCACACACCTGGCGGAAATCCGGCACGTGTTTGGCACGCCACGTGCATCTACCCACCCGTACCCGGAACACATCCCCGGGTCTAACGAGGAATCGGGTCATGAATCAGGCTTTGTGGGTCGCCAAAACCGGACTGGATGCGCAGCAGACGCGCATGTCGGTCATCTCCAACAACCTGGCCAATACCAATACCACCGGCTTCAAGCGCGACCGTGCCGCGTTCGAAGACCTGCTGTATCAACAGGTGCGTGCGCCGGGCGGCTCCACCTCCGCGCAGACACAGCTGCCGACCGGCCTGCAACTGGGCACCGGCGTGCGCGTGGTATCCACCTTCAAGGGCTTCGACCAGGGTAGCCAGCAGCAGACCGGCCGCGCGCTGGATGTGATGGTCAACGGCCGCGGCTTCTTCGAAGTGCAGATGCCCGACGGCACCTCCGCCTACACCCGCGACGGCACTTTCCAGATCAACGCGCAGGGCGAGCTGGTCACCAACAGCGGCTACCCGCTGCAGCCGGGTATCCAGGTCCCGGAAGGCGCGCAGTCGCTGACCATCGGCAACGACGGCACCATCAGCGTGACCCTGGCCGGCCAGGCCGCCGCGCAGGAGATCGGCGCACTCACCTTGACCGACTTCATCAATCCCTCGGGCCTGCAGGCCAAGGGCGAGAACCTGTTCGTCGAAACCACCGCTTCGGGCCCCGCACAGAACGGCAGCCCCGGCCTCAACGGCCTGGGCACCACCGTGCAGGGCGCGCTGGAAGGCAGCAACGTCAATACCGTGGAAGAGCTGGTGAGCATGATCGAAACCCAACGCGCCTACGAAATGAACGCCAAGGCCATTTCCACCACCGACTCGATGCTCGGTTACTTGAACAACAACGTCTGATCGGCTCGCCGCTCACCGCCCTCTCAGGAACTTACGCCATGTCCCGCCTGCCTTCCCTCTCCTCCCTGTGCTTGGCCATCGCCTGCAGCGCGCTGCTGGGTGGCTGCGTGGCTGCCGGCGATGTGCGGCCGTTCGCCGAGCTGGCGCCGATCGTGCCGGTGGTGGCGCCGACCGCACAGCCCACCGCCGGTGCGATCTATGCCGCCGGCCCCAGCTTGAACCTGTATGGCGACCGCCGCGCCCGCGATGTCGGCGACCTGCTGACGGTGAACCTGGTCGAGAGCACCACCGCCTCGTCTACCGCCAACACCAGCGTCAGCAAGGCCGACACCGTGGACATGAGCACGCCTACCCTGCTGGGCGTGCCGCTCACCGTCAACGGCACCGACATATTGCGCAATTCCACCAGTGGCGACCGCACCTTTGCCGGCAAGGGCAACACCGCGCAAAGCAACCGCATGCAGGGCAGCGTGACCGTCACCGTGATGCAGCGCCTGCCCAACGGCAACCTGGTGATCCAGGGCCAGAAGAACCTGCGCCTGACCCAGGGCGACGAACTGGTGCAGGTGCAAGGCATCGTGCGCGCGGCCGACATCGCCCCGGACAACTCCGTGCCCTCCAGCAAGGTGGCCGATGCCCGCATCGCCTACGGCGGCCGTGGCGCCATCGCGCAGTCCAACGCCATGGGCTGGCTGAGCCGCTTCTTCAACTCCCGTCTGTCGCCCTACTGAGCCTGCGACCATGAACCTGTCTTCCCTGCCCTTCCGTCTGCTCGCTGCCGCCGTGGCGCTGTGCGCGATCGCCGCGCCGGCCAGCGCCGAGCGCATCAAGGATCTCGCCCAGGTCGGCGGGGTGCGCGGCAACGCGCTGGTCGGCTACGGCCTGGTGGTTGGCCTGGATGGCAGCGGCGACCGCACCAGCCAGGCGCCCTTCACCGTGCAGAGCTTGAAGAACCTGCTCGGCGAACTGGGCGTCAATGTTCCGGCGAACGTCAACCCGCAGCTGAAAAACGTCGCCGCCGTGGCCATCCATGCCGAATTGCCGCCGTTCGCCAAGCCGGGCCAGCCGATCGATATCACCGTGTCCTCGATCGCCAATGCGGTGTCGTTGCGTGGCGGCTCGCTGCTGATGGCGCCGCTGAAAGGCGCCGATGGACAGGTCTATGCGATGGCGCAGGGCAACCTGGTGGTCGGCGGCTTCGGTGCGCAGGGCAAGGATGGCTCGCGGGTGTCGGTGAACATTCCCAGCGTCGGCCGCATTCCCAACGGCGCCACCGTCGAACGTGCGTTACCGGACGTATTCGCCGGCAGCGGCGAAATCACCCTGAATCTGCATCAAAACGACTTCACCACCGTCTCGCGCATGGTCGCGGCGATCGACAACAGTTTCGGCGCCGGCACCGCGCGTGCGGTGGATGGCGTGACCGTGGCGGTGCGCTCGCCGACCGACCCGGGCGCGCGCATCGGCCTGCTGTCGCGGCTGGAAAACGTCGAGCTTTCGCCCGGCGACGCACCGGCCAAGGTGGTGGTCAACGCACGCACCGGCACCGTGGTCATCGGCCAGCTGGTGCGCGTGATGCCGGCGGCCATCGCGCATGGCTCGCTTACCGTGACCATCAGCGAAAACCTCAACATCAGCCAGCCGGGCGCCTTCAGTGGCGGACAAACCGTCGTCACCCCGCAATCCACCATCACCGCCACCGCCGAAGGCAGCCGCATGTTCAAGTTCGAAGGCGGCACCACGCTCGACCAGATCGTGCGCGCGGTCAACGAGGTCGGCGCGGCTCCCGGCGACCTGGTCGCCATCCTGGAAGCCCTGAAGCAGGCTGGCGCGCTGACGGCGGAGCTAGAGGTGATCTGACATGCGTATCGCAGCCTCGCCCATTGATCTCAACCCGAGCACCAAGGCCGATCCGGCAAAGATCGACAAGGTCTCCCGTCAGCTCGAAGGCCAGTTCGCGCAGATGCTGGTCAAGAGCATGCGCGATGCCAGCTCCGGCGACCCGATGTTTCCGGGCGAAAACCAGATGTTCCGCGAGATGTACGACCAGCAGATGGCCAAGGCGCTGACCGAGGGCAAGGGGCTGGGGCTGTCGGCGATGATTGCCAAGCAGCTGGGCGGCGATACCGGCGGCCCGGCGTTGAATACCTCGTTGAGCACTGCCGATGCCGCCAAGGCCTATGCGCTGGTGGCGGGCAAGCGGGATGCCTCGTTGCCGCTGCCTGCACGCGATGGCGCGGCGAACGGCATCGACGTCAGCGCTGCCACACGCCCGGGCATCGGCACAGGCGGCCTGAGCGGGATCGGCATGAGCCAGGTGCTGGACCTGATCGCCGGGCGCACTGGCAGCAGCGAGGCCGGCGGCGACGATGCCGCCGCACTGAGCTGGCCGTCGGCCAAAGATCGCTGGAGCGATGTGGCCGCCAGCGATGCCGCCGACGCCAATGCCGCGGTCAACGCCAGCGCCGCCAGCAGCGCCGCTGCCAGCCTGGGCGAACGCACCCCGGAAGGCTTCGTCGCCAAGATCTGGACGCATGCACAAAAAGCCGCACGCGAACTGGGCGTGGACCCACGCGCACTGGTGGCACAGGCCGCGCTGGAAACCGGCTGGGGCCGTCGCGGCATCGGCAATGGCGGCGATTCCAACAACCTGTTCGGCATCAAGGCCACCGGCTGGAACGGCGCCAAGGTCACCACTGGCACCCACGAGTACGTCAACGGCGTCAAGACCACCGAAACCGCCGATTTCCGTGCCTACGGCTCGGCCGAGGAAAGCTTTGCCGACTACGTGCGCCTGCTGAAGAACAACGACCGCTACCAGGGCGCACTACAGGCCGGCACCGATATCCACGGTTTTGCACGCGGCTTGCAACGTGCTGGCTACGCCACCGATCCGGGCTATGCGGCCAAGATCGCGGCGATCGCCAACGGCCCGACCATCGACCGTGCGGTGGCCGCAATTGGCAACGCGGCGGCCGATCTGTCCAACCGCTACGCCAGTACCGCCGAGCCGGCCGGGCTTGGCACCATCCGTCGCTGAGGTAGTCGCCCATGTCCATCATGTCCACCGGGACCAGCGCACTGATCGCCTTCCAACGGGCGTTGTCGACCGTGAGCCACAACGTCGCCAACATCAATACCGAAGGCTACAGCCGCCAACGTGTGGAATTTGCAACGCGCACGCCCACCGACATGGGCTACGCGTTCGTGGGCAATGGCGCCAAGATCACCGACGTGGGCCGGGTGGCCGACCAGCTGGCCATTTCGCGCCTGCTCGACAGCGGCGGCGAACTCTCGCGCCTGCAGCAGCTGTCCTCGCTGTCCAACCGCGTGGATGCGCTGTACTCCAACACTGCCACCAACGTGGCCGGGCTGTGGTCGAACTTCTTCGACTCCACCAGCGCACTGTCTTCCAATGCCTCCTCCACTGCCGAACGCCAGAGCATGCTCGACAGCGGCAACTCGCTCGCGACGCGCTTCAAACAGCTCAACGGGCAGATGGACAGCCTGAGCAATGAGGTCAACAGCGGCCTGACCTCATCGGTGGACGAGGTCAACCGTTTGACGCAGCAGATCGCCAAGATCAATGGCGCCATCGGCAACAGTGCCCAGAATGCAGCGCCGGACATGCTCGACCAGCGCGACGCGCTGGTGACCAAGTTGGTGAGCTACACCGGCGGCACTGCGGTGATGCAGGACGGTGGTTTCATGAACGTTTTCACCGCCGGCGGTCAGCCGCTGGTGGTGGGAACCACCTCGGCCAAGCTCACCACCGTCGCCGACCCGTACCAGCCGACCAAGCTGCAGGTGGCGATGCAGACCCAGGGCCAGAACGTCAGCCTCAGCGCCAATTCGCTGGGCGGGCAGATCGGCGGCCTGCTGGAGTTCCGTAGCAGCGTGCTGGAGCCGACCCAGGCCGAACTCGGCCGTCTGGCGGTGGGCATGGCCAGCACATTCAACGCCGGTCACGCGCAAGGCATGGACCTGTACGGCGCGATGGGCGGCAATTTCTTCAACATCGGCTCGCCCACCACTGCCGCCAACCCGAACAACACCGGTAGTGCCTCCCTGAGCGCCACTTTCAGCAACATGAGCGCGGTGGATGGGCAGAACGTCACGCTCAGTTTCGATGGCACCAACTGGAAGGCCACCAACGCCAGCACCGGCTCGGCCGTGCCGATGACCGGCACCGGCACCGCAGCCAACCCACTGGTGCTCAATGGCGTCAGCATGGTGGTCGGCGGCACGCCAGCCAACGGCGACAAGTTCCTGCTGCAACCCACTGCCGGGCTCGCCGGCACCTTGTCGGTGGCCATCACCGACCCGTCGCGCATTGCTGCGGCAACGCCGGTCAAGGCCACCGCCACCGTCGCCAACTTAGGCTCGGGCAAGATCAGCGACGTCAAGGTCACCAATGCGCAGAACCCGGCGCTGCTGACCCCCTCCTCGGTGGAGTTCATCGACGCCAACCAGTACACCATCGATGGCACCGGGCCGTTCGCCTACACCGCCGGCCAGACCATCAGCGCCAATGGCTGGAGTTTTGCGCTGGATGGCGCGCCCAAAGCCGGCGATACCTTCGGCGTCGGCCCGATGGGTGCCGGCTCCAGCGACAACGGCAACGCCAAGTTATTGGCCAAGGTCGAAGACGCCAAGGCGCTCAACGGCGGCACGGTCACGCTCAACGGCGCGCTGTCGGGCCTGACCACGTCGGTGGGGTCGGCGGCGCGTGCAGCCAGTTATTCGGCCGATGCGCAGAAGGTCATCAATGACCAGGCGCAGGCCAGCCGCGACTCGATTTCTGGCGTCAACCTCGATGAGGAAGCCGCCAACATGCTGAAGCTGCAGCAGGCCTACCAGGCCGCTGCACAGATGATTTCCACCGCCGACACCATCTTCCAAGCCATCCTGGGCGCCGTACGCTGATGACTGACCGTATCTCCACCAGCATGATGTACAGCCAGTCGGTCGCCTCGATGGGGGCCAAGCAGGCGCGGCTGAACCAGCTCGAATCGCAGCTGTCCAGCGGCCAGCGCCTGGTCACCGCCAAGGACGACCCGGTCGCTGCCGGTACCGCCGTGGGCCTGGATCGCGCGCTGGCAGCAATCACCCGCTTCGGCGAAAACGCCAACAACGTGCAGAACCGCCTGGGCCTGCAGGAAAACGCCCTGACCCAGGCCGGCGACAAAATGGCGCGCGTCACCGAATTAGCGGTGCAGGCCAACAATTCCTCGCTCAGCCCCGACGATCGCAAGGCGATCGCCTCGGAGCTGACCGCCCTGCGCGACAGCATGGTCAGCCTGGCCAACAGCACCGACGGCACCGGGCGCTACCTGTTCGGCGGCACGGCCGACGGCAGCGCACCGTTCATCAAGAGCAGTGGCAGCGTCACCTACAACGGCGACCAGACCCAGAAACAGGTGGAAGTGGCGCCGGACACCTTTGTCAGCGACACCCTGCCCGGCAGCGAAATCTTCATGCGCATCCGCACCGGCGACGGCACCGTGGACGCGCACGCCAACGCCGCCAATACCGGCACCGGGTTGCTGCTGGATTTCAGCCGCGACGCCAGCACCGGCAGCTGGAATGGCAGCAGCTACAGCGTGCAGTTCACCGCCGCCAACACCTATGAAGTGCGCGACAGCACCAATGCGGTGGTCAGCACCGGCACCTATAAAGATGGCGAAGACATCAACGCGGCCGGCGTGCGCATGCGCATCAGCGGCGCACCGGCGGTGGGGGATAGTTTCCAGATTGGCGCCTCCAGCACCAAGGACGTGTTCTCCACCATCGACGACCTAGTCGGCGCACTCAACTCGGACACCCTGACCCCGCCGCAAAAGGCATCGATGATCAACACCTTGCAGTCGTCGATGCGCGATATCGCGCAGGCGTCCTCCAAGATGATCGATGCGCGCGCCTCCGGTGGCGCGCAGTTGTCAGCAATTGACAACGCCAACTCCTTGCTCGAATCCAATGAAGTCACGCTCAAGACCACCCTGTCGTCGATCCGCGATCTGGACTACGCCTCGGCGATCGGGCAGTACCAACTCGAGAAGGCCTCGTTGCAGGCCGCTCAAACGATTTTTCAGCAGATGCAATCGTCGTCGTTGTTTAATTTGATCCGCTGAATTTGCGCAGGACACCCTGCGTTTTGTTCGCTCCCGCGCGGCCCGGGTCGCGTGGAAGGACGGTATTTATTATTTCAGGGTTATACCAAGTCTAAAGATCGACAGGGTGCCGCCGGATCTATCGCCGCCCTTGCTACACAACGTTCCTGCCTCTTGTCCCGAAGCGGAAAAGCGATAAAAAACGCCGATATCCGCTAAAGGTTCCCGATACAACGCCGTTATCCATCTCAGCAGCGGCAACGGCCAACTTGATGGCCCCCCTGCGGAGAATCCAGGCAAGCCCCCTTGCCGGAAAAATCGCTTAGGAGAAATCAAATGGCACAGGTCATCAACACCAACGTAATGTCGCTGAACGCTCAGCGGAACCTCAACACCAGCAGCGCCAGCATGTCGACGAGTATCCAGCGTCTGTCGTCGGGCCTGCGCATCAACAGCGCCAGGGACGACGCCGCCGGTCTGGCGATTTCCGAACGCTTCACCACGCAGATCCGCGGCCTGGACGTGGCCTCGCGCAACGCCAACGACGGCATCTCGCTGGCCCAGACCGCCGAAGGCGCGATGGTGGAAATCGGCAGCAACCTGCAGCGTATCCGCGAGCTGTCGGTGCAGTCGTCCAACGCCACCAACTCGTCCACCGACCGTGACGCGCTGAACTCCGAAGTCAAGCAGCTCACCGCCGAAATCGACCGCGTTGCCAACCAGACCAACTTCAACGGCACCAAGCTGTTGAACGGCGACTTCTCCGGCGCGCTGTTCCAGGTCGGTGCCGACGCTGGCCAGACCATCGGCATCAACAGCATCGTCGACGCCAACGTCGATTCGCTGGGCAAGGCCCGGTTTGCTGCTGCGGTCTCTGCTGCCGGCGTCACCGGCACCGCCACCGCTTCTGGTTCGGTCACCGGTATCAGCCTGGCGTTCAACGATGCCAGCGGCGCTGCCAAGAGCGTCACCATCGCCGACGTCAAGGTCGCTTCCGGCGACACCGCTGCCGACGTCAACAAGAAGGTTGCTGCGGCGATCAACGACAAGCTGGACCAGACCGGCATGTACGCCTCGATCAAGACCGACGGTACGGTGCAGATCGAATCGCTGAAGGCTGGCCAGGACTTCACCTCGCTGTCGGCTGGCACCTCCAGCGCCACTGGCATCACCGTTGGCGCCGGCATCACCACCGCGTCGGCCGCTTCCGGCTCCGCCGTTTCGACCCTGAGCAGCCTGGACATCTCCACGTTCTCCGGCTCGCAGAAGGCCCTGGAAATCGTCGACAAGGCGCTGACCGCGGTCAACTCCTCGCGCGCCGACATGGGTGCGGTGCAGAACCGCTTCACCTCCACCATCGCCAACCTGAGCGCAACCTCGGAAAACCTGTCGGCCTCGCGTAGCCGTATCCGCGATACCGACTACGCCAAGGAAACCGCCGAACTGACCCGCACGCAGATCCTGCAGCAGGCCGGTACCGCGATGCTGGCCCAGGCCAAGTCGGTTCCGCAGAACGTGCTGAGCCTGCTGCAGTAACTTGCAGCCAGCTGCCGCCGCAATACGGCAGCGTTCCGCAGCCGTCCAAAGCCCCTCTTCGGAGGGGCTTTTTTGTGTCCGCTGCCATGCCACAGTGGCCCGGGCAGGATTTTTGACGCAGGCCCGGCCCTGAGAGGGTGTTTACATAATTAACCAGTCAGCCGCGCCAGCAGCAATCGCGCTTGAGCCAGCCATACCCACGCCTCGGCCACCTTGGGCAGCCGATCGTGGTGCATGACGAGTCGGCGTGCACGGTCGTTCCAGGCATGCGTGCGTTCGACCACCCAACGCTTGGCCAGCACCACAAATCCCTGAGCACTGGCTTTCACAGTGAATAGGTCCGGCTGCTCTGGACCCATCCAACGCCCCACGTTCTTGTTGGCCGGATGCCGCACGACCTGTACCCGGATGTTGTGACACTGCGACAGCAGCTGCGCACACTGCCCTGCGTAACCGCTGTCGGTGTACAGCGTCTGGATGCTCGGATATTTTTCCATCGCCCGTTCCACCACCGGATAAGCGCCATCGCGGTCCTGCATGCTGGCGGCGGTGACGCTCACGGCAAGCAGCAATCCGAGCGTATCCACCACCAGATGCCGTTTGCGCCCTTTGACCTTCTTGCCGGCGTCATAGCCAGTGTCGCCACCTTGCGCAGAACCGCGCGTGGATTGTGCATCGATCACTGCGGCGGTGGGTTCTTCGTTCCTTCCTTCGCGCTCGCGCCATTGCCCGCGCAGGCGGTCGTGCATCTGCTCGAACTTGCCTTGCTCGCTCCAGCGGCGGAAGGTGCGATACACGTTTTGCCAACGTGGAAAATGTACTGGCAGCATCCGCCACGACCCACCGCTGCGCACCACATAACAACACGCATCCACCAGCGTTCTGCGGCTGATGCGCGGCGGCAAACCGCGCCCGCCTTCCTTCTCGAAAATATCCCTGACCAGTGCCCATTCGGCGTTGGTCAGGCAACTCGGGTAGGTCTGTTCCGGCTCCTGGCGAGCGTGCGCATCGGTATAGCCATAACGCGACTTATCGATCTGGACTTTCTCGATCGTTACCACCTCATGGCTAGGGCGGCGCTCGATACCAAGCCTTTTCAACGTCGAGACCACCGTTTGCTCATGAACATGCACGTTGCAGCGGCGGAGAAGCTCAAGCCTGATTTCCTCCAACGTCGCCGTCGGATCCGACGCGACGATGTCCATCAACACAGCTTCATGTTCGACTTGAATCTTCAGTGGGCGGCCCATTTCGATGACTGTCTGTGATGAGATGGCACTATTATATCATTATGTAAACACCCTCTGAGCAGGTATGGAACTTGCATCATCACTTCCCGCGAGCGTGACCTGTCGCTGCCGCTAAAGTCCTCGCGGATGCGGCCGATACCCGTCACGTAATCCCATGCGTCCGTCTGTTTCGGACGCCCACACGAGGAATGCAACATGGCATCGGTGATCAGCACTTCCGGCTCCGGTCTGGACATCCCAACGGTGGTGTCCACTCTGGTATCCCGGCAGAAAGACCCGGAGCAGGCGCGCATCAACAAGGCCGGCACCGCCGCGACCACGCAGCTGTCGGCGATCAGCCAGATCAAGAGCAGCATGACCACGCTCAAGTCTGCGCTGGACAAGGTCATCAGCAGCGCCGACACCAATGCCTACAAGGCCACGGTGCCGACCGATGCCGGCTTCACCGCCACCACCACCAGTTCGGCGGCGCCGGGCAACTATTCGGTGGAAGTGGTGTCGCTGGCGACCGCGCAAAAGCTGGCCTCCGGCGCGTTCACTGCCGATGCCACGGTCGGTAGTGGAACATTGACGATCGGCTATGGCGACAACAGCGTCACCGTGGACATCAGCGGCACCGACAAGCTCACCGATATCGCCGCCGCCATCAACAAGGCCTCCGGCGGCAAGGGCGTCACCGCCAGCGTGGTCACCGCCAACGATGGCCAGCACCTGGTCTTCAACGCAGTCGATTCCGGCACCAAGGGCGCACTGACCGTCAGTGCCAGCGACCCTAGCCTGAGCGCCCTCACCTTCGGCCCCGGCGTCACCGGCGGGCTGAACCAGACCGTCGCCGCGGCCGATGCGCTGGTGCGCGTGGACGGCTTCGAACGCACCTCCAGCTCCAACACCGTCACCGACATCGTGCCCGGCGTGGTACTCAACCTCACCAAGGCCGCCGAAGGCACCAAATTCAACCTCGGCGTCGCGGCCGACACCAGCGGCCTCAAGGGCAATCTCACCGCGTTCGCCGCTGCCTACAACACGGCCAACACATTGCTGGCGAAAAGCAGTAGCTACGACGCCACCACCAGGACCGCCTCCGCGCTGACCGGCGATTCGCTGGTGCGCAGCCTGCAGCAACAGCTGCGCGGCCAGGTCAGCGGCAACGTCAACGAACTCAAGGCACTCGGCCTGACCATCGACAAGGATGGCGTAATGAGTTTCGACGGCGCCAAGTTCGATACCGCCATCGCCTCCGATGGCGGCGCGGCGGCCGAGGTATTTGGCAAGGACAGCAAGTTCGGCGGCACCCTGACCAAGCTGCTGGACAGCAACGTCAACGTCACCAACGGCACGCTGACCCTGCGTTCGGACAGCTTGAACAAGACCATCAAGGGCTACGAATCGGACCTGGACGATCTCGATGCGCGCATGGAAAAACTCAGCGACCGCTACACCGCGCAGTTCACCGCGATGGAAACCATGATAAGCAAGTTGCAAAGCAGCACCAGCTCGCTCAGCAGCCTGCTGACGAACTGATTCCGTGACGGCGATCCTCAAGTCCCGCAAGGGTATTGCCGATACAACAAGAGCCTGCCGTGATTCCGGTCCTGCCGGTCGGCAGGAGCGTCGTCGCACAAGCGCAACGCTCCGGGATCAGCAACGGCCAGCCCATTGAGGAAGCACCCATGTACGGTTCAAATCGTCAGTACGCCGAGCAGTACCGCAAGGTCGGCGTCTCCACCAGCGTCACCGAAGCCGACCCGCACAAGCTGGTGTCGTTGCTGTTTGCCGGCGCCTGCCAGCGCATTCGTCTGGCCCAGGCTTGCCTGGCGCAAGGCGACCAGGCACGCAAGGGCAAGGCGATCGGCGAGGCATGCGCGATCGTTGGCCACTTGAATGGCTCACTCGATCACGAAGCCGGCGGCGAGATCGCCGGCAACCTGTCGGCCCTGTACGACTACGTGATGCAGCGGTTGACTGCGGCCAACCTGCACAACGACGAATCTGCATTGACCGAGGCGCTGGAGTTGCTCAGCGAAATCGACTCGGCGTGGAACTCCATCCCCCTTGAACAACGCGGCCTGTCAGCCGTCTCGTGAGCCCGGCCATGCATAGCGTGCAAAGTCTCCAGGCCGAAATGGCCGATCTCCGCAGTGCCATGGCCAACGAGGAGTTCGAGGTCATGCCGCATCTGCTGGACAACCACGACCGGCATCTGCACGAGTTCGCTCAGCATGTGGACCTGGATCGCGATCGCGATGCGCTGCAGACGCTGCTGACCATGCATCAGGACCTGATGCGGATGATGCGCGAACGTCAGCGCAAGTTGCTGGAACTGATCCGTGCACAGCGCACCTCGTCCTCGGCCAGCCGCGCCTACGCACGGGTCGGGCGGATTTGATGCCCACGCTCGGCACACTCGCGCCAGCGGCCGAGGCCGAGCTGTTCTCCGACACGCTCAGCTGCCAACTGCGCCTGCCGGCCGGCTTCCGCGCCGGCGGCGACTCAGGCGCGCACAGCGCCGCAGAAACCCTGTTGCGCAGCCTGGCCCAGGTGGAGGATCTGCGCAGCGAAGAGCTTGGTGAAGACCGCGGCGAATTGCCGCTACTGGTGCAGCGCATGGACGCCAAGCTCGATCTGATGCTGGCGCTGATCGGCCGCCTGGTCCGCCAGGGCAATAGCGGCCTGATCCAGAACATGGTGCATTGGTCGGTGCGCGGAATTCGGCTCAACTGCGCAACTGCCCACGCAGCGGGCACCGAGGGCGTGGTTTGCCTGCAGCCTTCCGACTGGCTTCCTGAACTCGTACAGCTTCCGGCGCAGGTCGTGGCAAGCGCGAGCGACGGCCATGATGACTGGCTCTGGCTACGCTTCGCACCACTGGCACCAGGTCTTCTGGATGCGCTGGAGCGCCATCTGTTCCGCCTGCACCGCCGTGAGGTTGCCGAGGCGCGTCGTCAGCGCTGATCGACCCAGTTGGCGGCGGGCGCCGGGTCAGCTAAGGTGGACTCAACCGAAAGAGGTCTCTTCTGCGCCGTGCGAGTCATCATCGTCGACGATCACACCCTAGTCCGCGCCGGCCTGTCCAGGCTGTTGCAAACTTTTGCCGGCATTGATGTCGTCGCCGAGGCGAGCAATGCACAGCAGGCACTGGACATGACCTCCCTGCATCGCCCGGATCTGGTGCTGATGGACCTGTCGCTACCTGGCCGCAGCGGCCTGGATGCCATGACCGATGTGCTGCGCGCCGCGCCGCGCACGCATGTGGTGATGATGTCCATGCACGACGATCCCGTGCACGTGCGCGACGCACTCGACCGTGGTGCGGTGGGTTTCGTGGTCAAGGATGCGGCGCCGCTAGAACTGGAACTGGCGCTGCGCGCCGCCGCCGCCGGGCAGGTGTTTTTGAGCCCGCAGATCTCCTCCAAGATGATTGCGCCGATGCTGGGCCGTGAGAAGCCGGTGGGCATCGCCGCCCTGTCGCCGCGCCAGCGCGAGATCCTGCGCGAGATCGGGCGTGGCCAGAGCAATAAAGAAATTGCGGCCGATCTGGGTATCAGCGTCAAGACCGTGGAAACCCACCGTGCGCGCATGATGGAATCGCTGGGCTGCCGGCGCGCCAACGACCTGGTGCTGCTGGCAGCGAAACACCACAACGAGCTGGTCTGACCACTGCGCCTGCGGCCGTTGCGATAACGGTCAGCAAGATGAAAGCGCGCTCATCTGCGTTGCGCGCGAAAACAGTGACGTAATTCCGGCGGGCACGCTTGAGTCCGCTGAAAATGTCAGGCATTTCCCGACGGCATGTCAGGAAAATCATCAGTAGTCTCACACCACTCCCTGATTAGAAACCCGTCGCGAAGTCCTGCAAGATGCGTTCCATCGCTGCTGGCTGCAGCGCCCATCGGAAGCGCTTCCATGAAGACGACCATTTCCGCCCAGCTTGGCCAGCAACTGCACCTCACCCCGCAGCTGCTGCAGTCGATCCGTCTGCTGCAATTGGACGGCATGCAGTTGGAACTGGAAATTCGTCGCGCGTTGGAAACCAATCCGTTGCTGGAGTTGGAGGAGCTGGCCGATAACGGGGACGAGGCCACCACCAGCGACGATGGCGCCACCGATGTTGCCGCGTTCGACGAACTGCCGGAAAGCACGATGTGGGACGTGCAGAGCAGCAGTTGGAACGATGGCGACGAGGACCGCATGCAGCGCGTGGCTGCCGGCGATTCCACCGACCCGCATGTGCGCATCCTGCGGGAGCTGGCGCTGGATCTGGACGAGGCCGCATTGGGGGCCGCCGCGTTCTGGCTGGAGCATACCGATGACGCCGGTTACCTGAGCGATGCACTGACGACACTGCAGCAGCTGGGCGCCACGCGGTTGGGGATGACCGTGCACGCCGTCGAAGCGATCCGCCAACGCCTGCTGCACGGCGACCCGGCCGGGCTGGCCGCCTGCGACCTGCGCGAATGCCTGCTGGCCCAGCTTGGCGCCCTGCCCGGCCGCGTACCGGCCCGCCACCTGGCCGCGCGCATCCTGGCCGGCGATCTGGACCTGCTGGCCAGCCACGATTACGCACGGCTGGCACGCGCGCACGACGCCGAGGTGGACGATGCGCGCGAAGCGGTGCGGCTGATCCAGTCGCTGCAACCGCGCCCGGGTGACGACCTGCTGCAGGAAAGCAACGCCAGCGTGATCCCGGACGTGCTCGCCTGGCATGCCGACGGCAGCTGGCGGGTGGCGCTCAATCCGGCCACCACGCACCGGGTCAGCATCAATCCGGTACACGAGCGTGCCCTCGCCGAGGCCGGCGACGCCGCACAGCCGCTGCGCGACATGCTGCAGGAGGCACGCTGGCTCACTCGCGGCCTGTCGATGCGCTACGAAACCTTGCTGCGCGCCACCCGTGCCATCGTCGAACGGCAGGCCGCCTTCCTGGCCCGTGGCGAAGAAGCCATGGCACCGCTGACGCTGAAGGAAATCGCCGACGAGATCGGCATGCACGAATCGACGATTTCGCGCATCACCACCGGCAAATACCTGCAGACCCCGCGCGGCACCTTCGAACTCAAGCACTTCTTCGCCGTGCGCCTGGAAGGCGCCAGCGTCTCCGGCCAGGCGGTCAAGGCCATGGTGCGCCGCCTGATCGAGAACGAACCGGCCGGCCGGCCACTGGCCGACGAGGCCATCGCGACCCTGCTCTCGCGTCAGGGCGTTAATATTGCGCGCCGAACTGTGGCCAAGTACCGCGAACAACTGGATATCGCCCCGGCCCGCGAGCGCCGCCGCACCAACAAACCGCTGCTTGCGCGAGCGGGATAAGGACTACTATGAGCAAACTCACCGTGCTGCTGGTCGACGACCACGAGGGCTTCATCAACGCTGCGATGCGTCATTTTCGCAAGGTGGAGTGGCTGGACATCGTGGGCAGTGCCGCCAATGGACTGGAAGCGATCGAGCGCTCTGAGTCGCTGCGCCCCAACGTGGTGCTGATGGACCTAGCCATGCCGGAGATGGGCGGCCTGCAGGCGACCCGGCTCATCAAGACGCAGGACGATCCACCGTATATTGTCATCGCAAGCCATTTCGACGACGCCGAGCATCGTGAACACGCTCTACGCGCGGGTGCTGACAATTTCGTCAGCAAGCTGTCCTACATCCAGGAAGTCATGCCAATCCTGGAGGGCCTGACGGAAGGAGCCAGGAATGAGTGAGTCCCGCATTCTGCTGATCGACAGCGACGCCGTGCGCGCCGAGCGCACCGTCTCGCTGCTCGAATTCATGGACTTCAATCCGCGCTGGGTCACCGATGGCGCCGACATCAATCCCGGCCGGCATCGCCACGACGAATGGATGGCGGTGATGGTGGGCTCGGCACAGGATGCCGACCAGGCCGACAAGTTCTTCGACTGGCTGGCCGATGCCAAGCTGCAGCCACCCGTGCTGCTGATGGAAGGCAGCCCGAGCGCATTCGCCCAGGCCCACGGCCTGCACGAGGCCAATGTGTGGGCGCTGGACACCCCCCTGCGGCATGCGCAACTGGAAGCCTTGCTGCGCCGTGCCAGCCTCAAGCGCCTGGATGCCGAACACCAGGCCGGCGTGCAGCAAGATAGCGGCCCCACCGGCAATAGCGAGGCGGTGACCCGCTTGCGCCGCTTGATCGACCAGGTGGCCGCGTTCGATACCACCGTGCTGGTGCTGGGTGAGTCCGGCACCGGCAAGGAAGTGGTCGCGCGCGCCATCCATCAACACTCGCCGCGCCGCGACGGGCCGTTCGTGGCCATCAACTGCGGCGCGATCCCGCCTGACCTGCTGGAAAGCGAACTCTTCGGCCACGAGAAAGGCGCGTTCACCGGCGCCTTGAGTGCGCGCAAGGGCCGCTTCGAGATGGCGGAAGGCGGCACCCTGCTGTTGGACGAGATCGGCGACATGAGCCTGCCGATGCAGGTGAAACTGCTGCGCGTGCTGCAGGAGCGCAGCTTCGAGCGCGTCGGTGGCGGCCAGACCATTCGCTGCAACGTGCGCGTCATTGCCGCCACCCACCGCAACCTGGAAGCCCGCATCAGCGACGGCCAGTTCCGCGAGGACTTGTTCTACCGCCTCAACGTGTTCCCGATCGAGATGCCCGCCCTGCGCGAGCGCGTGGACGACCTGGCCATCCTGGTGCAGACCATTGCCGGCCAGCTGGCACGCACCGGCCGCGGCGAGGTGCGCTTCGCCGATGAAGCATTGCAGGCGCTGCGCAGCTACGACTGGCCCGGCAACGTGCGCGAGCTGACCAACCTGGTGGAGCGCCTGGCGGTGCTGCACCCCGGCGGGCTGGTGCGCGTGCAGGACCTGCCGGCACGGTACCGCGGCGATTTCGCCACCGCCGTTCCGGTCGAGCTGGCACAGACGCTGGCCGGACCGGCAGAGCCCAGCCAGCTGCCCGGTAATGTGGTGACGCTGCAACCCGTTGCAGACGCCGAGCCCGCGCCGGCAGGCAGCCTGCCCGACGATGGCATCGATCTGCGCGGCCACATGGCCACCATCGAGCTGGCGCTCATCAACGAGGCGTTGGAGCGCACCCAGGGCGTAGTTGCCCACGCGGCGCAGCTTCTAGGATTGCGCCGTACCACCCTGGTGGAAAAGCTGCGCAAGTACGGCATCGACCGCGAGCAGACCGAGCTGGCGAACTGAGCGCATCAGCGCGTCAGGTGCTCGATTGCTGGCATGGCGCTTGCTTCGGCAAGTGCAGTGCGTGACGCAGCCTCCGGCTGCGACGCAACCCCGACTTCCACCCGCACCAGCGAGGCATTGATGCCCATCCCCGTCACCAGTCCGCTGCTGCCGCCGCTGGAAGAATTCCTGCCCTACCTGGAGCGGATCTGGAGCAGCCGCATCGTCAGCAACGGCGGCGAGATGCATCACGCGCTTGAGAGGGCGTTGTGCGATTACCTGGGGGTGCCGCATCTGGCGCTGCTGACCAATGGCACCACCGCACTGATTACCGCCCTGCAGGCCTTGCGCATCACCGGCGAAGTCATCACCACGCCCTATTCGTTCGTGGCCACCGCGCACTCGCTGCTGTGGAAGAGCATCACCCCGGTATTCGTGGACATCGACCCGGTGACGCTCAACATGGACCCGTCCAAGATCGAAGCAGCCATCACCCCGCAGACCACCGCCATCATGCCGGTGCATTGCTACGGCACCGCCTGCGACACCAGCGCCATCACCCGCATCGCCGACATCTACAACCTCAAGGTCATCTACGACGCCGCGCATGCCTTCGGAGTGCGCGATGACGGCGGCTCGATCCTGCGCCACGGCGACCTGAGCGTGCTGAGCTTCCATGCCACCAAGGTGTTCAACACCTTCGAAGGTGGCGCGATCGTCTGCCCGGACGAAAAGACCTACCAGCGCATCGGCCATTTGAAGAACTTCGGCTTCGTGGACGAAACCACGGTGGTGGCACCGGGCATCAATGGCAAGATGAACGAGATCAGCGCGGCCTTCGGCCTGCTGCAGCTCAAGCACATCGACCAGGCCATCGCGCAGCGCGGTGCCATCGATGCACAGTACCGGCAGCGGCTTGGCCAGGTGCGCGGCATCCACTGCGTTGCGCGCTCGGCGCAGTCCAGCGCCAACTACGCCTATTTCCCGATCCTGGTACAGGACGACTACCCGCTGTCGCGCGATGCGCTGTATCGGGTGATGCGCGAACACGACATCCTGGTAAGACGGTACTTCTATCCGCTCATCAGCGATTTTCCGATGTATCGTGCGCTGCCCTCCTCCGCGCCGGCATGGCTACCGGTGGCGCGCTCGGTCGCCGCGCAGGTATTGTGCTTACCCATCTTTCCCGGCCTGAGTGCCGATCAGGTCGATACCATCGCCGACCTGATCGCCGGCGCACAGGCCACATGACCGCACCACGCTGCACCGTGTTCTCAGACTCCCGCATCTTCAACAGGCAACCAGGCGAGATCGCATGACCCAGGCAACATTTATCGAGAACTTCCTCTCCGCCACCGACTTCCAGGAACCGGTGGAGGTCACGCTGGACACCGTGCTGCTGGAATTGCCGGAATGGGATTCGCTGGCGGCGCTGGGCGTGATCGTCATGTTCGACATGGAATACGGCAAGACCATCACCGGCGAAGATCTCAGTGCCGCCGTCACCGTGGGCGATCTCTACAAACTGACCGAGGCGTAAGCACCATGCCGACCTCCACGCTGCACAATGTTCGCTTTGCCGGCATGGCGACCTGCGTGCCGAAGCGGGTCGTGTCCAATCTCACCGATTGCCGGCCGCAGATCCGCTCCGAACGCGAGCGCCTGGTGCGCAACATCGGGATTGAAACACGCCGCATGGCTTCGGAATGGCAGTGCTTCTCGGACATGGCCTTCGATGCGACCGAAGTGCTGCTGGAACGCCTGCAATGGAAGCGCGAGGAAATCGATGCGCTGATCGTGGTGACCCAGTCGCCGGATTATCCGATCCCGGCCACTGCCATCATCCTGCAGGACAGGCTTGGCCTGTCGCATGCCACGGTGGCCTTCGACGTCAACCTGGGCTGCTCGGCCTACCCGTTCGGCATCAACCTGCTCGGCTCGATGATCGCCGCCGGCGGCGTCAAGAAAGGTCTGCTGCTGGTAGGTGACCGCAGTGCCAATCTGGAAGACCCTATCTTCTCCGACTCCGGTACCGCCACGGCACTGGAGTTCGACCAGAACGCAGCACCGATGTATTTCGACCTCAACAGCGATGGGAGCGGCTACAAGGCCATCATCCTGCCGGTGGGGGGGCAACGTGAACCAGTCACCATTCAGCACCTGATACCTTATCGTGAAAACGAGAAGGATCGCTGGCACCAGGCCACCGATCTGCAACTCGATGGCACCGCCGTGCTCAGCTTCTCGACTCAGCGCATTCCTCCCGCAGTTGAAAAATTGATCGCGTATGCCGGTGTAAGCAAGGACGACATCGATTATTTCGTGTTCCACCAGGCCAACCGGATGATCAACGAGACCATTCGCAAGAAGCTTGGCCTTCCGGTGGAAAAGGTGCCCTCCACGCTGCGCGACTTCGGCAACACCAGCGGTGCATCGTTGCCAGTCACCATGACCGCGCGGATCAACAAGGAGTTGGAATCCGGCCCCAAGCGTGTACTTCTTTCAGGCTTCGGGATCGGGTTGTCGTGGGGTACCTGCCTGATTGATATCGAAGGCGCGGTGCTACCGGAGTTGATAGAGTCGTGACTACCGCCCTCGATCCGAACGACCCGTTCTCGTTGCAGGGTAAACGCATCCTGGTCACTGGTGCTTCCTCAGGAATCGGCCGGCAGATCGCACTGAGCTGTGCGGAGATGGGCGCGCAACTGGTCATCAGTGGTCGCAACGAGGCCCGTCTGGCCGAGACCTTCGCCACACTCGAAGGCACAGGGCACGAGCAAGTGATCGCCAACCTGGACAAGCAAGAGGACATCGACCATCTCGCGGCTTCGGTCAGTGTCCTGGATGGTGTCGCACACGCGGCCGGCATCGCCCGGCTAGCACCATTCCGGATGATCAACCGCGCGCATCTGGACGAGACCTTCGCCAGCAATGTCTATGCACCGCTGCTACTGACGCGCGGCCTGCTGGCGAAAAAGCGCATCAATGCCAAAGGCTCGATCCTGTTTATCTCAGCGGTGGGCTCGCACATCGGTCCTGTGGCCACCGCCGCCTACTCGGCCAGCAAGGGAGCCCTGCTAGGCGCAATGCGTACTCTGGCACTGGAAGTGGCAAAGCACGGTATCCGCGCCAACTGCATCGTGCCTGGCTACGTGCGCACGCCGATGCTCGAGTGCCTCAACCAGAGCGGCGGCAACATCGACGAGCACGCCAAACTAACCCCGCTGGGACTGGGTGAACCGGACGACGTGGCGTATGCGGCGGTGTTTTATCTGTCCGACGCAAGCCGCTGGGTCACCCGCAACTACTTCCTCGTAGATGGTGGCCTGACCGTGCCGATGGACATCTACGCATGAGCAATCCGACTCGCAACGCTTTTTTCCTGACTGGCAAGACCATCCTGGTCACCGGCGCATCGTCCGGACTTGGCCAGGAAATCGCACTGACCTGCGCACGGCGCGGCGCGCGCCTGGTCATCAGCGGCCGCGATCCCGAGCGTCTCCAGCACACCCATGCGCAACTGGCCGGCGACGAGCATGTGCAGGTGCAAGCCGACCTGACTGTTTCGGAGGACCGGGAGCGGCTGGTGCAAGCCAGCCAGCGCATCGACGGCGTCGTGCACTGCTTCGGGGGGCAGATGCTGTCGCCGATCCGCCAGTTGAAGGAAGAACTGATGACACGCATGTACGAGGTTCATTTCCTGGCACCGGTCATGCTCACGCAGCGTCTGCTGCAAGCCAATTCCATTAATGCTCAAGGCTCCATCGTGTTCATGCTCTCCACCTCCGCGCATATCGGTACACGCGGCGTGGGGCCGTACTCGGCAATGAAGTCCGGCCTGTTAGGCATCATCCGGTGCCTAGCGTTGGAACAGGCGAAGCACCGCGTGAGAGTCAATGGGATTTCACCATCGGCGGTGCCCACTCCGCGTCTTTGGGGTGAGGACGACGGACTCAACGAAATGCTGAACCAGCAACGCGCGCGCCATCCACTGGGCCTGGGCACGCCGCAAGATGTCGCCAACGCCGCGGTCTACCTGCTGTCCGACGCCAGTCGTTGGGTCACCGGCACCAGTTTGGTCATGGACGGCGGAGCGGTGCTCTGATGGACCGCGTACTCATTATCGGCGCCAGCGGCTGGGGCCGCGAAGTCCTGGAGCAAATGCGTGGCGATGCCGGGCATGGCAAGGACTGGCTGATCGGCGGGTTCCTGGACAGCCGCGCCGATATCCTGGACAGCTACGATGTCGACACTCCGATCGTCGGCGATCCGATGAGCTACCTGCCACAGCCTGACGATGTATTCGTCTGTGCGATGGGCAACCCCTACGACCGCCACCGCTACGCTCTGCCGATCCTCGCAAAAGGCGGGCGGTTCATTCCAATCTGTACTGACGTCCGCCTGGGCAGGCGGGTGCATTTTGGCCAGGGCTGTTTCTTTGGCCTAATGGTCCATTCCGGGCCGGACGTGCGCATCGGCGATTTTGTCACCATCCATGCCCAGAGCATGCTTGGGCATGACGTTCGCATCGGTGACTACGTGCACGTTGGCGCAATGACGTTCATGGGCGGCGGTGTGCAGATTGGCGACTTCGTCACCGTGCACCCACGCGCCACCCTGATGCCAGGCGTCAAGGTCGGCGACGGCGCGGTCATCGGAGCCGGCGCGGTCGTTCTGAAAGACGTACCGGCCGGCGCCACGGTGTTCGGCAATCCGGCCAAAATTGTGTTCCACAAAAACATACCGACAGACTGATCCATGCGCTCCCGGATGCATCCCAGGTACTACCTGTTGCAAGAGATCTTTGAGCGCGAGCAGCGCAAGATTTTCCGTCGTGTTTGGTTGTTTGCAGGGCTCAAGACGCTGCTGCGGGAGAACAACTGCTTCATCACCCGCAAGATCGCGGGCATTCCCCTGGTAATCCAGAACTTCCACGGCAAAATCCGTGCATTTGAGAACGTCTGCCTTCACCGCAGTGCATTGATTCAAACCGGTGCTATCGGTTGCCGGCCTCTTGTGTGCCCCTACCATGCCTGGAGTTACGACGAACAAGGCCGGGTAAAGAATATCCCGGACTGCGATGCGATTTACCGCCTGGAAAATAGCGAAAAGGACAAGTTGAAGCTGCGTGAATTCTCATTGCGCGCCATCGGCAACCTGCTGTTCGTCAACCTCGATCCCAATCCAATGCCCATCGAGGAGCAGTTTTCGCCTGACTTCATTGCCTTGCTGGAAAGTAGCTCCAGCGCCTATGACACCGAGGTCATGGTGACCACATGGCGTGGCCGGTACAACTGGAAGCTCGCTTACGAAAATCTTCGGGATGCCAATCACCCGCGCTTCGTCCACCCCAAGACTTTGGCCAAGACTGTCAGCTTCTTAGCCGAAGTAAACAGAGAACAAGCCGAGGAATCCATGGAAGCGTTGCAAGACAGCTCGCCCGCTGCCTTGAGGCGCGAGATGCGCCGCTTCAGTTTCGGCGGCCCGGAAGCCCCCCTCCCCAACCTTCAACACTTTGGCTGGCACGACAAAGTGGAACGCTGGGGCACGCAGGACGCTTACTTCAACTGGTTGGCCTTCCCAAATATGCATATCGCCAGTTCCAATGGCGGTTACTCTTTCACGTTGGAACACCACATCCCCATCGCTCCTGACCGGACCGATCTGGAAATCTATTGGTTTAGCGCACGCAAGAAACAGCCTTACGGTGCTTCCAGCCAAGTGCTATTGGCACAGATGCACGGCAGTAAGGTAGTAGTAGGCGAAGACGTGGACATCATGGAGCGTGTGCAGGCGGCATTGCACACAGACGCTCCGCTACCCACCCAGGGTGCCTACGAATCGATGAATCGCCTGGTCGAACGCTGGTACACGCAGCTGATGGAAACCGAACATGAAATCTAGGTGGATCATCGGCAGCAGCGACTACCTCGACCTGGCCTTTCACGCCTGGAAGCAGGCGTGCCAGGAAGAGAACGTCATCAGGATCGAGGTAACACAAGATTCCGAACACGAGTTCGATCTTGGCGTGCTGGATGGACTGAGTCCGGCCGACGGGGCCATGTTCGTGGCTTTCGACGAACGCTTCGGTAATTTCAAACGCATGGAGCTGATGCAGCTGACGATGGCACGTGGCTTTAGCCTGGAGCCTTTCGTGAGCACTTCAGCCGTAGTCGCTGCCGATGCGGTGATTGGCCGCAACTGTTTCATCGGCGACGGCGTGGTGGTTGGCGCGGGCAGCCGTATCGACTACAACACTGTGCTGCATAGCGGGGTCAAGATCGGCGCTGGTGTGCATCTGCGCCCGTCATGCTGGTGCGACATCGGCGTCAGCATCGGCCACGGCACCGAGATCGGCGCGCACGCCATCCTGCGTATGGGAGCGGTGGTCGGCCCTGGCGTCCGGGTCGGCCGCCACTGCGAACTGGGCTGGCCACGGCTGTATGACCGTGACCTGCCCAACCGCACGGTGTACGACACCCGCTATGACGAATCCATCCTGGTCTACGGACAGTAACGAAGGAGCCGGGCGGCACGCCTGTTGCGTAATGAAAACTGACTACATATTCCTCGCCGGCATGGAGAAATGCGGGACCACCCCTCTAGCTGGCTGGCTGGCTGGAAACGGGATCGCACAGTATCTGGTCGAGGACATCAAGGAACCGCACGGCTACCTGATTCCCGGCACGCAGCCACCACTGCCCGCACCGGCGCAACTGCCGTGGCTGGATGCCAGCACCGGCTATTCCCTCAGCCCCTATGCGATCTCGCGGCTACCCGAACACAACACCCGAATCGTGCTATGCCTGCGCAATCCCTTCAAGCAGACCTGGAGTTCCTACCGCATGAAGAAGATCAATGCCCTTCAGGACAGCGAGGCACTTGCGCTTTCCAAGAGTTACCTGAAAACCTCTGGAACCACAACGGCCAGGGATGGGACGCGACTGGCAAAGATCACCGCGTCCACTTCCTACCAGGAACAGAAGGAACTTCACCTACGCATGTTTCCTCGGGTTTCCTCTGGTTACGTCGAGCGTCATTTCGATGCAGAGATCGATAGACTCCGACAGGGAGACTTCGCAAACCGGCTGGACTACGAAGCAGCTTTCCTGATGACTCGCCGGAGCTTCCCGTTCCTGTCCGTGATGTTGGCAAGCTTCTACTACGTCGTCATCAAGAGCTTTCTTGATCGATACCGACCAGAAGACCTGATTCTGGTCTCACTCGACAAGCTGAAGGAGGAGACAAACCGGGTGAAGTTCCTCTCGAGGCTGATCGGCGAGGTACCTGAGACGGATGACGTAAAGTTTGGTTTCTCCAGCCGCGACCTACCCTTTGATGAGCAGGAGCCCGACTTTGACGCGCCGAAGTTCGACTCGCTGCGGAACGCGTTGTCCTACGATTTGCAGCAGTACTCAGAGCTACTGGCCGCGCGCGGTGTAGCCACCGACCTGCTGGACTGGGATGACCTACGCCGGTACTTGCGCTAAGCGCAGGCTATTGCCATGGCCGATGCCGACCCGCGCTGACGCCCCTTCCAATGGGTCAGAATCGTCGGGAGCGACTGCAAATCCGTTTACATCGAGCGGAAGCACGCTGCCGCCAAGCATTACTTCGACCTGCGTTACGAAAATTCGATTGGCGTTTAGCGAACAAAACCAAGGAACCAATCATGCGAACAGATATCCAGATGAAAATGAACATCGATCCCCAGTTAATGGAAGAAAATTTTCTTCTTGCTGCCCAGGGTCTGATTGATGACCCAATGTTCGGCATTCCCGAGGACGTTCGCCATCTCATTGCTAAGCACGGCAATGACACCAAGATGATCGTCCTCGGAACTGGAGGTTTCGGCGCTTACTTACTGAGTCTGAAAGGCGATGGGCCTTGCAACGTAATCGCCACTGTGGACGACTTTCACTATCACTCCGGCTCCCTGCATTACGGCACACCGATCATCTCTACGGACAAATTCGTAGAGCTGGCCAAGTCCGGAAACATCATTGCCTTCAACACATGCCGACGTGACAGCACTAAGCGTTTTTTTGATCAAGTATGCCGACAGCACGGCATTCCCCACCTTAATTTTGAACAGACCGTTCGCGCCTTTGGCTTGCAAGGGCGGGTTGATTACAGGGTGGACGACTGGGGGCAAGAAATCGTGCGAAACGTTGCCAGATTTCAGCGCTTGGCAAAGCGTTTTCGCGATGATTACTCCGCACAAACCCTGTTTTCCGTCCTGAGCTTCCACCTAACCTGTGAACCGGAGTACTATCACGAAGTTGAACGTCCCTACAGCAGCTTGTATTTCCGCTCTGGCCTACTGCGATTCAGCGACTCTGAAAAGATGGTGGATTGCGGCGCCTCTATTGGCGAATCCCTCACCGGCCTCATCAACGTCACCAAAGGTCAATTCTCACGCTCGTGGATGATCGAACCTGACCGCATTAATATAGGCACACTAAATAATGTGCTGCGCCGCTATGAAGGCACGCCGTTAAAATCCAAAATCAGCCTGCATCGCTGCGGCGTAGGCGAGACAGAAACCAAGGTTCCATTTAAGCACGAGGGTGGGCACGGCGGCTTCATCAGGCCATCGGATGAGTATTACGAGCCCACAGACATGATCGACGTGCGCCCTATCGACAACATTATCGACGATGTGCCCACGTTTATCAAAATGGACATCGAAGGGTCGGAACTAGGGGCTCTGAGGGGTGCGGAAAAGACGATCAAACTGTGCAAGCCCAAAATGGCAATCTCTGCCTATCACAGGTCCACCGATTTGCTGGATCTCAGCGATTTGGCGCTCTCTTTGAATCCGGATTACAAGATCGGCCTGCGCCACCACACGCAAGATCGCTGGGACACATGCCTGTATTTCTATTGACTGTCAGCCACCTAAAATGAGTGGACTCACGACCATGACCCACCACTGGGATCAGTGGTGGACCATGGTCGCACCGAACGAACAGCTTTCACAGATTCTGACATCAGTAATAAGTACCGCCGGCAAAAACCATCCCCGCCGCGTTTCCTGGAAAGACATTTGGACCTTTTCCGTTAACCCAAATCACCCCATTTGTGTAAATTTGATACCGCTGACCGGTGGCTGCTCCGGAGAATGTAAACACGTTATCGCCACCATTTATGCTACCAACGCGGCCCACGTTAGTAAACGCAGCAAAAGCCGGTGTACCTGTCAGTGTAACGGTGACACTACCAATAATCAGTTGACCACCATCGTATACCCCATAGTGGTAAATGCCACCTCCAGTGATACTGTAGTTTCCGTTGACGTAACAGACACCATTGGCAATTGCGACGATTTGGAAACCGGTCATCGCTGCAAACACGTGCCCCCCCCAGGAAACTGCACAACGCTCTATTTCTAATCCTACTGTGTCATTAAATGCGAAGGTGCGGAGACATCGTTCCAAGTAGTGTCACTGCGATTTCTACGGCGATTGTCCAGCGCAGCGTCGCGATCGAGTCCACTACATGGCGCTGAGCCCGCATCGGTCGCCCCGCGCGGGCTGTAATCTTCGGGTAGGGCAGGTTGCGGGCGTTGTGACGGTTTTTTTTGATGCGCCCCGCGCAAGCGCTCAGCAACCAGAAACCCGTAAGCAGCAATGCATAGCGTGGCGTGATGATGAAACCCCCGCCAACCGCGCCCTTCGTAGTGATCCAGACCAAACTCCTGCTTCAGGTCCTGATAATCGCGTTCAACCCGCCAGCGCGCTTTGACCGTATTCACCAGATCCTTGCGGAGCGTGCTTGCCGGCAAGTTGGAGAGGAAGTAGCGCGTTGGCTTGTCTTCGTTTTCGGGCCATTCGATCAACAACCACTCCTCCTGACGCAAACGATCTCCCTGCGCGGCACGCACGCGCAGGGCCGCAAAGCGTCCGGACAACGGTGCGTTGCTGCCTTCCCGCCATGACACCGTCCGGAAGGCACGCCGAGGCAGGGACTGCGCCAGTGCCTCCACCGACTGTGGCTGGCGATCCGCCGTGCGGCGATGGCGAATCGCAGGACGGCCCTGCCCCTTCCAAGGCGCGGGCGGCTCGGGCGTTTGCCCCGGCGGCCAGACCTTGACGCTCGAAACAATCCCCACTGCATAAGTCAGTTCCAAGGCAGTCAGCGCATCACGCCAAGCCGTATTGCTGCCATAAGCTGCATCGGCCAACACGGTGCCGCGGACGACACCTGCAGCACACGCGGCCTGCATCTGCGCCAGCGCTATCTCTGGCTTGGTGGCGAACGCGATCTCTTCCGGAACACCTGCCTTCTCCCGCTTCGCCGCATCGGCCGCCCAAGCCTCAGGAAGATACAGCCCAAAGGCCATCGGCACGCTCGCCGCAGGCGTCGCCAGCGAGACGCTCACCGCCACCTGGCAGTTGTCCTGTTTGCCGATCTCCCCGCAGTACTGTCGGGTCACACCGACCGAATGCTTGCCCTTCTTGCGAAAACCCGTGTCGTCCACGATCCAGTACACCTCGCCCTTCAAATCCATATGCGATGAGACGTACTGACGGACGCGCTCCAGCACCGCCGCATCGGACCAGTCCGACTTGGCCACGAAATGGTGCAACGCCTGATGCCGAGCCCGTGTCCGCAGCGGATCCACATGCGCCGCCAGCGGCTCTACGCTTTTGCGCTCCAACGGCAGCATCAATCCTCGGCAATAACCGTGTAAGCTCGCCGCGCGATCAGCATGACCAAGCGCAGCGGATAGGTCATCCAAATAGGCGGAAAAACGCGCTTGGTGACTGACTGCGGCCATGTTCATCTCAGCACGGTGTGGATTGCCTGCAGAATAACATTTTTATGACACAGTAGGACTAATCAGGATGCCGTTTACGGTACTCCCACCACCTAAAGTGAAACCAGATACTTGAACCGCGCCACCCTCATTCATTGTAAGCAGGTAGCCTACGGTGTTGCGCCAAATAGCAGACGTACTACCTACAAACCTCACGATGCCACCTGTCACGCTGCCCATTACGACATTTTCTACGTAAGTTCCGTCCGCGACATTGATAATTACAGTATAATTGCATAACGAATAGCGTGTTCGCACCACGTTTACAGCACGTTGAATTGTCTGAAATGCCGTCGCAGCGCTTAACCCATCATTGGAATCACTGCCCGTATTGGAAACGTACAAAGACAAATCTTGAGTCAAGGCAATGGCGTAAGTGGCGTAGCTATTCGCGCTAGTCCCCATCGCGAACCGGCCTTCATCACTAATGAAATAAGGCTCGCTGGCAGCAAGCTCGCCAGCCGTAGCAGCAGCATCAAACTGCGCGCGCGTCCCACGCTTCACATAAATATTTGCACCTAAAATTGCATCCGACATGATATGAATCTCCTTAAATAAATAATTGAGAATTATATAAAATCCAAAATTACCTGAAAACTATTGTGATGAAACAGGATTTTATTGAATTAATAACCCTTCCAATAGTGGATATTGTCTTGACCTTGAACACCCCAGCAGCGGTTAGCAGTCTCATTAACTTAGCATTGGCATCAATCGATTATTGAGAGCCAGCCCTCATTTGAGGATCGGCATCGGCGCAGCCGGTGATTGTCAACATAGTTGTCCGCTATTTCATGCTGCGAACTTCATTTCATCGGGTGCTTTTCTATCGTCGTTATCCGGGTTCAGCCACACCGCGCCGACAGGCGTCCAGTTACGCGTGGCGCGTCCGCGCCAGCGGCTTGGATGACGCATGGCGGCCTCCCGGTACACGTCCGCGCGTGCGGCCAGGATGGCCTGGTCGCGTCGCTCATGGCGCTCGTGCGGCGTCACGAATCGGATGCCACTGTGGCGGTGCTCGTTGTTGTACCAGTCCACGAAGCCCGCCACCCAACTGCGCGCGCAGGTGATGTCGGTAAACGGCCTGCTCGGATATGCCGGCGCGTACTTCAGCGTGCGGAACAGCGCCTCTGAGTAAGGGTTGTCGTCACTCACCCGTGGACGGCTGAAGGACGGGGTCACATGAAGGCTCTGCAAGGTGGCCAGCATCGTTGCCGCTTTCATCGGGCCGCCATTGTCAGCGTGCAGTACCAGCGTGTCGCGCGCCACCTGCTCTCGCATGCAGGCTTTCCCGATCAGCACCGATGCGTGGATGGCCAGCTCCTCGTGGTGGACCTCCCAGCCCACGATCTTGCGACTGTAGACGTCCAGGATCATATACAGCTTGAAGAACTGGCCTTTCACCGTCGAGGGCAGATAAGTGATATCCCATGACCGTAAGCGTCCGCCAACCTCACCTATACAAGCAGCCAGCAGCCCGTTGGGATATCGCGTTCTTCCCAACGGATCTCCCCGATGTCTTCAAAGCACGATGATTGGTCCCACCGCATTGCTGCCTGGTCCGCCAGCGGCGCCACGCCATCGGCGTGGTGCCGCGAGCACAGTGTCTCGTTGAGCAGCTTCACCTACTGGCGCGGCAAACTTGCAGCGTCCGCAGCGCCTGCAGCACTTCCAGCCACACTACCGCTGCACATCACCCCCGCCGTTCCCACGACCAGCGTGGAGATCCGTCTCGCCGGTGGCATCAGCCTCAGCGTGGCGGCCGGTGATCCGGGCTGGCTTGCGCGTCTGCTGCGCGAGCTTGGTGCATGCTGAGCGTGTCGGCGTGGCATCTTGTCACCGCCCCGGTGGATCTGCGCTGTGGCATGGACCGGCTCTTGCTGCAGATGCAGTCACTGCTGGATCGCCCCGTGGCCGAGGGCGAGGCCTACGTCGTCGTCAATCGCGCGCGTAGCCGCCTCAAGGTGCTGTGCGTTGATCGTCATGGTGTCTGGCTGTGCGCGCGCCGGCTGCATCAGGGACACTTCATCTGGCCGCGTGTGGGCGATACCGCGTGGACCTTGAGCGCTGAGCAGTGGGCCTGGCTGTGTGCAGGCGTGGACTGGCAGCGATTGTCCATTGCACCAATGGCAGGTGTGCGGCAGCTGTAACCCATGGCATCGTGGCGGACATGGACCTGTCCGCCCTCGATACGATTGATGATCCACATGCGCTGCGCCAGGCTGCACGCGCCTTGCTTGCGACCGCGCAGACCACCATTGAACGCCAGCAGGCGTTGATCGATACGCGCGAACGCACCATCACCCTGCGCGATGCGCAGATCGCCGCGCTCACCGCCGAGATCGCCCGCCTGCGCCGGCTGCAATTCTCGGCCAAGACCGAGCGCATGGACCCGGACCAGCGCCAGCTGTTCGAAGACACCATGGCCGCCGATATCGCCGCAGTGGAAGCGCAGTTGGCCGCGCTCCAGGCCGAGGGCGAGACCGCAGCGGTGACCCAGAAGCGTCGGCGTGCAGCAAACGCCGGGCGCAAGCCGTTACCCGAGCATCTTGAGCGTGTAGAAACTCGGCACGAGCCGGCCAACTGCAACTGCCCGCAGTGCAACAGCGCGCTGGTGGCCATCGGCGAGCATGTCAGCGAGCGTCTGGCCTGCAAGCCGCTGGAGTTCTACGTCAAGCGCGATGTGTACCCGCAGTATTGCTGCCGTCGCTGTGAGCTGATCGTCGCCGAGCCGGTGGCGGCGGCGATCATCGAGCGCGGCCAGGCCGATGCCAGCCTGCTGGCCCAGGTCGCTGTCGCAAAGTATGTCGATCACTTGCCGCTGTATCGGCAGGAAGCCATTTATGCACGCAGCGGCGTTGCCTTGTCGCGTAGCACGATGGCCGAGTGGATCGGCGCCATCGGCGTGGCGCTGCAACCGTTGGCCGACCGCCTGGCGGTGCGGATGCAGCAGCAATCGGTGCTGCATGCCGATGAAACCCCGGTGCAGCTGCTGGATCCAACAGCAGGCTCCTCCAAGCGTGCGTATCTGTTTGCGTATGCCACCGCCCACCACCCGGGCGCCGATCCACCGATGGTGGTATTCCAGTTCCAGACCAGCCGCAGCGGCCAGCACGCACGCGATTTCCTTGGGAAGTGGCGCGGCGCACTGATGGTGGACGACTACAGCGGCTATAAAGCCAGCTTTGCGCAGGGTGTCACGGAGCTGGGGTGTTGGGCCCACGCCCGGCGCAAGTGGCATGAGCAGCATGCGGCCAGCGGCAGCGCGATTGCGGCTGAAGCGATCGCGCGCATCGGCGTGCTTTACACCATCGAAGCGGCAGCCAGCGCGCTGAAGCCCGATGAGCGTCTGGCTTACCGACAAGAACACGCCGTGCCGGTGCTATCGCGGCTGAACTGCTGGTTGTTGGAGTTGCAGCAGACGGTGATGGGCAACAGCGGCACCGCGCGTGCACTGGCCTATACGCTCAAGCGATGGGACGCGCTGACGCGTTATGTCCAGGACGGACGTTACCCGATCGACAACAACCTGATCGAAAACGCGATTCGTCCGGTGGCGCTGGGACGCAAGAATTGGCTGTTTGCCGGCTCAGCGCAGGCGGGCAGGCGCGCGGCGGCGATCATGAGCCTACTGGCCACCGCCAAGGCCAACGGTATCGAACCGCATGCCTGGCTGCATGACACCCTGGCGCGGCTGCCGACGACCTTGGATCGGGACATCGATCAATTGCTGCCGTTGCGCACGGAGTGAGGTTTCGGGGTAGGTGAGGTTGGCGGACGCTTACGCTCCTGGAGCCTTTGTGATCCGAACACCTCATCTATTGACGCTGACCCTGGCCGTGGCTGCCGCGCTGAGCGGTTGCAAGAAGCCGGAAGACGCCGCGCCTGCGGCCGCTGCGGGCGACGCCGCGGCCACCACCCCGGCAGCCGCCAAGACCCTGACCCTGGACCAGAGCAAGCTGCCGGCGGTAAACCGCTTCACCGCGGCCGATCTGGACCCCAACGGCAGCGCCTGTACCGATCTCAATGCCTACGCCAATGCCAAGTTCCTGGCCGCCAACCCGGTGCCGGGCGATCGCACCAGCTGGGGTGCATTCGAGATGCTCGACGAGCGCTCCAACGCGATCCAGCACCAGCTGGTCGAACAGGCCGCCGCCGACACCGGCGCCACCGGCGTGGAAAAGATCGTCGGCGACCTATGGTCTACCGGCATGGACGAGGCCAAGATCAATGCCCAGGGCATCGAGCCGCTGAAGCCGGAACTGGCCGCCATCGACGCGATCAGCGATCAGGCCAAGCTGGTGGACTACCTGCGCAGCAGCGCTGCCAAGGGCAGCAACGAACTCTTCAGCTTCGGCGCCGAGGCGGACTACAAGAAGTCCAGCCAGAACATCGCCTACGCCATGCAGGGCGGGCTGGGTCTGCCGGATCCGGAGTACTACACCAGCGCCGGCAACAAGGTCAAGCTGGAGGCCTACCAGGCGCATATCGCCAAGGTACTGGAGCTTTCCGGCGTGGCCGCAGCCGATGCCGCCGCGCAGGCCAAGCAGGTGGTGACATTCGAAACCCGCTTGGCCAAGGTCTCCAAGACCAGCACCGAACTGTCGCGCGACACCAAGCTGGCCTACAACCCGGTCAGCCCGGCCGAGGCCGACAAGCTGACGCCGAATTGGTCATGGACCGAGTTCTTCAAATCGCAGGGCGTCACTCCGCCGGAGATGTTCTCGCTGGCGATCCCGGCCTTCCACCAGGAAGTGAGCAAGATGATCGCCGACACCGACCCGGCCATCTGGCGCGCCTACCTGCGCTTCCACGCCGTCGATGGCGCTTCGCCGTTCCTGAGCCAGCCGTTCGTGGATGAGAGCTTCGCGTTCTACAACAAGACCATGCGCGGGCAGAAGGAAATCAAGCCGCGCTGGAAGCGCGTGCTGGCCACCATCAACGGCCAGGCCGGCGAAACCCTGGGCCAGATGTACGTCAAGGTCGCCTTCCCGGCTGATTCCAAGGCCAAGATGGAAACCCTGGTCACCAATCTGCGCACCGCGCTGAAGGCCCGCATCGAAAAGCTGGACTGGATGAGCCCGGAGACCAAGGCCAAGGCGATCGCCAAGTGGGAGAGCTTCACGCCCAAGATCGGCTACCCGGAAAAATGGCGCGACTGGAACGGCTTGAGCACTGGCCGCGACAGCTATCTGGGCAACGTGCGAGCCGCGCAGGAGTTCAACTACAAGTGGAACCTGTCCAAGATCGGCAAGCCGGTGGACAAGACCGAATGGGGCATGAGCCCGCAGACGGTCAACGCCTATTACAACCCGCTGCAGAACGAGATCGTGTTCCCGGCCGCCATCCTGCAGCCGCCGTTCTTCGACCCGGATGCACCGGAGGAAATGAACTACGGCGGGATCGGTGCGGTGATCGGCCATGAGATGACCCACGGCTACGATGACCAGGGCAGCCGCTTCGGTGCCGATGGCAACTTCATCCCCGATCCGGGCTGGTGGACGCAGAAGGACCTGGACGCGTTCAAGGCCCGCACCGGCAAGCTGGTGGCGCAGTTCGACAGCTACCGCACGCCAGCAGGCGACAAGGTCAAGGGCGACCTGACGCTGGGCGAGAACATCGCCGACCTGGGCGGCCTCAACACCGCCTACGACGCGATGAAGACTGCCACCGCTGGCAAGGACGATCCCAAGACCGACGGCATTACCCGCGACCAGCGCTTCTTCCTCAACTGGGCCACGGTGTGGCGCCGCAACTTCACCCCGGAAGAACTGGTGGTGCGCCTGAAGACCGACCCGCATGCGCCGGCCAACTTCCGCGCCATCGGTGCACCGTCGAACATGCCGGCCTTCGCCGCCGCGTTCTCGTGCAAGCCGGGCGATGCAATGGTGCGCCAGGGCGACCAGCAGGTCGTGATCTGGTAATTGCGCGCCAAGTGCAAACGGGGGGCGGCGATCGAGAGATCGCCGCCTTTTTTTGCAGCGATGAAGCGTCATGCGAACCACGTCGCGCGCCGGGCTCTCAAGCGGCGGATCTACGTTCTGCGCCGTGCGTGGACCGCACCTTGCCGCAGCAGGCGCCACGCACGCCGACGCGCATTACTTCCACCTAAAACCATCGATTGCAACGTCAGAGCCCGCCACCCCACCGCGTCCTTCGCTCTTCGACGTCGTGTCATCAGCGCCTCTGCGGCCTGACCATCACCACCTTGAATACAAGTCTCAACAAAGCTCAAGCGTGTATGTCGACATGGTAGCGCCCGCCTATCCTCGCTGCTTCCCTCCTGCGCCTTTTCGCCATGTCCGCCATCAAGACTTCGACCCTCGCCCTTGCCCTGCTGGTCACCCTGGCCGGCTGCAAGCGCGCATCCGATGACAGCAGCGTACCGAAGACCACGCAAGCGCCAGCGCCTGCTGCGCACGCCACCCCATCCAAGCCGGCCTTCGATATCGACGAGCTGGATACCGCATCGAGCGCCTGCACGAACCTGGATACATTCGTCAACGCCAAGTGGGCCAAAGCCAATCCGATCCCGCCCGACCAGACCAGTTGGGGCATCTTCAACGAACTTGTGGAAAACAGCCTGGTCACACAGCGACAGATTGTCGAAGCGGCAGCAACGCAGGCAGACAAGCAGGCCGATCCCCTTACCCACAAGCTGGGTTTGCTCTACGCATCGGGCATGGACGAAACCGCCATCGAAGCGGCGGGTGACCAGCCGATCCGTCCCCAGCTGGAGGCGATTGCAGCGCTCAACTCCAGCAGCGAGGTCGCCGAGTACATCACCAAGCGTCACGCAGAAGGCGACGGAATGGTGTTCGATTTCGGTGCTGGCGCCGATTTCCGTCATGCCGGGCAGCAGATCGCGTTCGCCCAGGAAGGTGGCCTGGGCCTGCCGACCAAGGACTATTACACCGCTGCACAATACGCTCCGATCCGCGCGGCCTATCTTGCCTATATCGCCAGATCGTTCGAACTGACCGGAAGCGATGCCGAGACGGCCAAGCGCCAGGCCAACGATGTCATGGCGCTCGAATCGCGCCTGGCCGCTGCATCGCTTACGCCGACCGAGGCCCGCCTACCCAAGAATCAATATCACTTCGTCAGCGTTGCCGATGCCGACAAACTGACGCCGCACTTTTCGTGGACAAGATTCTTTGCCGCGCAAGGGGTGGAGGTCGGCCCTGGTTTCTCGTTGTCGCAACCCCGCTTTTTTGCGGCATTCGACCAGCAGCTGGCCGGCGCATCGGTGGCCCAGTGGCAGGCATACCTGCGCTTCCACACCATCAATGCCGCGTCTAAATGGCTCAGCAGCGCGTTCGTCGATAATAGCTTCGCCTTTTATGGCAAGACGCTGTCCGGACAGCCCGAACAACGGCCGCGCTGGAAGCGCGTCCTCAGCGCGGTCAACGGGGCCATGGGCGAAGGCCTGGGGCAACTGTATGTCGCCAAGGTGTTCACGCCGGACACCAAACAACGCGCCGCCGAACTGGTGGACAACATCCGTGCCGCACTCAAGACGCGGATCGAACATGTCGACTGGATGAGCGAGCAGACCAAGACCAAAGCGTTGGCAAAATGGGAAACATTCCTGCCCAAGATCGGTTACCCGGACACCTGGCGCGACTGGTCCGGGCTGGAGATCGTGCCCGGCGCGTATTACCGCAACCTGCAGGCCGCAGACAAGTTCAACTACCGCTACGATATTGCACAGATCGGCAAGCCCACCGACCGCAAGCGCTGGTCGATGACGCCTCAGACCGTCAACGCGTATTACGACCCCACTACCAATACGATCAATTTCCCGGCCGGCATCCTGCAACCGCCCTTCTTCGATCCCAATGCCGATGATGCGTTGAACTACGGCGCGATCGGCGCTGTCATCGGCCATGAAGCCTCGCATGGCTTCGACGATCAGGGCAGTCAGTTCGATGGCGCCGGCAACAATGTCAATTGGTGGACACCGCAGGATCGCAAGGCCTTCGAAGCGCGCACGGATCTACTGGTCAAGCAATTCGATGCCTATGTGCCACTGCCGAACCATCCAACCCTGCACGTCAACGGCAAGCTCACCCTGGGCGAAAATATCGCCGATCTGGGCGGCATCAACATTGCCTACGACGCATTGCAGACCGCGCTGCGTACGCATCCCGAGCGCGCTCAGGCCATCGATGGCTACCGCCCGGAACAACGGTTTTTCCTCGGCTTTGCGCGCAATTGGCGCGGGCAGATCCGCGAGCAGCAGGAACTGGTCAATCTGGCTTCCGATCCGCATTCGCCCAGCAAACTGCGCGCAATCGCCTCCCCGTCCAACATGCCGCAGTTCGCCGCAGCCTTTTCCTGCAAGCCTGGCGATGCGATGGTGCGCCCGGACAAGGACCGCGTGGTGATCTGGTAAGCGGCGGCAAGCGCTTGCACCACCGCGCGTTGCACACAGGCCCGCATCTGCGGGCCTGTCGCGTTCATGCCAGCGCCGCAGGACACGGACGAACGGACGTGGCGGCCTGCCTGCATGGCCCCCAGCCTTGCTAAACTCCGGCGACTTCAATCTGGCCACCCTTCTTCTCGATGCCCACCATTCGCCCGCTTGCCCTCGCTCTCGGCTTCAGCCTGATCTCGCTGCTGTCCGCCCCCGACGCCGACGCCGCTCGCAAGAAGAAGGCCGCCCCCAAGGCTCCGGCCGTGTCCGCCGCCTGCACCAATTTCTACGATTACGCCAACGCCGGCTGGCTCAAGGCCAACCCGGTCCCGCAGGCCGGCGCCGTCACCGCGCTGGGCCAGCTGTCCGAGCGTGCCCTGCAGCAGCAGCGCGAGTTGCTGGATGCGTCGATGAAGGCTCCGCAGGGCAATGTGCAGAAGCTGCTTGGCGATTTCTGGGCCAGCGGCCTGGACGAAGCGGCAGTGGAGAAGGACGGCTCCAACCCGATCGCCCCGCTGCTGTCGCGCATCGACGCGATCAAGAAGGCCAAGGATGTGCCCGCCTCGATCGCCGCACTGCACCAGGTCGGCATCCCGGTCGGCTTCAACTTTGGCCCGGACGTGGACCTGAAGGCGCTGGACCGCCATATCGGCTACTTCATGCAGGGCGGCATGGGCCTGCCCGATCCGGCCTTCTACACCCGCACCGATGCCGACACCCAGGCGCTGATGGGCCGCTACCGCGCCTACGTCAAGCAGATCCTGGCGCTCACCGGCACCGCCGCCGACAAGCTCGATGCCGATGCCGCCTCGGTGCTGCAGATCGAGACCGCGCTGGCACGTAGCGCGCAGTCGGTGCAGGGCATCAACAATCCGTTCAACAACTACGCCCCGATCGCCACCAAGGAGCTGAGCAAGCAGTACAAGAACCTGCGCCTGGCTGACTTCCTGGAAGCACAGGGCGTCAAGGACGACCTGGTGTCCATGGCCGACCCGGCCATGTTCAAGCAGCTCGACAGCATGATCGTGAGCATCAAGCCGGACCAGTGGAAGGCCTACCTGCGCTGGCGCGTGGGCGATGCCATGGCGCCGTACCTGTCCAAGAGCTTCCACGACGCCGAGTACCAGTTCCGCGGTCGCCTGCTGCGTGGCGATGCAATGCCGCCGCAGCGTTGGCAGCAGGTGCTGGACGCGATCAACGTGGCAGCCGGCCCGATGCTCGGCCGCGAATACGTGGCGCGCTACCTGAGCAGCGATGCCCGACGCCAGGCTGAAAGCATCGCTGGCGAGGTCCGCGACGCGCAGCTGGCAGCATTGGAGCGCACCGGCTGGGGCAACGGCGAAGCGGTGGCCGAAGCCAAGGCCAAGCTGGCCGCGATGAAGATCGAAGTCGGCGCACCGCGCCGCGACCTGGACTACACCGTACAGCCGATGGGCCGCGGCAGCTTCGGCAGCAACATGCTGATCGCCTCGACCTGGCGTCACCGCGAGGAAATGAAGCGCATCGGCAAGGGCAACGCCGACCGGCGCTGGGACGTGCTGCCGCAGCAGCCGGCCGTGGCCTACGACATTGCACAGAACCGCCTGATCGTCACCGCCGCCGTCCTGCAGGCGCCGGTACTGACTGCCGGCAGCACCCCGGCCGCGCAGTACGGCGCCTACGGCGCGCTGGTGGCGCACGAACTCACCCGTGCCATCGATGCCAAGGGCGCGCTGGTCGATGCCAAGGGCGAACTGCGCAGCTGGTGGACGCCGGCCGAAAAGGCGGGCTGGATCCAGCTGACCGGCAAGGTGGCCAACCAGTTCGCCGCCTATCCGTATCCGGGCGTGCCCAATGCCAAGGTCAATGGCGCGCAGACGGCCGAAGAGAACCTGGCCGACCTGGCCGGCGTCGAACTGGCCTGGCAGGCCTTCAGCAAGGCGCAGCCGGCAGCCACCGAGGCCGACAAGCAGGCGTTCTTCACCGCCTGGGCCGGCCTGTGGGCGCAGCAGCTGTCGCCGAACGAAGCGGTGCAGCGCGCCAGCGCCGACATCCGCGCACCCGGCCAGTGGCGCACCAACGGCCCGCTGTCCAACCTGCCGGAATTCGGTGCAGCCTTCAGCTGCAAGGCCGGCCAGCCGATGCAGCGCGTGGACGCGGACCAGATCAAGCTCTGGCGCTGAGCCACCCGCCCGATGGCATTGAAAAAGAGCGCGGAATCCGCGCTCTTTTTTTGTGCCGCTGCCTGCCCGGCGCCCCTCGCCTCCGGGGGCATCATCGAGAACGCCCCGTCGCGGCCAGGTCCGCTCCTACGGGGGCATGGTCAATCAGCAATGCGCAGATCGCGCATTGCCCCTCTACCCAACACAGCACGACCAACCTGTAGGAGCGGCCCCGGCCGCGAGGGCACTACCGAGAACGCCCTGTCGCGGCCAGGTCCGCTCCTACGGGATCATGGTCAATCAACAATGCGCAGATCGCGCATTGCCCCTCTACCCGACACAGCACAACCAACCTGTAGGAGCGACCCAGGCCGCGAAGGCATTACAGAGAACGCCCCATCGCGTCCAGGTCCGCTCCTACGAGGATCATGGTCAATCAACAATGCGCAGATCGCGCATTGCCCCTCTACCCGACACAGCACAACCAACCTGTAGGAGCGGCCCCGGCCGCGAAGGCATTACAGAGAACGCCCCATCGCGTCCAGGTCCAGGGCATGGTCAATGCCCTCAGCGCACCACACGCAGCGGCGGTTTGCGTCCCTTGCCGCCGCCCTTTCCACCTTTGCCACCGAACGGCGGCTGGCCGCGCCAGTAGCGGATCATCAGCCAACCGAACAGCATGCCGCCCAGGTGCGCAAAATGCGCCACGCCCGGCTGCCAGCCGGTGGCGCCCAGCAGTAATTCGATCGCACCGAACACGATCACGAAGGTGCGCGCCTTCATAGGGATCGGCGGGAACAGCAGCATCACCCGCTGGTTGGGGAACAGCATGCCGTAGGCCAGCAGCAGGCCGAACACCCCACCGGATGCGCCTATCACCGGTGCACCGCTCTGGGTGAACCAGGCCATCAGCAACTGGCACACGCCAGCGCCAGCCACGCTCACCAGGTAATAGGTCAGGAAACGCTTCTGGCCCCAGGTCTGCTCCAGCGGCGCGCCGAACATGAAAAGCGCCAGCATGTTGAAGAACAGGTGGTTGAAGCCACCGTGCAGGAACGCATAGGTCAACAACTGCCACGGCATGAAACTGGCGCCGGGCGAAAACGCATCGAACCCATTGGACAACGGCCACAGCATCAGCCACGACAACACGCTGTCCGACGGTAGCGCCCCGGCCCCCAGGTCGCCGACGGCCCATTGCAGCAGGAACAACCCGATATTGGCGATCAACAACGCTTTGGTGACAGGCGGCAACTGAGGCATGGCGGCATCCCTTGGAATGCCGCCCATGATAACGGCAGCGTCATGAAGGCCCCCATACGGCAGCATCCAGGCGCTGCGCGGCAGTCGCACGGCACACGCGTCCCTGCACTACCGGCACGCCTTCGGCGCGCAGGCGTCGGCATTGTTCGTCATGGCTTGCCGACCCCGGCGGAAACGCGATGCGCCCAGCGCTACGCAGCACGCGGTGCCAGGGCAGTTGCGGATCGTCATTGCCGCTGAGTACACGCGCCACCAACCGTGCACGACCAGGCAACCCGGCGCGCGCGGCCACCTCGCCGTAGCCGGCGACCTGCCCTGCGGGAATCGCCCGGATCGCCTGACACAGACGCAGCCGCGCCTGCTCGGCGGTGAGCGCTGCGGTCGCTGTGGCGCCAGCCGGTAACAACGGTCTGGCGGACGTCGCGGAGCGTGTTCGGCGGGACGTAGTCATGTCACCAAGCATGCCAGCTACGCCGTCCGCGCGTCACAGCTACGCCGCGCCAGCCTCCACACGTATCAATGCATCAACACGATTTCTTCTGCCGAGGTGGGATGAATCGCCACCGTCTGGTCGAAGTCGCGCTTGGTCGCACCCATGTTCACCGCCACGGCAAAGCCCTGCAGGATTTCATCGGCGCTCTCGCCCAGCAGGTGCACGCCCACCACACGCTCTTGTTCGCCCACGCACACCAGCTTGAACAGGCTACGCTGTGGCGCGTCGGCCAATGCATGCAACATCGGGCGGAAATTGCTGCGGTAGACCCGCACCTTGCCGGGATGCCGCGCGCGCGCCTGTTCTTCGGTCAGGCCGACCTGGCCCAGCGGCGGATGCGAGAACACCACGCTCGGCACGCCGTCGTCATCCATGCGCGCCTCCGGCTGGTTGCCGAACAAGCGGTCCATCAGCAGGCGTCCGGCGGCAATCGCCACCGGCGTGAGTCCCACCTTGCCGGCTACATCGCCGATCGCGTGAATGTTGGTCACGTTGGTGGTCTGCCCTGCGTCCACCAAAACTTCACCCTTCTCGCCGAGCGCCACGCCAGCCGCCTCCAGTCCCAGGCTGGCGGTATTGGCGCGACGACCGGTGGCGAAGAACACCTTGTCGAACACATCGCTGCCCTGCTCGCCGGGATGCATGCCATGGCCACGCACGCGCAACTTGCCCTGCGCGTCGCGCTCCAGCGCGGTGGTGGTGAAGCCGAAATGCAGCCGCACGCCAAGATGGCGCAGGTTGTCGGCCAGCTGTTGCGTGAGTTCTGCATCGAAGCGCTCCAGCAAGCGCTCCCCCTGCACGAACAGATGCACGCGGCTGCCAAGCGCCTGCAACAAGCCAGCGATCTCCACCGCGATGTAGCCGCCGCCGATGATGGCCACCTGGGCAGGCGCATGACACAGATTGAAGAAGTCGTCCGAAACCTCACCAAGGTCGGCGCCATCCACATCCGGACGCCGCGGGTACGCCCCGGTGGCGATCACGATGTGCTCGGCGGTAACCGCGATGCCGTCATCGCCCATGGCCGTATGCGCGTCCTGCAACACGCCCCGGCGTGGGATCAGCACCACGCCATCCGCGTCCAGACGACGCCGGTAACTGGCATGGATGTTGGCGATGTAGCCCTGGCGATGCGTGACCAGCTCTTCCCAGGCCAGGGTCGGTCGCGGCAGCGCGAAGCCCAGTGCGCTCGCCAGTTCGATCTTGCCGGCCAGATCGGCGGCCAGCCACATCGCCTTCTTGGGCACGCAACCGAGATTGACGCAGGTACCGCCCAATGCACCGGGCTCCATGATCGCCACGCGCGCACCATGCCCGGCGGCACGAAAACCGGCGGCCAGACCGCCAGAACCGCCCCCCAGGATCAACACGTCATAGTCATAGCGTGGATTCATGCTAGGTGCCCCGCCTGTCGAGAATATGGATTCGTCGCCGACGCGCGTCCCGGGATCAACTTGGCCATCAGTGTTCCACTTGCGGTATTCATGCGGGCTCCGAGCATGCCATGCGCGGCTGCGAGCCAAACGTGAGGGGCAGCCCGGTGCCAGCGCCGCCGACCGTCTGCCGCTGGCGCCTGCGCTGCCACTGGCGCTAGCCGGTACCCGCTTGGCCGCGCCGCATCGGCGGCAGGCGCAGATAGGTCGCGCCGCGCCACAGCCACTCCACCGGCCCGAAACAGCATCGCTGCAACCACCACCGGCTGAGCGCCAGCTGCATGCCGAACACCCCCAGCGCGAACGGCACTTGCCAGCAGCGCGGCAGCTGCTCGAAATAGCCCAGCCCATAACCGTAGAAGATCCAGGTGCACAGCGCGGACTGCAGCAGGTAATTGCTCAGCGCCATGCGGCCGGCCGGCGCAAGCCATCCCAGGCGTGGCGCCAGGCGCACCACCCAGGCCGCGTAGCCCAGGCTCATCAACGGCCCGGCGATGAGCGACAACGCGAATGCCACCGACAGACGCACGGTCGCACGGGTTGGATCCATCCACGGCTCCAACGCATAGCTGACCAGCATCAAGCCCGACCCAAGCGGTAGCGCGACATGGCGCAGCAGGGCGAACAGGCGCGCGTGGCGCGTGGGCGCAGCGATCGCGCCACTGCGCACGAACCAAGCGCCCAGCAGAAACATGCCCAGTACCGTGGGGCCGTTGATACTCAGCCCGCTCAAGGCCTGCCCCAGGTCATGCCAACGCTGCAGTGTCGCCTGCAGATAAGTGCCGCTGCCGAAGGCCGCGCGCTGTGCCTGCACATTGGCAGCGGACTGTTGCGCGATATCGGCCAGGGCGGTGTTCCACGCCGCCGCCATGTCCGGATCGGTCTGCGCCAGGGCCCCCACCAGGGCATACAGCAGAACCAGGCCAGGGGCGAACGCGTAGACCAGCCCGGCCAGCCACGGCAGCGTCACGGTGGGCAGCCGGCGCACGACCAGCAGCAGCGGCGCCAGCAGCGCGTAGCTCACCAGGATGTCACCGGACCACAACAGCAACGCGTGTAACAGGCCGATCGCCAGCAGGCCAGCGGTGCGACGCAGATACGTGCCCAGGAATGCACCGCCGGCCGGTTCGGCGCGCTGCGCCATCACCGCAAAGCCCATCCCGAACAACAACGCGAACAGCGTGTAGAACTTGCCTTGCACAAAGAAGTAGACCAGCGCATCGGCGATGCGGTCGGCACCCTGCCAATGCGGCTCCACCCCCGTCAGCGCCAGGTCCAGCGGGCCGACGAAGGCTTCGATGTTCATCAACAGGATGCCGAGCAACGCAAAACCGCGCAGCACATCGAGCACGACGATGCGTTCGGTGGCGGCAATCGGCGCCAGCAGCGCGCGCGATGTCATTGCAATACAGCCTTTGCGGCCGCTGTGATGGCTGCCGTCAGTGGTGATGTCCGCCGTCGCCGTGGACGTGACCGTGGTCGCGCTCTTCCTGCGTGGCTTCGCGCACCTCGATGATCTCCACGTCGAAATGCAGATCCTTGCCGGCCATCGGGTGATTGAGGTCGACATCGACCACGCTCATGCCGACCTTCTGCACGGTCACCGCACGCGGGCCGAAGTTGGTCTGCAACACCACCTGGGTACCCGGCACCAGCTTGGTGGCACCGAAATGCTTCTTGGGCACGCGCTGGCTCAGGCCTTCGCGGTACTCGCCATAGGCCTCGGTCGCCTTGACGTCGACGCCGAAGCTTTCGCCGGCTTGCTTGTCCAGCATGGCCGTTTCCAGGCCCGGGATGATGTTGCCGTGGCCGATCAGGATCGCCAACGGGTCACGCTCCTTGGAGCTCTCGATCGGCTCCTGGCCGATCTCCGAAACGGTGTAATGGAAGCGGACGACGCTGTCTTTTTCGATCTTCATGCATGGCTCTGAATAAGGCTGCCCGGTGGCAGAGGGTGAAGGACGGCTTGTCGGCCGCCGGCTGCGCCGCCATCATGGCGACCTTCCGAACCGCCCATTATCCCGGCTGCATGCATATCACGCCAGTTTTCGCCGCCCGCGCGCAGCGCGCGATGGCCTGCCTGCTGTTGGGCCTGCTCCTGCTGGGCGGTTGTTCGTCGCAGGCGCCGGTGCGCCGTCCGGCGACGCCGCCGCCCACGGCGCGCGTCTGGCCGCAGGTGCCCCCCGCCGATCCGGCGGCCGCCAACAACATCCTCATGCGCGCCCTTGGCCTGGTAGGCACGCCCTACCGCTATGGCGGCAATACGCCAGAAACCGGCTTCGACTGCAGCGGCCTGGTCACTTATGTCTACAAGGACGTGCTGGCGCTGGCGCTACCGCGCACCTCGCGCGAACTGGCTGCGGTCCAGGGCCCGAGGATTCCCCCGGAAAAACTGGCAACCGGCGATCTGGTCTTCTTCGGCGCCGGCGGCAGCGTGACCCACGTCGGGATTTATGTGGGTGAAGGCCGCTTCGTCCACGCCCCGACCAGTGGCGGTACCGTCCGCCTGGATTTCCTGGACGGTGCCTATTGGCGTGACCATTATTCAGGTTCCAAACGGGTTTTGCACTGAATTGTGATGAACGTCACAAGTAATAAAACGGAAAGTTAACTCTTTTTGAACGTAACGATCCTTTCACCAAGGCATCATCCCGTATCGACAGCAGAACTGTGATTCCCGCGTGACGAACGACGAACAGATCAACCCTGGCGCCGCACCGCTTCCGCTCCGGAAACCGCTCCGCCTGCTTTGCGCAACCGCACTCTGGATTGCCGCATTGCCCGCTCTGGCGCAAACCGCCAACAGCGCCCCATCCGCTCCGCAGACGACCACGCCAGACAGCGCCGTCGCCGCCGAGAAAGCCGCCACCCGTAGCCGTGCCGACGCGGCCGCCACTGCCACCCTGGCCGCCCTGCTGCCACACCTGGCCGCCAACGACGCCATTCCGCTGATGGACCGTTCGGCGATGTTCGCCGGCGACCTCAGCCGCCTGCTCGCCAATTACGACGTCTCGCAAAGTGCCGCCAACGCCGCGCAGAACGCGGTGGCCGACAGCCGCGTGCAGGTAATCTTGCAGCGCGCCATGGCCCTGCTCGGCACCCCCTACGTCTGGGGCGGCGAGTCCACCGAAGGGTTCGACTGCAGCGGCCTGGTGGGCTACGTGTTCAAGACCGCGCTGGGCATTGACCTGCCGCGCGTGTCGCGCGACATCGCCCGCGACGAGTCGGCCGAGCTCATCAAGGACCCCAATGCACTGAAGGTCGGCGACCTGGTGTTCTTCGGCAAGCGCGGCCGCATCGATCATGTGGGCCTGGTGGTCGGCGACGGCAAGTTCCTGCATGCGCCCAGCCGCGGCAAGGACGTGCGCGTGGACTCGCTCGCCAGTGGCTACTGGAGCGAGAAGTTCATCCAGGCGCGCCGGGTATTGTAACGACCGGGCGCTGTGCATCGATGACAAAAAGGCCGCGGCGATCCTGCGGCCTTTTTCGTGGACCCATGCGCAGCCGGCGTGGTCGTGTGACTGCCGTGTGGCAGCGCGCCGTGCCGGTTACCGCGAGGTATCGGCCGTGTAGTGCGCCATGGTGTCCTCGATGCCCTTGCTCAGCTCCATGACCTTCAGTGCGTATTCGGCCAGGCGCTGGTCTTCGGGCGTGTCCGGCCGCCATGACGGCACTTCCACCGGGGTGATGCCATCCGGGTCCATCGCCACGAACACGATGATGCAATGGGTGCACAGGCGCGACTCGCCGCCCATCGGGCTGCGCGCCCGCACGTCGATGGCCAGATGCATGCTGCTGCGACCGGTGTAGACCAGCTTGGCCGACACCGCGACCAGATCGCCGATGCGCACCGGCGCCACGAAGCGGATGCCGCCCACCGCAACGGTCACGCAGTAATGTCCGCTCCAGCCGCTGGCGGCGGCAAAACCGACCTGGTCGATCCACTTCATCACCACCCCGCCATGCACCTTGCCGCCGAAGTTGACGTCGCTGGGCTCGGCCAGGAAACGAAATGTCAGATCGCGCTGTTGACCAGTCACTGCGGGCTCTCACCAGAAAATGTGCCGCAAGTGTGCCATGTGCCTGCCAGCCGGCCCACGCGTTCTGCGCAAGGGGGGCACTGCACCCCATGGACAACCGAGGACGTCTGCAGCATGCAATCGGCACGGCATGCGCCATGGGGCGCTTGAGCGACCAACAGCACCTCACTGCAACCGCTGAAGAACAAGCGCCCCGCTCCCCGGGGTGCAGCCACCGCGATCAGCCAGCGACCGCTCCCTGGTTGTCCTGCTTGCGCAGGCATAGCCAGGGAAAATGCGGCTGCCGTCGCCCAAGCAGCCGCCCGAGCCGTGCCATGGGCCGACGCGGGTCGAATAGCCAGCGCACCTTGAACGCGTCGAAGCTGGCGTAGGTGTGCTGGTGGTACTGCTCGGCCAGCGCGGGCACGCCCAGCCCTGTGAAATAACGCAGGCTGCGCGCGGCGCTTTCGGCAGCGCGCCGCCGATCCGCATACAGGGGGCTATCGAGAATATGCAGCTCGCCGCCGCCGCGCAGTTGCGCGAGCAACGGGCGTACCAGGCCGGCAGGATCGGGGAAGTACTGGATGCAGGCCGGCACCACGATGACATCGAACAGCTCGCGCGGCAGCGCCACGCTGTGGATATCGGCGGCGACGAAGCTCAGCCGCTGCTCGTGGCCGAACACGCGTGCGGCCTGCGCAAGTTCGGCGCGGTTGACGTCGATGCCACAGACATCGCGCTGCAGCGCCTGGGCCAGCCGCTGCGAGAGCCAGCCATTGCCGCACCCCAGCTCCAGGATCGCGCCCTCGCCCGCGCGCAGTTGCAGGTGGTGCACCAGCAATGCGCTGGACACCGCGCGCACCTGCCATTCCAGGCTGGCGCCGAGTTTGCCGCCAGGATGTGGCAACCGACGCACCTGGGCATCGGTGTACACACGGCCTTCCTTGCGCCGCACCTGCAGATAGCGGTCCTCGAACGGATCACCGGCCAGGCCACGCTGCACGAAGACACCGTCGATCAGCTCCAGCTCGGGCAGCTGCGCCAGTCGCTCGCGCAGCACGGGAAATCCAGCCGTCATCGTGGCACTCAGCGCAGCGGCCTGGCGCCATCGGCGGGCGGATCTTCCAGCCCGACATTGCTGGAGGCCGCGTCGTACACCGCCTTGTCCAGCAGCCCGGTTTCCTTGGCCACCAGCACCGGCACCAGCATCTGCCCGGTCACATTGGTCATGGTGCGCATCATGTCGAGCACCCGATCGATGGCATACAGATACCCGATCACCTCCAGCGGCAGGTTGGCCGCGCTCAGCACCACCGTGGCCATGATGACCGCCGTACCCGGCACGCCGGCGGTGCCGAAGCTGCCCAGCACCGAGGCGATCAGCACCACGAAGTATTGGTTGGCGGTCAACGGCACGCCGGTGTATTGCGCGATGAACACCGCGCACAACGCGGGGAAGATCGCCCCGCACCCATCCATCTTGATGCTGGCACCCAGCGGCACCGCGAACGCCGCGTAGTCCTTGCTCACGCCAAGATTCTGGGTGATCGAACGCATCGCCACCGGCATCGCGGCAAAGCTCGACGAACTGACGAAGGCCACCTGCATGCCCGGCGCGGCACCGCGGAAGAACTTCCACGGGTTCAGCCCATGCACCAGCAACAGGCTGCTATAGACCACCACGATGTGGATGGCGCAGGCCAGGTACAACGCCAACACGAAACTGCCGAACGGCAGCAGCTTCTGGAAGCCATAGCTGCCGACCAGGCCGGCAATCAGGCCGAAGGTTCCTAGCGGGGTCATCTCCAGCACGAAGCGGGTGACCTGGATCATGATCTCGCTCATCTGCGCGGTGAGCTTGCGTGCCTCGGCCACGCGCTCGCCCAGCTTGACCATCGCAAAGCCCAGCAGCGCGGCAAAGAAGATCACCGGCAGGATCGAGCCACGCCCGGCCGCCAGCACGGTGTCGCCGGCGGCATTGGTCCTGGTGCCGATGCCGGTCAGCGCATAGAACGGGTTGGACGGCACCACGTCCAGCAGCACCTGGACCGGGCTGGGCACATCGCGCGGTTTCCAGGCCGAATCCACGCTCAGGCTGAAATGGCCGGCGCCCGGCTGCAGCAGCGTGCCGACCGCCAGCCCCACGCCCACGGCCAGCGCAGCAGTGAGCACAAACCACAGGAACGTGCGGCCACCGAGTGCGGCAACGGACTTTTGCCCATGCAGCGAGGAGATCGCATTGATGACCGCGAAGAACACCAGCGGAATGGCGATCATCTTGATCAGGGTGACGTACAGATCGCCCAGGGGACCGAACCACACATCGGCAGCCGGCCCCATGGCCCAGCCAGCCAGCGCGCCCAGGACGAAGCCGGCCACCACGCGCTGCCAGAACGGAATGCGCAACCAGGCCGCAACCAGTCTCATGTCATCGAATCATCCGGGGGGAATGCGTGCACCTTAGCGCAGCGCCGCGCTACCCGCGAGGCCGCGACTGGAACAGCAGCATGCCATCGGTGCGACGGACGCCGCCCGGCATAATGGGCACCGATCCAGCCACGAGTTCAAACCCGATGCATTACCGCCTGACTGCCCTCGCCGCTGTGACCACGCTGTGCGTGGCTGCCTGTGCGTCCACCGCCGGACCCACGGCGGCTGCCTCCGCCGCGATCACGGTGGAGGTGCCGCCGGTGATGCATCCGGCCGGCGAAACCCCGCAGTGGTGGTATCGCTCCGGCGCCGCGCGCGCGGCCGGCAATGGCGCGATGGCCGGCAAGGCGCGCAACGTGATCCTGTTCCTGGGCGACGGCATGAGCCTGACCACGGTGGCGGCCGCACGCATCCTGGATGGCCAGCGCAAGGGCGGCCCCGGCGAAGAAAACCTGCTGTCCTGGGAGCAGTTCCCGGCCACCGCCTTCAGCAAGACCTACAACACCGATTCGCAGACGCCCGATTCGGCCGGCACCATGACCGCGATCACCACCGGGGTGAAGTCGCACATGGGCGCCATCGGCGTCAGCAGCGGCAACCGCAGCGACTGTGCCGACAGCCTGGGCAAGAGCCTGCTGAGCTGGCTGCAGCTGGCCGACAGCGCCGGCATGGCCACCGGCATCGTCACCACCACCCGGCTCACCCACGCCACCCCGGCCGCCACCTACGCGCACTCGCCGGATCGCAACTGGGAAAACGACACCGACCTGCCGGACGCCGCCCGCGCGGCCGGCTGCCAGGACATCGCCCAGCAATTGCTCTCCACCGCCCGCTACGGACGTGGCCCGCAGGTGGTGCTGGGCGGTGGCCGCCGCCAGTTCCAGACCGTGCAGCAGCGCGACCCCGAGTACGACGGCAAGGTCGGCCTGCGCCTGGACGGGCGCGATCTGGTGGCCGAATGGAAGCGGGCGCACCCGCAGGGCGCCTATGTCTGGAACGCACAGCAGCTGCAGGCCGCAGCCGGTGCACCGGCAGTGCTGGGGTTGTTCGAGCCAGACCACATGCAGTTCGACCACGATCGCAACCGCAGCCCGCAGGGCGAGCCCAGCCTGACCGAAATGACCCGCACCGCGATTCAATCGCTGGCGCGCGCGCCCAACGGCTTCGTGCTGATGGTCGAAGGCGGTCGTATCGATCACGCCAACCACGCCGGCAATGCGTACCGCGCGCTGGACGAAACCGTGTCGCTGTCGGACGCGGTGCGCGCCGCGGTGCAGACCGCGCCGGCGGACACGCTCATCATCGTCACCGCCGACCATTCGCACACGCTCAACTTCGTCGGCTACCCCGTGCGCGGCAATCCGATCCTGGGCAAGGTGCGCGGCGGCGGCGGCGAGGAAGGCGACCGCAGCCAGCTGGCCACCGACATGGCCGGCCACCCCTACACCACGCTCAGCTACGCCAATGGCCCTGGCTACACCGGCGCCAGCAATGCGCAGCCAGCCGGCCCGAAGACCTTCCCGCACGACCCCAGCAGCAGCGAACCGGCCGCGGGCCGCCCGGACCTGACCCATGTGGACACCGAAGCGCCCAGCTACCTTCAGGAGTCGCTGGTGCCGACCAAGTCCGAAAGCCATGGCGGCGAAGATGTCGGAATCTGGGCCACCGGCCCGGGCAGCGCGGCGTTCCGCGGCACGCTGGAGGAGAACGTGATCTACCACGTCATCGTGCAGGCCACCCCGCGGCTGCGCGAGCGCCTATGCAAGGCGGGCACCTGCGATGCCGCCGGCGTGCCGGTGGAGCTGCCCAGGCCGGCCACGTTCGAGGCGGCGGACAGGCGCTGAGATGCAGGCTGGTGTGCGGCGGCAGACTGGCGGGCGCGCGAGGCGCGACGGGCGCATCGATGCGTGGCGACTGGCAGTTGCCGGCGCGCCATCGGCGCAGGCCTTGGCAAGGCGGATCATCGGCGCAGGCCTTGGCAAGGCGGATGCGCAATGTTTGCCAGCGCGCAGAAGACGTGCGAGCGCCTGCCAGCAACGTGTTGACTGCACCAGTCGGTCATTGCGCAGCGTGAGGCACCGATGACTACCATGCCGCCACTGCTGCCTGCCGCACCACCCGGCCCGGTGCTGATCGCCTACAGCGGCGGCCTGGATTCAACGGTGCTGCTGTATGCGCTGGCCGCCGCGCCGGCCTATCGCGAGCACGGCCTGCGCGCGCTGCACGTCCATCACGGCCTGCATGCCGATGCCGATGCCTGGGCGGCGCACTGCCGGCAGACCTGCGAGGCATTGGGCGTCCCCCTGCAGACGGTGCATGTGCAGGTCGCCCGTGACAGTGGCCTGGGGCTGGAAGCGGCCGCCCGCCAGGCGCGCCACGCCGCCTTCGCCGATGTTCTGGCAGATGGCGAATGGCTGGCACTGGCGCATCATCGCGACGACCAGGCCGAAACGTTCCTGCTGCGCGCCCTGCGCGCCTCCGGTCCGGAGGGGCTGGCGGCCATGCGCACGCAGCGGCCATTTGCCACGGGCACCTTGTGGCGCCCGTTGCTGGTGCACGCCCGCGCCGCGCTGCAGGCCTACGCACACACGCATGGCCTGCAGTGGATCGACGATTCCAGCAACGCCGACCCACGCTACGACCGCAATTTCCTGCGCACCCAAATCCTGCCGTTGCTGCGGCAACGCTGGCCGCAGGCCAGCGAGTCCCTGGCACGCAGCGCGCAACTGAGCGCCGACGCCGGCGACCTGCTGCTGCACGACGATCTGGCGCTGCTGCCCGGCCTGCTCACCCGAAGTGGCGCGCTGGATCTGCAATTGCTGGCCGCACATCCCGCCGCACGACAGCCACGCCTGCTGCGCGCCTGGGTCAACGCAGCAGGCGCGCCACCGCTCCCCGCGCAGGGCGTGACAGCGTTGCTGCGGGAGATCGCCACCCCCGCGTCCGACCGGCAGGCCTGCTTCGCCTGGCTGCAGGTCCAGGCGCGGCGTTGGCGCCATTATCTGTACCTCCTGCAACCCACGGCAGCCTGGCCGGCTGCGTGGTCCACGCACTGGGACGGCGCCCAGCCCTTGCAGCTGCCCGATGGCGCAACGCTAGCCCTGCACGGGCCGCAGGCGCTGCACTTTGACCATCCGCTGCGGGTCTGTGCCCGACACGGCGGCGAGCGCATCGTGCTGCCGCAGCGCCGCCACTCGCATCGGCTCAAGCACCTGCTGCAGGCTACGGACCTACCGCCGTGGGAACGCGAGCGCCTGCCCATCCTGTGGGACGGGGCGCAAGTGGTGGCCGCCGGCGATTGCATCGTCTCGGCCACCCTGCACGCCTGGCTGCAAGCCCATCACGCCCGCCTGCGATGGCAGGCGAGCAACCCGGCGAATTGACCGCCCTGGCTACGCCCCGCACACTTGCGCGATGGCTAAAAAGTCCTTGAACGAAACCTCCCCGGTTGCCCGCTTCGAACAGTCGCTGGAGGAACTCGAGCAACTGGTGCAGAAAATGGAGCTCGGCGACCTGAGCCTGGAGCAGTCGCTCAGCGCCTACGAACGCGGCATCGGCTTGTACCGCGATTGCCAGCAGGCGCTGGAACACGCCGAACTGCGCGTGCGCATGCTGACCGACCCCGCACGTCCCGAGCTTGCCGAACCTTTCGATCCGCCCGCGCAGGACGGCGGCTGAGGTGAACCCCGCCCTGTTCGACCACTGGATCGCTCGTGCCGAGCGCGGCCTGGACGCGTGCCTGCCCGCAGCAACGCTGCCGCCACAGCGTCTGCACGCAGCGATGCGGCACGCCGTGCTGGGCGGCGGCAAGCGCCTGCGGCCACTACTGGTGTACGCCAGCGGCACGCTGTTCGGCACTGCGGAAGACGTGCTGGATTCGCCTGCCGTGGCGGTGGAGCTGATCCACGCCTATTCGCTGGTGCATGACGACCTGCCGGCGATGGACGACGACGCCTTGCGCCGTGGCCAGCCCACCGTGCACATCGCCTTCGACGAAGCCACCGCGATCCTGGCCGGCGACGCCCTGCAGGCGCGGGCCTTCGAACTGCTGGCCGCCGCGCCAGTGGGCGCCGAGCTGCGGGTCGGCTGGTTGCAGCGCCTGGCCACCGCTGCTGGCGCCGCCGGCATGTGCGGCGGCCAGGCGCTGGATATCGACGCCACCGGCCAGCTGCAATCGCTGTCCGAACTGCAACGCATGCATGCGCTCAAGACCGGTGCGCTGATTCGCGCGGCGGTGCGCATGGGCGCGCTGAGCGGTGCGGCTGCGCCGGCCGACCAGCAGCGTCTTGACGACTTCGCCGATGCGCTGGGGCTGGCCTTCCAGGTCCGCGACGACATCCTGGATGTGGAATCGAGTTCGGCCCAGCTGGGCAAGACCGCCGGCAAGGATGTGGCGCAAGCCAAATCGACCTATCCCGCCCTGCTCGGCATGGCCGGCGCCAAGGCCAAGCTGGCCGAACTGGCCACGCGCATGCACGAGGTTCTGCAGCCCTACGGCCGCCAGGGCGAAACCCTGGCGACGCTGGCCCGGTTTGCGGTCGACCGCGCGCACTGAGCGCTGCGCGCCCGACCGGGCTGGCAACCACGCGCAGCACAATGCTCGCTGGCAGGCGTACCCGACACAACCGCGCAGCGACCGGCCACGCAAACCATCGACAGCCACGCCCACCGGATCGACCCCGCCGCGGCATCCAAGACCACGTTCGCGCACTGCGTGCGCCAGCGCACGGTCGGCGCGGCGTGCAGGCGCGCCCCACTCCAGTACCACGTCACAAAACGCAACTTCCCTGTCTGCGCCCTGCTGCAGCTGAAAGCACCCGAAACGGCGCCATTCATGACCGGTCGCACGTTTTATAACTGAACTAACCACACCAGCGGCACGTTGCGCCCGGCCGGACTCACTTCTTAACTGAAATTTTACTGATTGAACCACTTGTCGCGCCTGCTGGCTGTGCCTAGGTTTGGATCGCCCGCGCCTGCGGGCATCCCCCGATCAAGGAGAGTCTCTGGTGAAGAATGTTTTTCTCGCATCGTTTGCTGCAGGTACGCTGGCCGTCGTCGGCGTACTGGGTTCGGCACAGGCGCAATCCCTGCGCGGCCCGGTTCCATTGACCATTGAACTGTCGCCAGTGGCCGACCAGGCCGGGCGGCATCAGGGCAGGATCGCGGTGACCGTCACCAACACTGGCAACCGGACCGCCCGCGTGCCGAGCTATCAATTGCCGTTGACCTCGCTGGACAACGGCATCCTGGAGGTCAGCCACGAGGGCGCGCCGGTGGCCTACACCGGACGGCTGGTCAAGCGCGGCCTGCCCAAAGCGGCCGATTTCACCATCCTGCAGCCTGGCCAGAGCGTCAAGGGTGAGGTCGACCTGGCCGGCGCGTACGACCTGTCCAGCAGCGGCAACTACACCATCCAGGTGCGCTCGGCGCTGCACTATGCCTCGCTGTCGGACGGCAGCCTGATGAAGGCGGCCAACGGCCAGCCGGCCGTGGCCACCAGCGCCCCGCTCACCCTCTGGCTGAACGGCGTCAATCGCGGCCTGCAGCGTCAGCTGGCAGTCGGCCCGCAGGCGGTCATCAACGGGATCAACTACCAGAGTTGCAGCACCACCCAGACCAACCAGCTCGCCACGGCAGTGGGTGCGGCGCGCACCTATTCGCAGAATGCGCGCACCTATCTCAACGGCGGCAGCACCGGTGCGCGCTACACCACGTGGTTCGGCGCCTACAACGCCTCGCGCTATAGCCGGGTCAGCGCGAACTTCGTGGCCATCGACAATGCGCTGGATCAGAACAACGGCCAGATCACCCTCAACTGCAATTGCAACGACAGCGCATACGCCTACGTCTACGCCAATGCCCCGTACGAGATCTACATCTGCAACGCGTTCTGGGGCGCGCCGGTGCGCGGCACCGATTCCAAGGCCGGCACCCTGGTGCACGAGATGAGCCATTTCACCGTGGTGGCCGGCACCCAGGACCGCGTGTATGGCCAGTCCGGTTCGCGCAGCCTGGCGATCAGCAATCCGGCCCAGGCCATCACCAACGCCGATAGCCACGAATACTTCGCCGAAAACACCCCGGCGCAGAACTGACCGCAGCAGGTCGCAACGACACAGGCCCGGCATCGCTGCCGGGCCTGTGTCGGTTGCCATGCCACATTACTTGATGAGGCGCAGCGAGAACGGATACCGATAATGCTCGCCGTTGTTGGCCTTGACCGCCGCCAGGATGCAGAACACCAGGCTGACGACCCACACCAAGGCGGGCAGGAACGCGAGCAGTCCCAACGTCACCACGGACAGGATGGCCGCCACGATCACGGCCAGCGTCACGGTGATCTGGAAATTCAACGCTTCCTTGGCCTGGTCGGTGGCGAACGGCTTGGACGGACTGGCGTCCTTGCTGATGAGCCAGATCACCAGCGCGCCGACGAAATAGGTCACGATGCCCAGCAGGTGCGCCGCCAGCGCCAGGGTGCGCTCCTGCGAGGGGGTATCGGTTCCGATCGGCGGCGGCGGCGGTGCGGCGTGTGTCTCGAATTCGCTCATCTGTTTTCCCAAACATGATTGTGGTGCGGCTGACTATAACAACAATACAGCCGACCACCGGTGCGCAACGACGGCGCCGCTTGCCGCGACCGCTGTTGCGGCAAGTGGCATGACGAAAGCGCACCCCATGCGATGCACCGCGTTGCCGGCCGCGCGCCTGCTGGCATCGGTGCGCAGGCGAGCGGCTCGCTCAGCTTTCGCCGGCCACGGTCATGCGATTGACCAGCACCGAACCGATCTTGACGTGCGAACGCCGGTCCACGTCGCTGCCCACCGCGTCGATGCCGGCAAACATCTCGCGCAGGTTGCCGGCGATGGTCAGGCCGTCCACCGGATAGGCGATGGCGCCGTTCTCGATCCAGAAGCCACCGGCGCCGCGCGAGTAATCGCCGGTCACCGGGTTGACGCCATTGCCCATCAGCTCGGTGACTAACAACCCGCGCGACATGCCGGCAATCATCGACGCCAGATCGCCGGCGTTGGCGCTGACCTGCAGGTTGTGCACGCCGCCGGCGTTGGCGGTGGTCTGCAGCCCCAGCTTGCGCGCCGAATAGCTGCCCAGCACGTAGCGCTGCAGCACCCCGTCGGTTATCAGGGCCGCGCGCCGGGTCGCCACGCCTTCGCCATCGAACGCGGCCGAGCGCAGCCCGCGCCGTAGATGCGGCAGCTCCTCGATGTTGAACCACTCGGGGAACAGCCGGGTGCCGACGCTGTCGAGCAGGAAGCTGGCGCGGCGATACAGCGCGCCGCCGGACACCGCGCCCAGCAGATGGCCGACCAGCGAGCGCGCCACTTCCGGTGCAAACAGCACCGGCAGCTGGCCGGTGGGCAGCGAACGCGGCTGCAACCGCGCCACGGTACGCTCGGCGGCATGCCGGCCGATGGCATCCGGCGCCTCCAGGTCTTGGCGTGCCAGTGCGCTGCTGTACCAGCCATCGCGCTGCATGCCGTCGCCCTGCCCGGCGATCAGTGCGCAGCTGATCGAATGATGGGTGCCGCGCTCGCGACCAACGAAGCCATGCGAGTTGGCATACACCGACAGGCTGAGACCGGTGCTGGCCGAGGCGCCGTCGGAGTTGCTGATGCGCGCATCGGCCTCGCGCCCGGCAGTTTCGCAGGCCAGCGCCAGATCCACTGCCGTGTCGGCATCCAGCGCCCACGGGTGCCAGCTGTCGAGCTCGGGGAACTCCTGCGCCATCAGCTCCGGGTCGGCCAGGCCGGCCGCCACGTCGTCTTCGGTGTAGCGCGCGATCGCGCAGGCCTGCGCCACCGTGGCTTCCAGGCTGGACTCCTGCAGATCGGCGGTGCTGGCGCTGCCCTTGCGCTTGCCGAAATACACCGTCACCGCGATACCGCGGTCGCGGGTGGATTCGACGGTTTCCACCTCGCCCAGCCGCACGTTCACATCCAGGCCGCGCTCTTCGCTGCAGCTCACTTCGGCCTGGGTGGCGCCAGCGGCGCGGGCGCGCTCAAGCAGGCGCTGGGAGATTTCGGTCAGCGCATCCAGGCGCTGCAGGCTGTCGTCGGTGACACGGGTTTCGGAGGAGAGTGCGTTCAATGCTTTATCCTTTGGATGCGGATCCATTCGCAAGAACCCGGCCGTCCAAGGCCGGAGATATTTATCAACCAAGTTTCGGGATGTAGTGGCAATGCGCGGACGCGATGAAGACACCGGTGAGTTTCGTGGCGCCAGCCGCAGCCAGCAACGGCGCGAGGCGCTGGAAATTTTTGACCTGGGCGAGAAGCTGGTGGCGCTCACGCCGGCGCAGCTGGCCAAGCTGCCGGTGCCCGAGTCGCTGATCCCGCATATCGAAGAGAGCAAGCGCATCACCTCGCATATCGCGCACAAGCGGCAACTGGCGTTTCTGGCCAAGCACATGCGCCGCGAGGAAGATGAGACCCTGGCCGCGATCCGCGACGCGCTGGATGCCAACAGCGACACCGCGCGCCGCGAAGTGGCCGCGATCCACCGCGTCGAGCGCTGGCGCGAACGCCTGCTCGCCGAAGGCGACACCGCGCTGGCCGAACTGCTGGAGGCCTACCCGGCCGCCGACCGCCAGCAGCTGCGCCAGCTGGTGCGCAACGCGATCCACGAACGCGCCAAGAACAAACCCCCGCGCGCCTACCGCGAACTGTTTCAGGTACTGCGCGACATCTCCACGCAAGCCGGCGAACAACCCGACGACGCGCACGGCAGCGATCTCGAGATCGACGACGCCGACCCGGATACCGAGGAATAAGAACTCAGCCACGCGGGGCGCATCGGATGCCGATGCCCCCGCCGTTACGATTCCCGAATCCCCATTCCCGATTCCCAGCATCTCAGGCCTGCGTCCCACCAACGGTGATGCCGTCGATCAACAGCGACGGCTGGCCCACGCCCACCGGCACGCTCTGGCCGTCCTTGCCGCACACGCCCACGCCTTCGTCCAGCGCCAGGTCGTTGCCGATCATGCGCACCTTCTGCATGGTTTCCGGGCCGTTGCCGATCAGCGTAGCGCCCTTGACCGGCGCGGTGACCTTGCCGTCTTCGATCAGGTAGGCCTCGGTGGCCGAGAACACGTACTTGCCGCTGGTAATGTCGACCTGGCCACCGCCGAAGTTCACTGCATAGATGCCCCTCTTGACCGAGCGGATCATTTCTTCCGGGTCGTGCTGGCCGGCGCGCATGTAGGTATTGGTCATGCGCGGCATGGTCAGGTGCGCGAACGATTCGCGACGACCGTTGCCGGTGGGCGCCACGCCCATCAGGCGGGCGTTGTGGCTGTCCTGCATGTAGCCCACCAGCACGCCGTCTTCGATCAGCGTGGTGCACTGCGTCGGGGTGCCTTCGTCGTCGATGTTGAGCGAGCCGCGGCGCCCGTCCAGGGTGCCGTCGTCGACGATGGTCACGCCCGGCGAGGCCACGCGCTCGCCGATGCGCCCGGCGTAGACGCTGGTGCCCTTGCGATTGAAATCGCCTTCCAGCCCGTGGCCGACTGCCTCGTGCAGCAACACGCCGGGCCAGCCCGGGCCGAGCACCACCGGCATCACCCCGGCCGGTGCGGGGATGGCGTCCAGATTGACCAGCGCCTGGCGCAGCGCCTCACGCGCGAACCCTTCCGGGCGACCATCGGCGAACAGCTCGGCATAGCCGTAACGGCCACCACCACCGGAGTAACCGGACTCGCGGCGGCCGTTGTGCTCGACGATGACCTGCACGTTCAAACGCACCAGCGGGCGCACGTCGGCCGCCAGCACGCCATCGCTGCGTGCGATCAGCACGGTGTCCACGCCGCCGGACAGGCTCACCATCACCTGCTTGACGCGCGCATCGGCGGCGCGCAGGAACTGGTCGATGCGGCGTAGCAGGTCCACCTTGGTGGCGCTGTCCATGTCGTCGATCGGGTCGGTGGCCGGGTACAGCGCGCGGCCATTGCCACGCACCAGCACGCGGCTGGCGTGCGCACCGCCATCGCGCGAAATCGCACGCGCCGATTGCGCCGCTTCCAGCAAGGTGTCGCGCTGGATATCGTCGGAGTACGCAAAGCCGGTTTTTTCGCCGGAGATCGCGCGCACACCGACGCCTTGTTCGATGGAATGCGCGCCGTCCTTGACGATGCCGTCTTCCACGCTCCAGCTCTCGCGCCGCGAGTGCTGGAAATACAGATCGCCGAAGTCGATACCCGGGCCCAGCAGGGCGCCGAAGGTGCGGTCCAGATGGCCGGCGTCCAGGCCGGAAGGAAGCAGCAGCCGGGTTTCGGCCAGAGTGAGAGCGTTATCGGTCATGCGATCAGGATGGGGCCCGCGCGCCGGGGAGACAAGTCGTCCGGCTGAATCGGGCGCGCCGCTATCATGGCTGCCTCGTGTCCTTTGCCGCGCCTGTGCATGAAGCTCATCGCCCACGTCCTGGATGGCCACACGCTGGACATCCGCCCTGCCCCGCCTGCGCGCGACTGGATGGATGCCACCGACCAGCGCTACGCCTACCGCTGCCTGCCGCTGGCAATCGCCAATGCGCATGGTTGGGAACTGCTGTGCCCGTCCGGTTTCGAGGCGGCGTGGGATGGCCGCGATAGGCTGGACGCTATTGCCATCCGCGCCGATGCCGGCACTGCGGCGCCGGCGATCAGCCATTTCGGTTATGGCGTGCTGACCTTCCATGTGCCCTGCCTGTTCCGCACCGACACCGGCATCGACCTGTTCGTCACCGGGCCGTTGAACCGGCCCAAAGACGGCATCGGCGCATTGAGCGGCCTGGTGGAAACCGACTGGAGCCCGTCCACCTTCACCATGAACTGGCGTTTCACCCGCCCAGGCCAAGTGCACTTCGCCGCCGGCGAGCCGTTCTGCCATCTGTTTCCGTTACAGCGTCAGTTGATCGAGCAGGTGCAGCCGCAGTGGAGGCCACTGTCAGAAACGCCGCAGCTGGCGCAGCAGCATGCCGACTGGACGCACAGCCGCACGCGCTTTCTGCAGGACCTGCCGGATGCGCAATCGGCGGCGGCGCGCGAGAAGTGGCAGCGCGGTTATTTTCGCGGCGTGACCGCAACAGACCCGACGCCGCAACCGGGCCACCGTGCCCGCTTGCGCCTGCCGATGTTCACGCGCGCCGGCAGCGACGAGGAGTCATCAGCAGGCGACTGAGCAGCAGGCGTCAGCGCGCTGGCGCAGCAGCCGGCGTCGGTTTGCTCGGCGCGCGCTCCCGCTCGCGTTCCACCACATCCACCTGCGGGTCCTTCCACGGCCCGGTGACGTGGTAGCTCTTGGCGCCGATCGCACCCAGTGGCTTGCCCAGCACCGCATTGGCGGCCGCGCCCACCGCCGCGCCCACCGGGCCGCCGGCCACCGCGCCGACCACGGTCAGCAGGTTGCCGGCCTTGGGGTTGACGTCCACGGTCTGGTCGAAGGTCTGCGCGCGCAGATCGGTCTGCCCGCGGATGGCGATGTCGGCCGCCGGCCCGGCAATGCGGATGGCATCGGTCCGTGCGAGGCCCTCGCCGAAGCGCACCTCGCCGGCCAACGTGTTGAAGGCCAGCCCCTTGGAGAAGAAATCGCGGAAGTCGAACATCAGCCGGCGCGGCAACTGCGCCACGCTGAGCAGGCCGAGCACGCGGCCGGCGCCCGGCTCCACTTCCAGCAACTGGCCGTTGCGGACGTCCACCTTGAGATTGCCGTCCAGCGAGCCGAGCGCAAAGCCGGCCGGCGAGCCCTGCCAGCCGGCATTGAGTTCCAGCTGGCCTTCGCCACCGCGCAGCTGCCCGCCCAGGGTGAGGGTCTGCAGCAGCTTGCCCAGGTTGCGGCTGTCCACGCGCGCCGACAGCCGCGTGCTGGCCGCCCCGCCCTTGCCGCGCCACGCGCCGGTCAGGCCGATGCTCTGGTCGTCCGAGCGCAGCTGCAGCTGATCCACCTGCATGCCATCGGTCAGCCGGCTGCTGCGCAGGGTCGCCGCGCCCAGGGCCATCTTGCCGACCCGCAGGTCGTCGATGTCCAGCGCCAGCGGCGGGATCGAGACGGGGTCGAACTCGGCCACCGCGCGGCGTGCCGGTTCCGGCAAGGCACCGGCCAGCGGGTCGCCCGGCTCGGGCTCGGCGGGCGCCGGTGCCTCGGCCACCGGCTGCCAGCGCACGGTGCTGAGCTTGCCCTGCACCGTGCCGCCGCTGGCATTGGGCACGGTGAGCTGGCCGGCCAGCGAGGGGCCGTCCAGGGTCACCGCCACCGCATCGCGGGTCGGGCGTAGCCTTAGCCGCGTCTGCGGGAACACGCCGCCGATCAGCAGCAGCCTGTCGGCCTGCACGTCCACTTGTTGCAACGGCACTGCCTCCTTGCTGGGCACCGCCGGCTGACCCGGCAGCGGCGGCATGTCGGGATCGCGGCTGCTGCGTGCCAAGCTGATCCAGTCGATCGCATCCAGCGACGCGGTGCGGCCGGTGACCACCAGTCCGTTGGCCGGCGGGCGCTCGGTCACCGTGTCGCTGCCCATCACCACGCGTACGCCGGTCTGTTCGCCGTGGCGATTGGCCTTCACTGCCACCAGCTTGCCGAAGGCCACATCGATATCGCCATCGCCCACCGGCAAGGCCACCTTGACCTGGGTGTCCAGCGGGCGGCCGGCCGGCTTGTCCAGGGGCGCGGGCAGATCCAGCATGGTGCCCACCAGATTCGAGCGCAGCGTCAGCAGCGCCTGCGCATTCGGCTGGCCCGACGTGGGCAACGGCACGTCCACCCCCACCTGCCACGGCGCACTGCCATGCACGTAGGGGCGCAACCAGTCCATCTGCGGCGCCCGGTCGAACAACTCCTCGGCGTCCAGGGTGGCGTTGAAGCGCGCTTCGAAGGCCTGCGCCGGGTCCTGCACGAAACTGCCGGCACGCAGCGCCAGCTCGCCGGTGTGGCCCTGGTGCTGCACGCTCAGGTGCTCGGCGGCAAAGCCGCTGTCGCGATACTCGGCCTGCCCGCTGACCTGGTCGAAAGCCAGGTCCCAGCGCGCATCGGCCAGCTTGGCACCCTGCAGCGCGACCGTGCCCTGTAGATGCCCGCCCACGCCCTTGGTCCGCAACGGGCGCAGCAGATCGAAACTCACCGCCGCCGGGCCGGACACGCTGAGGTTGCGCAAGGTGTCGCCATAGCGGCGCTCCAGCGGGCTCTGTCGCAGCATGCCCAGCAGCTGCGCCGCGTCAGCCTGGGTGGAGGCGCGCACGTAGAGCTCGGAGGTCGCAAAACTGGGGATCCCCGCGCTCAGCTGCGCGATCGGGGTGCCGGCCAGCCCCCCCTTGCCGTGGAGCGAGAAGCCGTTGCCGATGAAGCTCAGCTCGGCCTGCACCTGTTCCATCGCCGGCCAGTCCGGGTTGAAGCGGATCATGCCATCGCGGATCTGCCCGAACGCTTCGAAGCGCCCATCGTTGTTGTCGAACGGCCAGTCGTCCAGATCGCCGCTGACCAGCCCGGTGCCGCCTGTGACCACACCGCCGGCCACGGCCATGTCCAGCCAATCGATGGCGGCCTTGCTCATCTTGGAGCGGATCCAGAACTTGCGTGCCACCGGCAGCGCCACGTCGTCCAGCTGCGCGGCCAGTTGCATGCGCGGGCGACTGCCGTCGTTCTGGAACCACAGCCCGCCGCGCACGTTGGCGCCGTAGTCGCTGGCCTGCACACGCAGCGCCGGCGTGGCGACCTGCCAGCCAGCGCCCTCGCGCCAGCCGACGATCTTGCCGGCCAGCTGGATCTGATGCACCACCCCGAAGCCGGTGGGCCAGTCGAAGCGCACCGTTGCGTCGGCGTCGGTCTCCAGTTCGCCGCCCTGCGCATCGCCATCGATGCGCCCGCGCAGGCCGCTGATGCCTGGTGCATTGCCAACCGGCAGGAAGCCGAGTTCGTCGATGCGGCCTTGCGCACGCATCGGCCCGCCCGGCTCGCCGGCAAGCTGCAGCTCGGCCACCCGCAGTTGCGGCCTGGACAGGCTCAGCCAGCGGCGCAGGCCCGGCGAGAGCCGGTCGCTCAACGCGGCGGCCGCAATCAGACCCGAAACATCCGCCTGCTGAGCGGCCACCGCATAGCGACGCCCACCAACGATGCTCAGTCCGTCCAGATGCTGCAACGCGGTGGCCTGCCCCAGCCGCAGCAGCGGCGCATCGAGCCGCCAGCTGCCGTCGATGAGCTGCCAGCGCGCGCGCGCCTGCAGCCGCTCCCAACGCAGCGTGCGCCGCGCGGTTTCATCCGGAAGTGCGGTGCCCGACAACTGCAGCTGGGTGAAATCCGCATCCACGGTGACGCCGGTCACCCGACGCGCCCGCAGCTGCGCCCAGGCCTGCAACCGCCCGCCGCCGCCATCCACGCGCATGCCGCCGACCTGCAGCAGCGACGCCCACGCCGACAGATCGGCCGGATCGGCCTGTGCATAGGCGCTACCGTCGCCGCTGTCGCGGTCGAACTCCAGCACCGCAGTCAGCGGCGCGCGTTTGAGATCGATCCAGCTACGGCTGCCCACCTTGACGGTGGAACCGCTGACGCGCAGGCGCAGGTCGATGCGCGGCAGTGCGGTGTTCACGCCGATCGACGGCGCGCGTACCTGCAGGCGCGCCTCGGCCAGCTGGATCTCGCCCAGACGGCGCAGCGCATCCAGCGGGTCGGAGTCACCCCCGCTCGGCAGCCCCTGCACCGACCACACGCCATCGTTGCTGCGTTGCAGGGTCAGCGCCAGCCCGCGCAGGCGCACTTCGGTCAGCGAATGCCCGGGCAACAGCCCGGCATACATCGCCAGCAGGATTTCCGCCTGCCCCACCTGCACCTCGCCATGCGGGCCGATCCGCAGGCCATCCAGCCGCAGCAGCGGCCCCCGCCGTGTCCACTCGGTCTCCAGCCGATCGAAGCTAATCGCCTGCCCCGCGCGCTGGCTCAACCAGGCGGCGATCTGCTGCGGATGCTCTTCCGCCAGCGGCAACGCCTGGCTGGCCGCACCGACCAGCAACGCGATCGCCACCACCGCCAGTGCGGCGGCAGTGATCGCATAGCGGCGGAACAGCCGCAGACGGCGGCGCAGCGGGGTGGGCATTAACGGCGGGGAATGGGGAATGGGGAATGGGGAATCGTAAGAGCACCAGCGCTGGCGTGTGGACGCTTAGCCGTCTGATGGCGCAACGACGTTGAAGGGCTGACAGACGCGACGTGGAGCGGCTGTTGCTCCACCCCGATTCCCCACTCCCGATTCCCGATTCCCGGCCTCACAGCAGCACCACATCGAACTGTTCCTGCAGATACTGGTCGTCGGACTGGAAACGAATGCTCTTGCCGAGGAACTCTTCCAGCTCGGCCACCGCGGCCGACTCCTCGTCGGTGATGCGCGCCACCACCTTGGACGAGGCGATCACCAGCAGCCGGGCGGCATCGAACTGGCGCACCGCGCGGGTGATCTCGCGGAAGATCTCGTAGGTCACCGTCTCGGCGGTCTTGATGGTGCCGCGCCCGCCGCAGTGCCCGCAGGTTTCCGACAGCTGCCGCTCCAGGCTTTCGACGGTGCGCTTGCGGGTCATCTCCACCAGGCCCAGCGGCGAGAACTCGTACACGGTGGTCTTGGCATGGTCGCGCGCCAGCGCCTTTTCCAATGTGCGCAGCACCTGCCGGCGGTGCTCGGCATCGTCCATGTCGATGAAATCGATGATGATGATGCCGCCCAGGTTGCGCAGCCGCAGTTGCCGCGCCACCGCCTGCGCCGCTTCCAGGTTGGTGCGGAACACGGTCTCTTCCAGATTGCGTTGCCCCACGAACGAGCCAGTGTTGACGTCGATGGTGGTCATCGCCTCGGTCTGGTCGATCACCAGGTAGCCACCGGACTTGAGCGGTACCTGCTTGTTCAACGCCCGGCCGATCTCGTCTTCCACGCCGTACAGGTCGAAGATCGGCCGGTCGCCGGTGTACAGCTCCAGCCGCTCGGCCAGTACCGGCATGTACTTGGCCACGAAGGCCTGCAGCTGCCCGAAGGTTTCGTTGGAATCGACCTTGACCTTCTCCACGTCGCGACGGATCAGGTCGCGCACCGCCCGCAACGGCAGGCTCAGGTCTTCGTAGATGATGCTGCACGGCGGCGCTTCACGGCCGCGCCGCTCGACCACGGCCCAGACCCGCGACAAATAGGCGATGTCTTCGGCCAAGGCTTCTGCCGGCTGGCCTTCGGCATTGGTACGGATGATGTAGCCGAAGCCGCCGTGCTGGGCAGAGACCTCGCTGACGATGGTCTTCAGGCGCAGCCGCTCGGCCTCGTCCTCGATCCGCGCCGACACCCCGACGATCTTGGACTGCGGCAGCAGCACCAGATAGCGCGAGGGGATGCTGATCTGGGTGGTCAGGCGCGCGCCCTTGGTGCCGATCGGGTCCTTGACCACCTGCACCACGATGTCCTGGCCATCGCGCAACAACTCCACGATGGGAACCGAGGTGGCCGGCGGCGGCGGCAGCGGGGTTTCTTCGGTATCGACCACACTGGCCGGTGCCGGCACCGGGCGCACCACGTCGTTGGCGTGCAGGAACGCGGCGCGCTCCAACCCCACTTCGACGAAGGCTGCCTGCATGCCCGGCATCACCCGTTGCACCTTGCCCTTGTAGATATTGCCCACCACGCCCCGGCGCCAGCCGCGCTCGATATGCAGTTCCTGCAGCATGCCGTTCTCGATCACCGCCACACGGGTCTCGCGCGGGGTGACGTTGACCAAAATCTCTTCCGACATCAATGCGCTCCGAAGGCTGTGAGCAACTGCGAGGTATGCAACAACGGCAACCCCATCACGCCGGAATAGCTACCGGACAGATGGGTGATGAAACGCTCCGCGCGCCCCTGGATCGCATACGCGCCGGCCTTGCCCATGGGCTCGCCGCAGGCGGCGTAGGCGGCGATCTGGGCATCGTCCAGCGTCGCAAAGGTCACCTCGGACACCACCAACGCCTGCGCCGGCGCGCGCTGTGCGCAGACTAGGACCACCGCCGTGAGTACCTGGTGGGTGCGCCCGGACAACACGCGCAGCATGGCGATCGCATCGTCCACATCGGCTGGCTTGCCGAACACCCGCTCGCCCAGCACCACTTCGGTATCGGAGCCGAGCACGATCGCATCGGGGTCGCCGGCCTGCACCTGCGCCAGGCCGGTATGCGCCTTGTCCAGCGCCACGCGCTGCACATAGTGGTCGGGCGATTCGCCCGGCGCGCGCCGCTCGGGCACGTCCAGTTCCAGGGTCTGGAACGGCACATCCAGGCGCTGCAGCAGTTCTTGTCGGCGGGGCGAACGGGAGGCGAGATAGAGCATCCGCCCAGCATACCTGTTGCCCGCACTCACCCGCTTGCTTGACGCAGGCGTGTCGCCGCCACGCCACACGCGGCTCACAACATGTTCATCCACATCCCAACACGCTCGCAGGACAGACAAGGAGATCCCATGCGTACCACCCTCAAGCCGCTGCTGCTGGCCCTGTCCCTCGCTGCCGGAACCGCCATGACCGCCCACGCCCAACCCGCGCCGAGCTACGCCCTTCCCACTGACGGCACCCTGCTCAACGTGTCGGCCGAAGCCGAGGCCAAGCGTGTACCGGACATTGCCACGTTGTCGGCTGGCGTGGTCACCCAAGCTACCGACGGCAACGCCGCCATGCGCCAGAACGCCGAGCAGATGAGCAAGGTCATGAGCGCCGTCAAGGCGGCCGGCATCGCCGACAAGGACGTGCAGACCAGCGGCATCAACCTGAGCCCGCAGTACACCTACAAGGACAACGAGGCGCCCAAGATCAACGGCTACCAGGCCAGCAACACCGTCAGCCTGAAGGTGCGCGACATCGCCAGGCTGGGCAAGGTGCTCGACGCCCTGGTCGCCAACGGTGCCAACGATATCAACGGCCCCAGCTTCTCGATCGACCAACCCGAACCGGTCTACGACGAAGCCCGCGTGGCCGCACTGAAAAAGGCCCAGACCCGCGCCGACACCTACGCCAAGTCGCTGGGCCTGAAGGTACGCCGCATCGTCAGCATTTCCGAAGGACGCAGTGGCGGCGGTGTGCGCCCGATGATGATGGCCGCCTCGATGCGTTCGGCCAAGGCCGAGATGGATACACCGGTCGCCCCAGGCGAAAGCACCCTGTCGATCAACCTGGATGTGACCTTCGAGCTGGGGCGCTGATAGCGCATCCGATTCCCCGCGACGGCGTTGGCCATCTGCCGCCCGGCGGGCAGATGGCCGATACCGCGCGATGCCTGGAGATCGGAAAGGCGCTGCGGCATCACCCGCTTGGCTCCAAAAAAGCAGGTTATCTGCAAGTGCCCCACGGCATACTGCGATAGTGAATAGGCGCTGACAGGCATTTGTGCTTAAAAAAACATGAAATTTAGAGAAATCATTCTTTAAGCGAGCTCGACCTCTCTCTAGCATCGGTTGTCAGCGCTTCGTCACATTCGTGATGGCGCACATCTGGAGAGAGACGATGAATGCCTGCAACGCCTCGCCACGCCATTCCCGCCAGCACACGCGCCTGTGCCGCATCAGTGTGCTGGCACTTGCACTCAGCGGAGCCGTGGGGGTGCTGACCACCGGCCCCGCAGCCGCACAGAGCACAACCGCCAGCATCTACGGAAGCGCCCCCGGCAACAGCGGGGCCACCGTGACCGCGCAGAGCGACACCGGCTTCACCCGATCGGCCACCATCGACGCCAATGGCCGTTATGCGATCGGCAACCTCCCGGTAGGCACCTATACCGTCACCCTGCAGCGCGAAGGCCAAGCTGCACAGACGCGCCAGAACATCGCTCTGCGCGTCGGTGCCGGCACCGATGTGTCCTTCGGCAGCGGCGATGGGTCCGGCGATGCCACGACCCTGGGCACCATCACGGTGACCGGCAAGAACATCTCGCCGGTGGATGTCTCGGCGACCGCCTCGCGCACGGTGATTACTGCCGAACAATTGCAGCGCTTGCCGCTGGCGCGTACCGGCGAGGCCATTGCGCTGTTATCGCCCGGTGCCGTGCAAGGCAGCGGCTATTTCGGCAATGCCATTTCCTTCGGTGGCGCCGGTGTCACCGAGAACGCCTACTACCTCAACGGCTACCTCAGCTCCAACCCGCTCTCCAACATCGGCGGCGTGAGCCTGCCCTTCGGCGCCATCGATCAGCAGGAAACCTATACCGGCGGCTACAGCGCGCGCTTTGGTCGTTCTGCGGGCGGCGTGCTCAGCCAGGTCGGCAAACGCGGGACCAACGAATGGCACTTTGGCGCGCAGACGTTGTGGCGTCCAAAGTCGCTCGCCAGCGACAACAAGAATGTCTTCTACCCCGACACTGCGCCCCCAGCCGGTTACAGATACAGCAACAGCAGCCTGCCGGGCACGCTGTATCGCAGCCGCGACGACGATCGCTCATGGAACACCGTCTACAGCGCCTATGCGGGCGGCCCGCTGATCGAGGACCGCCTGTTCGTGTTCGTTGCCGCAGAGCAGGAGCGCACCCAGGGCGTATCGACCGCGAGCCGGGATGACGCGGTCATCGGCCGCAACAACTTCCGGACCGACAGGCCCAAGATCTACACCAAGATCGACTGGAACATCAACGACAGCAATCTCCTCGAACTGACCGGCATCAAGAACGGCTCTCGCGACCGGGGCGCCTACTCCGACTTCACCGGCTATCCGGGTGTTCCCAGCAATGCCGAAGGCGCCTTCGCCGACACGGTGAAGGTCAACGATCGTTACTACATCGGCAAATACACCAGCTACATCACCAGCGATCTGACCCTCAGTGCCACCTACGGCAAGAGCCAGCAGACCGACTTCCGCAACAATCCCAGCACTGCGGCATTCATGTCCGGCACCAGCCAGCAGGACCCCGCGATCAACGGCGGCCAGGAAATTCGCAACAACCAGACCTCCAGCCAGGCGCGTGACGGAGAAAACGCCACGCGCGGCCTGCGCATCGATCTGGAGTACGTGCTGGGCAACCACACCCTGACCGCCGGTGTGGACAACATGTATTTCAACGCACGCAACGAGGGCGTCATCACGACCGGGCCCGGCTTCACCTGGACGTATGGCTTCTCCTCTCGCCCCGCATCGCCGATCAGGGCTGCGCTCGGCGTCGGCCCGGCCGGCGGCAATGGCTACTTCGTCAACCGGACCGTCTTCAACACGGCAACCAGCATGTCGGTCGAACAAAAAGCCTACTTCCTCGAAGACAAGTGGCAGCTCACCGACACGCTGCTGCTGACCTTGGGCATTCGCAACGACAAGTTCACCAACTTCAACGACGTGGGCGTGCCCTACGTGCGCAGCGGCGATCAATGGGCACCGCGCCTGGGCATGAGCTGGGATGTGTTCGGCGATTCCTCGTTGAAGGTGTACGGCAACGCCGGTCGCTACTATCTGGCGCTGCCCAACAGCGTGGCGATCCGCGGTGCATCGCCCTCGACGTTCACCAACGAATACTTCACCTATACCGGCATCGACGCGCAGGGTAATCCGACCGGGCTGACGCCGGTTGCAGTCGATCCATCGGCAGGTTTCACCTGCGCCGGCAACACCGTTTCCGCCGGTCTGGAATGTGGCCAGGCACCGGATGCGGCCGGCATCGCTGCTACCGACCTCAAGTCGATGTACCAGGATGAGTTCATGCTCGGCTTCGACAAGACCTTGGGCACTAACTGGGTCACCGGCGCCAAGGCCACCTACCGCACGCTGGGAGCCACCATCGACGACGTCTGCGATTCGGACCGGATGCGCACCAAGCTCACCGCCTCGGGCATCGATCCGGCCAGCGTGAACGTGCCGGGCTGTGTCATCTTCAATCCCGGCGAAACCAACTCCTTCAGCCTGGCCAACCTCAATGGCCCCGGCCGCACGGCGGTGACGATGTCGCCCTCGGACTGGGGCTTTGACAAGCAGGCCAAACGCACCTATCTGGCGGTCGACCTGTTCCTGCAGCATCCGTTCGACGGCAAGTGGGAAGGCCGCATCGATTACACCTGGTCGCGCAATTTCGGCAATACCGAGGGCCAGATCAAGTCCGACATCGGCCAGACCGATGTGTCCAAGACGCAGGACTGGGATGCGGCCGCATTGATGTGGTATTCCGGCGGCTATCTGGCCAACGACCGGCGCCACCAGATCAAGCTCTACGGCTCCTACCAGATCGCGCCCGAATGGCTGGTCGCAGGCAATATCCGCGTGCTGTCCGGCACGCCGAAGTCCTGCCTGGGCTACGTCAGCATCAACGGCATCAGCGAAGATTCCGATGCTGGCGACCCGGTGGGCTATGGCTCCTCGTACCACACCTGCAACGGCCAGCCGTCGCGCCCAGGCGATGCCGGACGGCTGCCGTGGACCAAGATCGTCGACCTCGCGCTGACCTACCGCCCCGCCTTCGCCGACAACAAGCTTGCCATGACCTTGCAAGCCTTCAACGTCTTCAACGAACGCAAGCCGCTGCAGGTCGATGCCACCTGGGAAGACAACCCGTTCACGCTGTCCAATACCTACGGCATGGGCGCGTTCTTCACCCAACCGCGCTATGCCATGTTCTCGGTGTCCTACGACTACTGACGCCCTCTCCCGTCAGCGTCGTTTCCCCGGCCCTGCAAAGGGCCGGGCTTTTCTGGACCGCTGCAAACCTCGCCAGCGCGACCACCGCAGCTGCGCGCGGACGAACAAAAAACCAGGGGCACCACCGGGGATCCCTTGTACGGCCGCCCCGGCTGCGGTAAACCTACGCGACCGGATGGTGTAGTGCGTCCGGGACGCGCTGGTCCTTTCCGCAGTTCCGTTCTGGAGGTGGATGATGGTTCGCACGCAATCGCAGGTTTCCTCCCGTCCCACAGGCATCGATGCTTCGCGCGTCCTGGCGATGAGCACCGCGGTGGCCTTGCATCTGCTGGCCGGCAGTTTGTTGTTGATTCCGCTGTCGTATCGGGCGATCCCGCAACCGGCGCCGGAACCGCGCTTGGTCATGCCGATCACGATCGCCACCCCGCCACCGCCGCCGGTGTTTCCGATCGAAGTGAAGTTCACTCCGCAGACGCAGGTGCCGCCAAAGCCGGTGCCTGTGCAGGTGCAGACCCCCACGCTCAACCAGGCGCCGGTGGTGGACAGCACACCACTGGCCATCCCTGCGGCGGCCAACCCGGTGGCCGAAACGGCGCCGGTCACAGCGACGCCCGCCAGCGGGCCGGTCGAGGCAGGCCAGTTGCAATACCTGAGTTCGCCGGCACCGGGTTATCCGGTCGCGGCGTTGCGTGCCGGGCAGCAAGGCACGGTGCTGCTGCGCGTACTGGTCGGCACCGATGGGCGTGCTGCCGAGGTCAGCGTGCAGACCAGCAGCGGCCATCGCGTCCTCGACCTGACGGCACGCAGCCAGGTGTTGCGCAACTGGCGCTTCCAGCCGGCAATGCGCAGCGGCCAGGCGGTGCAGGCCTATGGCCTGGTGCCGGTGAGCTTTTCACTCAACTGACGACACCGGCGATGGAAGGGCAGTCAACCGCGGCGGCTAACACGACCGCCGCAGTTGGCTGTGCAAGATCAGGCGCGATGGTAAGGATGATTGGCCAACATGGCCGCCGCACGATACAACTGCTCGGCCACGATCAGGCGCACCAGCATATGCGGCAGGGTCAACGGGCCGATCGACCAGCGTTCGCTGGCGCTTCTCAGTACATCGGCGGCGTGACCTTCCGGGCCGCCGATCAGGAATGCCAGGTCGCGCCCCTGGCCGCGCCAATGCTCCATGCGCTGGGCCAGCTGCTCTGAACTGAGCGGACGGCCCGGCACGTCCAGCGCCACCACATAGGCGTTCTTCGGCAACGCCGCCAGCACGCGGCGGCCTTCGTCGTCGATGGCACGTTGCGCGTCGCGGCCCTTGCCGCGCAGGCCGGGTTCGATCTCGACCAGCTCCAGCGGCATCCAGTGCGAGAGACGTTTCTGATATTCGGCAAACCCCTGCGCCACCCACGACGGGGCACGTTCGCCAGTGGCGATCAATCGGCATTTCATCGCCACATGATATCCGCGTCACAGCCCGGGCATCCCGCGACGATTTGTCGGCGCGTGTCATGGCGTGGTTACAGCCGGCAATTAGTGTCGCCCGACCACCCAGCCCGCAGGAGTCGTTCGATGCCGATTTTCGATCCCGCCCGCCGCCAGGTTCTCAAGGGCAGCGCCGCCGTGATGGCCGCCGGTGCCCTTGGCAGCTTGGGCGCCTTGCAATCGCACCAGGCCCAGGCCGCCACGTCCCCGTCGGTGCGGCTCGCGCCGGTTCCCAGCCGCTACGGCCCGCTGGCACCGGTGGCCGACCAGAGCACCGGGCTACCGCTGCTACAGCTGCCGCGCGGTTTCAGCTACCGCTCGTTCGGCTGGAGTGGCGATCGCATGGACGATGGCCAGCCCTGTCCCGACCGTCACGACGGCATGGCCGTGGTCGGCCTGCGCCGGCCCGACTGGCGCCCCGGCAGCGACCCGTTGCGCGGCCTGGAATACGTGTTGATCCGCAACCACGAACGCGGCGCCGGCAGCCCGTTCCGCGCACCGGCGATGTACGACACCGGCATCGTCAGCGGCACCCAGTCCGCCGGCGGCGGCACCACCACGCTGAGTTACGGCCGCCGTGGCTGGGGCAGCCTGGAGCCCAGCCTGGGCGGCACCCTGGTCAACTGCGCCGGCGGCCCCACCCCGTGGGGCACCTGGCTGAGCTGCGAAGAGATCAAGACCAATGCGGTGTCCAGCACCGGCCGCAAGCACGGCTACGTGTTCGAAGTGGACCCGGACAGCCACCGCACCACCGGCCGGCCGCTGGTGGGCCTGGGCCGTTTCAGCCACGAGGCGGTGGCGATCGACCCGCGCACCGGCATCGTCTATCTCACCGAAGACGACCGCAACAAGGCCGGGCTGTACCGTTTCATTCCCAATGATCGCCACGGACGTAACGGGTCGCTGGAAAACGGTGGCCGGCTGCAGGCCGCACGCGTGCGCGGGCGCCGCAATGCCGATCTGACCGTGGCCAGCATCGGCCAGCAGTTCCAGCTGGAATGGGTGGATATCAGCGAGCCCGATCTGGACAGCATCGCCGCGCCGGCAGGCTTTGCCGATATCGGCGCCAACGACACCTTGAGCGGCCCGTTTGCGCAGGCCTGGGCCGATGGCGCGCTGCGCATGAGCCGCGGCGAAGGCATCTGGTACAGCTACGGCAAGCTGTTCATTGTCGACACCAGCACCGGCGTGGATGCGCAGGGCCGGCGCGGCTACGGCAATGGCGCGGTGTGGGTGCTGGACCTGTTCACCCAGCGCCTGAGCGCGCTGTTCGTCAGCGGCAACCAGCTGGCGGCGCACAACCCGGACAACGTGACGGTGAGCGCGCGCGGCGGCGTGGTGCTGTGCGAGGACGGCGGCGAGAGCCCGGACGAATACGGCCCCGGCGCGCGCCTGCTGGGCCTGACCCGCCAGGGCGAGTCGTTCTATCTGGCCAAGAACAACGTGCAGCTCACCTCGCAGCAGATCGCCAACGCCGGCAAGACGATCGCCGAGGGCGACTACCGCGATACCGAGTTCTGCGGCGCCTGCTGGGACCCGTTGGCGCGCACCCTGTTCGTCAACATCCAGACCCCGGGCATCACCCTGGCCATCACCGGGCCATGGGAGCGCGGGCCGTTGTAAGGCAGTGGCCGCTGTCTGGAGGGCGGGCACCCTTCAGGCAGCCGCCCCTGCGGGCGATCCGCCGGCAACGCTTGCCCACGCCGAGACGCTCAGGCAACGGGCGTCTGCATTGCTGTCACAAGTCGCACAGCATGGCTTGTTCCAGGCCAGCGCCTACCCACTGCGGGTAGGTCACCTGGTTGCCGCAGCAGTCAGTAGAACCCAACGCTGTCGCGCTGCAGCTTGAGCCAGCGCTTGATCGCCTTTGTGTCTGTCAACTCGCGTATCTCGCGCAGCAGCGCTTGCCGGTAAAGCACTTCGTTGGCGACCTGACGCTTGAACTTGGTCATCAGTCTGTCCAGCCCCTCGGGCTTGGGTTGTGCTGGCAGATCCAGATCGTAGGCGTAGCAGAAATCCATTGCATGCTGGGCCAGCTGGTACTTGAGTTCCTTGCACTGGCGATCCAGCTCGCGGTTGTACTCCTTCAACCGCGTCGGGTTGATCGCGTCCACGCCCTGTGCATCGAGCAGGCCGATCTCCGCCTGCAGTTCGAGCAGGCCAAGCAGGTCGTTGCCCTTGTAAGCGGCATTGAGCCGCTGCATCAGCTCGGTGCGCGTAGCGCGATCGTCCGCGTCACTGGCGCGATCCGGATGCAGGTTGCTGGCCAGCTTGCGATACAACTCGCGCAGCGGAGGCGGCTCGGCCTGGGCCTTGGCCTTGGCGGTTTTCTTCTCCGGGCGACGCCGCCGCTCGCCGGCACCTGGTTGCCTGGCGTGCTCGCCAGCAGCGTCGGCCTCTGCCTGCGCCTGGTCCAGGCGCGCATTGACCCGTTCGAAGAGTTCATCGGGCGAATCGACCGAGGCCAGCTCCTCCGGATCCAGCCCATACAACTGGCCGATGACCTGTTTCATCAGCTCATCCGATTCATCGAGCTCATCGTCGTAGCCGACCTCGTTGTGCCGTTCGTAGATGGGCTTGAGCTCGACATGACCGATCTCGATCAGCGGACCGGCCAGATCGCAGATTTCATCGGACACGAAGTCCCGATCGATCCTGCTCAGCTTGACCGTGGCATCGATGCGATCGAGCAGATGGATCTGCTCGATCTCCAGCACGCGTTGTTGCTCGAACAGCGGCAGCACTTCGGCTTGATAGCGTGCGCGCCACTGCTCGACCGCCTCGCGCCAGTCATGCAAGTCGGTGCGATGGCGCTGCAGATCGCGCAGCAGCCGGTCGAAGCGCTTGCGTGCGGGCGACATTTCCTGGCCACCGGCATCGCCGGGTTGCCGGCTCAGTTGCTGCAATGCCGTGGACACGGGTGCGTTGGAAGGAGAGGCAGCGGTAGTTTTGGGCATGGAGGATCAATGACTCAGTGGATCACTTACTCGAAATCGGCGGAAGACGCTTCGTCCGGACGCTGGTCGCCCACCGTCCACAGGCGCTCCAGCGCATAGAACTCGCGCACGCGCGGCAGCATCACATGCACCACCACATCGCCCAGGTCCACCAGCACCCATTCGGCTTCGCGCTCGCCTTCCACGCCCAACGGCATCACGTCCAGCCGCTTGGCGAACTTGACCACTTCGTCGGCGATCGACTTGACGTGGCGGGTCGAGGTGCCGGAGGCGATCACCATGTAATCGCAGACGCTGGACTTGCCACGCACATCGATCTCGACCACGTCCTTGGCTTTCAGCTCTTCCACGGCCTCGCGCACGGTGGCCAACAGGGCCGGCACGGACGGCGGCGGATTCGGAATGGAGGTCTTGATGACTTGGGCTTGGCTGGTCAAAGCGGGCAACTCGATGGAATTAGCGTGAATTATAGGCCCGTCCGGGCCGCGACGTGTTCAGCTAGCCGGGCAGGCGCAACCGTATAGCCCTTGCTGCGCGATGAAGTCCGCCACTGCGGCGGGCACCAGCGCCCGCCAGTCGCCGCCACTGGCAATGCGTGCACGCACCGCGCTGGCCGATTCGCCGCGCAACGACGCCTGCAGGCGCCACAGCCGGCCGGCCGGTGAAGCGGACAGTTCGTCCACGCTGGTCGCCCAACGGCCCTGTACCGCTGCGGCAAGCGCAGGGGAATCGGCCAGATCCAGCGCCGTCCCCGGGCGCGCGGCGATCACGAAATGGGCCAGCCCGAACAGCGCTTCCCATTCATGCCATTGGCTCAGCTCGACAAACGCATCGGCGCCGAGCAACCAGGCAATCGGGGTCTGCGGGCCAAGCGTTGCGCGCAGCTCGCGCAGCGTCTCCACCGTGTAGGACGGCGCACCGCTGGCACAGGCGCGCTGCAACTCGCGGGTATCGAGCACCAGACCGGGCTGGCCGGCAAGCGCAAGCGTAAGCATCTGCGCGCGCTGCGGGGCGGTGGCACCGGGGGCGGAACGATGCGGCGGGTCGGCGGCCGGCACCACATGCACCACCACGCCCAGCGCCCCGCGCGCCGCGCAGGCGATGGCGAGATGGCCCAGGTGGATCGGGTCGAAGGTGCCGCCGTAGTAAAGATGGAGCTGGGAATCGGGAATTGGGAGTCGGGAATCGGAAGAGCCGGGGTCCGCACCGTGGTCGGGATGGGAGTGTTGCTGTTCCTGCGATCCGGAAGAGCTGGTTACAAGGCTGGGCTGCGCACGCTGGTCGGAATGGACCCGCTGCCCTTCACCTTGCCCTTCCCGGGCCCCCGGTCCCGGGTCCCGGGTCCCGGCTCCCCCCACCCTCACGCCAGCAATCTCACCGCGCGCGCTTCGGCCACCGCCACCAGCAGGCGTTCCAGGCCGACCCAGGCGTCGCCGTCCGCGCGGCCCTTGGCCATGCGGTCGACCAGCCCGGCTTCGGCGACGAAGCGCTCCCAGCGCTGCGGTTCGGGGTGGCGCTGCAGTGCGCGCTTGAACGGGGCCTGGCGGGATTCCCAGATGCCTTGCGATTTCATTTCGGCAGCCAGGTTGCCGCCGCTGGCCTGCACCTTGGCCAGCGCGGCGGTGCGCAGCAGTTCCTTGATCAGGATCGGCATCAGCGCGGCCACCGCTTCGCCCTCGGCGCGCAGGCCGGCCAGCATGCGGATCACCGCCGCCGGGTGGCCGGAAAACACCGTCTCGGCCAGCCGGAACACGTCGTAGCGGGCGGCGTCGGCCACCAACGATTCCATCGCTTCCAGGTCCAGCGTCTTGCCGTCGGCCAGCAGGGCGAGCTTGTCGATCTCCTGCGCGGCGGCCAGCAGGTTGCCTTCCACCCGCTCGCTCAGCCGCTGCACCGCGGCCGCGTCGGCGCGCAGGCCCTGGCTGCGCAGACGGCGTTCGATCCAATCGGACAGTTCATGCGGCTTGATCGCCCAGGCCACCGCAATGGTGCCCAAACGGCCCACCGCATCGGCCCACTTGCCCTGGTGCGCCTTGCTCCAGTCGTTGGCGGTAATCAGCAGCACCACGTCCGGTGGTGGGTTGGCGCAGAAGCGGGTGATGACCTCGGCACCGTCCTTGCCCGGCTTGCCGCTGGGCAGGCGCACCTCCACCAGCCGGCGCGGGCTGAACAGGCTGGGCGCGTTGAAGCTGGCGTCGAGCTGGTGCCAGTCGAAGTCGCGGCCATCGGCATCGAAGACCTCACGCTCGCCGATGCCTTCTGCGCGCGCGCGAGCGCGCACGGCGTCGGCCGCTTCCAGCACCCGCAAGGTCTCCGGGCCGGCGATCAGGTAAACCGGCTGCAGGGGCTGGTTGGACTGGCCGGCCAGTTGCTCGGGGCGCAGTTCCATGTCTAACGGCGCACGTTCGGGTCGGTGGTGGTCGGCCAGAGGCGACACGCCAACGCGCGCGCGCACACCCGATGCCAGCGGCGCTGTCGGGGCACTTCGCGCAGCAGCCTCAGGCCGAGGCCGCGCTGGTCCGACGCTGGCGAGGTCGTCTCGATGCCCACGGCCTCAGTTGTTGGACGTAGGTGCTGGCGGCAGCGATGCCGGCACGCTGGACTCGGGTGTGGATGGCTGCAGCGGTGGCGTGGTGGCTGGCGGCAGCGGTGCGCTCGGCGTGCTTTCCAGGCCCTCGCCACGCTGTACGCGTGCGCGGACCACGCTGTCGATGCGACGCAGGATCGAGGCCGACATGTCCTTGCGCAATTCGTCGGCAAGGATCTCGCGCTCGGTGGCGGTACCGGTGGCGTCCACCGGTGGCGACACGTAATCGCGCGACAGCTCGATCACCTGCTGCGGCACCAGCACCGCGCCATTGGCGGTGGTGAGCGTAAAGATGGCGGCGTAGCGCAGGCTGAACTCCTGCGCACGGCCCTGGCTGTCGATGGCGATCGGCAGGTCGCCCCAGCGCTCGGACAACACCTGCAACTGCGCAAAGCCGGTCTTGGCATCTTCATCGGCCACGGTGGCACCAGCGGCCTTGAGGCCACGGCGCAGCAGTTTGGCCAGCTCGCTGTACTGGGTGCTGGACTGCACCTTCACCGCCGGCGTATCGGGGGGCAGCGCAAGCGAGTTACGCAGATGGAAGCCGCAGGCGGTGAGGCTGGAGACCAGCACGAGCGACGCAGCGAACGCAGTAGGAAATCGGATCATGGGCACAGTCTGGAGGAGCGCCCCGGCGGCGGCAACAGGCGGCTAGCCTGACGCAGCCGGCGTGAACGGGGCTTGATAAGGTGCCGCACTACAACTGCGGCGCCCAACATGAAAAACGCGTCGCCACGCGCCGGTGCAGCGCATTGCCGAATACCACTGCGGCATCCCTGCCTGCGCAGCACCACGCGCCAGTGCAACACATTGCCAAAACCGCCGCAGCCACCTTGCACCGGCTCGCCCGGCACGCCGCTCCGGGAAACTACCGGGAGCGGCAATGGCAACCCGAGCGAGCAGTAACGATCAGCCCGCCACGATATTCACGATCTTGCCAGGCACGATGATGATCTTGCGGACCGTCAGCCCGTCGAGGAATTTCGCAGCATTGGGTTCGGCCTGCGCCAATGCTTCGACCTGCTCGCGCGCCGCGTCCGCCGCCACCTCGATGGTGCCGCGCAGCTTGCCGTTGATCTGCACCGCCAGGGTCAGCGCATCGCGCACCAGGGCGCTGGCATCGGCCTGCGGGAACGGCACGTCTTCCAGCAAGGTCTCGCCACGGCCCAGCACCTGCCACAGCGCATGGCTGGCATGCGGGGTGATCGGGTTGAGCAACAGCACCATCGCTTCCAGCGCTTCCTGGCGGACCGCCCTGCCCTGGTCGCTGGCGTCGTCGAACCTGGCCAGCGCGTTGGACAGCTCCATCACTGCGGCAATGGCGGTATTGAAGCTGTGGCGGCGGCCGTAGTCGTCGCTGACCTTGCCGATGGTTTCGTGGGTCTTGCGGCGCACGGCCTTCTGTTCGGCGCTCAGGCTGACGGCATTCAGCGCCGCTGCGCTGCCCTCGCCCACATGCTTGTGCACCTGCACCCACAGCCGGCGCATGAAGCGCGCCATGCCGTCCACGCCGGCCTCGTTCCACTCCAGCGATTGCTCGGGCGGTGCGGCGAACATCGAGAACAGGCGCACCGTATCGGCGCCGTACTTGGCCACCATCGACTGCGGGTCCACGCCGTTGTTCTTGGACTTGGACATCTTCTCGGTGCCGCCGATGTGCACCGGCTGGCCGTCGGCGATCAGCACCGCACCGGTGACGCGGCCGCGCTCGTCGCGCTGAATCTCCACGTCGGCCGGGTTGATCCAATCCTTGCCGCCGTTGTCGGCATCGCGGTAGAAGGTGTCGGCGATGACCATGCCCTGGGTGAGCAGGTTGGTCACCGGCTCGTCGCTGTCCACCAGCCGCGCGTCGCGCATGAGCTTGTGATAGAAGCGGAAGTACATCAGGTGCAGGATCGCGTGCTCGATGCCGCCCACGTACAGGTCGGCCGGCATCCAGTAATTGGCGCGGCGGTCGACCATATCGCGTGCGTTCGGGCTGGTGTAGCGCGCCACGTACCAGCTCGATTCCATGAAGGTATCGAAGGTGTCGGTCTCGCGCTCGGCCGGGCCGCCGCAGTCCGGGCAGGTGGTCTGGCGCCAGGTCGGGTCGGTCTTGATCGGTGAACCGGTGCCGGCAAATTCCACGTTCTCCGGCAACACCACCGGCAACTGGTCTTCCGGCACCGGCACCGCACCGCATTTGGCGCAGTAGATCACCGGAATCGGGCAGCCCCAGTACCGCTGGCGGCTCACGCCCCAGTCGCGCAGGCGGTAATTGACCCGGCGCTGGCCCTGGCCCTTGCGCTCGAAGCGCTCGGCCAGTGCCTCGAAGGCGCCGCCGAAATCCAGCCCGTCGAACTCGGCCGAATTGATCAGTTCCAGCGCGCGGCTCTTGTCGGTGTACCAGTCGCGCCACTGGGTGGCGTCCCAGCTCTGTTCGTCTTCGTTGCGCGGCTCGCGCAGCTTGACCACCTGCACGATCGGCAAGTTGTACTTGTTGGCGAACTCGAAATCGCGCTGGTCGTGGCCGGGCACAGCCATCACCGCGCCAGTGCCGTAGCCCATCAGCACGAAGTTGGCCACCCACACCGGCACCTGCTCGCCGCTGATCGGGTGCACTGCGGTCAGGCCGGTGGCCATGCCGCGTTTTTCCTGGGTTTCCAGCTCGGCTTCGGACACGCCGCCGTGCTTGAGTTCTTCCAGCAGGCGCGCCAGTTCCGGATTGGATCTGGCCGCATGCAGCGCCAGCGGGTGCTCGGCAGCAATCGACACGAAGGTCACGCCCATCAGCGTGTCCGGACGGGTGGTGAACACGCGCAGCGGGTCCAGTGCAGCGCCGTTGGTGTCGCGCACGTCGAACTGGATTTCCAGGCCTTCCGAGCGGCCGATCCAGTTGCGTTGCATGGTCTTGACCGACTCCGGCCAGCCGTCGAGCTGGTCCAGGCCGTCCAGCAGTTCCTGCGCGTAATCGGTGATGCGCAGGAACCACTGCGGAATCTCGCGTTTTTCCACCAGCGCGCCGGAGCGCCAGCCGCGGCCGTCGATCACCTGCTCGTTGGCCAACACGGTCTGGTCGACCGGGTCCCAGTTCACCACCGCGTTGCGGCGATAGGCCAGACCCTTGCGCATCAAGCGGGTGAACATGCGCTGCTCGTGCACGTAATACTCGGGAGTGCAGGTGGCGAACTCGCGCGACCAATCGATAGCGTAGCCCAGCGATTTCAGCTGCCCGCGCATATGCGCGATGTTGGCGTAGGTCCACTTGGCTGGCGCGGTCTTGTTCTTGATCGCGGCGTTTTCGGCCGGCAATCCGAACGCATCCCAGCCCATCGGCTGCATCACGTTGTGGCCGGTCATGCGCTTGTAGCGGCTGACCACATCGGAGATGGTGTAGTTGCGCACATGCCCCATGTGCAACGCACCGGACGGGTACGGCAGCATCGACAGGCAATAGAACTTCGGCTTGTCCGACGTTTCATCGACCTGGAAGGCGCGGGTGGCGTCCCAGAACTGCTGGGCGGAGGATTCGACCTGCTGCGGGTCGTAGGCGTTCGGTTCGACGGTGGACATTGGGAGCGGATGCTCGGGCGGTGCAAAGCGGTACAGGGTACCGCAGTGCAGCAGGTGCTCCAAACCATTACCGCCGTGCGGGCGCCTTCGCCGGCCAGATCCAGCACGCCACCGCCAGCCAGCCCACCCACGCCAGAAACGCCAGGCGCTGAGCGATGGCCTGCCGCAGCAGGCCGGGTGGGCCGAATGCCAGCACCGCCACCAGCAGGCCGGCGGCCAGGCTGAGCCAGGCCAGACCACGGGTGCCGGGGGCGTTGAGCAGCGCGGCGGCGATCAGCAGCATGGCCGGCACGAAGGCCACTGCCCACAGCAGCCAGGCAGTGGCATGCGCCTGGCTGGCGCGGCCATCCAGGTCGGCAGGATCCAGCGGCAACAGGCCCATGCCGACAAAGGCCAGCCCGGCCAGCACGATCAATTGCCCGCCCACCCGCAGACTCCAACTGGCCTTGAGCGGCATCCGCGCCAGCAGACTGACCCCCGTCAGCATGCCCAGCGCGCCCACCAGCACGAAGGCCAGCAGATTGAAGCCCAGCGCATGCGGCACCCCGGCTGCGCCCAGCAAGGCCACCGGGTGGCTGGCTTGCAGGTAGCCCGGCAGCGTGGCGCCGAAACCGGCCACCGCCAGCACGAACACGCTCGCCGCGACCAGGCCCAGGTAGCGCTGCGCGCCGTCGGTACTTGCCATTGTGCTGCTCCGCATCGTGGCACCGTGCGCCACCAGAACGCGGCATTGTCGGGCCGGGCGGGCGTGGCGTGAACCCCTGGCACGTGTCACGCCGGCCTTGTGTCGGCCGGGTTTGCCACCATTACGGTCCATTGTTGCCGTTCTCACTTCAGGAAACCCATGTCCGACAAACCGCATGTATTCGATGTCACCACCGACACCTTCGAGACCGAGGTCCTGCAGAAATCGTTGACGACACCGGTGCTGGTGGACTTCTGGGCCACCTGGTGCGGGCCCTGCAAGACCCTGACGCCGATCCTGGAGAAGCTGGCGGCCGACTACCACGGCGCCTTCGAACTGGCCAAGGTCGATGTGGACAAGGAACAGCAGATCGCGGCCGCGTTCCAGATCCGCTCGGTGCCAACGGTATTCCTGGTCAAGGGCGGCGAGCTGGTGGACGGCTTCCCGGGCGCGATGCCCGAGGGCCAGATCCGCGAATTCCTGACCCAGCACGGCGTGTTGCCGGCCGAGCCGCAGGTCGTCGAAGCACTGCCGCCCGAGGCACCGCTGGACCCGCAAGCCCAGGCCGCCGCGCTGCGCGAGGCGATCGCCGCCGAGCCGGACAAGGACGAGCTCAAGCTGGATCTGGCATTGGCGCTGCTCAAGACCGGCGACACCGCCGAGGCCGAGCAACTGATCGACGCCCTGCCCGCCAACCTGGCCACCGACGACCGCGCGGTGCGCGCCAAGGCGCGTCTGGGTTTTGCCAATGTGCTCAAGGACGCCCCGGACGCGGGCGCACTGCAGGCCAGCGTGGACGCCAACGAGGCCGACCTGCGCGCACGTCATCTGCTGGGCGTGCGCCATCTGCTCGACGGCAACGACGAAGCGGCGCTGGAGCAGTTCCTGGAAATGCTGCGCCAGGACCGCGCCTTCGACGACAACCTGCCGCGCCGCAGCCTGATCGATGCGTTCCGTGTGATCGAAGACGAAGACCTGGTGGGCCGCTACCGCCGCAAGATGTCGGCGCTGGTGTTCTGACAGCCAATGGCGCTGCGGCGCCACATGGACCCGTAGGAGCGGACCTGGCCGCGACGAGGCATTACCGTCGGTCGCCGAAGAGGGCTTCCCCGGTAACACGCCGTCGCGGCCGGGTCCGCTCCTACCAAGGCGGGCGGCAGGACTGGCGTCAGGCCGTACCCACCTGGCAGCACTGCAACAAGCGGCAGCACCGGCCCCAACACCGCCAACCCGAAGCACACGTAGGAGCGGACCTGGCCGCGACGCGACGGCGCCCGGTTGCGATGAGGCATTCCCGGTAACGCGCCGTCGCGGCCGGGTCCGCTCCTACAGTCGCTGCGGCTCATATCCATACGCATGCGAATGTTACGCTATGCACTGCCTCCGCCATCGCATCAGGCCCGCATGCGCGCTTCACTGTTCAAGCTCGGTATCAACCTGTGGCCGCCATATTTGTTCGCCGGCATCCATGTCATTGTGCTGTCGGCCGACTATCGCTTCGCGCGGGTGGAATTGCGGCAACGACCATGGAACCGCAACTACGTTGGCACCCATTTCGGCGGCAGCCTGTTCGCCATGACCGACCCGTTCTGGATGCTGCTGGTGATGCAGAACCTGGGCCGCGACTACTACGTGTGGGACAAGGCCGGCAGCATCGACTTCGTCAAACCCGGGCGCGGCACGGTCAGCGCGGATTTCGTCATCGACACTAGCGTGTTTGAGGAACTGCGCGAGGCCACCGCCAACGGCGAGAAGCATCTGCACTGGTTTGAAAACGAGATCCACAACCGCGATGGCGAGGTGGTGGCACGCGTGCGCAAGCAGCTCTACGTCAAACGCAAGCCGGCGCACTGACCAACAGACCAGCACGCGAGTGCAGCGCCAACCCACGCCGAACGCCAACCACTGCAGGCAGACAGACTTCCACCCACATCCACGATGCGCACGCCGCCGATGGCGCCGCGCAGCGAACCCGCGCTTTGCGTCCTGGCGCGCATTGGTCAAGAATCGGGCATCTTCCCGACTGGCTGCCTTCATGCTGCTGCGCACCGTTGCTTCTGCCTGCCTGCTCGCCCTGGTCCTGCCCGCTGCCGCCAACGCGGCCTATCGCAGCCCGCAACAGATACTGGACAGTTCACCGGCCAGCGCATGGCGCGTGCTCGATCCCGAGCGCACCCTGTACCTGGAGCTGGATAAAGGGCGGGTCGTCATCGAGCTGGCGCCGCAGTTTGCGCCCGAACATGTCGCCAATATCCGCACGCTGGCGCATGAGCGCTTCTGGGACGGGCTGAGCATCTACCGCTCGCAGGACAACTTCGTGGTGCAGTTCGGCGACCCGGATGGCGAGACGCCGGGCAAGGCCAAGTCGCTCGGGTCAGCCAGGACGCATCTGCCGGCCGAATTCGAACGCGCCTCGCAGGGCCTGGCGTTTCAGCGCCTGCCCGACAGCGATGGCTGGGCGCCGCAAGTAGGCTTCGTCGACGGCTTCCCGGTCGGGCGCGATGCCGCCAGCGGCAAGACCTGGCTGGCGCATTGCTACGGCACGCTGGGCGCAGGCCGCAACAACGATGAAGACAGCAGCATTGGCGCCGAACTGTATGTGGTCACCGGGCAGTCGCCGCGCCAGCTGGATCGCAACATCACCGTGGTCGGCCGCGTGGTCAAGGGCATGGAGCTGCTCAGCGTGATTCCGCGCGGGCCAGACCCGATGGGCTTCTATGCTGATGCGGCGCAACGCTCGCCGATCCGCGCGATCCGCCTGGTCAGCGACGTGCCGGCGCCCGAACGCACGCCGCTGCAGCTGTTGCGCACCGACAGCCCGACCTTCCGCGAGGTGGCCGAAGCGCGCCGTAATCGCAAGGACGATTTCTACAAGCGCCCGGCCGGGCATATCGACCTGTGCAATGTGCCGCTGCCGGTGCGGGCGCCGCCTGCTGGGTGAATCGGGAATCGGGAATCGGGAATCGCAAGAGCGGGCCACGCCTGCTCAGCGGGCGCGCTGGCTGAAGGCGACGCTGCCCAGGATCAGCACTGCAGCCAGCAGCATGGTCCAGGTCAGCGGTTCGCCCAGCAGTGACCACGCCAGCAGTGCGCCGAACACCGGCACGAGGTAGGTCACGGTGGATGCACGCGCCGGGCCGATGCGCTGGATCAAACGGTAGTACATCAGGAATGCCAACCCGGTGCAGACCACGCCCAGCGCGGTCGCGCAGGCCCAGGCCACGGCCGGCACCGGCGTTGTCGGCCACTGCCACCAGGCCAGTGGCGCCAGCAGCAACGCACCGCAGCCCAACGTGGAGGCCGCCGATGCCGCCGGTGGCAGGTCGCCCATCTGGCGCTTCACCAGGTTGTAGCCGATGCCGTACAGCAGCGAGGCAGTGGCGCCGGCCAGTGCGGCCGGGCCCACGCTCAATCCGGCCGATTTGCCGGTCGCCAGCACCAGCACGCCGATGAATCCGACCAGCAAGGCCAGCGCGCGGCGCGTGCCGATCTTTTCGCCAAAGAACAGGAACGCGATCAACGCGGTGAATAATACCGTCATCGCATTGCAGATCGCACCGACGGCGGCGGGTGCATGCTGCGCGCCCCAGGCGAACAGCAGAAACGGCAACGCGGAATTCAACACGCCAATGGCCGCCAGCATTGGCCAGCGATGCAGCGGGAAGCGATCGCGCGCCAGCCACAGGAACGGCAGCAGCACCAGCGCGCCCAGCGCCAGGCGAATTTCCACCAGCACCACCGTGCCGAACGTGGGTGCGGCCACGCGCATGAACAGGAACGAGCAGCCCCAAACGATGCCCAGGAAGCCCAGCTCGAGCGGAGTGCGCCACTCGCGCGCTGCAACTGCCGGCTGCATCGACGGCTGCGCGCTCATCGCCGCGCTCCCGTGGCGTGCCGCGATGTGCTGCAAAGGCAAAGGACAACATCCGGCAGGTACACAGGCATGGCACGATCGTCGCGATGGGAGGGTGCAGCATCGGCTGCGACCGCAGACCCCACAAGCGCGTAGTATCGCAGCCAGCCACAAATCTGACTCATGTCTCGATGAACCTGCGCCCCACCCTGTTGCCCGCGCTGGGCGTGTTCGCCGCAGCCGCCCGCCACCAGAACTTCGCGCACGCGGCCGAAGAACTGCACCTGACCGCCAGTGCGGTCAGCCACCATGTACGCAAGCTCGAAGCGCTACTGGGCGTCACCTTGTTCCAGCGGCTGGCGCGCGGGGTCAAGCTCACTGCCGAGGGGCGCCAGCTGGCCGATGCCGCCTCCGCCGCATTGTCCGAGATCGCGGCGGTGGCCGGCAACCTGCATCCGCGCGAAGACGCCATTCCGCTGCGCGTCACCACGCTGCGCTCGCTGTCGTACTGCTGGTTGCTGCCGCGGTTGCCGCGCTTCTGCCGCGCGCATCCGCATATCCGCCTGGACCTGCAATCGGACCCGGCGTTCTCGCGCTTCGAAGAAGGCGGCCCCGAGCTGGGCATTCGCTATGGACAGGGTGCCTGGCCCGGATTGACCTCGCAGCATCTGATGGACGACGAGCTGTTCCCCGTGGCATCGCCATCGCTGCCGGAAGTGGCTGCGCTGCGCACCCCGGCGCAGATCGCGCAGTTGCCGCTATTGAGCGACATGTCACCGCAAGGCTGGCGCGACTGGTTCCGCGCCGCGCAGGTGCGCGGCACCACGCTGCCGCCGATGCACACCTTCAACGACAGCACCGACGCCATGCGCGCGGCCGTCTACGGCCTGGGCGCGGTGCTGGCACGCAAGCACATCGCCCAGCCCTACCTGCAGCGCTACGAGCTGGTGCGCCTGCCCGGGCCCACGCTCAAGGCGCGCTACGCCTATTACATCGTGCACCCCAGCCACCGCGAGCCCAGCCCCGCCGCTGCGGTGTTCATCGACTGGCTCAAGCGCGAAGCCTTGGATGAACGCACGCCGATGCCGGCGCTGCCCGCCGAGCTGTTGGCATTGCCGCCGAGCGAAAGTGTGCAGAAGCTGCGGGGGCGTCGGAACTCGCGTCAGGCATCGGCAGCGAATTGAAGTCGCACTAAAATCCTGGCAGTGCGTGAAAAATCTCGATGTGCCATCTCTCTGCGGGACATTGTTCTCCTCCATGGAGGAGAAGGTGCATCGAAGGGGCGGATGAGGGGGAGAGCGAAGTCTGGTGGAGTCTGGGTACAGGTGTGGCTTCGCCCCGCCCCCTCACCCCCTGCTCCGTGCCCCGGCCCGCGCTTGCGGCGCGGGCGCTCCACGGCACGCGCGCCAGTGGCGCGCAAGCGGTGCCTTCCCGCCCCGTAAGGAGGGGGGGGGCTTGCAAACGTCACCTGGCAGGCCGATAAGAAATCGCTTGACAAGCATTCCATCAAGATCATTAATTAGCTAATTCGTTAATTATCTAAACCAAATCATGTCTGCTGACCGCATTTTCGAAGCCCTGGCCTCGCGCCCGCGCCGGGAAATCCTGGCCTACCTGTCCGCGCAGGAACTGACTGCCGGGCAGATCGGCGAACGCTTTGCGATGAGCGCGCCAGCCATCTCGCGTCACCTGTCGGTGCTGTCGGCGGCCGGCCTGGTCAGCAGCGAGCGGCGCGGGCAGTTCGTGGTGTATCGGCTGACACCGGACAATATGGTCAACACGCTCAGCGGATTCGCTTTCGAAATCTGCCCGGTCGCCGGTCCGTTGCAACGCGAATCGCGCAAATTGGCCAAAAAATCTCGCTGATTGCGGTCTTCCCACCGCAAGGAGTTGCCATGGACCACCCACGGATTGTTTCCGACCGCAGTTTTCCGCGCGTGACGCTGCCCTCGCACAGCGGCGGCCGGCCGGTGGAAGTGATACTGATCGCCCAGCTCGATCCCGGCGCAGGCGACAGCCTGATCGCGCAGACAGTGGAGCGGCAGCGGCAGCACCCGGCCCATCACGACGCGCTGGACGAACCCTCCGCGCAGTTGTCGGCACCGGACCTTAGTCATGGGGACCCCACCTCGCTGTTCTCGTTTTCGGTGGGCCCGCAGGGACACCCGTTCCATTGCCACGCCGGCCATCGCGTGTTCACTGCCATCACCGGCAGCGGCGGTGCACAGTTGCGCTTTTCCACCGCTTCCCTGCAACAGCTCGACGCCGACCCCAACGCGTTCGTGCGCGCGCTGCGTTATGTGAACCTGCCCGGCGACAGCCTGTTCACCGTGCGCTTCGGCGGCGGCACCTGGCATCAGTTCGCACCGGCGCAGAGCAATGCTGCGCATTCGGCGTTCTTTGCGTTGTCCTGCCACCCGGACGAAGCCGGCGGCGTGCTGAGCGACGCGCAGCAGACACTGGTCCACCAGGGCCAGGCCACCATCGCCAGCCTGACCGAATTGCTGCCCGCTGCGGTCACTGCCCTGTTGCAGGCCGCGCCGCCGGCCGCCGCCGATGTCCCCACCGTGTCGCTGTCGCTGCACGCCAGCCCTGAGAGCTGGCAGCAACGCGCCTGCAGCCGCGCGCGGCGCTGGAGCGGCCGGCTGCGCCAGGCGCTGACGCGCGCGCGCCGGCCGGGATTCGTCGCCACCCATCTGCCCCTGCCGCAGGTCAGCCCGCTACCGGCACTGCCGCCGGAGGCGTTGTTGCATGGGCAGCTCGGTAGCGCCGTGCATTTCCAGGATGGCCATCAACTGGAGCTGGATGCGCGCCAGCTGCACAGCGACACCCTGCAAGGCGTGCTCTGTGATCTGCTGCAAGCGTTCGTGGACCAGCCACCCAGGGGTGTCAGCGGGTTGATGCAGCTGCGCAATCTGCTGGTTGCGCCATTGGGGTGGCGCACCTCGCGTCGGGGTTGTCCCGTGTCGCCGTTGCTGGATCCGTCCGCAACACACCTGTTCGCCGGGCGCTTCCCGGTGCTGGCACAACGCAGCGATGCCGATGGACAGCAGATTCAGGTCGTCCTCGGCGCCGACGACAAGCATCTGCGTTTTCGTTCCTTGATCGCATTGCGCCGCATCGGCGACCAGCGCATCGCGCTGACCATGGCCACGCAAGTCAGCTGCCGCAATTGGCTGGGACGTGTGTACATAGCCTCCATCCTCCATGTGCACCACCACTACATCGTGCCGGCCATGCTGCGTGCCGCAGCGCAGCGCCTGCTACATGCCGAACACGCGGAAAGCGCTGCCTGGCTGGCGCATTCGCCGTGAACGGATGCGCCGGCACCATCACCTCGTTTTGTCCTGGCGCTGCCTAGGCTTGGGGTCCCCAATCCCCAGGACACGCCCATGCCCACTGTTCGCCTGCGTATCACCGGCACCGACGACGACGCGCGCGCCATCGCCAACCTGCTGCAAAGCATCGAAGGCATCGAGCACGTGGAAGAAGTCGACGACCTGATGCCACACCTGGACGACGACGATTCCAGCTCGGCGGGCCTTTCGGACGACGAAGGTCCGGGCAGCCACGAATTCGAAGTGGAAGCTGGCAACGAAGCCACCGCACAGAAGGTGCGCAACGCGGTGCAGGAACTGGCGTTGCAGCTGGACGTGTTTGTCGAATACGAATACGACGAAGGCTGAGCATCGGTTCAGGGCTGAGCGCCGCCTGCGTGCGTAGCAATGCTGCGCCGGCCCGCCACCCGACCCGGTTTGCTGTGCGCCGCCTGCAAGGAGCAGACGGCGCATTCCCTTGCAGAACACGGTTTCTTCGCCGCAGGACCGCGCGGTACGGCATGCGCGCGCCACCTCGGCGACGCGGCACAGCGCCACACCTTGGTTCAGGGCATCCTGCGACGCCGTTGGCGCCAGCGCCAGACCAGCAGCACCAGCCAGCCGATCACGGCGGCAACCGCGCCCACCGGCAGCAGCGCCGCCACCGCACGGATCACGAAGGCCATGCTGACCGCAAAGACCTGACCGAATTCGGCAGCCGCCTCCGCAATTTCGCCCCTGCCCTGCTCGCTCCAGGTGCCGCTGAAATGCAGCGTCAGCAACTGGGTGCGTACACGACGCTGTTGCTGCGCAGCGTCCTGCTGGGTCTGCTGTGACTCGGCCTCGATCTCGGCCAGGCGCTTGGACACCGCCAGCAGGTCACCTACCGCCAGATCACGGCGTTGCTGCAACTCCTGCAGTCGCGCGTGTTCTTTCTGCAATCGTGCCTGCGCCAGGCCAGTATCGGCCATCTGCTGGGCCAGGTCCTGCGCACGCGTGCTGCGCGCCGCCACATCGCCATGCTCGCCGGCCAGTTGCACCATTGGCTCGACACCCTCGGGCACCAGCCGCACGCTGACACTGCCGCTGGCGTCGCGCCCGCCGCTCTGCTCCACCGTCAACACGGCGCAGTTGCCGTACTGCGCGCCCTGGCAGGCGCTACGCACCGCAGCGACGCGCTCGCCGATCTGATCGGCAGGCAATTCGATGCGGACATCGTGTTCGTAGGCCAGTGACGCGCCGGATGTGACCGGCGCAGACGCCGGCGCCGCCGCAGCGCCGGCGTCTGCGGCCATCTCCTCCTGCGGCCGTGCGCACCCGCCCAACGCCCACCCGATCAGCAACACCATCGGGTAACGCGGCATGGCGGGCCTCACAGGCTGGCCCCATCGATCCGCTGCACGCTGCGCGTGGTCAGATCCAGACCGGTAATGCAACGCACATTGACGGCGATAGTGGCTTGCCCGGTCTTGGGATTGGCGCCCTCGGTGATCGGCGCATCGGTCTCGAGCTCGAAAGCGATGCGTCCGCAGTGACAGCTGCCGGCGTGCTGCATGGGTTTGCTCCTTGGAAAACAGTGCGTTGTGGATGTGCCTCAAGGAAATGGAACGCTACCGGCGCACCGCCGGCCCTGCGCCTGGGCGAATGCAGCGGTGCCTTGCCGATCATGGCAGGTGACGGTTGCGTCCGCCCGTCCGGTCCCGCCTGGTGGCCACTCTAAACCAATGGTGGATGCGAACGGGCGCACAGATGCCTATGCTGTGGGTTTGCTCCCATCAGGATCCACGATGCGTCAACGCCTGCTTGTCCTTGCCCTGTTGGCCGGCCTGGCTGGCTGCCAGCAGCAGCCCGAATCCCCGCGCGCCGATGCCACTCCCGCTGCCGGCGCGCAGGATGCGCAGACCCCGGATGCGCGGTTTGCCGCGCTGTCCAAGCGTGCGCTCGACACCTGGATGCAGCTGTCGCCGGTCACTGCCACGCAGACTGGCGACCACCGCTTCGATGCGCAGATCGACGACCTCAGCGACGGCGGCCGCCAGCGCAGCCTGGAAGCCAACAAGACCTTGCTAACCGAACTGGACGCGGTCGATGTCGCCAAGCTCTCGCGCGAGAACCAGGTGGACGCCGCCATCCTGCGCAATCAGCTGCAATCGGAGATCTGGAATACCGAGGTGCTGCAGAGCTGGGCCTGGGATCCGCAGGTCTATAACAGCCTGGCCGGCAGCGCCCTGTATGGCCTGATGGCGCGCGAATTCGCACCGCTGCCCGAGCGCCTGAGCGCCGCTACCCAACGCATGGAAAAGATTCCCAGCATCCTTGCGCAGGCGCGTGCCAACCTGGACCCGGCACGCGTACCGAAGATCCATGCGGAAACGGTGGCCAAGCAGAACAAGGGCATCCTCAGCATCGTCGATACCTTCATCGCGCCTAATATCAGCCAGCTGGGCCCGATCGAAGCGGCGCGTGCCCAAGCGGCCATCGACAACCTGAAGAAAGCTGTCGCCGAACAGCAAACCTGGCTGGACACCGTGCTGGTGCCCAACGCCAAGGGCGACTTCCGGGTCGGAGCAGACAAGTACGACCAGAAGCTGAAGTTCGCGCTGCTGTCGTCACTCTCGCGTGCCGACATCAAGCAACGTGCCGAGTCCGAGCTCAAGCGCGTGCGCGGCGAAATGTACGGCATTGCGCGCACCGTGCTCAAGGACAAGCCCGGCGCTCCCACGCTGCCCGAATCGCCCAACGACGAGCAGCAGCAGGCCGCGATCGAAGCCGCGCTGGAATTGGCCTATGCCGACAAGCCCGCACGCGACAAGGTGGTGGACGAAGCCAAGACCGCGTTGGCGCAGTCCACCGAATTCGTGCGCCAGAAGGACTTGATGACGCTGCCCGATTCGCCCGTGGACATCATCCTGATGCCGGAATTCCAGCGTGGCGTGGCAGTGGCCTATTGCGATTCTCCCGGCCCGCTCGACAAGAACCTGAAGACCTTCTACGCGGTGTCGCCGATTCCCGACGACTGGAACGACCAGCAGGTCGACTCGTTCCTGCGCGAATACAACACCCGCATGATCCACCTGCTGAGCATCCATGAAGGCACGCCGGGCCATTACCTGGAAGGCTGGCATTCGGCCAAGTTCCCGTCCACGCTGCGCGCGGTGCTGCGCTCGGGCATGTTCGCCGAGGGCTGGGCGGTGTACACCGAGCGCATGATGCAGGAACAGGGCTATCTGGATAACGACCCGCTGTTCCACCTGGTGCAGCTGAAGTTCTACCTGCGCACCATTGCCAATGCCATCCTCGACCAGGGCGTGCATGTGGATGGCTGGGATCGCGACAAGGCGATGCACCTGATGACCCACGACACCTTCCAGCAGGAAAGCGAGGCCTCCGGCAAATGGGTGCGCGCGCAGCTGTCGTCGGCGCAGTTGCCGACCTACTTCGTTGGCGTGCAGGAACATCTGGATACGCGCAAGGCGGCGCAGGAGAAGCTGGGCAAGGACTTCAACCTGAAGGCCTACCACGACAAGATGCTGTCCTACGGTGCCCCGCCAGTGCGCTTTGCGCGCGAATTGATGCTGGATCAGCCGATCGAGTGATCGGTCCTTCTCCCGCGCGCGGGAGAACGGCTACTGCGGCTTTTGCTACATGTCCCTTCTCCCGCGCGCGGGAGAAGGTGCCCCGCAGGGGCGGATGAGGTGCTTGCGCTCTTGCCATTTCCTTGGCAAGCGACGAACCCGCATCTACCTGTCCCGCAGTGCCCGCACACAGCGCTGCCTCACCCATCCGCCGCAACAAACCCACCGGTCTGCCGCGCCCACAGCCGCGCATACAGCCCGCCGTGCGCGATCAGTTGCGCATGCGTGCCGGTCTCGACGATGCGGCCGCCGTCCATCACCACCAACCGGTCCATGCGCGCGATGGTCGAAAGCCGGTGCGCGATGGCAATCACCGTCTTGTTGCCCATCAGTGCGTCCAGGCTGTCCTGGATCGCCGCCTCCACTTCCGAATCCAGCGCCGAGGTCGCCTCGTCCAGGATCAGGATCGGTGCGTCCTTGAGCAGCACGCGTGCGATGGCGATGCGCTGGCGTTGACCGCCAGAGAGCTTGACCCCACGCTCGCCGACGTGCGCATCGAAGCCGCGCCGGCCCTCGCCGTCCACCAGCGTCTCGATGAACCCCTCCGCGCGCGCCTTGCGCACCGCCTCCAGGATCTGCGCGTCGCTGGCCTGCGGCCGCCCGTACAGCAGGTTGTCGCGGATCGAGCGATGCAACAGCGAGGTGTCCTGCGTCACCAGCCCGATCTGCCCGCGCAGGCTTTCCTGGGTGACCCGCGCGATGTCCTGCCCGTCGATCAGGATACTCCCCTGTTCCAGGTCGTAGAGCCGCAGCAGCACGTTGACCAGGGTGGATTTGCCGGCGCCGGAGGGCCCGACCAGGCCGATCTTCTCGCCGGCGCGCACCTGCAGGTCCAGCCCGGCGATCACGCCGCCGCGCTTGCCGTAGTGGAAATGGATCTGCTCGAACTGTACCTGCCCCTGGGTGACGCGCAGCGGCACTGCAGTGGGCGCATCCTGCACCTGCACCGGCTGGGAGATGGTCTGCATGCCATCCTGCACGGTACCGATGTCTTCGAAGATGCCGTTGACCGTCCACATGATCCAGCCGGACATGTTGTGGATGCGGATCACCAGGCCGGTGGCCAGGGTGATCGCACCCACGCTGATCTGGTCACGGCTCCACAGCCACAGCGCCAGCGCGCAGGTGCCTACGATCAGCAAGCCGTTGGCCATGGCGATGGCGGTATCCATCGCGGTGGTCACCCGCGTCTGCCGGCGATGCTTGACCGCCAGCTCGTCGATGGCATCGCGGACGTAGGCTTCTTCGCGGCCGGAATGCGCGAACAGCTTGAGCGTGGAGATATTGGTGTAGCCATCGACGATGCGCCCGGTTGCCTTGGAACGCGCGTCCGAGGCCACCCAGGCGCGTGCCTTCATGCGCGGCACGAAGAACGCCATCAGCGCGACATACACCACCAGCCAGATCAGCAGCGGCGCCATCAGCCAGGGGTCGGCCTGTGCGAACAACCACAGCGCACTGCCCGTGTAGACCACGATGTACCACAGCGCATCGACCATCTGCACCGCCGATTCACGCAACGAGGTACCGGTCTGCATCACCCGGTTGGCGATGCGGCCGGCAAAGTCGTTGTTGAAGAAGCCCAGGCTCTGCCGCACCACGTAGTTGTGCATCAACCAGCGCGAGCGGTTGCTCAAGCCGGGCACGATGGCCTGGTTGACCAGCAGGTTGTGCAGCCCGGTAAACAAGGGCCGCGCGATCAGCGTGATTCCGGCCATCCACGCCAGCTCGCCGGCATGCTGGCGGAAGAACTCCGGCCCCGGACGCTCGGTGAGCATATCGACGATGCGGCCCAGGAAGTCGAACATCGCCACTTCCACCAACGCCAGCAACAGCCCGGCGATCAGCGTGGCCAGCAGGATCGGCCACAACGGCCGCAGGTAATGCAGATAGAACCGCCACACGTTACGTGGCGGCATCTCCCGCTCGATGGGCGGGAAGATATCGATCAGGGATTCGAACCAGCGGAACATTGCAGCCACATCGCGAGACACCGGGCACCCAGGCTAGCCGATCGGGCGTCGGCACGGCGTGGCGCCATGTCGCGATCGGCTGGCACCGTAGCGTGCGCACGCCGCCTCCGGGCACCGCCGCGCCCGTGCGACACCGCATTGCGCCCGGCGCCGGCTTGCGCGGCCGCCCCGATCCGGCGGCGACGCGCGGATCAGCGTCCCTGCAGGCTGGGTACCGCGTTGGTCACGTTGGCGTGGCGACGCATGATCCAGTTGAACAACGGGGTGGCCATCAACGTGGACAGGATCGCCATCAGCACCAGCACCGAGAACAGGCCTTGCTCGATCACCCCGGCCTGCAGGCCAATATTGATGATGATGAGCTCCATCAGGCCGCGCGCATTCATCAGCGACCCGATCGCCATGGCATCGCGATTGTTCTCGCCGGTGGCGCGCGCCGCCGCCCAGCACGCCACGCCCTTGCCGACGAACGAGGCGACCAGGATCGCCACGCCGGCCAGCATGATCTGCGGCTGCAGCAACACGCTGAGCTGGGTCTTGAGCCCCGAATAGGTGAAGAACAACGGCAGCAGCAGCACCACCACGAACGGCTGCAGCATCTCGCGCAGCTTCTCGGTCAACGGCCCCTTGGGCAGGCAGACGCCAAGCAGGAAACCGCCGAACACCGCATGGATGCCGATCGCATCCATCGCCCAGGCACTGAGGCAGAACAGCATCAGCACGACCGCCAGCACACCATTGCCGAGCGGTTGCCCGGGCACCACGTAATCGGCCAGCCGGCGCAGCAGATGGCGGCCGACGAAGATCATGAACAATGCATAGCCGATCCCCCCGCCGATGGCCAGGTACGCACTGCCCCAACTGCCGCCGAAGCTCGCCAGCACCACCGCCAGGATGCACCAGGCGGCCGCGTCGTCGAAGGCACCCGCGGTCAACGCCAGCGTGCCCAACGGGCTGTTGGTCAGGCCACGCTCGTGGATGATGCGCGCCAGCATCGGGAAGGCGGTGATCGCAATGGCCGCGCCCAGGAACAACGACGCTTCCAGCAGCTTGGCCTTCTCCGAGAACAGCCCGCCCACCGTCAGCAGCCACGGGCACAACGCAAACGCCAGTGCGAACGGCACCGCGATGCCGGCCAGCGAAACGCTCATCGCGCTGCGGTAGCGCGCGCGGAAATGGTCACCGCGAAAGTCGGTCCCCACGAGGAACATGTACAGGCCCACGCCGAACTGCGCGAACACATACAGCACATCCATGGTCTGCTTGGGAAACAAGGCCGCCTGCCATTGCGGCGCCAGCAGGCCGAACAACGACGGCCCCAGCATCACGCCAGCGATCATCTCGCCCACCACCTGCGGCTGCCCCAGCCGTTTGGCCAACAGACCCACGAGCCGACAGACCAGCAGGATCGCCGCGGCCTGCAGAAAGAAATACACCGACATCTGCGCAGTGGTCATGCGTTGGGCAACATCCCTGAGAAGTGGGCGGATCATACCCACCCATGCCGATTCACGGTAGCGCGACCGTGCCGGGTTCACGCCTGGCTTGCGCCCCCAATCCTTCGGACTCACGCCGATGCGCCACCCATGCAGTTGCCTGCGTCGGCAACGACGCCCGGGCAAGCGGACGCCAGCGGTCGCATGACGCATCCGAGCGCCATGCGCGATCAACGCAAGCCCGCGTCACTCCTGCGGCGCGGATTTCGCCGCCACCGGCGTCAACACCAGATCCTGGAAATCGAAACTGAAATCGGTCAACGGCGAGAGGGCCTGCATGCGCAGCTCGCGCACCGCACCGTCCGGTGTCAGCGCGAAGTTGACGAAAGCGTCGGCATTCAAGGACCGGTCGTCCCAGCGCACGATGAAACTATCGTGCTGCCAGTGCTCCAGCGTGCCGACCAGTTGCGCGGTCTTGGCGAACTGCATGCGCAGCCGCGCGCCGTCCTGGCGGATCACCACCTCGCCGTACCATGGGTCGCGATAGGTCGCCGCATAGGCCGCCAACGGCAGCGACGGCGTCGAGCGGGCGACGCGTGCCTGCTGGTGCCGCTTCCAGCTGGTATCGGCGTCGCTGCCGGCTTTTTCAACCGCCTTGGCATAGGCCGCCGTCCAGTCGGTCGGCGGCACCTGCAGGAATGCATCCAGCACCTGCAGCGTTACTGCATTGAATGCGGCGCCGACCTCCTGGTTGGTCAGCACCACCACACCGAGCTTCTGGTCGGGCATCAACGTCAGCCGCGACACCATGCCCGGCCAGCCACCGGTGTGCCACACCAGGCGATGGCCGCGATAATCGCTCAGGCTCCAGCCCTCGCCATACCCGGAAAAGTTCGGCAACGCACCGGCCAGTTCCGGAACCGCTGCATCGCCAATGGCGATCGGGGTAATCATCGACCACATCTCCCGCTGCCGCCTGGCACTGAACAGTGGCCTGCCATCGGGCAACAGGCCGCCGGCCAGTTGCAGCCGCATCCACAACGCCATGTCGTGCGCGCTGGAATAGATGCCGCCGGCACCGGCGTTATTGGACCAGGTCAATGGCGCCACCGTGCGCAACTGGGTGAAGTCGTACTTTGCGTGCCCTACCGCTGCCTGGTCGCCGGGCTGCAGATGGTCGGCATTGAAGCGCGTGCCGCGCATGCCGACCGGCGCGAAAATGCGCTGCTGCAGGAACTGCGCATAGGATTGCCCGGACACCTGCTCGATCACCTGCTGCGCCACGGCGTACAGGATGTTGTCGTAGGCGTAGCGGTCGCGGAAGCCGCCCTTCAACGGCACCTTGGCCAGCCGCTGCACCACCTCTTCGTTGGTGTAGCTGGTGGCCGGCCAGAACAGCAGGTCGCCCGCCCCCAGGCTCAGGCCACTGCGATGCGACAGCAGGTCGCGCAGGCGCATCTCGTTGCCGACGTACGCGTCGGACATGCGGAACCAGGGCAGGTGTTCGACGACCTTGTCGTCGAGCGACAGCTTGCCCTCGTCGGCCAGGATCGACAGCGAGGCCGCCGTGAACGCCTTGGTGTTGGAGGCGATCGCGAACAACGTGTCGGCCTGCACCGGTTCCGGCTTGCCGATCTCACGCACGCCATAGCCGCGCTCCAGCACGATCTCGCCGTCCTTGACGATGGCCACCGCGATCCCGGGCACGTCGAACTGCTTGCGCACCCGCTCGACCTGCGCATCGAACTGCTGCATCCCGGCCGGCAGTTGCGCCGCCTGCGTGGTGGTCAGGCTCGCCAGCATCAGCACTCCCCCCGTCAACCATCGATTCAAAGTCACCCTCATGTCCTCTATGTCGTCGATGAACCAGACCGCCGCCGTCCAGCAACCGCTGTGGCACAGGGCAAGCGTGGTCCAGCGCATCCGGGCACGCGCGCGTAGCCGGGCCAGCATGGTAGCAACCGGCGGCCACAGGCGTTGCCCCAAGGTGCCGCTGGCCCGGCCGCACACCGTTGCTGGTTCGCCACCGGACCACGCGCTGCGTGCTGCGCGCGCTCACACGGCAACGCCGTCTTCTGCGCCACCCTGGGCGGCGAACGGGCACGCTGTAGGCGGCGCCGACCATGCGATACCCATCCCGACTGCGAGCCCCTGCAATGAACGACCTGTTCGCGGCGTCACCGCCCACGCTGGAGGGCATCCATATCGGGATCGGCGGCTGGGTGTATGTGCCCTGGCGCGCCGGCATGTTCTACCCGCAAGGGCTGCTGCAGCGCCGCGAGCTGGAATATGCCAGCCGTCATGTCAGCGCCATCGAGATCAACAGCACGTACTACGCCGCGCAGAAACCGGCCACCTACGCGACGTGGCGTAGCCAGGTGCCGGCAGGCTTCGTGTTTTCGGCCAAGGCACCACGCCGCATCACCCAGTCGCGCCGGCTGGCCGGCACCGGCACCCAGATCGAAGATTTCGTCGGTGGCATCGCTGAGCTCGGCCAGACCCTGGGGCCGCTGGTCTGGCAGTTCGAGCAGGGATATCGCCTGGAACACGAGGAACTGACCGGTTTTCTGGCCCTGCTGCCCAGGCAGGCGCGCGGGCGTCGATTGCGGCATGTACTGGAAATTCGCGATGCGGCGGCCGTGGACGCGGCAATGCTGGCGCTGGTGCGCCGGCACGAGGTCGCCACCGTGTTCACCGATTCGCCCACGTACCCGTCGTTTGCGGACCTGTCCACGGATCTGGTCTATGCACGCCTGATGCGCAGCCAGCCACGCCTGCAGGCCGGCTATCCGGCGCCGGCCCTGCGCCGCTGGGCCGCGCACATCCAGGCCTGGCGGCGCGGCGAAGACCCGGCGGCACTGCCGCATCTGGCAGCGCCGTCGCCTGTGGCCGACACGCCGCGCGAGGTCTACGCGTTCTTCATCGGCGCAGCCAAACAGCGCAACCCGGCTGCCGCAATGGCGTTGTTGCAGGCTATCGCCGCCGGTTGACTGGAACGGCGTTACGGCACGCGTTGCAGCGATGTGCCGACGCAGTCGCTGCGCCAGGTTTGGGCGACAATGGCGCATGCCCACCACCGACCTGCGCAAGGCGCAACTGCAAATCCACTTCTGCGTCCTGCTCTGGGGCATCACCGCGATCCTGGGCAAGCTCATCACCCTGCAGGCGCTGCCGCTGGTGTGGTGGCGCATGTTGATCGTGGTGGTGGCGCTGGCGGCGTGGCCGCGCGTCTGGCGTGGATTGCGCGGCCTGTCCGGGCGTGTGGTGCTGGGCTATTGCGGCATCGGCGCCCTGGTAGCCCTGCACTGGCTGACCTTCTACGGGGCGATCAAGCTGGCCAACGCCTCCGTCGCGGCCACCTGCATCGCGTTGGCACCGGTGTTCACTGCGGTGATCGAGCCTTGGGTGACGCAGCGACCATTCCGCCCACGCGAATTGCTGTTCGGGCTGGCGGTACTGCCCGGCGTGGCGCTGGTGGTTGGCGGCGTGCCGGCCGGCATGCGTGCCGGCGTGGTGGTCGGCGCCATTTCCGCCGTCTTCGTGGCGCTGTTCGGCTCGCTCAACAAACGCATGGTGGCGCATGCCGACCCACTCACCGTCACCGCCCTGGAATTGGGCGCCGGTACGCTGACCCTGACCGTGCTGGCCCCGGTCCTGCCGCTGTTGCTGCCATCGCTGCATGGCGATCTGCTGGTCGTTCCCGGCCTACACGATGGCCTGCTGCTGGCCTTGTCGCTGGCCTGCACCTTGCTGCCGTTCGCGCTGGCGCTGGTGGCGCTGCGCCATCTGAGCGCCTATTCGGTGCAACTGGTGACCAACCTCGAACCGGTCTACGCCATCGTGCTGGCCATCGCCCTGCTGGGCGAGCAGCGCGAACTCACGCTGCAGTTCTATCTGGGGGTGGCGATCATTCTTGGCGCGGTGTTCCTGCACCCGGTGCTGGAACGCCAGCGCAAAGTGGCACATCCGGAAGTGCTGGGCACCGCCGAAGCCAAGAACATCATCGACTGAGCGCGGCGGAGACCGCGCCGCTACGGCAGCGCCACCACCCGATCGCGCCCGCCCCGCTTGGCCGCATACAAGGCCTGGTCGGCGCGCTTGAGTACCGCTTCGGCACTGTCGTGCGGGGTCAGCATCGCCACGCCGATGCTGACCGTCACCGGCAGCGCGCCGGTCATCGTCGCCACGCCCTGCCGCAGATATTCGCATTGCAGCCTTGCCTGCTGCAGATCCACATCCGGCAACAACATCACGAACTCTTCGCCACCGTAGCGCGCAATGCTGCCGGTTCCGGCCACATGCGCCCGCAATAGCGTGGACAGCTCGCGCAGCACCGCATCGCCCTGGTCGTGCCCATGCACGTCGTTGACCACCTTGAAATGATCCACGTCCAGCAGCGCCACCGACAACGGCCGGTTCGCTGCACGCGTCTGTTGCATCGCTGCGGCAAGCGCGGCAGCGAACGCACGGCGATTGGGCAGGCCGGTCAGCGGATCGGTGCGGGTCTGCTCGACCAGGTCGGCATTGAGCGCTTCCATCGCCGCGTAATGCTGCGCCATCTGCTGCTCGTACCAGTGGCGCTCGCGCAATTGCTGGCGCAGCTGCAGGCCCACCAGGCGCAGCTCCAGCAACTGCGAGGCCTGCCGCGACAAGGCCTGCAGCGCGGCACGCTGGTCATCGCGCAACTGCGCCGGCACCTGGTCGAACACGCACAACGAACCCAGCGGCATGCCATCGCTGCTGACCAGCGGCGCGCCGGCGTAGAACCGCACCGCCGCTTCGCCGGTGACCATTGGGTTGTCGAAGAAACGCGGGTCCAGCAAGGTGTCTTCGACGGTCATCACCTCGTCCGGACGCAAAATGGCGTGCGCACAAAACGAGATGTCACGCGGTGCCTCGCTGCGCGCCGCACCATGCGCGGCCTTGAGCCACTGCCGGTGTTCGTCCACCAACACCACCGCAGCCATCTGCGTCTGGCACACGGTGGAGGCCACCAGCACGAGATCGTCGAAGGCGGGCTCGGGCGGCGAATCCAGCAGCGCGTAGCGCCGCAAGGCGGTCAGCCGCTCGGCTTCGTTAGCGGGCAATTGCCGTTTGATCACGCGGCCAGCCCCCCCTGCTGCACCGTTGTCGTTGGCAGTATGCAACAGGCCGCGCGGGCGAGCCATCCGCAGCCCGGCAGGCCGCGCGGCGCGCGCCCGCACTTCACCCAGGCAGCCGGCTCACCAGTCGGTGCGCTGCGGCAGCAGCCCGCGCAGCTCGGCGTCATTGAGGTTGCGCCATTGCCCCGGCTTGAGCGCGGCCAGCTTGATGTTGTCGATGCGCACGCGGCGTAGTTGCGTCACCCGGTAGCCGAACTCGGCGGCCATCAGGCGAATCTGCCGGTTCAGGCCCTGCTCCAGCACGATGCGGAAACCGAACTTGGCAATGCGCGTGGTGCGGCACGGCAAGGTGGTCTCGTTGTGGATGCGCACGCCGCGCGCCATGCCGCGCAGGAATTCGTCGGTGACGGCTTTGTTGACCGCCACCAGGTATTCCTTCTGGTGGCGGTTCTCTGCGCGCAGGATCTCGTTGACGATGTTGCCGTTGCTGGTCATCAGGATCAGGCCTTCGGAATCCTTGTCCAGCCGGCCGATCGGGAAGATGCGCTGCTCGTGGCCGACGAAGTCGACGATGTTGCCCTTGACCGAACTCTCGGTGGTGCAGGTCACGCCCACCGGTTTGTTGAGCGCGATGTAGACATGCTTGCGGCCGCCGGGCTTCCTGGCCTCACGCGCGCGCAACGGCTGGCCGTCCACCAGCACGGTGTCGTCTTCCCCCACCACCGCGCCGGTGCCGGCCACCACGCCATTGACGGTGACGCGGCGTTCGCCGATCAGGCGATCGGCCTCGCGACGCGAGCAGAAGCCGGTGTCGGCGATGTGTTTGTTGAGTCGGTTCGTCATCGGCCGATTATCGGCGATTTGCCTGGTCCCGTGCGCCGTTGCATGTCCGCCCCCGACAGCGCAGCTGCGACAGGCGGCGAGCAGCGCTGCGCCATCGCCCTCAGCGCAACCGGCACCGATACGCCACCTCAGGCAGGCACTGCCAAGCGCGGCTGCGGCAGGAACAGCTCCTCCAGCGGGCACGGGCGATGCAGGCTGAAACCCTGCACCTGGCCCACGCCGGCCTCGCGCAGACCGGGAATATCGGCCTCCGACTCCACGCCTTCGGCCACCACTTCAATCCCCAGCGCCAGCCCGACCTGGGCGATCGAATGCACCGCCGCGCGGTCCACCGCATCGTGTGCATAGTTGCGCACGAAGCCGCAGTCGATCTTCAGCACATCCACGGTGAACTGCTTGAGGTAGCCGAACGAGGCCAGGCCGCTCCCGAAGTCGTCCAGCGCCACATGGCAGCCGCGCGCCCGCACGCTCTGCACGAAGCGCTGCGCATGCTCCAGGTCGCCGATCACCGCGGTTTCGGTGATTTCCATGCACAACTTGGGCACCAGTGCGGGGTAGCGTTCGAACAGGGCACAGACGAAATCCAGGAACTCCGGCTGCGCGATCGACTGCGCCGACAGGTTGACGTGGCACAGGTCCAGGCAGGCCACATGCAGCGGGTTGGCCGACAGCTGTTCGCACAAGGTTTCCAGCACATGCGCATCGACCATGCGACCCAGCCCGTAGCGCTCCACCGCAGGCAGGAATTCACCCGGGTTCAGTACCCGCCCGTCGCGCGCGCGCATGCGCACCAGCACTTCGTACTGCACTCGCGCGGGGTCGTTCAGTACCTGGATGCGCTGCGCATAGAGCAGCAGCCGCTCTTCGGCAATGGCTTGCTGCACCGCGTTGATCCAGCCGCCATCGTGACGGCGCCGCGCCAGCGCCAGATCGTGTTCGCCGAAGCAGCGGATGCGGTTGCGCCCTTCCTCCTTGGCCGCGAAACAGGCCAGGTCGGCCGCCGTCATCAGGGCGTTGACGTCGTTGGTGCAGCCACGGATCTCCACCACGCCGAAGCTGCAGCTCGGCGTCAACGGCCGCCCATCCTGGTGGCTCCATGGCTGCCCGAGCACGCCGTGCATGCGCTCCAGCAGCGCCTGCGCCTGCACCAGATCGGTGTTGGCCAGCAGGATCGCGAATTCGTCCCCACCGAGCCGTCCCAGCCAATCGCCTGGCCGCAGCTGCATGGTGATGACATCGGCGAAGTGGCACAGGAACTTGTCGCCGATCGCATGGCCGAAGGTGTCGTTGACCAGCTTGAAATGGTCCAGGTCGACGAAGCACAGCGCATGGCAGGTCTGCGGCGGTTGCGGGACCTCGATCAGGCGCAGCAGCCGCTGTTCGATCTCGCGGCGGTTGATGAGGCCGGTCAAGGCGTCGTGCCGGGCGTGGAAGGCCACCTCGTCGGCCAGCTCGTGCGCGTGAGAGACATCCTCGATCACCGCCAGCACCAGCGTGGGTTCCTCCGGGCCCGGCTCCACCAGCGAGGCACTCCAGCGCCCCCACAGCAGTCCGCCATCGGCACGCAGGAAACGCAGTTCGCCCGGTTGCAGCAGCCGCGCCCAATCGATCATGCCGCGGCTGTCCAGCACCACATGATCCGGATGCATCAGCTGGGCCAGCGTGCAGGCCTGCAGTTCTTCCGGGCGGTAGCGCAGGATGTTGGCCATCGACGCATTGGCATCCAGCACGCGGCCATGCAGGTCGAACTTCACCATCCCCAGCGCGGCCTGCTGGAAGGCGGTACGGAAGCGCCCTTCGTGCGAGAGCAGATAGTCGCGGATGCGGCGCGTGGCCAGTACGCAGGTGGTGACCACCAGCAACAGGGTGACCAGGCTGCAGATCACCATCAGCTCGCGTAGCAGCCGCACGCAGCGGGTCAGCAGGGTCAGGAACTGGGCGGCATCGCCGCGCATACGGGCATCGAGCAGTTGCAACTCGTCGCGCAAGGCCTGCAGGGTGCGCGGGTCGGGCTGGCCGACGGCTTGCGACGAGGCCGCGCGATCGGCCAGCGAACTCAGTTGCATCAAGTCGGCGTCAGCCTGCTTCCACAGCGCGATCGCATCGCCCAGGTAGGGAACGCCCTGCCCGTAACGGTACAGACGCACCATCTGCGGCATGTCCTCTGGGGCATTACGGCCGGCCCCCAGACCGGCGGACACCAACGCCCAGTCGATCACCGGTTGCTCCACCGCCAGGCGCGCGGCGCGGTCGCCCAGCGGCACCTCCAACGCACGGCAGGCCGCCTGCAGGTCGGCTGGATCGCCGCTGCGCAGATACCGTTCCAGCCAATAGACCGACTCCTGCTGCGCCTTGGACCAATGGCTCTCGGCGACGATCCAGGCGGTGGCGCCGGACTGGATTTCGATCGCCAGCGCCGACACCATGGCCATGACCACGGCCGCGCCGATCAAGAGCGCCAAGGGCAACGTGAGCCAGCCGCGCACCAGGTGCATGGTCTGCCCACCGCCATTTCCGCGTGCTGTCTGCGCCATTGCCATGTCCTTCACTGCCCTGGTGCGATCCAGGCGCCCAGCGGGCACCTGAAGGCAGTAGCGGCCGCGACGGTCCAAGCTGTATGCCGGCGTTAGCCGTCAGCGCCCCCGGCGGAAGGTGGGGCGGGTGTGCTCGTGGGCGTCCGGAAACGCCTGCGCGAAGCAGGCGTGGCGACAGTAACGCCATGCATCTACATGCATAGCGAATGACAGACGGTGAAGCCGCCGGACCACAACGCCGATACGTGGCGGCCCTTGGGGGGGGAACGCGCCCTCGTGGCAGTGCCGAGACCTGGGGCGCCCAGCGTCCGGGCCGGCATGCCTGGCCGCGTGGGGCCGGGGCGACGCGCGCCCCCCTGGCCCGCCTGCCCGCGCTCAGTCTCCGCGCGGCTTGGGCGGACCCTTGCGGTGCGGCGCGCCGGCGCGGTCCATCGGACGCCCCGGGCCATTCGGACGGCCGGATGGCTTGCCACCGCGCGGGAAACGCGGCTTGGACGGCGACGTGGCCGCCTCGCCGTCTTCCAGCCTGCGCATGTTGAGCTGCTGGCCGGACACCCAGACCTTCTTCAGGTGCTGCAGCAGTTCGCGCGGCATGTCGGCCGGCAGGTCCAGGACGGAGTAATCGTCCTGAATGTCGATACGGCCGATGTAACGGCTTTCCAGGCCGGCCTCGTTGGCGATTGCGCCAACGATATTGGCCGGCTTCACGCCGTGGCTGTGGCCCACTTCGATGCGGTAGCTCTCCATGCCGAATTCCGGTTCGCCACGCGGCGCCGGTTCGCGGCGCACACGCTCGCCGGCCTCTTCGCCGCGCGGCGGACGCGGAGCGCGCTCGCCATCGTTGGCACGCGGGCCACGCTCGAACTTCGGCTCGAAGCGCGGGCGCTCGCCACGATCCGCACGTTCATGGCGCTCGCGCGGTGCGGCGTCCTCGCGTGCGCCACGTACCGGCGGAGTCAGCAGGAATGGCGCATCGCCCTGCAGCAACTTGGCCAGCGCGGCAGCGATGTCGATCGCCGGTACGTTGTTTTCACCTTCAAAGCGCTGCAGCAGATCGCGATACAGCTCGATCTGGCCACCGGCCAGAGTCTCGCTGATGCGGCTCATGAAGCGCGCCACGCGGGTGTCGTTGACCGCATCCACGCTGGGCAGCTGCATTTCTTCGATCGGCTGGCGGGTGGCGCGCTCGATCGAACGCAGCATGCCCTTTTCGCGCGGGGTGACGAACAGGATCGCCTCGCCGCTGCGCCCGGCACGGCCGGTACGGCCGATGCGGTGCACATAGCTTTCGGTGTCGTACGGAATGTCGTAGTTCAGCACATGGCTGATGCGCTCCACGTCCAGGCCACGCGCGGCCACGTCGGTGGCGACCAGGATGTCCAGCTTGCCGTCCTTGAGCTGGGCGATGGTCTTCTCACGCGCCGCCTGCTGCATGTCGCCGTTGATGGCGGCCGCAGCCAGGCCGCGTGCCTGCAGCTTCTGCGCCAGCTCTTCGGTGCCGGCCTTGGTGCGCGCGAAAATAATCATGCCGTCGAACGGCTCCACTTCCAGGATGCGGGTCAGCGCGTCCAGCTTGTGCAGCCCGCTCACCCACCAGTAACGCTGGCGGATATTGGCCGAGGTAGTGGTCTTGGCCGCGATGGTGACTTCGGCCGGGTCTTTCAGATAGGTCTGCGCGATCCGGCGGATGGCCGGCGGCATGGTGGCCGAGAACAGCGCCACCTGGCGCTGCTCGGGCAGCTTCTTGAGCACGGCTTCGACATCGTCGATGAAGCCCATGCGCAGCATTTCGTCGGCTTCGTCCAGCACCAGCGTCTTCAGCTGCGACAGGTCCAGGGTGCCGCGGTCCAGGTGATCGATCACCCGCCCCGGGGTGCCCACCACCACATGCACGCCGCGCTTGAGCGCACTGAGCTGCTGGGCGTACGGCTGGCCGCCGTACACCGGCAGTACGCGGAAACCGGGAATGGCTTCGGCATATTTCTGAAACGCCTCGGCGACCTGGATAGCCAGCTCGCGGGTGGGAGCCAGCACCAGGGCCTGCGGCTTGACCTGGCTCAGGTCGGCATTGGACAGCACCGGCAGCGCGAACGCGGCGGTCTTGCCGGTACCGGTCTGCGCCTGGCCGAGCACGTCGCGGCCGGCCAGCAGCGCGGGGATGGTGGCGGCCTGGATCGGCGAAGGGGACTCGTAGCCGACGGCGGCAACCGCCTTCATCACAGCGTCCGAGAGGCCGAGGTCTGCAAACAGCAGCGGCGCGGAAGATTCTTGGGTCATGGGTAACTCCGGAGGCGCCGCACGGAGCCGGCAGGCGCAAAGCAGCGTAGTGTGCGCCCTTACCCCCCCTGCTGTCGAAGGGCCGTGACAGTCCGTTCAGGTTGCGAGGGTTTTGCCGAGGCTCGGACGATCGCCTCTTCGAGCCTTCCGGTTCCCATCCGCCGCCATTGGATCCAGGTCGCTGGATACACCCGCTCACCAGCATCACTGGCCTGCGACTGCATCACCACGATGGTATTGCCGACCGTAGCCGGCCGATAATCGCCCTCTTTGGTCAACGAGCGCAGCATGCAAATCCTGGAATTCGACATCGACGGCGAGTACATCGAGCTCCACCAGTTGCTCAAGCTGGCCGGCCTTGCCGACAGCGGCGGCCAGGGCAAGGCGCTGGTCGCCAGCGGCGTGGTGCGCGTGGATGGCGCGCAAGAACTGCGCAAGACCGCCAAGATCCGGCCCGGCCAGGTGGTGCAGCTGGACGATGTGGAGATCCGCGTGATGGCGATGGACCTGGACGCCGAACCCGGCCAATGAACACGCCCCGGACCTGCAAATGCCCCCCCCGCGGCGGCAGCGGCAGAGCGGGCTACATCGCTCAGGCGCCGCGCCGGATGAGATGCGCAGCAATTTAGCCGCGCAGCCAGCCTTGGCAAGGCAGCGCCGTCATCGCAGCCGGCGCCGTCTCAGAGACCCAACAGCGCACGCACCAGCTTGACGATGCCCCAGAACGACACCACCCAGATCGCACTGCGCAGATACCGCATAGGCCGGCACGTAGGCCACGCGCGCCCACAGGTACAGCTGCACGGCCAGGGCGGTGTCTGCACTGGTGCGCCCCGCCATGCTCACCGCCAGCACTGCGGCCGCGAAGATCGGAAAGGTTTCCAGATAGTTGCGCAATGCGCGGTCCAGGCGGGCCGCCACACCGGTCAGTGGCTTGGCATCGCCATCGCGTGCGCTCGCATTCCATTTGGTGCCGCGCTGGGCGGTCATGCTGGCCGAGGCGGCCAGCAGCTGCACCAGGCCGAGCACCATGGCCCAGCCCAGCATCTGCAATTCGATCGTCAGTTGCATACGGGTCTCCTGGTCGGCTGCCGCATCACTTCACCGCCGTACGCAAACTGTAGCCGGCAACACGCCAGGTCTTGTCCTCGTCCAGACGGAAGGACACCAGTTCGCGTACCGGCTGCTGCGCATTGGCGAATCGGGTCGGGAAACTGACGTTGACGTACAGCCCTTCGGGCACCTGTGCACCAGGGCCGTATTTCACCCGCGTCACCGAGCTCTGGCCGCGACCGACGACCGCACCCAGGCGCGCGCGCTCGCCGCCCAACTGGGCCACGAAGGCATCGCGCTTGACTGCGGTCTTGGCCACGCGGGAGGCGCCGTCCCAGATCGCGGCAGCCTTGTCGGTGTCGACCATTTGCGCCACGCGCAAGGCGGCCTGGGTCATTTCGATGTCCTGCTTGGCCACCTGTGCCTGTTGCGCGGGGCTCAGCGCCGGTGCCACAGCCGCTGGTTGCGCCGCCGCAGTCGCAGTGCGCGCAGCAGGTGCCGGTTGCGCTGCGGCTGCGGTGGCGGCGCGATTGGAAGGCTGCGGCTGTTGCGCGAACAGCAGCGCTGGAACGAACACCAGCGCAACAAGCAAACAAGAACGACGCATTGACAAGCACCTTGTACTGGATCGGATGGAAGAGGTGAGCCGCACTGCATGCGGCCAGTGGCGCAGTCTATGCCGCGACCTGTGCAAAACAAGCAGCGAGTGCGATTCACCTGCAATCAGCGATACACCACGAAGATCGCTGATCGAAGGAAGAATGCGTCCGCAGCACTATAAAGCGGAGATGCCGGTGGAGGTATCCAAGCGTGGCCGGTAAAACCTCGCCATCAGTCGTCAGGTGGATAAACAGCGCACAAGAACCGGCATGTATGGGTGACAAGTGGCGGTACCAAGCACCCGCCGCACCGTGGCCTGCGTCGTCGTTGTGGCAGCCGCCCTAAACCTCGCCACCAGGAGCCGGCGGTACCGCCGTCGCCCCGCGCGGCCGCCACAGCCGCCAGCTCACCCAGAACGCACGCGCAATGGCCGCAACCAACGCCGCCAGGCTCAGCCACATCCCCAGCGTCGCTGGCCATTGCGCATGCATGGCCTCGGCAGCCAGGCGCAGCAGTTCGGCAACGCCAAAACCCACCAGCACCAGCAACGCCGATGGCAGGTACGCCAGTAAAACGCCTTTGGTCTTGCCTCGCATACGCCCCCCTAACCCGGTTGTATGCGGCGACCATAGGCAGCGCGCAGTGCGATACGCGTGAAAGCTGCAGCGGCCTCAACCGTCGGCAGGCGCAGGCGCTGACGCATCGGCCTGCGCAGCATCCCCGGCCGGGTCGGCGGCCGGCGCGAGCGGCGGCGTGGCGTCGGTCGGCGTGCCGTCCTGCGCATCGAGCACCGGTGCCACCGGCAGGGCCGCCGCATCGGTTTCGGCCAGCGGGCTTTCTTCCGGGCAGGCCGCATCCGGAAAACCGAAGCGCTGCTTCAAAGCCAGACCGCAGGCGTTGACCGCATCCAGATCCGCGCCCTCGCCTTTGCACTGCTGGTCGAACGCCACCAGAAACGCGTCCTTGCGGCGCACGAACGCATCGCCGCACTTGCGCATCTGGCGGATGCGTTCCAGATCGTCCTGCACGGCATTGGTTCCGTCCAGGCCGTATTCGCGCAGCTCTTCCATGGTGAGCAGGCGCAGGCTGCGATTGGGCACCGTCATCATGAGGTCGGCCACTGCTACCGCCACGCCGTTACGCTCCAGATACTCCTTGACGTTGCCATAGACCTCGCGCAGCTCGCGATTGAGTTCTGCCCGTGACGTCGCCTTCGAGCTGATCCGCATCATCCGGTGGATGCCCACCTTGCCGGCCACCAGGCGGTTGTCGCCGGCCGCCAGCACGAACACGCAGGCGCTATGGCAGATCGAGCCTTCGCGTACCCAGATGGTCCAGTTGGATTCGCCGATGGTGTCGCCGGCGCGGATCGCTGCCTCCACCTGGCCGCCACTGGAATCCAGATCCAGGATGCGATGCGGCAACGTCCACTGCTCTGCCACGGCGGCCAGCCGCCACACCAGCGCCGCGAAACCAGCGTTGATCTTGCCCGTATAGCGCACCCGCACCAGGCCGGTCTCGCGGCACGGCGACAATGCCGCCTCCACGCTGGCCCGGTCCAGCGCCGGTAGCAAGGTGCCATCGCCGGCTTCCTTGCCGTAATTGGTGACACAGCTGATCCAGGCCTGGCCCGCTTCCAGTTCCGCCTGTGGCCATCCCGCCTCGCCGGCCTGCGCACGCGGGCGCGGCGGCGGAACCGGTTCGGGCGTATCCACCGACACCATGTGGTCGCCGTCGCCGACCTGCGCCGCTGCGGTCTGTTGCGCCCCGGCAGCATCGGCCCACGTACCGCCGCGGTCGCAGGCAACCAGCAGGAACACGCAGGCAAGTGACAGACAAAACGATTTGAGCATGGACGAGTGTGGGAGCGCGACGGAGATCACCTTCAGTCTATGGCTGAAGCGATCAAGGATTTGACCGCGCCATGAACATGCACCCGCTTGCGCAACCCCGTCCGAAAACGGCCAGCCGGTGCGGTGGCCAGGGCATAGACTGGCGCCATGCAGACGCTCACGCCCGACCGGACCCAATGCGACCGCGCCCGCCTGGCGCGCGATGCGCGCTTTGACGGGCTGTTCTTCACCGCCGTGCGCAGCACCGGGATCTATTGCCGTCCGGTGTGCCCGGCGCCGGCGCCGAAGCCGGCCAACGTCAGTTATTACCCCACGGCTGCGGCGGCCAGCGCGGCCGGCTATCGGCCGTGCCTGCGCTGCCGGCCGGAGCTGTCGCCGCAGGCGCAGCAGCACCTGGGCGAAGAGAGCGTGCAACGCGCCCTGGCGATGATCGCCGAAGGCGTGCTGCAGGAGCAGCCGGTGCAGCGCCTGGCCGATGCGGTGGGCGTTAGCGCGCGGCAGTTGCAACGGCAGTTCGTGCAACACCTTGGCGCCACGCCGATCCAGGTGCACGGCACGCGTCGGCTGCTGCTGGCCAAGCAATTGCTCACCGAAACCGCCTTGCCGGTGACCGAAGTTGCGCTGGCGGCCGGCTTCAACAGCCTGCGTCGGTTCAATGCGGCGTTCCTGGAAGGCTGCGGGATGCCGCCGTCGGCGTTGCGCAAGCAGCGCGCCGAGGTGCCGGGCGGCGAACTCACGCTGCGCCTGAGCTATCGCCCCCCCCTGGACTGGCCGGCGATGCTGGCATTTCTGCAGCGCCGGGCGATCCTGGGGATCGAGCAGGTCGATGGCGGCCGCTATCGGCGGGTGATCGGCCCGCCCGGCCACGCCAGCTTGATCGAGGTCGCGCCGGCGCCGCAGCGCGCAGAACTGCTGCTGCGCATCGGCGCCACCGACCCGCGCCGGATTCCGCAGATCGTGCGCCGGGTGCGCCGCGTGTTCGATCTGGATGCGGACCTGCATGCGGTGCACGCCACGCTTGCGGCCGAGCCGCTGCTGGCCGAGGCGATCGAACGCCGGCCCGGCCTGCGCGTGCCCGGCGGCTGGGATGGCTTCGAGACCGCGGTACGTGCGGTGCTGGGTCAGCAGATCAGCGTAGCCGGCGCGGCCACGCTGGCGGCGCGGCTGGTGGAGCGGCATGGCGGCCGGCATGCCGAGATGCCGCCAGGGCTGGATCGCAGTTTTCCCACACCTGAGCAACTGGCCGAGGCGCCGCTGGAACAGCTCGGGCTGCCGGGCGCACGCGCCGCCACGCTGCGCGCACTGGCCGTGGCCTGCGCGCAGGGCCGGCTGCACTTCGGCGCCGGCCAGCGTCTGTCCGAGTTCGTCGCCGCCTGCGTCGCCCTGCCCGGTATCGGGCCGTGGACGGCGCACTACATCGCCATGCGTGCGCTCTCGCATCCGGACGCGTTTCCGGCCGGCGACCTGATCCTGCAACAGGTGCTCGGCGCGCCGCTGCGGCTGAGCGAGCGCGCCACCGAGGCGCGCTCGCAGGCCTGGCGCCCGTGGCGCGCCTACGCCGTGCTGCACCTGTGGCATCTCGCCGCCGACCGCAAGGAATCCCGTCCATGAGCACCGTCCATTACGACTTTTTTCCGTCGCCGATCGGCACGCTGACCGTGGCCGCCGACCAGGCCGGCGTGCGCCATATCCTGTTCGCACAGAACCGTTACGACGCCACCGGACGCGCCCGCTGGGTGCACAACCCGGGCGCTGCGCTGGTGCGCCAGGCGCGTGAGCAATTGCTCGATTACCTGCATGGCGGGCGACGCCATTTCGACCTGCCGCTGGCACCGGTGGGCACACCCTTCCAGCGCGAGGTCTGGCACACGCTGGCGCAGATTCCGTTCGGCCAGACCTGGAGCTATGCGCAGCTGGCGCAGGCGGTGGGCCGCCCCGCTGCCAGCCGCGCAGTGGGCGCGGCCAACGGACGCAATCCACTGCCGATCGTGTTGCCCTGCCATCGCGTGATCGGCGCCAATGGGGCGTTGACCGGTTTCGGCGGTGGCCTGCCGACCAAGCAGGCCTTGTTGCAGCTGGAAGGCTGGTCGCCACGGTAGGCTGCACGCGCCGACGATCTGTTCGCCGATGTCCCCGCAGCAGGTTCGCAATGACGTCGCGACGTTCTCGCCGCACCGTACACTCGGCCGCATGATCGACCGACGTCTTGTGGTGACCGCAGCGGCCACGGCCCTGCTCGCGGCCTGTACCAGCCAGCCCCTCCAACACAGCGCCCCGGCACTCCCGGTCAGCGCACCGCCTCCGCCAGCCGCCACCGCGGCAGCGAACGATCCCCCGCACACCCTGCTGCTGATCTCCATCGATGGCCTGCGCGCGGACATGCTCGATCGCGGCATCACGCCCACGTTGTCGCAGCTGGCGCGCGATGGCGTGCGTGCGCGCTGGATGACGCCGGCGTACCCGGCGCTGACGTTTCCCAATCACTACACGCTCATCACCGGCCTGCGGCCCGACCACCACGGCATCGTGCATAACAGCATGCGCGACCCGGTATTGGGTGGCTTCTGGCTGAGCAAGCAGGAAGCAGTGGGCGATGCGCGCTGGTGGGGCGGCGAACCGCTGTGGGTGGGCGCCGAGCGCGCCGGCCTGCGTGCGGCCACCTGGTCATGGCCGGGCAGCGAAGCGGCGATCCAGGGCGTGCGCCCCTCGCAGTGGCGCCATTACGAAGAAGGCGTGAGCCTGGAGGCGCGCGTGGAGATGGTGCGCGGCTGGCTCAACACCGATCGGCCCCAGCGCAATCGCCTGGTCACGCTGTACTTCGAACAGGTGGACGAGGCCGGCCACGACCACGGCCCGGAATCGCGCGACTATGCCGACACCGTGCGCGCGGTGGATGCAGCCATCGGCAGGCTGCTGGACGGCATGCAGCGCGACGGCACCCGCGCGCGCACCAATATCATCGTGGTCTCCGACCACGGCATGGCCGAGGTGCCGCCGGGCCATGCCATCAGCGTGGAAGCCATGGCGCCGCCCGAGCTTGCCACGGCCACTACCGACGGCCAGGTGATCGGCTTCGTGCCACTGCCCGGGCAGCAGGCCAAGGCCGAAGCGCACCTGCTCGGCGCGCATGCGCACTACGACTGCTGGCGCAAGATGCAGCTGCCGGCGCGCTGGCATTACGGCACGCACCCGCGCATTGCGCCCATCGTGTGCCAGATGCACGAAGGCTGGGATGCTTTGTTCCCGGACAAGCTGGCCAAGCGCCCGCCACAGGGCATGCGCGGCTCGCACGGCTTCGACCCGGCGCTGCCATCGATGCGGGCGGTGTTCCTGGCGCAAGGCCCGGATCTGGCGAAAGGCAAGACCTTGCCGGGCTTCGACAACGTGGATGTGTATCCGCTGATGACGCGGCTGCTCGGCATCCCCGCCGCGCCTAACGACGGCAACCCGGCCACGCTGCTGCCGGCATTGCGCGTGCCACCACCAGCCGCGCGTTGACCCCGCTACCGCGTGTGGGTGCGACAATGAGGTGATGTCTGCTCCTGCCCCATTGCCGCACCGCCTGCGGCCATTGTTGTCCAGCGAAGGCTGGCGTCGCCGCGCTGCACTGTGGGGCGGCGCGATCGCGGTAGCGCTGGTGGCGATCGTGTTCGCCAAGGCCAGCGATGCCGCCTTCCATCTGTTCCAGCGCATCACCGCGCACTCGATCTGGTGGGCGATGCTGCTGACCCCGGGCATCTTCGCCCTGCTCGCCTGGCTCACCTCCGGCGCCTTGCGGCCTACCCGCGGCAGCGGCATCCCGCAGGTCATCGCCGCGCTGGAGCATCCGGACCCGGCATTTCGCGACACCAACCTGTCGCTGCGCGTATCGGTCGGCAAGCTCGCCTTGACCAGCCTATCGCTGCTGGGCGGCGCCTCGGTGGGTCGCGAAGGCCCCACCGTGCATGTCGGCGCCAGCCTGATGCATCTGTTCGGGCGCTGGTTTGGCTTCCACGATCCGCGCGAGCTTTCGCACTTTTTGCTCGCTGGCGGCGCAGCAGGCATCGCGGCGGCCTTCAACACGCCGCTGGCCGGTGTGGTGTTTGCGATCGAGGAATTGAGCGGGCGTTTCGAGCACCGCTTCTCTGGCACCTTGCTCACTGCGGTGATCGTCGGTGGCGTGGTGTCGTTGGGCCTGCTGGGCAGCTACACGTATTTCGGCAAGGTGGCGGTGGCGCTGCCGTTGGGCCATGCATGGCTGGCGATTGCGTTATGCGGCAGCGTGGCCGGCCTGCTCGGCGGCATCTTCGCCCGGCTGGTGCTGGCCAGCGTCAGCGGCAAACCGCGCTGGTTGGGCGCACTGCGTCAACGGCACCCGGTGCTGCTTGCCGCCCTGTGCGGCGTGGTGCTGGTCGGGCTGGCGCTGGTAGTCGGGCAAGGCGCCTTCGGCACCGGCTACGAACAGGCGCGCAGCCTGGTGCAGGGGCATGCGGTGGTCGGTCACGAATTCGGCCTGATGAAGCTCCTCGCCAATCTGGTCTCGTACCTGGCGGGCATCCCGGGCGGTCTGTTCTCACCCGCCCTGGCGGTGGGTGCCGGCATCGGCCACAACCTGTCGGTGCTGATGCCGGGCGTGGACCCGCGCACCTTCGTGCTGCTGGGCATGTGCGCCTACCTGGCCGGGGTGACCCAGGCGCCGCTGACCTCGGCGGTGATTTCGCTGGAACTCACCGATACCGGACAGATGCTGCTGCCGATCCTGGCCACGGTGCTGATCGCCCGCGCGGTGTCCGGCCTGGTGTGCAAGACGCCGATCTATCGCGGGCTAGCCGAGCAGTTGCTGGCGCCTGCACCGGGCTCCGCCTCGCCTGCCCACGGCGAGCGCTGACCAAGCCCGCATCGGCGGGCCTGATTCCAGCGTACGCCTCCGAGGGCAAGCGCGGGCGCCCGCCTCTACCGTAAAAACGATGCTCTGCATCTACCTCATGCATGTTGTTCTCTCACCCCTCGCTCCACGGCCCCAATGCAAGCTCAGCGCGAAGGACTAAAACAGAGCGAGGTTCGGAAGCGTGAAGAATCGAAGCCAGATGGATTCGCTCGTGAAGGGCGCAGCCAGTACGGAGTAAAGCCCGAGAGCCTGACAACGTAACGCCGGAACGTCATAATGTTTCTGAATGTTTCGTCATGCCTGCTGCAGCATGCAGTTCGGTGGCCGTGTTCGTAAGTGCAGCCGAAGAACAAAATCAATGACAAGGACTGTAGGAGACTCATGTCGATAATGCAGGAAATACTGGGCTGGACCCAGGGACTCGCCACATGGCAAAGCGATGCAGTCGCTCGTCTGCTGGCGAAGCAGACGCTGACGGCCGAGGATCAGGACGATTTATTCGCACTGCTGAAAGCGACACACGGCATCCCTGATCTCAAGGGCAGGAAGCCCAAGCCGTTAACGGCCGATCAGGTTCCCGCGCCCTTGAAGGTAACGACGCACGTCGAACTGCTCGCGATGAAGAACATGCGCCATGTCAATGCGATTGCAGAGAATCAGCATCTGCCGTTCAGCCCCACCGGAATGACGGTGATATACGGCGACAATGGTTCAGGTAAGTCGGGATACTCACGCGTGCTCAAGCGCGCCTGCCGAGCCCGCGATCAGATGGAAGCCATCCATCCAAACGCCAATCTTCCGGCCGGCAAGGCGGGCGCTCCGGAGGCCGCTTTTGAGATTACCGTGAACGGTGTCGCAAAAGATACGTATTGGACATATGGGAAGGCCTCGCCACCTGAGCTGTCGTCTTTCGCAATCTTCGATTCGCGCTGCGCACGCGCCTACCTCGACAGCGAAGATGATTTTTCCTACGTCCCCTATGGGCTCGACGTGTTTGAAGGACTAGCCAAGGTTTGCAAGCAATTGAAGGCTTCGCTCGAAAACGAGCATGCTCAGTCCGCCGCTGACCTCACAGCGTTCGCGCCGCTTCAGGGCGACACACCCGTAGGCAAGTTGATCTCATCACTGTCTGCCAAGACAACGACAGCCCAGATAGACGCGCTGGCTACGTTGACACCTGAAGAGCTGGCACACCACGTCGCGCTCGACAAAAGTCTGGATCTTCGCGGATCACTGTGGGTGCAATCGAGCATTTTCGGGTAGCGCGGGCAGGAAGCTGGCGATGATCTTGAGCCTCAGGAACTCCTCGTCGCGATAGCCGTAGGCGCTGCGCTGGATGACCCGGATCTTGTTGTTGAGCCCTTCCACCAAGCCGAGGCTGACCTTGTTCTCCGGCCTGCAGTACGCCGCGATGCCGTCCCAGTGCCGCTCGATCATCCCCACGAACGTCTGGTAGGGCGCCAGCCGCTGCCAGCGCAGACTCTGCTTCCAGCGCTCGAAGAACTCCCGTGCACCTCGCTCGGTGCGGTAGCTCCACAGCTGCCCGAAGGACTCTTTCAGCAGGTACGCCGTGTTCAGACGTTTGTTGGCCGCCAGCAGCTTGGCGAGCGCCTTCCGACCGTCCAGGGTAAGGTTTTCGCGATTGCTCAGCAGGGTGTAACGCTGGCCCTTGATGTAACTGCGATCCTGGCCTTGAAGGCGCTTGTACTCGTCGCGCCGCACCTGATCGAGCGCGTCGGACAGGTGGCGCATGATGTGGAATTTGTCGAACACGATGCTGGCGTTGGGCGCGTTCTTGCCCACCGAGTTGCGAAACGGCCGCCACATGTCCATCACCGCCACGTCGATGCCGGCGCTACGTTTTGGGCCCAATTCGGCGAAGAACTGGTCGATGTCCGCCTCGGTGCGCCCACTGCCGCCGAACCAGATCGGTCGGCCGCGCTCCAGATCGCTGACCACAACGCGGTAGTCATGGCCCTTGTGGATCGCGATCTCGTCGATGCCGATGGCGCGCGGCGCCGGCGTCCCCGCCCGGCGCACCTGCTCGGCCATGTACAGCTTGGACAGCTCCTTGACCGTGCTGTCGTGCAGGCGCTCCAGCTCAGCCACGGCCTTGTGCGTCATGCTCCGGCACAGATTGCCCACATGCAGGGCGAATCGCTCGGTGTAGCGCGGATTCTTGGCCAGCCAGTCCAGCCGCTCTACGTGCACGCCGCCGCACCCCGGGCAATCGACCCGCCAGCGCTCAAACTCCACGAACAGCATCCAGCCGGCCGCCCGCAAGTCGCGGGCGCGGCACAGGCGCTTGTCGTAGCGGCTGCGACACCGATGGCCACAGTTGGAACACACGGCCGTTTTTTTCGGCGCCGCAAGGTCACGATCCGCGCCTTCGGGGCGCCGAACACGCCCTTGAGCGTGGACTCCGCCGCGAAGCCAGGGAAGGAAAACAACTCACTCAGCCGACGGCCCGTTTTCATGCAGAACACCGCGTCAAGAAGTCAGCACAGGATGTACCACCTTCTGGGACGGTGGAAAGGGCCTGTTTCCAAGGCTCAACGCAGATTCAGGGGCCTCAAGGCACCCACACGAATCCGCGATGAGCCATTTTCTATGCCTGCTTGCGGAGGAAGCAAAGCTGGCCGGCGCTGCGATTGCCACACAAAGTCTGACTCGGCGTACCGAGGGATTCGGTATCGCCGATCCGGAACTGCCATTTGAGGGCAAGAATGCGAGCAAGCGGATCGGCGTTCTGAAAGCCCAGCACCAATCCATCGCCAAACTACACAAGGATGGTGAAGAACGGGAGCACAGGAGGCAAACCGTCGATGCGTATTTCCGGCTGCGTATGGCATGGGAGCGTGCGGTCGAGGAGGTGCTGCTGCGCGAGGTCATTCTGCGCTTCCGCAAAGGTGTGGAAACGCAGCGCTTGGCAGGTGTCGTTGTCGAAGACGGTGACTATGCGCAAGTACACGCGGGCATGACGAAGTGTTCGAACTATGCACATGACAAGGCGCTATTGGGTGGCGTCGCCATTCCCGAGCCCGATGAACTACTTACCGACATCATGGCGTTGGAGACGTGGCGAGCACAGATCGACAAGCGTAGCGGGGAGACAGCAAGAAAGCGTAAGGCCGGCGCAGTTTCCGTTACGGCACCCGCAGCGGTGAAGCCGCCTTGAAGCATTCGTTCAACGTAAGATCAAACCGCCGCGCCGCGCCGGTCTCCAGGGGTCGATCCAGCTTGCGATGAATGAGTGACACCAGCGTCAGAATATCCAGCGCATCCCGCTGGAACATAGGCCAGTTGGTTTTGGGCGCGTGCGCTAGCGGGTTGCGCACAGCGCCGAAGAGGCCCACCAATAGATTGGCGAAACCTTTCTGCTCGCTCTTGTCGGATTCGATGGCGAGCGAGCCGAGAACCAAGATCGGATTTTGCGTGGAGCGCGCGCGATTCACCAATTCCACTCCGTCCGTCGCGAGGCCGGACATCAAACGCAATCGCTCGGCAACGCCCTTGTCCGACTCAAAGACGGCATGAAAGTAGTTCTCGTTCAGCAGCTTCCATATGTTGGGGACTGAAGCGTTCAATACGAACCATGTGTACAGGGTCCGCACGCAATCCAGGGCTTCAGGCGTGTGACACGATGGGCTCGGCAGGCGCAACGGACAGGCGCATACCGACCGCATGCAGCACGGCCAGCAAGGTCTTGAGCGTCGGGTTCCCCGTCGGCGACAGCGCTCGATAGAGCGCTTCACGCGTGATGCCCGCCTCCTGGGCGACGGTCGCCAGTCCGCCGTAGGCTTCTGCCACGTCGCGCAGCGCGAGCAGTCCGGCGGCGCGATGCTCCGGATTGTCCAGCTCTTCGAGCGCGGATTTCAGATACTCCAGCGCGAAGCCTCGATCAGCACGCAGTTCGGCAATCGTGGCCTCGCTATGAGAGACCGAGGCGGCATGTTTGCGATTGCTCATGTATTTCTCCGTTTCCAGTCCAGCCAATATTCCTTGGCTCGTTGGATGTCCGCACCCTGTGAGCGCTTGTCGCCACCGCACAGCAGGATGACCAGCGCCGATCCGTGTCGGCCGATGTACACCCGATAGCCAGGGCCGATGTCTTCACGCAGTTCCAGGACACCTTCGCCGACCGGCTTGATGTCGCCCAAAATGCCCAGGGACACCCGCCGAAAACGGATCTCCAGCTTGGCCCGAGCCCGCGCGTCCCGAAGATCAGCCAGCCAGTCGGTCAGCGGAACCGCAGCATCGGCCCGTTGGTATCGCCGGACCTCAAACATGACCCGGCCTCCATTGTGACTTATAAATCACAAACATCAAGATGGACTTTTCATGATGCAAGCCCGGTCGGTGTCGCTGGGTTGGTGACATGCGCCAATTCATACGGTGACATCCTTATCACGCTGCGACGCTACATCACGCTGCGACGCTACGTTCTTGCGTCGGTTCGCCACTGCTGGGCCTGTTGCGCTGCTCGGCGTGATCCTCTGTGAATTTCACGCAAGGTTCTTCTCTAGAGTCGTGCTGACATAAAAAAACGCGGCGCAAGCGCCGCGTTTCTCAAGTCGCAAGTGGGCTGGACTCAGCTGGCCTTGGCAACGGTCTTCTTGGCCACAGCCTTCTTGGCCGGAGCCTTAACCACGCCCTTCTTGGCAACCGGGGCAGCCGCACCCACGACAACCTTGCTCACCGCGTGCGAACGCGAATTGCCGTAGCTGGCGTTGTAGCGCTTGCCCTTGGCGGTCTTACGGTCACCCTTACCCATTTCGTCGACTCCTGAATGTGAAAACAAAGCCCCGTGCTGGCACGGGTCTGGCGAGGCTGCGCCGGCGGCGCCCTCGCGCAAGGCCGGCAAGCCTATCACGTCGGCCTGCGCGCGCGCAGCCCGCACCCGCACGGCGTCGCCAAGGTGGACGCGATCAATGCGCGCAGCGCGCGTCGTGCACGTGGGAATGGCTGTGGTTCAAGCGCAGGTTGACCAGATGGGCAATGCCCACCAGCGCGCCGCCCAGGGTCATCACCACCGCATGCGGTACCACCGAATGGTGCAACGGGTCATACAGCAGGCCCAGCCACAGCATCGCCAGGCCAGGCAGCAGCAGGGCCAGCGCGTGCAGGGCGCGATGGCGGCGATACCCCAGCACCAGGCTGAACAGCCCAAGCAGGGTCACGAACACCACGATGGCCAGTTCGACGCTTTCGCCCAGCCAGAACGACAGGCCAAGTGACGGCGCCAACGCGAGCACCAGCGGCAACAGCGCGCAATGCACCGCGCACAGCAGCGAACCGGTGGCACCGAAGCGATCAAGCAGATGGCGGAGCGTTGGCAGGGACATGACTTTCAGCAGGGGATCACGACGATTTAGAATAATATAACATCTTGTTTGTTCCAGCCTCGCACCGGTGCATCACGCCCGTGCGATGCCTGCCGTCGGCGCCGCAGTTCCGCTGCGCCATTCCATTGCTCCACGGTCACCATCATCGAGTCCGGTCCACCATGCCCCTGAGTGTTGCCTCTTCCCTTCGCCGTTCCACGCTTGCGTTGGCCCTGGCCAGCGTGCTGCTTCCCGTCCTGGCCACGGCCGCGGAGGGCCCGCTGCCCGCCGACCCGCAGACGCCTCCAGATTCGGACAACCGGCATGACGCCTCGCCGTCCAGCGGGCGCCATATCAAGGACCTGGACAAGGTGGTGGTCACCGCCAGCCCGCTGCGCGACGCGGCCGGCGAGCTGAGCCGCCCGGTCGAGGTGCTGGCCGGCGCGCGTCTGGATGAGGTGCGCACCTCCAGCCTGGGCGAAACCGTGGCCAGCCTGCCCGGCGTGCAGAGTTCCAACTTCGGCCCTGGTGTCGGCCGGCCGATCATCCGTGGCCTGGACGGTCCGCGCGTGGCGGTGCTGCGCGACGGCCTGTCCACCCAGGACGTGTCCACCGTCAGCCAGGACCACTCGCCGGCCATCGAGCCATTCCTGGCCAACCAGATCGAAGTGCTCAAGGGTCCGTCCACGCTGTTGTACGGCTCCGGCGCGATCGGCGGCGTGGTCAACGTGGTCGACGGGCGCATTGCCGAGACCCCGGTGGACGGCTTCAACGGCCGCGCCGAAGTGCGTTTCGACGGCGGCGACAAGGACGGCAACACCGATATGTTCCGCGTCGATGCCGGCAACGGCAGCGGGCTGTCGATCCATGCCGACGGCGTGTACCGCAACCAGAACGACTACGACACCCCGCGCGGACGCCAGCTCAACAGCTGGATCGACTCCAAGGTGGGCTCGATCGGTGCATCGCTGGCCGGCGATTGGGGCTTCGTGGGCTTGTCGGCCTCGCGCTTCCGCGACAACTACGGCAATCCGGGCGAACCGGGCGACCCCTCGATCGGCGAGCGCGGCGTGTCGTTGAAGCTGCAGCAGGATCGCTACGACCTCAAGGGCGGGCTGACCGACCCGTGGGGCGACGGCAGCGCGCTGCGCTACAGCTTCGGCCACACCGACTACGCGCATACCGAATTCGAAGGCGACGAAGTAGGCACCGTGTTCTCCAAGCGCGCCAACGAGGGCCGCGTGGAAGCATCCTTCACCTTTGGCGGCGGTTGGCAGACCGCGTTCGGCCTGCAGGGCAGCGACACCACCTTCCAGGCGATCGGTGAAGAATCCTTCGTTCCCAAGACCGATACCCGCTCGCTGGGCGCCTTCGCCGTGGCGCGCAACAGCTGGGAGCGGGTGACCGCCGAAGTGGGCGCACGCGTGGACAAGGTCAAGTACCAGACCGACATCGGCGTGGACCGCGACTTCACCCCCACCAGCTTCTCGGCCAGCGGCGGCTTCCGCTTCAACGAGCAGTGGCGCCTCACAGCCAACCTGGACCACGCCGAGCGCGCGCCGGCCGAAGAGGAACTCTTCGCCAATGGTCCGCATATCGCCACCCTCGCCTTCGAGATCGGCGATGCCAACCTGAAGACCGAGAAGGCCAACCAGGCCGAGCTGGGCCTGAACTTCCAGAACGACTGGGTGGATGCCAAGGTGGCGGCGTACTACAACCGCTACGACGATTTCGTCTACATCGTCGACACCGGCAACCAATGGTTCAACGAAGAAGACAACGACTTCCTGCCGATCCGCCAGTGGACGCAGGCCGATGCGGTCTTCCACGGCTTCGAAGGCGAAGCCACTTTCCACCTGGCCAACAACGACACCGGTGCCTGGGACCTGCGCATGTTCGGGGATACCGTGCAGGCACGCTTGAAGGACGGCGGCAACCTGCCGCGCATCGCGCCAGGCCGGTTCGGTGCGCAGCTACGCTGGGATGCCGAACAGTGGCGCGCCGCAGTGGGCGCCACCCGCACGATGAAACAGGACAAGGTGGCGGTGAACGAAACCCCGACCGACGGCTACACCTTCGTCGATGCGCACCTGGCCTACCACGTGGACCATGGCAGCAATGCCTGGGAAGTGTTCCTGGACGGCAACAACCTCACCAACCAGGACGCCCGCGTGCATACCTCGTTCCTCAAGGACGATGTGATGCTCCCGGGCCGCAGCGCCTCCTTTGGCGTGCGCATGTTCTTCTGACGGCGGACTCTCTCCCCCGCCGACTAGAAGCGAGGCCGCCTTCGGGCGGCCTTTTTCATCGCGGCGCATTCGCCCTTGGCAACGACCATCCTTCAGCAACGGGATCGACGATCAGCGCCTGCCGCGCTGCAGGCGCTTGTGCAGGCTGCGCCGCTGCGCAGCGCTCAACAGGTGCCCGTGCGTGCGCAAGATGCCCAGGATCTGCAGGTGCGCCTGCGCGGTGCGCCGGGCAAGCTCGGCGGCAGCGGCGGCTTGGAGCTGTTGCCACTGCGCCGGGCTGCTAGGGGTCGAGAATGGCAAAGGTTTGACGGGCATGGACGCGTGCGGTGACTGGGTTCGCGACCATGATACGCGGCGCGCGTGAGCGGCCAGAGGGTGCCCATTCCCGATGCCACCGGTGGTGGCGCTTCATGCCGCCACCATCTGGCAGGCAGGCTCCCGCCCGGCCTGCAGCCAGGCGCGTGAGTTACTTTGCCACCGCGCACTTGGCGCACAGGCCATGCACTTCCAGCGTCTGCGCCTGCGGCTGGAATCCCAGTGCCTTGGCGCGGGCGTCCAGTTGCGAGACCACGTCGCGGTCTTCCAGCTCCACCGCGCTATGGCAGCGGTCGCAGATCAGGAACGGCACCGAGTGCTGGGCGCTGTTGGGGTGATGGCAGGCGACGAAGGCGTTGACCGATTCGAGCTTGTGCACGAACCCGTTGGCCATCAGGAAATCCAGCGCGCGGTAGACGGTGGGCGGGGCATCGGCGCCCACGCCCTTGCCTTCGCGCACCCAGTCCAGCAGTTCGTAGGCCTTGACCGGCTTGCCGGCATCGGCAATCAGCCGCAGCACGTTGGCGCGGATCGGCGTCAGCCGCAGGCCGCGTTCGCTGCAGGCACGCTCCACCGCGCGCACGAAACCGTTGGCGTCGTCGACGTGGTGATGCGGCTCGGTGCAGGCATGGTCCTGCGTGTGGGTGTGCTTGGTCATACAGGCTCCGGCGTCAGGCCGCTCCGATCTTGATGAGTGCCGCATCGATGCGTTTCAAGGCACCCTCGCGGCCGGCCAGGTACACCGTCTGCGAAATATCCGGGCTGACCTGGGTGCCGGTGATGGCCACGCGCAGTGGCTGGGCCACCTTGCCCATGCCCAGCTCCAGCGCCGCGGCGGCCTCGTGCAGCGCTGCCGAGACGCTTTCCACGGTCCATTCGCGCTGCGCCGCCAGCAGCTCGCGCGCCTTGCCCAGCGGCACTTCGGCGCCCAGCTTCAGGTGTTTGATGACCGCCGCTGCGTCGTAGACCTCCAGCGGCTGGTACCAGACCACGGCTTTTTCGGCCATGTCCTTGAGGGTCTGCACGCGCTCGCGCAGCGCCACCACCACGTCGGCGGCGGCCGGGCCGTTGGCCACGTCGATGCCCAGCTTGCCCAGCTGGTATTCCAGCTGCGGCGCGATGCTGGCCGGGTCGTCGGTTTTCAGATAATGCTGATTGACCCAGCCGAGCTTGGCCATGTCCAGCCGCGCGGCCTTGGAATTGACATCGGTAATGTCGAACAGGTCCAACAGCTCCTGGCGGCTGAACAGCTCCTGGTCGCCATGCGACCAGCCCAGGCGGGCCAGGTAGTTGATCAAGGCATGCGGCAGGTAGCCGGCGTCCTTGTACTGCATCACGTCGGCCGCGCCGGTGCGCTTGGAGAGCTTGGCGCCCTGCTCGTCCAGGATCATCGGCATGTGGCCGAAACGCGGCACCGGCGCACCCAGCGCTGTGTAGATGTTGATCTGGCGCGGGGTGTTGTTGATGTGGTCGTCGCCGCGGATCACCTCTGTGATGCCCATGTCCCAGTCGTCCACCACCACCGCGAAGTTGTAGGTGGGGTAGCCGTCCGGGCGGAAGATCACCATATCGTCGAGCTCGCTGTTGGCGATCTCGATGCGGCCCTTGATGAGGTCGTCGAAGACCACGCTGCCGTCCAGCGGATTCTTGAAGCGGATGACGCGATTGGGGTCGTCGCGGTACGCCAGCTGCTGCTCGCGGGCAGCGCCGTTGTAGCGCGGCTTTTCCTGTTTGGCCATCGCGGCCTCGCGCATGGCATCGAGCTCTTCGCGGGTTTCGTAGGCGTAATAGGCCTTGCCCTGCGCCAGCAGCTGCTCGGCCACTTCCTGGTAGCGGGCGACGCGCTGGGTCTGGTAGACCGGGCCTTCGTCGTAGTCCAGTCCCAGCCAGTCCATCGCTTCCAGGATGGCATCGATGGCCGCCTGGGTGCTGCGTTCGCGGTCGGTGTCTTCGATGCGCAGCACGAACTGCCCGCCGCGACGACGTGCCTCCAGCCAGCAATACAACGCGGTGCGGGCACCGCCGATATGCAGGTAACCGGTGGGGCTGGGGGCAAAGCGGGTGCGGCAGGTCATGGAGCGCTCGGCGAAACGGGACTGGGCCGATTTTACCTTGCGCAGCGCGGCCCTGCCCGGCCCGCCGGTTCAGCGGTTGCGCAACAGGTCGCCGTACACCACGCACTCGCCACCGCTGCGCGCGGGGCCGGGCGCGTCGTACAGCACCAGCCAGCTGGGCGTCCTGCCGGCCAGCTGCGGCGGCAGGTTGCAGATCGCCTCGGCGCGGTCGCTGTCTTTGCCGTGCGGCAACACCGCCGATTCCAGCAGGGTGTGCTGGAAGCGCACCGGCGCGCGATTGGCGGCCAGTTGCTGGCGGGCGTCCGGCCATTTGAACAGGCGGATCTCGCCGTTCAACACCATGGTCGGCCCGGCCAGCAGGTAGAGATCGTCGCCGGAATAATGCAGATCACGCACGCCCAGCCCGCCCAGTTGCAGGAAGTGCTTGCGCAACAGGGTGCCGTCCTCGTCCAGCGGTGCCAGGCGCAGATGGTCGCCATGCGCTTCCACCGCGATCTCCAGCAAGGCCGACCAGCCACGCAGCACCGGCCCACGCAGGCCCAGCAGCAGGCGTTGGCCGTCGACCACGATGCCCTCGATGTCGAAGCCGTTGTCCTTGCCGGGAATCGTCAGGAACGGACCGAAATGCGGGTCGTCGGCCAGCAGTTCGGTGAGCTGGTTGTGCTTGGCATCGCCCTTGAGCCGCAACGCGCGGCGGCCGTCGGCGGTCTCGCGCACCAGCCGCGGCGTGCCGTCGTCGTCGCGTTCGATCGGCAGGCAGGCCAGCAGACGGCGGTTGGCGTCGAGCTTGAGCTTGGTCAGGCGCTTGGCGTTGTCGGCATCGTCGCGGCCGGGCTTGGCGTTCTTGCGCTTCAACCCATGCGAACCGACCACCCACAGATACCCATCGGACAGCGCCATGCCTTCCAGGTCGGCCTCCTCGGCGTCTTGGCCGGGCAGGTCCAGCAGCTCGGCCAGCGGAAAACTCTGCCCCTCGCCGAAGCGCAAGCGCTCGCGCTGGCCGGGCGGCAGCCTGCGCAACCGGTCCACCGCGCAGGCTTCGTCGCCGGCGACCCACAGCCAGTCGTCGGTGAACGCCGCGCCGGAAAGATTGCTGTGCACCAGCGCGCCCGGCGTGAACTCAAGCCGGACGCTATGCGGAATCAGGGTTTTCTTGGCCATGGGAGCGGGTGAACGACCGTGCTGGAGATGGTCGCCAGTACACCACGAGCGCAGGGCTGGCGGGTACGGCCCGTGATAGCACTGGAGGATGGGCTGCGGCCCAGGAGCGCGCGGTCATGTCCTTGGCAACACCCGGCACGGCTGACTCATTCCCACCTCGCCAGCCGCGCACGCGCCAGACCGGCTGTCCATTGCCCCGGCCAATCGCGATCGTTGGCCACTTGCGCGTGTGCGCGGCGGGTTTCCAAGGCATCGATATCCAGCGACGCATACGCCCACGCCGCCTCGCCCCGGGTCTGCGCCAGCACGCCGTCATCCGGGAAGCCCACATCCATCGGCGCGAACACCGCCGCCTCGCCGGTGTTGACGTCCAGCGCCGGGCTCCAGGGCGCCTGGCCGGCAGTGACCGACTGCGCGACGAACATGCGGTTTTCCAGCGCGCGCGCCAGGCAGCCGATGCGTACGCGGGTGGCGCCGGCGGCGGTGTCGGTGCAGCTGGGCACGATCAGCAGGCGTGCACCGGCCTCGTACTGCGCCCGCACCGGCAGCGGAAATTCGCTGTCGTAGCAGATGGCGATCGCCGCACGCACGCCATCGAGGTCGAACACCTTGAGCGCATCGCCCGGCTCGATCAGCCCGGTGGCCTTTTCGAAGCCGGTGAGCTGCAGCTTGTCCTGCCAAGCGTGGCGGCCATCGGGGGTGAACCAGTCGCTGCGATTGCGGTAGCGGCCCTGGCCTGGATCCAGCAGGAAACTGCCGGGGATCAGGTGCAGCCGGTGCTGGCGCGCCAGGCCGGCAAAGAGTTCAAGCCATGGTGCACGCAAGGCCTGGATGGCGGCCAAGGATTCGGGCAGGCCGGCAGACACCTGCGTGCCGAAGGTCGCGCCCAGCTCCAGCGACAGGTATTCCGGTAGCACCGCCACGCGGGCACCGGCCAGCGCAGCCTCGCCGACCAGGGCCGACACGCGCGCGGCAAACGCATCGAAATCCGCCGGGCGGCCGATCGCGTACTTGGCAACAGCAATGGTGAGCGGCGCATTCATGGGCTAGGTCCTGTACCTGTAGCGGCAAGTGGAGACACACACGGGCCGGCAATGGTCGCAGCCAGCGGCAACGCAGACGGTGCAAGCGCGGCTAGTCTGCCAAGGCGCATGTCCACACGCTCAAGCGGTGGTCGATCTGGCCGTGGTGCAATTCTGCCCAGGCCAGCCGCACCTGCAGGTGCGGCTGCGGCGCATAGCCGCGCTTGCGCCAGAACGCATCGTTGGGGCGATAGTCAGCCGGCGTGCGCGGATCGTCGGGCGCACGGTCCACCGAGCAGAAGGCGGTGAGCGCAAAGCCGCCCAGCGCGCGCGCATGCGCCTGTCGGCGGTCGAAGAACGCGTGGCCGATGCCACGCCCGCGATACGCGGGCAGCAACACCGACTCGCCGAAATAGAACACGCCAGCCGGGTCGATGCCGGCTGCGCGGAAGGGCGCGTGGAAGGCGTCGCCGTCATCGAGCAGCGGCAGGCCAGTGGAGGCACCAATCACCGCATCGCCATCGCGCGCCAGCACGAACACGCTGCGTGGCGAGGCCGCATATGCCGCCAGATAGCTACGTTCGTAATCGGCATCGCCGTCGTACAGATACGGCCATGCACGGAACACCGCGATGCGCAGCTGCGCCACCGCGTCCAGGTACGGCAACCCCGCGTTGCCGCTTACCGCTTCGATGACGAGGGGAGTACGGGTCATGCCGGCCATGGTAAGCGACCGCGCCACCGCCGCTCAGCGCAACCAGCGGCGGTGGTGCCGTTCCGTGGCAACCGGCTGTTGCCACATCAACCAGACCGCCGCTTCTTCTGCAGCCACCAGCACCCCGAGCAGCGCATCGTTGCTGCGGGTCCAGTAGCTGCCATTGCTCAGGCGTTGCCATGGTCCATAACGAAGCAGTCCCGTGGTTGCGGCTGGACTGCAGCTGCGTTTGTGCGCCGGTGGCTAGCGACGACAGCGACCAGCTGGCATCGAAGCCTTTCGGGCCGATGCTGGGTGCGTTGGGCAAGAAGCGGCCGCCGCAGGACGGGGGCTGCCAGGCGGAACGCAAGGCAATCCCGTTGTTGTCGGCGATCGGTGCGATGGCCAGCCGGCGGGTGCCGTCCAGCACGAACTGCATCTCCACCCCATTGCCCTCCTGCAGCCGCCCGGCCACCGGGTCGGCCAGCGGGCTCAGTTCGGCATGCACGCCCGACGACCGATCCGCGAGCGCGCCAGCGCCGCTTTCCAGTGCCACTGCACGCCCATCCATCTGCAGCTGCGGCGTCCCGACCAGCCCACGCACATCGGAAATGCCCACCGCCAGATGCGGTTGGCCATACACGCGGGTGGGCACGGCGGCGTAGTCCAGCGGTGCGTATTCCGCGTGCAGCGCCGCTCTGCAAGAATACACCTGCACGCGATACAGACCCACTTCGCGCACCGACGGCACCATCTCGCCGCTGAGTTTCAGGCTGCGCGGGGTCTGCAACAGCGCGCCCTCACGCTTGCGCCACACTTTGCGCTGGTTGCCCTACTCGTCCGGCAATGTGAAGTGGGCGTTGCCCCGACCTGCGGCCGCACTGTGACGCACTGAAGAAATCCGCAGTTCCACCGGCACAAGTGCAACCCAGGCCCACCACGGACTTCCGTTTCCTCGACAGCGCTTCGCATCGCTACGGCACGCTGTGGCGGCAAGCGCAACGATTCGCCTGCAGTGACGTCCTGCAGATCCATCTCTTCGTTTTCGATTTCGTTCTGAACACGACTTTCCAGCCTCGTCGCTCCATACCGATGTCCGTTACTTCGCGCGCGCCGCACCGGTCGCCTGCCTGCTTGCCTGGCGTGGCTCTACTCCCTGCGCCGACTGCATTCCTCTCTAGCCTGGAGTTTCCCTCCCATGAACATCCAACGTTCGCTCGCACTCTGCCTACTCGCTGCACTGAGCCTGTCCGCCGCCGCACAGGCGGCAACGCACGGCATGGGCTTGAAACCATAGTCGTTGATGCAGCCGGTCACACCGCTGTTCGGAACAGCGAGCGCCGCCAAGTCGGTCCCCGCCAGCGTGGACCTGACCGCCTGGGCGATTCCGCCAGGCGACCAGGGCCAAGTGAATGCATGTGCATCCTGGGCAACGGCCCACACCCTGACCGGCTGGTATGCCAACGCCAACAAGCAGGCGCAGACCCGCTTTGCCCCGATGTATCTTTACAGCCAGGTCAACGGCGGCGTCGATGAGGGCTCCACGCTGGACGCCCCACTGGAGGTGGCGTTGGCGCAAGGTATCGACACCGAGCAGCATTATTCATGGGGCAACTACAACTGGAAGAACCCGCCCACCGCCGCCGACCGCGCCAACGCCGCCAAGAACCCCACGCCGTACCGCAAGTACACCGTGTTGTATTCGGACAACGGCGGCAACGGTGGGCGAGCCTTGATCGAGCAGATCAAGCTTGCGCTGGCCTCGTCCACGCCGGTGGCGATCGGCTTCCAGGTCCGGCAAGGCTTTGAAGACCTCAGCTCCAAGAACCAGGTCGACTACGACACCTCCACGCCGCTGCTGGGCGGTCATGCGGTGGTCGCGCTGGGCTACGACAGCGAAGGGTTGCTGGTCGAGAACAGCTGGGGCACCGGCTGGGGCAACAAGGGCTTTGGCAAACTGGCGTGGTCGGTGGTGGCCAAGGACGTCATGCAAGCCGACGTACTGCACTGAACCCGCAGCGCACATTGTAGTGCGCGATTGACACATCGGCGGCATGTGCTACGGCGCATGCCGCAACTGCCCTGGTGCGGCGATCTGCAGCCGGCCTGTCGCACACGGCAGCCAGTGCGTTTCAGCCGTTGGGTAGGTGCAGGGCCGCTACCGCGCCACCGCCCTCACGATTGCGCAAGGCCACCTCGCCGCCATGCAGACGCGCCACCTCACGCACGAACGGCAGGCCCAGACCAGAGCCACGTTGCCCGGTCAGCGGGCGCGCCAGCGAGTAGAACCGCTCGAACACGCGTTCGATCGCGTAGTCCGGCACGCCACGGTATCGGCGATGGCGGCTTCGTCTTCGACGACGAGCACGCGGACGGGAGGGTCGGACATGGCGCGCAGCATAGCCGCAGGCATGCACGATCTATAGCGCTGTGCCGCCGCGGCAGCGCGCGCGAGGTTCCCCGGCAGCGCAGGCCTGATCGCCGGCGCCGCCAGCACTGGCAGCAGCAGACCGCAAGCGACCGCGCACCCCAGCGCAAACCACCGCGCCCGCTTACACTGCTGCGATGAACTATCGCCACGCCTTCCATGCCGGCAACCATGCCGACGTGCTCAAGCACATCGCCTTGCTGGCGCTGATCGACTCGCTCAAGCGCAAGGACACCCCGTTCTTCGTGCTCGACACCCACGCCGGGCGCGGCCGCTACCAGCTCGGTGGCGAGGAAGGCCGCAAGACCAGCGAGGCCGACGCCGGGGTGATGCGGCTGATGGCCGCGCCCACCCTGCCCGAAGTGGTCGAGCGCTACCTGCGTGCGGTGCAGGCCGACAACCAGGCCTCGGCGCGCCACGCCGCACCCGGACAAAAGCCGGCCCGGCCCACCGCCGGCATCCAGCTCAACCATTACCCCGGCTCGCCGCTGCTGGCGGCTCAGGCGCTGCGCGACCAGGACCGCATGGCGTTCTGCGAGCTGCAACCGGACGAAGCCCAGGCCCTCAAGAGCCTGTTCGACAAGGACAGCCGCGTGCGCGTGCACGCCGGCGACGGCTATGCGGCGATCCGCGCCTTCCTGCCGCCGCGCGCAGGCGATACCAAGATCGGCCGCGGGCTGGTGCTGATCGACCCGCCCTACGAAGCGCAGGATGCCGAGTACCCGCAGATCATCCATAGCGTGCGCGAGGCCCTGGCACGCTGGCCGCAGGCGATCTGCATGGTGTGGTACCCGATCAAGCTGCGCCGCAGCCTGCAACCGTTCATGCGCAAGTCCGCCACGCTGCCCGCCAAGTCGGTGCTGGTCGCCGAGCTGCAGGTGCGCCCGGACGACTCGCCGCTGCGCCTGACCGGCAGCGGGCTGTTGATCGTCAACGCGCCCTGGCAGTTCGACCAGGTGCTGGCCCCGGCCTTGCCGGTGCTGAAGCAGCATCTGGGCGAACCCGGCGCCTCCACCCGGCTGGAGTGGCTGCGGCAGGACGCCTGATCCGCTGCTGGCCGCTGCGGTGGCCGGTGGTGGACGGGACGCAGGACGCTGCGCTGCGGCACGCCCCTGACCATCCCCCTGCATGCACGCGGTGCGGACTCCGATGCACTGCGCTGCACGGGCATCACCAGCGGCCCCTGGCCTTGCCTGACGGCACGTCCGTCGGGATAGCGCGCGGGTCGGTGCCCACTGTGGCGCTGCCGGCGGACCATCGATTAACCGCGTCCGAGCCAATACCCGCGCCCACACTCTCACGGCTGGCTCACGGCTCGGCTCGTTACAGTGAAGTGAGAAGCACTGCCACCTCGTTGGCTCTTGGCGGCGCACCGGATTCATTCACGGTTGCGCGCCGGGCTGGTGCCAGAATCTTCCGACCTTGAAGGAATTACCGGTCATGGCCATTCGCAATCGCATGCCTCCCTGGCATGAAAACTTCAGCCTGCCCAATGGCCGCACTCTTCTGCTACGCCCGATCCGTCCCGAGGACGGCCCGCCGCTGCAAGGGGCATTCAGCCTGCTGGGACCGGAGGAAATCCGCGCGCGCTTTGTGCGTTCCTCCGCCGAAATCACCCCGGAAATGGTGCAGCGCCTGACCCATCCCAACCCCAAGAGCGAGATCGTGCTGGTTGCCGCCGAGCAGCTGCCGCCCGGCGAAGCCCTGGTCGGGGCGGTGGCGCGGGCCGCGTTGGTACCGGGCACCCGCCAGGCCGAGTACACCATCCTGGTCAGCAGTTTCGTCGCCGGCCAGGGGCTGGGCCGGCAGTTGATGCGCAAGCTGGTCAAGTGGGCGCGCCGCAAATATCTCGATTGCCTGTTCGGCGACGTGCTGCAAAGCAACGTACCGATGCTGCAACTGGCCGAATCGCTGGGCTTCAAGCCGCAGGCGCATCCGGAATCGCCGGAATTGGTGCGGATGGTGCTGGAGTTGGATGCCTGAGGGGCTGGGAATCGGGAATCGGGATTTAGGAGTCGGCTTAGCGCTGGCGATCTGCGACTTGGTTGCAAGGCCCTTGCCCGCTCACCATCGCGGGACACGCTGCAAGTACGTCCTTGTAAGCTCTGGCGCGGCATCCCTGCCGCTCAAGGTCCCACGACGGTAAGCGGGCAAGGACCAGTCGAGTCGGTCGGTGCGCATAGCTTTCAATAAAGCCACCAGCAAACGCTCTGGCGCGGTGCCCTTACCGCTTGCGGGACCGTTGGCGGCATGGATGCCGCCACCGAGCCTCCAGGGACGGATTCACGGCGTGTCCCGCAAGCGGTGAGGGCACCGCGCACTCGACCCGCGTGGCTTTGGACTTTCCAGGCCCCACTAAAGAGCCGCCGACAAGACAGATGCACGAGCTCGCAAGGGCTGTAGCCCCGCAGCGCCCTTCTGCATGCACCGTACGAACCACCTTTCACGCCAGATGGACCGGGCACTGCGGGGGCTCTGGTAAAATTGCCGGCTGATGCCGTCGCCTACCTACCCCTCTCCGCCGCTGCCCAAGTCTGGCCAGCTCCGCGCCTATTGGCGCGCACCGTCGTCTCCCACTGCGTTGGCCTGGTCGATCGCGCGGGCCGCCGAGGCGCATGCCGGGCCGCTGCTGGTGATCGCACGCGACAACCAGAGCGCGCACCAGATCGAATCCGACCTGCTGGCCTTGCTGGGCGAGCATTCCGCGCTGTCGGTGGTGCCGTTTCCCGACTGGGAAACCCTGCCCTACGACCAGTTCAGCCCGCATCCGGAAATCATCAGCCAGCGGCTGGCGGCGCTGCATCGCCTGCCCGGCTTGAGCAAGGGCGTGGTGATCGTGCCGGTGCAGACCTTGCTGCAGCAACTTGCACCGCTGAGCTACATCGTCGGCGGCAGCTTCGATCTCACCGTTGGCCAGCGGCTGGATCTGGACACGGAAAAACGCCGTCTGGAGAGCGCCGGCTACCGCAACGTGCCGCAGGTGATGGACCCGGGCGATTTCGCGGTGCGTGGCGGCCTGCTGGACGTCTTCCCGATGGGTGCGGACACGCCGCTGCGGGTGGAGCTGCTGGACGAGGACATCGACTCCATCCGTGCGTTCGATCCGGAATCGCAGCGCTCGCTGGACAAGGTGGATGCGGTCAAGATGCTGCCCGGCCGCGAAGTGCCGATGGACGATGCCAGCATCGAACGCGTGCTGGCCTGCCTGCGCGAACGTTTCGACGTGGATACCCGCCGCAGCGCGCTGTATCAAGACCTGAAATCCGGCATCGCGCCCTCCGGCGTCGAGTATTACCTGCCGATGTTCTTCAGCAAGACAGCCACGCTGTTCGATTACCTGGACACGCGTGTGCTGCCGCTGATTGCCACCGGCGTCTCCAACGCCGCCGATGCGTTCTGGACCCAGGCGCAACACCGCTACGAACAGCGCCGCCACGATGTGGAGCGGCCACTGCTACCGCCGGACGCGCTGTATCAGTCGCCCGATGCGCTGCGCGAGCGGCTCAACAAGCTGGCCCGCATCGAAGTGTGGCCAGCCGATCACCCGCGCATCGAGGACGCCGCCGCGCTCGGCGAACAACCGTTGCCGCCGCTGCCGGTGGCCGCCAAGGACGCACCGGCCGGGCAGGCGCTGGCGTCCTTCCTGGGCCATTACCCGGGCCGCGTGCTGGTAGCCGCCGATTCGGCCGGCCGTCGCGAAGCCTTGATGGAAGTATTGGCCGCCGCACAGCTCAAGCCGGAGGTGGTCGCCGACCTGCCTGCGTTCCTGGCCGCGGCCACGCTACGTTTCGGCATTACCGTGGCGCCGCTGGAAGATGGGTTCGCGCTGGATGACCCGCAGATCGCGGTGCTCACCGAGCGCCAGCTGTTTCCGGAGCGGGCCAACCAGCCGCGCCGCACGCGCCGGGTGGGACGCGAGCCGGAAGCCATCATCCGCGACCTGGGCGAGCTGTCCGAAGGCGCGCCGATCGTGCACGAGGATCACGGCGTGGGCCGTTACCGTGGCCTGATCGTGCTCGATGCCGGCGGCATGCCTGGCGAGTTCCTGGAAATCGAATACGCCAAGGGCGACCGGCTGTACGTACCCGTCGCACAACTGCACCTGATTAGCCGGTATTCCGGTGCGTCGGCCGAGACCGCGCCGCTGCATTCGCTGGGCGGCGAGCAATGGACCAAGGCCAAGCGCAAGGCCGCCGAAAAGGTGCGCGACGTGGCCGCCGAACTGCTGGAAATCCAGGCACGCCGCCGTGCGCGTGCCGGACTGGCACTGCAGGTGGACCGCGCGATGTACGAACCGTTCGCGGCCGGCTTCCCGTTCGAAGAAACCCCCGATCAGCTAGCCGCCATCGATGCCACGCTGCGCGATCTGGGCAGCAGCCAGCCGATGGACCGCGTGGTCTGCGGCGATGTCGGCTTCGGCAAGACCGAAGTGGCCGTGCGCGCCGCCTTCGCCGCTGCCAGCGCCAACAAACAGGTGGCCGTTCTGGTGCCGACCACCTTGCTGGCCGAACAGCATTACCGCAATTTCCGCGACCGCTTCGCCGATTACCCGATGAAAGTGGAAGTGCTCTCGCGCTTCAAGAGCACCAAGGAAATCAAGGCCGAACTGGAAAAGGTCGCCAGCGGCGATATCGACGTCATCATCGGCACGCACCGGCTATTGCAGCCCGACGTCAAGTTCAAGGATCTCGGCCTGGTCGTGGTCGACGAAGAACAGCGTTTCGGCGTGCGCCAGAAGGAAGCGCTCAAGGCGATGCGCGCCAACGTGCACCTGCTCACGCTCACCGCCACGCCGATCCCGCGCACGCTCAATATGGCCATGGCCGGGCTGCGCGACCTGTCCATCATCGCCACCCCGCCGCCGAACCGGCTGGCGGTGCAGACCTTCATCACCGCCTGGGACAACACACTGCTGCGCGAAGCATTCCAGCGCGAGTTGAGCCGCGGCGGGCAGCTGTACTTCCTGCACAACGACGTGGAAAGCATCGTGCGCATGCAGCGCGAGTTGTCCGAACTGGTGCCGGAAGCGCGCATCGGCATCGCGCATGGGCAGATGCCCGAGCGCGAGCTGGAACGGGTGATGCTGGATTTCCAGAAACAACGCTTCAACGTATTGCTGTCGACCACGATCATCGAATCGGGCATCGACATCCCCAACGCCAACACCATCATCATCAACCGCGCCGACCGTTTCGGTCTTGCGCAGTTGCATCAGCTGCGAGGCCGCGTAGGCCGCTCGCATCACCGCGCCTACGCCTACCTGGTAGTGCCGGACCGGCGCTCGATGACCTCCGATGCCGAGAAGCGTCTGGAAGCGATCGCTTCCATGGACGAGCTCGGTGCCGGCTTTACGCTGGCCACGCACGACCTGGAAATCCGCGGCGCCGGTGAGTTGCTGGGCGAGGACCAGAGCGGGCAGATGGCCGAGGTCGGCTTCAGCCTCTATACCGAACTGCTGGAACGCGCGGTGCGCAGCATCCGCCAGGGCAAGCTACCCGATCTGGATGCTGGCGAGGAAGTGCGCGGGGCCGAGGTGGAACTGCATGTGCCCTCGCTGATACCCGAGGACTACCTGCCCGACGTGCACACGCGCCTGACCTTGTATAAGCGTATTTCCAGCGCACGCGATGCCGAGGCCTTACGTGAATTGCAGGTGGAAATGATCGACCGCTTCGGCCTGCTGCCGGACCCGGTCAAGCACCTGTTCGCCGTTGCCGAGCTCAAGCTGCAGGCCAATGCGCTGGGCGTGCGCAAGCTGGATCTGGGCGAGAACGGCGGCCGACTGGTGTTCGAGGCCAAGCCGACGATCGACCCGATGACCGTCATCCAGATGATCCAGAAGCAGCCCAGGATCTACACCATGGACGGCCCGGACAAGCTGCGCATCAAGCTGCCGCTTCCCGAGGGCGCGGATCGATTCAATGCCGCGCGCGGGCTGCTGGCAGCATTAGCACCGAGCTAAGGAAAGTCCAATCAGTTTGAAAAACACGAAGTCACCGAGGCCGATATCCGCCAAGAGCTGCAACCGGCTGATCGCACGATGCGCACGTCGGTCTACAGTGGCGGTAGTCTGCAAGGGTGCAGTCATCGGCGCATCCGGTCATCCATCGCTACATTCCACGCATCGGTGCCGGTGGGGGCATGTCTGGCTGGCTGCGCTGCGCATCCAGGGCCTGCGACTGGCGGACGCTCTCCTGCAATGGAGGTACGGTCTCGGACAAATCCACCTTGGCCCGAAAGCCCGGTGTCTGGCCGATGATCCAAACCACGTCCTGATGCAATGTCACGCTGTGCAATTGATCGACACTCAGGATACCCACACGCTTGGCTTCCACCGTTGCATGCATGGCCTCGGCCGGCGAGGTGCCGGCAGGGAGCTTGCTGTGGATGGCCTGATAAAGCGGATCGTTGGGAACCGATGCGGAGGCAGGCTCGCCAAACCGACCAGGCGGCGTTGTCGACCCATCCACTTCGCTGCCTGCCCCCAACGGCATCTTCCAGCCGGGTGCCACGTACTGCTGTTGGTGCTCTGCCTCCATGCGCTGTTGCACCTCCTGCCAGCGTGCGGCGGCCATCTCTGTCGTTCCAGCGCCAGTTTCCAACGTTCCGCGCAGACGATCGATGGCATCGACGGCCAGGCCATAACCACCGCGTGCACCAAGCGTCAAGCCACCACGCAACACTTCCACGTCATCGCGGTACTTGTCGATCATTGGCGCATACTGACGGGCTAACTGCTGCGCCTTGGGGTCTTCCAGCACCGAGCGGTCTGGACTGCCATTGGCATCCACCGGCAGGAAGTTGTGCATGCGGTGCGAGTCGGCGAGCGGTTGGGCGACCGCTGGATTGCGTGCATCCAAAAGACTGCGGTCATTGGCGTAACCCGCTTTTTCCAGCAAGGCAATCTCCTGCTGAGTGGCGTAGAGCTTGACCTGGCCATAGTGCTTGCTGGCAGCACTGACCGCATCGCCAGCCATCACATGATTGATGACAGCGGTGCCGCCCTCGGGAATGCGACGATCCAGGCTGACTGCACCATAGGCGTTGAAGGTCTCACCCTTGAGGCCGAAGTGGTGCGCAGTGACCTGGGCCAGGTTGCCGCCGAGCGAGTGGCCGGTGACGGTGACGTCGGGGGCTTTGCCGCCTTTGCCGAGTTCGTGCGCATAGTTCAACGCATATCGCGTCAGCTCAAGCGCCTCGGCAGCCTGGTTGTTGTGGCGGGCTGCAACCATGCCACCGTCGGTGTAGATGCCATCTTCTTTCAGCTGTCGGTCGGTCTCGGTGCCGCGGTGAGCGACGATGATCTCACGCGTATCGACGCGCTGATAGACGATGCCTTGATAGCCAGAAGGGCTATCCACATATTTGAGGCGCTTGTAAATATTTCCACCGATATTTACAGGGTCGCTGTCCTCTCCGGTTTTGATTGGCTTGTCGTATGAATCTCTCGAAAGTGCGGCGTATTGCTGGCTCGTAAGACTCATGGGATCACCTTTTTGGTGGACAGGGTGACTTTAAAGAGGTTATTGCGAGCAATATCATTGAAATCATCAACCTTGGATTCGCCACCGTCAGGAAAGTCATCCATACCTGCCTTTGGATAGCGCTCTTTCCAAAAATATGTGATCTTTGGCGTCGATCTATAAATTTCATTTTTGAATAAGATGGGCTGAAATCGAGTCTCCTCTTTCTTGCCAGTAGCTCTCAAAGAGATGCCAACTCCATTCAGCTCGAAGAGGCAAACGCCCTTGCCATAATAGTCAGCATCGATCATGCCGTCAGCATAAATCGTCGCCACATATGTTGTGTCACCAGCCTTCTCGAAGTTGATGGGAATCCCATCTTCCTTCTGCTTTGTCGACATGGCCAATGAGCGATCGAAGGGCGTGCACGCATCGCGATTGGTCATTTCATAGAACGCAGTTCCCGACACCCACTCGAACGGCCCCGGCGCATCCTCGATGGTCATCGTGATCCGGTACGCCTGGGTCGGATGCGGGTTCTTGCGGTAGACCGGATCGCCGTCGGTGGTGGTCGCGCCGGTGTCGTGTCTTTCAGAGCCAGTGTTCATAGGGTTGCATCCTGTCAAGAAAACCAAGACCAGAGAGCCAGCAATTCTGATTCCCAGCTTCCCGTTCATGCTGTCATCGTGCGTTGTGCCGCACGCTGCGCAGCTGTCATGGAATCGGTGAGTCGTGAACAAATGCGGTTAATGTTGACACGATATATCAACAAAGTGATGAGCATGAGCGCGAAGACCAAACCGAACTCGGGAACCTTCCTAATGACATCCATCACAAAGGGGACGCAAGCCGCTGCCACTACAAGCATGAACATCAGAAGTGTCATTGCACCCGCACTGACAATCGCCCGGCGAAGCTGTCTCGCCTCTTCGGTATGTTTTCCCGCTGCTTGCAGCTCTTTCCAAACAGTCATAGCACCAGCAACGAGCCCCAGCAGCATCGACACCACGGCGAAGTGCAATACAGCACAGATGGTGGCGGCATACTGTGCAAGGCCCATCAGGAACGTGAACGAAGTTCGATAGGCGAGGACGACCAAGCTCGCGGTCAGTAAGGTTGAAATCAGCAGGATAGTCAACATGCGTCGAACGCCCCGGGGTGAGCGGTACCAATCTAAGCTGCGGGAGGAGAGCACGGTATCCATTACATCGCTCCATTGACTTAGCGGCGAACGTGTTCAAGGACAAGGGATGAACGTTGAGGGATGCAGGTTGGAGATGCTTTTGGGCGCGCAACTCTTGCGTATCTAACCTTCGCTTGATGATGAATGTGGCAATGCATTCAGGCATGCATCAGAACTTCTCAAAGATCGGATCCGAGCAGTTGGAATAAATAACTCTACACGAACTATTATTTACAGAGGCACAGTCTTTTTCTGCCTTTACTGTAACTTTCTCAAGTGCCGCACCTGTGGAAAATTGTAATTTTCCATCAGAAGATTTTCCATCCTTATAAGGTTCCGCCACAGCTGCGCATTGATTAAAGTAAGTCACCCAGTCGCGGCAATCTTTGCCTCCTGTTTTGAAACAACCGGATAAAGCAGCCTTTTGCGCGTCTCGCTTAGAACGTTCTCTACTTGCGACTCCCAACACACCCGTGCCTGACTCATCAAGTGCAACAGCCCCCCAGGTTTTGATCCATTTCCCAAGAGGCCGAGGGGTAGCAGAGCCCTGCTGCTCGTAATAACCGGAGGGAATAGGACCACAGGAGGTAATACTGCCGTTCGCCATTGCAGGAATCTGACCCGGAGGACAGCCCTGCTCAGCCATTGCTGGGACCCCAACGACCATAAGAAATAACAACGCAAATCTGCTGAAACCCATATATCCACACCCTCTGCAAGAAAATTGAGTGCCAACGATTCTAAGCATTGCCATTTTCATTTCTTCCCGCATTACCTCGAGATCCTGGTATTGGACTAGATTCAGATCCCCTCAGGGGGCTAACAGTACGGTTCGTCACCTGACTGGTAGACTGAGCTCTATTAACTGAATCCTCATTAGAAGCCCTAGGCGCTTGCTGCGGCACATACGACCCAGCCGGCTGCCCCTGCGGCCCAGGGCTCGATGCAGCGCCTCCACCAAACGCGGAGAAGTGCATGAAGTTGCTCATGCTGCCTTGCCAGACGGCCGCCGCCAACGTAGGCACGGTGATGATGAGCATCGTCATAATCAGCCCAATACCACCCTGTTGCAGCGCCTGGCTCGACAATCCTTCCGCATTGCCCAACGTGAACAGTTGTGCAGCCCAGTAGGCCGCAGCCACTTTTGCCGTGAATTTCAGCACCATCGCCGTCACCGCCGACAGCATGGCCATCGAGAACAACGTGCCCAGTAAATAGAACAGCCATTTCTTGAACAGGTCCTTGGTCTGGTCGAAGATCAGCGCCAGGATGAAAATCGGCCCGATCCCGATCAGGAAGGCCATGGTGAACTTGAACAACAGCAGCATCGCCCCAGCCGCCATCGGCGGGCTGGCAGTGCCGAAGCCTGCCAGCAGCACAGCACGGCTTTTCTTCTCCAGTGCCTCAGGATCGGTGGGGTCGACGCGCACCGCATCCAGCGCCGTCAGCGCCAGCTGCGTGTAGGCAAGATTTTCGTCGATCGCATCGGAGGCGGTGCTGTCTTGCTCACCGGTAAACAGACCATGGATCTCCTTATCCAGGCCTTGGGTCATGGTCTGGTGCAGCATTGCGCCGTTGACCCCGACAGCTGAAGCAACGCTGATGATGATCGCGACCTTCGCCGCCTTGATCATTGTCGCCATTGCGTTTTCACGCGATTGCCCGGTGGCGATGCGATAGCCCAGAAGCAAGACCCACAGCGTGGTGACCGTCAATGCGATCGTACTGACCCACCTCATGGTACGGCTCATCAGCTGCAGGCCGAACGCCTGAATCTCGTTGCTGAACTCCTTGCTGTCGATCCGCTCACCCATCGTCTTACATTCCACGCATCGGTGCCGGCGGGGGCATGTCTGGCTGGCTGCGCTGCGCGTCCAGGGCCTGCGACTGGCGGATGCTCTCCTGCAATGGAGGCACCGTCTCGGACAAATCCACCTTGGCCCGAAAGCCCGGTGTCTGGCCGATGATCCAAACCACGTCCTGATGCAATGTCACGCTGTGCAATTGATCGACACTCAGGATACCCACACGCTTGGCTTCCACCGTTGCATGCATGGCCTCGGCCGGCGAGGTGCCGGCAGGGAGCTTGCTGTGGATGGCCTGATAAAGCGGATCGTTGGGAACCGATGCGGAGGCAGGCTCGCCAAACCGACCAGGCGGCGTTGTCGACGCATCCACTTCGCTGCCTGCCCCCAACGGCATCTTCCAGCCGGGTGCCACGTACTGCTGTTGGTGCTCTGCCTCCATGCGCTGCTGCACCTCCTGCCAGCGTGCGGCGGCCATCTCTGTCGTTCCAGCGCCGGCTTCCAACGTTCCGCGCAGACGATCGATGGCATCGACGGCCAGGCCATAACCACCGCGTGCACCAAGCGTTAAGCCACCACGCAACACTTCCACGTCATCGCGGTACTTGTCGATCATTGGCGCATACTGACGGGCTAACTGCTGCGCCTTGGGATCTTCCAGCACCGAGCGGTCTGGATCGCCATTGGCATCCACCGGCAGGAAGTTGTGCATGCGGTGCGAGTCGGCGAGCGGTTGGGCGACCGCTGGATTGCGTGCATCCAAAAGACTGCGATCATTGGCGTAACCCGCTTTTTCCAGCAAGGCAATCTCCTGCTGAGTGGCGTAGAGCTTGACCTGGCCATAGTGCTTGCTGGCAGCGCTGACCGCATCGCCGGCCATCACATGATTGATGACAGCGGTGCCGCCTTCGGGAATGCGACGATCCAGGCTGACTGCGCCATAGGCATTGAAGGTCTCGCCCTTGAGGCCGAAGTGGTGCGCAGTGACCTGGGCCAGGTTGCCGCCGAGGGAGTGGCCGGTGACGGTGACGTCGGGGGCTTTGCCGCCTTTGCCGAGTTCATGCGCATAGTTCAACGCATATCGCGTCAGCTCAAGCGCCTCGGCAGCCTGGTTGTTGTGGCGGGCTGCAACCATGCCGCCGTCGGTGTAAAAACCATCTTCCTTGAGCTGTCGGTCGGTCTCGGTGCCGCGGTGAGCGACGATGATCTCCTGCGTATCGACCCGCTGGTAGACGATGCCTTGATAGCCGGAAGGGCTATCTACATACTTCATGCGTTGATAAGAAACCCCGCCGATATCCACAGGCGGGCTTCTTGGTCCTGTCTTTTCTGGTTTGTCATAGACATCGCGCGAAAGTGATGCATATTGCTGGCTAGTCAGGCTCATGGGGCTATCCTTTCAGCTATTAGCGTCACCTTGAACAGATTACTCCGTGCATCCTTATTAAAGTCTTCGGCTTTCGACTGACCCATGTCGGGGAAGCCCGCCATCCCGGACGCTGGGTAGCGAGACTTCCAAAAATATTTGGTTTCAGGAGTCAGTGTCGCGACCTGCTTATTACCTAGACTCGGCAAGAATTCTGTTTCCTCGCCTTTACCTGTCGCTTTCAGTGAAACTCCTAAACCGCCAAATTCCCAATAGCAGATACCTTTGCCGTAGTAATCAGCATCGGCCATGCCATCTGTGTAGATCGTGGCCTCGTAAGTGGCGTCATTGATCTTTTGGAAATCGATTGGAATCCCATCTTCTTTCTGCTTTGTCGACATGCCCAATGAGCGATCAAAGGGCGTGCACGCATCACGATTAGTCATATCATAGAACGCAGTTCCCGACACCCACTCAAACGGCCCCGGCGCATCCTCGATGGTCATCGTGATCCGGTACGCCTGGGTCGGATGCGGGTTCTTCCGGTAGACCGGATCGCCGTCGGTGGTGGTCGCGCCAGTGTCGCGCCTTTCAGAGCCAGTGTTCATAGGGTTGCATCCTGTCAAGAAAACCAAGACCAGAGAGCCAGCAATTCTGATTCCCAGCTTCCCGTTCATGCTGTCATCGTGCGTTGTGCAGCACGCTGCGCAGCTACCATAGAATCCGTGAGTCGTGAACAAACGCGGTTAATGTTGACACGATATATCAACAAAGTGATGAGCATGAGCGCGAAGACCAAACCGAACTCGGGAACATCCCTGATTACATCCATCGCAAAGGGGACGCAGGTCGCAGCCACTGCAAACATAAACATCAGAATTGTCATTGCAGTCGCGCCGACAATAATCTGGCGAAGCTGTCTCAGTTCTTCGGTATTTTTTTCCTCTGCTTGCAGCTTTTTCCAAGCAGTCAGAGCACCTGCAACGATCCGCAGTAGCATCGACACTACAGCGAAGTGCAATACAGCACAGATGGTGGCCGCATACTGCGCAAGCTCCAAGAGGACGACGAACGAAGTTCGATAGGCCAAGGCAGCCAAACTTGCAGTGAGCAGGGTCGACGTCAGCAGGATAGTCAACATCCGCCGAACGCCCTTGGGTGAGCGGCACCAATGTACGTGATGGGAGGAGAATACTCTTTCCATTACATCGCTCCTACAAGCTATATTGAACTAACAGCGGCCGCAACCAGGGTTTTAATGAGGAATGACTTCATAGAATTCGCCACCCTGAATTAAACCAGATAGCAGTAGCGTACAGGAAGAACGCTGCGAAAATTCTGCAAACCTTGATGAATTTTCCTTTTTATACCGTAAATTTATCAATAAGATTTGAAAATAGGTTCCGAGCATGCTTCATAAATAATCTTACACTCTACGCCCGGCGTAGCCCCATTGTCAGCTTTGCATCTATCCAAAGCAACATTACTTGCCTCTACAGTTGTCCCAGCACCCACAAAATTTGAACGGCCAGTTGAAAATGGCTTGCCGTTAACTTTTGGCTCAGCGATAGCAGCACATTGGTTTTTATAAGCAAGCCCGATCCTGCAGTCTTTTTCGCCATGGGAGGCGCAACGATTGAGAGCGTCCTTTTCAGCCTCAGCTTTGGAGATTTTTCCGGTAGTTACGCCATAGCTAAAAATAGAGTCGACAGACCCCATCGCTATAGCTCCCCACGTTTTTATCCACTTGCCACTCGGCCGAGGGGCATCAGAACTCTGCTGCTCGTAATAACCGGTGGGAATAGGACCACAGGATGTAATACTGCCGTTTGCCGTCGCAGGAATCTGGCCCGGCGGGCAGCCTTGCTCCGCCTTAGCATTACTGGCAATACACAGGGCGAAAAAAATCAATACCCAGCTAAATTTCATAAATACCCCTCTTCGACTCAAGTCAGTCGGCTATCACCCTGATTAGCTATACCTCTAGAACCACTACCCTCTTGAGGGGGAGCGGCTTGTGGAGTGCCGGAAACCCGCTGACCCACTGAACCCAGAGATGAGGGAGGTGTAACCGAATTATCTTTAGCTATCTGTTGCGGCACATAAGACCCAGCCGGCTGCCCCTGCGGCCCAGGGCTCGATGCAGCGCCTCCACCAAACGCGGAGAAGTGCATGAAGTTGCTCATGCTGCCTTGCCAGACGGCCGCCGCCAACGTAGGCACGGTGATGATGAGCATCGTCATAATCAGCCCAATACCACCCTGTTGCAGCGCCTGGCTCGACAATCCTTCCGCATTGCCCAACGTGAACAGTTGTGCAGCCCAGTAGGCCGCAGCCACTTTTGCCGTGAATTTCAGCACCATCGCCGTCACCGCCGACAGCATGGCCATCGAGAACAACGTGCCCAGTAAATAGGGATCTTCGCGGATCACTGTGGGTGCAATCGAGCATTTTCGGGTAGCGCGGGCAGGAAGCTGGCGATGATCTTGAGCCTCAGGAACTCCTCGTCGCGATAGCCGTAGGCGCTGCGCTGGATGACCCGGATCTTGTTGTTGAGCCCTTCCACCAGGCCGAGGCTGACCTTGTTCTCCGGCCTGCAGTACGCCGCGATGCCGTCCCAGTGCCGCTCGATCATCCCCACGAACGTCTGGTAGGGCGCCAGCCGCTGCCAGCGCAGACTCTGCTTCCAGCGCTCGAAGAACTCCCGTGCACCTCGCTCGGTGCGGTAGCTCCACAGCTGCCCGAAGGACTCTTTCAGCAGGTACGCCGTGTTCAGACGTTTGTTGGCCGCCAGCAGCTTGGCGAGCGCCTTCCGACCGTCCAGGGTAAGGTTTTCGCGATTGCTCAGCAGGGTGTAACGCTGGCCCTTGATGTAACTGCGATCCTGGCCTTGAAGGCGCTTGTACTCGTCGCGCCGCACCTGATCGAGCGCGTCGGACAGGTGGCGCATGATGTGGAATTTGTCGAACACGATGCTGGCGTTGGGCGCGTTCTTGCCCACCGAGTTGCGAAACGGCCGCCACATGTCCATCACCGCCACGTCGATGCCGGCGCTACGTTTTGGGCCCAATTCGGCGAAGAACTGGTCGATGTCCGCCTCGGTGCGCCCACTGCCGCCGAACCAGATCGGTCGGCCGCGCTCCAGATCGCTGACCACAACGCGGTAGTCATGGCCCTTGTGGATCGCGATCTCGTCGATGCCGATGGCGCGCGGCGCCGGCGTCCCCGCCCGGCGCACCTGCTCGGCCATGTACAGCTTGGACAGCTCCTTGACCGTGCTGTCGTGCAGGCGCTCCAGCTCAGCCACGGCCTTGTGCGTCATGCTCCGGCACAGATTGCCCACATGCAGGGCGAATCGCTCGGTGTAGCGCGGATTCTTGGCCAGCCAGTCCAGCCGCTCTACGTGCACGCCGCCGCACCCCGGGCAATCGACCCGCCAGCGCTCAAACTCCACGAACAGCATCCAGCCGGCCGCCCGCAAGTCGCGGGCGCGGCACAGGCGCTTGTCGTAGCGGCTGCGACACCGATGGCCACAGTTGGAACACACGGCCGTTTTTTTCGGCGCCGCAAGGTCACGATCCGCGCCTTCGGGGCGCCGAACACGCCCTTGAGCGTGGACTCCGCCGCGAAGCCAGGGAAGGAAAACAACTCACTCAGCCGACGGCCCGTTTTCATGCAGAACACCGCGTCAAGAAGTCAGCACAGGATGTACCACCTTCTGGGACGGTGGAAAGGGCCTGTTTCCAAGGCTCAACGCAGATTCAGGGGCCTCAAGGCACCCACACGAATCCGCGATGAGCCGTAAATAGAACAGCCATTTCTTGAACAGGTCCTTGGTCTGGTCGAAGATCAGCGCCAGGATGAAAATCGGCCCGATCCCGATCAGGAAGGCCATGGTGAACTTGAACAACAGCAGCATCGCCCCAGCCGCCATCGGCGGGCTGGCAGTGCCGAAGCCTGCCAGCAGCACAGCACGGCTTTTCTTCTCCAGTGCCTCAGGATCGGTGGGGTCGACGCGCACCGCATCCAGCGCCGTCAGCGCCAGCTGCGTGTAGGCAAGATTTTCGTCGATCGCATCGGAGGCGGTGCTGTCTTGCTCACCGGTAAACAGACCATGGATCTCCTTATCCAGGCCTTGGGTCATGGTCTGGTGCAGCATTGCGCCGTTGACCCCGACAGCTGAAGCAACGCTGATGATGATCGCGACCTTCGCCGCCTTGATCATTGTCGCCATTGCGTTTTCACGCGATTGCCCGGTGGCGATGCGATAGCCCAGAAGCAAGACCCACAGCGTGGTGACCGTCAATGCGATCGTACTGACCCACCTCATGGTACGGCTCATCAGCTGCAGGCCGAACGCCTGAATCTCGTTGCTGAAGTAGTCGTTGACCAGTTTGAAGAACACGAAGTCGCCGAGGCCGATATCCGCCAAGGGCTGCAACCGGCTGATCGCACGATGCGCACGTCGGTTTACAGCGGCGGTAGCCTGCAAGGGTGCAGTCATCGGCGTCATTCGGTCATACATCGCTACATTCCACGCGTCGGTGCCGGCGGGGGCATGTCCGGTTGCGGCCGCTGTGCATCCAGAGCGTGCGACTGCTGCTGGCTCTCCTGCAATGGCGGCACGTCGGCTGCCAGATCGACCTTGGTGCGGAAACCCGGTGTATGACCAAGGATCCAGGCATTACCATCCTGCACGGTCACACTGCGCAGATGATCGACGTTGACGATACCAGCGCGTTTGGCCTCCACGGTCGCATGCATGACCACTGCATCGGAGGTGCCCTGTGGCAGTTTGCTGTGGATGGAGCGATACAACGGATCGTTCTCCATGGAAGCGGCGTCCGACTCGACACAATGCTCGGTGGAGGTGCCAGGGGCGCCCAACGGCATCTTCCAGCCGGGTGCCACGTACTGCTGTTGGTGCTCTGCCTCCATGCGCTGCTGCACCTCCTGCCAGCGTGCGCCGGCCATCTCTGTCGTTCCAGCGCCGGCTTCCAACGTTCCGCGCAGACGATCGATGGCATCGACGGCCAGGCCATAACCGCCGCGTGCACCAAGCGTCAAGCCACCACGCAACACGTCCACGTCATCGCGATACTTGTCGATCATCGGCGCGTAGTGACGGGCTAACTGCTGCGCCTTGGGGTCTTCCAGCACCGAGCGGTCTGGACTGCCATTGGCATCCACCGGCAGGAAGTTGTGCATGCGGTGCGAGTCGGCGAGCGGTTGGGCGACCGCTGGATTACGTGCATCCAAAAGACTGCGGTCATTGGCGTAACCCGCCTTTTCCAGCAAGGCAATCTCCTGCTGAGTGGCGTAGAGCTTGACCTGGCCATAGTGCTTGCTGGCAGCACTGACCGCATCGCCAGCCATCACATGATTGATGACAGCGTTGCCGCCCTCGGGAATGCGACGATCCAGGCTGACTGCGCCATAGGCGTTGAAGGTCTCGCCCTTGAGGCCGAAGTGGTGCGCAGTGACCTGGGCCAGGTTGCCACCGAGCGAGTGGCCGGTGACGGTGACGTCGGGGGCTTTGCCGCCTTTGCCGAGTTCGTGCGCATAGTTCAACGCATATCGCGTCAGCTCAAGCGCCTCGGCAGCCTGCCTGTTGTGGCGGGCTGCAACCATGCCACCGTCGGTGTAGATGCCATCTTCTTTCAGCTGTCGGTCGGTCTCGGTGCCGCGGTGAGCGACGATGATCTCACGCGTATCGACGCGCTGATAGACGATGCCTTGATAGCCAGAGGAACTGTCTACATACTTCATGCGTTGATAAGAAACCCCGCCGATATCCACAGCCGGGCTTCTTGGCCCTGTCCTTTCTGGCTTGTCATAGACATCGCGCGAAAGTGCTGCATATTGCTGGCTAGTCAAGCTCATGGGGCTATCCTTTCGGCTGTTAGCGTCACCTTGAACAGATTACTCCGTGCTTCCTTATTAAAGTCTTCGACTTTCGACTGACCCATGTCGGGGAAGCTCGCCATCTCGGACGCTGGGTAGCGGGAGCTCCAAAAATATTTCGTTTCAGGAGTCAGTGTCACCACCTGCTTGCCACCTAAACTCGGCAAAAATTCAGTTTCCTCGCTTTTACCTGTCGCTTTCAGTGAAACTCCTATGCCGCCAAATTCCCAATAGCAGACACCTTTTCCGTAGTAATCAGCGTCAGCCATGCCATCTGTGTGGATCGTGGTCACGTAAGTGGCGTCATTGATCTTTTGGAAATCGATTGGAATCCCATCTTCCTTGGCTTTTGTTGACATACCCAATGCAGCATCGAACGGCGCACAGTCGTCGCGGTTGGTCATGTCATAGAACGCAGTTCCCGACACCCACTCGAACGGCCCCGGCGCATCCTTGATGGTCATCGTGATCCGGTACGCCTGGGTCGGATGCGGGTTCTTGCGGTAGACCGGATCGCCGTCGGTGGTGGTCGCGCCGGTGTCGTGTCTTTCAGAGCCAGTGTTCATAGGGTTGCATCCTGTCAAGAAAACCAAGACCAGAGAGCCAGCAATTCTGATTCCCAGCTTCCCGTTCATGCTGTCATCGTGCGTTGTGCCGCACGCTGCGCAGCTGTCATGGAATCGGTGAGTCGTGAACAAATGCGGTTAATGTTGACACGATATATCAACAAAGTGATGAGCATGAGCGCGAAGACCAAACCGAACTCGGGAACCTTCCTAATGACATCCATCACAAAGGGGACGCAAGCCGCTGCCACTACAAGCATGAACATCAGAAGTGTCATTGCACCCGCACTGACAATCGCCCGGCGAAGCTGTCTCGCCTCTTCGGTATGTTTTCCCGCTGCTTGCAGCTCTTTCCAAACAGTCATAGCACCAGCAACGAGCCCCAGCAGCATCGACACCACGGCGAAGTGCAATACAGCACAGATGGTGGCGGCATACTGTGCAAGGCCCATCAGGAACGTGAACGAAGTTCGATAGGCGAGGACGACCAAGCTCGCGGTCAGTAAGGTTGAAATCAGCAGGATAGTCAACATGCATCGAACGCCCTTGGGTGAGCGGTGCCAATCTGCGTTATGGGGGGAGAAGACGGTATCCATTACTTCGCTCCTGCGAGCTCTATTAAGCTAACTACGGACGTAGTCAGAGGTAAGGGATGAGCTTTGAGGGCTACCAAGTGGGAATTCCGCATTTAAAGATTGACGCCTTCGATTTTGAATTTTCGAATTCAATATTTTTTGAAAATCGGCTCCGAGCAAGCGGAGTAAAGAATTCCACATTGCATGCTGCTTGCTGATGAGCAACCATTCACTGCATCTCGTTGAACATCATCAATTGATGGACCTCGCGCGAAATGGAGCCTCCCTGAGGCATTAGCCCCATCCTTTTGAGGCCCTGCTATCGCGACGCACTGATTCTCGTAGTTCACCCAATCCTTACATTGACTTCCACCAACCTCAATGCATTTAGCTCGCGCTTCTTCCTGCGCCTCACGCTTAGAAATTCTACCTACTGCAACACCAAGTGTTCCGCTTATCGGATCGTGTGCAATTGCCCCCCAAGTTTTTATCCACTTACCGCTCGCACGAGGTTGCTGCTGGATAGAATTTTCTTGGGGAATAGGTGCACATGCAGCCACTCCTTGCCCACCGATGGGGTACTGCCCCGGGGGACAGCCCTGTTCAGCCATAGCTGAAAACCCGACCATCAATAAAGAAAATGGATAAACATTATTAAAACGCATATTCGCACGACCTTTTTAGCACAATACATGAGTGGTGCCTTTAGACGTCGCCGCTTTCACGTCTTCCGGCATTACCGCGCGAGCCTGCTTCTTGGATGACCGCAGAGTTTGCCGCACCACCAATCGCTTTAACTGCAGCAGTTGACTCTGCACTCTGTCCTTGCGCTTGATTAGTATTTCTATCTATCTGCTGCGGAATATACGACCCAGCAGGTTGCCCCTGCGGCCCCGGACTCGCAGCACCACCGCCACCAAATGCCGAATATGCCATGAACGTCCCCATATTCCCCTGCCAAATTGCGGCCGCCAATGTTGGCACGGTGATGATTAGCACCGTCATGAACAGCCCGATACCGCCCTGTTGCAGCGCCTGGCTCGACAATCCTTCCGCATTGCCCAACGTGAACAGTTGTGCAGCCCAGTAGGCCGCAGCCACTTTTGCCGTGAATTTCAGCACCATCGCCGTCACCGCCGACAGCATGGCCATCGAGAACAACGTGCCGAGTAAATAGAACAGCCATTTCTTGAACAGGTCCTTGGTCTGGTCGAAGATCAGCGCCAGGATGAAAATCGGCCCGATCCCGATCAGGAAGGCCATGGTGAACTTGAACAACAGCAGCATCGCCCCAGCCGCCATCGGCGGGCTGGCAGTGCCGAAGCCTGCCAGCAGCACAGCACGGCTTTTCTTCTCCAGTGCCTCAGGATCTGCAGGGTCGACGCGCACCGCATCCAGCGCCGTCAGCGCCAGCTGCGTGTAGGCAAGATTTTCGTCGATCGCATCGGAGGCGGTGCTGTCTTGCTCACCGGTAAACAGACCATGGATCTCCTTATCCAGGCCTTGGGTCATGGTCTGGTGCAGCATTGCGCCGTTGACCCCGACAGCTGAAGCAACGCTGATGATGATCGCGACCTTCGCCGCCTTGATCATTGTCGCCATTGCGTTTTCACGCGATTGCCCGGTGGCGATGCGATAGCCCAGAAGCAAGACCCACAGCGTGGTGACCGTCAATGTGATCGTACTGACCCACCTCATGGTACGGCTCATCAGCTGCAGGCCGAACGCCTGAATCTCGTTGCTGAAGTAGTCGTTGACCAGTTTGAAGAACACGAAGTCGCCGAGGCCGATATCCGCCAAGGGCTGCAACCCGTTCATCGCTCCGTGGAGAACTGCGTCCATTATCTTCTGCCTGCCTGTCGTGATGGAACGGTCAATTGGACAAGGCTGCTTTCAGCGTTGCGGCCTGCACGACCTGCCCCAACGGTTTGAGCCAGCTGTTCTTGTCGCCATCCAGCGCTTTCCTGGCCAATCGCGACTGGTCTTCCTTGAGCCCAACGATATAGCTGTCATACGCTGTCATCTGCGCCTGCCAGTAATCCAGGTCCATGGCGTTCTGTGCGATGAAACGCTGCACTTCGTTATCGTTGGCAGCAAGCGCTCCTTGGCTGGTACCACCTTTGTCGCGCTGCGCCTCCACCGTTTTGAACTGATTGTTGCGCTCTATGAGGCGCTTGATCATGCGTACTGACTCGTTGTACTTGGCATTTTTCGCCAGCACCATGCGTGTGCATACCTTCATTTGCTCCTCCACCATCTTGCCACTCATGTTCGGTGCGAGAGATTTGAATTGCTGCAGCATTCCTGAGAGGCCGGCTGGCGAGGAACCCGGGCAGTCGTCTTGCAGGCCATAGTCTTCAGGACGTTCGGCAAAGTTGTCGGCCATGGTGGAAGTCCCCAGGTTCAACCGCTGAAGCTTGATGAGCTGCTGCTGATAATGATCCAGCTGCTGCTGATACTGCTTGAGAGTGTCGGTCCATCGCTTGGCCTGCTCTGCGTACTCCTGCAAAGCCTTCCCCATCGACGTTGGGTCATTGACAATCACACCCACCGCATTCGCGGGCCCAGCGCCAAGACCGGCAGCAAGTAACAAGCCTGCGGCGAGGCGTGAGAACGAAGGGCGTGAGCGGCGTGAGCGGTCATTCATGGCGGGACTCGTCGATCTTGTTGGGTGCAGATGGAGGGCGGGGCAGCAAACGAGGGATAACGAGGGCACAGGCAGGAAGGCAATACATAGCCCAGGCAAGTGGCCGGGAGTCAAGCGCGTCACGCAATCCTGAAGTGCCAGAGCTCTGTTCAGACACAGGCGCAGCGACGTGAAAGACGTCGCCAGGGGTGCGGAGATGAGCGCCCGCTGGGCCATTATCCTATGTAAGGTTGAGGCAGGTTGTTAGCAACACTGGCATAGGTCAAGACAAATTGCCACTATTTGCCAGCGCTCCAGACCGTCATTCCATCGTCTAGCGTCCGCCACCTCAGGAGCAACGTTGCCCGAGTAGGAAAAATCTGACATCCGATCGGGGGGTTGCCTCACCCTAGGCAGCTACTGGAGACGTGCGCGTGCCCCCCCCCCCATGTCACGACAGGTGGCCGATTCCGGGTCAGTGGGCGATCTCCGTCAAGGCGTGTAGCCCCACTTCGAGATGATCAATTCCAGGGTCGCTTGATTCACTGGGACAACGCCTGGACACGTCATCAGGTAGGTCCGGCGTGCAGTCGCCGTGGCCGGCGGGTTGAAGGCCGGGCTCCATACCTGGATGGCATGGAAGGCTGCGATCGACGCCGTACATTCGGGACCGGGAGCGCCAGCGTCAGGGCCGGACACGCCGGCCATGCAAAGAAAGACCGAACACGGATCTACCGCCTGGGCGCGAACTGGGGCGCTCACGCCAAGACCTAACGCCGCAGCCAGTGCAAGCGTGGTGGCCATGGTGCATCGCTTCATGATGAATACCTCCCTGGTAGTAGTTGAAGTGACATGCTTGTCTCTGGACGATTTGCGATAAGCATGGCTCAGCGAGACAGTCTAGCCACCGGTTTCCACGGCCCAGACTGGGGCGCCTAACTTTCCGTCTTCGCCAGAATGGCAGCCCTCAAATTATCATTGGAACCGATGCACGCGAAATTATCATTGGAACCGGCGCACGCGGCGTGGGGATCAGGCACCGCTGGCTAGCCGCTCAGCAATTGCTGCAGCGCAACGTCCCGCTACTCGCCTTTCTGCTCTTGGAGCGCGGCATTCGCCTCGCCAGCGGCGCACGGCCGGTCATTGCCGCAGGGCACCAGCTCCGTGCGCTCGACCCGTTCCGGAACGACGAATTCTGCCCGGTCGTGCGCCGTCTCGGTCGCCAGTGACATGGCGGTGTACACCACGTAGCCGGCCATCGCGATACCGATGGCGCCTGCCACCAGCATGGCGGTGGACGCAAGCCACAGGCGCCGCGCGGCGGCGGTCTCGAAGGACCGCTGCGCTTGCAGGAAACGCTGTGTGGTCTGCTGCAGACTGGTTTCGGCCTCGGCCAGCGTCTTGTCGAACTGGTCCAGTGCCGGATCCAGCCCCTGCTGGCTCGCTTGCACCAGCTGCGGCAGCGCACTTTCCACTACCTGGTCGATCCGCTGATCGGCGTCGTCGATTGCATACTGCAGCGTCTGCATCTGCTGCTGTACCAGCTCCTGCAGGCGCTCGTCGCGTTGCCTCATGGTCGCGAGCAGTATGGCCATGGCCTTGACGGCCTCCTGCAACTGCTGTCTGGACGCCCCCAGAATGGCGTTGGCTTGCAGCAGTTCGGGGACATTCTGGCTCTTCATCGTCGTTCTCCCAACGTTTGGATGCAATGCGCGTTAAGTGGATTACCCGCCACCGCGACCTCCACCATCCCCACCACGTCCAGCAGTTCCCGGCAGGCCGTAGTGGAGCATACGCCACGGGGGCACTCCAGGATCTCCTGCGCGTGAATCGATTATCCAAGGATGCTGGTCGATCGATCTTGCACGCCAGTCGCCAGGCGGCATCCGCCACCGGCAGGCAAGCCCAGCAGGAGCAGCCGCCTCTCCGGCACAGCGGCAAGCCGAGCGCATGTTCGCCAGTCTGGCCGCCCTGCGCCCCCCCCCTACCGCCAACCGCCGCCGCTCCGGACCGATCGCCAATCGCTGCCTTTGAGCTCGCTTGCGACGAACCTGAGCCATTAACCTCCATGGAGTGACCGGCTTCGCAGTTCCACAATCGCGCTGAATTTCGACTAAATATTCCTGCAAGGAGCCGATACCTCCTTGGACCGGCACCTTGCGGCATGCGTGGAGCGCATGTTGCCCGTGTCGCAGCGAACTCCCCGCGCCACCGTACCGCCCGAGGCACCCATGAGCACCCTATCGCCCGATTTGCCTGCGCCGTTGACGCTTGCCCTGGAAGGCGAGATGACCATCCGCCGCGCCGCCGAGCTCAAGCCGTTGCTGCTGCCGGCGCTGGAGCATCCGGGCGGGCTGCATCTGGATCTGGGCGCGGTCAGCGAGATCGACACCACCGGCCTGCAGTTGCTGCTGGCCACCAAGCAGGCGATCCAGGCCGACGGACGACCGTTTTCGCTCACCGATTCCAGCCGCGCCGTAGTCGATGTGATCGAACTGCTCGGCCTGCTCGAAGCCTTGTATCCGCACGCGGTCGCAAGCCTCGACGCACGAATTCACTAACGGACCGGGTGACGCGCGCATGGACATGCACCAGCTGATGCAAACCTTCCTGGCCGAAAGCCGGGACCTGCTCGAAGACATGGAACGCCACCTGCTCGAAGCCGAGCGCGGCGAATCCTCGCCCGATGCGGTCAACGCGATCTTCCGCGCCGCGCATACCATCAAGGGCTCGGGCGGCCTGTTCGACCTGCCGCAGCTGGTGGGCTTCACCCATGTGGTGGAAAGCGTGCTGGACCTGGTACGCGACGAAGCGCTGACACTGAGCTCTGAACTGATCGCGCTGCTGCTGGTGTGCTGCGACCACATTCACGCCTTGGTGGAGACTGCGGCCGATCCCGGCCACGCCGATGCGGCCGCATTGGCCGCCGAAGCCGAACCGCTGCTGGCGCAGTTGCAGACCTATCTGCAGGGTAGCGCCTGCGGCGTCACCGCCGCAGTTGCGCAACACGGCGCGCCCGAAAAACAGAGCGGTTACTGGCGCATCAGCCTGAAGCTGTTCGCCGATGCGCTGCGCTTCGGCAATTCACCGCTCAAGCTGATCCGCAACCTGCGCAGCCTGGGCTCGGTGGAATCGATCAGCACCGACTACAGCCAATTGCCGAGCCTCGAAGCGCTCGACCCGGAGGCCAACTATCTCGGCTTCCGGATCCTGCTGCGCAGCGATGCCGATCGCGCCGCCATCGAGGACGTGTTCGAATTCGTACGCGAAGACTGCGAGCTGGAGATCGCCGCAGTAGCTGCACCGACCGATGCGACCGCGTTGGTCACCGTTGCGCCGGCGGCGATGACGGTGCCGGCCAGCACACCGGCAACCGCATCGGCCCCACCACGAGCAGCAGCGGAGACCGGCACGCGCGGCGGAGCCGAAGCGCGCTCGATCCGGGTGGATGCCGACAAGCTCGATCGCATGATCGACCTGGTGGGCGAACTCATTATTGCCGTGTCCAGCACCAACGCCAACGCGCAGCGCAGCGGCGATGCACAACTGCTGGAATCGGCTTCGATCCTGGCCGGGCTGGTGGAAGAAGTACGCGAAAGCGCGCTGCAGTTGCGCATGGTCAAGATCGGTGGCACCTTCAGTCGCTTCCAGCGCGTAGTACACGATGTGGCGCGCGAACTGGGCAAGGACATCGCGCTGGTGGTGGCCGGCGAAGACACCGAACTGGACAAGTCGGTGGTGGAAAAGATCGGCGACCCGCTCACCCACCTGGTGCGCAATGCAATGGACCACGGCATCGAACCGGCTGACGTGCGCGTGGCGCGCGGCAAACCGGCGCGCGGCACGGTGGGCCTGAACGCGTATCACGACTCCGGCAGCATCGTCATCCAGATCACCGACGACGGTGGCGGCCTGAATCGCGACAGGATCCTGGCCAAGGCGCTGGAACGTGGTCTGGTCGAACCCGGCCGCCAGCTCAGCGACCGCGACGTCTTCGCGATGATCTTCGAGCCGGGTTTTTCCACCGCCGAAAAGGTCACCAACCTGTCCGGCCGCGGCGTTGGCATGGATGTGGTCAAGCGCAACATCACCGCGCTGCGCGGCACGGTGGACATCGACAGCGCCGCCGGCCTGGGAACCACCATTTCGGTCCGCCTGCCGCTGACCCTGGCCATCATCAATGGCTTCCAGGTCGGCGTGGGCAAGTCGGTATTCGTGGTGCCACTGGACGTGGTGGAAGAGTGCGTGGAATTCGCACCGGACTACGCCAGCGACTACATCGACCTGCGCGGCAGCGTGCTGCCGTACGTGCGCCTGCGCGAGCTGTTCGCGCTTGGCAGCAAACAACCTGCACGCGAAAGCATCGTGGTGATCCGTCAGGGCACGCAGCGCTTCGGCCTGGTGGTGGACACCTTGCTGGGCGAATGGCAGACGGTCATCAAGCCGCTCTCGAAGGTCTTTGCGCAGGTCAAGGGCATCAGCGGCTCCAGCATCCTGGGCAGCGGCGATGTCGCACTGATCCTGGATGTGCCCAGTCTGATCCAGCAATTGCATCCCACCCAGGACGCGCTGGCCGCCTGAGCGCTCGCCGTTGCTCTGCTGTCACCGCATCGTTTCGTCGTCACCTGACACTCGGAAACCACCGCCATGTCACATCGTCTCCCGCCCGCTACCCAGCTCTGGCTCAGCACCGCCGTGGTCGTTGCCGTCCCCGTGTTCGTTGTCGTGGCAAGCATTGCATTGTCGCTGTCGTCCACTGCCCTGCTGGCCGCCAGTACGGTCGCCGCGCTGCTCGGGGCAGCGCTGCTGGCCTGGTCCATCCGCAGCACCAGCACATCGCTACAGCTAGCCACCACCACCGTGGATGCCTTCGCGCGCGGGCATTTCGACGTGACCCTGCCGCCGCTTCGCGGCGAGCCGGCCAGCGACCTCCTGCGCAGTCTGCACACGCTGCAAGATGGCATGCGCCACCTGCACCAGGAGATCGACCGGGTCTTGCGCGAACACGATGGCGGCGAGATCGATGCGCGCATCGATGCCGCGCGGTTCGATGGCGACTTCCACGCCATGGGCGATGGCATCAACCGCATGGTGACCAGCCACATCGCGGTCAAGAAGCAGGCCATGGCCTGCGTGGCCGAGTTCGGCCGGGGTAACTTCTCCGCAGAACTGGAACGCCTGCCTGGCAAGAAGGCCTTCATCAACGAGATCGTCGACCAGGTCCGCGCCAACCTCACCGGCCTGGTCGCCGAAGTCAACCGCATGTCGGGCGAGCACGATGCCGGCGATATCGATGTGGTCATCGACACCCAGCGTTTTGCCGGCGATTTCCGCCGCATGGCCGAAGGCATCAACGCCATGGTGGCCAGCCATATCGCGGTCAAGAAGCAGGCCATCGCCTGCGTGGGCGAATTCGGTCGCGGCAACTTCACCGCGCAGCTGCCATTGCTGCCTGGCAAGAAGCGCTTCATCAACGACACCATCGAACAAGTGCGCGGCAATCTCACCGGACTGATCGCCGAGATCAACCACATGTCGGTGGAACACGAAGCCGGCGACATCGACGTGGTGATCGACAGCAGCCGCTTCGATGGCGACTTCCGCAGCATGGCCACCGGCATCAACCAGATGGTGGGCGCACACATCGCAGTGAAGAAGCTGGCGATGGGCGTGGTGGCCGAATTCGGCCGCGGCAATTTCGACGCACCGCTGGCCCAGCTTCCCGGAAAGAAAGCCTTCATCAACGACACCGTGGAGCGCGCACGCGGCAACCTGCGCAGCATCTCCGAGGTCATCCAGGTGATGGGCGCGATGGCCGACGGCGACCTCACCCACACCGTGGAAGGCCGCTACGAAGGCGCGTTTGCCGACATGCAGCGCTACGTCAACACCACCATGAGCCGCCTCACCGAGATCGTGGACGAAGTCAATCGCAACGCCGAAAACCTGGCCAGCGCCTCGGAAGAAGTCAGCGCCACCGCGCAGGCGCTGGCCCAGGCGGCCAGCGAGCAGGCCGCCGGCGTGGAAGAAACCAGCGCCTCGCTGGAGCAGATGACCGCCTCCATCGGGCAGAACACCGAGAACGCACGCGTCACCGACAGCATGGCCGCCAAGGCCGCCAGCGAAGCGGCCAACGGCGGCGACACCGTGCGCGCCACGGTGGTGGCGATGAAGGACATCGCCAAGAAGATCGGCATCATCGACGACATCGCCTACCAGACCAACCTTCTCGCCCTCAACGCCGCCATCGAGGCCGCGCGTGCCGGCGAACACGGCAAGGGCTTTGCGGTGGTGGCCGCCGAGGTGCGCAAGCTGGCCGAACGCAGCCAGATCGCCGCGCAGGAAATCGGCGAAGTGGCCGGTTCCAGCGTGGAGCTGGCCGAAAGCGCCGGCCGCGTGCTGGGTGAGATGGTGCCGTCGATCCGCCGCACGTCCGACCTGGTGCAGGAAATCGCCGCCGCGTCCGAGGAACAGACTGCAGGCGTCAGCCAGATCAACACCGCCGTTGGCCAATTGAACCAGACCACGCAGTCGGCCGCGGCCAATGCCGAAGAACTGGCCGCCACCTCGGAGGAGATGAGCGCACAGGCCGAACAACTGCAGCAACTGATGGGCTTCTTCCGGCTAGGCAATGGCGGACGTGGCGTCGTCCAGGCCAGCAAGCCAGGGCCGCGCCGGGTGGTAGCGGTCGGCCAAGCCACCACCGCCCACGCGCCGGCACGGCGCACCAACGTGCGCCAGATCGGTGTGGTGGCCGCTAGCGCCGATGCCATCGACGAATCGCAGTTCGCCAGTTTCTGAAGGAGGCAGACGATGCAACCGCACAGCAGCGCAACCACCGGCACGCCATCGCCCACGGCACCGCAGCAATACCTGACCTTTTCGTTGGGCAAGGAACTGTTCGGCCTGGGAATTGTCGGCATCAAGGAAATCATCGAATACCGTGTACCCACCGATGTGCCGATGATGCCGCCGGCCCTGCGCGGGGTCATCAACCTGCGCGGTGCGGTGGTTCCGGTGGTGGATCTGCAGCAACGCGTGGGGCGCACCGCCAGCACGATCACCAAGCGCAGCTGCATCGTGATCGTGGAGATCGCCCACGGCGACAGGCACCAGGTCCTCGGCCTGCTGGTGGATGCGGTGAGCGAAGTGCTGGAGATCGCGGCCAGCGATGTTGTTGCCACGCCCAGCTTCGGCGCAGGCGTGGCGCGCGATCTTGTTCATGCCATGGGCAAGATCGGCGAGCGTTTCGTGATCCTGCTCGATACCGATGCCGTACTGGGCCAGGATGCACTGGCCCAGCTTCCCGCCGCACTGGCGGCCTGACCTCCGGATGCCCGCCAGGATGCCCATGCGCCCCGCCCTTCTTTCCTGCAACTGCACGCTGGCTGGCCCGGTCCTGGTGGTCGACGACAGCGCGGTCCAGCGCGAACACGCCATGGCCCTCTGCCGCCAGCTGGGCGCCGATGTGGTCGATGGCGCCGCCGATGGGCACGCCGCGCTGGACTGGCTGAGCCGCGCCAGCGCCCCATCGCTGCTGCTGATCGACCTGGAAATGCCCGGCATGGACGGCGTGCAGTTGCTCGATGCGCTGGCACGCGGCCAGTACACCGTGCCGGTGGTGGTGGTCTCGCAACGTGGTGGTGCACTGATCGATGCGGTAATGCAACTGAGCCGCAGCGCCGGGGTGCGCGTGCTCGCCGGCATCGAAAAGCCGCTGCATCTGCAGGACCTTGCCACCGTACTGGAGTGCGAACCCGCATCACGCACTACGGCGGCCGGCACGCTGCCGTCGGCGGCGATTTCGCCATTGACCCCAGGTGGCGCCGCTGCCGCCTCGCGGCTGGATCGCGCCATGCGTCGCGGCGAAATCCGCGTGGCCTACCAACCCAAGCTCGATCTGAAGGATGGCCGGCTGCGCGGCGTGGAAGCGCTGGCGCGCTGGCGCCGCCCGCAGGGCGACATGATCGGCCCGGACCGTTTCATTCCGCTGGCCGAACGCGAGGGCCTGATCCACGCACTGACCCAGCAGGTGATCGACAAGGCGATCGCACAACTGGTGGCCTGGCGCGGCGAGGGTCTGCACTTGTCGCTGGCCTTGAACCTGTCGCCCAAGCTGCTGGGCGAACCAGGCTTTCTCGAGCAGCTGTGCGCCAAACTGAGCGACAACGGCCTGAGTCCGGCCGATCTGGTGCTGGAACTCACCGAAAGCGCCATCGTGGAGCCGGCCACCGCGCTGAGCATGTTGGCACGCCTGCGCCTGCACGGGTTCGGGCTGTCCATCGATGACTACGGCACCGGCTTCTCGTCGCTGCAACGCCTGGCCAGCATTCCGTTCACCGAACTCAAGCTGGACCGCAGCTTCGTGCAGGCTGCCCACCGCAGCCACAGCCAGCGCACGGTGCTCGAATCCACGCTGGAACTGGCCCACCGGCTGGAACTGACCGCCGTGGCCGAAGGCGTGGAAACCCCGGATGACTGGCGCCTGCTGCGCGAGCTGGGCTGCGATCTGGCGCAAGGCTATCTCATGGGCTCGCCGATGCCCGGGCCGATGCTCTCGGACTGGTGGCGCGAACATGCCGTCCGCATCGCGCGCCTGAGCGAAGGCTCCTTCTCTGCCGATGCGGATGTGGCCTGAACCATGAGTACCGCCACTGCCATCACCGAACAGGAGTTCGGCCGCTTCCAGCGCTTCATCTTCGAGGCGGCCGGCATCAGTATTTCCTCCGGCAAGAAGGCCATGCTGTGCGGCCGCCTGGGCAAGCGCCTGCGCGAGCATCAGTTCGACAGCTACACCCAGTACCTGCAGCTGCTGGAAAGCCGCCAGGACCGCACCGAGATCCAGACCGCAATCGATCTGCTGACCACCAACGAAACCTATTTCTTCCGCGAGCCCAAGCATTTCGACCTGCTGCGCAAGCTGTCCGACGAGCACCGCGGCGGGTTGCCATTCCGTTGCTGGAGCGCGGCCAGTTCCAGCGGTGAAGAGGCCTACAGCATGGCGATGGTGCTGGACGATAGCCTGCAGGGGCGTCCGTTCGAGGTGGTGGGTACCGACATCAGCACCCGCGTGCTGGCCAAGGCGCGCACCGGGCACTACGCGCTGCAGCGCATCGACGGTATTCCGCAGCCGTATCTCAAGCGCTACTGCCTGCGTGGCCAGGGCGAATACGCCGGCACCTTGCTGGTGGAACGGCGCCTGCGCGAGCGCGTGCAGTTCGTGCACGCCAACCTCAACACCGCGCTGCCGCTGCTGGGCAGCTTCGATGCGATCTTCCTGCGCAATGTCATGATCTATTTCAACGGCCAGACCAAGCGCGAGGTGATCCTGCGCGTGCTCGCCAACCTGAAATCGGGCGGATATTTCTGCATCGGCCATTCGGAAAGCCTGAGCGAACTCGACATCGACCTGGTCCAGGTGGCACCCTCGATCTTCCGCAAAGCATGAGCCCAAGGATCCGCCGTGCCGACAGCGTTCAACCGCCCCGCCGCCCAGCCCGCCACCAACACCCACACGAATACCATCAAGGCGATGGTGGTCGACGATTCGGCGGTGGTGCGCCAGGTGCTGGTGGGCGTGCTCAACGATGCGCAGGGCATCGAGGTGATCGCCACCGCCGCCGACCCGTTGCTGGCGATCGAGAAAATGCGCCAGCAGTGGCCCGACGTGATCGTGCTGGATGTGGAAATGCCGCGCATGGATGGCATCACCTTCCTGCGCAAGATCATGAGCGAGCGCCCCACCCCGGTGGTGATCTGCTCCACGCTCACCGAAAAAGGCGCGCGCGTGACCATGGATGCGCTGGCTGCCGGTGCGGTGGCGGTGGTGACCAAACCCCGGCTGGGGCTCAAGCAATTCCTCACCGATTCGGCCGATGAGCTGGTGGCCACGGTGCGCAGCGCCGCACGCGCCAACGTCAAGCGGCTGGCCGCACGCGTGACCGCCGCACCACTGGAAGCCGAGGTCAAGCACACCGCCGACGTGATCCTCCCCGCGCAAAGCGGCCGTGCGCTGGCACAGACCACCGAACGCATCGTGGCCATCGGTACCTCGACCGGCGGCACCCAGGCGCTGGAAGAAGTCCTCACCGCCCTGCCACGCGTCTGCCCGGGCATCGTCATCGTCCAGCACATGCCGGAAAAGTTCACTGCGGCCTTTGCCACGCGCCTCAACGGCCTGTGCCAGATCGCCGTGAAAGAGGCCGCCAACAACGACCGGGTGATGCCCGGCCGGGCATTGATCGCCCCCGGCGGCAAGCATTTGCTGCTGCGGCGCAGTGGCGCGCAGTACTTCGTGGAAGTGATGGAAGGCCCGCCCGTGAACCGGCACCGCCCGTCGGTGGATGTGCTGTTCCGCTCGGCCGCACGCGCAGCCGGCAGCAATGCGCTGGGCATCATCATGACCGGCATGGGCGACGATGGTGCCGCCGGCCTGCTGGAAATGCGCCAGGCCGGCGCGCGCACGGTGGCGCAGGACGAACACACCAGCATCGTGTTCGGCATGCCCAAGGAGGCGATCAAGCGCGGCGGCGCCGACCGCGTCCTGCCGCTGGGCGCGATGGCGCGCGAGATCGTCACCCAGTTGCATCCTTGATCGCCTGGCCCTAAAGATCCATCCCCGCTGCCGCTATCGTTCTTGAAGACCCAGCATTGCGCGGGTCACCCGATGCGGCGGCAATCGCCGTCCCGGGACAGGAGGTGCAGCATGGCCACACGCACTCTCGCCGACAGCCTGTTCATCGATCCGGTCAGCGTCGACTCGGTATTCGTCGACCCCGTCATCGACGCAGGTGCCCACGTCCACTGCGCTGCCGCGACAGCGCCGCCAACCTGCATCACCGAGGACGAACGCCTCCGACAGCAACACCTGCAGCAGGCGCTGGCCGTGCAGTCCCCGCAATCGCAACCCGGCCTTCGCCCCGAGTGGGTGCAGGCGCGTGCGGCCTTGCTCGCGGCGGGCCATCGGCAAGGCGATGCAACCATCGCGCCGGAACCGCTCGGCAGCTCACCGCGCAACCACCTGCACTGACATCGTGTCCTGCACTGCCGACGCACGCCACTGACGTGCGCCGGCAGGCCTCATAGCTGCGAATCCAGCGGCAACCATCCAAGTACCATGGCAGCACTGCGCCGCCACACGCTGGCTGTCGGCTCGCGTGCCCACACCTGCGGCGGCTGCGCGGCATCGTCGTGCCAGCGTAGCTCGCCCTGCGCCAGCGTCACCCGATAACTGAGCGCTGCACTCACCTTGTGGGTGTACAAGCGTTCCAGCTCCGCAGTAACGGCGCGGTCCTCGAACAGCAACCCCATCTCGGTGTTGAGGTTCATCGAGCGCGGGTCCAGGTTGAACGAGCCGATGAAGCCACGCGTGTCGTCCACCACGAAGGCCTTGGTGTGCAGGCTGGCGCCGCTGGAGCCGAACAGGCTGCCATCGGGCTTGCCCATCGGCTTGAGCTCGTGCAGGCGCACGCCCTGCTGCAGCAGCGGCACGCGGTAGTCGGCATAGCCGCTGTGCACGGCCACCACGTCGTTGGCGGCCAACGAATTGGTCAGGATGTTGACGCGCACCTTGCGTTGGCGCAAAGCCCCGATCCAACGCATGCCCTGCTCGCCCGGTACGAAATAGGGCGAGATCACCTTCAACTCGCGCTGCGCGTGGGCCATCTGGCCGATCAGCACCGGTGTCATCCAGTCCGCCTGCGGCGGCGCGCCATCGGCCTTTTCCGGCGGGTCGGAGACGATGCGCGCGCGGTCCAGCCAATGCACCGGACGATCGCCCTGTAGCAAGGCCTGCACCCCAGGCGCACGCCGCAACCGCTGCACATACGGTTGTGCCCGCGCAGAGTCCAGCCCGGCATCCAGGCTGCCGCGCAACGCGTCCAGCGCCTGTGGCCTGGCCGTGGCCAACGCGGCCAACGGCAGTGCGTTGGGGCTGTTCCAGTAGGCGTCGAAGACCTGCTCGACCTGGCCTACCGCTGGCCCTACCACCGCCGCATCCATGTCCATGAAGTTGGTATCGCGCGCGGCATCGAAGTACTCGTCGCCCACATTGCGCCCCCCCACCACCGCAATCCGTCCATCGGCGATCCAGGCCTTGTTGTGCATGCGCCGGTTGATGCTGACCATGCGCAGCACCATCTCCACCCCACGCATCACCGTGCCTTCGCGTGCGCGGGTGGGATTGAACAGACGGATCTCGATCAAGGGGTGGCTGTCGAGCGCCGCCAACACCGAATCGCTGCCGTGCACGTTCATGTCGTCCAGCAACAGACGTACGCGCACGCCGCGGTCGGCGGCACGCAGCAGTTCGTTGTGCAGCAGGTTGCCAGTGAAATCGGCATGCCAGATGTAGTACTGCAGATCCAGGCTACGCCCGGCTGCACGCGCGGTGAGCGCACGCACCGCAAACGCCTCGGTGTTGTCCGCGACGATCACCACCCCGGTGTGCGCCGGATGTGCCTGCTGCAGCGGCGCCACCGCCTTGTCGATGGCCGTCACCATCGCCGTGGCGGGCAGTACGTGGCTGGCCGGCCCACGCTGGCGGTCGGCAAAACGGCCGTAGCCGTAAAGCGACAGCACACTGCCCAGCATGAACGCCAGCATGCCGATGCCGATCCATTTGAAGACGTTCCGCTTGCGCACCGCCAGCCCCAACACGTTCCAGCGCGGCAGTGTAGAGGTTGGCCTTGCAACTGCATGTGCACAGGCCGGCACGCGCCGGTGTGATGTCTCGGCATCACTGGCATGGGGACGGCTACAACGCAGATGCGGCACGCCGCACCTGCCAGCCACCGCGCCCGCAGGAAGCGAGTGCGGTCGCTCAAGGTGCAGCGCTTACCAGATCACGACACGCTCCTTGTCGCTGCGCACCATCGCATCGCCCGGTTTGCACTGGAATGCCTGCGCGAACACCGGCATGTTCGATGGCGCGCCATTGGCGCGGAAATTGGCCGGTGCATGCGGGTCGGTGTTCAAACGCACGCGCAATTCGCCGTCGGTGAAGTTGCGGCGCCACACCGTGGCCCAGTTCATGAAGAAGCGCTGATCCTGCGAATAGCCGTCGATCTGCGTGTTGGCATCGGGCTGTTCCTTCAACGCCATCTGCAAGGCGTCGTAGGCCACGGTCAGGCCACCCAGGTCGCCGATGTTTTCGCCCAGGGTCAGCTTGCCCTTGACGTGCACGCCGGGGATGGCCTCGTAGCCGTCGAACTGCGCCACCAACTGATCGGTGCGCTGGGTAAACAGCTTGCGGTCTGCGTCGGTCCACCAGGTGTCGAAATTGCCCTTGGCATCGAACTGGCTGCCGGAGTCGTCGTAGCCATGCATCATCTCGTGCCCGATCACCGCACCGATGCCGCCGTAGTTCAGCGCCGGATCGGCCTTGGGATCGAAGAACGGCGGCTGCAGGATCGCCGCCGGGAACACGATCTCGTTGCGGGTGGCGTTGTAGTACGCGTTGACCGTCTGCGGCGTCATATGCCACTCGCGCTTGTCCACCGGCTTGCCGATCTTGTCCAGCATGTAGCGGTAGTTGAATGCCTGGGCGGCCTGCATGTTGGCCAGGAATCCGTCGCCACGCGTCTCCAGTGCCGACCAGTCGCGCCACTGATCCGGATACCCGATCTTGGGCGTGAAGCTGGCCCACTTTTCCAGCGCGCGCTGCTTGGTCTGCGGACTCATCCAGTCCAGGCGTTCCAGCCGTGCCTTGAGCGCAGCGGACAGGTTCTGCACCAGCTGCTGCATCTGCGCCTTGGACTCGGCAGGAAACGCGGATTGCACGTAGAGCTGTCCCAGCGCTTCGCCCATCGCCTGGTTGACCGCGTTCAAGGTGCGCTTCCAGCGCGGCAGCATGTCCTGCTGCCCACGCAAGGTCTTGGCATAGAAATCGAAGTTGGCCTGCTCGAACGGCTTGGCCAGATACGGCGCCGCCTCATCGATGCTGTGGAAACGCAAGTAAGCTTTCCAGGTGTCCACCGGCGTGTCGGCAAGCATCGCATCGAGCTCGGCGAAATAACCCGGCTGGCTCAGCGAGAACGTAGCGGCCGGCACCTTGAGCGCGCTGAAGAACGCCTGCCAGTCGAAATGCGGCGTCACCGCGTTGGCGCCGGCTACATCGACCGGGTTGTAGCGCTTGGCCGGGTCGCGCAATTCGATCCGCGACAGCGAGGCGTTGGCCAGCCGCGTCTCGAATGCCATCACCGCCTTGGCCTGCGTCGCCGCCTGCGCAGCCGGGAGACCGGACAATTCCAGCACGCGCGCAATGTAAGCCACGTATTGCTCGCGGATCCTGGCCTGCGCTGGATCGCTGTAATAGCCCTTCTCGGGCAGGCCCAGACCGCCCTGGCCCGCATAGGCAATCATCTGCTCGGAATTCTTGTAGTCGGCATTGGCCCCGAACGAGAACACGAAGCCCTGGCCCTTGGCATAGCTGTCGCGCAACCACGCGGCGATGGCTGGCGCATCGGCCAACGCATCGATGGCCTGCAACTGTGGCTGCAACGGGGTGATGCCGGCGGTGTCGATGGCCGCCTCGTCCGAGCCGGTGCGCCACAGGTCGGCGATCTTGGCATCCACCGAACCAGGCGACAGACTGCCGCGCGCCAACTGCTCCACCAGCGCATGCTGGATGGTCAACGAGCGCTCGGCCAGTACTTCGAAGCTCCCCCAGCTGCTGCGATCGGACGGCACCGGGTTGGCCTTGAGCCACTTGGCGTTGACGAAACCATTGAGGTCCTGGCACGCGTTGATGGCCGGATCCAGATCGCCGCTGCCGAACGCCACGATCGGCGCATCCAGCTTGGACACATCCACCTTGGCCGGTGCGGCCTGCGGCGCGGCGGGCGCGGCCTTGGGGGCATCGTCGGAGGCGCCACAGGCCGACAATGCGACCGCGACGGCCAGCGCAAGCGACAACGGCGCGAAACTGCTCAACTTCATTCAATTCTCCAAGGCCGAAAAACCGCGCCATGCACGGTGGACAGTAAGCGCATGACCGAATCCCGTCGTGCTGTGCGCCACACTCCATTGCAGCGCACTGCCCGCCATTTCACCACGCTGCGATTACCTGGCCTTGCCCTGGTTGGCAACGGCATCGGCCGCGCGCTTGGCCGCGTCCGGGTCGCCGAGATAGCGGTAGCTTTGCACCTGCAGGCTGTCGTCCAGTTCGAACAACAGCGGGATGCCGGTGGGGATATTGAGTTCCAGGATCTGCTCGCTGGAGACGTCATTGAGATACTTGTACAGCGCGCGCAACGAGTTGCCGTGCGCGGTCACCAGCACGGTCTGGCCGGCCTTCAACTGCGGCGCGATCGCGTCGTGCCAGTACGGCAGCACGCGCACCAGCGTGGTCGCCAGCGACTCGGTGCCCGGCAACGCATTGCGATCCAGCGTGGCATAGCGGCGGTCGTGACAGGGGTGGCCCGGGTCGTTGACGTCCATCGCCGGCGGCGGGATATCGTAGGAGCGACGCCAGATCTTGACCTGCTCCTCGCCGTGCTTGGCGGCAGTTTCGGCCTTGTCCAGACCTTGCAGCCCGCCGTAATGGCGCTCGTTGAGGCGCCAGCTCTTGGACACCGGCAGCCAGTCCTGGTCGAGTTCCGTCAATGCGCCCTGCAGCGTATGGATGGCGCGCTTGAGTACCGAGGTGTGAGCCACATCGAACTGCAGGCCCTCGTCCTTCATCAGCTTGCCGGCAGCGGCAGCCTCCTGGCGGCCCTGTTCGGTGAGGTCCACATCCACCCAGCCGGTGAAGCGGTTGTCCAGGTTCCATTGGCTCTGGCCATGGCGCAGCAGTACGAGTTTGCGGGTCACTACGGTTCTCCGATTGGGGGCCGATCAGCCGGCGATTGTAGCGGCAGCCAGCGCATCGCTGGCGTGCACGGCGCCGCCACGGGCCGCGCGCGATGCTGCGGCGATGAAGGCACCCTTGGATCCCGTGTTCGCCGGTTGGGACGGCAGTGTCACCCAGGCGCGACAGTTGAAGCAGCAACTGGCACGCCAGGTCGTGCTGCAGGATGCGGTGACCGCAACGCCGCAACTGCTGGCCGGCTTCGATGTCGGTTTCGAGGACGAGGGCCAGACCACGCGCGCGGCGGCCGTGCTGCTGGATGCACAGACCTTGTTGCCGCTGGAAATGCAGGTGGCACGCGTTGCGACCTCGATGCCCTACGTGCCCGGCCTGCTCAGCTTTCGCGAATTGCCGGCCTTGCTGCGGGCACTGGCGCTGCTGTCGCACACGCCGGACCTGGCGTTCGTGGACGGCCAGGGCATCGCGCATCCGCGCAAGCTCGGCATTGCCGCGCACTTCGGCGTGGTAACCGGGTTGCCCAGCATCGGCGTGGCCAAGCAGCGGCTGGCCGGCCAGTTCGCAGACCCCGGCCCGGAGCGCGGCGACCATAGTCCAGTCCTGCTGGGCGGCGCGCAGATCGGCTGGGCCTTGCGCAGCAAGCCGCGCTGCAATCCGTTGATCGTCTCGCCCGGTCACCGCGTGTCGCTGCAAGGCGCGCTCGCGTGGACCCTGCGCACCCTGCGCGCCTATCGCCTGCCGGAACCGACGCGTCTTGCAGACCGCCTGGCGTCTCGCCGCGGCGAGATTGCGCTGCCTGCACAGGCCAACCTGCTGTAGAAATACGCGACCTTGACAGCGAGAGCGTGCGGGCTTGAGCGACGCGGCACGAAAGGTCGTAGACGGACCATCACTGAAAACACCGGCACCCAGATCAGTTGATTACTCGTGAAACCGTGCGCGTCACAGCTGACTGCACGCACTGCGTTACCAGGTCTCGCAGTGAAAGTGCCGTACTGCACAAGCCATGCCGCGCCCGGTTGCGACAGGGCTTGAGCTTGCTCGCACAGGTGTGGTAGTGATGCAGACGTGAGCGGAGCGCGCGTCATGTGGACGGCAGCCTTGCAGCGGGGAGCTCGAGGCACTGCAGCGGCACGGATTGGCGTCGCCCCCGCATCGTCATCCAATGCCGGGGAACCTTCGATGAAGTCTGCATTCTGCCTTGTCGGCCTGAGTCTGCTGCTGGCCGCCGCCACCGTCCACGCCCAGACCGCGCCGGTCTGCCCGCCGCTGCCACCCGCCTCGGGACTGCAGTGGACCCAATTGGCCGGTGCCGATTATCTGGTCTGCAAGGCGGTCAACGCCGAGGGCCGCCAGGTGGTCGGCGTGATGCTGACCACCCGCGATCCGTCCATGGCGCTGGCGCGCGACCGCCGTGCTGAAAAGGGCCAGATCCAGCAGGAAGCGTTCTACTGGTACAAGCTCGACCTGGGCGGCCGCGAAGTGCCGGGCATGGAATCGCGCCGCGTCACCGTGGTCGAGCTGGGCAAGAAGCGTTACGCACAGCTATGGATCGACGGCGCCAGCAGCGAGGAACTCACCTCGATGCAAGCGTTGGTACAGGCCATGGACCTGCAACCGGCCAGCCTGGCGTTGCAGCGCTGATGAACTGAGCCTACGGCGCTGCCTCGCCTGGAGACAGCGCCGTGCGCATGCGCCACGATCCGGCTTCGCGAGGCCGACACCTCAGAATCGCCCTTCCTGGAAATCGACAAACGCCTGCATCAGTTCCTGCCTGGTGTTCATCACGAACGGGCCGTGCCGCATCACCGGCTCGTTGAGCGGGCGCCCGGCCACCAGGATCAGGCGCGCGCCCTCGGCGCCGCCGCGCAGCGTCAGCCGCTCGCCACCGCCCAGCACCGCTAGTTCCTGCGCCGGCAGCCTACGCGCGGCATCGCCCTGCCCCACCGCCACCGCGCCCTCGAAGGCATACGCAAAGGCGTTGTGGCCCTCGGGCAGCGAGTACTCCCATGCCGCGTGCGCGTCCAGGGCGATATCCAGATACACCGGGCTGGTCGCCGGCTGCACGATCGGCCCGACCACCTCGCCCACCACACCGGCAATCACCTTCACCGTCACCCCAGGCGCCGGCTGCGCCACCGGGATGCGGTCGGGCGCGTACTCCTGGTACTTCGGGTCGGTCATCTTCTCGCGCGCCGGCAGGTTCACCCACAGCTGGAACCCGCGCATGCGCCCGGATTCCTGCTCGGGCATTTCCGAGTGGATCAGGCCGCGGCCGGCGGTCATCCACTGCACGCTGCCCGGCGTCAGCAGACCTTCGTTGCCATGGTTGTCCTTGTGCCGCATGCGCCCGTCGAGCATGTAGGTCACCGTCTCGAAGCCGCGATGCGGGTGGCTGGGAAATCCGCCGATATAGTCTTCAGCCTGTTCGGTGCCGAACTCATCCAGCATCAGGAACGGGTCCAGCTCAGGCAATTGCGCGGTGCCGATCACGCGCGTCAGTTTGACGCCGGCGCCGTCGGAGGTGGGCATGCCGCCGATGGTGCGCAGCACATGCGCCGGGGTGGTCGTGGTGCTCATTGCGATATCCCTGTGCCGTGTGTGGGTGCCGTCATCATGGGTGCGCGTGGCGCCGTACCCAATCGCGACGGCTGCAACCGACCGTTCCAGTCGCCGGCCTCGCCGCAATGGCGCTAGCGCACTTTGCAGGCAAACACCCTACAACCAAAGTTTTACGCTGAAGCGAACCACCGCCATTGACCGCAGGCGGGCACGGGGAGACCCTTGGACGAATCGTTTCCGAGGGGCATGCATGAAAGGGTTCTCGAAGCTGGCCTGGAGCGCGCTCGCGCTGCTGGCCGCGTTCTGCCTGGGTACCGTGGCGCTGCGGCGTGGCGAGCACATCAACGCACTGTGGATCGTGACGGCGGCGGTCTCGATCTACTTGATCGCCTACCGGTTCTACAGCCTGTTCATCGCCGACAAGGTGATGCAGCTCGATCCCACCCGCGCCACCCCGGCGGTCGTCAACAACGACGGCCTTGACTACGTGCCCACCAACAAGCACGTGCTCTTCGGCCACCACTTCGCCGCCATCGCCGGCGCCGGCCCGCTGGTCGGCCCGGTGCTGGCCGCGCAGATGGGCTACCTGCCCGGCCTGCTGTGGCTGGTGGTGGGCGTGGTGTTCGCCGGTGCGGTACAGGACTTCGTGGTGCTGTTCCTGTCCAGCCGCCGCAACGGCCGCTCGCTGGGCGATCTGGTGCGCGAGGAAATGGGCCAGGTGCCCGGCACCATCGCCTTGTTCGGTGCGTTCCTCATCATGGTCATCATCCTGGCGGTGCTGGCGATGGTGGTGGTCAAGGCACTGGCCGAAAGCCCATGGGGCATGTTCACGGTGATCGCCACCATGCCCATCGCGCTGATGATGGGCGTGTACATGCGCTACATCCGCGTCGGCAAGATCGGCGAGATCTCGGTGGTGGGGCTGATCCTGCTGCTGGCCGCGATCTGGCTGGGCGGCAAGGTCGCTGCCGACCCGACCTGGGGCCCGGCCTTCACCTTCACCGCCAAGCAGATCACCTGGATGTTGATCGGCTACGGCTTCGTGGCCTCGGTGCTGCCGGTGTGGCTGTTGCTGGCGCCGCGCGATTACCTGTCCACCTTCCTCAAGATCGGCACCATCCTGGCGCTGGCGATCGGCATCCTGGTGGTGATGCCCGACCTGAAAATGCCGGCGCTGACCCAGTTCGCCTCCACCGGCGACGGCCCGGTGTGGAAGGGCGGGATCTTCCCGTTCCTGTTCATCACCATTGCCTGTGGCGCAGTCTCCGGTTTCCATGCGTTGATCGCCTCCGGCACCACGCCCAAGCTGCTCGCCAACGAAAGCCACATGCGCTACATCGGCTATGGCGGCATGCTGATGGAATCGTTCGTGGCGATCATGGCGCTGGTGGCCGCCTCGATCATCGAGCCGGGCATCTACTTCGCCATGAACAGCCCCGCCCCGCTGGTCGGTACCGACACGGTCGCGGTGGCGGCCAAGGTGTCCGAATGGGGCTTTGCAATCACCCCCGACGTGCTGGAAGCCACCGCCAGGGACATTGGCGAGCACAGCATCCTGGCGCGCGCTGGCGGTGCGCCCACCCTGGCGGTGGGCATCGCGCAGATCCTGCACCAGCTGTTGCCGGGCAAGGACACCATGGCGTTCTGGTACCACTTCGCCATCCTGTTCGAAGCCTTGTTCATCCTGACCGCCGTCGATGCCGGCACGCGCGCGGGCCGCTTCATGCTGCAGGACCTGCTGGGCAACTTCATCCCGGCGCTGAAGAAGACCGAGTCGTGGGTGGCCAACATCATTGCCACCGCCGGCTGCGTGGCGTTATGGGGCTACCTGCTGTACACCGGCGTGATCGATCCGTTCGGCGGCATCCAGACGCTGTGGCCGTTGTTCGGCATCTCCAACCAGATGCTGGCAGGGATCGCGCTGATGCTGGGCACGGTGGTGCTGTTCAAGATGAAGCGCGACCGCTATGCCTGGGTCACCATCGTGCCGGCGCTGTGGCTGTTGCTGTGCACGACGTATGCGGGGCTAATCAAGATCTTCGACAGCAACCCGGCGCAGGGCTTCCTGGCGCAGGCGCACAAGTTCCAGGCCGCCATCGCCAGCAATACCATCACCGCACCGGCCAAGACAGTGCCGCAGATGCAGCAGATCGTCACCAATGCCTACGTCAACACCGGGCTGACGGTGCTGTTTCTGTTCGTGGTGGGATCGATCCTGATCTATGCGATCAAGACGATCGTCATTGCGCGCCGCACTCCGCAACGCAGCGACCGTGAAACCGCGTACGTGGCCTTGCAGCCACACCAGATGGCAGATCTGTAATGGGCACCCAACTCGTTCTTGCCAGCCAATACCAGGCGCATCGCCGCATCTGGCGGCGCCTGATCCAGACCGCGCGGCTGTGCTGCGGCATTCCCGACTACGACAACTACGTGCGCCACATGCTGGAAAAACATCCCGACCGACCGGTGATGGATTACCCCACGTTTTTCCGCGAGCGCCAGGACGCGCGCTACGGCGGCAAGAGCGGCTTCCGCTGCTGTTGAGTCATCAGCGGCACGCTACAACGCAACAGGGCGCGATGCGCATCGCGCCCTGTTGCGTTGATGGCGGCATGATTCTTGCCCGGTCACCATCGCCGGACATACCGCAAGGTAGAGTGGCTGATAGACGGTTCTGCGGATAGATCAGTTGTAGAGCAGTGTGTCTGCGACTTCGCTGCAGGGCCCTTGCCCGCCCACCGTCACGGGACATGCCGCAAGTACGTCCGTGTAGGCTCCGCAGCGGCATCCATGCCGCCACGGGTCCCGCGACGGTGGGCGGGCGAGGACCAGTGGAGATGGTCGGTCTGCATGGATCTCAACCAGCGGCCAGCCAACTGTCTGGAGCGGTGTCTTTAGCTCTCCAACAAAACCATCAGCCGATTGTCTGGCGTGGTGTCCTCGCCGATTGCGGGACCGTTGGCGGCATGGATGCCGCCATCGAGCCTCCACGGACGGATTCACGGCGTGTCCCGCGAGCGGTGAGGGCACCGCGCCCTCGACGCCGCGCCTTCGCTGAAGGGCCCTTGCCCGCCCACCATCGCGGGACACGCTGCAAGTACGTCCATGTAAGCTCCGTGGCGGCATCCATGCCGCCAAGGGTCCCACGACGGTGAGCGGGCAAGGACCAGTCGAAATGGTCGGTCTGCATGGATCTCAACAGCGACTGGCAAGCAGGCGACGCGGTGTCTTGCTTTTCACCAAAACCTACCAACCAACGGTCTAGCGTGGCACCCTCGATTCGCCAGGCTTAGGCTGCATCCAGATGGAGCCACGACTCGGATCGCGGCTGCTTTGCAGACTCCGATAACGCAGCAGGTCAACTGCAGAGTGCAGCGCTGCGAGTTGCCTGCGGCCTACTCACCGAGCCTTTCATTTAACCAGCGCGCCTTTGCGCCAGCCGCGCGAACAACACAGGCAAATGACGCATTTCGTCGAACACCTCAAGCGCACCGAGGCGGCGCAGGGTGTCACCGTGGCCAGGCGGAATGTGGCTGGCACCGATAAACCCCAGTACCTGCATGCCTGCCGCCACGGCCGCCGTGGCACCGGTGGGGCTGTCTTCGATCACCAGGCAACGCTCGGGCGCCACGCCGGCGGTGCGTGCGGCCAGCAGGTACACATCCGGCGCCGGCTTGGGCCGTTCCACCATGTCGGCACTGAAGATGCGCCCAGCCGCACGCGCGGCCAGCCCGGCGCGCTCCACCGAGGCAATCACATTGTGGCGGCGGCTGTTGGAGGCCACCGCCAACGGCAGCGGAATCTGTTCCAGCGCCTCGCGCACGCCCGGGATGGGCTGCACTTGCGCGGCGATCAGGGACTCGCTGCGCGCCTGGATCTGCGCCAGCAAGGTGTCCGGCAACTGCAAGGCAAAGTGTTCTTCCACACGCCGCAGTACTTCCCGGGTGGTCTGCCCGAACGTCGTTTCGAGCAACTGTTCCAGCGGCTCGCTCGGCACGAAAGACACGAGCGCCTCGCGCATCACCCGGTCGGCCAATATCTCGCTGTCGACAAGAACACCATCGCAGTCGCTAATCAGTAGCTCGTAACCCATTGCACCCATCTGCTTGCAAAGCGCCATTATGCCGGCCGCCTTGTGACCGTTGGCTGTGGCGCGGCGCATGCGCGACGCTGAACGCATCGGACAACCCCAGGGCGGCTGCACAGCCCGGCAAGCAGGCCGGGCCGTGCACCGACGCTGCAGACCCAGGTTACGAAATCTTACCGCGCCCGATTGTTACGGCTGGTAGGATCGACCGCGCGGCGGCGGGACTTGCCGCAGCGTCACCAGGAATGCGATCAGGACAAGGAGATTTCGATGCAGACGCGATTCCCCACCCTGCTCGCTCTTGCGACCTCGTTTTTCGCGGTCTCATGCATCGCCTCACCCGGTGCCAAGGAGCAAACCACCATGTCAGCTACGCTGCAGGACCACACCGTCGCCTTCCGCGACCCAGGCCTGACTGAAATTGCCGGCGCCATCGCACACGGCGATGTTGCACGGATCAAGACACTCGCCCCCACCGTCGATCTTGCCGCACGCGGCGATCAGAACTTGACCCTGCTGGAGTGGGCCATCTGGAACGAACAGCCGCATGCACTGGATGCGCTGCTCGATGCGGGCGCAGACCCGTCGCTGCCCGGCATGGACCAGGAAACGGTCGTGCACATGGCCGCAATGGCGCAGGACCCGCAGTATCTGAAGATCCTGTTGCAGCACCAGGCACCGCTCGACATGGTCAGCGCGCGTGCCGGCTGGACACCGCTGTTCCGCGCCGTACAGAGCAAGCGCGATGCGCAGATCGAGCTGTTGCTGGCTGCCGGTGCCGATACCAGGCGGATCGATCACACGGGCAACAGCCTGCTGCATCTGGCCGCACAGAGCGGCGGCGCCAATCCGGCGGTGGTGCGGTTGCTGCAGGCCGGCGTGGACCCGGCGATGCGCAATGCGCAGCAGAAGACCTTCCAGGCGTATTTCTTCACCACGCCGGATCGCCTGCTCAATGCAGCCGGCCAACAGGTCAGGTCGGACGTGCGCGCATGGTTGAGCGCGCACAACATTCCCGTGGAAAGCAGCCGCTAAGCGCGCTTTCCGTACGACGAACGCAAGGAGCCGCGCATGAGCCCGCCAGACATATCGTCTTCCAATCCCATCTCCACCTCGTTCGCCGAATCGATGCGTGGACAACACCCGCAACCGCAGGACCGGCAATTTCCGGCCCTGCTGCAGGATCTCTACGCCACCGCGAACCAACGCCGCGAAGGTGCCCCCGAGACTTTCGCGCCGCTCGCCGATCGCTGGTCGCGCATGGACGATAGCGCGCTGCGCCAGGCCGGCATCGACCCTGCCCTGCTGCACGATGGCAAGAGCGGCTTCGATGCCGCGTTCTATCGCAACGACCAGGGCCAGGTGGTGCTGGGTTTCTGCGGCACCGACGAAGGCAAGGACTGGAAGCACAACATCGGCCAGGGCCTGGGATTCGACGACGCGCAATATGCCTCTGCCATCCAACTCGGCAGCCAGGCCAGGCAGGCGTTTGGCGACCAGGTGGTGATTTCCGGCCATTCCCTGGGCGGTGGCCTGGCCGCCGCGTCGGCCATGGTCAACGACATTCCCGCAGTGACCTACAACGCGGCCGGCGTCAGCGACCGCACGCTGGAACGCCAGGGCCTGGATGCGGCAGCGGCCAAGGACTATGCCGGCAGCACGTTGATCCGTGGCTATCACGTCAAGAACGAACTGCTGACCCACCTGCAGGAAGACAGCATTCCGCTCAAATGGGCAATGCCCGACGCCGCAGGCCACCAGATCGAATTACCCGACCCGGATCCGTTGTCGTTCGCGCAGCGCCTGGTGCCCGGCATGATGTTCAAGCATCGCCTGGACCTGCATGGTATGCACGCGGTCATCAAGGCGCAGGACCTGCAGTCGTCACAACCGCCCCAGGCCGCCGCGTTGCAGCCCGGCAGCCAGTTGTTCAACGATGCGGTGGTGCGGCTGGACGGACAGCGCGAGCGGCTGGGACTGCGCGACGACACCGCCTTTCTCAACACGGCCGCCAGCGTGGCCGCACACGCCGGCAGCGACGGCCTGCAGCGGATCGATCACCTGCTCCCCAATCGCCACGGCGACGGCCTGATCGCGGTGCAGGGCCGGATGGACGATCCAGCCCATCTGCGTAGCCAGGTACAGACCGCTTCGGCCGCCAATGCGCCTGCGCAAGGCAATGTGAGTCAACTGCAGCAGCACAACCAGCAGCAGTCACCCCAGCCCGCCCAACAGGAACAGCCGCAGCGTCCCATTCAGTATTGACACTAATCAGCATCGGCACTGGAGGGCGCGGCGCGTGACCGGCATAGCCGGACGACGCTCATGGCCGGAAGACAAAGCCGCGTCGCCGCAGCGTCGCTTCCGCCACAGCCCTCCGGCTGGCTTGCTACGGGCTGCAAGGTGGCGGCGAGTCGAACGCCTGCAATGGAAAAGAGCTGGACGGCAGCAAGCAATGCCTAAACGGCGCCAGCCATCGCACGCAGGGTAATCCCGACCAGATACGCCAGGTAGGTGCCGGTGGCGTAGCCCAGCGTGCCCAGCAGCACCCCAACCGGTGCCAGCGCCGGGTGGAAGGCAGCGGCAACCACCGGCGCGGAGGCCGGGCCGCCGATGTTGGATTGCGAGCCGATCGCGAAATAGAAGAACGGCACCCGCAACCAGCGGCCCAATCCCCACAGCAGGGCGATATGCACTGCGATCCAGATCAGCCCGAGCAGGAACAGCCAGGGCCGGTCCAGCAGCGCCAGCAAATCCATCTGCATGCCGATGCAGGCGATCAGGAAATACAGCAGCAACGAGCCGATCCGGGAGGCGCCGGCACCTTCCAGGCTGCGTGCGCGAGTGAAACTCAGCAGCAGCCCCAGGCTGGTCGCCAGCACTACCACCCAGACGAACGGCGCGTCCAGGCTGAACTGGCCGGCCCAGCTCAGGTGCGCCTTGCACCAGGCGGCCAGCGGGCTGGCCAGCGCATGCGCCAGGCCGACGCCGCCAAAGGCCACTGCCACGATCACCATCAGGTCGGTCAGGCTGGGAATCCGCGCATGCGCGGCCTGCAAGCGCGCCATGCGCTCCTGCAGCGCATCCAGCGCGCGCGTATCGGCGCCGCTGCGTGCATCGATCGCGCGGGCGCGCCCGGCCATGAAGATCAGCACCGCCATCCACACATAGCCAACCCCGACATCGACCACGGCGAACTGGCCAAAGGTGGTGGCGTCCACATTGAAGACCTCGCGCATCGCCAGCATGTTGGCGCCGCCGCCGATCCAGCTGCCGGCCAACGCCGCCATGCCTGCCCAGGTATCACCCGCCACGGTGGCCGGATGCAGCCAGCGCATGAGCTGGAACGCCACCATCGCGCCCAGCATGATGCTCAGCGACGCGCCCAGATACACTTGGGTCCCAGTCCGAGGATCGCACGCAGGTCGATGCTCAATGTGAGCAGGATCAGTGCCGCAGGCAACAACACATCGCGGGCGATCGGGTTGTAGAGCCGCGTATTGCCGCCGTCGATCAGGCCGATGGTGTTGTAGATCCCCGGCAACAGATAGCACAGCAGCAGGGCAGGCACCACGGCATACACGCGCCGCCACAGTCCCTGCTCGCGTGATGCGGTCCAGAACACCGCACCCAGGGTGGCGGCGATCAGGCCAAAGACGACGATGTCGTTCTGGATCAGGGCAGGAGCGGACGCGGTCACGATAAAGCAGATTCCAGGCAGGGGCCGCCGACGCGGATCGGTCCGACGGCGGCCGATGTCCCGAATCTAGCCGAGCCGACCGCCCGCGCAAAGCGCTGCCGCACGACCCATCGCCCGCCTATCGATACCTGTCCAGCCGACGACCGCTCGCGACGCGCTGCGCGCTGCTACCGGGCCGCGTCAGCCATAGCGCCGAACCACACGCTCGCCCTCGGCGGTATTGAGCACCACGCCGCTGGGCTGGCCGGTCGTCATGCAGTGCAGCTTGGCCGTCAACTCGGCATATTCCAGCGCCCCCTGCTCTCGCAGGTAGCGCAGCGGCGACCACTGGGGACGCGTCACCCACCAACCGCCTTGTTCGGGATGAATACGTACGACGTAACGCGACTCTTCCATCAGGCCTCCAGCCACTAGGTACAGCGCTCGTAACTTAACGGTGCAAGGCCGCGCCAGCGCGCGGTGCACCCGGGATTGAACGATCCGTGTCACCCCCTATTGCCGACATGCCCTTACTTAAGGGGCCGCGGGAGAGTAGCCAGTGGCCCCGCGTTCGGCAGTGTCAGGATGCACGGGAAACGCGCATGACGCCGTCAGGTGGACACTGGCGCTCAGGTAGGAAAATTCCTACGTAACACGAATCACGTTCAACAGTAGATTCCTATACACAGGGTGAACACAACGTCGCAGCGACCGGGACCATCCGCCATTGCGTGGTAGGCGCCTGACGCTGCAATCGATGCACGATTCGCACCTCGGGGAGGGTTTCCATGTTGCTACTCCGAAAGTTCCAGTTTCCGGTCAAGACCGCCATGGTGGTCGGCTATGTCCTGCTCATCAGGGAAGCACTGGCGGTGTGGTCCTGAGGGGCCACGTGCTGCGTGGCTCAAACTTGCCGTGCCTCGTAAGCCAATACCCGACAGAATGTCTCAGTCGCGATCCAGCCATCCGCGCTGCTGCGCCGCCGCCAGGTCGGCGGGCGTGTCCACATCCAGCGCCAGCGCGGGCGCACTGAGGCAGCCGAGCGTGCTGGGATCCAGGCTGGCGAACAGCCCGCGCAGGCCGCTGTCGCCATGCAGGGGAGCATCGGCCCAGACCGTGTGTGCGACCACTGCGGGAATGCCGCGCACGCCTGCGTAGCCGCTAGTGGCGCAGCCCGATGCGGCGCGATCGGCTTGGGCCAGCAATGCGTGCAGGTGCTGCGCGTCCAGCGCCGGCTGGTCGCAGCCAACGACCAGGCTGCGATGCAGCCTGTGATCGGTTTGCACATGGCTGCGGAGAACGGCCAGGCTGGAACCCATGCCGCCGCTCCACGCGGCATGCGGCAACAGCTCCACCGGCAGCCCCTGCAGGACGCCACCCAAACGCTGTGCATCGCACCCCAGCACCACCACGCAACGCAGCGGCGCGGTCTGTAGTGCGATGCGTACCACGCGGCGCAGCATGGGTTCGCCATGGCGCAACAACAACTGCTTGGAGCGTCCCAGCCGTGTGCTCGCACCGGCGGCCAGTATCAGCGCTGCGTGCTCGCGGCTCATGCATCCGTATCCGCGGCGGCGCGGCACAGACAACCCCGCCCGCGCGTGCATTGCCGCATGCCGACGGCGCGCGCCAGAGGCGACACGCATATCCACGCCACGCACTTCGGCACGCAGGCTCGCATCGGGTCGATGGCGTGCGGGCGCGGTGACGGCGGTATGCGCAGCGCCGTATCGACGGTGGGCTGCTGCATCGAGGCGGACAGGAAACAGGCGCATGGCGACATCAACCTGCAGTGGAAGCTGCTCCAGCGTAGAGACAACGTTGTGCGCGGTGGGTGACTGTTTGCCACGAACGGCGGCACGCGCTGTTTGCATCGAAGCAGCAACCGGATGCAGTCGATGCCGCGTCCGGTGTGCTCGGCACGCCCCGGTTCGCGGACACAGCAAGAGTGCACGGCTGCCGCAGCGCGGTGATGCGCAACGAGGCGGAGTTCAATGGTGCGGGTGCGACATGCCCTGTATCAGTCCTGCGTCTGTCGCCGGCGCTTGCGGCGGTGCCGAGACCACTGCCTGGGGCTGCGGCCGCTGCCGACTCAATCGCCCGTGGCCGCCTGCCGGTCGGCCACGGCCTGGGTGGCTTCGGCAATGATTCCCAGTGCGATGGTGTGCGGCGAAGAGCGCCCCATGCGCCAACCGGCGGGCAGACGCAGACGTGCCAGCGCGCACTGATCGTAGCCGAGCGCACCCAGTGCATGTAGCCTCGCCTGGCGCTTGCTGCGGCTCCCCAGGATGCCGATACACGCGGCAGCAGAGTCCAGGCCGCGCTGGGCTACCTGCAGATCGATCTGCGCGTCGTGCGCCAGGCTATACAGGGCGGTGTGCGCGTCCAGTTGGACATCGCGCAATGCATCGCCCAGGCCACGCCTGTCGTAATGCTCCGCGCTCAGCCCGGGGGGTGGTTCGACAGGACCATGCGGGCGCAGGACGCGCACCTCGATGCCCATCTGCCGCGCCAGGGCCACCAGTACCAGCAGCGCAGGGTCCGCTCCCACCAGCACCAATCGCAGTGGCGGACGCTGCACGCATGCGAATTCACCAGGGTGGATATCGCGCACCGTGGCCGGGTAGCGCACGGTGCCGGTGGCGCGATCGAGCGCGACGTGGAACGCACGGCGGTGCTGGCGCGCGTTGCGCCACCGTGCCAGATGTTCGCCCAGGTCCGGGACGGGCCAGACCAGGATGCCGATACGCCCGCCGCAGCTGAGCTGGATATCCAGCACGGGGCTTCCCTGGCCGTAGTCCAGCCAACGCGGTTGGCCATCGCGCAGTGCGGCCTGCGCCTCATGCGCCACCGCCGCTTCCACGCACCGCCCGAGACATAGCCCACCACCTCGCCATGGGAATTGATCGCCATCTCGCTGCCCACCGGTCGTGGCGAAGAACCCTGCACATCGACCAGTGTCGCCATCGCCACGCGCTGCCCGGCACGGTGCCAGGCAGTCAGGATGGGCAATAGGTCCTCGTGAACTGCATAGCCAGGCCATGCCGGCCATGCGGGTGTGGCGTGTGCGGCAGGGGCAACCATCGCGCTCACGCGCGCACGGTTCCGGGCAACTGCGGCAGCAGCTTGTCGAGCGTGATTGGATAGTTGCGCACGCGCACGCCGGTGGCGTTGTACACCGCATTGGCGATCGCCGCCGCGACCCCGCAGATTCCCAGTTCGCCCACGCCTTTGGCCTTCATCGGCGACGACAGCGGATCGCTTTCCTCCAGGAACACCACCTCCTGGTGCGGGATGTCGGCATGTACCGGCACTTCGTAGCCGGCCAGGTCGTGGTTGACGAAGAAGCCCAGGCGCGTATCCACGGCCAGTTCCTCCATCAACGCCGCACCCGCTCCCATGGTCATGCCGCCGATCACCTGGCTACGCGCGGTCTTGGGATTGAGGATGCGCCCGGCGGCGCATACCGCCAGCATGCGGCGGATGCGCACCTCCGCAGTGGCCATGTCTACGCCCACCTCCACGAAGTGCGCGCCGAAGGTGGACAGCTGATGGGTCTTGTCGAGATCGCCGAATTCGATCGTGTCTTCGACCACTATTGCGCCGCGGGCCGCCGCATCGCCCAACGCGACGCGCTTGCCGCCGGAGTGGACATGCCCATCGAGGAATTCGGCGCCGGCAGGGTCCAGCCCCAGCTTCGCCACGATGGCCTCGCGCAGCTTGACCGCTGCGGCATACACGCCTGCAGTGGCGCTATTGGCACCCCATTGACCGCCCGAACCAGCCGACGCCGGAAAGGCGGAATCGCCCAGCCGCACGTCCACCCAATCCAACGGCACGCCCAGCATTTCGGCGGCAGTCTGCGCAATGATGGTGTACGAACCGGTGCCGATATCGGTCATGTCGGTCTCCACTACAACCCGGCCACCTTGCTCCAGGCGCATGCGCGCACCGGAACTCATCACCGGCGCATTGCGAAAGGCAGCCGCCACGCCCATGCCTACCCACCAGCGCCCATCGCGCGTGCTGGCGGGCGTGGGCTGGCGCCGGGACCACCCGAAACGCCTGGCCCCGTCTTCCAGGCAGGTAACCAACTGACGTTGCGAGAAACGGCGTTGCGGGTTCTCCGGATCGACCTGGGTGTCGTTGACGATGCGCAATGCCACCGGGTCCATCTGCAGTTTCTCGGCCATTTCGTCCATCGCCACTTCCAGCGCCATCAGGCCGGGCGCTTCGCCAGGCGCGCGCATGGCGTTGCCTTCGGGCAGGTCCAGCACCGCAAGGCGGGTGGCGATCAGGCGGTTGGCACCGGCATACAGCAACTGGGTTTGCGCTGCGGCGATTTCCGGCGCGCCGCCGGGCAGGTCGCCGGACCAGGTTTCGTGCGCGATCGCAGTGATCCTGCCATCGCGCTCTGCACCGATGCGAATGCGCTGCAAGGTGGCCGGGCGGTGCGTGGCATTGTTGGCGATCAACGGACGCGGCAGCATCACCTTGACCGGGCGTGCGACCTGGCGCGCGGCCAGCGCGGCCAGCACCGCGTCGGCGCGCAGGAACAGCTTGCCGCCAAATCCGCCACCCACATACGGCGACATGATGCGTACGTTCTCGCGCGCGATGCCCAGCGTGGTGGCCAGGTCGCGCGCACCCCAGTGGATCATCTGATTGGACGTCCACACACTCAGCCTGTCGCCCTCCCACATCGCGGTCGATGCGTGCGGCTCCATCATCGCGTGCGAATGGTCGGGCGTGGTGTATTCGGCGTCCAGTCGCACCGGCGCGGTGGCAAATGCAGCGGCGAAATCGCCAACTGCGCTATTAGGCGCCCCGCCCTCCTTGGTGACCTTTGCACTGCCACGCGCCTTTTCCAGGTCATACGCGCCGACATGGCGATCGTAATCCACCTTGATTAACTGCCCGGCCGCGCGTGCCTGTTCGAAGGTTTCTGCGACCACCACCGCGATGGCCTGGTGGTAATGCTCGATCTGTGGCCCGCCCAGCAGCGTGGCGGTATTGAGCTTGCCCTTGTGCAACTTGCCGGCGCTGCGTGCGGTAACCACGCCCAGCACGCCGGGCGCATTGCGCGCCGCGCTCACATCCATGCTGCGGATGCTGCCCTTGGCGATACCTGCACCGACGACATGGCCGTAGGCCGCACGGCACGGCAGATCGTGATGCTCATAGGCGTAGCGGGCCTGGCCCGTGGTCTTGAGCGGGCCGTCGATGCGATCGACGGGCTTGCCCACGACCTTGCGCCGGTCGATGGGATTGGTGCCCGCAGGCGTGTCGAATTTCATATCAGCCCCTCGCCTCGGTCAGGATCGCGCCCAGGGTGCGTTTCACCAGCGGCAGCTTGAACGCGTTGTGCTCGGTGGGACGGGCACCGTCCAGCAGCACCGAGGCGATGGCACGCGCGCCCTGCCGCGACTGCGCCTCGGCCGCTTCGCTACGCCACGGCTTGTGCGCCACCCCGCCCAGGCCCACGCGTGCACTGCCGTCGCGTTGCACCACCGCGGCAACCGATACCAGGGCGAACGCATAGGACGCACGGTCGCGCACCTTGCGATAGACATGCGTGCCTCCAAGCGGTTTCGGCAGCGTCACCGCAGTGATGAGTTCGCCACGCTCTAGCACTGTTTCCAGATGCGGCGTAGCTCCGGGCGCACGGTAGAAGTCGGCCAGCGGCACGCTGCGGGCCTGGCCATCCGGGCGCACGGTTTCGACCACCGCGTCGAGCACGCGCATGGCCACCGCCATGTCGCTGGGGTGGGTGGCGATGCATTCCTGGCTGGCGCCGATCACCGCCAACTGGCGATTGAATCCGCCAATGGCCGCGCACCCACTACCGGGCAAGCGCTTGTTGCACGGCTGGTGGGTATCGTAGAAATACGGGCAGCGCGTGCGCTGCAGCAGATTCCCCGCCGTGGTTGCACGGTTGCGTAGCTGGCCGGAAGCGCCCGCCAGCAATGCGCGAGAGAGCACCGCATAATCACGGCGTACCCGCGTATCGGCCGCCAACGTGGTGTTGCGCACCAGCGCGCCAACGCGCAAGCCACCCTCCGCCGTCGCCTCGATGGTGTCCAGGTTCAGGCCGTTGACGTCGATCAGGTGTTGCGGCGTTTCGATCTGCAGTTTCATCAGATCGAGCAGGTTGGTACCGCCGGCGATGAACCTGGCGCCGGTCTGACGTGCGGCCTTGGCCGCCGCATCCACTGGCGAGCTGGCGCGCTCATAGCTGAAAGCCTTCATGTGCGTGCTCCGGCAACCTCGTTGATCGCCTCGACGATGTTGGAGTAAGCGCCGCAGCGACAGATGTTGCCGCTCATGCGTTCCTGCAGTTCGAGCGTGGTGAGCCGCGTCCTGGCGGTGAGATCCACCGTCACATGGCTGGGAATGCCACGCTTGACCTCATCGAGCACCGCCACCGCCGAACAGATCTGGCCTGGCGTGCAATAACCGCATTGATACCCATCGTGCTTGACGAACGCAGCCTGCATCGGATGCAGGCTGCCCGGCGTACCCAATCCCTCGATGGTGGTCACTTTGGCACCTTCGTGCATCACCGCCAGCGACAAGCAGGCGTTCATGCGTTGACCATCTACGATCACCGTACATGCACCGCATTGGCCGTGATCGCAGCCCTTCTTGGTCCCGGTCAGCTGTAGATGCTCGCGCAATGCATCAAGCAGTGTGGTGCGGTTGTCCAGGGTCAGCGTCACCGGTTTGCCGTTGACCTCGAAGGCGACCGGGCTGGACGTGTTGGCTGGTTCCACGGCTTGCCGTTGCGATACGGCGGCGGCAGGCATCGATTGGGCTGCGGCCACGCTGGCTGCCGATGCCGTCCCGGCGATTAACACCTCGCGGCGGGTAATCCTGAAGTTTCTCATGGCTGGCATCTCCAACAATGCTGGCTTGTTCAAGGCGCGGACAATGTGCAACGGGCACGGTCATCAACGCGTGAGCGCTTTGTGATACCAACGATTCACGGGTCTGTCGCCAACTCTCCGGCTGGACCTCCACAGCCGCGCCGACCTGCGTTCGCCTTGCCACATGACGCGGATGCCTTGCGCTACCAACGAGCTGTTGCCGCCGGCCAGGACCTGGACCCAGGCGACATGTTCGGACGGCGCCCCGCACGAATGGAGGACGCCGTGCACTGCAACGCTCTCTACGCGAGCGGACGCGGCCAGCATTCACCGGGTACGACGCACCGGCCGGCAAGCGGACACGGCCGGCTTCCCGACCACGCGCGCGATGGCACGTCGATTGCATCAAGACCGATATCCAGACGGACGGCGACCGTGATCTCACCCACACGACGGTACAGGCAACGTGCACAACGCATCGCGTTGCACTTCGTGCTGGGCATCGCCTGCCTGCTGCTGCTGGGTTCCGAGTACTGGTCCATTCGCGAGGAGCGCGCAACCGCCCTGCACAGCGCCGAAGCGCAGTCGTTGAACCTGGCCAATTCGTTGGCGCAGCACGCCAGCGACAGTCTGTCGATCGCCGACGCAGTGCTGTCGGGTCTGGTATCGCGTGTCGAACATGGCCAAGGGTCTGCCAGTGCCGGCGCGGCGATGCACCGGTTCCTGGTCCACGAGGCACGCCGTTCGGATCGCCTGCATGGCATCTTCATCTATGCCGCCGACGGCAGCTGGGTGAGTTCCTCGCTGGACAGCACTCCCAGGACGCACAACAACGCCGACCGCGCCTATTTCAGGTACCACCGCGACCATCGCGATGCCATGTCGCTGATCGGCCCGCCGCTACAAAGCCGTTCCGACGGCAGTTGGGTGATGACGCTCAGCCGCCGACTCAATACTCCCAGCGGAGAATTCGCGGGTGTGGTTCTGGTGACACTGCAGCTACGCTACTTCCAGAATTACTACAGCGCCTTCGACGTGGGCCCGCATGGCACCATCGGCATGATCGACAACAACGGCGTCGTGCTGGTACGCCGACCGGACCGACGCGGCGTGATCGGCACGTCGGTCGCCGGCACTTCGATCTTCGCCACCATCCGTGCGCGCCGACACGGCACCGCCATCTACCGCTCACCGATCGATGGGGTGAAACGCATCTCCAGTTTCGCGCCCGCCCGCCCCTACCCGCTGACCGTATTGACCGGCTTTTCGGTGGACGATGCGCTGCACAGTTGGCAGCAGGCGGCGCGGCAACGGATCGTGATTGCAGCGCTCGGCTGCACGCTGTTGCTGGGTGTCGGCTTCTGGCTGGACCTGCAGGTGCGGCGCATGCATCGCGCCGAAACCCAGCTGAGTTCCGACGCCTGGGTGGACGCGCTGACCGGCATCGCCAACCGCCGCGCGTTCGATCAACATCTGTCGCAGGCGGTGCAGGATTCAGTGCATCTGCAGGTGCCAGTTTCGGTGCTGATGATCGACGTCGACCACTTCAAGCTCTATAACGACACCTATGGACATGTGAACGGCGATGCGTGCCTACGCCTGATCGCCGCAGCCATCGCCGGCTGCACCCGCCGCAGCGAGGAGGTGGCTGCCCGCTACGGTGGCGAAGAGTTTGCGGTGATCCTGCCGCATACCGATACGGCGGGCGCCCTGCGTGTGGCAGAGAGCCTGCGCGCGGCCGTCGCCGACCTGGGTCTGATGCATCTGGCCAGCCCTACCAGTCCCCATGTCACCGTCAGCGTAGGCGCTGCCAGCTGCGATACGCCGCAGAAACCGGCGACACCGCAGACACTCGTGCACGACGCCGACGTGGCGCTGTACCGCGCCAAGCAGGCTGGCCGGAACCGGACATCCGCGTGACGGATGCGCAGCGCAGTCCGACGGCATTTGCACTGCTCACGCAGGTTCCACGCTTGCGCGGCGAAGCCGACCCATTGCCGCGCGTGCATTACGCGTAGAAGACGCCGTTGAACGGGATGCTGTGGCAGCAGTCAGGCACCGAGCCACACAGGCGTGCATCCGGCGCCGACACCGCGACCGTGATGGCATCTCTCAAAGACGCATCAACGGACCGACATTTCCCAAGCAGCGTGCGTGCAAGTCCCCACTCACCTGCGCAACTACAGTAGACAATCCGCCAAAGCACATGCCGTTCTCAAACTACGGCAAAGATTCTTGAACTCATCTCATGTCGGCATAAAAAATCCGGCCCTCAGTAGGGACATGCCGGGATTTACCTCCATTTGCGCACCACCAATCACAACAATAATAAACTATTACATAACATTCACATAAACCCATACCACCGATAAAATGAGCCAAATTCATAATGGAATGTAGAAGCCCGAGCAATAACCCAGCATCCATAAAGACAGTCGCCAAACCGGCGACCTCAAGATTCAAGTGCAACACGTGATTTAAAGGTTGCGAGTTCTTCTTCCATCGCTTCACTGGGCGTTTTCCAGCCCAGCGTTTTTCGTGGACGGGTGTTCATCAGCAAGGCGATGTGATTGAGATACTCCTGACTGACGCTGGACAAATCCACACCCTTGGGTAGGAACTGGCGCAGCAGAGGCGATGGCAATCCGGCCTCGTTACTGGTCAGCCCATCGGATCCGAATCGGCAAGGCCGGATCGGCCAATGACAACCCGCTGGGCGTTCACCGGCTCGGGGCCGGACAGTCTACGGAAAGACTCGCCAAGGTCCAGCTCCCCAAGGTTGTAGGTGCGCTTGTTGTACAGCATGCTCAGGCCCTCCTGCCACGCCAGGAGCATCCGCTTGCCGATCTCGCGGAAGCACGGATGCTCGTTGACTGCTTCGCGCACCGCCGGCGCGACCTCGGAGATTGCCTGGCCAATCTGCTCCACGATTTGGGTTTGCTTGCGCGCGGGCACCCCGAATACCGACACGATCGACTGCTGCAGGGTCCGGCCCGGATCCCAAGTCTTTCGACCACCCAAGCTGATGCCTGGCGGGTTCTTGGCTTACTGGCCATAGGCTGCCTTGGTGAGCATGTCGTAGACAGGCGTGGCCTCAACGTCGCGGCGGGATGTGTACCGAAGCGCCACGTTCTTCGCATGGCAGTCGGCATTCCTGAGCGCATAGGTCAACAGAACAACCGTGGCAAGATGTTGGTTCACCTCCATCCTGCGATCGGCAGGAACATGGTCGCGAACAGCCCTGGCGATCCGCTCCCACGTGGTTTCGTACTTGTTCGCCGGCCGCATGCCGAGCAGCGCGCAGAAGTCCTCCATGCCCCATAGAGGCTGGCCGTCGTCGTCCACATCGAAGCGATCCACGACCAGCGCCTGGCCATCGCGCGAGATTTCTGTCTTGGCCGTGGGCAGCACCTTCGCCGCCACCTGCATCGACAGGTGCTCGTTGAGGGACACGAATGGCAGGTGCTGGGATGAGCCCTTGATGATGTGCCGGTGGGTGAAAAGCGTTTCCTCTTTGTGGTTGCCCAGACCGGTCAACTTCTCCGTGTCCAGGAACTTGGGGACAACGCCAGAAACACCGCTGGTGGCATGCTCGCGCACCAGTTCTGCGAAGGCTTCGGCGGAGTTGTCGCCCTGCAGGAGTGCGGCCACGTCAACCGGCTTGGCCGGCTCATTGAGCACGGCGCCAGGAGGCGCGATCTGGATGCGCCCGATCATGTTCCTGCCGACCACCGACAGCAGGTTCATTGGGCTGCCGCCGATGTGGGGGCCGAATTGCTCCTGCAGCACCTGCAGCAAGTAGCCCTCGGGCAGGTTCATCTGGAAGATCGGGTGCAGCTGGTCGTCCCAGTCCCACGGCTCCCGCCGCACCGGCATGGTGAGCGACACGAAGTCGTCTTGCTCCACATCATCGTGGTAACTGAGCCGGCTCGTGAAACTGTTCAGATCCTCCAGCGAGGCGACCTCATGCCCGTGCACATAGACAGACAGTTTCATCGGCGCGGCGCCATGTGCTCTTTCCGGAGCTCATCGAGGTTGCCGGCTGCACCCTCTTCCTTGAACTCCAGCTCCATGCCCAGGGCGGACAGGACAGCAAGCAGCTTTCGGGATCCGAACTCGGACACCCTGCCCAGCTCGAACCGAGACAGCGTGTCCGACGACACCCCCGCTTGCGCGGCCACATCGGCCTGGGTCATGCGTAGAGCGCGCCGGCGATGGGCGACGGCCAAGCCTAGCTCCGCGAGCGTTTGCATTAGACGTATGCACCTAGAGAATGGGCGAACGGCCCAAATATTAGGGATATACACCTAATTTGCAAGCAGCCAGCGCGGGCGGGTGGATTCCGACTTGCCGAGTACCTGAGGAAGGGAAATCCTTCGACTAGGACAAGTACGCCGTGCAGGCGTCTTTCGCCAACGTGCGCAGCCTCTCGCCCGACCTGGGCGGCCGGCCCCTGCCGTCGATATACAACCCCGACAGGCGCTGGTTCCTGCTGTCCTCCTTGGACATCGATGTCCCGACCGCTTCCGAGGACCAGCTGCGCGTCGCGCTCGCCGCAGTGAAGAGCAGCTACCGAGCCGAACGCAGCAAGCCGACGTTGAACTACCGCCGCCTGTGGGTGCACCAGATCGATTTCTACGAGCTGTGCAACCTGCTGTTCGGCCTGGTCAACGACGCGGACGAATTTGCCGATCCGCAAGAGTTGCTAGAAGCCTGACAGGACTGAAGCGGTCACACATGGCCTTGGCGACAGCTGCTCAGCCTCAGCGCAACACCCTCATGGGCAGAAAACCAAGTTGATCACCGCAACTGCCGCAAAGGCGATGGCAAGCTGCCCCATCAGCATGAACGTCACGGGCTTGCCCAAAATCTACCGCTTGCCGTTGTACTCCGCGTCGCCAAAGCTCAATTGCATCGAAATCGCCCGCTTGGGTCGTCGGTCAATTGACGCAGACCAGGCTGCTTTGTTCAGAGCGTCCCTAGATAGAAATCTACCGGCAAACTCTGAAAAAAATGGCAGGAAACCGAAGCTCCCTGCCACCTTGGTAAACGCACAACGGGCACTACTTGGTGATCTAGAACGGAATATCGTCATCGGCAAAGTCGTCCATCGGCGGAGCCGACTGCTGCTGCGCCGGCTGCTGACGACGCGGGGCATAGTCCTGACCACCGCCGCCACCACCGTAGCCGCCGCCCTGGCCGCCACCGCCACCGCCCTGCTGGCGCGGAGCCTGCGAGCGCTGCGGACGGTCGCCGCCCATGCCGCCACCGCCGCCTTCACCACGGCCGCCGAGCATCTGCATTTCGTTGGCGACGATATCGGTGCTGTACTTCTCCACGCCATCCTGACCGGTGTACTTGTCGTAGCGCAGTTCCCCTTCGACGTAGACCTGCGAGCCCTTGCGCAGGTATTCGCCGGCGATCTCGCCCAACTTGCCGAAGAACACCACGCGGTGCCATTCGGTGCGCTCCTGGTTGTTGCCGTCGCGGTCCTTGCGCATGCTGGTGGTGGCCAGGCTCACGCGGGTGATCGCCATGCCGGCCTGGGTGTACTTGGTGTCGGGATCGTTGCCGAGGTTGCCGACGAGGATGACTTTGTTGATGCCGCGGGCCATAAATGCTTCCGATGGTGCGCCGGCGCCGAAGGGGCGCGGCGGTGAATGTCTTGGGGCCAATGTTACCGCACCTGCCCAGCGACAGTGCCTGCGCCCGGCCCGTCGCAGGGCCGGAAAACGCCGCGACGGCGGGTGGGAATCGGTACTCGCCGGCAATCCCGCAAGGCAGGCGCAGCAACGGTTTCCACCCTGCTCCGGCAACGCCGGACACACATGGCGGGACGGATCCGGCCCGGGCACCTATAATCGATACACATCACGAACGCCTGCGCATGACCATCGCCGAAGACCTCCCCACCGTTCTGGACCTGCTCCAGATCCAGTCCCTCGCCGCGCCGGACATGGCTGCGGTCGATGCCCTGATCCGCCGTCGTCTGGCGTCGGACGTCGTGCTCATCAACCAGATTGCCGACCACATCATCTCCGCCGGCGGCAAACGCCTGCGGCCGATGCTGGTGATGCTGGCCGGCCACGCGGCTGGCGGCTCTGGCCCGGAGCACCATCAACTGGCGGCGATCATCGAGTTCATCCACACCTCGACCCTGCTGCACGACGACGTGGTGGACGAGTCGGACCTGCGCCGCGGCCGCAGCACCGCCAATGCGCTGTGGGGCAACGCGCCCAGCGTGCTGGTGGGCGATTTCCTGTATTCGCGCAGCTTCCAGCTGATGGTCGAACTCGACCGCATGGAAGTCATGCAGATCCTGGCCGATACCACCAACCGCATCGCCGAAGGCGAAGTGCTGCAGCTGTTGCACGTGCACAACCCGGACACCGACGAAGCCGCCTACCTGCGCGTGATCGAGCGCAAGACCGCGGTGCTGTTCGCCGCCGGTACCCGCCTGGGCGCGCTGGCGTCGGGCGCGGATGCGCAGGTGCAGCAGCAGCTGTACGACTACGGCATGCAGCTGGGCTTCGCCTTCCAGATCGCCGACGACGTGCTTGATTACGCCGCCGAGGCTGCGGATCTGGGCAAGAACCTGGGCGACGATCTGGCCGAAGGCAAGGCCACGCTGCCGCTGATCCACGCCATGGCCCATTCGGACGCGGCCACGCGGCAGCGCCTGCGCGCCATCGTCGAACAGGGCGATGCGACGGCGATGCCGGAAGTGCTGGCCGCCATCCATGCCACCGGCGGGCTGGACTACAGCCGCCAGCGCGCCGCCGAATACGCCGCCGCCGCCGAGCAGGCGCTGGCAAGCTTGCCAGCCAGCCCGGCGGTGGCCGCACTGCGCGGCCTGGCCCGTTACGCGGTGCAACGCACACATTGATCCGGTGCGCTGGGCGCGCCGGACGGGATTGGGCATTGGGGATTGGGAATTCGTCAAAGCGGCTTGGCTGTGCTCTTACGAATCCCCGCATTCGATGGCCAGCGCAGGCCAGTGAATACAGATTCACGGGAAAATTCGAAGGACGGGACCACGCTTTTGCGAATCCCAAATCCCGAATCCCCAATCCCCAATCCCGGCTACCGACCAAACCGCTCATCGAAGAAATCGCCCAGCATGCGATAGGCACGCTTGGCGGCACGCGGGTTGTACAGGCAGCCCGGCGCGCTGTTGGCATCGGCCTCGGCGAAGCAATGCACCGCGCCACTGAAGTTGACGAACTGCCAATCCGCGCCAGCGGCATTCATTTCGGTTTCGAACGCGGCGATGTCGGCCTTGGTCACGCTCTTGTCGTCGGCGCCGTTGAGCACCAGCACTGGTGTCTTGGCCGCGCCGGCAGCCGCCGGGCTGGGCGAGGCGATGCCGCCATGCAGGCTGACTACGCCAGCCAGCTGCGCGCCTGCACGCACAAGTTCCAGCACCGTGGTGCCACCGAAGCAGAAGCCCACCGCACCAATGCGCGCCGCATCCAGCGGTGCCTTGCCGGTCTGCGCCTTGAGCACCTCAACGGCTTTCAGCGCGCGTGCGCGCAACGTCGGCGGATCTTTCTTCAGCGCACCGGCGAACTGCCCCGCCTCGCTGTCGTTGGCGGGGCGCTTGCCCTTGCCGTACACGTCGGCCACCAGCACCACGTAGTCGTCGCCGGCCAGTTGCTTGTCCTTCTGCACAGCAGAGTCGTTGACGCCACGCCAGTTCGGCACCATCACCAGGCCGGGCCGCTTGGCATCGCCGGCATCGTCGTAGACCAGCACACCGCTGTAGGTGTCCTTGCCGATCTTCCACTCCAGCGGCTTGGCCTGCATCGCCGCCATTGTCGGAAATGCCAGCGACGCTAGGACGCCAACCAGACCCACACTGCTCAACGACCATTGCTTGTGCATGCGCTTGCTCCGGGGATGTGCGCGCAGTGTAAGCGGAGCCGGCGTGCAGAAGCGGTCGCGATGTGCGTCAGCGGTAAAACGACCAGCCAGCCTTGCGCCAACCTGCCCGTTGCGCCACTGCCTGCATCGCCAGCAGCCGATTGCGATCGCATCGGCGCGGCACCACGCGTTACTGCACGCCCAGCCCGGGAATCGCACTGATCGCCTCCGGGTCGAACCCGGCCAGCTGGGCGAAATGCCGGCCGCGTGCCACGTAGTCGCTGTACGCACCGAAGCTGGGCGCGCCCGGCGACAGCAGCACCACACCGCCCTGCTCGCCCAGCGCCTCGCGCGCCAGCTGCATCGCCTGCTGCAGATCGCCGGCGGCGTGCAGGCTGAAATGCCCCGACGCGGCAAGCGGTGCCAGCAAGGCGTGGATGCGCGGGCCATTGGCACCCATCGTGACGATTTCCAGCGGTGCCTGCTGCGCCATATGCGCGGCGAAATCCTGCCAATCCAGCCCGCGGTCATGTCCACCGACCAGCAAGGCCACGCGCCGTTGCGCGAAGCAGGCCAGCGCAGCCAGCGAGGCATGCGGGGTGGTGCTGATCGAATCGTTGACGTAGCCGATGCCGTCCACGCTGCCCAGCCACTGCAGCCGGTTGGGCAAGGGGCGGAAACTCGACGCAGCCGGCGCGAGCGCCGCGGCATCCAGGCCCAGCGCTTCCACTGCAGCCAGCACCGCGCACAGATTACGGCGGTTATGTTCGCCGGGCAGCGGCACGTTGGCGGTATCGAAAATGGCCTGCGCGCCGCGGTACACCACGTCGCCACGCAGATGCCAGCCGTCGGGATGATTGAACCAGCGCACCTCGCTATCGGGCAACTGCATGCCGCGCAACAGCGGATCGGCCGCGTTGAGCAAGGCGATCCGCGGGCGGCCCTCGGTCACCAGCGACAGTTTGTCGCGCACGTAGCGCGCCTCGTCGCCGTGCCAGTCCAGATGTTCGGGAAACAGATTCAGCACCAGTGCCAGCTGCGGGCGCGCACCGCTGCGCGCGACCTCGCCGGTCTGGTAGCTGGACAACTCGATCGCCCAGTACGCCGGTGGCGGCTGCGGTGCCAGCACTTCCAGCAAGGGCTGGCCAATATTGCCGACCAGCGCGGTGCGGTGCCCGGCGCTGCGCAGCAGGTGCGCCAACAGCGCGGTGGTGGTGCTCTTGCCCTTGGTACCGGTGACACAGATGGCGCCAGGCACGTCGTCATCGGCCTGCGCGTGCTCGGCGAACCATAGCGCAGTGCCGCCGATGAACTGCGTGCCTTGCGCGGCGGCGGCCAGTGCCTCGGCGCGATACGGGCTGATGCCGGGCGACTTCAGCACGATCTCGAACCGGCCCAGCGCCTGCGCGCTGGCATCGGTCTCTACCTGCAATGCCGCATCGTCCAGCGCCGCGAGTTCGCGCGCCTCCTCGGTACTGCAGAACACCGTCAGTGGCTGGGCGGGCAGCGCGGTGCGCACCGCGCGATACGCCGCGCGCCCTTCGCGCCCCCACCCCCACAATGCAACCGCCTTGCCCTCAAGCTGCGAAATTCGCACGCACGCGCTCCCACAGCGCCGCCGGGATACGGTGCTCGCCATCGATGGCCATCAATGGCTCCACCTGCAGCTCCTGCGGGTCCAGTTGCGGCTGGATCTGCCGGATGAAGCGCGTCACCAGCGCGTCTTCCTTCCACTCCGCACGCGTTGCCAGCAACGCCATCGCCGCGCGCGATTCGCGGCCTTCGCCCACGCATTCGAACGGCTTGTGGTCCTGGAATTCCAGCAGCGCGTCGTAGCCGCCGGCCTGCGCGGCATCGTCGAGCAGATTGCGCCCGAAGATCCCCACCAGTCGCGTCTTCGGCATGAACGGGGCCAGCGCCAGGAACACGAAGTGGCACTTCGGGCACACCCCGCACCAGCGGTGCACCGGGCGTTCGCCCATGATGTGGAAGTTGCGGTTGCAGCTGGAAAAATGCGCGTCGTAGTAGTCGGTCCTGGCGAACTGCCGCGCCACCGCCAGCTCGGACAACGGCCGCAGCAACGAGTAGTAGCGCAGATCGGCCGCCACATGGCGCTGCACGTACTTGCCGAACGCCTGCTCGAAGGCCCAGCCCTTGGACCACTGGTGATTGACCTCGCCGGTACCCGGGATCTGGCTGCCGTAGCTGGCCGAGCGTTCGTTGGAAAACACCACCTGGTCCACGCCGGTCAGCAATGCCGACAACACCAGGATGGCCGAATTCACCGCAGTGACCGGGATATGCCCGTTCCAGGCACCCTGGCGATTGAGCTCGAACAGCTCCGGCGCCAGGACGCGGCCGACATTGAGCACCGGCAAGCCGGTGCGCTCGGCGCAGGCGCGGATGAGCTGCGAACCACCGATCCAGCTCACGGTCTGATCGACACCGGCCTGGCGCAGGGCCTCGATGCTGACCAGCGAATCCTTGCCGCCGCCGATGGCGACCAATGCGTGTTCGCGCAAGCCCAGCGCAGGCGCTGGGGCAGCTGCCTGCGCGACCACCGGAAAGTTGATCTTGCCGTGCAGGTTCAAGCCATTGCGGTAGGCGAATTCGCCCAGGCCATGCAGATAGACGCTTTCCACCAACGCGGCGGTGTTGGCATCGATGCTGTAGCTGTCGATGGCGATGGTCGGCGGCACTGCGGCCTTGTAGTAACTCACGCCCGCGATCAGGTGCAGCAGGCGCAAGGCCTGTTGCACAGCTGCGGCATGTGCACCCTCCAACACGAATGGCGCGCCTGGCACGGCGACGGTTTCCACCAGTTCCGGGCCCTGGTCGAAGGCATACACCAGCGTCGCCACGCCGGTCTGCGCGTCGAGCGCGCAGCGCACGAAACGGAATGTGGAGATCTGGTGTTTGTCGAAAGCGCTCATGGACTACCTGCAGGAACGTGCAAGCGACGCAGATAACGTCGGCACAGGACATATTCAATCATGGAAAACGGCACTGCGGCCCACAGCAGCGGCAGGCAACCGATCGCGAACAACAGCAGCATGACCTGCGAGCCGATCACCTGCGCATCGCCGGTCGCTGCCAGCGCCACCAGCAGGTACAGCAGCAGCGCCGGCAGATAGCTGAGCCCGCTCAACAGCACCGTGCGCAGCGCCATGCCGCCTGCGTGCCGTGCTGGCGCGCGTGACTGGCGACGCAGCTGCCAGCGCCCGGACCACCAGGCGCCGATGCCGGCAGCAAACACTGCGGGCAGCGCCCACTTCAAGCTGTCGGTCCAGCGCATGTGCAGACCGGCCATGTCGATGGCGGTGGACGCCACTATCGACGCACCGCCGGCCAGCGTACTGAGCGCCACGAACTCAGCCAGCGGGCGCATCGATGACCTCTTCGCGCGGCAACTCGCGCTGGTTGTAGGTGCTGGCCATCACATAGCCGTATGCACCGGTATCGGCCACCAGCATCACATCCTCCGGCGCGGTGGTGGCCGGTAGCCGGCGGCGCTTGCCGAACACGTCCGAGGATTCGCAGATCGGCCCGACGATATCGAAACTGCCATCAGCCGGCGCATCGAGGCGGCTGAGATTCTCGATGTCGTGCCAGGCGTCGTACAGTGCCGGGCGAATCAAGGTGTTCATGCCCGCATCCAGCCCCACGCGCTGCACGCCGTCCTTTTCGATCACCTGGGTGACCTGCGCCAGCAGCACGCCGGCCTCGGCCACCAGGTAGCGGCCCGGCTCGATCGCCAGGCGATACCCCGGGTGTACGGCCTTGACCTCGGCCAGGCCCTTGGCCCACACCTCCAGGTCGAACGGCTCGTCCTCGGCACTGTAGGGAATCGGCAGGCCGCCACCGATATCGATGGTCTCCACCGTGCCGATGCGGCGCGCGAAGCCGGCCAGTTCGTCGTACATCATTCGCCAGTGTTCGCCGGTCTCCACGCCGCTGCCCAGGTGCGCATGCACGCCGGTGATGGTGACATCGAGCGTGCGCGCCGCCTCCACGAACTCGTCCACGCGCGTGGACGACAAGCCGAACTTGGACGCCTTGCCGCCGGTATTGACCTTCTCGTGGTGGCCATCGCCGTGGCCCAGGTCGATGCGCAGCCACACGTTGCGGCCACGGAACACCTCCGGCCAGTTACGCAGCGCCTCGACGTTGTCCACGGTGACGGTCACGCCCAGCGCGAATCCTGCTTCGTATTCGGCCTTTGGCGCAAAACTCGGCGTGAACAGCACGCGGCGCGGCGACAGCTCGGGCAGCGTCTGGAAGACCCGGCGCAGCTCACCGTGCGAGACGCATTCCAGGCCGAAGCCGGCCTGTTCCAGCGCCATCAGGATCGCCGGATGCGCGTTGGCCTTGATCGCATAATAGCGTTGATCCACCGCGGCAATCTGCGCCAATGCGTGCGCACGCGCGCGCACCGTCGGCAGGTGGTAGGCATAGCGCGGTGTGCCGGCCTTGGCCAGCGACAGCAGATGCGTCCGCTCGGCATGCCACCACGGCGTGGGCCGCGGACGCACCGAGCCGATGATCTCACGCCAGCGCGGGCCGAACACTTCGCCTTCGCTGACCGGCATTGCCCCACTATCGATCAATTCCGCATGCAGGATCGGCAGCAGGCCATCGGCGTCGGCTTCATCGATGACAAAGGTCAGGTTCAAGTCGTTGGACGACTGCGAAATCATGTGCACGCGTTCCTGCCCGAACGTGGCCCACACATTGGAGAGCTTGTGCAGCAGCGAGCGCATGCCGCGCCCGACCAGGGTGATCGCCGCGCAAGGAACAATGATCTTGACCTTGCAGATCTGCGACAGATCCGCCGACAGCGACGCCAGTACGTCGGTATTGACCAGGTTTTCCGACGGATCCAGCGACACGGTGACATTGGTTTCGGCCGAGCCGATCAGGTCCACCGACAGGCCATGCTTCTTGAACAGCGCGAATACGTCGGCCAGGAAGCCCACCTGCTGCCACATGCCGATGCCTTCCATCGACACCAGCACGATGCCGTTGCGGCGGCTGATCGCCTTGACGCCGGGCACCGGCTCGGCGCTGCCGTCGATGCTGGTGCCGGGCAGGTCGGGGCGTTCGGTATCCAGGATCGCCATCGGCACGCCGGAATCGCGACAGGGCTTGATCGACCGCGGATGCAGCACCTTGGCGCCGGTGGTGGCGATTTCCTGTGCTTCGTAATAGTCCAACCGGGTCAGCAGGCGTGCATCCGGCACGTCCTTCGGGTTGGCGCTGAACATGCCGGGCACATCGGTCCAGATCTCCACGCGGCTGGCGCCCAGCAGCGCGCCGAAATACGCCGCCGAGGTATCCGAACCGCCACGGCCAAGGATCGCGGTGCCGCCATCGGCGTGCCGCGCAATGAACCCCTGGGTGATGAGCAGGCGGTTAGGCTGCGCATCGAAGCGCGCACGCCACGGCGCATCGGCCTGCCACTGGCAGGACACCGACAGGCGCCTGGACCATTCGCTCTGATTGGGCTGCGGCGGCAGCGCCGACAACCACTGCCGTGCATCCAGCCAACCCATGTCCAGGCCGTTGGCATGCAGGTACGCCGCACCGATGGTGGAGGACAGCAACTCACCCTGCCCCAGCACCTCGGCCTGCCAATCGAGCGTGCGCGTGGCAGCGCGCGCGTCGCCCACCAGCGCGTGCAGTGCGGCCAACCGCTCGCCCAGCACCGCCTGCGCATCGAGTTCGAGCTCGGCAACGAACTCACGGTGACGCTGCTCCAGCGCGGCCACGCGCTGCGCGCTGTCGGCGGCGCCATCGGCGATGGCGGTAAGCTCGTTGGTCACGCCCGACAGCGCAGAGACCACCACCAGCACGCGGCCGCCGGTTTCGGTCGCCCGTTTGCCCGCCAGTTTTCCAATCGTGTCCCAGCGATGACGACGCGACACCGAGGTGCCGCCGAACTTGAGGACGATCCAACGATCGGTAGAGTGGGGAGCTGACATGGGGTAGGCGTTTACGATTTGGGGGGAAAAGCCGGTATGCCGGGCGCAACCCCCGATTCTACTGCCAATATCTCCCGCATGATCCCCATCAATCGTTGCAGTGGCCCAGGATTAAGAGACCGCGCTGCGACGGTTTACGCTGCAACCATCCGCATGCACACCCACTCCCGAGATCGCTGACAGATGAGCAAGCATCGCTACCTGCAACTGGATGTCTTCGCCAGCCGCCCCGGCTCCGGCAATCCGCTGGGCGTGGTGTTCGACGCGAGCGCGTTGTCGGGCGAGCAGATGCAGCAGATCGCCGCCTGGCTGAACCTGTCGGAGACGATCTTCTTCCTGCCGGTCAGCGTGCCCGGTGCCGATTACCACATCCGCATCTTTACCCCACGCACGGAACTGCCGTTCGCCGGCCACCCCAGCGTGGGTGCAGCATGGGCTGCGGCCACGCACGGGCTGACCGGCTATAAGGCCGATGGCCGCCTGCGCCAGCAATGCGCCGCCGGCGTACTGCCGGTGGAGGTCTTCGACCGGCACGGTGCCTTGCAGGTCCGGCTGCGCGCGCCGCATGCGCGCGTGGTGGCGGGTGGCGATCGCCACGCGGCGGCCGTACAGGCCGCCTGCAGCGGGTTGCGCACGGCCACGCATCCGGCAGCCCTGTGGAACAACGGTCCCCACTGGTGGCTGCTGGAACTGGCCGATGCCGATGCGGTGCGGCAGGCCGCCCCCGATTTCGCTGCGATCACCCGCCTGACCCAGGCCAGCGCCGCCACCGGGCTATCCATCTACGCGCCCGTCCATGGCGGCAGCGAAGACCTGGTGGTGCGCGCGTTCTGCCCCGGCACTGGCATCGCGGAAGACCCGGTCACTGGCAGCGCCAATGCCTGCATCGCTGCACGCCTGCATGGCGAGGGACGCCTGCCAGGCGAGGGCTCGCGCTATGTCGCCAGCCAGGGCCGCGAGGTCGGCCGCGACGGACGCATCCAGGTGGAACTGGACGATCAGGGCGAGGTCTGGATCGGCGGAACGACGCTGCAGGTGATCGACGGCCGCATCGATTGGTAAGCTGCCGCGCCCTGCCCGCGGATCGCCCCTCATGACCACCCGCCGTTTCCTGCAACTGGATGTGTTCTCCGCCCGCCCCGGCAGCGGCAACCCGCTGGCGGTGGTGCTGGATGCGCAGGGGCTGGACGATGCGGAGATGCAGGCGATCGCACGCTGGACGAAGCTGCCGGAGACCACCTTCGTGTTCCCTGCGGCCGATGCGCACAGCAGCTACCGGCTGCGGATGTTTTCGCCGCAAAAAGAAGTCCCGTTCGCCGGTCACCCAAGCGTGGGCACGGCGCATGCGGTGCTCGAAGCCGGGCTGGCCGCGCCCCACGACGGCCTGCTGGTGCAAGACGGCATCGCCGGACAGTTGCCACTGCGGGTGGAGCAGATCGATGGCCACCGCAGTATCGCCATCCGCACGCCACGCGCCCGCGTCGCCGAACAGGTCGCTGCCGACGACCCGCGTCTGCGCGCCGCGCTGCATGGCTGGCCGCTCGGCAGCCTGCCACCGGCGCTGATGGACGGTGGCCGCACCTGGTGGGTGGTGGAGCTGGCCAGCGAGGCCGCCCTGCGCGGCCTGCAACCGGACTGGGACGCGATAGCCGCATTGGCCGAATCCACCGGCAGCATGGGTGTATTCGCCTACGCCTACGCCGCGACCGCAAGCACCTACGACCTTGCCGTGCGCGCGTTCGTCGGCAATGCGCGACGTTTCGAGGATGCGGCATCGGGTGCAGCCAACGCGGTGCTGGCGGCCTGGCTGGACAGCCGCCAGGCGCTGCCGGGCAAGGATCGTCGCTACGTGGTCAGCCAGGGACGCGAAATCGGCTTCGATGCGCTGTTGGAAATGCGGGTGGATACCAAGGGCCATGTGTGGTCCGGCGGCCAGGTGCAGACCGTCATCCGCGGCACGCTCGATTGGTAGTGGGATGCCGGGTCATCGGCGTTGCACACGACGATGCAACGCGATGACGATGTAACACCGCTACCTCGGTACACTCAGTCCGGGCGCACGTCGACGCGCACGCGAATCCTGTCGCCGGGGTTGTAGTCGCTGCGCGTGTGGTACAGGCGGCCGCCGTATTCGTAGGTCACGTCGTACCCATCCACGCGCTCGCGCGAGGTGCGGTAGGACACCGGTTCGCAGACGCTGACATTGCCGCGGTAGGTGCGGTTGTTGGCCTCGTAGATCGAGCGGCCCGCGGCCACGCCGGCCATGGTACCAACGGCGGTACCCACCAGGCGACCGTTGCCGCCACCCACCTGGCTACCCAGCACCGCGCCAGCGATACCACCGATCACACTGGCCACGCCGCGACCGGAATTGGGCGAGGCATAGCCGCCTTCGTTGCGGTAGTAACCGTCATTGCTGGTGTAGTAACCGTCGGCTGGACGGTTGTAGCAGCGTTCGTTGGTCCGCTCGGTGTAGGAGTCGGACACCAGAATCGGATCCACGCGCACCACCCGTGCATATTCGTAGCGGCCATCTTCGTAGCCGCCGCGATAGGAGTCGCGGTACACGTCGCGATAGCTGCCGTCGTAGCGCTGCGCTGTCGCAGTGCCAGCCGCAGCCAGCCCAATCACAAGAGCACCAAGCACAAGAGTTTTCATCGTGGCAGCTTCGCAAGGGAGGACACGCTGCCGATGCTCGACCCATGCCGGTGAAACCGCCCTGAACCGGACAGGCCCTGGAAACGCGTATTCAGGTTGCCGCCAGCTGCATGGCGGCGGCAACGTGCACCGACGCCATGCAGTGCGAAGCGCATCAGTTGGAGAATTCGGTTTCCAGGCTGATCGGCACTGCACTCAACGCCTTGGACACCGGGCAATTCTTCTTGGCGGCATCGGCCAGCTCGCGGAACTTGGCTTCGTCGATGCCAGGCACCACGGCGTTGAGCTTGAGACGGATCTGCGACAGTTGCGGGCCGCCTTCCATCGACAGATCGACGTCGGCACGCGTGTCCAGCGAGGCTGGCGGGAAGCCCGCTTCGCTCAGCTGCGCCGACAGCGCCATGGTGAAGCAGCCCGCATGCGCTGCGGCAATGAGTTCTTCCGGATTGGTGCCCTTCTCGTCGCCGAAGCGGCTGCTGAAGGCATAGCGGGTGTTGTCCATCAGGCCGCTCTGCGGCGTGCTGAGCTGACCCTTGCCGGTCTTGAGGTCGCCTTCCCAGTGTGCGGTGGCGTGACGCGAAATACCCATTGCGGTCTCCTGCGATGAAAGAGAGCGTCACGATAGGGGAGTGGGTGTTACGTGGTGGTGCTGGGAATCGGGAATCGGGAATCGGGAATCGGGAATCGGGAATCGGCAATCGCAAGAGCAGGCCACGGGGTGGGATCGTTGGCAAGACGCGTGGCGTTGAACGAACCTGAGAACCCGTGGCTTGCTCATCCCGCCATGGCTTCCTGCTTTGCGCTTAGACATGCAGTGCGCCGGTCTGTCTTGATCGCTTTACGTCCGCGTCCGCTTGAGGCGGACGCGGACGTTCTGCTGACGGCATCAGCCCAGCAGGGTTTCCAACACGGCCATGCGCACGGCCACGCCGTTGGCGACCTGGCGCAACACGCACGATTGCGCGCCGTCGGCAACTTCGTCGGTGATTTCCACGCCGCGATTGATCGGGCCGGGATGCAGCACCGCCGCATCGCGCCCGGCACGCGTCAGCCGCTCGCGGGTGAGGCCGTATTCGGTGTGGTACTGCTCCAGCGAGGGCACCAGGCCCTCTTCCATGCGCTCGCGCTGCAGGCGCAGCATCATCAGCGCATCGGCGCCTTCCAGCATGGCGTCGAAGTCCTGGCCGACCACGCAGCCATCCAGCATGTCGTCATCGGGCAACAGGCTCGCCGGGCCACAGACGCGAATCTCGCCGGCGCCCAGCGTCCGCAAAGCATGCAGGTCCGAGCGCGCCACGCGCGAGTGCTTCACGTCACCGACGATGACCACCTTGAGCCTGGAAAAATCAGTGCCCTTGGCCTGGCGCAGGGTGAGCATGTCGAGCAGGCCCTGGGTGGGGTGCGCACTGCGGCCGTCGCCGGCATTGATCAACGCGGTGCCCTCGCCGGCTGCAGCAGCCAGCGCTTCCACCGCGCCGTCGTCGGGATGGCGCACCACAAACCCGCGCACGCCCATCGCCTCCAGATTCTTCAAGGTGTCGCGCGCAGTCTCGCCCTTGCGGGTGGAAGAGGTGGACGCGTCGAAGTTCAGCACGTCGGCGCCCAGGCGCTGCGCGGCCAGATGGAACGAACTGCGCGTACGTGTGGACGGCTCGAAGAACAGCGTGCACACCGCGGTGCCAGCCAGCACGCTGCGCTTGCCGACGCGGCCCACCGCGGCATCGCGGATCTGGCCGGCGCGATCGAGCAGTTGCAGCAGCGTGGCGCGCGGCAATCCTTCCAGGGTGAGCAGGTGACGCAAACGTCCATCCGAATCGAGTTGCATGGTGGTCATCGCAGGTCGGGAATCAAGGGAGAAGAGTGGCCTGGTCGGGCGCAGCCAACCAACGTTCGACGATCACGGCCGCGGCCATGGCATCCAGTGCCTCGGCATCGCGGCGACGCTTGCGCCCATCGGCACGCTCACGCGCAAAGCGCTGCGCGGCTTCGACCGAGCTGGAGCGCTCATCGATCAACACCACCGGCAGCGCATAGCGCTCGCGCAGTTGACGGGCGAATGCATGGGCACGCTTGCGCGCAGGCTGGTCTTTGTCGTCCAGGGTGAGCGGGTCGCCCACCACCAGGCCATCGGGCCGCCACTGCTTGTGCACGCGATCCAGTGCCACCCAGTCCGGGCCGCCGGCGTGCACGTTGACGACCGCCACCGCACGAGCGCCGGCACCCAGCGCGGTACCGACCGCCACGCCGATCCGGTGCGACCCCACGTCGAAGCCCAGCACCGTGCCATCGGGGCGGAGGGTGCCCGCCTCAGGCATGCCCGGAATAATCCGTCAGCCGGAACAGATCCACGCCGATGCGCCCGGCGGCGGTCTGCCAGCGATCTTCCAGGGCGGTATCGAACAGCACATCGGCATCGGACGGCGCGGTGAGCCAGCTGTTCTCGCCGAGTTCGAATTCCAGCTGCCCCGCCCCCCAACCTGCACAACCCAGCGCTACCAGCGCATTGCGCGGGCCTTCGCCGGCAGCCATGGCTTCGAGGATGTCGCGCGAGGTGGTCAGGAACACGCCCTGCCCCACTTCCAGGCTGGAATCCCATTCGCGCGCATCGTCGTGGATGACGAAGCCGCGCTCCGGATGCACCGGCCCGCCATTGAGCACGATCTGCTCGCGCAGCTGCGCATCTTCGGTCTCGATCCCCATCTGCGAGAGCACTTCGCCCACGGTGTACTCGGACGCGCGGTTGACCAGCACCCCCATCGCGCCATTTTCGTCGTGCTGGCAGATCAGCGCGACGCTGCGCGAAAACGTGGGATCGGACAGCGCCGGGAGCGCAATCAGCAGTTGGTTGGCCAGCGGCGTAGGTAAAACGGACATGGCCGCATTCTAGCCGTTCGCTCCGCCGCGCGCTGCGCCAATGCGATACTGCAGCCCGACACCGCCAAGGACCGACGATGCTGCCCCCACCGACCAACGCGGCCGCACACCCCGACGCGCCGCTGCCGCGACAGATCCGCGCATCCATCGTGCTGGTGGCACTGTTGCAAGGCGGCCTGCTGTACCTGGCGGCGCTGGGCGAACAGCACGGCGTGCGGCCGTTCACCGAACTGGGCATGCGCATCTGCTGGTACACCCTGGTGATGACGGTGCCCAGCATGGTGCTGCTGAGCCTGCAGCAGCTACGCGATCGCCGCCTGTGGCAGCACATCGCCGGCAGCACGCTGGTACTGGCCGCCCTGGCGGGCTGGGCAGCGTGGAGCGCCACCGGTGCGCCAGGCCTGCGGACCGCGGCAGTGCTGTGGCCATTCGGCTTCACCGTCACGGCCGGGTGGTTCGTCGCCCTGCCCTGGTTGCAGTCTCGACAACAGCACGGCCACTGGCGGGCGGACTACCGCGACCTGTTCGAACACGCCTGGCAGAACGCCCTGACCCTGGCACTGGCGCTGCTGTTCGTGTGGGTGTGCTGGATGGTGCTGTGGTTGTGGGCCAGCCTGTTCGCATTGGTCAAGATCATGGTCTTTCGCGAGCTGTTCCGCGAACAGGCCTTCATCTACCTGGCGACCGGCATCATGACGGGGCTGGGCATCCTGATCGGGCGCACCCAGCACCGCGCGGTGCAGGTGATGCGGCAGATCCTGTTCGCGTTGTGCACCGGCCTGCTACCGCTGCTGGCCGGCATCGCACTGCTATTTGTGCTGGTACTGCCATTCACCGGCCTGCAGGCGCTTTGGCAGACCCGTTCGGCTGCGGCGATCCTGTTGAGCCTGGTGTTCGCGCTGGTGCTGTTCGCCAATGCGGTCTATCGGGATGGCGACGTGCAGCCACCGTATCCGCGCTGGCTGCGTCGGGTGGTCGAGGCCGGGCTGCTGAGCCTGCCGGCGCACGCGGGGCTGGCAGCCTATGCCCTGGCGCTGCGCATTGGCCAGCATGGCTGGACTGGCGAGCGCTTCTGCGCGGCGGTGCTGGCGTCACTGGCGCTGGCCTACGCGCTGGCCTACGCCTTCGCAGTACTGCGGCCGCGCGCCGACCGCTGGCTGCCGCACCTGGCCAGCGGCAACCTGCTGCTGTCATGGGTGGTGATCGGCCTGGCGATCCTGATCAACAGCCCGTTGCTGGACCCTTACCGCATCACGGTGCAGAGCCAGATGCAGCGGCTGGCCACCGGCACGCCCGAGAGCGAGAAAACGAATCTGCAATTCCTGCGCTTCGACAATGGCCGGCGTGGCTATCTGGCGGTGCAGTCGCTGCGCGACGATCCCGCGTTTGCGGGCGATGCCGCACGCCAGCAAGCGCTGGGCCGGCTGCTGGCACGCACCGAACGCTGGGACCGTGACGAGCAGGCACAGCCGCCAGCAAGCAACGAGCTGACCGACCTGGCCCAACTCCGCAAGCAGGTGGTCGTTGCCGCCGGCAAGGCAGCGCCGCCAGCCGATTGGTGGACCTATCTACTGACGTCCACCCCACGCCTGCAGGATCGCGGCCAGTGCACGCAGCGCGACAGCGATTGCGTGGTCAGCAGCGACGATCTGGATGGCGATGGCCAGCCCGATGTAATGCTGTGCAATGTAAAGGGCGAGTACGCGATCGATTGCGTGCTGTATGCGCGCAACGCGGCCGGTTGGTACCAGGCCGGCACGATCCGGCACCATTCCGGCGGCGGCAACGCCCAGGAGCGGCTACGCCAAGCGCTGCGCAACGGGCAGTTGCAGACGCGCCCCACGCGCTGGCCGGACCTGATTCTGCCCGAAGGCACCCGCATCGACATCACGCCAAGCGCCGACGGCATCAATCCGCCGCCTCGCCCATGAGCGCCTATTGTGCGATCGCGCCGGGTCATCCGGTGCATGCGCATTACCACGATCACGAATACGGCTTTCCGCAGCGCGAGGACCCTGAGTTGTTCGAACGGCTGGTGCTGGAAATCAACCAGGCCGGCCTGAGCTGGGAAACCATCCTGCGCAAGCGTGCCAATTTTCGCCTGGCCTACGACGGCTTCGACGTGGATACCGTGGCGGCCTATGGCGATGCGGATGTCGCGCGCCTGCTGGGCGATGCCGGCATCATCCGCAACCGCCTGAAGATAGTGGCGGCCATCCACAATGCGCAGGTCATCCAGACCCTGCGCCGCTCGCACGGCAGCTTCGCGCAGTGGCTGGACGCGCAGCATCCGCTGGACAAACCGGCCTGGGTCACATTGTTCAAGAAGACCTTTCGCTTCACCGGCGGCGAGATCACCGGCGAGTTCCTGATGAGCCTGGGCTACCTGCCCGGCGCGCATCACCCCGGCTGCCCGGTATACACGCGGGTCGCAGCCCTGGCACCGCCCTGGATGCGCAGCGTGTGATGCAAGCTCTGCGCAACGCGCCTGCCCGCCAGGCCTCGCGCTCCGGCAGCGCACCCAGCGCCTGCGTTCCTGCCGATTGCCACACCCGCGTAGTGGCGCGTCTACCCTCGCGCAGTCACACGCCCATGTATCGGTGCGGGCGGTGGTTGAACATCAAGACCAGGCTCAGCATCAACGCGCCCAACGCCGAATACAGCACCTTGTGCGGCGCCAGCACGGCGAAGGCCACGAGCATCAGCATGGTATCGAAGCTCATCTGCACCTTGCCGGCGCTCCAGCCGCGTTCGCGCTGCAGGTAGACCGCCAGGATGCCGATGCCGCCCAGGCTGCCACGGTGGCGGATGAAGAACAGGATGCCCAGGCCCGACAGCGCACCACCGGCAATGGCCGAGAATGCAGTGCTGATCTGCGCGTAATCGGCCCAGCGCGGCAGCAGGTCGGTCAGCGCACCGCAGGCACCCACCGCAGCAAAGGTCTTCAAGGTGAATTCCCAGCCCATGCGGCGCACGCTCAGCCAGTAGAACGGCAGGTTGACCAGCACGAACACCAGGCCGAAGTTCCAGCCCAGCGCGTAGTGCAGCAGGAACGCCACGCCGGCCATGCCACCGATCATCAACCCGCCCTTGGCGAAGATGGCCAGACCCAGCGAAGCGACCAGGGTCGCCAGCAGCATGCCCTGCACGTCTTCGGCCACCGAATGATGGTAAGCACGGTCGTCGGCCGCGGTGCCCGCCGAATCCGGCGGTGGCGTCAATGGGCCGGAGGTGACCACCGCGCCGTCATCGGGCAACGGCGCCTGCTCCGGACGCAGATCGGAATCGGGAAGGCTCACAAGGGTGGGGACTGCAGTGGGGTGCGGTATTAGGGATTGTCTGATCAACGCAGCCAGGAGACGGAAAAAGCCGTCCTGGGTCGCGTAAAACTCGTTCAAACCTTCGATTTTCGCCGTTTTCAGCTCATTTCCGAGGGTTTCCCCGGATTACAGACGCAACTCGGCCATCGCAGGCAATAAGTGCTTTCGCTTCTGCCACAGGTTCGACAGCGCAAACAGCGTCAACACCTGCGCGGTGTTCTTCGCCAAACCGCGATAGCGCACCTTGACGTAGCCGAACTGGCGTTTGATAACGCGGAACGGATGCTCCACCTTCGCCCGCAGGCTGGCCTTGGTGTGCTCCCAACGCTTTGCCCGCTTCAACGCGCGTTTGTTCTTGATCTGCTTCAACTTCGAGCGCTTTTCTGCGATCAGGTAGCGCAGCTTGCGCTTGCTCGCCATCTCTTCGCGCTTGTCCAGTCCGGTGTAGCCGCTGTCCCCGCTCACCGTGTCTTCCTTGCCGTGCAGCAGTTTGTGCGCCTGCGTGATGTCCGCCGCGTTGGCTGCCGTGCATTCCACGTGGTGCACCAACCCGGACTCATCATCCACGCCAATGTGCGCTTTCATCCCGAAGTAGTACTGGTTGCCCTTCTTGGTCTGGTGCATTTCCGGATCGCGTTCGCCCTGCTTGTTCTTGGTCGAACTGGGCGCAGCAATGATCGTGGCATCCACGATCGTGCCACCACGCAAGCTCTGGCCCTTGCGTGACAGATGCGCGTTCACTCGATCAAACAGCTTGCGTGCCAAGTCGTGCTGTTCCAGCAGATGCCGAAAGTTGAGAATCGTGGTCTCATCCGGCACCCCATCCAGGCCGCCGATCTTCGCAAAACGCCGCATCGACAACGTGTCGTACAACGCCTCTTCTGCCCCAGGGTCGCTCAGCGCGTACCACTGCTGCAAAAAGTGAATCCGCAGCATCGTCTCCAGTCGATACGGCTGTCGCCCAGGCTGGCCCGACTTGGGATAGTGCGGTTCGATCAGCGCCAGCAAGGCCTTCCAAGGCACCACCTGATCCATCTCGGCCAGGAACACCTCCCGCCGTGTTCGCTTGCGCTTGCCGTTGTACTCCGCGTCGCCAAAGCTCAGTTGCATCGAAATCGTCCGCTTGGGTCGTCGGTCAATTGTCGCAGATCAGGCTGCTTTGTTCAGAGCGTCCTTAGACACTATCGGCCGGCGCGGTTACATCCGAAACTGCAACGCGCCCATTGGGAGCGGCAGAATTGCCCGCGCGGGCAGTTCCGGGTCCGGCCGGAGGGCTGCGCGATGCGGCTGCCCGGTTCGAGCAGGCCGCCTTGCGTGACTGCGGCCGATCTTACCGAACCTCGGCGATCTCCACCCCGTCCAGTCCCTGCGCCAGGGTCTTGGCATCCCCGCCTTGCGAGAGCTTGATGCGCAGGCGCACCTCGTTCTGCGAATCGGCATAACGCAAGGCATCTTCGTAGCTGATCTCACCGGCCTGGTACAGCTCGAACAGGCTCTGATCGAAGGTGCGCATGCCCAGGTTGGTGGACTCCTTCATGATCTCCTTGAGCTTGTGGATCTCACCATCACGGATGTAGTCCTGCACCAGCGGCGTGCCCAGCATGATTTCCATCGCCACGCGGCGGCTGCGCCCATCCGGGGTGGGGATCAGCTGCTGGGCGACCACGCCTTTGAGGTTGAGCGACAGGTCCATCAACAACTGGCTGCGGCGATCCTCCGGGAAGAAGTTGATGATGCGGTCCATCGCCTGGTTGGCGTTGTTGGCGTGCAGCGTGCACAGCACCAGGTGGCCGGTTTCGGCGAAGGCGATGGCGTGGTCCATGCCTTCGCGGGTACGCACCTCGCCGATCATGATGACGTCCGGCGCCTGGCGCAGTGTGTTTTTCAGCGCGTTTTCCCAGCTATCGGTGTCGATGCCGACTTCGCGCTGGGTGATGATGCAGCCCTCGTGCTTGTGCACGAATTCGATCGGGTCCTCGATAGTGATGATGTGCCCGGTGGAATTCTGGTTGCGGTAGCCGATCATCGCCGCCAGCGAGGTCGACTTGCCGGCACCGGTGGCGCCGACGAAGATGATGATGCCGCGCTTGGTCATCGCCAGCGTCTTGATGACCGGCGGCAGGCTCAGTTCTTCGACGGTGGGAATGCGCGTTTCGATCCGGCGCAGCACCATGCCGACCTGGTTGCGTTGATAGAAGCAGCTCACACGGAATCGGCCCACGCCCGACACACCGATGGCGAAATTGCACTCGTGGGTCTTTTCGAACTCCTCGCGCTGCGCCGGCGTCATCACGTTCAGCACCAGGTCGCGGCTCTGCTGCGCGGTCAGCGGTGTCTGGGTGATCGGGCTGATCTTGCCATGCACCTTGATCGCCGGCGGCATGCCGGAGGTGATGAACAGGTCCGACGCCTTCTGATGCGCCATCAGCTTGAGAAAGGAGGTGAAGTCGATGCTGCTCATGGCGTGCGCCCTCGGTGCCGGGAATGGGGAATCGAGAATCGGAGAAGCCGGGCAACGGATCCGGTAACGGGAACCGCCTTTACGATTCCCTATTCCCGATTCCCTATTCCCGAATCACTCAAATATCCGCTTGTCCTTGGCATATTCGCGCGCCTGGTTGCGCGTGATGAGGCTGCGCTTGACCAGGTCCTGCAGGTGCTGGTCCAGCGTCTGCATGCCGTATTGCTGGCCGGTCTGGATCGCCGAATACATCTGCGCCACCTTGTCCTCGCGGATCAGGTTGCGGATGGCCGGGGTACCGACCATGATTTCCCAGGCGGCAGTGCGCCCGCCGCCGACCTTCTTCAGCAGCGCCTGCGAAATCACCGCGCGCAGCGATTCGGACAGCATCGAGCGCACCATCGGCTTTTCCCCGGCCGGGAACACGTCGATGATGCGGTCGATGGTCTTGGCCGCCGAGCTGGTATGCAAGGTGCCGAACACCAAGTGGCCAGTCTCTGCCGCGGTAAGCGCCAGGCGGATGGTTTCCAGGTCGCGCAATTCGCCGACCAGGATGATGTCCGGGTCTTCGCGCAGCGCCGAGCGCAGCGCCTCGTTGAAGCCGTGCGTGTCGCGGTGCACCTCGCGCTGGTTGATGAGGCACTTCTGCGAGACGTGCACGAATTCGATGGGGTCCTCGACGGTGAGGATGTGGCCGTATTCGTTCTTGTTGATGTAATCGATCATGCCGGCCAGCGTGGTCGACTTGCCCGAGCCGGTCGGGCCGGTGACCAGGATCAGCCCCTGCGGCTGGTCGATCAGCTGGCGGAAGATCGGCGGGCAGCCGAGGTCTTCCAGGGTCAGCACTTCGGAGGGAATGGTACGGAACACCGCCCCGGCGCCGCGATTCTGGTTGAACGCATTGACGCGGAAGCGCGCCAGCGAGGGAATCTCGAAGGAGAAATCGACCTCGAGGAATTCTTCGTAGTCGCGCCGCTGCTTGTCCGACATGATGTCGTACACCAGCGCATGCACCTGCTTGTGGTCCAGCGCCGGAATATTGATACGACGGACATCGCCATCGACACGGATCATCGGCGGCAGCCCTGCGGACAGGTGCAGGTCCGACGCCTTGTTCTTGACGGAAAACGCCAATAGTTCAGCGATATCCATGCGCTGCTTTTCCCCTAGGCTGCGATTGGAAGGTACTCCCCTGCCGGCAGTATAGCGTTCTGGCAGCGCGCGGGAAGCGGGTCAGCGCCGGTTCGGGCCGGCAGGCCGGCGCAGGGCTGAAGGCGTTGTTTTTCGGGCATGACCCTAGCCTGCATCCAGGCCAGGGGGCCGCCCTACCCTACGTGCTGGAAGCCAGCCACCGGCGGCGGCACACTAGCCACCCGTCTTTCCTGGATGTCCCCCGTGCCGGTTTCGTCGCTGCAGCAGATTCTCGATGCCATCCAGGCCGCGGCAACCGACCACGCACGCAGCGACGTCCGCCTGCTGGCGGTCTCCAAGACCAAGCCGGCCGAGGCCATCGCCGCCTTGGCGGCGCAGGGGCAGCATGCATTCGGCGAAAACTACGTGCAAGAAGCCGAGGCCAAGATCGCCATGCTCCGCGCACTTGGGCTGGAATGGCACCTGATCGGCCACCTGCAATCCAACAAAGCCGAGCTGGCCAGCCAGTGCTTCGACTGGGTGCAGACCGTGGACCGCCCCAAGCTCATTCCGTTGCTGGCGCGCCATCGCCCCGGCGATCGTGCACCGTTGAATGTGCTGATCCAGGTCAACATCGACGATGAGGACAGCAAACACGGCTGCGCGCCGGAGGCGATCGATGCGCTGGCCGACGCCATCGCACGGCAGCCCACACTGCGCCTGCGCGGATTGATGGCCATCCCGGCGCCGTTTCCGGAAGCGGCGCGGCGCGCGGCGGCCTTTGTCGGCATGCAGGCGCTCTTCGCACGGCTGCAGCAGCGTTTTGCGCAGGTGGACACCTTGTCGATGGGCATGAGCTCGGACTTCGCCGAAGCGATCGCGGCCGGTGCCACCATGGTGCGGGTGGGCACAGCGCTGTTCGGTGCACGCACGCCTTCGCCCGATGCATCCGCCTGATCCACGCCGCGCGCCGGCACCATCCATCGTTGCTTACTGGAGTTCCCAATGACCTTGCCTTCCGCGTCTGCATCGTCCGCCAACGCCGGCTCCATCGCCTTCATCGGCGGCGGCAACATGGCGCGCAGCCTCATCGCCGGGCTGATCCGGCAGGGCGTGCCGGCGGCGCGCATCCGGGTCGCCGAGCCAGTGGCCGAACTGCGCGCGGCGCTGTCGCGCGACTTTGGCGTGGAAACGTGGGAAGACGCTTGCCAGGCCGCCGATGGAGCCGACACCTGGCTGCTGGCGGTCAAGCCGCAGGTCATGCCAGCGGTCTGCGCGCAGCTGGCCGATCTTGCCCAAGCCCGACAGCCGCTGCTGGTGTCGATCGCGGCCGGCATCACTGCAACGCAGCTGCAGCGCTGGTGCGGCGGCGATGTGGCCGTGGTTCGTGCGATGCCCAACACCCCTGCCCTGCTCGGTGCCGGCGTCACCGGGCTGTACGCCAGTGCGCGCGTCTCCCAGGCCCAGCGCGCGCAGGCGACCCGGTTGTTACAGAGTGCCGGCGTCACCGTGTGGATCGAGGAGGAAACGCAGATGGATGCGGTGACCGCCGTCTCCGGCAGCGGGCCGGCCTATGTGTTTCTGCTGGCCGAGGCGATGGAGGCCGCAGCACAGGCGCAGGGCCTGCCGGCCGATACCGCGCGCACGCTGGTTTTGCAGACCTTGCTCGGTGCCTCGCGCATGCTCACCGAATCGGGCGAGGCACCCGAGGTGCTGCGACGTCGCGTGACCTCGCCCAATGGCACCACGCAGGCGGCCATCGAAACGTTCCAGGCCGGCGGCTTCGAAGCGCTTGCAGGCAAGGCGATCGCGGCGGCCACCGAACGCGGCCGCAGCCTGTCTGCCGCAAACGACTAGGAACGACTAGGCAAGCGTGCACGCGAGGCGGAACTGCCGCCGCGCCGCACTCCTGGGAGCGCGGCGTGCTGCCAGGCCTGACGCTTCATCGCAGACGGCAAGCAGACGCCGCCATGGCGCGACCTGCAGCAACGCGGCTGTCGCGTGCGCGATGATCGACGGCCGCACGATCGTGCGCTTGGTCGCGCCCAGCCGAACGCGGCGCGCACCCTGCCGTGCACGCGCCTGCGCAAGCGCCTGCTGCTGCGCGTCAGATGCCCTGCAGCCACGCGTGCGCTACGCACAGCGCACACCGGTTTGCCCCGGTTTTCCACCGCTGGTGAACGAATCCCGTCGAAACACGGTTTTTTCGTGTCGTTTTAGCGTTTGCCTATTGGCGGCGCGCAGCAGTTGCCCTACATTTCGCGTTGCCGACCGGGTCGGCAGACCCAACACCACCAACGAATACGGAACGTATAACTCATGGCAAAAACCGCCGCTAAGAAGGCTGCCCCCAAGAAGGCAGTGAAAAAGGTCGCCGCCACCAAGACCGCGAAGCCGGCCAAGGCCGCCAGCAAGACCGCCGCGCCGAAGCCGATCAAGGAAGCGCTGAGCAAGACCGGCCTGGTCGCGCATATTGCCGAAGCCACCCAGCTGGCTCCGAAGGAAGTGCGCGCCGTGCTGGCGGCGCTGGAAGGCGCTGCACATGCATCGCTGAGCAAGAAGGGAGCGGGCAGCTTCACCCTGCCGGGCATGCTGAAGCTGACCAGCGTCCACGTGCCGGCCAAGCCCAAGCGCAAGGGCATCAACCCCTTCACCAAGGAAGAGCAGGTCTTTGCTGCCAAGCCGGCCGGCTTCAAGGTCCGGGCACGCGTTGCAAAGAAGCTGAAGGACTCCGCGCTCTGATCGAGCGCATCTTTGGTGTCATCGAGACGGCCTTCGGGCCGTCTTTTTTTGTTTCATGATGACGCCAGCGGGGCATGTCGCCTGGAAAATCCTTGAGGCAATGCCGAAACGGCGTCGCGGACATTCGCCCCCTGCAAACGGCCACAGGCCTCCACGTTAGCGTGGCCGTCGCATGTCCGACGGCGGCATGAAGTGCTTGCGATGCGATTGCTGGAGAGCTGCCTGCGGCTGATCGGGCATGCCCGGACGCACCATCGACAGCGCTGCGATGCCTGGCTGCGACATGGCCAAGACCACGCCGACATAGGCGACGCTGCCGCGACCATACCTCCCGCTCATCGCCAGCGTCCTATCCTGGCGGGCATCCCAGCCAGTGACACTCTCCGTGACCTTGCCTGCTTCGTCCTCCAGCCCGGCGCGCCGTGTTCGCCGCATCGTGGTGTCGATCGCACTGCTGTGCAGCCTGGTCGTCGCCGCACGCTGGGCCTGGCAGCTACCGATCGCCGGACAGCTGCGCGCCACCTGGGAGCTGTCCCAGATGGCGCCGCCGGTCTCGTTGCGCGTGCCGGTGCAAGACGTGCGTGCACGCCAGATCGCCGATACCTTCGGCGCGCCACGCGGGCGCGACCGCACGCATGCCGGGGTGGACATCTTCGCGCCGCGTGGCACGGCGGTGCTGGCGGCAACCCGTGGCGTGGTCAGCGCAATCCGCGATCGCGGGCTCGGCGGCAAACAGGTCTGGGTACTGGGGCCGGCAATGGAACGGCACTACTACGCGCATCTGGACGACTGGGCTGCGGGGCTGGCGGTCGGCCAGGTGGTCGAGCCCGGCACGCCGCTCGGCACGGTGGGCACCACCGGCAATGCGCGCGGCACCCCGCCGCATTTGCACTATGGCGTCTATGGACGCAACGGTGCGTACGATCCATTGCCGCTATTGCGCAGGAATGCACCTGCGCCAGGCGATTGAGCAGGCTGGAACACTGCGTCATGGCGCACGCTCTCGAGCGCAGCGCAGCCTGCGCCTATGGTGGCCTTACCCCGCAATGACTCGACCCGCCATGACCCGAAAACGCTATCGCATCACGGTCACGCCGATCGAAACCGATGGCCGCCCCTGTGAGGATCGCTGCGCCATCGAGTTCGAGCAGCGCTCCCGCGCGGACTGGATGCGCTTGGTCGAAGAGCTACACCTGCGCCGCGACCTGAGCAGCGATGAGTGCGCTGCCCTGACAGTAGGATCGCAACTCCTCGAAGACCTGGCCGCACGCCCACGCGCACGCCCAAGCAACGCGCTGGACGCGCTACGGCCCAAACTGCAATTGCTGCTGGAACGCCTGCAACGCGTGCAACCGGGGGTTTGAGCGCAGCAGCACCGCCCACCGCTACACTGCGCGCATCGGCCAAGGGGAGCGCCATGCGCTGGATCGGAATCATCATCGTGGTCGTTGCGATCGGCGGCTGCAGTTGTGGGCGTACCCCGACCCCCGACACGGGCGCCGTCACCCCGGCACAGGTAACGCCGGTAGCGCCCGCGACGGTCCACGATGCCGCGCACAAGGCCAATGCGCCGCCCGCCGCCGTGCCCATGATCGATGCGACGACGCAGGCCGGCTTGATCGCCGCCGGCTCCACCGTGCAACGCTATCTGGGCGCCCTGCCCGGCGCTGCGCGTGCGCAGGCCGATGCGCTCTGGGTCGGTGGCCGCCCGCCCCCCGTCCCGGATGACGGCGTGCTACGCGCCATGGGCGGCATCGTTTCGATGCGCATCCTCAACGATCCTGCGCAGCCGCTGGATCCGCAGCAGCCGTTGCAACGGGTGGAAGTGCCGGTACGCATCGTCGTGCGCACTGCATCGGGCAGCCAGCAACTGGTCGGGACATACCGGTTGCAACCGCGTGCCGGCGGCCAGGGCTGGGAGATCTACTCGGCCACGCTGCATCCGGTGTTGCGCTAACCCACGGTTCACCGGCGGCGAATAAGGTGGTGTCATCTGCCGCTGGAGTCACCCTATGAAATTGCGCTTGCTCGCCGGACCCCTGCTTGCACTGGCCCTGGCATTGCCAGGCGCGACCGCGTGGGCGGCACCCCAGATCCAGGGCCACCAGATCAGCGTGCAGGCCAGCGATGTGCAGCAGTATCTGGGCGGACGTTTTCCGCAAACCCACGACGCCCTGGGCGGGCTGATTGCCATGACCGTCAGCAACCCCGCGCTATCGCTGCCACCCGGTGACCGCCTCATGATGGCCTTCGATCTGTCGGTGGCCACCGCAGGTGCGGCGCCTGCGCCGGTCGGTCACGTCACGCTGACCAGTGCACTGCGCTACGACACTGCCAAGCAAGGGTTTTATCTCGACCAACCCAGCATCGACGATTTTCGCCCGGCCAACGCCGGTGCGCGGCTGGATCACAGCACGCGCCAGCTGCTGAACGCCTGGCTGGCGGACTATGCGCGCAAGGAGCCGATCTATCGTATCGACCCGTCTATCGCTGCATTGATGGGTGAGGTGCAGGTGCAATCGGTTGCCATCCAGAACGGCCGGGTGGCGGTCACTTTCAACCAGAACATCGAACAGCTGGTGCCACCGGCGGCGGTGTCCGGCAGCTGAGCGAATGTTCTGCCTAGCCGCGCAGCCTTCGACCTGCCGGTGTCGCTCGTTCATCGCAAACCGCCGCCATCCGCCTGTGTGCGGCTGCGAAGGCGCGGATGCAAGGTGATTGCGGTTTCATCGGTGCGCTGGGTGTCTGGGTCGGGAAGCCACCGGGCAACACCAGCGCGTGGTAGGCCTCGTACCTTGCCTGGTCTAGACAACCCTCCACCGCCACGCGCGCCCCAGCCGGGGTGATCGCAATCATTGATCCGAGCGCCAGCACCCGGCGCGATTCCCTCGACCTCGGCGCCCCAGGAGTTCTGCTCAGCGCTTGGGCTGCAGCATGGTGCCGGTACAGTTCTTTGAACCGCAGCGGCATTCCCAGATCTTCTTCAACCGCGGCGTGTGCCGTTCGCTCAAGGTGATGCCGTAGTTGTAGGTGAGCTCCTCGCCGGGCTTGATGGCGCGCTTGGCCTCGATGAAGATCTTGTCCTTGCGGCGGTCGTCGCCTTCTGCCTCTTCGATCACCGCTTCGCAATTGGGATTGCAGCTGTGGTTGATCCAGCGCGCCACGTTGCCTTCGTAGTTGGCGTCCAGCACGTAGTCGTCGCTGAGGGTGAACAGAAACGTGTGCCCGCTCTCCACATCGCCGGTGTCGTCGGCGTCCACCTCGGCATGCGTGCGCAGACGGCCCTTGTACTGGATGATGCGCTCGCCCTTGCGGAGCGCGGCGAGGGCGAACATGCCATTGCCGTGGATACGTGACTTGCGGGCGGCAACTTTGCGCGACATGTAAGGATCCGGTGATGGGGCCGCTCATTGTGACCGCAGCGCGCCCCACCGCCAAGCACAAGCGCGCCACCGCTCGCAACAGCTGCGGCTTGCCGGCGGCTGAACCGGGCAGTTGGCCGTCCCGCGCCCAAAAGAGTACAATTTCGGTCCGTTTTAGGATGGCAGCGATTTCCCATGTTGCGCGTCACCAAACTCACCGATTACGCCACCGTGGTGCTGACCGTGTTGGCCGCGCGCAGCGAGCAAGTGCTCAGTGCCAGCGAGCTGGCCGAGCAGGCCGGGCTTGAAGCGCCGACCGTGAGCAAGATCCTCAAGCCGTTGTCGCAGGCCGGCCTGGTCGAAGGTCTGCGCGGCGTGCATGGCGGCTACCGGCTGGCACGCGCCGCCAGCGACATCACCCTGGTGGAAATCGTCGAGGCAATGGAGGGCCCGCTGGCGATCACCGAATGCAGCCAGGACCACAGCCAGTGCGGCATCGCGCATACCTGCGGGGTGCGTTCCAACTGGCGCCTGATCAACGACGTGGTGGGCGATGCCCTGCGCCGCGTGACGCTGGCGCAGATGCTGCAGCCCCTTTCCCTCCCTGGCGACAGCCGCCGGCGTTCCATCGCCGCGCGCGTCGCGACCACCTGACCTGTAGGCAGCCCGATGGCCACCGAACTTGCTCCTCCGCAGAATGCACAGATCCTCGAACGGCTGGGCCGGCGCTACGACGCCGGCTTCGTCACCGAGATCGAATCCGATTCGCTCCCGCCCGGCCTGGACGAAGATGTCATCCGTGCGCTGTCGGCCAAGAAAGACGAGCCGCAGTGGATGACCGACTGGCGTCTGGAGGCCTACCGCCATTGGCTGAAAATGCCGATGCCGGAGTGGGCGAAGCTGCAGATCGCGCCGATCGATTTCCAGGCGCTGAGCTATTACTCCGCGCCCAAGGGCCCGAAGTACGCCTCGCTGGACGAGGTGCCCAAGGAGCTGCTCGATACCTACGACAAGCTCGGCGTGCCGCTGCACGAGCGGGCCAAGCTGGCGGGCGTGGCGGTGGATGCGGTGTTCGATTCGGTCTCGGTCGGCACCACGTTCCGCAAGGAGCTGGCCGAAAAGGGCGTGATCTTCTGCTCGATGTCCGAGGCCATCAAGGAGCACCCGGAGATCGTCAGGCAGTACCTGGGCAGCGTGGTGCCGGTGGGCGACAACTACTTTGCCGCCCTGAACTCGGCCGTATTTTCCGATGGCAGCTTCGTGTTCATTCCTGCGGGTGTGCGTTGCCCGATGGAGCTGAGTACCTACTTCCGCATCAACGCCGGCCATACCGGCCAGTTCGAGCGCACCTTGATCGTGTGCGAGGACAAGGCCTACGTCTCGTATCTGGAAGGCTGCACTGCGCCGATGCGCGATGAAAACCAGCTGCATGCCGCCGTGGTGGAGCTGGTGACGCTGGAAGATGCCGAAATCAAGTATTCGACCGTGCAGAACTGGTACCCGGGCGACGAGAACGGTGTTGGCGGCATCTACAACTTCGTCACCAAGCGTGCCGAATGCCGTGGTGCGCGCAGCAAGGTCACCTGGACACAGGTCGAAACCGGCTCGGCCATCACCTGGAAGTATCCCTCGTGCGTGCTGCTCGGCGACGACTCGGTGGGCGAATTCCATTCGGTAGCGCTCACCCACCACCGCCAGCAGGCCGACACCGGCACCAAGATGATTCACATCGGCAAGCGCACCAAGAGCAAGATCGTCAGCAAGGGCATCAGCGCCGGGCGCGGCCAGAACACCTACCGCGGCCTGGTCAAGGTGGACCGCAATGCCGATGGCGCGCGCAACTACACCCAGTGCGATTCGCTGTTGATCGGCAAGCAGTGCGGCGCGCATACCTTCCCCTATATCGAGGTGAAGAATCCGGGCGCCACTGTCGAGCACGAGGCCACCACCTCCAAGATCAGCGACAACCAGCTGTTCTATTGCCGCGCGCGTGGCATCAGCCAGGAAGATGCGGTGTCGCTGATCGTCGACGGCTTCTGCAAGCAGGTCTTCCGCGAACTGCCGATGGAGTTCGCCGTAGAAGCCAAGAAGCTGCTGGAAGTGTCGCTGGAAGGCAGCGTCGGCTGACACTCATTCCCTTCTCCCTTTGGGAGAAGGTGGCGCGCAGCGCCGGATGAGGGTACGAGCTAAGCCTCGTGCACCCAAATTCAGGAGCCGCTTCGCGCCGACCCTCACCCCAACCCCTCTCCCGGCGGGAGAGGGGCTACATAAGAATTCTGACGGACCATCAGCATGCTCAACATTCAAAATCTCCACGCCAGCATCGCCGGCAAAGACATCCTCAAGGGCCTGTCGCTGGATATCCAGCCCGGCCAGGTGCACGCCATCATGGGACCCAACGGCGCCGGCAAGTCCACGCTGGGCAATGTGCTGGCCGGGCGCGATGGCTATGAGGTCGGCGAAGGCAGCGTGCAGTTCGACGGCAAGGACCTGCTCGACCTGCCGCCGGAAGAACGCGCCGCTGCAGGCCTGTTCTTGGCCTTCCAGTACCCGGTGGAAATCCCCGGCGTCAACAACACCTATTTCCTGCGCGCCGCGCTCAATGCGCAGCGCAAGGCGCGCGGCGAAGACGAGCTGGATTCGATGCAGTTCCTTAAGCTGGTTCGGCAGAAACTGGCTGTGCTGCACTTGAAGGACGAGCTACTACACCGCGGCGTCAACGAAGGCTTCTCGGGTGGCGAAAAGAAACGCAACGAAATCTTCCAGCTGGCCGTGCTGGAGCCCAAGTTCGCCATCCTGGACGAGACCGACTCCGGCCTGGATATCGACGCACTCAAGAGCGTGGCCGACGGCGTCAATGCCTTGCGTTCGCCGGAGCGTTCGTTCCTGGTCATCACTCACTACCAGCGCCTGCTCGACTACATCAAGCCGGACGTGGTGCATGTGCTGGCCGAAGGCCGCATCGTGCAGAGTGGCGGCCCGGAGCTGGCGCTGGAGCTGGAAAAGCACGGTTACCACTTCCTGAAGGACCGCGTGGTGCCCGAGGTTGCCGCCTGATGAGCGCGCTGCTTGATTCCCTGGCGCACGGTTTCCGCGGCGATGACAGCCGCCGCGCCGAACTCGATGCTGCCCTGCAGAGCGGCCTGCCCGGCCCGCGTGCCGAGGCCTGGAAATACACCTCGCTGCGGCAGCTGGAGCGGCGCAGCTTCCAGCCCGCGCCGCTGGTGCCGACGCTGATCGACGCCGCCGCGCTGGATGTGATCCCCTCGCCGCGCCTGGTGTTCGTCAACGGGCGGCCGTCGCAGGCGCTGAGCGATCTGTCGACCTTGCCCGATGGCGTGCAGCTGGGCACCTTGTCCGCCTCGCTGGCCGCAGACGGCCAGGCGCAACAGCTGCTCGGCCGACGCTTCGAAGGCAGCGACGAGATCTTCGCCCGTCTCAATGCCGCACTCGCCGATGAAGGCGTGCTGGTGCAGGTGCAGGATGCTGCGCAGATCGCGCTGCCGTTGCATCTGGTCTTCGTCAGCGTGGCCGGCGAACACGACCTCGCCTGGCATCACCGACATCTGATCGAGCTGCGTGCCGGTGCGTCGTTGAACGTGGTCGAACATCACCTGCATATCGGCGATGCGGCGCACCTGGCCAACAGCTTGATGCACGTGCACTTGGCGCAGAACGCGGCGTTGTCGCATGCACGCGTGCAGGCCGACAGCGCGCAGGCGACCTCGTTGCTGCGCACCGATGCCGTGCTCGCGCGCGATGCACGCTACCAGCGCGTGGACCTGGAACTGGGCGCCGGCCTGTCGCGGCACGAGCTCAACGTGCGCCTGGAAGGCAGCAACGCCCGGCTCACCGCCAATGGCGTGCTGCTGGGCAATGGTCGCCGTCATGTCGACACGCGCCTGGGCATCGAACACATCGCCCGCGACACCGCCTGTGAGCTGGTATGGCGCGGCGTGGGTGCCGATCGCAGCCGCGTGGTCTTCCATGGCGGTATCCGCATCCGTCCCGGGGCCGACGGTACCGATGCGCGGCTGTCCAACAAGAACCTGCTGCTCTCGTCAAACGCTGAAATCGATACCCAGCCAGTGCTGGTGATCGATGCCGAAGAAGTCCAGGCCGCGCATGGCGCCACCGTCGGCCAACTCGACGACAACGCCTTGTTCTATCTGCGCTCGCGTGGCTTGCCGCAGGCGCAGGCGCAGCGTTTGCTAAGCGCCGCGTTCTGCCACGAACCGTTGCGGGTACTGCCGGACGCACTGACCGCAGTGCTGGCGCTGCAGCTGGACCGCGCCCTGAATTCGGCGGGCGTGGCATGAACATGCCGGCCGTTCCGCAGCACGCGGCACCCGACTGGAACCGCGTGCGCTCCGATTTCCCGCTACTCATGCGGCAGGTGCATGGCAAGCCGCTGATCTATTTCGACAATGCCAACACCGGGCAAAAGCCGCTCCAGGTGATTGCGGCCACCGACGCGTTCTATCGCCGGCAGAACGCTAATGTCAGCCGCGCAGTGCATGCGCTGGGAACCGAGGCAACCGATGCATTCGAAGGCGCGCGCAGCAAGCTGGCGCGCTTTCTCAACGTGCGCGCCGACGAGCTGGTGCTTTGCAGCGGCACCACGTTCGCGATCAACCTGGTGGCTTACTCGTGGGCACTGCCGCGGCTGGGCCCGGGTGATGTGATACTGATCTCGCGCATGGAGCACCACGCCAACATCGTGCCGTGGCAGCTGGTGGCCCAGCGCACCGGCGCCAGCATCCGCGTGGCCGAGATCACGCCCGACGGCGCGCTGGATCTGGACGCACTGCGCAAGGCGATGACGCCCGAGGTCAAGCTGCTCGCCGTTACGCATGTGTCCAACGTATTGGGCACGGTGAACCCGGTGCGCGAGATCTGCCGCGACGCGCGCAAGCGCGGCATCGTCACCGTAGTGGACGGCTCGCAGGCGGCGCCGCACCGGCGTATCGACGTGGCCGCGATCGGCTGCGATTTCTACGCCATCACCGGCCACAAGATGTGCGGCCCCACCGGTACCGGTGCGCTATGGGCGCGCCGCGAACACCTGCAGGCGATGCCGCCGTTTTTAGGCGGCGGCGAGATGATCAAGGAAGTCAGCTTCGAGGGCACCGTGTTCAACGATGCCCCGCACAAGTTCGAAGCCGGCACGCCCAATATCGCCGGCTTCGTGGGCCTGGGTGCGGCGGTGGACTATCTGGAGACGCTCGGTCTTGCGCATGTGGAAGCCCGCGAGGCGGAACTGCTGGCGCACTTCACCGAGGAGCTGCAGCGCATCGACGGCCTGCGCCTCTTCGGCACCACGCCCGACAAGGCAGCGGTGGTGTCGTTCCTGGTCGAAGGCGCCCACGCGCACGACCTGGCCACCCTGCTCGACCTGGAAGGCGTGGCCATCCGCTCCGGCCAGCATTGTGCGCACCCGCTGCTGCAGTACTACGACGTGGCCGCCACCTGTCGCGCCTCGCTGGCGTTCTACAACACCCATGACGAGATCGAGCGGTTCGTTGCGGCGTTGCTGAAGGTGCGTCGACTACTGGGTTGATTGGAATAGGGAATCGGGAATGGGGAATCGAGAGCGGCTCTACCGAAGACCTGGGACGTTCTATGCATGGAACATGGCTCATCGAGCAGCGCAACGCTTTTCCCGATTCCCGATTCCCGATTCCCGATTCCCGATTCCCGATTCCCGATTCCCGATTCCCGATTCCCGATTCCCGATTCCCGATTCCCGATTCCCGATTCCCGATTCCCGATTCCCGATTCCCGATTCCCGATTCCCGATTCCCGATTCCCGATTCCCGATTCCCGATTCCCGATTCCCGCTAAACTGCCGCACATGCAGACCACCACCTTCCGCACCGCCACCGTCGAAGACATCGACGCCCTTGTCCAGCTGGTGACCTCGGCCTATCGCGGCGACAGCAGCCGTGTCGGCTGGACCACCGAGGCCGATCTCCTCGATGGCGCGCGTATCGATCCGGCCGTGCTGCGCCAGGACATCCTGCGCGAGCGCAGCCTGGTGCTGCTGGTCGAACAGGACGGGCGCCTGCTGGCCTGCGCGCACATCGCCGCCGACGACGACGCTGGCTACTTCGGCATGTTCGCGGTCGAGCCAACGCTGCAGGGCAGCGGGCTGGGCAAGACGTTGCTGGCTTACGCCGAGCGTCTGGTGGCCAGCGAGTGGGAATTGCCGCTGATCCGCATGACCGTGATCGATGTGCGACATGAGCTCATCGCCTTCTACGAACGTCGCGGCTACCGCCGTACCGGCGTGTTCAAACCTTTCCCGTATGGCGACGAACGCTTCGGCATGCCGCTACGCGAGGACCTGCGCTTCGAAGTGCTGGAAAAACAGCTCGGACACACCACGCCATGAGCCAGACCTGGACCTTCGTCTGTGCCAGCGCGGCCCTGTTGCCTGGCGAATTGCAGACCGTCTGGGATGAGGTGACCGACGCACCGATCGTGGTGTTCAATCTGGAGGGCGAGCTCTACGCCCTGGAAGACCGCTGCACCCACGAAGACTACGCGTTGTCGCCCGGCAACTTCGACCCGGTGGCGGGCAGCATCGAATGCCAGCTGCATGGCGCACGCTTCGACATCCGCGATGGCCGCCCGCTGTGCGCCCCTGCCTACACCGCCGTGCCCAGGTTCCCGGTCAAGCGCGAACACGACGGTATCTGGACCCGGGACGATCGCTGAGCAGGTTGCCGGCGCATCCCAGCGCCTGTTGAACCTGTACCCTGCCGCGTCAGCATCTGGGTGCCATCGACGCTGCCTCCCATCTGCGCCGCACACGCCCTGCCCGCTGACAGGATTGCGAAGAAGAATGATTTTCATTTAATATCACACTTTCTTTAGGCCTTCTTCACCCGGCCTTTCAGCGACCCCATGCGCCTGCGTCCACCCGGTCCCGCTCCATCGCCCTGCCTGCGCTTCACGGCGTCCGTCCCTGGCGGCGTGCCTGCGGGACGGCGGCGACGCATCGCCTCAGGCTAGCCAGCGCGTCATCCGTATCGTCCTTCGCTCCGTGCCGCCGCCAGGCCGGACACCGTTTCCTTCTTCGAGACCTCTCATGACTCCCAGGATTTCACCGCTCGCCTCGGCCGTACTGTTGACACTGTCTGCACCTGCACTGGCCCAGCCCGGCGATGCCCCGGCTCCTCCCGGCGCGGTGGACCTGGATGCGATCCGGGTACAGCAGGAGCGCGCACAGAAGCCGTCTTCGCCCAAGTACACCGAGGCGCTGCGCGACACCCCGCAGACGATTACCGTGGTCACCAAGCAGACCATGGACCAGCAGAACCTGCTGTCCCTGCGCGATGTGCTCAGCACCCTGCCCGGCATCACCTTCGGTGCCGGCGAAGGCGGCGGCGGGTATGGCGACAACATCAACCTGCGCGGCTTCACCGCCAGCAGCGACATCACCACCGATGGCGTACGCGACAGCGCGCAATACAGCCGCAGCGACACCTTCAACCTGGAGGCGGTGGAACTCATCAACGGCGCCAATTCAGCCATGTCCGGCGCCGGTTCGGTGGGCGGCAACATCAACCTGGTGACCAAGACCGCCGGCCAGGGCGATTTCACCAACGTGCTGATCGGTGGCGGCAGCGACCGCTATGGCCGCCTCGCCGTCGACAGCAACTACGACTTCGACAATGGCACTGCGGTGCGCCTGAATGCCATGGGCCACACCCAGGACGTGCCCGGCCGCAACGAGGAATTCCGTCATCGCTGGGGCTTTGCGCCATCGGTGGCGTTCGGCCTGGGCTCGGACACGCGTTTCACCCTGAGCTATCTGCACCAGCACGACAACAACCTGCCGCAGTACGGCGTGCCGTTCGCACTCAGCCCGTTCAACGATGGCCCGCTGCCGGGCGTGGATGCGGAAACCTATTTCGGCTACCGCAACACCTCGCGCCAGGAAATCGACGTGGACATGCTGACCGGCGTGCTGGACATGGACTTCGGCGACACCGTCAAGCTGCGTAGCCTGGCGCGTCTGCAGCGGGTGGATCAGTCGCTCAATGCCACCGCGCTGCAGGGCACCTGGTGCCTGCCCAACGGCACCGACCCCTACACCGGGCGCGCCTGCGTCGGCCAGCCGCCGGCCACCTGGAATCCCAGCAGCGGCCCGCGCGGGCTGGTGCGCAATACCGAGAACTTCATCGCCCACAGCCAGACCGACCTGACCGCCACGCTGCAGACCGGCGCCATCGAACACCGCCTGGTCGCCGGCGTGGCGATCAGCAAGGAAGATTTCGAGCTGGACAGCGGCACCACCTTCCGCAATGCCGACGGCTCCGCCACCGGCATCACCTTCCCGCTGCAGTCCTTCGACAACCCGTACAACATCTGGACCGGCCCGCAGAACTTCGTCCGCACCGGCCACAGCAAAGGCAGCCTGACCAATCAGGCCATCTATCTGTTCGACACGCTGCAGTTCAACGAGCAGTGGCTGCTCAATGTCGGCGGCCGCTACGAACACAACGAAGGTGCCAGCACCACGTACAACGTCAATGCGGCCGGCAACATCACCGGGGTTGCCGCCGGCTTCCCGGCCGACAGCGACGAGGAGCTGTTCTCCTACCGCGCCGGTCTGGTGTTCAAGCCTGCGGACAACGCCAGCGTGTATCTGTCGTATGCCAACAGCAAGACCCCGTCCAAGGCCTCGGTCAACGGCTCATGCACGCCGATCGCCACCGCCACTGTCGGCGCCAACTGCAACGTCGCGCCGGAAACGGCGGTCAACATCGAACTGGGCGGCAAGTGGGACGTACTGGATGAGCGCCTGGCGCTGACGGCGGCAGTGTTCCGCAACGAGCGCGAAAACTTCAAGGTCAACAGCGGCGACCCGTTGATTCCCGAGCAGGTGTTGGACGGCAAGGCGCGCGTGGACGGCATCGCGCTGGGCGCGGCCGGCTATCTGACCGACCGTTGGTCGATCTTCGCCAACTACACCTTCCTGGACAGCGAAGTGCTGCGAAGCGTGTCCAACCGCACCGCCAGCCTCACCGGCGACCCGGTGGCCGGACGCGACCTGGTGCAGACACCGCGCAATGCTGGCAATGTCTGGACCACCTACACGCTTGACCGCTGGACCTTCGGCTACGGCATCACCTACCAGGGCGGCTTCTACGCGAACAATGCCTCGGCCGCGGCCTACCGCAAGACCGACGATTACTGGGTGCACCGCGCCATGCTCGGCCTGCGCGTCAACGACTGGCTCAGCCTGCAGTTGAACGTCAACAACCTGCTCGACAAGGAGTACTACACCAGCGTGCGCAACAACCTCACCGTCAACGCCGCAGGCACCGTCACCGCCGGCAACGGCTGGGCGTTGCCGGGCGAGGGCCGCTCGGCGGTATTGAACGCCACCTTCAGCTTCTGACCTTGCGAAGCGCCATCCGCCCCGCGCGGATGGCGTGGAGACCACCGCATGCTGTTGCCCATTCCCGATGTCCTGGATACCGCGCAACTGGGCGCCCTGCGCGCACGGCTGGACGCGGCCGATTGGGCCGATGGCCGCATCACCGCCGGCCACCAGTCGGCCCAGGCCAAGGACAACGCGCAGTTGCCCGAAGGCAGCGCCATCGCGCGCGAGGCCAGCGCGCTGGTGCTGGAAGCGCTGTCACGCAGCAGCACCTTCTTCTCTGCGGTGCTGCCACGCCGGATCTATCCGCCGCTATTCAATCGCTACAGCGGCGGGCAGTCGTTCGGGTATCACGTAGACAACGCGGTGCGCTACGACCGCAGCCATGGCGGCGCCGAGCCGATGCGCACCGATGTCTCCGGCACGCTGTTTCTCAGCGAGCCGGGCAGCTACGACGGTGGCGAACTGGTGATCGAAGACACCTACGGCACGCAGTCGGTCAAGCTGCCGGCCGGGCATCTGGTGATCTATCCCGGCACCAGCCTGCACAAGGTCAATCCGGTCACCCGCGGCACGCGCCTGGCGGCGTTCTTCTGGACCCAGAGCATGCTGCGCGACGCAGCGCAGCGCCGGCTGCTGTTTGAACTGGATGTTTCGATTCGGCGGCTGACGCAAGACACGCCCGGCCATCCGGCGCTGATCCAGCTCACCGGCGTGTATCACAACCTGCTGCGGCAATGGGCCGATGTCTGAGCCCGTGTTGGACCCGGCACAGCCCGAGCAGGCCATTGCATCGCTGCGCAAGGCCGCCGCCGGCCAGGACAGCGACGCACAGCTCCTGCTGGCGCAACTGTATGCCGAAGGGCGCGGCATCGCGCGCGATCCGGCTGCGGCGATGCTGTGGTACGAAGTGGCGGCCAATGCCGGGCATCCGCAGGCCATGAACCAACTCGGCCGCTGCCACGAACTGGGCTTCGGCACCCCGGTCAACGACGACTTGGCCGCGCTATGGTATCGCCGCGCCGCCGACCATGGCCTGGACTGGGGCATGTACAACCTGGCGCATCTGTACGCCTCCGGGCGCTCGGTCGCGCAGGACCAGGCGCAGGCGCTGGCGCTGTATCGCCAGGCCGCCGAACGCGGGCATGCCAAGTCGATGAACTTCCTGGCGCGCTATCTCGACCAGGGCCTGGCCTGCACTGCCGACCCACATGCCGCGCGCGACTGGTATCGCCGGTCTGCCGAGGCCGGCGACTTCCGCGGCCAGGCCAGCTACGCCACCTTGCTGGCCGATGCGGGCGCGCTCGATCAAGCCGAGCAGTGGATGCGCCGCGCCATCGCCGGTGGGCATGCCGGCTTCCTGCATCAACTCACCGCGCTGCTCGGCAATGCGCCGCAGCCGCGCCTGCGCGCATTGCTCGGCGAAGTGGCTGCGCGGCAAGCGCAACTGCAAGCACCAGCCGCCACAGACCCGGCCTGAGCACGGCATGTCGCCCTCCAACGCCACCACCGCCAGTGCCCAACAACGCCGTGGATTCTGGCTGCGCATGCTGCACCAATGGCACTGGATCAGCTCGGCGCTGTGCCTGATCGGCATGCTGCTGTTTACGATCACCGGGCTGACCTTGAATCACGCCGCACGCATCGAAGCCAGCCCATCGACGCAACAGCGCACGCTCACCCTGCCGCCCGCGTTGCTCAAGACCCTGGGCGAACGCCAGCAAGGCGATGCGCCGCTGCCACCCCGCGTGGCGCAGTGGCTTGGGCGCGAACTGGATATCGGCATCGGCGCGCACAACGGCGAGTGGTCGCCCGACGAGGTGTATGTGGCGCTGCCGCGGCCCGGCGGCGACGCCTGGCTGAGCCTGGACCGCGCCACTGGCGCGGTCGACTATGAGCGCACCTCGCGCGGCTGGGTCGCCTACGTCAACGACCTGCACAAGGGCCGCAATACCGGGCCGGCCTGGGGCTGGTTCATCGACGTGTTCGCCATCGCCTGCCTGGTGTTCTGCATCACCGGCCTGTTCCTGCTGCACCTGCATGCGCGCCAGCGCCGCATGACCTGGCCGCTGGTCGGCCTGGGCCTGCTGATCCCGCTGCTGCTTGCCCTGTTGTTGATCCACTGACCCTTTCCTCGGAGACGACCATGCGCGCCACCCTGACCATCGCCCTGAGCGGCCTGCTCGCCATGCCGGCGTATGCGGCCACGCTCGACATCAACGTCGAAATCCCCAAGCTCAACGTCGCCGAATACCACCGTCCGTACGTGGCGATCTGGCTGGAAGGCGCGAACCAGAAGGTCGCCGCCAACCTGGCGGTCTGGTATCAATCCAAGGACACCGCCGAGGGCCACGGCACCAAGTGGTTGCCGGACCTGCGTCAGTGGTGGCGCAAGAGTGGCCGCACGCTGGACGTGCCGGTCGATGGCGTCACCGGCCCGACCCGCCCGGCTGGCGCGCATGCGCTCTCTTTCAACGACACCAAGGGCGCATTGAAGTCGCTGCCGGCCGGCCAGTACACGCTGGTAGTGGAGGCCGCGCGCGAGGTCGGCGGCCGCGAACTGGTCAAAGTGCCCTTCACCTGGCCGGCAACGGCGGCGCAGAGCGCCAAAGCCAGCGGCAGCAGCGAACTGGGTGCGATCAGCCTCACTGCCAAGCCTTGATGCAGGGCGTCGGCATGGGGCGCAGGCCGCTGTCCTCAGTCTCCGGCCGACCCAAGCCGCCGTCGCCCAACCGTATCGTCGCTTGCAGGTTTTATCTCCACGCCTCCGCCCAGCGCAGCGACTTGCGCTGACCAGACACGCGACCCACCGTCTTCCATGCCCTCAAGGAGTTGTCATGCAACGCTCTCTCGTCCTGACCGCCCTGCTCGCCGCACTGCCGGCTACCGCGCTTGCGCACAAGGCCTGGCTGCTGCCCTCGCAGACCGTCATTGCCGGCGAAGCGCCGTGGATCACCGTCGATGCGGCGGTCTCCAACGACCTGTTCTATTTCAACCATGTGCCGCTGCGGCTGGATAACCTGAGCATCACCGCGCCCGACGGCAGCGCGCTCAAGCCGGACAACCCGGCCACCGGCAAGTACCGCAGCGTGTTCGACCTGCAGCTCACCCAGCCCGGCACCTACAAGCTCAGCATCGTCAATGCCGGCCTGTTTGCCAGCTGGAAGGAAGACGGCAAGCCCAAGCGCTGGCGCGGCAACGAAGCCAGCTTCGCCACCGAGGTGCCGAAGAAAGCACAGGACCTGCAGGTTTCGCAGTCGCTCAGCCGCGTGGAAACCTTCGTCACCCGTGGCGCGCCGACCACCACCGCGTTCAAACCCAGCGGCAAGGGCATCGAGCTGGTGCCGATCACCCATCCCAACGACCTGGTCGCCGGCGAAGCGGCGCACTTCACCCTGCAACTGGATGGCAAGCCGGCCGCCGGGCTGGAGATCGAGATCGTGCGCGGCGGCACCCGTTATCGCGATGCGCAGAACGAGATCAAGCTCAAAACCGATGCCAAGGGCGGCTTCAGCGTGACCTGGCCGGAACCCGGCATGTACTGGCTGGAAACCAGCAGCGAAGACAGCAAGACCTCGCTGCCGCAGGCCAAGCAGCGTCGCCTGGGCTATGTAGCAACACTGGAAGTACTGCCGCAGTAAGAGTGACCAACCAAGCTGCTGCGCATCCGCCAGGCGGGCGCGGCCGGTGCCCGGAAGCGGCATGGATCCTGCGTCCACGCCGATTACGCGTGCGCCGTCCACATCCACCTGACGACTGCTCGCTACGGTTTATCCGCCACTCCTTCCAACGGGCACCACCGCTTGCGTGCGATGGCGATGCCGCAGCGGACGCTCTGCAGTGCCCGCTGCCGTGGCCAGTTGCCTCGATGAGGCCGGGTCTGCGTTCGTCGGGCGGTGGCGGTGAACGCGGCAATCGTCTGCAAGCGGATGCAACCGGCCGCCCCGCGCGTCACCATGGCGTTCCTGCCCCATTGCCCACCGGTCCACGCATGACTTCAACCGCTTCCGCAAACGCCACGCTGGCTACCCTGGGCGGCCGCAGCATGGGCACCACCTGGAGCGTCAAACTGGTGGTGCCGCCCGCACGCGACCTGCATCCGCTGCATGCCGGCATCCAGGCGGCGCTCGACCGCGTGGTCGCGCAGATGAGCACCTGGGAAGCGGGCTCGGACATCAGCCGCTATAACGCTGCGCCAGCCGGCCACTGGCAGGCCCTGCCCGAGGAGTTCCACACCGTCCTGCAGACCGCCTTGCAAATCGCACAGGCCAGCGGAGGGGCGTTCGACCCCACCGTTGGGCCGATGGTCGAGCTGTGGGGGTTCGGTGCCGCCCCCGGCCGGCACCAGGTGCCCTCTTCCGAACAGATCGCACTGGCCAGCCTGCGTTGTGGATGGCAGCGCGTGGAGCTGGTGCGCGGGCGCGTGCTGCAAGCGGGAGCGGTAGCGCTGGATCTGTCTGCCATTGCCAAGGGCTACGGCGTGGATTGCGTCCACCACACCTTGCTGCAGGCTGGCGTCGCCAGCGCCTTGATCGAGGTCGGCGGCGAGCTGTTCGGCTATGGACGCAAACCCGATGGCAGCGCCTGGCACGTGCTGGTCGAATCGGCGGCCGACGAAGACGCCGGTGCGGCGTTGCCGGCGCGCGTGCTGGTGCTGGACGGGTTGGCGGTGGCCACTTCGGGCGACCGCTGGCACCGCTTCGATGCCGGCGGCACGCGCTACGCGCACACCATCGATCCGCGCACCGGTGCGCCGGTGCCGCATGCCCCGGCGGCGGTGACGGTACTGGCCGCCGACGCCATGCATGCCGACGCCTGGGCCACCGCAATGACCGTCCTCGGCCCCGAGGCCGGGCTTGCACACGCCCGCATCGCCGAGCTGGCAGTGCGCTTCCTGGCGCGTCAGGGCGGTGCACTGCACGAATCCATGAGCCCTGCCTTCGAACGTCACCTGGCCGACGCATGACCAGCCCAGCTCCACGGCTCTGGCTGGGCAATGGCGTACTGCTGCTGGCCTTGGCCGCACTTGCCGGCTGGCTGGGCAGCCTGCACGCCGGCACCTGGTGGAGTGCGCCGGCACCAGCGCGCTGGCAGTGGGCCGGTGCCGCAGTGGCCCTGTACGCGGTGCTCTGCGGCGTGGCCTGGGCGCATCATCGCAGGCAGCACAGCGCCAACGCTGACGACTGCGGCGTCCTGATCGTCTGGGCGAGCCAGACCGGATTCGCCCGCGAACTGGCCGAGCGCTGTGAAGCCGCCCTGCAAGGTGCAGGCGTCGCTGCCTGTGCACTGCCGCTGGAGGAAGTGGATGCCGATCGACTCGCGCGCGTGCCGCAGTTGCTGTGCATCCTCAGCACCAGCGGCGAAGGCGATGCGCCCGACCACGCGCAGGCCGTGGAGCGCGACTGGCTGGCCCGCGACAGCCAGGACCTGGCCGCCGTACGGTACGCAGTGCTGGCACTGGGCGATCGTCGCTACACGCAGTTCTGCGCCTTCGGCCGACGCATCGACAGCTGGCTGCAGGCACGCGGCGCCAGCGCGCTGTTCGAGCGCATCGATGTGGACAACGCCGATCCACGCGCGTTGCAGCGATGGCAGGACCACCTGACCGTGCTGGCACCGGCACTCGCCTCGCAGGCGACGTGCAGCGTGCCGAGCGTCGGCACCTGGCGACTTCGCGAACGCCGTCACGTCAACCCGGGCAGCGCCGGGGCGCCCATCCAGCGGCTTCGGCTCACCCCCCACGATGGCCCGCTGCCGCAGTGGACTGCAGGCGATATCGCCGAGATCGTCCCGCAAAATCCGCCAGACCTGGTGGAGGCCTGGCTACGCCGGCACCAGCTGGACGGGGCACGCCTGATCGACGATCGCGCGTTGCGCGACTGGCTGGCCAGCGCACGACTCCCCGCCGACGGCGATGTGGCCAGCGGCGAGGCCGTCGCCAGCACCATCGACGCGCATGCGCTGGTCCGCAGCCTGGTGGCGCTACCGCATCGCGACTACTCGCTGGCGTCGATTCCGCAGCAGGGCCATGTCGAACTGCTGGTTCGCGAACACCGGCATGCCGATGGTGGGCTTGGCCTGGGCAGCGGCTGGCTCTGCACACATGCGCCATTGCATGCGCCGATCGCGCTGCGCATCCGCCGCAATCCCGGCTTCCATCCGCCGACACCGGATCGGCCGATGGTGCTGATCGGCAACGGCACCGGCATTGCCGGCCTGCGCGCACATCTGTGCGCACGCATTGCCGCCGGTGCGCACGACAACTGGCTGGTGTTTGGCGAACGCAACGCCGCGCACGACGCGCTGTACGCCGACGAACTGAGGCAATGGCAGCAGGACGGCCATATCGCGCGGCTGGACCTGGTGTACTCGCGCGACAGGGATCCAGCGCTACGCTACGTGCAACACGCGCTGGCCGCGGCCGCCGACACCCTGCGGCGCTGGATCGACCGAGGCGCCTGCCTCTATCTGTGCGGCAGCCTGCGCGGCATGGCTCCGGAGGTGGACAGGACGCTGGACCGCATTCTGGGCCCCGATGTCAGGCTGCAACTGCTGCGCAGCGGCCGGTATCGCCGCGATGTGTACTGAGCGCGGCTGAGGGCGCGTAGCGAACCGTCGTCGGGTGGGTGTGGACGGTGCGCTCAGAACCGGAGTATACGAGTGATACATGCCGATGCCGGGCACCGGCCACGCCCGCCTGACCACCGCACACAGGCAACGATAAAGGCAACCCATGCGACCGAGGCCGGCCTACGCCGGCAATGTTCCCGGATGCATCGGCGTTGTCTTGCCGCAGCGAGGTGCCGCCGGTAGCTCAGGCGAGCTGGCTCACCCGTATCGCCAGCAGCTCGCCGCCGCCATCGAGCAGGTATCGGGTGCGCGTGGATGCGCTCAGCCAGGCCGTGTCTCCGGCAGCCAGCGGCGGCAGCCCGCTATCGCGTCCGAAGCTGGCCTGCCCGGCTAGCAGATGGATGGCCCAGGCACTGTCCCGATCTGCAAAGAACATCATGCTGCCGACCAACGGCCGGTGCAGGAGCTCGGCCCGCAGCAGGTCGCGCCGCCACATCAGGTTGAAATCCTGTGTCGGGCCATCCAGCAGCGTGGCGCGCACCGTGTCTTCCCCGGCAAAACGCACCCGCTGATACGGCGGCAGCAATTCGACCCGGCGATCGCTGCCTGCTGCGCAAGCCGGCGCCGGGATGGCATGGCCAGCCGGATCCAGTGGGGCGCCGTCTTGCAGGCCGCCACCCTCACTGCCGGCAGCAGCGCCGAAGTCCAGGCGCATTCCGTTGCCCCGCAGCAGCACCAGTTCACGATCGACGTCCGGGAATGCGGAAAACGCGGCGTTCTGCTCGATCTCGGCGATCGACAGGCGCAACGCCCAGCGTTGCGCGTCGCCGAGTCGCAGGATTTCGCGGGTCCAACCCAATCGATTGCGCCAGCGCTCGCGGTGATATTCGATGGCCGGAATCACCCGGCTGCTCAGGTCTGTCAGCTGCATCGACACATTGTGCCTCAGCCGCAGCGCGCCACGCCGACATGCTGGCGTGCTGGCGTTGCGTCATCAGGGGCAGCCACTGCGTCACTGCCCGATGCATCAGGTCTCATCGCCACGGCATGCGACCCGTGGACACCGCTGTGCGGCGCATGCCGCGCCGGGCACGCTGCCACGCGACAGCAACAAGCGACAAGCGACAGTAACGTGCGCCAGGCGGCGCGAGGGGTGCATCGCTCGCCGCACGCAGTCGCGTCCGCTCGGATTCGGCCGAGCCAGGCCAGAGCAAGCCCGGCACCGCGCCTGCCAGACGCGCATGCCACAAACGAAAAACGCCCGGCTGCACGTCCAAGTGCAACACCGGGCGATTCCACGTCCTTGTCGGCTTCCAGCCATCCCCCGGACATCCTGTCCAGTTAGGTTGCGGCCACGCATCCTCGCGTCGAACCGTATCCCGGATCCGTTCCCCTCAACGCCGTCCCACCGGTTTCACCGCCGCCCCCTTGGCAGCCTTCTTGGCGGGCGCCATCGTGGCCCCCACTTCGATCAGGTCGCGATTCCGTTCGACCGTCTTGAGTCCGATGCCCTTGACCAGCGCCAGTTCCTCGGCGCTTTTGAAGGGACCGTTTGCCTGACGGTGCTCGACGATCGCCTCGGCTTTTGATCGCCCGACGTTCAGCAGCACCTTGTCCAATTCCTCAGCAGACGCGGTATTGATGTCCACCCTCTCCAGCGCGTACGCATTCGAGGACAGCAGCAATGCCAGCAGCAGGGACTTCAGGACTACGGTAAATGACTTCATTGCAACGCTCCTTGTGGCTTGGGTGATGGTTCCTGGCCGGCATTCTTGCCAGCGGAGCCAGTGTCCCGCGCCACATGCAGCCATCCTATCGCCGGCCGACTCTCCGAACAGCCGGTGAACTGCGCGCCGCCTTGTAGGAAAATTCCTACCCAGACGGCGGGCGTAGAATGTGCCATCACGTCTGCATTCGGAGCCTTCATGGACAGCGCCAAGATCGACCAGTTCGTCAGTGACACCTGGGACCGCGAAATCGTCCCGCAGCTGGTCGATTACATCCGTATCCCCAACAAGTCGCCAATGTTCGACGCCGACTGGGTGGCCAACGGCTACATGGAGCAGGCCGTGGGCCTGATGGAACGCTGGGCGCGCGCGCAGGCGATCGACGGCATGCAGGTCGAGGTGGTGCGCCTGCAAGGCCGCACGCCGTTGATCTTCATCGAGATTCCGGCCACTGGCACCGAGTCCGGCGACGACACCGTGCTGCTCTACGGCCACCTGGACAAGCAACCGGAAATGACCGGCTGGGATGCCGACCTTGGCCCCTGGGAGCCGGTGTTGCGCGAGGACAGGTTGTACGGCCGCGGTGGCGCCGACGACGGCTACGCGATCTTCGGGTCGCTGGCGGCGATCCTGGCGCTGCGTACCCAGGGCCTGCCGCATGCGCGCTGCGTGGTGCTGATCGAGGCCTGCGAAGAGTCCGGCAGCTACGATCTGCCCGCCTATGTGGATCATCTGGCCCAGCGCATCGGCAAGCCGTCGCTGGTGGTCTGCCTGGATTCGGGTTGCGGCAACTATGAGCAGCTGTGGTGCACCACCTCCTTGCGCGGCCTGACCGGCGGCAACCTCAGCGTGAAGGTGCTGGAGGAAGGCGTGCATTCCGGCGATGCCTCCGGCGTGGTGCCGTCCAGTTTCCGCCTGCTGCGCCAGCTGCTGTCGCGCATCGAAGACGCAACCACCGGCCGCATCCTGCTGGACGGCCTGCATGTGGAAGTGCCCGCTGAGCGGCTGACCCAGGCCAGGGCCGCTGCGGCCACGCTGGATACCGCGATCTTCGACAAGTTCCCGATGGTCGATGGCCTGGCGCCGATGCACGAGGATCTGACCGAGCTGGTGTTGAACCGGACCTGGCGCCCGGCGCTGTCGGTCACCGGGGTGGACGGCATGCCGCCGCTGGCCTCGGCCGGCAACGTGCTGCGCCCGCATACCGCGGTGAAGCTCTCGCTGCGGTTGCCGCCGACCGCCGACGGCAAGGCCTGTGGCGAACTGCTCAAGGCCGCCCTGCTGCGCGACCCGCCCAATGGCGCGCAGGTGAGCCTGGAGCTGGAAAAAGCCTCCTCCGGGTGGAATGCGCCGGAGATGGCGCCGTGGCTGGCTAAAGCCATCGACGATGCCAGCCAGGTGTTCTTCGCCAAGCCGGCGATGTACATGGGCGAAGGCGGCTCGATCCCGTTCATGGGCATGCTCGGCGAGAAGTTCCCGGGCGCGCAATTCATGATTACCGGCGTGCTGGGGCCGCATTCCAATGCACATGGGCCGAACGAGTTCCTGCACATCCCGATGGGCAAGCGGGTGACGGCCTGCGTGTCGAAGGTGATCGCCGAACATCACGCCGCCTGCCTGCGTGGGGAAACCAGCGGCTCGCCGGTGGCTGCCGATAGCGGCACCCGGCATGGTGGGCACGGCTGCTGCTGAGTCCTGGGATTGGCCCTTGCATGCGGTTGGGTGACAAGGTCATCGGACGGGCGGCGGTGTTCGGGGTCTGGGTGAGAGGCTGTCGATTGGGATTGCCTGATGATCCTCTCCTCGCCCCAACCCGTCTCCCGGCGGGAGAGGGGCTTTTTGTTGGTGCTGCGCTTCTTCCGTGCGGACCTCGCTGACTTCTCGCGGCTCGCGCCACCACGTTGCGGCTCATGCTCCACCAAGCCGCCGGCGTTGTGCGCGCAGCGCGAGTGGACAGCATCCGAGATGCTAGTCTGCCGATCCCGTTCGCTCTGGTGCTGCAATGAACACAGTGTTTGGTAGCGACAGCTGGCTCTACATCCTGCTGGTCGGGTTCGTGGTCGGGTTGCTGGCGCGCTTCATCACCCCGGGAACGCAGCGCCTGGGCTGTCTGCTGACCATCGTGCTGGGCATTGCCGGTGCGGTGGTGGCGAGCTGGTTCGGGCGCTACATGGGCTGGTACCGCCCGGGCGAGCCGGCCGGATTCCTGGGCGCGGTGCTCGGCGCCATCGCCATTCTCGCGCTGCTGCGGCTGTTCAGCGGCAGCAAGCGCTGAGCGCTGCCTCCATCACCTCACGAGACAGCCACCACAGATGACGTCTTCCCCTTCAGACACCGCGCGCGACGCGCTTCGCCTGCAGTGGGCGCGCCATGCGCTCGACGATCCGCACGCCACCTTGCAACGCGCCTCGGTCGATGCGGGATTCCGCAGCTATTGGCGCACCAACGGACACGGTGCGCAGCGCATCCTGATGGATGCGCCGCCGCAGCTGGAAAACGTGGCGCCGTGGTTGCGGATGCAGGCGCTGCTGGGCGTGCATGGCGTGCGCGTGCCGCAGGTAGTTGCGCAGGATCTGCAGACCGGCTTCCTGTTGCTGGAGGACCTTGGGGTACCAACCCTGGCTCAGGTGCTGACCGAGGCCAATGCCGACGCGTTGCTGGACGGTGCGGTTGCGCAACTGCTGTTGCTGCAGGCGATCCCGCCGCCTGCCGATAGCGGCAGCTTCGGCGAGGCCCTGCTGCAGCGCGATGCCGGATTGTTCGAGGAATGGTTCCTTGGCAAACATCTGGGCGTGCAGCTGGACTGCGCACATGCCGAGCAGTTGCAGCTGGTGCAACGCCGCTTGATGGACAACGCGCTGGCACAGCCGCAGGTGTTCACCCATCGCGATTTCATGCCGCGCAACCTGATGCCTGTACCCGATGGCCCGGCGGTGCTGGATTTCCAGGATTGCGTGATCGGCCCGATCGCCTACGACCCGATCAGCCTGTTCAAGGACACCTCGGTGAGCTGGCCGATCGCCCGCGTGGACGGCTGGCTGGCGCGCTACCACGCGCGCGCTAGTGCGGCAGGCTTGCCGGTTCCGCCGCTGGCGCAGTTCCTGCGCGATGCGGACTGGATGGGCGTGCAACGGCATCTGAAGAATCTGGGCATCTTCTCGCGCCTGAGCCATCGCGATGGCAAGCACTGGTATCTGGACAACGTACCGCACTTCATCGCCTATCTGGACGAGGTGCTGCCGCGCTACGCGGAGCTGGCGCCGTTGATCGATGTGCTGGAACAGGTCGTCAAGCCTGCCCTGGCCGCGCACACCGCGCAGGCCACGCCATGAAGGCGCTGATCTTTGCCGCAGGCTGGGGCGAGCGGATGCGTCCGCTGACCGAGCGCACGCCCAAGCCGTTGCTGGCGGTCGGCGACACTCCCCTGATCGTCTGGCATCTGCGCAAACTCGCCGCGCTGGGCGTGGACGAGGTGGTGGTCAATACCTCCTGGCTGGCCGAGCAGTTTCCGCAGGTCTTGGGAGACGGCAGTACGCTCGGCCTGCGCCTGCACTATTCCTTCGAGGGCGCTGCACCGTTGGAGACTGGCGGCGGCATGCTGCATGCGTTGCCGCTGCTGGGCGATGCGCCGTTCCTGCTGGTCAACGGCGATATCTGGAGCGACTTCGACTTTGCGCGCCTGTCGCGCGCACCGGCCGGGCTGGCGCAGTTGGTGCTGGTCGACAAGCCTGCCTATGCGGCCCACGCCGACTTCGCCCTACAGGCCGACGGCAAAGTACGTGCGGATCTGCCTGCCACCCACACGTACGCCGGTATTGGAGTGTTCCGGCCGGCACTGCTGCACGACTGGCAATCCGTGATCGGGCCATTGCCTGAGCAGGCCGGCGCGACGCCGCGGTTTGCGCTGGCGCCCATCCTGCGCGCGCAGATGGCGGCAGGCTTGATCGATGGCATCCTCCATTCCGGACGCTGGACCGATGTCGGCACGCCGCAGCGGCTGGCGGAACTGGATGCGCAGTTACTGCGTGACCGCGGCTGATCGCAACCACGCTGCTGCAACGCCGGCCGCGCACCGTGCATTGCTTGAATCACCCACACCGACCATCTCGATGGTCCTTGCAGCCAACTCAAGGGCCGTCACTCCGGCTCTTATCCATGCGCACCGACCATCCCGACGGGTCCTTGCCCGCCTACCGTCGCGGGACCTTACGCGGCATGGATGCCGCGTAAGAGCCTACAGGGACGTACTTGCGGCGTGTCCTGCGATGGTGGGCGGGCAAGGGCCTTGCAGCAGAGCCACAGACCAGCTGCTCTGCAAGCTCCAGACGATGTGCCATGAGCGCCTGGACACTGCGATAGGTGCGCGGATGGCAAGCGCTGAGCAGCTCGTGTCCGCGTAGCGGTGAGCGTGGCAACTCTGTCAGGTGCTCGAAGACCCGCGATCCTCCAGGACCCGCCGCAAAAACGGCACGGTGATGCGGCGCTTGGCGGCCAGCGATTCGCGATCAAGCCGTTCCAGCAAGGCCACTAGGCCGGCCAGTTCGCGCTCGCTGTGGGTCAGCAGCCAGTCGATCGCCGCGTCGTCCAGCGCGAGGCCACGTCGCTGTGCCCGGTCGCGCAGCACCGCCGCGCGCGCCGCGTCGTCGAGCACCGGTAATCCGATGCGGATGCACTGCGACAGCCGCGAGCGCAGATCGGGCAACACCAGCGCCAGCCCGTCGGGCATCTGCCGCGCGGTATAGAGCAAGGTACTGCCGGCCGCGCGCGCGCGGTTGTGGAAATCGAACAGGGCCACTTCGTCGTCGCGTTGCCCGGCGATGCTGTCCACCCCGTCCAGCGCCACCAGGCTGCGCCCTTCCAGCGCTTCAAGCGCATCGCGCAGGCGGCCGGCAGCGGCGTGCAGCGGCAGGTAGGCCGGCGCGCGCCCGGCCTGCTCGGCCGCCGCGCACAGCGCCAGCGCCAGATGCGTCTTGCCGGTGCCGGCGGGACCGGACAGATACAGCCAATCGCTCACCTGCCCGGCGGCCAGGGCCTGCAACTGGGCAAGCAGGCCGTCGGGCGCGGCGATGTAGCTGTCCAGGCGCTGGTCGGGTGGCGCACGCAACGCCAGCGGCAACTGCGGCACGCTCACGACCGATCTGCGTCCTTGGTCGGGTCGATGATGACGCTGCGTTCGGGCGTGGACTGCAGCACGATGCCGGCCCGCTGGCCCGCATACAGATCGCTGCGGGTGTACTGCTCGTGCGCGTAGCGCAGCAGCACGTTGGCCACCGCAGCCACCGGCAACGCCAGCAGCATGCCGAGGAAGCCGAACAGCTGGCCACCGGCCATCACCGCGAAGATCACCGCCACCGGGTGCAGGCCGATTTTGTCCCCGACGATGCGCGGGGTGAGCACGTAGCTCTCCAGCAACTGGCCGACGGTGAACACCACACCTACGCCGATCAGCAGTTTCAGGTCCAGCCCCTGCGCCTGCACGATGGCCGCCAGCAGCGCCAGCACGATGCCGGTGGTGGCGCCCAGATAGGGAATGAAGCTGATGAAGCCGGCGATGATGCCGATCAGCAGCCCCAGGTTGAGCCCGATGATGGACAGGCCGGTGGCGTAGATCGCCCCCAGCGCCAGCATCACCAGGAACTGTCCGCGGATGAAGCCGCCCAGCACGTCGTTGGATTCCAGCGCCAACCGGCTCACGGTACCGATGTAGGCGCGCGGGATGACTGCCGCCACCCGCTCCACCAGCCGGTCCCAGTCACGCAGGAAGTAGAACGCCAGGATCGGCAGCAGCGCCAGGTTGATCACCCAGGTCACCATCGCAAAGCCCGAACGCGAGACGTAGCCGAAGAAGGTCTTGGCTGCGCCGCCGGCCTGTTCCCAGTGGCTGCGGATCCAGTCGATCAGCCGCTCCGGATCCAGCCAGGCCATCAGCTGCACGCCGGTCTTCGCCTCAAGCCACGGAATGGCGGTGCCGATCGCCCAGTTGCGCATCTGCGGCAGCGCATCGATCAGGGTCATGATCTGGCGTTCGATCATCGGCACCAGGATCATCAACGCCAATACGAACAGCAGCGTCGCCAGCACGAACACCAACACCACCGCCACGTTGCGCGAACGCCCGGCCCGCTCGATGCGGTCCACCAGCGGGTCGCCCAGCCAGGCCAGCAGCAGCGCCAGCACGAACGGGGTCAGGATCGGGGCCAGCAGCGAGACCACCCACAGCACGCCGACGATCACCGCTGCCCATTTGAGGCGGCGCAGGAACAGGGCGATTTCGGCTTCGGGAGTCAAGGTCATTTCAGGCGGTACTCGGCGTGCTCGTTGTCGAGAATGATCGGGCCCTCGGTCGGTACCGAAACCGAGACCAGGGGACTGTTGTCGCCGAGCATACGGTTGAGCCCGGAAATGCCCGTGAGCAATTCCAGGTCCACTTCCATGCGGTCGCCATTAGCGCTGACCGGGCGGATGCTGCGCACCACCGACACGCCCTGTAGCGCAGCGGCCACCCGCAGATAGTCGTCGGCGCTGTGAATGCCGGTAATCACCGCGCGATACACGCCCGGCACGCCTGAATCCACCCGCTTGGCGTAGCGCTTGACCAGTGCATCGGCGGCGCCATCGGCACCGGCGGCGATGGCGCGGCGGGCGTCGCCATCGCTGCTGGTCCAGCTGGACAGCACGTTGCCGTTGTCCACGAACACCCAATCGGCGGTCCAGCCGGCATCGCTACGGTAGAGCTTGCCGATCAATTGCATCGGCGGGCTGTACTTGGCCGAAGCGCGCGCCACGGCGGCGGTGTCCTTGCGCCAGATCGCACCGGCCAGCGCCTGCTCGGCGGCGGCCCCGCCTGGCAGGCCGAGCCGATAGCCGCGCTCGATGGCATGGTCGAGCACGCTGCGCGCGGCATTGGCCTGCGCCACGCCGACCAAGCGCGGGCCGCTGCCATCGTCGATGGCCAGCCACAGCACCGGCTTGGGGCGCGGCAGCGGCCAGACCGGCAAGCCCAGCGCGGCGATCAAGCCATCCACGTCCGATTGCCGGAACCGCGCAACCAGGGTCGTGCGGAAGGTGGGCGCGCCAGTGCGCGAGGTGCCCTGATCCTGGCGGTAGTCGTAGTGTTCGACGTAGTTGGGCGCGTTACGCAGCGCCTGCGGCACGCCGGGGCGGCTCATGACGCTGCGGTCGCCGGAGACCTTGCCCAGCACCGCCCCCAGCGCGCGCGCCAGGGCACCGGGGCGATCGGACTCGCCCTGGCTGTTGACCGGCACTTCGGCATCGTAGGCGCTCTGCGCCTTGGCGACATCGCCTTCGGTGCGCAGGTCTGCCTGCGCAAAGGCCGGAACGACGGGCATGGCGACCACGAGGGCGAGAAAGAAAGCGAGACTGCGGCGCATCGACGGTTCCATGGCGTAAGCGTATCCGGGTGAATTGTTGCCCGAATGGGACGCTAGCGCCAACGTGGCTGTTAAAATCGCCGCCTTTACCGCCGAGCCACCCACGCCCGTGACCAGCCCAACGCCTCCCACTCCCTCGCCCATGACCTACCGCGATGCGGGCGTCGACATCGATGCCGGCAATGCCCTGGTCGAACGCATCAAACCGTTGGTCAAGCGCAGCTTCCGGCCGGAGGTGATGGGCGGCCTGGGTGGCTTCGGCGCGCTGTTCGACCTGTCCGGCAAGTACAAGGAGCCGGTACTGGTCTCCGGTACCGACGGCGTGGGCACCAAGCTCAAGCTGGCCCAGCAACTGGGCCGGCACGACACCATCGGCATCGATCTGGTGGGCATGTGCGTCAACGACGTGCTGGTGCAGGGCGCCGAGCCGCTGTTCTTCCTGGACTATTTCGCCACCGGCAAGCTGGATGTGGACACCGCCGCGGCGGTGGTGGGCGGCATCGCGCGTGGCTGCGAGCTTTCCGGCTGCGCATTGATCGGCGGCGAAACCGCCGAAATGCCGGACATGTACCCGCCGGGCGAATACGACCTGGCCGGCTTCACCGTCGGCGCAGTGGAAAAATCGCAGCTGCTGGATGGCGCGCGGGTGCGCGAAGGCGATCTGCTGATCGGCATTGCCTCGTCCGGCCCGCATTCCAACGGCTATTCGCTGATCCGCAAGATCTACGAGCGCGCCGGCGCCCCGGCCGAGCATGTGCTGGACGATGGCACCAAGCTGATCGACGCACTGATGGCGCCGACCGCGCTGTACGTCAAGCCGGTGCTGGCCCTGCTCAAGGCGCATGGCGAGGCGATCCACGCCATGGCCCACATCACCGGTGGCGGGTTGACCGAAAACATCATCCGCGTCGTTCCGGACGGCCTGGGGCTGGACATCGACGCCACCGCCTGGACGCTGCCGCCGGTCTTCGCCTGGCTGCAGCGCGAAGGCGCGGTGGCCGATGCCGAAATGTGGCGCACCTTCAACTGCGGCATCGGCTTCGTGCTGATCGCCTCGCCCGAGCAGGCCGCCACGCTGGAGCAGGCGCTGGCTGCGCAGTCGCTGGCGCACTGGCGTATTGGCCAGGTGGTCAATGCGCAGGGCAACGAACGCGTGCGGATCGGCTGAGAGAAGACCTGCATGGACGCGCCCCCGATCGCCACCCCTCCTGCTGCCGCTGCCAGCGCCGAAGACCTGCAGCAGCTCAAGCTGCTGTCGATCTTCCACTACGTGCTGGCCGGCATCACCGGGCTGTTTTCGTTGTTTCCGTTGATCCATCTGTTCATGGGCCTCGCCATCGTGACTGGCCATCTGCCCATGGAGAGCACCAGTCCGGACGCGCCGCCAATGGACCCGCGCTGGTTCGGCTGGTTTTTCGTGGTGTTCGCGGCAGCGTTCATCTGCTGCGGCCTGACGCTGGCAGGGTTCATCGCCTATGCCGGCCGTTGCATCGCCCAGCGCAGGCGGCATCTGTTGTGCCTGATCGTGGCCGGCATTTCCTGCTCGTTCATGCCGCTCGGTACCGTCGTCGGTGTGTTTACGCTGGTGGTGCTGCTGCGTCCGCAGGTCAAGGCGTTGTTCGGCGCCGCCGCACCCGCCGCCTGAGATCGACGTGAGCATACCTGCGTTGCGCAGTCCCAAGCGCGTTGCAGTGATCGCCACGGTCGCGGTGTTCGTGGTCAGCTGGATCGCGTTGCGGTGGCCGGTCGAACAGGCCTTGCATAGGTCACTGACGGTGTTTGGACTAATCGCGCTTGTCAGGCGGCCGAAGCCTATAACGGCCAGCAGGGCGATAGCTGGGACGCGCATACCGACATGCTGCTGGCAACACTCGGCAGCCTGGCGGCCTACCCTGTAGTGAGGACAGTGTTCAATGCACGCGACTGACCGGCGCTTGCGCCTTGCGGTACTGGCCTCCGGGCGCGGCAGCAACCTGCAGGCCATCCTGGATGCGATCGCCAGCGGGCGCCTGCATGCCGAGGTGGTCGGGGTGTTTTCCGATCGGCCGCAGGCACCGGCCCTGCACAAGGTCGATGAGGCGCTGCGCTGGAGCGCCAGCCCACGCGATTTTGCCGACCGCACCGCCTTCGATGCCGCGCTGGGCGATGCCATCGCCGCCGCGCGGCCGGACTGGGTGGTCTGCGCCGGCTACATGCGCATCCTGGGCGAGCCGCTGGTGCGCCGCTTTGCCGGGCGCATGCTCAACATCCATCCGTCGCTGCTGCCCAAGTACCGGGGGCTGCACACCCATGCGCGCGCGCTGGAGGCCGGCGCTACCGAGCACGGCGCCAGCGTGCACCTGGTGGTGCCGGAACTGGACGCCGGCCGCGTGATCGCGCAGGCGCGCGTGCCGGTGCTGCCCGGCGACAGCGCCGAGCAGCTGGCCGCCCGCGTGCTGGCGCGCGAACACCCGCTGCTGCTGGCCACCCTGGAATTGCTCGCCGCAGGCCGCGTGCAGATCCACGGCGATGCCGTCCATCTCGACGGTCAGTGCCTGTTTACACCGCTGCGACTAGAGTCCGCTGACACCGCATTGAGCTGAATGCGGAGACGCCTTCCTCATCCTGTCTCGGACATCCTTGCGGCCCCGTGCCTCCTATCAGCGCATGAACGTCATTCCGATCGCTACCGCGCTGTTGACCATTGCCCTGCTCGCCCCGGCCGGTAGCGGCCGCGCGCAGCAACCTCCCGCCGCGCCTGCGCCGACGGCGCCCGGAGCGGCTGCCGCACCCCAGGCAGCGCTGGTGCCCCCCGCCGCGCTGCCCGCCAGCCCCTGGACCCCGCCGCCACTGGAACCGTTCGTGGCCACCTACCAGGCGTTCTACCGCGGCAAGGAGGCCGGCGATGCCACCATGCAGGTCAGCCATGGCGAGGGTAGCCAGTGGCGCATCGACATGTCGGTGCGCGGCCGCAAGGGGTTCGCCAGCATCCTGGGCCTGAACCTGGAGCAGAGCACGGTGTTCCGTGTCGACGGCGACACCTATGTGCCGCTGAGCCAGAGCACGGTGCGCAAGGCCATGTTCTTCGGCAAGAAGGTCACCGGCGTGTACAACTGGCAGGCCGGCACCGCGCAGTGGGACGGCGACCTGAAGAAAGAACGTCAGCAACCGATCCCGTTGCAGCCCGGCGACCAGAGCGCGCTATCGCTGAACCTGTCGCTGATGCGCGATGCGCAGCCCGGCCGCAACCTCAGCTATCGCTACGTCGATGTGGGCCGGGTGCGCAAGTACGACTACCGCGCCGCCGACACCACCGAAGTGGTGCAGGTCGGCGACTTGAGTTATGACGCGTTGCGTGTGTACCGCGTCAACAGCGGCGACAACGAAACCATCCTGTGGATCGCCAACGGGGTTCCGACCCCGGTGCGCATCCTGCAACGTGACAAAAACGAGGATCAGGTCGATCTGCGCCTGGTCCAATACCAAGGAACCTGACCATGACTCTCCTCCCCCGCACCAGCGCCTTGATCGCCGCCGCCGCATTGGCCCTGGCCAGCCTGCCGGCGCTTGCCGTGCAGCCGTTCGAGGCCGATTATTCGGCCAACTACATGGGCATGCAGGCCAACGGCACCATGACCCTGGCATCGGCCGGCGCCAACCAGTGGCGCTACACGCTGACCATCCAGAACCAGCTGGCCAACCTGACCCAGAGCACGGTGTTCGAGGAAGCCGGTGGCCAGCTGCGCCCGGTCAGCAGCAACGACACCTCCTCGATGATGGTCAAGCGCCGCAATGTCACCGCCAACTACGACTGGAAGACCAGCCAGGCGACCTGGAGTGGCGATATCAAGCCGGACCGTCGTGGCCCGGTCAAGCTGCAGCCCGGCGACATGGACGCCTTGCTCATCAATCTGGCAATCACCCGCGACCTGGCCGCCGGCAAGCCGCTGGACTACCGCATGGTGGACGAAGGCCGCATCAAGCCGATGAGCTACAAGGTGGTCGGCAAGGACACCATCACCGTCAACGGCAAGCAGGAGCAAGCCACCAAGATCTCGCGCGTGGATGGCGACAAGGAACTGATCGCCTGGGTGGTCAAGGACCTGCCGGTACCGGCGCGCTTGCTGCAGAAGGAAAAGGGCCAGGACGCGCTGGACCTGACCATCAAGTCGCTGCGCTAAGCGATCTGTGCCTGACGGAGCGCGCTGAGTTGCGCTCCTGCGCACGCGTACAGCGTGGACAACCGTCAATAGCGGTTTAAGGCGTGGTGAGCCGAGTGCGCGGTGCCCTCACCGCTCGCGGGACACGCCGTGAATCCGTCCGTGGAGGCTCGGTGGCGGCATCCATGCCGCCACACGGTCCCGCAAGCGGCGAGGACACCGCACCAGACAGTTGGCTGGCTGCTTTGTTGAAAGCGAGAGCAGCAACGGCCGGTTGAGGGCACGGCGAGGACACCACGTCAAACCCCTTGCGTGCATCTCGATTAAAGAACCAAGACGCCATGCCAGAGCGCTGAGTGTTGTTTGGTTGAAGCTCTGCACACCGACCATCATCACTGGTCCTTGCCCGCTCACCGTCGCGGGACCTTTGGCGGCATGGATGCCGCCAAAGAGCTTACATGGACGTACTTGCAGCGTGTCCCGCGATGGTGAGCGGGCAAGGGCCCTGCAGAACATTCGCAAATCAGCCGCTCTGCGTGGACTATCGGTGTTCCGCCAACCTATCGCCTCTCAAGGCTTGCCAGCAGCCTTGTCATCGCCGGTCATGAACACCGTCCGGCAATCCACCCGGATCTGCTCGTCATTCTTGCGCCAATAAAAAAGGGTCTTCGCGGATCACTGTGGGTGCAATCGAGCATTTTCGGGTAGCGCGGGCAGGAAGCTGGCGATGATCTTGAGCCTCAGGAACTCCTCGTCGCGATAGCCGTAGGCGCTGCGCTGGATGACCCGGATCTTGTTGTTGAGCCCTTCCACCAGGCCGAGGCTGACCTTGTTCTCCGGCCTGCAGTACGCCGCGATGCCGTCCCAGTGCCGCTCGATCATCCCCACGAACGTCTGGTAGGGCGCAAGCCGCTGCCAGCGCAGACTCTGCTTCCAGCGCTCGAAGAACTCCCGTGCACCTCGCTCGGTGCGGTAGCTCCACAGCTGCCCGAAGGACTCTTTCAGCAGGTACGCCGTGTTCAGACGTTTGTTGGCCGCCAGCAACTTGGCGAGCGCCTTCCGACCGTCCAGGGTAAGGTTTTCGCGATTGCTCAGCAGGGTGTAACGCTGGCCCTTGATGTAACTGCGATCCTGGCCTTGAAGGCGCTTGTACTCGTCGCGCCGCACCTGATCGAGCGCGTCGGACAGGTGGCGCATGATGTGGAATTTGTCGAACACGATGCTGGCGTTGGGCGCGTTCTTGCCCACCGAGTTGCGAAACGGCCGCCACATGTCCATCACCGCCACGTCGATGCCAGCACTGCGTTTTGGGCCCAATTCGGCGAAGAACTGGTCGATGTCCGCCTCGGTGCGCCCACTGCCGCCGAACCAGATCGGTCGGCCGCGCTCCAGATCGCTGACCACAACGCGGTAGTCATGGCCCTTGTGGATCGCGATCTCGTCGATGCCGATGGCGCGCGGCGCCGGCGTCCCCGCCCGGCGCACCTGCTCGGCCATGTACAGCTTGGACAGCTCCTTGACCGTGCTGTCGTGCAGGCGCTCCAGCTCAGCCACGGCCTTGTGCGTCATGCTTCGGCACAGATTGCCCACATGTAGGGCGAATCGCTCGGTGTAGCGCGGATTCTTGGCCAGCCAGTCCAGCCGCTCTACGTGCACGCCGCCGCACCCCGGGCAATCGACCCGCCAGCGCTCGAACTCCACGAACAGCATCCAGCCGGCCGCCCGCAAGTCGCGGGCGCGGCACAGGCGCTTGTCGTAGCGGCTGCGACACCGATGGCCACAGTTGGAACACACGGCCGTTTTTTTCGGCGCCGCAAGGTCACGATCCGCGCCTTCGGGGCGCCGAACACGCCCTTGAGCGTGGACTCCGCCGCGAAGCCAGGGAAGGAAAACAACTCACTCAGCCGACGGCCCGTTTTCATGCAGAACACCGCGTCAAGAAGTCAGCACAGGATGTACCACCTTCTGGGACGGTGGAAAGGGCCTGTTTCCAAGGCTCAACGCAGATTCAGGGGCCTCAAGGCACCCACACGAATCCGCGATGAGCCATAAAAAAGATCGCAATGGCGCTTGCCTTCCACGGTCTTTTTCACCGCCACCGCATAGAACGACTGCGCGATCTCGTCGCGACTGGCAGTGCCGTCGCCGTTCCAGTCCATGTCCTTGAATTCCACGCCCTGGGTAATCGCCATGCCCACGCTCCAGGCATAGGCCAACCACGCCAGGATCAGCACGATCACCGCCAGCAGGATCTTGCGCCGGGTGGTGAAACGTCCGCGCAGGATCATGCGCTGCGCCGGATGGTCGCGCCCAGCGCCCCCAGCTTCTCCTCGATGTTCTCGTAGCCACGGTCCAGGTGGTAGATGCGGTCGATGGTGGTCTCGCCCTCGGCCACCAACCCGGCCAGGATCAACGACGCCGACGCGCGCAGATCGGTCGCCATCACCGGCGCGCCACTGAGGCGCTCGGCACCGCGCACGATGGCGGTATGGCCTTCGACCTGGATCTCCGCACCCAGACGTAGCAGTTCGTTGACGTGCATGAAGCGGTTTTCGAAGATGGTTTCGTTGATGACGCCCACGCCGTCGGCCACGCAGTTGAGCGCCATGAATTGCGCCTGCATGTCGGTGGGAAACGCCGGGTACGGCGCGGTGGTCAGGTTGACCGCGCGCGGGCGCTTGCCCTGCATGTCCAGTGTGATGCTGTCGCTGGTGGTGGTGATGCTGGCGCCGGCCTCGGTGAGCTTGTCCAGCACCGCATCCAGCGTGTCCGGGCGTGCGCGGCGCACGGTGACGCTGCCGCCGGTCATTGCCGCAGCGACCAGGAAGGTGCCGGTCTCGATGCGATCCGGCAGCACCACGTGGTGCCCGCCCCCCAGACGCTCCACGCCCTGCACCACGATGCGCGGGGTACCGGCGCCTTCGATCTGCGCGCCCAGCGCGATCAGGCAGTCGGCCAGGTCGGTGACTTCCGGCTCCATCGCCGCGTTTTCAAGCACCGTGGTGCCTTCGGCGAGCACCGCGGCCATCAGCACGTTCTCGGTGCCGGTGACGCTGACCATATCGAACACGTAGCGGCCACCCTTCAGGCGCCCGTTGCTGGTGGCCTTGATGTAGCCGTTCTCCACGCTGATCTCCGCGCCCAGCGCCTGCAGACCCTTGATGTGCTGGTCCACCGGGCGCGAGCCGATCGCGCAGCCGCCGGGCAGCGATACTTCGGCAGTGCCATAGCGCGCCAGCAGCGGACCCAGGACCAGGATCGAGGCGCGCATGGTCCTGACCAGCTCGTAGGGAGCGACCTGGTGGGTCACCGAGCGCGGATCGACCAGGATCGAGCGGCCCTTGGCCAGCGTGCCCTCGTCGATGGTGACCTCTGCGCCCAGTTCGCTGAGCAGCTTCACCGTGGTGATGACGTCATGCAGGTGCGGCACGTTGCTGATCTCCACCGGCGCATCGGCCAACAGCGTGGCGCACAGGATCGGCAGCACGGCGTTCTTGGCGCCGGAAATATTGACTTCGCCATGCAGCGCTTGGCCGCCGGTCACTACGATTTTTGCCATGGGAATCTGAGAAATCCGAAAGTAAAGGTATGTCGGGGAAAACAAGTGTGGGACATATCGGCCCTGATGCACGCGACGCGGCGTTGGACGGGGATCGCGCAGCGCCGGGGACGCGCTGGGCGCAGTCGCCAGGCCAGCATGGACGGAACCAGGCAGGCGAAGCGAGCAGATACCCACCGCTTGCCGATCATGCCCCTCAGCCCGGCCCGGCCCGCCTGGCGGCGAGCGCGACGGCCGCGCTCAGCCTTCCTCGGGCGTCAGGGTCTTCAGCTGCAGCGCGTGGATCGCCCCGCCCATCAACTCGCCCAGGGTCGCGTAGACCATGCGATGCCGTGCCAGCGGGGCCTTGCCGGCAAAGGCCGGGCTGACCACGGTGGCCTCGAAGTGCACGCCGTCGTCGCCGTGCACGTCGACGCGGGCTTCGGGCAAGCCGGATTCGATGAGTTTACGGATGGTTTCGGCGTCCAAAGGGCGTTTCCTCATAAAATGAGCGCACATTCTACTCTTCACCCGGGTCCCGCATGGCCGTCTCGCACCTGCCTCCTGCCACCGTCAGCGACACCAGCCTGGTCGCCAGCGGCCAGCGCGTGCTCCAGATCGAGCAGGACGCGCTGGCCAGCGTGGGCGCGCGCATCGGCAGCGACTTCGCCGCAGCCTGCCGGCTGGTGCTGGCCTCGCGCGGGCGGGTGGTCGCCACCGGCATGGGCAAGTCCGGCCATGTGGCGCGCAAGATCGCCGCCACCCTGGCCTCCACCGGCACCCCGGCCTTTTTCGTGCACCCCGGCGAGGCTGGCCATGGCGACCTGGGCATGATTACCGAAGCGGACATCGTACTGGCGCTGTCGTATTCGGGCGAATCGGACGAGGTACGCATGCTGCTGCCGGTGCTCAAGCGCCAGGGCAACCCGATCATCGCCATGACCGGCCGCGCGAGCTCCACCCTGGCGCAGGCCGCCGACGTGCACCTGGACGTCAGCGTGCCGGCCGAAGCCTGCCCGCTGCACCTGGCCCCCACCTCCAGCACCACCGCCTCGCTGGCGATGGGCGATGCGCTGGCGGTGGCGCTGCTCGATGCCCGCGGCTTCACCGCCGACGACTTCGCGCGCTCGCACCCGGCCGGCAGCCTGGGCCGGCGCCTGCTGCTGCACATCACCGACGTGATGCACGCCGGCGAGGACCTGCCGCGCGTGCGGGAAGATGCCAGCCTGAGCCAGGCGCTGATGGAAATGAGCCGCAAGCGACTGGGCATGACTGCGGTGGTCGATGGCGACGACCGCCTGATTGGTCTGTTCACCGACGGCGACCTGCGCCGCGCGCTGGACAGCGATATCGACGTGCGCAGCGCCGGCATCGCGCAGGTAATGACGCGCAACCCGCGCACCATCGGCGCCGACCAGCTCGCCGCCGAAGCCGCACGGCTGATGGAGGACTACAAGATCAATGGCCTGATCGTGGTGGACGCGCAGCAGCGCGCGGTGGGCGCATTGAACATTCACGACCTGTTGCGCGCCAAGGTGGTTTAACAGGTTCAGCTTTCAACCGCCGGACCCCGTTCTCACCGATTCGTGCCGATGCCCTACTCTCCCCTGCAGCACCTTCCCGCCGACCTGATCGAGCGCGCCGCGCGCATCCGCCTGGCCTGCTTCGACGTCGACGGCACCCTGACCGACGGGCGCCTGTACTACGACCATGCCGGCAACGAGAGCAAGGCGTTCAACGTGCTCGACGGCCAGGGCCTCAAACAGCTGGAACATGCCGGCATCCAGGTCGCGCTGATTACCGCCCGCGCCAGCCTGTCGGCGGAAAAGCGCGGCCAGGACCTCGGCCTGCACGTGCAGATCGGGGTCAAGAACAAGCGCCTGGCGGTGCTGGCGCTGTGCCAGGAGCATGGCCTGTCGCTGGACCAGGTGTTGTTCATGGGCGATGACCTGCCCGACCTGCCGGCGCTGCTGGCGGTCGGCCTGCCGGTGGCCCCGGCCAATGCGCACCCATGGATTGCCGAACGCGTGCAATGGCATACCCGCGCCCGTGGCGGCGAAGGCGCCGCCCGCGAGGTCTGCGATACGGTGCTGGCCGCACAAGGCCAGGTTGAAGGCATCATCGAAGGGTTCTGCGCATGAACTGGAACTGGCGAACCACGCTGGGCGTGGTGCTGTTCGTGGCGGCGGTGGTGTCCGGCTGGTCGGCATGGCAGCAGCGCGCGCGCCCGACAGCGGTGGCGGTGGACCAATCACAGGCCGACTACGTGCTGCGCGACTTCGAACTGATCGCGCTGGACAAGCAGACTGGCAAGGAGTCGGTGACACTGCGGGCGCCGGAGATGCACCGCAACCGTGCCGACCGCACCTCGGAGGTCACCACCCCGGTGTTCCTGCTGCCCGACAACGCCAACCAGCCGTGGACGCTACGCGCCAAGACCGGCTGGATCAGCCCCAAGGGCGACGAGCTGAGGCTGCGTGGCAATGTGGAGGGCGACAGCCCGACCACTGGCCCGACGCCCCCGACCACCTTCCGCAGCGAGAGCCTGGACGTGTTCCCGCAGCAGAACCTTGCCAAGACCGCTGCACCGGTGACCATGACCCGGCCGGGTATCATGCAGAGCGGAGTTGGCTTCGAAGCCGATCTCAAGTCACGCCAGTACAAGCTCCTTTCCCAGGTCAAGACCCGTTATGAACCGAATGCTGCCCGCTAAACTGGCGTTTGCCGTCCTGCTGCTGCCCGCGATGGCGCTGGCCAAGACCAGCGATCGCAACCAGCCGATGGCCATCGACTCCAACGCCAACGATTGCAACATGCTCGACGACAGCGGCAAATGCCGCTTCACCGGCAATGTGGTGATTACCCAGGGCACGCTGGAAATCCATGCCGACACCGCCGACATCTTCCAGAAGGACGGCCAGACCGAGCGGGTGGTCCTCACCGGCAAGCAGGCCACGCTCAAGCAGCAGATGGACGACGGCTCGATGATGAACGGCCAGGCCGACAACATCGAATACAAGGTCGCCGACGAAATCATCATCCTCACCGGCAACTACAAGGTCGATTCGCCCAAGGGCACCAACGCCGGCCAGCGCATGGTCTACAACACCAAGACCGGCAACATGCAAAGCGGCGGCGACGGCAGCCGCGTGCGCACCATCATCCAGCCGAAGAACGCCGCGCCTGCGGCACCAGCACCGGCGCCGGCCGCCAAACCTGCAGCCAGGCCGGCCACCAAGCCGCAGGGGAACAAGTAATGCTGGTCGCCACCGGTCTGCGCAAGAAGTACAAGCAGCGCGAAGTGGTCAGGGAGTTCGGGCTGACGCTGGAAGCCGGCGAAGTGGTTGGCCTGCTCGGCCCCAACGGCGCCGGCAAGACCACCTGCTTCTACATGATCGTGGGCCTGGTCGAGGCCGATGCCGGGCGCATTGAACTGGACGGACGGGACCTGACCACCGAGCCGATGTACGCCCGCGCCAAGCTGGGCGTGGGATATCTGCCGCAGGAACCCTCGATCTTCCGCAAGCTCACCGTGGCCGACAACATCCGCCTGGTGCTGGAGCTGCGCGAGGAACTCGATAACGCCGGCCGCGAGAAAGAACTGGTCTCGCTGCTGGAAGAATTGCAGATCACCCACGTGGCCGATCAGCTCGGCGCCAGCCTCTCCGGCGGCGAACGGCGGCGCTGCGAGATCGCGCGCGCACTTGCCGCAAAGCCACGCATGATGCTGCTGGATGAGCCGTTTGCCGGCGTGGACCCGATCTCGGTCGGCGAAATCCAGCGCATCATCACCCACCTCAAGGACCGCGGCATCGGCGTGTTGATTACCGATCACAATGTGCGCGAAACCTTGGGAATCTGCGACCGCGCGTATATCCTCGCCGAGGGAGGCGTGCTGGCGCAGGGGGCACCGGACGCGCTGCTCGCCAATCCCGACGTCCGTCGCGTCTATCTGGGGGAGACTTTCCGCCTTTGAGCGTGTCGCCGCGCCCACATCCCGTCCAGTCAGTGTCTGCATGAAAGCCAGGCTCCAGACATCGCTAGGACAGCAGTTGGTCATGACGCCGCAATTGCGTCAGGCGATCAAGCTATTGCAGATGTCCAGCACCGAGCTGGAGCTGGAACTGGCCGAAGCGGTGGAGACCAACCCGCTGCTGGAGTGGGCCGACGAAGCCGCGCACGCGGCCAGCCAGGCGCCGGCCGAATCCGCATCGTCCTCCAGCGACGATACCCGGCACGAAGACGCCGCCCCTGCCGAACGCGACGACGACTGGTCGCAGGACGAGCTGCAATGGACAGGTTCGGGAAGCGGCGGCAGCTTCGACGACGACGACTCCGGCGATGCCGTCGAACGCGTGGCCGACTCCGAGACACTGGCCGACCATCTGCTCTGGCAACTTCACCTGTCGCCGCTGTCGCCGCGCGACCGCCAGATCGGCGCGACCCTGATCGACGCGCTGGACGAGGACGGCTACCTGCGCGAACCGCTATCGACCATCCTCGAGACCCTGGCACTGGGCGCGGCGGTCGATGAGGCCGAAGTCCTCACCGTGCTGCACCAGATCCAGCGCTTCGACCCGGTCGGCGTGGGCGCCCGCACCCTGGGCGAGTGCCTGGCATTGCAGCTGGCGGTGCTCGACCCGGCCACCCCGGGCCGCGCGCTGGCGCTGCAGATCGTGGCCGGCCCGCTGGAACGGCTGCCGCGCAGCGGCGTGGCCGGCCTGGCGCACGAGCTCAAGCGCCCGGCTGCCGACGTGGAACAGGCGGTGCACCTGGTGCGCTCGCTGGACCCACGCCCGGGCAAGCAGATCGGCGAGCTATCCCAGGACACCTATGTGGTGCCCGACTGCGTGATCTGGCGCCAGCGTGGAGTCTGGCGCGCATCGCTGGCCGGCCGCTCGCAGCCCAAGGTCACCATTCACCGCGGTTACGAGAACCTGATCCGCAGCTGTGGCGAGTCCGACGCCGGCTATCTGCGCGGCCAACTGCAGGAAGCGCGCTGGCTGCTCAAGAGCCTGGAGGCGCGCGGCGAGACCTTGTTACGGGTGGTGCGCTGCCTGCTGCAGCACCAGGCCGGATTCCTGGAATTCGGTGCACAGGCACTGCGGCCATTGACCCTGCGCGAGATCGCCGGCGAACTCGGCCTGCATGAATCGACCATTTCCCGCGCCATTGCCCGCAAATACGTGCGCACCCCGCGCGGCACCATCGCGTTGCGCTCGTTCTTCGCCTCCGGCATCGACACCGACAGCGGCGGCGAAGCCTCCAGCACGGCCATCCAGGCCATGATCCGGCGCCTGATCGAGGCGGAAAACCCGCGCAAACCGCTATCTGACGCCAAGCTGGCCGAGCTGTTGAAGACTTCCGGCGTACCAGTGGCGCGGCGCACCGTTGCGAAGTATCGTGAGGCCATGAACATTTCCGCCTCCCACGAACGCGTGCGCATCGCCTGACGTTGCAATCACCGCAACGCCGGCGCGTGCCGGGTTTGCCGGAGTACCGGAACGGTTCATTGGCCCACCGACCAATGGAGGTATCCGATGCGTATCGAGACGTATGGCCACCAGCTTGAAGTGACCCCCGCCCTGCGGGAGTACGTGGCAAGCAAGCTGCAGCGACTGCAGCGCCATTTCGACCAGCACTGCGAAGTCCGAACGCAGCTGGCGGTCCAGAAACCGGACCATCACGTGGTCGCCACCGTCAACCTCCCCGGCCGCACCCTGCACGCCGACGCCAGCGGCTCCACCATGTATGCGGCCATCGACCTGCTGGTGGACAAGCTCGACCGGTTGGTGCTCAAGCACAAGGAAAAGAAATGTAACCACCACGCGCGCGAGGTGCGCGACAATCCCGCATGACGCTTCCCGCTTGATGCCCTCATGCCCTTAACCGATCTGATGGCGGCCGTGCGCACCGTGGTGTCGCCGGCCGCCGATCGCGACGCCCTGCTGCATACCGCCGCCGAGCTGCTGTCCTGCCGCCAGGCCGGCACCGACGAGCTCTACGCCAACCTGTGCGAGCGCGAGGCCTTGGGCAGCACCGCCATCGGCCATGGCATCGCCATTCCACATGGCCGATGCTCCAATCTCACCGAACCACGCGGCGCCCTGTTGCGACTGGAGACCCCAGTTGCCTTCGGTGGCGGCGAGCCGGTGGACCTGGTGTTTGCGATGGCGGTACCGGCGCACTACACCCACCAGCACCTGATGCTGCTGTCGGAACTGGCAGAATGCTTTTCCGACGCCGGTTTTCGCCAACGGCTACGCGATGCGCCCGATGCGCAGGCCCTGTTGGCCCTGCTCAACGACGCCCCGCTCGCACAAGCCGGCGCGGCATGAATTCCGCCATTACCGCACGCGAACTGTTCGACCAGCAGCGCGACAAGCTGGCGCTGCGCTGGGTGGCCGGCCTCAAGGGCGACCAGCGCCAGATCCAGGCCGGTAGCAACAATGCCCGCCGCCCCTCGCTGGCCGGCTATCTCAACGTGATCTACCCCAACAAGGTGCAGATCCTGGGCAGCGAGGAGTTGGCCTGGCTGGATTCGCTGGATGCGCGCCAGCGCTGGGAGACCATCGAGAAGATCATCCAGGTGCAGCCGCTGGCGCTGGCGATCAGCAAGAACCAGTCCTGCCCGGAGGATCTGCGCGCAGCCGCCGACGAATCCAATACGCCGCTGTGGATCTCGCCCAAGCGCGGCCACGAGCTGCTCAACCACCTCTCCTATCACCTGGCGCGCACGCTGGCGCCGCGGGTCACCCTGCATGGCGTGTTCATGGAGATCTATTCGATCGGCGTGCTCATCACCGGCGAGGCGGGCTCGGGCAAGAGCGAGCTGGCGCTGGAACTGCTCAGCCGTGGCCACCGTCTGGTGGCCGACGATGCCCCCGAATTCACCCAGATCGCGCCCGACGTGCTCGACGGCACTTGCCCTGAACTGCTGCAGGACCTGCTGGAAGTGCGCGGCCTGGGCGTGTTGAATGTGCGCGACATGTTCGGCGACACCGCCGTGAAGAAGAACAAGTACCTGCGCCTGATCGTGCACCTGACCCGGCCGATGACCGAGCCCACCCCGTCCGGCTACGAGCGCCTGACCGGCGATTCCGGCAGCCGCCATGTGCTGGACCTGGACGTGCCGCTGATGACCCTGCCGGTGATGCCCGGGCGCAACCTGGCGGTGCTGACCGAGGCGGCCACGCGGCTGCATATCCTGCGCACCAAGGGCATCGACCCGGCGGCGATGTTCATCGCCCGCCATAGCAACCTGCTGGAGCGCCGCATCCCATGAATACGGCGCCCTCCTCGCTGATGATCGTGAGCGGGCTGTCCGGCTCGGGCAAATCGGTCGCGCTGAAGACCTTCGAAGACCTGGACTACTACTGCTCGGACAACCTGCCGGTGGAGCTGCTGCCGGATTTCGTGAAGAGCCGCCTGCGCGGCAATCCGATCGGCGACCAGCGGCTGGCGGTGGGCATCGACGTGCGCAGCCGCAGCGACCTGACCCAGCTGGCACAGTGGCGCCAGGCCGCGCAGGAATACGGCATCGAGGCGCGCCTGCTGTTCTTCGAAGCCAGCGATGAAGCACTGGTCAAGCGCTACGCCGACACCCGCCGCCGTCATCCGCTGAGCCATCTTGGCCTGGCACTGCCGGAGGCGATCACCCGCGAGCGCCAGTTGACCGAGCCGCTGCGCACGCAGGCCGATGCCATCATCGACACCAGCGCGCTCAACGTGCACCAGTTGCGCCGCCGCGTGGTCACCGAATTCGCGCTCGGCTCCAACGACCGGCTGTCGCTGCTGTTCGAATCGTTCGCCTACAAGCGCGGCGTGCCGGCCGAAGCCGATTTCGTGTTCGATGCGCGCGTGCTGCCCAACCCGCATTGGGACCCGGTGCTGCGCCCGCTCACCGGCCGCGATGCCGGCGTGCGCGACTACCTGGACAACGAAGCGGACGTGCAGCGCTACAGCGCGCAGATCGTGGACCTGCTCGACACCTGGCTGCCGCGCCTGCGCAACGACACCCGCAGCTATGTAACCATCGCCTTCGGCTGCACCGGCGGCAAGCACCGTTCGGTCTACATGGCCGAACGCATGGCCCGGCATGCGCGCGAACAGGGCTGGCCGGAAGTGGCGACGTTTCATCGCGAGCAGGATTGAGGGGCTGGGAGTCGGGAATCGGGAATCGTAAGAGCGGTATCCGGGGGTCTATTGCTGCATGCGCTCGCGGAGAAGTCGCGGATGCCAGATCGTTTTTGAATCTGGTTGTTCGTGGGTGGCTTGGGTTGGGTGGGTGCTGTGGCAAGTCGCCGCGCTGCATCCGGCGCTGCTGGATTGCTGATCTGCCTGAAACGTTGCTTGGCGCTTTCGCGCTATTTGCTCGCGACGTTGCGTTCAAGGCCTGGCTGTGGCATCGGTCATGCGTCGCCCTACTCCCCTGCCCCTGTCGTAGGTACTGCAGCGCTCGCTTGCGAGTTGGTCTGCCTTGGCAATGCTGCCTACATCACGGATCGGTGCACCGCAGGCTGAAAAACGCGGTCGCTGCGCAGGGCCACACCGGTCGCTGCGATGGAGCTAAACGGCTATTCAGTTCGCAACACATCGGTGCGGGCAAACGCTATCGCGTAGTCATGCCGACCTGTTAACGTCTGGACATGGCCTGTGGCATTCTCCTCATTACTCATCCCGGCATCGGCGCAGCGTTGTTGAGCGTGGCGACGGGGCTGTTGCGGCATTTGCCGCTGAAGACCGAAGCGTTCGAGGTACCGTTCGATGCAGACCTGGACGCCTTGCTGCCCCAGGCCTCGTCGGCAATGCGACGGGTCGACAGCGGCGACGGCGTACTGGTCATGACCGACCTGTATGGCGCCAGCCCCAGCAATCTCGCCACCCGGTTGGCAAAGCTCGGCACGCCGGTTCGTCGCGTGTCCGCGCTGAGCCTGCCGATGCTGCTGCGGGTGATGAATTACCCCGAACAAGGTTTGCAGGAACTGCCCGCCACCGCGGCGGCAGGCACCCGCAACGGAGCGATCATCGACGATGCTTGAACGCGAACTCATAGTCTCCAACCGACTCGGACTGCATGCGCGGGCGACCGCCAAGCTGGTGCAGACGCTGTCGTCCTTTCGCAGCAATGCCACCCTGGCGGCCAAGGGCCGCGAAGTGAACGCCAAGAGCATCATGGGCGTGATGTTGCTGGCCGCCGGCCAGGGCACCAGCGTGGTGGTGCGGTTGGACGGCGAAGACGAAACCGAGGCCTTGCAGGCCCTGGTGGAGTTGTTCGAGCGCCGTTTCGACGAGGATAGCTGAGCATGCGCGGCGTCGGTGCCGTAGCGACCGACACGGCGCGGCTGCGCCAGGGCCACGCATGAGCCTGCGTTTGCGCGGGCACGCTGCCGCACGCGGCAATGCGCTCGGGCGCGCCCGTGTGCGCCAGAGCCACGCGCTGGAAGTGGCCGAGCAGCGCGTGCCGGCCAGCCAGGTGGAGGCGCAGTTGCAGCGCCTGCATACCGCCATCGAAGCGGCACGCGGCGAGATGCAGCAGTTGCGCGACCGCCTGCATGGCGCACTGGCACGCGAGGTGGGTGAATTCCTCGAACTGCATGCGCTGCTGCTGGACGACCCCGAGCTGTTGCAGGGGCTGGATGAGCTGATCCGCACCCATCGCTACAGCGCCGACTACGCCCTGCGCGTGCAACGCGACCGGCTGGCGGCGGTGTTCGACGGCATCGAGGACGCCTACCTCAAGAGCCGCATGGACGACCTGGACCATGTGATCGGGCGCATCCATGCGTTTCTGCATAAGCGCGCGCCGGATCTCAAGGGCGTGGCCGGCGAGATCCTGGTCTGCGACAACGTCGCCCCGTCCGAACTGGCGCAACTGCAGGCGCAAGGCGTGGTCGGCATCGTCACCACCGCCGGCAGCGCGTTGTCGCATAGCGCGATCCTGGCACGCAGCCTGCACCTGCCGCTGGTGGTGGGGGTTGGCGAGGCGTTGCAGCGGATCGACGATGGCGACGTGCTGATCGTCGATGCCGGCTCCGGCCAGGTGATCGTCGATCCCAAGCCCGAGCATTTGCGCGACTATCGCGAGCGCCTGCGCGCGCTGGCCAAGGAACAGCGCGAGCTGGGGCGGTTGCGCTCCAAGCCCACGCGCACGCGCGACAACGTCGACATTACCCTGCTGGCCAATGCCGAATCGCTGGAAGACGTGGCGCGCGCGCATGCGCTGGGTGCCAGCGGGCTGGGGCTGTATCGCACCGAATTCCTGTTCCTGCAGCGCAACGAACTGCCGGACGAAAACGAGCAATTCCAGGCCTACCGCGACACCGTGCTGGGCATGAGCGGCCGCCCGGTCACCATCCGCACCCTGGACCTGGGCGCCGACAAGGCCGACCGCACCGGGCTGACGCTGAGCGACGAGGACAACCCGGCGCTGGGCCTGCGCGGGGTGCGCCTGTCACTGGCCCGGCCGGCGGTGGCACAGACGCAGCTGCGCGCCATCCTGCGCGCCTCCGGCTACGGGCCGGTGCGCATCCTGGTGCCGATGGTCAGCGGCCGCGAAGAGATCCAGTTGCTGCGCAAGCAGCTGAAGAAGCTGAGCGTGCAGTTGCGTGCCGAAGGCCACGAGATCGCCGAGCACATTCCGCTGGGCGCGATGATCGAAGTGCCTGCCGCGGCGCTGGCGTTGGACTGCTTCATTGACGATATCGATTTCCTGTCGATCGGCACCAACGATCTGGTGCAGTACCTGCTGGCAGTGGACCGCAACAACGAGGCCCTGGGCGAGTTGTATTCGCCGTTGCATCCGGCGGTGCTGCGGCTGATCGCGCAAGTGATCGCCACCGGGCGTAGCTATGGCAAGCCGGTGGCGGTGTGCGGCGAAATCGCTGGCGATCCGCGCTTCGTGCCGATGCTGCTGGCGCTGGGGCTCACCGAGTTCAGCCTGCACCCGGCCACCTTGCTGGAAGTCCGCCGCGCCATTCGCGACATCCATCTGGGCGAGCTACGCGTGCATGGCGAAAAGTTGCTGCGCGCGCGCGACCGCAAGGGCATCGAGAAGTGGTTGGCGGCCATCGCACACGGCGGCAGCGGCAAAAGCAGCTAGCACAGCGCTGCTGCACCTCCTTCTCCCGCCTGCGGGAGAAGGTGCCCGCAGGGCGGATGGGGGGCCGCGCCGACACTGTATGTTTCGTCACCGTGTGCAAGCGATAATGCCGCGCTGACCCAGCACCGCGTCTTCCACTGACGCGTCCACTCTTCCGGGGAGCCGCGCATGGCCGAAGCCGTCCGCCACGACAAGACTGCGCGCCAGCTGCGATTGCTGTCCGACGCGCTGGACAGCGGACGCCTGGGGCCGGTGCGCCGGTTGGTCAATACGCTGGCGCCGGCGGAGATCGGCAACCTGCTCGAGTCGCTGCCGCCGGGCAAGCGCGAGGTGGTGTGGGGGCTGGTCGATCCGGAAGACGATGGCGAGGTGCTGCTGCACGTTGGCGACGAGGTGCGCGAAAGCCTGCTGGCCGACATGGACCCGGATGAAATCGTCGCTGCAGTCGAAGACCTGGACATCGACGACCTGGCCAACCTGGTCGAGGACCTGCCCGACACCGTCATCGACGAAGTGCTCAAGTCGATGGACCGCGAGAATCGCGAGCGACTCGAACAGGTGCTGTCGTATCCGGAAGACACTGCCGGGCGCCTGATGAATCCGGACGTGGTGACGGTGCGCGCCGACGTCAACGTCGATGTGGTGCTGCGCTACCTGCGCCTGCGCGGCGAGCTGCCCGACCACACCGACCACCTGTACGTGGTGAGCCGTCGCCACCAGTATCTGGGCCGCGTGCCATTGGCGGCGCTGGTCACCCACGAGGACAGCACCCCGGTCAACCGGCTGATCGACGACGAGCAGCCGGCCATCGACGTGGGCGACGGCTCGGACGAGGTGGCACGCCGCTTCTCCGACCACGACTGGATCTCCGCGCCGGTGGTGGACGACAACAACATCCTGCTCGGCCGCATCACCATCGACGACGTGGTCGACATCATCCGCGAGCAGGCCGAGCACCAGGCGTTGAGCGCCGCCGGCCTGGACGAGGACGAGGACATGTTCAGCCCGGCACGGCGTGCGTTCCGGCGCCGCCTGATCTGGCTGGGCATCAACCTGTGCACCGCCTTCCTGGCCTCCAGCGTGGTCAGCCAGTTCGAAGGCACCATCGAAAAATTGGTGGCGCTGGCAGCGCTGATGCCGATCGTGGCCGGCATGGGCGGCAACGCCGGCACCCAGGTGCTGGCGCTGATGGTGCGGGGCCTGGCCCTGGGGCAGATCGGCTCGTCCAACGTGATGACGCTGCTCAAGAAAGAACTCACCGTTGCACTGATTAACGGCCTGTGCCTGGGGATCGGGCTGGGCCTGATCGTGCTGGTGTGGTTCCGCCAGCCGATGCTGTCGCTAGTGATCGGCACCGCATTGACGGTGAACATGCTGACCGCCGCCTTCGGTGGCGTGCTGGTGCCGGTGACGCTCAAGCGCCTGGGCTTCGATCCGGCACTGGCCGGCGGGGTGATCCTGACCACGCTGACCGATGTGATGGGCTTTTTAAGCTTCCTGGGCCTTGCAACGCTGATCCTGCTGCGCTGACCGCGTGCAGCAGCGCGCCTGCCTGCCGGCATCGGCCATCTTGGCGATCGCATGAATCGACGGCAGCCACCGCCGCCGCGTGACGTGCCAGCACACGCGCATGCGGTAATACTGCAGGCCTGTATTCGAGGGAGAGTCGTGCGTGATCTTACGTTGCGTCGTACTTGGACTGCTTGCGTTGATGCTTGCCGGCTGCTCCAGCATGGGTGAGCGTCGGCAGGATGGCCGCAGCGGCCACTTCGTCAGCCGCACCCTGCAGATGGAAGGCCGGCTGTATCGCTACCAGGTATTCGTCCCGGCTGCCAAGGCCGCGCGGCCGTTGCCAATTGTATTGTTCCTGCATGGCTCCGGCGAACGCGGGGACAACGGACGCGACCAGGCCGAGGTCGGGCTGGGTCCGTACCTGAGTGCGCATGCCGATCGGTTTCCCGCATTGGTGGTGCTGCCGCAGGTTCCCGAGAACGAAGAATGGCTGGGGGTCAATGCGCGCATGGCGATCGCCGCGCTGGATGCGGCCAGTGCCGAATTCGCGGCCGATCCGCAACGCACCTACCTCACCGGCATGTCGATGGGCGGTTACGGCGCCTGGGAGATCGGGCTGATGCAGCCGCAGCGCTTTGCCGCGATCGTGCCCATCTGCGGTGCGCTGAAGGCGCCACGCGAGGAGCGCCGCACGCTCTACGTCAGCCTGGTTGCCAAGGAAGCCGACCCGTACACCGCAGCGGCCACCCAACTCAAGCAGGTGCCGATCTGGATGTTCCATGGGGCCAATGACGATTCGGTGCCGCCACACGACGACCGCGCGCTGTACCGCGCGGCCAAGGGCGTCGGCGCGAACGTGCGCTACAGCGAATATCCCGACGGCAACCACAATGCCTGGGACGTGACCTACGCGGACCCGGCGATGTGGGAGTGGATGTTCAAGCAGCGCCTGCGCTGAGCGTCGGCAATCAATGGTGATAGCCGGTGTCGGCGGTGATCTTGCCGCGGAACACGCGGTACGACCACACCGTGTAGCCCAGGATCAGCGGCAGCAACATCACCAGCCCCACCATCGCGAACAGCTGCGAGGACGGCGGCGCGGCAGCCTGCCAAATGGTATAGATCGGCGGCACCAGATACGGCCACATGCCCAGCACCAGGCCGAGGAAGCCGAGCACGAACAAGCCCATTGCCAGCAGGAACGGCGGCGTGTCCGCTCGCCCTGGCTCGCTTGCGCGCCACAGCGCATAGCCCACCACGGCCACCAGCACCGGCACCGGCATCAACCACAGGTAATGCGCATCGGTGAACCAGCGTTCCATCACATGCGATTGCAGCGACGGTAGCCAGGCGCTGACCAGCCCGATGAAGACCAGCACGCTGAGCGTGAGTGGCCGGGTCAGTTGCCGCGCCAGCTGCTGCACATGGCCTTCGGTCTTGAGGATCAACCAGGTGCTGCCAAGCAATGCGTAGCCGAACACCAGCGCCGCACCGGTCAGCATCGCGAACGGGCTGAACCAGCCCCAGATACCGCCGACATAGCGGTCGTTCTCGATCGGCAGGCCCTGCACCAGCGCGCCCAGGATCACGCCCTGCGCAAAGGTGGCCAGGATCGACCCGGCGGCGAAGGCATTGCTCCACAGCCGCCGCGAGCGCTGCGCCTTGAAGCGGAACTCGAACGCCACCCCGCGGAACACCAGCGCCATCACCATCAACAGCACCGGCAGATACAGCGCCGACAGGATCACCGCATACGCCTTGGGAAACGCCGCCAGCAGCCCTGCCCCGCCCAGCACCAGCCAGGTTTCGTTGCCGTCCCAGATCGGCGCGGCGGTGTTCATCATCAGGTCCAGCTGCGCCTCGTCGCGGCGGAACGGCGCCAGGATGCCGATGCCGAGCACGAAGCCGTCCAGCACCACGTACATCAGCACGCCGAAGCCGATCACCGCGAACCACGCCACCGGCAGGAGAGTCGTCATGTCCATCAGGCAGCTCCATCGATCGGTTCGTCTGCGGCCGACAGCGGCCGTGCGGGCGTGTGTTCGCCGTGGTCCAACTGCGGTGCATCGTGCGGGGTCGGTCCGATCTTGCCGATCTTGACCAGGTACCAGATGCCCCAGCCGAACACGAACGCATAGCCGGCGACGTATACCGTCAGCGAGATCGCCGTCATCAGCGCCGACTGCGGGCCCACCGCATCGGCCGTGCGCAGCAGCCCGTAGACCACGTACGGCTGCCGCCCGATCTCGGTGACGAACCAGCCCGAGATCAGCGCAATGAAGCCGCTCGGCAGCATCCAGCGCCAGATCGCCAGCAACCAGCGCCACTGCACCAGCGTGCCGCGCCACAACGCAAACACCGACACCCAGGCCACCAGCAGCATCAGCGAGCCAATCCCGACCATGATGCGGAAGGCAAAGAACACCGGCGTCACCGGGGGGCGCTCGGCGGCCGGCACCGAGGTCAGCGGCGCGATGCTGCCCTCCAGACTGTGGGTCAGGATCAGGCTACCCAGGCGCGGGATCGCCAGCTCGTAATCGTTGCGCTCGGCCTGCGCGTTGGGCAATGCGAACACCACCAGCGGGACGCCCTTGCCCGCCTCCTCGGCATGCCAGTGCGCTTCCATCGCGGCGATCTTCATCGGCTGATGCTTGAGCGTATTCAAGCCATGCAGGTCGCCGACGACGATCTGCAACGGCACGGTGATGGCCGCGAACACCACCGCCAGCTTGAGCATGCGCAGGCCAGCCTCGCGATGCACGCCACGGTGCAGATACCAGGCCCCCACGGCCCCCACCACGAAGCAAGTGGTGATGAACGCGCCCAGTGCCATATGCGCCAGACGATACGGGAACGAGGGATTGAAGATGATCTTCAGCCACTCCACCGGATGCACGATGCCGTCGATGACCTCGTATCCAGCCGGTGTCTGCAGCCAGCTGTTGGAGGACAGGATCCAGAACGTGGAAAACAGCGTGCCCAGTGCCACCATGCAGGTGGCGAAGAAATGCAGGCGCTCGGAAATGCGGCCCCAGCCAAACATCATCACGCCCAGGAAGCTCGCTTCCAGGAAGAACGCGGTGAGGACCTCGTAGCTCAGCAGCGGGCCGATCACGCTGCCGGCGATCCGGCTCAGTTCCGGCCAGTTGGCGCCAAACTGGAAGGCCATCACGATGCCACTGACCACGCCCATGCCGAAGGACACGGCAAAGATCTTCTGCCAGAAGAAATACAGCTCGCGCCAGACCGGCAGGCGGGTGCGCAGCCAGCGCCATTCCAGAAACGCCAGCAGGCTGGACAGCCCGATGGTGAACGCAGGAAACAGCACGTGGAAGGCGATGACGAATCCGAACTGGATCCGCGACAACAGCAAGGCATCCATGGAGAAACCTCCAGGCAAATGGGAAGGCCACACGCGCGTCAGGTGCAGGGCGATGACCGCCATTGACGGCGGCAGTCGATCGCGACCGCTTGCACGACACCATGATGATAGTGACGCTTGAGCACGTTCCCGATGCGACACGGCGTCGCAGATGCGACAAACCGCCGTGCCTGGGGTGAACGCACACGGCAGGGACAACGCATGCATGGCCATCTGCAGGAGCGTGCCTGCGCGCGATGAGGCTTTCCCGGTAGCGCCTTGTCGCGCGCAGGCACGCCCCTACGGAGTAGGGTGTCGCTACTTGACTGGCGCTGGCGCTCAGCGCAGGCGGCGCATCCTGCGCGCGAGTTCGCTGACGATCGCAATGCCGGCAGTCAACGCCACCATCGACAGGAACTGCGTGCGCGTTTCGGCCGAGCTGGCCAGCAGCACGAAGATCACCGCCAGGATCGCCAACGCCAGGACAGTCAGAAATGGATAGCCGCGCATCCGGAACGGCAATACGGTGCCGGCGCGATCGGCGCGGGCGCGCAGGATCAGCTGCGACAGTAGCGAGATCGTCCACACCAGCAGGCAGGTGGCGCCGACGATATTGAGCAGCACCGGCAACACCTTGTTGGGATACAGCAGCTCCAGTGCAGCGGCCGCAAAGCCGAACAACACGCTGGCGATCACCGCCGTCCACGGCACCTGCTCGCGGCTGGTCTTGCCGAGCACGCGCGGCGCCTCGCCGCGTTGGGCCAGCGAGAAGATCATGCGCGACGCGCCGTACAGGTTGGCGTTGAGCGCCGACAGCAGTGCCACCACCGCCACCAAGGTGATCGCGGTGGCCGCGCAGGGAATGCGCGCCACTTCCAGCACCGCGGCGAATGGCGAGCTGAGCGCCTTGCTGGTCCACGGCACCACCGCCACGATCACGCTGATCGAACCGATGTAGAACACCAGGATGCGCCAGGCCACGGTACGGATGGTGCGCGCCAGGCTGCGCCCCGGGTCAGCGGTTTCGGCCGCCGCCACCGCTACGATCTCGGTGCCGCCAAAGGCGAACACCACCACCAGCAAGGCGGCGCCGACGCCGGCCAGGCCATTGGGCGCAAACCCGCCATTGCCGGTGAAGTTGGACATTCCCGGCGAGGCCACGCCGGGCAGCCAGCCGGCCAGCAACACAAACCCGATCAGCAGGAACACCACGATCGCCACCACCTTGAGAATGGCGAACCAGAATTCGAATTCACCAAAGTTGCGCACGCCCAGCAGGTTGATTGCGGTGAAGGTCGCCATGAACAACAGCGCCAGCAAGGGCACCGGCAACGCCGGCCAGACGGTCGCGAGCAGGCCGGCGGCGCCGACCGCTTCGGCCGCGATCACCACCACCACCTGGAACCACCATAGCCACCCCACCGTGGCGCCGGCGGTCGGGCCCATCGCATCGGCCGCATACACCGAGAAAGCGCCGCTGGCCGGCTTGGCGGCCGCCATCTCGCCCAGCGCGTTCATCACGATAATCACCAGGGCACCGGCGATCAGGTAGGACACCAGCACCGCCGGCCCGGCCGCCTGAATGCCGACGCCCGACCCCAGGAACAGCCCGGCACCGATGGCGGTGCCCAGGCCCATCATCATCAACTGCCGTGGCTTGAGGGCATGCCGCAATGCGGGCGCAGCGGTCGAAGCGTTCTGGGCAACAGGATCGGTCGGAAGCGACATGGACGGCATCGGGATAGGTAATAGCGCGACACGATACCGCGTCGCGGCGCCGGCCGCGCCTCTTGACGCCGATGCCTCGGCCAGGATGACGGGGCACGGCCGCGCAGTTGCGCATGCCGCTCGCACGCGTGCGATGACGCCAGGCCGCGCCAGCAACACGCTGTGGTGCGCTGCACACCAACCCGCGCAAATACCTCTGCCAGGCGATGCAACTGCCCCGCCTGGTGAACGGGCAACGCGACAGCGGGGCGCACCAGTCAGATGGGCCGGTGCTCGCGGCCACGTCCGCATGCACCGCGTCCTGCCAAAACGCGGGCGGGTATGCCGAGGGCACGCAGCGACCAGGTTGCCGCGCATGAAGATCCCCGGCGTGCCGGGGATCCATGGCGTGGCCGCTGCGCTGACGATTACTCCGCCAGGTTCTTGCCCGCACCTGCGGTGGCGATCACCTTGGCCTTGACCTGCGCGGCCGGGGTGACGGTGTAGATGTAGCCCAGCGGTTCCGGGAACACCTTGGAGCTGACTCAGTTGGTGGCATTGGCGTACGGCTTGCTGCCGTCTGGCGTGCTCCAGGTGATGCCGCTGCCGACGTAGTTGTTGATGAGGTCCCAGTAACCGATCTCGCTGCTGTCGCGCGAGGTCACCGGGTTCTTGATGTTCTCGAAGTGGTTGGACTCGATCTTCGCCACTCCGCCCATGCGCACGTTGATGCCGGAGGTGGTGACGTTGTTGAAGTAATTGTTGTAGATATGGCTCAGGCCACGACGCTGCAACGGCACGCGCGATTCCACGTTCTCGAAGCGGTTGTGGTGATAGGTGGTGCGCGCGGCCGCGTTCTGGGTGTCGCTGTCGCTGAAGCCGTTGAGCGCGACCTTCTGGTAATTGGGCTCATCGCGGATTCGTGTGGGTGCCTTGAGGCCCCTGAATCTGCGTTGAGCCTTGGAAACAGGCCCTTTCCACCGTCCCAGAAGGTGGTACATCCTGTGCTGACTTCTTGACGCGGTGTTCTGCATGAAAACGGGCCGTCGGCTGAGTGAGTTGTTTTCCTTCCCTGGCTTCGCGGCGGAGTCCACGCTCAAGGGCGTGTTCGGCGCCCCGAAGGCGCGGATCGTGACCTTGCGGCGCCGAAAAAAACGGCCGTGTGTTCCAACTGTGGCCATCGGTGTCGCAGCCGCTACGACAAGCGCCTGTGCCGCGCCCGCGACTTGCGGGCGGCCGGCTGGATGCTGTTCGTGGAGTTCGAGCGCTGGCGGGTCGATTGCCCGGGGTGCGGCGGCGTGCACGTAGAGCGGCTGGACTGGCTGGCCAAGAATCCGCGCTACACCGAGCGATTCGCCCTGCATGTGGGCAATCTGTGCCGGAGCATGACGCACAAGGCCGTGGCTGAGCTGGAGCGCCTGCACGACAGCACGGTCAAGGAGCTGTCCAAGCTGTACATGGCCGAGCAGGTGCGCCGGGCGGGGACGCCGGCGCCGCGCGCCATCGGCATCGACGAGATCGCGATCCACAAGGGCCATGACTACCGCGTTGTGGTCAGCGATCTGGAGCGCGGCCGACCGATCTGGTTCGGCGGCAGTGGGCGCACCGAGGCGGACATCGACCAGTTCTTCGCCGAATTGGGCCCAAAACGTAGCGCCGGCATCGACGTGGCGGTGATGGACATGTGGCGGCCGTTTCGCAACTCGGTGGGCAAGAACGCGCCCAACGCCAGCATCGTGTTCGACAAATTCCACATCATGCGCCACCTGTCCGACGCGCTCGATCAGGTGCGGCGCGACGAGTACAAGCGCCTTCAAGGCCAGGATCGCAGTTACATCAAGGGCCAGCGTTACACCCTGCTGAGCAATCGCGAAAACCTTACCCTGGACGGTCGAAAGGCGCTCGCCAAGTTGCTGGCGGCCAACAAACGTCTGAACACGGCGTACCTGCTGAAAGAGTCCTTCGGGCAGCTGTGGAGCTACCGCACCGAGCGAGGTGCACGGGAGTTCTTCGAGCGCTGGAAGCAGAGTCTGCGCTGGCAGCGGCTTGTGCCCTACCAGACGTTCGTGGGGATGATCGAGCGGCACTGGGACGGCATCGCGGCGTACTGCAGGCCGGAGAACAAGGTCAGCCTCGGCCTGGTGGAAGGGCTCAACAACAAGATCCGGGTCATCCAGCGCAGCGCCTACGGCTATCGCGACGAGGAGTTCCTGAGGCTCAAGATCATCGCCAGCTTCCTGCCCGCGCTACCCGAAAATGCTCGATTGCACCCACAGTGATCCGCGAAGACCCGGTAATTGTAGACATGGTTGTAGGACACGGTGACGTGATGCACGCCCTTCTTCATGTCGATACCGCCGTCGAAGGAGGCGTCGCCGGCACCGGAGCACTTGGTCAGCGAGGCAAACACGGTGTTGTGGTCCACCCAGATCCTGGACGGCTCACCGCTGGAATTGCCTTCCAGCGAAATGGAATCGGCATCCTCGCCACCGGGCAGCAGGCCGATGGTCATGTTCTGGATGATGACGTTGTGTGCGTTGCCCACCACGCGCACACCGAAGTTTGCCGCCGAGCCGTTCGCACCCTTGATGGTGACATTGCTCTTGTTCTTGATCTGTACGGTCTTGGCCGGCAGCTTCCATTGCGCGCAGACGTCCTTGATGGTGCCGAAGTCGAACTTGCCGGTGTAGTTGAGCACCAGTCCGCCGCTACCGGAATAACTGTCGATCGCCGCCTGCATCGCTTCGAAGCTGGCCACATTGACCGGTGTCTTGTTACCGCCGCCAGTGGTGGCGGCACCGTATCCAACCGGGCCTGCGATCGCGCCCGCGGCGCAGGCGGACAGTGCGAGCGCAATGGCGCCCTGAAGCATCTTGCTGGTCATGCAGCCTCTCCCAAAGAAGTCGATGAGCGACGCGTGGCACCTGCGCGATGGCAATGGCGACAGCGACGCGTTACGTGGGGGGCTGCATTCTTCGCGCGATTTAAAACATAAAACAATTATCCATCTCTGAAACTTTTACACACCCCGGTGTTCTCCTTGCAGGACATGCAAAAGAGACAGCACGGGACAGCGGGGACAGGACACCGGTACAACGCGTGCTCAAGCACGCCGCCGCACGCGCACGGCCTTATGCACGACCACGGCATGCTTCGTCCGGATGCGCAAGCGTCCGCTGCGATACACGCGCACGCGAACACACTGCACGCGCAATGGCATTGCCCGGCATCGATGCGATGTGCATGGCCACCATGGCCGATCCGTCAGCGACCGCCGCCCTGTGGTGGATTCGTCTGCAAGATGCCAGCCGGGCGCATCAGCACGTCACCGGCTGCACCGGCGCTTACCGCCTCCTGTCACGGCGGGATGCGTGCATCCCGCACGCGCCGTCGATGCGCGGTGACACGCTCGCCGCCCGCGCGCCTGCAGGACGCAGGCGACCGGGCGCTCAGACCGCGCGGCTGGCCGATGCCAACGCGCCGATCGGCGTGCCGCCTGGGCGTGGCGTGTGCCCATCGAGAAAATCGCCGACCAGGCGCATACAGGCCGTACGTTCTTCCACATGCGGCATGTGGCTGGACTGGGCGAAGACGTGCCAACGCGCATCGGGAATCAGCCGCGCATAAGGCTCGACGGTTTCCGGCGTGGCTTCGTCGTACTTGCCCGACAGCACCAGCGTGGGCACCATGATGCGATGCAGGCGTTCGACGATGCTCCAGTTGCGCAGGCTACCCACCACATGGAATTCGGTGGGGCCGTTCATGGCGTGGTAGACGGTGGGGTCGGCGTCGATGGCGGCGAAGATCCGCGCCACCTCGTCGGGCCAGGGCAGCACGCGGCAGACGTGGCGTGCGTAGAACACCTGGCTGGCAGCGCGATAGTCCGGATGGTCCAACGTGCCCGCCGCCTCGTGATGGTCCAGGACCGCCTGCACCTGCTCGGGCAGCTCGGCGCGCAGCCGCAGCGCAGCAGCCCGCCACAATCCCATCGACGCAGGCGAGTTGGCGATCACCAACGCGCGCAGTCCGGCCGGACGCCGCACTGCGTGCTCGGCCGCCAGCATGCCGCCCCACGACTGCCCCAGCAGCGCGTACCGTGCCAGCCCCAGGTGCGCGATCAAGGCCTGCAGCTCGTCCAGGAACAGGCCAACCGTCCAGAACCCAGGATCGACATCGGTCAGATGCGTGGAACGGCCGTTGCCGAGCTGGTCGTAATGGATCACCGCGCGGCCGCTGGCCGCCAGGTCCTTGAAGCTGTCGACATAGTCGTGCGTGCAACCGGGCCCGCCGTGCAACACCACCAACGGACAGGTATCGCTGCGCAGATCGCCGGTGATGCGGTACCAGGTGCGGTAGCCGCGGAATGGGACATGACCTTCGATGGACTGCATGACCTGCGCCTGCTCTGCGGCAATGATGAGCGCCGAGCCTAGCGGGCATGGCGCGCGGCGGGAACTGGCAAATGTCCCAGGTTGGCACGCCTTGCCGCCGTGGGCCGGTGCCGCAGCACGCACGCCGGCCTACGGCTCCAGCAAGCGATAGTGCATGCTGCGTACCACCGCCTCGACGCGGTTGCGCGCACCAAGCTTGCGTGCAGCCGAATTTAGGTGCAGGTTCACCGTGGCCGTGGATCGGTTCAGCGCGGCGGCAATGCCTTTGGCGGTGAGGCCCTTGGCAGCGTGATGCAGGCATTCGCGCTCGCGTCGGGTCAGCACGATGTGGTGGCAGCGGCGGTCCTGCGGGTCCATCAGCTCCTGGGCACGCGCCTGGAAGGCGTGGGCAAGCAACAGCAAGGGCGACCGCTGCGCCTCGGCCAGACATGGCGCCTCGGCGGCCGGCGCGCTGATAACGGCGCTGAAGGTCGCGAATGCGCCGCCCGGCAAGTGCAATGGCACGGTGATACCGGTGGCCATGCCGTTCTCGCACAGGTACCGCGTCACCTGGCGATGCTGGCCGCCCACGTATTCCATCCCGTGCACAGGACCATCGTTGCAATAGGACCACACGAACGATGCGCTGCGCCCGGTCGCGCGTCGCTGCACTGGATCGTGCTGGTAGTAGCCGTGTTCGCACCACACGTGCTGCATGTCGCCAGGTGCGTTGCGCTGCATGAACACCGTCGGCGTCATCAGCGCGCCCTCCACGCTCAACGGGACCGGCGCGTAGTCGTACACCAGCGACTGGAAGCCCAGCGCGCAGACCTCGTCGAAGACCCGGTCCAGGCAGGCGTCCAGCGTGTGCCGTGCCTGCAGGTCGTAGCCAAGACGGATCAGGGAATCGAACATGGCGGTCCTCGGGGCAGCGCGCTGTACAGGAAGGCATCCAGCCCGGGAAACCTAGCACTTTTACCAATGGATGGATGCAGCGGCCACATTATCGTCACACTACCGGCGGCGCAGTCAGCGGGCTTCGTCCGCGCGGCCGCATGCGCCGGGCACCATCACTCCTTACAGCGGACACCTGCATGACCGACACCCCACGCCGCGACGAGGCGGCCGCACTGGAACGCTTTGGCTATGCGCAGGAACTCAAGCGCCAGCTCACGCTCAAGGACCTGCTGGTCTACGGGCTGGTGTTCATGGTGCCGACTGCGCCGTTCTCGATCTTCGGCGGCGTGTTCGACATCAGCGCGGGCATGGTGCCGCTGACCTACGTGGTGGGCTTCGTGGCGATGCTGTTCACCGCGCTGAGCTACCAGCAGATGTCGCAGGCGTTTCCGGTAGCCGGCTCGGTATACACCTATGTCGGGCGTGGATTGAGCAGCGGCATGGGGTTCCTGGCCGGCTGGGCGATCCTGCTGGACTACCTGCTGGTGCCCACCCTGCTGTACGTGGTCGGCTCCAATGCAATGCACAACGTGCTGCCGGCTGTGCCGCAACCGGCGTGGATCGCGTTCTTCGTGGTACTCAACACGGTGGTCAATCTGCGCGGGATCGAAACCACCGCGCGGGCCAACCGGGTGTTCCTGTCTGCGCAGCTGGTGGTGCTGGCGGTGTTCGTGGTGCTGGCGACGCTGGCGATTCAGCGCGGCGTCAATGGCGCGCACTGGTCGCTGCGCCCGTTCTACAACCCGCAGGCATTTTCGCCGCAGTTGATCTTCAGCGCACTGTCGGTGGCGGTGGTGTCGTTCCTGGGCTTCGACGCAATCTCCACGCTGTCGGAAGAAACCCGTGGCGGCAATCGCGTGGTGGGCCGCGCGACCTTGCTGGCGCTGGTGCTGGTGGCTGGCCTGTTCGTGCTGCAGACCTGGTTGGCGGCCTTGCTGCAGCCCAACCTGCAACGCTACGTCGATGCGCAGGCATCCAATGATGCCTTCTTCGAGATCGGGCGGTTGATCGCCGGGCCGTGGCTGCAGATTGTCATCGCGTTGACGGTGGCCATCAGCGCGGCGATCGCCAACTCGTTGGTGGCGCAGGCAGCGACCTCGCGGCTGTTGTTCGCCATGGCCCGCGACGGGCAGATGCCGGCATTCCTGCGCCATATCCACCCGCGCACCGCAGTGCCGCAGCGTGCGATCCTGCTGGTGGCGGCGCTGAGCATGTTGCTGGGGCAAGTGTTCGTTGGCCAGATCGCACTGCTGTCTTCGCTCTGCAATGTCGGCGCATTGAGCGCCTTTGTGTTGCTGCACATTGCGGTGCTGTGGCATTTCCGTGCGCAGGCCCGCATCGTGCTGCACGGGCTGGTCCCGTTGATCGGCATCGTCATCCTGACCTATGTCGTGATCAACGCCGACCGGCATGCGCAACTCGGCGGCATGGCGTGGATGGGCATCGGGCTGACGGTGCTGGCATTGCTCAAGCGCAGCGGCCGCTCCACCCACTTCCGCGCCGGCGACACACGCGAGTAACCCTCGCCCACATGCCAGGCGCGTGAATCGGCAAACCGGCGCAATCCGGCACAGCCGCACGCCTGCAGCACCATCGCCGGCGATATCTGCACGCACCCGATCGCTACGGCGCCCGGGCTGCGACGCCTATGCGTTTCACTGCTTGGCGACGCCTTCATTCCGTCATGCATCGTGCACTCACCCGATGCGACGCGACGCGTTGCTGCGCCTGCATCAATGCGCCGCACGGCCGAGCGGTACGGTCACGCTACCGGTGAGCGTCATCGCTGCCATCGCGCAACGCGTTCGGTGACAACTTCATCCATTAACGAGATAGTTGGCACATATTCATCTTTGAAAATTGGTTAGCCTAACCGGGCGCCACCGTTGGCGCTGCGGAGCGCGGCCCCCGCCGCAACCCGCCATCCCCTGACGAAAAGGATGACCCATGAATCGCAAGAATGCGTTGTACCTGGCGCTGTTTTCGGCTGTTTCCGGTTCCGCGCTGGCAGTGCCGCCTACCGAAATGGATGCTGCGCCAGTGAGCTCGACACCACAGGCGGCCAGACTTGGCGCTGCGGTCCTCCAGTCGGCAACGCTGCGGGGCGGCATCCTGCCGACACGCGTGGCGCGCCTGGCGGCGCCCACCAGCCAGGAACTTGGCCGTGTCCGTGAACGGCGGATCGCACAGGTCAAACATGGCCAGCCGCTGCAGATCGGCTTCTCGCGTGCGCTGAAGCAGCCGTCGGTGAACCTGGCCAAGCTGGATTGGCAGATGGCCGGCGACGGTTCGCGTGTTGCCACCCTTGAGCTCAGCTCCGCGCAGGCCGCTTCGCTGCGTGCGGCGCTGGTGCTGCGCGGCACTGGCGCAACGCCCGGCGACCCGTCCAGGGTGACGTTGCGGTTTGCCGGCAACGACGGCCGTGTGTTCGAGCAGTCCGGCGCCAGCTTCATGACCGCCGGCGATGCCATCGGCTGGTCGCCGACGGTCAATGGCGACACGCTGTTGGTGGAACTCTCGTTGCCAGCAGGCCTGTATCCGGAAAACTTCAGCCTGAGCGTGCCGCAGCTCTCGCACCTGGACATCAGCCCCACCGCCAGCACGCGCGACATGATGACCATTGCCATCGGCGAAAGTGATTCCTGCCAGAACGACGTGGCGTGCCGCGCCAATCCCACCGCCGGCTTCACCAGCGCAACCAAGGCCGTGGCACGCATGGTATTCACTACCAGCCAAGGCTCGTTTCTGTGCACTGGCACCTTGCTCAACAACACCAATACGCCCAAGCGCAACCTGTTCTGGACTGCGGCGCATTGCATCAACACGCAGACCGTGGCCAATACGCTGCAGACCTATTGGTTCTACGACGCTGCACAATGCAACGGCAACACGGTCAGCTCGCAAGCGACCACGCTCAGCGGCGGCGCGTTCCTGCGCCATGCCAACACTACCCGCGACACTGCCCTGCTGGAACTGAAGACCGCACCACCCAGCGGCGCGTTCTACGCGGCCTGGAACAGCGCGGCGATCGGCTCCACCAACACCTCGATCGTGGGCATCCATCATCCGTCAGGCGACGTCAAGAAGTATTCGTTGGGCACGGTCAACGCGCTCAACGCGTCCATCGACGGCAAGAGCCCGCTGTATCGCGTGGTCTGGAACGATGGCGTCACCGAGGGCGGCTCCTCCGGCTCGGGTCTGTTCACCATTGCCAGTGGCGGCGCCTACCAGCTACGTGGCGGCCTGTACGGCGGCATGTCGTTCTGCACCGCGCAAAGCGATCCGGATTACTACTCGCGCTTCTCGGACGTGTATCCCTCGATCTCCAGCTTCTTCGGGCAATAAGCGCCCATGCACGTGGCAGGCGATCACCTCGCCTGCCATTTGCGATCGCACCCGCGCGCCGGTGCCCTGGCGCCAGCCGCGCAGCCGCTGGCGACAATCTGCTAGCGGGCCATGACCGGCGTGCGCGCTCCCCACACTTCCGGCCTTGCCTTGCAATAGCGTTCGATGAAGGCCTGCTGCGAGGGGAACTGTTCCACCGCGTGTTGGATCGGCTGGGCGATGCCGTCCAGCAGGCGTTGTAGGTCCTGGTCGGAAAACGCGCGTGTCAGCGGGTGATGGTGTTCCGGCATCAGGCCCTGCCCCATCAGCACGTGCGTCCAGGAATCGACACGAAACAATTCGTCCGCCGCCTGCCAGGCGTGCGCACGCTCGCGCCAGGCGCGCAGGCGCACGGCCAGCGACTCCGGCAGCTCTATCGCGCGGCATTGCCGCCACAGCGGTTCCTCGCGCTGGGTGGCGTGGTAGTGCAAGGTGACGAAATCGCGCACGTGCTCCATCTCGGCGCGGCTGACATCGTTGAACAGCTGCACCTGCGAGGGAGCGATGCCCTGCGCCGGGAACAGCGTCAGCAGCCGTACCACCGCCGAGATGGTAAGGTGGATGCTGATGGATTCCAGCGGCTCGATGAAGCCGCTGGCCAGGCCCAGCGACACCACGTTCTTGTTCCAGGCCTTGAGCCGGCGGCCGGTGCGGAATGGCACCATCCAGGGGTCTTTCACCGCGGGGGCGGCCACGTCGCGCAGCAGCTTGGCATGCGCCTCGTCGTCGGACAGGTGCCGGCTGGAAAACACCAGGCCGTTGCCCACCCGGTGCTGTAGCGGAATATGCCAGCGCCAGCCGGCTTCGTGCGCGATGGCGCGCGTATACGGCACCGGCGGGCCAAGCGCCTCGGTCTGCACCGCCACGGCGCGGTCGCACGGCAGCCAATGGCTCCAGTCTTCATAACCGGTATGCAGGGTCTGCTCGATCAACAACCCGCGGAAACCGCTGCAATCGATGAACAGATCGCCGGCGATCACCTGCCCGTCTTCCAGCACCAGGCTGGCGACATCGCCGCTGTCGGGCTGCAGCGTCACCTGCTGGACCGGCCCTCGATGCGCGTGACGCCACAGGCCTCGCTGCGCGCGCGCAGGAAGCGCGCGTACAGCGCGGCATCCAGGTGGTAGGCATAATTGACTGCCGGCTCGCGCGGCAAGGCGAAGCGGTCCACGCGCGAGGCCGCCGTTTCCAGGCAGTAATCGCCAAAGCTGCCGCCCATGCCGCGGCGCTGGCTCTCCAACCATAGATGATGGAACGCGCACACCAGCGTGCTCTGCCCGGTGATGCCGAACGGATGGATATAGCGATCGCCCTGGCGCAACCAGTGCTCGAAGGAGATCGAAAGCTTGAAGGTACCCGCTACCTCGCGCAGGAACTCCTGCTCGTCGATCTGCAGGAACCGGTGAAAGGTGCGGATCGGCGGCACCGTCGATTCGCCGACACCCACCGTGCCGATCTGCTCGGACTCCACCAGGGTAATGTCGAGCAAGTCGCGAAACTGGTGCGAGAGCGCGCAGGCGGCGATCCAGCCAGCCGTGCCACCGCCGGCGATGACCACCTTGCGAATCTGAGCCTGAGTCACTGCGAACTCCCATGGACTGGATGTGGAATGGCGGCTGCCATGTGCGGCGATCCTGTTCGGGACTGCAAAAGGGTTGCACGTACATCAATGCCAACATGGCCTGACGGCGCGCTGCCATGCGTCCTTCCAATGGACGGCGCAGTCATCCGGCAATCCGCATTGAACGCACTGCGTCCATCAGCGATTGAGCCTGCCGATCAGCATGGCGCGAAGCTGGCGCGCAAGGACGGGATCGATCGGTCCCAGCGCCTGTCGCGCCGGTTCGGGCAGATGCGCGCCGGCACGCTCGGCCGGGCCGAACACGTAGTAATCGAACAAGGCACGCCACGCGTCCTTCTCCGCCGCCGGGCGGTCGCGGATGGCCCACAGCGCGTGATACAGCGCCGGCATCGCCGCCGGTAATTGCGCCGGCGCCGTGCTCCACCAGTAATTGACCAGCACGTTGAACGGCTGCAGCGACTGCACGTGGTGCCACCACATGCTCGGGATGAACAGCGCATCGCCCGGCTCCAGCACGGCGCTGCGTGCATGCGGCTGGGCCTGTGCGAATCGCGGGTAGCGCTGCAGGTCGGGAGTGGCGATATCCACCATGCTCACCACCTGCCCGCCCGGCGTGGGATCCAGCGGCCCGGGGTAGAGATTGGCCACCTGCTCCGGGGGAAACAGCGTGAAGCGCCGCTGCCCAACCGCGCAGCACGCCAGGTTGTTGGGCGCATCGTAGTGGCAGGACGCGGTGACGCGATTGCCGATCCAGATGCTGGGCTGCACGTTGACGCCGCTGGCCGCCAGGTCCAGATCGTTGTGCGCACGCAGGCCCGGCAAGCCATCGTCGACAGGCAGCGAGGCCAGGTAGTAGGTCGGCGGCTGCAGGTCGTCGCGATGCGCGGCGATCGCGTCCAGCAAGCTGCCCAGGCTGCCGCGCTGCACCTCGAAATTCAGCGCGCTGCAGTCCTCGGTGTAGAACGGGCGGCCGGCGATTGCCGGCCCGCCATAGGAGTACTGCAAGGCACGCCCAGTGTCGTGCGCGCGCAGCTGGTGCATCGCCTCATCCTGGCTCCGCAGGCCGGCCTGCACCAGCGACCAATCGCGTGCGATTCCGCGCAACACCACCGGCTCGGCCGCCTCACAGAGTTCGGCCAGTGGCAGCGCCTGGGACCGGCAATCGGTGCGCTCGGCAATCGCGGTAGCAGCAGGGCCAGAATGTGCGGGTGCGGCCATACGATCAGGCATGGGCAGCGGCAGGCGCAGTGCGCGCGTGTTGCAGGCGGCGCTGCTTTTCGGCCATCAGGCGGCGCACGTTATGCAGCGATGCCAGCATCAGGAAGGCGCCTTCCAGATAGCCCGCCTGGTGCAATTGCTGCAGGGGCTGCGCGTGGAGTGCGGCAAGCCGCTCGCGGTCGATGGCGAACAGGCCGTCCAGGTGGGCGGCATGGGTGGCATCCAGCGCCACATCCAGGCGCACCGGCTGGATCAGGCCCAGGGCATCGAAAGCCGCCGCCATGGCCTGCCCTGCATCCATGCCCTCCCGAATGCCGCGCAGCACGCTGATGATGTGTTTCAGATACGGGCTGTGGCCGCCCTGCGGCAGGAACACGGCCTCGCCCTCGCTGCGGCTGACGCGCGGATGCTCCAGGTCGATATGGATCACCGGCTCCTGCACCAGCGCACCGTCGATCTGCTGTTCCTGGAAGCCGATCAGAAATGGCCCCTTGGCGACGATGCCGGGCAGATAGTTGGCGCTCCAGCGGCCCTCGTGCAGGAACAGGTTTTCATCCTGGGCAAAACCCAGCAAGGCCACCGATTGGTAGCGACCGGTGGCAGGTTCCTTGCGGAAGAACAGCGGGTATTCGCGCTGCAGGTCGGCGTACTCGGTCACGAACGCAGGCACCAGCCCGACCGCATCGCCGAACTCGGCAGCGAAGCGAAGGACCACGCGCACATCGTGGTGCGCCACGTTGTTGAGCACTGCATATCGCGTCATCTACGACTCCAGCAGGCATCCCCGGTGGGCGTCTGCACTGAAAGATTGGCGTGCGACTCACCCGCTGCACGCAACAGCCACCGAGCATTGCCAAAAAAACCCAGGCCGGCAAGCGGCAGGGCAGCATGCGCGTCGCGTCGGCGTCGCGGATTGCCCGGCACCTGCAGGCCCTGCCTGGTTGGAACGCGCAGCACCGCGATGTCTGCACGCCTGGCCAAGCGTGCGAATGACTTCGCACGGCGGTCGGGCCGGTTGCATCCGCCACCAGCAGGTGGCGGCCGCAACCGTTTGCGGCCTGCGGCGAACAAAGCAATTGCATGCGCCAGGCAGTCGTCGGCCGAGCGACGACCCGCCGACCGATGACCACGGTCGCGCCCGCCTGGCGGCGGACGCCATTGCCTTGCCACCGTCCCTAGAACGCGTAGCGCACACCCAGGGTATAGCGTGGCTGCTGGTCGATCAGGCGCACGATCTGCTTCTCCGAACGCCCATGCCAGCGCACGTCCTCGCCGGTCAGGTTGATCGCCTCGAAACCCACCGACAGCTGCTTGTTGAGCGCATAGCTGACGCTCAGATCGAACTGCTGGTAAGCCTCCACGTAGTACGGGTTGCGGTTGGAGGCATCCTGGTTGGCCGCGATCAGGTACTCGTCGCGCCAGTTCCAGGCCAGGCGTGCACTCCAACCGTATTTTTCGAACATCAGCATGACGTTGGCGGTGTCGCTCAGGCCGAGCAGCGCGAACTGGTCGCGGTCGATGACATTGTTGTCGAACGCCACGTCGCCTTTGACGATGGTGTAGTTGGCGTAGATGCCGAACCCGCTGCTGCCGAAGAAGTACTGCCCGCCCAGCTCCCAGCCGTGGATGTTGGCCTTGTTCTGGTTGATCGGCCGCGTGACATCGAATTGGTACAAGGGGTCGGCCGCCGTGCCGACCAGGTCGTAGGTGTTTTCAAGCGCCAGACTCTGCGCTGAGCTGCCGTTGTAGGCAGCCAGGCCACCGGTGGCGGCCGCATTGCGCAGCAGCGCGGTAGCGGCGAACAGCGAAGTGTCATTGGCCGAGCACGCCGCGGCCACGTCGTTGCCGGCCGCACCGACCTGCGCGGCGCACGCACCGCTCCGCAGGAACGCCAGCGCTGCCTGTGCATCCGGACCGGAGGTGGGGTCGGTCAGCCCATACAGGGTTTCACGCGAGACGGTGCTGCCGATGAAGTTGCTGACACGCTTGTTCCAGAACGTGGCCGACACGTAACTGGCATCGGCGAAATACCATTCCAGCGCCAGGTCGAGATTGTCCGATTCCAGCGGCGCCAGGGTCGGTGTCTGTGCATCGCCGCTGGCGCGGTTGGACGGGTTGATGAGGATCGAGCCGGCAGGCGTGTTGGGCGTCGGGCCAGCGAGCAGGTTGTTGTAAGGGGCGCGCGCAATGGTCTGGCCGAACGAGGCGCGGCCCTTCAGCTGGTCGGTGATATCGATGCTGAAGTCCAGGTTCGGCAGGATGTAGTTGTAACTGGTCTTCTCGCTGAAGGGCTGCTGCTCGGTGGAACGCAGCAGCTGGAAATCGTTGTTGGCCTGCCATTGCAACGCGACCGGTGTGGCTACCTGCGACGTGGATTCCACGTCGGTGCGCTCATAGCGCAGGCCCAGGCGCGTACTGGTGGTCATGCCGGAAATATCGCCGGTGAGTTCCAGCTGCACGTAGGCCGCACGGGTCTTTTCTTCGACCTGGTTGTTGGCGCTGTAGAGCGGGTTGTAGCGCGTGGCCGCACCGTACTGACTGCCGCCCCACAATGCCAGCTGGCTGGCGTCGCCGCGCCAGGCGTTGCGGGCAGCGCCGTTGGCATTGAAATCATCGAACATGCCGACGATGCTCACCGGCCGCAGCAATGCCGTCATGCCCGGCTCGTTGCCCGCGTTGGCCACGCCCCAGTCGCCCAGCGTGGAATAGTTGTCGCTGGTGAGGCGATGCATGGTGGTGTTGGAGGAGCTGACACCAAACTGGAAGCGGCCGTCGTCGAAGTCGAAGGTGCCGTCCAGGCGACCTTCCTTGGTCTCGGTCACCTGCTTCTGGTAGTAGATCCGCTGCACCTGCGAGCCGAGATTGTTGGTGGTGAAATCCGGGTTGACCACGCCGTTGGTGCCGGCCAGCGAATCGGCGACGCTGGGATACCAGGTGCGCGCGCCGATCGGCAAGGAATTATTGAACCACAGCTCCTGCGCCCATTGCCCACCGCAGGACGGGCCGTTGACGCAGTTGTTGGTGCCGGCGAAGCTGAAATAGGTCGCGCTGCCACCGGTCATCGGATCGTTCGGCAGGCTCTGGGTCTTGGAATTGTGCGCATCGAAGGCCAACTGGAAGCGGTCGCTCACCTGCCAGTCTGCATTGAAACCCAGCGAGCCAAGCGTGTACTTCTGCTCGTTGCGCTGTTGCTCCATGCCGAAGTCCTTGGCGCCATTGGGTACATCGCGCAGGTACACCGGCGTGGCCACGGTCTGGCCGGTATCAAAGGTCAGATTGGTGAAACTGTTGGCGCGTTGCAGCCAGATGCCCTGCTCGCCGCGGTCCTCGCGGATTTCGTTGGACGAGTACGTGTAATCCAGGGTCAGGGTCAGGCTGTCGCTGGGCGCGAATTGCATCACCGCCTGGCCGTTGATGCGCTCGCGCTGGAAGTCGGCGAAGGCGTAGCGCAGGTCGTTGGGCATGCCGTACAGCTGGCCGATCGCTGGCGCATTGGTCACCACCGTATCCGGCCGCAAGGCGGGGTCGGTGCCGGTCCAGCGCTGGATATTCCAGCGATTCTCGGTGGCCTGTACCGAGCCGCCATGACGCTTCTGGTAGCTGGCGCTCAAACCGATGCCGAAGGTCTTGTCCGGGTTGGTGTAGCTGAAGATGCCCGACAGTTCCGGCGTGAGCGAGTCGCCGAAGGGTTCGGAGCGGTCGGACATCATCTTGGCACCGGCATTGGCCACCACGCCCTCGTGGTTGAAGGGCTTGTCGGTCTGGATGTTGATGGTGGCGCCGATACCGCCGCTGAGCGCGGTGGCACGGCTGGTCTTGAACACCTCGATGCCGGTGATGGCTTCGGAGGCAAGCTGGGCAAAGTTGAACGCGCGCGTGCCTACGTCCACGCCGCCGATCGGCGTCTGCCCGGGCGCTCCGAAGGCATCGGCACCGGGAATCAGGCGGCCGTTGAGGGTGACGGTGTTGAACTGCGGGCCGAAGCCGCGCGCAGTGACCTGCGCGCCTTCACCATCGCGGCGTTCGATCGAGATGCCGGTAATGCGTTGCAGCGATTCGGCCAGGTTGGTATCGGGAAACTTGCCGATGTCTTCGGCGCTGATCGCATCCACCACACCGGCAGCGTCGCGCTTGATGCCCATCGACTGATCCAGGCTACTGCGGATACCGGTCACCGTCACGGTGTCGAGTGTGGTGGCGGCATCGCTGCTGGACTGCGACGCCGCAACGGGCGGAGCGACATCCTGCGCAAACGCGGGGTTGATGACGAGCAAGCCACCAACGAAGGTGAACATGGCCTTCGACTTGAAGCTGTTCAACGAACGACGCATCGATGTGTACTCGGGAGTGGAGTCCAACCGCCTACAGCCGTTATCGCGACATGCGACACGGCAGCATCCTGTCCACCGCCCGGAGGGCCGTGGCGAACGGTACTGCAGCACTTCAGTTCAATCCCCTAGCACGCTGGCCGACGACCGCCCCTTCGAGCATCGACCTGCGGTGTGCAGTAAGCGGCGACGATGGCAAGCGCTCGTCCCGCGAAGGCGCTGGCGCCCTGCAGACGTGTCAGCCAGTGATAGCGCTACCACGCGCTGCAGCCTAGTCACCCACAAAAGCGCTTGTCACCGTGCGTTGCAGCATAGTGATGCGCCTGCACGGTTACAGTGGAAATGACAGTCGCTAGAGCTCGTCAGGGGGCTCCAAGCGCAGCGCGGTTGTAAGCGTTACCACCCGATCGCGCGCAGCAGGACGTTGCGGGCAGTGAACGTTGCACGCTGCGACGCCCTGTGCAGCTGCGTGCGCGGCGACTGCGCAAACGCGGAGTGATCCAGACGCGCCATGCATCGCTGGGCACTGCGCGTACCGGGGCGCGCGGCAGCCACCAGGGCACCCTCCGAGGTGGGTGGAGTGCTACCGGGGCATTGCTGACGAGGCCGCTGGCCAGGGGAATCTCTCTTCCACCTTGCCCTGCCGCCGGGCAATGCAGGGGGAAGTGCGCCCGTCACACCGGGTGATCCGCTCCAGGGACCCGGCGCTACTGCAGTGCCTGCTCCGGCCCGGGCGCAGGCACTGCCACCGGGTCCATGATGCGGCTTTTCAGTACGCTGTCCTTGAAGAACCAGTTCTTTTCGCAGCGGATCGGCTTGCTGCCTTCAAAGAACAGCAACTCATCATCACCGGGCAGCTCCTTGATTTCCTGCGGCAGCATCAGTGCACGGCGTTCTTCGGTATAGCTGTAGGACACGTTGCTTGCGCCACCGCCGCTGCTGGTGGAGCGGTGCTGCCTGCCGATGGTTGCATAGCCCAGCATGTCGCTGTAGGCATTGGCATCTTCCTGCTCGCGCGGGGTGAACACGATGCTGGCCGCATGGTTGGTGATGAAGTTCTTCGCATCGTCGGCGCCATAGGTTGCACGCAACTGCGATTGACTCTGGATGATGCACAAATCGCGCACGCCGTAGCTAGGGATTGTCTGATCAACGCAGCCAGGAGACGGAAAAAGCCGTCCTGGGTCGCGTAAAACTCGTTCAGACCCTCGATTTTCGCCGTTTTCAGCGCATTTCCGAGGGTTTCCCCGGATTACAGACGCAACTCGGCCATCGCAGGCAATAAGTGCTTTCGCTTCTGCCACAGGTTCGACAGCGCAAACAGCGTCAACACCTGCGCGGTGTTCTTCGCCAAACCGCGATAGCGCACCTTGACGTAGCCGAACTGGCGTTTGATAACGCGGAACGGATGCTCCACCTTCGCCCGCAGGCTGGCCTTGGTGTGCTCCCAACGCTTTGCCCGCTTCAACGCGCGTTTGTTCTTGATCTGCTTCAACTTCGAGCGCTTTTCTGCGATCAGGTAGCGCAGCTTGCGCTTGCTCGCCATCTCTTCGCGCTTGTCCAGTCCGGTGTAGCCGCTGTCCCCGCTCACCGTGTCTTCCTTGCCGTGCAGCAGTTTGTGCGCCTGCGTGATGTCCGCCGCGTTGGCTGCCGTGCATTCCACGTGGTGCACCAACCCGGACTCATCATCCACGCCAATGTGCGCTTTCATCCCGAAGTAGTACTGGTTGCCCTTCTTGGTCTGGTGCATTTCCGGATCGCGTTCGCCCTGCTTGTTCTTGGTCGAACTGGGCGCAGCAATGATCGTGGCATCCACGATCGTGCCACCACGCAAGCTCTGGCCCTTGCGTGACAGATGCGCGTTCACTCGATCAAACAGCTTGCGTGCCAAGTCGTGCTGTTCCAGCAGATGCCGAAAGTTGAGAATCGTGGTCTCATCCGGCACCCCATCCAGGCCGCCGATCTTCGCAAAACGCCGCATCGACAACGTGTCGTACAACGCCTCTTCTGCCCCAGGGTCGCTCAGCGCATACCACTGCTGCAGAAAGTGAATCCGCAGCATCGTCTCCAGTCGATACGGCTGTCGACCAGGCTGGCCCGACTTGGGATAGTGCGGTTCGATCAGCGCCAGCAAGGCCTTCCAAGGCACCACCTGATCCATCTCGGCCAGGAACACCTCCCGCCGTGTTCGCTTGCGCTTGCCGTTGTACTCCGCGTCGCCAAAGCTCAGTTGCATCGAAATCGTCCGCTTGGATCGTCGGTCAATTGTCGCAGATCAGGCTGCTTTGTTCAGAGCGTCCCTAGCCGAGATCGAGATGCGCTTGGCCCAGACATCGACCCGACCCATGGCGGTGAATTCATCCATGAGCATCAGCATCTGATACTTGATGGCAGGATCTTCGTTGAGCTGCTTATCGAGATTATTTCCGATGACGGAGCTGAAGAAGATATTCAACAGCTTGCTGCTTTCATCCAGTTTCTGGGTGGGGATGATGACGTAGACGGTGGTGAGCCGTTTGCGGATCGCAGTGACGTCGATGTCGGTGGCATTGGTGGCGGCCGCCAGGATCGGGCTCAAGAACTGCTGCAACGGGGCCTGCATGGTGGCCATGACCGAGAAGAAGGTCTGTTCGGCCAACCCTGCGAGCGCGCTGAAGGTAGAGCGGGTCTGTGGGCTGAGGTAACTGTAGTTTTTATCGGTGAGTAGCATTTTCAACAGATCGTTGGTGCTCTCACCACCATCACCGCCCGTGGACAAGCGCAGTAGGCGCTCCAGGCTTGGAAAGAACGGGCCCTGGTTGGGATCGTCCACGCTATCGAAGCCCCGGCTGCGCATGGTGTCCCATCGCTCGAACATGAAACAAGCGAACGCCACGAATGCGGCGCGTGACTGGGTGACCCAGAAGCTATCCTTACCCGGTTCGTCCGGATACAGGATCGCGGCCATGGTCTGGATGGACGCGATGCGCTCGCGCGGATCGTCCGGCACCAGCGTCAGTGGGTTGAAGCGATGCGTTCTGCCATCGGTGGCGTACGGCGCCCAGACGTAGATCGCTTGCCCTTGCGAGGCCCGGTAGCCGCTGGTGGCCTTGAACAGTTCGCCCTTCAGATCGAGCACCACCATGGACTGCTGGTAGGTCAGCAGCACCGGGATGGCAATGGAGGTGGTCTTGCCCGAGCGGGTGGGGGCCACCACGATGACATGCAGCGCACCGTTGATGTAGATGGAGCGGCCCTTGAGCTTGCCGACCAGGATGCTCTCCGGCTTCTTATCGAGCATGCCGGCCTTTTGCAGATCCGCGACCGTGGCAAAACTGGCTTCCCCATGTAGGGATTGCTGCTTGCTCCTGAGCATCGGGATCAGCAGCAGCGCCCATCCGAGCAGGGGTAGGCCAAAGCCGAGGATGCCGGCGATCTTGATGCGAAGAACGTACGGTTTCACTTGCGGCAGGTCTAGCCCCCGCCAATATTCCAAGTAGGTCGTTGCTTTCAGCGGCACCTGCAGCTTCAGCAGCGCCAAAGTGATAAAGCCGGATAAATACAACCCGGCGACCAGTGCAAGGATCAACAAGATCGCTGCAACGCCCGCCTTTGCCTTGCTACTCATGCGCCCATCTCCGTATGTCGTTGCAGGCAGCGGTTGGACGCGTCGCGTGCCAGAGCCGGCAGGCGCGCACCCGCCGTATCACATGCCCATGCCGGGCTGCGACTGTGCTTGCGATTGGGCTTGCAGGCGGTCCTGGGCGATGATCTGATTGATGCGTGCATGCTCCAGATCGCCGGCCTGCGCCACCTGCATCGAGGCCTGAATCGACGGTGCCGGCTCGTGTATCGGCAGACACGCCAATCCCAGGGGATGGTCGTAACTGGCCGCATACACCGTGTCGCGCGCCACATAGAACTCGCCCTTCCAGCCGGGCTTGAAGTAGGACTCGTTCAGCGCTGCGGTGATCTGAGTCAGGCGCTCTTCCGAAAAATCGTGGCCCTGCTTCTGCATCCGCTCTTGCACGTCCGCATAAAGTGCATGCCGGGGATGGGCGGGGTCGCTGTAGGGCAGCAAATCTGGCGAGGGAGGCGCGCGCTCGCCGTTCTCGGTGGCGGTGGCCACCTGTGCCTCTTCGCGTTGCGCTTCGCGGGTTTTCTCGTCCTCGGCGCGTTTCTCTCGCTGCTGTTGCTGCAAGAGCTGCAGTTGCGATTGCTGCTCCTGCTGCAATTGCCACTGGCGTTGCTGTTCCATCGCTTGCGGGTGCATGTCCTGCTGCTGGCTGGATTGCGCGCTGGCAGGCGCCCTCGGCGCTGGCCGCGCAGACCCATCGTGCATGATGGGCACCTGGGCCTGGCGCTGCTGAGCATCCTGCGATGGCGCCTGCGCCTGATGGCGTGCCTCCACCTCGCCAAGTGCCTGTTGGATGTCGTCGGTACTGGTGGTTGCCGCAACACGCACCGCACCATCGGCGTCCCGCTTCAGATGCTGGATGGGACTGTCCACCGAGTATTGACCGGTCGCATCACGCTCCAATGCCAAAGAGCTGGTCGCTGCATCGATCTCGTTTGCCTCACGTGTACGTTGCACCGCTAGCTGGATTGCGCCTGCGGTCTGGGCATTGGGCGCAACGCCATAGGCGACATAGGTCGCCTCGGTATTGGCCTGATCTTGCTGCTGCAGGGTTGGCGTCTGCCGCGAGGGCATCTGTGCCATTGCCTGCATATGCTGCTCCAATGCCGGTTGCAAGCGCTCACGCGTCGCGTTGAGCTCCAGCGGGACATTGCCTTCGGCAGCAACACCGTCGTGCAGCCACTGACCCTGCGTATCGCGCTCATATTGCCTGCCGTCCGATGCTTGAAGCGAATCCGGGTTCAAGGCCGCCTGCACGGCAGCTGGCACTGGACCGAAATCGTTCCAGCCATTGCGCTGATGGGCAGCCTGATAGGTCGCTGCAATCGCAGCCGGACCTCGGGTGATATTCGCGTCCACCACTTGGGCTGCTTGTTGGTCAAGCGCAGCACTGCGCTCGGGGCTTGCCGGATCAACCGTCCAGACAGGTCGATCGTTCCTATCGACTTCGTCAGCGATCATCCGTGACCACCGGCCATTCGTCGGGTCATGCCGCCAATCCCGCGCGTAGAGATGCGCAGTATCTACCTCACTGTACGGCTGCACATAGGGATTACTGGATTGCACCTTGCCCAGCGCCTGCTCGGTCGCTTCGCTACTGGCGTAATAGTTCAGCTCGCGCGCTTTCTCGGGCAGTGCGAACATGGCCTGCTTCTGCAGCGAATCGACGCCGTCGTTTGGCAGGTTGGCCTTCTCTTGTCGAAGCCACTGGTTGCCATTGAACTCCCAGCTCACGCCCTGCTTGTCAGTCTGTGCATAGATCTGGCGGTTGTCCCACAGGGTCGCGGCCTTGTCGGCAGCGGCACTGAACAGATAGCCATCAGCCACCACCAGCGTGACCGGTCCTGCACCGGTTGTGCCAACAACCGCAGCGGCGGCGGCGCCTCCCGCCCAGCCGCCCACGCCTCGGGAAGCAAAGTGCAGTGCTTCCGAGCGCGCAGCGGTGAGGTTGTCTTGTGCCAAGAGTGTGCCAACACGCTCCCCGGCTTGTAATGCGTCGTAAGCGGTCGCGGCAACGCCCAAACCCGCAAGCCCTGCTGTCATCCCGACACGACGCAAGCCTGGGATTTCAGGTTCCGGCGTGGTTTGGGTATTGCGTCCCTGCCATTCATCCCAGCGTTGCTGACCCGCCAGGGCATGCTCGGTTGGCGGATTCATACGCTGACTGAGCGGAAGCGTGCTTTGGTCCAACGCCTTTGACGTCCCCTCAATCGACGTTCCCCGAAAATACTCCCTGTTATCAAGCCTCAGGACTTTGTTATCGCGTAGCGCATCATCACTGGCAGGGATGCGCAACATGCCTTCGTGTTCACGCGCACGGGCCACGATCAGCTCAAAGGCAGCTTGCTGACCGAGCCGATCTTTGACACCAACCAGCGCCTCACGCGGAAGCCCCTCAATCGAGGTGACGTTCGGATTGGCAAGAATGCGAGGCACTTCAATTTCGCCAAAGACACGGCTTGGCTGAGCGTCGCCTACGATGGCACGAACCTCACCCACGGTTGCATCGGCAAACCGTCCAGACGCGTCTGCCCAAGGACCTTGCGTGGGGTGGTAAAGCCACTCTGTGGCGGGTCCGCGATGAGATCCCTCTATCAGCTCACGAGGCGAAATTTCGTGGATGTCAGCGAGCGCGGTGTAGAACTCGCGGGAATTAAGAAATTTCGATGCCTGACTTTTATCGATAACCCGGATATCTTCCCCAGAATCGACCATCGATCCAATGACATCAGTCGACCAGATATCCTTCGCTGCTGGACCGCTGTAGAGAACAGTGACCTGGCCTGGAGCATTTGCATCCACATGTGCGGCAAGCGACCGCAGCGATTCTGGTGTTTGGTAATCGCCGGGGTTCTGACGAATCCTCTCGATTGCGTCCTGGGCAGATATTGTGTCATTCACACCGAGCACCCCTCATCTACTTCAAAAACGACGTGGTAGCCCGTATTTCTGGAATGGACGCCAAAATCCTTGTATGCGAGCAAGGCATCTTGGAGGTCAGCTATGAATTGGCCCTTGTCAACCTTAAGATGCGCGGGCAGTCCTTTCCCGTCATTGATCCACATCAGTCTCCAATGGGACCATCCGGACTGATCTCGCGCACCTCCACCGCCGATCAAATCCAGTCTCAGCGTTAAAATCTCGCCATGCCAATGGAATGAGAATTTTGTCTGGTTTCTGATTTCAATTTCAGCGCCCGCCCCATTTGCAACATTGCGAAGATACATATTGCGGTCACGGTCGATTGTCCAGTCTCTTGCATTGGTGCCACCGACCACGAAGTCCCTGTCGATCGCTTCCAGGTTATATTTAACAACATCCGACTCAGGAATAAACTCATTCAAAAATGGCATTTTTACTTCCCGACAATGGCTTGGAATTTTTCGTCAACAGCTAATTTCACCAGCTCTGAAGAGCGAAAGACAGCGTCTTAGTTTCGACCCTCGGCAGCAGCCGTTTAGTAAAGCAATTATCTTCGAAAGAATGATCTTCTCGCAGAGAACCGGGCTTGAGATCCTTCATAGAGAAAAACTTCCTTGTCAAAATACATCACTTTCCGCTCCTGCGGCAGCATCGATGCGCGGCGCTTGCCTGTCTCAGAGTGCGACACGCCGCTTTTTTTGCAACTCGTGTGCGACCGTGGTGTGGTGTGGCCGAGCACATATGAGTATTCACTTGCGTCTTTCTGCTCGCGACGGGCATAGGAGGCTTGTAAGGCATGGCCGTCTCAAGAGTCAAGTACAACTGCTGATTTGAATACTGCGATTTCTGCCTCCATCGCTTCCGCTGCGCTGACGCGGTGCGCTGATCGTAGGTGACGTTGATAACCACCGGCATCTTGATCCGTTCGTTGATCCCCAGCTGAATCAGGCTGGCCTGCAGCGCCAGTACCTCGGCACCACGGTCGCCGGGTTGCAGGTGTCCCTGATCGCTGGGCACAAAATTGGTTGGTACTCCTGCGATAGTAGACGAGCCGTTGTCAGTGCGTAGCGCTGGCGGTGTAACCGAAGGTCCGGTAGCCGGGATGGCTGGCGCAGACGCGTTGTCGACTCCGGGTGCACGCACGTTGACGGTGGCGAGCGTGGCAATCTCGGGCGCCGCGTGCGGCGGGACCTGCTGGGCGTTAGGCTGCGAGGGCTGCGCGGCCAATTGCGGCGGCGTGCTTTCAGCGTCAGTCGCCAATCCCTGCCCGCGCAGCTGTACCTCACGCAACGCCTGACGAATGTCCTCACTGCTGGTCACTGCGGCAACACGGTCCACCCCATCGGCATCGCGTTGCAGATGCGCAATCGGACTATCGGCGCCAAACGTGCCGGCCGGGCCACGTTGGAGTTTCATGGCGCCATCGCCGGTGAGTCCATGCGCTGCGCGCGTGCGCTGGGTCGCCAATTCGATGGCTTGCTGCCAATCCGGTTTGAGCTCGGTGCCCGTGATGCGATAGCGGTACAACGTTTCCTCGCGCTGTTGATCCTGCGGCGAGGGCCGCGATTGCGCGATGGCCGCAACGACCTGTGCATGCTCGGCCAGGGCCGGCTGCAGCAGGCGGAGCGTGGTCTCCAGTTCCAGCGCCACATTGCCGACGGCAACGCCACCCTCACCGGACCAGTGGCCCTCCGCATCGCGGTGATAGGCGTGGTCATCCGATGCGGTCAACGCATCTGGATTCGGCAGGGCCTGCCGGAGTGTGTCCGACAATGGCAAACCGGCGGGGGCCCAGCCGCTGCGCTGATAAGCCAATTCATAGCGCGCCGCAATTGCGCCTGGGCTGTTGGCGATGTTCCCGGCGATCACTTGCTGCGCTTGTGCGTCCAGTTCCGCTGCGCGCGCTGGCGCGGCGATATCGGTGCGATACACCGCGCTATCGGCGTCTGCGACCACACCGCTTTGCAGCGTGCGCCGCCATTGCCCATCGTTGGGATCGCGCGCCCAGTCGGCCGTGCTCAGGCTGGGCGGATCGGTGGTGTTGGCCGGCAAACGGTACGGATCCTGCGGTGCTGGAGCATCTTTCAGCGCCAGCGCGGCAGCGGCGTTGGTAGCCTGATAATTGAGTTCGCGAGCTTTGGCGTAGCTGGCCACGATCTGCGTGGAAGTGGGATTGTCCACGCCATCATCGGTGGTATCGGCCTTGCCCTCGCGCGCCCACGCGGTGCCGTTGAACGACCACCGCGTCCCCTGGCGATCGGTCTGGGTGTAGATGGCGCGGTTGTCGAGCAACTCGGCGGCTTTCTCCCCCGCCTTGCTCATGAAATACGCATCGACGGCGATCAAGGCCATCGGCCCGATTGCGGCGCTACTCAAAACTGGCGGGACGTCGGCGCACCCAATCGCAGCGCGCCGTCGCCATCGTCGGCCAATCGATCGTTCGGATTGCTCAACCGGCAACGCCGCAGCGAGAGACAGCCGCAGCCGATGCAATCGGTGAGCTGGTCGCGCAAGGCCTGCAGTTCGCCGATGCGTGCATCCAGCTGCTCGCGCCAGCGTGCGGACATGCGCGCCCACTCCGCGCGTGTGGGCGTGCGCTGATCCGGCAAGACCGAGAAGGCGTCCAGCACCTGCTGCAACGGCACACCTAACCGTTGCGCCACGCGGATCACTGCAATCCGCCGCAGCACATCGCGCGCATAACGCCGCTGATTGCCCGCGGTGCGCAGGCTGCGGATCAGCCCCTTGCGCTCGTAGAAATGCAGCGCCGATACCGCCACGCCGCTGCGCTTGGCCACCTCGCCCACCGACAACTCCCGCTGCATTGCCTTGACCTCAACCTTGGTTGAGGCAGGATGCTGCGCGGCCATGACCGATGCAAGCAGCACGGTTCTGCTCATGCCCACCCGCCCTGGATGTTCGATGCCCACCAATACCGCACCGCCCGCCGCACCGCTGCACGACACGCACCCCACTTCGATCCTGGCAGCGCCGTATCGCGCCGCCACGCTCGGCATGGTGGCGCTGGTTTCGCTCAATGCCTTCGAATCGCTGGCGGTGGCCGCCGCCATGCCGACCGTGGCGCGCGAATTGAACGGCTTGCCGCTGTACGCGCTGGCGTTCGGCGGCACGCTGGCCACCAGCGTGGTGGGCATGACTGCGGCCGGGCGCTGGAGCGACCGTCGCGGCCCCGGTGGCGCACTGGGCGCCGGGCTGCTGTGCTTCGTGCTCGGCCTGTTGATCGCCGGCCTGGCGCCGAGCATGCCGCTGTTGATCGCCGGCCGGCTGCTGCAGGGGTTGGGCGCCGGTGCCTATTCGGTGGCGCTGTATGTCCTGGTCGGGCGGCTGTATCCCGAACACCTGCGGCCGCGGGTGTTCTCGGCGTTTTCTGCAGGCTGGGTGGTGCCGTCGTTGATCGGGCCGAGCATCAGCGGCTTGATCGTGCAGCACGCCGGCTGGCGCTGGGTATTCCTGTCGGTCCCGCTGCTGGCGATTCCAGCCGGGCTGATGCTGTGGCCGGCCTTGCGCGGGCGCACCTGGTCGAACACCACCGCCACCGAATCGAATGCGGTCTTGGGCTGGGCGATCGGCGCGGCCACCGGCGTGCTCGGTGTGTACCTAGGTGGGCAACTGCACGGCATGCGTGCGCCGGTGGCGATGCTGCCGGCGCTGCTGCTCACGGTGTATTGCGCCTGGCAGTTGTTGCCGGCCGGCAGCTTGCGGCTGGCGCGTGGCCTGCCCAGCGTGATCGCACTGCGCGGTATCGCGGCGGCGGCGTTCTTCGGCTTCGAAGCGTTCCTGCCGCTGCTGCTGTCGCGTGAGCGCGGGTTGTCGCCATTGCTGGCCGGTGTCGCACTGAGCGTGGGTGCGTTGGGCTGGTTCAGTGGCTCGTGGTACCAAGGCCATAGCCGTGCCGGCTGGCCGCGACCGCGCCTGCTCCAGGCTGGAGCAGTGTTGATGATGGTGGGGATCGCGATCGGCGCAGGCGCGGTGTGGCCGGCCTTTCCGGTGCCACTGGCGATTGCCGGTTGGGCCTTGACCGGGCTGGGCATGGGGCTGCTGTATCCCAGCCTGTCGGTGTTGACCCTGTCACTGTCGCCGCCCGATCGGCAAGGAGCCAACAGCTCGGCGATGCAGTTGAGCGAAGCCATTGCGGTGGCCGGCATGCTGGCGCTGGCGGGCGCGTTGTTCGCCGCGCTGCTGGCATCGGCCACCATGGCCGCCTATCTGAGCGTGTTCGTGCTGGCCTGGCTGCTGGCGGTGCTCAGCCTGGTGGTGGCGCGGCGGGTCTGAGGCGCCACGCATGCGTGGTGGCGCACTTCTCCGCAACGGAAGGCGGGAGACTGACGCCCTGTTGATCGTGGCGTGCGGATGGCGCTGCCGCACTGTCGCCGCCGTTCGATGGGCATCGCGTGCATCGCCTGCACCGTTGCCCCAACCGACGATCTGATGCGCCCTCTCCTGCCGGCCCCGCATGCGACGCATCGATACGCGCGGGACCAGCGAAGACTTTGCCGATCTTGCCGGCATTGCCTCAATCAGCACGGCGGATACGTCACCGCAACTGATTGGTCATTTTTTCGCCACCCATCTTGACAGCGTTGCGGGCCGGGGCCTGCCGGCACTTGTCCACAGCCTTGTGCAACGTCCATCCACAGGGGGTGTGGAAAACCCGCACTGCCTCGCAGATCCACAGCGACTTGCCTGCGGTTGCGGGATGTGCGAGGCACCACCCTCAATCCAGGATCACATGCGGCACGAAACGCGAGGTGTCGCGCGTGATCGGGCCATCGTCGTCGCGCATGCCCAGCCCGGCCGGGCGGTCGGCCACCACCCAGCTGCCCACCAGCGCATGACGGCCATCGAACACCGGCAATGGATGGTGCGCCTGCAGGATCGCCGGCCCGTCCACATACGGCCCGTCGGTCTGTGCGGTCTCGCCCTGTGCGGTCACCAGGGAGATATTGGCGCCCTCGCGCGACAGCAGCGGCTTGCGCACCCAACCGGCGCTTGCCGCTTCGTTTGCCTGCGCGAAACGCGCGGGCAGCAGATTCGGATGGCCCTGGTGCCGTTCCCACAGCAGCGGCAGGATGCCTTTGTTGCTCAATACCGATTTCCAGGCCGGCTCGATCAGGCGCACGCGGTTGGCGATCAACGCCGGCCCAAAGCGCTCTTCCATCATGAATTCCAGCGGGTAGAGCTTGAACAAGGTCTGGATCACGCGGTCCTGCTCGTCGGTGAACCAGCCCTCAGCGCTCAGGCCGATGTCTTCGATGGCGACTTCTTCGGTCGCGATGCCCACCTGGTGCGCGCAGTCGCGCAGGTAACGCACCGTAGCGCGGTCTTCCAGCGATTCGCGCACGGCGGCGAAGTGCATTTGTGCGCCGACCGCGCCCTCCATCGCCAGCGCGCCCAGCGTTTCGCACAGCAGGTCCTGGATCAGGTTGTACTGGTCGCTGCCCTTGGGCAACGCCCCGGCGGCGATCTGCTGCTCCAGCCACAACCACTGGAAGTAGGCTGCCTCGTACAACGCGGTGGGCGTGTCGTAATTGAGTTCATACAGCTTGGCCGGGCCATCGCCGGAGTAGGCCAGGTCCATGCGGCCGTACAAATGCGGGTCGCGGTCGTTCCAGGAGCCGGCAATCCAGTCCCAATAGAACGGCGGGATGGCCAGCCTGGTCAGCAACTCCTCCGAGCCGACCACCTCACCCACCAACTGCATCGCCATGTCGTGCAAGTCCTGGGTGGGCGCTTCGATGTCGTCTTCGATCTGCCGCAACGAAAATGCGTAGTACGCGCGCTCGTCCCAGTACGGCTCGCCATCGATGGTGTGGAAATGGAAGCCGAGCGACTCGGCCTGGGTGCGCCAATCCGGGCGTTCGGCGATGGCGATGCGTTGCATGTCAGCCGCCGAACCCCGAACTGCGCCCGCCGCTGCCGAACGAGCTGCGTGCCGCTGCGCTGGAGCCGAAACCCGAGCGCGACACGGTGATCGCGCGCGTCGGCATGTCGATGCTGCCGCTGCGCCCGCGCACCGTACCGATGCGATTGCTAGCCAGGTCGCCATTGGGCTTGTAGAAACCGCCGCTACGGTAATCGCGATACAACGGAATTGCACCGCCATAGCGATAACCGCCACCACCGCTCATATTGCCCAGCGCATAGCCCAGCAGGAATCCGCCCATCGGCGGAACCCAGCTCTGCTGGCCCTGGTTCTGTATCGCAGTGCAACTGCCGAATTGTTCGTCGCACTCGTAGCGGGTATTGAAACGCGGCGCGGTCTGCTGGTGTTTGGCAGCCGCCTCATCGTAGGCCTTGAGGCATTGTTCGATGCTGCCCTGTTCCTGTTTGATCTGGTAACAGTCCGATGCCGATTGCAGCACTACCCCGGTTTCTGGCTCCGAGCCGCAGCCGGTGGCCAAGGCTGCCGGCAAGGCGGCCATCAGGGTGAGCTTGAGGTTGCGTGATCGCTTCATGGCGCAGGCTCCGTTACGGCGTGATCGCCGCGGCGTTGATCAGGCCCACAGCGATCGACACGCCGGCAGAAAAGATGCCCGCGGCGGTGACGTTGTCGGTGATCTGGCGCGAAATGCGCCCGGCCACCAGATTGGCCAGCAGATACGCCACCACCTGAATACCGCAGGCCACCAGGCCCCAGATCAAGGCATCGATCAGGCTCACCGAATGGGTGATGGCCGAATGCAGCGGCAGCGCCACGCCGATCAGGTTGCCGGCCAGCGCGGTGGCAGCGGCCACGTTGCCCTGCCGCAGCAAGGTGAAATCCTTGTGCGGGGTGACCAGGGTCACCAGCACCACCGAGACGATCAGCACGCCCAGGCCGGTGCCGAAGTAGGAAAGAAATGCCAGAAAGCTTTGCAGGTTGATCGGGTTCATGACAGGACCGGTTGAGGAAGGGGCGAGCGCTGGCTCAGGTGATGTCCAGATCGGCAACGGTGACGTCGATCCCGACCGCATAGGTAACGCAGAACTCGTTGGGGCCAGAATCCTCGCCGGTGACCAGCAGGAATTCCTCGCGCTGCAGCTCCGGTACCTGGCGGCTGTAGAGCATGGCGTAGTGGGTCAGGTCGCCGTCGCGACGCGGCGGCTGGTAGCGGTACAGCACTTCGTCGTAGGCGATCGGCGGAATGCGCGCGGCCTCGTCGGTAGACTGGGTGGCACGCTGCCAGCGCTTGCCGGCGTACTCGATCTGCGCCGCGCCCAGGTGCGGGTGCTGCATCACGAACTCCTGGAACGCCTGCTTGCTGGGCGGGTTCACCGTTTCGCAATACACGAACGCCTTCATCGCTTCCAGATCGCCGCCCACGGTGGTGACCTGCAGGAACGCATCGTCATCCAGATAGAAGCGGTGCAGCGAATACCCATCGCCCAGATCGACATGGCCGTAGCACGGAATGCCCTGGTTTCCGCCGGGGAGTTCGGCAATCATCGCGTCCGGCGCCATGCGGTACAGCGTGGTGTCGATGGCGACCTGCCCGCCCACGCGCAGCCCCAACGGCAGCGCATGCCCGATCGCGCCGGTGCCGGCGGTCGGCAATGCCGGTGGTTGTGGTTGGCCGAACAACTTGCTGAAAAAACTCATCGTCAGAGACCTTGTGGCGATGCAGGAAAGGAGGATTCGGCACGCAGCGCGGCCCATGCAATTGCCTGTGCAGGCACGCGCTGCTCTGCCAGGTAGTACAGCATGGCACCGGCGGCGACAGCGGTGCGTGCTGGCGGGTTCAAGCACAGCGCGCCGTCTGGCGCACGCAGGCCGAGCAGCAAGGCGCCACGTTGGCTGAAATCGGCCGCAAGCCGGCTGTAATCAAGCATCTGGACATGGGCTGGCACGGCCAGGCTGAACTGGGTGGGGCCATCGTCCACCGACAGCAGTTCGGCGGTGATCGCCGCGCTGCCGGGGTCCTGCGCGGCGCGGGCCAGGAGTTCGGCGGTCATCGGCCGCGTGCATTCGATCGACGGATAATGGCAGTTGACCAGCCGCGCAGCGCTGGCCGAATCGAAATGCGCCACCACATGTGCAGTCGGCGCGTGCGCCATCAACGCGAACACCGCCGCCAGGGTCTGGTCATCGGACGGCGGGTTGACGATGACCCGCGCCGCGCCGGCGATGCCGGCACGCAGATACACCTCGGTATGCGTGTAGGACTCGGCCGCGACGAAACGCATATGGTCGGGCATGGGGTTTTCGGCGATGCCTTCGGCCACCAGCACCACGCCCTCGTCGTCGGTGGCGGTATCGGACAGCAACAATTCCAGCAAACGGGTGGACGCCGCGCCCTGCCAGCCGATCAGGATGGTGTGCCCGCGCAACGCGTCGTAGGCCATCTTGCCCATGGAATGACGCCTCCAGAAGGTGATGAGCACTGCGCTGGTCTTGGCCAGCACCGTGGCGAACAACGCCACCGCGCCCGGCATCAGCACGAACGCGGCAACATAGCGCCCGGCCACCGACCCCGGCGACAGGTCGCCATAGCCGATGGTGGTGGCAGTGGTCATGTAGTAATACGGAAACGCGTCCAGGCCGACGAGCTTGTGCTCGCCGGCCAGCAGCAACAACACCCAGCTCAGGCCCATGTGCGCGAGCAATGCCAGCGCCACCATCCCCCAGCTGACGCGGCGCACATGGCGCCGCAAGACCCGGAACAACCGTCCGACAAGAATCATGGCGCGTCCTGTGCCCGGCGGGTGGGATCAGCTGTCGCTGCGCGGAACCTGCTGCACGTCGCGGACCTGGCCGACCAAGGGCGTAGTCCCGCTGGCATTGTCGTGGCCCAGTTGCGCGGCCGGCTTCTTGAAACGGGCCAGCACCGCAGCGGCATTAGATTCGCCTTCCATCAGACCAGCCGCGGCCAGGCGCCGGTTCAGATCGCCATCGCCGCTGGAGGCTTCGAGTTCTTCGGCCGACTCGATCCGCGCAGAGGTTTCCGCCTGCCGCGCCTTGATGCGTTCCAGAGACTCCAGCGCCGACCCCATCTTGCTGCTGGCACCGGAATGGCGCGCGGCGATGGCGGCCTGCGCCTTTTGCACGGCATCGGTGGCCTTGACCGTATCGATCTGCTGGCGCATGCCGCGCAGCTGGTTCTCGGTTTTCTGGATGGTGGCCTTGAGCGTGACCACCGACTGGTCGAGCGCGCTCTTGGAAGACTTGTCGCCGGCATCCTCGCTTTCCAGCGCGGCCAGCTTGGCGGCCACGTCGTGCGCCAGCGCTTCGTCGTTCTTGGCCAGCGCACCTTCGATATAGCGCGTGTACTCGGCCATCTTGCCGGCGCGCGCGTCGATCTTCTGCTGGGCGAGCTTGCTCTGCGCCATCAGCTTGGTCAGCTCCTCGCGCGAACGCGTGAGCTGGGCGCCGGCATCGCGCATTTCCTGGTCCAGGATGCGCAAGGCATTGGCGTCCACGGCCTTCTGGCCGGTTTCGTGTGCGGTCCCACGCAGCAGCGTGATCAGCTTGGAAAAGATACTCATGACAACGCCTTTATGAAAAAAACGGCTTGAGAGATTCGGCGGCATCCAGTGTATTGGCCGCCAGGGTCTGGATTTCCTCGTCGATCTGCTCGAGCGTGGACGAGGCCGACAGCTCGCCGAACACCACGTAGCTGTCCTTGCCCTCGACCTGGACCAGGCCCAGGTTGGAGAGTGGATTGAGCGGATTGAGCCGCAGGCAGGCGTCGTTGAACGCGGCCCGGTCGCTCACCTGCTCGGCATGCGCCAGCAACGTGGAGACGAAGATCTGCGAGCCGGAGGCGGCGACCTGGATCTGCATGTCGCCGTGATCGGCCAGGGTGAGGTTGATCGCCGGCTCCAGGCCGTCGATCAGTTCGACCTCGATCGGCTGTCCGCGGTAGCGCTCGGCCAACAGGCCGTGCAGGTCGACGGTGGTGTACTGCGTCATACGGTGTCCTGTCCTTTAGTCATGCAACCGTGGTCATGCGATGGGCAGACATACTACAGACTGTTCGCGACCGGCAGAAAGGCCCGCCCGGCCCGGCCATCCCGTGCCCGGCACCTGGATTGCGCGCACCACGGCACCGCCGTCGATGCCACCGGGCGCGACCGCCTCACGGATACAGCATCCGCTTGGTCCAGTGGCTGGCCGCGTCGGCCTCATAGCGCCAGCGCTCGTGCAGGCGGAAGCTGGCGCCGTACCAGAACTCGAACGCTTGCGGCACCACCCGAAAGCCTCCCCAGCCATCCGGGCGCGGTACGTCACGGCCTTCAAAGGTGGCTTCGACCTTGGCGATCGCCGCATCGAATTCGGCACGCGAGCCCAGCGTCTGCGATTGCAGCGACGCCCAGGCCCCGATCTGGCTCATGCGCGGACGCGAGGCGAAATAGGCATCGGCTTCGCCCGCGCTCACCAGCTGCACGCCGCCCTCGATGCGCACCTGGACGCCGGCCTCGCGCAGGCTGCGCCACAGGAACAGCAACGCTGCCTGTGGATGGGTCTGCAGGTCGCGCCCCTTGGCACTGTCCAGGTGCGTGTAGAACACGAAGCCGCGGGCATCGAAGGCCTTGAGCAGAACCGTGCGCGCGCTCGGCCGCCCATCCACGTTGGCGGTGGCCACGGTCATGGCGCTGGCTTCCAGCTCGGCGCTGTCGTGCGCCTCGGCGTAGAGCGCGGTGAAGGTGGCAAGGGCTTCGGCGTACAGATCGGGCATGACGGTGCGTGGCAGCCAGGTGGGTGCCCATTGTGGGCGCATCGTGGGCACTTGTCCCGGGCTTGACGACCGCGGCCTGCTGTTGCGGGCGCAGCGGAGCGATCCGCAACGCGGCAACGGCCGGCGCGGCGTGGCCGGGAGGATTTCAGCGCGCATCCATTGGCCCGGCACACGAGCGTGAATGCTAGGATCGCGGTGCATGAATCCCGCTCCCAATCTCGTGATGGTCGGCCCGATGGGCGCCGGAAAAAGCTGCATCGGCCGCCGCCTGGCCGAGCGCTTCGGGCTGGACTTCGTGGATGTGGACCAGGCCATCGTCGAGCAGGCCGGCAGCAGCATCCCGGCCATCTTCGAACAGCACGGCGAAGCGCGCTTCCGGCAGCTGGAAGCAGACACCCTGCAGGCGCTGCTGCAGCAACACAACAAGCTGGTCTCCACCGGTGGTGGCGCAGTGCTGGATACACGCAACCGGCAGCACATCCGCGAGCGCGGCTTCGTGGTCTACCTGCATGTCAGCGTGCCAGCCCAACTCACACGGCTGGCACGCGATCGCAACCGCCCGCTGCTGCAGCGCGCCGATCGCACGCAGGTGCTGCACGCGATGGCCGCCCAGCGCACTCCGTTGTACCAGGAGGTCGCCGACCTCACGCTGGAAACCGATCATTTCTCTCCCGCCGAGGCCACTGCGCAGCTGGTGCTGCGGCTGGCCGCGCAATGGCGCATGTCGAGTCCCCCCGCATGACACTTCCCCGTTCCTCGCGCAGCGTCGATGTCGACGGCGCAACCCCCTACACCATCACCATCGCCCCGGGCCTGCTGGCCGACGGCGCGCGCCTGGCCAGCCACGTCCGCGGCCGCCACGCGCTGCTGCTCAGCGACACCCAGGTGGCCCCGCATTACGCGGCCGGCGTGCGCCGTGCGCTGCTGCAGGCACGCCCGGAATTGCTGCTGGGCGAGCTGGTGATCGCCGCCGGCGAAGCCTCCAAGACCCTGGACAACTTCGGCGCGAGCATTGCGGCGCTGGCCGAGCTGGGCGCCACCCGCGACGCCTGCGTGTTCGCGCTCGGCGGCGGCGTGGTCGGCGACCTGGCCGGTTTCGCCGCTGCCTGCTGGATGCGCGGGGTGGATTGCGTGCAACTGCCCACCAGCCTGCTGGCCATGGTGGATTCGTCGGTGGGGGGCAAGACCGCCGTGGACATCCCGCAGGGCAAGAACCTGGTCGGTGCATTTCATCCGCCGCGTGCGGTGATCGCCGATACCGATACCTTGCGCACCCTGCCCGCGCGCGAACTGCGCGCCGGCCTGGCCGAAGTCATCAAGTACGGCGCCATCCGCGACCCGCTGTTCTTCCAGTGGCTGCACGCCGAACGCCGCGCCTTGCTGGACGGCGATGCGGCCGCGCTGGCGCAGGCGATCGCCCGCAGTTGCGAGCACAAGGCCGAGATCGTGGCGCGCGACCCGCTGGAAAAAGGCGAACGCGCCCTGCTCAACCTGGGCCACACCTTCGGCCACGCCATCGAAACCGAACAGGGCTACGGCGCGCCGGGCAACGACAATCTCAACCACGGCGAAGCGGTGGCGGTGGGCATGGTGCTGGCCGCCCACCTGTCGGCGGCGCTGGGCATGAGCACCCCGCAGGACACCGAAGCGCTGCGCGCCCTGCTGCGCGACTTCGACCTGCCGACCGAAATCCCGGCCGGCCTGGCGCCCGAGGCCTTGCTCGGGCGCATGCGGCTGGACAAGAAAAACCTGGCCGGACGCCTGCGACTGGTGCTGTGGCGCGGCATTGGCAAGGCCGAAGTGGTGCCTGACGTGGACGAGGCCGTGGTGCTGGAGATCCTGGCTGGCTAGGGCCTGCCCCGGCCAGCGATGGCAACGGAGGTGCGATGGGCACTCAGGCGCCTGGTAGGAGCGCGACCGAGCGCGACAGGCGTTCCCGGTAAAGCGCCATCGCGCGCAGGCACGCTCCTACGCGTCATGGGTTCCGAATTGATCGCCTCGTCCTGCTGCGCATCAACCGCCGCCTGACCACACACGCCATCACCATCCCGCCCCGTAGGAGCGCGCCCGAGCGCGATGGGCATTCCCGGGAAAGCACCGTCGCGCGCAGGCACGCTCCTACGCGTCCATGTGCTCCGAATCGATCGCCTCGCCCTGCTGCGCACCAACCGCCGCCTGACCACACACGCCATCACCATCCCGCCCCGTAGCAGCGCGACCGAGCGCGACAGGCATTCCCGGTAAAGCGCCATCGCGCGCAGGCACGCTCCTACGCGTCATGTGTTCCGAATCGATCGCCTTGCCCTGCTGCGCATCAACCGCCGCCTGACCACACACGCCATCACCATCCCGACCCGTAGGAGCGCGCCCGAGCGCGACAGGCATTCCCGGTAAAGCACCGTCGCGCGCAGGCACGCTCCTACGCGTCCATGTGCTCCGAATCGATCACCTCGCCCTGCTGCGCACTAGCCGCCGCCTGACCGCACACACCATCACCATCCCGACCCGTAGCAGCGCGACCGAGCGCGACAGGCGTTCCCGGGAAAGCCTCGTCGCGCGCAGGCACGCTCCTACGCGTCATGTGTTCCGAATCGATCGCCTTGCCCTGCTGCGCATCAACCGCCGCCTGACCACACACGCCATCACCATCCCGCCCCGTAGGAGCGCGCCCGAGCGCGACAGGCGTTCCCGATACGGCACCCACCTCGGTGCGAAACCTTCGCGCCCGGAGCGGTCGCACCGCCTCCGGCCCATGCCGCCTTCAGCAGTGCCCGGCTACAATCGGCGACATGCGCATCCTCCTGCAACACGATTCCGGCGGTCACCAGCCGCTTCGCTACGTCCAGCTGACCCTGCAACCGGATCTGTTCGGTGGCTGGGAACTGCTGCGCGAAAGCGGCCAGATCGGTGGGCGCACGCAGCTACGACGCGATCAATACCTGCTGCAGCACGAGGCCGACCGGGCATTCGAAAAGGCCCGCGACACCCAGCTCAAACGCGGCTTCCAACTCATTAACGGCGGCGCCGACGCGGCGCTTTGAGGACACCTGTGCTCATGCTCAAGAACGATCGTCTGCTGCGCGCGCTCAACCGCCAGCCCGTGGACCGCACCCCCGTGTGGCTGATGCGCCAGGCCGGCCGCTATCTGCCGGAGTACCGCGCCACCCGCGCACGCGCCGGCAGTTTCCTGGGGATGGCCAAGAACCCGGAGATCGCCTGCGAGGTGACCCTGCAGCCGCTGCAGCGCTTTCCGCTGGATGCGGCGATCCTGTTTTCCGACATCCTGACCATCCCCGATGCGATGGGCCTGGAGCTGTACTTCGTCGAAGGCGAAGGTCCCAAGTTCCGTCACCCGGTGCGCGATGCCGCCGCCATCGCCCGCCTGGGCGTGCCGGACATGGAAACCGAGCTGCGCTACGTGATGGATGCGGTGCGGCTGATCCGCCGCGAGCTGGACGGCGCGGTGCCGCTGATCGGCTTCTCCGGCAGCCCGTGGACGCTGGCCTGCTACATGATCGAAGGCGGCGGCAGCAAGGAATACGCGCGCATCAAGGCGATGGCCTTCAACGCACCAGACGTGCTGCACCATCTGCTCGGCACCGTCACCGATGCAGTGATCGCCTACCTGTCTGCGCAGCGCGCAGCCGGCGCGCAGGCATTGCAGGTGTTCGACACCTGGGGCGGCGTGCTGTCGCCAGCGATGTACCGCGAGTTCTCGCTGCCGTACCTGACCCGCATCGCGCGTGAGCTGGAGCGTGGCAACGGTGCCGAACGCACCCCGCTGGTGCTGTTCGGCAAGGGCAATGGCGCCTACGTGAGCGAGCTGGCCGCCAGCGGCGCCGAAGCGGTGGGTGTGGACTGGACCATCGCGCTGGCCGACGCCGCCCAGCGCGCCGGCGGCCGTGTCGCCCTGCAAGGCAACCTGGACCCGGCCACCTTGTACGGCTCGCCCGAAGCGATCCGCACCGAAGTCGGCAAGACCCTAGACAGCTACGCGCAAGGCAACGGCGGCTCGCGCGAAGGCCACGTCTTCAATCTCGGCCACGGCATGTCGCCGGACATGAATCCGGAGCACGTCGGCGTGCTGGTCGAAGCAGTGCAGACCTTGAGCAAGCGGTAACGCAGGATCCGGCCAGCAGCGCCCGAGCGTTGCTGGCCAGCGGCGGTGCGGGAGACGCACGCAGCAGACACCGCGCTGCGCCTGCCGACGGGGTTCGACTGCACGCATGCCATGAACACCGCATCACCCAGCGCATCCAGTGGGGCCACCGGTCGCAGGTGTCCTCGACCGCGCGCACGCCACGCAACGCCACATCACCGCCACTGACCGGCGCGGCCCGACGTCCAGGCACACAAGCCCGCGCGCCGCAGTCACTGCCGCATGCGCCAGCACCACGCAGCCACGCGGGCCGCGAAGGCCTGCCGCTCGCAACCACTCCCGCAAGCACCGCCGGCCCGCCCCGGCCGGGCATCGATGGCATCTCAGCCGCCACCGGCCGCCGCAGAGGCTTGCCCAAGCAAACGCGAGCTGCCAGCCCGGCCCCGACACGCACACCGACCGGCGCATTGCGCAGGGTGTTTGTGCAAACCCGGTTGCGATTGGCCAATGAATCGCCCGCACCACGTTCCAGATCACGGTGGTAATCGGCATATCGCTCTCAAGCAATGGCGGCGTTGCGTCGATAAGCCCGGCATTGCCGTCGTTTGAACCAATCCTGCGACGCGGAAGCGATCTACTGTTGATCCACGGTGATGCGGCGCCACCGCAACATATCTCCAGACCGGCAGGCTGCTTGCGGGACCTCGACACCGTCACGTTTGTTCAAGCGCTACACCCATCCGCCAACCAGGGAGTAACAGCATGGCATTTCCAACCGCCGTCAACGACCAGATCACCGACTCCGTCACACAAGCCAACACCAAGGTGCTGGGCGATGCCCCCGCCATCGCCATGGGCAACCTGTACCAGGCCACCGCACAGGCGCTGGCCAATGCAGCCCACAACGCCACCAATGCGCAGCAGCAGAGTTACGTCACCGCGCAATCGGCCACCACCATGGGCGTGGCCACGCTCTACTCCATCGATACCGCCACCACCGGGGTGGCGACCAAGCAGATTCTGAGCACAGGCGTGCCGGGGCTGACGTCGCGCTGATTCCAACTTTTTAGGAGAAACCAATGGCATTTCCCACCGCCGTCAACAACCAGATCACCGACTCCGTCACCCAGGTCAATACCAAGGTGCTCGGCGACGCCCCGGCCATCGCCATGGGCAACCTGTACCAGGCCACTGCGCAGGCGCTGGCCAATGCGGCGCACAACGCGACCAATGCGCAGCAGCAGAGCTATGTCACCGCGCAATCGGCCACCACCATGGGCGTGGCCACGCTGTACTCCATCGACACCGCCACTACCGGCGTGGTCACCAAGCAGATCCTGGGCGTCTGACCAACCGGCTGACGCCAAGGACACCCGCCAATGGCATTTCCCACCGCCGTCAACGATCAGATCACCGATTCGGTCACCCAAGCCAATCTGCAGGTCCTGGGCAGCGCTCCAGCTGCGGCCATGGGCAATCTGTACCAGGCCACCGCGCAAGCGCTGGCCAATGCAGCCCATAACGCAACGCTGGCGCAACAACAGATGTACGTCACCGCACAGGCAGCAACCACGATGGGCGTCTCGCTGCTGTATTCGCTCGATACAGGCACCCTCGGTGCCACCACCAAGAAGATTCTCGGCTAACCACGCCAACGCCGCAGGTTCTTCGTTCTTCCATCACATCAAGGAGCTATCACCATGGCCTTTCCGACTGCCGTCAACAGCCAGATCACCGATTCCGTTTCCCAGGTCAACACCAAGGTCCTCGGCGATGCGCCGGCGATCGCAATGGGCAACCTGTTCGTCGCCACCAGCCAGGCGCTGTCCAACGCCGCGCACAATGCCACCAACAACCAGCAGCAGTCCTACGTGACGATGCAGGCGTCCACCACCCAGGGCGTGTCCACCCTGTACTCGATCGACACCGCCTCCGACGGCGTGGCCACCCGCGAAATCCTCAGCGCCGGGCTGAAATGATCGGCGGCCAGGCGCCGCTGCCGCCGCGCGGGCGGCGCCTGGTTCGACATGCGATGCCACTCCCTCCTCGCATTTCGCTGGTTGACTCCAGAAAGGACGCATCATGTTGCACCTCCATCATGTCTCCACCTCCAACACCCTGGATGTGGTGGTGAGGCTCATCCGGGGCCGCACCATCGTGGCGACGTTCGCACCGCACCAGAAAGCAGTGATGAATGTCGAATTCGACGGCATCCTGCCGGTGATTCCCGGAGCTCAGCCCTTGGTGTATCGCCAGGCACGCAATGGCGTGATCGACGTGCCGCGCGACAATGTCGCCTACCTGGAACGCCTGCCCAACGGCGTGGCCCTTCAATACGCATGCAGGCACGCGCCGCAGAACACCGTGCTGTTTTCGGCCTCGGCCGGCATTGCCCAACCTAGGCCGTCCCTGGCCTAGGGCGCCACCACCCCGCCATGCAGCGCAGTGCACGCACAGCGGGCGTTACCAGCCTGATCGGTACCGCCGCCACCGGCACGGCAATGGCCATCGGACACGCGCCGGCCTTTGCGATGGGCGCGACCTATCTGGCGCTGGCGGACTCCATCGCGCTGGCGATGGAAAACGCCGTCGCCAGCCAGCAACGCGGACAGGTGCTCGCCGAGGCCGCGCTCACCCAGATCCTTGCCTCAATCATCCAGAAAGGAGCGACTTCGCCATGATCGACGACAGTACCGTGAACAGCCAGATCGTCGACGCTGTCAGCAGCGTCGTGACGCTGACCACGGGCCAGGCGCCCGCGCACGCGTTGGGCATGCTCGATGCCGTGATGCTGGAGACCTTGGGCATGGCGATGCACAACGCGGTCAACCGGCAGCAGGGCGCCGGCATGATTAATGCTGCCGCGATCACCGCCGCCTGCGCCAAGATGATCTCCGCGCCGTTTCCGTTTACCCCACCGCCTCTGCCCGCCCCACCCGGCCCCGCACCGACGGTCGCGCCACTGCCTGGTCCGCCGCCGGCACCGTCTCCTCCGGCGGCGCTGATCGCCGCGGCTACGGCAGAGGCCAAGACGGCAGTCGATGTGCTGAAGACCCAGGCGCAAGGCGCATCCACCGACGCAGCCACCGCCACTGCAGACCTCATGGAACTACATGCGCTGAGCGTGCCGCCGCCGCTGCCGGCCACTCCCCCTCCCGTCCCCGGCGCTGGCCCCGATCATGCTGCCACTCCTGACCCTCCTGCTGCTCCACCCTCCGTTTCAGCCGCCACCGCAGCTGCTGACGCACCCCATGCTGCACCTGCACCTGCTGCTCCTGCTGCACCTGCATCTGCATCTGTGCCTGCACCTGCATCTCCACCTGCGCCTGCAACGCCGCCTCCGCCATAAGGCGCCTGCATAGCCGACGCGTTTGACAACCAGGCCTGATTGCCAGGCCGCAGATCATTTCATGGGAGCCGAGATGGAACCGACGAAGGTCAATGCCCAGGTCATCGACGTCATCAACCAGACGCAGATGGCCACCATGAGTCCACAGGTCGTCCTGACCAGCGGGGCCGGAAAGGCCTACCAATCGGTGGCGCAATCGACGGCCATTGCCGTGCAGGACGCCACCGACGCGCTACGCAATGTCTCGACCATCGCAACCACCGCGGTCGGCGTGGCGATGGCGCAATACCTGGCCACCGGCGACGAAAAGTACGTGACCGCACTCACCCAGGCGCAGGCGCTGATGCAGGGCGCCACCGACGACTTTGCCAGGATCGGTTCGGCGGCGGGCCTGGTATTGAAGAATTTCCCCGCAGGTTGAGTTCACAAGGAGTCACACCATGTCCGTTTCGATCGCAGGCCGCACCATCTCGATGCCGACGATGTTGTCGACACTGGCCAGGCAATGCCTGGCGTTCGTCGATGGAGGCACGCAATGGCTGGCGTGGGCGATCCGATCGCCCAACTTGCGCTACGACTTTCCCGACGAAAGCAGCTTGCTGGGCGACGTGCAGCAGGGGCTGCATGGCTCGCGTTTGTCCTGGTTGCCGCAACTAGAGCTGAAGGTCAGCCCGATCAAGTTGATGACCCTGAACTCCACCGATCTGGGCGCGCTGATACAGGCTGAATCAGGCGATACCGGCTCGGTGGTCAAGGCGCAAGTGCAGCGTATTTTTCGCGAAAACGCCCTGTTCGCGGCCAGCGACCTGGCCGCCGGCCCCAGCCTGCTGACGCAGTTGAAAATCGATGGCGCGGGCCTGTTCCAGTCGCTGGACCTGGAAGAAAGCCTGGCGCTACGCCAGCTGGCCGCCGAAGCGCCGCCGGCCAACGTCACACCGGCACTGCAGCAGGAAGCGGCAGCATTCGCCGTGGAGCAGGCACGCACACCGCTGGAATTCTGTGATTACTACCGGTTCTATCTGACCTGCACCCAGGCGATCGCCGCTGCGGACGACCGCGCGCAGGCGGCCGCCTCGGCACTGCAGACGCTGCTGCCGCTGCTGTTCGGCACCCTGGATTGCCCGCAGGTCCAGGGACTGCCCTCGCCCACCGAGGTCGAACGCAGCGTTACGGAATGGCTGATGCACGGTCGCCAGATCGGCTTTGCACGGCTCTCGCTGGCCGCCCAGCAAATCGTCCAGCACACCCGCTACCGAGGCGACGGCAGCGACCAGGCGGCAAGCGACGCGATCCATCTCTACGTGTCGTCTGCGCAGGCATTCCTGGCGGCCCACCGGCCCACCCGTGGCGTGCTGGGCCAGACTGGCAACAGCTGCCTGTTCGCCATCCAGAACGACAGTCTGGCAGCGCTGCTGCAGGTCAACGACGGCATCATCTCGCTACGCGACTTCGGTGCCGCCCCCGCCCCTACGCCTACGCCTGCGCCTGCGAGCGCACCGAATGAAGCGGAGGCACCGGAGTGAACGCACAGACGCCGCTCCCCGAAGCCGCCGAGCAGGCTCCGCCTGCGACTAGTGCCGCCGACGCCGTGCGCGAGGCGGTGCAGGCAGGTCGCGCAGCCGCACTGGCGGCCGCACGCCAGGGCATGACGCAAGCCGAACACGCGTTGGGCGAGATGCTGCGCAATCTCGCAGCGCAACGCCCGGCCGAAACCGCACCACCCACCGCGCCGACGCAGCGCTCGCGCAGCGATGCCGTTGCTTGGCGCCCCCCCGCTGCAACTCCCGGAGAAACCAGCATGTCCGACGATACCCTGCCTCCCCCTCAAGCCCAGACCACCGGCGCCGGCGCCACGCCTGCGCAAACGCCCGCCTTGTCGCAGGCGGAGGCCGCACTGCAGGCGGCGCAGGCCCAGATCGATCAGGCCATGGCGGCCAGCGACGTGGCTGTGCAGGAGGCCATGCAGGCAGCAACCGCCGCGACTGCTGCTGCCGGCAATAACCAGGCTGTCGATAGCGCAACGCAGGCACTGCAGCAGGCCGACCAGGCTGCCGCCGCTGCGGTCGCCGCTGCGCAGCAACAGGCCGAGCAGGCGATGAACGCCACAGCCTCGACGAATCCGAACGCCGGCAACGGTGCCGGCGATTGACGAATCGATGCACTTCGGTGCAGCGCTGGCGCCGGTATTCACAGTGAATTTCCCACGTCCTGCGGGGAACGAGCGCCAGCGCCTGTGCCACCCAGGCAATCCCATCGCGCAGCCACACCGCCGTCGCCCCGACAATCTCGACCGGGTCCAGCCAACACTCGACCCGAAGGAGTTTCGACATGACGTTCTACGCAGGCTTGGACACCGATCAATTCCCAGGACTTCCTTCGCTGCACTGGCTCAAGACCCAGACCAGCCTGGCATGGTGCGGCTATTACCTGGCACCAGCGCCCAGTCATGCCGATGCCGGATGGATGGGCCAACGCGCCGCGCTGACCGCGCAAGGCTGGGGCCTGGCACCGGTCTACCTTGGCCAGCAGACCACCGGCCCCGGCTCGCACGACGTCACCGCCCGACAAGGCAGCATCGACGGCGCGCAGGCTGCAGCGCTGGCGCGCAACGAAGGCTTTCCCGAAGGCGCGGTGGTCTATCTCGACTGGGAAGATGGCGGCAGCCCGCCCCAGGCCGCCATCGACTACATCCGCATGTGGATCGCCGCGCTGGTGGAGCATGGCTACTCGCCAGGCCTGTACTGCTCTCACGCACGCGCGGTGGAATTGCTGTCGCGGATCGGCCCCGGCCCATCCCCGCGCGTCTGGGCCTGGCGGGTTTCGACCGCAGGGCGTCATCGCTACGCCGGCGATATCCAGCACCTACAGCCCGCCGACCCGGCCGGCTGCGGCTATTCCCAGGCGATGCTCTGGCAATACGAACAGGATGCCGTGTTGTCGCTTCCCGGCACGCCCTGCGATGGGCTGGAAGTTGACCTTAGCTATTCGAGCCTAGCTGATCCGAGCGTGCAGTGACTACACACGCTCGTCCGTTCTCAGGCAACCGTTGAAATTGAAGACTCCTGGCATGAACGCGGCATATTTCGTGCCACTGGCCAACTGCTTACCCCGCTAATCAACAACGCCAGGCAACATCCGCCAGCCGCTTTGCTGTCATCGAAAATCCGATGCAGATGAATCGCTGCCTTGGCAGCATCGACATTGAATCACAAGCATGTCAGGCAACGATTGAAAATCCCGCCATCCATTACATCGCCCTCTCAGAATTATAAGTGATGGGCGCGGGATCAACTCAAAATCGTCACGATCATCACCAGAAAGGGAAACCAGCAATGAGCAAGAGAGAAGCAAAAATGTTGACGGATTATGGCAGGTATTGGTGGGTCAACGTGTGGGGAGGTGCCGACGCAGTAAAAAGAAATGAATGTCGACAGGAATTGATCGATCATGTCAACACTCAGCTGGAGCCGATAGGGTTCACGCTTGGCCGAGGCTGGCAAGATTACGACCCGGTCATCAGAGCAAAGGGGCGCAAGCCATCCAGCTACGTAGCCATCGCGGACTGGGCTTGGAAGCAGCCAAATCAGGGAAGAGACCTTGCCCGGCAATTTCTCCTATGGGCTACTGGGGACGTCATTCTCCTGACGGACCTCCCTAACCAACTCCTTGAACTGGCAATTGTCACACACCTGGCAGAATGCGGTCGCGGCTATCACCTATCAAACCCTGAAAATCTATACCCGCTGATGAAAGATATCGCGAATGGAAAAAAAACGTGGGGTGATATCAAGGATTACCCACCGGCCTTGACGTACAAGGAGGATGCGGCGGATTGGCTCCCGGAATAGAAAAGTGGCTCATCGCGGATTCGTGTGGGTGCCTTGAGGCCCCTGAATCTGCGTTGAGCCTTGGAAACAGGCCCTTTCCACCGTCCCAGAAGGTGGTACATCCTGTGCTGACTTCTTGACGCGGTGTTCTGCATGAAAACGGGCCGTCGGCTGAGTGAGTTGTTTTCCTTCCCTGGCTTCGCGGCGGAGTCCACGCTCAAGGGCGTGTTCGGCGCCCCGAAGGCGCGGATCGTGACCTTGCGGCGCCGAAAAAAACGGCCGTGTGTTCCAACTGTGGCCATCGGTGTCGCAGCCGCTACGACAAGCGCCTGTGCCGCGCCCGCGACTTGCGGGCGGCCGGCTGGATGCTGTTCGTGGAGTTCGAGCGCTGGCGTGTCGATTGTCCGGGGTGCGGCGGCGTGCACGTAGAGCGGCTGGACTGGCTGGCCAAAAATCCGCGCTACACCGAGCGATTCGCCCTGCATGTGGGCAATCTGTGCCGAAGCATGACGCACAAGGCCGTGGCTGAGCTGGAGCGCCTGCACGACAGCACGGTCAAGGAGCTGTCCAAGCTGTACATGGCCGAGCAGGTGCGCCGGGCGGGGACGCCGGCGCCGCGCGCCATCGGCATCGACGAGATCGCGATCCACAAGGGCCATGACTACCGCGTTGTGGTCAGCGATCTGGAGCGCGGCCGACCGATCTGGTTCGGCGGCAGTGGGCGCACCGAGGCGGACATCGACCAGTTCTTCGCCGAATTGGGCCCAAAACGTAGCGCCGGCATCGACGTGGCGGTGATGGACATGTGGCGGCCGTTTCGCAACTCGGTGGGCAAGAACGCGCCCAACGCCAGCATCGTGTTCGACAAATTTCACATCATGCGCCACCTGTCCGACGCGCTCGATCAGGTGCGGCGCGACGAGTACAAGCGCCTTCAAGGCCAGGATCGCAGTTACATCAAGGGCCAGCGTTACACCCTGCTGAGCAATCGCGAAAACCTTACCCTGGACGGTCGAAAGGCGCTCGCCAAGTTGCTGGCGACCAACAAACGTCTGAACACGGCGTACCTGCTGAAAGAGTCCTTCGGGCAGCTGTGGAGCTACCGCACCGAGCGAGGTGCACGGGAGTTCTTCGAGCGCTGGAAGCAGAGTCTGCGCTGGCAGCGGCTTGTGCCCTACCAGACGTTCGTGGGGATGATCGAGCGGCACTGGGACGGCATCGCGGCGTACTGCAGGCCGGAGAACAAGGTCAGCCTCGGCCTGGTGGAAGGGCTCAACAACAAGATCCGGGTCATCCAGCGCAGCGCCTACGGCTATCGCGACGAGGAGTTCCTGAGGCTCAAGATCATCGCCAGCTTCCTGCCCGCGCTACCCGAAAATGCTCGATTGCACCCACAGTGATCCGCGAAGACCCAGAAAAGTAGAGATAGGGCGAACTCACGAATCAAACACAGCCAACGACCTGGAAGTACCAATCCTTTTCACCATCACGCTATTTTCTTTCAGCCCAGCATTGTTCCTGGGTCCGTCCTCAATCGAAGCGCGGCGCAATTGAAAAAAGATGTAGATTAAATTTATCTCACTTGAAAGCTCCCTGCCACTTCCGAATCTCGGCTCGCTAGCGAGTCCGCCCCCACTGCTTGGCTGATCCATTGAACGCAGCGCTCGCGTGAACGATATCGACAAGCTCAAGGCGTCACGAGGCCGCCTATCTTGCCTCGCAGCATTGAAGGAAATACACCATGGCCACCACCGTGAAGCAAGTCCCGGGCTTCAGTACGGTCGCAACCGGCAGCAACATACAAGTCCAGGCCGGCAATCCCACTCAATATCTCGTTGCGCAGATAGCGCCCTACCCCAATGACGACCTGGTCGTTGGCAACACCTACAACATCTCAGACCCAAATCATGCGGCCGGGATTGTCGTAGAGCTGGTGGTCGCGCCTGGCGGTGGAATGCGGACTGCCACCTTCCAGCAGCAAACGTAAGATTCCCCCAAGTCCGCCTCGCCAATTCAAACGGCGGATAGCCATCGACTGTACGACATACAGCACTTCGTGCTGGGCCATCGCATTGACCCAGCACGAAGCTTCTGAGAACGTTACATCCCGGGATTAGTCGATCCCACCTGCTCTATCGGCGTTGCGAAACTCACGCGGACTCACCCCCACCAGCCGCCGGAAGCTCTTTTCGAAATGGCTCAGGTCGCCAAAACCGACCTTCAATGCCACTTCGGTGATGCGCAGCTTGCGTTGCTGATGCAACAGCTCCTTGGCTTTTTCGATGCGCAACTGCTGCAGTAGCGGTTTGAAGGTGCTGCCGAGCTCTTCACGAAACAGAAAACCCAGATGCGACTGGCTGACGTGCGCCTGGCGGGCCAGATCGCTCAGGGTCAGCGGCTGGGCGTAGTGTTCGCCCAGATACACCAGGGCGCGCCGCAATGCGTCGTGCAGGGTGGACAGGCGTTGTCCGGGGCGATGTGGTAGGCCGTCGATCCAGTCGGCGGGCGCTTGCGATGTCGCCGGCGTAGTTGCATCAGTGTCGGGCTGGCCTGTCTCCGGGCCCACGGCCTGCGCGTGGCCTTCCAGCAGACGCGGTGCATGGCGATGGATGTCCGCGCTTGCGATCGGCCTGCCGGCAGCCATGACCGCCAGGCGCAGTACCACCCGCTCCAGTTCCTGGAGATTTTCCGGCCACGGATAGTGCAGCAACGCATCCATCAGCACGTCGGTGACCTGCTGGGCATGATCCAGGCCATGCCGATCCAGCACGCGCTCGACATGCAGCCCGATGTCTGCACGCCGCTTGCGCAATGGGGCGAGCTCGATCGACAGGACGTCCAGTTGCGAAAGCAACGCCCGCGAAAAGCGTCCCGCGCGCACGCGGCGCGACAGATCGGCGGTCGTGGAGGCGATCACCCGCGGCATGGCCCGGCCGCCCGACGCCGACCGTGGCCCCTGACAGCCGCGAAGATGCCCAGGCAGCTGGCGCTGCAACGCCTCGTCGAGTTCATCCACGCCCTGCAGGAACAGCGTGCCGCCGGCTGCACGCTCGAACCATGCGGCAGGTGCGTCGCCAGGCGCGGTGCAATCGACCGTGACGAACGGCCCCTCCCACCGGGGTGCGGCCGCATGCAGCAGGATCGCCACCTCCTCTTTCTCGGTGCCGAACTCGCCGTGCACGATGATCGGCAAGTCACTGTCTGCGGCCTGCTCGATGAATTCGTCGATCATCCAGGTCTCTTCGCAAAGGCCTGCGATCAGCAAGCTGCGATCCAGCCGGTCTTGCGCCAAGGCGCACGCTGCATCGCGCTTGATGAGGTACGCACAACACTTTGCGATTTGCCGGCACCGCATCATCGCCGCCACGCTCATGCCATCCGCAGCCGGCGTGACCTGCAGTGCCCCTAGCACCTGCCGGGCATACTGGACGGGAAAACAGCGTGTGACTCCGAGCGGGGTGGCCGTGCGATCCGCAGGCGGCACACCGCCATCCTCCACCCCAATGAACGCGCAGACCGCGCCTTCCAGAACGTCGCTTTGCGACAGTTGTGCAGCGATCCTGCCGAGCGTCGTCGCCAACCGATCCCCCGGGCGATAGACGCGCCGTAATGCATCAATGACCTGCTGTTCCATGGAATCTCCAACCTGTTCACCGGCGCGCTCGAAAGGCGGCCATACCCAAGTCGCGCCGTCCCTGACCAGACCGTCGGCGAGGCTGCAAGCTTGAGTTCAGCGCTTTGGAGTCCATGCCCTCATTGCCTGTCGCCTGGTCGATCCACCGCAACCTGAGGTGCCCTCGTTTGCATTGGTCAACGTGAGGCAGGCGCATGGGATCCGCGAGCGAATCAATGCTTGTTGCACGCCAGCTCGGGCAGTAACACGCGGCCAGTGGCGTTTCCCGACGGTTCGTTCCCTGTGATCGTTCTGCAGCGCAATTGAGGGAGGAACTTCTGCCCGAGGTCGGCGCGATGGTATGACGCCTCGCCGATCGCCGTGCCTATCGAGGCCAGCGATGACGCCCCTGTGCATCCGGCGCGGGGATAATGTGCTGTCTTCCCGATGGCGATGCCCATGCCTCACACCGCCCCCGTGCCCGCCGCGCGCGCCTACGCCACGATCAAGCCGCTGCTGTGGCTGGTGTCGCTGGCGATCTTCATGCAGATGCTGGATGCCACCATCGTCAACACGGCGCTGCCATCGATGGCGCGCAGCCTGCACGAGAGCCCGCTGCAGATGCAGTCGGTGGTGTTCAGCTACGCGCTGGCGGTGGCGATGTTCATCCCGGCCTCGGGCTGGATCGCGGACCGCTTCGGGACGCGCCGCACCTTTCTGGCGGCGATCATCGTGTTCACCCTGGGTTCGCTGCTGTGCGCGGCTGCGCAACAGTTGCCGCAGCTGGTGGCCGCGCGAGTGGTGCAAGGGTTCGGCGGGGCGATGCTGTTGCCGGTAGGCAGATTGGCGGTGCTTAAGACGGTTGCGCGCGAGGACTTCCTGCGGGCGATGAGCTTCATCGCGATCCCCGCGCTGATCGGCCCGCTGGTCGGCCCCACACTGGGCGGCTGGTTGGTCGAAGTGGCGTCATGGCACTGGGTGTTCCTCATCAACCTGCCGATCGGGATCGTCGGCTTTGTCGCCGCGCTCAGGATCATGCCGGACCACTACGGCGATGCACGCAAACGCTTCGACCTGGTCGGTTATCTGATGCTGGCGTTCGGCATGGTGGGATTGTCGCTGGCGCTCGATGGCATCGCCGAACCCGGAATGCGGCATGCCCTGGTGATGCTGCTGACGATCGGCGGGCTGGCCGCGCTGGCCGGCTACTGGCTGCATGCCGGTACGACCGCCAATGCATTGTTTCCCCTGGCGCTGTTCAAGGTGGCCAGTTACCGCATCGGCATCCTCGGCAACCTGTTCGCGCGGGTGGGCAGCGGTTCGATGCCGCTGCTGATTCCGTTGCTGCTGCAGGTGGGCCTGGGCATGAGTCCGATGCATGCCGGATTGCTGATGATTCCAGTGGCGCTGGCCGGCATGGCCGCCAAGCGCGCTGCGGTGGTACTGGTCGGCCGCTTCGGCTATCGCAATACGCTGATGGTCAATACCGTGCTGGTGGGCCTGGCGATGGGCAGCTTCGCGCTGGTCGAGCCGGGCCAGCCGTGGTGGCTGCGGCTGCTGCAACTGACCTGCTTCGGCGGGGTGAATTCGCTGCAATTCACCGTCATGAATACCGTGACCCTGCGCGACCTGGATCCCGCCCAGGCCAGCCCCGGCAACAGCCTGCTGTCGATGGTGATGATGCTGTCCACCGGTTTCGGCGCGGCGGCGGCCGGCAGCCTGCTGGCGGCATTCGATACCCACCTGGGCAATAGCCACGGTGTCACCGCCGCGCTGCATGCCACCTTCCTGTGCGTGGGTGCCATCACGCTGACCTCCACGCTGATCTTCTGGCAACTGGCCGATACCCGGCCGCATCCCAGGGACGTGGAGTCAGTGGCCGAGTAGCCTGCGTTGCAAGCCACCGCCGCACGGATCCCGTGGTTGACCAGGGCTAGCGGTCCTCGCGCGGGCGAGCGCTGCGCAAGGCGTCGGCCATGGTCTCGGCCAGCATGTCGCCGGTGAGCGGCTTGCGCAGGAAACTGTCGAAGCCGGCCTCCCGCGCGGCCGGCTCGGCCGCTTCGTCCGAGCGCGCCGTCACCGCGATCAGCGGCATGTCGTAGCCAAACACGCGCAGTTGCCGGGCCAGCGCAAAGCCGTCCAGCCCGGGCAGGTCCAGGTCCAGCAACGCCAGGTCGAACGTGCCGTCGGCCGCTTCGGTCAACGCGGCCAGGCCGTGCGGTGCATGCACCACCGAATGCCGCTGTGCCCGCAGCAGGCCCACGATGACCTCGGCGATGGTGGAGTCGTCTTCGACCAGCAGGATGCGCTGCGGTGGGAGGTTGGCGCTGGCACGCGGCGCTTCGTCCCCCGGCGCGACATTGGCACTCACCCAGCGTAGCGGCAGGTCCACGACGAAGCGCGTGCCTGCGCCGAGCCGGCTGATGACTTCGATATGCCCGCCCATGGCCAGCGCCAGTTCCTGGCAGATCGCCAATCCCAGCCCGCTGCCCCCATAGCGCGAGGTGGTCCGGGCACCGTCGCCCTGCTCGAAGCGCTGGAACAACCGTTCCTTCTGATCGGCGTTGATGCCCGGCCCGGTATCGGCCACTTCGAAGCGCAGCCCCTGATACGAGCCCAGGGTGGTCAGCTTGAGGCCCACCACGCCATGCTCGGTGAACTTGATCGCGTTGCTGAGCAGGTTGAGCAGGATCTGGCGGATGCGGGTGGGATCGCCGCTGGCGGTGATATCGCCCAGCAGCCCGACCTCCAGGCTGAAGTGCAGGCCGCGTTCGCGGGCCAGTGGCGCCATCAGCGCTTCCACCTCGGCCACCAGCTGGCGCACCGAGAACGGCTGCAGGTCCAGTTCCAGGCGTCCGGATTCGATCCGCGCCAGATCCAGCGCATCGTTGACAAGGCGCAGCAGATGCGCGCCCGCGCGACGGATGGATTCGGTATAGCCGCGCTGCTGGGAATCCAGCGCGGTCTTGAGCAACAGCTCGCTCATGCCCAGTACACCGGTCATCGGCGTGCGTACCTCGTGGCCGAGCGTGGCCAGGAAACGGGTCTTGGCACGCGAGGCCTGTTCGGCCAGTTCCTGCTTGTGCACCGCCAACTGCCACGCATTCAGGCGGCGCAGGCGCCGACGGTACAGCAACAACGCGGCGGCCACGATGCACAACGCCAGCAGGCACAGCGCGATCAGACCCCAAGGCGCCAGCCACCAGGGCGGCCGCACCTGGAAGTGCAATTTCTGGCTCTCCGACCACAGACCGTCGGCGGTCCGCCCCTGCACTTCCAGGGTGTAATGCCCGGAGGGCAGGCGCGAGAACAGGCGTTCGCCGCTGGGGCCCACGTCGATCCAGTCCGGATCGTAGCCACTCAGACGGAAGCGGTAACTGTTGGATTCGGAGTCGGCAAAGCTGAGCAGCCGCGCCACGAAGTGCAGGTCGCGATCGCCGTCCTGCACCACCAGCGGCTGGAGATGGCTTACATCCAGCCCGCGCTCGCCACGCCGCAGGCCCACCCGTTCGATGACCAGCGGTACCCGATGGTCCTTGGGCTTGAGCTGGGCCGGGTCGAAGATCACCAACCCGTCCGGGGTGGCGCCCACGATCATGCCCTTGGACGACTGCGACAACGAATGCGGCACGAACTGCGGGTTGGGCAGGCCATCATGCACACCGAACACGCGCACGCCACGCGTGGCCGGATCGACCCGGATCAGGCCGCGCATGCTCGACAGCCAGGCCACGCCGTCACGATCGATCACCAGGCCCTGCGCGGCGAGCATGGGAAACTCCTGTTCGGCGCCCACCGTATCCAGGTGCCGCAAGAGGCCATCCTTCCAGAGGTAGCGGTGCAGCTCCCCCATGCCGGCAAACCAGGCCACTTCGTTGTCGCTGAAGCGAAAGTCGAAGATCTGCTCCGTCGGCGCACCGGCGATGGGGGCAAAGCGCTCGCTGGCCGCATTCCAGCGCAGCAGGCCGTGGTTGCCGGCCAGCCACAACGCACCATCCGGCCCCCGCTGGAGACGGTGCATCACCAGATCGTGCGCCAGACCGTGAGTACCTCGTTGCAGGTTGCGCAGGACGTGGCCGTCCTCATCGCGCTCCTGCAACGCCGCCGGTGTCTGGATCCAGAGATGTCCATCGGCGGTCTGCGTCAGGCTGTCGATGGTGGCATCCGACGCGGAATCCCGTGCAGCTGCAGGCGAGCGGTCATCGGCCGACGTCCACTGCCGCAACGCTCCGTTGGCGGGGTCGTAGCGCGTCAGCTGGCCGAAACTCCCCACCCACACCCGGCCCTTGCGATCTTCGAGCACGCTGAACGACCAGCTTTGCGTCCCCAGTGACGGCACCACCAGCTCGATCCGGCCTTGCACAGGATCGACGCGCTCCAGCGCGCCGGAACTGCCCACCAGCCAGAAGCGCCCATCGCGGGATCTGGCGGTGGCCTGAAACGCCAGGTTGCCGCCCTGCTCGCCTGCGTCCTTGTGGTTCACCACCACCGCGAACCGCCGCCAGTTCGATGGCAGATGCCAGAGACCGCCGAGGGGGCTGGCGAACCACACCCCACCCTCGCGATCCTGGTAGGCCGCCTCCCAGTTGGGGCGCACGCGGCCATGCGTGGACGCGTTGTAGAGCGGGACGTCGTGCACCTGGCTGTCGGTGGCATGCCCCAGGCCGGCTGCGGTATCGAGCCAGTAGCTGCCGTCTTGGTCGCGCAGCAGCACCCCCAGCACCGGATACCGGGCCGGTGCCTGCCAGCCGTGCGGACGCAGGCCACCCTGTTGGTCGCGCCGTAACAAGGTGTCGTCGCTGGTGCCGATCCAGAGACTGCCGTCGGGGTCGGCGGTCACTTGGGTGATGATCTGCGCGGTTCCCCGGGGCAACGGCTGACGCTCGAAGTCCTTGCCGGTCCAGCGCGCCAGGCCGTTGGCCGTTCCCACCCACAGCGTTCCGCGAGTATCGACGACCAGCTGGTAGATGGCCTCGTCGGGCAGGCTGCGCGGATCATCGGCGCGATGCGCGAAGTGCTCCAGCGTGCCGTTGGCCCGCAACCTGAACAGCCCGCTGCTCTCGGTGCCGAACCAGATGCTGCCGTCACCGGTGGAGACGATGTTCCAGATCACCGCGCCACGCAGCGCCGGATAGCGGCTGCCGTCGTAGAAGGTAAATCCATGACGCGCTGCATCCAGCATGGCCAGGCCAGCCATGCCGGTCCCGATCCAGACCTGGTTACGCTTGTCGACGTGCACCGCCCACACCTGGTTGTCGCGCAGTCCGTCCTCGACTCGCCAGATACGGAAGTTGCGGCCGTCGTAGCGTGCCAGCCCATCGCTGCTGGCCAACCAAAGATAGCCATTGGCATCCTCTTCGAGCCCGTACACGATGTTGGACGGCAGCCCGTCGGCCACCGTCAACTGACGCGGTTGCGGCAGTTCCGGCAACGCGCCGAACCCCGATGCCGGCCATCCGCACAGGGCCAGCAGGCACCACAGCAACCGGGACCGCGCCATCGCCACGGTCATCGGCCTGCGCGGGGAAAGAGATCTGGCTTGCAACGCGGGTCCTTGTTTGCTTTGCACGCATAGTGCGCACCGCATCGCAGGCTGGCAACACACGGGGCCGCAGGCTGCAGCAGCGCAGACTGGGCCACCTCGCAGGGCGGCGTCCCGGCACGCGATGCTGTCGCGATCACGCGGCAGGCGCGTCGCCAGCGCCAGGCGACCGATCGCCCCGGCCGCGTGGCCCCTAACACGCAGCGCCGGCGCGTTGTGCGTGCGCCGGGCACGCGGCGCAGCGTGCTGGCGGCACGTTCCCGGCCGCCTATCCAGCCGCGCCCTCGCCCGCCGCATCGGTGGCAGTGGCAAGTGCCTGCGCCAACGCCTGCGCCAGCAAGTCGCCGGTCACCGGCTTGCGCAGGAACCCATTGCAACCGGCAGCCATTGCCTGTGGCTGGGCGTCGGCGTCGGCACGCGCAGTCACCGCCACGATGGGGAAGTGCACGCCGCGCGAGCGCAGCTGCGCGACCAGGGCGGCGCCGTCGATGCCGGGCAGGTCCAGGTCGCACAGGCCGGCATCGAAGCGCTGGGTGCTCACCTCGGCCAGCGCCGCCAGCCCATGCAGCACGTGGGTCACTGCGTGTCCATGCGCCTGCAGCAAGCCGATCATCACCTGCGCCACGGTGGGGTCGTCTTCGACCAGCAGCAACCGCAACGGCGCCTGTTCCCGCGCCGCGCTCGCCGCGACCGCACCAGGTGCGACCACGGGCAGGGTCATCACCCACCGCAACGGCAACTCGACGACGAAGCACGCGCCCTGGCCCAGTTCGCTGCGGACCTCCACCACGCCGCCCATCGCCGCCGCCAGCTCGCGGCAGATCGCCAGGCCCAGCCCGCTGCCACCATGCCGGGCCAGCGTGAGTGCGCCCTCGGCCTGTTCGAAGCGCTGGAACAGGCGCCCGCGCTGCTCGGCGCTCATCCCCGGACCGGTATCGCGCACCTCCACCCGGATGCCTTGCGTATCGGAGTGCGGCAACGCCAAGACCCGCAACTGCACGCTGCCACGCTCGGTGAACTTGACCGCGTTGAACAGCAGGTTCAGCAGGATCTGCTGGACCCGGCTGGCGTCGCCATGCAATGCCGGCGGCAGCACGTCGTCCAGTTCGCAGTCGAAGCGCAGCTGCTTCTGCTCGGCGCTGGGACGCACCAGCTCGACCACCTGGCGGATCGCCTGGCGCAGATCGAAATCGCGGTCGTCCAGCGGAAACTTGCCGGCCTCGATCCGGGCCAGGTCCAGCGCATCGTTGACCAGCCGCAACAAATGCTTGCCGGCGGACTGGATCGCACCGGCATAGCCGCGCTGGCGCGTATCCAGCGGCGTCTGCAACAGCAATTCGCTCATGCCCAGGACACCGGTCATCGGCGTACGCACCTCGTGCCCCAGGGTTGCCAGGAATCGCGTCTTGGCCAGGGACGCCTGCTCGGCCAGCTCGCGCTTGTGCTGGGCCAGCTGCCATTGCGCCCGCATGCGGACACGGCGGCGGTAGAGCGCGGCCAACAGCGCAGCCAGCACCATCCCGAGCAGACAGATCAGCGCGATGCCCGGCCCGCTCCGCCACCACGGCGGCCGCACCGAAAACTGCAGCAAGCGCACTGGCGAACGATTGCCCGACGGGTCCACGCCCTGCAATGCGAGCTCGTAGTTGCCGGCGGGCAGGCTGGTAAATTCGCGTATCCCAGTGGTGCTGAAGGCCTGCCACTCCGTATCGAAGCCCTTCAGAAAGCTGCGGTAGCGGTTGGACACCGGATCGGTATACGACAGCAACCGGCCGACGATCTGCAATTGCCGGTCCCCGGGCCCGAGTTCGAACGGACGATGCATCGGCAACGCGATACGGGCGCCATTGCGCAGCACGCTGACGTGTTCGAGCTGCAGGGCCGGAACCACCGGCGCGCTGTCGGGCATGGCCGTGTCCAGCAGCACCGTCGAACCGTCACTGGTCGCGCCGATCAAGGTATCGCCGGCCATCAGCAGGCAGTGTTGGACGAACTCCTGGCTGGTCAGGCCATCACGCGTACCGATATTGCGCACGCGCGCCGGAGTGACCGACGGATCGATTCGCCACAATCCGCGCAGGCTGGAAATCCACACCCGCCCGCGCGGGTCGATCTGCATTGCAGCAGCGTCGAACCCTGACAACCCCTCTTTCTCTCCCACCTGTTGCACGCGCGTCCAGCGACCTTTGGTCAGTGCCCATTGCTCTGCACCGGTGGCACGGTAGGCCCAGAACTGCTGCGCAGATTGGCTGGCGAATGCCTGGATCTGTGCGCCTTGCAGACCCGCCACCGGCACGAAGCGCCGCAAGGCCGACTCCCACGCGAACATGCCACCCTCGCCCGCCACCCAGATGCGGCCATCGGGCCCCAGCGCCAACTGCTGCACGTCGATGTCGCGCAGCCCGCGCAGGTCCTGCGCGGTGATGCGCTGCAGTACCCGGCCGCTGCGCAGATCGCGTTGTTGCAGCATGTCCATGAACACCATCCAGACGGTATCGCCATCCTCGACGATCCATTCCGGCGGCGAGAGCGCCGATGCCGGCTCGGGACCGTCCGATGGCCAGTGGACCAGCTCGCCAGTGCGCAGGTCCATGCGCGACAGGCCGAAACCGAGGTTGCCCAGCCACACGCGCTGAAAGCGGTCCTCCAAGGCCGACACCAGCTCCATCTCCTTGAGATGCGGCGACTGCAGGCCGGTTTGGAACTTGTCGCCGCTACTCAGGTCCACGCGCAGCAGGCGGCCTTCGGCATCCACCTGCCACAGGCCGCCGGATCGGGTCGCCGGGGCCAGGTTGCAGTAGATCGCATCGCCAGTCGGCACGGCGGGCTTGATGACCGCCGTGCGCTTCCAGTCGGCAGGCAGATAACCGAGCCCGGTACCGTGCATCGGAACCCACAGCCCGCCATCGGCCGCCCCCATCAGACCGACGACATTGCGCCGCGATAACGGCCCTTCCCCGTTGAAGACGGGCACCGGTGGCAGCTTGCCACGTGTGCGCCACAAGCCACGCCCGCTGCCCAGCCAAAACTCCCCATCCGGGGCGGCGACCGCGCCCCACAGCTCATTGCCGACACCGAACATGCCCGCCCAGGACAGCGCTTGCCATTGATCTCCCGGCCCGCGCACATGCAGGCCCGCATCGCTCCCCAGCCATAGCCGATCCCCCGTCCATTGCAGACCGAAGATGGCCGCCTGCGGATTCTCCTCACCCGGCACGTATTCGCGATGCAGCCGTTTTCCGTCGTAGTAGGCCAACCCATTGCTGGTGCCGATCCACAGCCGGTGCCGGGTATCGACAGCCAGGTTCATCACCATGGACTGGTCGAGCTTGCCCTCGACCGTGCCCAGGTCGATCGCCGACATCCCACCTGCGGCATCGATGCGCACCAGCGCGCCGCTGGTGGTCCCGACCCAGATGGCGCCATCGAAGGCGGCGATGCTGAAGATCTGGCCATCCTTCAGCAACGGATAGTCGGCCGCGCGATAATGCCGAAAACGGCTGCGGCTGGCGTTCATGACGCTCAATGTCTTGCCGCATCCGATCCACAGCCTGTCCAGCGTATCGATGTACAGCGCCTGGATCGCATTGCAGGGCAACGACCTGGGATCGGCCGGATCGTGACGCCAGGTCCTGAAGCCGGCGCCGTCGTAGCGCACCAGGCCATCCAGCGTGGCAAGCCACAGGTACCCCGCACGATCCTGCGCGATGGCCACCACCATGGTCGATGGAAGCCCATCGCCGGGGCCCACCACCCGGAAGCGGGGCACTTCCGGGATCCTGGCCGCACACGGCAGCACACCCAGCAGCACGGCCAGCACCACGATCAGCACACGCATGGGGGAATCCCTTCCTCGTCCAGCCCGCATGCTCGCAATGGATCGTTGCAAGTGCAAGCCACCCGCGGCGTGGCGGGATATGTCTAGAATCCGTCCATGACCCCGCTCGCCCGCCTGTTGCTGCTTCCCGCCCTGGCCTTGACCAGCCTGGCCGCCACCGCCGCACCGGTGCGCTACGCGCTGGATCCGGTGCATACCCGGGTGCTGTTCGCGGTCGAGCATGCCGGCTTTTCCAAGGCATTGGGCACGGTGTCCGGCAGTACCGGCAGCCTGGTCTTCGACCCGGACGACTGGGCATCGGCGCGGCTCGATGTCAGCGTGCCGCTGCAGCGCGCCGACCTGGGCGATGCCAAGTGGAACCAGGCCACCCTGGCACACAACCTACTCGACGCCGAGCACTTTCCCGACGCACATTTCATCTCCACGCGCGTGGAGGCCACGGGCGAGAACCGCGCCAGGGTCACCGGCAACCTCACCCTGCGCGGCGTCACCCGCCCGGTCACCCTGGAGGTGACCCTCAACGCGCTCAAGCGCCATCCGCTGCCGCCGTTTCGCCGCACCGCCGGGTTCTCCGCCACCGCCACGCTGAGCCGGGCCGAGTTCGGCATCGATGCCTGGAAATCGATGATCGGCGACAGCGTGAAATTGCGCATCGAAGCCGAAGCGGTGCGCGAAGGCCGCGCCGACGACGAGGCCGCCCCGCCGCAAGCCGCACCCACCCCGCCGGACACCGCCGCCAGCCAGGAATCGGGAACATGAGCCTGAAGAACACCGACCGCTGGGGCGGCGTCAGCCAGACCCTGCACTGGTTGATCGCGCTGCTGATCCTGGCACTGGGCATCGTCGGCCTGACCATGGGCGAGCTGCCCAAGACACCAAAGTATTTCTGGGTCTACACCGCGCACAAGTCGGTAGGGCTGAGCGTGCTGGCGCTGGTGATCGTGCGGCTGGGCTGGCGGATCCATGCGGGCGCCCCGCCACCGGTGGCCGGCACGCCGCGCTGGCAGGAACGCATTGCCGGGCTCACCCATTGGCTGCTGTACGCGATGATCTTCGCCATGCCGCTGTCGGGCTGGCTGTACGACTCCACCAGCGGCCTGCGGCAGTTCCGCTGGTTCGGCCTGTTCGACGTGCCCAAGCTCAGCCCGCCGGACGAACACCTGCGCGCCATCGCGCACTTCATCCACGAATGGGGCTTCTGGCTGCTGATTGCGGTGGTGCTGGCACATGCCGGCGCCGCGTTCTACCACCACCTGTTCCAGCGTGACGCTACCCTGGCGCGGATGTTGCCACGCGGCTGGCTTTCTTCCAGACCCTAAGGATTCCCCATGTCGTCCAAGCTGTCCGCCTCTCCCCTGCTGGTCGCCGCGTCGTTGGTGGCCACTCTTGCGGCTGCCCCGGTGCTGGCCGCCGACTATGTCCAGGCCCCCGGCTCCACGCTGGCGTTCGCCAGCAAATACGACGGCGAAGTGTTCACCGGCAAGTTCCCCGGCTTCGATACCACGCTGAGTTTCGATCCGGCCAACCTGGCCGGCGCCAGACTCGACGTGCGCATTCCACTGGCCAGCGCGGTCAGCGGCAACAACGACCGCGACTCGACCCTGCAGGGTCCGGACTTCTTCAACGTCGCCAAGTTCGCCACGGCGCGGTATCGCGCCGATAAATTCCGTGCCCTGGGCGGCAACCAGTACGCCGCCGACGGCACCCTGGAGCTGCGCGGGGTCAGCAAGCCGGTCACGCTGACCTTCACCTGGACCCCCGGCGCGCAGCCAGTGCTGGCCGGCAAGGCCGTGGTGAAGCGGCTGGACTTCGGCGTGGGCGGTGGTGACTGGGCCGACACCAAGACCATTCCCAACGAAACCGCGATCAGCACCAAGGTCGTGTTGAAGGCGAAGTAACGCCACAGGCCGCAACCGGACGCGGCCACTGAGCGGCGGACACCCTCGTCGGGTCCGCCGCTTTTTTGTGCCTGTAGTATGGAATGACACCGTAGGACAGCTACACTGGGGGCTGACTTCGAGGACGCGAACGATGCGCACACACGGAACGTTGACCCGCTTCAATGCCGACCGAGGCTTTGGCTTCATCACTCCGGCGGGGCAGGGCGAGGAGGTGTTCGTACACATCTCGGCCTTCGAACGCGGCGCGCAGGCGCCGCGCATTGGCGAGCTGATCTCGTTTGAGACCGAAGCCGGTCCGGACGGGCGCCTGCGGGCGATCCGCATCATCCGCGCCGGTGCGCAGGCCGGCAGGCATGCGCCCTCCCCCCATCGCCGCGCACTGCGCGCGGCGACCAGTGGCTTCCAACTCGGGCTGGGCCGGGTGATGCTGCTGATGCTGCTGACCGGTGGCGCGGCGTTCGCCTATCAGCAACGCGATGCACTGAGCGCAGCGCTCACCCCCAATGCCGAGGCCGAGCCGGCACCGCCGCTGGCACACCAGACAGCAACGCCCGCTGCCACCCCGGCCTCCCCCCGCTGCGATGGCCGTACCCATTGTTCGCAAATGCATTCTTGTGCCGACGCCACCTACGTGTTGCAGCACTGCCCCAATACCCAGATGGATGGCGATCGCGACGGCGTGCCTTGCGAGCAGCAGTGGTGCCGCTGATCTAAGGCGACCACCCCACCTACCCGACCTGGGCGCGACCTTGCTGCAACCAGGCACTCAGCCGCTGACCATCGAACGGCCAATCCAGCTCCCGCCCCTGCGCATCGCGCAGCACCGGCACCCTTGGGCCATAGGCGGCCTCCAGTGCGTCGTCGTCATCGATGAACACGCTGCAGAAGTCGCCCGCACGCACCTGCGCCAGTACGGCGATGGCCTGATCGCACAGGTGGCAGTCGTCGCGCTGGTACAGGGTCAGGGCCATGTGGAGGTCTCATGCTGCGCTGCAGCCGTGCCGCAATCGCCGAACGACTAGAATAGCCGCCTTTACGCTCACCTTACGGCACCCATGGCTGTCAGCACGTTCGACCTCTTCAAGATCGGTATCGGCCCCAGTTCTTCCCACACCGTGGGGCCGATGCGTGCCGCCGAGCGCTTCGTGCACCGTTGGTTGCTCGACGCGGGCCGCCTGCACGAGGTGGTGCGCATCCGCGCCGAAGTGTTCGGCTCGCTGGCGCTCACCGGCCGTGGCCATGGCACCGACAAGGCGGTGTTGCTCGGGCTGGAAGGCCACCGCCCCAACCTGATCGACCCGGACATCATCCCGGCCACGCTGGAGCGCATCCGCGCCAGCAAGCGCCTCACCCTGATGGGCCAGCACGCCATCGGCTTCGACGAAAAACGCGACCTGCCGATGAACAAGCGGCAGAAGCTGCCGTACCACACCAATGGCATGCGCTTCACCGCCTACGACGCCAATGAAGCGGTGATCGCCACGCGCGATTACTACTCGGTCGGCGGCGGCTTCGTGGTCAACCAGGACGATGCGGCCGACGACCGCATCGTGGCCGATGAAACGCCACTGCCGTATCCGTTCCTCAGCGGCGACGAACTGCTGGCGCAATGCGCGCGCAGCGGCTTGAGCATTGCCGCGCTGATGTTCGAGAACGAAAAGAGCTGGCGCAGCGAAGAAGAGATCCGTCATGGCCTGCGCGAACTCTGGAATGCGATGCAGTCCTGCGTGACGCGCGGCATCCGCGAGGAAGGCACCCTACCCGGCGGCCTGAACGTCTCGCGGCGTGCGCCGGCGCTGTATCGCGAGCTCTCGTCCAAGCCGGAAGCGGCCATGCGCGACCCACTGACCACGCTGGACTGGGTCAATCTGTACGCATTGGCGGTCAACGAAGAGAACGCCGCCGGTGGCCGCGTGGTTACCGCGCCCACCAACGGCGCGGCCGGCATCATTCCGGCGGTGTTGCATTACTTCGACCGCTTCTGCGCAGGCGCATCGGAAGAGCGCATCTTCGACTTCCTACTCACCGCCGCAGCCATCGGCATTCTCTACAAGGAAAACGCCTCGATCTCCGGCGCCGAAGTCGGCTGCCAGGGCGAAGTGGGCGTGGCCTGCTCAATGGCCGCCGGCGGCCTGGTCGCCGCGCTCGGCGGCAACCCGGGCCAGATCGAAAATGCTGCGGAAATCGGCATGGAACACAACCTCGGCCTGACCTGCGACCCGATCGGCGGGCTGGTGCAGATTCCGTGCATCGAACGCAATGCGATGGGCGCGGTCAAGGCCATCAATGCCAGCCGCATGGCCATGCGCGGCGACGGCAAGCACAAGGTCTCGCTGGACAAGGTCATCAAGACCATGCGCGACACCGGCCGCGACATGCAGGACAAGTACAAGGAAACCAGCCGCGGCGGGCTGGCGGTGAACGTCATCGAGTGCTGAGCCAATCGCGTGAGCACGCACGGATGCACTGCCCTTCTCCCGCGTGTGGGAGAAGGTGCGCAAAGCGCGGATGAGGGCAACACCCAACGCGAATGATGCACTGCCCTTCTCCCGCATGCGGGAGAAGGTGCGCGAAGCGCGGATGAGGGCAACAGGGGCCGGCGCACTGCAACTTGGTCACCCACGCAATCGCCAGCAACGCGCCTGCAGCGCCCGTTCAACCTCGCCCGGCTGTACGCCCCCACCACATCGGTGGCGGTACCGTCAGCGTCTGGATCTGGATGGACATCACGATGCGAAAGCGCGCTTTCACCCTCACGCTCGCCCTGGCCTGCAGTCCGCTGATGGCGCAGGAAACCAATTACGGCCCGCGCCTGGAAGGTTTCGATTACCCGTACCCAGTCAAGAGCTATGCGTTCACCTCGCAACAGCAGGCGCTGGAAATGGCCTACCTGGATGTCGCGCCGACCGGCACGCCCAACGGGCGCACCGTGGTGTTGCTGCACGGCAAGAACTTCTGCGCCGCCACCTGGCAAGACAGCATCGCCGCGCTGAGCAAAGCCGGCTACCGGGTCATCGCGCCAGACCAGATCGGCTTCTGCAAATCCAGCAAGCCGGCCGCCTACCAGTTCTCGGTCGCACAACTGGCCGACAACACGCATGCATTGCTGAAAAAGCTCGGCATCGAACGTGCGGTGGTGGTCGGCCATTCCATGGGCGGCATGCTGGCGATCCGCTATGCGCTACTGTACCCGCACGCCACCGAACAGCTGGCCCTGGTCGCTCCCATCGGCCTGGAAGACTGGAAGGCCGAAGGCGTCCCGTGGCGCAGCGTGGATGCCTGGTACGCCAACGAGCTGAAAACCAGCTTCGAACGGATCAAGAAGTACCAGATGGAGGTGTACTACGGCGGCCAATGGACACCGCAGTTCGAACGCTGGGCGCGCATGCAGGCCGGCATGTCATTGGGCAAGGGCAAGCAGGCAGTGGCGTGGAATCAGGCACTGGCCTCGGACATGCTATTCAACCAGCCAGTGGTCTACGAACTGCCCAAACTGACCGTACCGACCACGCTGTTCATCGGTCTCAAGGACCGCACCGCCATCGGCAAGGACAGCGCACCGCCTGAGGTCAAGGCACGCGTGGGCGATTACACCCAGCTAGGCAAGCGCGCGGCAGCCGCGATTCCGAATGCGAAACTGATCGAATTCGCCGACCTGGGACATTCACCGCAGGTACAAGACCCGGCACGCTTCAATGCGGCGCTGTTGAAGGCGATTGCGCAGTAACTCCTGCATGGCGATGCGGGACGACTCAGGTCATTGCGCATCGCCACAGCACCCACTTCCGAACGGTGGCCCAACTCCATGCCGGGCCGATCACCCAGCCACGATCCGCAACACATCGTCCAGCAATGCAGCAGCGGTGACTTCGGCGCCCGCACCCGGCCCCTGGATCAGCAAGGGCTGCGTGCGATAGCGGTCGCTGCCGATCGCCACGCGGTTGTCGGTCCCGGCACCGCCGGCCAGGGGATGGTCCAGCGCCAGCTCACGCAATCCCACGCTTGCACCATGGGCATCCACGCGCCCAACGAACCGCAGGCAACGTCCGGCAGCCCGTGCCTGTTGCCAACGCGCACCGACCACGGCATCCAGCGCGCCCAGCTGCGGCTCCACTGCGTCAAGCGGTAGCCGCGCGATGCGCTCGGGCACCAGCGATTCCACATGCACCTGTTCGGACTCCAGTTGCCAACCCGCCGCACGCGCCAGGATCAGCAGCTTGCGCCGCACGTCCTCACCGGACAGATCGATGCGCGGATCCGGCTCGGTATAGCCCGCCGCCACTGCCTCGCGCACACAGTCCGAAAAGGCAACGCTCCCGTCATAACGATGGAACAACCATGCCAACGATCCGGACAACACGCCTTCGATCGAATGGATATGGTCGCCACCGGCGACCAGCGCACGCACGCTGCTCAGCACCGGCAACCCGGCGCCCACGGTGGCACTGTCGCCGTACTGCGCGCCACTGGCATGGCGCGCCGCATGCAAGGCCTGCGACCGCGACAACGCAGTGCCCTGCCCCAGTTTGTTGGCCGTGACCACGTGCACCCCACGCAACAGCCATTCCACATGCCAATCGGCTACGACATCGCTGGCAGTTGCATCCACCAACACATCACCGGCACGCAGCGCGGTGGTTTCTGCCCAGGGCTGCAATACCGCCTGGCCGCGCGGGGCGGCATTGGCCTGTTGCAGCGCCTGTTCCGCACTGACGCCACAGTCGTGCGCAATGCGCGAATTCGCCAGCCAATCAAAGCGCGGCAACCGCAGTTGACGCTCCTGTAGCGCGGTATAGCGCGTTACAAAAGCGCGCCCCACGGTGCCAGTGCCCAGCAAGGCCAGCCGCGGCGTGGGCCTCACCGCAGCGACCGGAGCGCGGCGCGAAACAGGCAGCACAGTGCTCACGCGTCGACCTGTTTGCGGTTGGCTGTGGTCAGGGTGGCTGCTGCGCGGGCCAGACCGGCACGCAGATCGATCAGCAGATCCTCGGTCGATTCGATGCCGATCGACAGCCGCAGCAAACCATCGGAAATCCCGGCCGCCGCGCGTGCTTCGGCGGTCATCGCCGCATGCGTCATCGAGGCCGGATGCGCGATCAGGCTCTCCACGCCGCCCAACGATTCGGCCAGGGTGAAGTAGCGCAGGCCATCGACGAAGGCCCGCACCGCCGCTTCGCCACCGTGCAACTCGAAACTCATCATCGCCCCGAAACCCTTCTGCTGGCGCGCGGCCAGGGCATGGCCCGGGTGCGAGGCCAGCCCCGGGAAATACACCTGGTTGACCGCTGCATGCCCGTCCAGCAGCGCAGCGATGGCATCGGCGTTTTCCTGGTGCACGCGCAGGCGCGCATCCAGCGTGCGCAGCCCGCGCAAGGTGAGGAAGGCGTCGAACGGCGAACCGGTCAGGCCCAGCGCGTTGGCCCACCACACCAACTGCTGATGCAACTGCGCATCGCGCGCCACCACCGCACCGCCCACCACGTCGCTGTGGCCGTTGATGTACTTGGTCGTGGAATGCAGTACCAGATCAGCGCCGAAGTCCAGCGGCTTCTGCAGCGCCGGCGACAGGAACGTGTTGTCGACCACGGTCAGCGCGCCCACCTTCTTCGCCGCTTCGATGACGAAGCGCAGGTCGGTGATGCGCAGCAGCGGGTTGGACGGGGTTTCGATCAGTACCAGCTTGGGCGACTGCGCCAACGCATCGGCCAGCGAACGCGGGTCGGTGAGATCGGCGGTGACCAGTGCAAAATGGCCTTTCTTGGCCAACGCATTGAACAGCCGCCAGCTGCCACCGTAGGCATCGTGCGGCACCACCAGCGTGTCACCCGGCTGCAGCACCGCATTGAGCACCAGATTGATCGCGCCCATGCCGGTGGAGGTGATGACCCCGCCGGCACCGCCTTCCAGTTCGGCCAGCGCTTCGCCGAGCAGGTCGCGGGTGGGGTTGCCGCTGCGGGTGTAGTCGTACTGGCGCTTGTTGCCGAACCCGTCGAACGAGAAGTTCGACGACAGCACGATCGGCGGAGTCACCGCGCCGTAGGCGGTATCGCGGTCGATACCGGCGCGCACGGCGGCAGTGGCGGCAGTACAGGGGGCGTCGGCAGGGTCACGAAAGCTCATGCGGTTTCTCCGGTGATGCGAAGGGCAGTGGTCAGGATCGCGTCGATGCGATCGATTTCTTTCAGGAAGGCGTCATGGCCATACGGCGAGCGCAGCACGCGCAGGCTGCCGCGCGGGCCCAGCCCTTCGACCAGGCCGACCATGTCGGCCAGCGGCACCAAACGGTCGCCCTCCACCGCCACCACCACGGTGGGCACGCCCACCTGCGCGGGGTCGATGCGGTGCAGGTCGATGGATTCGGACAGACGCAGGTAGGCAGCCACCGGCGTGCGCGCCACGTACTGCGCGCCGGCGGCATCCAGATAGTCTTCGGCCGCTACCCGCACGCGGCCATTGATGACTTCCGGCGGCGCGTCGAAGCGCTCGCTGAATTCTTCCGGCGTGCGGTAGCTGAGCATGGCGAACTGACGCGCCAGCGCCAGGCCGTGATGTTCCGCGCATTGCAGCTGGCCCAGCGCCACCGCGCGGCGCTGCAGGGCGCGCCACGCTGCCGCATACGGATGCGCGCGGTGCGCACCGCTGACGGCGACCAAGGTGCCGACGCGGCCGGCATGGCGGGTGGCCAATTGCAGCCCGACCAACGCGCCATAGGAATAGCCGACAAAGCCGTGCAGGCGGGTGATGCCCAGCGCATCCAGCAATGCAGCGATCGCGTCGGCCTGGTCGGCGGTATCGATCGGCGCATCCAGGGTGCCGTCGGCGCCCAGGAAATCGAACGCCAGCAGGCGACGCGATGCCGGATCCAGCGCGCGGCCGGCGCCCACCAGGCCATCCACCCAGCCCTTCTCGGGATACACGGCGTTGGCGGCCAGATGCCGGTGCGCAGAGATGCCGCCGGCCACGAACACGACCGGCGCGTTGGCGGCTCCGACCAGCTCGTAGCGCAGCCGCAGCGTGCGCAGCCCGGCGTGTCGCATCGGCAGCGACACCACCAGTTCGCCGCGCACGGCAGCGGGGCCGGCGGTTTCGGCGGCGCGTGTTGCAAGGTCATCAGACGTGGTGGGCGATGCTGTGGTCACGAGGCTCATGGCGATATCCGGGGTGGATCGGCCATCGAGCTTCGCGGGAGCTCGCGTTCGACGTGCGCAAGGCACGAGTCGAACCATCTTTCGGCGGACGCGTGGTCCCCGCAGGATTTGGCACCAAACGCGGGCGCTTGCGCGCTCCGCTGGCTGCCCCGGCATCAAAGGGCCTGTCCCTCCGCCGGTCTCGATGGTGAGGCTAAGATGCCACCCCACTTCCGGGATGTCAATCGCTTCATGCGGATGGAAAGATATATTTTCATCCGATACCACCGCCCGGCGTGCCCGGCCGCATACTTGCGCCCTCTCGCCCGGCTCGATCGCGTGTCCCATCCTCTGTTTCGCCGCCGCATTTGCGCGATCTGCGCCACGCTTGCCGTCGTGCTGCCGATCTGCGCGGCCACTGCCGCTGCGCAACTGCACTGGCACTGGCCCGGCCCGGCCGCAGTGCCTTCCGCATCCACCGCCACCCAACCGCTCCCCACCGCGACCGACGCCGGCCCGGCGCTGCAGCTGGAATGGCAGGCACCGGTCTATCTGGTCTGGGTCAGCAATCCGCTGGCCGGGCCGGCACAGGTTCGGCTGAGCGCGCCATCCAGCGAGGACTACCGCGCGGTGCCGCCGTTGCCGCTGACGGTGCTGCTGGCGGCACACGAACGCCGCCTGCTTGCCCGGCTCTATCCGGCCAGCAGCCAGCGCACACTCGCCGGGCTTAACCTCAGGCTGGAGCTGGTGGCTGGCGATCCGCAGGCCCAGCCGCAGCCGGTGCACTACCAGCTGCCCTTCCGCGACCAGCCGGTGCAGGTGGATCAGGGCTACGGCGGCCACTTCAGCCATACCGACCTGGCCAACTGGTATGCGGTGGACTTCGCGCTGCCACAGGGCACGCCGGTACTGGCCGCGCGCGCGGGCGTGGTGATGGAGCTGCGCCAGGACGTGACCGCCGGCAGCGCCGACGACCCGGCTGCCGGCGGCGGCAACCTGGTGCGGCTGCTGCACGCCGACGGCAGCATGGCGCTGTACGCCCACCTGGCGCCGGGCGGAATGGCGGTGCGGCTCGGCCAGTGGGTTGGCACCGGCGAGCGGCTCGGCGCCTCCGGCAATACCGGCTATAGCACCGCGGCGCACCTGCATTTCTCGGTCCAGCGCAATGCCGGCCTGCAGCTGGTCTCGCTGCCGTTCCGCATGCTGGGGCCGCAGGGCGAACTGCAGTTTCCCTCGCCAGCTCCTTAGGGCGGCGGCGGCCAGGCCGCGCAGGCCCGGCCGGCAGCCAGCAAAGGCCTGCCCCGCCGAAGCCGCTATAATCACCGGCTTCCTCAGTTTCTGCAGGCGTCCGACCGGGCGCGCACCGCCCATGTCCGAAGTCTCCAACGAAGCCGCGCGCCGGCGCACCTTCGCCATCATTTCCCACCCCGACGCAGGCAAGACCACGTTGACCGAAAAGCTGCTGTTGTTCGGCGGTGCGATCCAGATGGCCGGCTCGGTGAAGGGCCGCAAGGCCGCCCGCCATGCCACCTCGGACTGGATGGCGCTGGAAAAGGAGCGCGGCATCTCGGTGACCTCCTCGGTGATGCAGTTCCCGTACGAGGACAAGATCGTCAACCTGCTCGATACGCCCGGCCACGCCGACTTCGGCGAGGACACCTACCGCGTGCTCACCGCGGTGGACTCGGCGCTGATGGTGATCGACGTGGCCAAGGGCGTGGAAGAACGCACCATCAAGTTGATGGAAGTCTGCCGCCTGCGCGACACCCCCATCATGACCTTCATCAACAAGCTCGATCGCGAAGGCAAGAACCCGATCGATCTGCTGGACGAAGTGGAAACCGTGCTCGGCATCCAGTGCGCGCCGGTCACCTGGCCGATCGGCATGGGCCAGCGCCTGAAGGGCGTGGTACACCTCATCACCGGCGAAGTGCATCTGTACGAACAGGGCCGCAACTTCACCCGCCAGGACTCGACCATCTTCCCGTCGCTGGATGCACCTGGCCTGGCTGCCAAGATCGGCGAGCAGATGTTGGCCGAATTGCGCGACGAGCTGGAGCTGGTGCAGGGCGCCAGCAATCCGTTCGACCTGCAGGCCTATCGCGCCGGCCAGCAGACCCCGGTGTTCTTCGGCTCGGGCGTCAACAACTTCGGTGTGCAGCCGCTGCTGGATTTCTTCGTGCAACACGCACCGCCGCCGCAGGCGCGCGACACCACCGGCCGCCGTGTCGAAGCCACCGAGCCAAAATTGAGCGGCTTCGTGTTCAAGATCCAGGCCAACATGGACCCGCAGCACCGCGACCGCGTGGCATTCATGCGTGTGTGTTCGGGCAAGTTCACTGCCGGCATGAAGGCGCTGCACGTGCGCAGTGGCAAGGAGGTCAAGCTGGCCAACGCGCTGACCTTCATGGCCTCCGACCGCGAGATCGCCGCCGAAGCCTGGCCGGGCGATGTGATCGGCATCCACAACCACGGCACCATCTCCATCGGCGACACCTTCACCGAAGGCGAATCGCTGTCGTTCACCGGCATTCCCAACTTCGCACCGGAACTGTTCCGCCGCGCGCGCCTGCGCGACCCGCTCAAGCTCAAGCAACTGCAGAAGGGTCTGGCGCAGCTGTCCGAAGAAGGCGCCACGCAGTTCTTCCGCCCCTTGATGAGCAACGATCTGATCCTGGGTGCGGTAGGCGTGCTGCAGTTCGACGTGGTGGCCTACCGGCTCAAGGACGAATACGGCGTGGATGCGATCTTCGAGCCGGTCAGCGTGACCACCGCGCGCTGGGTGCATTGCGAGAACGCGAAGAAGCTGGAGGAATTTCGCGAAAAGAATGCCGGCAACCTGGGCATCGACGCGGCCGGCGAACTGGTCTACCTGGCACCGACCCGCGTGAACCTGCAACTGGCGCAGGAACGCGCGCCGGATGTGCGCTTCTCGGCCACCCGCGAACACGCGCATGCCAGGGCCGTCGATTGACCCGCGCTTGAACCGCAATAGGCACACGTCACTGCCGGCAATGCGAATTGCTCGCAGTTGCGGTACCTTTTTGGAATGAACGCAGACGCTTCCCCCTCCACCGACCTGCGCGACGAAATTGCCAGTGCCGTGACCCACGGCCTGGGTGCCATCGCCGCCCTGGCCGGCGGTTCGGTGCTGATTACATTGGCCGCCATCTACGGCGATGGCTGGCAGCTGGCTACCTCCATCGTGTTCAGTGCCACGCTGGTGTTGCTCTACGTCGCCTCCACGCTGTTCCATGCCATCCCGCATCCGGGCGCCAAGGCGCGCCTGCAGGTGCTGGATCACTGCGCGATCTATCTATTGATCGCCGGCACCTACACCCCGTTTACGCTGGTCAACCTGCGCGGCCCGTGGGGCTGGGGCTTGTTCGCCGCCATCTGGACCATCGCTGCGGCCGGGGTGATCTTCAAGCTGTTCTTCACCGGCCGCTTTCGCCTGCTGTCGACCGGGCTGTATCTGGGCATGGGCTGGCTCATCATCGTGGCGATCCAGCCGCTGCTACGCTCGGTCGACACCTGGTCGCTGTGCTGGCTGCTGGCGGGTGGGCTGTTCTATACGCTGGGCACCTACTTCTATCAGCGCGATACGCAGCGTTACTTCCATGCGATCTGGCACCTGTTCGTGCTTGCCGGTAGCGCCTGCCACTTCGTTGCGGTGATCGAGCAAGTGATGTGAGGGAGGATGGTGCGGGCGTTCGCGCGCCCTGCACGAGCGATCGCCAACCATGCGCACGTGACCAACGTGCCTCAGACCGCCAATCCTCGCGCCTCCCACCCACTGCGTCGGCGACGCTGGCTGATCGGGCTCGGCACCGTTGCCGTCCTTGTGATCGTCTTCCTGATCCTGTTCGACTGGAACTGGCTGCGTGGCCCGGTCGAGCGTGCGGTCAGCGCCAAGACTGGCCGCCAATTCCATCTGGGTCATCTGGACGTGGATCTGGGCCGCACCATCACCATCCGCGGCCAAGCCCTGCAGCTTGGCAATGCGGACTGGTCCAAGCGCGGCGCGATGGCGACGTTGAACGCGGCCGAGATCGATGTGGAGCTGTGGCCGCTGCTGCGCGGCGAGGTCCGCCTGCCGGAGATTCGTCTGGAGCATCCGAGCGTACTGCTGGAAGCCGGCAACGACCGTCACCCCGGCAACTGGGTGTTGGACACCAGCGGCGGCGACGGCAGCATGCCGCGCCTGGGCCGGTTGCTGGTGCGCAATGGGCGGCTGCGCTACATCGACGACACCGGCCGCTCGGATATCGATGTGACGATCAACAGCCTGGCGCCGCCGCGCAGTGACCAACGCGCTGCGCCGATCAGCATCCAGGGCAGCGGCCGCTGGACAGGCGCGCCCTTCAGCGTGAAGGGCGCCACGGCGTCGCCACTGGAGCTGAGCCAGAGCGAACACCCCTTCCGCATCGATCTGCGCGCCCGTGCCGGTGCCACGCGCGCGCATGTGCGCGGCACCCTGACCAACCCGTTCCAGTTCCGCGTGTTCGACCTGCAGATGGCGCTCAGTGGCCAGGACATGCAGGACCTGTATCCGTTGACCGGCGTGGCCATCCCGTCCACGCCTCCCTACACGCTGGATGGCCGCTTGCGGCGCAATGGCGATGTATGGCGCTACGAAAAGTTCACCGGCACTGCCGGCGACAGCGACCTGTCCGGCTCCGCGGAAATCGACCTACGCAACAAGCGCCCGTTCCTGCGCGCAGACCTGGCGTCCAAACGCCTGGATTTCGACGATCTGGCCGGTTTTGTCGGCGCATCGCCCAAGACCGGGGGCAACGAATCGGCCAATGCCGAACAGAAGAAGCAGGCCAGCCAGCTTGCCGCCAGCGCGCGCATCCTGCCCGCCACACCATATGACCTGTCCAAGCTACGCGCCATGGATGCGCAGGTGCGCTGGCGTGCCCAGCGCATCGATGCGCCGTCCTGGCCGCTGGATGACATGGATGCCTCGCTGAACCTCAAGGACGGGCTGCTGCAGCTGGAGCCACTCAACTTCGGCGTGGCCGGCGGCGATATCCGCTCCACCATCCGCATGGATGCGCGCAACGCGGTCATCGCCACCCATCTGAAAGCCGGCATCCGCGGCATCCGGCTGGACCGGCTGTTTCCCGATGTCACGCTCGCCAAGCAGGCCTCCGGCGCCATCGGCGGAGACCTGGATCTGCGCGGGCGCGGCAATTCGATCGCCGCGATGCTGGGCAGCGCGGATGGCTCGATCGGCGTGGGCATGGGCCGCGGCCATGTCGGCAACCTGATCATGGAGCTGGCCGGGCTGGACATCGCCGAGTCGCTGAAATACCTCATCACCAAGGACCGGCAGATTCCGGTGCGCTGCATCTTCGGCGACTTCGGCGTGCAGGACGGAATGATGCAATCGCGCGCGCTGGCCTTCGACAGCACCGATACCATCATCGTCGGCGAAGGCAACATCAGCCTGAAGAATGAAACCCTGGATCTGTTGCTCCGCCCACGCCCGAAGGACCGCAGCATCCTGAGCCTGCGCTCGCCGCTGCGCATTGCCGGGACATTCAAGGACCCCTCGTTCCGGCCGGACTTCAAGGCCCTGGGCATCCGCGGCGCCATCGCGGTGGCGCTGGGCAGCATCGCACCGCCGGCAGCCCTGCTGGCCACCTTTGAACCCGGCACGGGCAAGGACAGCGATTGCGGCGGCAAGTACGCGCAGTGAACGTGGTCCGCCTCCCGGAGTGCGACAGGCCAACGGGCCCGCAGACCGCCTAGCCCGCTGCGCGCGTGGTCTGGTGCCGCCCGGCCAGGTCCACGGCAGCACCGCACTGGGTATCGACCAGATACAACGGGCGTTGCTTGGCTTCGTCGTACAGCCTGCCCAGGTATTCGCCGATCAGGCCCAGCGCGATCAACTGGATGCCGCCCAGGAACAGGATCACCGACATCATCGTCGGCCACCCGGCCACCGGATCGCCCACCAATGCGGCCTTGACGACCACCCAGGTACCGAATACGAAGGCCACTGCCGCCGTCAGCAGGCCCAGATACGTCGCCGCCCGCAGCGGCACCGTGGAAAAGCTGGTAATGCCGTCCAGCGCGAAATTCCACAAGCGCCAGACGCTGAACTTGCTGCGTCCGGATAAGCGTGGCGCGCGCCGGTAGGGAAGTGCCACCTGCCGGAATCCCACCCAGCCGAACAGCCCCTTCATGAAACGGTGGCGCTCACGCAGTTGCTGCAAGGCCTGCACGACCCGTGGCGACAGCAGGCGAAAATCGCCGGTATCGGCCGGGATCGGCGTGCGCGACAGCCGCCGGATCACCCGATAGAAGGCATGCGCGGCACTGCGCTTGAGCCAACTTTCTCCTTCGCGAAAGACCCGCGTACCGAAGATGTTGTCGTAGCCGGCACGCCATAGCGCGACGAATTCGGGAATCAGTTCCGGCGGGTCCTGGCCGTCGGCGTCAAGCAAGACCACCGCGCCAGGCAATACATGGTCCAGGCCCGCAGACACCGCCACTTCCTTGCCGAAATTGCGCGACAAGCGCAGCGCACTCACCTGCGGATCGGCCTGCGCCAGCGCCTGCACCACCTCCCAGGTGGCATCGGTGCTGCCGTCGTCGACATACAGCACCTGCGTGTGCACGCCGGCCAGGCCTGCCAGCACTGCGCACAGACGTGGATGCAGCAACGGAATGCTGGTCTCTTCGTTGTAGGCCGCGATCACCACCGTCAGGCGTTCGGTCGTCACCGGCACCACCTCGTCGCACGCTTGCATGCTCACTTCGCCTGCAGGTAGGCAGCGCCGCCCAACTGGCGTGCCTGCCGCTGGATCCACGCCGTGCGCCGCTGCACATAGGCGCCGGGGCGGCGCGCGTCATAACGGCGTGGCGATGGCAGCACCGCGGCCAGACGCGCCGACTCGGCCGGCGACAGCCCGGCCGCGTCCTTGCCCCAGAACTGCCGGGCAGCCGCCTGCGCGCCATACACGCCGTCGCCGAACTCGGCCACGTTGAGATACATCTCCAAGATGCGCTGCTTGGGCCAGAACAGCTCGATCAGCACCGTGTACCAGGCCTCCAGGCCCTTGCGCAGCCAGCTGCGGCCCTGCCACAGGAACACGTTCTTGGCGACCTGCTGGCTGATCGTGCTCGCACCACGCACCCGCCCGCCGCGCGCATTGTGGTCGCGCGCCTTTTCGATGGCCTGCAGATCGAACCCATGATGCATCGGGAACTGCTGATCCTCTGCCGCCACCACCGAGATCGGCAGGCTGGCGGCGATCTTTTCGTAGTCGCGCCATTGCTGCTGCAGGGAAAACCCGACGTCGCCCTCGCCCCACGCTTCCAGATAGCGCCCCACCATCATGCTGCTGATCGGCGGATCGACCACCCGCAGCACCAGCACCTGCAACACGCTCGCGGCGGCAAACAGCAGCGGTGCGGCCAATAGCCAGCGCAGCCAGCGTCTGCGCCGCGGTGGCGTCCCCTGCTTGCCATCCAATGCATCCGTCCCCATTAGTTCGCTTCGACCTTCAATCCCGATGCCTGCCGCATTATCCGGCAACCGGCGTCCCTTACGTCCGGTGTCTCCATGACCGATCTCGATCAGCTTTCCCGTTTCCTGCTGCCTGCCGCCGGCGTGCGCGGAGTCCACGTGCGTCTGACCCAGGCCTGGCAGGACATTCAGGGCGCCGCCGACTATCCGCCAGCCGCCCGCCAGCTGCTCGGCGAAGCTGCGGTGGCGGCCGCGCTGTTCACCGGCCACACCAAGGTGGACGGGCGCCTGTCCGTACAGCTGCGCGGCAACGACACGCTGCGCACCCTGTTCGCCGAATGCACTGCCGCCGGCACCTTGCGCGGCATCGTGCAGCTAGCCGACGGCGCCGACGCACCGACCGACCTGCGCGAGCTGGGCGAGGCCGCCCTGCTGGCGATCACCATCGAAAACCCCGGCCTGGACCCGCGCGAGCCGCAGCGCTACCAGAGCCTGGTCGGCATGCAGGCTGCGGACCTGGCGGAAGCCTTCGAGACCTACTTCCAGCAGTCCGAACAGCTGCCGACCCGCCTGTTGCTGGCGGCCGGCCCGGACCAGGCCGCCGGCCTGTTGCTGCAGAAGCTACCCGGCGACGAAGGCGACAGCGACGGCTGGACCCGCATCGGCGCCCTGTTCGACACGCTCGGCGCGCCGGAGCTGCTGTCGGTCGCCAGCGCCGACCTGCTGCACCGCCTGTTCCACGAAGAAGATACCCAGCTGATGGGCAGCAAGCCGCTCCGTTTCGGCTGCTCCTGCTCGCGCGAACGGGTCGCCTCGATGCTGCAGTCGCTGGGCGAAGAAGAGGCGCGCGCCGCCGCAGAACAGACCGGCAGCGTGGAGGTGCGCTGCGAATTCTGCGGCCGTGAGTATCACTTTCCGTTGACCGATCTGGCCGTACTTTTCAGCGCAGCGCGGCCCTCCCAGCAGGCACCGGAACGGTTGCAATAGATAGCATTGCGGGGTGTTTCGGGGGCTGCGAGCACTTGTTAAATAATCATAAACCCCCTAGCATCCTCCAGTGCCCGCTTTCGGGAACTTAACAACTGCCCCTGGGTCTGACCTCCCGTATGCGACACCTCTTGCGCCTATCGTTCGCTTTGCTGGTTGCCCTTGCGGCATCCACGGGCCTGCATGCGCAGCAGGTCCGCGAAAGCACGATCCTGCCGGTGTGGAACAAGGGCAGCGGCAAGGTGGAAGCGTTCCTGTATCTGGAGCCCACCGGCGAGCAGAAGGCGGGTGCGCGCTGGCACTTCGGTCGCAACTCGCTGGATGCAGCGTTCGGCCTGACCTCGGGCGACTCGCTGGGCCTGCTATGCAACAGCAGCCGTGGCACCAACATCAGTGGACTGGCCAGCCATTGCCTGCTCGCCGGCATCGGCGATGAGGAAGAAGACAGCGCTGCGGCGTCGCGCCGAGTCACCGGCACGCTGGGCTTCAATCGTGGCAGCGGCCGTGTTGGAGTCACCGCCGGCAGCGGGCGCGATACCCTCCCCGCCTGGCTGAACGGCACCGGCAAGGCGCCGCTGACCCGGGTCGAACAGAACGACCTGACCGTCTTCGGCCAGAAGAACATCGGCCGCGAGGGCTTCGTCTCGATCGGCGGCACCTACGCCCGCGCAAGGCTGGTTCCGCTGGCGGACGTCTCCCCGGCAATCGCCGACCAGTGGGACAGCAAGACCTTGAGCGTCGGCGGCGGCTACGGCGCCTTCAGCGCCAATGTCATTGGCCGTGTCGTGGACGTCCCTGGCCAGCCCGAGAAATGGGAAGGCCTGGGCCTGGGCCTGACCTGGCGCACCCCCTGGAGCGGCCAACTCACCGTGGGTGCCGAGAACGTGATCTCGCGCGGCAAGAATCCCTTCGCGCCCAACAACGACAGCAATAGCGACGGTACGGTTCCGTACGTTCGGTACGAGCAGGACCTGTAACCGCCCCACCGGTACTGTGAAGACAACGCCACCGCCGCCAGCGGTGGCGTTTTCATTTCGGAAATACCTCCGCTTAACGTCACTTTAATTCTTTCTCCGGCTCATATACCATCGGTTCACCCTGACGCCTTGGACCTGCACTTTCAGATCCGCCTGCCAGGCAAAACCCCCGTTCCGTTTTCGGAGAGAGAGCCCATGAAGTGCACGTCAAGCAAACTGCGTGATGCCGTCGTCCTTGCGCTTGTTGTCGGAGGAGCCTATTCGCCGGCAGCCTTCGCACAGGACGCATCGGCCAGCGCCACCACCAATCTCGACAAGATCGAAGTCACCGGTTCGCGCATCAAGCGCGCCGACCTGGAGACCGCCAGCCCGGTGTTCGTGATCGACCGCCAGACCATCCAGAGTTCCGGCGCCGCCACCGTTGGCGAATTCCTCCAGCGCACGCCCGCGATCGCCGGCGCCGCGACCAACCCCCAGGTGAACAATGGCGGCGGCGCCGGTGCGGCTACCGTGGATCTGCGCGGATTGGGCGTCAACCGGTCGCTGGTGCTGGTGGACGGGCGCCGCTGGATCGGCACGGTCAGCAATGCCAACGGCGCAGTGGACATCAACTCGATTCCGCTGGGCCTGATCGAACGCGTGGAAGTGCTCAAGGACGGCGCCTCGGCGATCTACGGATCCGACGCCATCGGCGGCGTGGTCAACTTCATCATCCGCAAGAACTTCGACGGCGTCGAGGCGAGCGCGTATTACGGCACTTCGTCGCGCGGCGACGCGGCGACCGAGCGCTACGATGCCGTCTTCGGCATGACCAATGATCGTGGCAGCCTGATCCTGGGCGCAAGCTACGACAAGGCCGACGAGGTGCGCGCCGCCGATCGTGCCTATTCCAGCCAGCCCTTGCAGCTGTATGCCGGCGAAAAGGGCATCGGCGGTACCAGCCGGATTCTGACCGGCCGTTACGTGGTACCGCGCGGCAACGCCACCGGCGTCAACCTGAGCGATCCCAACTGCGGCACCGGCGCCAACGTCACCCTGACGCGTATCGACGGTCGTTCCGGCTCCACGCCGTCGGACTTCCGCTGCTTTAACCAGCAAACCGATGTCTACAACTTCCAGGCCGACGGCAACCTGACGCTGACCCCGCAAGAGCGCACCAGCATGTTCCTGAACGGGAACTACAAGCTCAGCGACAACGTCGAGGCCTTCGTGCTCGGCTCCTGGATGCGGACCGACTCCTCCTTCGCCCTGGCACCGCTGCCGTTCGACGGCAGGCCGGCGGTGGACAATGTTCCGATCAGCGCAGACAGCCTCTATAACCCGTTCGGGGTAAACATCACCGACGCACGCCTGCGTCTGCGCGATTTCATTCCCACGCGCACCACCCGCTTCATCACCGAGACCTACCAGATCACCGGCGGCCTGCGCGGCGCGTTCGGCGACAGCAGCTGGAGCTGGGATGCGTCGTACGGCTACGGGCGTTCGCCGCAGTCGTCTTCGGTGAAGGGCTATCTGTTCAGCCCGGGCCTGGCCGCCGCGCTTGGCCCGTCGATGATCGATCCGGCCACCGGCAATCCGATCTGCGTGCGTACACCAGGCAATCCGGCTACCGCAATCAATGGTTGCTTGCCGGTCAATTTCCTCGGCCCTGCCCCGAACCCGAATACCCCGGCCGGACAGGCGCAGTTGAACGCCCTCAGCCTGATCAATCCCACGATCACCAACACCAACGAAAACACGCTCAAGGTCTACAACGCCAATGCAACCGGCGACCTGTTCGATGTTCCGGCAGGAACGGTCTCGCTGGCAGTCGGCATTGAGCGCCGCGAAGAATCCGCCAGCTCCACCAGCGACTTCCTCACCATCATCCCGCCAGGCGAAACCGTCTGCCTGACCACGCAGGAAGCGTGTACGTTCGGCAATATCTCCGGCGAATTCAACGTCAACGAAGTGTACGCCGAAGCATTGGTGCCACTGTTGGCCGATGTGCCCTTCGCCGAAAAGCTGAACCTGACGCTGGGAACGCGCTACTCCGACTATTCGAACTTCGGTGGAACCACCAACTCCAAGATCGGCGTGGAATGGAAGCCGTTCTCCGATCTTCTGATCCGTGGCACCTATGCGGACGTGTTCCGCGCGCCCACGATCGGCAATCTCTTCTCGCCGACCGTGCCTAGCGCTAACAGCTACGTCGATCCTTGCAACGGCTACTCGGGCCAGGCAACCGCCGACCCGCGCGCCTGCGCCGGCGTCGCTCCTGACGGCTCGTTCCGCCAGAGCAACAACCAGGTGACTTCGTTCCAGGTCGCCAATCCCAACCTTCAGCCAGAAGAAGGCGACGTCTTCACCTACGGCTTCGTCTACAGCCCGAGCTGGCTGGAAGGCTTCAGCGTGACCGCCGACTACTGGCGCGTGAGCCTGGATCAGTTCATCACCCGACTGCCGGAAACGGTGATGTTGAATCAGTGCTTCCAGTTCGGGCGCTACTGCGACACCTTCACCCGCGATGAAGCAGGTGACGTGGCCCAGATGACCAATGCCATCGGCAACTTCGGCGAGCTGCGCACCAGCGGCGTGGACCTGGGTTTCCGCTATAACACGCAGGAAGCGGCCTGGGGCAAGCTGTCGTGGAACCTGGACACCACCTATATCCGCCAATATGACGTTCGCCTGCTGTCCGGCGATCCAAGCAGCGATGTGGGCGCGTTCCCGGGCATTCCGCAGAGCAAGGGCCTGGCAGGCACCTTCGTGGATTCCGCATCGTCGGGCTTTGGCAACATTGCGCGCTGGCGTGCGCTCAACGACCTGACCTGGACCTTCGGCAATCTCAACGCGAGCCTGACCACCCGCTACGTCCATCATGTCAATGAAGCACCGGACGTCGCCGAAGTGGGCACCGACGGCTACGTGGCCAAGCGCCAGGTTCCGTCCTACACCCAGACCGACTTCCAGCTGGGGTATCGCCTGGAGAGCTTGAACAACAGCACCATCCAGATCGGCGTTCGCAACCTGGCCGACCGGCAGCCGCCGCTGGTCTATTCCGGCTTCAATGCCTCCACCGACTTGCGGACCTACGATGCCATCGGCAGGTACTACTGGATGCGCTGGACTGCACGGTTCTGATCTGCAGCACCGGGAAGAGGGCGCCGCATTCGCGGCGCCCTCCTCTCAAGATCAGCTTCGGCACTTCATTCGAACCTACGACGACAGCTTGCCGCCGCACCTGTGCGCCAAGCTGATCGATTCCTTCCTGGCACTGGGCCAATTTCACCAACGCAATGGCCGTGGTGTGCGCCCCGGGCTGGACGACAGTGCCTGGACAGAGCTGGATATCTCCAAGCTGTCCGACGCGGCTTTCCTGGATTTTTTCCGTTCGCGGATCAGCCAGCAACTCGCACGCTACAACGCCGACATCGGCCTGGACATCGCGGTCCCCGATAGCCCGCTTCTCAGTCCGTTGATCCTCAAGCGTTACCGCGCCGAAGACAACGAGCGCTTCCAGACGCATTTCGACTCGATCAACAGCGTGTGCGACCGCTATCTGGTCTTCCTGTGGTATCTCAACGATGTCTCCCAAGGGGGAGAAACGTGGTTTCCCGGCCTGAACGTCGGTGTCGAACCGCGCGCGGGGCGGCTATTGATGTTTCCGCCATACTGGATGTACGCCCACCAGGGCAGGCCACCCCACAGCGGGGACAAATACATCCTTTCCACCTATCTGCGTTTTCCGCAACGCTGATCAGGCATAACCGTAACGACGACGCCACGGTGCAAGCAGTTCCAGCGTGCGCGGCGAAAAGTGCTGACGGTAGTTTTTCCACCGCCCTACCGCGCGGTCGTTGATCGGCTCGATCACCTGCGCATAACTGGGCGTATTGATGCGCACCGACCGTGATCGGGCAAGCATCTGGAAGTCGGCCATCGCATCGTCCCAGGCCGACTCCATGAAATGCAGCAGGGAAGCGACCTGCGCCGGCATGTCACGCACCAGATCCTCGTACCGCAGGACGTGAACCTGCGCATCCACCAGGGCTCTGTGCCGCTCCCAGTACGACATCACCTCAACGTAGGTCTCGGCGGAGGACTCCAGCGTTGCGAAGGAAAGCGCGCCCCCGCGCAGACCGAATGCCTGCATGTAGCAGCTCAGCACGCAGTCGCAGGGATCGCGTAGCAGCAGCACATACCTGGCGCGCGGGAACAGCCGGGCGATGTAGGGCACCCGCGTCAGATTGAGCGGGTACTTGTCGACGATGCCTTGCTGCACCGAGACATAGCGGGCGGCAACGTTGAAATAGACACCTCGCGCCGATGCGATCTGGTCGCTGGAAAGAGCTGCCAGCCGTTCGTCCAGCCCGACTTCCGGGACGGCGTCCCACGATGGCAGGGACGCAATCGCCTCTTCGAGCGCCGGCCGCTCATCCAGCACGTCCAGGGCCGGATGCGCATCCAGGATACGCTCCAGCAAGGTGGTCCCGGAGCGCGGAAATCCCACCAGGAACGTCGGATCATCCAGACCATCGTGCGTGGCCAGGGTCCGCCAGCCCTGCGGTGCCGGAGCAACCAGCGCGTCCCCCAGCCAAGCCAACGTGGCCTGGCGCGTTTGATCGGGAAAACGGCGCTGGTACGCCACAACGGCACGGGTGTGCGCCCGCTCCAGCGCAGCCATTGCAGCGTCGAATTGGTTGTCTGCATCGGCATTCTTGGCGCGCTCGAATTCCAGCAGCGCCCCGAGTGCCCCCTCCCCAACCACCGCAAGCCCGGCCTCCAGGCAGGCGTCCGCGGCTGCATGCTGCTTCTGCCGTCGTCGCATTCGCCCCATGGCAAGCGCCGTCATGGGCGTTGTGTCGCCCGCGGCAACCGCCCGATGCTGCAGATAGCCTGCGGCTTCATCCAGACGATTGAGCCGCTCCAGCAACAGCACCAGCTGCATCCGCAGCTCGAGGGTCGCGTCGGTCTCATCCAGCAGGTCCTGATACAGCGCGATGGCACGCGCCTCTTCGCCACAATGGGCCAGCAGCCAGGCAAAGGACTCGCGCTGAGCCCGCGACATGTCGCGCTCGGCGAGATACGCAAGGCATGCGCTGATCTCATCGAAGCGTTCAAGCTCCATCAGGCATTGGGAATACGCCAACGCAACATCGCAGGCGTCCGGCTCCCGTCTCCAGGCCTCGCGCAAGCTCTTTTCGGACTGTTGATACTGCTGCAGATACAGCAACGCCAACCCCCGCCCCAAGTGACAGGCGACCGCATCGCCGCCGCCACGTCGCATCGCCTCGTCAAAGGCAAACAGGGAATTCTGGAAGTCCTCCAACTCGAGCAACAGGTTGCCGGCGTTTATCGGATACGCCGGCTCGTCGGGTTGAAGCAAGGCCAGGTGCCAGTAGGCATGACAAGCATCGCGCAGCGCGTTACCTCCATGCAGTGTCTCCGCGAATCGGACCCACCCGAGGCTATCGGACGGATGCGGCGCGACGCCAGCACGGATCCATGCTTGAATTTTCGCTTGATGCTCGGACGGCGATGTGACCATCGACGGATGATCTCACACACACCGTGCCGCGATCCCAGCCGGCGCGATGTCCCGCCACTGCGACTGACGGTACCTGTCAAGACCCTTGATCTTCCCTGAAAAATCCTTTTAAGTACCAAGCGGCATCGTTTCCGGCCACACCCTGCGCTAGAAAAGCAAACCGTATCAAACCGCATGCCTGGCTTGGCTGCATGACAACCCGCCGTAGCTGCCGATACTGGGTGATAGCCACATTCGCTCTGCATGCTCGGCATCTAAATGCTGCTGGTTAGTGCGGTCAAGGAAATAATAATCAACACAATCGCAAGCCAAAGCAGCAAATAAATTCCAGCGAGGATGCCTATGACGGATCTTGGTTTTTCAAGGAAAACGCAACAGAATGCTTTGACTGACCTGACGGCTTCGCCTGGCGTATTAGGCGGAAAAAAATCAACTTCCGAGACTTGAATAACTGACTTCTCTGTGCTGACAGATTTTCTAGAGATGTAAATTACTAACGCGCGTGTCGCCATCAAGAGCGCAAAGGCAGCAAAAAGCAATAGAATTAAAATCTCAACGACTATTTTAGCCCCCACAAGCACCTCAATGAAGTAACTCATATTCAAGACAGCCAATGCATCAACACTCTTCAAAAATAATATATCAACAATCTCATACCCAGTCCTTTTCGGACGACAACCATTCTCACGCAGTGGTTACTAGATCCCTTTAGCCCCCCTCACTTCACCTTGCAGTAGTAAACCCCCTTCACATCCGAAGCCCATTCAATTCCGTAAATCCAATGGGATTTATAGGAATGCTCAAGCAAAAGCATCATTCTCTTTTTGCAGAACCGATAGCTTAGTGAATAAGGTGATTTCGCAGGTGCATTTTCCACCCAACCCGACTTCAATGCGACCCTTCTGAACTCAGCCAACGGAGGAAGCTTTCCAGCACTCAAATAGATATTTCTTGAAAGACCGCCAGCGATACTGAGCCGATCAAAAAAACCTATGGGAGCTCCACCAAAATGCTGCACAAACGGCTCAATTTCAGACCCTAATTCATGCACTCCTGGCTTCCCATAGGGATCGTGACTACTAGAACTTTCTTGAGAAAGACGGGCCCCATATAGAATACAAGAAATAATGATGAAAACAAATATTGATTTCTCGACGTTCACCATGCCCAGCCCCACCCATCATTACTGATAACCTCTCCCATCTCACCTCCGCCTCCTGCCGTAGCAGCCCCCTTCGTTATCGAAACGCCCAACCCCGCACTAATTTCCGTGGTAGACCCTGCCCCGGGAGAATAACTGAATGCTCCACCAAATGGTCCATCCGCCCGAAAGGTGGCTAATCAGGGACCGGCGAAAAGATCTTTCAAACTGCTGTCGTTCGGAGATCCTCCCTCCCGTTGCCCCATCCCACGCCAGCTGAAACACACGCAAATACTGAAGGTGAAAATATATCAACCACTCCTTTACTCATATAAAATCATCCATTCCTTCCTCAAACAAAAGGAAATTACACCAAGACCTAGAATAAAAGACACCTTACAGAATCTGACCCTTTGAAGCAAACGCAATTTTCCCTAAAAAACCTGACCCGGCCTTTCCCAGCCTGCTCAATCACCTATCTTCAAGGGCCTACTTTTTCATCTCTCTCAAGTCGTTTTTTCCGGATTTTGAATGCATGCAGGGCAAAGACAGTTACTGAAATTAGTAGGAGGGAGAGAGAAAGCCAGAAAAATAAAGTCGACCTTGAGTTATAGATTTTGTCGCATAATTTATTGCACCCAGGAGTGACGGCAATCCAAGCGTAATAGACTGCAAAAGTGAAATATAACACCGAGAGGAGCAGTGAAATCGACCCCGCCCATAAATTTAACCATCCAAATTTCACTGATTACTCCGGTGAGAATTTTGAACCAAGAGCCCCTCGCCTCTCAAATGTATTTGGGGCTATTGGACCAATTTGAGGACCATAGCGACATTGATTGACAACACCATTCGAGAAGCTTTGACACTGATTCAATATACTCCAAGTTCCTGTGGGTTGCCCTGGCTTTATCTTCTCGTTCACGCACTGCTCGTCAACATTTTGCTGAATTTGGCAACTGGCACCCGCCCCCCATGTCACGATAGTTGTCCGCTCCCCTGAATCCTCAGATGGAGAGCCCGATGGCCCGCTACAGCCCCGAACTCAAAGACCAGATCGTCCGGCGGATGATGCCCCCCAACAATCAGAGCGTTGCTGACCTGAGCCGTCACACTGGCATCAGCGCCCCCACGTTGTACGCGTGGAAGAAACAGATCCGCAGCCAAGGATATATCGTGCCCGACACCGCTACTTCGCCGGACAAATGGGATGTGAAAGCCAAACTGAGAGCCGTCGCCCAGACGATGCCGATGAACGAGGCCGAGTGCTCGGCGTGGTGCCGTGAGAACGGCATCTACCCCGAGCAGATCGCTGCCTGGCGGCAGGCCTTTGAGACCATGCAGTCGAGCGCCTCGGCAGCGGAGCGGGCGGTTTCCACGGTGATGCGCAAGCGCGTCAAGCAGCTTGAGAAGGAGCTTTTGCGCAAGGATCGCGCCCTGGCGGAGGCGGCAGCGCTGCTGACGCTGTCAAAAAAAGCCCAGGCTCTCTGGGGCACCGACGAGGACGTCTGATCCCCGCGTCGTTGAAACAGAGAGCCGTCACGTTGATCGCCGAGGCAGTGGCCGCCGGTGCCCGCGAGATCAAGGCATGCCAGGTGCTGGGCATCAGCTGCCGCACGCTGCGCCGTTGGCGCGGTGCCAGCACGTTGGTGGATGCTCGAAAAGGCGCGGCCAAGCACTGCCCGCATGCGCTGAGCTGCGTCGATAAGGAACGCATCATGGCCGTCGCCAACCAGCCCGATTACCAGAGCCTGCCCCCCTCGCAGATCGTGCCCCGGCTGGCAGATCAGGGGATTTACATCGCATCGGAATCAAGCATGTACCGCGTGCTGCGTGCGCGTGGGCAAGTCAATCGCCGTGGTCGCGCCGCCGCCCCGCGAACTGTGGCTAAACCGATGGCGGTGCGTGCCGATGCCCCTCGCCAGGTCTGGTCATGGGATATCACGTATCTGCCTTCGACGGTGAAAGGCCAGTTCTTCAAGCTGTATATGATCCTGGACGTCTACAGTCGCAAGATTGTCGGCTGGGAGGTCCACCACGAGGAGCTGGCCATCCACGCATCGATGCTGATCGGGAAAGCCTGCATGCGAGAGCAGGTGGCGCGCGACACGCTGGTACTGCACGCTGACAATGGCGGCCCGATGAAAGCGGCAACGATGCTGGCCACCTTGCAGAGCCTTCATGTGACCCCGTCCTTCAGCCGTCCACGGGTGAGTGACGACAACCCTTACTCAGAGGCGCTGTTCCGCACGCTGAAGTACGCGCCGTCGTATCCGAGCAGGCCGTTTACCGACATCACCTGCGCGCGCAGTTGGGTGGCGGGCTTCGTGGACTGGTACAACAACGAGCACCGCCACAGTGGCATCCGATTCGTGACGCCGCACGAGCGCCATGAGCGACGCGACCAGGCCATCCTGGCCGCACGCGCGGACGTGTACCGGGAGGCCGCCATGCGTCATCCGAGCCGCTGGCGCGGACGCGCCACGCGTAACTGGACGCCTGTCGGCGCGGTTTGGTTGAACCCGGATAACGACGATAGAAAAGCACCCGATGACATGAAGTTGGCAGCATGAAATAGCGGACAACTATGTTGACAATCACCGCCCGCTTGGTTCGATTGACCAGCATGGTCCTTAGTTATTGTTGCCGAGTAAGGAGCATCCGCACAGCCCTGCCCAGGAATTGGGCACTCGCCTCCCATTCCTGCCTCAAATGAGGATGTTTTAACCCACATGTGACGCAGGTACGGTCGCGCCCAATCTGGAACCCAGCCAACGTTGACCGGCCTTGAGCAAAGGTAGACAGCCAACCCAAGAACATCCATATGGTTAACAGGAGAGCCTAGACTGTATGAATATGTACTGCTCCCACCTTCAATTCCAATTGGGTCACTCTGTCCATACCGACCAGTAGTCGGATCGTAATCCCGGAAGTAGTTCTGACTCAATCCACTCACCGCATCGTATCGCTGCCCTGGGAAGCGCATATCCAATACCAGCGCCGCACCATCGCCATCAGGATCCTGATTCGGCGCGGTATTGCCGAACGCCTCGCCCTTCAAGCTCCACGTCCACACCGCCACATCGCGGGTTGGGTCGATCACTACGCGCGGGCTACCCAAATGGTCAGGCTCGATATACATCAACTTGGCGCCTGCACTGGTAAGACCTACCGGCATATTATCTAGCCATATCACTTGTTGCAGTGGCTTACCCGCATTGTCGTAGTCTCCCATCCAGCGGCCGAAATCGTCATAGAGCGTGTAGGTATTCGCATTACCGAGAAAGCGCCGAACCTGCTCGCCACGGCCGTTGTAACGGTACTCTAGAGCCACCACACCATTTCGCTTGACCTGACTCATCCGCCCAGTGACGTCGTAGACAAATTCGCGTTCAACTCCATTAATCGAGGTAGTATCGCCGACCGCGTTGTAGACACGCGGCACCGCGCCTACACTGGTCAGGCGGTGGCTGCCGGTCTCGTACGTATACGCAACTGTGCCGGCTGCTGACTTGCTGCTCTGTCGATTGCCCGTTTTGTCGTAGGTGTAGCCATCGAGTACAGTACCGGTCAAGCCATCCTTGAATTCGGTCAATCGGCCAAGCGAGTCATAGCCCAGCACGACATCCGTGACGGTGCCGCCTGCCGGGGTCAGCTTGGAAAGATTGCCCACCGGATCGAAGCCAAAGCCGACATCCAGCCCCCCGGCGCTCGTGTCTTGAACCGCCTTTGGACGGTAGTCTTGATCGTAAGTCCGCGTCAGTACACGCCCATTGCCATAATTCCAGCCAGAAACCGGACCCAACGGAAGATAGCTGGCGTTCTTCAAGAGGATCTGGCGTGCGCCCGTGAAAGGGGTATAACCCACCTCGATGGCCTGGCCCAGCCCATTGTGAACGTAGTCCACCGTTGCTCCATCCGGGTAGATCACACTCGCCAGACGGCCGCCTACGGTGTAGCCATAGCGCAACGTGAAGACTTTTCCGTTGGTGGTTTGCTGCTTACGCACTACATCGCCGAAACTGTTGTAGCAATACTCAGTCGTCCCGCTGCTGTCTTTGATGGATGCCAAACGGCCATTCGCAAACGTCTCCCCCGCTTGGCAGCTGACAGCCGCGGCGTCGTAGCTATAAAGAACATTGAAAGTGCTTGTGGGATAACTCAGCTTGGTCAACCGCCCCACCGCGTCATAACTCGAACTGATCTTGACTCCACGGGCAGTCGCTTCAAGTGTGCGGTTGCCTGCCGCATCGTAGCTATATGTGGTAGCGCCTGTATCAGGGCTAGTCAACTTGCCGAGGTCGCCAAGGCTGTTGTAGTCGTAACGCGTGACCAGACTCTTAGGATCGATCACGGCGGTGACGCGATCCAGCGCATCCAGTTGCTGCGTTGTTTCCACAGCCAGGCCGCCGACGTCTTGAAGAGTCCGTACCACACGACGTAGTGGATCAGAATTCAATTGCGTCTTGCGGCCCAATGCATCAGCCACCAAGTTGAGATCACCGTTTAGGTCGTACGAAAAATCGGTCGGGTTGGCAGACGCATCTGCTTGGGTCTGCAATTGACCAAGCTTGTTGTAAACACGCGTTAGAGTTTTCTTGACAGTTCCAGATGGATCCTTGACATCTTCCTTCAACCGATTCCCAGCCACATCAAGGACATAATGGACGTTATTGCCTGCACCGTCAGTGATATCTGTCAAACGGTGTGCCGAATCATATCCATACGTCACCGTGAGGCCATCAGGCTCTATCACCTGCTTTACGTTTCCGGTCTCATCATAATTGATGGTCGTTGCGCGATCCTGGGCAGACGCAGCGCCGTTTGCAGCGAACCTGGTAATTTTCGAAGTCAGCCATCCGCGCGGCGCGTAGCTGAAGTCAGTCGCGACCCCATTCGAATCAACGACTCGTGCAGGCCTGCCATTGACGTCATAGGAGGCATATGTAGTGACTTGCCCTACCGCACCTGTGGTCTGGAAAATATCGCCAGCGCGATGACATTGCCCCCCTGCCGTACCACACCCGGATTCGTCGCTGGAGGTGAAATAACGGTAGGACCTAACATCGCTAACGTCTGTCCGGGGGCCATCTACCGAGACAATCAAGCCAACCTGGGGACAATTGACTGCGTCGACTTTTTCGCAATAACTTATGCGCCACTGGCGGACGCCTTCCGGCGCATCTGTGGAACTTCCGCATGCATACGCATCAGCCGCCGCCACGGCAGTATTAATCTCGCATCTAGCTGTCTGCAGTCCACTACTATTGTAAGCCCATTTCGATTTCGCCTTGGCAACATTATTTGCATCGAGAACGGTTCGTTCAATAGGCTGGCGGATAGCAGTATTCCAGACAGTATTGGTAGTTCTCTGCTGTGTAGAGCCTACTGCATCGACCTGTTGTTGAAGCAAGCCGTTGACATCGAAGCTGGTCTGCGTCTTGTTGCCCAGGAAGTCAGTCATGGATGCGACGTAACCGTTTGCATCGTATGTGATAGCCCTGTAAGGCTGGTTGCACTGTGTGCCGCAAGGCAAACCAGAGCTTGCAAAGCGGATAGCACCGGTCGCAGCATCCACAAAACTGAAATAACTGCGTACCCCTAACGGGCCAGCCACGGACGCATTCACTATTCCATTAGTGGAATACGCGTCGTAATCGATCCTTGTTGTGTCAACTCCCCCTGCAAAGGATGCAGACGTCGCTCTCCGCCCCCCAGACTGATATGTGATCGTCTCATAACGCCCCCCTTTTTCATCAATCACCCCAGTCATCACACCAGGAAGGTTATTACCCCAAGTAAAATCACTCTCATTATAGAGATAGCCAATGGAGTTTCCATCGGGATATTTTACCGATGCCAGGTAGCCATTCGTGCCGTATGAATAGACAACCCTCCCCTTATCAGGGAGTGTCACTCCAACCAACCTTGATGCACCATCGTAATCAAAGTCGATTTTCCGGCCATTTCTATCGGCAGCGCTCAAGAGGAGTCCCCCTCCCACACCTGCGGCATCGGGAACGCTATAGGTCAGCAGATAGATTCTCTGGCCCGATCTATCGTAGACCTCCTGCAAAACACCCTTTGCATTATAAATTTCTGTCTGCTGAGTTGCTGAGATCGCGAGTGCGAAGCCCGCCCCGTCCGGACGCTCGACAAGCGTCTCTGCGTAATCAGAGCTAGCTTTCCATACACTATTAGTCAGCAGGAACGTCACCGAACTTCCATCTGGACGGTACGCGTTGATCGCTTGGGTGTCAGTCATCGCACTTGTAGAGCGTTGAATTTCCAGACTTCGATCAAAAAAATGGCGCCATTGCTTACCCATTGAGGTGGAAGTCACCGACGACGCGCTATTGTAAAATCGCCGAAACACAAGACCAGCAGAATTATCGTAGTCCGTATCTTGACGATAAAAGTTTCCTGTCGCTACATTGATGGGATCACCCTCAAACACCGAGCCGGATTTATTCGCTGCAGCCGCACTATCTCGGCTACCACGGGGACCGGTGCCATCCTTGCTGCCGCCAATACCGCCACTACAAGACATACTGCAGCCGCCAAGATTCTTCCTTGGCGAGCCTACCGTGTATTTTGTTGCCTCGACAAAGTAACCCAATCCAGTTGGGTCATTCGGCCACATGACAAATGCGCCAGTCGTTGCGGAATTATATTTAACGACTGGCCAAGACGGACAGCCCTGCGGCTTTGATATGCAGCCCTTGGTCATCTGACCAATAATCCAATCTACACCAGCGCCTGCGGATTCGAAGGTGGGATTTCCGTAAATGGTATTAAGAGTGTACGGAGGCCCGTAATAAGATGCCGCATTAGCCTCCAATGCCGCCATGAACAGCAAGCCGACTGACGCGCAAAGAGTAAAGTAACGAGCTAATGTGCGAGATACAGCATCCATATCACCATCCCTATGATATAAAAAGTCAAAATTTTGAAACCACTTAAATCACTGCAGATAAAGATCAAGATTCCGATACTGCTGCGGATTTAAGCTTGGCAACTCCTTTGGCGCCAACCAAGATCACTTGGCTGCTCGCCATATAGAAAACCCCTTTTAACCCACAAATGTTGCTGATTTTTGTCATGCCATGTCACGGTGGATTTGCGCCTGGCTGACCCGTCCGCGATTGACCGTTGGGGCCCTGCTCTATCGGCATCGCAGGGCCTGTCGATGCCGTACACCCGGGGGACGGCGCGCGGGGCTCGCGGCATTACCCGCCGCACAAACAACTACGCCCCCATGCGGGGGCGTAGTTGCACTCAAACGCTCAACTGCGCGCTATCAGAAACGCTGGGTGTAGCGCATGTACAGGAAACGACCAATGTCGAACCCACCGAAGTAGGAGACGTTGGCGCTCGGCTGGCTGTACAGGGTCGGACCGACGCGGTCGAACACGTTGTTGGCACCGGCGGCGATGGTCGCATTCCACGGCGCATTCCAACGCACCTGGACGTCGTTGAAGATGGTCGCGCCACGCTCGTTGGTCGGGTTGCCGACCGAAACGCCCTGATTGTTCGGGGCGCGGTAGTTCGGATCGCTGCACTCGTCCGGAAACAGCGACGCGTTCAGGCAGGCTTCTTTCAGACCGGAGAAGTAACGGACCGTCCAGCTGGCTCCGAAATCGCCCTTGTCCCAATTCAGTGCAACATTGGAACGAATGCGGAAGTGCGTGCCGGTGGTGGTGGTGCCTGCCCAGCCCACGCCCGTGAACGGGTTCGGGTCGGTGACGCGGTTACGGGTGGTCACCAACTCGTCGCGGCTGGTGTAGGTGGTGGTCCACTTGACGCCGAAGGTGCCAATCGTATCGGTCGCCAGGCGATATCCCAGGTCCAGATCGTAGCCTTCCACCTCACGATAACCGGCGTTGATCGAGGTTCGGTTCAAGGTATTGACGATGCCGCTGACCGGATCACGCGTAAACGCATTGCAACGCTCAGCAATGCCGTTGAGGTAGCAGTCGTTGAGGATCAGGTTGGCGGTGTCGCCGATGATGGTGTTCTCGACGCGGATCTGCCACCAGTCGAGCGAGACGTTCAGACCGCTCACGAAGCCCGGGCTCCACACGAAACCCAACGTCTTGGAGGTGGAGGTTTCCGGGGTCAGCTGGTCGTTGGAGCCCGACAGGAACGGTACCGGTGTCTGCGACGAGGCCGCCGTGGTCGGCACGAAGCCCTGCGCCTGCTGGCGGAAGGTGGCCGCGTTGACCGGCAGTGCAGCGGCGCAGCGCGCGCGAACCGCCGCGCTGGTACGGGAAGCACCGAACTGGGCGTCGCAGGGGTCGGTGTACGAGTCGAACGTCTGCGAACCACCGCCGAAAAGGTCAGAGATGGTCGGCGCGCGGAATCCCTCGGCCCAGGTACCACGGACCAGCAGCGAATCGATCGGCTTCCACTTGAAGCCGAACTTGCTGTTCACGGTATCGCCGAAGGTGTTGTAGTCGGAGTAGCGCGACGCCAGGCTCAGGCTCAACTCGCGAGCGAACGGCAGATCGGCCAGCAGCGGCACGTTGAACTCGGCATAGACTTCTTCCACCTTGTAGCTGCCGCTAGTCGGAAAATTGGCAAGACCGGACGTATTACCCGATTGAACCAACGCGTCGGGGCTGAACTCACCCTCTTCTTTCCGCTGCTCGGCGCCGATTGCAAAACCTAGATCGCCGGCAGGCAAAGTGAACAAGCTACCAGACAGGTTGGCGGTGAGTACCTTGGTCTTAGTGTCAGCGGTGGAGTGAGCTGTCGGGAAGAGAAAACTCTGCAGAGCTTGATTGCCGGCAAGCGCTCCAGGACCTGGCTGCCCGGCAGCGAGAAACGGATTGAATGGAACGCATTGCGACAACGACACCGGAGCAGCCGCCGAACCACACTGCGCGTCCCCCGAGGCATTAATGAAGGAAGGACCGACCGCTGCACGCAACGATGTCAGGTTCAGATCCCCCATAGCGCTTTGTACAAGCTTGTTGTTGTTGTACAGGTAGCCGACATCCCAGTCGAAAATGCGATCACCCACGTCAAAGCTACCATCGAACCCACCGGAAAAGCGGTAGGTCGTCAATTCTGAACGCGTCGTACGGGGAATTTCCGTGGATCGGCGCCACCAGTTCGCAATATCACGATTGAGCGGATTAAATGCGCTATCCACTGATATCGGCGACCCGAACGCTAGTGCTTGGTAGGGATAGCCTGCAATCTGACGCGTTGAGTCACGATTGCTGTAGAGCACATTGGTTCGGAAGCGGACCTTATCCGTCAGATCATAGCTACCATCCACAAACAGCGAGCGCCGCTCTTGCGGGGTACGCAGGTCAGTCCAAAAATTGGTATTCGTTTTGTCTTGAGAGACGAACTGGTCAACGTTCTGTGCGCGGTAGTCAGCGGGGTTATCCGTAGTGCCGCTGTTTCGCGTCAGCACACGCACTTCACGATTCGGATTACCAGTGGTAGCAGCCGGATATCTCACGTTCGGGAGCGCATCAGCCGGCCGGCTGACGAAGCCGCCAAATTCGCCCACTGGAGTCCAGCCAAGTTCAGGATGGTTCGACGAACGAGGAAACTCGGAATAAGGCCGGTCCGAAGCTGCCACTCTGTTCTCTTTGGCATACTCCACACCCACGGTCAAGCTGCCCCGCTCGCCGGTCACACCCATCACGAAGTCGGCGTTGGTGGTCTCACCGTCGCCCTGCGAGTACTGGCCGTAATACACATTGCCGGTCGCGCCGTCGAAGTTGGTGCGGGTGATGATGTTGATGACGCCGGCGATCGCGTCGGAACCGTAGATCGAGGAAGCGCCGTCCTTCAACACTTCGATACGATCGATCGACGACACCGGGACGGTGGAGATGTCCTGCAGGCCATCGGTGGTGACGCCCAGGCGCTTGCCGTTGACCAGAACGAGCGTGCGTGTAGCTCCCAGGTCACGCAGGCTGATATAGGTACCGCCAACCGCTTCGCCGGAGGACAGCGGCGAGGCGCGGCTGATCGGCGGCGTGCCGACGGCGCTGATGTTCTGCAGGATGTCGGCAACCGACGAGAAACCCTGCTTCTCGATGTCGGCGCGGCTGACCGTCAGGATCGGCTGGGCCGTTTCGGTGTCCACCTGGCGGATGCGCGAACCGGTGACTTCGATGCGATCGAGGTTGGTCGCGCCCGCGTCCTGGGCAACCGCCGTCGAAGGCAGTGCCGAGGCGGCGGCGCCGACCGCGATGGCGAACGAAATCGCGTCGCGCAGCTTGCTGGTTTTGTACATCATTGAGCTCTCTCTCCAAGATCTTGGTAATGGCGTGAAGAACAACCGTTCGCGGGATCGAAGGGCGAGCCCAATACGAAGGTTCAGCCGATAGTAGCCATCATGATGGAGACATTAAAGATGCGTTAACAAAAAATTGTTACCTCATGAATTTCAGCCGGGATTCAGCATCGACCTTCGTTTTTCGGTCACTAAAGTCGCGGCACTGTTGGCCGTTAATGCTGTGTTGGTCTGCCCGACAAGCGCCGGCACTCCTTCCTCAGGAGGCGGGGCCTGATATCGCCCGTCAGGCCGGCAACAGTGGCCGATGGCGATCTGCGCGCATCGCCCGGCGGCCTGGATCACGCTGGAATCAGCGTCTGGATCACGTGTTCCACGTAGGCCTCGAACTCCTCGCGCGCCTGCCGGGGTTGCTGCAGTTGCAGCGATAGCTGCAGGAAACCGACATAGGCCGCATACGCCAGACGCGCGCGGTGCTGGGCGTCGGTGCGCGACAGGCCGGCCTGTCGGAACGAGGCAATCAGATAGTCCAGACGACGCTGCGAAACGCGGTCGATGACCGGGCGCACGGCTGGGTGGTCGAGCGCCTTGAGCAGTTCGCTGTAGATGACGTGCGGGGTCACCTCGTGCGCCACCAGCTGGAACAGCGCGCGCAGGCGGGCACTGGGATCGGGCACGTCTTCCAGACTGCCGAACACTTCTTTCTGCTCGAAGATCTCCCAGCGCTCTAGCGCCGCCTGCAGCAACGCGTCGCGCGAGTGGAAGTGCCAATAGAAGCTGCCCTTGGTGACTCCCAGGCGACGCGCAAGTGGCTCCACGGCCACCGCACCCACGCCCTGCTCTGCGATCAGATCCAGGGCCGCCTGTGCCCAATCGTCAGCACTGAGGCGATTGCCGCGGCCGGAACTGCGGGGCGTGGTGGAGCTGGAGTCGATGGTGTCGTTCATCCGACGATTTAACCATACGCTTGAGTCAGTTGCAGTATGCGTCACATATCTGGCACCCACCCGACACCATTCAACGGTTTAACCGTCCATACCAGGCAGTATTGACAGCCGCCAGGCCGCATCCATACCATTAAGTATGGTTAGCTCATTTCATGCTCAGGCCGCAGCCGTCTCCAGCGTCCCCGCTGGCGATGCGCTGCTTGCGGTATCGGTGCGCGGTGCGGCGCAGGCGCCGACGGTGTTACTCGCGCATGGCTTCGGACAGACGCGACATGCCTGGGAAGCGACGGCCACCGCCCTGGCGGCGGCCGGTTACCGGGCGCTTTGCTACGACGCACGCGGGCATGGTGAGTCGAGCGCCAATCCGGCAGACACGCCTTATTCCCGCACCCAGTTCACCGACGACCTGATCGTGCTGGCCGGCAACCAGGCCGAGCCACCGGTGCTGGTGGCCGCATCGATGGGCGGATTGTTCGGGCTGATGGCCGAAGCGCGTTGGCCGGGACTGTTCCGCGCCATCGTGCTGGTCGACATCACGCCGCGTTGGGACAGCACCGGGGCCGAGCGCATCCTGCGTTTCATGACCGCCCATCCCGATGGCTTCGCTTCACTGGATGCCGCCGCCGATGCAATCGCGCTCTACCTGCCGCAGCGTCCGCGCAAGACCGAAGATCAATTGCAGGCGCTGCTGCGGCAACGCGCAGATGGCCGCTGGCGTTGGCATTGGGATGCACGCTTGATAGGTGAGCTGGCCGGCACGCAGTCGCAGCAGCAAGACACTGTGCTGGACGCCGCCGCGCAGGTGCGTTGCCCGATGCTGTTGATCAGTGGCGGCCGCAGCGATCTGGTCACGCCGGCCACGATCAGCGAGTTCCTGTCGATCGCCCCGCACGCTCAGCATGTGCAGCTTCCCGAGGCCACGCACATGCTGGCCGGCGACGACAACACCACGTTTACCGCCACCGTGTTGCATTATCTGGACGCACTGCCCCCGGTTGGCACCATCGCAGCGTCCAACATCACCGAGCATGTCACTGGAGCAAGACCATGAGCATCGTTGCACCATTCCTCCTCGTCATCCTGGCGGCGGGCATCGCGGCCTATCACCGCATGCGCCTGGCCACCTGGGTTGCGATCAGCGCCTGCGTGCTGGTGGCGTGCTGGCTGCTGGAAGCCAACCTGACCGCCACCATCATCGCTGCGGTCCTGGTCGTGCTGGTGGCTGCGCCGGTGCTGTTGCCGTTCCTGCGCAAGCCGTTGTTGACCACACCGCTAATGGCGTTCTTCCGCAAGGTGCTGCCGCCGCTGTCGCAGACCGAGCGCATTGCGCTGGAAACCGGTTCGGTGGGATTCGAAGGCGAGCTGTTCACCGGTGACCCGGATTGGCAGAAGCTGCTCAACTATCCCAAGCCGCAGTTGACCGCCGAAGAGCAGGCCTTCCTGGACGGTCCGGTGGAAGAGCTGTGCAAGATGGTCAACGACTGGGAAATCACCCACGTCTACGCCGACCTGCCGCCGGAGCTGTGGGACTTCATCAAGAAGAACAAGTTCTTCGGCATGATTATTCCCAAGCAGTATGGCGGCCTGGGCTTCAGCGCGCTGGCGCACCACAAGGTGATCCAGAAGCTGTCTTCGATCTCCAGCGTGGTCAGCTCCACCGTAGGCGTACCGAACTCGCTTGGCCCAGGTGAGCTGCTGCTGCACTACGGCACTCCCGAGCAGAAGGACTATTACCTGCCGCGTCTGGCCGTGGGTGCGGAAGTACCGTGCTTTGGCCTGACCGGCCCGTTTGCCGGCTCCGATGCCACCTCGATCCCGGACTACGGCATCGTGTGCAAGGGCGAGTGGAACGGCGCCAACGTGCTCGGCGTCAAGCTCACCTTCGACAAGCGCTACATCACCCTGGCCCCGGTGGCCTCGCTGATCGGTCTGGCGTTCCGCGCCTACGATCCGGAAGGCCTGATCGGCGACAAGAAGGACATCGGCATTACCCTGGCCCTGCTGCCGCGCGAAACGCCCGGCGTGGAAATCGGTCGTCGCCACTTCCCGTTGAACTCGCCGTTCCAGAACGGCCCGATCCATGGCGAAGAAGTGTTCATCCCGCTCAGCCAGTTGATCGGCGGCGTGGAGATGGTGGGCAAGGGCTGGAACATGCTCAACGAGTGCCTGGCCGTGGGCCGTTCGATCACCCTGCCCTCCACTGCCAGTGGCGGTGGCAAGGCGGCGGCCGTGGTCACCGGCGCATATGCACGCATCCGCAAGCAGTTCGGCCTGTCGATCGGCCGTTTCGAGGGCGTGGAAGAAGCGCTGGCGCGCATCGGTGGCAAGGCGTACGCGATCAGCGCGCTGGCGCAGGCCACGGCGGCGGCGGTGGACCGCGGCGACGTGCCGTCGGTGCCGTCGGCGATCGCCAAGTACCACTGCACCACCATGGGCCGCGAAGTGGTCAGCGACATGATGGATGTGATCGGCGGCAAGGGCATCATCCTGGGGCCGCGCAACTTCGCCGGCCGCGCCTGGCAGGCCGCGCCGATCGGCGTGACCGTGGAAGGCGCCAACATCATGACCCGCAGCCTGCTGATCTTCGGCCAGGGCGCCATCCTGTGCCATCCGTGGGTGATGAAGGAAATGCAGGCGGCGCAGGATCCGGACACGCGTCGCGGCCTGGAAGCGTTCGACCAGAGCCTGTTCGGGCACATCCGTTTCGGTATCTCCAATGCCGTGCGTTCGTTCTGGATCGGCTTGACCGGTGCACGCATTGGCGCAGCGCCGGGCGATGCCTACACCCGTCGCTTCTTCCGCAAGCTGGACCGTTACTCGGCCAACCTGGCGTTGATGGCCGACGTGTCGATGCTGATGCTGGGCGGCAAGTTGAAGTTCAAGGAGTCGTTGTCGGGGCGTCTGGGCGATGTACTGAGCCACATCTACATGACCAGCGCGATGCTCAAGCGCTACCACGACGACGGCGCACCGGCCACCGACCAGCCCCTGCTGGCCTGGGCCTTCCACGACAGCGTGCACAAGATCGAAACCGCGTTGTCGGCCGCGCTGCGCAACTTCCCGATCCGCCCGGTGGGCTGGCTGATGTGGGTGCTGATCTTCCCGTTGGGCCGCCGTGCCGAAGCGCCGGGCGATCGTCTGGGCCACCGCGTGGCATCGTTGCTGATGACCCCGAACGAGGCACGCGACCGCCTGGCACAAGGCGTGTTCCTGACGCCCTGCGCCAACAACCCGGGCGGCCGCATCGCCAGCTACCTGACCAAGGCCGTGATGGCCGAGCCGGTGGAGCGCAAGTTCCTCAAAGCGCTCAAGACCAAGGGCATCGAGGCACTGGACTTCGCTGCGCAGTTGGACGAAGCGGTCGCCGAAGGCGTGCTGACCCTGGAAGAGCGCAAGCTGCTGGAAGAGCTGCGCGCGATCATGATGGACACCATTACCGTGGACGACTTCGATCCGCATGAGTTGCGTGCGGCCAGCTTCTACGACAAGCCGCAGGCACGGCAGCCGCGCGAAGCGGCGTAAGACGCAGGTCGATCTGGTGAGCGATGACGGCGGGCTTCTAGCCTGCCGTTTTCTTTGCGGGCAAGCGCGCGCCTACAAGAAGCCACCCGCTACCGCCAGACGCCTCAGCGCGACAGCCACACCAGTGCCAGTGCGATCAATGCAGGCAGGGCCTGTACGAAGAAGATGCGGCGGTTGACGCTATAGGCGCCATAGGCGCCGGCAACCACCACGCAGCCCAGGAAGAAGCTCAGCACGTCCGCACGGTCGGCCAGTGCCCCCCAGAACAGACCAGCGGCCAGAAAGCCGTTGTAGAGGCCCTGATTGGCTGCCAGCACGCGCGTGGCCTGCGCCTTCTCCGGCGTGTTGCGGAAGGTCTTCAAGCCCAATGGATGCGTCCACAGCACCATCTCCAGCGCCAGGATGGCCACATGCAACAGGGCAACCAGAACGCCAGCGATGATCGCAAACAGGGACATGGCGAAAATCTGCAAGGGAGGTGACAGGCAGCATACCCGCAACCGCGCAAGCGATCAGCCCTGCGGCCTGGACGCCTGCCGGTTCTGGTCGGTCGCGCGTTCGGCAGGCAGCTTGCGCGCCTCACGCAACAGGCCGAACGCACCGACGGTCATCCCCGCAGCCGCCAGCAACCCGACGCCGAACACCGCGCTGGACCCCAGGGCCGACACCAGCTTGTGGATCCACACAAAGCTCAGGTCGCCGCCGCGGTAGACCACGGTATCGATCGCCGCGCCGGCCTTGTAGCGCCACTGCCGATTGACTCGCGTGTACAGCGTCTCGCGTGCCGGCTTGGCCAGTGCGAACTCGCTGGAGCGCGTTATCACCTGCACGATCGCGAGCATCATCGGCAGCGGCGAGGCCGTCAGCACGGCATAGCCCAGGGTGATGGCCACACCCGGAATCAGCAACGCCGGCGCGATGCCGAAGCGCGACAGCAGCGCGCGTGTCACCAGCAACTGCAGCACCAGCGTCAGTGCGTTGACCGCCAGATCGATGCTGGCGTAATACGCCGTGCTGGCCGCCGCATCCGTATACAGCCGCCGGACCAACGCAGCCTGCTCGTTATAGAGCAAGGTGCCGACGCCCACGCCGAACAGGGTCATCAGCGCCAGCCAGCGCAGCAGTGGTTCGCGCACGATCAGCTTGAGCCCGCCAAAGACATCGCCGCCCATCGGCACTTCGCCGGAATCCAACCCGAACTGCTGCTCGCGCGCCACCGCCCACAGCCGCAACCGCAACACGCACACCACGCACACCGTCAGGAACCCGGCGGACACCAGCATCAGGTGGGCGATGCCGATCCGCTCCACCAGCGTGCGGGTGAGGATCGGCCCGAGAAACGCGCCCAGCGTGCCGGCCGCACCGATGTAGCCGTAGTAGTTGCGCGCCTCGGCATTGCTGAAGACATCGGCCATGAAGCTCCAGAACACCGCCACCGCGAACAGGTTGAACACCGTCACCCACAGAAAGAACGCCATGCCGCGCCCAGGCATGCCGCTGTCGAACAGCACATAGAACAACAGCAGGGTCGCGATGAAGCAGCCATACACCGTCGGCAGGAAGACACGCCGTGGGTAGCGACTGACCAGCGCACCGTATAGCGGTTGCGTCACCACCATGATGAGGAAGGCGCAGGTAAACAGCACCTGCAAGGTGAAGTCCTTGAGCGGCAGGCCGTGTGTGGCGAAGAAGGCGATCATGCCGGCCGGAAACAGCGCTTCCACATCGGCCGACGCGCCCATCGCCTCGCGCACCGGGCGCAGCACGTAGTACCCGCTGAGCAGGCAGAAGAAGTACAGGAACGACCATGCCAGCGGCGGCGAACCGCGCAACGCGCGCGCCAACCGGCCGAGCGCCGAACGCGGTGCGGGCAAACCGCTCATGGCGTCAATGATGTCCGCACGGACGAGCCCGACAGCAGGAGCATGGCAACGGCGACATCTGACCAGGGAGCGCGCACGTTAGCCGATGCAGGAAGCGCCAACAACACGCCGGAGTCCGCGCGGCAGCCTTGCCGGGCCGGCTCCCGGCACACGGCTTGCTACAACCGGCGCAGTGGTTCGCAGCTCCCGTCCCAGGGCGCGAATTGGCCGCTCTGCGGGATACAAATCGTCAATCGGATCAATACGATGCCCATTCATCTTCCGGCAGTTTGTGCTATTGCGAAGTGCGGCGCTAGAATCGCCCAAGGCAGTGGAACAGGCGGCACAACCATGACAGAAATGCGCAGGCGCCGACGGTTCCGTCCGTTGGCCATCGGGCTGTTCGGGGCATTGCTGCCTCTGGCCCTCTCTTCCACGGCACAGACGCCTGCGCCCACTGCCTCCGCGCTGCACATGCAGTCGCCCACCGCTCCGCTTGCGTATCGCGCTTCGTTGCCCGCCGCCAGCGTGCTGGCGCCGGCCGCCGGCTTCGACGTGGCGGCATTCGAATCGATGGCCGACCAGCTGACCTACGGCAATCGTGTCCCCGGCATGGCGATGGCCATTGTCCAGGGCGGCAAGGTGCTCAGCGCGCGCGGCTACGGCGTCACCGACGTCAACCATCCACAGCCGGTGGATGGCCACACCGTGTTTCGCCTGGCGTCCCTGTCCAAGGCCTTCGCCGGCACCATGGCCGGCCTGCTGGTCAACGATGGTGTGCTGCGCTGGGACAGCAAGGTGGTCGATTACGTGCCCGGCTTCCGGCTCAGCGACGACACCGCCACCCGTGGGCTCACCGTGGCCGAGGTGCTCAGCCATCGCGTCGGGTTGACCCGCAACGCCTACGACCGCGACATCGAGTCCAATGCCGACTATTACTCCTTGAGCCACAAGCTGGCTGCCGCGCCGCTGCGCTGCGCACCGGGTGATTGCTACGCCTACCAGAATGTGGCCTTCAGCCTGGTCGGCGATGTGGTGTTCGCTGCCTCCGGCAGCTTCTACGAACAGTCGGTGGAACGCCGCATCTTCAAGCCGTTGGGCATGAACGATGCGAGCATGGGGCTGGCCGGCATCCAGGCCAGCCCGCACTGGGCACGCCCGCATGTGCGCAGCCGCAATGGCTGGGTGTCGCTGACGCCCAAGCCCACCTACTACCGTCTTGCTCCAGCCGCTGGTGTCAACGCAAGCGCCAGCGACATGGCACAGTGGCTGCTCGCGCATACCGGCCATCGCACCGACGTACTGCCGGCCCCGCTGTTGGCCACCTTGCACGCACCGTTGATCTCCACCCCGGGCGAAATGCGCTCCGGCTGGCGCCACGAGCGCGTGGACGCGGCCAGCTATGCGCTGGGCTGGCGGGTGTTCGACTACGCCGGCCATCAGGTGATCTTCCACGCCGGTGCAGTGCAGGGTTACCGCGGCCTGGTCGCGCTGCTGCCCGAGCGCGACCTGGGCATTGCCATCATGTGGAACGGCGAAAGCGGCCTGCCGTCGGGCATGATGCCGACCATCCTGGACCGCGCGCTCGGCCTGCCGGCAAAACGCTGGCTGGACATCGACGTGGATGGCGATTTCGGCAGCGAGAACATGCTGGCCGACAAACCCGATCCGGCCGGCAAGGGTGTTTCGTCCGGCAAGTCGGTGGCCTCGCCACGCTGAGCCGACCATTGCACCGGCACTGACTCACACACAGGCGGCTTCGGCCGCCTGTGTCATTTCTGGCCGGCACACCGCCCGCGTACCAGCCGCGGGCCGTCCACCACGTTGCAGCACAGGACGATGCGAGAAACGCACGCTCGCGGCATCGCACAGTACAGCCGCGCAGCCGTTGCAGCGGCTTGGCTGAGCGCGGTCACCACGCCCCCATCCGCCCTTCGGGCACCTTCCCCCGCAGGCGGGTGAAGGAAGACGACACGCTTGGACCTCCGCCGCGCGCTGTGAACGATACGCTGGAAATCGACCAGGGACGCGCAATAAAAAAGCTCCCTCCCCGCTGGGCGTCGGGGAGAGAGCTCGATGGTTACGGCGATCGGGTAGTGCAGATCAGATCAGCGGCGCCGGGGTTGCGGGCAGCGCGACCGGAGCGGCCTTCTTCTTGCGAGCGGCCGGCTTCTTCTTGGCGACCTTCTTCGCAGCAGGCTTCTTGGCAGCGGACTTCTTGACGGCGGACTTCTTGGTCGCCTTCTTCGCTACGGCCTTCTTGGCGGTCTTCTTGGCGGTCTTCTTGACGGCCTTCTTGGCGGCTGTCTTGTTGGTCGCCTTCTTGGCGGTCTTCTTCACTGCCTTCTTGGCGGCCGTCTTCTTGGTCGCTTTCTTGGCAGTCTTCTTCACTGCCTTCTTGGCGGTTGCCTTCTTTGCAGTCTTCTTGACGGCCTTCTTGGCAGCGGTCTTCTTCACTACCTTCTTGGCGGTTGCCTTCTTGGCGACCTTCTTGGTCGCCTTCTTGGCGGCAGTCTTCTTCACTGCCTTCTTGGCGGTGGGTTTCTTCTTCGCAGCTTTTTTAATGGCCATGTAATTGGCTCCTCGTCAGTGAACTATGGAGGTGAAACGCCCAGTTGAACCAAACCCCGCGCCGGCATGCCGTCGTCGGGAACCGTCCGCAGGTGATGCACGACGGGACGGATACAGAAACACCCGCATCGAACGGCGACACGGGTGCGTGATCGGGACGACTGCTGTTTTCCTGGAGGGAAGCGGACCCGACTCCACCATCGATCGTGCTTGGGTGGACGTCTTGAACAAGCTGGTCGGCTTGATGTCGATTCTGCTCACTCTCTTTCGCAGCAATGTCTGCTGGGCGAAACCTAATCACGCTTTTTTTTACTGTCAACACTCTTTTGCATTTTTTTTTCGAACCGCCATCGCGATGCCATGCAGCGAAGGGTGATCGGCGCCGCGCGCGCCACCCGGCAGCGTCACCCCACCGGCGTGCGCACGCAATCGCACTGAAAAAAAACCACTTCTTTTCCGCTGTTTTTTTTGTACACCGTCAATTCGAACACCCACCACAGACATCCGGCCCGCCGCGCACGCCGAACGCATCGGCATCGCCCGCCGCCTGTCCGCCAGCTGAAAATTTTTTTGGCAGCGACTGCACTTCCGGCGTCGCACCAGTGGAAATGCGCAAACTTATCGCGCGCTTTGATCGCCATGCATGCGTCGATGCGCGTGCGCGACAAGGTAAGCGGCGCGATCGACTGCAACGTCGAAGCCTGCCGATCAGGCGCTCGCAGTGCGCGCACTGCATCCTCACAAACGACTCACCCGGCAATCGCGCTGCAGGCGCGGATCGGGAACGCTACCGGCACGCGCCGCAATGCATGACGCCCGGCACACCACTCGGCGTTACGCCAGCGGCGGTCGAAAGATGCTGCGCCGACCATCGACCAACCCTGTCGCTCGACACGCGCAGCGGCGTCCACGCGCGCCGGAACCCGCCGCCCTTCCGCCAAAAAAATGGCCGCTCACTGAGCGGCCATGGCGTTGCGACAGACCAAAACCGGATCAGTGGTCGTCGTCTTCAAGCAGCTCGGCATAGTCGTCCGGCGCCAGCAGGTCGTTGAGCTGGTCCTTGTCGTCGATCTCGACGACGAAGATCCAACCCTCGCCGTAGGCGTCTTCGTTGATGGTTTCCGGCTTGTCGCTCAACGCGCTGTTGACCTCCACCACGGTTCCGCTGACCGGGCTATACACGTCCGAAGCGGCCTTGACCGACTCGACCACCGCCGCGCCGTTGCCGACCTGCACGGTGTCACCGACGCCCGGCAGTTCGACGTAGACCAGGTCGCCCAGCAAGCCCTGCGCATGGTCGGAGATACCGACGGTCACGCGGCCGTTGCTTTCGACGCGGGCCCACTCGTGGGATTTGAGGAACTTGAGGTCGCCAGGAATCTCGCTCATGGGTGTGCTCCGGGGAAACTGGGGTTGGGGACAGGTGGCTAGTTTAGACCGCGCGGTGAGACAGGTGCACGCGCGTCTGCATGGCTGGGGTGCATGCGGTTGCATGATGCCGGCCGGCTGCAGCCGGCATCACCCGGCTCAGTCGCCGAGCACGCCGGGCTGCGCCTGGCCTTCGCGCACGAACGGAAACTTCACCGCGCGCAAGGGCACCTGGCGGCCACGAATGTCCACGCGCAGGTCGTCGATGCTGCCGGCCGGCACGCGTGCGAAGGCGATCGCCTTGCCCAGCGTGGGCGAGAAGGTGCCGGACAGGATCTCGCCCTGGCCGGCCGCAGTGAGCACGCTCTGGCCGTGCCGCAGCACGCCCTTCTCGTCCATCACCACGCCGATCATCTGGCGCGGGGCGCCCTGCGCCTTTTGCGAGGCAAGCACCTCGCGGCCGATGAAGTCACGGCCTTCATCCAGCGCGATCGTCCAGGCCAGCGCGGCCTCGTACGGACTGACCGTGTCATCCATGTCCTGCCCGTAAAGATTCATGCCCGCCTCCAATCGCAGCGTGTCGCGCGCGCCCAGGCCGGCCGGCGTGACGCCCTGCGCGAGCAGCGCATTCCAGAACGCGACCGCCGCGTCCTGCGGCAGCACGATTTCGAAACCGTCTTCGCCGGTGTAACCGGTACGTGCAACGAACAATGCAATGCCGTCGCGCGAGCGCGTCTGCAGCGCGGCGAAACGGCCGAGCTTGCTGGCAGCCGCGGTGTCGGCCGGGTCAAGCAACTCGATGACCTTGGCACGCGCGTTGGGGCCCTGTACCGCCACCATGGCGAAGTCGCCGCGCTCTTCCACTTGCACGTCGAAGCGTGCGGCCTGCGCGCCGATCCACTGCAGGTCCTTTTCGCGGGTGGCGGCATTGACCACCAGACGGAAGAAATCCTCGCGCATGAAGTAGACGATGAGATCGTCGATGACGCCGCCCTGCGGGTTGAGCATGCAGGTGTACAGCGCCTTGCCGGCGACCTTGAGCTTGTCCACCGAGTTGGCGAGCAGGTAACGCAGGAACTCGCGCACGCGCGCGCCGTGCAGGTCGACCACGGTCATGTGGCTGACGTCGAACATGCCGGCGTCGCGACGCACCTGATGGTGTTCGTTGATCTGCGAGCCGTAGTGGATCGGCATGTCCCAGCCGCCGAAGTCGACCATCTTGGCGCCGAGCGCACGATGGGTGTCGTTGAGGATGGTCTTCTGGGTCATGAGCGCCGGTCCAAGGGAAAGACGCCCATTATCGCCGCCCGGCCGGGCTTGCGGGGAACGTATGCAGCGCTTGCGCGCACCCGGTGCCATTACGCCGCACTGCAGCATGCAAGACGGCACTACGCACTGCGCAAGCCTTCCCGACGATCAGCCAGCCGCTTCCACCAGCAAGGTCATGCCATCCACGCCGACGATCCGCACCGGTGCGCCGGCCGGCAGCTCCGGACCGCTGACCACCCAGAACGCGTCGTCGACCTTGGCACGACCACGGCCATCGTGGATGGGCTGATCGAGCAGCACGCGACGGCCGATCAATTGTTCGGCGCGCCGGTTGAGCAAGGGACGGTCGCTCTGCCGCCCCTTGCCACGAAACCAGGTGCGATAGACCTGCACCGACGCGAAGCTGAGCAGCACGAATGCCACGATCTGCACCAGCAGCGACATGCCCGGCAGCGCGAGCACCAGCACGCACACCACCGCCGCGGCAATCCCCATCCACAACAGGAATGCGCCGGGCACCAAGGTCTCGGCGGCGATCAACAGCAGCGCCAGCACCGCCCACACCACCACATCCCAACGCATGGCTCAGACTCCCGCGCGCGGCGGCATCGGCGGCACGCGTACGCCGGCGGTATCGGACTTGGTCAGCGCGTCCTTCGCCAGCTCGGCGATACCGGCGATCGAGCCGATGATGCCGCTGGATTCCATCGGCATCAGCACGAACTTCTGATTGGGCGCGGTGGCCAGCGCCTTGAACGCCTCCACATACTTCTGTGCGACGAAGTAATTGATCGCCTGCACGCTGCCGTTGGCGATCGCATCGGACACCACCTGGGTGGCGCGGGCTTCGGCCTCGGCCAGGCGCTCGCGCGCTTCGGCGTCGCGGAAGGCGGCTTCCTTGCGGCCTTCGGCTTCGAGCACGGCGGCCTGCTTCTCGCCATCGGCACGCAGGATCTCCGATTGCCGCGAGCCTTCGGCTTCCAGAATCTGCGCGCGCTTTTCGCGCTCGGCCTTCATCTGCCGCGCCATCGAATCGATCAGGTCGCGCGGCGGCTGGATATCGCGGATCTCGATGCGGGTGACTTTGATGCCCCACGGGTTGGTGGCCTGGTCGACCACGCTCAACAGCTGGGCGTTGATGGTTTCGCGCTGGCTCAGCGATTCGTCCAGGTCCATCGAGCCGATCACGGTGCGGATGTTGGTCTGCACCAGCGCGATCGAGGCGATTTCCAGGTTGGAGACCTCATAGGCGGCCTTGGCCGCGTCCAGCACCTGGAAGAACACCACCCCGTCCACGCGCACCACGGCGTTGTCCTTGGTGATGACGTCCTGGCTGGGCACGTCCAGCACCTGTTCCATCATGTTGATCTTGCGGCCCACGCCGTAGACCACCGGCATCAGGAAGTGCAGCCCCGGGCTCATGGTGTGGGTATAGCGGCCGAAGCGCTCCACCGTCCACTGGAATCCCTGCGGCACCATGCGCACGGTCTTGAACAACACGATGACGCCGGCAACCAGCACGGCGATGGCCAGAAACGAAGTTGGAAACATGTGCAGCCCCTTTGCGATGACGAGTCGGTCCTGCGCGGAGTATGCACCCGCCGCCCGCATCGCCAATGGCGGCAACGGACAACACTGCGTGGCACGCAGCATGCCGCCGCACGCCGGCGCGTACGACCGGCACCTACCCGGCTCAAGCGTTGCGTGGCGCGAACATGATGACCGCCATGCCCAGCAGGCAGCAGCCGGCGCCGAGCAGGTCCCAGCGGGTGGGCGTGATGCGGTCCACCCACCACAACCACAACAGCGCACTGGCGATGTAGACCCCGCCGTAGGCGGCGTAGGTACGCCCGCTGGCGGTGGGATGCAGGCTCAACAACCACACGAACAGCGCAAGGCTCAACGCGGTGGGCAGCAGCAACCACGCACTGCCGCCCCTGCGCAGCCATACATAAGGAAGGTAGCAGCCCACCAGCTCGGCCACGGCGGTGGCGACGAACAGCAGCACGGTGCCCAGTGCGGAATTCATCGGCGTGTCGCAGGGTCGGTATCGGGCATCGTCGCTGCGGCCGCTTCGTCCCGCTTGACCTGTTGCCACAAGGCTTCCTGCGCGCTCAACGACAGCGCGTCCAGTGCCGTGCCTTGCGCCTGCGCGCGGGCTTCCATCGCGCGGAAGCGGCGTTCGAATTTCAGGTTGGCATGCCGCAGCGCGGCGCCCACGTCGACCTTGGCATGCCGCGCCAGATTGGCGCAGACGAACAGCACATCACCGAGTTCGTCTTCCAGGCGCGCCTGGTTGTCGGCCACCGGGCCGCGCGCGAATTCCACCCGCAGTTCCTCGATTTCTTCCTGCAGCTTCTCCAGTACCGGCGCCGGGCCCGGCCAATCGAAACCGACCCGCGCCGCACGCGACTGCAGCTTGGTGGAGCGCTGCCACTCCGGCAGGCCGCGAGCGATGCCGGCAAGCGCCGAGTCGTCCTGGTGTCCGGCGGCGCGGCGTTCGTCGCGCTTGATCTGCTCCCAATTGGCGCTGACCGCCCGCGCGTCGTCGGCTGCCTGACTCGCGAAGACGTGCGGATGGCGACGCACCAGCTTGTCGCTGAGCGTGGCCACCACATCGGCAAACCCGAACGCGCCCTGCTCGGCTGCCATCTGCGCGTGGAAGACCACCTGCAGCAACAGGTCGCCCAGCTCGTCGCGCAACCCCGGCAGGTCGTTGCGATCGATCGCGTCGGCCACTTCGTAGGCCTCTTCGATAGTGTACGGAGCGATGCTGGCGAAGGTCTGCTGCACATCCCAGGGGCACCCATGCGTGCGGTCGCGCAGGCGAGCCATCAGCTGCAACAGGCCCTGGAGATCGCCGGTGGAGGGAGTCTGGGACATGCTGGATTCCTGAAACGCGATGCGGGAGAAGGTGCCAGCCGCGATCGGCTGGCGCGGTGCGCTGCATCACCGATCGCCGCAGCCGATGCCACGCAGGGAAGCCACCGAAGTGTAGCGGTCAGCCGATGACGGCCCTGCCCACCGGCCATGCGGCACGCGCACGACCGGTGGGCATGCTCATGCCAGCCAATCGCGCCATGGCAGATTGGGGTCGCCCAGCGCAATGAAGTCGCCGTTGAGCAAGGTGTCGCGGCGGTTGTAGCGGAACGGCTTGCCGCTGTCCCCAGCCAGCAGCACACCGCCGGCAGCATGCAAGACGCATTGGCCGGCGGCCGTGTCCCATTCGGAAGTAGGACCGAAGCGCGGATACACATCCAGATCGCCTTCGGCGAGACGGCAGAACTTCAACGACGAGCCCTGCGCCACCACCTCGATCTCGCCCATGCGCTCCAGCGCAGCGGCGGTGCGCGCGTCGCGGTGCGAGCGGCTGGCGGCCACCCGTAATGGCGTGGCCGCTGGTGTGCACGTCTGCAGCATCTCGTCGCGATCGCCATCGCGGCGGTAGGCGTTTTCGCCGCGCGCGGCATACCAGACCCGGCCATCGACCGGTGCCTGCACCACGCCCAGCACCGGCGCCCCCATGTGGATCAGCGCAATATTGACGCTGAACTCGCCATTGCGCTTGACGAATTCGCGGGTGCCATCCAGCGGATCGACCAGCCAGTAGCTGGTCCAGTACTGGCGATCGGCCCAGGCCACATGCGCCGATTCCTCCGACAGCACCGGTACGTCCGGGGTGATCCGGCGCAACCCTTCGACGATGACGCGATTGGCGGCCAGGTCGGCCTGGGTCAGCGGGCTGGCATCGTCCTTGATCTCCACCGCGAAGTCCTGCGCGTAGACCTGCATGATGGCCTCGCCCGCCTCGCGGGCGATGGCGATCACCGTTTCGCGCAACTCCATCGGGATGCGGATCATGGGTTGCGCTCCAACCATTCGCGCGCAATGAACAGTGCCGCCAGCGAGCGGCCTTCGGAGAAGTCTTCGCGCAGCATCAGCTCGTCCAGGCGGGCCAGTGGCCAGGGGATCACTTCCATCTCTTCCGGTTCGTCGCCGGGCAGGCGTTCGGGATACAGCTCGCGCGCCAGCACCAGCCAGGATTGGTGACTCATATAAGTAGGAGCGAGCGTCATGGCGCGCAGCACCTGCAACTGGCGTGCGCCGTAGCCGGCCTCTTCCTTGAGTTCGCGGTCGGCGGCCTGCACCGGCGTTTCGCCGGCATCGATACGGCCCTTGACCAGGCCCAGCTCGTAGCGGTGCACGCCAGCGGCGTACTCGCGCACCAGCAGCACGGTCTTCTCGTCCAGCATCGGTACCACCACCACCGCGCCATGCCCCTGGCTGAGCTGGCGTTCGTAGATGCGGCGCTGGCCGTTGGAAAATTCCAGATCCAGCTGCTGGCGACGGAACGGTCCTTCGCCCAGATCGGTGGTCTTGTGGATGATCGGCAGGCGCGGGCTCATGCGGGACACGCAGCCGCGAAGGGGGCCGATAGAATGGGGGAATGCATCGACATATTCATGAACCCGAAATCCTAGCAGACCCGATCGCCTCCGAAGCTGCAGATCAGTGGCGACAACGCGATCTTGCGGTGGTCTGGCATCCCTGCACGCAGATGCGCGAGCACCCGCACACCTTGCCGCTGGTACCGATCGCCCGCGGCGAGGGTGCCTGGCTGGTCGGCCATGACGGCCGCCGCTATCTGGATGCGGTCAGCAGCTGGTGGACCAACCTGTTCGGTCATGCCGAACCACGCATTGGCGCGGCCATCGCGCAGCAGGCCGGGACGCTGGAGCAGGTAATGCTGGCCGGCTTCACGCATGCCCCGGCAGTGCAGCTGGCCGAACGCCTGCTGGCGCTTGCGCCACGCCAGCACGGGCGTGCGCCGCTGTCCAAGGTGTTCTATGCCGACAATGGCTCGGCCGGGGTGGAGGTGGCCTTGAAGATGGCCTTCCATTATTTCCACAACCGCGGCGAGCACGGCCGCACGCGCTTCATCGCGCTGGAAAACGGCTACCACGGCGAGACCATCGGCGCGCTGTCGGTGGGCGATATTCCCCTGTACCGGCGCGTCTACGCACCGCTGCTGCTCGAATCGATCTTTGCGCCCTCGCCCGATGCCTACCTGGCCGAGCCCGGCCAGAGCGCGGAGGAGCATGCGCTGCAGGCGGCCGATGCGTTGCAAGCGCTGTTGGAGCGCTCGCCCGGCGAGATCTGCGCGCTGATCCTGGAGCCGCGCGTGCAGTGCGCCGGCGGCATGCGCATGTATCACCCAGCCTATCTGCGCCGTGCCCGCGAGCTATGCGACGCGCATGGCGTGTTCCTGATCGCCGACGAGATCGCCTCCGGCTTCGGCCGCACCGGCACCTTGTTCGCCTGCGAGCAGGCCGGGGTGATGCCCGACCTGCTGTGCCTGTCCAAGGGCCTGACCGGCGGCTTCCTGCCGTTGGCGGCGGTGCTGGCCACGCAACAGCTGTACGACGCGTTCCTGGACGATTCGCGCGAACGCGCGTTCCTGCATTCGCACAGCTACACCGGTAATCCACTCGCATGCGCGGCCGCATTGGCGACCCTGCAGATCTTCGCCGACGACGACGTGATTGCGCGCAACCAGCACACCGCCGCCCACATGGCCACGCTCGCTGCGCAGATTGGCGAACATCCGGCGGTGGCGGACGTGCGCCAGGCCGGCATGATCGTGGCGTTCGAGCTGACCCAGGGCGGCGACAAGCGCACGCCCTTCCCTGCAGCCGCGCGGGTGGGGTTGAAGGCCTATCGCGCAGCGCTGGCACGTGGCGTGGTGCTGCGGCCGCTGGGCGACGTGTTGTACTGGATGCCGCCGTACTGCGTGGACCAGGCGCAACTTGCATTGCTGGCGGCCACCACCCGCCACGCCATCGAGGAGGCCGTAGCATGCGCCTGACCCGCTCGCACGTGGCACTGCCACTGCAGTGCGACCAGGACGTCACCCTGCCCGAAGAGTCCGCCAATCACCTGCTGCGCGTGCTGCGGCTACGCGAGGGTGATGCCTGCATCCTGTTCAATGGCGACGGCAGCGATTACCACGCCCGCATCAGCGTGGCCGGCAAGCGCGAGGCGCGTGCGCTCATCGTGCGTGTCGAGCCGCGGCACAACGAATCGCCGTTGCGGATCACCCTGCTGCAGGGCATCGCCCGCGGCGAGAAGATGGACCTGATCCTGCAGAAGGCGACCGAGCTGGGCGTTGCGGCCATCGTGCCAGTCAATGCCGAGCGCACCGAGGTCAAGCTGGAGGCGGCGCGCCTGGAAAAACGCGTGGCGCATTGGCGCAGCGTGGTGGTGTCCGCGTGCGAGCAATCCGGCCGCGCGCGCATTCCGGATCTGGCAGCGCCACGTGGCCTGCAAGACGCCGCGCAGGCCTGCGATGCGCAGGCGCTGCGGCTGACCCTGGACCCGCAAGGCGACCATCGCCTGGGCACGCTGTCCGCAGGCACCGGCCAGCACATGGTAGTGGCGATCGGGCCGGAGGGCGGCTGGTCGTCGCGCGATCGCGCCACTCTGGCGGCGGCTGGCTTCAGCGGCCTGCAGCTGGGCCCGCGCATCCTGCGCACCGAGACCGCCGGACTGGCCGCGATTGCGGCGCTGCAATCGCGATTTGGGGATCTGTAGGACCTCCCTCCATCGCGGAATTGGCACGAGCGCCCGTAGGAGCGCGCCTGAGCGCGACGGGCGTTACTGGGAAAGCTGGTCGCGCCCGGGTGCGCTCCTACGGGTGCAGGGGTCGTTGGCGACTGCTGGGCCGCTGACTACGGCGCAATGTTCCGGGCATGGGCAGGGATGGATCTGCAGACCGGGCCGGACGCGCAAACGCCCGTAGGAGCGCGCCTGAGCGCGACGGGCGTTACTGGGAAAGCTGGTCGCGCCCGGGTGCGCTCCTACGGGTGCCGGGGTCGTTGGCGACTGCTGGGCCGCTGACTACGGCGCAATGTTCCGGGCATGGGCAGGGATGGGTCTGCAGACCGGGCCGGACGCGCAAATGCCCGTAGGAGCGCGCCTGAGCGCGACGGGCGTTACTGGGAAAGCCTGGTCGCGCCCGGGTGCGCTCCTACGGGTGCAGGGGTCGTTGGCGACTGCTGGGCCGCTGACTACGGCGCAATGTTCCGGGCATGGGCAAGGATGGATCTGCAGACCGGGACGGACGCGCAAACGCCCGTAGGAGCGCGCCCGAGCGCGACGGGCGTTACCGGGAAAGCCTGGTCGCGCCCGGGTGCGCTCCTACGGGTGCCGGGGTCGTTGGCGACTGCTGGGCCGCTGATTGCGGCGCAATGTTCCGGGCATGGGCAGGGATGGATCTGCAGACCGGGCCGGACGCGCAAACGCCCGTAGGAGCGCGCCTGAGCGCGACGGGCGTTACTGGGAAAGCCTGGTCGCGCCCGGGTGCGCTCCTACGGGTGCATGGACTCAGCGGCCGTGTTGCAGGAACCAGCTGGCTGCGCCGATCACACCTAGCTGGCCGTGTTCGACGATGCGCACCGGCACCTGCTCCAGCGCCGGGCGCAGCGCGCCCTTGTCGAGCAGGCGGGTGACGAAATCGCTGGTGGCAATGAAATTGGCAATCTGCGGCAGGAAGCCGCCCGCCAGATACACCCCACTGCGAATGCCATACAACAGCATCATGTCGCCGACCACGCTCCCCATGAAGCCGCAAAATGCCTGTAGCGCATCGCGCGCAAGCACGTCGTCGCCGCGCAACGCCGCGGCAGTGACGTCGGCCGGGTCGGCATGCACGGTCGGCTGACCGCGCACGGCGGCCAGTGCGGTGTAGAGCGTCAACAGGCCGGGCCCGGATAACAATGTCTCGGTCCCGACATGCCTGCGCGTGCGGCGCAACTCCTGCAGCAAGGCCACCTCCAGGTCGCTGGCGGCGGCCAGCGCCGCGTGCCCGGCTTCGGTCGGCAACACCACCGGATGGGCGCCGTTCGGAATCCAGACCGCCGCACCCAGCCCGGTGCCGGGCCCCAGCACCAACGCCGGGCCCGGCGCGCCTTGCGGCGGCCCCGACAGCTGCAGCACCTGGTTGCCGGACATGTAGTTGGCTGCGTAGGCGACGGCTTCGAAATCGTTGACCAGATGCAGCGCGTGCATGCCAAGCTGCCGACGGATCTGCTCCGGCGCCAGCGTCCAGGGCAGGTTTGCGGTAATCACGCTGCCATCTTCCAGCGCGAAGCCGGCACTGGCGATCACCCCGCGCCGCACTGGCGCACAGCGCAGTTCGGCAAAGAATGCGGACATGATCTCGGCCAGGCCCGGGTAGTCGGCGCAGCGGTACTTGCGATAGTCCAGCACCGTCACCGGCTTGCGCGCATCGGCGCTTTCGCACACCAGTGCCAGGCGCACATGCGTGCCTCCCACGTCTGCGGCAACGAAGGTGTCGGGATGCGGAAAAGCCACCGCTTCCATTGGGCTGATTGCGCTCACGCATTCTCCTGTTCAGTAACTGCAGACCGAGGTCACTCCCGGTCCAACGAACGGTCGCGGGTAGACAACGTTGTCAGTAATCCCGTTGTAACGCAACTGTGGCGCGCCACGCCTAGCATTTCCCTCCGCGCCACCCATCATCCATGAAAAAGCCGCATCGATCACGCCGATCCGGGCACAAACCAGCGGCACTGATCGGAGCGCCAAAAATCCGGCGTTGCGGGCGCCTGCGGCGTTGCCGAGCACCTCGTCGCTGCCGCCACGAGGCGGGTTGGACGCTGCTGCGATCCTGCAGTCAAAATGCTGCATTGCAGCGCAATCGCAGCCATTTCAGAGATCTGTGACGATGTGTTGACAACGCTGTCAGCGCTACGCGAGACTCGCCGCAAATCGGGGTTCTGGCAGGAGGGGCCACGGACTGTTCGGTGCTGAAGAACGGCTCTTCCCTTACCTGCCTGTTCCAGATTCGTGGGGCGTGCGTCATCACGACGTCCGGCTCGCTGAGGTCGCATTCGCTCCATCGCTTCACCACACGGGGGACACGTCCTCTACCACGCGAATCGACGCATCTGCCGTCACCTGCAGATGCTGTGTTCGACCACCGCGATCGGTCCGGATGTGTTGTTTTGCCAGCCACGCCGAGCGCGTGACGCCTCTTGCAGGCCGCGCGCTCACAGCACCAACCAACGAGGTTTAGCCATGCACAGCCGCACCACGACATTAGCACTCTGTATCACCGCCGCTCTGTACTGCTCCGGCTCTGCAATGGCTGCCGGGCAAGAGCAATCGGCACAAGCCAACGCGCCATCGGCCACGACCGAACTCGACACCATCACCGTCACCGGCTACCGCGCGTCGCTGGAGAAGAGCCAGGCGGTCAAGCGCTCGGCCAACTCCATCGTCGATGCGATCAGCGCCGAGGACATTGGAAAGTTCCCGGACATCAACGCGGCCGAATCGCTGTCGCACCTGCCCGGCATCAGCGTCGACCGCCAGTTCGGCGAAGGCGAAAAGGTCAGCATCAACGGCACCGACCCGGCATTGAACCGCGTGCTGCTCAACGGCCAGACCATCGCCTCGGGCGACTGGGGCGGCAACCCGACCGACACCAGCGGCCGCACCTTCAACTACACCCTGCTGTCGCCGGAAATCATCGGCCTGATGGAGGTCTACAAGACCCCGGAAGCACGCATCGACGAAGGCTCGATCGGCGGCACCGTGATCGTGCATACCCGCAAGCCGCTGGACCTGCCCAAGAACACCATCCGCGGTTCGATCGGCTACAACTACAACGACCGCTCGAAAGAAGGCAATCCGCGCGGGTCGGCGCTGTGGAGCTGGAAGAACGACGACGAAACCTTCGGTGCGTTGATCTCCGCCACGCACGACAAGCAGGACCTGGCGCGCGCCGGTATCGAGTACTTCGGCTACACCACCGGCGCCAACATCCCGCCGACGGCCACCATCACCGGCGACGGCAGCAATGTGGCCACCGCCCGCGTGCCTGCCGGCATCAACAGCGCATTCTTCCAGCAGACCCGCCAGCGCAGCGGCCTGCAGGGTGCGTTGCAGTGGAAGCCGGACGAGCAGAACGAATTCAACCTGACCGGCCTGTACATCAAGGGCGAATACAACAACTTCAGCCAGTCGCGGTATGTCTGCCCGGCCTGCAACGACGATCTGCGCAAGGTCACCCGCGCCAATGTGCAGGACGGCGTAGTCACCTCGGCCACCGTCAGCGACGGCGCTGCTGGCCAGCCGTATGCGCAGCTGGATGCCAACTACCGCGAGAGCACCGTCACCACCAAGAGCCTGAACCTGCGCCACGACTGGCTGGGTGAAAAATGGGTCTTCACCACCCAGGGCGGTTACACCGCAGCGACCGGCGGCAAGAACCCCGAATACCTGATGAAGTTCCTGATGGCCGACGGCGGCTACAACTATGCCTTCGACGGCCGCAACACTGCCGTGAACTACGACAACGGCGGTGCGGCCAACTGGACGCTGCCCGGCTCGCCCGCAGGGCTTGCTGCCGGTTCACAGGATCCCAGCGCCATGCAGGCGGGCGGCATCTTCTATCAGAAGAGCAAGGACGAGGAAAAATACTTCCAGTGGGATGCCGCACGCGACCTGGAATGGGGCCCGTTCACCAAGCTGCAGTTCGGCTACAAGTACATCAACCACAACAACGGGGTGGAAGCGCGTGGTAATCGCATCAACACCACCGACCCGATCTCGCTGACGCAGTTCAGCCCGGGCACCACGCCGAGTGGCTTGTACGACGGCCTGGGTGCCAGCGGCGACCTCACCACCTGGCCGACGGCTAACCTGGAAACCGTGCGCCGCTACCTGCTCGCTCAACCGCAGGGCCCGTACCGCACCGACTTCGGCTCCTCGTTCGATGTGAAGGAAATCACCCAGAATTTCTACACGCAGTTGAACTACGAAACCGGCAAGTGGCGCGGCAACCTCGGCGTGCGTCTGGTCGATACCACCAACAAGTCCGAATTCTGGCAAAGCCAGGATGGTGGCGCGAACTTCAATCGCGTTGCAGAGACCAACGACTATCGCAAGGCGCTGCCCAGCTTCAACCTCGCCTACGACATGACCGACGACACCGTGCTGCGCTTTTCGGCAGCCAAGGTCATTGCGCGTCCGCGCTACGGCGATCTAGCTGGTTCGTTCACCATCAACAGTGGTACCGGTGACCTGACGGCCGGCGGCGGCAACCCGGACCTGAAGCCGTACGAATCGACCAACTACGATCTGGCGGCCGAGTGGTATTTCGCACCGTCAAGCATGTTGTCCGGTGAAGTGTTCTATCGCGATATCGGCTCCTACATCGTCAACACCACGGTCAGCCAGCAGCTCAATCCGGCGCCGCCGGCAGTGTCGGGCATCTACCAGGTGACCACGCCGGTCAACGTGTCCGATGCCAAGGTCAAGGGCGTGTCGGTCAACTACCAGCAGTCGCTGGGTCTGGGCTTTGGTATCCAGGCCAACTACACGTTTGCCGAATCCGATTCCAGCTCCGGCTTGAACCTGCCGTACCTGTCGCGCGACACCTACAACGTGATCCCCTACTGGGAACACGGCGACTGGATGGTGCGTGTGAACTACAGCTACCGCTCGAAGTACTTCACCCAGATCGGTCGCCTGGCCTCGCAGGATTTCGCAGACAGCTACAAGCAGCTGGACCTGACCGCTTCGTATCAGATCACCGACTACATGGGTCTGACCTTCGGCGCGACCAACCTGCTGGATTCCACCTACCGCCTGTTCAGCAACACCCGCAGTACCCCCACGGCGTTCTACAAGAACGGCCGCGGCTACCAGGCCCAGCTGAACTTCAAGTTCTGATGTAGTACCGGCGCGCCACCGACCCTCCACGGTGGCGCGCTTTTTTTTGGACCTGCCCGCTGTACGCAGCGGCAGGTCGATGTCGTACCAAGGAGTGGAACTGGCCACGCCCCTTCGCACCCGAGGGAGCATGGCCAGGCCCGCTTTTGCCATCCACGCGCGGTTGCAGCATTGCCGGCGCGTCTTGCTCAACAGGAGTGCAGTTCCCATGACGACCGATAGCCGCGCGTTTGCGGCTCCATCCCGCCGCCACGCCGGAGCTGCACCCAGGACACGAGCGCTCGCGCTCGGTCTGTTGCTTGTGCTGCCGGCGTTGCATGCCAGTGCCGCGCAGTCGCCCACCGCGCCCACCGCCACCACGCTCAGCCCGGAGGCAATCGACCAGCAGTGGCTCGACGCCACCGCCGCCTACGCGCCCGAACGCGAACGCCTGGTGCGCGAAGCAGAGGCCGGCGCACGCAAGGGCCCGTTCCGTCCCGACTGGGCCGCCTTGAAGGCGTATCGCTCGCCAGCCTGGTACGACAACGCCAAGTTCGGCATCTTCATCCATTGGGGCGTGTTCTCGGTGCCGGCGTTCGGCAGCGAGTGGTATTCGCGCAACATGTATCTGCAAGGCTCCAAGGAGTTCGCCCATCACGTGGCGACCTACGGCCCGCAGGCGACCAGCGGTTACAAGGATCTGATCCCCAAATTCACCGCGCCCAAGTTCGACCCCAAGGGCTGGGCCAAGCTGTTCCGTGAGTCTGGCGCGCGTTACGTGGTGCCGGTGGCCGAACACCACGACGGATTTGCGCTATACGACTCCAAGTTGTCGGACTGGACCGCGATGAAGATGGGGCCCAAGCGCGACCTGCTGGGCGAGCTGTCCACCGCCATCCGCGCACAAGGCCTGCACTTCGGCCTGTCCTCGCACCGCGCCGAGCACAACTGGTTCTTCGATGGCGGGCGCGCCTTCGACTCCGACGTCAACGACCCGCGTTATGCGGCGCTGTACGGCCCGGCGCAGGTGCGCCTGCCGGGCAAGGACGATGCGGATGTGGCCAACGACTGGACCCCGGTGTCGCAGGCCTGGCTGGACGACTGGCTGGCACGCACCACCGAGTTGATCGATACCTATCAGCCGGACCTGATCTATTTCGATTGGTGGATTGCCCACCCCACCTTCCGGCGCAGCCTGCCGACGATGCTGGCGTATTACTACAACCAGGGCGCGGCGCGTACCGACGCCGACCGCGGTGTGGTGGTGAACTACAAGCTCGGCGCATTCCCGGAAGGCGCCGGCACGCTGGATATCGAGCGCGGCCAGCTCACCGGCATCCATCCCACGCACTGGCAAACCGATACGTCGGTGAGCAACGCATCGTGGGGCTACATCGAAAACGACACCTACAAGTCGCCCACCTTCATCATCCACATGCTGGCCGACGTGGTGGCCAAGAACGGCAACCTGATGCTCAACATCGGCCCGCGTGCGGATGGCTCGATCCCCGACACCGAGCGCGGCATCCTGCTGGCGATCGGCAAGTGGCTCAAGACCAACGGCGGCGCCATCTACGACAGCACGCCGTGGCGCGTGTATGGCGAAGGCCCCACCGAAGTGGTGGGCGGCACCTTCCAGGACGTCAAGACCAAGCCGTACACGGCGGAAGATTTCCGCTTCACCACGCGCGATGGCGCGCTGTATGCGATCGAGCTCGGCTGGCCAAGCAGCGGCGAGGCGGTGATCCGCTCGCTGACACCGGCTGATGGCGTGCGCGCGGTGACCCTGCTGGCCAACGGCAAGCGGATCCCGTTCGAACAACGCACCGACGGCCTGCACCTGCGCCTGCCGGTCAAGCCGGTTGGCGAGAGCGCCTACGTATTCCGCATCGACCTTTCTTCCCCCACTCCCTGACGGATGTTGTCTTCAATGAGTAAGCGATTGACCTGGATGTTGCTTGCGCTGGCACTGACCTGCGCCCCGGCCCTGGCCAAGAACCCCACCGCGTTGTTCTATCTGATGAACACGCAGAAATCGACCAACTCGTTCATTGCCAACGTCGACAAGATCGACGTGGTGGTGCCCACCTGGTACGGCGTGGATCAGAACGGCCTGGTCAACGGCACCCCCAACATGTACCTGTACGACATCGCCAAGCAGAAGAAGCTGCGGGTGATGCCGATCCTGTCGATGACCACCGGCCGCGACGGCTTCCATAAGCTGATGCACGATGAAGCGGCCAAGAAGCGCATGATCGAATCGCTGCTGATCCACGGCAAGCAGCACAAGTACTACGGCTTCCAGTTCGATTTCGAGAACATCGCCTGGACCGATCGCGATGCCTACACATTGATGGTCAAGCAGACCGCCGATGCGCTGCACAAGGCCGGCTTCAAGATGTCGGTGGCAGTGGTGCCCAATGCACCGGGCCATGCCGAAGGCGGCCAGTTCTCCAAGTGGATGTGGGAATACTGGCGCGGCGCGTACGACCTGAAGGCGCTGGGCCAGGCCGCGGATCTGGTCAGCATCATGACCTACGACCAGCACACCCGCTGGACCACGCCGGGCCCGGTGGACGGCATGGTGTGGATGAAGAAGCACCTGGATTACGCCATCACCCAGGTGCCGAAGGAAAAGCTGTCGCTGGGCATCGCCACCTACGGCTACCGCTGGTACACCGGCAACCCGGTGAAGGAAGACGGCACCGAGGCGTCGAATATTTCTGCGACGTATATCGATGCCGATGAATCCTTCCCGCTGGCGATCGAACAGAACGCCACCGTGCAGTGGGATCCGGTGGAGCAGGAGTCGTGGTTCTACTTCTACCGCGACGATATGCGCGAGTGGGTGTTCCGTCCGGACGCGCGCAGCTTCAAGGCACGCTACGACATGGCCAAGCAGTACGGCCTGGAAGGCTTCAGCTGCTGGGTGCTGGGCGCAGAAGACCCGAAGGTGTGGGACGAATTGCCGGTCGCGCAGCGCTGACCCACACACCCGACTGGCGCAGCGCGTTGAAGCCTGCGCCAGTCCCTGCGTGAAACAGGGTGACTTTGTTACCGTGCAGCGTGGCGTGCATGCGCAGGTCACCATGTGCATCGATGCGGCAAGGCAGGCGGCATGCGCTCGAAATCATCGGGCGCCACTCGTACACTGCCTCGTGGCTGCAGTCACCGTCTCCACGTGCGTCAGGCGTGTTGTCGCAGCGGCCAGGCACAGATGCCGTATGGCACTGCACGATGCGCCTCCCCTACCCCGCTGCGCCGCTGGCTTGTCGCAGCGCTCCACTCTCCGCCATATCGGGATGTGATTGCATGATGGTCAACACCAGCCGGGCTCCACACACACCATTGTCGAGAGTGCTGCGGCTGGACACGTCGCCATCGGCCACACCCTTATCGAACACGTCTCGATCAAACACGCGCTTGTTGCGCATGCCGTCATTGGGCATGCCGTCGCAAGGCAAGCTGCCGTCGCGCTTGCTCGGATTGTCGCTGGCCGCGCTGATGCTGGCCGGCTGCGGTAAACGCGAAACCGGCACCGCACCGGCGGTGGCAAGTGCAGGCGCTACGGCAGCCGCAGCGGCGGCCAATGCGCCGTTATCGCTGATCCCCGCACCGGTCGAGGCCAAGCCTGCGGCCGGTCGTTTCACCATCGACACCGGCACGCTGATTTCGATCCCGGCCGGCGACGCCGATGCGCGGCGCAGTGCCGACTATCTGGCAAGCCTGCTCAAACGCACCCGCGGGCTGACGCTGGAAGTGCGCGCCGAGGCCACGCCCTCGCCGGCCAGCATCCGCCTGCAGCGCAGCGCGCAGGCACCGGTGGCGCAGAAGGAGGGCTACAGCCTGGACGTGACCGCCCAGGGCATCCACATCGCCGCGCGCGACGGAGCCGGGCTGTTGTATGGCGCGGTCAGCGCCTGGCAGTTGATGACAGCCGATGCGCGCCAGGGCGCGGTGACGGTGCAAGGGGTCAGCATCCGCGACTGGCCACGCTTTGGCTGGCGCGGCCAGCATCTGGATGTGGCCCGCCATTTCCACGACGTGGACACCGTCAAGCATGTGCTGGACGCAATGGCCGTGCACAAGCTCAACGTGCTGCACTGGCATCTCACCGACGACCAGGGCTGGCGCATCGAAATCAAGCGCTATCCCAAGCTCACCGAGGTCGGTGCCTGGCGTACCCCGCCGGGCGCAGGCCGGCATGGCACGCCGGAACGCTATGGCGGTTTCTATACCCAGCAGCAGATCAGCGAAATCGTCGCCTATGCCGCGCGCCTGCACATCACCGTGTTGCCCGAGCTGGACATGCCCGGCCATGCGCAGGCGGCCGTTGCCGCCTATCCGGAAGAGGTGGGCGTACCGGGCGTGCGCACGCCAGTGGGCGTGGACTGGGGCGTCAACCCGTATCTGTTCAACACCAGCGAACGCAGCCTGAGCTTTATCACCCATGTGCTGGATGAGGTGCTGACACTGTTTCCTTCAACCTACATCCACATCGGTGGCGATGAAGCGGTGAAGGATCAATGGGAAGCCTCGCCGGCGGTGCGCGCGCAGATGCGCAAGCTCGGGGTCAAGGATGCACACGCGATGCAGGGCTGGTTCAACGAACAGCTGGCGACCTACCTCACCCAGCATGGCCGGCGCATGATCGGCTGGGATGAAATCCTCGAAGGCGGCGTGCCGGCCAGCGCGTCGGTGATGTCGTGGCGCGGCGTCGAAGGCGCGGTAACGGCGGCCAGGCAGGGCCACGATGTCGTGCTTGCGCCGGGCGACTGGCTGTATCTGGATAATCTGCAGACCACGCGCAGCGACGAGCCCAACGGGCGTCTGACGGTGTTGCCGTTGTCGAAGGTCTATGCGTTCGATCCTGTCCCCAGCGATCTCACCACCGACCAGGCCAGGCATGTGCTCGGCGCGCAGGGCGCGCTGTGGTCCGAATACATTCCCTCGCGCTGGCATGTGGATCACGCGTTGTTCCCACGCCTGTCCGCCGTGGCGGAGATGACCTGGTCGCCACCGGCCGCGCGCGAGTGGAAGAACTTCCTGGCGCGGCTGCCAGCACAGCTGCAGCGTTACAAGGCATTGGGCATCGGCTATAGCGATGGCGCGTTTGCGGCCGATATCGCACTGGAAAGCGGTCCCAACCCGGTGCTGGCCGGCGCCCCGGCCACGGTAGCGCTCAGCACCCAGACCGGCGCGGGCGCACTGCACTACACCACCGACGGCAGCGCCCCCACACCGGCCTCGCCGCGCTATGAGGCGCCGTTCCCGATCACGCTGCCGACCACGGTCAAGGCCACCGCCTTCGCTGCCGATGGCACGCCGTTGGCCGCCACGCGCAGCCGCACCTTCGACCGTGCCTCGCTGCTGCGCGTGGACACCCAAGGCCTGGGCCATTGCGTCGAACAGGGCGCGCTGGGCCTGCGCCTGCCGCTGCTGCCGGAGATGACCGGCGCCGAGACGCCGGTCTACAACGTCGATCTGTTCCATGCCTGCCGGCTGTATCCCCAGGCACGCCTGGATGGCATTGGCGCCATCCGCATCGAGGCCGCACGCCTGCCCAACAACTTCGGCCTGGCACACGAGCAATCCAAGGTGGTGCAATACCCGGCCAGGACGCGTGGCGGCGAACTGGAAGTGCGCCAGGGCTGCGACGGCGACGTGCTGGCCAGCGTGCAGCTGCCCAACAGCGACACGCTGGGCGAACAGTTCACCCTGGAAACTCCACTGCCGGCACGTACCGGCATCCATGATCTGTGCCTGCGCTTCACCGCACCGATCCGCGGCCCGCTGTATGCCATCGGCGCCGTGCAACTGATCGAAACCACCGCGCAGGCGCCCCCCGCCGCCACGCGCTGACCCATCCAAGGAGAGTCACCCATGCCCCTGTCGCACCGCTTTGCCTCCACACGCCCCATGCGCACGCCGGCCCGGCTCGGGCTTGCCCTGGCCTTTGCGATCTCGCAGGCCTGGGCGGCGCCGCCCAGCGCCGTGCGCCTGGACAGCGGCTGGCAGGTGCGCCTGGTTCCGGGGCAGCCGCAGGCCAAGACCTATCCCAAGGCCGCCGACTGGATGCCGGCGCAGGTGCCGGGCGTGGTGCAGACCGACCTGATCGCTGCCAAGGTGGTGCCCGACCCATTCCTGCGCGACAACGAAGGCAAGATCCAGTGGGCCGGCCTGAGCGACTGGCAGTACCAGACCCGCTTCAATGTGGATGCCGCCACGCTCAAGCGCGACCATGTGGAGCTGGTGTTCGACGGCCTGGACACGCTGGCCGAGGTCACCCTCAACGGCAAAAAGCTGTTCAGTGCCGACAACATGTTCCGGCAGTGGCGGGTGGATGCCAAATCGCTGCTCAAGCGCGGCGAAAACCGGCTGGAAATCACGTTCTTCTCGCCGATCAAGAAGATCCAGCCGTGGCTGGCCAAGCAGCCGTATGCATTGCCCGGCGCCTATGATTCGGCATTCGGCGACGAGCCCGATGGCCGCCACAGTTCCACCTACGTGCGCAAGGCGCCGTACAGTTATGGTTGGGACTGGGGCCCGCGCATGGTCAATGCCGGCATCTGGAAGGACGTGCGCGTGGAGGCCTGGGATGCGGTGCGCGTGGACGGCCTGCACATCGCCCAGCAGCGCGTGGATGCCGATAGCGCCCAGTTGCAGGCGCAGCTGGAACTGCAGGCCGGCCGCAGCGGCCCGGTGCAGGTGACGCTGGAGGTGCTGGGCCCGGATGGCCAGCAGGTGGGCCAGTTCACCCAGGAGGCGGTGGTCGACCCCGGCCAGAACCGCATCGATCTGCCGGTACGCATTGCCAAGCCCAAACGCTGGTTTCCGGCCGGCTACGGCGCGCAGGACCGCTACACCTTCGTCGCCAGCGTGCGCGATGCCGCTGGCGACAGCCAGCAGATCAAGCGCGTCACCGGCTTGCGTTCAGTCGAACTGCGCCGCGAGAAAGATCAATGGGGCAAGAGCATGGAGATCGTCATCAACGGCATCCCCATCTTCGCCAAGGGCGCCAACCTGATTCCGCTGGACGCCTTCCCCTCGCGCGTCAGTGCCGCGCGCATGCGCAGCACCTTGCAGGACGCGCGCGATGCCAACATGAACATGCTGCGCATGTGGGGTGGCGGGCATTACCAGGACGACCATTTCTACGAGGTGGCCGACGAACTGGGCATCATGATCTGGCAGGACTTCATGTTCGGCGGCGCGGTGCCGCCGTATGACGTGGAATTCCGCGAGAACACCCGGCAGGAAGCGATCGAACAGGTCAAGCGCCTGCGCGACCACCCCAGCGTGGTGCTGTGGTGCGGCAACAACGAAGTGCAGACCGGCTGGGAAAACTGGGGCGACCGGGTCAAGTTCAAGCAGTCGCTGGACCCGGAAGAACGCAGCCGCGTCGAACGTGGCATGACCACCTTGTTCGGCACCGTGTTCCGCGAAGTGGTCGCCACCTACGATAGCGACGTGCCGTACTGGGCCACCTCGCCGGGGACCGATTTCGATGGTGCCGCCGACCAGACCAACGACGGCGACATGCATTACTGGAAGGTCTGGGGCGGCCCTGCCCTGCCGGTTACCGAATACCTCAACGTCACCCCGCGCTTCATGTCCGAATACGGCCTGCAGTCGTTCCCGGACATGCGCACCGTCCGCGTGTTCGCCGATGCGGCCGACATGGACCCGGAATCGCCGGTGATGCGTGCGCACCAGAAGTTCGACAAGGGCAATGGCAACAAGCGGCTGATGCTGTACATCCGCCGCGAATTCGGCGAGCCCAAGGATTTCGAAAGCTTCGTCTACCTGAGCCAGCTGATGCAGGCCGAAGGCATCAACCTGGCCGCCTCGCACCTGCGTGCGTCGCGTCCACAGTCGATGGGCTCGCTGTACTGGCAGCTCAACGACGTGTGGCCAGGCGCGTCGTGGTCCAGCGTGGATTACTACGGACGCTGGAAGGCGCTGCAGTATCACGCGCGCCGCTTCTACGCGCCGGAGATGATCGCCGCGCTGCGTAACGACAAGGGCCAGACCCAGGTCTCGCTGGTCTCCGATCGCACCACTGCCTTGAATGCGCGCTGGCGCATGCGGGTGATGGGCATGGACGGCAAGCTGCTGAGCAAGCGCGAGCAAAAAGCCACGATCAAGCCGCTGAGCAGCCTGCGGGTAGGCGATTTCAGCGATGCGCAATTGCTGGGCAAGGCCGACCCCAAGCGCAGCTACGCCGTCTTCGAGTTGCTGGAGGGCGACACGCTGCTATCGCGTGAAGTGATGTTCTTTGCGCCGGCCAAGCAACTGGCGCTGCCGGCCGCGAAGATCGACAGCCAGTGGCGCGCCGATGGCGATGGCTACGCGCTGACCCTGACCAGCAACGCGCTGGCGCGCGAGGTGTGGTTGTCGTTCGGCGATCTGGAGGTGAGCGTGGCCGACAACGCTTTCGACCTGCTGCCGGGTGAGCCGCTCACGCTGCACGTCACCAGCAAGCTGCCGATGGCGCAGGTGCAGTCTGCGTTGCAGGTGCGCGATTTGGCAGCGACGCTGGCCGACGCTCCGGCAGAGCCGCCGGAGGCAGCTGCCGCGAAATGAGCGGCAGGGCGGCCCTCATCCGCCCTTCGGGCACCTTCTCCCGCAAGGCGGGAGAAGGAAGTAACGTCCGGTCCCGCCGGGCGGGAGAAGGAAGTGATGTCCGGTGTGGCTTCGCATCCTTCTCCCGCTGGCGGGAGAAGGTGCCCCGCAGGGGCGGATGAGGGCACACCGCACTCCCAGCAACCATCACACCCAATGGCACGCCTGTCACCACCGCGCCGCCCCCCACTTCGCCGCACCCCCTGCGGCAACACCAGAACAACGCGCGGCGGACTCCACCGCTGCGCAGGAGTGAATCGATGTCTTCCATGTTTGTCTCGCGTCTTGCCATGGCACTGGGCCTGAGCCTCGGCCTGCCCTGTGTCGCCCTCGCCGCGCCCGCCGACCGCAGCGGCACGCCCGAACAGCGCGCCGCCGCGCTGGTGGCGCAGATGAGCCGCGAGGAAAAAGTCGCCCAGGCGATGAACGATGCGCCGGCGATCACGCATTTGGGCATTCCCGCCTACGAATGGTGGAGCGAAGGCCTGCACGGGATCGCCCGCAATGGCTACGCCACGGTATTTCCGCAGGCCATTGGCCTGGCCGCCAGCTGGAATACGCAGCTGATGCAGCAGGTGGGCACGGTGGTTTCCACCGAGGCGCGCGCCAAGTTCAACCAGGCTGGCGGCCCCGGCAAGGATCACAAGCGCTACGCCGGGCTGACCATCTGGTCGCCCAACATCAACATCTTTCGCGACCCGCGCTGGGGCCGCGGCATGGAAACCTATGGCGAAGACCCCTTCCTCACCGGGCAGCTCGCGGTGGGCTTCATTCGCGGCCTGCAGGGCGAGGACCTGAGCCACCCGCGCACCATCGCCACGCCCAAGCACATCGCCGTGCACAGCGGCCCCGAACCGGGCCGGCATGGCTTCGACGTAGATGTGTCGCCGCGTGACGTGGAAGCGACCTATACGCCCGCCTTCCGTGCTGCGCTGGTGCAGGGCCAGGCTGGCTCGGTGATGTGTGCCTACAACTCGCTGCACGGCACCCCGGCGTGCGCCGCCGACTGGTTGCTCAATGGCCGCGTGCGCGGCGACTGGGGCTTCAAGGGCTTCGTGGTGTCCGACTGCGACGCGGTGGACGACATGACCCAGTTCCATTACTTCCGCCCCGACAATGCCGGCTCCTCGGCCGCCGCGCTCAAGGCCGGCCACGACCTCAATTGCGGCCACGCCTATCGCGGGCTGGGTACCGCCATCGAACGCGGCGAAGTGGACGAAGCCCTGCTCGATCAAGCGCTGGTGCGCCTGTTTTCCGCCCGCTACCGCCTGGGCGAGCTGGAAGCCCCACGCAAGGACCCGTACGCTCGGCTGGGCGCCAAGGACATCGACAACCGCACCAACCGTGCCTTGGCCCTGCAGGCCGCTGCCGAATCGATCGTGCTGCTGAAGAACGCCAACGCCACGCTGCCGTTGCAGGCGGGCACGCGGCTGGCGGTTCTCGGACCCAATGCCGATGCACTGGCCGCGCTGGAAGCCAACTACCAGGGCACCTCCGCGCAGCCGGTGACCCCGCTGCAGGGCCTGCGCGAGCGCTTCGGTGCGCAGCAGATCCATTACGCACAGGGTGCACCGCTGGCCGCCGGCGTGCCGGGCATGATTCCGGAGACCGCGTTGCGCAGCGACGGCAAGCCGGGCCTGCGTGGCGAATATTTCGCCAATGTCGATCTGGATGGAGCGCCGGCCGTGGTGCGCCAGGACCGCGTGGTGAGTTTCAACTGGGATCAGGTCAGCCCGGCCAAGGGCGTGCCGGCCGATCGCTACGCGGTGCGCTGGAGCGGTGAACTGCTGCCGCCGGGCGCCGGCGACTACACCCTGGCGGTGCGCGTGGCGCGCTGCTTCGATTGCGCCGGGCACGATCCGGTGCGGCTGTACATCGACGACAAACTCGTCGTTGCCGGCAACGCCGAAGACAAGCATGTGCCGGCCGGCATGCACAACGCCGACGGCCGCAGCGTGGAAACCGTGCTGCACTTCGACGATACGCGCCCGCGCAAGATACGCCTGGAAATGGAACACCGTGGACAGGACCAGGGCGTGCGCCTGGAATGGCTGGCACCGGCCGCCGCGCAACTGGCCGAGGCCGAGCAGGTGGTGGCGCAGGCCGATGCCATCGTGGCCTTTGTCGGACTGTCGCCGGATGTGGAAGGCGAGGAGCTGCGCATCGACGTGCCCGGCTTCGACGGCGGCGACCGCAACGACATCTCCTTGCCCGCTGCGCAGCAGGCCTTGTTGGAACGTGCCAAGGCTTCCGGCAAACCACTGGTGGTGGTGTTGATGAGTGGCAGCGCGGTGGCGTTGAACTGGGCCAAGCAGCACGCCGATGCGATCATGGCGGCGTGGTACCCGGGCCAATCCGGTGGCACCGCCATCGCACGCGCCCTGGCTGGCGACGACAATCCCGGCGGTCGCCTGCCGGTCACGTTCTACCGCTCCACCAAGGACCTGCCGCCCTACGTCAGCTACGACATGAAGGGCCGCACGTACCGTTACTTCAAGGGCGAGCCGCTGTTCCCGTTCGGCTATGGCTTGAGCTACACCAGCTTCGCGTATGCGGCGCCACGCCTGTCCACCAGCACGTTGCAGGCCGGCAGCACGCTGCAGGTGACCACCACCGTGCGCAATACCGGCACCCGTGCCGGCGATGAAGTGGCGCAGGTGTATCTGCAATACCCGGACCGCCCGCAGTCGCCGTTGCGCAGCCTGGTCGGATTCCAGCGCGTGCATCTCAAGCCCGGCGAGCAGCGTGAGCTCACCTTCCAACTGGATGCACGCGCCTTGAGCGATGTGGATCGCAGCGGCCAGCGCGCGGTGGAAGCCGGCGCCTACCAGGTGTTCGTCGGTGGCGGGCAGCCCGGTACCGGCGCACCCGGTGCAGCAGCAGCGCTGACGATCCAGGGACGTTCGCCGCTGCCGAAGTAAGCCACGCCGCAGCAAAACGACAACAGGCGTCGGTGCTGATGGCCGACGCCTGTCCTGCGATGCGGGCATGTTGCGATGCACCGCAAATCGCAGGAGGACACAGATAATCGACCTCGATCCGCAGGCAAAGCGAAGATTTCCGCACACACTTCACACCTGCTTGACAGTGCCTTGAAGCGGGTCTATCTCTGGCGGCGGTCGGTGGTTCGCGCCAATGGGTGCTACTGCTGCCAGAGGCGACGGTATGACCGTCACTCACACGTTGCACAGGGCGATCGCCGCGCGTTTTTCGTGCTGATCGCCAGGACGCTCCACATCGCACACGTACCGGGAGATGGGTGGATGCCGCATCGTTACAGCAACCATCGCTCGCCTGCTGCCGCCTGTGCGTTGCGCTGCCTGTTCGCCGTCCGCGCGGCTGCCGCTGCGGTGCCGTTGTCATGACCAAGCACTACAAGTTGAGCGCCATGCGCTCGCGTTCCAAGTGCATCGCCGGATATTCCCCGCCCCGCCGCTGAGGTCTGCATCGCTGTACCAGCTGGCAGACGCTCCGGTGACATGCTCTGGTTGATGCACGCTGCGCACGCAGACCTGCGGCGCCGTGCAACGCCGTGTGCGCATCTCCCCGTGTAGACCGTCTGCCTCAAGAGCAAGGCATCGGAGGGCGTTGCCATCGGCAACGTTGCCCAGCATCTGGCGAGGTGGCATGTGCACCAGCGTAAGCGTTTGGCCCGTAAACAATTGATCGTGGCGATCCTGAGCATCACCGGCCTGGCCGCCACGGCCGGCGCGGTGGCCGGCACTGTGGAGGGGCACCTGACCGAGCGCAGCAGCGGCAGACCCGCTGCCAATGCCACGGTCCGCATCAGCGGCACGTCGTATCGCGCAGTGACCGACGCGCAAGGTCATTTCGTCATCGGCAACGTGCCCGCAGGACAGTACGCGCTCGATCTCGACTACCCCGGCTTCAGCGCCACCGACACCAGCGTGCAGGTCGACGAGCACGGCACCGCCTCGGTGGCGATCGCGCCGGACGAGGTCAAGCAACTGAAGGCCGTCAGCGTGGTCCGCAATCGCTACGACGCCAGCGACCTGAAGCTCAACGCCGCCAATACCGTGGATGTGCTGTCGGCCAACGATCTGCAACGCACCGCCGTGCACAACGTGGCCGAAGCGCTGGGCCTGATCGCCGGCATCAACATCACCACGACCGGCTCGGGCTACCTGGGCGGCATCGACGGCGCAGCGCGCGGCGAAGGCATGTTCGCGTCGGTGCGCGGGCTGCCGTCCGAATACAACGTCAACATGATCGACGGCGTCACCGTGGCGCAAGGCATGCCGTACAGCCGCAGCGTGCAATTGAGCCTGCTGCCGCCCACCGGGCTGCAGACCATCGTCGCCAACAAGACCTCCACCGCCGATATGGAAGGTGATGCAATCGGTGGCACGCTGGATTTCCGCACTCCTACCGCCTACGACTTCAAGGCCACCACCAGCGGCAGCATCACCGGCAGCGGACGGGTGGAAAGCCGTGCGCGCGACTATGGCGGCGATGGTCTGGGTGGCGGTTTCGGCGGCGAGTTCCAGCACAAGTTCGGCGATGCGCAGCAGTTCGGCATCTATGCCAGTGCCTACTACGACTACCGCACCACGACCAACAGCGAAGCTGCCGCGGCCGTCAGCGCCCTCAACGACGGCTCGTGGGAGTTTCTGAACACCGACGCCGACGGCCGCAACGCGGCGGGTTTCGACCCGCAGCACAATCTCACCAGCACCGGCATGAACGTGGGTATCGCCGCCGGCTGGGAACGTCGCTACGGTGGCAATGCCTCCTTCGACTGGCACGTGGACGACAGCCTATCGTTGTATGCGCGCATGACCTACGCCTATGCCAGGACCGAACAGGGCACCACCTTCGTGCAGTTGCTGCCGCAGGATGTGCGGTACGTGCCAACCGCTACGCCCGGCATATTCACCCCAGACATCGGACGCATCGCCGCACGCTTCTGGTACGAGACCAATCCGGAAATCGCCGACCTGGCCACCTTCCAGATTGGCGCACGCAAGACCCTGGGCGGCTGGACCTTCATGCCCAACGTGTTCTACAGCTTCGGCGATAACGACAGGCCGGACCATATCGAGATCGACGGGCGCGAAGACAAGTTTTCTGGCTCATCGCGGATTCGTGTGGGTGCCTTGAGGCCCCTGAAGCTGCGTTGAGCCTTGGAAACAGGCCCTTTCCACCGTCCCAGACGGTGATGCATCCTGTGCTGACTTCTTGACGCGGTGTTCTGCATGAAAACGGGCCGTCGGCTGAGTGAGTTGTTTTCCTTCCCTGGCTTCGCGGCGGAGTCCACGCTCAAGGGCGTGTTCGGCGCCCCGAAGGCGCGGATCGTGACCTTGCGGCGCCGAAAAAAACGGCCGTGTGTTCCAACTGTGGCCATCGGTGTCGCAGCCGCTACGACAAGCGCCTGTGCCGCGCCCGCGACTTGCGGGCGGCCGGCTGGATGCTGTTCGTGGAGTTCGAGCGCTGGCGGGTCGATTGCCCGGGGTGCGGCGGCGTGCACGTAGAGCGGCTGGACTGGCTGGCCAAGAATCCGCGCTACACCGAGCGATTCGCCCTGCATGTGGGCAATCTGTGCCGGAGCATGACGCACAAGGCCGTGGCTGAGCTGGAGCGCCTGCACGACAGCACGGTCAAGGAGCTGTCCACGCTGTACATGGCCGAGCAGGTGCGCCGGGCGGGGACGCCGGCGCCGCGCGCCATCGGCATCGACGAGATCGCGATCCACAAGGGCCATGACTACCGCGTTGTGGTCAGCGATCTGGAGCGCGGCCGACCGATCTGGTTCGGCGGCAGTGGGCGCACCGAGGCGGACATCGACCAGTTCTTCGCCGAATTGGGCCCAAAACGTAGCGCCGGCATCGACGTGGCGGTGATGGACATGTGGCGGCCGTTTCGCAACTCGGTGGGCAAGAATGCGCCCAACGCCAGCATCGTGTTCGACAAGTTCCACATCATGCGCCACCTGTCCGACGCGCTCGACCAGGTGCGGCGCGACGAGTACAAGCGCCTTCAAGGCCAGGATCGCAGTTACATCAAAGGCCAGCGTTACACCCTGCTGAGCAACCGCGAAAACCTTACCCTGGACGGTCGAAAGGCGCTCGCCAAGCTGCTGGCGGCCAACAAACGTCTGAACACGGCGTACCTGCTGAAAGAGTCCTTCGGGCAGCTGTGGAGCTACCGCACCGAGCGAGGTGCACGGGAGTTCTTCGAGCGCTGGAAGCAGAGTCTGCGCTGGCAGCGGCTTGCGCCCTACCAGACGTTCGTGGGGATGATCGAGCGCCACTGGGACGGCATCGCGGCGTACTGCAGGCCGGAGAACAAGGTCAGCCTCGGCCTGGTGGAAGGGCTCAACAACAAGATCCGGGTCATCCAGCGCAGCGCCTACGGCTATCGCGACGAGGAGTTCCTGAGGCTCAAGATCATCGCCAGCTTCCTGCACGCGTTACCCGAAAACGCTCGATTGCACCCACAGTGATCCGCGAAGACCCTCTTTTCGCTGGCTGGCTTCTACAAGCAGCTGCGCAACTACATCTACGACGCCGGCCCGTCGCAGGCCAACGGCACCACCACCGGCAGCGGCACGGTGCTGTACCACCTGCCGGCCAACGGCGGCGATGGCACGGTCTACGGGGTGGAAGTCAGCGCGCGGCAGAAGTTCCAGGACCTGCCGGCGCCCTTCGATGGGCTGGGCATCAGCGCCAACGCCACGCGGCAACACGCGCGTGCCGATCTGGGCATGGAGGGCTTCGACAACGAGCACATGCAGTCTGCCCCCTCGGCAATGGCCAACCTGGAACTGTTCTATGAGCACGGTGGCTTCTCGTTGAACCTCAGCTACCACTTCAGCAGTTCGTACCTGCTGGGCTACGACCTCCTGCATGAAGGCGCGCCCTGGAACGACCTGTGGGCGCGCCCCACCCGGCGCGTGGACCTGCACACCGGCTATCACTTCGACAGTGGCGTCAGCGTGGATCTGTCGATCTCCAACCTGACCAGGGAATACAGCTACTGGGCACATGTGGGCCGGCGCAACCTGGCGATCTCCGACATCGTCGATGCGGTCAGCACCTCGTTGCTGACGATCAAGTACGCGTTCTGAACACGGCGCGCCGCTGCGTGCCCAGGCGCGCGCAGCGGCGCAGATGTCCTTCCACGCCGGTTGCAGACCGCATGAAACGCAGGAATGTGTGTACGTTCGGCCTGCTCGCACCGCTGAGTCTGGCAACAGTACCGACGCCGGCATGGGCGTTGCACGCGCCGGTGCCCGATGGCCGGCCGCATGCATTCGGGTTCGCGCGCGGGCAGTTCGTGCTGGATCGGCAACCCTGGCAACTGCGCAGCGGCGAGATGCATCCACTGCGCATCGCCCGCGCCGACTGGTTGCACCGCATCCGCATGGCCAAGGCGATGGGCTTGAACACCATCGCGCTTTATCTGATGTGGAACGCGTACGAGCACACGCCCGGCCAGTTCGACTTCGAGACCGGCGAGCGCGACTTCGTCGCCTTCATCGGTCTGTGCCAGCAGGAAGGGCTGTGGGTGTATCTGCGCCCCGGCCCGTATGTCTGCGCCGAATGGACGCTGGGCGGCCTGCCGCCGTATCTGCTGCGCGAGCCAGGCATCCGGCTGCGCGATGCCGGCAATGCGCGCTACATGGCTGCGGTGCGGCGCTATATCGCGGCCGTGGCGCCACGCATCGCGCCCTTGATGGCCAGTGCCGGCGGGCCGGTATTGATGCTGCAGATCGAGAACGAATACAACATGCAGGGCAGCGATGTGGGCTACCTGCAGACGCTGGCGGCGCTATGGCGCGCGCACGGCATTCCCGGGCCATTTTCGCTGGCCGAGGGCATGAAGGATCTGCGCCGGCGCAAGGCCTATCTGCCGGGCGCGGCCCTGGGGCTGGATGGCGCGGACATGGCCGAAGTGCAGCAAGCCAAACGCATCGCCGGCCAGGCACCGGTGTGGGTGGCCGAAGGCTACCCCGGCTGGCTGACGCATTGGGGCGAGAATGGCTTTGCGCAGCGCGACTATGCGCCGATGCTGCGGCAGCTGATGGCGGCCGGCATTTCGTTCAACCTCTACGTGGTGCACGGCGGCAGTAATTTCGGCCTCAGTGCCGGCGCCAATGCCGAAGACGATGGCTCGCAATTCCAGCCCGCGTTGACCAGCTACGACTACGGCGCACCGATCGACGCAGGCGGCCGCGCCACGCCGGCCTACAGGGTCCTGCGCGCGATCATCGCCCAGCACAGCACCACCACGCTGCCGCCGATTCCGCCTGCTCCGCTGCGCGCGCACTTTGCATCGGTGACGGCACATCCGGTGGCGAGCCTGTGGGACAACCTGAGTACCGCGCCGGTCGTCACCCAGCATCCCACCGATCTGCAAGGTCTGCTCAAGCAAAACCTGGGACTGGCGGTCTACCGACGCCGCATTGCGGCAGGCACGCAACTGGATCTGGGACAGGTGCACGACTACGCAGCCGTCCAGCTGGACGGTGCGGAGATCGGACATGTTTCGCGTATGCCGCATGCCCGCCTCAACAGCGCAGCGCAGCTGGCGCTGCCACACACCACCTCCACCGAGCGCACGCTGGAGATCGTGATCGACAGCTTCGGCCATATCAATTTCGGCCCGGCCCTGGGCGATGCGAAAGGCCTGCTCGGCCCGGTCACGCTGGATGGCAACGCACTGCACGACTGGCAGGTGCAGGGCCTGGCACTGGACGGCGACAGCCCGCCATCACTGCGGCCGTTGCAGGGCCCGCCCACGCGTCCCGGGCTGTTCTTCGCCACGACCATCACACTGGAGACGGTGGGCGATGTGCATGTGGATATGAGCCACTGGCGCAAAGGCTACCTGTGGATCAATGGCCGGCTGCTTGGGCGGTACTGGAACATTGGCCCGCAGGACTGCCTGTTTTGCCCAGGCGCGTGGCTGCATGCCGGTGAAAACGCGGTGCTGGTGCTGGACCTGCATCAGCTGGCACCTGCGGCGATCCATTGCGCAGGCGGCCTGAGGTCCGCGCGCCGCGCAGATCATGCGCGCAGCACGGCGCTGGCATGGGCTGCGGCATGCTGACCGCGCCTGCCGCGTCGCCAGCATATGGCTGCGACCAGGCACCGCCCCGCACGCTCGGTTTTTGGGGCGCGCTGTCGGCCAACCTGCTCAACATGATCGGCATCGGCCCGTTCATCACCATTCCACTGGCGTTGTCGGCACTGGCCGGGCCGGCGGTGTTGATCGGCTGGGTGGCCGGCGCGGTGCTGTGCTTTTGCGATGGGCTTGTGTGGGCGGAACTGGGCGCGGCGATTCCGCGTTCCGGCGGGCCTTATCACTACCTGCGCGATGCGTACGGGCGCGAGCGCTGGGGGCGCCTGTTCGGCTTTCTCTACCTGTGGCAGACGCTGTTGACCGCGCCCTTGTCGGTGGCGTCGGCGGCGGTGGGGTGCGTGCAGTACCTGGCGTTCGTGTTGCCGGAACAGAGCCACGTCCAGCTCACCGCCATGGCGATGGCGGTGTGCGCGTTCAATACGCTGCTGCTGTATCGCCGGGTGCGCTCGGTGCAGCTGCTGTCGCTGTTGGTCAGCGCGGTGGTGGTCGGCGCCTGCGTGTGGATCATCGGCAGCGGCGTGCTGCACTTCAATGCCGGCATCGCCTCGGCCTTCCTGCAGACGCGTCCGGCATCGGCGCAGGGATTCTGGCTAGGCTTCGGTGCGGTGGCCTTGATCGCGGTCTACGACTACTCCTACTGTGTCATTAAATGCGAAGGTGCGGAGACATCGTTCCAAGTAGTGTCACTGCGATTTCTACGGCGATTGTCCAGCGCAGCGTCGCGATCGAGTCCACTACATGGCGCTGAGCCCGCATCGGCCGCCCCGCGCGGGCGGTAATCTTCGGGTAGGGCAGGTTGCGGGCGTTGTGACGGTTTTTTTTGATGCGCCCCGCGCAAGCGCTCAGCAACCAGAAACCCGTAAGCAGCAATGCATAGCGTGGCGTGATGATGAAACCCCCGCCAACCGCGCCCTTCGTAGTGATCCAGACCAAACTCCTGCTTCAGGTCCTGATAATCGCGTTCAACCCGCCAGCGCGCTTTGACCGTATTCACCAGATCCTTGCGGAGCGTGCTTGCCGGCAAGTTGGAGAGGAAGTAGCGCGTTGGCTTGTCTTCGTTTTCGGGCCATTCGATCAACAACCACTCCTCCTGACGCAAACGATCTCCCTGCGCGGCACGCACGCGCAGGGCCGCAAAGCGTCCGGACAACGGTGCGTTGCTGCCTTCCCGCCATGACACCGTCCGGAAGGCACGCCGAGGCAGGGACTGCGCCAGTGCCTCCACCGACTGTGGCTGGCGATCCGCCGTGCGGCGATGGCGAATCGCAGGACGGCCCTGCCCCTTCCAAGGCGCGGGCGGCTCGGGCGTTTGCCCCGGCGGCCAGACCTTGACGCTCGAAACAATCCCCACTGCATAAGTCAGTTCCAAGGCAGTCAGCGCATCACGCCAAGCCGTATTGCTGCCATAAGCTGCATCGGCCAACACGGTGCCGCGGACGACACCTGCAGCACACGCGGCCTGCATCTGCGCCAGCGCTATCTCTGGCTTGGTGGCGAACGCGATCTCTTCCGGAACACCGGCCTTCTCCCGCTTTGCCGCATCGGCCGCCCAAGCCTCAGGAAGATACAGCCCAAAGGCCATCGGCACGCTCGCCGCAGGCGTCGCCAGCGAGACGCTCACCGCCACCTGGCAGTTGTCCTGTTTGCCGATCTCCCCGCAGTACTGTCGGGTCACACCGACCGAATGCTTGCCCTTCTTGCGAAAACCCGTGTCGTCCACGATCCAGTACACCTCGCCCTTCAAATCCATATGCGATGAGACGTACTGACGGACGCGCTCCAGCACCGCCGCATCGGACCAGTCCGACTTGGCCACGAAATGGTGCAACGCCTGATGCCGAGCCCGTGTCCGCAGCGGATCCACATGCGCCGCCAGCGGCTCTACGCTTTTGCGCTCCAACGGCAGCATCAATCCTCGGCAATAACCGTGTAAGCTCGCCGCGCGATCAGCATGACCAAGCGCAGCGGATAGGTCATCCAAATAGGCGGAAAAACGCGCTTGGTGACTGACTGCGGCCATGTTCATCTCAGCACGGTGTGGATTGCCTGCAGAATAACATTTTTATGACACAGTAGGACTACGGCGGCTACAACAATGTGTGCATGCTCGGTGGCGAAATCCGCAAGCCACGCCGCACCATTCCGCGCGCGGTGCTGCTGTCCATCCCGATCGTGGCATTGCTGTACCTGGGCCTCAACATCACCCTGCTCGGCGTGTTGCCGTGGCAGCAGGCGGCGCACTCGAAGGCGGTGATGGCCGACTTCATGCAGACCATCTACGGCCCGGCCGGCGGCACCCTGGCGGTGGCATTGATCGCGCTGGCGGCGTGGGGCTCGGCGCTGGTGGTGTTGCTGGGGTATTCGCGGGTGCCGTATGCAGCCGCCGCGGCCGGGCAGTTCTTCGGCATCTTCGCGCGGCTGCATCCGCGCGGGGGCTTTCCCACCGTGTCGTTGCTATTCGTCGGTGCCAGTTCGATGCTGGCCTGCCTGCTGTCGCTGGACGACCTGATCGCCAGTTTGATGATCGTCCAGATCCTGTTCCAGTTCCTGGCGCAATGCCTGGCGGTGGTGCTGCTGCGGCGCAGGCGCCGGCGGCGGGGGTTCTCGATGCCGCTGTATCCATGGCCGCTGCTGGTCAGCGTGGCCGGTTGGCTGTCCCTGCTGGCCACCAGCCCGGGACGACGCCTGCTGGCGGCGGTGCTGGCGCTGGCGCTGGGGAGCGGGGTGTACCTGATCCAGGCACGGAGGGAGCGCGCATGGCCGTTTCAGGCACGCTGAGCGCAGCGCAGATCGTGGTGGTGGGCGAGGTCTATCTGGACCATATCTTCAGCGGTTTCCAGCGCTGGCCGGCGCCGGGCGAAGAAACCTTCGCCCAGCACTACCGGCGCGAGCTGGGCGGCGGCACCCTCATCACGGCCTGCGCACTGGCACGGCTGGGCTGCAAGGTGCGCGCGATCGGCGCAATCGGCGCGCCCGATCGCGCGGTGTTCGCGCAGCGGCTGGGTGAGTTCGGCATCGCGGCCGATGGCTTGATCGACTCGCCCGCCGGCACCGGCGTGACCACCAGCGTGTCGCTGCACGAGGACCGCTCGTTCTTCACCTATGCCGGTGCGAATGCGGAATTGGGCAGCATGCTGCTGCGCGAAGAGCTGATCGCCGCGCTATCGACGGCCGCGCATGTGCACTTTGCGATGCCGCTGCCGGCCGCGCTGGCCGAGGTGCTGTTACCCCGACTGGAACGCGCCGGCTGCACCACCTCGCTGGACGTGGGGTTCAACCCCGCCTGGCTGGCCGACCCTGCCAACCACGCCACCTGCCGCGCGGTGAGCTGGTTTCTGCCCAACCAGACCGAAGCCGCACGGATGGGCTGCGGCGATGGTCCGCAGGCCTGCCTGGAATGGGCACATGCGCTGGGCCTGCGCCGCTGCGTCATCAAGCTCGGTGCCGCAGGCGCGATGTGCATCGACGACACCGGCGCACGCCGCATCGCCGCATCGCCGCAACGCCGGTGCAGGTGCGCGACACCACCGGCGCCGGCGATGCCTTCGATGCCGGTTTCATCGCCGCATGGCGGCACGGCCAGCCGCTGGATGCTTGCGTGCAGCAGGCCTGCCGCGCCGGTGCGGCATGTTGCAGCGCGCTCGGCGCGCTGGACGGTCTTTTCCTGCTATCTCCCCCAACCGAGGACGTGTCATGAGCAGTTCTATCGATAATCGCAAGATCACCCTGATCGGCGGCGGCGGCGTCCGCACCCCGTTGGTGGTCTACGGCGTCAACGAGGCCGCCGAGGCGCTGGGCGCGCGCGAGATCGTGCTGTACGACCCGGACCAGGAACGCCTGGCGCTGATGGTGGCGATGGGCCGCGCCATCGTGGCCGAAGCCGGTGGCGCGCTGCAGGTGCATGCGGCCCCCTCGCTGGAAGCGGCGATCGAAGGCGCGCACTTCGTGCTCAACAGCATCCGTGTCGGCGGCATTGCGCAGCGCGCGGCCGACGAACAGACCATCATCGCGCACGGCTATTCCGGCCAGGAAACCACCGGGCCCGGCGGCGTGGCCAAGGCCTTGCGGACAGTGCCGGTGGCCATCGACCAGGCGCGCCTGGTCGAGCGCCTGAGCCCGGAGGCCTGGCTGGTCAGCTTCACCAACCCGGCCGGCCTGATTACCCAGGCGATCAGCGCGCATACCCGTGCCCGCGTGGTGGGCATCTGCGACACGCCGGTGGAGTTGTTCCACAACATCGCACGTGCGCTGGGCGAGCCGGCCGCCGATGTGGAATGCGAGTACATCGGCCTCAACCACCTGGGCTGGATCCGCGCGGTGCGACTGCGCGGCGAGGACATCCTGGACCGCGTGCTCGCCGACGATGCCATCCTGCGCCAGCTCTACCTGGCGCAGCTGTTCGACTTCGACATGCTGCGGGCGCTGCGGCTGATCCCCACCGAATACCTGTACTTCATCTACGAACGCCGCCGTGCGCTGGACAACCAGCGTGCCAGTGGCGCCAGCCGTGGCGCCGAGATCGAGCGACTCAACCGCAACCTGATGGACGCCTTGCACGGCCACTTGCATGCCGGCGATACCCACGGCGCCGTGCAGACCTACGCCGCCTACCTCGCGCAGCGCTCTGGCTCCTACATGAAGCTGGAGGCAGAAGCAGGCTCGGCGTTCGCACCGGATCTGGCGCCGCAACCGGACCCGTTCCGCGCCAGCACCGGCTACCACCGCATCGCGGTCGATGTGATGAGCGCGCTGACCGGCGCCCGCCCCGGCCGGCACGTGGTCAACGTGCGCAACCACGGCGCGATGGCCGAGCTGGCCGACGACGACATCGTGGAAATTGCCGCCGACATCGACCGCGACCGCATCGTACCGATTCCCGCCGCCCCGCTGCCCGCCGCCGTGCAGGGTCTGGTGCGCACCTTCAAGGCCTACGAGCACGCCGCCATCGAAGCGGCCCTGAGCGGCCGCCATCTGGACGCCTGCAAGGCCATGCTGATCCACCCGGCGATTGGCGAGTGGAGCGCGTCGCGGCGCCTGCTGGAGGCCTTGTTCGGGCAGGCGCACGACGAAGACGGCCAGTGCGCCTGGCCGGCACGGTGGCGCGCACAGGCGGTGGGTTGAAGGGTTGGTCGGGCACCGTCAGGCCTGGCGGCAGCATCGGCAACCACGCCGACCTGCACGGGCCGTGGATCCGCCCGCCCGCCATGGCAACGGCGAGGGGTGCATACGGCGGCGGATTGTGCAGGCGCACTATGCATCTGCGGCGCACACGTTGTATGGTCATCGGGAATTGGTCATGCATAGGTCTCATCGCCGCATGCGCGCTCCCGTGGCGTCTGGCGCCGACCTCCACGCGTGCGATTGCCAAGTGAACCCACGGAGTCTTGAGGTCATGCACACCCGTCGCGACATCCTTCAGCTGCTCGGTGCCGGCGCGGGCGCCAGCCTGCTCGCCAGCGCCCTGCCCGCCTTCGCGGCAGCGTCCGCCCCCGGCACCCGTGCCGTCGGCGGCTTCGCCAGCAAGCGCCCGCCCAAGGCGCAGCGCCGCTTCGTCAGCACTGCGGTGGAACAGCAGATTGCGCAGATCAAGGCGCGCATCGCCGACCCGGAACTGGCCTGGCTGTTCGAGAACTGCTACCCCAACACGCTGGACACCACGGTGGAAACCGGCACCCGCAACGGCAAGCCGGACACCTTCGTCATCACCGGCGACATCCACGCGATGTGGCTGCGCGATTCCTCCGCGCAGGTGCACCCCTACGTGCCGCTGGCCAAGCGCGACCCGGCCCTGCGCCGCATGTTCCATGGCCTGATCCAGCGCCAGGCCGCGTGCATCAAACTCGATCCGTACGCCAACGCGTTCCTGCCCGATGGCCAGACCCAGCGCCTGAAATGGTCGCTCAACGACATCACCGAGATGAAACCCGGCGTGGGCGAGCGCAAGTGGGAGATCGACTCGCTGTGCTACCCGATCCGCATCGCGCACGAATACTGGCGCGCCACTGGCGATACCGCACCGTTCGACGATGACTGGCGCGAAGCGATGCACGTGGTGGTGCGCACCTTCCGCGAGCAACAGCGCAAGGACAACCGCGGCCCGTACGTGTTCCAGCGCCCCTCACCGCTGGCCACCGAAACCCTGGTGCTGGAAGGCTACGGCCAGCCGACCAAGCCCAATGGCATGATCCATTCGATGTTCCGCCCCTCCGACGATGCCTGCGTGTTCCCGCTGTTCGTGCCGGCCAACCTGTTCGCGGTGACCTCGCTACGGCAATTGGCCGCGATGAGCACGGCATTGCATCGCGACGCCGCCTTCGCCGCCGACTGCACCGCCCTTGCCGATGAAGTGGAAACTGCCACCCGCCAGTTCGGGCAACTGCGCGACAGCGACGGCCAGGCGTATTGGGCCTTCGAAGTGGACGGCTTCGGCAATCAGTTGTTTATCGACGATGCCAACGCACCCGGCCTGCTCAGCCTGGCCTACCTGGGCTGCTGCGACCGTGCCGACCCGGTGTTCCTGCGCACCCGCCAGCTGGCCTGGAGTGAGCGCAACCCGTATTTCTCGCGCGGCACCGCCGCAGAAGGCGTCGGCAGCCCGCACAGCGGCATGGGCACCATCTGGCCGATGTCCATCATCCAGTACGCATTGGTCAGCGACGACGACACACAGCTGCGCCAATGCCTGCAGTGGCTGAAAACCACGCATGCCGGCACCGGCTTCATGCACGAAGCGTTCGACAAGGACACCCCGAGCACCTTCACCCGCGACTGGTTCGCCTGGGCCAATACCTTGTTCGGCGAACTCATCATCGACCTGTACCAACGTAAACCCCAGTTGCTGCGTAGTAGCTGACTGTCCGAAACGCCAGATCCTCCGTTCCAGGCGGAACGACACAGCACGTGATTTTTCCTTCTCCCGCCGGGAGAAGGTGCCCGAAGGGCGGATGAGGGTGCCCCGGCATCGGCCCGTGAATTTCGAGACCACACACATGGCAACACGACGCGGTTTTCTCCAAGGCGCCATCGCCGCAGCACTATTTGGCAGCATGGGCCTGCCAGGCCTGGCGCGCGCGCGCGCCGGCAACTACGCGCTGCCTGCCGACGCGCGCACGCGTGCCGATCTCACCCGGCATGTGGATGTATTCATCGGCACTGGCGGCCATGGTCACACCTTTCCCGGCGCCACGCTGCCGTTCGGCATGGTGCAGCTGAGCCCGGACACCTATAACGCGGTGTGGGATTCGTGTTCGGGGTATCACGAATCCGATGGCTCGATCATGGGCTTTTCGCACACGCACCTGTCCGGCACCGGCATCGGCGACATGCTGGATTTCCTGCTGGTGCCGGCCACCGGCGAGGTCAAGCTGGTGCCCGGCCCACTGGACAACCCTGACGCCGGCTACCGCTCGCGCTTCGATCACAGCAACGAAGCCGCCTCGCCCGGTTACTACCGCGTGCGCCTGAAGGACAGCGGCGTGCACGCCGAACTCACCGCCACCGCGCGCGCCGGCCTGCACCGTTACCACTTTCCCAAGGGCAAGCCGGCGCATGTGTTGCTGGACCTGTGCCACGGCATGCAGGACAAGCCGGAGATTCCCACCCGCGTGAGCGACGCGCAGCTGCGCGTGGTGGATGCGCAGACCCTGACCGGCGGCCGCCGCGTCCATCAATGGGCCAAGGGGCGCTACATCTACTTTGCCATGCGGCTGTCGCGGCCGTTCGCCAGCGTGCAGCTGTACGACGAAGATCAGGCGCTGCCCGCCGGCACGCGCCATCGCGACGGCACCCATCTCAAGGCCGCGCTGCACTTCGCCGATGCCTCCGACGCACCGCTCCTCATCAAGGTCGGCATTTCGGCCGTCAGCGCCGACAATGCCCTGGCCAATCTCGACGCCGAGCTACCGGACTTCGACTTTGCACGCGTGCACGCCCACGCCGTCGCCGCCTGGGAAAAGGAACTGGGCCGCGTCCGCATCGACAGCGACGACGAGGCGCAACGGCGCATCTTCTACACCGGCCTGTATCACAGCCTGCTGGCGCCCACACTCTTCAGCGACGTGGACAACCGCTACCGCGGCATGGACCTGCAGATCCACACCGCGCCCAAGGGCTACAACAACTACAGCACTTACTCGCTGTGGGACACCTACCGCGCCGCGCATCCGCTGCTCACCCTGGTGCAACCCGAGCGCGTGCCCGACCTGGTGCAATGCCTGGTGCGCGGCGCCAACGAATGCCCGGATGGCGTGGGCATCTGGCCGCTGCAGGGCGTGGAAACCGGCTGCATGATCGGCTACCACTCGGCGGTGGTATTGGCCGAAGCGCATGCCAAGGGCTTCACCGGCATCGACTACAAGGCCGCCTGGCCCGCCTATCGCAAGCGCGCCATGCACGACACCACCCATGGCCTGGCGTATTACCGCAGCCTCGGCTACATCCCCGCCGACAAGGTGGACGAAGCGGTCAGCCGCACCCTGGAATATGCGTATGACGACTGGGCCTGCGCACATCTGGCGCAGGCCGCAGGCGCCAGCGACGACGCACGCGCATTGCGCGCACGCTCGCGCAACTACCGCAACGTATTCAACCGCGACAGCGGCTTTGTGCAGGCACGTTTGCAGGACGGCAGCTGGGCAAAACCGTTCGACCCGCGCGGCATGGGTCATCTCAAACAATGGCGCGATTTCACCGAATCCAATGCCTGGCAGGCCACCTTTCTCAACCAGCACGATCTGTACGGCTACATGGATTTGTACGGCGGCCGCGATGGCTTTGTCGCCAAGCTCGACGAACTGTTTTCCACCAGCTCCGAACTCCCCGCCGATGCGCCGCCGGACATCGATGGCATGGTGGGCCAGTACGCGCACGGCAACGAACCCAGCCACCACGTCGCCTACCTGTTCGCCTACGCCGGCCAGCCGTACAAGACCCAGGCGATGGTCCGCCGCCTGCTGCGCGAGCAATACCACGACGCGCGCAACGGGCTGTCCGGCAATGAAGATTGCGGGCAGATGAGTGCCTGGTTCGTGCTCAGTGCGCTGGGCCTGTATGCCGTGGACCCGGTCAGCGGCAACTACATCCTTGGCAGCCCACTGTTCAAGCGCGCCACCCTGGACGTGGGCACCGGCCGCACGCTGCGCATCGTGGCCAAGGACAACAGCGCACAGAACGTCTACGTACAGTCGCTGCGGTTCAACGGCAAACCGCTCAACCGCGCCTGGCTGCGCCACGCCGACCTGGCCGCCGGCGGCACACTGGAATTCACGATGGGGTCCAAGCCGAACCTGGCCTTCGGCGCAGACAAGCAGGATCTGCCACCGTCGTTTGCGTGATGCCAATGCGCCGCTTCCACAGGCGGCGCGTTAGGTTCTTGCTGCGCGGATCAAGCGGGCATTGCTCCTCCCTTCTCCCGCAAGCGGGCATTGCCTTTCCCTTCTCCCGCAAGCGGGAGAAGGTGCCCGAAGGGCGGATGAGGGCAGCACGCAAACCACCAGCACATCCATTCACCCGCACCACCAGCCCTCCCCACATCGAGACCTCCATGCTGCGTACCACTGTTGCTCCCCTGGTTCTGGCCCTGGCACTCGCGTTCCCCGCCGCTGCCGCCGCCACCGATTCCTGGCCATCCTTCGGCACCCAGGGCACGCAGTTCGTCCGCGACGGCAAGCCCTACCAGATCCTCTCCGGCGCCATCCATTTCCAGCGCATCCCGCGCGCCTACTGGAAGGATCGCCTGCAAAAAGCGCGCGCACTGGGCTTGAACACGGTGGAGACCTACGTGTTCTGGAACCTGGTCGAACCGCAGCAAGGCCGGTTCGACTTTTCCGCGAACAACGACGTGGCCGCCTTCGTCAAGGAGGCCGCCGCGCAAGGTCTCAACGTGATCCTGCGCCCCGGCCCCTATGTCTGCGCCGAATGGGAAGCCGGTGGCTATCCGGCGTGGTTGTTCGGCAAGGACGCCATCCGCGTGCGCAGCCGCGACCCGCGCTTCCTTGCCGCAAGCCAGGCCTATCTGGATGCCGTGGCCCAGCAGGTCCGCCCGCTGCTCAACCACAACGGTGGCCCCATCATTGCCGTGCAGGTAGAGAACGAATACGGCTCCTACGGCGACGACCACGCCTACATGGCCGACAACCGCGCCATGTTCGTCCAGGCTGGCTTCGACAAGGCGTTGCTGTTCACCTCCGATGGCGCCGACGTACTCGCCAACGGCACCTTGCCCGGCACCCTGGCGGTGGTGAATTTTGCGCCAGGCGAAGCCAAGAGCGCGTTCGAAAAACTGACCAAGTTCCGTCCCGAGCAACCGCGCATGGTGGGCGAATACTGGGCCGGCTGGTTCGACCATTGGGGCAAGCCACACGCCAGCACCAATGCCAAACAACAGACCGAAGAACTGGAGTGGATCCTGCGCCAGGGCCACTCGGCCAACCTGTACATGTTCGTGGGCGGCACCAGTTTCGGCTTCATGAATGGCGCTAATTTCCAGAGCAATCCCAGCGATCATTACGCAGCCCAGACCACCAGTTACGACTACGACGCCATCCTCGACGAAGCCGGCCGGCCCACGCCCAAGTTCGCGCTGATGCGCGATGCGATCGCCCGCGTCACCGGCGTACAACCGCCGGCGCTTCCCGCCCCGATCGCGACCACCACGCTGCCGGCAATCCCCCTGCACGAGTCCGCCTCGCTGTGGGACAACCTGCCCGCGCCGATCGCCATCGACACCCCGCAGCCGATGGAACAGTTCGGCCAGGATTACGGCTACATCCTCTACCGCACCACCATCACCGGCCCGCGCAAGGGCGCGTTGTATCTGGGAGACGTGCGCGATGTGGCGCGGGTGTACGTGGACCAGAAGCCAATGGGCAGCGTCGAACGGCGTTTGCAACAGGTCTCCACCCAGGTGGACATCCCGGCCGGCCAGCACACCCTGGATGTCCTGGTCGAAAACAGCGGCCGCATCAACTATGGCCTGCGCCTGGCCGACGGCCGCGCCGGCCTGGTCGACCCGGTGCTGCTGGACAACCAGCCACTCACCGGCTGGCAGGCGTTCCCGCTGCCGATGCGCTCGCCCGACAGCCTGCGCGGCTGGACCCGCAAGACCGTGCAAGGCCCGGCCTTCCATCGCGGCAAGCTGCGCATTGGCACCCCCACCGACACCTATCTGGACATGCTCGCCTTCGGCAAGGGCATCGCCTGGGCCAACGGCGTCAACCTGGGCCGCCACTGGAATATCGGCCCGCAAACGGCGCTGTATTTCCCAGCGCCCTTCCAGCGCCAGGGCGACAACACCATGGTGGTGTTCGACCTGGATACCGTCGAGGCTCCCAGCGTGCGCGGGCTGAAGCAGCAGGTGTGGCTCAAGCCGATGGACTGAACACGCGCGGCTGTTCCGGACGCCGGCAATACGATCGCGCAGCGGAGCAAGCGCAAGTGCCGTCCTGCGTCAGTCACTCGGCAACGCCCAACGTTGCCGGCCAACGCACTTGTTCAAGCACCTGTTGTACCTGCTCGGCAAGCAGCTCCAGGCAGAACGCCAGTTCGTCCATCCGGATCGCCGCATGCGGCGCTTGCTCTTCGCTGCGTGTGCGTGGCTCAGCCATGCGCGCCAAAAACCGCATGTGGTCGCCCAGCTTCTGCAAGCGATACTGCGCATGGTCTGGCAGGTAGTAGCCGGGCAGTAAGCCGGCTGCGTTGGACCCTCGCCTCATTCAGTCCTCCGTTGACAAGTATTTAGTGCCGCAAGCTGACGGTACTCCGCTTGAAATCCTATCAGCTGGACGCACCGACTTCACACATTTTTATTGCATCATCAACTTTGAAGCAATTTTTATTGACTTGCGACGATGAATACCTGATCGTATGCGTCATGTCCAATCATGCACTCAGCGCCACGCTGGCTGAACTGGCAAACGCCCGCATGGGCTATCCGTTCCGTGGCGCGATTTCTGAGATCACTGGCGGCAGCGTCCGCGTCATCCAGACCAGAGACATCACGCGCACCGGCCTCTGCCACTACGAGACGCTTGTTGCGACGGAGGTCGAGGGCCGCAAGGAGCCTGATTGGCTCCAGGACCAGGACATCGTCTTCATCGCCAGAGGCGCACATACCTTCGCAGCACTGGCACAGGCACCGCCGCCGCGCACGCTTTGCTCGCCGCATATCTATGTCATCCGGGTCAAGGCGCCGCAGCGGTTGTTGCCTGCCTTTCTCGCCTGGCAGCTCAACCAGGCCCCGGCACAACGCTACCTGCGCCAATCCGCCGAAGGCAGCAACCAGCTGAGCATTCGCCGCGCCGTCCTGGACAGCACGCTGATTCGATTACCGCCGCTACAGATCCAACACGCCGCCATCGCCATCGACCAGGCCGCACAGGCAGAGCGCATAACCCTCAATGCACTGATCGACAACCGTACCACCGAGCTGGCGATCTTCGCCGAGCGCCTACTCGCCTAAGCCTTTGGAACTCCCATGCGCAAGACCGATATCGCCCAGGACACCATCAACGCCGCCGTCTGGGGCGCCTGCGACACCTTCCGCGGCACCGTGGACCCCAGCGTCTACAAGGACTACGTGCTGACCATGCTGTTCCTGAAGTACGTCTCCGACGTCTGGCAGGACCACTACGACGACTACAAGACCAAACACGGCGACAAGCCAGGCCTGATCGAAGAACTGCTCAAGAGCGAGCGCTTCGTGCTGCCGCACAGCGCCAACTTCTACACCCTGTACGACCAGCGCCACCGCCCCGGCAATGGCGAGCGCATCGACACCGCCCTGCACGCCATCGAAGACGCCAACCTGGGCAAGCTGCGCGACGTATTCCAGGACATCAGCTTCAACGCCAATAAACTCGGCGAAGAACAGCAGAAGAACGACCTGCTACGCCATCTGCTGGAAGACTTCGCCAAGCCTGCGCTCAACCTGCGCCCCTCGCGTATCGGCCAGCTGGACATCATCGGTAACGCCTACGAGTACCTCATCAAGAACTTCGCCTCCAGCAGCGGCAAGAAGGCCGGCGAGTTCTATACCCCGCCGGAAGTCTCCGCGTTGATGGCGCGCCTGATGAACCCGCAACCAGGCGAGGAGATCTGCGACCCCACCTGCGGCTCCGGCTCGCTGCTGCTCAAGTGCGGCCGGCTGATCCGCGAGCGCACCGGCACCGGCAAGTACGCGCTCTACGGCCAGGAAGCCATCGGCAGTACCTGGGCGCTGGCCAAGATGAACATGTTCCTGCATGGCGAGGACAATCACCGCATCGAATGGGGCGACACCATCCGCAACCCCAAGCTGCTGGCCGGCAACCACCTCAAGAACTTTGACATCGTCGTCGCCAACCCGCCGTTCTCGCTGGAAAAGTGGGGCCACGACAGCGCCGACAACGACCCGCACGACCGCTTCCACTGCGGCCTGCCCCCACGCACCAAGGGCGATTACGCCTTCATCCTGCACATGATTGCCACCATGAAGGCGCGCAGCGGCCGCATGGCGGTGGTGGTGCCGCATGGCGTGCTGTTCCGTGGTGCCGCAGAAGGCCGCATCCGTCAGAAACTGATCGATGAGAACCTGCTGGATGTGGTGATCGGCCTGCCGGAAAAGCTGTTCTACGGCACCGGCATCCCTGCGGCCATCTTGGTGTTCCGTAAGAAGAAGAAAGACAAGAACGTGCTGTTCATCGATGCCAGCCGCCAGTACCAGGACGGCAAGAACCAGAACCTGCTGCGCGAGAGCGACCTGCAGCGCATCCTGGACACCGTGCAGGCGCGCCAGAACGCGGACAAGTACGCCCACCTGGCCAGCCCGGCCGAAATCGCCGGCCACGACTACAACCTCAACATTCCCCGCTACGTGGATACGTTCGAGGAAGAGGCCGAGATCGACCTGATGGCCGTGCGCCGCGAGCGCGAGCAGCTCAAGACAGAGTTGACCAGACTGGAGGAACAGATGGCCGCTTACCTGAAGGAGCTGGGTTATGAGTGAGAAAAAAACCGACATCGCCGCCGATGCGATTGAAGGCATGGCCACTCACGAAGGCGTAGCGGTACGCCGCACCTGGCATGCCGATCAGTGGTGGTTTGCGGTCATCGACCTGGTCAGTGCGCTGACCGACTCTGACAGCCCCGAAAGCTATCTACGCAACCTGCGCCGACGCGACGAGGAGCTCTCCCGCAGCTGGGAGACCCTGGTCACGCCACTGCGTGTCGCCACGGCGGGGGGGCCCCAGATGCTCAATTGCACCACGCTGGAAGGCGCGTTGCGCATCATTCAATCCATCCCCTCGTCCAAGGCCGAACCCTTCAAGCGCTGGCTGGCGCGCATCGGCAACGAACGCATCCAGGGCGAGGAGGCAGCCGACTTCGACGCTTTGAGCGAAAACCAGCGCCGCTTGTTCTTGCGCGACCAGATCAGCCAGCACAACAAGGATCTGGCCGCAGCAGCCAAACAGGCTGGCGTGGAAACCCCGCTGGAGTACGCCGTCTTTCAGGATCATGGCTACAAGGGCCTGTATGGCGGCCTGGGCGCAAAGGATATCCATGCGCGCAAGGCCCTGAAGAAGAGCCAGAAAATCCTGGACCATATGGGCAGCACCGAGCTGGCGGCCAACCTCTTCCGGGCGACGCAGGCAGAGGAAAAGCTCCGCCGCGACAACGTGCAGGGCAAGACGGCCGCCAACCACACCCACTACGCCGTCGGCCAGACCGTGCGCAAGACCATCCAGGAACTGGGCGGAACCCTGCCGGAGCACCTGCCAGCACCACGGACCAGCATCAAGCGGCTGCAGAAGGACGCCAGGCCGCCGTTGGGGCAGAGTACGGACCAAGACAAGGACGAACCATGAATCGGAACCTTGGTACCCGGCAAATCAATTACTTGCCGCAAGGGGGGGGTCATCTTGACCCCCCCCTTGCCCTGACCATTTGGGCGGCCGGCGCAGCACATGGTCACCATTGGGCGTTCCGAGAACACGCCCGAGCAGGGGCTTGCCTGAGGGAATTTGGCGATGCGTAAGCACCAACTCCCAGACTCGCCAACCACATCGGCCGCCACAGGCGACGAACGTGCACCGAGCACGAGTGCCCATGGCGAACTGGTGCTCTACGCCACCGACGATGGTACTGCCCGGTTCTATTTGCGCGCCGAGAACGGCAGCGTCTGGCTCAGCCAGCTGGAACTGGCTGCATTATTCCAGACCACCAAGCAAAACATCAGCCTACACGTCAAAAACATCCTGTCGGACAATGAGTTGCAGGAGGCCGCAGTTGTCAAGGAAGACTTGACAACTGCGGCCGACGGCAAGCGCTACCGCACACAGCTCTACACCCTGGACATGATCCTGGCCATCGGCTACCGGGTAAAATCCCCGCGCGGCACCCAGTTCCGCCAGTGGGCTACCACCCATCTGCGCGAGTACCTGGTCAAGGGCTTCGTGATGGACGATGAGCGCTTGAAGGATCCAGCCGGCTGGGACCACTTCGACGAGCTACTGGAGCGCATCCGCGAGATCCGCACCTCGGAGAAGCGCTTCTACCAGAAGATCCGCGACCTGTTCGCCCTGTCGGTGGATTACCGCGACGACGACACCGCCACCGGCCAATTCTTTGCCGTGGTGCAGAACAAGATGCTTTACGCCGTCACCCAGAAGACCGCCGCGCAACTGATCGTGGAACGTGCCGATCCGGACCAGCCCAATATGGCGCTGACTGGCTGGAAGGCCGCGTGCGTGCGCAAGACCGATGTCATCGTGGCCAAGAACTACCTGCACGCGGAGGAAAACACCCAGCTCAACCGCATCGCCGCCATGTTCCTGGATTACGCCGAGGACCGCGCCAGCCAGCGCCAGGACCTGCGCATGGACGACTGGCGCCAGTACGTGGACCGCTTCGTCGAATTCAACGAACGGCCGTTGTTGAAGGATGCCGGCACCGTCAGCCATGAACGCATGCAGCAGATCGCCCACGAGCGTTATGCCGTGTTCGATGCAAAACGGCGCAAGGCGGAAGCTATGGCGGCGGATAGCCAAGACATTAAGGCCCTGGAATCCATGGAGAAGCTTGCACGTGAACGAGACGAGCGCGGATCAAATCGCCAACCCGCTAATGACGGTAAGAAATTGTGATGCTTCCTAAAGACTGGCGACGTAGCACGATTGGTGAGTCCACCAAGCTTATTTCCGGCAATACGCCAAGCAAGGAGAATCCGGCCTTCTGGTCCGGCGATTTTCCTTGGGTAACTGTAAGGGACATGAAAACGCCTTGGTTGCAAGAAACGGGGCTGACATTGACTGAATCAGGAAAATCCGCAGCATCCATTGCGCCTGCTAACTCGGTGTTAGTTGTGACGCGAGGTATGGCTCTACTGAAGGATCTGCCGATCAGTCTCACCATGCGGGATATGGCTTTCAACCAAGATATCAAGGCGATGGTTCCCGTCGACGATCTTGATGCTCGGTTTTTCGCCTACCAACTTCAGAGTAAGAAGCATATTGTTTTGGATATGGTCGATACGGCAGGCCATGGAACAGGGAAGCTGGACACAATTCTTCTGAAATCTGTTGATTTAGCACTTCCACCAATCCGCGAACAACGCCGCATAGCCCACATCCTCTCCACCTGGGATCAAGCCATCGTCACCGTGGAAAAACTGCTAAAAAATAGCCAAAACCAAAAATCGGCACTGATGTGCGAACTTCTTTCGCGCAGGAAAGAAGGCGAAGACTGGAAAGCTTACCAATTGGGCGATTTATTCACAGAGCGCATCGAAGGCAAGCAAGACAGCCTCCCCCTTCTTTCAATTACACGGGACGATGGCATTGTCTTGCGTGACAGCGTGGGACGCAAAGACACCTCGAATGAGGACAAGTCAAAATACCTGCGCATCTGTCCTGGCGACATTGGCTACAACACCATGCGCATGTGGCAAGGCGTTTCGGCGCTGTCCCAAATCGAAGGCATCGTTAGTCCCGCATACACCATCATTCTTCCAAACGAAAAAATCGATGCGCGCTTTGCGGCATATCTTTTCAAGCTTGAAGAAATGATTTTTACGTTCTATCGCCATTCGCAAGGATTGGTGTCAGATACGTGGAACCTGAAGTTTGAACACTTCAAGAAGATCAAGGTACGCATTCCAATGCTCGCCGAACAGGAGCGTGCCGTGAGGGTTCTGACAGCAGCAGATGACCTCATCAATGCGCACAAGGCCCAAATCAAAAAGTTGCGCAGCGAAAAAACAGCCCTCATGGCCCAACTCCTCACCGGCAAGCGCCGCGTGCGCCTGCCCGCCGAAGAGACGAGCGCCGCATGACCCACAGCGCCCCCGACACCCGCGAACAGGCCGGCGCGCAGCTGCCCGCCCTGCACCTGCTGTGCAACCTGGGCTGGCAGTACCTGAGCGCTGCGGACTGCCTGGCATTGTGCGGCAGCACCCGCGAGGTGCTGCTGGTGCCGCGGCTGCTGGAGGTGCTGCAAACGCGGCGCTACATCTACAAGGGCCAGGACTACCCGCTCTCGCCCGGCGCCATCGACCAGATCGTGCGCGAGCTGTCGGCATTGCCGCTGGGCAATGGGTTGCTGGCAGCCAACGAGCGGTTATACCAGCTGCTGGCGCTGGGCATCACCGTCACCGAGTTCATGCCCGACGGCAAGAAGCACCAGCCCACCATCGCAGTGATCGACTGGCTGGATGCGGCTGCCAACCGCTGGGATATCACCGAAGAGTGCGAGGTGCTGTCCGCGCAGGGCACGCACAGCCGCACCCCGGACATAGTGGGCTACGTCAATGGCCTGCCGCTGGTGGTGATCGAGGCCAAGCGCCCGGCTGCCGGGCATGCCGGCAAGTCAATGGTGGACGAGGCTATCAGCCAGCAGTTGCGCAACCAGCGCAGTGAGGAGATTCCACAGCTGTTCGGTTACGCGCAGCTGCTGCTGGCGCTCAGCCTGACCGAAGCGCGCTACGGCACTACCCAAACGCCGGCCAAATTCTGGGCGCGCTGGCGCGACGAGCAGTTCGACGAGGCACATCTGCATCGCCTCAAGAACGCCGCGTTGCCCGCGACCACGCGCGATGCGCTGCTGGCCGGCAAGCCGGCGCCACTACGCGCTTACTGCCAGGCGCTGTGGAACCAACCCATGCTGCCGACAGAGCAGGACCGGCTGCTGGCCGGCCTGCTCACGCCGGCCAGGCTACTGGAGTTTCTGCGCAACTTCGTGCTGTTCGACCGCAAGGCCGGCAAGCTGGTGGCGCGCTACCAGCAGTTCTTCGGTATCCGTGCATTGCTGGCGCAGATCCGCAAGATTCGGCCCGATGGCGGCCGGGAGGGCGGCGTGCTCTGGCACACCACCGGCTCGGGCAAGAGCTTCACCATGGTGTTCCTGACCAAGGCGCTGCTGCTGGATGAAGCCCTGCAGGAATGCCGGGTACTGGTAGTCACCGACCGCACCGACCTGGAAACCCAGCTGGCGCGCAACTTCCTGAGCGGCGGCGCGTTCGGCTCGGCGGTCGCCACCCGCAAGGAGGGCGAACGCAGCAAGGCCACCACCGGCCGCGACCTGGCGCAGCGTATCGGCCAGGGCAATGAGCGCATCACCTTCTCGCTGGTGCAGAAGTTCACCACCGCCGCCAAGCTGCCCGAGTGCCGCAACCCCTCGCCCGATCTGATCGTGCTGGTGGACGAAGGCCACCGCAGCCACGGCGGCGAAACCCACGAACGCATGCGCAAGGCGCTGCCCAATGCGGCCTACCTGGCCTTCACCGGCACCCCGCTGCTGAAGGACGAAAAGACCGCCAACAAGTTCGGCCCGATCCTGCACGCCTACTCGATGCAGCGCGCGGTGGAAGACCAAACCGTGGCGCCGCTGCTGTACGAAGAGCGCGTGCCGGAGCTGGACGTCAACGAAGCAGCGGTGAACCGCTGGTTCGACAAGATCACCGCCGGGCTGTCCGAGGCGCAGAGCAGCGACCTGAAGAAAAAGTTCGCCAGCAAGCGCGCGGTGTATGGCGCGGAAAACCGCATCGAACTGATCGCCTGGGACATCGCCGCCCACTACCACGAGCACGTCAAACCGCTGGGGCTGAAGGGCCAGGTGGCCACCGACAGCAAGCGCGATGCAATTCGCTACAAGCGCGCATTGGACCAGACCGGCCTGGCCAGCAGCGCCGTGGTGATCTCCCCACCCGACACCCGCGAGGGCAACAGTACGGTAGACGAAGACAACGCGCCTGACATCCACAAGTGGTGGAAGCAGACCATGACCGATGCTCGCATCAGTCCAGAAGACTACGAGCGCGAAACGGTGCATGCCTTCGGCGGCGAAGGCGAGCCAGACCTGCTGATCGTGGTGGACAAGCTGCTTACCGGCTTCGACGAGCCGCGCAATGGCGTGCTGTACATCGACAAGCCGCTGAAGGGCCACAACCTGATCCAGGCGGTAGCGCGAGTCAACCGCCTGCACGATGCCAAGCGCCACGGCCTGCTGGTGGATTACCGCGGCATCCTGCCGGAGCTGGATACCGCCGTGCGCGCCTACCGCGATCTGGAAACCCGCACGCAGGCCGGCTTTGATGTAGCCGACCTGCAGGGGCTGTATCACGCGGTCAGCAGCGAGTACAAACGCCTGCCCGCACTGCATGCGCGGCTATGGGCGTTCTTCGAGGGGGTGACCAACCGCCGCGACCTTGAACAGTTCCGACAACGCCTGATCCCGCACTTCGTCCGGGACGCCGATGGCGAGGACTACGACGAACGCCAGGCCGTGCGCGAGGACTTCTATGCTGCCCTGACCGAATTCGGTTTATGCCTGCAGACCGCCTTGTCCTCGCGCAGCTTCTTCGAAGACACAGCCTTTCCCGATACGCTAATCGACCGCTACAAGCAGGATCTGCGGTTCTTCTCGGGCCTGCGACTGACCGCCCGGCGCGACGCGATGGAGACCGTGGACTACGGCGTCTACGAAGAACAGATCCGCAAGCTGGTGGACAAACAGGTGATCGGGCGTGAGGTCCGTGAACCGGAAGGCGCCTATGTGGTGCACGAACTGGGGCAGTCGCAGGACCCGCACACCTGGTCGGAGGAAAAAACCCGTAACGAGGCAGACCTCATCCAGACCCGGCTGCGCAAGACCATCGAACAGGACCTGGCCGGCGATCCCTACGCGCAAAAGGTGTTCGGCGAGCTGCTGCGGCAGGCCATCGCCGAGGCAGCCGCCATGTTCGACCATCCGTTGAAGCAATACGCGGTACTGCGGGCATTCGAACAGCGCCTGCAAAGCGAGCAGCCCCCTGGAATTCCTGCAGCGCTGGCCGACAAGCCACAGGCCAGTGCGTATTTCGGTGTCATCCGGCTCGCGCTGGGCGAACAGGCCATGGATGCCAATAGCGCGGAACGGATGACTGAGCTGGTGACGCTGGCCATCACCATCGACGAGGTGGTACGCAACGCGGTGGCAGAACATTCGTTGAACCCGCACAGCATCGAGTCCCAGATTCGTCAGACACTGCTTCCGGCGATGTTCGATCTGCTTGGGCTGGATCACGCCAAGACCATCGTGGACCAGGTGATCCACATCGTGCGCATCGGGCGCAGCCGCGCGTGACAAATGCCGCCCCACAAGACCACATGGTGGTGACCTATGGCGAGCGCCGCATTCACTGCCAGATCCACCGATCCCCCACCCGCCCCATCGCGCGCGTGGCGATCCATGTGGAGCCGGATGGTCGCGTCCGACTGGATGCGCCGCTACAGGCAACCGACGCGCAGATCCGACAGGCCCTCACCTGGCGCGCGCGCTGGATTCACCTGCACCTGACCGCGATCGAAAGCCGCCTGCGACACGTCACGCCCTACGCCTACGTCAGTGGCGAAACCGTGCTGCATCTCGGCAGACGCTACCGACTGAAGGTGACCCCTGACGCAGAGCAGAACGGCGTGCGCCTGCGTAGCGGCTATATCGAAATATGCGTAACCAGCCGGGCGCCCGAAGCGGTACGCACCGCGCTGGAGCGCTGGCAACGCGAGCGTGCCAGACAAGCGCTACCCCAGCGCGTCGCCGACATGGCCGCGCATCTGCGCTGGCTCAAGCAGCCGCCGCCCCTCGCATTGCGGGCGATGCAGCGGCAATGGGGCAGTTGCTCGCCGCTGGGCAGGATCAGCCTGAATCTGGCGCTGATCCGTGTGCCTGCGGTTTGCATCGATTACGTCATTCTCCACGAGCTGTGTCACCTGAAGCTTCACAATCACGGCAAGGGCTTCCATCGACTACTCGACGCCCATATGCCCGACTGGCGAAATGTAAAGCGTCGCCTGGATGGCCTGGCAGAGCTGGCGCTACGTCAGTGAAAGGCGGTTCCACCGCCTGCTGAGCGTCCACCTGACGGTAGCCATGCACAGAAGAGTGGAATTCCCTGTAACCCGCCGATGTGACACCACGGCCAGTCACTGACACACATAGAGTGATGTCGGCGGCCCTTCAGCCGGGCCGCCCCCAGCCGTTATCAGAACATCCGGTGCCGCCGCGCCGCCCGTTGCCCTGAAGGTATCGGGCGGACCAGATTCCAGGCAAGATCACCGGCTGACTCCGTTACGGATGCGCGTGCTTGCGACGTAGACGGCTTGATTGCAGGTTCCAGGAGCGTTGCATGTCCTCGTCCACCGTTACGCAAGAATCCGTTCCCGCCGCTGCGGGCAGCCAGCATGCCGTTGCCGAGCAGGTCCACGGCAAGCCCATGGACAGCACCGAGGCGGCGCACCGAATGGCCTTCCTGTGCCAGACCGAATCGGCGAAGAAGCCGCAGACGCTGTTGCCGCCACAGGTATGCGACGACAACGTGGCCTGAGCCCATCGAAGACGTGCAGCGGTGGCGGCGGCGTTCCGCCGTCGCCACCGCCCATCAGCTGACCGACTGGGACGACCTAAGCACCGTGAGCAAGCTGGTCATTGGGTATCCATCAAGTCCACACTGCATTGGATCCGGATGTTTGCCACGCGCCTGCTGACCTGCCTTGCTGGAAGTCTTGCTGCCTGCAGCGCGCAGGCACGCGCTCCCGTCCTTCCGGCCTTGCCTATCGTGCGAAGCGAATTCGTGGTGGGGGCTGCGTCTCACCTCCGTCGACAACGGGGCGACATGGTCGGCGCCGCAGCGACTGCCGGGCGGCATCCTTGGGCCGATCAAGAACAAGCCGCTGCAGTTGCCGAGCGGACGCATCCTGGCACCCAACAGCCGCGAAGATCGCGGCTGGCGCGCGCATCTGGAATGGTGGGTTGGTGCACATCAGCTACACCTGGAAGCGCCGACGGATCAAGCGTGTGGTGCTCGATCCCACCCGGATCAACGCATGCGGCTCCTGCTAGGCGCCCGCCCCCGCAACGCAGTCTGAGCGCTGTACAACGGCGTGCGGGCACGCCGCCGAGCCTTCGTAATGATGACGATGGCTTCGCCCCGCAGGATTAGCCGATAGCATTGCATGCCGATCATCGTCGGTGAGCTACAGCCAAGACGAGGAATGCGATGCGACGCGTCGATCAACCACGCCTGCCGGGCATGCCTGTCGGACTGCCGGAGCAGGATGCGTCCAATGCAACTGCGACCGCGCGCAATGTCCCACCCACACACCCCGCGCCCGAGCGCCCTACCGGCATGCTCGGCGGCCTGCTCAGATATGTGCCGGGCCACCGGCCCGGTCGCCCCCGTGTGCCACCGACCGTTGGCGCTTCACTATTACAGCGCTCCACAGCACTTCGCCCCTACCGCGACGTCTTATCGCAATGGCAACGACACTACAAGGCAGATCGCGATCGCTGGCACCGCGCATGGCGCGAGGCCAACCGCAACAACCCGGCGACCGAAACAAGCACCGCCCTGGCACTGAAAGCAACAGCCGACATGCTGGAGGACGCAGCCCTACCGGGGAGGGTATCGCTGGAGCTGCACTCAGTTCCCCTCCCACAATTCCCCGATCAGGCATACCGTCTTTCTCATCTGCAGCACATGACGATCAACGCGGCGGGGTTGATGGAGCTTCCCGCCACCATGCAGCAATTCGCGGGCTTGGAAACACTGACGCTTGCGCACAATCCGCTTGACTCGCTACCTACATCCATCGCAAGCCTCAGCCGATTGCGTGAGCTCTCCATCTTTTCCTGCCCGGAATTGAAAGAACTTCCCGAACGCCTGGCGCGCACCAATGCATCCGGCGAGCACGAGGGGTTGGTCAACCTGCAGAAGCTGCAGTTGGTAGGAACCGGGATCACATCGCTTCCGGCTTCCATCACCGGCCTGCAAAGCCTGAAAACGCTACAGATACGCAATTCGCCGCTGTCCGCCCTTGCCCCGGCCATCCATCAAATGCCAAGGCTGGAGGAACTTGATTTGGAAGGCTGCACGGCGCTGTGCAACTATCCTCCGATTTTTGGCGGCAGCGCGCCATTGAAACGACTGAGTCTGAAAGACTGCAGCAACCTGCGCACGCTGCCGCTGGACATTCACCGCTTGACGCAACTCGAAGAACTCGATCTGCGAGGCTGCGAAAATCTATCCAGACTGCCCTCGTCGATCGCCAGATTACCTGCCAGTTGCATTATCCTGGTGCCGCCGCATTTACAAGCGCAACTCGACCATCATCGTCTGATTGCGCGCCCCGCCGAACCAGAGCGGACTGGCCAGGTCGCCCCGGATCTCTCGCCCCCTATTGCCGGCAATCAAGCCAGCGCATCCTCCTCCACGGCGACTACAACCGAACTTCTGCACAAGGTTGCGCTCGAACGCATCGAAGACACCGCACAGGCTATGCTTAGCACGGTCATTGATGAGGAAAGAAATCCCTTTCTGGAAGATGCCCCATCCTATCTTCCAGAAAAGCGCCACCCCGGAACTCCCACCACCTTCGGCCAGATTCCGGTGTTGAAGAAAATGCTGGAGGAAAGCAGGGATGGCCATTTTCTGGCACGGGTGAGCGACATGGCAGGCCCATCCCCAAGGGTCGAAGACCCGACGGAGGAAGGCTTCAGCCGCCACTACACGAACGTCAGCAACTGGAAGGCGCAGAAGAGCGCGCACCTGGGCATCGTCGATCATCTCGGGCAGTTCGTTTATCACGAAGGAAGCCAGCTCGACGCAGCGACGCTGGCCAAGGCAGTCCAGATGTGGAAGACCCGGGAGCTGATTGTCAATGCACACCCCGAAGAACGGGCGCGCCTTCCCTCTTTCACGCTGCACATTCCCGAACGGGTCAGCGACGACTCTGATAGCGAACAGCAAACAACCTCGGAACATTCACGCCAGCGGTAGCGGCAAACGCGACATGCAGAGCGGCCAATCAAGCATTGCTGTGATTGTGCTTGAGCAAATCAGGCAGCGCCTACTTTGGCGAAACGACCCTTTGCACGTGTTTCACTCTTGCTGCAACGCGTCCACCATCCGTCGTACCCGCACGATATCGGTACGCTGATAGTCTCCGCCCAGATCGCGGATATACGGGTGCGGAGACGACACCTGGGCGGCGATCATGCCACGCGCCGAAGCATGGAATTCGTGGGCACCGGTGCGCTGCCGTACCATGCAGAGGTTGTGCTCGGAGAGTCCGGCGCCGGGCATGATGCCGATGCGACCGGCGGCCTGCCGCACCAGCGCGGCGATGACGTCCACGCCCTCGATGGCGCTGGCGCGTGCACCGGAGGTCAGCACGCGTTCGCAGCCCAGCGCGATCGCATCTTCCAGCGCGCGCGCGGGCTCGGCACTGACGTCGATCGCACGATGGAAGGTCACGCCCAGCGGGCCGGCCGCCTCGATCAACACGCGCATCGTGACCCTATCGACCTGTCCATCGCGATCCAGCGCACCCAGCACCACGCCATCGCAGCCCAGCGCCACGCACTGCTGCACGTCGCGGCGCATCGCCTCCACTTCATCGGCACTGAACACGAAGTCGCCCACACGCGGCCGGATCAGCACATACAGCGGAATCCGCAAGCGCGCGCGCACCACCGCCAACGTGCCGAACGACGGCGTCAACCCGCCGCCATCCAGCCCCCCGCACAACTCCACCCGCATCGCCCCGCCGTCCTGCGCAGCCACGGCCGATGCCACCGAATCGGCGGCCACTTCCAGGCCCAACGCACTCATGCGGCCGGCTCGGTGGTGTAGTGGCTGTCGCCGGGCACCAGCAGATCCTGCCGTTGCGCATCGCAGACCGCATAGCTGAAGCCCTTCTGGATCGCAAAGGCGCCCACCTCGCCACGCGTGTTCATCGCCAGGAACCCCACCTGCAGCGTGCGCGTCAGCTCCGGTTTGCGCCGGATCAGCCGCATCACCACCTCGCGGCAGGCATCGGCCGGCGACTTGCCCTGGCGCATCATTTCCACCACTGCAAAGCTGCCGACATTGCGGATCACCTCTTCGCCCACGCCGGTAGAGGTCGCGCCGCCCACCTCGTTGTCCACATACAGGCCGGCGCCGATGATCGGGCTGTCGCCCACCCGCCCGTGCATCTTCCACGCCATGCCGCTGGTGGTGCACGCACCGGACAGATTGCCGTGCGCATCCAGCGCCAGCATGCCGATGGTGTCGTGGTTGTCCTTGCCGCCGGGCAGCTTGGCATCACGCCAGGCGCGGTTTTCCACATTGGCCTCGGGCGAATACTGGGAGGTCTTCAACCATTGCTTCCACGCCGCTTCGGAACTCGGCGTCAACAACCTGGTTTGCGGAAAGCCCTGCGCAAGTGCGAACTGCCGCGCGCCGTCGCCCACCAGCATCACATGCGGGGTCTTTTCCATCACCGCGCGCGCCACCGAAATGGCATGCACCACGTCTTCCAGCGATGCCACCGCGCCACAATTGCCCAGGTGATCCATGATGCAGGCGTCCAGCGTCACCCGCCCATCGCGATCCGGATACCCGCCCAGGCCCACCGTCGGATTGTTCGGGTCCGCTTCGGGCACGCGCACGCCGGCCTCCACCGCATCCAGCGCCATGCCACCGGCGCTCAGGATCTTCCACGCGGCCTGATTGGCGGCCACGCCAAAATCCCAGGTGGAAATCACCCGTGCCTGACCTTTGGGCAATGCCGAAGGACGTACCGCCGCCGTGCCTGCGGCCGCGGCCTGCGCACGCGCGCCCCACCCGGCCAGGCCGGAAGCGATGGCGCCCAGGGTGGCGCTCTTGAGAAAACCACGGCGTTGAATCATCCAGGCGACTCCATGACCAAAACGACTGCCGCGCACCAGGCGGCAGCTTGCCATGATGCGGCAGCACGGCCTGCAGATAAACCGCCTGGCGGCCTGCGTGGATGCGGATCCAGGCACAACGGCCAATGCGCAGCACTGGCCGCCTGGCCCTGCAACGCGCTGCACTCATCGGGTTGCTGCAGGTTCGCCCATGCGCCGGACACGCCTGCCCCACCGCCACCTCACTCGACCGCCGTCTGCTCGTCATCGTCGCGCAACAGGCTGGTCAGCACATGGTCGCGCCACACCCCGTTCAACTGCAGATAACGCCGCGCGCGGCCTTCGATCTGGAAACCCAGCCGTGCCAACACCTGTGCGCTGCGCACGTTCTCCGGCACGTATTGCGCCATCACCCGGTGCAATCTCAATGGACCGAACACGAACGCAATGCCTTGTGCGGCGGCCCACTGCATCAGGCCACGGCCCTGCCAGGCGGCGTCCAGTCCATAGCCCAGATGGCAGGCCTGCAACGCACCGCGCTGAATCTGGGTGAATCCCACCGTGCCGATCACCTGCTGCCCGGTCAGCAGCACCAGTTGCAGTTCGCGTTCGCCTGGCACCGCGCTGCGATAGGCAATGCACAACCTGCGCCAGCCTTCTACGGTGTAGAACGCGGTTGGCCGCAGTGGCATCGCATCGGCCAGGTGCGCGCGATTGCGCACGTGATAGTCGGCCACCGCCGCCGGATCGACGCCGGCCAGGTCGCACAGCGCAACGCCACCGGCATGCCGCTGCGGTGCGAAGGTGGGCAAGCTCATCGTGTGCCCGGGTCGGCGCGACGCCGTGTGCAGGCACCTGCGCCCCCTGCGTGGCAGCCCGTGGCGGCGCCCGCCGACCAGGCATCCAGACAGCGGTTGGAAAGAACCATCCTCACCGGTTCGACTGCAGCGGCCCGCCCTATCCACGCGGCGATGTACCCGGCGCTTGCGCGCATGCCGGTCAGGCGGCGTCGGCAGTCGCCAACGCCTGCGCAACCTGTGCCTCGATGGCATCCAGGTTTGGCAACAGTGCGCTCTGCTCGCCCAGCAGCACGCGCATGTACACGCCGTCCGGTAGTGCGTCTTCGGATGCGTCGGCCAGCAGGCCGTCGCGCGGCACCGAGATCAGCTGAGGAAACGAGGCGGTGAGCAGGGCAAAGTACGGCAGCGCGGGATTGCCGCCCAGCGCCTTCAGCACGATCACCTTGTTGTTGAGTGCGGCCGGCTCTTCGCCCAACCCGCTCAGGCGCGCGAACGACAGCAGCGGCACCTTCCAGCCATACCAGTCGATACGGCCCACCACCCAGCGCGGCATGTCCGCCAGCGCTTCCACCGCCACCCGCGACATTACCTCGGCCACCGTGGCGTTGGGGAGCAGCACGCGCTCGTTGCCTGCCTGGATCAGGACGCCGCGGATTTCGTCGTTATTGGCGTAGCTCATGGCACGGTTCCGGTCTGAAAGAAGGGGCCGGGCTTACGCCGGCCAACGCTGCGCCAGCGCCTGTGCCAGTTGCGCAGGATCGGCGATTAGGATGCCCTGGCGCGCCAGGCGGGCGGCCGCGGCAGGGTCGTAGCAGCCATCGGCGGACTGACCGGCCAACCAGGCACCCTGGCCAGCCAATGCCAGTGCCCCGTCCACCAGCGCCTCGTTGGCGCCGCTGAGCATCAGCACGGCGCTATCGGCCGCCGGCAACGCGGCAATCAGCCCGGCGGGGTCGCTTTGCGTCACGAAGGCCAGCCCGTCCTGGTGCCGCTGTACGCCAACGCCGTCGGCCAGCACGTAGACCCTGGCCGGTGCCACCACCTGCCCGGCTTCGGCCAGATCGACCGGCAGCGCGGACACGCGCCCCATCTGCCGGACCAGGTTACCGTACTGGCCACCGTCCAGGGTCATGCGCACCAGTACGGCACGCGGAAACTCCGGCGGCAGCGCGGCCAGCAGCCGGCGGATCGCATCCGGCCCGCCGATGCCGGCCATCACCAGCACCGCGCCGGTGGGCGCACTCGTGTGTTCCAGGTCCATCAGCGACAGGCCGCCCGTGGACAGTGCGGCCACGTCCAGCTCGGCACGCGCGCGCGTCACCACCTGCACCTCATCGACCAGGCCCCAGGTACTGGAATCGCCAAGCGTTGGCGCCGGCTTGTCATCGGCTGAGCTGGCGACCTGCGCGAACAAGGCATCGCCCGGCACGCTTTCGAAGGCATGCGCGGCCGCTTCCAGGTGCTGGTCCAGCTGCAGGTCCGAATGCTGCCGCGGTTGGATCGCCAGGCCGGGTTCGGGATGCAGCGACGGCTCGCTTTCGGTGCCTGGCGGCAACACGTCGGCATGACCGTGCAGCTTGGCGGCCAGATGGCGCACCCAGCGCTGCGCTTCCCAGCCCTCGCGACGCACCGTGAGTTCGGCCTCGTCGAAGATCACCGTCACGCCAGGCAGGTTGAAGGCCGGCTCCAGGGCTTCGAGCGCATCTTCGATGGCCGGTTCCAGCGCCACCAGCACCGCTACCGGTTCGGCATCGCGCAAGGTCTGCACGTCCACCGCTGCGGGGTCGTCTTCCAGCACCACCTGCGCGCCAGCCGAGGCCAGCGCTTCGCGCAGACGCTCGCGCGCCGGCCCTGGCCGGCCCAACAGGGCCACCGGAGTTCCCACTGCGCCATTAGTCTCGGACACGGGCAATCCCCAGTAGGTCATACACGTTTCGCATCAGATCCAACTCTTGGTAGGGCTTGCCCAGGTAGCGCTGCACGCCGATCTCGAAGGCGCGCTGACGATGCTTCTCGCCACTGCGCGAGGTAATCATCACGATCGGCACCGCCTTGAAGCGCGGGTCGGCACGCATCGCGGTGGCCAGCTCGTAGCCGTCCATGCGCGGCATTTCGATGTCCAGCAGCATCAGGTCGGGCACGCGCTCTTCGAGCAGTTCCAGTGCCTCCACGCCATCGCGGGCGGTACTGACATCCAGGTTGTGGCGTTCCAGCACACGGCTGGTGACCTTGCGCATGGTCAGCGAATCGTCCACCACCATCACCAGCGGCACCTGACGCTGTGCTTCGGCGGGACTGTCCAGCGCCGGACGTGCCGGCTGGCTGAGGTAACGACGCACCAGCGGCGCCACGTCCAGGATCACCACCACGCGACCATCGCCGGTGATGGTGGCACCATAGATACCCGGCACCGAGGCGATCTGCAGGCCCACAGGCTTGACCACGATTTCGCGGTTGCCCAGCACCTGGTCGATCGCCACCGCGGCGCGCAGGTCGCCCGCACGCACCAGCAGCAACGGCACCTGCGCCTGGCCATCGGCACGCGCCGCAGCCTGGCCGACCAGCGAGCCCAGGTCGTGCAGCACGTACTCTTCGCCGGCGTAGTGGTAACCGCCCTCGCCCGACTCGTAACGGCTGCGCGAGATGCGGCCGATACCGCTGACCGACCCCACCGGCACCGCGAACGTGGTCTCTCCAATACGGACGAACACCGCCTGGGTGACCGCCAGCGTCTGCGGCAGGCGCAGGGTGAAGGTGACGCCCTGGCCACGCACCGAGTGGATGTCCACCGAGCCGCCGAGCTGACGCACTTCGTTGCGCACCACGTCCATGCCCACGCCACGGCCGGCCAGCTGGCTGACCTGCTCGGAGGTGCTGAAGCCGGAGGCGAAGATCAGCCCATCGAGTTCGGCATCGCTGAGCTCCTGGCCCGGTTCGATCAGGCCGCGCTGTTCGCCACGGCGACGGATCGCCTCGCGGTCCAGGCCGGCGCCGTCGTCGGCCACTTCCAGCACGATTTCCGAGCCTTCGCGGCGCAGACGGATCGCGATGCTGCCTTCTTCCGGCTTGCCTGCATCGCGGCGTTGCTCGGGCGTCTCCAGCCCGTGCGCGACCGAGTTGCGCAGCATGTGTTCCAGCGGCGCGACCATGCGATCGAGCACGTTGCGATCCAGTTCGCCCTGGGTGCCTTCCAGCAGCAGATGCACCTGCTTGCCGGTGTCGCTGGCGGCTTGACGCACCACACGGCGCAACCGCGGCACCAGGCCATCGAACGGCACCATGCGCGCGCGCATCAGGCCATCCTGCAGCTCGGAGCTGACGCGCGACTGCTGTTGCAGCAGGCCGTCGTACTGACGCGAGAGATCTTCCAGCACGCCCTGCAAACCGCCCAAGTCGGCCGCCGATTCGTTCAAGGCGCGGCTGAGCTGCTGCAGGGTGGAGAAGCGGTCCAGTTCCAGCGGATCGAAGGTGCGATCGCCCTGGTCCTGCTCACGCTGGTAACGCGCCACGATCTGCGCTTCGGTCTCCAGGTCCAGACGCCGCAACTGGTCGCGCAGGCGGGCGTTGGTGCGATCCAGTTCGCCCATGGCGCCACGGAACGCGCCCAGCTGCTGTTCCAGGCGCGAGCGGTAGATCGCCACTTCGCCGGCGTGGTTGACCAGGCGATCGAGCAGATCGGCGCGTACGCGCACCTGCTCCTGCTGCACGCGCGGCAGGAAGTCTTCTTCGGTTTGGCCTTCCACCGGCACCGGTGCCGACAGCGGTGCCGGCTCCACCGACGCCTTGGCGATCGCGCGGACATCGGCGTCGCTGGGCGGGGCGGCATCGCGGCCACGGGTACGGGTTTCGAAGGTTTCCACCAGGTCGGTGGGCATCGCCACGGCGCGGTGCATGCCGGTACGGGTCAGCAACTGATGCAGGCGATCGAAACCACGCTCGAACAGGCGCACGTCGTCGCGGTCGATGTCGGTGCGGTTGGCCGCCACCGCTTCCAGCAGCGATTCGATCGCGTGCCCAAGGTCGCCGATGGCATTGATGCCGGCCATGCGCGCACCGCCCTTGAGCGTGTGCAGATCGCGCTGCAGTCCGTTGAGGACCTCGCGGTCTTCCGGCACTTCGCGCATGCGGGCGATCAGGCCATCGCAGTGGTCCAGCAGGTCGCGACCTTCCTCGACGAAGATGTCGACCAGTTCGCCGTCGAGTTGATCGAAGTTGAGCGGGCCCACATCGAACGCGGCACCGACGTCGTTGCTGCCGGTATCGGTACGCGCGGCGTCTTCCACCGGTGCGCTGAACGCGGCGGTAGGGTCAGCCGGCTCGGCCGCGTGTTCGCTGGCAGAGGCATCGTGTTCGGCAGCATCGGCGTGTTCGGCCTGCTCCATGTGCTCGACCTGGTCTGTCGTGGCTGTCGCATCGATGGATGCAGGCTCGCCAGCGTGCTGCGCGTCGGTCTTGGCGACCGGCTCGGCATGCGACTCGGGCGCGATCTCCGATTGCGGATCGCTCGCCTCTTCCGCCTGGTCGGCCGCATGCGCCATTTCGACCGCCTGCACCGATGCGATGGTGTGCTCGGGCAGCGCCTCATCGGCCTGTGCGGAGTCGTGATGCTGACCGGACGGCGCATGCGCCGTGTCGGCGTGTTCGGCCTCGATCTCGGCAACTTGCTCGCCGTGCGTCGCGTCCTCGACCGCCGTGTATTCGGTCGTCTCGATCTGCTCGCCGGAGTCTGTGCGTGCCTCGAACGGCACGCCCCAGGCTGCAGACTGCTCCGACTGCGGCTGCTCCGCGTGCGCCTCGGCGTCCGACTGCGCAGCATGCTGTGCGTCGGCGTCGTGCGACGCTGCGGCTTCGTCGTCGTTTGCCTGCTTGGCGACGTCATCGGAGTGGAGCGGCGCGCCGACATCGGCATCGGCGTGCACCGCTTCCAGCGCGTCGATGCTCTCGACCGTCGCGTCGTCGGCCACGGTGTGGGCATCGTCCGCGCTGGCAAGCGTCTGCGTCTGACCAAGCGCGGCTTCTGCGTCGGCCAGCTCGTCGACTACGACGGTGTCCTGCGTGGAAACGCGGGTGTCCGCCCCATCTGCAGCTGGATCGCCCGCTGCCACGTCATGCGCAACGAACGAAGCATCCGCATCGGACGCGGCATGCGCCTGCGTGTCAGCCGGTTCGGCCGGCGCCTGCGCTGCGTCGTGCGCCAGCGCCGCGTCGGCAACATCGGCAGGCTGTCGTTCGGTGGCGTCCCAGGCATCGGTTTCGACCGCCGGCTCATCGGCCAGCGTGTCGTGTGCGTCGTGGGCCTGCGCTGCAGCGTCGTGGTGGTCGGCGCCCACGGCGTCGCCCTGCACAGTTGCTGCGTCGTCGACTGCCGTCTCCGCCGTGTCGGCGTGCTGATCCTGCGACAGGGCGTCGTGATCGTCCGGCGCCGGTGCCTGCAGCGCATCGGTGGCGTGTTGGCCGGCCTCGGATTCGGCCAGTTCGTCCACCGCCATCGCAGCCTCGGCAGGGACCTCGGCGTCATGCGTGTGGTCGGCCGGCTGCGTCGGCGAGGTGGCGTCGGCGGGCAGTGCACCGGCATCCAGGTACTGCGACAGATCCTCCACGCCGGTCAGTTCGACCGTCGCATCACCAGCAACAGAGGTCTCGCTCTCCGCATCGACGTCGTCCAGTTCTTCCAGGAACGCCTGCGGCGGCCACTGTGCTTCCGGCAGCGTCTCCACCAGAGCACGCAAGCGCGCGGTCAACGGCGCGAACGACGGAATCAACGGCGCCTCGGCGCGCAATGCCGTGACCGTGGTGGCGATCGCTGCGGCCATCGCCGCGATTGCATCGATCCCTTCCGGCGACGGCGTTGCCGATGCCGAGAGCAAACGCTTCACATAGCTCTCGGCCGGCGTCGTCACCAGGGTAATTTCCGGCACGTCGGTCATCGCGAACGCGCCACTCATGGTGTGCACGGCACGCAACAGCTCTTCGGTCGCCAACTGTGGTGCCGCCTGGGTGGCCTGCAGCCAGGCGTTGACGGTTTCCAGGTGCGTGGCGACCTCGGCTTCGAGGATTTCGCGCAGCACACTGTCCACCGATGCCGGGGTTCCCCCGCTGGCGGCAGGCGCACCGGCATCGGCCAAAACCGCAGCCACTTCGGTGGTTGCCGGCGTCGCCGCTGCAGGCACGTAATAAACCTCTTCACCGGCCGCAACGCGCTCGGCAATGGCCTGGATTTCCGGCAGGTCCGCGCTGATGCGGCCCTGGTCGCGCAGTGCTGCGTTGAACTGCGGCAGCACCTCGTAGGCCAGCCCGACCATCGCCACCACCGCCGGACTGGGCGGGCGCGAGTTATCCAGCACGCGGTTGAGCATGCTTTCGATCTTCCAGCTGAACTCGCCGAGCACGCTGGCACCGACCAGGCGGCCGCTCCCCTTCAGGGTGTGGAAGACCCGGCGGATCGTGCGCAGCTTGTCCGGGCTGTTCGGCGCGGCGCGCCAGACCGGTAGCAGCTGCCCCAGGTTGACCAGTTCCTCGTCGAATTCTTCGAGGAACACATCGCGGATGTCGTCATCGATATCGCTGTCGCCGAAGCCGCCGAAGATGCCGGCATCGGCCGCCACCGGCACCGGCGCACTGGCGGGTGCCGGTGCCGGTGCGACCTCGGCTGCGGTCTCGCTGCTGCTCGGCGAAACCGGTGGCCGCTCGGTGTCGAACTGCGCAGCGGCCGCGTCCAGATCGGCCAAAAACGCCGCCGATGCCGCATCCACGTCGAACGCGCTGACCACGGCCTGCTGCACGCGCGGGGGAGCCTGCTCGGCAGCCGCCTCGCTCGGTGTGTCCTGTGCCTCGGGCGCGGCATCCACGAACGGACCTTCCGGTTCCTGCGCCGGAGCCGGCGGCGCTGGCGGCGGCGAGAACGCATCTTCGATGCTGACCTGCGCGCGGCGCGCTTCGTTTTCGGCGATGAAATCCAGCGGCGCTTCGGTCTGATCGGCGTCGCCAGGCAAGGTGATCTGCTCGATCTGCAGCGGCGCCTCATCGGCCCCCACCGGCGCAGCGGCGTGTTCCTGTTCCAGGGCGCTCAGGTCCACGGTGTAGCTGACCTGCGCAGCCTCGCTGGCCAGATGCCCATCCTGCTCGGCCGACACCGGGTCGAACGCGGAAGGTGCAATCGGTGCCGCCTGCTCGGTGGTGTCCAGCCGCCAATCGCCGGGCGCCTGCGCGCCATCGTCGGACAGGTCCAGCGGCGCCACCGTGAACGGCACATGCGCCTGGCCGGACACGGTTTCCTCGGCAGTCACCGGGTCGAACGAAAACACCGTGTCGGTGGCTGCCGCGCCGGTGTCGTGCACCGCGCTGGCCGCGAACGGGGTTTCCACAAGGGTTTCGTTGGCCCATTCCAGCACTGCGGCCGGCGTGGCATCGTTGGCCGCCGCCTCCGGGGTACCGGCAAGCGGCAGTGCGCCGACGGCGACCTGCTGCGGCGCGACGACGCTGCCCGGCTGGTCGGTCCCCACCGGCAATTCGGACGGCTGCCCGGACGGCAACGGCCAGTAGCGCAGCGTTTCCAGGCTGTTGCGGGTGATGTCCAGGATCTCCTCGCGGCCGGGACGGCGCTCGCGCAGGGCTTCCAGGTAGTACTCCAGGCTGGCCATCGCATCGGCCAGCGTGTCCAGCTGGCGGCCGCTGGGCACGCGCTGCTTGCCGATCAACTCCTGATCGACATAGCGGCGCACGCCTTCCAGGTAATCGGCCGCCTGCGGCAGCTCGAGGATGCGCAGCGCCCCGCCGACCTCGCCCAGCAGATGCGGGACCTCGGCCAGCCGGGCATGGTCCCAGTTGGTTTCGATGAAGGCGACGAAGTGTTCGCGCGCCGTACCGAAATTGGCGATCGCTTCCTGCGCCAGCACGTCCACGGTGCGACGCACCTCCGACGAGGTGGCGCTGTTGCTGGCTTCATTGCCATCGCCGATGTCGGCGCCAAGACTGGCGACCTGGTCGTCCAGCGAGGCATCCACGTACAGCAGCGCGCCGGCGATATCCAGCAGCACGCCTTCGTCCATCTGCACCTGGCCATCGACCACGCGCGCCAGCGCATCGCGCTGCTGCACGACGACATTGCGTGCCACGCCCAGGCCCATCATGCCCAGCGTGTCGGCCACGCTGCCCAGATCGTTGACCTGGGTCTGCAGCTCGGCGATCTCGCCGCCGGTGCGCAGGTGCAGGTCCAGCGCGTCCTTGACGCGCAGCAATTCTTCCTTGACCGCGCTGCCAACGGTATCGAGCAGCGCGCGGTTACGCCCGCTCAGGCTGCCGCGTGCGTGATCCAGCTCGGCCTCGGTGGCCATGCCGGCCTGCGGGTCGATCGCAAACAGCACGCTCTCGCTCAAGCCGGGCTGGCCACGGGTGGCACGGATTTCATTGAGCAACGGCAGCAACACGATCGGAATGTCGCGATGGCCGTTTTGCAGGCGTTCCAGATAATCGGGCAGCAGCACGGCACCGCGCATCAGCATGGCGCAGGCCTCGTCGCGGTCGGCGATCTCGCCGACCTGTACCGCCTGGGCCAGCAGTTCCAGCTCCTCGGCGACCATTGCCGGCGCGTACAGCTCGACCATGCGCAAGGTGCCCTGCACCTGGTGCAGGTAGCCGGCACAGAAACGCATCCGGCTGGTGTCGGAGGGTTCTTCGGCGAAGTACTCGATCTCGTTGCGCGCCTGGCGCAAGGTCTCGTCCAGCTCCGGCTTGACCCAACCCAGTGCGGCATGGCTCATTGCATCGCGAAGCGCACTCATTGCAGCCCCCTGACGACGGCCGGCCCACCGCTGGCGCGGCGACCGGTCCCTTCCTGCATCGACGTAATGCGACTACGCGCCATCTGCTGATCCTTTCCCGTTCCGCGTCGTGGTCACGCCGGCAGCTTGAAGTCGGCGACCGAACGGCGCAGATCGGCGGCAAGCTGGGCCAGGTTGCCGATCGACTCGGCCGTCTGTTCCGCACCCTGCGATGTCTGGCTGGTGATCTGTCGGATCACGCCCATGGTTTGTGTGATGTCCGTCGCCGCTGCCGACTGCTGGTGCGCGGCGATAGAGATGTTCTTGATGAGGTTGTTCAAGGCGTTGGACACGCGCTCGATTTCGGTCAACGCGGTGCCGGCGTCTTCGGCCAGGCGTGCGCCGGACACCACTTCGGAGGTGGTCTGCTCCATCGAGCCGACCGCCTCGTTGGTATCGGCCTGAATGGTCTGCACCAGGCCTTCGATGCGGCGGGTCGCGCTGGAGGTGCGTTCTGCCAGGCGCTGCACTTCGTCGGCCACCACCGCGAAACCGCGACCGGCCTCGCCCGCCGAGGCCGCCTGCACCGCGGCGTTGAGCGCCAGGATGTTGGTCTGCTCGGAAATGTCGTTGATGAGTTCCACGATCGAGCCGATTTCCTGCGAGGACTCACCCAGACGCTTGATGCGCTTGGAGGTTTCCTGGATCTGGTCGCGAATTTGGTCCATGCCCTGGATCGTCTCGCGTACCACGCCGGCACCTTCGGCGGCGATGACCACCGAGCGCTGCGCCACTTCGGCCGATTCGGTGGAGTTGCGCGACACCTGTTCGATGCTGGCGGCGATTTCGCTGATGCGCTCGGAGGCGGTGGTGATCTGGTTGGCCTGCTGGCCGGCCGCTTCGGCCAGCTGCATCGCGGTAGCCTGGGTTTCCTGGGTCGACACGGCCACCTTGGCCGAGGTGTCGTTGATGGTGGTCACCAGGTGGCGCAGTTCGTCCACGGCGTAGTTGATCGCGTCTGCAATGGCGCCGGTCATGTCCTCGGTCACCGAGGCCTTGACGGTCAGGTCACCCTCACCGAGCGAGCTGATTTCGTCCAGCAAGCGCATGATCGCCTGCTGGTTGCGGCTGTTGAATTCCACCTGTGCCTGGTAGCGCACGTCCTGCTCGCGGCTGCGCACCCGCACCGAGCTCCACACGAACCCGACGATGGCCAGCAAGGCGACCAGGCCGGACACCACGCCCAGCCAGAAGTTGGGAAACCACCGGGTGTCGCGCGCCGAACCGAACGCGGAGAACGCATCGAACAGCTTCTTGCTGTCATCGAGCATCTTGCCGGAACTTGCGGTCAGCGCCGCAGCAGCGGACTGCGCCGCGAACAGGTTGCGCGAGGCGGCCAGGATGGCGTCGATGTCCTTCTTCATCGTCGCCCATTGCGCCTGCGACTGCTCCAGTGCGGCCAGGGCGGCAGGGTTACGCACCGCAGCGATGCCGAGCTCGTCGTTGCCTGCGCGCAGGCCTTCCAGCATCTGGGTGAACACCACCGAGTCGCGCGCCAGCGCATCGCCGGAGGCGGCCGCGTTGGCACCACCGGCGCGCATTTCAGTGACCCGGCGCGCCATGGTGCCGGCGACCACCACCTGCTGCAGGGTGTTGTAGATCTGCGAGGCCGGCGCGCCGCTGGCGGTCATCGCGCGCACCACTTCGTTCAACTGCGCCTGCAGCTGCGGCACGCTGCCGGAGAAGCGTTCGGCGTTTCCGGCCAGGCCCAGCACCGCCGCTTCGCTGGCAATGACCTGGTCGGCGTTCTTGCCCATCGGCACCCAGGTGGATTTGAGCTGCGCCATCGGGCTGGCCACCGAACCTTCCTTGCCGAAGCGGCCATCCAGCTCGCTGACCGTGCTGTCGATGCGGGCCTTGGTGTCCTTGAAGGCAGCGAACGCCTTTGCATCGCCGGAAATCGCTTCGCGGCCCTGGTTGGCCAGCTGCTGCGAGAGCACCTGCAGGTCGGCCGCACCGGTGCCGGCACCGGCAAGACGACTGCCCTGCCAGGTCGCGACGCCAGTGTTGGCGCCAAACACGATCATCGACAACACCAGCAAGCCAAGCCAGAAGCTGGTGCTGACGCTGCCGAGCTTGTTGGTCTTGCGGGCGTCCGGGGCGGTACTCATGGTTCGACCTCGATCTGTAGGACGTGGCGGGGTCGCGGCTTAGGCCGCGGCCTGCCGGAATTCAGGAGTGCGCGACAGCAACGCCAGGGAGAACACACCCCAGTCCTGCGTCTCGTTGCGGAAGGCACGTTCGATGAAGTGCGCATAGCGGCCCTGGGCCAGCTCGCCGGGCTCCACCGCCTGGGCCTGTTCGAAGCTGCGCTGGCCGTAGAGCTCGTCGATGGTCAGCGCGACGTCGCCGCCGCTCTGACGCATGATGAGCACGCGCTGGCCTTCCTGCAGCACCGTGCGCCGGCCCTCCAGGAACTGCTTCAGATCGATCACCGGAAACAGGTTGCCACGCAGGTTGCCCACGCCCAGCAGCCAGGGCTGGGCGCCCGGCACCGGCGTGACCGGCGGCATCGGTACGATTTCCGCCACTTCGCGAAAATCCGAGACCAGTCGCCGGGTACCGACGCGATACCCCACGCCACGCCAGATATCGGCCGAGAACTGGCGTTCCGGCAGCGGCGTGGCGTGCGCAAGACTACGCCGTTCGTAGTCTTCGAGAATGTCGAATGGAGAGCGCATCAACGCACCAGTTGTTTGATGCGCGCGAGCAGATCGTCTTCGCGCGGCGGCTTGACGATGTAGTCGCTGGCACCTTGCCGCAACCCCCAGGCCTTGTCGGTTTCCATGCCTTTGGTGCTGACCAGCAGCACCGGGATGTCCTTGGTGGCCTGGTCGCGCGCCAGTGCGCGCGTTGCCTGGAAGCCGCTCATGCCGGGCAGCACCACATCCATCAGCACCAGATCAGGCGCCTGGCTGCGTATCAGCTCAAGTCCCTGCTCGGCGTTGTCGGTGGCGACGACGGTGTGGCCGGCTTTTTCCAGCCATTGACTGAAGACTGCCCTGTCGGTGGGCGAGTCCTCGATCAATATGATTCGAGCCATGTTGCCTTTCCCCCTGGTCAGGCGTGGACGTAGGTGCGGATCGCGCTCAGTAGTTCTTCACGGGTGAATGGCTTGGTCAGATACTGCTCGGAACCGACGATGCGGCCACGCGCCTTGTCGAACAGGCCATCCTTGGACGACAGCATGATGACCGGCGTCGATTTAAAGAGCTGGTTGCCCTTGATCAACGCACACGTCTGGTACCCATCCAGGCGCGGCATCATGATGTCCACGAAAATGATCTGCGGTTGCTGGTCGGCGATCTTGGCCAGTGCCTCGAAACCATCGGTCGCTGTCACCACCTCACAACCTTCCCGCTTCAGCAGCGTTTCGGCGGTGCGGCGGATGGTCTTCGAATCGTCGATGACCATCACCTTCAGTCCTGCGAGTTCCCCACCCGCAGCCATGTTTTCAGTCATGCAAATATCCCCAGGCGCGCGACGCTTCATCCCTTACGGCGTCGCTACGAAAGTGCATGTATATCCCAAGACCCGCATTGACTGTCAAGGGTGCCCTGCCACCGCCCCGCCAGGCGGACGTTTCAACCACGCCAGGATGTGTCGAAACCGGCAAGTCGCGCATCTGCGACCGAGCCGGGTGCGCCATCACCCATCGCTTGAAGCTACCATCGGCAGCCTGTTCGAAAGGTTTAGCCCCATGTCGCTCGACGTCGTTGTGGTGATGGATCCCATCGCCTCCATCAAGATCGCCAAAGACACCACCTTCGCCATGCTGCTGGAAGCCCAGCGCCGTGGCCACCGCCTGCACTACGTGCGCCCGGGCGGGTTGAGCCTGCGCGAAGGCCGCGCGGTGGCGCAGGTCGCGCCGCTGGGCGTGCGCGAGGACAAGGCCAGCTGGTTCACCCTGGGGGAGTTCGCCGAGCTGGCCTTCGGCCCCGGCCAGGTGGTGCTAATGCGCAAGGACCCACCGGTGGACGCCGAGTTCGTCTACGACACCCAGGTGCTGAGTGTCGCCCAGCGCGCCGGCGCGCAGATCGTCAACGACCCGCAGGGCCTGCGCGACTACAACGAAAAACTGGCCGCATTACTGTTTCCGCAATGCTGCCCGCCTACCCTGGTCAGCCGCGATGCGGCCGCGCTCAAGGCCTTCGTGCTGGAGCACGGCCAGGCGGTGCTCAAGCCGCTGGACGGCATGGGCGGGCGTTCGATCTTCCGCAGCGGCACCGGCGACCCCAACCTCAATGTGATCCTGGAAACGCTGACCGACGGCAACCGCAAGCTGACCCTGGCGCAGCGCTTCATCCCCGACATCACCGCCGGCGACAAGCGCATCCTGCTGGTGGACGGCGAGCCGGTGGACTATTGCCTGGCGCGCATCCCGCAGGGTGACGAATTCCGCGGCAACCTGGCCGCCGGCGGGCGCGGCGAAGGCCGGCCGTTGTCCGAACGCGACCGCTGGATCGCCGCGCAGGTGGGGCCGGAAATGCGCCGCCGCGGCATGCGCTTCGTCGGCCTGGACGTGATCGGCGACTACCTGACCGAGGTCAACGTCACCAGCCCCACCTGCGTGCGCGAGCTGGATGCGCAGTTCGGCCTGAACATCGCCGGGCGGCTGTTCGATGCGATCGAGGCCGGCGTGCCGCAATGAGCACGGCGGCGGCCCTGACTGCAGCAGTGGACGAACGCCGGCGGCTGACCACCACGCTGGTGATCTCGCTGGTGCTGCACGGCGCGCTGATCCTGGGCGTGGGCTTCGCGGTCAGCGAAGACGCGCCACTGGTGCCGACCCTGGACGTGATCTTCAGTCAGACCAGCACCCCGCTGACGCCCAGGCAGGCCGACTTCCTGGCGCAGGCCAACCAGCAGGGCGGCGGCGACCACGACACCGCCCAGCGCCCGCGCGACAGCCAGCCCGGCGTGGTGCCGCAGGACCGCACCGGCCTGGCGCCGCAGGCGCAGCGCGCCACCAGCGCTCAGGCTCCGGCCCCCACCCAGACCCGGGTGGTGAGCAGCCGCCGCGGCGAGCAGGCCATGCCGACGCCGCAGCCGAACCCGCAGACCGACCCGCTCACCCCGTCCGATGCGCAACGCATCCAGCGCGATGCGGAGATGGCCCGGCTGGCGGCCGAGGTGCACCTGCGCTCGGAACAGTACGCCAAGCGCCCGAACCGCAAGTTCGTCTCCGCCAGCACCCGCGAGTACGCCTACGCCAACTACCTGCGCGCCTGGGTGGACCGTGCCGAGCGCGTGGGCAACCTGAATTATCCGGACGACGCACGCCGCCGCCGACTGGGCGGCAAGGTGGTCATCAGCGTGGGCGTGCGCCGCGACGGCAGCGTGGAAGGCAGTCGCGTGCTGATCTCCAGTGGTGTCCCCGCGCTGGACGCGGCCGCGCTGCGGGTGGTGCAACTGGCACAGCCGTTCCCGCCGCTACCCAACACCCAGGACGATGTGGACATCCTGGAAGTCACCCGGACCTGGCTATTCCTGCCCGGCGGCGAGTTGCACGACGACCGCTGACACCCCCCAGGCGTCGTCGACGCGACGGCATGGCCGACTACACGACCTGCCGCGTGCGGCAGCTGGCGCGACAGGTCAGCGGCTCATCTGGCCGGCGGGGTCGAAGCCTTGCCAGTGCAGCAGGCTGTGCGCCAGGCACAGCGCCATCGCGGCGGCGTTGGTCCACTACCCTGCACGCAGGGCGAACGGACCACCACAGTGCATATCGTCGATCGGCGTGAAGCTACCCGGCGCGCAGAATTCCAGCGTGATGCCCGGCGCATCGCCGACCGCCAGGCCGAGCAGACACCCGCGAAAACGTGCGCGCCGGGCAGCGTCGGTCATGGCGTCGCGGCGGCTGCCTTCGCGGCGCGGGCGGCCTGTTGCTCGACCAGGGTGAGTGCGACGTTGTCGCGCAGATAGGCTGGCTCCACCCGCTCCGGCGCTACGCCTTCGCCGCGCTGCAACGCCGGCACCGCGAGCGTGAGCAAATCGGCCGCACGCGGCAGCCCGGTCGCATCGACACTGGTCAGGCGGGTCGCAAAACGCTGTTGCAGCAGTGCGTCGGCTGCGGCGAAACCGGTGCCGACACCGGCCATGCGCGCTGCGGTGTCGGGCACCGCGAGCGCGTCCGGTGCGCACACCATCTCCGGCACCAGTTCCAGCAAGGTGTCGCCGCTGCGCGCGAACACGCCGGCATACACCTCGCCCATGCGCGCATCGATGCAGGCCAGCACATGCGTGGCCTCGGCCGGCGCGCGCAAGGCCAGCACCTGCAGCGTGGAGACGGCCAGCACCGGCAGATCCAGCGCCAGGGCGATGCCTTGCGCGATGCCGATCGCCAGACGCACGCCGGTGAAGGCGCCAGGCCCGCGGGCGACCGCGATCGCATCGAGCTGGCGCCGGGCGATGCCGGCGTCGGCCAGCAGCGCGTCGGCCCAGGGCAAGGCCAGTTCGGCGTGGCGACGCGGTGCCAGTTCGAAGCGCTCGATCACACGTCCATCCACGTGCAGCGCCACGGAGCAGGCTTCGGTGGAGGTTTCGAAAGCGAGGACTTTCATGGCAGGACCGCAGGCAGGAAGGGAAGCTCAGTCATCGCCGAACGGCAACGCGAGCACGCCATTGTCGCCCACTGGCTCGGCGACGCCAAAGAACGCGCGCACCTCGCCGATGTCGCGCGTGCGCGCAAACGGTGGCAGCGAGGCCATGAAAGTGCGTCCGTAGCTCTTGTTCACCAGCCGCGGGTCGCACAACACCAGCACGCCACGGTCGGTTTCGCTGCGGATCAGCCGGCCCACGCCCTGCTTCAGCGCGATCACGGCCTGCGGCAACTGCTCGTCGCGGAACGGGTTGCCACCCTCGCGGCGGATCGCATCCAGCCGCGCTTCGAACACCGGGTCGTCGGGCGCGGCGAACGGCAGCTTGTCGATCACCACCACGCTCAGCGCATCGCCGACCACGTCCACGCCCTCGCGGAAACTGGCAGAGCCCAGCAGCACGCCGTTGCCGGAATCGCGAAAGCGCTGCAGCAGGGTCGCGCGCGGCGCCTCGCCCTGCACGAACAGCGGCCATGGCGCACCGCGCAGCGCGTCGGCGGCCTCGCGCAGCGCGCGGTGCGAGGCGAACAGCAGGAATGCGCGGCCATTGGAGGCCTGCAGCACCGGCGTCAGCGCCGCGATCAAGGCGGTGCCGAAGCCGCGCGCGGCCGGGTCGGGCAGATTCGGCGGCAGATAGCACAACGCCTGGCGTGCCCAGTCGAACGGGCTGGGCTGCAGCAAGGTCACCGGGTCGCGCAAGCCCAGCCGCAGTGCGATGTGGTCGAACTCTCCGCCCACCGCCAGCGTGGCCGAAGTGAACACCCAGGCCGCCTGCGACTTTTCGCGGTGCGCGCGCAGCGGGCCGGACACATCCAGCGGCGTGCGCTGACAGCGAAAGCCACGCGGGCTGAGCTCGTACCAGAGCACATCGGTATCGACCGTCGCTTCTGGCGGATCCTGCGCAAAATCCGCTACCGGCAGATCTTCGCCCAACCAGCGCGAGAGGCGATTCAAGGCTTCCTGCGCACGCGCGGTGCAGCCGTCGAACCCCGGCGAGGCCTCGCGCAATGGCAGCAAGGCCTCGCCCAGCCGCGCCAACGCCGACAGCACCGCATCGAAACCTTCGCGCACCTGCGGCTTGGCCAAGGCGCGCCACTGCGTGCCACGCGGCGGCAGCCCTTCCATGCCGGCGCGCAGGCTGCGCAGCGCATCGTCCAGGGCCAGGATCGGCGCCTGCAGGCTGGCTTGCGCACCGGCGACCAGCCGCGCCTCCACCATGCAATCGCGCGCCAGTTCCTGCCACGGGCGCATGCCGAAACTTTCGCCAAAGAAATTGGCCGCCAGTTCTGGCAGCTGATGCGCTTCGTCGATGACGAAGGCCTGCGCGCCCGGCAGGATCTCGCCGAAACCTTCCTGCTTGAGCGCCAGATCGGCCAGCAGCAGATGGTGATTGACCACCACCAGATCGGCGGCCTGCGCACGCTGGCGCGCCTGCACCACGAAGCACTCGCTGTAGAACGGGCAGTCGGTGCCCAGGCAGTTGTCGACCGTGGAGGTCACCATCGGCAGCAGTGGCGAATCGTCCGGCAGGGCATCCAGTTCGGCCATGTCGCCGTACTGGGTGCGCCCGCTCCAGGCCACGATGCGCTGGAACTGGGTGACCTGCTCGGGCGTGGCCAGGCGTGGCTCGCCCCGCGCCTGCTGGGTGCGGTACTTGCACAGATAGTTGGCGCGGCCCTTCAGCAACGCGCTGCGCAGGCCCACGCCCAGCGCGGCGCGCACGCGCGGCAGATCGCGATGGAACAGCTGGTCCTGCAGCGCGCGCGTGCCGGTGGAGACGATGGTCTTCAAGCCCGATAGCAGCGCAGGCACCAGATACGCATAGGTCTTGCCGGTGCCGGTGCCGGCCTCGGCCAGCAGCACATCGCGCTGTTCAAAGGCCTCGGCGATGGCGCCGGTCAAACGCAGCTGCGCAGCGCGCGGCGCAAATGCATCGAGCTGGCGCGCTAGCGCCCCGCCCTCGCTGAGCGCATCGATGCTGGCAGTGGCAAGTTGGGACATGAGACCGAACGGATGCAGGTGGACAAGCCCGCCAGCCTAACGCGTGCGCAGGGATGCTGCCTGCTTGCCGGATCGGGTGGACCACCGCATCGCATCCAGATGCAGGCGCTCACCCTTGCCAATCGACCGGGCGCGACGCACCCGGCCCTGCGGTCCTCAGTAACGCTTCATGCCCGGCACGGTGCAGCCAGCGATCTGCGTCTTGGCGGAAGCGGCGTTCTCTTTCTCGCCGCGCGCCAGTCGCGATTGCTCGATGGTGGCCCAATGGCGGCGGCACAGCGGGCCGGTCTTGGAGCCCAGATCCACCGCCTGCTTGGCGAAGCGTTCGGCGGCCGGCCAGTCGGCCTGCAACACCGCCACTTCCGCGCGCTCCTGCAGGATCGCCGGATCGCCGGAAACCAGCCCGATCGCCTGATCCAGCGCGGCCGCCGCACCCGGCAGATCGCCGGCCTGGCGTTTGGTCCTGGCGGCTTCGCGAAGATCATCCACCTGCGGGTCGCGCAGTGGCTGGACCGACAACTCGGTGTCGTCGGCGCCGGCCTCGCGTTCGATCAATCCCAGGCGCTGCGCAGGCGTGGTCGGATCGACCGGCGCTGGCGGCGGCGCAGGCGGCGCGGTGACGCAGGCGGTGACTGCGGCTAGTACCCCGATCAGGGCGAGAATACGGTGCAATCGGGTCATCTGGTCACTCCAGTCAATGGGCAGGGGGCGCCGAAGCGGGCGCTGGCGCAGGGTCTTCCGGCCGCTTCTCCAGACCGAAGAAGCGTCGCCAGCCGCCACCGCTGGACTGCTCGGCAGGCGCTGTGGCCTCGCCGGGCGCGCCGGCGATGGGCGGTGCGGTCCCGGCACAAGAGGCGAAGGCAGGCGTGAAACCGACCACGAACGGGAACTGGCGCGCGCCCGGGCAGCCCGGATTGGTCACGCCGGTGCCGGCCGCGTCCACCCATTGCCAGTCCAGGCCCTTGCCACTGACCTTGAGCGGTGCGCTGGGCAGGCGCGCGAAGATGCTCGACCACACCCGCATCGCGCCGGTGGCGCCGTACAGGCCGGTCTGCTCGTTCTGGTCGTTGCCCATCCAGATCACCGCCAGGTGGTCGCCGGTATAGCCGGCATACCAGCTGTCGCGGCCGTCGTTGGAGGTACCGGTCTTGCCGGCCGGAGACAGCCGGCCCAGGCCGTCGCCCAGCAACTGGCGCGCGGTTCCGCCGCTGACCACCTGTTGCAGACCGATGCTGATCAGGTTGGCGGCGACCGAATCGCCTTCCTGCGCCGGCGCGGGGGTCTTGTCGTAACGCTTGAGCAGCTTGCCTTGCGGGTCGAGCACGCCACGCACCGCATGCAGCGGCTGGATCTCCCCGCCGGCGGCCAGGAACTGGTACAGCTGCGCCATGCCGTACGGGCTCTGGTCGGTCGCACCCAGGATCAGCGACGGATTCGGGTCGGCCTTGATCCCGGCCAGTACCTGGATCAACTGCGCGATACGGTCGGCCCCCACCTGCATGCCCACCCGCACCGTGGCCTGGTTGTAGGAATGCGCCAGCGCATCGATCAGCCGCACCGTGCCATGGCTGCGGTTGTCGGAATTGCCCGGCGACCAGGTCTTGCCGCGGCTGAGCTGCACGGTGACCGGCGAATCGTCGACCCAGCTGGACAGCGCCCAGCGGTCCGGCGAGGCCAGCGCCAGCATGTACACGAACGGCTTGAGCAGCGAGCCTACCGGCCGTTGCGCTTCCACCGCCCGATTGAAGCCGGGCTTGGCGACGTCGCGGCTGCCGACCACCGCCAGCACATCGCCACTGTGCACGTCGGTCAGCACCAGCCCGGCCTGCAGCGGCGGGCGCTTCTTGTTGTCCAGCCGCTTGATGGTGCCGGTCACCGCGCCTTCGGCATAGGCCTGGGCCGCAGGCGACATGCCGGTGAGCACGCTCATGCCGGCCCCCTGCAGCACGCCTTCCGGATAGTCGTGCGCCAGTTGCCGCCGCACCAGGTCCACGTAGGCGGGAAAGCGGTTCGCCGCGACCAGGCCCGGCTCTTTCGGCACGCCCAGCGGCGCGGCGAGTGCGCGCTTGTACTCGGCGTCGTCGATCAGCTGGTTCTCGTGCAGCTTGCCCAGCACGAAGTTGCGCCGGTCCAGTGCACGTTCCGGGTTACGCCGGGGGTCGTAGTACGACGGCCCCTTGACCAGCCCGATCAACAGGGCGATCTGTTCGGTGGTCATCGACGTGAGCTCGCGCCCGAACCACAGCTCGGCACCGGAGGACACGCCGTGGATCGCCTGCCCGCCGCGCTGGCCCAGATACACCTGGTTGAGATACGCCTCCAGGATGGTGCGCTTGTCGTAGCGCGCCTCCATGATGACCGCGTACAGGATCTCGTTGAACTTGCGGGTGAGCGTCTGCTCCTTGCCGATGCCGAGCAGGCCGCTGCGGGCCAGCTGCTGGGTCAGCGTGCTGGCGCCCTGACGTACCTGGCCGCCCGAGCGCAGCATGATCCAGGCCGCGCGCAGCATGCCACTCAGGTCGATGCCGTGGTGGCTGTTGAAGTCGCGGTCTTCCACCGCCTGCAGGCCGGTGACCAGCAGCTCCGGCACCTCTTCCATGCGCACCAGGCGACGTTCTTCCTGCTTCTGCCCGTACAGCGTGGCGATGCGCGCCGGATCCAGCCGCGCACTCTTGAGCGCCTTGCGGGTACCGGTATCGCGCAGGCTCGCCACCCGCCCGCCGGACAGCGCCACCTCGATCCGGCGCGCCGGCACCGCACCATCCACGTCGTTGTAGCCGCGGCTGGCGATGGTGAAACGGCTGCCGTCCTGCTGGTACGTGCCGGCCAGCTTGGCCTGTCCGTCGTCGCGGTAGGACGCCGCATCCAGTTCGGTCTTCAGGGTCGCCGTGTCCAGCGCGTTGCCGGGGGCCAGCACCAGGGGGCGTCCGTACACGCGGGTGGGGATCTGCCAACGCAATTCGCCGAAACGCTGGCTGACCTGGGTGTTCAGATACACCGTGTAGGGAATCAGGAAGCCGAGCGCAAGCGCCAACGCGGCAAATCCCCAGACGATCAGCCTGCGTTGCCAGCGGGAGCCTTGCTCTTGGGAGTCGTCCTCGAAGTCTTCGGGATCGTCGTGGTCGTTGCGTCGGGGCACGGGAATGCAGGCATGGAGAATCCGGCGAGTCTAGCGCAGCGCTGTCGTGGCTGCCGCCTGCGGGTTCGGCTTGACTTAAAAATGGCTAAACCGCAAGCCTGCCCGCCGTGCCGCGCATGCGGGCGATACCGCGGGCGAATCGGCAGGCCATGCTCGGAATCGGCGGCGGCCCCTCGTACACTGCGGGTCCGCCGCGCGGTCCACGCCTCGCACCACGACCGCGCACCCATCGCATCTGCCGCTGCATGCTGGAGTTTCTAAGGAATGTCGATGTCCCTGGCCGACGCGCGTTATCTGTTCAATCGCGTGCTTGGCCTGATCCACCGCAGCGTGGCAAGCATGCGCACCCGTGGCTGGCGTGCCACCTGGCAGCGCATCCGCGTGCATACCCAGGCACCGCCGGTCGCGCTCGGCACGCCGTTGTGGTTGCCGCCGCCGGCGCCGTTCGCTGCGTTCGCCGTGCCGTACAACGCCACCCCGCGCGTGAGCGTGGTGATCCCGGTCTACGACCACATCGCCCACACATTGGCCTGCCTGCGCGCGCTGGCCGCGCATCCGCCACAGCTGGCGATGGAAATCGTGGTGGTGGACGATGGCAGTAGCGATGCCACCACCGCACAGCTGCCGCAGATTGCGGGCCTGCGCTACCACCAGCGCTCCAGCAACGGTGGCTTCATCGCCGCCTGCAACGACGGTATCGCCGCCTCACGCGGCGAGTATGTGGTGCTGCTCAACAACGACACCATCCCGCAGCCAGGCTGGCTGGATCGGCTGCTCGCCACCTTCGACCAGCATCCTGGCGCCGGCCTGGTCGGCGCCCAGCTGGTGTATCCGGATGGGCGGCTGCAGGAGTCCGGCGGCGTGGTGTTCGGCGATGGCAGCGCCTGGAGCTACGGCCGCTTCGAATCGGCGCAGGACCCGCGTTACGCCTATGTCCGCGCAATGGATTACTGCTCGGGAGCCGCCATCGCGCTGCCACGCGCGTTGCTGCACACGCTGGGCGGGCTGGATCGCCGCTATATGCCGGCCTACTACGAAGACACCGACCTGGCCTTTGCGGTGCGCGCTGCCGGCCACCAGGTACTGGTGCAACCGGCCAGCGTGGTGGTGCACGACGAAGGCACCAGCAACGGCACCGACGTCCGCACCGGGGTCAAGGCGTATCAGGTGCGCAACCAGAGCGTGTTCGCCGAGAAATGGCAGTCCGCATTGGCGGCGCACTTGCCGGTGGGCACCGTCCCCGGCCCGGCGCAACTCCACCGCGCGCAACGCCAGGTGCTGATCCTGGACGAATGCGTACCGCAACCGGACCGCGACTCGGGCTCGCTGCGGCAATTCAACCTGATCCGGCTGCTGCGCGAAGAAGGCGCGCATGTGGTGTTCGTCCCGACCCGGCGCGAGCATGCCGGACGGCATACCCTGGCACTGCAGCAGCTGGGTGTGGAAGTCTGGCATGCGCCATTCCTGGACGGCATCGCTGGCTGGTTGCGCACCCACGGTACGCGGTTCGCGGCGGTGCTGCTGGTGCGTCATCATGTGGCGCACGCCTGTCTGCCGCTGCTGAAGCAATACGCTCCGCAAGCGCGCACGCTGTTCGACACCGTGGACCTGCACTACCTGCGCGAACGCCGCGGCGCCGAACTCGCCGCCGATGCCAACCTGCTGCGCAGTGCAGAGCGTACCCGCCTGCGCGAGCTGGAGGTCATGGCCGCCACCGATGTCACCCTGCTGGTGTCGGCCGCCGAACAGGCGCAACTGCGTGTGGACGCGCCGCAATTGCGCACCGCCCTGCTCTCCAATCTGCACGAGGTGGCCGGCAGCGGCCTGCCGTTCGCGCAACGCCGCGACCTGGTCTTCGTTGGCGGGTTCCGGCATGCCCCGAACGTGGATGCAGTGCAATGGTTCATCAGCGCGATCTTCCCGCAGGTCCGCGCACAGCTGCCCGAGGTGATGTTCCACTGCATCGGCGCAGACCTGCCCGAGGCGTTGCGGCTGCTCGCCGACGAATCCCCAGGCGTACAGCTGCACGGCCATGTGCCGGACTTGACCCCGTTCATGGACAACGTCCGCATCGCGGTGGCGCCGCTGCGCTTCGGCGCAGGCGTCAAGGGCAAGATCAACCTCAGCATGGCGCACGGCCAGCCGGTGGTCGGCACCACCTGCGCGGTGGAGGGCATGCACCTGCGCGATGGCGACGACGTCTGCGTGGCCGATCAGGCCGATGCCTTCGCCGATGCCATCGTGCGCCTTTACCAGGATGCGACGCTGTGGCAGCGCCTGGCCCACAACGGGCTGCGCAACGTCGCCGAGCATTTTTCGCTGGATGCCGCGCGCGATACCGTGCGGACATTGTTCATTGCCGATTGAGCCGGCAGATTGAGCTGGCCGTGTTGGCTCGGCCCATCGCCGGATACACAGCCGGCGGCGGCGATGTGTGAACCCATCAGCGCTGCTCGGTCACCGCCCTGACCCTGCGCGTGAACTCGGCCAGCTCCGGCAGGCCGGGATCCAATTGACGCGCCTGCTCCTGCGCACGTCGCGCGAACGCCGCATCTTCCTGGCCCAACCGCTCGCTGCCGACGGCGATCCAGCGCTGCGCCAGGCGGCGGCGTGCGCCGGCCACCGCATCGCCATCGGGGGTCAGTGCCTGCCACGCATCCAGGCAGCCGCGCGCGGCGCGCAAACGGTTGTCGCGCAGTTCGTCCTCGAAACAGCGCCGGCTGGCGGGCGCCACGCGCGCGGCCGCCTGCAGCACGCGCGGATCGCGTGGCGCCAGGGCTTGCGCGGCGCGCACGGCATCGTAGGCGCTGGCACCGGGCGGCGTCATCCACTGCTGGCGCGCCTGAGCCTCGACGGCGCGTTGCAGCAGCGCACGCAGGCGGCGCTCGCGAAGCCCGCGCGACAAGCCGGCGGCAGGTCCGCGTTGCGCCTCGCGCGCGCGCGCGATGGCCTGCTCGGCCTGCACGATCGCCAGCTGCCCAGGCGCCAGCTCCTGCGCCTGGCGCAGCGACTGCGCGGCCTGGTCGAAGCGGAAATCCGCTGCCTGTCGTGTGGCCTGTGCGGCGTATTCGCCGGCCACCCGATCAAGCCCGCGACGCGCGCCAGCATCCTCCGGCTCGGCCGCCAATACTGCCCCGAAATCGCGCGCGGCCGGCGCCAGGCGGCCACGCCGCAGCAGCCCCTCGGCACGTTGCCGGCGCAGGTCCAGCAGACGGTGGTAGTGCCCCTCGGTCGAGGGCAGATCCACGTGCCCGGCGTCATACACCCTGGCCGCCGCCAGCAACCCGGCCGCCTCGCCAAATGCGTCGCGGGCCAGGGCCTGGCGCGCCTGCGCCAACAGGTCGGTCAAGGCATCCTCGCGCCCTTCCAGCGCATCGGTCCGCTCCGGCGCCAGGGCCAGGATGCGTTGGAACAGCGGCAGCGCACTGTCCGGCGTGCCATCCAGGCGGCCTTGCTGCTGCGCCGCCACCGCGCGGGCCAGCATGGCATCCAGCCCCGCCCGCTGCGCCTGCAGTTGGCGCAGATGCACCGCAACCGGTGCGATCTGCGCCTGCGGCACTTGCAGCACATCCGCCAATGCCAGCGCGCGCTGGGCGGCCGCTGCGTCACCGGCGGCGATGGCCGCACGCGCCTGCACCACCGCGGCCGCCCCTGTCCGCGCCAGTCCGGCGCGCGCCTCGCTGCGGTCACCATCCAGCGCCAGCGCGGCGGCATACAATTCGCGCGCACCGTTGCCATCGGCAACGCTGAGCTGGCCACGCGCCAATGCCGTATCGCCACGCTGCAGCAACTGCTGGATGCGGCTTTCCGGCCACAACCAGTCGGCCAGCGGCTTGCGCAACACCACCGCGCTCACCACCAGGCAGGCGCACGACAGCATTGCCACACGCCACAGCGCACGATTGCGCAACGGCGCCCAGAGGCGCGCAGACCTGGCCCAGCGCGGCAGCGAAAACATGGGGTGGCGTCCATCCTTGGCGCGACCTGACGGGGGCGCGTTCACCCGGCCATGGTAACGGGGCGTTGCGAAGGCGGTGTGGGTTGTTCGGGAATAGAGAATCGGGAATCGGGAATCGTTGCGGCGAGTACGCTGCGGTCGTGCCGGCCGCTCAGCCCAGCCGCCGCACTTCGTTCACGCCGGGCAAGGCATCCAGCTTGCCCAGCAGCGCCGACAACTGGTCGTAGTCGCTGACCTTGAGCCGCAGGCGCAGCTGCGCCCGCCCGGTATCGCGCACGTTGTCGCTGTTGATCTCCAGCACGTGCGCGTCTTCCTGCGCGATCAGGTTGGTGATGTCCTTGAGCAACCAGCGCCGGTCCACCGCGCGCACCTGCACATCCACTTCATAGCCGCTGCCCGCCTTGCCCCATTCCACCGGCAGCACGCGCTGCGGATGCGCCGCTGCCAGCCGCGCCAGCGCCACGCAGTCGCTACGGTGCACGGTAATGCCACGGCCGCGGGTGAGGTAACCGGCAATCGGCTCGCCGGCCACCGGCTGGCAGCACCGCGCCAGCTGCACCAGCAAATTGCCCACGCCCTGCACGGTGAACTTGGACTTGCCCAGCCCCTCGCGGCGCGCGGTCGGACGCGGCGGCGCAGGCACTGCCGGCTGCGAGGCGGCGCGCTCGGCTTCCAACAGCGCACGGCTGACCTGGTTGGGGCCGGTGTCGCCCAGCGCCACCTGGATATAGAGATCATCCACGCTATCGGCGTGAAACTTGCGCGTCGCCACGCCCAGGTCGGCCTGCTGCAGGCCCAGCCGCTTGAGTTCGCGGTCGAGCAGTTCCTTGCCGGCCTGCACGTTGCGGGCGCGGTCGAGCTTGTGGAACCAGGCACGCACCTTGTCGCGCGAACGCCCGCTGGCCAGGAAGCCGTTGGCGGCCAGCAGCCAGTCGCGGCGCGGGTCCGCTTCCTTGGCGGTCATGATCTCCACGCGGTCGCCACTGCGCAGCCGGTAGGTCAGCGGCACGATCCGGTCATTGACCCGCGCACCACGGCAGCGGTGCCCCACCATGGTGTGCACGTGGTACGCAAAATCCAGCGGGGTGGCGCCCTGCGGCAGATCGATCACCTCGCCCTTGGGGGTCAATGCATACACACGGTCTTCGATCAGCTCGGCATCCAGCGCGCCGGCCAGCTCGCCATGGTCGCCCTCCTGCACCTGCTCCAGCAGCTGGCGCATCCACAGGATCTTGCGGTCGAAGGCCTTTTCGGCGCCCTTGCCGCCCTCCTTGTATTTCCAGTGCGCGGCCACGCCGAGCTCGGCCTGGGCGTGCATCTGGTGGGTGCGGATCTGGATTTCGATGGTGCGCCCTTCCGGGCCGACCACGGCGGTGTGCAGCGAGCGATAGTCGTTGGCCTTGGGCCTGGCGATGTAGTCGTCGAACTCGCTGGGCACCGGCGTCCACAGCGAATGCACCGCACCCAGCGCCGCATAGCAGGCAGCCACGTCGTCCACCATCACCCGCACCGCGCGGACGTCGTAGAGCTGGTCGAAGGACAGGCGCTTTTTCTGCATCTTCCGCCAGATGCTGTAGATATGCTTGGGCCTGCCGCTGACCTCTGCGCGCAGGCCTTGCTGGGCCAATGCATCGAACAGGGTGCGTTTGACCGCGTCGATGTAGCGCTCGCGCGCGATGCGGGTTTCGTCCACCTCGCGCGCGATGCGGCGATAGGTCTCCGGCTCCAGGTGCCGGAACGCCAGGTCTTCCAGCTCCCACTTGACCTGCCAGATCCCCAGCCGGTTGGCCAGCGGCGCATGGATGTCGCGGGTGAGCTGGGCCAGCGCGCGGCGCTGATCTTCGCTGAGGCGGTCGGCCACGCGCATGCGTGCCAGCTGCCGTGCCAGCAGGATTGGCACCACGCGCAGGTCGTGGATGATCGACAGCAGCAGCCGTCGCAGGCCTTCGCTGTTGCGCCCGGCATCGCGCCCGGCGTGCAGCGCCCACACCTGATCGGCAGCGTCCAGACCATCCAGCAGGCCCTCCACCGCCACGCGGCGCTCGGCCGGTTGCCACGGCAGGCCGGCAACGCAGGCGCGCAGGCTGGGCAGGTCGAACAGCAGTGCCGCGATCAGGGTGGCTTCATCAGCGGCCAGCAAGGCCAACGCATCCAGCGTATCGCTCAGCAAGGCCCACGAGCCGGCGGCGGGCGCGGCGGGCGGCGCATGCTGCCAGGCCTGTGCCAAGGCCTCGCGCAATGCAGGGGCGATCGACGCGACAGCCGGACGCTGCAGCAAGGCGTGCAGGCGGTCGAACGAAGAACTGGTCACAGCAGTGGACACGGGCAGGCGACATTCATGGAGGCTGATGTGTACGGTAACGTGCGCGTCACCATCCCCACAACGCACGGTGTTGCGGATGCCGCGCGGCGTGGCCACCGCTGCGCGGATGCCCGGTTCATCCGGCAAGGCGTTGGCTGGCCACGCTTGCATGAGACCTCGCGCACATCGCTGCACGCCGCACATTGCGCAAGCGCGTGTTTTTACGTGCCCTTTACAACTCGGCCTAGCCGCCTGCCTATGCTCCATGGACGCCTCCACGGCATCCCGCTGCGGTGGCGTTCCCCCATCAACTACGAGGTGAGCCGATGAAGACCTGGAAAAAGCCGGTAGTGCGTGAAGTCAACTGCGGCGCCGAAATCAACTGCTACGTCTCTGGCGAGTTTTGATCCGGCCACGCACAGGCGCTACCGCCCTTCCCTTCGATGCATGACCGGCGCTTGTCGGCAGTGTAGGTAACAGCTCTCCATGCGCATCATTGTCCTGGGATCGGCGGCCGGCGGTGGGCACCCGCAATGGAATTGCCACACGCCCGCCAGCCGGCGGGCGTGGCAACAAGTCGACGGTGCCCAGCGTCGCACGCAGGCCAGCATCGCCGTGAGTGCCGATGGGCACCATTGGGTGCTGGTCAATGCCTCCCCCGATTTTCGCCAGCAGCTGCTTGCAACGCCCGCGCTGTGGCCGCAGCAGGGCCTGCGGCATTCGCCGATCGAAGCGGTGCTGCTAACCAGCGGCGAGATCGACCATATCGCCGGGCTGCTGTCGATGCGCGAGAGCCAGGAATTTTCGCTGCATGCCAGCAGCCGCGTACTCGACCTGCTGGCGCAGAACCCGATCTTCGACGCCCTCAATCCGCACTACGTGTCGCGCCAGCCCTTTGCACTGGACACGCCACTGGCACTGCTGGGCCTGCAACTGACGCCATTTTCGGTACCGGGCAAGGTTCCGCTGTTCATGGAATCGCGCAGTGGCGGCGACCTGGCCGGTTCCAATGAAGAAACCCTGGGCCTGACCATCGACGATGGCCGCCACCGCGTGCACTACATACCCGGCTGCGCGGCCATGACCGATGCGCTGCGCACGCGTCTGCGCGGCGCCGAACTGGTGTTCTTCGACGGCACGCTGTGGCGCGACGATGAAATGGTGCAGCTGGGCGTCAGCCAGAAAACCGGCCAGCGCATGGGCCATCTGAGCATCGATGGCCCGGAAGGCACCATGGCCGCGTTCGCGCCGCTCGATGTGGCGCGCAAGATCTTCATCCACATCAACACCACCAATCCCGTACTCGATCTCCATTCGCCCGAATACGCCAACGCGCGCGCCAACGGCTGGGAAGTTGCGCACGATGGCCTGGAGATCACCCTGTGACCGCCCTGCTCACCCCGGACCAACTGGAAGCGGACCTGCGCACCATCGGCGCGCGCCTGTATCACGACCAGCACCCGTTCCATGCACTGCTGCACGATGGCAGGCTCGACCGCGGCCAGGTGCAGGCCTGGGCGCTTAACCGCTTCGAATACCAACGCTGTATCCCCTTGAAGGACGCGGCGATCCTGGCGCGCATGGAAGACCCGGGGCTGCGCCGCATCTGGCGCCAGCGCATCCTCGACCATGACGGCAACAGCGCCGCCGATGGCGGCATCGCGCGCTGGCTGCATCTGACCGACGCGCTGGGCCTGGACCGCCACCTGGTCGAATCCGGACGCGCACTGCTGCCGGGCACGCGCTTCGCGGTGCAGGCGTATCTGCAGTTCGTGCGCGAGAAGAGCCTGCTCGAAGCGATTGCCTCCTCGCTCACCGAGTTGTTCGCGCCCAACATCATCGGCCAGCGCGTGGCCGGCATGCTCAAGCACTACGACTTCGTCTCTCCCGAGGCCTTGGCCTACTTCGAGCATCGCCTGACCGAGGCACCGCGCGATTCGGATTTCGCGCTGGATTACGTCAAACAGCATGCCGATACGGTGGACAAGCAGCAGTTGGTCAAGGCGGCACTGCACTTCAAGTGCTCGGTGCTGTGGGCGCAGCTGGACGCCTTGCACCTGGCCTACGTCACGCCGGGCATCATCTGGCCGGATGCGTTCGTCCCCGACCGCGCTGCCAGCCGGGCCGCCGCGTGAGCAGCATCGCCCGCGACAGCCAGCCGGCCCTGCGCGCAGGCGTGCGCCTGCAGCACGACCGCGCACGCGATCAATGGGTGCTGCTCGCACCCGAGCGCGTGGTCGAACTGGACGAGATCGCCTTGGTGGTGGCGCAACGTTTCGACGGGACGCGCTCGCTGGCGCAGATTGCGCAGGAGCTGGCAGCCGAATTCGACGCAGACCCTGCGCAGATCGAGGCCGACGTGATCGAACTCACCGCCACCCTGCATCAGAAGCGTTTGCTGAAACTATGAGCAGCGCCGTGCCGCCACCGCCGCTGTCCGTGCTGCTGGAGCTGACCCACCGCTGCCCGTTGGCGTGCCCGTACTGCTCCAACCCGATTGCGCTGGCTGCACTGCGTGAAGAGATGGATACCGACGGTTGGCGTTCGCTGCTGCAGCAGGCCGCCGACATGGGCGTGTTGCAGGCGCATTTTTCCGGTGGCGAACCGATGCTGCGCAAGGACCTACCAGAGCTGGTGGCGCACGCGCGCGCACTTGGCCTGTACAGCAACCTCATCACCTCCGGCGTGGCCGGCGGCGAGCCGATGCTGGACCAGTTGCAAGCGGCCGGGCTGGAGCACGTGCAGTTGAGCGTGCAGGACGTGGACCCGGCCGGTGCCGATCGCATTGCCGGGTATCGCAACAGCCTGTCCAGGAAGCGCGAATTCGCAGCCGCCGTGCGTGCGCGCGGCCTGCCGCTGACGCTCAACGCGGTGCTGCACCGGCATAACGCCGAACGGGTGCCACAGATGATTGCGCTGGCGCTGGAATGGCAAGCCGAGCGCATCGAAGTGGCCCACACCCAGTATTACGGCTGGGGCCTGCGCAATCGTGCGGCCTTGATGCCCAGCCGTGCGCAGGTGATGGGCACCATTGCGGCCGTAGAGGCCGCACGGCGCGAACTTGGCGACCGCCTGGCGATCGACTTGGTCACCCCCGACTATTACGCACGCCAGCCCAAGCCCTGCATGGGCGGCTGGGGCCAGCGCTTCGTCAACATTTCTCCGCGCGGCGACGTGCTGCCCTGCCATGCGGCCGAAACCATCGAAGGCATGCGCTTCGACAACCTGCGCGATCATACGCTGGCCGAAATCTGGAACCACGGCGACGCCTTCGTGCGGTTTCGCGGCACCGCGTGGATGCCGGAGGTGTGCCAGGGTTGCCCCAAGCGCGAGATCGACTGGGGCGGCTGTCGCTGCCAGGCGCTGGCGCTCAGCGGCGACGCCGCCACGCTGGACCCGGTGTGCGAGCGCGCGCCCGCGCATGCGCAGGTGCGCGCCATTGCCGAACGCGAAGCCGCGGCGGTGGCACCGGCGTTGGTCTACCGCCGCCCGGTACGCGCCGAACGCGTAGCTTCCATGGCCGACCTCACGCCGGACTAGACGCCCCCCGACAGCGTCTACACTAGCGGTCTCCTACTGACGGATGGCTCCCATGTCGCTCGCGCGCCGCATTCCTCTGCTGGTCTGCCTGACCCTTGCGTTGACCGCCACACCCGCGCTGGCCCAAAGCGCCGTACAGGGCGACCTGCAGTCGCAGATGAGCGCCGAGCAGTTCAAGGCCGCCGGCCTGGACAAGCTCAGCGCCAGCGAACTGGCCGCGCTCAACAATTGGTTGCAGGGCAAGGTTGCCAAGGAGGCCGCCGTGGTGGTCGAGCAAGCCAAGGAAGCCGGCCGCCAGGAGATCATCGTCAAGAACCGCGGCTTCTTCGACTTCGGCAGCAAGGAGCCGATCGAAAGCAGCATCGTGGGTGAGTTCAAGGGGTTTTCCAAGGGCCGTGTCTACTCCCTGGCCAATGGCCAGGAATGGGAACAGACCGATGCAGCCAGCTTGTCGGGCGTGCGCAAGGATGCCCCGAAAGTGAAAATCAAGCCGGGCGTAGTCGGCGTGTGGTATCTGCAGATCGAGGGCTACAACACCCCGGCCAAGGTGCGGCGGATCAAGTAGGCCTCGCCTACTGTGGGACGGCGCGTGCTATCGGGGAACGCGCGGGTAGTGCACACGATGTGCGCCAACTGCCCTTGTAGGAGCGCGCCTGAGCGCGATGAGGCGTTACCGGTAACGCCTCATCGCGCTCAGGCGCGCTCCTACTGGGAAAGTCCTCGTGACTTCGCTCTGGTCGACTCAATGCGTATGGATCGTGATGTCCTGGATTTGGTGACGTGCAAGACTTGCGATCTGGAAAGGGCCTGACCGCGTCCTTCTCACTCGACCTGCTCCACGCTTGAATTGGCGCGCCGCGCTGTTTCCGGAGGACACGATGCGCTTGATGACGTATTGCAACATTGCATGGTTGGTGCTTGTCACCGGATCGGCGCTGGCATCCACCGCGACCGATCGCTGCGCCATCTCGCCGGAGGTCGGGTTTGACCAGGCGCTGGTCTGCTACCACGATGCAGTGGAGCAACAACCCTTGGTCTATACCCGCCTGGCCACCAGTACGGTCAACGGCGTGGAGCGGCGCGATTATCTGCTGACCTCGCAGACCTGGTCGCCGGAGTCACTGGTCACTCCGGCGGTGTGGCAGCACGACGTGGCGATCTACCTGCCCACCGATGCGTTGCCAACCCGCGCTGTACTGTTGTCCACCAACGGCACCCGCAACGCCGCGCCCGAAAGCCCCGCCCAGCCGCCCAGCGAACTGCCGTCCGAAGCACTGGCGGCGCTGGCACGGCGTAGCCGCACCGTGGTCATCGCAGTGAGCGATATCCCCAATCAGGCCCTGACCTACCAGGGCGATGGCATGCCGCGTCGCGAGGACGACAGCGTCGCCTACACCTGGGCGCAATTCCTGAAGGCACCGCAGCAGCGCAAGACCATGCCGCTGCATGTGCCGATGGCCGCTGCCATCGCGCGCAGCATGTCGCTGGCCGAGCGCGAACTGGCGCCGCTGAACATTCATCGTTTCATCCTTGCCGGTGCCTCCAAGCGCGGCTGGGCGAGCTGGCATGCCGCCATCGCCGACCAGCGCGTGGAGGCGGTGGTGCCATTCGTGATCGACATCCTCAACATGCCGGCCGTGCTGGACCATATGTACCGGACCTACGGCGGCCATTGGCCGATTGCGTTCAACGCCTATGCCCAGCAGGGGATCACCAGCCAGCTGCAGACGCCGGAGTTCGCGCAATTGGTCCAGCTGCAGGATCCGCTCAGCTACCTGCACACGCCGTACCGCAAGCGGCTGTCGATCCCCAAGTACATCGTCAACGCCAGCGGCGACGACTTCTTCCTGCCGGACAACACGCAGTTCTTCTACGACGCGCTGCCGGGCAGCAAGGCCCTGCGCGTGGTACCCAATAGTGGACACAAGGACATCCGCGCCGTGATGGTCGACACCTTGGTGCCTTTTGTCACCCGGCTACAACAGCGGCGTTCGCTGCCGCAGCTCAGCGATGCACTGGAGGCAGGAGCAATCCCTCAGATTCGGTTGCGCTTGTCCGAACGCCCGATCCGGTTGCAGCTCTGGAGCGCCAGCAATGCACAGGCACGCGACTTCCGCTACGCCTGCGGCATTCGCTACAGCGCCACCCCGTTGGAGCTACCGCGCGGCGGCAGGATCACCGTGCCGGTGCAGATGCCTGCGCTCGGCTGGAGCGCCTATTTCATCGAAGCCACCTACGCAGATGGATTGGTCTCCACCAGCCAGACCTACGTGCTGGGCAAGCAGCAGTACCCAACCCAGGCACCACCGACCGACAATGCTGCCTGCAGCACGCTGCCGGGCGCAGCGCATAGCGCTGCTTCGCACTGAACAACGGCCCCGGCGCGTGCCGTTGCAGTGAAGCCAAGAATTCTTCGTAGCAGCGCGCTGGCGCGCGCTGGGGCATTACCAGGAACGCCCCAGCGCGCGCCAGCGCGCCCCTACCTCAGCCGCGCAACGCCGCCACCCGCTGCGCCAGTTTCTTCGCCGACACGCCGGACTTGGCCCCCAGCTCCTGCGCGAATACCGACACTCGCAGCTCTTCCAGATCCCAACGCAGCGCCTGCCAATCGGGGCGCTGCTGCAGCCCGCGCGCAGCCGCGTCCTCCAATGCGTCCACGAACGGCTTGAGTTCCAGCATGCGCGCCTGGTCACGCGCCGGGTCGCGCTTGGCACGTTCGGTGCGCAGGATCATCGCCTTGAGATAGCGCGGATAATTGGCCAGCGCTTCGGCCGGGGTCTGGCGCAGGAAGCCGGCATGCACCAGGTTACGCAACTGTTGCTCCATATCGTCCAGGTTGCCGCGCGCCCAGCCCATCAACGGGGCTTCCAGCAGCGGCTTCAATTCGGCCACCGCACCCAGGATGCTTTCGGCCAGCCTGAGGCGTTCCATCGCTTCGCCGAACAGGCGCTTGATCGCATCGTCGCGGCGCTGCGCAAACGCGCCCGGGTCGCGGATTGCGCCCAGTCCCTCGGCCAGCACCGCATTGAGCGCGGCATCGACCAGATCGCCGCGCAGGCGTTCCTGCGATTCGATCGCCGCATACAGCAGCCCGGTCTTGGGCGACACCGGCAGCTGCTTGCGCGCCTGCTTGATCTTGTCGGCCAGGGCGATTTCCAGCAGCCGCCGCACGCCACGCGGATGCGCCTGCACCGCTTCGTTGCGGTCGGCGAAGATGCGTAGCGCTGCATCCTCGCCCTGATCCACCAGCGCCGGATACGCCGGCACACCGGCTTCGCCGGCCACCTGCTCGGGGATCGGCGCAGCCGGAAAGTCGCGCAGGCCTTCGGCGGCCAGCGCACGCCCCGCACGTGCGGCAAACGCTTGGCCGGCACGGTCGCCGAAACGCGCGCGCAGCCCATCCAGATCGCGCGATTCGGCCAGCACATTGCCGCCGTCATCGCGCAGTCGCAGGTTCATCAGCAAATGGGTATCCAGCGCCTGCTCATCGAAGTCCAGCGCTGTCACCTGCACGCCGGTGGCCTTGGACAGGAAACGCGCCAGCTCGCCGCGCATGTCGTCGGCCGACGGCAGGCTATAGGCCTCGTAGAACGCCCGGCCAAAATCCGGCGCCGGCACGAAATTGCGTCGTTGCGCCTTGGGCAGGCTGCGGATCAGCGCCGACGCCTTGTCGGCGACGAAGCCCGGTGCCAGCCAGGACAACCGCGCCGGATCCAGTGCATTGAGCAGATGCAGCGGCACCTCCAGCGTCACGCCATCGTCGATGGCGCCCGGCTCGAAGCGGTAATGCAACGGCAACCGCGCATCGCCCAGTGGGAAGTATTTCGGGAATCGGTCGGCCTCGCTGCCTTCGCCGGGCAGCAGATCGTTCAAGCTCCAGTGCAGGCTGCGGCGCTTGTCGGTCGGCAGCGTCTTCCACCAGGCGTCCAGCCCGCTGGCCGAATGCAGCTCGGCCGGAATGCGGTCCAGATACCAGCGCGCCTGCCAGTCCTCGTCGGCCACGATACCGGCGCGACGCAGCTTGGCCTCTTCCTCGCGCGCCTGTTCCAGCACGCGCAGGTTGTCGGCCACGAACGCTGCGCGCGTGGTGATCTCGCCGGTCACCAGGCCCTGGCGCACGAACAGGTCATGCGAGGCCGCCGGATCGATCTTGCCGAAGTGCACCGGCTTCTTCGGCGCCAGCACCAGCCCGAACAGACTGATCTGCTCGGACGCCACCACCTGCCCCTGCGCGCGCGACCAATGCGCATCGAAATGCTTGCGCGCCAGCAGATGCCCCAATTCGGCGATGGCCCAATCCGGCTCGATCGCCGCATTGGTCATGCCCCAGACTTTCTGCGTGTCCAGCAGCGTGGCGGCCAGGATCCACGGCGGCGGCTTGCGTGCCAACGCCGAGCCGGGAAACGGCACGAAGCGGCGCTGCCGTGCGGCCAGGAAATCCCCTTTTTCGGTGCGGTGGCCGATCTGCGTGGGCAGGCCGGCCAGCAGCGCGCGGTGCAGCGCCTGATACGCCGCAGCACGTTCACGCTCGCTGGTGCGTGCCGATGCCTCGGCGGCCTCGGCCTGCCGGTTGGGCGGAACCGCTGCAGGCTGCACGGATGGCGCAGCCGGATCGGCCTTGCCCTCGCGTGCCAGCCGCGCGGCGCGGTGCAGCTGCCCGCGCGTGGGCCGGTTGGCGTTGTGGCCATCGGCGCTAGCCGGCGCGCTGGCGCCGGCTAGCAGCGGCGCCAGCATTGCCGTGGCCGGCTCCTCGCTCCAGCCCAGTTCTGCGCACAACAGACGCAGCTGCCGATGCAGTTCGCGCCACTCGCGCATGCGCAGGAAACCCAGGAAATGCCGGCCGCACCAATCGCGCAACTTGGACTGGGTGAGGTCTTCGTGCACCTGCCGGTACGCCTCCCACAAGCGCAGGATGCCGACGAACTCCGAGCGCGCATCGGCAAACAGCGCATGTGCATTGTCGGCCGCCTCGCGTGCTTCGGGTGGGCGCTCGCGCGGGTCCTGGATGCCCAGGAACGCTGCAATGACGATCATCTCGCGCAGGCAGCCGTGCTGCTGCGCAGCCACCAGCATGCGTGCCAGCTTGACGTCCACCGGCAGGCGCGCCATCTGCCGGCCGATGGCGGTCAAACGCCGCTCTGCATCGATCGCACCCAGCTCCAGCAATTGCTGCCATCCGTCTGCGACCGCACGCTCGTCCGGCGCTTCCAGGAACGGAAAGTCCTCGATCCGTCCCAACCCCAGCTGCAGCATGCGCAGGATCACCCCCGACAACGACGAGCGCCGGATCTCCGGATCGGTGAAGGCCGGGCGCGCGGCAAAGTCGGCTTCGGCATACAGCCGGTAGCAGATGCCCTCGGCAATCCGCCCGCAACGGCCCATGCGCTGGTTGGCGCTGGCCTGCGAAATCGGTTCGATATGCAGGCGATCCAGCTTCTGCCGCGGGCTGTAGCGTTTGACGCGGGCAAAGCCCGGGTCCACCACATAGCGGATGCGCGGCACCGTCAGCGAGGTCTCGGCGACGTTGGTGGCCAGCACCAGGCGCCGACGCGGGCCGGGGTTGAACACCCGGTCCTGGTCGGCCGCAGAGAGCCGCGCATACAGCGGCACCACTTCGGTGTCGCGGTACTTGCGCCGCTCCAGGGAATGATGCGCATCGCGGATCTCGCGCTCGCCCGGCAGGAACATCAGCACATCGCCACGCGGGTCCAGGCGGGTGATCTCGTCGATCGCCGCCACGATGGCATCGTTGACGGTGCGTTCGCCGTCGCGCCCGGCAGCGTCGTCATCCCCGCCCGCCTCGCCGTCGAGCGGCCGATAACGCACGTCCACCGGGAAGGTCCGGCCTTCCACGCTGATGACCGGCGCGTTGTCGAAATGCTGGGCAAAGCGCTCGGTATCGATGGTGGCCGAGGTGACGATCAACTTCAGGTCGGGGCGCTTGCCCAGCAACTGTTTGAGATAGCCCAGCAGGAAATCGATGTTGAGGCTGCGTTCGTGCGCCTCGTCCACGATGATGGTGTCGTAGGCCGACAGCCAGCGGTCGCTGGCGATCTCGGCCAGCAGGATGCCGTCGGTCATGAACTTGATGCGGGACTGCTCGCCTACCCGGTCGGTGAAGCGCACCTGAAAGCCCACCGTGGTACCGAGCGGCGTCTTCAGCTCGTCGGCCACGCGTGCGGCCACCGCGCGCGCGGCAATCCGGCGCGGCTGGGTGCAGCCGATCATGCCGGCCGCACCGCGCCCTGCGGCCAGGCATAACTTGGGCAGCTGGGTGGTCTTGCCCGAGCCGGTCTCGCCGGCGATCACCACCACTTGGTGGTCGCGGATCAACGCAATGATGCGCTCGGCCTCGCGCGCGATCGGCAGCTGCGCATCCAGGGTGATGGCCGGCTGTTGCTCGGCACGCGCCTGCCGCTGCGCCTGCGACGCCGCCAATGCGTGCTCGAACGCCTCGCGCGCCTGCACGTTGCCCGGCTTGCCATGCCACCGAGACCACAGGCCCAGCAAGCGCCCACGGTCGCGGCTCATCGCGCCATCGACGGCGCGGCGACGCTCGCGCAAGGTATCGGCAAGGTCGGTGTCGATAGCGCTCATTGATTGAGAAATGTGAAAGATTGAATGACGTTTGATCCTTTAGTCTGTCTATTGTGACGCCATATCTGTTCCACCAGACAACCAACCCTCGGTAAGGACCCTCCCATGTCCAAGAAAAAGAACGCCAACAAGCCTGTCGTCGTCAACGATGCCCTGCCGGTCGCTGCCGCCTCCGCGCCGCATATCGATATCGGGATCAAGGACGCCGATCGCAAGCAGATCTCCGACGGCCTGGCCCGCTACATGGCTGACGCATTCACCTTGTATCTGAAGACCCACAACTTCCATTGGAACGTCACCGGGTCGATGTTCAACTCGCTGCACACCATGTTCGAAACCCAGTACACCGAGCAGTGGGCGGCGCTGGACGAAGTGGCCGAGCGCATCCGCGCCCTGGGCTACAACGCACCGGGCTCGTACCGCGAATTCGTCGCACTGACCTCGATCCCGGAAGAGCCAGGCCTGAGCGACAGCGCCGACTGGCGCGAGATGGTGCGCCAGCTGGTCAGCGGCAACGAAGCGGTCTGCCGCACTGCGCGCAAGGTGCTGGGCACCGCCGACAAGGCCGGCGACGACCCGACCGTGGACCTGCTGACCCAGCGCCTGCAGACCCACGAAAAGTACGCCTGGATGCTGCGCTCGCTGTTGCAGTAACCCCTCGGGCGTCGCCCCTTTGCGTTTGAGCCCTCTCCCGCCGGGAGAGGGTTGGGGTGAGGGTGCAGGGCGAAGCCCGCGTCATCCCAACCGCACAAGCCTTCAGTCAATACCCCGCGCCCCCACACACAGCACATCGCGGCAATCTCCGATCTGCCGTCGCGCACAACTGCCCGCATGCCATCCGACCTGGGCTTGACCCGCGCGGTATCCTAGCGACATGTCTTCCCCCGCACACGAACTGCTCAGCCGCGTCTTTGGCTACGACGCCTTCCGCGGCCCGCAGCAGGCCATTGTCGAACACGTCGCCGCCGGCAACGACGCGCTGGTGCTGATGCCTACCGGCGGCGGCAAATCGCTGTGCTACCAGGTGCCGGCGCTGCTGCGCGATGGCATCGGCATCGTGGTCTCGCCACTGATTGCGCTGATGCAGGATCAGGTCGAGGCGTTGCGCCAGCTCGGTGTACGCGCCGAATTCCTCAACTCCACCCTGGATGCGGAAAACGCACAGCGGGTAGAGCGCGCCCTGCTCTCCGGCGACCTGGACCTGCTGTACGTGGCGCCGGAACGGCTGCTGACACCGCGCTTCCTGTCGTTGCTGGAGCGCAGCCGCATCGCGCTGTTCGCCATCGACGAGGCCCACTGCGTCTCGCAATGGGGGCACGACTTCCGCCCGGAATACCGCCAGCTCACCGTACTGCACGAGCGCTGGCCACACATCCCGCGCATGGCGCTGACCGCCACCGCCGACCCGCCCACCCAGCGCGAGATCGCCGAGCGCCTGGACCTAGTGGAGGCGCGCCACTTCGTCAGCTCCTTCGACCGCCCCAACATCCGCTACACCGTGGTGCAGAAGGACAACGCGCGCAAGCAGTTGCAGGAGTTCCTGGGCCGCCATCGCGGCTGCGCCGGCATTGTCTATGCGATGTCGCGGCGCAAGGTCGAAGAAACCGCCCAGCAGCTATGCGCGCAAGGCTTCAATGCCCTGCCCTACCACGCCGGCCTGCCGGCGGAAGTGCGCGCCGAGAACCAGCGCCGCTTCCTGCGCGAGGACGGCATCATCATGGCCGCCACCATTGCTTTCGGCATGGGCATCGACAAGCCCGACGTGCGCTTCGTGGCGCACGTGGACCTGCCCAAATCGCTGGAGGGCTACTACCAGGAAACCGGTCGCGCCGGCCGCGATGGCGAGGCGGCCGAAGCGTGGCTCTGCTACGGTCTTGGCGACGTGGTGCTGCTCAAGCAGATGATCGAACAGGGCGAAGCGGCCGAAGAGCGCAAGCGCCTGGAGCGCGCCAAGCTCGATCACCTGCTCGGCTATTGCGAATCCATGCAGTGCCGCCGCCAGGTGCTGCTGGCCGGCTTCGGCGAGACCTATCCCAAACCCTGCGGCAATTGCGACAACTGCCTCACACCGGCCGCCGCCTGGGACGCCACCGTGGCTGCGCAGAAGGCGCTGAGCTGCGTGTATCGCAGTGGCCAGCGCTTCGGCGTGGGCCACCTAATGGACATCCTGCGTGGCAGCGAGAACGAGCGCATCAAGCAGCTGGGCCACCACCAGCTGAGCACCTACGGCATCGGCCGAGATCTGGACGAACGCACCTGGCGCAGCGTGTTTCGCCAGCTGGTTGCCGCCAGCCTGCTGGAAGTGGACAGCGAAGGCCACGGCGGCCTGCGCCTGACCGACGCCAGCCGCCAGGTGCTCAAGGGCGAGCGCCAGGTGATGATGCGGCGCGAAAATCCATCCGCCGGCCGTGAGCGCGAGCGCAGTACCCAGCGCACCGGCCTGCCAGTGCAGCCTCAGGATCTGCTGCTGTTCAATGCCTTGCGCGGCTTGCGCGCGGAACTGGCCAAGGAGCAGAACGTGCCGGCCTTCGTCATCTTCCACGACAGCACGCTGCGCAATATCGCCGAACAACGCCCGACCAGCATCGACGCCCTGTCGCGCGTAGGCGGCATCGGTGGCGGCAAGCTGGCCCGGTATGGCGCGCAGCTGATCGAGATTGTCCGCGAACAAGGATAAGGCGCCCCGCCAGCGTGGCCCCCGGCCAAGCGACAGCGGGCATTCAATCAGGCGTTGCTACCGTCGCCTCAGAAGCCGCGCACGCTACCCGTCCTTCCTGTAGGGTCGAACCGATGACATCTCGCCTGTTCCTGCTGGTCACACTCCTCGTCGCCGGTGACGCACTCGCCCAGGCCGGCGATGCCAGCACCGGGCAAGCCGCCGCACGCGCGCTGAATCTGAGCGTTCCACAGGCCCCGCTGCAGTACCGTTCCGACCCGGAGTACAGCACGGACCCGCCGGGCACGTTCTACGGCGACAAGCGCGGCCCCCGGCCAGTCTCCACGCGCCCGAGCGCGGCTTCACTCGCTGCCGAACGCGCCGAGCAGTGCCAGGGCAAGTTGCACGGGGCGGTGGAGACCGGCATCGGTTATTCCAGCCGTGGCGGCAACAGCAACTGGCAGGCCGCCAACCTGAATTCCTGCAAGACCTATTACGACGACGACGGCGACGCGCATCAGATCGGCGTCAGCATCAGTATTGGGCGTGGCGAAGGCCCAGTGTTCGGCCCGCGCTATGCGCCTGGCTATGGCCCGGGCCCGTTCGGCTGGTAACCATACGGCTGCGCCTGCGTTGACGAAGGATTCACTGCTCCATCGCCGAGAATGGGGCCTGCCTTGCGAGACACGTCCATGCTACCCAACAGGGATCGGCCAGTGGTCTTCGTCGTCGAAGACGGCGACGGCACACGACAACTCAGCTGCCTTGTGCTGGAGAGCTACGGATTCACCTGCCGTAGCGCGGGTTCGGTCGAGGAAGCCCTGGCACTGATCGAAACCGACCCGCGCGTGGACGTGCTGTTTTCCGACATCCACTTTCCCGGCGGCCTGACCGGCGTGGACCTGGCGGTCAAAGCCACACATGCGCCGTACAACCTGCCGGTATTGCTGACCTCCGGCCTCGCAGTCGAATATGTGGAAGAGATCCTGCCCGACGGTGTGGCCTTCCTGGAAAAACCCTATACCCCCGAGCAGTTGCTCACCGCCATCCGCAGCGTGATGGCCAAGCGTCGCGTGCTGTCCAGCCCAACCGCGTAACGCCGACGCATCACCAGGAAGGCATGCGCATGCATGTTGTTCGTCGGACGCCTCCATGGGCAATGACAGCATCGCGCTGCGACGACACCGGTCGCGGCACCACCGTGCTGCCGGCCAGGTAAAGCACCTGCCGCGGGTTGATCGCGATGCTCGATGGACCCACTCCGTTCCCGATGGAGCCATCGGTCTCCAGGCAGGGCCCATCGCCTGGGTTATGCGTACTGCCAGACTCACCAGCACTCCGCGCATTTCACGCCATCAATCAGTGGGCTCGCTAGGCTGATTGCCAGTGCAGCGCATCGCTGCAAAATTTCAGGAGAATCCCATGGGCGACAACTCGTTTCTTTCGCCAGCATTCGTCATCTTGGTCATCGGCGTCATCGCTGTGGTGTTGTGGTTGGTGACGCGCGCCAAGAAAAAACGCAACAAGAAGTGAGCCTGCTGGCGGCGGTGCCACGCGATGATCGGCACCGCCTGGCCGCTCCGATCGCCACACAGCGATCGGGTGCTGACCAGGCACGGGAGGCGACTTGAACACTGGTGGCTGCCACCAGGACGAATACGGCGCAACGGGGCGCAACATCCGTCCCTATCGCAGCGCAGCGCTCAGAAACGCTCACCTGCCGGCAGATAGCGCCATTGCCCGCTGACCAGCCTGCCCAATGACACCCGGCCGATGCGGAGCCGACGGATCCCGACCACGTCCAGCCCCACCTCGCTGCACATGGCACGCAACTGGCCCGGCTGCACGTGCTTGATCGCGAACCGTAACCGTTGCTCGCTCTGCCAGCTCACCTTGCACGGCGGCAGGTGCCGTTGCCGATACACCATGCCCTGCGTCAATCGCGCCATGCCATAGGGGTGCAGCGTGCCACGCACGTCCACCACGTATTCCTGCTCGATGGACGCGGCATCTTCGGTGAGCCTGCGCAGCACGCGGCCGTCCTGGCTCAGCACCAGCAGCCCGCTGGCCTCCTCGTCCAGCGCCAATGGTGCAGACAGGCGCAGGAAATGACGCTTGAGGATGCGTGTCGGCAGCGGGTCCAGCTCGCTGCGCGATGCTGCAGTGGCCAACGCCATCGCTGCATCTGCGGACAGTCCCGCCGGCTTGTGCAACAACAGCGTGGCAGGTTCGGCGGGCGCGAGAACGGCATCGGCCGCCAGGCTCACCTGGGCGGCGACCGCCAATGCTTGCGGCTCTTCCACCACTACCCCGTCGATGCTGACCCAGCCGCCTTCGATGTACTGCTGCGCCTGGCCACGCGAGCAGCCGAACAAGGCGGCAACGCATTTATCCAGGCGAATGGGATCGGACATCGGGCAAGCTCGGTGGCGGGGATGGCAGTGTACGTGGTGACCGCCGGCAACGCGCGCTGCGCTTGCCCCACCCTACGCCGCCCGCGCGTCCTGCCCGCCCGTACCGCATCGCCGATGGCGATACGACGCGATGCAGCGCAGTCAGCCTGGTCTCGTGTTTTCCAGCTGCAGCAGCGCCGCCTGCAGGTCACGAAACTGGAACGGCTTCTGCAACCCATGACGATGGCGAAAGCGCTCCGGAATCCCGCTCTGCGCATAACCGGTCACGAAGATATAGGGCACGCCACGCGCGTCCAGCGCTTCGGCCACGGGAAACGACAAGCTGCCCCCCAGGTTGACGTCCAACACGGCAAGATCCACCACGTTGCGATGGACGACCTCCAGCGCGGCATCGACATCGCCCACGGTCGCAACCACCTGGTATCCCAGTTCGACCAGGCAATCCTCCAGCAGCATCGCCACCAGCGATTCGTCTTCGACCAGGAGTACGCGCAAGCTCACGAGACCAGTGCCTCGGGGGCCGTCGCCAGCGGAACGACAACCCGAAAGCGGACCCCGCCCGGTTCGAACGACAGCGCCGCCTCGCCCTTGAGATCGTGTGCCAGGCCGCGCTCCAGCAGGCGCGAACCGAAGCCCCTGCATGCCGGCGGTTGCACCGCCGGCCCCCCGGACTCCTGCCAGACCAGTTCCAGTGTCCGCCGACCGTCCCGATCGTGCAGTTCCCATGCGATGTGCACCCGGCCTTGGTCCGCGGACAATGCGCCGTGCTTGAGGGCATTGGTGCACAGCTCGTGCAACGCCATCGACAGCGCCAGCGCACGGCGCGGATCGAGCCGGCAGGGCGCTCCCTGCAAGATGAAGCGCGGGCTGTCGCACGATTCGTACACTGCGGCCGCGTCGCGTGTCAGTTCCTGGATATCCGCGCCGACCCAGTTTTCCCGCGTCAACGTATCGTGGGCGCGCGATAGCGCCAGCAGCCGCGCGTCGATCTTTTCGTGCGCATCGGCCAGGTTGGCGGCGTTGGCGAAGGACTGCCGCGCCAGCGACTGCACCATCGCCAGCGAATTCTTGACCCGGTGATTCAGTTCGTTGATGAGCAGTTGCAGATGCTGCGCATGCTGGGTGTGTTCGGTGATATCGCGGGTGGCCCCAGCGATTGCCTCCACCTTGCCGTCGAGCCCGAATACCGGGGTGAAGATGTAGTCGTAGATGCGCAGCCCGTTGACCGAGTGCGGAAATGGCACCTCGCCACGCAGTGGCTGACCGGTGGCGATCACCCGCTCGATCTCCCTGTCATGCATGGCCGCATGCCAGGGCTCGTAGCCCAGTTCCAGGCACGTCTTGCCACACGCCTCTTCCCAGCGCAGGCCCCACATCGTCAGCAGCGCCTGATTGGCGTAGACGAAGCGGTGACGGGTATCGAACACATACAAGAGGTCCGGTATCGCCTGTAGCAAGGCCTCGTAGATACGCGACTTTGCGGCGTCTTCCTGATGCATGGCCATTGACGACCTGGTCCTGAAGTTGCAACACGTTGAGTGGGACCGGCTGGTGGGACGATTGCACGGGCGCCAGGCCTGGATGACCTGTCTCCAGCGCAGTAGCTGCCACAACATCGCCGCACCTGCGCGGCAACGGACTCTCGACAGGCTGCAGCGCTTGGTTAGCCACTCTAAGTGGAACGCCGTGAACGCCTCATCATCGGCACGGACTACCTCCATGTTCAATAAGGCATACCGCAGAGCACCACGGCGGGGCCGCTTCGACCCTGATTTTCCGGCAACTGCAATAGTTGCTGCGATCAAGATCCACTACACCGCATGACGTCGGAATTACCCCAACTGGACAATCACTCACTGCCAGCGGACGCATCGCGCCGTTTCGGCGGGCAAGCCTCCTGGCCGCTCGCCACGCCGCGCGCGGACGCTGTCCGCCAGCGGCGCTGTCGCCGCATCCTGCCGTCCCTGTTAGCCTTGCACTTTGGATTTTTCTGCGTTGATGGTCATGAAGAAAGCTGTGGTTCTGTTGTCCGGCGGCATGGATTCGGCCGCCGTCGTCGCACTCGCGCAGGAGCAGGGCTTCGCCGTGCACGCGCTGAGCGTACGCTACGGTCAGCGCCATACCTCCGAGCTGGACGCCGCCGCACGCGTGGCAGCGGCGCAGGGGGTGGTTGCGCACAAGGTGGTCGAGGTGGATTTGCGCAGCATCGGTGGCTCGGCACTCACCGACGACATCGACGTCCCCGATGCCGGCGGCGAGGGTATTCCCGTTACCTACGTGCCTGCACGCAACACCATCATGCTGTCGCTGGCGCTCGGCTGGGCCGAGGTGGTCGGCGCCAACGACCTGTTCTGCGGCGTCAACGCCGTGGATTACTCCGGGTATCCGGATTGCCGTCCCGAATTCGTGCGCGCGTTCGAGGTACTGGCCAATCTGGCTACCAAGGCCGGCGTGGAAGGTGCCGGCATGCGCGTGCACGCGCCACTGCAATTCCTCAGCAAGGCCGACATCGTGCGCGAAGGGCTGCGGCTGGGCGTGGATTTCGCGCTGACCGTCTCCTGCTATCGCGCCGATGCCGCCGGGCGCGCCTGCGGCCACTGCGACGCCTGCCGCCTGCGCGCGGCCGGTTTCGCAGACGCCGGGGTCGCAGACCCCACGCATTACGCGATTTCGCCTTGACGCCTGGGTAGGGTAGAATGCGCACCCCGACGCGCAGTCGGGGTAGCGGGCCGTTAGCTCAGTCGGTAGAGCAGAAGACTTTTAATCTTTTGGTCGATGGTTCGAATCCATCACGGCCCACCACCTCCAGCACCGCGTGCATGCCATGCCCGGCCGCTTCGCTCCCCCAGTCGGTTCACCCCATGCATCGTCGCTCCCGTGGCCTGCAAGCGCGCGCGTGGCAAGACAGGTGTTGATCGCAAGCCCCAAGCGGAGCCTGCGGTGCGTGTAGGGCAACCGGCCACGGCATGCGGGTGTCAACGACCGGGTTCGTCATTCCATAGCAGCTTGTGCAGCTGCATCTGAAAGCGTACCGGCAAGCGATCGGCGACGATCCAGTCGGCCAGCTGGCGCGGGGTGACTTCGCTCTTGCTGGGCGAAAACCACACCGTGCAACGACGGTCCAGTGCGTGGCTGGCGACGCGCTCGCGCGACCATTGGTAGTCGGCCCGGCTGCAGATCACGAACTTGATCTGGTCGCGGGCGGTCAGCAGCGGCAGGTTGTCCCAGCGGTTGCGATGCTCCTCGCCCGAGGCGGGGGTCTTGATGTCCACCACCCGCGACACGCGCGGGTCGACCTCGGCCACGTCCAGGGCGCCTGAGGTTTCCAGCGACACGTCGAAGCCGGCGTCGCACAGCTGTTTCAGCAGCGCCAGGCAGCGCTTCTGCGCCAGCGGCTCGCCGCCGGTCACGCAGACATGGCGCACACCATGGCTGGCGACCTCGGCGACGATGGCGTCGATATCGTGCCACTGCCCGCCGTGGAAGGCGTACGCAGTGTCGCAATACTGGCAGCGCAGCGGGCAGCCGGTCAGGCGCACGAACACGGTCGGCCAGCCGGCGGTGTCGGCCTCGCCTTGCAGGGACAGGAAAATTTCGGTGATCTTCAATCGCGGCAACGGCGACTGGACGATCTCGCTGGGGACGGCGGCGGCGTTCATGGGCAAAGTATGCGCCGCGCCGAAGGCACGAGCGCGACACGGTTCAGCGCAGTTGCTGACCGAGACGAATGGACTGCAGGCGCTCCTGCGCAACGCGCGCGGCATCGGTGCCGGGGTACTGCGAGACAACCTGCTGCAAGGTTTGCTGGGCCTGGTCGTTCTTGCCCGCGCCGTACTGCGACAGGCCAAGCTTCAACAGGCCGCCAGCGGCCTTGTCGTGCGTGGGATAACGGCTGACAAGGTCGCGGAACTGCGCCTCGGCCAGCTGGAAATTACGGGTGGCGTAGTAACTTTCGCCCAGCCAGTACAAGGCATTGGGGGTGTAGACGCCATTGGGGTACAGCTGGAGAAAACTCAGGAACAGCTGCGAGGCGTCGTCGTACTTGCCGTTCTTCAACGCATCGAACGCAACGTTATAGGCGGTGCGCTCTTCATTGCTGACGGCCAGGGTGCCTGGATCGCCATGCACGCTGGGCGGCTTCTCGGAAGTGGCCGCCGCTGCAGGCCGCGCGGCCGGAGCCGGGGCGGGGGTAACGCTACCGGTGGCTGAGGGCAATGGCGGTGTTGTGCCACCTGCACCTTCCAACCGATTCAGGCGTCCGTCCAGGTCCAGATACTGGTCCTTGGATTGCTGCTTGAGTTGCTCGTTGTCGTGCTGCAGCTGTTCAACGGTCGCGCGCAAGCCCTGCAGGTCAGAACGCGCCTGCTGCAGTTGGTTGAGGAGATCGTTATTGGCCTGGCTATTGGCCTGCTGTTGCTCGAGCACGGCCACACGATCAGCGAGACTGGCTCGCTGGGCGTATGCCGGCGCGGCGACCACCAGGGCCGCCGCGACGAACAGGGATGTCACTCGAAAGCGCATCGCTTCTTACTGAGCCGTGTACACGATTTCGACGCGACGGTTCTGCGACCAGCAGCTTTCGCTGGTTTCGGTGCAGACCGGACGCTCTTCGCCGTAGCTGACCACGGTCAGCTGGCTGGCCGAACCACCGGCAGCCTGCAGCGAGGAGGAGACCGCGTTGCCGCGACGCTCGCCCAGACCCATGTTGTACTCGCGCGAACCGCGCTCGTCGGCATTGCCCTGCAGGGTAATGCGCGAGGACGGACGGTCACGCAGGTACTTGGCGTGGCAGGCCATGATGGCCTGGAATTCCGGCTTCAGGGAGTCCTGATCCAGATCGAAGTAGACCACGCGCTGGCGCAGGCAGGCATCGGTATCCAGGTCGCCCGGGCCGTACAGGCCGGAGGTGGACGGGCCGGTGGGAACGGAGGAACCGGCGGTGGTATCGGTTGCGGGAGGCGGAGTTTCCTTCACCTTCTTCGAGCAACCAGCCAGCACGGCAACGGACAGCAGGGAGACAAGCAAGACGCGGGTGGACTTGTTCATGGGATACCTATGGAGGCTCTGGGCCAATGAGTGGTTTAACGCAGCGAAATATTAACATTAATGCGCGGTTCGGTAAGGCCCCCAAGCGGGTTCTCTCACATCACCATCGGCCAGAACCAGACGCTGGCGGACCCGAGCGTCGGCGGATACGGCGTAAAGCACACCCCGGCCACCCTCACGTGCGGCGTACAACACCATGCTGGCGTTGGGCGCGAAGCTCGGCGATTCGTCCAGCGAACCCGGCGACAGCGTGCTCCAGCTAGGCGAACCCAGGCTGCGATCCATCATCGCAATGCGGTAGCTGTTGCCGCTGCCCTGCGCAACGGCAATCTTCTTGCCGTCGAACGAGACACTGGCGGTCGCGTTGTAATTGCCCTGAAAGGTCACGCGGTTGGCGCTGCCGCCGCTGGCAGCCACCTGGTAGATCTGCGGACGGCCGCCGCGATCGGAGGTGAAATAGATGCTGCCGCCATCCGGCGCCCAGGTCGGCTCGGTGTCGATGCCGAAGTGGTTGGTCAGCTGGGTCAGCTGCTTGCTGCCCAGATCCATCACGTAGATCTCGGGGTTGCCGCTGCGCGACAGCGCCAGGGCAAGCCGGCGACCGTCAGGCGAGAACGACGGTGCACCGTTGATGCCGCGGAAGCTGGACACCAGCTCACGTGCGCCGGTGGCGATGTCCTGCAGGTAGATCGATGAATTGCCGCGCTCGAAGCTCACATAGGCCAGCTTCTTGCCATCAGGGCTCCAGTTCGGCGACAACAGCGGCTCGGCCGAACGCACGATGGTCTGCGGGTTGTAGCCGTCCGAATCGGCCACCATCAGCGCATAGCGCATGGCGCCGCCCTTGCCGCTGGCGGTGACGTAGGCGATACGGGTCCAGAATGCGCCGCGCACACCGGTGATCTTTTCGTAGATCGCGTCGGCCATCTGGTGCGAGACATCGCGCATCGCATTGGCACGCGCAGTCATCGCCAGCCCGAGCAGGCGCTCGCCCTTAGCCACGTCGAACAGTTCGTACTCGACGCGATAGGCGCCCTCACCTGCGTCCATCACCCGGCCGACGACGATGTAGTTCTGCTTGAGCGTGCGCCAGGTCTGAAACTGCACCTCGGTGCCACGGGTCGGCTTTTCGACGATCTGCGCGGCGGGCAGCGTGCGGAACTGGCCGGAACGATCCAGGTCGGCACCGACCACGGCCGAGACGTCGGTCTGCGGCGCTGTTCCGGAGCCCTGGTAGGGCATGGGGACAACGGCAATCGGCGTGGCCGAGGCGCTACCGCCCACGATGTCGATGGTGAGCCCTTGCTGCTGCGAGAGCGCGCTCAGCGGCAACAACAGGGCGGTCAGGGCAGCTAGCCAACGCAGCGGTTTTTTCATGGACGGCTCGGATCGGGCAGGAAAAGTGGGCAAGGGATACCAATCAGCGAGTGAACATACTCGCAATCATGAACGCGACCGCGTGAAAATGGAGCAAGCGGAAGCTTGGCACAGCCGGAAGCTTGGCACAGCGACTCCGTGAAGCGACAGCAGGGTGGAACGAGGCCCGGCCAGCAGCATTGGAGTTGCGTGCCAAGCTCGGATACACCCCGCAGCCGCCGACACCAGGCGCCCATGCGGCATCTGCCGGCCAGCAGACGCCGGGTACGGGCATCATTGATCCTGCGCGGTGAACACGAAGGTCAGGTTGCGCTGGAACACCGATTCGAAGCCGCGATACGGCAGCGGCTGCGCGCTCAATACCGCCGCTTCGATGGAGCGCTGGCCGGCCTCGTCGTACGGGCAACCCGGCGCGACCTTGGCCTCCATGACGCTGCCACCGGGCAGCTGACGGATGTTGATGGTGCACTTCTGGCCGGGCGGCACGGAGGGCGGACGCACCCACTGCGCCAGCACCTTCTGCTGGATCGCAGCAGCGTACTTGGCCGACAGGTCAGTGCTGGTACCGCCCTGCCCTGCGGTCGGCTGCGCGCTGGTCGCTGCGGCGGCCGAGGCCTGCTGCGCGCGCGCGGCGGCCACCTGGCGCAGCTTCTGCTCGGCCAGCGCCGCTTCCTTGTCGGCCTGCGCGCGCTGGCGGCGGATATCGGCGATCTTCTTCTCACGCTCGGCGTCCGCTGCCGCCTGCTGCGCCGCGGCCTGTTTCTTCTTGGCGTCGTCTTCTTCCTGCTGCTTGGCCAGGCGCAGTTTCTGCTCGGCCTCTTCCTGGCGCTTGCGCTCGGTCAGGTCGATCTGCTCCTGGCGGCGCTTGGCTTCCTGCTCCTGCTTGGCCTTTTCGGCAGAAATGGCCAATGCATCGACCTTCTCCTGATCGACCTTGTCCGGCTGGGCCACGCGCTCCTGCGCCTGCGCCTGCTGCGGGGTGGGCGCGTCCTGCGGGCGCGGCTCGGGAATCGGCTGCGGCGGCGGCACGCTGTCTTCGGGGGCGGGTTCGGGCAGCGGGGCCGGTGGCGGCGGCGCCTCCACCGGGGTGGCCTTCAGCGCCTGGCGGGCCACGCGCGCGTCGGCGGCGGACACGTCCAGCGAGGCCTCCATGCTGGAATCACCTGCGGCCGGTTCCACCGAGCGTTCCGGCGACCACAGCCAGCCGGCGATGAACACCAGCGCGACCAATACGTGCACGACCAGGGCCAGGACCACCGGCCGCAGCCAGCCGTCCTCGCGCGAACCTTGCGTGGGGAATGCGTCAGCGTGCATCGCTGCCTGCAGTGCCGCCGGAGTCGGAAATCAGGCCCACCTTCTCGACCTTGGCCTGCTTGAGCACATCGATGGCGTCCATGATTTTCTGGTACGGGGCGGCACGATCGCCGGCCACCACCACGCGGGCGTCCTTGTCCTGCGCCACGATGGCGGCCAGTTGCGCCTGCAGCGCCGCCACGTCCATTGCCTGCGGCTTGCCCTTGGGCAGTTGCAGGGCCAGTTGGCCATCGGCGGCGACCACCACCACCACCGGGTCCTGCTTGCTCTCCAGCGCCTTGGCGCGCGAGCTGGGCAGGCTGACGTCGGTGCTCAGGGTCAGCAACGGTGCGGTCACCATGAAGATGATCAGCAGCACCAGCATCACGTCGATGTACGGCACGACGTTGATGTCGGATTTGAGCTTGCGCTTCTTGCGGCGGGAAATACCGGAGATCATCGCGAAACGTTCCTAATTAATCCTCGGCGCCGGGCGCCAGCGTGGTCGCGCGGCGCCCGGGTGAGGGACAGCCGCGCATGACGCTGTGCATCGACGCGACTGGCTCGCCCGGCCACGTCCCGCATCAAACCGTGCGGGTGCATGCCGGGAGCGCGCATCACTCGTCCGCGCCAGCCTGGCGCTGCAGGATGGAGCTGAACTCGTCGGCGAAGGTTTCGTAGCGCACCGACAGCCGTTCCACGCGGGTGGTGAAGCGGTTGTAGGCCCACACCGCCGGAATCGCCACGAACAGGCCGATGGCGGTGGCGAACAGTGCTTCGGAGATACCCGGCGCCACGGCCGCGATACCGGCCTGCTCGCCGCTGCTGACCATGTCGTGCATGGTCACCATGATGCCGAACACGGTACCGACCAGGCCAACGTACGGCGCGGTGGAGCCGATGTTGGCCAGCAACTCCAAATTGCGCTCGAGCTGGTCGACCTCGCGGGTGAAGGCGGTGCGCATGGCGCGCTGCGCGCCTTCCAGCTGGACGCGCGCGTCCAGGCGGCGGCGATCGCGCAGGCGCGAGAACTCGCGGAAGCCGCTTTCGAACATCGATTCCAGCCCGCCCACAGTGCGGTTGCGGTCGGTGGCCGAGGCGTACAGCTTGGCCAGATCCGCGCCGGACCAGAAGCGGTTCTCGAACTCGTCGGCCTCGCGGTTGGCCAGCTTGAAGGCGCGTGCCTTGCGGAAAATGATGACCCAGCTGATGAACGAGCCGATCAGCAGCAGCAGCACGATGATCTTGACCGGGATACTGGCCCGCAGGATCAGGTCCACGTAGTTGATGCTGCTGTTGTGCGCCGCCACGGCGGTTTGCGCCGCTGCGGCGGTGACGTCCTGGGGTAGTGCTTCCACTACCGTGTCCTGCAGGGCCAGGAGCAATGCAATCGACATCCGTTCGTTCCTCAGTAATCGGATTCTGGGGTTTCTAGAGCTTTCAAAACGTCATACAGCGCATCGTCCATGCCGCGCGGGCGGAAGTCGCTGGCACCCAGGGCGGCAATGCGCACCTGCGCGGTCAACAACACTTCGCCCTCGCGGCGCACCGACTGCGCGAACAGCAGGCTGGCCCGTCTGCATTTCAACACTACCGCCGACACCGACAGCGCGTCGTCAAGCCGGGCCGGCTTGAGGAAATCCAGTTGCATCGAGCGGACCGCAAACACCAGACCATGCTGCTGGCGCATCAGATCCTGCCCGTAGCCGGCCGCGCGCATCCATTCGGTGCGCGCGCGTTCCATGAAGGCGACGTAGCGCGCGTGGTAGACCACCCCGCCGACGTCGGTATCTTCCCAGTAGACGCGTGTCGGCCAACTGAATACAGGCGGGGAATCGGGAATCGGGAGTCGGGAATCGGCGGTCATGGGGACGGATTTTCAGTCGAGACGGCCCCGGTGAACGACGAACGGAGCGCCATCAGAACAGGTCTCCCGGTTCGCCGATGGCCGGGGCGCGGTCGCGCGGGGGCTTCAGGCCCAGGTGCAGATAGGCCTTGGGCGTGACCATGCGCCCGCGCGCGGTGCGGATCAGAAAGCCCTGCTGGATCAGATAGGGCTCGACCACGTCTTCCAGCGTGCCGCGTTCTTCCGACAGTGAGGCCGCCAGCGATTCCACGCCCACCGGGCCGCCATCGAAGTGGTCGATGATGATGCGCAGCATGCGGCGGTCGAGTTCGTCGAAGCCTTCCGGATCCACTTTGAGCATCTGCATGGCCGCCTGCGCCACGGGCAGGTCGATATGGCCGGCGGCCTTGACCTGCGCGTAGTCGCGCACGCGGCGCAGCAGCCGGTTGGCGATGCGCGGCGTGCCACGGGCGCGACGCGCGATCTCGGCCGCGCCTTCCGGCGTGCAATCGATGCCCAGGATGGCCGCCGAGCGGATCACGATGCGGGTCAGCTCGGCCGGCGAATAGAACTCCAGCCGCTGCACGATGCCGAAGCGGTCGCGCAAGGGCGCGGTCAGCAGGCCGGCACGGGTGGTGGCGCCGATCAGGGTGAACGGCGGCAGGTCGATCTTGATCGAGCGCGCGGCCGGGCCGTCGCCGATCATGATGTCGATCTGGAAATCTTCCATCGCCGGATACAGCACTTCTTCCACCACCGGCGACAGGCGGTGGATCTCGTCGATGAACAACACATCGTGCGGCTGCAGGTTGGTCAGCAGCGCGGCCAGGTCGCCGGCCTTTTCGATCACCGGGCCGGACGTCACCCGCAGGCTGACGCCCAGCTCGTTGGCGATGACATGGCTGAGCGTGGTCTTGCCCAGGCCCGGCGGGCCGAAGATCAGCACATGGTCCATCGCCTCGCCGCGCGCCTTGGCGGCCTGGATGTAGATGTCCATCTGCTCGCGCACCGGCTGCTGGCCAAGATAATCGGCCAGGCGCTTGGGCCGGATGCTCGCATCGGCGGCATCGTCTTCGCGGGTGGAGCTGCTGGCGATGATGCGGTCCATTGAAAAGCCGGGAATGGGGAATCGAGAATGGGGAATCGAGCGGACAATAGTAGCGGTTACCGGCAACGCTGGTGCCCTTTTCAGCCGTCGCCGAGTGTCTCGGGCCGGCGCAGGCCGTTGCTTTTCCTATTCCCCATTCCCGTCTCCCGATTCCCAAGGCCGCGACACTGTCGCGGCCTCAGATCTCCACCTGCGCGCCGAGCTCCACCAGGCGGTTGCCGGGGATGCGGAAGAAGCCGGTGGCCGGGGCGGCATTGCGGTGCATCAGCGCGAACAGCTTGTCGCGCCAGATCGGCATGCCGCGGTTGGCGCTGGCCACGATGGTTTCGCGGCTGGCGAAGAAGGTGGTGTCCATCGGGTCGAAGTGGATGCCGCCCTGGTCGCAGGAACGCATCAATGCCAACGGCACGTCGGGCGTTTCCATGAAGCCGAAGCGCACATAGACGCGGTAGAACTCATCGCCGATCGATTCGATCTGCAGACGCTTGTCCACCGGCGCATACGGGATCGGCAGCGTGTCCACGTTGAGGAAGATGTTGCGTTCGTGCAGCACCTTGTTGTGCTTGAGGTTGTGCATCAACGCATGCGGCACCACCATCGGGTCGGCGGTCAGGAACACCGCCATGCCGGGCACGCGCACCGGCGGTGCCAGCATCAGCCCGGGCAGGAAGCTGTCGATGCGGATACCGTCCTTGCGAATTTCTTCGCGCAGCAGCGCACGGCCGCGGCGCCAGGTGCGCATCAGGGTGAACACCACGATACCCAGCGCCAGCGGGAACCAGGCGCCCTGCAGCAGCTTGGCGCCATTGGCGATCACGAAGGCCAGTTCGATGATGAAGAACACCACACACAGCGGCAGCACCCAGCTGCGCCAGCGCGGCCACAGCGCGCGCGCCACCAGCGCCAGCAGCAAGGTGTCGATCAGCATGGTCATCGACACCGAGATGCCGTAGGCCACCGCCAGATTGGTGGAGCTGCGGAAGATCAGCACCAGCGCGATCACCATCACCATCAGCAACCAGTTGATGCCGGGCACGTAGATCTGGCCAATGGTGTCGCGCGAGGTGTGCTTGACCAGCATGCGCGGGATGTAGCCCAGCTGCATGGCCTGGCGCGCCACCGAATAGGCGCCGGTAATCACCGCCTGCGAGGCGATCACTGCCGCCAGCGTGGCCAGGACGATCATCGGATACAACGCCCAGCCCGGCACCGCCTCGAAGAAGGGGTTCTTCAACGCGGAGGGGTGGTTGAGCACCAGTGCGCCCTGCCCCAGGTAATTGAGCAGCAGCATCGGCAGCACGAAGAAATACCAGCCATGGCGGATCGGGCGCGCACCGAAATGGCCCATGTCCGCATACAGCGCCTCGCCGCCGGTCACCGCCAGTACCACCGCGCCGAGGATGAACACCCCGTGCCAGCCGTGCTGCAGGAAGAAGCGGATCCCCCACCACGGGTTGAAGGCCTTGAGCACCTCCGGCGCATCCACGATGTTCCAGATCCCGATCGCCCCCAGCGACAGGAACCACAGGCAGGTGATCGGACCGAACACCTTGCCGACCTTTTCGGTACCGAAGCGCTGGGCCATGAACACCAGCAGCAGCACCACGACGGTGATCGGCACGATGAACGGGTGCAGGCTGGGGGCGGCGACCTCCAGGCCCTCCACCGCGCCCATCACAGAGATGGCCGGGGTGATGACGCCGTCGCCGAAGAACAGCGAGGCGCCGAAGATGCCGAGGATGCCCACCACGTAGGCCGAGCGCGAGCCCTGCCTGAGGGTGCGCTGGGCCAGCGCCATCAGCGCCATGATGCCGCCTTCGCCATCGTTGTCGGCGCGCATGATGATGGTGACGTACTTGAGCGTCACCGTAATCATCAGCGCCCAGAACGCCAGCGACAGCACGCCCAGCACGGTGTCGTGGTCGCTGGTCAGCCCATAGTGCGGCGAAAACGCCTCCTTCAGGGTGTATAGCGGGCTGGTGCCGATATCGCCGAAGACGACACCGATGGCACCGATGACCAGGGCCATGTGGCCGTTGGCGGGCGCGTGGCCGTGGCCCGCTGCAGGAGTGGAGGTCTGTGACATGAGTGGGCAGGGTATCGCCGAAGGGCGTGAAGAGTGGGAAAGGCCGAGGCTGCTTAACGCAGCGCGGCCTGCAGGGCCTTGCGGATGACCGTGGCGACGTCGTCGCCGTCTGCCCCGGCCTCGCGTGCCATGCGTGCGGCCTCGGCCGGCTTGTAGCCCAGTTGCTGCAGCGCGACGGTGGCTTCGGACACTGCATCGGGACCGAGCTGGCCGGTGATCGGCGCGCCGCTGCTGAAGTCGGCCGCGCGGTCGCGCAGTTCCACCACCATGCGCTCGGCAGTCTTCTTGCCGATGCCGGGGATGCGCGTCAACGCGGTGATGTCACCGCTGGTGATGAGGCGAGCGAACTCGTCCACGCTGACCCCGGACAACACCGCCAGCGCGATCTTGGCGCCGATGCCGGTGACCTTCTGCACGTCGCGGAACAAGCGCCGCTCGCCCTCGCGCAGGAAACCGTATAGCGCGACGCTGTCTTCCTTCTGCGCGTAGTGGGTGAACAGGATGACGTCGCGACCGACATCGGGCAGGTCGTAGAAAGTGCTCATCGGCGCCTCCAGCTCATAGCCCACCCCGCCCACGTCGATCACCAGCCACGGCGGCTGCTTGTAGGCCAGGATTCCGCGTAGACGGCCGATCATTGGGCACCGCCTGTGCGGTGCCGGGAATGGGGAATCGGGAATGGGGAATCGACACAGCACGCGCCGTTGTGGACTCCGCTGTTGGCGTTACCGATTCCCGATTCCCGATTCCCGATTCTCATTTCTTGCGGCTCCAGGCCTGTTGGGTGTTGACGCCCAGGCGCTGCGCGGTGGCGCGCACGTGGGCGTGGGTGATGGCGACCGCCAGTGCGTCGGCGGCGTCGGGCTGCAGCTTGCCTTTCAGGTTGAGCATGATGCCCACCATGTGCTGGACCTGCATCTTGTCCGCGCCACCCTTGCCGACCAGGGCCAGCTTGACCTCGGTGGCAGCGTACTCGTGCACCGGCAGGTCGCGCATGACCACCGCGCAGATCGCCGCGCCGCGCGCATGGCCGAGCTTGAGCGCCGAGGCGGCGCTCTTGCCCATGAACACCTTTTCGATCGCCACCTCATGCGGCCGGTAGGTCTCGATCAGCTCGCCCAACCCGTGCAGCAAGCGCTTGAGCCGCTGGGAGAAGTCGCCCTCGCCTAGCAACAGCAACGGTGCGTGGTGCACATGCCGGCTGCGACCGCCCTCGTCGATGTCGATGATGCCGATCCCGGTGCGCTGCGAGCCGGGATCGATGCCCAGGATGCGGGTCATTGGCGGGCCGGGAGTGGGGATTGGAGATTGGGGATTGGTAACCTGCGTGCAGCGCAGCGCGCACATCGCTGTTGCGAATCCCGAATGCCCAATCCCGCCATCCCCACCTGCATCAGGCGCCAAGCGCCGCTTGATCGACGTTCGAATACACGTCCTGCACGTCGTCCAGGTCTTCGAGCATGTCCAGCAGCTTGCGCACCTGCACGGCGGTGTCGCCGTCCACGGCAATGTCGTTCTCGGCGCGGAAGGTGATGTCGGCATGCGCCGGTTCCAGGCCGGCGGCGGCCAGGGCGTTCCTGACCTGGATAAAGGCATCCGGGGCGGTCAGCACGTCGATGGCGCCGTCTTCCGGGTACACCACCACGTCGTCGGCGCCGGCTTCAATGGCGGCGTCGGTGAGCGCGTCTTCATTGGCACCGGCGGCGAAGCTGAGCACACCCAGGCGCTTGAACATGAAGGCCACCGAGCCCTCGGTGCCCATGTTGCCGCCGCACTTGCTGAAAGCGTGGCGTACGTCGGCCACGGTGCGCACGCGGTTGTCGGTGAGGCAATCCACGATCACCGCCACGCCGCCGGGCGCGTAGCCCTCGTAGCGGATTTCTTCGTATTCCACCCCTTCCAGCTCGCCGGTGGACTTCTTGATGGCGCGCTCCATCACGTCCTTGGACATGTTGGACGACAGGCCCTTGTCCATGGCGGTGCGCAGGCGCGGGTTGTTGGACGGATCGCCGCCGCCAGCGCGGGCGGCCACGCTGATCTCGCGGATGATCTTGGTGAACATCTTGCCGCGTTTGGCGTCGGAGGCGTTCTTGCGGCCTTCGATGGAGGGGCCTCTACCCATGGGTGGTTCCAGACTGGCTTGGATGACAGGGCGCGGATTTTACCCGATTGCCTGCCCTCACCGGGGCAGCAACGTGCGCCAGCGGACGCGCAATCCCCAAAACGGCCCTGGCGCAGGAAAGGTCATCGCCTGCGAGGCGGTGGCCGACGAGCGCAGCGGGCCGCCATGAGGGTCGGCAGGGATCCGTATAAAGAAGCGCCAAAAGTGAGCCAACTCGCTGTCAGTACAGAACTTTTTCACGAATCCCTGCCAACCCTCAACGTCTCGGTCTGCGCAGCTGGTTGGGGCTGGCACTTGCGGCGCTGGCGATCGCCGCAGGGATGCGTCTGGACTGACGCTCGCGCTTTCGGCCTGCGCGACGCCAGTTCGCCACCGGCCTTCCGCACCGGGTGGCGGTCGCTACGATAAGCGTGCATACCTACCGGAGTTTGTGATGCGCCTGAATCCGTTTTCGCGCACTGCTCATCGGGTCGCAACGGAGCCGCTCAGCCCCACAGCTCCAGCTGGGACGCCAACCGCTCCAGGTACGGCGTCGCCGCACCCGCTGTCACACGCGCCCAAGACCGGCACCACGAAGCGTGCGTCCAAGTCGCGGCAGGGCATGCTTACGTTGGCGCGTCAATCGCTGGCGACGCTGCGCAAGCAGTTGCCCTCCATGTGCGTGGGATCGTCGGTCACCAAAACAACGTCGAGCCAGCCTCCGACCGCACCCGCACCCGCACCGCATGACATTGCACTGCGCGTTCCCACACAGCGCCCACCGCTCAACCACGCCGCTGTTGATGCGCGATGGGAGGCGCCCAGTGCAATGCCCAAGCCACGCAATCGTGTCCCAACGCAGACAGCAACGCCGCAACGGCAACCGCTGCCGACCGCGCTTAATGCAGCGCGCCCGCAGCCACGTCAGGGCGGCACCGCGGAACGGTGGCAACGGCAGGCTCCAGGCCCGGCCAGGCGCGACCAGATCGGCCAGCCGCAGCAGCCTACATCGCCAGTGCGGCCAGCACCGTCTGCGAGTCGGGTATCGCCGCCACAGGCACCGCCCACGCAGTCCAGGCGGCTCCCTGCGGTGCGCAACATGAATCTACGATTGGCGGCGCTGAGCAAGCAGTGCTACGACATCAGCCAGCGGCTCTACGACGAGGACCGCCCCCCTCGTCCCGAAGAGCAGGCGATGTTCGAGACGCGTGCCGCACTGATCGCCGAGCGCAACGCCGTGCGCGATCAGCAGCTCGATGATATGCTGGCGGCGCTGGCGCCATTGGAAAAGATCGCTGCGCCGAAAACCACCAGCAGCGGTTTGCTCATGGTCCAAACAGATGTGATGCAGTCCAATCGACATGCGTTGCTTGCGGTAGGCCGCGACAATATCAACATGACCAAGATGGCGGTGCATTACGCGCGCGCGCAGCGGCGCCTGGAGTCCTTGAAGGAGAGCGACGCGCCCCATGACAAGATCCGGCGCCTGCAGCGCATGATGCAGGGCTACACCAATCTGCTGGCATTGAACGAGATCGTCAAACGCACCGATGACCAACTGCAGCGGATGGGCGCGCCACGCTTGATGGATAGCATACCTACCACACGGCAAGAGCGCGCACAGTACGAGCAGAGCGAACGTGATGCCCACCAAGAGGCAATCGACAACGGCTATTACTGAGGATCGATCACGTAGTGGCCGGTGCGCGTAGACCGTGTGCGGGCCGCATCGCCTACTTCATGCAGCTCCGGCATCGGTGCGGCCCAGCACTGAATCTGCTGGCGCTGCCAACCGATGTCGGTGTACGGCAGCGGCGTCATGCCGGTGTGTGCCGGATGACCGATTCCTTCGCATCCACGCGGTGGCGCGCGGCGCGCCAGAAACCGGCGGCACTGGTCCTGGTAGCGCCGCCGACGCCGGATAGTTCGCCCACCCGGTCCATGCGGCTGGACAGCCAGAAAAAGCCTTTGCGGCGAATCACCTGCGGCAACCCGCTGTGCACCATGTGCGCAAACCGCTGCGGGTGAAACGGCCGACTTGCGAGAGACACGACGCCGCTAATGCCGCATTCGAAGGCCTTCAGAAGATCATGAAAAATTCGTTTATGGCAGCGAATTAGCTAATTTTTGACTGCTTTTTATACGACTCCCTGCCGACCCTCGCTATGGCTGGCCTGCACCACGCAGTGGCCGCGCAGCCCCGGCAGGCGGGTTTCCCACCGCCACGGTGCCGTCGGAGTCGCCGTCCAGCGCCGCCAGCCAGCGGCCGACGCCGCGCGGGATGCAGCCGGCCACCTGACCGGTCTCGGCCGCACCGTCCCACTGCGCAAAGCCCTGCTGCAGCAACGCGGCACTGCGACCCATGGCCCAGACGCCACCGCGCCGGGCCAACCCGCGCGCGGCAGCGCTTCCGCGCAGCGGCGAGCCCAGGCACACCACACGGCGTACCGGCAGGTCGGGCGCATCGCACAAGGCCTGCAAGGCCATCAGCCCGCCCAGGCTATGGCAGACCAGCAGCTGCGCGCCGCTACTGCGTACGCGCGCGATCAGCTGCGGCACCGCCTGCGCCGGGCCACCCAGCACGCTGGCGTAGCCGAACAACGCTGGCGCCAGCCCGTCGCCGCGCAGCCGGTGGGCCAATGGCAGCAGCCAGTGCACGCTATTCCAGATGCCATGCACCAGCAGCACATCGGCGGTGGTGGTGGTCGATTGCTTGCGCGAGCTGCGTCGCGGGGTGACCGCAAGGGCCGAAGATGCGCTGGACAAAGGCAGGAGGACCGGAACGTGGCGCGCAAGCGTCGAGCAATGCAGACGCGGTGCAGGATCTGCAGTGTACGAGCGCCCGACGCTAGCGCGTGAACGGAAGAAGGCGCGGCGCGACACGCCAATCCCCAATCCGCCAATCCCGGCTCTCAGCGCGCGGCGACCAGGGGGCCACGCCGCAGGATGAACTCGCGGTCGACGATCTTGCCGACCGGAAAGTCGTACTCGCCCACCTTCTCGAAACCATAGCGGGCATAGAAGCGCTGGGCGCCGAAGTTTTCCGACCACACGCCGATCCACAGCGTGCGCGGGCCGTCGCGCTCCAGCCACTCCAGTGCGGTTTCGAACAATCGGCTGCCCCAGCCGCTGCTTTGATAGTCCTGGAGCAGATACAGGCGCTTGAGCTCACCGTCGCCGGGGCGCACGTCGTCATGCGGCAACCCGCATGGGCCGGCGGCGGCGTGGCCGACCAGCAGGTTATCTAGCTCCAGCAGCCAGATCGCATAGTCCGGATGCGCCAGCACGATGCGCGCGCGCTCGACCGCGTAGGTCTCTTCAAGAAAGCCGCGCAGGTCTTCCTGCGGATAGAGATGGCCGAAGGTTTCGGTAAAGGTCTGCGCAGCCAGAAGCGACAACGCTTCGGCATCGTCCGGCGTGGCGCGGCGGATGCGGGTCATGCGGGCCTCTCGTGCCGGGTGGACGTGGCAGCTTGTCGCATGCAGCGTTGGTGGTGCAAGCGGGGGAATCGGGAATCGGGAATCGGGAATCGCAAGAGCGACAAGCCGGAGCGCTGTGTTCGCGGCGTGCGGCCGGGTGGCACTGCCTGGCCACGCATTCGGCGTGACCAGGGGTGGTACAGGTCAGGCCTGCTTGGGGCGCACCTGTACGTGCACCTCGGCCAGTTGCTCGGCGGCGATTGGCGACGGGGCGTCGGTCATCAGGTCCTGCGCGCCGGTGGTCTTGGGGAACGGGATCACGTCGCGGATGGACTCGGTGCCGGCCATCAGCGCGGCAATCCGGTCGATGCCGAAGGCGATGCCGCCGTGCGGCGGGGCGCCGTAGTTCAACGCGTCCAGCAGGAAGCCGAACTTGGCACGCGCTTCGTCGGCGCCGATACCGAGCAGTTCAAACACCGCGCTCTGCATGTCCGGGCGATGGATACGAATCGAGCCGCCACCGATTTCATTGCCGTTGAGCACCATGTCGTAGCCACGCGACACCGCGGTGCGGGCATTGGCGCGCAGGTCGGCGATATCGTCCACCGCTGGTGCGGTGAAGGGGTGATGCAGAGCGACGTAGCGCTGCGCTTCGTCGTCCCATTCGAACATCGGGAAATCGGTGACCCACAGCGGCGCCCAGCCATCGGCGACTAGGTTGAAGTCCTTTCCGGCCTTCAGGCGCAGCGCGCCCATGAAGTCTGAAACTTTGTTGTAGGTGCCAGCACCAAAAAATACGATGTCGCCAGGAGATGCTTTAACCGCATGGAGAAGAGCAACCGTCTTTTCAGGCCCCAGTACCTTGACGACAGATCCCGAGACCTGGCTGATATCAAAGCCACTTTCGATAGACCCACCACCCTGCGCACCATCCGGTGTCTGCCCATACTTGAGCCAAGCCAAACCCTTGGCGCCGTACTTGGCGGCATGCGTGGCGTAGTCGTCGATCTGCTTGCGCGACAAGCTTGCACCGCCCGGAATAAGCAGGGCAGCGACACGTCCGTCGGCATCGTTGGCAGCGGTGGCAAAGAAGGCGAACTCGCTGTCTTTCACCAGCTCGGCCACATCGACCAATTCCAGCGCGATACGCAGGTCCGGCTTGTCCGAGCCATAGCGACGCATCGCCTCGGCCCAGGTCATGCGCGGGAACTGCGCGGCCAGCTCGACGTCCACCACTTCCTTGAAGATGGCGCGGATCATGTCTTCGACGAAATCCTGCACGTCGCGCTCGCGCACGAAGGCAAATTCCATGTCCAGCTGGGTGAATTCCAGCTGGCGATCGGCGCGCAGCGCTTCGTCGCGGAAACAGCGCGCGATCTGGTAGTAGCGATCGAAGCCGGCCACCATCAGGATCTGCTTGAACAGCTGCGGGCTCTGCGGCAGTGCGTAGAATTCTCCCGGATGCATGCGTGCCGGCACCAGGAAGTCACGTGCGCCTTCCGGGGTGGCCTTGGTGAGGATCGGGGTTTCGATGTCCTGGAAGTCGCGCGCATCCAGATGCCGGCGCAGCGCCTGCACCAGCTTGATGCGGGTGCGCTGCATGCGCTGCATTTCCGGGCGACGCAGGTCAAGGTAGCGGTATTTCAGGCGGGTTTCTTCGCCCGGGTTTTCGTGCGCATGAAACGGCAACGGCGCAGCCTTGTTGAGGATGGTGATGCGCGTGGCGATCACTTCCACCTTGCCAGAGCGCAGCTTGTCGTTGACCGCATGCCGCGCACGCACCACGCCTTCCACCTGCAGCACGTCTTCATAGCCCAGGCTGGCGGCCACCGGGAACACCTCGGCGTTCTCCGGCTCCACCGTCACCTGCACGATGCCTTCGTGGTCGCGCAGGTCGATGAAACACACCCCGCCCAGATTGCGGGCCACATCGGTCCAGCCGGCGAGAGTGACGGTTTGGCCGATCATGGTCGCATCGACCAGGCCGCAGAAGTGGGTACGCATCGAAAGCTCCGCTGAAAACCCGACGCAGGCAGCGCCGGAAAGCCGGATATTCTGGGGCCGGCGGCCGGCAGGAGCAAATGCGGCGACGGTCACCGGCGCTTAAGTCGGTGCCCGGCTGAATAGGCACCACGCCCCTCCCGCACCAAGGACGTCCCGATGCTGCGCACCGCCCTGCTGCTCTCCGGCTTCAGCCTGATCGCCCTCGGTGGCGCGCTCGGCGTCCGCCCCGCCGCCGCGCAGGACCGCGGCTGGAATGGCCCCAGCATCACCTGTTCCAGCAACGACAACCGCCGCCGCGAATGCGACACCCCGTTCCGTGGGCGCGCCGCGCTGGTGGAAAACATCTCCGGAACGCGCTGCATCGAAGGCCGCAACTGGGGCAGCGACCGCGGCCGCATCTGGGTGAACAATGGCTGCCGCGGCCGCTTCGTCGAGGCGCGCGGCGGCTGGGGTGGTGGCGGCTGGAATGGCGGCGACGACCGCCCCGGCAATGCCACCGGCATCGTGCGCTGCGAGAGCCGCGACCAGCGCCAGGCGATCTGCAATACCGGCTGGCGGCGCGCCATGCTGGTGCGCCAGCTTTCGGATACCCCGTGCGTAGAAGGCCGCAACTGGCGCCAGGAAAACGGCCGGATCTGGGTGGACGACGGCTGCCGGGCGGAATTTGCGCAGGTACGCGGCGGCCGCGGCTGGGATCGCGACGACGGCGGCGACTGGCCAGGCGAGCGCCCACGCCCCGGCTACTCGGTGACCTGCAGCAGCGACGACCGCCGCCTGCGCACCTGTCCATGGGACAACCGCGCCGGTGACCCGGTGCCGACGCGCCAGCTCTCGGACACCCGCTGCGAGGAAGGCCGCACCTGGGGCTATGACCCGCAGCGTTCGATCGTCTGGGTCAACGATGGCTGCCGCGCGCGCTTCGACGCACGCTGACGGCGGTTGCGCGCAGGCGGCCGCGCGCGTCGATGCCAAGCCCCTGCGTCAGGCCGACAGACTGCTACGCGGCGCTCAGCCGCCCCAGGGAGCGGGCGGCAATGCCACCGGCCGGGTAAGATCGAACGCGACCCGCAACAGCCGCCCGTTCGGGCGGCTCAGCTCGTAGACCAGCTGCCGGCCCGGCTGGATATCGATGGCCCAGGTGTTTTCCAGCGAGGCAGTGGACCCGAGCCGCTGGAACAGGGCGATGGATGCCGCGTCCACCGGAAATTCCTGGCGCGTGGCGGTACCGCCAGCGCGGCTGTCGCCGCCGTACTGGGTCATTGCATCGGGGCTGCCGTCGGGGTGCCGGTGATCGTGCTTGAGCCGCACGCCGGCCGACGTGCGGGTCAGCACCCAGGTCCGCGAATGATCGTCGCCAACGTGGAACGGCACGCGCAATTCATGGATTGGATCCTCGCAGCCGCGGACATGCATCACCAGCACCTTGCCGGCGAACGGGCCGGGGGTTGCCGACGCGGGAGCATCGACCAGCACGCGGCCGGCGAAGGCCTGCCCGCAATAGACGGCCAGCGCCGCCATGAAACGGTCGGCCGACGCCAAGGCGACCACAGCGGGTGGCGATGCGGGGCCGGCACATCCACCCGTTGCCACCATCGCGACGACGACCATTGGCCAGCACGCACGGCGCAGCGCGCGGCCGGCCAGCGGTCCGCGCAGGCGCCCCATCATGCCGGGCCGGCCGCCGGTGTCGTCGCAGCCGGCTTGCTGTCGCTGGCCGCGGCCGGCTTGGCCTCGCCCCCACTGTTGGTTTCGGTGAGGTTCTTCTTCTTTTCGCCGGCTGATTTGAAGTCGGTCTCGTACCAGCCGCTGCCGGACAGCCGGAACGACGGTGCAGTGACCTGGCGTTTGACCGTGGCCGCGCTGCAGGCCGGGCAGGTCTGCGGATCGGGGTCGGCCATCTTTTGCAGGCGGTCGAACGCATGGCCGCAGGTGGTGCACTGGAACGCGTAGATAGGCATGACGGAAGACGTGGGAAGACGATGCAGGCGCAGATTCTAGACCGATGCGCACGCGCCGGGGCAGCGGCGCGGCACATCACATCACATCATGCCAAGGCTGCGCTGGCCGTATCGACCCGCTCTTTGCTCTTCAACAGAACCACCAACCAACTGTCTGGCGTGGTGTCCTTGCCGATTGCGGGACCGTTGGCGGCATGGATGCCGCCATCGAGCCCCCATGGACGGGTTAACGGCGTGTCCCGCGAGCGGTGAGGCCACCGCGCCCTCGACGCTGCGGCTTTGCTGAAGGACCCTTGCCCGCCCACCATCGCAGGACACGCTGCAAGTACGTCCTTGTAAGCTCCGTGGCAGCATCCATGCCGCCAAGGGTCCCGCGACGGTGGGCGGGCAAGGACCAGTCGAGATGATCGGTGCGCAGGGTTTTCAAACCCGCTCTTGCCGCTGCGACTCGACGCATCGCTATGCTTGACCGCAGCCCCATCCGTTGCTGCGGTCATCATCACGCAACGCAAGCGCGGCAGGCTTCGCAGATCCCCCGCTGTTGGATTGCAATGGATTCGACGTCCTCCTCGCGCGTGCGCCACCCGGCAACGCTCGCATTACTGCTGATTCCGCTCACCCTGCCCGCTTACGCACAGCACGCTCCAGACGACGCAATGCCAGGCTTGGTTGCGAGCGACGCACCGACCGGCAATGGCGAGCAAGTCTCCACGCTGGGGCAGGTGCAGGTAGTCGGCCAGGCGATGACCTATTCCAAGACCACGGTGAGCAAGGAGATGCTGGACCGGCAATTCGTGCTGGGCAGCGTCAACGGCGCGCTCAACGAGTTGCCCGGCGTGGTGGTCACCGAAGCCGATGCGTTCGGCTCGTCGGATTGGGGCACCCAGATCAGCATGCGCGGTTTCGTCAGCAACCGCGACACACAGCAGATCGGCACCACCATCGATGGCGTCCCCAATGGCGGCTCGGCCTATGGCGGTGGCTCCAAGGCCAACCGCTTCATCGACATGCCGGACCTGGAGACGGTGGAAGTGAGCCAGGGCACCGCCGATATCGCCTCGCGCTCGAACGAGGCGCTGGGCGGCACCTTGAACTACCTCACCGGCGAGCCGCTGGAAGAACAGCGCGTGCGCGTGATCGGCGGCATCGGCGACAACCAGGCGCGCAAGTACTACGCGCGCTACGACACCGGCATGGTGGGCGGCAACACGCGCGCCTGGATCAGCGGTTCGTCGGCGCGCAACGACGACTGGATCGACGGTAGCGGCCACACCCGCCGCGATCACCTGGCCGGCAAGTTCGTCAGCGCGTTGGGTGCCTGGACGCTCAGCGGCTACGCCTCCTACGACGATGCCGACGAATCCGAATACACCAGCGTGACGCCGGAGCAGTTTGCGCGCGACCCCGAACACGATCTGCTGACCGGCAGGCTCACCGGCATCCCGTCTCTGGACCAGAACTACCGTTCCGGCTCGCGTGCATTGCGCAAAAACACGTTTGGCTACCTGCGCGGCGCCTTCGACGGCGGCAGCGGCATCAAGGCCACGCTCACCGGCTACGCACACCGCATGCAGGGCCGCGGCGACTGGATCCCGCCCTACCTGGTGGATGTCACCAATGACGGAGCCGGCGCGCCGGAATCGGAGGCGCGCGGCGGCAACACCGTGTACGGCGGCAGCGACCTGGGCAAGCTGCACTACCTCACTCCCGGCGGCGCCGCAGCCACGCAGCTGGCCGGCTGCACCGGCAGTGATGCGATACCGGCCGAATCGAATCCAGCCTGCTATCCGGCAGGCTCGGTGCCGGTGCAGTCGTATCGCCACAGCCACTACGACAACCACCGCGCCGGCGCCATGGTCGATGTGGAATGGCGCCACGACCTCGGGCCGATCGACAACACCGTGCGTGCCGGCGCGTGGCTGGAGCGCTATGACCGCAGCGTCACCCGCGACTGGCATCGCCTGCTCAACGTGGGCACCAACATCAGCTTCGATCACCAGCCGTACTGGGTGCAGTTCAAGGACGAATACCAGACAGACGAGCAGATGTACTACGTGGAAGATGTGATGCGCTATGGCGCGTTCGCCTGGCGCGTGGGGGTGAAGCAATTCTTTCTCGACCAGACCCGCGACCGCCGCATCGGCGATGCGCAGCATGTGGAATCGGATGCGCATTCAGACCCGCTGCTGTCGGCCGGCCTGACCTGGACCACACCGGTGCAGGGGCTGGAAGCCTTTGCCGGGTACTCGCAGAATTTTGCGGCGATTCCCTCCGGCGTACTGGGCGAAACCGACCCGATCGCCTTGAGCCGGGTGAAGCCGGAGACCGCCGACAACGTAGAACTGGGCCTGCGCCTCAGCCGCTGGCCGTTGACCGGTAGCCTCACCCTGTACGACATCCGCTTCGATAACCGCATCGTCTATGTGCCGGCCAACTTCGTTACCGGCATCGACTACCTGGGCGAAACCGACGGCGTGTACGAGAACTTCGGCGGTGTGCATGCGCGCGGCGTGGAAGCCGCACTGGGCTACGGCTGGGACAACGGCTGGCGCATCAATGGCGCCTACACCTACAACAAGGCCGATTACCTGGGCAGTGGCGATACGGCACGCGATACCGCGCTGGAGATCACCCCCGGTGCGCAGGTGATCGGCCAACCGCGCAACACCTTGGTGATGTCGGCCGACTGGCGCGGGCAGGCATGGCGCTTCGGTGTGTCCGGTCGGTATCTGGGCAAGCGCTACCTGGATGCCTCCAACCGCACCGCGCTCGATGGCGTGACTACCTTCACTGCGAATCTGGGGCTGGAGCTGGCGCAGCTGTCACCGCAGCTGAAGGGCCTGCAGCTGGCACTCAACGTCAGCAACCTCACCGACAAGCGCTATCTGGAAGGGGTGGACGGCAGCGATAGCGCGTTCATCGCCGCGCCGCGCACGCTTGGGCTGACGCTGACGCTGGATCTGTAACGACGACCTGCCATGCTGTGCGATGCTCGCAGTGCACACCGCTGTGGGCATCCCTTTCGATGCGATGCGAATGCCCATGATCGACCTGCCCCGCCGCCGTTTGCTGCAAGCCGGCCTGACCAGCGGCGCGGCCGCCCTGCTGCCCAGCATCGCGCGTGCCGCCGCCATCGCACCGGACCGCCGCAGTGGCACGCTGGAAGATCTGCAGCATGTGGTGATCCTGATGCAGGAGAACCGCGCGTTCGATCATTACTTCGGCGCACTGCCTGGCGTGCGCGGCTTTGGCGATCGCTTTCCGATTCCGGCTCCACCGCTGCCAGGTGCGCCCTCGCGCACGGTGTGGCTGCAGCCCAGCGAAGACGGCACGCAGTGGTTGACGCCGTTCGCGCTCGATACCGCAGCGCAATTCGGCTTCATGCGCATCAAGGGCACGCCGCACAGCTGGCCGGACGCACAACGGGCCTGGGACCATGGCCGGCTCGGGCACTGGACGGCGGCCAAGCACAATCACGCGCTGGGCTACTACGGGCGTGCCGATATTCCCTTCCAGTACGCGCTTGCCGATGCGTTCACCATGTGCGATGCGTACCATGCCTCGATCCAGACCGGCACCAATTCCAACCGGGTGTTCCTGTGGACCGGCGGCAACGACCCGCAGGCGCACCATGGCGGGCCGGTGATCGGCAACTCGCACGACAACTTTCCGGAACTGGGCGGTTTTGCCGAGCCGTATCGCTGGACCACCTATGTCGAGCAGTTGCAGCACGCCGGGGTGTCCTGGCAGATCTACCAGGACATGGCCGACAACTTCACCGACAACCCGCTGGCCGGATTCGAGACCTTTCGCCATGCCTACCGCCAGGCGCCCGGTCACGATGCGCAGCTGCGCGCGCGCGGCGTCAGCACCCGCGGCGTGGCGCAGCTGCGCGAGGATGTGCTGGCCGGCCGCCTGCCGTCGGTGAGTTTCGTCATTGCCGACGCGGCAGGCAGCGAGCACCCGGACCCATCCAGCCCGGCGCAGGGCGCGGCCTATACCGCGCGGGTGTTGGATGCGCTCACCGCCGATCCGCAGGTGTGGAGCCGCACGGCATTGCTGCTGATGTTCGACGAGAACGACGGCTTCTTCGATCACATGCCGCCACCTGCGCCGCCATCGCCGGACCCGCGTGCCGCTAGCGGGTTTGCCGGCGCCTCCAGCATCGCCACCGACGACGACGACCATCGCCAGCCTGCACCGGGCGAGCAGAAAGTGGATCTGCTTGAGCTACGCGGCCGCCCGTACGGGCTTGGTCCGCGCGTGCCGCTGTATGTCATTTCGCCGTGGAGCCGTGGCGGCTGGGTGGATTCGCAGGTGTACGACCACACCTCGGTGCTGCGCCTGCTGGAACGGCGGTTTGGCGTGCAGGCAGCGGAGATCACGCCATGGCGGCGTGCGGTGTGTGGCGACCTGACCAATGCGTTCGACTTCCGCAGCGCCGATGCACGCCCATTCGTCGCAACGCTACCGGATGTGGGCGATGCGGCAACGCGTGCAGCGGCCATGCGCGAGCACACGCTGCCGCCGCTGCCGGCCACCTTGCAACCGCCCGCGCAAGCCTTCGGCGTGCGCCGCTCGCGCGCCGTGCCGTATCGCCCGAGCGTGCAATTGGCGCATGTGCCCGAGCGTGGCGAGGTGCGGCTACGCATGCACAACAGCGGCGGAGCACTGGTGTTGCAGGTCTATGACCGCTACGACCTGGCAGCGATCCCGCGCCGCTACACGGTCGGCCCCGATGCCGTGTTGGACGGCGACTGGGCCACCTACGATGGCCGCTACGATCTGTGGCTGATCGGCCCGGCTGGATTCCATCGTCATTATCGCGGCGACCTGAGCGCCCCGTTACTGGTGGCTGAGATCGCACAAGATCCGAACGACGCCACAGCCGTGTTGCTATCGCTGCGCAATGGCGGCAGCGCTGCCGTGCAGGTGGAGCTACAACCAGGTGCCTATGCAGCCGCGCAGCCGCACGAGCGCCTCGGCATTGCGCCCGGCGCGACCGAGCAGCGCCGTTGGAAAGCGGCAGGAACCGGCGGCTGGTACGACCTGTGGGTGCACCACGACGGCGCGGCCCAGCGCCTGGCTGGTCGTATCGAAACCGGCGCCGACAGCGTCAGCGATCCCGCCATGGGGGGGCCTGCGCGGTTGCAACAGGACAGGCCTGTCATCATCGGCGCGCTGGGTTGAGTGGCCGTGCCAGGTTGAATGTTGCCGCTGGCCAGCGGCAACCATCGCTCCGCATCACGCCGCTGCGTGGAAGAACGTCGCAACCTCCCTAGCCAGCATCGTGCCTGCCGAATCGACATGCGCCGCTAGCGGCACGTGTAGCTTCGGCAGGCTCACCTTCCAAACCATTCCCGCACCGCGACCGCCACCGCCTTCAGCGCCGCATCGCGTGCAGCATCGTCGACCTTGGCACCGTTCAAGTACGTGGTCAGCAGCAGTGGCGGCCGGCCCTTCGGCGGCCAGAGGATGGCGATGTCGTTGCGGGTATCGGTGCCGTTGCTACCGGTCTTGTCGCCGATCTTCCAGTCGGCCGTGAGCCCCGCACGCAGGCAGTCGTCGCCGGTGCGGTTGTCGATCATCCAGTCGGTCAGCTGCTTGCGGGAGGCAGGCTGCAGCGCAGCGCCAAGCAGCAGCGTGCGCAGCGTCGACGCCATGGCCACCGGGGTGGTGGTGTCGCGCGGCTCGCCGGGGGCGAACCCGTTCATCTCCGGCTCGTAGCGGTCACTGCGGGTCTTGGCATCGCCGATACCGCGCAGGAAGGCGGTCACGCCGGGTGGGCCGCCGACCAGCGGGAACAACCGGTTGGCAGCCGGGTTGTCGCTATAGATCATCGTGGCCCGGCACAGGTCGCCGACACTCAGCGCGCCGCCGACATGGCCCTTGGTGACCGGGGCATGCTCCAGCATGTCCGAGGCACGGATCTTGACCGGTTGCGCCAGCGTGAGCTTGCCCTGATCCACCCGCTGCAGCACCGCGGCTGCCAATACAAATTTGAAGGTACTGCACATCGGAAAGCGCTCGTTCTCGCGCTGCCCGAGGCGCCAGCCGGTGGCGCTGTGGAGCAGGCTGATGCCCAGGCGACCACCGGTGCCACGTTCGATGTCCGCCCATTGTGCCCGCAGCAGGTCGTCCATATTCACCGCCGGGCTGAGTGCGCGCGCGGGTCTGGACGCCGCAGACAGCATGCCCGCGCCGGTTGCGCACAAGAACTCTCGCCGATTCAACATGCGTTTGCCTCCTTGAGGGAGCCCGCAGTATCGATGCGCACGCCGCAGACGACCATCGCGATGTTTCGATCACAGGCATGAATTGAACTAATCTCTCTCGATGCCCCGCCCCCGCCTCCCGCTCAATGCCCTGCGCGCGTTCGAAGCCGCCGCGCGCCATCAAAACCTGACCCGTGCAGCGAACGAGCTGTGCGTGAGCCAGGCCGCACTCAGCCACCAGATCAAGGCGCTGGAGCAACGGCTGGGCACCAGCCTGTTCCATCGCCTGCCGCGCGGGGTGACGCTGACCGACGAGGGCGCGGCGTTGGCACCGGTGCTGGGCGAGGCCTTCGACCGCATCGCCGCCACCCTGGAGCGCTTCGCCGATGGGCGCTATCGCGACGTGCTCAGCGTGGGCGTTGTGGGTACCTTCGCCACCGGCTGGCTACTGCCGCGATTGCCGGCCTTTCATGCCGCGCATCCGGAGATCGAATTGCGCCTGTCCACCCACAACAACCGGGTCGATCTGGCCGGCGAAGGGCTGGATCTGGCGATCCGTTTCGGCGATGGCGACTGGCAGGGCCAGATTGCGCAGGCGCTGATGGAAGCACCGTTCGCGCCGGTGTGCGCACCCAACATGGCGCGTGGCCTGTGCACACCAGCCGATCTGGCCCAGCTGCCGTTATTGCGCTCGTACCGTCTGGACGAATGGCCGCAGTGGTTTCGTGCGGCGGGCGTGGCCGAGGTCGCCGCACGCGGGGCGATGTTCGATTCCTCATTGACGCTGGCCAGCGCCGCGGCAGCCGGTGCCGGCGTGGCGTTGTTGCCGCTGCCGATGTTTCGCCAGGATCTGGATGCCGGGCGGCTGGTGTGCCCGTTCCCGATCACGATCGATGCGGGGCGTTACTGGCTGACGCGACTGCGCTCGCGGCCGGGGAGCGAGGCTGGGAGGAGGTTGCTTGCGTGGTTGTTGGTGGAGCAAAAGCCGGGGTGAAGTGGACTGCGTTCCAGTGGTGATTGCCTGCGTGCACTCGACACTGCCTCCCTTATGAGATGGCTACGCCGCACCACACCTGGCCCCTCCATCAAGATGGCTGTCTTCCGCCGTACCCTCACCCCAACCCCTCTCCCGCAGGGAGAGGGGCTGTTAATCACCAGAGCTGCGGCTTGCTCCCTTCTCCCGCTGGGAGAAGGTGGCGCGTAGCGCCGGATGAGGGTGCGGGCGCGAAGCGCACTTCCATCACCTTCAAGCTCTACGCATCATCGATCAACAGGCACTCTCACCAGCCCCATCATCGCGCCCCCGCTCCTATACCCCCTCGATCAGCTCCATCCACGCCGCTTCCGCTGCGGCCAGTTGCTGCGCGGTAGCCTCGCGGTCGCGGCCCAGCACTGCCATCTTTTCGCTGTCGGCATAGTTGGCAGGGTTGGCCAGTGCGCGGTCGAGTTCTGCAAGCGCCGCCTCCAGCTCGCCCACGCGCTGTTCAGCGCTGGCCAGCTTATGCGGGTTGACGGCTTTTTTCGGCGGCAGCGGTTTGGTCGGCGGCGGCGGGGTGGGTGCCACTTCGGCCATCTTCTGCTTGGTGCCCTGCGCGGCCGGGCGGCTGCGCAGCCACGCGGCGTATTCGTCCAGGTCACCAGCGAACGGTTCGACCACGCCATCGGCCACGCGCCAGAAACTGTCGCAGACCAGGCCGATCAGATGGCGGTCGTGCGAGACCATCACGATGGCGCCTTCGAAATCGCTCAGCGCTTCGGCCAGCGCCTCGCGCATTTCCAGATCCAGGTGGTTGGTCGGTTCGTCCAGCAACAGCACGTTGGGCTGCTGCCAGGCGATCAGCGCCAGCGCCAGACGCGCGCGCTCGCCGCCGGAGAAGCCGTCCACCACTTCGAAAGCGCGGTCGCCGGCAAAATTCCATTTACCCAGGAAATCGCGGAACGCCTGATTGGAACCATCCGGCGACAGGTTGCGGAAGTGGTCCATCGGCGACTGGCCTTCATGCAGCGATTCCACCGTGTGCTGGGCGAAGTAGCCAATGCGCAGGTCCGGATGCGCACTGCGCTCGCCCGACAACGGTGCCAGCTCGCCCACCAGGGTCTTGACCAGGGTGGACTTACCCGCGCCATTGGGCCCCAACAACCCGATCCGATCACCTGCTTCCAGGCCGAAACCGACATCGTGCAGGATGACCGTGGCAGCGTCGCCCCCATCCGCCCTTCGGGCACCTTCCCCCGTACGCGGGGGAAGGGACGCGGGCGCGGGATAACCCGCTTGCAGATGATTCAAGCGGATCAACGAAAACGGCAGCCGATTGGGCTGGGCGAACTGGATGCGGAATTCGCGCTCGGCGCGCACCGCCTCGGTGCCGGCCATCTTGGCCAGGCGCTTCATGCGGCTCTGCGCCTGGGTGGCCTTGCTGGCCTGCGCCTTGAAGCGGTCGATGAAGCTCTGCAGATGCGCGCGCTCGGCCTGTTCCTTGTCGTGCGCGATCTGCTGCTGGCGCAGGTGCTCGATGCGCTGGCGCTCGAAATCGGTATAGCCGCCGACATACAGCTTGGCGGTGCCACTGTGCAGGTGCAGCGTATGGGTGGCCACGTTGTCGAGAAATTCGCGGTCGTGCGAGATCAACAGCAAGGTGCCCGGGTACTTGAGCAGCCATTGCTCCAGCCACAGCACCGCATCCATGTCCAGGTGGTTGGTGGGTTCGTCGAGCAGCAGCAGGTCGCTGGGCATCATCAGCGCGCGCGCCAGATTCAGACGCACCCGCCAGCCACCGGAGAACGAGGACACCGCGCGGTGGTGCGTATCGGCCGGGAAGCCCAGGCCGTGCAGCAGCTTGCCGGCGCGCGCCTCGGCGTCGTAGGCGCCGATCTCGGCCATCTTCTGGTGCGCGTTGGCGACCGCCTCCCAGTCCTCGCGGGCGGTGGCCTCGGCCTCTTCCTGCAGCACCGCAGACACTTCGATATCGCCGCCGAGCACAAACGACAGCGCCGGGTCGGGCAAGGACGGGGTTTCCTGCGAGACGCTGGCGGTGCGCACCTTGCCGGGCAGGTCCAAGTCACCCTTGTCGGCCTCCAGCTCGCCCTTTACTGCGGCAAACAGGCTCGACTTGCCAGTACCGTTACGGCCCACCACGCCAACGCGGTAGCCGGCATGCATGGTCAGGTCGACGTTGGACAACAGCAGACGCTCGCCGCGTCGCATGGAGAAGTTGCGCAGGGAAATCATTGATGGACAGTCCGATAGAACGAAAAGGAATGAGCAGATGAGCAGCATTCCTGCGACGCCATTCTAGCGTTAACGAATAATTAGCGCCTTCAGGTTGGCCGATGCAGATCTTCGCCCGCGCCCGACGCCACCTGCCCAGTCTTGCCGGGCCTTGCCCGGACCCACGTTTCGGAGTTGTCATGAACATCCCCCTGTCTTCGCTTGCGACCGCCGTGGTCGCTGCACTGCTTGCCTCTCCCGCCCAGGCCCAGACCGCCGCACCTGCCACCGCGCCGGCCAGCACCGCCAACACCCTGGATACGGTGATCGTCACCGGCACCCGCGTGGCCGACCGCACCGTGGCCGAATCGCAGTCGCCGATCGACATCATCAGCGCCGAGTCGCTGCAGGCCACCGGCACCCCCGAGCTGGCCACCGCGCTGGCGCGCGCGCTGCCCTCGCTGAACTTTCCGCGCCCGGCGCTGAGCGACGGCACCAGCGCGATCCGCCCTGCCCAGCTGCGCGGCCTGTCGCCGGACCAGGTGCTGGTGCTGGTCAACGGCAAGCGCCGCCACACCTCCTCGCTACTCAACCTCAACGGCACCATCGGCCGCGGCGCCGCCGCAGTGGATCTGAACACCATCCCGGTGACGGCGATCGCACGGGTGGAAGTGCTGCGCGACGGCGCCTCGGCGCAATACGGCTCCGATGCCATCGCCGGCGTGGTCAACATCGTGCTCAAGGGCGCCGAACAGGGCGGCAGCCTGCAGGCCGGCTTCGGCCAGTACTCGGCCGGCGACGGCAGCAACTACGAGCTGTCCGGCGACACCGGCGTGGCCTATGGCGGCGACCGCGGCTGGCTGCACGTGGCCGCCCAGCTCAACCAGCAGGACCCCACCGACCGCGCACGCGGCTATGCCGGCGCGCCCAGCGTCTCGCAGCCGGCCGTGGGCCAGAAGGCATTCAAGATCGGCGACCCGGACGTCAATGCGCAGGCCGCCTCGCTCACTACCGAATACCAGTTCAGCGACAGCATCACCGGCTACGCCTTCGCCACCGCCAGCAACCGCGACATCACCTCGTTCGCGTTCTTCCGCGCGCCAGGCAGCAGCCAGAACATCCTGTCGGTCTACCCACAGGGCTTTTTGCCGGAGATCCAGAGCTACGCCAAGGACCGTTCGCTGGTGGCCGGCGTGCGCGGCGCCACCGCCGGCGGCTGGGACTGGAATGCCAGCTATAACTACGGCTACAACCGCATCGACTTCCACACCCGCAACACGCTCAACGTGAGCCTGGGGCCGACCTCGCCCACCTCGTTCTACGACGGCGCGCTGGAGACCACGCAGAACATCGTCAACCTGGACGTCAAGCGCGGTTTCGACTGGGGCCTGGCGTATCCGGTGACCGTGGCCTTCGGTGCCGAGTACCGCAACGAAAAGTGGAACCAGTCGCCGGGCGAAGTGGGCTCGTACTTCCAGGCTGGCACGCTGGCCGGCGGCGCGCAGGGCTTCGGCGGATTCGCACCCAGCGTGTCCGGGCAGTATTCGCGCGACAGCTACGCGTTGTATGCCGACATCGAAGCCGACTTCACCGACAAGTTCTCCGCCGGGCTTGCCGGGCGTTATGAGGACTACAGCGATTTCGGCAGCCAGGCCTCGGGCAAGGCGTCGGCGCGCTATGCGTTTACCGACAAGATCGCATTGCGCGGCACGGTGGCCTCCGGCTTCCGCGCGCCGTCGCTACCGCAGCAGTATTTCCAGTCCACCAGCACCACCTTCCTGGCCGGCAACCCTAATCCATTCGAGATCCGCACCTTCCCGGCCGACAGCAGCGTAGCGCGCGCCTTCGGTGCCGAACCGCTGGATGCGGAAACCTCGCTGTCCTACAGCCTGGGCCTGGTGCTGCAGCCCACCGATGCGCTCTATCTCACCGTGGATGCGTACCAGATCGATGTGGACGACCGCATCGTGCTGTCGTCCAACCTCACCGGTGCCGGCGTGCGCAGCCTGCTGGAATCGCAGGGCATCTTCGGCATCAACGGCGGACGTTACTTCACCAATGCAGTGGACACGCGCACGCGCGGCGTGGACGTGGTGGGCAGCTACCGCTGGCAGCTGGCCGCCAGCCGCGTGGACCTGACCGCCGGTTACAACTACTCCGAAACCGAGGTGCGCAGCGTGGCCGCCAACCCGGCGGCGCTGTCGGCCAACGGGCTGAGCCTGGAGCGTATCGACCGCACTGAGCGCGGCCGCATCGAAGAAGGCTTCCCGCGTGACAAGTTCCTCATCAACGGCAGCTGGAATTCCGAGCACTGGACGCTGGCGCTGGGTGCCACCCGCTACGGCAAGTACAGCACGCGCCCGGCCGCGGCGATCAACGACCAGACCTTCGGTACCAAGTGGGTGGTGGATGCATCGGCCAGCTACAAGGTGGACCGCTGGACGCTGACCCTGGGCGCAGACAACCTGCTGGACCAATACCCGGACGAAAACAATTTCGCCAACTCCACCAGCGGGCAGTTCCCATACAGCAACCTGTCGCCGTTCGGCTTCAATGGTGCCTATGTCTACGGGCGCATCAACTATCGCTGGTAACGCTGCCCCGCTGAGCCACCCATGCCGCCGCTGCGCGCATGCGCTGGCTGCCCGAACACCTGGATTTCCATGCGTTTCCGCAGCGAATATGGCTGACTGCAATCGGGTTTGAAGTATCTGCATGCTTTTTGTGCAGGAACACAAACGCTCGACCACATGCCCCGGCCAGTCCGGGGCATGTGCGTTTTAGGGAGCGGCTGCATGCGTCCCTGGCGGGCACCACCGTGGGCGTCGGTGGTGGCAACAGCGGCGAAGCAATGCAGCGCAGTTTGCGCAACGGCGTGCAGCAAGCGTGCAGATCGCCGCGTGAAACGCAGATTTCATAGCAGATATTACGCCCCATAACGTCCGGCGCAAAACGCCGCTATTCCGGGGGGCGTTCCAAAGAAGTGCGAACCACGCATCACTTTGGTGCACGATGACAACGTTGGCATCAGCATATTGTTGATGACGGTTGCATGCGCAACGTAACCAAAATTTGACATGCGGTTACGCGTGGTTAATGGTTGAGAACGCACCGCAGCTGCCGCAACGGACGCGGCCTGGGAGGGGGCCCACTGCGCTGCATCCGTTCCCCACTCGGAGTTTTCACCGCATGAATTGCAAGTCCAGTCCGCTCGCAGTCGCTGTCGTTGTTGCCTTGTCGTTTTCCGCTTCAACCGTAGTCGCGCAATCGCAGGCTCCCGCCCAGAAAACCCTCGACACGCTGATCGTCACCGGCACGCGCGTGGCCGATCGCACCGTGGCCGAATCGGCATCGCCGATCGACATCATTTCGCCACAGGCACTGGAATCGACCGGCACCACCGAGTTGGCCACCGCGCTGTCACGCGCAATCCCCTCGCTCAATTTTCCCCGTCCCGCCATCTCCGATGGCTCCGATGCGGTCCGCCCGGCGCAGCTGCGTGGCCTGTCGCCGGACCAGGTGCTGGTGCTGGTCAACGGCAAGCGCCGCCACAGCACCGCGCTCATCAACCTCAACGACACCCAGGGCCGCGGTTCTTCGCCGGCCGATCTCAACACCATTCCGATCGCCGCGGTGGAGCGCATCGAAGTGCTGCGCGACGGTGCCTCGGCGCAATACGGGTCGGACGCCATCGCCGGCGTCATCAACATCGTGCTCAAGGGCAGCGGCGAAGGCGGTAGCGTCAATGGCCGCTACGGCAAATACAGTGCCGGCGACGGCGAGCAGTACCAACTGTCCGGCGATGCCGGTTTCAGCTTCGCCGGCACCGGCAAGGTGCATCTGGCCGCGCAGGCCGGCCATTCGGACCAGACCAACCGCGCGGTGCCGTTCGGCGGCCGAGTGGAGCAGCGTTACGGCGATCCCGAGATCGACCAGGGCGCGGTGTCGTTCAACGGTCAATACAGCCCCACCGATTACCTCACCTTCTATTCGTTCGGCACGCTCAGCCGGCGCGAAGTGCTGTCCAACGGCTACTTCCGCTTTGCCGGCGACAACCGCAACCGCCCGGAAATCTATCCGGACGGCTTCCTGCCGCAGATCTACAACGTCAGCAAGGACGTGTCGTGGGTGGGCGGCTTGAAGACCTCCACCGACGGCGGCCTGAACATCGATCTGAGCTACAACTACGGCCAGAACAACCTCACCTTCGATGTACGCAACAGCTTGAACAACAGTTTGGGCCTAGCCAGCCCCACCAACTTCCATGCCGGCACGCTGGAAGTGACGCAAAACGTGCTCAATGCCGACTTCACCAAGACCCTGGACTGGGGCCTGGCCTATCCGGTGACGCTGGCCTTCGGTGCGGAATGGCGCGGCGAGAAGTTCAATCAATCACCGGGCGATGCGGCTTCCTCGGCCAACGGCGGCATTCCGTCGGCCAATGGCGCGTTGATCCCGGGCGCGCAGGTATTCCCAGGCTTCAAACGCTCCGATGCCGGCTACTACAACCGCAACAGTCACTCGGCGTATGTGGACCTGGAAGCGGACCTGACCGAAAAATTCTCCGCCGGTCTTGCCGGGCGCTACGAGAAGTACAGCGATTTCGGCGACACCGCGACCGGAAAGCTGTCGCTGCGGTATGCATTCAATCCCAAGGTGGCGCTGCGTGCCACGGTGTCCACCGGGTTCCGCGCGCCCTCGTTGCAGCAGCAGAATTTCCAATCGATCGCCACGCAGTTTCTCAATGTGGCCCAGCCCAACGGCACGGTGGCGGCGATTCCGTTCGAGATCGGCACCTTCCGCACCGATAACCCGGCGGCCATCGCGCTGGGCGCCGAACCACTCAGGGCCGAGGAATCCAACAACTACGGGCTGGGCGTGGTGCTGCAGCCGGTAGACAACCTGTACATCACCGTCGATGCCTACCGCATCGATATCGATGACCGCATCGTGCTGTCGGAGAACCTCACCTCCACCGCCGCACGCAATTATCTGCAGGCCAACGGGTTTCCCGGCATCGGTGGCGGGCGCTATTTCACCAACGCGGTGGACACCAAGACCCAGGGCGTGGATGCAGTGGGCAGCTATCGCTGGACCCTGGACAGCGGAAATGCCGAGCTGACCACCGGCTACAACTACAACAAGACCGAGATCGAACGCATCGCCGCCAACCCGGCCGCGCTGGAGGCGATCGACCCGGGTGCGGTCCGCATTGGCCGGGCGGAACTGGGTCGCATCACCGAAGGGACGCCGCGCGACAAGTTCTTCCTGGGCGGCACCTGGTCGCCGGGCAACTGGTCCTTCACCGGCACCGCCACGCGCTGGGGCGAGTTCAGCACCTTCGGCACCAATGCCGGCAGCGACCAGACCTACGCGGCCAAGTGGACGCTGGATCTGGCCGCGTCCTACAAGCTGGGCGCCTGGGCGTTCACCGTCGGCGGCGACAACGTGTTCAACGAATATCCGGATCGCCAGCAAGCCGGCCTGGGCACGCGCAACTATCTGCCCTACAGCAATGCCTCGCCGTTCGGCTTCAACGGCGCACTGGTGTACGCCAACGTGAACTACACATGGTGAATGCCGCGCGCCGGGCGGCAACGACCGGCGCATTGCTCGCGCGGCAATGCGGCTGACCACGCATTGCCGATTACCGCCGTTCCCGCACTGCACGCCCGGCTCCCGATGCGTGCAGGACGCGGGTACTACGGATTTCCCCTCCGCCGCCGCAGTACCGGCATTCCCTAGCCTGGCGGCTACGCCCACCCGCCCCTTTGAGCCTTGATCCCCATGCACACCTCCAACGCCCTCTCGCTGGCAATTTCGGCTGCACTGACGCTGTGCGCGTTTACTGCCGGCGCGCAGTCGCAAACCGCCGAACCGCAAAAAACCCTGGATACCCTGATCGTGACCGGCACGCGCGTGAGCGACCGCACCGTGGCCGAATCCGAATCGCCGATCGACATCATCACCGAGCAATCGCTGCAGGCCACCGGCGCCACCGACATCGCCACCGCGTTGGGCAAATTGCTGCCTTCGTTGAACTTCCCGCGCCCGGCCATTTCCGACGGTAACGATGCAGCGCGCCCGGCCACGCTGCGCGGGCTGTCGCCGGACGCGGTGCTGGTGCTGGTCGACGGCAAGCGCTACCACACCTCCTCGCTCATCAACTACAACCCCTACGTGGGCCGCGGCTCGGCGCCAGCCGATCTCAATTCACTGCCGATGTCGGCGATCGCACGCATCGAAGTGCTGCGCGACGGCGCCTCGGCGCAATACGGCTCCGATGCCATCGCCGGCGTGGTCAATATCGTGCTCAAGCATGGCGCCGATGCCGGCAGCAACAGCGTGTCGATCAACGGCGGCCTCATGGACAAGGGCGATGGTGCGCAGAATGGTATCGATGGCTCGATCGGCCTGCCGTTCGGCGGCGGCGGCGATGCCGCACCAGGCTGGGTGCGGCTGTCCTGGAACTACCAGAACACCATGGACACCAATCGCAGTGAAAACACCAACCGCGCCACCACCATCGCCGGTGCGGCCAATCCCGGCGGTGTGCCCTACCAACGCCATGGCGATCCGGATTCCACGTTCTATCAAGGCCTGGCCGCATTCGGCTACACCTTCTCGCCTAATCTCGAGCTGTACGGCCATCTGAGCATGAGCCGCCGCGAAGTGACCTCCAACGGCTACTACCGCGCCTATGACAACACCAGCCGCAATGTGCAGGCGGTGTATCCCAACGGCTTCCTGCCGCAGATCTACAATCCCGTCAACGACCGCTCGGCGGTGCTGGGATTGAAGGGCAGCACTGCCAGCGAATGGAATTGGGACCTGTCGGCCACCTATGGCAAGAACGACATGACCTTCAACATCCTCGACAGCATCAACACCAGCCTGTACTGGTCCACCGGCAACTCGCCACTGAACTTCAATGCCGGCGGGTTCGAGACCGAACAGGGCACGGTCAATCTGGACATCAACAAGTCCTTCGACTGGGGCCTGGCGTATCCGGTGAACGTAGCCTTCGGTGCCGAGCATCGCCAGGACCGCTACGCGATCACTGCTGGCTCGCCGGCCTCGTATTTCTTCGACCCCAACACCATCGACCCCTCCACCGGCACGCCTTACCCCGGCGGCGCGCAGGTGTTCTCTGGCCTGGAACCCTCGGTGGCCGGCAAATTCGGCCGCCACAGCAATGCGGTGTACGCCAATCTGGAAGCGGATCTGACCGACAAGCTCTCCGGCGGTATTGCCGGGCGCTTCGAGAACTACAGCGATGCCGGCTCCACCCGTGCGGGCAAGCTGTCGGCACGCTATGCCTTCACCGATACGTTCGCACTGCGCGCCACCGTCTCCAACGGCTTCCGCGCACCGTCGTTGGCGCAGCAGAACTACGCTTCGGTGGTCACCCTGCCGCAGGACGGCCAGTTGGTCCAGGTGGGCACCTACCGCACCTCCGATCCGGTTGCCCTGCAGCTGGGCGCCCGCCCGCTGAGCCCGGAAAAATCCACCAACTACGGGCTGGGCGGCGTGTGGCAACCCACCGCCAACTTCACCTCCAGCCTGGACGTCTACCAGATCCGCATCTGGGACCAGATTCTGTATTCGGACCAGCTGCAGCTGGCGCAGCCCATCGGCCAGGTGGCCGCGGTGCAGTTCTTCGTCAACGGCGCCACCAGCCGTACCCGCGGCGTGGACTGGATCAACAGCTACCAGGCTGAGCTGGGCAGCTACGGCAAGCTCAACCTGAGCGCCAGCGCCAACTACAACAAGACCACCATCCTGGAATTGTCCAACCCCAACTTCGGACGCGCCAGCCAGGGCCTGCTCACCCAATCGACGCCGCGCACCAAGTACATGGCCGCAGCGGATTGGTCGATCGGCGGGTTCGCGCTGAACGTCAATGCCACCCGCTACGGCGCGATCAAGCGCATCGGCGACCCGGCCGATGGCAGCCAGGATCAGACCTACGCTGCGCGTTGGCTGTTGAACCTTGCCGCCAACCAGACCTGGAATGCCTTCACCTTCACCGTCGGCGCAGACAACCTCACCAACCAGTACCCGACCAAGGCCCAGCTGACCACCGGCTACGACGACCGCGCCAGCGGCCTGCAATATTCGTCGCTCTCGCCGTTCGGCTTCAACGGGCGCTACTGGTACGGCCGGGTCACCTACCGGTTCTGATCCGCGACAGGCTGCGCCGGGCTGGGGTCCGGCGCAGCGCAGCTGCGTGGTCGCGCTGCGACGACCACGCGCGGCGCGGCGCATCCGCAGGGCGGGCATCGATATCCCGTTGCGCGACAAGGCAATGCCACCGTCCCGGTGCGGCGTCCACGCCGCCGCCGTGGCGCGCCGTTCCCGTGCCGGCAATCAGGCTGCATCCACCACGCAGCGTGGATGCACACCGACAGCCTGGGCAGCGACCCGCTGCAGAGGGAGCATGGGTGAGCGGTACCGACAACGGCTCGCATCACGTTAATCAAGCCGTGTGTACTATGACGGCCCGGCCACACCGGACCAGCGCCTGCGGTCCTGTTCCCTTCGCGCCGGACACCCGCCATCCGCACGCAATGCCCGCAGGCGATGCGCTGCGCAGCGATACTGGCCAGGGCCCGCCCCAGCTCTTTCTCCGGACTCCCTCACAACGGATTGGAATGCATCACGACACCAGCCTCATCGACATCATCGCCGTCGGCCTCGCGGTCGCTTTCGTGCTGGGCACGCTCGCACAGAAGGTGAAGCTCTCGCCACTGGTCGGCTACCTGCTGGCCGGCGTCTGCGTCGGGCCATTCACGCCCGGCTTCGTGGCCAACCAGGACATGGCCAACCAGCTGTCCGAGCTGGGCGTGATGCTGCTGATGTTCGGAGTGGGCCTGCATTTCTCGCTCGACGATCTGATGGAAGTGAAGTGGATCGCGGTACCCGGCGCGCTGGCGCAGATCGTGGTGGCCACCCTGCTCGGCTGGGCGCTGGCCTGGAGCATGGGCTGGCCGCTGATGCACGGGCTGGTGTTCGGCCTGGCGCTGTCGGTGGCCAGCACCGTGGTGCTGCTGCGCGCATTGGAAGAGCGCCGCTTGCTGGACACCCAGCGCGGCCGCATCGCGGTGGGCTGGTTGATCGTCGAAGACCTGGTGATGGTGATCGCGCTGGTGATGCTGCCAGCACTGGCCGAGGTGCTGGGAACCGGCGCGCCGGCCGCCACGCACGCAGGCCACTCTCCGTCGCTGCTGGCCGCGCTCGGCGTGACCGTGTTGAAACTGGTGGCCTTCGTCGCGGTGATGCTGGTGGTCGGGCGCCGGGTGATCCCGTGGTCGCTGGAAAAGGTCGCCGCCACCGGCTCACGCGAGCTGTTCACCCTGGCTGTGCTCGGCATCGCGCTGGGCGTGGCGTTCCTGTCGGCCACGCTGTTCGGCGTGTCGTTCGCGCTGGGTGCGTTCTTTGCCGGCATGCTGCTCAAGGAATCGGAACTGAGCCACAAGGCGGCCAACGATTCGTTGCCGCTACGCGACGCATTCGCCGTGCTGTTCTTCGTGTCGGTGGGCATGTTGTTCGACCCGATGATCCTGGTCGAACACCCCTGGCAGGTGCTGGCCACGTTCCTGACCGTGACGGTGGGCAAGTCGCTGGCGGCCTTCCTGATCGTGCGCGCATTCGGCCACCCCACCGGCACGGCGCTGACCATTTCCACCAGCCTGGCGCAGATCGGCGAGTTCTCTTTCATCCTGGCCGGCCTGGGCGTACAGCTGGCGATACTGCCCGAGACCGGGCGCGATTTGATCCTGGCCGGCGCGCTGCTGTCGATCGTGGCCAACCCGTTCCTGTTCTCGTGGCTGGACCGTTGGCAGGCCCGGCAGGCGCAGGATGCGCCGGCGGCGGTGGAACCCGAGCTGCCACCCGGCCCGCCGCTGCCCACCAGCGGCCATGCCATCGTGATCGGCTATGGCCGCGTCGGCAGCGCGCTGGCGCAGTTGCTGCGCGGGCGTGGTGTCCCGGTGCTGGTGATCGACGACAACGGCGAGCATGTGGCCAAGGCGCATGCCGCCGGCATTCCCGGTATCCGCGGCAGCGCGGCCGCCGACCGGGTGTTGGCCGAGGCCAGCCCCGAACACGCCAAGATCGCAATCCTGGCCATCCCGCAACCGCTGGAAGCCGGCGAAGCCCTGGCCAAGCTGCGCGCGATCAATCCGTCGCTGACCCTGCTGGCGCGCGCGCACAGCGATGCGGAGGTGAAGCATCTGCTCGACCACGGCGCCGACGGCGCGGTGCTGGCCGAACGCGAGCTGGCCTACTCGCTGGCCGAGATGGTGATGTCCACCCCGCCGTATCGGGCGTTGAACGTGCCGGCGTCGTGAGCCTGCGACTTACTCCCGATGGCACACGGTCCATCGCCAAACCAAAGGATGCGCATGGAGCACTATCACGGCGATGGAGCCTGTCTCCGTCCTGGCGCAGGCGGTTTGGCAAGGCCCCGAGAAGCCACAGGCAACGCAGTTGCTACCGCCAACATCAGCGTGGCTTGACAGGCCGATACTGACGCCTTTCACCGTAAGCGGCGCCTTTGGTTTCGACATTCGCGCATAGGCGGCCCTCGCACAGGGTCACGTCCGCCGCGTTGTAGGCGCGCAGCAACTCCGCACGCAACTGATTGTCGCGGATCTCCTGGCGGTACTGGCTCAACAACCATCCACCACCGCCCAGCAACAGCAGCAGACTTCCCAGGACAACCGCAGCGCCTTTCCACAGCAGCAGGCGCTGCCCGCGCTCGATCCGCTTGAGTTGATCGGACAGCGACTGCGCGCCTTCGCCGATCAAGCCACCGGCTTGCTGTAGCCGCTTCTCGAAGCCGGCGACAGGTTGATCCAACCCTTGCTGGATGCTTCGAATCAAGGTGTCGGGCACGCGCTGCAGCGTCTGCTCGGCCGAACGGGTGACCACGGTTGGCAGCGACTGGGCCACTTGCTCCAACTGCTGCGCAAGATGGCGTTGCAGTTGTTCCAATTCGGCGCATCGACGCTCGAACTGCTCCATCAAGGCAGCGGTCTTGCTGACCAGCTCCATCGGGTTCTGTGCATTCATTGTATGTCCGGCCTTCCTGGTGATGACGCCTACAGGCTGCGCGCGCCGACGCGCATGGTTTCCTGCTGTTGCAGCTCGGCCTGTTGCCGCTGCGCTTGCATCGCTTGCTGGACTGCCTGCTGTTCCTGCTGGTTCACCGTTTCGACGGCCTCGGCGCGCAATGCGCGGCCAGGTGGCTCATTGGCCAGCACCTGTGTCATCTGACGAAACTCATCACGGTCGCCGCTGCGTGCGGCGGCCAACATGCGGTCCAGAAACGCGCCCGGGTCGTCCTGCAATGCTGGCGGCCTGCCCTGTGTCGACGATGCCGCACGCACATCCTGTGTGTCCTGCTTGAGCGGCACTTGCCACGTTTGCGGCGCATGGCTGCGCTCGCGGTCCTGCTGGAATTGCTGCATCTGCTGCCCCCAGCTGGGCGCATCCATTTCACGACGCCCGGCCCCTGGCTCCAACGGGCCGCGCAGGTGATCGATCCCATCGTGGACAAGTCCAGGAATTCCGCGCGAGTACAGCGTCACGCCCGCCCGCAGCGTTTCCACGTCATCGCGATACTTCCCGATCATCGGCGCGTACTGCTGTGCAAGTTGCCGTGCTGCGGGGTCTTCCAACACGGACCGATCCGGCTTGCCATCCGCATCGACCGGGAGAAAGTTATGCATCAGGTGCGAATCGCCCAGTTTGGCTGCCGCAGACAACGGAAGGCGCGCATCCAGTACTTGAGTATCGTTGGCGTAATCGGCCCTCTTCAGCGTGGCGATCTCCTGCGGCGTAGCGTAGATCTCCACGCGCCCGTAATGCCGGCTGGCGGCGCTGACCACATCACCGGCCATGACGTGATTGATGACCTCGTTGCCGCCTTCGGGAATCCGACGATCCAGGCTGGTCGCTCCATAGGCGTTGAACGTCTGTCCTTTCAGTCCGAAATGGTGAGCGGTGACCTGGGTCAGGCCACCGCCGAGGGAATGCCCGGTCACAGTGACCTCGCGCCTCAGTCCATCACGTTTTTCTTGACGCTCCGCCAGCTCGATCGCCCGTTGCGTCAATTCGATCGCATCCGCGGCCTGGAGATTATGACGCGTCAAAACCATGCCGCCGTCAGCGTAAACCCCATCTTTTAAAAGCTCTCGATCAGGCTCGGTGCCGCGATGGGCAACAACTATTTCACCTGTATCCTTCCTTTGGTAAATGATGCCCTGATAACCAGATGGACGGTCCATATATGCTAACCGCTGATAAGGAACCCCACCAATATCGACAACTTGACTTCCTTCCCCAGTATTACGCGGCTCATCATAAACATCGCGAGCAAGCGCTGCATATTGCTGGCCAGTAAAATTCATGGCGATTCCTTTATCGAGCACAGGGTAACCTTGAAAAGTTCGTCGCGTAACTCTTCCTTAAACGCCTGAATGCTAGGAAGGCCTGTATCTGGATAGTCAGCTACATCTTCCTTAGGATATCCGCCAGCCCAAAAAAAAGTATCCACTGTTTTAGAAGCGAAAAAATCTTTCTTGTCCAGACTTGGCATAAAGTCCGTCTCACCCCTCTTGCCGGTCGCCTTGAGCGAAACACCTACACCACCAAAATCCCAACGACAAATCCCTTTCCCATAATAATCCGCATCCAACATCCCATCAGAATAAACAATCGCAACGTATGTATTGTCACCTACTCTTTGGAAATCCATTGGAATTCCGTCTTCCTTCGGCTTTGTCGACATCCCCAACGCAGGGTCGAACGGCGCACATTCATCGCGATTCGTCATGTCATAAAATGCCGTACCTGACACTGATCCAAACGGCCCCGGCGCATTCTCGATGGTCATGGTGATCCGATAGGCCTGCTTCGGGTGCGGGTTCTGCCGATAGATCGGATCGCCGTCGGCGTCGCGGGCCTGTACGCTTTGGGAGTGCATGGTGGTCTCCTTTGCTCCGCAAGCGCACAGCAATGCGGCCAGGGAGATGCATAGCAGTGCGGTGGAGGTGCGATACACGATTGATTTGACCAATAAATGCTTCATTTCCGAGCCTACGCCGTTTTCATAGCTGCCTCAACAGGATTCGCCAGGGACCGAATCCAGCCGGTCGCCATCGCCAACATGAACGCAATAGACAACGGATTGCAAGCATCAAGCACCTTCTTATCGTTGGTGTGATCAGCAAGCTTCAGCGTGGCGTTTTCCCGCGACGCAACATAGATCTCCACGCGCCCACAATTCCAGCTTGCAGCGCTGACCACATCACCGGCCATGACGTGATTGATGACCTCGTTGCCACCTTCGGGAATCCGACGATCCAGGCTGGTCGCTCCATAGGCGTTGAACGTCTGTCCTTTCAGTCCGAAATGGTGAGCGGTGAACTGGGTCAGGCCACCGCCGAGGGAATGCCCGGTGACAGTGACCTCGCGCTTCAGTCCATCACGTTTTTCTTGACGCTCCGCCAGCTCGATCGCCCGTTGTGTCAGCTCGATGGCATCGGCGGCCTGGGCATTGTGACGCGTCAGCACCATGCCGCCGTCAGCGTAAACCCCATCCTTTAAAAGCTCTCGATCAGGCTCGGTGCCGCGATGGGCGACGACTACCTCCTTAGTATCCACGTTCTGATAGACGACACCCTGATATCCCGAAGGGCGATTCATGTACTCGAGACGCTGATATCGACCCTCTCCAATTGAAACAACAGGACTCTTTAATCCAACCATATCAGGCCTATTATAAGAGTCATTTGCGAGCGCTGCATAATCTTTGTCAGTTAGAGTCACGGCACTTCCCTACTGGCAGACAAGGTCACCTTAAACAACTCTCCACGCAACTCATCCTTGAACTTAGCAGGGTCGCCTTCCCCAGTATCTGGAAAGTCTTCCAACTCGTCTCTTGGGTAGCCACCCTTCCAAAAATAAGTCGTCTTTTCGCCTAAACTAACAATCTGATCTTTTTCCAGGCTAGGCGAGAAGTTGGTTTCCTCTTTCTTACCACTCGCCTTTAAAGAAATTCCGACCCCGGTCAACTCCCAATGGCACACGCCCTTTCCATAATAATTGGCGTCAATCATGCCATCTGCAAAAATCGTGGCCACATAGGTCGTTGCATCGATTTTTTTGAAGACTGCAGGAACACTATCTTCTTTTTGCTTGGACCAGACCCCGGCTATCGGCTCAATCGGGGTGCACAGCGTATGATTAGTCATCTGATAAAAAGCCGCGCCATCCACGAAACCAAACGGCCCCGGCGCATCTTCGATGGTCATGGTGATCCGATAGGCCTGCATAGGCTGCGGATTCTTCCGATAGATCGGATCACCGTCGGCGTCATGGGCCTGTACGTCCTTGGATTGCATAGTGGTCTCCTTTGCCCCGCAAGCGCACAGCAATGCGGCCAGGGAGATGCATAGCAGTGCAGTGGAGGTGCGATACACGATTGATTTGGCCAATAAATGCTTCATCTCCGAGCCTACGCCGTTTTTATAGCCACCTCAACAAGATTCGCCAGGGACGGAATTCAGCCGATAGCCATCGCTCAGCATGAACGTGATGGACAACGGATTGCGAGCATCCAGCACCTTCTTATTGCTGGTGTGATTAGCACGCTTCAGCGTGGCGTTCTCCTGCGACGCAGCATAGATCTCCACGCGCCCGTGACTTCGGCTGGCGGCCCTGACTGCATCGCCGGCCATGACGTGATTGATTACGTCGCCGCCGCCCTCCGGGATCCGCCGATCCAGACTGACCGCGCCGTAGGCGTCGAAGGTCTGCCCCTTGAGCTTGAAGTGATGTGCAATCACTTGCGCCAAATTACCACCAAGCGAGTGGCCTGCAACCGTCACATCGGGTGTTGGCAAGCCGGTACTGACATGCTTCTGCTCTGCATATTCCAAGGCGCCCCGGGTAAATGCAATGTCGTCCGCTACCTGTGCATTGTGACGGGTTGCGACCATTCCACCGTCGGCCAGTGCGCCGTCCAGGATGGGCTGACGATCGAACTCGCTTCCTCGGTGGACAACCACCATTTCCCTGGTATCGACCCTTTCGTAAATCACGCCCTGGTAGCCTGACGGCCTGTCTACATAGTCCAGACGTCTGAAAGCAATACCACCGATATCTACGATAGGGCTTGTCGGCCCCACCTTATCTGGCTTTTGATATGCATCATACGCAAGCGCAGCGTATTCCTGACTGGTCAGGCTCATGGGGCCACCTTCTCCGCCTCGAGAGTTACAACAAACAGATTTCTTCGATTGGGCTCAGCGTAACTCTCGGCAGATGGCATGCCTGTATCTGGAAAGTCATCGACACCACTTCTCGGATAGCCGCCTTTCCAAAAGTAGGTTTTCTTTGAGGCCGACTGCAGGATCTGCTGTTTCTCCAAGCTAGGCGCAAAGTCAGTCTCCTCATGTCTTCCACTTGCTTTCAGCGACATGCCGACCCCTGTCAACTCCCAGTGACACACACCCTTTCCATAATAATCTGCATCAATCATGCCATCTGCAAAGATCGTCGCCACATAGGTCGTGGCATCGATTTTTTTGAAGACTGCAGGAACACTATTTTCTTTTTGCTTGGACCAGACCCCGGCAATCGGCTCTATCGGGGTGCAAAGCGTATGATTAGTCATCTGATAAAAAGCCGCGCCATCCACGAAACCAAACGGCCCCGGCGCATGCTCGATGGTCATGGTGATCCGATAGGCCTGCTTCGGATGCGGGTTCTTCCGATAGATCGGATCGCCGTCGGCGTCGCGGGCCTGTACGTCCTTGGATTGCATGGTGGTCTCCTTTGCTCCGCAAGCGCACAGCAATGCGGCCAGGGAGATGCATAGCAGTGCGGTGGAGGTGCGATACACGATTGACTTGGCCAATAAATGCTTGACATCCGAGCCTACGCCGTTTTTATAGCCACCTCAACAAGATTCGCAAGGGACGGAATTCAGCCGATAGCCATCGCTCAGCATGAACGTGATAGACAACGGATTGCGGGGGTGGATTCGCCCCCACTAAATTGGGGTGACAGTGCGAATCTCGCCACGACAAGGTTTTCTAATGGGCAAGCTTCCCATCTTTATCGCGAATTATGGAATCTGCGCCGTGAATTAAAAGCAATCATTCCATCTCAAATGATCGTGCGCGGAACAGAGGCGTGCGACCATCTTTGTCCGCTGCGCTTGGGTCTGTCCCACGGTCACACCCAGTGCTTTGGATGGAGCAAAGAAGGCAAGGTGACTCAAAAACAAAATCGAATAAAAGCGCGAGCGGATTTAACTTAGAGAAGGTGCGTCAGCTTGCCACTGACGCACCTTTTCAAAGCAAAAGATACAGACAGCCAAATACGACTATAACCAGCGATATCAGTAGATAACGCCAAGCATGGCGACTATTTGCTTGCCCGAAACAGCCTGAAATAACATCAGCGATTTGAGCAAGCAATTCAAACATTTTAAAGCCTAAATTCCTAGCGAGGCCGCTTCGATCGGGGTTCGCCAGTTAAGTGCCGCTGAATCAACGCACACTTTATAGCGTCGGTCTTTGTGCACGCCAGCTACATAAGTGACGATTTGAAGTGCGGTCTTGGCGACATAAGACCACCCAGGAATCCAACCTACCGGCTTCGGAACTAAACTATACGCCTCAGAACACTCCACAATCTCTTTGGTGACAGTCCCGAGAATATCGCCAACTGCCGCATTCATATCCCAACCATCCGCAAGTGACTGCCCCCAAATGGAGGCGGCGACCTTACGCATTTCGGCTTGTTCTGCTGCATTAGGATCTGCGGCGCTCGCTGGTACCAAATTGCGCGAGCCCGAGAAAGAGGACGTCGCTTTACCCTCAACTTCAAATTGAGGCGCGAAACGCTTGGCCCAGGCTTGAATTGCAATGTGGATTTTTCCATTGTCGGAGCTAAAATACCGAATGCGACCCCCAGTGGCTGTGTAATAGGCGGCATAAACTCGACCATCGGGGTAATAGACGAAAGCAGCTGCATCGGTCGCCGGCCTCCCCTTTTTCCATCCGTCGATCAAAATACCACCGTCTTTCAGCTGAGTGGGATTACCGACCTCGTCAAAGTTTTCCTTGAAAGTAGCATATTGACCATTGAGAACGGCCCTTAGGCCATTCTCAATCCCCGCAGTGGCAACCACTTCATCAAATGGCATTATTGCTTTTATCTTTGGTGATTGAGCCGACGCCTGAGATGAAATCACCAAAAACAACAACAAGAATCCCCTCAGCAGTTTCATTTCATTTATCTCCATACAAATGCATGACAATTTCCCCCTGCCCGGTCGTTGTAGACTAATATTGTTACAGACGCAAGCGCTGACGGCCTTTCCGTCAGTGGTGCCCTATACCATGCCCCAGGAGCTGAATACCGCAAAATGGCGTTGCTGAGGGCTATGGGCGCAGCCGGTAGGGATGGGGGGCTATCCTACGCCCGACATTGATTGGAACGCTCTTGGCTCATCCGCACCATCGTAAGAACTCAAGCGTTCCAGTGCAATCCGAAGCGTGATCCCACACAACTGCTGTGCAACTTGGCGCGTTTCCGCAAAGGACTTGAGCCGGTCCACGTGGTTGCCGTGGAGGATTTGAGAGCGGCCCTTTTCGTAGATGTTATCAACCCATTTTTTCAATGTCCTTGGCTCGGGCCACTTCGTGACAACTGCGTCGCTGTCCAAGTCCAGAAGACAGGGTGGATTCGCCCGCGAAGTGCAACAGTCCTATAACGTAGCGGGCCAGGTGTCGTAGCCTGAGCCCCTACACGACCAAGTGGAGTTGCACATGCGCTATCGACACCTGACCCAGGACGAACGGTACCAGATTGCCTGGGGGTGTGATCTCTCTGTCTCCAATGCGGACATCGCCCGTCAGCTCGGCCGTCATGCCAGTACGATTGGCCGCGAGCGCGCGCGCAATCGTAATGCCAGTAGTGGAACGTACCGTGCCCAGCAGGCGCACCGCACCGCCCGCCAGCGTCGCAGTCAAGGCAGTAGCCACGCGCAGATGGACGGGCCGATGCAGGCTGCATTGCTGGCCGGGCTGGCCGAAAAATGTAGCCCTGCGCAGATCCACGGCCGTGCGCGTTTGCTGGGTCAACCGATGGTAGGGGTGGCCAGTGTGTATCGCTATCTCAAGCGTCACCGGTTACGGCATTTGCTACGCCTGCCAACACGGCGGCGTCCTTATGGGCGTGGCCGTGCCAAGCGATTTGAAGAGCGCAAATCCATTCACCAACGCCCCGCGCATGTGGCCTCACGTGCGCAGTTAGGCCATTGGGAATTGGATACGGTCCGCCCATCGCGCGGCACTGGCGTGCTGGTGACGCATGTCGAACGCAGCAGTGGCTATGTGCGTCTGGGCTGGAGTCCTGACGGCACCGCCGATGCTGTTGCCGAGGTCATTTGCGCGCGCCTATGGCGTGTGCGCGATAAGGTGCTGACGCTGACCTGCGATCGCGGTAGCGAGTTCGCCCAGGATGCCCGCATCGAGGACCGGCTATCGACCAAGGTGTACTTTGCCGACCCACATGCCCCTTGGCAACGCGGCTGCAATGAGAATCTCAACGGACTGCTCCGGCAGTATTTTCCGCGCAGTCGTGACTTCAGCACCATCACGGCGCAAGAGCTGCAGCAGGTTGAACATTCACTCAACAACCGACCCAGAAAACGATTGAGCTATCTCACTCCAGCCGAGGTCTTTTTCAACTACGATACCCTTGCACTTCGTGAGTGAACCCCCCCCCTCTCCGCATTGAGAGTTATACGAAATAAGTTACTCCGATTCGGCTCTGCGTATTTCTCAGCAAGTTCCTCACCGAAGTCGACGTAACCTTCAAACTTACTTTTTGGATAACCTCCCAACCAAAAAAAAGTTGTTTTTTGACTGGACTCATCAAAATATTTCTGGCTCATCGCGGATTCGTGTGGGTGCCTTGAGGCCCCTGAATCTGCGTTGAGCCTTGGAAACAGGCCCTTTCCACCGTCCCAGAAGGTGGTACATCCTGTGCTGACTTCTTGACGCGGTGTTCTGCATGAAAACGGGCCGTCGGCTGAGTGAGTTGTTTTCCTTCCCTGGCTTCGCGGCGGAGTCCACGCTCAAGGGCGTGTTCGGCGCCCCGAAGGCGCGGATCGTGACCTTGCGGCGCCGAAAAAAACGGCCGTGTGTTCCAACTGTGGCCATCGGTGTCGCAGCCGCTACGACAAGCGCCTGTGCCGCGCCCGCGACTTGCGGGCGGCCGGCTGGATGCTGTTCGTGGAGTTCGAGCGCTGGCGGGTCGATTGCCCGGGGTGCGGCGGCGTGCACGTAGAGCGGCTGGACTGGCTGGCCAAGAATCCGCGCTACACCGAGCGATTCGCCCTGCATGTGGGCAATCTGTGCCGGAGCATGACGCACAAGGCCGTGGCTGAGCTGGAGCGCCTGCACGACAGCACGGTCAAGGAGCTGTCCAAGCTGTACATGGCCGAGCAGGTGCGCCGGGCGGGGACGCCGGCGCCGCGCGCCATCGGCATCGACGAGATCGCGATCCACAAGGGCCATGACTACCGCGTTGTGGTCAGCGATCTGGAGCGCGGCCGACCGATCTGGTTCGGCGGCAGTGGGCGCACCGAGGCGGACATCGACCAGTTCTTCGCCGAATTGGGCCCAAAACGTAGCGCCGGCATCGACGTGGCGGTGATGGACATGTGGCGGCCGTTTCGCAACTCGGTGGGCAAGAACGCGCCCAACGCCAGCATCGTGTTCGACAAATTCCACATCATGCGCCACCTGTCCGACGCGCTCGATCAGGTGCGGCGCGACGAGTACAAGCGCCTTCAAGGCCAGGATCGCAGTTACATCAAGGGCCAGCGTTACACCCTGCTGAGCAATCGCGAAAACCTTACCCTGGACGGTCGAAAGGCGCTCGCCAAGTTGCTGGCGGCCAACAAACGTCTGAACACGGCGTACCTGCTGAAAGAGTCCTTCGGGCAGCTGTGGAGCTACCGCACCGAGCGAGGTGCACGGGAGTTCTTCGAGCGCTGGAAGCAGAGTCTGCGCTGGCAGCGGCTTGTGCCCTACCAGACGTTCGTGGGGATGATCGAGCGGCACTGGGACGGCATCGCGGCGTACTGCAGGCCGGAGAACAAGGTCAGCCTCGGCCTGGTGGAAGGGCTCAACAACAAGATCCGGGTCATCCAGCGCAGCGCCTACGGCTATCGCGACGAGGAGTTCCTGAGGCTCAAGATCATCGCCAGCTTCCTGCCCGCGCTACCCGAAAATGCTCGATTGCACCCACAGTGATCCGCGAAGACCCATATTTCTTTTCTAGACTAGGCGCAAAAGCTGTCTCCGCACTACTACCTGTCGCCTTTAAGGAAACGCCAATACCTCCAAATTCCCAGTTGCAGATTCCCTTGCCATAGTAGTCAGCATCGACCATGCCATCCGTATAAACCATCGCCATGTAAGCCGTATCGTCGACCCTATGAAAAGTAACAGGTATTGCATCTTCCTTCGGCTTTGTCGACATCCCCAACGCAGGGTCGAACGGCGCACATTCATCGCGATTCGTCATGTCATAAAATGCCGTACCTGACACTGACCCAAACGGCCCCGGCGCATCCTCGATGGTCATGGTGATCCGATAGGCCTGCTTCGGATGCGGGTTCTTCCGATAGATCGGATCGCCGTCAGCATCGCGGGCGTGCACGTCCTCGGATTGCGCGGTGGTCTCCTTTGCCCTGCAAGCGCACAGCAATGCGGCCAGGGAGATGCATAGCAGCGTGGCTGAAGTGCGATACATGGTGTAAGTGGCCGATAACGCCTTGTTTCCGCTAGGCTACGTCCTTGCCTGGGCAGCAACAACACTTCTATTGGCGCAAGGCCAGTGCTGCTGATCCAATCGAGTACGGGCGGCAAGACGCCAACGGTGCGGGATGACTTTCCGCATATTCGGGCCCGGGCGAGCAGGTCCAACTCCCCTGGTTACTCAAAAAGACCATAAACACACTTGATAATCATTCCCATCAAGAGCAGGATGGGCGCCCATTACCCTGGCGGCCTCTTCCATGACATTTGCGGTTGGCGTCCTCAATGCATTGCCCAGCGTGCAGCTGTGCGAACTGCTGGGACGCATCGGCTATGGTTTCGTGGTGCTCGACCTGGAGCATGTGCTGCGGGCGCCCGATGAACTCGAACACGCCGTTCGCGCCTGCGAGCTGTCCGGTTGCGAGGCCTGGGTGCGGGTGCCGGAGGTGGACGAAAAATTGATCGGACGCGTGCTGGATGCCGGCGCGTGCGGCATCGTGGTGCCACGCGCCGAATCGGCCGAGCAGGTAGCGCAGGCCGTCGCCGCCGCGCGCTTTCCGCCGCTGGGCCGGCGTGGCATCACTGGCGGCCGTGTCACCGGCTTCGGCAATGTCGATTTGCCGACCTATATCGCCCAGGCCAATCGCGATATCCGCATCGTGCCGATGATCGAAAGCGCAGCCGGCATTGCCGCGCTGGCGCAGATCCTGGCCGTGCCGGGCGTGGCGCTGGTGATGGAGGGCGCGTTGGATCTGGCGCTGGACCTTGGCCTGGGCCCGCAGCCCACGCATGCGCAGGTGTGGGAATTACTGCTGCAACTGCATGCGCAGTGCCGCGCGGCCGATGTGCCGTTCTGCCCCAATCCCCGCACCGATGCGCAACGCGCGCATTGGCTGCAGCAGCCGGAGCTGCGCTGGCTGCTCGCCGGCGAAGACCGCGCCCTGATCCAACGCGCACTGCGCGGCCATCTGGCCACCTTCGACACACCCACTTCCCTACCCGCCTGCAGGAGCACGCCGTAGATGCCCACCTTCCGTTTCCAAGCGCTGAGCCTGGCCATTCTGGCGGCCAGCCTGAGCCTGCCATTGCAGTTGCTGGCCGCCGATACACAGGCGACCGACACCGCCGAAGGCCAGACCCCCATCCGTGCGCTGGACGCCATCCAGGTGCAAGGCAGCCTGCTCGGCCGCTCCAAGCCCGATGATGTGCAGCGCTACGCCGGTAGCCGCCAGGTGATCGACCGCGCGCAATTGCGCAATGGCGGCAATCGTTCGCTGGACGATGCGCTGCAACGCGTGCCCGGCATCAAGATCTTCGACGAAACCGGCACCGGCGCGCTCCCGCAACTCATGTTGCGCGGCCTGTACGAAAGCCGCAGCGGCCGCGTGCAGGTGCTGGAAGACGGCATTCCGCTGGCATTGGCACCGTACGGGCAAACCAGCCTGTCGCTGTTTCCGGTGGAGCTGAACCAGATCGACCGCATCGATATCGTGCGCGGCGGCGCGGCGGTGCAGTACGGGCCGAACAATGTCGGCGGGGTGATCAACCTGGTCAGCAAGGAGATCCCCAGCGAATGGAGCACCACGCTGGCGCACAAGGTTACCGCCGGCGGCCAGGGCCAGTTCCTGCAGGACAGCGCACTCAGCAGCGGCGGCTATCTGACCGATAACTTCGGCATGCAGGTCGATGCCAACCGCACCTGGGGCGAGTACTGGCGCGCGCACAGCGATACCGACATCAGCAACCTGCGCGTGCGCGCGGAGTGGTGGCTGGACGACACCAAGTTGTTGAAGGCCAGCGTGCAGCGCTATCTGGTGGACATGGATCTGGCCGGCGCGCTCAGCCCGGCCGACTACCGGCGCGATCCGCGCCAGTCCACCCGCCCGCTGGACAGCTTCAATGGCCGCACCACGCGCGCGTCGCTGAGCTACGAACAGCTGCTGGGCGATTGGGGCCCGCTGCAGGACCTGCGGTTGGAGTGGACCAACTTCAGCGCGCGCAGCAGCCGCAACTTCGTCGTCGGCATGCGCCAGGCCGCTACCGAAACCTGGCGCTCGGACCTGCCGCCGCAACTGCGCCAGACCGCGCCGCGCGACTTTCGCGTGGTTGGCAGCGAGCCGCGACTGACGTGGAACATGGGCACTGACGGCGGCGTGCGCCAGCAATGGACCGCCGGCGTACGCGCGGTGCGTGAGGACATCGATTTCCTGGTCGGCAACCTGCGCCTGCGTGATGGCCTGTTCACCACCGTGCGCGACTGGCAGTTCGAAGACCGCGCACTGGCGGCCTATGTCAGCAATGCCATCACCCTGCCGGACGAGCGCCTGACCATCACTCCCGGGCTGCGCTACGAGCGCCTGGATTCGCGCTACTTCAACCGCGCCACCGGCGTGCGCACGCTCAACCAGACCCGCGACGTGCTGCCGGGCCTGACGCTGGGCTTCCAGGCCAATGACCAGTGGTTCTTCTATGCCGACGGGCAGCGTTCGATGCGTGCGCCGCAGGTCACCCAGATCATCTTCGGCAACAACCTGGACGCCGAGCTGGCGTGGAATTACGAAGCCGGCACGCGCTACCAGCCCAACGACCGCACCCGCATCCAGGTCGGCGCCTACCTGATCGACTTCGATCAGCAGATCCAGCTGGACAACACCACCCGCGTGTTCCGCAACCTGGGCAAGACCCGCCACCAGGGCGGCGAGGTGGAACTGCAATGGAGCCCGGAGAACCTGCGCGCGCTCACCCTCAACGCCGGCTATGCGTATCTGGATGCCAGCCAGGAATCGGGTGCGTTCCGTGGCTTCCGCGTGCCCTTCACCTCGCGTAACCAGATCACCCTGGGCGGCAATTACGCGCTTGGTCACACCACGGTCGCGTTGTCGGGCTATTACTTCAGCAAGGCCTTCAGCGATGCTGCCAATACCGTGCAGGAGAATGCCATCGTCTCGGTCGGCCAGCTGCCGGCCTACATGGTCTGGAACACGCAGCTGAGCCACGCGCTGTTCGAACGCGATGGACAGAAATTCAGCGCATCGTTGGCGATCAACAACCTGTTCGACCGGCAGTACTGGTTCCGTGGCGTGGACACCAGCCCGTGGGGCCGCCAGGCCGCACCGGCCCGCACGTTCACCGCTGGCCTGGAGTACACGTTTTAGCAGACAACAAGCCAACGGCGGTGCCGTGGGTCGAACTGTCGATGGATGGCGCCGCCATGCCGATCTGATTCACGCCTGCTGAGCCGCTTGAGAAATCACGCTGCAGATCCAATGCAGATGCAATACACGACCGATGGACAGGGGCATCGGTCGCGCCTGATGGCGACGGCGATCGGTCTGCGATCGCCCTGGAAACAGACCGCGTGCACGCAGCACGCGGCATTGCGATCGCTGCATCGCAGGCCACCCAACGCCCTTGGCGGCGCCAGGCAGCCCGTTTCAGTACCGGTTCTTCCACCGTCCCTGTCGAACGAGAGCTGCCATGAACGCTGTCCCCCACGCACCACTGGTGATCCTGAGCCACGTCTGCCACCCGGCCATCACCGACGGCTTTGTGCCCGTCGCCCAGGCACAAAGCATCCCGGTCTGGCTGCTGACCGACCATCGACTCGATCACCTTGCCTATTACCGCGACCATCCGGCGCATGCGCCGCAGCGGGTGATCGAATGCGATGTCTTCAATCCACTGGGCGTGCTGGACGTACTGCACGATGCCGATGTAGCGCCGCGTGCGGTCTTCAGCAATAGCGACCATCTACAGACCAGCACCGCGTTGGTGGCGGCCGGCCTGGGGCTGCCTGGCAAGGATTGGCAGGTGTGCTACGCCGCCAAGAACAAGGCCGCGATGCGGCAGCGCCTGCGCGCGCGTGGGCTGCCCTGCCCGTGGTTCTGCACCCTGGCACCCGGCGCCACGCTGCCGGCACAGATTCCATGGCCGGTGGTGGCCAAACCGCGCGAAGGCGTGGCCAGCCTGGACGTACGCCACTGCACCGATGCGGCCCAGTTGCAGGCCTATCTGGACGATGTCTGGCAGCGGCATCCGCAGCGCACGGTGCTGCTGGAAGGCATGCTGCACGGGCCGCTGTTCACCCTGGAAACACTGGGCGACGGACACACGCTGCAGCCCATCGGCGGGTTCAAGGTGCGGCTGTCGCCGCCGCCGCATTTTGTCGAATGCGAAGCGCAGTGGGATGGTGATGTGCACACACCGGTGATCGCGCAGGCCTTGCAGCAATTGCGCAGCTTCGGTGTGAACTTCGGACTGTGCCATAGCGAATTCATCCTCACCGCCACCGGCCCGGTGCTGGTGGAGATCAACTACCGCAGCATCGGCGACCGCCGCGAATTCCTGCTCGATGCCATGTTCGGCCAGCAGTGGTTCGCGGCCGCGCTGGCACCGCATCTGGGCCAGCCGCTGCCGCAGTTGCATAGCGCGCGTACGCATGCACTGTTGCGCTATTACCTGGCCGAGCACGACGGCGAGCTGATCGCCGCCAGCGAAGACCGCCAGCACCGCGATGCGCGCTGCGATCTGCAGTACCGGCGCATGCGCGCACCGGGCGAGCGCATCCAGCTGAGCCATTCCAACAAGGATTACCTGGGCGTACTGAGCGCACTGGCCAGCGATGCGCAGGCGCTGCAACAGGCGGTGGTGCAGGCCGAAGCCGGCCTGCACTGGCGGATCGAGCATCCGGAGCTGCGCGCATGAGCCGTGCCATGGACCAACGCTATATCGCTACGCGCATCATCGATGCCTGCCTGCGCGAAGACCTGCGCGCGATCGTCAGCCATGGTGGCCCGGCATTCCCCGATGCGGATGTTCTGGCGCAGTGGCCTGGAGCCGTCCCGGGCGATGGCTGGTGGAAGATTGCGCATCTGCCCGACGGCACGCTGTGGCTGCCCATCCGCCGCCGCGGCCTGCTGCAGGCCATCAGCGCCTGCGACGACCGTTGGCTGGTGCAGGGCGCGGGCGCTGCCCAACTCGAGCAAGGCACCCGGGCATGGCTGCACCGCATGGCCAACGGCCTCGATGCGGACACCCAGCGCCTGCACCAGGCCTACGCCGACGAGGCCGATTGCGCTGCAAGCCACCGTGCCCTGGCACGGCAGGCGTATGCCGCGCAGGCACCGGCACTGGCCGAGGCACTGCACTACACCGATGCCGCCGAGCGTGCCTATCGCTGCGATCAGCTGGCCAGCTACCGCGACCATCCGTTCTACCCCACTGCACGCGCCAAGGCCGGGCTGGAGCCTGCCGAATTGCGCGACTACGCGCCGGAATTTGCGCCCAGTTTCGCGCTGCGCTGGCTGGCGCTGCCGCAGACACAGCTCAGCTGCACCAGCCCACCGCCGATAGACCTGTGGCCGACATTCGCCGACGTGGGCTTGCCGCCCGCGCTTGCCGCCACCCACGGGCTGTGGCCGGTGCACCCGCTGGTGTGGGAGCGCCTGGAGCAACCCGGCTTCGACCTACCTGCCGGCGCTGTGCGCGCACCGCAGCCCTGGTTGCAGGTGCGCCCTGGCCTGTCGGTGCGCACCTTGGTGCCGCTGCAGCACCCGCAGTTGCATCTGAAGCTGCCGATCCCGATGCGCACGCTGGGCGCGTTGAATCTGCGTCTCATCAAACCTTCCACCTTGTACGACGGCCACTGGCTGGAACGCGCCTTGCGGCTGATCGATGCGCACGATGCGGCGCTGCGCGGCCGCTGCGTTTTCGTGGACGAATCGCATGGCGGGCATGTCGGCCAGGCGCGGCATCTGGCCTATCTGCTGCGCCGGTACCCGCCGCTGGAGGACACCACGCTGGTGCCGGTGGCGGCGCTGTGCGCCCTGCTGCCCGATGGCCGGCCGATGGCGGTCCATCTGGCCAAGCGGTTTACGCAAGGCGACATCCACGCCTGGTGGCGCGACTACACCGAGCTCCTGCTGGCCGTGCATCTGCGGCTGTGGTTGCGCTACGGCATTGCACTGGAGGCCAATCAACAGAACAGCGTGCTGGTGTATGCCCCTGGCCGGCCCACCCGGCTGCTGATGAAGGACAACGACGCCGCGCGCATCGCCATGCCGCAGTTGCGCGCGCAGCTGCCGCTGATTGACGCGCTGGGCCCGCTGCACGATGCACGTATCGCCGTGAACGATGCGCAGGCGCTGGCACAGATGTTCTGCACCATCGTGCTGCAACTGGATTTGCAGGCGGTGCTGGACGGCCTGGCCGAATGGCAGCCCGAGTTGCGCGCGGCATTGCTTGCGCAGCTGCAGCAGCAATTGCTGCAGACCCTGGCGCAGCTGGACGCCGAAGGCATCGACACCGCGCCCGCATATCGCCTGCTGGCCGCGCCCCGGCTGCCGGTGAAATACCTGCTCAGCGCCGGCAGCCTGCTCAGCAAGCAGCTCACCGGCGCGGCCGACATCAACAAGTTCTACGGCGACAGCGCGCCCAATCCCTTCGGCACCGCGTTCGCCAGTGCGCCGCCATCGCCGCGCCGACAGGCCGGAGCACGCCAATGAGGCGTGTTTTAGGCCCGGTGCTGGCAGCACACTACCTGGCGGCCTTCACCGCACTGGGTATGCCGCTATTCCTGCCGCAGGTGCTGGCCGATCTGGCGCCGGGCGCCGCAGTGGGCTGGAGCGGCGTACTGTATGTACTGCCGACGCTGTGCACGGCACTGACTGCCAGCAGCTGGGGGCGGCTGGCCGATCGCTACGGGCGCAAACGCTCGTTGCTACGCGCACAGCTGGGGTTGGCGCTGGGTTTTGCCATCGCCGGCTTCGCGCCCACGCTGACCTGGCTGGTGGTTGGTCTGGTCGTGCAAGGCGCCTGCGGCGGCTCGCTGGCGGCGGCCAACGCGTACCTGGCCAGCCAACCGCAGGCCGGCCCGCTGGCACGCGCATTGGACTGGACGCAGTATTCCGCACGGCTGGCCATGGTCAGCGCACCTGCGTTGCTGGGGCTTGCGCTGGCACTGGGCCCGGCGCAGTCGCTGTACCGCGCGCTGGCGCTATTGCCGCTGATCGCGTTCGCGCTGACCTGGCGGCTGCCGGCCGACCCGCCACCGCTGCGGCCGGTTGCCGCTGCCACTGTGGATACGACCAGCATGCCGCCCGCGCATGCAGCACCAGCGACTCTGTCGCTCTGGCCTGCGCTGCTGCTCGCGCAGTTCCTGTTCTGCTTCGCGATGGTGGTGACGTTCCCATACTTCATTCCCTACGCACTGGCGCGCGGCGCTGGACACGATGCACTGGCCGGGCTGCTCTACAGCCTGCCGCACCTGGTCTACCTAGTGGTGCTGCCATGGTGGCGGCGCGGCGATGGCGAGCGGTGGCTGGTCCCCGGCCTGGCACTGTTCGCGCTGGCCTGCGTGTGGCAGGCGGTGCTGCACGATCCCATCGCACTGGCCGGCGCGCGCCTGTTGTTCGGCGTCGGTATGCTGGCCGCCCTGCGCGGGCTCAATCGCAGCCTGGCGCTGGTGGCCAGCGGGCATGGCGCCGGGCGCCTGTTCGGCCGCTTCGATGCCTGCGGCAAATGGGCCGGCGTGCTCGCTGGCGCCGCTGCGGGTGCGCTGACCCAGGCCGCCGGGAATGCCGTCCCCTTTCTTGCCGCTGCGCTGGCTGCGGCCGCTGCTGCACTCACCGTTCTGGTGCGCTTTCCTTCAAGGAGACCTGCCGATGTCCCCGCACACGATGCATGACCCCTGGTACACCACCATGGCCGACGCGCAGGCCTGCACCTGCTGGCTGAACTGCTACCTGCGCGAGTTCGCCATTCCGCGTCGCACCGCCGACTTCGACTACCGCGGGCTGGATCGCCCCGGCCCACGCGTGGCCGAGCAGCGCTGGCTGCGCATCGACCTGGGCGAGACCGGCACGCTCTGCGTCCGCATCGCCTATGCCGACCGCCTGGGGCGCTGCCGCTTCGCGTCCACGCCCTTCCTCAAGGCCACCGGCCAGCCGTGGCGTAGCCTGGATGCGCCTGCACTGGCGCGTTGCCTGCTGCAATCGCTGGGCAGTACGCACGCGGTCAACCCGGAACTGCTTGCGCAGAGTGCCAACAGCGTGGCGATCACCACCGCGGCCCTGCGTCAGGCGCAGTACCGAGCACCGACCGGCGAGGCGATGATCGACGCCGAACAGTCGCTGCTGTGGGGCCATGCATTGCATCCCACACCGAAGAGCCGCGAAGGTGTCGCGCTCGAACAGGTCCTGGCATGCGCACCGGAAGCGCGTGCGGCATTCCCGTTGTTCTGGTTTCGCATCGACCCGCGCCTGCTGCGGACACAGGGCGCCGATGTCCGCGCCAGCCTGCGGCAACTCAGCGGCACCGACGCGCTCTACCCCTGCCACCCGTGGGAAGCACAACGGCTGCTCGACGACCCGCTGCTGCGCACGCTGCAATCGCGCGGGTTGATCGAACCGGTGGGGCCTTGCGGCGAGCTGCTATGGCCCACCTCCTCAGTGCGCACGCTGTATCACCCGCAGCTGGACTACTTCCTCAAATGTTCGGTGCATGTGCGGCTGACCAACTGCGTGCGCAAGAACGCCTGGTACGAACTGGAAAGCGCAGTCGCCCTCACCGAGCTGCTGGCGCCGAGCTGGCGCGCGTTGGCGGCGCAGGTGCCGGGCTTCGATGTGATGCTGGAACCGGCAGCCACCTCGCTGGAGGTGGCGCAGGTGGATCGCGCCCTGCACGATGCCGACCCGCTGGCGGCGCGCGCGCTGTCGGAGAGTTTCGGCATTCTGTATCGCAAGACCATTCCCGCCGCGCAGCGCGCACGCTGGCAGCCGCAAGTGGCCGCCGCCCTGTTCACCTGCGATGCGCAGGGCAACAGTGTGTGTGCCGCACGCCTGCAGGCGCTGGCCGGCCCACGGATGGATCGGCATACCCGCACCGTGCGGTGGTTCCGCGCCTACGCAGGGCTGTTGCTGGACGGCGTCTGGAGCGCACTGTTCCAGCATGGCATTGCACTGGAGCCGCACCTGCAGAACACCGTGATCGGGTTTGCCGACGGCTGGCCCACGCGCGTGTGGATCCGCGATCTGGAAGGCACCAAGCTGCTCGCCCACCATTGGCCGGAAGCGCGCCTGCAGGGTGTGGGCGAACGCGCACGGCAATCGCTGTACTACACGCCGGAACAAGGTTGGAACCGGGTGGCGTATTGCGCACTGGTCAACAACCTGGCCGAGGCGATCTTCCACCTGAGCGAGAGCGATGCGGTGCTGGAAACGCGCCTGTGGCACTGCGTGGGGGAGATGGCGATACGTTGGCAGCAGCGTCACGGCGCACAACCAGCGCTGCAGGGGCTGATCGATGGCGCGCCGCTGCCGGGCAAGAACAATCTTGGCACGCGCCTGCTGCAACGCGCCGACCGCCAGGCCGATTACACCGCACTGCCCAACCCCATTGCGGCGCTCGCCATCGCGCGTCGGGTGGCCGCATGAGCCTGCGCATCGACACCACTGCGGTGATGCGCGCATTGCCACGGCTGCGTGCCGACAGCGACGGCCCGCTGTGCGCCTATGTCTACGATCTGGCCGCTCTGGACGCGCACGCCGCCTGGATGCGCGCGCAACTGCCTGGCCACTGCGACCTGTTCTACGCGGCCAAGGCCAATGCGCAGGCGCCCATCCTGCGCACGCTCGCCGCGCATGTGGATGGCTTCGAAGCCGCCTCCGGTGGCGAACTGGCCTGGTTGCACGCGCAGCAACCGCAGGCGCCATTGCTGTTCGGCGGGCCAGGTAAACTGGACAGCGAGCTGGCCCAGGCCACTGCCCTGCCCGACTGCAGCATGCATGTGGAAAGCATCGGCGAACTGCAGCGCCTGGACGCCATCGCGGCGCAGGCCGACCGCTGCGTGCCGGTGTTCCTGCGCATGAATATCGCCGTGCCTGGGGCGCAGAGCACGCGGCTGATGATGGGCGGCCAGCCCTCGCCATTCGGCCTGGACCCGCAGGATATGGATGCGGCCATGCAGCTGTTGCGCATCAGCCCGTCGCTGCGGTTGCAGGGCTTCCATTTCCACCTGATGTCGCACCAGCGCGATGCCGGTGCGCAGCTGCAGTTGATCGGCGCCTATCTGCGCACCGTGCAGCAGTGGCGACAGGCCTACGCGCTCGGGCCGTTGCGGGTGAACGCCGGCGGTGGGTTCGGCGTGGACTACCTGGCGCCGGAGGCCTCGTTCGACTGGGCCGGCTTCTGCGCCGGGTTGCCGGGGCTGCTGCGCGAGCACGGCAGCGAACTACGCCTGCGGCTGGAACCGGGCCGCTATGTCAGCGCCAGCTGCGGCTGGTACCTGATGGAAGTGCTGGACATCAAGCGCAGCCACGGCCAGTGGTTCGCCATTGCCCGTGGCGGCACCCACCATTTCCGCACTCCGGCCGCGCAGGCCCACGACCACCCCTTTCGCGTGTTGCGCGGCCCCCGCGCACCAGTCATCAGCGACACGCCGGTGACCCTGGTCGGCCAACTGTGCACGCCCAAGGACGTGCTGGCGCGCCAGCAACCGGTGGCCGCGCTCGCCCCCGGCGATTGCCTGGCCTTCCCGTTGGCCGGCGCCTATGCGTGGAATATTTCGCACCAGCAGTTCCTGATGCACCCGCCACCACAGATGGTGTTCTTGCCGGTCGATGGCTGAGCGACTCGATCGCATGCATCTGCACTGTCCATTGCACAACTGCTGTCTCAGAGGTGGCTATCACCCGTGGCCACCGGTATCCGGATATCGGCGCGCAGAGTCGCTTCAGGTGTTTCTTCCGGGTCATCCAGGAACAGGTAATGCACGGGCGCCTCGCGCAGCACATAGCCACTACCTGGCAGCCAGAAGGCCAACATGCAATCCAGCGCGTCCTCCAGCCCCGCATAGGAACCTACCTGACGCAGCACCGCGTGCAGGCCGCCATTGAGATGGCGCAGCTGCAAGGGCGCTGCGGGGGTGGCGAAGGCGGATGTGGCGAAACCGACGCCGCACTCGAACAGGTGCGCATGCGCCGGCACATCACGATGATCGCTCAGCGGTAGCCCGACCAGGCACTGCAGATGATCGACGACGCCGGCGCGCGCGGCCCAGGCCACGATCTGGCCGAAGCCGCGATCCAGATCGTCGAATGCCCCACGCTTGCGCAGCACCACCAGCTCGAACGGCTCCAGCGTCTGCACGCTGACCGCCAGCGGTGCCGATGCGACGCGCGCGCCCGACGGCGGTGCGGACAGCTGCTGCAATTTGCTGGCACGTAGCGCCGGGCTTGCACGCAAGACGCTGGGGCTGGCCTGCAAGGCATTGCGGCAGGCACGCGCCAAGGCCTGCGGGGTCTGGTAGCCCACCGCCAGCGCGACCTCGGTCACCGATGCATCGCCGCGCCCCAGCAGATGCAGTGCCTGGCTCAACCGCAGCCGCGCAACCGTCTGCCCCACCGGCTCACCGGTGAGCGCGCGATAGACCCGATGAAAGTGATACGGCGACTGATGCGCGATGGCGGCCAATTCGGCCAGATCCGGCAGTGCCGCGCCACTGCGCACGACAGTCTGCAAATGCGCAACCACGCGCTCCACACCGCGCTGCCAACCGCTAACGGATGAGTCTGCTGCTTGCATGATGATGGCTCCCTGGCGACGGCATCAGCATCGCCGGATTGGTCGACGTGCGCGGTCCCGATCTTGCGCATTCGAGGCCACGGACGAAGTTGCGCACCATCTCACCGGTCACCGCCTGCGGAAACGCCGACACGCCATCGGCCGCCACGCCGTGGCCAGCAGCGCCGCGCGCTCGCGCGCGAAGGCATCTGCATCCGGGTGGCCCAGCAGGTTGGTCAGCCACAGGGTCAAGCAATCCACCAGCACGCAGCGCCGCGGCGCCGCCAGCGCCTGCAGGGTGGCGGCCAGGGCAATGGGTTCTTCCACGCACTGCCAGTGCGCCGGGCGCCGGCTACGGTGATGCGCAATGCGCTGCTGCATTTCCGCGTTGAAGGCCTGCGCGGTGGCGATGTAGGCCACCTCGGCGGCCGTACCGGCGGCGAGAGCGCCCGCGGCCAGGCGTTCGGCCAGTGCGCTCTTGCCGGAACGGGCGCCTCCCAGGATCAAGTGCCGCATGGCGGGTCCTTGCAGGTGAGCCGCCTCAAGGCGGCGGTCTCCGGATGCGTGTGCACCGCATCGGCCAGGCGCTCGAACGTGGCCTTGCGCAGCGCGGCGATATCTACCGGCAGCGCCTGCAGCATCGCCGCGGTGGTCATCAGCAGCAGCATCGGGCGCGACCCAAGGTCATGCCACACGTCAGCACATCACCGGGCAGCGCACGCACGCATGCCTACAGCTCGATGCCGAGCTGCGCCTTGATGCCGGCGTTGAAGGCATGCTTGACCAGCCGCATCTCGGTGACCGTGTCTGCCACCTCGATCAACTCGGCAGGCGCTCCGCGTCCGGTGATGACCACATGCTGCCCCGGCGGACGCGCGGTCACTGCGGCCAGCACCTCGTCCAACGCAACATAGTCCTTCACCAAGGCGATAGTGAGTTCGTCCAACAGCACGAAGTCGTAGCGCGCATCGGCCAGCATGCCGCCTGCGCGGCGGCGATGTCCACGTTGCGGTCCTGGGTTTCCCAGGTGAAGCCTTTGCCCATTACGTGCTAATCGAGCAGGTCGGGAAAACGGCGAAAGAATGCCTCTTCACCCATTGAAAACGTGCCCTTGATGAACTGCACCACGCCGCAGTACAGGCCATGCCCCAGCGAGCGCGCCAGCATGCCGAAGCCGGACGAACTCTTGCCCTTGCCGTTGCCGGTATTGACCAGCAATACGCCGCGGTCGATCACTGCGCGCGCGATGCGCCGGTCCACCAGTTCCTTCTTGCGTTGCGCGCGTTAGCGCTAATGCGCATCGTCGTGCACGGGGGTGGTCATGCGCGTTCTCCCATCAGTGGACGTGCGGCAAGGCTGCGCCCTGCGGCAAGCACTGCGAAAGCGATGCCGACGTCGCCGGCCAGGGTACCGAGCGCGCGCGGGTAGTCCGCCGACACGCGGGCCAGGAAGCCGCCGAGCGTGACCTGCGGATAACGGCCGGAAAGGGAATAGAAGCCTCCCTCGGACAGCAGGTAGGCCACGCTGCCGCTGAGCAACAACACACCGAGCAGACGCGGCAGATCCAGCCAAGCATCGCGTTGCAGCGGCGTGGCAGACAGCCGACCACCCAGCCACAGCACGGCATGGGCCAGCGCCAACGTCCAATACGCCGGCGACAGGCACCAGTCGCTGATGCTGCCGGAGGCCAGGCCAATCAGGTCCAGCGCCGATACCAACCCCAACAGCAAGGGCAGCATCCACACCGGGCGCAGCAATGCACCAGCGAGAAAGAACACCGCCATCGAGGCATCCGGCAATTGCAGCCAAGCGCCGACATGATGGAAGCGGCTTGCCGTCATCGCCAGCATCAGGGCGATGATCAGGTGGCGCTGGGCGGGGCGGGAGAGCGGGATCATCGGTAGTGTTCAAAGGATGGCAAACAACGTGCAGCAGGCGCAAACAGGATCACCGCGTCTGTGCGCGTAATGCGAAGCAACCCTGGCGTGCAATGCGCGGTGTCGCTTCCAGACACCTATGCGCTTCTCTGCGGCCGGTCGATACCGGCCGCGTGCCTGCGTTGAGGACCTGCGTCGTTTTCGCCGCGTCTCACTGCGCCGGTTGGTAGCGGAAGGTCAGCAGGTAATTACGCCCTGGCTGGGCGTAAAAGCGGGCGGTTTCGTACTGGCGGTCGAACACGTTGTTGGCGGTGAACTGCACCTTCCAGTCTGCGTTCACCGCATAGCTCACGCGCAGATCCAGCAAGCCGTAGCCAGCCAGTTGCTCGGTGTTGGCCAGGTCGTCGTAGCGCTTGCCCGACCCGAACAGGCTCGCGCCCACGCCGAACGCGCCGACGCTGCGGTCAGCATCGATCCGACCGCTCTGCCGTGCGCGGCGCGGCAACCAGTTGCCATGATTGACCTCGCCATCGGCCTGCGGCTGCAGCCAGGTCAAGGCGCTGCGCAGGATCCAGCCGGCCAGCTCGGTGTCGTAGCCCGCCTCCACACCACGAATGCGCGCCTTGTCGATATTGTTCGGCTGACCGAACGGATGGGTGGCATCCACCAGCGACGCGTCGTAGGCAATCAGATCGTCGATGCGGGTCTGGAAGGCGCGCAGCGTCCACACACCCCAGTCGTAGTTGCCGCGCAGACCCAGCTCGGCACTTTTGGAGGTTTCCGGCCCCAGCAGCGGATTGCCGAAATCGGGGTAGTACAACTCGTTGAAGGTGGGCGCCTTGAACGCAGTGCCGTAGCTGGCGGTCAGGCGCAGATGCTCGGCCACATCCCAGCCCCACAGCAGGCTGCCGGTGGTCTTGCCACCGAACTGGCTGTTGTCGTTGCGCCGCAGGCTGGCCTGCAGCGATTGGCTACCGAAGCTCTGCTGCCACTGCGCAAAGGCGGCGCGGTCGATCCGGCTGTCGGCATCGTAGCTGTCGCTGCTGGCGATGGCATCGCGCTGCCAGTCCAAGCCGACCGTAAGCAGGCCCGGCGCGGTGGTGATGTCGGCCTGCAACGCGCCCTGCTTGCGGCGGGTGTCGTAGGTGGACAGGTACGCGCCGTCATAATAGCTATCGCTCAGATCGGCGCTGCTACCCAGGCTGGCGGTGACTTTGAGCGCATCGCTGGGTGCATAGCGCACACGCCCGCCGACGGCCTGCTGCACGCCTTTGCCCAGGTTGCCGCCGAAGGCCGAGCCGTCGTATTCGTTACGGCTTTGCGCGCGCAGCGCGTGTACGTCGGCATCCCACTGGCGATTGAAGCGCCAGCCGCCCTGCACGCTCAACGAATCGTTACGATAACCGTCGCGATCCGGATCGTAGGCGCTGGAGCTGGTATCCAGGTACGCGTTGATGCCATCGGTTTCATCGTGCACGGCGTTGACCGAGTACCAGCCGCCGGCCTCGCTCAGATCGCCCTGGCTGCGCCCGGCAAGCCCGGCGCCATAACGGCGCGCATTGTCGCTGCCGGCCGCCACGCTGAGCGTGGGCACGAAGCTGCCTTGCGGGCGGCGGGTAAAGATCTGGATCACCCCACCCAGCGCTTCGGAGCCATACAAGCTGGAAAATGGCCCGCGCACGATTTCGATGCGCTCGATCTGCTCGATCGGCAGGTCCTGCAGCGCCGCGCCACCAGACGTGGCCGAGCCGATGCGCACGCCGTCGACCAGCACCACCACATGATCCGATTCGGTACCGCGCAGGAACAGCGAGGTCGCCTTGCCCGGGCCACCGTTGTTGGCCAGCGACACACCGGCTTCGCCACGCAACAGGTCCTGCAAGGAATTGACCTGGCGGCGTTCGATCTGCGCGCGGTCGATCACGGTGACCGGCGCCAGCGTCTGGTCCTGGGTCTGCGCGGTCCGCGAGGCGGTCACCACCACCTGATCCAGATCCATCGGGGCCTCGGCCTGGGCCAGGTTCAGCACGCACAACGACAGCCCTGCGGCCAGCACGGCGCGACGCGGCAAAACGGAAGAAACGGACATCGACTGCTGCTCCTGGAACCGCGCCTACCCGCGCGGGGACAATGGGGTCGGCAGGCAGCAACGGGCCAGGCGTCCGGCGCGCGAGCACCAGATGCACAGGGCCACGCCCACCGCGTGCCGGGTCAATCCCTTCAGGCCGGTCTCCGGGCTTGCGAGCGGAAGCCTGGTCGCTTCCCGAATCCGCGCCTTCCCATGCACAGCACAGTGGCAGTACCTGCGGACCCTTGTCTCGCCCACCGTTGCGGGGGCAGCTCCGGAATTGCGTCTCGCCAAGGCGATGCGCGCACCGGATTCCCGTTTAAACCACCGGCCAGCCGGCAGTCACCTCAGGGGCGCGCATGGTAGCAGGATTGGCGGCGGCGTCTCGGAGGTTCGCAGCAACCGGCCAGGCGCAGCGCGTCGCCACGCGTCTGAATCAAACCCCGCTGCATTGGCATGTTCAACATTTCCAGGTCATGGAAGCGACGTGCCGAGGCGGCAGCGTGGCCGGGATTGGCGGAGAGCGGCACAGGGATGTGTCGCGGCGGCGAGTCAGACAGGATGTCTGACCGAGCCGAAGAGCCAGTCCCGGCCGCGCTGCCGCCCCTGCCGAAGCCGCTACCGACAGACATCGGGCTTCGCCGCACCCTCACCCCTCTCCCGCAGGGAGAGGGGCTCACCGTTCTTGCTTATGAAGCTGGCTGAAAACCTCACGCCCCCTGCAGCGCCTGCTCCAGATCCGCCAGCAAATCATCGATATGCTCGATCCCGATCGACAACCGCACGGTGTCCTCGCTGACGCCGGCATGTTCCAGCTCGGCCGGCCCCAGCTGCCGATGCGTAGTGGACGCCGGATGCGTCGCCAGCGATTTGGCATCGCCGATATTCACCAGCCGGGTGAACAGCTGCAGCGCATCCAGAAACCGTGCACCGGCCGCGCGCCCGCCGGGCAACCCGAAGGTCAGCACGCCCGAGCCATGACCGCCCAGGTACTTCTGCGCCAATGCGTGCTCCGGACGATCCGGCAGCGCCGCGTAGTTGACCCAGGCAACACGCGCATGCTGCTGCAGGTAACGGGCGATCGCCAGCGTATTGGCGTTGATGCGCTCCATGCGCAGCGGCAAGGTTTCGATGCCTTGCAGGATCAGGAACGCATTGAACGGCGACAGCGCCGCACCGGTATTGCGCAGCGGCACCACCCGCGCACGACCGATGTAGGCGGCCTCGCCCAGGGCCTCGGTATAGACCACGCCGTGGTAGCTCACATCCGGTTCGTTGAGGCGCGGGAAGCGCGCCTTGTGCGCGGCCCACGGAAACCGCCCGCTGTCCACGATCGCACCGCCGATGCTGTTGCCGTGGCCACCCAGGTACTTGGTCAACGAATGCACCACGATATCGGCACCGAAGTCGATCGGCCGCAGTAGCGACGGCGTGGCCACGGTGTTGTCCACGATCAGCGGCACGCCGTGCGCATGCGCCACCTCCGCAACGGCCTGGATGTCGGTGATATTGCCGCGCGGGTTGCCGATCGACTCGACGAACACCGCCTTGGTGCGGTCATCGATCAGCCGCGCGAACGCCTGCGGATCGCGGTAGTCGGCAAAGCGCGTACTGATGCCGAACTGCGGCAGCGTATGCGCGAACAGATTATAGGTGCCGCCGTAGAGCGCACTGGACGACACGATGTTGTCGCCTACCTCGGCGATGGTCTGGATCGCATAGGTCACCGCCGCCTGCCCCGATGCCAGCGCCAGCGCCCCGATGCCGCCTTCCAGCGCCGCCACGCGCTGCTCCAGCACATCGTTGGTGGGGTTCATGATGCGGCTGTAGATATTGCCCTGCACCTTCAGGTCGAACAGATCCGCCCCATGCCGGGTATCGTCGAAGGCATAGGCCACGGTCTGGTAGATCGGCACCGCCACCGCGCGCGTGGTGGGATCGGGACGGTAGCCCCCATGCACGGCGACGGTTTCGGGTTTCCACTGTGGATCGGTCATGGCACGGCTCGCTCTGGCTGGACCGCCCGACGATACGCGGCTGCGGCACTGCCCCTCATAACGACGCGCCATGATGACATCGCCAACAGTCAGGTCCTGCATGGCGGACCCACTCGCAAGCGATGGCTGCTGAGGATACTGCCAGCGCAATGCGCCGATCAGCGCGCAGGCTTGTGGTAAACGTCCTGCAGCATCTTTTTGTACTGATCCATGGGCGGCAACCCCATGTGGCGGCGGCGCTCGTCCAGCCCCGCTTCGTCTTCGGTAGGCTGCAATGACATGCGGCCATCCGCATCGCTCTTGAATTGGGTGCCGTAACGCTGTGGCTTGCCTTGCGCAAGCAAGACGCGATCGGTGAGCAGCGCAACATCGTCAGGCGCCACCTCCTGCTTGGCCAGCGCCGATTCCATCAACGCCAGGACCTGTGCCTGAAACGCCGGATCGGCGTCGGCATGCTGCACCAGGATCCATGCTGCATTGGCGCCATCTTCGCCCACCAGGCGCCGGCCCGGCCAACCCTGGGTCGCGACGACTTGCTTGAGCCATGCGGTGTTGTCGGCATCCACCGGCGCAACGGATGCCCAGTCGGCGGGCTTGCCCCCAGCGGCGATCGCCGCTTTACGCACTTGCTGATCCTTCTCTACCCGCGCGAGCAGCTCCTGGCGCAGTTGCAGATTCAGTGTTGCCTGCTGCTGCGCATTGACGCGCTCAGCTTTCGCCAGCAGCGCAGGCCACCGGTCCATCTTTCGCAGCCGATTCAGGCCGGGCCGGTCCTTGCTGCGCAGATCATCGACAGCGATCCGCCCACGCGGAATCTGGACATCGAGATACTGCAGGGCCTGGTCTGTCTTGCCCGCTGCGGCCAGGCATTCCGCACGCAGAAGTTCACCATTTTTTGGAAGTTCGCTGGACGCGTGCTGCAGTGCGTCCATCACCTCGGCACAACGCGCATAGTCCCCGGCGTCATAGGCATCGAGCGCGGCAAAGATATCCGGCGCGTCGCCTGCGTGAAGGCGACCGGCCATTCCCATGGCAACACCGATGCAGAGCGGAACAGACACAAGGCGCATCTGAAGTTCCTTGCCAGGTGAATCACTCGTTGGGGGCCAAACGCGGCAGCGTGGACGCACTGCGAACCCACCGCATGACACGGATGGGGCACCCCGCATCCTGCGGGAGGCCCCATCCTACGATCACCCCTTGCCGAACTCCAGATGCCCACCCTGCGCACGTACGCGCACGGTTTCGCCGCTGGCGTACTGACCCGACAGGATCTGCTGGGCCAGCGGGTTCTCTACCTGCGACTGGATGGCGCGCTTGAGCGGGCGCGCACCATACACCGGGTCGAAGCCGACATTGCCCAGGAGCTCAAGCGCCGCATCGTCCAGATCCAGCTTGAGGCCACGTTCTGACAGGCGCTTTTCCAGGCCCTGCAACTGGATGCGCGCGATCGACTTGATCTGCGCCTTGTCCAGCGGATGGAACACCACGATGTCGTCCAGCCGATTGATGAACTCCGGGCGGAAATGTGCCTGCACCACGCCCATCACCGCGGCCTTCATTTGCGTATAGGCCTCGGCGCTACCGTCGCCGGACAACTCCTGGATCTGGTGCGAGCCCAGGTTGGACGTCATCACGATGACGGTATTGCGGAAATCCACGGTGCGGCCCTGGCCGTCGGTGAGCCGTCCGTCGTCGAGCACCTGCAGCAGGATGTTGAACACATCGGCGTGCGCCTTTTCCACCTCGTCCAGCAGGATCAGCGAATACGGGCGGCGGCGCACCGCCTCGGTGAGGTAGCCGCCCTCTTCGTAGCCCACATAACCCGGAGGCGCACCGATCAGGCGCGAGACCGAATGCTTCTCCATGAACTCGCTCATGTCGATGCGGATCATCGCTTCGGTGCTGTCGAACAGGAAGTCCGCCAGCGCCTTGCACAACTCGGTCTTGCCCACGCCGGTGGGACCTAAGAACAGGAACGAGCCGCTCGGGCGATTGGGGTCGGACAGGCCGGCGCGCGAACGACGCACCGCATCGGACACCACCTTGATCGCTTCTTCCTGGCCCACCACGCGGCGATGCAGCTCGTCTTCCATGCGCAGCAATTTGTCGCGCTCGCCTTCGAGCATCTTGTTGACCGGAATACCGGTCCAGCGCGACACCACCTCGGCGATTTCCTCGGCGGTCACGCGGTCCTGCACCAGCTTGAAGTCGTGGTGCTCCACTTCATTGGCCAGCAGCATCTGCTTTTCCAGTTGTGGCAAGACGCCGTACTGGATCTCGCTCATCTTGGCGTAGTCCTGGCGCCGCTGCGCCGCTTCCAGCTCCAGCTTGGCGTGCTCGATCTGCTCCTTGATCTTGGTGGTGCCCTGCAACGCGGCCTTCTCCGACGTCCAGAGCTCGTTGAGGTCGTAGAACTCGCGCTCCAGTTTGTCGATATCGGTTTCCAGGTCGCCCAGTCGCTGGCGCGAGGCCTCGTCCTTTTCCTTCTTGAGCATCTCGCGCTGGATCTTGAGCTGGATCAGGCGGCGCTCCAGGCGGTCGAGTTCCTCCGGCTTGGAGTCGATCTCCATGCGGATACGCGATGCCGCTTCGTCCATCAGGTCGATGGCCTTGTCTGGCAGCTGGCGATCGGTGATGTAGCGATTGGAGAGCGTCGCCGCCGCGACGATCGCCGGGTCGGTGATCTCCACGCCGTGATGCACCGCGTAGCGTTCTTTCAGCCCACGCAGGATGGCGATGGTATCTTCCACCGTCGGCTCGCCTACGAACACCTTCTGGAAGCGGCGCTCCAGCGCGGCATCCTTTTCGATGTACTTGCGGTATTCGTCCAGCGTGGTGGCACCGATGCAATGCAGCTCGCCGCGCGCCAGCGCCGGCTTGAGCATGTTGCCGGCATCCATCGCGCCATCGGCCTTGCCCGCGCCCACCATGGTGTGCAGTTCATCGATGAACAGGATGATCTGGCCTTCGTTCTTGGACAGGTCGCTCAGCACCGCCTTGAGGCGTTCTTCGAATTCGCCGCGGAACTTGGCGCCGGCAATCAGCGCGCCCATGTCCAGCGACAGCACGCGCTTGCCGCGCAGCCCTTCGGGCACTTCGCCGTTGATGATGCGCTGGGCCAGGCCTTCGACAATGGCGGTCTTGCCCACGCCGGGTTCGCCGATCAGCACCGGGTTGTTCTTGGTGCGGCGCTGCAGGACCTGGATGGTGCGGCGGATTTCTTCATCGCGGCCGATCACCGGATCGAGCTTGCCGCTTTCGGCGCGCGCGGTCAGGTCAATGGTGTATTTTTCCAGCGCCTGGCGTTGTTCCTCGGCGTTTTCCGATTGCACGGTTTCGCCGCCGCGCAGCTTGTCGATCGCCGCGGCGATCTTCTTCTTGTCGCCACCGGCCGCACGCAACGCCACGCCCAGCGGGCTGGCATCGTCGGCGGCGGCCAGCACGAACCACTCGCTGGGAATGAAGGCATCGCCGTGCTGCTGGGCGAGCTTGTCGGCCTGGTTGAGCAGGCGGTTGAGATCGTTGCCGATCGACAGGTTGCCTTCCTGCCCGGACACCTTGGGCAGCGTATCCAACGCCTCGCCCAAGCGCTCGCGCAGCAGCGGCACGTTGACGCCGGCCTGCGACAGCAGCGGGCGCGTGCTGCCGCCGCTCTGGTCCAGCAACGCAGCCAGCACGTGCACCGGTTCGATGATGTTGTGGTCGCGTCCCACGGCCAGCGACTGTGCGTCGGCCAGTGCCTGCTGGAACCGCGAGGTGAGTTTGTCCATCCGCATGGGGAGTCCTCTGAACGAGTGGCCGGCAAGTCCGGCGATACCGAGCAAATGCGGTTGCCCGGCGGCGTTTCAAGGTGTGCTGCGACACGAAGGCGGTGGCACCAGACCTGCGGGGGGGGCTTCGCTTGGCGCCACGCGAGGCGTGCCAGCGGCCAGGCGGGCCAGACAATCCGCCGCAGCGGCAACTGCGCCCGCGCCGGGACGGTAGGCGTGGCGACGCTCTGCCCGGCATCGGCCTGCGTGGTGAACACCGATGCCGCTGCCCGCCCCACAGCGCCACCACGCTACCACGCAGTCACTGCCAGGAGCGCTACGCACGCCGCACCGAAGGGAGATAATGCGCGGATGGATACGCCCAAGCCCTGGTTCCTCTATCTGCTGCTGTGCCACAACGGCAGCTATTACGCCGGAATCACCAATGACCTGGAGCGGCGCTTCCAGGCGCACTTGCGTGGTACCGGTGCGCGTTATACGCGCGCCAACCCGCCGTTGCAGCTGTTGGCCAGCCACCGGTACCCGGATCGTGCCAGTGCCTCGCGCGCCGAGTGCACACTCAAGCGCCAGCCGCGCGCGCGCAAGTTGGAATGGCTGTTGACGCAGCCGCACGACATTGCCGGATCACAGGCTTGCAACACCTCGATCACGCCCGCCTAGCCACGCCTTTCCTACGCTGCAGCACCATCCCGACGCGGAGAAGCACATGCACTATCAGCTCTATTACTGGACCGGTCTGCAGGGCCGCGGCGAATTCGTGCGTCTGGCCCTGGAAGATGCCGGTGCCGCCTATACCGACGTGGCGCGCGTCGAGGGCGACGATGTCATAACCGCCTTTCTGCAAGGCAAGCAGCCGGGCGCGCAGCCGTTGGCCCCACCCTTCCTGCGGGCAGGCGATGTGGTGGTGGCGCAGGTGGCGGCGATCCTGCATTTTCTGGGTCCGTCGCTGCAGCTGGTCCCCGATGACGATGCGCTGCGCCTGCAGGCACTGCAATTGCAACTGACCATTACTGACCTGGTGGCCGAGGTACACGACACCCATCATCCGATCGCCACCGGCCTGTACTACGAGGACCAAAAAGCCGAAGCCGCCAAGCGCGCCGAGGATCTGCGTGACCACCGCCTGCCCAAGTTCCTCGGCTATTTCGAGCAGGTGGTGCAGCGGGCCGGCGGTACATCTGTACTAGCTGTGCACTCGTACGTGGACCTATCGCTGTTTCAGTTGGTCAGCGGGCTGGACTACATGTTCCCGAAACGAATGGCGACTCTGTCGAAGGACATTCCGGGATTGCGCGCCGTGCAGCGGCGTGTGGCAGCACGCCCCCGGATCGCCGCTTACCTCGCCTCCGAACGGCGCCTGGCGTTCAATACCAAGGGCATCTTCCGCCAGTATCCGGAGCTTGACGCTGGGTAAACCTGGCATTGCACACAGCAGCGTCCCGCCGCTGCGGCGCCGGCCGGAATGGCAGCCACTACCACGCACGGCTACTCGCACCCGCGGCTGCGTGACCGCAGGCGCATGGCTCCAAACCACGGCCGGACACCGACTCAGCGCGTCTGTAACAAGGTGGCACGAATGCGTTGCAGTTGCGCCTTCACTGCCGACGCCTGCTGCGGCCCCAGTCGCACGATGGCCTTCTGCCCTACCGACAATCCTTCCAGCGCCGGGTCCACGAAGCGATAGCGGCCACGCTCATCGCGCACCACGGCAACCGGCTGCGTCGGATCCGGCGTGCGCAGCAGATGGTCGATGACATCAATCACGCGGTCGTTGAAGTAGCGGTCCGGTGCGCCCAGGTTGGCGTAGGCTTGCTGAAACAAGGGATAGAAGCGCACATAGCTGTGCACCAATGCCTGCGCATCCACGCCGGTGAATGCAGCGACGTACGGTGTGTAGCGGCTGGCATTGGCGCGATCGATGACGGTGTGATCGGCCGCAGGGGTCACCTGCAGTTCGCCCGAGACCGGCTGCAGTACCGAGGCGCGGCGACTGATACTGGGCTGGGTGAGGTTGTCGATCATCACCACCACACGTTCGATCAGGTGCGGCCGCAACACGATCGACAGTGCTGCGTCGTCGGGTACCAGATCCAGCAGCGCCTGCCATGCGGCAGCGTCGCTCTGCGCCAATGCGGGAATTGCAGCGTCGGCGGCATCGGCCGATGCCGCCTGCACCGGATGCCGCGGCGCGGCGGGGGTGGAAGGCGATGGAGTGACCGCGGCGGCGGCCGCGTTGGCGGTTTGGCTGATGGGCGCAGGCAGTGCACCGGGCGTCTGGCGTGGCCCGCTGAATAGCCACCAGGCAGCGCCGGCAATCAATGGCACGGCCAACAGCCACGGCCAGCGCGAGGGCTTGGGTTGCATCATGAAATTCCTTGCATCGACGACATCTGTGGGTATGACCCTCAGATGTTGCGGTGGTTCCATCGATCTGCCGCCGCAGCGCATGCATCGATCGCGTGCATGGTCACGCGAAGCGCAGACCGCTTTGCAAAGCCTCGCCAATTCCGCGAAACGCGCCCCATCCGAACGCGCCAGCCACGCGCCCCCAGGCAAGCACGGCAGTGCATCTGTCACCGCGCAGCGTCGGCAACGAACAGTAGCCGGCCACGCACAATGCAGGAGTCATTGCATCGGCTCCTTGCGTGCCGGCAGCAGCGACAACAGCAACAAGGTCACTGCCAGCGCCACGTAGGCGCCGACGAACTGCCAGCTGATGACGCGCGCCAGGCCTTGCAGCGACCACGGCAGATAGATGCCGCCACGCGGGTCCACCGAGTGGATCAACCCGAACAGGGTCAGCCCGGCCGCCACCAGCAGAAATACCGCAGCGCGCCGCAGCCGGCCGTCGATCATCGCCGCCACCGTGGCGATCCACAGCATTGCAGTGATGATGAAGCCGTTGCCCAGCGCAAAGATCACCGCCAGCTCCGGCAGGCCGTGGCCATCCACCTGCGTGGTCAGCGCCACCAACTGATCCTGCGCCATCCAGCCCGGCGCCTTGATGGTCAGCAGGTACGCCACCGATGGCAGGAACCCCAGCACCATGGCACCGGCGTGCTGCCGGGGCGTGGCCTGGAACGCCTGGGTAGTGATGTCGATGGACACATACACGATGATCGGCGCCAGCACCGCCAGTGGCAGCCACTGCACCAACCCGCTGATGATGCCCAGCATGCCGCCGATGCCGACGAACAGGCCGGTCAGCAGCGTGTAGCCCGAGCGCGCGCCCATGTGCTTGTAGGCGGGCTGGCCGATGTACGGCGTGGTCTGCGCCACACCGCCGCAGACGCCGGCCACCAATGTGGCGAAGGCTTCCACCAGCAAGATGTCGCGGGTGCGGTAATCGTCGCCGGCCGCGCGCGCGCTTTCGCTGACATTGATGCCGCCCACCACCATCAACAGGCCGAACGGCAGCAGCAACGGCAGATACGCCACCGTGGCCGGCAACCCCTCGATGAACCCAAGATTCGGCAGTGGCAGCACGATCTGCGGGGCCGTCCAGGCGGGCACGGTGAAGCCCGGTGCGCCCAGCCCGGCCAGGCCAAGCCCGTAATACAGCACTGTGCCGATCACGAAGGCCACCAGCACGCCCGGCAATTTGGTCGGCAAGCGGCCCTTGGCCAGCAGCACATACAGCAGCAGGCCCAAGGTGACGAAACCGGCCACCGGCGAGCGCAGCGTTTCCAGCAGTGGCAGCAGCCCCATCAGCACCAGCGCAATGCCGGCGATGGAGCCGAGCAGTGCGGCGCGGGGCAGCGCCCGGGTCACCGCCTCGCCCACGAACGACAGCACCAGCTTGAGCAGGCCCATCACCACCAGTGCGGCCATGCCGAGTTTCCAGGTGGCGATCGCCGCCGCCTGCGGGTCCAGCCCCTGCGCCTTGAAACCGGCAAACGCCGGGCCCAGCACCAGCAGCGCCATGCCGATGCTGGTGGGCGCATCCAGGCCCAATGGCATCGCGGTGACGTCCTGGCGCCCGGTGCGGGCGGCCAGCCGCCGCGCCATCAAGGTGTAGAGCAGGTTACCCACCAGCACTCCGAACGCGGTGCCGGGGAACATGCGCCCGAACACCACCTCGGCGGGGAACCCATAGATACCCACCAGCGCCATCGCAATGAAGCCGAGGATGGAGAGATTGTCGACCACCAGGCCGAAAAAGCCATTGAGATCGCCGGCGACGAACCAGCGCGGCGCGGCCGCAGGATGCGAAGAAGAAGCGGACATGGAAGGTTGCAAGACGTTGGGACAGACGATGGTAGCCGCTGCTTGGCACACGCGACAGCAAGGGGGGAGGCTACAGCAATCCCTGCCGCTCTGCCTCAGCGTGTACAAAGGGTGAGTATCGCTGCAGGAAGTTTGCAGTGATGTCGCCCTGGAAATATTCCTGAAAATGCCGTGCGCGCATTTCTCGATTAATCGAATTATCTAGACCAACACGTTCAATTGTCTTGACCACACGCGTCATATCTGCCGCATCGATGTCCGAACTCGGATACACCTGCCCAGTCACAAGTTCCAATCTGAACCATCCTGCTGGCAGCACAAACGGGTCAAGAACGTCTTCAAAATCGCACTTGCGCGCGTTGACAATAGCGCTTGCCAGGCGGAAGTTCATCCACTCGTAGGCCTGCCCAGGCAACTTCGACTTGGCCACAAAATGATCTGCAGTCACACCTCCCACGGCGCGCTCGATACGGACCGCCAAATAAGCGCAGGTCTGGTTGTACTCGCGGTAAAGGTCATCAAGGCACTCACGCCAGAAAGGACTGAGCGTCTGTCCCGCAGGCAATGGCACATCTGGATCAATGCGTTTGCGCCGCATTGACCTTATGCCTCGAGTCCGCACCTTGCGCTCGAAGTCACGCGGTTCAAGACGCGCGTCGACAGGAATCATGGCAACCATCCCTTTTTCTCGCCCACGAACCGCCAGCGCGCCCAGAAAGGATCAGTATCTCCAAGCACCTTCAGCAAATCATTGTGTATTGCTCTCGCGTCCGCCTTGCCAAATCGCTCGCTCCTCATTGCCAGCGCCGCTCGCTCAATCGCATCCTCGGCCTCAATCGAACGCGACGAGCGGAGGTCGAAGGCCTCGCTGGTCAACCAGTTACCAGCCTCACCACGCAAGACGAATGGACGTTGCTGGAGTACAACAGCCTGATGGTTGCCAGTCGCTTTAAAGTCCAAGTCAAACCATGCATCCTCGTTTGCATCGAAGACAGGCTCCACCGATGCCATGACGAGAGGAGAATGCGTGGCCGCAATCACCTGTACACCAGCATTGCTGGCGAGAGACCCCATCACTTCCAGCAGTGCGGCGACAATACGCCTTTGCCACTTGGGATGCAGATGGCACTCGATCTCATCAACCAGGAAGGTCACCTGACGCGTGGGCTCCCCCCCGATCAGCGCAGTAGCCTGCAAGTGCTCCTCCCAGGTCCAAACCAACAGATAGGCGAGGGCTAAGATGCGGCGAAGTCCTGCGGATGCGTGCAACACCGGCACGTCCTGTCCATAAGGCATTCGTATCGTCGGAATGTCACGTGCGTCGTCCAGGCTGATACGTGTCAGATGACCCGGTTCGATAAGGTCCGATGTTGTTGGCGACAAAGAAGAGAGCACCGCCTGAAGGCGATTGAAGGCATCTCCTCGCTCCTTTTGCCAGCTTGCCCAATCGGCAATCAGGCCGTTACACAACACCCGTCCATCAGAGTCCCTCAAACCATCCCAGATTTCCTGTGTGGAGAATACGTAGGCAGGAGGGCGGTCCTGCACATCCACATTCCCCTTCTTACGCCAATAGTTGCGCGCCGGATCCCATGCAGCAAAGCTGCCGTCAGCTTGGGCGTAAAGAACCAATCCAGGATTGACCGGGCGCCCAGCAGCTCCCGTCCAGGCCTGAGCCTTGCGGTCGAACCTGCTTTCGTAGGTGACGGACTTTGACTTACCGGTCACCGAAAAGATGATCGACGCTGACTTGTCAGTGTGAGGCTTGGCGGGTAATCCCATAGACAGACGGCGATTCAACTCCCCCGGCCATTTGCGCGTGAGCGACCACCATGCAATGTCCAGTAGGAAGCTCTTTCCCAAACCGTTGTCACCAGTCAAGAGATTCAAGCGACGGCCAAATGTCAGCTCCATCGAAGGAGCTGGGCCGACATTGCGCAGTGAGAGCTGTTCGATCATGGGGTGAGTTTACCGTTTCCGCAGAGTTTGCTCGCCCACCTCAGGGCCGAAGCCGAGGCGGTGGATCGAACTGCGGACCGCCGATTCAGAACGACACCTCCACCGCCTGCCGCGACCAAAGTACCGACTGGTGCCCGGTGGCCTGTTTCCAGGCCAGCCGGATCGCCTCGATGTCGTTGCGCCGCTGCGGGGTGTCTTCATGCAGGATCACCAGCACCTTGGTGCCCAGCCTGTTCGGCTCCTTGGCGCCGCGAAACAGCCACTGGCCGTAGGCATCGAACACAGTCAACCCGTCCGGGAAGCGCGGGGTCACTTCCTTGTCCAGAAACGCGCGCCACTGTGCCTCGCCGATGGTGCGGGTCTGCGGGCGGTCGGCCGGGCCAGTTTCCTCGCCCACGCCGAAATACAACTCGCTACGCACCCAACCGTGCGCCGCAGCCGGCCGCGCCGCATCGCCCTGCAGGCTGGCGGTAGTCGAGGCGGGTGCGCCGACGGGCGTGGTCGCGCAGGCGTTCAGGGCCAGCATGGCGGCAAGCAGGCAGGACGGCAGCAACTTCATCGACTTCTCCACAACGGGTTAGGGGGCAGGCTCATGCGCTCCGGGCATCCAGCTGATACTGGAATGCGCGCACTATGCCATCTCGCACAGGCCTGAACAACGCGATAATATCTCTCCATCCGGATGAATGTGGACCATCCCATCCCTTCGCGCGCCGCCAGGCCGGATGCCACCACGCGGCGTATTGCAGTTGCAGGAGTAAAGAGCATGACCCGTCCCACCCTTTCGGTGATCGGCCTGGCCGTGGCCACGGTGTTGAGCGCCAACGCGCAGGCCCAGCAGGCCGATGCCGGTGCCACCACCCTGGACACCGTGATCGTCACCGGCACCCGCGCCAGTGACCGCACCGTGCTGGAATCGACCGTGCCGGTGGACGTGCTCACCGCCGAAGACATTCGCAAGGCCGGCGTGGTCAATGGCGAGCTGGGCAGCGCGCTGCAGGCGCTGCTGCCCTCGTTCAACTTCCCGCGCCAGTCCAACTCCGGCGGCGCCGACCATATCCGCGCCGCACAGCTGCGTGGGCTCTCGCCCGATCAGGTGCTGGTGCTGGTCAACGGCAAGCGCCGCCACACCTCGGCGCTGGTCAATACCGACAGCAAGATCGGCAAGGGCACCACGCCGGTGGACTTCAATTCCATCCCCATCAACGCGATCAAGCGCATCGAAGTGCTGCGCGACGGTGCCGGCGCGCAGTACGGCTCGGATGCGATTGCCGGCGTCATCAACGTGATTCTGGACGACAACCCTGGACGCGGCGAGCTGGAAGCCAGCTTCGGCGCCTACAACACCGACGTCAAGCCGATCGACCGCCGCGTGACCGACGGCCAGACCAGCTACGCCAGCGCCAAGGTCGGCTCGCTGCTGGGCGATGACGGCGGCTTCTTCAAGGTAGGCCTGGAACTGAAGAACCGCGAGGCGACCAACCGCGCCGGCTTCGACCAGATCCCGCCGTTCGAGGAACAGACCCCGGCCAATCTGGCCCTGGCCGGCCGGCGCAACTACGTGCTCGGCGATGGCGCCACCAAGGGGCTGAACGCCTGGCTCAACACCCAGGTACCCTTCAGCGCCACCGGCGAGTTCTATGGCTTTGCCACCTACAACCAGCGCGACACCGAAGGCGCCAACTACTTCCGCTACCCGGACAGCAGCGCCAACTGGCGCGAGCTCTACCCCAACGGCTATCGGCCGATTTCCGAAGGCGAGAACCGCGACCTGCAGATCGTGGCCGGCGCGCGCGGGCAATGGGGTCAGTGGGATTACGACGCCAGCGTCAACCATGGCCGCAACGACTTCACCTACCGGCTGCGCAATTCGCTCAACGCCTCGCTGGGGCCCACCAGCACCACGCGCTTCAAGACCGGCGATTTCGCCTTCGCGCAGACCGTGGGTAACCTTGATCTGACCCGCGTGTTCAATGCCGCCGGCGCCACCCACACCTTCGGCACCGGTGCTGAATTCCGCCGCGAGCAATACCGCACCCACGCCGGCGACCCGGCCAGCTATGCGGCCGGCCCGTTCACCGATCGCCCCACCGGCTCGCAGGCCGGCGGCGGGCTCACCCCGCAGGACGAAGCCGATCTGTCGCGCAACGTCGCCAGCGCCTATGCCAACGTGTCCAGCCAGTTCGGCGACAAATTCTCCACCGACCTGGCCGGCCGCTACGAGCATTACCAGGACTTCGGCAGCCAATGGACCGGCAAGCTGGCCGCACGCTACGCCTTCGCCCCGGCGTTCGCATTGCGTGGCGCCATCTCCAACAACGTGCGCGCGCCCTCGCTCAGCCAGATCGGTTACGAAGCCACCTCCACCGGCTATGACGCCGCCGGCCGGCTGACCCAGGGCCGCCTGCTGTCGGTCAACAACCCGATCGCGCGTGCGCTCGGCGCCACCGATCTGAAGCCGGAAAAGTCGGTCAACTACAGCCTGGGCTTCACCAGCCAGCTGGGCGATCACTTCGACCTGTCGCTGGATTTCTTCCAGATCGATATCGACGACCGCATTGCGTTGTCCGAAGACATCACCGGCGATGCGTTGACCGCTTTCGTGCAGCAGAACTTCGGCGTACCCGGTGTGCAGAGCGCCAGCTACTTCCTCAACGCCGCCGATACCCGCACCCGCGGCGCCGAGCTGGTGGCCAACTGGCGCCAGTACGCTTTCGGCGGCGACCTGCTGCTGACCGGCACCTACAGCTATGCCAAGACCGAGCTGGAAAACATCATCGCCACCCCGGCGCAGGTGCTGGCGCTCAACCCGGACTACGTGCTGTTCGGCGTGGAAGAAAGCAATACGCTCACCGATGCCGCACCGCGCACGCGCGCGGCGCTGGCCGCCAACTGGAGCAACCAGCACTGGAATCTGCAGACCCGCGTCAACCGCTATGGCAGCGCCACCCGCGTGTTCGACTTTGGCGGCGGCTTCGTTCCCCGCCAGACCTATGGCGCCGAATGGCAGCTGGACCTGGAAGCCGAATACCACCTGGGCACGCAGTGGACGCTGGCCATTGGCGGGCAGAACATCCTGGACAACTATCCGGACCGTTCCATCGACGATATCGCCTACTTCGGCAACCTGCCCTACGACGTGCTCTCGCCGGTGGGCAGCAATGGCGCGTACTGGTATGGACGGGTGCGCTACAGCTTTTGAGCTGCAGCGCAGGACTGCATAGCGTGACGTCGGCCCTGCCGCTGGCAGGGCCGATGCATCGTCAGGCGCTGGCGAACTTCGCGTAATAGGACTCGATCAATGCCCGCGCCGCCTTGCCGATCTTCGCGTAATCGGCTTCGTTGAGGTTCGCCAGGGACACGCGGCCCGCAGGTCGTTTCCCGCCAAAACCACGTCCCGGTAGCAGCACGATACCGGAGTCGCGTGCCAGCTCGAACAGCAGTTCCTGCGGCTCAACCGCCTGCATCAGCCAATCGGCGAATGGCCGGCCGTAGACCTTTTCGCTGAGTTCGGCCAGATCGAGCAGGGTGTAGTAGCCCACGTCGTTGGGGTTGGGCTCGGGCGCGGCGCCGATCTCCCGGTACAGGGCATGCTCCCGGGCACGGATCAAGCGCTTCATCGCCCCTTTGTAGGCGTTTGGCGTATCCATCAGCGCAAACAGGGAGAACAGGACCATTTGCGCCTGCTGCGGTGTCGACAAACCCGCAGTGTGGTTCAGCGCCACGGTGCGGCTGTCGGCCACCAGACGGTCGATGAATTTCAGCTGGCGCGGTGTCGTGGTGATCGAGCTGTAACGCGCATCCAGCTCGGCCAGCGTGTCTTCGGGCAACGCGGCGATGGCGCGGTCCAGCACGTTGTCCCGATGCGTTGCAATGGCGCCCAGACGCCAACCGGTCGCACCGAAATACTTCGAATAGGAATACACCAGGATCGTGTTGTGGGGGGCCACTGCGAACAGCGAAGTGAAGTCGTCGGCGAAGGTGCCGTACACATCGTCGGTCAACAGAATCAGGTCCGGGCGCTCCTGAACGATCCTTGCGATCAGTTGCAGCGTCTCATCGCCAATGCGCGCCGACGGCGGATTGCTGGGGTTGACCAAGAAGAAGGCCTTGACCTTGGGGTCGCGAAGTTTTTCGATTTCCGATGCCGGATACTGCCAGCCGAGCGCGGGGTCGGCCTCGATCAGCACCTTTTTCAATTGGTAATCGTTGAGTTCCGGAATCTCGATATATGGGGTAAAGATCGGCATACCGATCGCGATGCTGTCACCCGGTGCCAACAGCCGGTTTTCGCGCATCGTGTTGAAGATGTAGGTCATCGCGGCGGTGCCACCCTCGGTGGCGAAGATGTCGATCTCGCCCACGAATGGATACGTACCCACCATTTCCTGGCGCAGATACTGCGCGATGATGGGTTCGGCGCACTCGAGCATGCGATCCGGCATCGGGTAGTTGCAACCCAGGATCGCATCGCACATCTGGTAAAGGAAGGTTGCGCCGTCATGACCGAGTTGATCGCGCACGTACGACACCGCGCCCACGAGGAAGGCGATGCCCGCCACGCCAGCATTCTCGCGCGCGAAGATCTCAAAGCGGTCCTCGATGCCGGCCAGGCGTGGCAGGCCGCCCAGTCCTTCAGGCATGTAGGCGAACGAGCGCTGCGATTCGCGCATTGCGAACAGGCCCAGTTGCCAGAAACCGTGGCGTGGAACGGTGGCGAGGAAGTTGGGATTGCCGCGCCCGGCGTTGAGCATCAGGCGGTTCTTGTCGCGACTGGCCAATGCAATCAGTTCGTCCTTGAGTTCGAACGGGCTTAGCTTCGCGAATTCTGAAATCTTGGGATCCATGACTCCATCCTCCTTCTAGGATGTCAAATCAAACCGACGATCAAAGGCCCGAGCAACGTCAGGAACACGTTGGCGAGCGCATAAGTGATTGCGAATGGGACGGTTGGCACCGAGCTTGCGGTCTTGTCGAGCACGGCGCCGATCGCGGGATTGGCGCTGCGCGAGCCGCTGAGCGCGCCGGCGAACAGGGCGACATTGCGATAGCCCAGTACATAACGCCCGAAGAGCATCGACAGCAGCAGGGGCAACAAGGTGACGACGATGCCGAGCACGAAGATCTTGATGCCATGCTGCTGGATCGCGCCAAGCGCCTGCTTGCCGGAGTTCAGGCCAATCACCACGACGAACGCGGCCAGGCCGAAGTCCTGCAGCAACTGGCCTGCAGCGGGCGGCAGCGCACCGACGATCGGGCGCTTGGCGCGCAACCAGCCAAACAGCAGACCCGACAGCAGAACGCCACCACCGGCGCCCAGGGTGAGCGGAATGCCGCCGACGTCGGCGACCAGCAGGCCGACCAGCAAACCGACCACGATGCCCGCGCCCATATAGACGAAGTCGGTCTTGTCGTCGCCCGCCAGCGGATAGCCAGCCTCGCGCACGGCGCGCGCAGTATCCGAATCGGCACCATAGAACGTCACCACGTCGCCGTGCATCATCTGCGTCTGTGGCAGCACCGGCAACGGGCGCCCCATGCGCATCACCGACGCGACATACGCGCCGTGGCGCATTACCGGATCGATCGCAGCCTTGATCTGCGCAATGGTCATGCGATTCATTCCCTGACGCGTGAACACTGCTTGGCGCGACCGCATCACCAATGGCGTCCCTGCGAACGCGGGCAGTTCCGGGCCAATCCGTTCCGCCGCGTCCACCACCTTCTCGCGGCGGCCGATTGCCACGACCACGTCGCCCGATTCCAGGCGCGGATTCTCGGCCGGATCGAGCAGGTCGCCGCCGCGAATCACCCGTTCGATGGTCAACGCGTCGTCGGCACCGTCCTCGATCTCCCGCACCCGCAGGCCGGCGGCGGCGTCAACCCGGTAGGCACGTCCGACCAAGGCCGGCAGCGCACTCTCCATCCCGGCACCGGTGACCGGCGCATCACCGCGCAGGCACTCCTCTTGCTGCTGCGCGGATTGGCGCAGGTCCTGTTTCATGAAGCGTGGCAGGATGTTGGCGCACACGATGATCGCGCCCAACGAACCGAACACGTAGGTCACCGCGTAGCCGATCGCCACGTTGGCCTGCAACGCCGCGATCTGATCGGACGGCAGCGGCAGGCGCGCGATCGCATCGCCGGCGGTGCCGATGATCGCCGATTGCGTCAGCGCGCCACCGGCCAGGCCGGCGGCGAGGCCCTTGTCGAGTTGGAACCATTTCGCAAGTGCCAGCACCGTCGCCAGCGACACCACGGCGAGGAACCCGGCCAGCACGACCTCCTTGATGCTGGATCTGTTGAGCGAGCTGAAGAACTGCGGACCACTGTTGTAGCCAACCGCATAGATGAACAGCGCGAACATGATCGCCTTGACACCATCGTCGATCGAGATGCCGATCTGGCTCACGCATACCGCCACCAGTAGCGAGCCGGCGATACCGCCCAATTGGAACCGCCCGAACGTGATCCTGCCGATCGCGTAACCGATGGCAAGCGTCAGGAAGATTGCCGCCTCGGGCGAGCGGGTGAACACCTCATGGAGCCACATCATCGAAAACCTCCTTGGCACGGCAGAGTGAAACCCCAGCATCCCTGTCCCCAGACGGCAACAGGAACCAGGGCGCTGGACGCATCCTGGACAGGGCGCCGCCGCCACACCGGCGGCGGTGCGAGGCGTTCAGGGCATCGCGGGGACGCGTGCGTCCAAACGGGAATGGAAAAAGCGCTCATCGGACGAAGTCGTACTTGATGCTGCCCTGTATGCGGAACGCGTCGGCGTTGCGTCCGTCCTGCACCGTCTGCGTGCCATACAGCGCCTCGATGCCCCACGAAAAGGTCGGACTGGCCTGCAGGATCAGATTCGCCGCGCCGTACGTGCTGGCACGGAACGCATCGCGCGGGAGCTGCGGATGTGCCTCAAGAAGCAACCGCCCAAACACCAGATTGGATCGCCAGCCACCAGGCCAATGATAGGTGTAGCCGAGGTGGCCGGCCGATAGACCAAGCGGATGCACGCTGCCGTCGTCCGCAACCACCGCATCCAGGCGTCGGCCACCGATGTCGTTGATGTAGCGGGATACACCCTCGCCGTACACCAGGCTGGCAGTCAGCACATGCGGCCCGAAGTGTCGTTGGCCCGAAAGATGGAAACCGGTGGCGGTGGCAGCGTACTCACCCTGCGGCATGCGATAGGCGAGCCGGCGCGCGAGCAATGCGCCCTGCAGATGGCCCCAGCCGCCCTCCCTCCGCAACCCCGCAACGAGATCCGGCAGCGGCTGCTCTGCCGCGCCGCCGGCCGGCACGGCAAGATCGGACTCCGAATCCTCGATGGACAGCGAAGCCGTCACGGCGTCGCCCACCTTCCAGAACTGCCGCACCGCAGCGACCCGCCTGAGCGACTCGCTACCGGGTCCTTCGTCATCGAGTGTTTCGGGGAACGCGTCGGAGTCGGTGAACGCGCTGTAGCCATAACCGGCATAGGTGTTACCGACCTGCGCATGCGCCTGGCGCAAGCGAAACCAGATGACGCCTGCGCCACCATAGAAATCGTTCTCCAGATAGAACCGCAACGGCCCGAGGCTGGATGGCCGCCGCACCTCGAAACTGAAACGCGTGGCGCTGGCATCGAGGTTGCTGTTGCGTCCAGCGCCGGCATCGATCGGGAGGCTGGACGTCACCCACCTGTCCGGATTACCGGCCGGATCGAAATCGTGCATCGCGTTGAGCTTGGCAAACCCGCCAAGCCTGATGCGGGTGTCGGTGCCAGGGATCGGAACGAAGCCGCGCAGCGCGGGATCGTTGGGAGGGGCAGCGGTGTTGGGGCGAGCGACGCCGGTCAGCTCGTCACCGAAAGTCTCGCGCGGCGGAAGGACAGACGCGGCGACCGGCGCGGGTGCATCCGCAGACCGGGCGCCGACCAAGTGCGACGCACTGGCTTCGCCATCGGCATGGGTAGGTGCTTGCCTGGCATCCACCAACAGACGCAGTTGTGCGACCTCCTGTCGCAAATCCTCGACCTGCCGGCGCAGCAGCGCGACCTCCGGATTCGACGACGTCTGCGCCGCCACCGAACTGGTGGAGAGCGAGAACGCAATGAGCCACGCGTATCGACGCATCTGCCGCCCTCCCGTTGGTTGCCGGTTCGATACACGTATTTTGCTAACCTTAAGAAAGGTAACTTATTCAGGAGGCCCCTGCCGGAGCGAAAGCGGGCAGCGTGTCCCAGATCCGCTCCGACCTGCAGAATCATGCAGATACCGACAACCGCATCGGCATCCGGACGCGACCAGACCGGCTTCGCGCGCCTCCATGGTGCATTTCGCACCGCACTTCGCCTGCTCACCCGCCACTGCATAACCCGAATCTCACACCTGTTTGCGCACACTGCCGTGATGGCAGACGTGCATCCCCCCCTTTCGTCGCCGCCAATGCTGGACGATGCCTGCGCATTGTTCCTGGACGTGGACGGCACCCTGATCGACTTTGCCGACCGCCCCGAGGCGGTGCAGCTATTGCCTGAAGTGCGTGCGGCCATCGGCCGCCTCAGCGTGCGTTTCGAAGGCGCCATCGCCCTGGTCAGCGGGCGACCGCTGGCACAGCTCGACGCCTTGTTCGCTCCCCTGGTGCTCCCGGCCGCCGGCCTGCACGGCCATGAGCTGCGCGGCGACGCTGCGGCACGCGCAGCGATGCCGCAGGACACTTCCGCGTGGCTGCACGGCCTGCATCAACGCGCCGCCGCGCTCACTCACCGGCATCCCGGTGTGCTGGTCGAAGACAAGGGCGTCAGCGTGGCACTGCATTGGCGCGCGCAGCCGTTGGCCGGCCCCGACGTGCTCGCCTTCGCGCAGGACGAAATCGCCCGGCTCTCCGGTTACCGCCTGCAGCCAGGCGATCATGTCGTGGAGTTCGTGCCCGAAGGCAGCAACAAGGGCCTGGCAGTGGAACAGCTGATGCAACAAGGCGCCTTCGCCAGGCGCACGCCGGTGTTCGTGGGCGACGACCTCACCGACGAATTCGGTTTCGACGCCGCCAACCGGCTGGGCGGTTGGAGCGTGCTGGTCGGCGATCGTGCCCAGACCAGCGCGCGCTATCGCCTGCCAGGCACCGCCGCCGTGCATGCGTGGTTGCAACAGAACGCGCGCGGCGCCTGAGCGCCGCCCTCCCCCCTTTCGTCATTGCATAGGATTGTTCGTACTTTCATGACCAAGCCAAACCTGGATCTGGGCGTCATCGGCAACTGCAGTTTCGGCGCATTGGTGGATCGGCAGGCACGCGTGGTGTGGAGCTGCCTGCCCGCCTTCGATGGCGACCCGGCCTTTTGTTCGCTGCTATCGCCCAAGACCGAAGGCGGCGATTTCGCCGTGGAGCTGGAAGATTTCGCCAGCAGCGAGCAGCACTATCTGCCCAATACCGCCGTCCTGCGCACCGTCTTGCGCGACAGCAAGGGCGGCGAAATCGAGGTGATCGACTTCGCACCGCGCTGGCGCAACAACGGCCGTTTCTATCGGCCGGTGAGCATCATCCGGCAGATCCGTCCGCTGGCCGGCAACCCGCGCATCATCGTGCGCGCACGCCCGCTGGCCGACTGGGGCGGCCGCACGCCCGAGACCACCTGGGGCAGCAACCATATCCGCTGGGTGTTGCCGGAATTCACCCTGCGCTTGACCACCGACGTGCCAGTGCGGTTCGTGCGCGACGGCCTGCCCTTCGTACTCAGCCACCCGGTCAGCCTGGTGCTGGGCGTGGACGAATCGCTGACCCGTTCGCTCACCGGCTATGTGCAGGAAGCCCAGGAGCGCACCGAAGAATACTGGCGCGAATGGGTGCGCTATCTGTCGATCCCGCTGGACTGGCAGGAAGCGGTGATCCGCAGCGCGATCACGCTCAAGCTGTGCCAGTACGAAGACAGCGGCGCCATCATCGCCGCGATGACCACCTCGATTCCGGAAGCGCCCAACACCCCGCGCAACTGGGATTATCGCTACTGCTGGCTGCGCGATGCCGCCTTCGTGGTGCGTGCACTCAATCGCCTGGGCGCCACCCGCACGATGGAGCAGTTCATCGGCTACATCTTCAATATCGCCACCACCGACGGCACCATGCAGCCGCTGTACGGCATCGGTTTCGAATCGCAGTTGGAAGAGCACGAAGTCGACACCATGGCCGGCTATCGCGGCATGGGTCCGGTGCGGCGCGGCAACCTGGCCTGGATCCAGCAGCAGCACGATGTCTACGGCAGCGTGGTGCTGGCTTCCACGCAGCTGTTCTTCGACCTGCGCCTGAAAGACCAGGGCGATGCAGACACCTTCCGCCGCCTGGAGCCGCTGGGCGAACGCGCCTACGCGCTACACAATGTGCCCGACGCCGGGCTGTGGGAATTCCGCGGCCGCGCCGAGGTGCACACTTACACCGCCGCGATGTGCTGGGCGGCCTGCGATCGCCTGTCCAAGATCGCCGACCGGCTGGTGTTGCCCGAGCGCAGCAGCTACTGGCGCGAGCGTGCCGACAGCATCCGCGAGCGCGTGTTGAACGAGGCCTGGAGCGAAGAGCACGGCCACTTCACCGACACGCTCGGCGGCCACCGCCTGGACGCCTCGCTGTTGCTGCTGGCCGACATCGGCATCGTGGCCAACGACGACAGCCGCTTCATACGCACGGTCGAAGCGGTGGGCCGCGTGCTCAAGCATGGCGATGCGCTGTACCGCTACATCGCGCCGGACGACTTCGGTGAGCCGGAAACCAGCTTCACCATCTGCACGTTCTGGTACATCGATGCGCTCGCCGCCATCGGTCGCAAGGACGAGGCGCGTGACCTGTTCGAGCGCATCCTCTCGCGCCGCAATCACCTGGGCTTGCTGTCCGAAGACCTGGCCTTCGAAGACGGCGAGGCCTGGGGCAATTTCCCGCAGACCTATTCGCACGTCGGTCTGATTATCGCCGCGATGCGCTTGTCGCGCAGCTGGCAGGAGGCGTCATGAGTCGTTTGGTAGTGGTGTCCAATCGCGTCGCGGTGCCAGGCGAAAACCGCGCCGGCGGCCTGGCGGTGGGGTTGCTGGCCGCACTCAAGGAGCGAGGCGGCATGTGGTTCGGCTGGAGCGGCAAGACCGCGCGCGGCGACAGCGGCGGCCTGCACGAGCAGACCGAAGGCGACATCACCTTCGTCACCATGGACCTCAACAAGCGCGATATCGATTCGTACTACAACGGCTTCGCCAATCGCACGCTGTGGCCGTTGCTGCACTTCCGCCTGGACCTGGTGGACTACGACCGCGCCAAGCGCGAAGGCTATCTGCGCGTCAACCGGTTGTTCGCCGAAAAGCTGGCGCCGCTGCTGAAAGACAGCGATACGGTGTGGATCCACGATTACCACATGATTCCACTCGGCGCGATGCTGCGCGAGCTGGGCGTGGGCTGCAAGATGGGGTTCTTCCTGCATGTGCCGATGCCCTCGGCCGATCTGGTGCAGGCCATGCCCGATCACGCGCGCCTGTTCAGCACCTTCTATGCCTACGACCTGGTCGGCTTCCAGACCCAGCGCGATGCCGAACGCTTCAAGGCGTACGTCCGCCTGTTTGGTGGCGGTCGCGTGCTGGACGGCGACCTGGTCGAAGGCCCGGGCGGGCGTCGCTTCACTGCCGCGTCATTCCCCATCGGCATCGACACCGACCTCATCGCCAACCAGGCCAAGGCGGCGGTCGGCAAGCAATCGGTGCGCGATCTGCGCGAAAGCCTGCGCGGGCGCCAGCTCGCCATCGGCGTGGATCGACTGGATTACTCCAAAGGCTTGCCGGAACGCTTCCAAGGCTTCGAGCGTTATTTGGAGCGCTATCCCGATCAATCCGGCAGCCTCACCTATCTGCAGATCGCCCCGGTCTCGCGTGGTGACGTCACCGAATACCGGCAGTTGCGCGGGCAGCTGGAGCAGATCGCCGGCCACATCAATGGCGGGCATGCAGAGCCGGATTGGACTCCGCTACGCTACGTCAACCAGAACTTCAGCCACGCCACCCTGACCGGTTTTTATCGGGCAGCGTCGGTGGGCCTGGTCACGCCGCTGCGCGATGGCATGAATCTGGTCGCCAAGGAATTCGTCGCCGCGCAGGACCCCAAGGATCCGGGTGTGCTGGTGCTGTCGTTGCTGGCCGGCGCCGCCGACGAAATGAAGGAAGCGCTACTGGTCAATCCGCACGATCTGGATGGTGTGGCCGATGCGATTGCAAGCGCGGCCAGCATGCCACTGGCAACCCGCATCGAGCGCTGGCACGCGATGATGGACCACCTGCGCAAGAACACCATCAATCACTGGCGCCAGCGGTATCTGCAGGCGCTGACCGACATCTGATCGCTGCTCCCACGGTAGGTCGTCGCTGATGGCCGCCGACGATGAGCTGGGTCCGGTCTGCCTGCCTATCGGCATTGCGTCCGGCGATGTCTTCGGCCTGGACCGCCGCCGCCCAGCCGGTGGTGCATACGCTGGACGTAGCGCCGGTGTTCGGCGGCAAGAGCAAGCCCCCCGCCACATGACGCAGGAGGGTCTGGCGCATGGCGTCCGCAAGGAGCCGTGGATGTCGCCGCTCAATGCCCCTTGCGTCGCGCCGCCGTAGAACTGCCCAGCCCCTCTCCGACTCACCGGGCATCGCCATGGCCGGCGCCCGGGCTGTGCCGTGGCAGATAACGATGTGGGTTGCCCTGCGCCCCACGCACACGGCGGTTGGAAATCACCTGAAATTTACATTCGCGCGTCGCCAGCCAAGGGCGGACGGTTGCGCCCGGCAGACCGCATGCCCGATTGAAACCGCTTCCAGATCAATCACTTCGAGTTTCTTGGGCCACTGCTTGTCGTGTTCCGACAAACGGAGGATTCACGCCATCATGATTCGGCCTCAGCCGCCGATATCCCATTGCAGCCCTGTCTCCTGTCGCACGTCGATCTCCCTTCCAGAACACCTAGCCGGACTCAGCCTATGTCGCCTTCATACGATGCCGCCCACGTTTCCCGCCCACCCGCGGGCGTCAAGGTGGCGCGTGCCGCCTGGACTGCATGGCTGCCCGCCGCCGCACAGATCGGGTTGCTGGCCCTGCTGGCGTTGTACGCCGCCACGCTGGTGCCTGGCGGAATCGCCGGCACCTTCGCCAGGTTGTTTCCCGCGCTACTGGTACTGGGCACGGCCAGCGTCGGCCTGTGCTGGTGGACGCATCGCCGTCGCAGCGTGCAGCTGCGGCAGGCCATGACGGCCGTCACTGCGATCGGCGAAGGCCGCTTCCAGCGCCTGGACCTGCGCCCTGCGGCCGGCGAACTCGGCCCACTGCTGCATGCGCTGCAGACGACCCAGGACCAGTTGGCCATCCGCATCGACGTGATGGAGCAAGGCCTGCGGCATGGCCAGTTCGTCATCAAGGCGCTGGACGACCTGGACACCATGATCCGCATCGCCGACGACGACGGCCAGGTACTGTTCGCCAACCGCAAATTGCTGGCGATGCTCAAGCTGATCGAGCCGGATGTGCAGAGCTTCCGCCCCAGCTTCCATGCCGAAGGCTTCGTCGGCGGCAGCATCGGCGACATCTATCCGGACAGCCAGGCCGCAATCGACCGCATGCGCGCATTGAATGCGTCCAAGGCGGTGCGCGCGCCGTTCTTCGGCCGCCAGATCGACTTCGTCTACAGCCCCATCATCGCCGCCGACGGCACCAAGCTGGGCACCATCGCGCAGTGGGTGGATGTCACCGCCCAGGTCAACACCGAGCAGGTGTTGATCCAGGTCATCGACGCCGCCTCGACCGGCGATTTCAGCCGGCGCATGCAGCTCGACGGCATGGACGGCGTGCTGCTGTCGCTGGCGCAGGGCATCAACCGTATCTACGACTCGGTGGAGACCCACCTGGCCGCCCTGGCGCGCGTGATCGGCGCGCTGGCCGAAGGCGACCTCACCCAGCGCGTGGACGGCGATGCGCACGGCATCTTCGCGCGGCTGCGCGACGACACCAACCAGACCGTGGCCCGCCTGACCGAAATCATCGGCGGCATCCAGGCCGCTTCGGACACCATTCGCCAGGCTGCGGTGGAAATCGCCGCGGGCAATACCGACCTGTCCGAGCGCACCGAACAGCAGGCCGCCAACCTGGAGGAAACCGCAAGCTCGATGGAAGAACTCACCTCCACCGTGAAGCAGAACGCCGACAGCGCGCTACAGGCCAACCGCCTGGTGGTGGGCACCGGCGACATCGCCCAGAACGGCGGCCAGGTAATGGACCAAGTGGTCGCCACCATGGGCCAGATCAGCACCGCCTCGCACAAGATCGGCGAAATCATCGGCGTCATCGACGGCATCGCCTTCCAAACCAACATCCTGGCGCTCAATGCCGCCGTGGAAGCGGCGCGCGCCGGCGAACAGGGCCGCGGCTTTGCGGTGGTGGCCTCGGAAGTGCGCGCACTGGCGCGCCGCTCGGCCGATGCCGCCAAGGAGATCAAGACGCTGATCGCCGACTCCACCGACAAGGTGGAACTGGGCTCGGGCCTGGTGCACCGCGCCGGCGCGACCATGCGCGAGATCGTCGGCTCGGTGAAGCATGTCACCGACATCATGAGCGAGATCACCTCCGCCAGCGCCGAGCAATCCAGCGGCATCGAACAGGTCAACCGCACCGTGGCGCAGCTGGACGAAGTCACCCAGCGCAACGCCGCGCTGGTGGAAGAAGCCACCGCCGCCGCACGCAGCCTGGAAGAACAGGCCGTGGAGCTGGCCGATGCGGTGTCGATCTTCCGCCTGCAGTCCGACACCCGCCCAGGCACCAGCAACGTCGTACGCGCCAGCTTCCACAACGCAGCATAGGCCCGGAAAATCGCGCGATTTGTAGGAGCGCACCCGGGCGCGACGAAGCGTTATCGGTAAAGCCCATCGCGCCCGGGTGCGCTCCTACGGAGAAGCCGACCGGTGAGCCGGCTGTGGTAGGTCATCACCATCGCGCAGCCGTCATCCACGCCGTGGCGCAAACCGGTCGCACCTGCCGTATCCGCCACCCGTAGGAGCGCACCTGGGCGCGACGAAGCGTTATCTGTAAAGCCCATCGCGCCCGGGTGCGCTCCTACGGAGAAGCCGACCGGTGAGCCGGCTGTGGCAGGTCATCACCACCGCGTAGCCGTCATCCACGCCGTGGCGCAAACCGGTCGCACCTGCCGTATCCGCCACCCGTAGGAGCGCACCTGGGCGCGACGAAGCGTTATCGGTAAAGCCCATCGCGCCCGGGTGCGCTCCTACGGAGAAGCCGACCGGTGAGCCGGCTGTGGCAGGTCATCACCACCGCGCAGCCGTCATCCACGCCGTGGCGCAAACCGGTCGCACCTGCCGTATCCGCCACCCGTAGGAGCGCACCTGGGCGCGACGAAGCGTTATCTGTAAAGCCCATCGCGCCCGGGTGCGCTCCTACGGAGAAGCCGACCGGTGAGCCGGCTGTGGCAGGTCATCACCACCGCGTAGCCGTCATCCACGCCGTGGCGCAAACCGGTCGCACCTGCCGTATCCGCCACCCGTAGGAGCGCACCTGGGCGCGACGAAGCGTTATCGGTAAAGCCCATCGCGCCCGGGTGCGCTCCTACGGAGAAGCCGACCGGTGAGCCGGCTGTGGTAGGTCATCACCATCGCGCAGCCGTCATCCACGCCGTGGCGCAAACCGGTCGCACCTGCCGTATCCGCCACCCGTAGGAGCGCACCTGGGCGCGACGAAGCGTTATCGATAAAACCCGTCGCGCCCTGGTGCGCTCCTACGGACAGCCGATCGGTGTGCCGCTTCGGCATCCCATCGACCCTCAGGCCAGCTCAGCTGCGCCGCACGCCGTGCGTCAGTCCAGAAACCGGGCGTGTTGCTCGGGGGTGGGCAGCATGCAGTGGTCGCTGCGGCCGAACCAGCGATAGCGATTGCGTGCGAGCAGGCGATATCCGAGATCGCGCAGACCGCGCGGTATCACGCGCAACACTGCCGCCAGCCGCCACAGCCCGCCCAAGCCCGCCAGCACACGCACGATGGCATCGCTGTCGGTCCATGCGCCGCCATGGTCCACCAGCAGGAACGACAACGGGTCGTCCGGGTCCAGCCCATGCTGCTGCAACAACGCGCGCCCGGCCCGGCCCTGCATTGCGGCAAAGCGATAACGCCCCCGACGATCGTGGCGCAGCAGGAATTTGACCCAACCATTGCACAGCAGGCACACCCCATCGAACACGATGGTGGCCGGCACGGTACGCGCAGCGACAGTGGACATCTCAGCGTGGCTCAAGCCATCCCTCGTAGCGAATGAACGGCCCCCCCAGCGGCAGGTGCACGTCGACCAAAAATCCATAGCGGCCGGCATCGGCATGCTCGCGGCAACGCACCTGTTCGAACCAGCGCGCAGGCAGCGGAATCCAACCGAACGCCCACACGCGGGTTGCCTGCCAATACAGCGCCTGGGCATCGGCACGCAGCGCAAACTCGAACCGCACTGCGCCCAGGTGTTCGCGCAAGGCCGCTCCATCGCGCCACAGCCGCGAATCCATCGGCAGACCGGCAAAGCGCCGGTGCCAGCGCTCGCCCTGCGCATCGACCAGGAACTCCACCTCCACCGCCACCGTGCCGCTGCGCGGCAACCGGCTCAGCAACGCCAGCAAGGGCGCCAGCACATGCCGGCCGCGCCGGATCTGCGCCTGCCCGGCAAAGGTCTGCCGCTTCCGCACCGAATGCAGCGCGCGCACCGGCGCCGGCAATTGCGCGAACGCCGGCTGGCCCAGCACCTGCGCGAACAAGGGCGTGCTCAGGGCACGATCCACGCCAGCGTGGCCATGCGCCCGCTACGGCGGTCGCGGCGATGCGAGAAGAAGCGCACCGGGTCGGAAATGGTGCACAGGCCACCGCCGTGGATCGCATCGGCGCGCAGACCGGCACGTTGCAGGCGCAGCCGCGCCAGTGCGTACAGATCCACGCGCCAATGCCCGGGCCGCGTGGCGACGAATGCGTACTGCGCCTGCACGTCTTCATCCACGAAGGCGTCGAAGACGTCCTGGCCGATTTCATAGGCCTGCGGTCCTGCGGCCGGACCCAGCCAGGCCACCAGCTGCAATGCCGGGGTGCGCATGGCCGTCACGCTGCGCTCCAGCACGCCACCTGCCAGCCCGCGCCAGCCCGCATGCGCGACCGCGATCTCGCTGCCATCGACTGCAGCGAGCACGACCGGCAGGCAATCGGCGGTAAGGATCGCCAGTACCCGACCCGGCACGTCGGTCACGGCGGCGTCGGCGATGGGTTCATGCGTGCCGGGCACAAGATCGCTCACACCTTCCAACTGCGGGCCGTAATCTGCCGACCGCGCCATTAGCCGCACCACATCCACCCCATGCACCTGCTGCAGCCACTGCGGCGTGCCGGGCAAGCCCAGCGCTCGCACCAACAACGCGCGGTTGCGCTCCACCCGCTCCGGCGTATCGCCCTCCGGGCTGCTGCGGTTGCCGAGATTGAGCGTGTCGAACGGCGCCTGCGACACGCCCAGGCCATGTCGTAGCGTGGTCAGCGCCCGGATGCGCGGCGGCGCCGGCCAGTGGGCAGGCAGGATGAAGGTGGCGGCCACGCTCACCTCAGCGGCGCGCCAGTTCGGCCGCGCGTGCGCTGTCCTCGCGCAGCGCGGTCATCAGCCGCTGCAGATCGGCCGGCACCGGCGCGGTGGCACGCACCGGCTCGCCACTGACCGGATGCAGGAATTCCAGCGTCTCGGCATGCAGGGCCTGGCGCTTGAAGCTGCGCAGCTCATGCACCAGTGCGTCGGTGGCGCCCTTGGGCAACTTGAGTGCGCCGCCGTACAGCGGGTCGCCGACGATGGGCGATTTCAGATGTGCCATATGCACGCGGATCTGATGGGTGCGCCCGGTTTCCAGCCGGCATTCCAGCGCGGTATGCGCACGGAAACGCTCGCGTAGCCGGTAATGGGTCACCGCATCGCGGCCGTCGTCGCGCACCGCCATCTTCAGGCGATCGCGCGGGTTGCGGTCGATCGGGGCATTGGCGGTGCCGCCGGACACCAGCGCTCCGACCACCACCGCCAGATACTGGCGATGCACGTCGCGCGCGGACAGCTGTTCCACCAACGCGGTCTGCGCCTGCACAGTCCGGGCGACCACCATCACGCCGCTGGTGTCCTTGTCCAGGCGATGCACCACGCCGGCGCGCGGCACCGCCGACAGCGCCGGGTCGCGGAACAGCAGTGCGTTGACCAGGGTGCCGTCCGGATTACCCGCGCCCGGATGCACCACCAGGCCGGCCGGCTTGTCGATCACCAGCACCTGCTCGTCCTCGTACAACACGTTCAGCGGGATGTCCTGCGGCGCGGCATGGGTCTGGGTTTCCAGCACCACCTGCAGCTGCACGCTCTCACCGCCGCGCAAGGTGTCGCGCGGACGCGCCATATCGCCGTCCAGCAGCGCGTCGCCGGACTTGATCCACTCCGACAGCCGCGAGCGCGAAAATTCGGGAAACAGTTCGGCCAGCACCGCGTCGAAACGCCGCCCTGCGGCGCTGTCGGGCACGATGGCCTGACGGATGGACGGGTCGGTGGGGTCGGCGGAAGGGTCGGACATGGACACGGGCACTCAGGCAAAAACGGGAATTTTGGGGTCCGGGCGGCAGGAGTCAGTCGCCGGACAGGCCACTAGGCTATCATCGCCCTTTCGTTTTCCTGACGCGTCCTGCCCAGACCCATGATCCGACGGTCCACGTTTTCCGCGCCTGCGCGCCTGATTGCCCTCATGCTGGTCATGGCCTTCGTCGTCACCGGCTGCCACCGCGGCGCCAAGGACAAGAATCCCGACGAGGGCATGCCGGTGGAGCAACTCTACGGCAAGGGCCATGGGCTGATGGAGAAGGGCAACTGGGCCGGCGCCGAAGCCAGCTACAAGCGCCTGATCGCCCAGTACCCCTACGGCCCGTACACCGAGCAGGCGATGATCGAAACCGCCTACGCGCAGTACAAGGCCGGCAAGCACGAAGACACCGTGTCCAGTGTCGACCGCTTCATCCGCACCTACCCAACCCATCGCAATATCGCCTACCTGTACTACCTGCGCGGGCTGGCCAACAGCAACCGCGACACGGTGTTCCTGCGCCGGGTGTGGTCGCTGGATGCCAGCCGCCGCGACTTGTCCTCGCCGCAGCAGGCCTACAACGACTTCAATACCGTCACCGACCGCTACCCGAACAGCCGCTACGCCGCTGATGCGCGCCTGCGTATGATCGAACTGCGCGACATCTTCGCCCAGCACGAGCTGGACAATGCGCTGTACTACCTGCGCCGCAACGCCTGGGTGTCGGCGGCCGGCCGCGCCAACTACCTGCTGGAAACCTACCCGCAGAGCGCCTACCAGTACGATGCGGTCGCGGTGCTGGCCGAGGCCTACACCCATTTGGGCAACAAGACCCTGGCCGCGGACGCCCGCCGCGTGCTGGAGCTCAACAGCCCGCAGCATCCGTGGCTGGCCGGCCAGTGGCCGAAATACCCGTGGGCGGTTCGCAAGCTCAACCCGTTCGCCGGCGAAAAATCCGCCGCCAGCGGGCAGCGTAATGCGCAGATGAATCGCGACTGAGTTCTTCGCTCACCGCGCAACGCTGCAACAAGGGGCCGAGAGGCCCCTTTGTTTTTGGCCCGGTCTTGCCGCTATGGACCCTCACCGCGCACGCCCGCAGCCAGGTTGCCGGAGGACGCAGCGGACTGACCGGGTGTGTTGGTGCGCGCGGCACCGCGTCACGGGCAAGGTCGTGGATGCACTGGCATCCTGATCCAAATGCCCCCCGCTCAGCGAGACGAGCCTGGCAAACCTCACCAGCGGCGCGTTCCGGCGACAAGACAGGCCTATCGCTGCTGCCGTATGCCGATGGCAGCTGTAGCAGGCCAGGCTTACCGCAGCGGAACGTTACTGACCGCGATACCCGTTGGTGATCGGGTAGCGCCGTTCGCGGCCAAATGCGCGCCGCGACACCTTCGGCCCCGGCGCAGCCTGGTGACGCTTCCATTCGTTCAGCCGCACCAGCCGCAGCACGTGCTCCACCGTGTCTGCCGCGTACCCGGCAGCGACGATGTCGTCGCGCGACTGCTCCTGATCGACATAGCGGTACAGGATGCCGTCGAGCACGTCGTAGGGCGGCAGCGAATCCTGGTCGGTCTGGTTGTCGCGCAGCTCGGCCGATGGCGGGCGCGCAATCACCGCCGGTGGAATCACTGGCGCGCCCCCCACCGTATTGCGCCACTTGGCCAGGCCGAACACTTCAGTCTTGTACAGATCCTTGAGCGGCGCATAGCCACCGCACATGTCGCCATAGATGGTGGCGTAGCCCACCGCGTATTCGCTCTTGTTGCCGGTGGTCAGCAACAGCCCGCCGAACTTGTTGGACAGCGCCATCAGAATCACGCCGCGACTGCGCGACTGCAGGTTTTCCTCGGTGATGTCCGGCTGGGTGCCTTCGAACATCGGCCCCAGCGCGGCGAGCAACCCTTCGAACACCGGCGCGATCGCGACGGTTTCCAGCTTGACTCCCAGAGCGCGGCACTGCTCATCGGCCAGATCGTTGGACAGGTTCGCCGTGTAGCGCGACGGCAGCCGCACTGCGGTGACGTTCTCCGCGCCCAGCGCGTCTACCGCCATCGCCAGCACCAGCGCCGAGTCGATGCCGCCGGACAGCCCCAGCCACACCTTGCCGAAACCATTCTTGCGGCAATAGTCCTGCAGGCCGCGCACGACTGCACGCCAGGCCAGCGCATCCATGCTTTCGTCGCCATCGTCCACCCACACCACCGGGGTGAAACTGCGCGGGCCGGCGGCATAGTCCACCACCAGCCACTGATCCACGAACGCTGCAGCGGCCGGATGCACGGTGCCATTGCCATCAGCCACCACCGAGGCCCCATCGAACACCAGCGCGTCCTGGCCACCGACCACATTGAGATAGGCAATCGCCGCTCCGCTTTCACGGGTACGCTCGGCCAGCAGCGCATCGCGCTGCGCATGCTTGCCGCGCTCGTACGGCGAGGCATTGGGCACCAGCACCAGCTCGGCGCCGGCCTGTACGGTTTTCGCCAGCGGCTCGGCGAACCACAGGTCCTCACAGATCACCACCCCCACCTGCACCCCCTTGACCGTGACCACGCAGTTGTCGCCATCCGGATCCACGTCGAAATAGCGCCGCTCATCGAACACCGCGTAATTGGGCAGCTCGCGCTTGCGGTAGGTCGCCTCGACCTGGCCATCGCGCAGCACGCTGGCGGCGTTGTACACCACGCTGCCGGCGCTCTGCGGCCAGCCCACCACCGCCACGATGCCGCGCGTGGCCGCTGCAATGCGCATCAGCGCCTGTTCGCAATGGGCCAGAAACCCGGGGCGTAGCAGCAAGTCTTCCGGCGGATAGCCACTGATCGCCAGCTCGGGAAACAGCACGATGTCGGCGCCGAATTCGTCGCGTGCCGCCGCGATGTACTCGATGATGCGGTCGGTGTTCTGGGCGACGGCGCCGACCGGGAAATCGAACTGGGCCATGGCGATGCGGAGGGTCTGGGACATGTCAATGGCCTTGTGCGCGTGTTTTCCGAAGCACGGAAGCGGGAAGGGAGGAACGAGCCGCAAGCAGACCTCGCGCGATCCTCTCGCAGACGTCGTCGCCACTGGCAAGCACTGCATTATTCCAGAAGCGCAGCACCTGGAAGCCCTTGCGGTGCAGGAAGGCACCGCGCGTGGCGTCCGCACCGGGCAGTAGGTGCTGGCTCCCGTCGATTTCGACGATCAACGCCCGGGCGAGGCAGACGAAATCGACGATATAAGGTCCGATGGGAAACTGACGGCGGAACTTGAAGCCGAGCAGGCGTCGATCTCGCAACCGATACCACAGCGCGCGCTCAGCTGCGGTCATCTCACGACGCAGGTGCTTGGCGAATCCGGTCTTGGCGGCGTGGCGCATGGACATTCCCGGCAGGAGGATGGCCAAGGTTGCGGGTACCGCCCGGCTGGCGCTATCGGTGTTGATGGCGCTTTGGCATCGGGGATCGCCGCGTCGGAGGCGCCCTCACCCCTACCCCTCTCCCGCAAGCGGGAGAGGGGATGACACAGCAGGCGGGGCCGTGACCGTGGCACGACCCGTAGGTCACGCAGCAACGACCAGCCTGACATCTCTTGGGAACATGATCTCAGCAGCATCTCTGCTGTTGCTGTGGCTGTGGCTGTGGCTGTGGCTGTGGCTGCGGCTGCGGCTGTGGCTGCGGCTGCGGCTGCGGCTGTGGCTGCGGCTGCGGCTGCGGCTGTGGCTGTGGCTGTGGCTGCGGCTGCGGCTGTGGCTGCGGCTGCGGCTGCGGCTGCGGCTGTGGCTGTGGCTGCGGCTGCGGCTGTGGCTGCGGCTGCGGCTGCGGCTGCGGCTGTGGCTGCGGCTGCGGCTGCGGCTGTGGCTGTGGCTGTGGCTGTGGCTGCGGCTGCGGCTGCGGCTGCGGCTGTGGCTGCGGCTGCGGCTGCGGCTGTGGCTGTGGCTGTGGCTGTGGCTGTGGCTGTTACTGTTGCTGTGGGTGTAACTGTTGCTCCCTTCTCCCGCATGCGGGAGAAGGTGCCCGAAGGGCGGATGAGGGCAGCAAAAAGGCCGCCCGAAGGCGGCCTCGCTGGACGCTTGCACGCTTGCGCGTGCGGCGTTCTTACTTCACCAGCGCAGCAATCGCCGCACCCAGATCGCCCGGCGAACGGACAGTCTTGACGCCAGCAGCTTCCATCGCCGCGAACTTGCCTTCGGCCGTGCCCTTACCGCCCGAGGCGATCGCACCGGCGTGGCCCATGCGCTTGCCGGCCGGCGCAGACGCACCAGCGATGAAACCGACCACCGGCTTCTTCACGAACTGCTTGATGTACTCGGCACCGGCTTCCTCGGCGTCGCCGCCGATTTCGCCGACCATGATGATGCCTTCGGTCTGCGGGTCTTCGTTGAACAGCTTGAGGCAGTCGACGAAGTTCAGGCCGTTGATCGGGTCGCCACCGATGCCGATGCAGGTGCTCTGGCCCAGGCCCACTTCGGTGGTCTGCTTGACCGCTTCATAGGTCAGGGTGCCCGAACGCGACACGATGCCGATCTTGCCCGGCTTGTGGATGTGGCCCGGCATGATGCCGATCTTGCACTCGCCCGGGGTGATGACACCGGGGCAGTTCGGCCCGATCAGCACGGTGTCCGGATGCGAGCGGGTCAGCACGTTCTTGACGCGCAGCATGTCCAGCACCGGGATGCCTTCGGTGATGCACACGATGACCTTGATGCCGGCCGCCGCCGCTTCCAGGATCGCATCGGCCGCGTACGGCGGTGGCACGTAGATCACCGACGCGTTGGCACCGGTGCTCTGCACGGCGTCGGCCACGGTGTTGAACACCGGCAGGTCGATATGGGTGGTGCCGCCCTTGCCGGGGGTCACGCCGCCGACGACCTGGGTGCCGTACTCGATCATCTGAGTGGCGTGGAAGGTGCCCTGCTGGCCGGTGAAGCCCTGCACGATCACCTTGGTGTTCTTGTTAATCAAAACGGACATGGATAGTTCCTTCGGTGTCGTGAATCAGGCGGCGTTCTTGACAGCTTCGACGACCTTCTTGGCACCGTCGTTGATGTTGTCGGCCGGGATGATAGCCATGCCGCTGTCACGCAGCAGCTGCTTGCCTTCTTCCACATTGGTGCCTTCCAGGCGCACCACGACCGGAACCTTGACGCCCACTTCCTTGACCGCGGCGATGATGCCTTCGGCAATCATGTCGCAGCGGACGATGCCGCCGAAGATGTTGACGAAGATGCCTTCGACCTTGTCCGAGGACAGGATCAGCTTGAACGCTTCGATGACGCGCTGCTTGTTCGCACCGCCACCCACGTCCAGGAAGTTCGCCGGCTCGCCGCCATTGAGCTTGATGACGTCCATGGTGGCCATGGCCAGGCCGGCGCCGTTGACCATGCAGCCGATGTTGCCATCCATGGTGACGTAGTTGATGTCCAGCTCCGAAGCGGTCACTTCGGTCTCGTCTTCCTGCGTCTTGTCGCGCATGGCGATCAGCTGCTTCTGACGGAATGCGGCGTTGTCGTCGCTGTCGAACTTGCCGTCCAACGCATACAGGTTACCGTCGTCCAGGATCGCCAGCGGGTTGATTTCAACCAGCGCCAGGTCCTTTTCGTTGAACAGGCGGTACAGATTCACCATGATGCTGGCGAACTGGCCGGCCTGCTTGGCATTGAGGCCCAGCTTGAAACCGAAATCGCGGCCGTGGTAGCCCTGCACGCCTTCGACGAAATCGACGTTGAGCGAATGGATCAGCTCCGGCGTTTCGGCCGCAACCTGCTCGATCTCCACGCCGCCTTCGGACGAGGCGATGTAGGTGATGGTCTTGGTGCCGCGGTCGACCAGGATCGACAGGTACAGCTCCTTGACGATCTCACCGGCGGTGGTCACCAGCACCAGATTGATCGGCAACTCGACGCCAGCGGTCTGGTAGGTGGCCATCTTGGTGCCGAGCATCTTGGCCGCTGCGGCCTTCACGTCATCGGTGGTCTTGCAGAACTTGACGCCGCCAGCCTTGCCGCGGCCGCCCGCGTGGATCTGCGCCTTCACCATCCAGGGGCCCTTGCCCAGGGAATTGGCGACTTCAACCGCTTCGTCCGGGGTCGCTGCGACCTTGCCGGCCGGAACGGGGATGCCGTACTCGGCAAGCAGTTGTTTTGACTGGTATTCGTGGAAATTCATGCGTCACCGTGGGAAAAGGAAACGACCGCTGCGTGCGAGGCAGACCGCGGGGGGCGGCACGTCGGACCACGCGAGCGGGCCGCCTATTGTGGCCGACCACGCCGTGCGGCGCAAAATTCCGCCATATAGGCGGCCGACTCCCCGCGCTTGCGGCGCACCCGAGCCGTCTCCGGAGGCTGCCGGCACCCGTACAGCTGCCTATACTCGCGGCACGTTCCAGCAAGGGGTTCCGGCGTGGCATTCAGCGCATCGCTCATCGACCGGATCCGGTCGGCGCCACAGCGCGAGCTGTATTTCTTCTCGCTGTACCGGGTGCTGGTGGCCGGCCTGATCGCCGCCCTGGTCTTCAGCCCGCTGTCCGATGCCGTCCCCGAGCCGCGTTATCCGCGCCTGGCCGCGGCAGTAGCCATCGGCTACCTGTCCATGGCCATCCCGTTGTTGTTCTGGGGCCGCACCGAGCGCCGGCTGACCGCCACCGTGCTGTGCACGGTGCTGGCCGACATCCTGGCCGCCACCCTGGCCACCCACGCCCTGCCCGGTGCCAGCGCCGGCATCGCGATGATGCTGCTGTTCAACGTGGCTGCGGCTTCCATCCTGCTGCGGCTACGTTACGGCATGGGCATGGCGGTGGTGGCCAGCGCCGCGATCGTGCTCGAATACCTGTGGACCCTGCTGGAAGGCGGCGGCGCCAACCGCCCGCTGGCAGAGCTGGCGATGTTCGCCACCAGCTACGTGGCGGTGGCCTACATCTGCCATCAGATCGCCTCGCGCGCGCGCAGCAACCAGGCGCTGGCCGACCAACGCGGCGCGCAGGTCGCCAATCTGTACGAGATCAATGAGCTCATCATTCGCCGCCTGCGTACCGGCGTGCTGGTGATCGACGCGCACAACCGCATCAGCCTGGCCAACGAAGCGGCGCTGGCACTGCTGGGCGATGCCGATCAGCGCGTGGCCACCACCGACCTGTCGCTGGCCACGCTCACCCCGGAACTGGCGCGCCGGCTGCAACGCTGGCGCAGCGGCTGGCGCCAGGAAGAATCGCCTCTGCAACTGGGCGCCGACCGCCCCGAGGTGCAGCCGCGCTTCGTTCGCCTGCTGGCCGACAGCGACCTGGTCCTGGTGTTCCTGGACGATTCCAGCGTGGTGTCGCGGCGTGCCGAATCGCTCACACTCTCGGCCATGGGCCGGTTCTCGGCCAGCCTGGCCCATGAGATCCGCAACCCCTTGGCCGCAATCAACTACGCCTGCCAGCTACTGGAAGAATCCCCGGATATCGGCGAAGCCGACCAACGCCTGCTGCAGATCATCCACCAGCAGTGCCAGCGCACCAACGGCATCGTCGAAAGCGTACTCGGGCTGGCCCGCCGCGAGCGCGCCAATCCTGAAAACCTGGATCTGGCCGCCTTCGTGCGCCGCTTCGTGGTCGAGTACCGGCAGACGCTGTCGATGGAAACCGACATCCTGGAGGCCAGCATCCAGGGCAGCGCGGTGCACGCGCTGATCGACCCCAAGCACCTCTACCAGATCCTGACCGCGCTGGTGCACAACGCCCTCAAGTACGGCCGGGTCATGGACGAACCGGCGCGGGTGAAGCTGCGCGTCGAACACCAGGAGCGCATGGCCGTCATCGACGTGGTCGATCGGGGGCCTGGCATTCCGGAAACAGTCGCCGCCCAGCTGTTTCGCCCCTTCTACACCACCTCCGAACACGGCACCGGGCTTGGGCTGTACATCGCCCAGGAGCTGTGCCGCGCCAATCAGGCGCAACTGGACTACGTACCGGTTCCCGGCGGAGGCGCCTGCTTCCGCATCCTGCTGCAGGGGCCAAACGGATTGCTGGGTAAGTAAGCCAACCGGTTGCCGGCACGCTTGGTTGCGCTGCCGGCCGGCCCAACTGCCGGCATTCCCTCCCGGAACCTCGCCTTCAACGCGGCAGCGGGATGGCGCTGCAGCCCCAATCGCGCCGACAATTGTCGTCCGTCATCGCGCTGGGCTATCGTGGGGAATATGAACGAACCGAAAAGCGCCCTGGTCGTCGACGACGAACGCGACATCCGCGAACTGCTTGTTCTCACCCTGGGGCGGATGGGCCTGCGCATCAGCACCGCCGCCAATCTGGCCGAAGCGCGCGAACTGCTGGCCAGCAACCCCTACGACCTGTGCCTGACCGACATGCGCCTGCCCGACGGCAACGGCATCGAGCTGGTCACCGAGATCTCCAAGCATTACCCGCAGACACCGGTGGCGATGATTACCGCCTTCGGCAGCATGGACCTGGCGGTGGAAGCGCTCAAGGCCGGCGCCTTCGACTTCGTCAGCAAGCCCGTGGACATCAGCGTGCTGCGCGGCCTGGTCAAGCACGCGCTGGAATTGAACAACCGCGACCGCCCCGCCCCCCCGGCGCCGCCGCCGGAGCAGGCCAGCCGCCTGCTCGGCGCCTCCACCGCGATGGAGAGCCTGCGCGCCACCATCGCCAAGGTCGCACGCAGCCAGGCGCCGGTCTACATCGTCGGCGAATCGGGCGTGGGCAAGGAACTGGTGGCGCGCACCATCCACGAACAGGGCGCGCGCGCCGCCGGGCCGTTCATTCCGGTCAACTGCGGCGCCATTCCCGCCGAATTGATGGAAAGCGAATTCTTCGGCCACAAGAAAGGCAGCTTCACCGGCGCACATGCCGACAAGCCCGGCCTGTTCCAGGCCGCAAATGGCGGCACCCTGTTCCTGGACGAAGTAGCCGAGCTGCCGTTGCAGATGCAGGTCAAGCTGCTGCGTGCCATCCAGGAAAAGTCGGTACGCCCGGTCGGCGCCTCCAGCGAATCGCTGGTCGATGTGCGCATCCTTTCGGCCACGCACAAGGACCTGGGCAACCTGGTTTCCGACGGCCGCTTCCGGCACGACCTGTACTACCGCATCAACGTGATCGAACTGCGCGTGCCGCCGCTGCGCGAACGCGGCGGCGACCTGCCGCAACTGGCGGCCGCCATCATCGCGCGGCTCGCGCACAGCCACGGGCGGCCGATCCCGCTCTTGACGCCTTCGGCCCTGGACGCGCTGGACCAATACGGCTTCCCCGGCAACGTGCGCGAACTGGAAAACATCCTCGAACGCGCCCTGGCCCTGGCCGAAGACGACCAGATCAGCGCCACCGACCTGCGCCTGCCCGCCCACGGCGGCCACCGCCTGGCAACCGGCCCCGGCACTGCCGTCATCGAGCCACGCGAAGCGGTGGTCGACATCGACCCCACCTCGGCCGCCCTGCCCTCCTACATCGAACAACTCGAACGCGCCGCAATCCAGAAAGCGCTGGAAGAAAACCGCTGGAACAAGACCCGGACCGCCGCCCAACTGGGCATCACGTTTCGCGCGCTGCGTTACAAGCTGAAGAAGTTGGGGATGGAGTAGATGAGCCCGGATTGGGTATCAGGGATGCGAGATCGTAAAAGCGCTGCAGCTTCGATTGCTGTCGCTAGGCCGAAGCCAGGAACCTAGCAGCACACGCCCAGCCTACCTTTGCGCGCAACCTATCTCGCGCCCGGATTCACCACTTCCAGGAGCCAATAACAGAACGTAGCAAGCACTGTCAGTTGAGTATGGGCAGCGAACACAAACTCTCCGCCTTCTCTTCTCCCGCTTGCGGGAGAAGGTGCCCGAAGGGCGGATGAGGGCGCTTAGTCCTTGGTCACCCGGTTGATCTCCGCCACGCTGGTCACCCCATGTACGGCCTTCATCAAGGCCGACTGCCGCAGATCGCGACCACTGAGGCAGATAGCAGAACACCAAGCGGCAAACACACACCGACTAAACTCCCTTCTCCCGCCCGCGGGAGAAGGTGCCCGAAGGGCGGATGAGGGCGCTTAGTCCTTGGTCACCCGATTGATCTCCGCCAGGCTGGTCACCCCATGTACGGCCTTCATCAAGGCCGACTGCCGCAGATCGCGACCACTGAGGCAGATAGCAGAACACCAAGCGGCAAACACACACCGACTAAACTCCCTTCTCCCGCCCGCGGGAGAAGGTGCCCGAAGGGCGGATGAGGGCGCTTAGTCCTTGGTCACCCGATTGATCTCCGCCAGGCTGGTCACCCCATGCGCGGCCTTCATCAAGGCCGATTGCCGCAGATCGCGACCACTGAGGCAGATAGCAGAACACCAAGCAGCAACACACGCAGACCAAACTCCCTTCTCCCGCCTGCGGGAGAAGGTGCCCGAAGGGCGGATGAGGGCGCTTAGTCCTTGGTCACCCGATTGATCTCCGCCAGGCTGGTCACCCCATGCGCGGCCTTCATCAGGGCCGACTGCCGCAAGTCGCGGATACCGATCTTCTGCGCAGCCTCGGCGATCTGCATCGCATTGCCGCCTTCCAGCACGATCGCACCGATCTCGTCGGTCATCGGCATGACCTGGTAGATACCCGTACGGCCCTTGTAGCCCTCGGTGCAGTCATCGCAACCGACCGCCTCATACAGCGTAATGCCCTGGTCGATCTGCTGTTGCGTAAACCCTTCGGCCAGCAACGCATGCTCTGGCAAGCTGGTCTTGCGCTTGCAGTTGTTGCACAACCGCCGCGCCAGGCGCTGCGCAATGACCAAGGTCACCGACGAGGTGATGTTGTACGGCGCAATGCCCATGTTCATCAAGCGCGCGATGGTCTGTGGCGCATCGTTGGTATGCAACGTGGACAGCACCATATGGCCGGTCTGCGCCGCCTTGATCGCAATCTCGGCCGTCTCCAGGTCGCGAATTTCGCCGACCATGATGATGTCAGGGTCCTGGCGCAGGAACGAGCGCAAGGCCGCCGCAAAGGTCATGCCGCGCTTGTTGTTCTGCTGCACCTGATTGACGCCAGGCAGGCGAATTTCAACCGGATCCTCGGCAGTAGAGATGTTGCGCGTCTCATCGTTGAGGATACCCAGCGCCGTATACAAGGACACCGTCTTGCCCGAACCGGTCGGCCCGGTCACCAGCACCATCCCGTAGGGCTTGTGGATCGCATCCAGGAACAGCTTCTGCTGGTCCGCCTCGTAACCTAGCTTCTCGATCCCCAGCTTGGCCGCACTGCCATCCAGGATACGTAGCACCACCTTCTCGCCGAACAGCGTCGGCAAGGTACTCACACGGAAGTCGATCTGTTTGGTCTTGGACAGATTAAGCTTGATGCGCCCATCCTGCGGCACCCGCTTTTCGGCGATATCCAGCTGCGACATCACCTTCAACCGCGCCGCAATCCGCTGGCTCAGCTTCACCGGCGCCTTGGCCACGTTCTTCAGCAGCCCATCGATGCGCAAGCGAACACGGTAGTCGTCTTCATAAGGCTCGAAATGGATATCGGAGGCTCCCCGCCGGATCGCATCCACCAACACCTTGTTGACGAATTTCACCACCGGCGTGTCATCACCCTTGGCATCGACCCCGGCATCCCCGCCGGCCCCCATGTCTTCGTCGCCGGTGGAGATGTCCAGATCGCCCATCTCTTCGTCATCGCTTCCCAGCGACGAACCAAGCGATGCATTGCTGGCCTGCCATTGTTCCAAGGTGCGACGAATCTGGTCCTCGTCCACCAGGATCGGCTCGACCACCAGGTTCGTATGAAACTTGATGTCATCCAGCGCCCGAGTCTGGGTAGGGTTGCTCACCCCCACGAACAACCGGTTGCCGCGCTTGAACAGCGGCAGCACCTGATGTTTCTGGAGCAACTCTTCGCTGACTAATTTGACTGCATTCTGGTTAGCGTCGAAAACTGACACATCCATCAACGGCATGCCGAACTCGACTGCGTTTGCTGCAGCTAATTGGGCAGCAGATACTAATTTCCTCTCGGAGAACCACTGTGGCAACGGAACTTTTGCCTGTGCAGCTTGCTCCATTGCACCGCGGGCAGCGGATTCATCGAGTGCGCCATCCTGCACCAGGCGGCGTGCGATGCCTGTTATACCAACCAGATTTGTCGTAACGGCGGTATTCATGGGTTCATAGACCTTTTCAATGAGCTGCAGTAGTAGTGTGCCGCTAGACGTGGGACATCGACAATGGCGGCGTGGTCGATTGTCCTTCGGACATCAAGGATCCGAATCGTCGGCGACGAAAAGCGACTGCAGTTCGTGATGGGTAAACCAGTTACCCAGCGTACGGACATTGCCTGGAAAGTATCGCCAGCGGCAGAGTCGAAAGCCCGTACCTGCCAATAGTCGCGGCTGAGAGAGAAGTTCGGCATCGACAAAGGTTCGGTGAGAGGCATCGGCCCTGAATCCTGCTTGTCCTGGCACCACCACCAGAATCCGCCGTATACCTAAGCGACTGGCCGCAGCGGAAAGTTTGCGAAGCACCTCGTGGGGCTGCTCTAGATGCTCCAGCACATGGCTTATTACCATCGATTCGAACCGAGGACCTTCTACCAACGCGCCCAGGCTCCAATCGTCGCTCTCGCCATCGTAGTGGTCCACCGCCAGACCGCGCTCACGGCAATACCGGACCGTCGCCCGGTTGTATTCCAGCCCTCTCGACCCATCGGGAAGGCGCTCCAGCAGCTCGCCGACGCCACATCCGAAGTCCAGCGTCGGGCCACGTAGCAAGGTCTGCGCACTCTGCAAATAGATGCGTCGAACCAGCTTTCTGATCCGACTCCGGTTCAATTGGTACTGTGTGTAGGCGGAATCGAACTCAGTCATCCCGTCCCTCCCGTCGCAACACCGTTCCCCGCAGTAGAATATGCAGCGGCCGTACCGGAACTGAAGCGATGTCGTAGGCGAGAAACCCCAGGATAAGCTGGATGCCAACAATGATCTGAATCGCTGCAAGCATCACGCTACCCGCAGAACTGAAATAACCGGTTTGTGCCGACTGCAGCCAGAAGAAGGCACCGGTCAACCCGCCAGACACTAGGAAAGCTAGACCGGCCACTAGCTCAAGCGAAGCCAGCGACAAGTCGCGCAGGAAATAGTTGTAGAATATTCGCTTGCCAAAGCTGCGCAGGTGGCGGATGGAGAAATCCACAGCGATCCGCCGGATACTGAGGTTGCTGACTTCGTCCCCATAACGCGCGTCCATCGGGACATCCACCACGACCGCGCGAATGGTATTCAACCGGAACAGCATGTCGCTCTCGAAGAAGAAGCGCCGACTGATCTTGTCCAACGGCAGGCGTGCAAGCACGCTGGCATGCGCGGCCGTATAGCCATTCGTTGGGTCAAATATGTCCCAGTACCCACAAGAAAGTTTGGTCAGGAAGGACAGAGCTGCGTTACCGAGGATTCTGAGTGCAGGCATACGGCGGATCTGGGTCAGATCGTAAAACCGGTTGCCCTTGGTATAGTCGGCCTCCCCCCGAAGGATCGGCCCGATCAGCTCCAGCAGCGCAGCCGGATTCATCTGCCCATCGCCATCCATCTTGACTACGACATCGGCACCATCTCCAAGTGCCGCGCGATAACCCGCTATAGTAGCTCCTCCCACTCCTAGATTGATGGCATTGCAAACGACTACGACCCTGGCATCTATGCAATGCTGTTGCACGAAGTCGCCGCTGGCATCGGGGCAATGGTCGTCGACGACATAAATCGCCCACACCTCAGACGGAATCGCGGCCAGCACATCCAGCACATGCGCCTTGACTCGATAACAGGGAATCACCACGGCCAATCGCAGTGCATCGACGTGCGTTTCAACTTTCTGTACAGCCACGGTCGTCGCAAGCACGGTCACGTCCCTGCGTTGTAGGAAAGGCGATAGACCCGCGCCAGCAGAGCGGCGACCGGACGCGGCCAGAAGCGGCAGAACATCATCAAATCCTCTTTGGCACGCACGCCAGACAACACACCATCGCTTGTCGCACTTTGCGCATGCACACGATGAAGCATCGATACACGTTTGACCCGTACGAAACTCCCTGGTTCGTCGGCCGCGCGGGTCCAGGCATCCCAGTCGAGATTCAATCGCAGATCTTCCCTGAAAGCCCCCCAGCTCGCCGGGACACGCAGCGTCACTGACGGACAAGGCACCGAACAGCCCAACATCAACAGACGCCGCTTTGCCGCTCTGGAGCGCCGGACCGACGTGCCGAGGAAGGCCAACTCCTGCAATAGCCGCTTGACCGCCAACATTGGTGTCATCTGCCGCGCGGACTCGCCGACTAGCTCGCCGTAGGCGGTCATGACCAGAAGCGCGTCCGGCACGGCCGCCACCGCCGCCTTGGTATCGCGGGCGAAGTCCGTCAAATAAACGTCGTCCTGATGCGCCAGCGTGATCCAGCCCGTGGGTGCGGTCGTCAACGCCAGATTCCAATCGGCGCCGATGCCGCGCCTTTCACTGTGGTGGACCACCAGCGTCGCCCCGTAGCGATCGGCGAGCTCGTGTGTGGTGGATGTCGGCGTCGAGGTACTGATCCACACTGGCGATGGCGAGGACTGCGTACTCAGCGAGCGCAGGCATGCCTCCAGATATGGTGAATCCTCGTAGGCCGGAATGACGAAGGCGTGTTCAACCACAGGCGATGCCATTCGTCATCCTCCCTGTGCATTCGATGACACCAAAGCCACACCCGCTGAAATCAGACCTAATCCGACCCACTGCCACGCGGCAAGGCGCTCGCCATAGAACAGCCAACTCAGCAACGCAAGCAGCAGATAGAAAAAAGCTCCTGAGATCGCAAACGCCACCCCCAGTTTGACGTGCCGCACCACCAGCATCCAGACCACGAAGCCGACACCCTGCATGACTATCGCCGTAATCACGCTGGGCGACAGGACTGCCGCGACCAACCAAGCGATGCCTTCGGGCGACGGCACCCGTGCGGCGATTTGCGTCAACCCGCGCTTGACCAGCAGCTGGCTACCAATTGTGGAACAAGTCACAATAAAAATGAGTATAATCTCTCGATACATTGGGCCGCGCCTCAGGGTGACACCAGCGCCAAAACAAGCACACCGGTTGTTCACAGCATAAGTGCTGTGAACCCAATGCACCATCGACAGGCAGAGGCGTCCGTGCTGACATTTTTTGTCACTTTGTGACGCGCGCTGAACGCATTGTCTTTCGCCCGCTGGAGTGGGCGCCCTGCCGATACGCGTCCTTCCGCTTCACAAGAAAGTTGGCACGGTCTCTGCATTAGTGCTGGCGTGGTGATTCTGCATGCCACGATCCACCCCACCATGCGGGGGAAGATCCCAAGTGCGCTCATCCGTCCTACTAATCAGCCGAGGTCGAACTCATGAAGAAGAATGCGCAGGGCTTCACCCTGATCGAACTGATGATCGTGATTGCAATCATCGCCATCCTGGCCGCCATCGCGCTGCCGGCCTACTCCGACTACACCAAGAAGGCCAAGGTGTCGGAAGTCGTACTGGCCGCCTCGTCGGGTCGCACTACCATCTCTGAGTTTGTTGCTGCCAACAACGGCAACTGCCCCAATACCAGCGTGCTCGAGAGCCAATCGTCGACCTACGTGAGCGGCGTCAGTAATGCCGGCTGCGTGATCACCGCCGTTAGCCGCGTCTCCGGCGCGACCGGCAACATCATCCTGACCGGCACTGTGAACCCCTCGACCTTCCAGGTTGATTGGACATGCGGCGGCGACGTGCAGGCCAAGTACCGTCCGGGTTCCTGCCAGGGTACCAAGCAGTAATCGATACGCCTCGACGAAGAACCCCGGGCAACCGGGGTTTTTTTTTTTGGACGAGAACTCTGCCGATGGACCAGCGATTCCTGAATCCGATCGCCCTCTTACTGGGCGCGACACTTCTGACAGCCGCCCTGTATTGGCCAGGATTAGACGGCCCCTTTATGATGGACGACCAGCAACATCTGCGATTGGTGCAATCCTGGCACCAGGGACAGATTGGCTTCTGGGACATGGCAGCCGGAAACGGCAACTGGCTATTCCATCGTTCGCTTGCTATGGCCAGCCTGGCCTTGAATGTCACCATCGGCGGCGACTCCAGCACATCCCTCAAGCTGGGCAATCTGCTAGGCCATCTGTCATGCGCCTGGATCGCCTATGCCCTGTTCTGCCGGCTCCTCGCTCGCGACCGCAATCTGTCAGATCATGCCAGGCTGGTCGCCGCATTAATCTGTAGCCTCTGGTTGCTGCACCCTATCAATGTGAGCACGGTGCTGTATGTTGTGCAACGGATGAGCGAAATCGCTGCCATATTCCCGCTGTTGGGGGTAGCACTCTACGCCACCATCCGCGACCGCATGCTTGCAGGGCGACTCAAAGCCACTCCGGCCTTGATACTACTGTTCATCGGCATTCCGCTGCTGACCCTGCTAGGCATCCAGGGCAAGCAGAGCGCCGTGGTGCTCATCGGAATGTGCCTGGTGGTCGAGCTCGGGTGGTTCCAGGAGCCGCGCGACTGGCCCTGGGTATTGAAAAGTTTCTATCTGGTCTCCGTCGTAGTGCCGCTACTGGCCCTCCCGCTGATAATGCACCATTACTGGCAACCACTTAAAGCTGCCATGCTTGAGTGGGGAATGACCCCCACCGAGCGACTGCTAACAGAGCCACGGGTGCTTTGGCAGTACTTGCGCATGCTCGTCGCCCCCTACTCACCGGCGATGGGCATCTATAACGATGACATCGTCATCTCACACGGCCTACTTAGCCCCGCATCCACACTGCTTTCGGTTACTGGCCTGGCACTTGTCAGCATACTTGCCTGGCGAGTACGTAAGCACCTTCCAGCGACGTTCGTTGGCTGGTTTTGGTTTTTGGTGGCGCACTCGGTCGAGGCGAGCATCGTGCCGATCGAGCTCTACTACGAGCACCGCAACTACCTGCCCCAATTCGGCCTATGGCTGATGCTCATCGACCTCGCCGCAGCGGCGCTCCGTTACCTGGGCAAGTCTGGGATAAAGGTTCGCATACTCGGCTGGACACTCACCGGTGGCTTTATCGCTGTTCTGAGCATCCAGACTTGGACGAGAGTGATGGTCTGGCAGACCTCACTGGGCATCAGTTTGACAGCGATCGAAACTCACCCAAATTCGGCACGAGCTCATGTCGCCTTCGGTTTTGCCGCAATGCAGGCAGGGCTTGTAGGAGATGCGTATCGGGTTTTCGAGCAATTGGCCGGCAACCCCGATCCTGCGCTTGCTGCGATTGGCAAGGTCGAACTCACCGTGCTGAACTGTCATTTGAAAAGCGACAGCAATCCCGAGCTGCTGCTGCAAGCCGGGCACCAGTCAACCGCTTTCATCAATCCGGTGCTACCGTACGCAATCTCAAACCTGATGGAAGTCCATGCACGCAACGGCTGCGGTCGCGTCACCTCGGCGGTATTGGCCCAGACGATCGAAGACGTTCTCGCAAGGGCAATGGGCCAGAGCGAATCATCCCAAGCCAAATGGTCCCTGCGGTACAACGCCGCTCTGGCGCACGAACAAGCAGGCGACTGGCGTGATGCTCTGCGGCAGACCAGGATTGCGTGGTCGCGAAGCCCGGATCCGACGATCGCATTGTTTCACGTAAAACTTCTTCTTCGGGCTGGCGACCTGAAAGCCGCCAAGGCCGCTTTCTGGGACGTCATGCGCCGCGCGCGGTACAGTCATGTAAGCGAGCTGGAGGGTGCAACTCGCGGTGCCGCCTTGCGCGCAATTTTGAAGGAAATCAACACTTATGCAGCGGAGCACGGCCAGCAAGGCTTGCACTGAAGCACGATGACAGCGTGTCGGCGCACGCCGTTTGCTCGTGCCAGCAGGTGCGGGACCCGCTATCATCATCACGTATACCGGCATGGGGTGCCGGTGGGGAGACTTGGCAATGTCAGCACTGGGTAGCACTGTGAAGAAGGGGGCTAAACCGGCCAATCGCGTTAATTCGATGACGTCGTTCGTCTGGGAGGGGACAGACAAGCGCGGCGTCAAAATGAAGGGAGATGAGTTGGCTCGTAATGCGAATATGCTGCGAGCCGAACTCCGCCGCAGGGGAATCAATCCCACTGTCGTTAAGACAAAGCCCAAGCCATTGTTCGGCGCGGCCGGCAAGCCGATCAAACCGAAGGACATCGCATTCTTCAGTCGCCAGATTGCGACCATGATGAAATCAGGCGTCCCTATGGTCGGCACCCTGGAAATCATCGGCGAAGGCTCCAAGAACCCCCGCATGCGAAAGATGGTTGGCGAAATCCGTACCGACATCGAAGGTGGATCGTCGCTCAATGAAGCCATCAGTAGACATCCCGTACAATTTGACGAGCTGTATCGCAACCTAGTACGTGCAGGCGAAAGCGCCGGTGTGCTGGACACCGTGCTGGATACTGTGGCGACCTATAAGGAAAATATCGAAGCACTGAAGGGCAAGATCAAGAAGGCCCTATTTTATCCTGCAATGGTGATGGCAGTAGCGTTGATCGTCAGCTCCATATTGCTGATCTGGGTGGTACCACAGTTCGAAACGGTATTCTCCAGCTTCGGTGCGGAATTGCCTGCATTCACCCAAATGATCGTGAATCTCTCGCGATTCATGGTTTCGTGGTGGCTCCCAATCCTTTTGGTGGTCCTCGGGTCGGCGGCGGGACTGATCATGGCCTACAAGCGCTCGCCAAAGATGCAGCACCTGTTTGATCGTCTGATTCTTAAAGTTCCTGTGATTGGCAAGATCATGCACGACAGTTCAATTGCCCGCTTCGCACGGACGACAGCAGTCACCTTCAAGGCAGGCGTTCCGTTGGTCGAAGCGCTGGGAATCGTCGCGGGCGCGACGGGCAACAAGGTTTACGAGGAAGCTGTCCTGCGGATGCGCGATGACGTGTCTGTAGGCTACCCTGTCAATCTTTCAATGAAGCAGGTCAACCTGTTTCCGCACATGGTGATCCAGATGACTGCGATTGGTGAAGAAGCCGGTGCACTGGATGCCATGCTGTTCAAGGTAGCGGAATACTTCGAGCAAGAAGTCAACAACGCTGTTGATGCTCTGAGCAGCCTGCTTGAGCCTATGATCATGATCTTTATCGGCACCATCGTAGGCGGCATGGTCATCGGCATGTATCTTCCGATCTTCAAACTTGGCGCAGTGGTGGGTTAAGACTTAATGGCATTTCTCGACCAGCATCCCGGTCTCGGCTTTCCCGCCGCAGCCGGACTGGGGCTGCTGATCGGCAGCTTCCTGAACGTGGTGATCCTGCGCTTGCCCAAGCGCATGGAGTGGCAGTGGCGGCGTGATGCGCGCGAAATCCTGGAGCTGCCAGACATCTACGAGCCGACACCGCCAGGCATCGTGGTGGAGCCTTCGCACGACCCGGTCACCGGCGACAAGCTCAAGTGGTGGGAGAATATTCCCGTGCTGAGCTGGGTACTGCTGCGTGGCAAATCGCGCTACAGCGGCCAGCCGATCTCCATCCAGTACCCGTTGGTGGAGCTGCTCACGGCCTTCCTGTGCGTGGCCAGCGTGTGGCGCTTCGGCTTCGGTTGGCAGGGCTTCGGCGCGATCGTGCTGAGTTGCTTTCTGGTGGCGATGTCTGGCATCGACCTGCGCCACAAGCTGCTGCCGGACCAGCTGACCCTACCTCTTATGTGGCTGGGCCTGGTGGGCTCGATGGACAATCTCTACATGCCGGCCAAGCCTGCCCTGCTCGGCGCGGCAGTCGGCTATGTCTCACTATGGACGGTGTGGTGGCTATTCAAACAGCTCACCGGCAAGGAAGGCATGGGCCATGGCGACTTCAAGCTGCTGGCGGCGCTCGGTGCCTGGTGCGGGCTGAAAGGCATCCTGCCCATCATCCTAATCTCCTCGTTGGTCGGCGCCATCCTCGGCTCCATCTGGCTGGTCGCCAAGGGTCGCGACCGCGCCACCCCGATCCCGTTCGGCCCCTACCTGGCCATCGCTGGTTGGGTGGTGTTCTTCTGGGGCAACGATCTGGTGGACGGCTACCTGCACTTCGCAGGCCTGCGTTGATCGGGGCACGACGATGAGCGACTTCATCGTCGGCCTCACCGGTGGCATTGCTTCCGGCAAGAGCGCCCTTGCGGCCGAGTTCGAGAAGTTGGGCGTGCCGGTGATCGATGCCGATGTCGTGGCGCGGCAGGTCGTGGCGCCAGGACCGATTCTCGATGCCATCGTGGACCGCTTCGGGCCGAGCATCCTGTTGCCGGATGGCACGCTGGACCGGCGGGCACTCCGCGAGATCGTATTTGCCGATCCAAGCCAACGCCAGGCATTGGAAACGGTGACCCACCCGGCCATACGGACGGAGCTGCGACGCACTGCGCTGGCAGCCAAGGGTCCTTATGCAATTGTCGCCATTCCGCTTCTTACCGAAGCGGGGGGAAGAACAACCTATCCCTGGCTGGACCGCATCTTGGTGGTGGACGCGCCAGTGGAACTGCAGCGCGACCGATTGGTGCAGCGCGATGGCAGCGCGCCGGTGCTGGCCGATAAGATGATTGCCGCACAAGCGGAACGTTGTGAGCGACTTGCGCTGGCTGATGATGTAATTACCAACGATGGCGATAAAGCACACCTTGAGTACGAGGCCCGCGTGTTACATGCGGCGTACCTCCGCTATATACGCTGACATCGAACGGATCTTTGGGCTTCCGCTGCACCTGATAAGACCCTTTTCCGCGTTTTGTGCTGCGCTGTGCGACGCTCAACCGCCCCCAGTGTGCTCCTTTCCGCACTGACATCGCCAGCACGTGGGGACACCGTGGACCGCCCCATCTCCGGATGAGGTCTGCGTACAAAGCCCTCGCGCCCGGGTGCGCTCCTACGCAAGCTCGATTGGTTGGTTAGCGACGGAACGCTAGTGTTGCGATGACGCCGCGCTCTTGGCCCGGCCGTACGCTCACGCGCCAGCCGTACAGGTCGCACAAGCGGCTGACAATCGACAGGCCGATGCCGCCGCCTTGCGAATGGCCGGCGTGGGTGCCGCGATAGCCGCGTTGGAACAGTTTGGCGGCGTCTTCCTCGCTCAGGCCCGGGCCGGAGTCGATGACATCCACCGCATCGCCGAGCACGCGCACGCGCACCTGGCCGTCCTGGGTGTACTTGACCGCATTGCCGATTAAATTGCCCAGCGCCACCGACAGTGCGGACTCGGGCGCGTCGATGACCAGGTCACGCTCGCCTTCCAGCAGCAGCTCCAGCGGTTTACCGCCAAGTTGGGCGCGATGCGAGTCGATCAACTGTTCAGCCACCTTGGCCACATTGCTGCTGCCCTGCCCGCGTTCGTTGCGCGAGAGCAGCAGCAGCGAGCCGATCAGGTCGCTGCATTGTTGCTCGGCACGTTGGATGCGTTGCAGGCGTTGCAGCACCTTCTCGTCGAGATTGGGCTTGGTCAGCAGCAGCTCGGTGGCGCCACGGATCACCGCCAACGGGGTGCGCAGTTCGTGGCTGACGTCGGCGTTGAATTCGCGGTCGCGCTGTACGACTTCGGTGAGCCGTGCAGAGTAATCGTCCAGCGCTTCGGCCAGCTGGCCCACCTCATCGTCCGGGAAGTGCGCGGCCAATGGCTTGGGCTCGCTGGTGCCGCCGCGGTAGGCACGCAGGCGCGCGGCCAGATCCGACACCGGACGCATCACCTTGGACGCCGACCACCGACCGATCAGCAGCGAGAAAAAACCAAACAACAACACCGCAACATACAACCAGGCTCTTAACCTATCCTGCGCAACACTGGCTCGCGTCGTATCGTAAGCGAGGAAAAACCAGGCATTTGGCGTTTTTCGCACCGCAACCTTGTACACGAGCGGTTTGTTGAATTCATCTGTTCCGCTGTAGCCCTGGATGCCTTCTTGCATCTTTCCCCACCCTGGGAAATCTCGCGCAAGCCGCGCCATCGCCTCCGGATCGTTAGGATTGACCGCACGCGCGTACATCTCTTCGACTTGAAGCGTAGGCTTCACATCCGGACTCGCCGCATATGACCGCGCCATCACTTCGATGTTGCGATTCATCACGTCCTCGATCATCTTGGTTTCGATGTATCGATTGGCCCAGACAGTCGCAAGCGCGAACAGGATCACCAGCCCAGTACCGAACAACAAGAACGACAGAATGATGCGGGTGCGTAGACGCCGCCTGTTTCGGCTTTTGCTGATTCGCCCCACTAATTCGGGCCTCATGGCGGGACCGGCGCAAGGCTGCCGATATTGCAGATAATCACAAAAATCAGAAAATTACACTCCGCAAAAATAGCGGTCCACTTGGACCGCCATTGCAAACCTATAGCGATCAAAATGGGTTGGAACAAGAGGGCGCTGAATGGCAACCAGTGTCAAAAGACCATGTTCCAAGCCACCCTAAATCGTAGCTAGTGGAAGTGCAAATAGTGCATGACGCCTTCGGTGATTGTCAACATAGTTGTCCGCTATTTCATGCTGCCAACTTCATGTCATCGGGTGCTTTTCTATCGTCGTTATCCGGGTTCAGCCACACCGCGCCGACAGGCGTCCAGTTGCGCGTGGCGCGTCCGCGCCAGCGGCTTGGATGACGCATGGCGGCCTCTTGGTACACGTCCGCGCGTGCGGCCAGGATGGCCTGGTCGCGTCGCTCATGGCGCTCGTGCGGCGTCACGAATCGGATGCCACTGTGGCGGTGCTCGTTGTTGTACCAGTCCACGAAGCCCGCCACCCAACTGCGCGCGCAGGTGATGTCGGTAAACGGCCTGCTCGGATACGACGGCGCGTACTTCAGCGTGCGGAACAGCGCCTCTGAGTAAGGGTTGTCGTCACTCACCCGTGGACGGCTGAAGGACGGGGTCACATGAAGGCTCTGCAAGGTGGCCAGCATCGTTGCCGCTTTCATCGGGCCGCCATTGTCAGCGTGCAGTACCAGCGTGTCGCGCGCCACCTGCTCTCGCATGCAGGCTTTCCCGATCAGCATCGATGCGTGGATGGCCAGCTCCTCGTGGTGGACCTCCCAGCCGACAATCTTGCGACTGTAGACGTCCAGGATCATATACAGCTTGAAGAACTGGCCTTTCACCGTCGAAGGCAGATAAGTGATATCCCATGACCAGACCTGGCGAGGGGCATCGGCACGCACCGCCATCGGTTTAGCCACAGTTCGCGGGGCGGCGGCGCGACCACGGCGATTGACTTGCCCACGCGCACGCAGCACGCGGTACATGCTTGATTCCGATGCGATGTAAATCCCCTGATCTGCCAGCCGGGGCACGATCTGCGAGGGGGGCAGGCTCTGGTAATCGGGCTGGTTGGCGACGGCCATGATGCGTTCCTTATCGACGCAGCTCAGCGCATGCGGGCAGTGCTTGGCCGCGCCTTTTCGAGCATCCACCAACGTGCTGGCACCGCGCCAACGGCGCAGCGTGCGGCAGCTGATGCCCAGCACCTGGCATGCCTTGATCTCGCGGGCACCGGCGGCCACTGCCTCGGCGATCAACGTGACGGCTCTCTGTTTCAACGACGCGGGGATCAGACGTCCTCGTCGGTGCCCCAGAGAGCCTGGGCTTTTTTGACAGCGTCAGCAGCGCTGCCGCCTCCGCCAGGGCGCGATCCTTGCGCAAAAGCTCCTTCTCAAGCTGCTTGACGCGCTTGCGCATCACCGTGGAAACCGCCCGCTCCGCTGCCGAGGCGCTCGACTGCATGGTCTCAAAGGCCTGCCGCCAGGCAGCGATCTGCTCGGGGTAGATGCCGTTCTCACGGCACCACGCCGAGCACTCGGCCTCGTTCATCGGCATCGTCTGGGCGACGGCTCTCAGTTTGGCTTTCACATCCCATTTGTCCGGCGAAGTAGCGGTGTCGGGCACGATATATCCTTGGCTGCGGATCTGTTTCTTCCACGCGTACAACGTGGGGGCGCTGATGCCAGTGTGACGGCTCAGGTCAGCAACGCTCTGATTGTTGGGGGGCATCATCCGCCGGACGATCTGGTCTTTGAGTTCGGGGCTGTAGCGGGCCATCGGGCTCTCCATCTGAGGATTCAGGGGAGCGGACAACTATCGTGACATGGGGGGCCTTGGCAGCTGATGCAGACCCTGCCCCAAGTGACAGCCCAGCCAACATGACAATAGCGAATAACTTTCTCATCACTCACTCTCCTCGTTGTTTAGACATGCTTGCTATCCACCTACAACCTATCGACGTAATATTTTGCGTCGATTTGCCAACTTTACATCAATCACTGAAATAACGGAGATCCTCTGGGGCCAGAACGGTATGCCCCAAGCAACACATGTCTCCGGAAGGACGACGCTCAGGCATCGGGCGAGGCGATGCGGTAGCCGATGCCGTGGCGGGTCTGGATCATCGGCACATCGAACGGCTTGTCGACCACCGCGCGCAGGCCATGGATGTGCACGCGCAACGAATCCGAATCCGGCAGCTCTTCGCCCCAGACGCGGGTTTCCAGTTCCTGGCGGGTGACCACGGCCGGCGAGGCTTCCATCAGCGCCTGCAGGATCTTCAGCGCGGTGGGGTTGAGCTGCAGCAACTTGCCGCGACGGCGCACTTCCAGCGTGTCCAGGTTGTATTCCAGATCTCCGGTTTCCAGCACGCGGGTGTGCACGCCTTTGCCGCGACGCGACAGGGCGTTCAGGCGCACCTCCACTTCCTGCAACGCGAACGGCTTGATGAGGTAGTCGTCGGCGCCGGAGTCGAAACCGGCCAGCTTGTTGTCCAGTGAATCGCGCGCGGTGAGCATCAGTACCGGGGTCTGCTTGCGCGCTTCGTTGCGTAGCTTGCGGCAGACTTCGATGCCGTCCATGCCCGGCAGGTTGAGGTCGAGCACGATGGCGTCGAACTCGTGCACCACCGCCAGGTGCAGGCCGGTCACGCCATCGGCGGCGAAATCCACCGTGTGGCCGCGGTCTTCGAGGTAGTCGCCCAGATTGGCGGCGATGTCGCTGTTGTCTTCGATTACTAGAATTCGCACTGGAACCTCGTTGTTGGGTCACATCCCCGACTGCGTCCGCACATGGCGGCGTTGCAACCGCGTCAATTTGTCTTTGTTACCGTCTTGTAGCCGGCGCCATCGGCGCCCGTCATGCATTGCGTGGTGGGAAAACACAGCCCAACGGCGCGACCGCGCTGACGGATCATCCGATCGTCTTCGCCTGCCTTGGTCAACGGCATGTTGGCCAATTGCCGGCCATTGAACACTGCCTCGCTTGACTCTGGCGTGAGTTGCATGGCGTCGCCGCTCCCCTGCGGCGCCAGCCGCAGGCGCTGCAGGACAAGCACGCCATTGCAGCGCGCTTCGGTGCCGGTTTGTGCGCAGCTAACGCCGGCGCGCTGGCCGCGCCGCATCCTTCCTGCCCGTAAAGCGGACGGCCGCCAGGCATCGAGTTGCATGGCCGCCGCACCGGCGGGTGAAGCAATGCACGGCAGCAGAGGTCCTTTCATGGCATTGCCTGTCCGTCTATGACTCGATGATTGCTGAAATGTAGACCTGAACACGGCAACCAACAAGCCGTCACAAAAAGGCCCGGGCGCCACTGGGACACCCGGGCCAAACGTTCTTCCCGATCACCGTCACTGCCGAGAGCGGAGCTACGGTCGGCAGAGGCTAGCGGGGCAGAGATTATTTTTTAGTTAATTTTTCGATAAAAATGCTGCCAGACCGATCAACGGCCAGCCTGCTCCAGATGCTCGATGATGTGGGTCGCCACATCAACGCCGCAGACGCCTTCAATCCCTTCGAGACCCGGGGTCGAATTGACCTCGAGCACCAGTGGGCCGCGCGCGGAGCGGATCAGGTCCACTCCCGCCACGGCCAGGCCGAGCGCGCGGGCCGAGCGAACCGCCACTTCCTGCTCCTGGGCGCTGGCCTCGGCCATGGCGGCGCTGCCACCCAGGTGCAGATTGGAGCGGAAGTCGCCTTCGGCGGCCTGGCGGCGCATGGCGGCGACGACGCGGTCGCCGACCACGAAACAGCGCAGGTCGGCCCCTTCCGCTTCGCCGATGAACTCCTGCACGATGAAGTTGGCATACAACCCGCGCAGCGCTTCCACCACCCCGCGCGAGGCGCTGGCCTTTTCGGTCAGGATCACCCCGGCGCCCTGCGCACCTTCGTTCAACTTCACTACGTGCGGCGGCGGGCCGAGCATCGACAACAAGTCCTGGGTGTCGTCAGGGTTGTCGCCAAACACCGTGATGGGCATGTCGATGCCCTGCGCCGCCAGCAATTGGTGCGCACGCAGCTTGTCGCGCGAGCGCAGGATCGCGTCGGAAGGATTGGGCGTATAGGTTCCCATGAACTCGAGTTGGCGCAATACGGCGCTGGCGTAGCGGGTGACCGAGGCGCCGATGCGCGGGATCACCGCATCGAACCCGGTGATCGGCTTGCCCTTGTAGTGCAGGCTGAAACCGTCGGCGGCGATGCGCATGTAACAGCGCAACGGATCCAGGATGCGCACCGTATGCCCACGCTTGCGGCCGGCTTCGATAAGCCGACGGGTCGAATACAGTTTGCTGTTGCGCGAAAGAATGGCGATCTTCATCGCGACAGGTGTACGGCGCGGCCTGGGCATGGTCGGAGTCTGGTGACGAGGTGACCCAAGCCCGTACGTGCGCCGGAACGGTCGCACATCCAGGGCAGCTGCCTGCGCGCGACGACCGGACTGCGATGCGACGGCCCCGAGAATATGGAAGCGATGAATGTAGAAGCAATGGCGCCCGGGCCTGTTGCAGCAACACGAACGCCGCGCATCCCCAGTGGGTTGGATGCTAGCAGGGCGTCTGCACCACGCTCAAGCACCGAGCCGTCAGAACTCGCACGCCAACGCATGCCTGCTGGCAGCGCGGCGGCCTGCTTGCCGCAGCGGAGCCGTCCTGCGCGCGGAAGGCCCGCACCTCATACCGTCACAACCGTTTATCCGCACATGCAACTCACACAACACCCTCACGCCGCACCCGGATTGCCGTAACGCGTCTTGCACGCTTGGAACCGCAATGCTTGAGCCCCTTCAATGCCGGCATGCCGGCTCACCCGAGACTCCTCCATGCGACGTCCAGCAAGCGCGGCTTACGCCACCCCCTCCCGCATCCGCCAGGGGCGTCCGTTTCCCCGCGGCGCCGTCTTCGACGGCAAGGGCACCAATTTCTGCCTGTTTTCCGCACACGCCACGCGCGTAGAGCTGTGCCTGTTCGACGAACAGGGAAACGAAACACGCGTGGACCTGCCCGAATACACCAATGAAATCTGGCATGGCTATCTGCCCGATGCCAAACCGGGGCAGCGCTACGGCTACCGGGTGCATGGCCCGTACGCGCCGACCGAGGGGCATCGCTTCAATCACAACAAGCTGCTGCTGGACCCGTATGCGCGCGAGCTGGAAGGCGACCTGATCTGGGCCGACGAACTCTACGGCTACACGGTGGGCCACCCGGATGGCGATCTGAGTTTCGACGAGCGCGACAGTGCGCCGTTCATGCCCAAATGCGTCGTGGTCGAAGACACCTATGACTGGGAAGACGACGCGCGCCTGCTCACGCCCTGGAACGAGACGGTGGTGTACGAAACCCACGTGCGCGGCTACACCATGCGCAACCCGCAGGTGCCGGAAGCCGTGCGCGGCACCTGTGCCGGCCTGGCGCAGCCGCAGGTACTGCAATACATCAAGGACCTGGGCGTGACGGCAGTGGAATTGCTGCCGGTACACGCGTATCTGGACGACCAGCACTTGCTGGACAAGGGGCTGCGCAATTACTGGGGCTACAACACCATCAGCTTCTTCGCGCTGAAGTCGCGTTATATCTCCAGCGGCCATCGCGATGAGTTCCGCGACATGGTCAAGGCCATGCACAAGCAGGGGCTGGAGGTGATTCTGGACGTGGTCTACAACCACACCGCCGAAGGCAGCGAGCTGGGGCCGACGCTCTCGTTCAAGGGCATCGACAACGCGAGTTACTACCGCCTGGCCGAAGACAAGCGCTACTACATCAACGACACCGGCACCGGCAACACGCTCAATCTGAGCAATTCGCGGGTGATCCAGTTCGTCAACGATTCGCTGCGCTACTGGGCCGGCGAGATGCATGTGGATGGATTCCGCTTCGATCTGGCCACCATTCTTGGGCGCGAGCCGAGCGGGTTCGATCAACGCGGCGGCTTTTTGGACGCCTGTAATCAGGACCCGCTGCTATCGGAAGTCAAGCTGATTGCCGAACCCTGGGATTGCGGGCCTGGCGGCTACCAGGTGGGTCATTTCCCGCCGGGCTGGTCGGAATGGAACGACAAGTTCCGCGACAACGCGCGCGAGTTCTGGAAGGGCGAAGACGGCAAGCTGGCGGAATTTGCCACCCGTTTCACCGGCTCGGCCGATCTGTTCGATCGCCGCGGGCGCCGGCCCTGGGCGTCGGTGAACTTCATCACCGCCCACGATGGCTTCACCTTGCGCGACCTGGTGAGCTACAACGAAAAGCACAACATCGATAACGGCGAAGACAATCGCGACGGCTCATCCAACGACGGGTCGTGCAATTACGGCGCGGAAGGCGAGAGCGACGATGTCGAAATCCTGCAGATTCGCGAAAGGCAGATGAAGAACCTGCTCGCCACGTTGTTCCTGTCTCAGGGCACGCCGATGCTGCTGGCCGGTGACGAGCGCGCGCAGACACAGGGCGGCAACAACAACACCTATTGCCAGGACAACGAAATCACCTGGCTGAACTGGGAAAACGATCCCACCGACGGGCGCCTGACCGACTTCGTCAAGGCGCTGACCCAGCTGCGCAAGCGCTATCCGATCCTGTCGCGCGGACGCTTCCTCAATGGCCAGTACAACGAAGACGCCGGAGTACGCGATCTCACCTGGCTCAATCCCGGCGGCAGCGAGATGGAAGATGCGCACTGGACCGACGCCGGCGCGCGCTCGGTGGGCCTGCTGCTGGAAGGCAAGGCGCAAACCTCCGGCGTCAAGGAGCTGGCCAACGACGCGACCTTGTTGATCGTCATCAACGCCTACCACGAGGGCGTGAGCTTCACCCTGCCCGCGACCGACGAGCCGGTGCACTGGCAGCTGGCGCTGTCGACCGACGAAGCATTGGACGTGGACATGATGCCGGCCGGCGCAGGCGAATTCCTTGCCCCACCGCGCAGCGTCTCGGTGTTCGAGTGCAAGAGCGATCAATAGCCTGAGGTGAGGATGGCTCGCCGTTCGCCCCAGGGCGGCGGCGAGCCAATCGCGGCACAGCCCCACCGGGCACCGTCTTCGACGCGGTGCGGCGGCGGTTCAACACCCAATCGATCGGCTAGAAACGATCAGCCCGGATAGAGCGGAAAGCGCTTGTCCGGATGCTTGGCCTTCCATTCCTTGTAAGAACTGGTGCCTTCCCAGGCCTTGAAGGCGCGCGGCGTACGGCCACGCCCGGACCAGGTTTCGCCCGAATGTGGGAGCCAGTACTTGGCCAGCACCTCGCCCGTGGACGACAGCGGCCCCTTGGACTTGCCCGTCATGGCCAGCGAGGCGATCTGTGACTTCTGTTTTGTATTGAAGCGATTGGCGAACTGGGTCAGTATTTCCACGACCTGGTCGAACGCTTCCAGTGTTTGAGCGTACTTGAGCTGCGCTTCTTCCTGCTCGAGGTTGCGCAATTCTTCCAGCAATTTGGCTTTGGCAGCAGCGGGTGAATCAAGCGGAACCTGGCGCATTGACGAAACGGAGATCGGACGGGCGGCCAGTATTGCCGCTACGCCGCCCAGCGTAAAGCGCCGAGCCGCGACAGGGTCTGCTGACACTCAGCGATGACGCAGCAAGGCCTGCTCGCGGGCCATGGTCAGCACTGGTCCGATCCGCCCGGCCTGCACCAGCTCCCTGCAGTGCTTGCCCACGAACTCCACGCGTGGTGCAGTGAACCACTGCGCCACGCGATCCAGTTGGCCTGCATTGATCGACCAGGCATGGCACACCGCCTCGCCCAGCTCCTCCACCCCCACCAGCCCCATATCGCGGATCTGCTCGGGATCGAGCTTGAACATCTCGAGGACCTTTTCGGCATTGTCCGGTGTGCCGCAGCGCCCCAGCTGATCGTCCGGCCCGGCGCGATAGGCAAGCGAGGCAACCCGCGCAGACTCGGCGCGGCGCATGCCCTTGATCAGCGCTGAAACCAGCTGGGAGGAGGTCGTGTTCATGGCGCTCGCATCGGTGATGCCTGCACTATGGGCATCGGCGCCGAACGCCTCAATCGGGAAGTTCCTGACCGGGCGGAAGGAAATGACGAAGCTGCGGCGTAGTGGTTGTGGGCGCCACATCGTGGGGTAGCGCGTGCAGAGGTTGACGAACGCCCTGGCGCGAGCGAGCGCAGACCCGCAATTCAATGGAAATAAAAGAAGCCGACAGATAGTCCAGCCGAGCGCAACATCATCAGAGGCTTGGGCAAGATTGATACCTCGATTGATACCTCAAGGGGCATCGCTCGGAATCATCAATCGGCCAAAATACCCAACTCAATCAAGCGGTTAGGGACTGAGTAGAAGCTCTGGAGCGGGCGAAGGGAATCGAACCCTCGTCAGTAGCTTGGGAAGCTACGGAATTTGTTTTCTAAATCAATCACTTGACCGCATTTGCCGCTCCGCAAACGGCGGTTTGAGTGGCTATAAATCTCCGGGTTTCCACGCCGGTGCCATCGTTTTGCGGAGCGGATTTGCCAATCACCCGGCCCCAAGGTGCTTGGGTCGCGCAGCATTAATCTCGGCAATCTCTCTGCGAAGTCTGGCCTCGTGCCGGCACACCCACATCTCAGCGCCAGCCTGACCGGAAGCGAATGTGGTGCAGTTCCGTTGGCGCTTGCATCTCTGCTCATACGGCAGGTGGTAGTCGAGCAGGATGAACCAGGCGCCGTTATCGACGCGCTGCTCAAGCCTCGCCACCCCTGTGCTGCCAAGCGCAAGCATGCGCGGCGGCCCTTCCTGGTGTTGGTAGGCCTCGGTCCAATGAAACCCCTCAGGCAGGGTCACGCAGCCATCCTGTGCTCGTAGAACGGGTGACGCTTGTCGTCGAAGATCGCCTGCAGCGCCTGGAGGTTGGCCGGATCGGGATTGAGCCAGGCGTCGATGTGCTCGGGCTTGATGTTGATGATGGTCCGATCGTGCCCAACTGCTGCCACCTCGGGCTCCGGCTCATCGGTGATGGCCGCGAAGCTCAGCAGGTCCGGCTGCTCGCCGGCGGGATCTGTCCAGCGGGACCACAGGCAGGCCACCAGCATTGGCTCGCGGTCGCTGGGCTGGAACTGCACCACACGGTTTTTGCCGTCCGGCCCCTCGACGTTTTCGTAGAAGCGCCCGACCACCACCAGGCCGTGGGTGTAGCCGAACTGCTCGCGCCAGAAGCCCTGCAGGTTGTCCCGGCGAGCGTTGTAGGTGCCGGGATACTTGGTGTCGTAGATCGGCGGCTTGCCGGCGGGTCGGCACTGGTAGCGCATCGGCTTGATGACGCGCTGGCCGCCCTCGGAGACGATCACCGGCGCGTAGTAGCCAGGGAAGATGCGGTAATCCCGCGCCTTGGGCTCGGTCCGCTGCAGGTCCGCGAGGCGGCCCCTGATCTGCTCGATCTTGGTGGTGGCGATGCGCTGGTCTGTCGCCGCCTTCTTGGTCGGCTTGACGCTGGACAGCACCCGCTCGGCGTCCGCCAGGCGCCGGGCCTGCTTGAACAGCTCCTGCTCCAAGGCCTGCATGTCATCGGCGTCCCACACGGCCAGCTCTGCGGCGATCGCGGCCACGCCACCCTCCCCGCCTGCGCGGAATGCATCATCCATCGCCTTTGGGGTCCTGGGCCGCTTCCCCCCCTCTCCCTGCCTCAACCACAGCTTCGAGAACTCCTCGATCGACATGATCGCCCCGAAGTTGCGCACCAGCTTCCGGTAGTCGGCCTGGATCTCAGCGGAGTAACACATGGCGATCCCTCAACAGTCGCGGTCGCCGTTCTCCAAGCCATGCCAGGCCAGGATCTCATCGAGCCGCCGGGAGACGAATTGGGCATCCTCCCCTGTGATGGCGCCGTCCTCAATGACGTCCGCCATGCCGGCAAAGGCCTGCCAGAAGTGGCAACGGTCGGGGCTGCTCTTCAACAGGGCTGGCACCGGGGCATCGAGATTTTCGAGATGGGTTCGGAGTTGGGCTCTGTCCATGCCCGCAGTATCGGCTGACCCGTCTCACCGCTTGAGACGCAGCCGCGTAGACTTCGATCCATGGACGCCAGCCCCAACCTCTTCGAACAACTGCAGCAGCGGCTGGCGTGCGCCTCCGAGCCGCTCGAAGTGCTCAATCAGTTCGAAGCGGAGCTGCTGTATGCGTTCCCAGCCGAGGCGGCCGCTGTCATTGAGCTGGTTGCTTCCTGGGGTCATCGCCTCGGCGTTCTGACGCGCGAGGACATTGAGGGCTTCGTGTAGGAGCCGGGCCGGCGCTGCTCGGGCGCCATGCGGGTGAGCGGCCTATGGCCCCGCATCCGGCAAGGGTAGATTGGCACCGATATGGGGTTTCACATATCGGGCGTTGCCGCACAAGCGGGTCGGATTTTTCCTCATCCACAGCTGTGCGCCGGTACTGCAAATGAACGTTTTTTCTGAAGCGCTCGCCGAGCATCTTGGTGACGCGCCGAGATGCCCTCGCGCCGCCGGCAACAGGCCGGCGCAGCTGATACGGAGAACGTGATGCGCCCATTCCTTGCCACTGCTGCCCTGGCGCTGCTCAGCGCTACCCTGCCCGCCCTCGCCCATGACCCGCTGCCGGTGAAGTTCGGCCAGACCACCCAAATGCTTCAGGAGACGTCCGCCGCTGGCGAAAGCCTGGACGCGTTCGTGACTCGCATCGCGCCGCGCGCCCGCGCAGCCTCGGTGAACAGCCGGTCTGTCGTGTGCGGCGAGGTCCTGGGCACTGGACCTTACACGCTGACGCTCAAGACCGATGGGCGGAAGGATTGGTGCGAGGTTCCGAAGACCGCCGCCCCCTACGTGCTGGTCAACGGCATCGCAAGGGACGCGCGGGAAGACCACATCCCTGCAATCTACTACCGCCGGCCGGGTTACCTTGTCACGCCGTGGGGCATCAAATTCCAGGATCGGACAGGCGTGCGCACGATTGTCAAAAGCCGCTACTGATCTGCCACACCTGACCCAGGTCAGGCCGCAGCTGGCTCGGATGTCGCCAGACTCGCGGCAATGGCCGCATCGGTTGCCGCCTTTACCAGGGCCTGGAGCTTCCAACCCTCCAGCTGCTGCGCCGACTCTGCTCCGGGATAGCGAATGTCGTAGGTCGGGGCAATCAGGTCGGTGATCGGCGCCGCCAGCACACCGAGGGCTGCGTGCCGGTCTTCGACCTGGAACGTCACTGTGCCGGTGTCGTTGACCGGGTTCCAGATGATCGTGATCTGCCGAGCGATAGGGTCTGCTTCAGGATCAGGCGCGGCCACGTTCGCATCGTAGGCGGCTCGTGTGGCCGCCTTGATCCCCAGCAGCAGGTGCACGCCGGGCTCGGTGACGGTCTCGCCAGGCACCTTGATGGGTTTCCCGGTGGTCGGGTCGGCTTCGGTCGTCGACGGCGCGGTGATCTCGTAGTTGCGACCGATCAGGTCGCTGATCTGCACCGTGAGCACGCGCAGGAAGAAACGCTCCAGCGTCTGGGTCCAGCCATCGGGGTGTGGCTTGGTTGTCATCTGCTCGAGGTGGAATTCGACCGGCCCGTCGTTCGTGGCCGGGTCCCATCGGATCTCGATGCGGGGCGACACGATCTTGGTCTGCGTGCCGAAGGTGAGGTTTTCGCTGATGAGCATGTCAGTAGCCTGTAACGTCGAGGATAGGAGCGCGCACCCAGGCCTGGCCGTAGTTGCCAGGGGGTGGCTGAGGATTGCGATCGGTGCCGGTGCGTAGGTCCTGCGCGGTGTCGATCGTTGAGATGGATGCGACGTTGCCATTGATGTTGACCACGCCCTTGCGCCACAGGATCTGCACCTGCCACTGCGGGCCGCCACCAACCAGGCCGCCGATGACCAGCATGATGTTGCCGGTGGAGCCGGCCAGCACGGCGTAGGTGCGGCCGGCCGGCAGCGTGATCGATCCGCCTTGGTTAGCATTGCCCTGCAGCAGTGCCCGCACCTTCATGTACTTCAACGTCGCGTCGAAGTGCACCTCGTTGGTGTCGGGATTGGTAATCACCAGGTAGTCGCGCCTGCCAAAGTTTGGCTCATCGAACACGTAGGCCGTAAAGCTGCCACCGAGCGTGAAGCCAGTGAACGTGAAGCTGCTCCCGCTCTGTGTGCGCGTTGCTAGCACCGCATTGCTTTCACCCAAAAATGCGAGGGCCGGATTTGTGCCGGAGACAGTCAGGCTCCATGCTTTGAGTGTCCCGCTACCGGTGGGCGTGATCGTTTTCTTCGACGCCAGCGCCAAATTCTTCCACGCCTCAGAGATGACGATGCGATTGGGGCCGGCCTCGAAAATTGCATACGCCATCAGAACCTCCCGTAAAACAGAGTGCCGCCGGCGCGTGCCGTCAACGTTGCCGACGGCGACACCCAGCTGATGGTGTTGCCGTCGTCGCTGAAGTACGGCAGCAGGCTGTTACCTGCGCCGCTGTCGGCTACGAACCAGTAGTAAAGCTGGTTGGCGCTGCCAGTGACCGGCACCGGCACAGACCCATTGCTGCCGCTGGCAATGGCGATCGCGCCCATATGCTGCGTGAGCAGATCCGAGTCGGGCTGATCGGTGATCTGCAGCAGCACGACGCCGGTGTCGGCGTCGTTGATGATCAGGACATTGGTCATGTCACTCCGTAACCGAGTGCAACCACACGGCGGCCATTGGGTGCATACGCGTAGAACTTGCCACCTACAAACTCGTTTCGGCCGCCGCCCGGCGTAGCCCCGATGATCTCCACCACGTCAGCCGAAAATGAGATCTTGCCGATTGTGCCGTTGTTGACGGAGCGCATGCCGATCACCTTGCCGTTGACGTCCAATGCCCACGTGTAGGAAGCGAAGTAGCTCGCGAGGCCGTTGTCGTTAACCGTCATCCGCGCTTCGAGCGCCTGCGTCGCTGACACCATCGTGTTGACCGAGTTCTCGTCCGTGTACAACGTCGAGACGGAGCCGGCCTCAAGCTTCACGCGGCGGAAGCTGACGTTGGCGTTGGTCTGCTCACAGATCAGACGCACCCGAATCGTGGTGGTCCCAGTAGCAGGTGGCGCGGACGCAACAATGCGCTGCCATGCGCCGACGATGGACGAATCCGTGGCAACGGTTGCGCCGCCCACCGGCTGACCCGACGAATTGAGATAGCTCAGCTCGATGCGCGCGGTGCCGACCGAACCGTTGCGGTACACGTCCGTCGCAACCGTGTATGTACCGGCAGGCGCCGCACGGTCCTGCACAGCCGCAAGCCCGTTTGCGGTGGCCTGGTTAAAGCCGAACGCCAGGTAATAGCCAAACCGCGGCTCGTTGGCGATCGACATGCCGGTGGGCAACGTCCAGCCCAAGGCACCCTGTGAGAACGTCGGGTTGACCAGCATGTTGCCATTGACATTCGTCTTGGCCACGACACTGGTGAGCGCGGTGCTGTTGGCCGTCGCCTGATTCCCAATCTGCTGCACCTGCGAGTTCAGTGCGTTAAGGGCGGAGGTCTCCGCTTTGCCAGCGACTGCGGCGTTGGTTGTATCGATCCGCTGCCCAAGCGCCTGGTCACGGCTAACACTGGCCTGATCTACAGAGGTGACGCTCGCGGAGGTCGCAAGCCCGCCGCTACCGGATGGCATACGCCCCTCTACCACGCCAACCCGCTGCGCAACCGCCTCGTCGCGCCGGACCGCCGCCTCATCCACTGCTGTGACTCTTGCCGCGGTCTCGAGGGCACCGCTACCGGCCGGCATGCGGCCCTCTACAGTTCCGACGCGCCGGCCTAGCGCTGTGTCGGCATTTGTCAGTGCCGTAAACCCCTCTGAAACCCATGCGGATGGAGCCAGCTGCCCGTCGCCCGCAGGTAGGCGCGCTATCACCCCTGACAGCCGAGTGGCCTCGGCTTCCAGTTCATTGGCCGTCTGGTTGGCCATGTCCAGCGCAGCCGCGATAGCCTCGCCTGCGCTCGAGTAGTTGCCGACGTTCTGCCAGGTCGAGGGATTGCCCGCCGGAACGACGCCGGAGTTTGCGAGCTCTGCTCGGTACAGCCGCCCGTCGTAGCGCACGAAGTCGCCCTTCGGATATAACGCGGTCGAGGTCCATTCGTCCGCGTTGACCAGATCGCCCAACGCTGCATTGAGCGCGTCCGCGTGTGCGATCGCGTCCTCGCGCGCCTTGTTGGCAGCCGCTAGTGCAGCCTCGGCGATCTGACGATCACGCTCTGCGGCCTCCAGAAAGCCCTGCCGGATCTCCTCGGTGGTCTGGTCGATCGCCTGCTGCATTTCCTCCTGCAGCTCGCCCAGGTTCTTGCCGAGCGTCTTGGTGACGTACTTGGCCGCTACCGACAGCGTGCCGTTGGTGTTGCGCGCGCGGATAGCGAACGTCCACTTGCCCGACGCCGGGATGGGCGAGTCGAACGCACCGGTGTGGTAGCCGCTGTCACCGACCGGCGTCATGGCCTCCCACGCCGGCATCGGCGCGCCCTGCTCCGGTGCCGCGGTGTAGCGGATCTCAGCACCGGCCAGGTTGGCCGACTGGATCGTGTCCGTCCAGAAGCCCCAGGTGTAGCGGCGGATGCCGCCGGAGATCTCCTCCACGTCGAACAGGTCGTAGTTCACCGGCGGTGCGTCGGCGCCGATGGTCGTGTAGATCAGCGAGGCGCCCACGCCCATCTGCCCTTCCGGGCCGAACGGGCGCACGTTGAGGGTGTAAGTGCCGGCGCGCGGGATGCGCCACCGCGCGGTGCGGGTGCGCGTCTGGGCCACTTCCTGCAGCTCACCGCTGCCATCGGACGCCGAGGCGTAGACCACGGCGTGATCGAACGGGCCGCTGATGTCGAAAGTCGCCACCAGGTCCGTCGCGGTGACGTCGCCGGTGGTGATCTGGTCCTCGCTGATCGCCAGGTTGCTGACGATCGGGCGCGTGGCCAGCGACGAGCCGCTGTCTGGCGGGATGTACTGGCCAGTCTTGACGTAGTTCCAGAACTCGGGCGACTCCGGCACCACGCTGATGTTGGCGCCCTTCAGATCGCTCTCTGGCTCAATAGACACAACGCGCACGCGCAGCCCCGGCGTGGCCTTGAAGTCGTAGATCCACACGGTGTCGTGCGCCGGGTTTTCCTGCCAGCCGCCCTGCACCATCGAATCGGCGTAGCCCTCGCCCGGCAGCGGTGCGTCATCCGGCCATTCCTCAACGAGCTGGATGGTGTCGGTTGCCTCAGCGAAGCCGCGCACGCGGAACGTGCGGTAGACCGCCTCACCCGGGATGCGCAGGCCGATGAAGGCGTTGCGTGCATCCGGTGGCGGCACCGGTTCGTCCAGCGTCAGCGTGACCGTGCCCAGCAGCGGGCTGCGCTCGGCCGCGACGATGCGACCACCGAAGCCCCACTGCGTGAGATCGTGGGAAATCGACAGCATCGACATGCGGCGATAGGACAAGTACTGCAGGTCCTGAGCAAATCCAATGTCCTTGTACTGGTAGAGGCTCTGTCCAAGGTGATAGCGCGCCAGCTCGGCCGCGTGCGCCTCGCGGCCAATACCCTCACCGGTGAGCCGCGCCGGGTTGAGCATCGTCTCCACACCCGGCGCAGGCACGCGCAGGGTCTCGACTTTGTTGGTGGTGCTGTCGAAATAGCTGTACTCGATGCCGTCGGCAGCGCTGGCCAGCGTGTAGTCCACGCTGAAGCTGCCCTTCTTCATCTCGGCCATGTTGACCACGCCCGAGAGCGGCTGCTCGTCGGCGGCCCACACCACCGACAAGCGGCCCCCGGCCCTGGTGGTCTGCCCCATGCCGGCTAGGGCGATGGCCTGCAGCACCTCGTCGTGGCTGCGCTCCTCCGTCAACCAATAGTCGTAGGTGTAGCCGTTCGCTTCGCAGTGGGCCATGAAGCCCTGCAACGACTCGATGTCGATCTCTTCATCGCTCTTTCCCATGCCGGCAATGAGCCTGCCGTTCTGGTCGTAGTAGCCGCGGGCGTACTTGAGGATGTGGGCGCCGTTGTTGCTGGTTTCCTCGTTCACCCATGCGCCGTTGCGCCACACCGGGATCGGCGCGGCGACGTGCTCAGCACGCAGCTCGTCGGGCTGGCCGTTGAGCTGCCCGGTGGCTTTCATGATGATGCCGGTGCGCGAGATGCCGACATACGTTGCCGTGTCGGCCTGCACGCTGCCCATCGTCGACCACTGGAAGTCGTTGCGCTGGGTGTTGTCGCCGCTGTAGTTGCCCAGGCCGAGGATGCGCACGCGCACGTCGTACTGACCCTTGGCCACATCTGCCGACAGCGTCGCGCGCTTACTGACATCCAACTTGTCGCCGGTGTAGGTTTGCGTGGCCAGCGTTGCCCAGATGCCGGTCCCCGCCGGTGCATACTGCACCTGCACCGTCTCCGACACGTTGTACTTCTTGCCCGAAGTGCCCACGCCGCCGAGCACGTACTCCAAGTTGATCAGGATGCGCACCGTGTCGGCGCTGGTGGTGCGGGTCACGAAGTCGGCGGTATCAGGCAACTCACCGCCCTCGACCGTGTCCACATTGCTGTACAACGGGATCGTCTCTTCCGGCATCTGGCTATAGCCAGAGTGATAGACGCTCACACCTTCGTAGCTCGACAACAGCGTATCTCCATTGGAGATCGCACCCACGCGGCCCACACCGATGCCCGGCGTCAGCACCATGCCGATGTACTGGTCGTCGCCCTCGTACCACGAGTAGGTGGTGCTGGCGATGTCTGGCGCGATGCGCGTGCGGCCGAACAGAAGGCCCAGCGGCTCATAGGGCCGAGGGCGGTTGCGCGCTGCACCCAGGCTGTAGACCGTCCCCGCGTTGCTGGGGGCTGTCGGGCTTTCGACCTTCGGCCCGAGCACCTTATTGATGACGATCGAACCGACCACGAACGCAGCCGTGTAGGCCACAGCTGCACCCGTGGTACCCAAGCCAGCCGCCCACGTCGCACCGGCGCCGCCGGTGAAGTAGATCAGCGCGGCCATCGCCACGATGTACAGGGCATTTCTGCCAACCGCGCCGCGCACCTCGATGACCTGGCCGTCCTTCGGATAGACGTACGGCCACAGGTGGCGAGGCACGACGCGGCCGCCAATCGACACGCTCCAGTCCCCCTGGTCCAGGTCGATCACATGCCGATGCAGGAACTCGCACAGGCGCTCGCCCGGCTGTAGATCCATCGCGATGTGCCGTTGGCCATCCAGTGTGACCGGATGCGGCGTCAGCACCAGCTGACCGCTGCTCGCGGGAGTTGTCATCAAGCCCATGTGTAATACCCCTCGATCCGTGCGCCGTAATCCGGCAGCTCCCGCACGCGGTGCAGCCAGCTGCTGCCGAGCGCGCTGGTTGTATGCAGCACCCAGCCCTCGTGGGCCAGGTGGAAGAAGACTCCGACGTGACCGGGCCTGCCCTGACCCTTGTCGAACATCAGCACCAGGTCGCCGTCTTGCGGCGCCGTGGTGGGCGACGCGTAGGCGCGCGAGAGCTCGCCAAGTGCCACCTGCCCGGCAGCACCGCGCGGACGGCGCGCAGGCATCTGTACATCGCGCCCAAACAACTCGCGCTGCACCTGCACTACCAGGTCCGCGCAGTCGTAGTTTTCGGCGTCGTACGGAATGTTGAGGAATCGCTCAACGTCAACCACCCGCATCAGAAGATCCCCGGCAGCGTGAAAGGGTTGGCGCGTAGCTTCACCGCCTGCTGCCGCATGAAAAAGTCCACGCCGATCTGCGCGGTAATCAGCGGTCCGGCGGCGCGCACTTGCGTCAACGGCAAGTAATATCGGCGAGCGATGAGGTTGGGCTGCGCGCGGTCGGTAATCAGGTAGCGGCACATCACCGTTTCATTCGGCTGCACGCGCTCCAGATCGTCGGTGATCCCACGCCCGACGTTGTCCACCTCCAGCTGCGCGCGCGGCGTCTGCCCGGCCGCATCCGCCGGCGGGGTGAAACGAAACGGGTACCCGACGTAGGTGTTTCCGTTACTCTCCCAATCCTGCGTGTCGTTGGCTATACGCAGGACAGCGCCGAACGACGGTGCGGTCATCTCAAGCAGCTCTAGCGGCCCGGCGGGATCGGTCACGCGTTGGCGGCGCTCGAGGAATGTGCTCATCGCAGGTACTCCACGACCACATCGCGCTGCCACGGGCGCTCTGCACCCTCAGCCGGGCGCAGCTCGCCGATACCACCGTTCTCGAAGCGCGCCTGCAACGTCACGCCACTCAACGGATGCAGAAAGTCGAACCAGCCGACACGCCGGATCTCGTCAAAATACCAAGACTCAAACGCCAGCGCGGTTGTCGGCGATGCAAAGTCCAGCGTCATCGCCACCTTCGTCAACACACGACTGTTGAGTACGCGCTGCTTGGGCACGCCACGCTCCATTTCGGTGCGCAGCACGGATGGGTCAAACGAGCAACGGACAGTGTCGTACAGCACGCCGGCGTAGGCGGGGAAGGTAGCCATCAGCGGCGCGTCCTCGTGTCGAAGCGGCCCTGGATTGCGCCGGCCACTTTTCCACCACCCGCAATGTCCCCGGCGACTGCATTAAGGACCATGCTCACGATCATCTTGTTGCCGTCCTGCTGCACGCCGGTCTGCTGCGCTGTGACTGCGGTCCCGGTGTTGTTCTCGATGTTGAATTGCACCTGCATCGGCCGCCCACCTTGCCGCCACTGCGGCACCGCTGGCCCGCCCACGAGGCCGCCATCCGCATAACCAGGTCCGCGACGCAATGCCGCAAGCGACGCCAGGAATGCCTGCGGGCCGCCGATCGCTGCAATGTCGCGCTGGCTAAGTACGCCCTCGCCCTTGTGCACAATGCCTGCCGGTTCGAACTTGCCTCCGGGGCCAGTGAAGCCACCGGTGTCCCAGCCTTGCAGCGGGATCGACTCACGCTGCACAGCACCCGCACCAGGCTGTCCAAACATGGCACCGATCATGCCAGTGATGGCTTGCTTGGCTGCGATGCGGGCAAGATCGGCAATGATGGAATTGGCCAAGTCGCTGAAGCTGAGCTTGCCGGTCGTCACGAACTCGACGAAGACGTCTTCCAGGCCGCCCAGTGCCGAGCCGACCGCAGATTGCACCTGCCCTGCAGCGTTGCGGGCCTCATCAACGTAGTTCGCCCAGGCGGCCGATGCACCATTGCTCCAGCTGGCCTGCGCTTCGCGCATGGACTGGTATCCATCACGGATGATCTGCACACGGCGGTCGGTTTCTTCGCGCACCGCCTGCTCTTCGGCCGCAGCCGTTGCTTCGTCGATACGCCCGGCATTCTTCTGCAGGGCCAACTCATTCAGCCGCTGCGCTTGCTCCTTGTAGACGCCGTTTAAGCGCTGCTGGATCTCGAACTCGCGATCGCCCGCACCAACACGGGCCACCATGGCATCCATGTCTTCCTGTAGCGCATCGGTGCTGGCGTCGAGCGCCGCCTTGTAGGAGGCAAGTGCGTCCTCGCGCTGCTTCTTCAGCTTGCCCTCTTCGGTTGAAAGCACCTGCAGAGCGGCCGCGCCCTCGGTGCGCACCTTGGCCAGCTGCGCTTCCAACTCGCCAACCTGCTTGTTGACGTCGATCGACTGCTTGCCGCTGACGTTGCGGCTGTTGAGGTAGTCAATCTGCTTTTGCAGCGACTGCGCCTCTGCGGCGGTGCCGCGCTCGGTGAGCTCGCGCAGGCGCTGGTAGTAGGTTTCTGCCGATACCTCTCGCGCCTGGTACTGCGCCTGCAGCACCTTGGTGCTAGTGGTGATCTGCGCCTGCTCGGCGGTGAACGCATCTTTGATGTTCTGCAGGCCCGCAGAGCGACTGGCACCGGCGGTGTTACCTGTCGTCTCCTTCGTGTACTTGTCATTGATCTGCTTGATGAGTTCGTCGCGATTCTTTGCGATCTTGGCCGCCAGATCTTTGTCGCCACTCGACTCAGCCGCGTAGATAGCCTCACGCGCCCTACCTTGCTCAGCATTGATTTCAGCAACGCGCCTTTGCTCTTTGGAACGGTATTGCAGCAGCTCTTGTTCCTGGTCAATCGCTGCTTGATTCGCTTGTGCGGCAAGCATCTTCTGATTGGCGGCTTTCTGCTCCTTGATCCAAGCCTCTTGTAGGCTGCCCATCTGCTGCCGAATCTCTGCGATCCGGTTCTCGACCAGACCTCGCCGACGGTCACCGACGGACATACTATCGAGCAACTCCTGCATCTTTATCAACGATCCCGATAGATCATTGATCTTTTTCTCGCTAGATTCCTCTCGCCCGACGTCAAGCATTGCATCCCAGGCAAATTTCGCCGATTTGGTCACCGCCACCCATGCGCGATCGATACTGCCAAGGCTCGCCCGCACGTCGTTGGCCCGTTCGTTCAGCACCTTGGCGTACGTTTCCGTCGCGAGCGAAGAAGCCTCCTGAGTGCGCCCCTGTTCTTGCAGGGCTTTAATTTGCGAGTAGGTTGCTTCCGTCAAGAAGCTCTGTTGCTCGTTGAGCTTGACGATGGCATCGACCGGATCCTGGCCTAGCTTCGCAAACTCGGCAACTGTCTCGCCGATTGCGCGACCCGTTGCGTCTTCCATGTTGGCCGCAGCTGAAGCTACGGCGACAAAGCTGACCCCAACGATCTTTCCACTTTTCGCAACTTGCGTCAGGGCCTCAGCCGCCTTCCCCTGCGTTAGATTCCTACCCGATAGCGCTTCAGACATAGCGACCAATTGATCGCCTGTCACGCCTGCAATGCCTCCCGTTTCTGCCAAAACGCGCGCGAATGCTTCCGCCTCATCCTGTCCCTTCACCCAGGCCACAGCTAGAGCCGCCACCGCAGCCGCCGTGACCGTGAGTGGGTTGACCACGCCAACCAGGGCGGAGGAAACACCTTTCAAGGCAGGGCCAATCCCGCCAAAGCTGTCCTTGATCTGTCCACCTTGCTGCACCAGCACGGTGAAAAATGGCATGCCACCCTGCAAGCTGGTGAAGATATCCGTGAACTGTGCAGGCAGCTGTCGCATTGCTGCCGCCGTCTGACCAGCCGAAACGCCCAGTTGCGACACAGGGTTGTTTGCCGGTAGCGGCTGGCTGGCCTGTTTCTGCACAGCGGCAATCTGCCCACGCAGCAACGCGAGGCCTTGCTTGATGTCGTTTACGTCCGCACTGATGCGGACGCGCAGATTTGCTGATTGGTCGGCCATTTACCGTGTCAGGTCCTTGATGTATTTCGTAAAGGCGACAGACTCGGCGCCCATCGCCATCCGTACGGCCTGCGCCGTGGATGCTTCGCGTTGACGCAGCTGCGCGTGGTCATCGCGCACAGCCGCTGCTGCAAACGCCCTGGCTTGCGCCAGGGTGTAGGTCAGGACGTCTCGCCGCTGGTGTCCGCGGGCGACGAGGAAGTGGACGAGATCGGCCCAGCCGGTTGTGCCTGCGTCGCCACCATTGCGGGGATGGCATTTCCGGCCACCCGCATCAGGCTCGGCAGGCGCTGGCCGAAAAAATCCTGGTTGAGCTCCACTATGGCCTCGACCAGCGAGGCTGCATCTGCCAGTGAGCCGCCCGCAATCCATCCCTCCGGCTTGCCAGTGACGACGGCCCCGCCCTTTGCGAATGCATCGCCGTCCTGCTCGAGCACATCCATCAACAGCGCCGCCACTTCGATGGTGGCGCCGGCGCTGACCATGCTCGCGGCGATGATGACCCGGCCGATGATCGGCCGGGTTGACTTGATAAACGGGCCGATCTGCGCCAGCGTCAGCGGCGAAAGCTCCAGCTGCTCGCCGCGAAACACAATGGCCCGTACGGGGGGCATCAGTACATCCAGGTCATCGCGGCTCATTCCTGGATGTCCACGGTGAAGTACTGCGACAGACCCACACCCTTCGCCGTGTCGGCCAGCAGCGCCCCGGTCACTTCACCGGCGCCATATTCATCGCCGATCAGCCCCAGTTGTGCCATGACGCCGCCACTGACCTTGTGCGCATGCACGCGCACCTCTTTCCCACTGCGGGCCTCGTTGAGGCCCAGGAACAGCACCTCGTACTGCTTCTGGCTCGTGGTCAGCGCTTCCACGCGCTTGGCCGCGCCGTGGGCATAGGCCACGGTGAGATTGGCAACGCCATTGACCGGTGCCGGGATATCGCTACCGACGGGGATGAACAGCCCACCATCGCGCAGCTCATAATCCGTGCCCGCGTCGTAGGTGACGGTGCCACCGGAGTTCTTGACGGACGTGATCTCGGTTGCACGCCGCTCCAGTGGACTGTAGCCACCCGGGAATCCCACCACCGCTTCGGCGGCAACATTGCCTGCGGCGATCGCGCTCACGGTACCGCGCAACGCCCGCGCGAAATTCTGCGGGGCGAAGTCGTGGAAGGTGTAGGCCATCTGTACCTCGGTGACGCGGTCCACGCGATTGCGGGTGCCGCCGCCGGGCTTGGTACTGTCGGCCAGGGTGATGGTATTGGTCTGGGGGCTGAAGCTCAGCGCGCTGACATTGCCCACCTCTTCGAAGGGCGCGGCGGCCGCGTACTCGCGAATGAGTACCTTGCCGCTGCCCAGGTAGCTGTAATCGTCCATCGTGTATTGCCTCTGTGGTGGTGCCGCTTGGGCGGCGGGTTACTTGATCGGGATGTGGGATTGGTAGGTGAGCAGCGCGCCGACCCAGCTCATGCCGGCTTCCGGCTTGACCGGCTCCATGGAGATGTACTGCGGGCACTGCACACGCGGCGGGTAGCGGTACTGCTGGTCGGCCATCGCCTCCTCGACATCGGCTACGGCTGCGTCCAGGCGCGCCTGGGCGGTATCCAGTGGCGCAGGCACCTTGATGACGACCACCAACGTCGTCAGGCGATGGGTGCGCGTCAGGGCGGCATCGCTGGCGCGCTCCTGCTTGGCCACCAGCACGGTCAGCACGGCGGTGGCGTCTTCATCCACCTGACCCGGCTCCAAGGTGAAGCTGGCGCCAGCATCGGTCTGGTAGCCACCGGCAATGCTGATGCGCTGCAGGCAGGCACCAACGGCAGTGCGCAACGTCTCGCGCGGGCTAGCCATGATCGGCCACCCATTGGCTGATGGATTCGTCCTGGCGCACGCGCTCGGCCAGCAGCAGCGTTTCACCAGGCAGCAGCAGCTTGCCGCGCTTTGCCGGCTCCACTTCCGCACGCTGAAACGTCACCAGGATGAAGCCGGTGCTGACCGGTACGCTGTCGCTACCGAAGTCGCGCACGTTGCGATCGATTTGAACGGTGCAGGGCAACGCAACATCGTCTCCAGGCGCCAGGTACTGCGCAGCATCGGCAAGGCCGGACTCAGCAAAGGCCGCGAACGCAACCGCATCAAACTCCTGCATGAACTGGCGTTGGCTCATGGGCGCACCCGATACATGCTCGATTGCAGCGCTTTTTCCAACTCTCGACTGAAATAGAACGGCATGAGCTTGTCCCACTGCCGTTGTGCCTGTGCAAAGATGTCGTAACGCGGTCGATAAGTTGCACGCGTGGCGAAAATGAAGATTGATCGGATTGCACGACTACGATCATTGCTGCGCTCATACAGACCCGGTAGCAACCTGCCCCGACGCTTCTTCAATACGAAGTAGGTGTAGGTCCTGCCGAACTTGCGCGCCTCGCGCCGTTGGCGCTTCTCACGGCTTTCATTGCTCTCATTCGACACGTAGCCCTGTTCAGCACCGGCCTGCATTTGCGACAGAATCTGCCGGATCTGACCTGACGAGACGTTGCCATACTGGTCAAGCGTCGCGCGGCGGCCAGCCACAGCGAAGGCGCCGGCAGGCATCAGCCCTTTCTTCTGCAAGAGCCTCTCAAATCCCTTGGTGCCACGCTCCCCCCCCAGAACCTGCGCCTGCAGATATTTGTCAGGAGCTGTTCCCTTTAGCGCCTCGTTGCGCAGGAAGATTTGCGCATACAGACGATCTTTTGTCGCCTTTGCATAAAGCACCGCATTCCGAGTCGTCGGTGTCGGGCGGTCGAAAACGCGCAGCGCTGAACGCTTCCAGGTTTCACGGATTTCGTACGCAGTGGCGTTGACCGCCTGCATCACCACGAATGGCAGATTCTTCTTCTCCAACTCGCTGAACTGACGGCCCAGTAAGTTGTCGGCGTCCACATCGATCTTGACGCCACTATTGCTGGCGCCGGCGCGATAGTCAGCGGTGGTGTCCTTGCGGAACATGCTCATGGCCGCTCCAAGCTGTCGCCGGCTGGCGTGCCCTGCACCTGCTCGATCTCGCTCAGGTTGGCTTCGTAGAATTCCAGGCAACGCTTGCGCCCACGGGAGACCTCAAGCACCTGCTCGAGAGTGCCATTCCTGACCCAGGGGCATCGCTGGGTCAGGCGCGGTTGGATCTGCACATAGACCCGCACGGGTACCGCCACGACGGCGGGCGCCGGCGTCACCATGATCGGGCGAGCAGGATCCACCTTGGCGAGCTTGTTGCCGCACCCAGCCAGCAGCGCCGTCGATAGCGCGAGAATCAGCACATTGCGCATCAGTATCCCTCCAGGCTGGGGCATGCCGCAGCCAGCGCTTGCAGTGCGGCAGCGCACTCGGCTGGACGTTGGTCGTATTCCCGCTTGAATGCCTTGGCGCTCCGGTCGGCCGCCGCCTTGGCGGCTTCGGTCTTGTCGCGCAGGCCGGCATTGCGCTCTTGCAGCAGCCGCAGCTTTTCCGCCTCGGCCTGCAACTTGGCGGCGATGGTTGCCAACGCCGCGTCCTTGTCTGCGTTGTTGCGCTCCAACTCTGCGCGCTTGAGTTGCGCAGCCTCCAATGCTGCAGCACGATCGCTTTGGCACTGCTCCACCTGGCGCGTTACCACGATCACTTGCTGGCCCTTGCGGTAGGACGCCAGGGCAGCAATAGACAGCAGGGCTGCCAGCAGTGCGCACACCACCTTGAGCCAGCTACCGGGCTTGCGCAGCCAGATCAGCGTATCGGTGCCCCAGCCGAAGACCAGCGCCACCAGCGCATTGAAAAACGCCAGAATATTCATCGATCGCTCTCCCGACGACGCCATGGATAGATCAGTAATACCGTCAGGCTCACGCGCACCAGCAGCACGTACCAAGGCGCGGGCGTGTGTTGCGCCAGGTCGCGCAGGAAGATGCCCAGCATGCCCACGGCCAGACCAATGAAACAGGCGCCACGCAGCGCCCAGGCAGCACGGTCGCGTGCGCGATCACCCAGGTGGAAGGTGTGCAGCAGCTGCCATGTGGTGGCGCAAAACACGGCCAGCGTGCTGACCAGGCTCAGGAGGTAGGTGGTCATGCACCACCTCCTGCACGGCCAGCGAGCCGATCGGACCACTTCTGCAGCGCGGCCAGGTAGTGCGGCAACATCGGCTTGATGACGAAGCCGCTCAAGCCACTCACCGCGATACCGATGCGGTGGATGGAAGGAAAATAGTTGGCCAGCGCCACCACGATCCAGCCGGCCGCCAGGGCGAAGCCCAGGACGAACAGCCCGAGCAAGCCGACGCGCAGCAGCAACGTCAGCCACTGCACGCCCGGGCCGCCGCTGGGCGCGGAGACCTTGCCCACGTCGATCTCGCTGAGTACCAGCAGGCCAACCAGCGCGCCGACCACCGCCGCCAGAAACCACGACTGCGGAATGCCCAGGAACAGGTGCTCGCTACCGGTAATCACTTCAGTGACAACCACACTGCCAGCGCTGGTGGCCACCAGCAATGCAGCCGACTTGAGCAGCACGGTGGCGCCGCCATCCATCATCGGCGCACACCGGCCAATTCGACGCCATCCCAGATGACCTCGTCGCCCCAGAAGTTGCCGCCGTTTTCATGCTTGGCGATGGCCTTGGCCAGCTGGAATGCGGTGGCTGGCGCTTCGACGTTGATGCGCTGGTCCACATCCACACCCAGTGCAGTGGCCACCTGCCGCGCATAGGCACCGGTGTCGTTCTCCACCGGCGGCGCCCAGCGATTGATGATGCCGCGCACCGTGCGCAGGCCGTGCTTGCGCTGATAGGTCAACAGCGTCTTGACCAGGGCACGGAAGCCGTATTCGGGGGAATCGAAGACCGCAAAGCGCGACTCGCGCGCCACGGCGGAGGCACTGCGATCCTCGCCTTGCCAGACGGTGTTGGTGCGATCGATGTTGCCGGGGTTCGCGTTGCGAACCCCTCGCGGGAGCTTGGCATTCATTGGTCTGAAAAGTTCCTTCGTTGTTGCGCGAACCACCACACGGCTGTGTGCGTGTGGCGGTTTCAGCAGGCCTTTTAGGTGCGCTTGCCCTTGATGAGGGTCTTGGGCCGGGTGCAGTAGCTCAGGGCGTTCATCTGCGCCTCCAGCGCCCGGCCCTTGCCGTTGGGCGTGGGGTACTGCTTGGCGTAGCGCGGCAGACCGATGGTGTTGACGGTCTCTTCGTAGTCCGCCGGCGCGTACACGGTGCGCCACAGGCCAGGAGTGCCGATCGGGAAGATGTGGCACTTGTCGGGGTCAACGAAGGCGGTGTTCCCCACCTTTCCGCGGTAGTTCTCCCAGATGATCCCGCCGAACTCGAACACGCCATACACGGTGCCGGCCGGGGTGACGTAGCCCTCGCGCAGCACCTGCGCCATCGGAGTGCCGGTGTAGCTTTCGCGCACTTCCGGGTGGGACAGCAAGTCGTCGAAGAAGGCGTCGCCGCAGAACGCGTGGATGGCACCGACCGGCACGCCACCCAGGCCATCGGCGATCTTGCGGACAACTCCCGCCACCTTGCGCCGCAGCGCGCCACTGCCCGGGTTGGCGTTGTCCAGATCGAAATCGACCTCGGCCTCCGGGACGACACCGAATTCGTTGAACAGGTCGTACAGGACGGTGCCACCGGCATTGACGATCAAGCCCTTGATTGCACCCACGCGCTGGAATTCCAGCGTGGGGTCCAGCTTCCACTGCACATGCTGGCGCAGGCGCGCGGTCACACGCTCCTGCACGCTTTCCAACTGGTTTGCCTGACCGAAGGCGCGGATGTTCTGCACGCTGTCGGCGGCGATGAAGTCGTCCACCTGGTAGTGCGGTACGACCAGGCTGCGTGCCTTGCGCTTGTCCGGGGCAAAGGTCTGCCCAGGGCCGCCGCGCGGCGTGGGATCGACGAGACGCAGCTCGCCGCCGTCCTCTTCGACCAGGATGCTGGTTGTCGGGACGCCCTCTTCCTCCCAGCCAGCCACCTGGCCTGCACGGCCGGGGATGAACGGGACGTTGTTGATGGCGTCGGTGAGGGAGATGACGCTGAAGGCGTCACCGGCGAAAACATCGGACATCAAGGGTGCGGGCATGGGTATAATTCCTCGTAATCAGCGCAGGACGATGCCCAGCTCGGCGAGCTGCGAGATCGCGGTGGTTTTCTGTTGGGCGGTGATGTCGTCCGGCCAGATCAGCGCTTCGGCCTTCACTTCGGCGTTGCGCTTGATGACCACGATGGCGACATCGGCATCGGTTGCATCGGTGGTGGCCCAGAGAACGCCAGCGGCGTCTTCGACACCCGTGGCGAGCGCTGGATCCAGTGCCAGGTACTTGCCGGACGCAGTGGCCACGCCAAGAACGGTGCCGGCGACGCAGGACTGGCCTGCGGCAAGGATCTCGTTCTCGCGCGAGTAGGTGCCGGGGGCTTCCGACAACAGGAAATCGCCCGTGCGGTTCAGTTCGATCATGGTGGTCATGGGCGGCTCCTTACTTGGCCGGGGATGCGCCGGCCTGGCGGCGGCGGTAGATGTCACTGGTGGACAGGCTGGCGACCTTGTCACCACCGCTTTCGCCGGGCTTGGCGTGGGCGGCGGCAGGCGGCGCATCACGGCGCATGGCATCCAGCGTGATGCCACGGTCCTGCGCGGCCTGCAGCAGCGTCATGGCGAAGGCCTCCGGCGTGGCGCCGCTGTCGATGGCGGCCTGCATCTCGGCATCGAACCCGGTGCGGGCCAGTGTCTGGATGCCGATGATTCGCGCACGCTCGGCGGTGACTGCGGCATCGGTCGCGAACGCGCGGCCGGCAGCTTCGCCTTCGTTGCGGGCGGCGGCGATGGCCGCGTCGTTGGTTGCGATCACGATCTGGTCGGCCGTCTTGCCGGCCGCCAGCGCGTTGCGCAGATCTTCGGTGGTGGAAACCGTGACCTGCCCGTTTGCAGTACTCATGGGCGTTTTCCTCTTCGGAGTGCTGGCGGAACCGGCCAGCTCGGCGATCACGGCTTCGAGTGATCCGATGCGATCGGCCATGCCGGCCTTGACCGCGTCAGCACCCAGCAACACGCCGCCCCGGCCGAAGTCGGCCAGCACGGTGTCCTCGGGCACATCACGGTTGCGCGCCACCGCAGTCACGAAGACCCCGGCGAGCGCATCGACGATGGACTGGACCTTGCCGCGCCCTTCGTCGGTCTTGGGATCCAGCCGCTTGTCCGGCGATTGGCTGGAGACGATCTCCAAGGTGCGGACGCCGGCTTTAGCATCGCGCTCGCTGGTATCCAGGTAGGACATCACCACACCGATGGAGCCGACCATGCCGGTTTCGGCGATCACCACTTCGTCGCAGGCGCTGGCCAGCCAATAGCCGGCCGAGGCGGCCAGGTCGCCCACGTAGGCAACGATGGGCTTGCTGCCCCGCGCGGCATGGATGGTGTCCGAAAGCTCCCCAACGCCACTGGCTTCACCGCCGGGCGTGTTGAACTCCAGCACCACGGCCTTGACGTAGGGGTTGTCGAGCGCGGCCTGCAGGTCGGTGGCCAGCACCTGCGTGCTGGTGGCACCGGAGATGGCGGTGAAGAGGTTGGCGTAGCGAAACACCGGGCCAATGACCGGGATCACTGCCACGCCATCGCGCATGGTGACGCTGCGCGCATTGTCCAGCGGGCGGCCCAGGCGCGTCTGCAACGCCTGCGGGTCACCAGCACGCTCCGCCACGCTGAGGATGGTTTCCAGCGACTCGCGCTGGATCAGCCAGGGGCGGCTGGCCGCGAGGTGATAGGCGTCGCTCATGCCGCGTCCTCCGGGGTGGGTGCCGCGTCGTCTTCCGGCCGCTGTCCGTCGGCCATTGCCGGTGCCGGCGGCGTGGTCGCGGCGGGCGCATACAGGCCATCGGCGCGGCGACGGTTCACCTCGCGCACGCGCTGGGCATACACGGCGTTCCAGTCCTCGCCGTTCATGGCCGCAGTTTCCATGGCCTCGTTGCTGACACCGATCTCGATGCGGGTTTTGGCCGCACCGGCCTCCTTCTGCTCGTCCATCGAGCCACGCGCCGGGCCGATCCATAGGGCGCGGGTCCAGGCCCGACGACGAATGGGATCGCCATAGCCGGGCAGCACCAAGCGACCTGCAGCGACTTCCTCGTCGATGTGCAGCCCATACAGCGGCTGGCAGAACTGCTGCACCAGGTACCACCGGCGCAGATTGAAAAAGCGCCAGGCCTCCAGCATGGCGGCGCGGGCGGCCGAGTAGCTGCGGTCGAACTGCAACATCAGCACATCGAGCGGCAGCTCCAGCGAGGCACCGATCTGCTTCACCACGGCGGTGAAGAATGGATCGAAGTTGACGTTGGGACGGTTGAGCGCCTGGCTGGTCGCCTTCTCGCCGGGGGCAAGGTCCACCACGGCGCCGTTGCCCAGTGCGATGTTGGGCTGACTGTCGTCCGTGCCGAACAGGCCCAGCGCGTTGCCTTCGGCATCGGCCAGTTCCTTGTCGCGCTCGATGAAGACGGTGAACATGGCGCTGATGACGGCGGCCATCAGCTCCGCATCGCCGTAGCGCTCCAGCTGTTTGAGCGGCTCCAGCACCGGCGCAAGGTACGGCGCACCGCGAACCTGCCCTGGCCGCTCCTTGTCGTTCCACACATGCAGCACACGGCGGCGGCCAGTCTCAGCACCGAAGTAGGCGTAGAAGCTCCACACCGCCATGCGCATGTCCACTCGGTCGCCGGGATGCGTGTTGCGGATCCAGCAACCCACCGGCGTGGCGCCTGTAATGGAAATGCCGTCGATGCAGTTCGGGGTGTCGCCGGCATCGTTGGGATTGCTGATGCGGTCAGCCTCGACAAGCTGCACTTTCAGGTCGGACACGCCGCCATGGCGCCGCTCCTGCGGCGTCAGGACGAACACGTCGCCACTGGACATGGCCGACAGCAGCGCGAGCGCTTGCAGGCCGTAGATGTCGAGCGCAGCCTCGGCGTCGCACTCGGCCGGATCTTCTGCCCAGCGCTCCCAGCTGGCACGCAGCACGGCGCTGTAGCGCTCGGCCTCGTCGCTGGCGAGGCCCAGGGCCTCGTGGTCAACCGCCGGCCGGCAAACCAGTCCGGTACCAACGATGCTGGTGCGGCAGCGCATGAGTGCACTGCGGGCAATGGGCGCGTTGCGCATGGCATCACGGCTGCGCGCGCGCAACGTGGTCAGCTCATGGCGCTCCAGGTCTGCCGAGGCGCTGCCCACTGGGGCCAACCAGCTCTGCAGGCTGCGCAATGTGCGCGAGGCACCACGCCAGCGGGTGCCCTGCACTTCGTCTGCGCTGGCGGCAGGCGGCGACACAGCGGCACTGAGCGCCGCGCGCACGGCGCGGTCCTGGCCCAGGGCGGCCTTCAGGCGATCGGCAGCGACGGCAGCGGAGGCCATCAGCGCGGCACCACGTAGGTGATGCGCCCGCGGCGCGTGGCCTTGCCACTGATCGTGCGACGCAGCTCGGCGATGTACGCCTCAAGTGCGGGCAACTCGGCCTTGGTGTACTCCACGCGCCGCTCGCCGAAGGCGAGCGACACCGTCGCCTTGCCCAGCAGCAGCTGGTGGCGGACGGCGAGCGCTTCGTCGAGATGTTGTTGCGGTGTGGGCATGGGCATCCAACGGCAAGGTCACCAGGGCCCGAAACGACAAAGCCCCGCACGATGGCGGGGCTTCGCTGGTCGCGGCACCTCGCCGCTGACCTATTCTTGGCATGCAATGTCTAGACGCAACACGTCATCGCAAATTTCTACTTCACAACACGCAGCCGGGGCGCACTGGGACGCAATTCGATTCCGTACATCCCGTTTAGTTCGTCACGCTGCATGTGCAGTAGCCGGGCAAGATCATCAAGGCTGTAACCAAGCTCATCGACATGCGCCCGGATGATATCGCTCATCACGGAGGGCTTTTCTGCAGGAACAGCCACCTCCTGAGGCTCCTGCCGGCGGTATCCCAGCGCACTCATCTGCCTCCACAGGGAAGTGTTCTGGGAAGTGGTGAGGCAGCCAAGCGTGCGGGCGCGGTAAATCAACGATGCCATGGAAACACGCCAGATCGGCTTGAGAGCGGCAACACGCGCCAACGTCACGCCGCTCGTAAAGGCCGGCATGATGTCCTTTGCAGGCATCAGCAACTCTGCTGCGAAATCATCTGCCTGCTGCTCCATCTCCGGCGTAGGCATCCGATGCATCACCGCATGGCCCAACTCATGGGCCAAGGTGAAGCGCTGACGGTCACCAGGCATCGCACTGTTGAGGAAGATGCACACAGGAAGCCCCGGCGGCTGCAAAGTGAGGCCGTCTACACCAATGCTTTCAAACTCACACGGCAGAACGATCACACCAGCCCGCTCGACCAGCGAAGTGAGGTCGAGAAGCGGACCACTAGGAACACCCCAATGACGCCGTACCAATTGGGCGATCGCGGTTCCACTGCCGCCATAGGCGTCGACATCGAGGCTCGGAAACGACAGTTCCGGCTGGTGATCCATTGAACCCAACAGGCGACGCAGATGCATCAGCCGGATGTTGATATCTGCCTCAAGCTGATCGATAGAGCGCGCACCGACGCTCGCGCGTTTGCGATAGCTGATGCTCACCGGCACACCGAATACCGGATCCGTCTCATAGAACAACGACGCCGGAAACGACAGAACCTGGGCAAGACTCTCCACCAACTCGGGCGTGGGCTGCATGATCCCCGCCTCCAGCTTGGATACCGCAGCCTGACTGACGCCAGCTGCGACCGACAGCTGCACTTGGCTGAGCCCCCTTGCCTGCCGCGCGATCTTGATGATGGACGCGTTGGCAACTGAACTATTCATTACGTCTTCTCAGCGGGCGTTCTGTCGAGGGCGGCGGATTTTACGCGAACCAGCGAGCGGCGGTGCTCTGGCTTCGGCGCGACGGGAGCCACGGGCGCATCCGGCATCTCAACGACCTGAGAGCTATCGAGGCGATCAAGAACGGAGTACTTCCAAGCGACGCGGTTGCCATTACGGGCAACCACCAGGATGTCCTCAACCGACGTCTCCGCCTCATTGAGGACATAGCTGACCTCCACCCTGGACAGCGAATCAAGCCCAGGCAGCGTTGGCTGCTCGGGGTCGTGAAACTCGATTGCAGCCTGAGTCGGATAATTCCTTGTGTACCCGCGTTCGTCACTTCGCTTGAAGCGGAACAGCAACTCATCTCCCAGCACAAACAGGAAGCTCTCATTCTGCCGATGAATCCTGACATGCAGATCGAAAGAAAACTCCACATGTGCCCTACACGTCATCTGCTCCCAGATGAAGCCAGCGCGTGTCCGCTTGCAGCGCCACACGCCGCTGTATCCACTGTCCATCCAGTCAGTCCATGCCCCAAGCACGATGTCGCGCAAACTGGTCAGATAGGGGCTAAGCAGGGCCTCAACGCGAGATTGATCAGCCATCGCAAGGACTCATGTGGATTTGATCTCAAAATATAACCATATTTATTCGGACACCGCAAGTCCTTGGTGTTTGGCTGCGCGGCGATCAATATGCCGACGTCCCGCCCTCCTCACTTGCAAGGTGCCCCGTCATCCGGCCTGGACGCTGGTACAGGCGCGGCTTGACGCCGTTGCGGCGGCGCTCGACTAGCCGCCATCCAAGGCGGCGCAAGAGGTGGCCCACGCGCGTCTGCATGCCGTGATCGCCGGCCGGGATGCCGAATTCGGCGCCAGAAACCGAACCAACCGGATATTGCTGTCCTTCATTTGCGCCCACTGTTGGCATTCCGTCGCGGCGATCATCGCACGCCGCCTTCGCACCCGGCTGCGGCCCGCCATGCCTGAATGCATTCTCCCAACCAATTTTCCATGGTCTTTCCGATGGGCGGGTGCTGTTGGCCGAGCGGGATCAGGAACGTGCTCACATCACGCTGGCGGGGTTCTCCGGGAATGCGGTAGCGGTGGCGGCTTTTGAGCATGCCGCCCACGCCTGTGAGCGCGGCGACGAAGACGTACTGCGGTACGCGCTCGCGGCCGGTGCGAACGGACCAACTGGTGAAAGCGGCGAAGGCGTCGTTGGACAGCACAGGAATGTCCGGCAGGCCAAGGCTGCCGTCCAACCAGGCAGCGCGGAACTCCTCGGCAGCCTGAAGCGCGGCACCGCGACGCAGCTCGCCGGCTGATGCGGGATCGGCCAAGGCCGGCGCCACGTCCGCGCCCAGCTCCTCCTGCCAGTCCACGCCGGTGTGCCGACGCGCGCACATGTAGGCGGCGCGCATCGCCTCGCCCGGCGGCACGCGCATCTGCCGAGCGGTGCGCAGGGCTGCGCCGAAGATCCTGCTGGCTGAAACCAGTACGTCTGCGCGGTGCTGGGGCGCCATCGGCATGGGAGGCCGCTCGGCCTCCGCGACGGCATTGCTGGGCAGGCTGTAGGTGCCGGTGCGCCGCAGCGCCGGCAACACGTCGTGGGTGATCCAGCGCTTGAAGCGTTTGGCTTCGGGCTTGCGGCTCGCGAGAGTCAGAGAGTACAGGCCGGGCTCGTTGACTGCTGCCACTTGCTGCTGACCGCCAAGGGTGTCATTTGAAATGACACCCTTCTCGTCTTCATCAAGTCGTGTGAGTGCCTGACGGCTGTTCTTGACGCCCAGACACTCACACACATCCAGCGCCACGAACCACGGCAGACCGGCGTCATCCTCGACCACGCGCACCGCGCGTCCCTCGAAGTCGAACGGGGTGATGGCATTCATGCGGCGACCACCTCGGTCTCGATTGCCTCGTAGAAAGCCGTGGACAGATCCATCAACACTGCCGCGACGAAAGCGCCACTGACTGCATTGAGCGGCTCTTCTACCCCAACGGAATGCATCACTTGCCGCGCGGTGATAGCCAACAGCTGCCCGGCATAGAACGCATCGGCCACTGCACAGCCGTCCGGAATCACCAATAGGCCGTCGGCGCAACTGGACAATGCCACTTTGAGTTGCTTCGTGGTGCGCGGCGGCTGGTTAGCCGCAGGCTGAACCAATGCCGGCGCGACGGCCGCAGCGATGCGGGCGATGGTGTCGGCGGGCAGTTCGGCAGCGGCCAAGCGGATGGTGTCGTGCAGGGAAGCGGCGCCCTTGCGGGCAGCAGAACGACTCATGGCGATCTCCTCATGTCAGATGGAGTCCGCCGTCCCGATTCCAAGCGAGGCGGCGGACGGTACGCGGTTGGAATGCCGGCATGAGGACCGGTGGGCCTTGCGGCCCCCGCGCACCGCCCGCCATGGAACTAGCTGGCATGCGCCACCGGCCTGGGCCGGCAACAAAAAAGCGCCGGCATCGACAGATGGGCGCTGGTGCGCCTCATGGTTCGGGATTCCAAGCCCGGCTGCGGATTTGGCCGCAGCAGAGATGATGCTGCGCGCAGCCCGGGCGAGTGTCAAGCGGGGGATTGCCACCGCCCTGGCTCACAGGCTCGCTTACATGGACTCCAGCTCAGCGTGCGCCTTGGCCTTGTCCCACTCGGCCTTTGATTCGTCCGTGCCTTGCGGGGCGCGCATTTCGATGGACTGCACGTTAACCATCCAGGCAGTCATGACAGCATTTCCTTCCTCGGCATCCTTCTTGGTCCGCTTACCCTTCTTGAAGTTGGCGTACTGCCCTTTGCCATGCTCAAGCGCTTGGGACACACAGGCTGCAACCGCCGCCCTGTCCTGCCCCCCTTTCTCGACACGAGCCTGCGCATTGGCAGAATCAGTTGACGCCAACTGAGACATGCGATCGAGCATGTACTGCGTGCTCTCTCGCCGGCCATGGCCCACTGCATAGATACGAGTATCCATCTCGATGCGCGTCCGCTCTTCCTCGCTCGCCAGTCGGTCCTTGAGACTAGCCGTTGAAGCGGCACCTGATAGCTCCGAAGCCATCGCTGAGCAAGTAGTCCTTTGTGCTTCGAGTTCCACTGCCAGCTTCGCCGCGCTGCTCACCACCTGGCCATGGGCAGACGCCGCTGCCGAACCCACAACGAGTGCCGCCACTAAACCCATGTTCCTTTTCATCCCCTGTCCCTCTGACTGTGGAAGCAGAATGGTACTGCCGATTACGCCACCTCGCTCCCCAGCGAGAACGACAGTGCCCCGGCCACGAAGGCATGCGCGGAAGCCAGGTAGGCGTAGTAGCTGGCCCGGCTGATCCGCAGCCCCAGCCGGGCCATGCGCGCGAGGCGGTCTGCCTCGCTCATGCCGGCCAGGCAGTATTCGGTGCGCAGCACGCGCGCCTCCTTCCAGCGGCCGGTACGCTCCATGTACTGCACGATGGATTCCACTCGCATGGCGTCCGCAGCAAGCAGCGCTACCTCCAACGGCTCGATGCGTTCGGTGCCGGTTGATGTTGCCCGCTGTACCTGTTCGCCAGCGACAGCTGCAGCCCAGGTGCGCAGCTGGTCATTGAGGGTTTTGTCCGCCGCCACTCAGCGCACCCCCGAGCTGCGCACACCACGCCGGTAGCGCGGCGGCGGCATATGGAGTGTTTCACGGGAATCCTGCGAGGCTGGTTCGGGAATCAAAGCGACCGAGGTTTCACGGGAATCATTGCTGCAATACTCCACCGCCGTGGCGCGCAAGCGCGCATCGAGCACATCCCAGTCCGCCTTCCCGAACCGGTGAAGACGCACTTCTGGATGGTGAGCTGCGGCGTACGCATACACCCATGTGTCCAGGGGCTCGTTGCGCACCACGCGCTTCTCGAAGCGGTTTTTCACCGGGTTGTAGATCTCCGACACCAACCCCGGAAAGAACTCCTGCGGCAACTGGTCGCTGAAATGGACCAGCCGCGCGTCGGGCTGACGCTCGGCGTCGGCAGATAGGCGGCTGTAGAGGTAGTGCTTCGCAGCGACACCGCCTACGTGATAGATGGTGATGCCTCGTTTGTCTGTGCGACCGCGCCAGGTGACGTCTGCCAACTTGCCCTTGGAAAGGATGGGCGCGTTGTTCGGCTTAGCACCGAAGATGCACATGGACCGGGTGATATGCCGCTGACGTACGTAGTGCTTGACTGCCTCGGTGCGGTGACCGCCTGCGTCGATGGCGGTGGACAAGGGGCGCAGCAGCACGCCGTCTTCGCGCTCGATCGGCCGGTTCAGCAGGTCCGTGAGCGACACCCACACTCCTTCCTCGGCGGGATCGCCGGGCAATTCGACATAGTCCAGGGTCCAGGCGGCCATGCCTCGGCCCCAGCCAACGATGTGCACGGCCAAGCGGTTGTCCTGGGTATCCACACCAACGGTGATGGCGAGTACGCCACGCGGCGCGGTGCGCAGGGCATACGGTTCGGCACGGTCGGCGATGACGTTGTGCTTGACCGATCGCATCGACGGGTCTTCCCACGTTTCGGCCAGGCGATCGTTGATGAAGGTCTTGAGCGCGGCAGGGTCGTTCTGCGCATCCAGCCACTCACCCACCAAGTCAGCCCAGCGCGGCCCCAGGCCAAACTGGTAATACAGGCAGTTGATCGTATAGCCGCGGATGTCGGAATCCGGGTTGCCCGCCACCCAGCGGCCGGCGGCGATCATGTCGGCCTTGTGGTGCTCTTCAATCGCTACGCCGCACTCACTGCACGCGTACCACGCGTGCTTTGCATCCGGCGACCACACCAGACCGCTCCATGTGAGCGCCTGGAAGTGGCCACAGTGTGGGCACGGCACGTTGTAGCGCCGCTGGTCGCTTTTTTCGTAGAGCTTGGCGATGCGGCTGATGCCGGCGATGCCTGGCGTGCTGATGTACTGCCGCTTGTAGGTGGTAGGAAATGCCGATGTGCGTCCGTCGAGCATCTTGATCGGATCATCGCCGGTGCTGAGCTGCTGTGGTGCCTCGTCGATCTCGTCGACCTGCAGGTACTTCACCGTAGTGGACTTCAGCCGTTGCGGGCTGCCCATGTGCTCCACGTAGAGCTGACCACCGGCGAAGTCTTTGAAGGTGCGCTGGTTGGCACTGTCGCGACTGGCCGTGCTGCTGAGCGCACGCCGCACGGCAGGGCACACTTCGATCATGGGGTTGAGTTTCTGGGCGATCCACTTGTTCATGGAAGCCTCGCCCGGCAGCGCATACATGATCGGAGCGGGTGCGTAGTCCATCCAGTAAGCCATGCTATTGGTCGCCAGCTGGCTTTTGCCGAACTGGATGGGGAACATGCATACCTGGATGTGCACCGGGCTACGAGCGGACATGTTGTCCATCGGCTCGCGCAACGGCGGGTTGCGGTCGGTGACCCAGCGCCCAGGCTTGCTGCTGCCCTTGCTGGACAGGCGCATGTGCTCGTCGCACCACTGCGACACGGTCAGCGGGCGGCGCGGCTGCAGCGCACGTGCAAGTACCGCATTGATACGGAGAGTCGCCGATGTAATCAAAGGGTAACCTCGCAACGACGCACCGGCTTCAGCACGATACGGATCGCACGCACTGAATCGGCCTCCATTCGGCGTTGGCTGGGAACGAGGCCGCAGCAAGTCAGCTCGTTGTCCGATCTCACCCCTCCACCTCCGCCGGCTTGGTGGCTGATCGAAAGCCGCGACTCATCTCTTCCAGCGCATGGGTCAACTCGTCCCACAGCAGCTGCCGCACCTTGGCCTCGTCGGTGGCGGCGGCCAGCTGCGGGGCGAGCGTGTCGGGGATGCGCTCCAACGCTACGCGCAGCCCCGTGCCCGCTTCAGAGATAGCCTGCTCCACGTCGGCGCGCGGCAGCAGATTGCCGAGTTCCTTGGCTAGCTCGATCTGCGCCAACTGCGCGTCGGCCTCCGCCCTGTCCGCCAGCGCCTTGGCCCTGCGCTTGGCATCGCTGGTCTGGGGCTCGTCGGACTCGTCTTGCTCGTCGCCGCCATCGCCTACCAGCGCGGCGCCGCGGGCCTCGGTGTGGCGCGCAGCAACGCCGGCACGCGATGGGTCCCGGGTCTGCTCGTACAGCGCCAGGGAAGCGCTCTTGAGGTAGCCCTTGCCGCCGTCGGCCTGCACCAGGCGACCGTTGCGCTTGAGCTCCACGATGTAAGACGGCCGGCAGCCGATGTAGGCCGCCAGCTCCTTGCCCGTCACTACCACATCGTTGTCCGTCATACCCAGCGCTCCACTTCTTCCATTTCTTTCAAGGCCAGCAGGACAGGAAAAAACGCGCGCGCGTGAGCGTGTGCGGCCTGTGCGGGGACATGTGCGGGACGCGCATCGCCTGAAACGCCTGTGGCAGTAGCGATGTGCGGGATGTGCGGGATGTGCGGGCACTCACGCACGCGGGAGAGGCATTGCACGTGTGCGTCTTGCGCGTTTGCCCGCGCGCCCGCGCCCACGCAGGAGGTAGAACGCCCGCACATCCCGCACAGGCCTACTGCCACAAGCATTTGGTCCCGCACAGGTTCCCGCACACTGTCCCGCACATCCCGCACATCGATAGGCGCAGTGGTCATGCACGCCCCTTGTATTCGTTGAACGCGCCGCGAAAGCCGACCACCTCGGTGCCCAGCCAGGCGGATTCGGTCTGGTCTTCTGGGCAGCTGGCATTGCCCAGCAACAGGAACCCATGCGGGCCGTGGCTGGTCTGCTCGATGAGGTAGCGCTTACGCGCGCGATCGGGATGCGTGATGCCGCGCTTGCGCACCAGCGCGTTGATGAACTTTGGCGAAGGCGCCGGCTTCACCCCCTCGCGCCCGCACCAGACCTTGTACACCTCGTACCATTCCTTCGAGGGCGCAGGCCGTGGCTTGAGCCCGGGAATATCCTGCCCATACAGTTCATCCAGGAACCGCTGTGGGCTGTCTTGCCCCAGGTTGATCAGCTCGGCTTTCGCTGCGGTCATCGGTGGATTGGTGCCGTTGGAAAAGTCACCGAGATCGATCTGCAAAAGGTAGTGATGTAGTGCCGCGGTGCCGCCGGCGCGGATCTCTGCAAGCACCTCCTGATAGAACTCCGCCTGCAGCTTGTCCGGCGTCCAGATCACGGCGTGGCGGCGATCATCTTCCTCGAGCACGACCGGCATCGCCTCGTTCGAGAGGAACACCAGATTGGCGTGGTTGTCTTCCTCGTAGGCCTGAATATTTTTCGGATTGATCCGGATACGGTCGCCCGTAATCAGGGCCTTCAGCTTGTTCTTGAGGTGGTACACCTCGGTGCGCGCAACTACTTCGTCGGCCAGCAGGAACAACTTGCGGCTGGCCCAGTCGTTGAACTTGTCCTCCAGCGCCGACTGGTCCAGCACACGGCCGTATTCGCCGAACAGCTTCATGTACTCGTCGAAGAACATGTTCTTGCCGGTGCCCTGCGGCCCGTGAATCACGATCGTCGATTTCATCTTGGCGCCCGGGTGCTGCAGCGGGTACGCCAGCCACTTGAGCACCCACTCATAGAGAATGCGCTGATTGGACTCGTTGCCGCACATGTGCCACAGCAGCTGCAACAGCTTGTCGCAGGTGCCCTCTTGCGGCACCGTCGGCCAGCCGGCGAACAGGTTGCAGGTGATGCCCGGTTTGCAGCCGGACGGGTCGAAGTCCACCTCTTGCACGCGCACAATGGCGCGTTGCGGGCTCTCCAGCCACGCACGGTGCAGCTCACGCCGTACGCACGCATCGCGCATGTCGCCCAGCGCCACCAGCATGTGCTCTTGGTGATCGAACACTGTGCCGCCCTGCCCGTACACCAGTGCAAAACGGCTCAGCAGCGTGTCGATGCTGTCGATCGGCTTGAGAAGGGCCTTCCCCGCGCCCCCGGTGCTGGGGATGGAAGCGACGCGTTTCTCTACCGGCGCACGCCACGACAGCTCCGTGATGCGAGCCTCCACCTGCGCACGCACCACGTGCAGCCCTTCGGCCAGGTGCAGGTCGTTGAAGTCGCTGACCTTGCGGCCGTGTTCGATGTACACCGCGCGCCGCGCGCCCTCTTCCGCGAAGACCGGCAGCAACGCCGCGCCGTGCACGTCGAGTGCTGCCGCGCTCGCGCCCAGCATGCCGGCGTTCTCGGCCTTGTGGTCTTCCCCGCAGGTGGGGCATGTCTTCGGATGCTCAGTGAGCACCAGACGTGACTTGCATGCACGGCACTTCTGCAGCACGTCGTCGTCGCCGCAGATCAGCACCTTGGTGCTGCGGTAACGCTTGGCCAGGGCGCTGGCCACCGGCATCAAGTTGCCGGCGTCGAAGGCCACGGCCACTGGGTAGCCGGTGGCCATGTGCAGACTGGCGGCGGTGGCGTAGCCCTCAGCCACCAGCAGTATCCACTGCGGCGTGCCGCCGATCAGGTGGAAATGCCCGCGCTTGGCGAGTCCCGCCGGCCAGAACTCCTTCACGGGCTTGCGCTGCTGGTCGGCCTGTTTGGCCGTGCGCAGCAGCTGCAGCCCGTGGATGGCGCCATTGCCATCAAGCAGCGGCACCACTGCGATGCCCGAGCCGCCGTAGCGCAAGCCGAAGCCCTGCACGCCCTTCGCGGTGAGGTAGTCCGACTCGCCATCGTGCAGCGCCTTGCCCCAGGCGCGGGTGGCGCGTTCGGCAGCCCGACGATTTTCCTCCTGGCGGGCGGCTTCTGCTCGGCGGCGGTCCTCCGCCAACCGGCGCTTCAGTGCCTCGCGCTGCTCGGCAGTGAACTCGCTGTCGCGCTTGCGCAGCTCCACCTTGATCGCGCCGTTGTCGTTACCACGCCAGATGCCGTAGGTGCCAACAATCAGCACATCCGTGCCGTTGGTCTGCAGCTCGTGCAACACATACCAGCCGCGCCGCTCGCGTGAGCCCTCCACCTTGCAGCGGACCATGCGACCGCTGGCGTCCAGGCTGTCGAGGATCAGGCCCGCATCGCGCAGCTGGCCAAGCACATCATCGTAATTCGCCAACATTCAGTAACTTCCAGCCGCGCTATCTACCAAGGAAACGGGGTCCGAATTACCCGCATCGGGGGTCGGCCAGGAGGACCCATCGCCCGGAGCTGAATGGTTTTCCGCCTCGTTCAGATTCAGCGCCCCGCCCTGCCCGCGCGCCCTTATCGTCGCCTCCCGGGGAGATGGGGCGCAGGGCAGCGGCAATTCGCTCTGCACTGCGTCGCGCGCGGCATCCTCGCGTCGCAGTCGCTCACGTTCGGCCAGGGCGTCCTCGCCAGTGAGCCCAGGCGTGTCGCCATTGAGCAGACGTAGTGCCTCGTCCATGTGCTGCCGCGCAACCAGGCTGATGGTCTTGCGGCCGGCGGGGTGTGGTGCCCGGGGCGCGCGGTAGATGGCCATCTCAAGCACCGGCCGCTCCGCTCTCGATGCCCTGACGCAGGGCGCGCTTCATGCCGATCACGGCGCCGATGACGTCGTCGCCCTTGCGGCCGATCTCGTCGGCGTACTGCCGGTCTTCGGGGCCGAACTTGCCATCTGCCACGGCCGGGGCCAGCGCGCTCACCAGCTCGCCGTACTCTTGAAACAGCGTGGCCACGCACACCACCTGCATGCCATCGTCGCTGGGCATCGGCACAGCCAGCATGCCGCGGCGGCGCGCCAGGTCCTGCTCACAATCGCTGCGGTACGGCTCCGGCAGGCTCAGCACCCACGCGTCCTCCAGATCTGCCGGCAAGGTCTTGACCGTGCCGTCCATGTAGCGGCGGAGCACCTGGGCGTTGTTCTCCATCGCCTTGATCAATTCAACGCCCTCACCGGTGCGCAGCTTCACCTGCCGCACGTCGGGCGCCGTTGTGGCGAGGTAGCGCTCGGCAACCTGCATGGCGAACGTGGTGTAGTTGCAGGCCGTGGCATCCAGCATGCGGCGGGTGTGGGCGTAGACCACCGACTGCCTGGGCGGCAGAAACTGACGGACGTCCTTCATGCGCCGGGACCTGCCTCTGCAGCACCATGCGCGGCATGCAAGGAAGCCCCGCCACTATGCAATTCAGTGCACTGCGCTGGTACGACATCCGCACCGGCGTCGGTGCCGTCGTTGCCGTCTTTTTTGTTCCCCAGCAGGCCGGCGCAGAACGCGACCAGGCCGGCCGCGGTCAAGACGATCGCAGCCGCGTTGCGGAGCATCCCCGGCATGGTTGAGGCAGCTTGCGCAGGCGCGCCCCGCTCCCACTGCTGGCGGACGCGATCAAGCACTAGCTCGTGGCTGGGCTTACGCATAGGTGCCACCCTCCCCGCGATATGCTGGAACCCCCACGGCACCAACAAAAGCCCGCAAGGAGGGCGACATGGAACCAACATACGAGCAGATCTTCGGAATCAGGCTGCTGGCGCACCAAGGCATCATGCAAACCATGCTCAGGAACTGGGGACTCCCACCCGAAGCGCTTTTGTCAGATCTGATGCGATCGCAAGAAGCCTTGATTTCTTCGATGCTTCCGCAGGGCATCACCGACGCACAGATCGAGGCCGTCAAGCAGGAATTCACGACTGCGGTCATCACTTTGAACGCCCGCATCGCACACCTACCGGACGAGCGTCCGGACCCAATTCCAGAGTGAAATTGGATTCATATGAAGGTGTCGACTTAGCAGCCGGAGCCGATGACTTTGCCCGCAGCTCTGCGCGGCTCGGTCGGCCCAACCAGTCTCGCACCAACACCCTCAGATTCCAGCGATCAGGCAACATCGGCCACCTCCAGGAAGTTGAGCGGCCAGCCCACGCGGCGGCGGCGCTCGGTGAGTGCCGCCCAGTCGTCGGCGGTCAGGCACAGGTCGGCGATATCGCCGTTGTTGTGGATCGGCAGGCCCACCAACGTGGCGAGCTCGCCCGCGGTCAAGGCGTCGTCCAGCGGAGTGATGTGGCGGGACACGTAGCACGTCTCACAGTTACTGCAGTGCGCCGACAGGTATGCTTCGGCAATTACGGCATCGGGAAGGGTGATCTGCATGGCGCAATTTTTCTGGCGCAAGACGCGAGCAGGCATTTTTCGCATCGCACATGCGGATGGCGGCTGGCAGGCGTGGTTCGAGGACGAGAAGCTCATGGGAACCTACCCCTCCCCACAGCACGCGCTGGACGACTTGGCCGGCGGATACACCGACTGGCCCTCCTGTGGCGACCCATCGGAACTCGGACTGCCCGACGATATCGACGCCTGGACCTGGCACAGCGACGCGCGATAGCGCTGGACCGCCACAGCATCGAGCAACGCCAGCGCAGTACGTTCGGCCTCACCCAGGCTCAGCCGCAGGCGCAACGCCTCGTCAGCGCGGCCACTGCTGGTGTCCAACGACAACCCCACCACGCTGGCATCAGCAGGCGGGGTCCCCACCGCACGCAGAACAACGCGCTGATACGCCGGATTCAACAATGGGCAGGGCATCAGGCCGCACTCCCCGCAATCAACGCAGCAGCCACCAACGACACACTGGTCAGCGCCAAGGCGCCATCAGCAAGCGGGGAAAGACCATCCCACTCATCCACCACATGCGTGCAGCCGAACATCTGTGCCAACGCATCTGCGTGCCGGCCTTTCCCTGCGCCTTGAGGTGCGTAGACAACAACAAAATGCGAAGCGTTAGACATGGACATGACCTTGGGCAAGCCGGACAAATTCACCGGCCGGAAAGGGGCCGCACCCCGGTGCTAGGCTGAGAGCCGCGAAACCACAACCCGAACAGCGGAGTACGACATGAAGGAAGAGATGCGAAACGCGAGAACCCAGCTGCACCGAACGCACGCAGACCTCGCGGTATTGCTGGAAGAATTCGGTGACGACCTTTTTGCAAGAAAAGGCTGGAAGGGCGGCCTGAAAGGACTCGATGCTGTGCACTACTACCTGGTGGTCACACATCACTGGACGCCCTCCCAGGTGCGGGGAATGTCGACTGAGGACATTCGCTTTGCATTGACCGAAGAGTTTCAAGGGTGGCAGCCGCAGAGATAGCAGCCGCATGTAGGGGGCAGCTCGCACGGGCTGCCTCCAACGCCAACAACCGGCTTCGCGCGGCATGCGCTTGGGCGACCAGCTCGGACAGTGAGGCGGTGGCGTGGTGAGACATCAGGCCACCTCCTGCACGTCGGTCGCGGCGCCGAAGACATCGGGCCGCAAACTATGACGCGACACCTTGGTGCAGGCCTCAATTGCCAAAACGTGGTGTGCGGCAACCGGCCGCCGCGCGGTTGCCCACTGAGAGACAAGCGCGGGATGTACGCCAAGGGTGTCCGCGAGCGCCCTCTGCCCGCCCGCTACCCGAATAGCCATCTGAATCGGAGTGTCCATAGTGCGAGCATAGCAACGCTATCTACGCATGTAAATAGCGTTGCTGATGGTTGTCCAAGGAACCTACAAATAGCATTGCTAAATGCCTAGACCAGCCAACCCTAAGACCCCAGAAGGCCACCTCATCACAGAAGCGATTCAGCGTTCAGGTCAGTCACAAGCCAAGCTTGCAGACGCGCTGGATGTCAGTGCGGGGTTCATTTCTCAGTTCGCTACTGGGCACAGGCCAGTCCCTTGGGACAAAGCCGAGCCCCTGGCGTCTCGCATCGGGGTCGCACCTGAGCAGATCAGCAGTGAGTACCGCCGACTTCAAGCCTACTTCGCCGAGTCTCACTCGCAGCGACTGGATGCAGAAATAATCCTGGCTGCGGTCGCGTACGCCAAGAAGATTGCGGGCTTGATGTCGGATGACAGCTTCAGTATCGAGCACAGGCCGCAGGAGTTAGCCGACGCAATCAACGCGACCTTGGAGATGAAGCGATTGATGGAGGAAAACAGTGAGCCTGAAGGACGAAATGGAAAAATTAGCCGAGTCGGTGGCGATGCGCGCCCAAAGGCGACTAGGCCAGAAATCGAGGCTGCGCGTGGTAGGACGCGAAAGTCTGCATAGAGAACTCCCGGGAGCGCCCCGAGCCTCCCCCTCTTCGCAAATGGATGCGATCACAAGGGAGGGTCACTACCGGATGATTCGGCACTATCGTCATTTCTGGGGTCGGTCCATGCAGATACTGATCGACCAAGCCTGCCTCCTGGTCGCTGGCATAGAGCAATTATCTGACGACGAATTGAGGCAATTAATGAGTGACATGGATAGAGGCATCGAATGTATCCGCGAGGACATTTCTTTTGAAGACGCGGGATTACTTCGACCGCTCACATAAGGAGGGAATCGTGAAAAAGATAGTTCTACTTGCAGCTGCCGTAATCTCCGGCTGCGCAACAAGCCCAAAGGGTCTCGAAAAGCCTGAGTTTTCGTCAACTTTTACAGTTGATGCTCCCTACCAACTTGTTCTTAAACGCATCGTTGAGGCTGACCGAGAATGCAGGCCCACGCAACTTGTACCCATTGGACAAGTAATCAATGACGTGCACAACTATCCCGACCTACGCGAAGCAAAGATAGTTCAGGGAGCCTCCGGTGTCGGCACCCAGATTTATGTGGTGATCTCGATAAAGGAACTCCAATCAAACCACAGTGAAGTGACGCTCTACGCGAGGACAGCTCGCGCAAAGCAATCGGCGCGCCTTCAGCGCTGGGCTGAGGGCGGCGGCGGCTGCGAATTTTGACGTAACTGCTCACAGCAAAACCATTCATTGAAAGATAGATAGCCTTGCTATTGACCGCCGTACATAGCTTAGCTATTATTTCCCCGTCAGCCCACAAAGCTGACGGGCGACCGGCGGGTCGTCCCTGCCGGTCAGCCCTCCCCGCTGCCCGGCAGCAGGCCCCTCCCCTGGCCTGCCTGACCTGCCGGCGCCCTCCTTCCTTCGGAGAGCGCCATGTCCAGCACCAGCACGCAACAGCCTCGCTTCACCCAAACCCATGGCGGCGTCCTGACCGTCATCGACGCCACTACCGGCCTTGAGTGGTCCGCCACGCCGGTTGCCAAGAATGTCAGCCACCACGCTGCCGATACGGCATGCGCCACCCTCGAACTCGGCGGGCATCGCGACTGGCGCCTGCCCACGCGGCAAGAGCTGCTCTCGCTGGTGGACCTGACCCGGCACAACCCCGCGATCGACACCACTGTGTTCCCCGGCTTTCCCTCCGCCTGGTTCTGGACCAGCGATCTTTGCGCCTGGTCTTCGGCGTCCGCGTGGTACGTCTACTTCGACAGCGGCAGCGCCGTCAACGGCCGCCGCGACAGCTTCGGGTTCGCGTTGGCGGTTCGCCGCGCCGGTCAGTAATTGGCCCTTTGCCGCTGTTTGCCTCCGCATCGCACTGAGAGACCGGCATGTCCCATATTGCAGAGCATTACCGCGAGTCCACGCTCGCACAGATCCTGAGCACTTCCAGCGCCGCTCGGCGATGCCTGAGCGCCTGCGCGTCCCAGGACCATCGCCATGCAGAACAACTCCGCCGCCGCTGCAACGCCCGCTCTGCGCTCAATTCGCGCCATGCACGCATGCGAGTGGCCAGCAAGCGCGAAGAAGCCGCCAGCCGGGATCTTGCGCAGGAGCTGCGGTCATGAGCGGCCTGCGCCTTGAAGTGCCCTGCTACGGCGAAACGAGCGCCGTCTTGTCCAAGCACCTCAACCGAGCCACGGGATCGCCGTACTGGATCGCGGAAATTTACTGCGACGCCGCCCGCGCCCAGCTGATTCAGTTGGTTGTAATCATCGGTAAAGAAGGGTCGCTGCCTCGCTTTGAAGTCCCATCCGAGCGCAAGTGCGCCCATCACACGCTCTGGCTTGACCAGAGCTGCATGGAGCTACCGCCCGCATCATGGGAAAAGCTGAAGATCTGGGCCAACAGCGCAGCACTTGCAACCGCCAGCGAGAGCTTGGCGGAGGCACGGGCATGAGCGCCGCCACCGCATCCGCCCGCTCCACCGGGCGCTTCCGCCTCGGTCGCGGCCTGCGACTGCAATTGACCGTCGTCGGCGACACTGTGCTGGCCGCCGTATGCCCGGCGATGGGCGACGGCGCCCCCGAGCATTACAGCCTCACCCGCTGTGACCGTGACCAGGTGAGCAGCGTGCCGACGCACTGCATGGTGTTCGGCAACACCGCCATCCCGGCCGATGACGACACGCGCGTGGCGATCATCGCCTGGCTGCGTGAGCACGACATTGCCGTGCGCGAGGTGCCCTGACATGCGCACCCACACACCCACAGCCGCGTTGCAATGCGCCGACTTCGCCACTGGCCACCGAGGGCAGCTGCTGTGCCTGCAGGTGACGCCAGACAGCGCGCAGTTCGGGCGCGGGCACGTCTGGGCAGGCCTGTATGCCAGCGAATACAGCCGCACCGCACAGGAGGTCTCGGTGGGGTTTGCGCGGCAGCTGGTGGCGCGCCCGACCGAGCTGCAGATCGGCGCCGGCCGGTACCGCATGTCGGCTACAGCGCTGCGCGCTGCAGTGCGCTGGCTGGACCGCGCTGGCCGCCGTGTGCGCGAGGTGCAGCCATGACGCGCCGCATGCGCATCGCCTGGTGCCTGCTGGCGCTGGCCGCCTGCTACATCGTCCCCCACCGCGTGCTTGAGCTGGCGCAGGCACACGCCGAACACGCTGAGGCCGTCGCCCGTGGCCGCTGACATCTCCCTGGAGCGCCGCGTGCGCACCGCCTTTGCGGCCCACCGGCATGCCTACACGCAGGCCACCCAGTCACGCCTGCGCGGCGAGGCACAGCTGGCTGCGTTCTGGGTCGTCATCGCTCATGCCTGCACGGCAGAGACGGATGAGTGCCTGGCAGCCATCCATGCCGGCGTGGAGGACGCTGTGCGGCCCATCCCCGGCTTGCTCACCGGCAACGCTGACATCCACCCACTGGAGGCATGACCATGCGTCAAATCGCCATCCCGCTGCATCCCAGCATCCCCGGCTGCCACGCCGGGCACCACCCCCAGTGGGTGGAAACGCACGGCGCACCGATGCGCCTGCGCACCCGCCTGGGCACGCCCGTGCCGGTGACCTTCCACATCCAGTGCGCCCGCTGCGGCGTGGCCACGCGGCCGACGCATCTGCGCTCGCTGGTGGAGAACCGCTGGACCGACCCGCTTGGCCTGCAGCGTGTGCCGCTCTCGCTCATCGGCCGCGCTCGCGAAGAGGCACTGGCCGCCCTCAACCCAGCGGCGCACGCCGCCTAGGAGCCCGTATGCACCTCAAGCCCATCGTCCGCGAAGCCCTACTTGCGGCATTCCAGTCCCCCGATCACGCACTGCGTCGTACGCGCGCCGGCTTTCGTGGCGCCACCGATCGCGCCTTTACGCGCCGCGCCATCAACTGGCTGGAGGAAAGCAGGTTGGCCGACTTCGACCACCGCGATTTCCCCAGCGTTGTCACGCTCAATGCGCGCGGCATTGCTCACGCGCAACAGCTCACCGCGCCTGTGGCGCAGGCGGGTGCGGCATGAGCAGCGGCATGCAATCGAAGGGCCTCGCTGCGCAGCTGCGCGCAGGCCTTTTCCACGCGAAGGACGGCGCCACCAGTGCCGCCCTGCAAGCCACCGCCGCGCCTGAGTGCACGCAGCCCCAGGTCACGCGCGCACTCAACACAATGCGCAGAAAGGGCCTTGTTACCTGCACGCCTGATCCGACCGGCACACGTTGGAGCCTGACAGCCGCCACGCGCATCAAGGTTGCCAGAGTCGTCATCTCTCACAACGAGAACACCGCGCGTCGCAGCCATGCCGTTGCTACGGTCTCACCAATCGCGCCACCACCGTCCGGCTTTGCATTAACCGCCGCTCAGAAAAAAGCACGCGAAAGCGCCTGCATTACCGAACAAATCGCCGCATTCCAGGCGGGGGGCGGCTGCATCGAAGTGCTTGGCACCACACCCATCCGCCATCCGCCAGGCTATCGCCAATCCATGAGCGGCATCGCCACCGACTGACCACCAGGACACCTCCAATGAACGAGATCACGATCACCACCCCGCTGCAAAAAATCGTTATCACCAGCTTGCCGCAACCCACCGGCGAGCTGCTGGAAATTCGTCCCACCGGCTGTCCGCTGGTGCTCACACCGGCCGATGCTGGTGGCGCAGCAAGCCCGCGCTACACCAAGATCCTCAACGACGGCACGCGCCTTGTCGCCGGTGATGCGCGGACCGACCACGTCGCCGTCATCGACAACACCACTGGCCTCATGTGGTCCGTGGAATCGCTGGGCGATGCGGAGGAGGCCGGCATCAGCCAAGAGGCCTGCAAGGCGCGCTGCAGTGCGCTACGCACGCTCGGATTCACCGACTGGCGGCTACCTTCCCGCACCGAGCTTACCGGCCTGGTGGATGACTGCCAGCACGAGCCTGCGATCGATACCGATGCATTCCCGCGCGTGAAGCCTTGTTGGCACTGGACGAGTACCCCGGCCGCCTGGTCTTCGGCGTCCGCGTGGTACGTCCTCTTCGGCGGCGGCTTCGTCTACTACGGCCGCCGCGGCTACGACGGGTTCGCGTTGGCGGTTCGCCGCGCCGGTCAGTAATTTGATTTTTGGGCCGAAATAATGACTTCTCGATTCCAACCGCCGCCGATTATCAAAGCTTGCGAACGCCTACTCGTTGAAATTGAGCAGTGCGTCCGCCGGTTCGTGCGTTATCACCGCTACGCGATCGGTACCGATCTTCGGCAGCAGGCAATGACGGTCTATCGCAACGCAAACCGCGCGTGGCGCGACCGCGAACATCAAGCCGATTGGGTGAGGCAGTTGGTATGGGATATCGATGCGCTCAAGCAGTACCTGCAGACCGCGAAGCTGCTGCACGCCTTTGGCAGCTTCCGACAGTTTGAAATGCTTGCCCGCCTTGCCGAACAGCTTGGCGCGCAGGCCGGCGGGTGGCACCGCCAGCTGAATCTTCCCAAGGCCCAGAATGCACAAGCCAACAGCGTCGTGCAGCGTGGTCAGAAACTGAGTACCCGTACCGCCTCTGTGGGGGCCAATCCATGACGACGCCGCGCTATCCACATCCGGGCTGCGCGGCCTGGTCGCAAGTGTACGGGGAGGCGGCCGCCTGGTCTTCGGCGTCCGCGTGGAACGTCAACTTCAACAACGGCAACGTCAACAACAACCACCGCGACAACAACGGGTTCGCGTTGGCGGTTCGCCGCGCCGGTGAGTTTCAGGAAGAGCCGACACTGCAGGAGCTACACCAGGCATGGCGCTGTGCCAGGCGCCAGAAAGTACCGAGTCACAACCAGCTTCACTTCGACACCCACTGGATGACCAACTTGCTGCAACTGCAGCGCGAACTGGTCGGTCAGACATGGGCGCCACGCCCATCGACGTCTTTCGTTGCCACACGACCGAAGGCACGCGAAATCCACGCCCCTGACTTCGCCGACCGTGTAGTTCACCACTGGCTTGTCCCGCAGCTGGAAGCGCTCTACGAGCGGACCTTCATTCACGACAGCTACGCCAATCGCCGTGGCAAGGGAAGCCATGCGGCCGTCCAGCGAGCGCAGGCGTTCTCCCGGCAAGTGCACAGCGGCCAATCGGGCGGCTGGTATCTGCAGCTGGACGTGGCCAACTTCTTCAACAGCATCCACCGGCCCACGCTATGGGCGATGCTGCGCAGGCGCATGGAGCGCCACAAGACGTCCGCAACTGTTCAGCAGACCACCCATGCGCTTCTCCGACGCGGGCCGCTGCATGCGGGCGTCCGCGACCGCGCAACGCCTGCCGAACGAGCTCAGGTTCCGCCGCACAAGCAATTGGTCAACGCACCGCCTGGGCGCGGCCTGCCGATCGGCAACTTGTCCAGCCAGTTCTTCGCCAACGTCTATCTGGATGCACTGGACCAGTATGCCAAGCACGAGCTGAAGGCAAAGCGGTACCTCCGCTACGTCGACGACTTCGTTATTTTTCATCATGACCGTGAGCAACTGCAGCGCTGGCAAACACAGATCGAACAGTTCCTGCGCGCGAAGCTGCGCCTCGAACTCAAAGCAGATATCCGCCTTCGGCAACTGACTGATGGCCTCGACTTTCTCGGCTACGTGATCTACCCCACTCACACGCTAACGCGCCAACGGGTTATCGGCCATGCACGCGCCGCATTGGCGCAATGGGAAGGCACGCATGTCCACGGCAACACCATCCGTGGCACGCCAGCCGATCTCCGCCAGCTGCAGGCGCGCATGTCGAGCTACGCCGGGCACCTACGCCACGCCGACAGCCACCGGCTACTGACCGCACTCCATCGGCGCTACAGCTGGTTGCGAAGCGCTACGCGGCATCGTCGATTCTCTCCGCGCCTGGAAGGCAAGCACCTCACTATCCGGATCAAACGCAATGGCTGACGGCTCGCACTCCTTCAACTTCCCACCCCCGCAGGTTTCGTGCCTGCGCCCCGGCGAGATCGTGGTCGATCTATTCGCAGGCGGCGGCGGCGCCAGTGAGGCGCTGAAGCAGGCGCTAGGCGTTGATCCCGCGCTGGCCTACAACCACGATGAGTGGGCGATCGGCATGCACGCGGCGAACCACCCGCTGACGATCCATCACCGCGAAGATATCTGGCACGCCGACCCGCGCAAGGATGTGGCCGGCCGCCCGATCGGCTGGTTCCATGCCTCTCCGGACTGCACGCACTTCAGCCAGGCCAAGGGCGGCCAGCCGCGCAGCCACAAGACGCGGGCGCTCTCATGGGTCGCGCTGAAGTGGATCGGCCAGCTGCTACGCGCCGACTTACGAGACGGCACGAACACCGCGCCACGCATCCTGTCGCTGGAGAACGTGTGGCAGATACTGACCTGGGGGCCGCTGGTGGCCAAGCGCTGCAAGGCGACCGGCCGCGTCCTGAAGATGGACGGCACCGTTGCGGCGCGCGGCGAGCGAGTGCCCGTGGCGAATCAGCAGCTGGTGCCGGACAAGCGCCACAGTGGCCGCACCTGGCGCCAGTTCGTCGCGGCACTGGAATCGAAGGGCTACCGCGTGGAGTGGCGCAAGCTGACCGCCAGCGATTACGGCGCCGGCACCAGCCGCGAGCGGCTGTTCCTGATCGCGCGCCGCGATGGTGAGCCGATCGTGTGGCCCTCGCCGACGCACGGCGCAGCGCCCGGTCAGCTGCCGCGCGTGCGCGCTGCCGACTGCCTGGACTTCTCGCTGCCCTGCCCGTCGATCTTCACCCGCAAGCGGCCGCTCGCTGACGCCACGCTGCGCCGCATCGCCAAGGGCGTGATGCGCCACGTGCTGCAGTCGGCCGATCCTTTCATCGTGCCGGCCACGCACCAGGGCTCGGACCGTGTCAACGACGTGCAGGCGCCGCTGCCGACGATCACCGCCGCACACCGCGGCGAGCTGATGCTGGTTGCGCCAATCCTCGCCGGCGTCGGCGGGCGTGCCGGCCAGTCCGAGCCGCGCTCGGGCGCCGAGCCGCTCTACACGATGACCACGAAGGCAGACACCGCTTTGGTGGCTCCCTGTCTTGTGCAGATGGGCCATGGCGAGGGAAAGACGCCAGGCAAGCGCTTCAGTCACGGCATCAACGATATCCAGGGCCCGATCGGCACCATCGTCGCGAGCGGCGGCGGCCAGGGCGTGATGACGGCCTTCCCGGAACAGGCGAACGGCGGCTTCTACGAAGGCGGCGGCCGCGATGCGCGCGAGCCGATGAGCACTATCACCGCGACCGGCAGCCAGCAGCAGTTGGTGACTGCGCACCTGCTAACTAACACCAGCGCACACACGGGGGCGGCGGCGGTACAGCCCATTCCAACGATCACCAGCGCTGGCAATCAGGCAGTCGTTGAGTGCACGCTGAGTCCCGAGCAGGAGGCCGGCGCGCTGCAGGTGGCCGCGTTCCTGGTGAAGTACTACGGCAGCGGCATCGCCGTGGACCCGCGCGATCCGCTGGACACGGTTACCACCAAGGACCGGCTGGCGCTGGTCACCGTGGTGATCCAGGGCACGCCCTACGTGATCGTCGACATCGGCCTGCGCATGCTCAAGCCGCACGAGCTGTTCCACGCGCAGGGCTTCCCCGCCACCTACCGGATCACCCACACCGCTGACGGCCGCGCCATCAGCACCAGCGCGGCGGTGCGCATGTGCGGCAACTCGGTCAGCCCGCCGCCACTGGCCGCGCTGGCGCGGGCGAACCTCGACACGAAGCCGCTTCCTTTGCAGGTGGCCGCATGATCCACATCGGCGACTGCCTCAGCATCCTGCCCACCCTGGCCGCGGCCTCGGTGCAGACCTGCATCACCAGCCCGCCCTACTACGGTCTGCGCGACTACGGCATGGCCGGCCAGATCGGCCTGGAAGAAACGCCGGCGGACTACGTCGCTCGCTTGGTCGCGGTGTTCGCGGAAGTGCATCGCGTGCTGCGCGACGACGGCACGCTGTGGCTCAACCTGGGCGACAGCTATGCCAATGATGGGAAATGGGGCGGTAGCAGCGGGGGCAAGCATGCAAACGCACTGCACGGCTCTACCAGTATCGGGCGTGGGAAGGTCTCGACCGAACTCAAACCGAAGGATTTGATCGGAATTCCCTGGCGCGTTGCATTCGCGCTGCAGGAGGCCGGCTGGCATCTGCGTCAGGACATCATCTGGGCCAAGCCCAACCCAATGCCGGAAAGCGTCGGCGACCGCTGCACGAAAGCGCACGAGTACCTCTTCCTGCTGAGCAAGTCGCCGCGCTACTACTTCGACCAGGGCGCGATCCGCGAACAGGTCGCCGCCAGCAGCGTGGCCCGCTGGGCGCAGGACCTGGATCAGCAGGCTGGCAGCGACCGCGTACCAGGCAAGTCCAACGGCACCATGAAGGCAGTCGGCGGACGCAGTCGGCGCGACACCTTTGCCCGCGCCGGCGCCGTTGCCGAGCATGTGCTGCCGGGCCAGCAGGCCGCCCAGCACCGTGCGGACCGCGCGGAGGCCACATTCGGCACCGAGACGCGCAACAAGCGCAGCGTGTGGACGGTGGCCACCAAGCCATTCCGCGAAGCGCACTTCGCCACTTTCCCGGAGCAGCTGATCGAGCCGTGCGTGCTGGCCGGCGCGCCCGCAGGCGGTGTGGTGCTCGATCCCTTCTTGGGCGCCGGCACGACCGCAGTGGTCGCTGAGCGGCTGGGGCGGCGTTGGCTGGGTGTCGAGCTCAATCCGGAATATGTCGCCATCGCAGAGGAGCGCCTGCGCGGCGTTAGCGCCGGCCTGCCGCTGGGAGGTGTCGCATGACCATCCAGCACTTGGTCAACGTCAGCGGCGGGAAGGACAGCACCGCCACTTACCTCAAGGCGATCGAGTCAGGCCGCGCTTTCCGTGCCGTTTTCGCCGACACAGGTAATGAGCATGAGATCACCCTCGAATACGTGGCGACGCTGGCGCAGCGCACTGGCGGGCCGGAGGTCGAGATGGTGCGCGCCGACTTCACTGCGGCGCTGGCCCGACACCGCGAATACGTGCTGCGCGTGTGGCCGCAGGAAGGCGTTCCACAAGACATCGTAGAAGAAGCGGCAGCAATGCACGAACCAACTGGCATCCCATTCCTGGACCTATGCATCACGCGGGGTCGCGTCCCCTCACATGGCGCTCAGTTCTGCACCGAAGAATTGAAGGTCCAGCCCATCATCGAGCAGACTGTCTTGCCGATGCTCAAGTGCGGCCAAGTGCTTCAGTGGGTGGGCATCCGAGCGGAGGAAAGCCCCCGGCGCGCGCATCAACCGAGATACAACCGGCACGAGTCAGGCAGCTGGATGTGGCGTCCAATCTTCGATTGGTCGGTGGACCAAGTGTGGCGCCAGCACAGCAGACACGGAATCCTCCCAAACCCGCTCTATGCCATGGGCATGGGCCGCGTCGGCTGCATGCCCTGCATCAACTGCCGGAAGGAGGAACTCCGCGGCATTGCTGATCTTTTCCCTGGGCACATCAAGCGCATAGCGCAGTGGGAAGACCTGCTGGCGCGGGCCAACAAGCGCCGACAGGCAACTTTCTTCGCACCCATGAAGGACCCTACCGACGCCGATACGCCTGGACAGTACTCGCGGATCGGCAAGGTGGTTGACTGGAGCCGGACCGGGCGTGGCGGTCGGCAGTTCGACCTCTTTTTTCAGCACCAGCCGGGCGGCGGGTGCACGTCTGACCTCGGACTGTGCGAAATGTCGGAGGCCGCATGACCATCGCCCTCCTCGGCCGCAGCATCGACGCCATCGTGCAGCACGACCTCGCCGGCATGCCGCGCCAGATCACCGCCGCCGCGCGCCTCCACCGCTACGAGAACGCCCGGCAGCTTCGCCGCGAAACCCAGTCGCCCGATGCCCGCGAGATCGAACGGCTCCGCGAGCAGTTCGGCCGCCACTACCAGACCGCCTGGCGCAACGGCCAGCGCCCAGACCTCACACAGCTGCCGCTGCACTTCGCGGCGATCGACAAGGAGCAATCCCATGCGTGACCTCACGCCAGAGGAACTGTATGTCCTGCGCCACTCGCTAGGCACCGGCGAAGGAGGGCGCAACCCGAGCTATCGAAACCACTTCGTCACCGGCGAAGGAAGCACCGACCATCCGACGTGCATGCAACTGGTTGACCTGGGGCTGATGCAACGCCGCAGCGGCAATGCGCTGTCCGGTGGCGATGACATCTTCACCGTCACGGCAGTCGGGCGCGCCGCCGAAGCCGCCAAGGTCGAGCAGTTGCCGCCTGAGCCGATGCTGACGCCAGGCCAGCGCAGATATCGCGACTACCTCAAATCCGAATCGAACGAAAGTTTCGCCGAGTGGCTTGGGGTGCCGAGTCGCAGTGATGTGCGCTACAGGGAGCGCATGCGTCGCCTGGGGATTTTCACTCATGCGTGAGCGCACCATCCTGTTCAACGGCGCCATGGTGCGCGCCATCCTGTCCGGCGCGAAGACGCAAACCCGCCGACCGATGAAGCACCAGCCGCAGAACGTGGTAATTCCTGGCATCGGCCCCATGGTGGCGGTGCGCAAGGCGAAAGGCACCGACCGATGGCTGTGGCCAAACGCGCGCGAGCAAGTCATCGCAGGATGCCCTTTCGGACGGCCCGGCGACCGGCTGTGGGTGCGGGAGACGTGGGCGCCGCGCACGCTCGGACGTTGGAGCGTGCTGGAAAAGCACATGCAGCCGCTGTACCGAGCCAGCGAGGACAAGCCCGAATGGAAAGGCATCTGGCGCCCCAGCATCCACATGCCGCGCTGGGCCTGCCGCCTTGTGCTGGAGATCACCGACGCGCGCGTCGAGCGGCTGCAGGCGATCAGCGAAGCCGATGCGCTAGCTGAGGGCGCCATGGAGTGGGTAGGCGAGCAAAACACGCCAATCCGCGACCTCAACGCCGGTGACGAACGCATTGCCTTCAAGGCTCTGTGGGAAAGCACCGGTGGCGACTGGGACGCCAACCCCTGGGTTTGGGTCATCGGCTTCAGGAGGACCGAGCAATGAGGTCGGCCGACACCCAGCTCCCGCTCGGCATCAAGCCGAAACCGACAGTCGATGACTGGCGCCAAGCCGCAGAGAAATGCGCCGAACAGTATCCAGGCGACCAGCGGCGATTGAACTACTACTTGGATGGCTTGGAAAAGGCCGAAAACATGGAGAAATCAGCATGACCAACCACACCAAATGCACTTGCCCGTCGGGCGATGGATCTCTCCGCTGGCCATGCCCGGCGCATCCACCTGGACTCACGACGAACGCCTTACCTATCGACGTCACCGACCCGTGGCGCGGGCTCTATCAACCAGAGCGCTTGCGTGCATACAACGAATACGGAGAGCTATACCACCTGGATACTCCGAGTTGGCCCGATGACCGCGAAGATGCGCTGGACAAGTTGGTGCACGCTCAGGGATTTGACTTTCAGGTTGTCGCCGGCGATTTCAGCGACGAGGCTGTGGAAGATGGTGAAGATTTGTACTGGCAGGAAATGCGCGCGTGGAATCCGAAGGCCCCGGCGGGCGACTGGCGGCTTGCATGGAAAGGCGACACCGAAGATGGCCCCTATGCGTGGTTCGTCCGCCCTATGGCGCTGCGACCCGACCCCGAGGCAATTGCCCCCCACCAACCAGCCCAGGGCGGAACACTGATTGGCTGGCGGATGATCGACGGCGTACGTGTGTACGAGGTCGCTTCGCACTCTGGAATCGTAGATCCGCAGAAGTTCGTGCTCCATGACGACTACCTCGCCGCCCAGCAGCCGGTGGGGCAGGAGCCTGTTGTGGTCGAAGCCGTAGCGACCATCAAGCGAGATGCGGACGGCGATCACTACCTTGACTGGTTGCTTGAAGGGGGCATTGCCGAAATGTCCGATGGCGACGTGCTCATGGTTTGCAATCGTCAGATCACGAACGAAGAAGGAGTCGGCGAGGTCTACACCGCCCCACCCGCTCCTGCTGCTGTGCCGGTGGAAGTGGTGCGCGATGCCGAGCGGTATCGGTGGTTGCGTGAGCAGAGTGGCGCGGATATCTCCATCGAAGAGGCTGATGAAGACGGTGACATGGTCTTCGTGAGCGGACACAGCGCCGAAGAACTTGATGAGGCGGTAGATAAAGCGTTGCAACTAGACCGGATGGTGTCGAAGGCTCATGACCGATTTGAGGCCGCCATGCTCGCCACCCACCCCCAGCCGCCAGCGGCATGCGAGGAAGCGCGACCGATGGACACCACGCCCGCGCAAGTGGAATTGAGGCAATTTCGGCCATTCGTGCAGTCCGAGCGCGACTACTTGTCTGGGCGCATAGAACGCTGCGATGCGATTGGCAGTGCTGACCGGCTACAGGCGTTGCAAGTCAAGTATCGGGAATGTGATCGCCTGCTTGCGCTGATCGACAGCGCGCATGTGCAAGCGCCTGCTGCTGTGACAATGGCTGATGCGCTTGCGGCGGGCGACGAGACGCTGCACGGGGCAGTGGATAGTTGGCAGGAGCGAGCATTGCGCGCAGAGCGGCAGATTGCCCAGACGCATGATACTCGCCGGATGTGCGTGGATGAGCTGCTGGCAGAACTGAACACCCCGCCTGCCGTTGCTGCTGTGCCGATCGGTTACTCACTCGTTCCGACCTCGAAACTTAAACAGTCAGCGTCTGTGCTTGAGCGGGACGGCGATGAGCATGGGATCGGACTCGATATTCGGGCCATGCTCGCCGCCCACCCCCAACCGGCAGCGGCGAAGGATGGTGATGCGTGATGTTCGACTTGATTGCGGCCGAAGATCCGGTGGATGTGATGAATAGGGCTTGCAACGTCCTTGCCGCAACCGGACACCCGAAATTGGCGGATAGGCTGGTACAGGCGCGCGAGCGGGTCGAGCGTGTTGTTGATGCGGCCGGGCAGGGAACGGAAGAAGCAGGCGACCGCGCAGTGAGCGTCGGCCTGTGGTTTGGGCCACAGCGAGCGACGCAACTGCGCGAAGCGCTGGCACCGTTCGCCGCTAGCGGCGACCATCAGGCCAAGCCGGCAGGCGAGGTGAGAAATGGCTGAACTATGCCTCTCGCGCGATGAAGTTGCCGCGCTTTGCCGCAGCCCTCAGCGCGCCCGTCAAGAGCTGTTTTTGAGGAAGAACGGTATCAAGCACTACCTTGATGTGCACGGCTGGCCAGTGGTGCTGCGCAGCGCGATCGACCCGACCGAAAAGAAGACCGCCATAGTCGCGGCCTGGTCGCCCAACAAGGCAGCATGATGGGGAGGAAGCCAAGCAGGCCGGGCGCGGTGCCGCGGTTACGCGCCCGCAAGCAGAAGTCGGGCGTAGTGCATTACTACTACGATCACGGCGGCAATCCTCGCAAGGAAACGCCGCTGGGCGCCGACTACGGGCTGGCTATCAAGCGCTGGGCGGAAATTGAGCATGCACGCGTGATCCCCGTGCACGCGCAGCTGACCTTTCGACACGTCGCCGATCGCTACCGGGTAGAGGTGATTCCAACGAAGGCGCCAGGCACTCAGCGATTGCACAACCTGTGCCTGACGTGGCTGCTCACGTTTTTCGATGACCCGCCCGGGCCTCTCGATGCAATCAAGCCGCTGCACATACGCAAATATCTCGACTGGCGCAAGTCCAAGGTGATCGCAAACCGCGAAGTGGCCCTCTTCTCTCACCTGTGGAACTGGGCGCGCGGCAAGGGTCTTACCGACCTTTCCAACCCCTGCGAGGGCATCCGCCGAAACAAGGAAACCGGCCGGGACGTGTACGTAGACGATGCCACGTTCCGTGCCGTCTACGAGCGCGGCGACCAGACCTTGCGCGACGCGCTGGACCTGGCCTACCTGACCGGTCAGCGCGTGGGCGACGTGTGGTCGATGGACGAGCGGCAGCTCGGCGCGGACGAGCTGGTGGTGCGGCAGGCCAAGACCGGGACCAAGCTGACGATGGCCGTCACCGGCGAGCTGGCGGCGCTGCTGGATCGGATCGCCGCGCGCAAGCAAGGGCTGACCCTGCGCAGCACACGACTCATCGTAGATGCAGAGGGGCTGGCGATCGGCCGGGCCGCGCTTCGCTACCGATTCGACCAGGCGCGCAAGGCCGCTGGCGTGGACAAGGGCGACTTTCAGTTCCGGGATCTGCGCGCCAAGGCGGGGACGGACAAGGCCGATTCGGCCGGCGACATCCGCCAGGCCCAGGCGCAGTTGGGGCATGCATCGGTGACGATGACCGAGCACTACGTGCGCAAGCGCAAGGGCGCGAAGACAACCCCGACGCGATAATTGCGGAGCGGTCTGGATTTTGCGGAGCGTGCCGAAACCACGAAACCCTTGCGGCACATGGAGCGGGCGATGGGAATCGAACCCACGTCAGTAGCTTGGGAAGCTACAGCTCTACCATTGAGCTACGCCCGCGCGGCGCAAGGAGAGTTTAGGCGGGTGCGGGCATCGGGCGCAATGTGCACGTGAGATGCAGTGACGCGCCTGCCTGGCCACAGCCAGCGCCGGGGCCCATCTCGCCGTGTGCGGCCGGGATCAGTGCTCCCGGATTCCACCTACAACGAGGGCCGGTTGCCCGGCCCTCGTGTCTTGCGGGTGCTGCGTGGTCTACGGGGTGTGGATCAGAATGCGCCGCTGAAGTTCACGAACAAGGTGGCATCGCGGGCATCGCGCTGGGCGGTCGTGGTGCTCAGGCCGATGTTGCTCTGCAGGCCCCACAGGCCGGTACGCGCGCCCAGCACCACGGTGGCGTAGTTGCGGTCGAAGTTCTGGCCAGGAACGGTGTACATGCCGAACTCCGGCATCGACTGCAGCCAGGCGCTGGCTTCGCCGCCGTCCTTGAACTCGTGGTCGTAGGTCGCCTGCAGGTACGGCTTGACCGCCGCGCCGTCCAGACGCACCTGGAAGCCGACGCGGCCGACCAGCGAGTCGATGTCCTGGTTGGCGTAACCCAGCGCGGTGGCGCTGTCGTTGCTTTCGGTGTAACCGTCGAGCTTGATCTTCTGCCAGGTCAGGCCGGCAACCGGGCCGTACTTGACGTTGCCTTCGCCCAGCGAATACCCGGCGTTGAGCGCGGCGGTGAGGTTGCTGCCGTCCGGCGAGCCGCTGTGTACGCGGGTGGCCGGCCCAAGCTGCACTTCGCGGTCCACGTCGTAGCTCAGCCAGCTGTAGCTGACCTGGGCGTTGACCCACACCGGGCCGGTGTACCAGCCGAAGAAGCCGCCCAGGGTGGTGTCGTCCTGCTTGAAGCTGCCGTTGCGGTTACCGAAATCGGCGTCCATGCGGCCGAAACCGGCAAAGCCACCGAACACCAGGTCGCCTGCGGTCCAGTCCACGCCGAACAGGCCGGCCGGGGCCATGCCGTCGTACAGGTCGGCATGGTCGTAGCGCTGCATGTCGCCGCGCACGCTGCCCCACCAGCGCAGGCCATCGGCATCCGGCTTGCCATCCAGATGCCAGGCCACCTGGTCGGCGCGCGCGCGGCCGCCGGCCTGCGCGGAATGGGTCAGCACCTGCTGCAGACGCGGGGCCTCCAGCAACGAGATCGCGTACTCACCCAGGATCTGGTGCACGGCGGTGGTCGGGTGGATGCTGTCGGCGAACACATAGGTATTCTGTGCGTTGGCAGCGACCAGGCTGGTCGGGTTGCAGGCTGGCAGCGCCAGGGCCGGGTTGCACGCGGTGCTGGTGACGTTGCTGAAGCCGAACGTGCCCGGCGTGGCGACGATTTCCTGCAGGATGTGGAAGGTATCGACCGGGATCACCCGCAGGCCGGCCGACCGCAGGCCGTTGAACAAGGCAGTGTTGTAGGCGGTGGCAGCGCCGGTGCCCTGCGCCATTCCGACAGCGCCACCAGCGCGAAAGCGCGGGGTGAGGCCCACATCCGGAATGGTCGGCACCATGACGTAGCGCGCGCCGGCGTTCTGCAAGGTGGCCACGGCACCCACCTGGGCGGTGACGGCGCTACCGATGATGGCCTGCGCCTGGGCCGGCACGGTGGCCGCGGCGAGCAGGTCGTTGGCGCCGCCCCACACGGTGTAGAGCGCATTCGGGTCGGCGCGGCCACCGTTGGCGGTGAGGTAGGTGTTGATCTGGCTGGTCACCGACGGTGCGGCGCCCAGCGCGCTGACCGAACCGGCCTGGATGCGCGCGCCACCGGCGGCGTAGTTGTCGCCGATCTGGCCGTTGCCGTTGGGAGCGGCGTTGGTGCCGAAATGATCGGCCACGTATTCGGCCCACACCCAGCCCGGGTTGGTGGTGAACTTGCCGGTAACCGCGCGCGAGGCAGCCGGCAGCAGCGGGTTGTAGTAACCGCTGTCGGTGAGGCTGTCACCGAAGAACACGGTCCGGTCGAAGGCCGACTCGGCCATGGCCGGGGTGGCCGCGATGGCGATGGCGACCGCCATCAGGGAGCGGATCGGGCGAAATGTTGAAGCCATGGAAGTGCCTGCTTGGAGTGAGTGGGACCGGACCGGCCTGCGCACGTACGCAGGCGAATGGCAATGGTTTCATCCCCGCCGCCTGCGCTCACGCTGCAGTGCCGCATAACGCAAAACGCGCGCCCGGACGGCACGCGATGCGACAATGATGCCATGAACATCCAACTCAACGGCAGCCTGCGCACGCTGCCCGACAACCTGCCGCTGGCTGCATTGCTGGACCAGGAAGGCCTGTCACAACGGCGCGTGGCGGTGGAGGTCAATGGCGAAATCGTGTCGCGCGGGCGGCATGCCGAGCATGTCCTGCACGAAGGCGACATGGTGGAAATCGTGCACGCATTGGGCGGCGGTTGATGCGTCATGCAGGCCAACGCACCCGCGCGTGATGGGTGATAATTGCCCCATGACCACTCCCACCCCCTCCGACGCGTTGCTGATCGCCGGCAAACGCTACCGTTCGCGCCTGCTCACCGGCACCGGCAAGTTCAAGGATCTGGACGAAACCCGCTTGGCCACCGAGGCCGCTGCCGCCGAGATCGTGACCGTGGCAATCCGCCGCGTGAACATCGGCCAGGACCCCAACGCGCCCAGCCTGCTCGATGTGCTGCCGCCGGATCGCTACACGCTGTTGCCCAACACCGCTGGCTGCTACACCGCCGATGATGCGGTGCGTACCTGCCGACTGGCGCGCGAGCTGCTGGATGGCCACAACCTCACCAAGCTGGAAGTGCTGGGCGACGAGAAGACGCTGTACCCGGACGTGGTGCAGACGCTCAAGGCTGCCGAACAACTGGTGGCCGATGGTTTCGAGGTGATGGTCTACACCTCCGACGACCCGATCCTGGCCAAGCGGCTGGAAGAGATCGGCTGCGTGGCGGTGATGCCGCTGGCCGCGCCGATCGGCTCGGGCCTGGGCATCCAGAACAAGTACAACCTGCTGGAAATCATCGAGAACGCCAAGGTGCCGATCATCGTCGATGCCGGCGTGGGCACCGCTTCCGATGCGGCCATTGCGATGGAGCTGGGCTGCGACGGCGTGCTGATGAACACCGCCATTGCCGGCGCGCGCGATCCGATCCTGATGGCCAGCGCGATGCGCAAGGCGATCGAAGCCGGCCGCGAGGCGTTCCTGGCCGGGCGGATTCCGCGCAAGCGCTATGCCTCGGCGTCGAGCCCGGTGGATGGCGTGATTGGATGAGCGGGGGGTTTGCTGGCGCCGTGCGTTCGACCGTCTGCAGTGCGCAACCGCCAGGCAGCGGCCGCGCGACTGCCTGCGGTGAGCAGATCCGGCGCTGCTTCGCCCGTCCCCTCACCCCCGCTCTGCGCGCCGGCGTCGCGGGCGCTCCCCGGCCTGCGCGCCCACGGCGCGCAGGCCGTGCCTCCTCGCCCCGGTGGGAAAGGGGCTTTTTTCAGCTTCTGTGTAGGGCGCGATGTGGTTGCCGCGCACGCGCGGGGCATGTGTTTGCTGACGTGACCGACCTTTCATGACCGACCCGTTTACCAGCGACGGCGCCAAGATGCCGCCCAAACCCTTCACCATCGAAGAGGGCCGCCGGCAGGTGCGTAGCTTCGTATTGCGCCAGGGCCGTTTCACCCCCGCGCAGCAGCGCGCCTTCGACGAGCTGTGGCCGCGGTTTGGGCTGGACTACACCGGCGCGCCGCGCGATCTGGATGCGGCATTCGGGAGCGACGCGCCCAAGGTGCTGGAGATCGGTTTCGGCAACGGCGCCGCCTTGCGCTTTGCGGCCCAGCACGATCCCAGCCGCGACTACATCGGCATCGAGGTACATGCGCCCGGCGTGGGACGCCTGCTCAACGCGCTGGACGAAGACGGCAGCACGCATGTGCGCCTGTATCACCATGACGCGGTGGAAGTGCTGGAACATGAGATCGCCGATGGCGCGCTGGATGAAGTGCGCATCTACTTCCCGGACCCGTGGCACAAAAAGCGCCACAACAAGCGCCGCCTGATCCAGCCGGCATTTGCGCAGTTGCTGGTGCGCAAGCTACGCGATGGCGGCCGCCTGCATGCAGCCACCGACTGGGCCGACTACGCCGAACAGATGTGGGACGTGCTAGACGCCACCTCCGGCCTGGTCAACCGCGCCGGCCCGCGCGGCCACGTCGAGCGCCCCGCCTGGCGCCCGCAGACCCACTTCGAAACCCGCGGCCAGAAGCTTGGGCATGGCGTGTGGGATCTGCTGTATGACCGGGAATCGGGAATCGGGAATCGGGAATCGCAAGAGCAACTGCCTTCGGCATCCGGATAGCGCCTGCTTGCCTCGGCCTTACCCGCTTTTCCCCATTCCCCATTCCCGACTCCCCATTCCCAGCCCCCAATGGACACCGCGCTGACGCTGACCAACGATATGAAGCTCGTCCTCGGGCTGGTTGGTTTCACGATGGCGATGTTTCTGTTCGAGCGCATCCGTGCCGATGTGGTGGCGTTGATCGTGCTGGTGGTGCTGGGCGTCACCGGGCTGGTGGCGCCGGAAGAGTTGTTCGGCGGTTTTTCCGGTAACGCGGTGATGAGCATCATCGCCACCACCATCCTTGGTGCGGGGCTGGAGCGTACCGGCGCGCTGAACCGGCTGGCCAGCTGGCTGCTGCGGCGCTCGCACGGCAGCGAGCAGCGGCTGATGATGATGACGCTGGCCATCTCCGGCTTGAACTCGTCATTCATGCAAAACCCCTCGGTGATGGCCTTGTACCTGCCGGTGGCCTCGCGGCTGGCCGCGCGCACCGGGCTCACCCTGCAGCGCTTGTTGTTGCCGATCGCCGCAGCCATCGTGATGGGCGGTGCGCTCACCATGGTGGGCAATTCGCCATTGATCCTGCTCAACGACCTGCTGGTGTCGGCCAACAACAACCTGCCCTCGGGCATGGCCAGCATCGAGCCGCTGACGATGTTCGCGCCGCTGCCGATCGGTCTGGCCTTGCTGATCGCCGCGCTGCTGTATTTCCGCTTCTATGGCGATCGCAAGCTGATCGAGGAGGAGCGCCTGATTAACGAAGGCGTTACCCCCTCGCGGACCGAAAGCTACTTCGCCAAGACCTACGGCATCGATGGCGATGTGTTCGAACTCATCGTCACCGCCGAAAGCCCGCTGGTCGGCATGACCCTGGGCGAAGCCGAGGCCTTGCACGATGCGCCGCTGCTGCTGGCGCTGAAGACCGGCAACGACACCCGTCTGGCACCGCCGGCGGACATGCGCATCTGGGTCGGCAGCGTGCTGGGGGCGATGGGCCAGCGCCAGGACGTGGCCGACTTTGCACAGAACCACTTCCTGCGCATGTCCTCGCGGCTGCGCAACTTGGGCGACCTGTTCAACCCGAGCCTTGCCGGCATTTCCGAAGCGGTGATCCCGCCCAACTCGCGGTTGATCGGCAAGAGCGCTGGCGAACTGCGGCTGCGCAAGCAGTCCGGCATCAGCCTGCTGGCGATCAACCGCGACAAGCAGGTCATCCGCGAGGACGTGCGCAAGGTGCCGCTGCGGGCCGGCGACATGCTGGTGTTCCACAGCATCTGGCAGGATCTGGCGCAGGCGGCGGAAAGCCGCGATTTCGTGCCGGTGACCGACTTCCCGAAAGGCGAGCAGCGCCCGCACAAGTTCAAGATCGCCATGGCGATCTTCGCCTTCACCTTCCTGATCGCGCTGACCTCGCGCCTGCCAGTGGCGCTGACGCTGATGACCGGGGTGGCCTGCATGCTGGTCAGCGGCGTGCTGCGCATGGACGAGGCCTATGCCTCGATCAACTGGAAGACCATCTTCATGATGGCCGGGCTGATTCCGCTGGGCTGGGCAATGGACAGCAGTGGCACTGCCGCCTGGGTAGCCGGCCACACCATCGATCGCCTGCCCGAAGGCATTCCGGTGTGGGCACTGGAAATCAGCCTGGCACTGCTGACCACCGCGTTTTCGCTGGTCATCAGCCATGTCGGGGCGACCATCGTGATGGTGCCGATTGCGGTGAACCTGGCATTGGCGGCCAACGGCAATCCCACGGCGTTCGCGCTGATCGTGGCGTTGTCGGCGTCGAACAACCTGATGACCGCCTCCAACCCGGTGATCTCGATGGTGGCCGGCCCGGCCAACTATCAGCCGCGCGAGCTATGGCGCGTGGGCGCACCGCTGTCGCTGATCTACATCGTGGTGATGGTGTCGGTCATCAACCTGATGTTCTGGTGGGCCGCACGCTAGGGCGCAGGCGCGGTGCGGCGTATCGGGTGCGCCATCCGCTCGAAGCTGACTTCCGTCCGCACCTGCTCGCTGTACTGCCGCGCTATCGACCGCAGTTATCCCAGCACCACCTGTTCGCCATCGACGCGCACCGGCACCGCCACCAGCGATTGGCCGCGGCAGGGACCGCTGATGCACTCCCCGGCAGTCAGTTCGAAGGCGGCCCCATGTGCGGCGCAGACCAGATGCCCTTCCTTGGTCTTGAGGAACTGGCCTGGCGCCCAGTCCAGCCGCCGGCCGGCATGCGGGCAGACGTTCAACCAGGCACGTACCTGCGCACCCTCGCGGTACAGCACCAGCGATTCGCTGGCCTGCTCCCAGGTCGCTTCCACCTCCAGGAATCCGGCATCGGGAATCTGCGCCAGGCGGGCGAGCGTGGTGGGTGAGGACGAGGGCATGGGCCACGGCGGAGTCGGGAACGGGCCGCCGATTGTGGCATGCGCGTCCTGCCACGCCTGCGCAAGGCTGGCAGCGGCTCGGTGCCGATAGCCCGGCAGCAGCCAAGCCAATGGATGCTCACGGTAGACGTCGGTTAGCACACCCAGCGTGATGCATTTAACAAAACGCGTGTTGAATTAACGAAGTTTTCACTCAATGACATGAAACCGCAACGATACTGCGCCCTTGTTTCCTGCCCGGCAGCCCACCGCCATGTCTGCACGTCTGTTCCAATTCGGCAATCTCCATCACCTGTTTGCGCCACGCAAGCCGCGCCATCCGTTGGTGCGCATTGCGGCGGGCCTTGCTGGACTGGCTATCCTGGCAGTGCTGATCTTCTTCAGCGTGTTCGTTGGCGCGGCGATGATCCTGGGCGGCATCGCCTGGAAGCTGTTGAGCAAGGCCAACCGCCGTCCGTCGCCGCAGGCGCGCGTGGTCGAAGCCGAGTACCGCGTGGTGCGCAAGCCCGCGTTGCCGTTGTCGCACTGAGCACCAGCGCTAGCGCTGCGTTCCGGCCGCGCCTGGAGTCGGGCTGTCGCGCTGCATGATCGATCGGCATGTCTTTGCACATGTCTATTTGCGTTTGGCCGCAGCCTGACCAACCCAATGGCGCGAAGTGGGCCGATGATGCGTCCCGCGTTTCAGCAGCGAAGGTTCCGTGTTGCACGGCGTAGCGGCTAGACTCACGCGTCCCGTTCCGAGGATGCGCGCATGACCCACGATGTGATTCCCGCCACCGATGTTCCGCGCATTCCGGTAGTCGGCGGCGGGACGTTTCCGGTGCACCGCATCTATTGTGTCGGCCGCAACTTCGCCGACCACGCGCGTGAGATGGGCGCCAGTGCGCCGGCCTCCAAGGCCGAACGCGGGCAGCCGACCTTCTTCATGAAGCCTGCCGACGCCATCGTGGTCGGTCATGGCGACCACATCCCCTACCCGCCCGGCACCAAGGAGCTACATCACGAAGTGGAGCTAGTGGTGGCGCTGGGCAGCGATGCGCCTGCCGGGCTATTGCCGCTGGACCAGGCCGAGGCGCTGATCTACGGCTATGGCGTGGGCCTGGACCTGACCCGGCGCGATCTGCAGGCCGCTGCCAAGGCCAAGGGGCTGCCGTGGGATACGGCCAAGGGCTTCGACCATTCCGCACCCATCAGCGAGTTGGTGCATGCCGGCGAAGTGGGTGCACTGGAGGCATTGAACCTGTCGCTGGAGATCAATGGACAGGTGCGCCAGCAGTCGCTGCTGGACCAGATGATCTGGAACGTGCCAGAAATCCTGCACGAGTTGTCCAAGCTCTACGCCTTGCGCGCGGGCGATCTGATCTTCATGGGCACCCCGGCCGGCGTCGGCCCGTTGCTGCCGGGCGATCACTTCAGTGCGCGCCTGGAAAACGTGGCCGAACGCCACGGCATCATCGCCGGCTGACATCGGCCGGGCTACGCTCGGCATAGCGGCAGTGGGTCCGCAACTGCATCTGGAGAACACTTATGGCAATGGTCAGCGAGTTCAAGCAATTCGCGATGCGCGGCAATGTCATCGATCTTGCGGTCGGTGTGGTCATCGGTGCGGCGTTCGGCAAGATCGTCACCGCGCTTGTCGAAAAAATCATCATGCCGCCAATCGGCTGGGCCATCGGCAACGTGGATTTTTCGCGGCTGGCATGGGTACTCAAGCCAGCCGAGCTGGATGCCGCCGGCAAGGAGATTCCGGCGGTGGTGGTCGGCTATGGCGACTTCATCAACACCGTTGTGCAGTTCGTCATCGTCGCGTTTGCGATCTTCATGGTGGTCAAGCTGATTAACCGCCTCAGCCATCGCAAGCCGGACGCCCCCAAGGGCCCAAGCGAAGAAGTGCTGTTGTTGCGCGAGATCCGCGACTCGCTCAAGAACGACACGCTCAAGCCGCCGACCACGCCCTGACCAGGCGCATCCATTGCGCGCTTCGCGCAGAAGGATGACCTTTCGCACGCAGACGGGGGACCTTGCGCTGATAAGCTCGGGGTTCCCTTTGTCGTTTGGAGCCGCCCTGCATGCGTCGCCTCGCCGTTGCCATCTCCGCCCTGCTCGCCTGCGCGTCCGCCTGTGCCGCACAGACCACCATCCCCGACAGCGCGCTGCGTACCGCCGCGCAGCTGCGCGAGCAGGCGCTGGCCGACAACACCGGCTTTGCAGTGGTGCAATCGCTGACCACCGAGGTGGGGCCTCGCCTCGCCGGGGGCGAGGCCGACCCGCGTGCCGTGGCCTGGGCCAAGGCCAAGTTCCAGTCGCTGGGCTTTGACAAGGTGTGGACCGAGCCGGTGACCTTTCCCAAGTGGGAACGTCGTAGCGAACACGCCGCCGTGCTCGGCGCGCACGCGCAACCGCTGACCATCACCGCGTTGGGCGGCAGCCCGGGCGGCAGTGTTGAAGGCGAGGTGGTGCGCTTTGAGAATCTTGCCGCGTTGCAGGCCGCGCCTGCCGGCTCGCTGGCCGGCAAGATCGCCTTCGTCGACTACCAGATGGTCAAGGCGCGCGACGGCAAGGATTACGGCAATGGCGGCGCGGTGCGCAGCAAGGGGCCGTCGGAAGCGATCCGCAAGGGCGCGATTGGATTCGTGATGCGCTCGGCCGGCACCGATTCGCACCGCGTGCCGCATACCGGCATCACCCGGTTCGACGAAGGACTCACCCCGGTGCCGGCAGCGGCCTTGTCGGTGCCCGATGCCAACCAGCTCGCCCGCCTTGCTGCCTTGGGTGCCACACGCATCCGTCTGGCACTGGATTGCGGCTGGGACGGCACCGCGACTTCGTACAACGTGATCGGCGAGATCACCGGCCGCAGCAAGCCCAAGGAAGTGGTGGTGATCGGCGGGCACCTGGATTCATGGGATCTGGGCACCGGCGCGATCGACGACGGCGCCGGCGTGGCGATCACCATGGCGGCAGGCCACCTGATCGGGCAACTCAAGCAGGCGCCCAAGCGCAGCATCCGCGTGGTGGCCTTCGCCAACGAAGAACAGGGCTTGTACGGCGGCAAGGCGTATGCCGCGGCGCACGGCAACGATGCCAAGGACATGGCGCTGCATCAGATCGGCGCAGAGAGCGACTTCGGTGCCGGGCGCATCTATGCATTCAATACCGGCGCGGCTGCGCCAGAGGACTCGCGGGCAGCGACCAAGCAGATCGCCGACGTGCTTGCGCCGCTGGGCATCGCGTATGAGCCGAGCAAGGGCGGCCCCGGCCCGGATGTCGGGCCGATTTCCGCCAAGGGTGGCGCCTGGGGATGGCTGGCGCAGGATGGCACCGACTACTTCGACCTGCACCATACCGCCGACGACACGCTGGACAAGATCGACCCGAAGGCACTGGCGCAGAACGTGGCCGCCTACACCGTGTTCGCGTATCTGGCGGCCGAAGCCGATGGCGATTTCGGCAGCCGCGCCAGCGCCGTGCAGCCGCCGAACGAGTAAGCTGGCACCGCGTTGCACGCTTGCGCTTCTACTCCAGGACGAGCACACACCATGGTGGCCAGGCGGCAACGCAGTGCGAACAATGCGGCGACCTTGCTTGACGTCGCCAAACACGCCGGTGTGTCGCCGATGACCGCATCGCGCGTCATCAACCGGCACCCGCATGTCGGCCAGGACATGCGGGCGCGGGTGGAAGCATCGGTGCAGGCGTTGGGCTACCGGCCCAATCTGGCCGGCCGCTCGTTGCGTACCAGCGGCCTGCTGCGGATCGGCGTGCTGTACAGCAACCCCAGCGCGGCCTACCTCAATCAATTCATGCTGGGGCTGCTCGAGCAGAGCAGCCTCAATGGCAGCCAGGTGCTGGTGGAAAAATGCGGCGCCATCCGCAGCCAGCGCGCCGCTACCGAGCGCCTGCTGGCGGCCGGCGTGGATGGCGTGATCCTGCCGCCACCGCTGTGCGATTCGCGCCAGACCATTGCCGAACTGGATGCACGCGGCATTCCCGTGGTGGCCGTGGCCAGCGGCGCGCCGATGGCGCAGATCAGTTCGGTACGCATCGACGATTACCAGGCTGCGCGTGCCATCGTGTGCCACCTGATCGAGCTCGGGCACCGGCGCATCGCCCTGGTCAAAGGCGACCCGAAACACACACCCAGCGCATTGCGTGCCAGCGGCTACCTCGACAGCCTGCAGGCGGCAGGGCTGGCGATTGTCGATGAACTGATCGCAGACGGCCTGTTCACCTACCGCTCCGGCCTGATCGCTGCACACGGCCTGCTCGCCCGGCCGCAGCCACCCACCGCCATCTTCTGCAGCAACGACGACATGGCTGCCGCCACCGTCGCCGTTGCGCACGGGCTGGGGCTGCGCGTGCCCGAGGACGTCTCGGTGGCGGGATTTGACGACACACCGGTGGCCACCACCATCTGGCCCGAACTCACCACCGTGCATCAACCGGTGGCGGCGATGGGGCGCGCCGCCGTCTCGTTGCTGGCCGACGCCATCCGCCAGCGGCGCAAGGGTGTTGCCGCAGACGGCGTGCACCAGGTCATGAAATACACCGTGGTCAAGCGCGCTTCGACGGCTGCGCCAGCGAAAGGCTGATGGATTGGCGCGCACCCATTGGCCGTTGGGGTGACCGTGGCGACTGCACGCGTAGGTGCACCGGGCAGACAGAAGCACCTCTGCGATCATCCATTTTGCCGATGCAGCGCGGTCACCTTGCAAGCAAGGTGCACTAGCTACGCACGACGTCAACCTCTGACACACCCAACAAGCCTGCCAAGGGTACCTGCGCCCGGCGTTGCCGTGGGCTGACAGCCAATCCCTGAGCACGCAGCCTATCCAACAACTGTTCGGCCAGGGGCATCACCATGTGCCTGCCCCAACAACGCTCCGAGGCATGACCGAACGGAAGATAGCCGGGCAGGTCATCTGGATCCAGCTGGTCCCAACGCTCAGGACGAAATGCGTCGGGAGATTCCCACAACGCAGGATCGCGGTGACTCAACAAGGGCAGGACCAATACATCGTCCTGCACGCCGATGCGGGAATCGAGCAATGGATATTCCGGCGATGCAGTGCGCAAGATATTCCAGGACGGCGGCAACAACCGTAAGGATTCGTAGACGATATTCCGGCTGGAACTCCCAGGATCAAAGGGCGATCCCAGCCAGAGCGCATTGGCGACCAGCGTCGAAATGGTGAAGCACACCGGCGCGGCAGTTCGTCGATACAAGCCCATCGCGAAGCGACGCGCCTGGTAGCCATCTGCAGCAGCAGTGAATGTCGCAAGCGCTGACGCATTGGCCTGCAAGCTGAGTGGCGTGATCGCACCGGCAGCGATGACCGCCCAGGTCAGCTTGGGAGTCAGCTCCAGCGTGCGGTCCATCAACACGCGTAACCGCAGTGGATCGCCCCCCAGCAACAGATCGCGCAAATACACATGGCCCACATGCGGCCACGGGCCTGCCAGATCCGCATCTGCCGCGATGGGGCGCTTCAATGCCTCGCGTACATCGCGCCCGATGGCTTGCATCAGTTTGGAGGCATGCGTGCGGGCGATCGATCGCCCCTGTAACGGTTTGAAGGTCGGCCGCTCGCCCTCGGTCGCCGGACGCGCATCGAGCAACCGATGTGTCAGCGTCGGCCCGGCAACACCAACGGTATCTCCGTCCAGCCGAAACATCTCCTTGCCCATGTGCTCGCGCAGGAGCGCGAACAGGCGCGGCGCGAACACAGTCTGCCTGCCGCATTCAGCGGCACTGGATAAAGACATGGAGATCACTCGGCTTCGATAACACCCGCGTCCGGCAAAACACTCACCTCGCGCGGGCGAACACTACCAATAGCACGCTGGATACAAGGCGTTTTCGGCCGCCCTGGTCAGCGCGGTCAGTACCAGATGTACCAGGAGTAGGACTTCAGGCTTTTGTTGGACGCGAGCAGGTTCTTGAGCGAGAACAGCATTTTCATGAGCGACATCCTATTCTGGGGAGTGGTTTGCCCTGATGGGCGATGCGCACAATCAATCACGTGTCACACGAGCGGCAATGGTCGCGCCCGCCACGCCAACATACGCCCGGCACTCAGCGACGAACATTGCGTGCGCGCACAGATTCGTCAGAGTGCAGAAACCGTAATGCAGTCATTTTCGTTCTGCAGCACGTAACTTCGCGTCACCTGAAAGCAACCATGGCAGGCAGGTGGCCAGGTAGCCACCCTCGGTTTTCATGCGACATGCGTTCAGCGCAGCGATACCGCAGGAGTCACAAGCTGCCACGCACATCGGCTGGCACCGGCATGCCGGCGCCAGCCGATCGCATCACCTGTTCGGTTTGGTGCGCACCACAGCCGACGGCGTACCCATTCCTGCCGCATTGTTGGCGCTGACCACATACTCGTAGCTGGCAACATTATTGACCGACTGATCGACGAACGAAGCCCCAGCGACATTGGACGCCACCGTCGTGAACGCAATGCCGGCACCACTGCGACGCTGCACCGTGTAGCTGCTCGCACCGATCACCGGCGACCAACTCAGCTTGACGCGGCGATCGCCGACGGTGGCGATGAGACCACGCGTTGCCTCAGGCACTGCGATCGGCGCAGGCCGCACTGTTGCCGCACTGGCCGTGGCGATCACCGGGTACGCATTGTTCACCAGCTCCACGAATTGGTTGTGGAACCAGGCGCCGGAGATCGGTGCGCTGGGGAAGGCACCGGTCAACACGCCATCGGCCGTGGTGTAGGTGGGATCGCACATGCGGTCGAAGCCCTTGCCCTCGTTGTTCGCGATGAGTGAGCTGGAACCATCGGATTCGCCCGGTGGCTTGACCCAGGCGTAGGCATCCAGATGCGGACCCGGCGCCGCCGTGGGCAGCTCGCCAATGCCGGCGCCCTTCTGATTGCACCAGTTGCCACGATGCAGACGGCGATCGATGCGGCCGGAATTGACGTAGCTGGTGACGTCGTTCCCGAACGCGCCACTCGGACGATTCGGCCCACCCCAACCATTGCGGCCCGTATCGATGATGAAGCCGATGGTGCTGGGCCAGCCCGCGCTGACGAAGCCATTGTACAAGGCCTGGGTAAAATCGGTCTCGTCGAAATATGGGTTCCATTCGTAGTATTTCGACGACTTGATCGGCTGCCCGTTGATGCTCAAATCGGGATTGGGGAGATTCGGTTCGTTCAACGGCGTGGTATTGGCGGTATTGGTGACGAACCCATCCACGCTCGCAAGGCCAGAACTGGTGCCCTGCACCACCCGGGTATACAGCGAAATCGATGGACCACGATTACTGTCCCAGCCCAACCAGCCGGAGTGCCCGATATCCAGATAGTTGTAGGTATTGGAAACGGCATGCAGCTTGTTGATGGCGTATTTGACGCCCTCCTCGTAAATACCGGTGGAGCTGGCCAGCGCGCAGCGCATGTCGTTCAAATTGGTGACCAGATTCGGCAAGCTGTCCGGCTCGATCACATTGACGATGCGGATATCCTTGTACTTCGGATCGGCGAAGATCGCGGCAATGACGTCGATATACTCTTTCTTGTAACGGTCCAGCGCTGCCGGCGTCAGCGGCAGCTCGCCATTGGAAGCAAGTGCATGACAATCGCGGCCCGGCAGGTTGTAGATGACGAAGCTGGCGGTGATCGGCATATTGGGCTTTTTCTGTGCCAAGGCCGCATCCAGGTGGCCGCGCAACCCCAGCCGCCCGGCGTTCTGGGAGCCGCCGCTGATCGCGGCAATGCGATCCAGCCACACCGCAGTGGGATAGGTCTTGACCACGCCCATCTGGGCCTTCAGCGTCGCACCTTTCACCTTTGCAATCGATGCATCGACCTTCTTGGCGTAGTCGGGATTGACATACCCGCTCGCACCCACGAACGGATTGTCGACATGGGCTTGCGCGCCCACCGCCCCGATCACGAACGGATTCACTGCCAATAGCGAAAACGCCAGCGAGCGCTTGAGATTGCGACGAATGCCTTTCCTGGTCATGACCTTCACCTTTATTGATCTTCGGATGGTTGGTACGAACGTTGGATTGCGGCGCGTCCTTTCGGCAGCCTTGCCTTGTCGTTCAAAACACTCGTCGGATCGTTTCCGAGGCCGGCCGAAAACGCTCCATCGACGCACGGCCGAAGAGAATTTCTGGAAGTTATGTCGGCAGCGCCCAGGACAACGCGCAGCCTGGGATGGCTGCCGATTCCTGAAAACTTGCCTGTCACCTCAGACGCGTCGAAGGCCTGGATATCGCGACGACATTATCTTCGCGACGGCAGCCTGCGTAATGTTCGGAGTGTCTCCAGGGAGCGATTGAGCGAGCAGCATCGATGCTGTGCCTGCGAACGGGTGATCGTGTTCGCCAGGCGGAAACTACGCCGCATACCTGGCATAAGCAATCGTCAAACATTGCGTTTGCACACAGATCCAGAGACTGTCCATGGCGACATTTCGACTGCGGGCATTACGCCACAAACGGACGTGCCATTCCGCACAAAAAACGGTCGCATCGCTTCCCGACGATGCGACCGAATGGGAGGGTACCCGGCGTTGACGCCGGGCGTACTGCAGCGCCGGACAACCGGCGACGGGAAGAACGCGCAATCACCACTTGGAGAGGACACACGGTAGAGCCTGTGTGGCACGCCACGCGAGAATGGCGTGCCACACGAGGGCAGGTCTGGTCAGAAACGCAGGCGTAGGCCAGCGTAGTAACGACGCTCGAAGATGTTCTGGTCGTAGTAGTGGTTGCTCCACTGCGCGTAACGACGCTCGCTTTGCCCGGTCAGGTTGGTGGCCTGGGCGTACAGCGTGAGGTGATCGTTGACGTCGTAGCTGAGCGACGCATCCAGGTAGCCCACGTCGTCGTTCCAGATTGCCAGCTTGTCGCCCCATGCGCCGCTATTGATCTGGCTGAAGCGCTTGCTGCGCCAGTTATAGGCCACACGCGCCTGCAATCTGTCTTTCTGATACCACAGCACCGCGTTGGCCTGGTGCCTGGAATTATCGCCGATCGGCAGTGTATTTCCCTGGATATCGGTGTTGTCGGTGTCGGCATCGGAGAACGTGTAGTTGAGGTTGGTGCCGAAACCGCTGAGCCAGCCTGGCAGGAAATCGAAGGCCTGCTGATAACCGATCTCGAATCCCTTGATCTTGCCGCCACCACCATTGACGATGCGCTCCACCGGGCCGCCCAGGCGTGCCACGCCATCGGCATCGGGCAGTGGCTCGATGTTGGTGACGGTGGTGGGGAAGGACTTCACGTCGATCAGGAAGGCACCCACGCTGAGCAGCGAGGCATCGGCGAAATACCATTCCCACGAGGCGTTGTAGTTGGTGGCGCGGTACGGATCCAGATCCGGATTGCCGGAGCGGCCATTGAGGAACAGCACCGCATCCGATGGCAATGCGGGATTGCGCGGCGGCGTACCGTTGACGGCGTAGAAACTCACCAGGCCACGACCGAGATCGGGCAGGTCCTGACGTGCCACAGCCTTGTTATAGGCAAAGCGCAGCTTCTGCGCGTCGGTGATGTCCAGCGACAGGTTGGCACTGGGCAACACGTCGGTGTATTGCCGGTTCAGGCGATTGGTGCCGATCGCAGGACTCACGCCGTTCCATTCGACGTTGCCGATAAAGACATTGCCACTGCTCAGGTATTGATCGATCGCCAGCTTGGTCTGCACGATGCGCGCGCCGATATTGGCCGTCCACGGCACGCGGCTACCAATGCCACCCTCCAGATTGGCGAGGAAGTACGCCGCGCTGCTCTTCTCGGTGACCTGATAGGAATCGGCGGCCTGCTGGTAGGCCACGTTGCCCGGATACAGGCTGTTGAGATAGGCGACCGGGTCTTTCATCACCTGCGGGTTGATCGCCGGCAGCCCCTGCGGCCCCAGGCCGTTGACCTTGAGCGGATCGAAGTCGTTGAAGTAGGCCCAATAGCCGGGGATGGTATTGAATGGCAGCAGGCGTGCCTCGGACACGCCGCTGCAGGTGTCGACGATCAGCGGATCCTTGAAGTAATACAGCGAACGGTTCGGATCGGCACACGCGGTGGAGACCGGCGACAGGTAGCGATAGGTGTCCAGTTTGAAATCGCGCTCGCCGTAACGGATGCCGAACTGGAAGCCGCGAACAACGCCATCGTCGAACTCGAACGTGCCGTCGGCGCGGAACGCATCCATCGTGGCTTCGATCTTGTTGCCCTGTGCCCAGGTGGACATCAGCTGCCAGTTGTCCGGATTGGACACGTCGGTACCAAGATTGACCGCCGGATAGGTACCGCGGAAATCCACCGAGGCATCCACCACCGGCAAACCGTTGGCGTTGGCCCATTGGCTGACGCCACCGGCGCGGGTGATGCGGTCGCCGCGCGTCACCACCGCATCGGCGCGGGCTTCGTCGTAGGTGCGCTGCGCATCGCCATGCACCCAGCGGAACGAGGCACGGAACGGGCCGCCGTCGTCGTAGCGCAATTCCAGATTGGTATTGAGCGCGTCCGAATCAGCCACGCCGGCCATGGAGTGCGCCTGGAAGCGGTTGTAGCGGAATTGGCCGTACTCGAGCACGCCGTTGGGATCGACCACCGATCCCGGCTGCAACTGATTGGTCGCCCAGCCGGTATGCAGCTGCGCGGCCACCGAGGTATCGTGATCTTCGAGCTTGGTGTAGGCCGCATCGGCCAGCACCGTCCAGGAGTCGTTGATATTGAACTGGAACGAGCCATTGATGCCGGTACGCTGGCGATCGGTGCTGCGGTTGTCCAGCTCGGTGGCCACCCAGTTGTAGAAATAATCGCGCGGCAGGTTGGACGGATCGGTGTTGCTACCGATGCGGCCGTCGCCGTTGAAGTCGAAGCCCACGTTCTGCTCGGTGGACTTCTGCGCGCCATTGGAATACACGCTGGGGTGCTTGTTCTCCAGCGTGGCATCGGAGTAGGACACCGCCAGCAACGCGCCCCAGCGCTCGGTGCGGAAGCTGGCCAACCCCGAATACAGCTGATTGGGTTCCTGCACGCGATCGCCGTACGACCCCTCGGCCTGGCCGCTGAAGGTCCAGCCTTCCGGCAATTCGAACGGGCGACGGGTCTTCAGCGAGACGGTGCCGCTGATGCCGCCATCCAGATCCGCGGCAGTGGGTGACTTGATGACATCCACACCGCTGAACAGCGTCGGCGGAATGTCGACGAAATCCGGCTGCGCGCGGCCGATGTTGGGCTGGCCGTACTGGTCGCCGCCACCGGCACTCAGGTACATTTCGCCGTTCATGGTGGTCTGCACCTGCGGCATGCCACGAATGTTGAGCTGCGAGCCCTCGCCGGCCGAGCGCCGGATCTGCACCCCCGGCACCCGCTGCAGCGAGTCGGTGATGGTGACGTCGGGCAGCTTGCCGATGTCTTCAGCCGAGATCGAATCGATAATCTGCGCGGCGGTGCGCTTGTTCTCGATCGCCTCGGCCTGCGCGCCGCGCACGCCCTTGACCAGGATCTTGTCCAGCTCGGTGACGCCGTTGCCGGTGCCCGCATCCTGCGCGGCAGCATGTGCAGCCACCAGTGCAAGCGCCGCCGCCAGCGCGGCGGCCAATGGGGTGTGATGGGTACTGCGAGACAGCTTGTTCATGGTCCCCTCCCAGGGATGACGACAAATCCACGACCGTTTCGAATGGCAGTGCCAAGGCACTGCGGTGTTGGCTGACCTACCGCACGGCAGGTCAGTGCGAATGCCGTGCACGCCACGGCACTTCAGCTCGCAGACGCATCTACGGCGATCCGTTGCCCGCGTCTGTCGAAGGTTCAACGTTCCACCCGCGCACCTGCAGCCGGGCAGTGCGCAGGACGGCGGCAGCCGGGCCGCGAATCTCGATCTCGCGCTGTTCGCCGGGCACCAGGCTCAGGTAGTTATCGCTGTAGTACGCCGGCAGGATGCGCTGCCCTTGCGCATCGACCAGCGTCAGCTTGGTATTCAATGCCACCTGCGGCGAGCGATTGCGCACGCTGGCGCGCAACACCGGTTCGGCAGCGTCGTCGAGCCGGGTAGCGATCTGCACCGGCACCGTTGCCAGTGCATCCAGACCACGCATGGCCTGCGCATCGCGCGCCACCCAGTAAAAGTTGCGCGACCGCACCAGCCCATCGTGGTCCAGTAGCTGCAGGCGTACGAAGCCCAATCCGTCGGTGGCCTGCAGCGCCGGCGCCAGTTGCAGCACCGGTGCCGACACCGCCACCGCTGCAGCGTCCAGCGCTTGTTCGTGCTGTTGCAGCAGCGCGCCTTGCGCCGAGTAGATCTCTGCTCGCACGCGCAGGTTGGCAACCGGTGTGGGGGCATTGTTCACCACCACCACCTCGTGCCCTGGCAGGTTCATCTGCACATGCAACATTTCGGCCGCGTTGCGCACACCGTAATACGCCGCGTGGGTGTCGTAATCGTGGCTGTAGATCTGCCACATGTTGCTGGGCCAGGCCGGATGGCTCATCCACAACAACCGCCCGCTGTTCCTGGTCCACAGCTGCGCGTTGAAGCCTTCGAAGATGGCGCGATGGGTTTCGTAGTTGAGCAATTGCGCCTTGCGCTCGAAGTCCTCCAGGCCGGTCGGCGCACCCAGTTTATCGGTCAGCGAACGCATGAAACTGGCGGTATCGCCGTTACCGGACTGATGCCAGTCGTGGTAGGCCCAGACATCGCCGATCGGCCACTGATCGGGCGCTGTCGGAACCGAGGCTTTGAACGATTCGAGTGTGGAGAACGAGGGCGTTCCCACTTCCACCGAAAACCCCTGCGCCAGCGCCGTGAAGTAGGCAGTCGGTTCGCGGTAGTTGTAGGGCCCACTGCTCTGCAGATTGATTTCGTTGGAGCTGCCGGTGTACCAGCGCGTGCCGTCCAGTTCGGCAACCAGCTTGTCTAGCCCTTCATTGAGGATGGGAGCCGGCACGCCCTCGTTGCGACCGAACCACAGCACGATGGAAGGATGGTTGCGGAAGCGCTGGATGACCTCGGCCGCGTTGTCCAGGAACAACGCCGCATCGGCCGGCTCCACGTTGTAGTTCTGCGTGGACTGCCAGAAATCGTTAAGGACCAGCATGCCGTATTCGTCGGCAAGGTCGAAGAAGCTGGCTTGCGTGTTCTGCCCAACCCAGTTGCGTACCACGTTGAAATGCGCCTCGCGCTGCAGGCGGAAGTACGGCTCCAGGCGCTCGCGCGATACCCGCTTGCGCCAATCGTCCATGCCCCAATTGCCGCCCTTCACCGCGATCCGCACCCCGTTCATGCGCAGCACCAGGTGCGGCGCCAGCGTGGTGTCGTCCAGCGGCTGCACCGCCGGCGAGCCGAGCGCGCCGGGATACAGCGATTGCGCATTGCCGCCGGGAACGGCATGGATCGCCTCGTGACGCACATCCACGATACGCTCGCCGCGTTGGCGTGCCTGGTTGAAATCCACCAGCACCCGCCGCAGCGCACCGCCCTCATCGAACAGCGACAATTCGTAGCTGACCTGGCGAATGCCGAAACGCACCTGCTGTGCGTCCGACTGCGCACCCGCCACTTCCACCCCCACCTGCAAGGTGTACAGCGCCGGCTCGCCATAGCCGTTGGGCCACCACAGCCGCGGATTGGCGATGCGTAGCTGCGGCGTATCGGCAGCGGTCAGCTTTAGCGTGCTGCCGCCGGCCGGCACGCGCACCTCGCGCTGGATGTGTATATCGCCTAATGCCAGCTGCACCGTGCCCTGTACTGCGGCGGCAGAGTCGTTGCGCAGCGGCAGGTTGATCTCCAGTTCGGCGTGACGGTGATCCGCTGCCAGACCGGCGGTCACCACCTGGACATCGCCGATCGCCAGCGGGCCGCTCGCATGCAGCTGCACGTCCTGCCACAGCCCGGCATTGCGATCGCGCACCGCCGGAATCCAGTCCCAGCCCTCACTGGCGATGAAGGTGGGCCCGTCCAGCGCCTGCATGCCGCCGTTCTCGCCCACCCCGGCGGCCATCGACTGCTCGTGTGCGATGCCCGGATGTGGCGGCGGCGACACGCGCACCGCGACGATATTGCGACCAGGCCTGAGCTGCGTGCTGACATCGAAGCGCCCGCGCGCAAAGGCACCGCGCGTGCGTCCGAGCTGGACGCCGTTGACCCAGATCTCGCCGGCATAGTTGATGCCGTTGAACACCAGCTCCAACCGCTTGCCCTGTGCGGCAGCAGGCAGATCGAAACGACTGCGGTACCACCAGTCCTGGCGGCTCAGGGATTCGGGAATGGCCATGTTGTTGAGGCCGATATCCGGATCCGGATACACGCCGCGATCGACCAGCGTGGTGAGCACCGTGCCTGGAACCGTGGCGACATGCCAGGTGTCTACGCCGGCCACCTCATCGCCGCGCGACAGGCCTGCACCCGTGGCGCTCCCGAGGTCCGAGGCCGCCGCCAGTTGCCAGCCACCCACGCGCCATGCAGTGGTGTCCAGCGGTTGCAGCACGGGCGCCGCGACGACCGGCCTGGCCACCGGCACGGGAAACGGTGCGGCGCTGCGCGGCAACGTGGCGGCGGCCTGTGGCGCGACCTGGCCGGTCATCTGCTTGACCTGCACACGCCACGCCGGCGATGCCTCCTCGAAACGCTGCAAGGCCGACTCCGGCCGCTTGGCCGCCTGCTGCACGATGGCTGCGGCTTCCAGCGCGCCGGCATGCGCGGCGAAGCCGGCAATCTCGCCGCCGAAATGCTGCGTGTAGGCGGCCGGTTGCTGGCGCGGACCAAAGACCAGCATCGGCGCAACTGCGGCCTGACGCACGCTGCCGCTGGCAACCTGGCGGCCATTGGCGTAAAGGGTCAGCCGTCCACCACGCGCCACCACCGCCACATGCGTCCACACGCCCGCAGGCAACGCCTGCCTGCTGCGCAGCACCGCATCGCCCCCTTGCACAAAGCCGAGCCTGCCCTGTTCGATCGCGAAGTAACGCCCGGCGGCCGATGGATCGCCCACCCCGGCAATCAACGCCGGCCCGCTGATGGCAGGCGATGGCCGCACCCAGCCGGACACGCTCCAGTCCGCATCGGCGGCCAGCAATGGTGTCTGCGCCGCCAGCGTCTTGGTCAGCCCCATGCCGCCGGTCAATACGCGCACATCGTACGGGCCGGGTGGTTGTCCATCGACCGGTGCGGCCTGTACCGCACCCCAGCCCATGCAACCACACAGCAACCACAGCGCTCCACGGCGGAGCGCATTGCGAACCATCAGCATTAGAGGCCTCTCCCAAGCTCTATTGCCAAGCAACGGTGCACACCGCTGCCACGCGATCAGCGAGCGGCGAACGCCGTCTTGCCGATGCCCTGCAATGGTGCCGCCCGTGGCTGCCGCCCCTGTTTCAGCGGCCATGGTGCGAGGTAACGTTACCCCAGCGCGATATCGACGACAACCGTTCTGGGTTAGGGTTGACGCTTCCAGGAGGAGGGACTCATGCGAAACCTGATCCAGTCCGTAGTACCGGCGGCCTGCGCGCTGCTGTGCCTGATCGCTGTGCCCGCCGCCGCGCAAGCGCTGCACGTGCAGTCGCCCGATGCACGCACGCGCGTGGAATTCTCGCTACGCGACGGCGGTGTGCCCAGTTACCGTGTGCTGTATCGCAACAACGTGGTGCTCGACGACGCGCCACTCGGATTGGACCTGGGCAGGGCCGATAAACTCGGTCGCGGTATGACGGTGTCCGGCAGCAGTATCGACACCCACGACAGCCGCTTCACGCTGCAGGTCGGCAAGACGCGGCAGGTGCGCGATCACTATCGGCAACTACGTGTGCAGCTGACCGACCCGCAACGCCGGCCGCTGACGATCGAATTGCGTGCCTACGACGATGGCGTCGCGCTGCGCTATGTCTTGCCCGATGCCGGGCAGGTGCGCATCCGCAACGAACTGACCAGTTTCGCGTTCCCGCGCGACTACCCATGCTGGACCTTGAACCTGGGCCGTTTCGGCACCAGCCACGAGGGCGAGTACGACGCCATCGCTGCGTCGAAACTGCGGCCGCACAATCTGCTCGAACTTCCGCTGGTCTGCCAGACCGATGCGAAAGGCACCACGCTGGCGATCGGCGAGGCGAATCTGCGCGACTACGCGGGGCTGTATCTCACCGGGCGCAGCGAGGGCGGGCTGGGCGTCTCGGCGAAGTTGTCGCCGCGTCTGGACGACCCGTCACTGGCAGTGCGCATCGATGCCAAGGGACGCGATTTCGCAACCCCATGGCGGGTCATCCTGTTGGGCGACACACCGGCCAGCCTGATCGAATCCACGCTGATGTCCGCGCTCAATCCACCACCGGCGTTCGATGCGAGCTGGGTGCGCGCGGGCAAGTCGGCGTGGGACTGGTGGTCGGGCAACCTGGCCAGCGGCGTGGCCGATCCGGGCATGAACACCGCCACCATCCGGCGCTACATCGATCACGCCCAGCAGTTGAAGCTGCAGTACATGCTGATCGACGACGGCTGGTATCACGGCAGTACCGGCGATGGCCAATACAACGCCGATGCCGACATCCGCCGCCCGGTGGAGCAACTGGACCTACCAGGCCTGGTGGCCTATGCGCGCGAGCGCAACGTGGGCCTGTGGTTGTGGGCGCACTGGCGCGCGCTCGATGCGCAGATGGATCAGGCGCTGGCGTGGTACCAGCAACTGGGCATCAAGGGCATCAAGGTCGACTTCATGGACCGCGATGACCAGCAGATGGTGGATTTCTACCATCGTCTGTTGGCCAAGGCTGCAGAGCACAAGCTGCTGGTGAACCTGCATGGGGCTTACCATCCCACCGGGTTGACCCGCACTTTTCCTAACTACCTGACCCAGGAGGGCGTGCTGGGCGCCGAGTACAACAAGTGGACCTCCCGCATCACCGCCACCCACAACCTCACGCTGCCGTTCACGCGCATGCTGCTTGGGCCGATGGACTACACGCCCGGTGGTTTCCGTAATGTGCGCCCGTCCGAGTTCAAGTGGCAGCACATCGCCCCGCAGGTGATGACCACCCGTGCACAGCAGCTGGCGATGTATGTGGTTTATGAAAGCCCGTTTGCGGTGGTAGCCGACAGCCCGGAGCAGTACGAGAACGTGCCGGCTGCGCAATTCTTGCGCGATGTGCCGGCCAGCTGGGACGAAACACGCGCACTGGACGGTGCCATCGGCGAACACATCGCACTGGCGCGACGTAGCGGCACCGACTGGTACATCGGCGCAATGACCAACGAGCAGGCGCGTACGCTAGCGCTGCCCCTGTCGTTTCTGGACAAAGGCAACTGGGTCGCCACGATCTATGCCGACGGCCAATCACCCACCGATGTCCATATCGAAACACGCACGCTCAATCGCCAGGACACCTTGCAGCTGACACTGGCCGCAAGCGGTGGCGCTGCGGTCAGGCTGCAGAAAAAGTAGCAAGGCCGTGCTGCGGAAACGTGATCGCGTGTACCTTGCACGCGATCACGATTTCAGCATGCGATGCCGTCAGCGCATCACGGCATCGCAGCCATTGACTCGGCCACGCCGCATGCACCGACGCAGTGCATGCGGCGCACTACTCAGCGCGTGCAGCCAGGTCCGCCGAAATAGAAACCGCCGTTCTTCATTTCCGGCGACAGGCTGGTGCGGGTGACGCCCGCGCCTAGGGCAAACGGATAGGCAAAGCCTGCAATGGCCATCGTATAGCACGCAGGTTGCTTCACATTCATCGACGACAGGCGCTGCGCCGGGTGAGTCACCAGTTCCGCATCGCGATAGAAGTGGTTGGCCTGGAAGGCTGCCTGGCGATAGCCGGCCGCAGCGAAACGACCACTGCCCATCGGGGCGCTGGGGCGACCATCCCAAGTGGAGATCTCCCCCCCCGCAGAGATGTAGATCTTTGAACTTCCTTCGGCCAGCTCGCCTTCGTACAGCTCGGCCTTGTAGTAACCGATCCATTCGCCGTTCAAGCGGAACCACCAATAGCCATCGGCATTACGCTGGAATTCCACACGCATCATCGCCTGCGCCCCGCCAGCGGTGCTGTAGCCACTGGGTGGTGGGGCACCAAGCACGTTGGCAGTACTGACCTGCACGAAGTCGGCGCAGTCGAGATTGTGACAGCCCGTGTGGGCATAGCCGTCCTGGGTCGAATAGATGAACAGCAACGGTCGCGTGCCCCAATTTGCAGCCGGCTGGGTCTGCCAGCCTGCTTCCACGGTCTGAGCCAGGCCTGCGCTGCTATTGCCAACCAGCCAGATCTGGCTGATCGACTGGGCATCGTTGTCGCCCACTGCGGGCACCCAGGTATTGAGGTCAGCGCCGGCGCCGGTCACTGGCGAGCCGGCGGTGTCCAGATAGACGACGGAGTGATAGTGCTGCACCAACGAAACATCCCGTACCGCCGATACCGTCGCAGCCTGCTGCGCGGGTGCGATCGCACGCGGCGTGGTGCCACGCAGAAAGCTGCGCAGATCTGCATGCTTGCTCATGTCCGACAGGCCAACCCGTTCAAGCGGCACACTCCCGGCATCGCAACGCTGTGCGGTATCGGTCGCAGTCAATGCGCCGGTGCCTGCATCCATGGTGGGTGGTGCCACCAGTGGGCTGCCATCGCGCAGTGCTGGTTGCTGCTCGCGCGGAATACAGTCGAATACCTTGCCGCCCTGATGCACGCTGCGCAGGACCGTCACTCCGTTATAGCGATTGAACAGATAACGCTGCATCTCGGCGAACGCGGTGGGGTTGGCGACCTTGGCCGACGCGCCGCGCCTGGCGTAGCTAAGCTGTGCCTGCGCGTCAAGAAACTGCTTGAATTCGCTCGTGACCTGCGGGAACGCGCGCGAGGCTGCGGTAAGCAACACGGTGTCCTGTTGCACGGCTGCGACGCGTGCGGTTGCAGGCGTTTGCAGCAGCGGCGGCATCACGGCATCGACCTCGCGGTCGCGCGTTGCAGAGATCGATGGTGGCAACAGCGTGGCGGCGATGCTGGCCGGAGCCAATACGCAAACAGCGAGCGCGGTCAAGGCACGGCCGATCACGATCGGCCGAGTAAAAGTACAACTCATGGATGTTTCCCCTGTACGCCGAAAAGAAGCGGCCTGCATGCGGCGCAGCCTGCAGACAGCACCAACACGATGCAAGGGCATACCGATGTTCACCTGGATATGCACGACTGCCGTGAAGGCGTGCAGATACTAGTAGTTGCGTTCGCAGGGACAAGGGCAATTGCGTGTTGCGTGACATGCAGCACGCGAAGAATGCGATATGCCATACAACTCTGTAGTTGCTGTCCGACGACACTTGTGCGTACGGTAGGCAACGTTGCGCAAAGGTGCGTGCGGTCACGTCAACTTGGCATGGCTGCTCTTACTTTTTTGTCTTACTTTTTGCAGCCTGATTGCAGCGCCACTGGCAGCAGTTAAACATCCGCTGCGGAGCGGCTGAGCTGTAAGCGTAAACGCATGCCTGCAGATACCGCTGCAATATACCAAGGCCACGCATTAGGTGCCGCAGGGTGTGCCGGAGCGGGCGGCAACAGCTCCCGCGCCGCCAGGTCACAACGCTGCTACTGCCGTCACGATGACCGTCGCTTCAGGGCAAGTCGAGGCCCGCGCAGCTGTCTGGCGCCGCGTCGCTGATCTGCTGTACTCCACGCGCATCGAAATGCAGCGCCGCATGCCCGGGCGCAAACGCCGGCCAGGCCGGCAACTGCTTGGCATTGGGGTTGCCTTGCTGCACAAAGGCAGCCCAATAGCGCTGCAAACTCACCGGCGGCTGTCCGATCGGCAGATCCTTGAACAGGAACGGCAATTCGGCGCTATGGGTCACCTGCGCGCCGGGTGCGGCGGTATCGAAGACGTAATGCCATACCGGTACGCCCAGTGCGGCCTGGTGCTGGGCGACGATCAACGCCGGACAGCGGAACGTGAGATCGGTGGACAGCTGCATCGCCGCATTGCCCTGCCGCGCCGCACGCTGCTCTGCGCGCGCGCGCTGCGCCTGCAGCACGGCATCGGCACGATCCGGATAGTCGCGGCGCAACCGTGCCTGCGCTCCCTGCTCGCCGCCATAGGTGAGTTCCTGCACCACGTAACCGATCAGCAGCGGCACCTTGGCTTGCGCGCCGCTTGCCAACAGTTCGGCTGGCGCGCGCGGCAGCACGCGCCCATCGACAACCGCCTGCAGCCAGATGTAGCCATCGTCGTCCAGCGCCGGCACATCCACGCCCTGCCCGGCCTTGAGCAGTTGGTCCACCGGCAGCGCACGCAATTGCGCCAGGCGCGTGGCCGGATCGTCGATACCGGCACGCTTGGCGATGCTCACGCCCAGCGCGCGATTTTCTTCCAGGCTACGCGCCGGCAAGCCGAAGCCGGCGGTGCCACTCTGTTCGATGGCGGCCGAAAACAACCCGCGTGCAGGTGGACTGAGCATCAGCAGGCCCACGTCCTGGCCGCCGGCCGATTGCCCGGCAATGGTGAGCCGCGCCGGGTCGCCGCCGAACTGCGCAATGTTGTCGCGCACCCAGCGCAAGGCCGCAATCTGGTCGAGCAAGGCGTAGTTGCCGGCCGCCGCGTTGTCGCCATCGCGCAACTCCGGCAACGACAGGAAACCCAGTACGCCCAACCGGTATTGCAGTGTCACCACCAGCATATTCTGCGCAACCAGGTTGGTCGGTAGATGCCCGTCCGCACCACCGGCCACATTGGCGCCACCATGGATCCACACGAACACCGGCAACGGCGTGGCCGGATGCAGCTGCGGCGTCTGCACTTCCACATACAGGCAGTCTTCGCTGGCGCGGCTGGCCATGGCGTTGTTCCAGCCCAGCGCAGGCTGCACGCACGGCGTGGCGGCCTGGGTGGCGTCACGCACCTGCGTCCATGCGGCGGCCGGTTGCGGTGACCGCCAGCGCAACGCGCCCAGCGGCGGTGCGGCGAACGGAATCTTGCGGAACACCGCGCTGCCATCGTCCTGCCACTGCCCGCGCAGCGCACCGTGGTCGGTGTGCACTTGCGGCGGCGCGGCAGGCGTGGGCGCCTTGGCAGCAGCAGCGCTGCCGGTGACAACGCAGGTTGCAGCAAGTAGCCAGGCAGATGGACGCATCAGAGCTCTCCAGTCATCACACGGGCACGCCAGGCGGCCTGGAAAACCGCAGTGGCCGAGGCCACGTTGAGGCTTTCGACCTTGCCGCTGCCGCCGATGGACAGCTGCAGATCGCAGTCGCGCGCGAACTGGCGGTCCATTCCATCGCTTTCCGCCCCCATCACGTACACCAGGCGTTGCGGCAGGCGGGCAGCGAACACGTCCTGGCCGCCATCAACGAGCGTGGCCGCCACTGCAAACCCGGCGTGCCGCAACTGCGCCAGCGCCTGCGCAGTCTCCGGCAACTGCACCAGCGGCACCGCTTCGGCACCCCCTTCGGCGACGCGGGCCGCCGCGCCGGACAACCCCAGCGTGGAGCCGGCCGGCAGCAGCAGGCCGGCCACGCCGAAGTGCGCCGACGAGCGCAGGATCGCGCCGAAGTTGTGCGGGTTGCCCACGCCGTCCAGCCACAGCGCCAGCACCGGACCTGGCGGCAGCGCGGCCAGCCATTCCTGCAGCGGCTGCGGTGGCACGCGCAGCACATCGGCCACCACGCCTTCGTGGTGCGCACTGGCGGCGAGCTTGCTCAGGTCGGCCTCCTCCACCACGCGGTAGCCGATGCGCTGGGCCACACACCAAGCCAGCAAGGCCTTGCACTGCGGAATCCGCGCCTGGCTCAGATAGAGCTTGCGCAGCGCCTGTGGGCGCGCCTTGAACACGGCCTGCACGGCGTTGATGCCGTACAGGCGCAGCTCGCGTGCATTGCCGCCCGATGGCGGCGCTGCCGACGGGCCGGCGTCGGGCGCCCGTTGCGCGAGCGGGTTAGGCGCGGGTGCGCGCGGCGCGGCGCGGCCCCAGGGATTGTGCGGGCCGCCTGATGGCTTGCCGCCATCGCGTGGCGGCCGTGGGCCGCGTCCATCGTGCTGTGTCATCGTGGTATCCAGAAGTTCGCGTGCATTGCCGTGTCGCCTGGGCCGTATGGCCGTTGAAGGCGCACTGCGTTCACCGCCCCCGCAGCGCCAGCCGGGGCCGTCGCTGCAGGTACAGTGGCGACGATGGTAAGCCAGTGCATCCCCGCGCGCGCATCGCGGTACTGCGGCACCAGGGCCGGGCATACGCCACCGGCCTGCGTGATTGGCCACAGAGCGAGCAAAGTACGACCGTGCCGGCCTCCGCTACTTGTTTCCAGCGCTGGCGATCCAGCGAGCGCGATGCCTCGTCCATCGCCCGGATCCTTGCGTGCGCAGCCTCAGAAGTACCGATGTTCGGCACATGGCGCAGCGGCTGCAACTGGAAGGCCGTTGCAGACGCAAATCTCTGCCATCGGCCAACAGCAGCAGCCAAGCGTGCGCATGCATGAGCGCCGGCAGTGTCCATCGGACCACTGCGGGCCGGTAGCATCTGGAAACCTCAGCGCTTGGCGGTCTGTGCCTGTTGCAGTGCAGCGCACAGGCGGATGGTCTCGCTGGCCTGAGCCAGGCCGCGATCGGCACCGCTGAGGCTGGTCAGGCGCGGCTTGAAGAAGGCCTCCAGGCGGTCGGCTTCCGCGCTGCTGCAACCGCCGCTCGCACCCAGCCCAGGCAAGCCACCACCATCGAACGAGCCGCTGCGTTGCACGATACGGTCGAAATTTGCGGTGAACCACGGCCACATCGACGCATGCGATGCCTGCTCGTCATGGCCGCTGCGCAGCAGGCTCTTCATCTCGCCGACCTTGATGGCATCAGTGAGTGCAAAATCCCGGACCTGCTTGAGCAGTGCCGGATCCTGCACCGCGCCCAGCCCGTCGATCATCGCGTTGCGCTGTGCCGGGTCGGCATGCGTGCGCAATGCCGCGATCAAGGCATCCACCGCGGCGGCGCCACGTTCCTGCACGCTCACCGCCAGTGCGTTGCCGAGCAGGTCGGGATTGGCCGCAGAAAAGTCCAGCGCACCGTTGCCGCCGGCCAGCACGGCATCGCCCTGGGCAAGCAGGGCCTTGCGTACTTCGGGGCTGCGCAGGCGCAAGCCGAACAGGCTGGTCAACGAACTCCGTAGCGTGATGTCGTCGATCGATTCACCGCTGCGCCGCGTGTAACCCAACTGACGCAGGCGCGGCAGGTAGGCCTGCTCGGCCACCTTGCGCAATGCGCCGCGTTGCGCGTCGGTGCTGGCCTGGTACTGCCAGATCCACACGAAGCGGTCCACCAGCGCGGTGGACACATCGGCCGATGGAGACGGCGCCAGCTGCTTGATCGCTGCCAGCACCGCATCGCTGTCGGCATCGCCATGGCGGTAGGCCGCATCGATCGCATCGGCATAGGCGAGCTTCTCGCTGTCATCGAGCTGGCCGACCTGCTTGCCCAGTGCGGCCAGCTGCTGCTTCGGCAGGCTGAAACGGTAATAGCCGGCACCACGCGCGTTCGGGAACACCCAGGTGTTCTTGCCCGCCCCTTCCAGCACGATGCTGCCGCTGGCGCTGTCCAGCAATTGGCAGGCCGTACCGACCTGGTTGTTGCCCTTGCCGTACTTCACGCACACCGGCACGCCCCACTGCTGTGTGGTCGATCCGGTCGAGCCCAGCGGCAGATATCGCTGCTGCCGCAGGTTGACCACGGTCTTGCCACCGGCGCGGGCCACCTGGGTCTGCAGGTACGGCACGCCCGGCTGGTCGAGGAAACTGCGGAAGGCGGCCTTGAACGCCGCGTCCTTGCCGGCGCCTGCGGCGATCGCATCGACCAGGTCGTCGGCGGTTGCATTGGCAAACGTGTGCCTGGCGATATAGGCGCGCATGCCCTCGCGGAACACCTCTTCGCCGACAAAGGCTTCGAACATCGCCAGCACCGCCGCACCCTTCTGGTAGGTGATGCCGTCGAAGGCGGTTTCGATATCGCCGTTGCCGGTGATCGGTTGGCGGATCTTGCGTGCGCTGACCAGGCTGTCGTTATCCATCGCGTGCTGCGCGCCGCCGATGCGATCCAGGTTGGCGTGATACTCCGGATGCAGCTGCATGGTGATCTTCTGCTGCATCCAGGTGGCGAAGGCCTCGTTGAGCCACAGGTCGTCCCACCATTCCATGGTCACGGTGTCGCCAGTCCATTGATGCGCCAGCTCGTGCGCATTGGTGTTGAAGGAGCGCTGCACGTTCACCGCCGGTGAGTCCTTGTCCAGCAACAGTAGCCAGTCGCGGAAGGTGACGAAGCCGGGGTTTTCCATCGCGCCGGCGCTGAAATCCGGGGCGGCCACCAGGTCGAGCTTGTCGAACGGATAGCCGAAGGCGTAGTACTCCTCCAGCGCGGCGATGATTGCCGGCGTCTGGTCCAGTGCGGGGGTGATGCGCGGGCCCTGCCCCTTGGCCGCGATACCGCGCAACGGGGTGGCCGCAGGCCGCTGCGGCGTGGCCGGCATTGCCGGTACGTCCACCACATCCCACGGACCGGCCGCGTACGCCACCAGGTAGGTGGGCAACGGCACGGTGGGCGCGAAGGTCACTGTCTTCCAGCCCTTGCCGGCCGGCTTGGTCGAGATGGCGATGGTATTGGCCAACGCCTGGTCGTCCTTGGGCACGGTCAGGCTGATGTCGAACGGCGTCTTGAATGCCGGCTCATCGAAACCGGGAAATGCGTAGCGCGCGCTGATCGGTTCCATCTGGGTCATTGCATAGGCATTGTCCTGGTACTTCACTTGATACAGGCCCTGCAGCTGCTGATTGAGCGGCGCGCTGTAGGTGATGTCCACGGTGAGCGTCTGCGGCTGGAGCGTGCGACCGAATTCCAGCCGCGCCACACCGGTCTGCGCATCGGCCTGCACATAGCGCGCGGTCAGGGCCTTGCCCTTGCCGGGCGTGACCGTGGCCTTGCTAACCTTCAGCTCCTTGCCGTGCAACCAAAGGTGATCGGAGGCCTGCTTGAGCTGCACGCGGATGGTGCTACGGCCGCTGAACTGCGCCTGGTCCGGGTCGATCTTCAGCGCCAGGCTGTAGCGCTCGGGCACCGCCCAGGTCGGCAGCCGGCCGTTGGGCACCGGTTCGCTGGCGGACTGGGCCAGCGCGGCGCCACAGCACAGTGCAAGGACGGAAGGAGCGAGCAGGCAGACGAGACGACGCATGGGAGATTCCGGTCAGGGCAAGCGTCGGAGTCGACCACAGACCGGCACGGCTGTCACGCGCGCACCGGTCACCGCGACCGCCAGGCCAGGCACGCACGCCGCTTACGCATGCCCGCCCACCGATGGGGTTGTCGCCTCCAGCGCGTCCAATTCACGCGCCAACGCTTCGGGCGATTTGGTATAGGGCGCGATCAGGCTGTAGAACGCCGGCACCACGTACAGCGACAGCAGCGTGGACAGCGAGACACCGAAGATCACCACCACGCCGATGGTGGCGCGGCTGGCCGAACCGGGTCCACCGGCCACCACCAACGGGATCGCACCGACCACGGTGGCGATGGAGGTCATCAGGATCGGGCGCAGGCGCACCGATGCCGATTCGACGATGGCCGCGTGCACGCTGCGGCCTTCGTCGCGCAGCTGATTGGCGAATTCCACGATCAGGATGCCGTTCTTGGCCGCCAGGCCCACCAGCATCACGATGCCGATCTGGCTGAAGAGGTTGAGCGTACCGCCGGTGAGCCACAGGCCGACCAGTGCACCCAGCACCGCCAACGGCACGGTGAGCATGATGACCAGCGGGTGGGCAAAGCTTTCGAACTGCGCCGCCAGCACCAGGTACACCACCAGCAAGGCCATGCCGAAGGTCAGCAACACCGCACTGCCGGATTGCTGGTATTCGCGCGATTCGCCCTTCCAGTCCACCTGGGCATATTCGGGCAATTCTTCGCGCGCGGCCTGCTGCGCCCAGGCGATGGCCTCGCCCAGCGGGTAGCCCGGCGCCAGGCCGGCGGTAATGGTGATCGCGCGCAGGCGATTGAAGCGGTTCAAGGTGCCGGCTTCGGCCACTTCGCTCAAGCTCACCAGATTGGACAGCGGAATCAGCTCGCCACGGGTGGAGCGCACGCGGATGGCGGTGAGGTCTTCCGGCGCCATGCGGCCTTCGCGCCCGGCCTGCAGCATCACATCGTATTCCTCGCCGTTATCGACGAAGGTGGTGACACGGCGCGAGCCCATCATCGCCTCCAGCGCGCCACCGATTGCGGTGACCGGCACGCCCAGGTCGGCCGCACGCAGGCGGTCGATGTTGACGCGCATCTGCGGGCGGGTTTCCTTGTAATCCGAGTCCGGGCCGACCAGGCCGGGATTGGCCTCCATGCGCAGCAGGATGCGATCGCGCCATTGCGCGATCTCGGCGTAGTCCGGCCCGCCCAGCACCAGCTGGAACGGCTGGCCGCGGCTACGTACCAGGCCACCGCTGACCTGCGTGCGCGCACGCACGCCGCTGAGCGCGTTGAGCTTCTGCTGCAGTTCGTCGGCCACTTCGGTGGTCGGGCGGGTGCGCTGCTGCCAGTCCTGCAGAAACACGCTGACGCGACCGGTGTGCATTTCCTCGCTGCTGCCAAAGCCCCCGGGCACGCGCGGGTTGGCACGCACGATGGGCTTGTCCGGGCCGACGTACGGACGCAGGATGTCTTCGACCTGATGCATCTGCCCCACGGTGTAATCAAAACCGGCGCCCTCCGGGCCATCGATCATGATCTGGAAATTGCCGCGGTCCTCGACCGGTGCCAGCTCGGAGGGAATGCGGCCCATCAGCCATGCACTGGCGCCCAGCGCCAGCAGCATCAGCAACGCAAAGACCCAGGTGCGTTGTACATGGCGCTCCAGCGAGCGGCCGTACGCTCCGGACACTGCCTGCATGCGCCCGTCGAACCATTGATGGAAGCGATTGGGCCTGGCCTGCGCATGCGAGCGCAACAACTTGGACGACATCATCGGCGTCAGCGTCAGCGCCACGAAGGCCGAGATCGCCACCGCCGCCGCCAGCGCCACCGCCAGCTCGCGGAACAGCCGCCCGGTGTTGCCTTCCAGAAAACCGACCGGCAGAAACACCGCCACCAGTACCGCCGTGGTCGCAATCACCGCGAACGCCACCTGCCCGGTGCCGCGTTTGGCGGCCACCAGCGGCGGCTCCCCCAGATCGATGCGGCGCTGGATGTTTTCCACCACCACGATGGCATCGTCCACCACCAGCCCGATACACAGCACCAGCGCCAGCAGGGTCAGCAGGTTGATCGAGAAGTCGAACGCGTACAGCGCGATGAAGGCGGCGATCAGGCACACCGGCACGGTCACGGCCGGGATCAAGGCGGCGCGCGCGCTGCCCAGGAACACCCAGATCACCACCAGCACCAGAATCACCGCTTCGACCAACGTGTGATACACGCGTTCCACCGCCGCATCGATGAAGGTGGTGGTGTCGAAGGCGACGAAGATATCGGTGCCCTTGGGCAGGGTCTTCTGGATCTCTTCGGCCCGTGCCCGCGCCTCACGCGCCACATCCAGCGCGTTGGCGGTGGAATTGCGCACGATGCCCAGGCCGACGTTGGGCACGCCATTGCTCTGGAAATACGCGCGCCGCTCGGCCGAGGTGAGCTCCACCCTGGCCACGTCACCCAACCGCACGACATAACCGCCCTCGCCCTTGCCCTTGCCCAGTGGCAGCTTGGCAAAGTCCTCCGGCTTGAGATAGCTGCGCTCCACGCGCAGGGTGAAGTCGCGCTGCGCCGATTCGATGCTGCCGGCCGGCAGTTCCACGTTCTCGTTCTGCAGCGCCGCTTCCACGTCGGCCACGGTGAGCGCGCGTGCGGCGAGCTGGTCGCGGTCCAGCCAGATGCGCATGGCATAGCGCTGACGCCCACCAATGCGCACCTGCGCCACGCCATCCAGGCTGGAGAAGCGATCCACCACATAGCGTTCGGCGTAATCGGACAGCTGCAGCGTGTCCATCGTACTGGAGCTCATATTGAGCCACAGGATGGGGTCGGCGTCGGCTTCGACCTTGGAAATTTCCGGTGGGCGCGCCTGGTCGGGCATGCGGTCGGAGACCCTGCTCACCGCATCGCGCACGTCGTTGGCGGCCGCTTCCACATCGCGGGTGGGTGCGAATTCGATGCTGATGTCGGAGGACCCATTGCGGCTACGCGCCTCGATGGTCTCGATGCCTTCGATGCCGGCGAGTGCGTCTTCCAGTACCTGAGTGATGCGGCTTTCCACCACTGCCGCCGAGGCGCCGGTGTATTCCACCTCCACCGACACGATGGGCGGGTCGATCGCCGGCAATTCGCGCAGGGTGAGCCGGGTGAACGACATCACCCCCAGCACGATCAGCAACAGGCTCATCACCACCGCCATCACCGGGCGGGTAATGGACAGGTCAGAGAGTTTCATCGTGCAGCCTGCGGAGTGGCCCGCGCGGGCGCGGGCTGGTCGGCGACCTGCAGGCCCGGACGCAGCTTGCCGGTGCCATCCACCACGATGCGCTCACCGGCCTTGAGGCCGTCGAGGACTTCCACCTTGCCATCGCGCCGCTCGCCCAGGCGCACATCGGCGCGCTCCACGCGGCTGTCGGGCTTGACCCGGAACACGTAGGACTCGCGCCCCACCTGCACCACCGCGATTTCCGGAATCACCACCGCCTGCCGCGCGGGCTGGTATAGCCGTACGTCCAGCAGCATGCCCGGGCGCAGCCGGCGATCGTCGTTGGAAAAATCCGCCCGCACCGTTACCGAACGCGTGGTCTCATCGATCCGCGAATCGATCGCGGCCACCTCGCCTTCGAAACGCGCACCCGGATACGCCGCCGCGGTACCGTTGACCGTGTTGCCCAGTTGCACCAGACCGAATTGCGATTCGGGCACCTGGAAATCCACGTACATGCGCGCCACATCGTCCAGCGTGGCGATCACCGTACTGGAGGTAATCAACGAGCCCGGGCTGATCTGGCGGATGCCCAGCACGCCGGAAAACGGCGCACGCACCTCGCGGTCGATGATCTCCGCGCGCATCTGCTGCACCCGCGCCTGCGCCGCATCACGCAACGCACGCTGGGTATCGACCGTGGACTTGGCCACCAGTTGCTGGCTCACCAGGCTCAACTGGCGGCGGTACAGCTGGTCGGTTTCCTCGAAGGTGGCCTGCGCGGCCGTCAGCGCCGCCTGCTGCGAATTGCCGCGCAGGCGCAGCAGCAGCTGCCCGGCCTTGACCTCATCGCCACTCTCGAAATAAACCTGCTCGACCACATCGCTGACCGCAGCGGTGAGCGCCACCGACTCGCGCGCACGCACGGTGGCGATGGATTGCACGGTGGAGTTCCAGGGTTGCACCGCCACCGGCTGCACCACCACGGGGATGGGCTTGGCTACCGCCGGCGCACTCGCCTGACGGGCACAACCGGACAGCCATACGGCCAACAGAAGCGCAACGCAGACGCGCGCGCTGGGCAGAACAAGCATCAGAGCATCCTGGCGGGGTACCGCGAAAGTTTACCGACCTTGCCGCCATGAATTGACAAAAAGGGCGCGCTTTGCACCATGACCAACGACCCTTGCCGCGGGCGCCACGATGCGCTGTCGAGTGTGACGCCTTCCGCAATAGCTACAGCGCCAAGCGAGCCCAAGCGGCAACTCGATCATGGCGTACATGATGCCCACCGATCACGCGTACCGCCTACTGCCTGGTCACTGTCCGCTTTGCCGCATGCGTCGCGCTCAGCGCTCCAGCCCGAGATACCCCAGTACCTGGCGCGCCAGCGCTGCTACATTCTCACCGTCGGCGTGAAGATGGACTTCCGGCACCTCGGGCGGCTCGTACGGCGAGTCGATGCCGGTGAAATTGGGAATCTGCCCGGCGCGGGCCTTGCGGTATAGCCCCTTCACGTCGCGTGCCTCGGCCACCGCCAGCGGCACATCGACGAACACCTCGACGAACTCGCCCGCCTCGAAGCGTTCGCGCGCCCGTTGCCGCTCGGCGCGGAACGGCGAGATGAAGCTGACCAGCACGATCAGCCCGGCATCGGCCATCAACCGGGCGACTTCGGCCACCCGGCGGATGTTTTCCACGCGATCCTCGTCAGTGAAGCCCAGATCGCGGTTAAGCCCGTGGCGCACGTTGTCGCCGTCCAGGATGAAGGTGTGATAGCCCAGCGCATGCAGGCGCTTGTCGACCAGGTTGGCCACGCTGGACTTGCCGGCGCCGGACAGGCCGGTGAACCACAGCACGCGCGGCGCCTGGCCCTTGATGCGTGCCCGCGCACTGCGGTCCACATCCAGATGCTGCCAATGCACGTTGCCGGCACGGCGCAGCGCGAACTCCAGCGTGCCAGCAGCCACGGTGGCATGGGTCTGCCGATCGATCAGGATGAAGCCGCCCAGCACGCGATTGCGCGCATACGGGGTAAACGCGATGGGCTCGTCCAGCGACAGATTGCAGTAGCCCACCTCATTGAGCTCCAGCCGTTTGGCGGCCAGGCGCTCCTGGGTATTCACATCGACCTTGTGCTTGATCTCGCTGATGCTCGCGGTGACCGTGCGTGCGCCAATCTTCAGCCAGTAAGGGCGCCCCGGCAGCAGCGCGGCATCGTCCATCCACAACAAATGTGCGGCGAACTGGTCGGCCACTTCGGGCGGATCGTCGATACCGGCGATGATGTCGCCGCGGCTGATATCGATTTCGTCGGACAAGGTCAGCGTCACCGCCTGACCGGCACGTGCAGCATCCGCCGCGCCATTGGCATCGAGCACGCTGGCGACCTGCGAGCGCCGCCCGGAGGGCACCACCACCACCGCATCGCCTACCCGTACCTGCCCGGCCGCGAGGGTGCCGGCGTAGCCGCGAAACTGCGCATTGGGTCGATTGACCCATTGCACCGGCAGACGCAGGCTGCCGGCGTCCTCTGGCGACGCCAGTTGCACGCTCTCCAGATGCTGCAGCAGAGACGGCCCCTGGTACCACGGCATGCGGGTGGACGGGGCGGACAGGTTTTCGCCGGCCAGCGCCGACAACGGGATGCATTGCACATCGGCGATGCCCAGCTGTGCGGCCAGCGTTTTGTAGCCTTCTGCAATCTGGGCGAACACCTGCGCGTCGTAGTCCACCAGATCCATCTTGTTGACCGCCAGCACCACGTGGCCGATGCCCAGCAGCGACACGATGTAGCTATGCCGGCGGGTCTGGGTCAGCACCCCCTTGCGGGCGTCCACCAGCACCACCGCCACATCCGCAGTGGACGCACCGGTGGCCATGTTGCGGGTGTACTGCTCGTGGCCAGGGCAATCGGCCACGATGAACTTGCGCCGGTCGGTATCGAAATAACGGTAGGCCACATCGATGGTGATGCCCTGCTCGCGTTCGGCCGCCAGCCCGTCCATCAGCAAGGCGTAATCGATGCCCTCGCCCTGCGTGCCATGGCGGCGGCTATCACTTTCCAGCGCCGCCAATTGATCGTCGAACAAGCGCTTGCTGTCGTACAGCAACCGCCCGATCAGCGTGCTCTTGCCATCGTCCACGCTGCCACAGGTGATGAAGCGCAGCAGCGGCTTGGATTCGTGCTGTTGGAGGTAGGCAGCGATGCTGCCGGGAATCGGGAATCGGGAATCGGGAATCGCAACGGCGTCCTCCTCCGTCTTGACGTTCGCGGCTAGCCGCTGTTCCGATTCCCCATTCCCGACTCCCGATTCCCGGCTCATCAAAAATACCCCTCCAGCTTCTTCTGTTCCATCGAGGCGCCCGGTGCGTGGTCGATCATGCGGCCCTGGCGCTCGGAGCTGGTGCTGACCAGCATTTCGGCGATCACCGCTTCCAGCGTGTCGGCGGTGGAATCGATCGCGCCAGTGAGTGGGTAGCAGCCCAGCGTGCGGAAGCGGACCGAGCGCAGCTGCGGGGTTTCGCCAGGGTGCAGCGGCAGGCGCGCGTCGTCGACCAGGATCCAGGCGCCGTCGCGCTCCACCACCGGGCGCGGTGCGGCAAAATACAACTGCACCACAGGGATCTGTTCGCGGTAGATGTACAGCCAGATATCCAGCTCGGTCCAGTTGGACAGCGGGAACACGCGCACGCTCTCGCCGTGGCGGGTGCGTGCGTTGTACAGATTCCACAGCTCCGGGCGCTGGTTCTTCGGGTCCCAGCGATGGCGCGCATTGCGGAACGAGAACACCCGCTCCTTGGCGCGCGACTTCTCCTCGTCACGCCGCGCCCCGCCGATCGCCGCATCGAAGCGGCCCTGCTCCAGCGCCTGCTTCAGGCCCTGGGTCTTCATGATGTCGGTGTGGACGGCGGCACCGTGGCTGATCGGGCCGATGTCCTGGGCGATGCCGTCGGGGTTGATGTGCACGCGCAGCTCCACGCCGGTGTCGGCCGCGCGGCGGTCGCGGAAGGCAATCATCTCGCGGAACTTCCAGCGCGTGTCCACATGCAGCAGCGGAATCGGCGGCGGCGACGGCGCGAACGCCTTGAGCAGCAGATGTAGCAGCACCGAACTGTCCTTGCCGACCGAATACAGCATCACTGGTGCGCGGAATTCAGCGGCGACTTCGCGCAGGATGTGGATGCTTTCGGCTTCGAGCCGGTCGAGGTGGGACAGCGGTGGCAGGGTCATCGGGATGGCATCGGCATCGGTGGCGGGCCATCCGATGGTAGGGCAAGGCGCCGCAGTGTGTGCCGGGCGACCGCCTGCCCGAAATAAGCGGCCGGCATAACGCGATAACGGCTGCTCCTTTCTGGCGGCCGCAACGCATCCCTAACATCGTCGGTCTCATCCAAGCCCCCGGACCCGAATGACTGCCGCCAGCTCCGCGCTACCGCCCAGCCCCTTGCCCGACGAGCGCAAGGCACTGCTGGAGCGGTTGGTCGACGGCCTGGATGCCGCGTCGCTGTGGTGGCTGTCGGGCTACACCGCCGGGCTGGCCCAGGGCCAGCCGCCGCGCGCGCTGGCGGTGCTGCCAGGCGGGCAGCCGCAGGCAGTGGCGCAGGACAGTCAGCGCCTGACCGTGCTGTATGGCAGCCAGACCGGCAATGCCCGCCGACAGGCCGAGCAGTTGGCCGCCGACGCCGAGGCGGCGGGCCTGGCCGTGCGGCTGCTGCGCGCCGATGCCTACCCTACCCGCGAGCTGGCCAGCGAACGCCTGCTGTACGTGGTCATCAGCACCCAGGGCGATGGCGACCCGCCGGACGATGCGATCGGCCTGGTGGAATGGCTCACCGGCCGCCGCGCCCCCAAGCTGCCCGAGCTCAAGTACGCGGTGCTGGGCCTGGGCGATTCCAGCTATGCGGACTTCTGCGGAATTGCGCGGCGCATCGATGAACGCCTGGCCGAGCTGGGCAGCCGCCGCGTGCAGCCGCGCGGCGAAGCCGACCTGGAGATCGACAGCGTGGCCACCCCCTGGCGCACGCAGGCACTCAAGCACGCGCGCGAACAGCTCAAGAGCGGCCCGCACTCGGCCACGATCACGCCACTGCGTAGCAGCCCTGCGGCCCCGGCCTGGTCGCACCAGCGCCCGTTCGGCGCCGAGCTGCTGGCAAACCAGATCATCAGCGGGCGCGACTTCAAGGGACCGGGCTTCGGTGTCTACGCACAACCGGGCAAGCGCGTGCGGCATCTGGAATTCTCGTTGGAGGGCAGTGGCCTGAGCTACGAGCCCGGCGATGCGCTCGGCATCGTCCATCGCAATCCGCCGGCCCTGGTGGACCCGCTGCTGGACGTCTTGCAACTGGATGGCGATGCCATTGTCACCATCGGCGAAGACAGCCTGGCCCTGCGCGACTGGCTGGGCAGCCGGCGCGAACTGACCAAGCTATCGCGGCCATTTCTCACCGCACATGCCGAGCGCGCCGGTGCCCACGAGCTGCAGGCGCTGCTCGCCCCGACCCAGACCGCCGGCCTGGCGGCGCTGCTGGCCGATCACCAGGTGATCGACGTGCTGCGCCGCTGGCCGGCGGATTGGGACCACGCCAGCCTGCTGAGCAGCCTGCGCCCGCTCACGCCACGGCTGTACTCCATCGCCTCCAGCCGCAAGCGTGTGGGCGAGGAGGTGCATCTGGCCGTGGACGAGCTGCATTACCAGGCCCACGGCCATGCGCACCTGGGGTCGGCCAGCGGCTTTCTCGCCGCGCTGGCCGAAGGCGACACCGCACCGGTCTACATCGAGCCGAACGCACGCTTCCGCGTGCCGGCCGACACCGACCGCGACATCCTGATGATCGGCCCGGGTACCGGCGTGGCGCCCTTCCGCGGCTTCGTGCAGGAGCGCGCCGAAACCGGTGCCAGCGGCCGCAACTGGCTGTTCTTCGGCGCCCAGCACTTCAACACCGATTTCCTGTACCAGGCCGAGTGGCAGCAGGCCCTGCAGCGCGGCGAGCTGCATGCCCTGGACCTGGCGTTCTCGCGCGATCACAGCGAAAAGGTCTATGTGCAGCACCGCCTGCGCGCGCGTGGCGCCGAGGTCTATGCCTGGCTGCAAGGCGGCGCGCATGTGTACGTGTGCGGCGCCATCGGCATGGGCAAAGACGTGCACGCCGCACTGCTGGACATCGTCAGCACCCACGGCGCGCTGAATGCAGAAACCGCTGTGGCCTATCTCACCCAGCTGCAGGTGGAGGGACGGTATGCGCGTGATGTCTATTGAGGCCGGGAATCGGGAGTGGGGAATCGGGAATCGGTACAGCCCGCAACTGAACTCTCCCGGCAGACCAAGCCGCTTTCTACGATTCCCCGTTCCCGATTCCCGATTCCCATGAGCCACTCCGTCGAAGACATCAAATCCGAAAGCCGTCGCCTGCGGGGGTCGCTGGAACAGAGCCTGGCCGATGCGGTGACCGGGGCGCTGCGCGAGGACGATCAGACGCTGATCAAGTACCACGGCAGCTACCAGCAGGATGACCGCGATATTCGCGACGAGCGGCGCCGGCAAAAGCTGGAACCGGCCTATCAGTTCATGATCCGCACGCGCACGCCGGGCGGGGTGATTTCGCCCAGCCAGTGGCTGGCGCTGGACGGCATCGCCACGCGCTACGCCAATCACTCGCTGCGCATCACCACCCGCCAGGCGTTCCAGTTCCACGGGGTGATCAAGCGCGAGCTCAAGGCCACCATGCAGGCGATCAATGCCACCTTGATCGACACCCTGGCCGCCTGCGGCGATGTCAATCGCAATGTGCAGGTCGCGGCCAACCCGCTGCTGTCGCAGGCGCATGCCACGCTGTATGCCGACGCGGCGCGCGTGTCCGAGCATCTGTTGCCCAACACGCGTGCGTATTACGAAATCTGGCTGGACGAAGAACGCGTGTCCGGCTCCGGCAGCGAAGACGAGCCGATCTACGGCGAGCGCTATCTGCCGCGCAAGTTCAAGATCGGCTTCGCCGCACCGCCGCTCAACGACGTGGACGTGTTCGCCAACGACCTGGGCTTCATCGCGATCCTGCGCGAGGGCGAACTGCTCGGCTACAACGTCAGTATCGGCGGCGGCATGGGTGCCACCCACGGCGATACCGACACCTGGCCGCGCGTGGCCAATGTGATCGGCTTCGTGACTCGCGAGCAGTTACTGGAGATCGCTACTGCGGTGGTCACCACCCAGCGCGACCTGGGCAACCGCGCGGTGCGCAAGCGCGCGCGTTTCAAGTACACCATCGACGACCACGGCCTGGATACCATCGTCGCCGAGATCGAGCGCCGCGCCGGGTTCGCCCTGCAACCGGCGCAGCATTTTGCGTTCGACCACAACGGCGACCGCTATGGCTGGGTGGAGGGCGAAGACGGCCTGTGGCACCTGACCCTGTCGCTACCGGCCGGCCGCATCGCCGACACCGACACTGCCGCACACCTGAGCGGTCTGCGCGCCATCGCGCAGCTGCAGGTGGGCCAGTTCCGCATGACGCCCAACCAGAACCTGGTCATTGCCGGTGTGCCGGCGCAACAGCGCACGCGCATCGATACCCTGGTCGCGCACTACGCGCTGGATGCCGGCAACCATGCGGCCACCGCGCTGGCACGCGGCGCAATGGCCTGCGTGGCACTGCCCACCTGCGGCCTGGCGATGGCCGAAGCCGAGCGCTACCTGCCGGACTTCAGCACGGCGCTACAGCCACTGCTGGAACGGCATGGCCTGGCCAACACGCCCATCGTGCTGCGCCTGTCCGGCTGCCCGAACGGTTGCTCACGGCCCTACCTGGCCGAGATCGCACTGGTGGGCAAGGCGCCCGGCCGCTACAACCTGATGCTGGGCGGCGACCGACGTGGGCAACGCCTCAACACCTTGTACCGCGAAAACATCACCGAAGCGGAGATCCTCGCCGCGCTCGACCCGCTGCTGGCCCGCTATGCGACAGAACGCGACCAGGCCCGCGACGAAGGCTTCGGCGACTTCCTGCATCGCAGCGCGTTGATCGCGTTGCCGCCCTACCCCACCCACCGTCACCTCGACCTGGAATTGCTTGCATGACTGCGCTGCCCGCCGCATCGAACAGCGCTTCGGCGCTAGACGACCTGGATGCACTCAACGCGCAACTGGAACCCCTGCGCGCCGACGAGCGCGTGGCCTGGGCGTTGCAGCACGGGCCGCAAGAGGCGGCGCTGTCGTCCAGCTTCGGTGCGCAATCGGCGGTCACGCTGCATCTATTGTCCCAGCAGCGCCCAGGCATCCCGGTCATCCTGATCGATACCGGCTACCTGTTTCCGGAAACCTACCGCTTTGCCGATGCATTGACCGACCGGCTCAAGCTCAACCTCAAGGTATATCGCCCGCTGGTCAGCCGCGCCTGGATGGAAGCGCGCCACGGACGCCTGTGGGAGCAGGGCATGGTGGGCATCGATCAGTACAACAACCTGCGCAAGGTCGAGCCGATGCGGCGCGCACTGGACGAGCTCAACGTAGGCACCTGGTTCACCGGCCTGCGCCGCAGCCAGTCGCGCGGCCGTGCGCAGACCCCGATCCTGCAGAAGCGCGGCGACCGCTACAAGATCAGCCCCATCGCCGACTGGACCGACCGCGACGTCTGGCAATACCTGCAGGCCCACGACCTGCCCTACCACCCGCTATGGGAGCAGGGCTACGTCTCCATCGGCGATTTCCACACCACCCGCCGTTGGGAGCCAGGCATGCGCGAGGAAGACACGCGCTTTTTCGGGCTCAAGCGCGAGTGCGGTATTCACGAGGACATTTGAGCGGTTTTTCACATGCTCTGAAAGTCAACCGCAGCAGGAGTCGTCTTGTCTGGGCCAGCCATCCCCATGCCTCTGCAACGCAGGTCAGCCGCGCATGGCGAATCGGCGTGCAGGCTTGTTCCAGGCATGCATGCGCTCCACCACCCCGCACTTGGCCAGTACCACCGCTCATCGAGCCTTGGCACAGGGCTTCCCGCTTCTTCCTGCACGCTGGCGCCATTGTGCGCGCAGACGACCGTGCGTCCGACTGCCTTACATGCCCATGCCGGGCTGCGACTGTGCTTGCGCCTGCAGGCGGCTCTGGGCGATGTACTCACTGATCTGCGCGTGCTTCAGATCGCCGGCCTGTGCCACCTCCATCGAAGCCTGGACCGACGGTGCCGCCTCGTGCATCTGCACGCGCGCGATGCCAAGCGGGTGGTCGTAATTGAGCGCAAACACGGTGTCGCGCGCCACATAGAACTCGCCCTTCCAGCCGGGCTTGAAGTAGGATTCGTTCAGCGCCGCAGTGATCTGAGTCAGGCGCTCTTCCGAAAAATCGTGGCCCTGCTTCTGCATCCGCTCTTGCACGTCCGCATACAGCGCATGCTTGGGATGCGCGGGATCGCTATAAGGGCGTAGACCTGGCGGCGGTGTGTGCGCATCGTCTTGGACGGCGGTGGCCGACAGCTCCTTGTCGCGCTGCGCCTTGCGGCTGTTCTCGTCCTCCTCGCGCTGTGCCTGCTCCTGCTGGTATTGCCGGGCCTGCAACAGCAGCTGTTGATCCTGCTGCAGTTGCAGCTGGCGTTGTTGCTCCAGCGCTTGTTGCTGCTGTTGCGCATGCAGATCGGGTTGGCTGCGTTCGGGCGCTGTTGCCGGCGATGGTGTGGAGGGCATGACCATCGTGCGATGTGGCGCATCCTGCAGCGCGACGCCACGGTCGCCAGGGCGTAGCGCGGTGTCCGGTGAGTGGGTGTGGTCGGGTGCGGCGTGTTCGGTTGGCGCCGCGTGCGCCTTGGCCGGTTGCAGGGACTGGGCCTGGAGTTGGTCTACGGCCTCGCGGATCTCCTCGGTGGTGGTGGTTGCCGCAACCCGCACCGTGCCATCGGCATCGCGACGCAAATGCCGTACCGGGCTGTCCACCGAGTAATGGCCGGACCCATCGCGCTCCAGCGCCAGCGAGGTGGTGGAGGCGTCGATGGCGTTTGCATCGCGGGTGTGTTGTAGCGCCTGCTGGATGGCCGCTGCGGTCGTGGCATTGGGCGCAACCCCGTAGGCGGCATAGGTCGCCTGGAGATTGGCCTGATCCTGCTGTTGCGCCGTGGGAAGCTGCCGTTGGGGCATCTGCGCCATCGCCTGTGCGTGCTGCGCCAGGGCGGGCTGCAGCTGTTGGCGGGTGGCATCCAGCTCCGCTGCGAGCGTGCCGTGCGCCACGTCCTCGCCAGCGCGCCATTGGCCACGCGTATCGCGCAGGTAGTGCCTGCCGTCAGAGGCCTGCAGGGCGTCCGCGCTCAACGCGGCTTGCACGGCGGCGGGCATTGGGCCGAAATCGTCCCAGCCGTTGCGCCGGTGGGCGGCTTGATAGGTCGCTGCAATGGCTGCTTGCCCATGGGCGATGTTGCCGTCGATCACCTGCGCCGCTTGCTGGTCCAGTTGCACAGCGCGCTCGGGGCTGGCCGGGTCGAGAGTCCAGACTGGCCGATCATTGCGATCAACCTCGTCGGCCACCATCCGCGACCATTGCCCGTTGTCGGCATCACGCCGCCAATCGCGTTGGTACAGATGCGCGGCATCTGCCTGGCTGGACGGCTGCACGAAGGGATTGCGCGGCGCTACCGCGCCAAGCGCCTGCTCGGTCGCCTGGCCACTGGCGTAGTAATTGAGCTCGCGTGCCTTCTCGGGCAGCGCGAACATGGCCTGCCGGTGCGGCGTATCAACACCGTCGCGCAACAGGTCGGCCCGCTCATGCCGCAACCACTGGCTGCCATCGAATTCCCAGCGCACATGCTGCTTGTCGGTCTGGGTATGGATCTGACGCTGATCCCAGAGCGTGGCGGCCTTGTCTGCTGCCATGCTGAACAGATAGGCGTCGGCCATGACCAGCCCCACCGGCCCGGCTCCCGTGGTGCCCACCACCGCAGCAGCGGCCGTTCCGCCGACCCAGCCACCCATTCCACGCGCACTGAAGTGCAGCGCTTGCGAACGGGCAGCGGCAAGATTGTCCTGCGCCAGCAAGCTGCCGATGCGATCGCCGGTCTGCACGGCATCGTAGGCGCTTGCGGCAACTCCTACACCCGCCAGCCCCGCTGTCATGCCTGCACGACGCAGGCCGGGAATGTCGGGTTCGGGCACCGGCGCGCGTGCGGGTGGCGCACCTGGGCGTACCAGTTCGTCGACGGTGGCGATGCCTTCCAGACGACTTGCAGCCCCATCCTTGACGTGCAGATCGGCATGCTCTGCCAGCAAATGCTGCTGGATGGCACCGGTGGTGTTGGGGATCTGCTGCACATGTGACGGCAAATCGCGATGCCAATCGGCTTGTTGCTGCCAGGCGTCCCGAAGCTGCCGGGTAAACTCCGGGTCCTTCAGGCGCGCATGACGTGCGGCTTCCAGCGCCTGGCCCGGCGGGCGTGCATCGCTGCGGCTGTCATAGACCTCGGTGCCTTGGCGATTGAAAATGCGGATCGGTGCAGTGGTCTGCGCGTGCACGAAATCCAGGCTTTGCGGCAATTTGGTGTAGATCGCGTCGCGGGCGCCTTCGGGGACGTAGCGGCCATGGCCGCGCTGATCGAGCGAGACTGAAAAGCGCTCATCGACGCCATGCTCGCTTTCCAGCTTGGGCGCGGCCATTGCCCTCACCTCGACGACATAACCGCGTGACTGTAATTGCTGGATTAACTCCGCGCTCCACTGGCCGTTGCTGAGCGTGGTGTCGAAGATCAGGTTCCTCTTGCCTTCCACCGTGGCCTGCAGCAACTCTTCAGCCCATTGGCTGGCATCGGCCTGGGTGTAACCGGACCAGGTGTAGGGGTGTGCGTTGCGGAGCGCTGATACTTGCGGGTGGGCGTTACGCAATTCATCCGGGTCGATCAGCACAACGTCCCTGTTTAACTCAATTTTTGCAGATCTGGCAAGACTTCCTTTGCCTGATCCTGGCTGGCCAGCCAGGATGATCGCCTTGGGCTGTTCAAAGGATGGGTGGATTCACTCACGAAGTGCAAGGGTATCGTAGTTGAAAAAGACCTCGGCTGGAGTGAGATAGCTCAATCGTTTTCTGGGTCGGTTGTTGAGTGAATGTTCAACCTGCTGCAGCTCTTGCGCCGTGATGGTGCTGAAGTCACGACTGCGCGGAAAATACTGCCGGAGCAGTCCGTTGAGATTCTCATTGCAGCCGCGTTGCCAAGGGGCATGTGGGTCGGCAAAGTACACCTTGGTCGATAGCCGGTCCTCGATGCGGGCATCCTGGGCGAACTCGCTACCGCGATCGCAGGTCAGCGTCAGCACCTTATCGCGCACACGCCATAGGCGCGCGCAAATGACCTCGGCAACAGCATCGGCGGTGCCGTCAGGACTCCAGCCCAGACGCACATAGCCACTGCTGCGTTCGACATGCGTCACCAGCACGCCAGTGCCGCGCGATGGGCGGACCGTATCCAATTCCCAATGGCCTAACTGCGCACGTGAGGCCACATGCGCGGGGCGTTGGTGAATGGATTTGCGCTCTTCAAATCGCTTGGCACGGCCACGCCCATAAGGACGCCGCCGTGTTGGCAGGCGTAGCAAATGCCGTAACCGGTGACGCTTGAGATAGCGATACACACTGGCCACCCCTACCATCGGTTGACCCAGCAAACGCGCACGGCCGTGGATCTGCGCAGGGCTACATTTTTCGGCCAGCCCGGCCAGCAATGCAGCCTGCATCGGCCCGTCCATCTGCGCGTGGCTACTGCCTTGACTGCGACGCTGGCGGGCGGTGCGGTGCGCCTGCTGGGCACGGTACGTTCCACTACTGGCATTACGATTGCGCGCGCGCTCGCGGCCAATCGTACTGGCATGACGGCCGAGCTGGCGGGCGATGTCCGCATTGGAGACAGAGAGATCACACCCCCAGGCAATCTGGTACCGTTCGTCCTGGGTCAGGTGTCGATAGCGCATGTGCAACTCCACTTGGTCGTGTAGGGGCTCAGGCTACGACACCTGGCCCGCTACGTTATAGGACTGTTGCACTTCGCGGGCGAATCCACCGATGACTTTGTTTCCAGTGCGGCATCATCAAGAATCTTTTGCTCAAATAATCTGCGATGCTCAGCATCATCGAGGCGGTATTCTTTTTCGTTCATATCAGAGATTCCTTATGCACCTCGATGTAATTCCAAAGCTGCTCTAGATCTGACATTCCGCGATTCTTCGATCTCGCATGACGTGTGACACGTTCTTTTTCTTCTGCCATATTTATAGCCTCAGCGTCACCATTGGCTTGCGCGCGCTCAAGCTCCTCGCGAGCCTCGGAGATAAATGAACCGAGTTCATCCTCCAACATCCATATCGCCCACTCGAATGGCGGAGTTACTTTTGATGGTCGCCGCACGGCAAAGTTCAGCTGCTGTTGAAGCCGCTCGATGAGCTCGGGGTAGTCCTTCAATAGCTCGCGCAGTTTTTGCGGAACAGGAGGCGCAGGCAAGCCATTTTCAATGGAAGAAGTAGTGGGCTTGGACATGGCAAGGTCTTCTCTCTCAGCAGTGGCCAGGTGCGGTCCAGGCGGCGCGTCGGCATGCGGTGGTGTGGAATGCTGGACTGGCTGCGCCCAGGGTGCCGGCTTGGGCTTGCGCTTGACCTGCACTGGCAGTCCGCCACGCGGCAATGGACCAAGCTCACGCAGCGTGCGCTCATTGATCCGTTGCACATCGTGCAGCAGCTGCGCTGCATGCGCCTCCACCACACGGCGCGCCAGGGCAGCATAACGGGATTCTTGGGCATCGCTCATATGCGTTTCCTTGCAGATGTTGCGTTGATAGCGGCTAGCGGGGGATGTTATCCCACGGATCCGGCGGGGATGCTTGCACGTCGCGCTGGGGTTACTGACGGCCAATTGCGCGATGGTAAGCCCGCTCCCAGGCAGTGCGAAGCGGCCTGCCGGTGCGGTGCATCGACACCGTCGCGAAACAGATCGGCTTGCTGCTGCCGCAACCACTTGGCGTCAATGCGCGTGTAGGTCGTCTCAAAAGCTCCAGTCCCAGGACAGCGACAGCGCGCGGCCATCGCCCGGCGAATAGCCCGAACTACCACTGTCGTACCACGCATAGACATAGCTGCGATCGGTTGCATTGCGCAGCTGCAGGCTCAACGCATTGCGTGCGTTCACGCTCCAGCGCGCGCCGAGGTTGAGCAGGGCATAACCGCCGGTGCGGCCAAGCGTGTTGCTGCGTTCAAGGTAGTAATCGCCCTGCGCATTGCCCCAGACGCTGAGCTGCACCGCTGCTGTGATCTGCCACTCCAGCCCGGCGGTGGCCAACCAATGCGGCACGTTTTCGATCTCATTGCCACCGGTGGCCGGTGCGCTTGGGTCGGGCGTGGCAATGCTGGCCTTTTGCCGTGAATACGACATCCATGCGCGCCAGTGTTCGGCCGGCTGCAGGTTCAACTGCGCATCCCAGCCACGCCGCAACGTGCGCCCCACGTTGGCTACATCGCCGATACCCGCCGCGCCGTTGACGCCCAGAATGCTCGCCACCTCGCCGGAGGCGCGTTGTTCCCAATACGCCAGGCGCCCATCCAGCACCGCCGACGGCGCAAACTTGAATCCGGCCTCCCAACCATCGTTGATCGATGGCCCCAGATTGGCAGCGTGCCGACGATAGGCTCCGTCGCCGCTACCAATCTGGAAGCTGCGCCCCCAGTTGGCATAGGCACTGCCCTGCTCGCCCACGCGATAGCTGGCGCTGAACTTGGGCTGCTTGATGGTGCCGTAGTCATAGGTGGGAGCAGACACGCCCGCCAGCACATCGTGCAACTGGCCATCGATACGATCGATGCGATAACCGGGCACCAGCTGCAGGCGCGCGGTAGGTTTGAGCACCGCCTGCACATAGGCGCCGTGCGTGCGCAGGTCGTACTTCCAATCGCGCAACTGCGCACCGCGCACACGCGCCGCGGTGCGATACCGCTGTGACTGATTGGACTGCCACTGCCCATCCACGCCGGCTTCCAGGCTGGCGTCCATTGCCTCCCAGCCGGGTTGCCAGTTGCCACGCAGCACCATGCCGCGATGGGTTTCATCGGTCTCCCGCTCCTGCTGCAGGCCAGCGGCAGAGAAGCGCACCCAACGCTGGTTGCGGTAACCGTTCTGGTAGGCCTTGGCGCTCCACTGCGCCTGCGCACCCAGCGTACCGTCTGCATGCAGGGCAGTCTGCCGCACGCGACGTTCGCTGCGATCGTCCTGCGCATACGCCGGTGAACTGCGCGGTGCCCTAGCGGCGGTGGCCGCATCCAGATAGCCGGCCTCCAGCGCATGGTTGTCGTAGTAACGCGTGGTCAGCCCGGCACGGAAGGCACCATCCGGGGCGGTGTAGAACCACTTGCCGGCCACGCTGCGCTTGCGTGCATCGGCGTGATCGCGGTAGCCATCAGAATCGCGCCAGGCCAGCACATAGTTCTGGCTCCAGGCACCGCGCTCGATGCCCTTGCCCAATTGCAGCTCGCGTGCGCCGAAACTCCCTGTGGTGACGCTCAGCCGGCCATCGTTGCCGCCACTGCGGGTCAGCACGTCCACGCTGCCGGCGATGGCGTTCAAGCCGTAACGCGCATCGTTGGTGCCGCGCACGATCTCGATGGCGCTGATGTCCTGCGGAAACACCGCGTCCAGATACGGCATGCCGCCGGCATTGTCGTTGCTGGGGATGCCGTCGATCAGCAACTTCACCGCATTGATCCGCCCCTCGCCATTGAAACCGCGAAAGGAAAATCGCCCGGCGTCGGTGCCCATGCGGAACTGGGTGACCTGCACGCCAGGCGCGCGCATCAACAGCTCCCAGCTGTAATCCACGTGCTGATCGTGCAGCAGTTCGCCGCCGATCACATCCACCGAACTGAGCACCCGCACCGCGCCCGGGAAGCGCTGGGCGTGCTCGCTGACCTGCACCTTGCCCAGCGTCAATGCCGCCTCCTGCGCCTGTAGCTCGCACACAGGCCCGTACATCAGCACCAACGACGGCGCGTACCACAACGTTCTCAACAACCCACAACGCATGACCAATCCTTTGCCGTTGCAAAACGGCACGACAGCCGCGCACCGCCGCAACACGGCGGGCGCGCGCTTGATTCAAGGCAACCGGCGATTCATCCAGCCGCGCACACGCTGGCCGAGGTGTCGGCGACGTAGCGGCTGTGGTGAGACGAACGCCCGCGACGGGCAAGGTTCACGCGGACAGTGGTGGCCCGCGCGCGCCATGCGCTGCCCGGCGCAGCGCCGTCCGGCATGACGTGCAGACGCGCGTAGCGACCGGCGCTGGCCGCAACTGCAACAGGCACAGCACGGCCAGCAACAGCCAGGGCAGCAGCCGTGCCGCCAGCGTGCAGTAGTCGCAGGCTTCGCCATGCCGGGCGGCAGCGTGGTCGCCTGGCTGTTGCCCGATCCCGGCCGCATGCCCGGTGTGATGCCACGCGTACGGCGACGGCATCGCCTGCCCGGGAAACGACGCGGCCACGATGCTGCCGGCCGGCCCGCTGCTGCACATCGGCTCCTGCGATGGCACCTGGCTCCAACGGCTGATCGGCGGCGCTGCCAGCAATAGCAGCAGCGCCAGCCAGACAAGCAGATGCAACAGCCGGTGGCGGTGGAACGAGCGCAGCATGTCCGCAGTGTAAGCGGCCCGGCACTCCCGCCGCGCTGCCGGCTGCCCCGGCGCGACCGGATGTCGCACCCTTTGTCCTGGGACCTTCGCGTGGAAGCGTTCCCTGGCAACCCCGCGACAAGAGACTGCCAGACAGCTTGCGGCGGCACTGCGCACTGGCCGACGAACCGCACGGCTGGCGCCCATCGAGGCAGTGGCAACGCCCGCGTGTCCACGCCGACAGTCACAGTTCCCTACCAGCGCGTCGGGGCACGCACCTGTTGCGCACGGTCATGCCCTATGCTTGCGGCTCATCCCATCACCTTGCGCGCATGAGCACCGTCCTGTCCGATCCAGCGGCCGAACCACTCCCCTGCGCGCCCAAGCCCCCGAGCGAAGCACTCCGCCTCCAGGCGCTGCGCAGCTACGGCGTGCTCGACACCTCGCGCGAGGCGGCGTTCGAAGACATCACCCGGCTCGCGTCGATCATCTGCCAGACCCCGATCGCACTGATCAGCCTGGTGGACGCCGACCGCCAGTGGTTCAAGAGCGAACTGGGCATGGGCGAGCGCGAGACGCCGCTGTTCAAGTCGATGTGCGCCTACGCACTGCTGGACAACGACGTGCTGGTGGTACCGGACACCCGCCAGGACATCCGCTTTTCGCGCAACCCGCTGGTGACCGGCGAAGCGCCGCTGTATTTCTATGCCGGCGCGCTGCTGAAAACGCCCGACGGCCTGCCGCTGGGCACGGTCTGCGTGCTCGACCGCAAGCCGCGCCAGCTCACCGACGAGCAGGTCGAAGCCCTGCGTGCCCTGGCGCGGCAGACCATGGCGCAGCTGGAATTGCGCCGCGCACTGCTGATCGCCGAGCAGTCCGATCGTTACCGCAGCCGCTTGATGGCCATCGCCGGGCACGATCTCAAGACACCGTTGCGCACCGCAGCCTACGCCATCGACAAGATGCGCCGGCATGCCAACGTCGATTCCGTTCCCACCCTGGTGACTGCACGCGATGCCATCAACCAGGTCGGGCGCGAGCTGGACGAACTGGCCACGCTGGCGGCAGCCGGCAAATCCGCGATGCCCGACCTGCAGACGCTGCAACTGGAAGACGTGCTGCATGCGGTCCTGGGCGTGTGGCGCCAACCGGCCATCGACAAGTGCCTGGCGCTGCGCCATGTCCCGACCTCACTGCGCGTGCGCAGCCACCCCACCTTGCTGACCACGTTGATCGGCAACCTGGTCGGCAACGCGGTCAAGTACACCGAGCGCGGACGCGTGCTGGTCGGCGCCCGCCGCCGCCCTGGCTACGCCGTGGTGGAAATCATCGACAGCGGGATCGGCCTGAACCTGGACCAGCCAGAGCAGGTCTTCCAGGCGTTTCGCCAAGCCGATCCATGCAGCGATGGCCTCGGGATCGGGCTGTGGATCGTGCACCGCACTGCCGAAAGCCTGGGCTGCGAGGTCGGCGTGCGGCTGCGGCCTGCGGGAGGCACCTGCTTTTCGGTGCGGATTCCCCTGGCCTGACCGCAGCGCCACCGGCCAACGCCGCACGCAGACGCTGGCCGGTGGTGCGCGCGTCCTGCGACGGCTGCCCTCACCCCTTCGGCTGACTGTCTACCCGGAACGCCCCGGCAAGGCGCGATGAACCACAAAAAAGGCGGATCCGAGCTCCCGACCCGGATCCGCCGCCAAGCACGCCGGGCCTCTCCCCAGGGACCCGGGTGCGCCAGCCGCGACTGCACGCAGTCTCGCGCGACAGTGATGCGACAGCGCTAGCAACCCCACAACGACACCCCACTGACCAGGCCGGCAAAGCGATCACCGCATCGCCGGCCCTGCGTCGTCCACCCCTAGACATCCGAAGATGTCGTGTCATGGCTGCTATAAGGGTTTACGACAGCGCCGGGGGCAACTTGATGGACACCATCCACCCCACCGCCGCCAGCCCTGACAGGGAGCAGGAAAATCACTGACAGCGCGCCTGTTGGCGCGCCCGGCAGCATATCCAGATTATTGATTCCAAAGGGTTTTAAAGCACTTCACCGACGGTGCAGTGCAACATCAAATCGCAAATCGCAGATTGGTGCGGCAAGCACCGCTGTTACGAATCCCCAATCCCCAATCTCCAATCCCGGCTCAACTGGTAATGGTCTGGGTCAGCGATTCCCAGGTCGGCGGCAGCGGCCAGTTCGGTGCCTGGTTGCCATCCAGCACGCGGCGCAGGTCGCGCTTGTCGATCTGCGGGGCCAGTACATGCACCAGGTCCAGCGCGTAGTCGCGCAGCACCCGGTCGCGCGGCAGCACCGCCCAGGCGATGCATTCGGCAATCGGTGCCGGTGCCGGCCAGGCGCACAGGTCTTCGTCATAGGCGCTGACCGCCATCTCCGCCACCAGCCCCACGCCCAGCCCGGCGCGAACATAGGTCTTGATGAGGTCCGCATCCAGCGCGGTCAGCGCGATGCTGGGCTCCAGCCCCACTTGCGCAAATGCGCGTTGCAGCGACGAACCCGGCCGGGTGGAGGATTCGTAGCTGATCAACGGATGTTCGGACAGCGCCTGCATGTCCGGCGCCGCGCGCGGGTGATCCAGCGCGTGCCCGCGCGGCACCACCACCAGCCGCCGCCAGCGGTACAGCGGCACCGCGATGCCGGCACTGGGCTCGCCGCCGGCCGTACTCACCACCGCGATATCCGCATCGCCCTGGCTGAGCAGGTCCAGCGCCGCGCTTTCGGCGGCCTGCTGCAGGTGCACGCTCACCTGCGGGTAGGCGTGCTTGATCTGCGCCACCGCCGGCGGCAGCACGAAGCGCGCCTGGGTGTGGGTGGTGGTCAGGGTCAGCTGCCCCTGGCTCTCGCGGCGCTGGTTGGCGGCGTAGGTGCGGATGTTGTTGGCTTCGGACAGCACCGCGCGCGCGCGCTCGATCACTTCCACCCCGGCCGGTGTCACCGTATCCAGGCTGCGCCCCTTGCGCACGAACAACAGGAAGCCCAGCTCGTCCTCCAGCTGCTTGAGCTGCTTGGATAGGCCGGGCTGGGTGGCATGCACCCGCGCGGCGGCCAGGGTGATGTTCAGCTCGGCATCGGCAATGGCCACCAGATAACGAAGTTGGGTCAGCGTCATGGGCTTATCTCCAGAAAAGCGCGAGGCGCCACAAGGACTGAGACTGTAGAGGAGTTCTGCGGGCCAGCTTATAACCGAACGCTATTTTCGGGGTGTATGAAGTCATTTCCGACGGCTATATGCCGGCGGTACGGTCTAGCCCTCCCCTTCGATCCCCCGGACCGTGACTGCTGCGTTTCCGCTCCTTGCCGACCTGCGTGGCCGTGCCGTCCTGTTGGTCGGTGGCGGTGCCGCCGCCGAGCGCGCCACTGCTGCGCTGTTGCAGGCCGGTGCACTGCTGCTGGTCGGCGCCCCGGCGCTGACCCCGCAACTGCAGCAGTGGGCCCAGGCCGGAGACCTGCGTTGGCTGGTCGGGCGTTTCGACCACGCCTGGCTGGCACTGCCCGATGCGCCGTTGTGGCTGACCATCGCCGCCAGCGACATCCCCGAGCTCAACGATGCCCTGCGTGCCGCCGCCGGTGCCCACCGCCTGCTGACCCACAGCGCCGCGCCCGCCATTGCCCCATCTGCGCCCTCCCCCACGCAGCGCGCCCACATCGCGCCACTGTCCCCCGGCAGCGTGACCCTGGTCGGCGCAGGCCCCGGCGACCCCGGCCTGCTCACCCGGCATGCGCTGCGCGCCCTGCGGCAGGCCGAGGTGGTGCTGCACGACCGCCTGGTCAGCCCGCAGATCCTGCGCCTGGCCCGCAGTGACGCGCTGCTGGTGGAAGTCGGCAAGTCTGCGCAGGGTCACAGCACGCGCCAGGAACAGATCCACGCGTTGATGCTCGACCATGCGCGCGCTGGCCGCCGGGTGGTGCGCCTGAAGGGCGGTGATGCGTTCGTGTTCGGCCGCGGCGGCGAAGAGCTGGAATTCCTGCATGCGCATGGGATCGGCTTCCAGGTCATCCCCGGCATCACTGCCGCACTGGCCTGCGCGGCCTACGCCGGCATCCCGCTCACCCATCGCGACCACGCGCAATCGCTGCGGCTGATTACCGCGCACTGCAAGGATTCGCTGGACACCCTGGACTGGCAGGCGCTGGGCCAGGAGCGGCAGACACTGGCCTTCTACATGGGTGTGGCGGGTCTGGATAGCATCCAGCAGCGGCTGCTGCAGGCCGGCCGCGCACCCGCCACCCCGTTTGCGCTGGTGGAGAACGGCTCGCGCCCGCAGCAGCGCGTCATCACCGGTACGCTGGCCACGCTGGCCGCCACTGCCCGGTTGCACGCCGTACGCGCGCCGGCACTGCTGATCCTGGGCGAGGTGGCCGCGCTGGCGCAGACGCTGCACTGGTTCGGCCCTGCGCCGCTGGGCGCGCCAGCCACCCTGCACTCACCCATCGCAACGCCGCACTCGCCCACACTCGCCCACGCAGCCTGATTCCGACGGAGACCCCATGGCCCTGTACGACACCATCCTCGACACCATCGGCCGCACCCCGGTGGTCAAACTCAACCGCCTCGCGCCGGAGCACGTCTCGCTCTACGTCAAGGTGGAATCGTTCAATCCCGGCGGCTCGGTCAAGGACCGCCTGGCACTGGCGATCATCCTGGACGCCGAGCAGCGCGGCCTGCTCAAGCCCGGCGACACCATCGTGGAAGCCACCTCCGGCAACACCGGCGTGGCCCTGGCCATGGTGGCCGCCGCGCGCGGCTACAAGTTCGTCGCCACCATGGTGGAAACCTTCTCCATCGAGCGCCGCAAGCTGATGCGCGCCTACGGCGCCAAGGTGATCCTGACCCCGGCCGCCGAGCGCGGCAGCGGCATGGTGCGCAAGGCCAAGGAGCTGGCCGAACAGCACGGCTGGTTCCTGGCCAGCCAGTTCGCCAATCCGGCCAACCCGGCCTACCACCGCAACACCACCGCCGCTGAGATCCTGCGCGACTTCGCTGGCCACCGGCTAGACCATTTCGTCACTGGCTGGGGCACCGGCGGCACCCTCACCGGTGTAGGCGAAGTGCTGCGCGTGGCGCGGCCGGAAGTGCGCATCACCGCCACCGAGCCGGCCGGCGCCGCCCTGCTGCAAGGCCAGGACTGGAAGCCGCACAAGATCCAGGGCTGGACCCCGGATTTCGTGCCAGAGGTGCTCAACCGCGAGGTCGCCCACGAGGTGCTGAGCGTGGAAGACACCGACGCCATCAGCGTGGCGCGCCGCGTGGCCGCCGAGGAAGGCATCTTCACCGGCATTTCCGGCGGTGCCACGGTCGCCACCGCGCTGCGCGTGGCCGAAGGCGCCGCGCCCGGCGCGGTCATCCTGGCCATGCTGCCGGACACCGGCGAGCGCTATTTCTCCACCCCCCTGTTCGCCGACATCAACGAAGGCTCCGACGACGACTGGCTGGCCGGCCTGCCCTGAGCAGGCCCGGAGTGTGGGGGGCGGTTTGGGCTGTGACTTTTTTTCGGGACCGGGGACCGGGGACCCGGGACTCGGGACCCGGAAGAGCAAAGCCTTGCGAAGCGCTTGGTCGCACGCCCCCCGCCTCGCAGCAACCCGGAAAACCCATCCGGCGGGTCCCCACCACCGATGCGCGAGCGTTTCGGCTTCTAGGGTCCCGGATCCCGTGACCCAGCCTTCCGCGCTCCCCTCCCCGTCAAGGAAACGTTAGGATGACGACCTGACGCGGGGGAGCAATGTCGTGGGGAATGGAGCGTGTGGACACAGCGACGGTGGCGCCGCGCGGGCACCATGGCTGGTGAAGATGACCTCGCCGGCGCATTTCGTGCTGGCGCTCGGCCTGGGGGCCTGGCTGCAGGCGCTACTGGAACTGCCGCTACCGCATCCATCGTTGCTGGCATGGATCCAGCTGGCGGGCGGGATCGTCGCCTGCCTGGGGCTGGCGTTGGCGGTGAGCTGCCTGGTGCTGTTCGCCCGCCGGCGCACCACCATCCTGCCCAGCGGCCATCCCTCGCGGCTGGTGCTCGACGGCCCGTATCGGCTCACCCGCAACCCGATGTACCTCGCCCTGGTGCTGAGCCATGTCGGGCTGTGCCTGCAACTGGGTCAGCTGTGGGCCGTGTTGCTGGTCCCGCTGCCGTGGCTGGCCCTGCAGCGCTACGTCATTCCGTTCGAGGAAGCGCGCCTGCGTGCCGAATTCGGCCGCCCATACGCGGACTACTGCGCGCGCGTCCGCCGCTGGCTGTAGCGCCCCGGGCGCAGGCACGCTCTTCCGGTCGATGGAGTCAGCCGCGATACCAGCGACGCTCCGGGCGCTCGATCGCGTGCTGGGCGCGGTCGCAGCCGATGAGATGAATGCAGGTTAGCGTGCAGCCACTGCAACGCTTACCCCATCACGCTTTCATCATTCAAATCGCATAATTATCGCCGCATGAAAATCGAAGTCTGGCAGGGCGACATCACCGAACTGGACGTTGACGTCATCGTCAATGCCGCCAATGAATCGTTGCTGGGCGGTGGTGGGGTGGACGGCGCCATCCACCGTGCCGCCGGCCCAGGCTTGCTGCGTGCCTGCCAAGCGCTGCCCCAGGTGCGTTCAGGCGTGCGCTGCCCGACCGGCGAGATCCGTGTCACCGACGGCTTCGCGCTCAAGGCCCGTCACGTCTTCCACACGGTGGGCCCGGTGTGGCGCGACGGCAAACACAATGAGCCCGAACAACTGGCCAACTGCTACTGGCAGTCGCTGAAGCTGGCCGAGCAGATGCGGCTGCACTCGATCGCGTTCCCGGCCATCAGTTGCGGCATCTACGGCTACCCGCTGTACCAGGCCGCCCGCATTGCCGTGACCGAAACGCGCGATTGGCAGCGTTCGCACAAGGTGCCCAAGCACATCGTGCTGGTGGCCTACAACGAAGCCACCTACAAGGCCTACCAGCAGGCGCTGGCCACGCAGGAAACGGTCGCCGCCTGACGGCGCGGCCACACGCTTGCAATGACGAGCGCCGCAAGGCGCTCGTTGCGTTTGGGCAGCGGCAATCGGCGCGCTTGCGGCAGTGCCATGGCAGCCGCACGGCTGACGGCCAGGCCACATCCGGATGCCACGCGCGCAGCTAGCTTTTAAGGTGCGTGCTGCAATCAAGCCCATCGCTCCAACGGCTCGCACGCCGCCACCCATGCAACAAAAAACGCCGGCATCGCTGCCGGCGTCTTCGCGTTGACCTTCGATCCGGCCTTGCGGCCGCGATCAAGCGATCAGCCCTTCCACTTGCCCAGTGCTGCCAGGCCGTTTTCCTTGGCGCGCTCGTAGATCACCTGCTGCGCCTTGGCGTAGTTGCCGGTCATGTCCTGGGACCATAGCTTCAACGCCGCCTGCTGCATGGCGCGGCCGTAGGAGAAGCTCAGCGGCCACGGCAGGTTGCCCAGCTGGTGCATCTCGTTGAGGTGCGCGGTGGACTGCTCGTCGGTCTGGCCGCCGGACAGGAACACGATGCCCGGCAGGATCGCCGGCACGGTGGACTTCAGGCACATCACGGTGGACTCGGCCACTTCTTCGACGCTGGCCTGCTCTTCGCAGCTCTTGCCGGAGATGACCATCGAAGCCTTCAGGATGGTGCCTTCCAGCACGACGTTCTGCTCGTACAGCGCGCCGAACAGCGAGCGCAGCGTGGCTTCGGTGACTTCGTAGCAGGTCTCGATGTCGTGGCTACCGTCCATGATGACCTCCGGCTCGACCATCGGCACCAGCCCCTGCTCCTGGCACAGCGCGGCGTAACGCGCCAGCGCATGCGAGTTGGCCTCGATGCAGGTGCCGGACGGAATGTCTTCGCCGATGTTGATGACCGCACGCCACTTGGCGAAGCGCGCGCCCAGCGTGTAGTACTCCTCCAGACGTGCACGCAGGCCGTCCAGACCTTCGGTCACCAGCTCGCCCGGCATGCCGGCCAGCGGCTGCGCGCCCTTGTCGACCTTGATGCCCGGGATGATGCCGTGGTCGGTCATGTACTTGGCGAACGGCACGCCATCCTTGGTCTTTTGACGGATGGTCTCGTCGAACAGGATGGCGCCGGAGATGTAGTCGCTCAGCTTGGGCGTGGTGAGCAGCAGTTCGCGATAGGCGCGACGGTTTTCTTCGATGTTCTCGATGCCGACGCTGGCAAAACGCTTGGCGATCGTGCTGGTCGATTCGTCGATGGCGATGATGCCCTTGCCCGGGGCGACCATGGCCTGGGCGGTTTCGGCAAGCTGTTCGATGCTCATGTAGTTCCTGTGGCAGCAGCGGGGAGGACGAAAGTATAGCGACCAAAGTCGCTGACATTCCTTCACGGAATGGCTGCAACCGATTACACCCGGATCCGCCTCTCCCAATGTGTGGCGCGGCTCGCATCACGGGAATCGGGAATCGGCAAAGCCGAGCATGGTGTGCAGCTTGTTGCTTGCTTCGCCGTATCCGGCCGTTGAGCAACACGCCGCCCACGGCAGAGCGCTTGCCCGCGCCCGGCATCTCCACTCAGCACAACGGCAGCCCTGGGGCTGCCGTTGCGTGTCGCGTCGTCCGGCTCAGGTCATGCGCCGGGTGCCATCGACAGGGGTTACAGCTCGCCCAGGCCGGTGGCGCGACCGTCCTCGCCCACTTCCAGCAGGCGCAAGGTATTGGTGGCGCCGTGGGTCTCCATGTGCTCGCCACTGGTGAACACCACGCGGTCGCCCGGGCCCATGCGCTCGTTCTCCACCAGCAGGCGGATGGCCGCGCGTGCAGCCTCGCGCGGGGTCAGGCCACGGCTGTCGAAGTTGATCGGGAACACGCCCCGCATCATCGCCATCTGCCGACGCGCGCCGTCATGACGGGTGAAGGCATAGATCGGCATGTTGGAGCGGAAGCGCGACAGAAAGCGCGGGGTGCCGCCGGATTCGGTCAACGCCACCACACCGCCCAGGCCGATGTGCTCGGACAAGAACATGGTCGCCATCGCGATCGCTTGGTCGGCACGCTGCAGGTTGCGTTGCGCCGCTTCGAAGTCGGTATCGAATTCGAACTGGTGTTCGGCCCCCAGGCAGATACGCGCCATCGCTTCCACCGCACGCACCGGGTAGGCACCGGCAGCGGTTTCGGCCGACAGCATCACCGCATCGGTGCCGTCGATGACCGCGTTGGCCACGTCCAGCACTTCGGCGCGGGTGGGGATCGGGCTTTCGACCATCGACTGCAGCATCTGCGTGGCGGTGATGACCACCTTGTTCTGCGCCAGCGACTCGCGAATGATCTTCTTCTGCAGGCCCGGCAATTCGGCATCGCCGATTTCCACGCCCAGGTCACCACGCGCCACCATCACCACGTCGGAGGCTTCGACGATCTCGACCAAGTTGTCGATCGCTTCGGTGCGCTCGATCTTGGACACCAGCTGCGCATCGCAGCCGTGCTGCTGGGCGATCTGGCGGGCGTCGTGCATGTCCTGCGCATTGCGACAGAACGACACCGCGATGAAGTCCACGCCGATCTTGGCGACGATGCCGATCAGCTCCTTGTCGCGCTCGGTCAACGCGCCCAGCGACAAACCGCCGCCCTGCTTGTTCAAGCCCTTGCGGTCGGACAGCACGCCATCGTTCAACACCTTGGTAACGATGCGCGCACCCTGCACATCGGTCACCTGCAGCTGCACCAGACCATCGTCGAGCAGCAGGACGTCGTCGGCGGTCACGTCCTGCGGCAGGCCGAGGTAGCTCACGCCTACCTGCTGCTGGTCGCCGGCCGGTGCATTGGCATCGGCCACCAGGTCGAAGCGCTCGCCCATGGTCAGCTTGATCTTGCCTTCGGCAAAACGCTCGATACGGATCTTCGGGCCCGGCAGGTCGGCCAGGATGCCGACTTCGGCACCGACGCGGGCGGCGGCGGCGCGCACCTCGGCGGCACGCTTGGCCTGGCCGGACGGGTCGCCGTGGCTGAAATTGAGGCGCACCACGTTGACGCCCGCCTTGAACAAGGCGTCAAGCACGCCGGGCGCATCCGTTGCCGGTCCGAGGGTGGCGAGGATCTTGGTGCGGCGTTGACGTTCTTTCATGATGGCCTCCCTGTAAAAGCCGCGAAACTTAACATACACCCCACGCATCGAGGATGGCATTGCGGCATAGCCCGCCGCTGATTCCGGCATGTCCTACAGACAGTGCGGGACAGTACGCGCCTCTGTACCCACACCGCAGCGGGCAGTGCGGGTGCCCGTTACCCTGATCCAGCAGCGACGAAAACTGTTCGGCGTGCCGAAAACAGCCAGGCTCCGGACACGCTTCGAGCCAAGCCGACACCCGCTGCTCATGCGTGGATCACCTGCATCAGCTCGGCAGGCGTTCGCGCCAAGGCGCCAGCGCCTGCGGCACGCAATTCGGCGGCGTCGCCAAAGCCCCACAACACACCGATGCTGTGGAGGCCGTGGTGATTGGCGCCTTCGATATCCATGCGGCGGTCGCCGATCATCACGCATCCGGTCTTGGCGATGTCCAGCCGTCGCAGCGCTTCGGCGATGAGGTCGGGCTTGAAGCGGCGCTCGCCATCTTCGCTGGCGCCGATCACCTCTTCGAAGCAGGCACCGAATGGCAGATGCTCGACGGTACGCCGCGCATAACGCTCATTCTTGGAGGTGACCACGGCCAGGCGATGACCGGCGCGTTGCAGGCCGGTGACCACCTCGCCGATGCCGTCGAACACGCGCAGTTCGGTCCAGCCCACCGCGTCGTAGCGCTCGCGGTAGATAGCGAGCGCGCGCTGCACCAGCGCCGGATCGTCCGGGAAGCACTCGGTGAAGCTGTCGCGCAACGGCGGGCCGATCCAGGCACGCAAGGTCTGCGGCGGCGGGCAGGGCTGGCCCACCCGCTCGAAGGCATGCGCGATACTGGCGACGATACCCGCTTCCGAATCCACCAGCGTGCCGTCCAGATCGAAGAACAGCGTGGCTGCACTCACTGGCCGCGCGCCTGCAGCGCGGCCACGGCCGGCAGGGTCTTGCCTTCCAGGAATTCCAGGAACGCGCCGCCACCGGTGGAGATGTAGGTGACGTCCTGGGCGATGGCGTACTTGTCCACCGCTGCCAGGGTGTCGCCGCCGCCGGCAAGGGAGAACGCCTTCGATGCGGCGATCGCGCGCGCCAGGGTTTCGGTGCCGTGGCTGAAGGGCTCGAATTCGAACACGCCCACCGGCCCGTTCCACACCACGGTACCGGCATTGGCGATCAACTCGGCGTAGCGCTGCGCGGTCTGCGGGCCGATATCCAGAATCAGATCGTCTGCTTCGACAGCATCGAGCGACTTCACCGTGGCTTGCGCATCGGGCAGGAACTGCTTGGCCACGACCACGTCGGTGGGCAGCGGAATCTCGGCGCCACGCGCCTTGGCATCGGCCACGATCTGGTTGGCGGTGGGAATCAGATCCGGCTCGTTCAAGGACTTGCCCACGTCATGCCCGGCGGCGGCGATGAAGGTGTTGGCGATGCCACCGCCGACAATCAACTGGTCGACCTTGTTGACCAGGTTGGAGAGCAGCTCCAGCTTGGTGGACACCTTGCTGCCAGCCACGATCGCCAGCAGCGGCTTGGCCGGGTTGTCCAGTGCCTTGGCCAGTGCGTCCAGCTCGGCCATCAGCAGCGGGCCACCGGCGGCCACGGGCGCGAAGCGGATCACGCCATGCGTGGACGCCTGCGCGCGGTGCGCAGTACCGAAGGCATCCATGACGAACACATCGCACAGCGCGGCGTACTTGCGCGCCAGGGTCTCGTCGTCCTTGCCCTCGCCGACATTCATGCGGCAGTTCTCCAGCAACACCACCTGGCCCGGCGCGACGTCCACGCCATCGACCCAGTCGCGCACCAGCGGCACGTCCACGCCCAGCAGCGCGGTCAGCCGCGCGGCCACCGGGGCCAACGAATCGGCTTCGCTCCAGCTGCCTTCCTTGGGCCGGCCCAGATGCGAGGTAACCATCACCGCCGCACCGTTTTCCAGCGCCAGCTTGATGGTGGGCACCGAGGCGGTGATGCGCTGTTCGGAGGTGATCTGGCCGTTGTCGATCGGCACGTTGAGATCCTGGCGGATCAGCACGCGCTTGCCGGAGAGATCGAGGTCGGTCATACGGACAATGGACATGGGCTTGGCTCGCTAAGTCGGGGGAATGGGGAATGGGGAATCGAAAGAGCCGCGATGCGCAGCGTGCCGCAGACGCGCGCGGGTCGTGACCATGCGCGCCGCCACCGCTGGCGCGGTGGAGGGACGGTGGTCGGTCGTACACGGCGGGCAAGCGACTGCCTTGGCGACGGGGGCGCCCATTGTCGGACCTTCGCGCCGCAGCGGCAAACCGGCCGCCCGACGCGCGCCGCTTACAGCTGGCGGCGGCATGCGTGCCGCCCGGCCAAAGACCCACCGCGCAACCACCCTGCTCGCAGTTCGCCTAAAAAAACGCCCGGAAAACCGGGCGTCTAGGAGTCATTCGCGGTAGCCGCTGTCGTTCTTGTTGTGGATGATCCAGATCAGGTTGCCGCCGGTATCCATGGACTTGCCGGCAAACACCAGCCGGCCCTGGCCCTTGTACGCCATCTCGTAACGGTAGCGGTCCCCGCCGAAGAAGAACGGAATGAACGCCTTGCCGGTCACGTACGCGCCCTGGTCGGTCGGCTGGCCGATCAGATCGGTCACCTGTTTGATCGGCATGCCGATCTTGAGCTGGGTGAACTTGCTGTCGGGCGCCGGCTTGCCGGTGATCTCGCCTTCGTAATCATTGATGCCCTTGACCGTCTCGCCGTAGCCGGCTTCAACGTCGGACGACTTGATGACCTCACCATCGGCGTTCATCCAGGCCGGGGTACCGGTCTGCTTCTTGGCGATGGCCTGCGGCGCCAGCCCTGCCAGCACCAGGGTCAGCACCATGGCTCCCACCCACATACGACTGCTCTGCACGTTTGCCTCTCCTTGAGTTCGTTGAGTGCTCCTGTAGGTCTTCTGCCATTCCAGCGCAGGAACAACCGCTGGTCGGCCGGAGATTAGGGCATGCGCTCCGGCCAATGTCTACGCCGGGCCGGCGTGCAGGCAGCAGCGACAAGTCCTTGCCGAAGGCGGCCTGCAGTGCTAAAAACGCGCCAGCGCACGGGCGAGCCCGCTTCGCAAGGACCCATCGCACCGCCGCCCTGCAAGGATGTATCGCCATGACTGCCTTCCGCCCTCACTCCCTGCCTGCACTGTGCGCACTCGCACTGCTGGCGCTCGCACCGCAGGCATCGGCCGACGTGTTCGGCAGCGCCGAAACCATCGCCCGGAGCTGGATTGGCCACGACGCCAGCGAGCTCATCATGCAATGGCCGGTCGGCAAAGGACTCTATACCGCCGAAAACACCGAGACGTTGGAGACGGCCTACACCTACAACTTCGGCACAGAGGCGTACTACCGCACCAACTACTGGTCCACGCAGGGGGGAGTCATCGGCGTGGTCGGCGGCGGCAATGGCGTGGCCCCCACCCCGATCTTTCAGGAATATCAGCATAGCGAAGAAGTCTTCGTTCCTGCGCAACATCATTGCGAAATCACCTTCATCGCCGACTCCAGCGGCACCATCACCCGATACGATTTCGCTGGCAGCAAGTGCAACGACCATGTGCGCAGCTGGGGGCGCCCGAAGAAGAGATAGCCCCATCGGCCGGATATCGATCTACCAACCAAGGAACGCACGGAATGAAAACAAGGAACTGGATGTGCCATGCCGCATGGCTGACGCTCTTGCTGACGCAAGGGGTGCTGGCTGTCCCAGGCATGGCCCAATCGGTGCGACATGGGACCATTGCGTCAATGGAACCCATCGAGAACAAGGCTGACAACGTTCCCGAACGCAACCAGAGGCTCAAGAGCGCAGCCTCGGACTTTGGCGCCATCGCGGGCGGCTTCATCGGCCTCAAAGCCAACGCACGCATTGGTGCAGAAGCCGGCGCAGCCGCAGGCAATTATGCCGGCACCAAGGCGGGCGAGAAGGTGGTCGGCAACGGCGTCCCCGCGTACTTCATGCTGAAGATCCGTTTCGACAACAAGTCGCAGGTGGTCGTGACAAAGCCGCGTGCGGACGTCGCAGGGCTTGCCGTCGGTAGCCGGGTCGCGGTCACCGGCAAGGGCGAAGACATGCGGATCGCTGCGGAATAAGTGCCTGCCGGCGCGCGTGATTGCAAACAAAAAAGCGCCCGGAGGCGCTTTTTTGTTTCATTCGGATCGGCCGATCACCTGGCGACCACGCGCACCATTTCCAGGCACTTGTTGGAATAGCCCCACTCGTTGTCGTACCAGGACACCAGCTTGACAAAGGTGGAATCCAGCGCGATGCCGGCGTCGGCGTCGAACACCGAGGTGCAGGTCTCGCCGCGGAAATCGGTGGCCACCACCTTGTCTTCGGTGTAACCCAGCACGCCCTTCAGCGCGCCTTCGCTCTGTGCCTTCACTTCGGCGCAGATCTCGGCATAGGTGGCCGGCTTTTCCAGTTCCACGGTCAGATCGACCACCGACACGTCCGAGGTCGGCACGCGGAAGCTCATGCCGGTCAGCTTCTTGTTGAGCTCGGGAATCACCACGCCCACGGCCTTGGCCGCACCGGTGGAGGAGGGAATGATGTTCTCCAGGATGCCGCGGCCACCGCGCCAGTCCTTGTTCGACGGGCCGTCCACGGTCTTCTGGGTGGCGGTGGCCGCATGCACGGTGGTCATCAGGCCGCGCTTGATGCCCCACTTGTCGTTGATGACCTTGGCCAGCGGCGCCAGGCAGTTGGTGGTGCACGAGGCGTTGGAGATGATGGCCTCGCCCTTGTAGGTGGTGTCGTTGACGCCGTAGACGAACATCGGGGTGTCGTCCTTGGAGGGGGCCGACAGGATCACCTTCTTGGCGCCCGCATCGATGTGCTTCTGCGCGGTGTCCTTGGTCAGGAACAGGCCGGTGGATTCGATCACCACATCGGCGCCCACCGCATCCCACTTGAGGTTGGCCGGGTCGCGCTCCTGGGTCAGGCGGATCTTCTTGCCGTTGACGACCAGCGTGTTGCCATCGACCGAGACATCGGCCTTGAAGCGGCCGTGCACCGAGTCGTACTGCAGCATGTAAGCCAGGTAATCGGGTTCGAGCAGGTCATTGATGGCCACGATCTCGATGTCATTGGCGAAGTTCTGCACCGCAGAGCGCAGCACGTTGCGTCCGATGCGACCGAATCCGTTGATGCCAACCTTGATTGCCATGTTCACAAGCTCCTGCGACCGCGACAGCGCGGCGGATGGAAAGGGGCCGCCATTCTAGCAGCGTCGCCCATGCGCGGCCGTGCAGCGGCGACTGCTACCGGGACGACACTCCTCCCGCCCGACGCATGGCCGACGCGGTTGGCAATGCCCATCCCACAGCCAACCCTGAATGGCGCACATCGGCAACCGAGCCATCGCGGCGACCGCATCGAGTGGCGACAGCTCCTATAAAATCTTCGCTATGGATATTTTCTATTAATTTCAGTAACTTAATACTATAAAGAATATGCCGAAAAGCGTATTCATCCGTATGCCGAACGGCAGCATTTCTCCCCTCCGTGGATTTCGATACTGGCCCTGCCAACCAAGGCACCCACTCACCCACACGGAGGCTCCCCCATGCATCGCACCCTGCTCTCTCTGGTCCTGGCGTTTGCCACCACCCCGGCACTGGCCGCCGGCGTCATGCACTACACCGAAAAAGCATCGCTGCCTGCCGATGGGGAAGCGCGCGAAGTGGCCGCGCTGTTCGATACCTGGAACGCGGCCCTGGCGACCGGCAACCCGCACAAGGTGGCCGACCTGTATGCGCCCGATGGCGTGCTGTTGCCGACCGTGTCCAACGAAGTGCGCGCCTCGCGCGAGCAGATCGAGAAGTACTTCGAGCTGTTTCTGACCAAGAAGCCGAAGGGCGTGGTCAACTACCGCACCGTGCGCCTGCTCGATGACGACAGTGCAGTGGACGCCGGCGTATACACCTTCACGCTGACCGACAAGGACGGCAAGAAGAGCGACGTGCAGGCGCGCTACACCTTCGTCTACGAAAAGCGCGACGGCAAGTGGCTGATTATCAATCACCACAGCTCGGCGATGCCGGAAAAGGACGCAGCACCGCTCGCCCAGGTCAGGTAATGCCGGCCGATCGCCGCGTCACACCGCTTCCCTGCGAGGTAACGCGCGCTGGCGTCGGCTCACCTCCCCGGCCGACGCCCGCTTCGGCGCTTTGCCCGCCTCCTTCCAGCCTTGGTGCGTCCTGCACGCACCGCACTGGTGTACGGCGATGCAGACATTGCCCAGCACTGCCGCCCTCGGCGCACGACGGCCGCCTGTCTCCGGATCACCGGTCGTGTCACGACACTGGATTGATCCGGATCAAGGCGGTCATCCCCCCAACGCCGAACACTGCACTCATCCCTACTCAACGAGACGTCCTATGCACATGCGCTCTGCCCTGCTCCTCGCGGCTCTGGCAACCAGCTTCACCACCGTCACCGCATCTGCTCAAACCAAAGGCGACTGGGCCGTTGCCGTCGGCGCCCACCAGGTCGCTCCCAAGTCCGACAATGGACGCCTGGTCGGCGGTACGCTGGAAGCGGACGTGGGCAAGGACATCAGGCCGACCTTCAGCGCCGAATATTTCATCGCCGACAACCTGGGCATCGAGGTCCTGGCCGCGCTGCCCTTCGAGCACGACATCGCCCTGCGCGGCCTGGGCCGGGTCGGCAGCACCAAGCATCTGCCGCCGGTGATCTCGCTGCAGTATCACTTCAACAGCCAGGGCAAGGTTTCCCCGTTCCTTGGCGCCGGCCTCAACTACACCCGCTTCTTCGACACGCAGACCCGCGGGGCGCTGGCCGGCAGCGAGCTGGAGCTGGACGATTCGTGGGGCCTGGCCTTGCACGCGGGCCTGGATTTCAAGCTCAGCGACCGCGGCGCCTTGCGGGTCAACCTGCGCTGGATCGATATCGATACCGAGGCCCGCTTGAACGGCAGCCGCATCGGCACGGTCAATATCGACCCGCTGGTCTATGGTGCGGCGTACGTACACCGGTTCTGAGCGGTAGCGGCAAGCACGGGACATCTCTGGCACACTGGGTCTCCAGGGACGTGCATCCACCGCCGGAGTTGCGGACAGGTCGATCGCGTCGAGCGCCTGTCCGACGACCTACCGGGGATTCCATGAGCAGCTTGTTCCGCACCGCACTTGCCATCGCACTGGCCGCTTCGACCAGCCCTGTCCTCGCCCAATCCGCCGGGCACTGGACGACCGGCTACGGTGCCGGCTACGTATCGCCGAAGTCCGATAGCGGTGCCTTCGGCACCGCGCGAGGCGAGATCAAGGGCGCGCCGACGCTCTCGTTCACCTACGAATACTTCCTGCGCAACAACCTCGGCATCGAGGTGCACGCCGCCGTTGCTGGCAGGCACGACCTAGAACTGCAAGGCGTCGGCAAGGTGGGCAGCTATTGGTCGGTGCCACCGAGCGTGTTGCTGCAGTACCACATCAATGGCTACGGCACGGTGTCGCCGTTCGTGGGCGTTGGCATCAACTACACCGCCTTCCTGGGCGAGGACACCGAGCCGGCGATCGGCAATGGCTCGCTGCGCTTTGAAGACTCGGTGGGCGCCACTGCGCATGTCGGGGTGGATTTCATCTTCAATGATCGCAGCGGCCTGCGCGTGGACGCGCGCTGGACCGATTCGCGCAGCAAGGTGGATTTCAACGGCAGGCGGCTGGGCGAAGCACGCATCGACCCGCTGACCTACGGGGTGTCGTACCTGGTCTACTTCTGATCGAGCGGCCGCCGCCCACCCGCGGCGGCATGCCGGAAGCCGCCATGAAGCCGACCCTGGCGGTTGCGTACAATCCGGCCAATGAAGACCTTTCCTCGCTCGCTCTGCATCCTTGCCGTCGCCGTTGCTGCGGCGATCCACTCCAACGCGGCATTCGCCTGGGGCGCGCAGGGCCACCGCCTGGTGGCCCGTATCGCCGAGACCGAACTGAGCCCGCAGGCACGCGCGCAAGTCGCATCCTTGCTGGCCGGCGAGCCGGACCCGACCTTGCACGGTGTGGCGACCTGGGCCGACGAACTGCGTGAACACGACCCCGACCTGGGCAAGCGTTCCGGGCCGTGGCATTACGTCAACCTTGGCGAGCACGACTGCAGCTATGCGCCGTCGCGCGATTGCCCGGATGGCAACTGCGTGATCGCCGCGCTCGAACGCCAGACCGCCCTGCTCGCCGATCGCAGCCAGCCGCTGGAGGTGCGGCGGCAAGCGTTGAAATTCGTGGTGCATTTCGTCGGCGACATCCATCAGCCGATGCACGCCGGCTATGCGCACGACAAGGGCGGCAACGATTTCCAGCTGCAGGTCGATGGCAAGGGCAGCAACCTGCATGCACTGTGGGACAGCGGCATGCTCAACGACCGCCACCTCGGCGACGAGGCCTATCTGCAACGTCTGCTGGCGCTGCCGGCCGCTGCTCCTGTCTCGCCAGTGCTGCCGCCGCCGGCAGCGGCGTGGGCACAGGCGTCCTGCAAGATCGCCATTGCCCCGGGCGCGTACCCGGGCTCCCACGTATTGCCGGAGGGCTACATGGCCACCTACCGACCGATCGCAGAAACGCAGTTGCGCCTCGCCGGCGACCGCCTGGCCGCCGTACTCAATGCGGCACTGGCCGGCTCCTGACGTGGAGACGCCGATGCCGCCGGAGGTGCTTGCGTTCTTCCATGCCGATAGCAACACCTTCACCTATGTGGTGGCCGATGCGGCCTCCGGCGCGGCGGCGGTGATCGACCCGGCACTGGACTATGCAGCCGACAGCGGCGCTATCGGCACGCAGGCCGCGCAGACGATCGTGGATGCCATCCGGCAACGCGGATGGCAGGTGCAGTGGCTGCTGGAAACCCATGCGCATGCCGATCACCTGTCTGCCGCACAATGGCTCAAGCCGCATTGGCCGCAGGCGCGCGTGGGCATCGGCGCCGGCATTGCCCAGGTGCAACGCACGCTCGCACCGCGCTACGCATTGCCGCAGGACTTTCGCGCCGACGGCTCGCAGTTCGACCAGTTGTTCGCCGATGACGAACGCTTCCTGCTCGGCGGCATCCAGGCGCGGGTCATCGCGGTGCCCGGCCACACCAGCGACAGCGTTGCGTACCTGATCGGCGATGCGTTGTTCCCCGGCGACTCGCTGTTCATGCCCGACGCGGGGACTGCGCGCTGCGACTTCCCTGGCGGCGATGCGCGGCAGCTGTATGCCTCGATCCAGCGCCTGTACACGCTACCAGATGCCACCCGCGTATTTGTCTGCCACGACTATGGCCCGGGCGGCCGGCCGGTGGCGCACCAGACCAGCATCGGCGAACAGCGGCGCAGCAATCTCCACGTGCGCGATGGCGTGGACATCGAAGCGTTCGTGGCGCAGCGGCAGGCACGCGACGCGACCCTGCCCGAGCCCAGGCTGATCGGCCCCGCGCTGCGGGCCAACCTACAGGCGGGGCGTTGCGGGGATGGAATTCCGTAACCCCAGCTGGCGGTCGCCACGCTGGTCACCGTGCAGCCGTTATGATCGGTGCCCGCCACCTGTTTGGAACGTCCCATGCGCATGATCGGTTTCTGGCAGCGCGCCCTGTGCGTGCTGATGCTTGCCCTGCCCGTGCTGGCCTGCGCGCAAGCCGCGCCGGTGACCGTCTTCGCGGCGGCCAGCCTGAAGGAGTCGATGGACGACGCCGCTGCCGCGTACGAAAAGGCCACCGGAACGCCGGTGCGCGTGTCGTATGCCGCAAGCTCGGCGCTGGCGCGTCAGATCGAGCAAGGCGCGCCGGCGGACGTGTTCTTTTCGGCCGATCTGGAATGGATGGACTATCTGCAACAGCGCAACCTGGTGGAGCCGGCACACCGCCAGCAGCTGCTTGGCAACACGCTGGTGCTGATCGCGCGAGCGGCCAGCAAGGTGCAGGTGGATCCGCGCGTACCGGGCAGCATCGCCAAGGCCTTGGGCGAGCGCGGCCGCCTGGCGGTTGGCCAGACCACCAGCGTGCCGGCCGGCAAATACGCCGCGGCGGCGCTGCGCTCGCTTGGTCAGTGGGACAGCGTGCAGGCACGCCTGGCCGAATCGGAAAGCGTGCGTGCAGCGTTGATGCTGGTGTCGCGTGGCGAGGCACCGTTGGGCATCGTGTATGGCTCGGATGCGCGCGCCGACGCCAAGGTGCGCGTCGTGGCAGCCTTCCCTGCGAGCAGTCATGCGCCCATCGTCTATCCGGTCGCTGCCTTGAAGAACAGCCGCAACCCCGCCGCCACCGCTTTCGTTACATGGCTGCGCAGCGCGCCGGCCAAGGCAATCTTCCGCCGTCGTGGCTTCTCGCTGCAGGATTGAGGCGCAGCGCTTGTCGATGTTCACCCCGCAGGAACTGATGGCCATCGGCCTGAGTCTGAAGGTTGCGCTGGTGGCGGCAGTGGCCAGCCTGCCACCGGGCATCGCCTGCGGCTGGCTGCTGGCGCGCCGGCGCTTCCCCGGCAAGGCACTGCTGGATGCGCTCTTGCATCTGCCGCTGGTGATGCCGCCGGTGGGGACGGGTTATGCGTTGCTGGTGACCCTGGGCACGCAGGGGGTGATCGGCAGCTGGTTGCTGGAGCACCTCGGCGTGCAATTCGCGTTCCGCTGGACCGGCGCGGCATTGGCCTGCGCGGTGATGGGATTTCCACTGATGGTGCGCGCAATCCGGCTATCGATCGAGGCCACCGACCGCCGCCTGGAAGCGGCGGCGGCCACGCTGGGTGCCGGGCCGTGGCGGGTGTTCTTCAGCATCACCTTGCCCCTGGCCTGGCCTGGCCTGATGGCCGGCATGGTGCTGGCGTTCGCCAAGGCACTGGGCGAGTTCGGCGCCACCATCACCTTCGTGTCGAATATCCCGGGCGAAACCCAGACCTTGTCGTCGGCCATCTACGGCCTGATGCAGGTACCCGGCATGGAATCGGGCGTGTGGCGGTTGGCGACGGTAGCCCTGGCGATCTCGCTGGCGGCATTACTGCTCTCCGAATGGCTGGTACGCCGGCCGCATCCGCGCGAGGACGGCTGATGCTGGATCTGGACCTGCATCTGCGCCGTGGCACGTTCCAGCGACACCTCTGCATCCAGGACGCGGCACGCGTGGTGGCCTTGGTGGGACCGTCCGGCGCGGGCAAGACCACGGTGCTTAACGCCATCGCCGGCCTGGTGCAGCCGGATGCGGGCCATATCCGCATCGATGGGCGCTGCCTGTACGACCACCAGCAGCGTGTGGACCTGCCCACGCACCAGCGCCGTATCGGCTATGTCTTCCAGGACGCGCGGCTGTTCCCGCATCTGGATGTGCGGCACAACCTGCGCTATGGCCGGCATGCGCGCGGTGCGGCGACCTTCGGCTTCGACGATGTGGTGGCCTTGCTCGGCATCGCGCCGCTGCTGCAGCGCCGGCCGCGCAACTTATCCGGCGGCGAAGCGCAGCGGGTGGCGATCGGCCGCGCGCTGCTGTCGCAGCCGGCAATCCTGTTGTTCGATGAGCCGCTGTCGGCGCTGGATCAGGCGCGCCGCGAAGAATTGATCCCCTACCTGCAGCGGGTGCGCGATGAAATCCGCCTGCCGATGTTGTACGTGAGCCATCACCCGGACGAAGTACAGCGCATCGCCGACAGTGTGCATGTACTGACGTGACCCGCTGATCCGGGCATCCGCATGCATGACTCAGCGTGCCACGTTGCCGGACCGCACACTTGCCTTGCCCTGCCGTACCTCGAAGGTGAAGGCAAACGGCAAGGTCACCGGCACCGGCTCCACACGCGCCGCGCCGGTACAGTCGTCCAGGTCTGCCGGAGGTGTTGCGCCGGGCGTGTAGGTGCACATCGCCGCCGGCACGAACTGCCACTGCATGACGGCGGTGCGCACGGCCTGCAGCAGATCGGCATGTTCGGGCAGCTGCCCTTTGCTGCACTCGTCGCGATCGGACAGCGGGTCCACGCGCTGCACCGCGCCGTCGGCCGTGAGGATCACCTGCACGCAGACCGTGGTCGGCGCCAGGGTCTGCTGCGACCAATCAGGTGGCAGCGTTGGTGGATCGCTGCGCACGGCGCGCGGCATGCGAAAGCGCTGTGTGGGCGACAGCGTGTACGCCTGGATCGCGCCTGTACCATCCGCAGCGGACTGCACCGGCAACATGCGTTGATCGACCGAATCCTCGCGTTGACTGCGCTCCTGCTCCACCGCAGGCTGGCTCGCGCAGCCGCTCAGCAGCAGCGCCAGTACACCGCCTCCAGACACCAGCGCGCGCCGCATCACCGCGTCTCCTGCGCGGTGCAACCCGATGCCGGACAGCCGGTTTTGTGCGCAAGCTGCGCAGTGTCATGCGCACTGTCGGTGGGCGGAGCAATATCGGACGCGTCTTCCGGTGGATCCATTTCGAAGCGCACCGGCACGCGTACCGTCGAGGTCACCGCCCTGCCGTCGACATGGACGGGCTTGAAGCGCCAGCCGTGCGCCGCCTCAAGCACGGACTGGTCGAACACACCGGCCGGCTGGCTATGCACAATGGCGATGCGTTCGGGCGCCCCACTCGGGCCCACCAGGATCTGCAGCTCGACCAGGCCGGCAAGACGCGCAGCGACTGCCGCAGCAGGGTACCTGGGCGGCTGCATCGTGCTGAAATCCAACGGGTTGCCGGCCACCGGCGTGGCTTGCAGACGCGCTGGCTGGATCACCCAACAGGCGGCACTGGCGATGACCGCCAGCAGCAGCACCACGCGACGGTTCGTGCGCGCACGCTGCCCGGTGATGGTGGGCATGCGCAGGGCCGCCAGACGCTGGGTCAACGGATGCGACGGCGCCCAACCACACGCAAGGGGCATCCAGCGGCCACCAAGCTGGCATTTGAGCATCGCATCGGCATAGCTGCGGCGCTTGTCTGGATGTCGCGCGATCACCGCAGCATCGCAGGCCAGCTCCTGATCCAGACGAAACGCGCGCCACCCCAGATGCAGCAGCGGATTGAACCAGCCCAGGCACAGCAGCACGATGGCCAGCGCGTTGGCGCGTAGATCGCCGCGGCGCAGATGCTGCTGCTCGTGGGCCAGGATCAACGCGCGCTCGTCGGCGCTGTAGCGGGTGGTGAAGTCCAGCGGCAGCACGATGCGTGGACGTCGCACGCCCAGCGACACCGGCAAGCTGGCATCATGGGTTGCCACCCATAGCGTCTTGTCCAGGGCCACCAGCGGGCCGAGACTGCGCACGAAACGCCGCTGCCCGCGCCATGCAGCGATGCCCATCAGCATCGCACCGGCCAGCCACACTGCAGCGAGCAGTTCGCGCCCACCCGCGCCGCTGCCCTGGATACCGGTTGCCGATGGCAGCACCACCAGCGCCGGTACGCGGGACAACACCGTGCCCACCGGCAGGCCTGGAAACATGGCGGCCACCAGCGCCAGCGGCACGCTTGCCCAGATTGCATACGCGGCGACCGCACCCAGCCAGCGCCGCAGCGGTCGCCGCAGCAGCAGGCAGATCAGCACCGCAACACTGCTGTAGCAGATGGCACGCAGCAACACGGCATCAAGGCTCATCGTCCAGCTCCCTGAGCAAACGCTTCAACTCGGCCACATCCGACGCACTGAGCTTTCCGCGCTCGCTGAAGTGCGCCACCAGCGGCGCGACCCGGCCGCCGAACAGCCGCTGCAGCAGGCCCTCGCTCTGTTGCTGCACCCACTGGTCGCGCTGCAGCACCGGCGTGTACAGATACTTGCGCCCGTCCTTCTGCGCGGCAATGGCGCCTTTGGTGAGCAGGCGATTGAGCAAGGTCTTGATGGTGGGCTCGGCCCAGTCGGTCTGCGACAGCGCTGCCACCACCTCCTCGGCGGTGCGTGGCGCGCCATCCCAGAGCACTTGCATCACCACCGCTTCCGCATCACTGATCGGCATACGATTACGCCCGTAATTTTTTACGATTACGCGCGTAAACTCAACCGATGTCAAGCGTCCGATCGACGCATTGCGGTTGCGGTGGCCGCCCATGCGCAGCGGCCGGCCTGCAGGCATCGCCGCGGCGGCTCGGCTACCCTTGCACGGATGACCAACCACCTGACCGACCTGGACTCCGCGCTGGAGTGGATCCTGCAGCGCATCGACGGCCCCCTGCGCGTTGGCGCGCCACTGGGCATCGGCAAACCGCACCGGCTGTTGAACGCGCTCTACGCACGGCTCAAGGACACCCCCTCGCGGCCGCTGGCGCTGTACACCGCGCTGTCGCTCAATCCCCCCAAACCGGGCGCCGGCCTTCAGGCACGCTTTGCAGCGCCGTTCATTGCGCGCCACTTCGGCGAGGACTTCCCGCAGCTTGCGTATGTCGATGCCATGCTGCGCGACGCCCTGCCTGCGCATATCCAGGTGGAAGAGTTCTACATGCAATCCGGTGGCCTGTTGCAGTCGACGCAGGCGCAGGCCGACTACACCAGCCTGAACTACACGCACGCCGCGGCGGCGGTGGCGCAGCGGGCGCCGAACCTGATCGTACAGAAGGTGGCACGCGAACCTGGCGGCACCCGGCTGTCGTTGTCGTGCAACAACGACATCACCCAGGACACCCTGGACGCGGTGCAGTCACTGGGGCTGCCGCGCCCGTTGCTGGTAGCCGAGGTCGACCCGCAATTGCCCTGGATCGGCGGCACCGCGGCGGTGGACGCGGCGTTCTTCGATCTGGTCATCGACCTGCCCGGCCCTACGCCGCGCCTGTTCGGCCTGCCGCGGCAGCCGGTGAACACCGTCGATTACGCCATCGGGCTGTACGCAAGCACCCTGGTGCGCGATGGCGGCACCTTGCAGATCGGCATCGGCACGCTGGCCGACGCCCTGAGCCATGCGCTGGTGCTACGCCACACCGACAACGCCACCTATCGCCGCGTGCTGCAGGCACTGGACCCTGACCTGGCAACGCATCCGGCCGTGCAGGCCAGCGGCGGGCTGGAGCCGTTCGCGATCGGCCTGTATGGCTGTAGCGAGATGCTCAACGAAGGCTTCAAGCAATTGGTGGACAGTGGCGTGATCGGCCGCAAGGTGCACGACGACCTGCCGCTGATGCAACGCATCGCCGATGGCCGTGCCAATGCCGACGACCACGCACGCCTGGCACGCGAGGGCCAATTCCTGCATGGCGCGTTCTATCTCGGCTCGCCGGACTTCTACCAGTGGTTGCGCACCCTCGACGAGCACACCCGCACTGCTATCGGCATGCGCCGCATCAGCGAGATCAATCAGCTCTATGGGGGCAACGAAGCGCTGGAACGCCTGCAACGGCGCGATGCGCGCTTCTTCAACTCCTGCATGATGGCCACCGCGCTGGGGGCGGCGGTGTCCGATGGTCTGGAGGATGGACGCGTGGTGTCCGGTGTGGGTGGCCAATACAACTTCGTGGCGATGGCGCATGCGCTACCGCAGGCACGCAGCGCGCTGATGTTGCGCGCCACCCGCGATGCCGGCGCGCGGGCGGTGAGCAATGTCCGTTGGAACTATGGTCACACCACCATCCCGCGTCACCTGCGCGATCTCTACATCACCGAGTACGGCATCGCCGACCTGCGCTACAAGACCGATCAGGAATGCGTACTGGAGATGGCCGGCATCTGCGATGCCCGCTTCCAAGACACGTTGCTGGCGCAGGCGACGCAGTCGCGCAAGCTACGCACCCCACCGCAACTGGCTACACGCGCGCAACGCAATACGCCCGAGGCGCTGGAGCAGGCCTTGGCCCCGTTTCGCCGCGACGGCAGCCTGCCCGACTATCCGCTGGGCAGCGACTTCACCGAAATCGAGCAGCATCTGCTGCGCGCCTTGGCCTGGCTAAAGGCTGCAACGGCCAGCCCCGGCAGCAAGGCTGCAACCGTGGCGCGTGCGGTACTTGCACCCGGAGCGGTGCAAGCCGTCGAAGCAGCCTGCCTGCAACGCATGGCGCTGGATGCACCACGCGGCCTGGGCGAGCGCGTGCAGGCCAAGCTGCTCGTCTACAGCCTGCGGCAGTGCGCATCCGCCTGACACCGCAACGCGGCGCAGCGGTGTTCCCTGCATCGAGGCACATGCGCAATGGTCCGGCTCGCACATGCGTGGTGCCCGTGCCCCGGCGACGGTGGATCGGGAGGAATCGGTCTTGGCGCGCTAGCGCGTTGGCCGCTGACCTTGCGACTGCCATTTCACGTCGACACGCGGGCGGCTGCGGCAAGGTGCCCGCATACTTCTTACGGACCCGCCCATGTCATTACGCTCCAATGCTCGTGTCTGTTTGCTCGCACTGGCGCTCGGCGCCTGGCTGCCTGCGCTGGCACAGGCGCCGCAATCTGCAGCCGCATCTGCGGCATCTGACGCCACACCCGCAGCAACGGGCGTTCCCACCGGTCCACGCTCGGACCTGCACGCACAGGTCTTGCTTGACCGTGCGCATTTTTCGCCGGGCCAGATCGATAGCGAACGCGGCTCCAACCAGAAGCGTGCGGTCTCCGGGTTCCAGGCAGCGCACGCCATCAAGGCCACCGGCGAGCTGGATGACGCAACCTGGCAGGCACTGCAGGCCGACACCACACCGACGCTGGTGCAATACACCTTGACCGAGGCCGATGTTGCCGGGCCGTTCCAACCGATCCCAAAGGGCCCGGCCGAGCAGGCCAGGCTGTCCGCACTGGGCTATGCATCGGTCGATGAGGCATTGGGCGAGCGCTTTCATGCCGACCCCGCGTTGCTGCGCCAACTCAATCCGGGCGTGGACCTGGGCAAGGCCGGCGGCGTGATCCAGGTACCCAACATCGATGGCGTAACACCGCTGGCCAAGCCGGCCAAACTGGTGGTCGACAAGTCCGATTCGACGCTGCGCCTGTTCGACGCGGACGACAAGGTGTACGCGCAGTTCCCGGTCTCATCCGGCAGCAAGCACGACCCGCTGCCGATCGGACGCTGGAAAATCCTGGGCATCTCGCGCGAACCGGTGTTCAAGTACAACCCCAAGCTGTTCTGGGACGCCAAGAAAGGCGACAAGAAAGCCACGTTACCGGCGGGCCCCAATAACCCGGTGGGCCGCGTCTGGATCGATCTATCCAAGCCGCATTATGGCCTGCATGGCACGCCGGAGCCGGGTCATGTCGGCAAGACCGAATCGCACGGTTGCGTGCGCCTGACCAACTGGGATGCCGTTGCGCTGGCCGGCGTGGTAGGGCCGTCGGTCCCGGTGGTGATGCAGGAGTAAACATGAAATTGCTGATGATCTTGATTGCAGGCGTGGCGATTGGCGCTGGCGGCTACTGGTGGCTGGAACGTCATGCACCGGAAGCAGCGGTCCCGGTGGCCGCCAGTGCCGCGCCCATCGTTGCAGCGCCGGCTCCCGCAGTGGACGTGGCTGCGCCTGCTGCGCCAGCGATGGCGCCGGCTGACTCCGTGCCTGTGACCCCGGCAACGGCATCCGCTGCGCCGGCCATGCCGGCGCCCGCCGCTGCCACTGTCCCGTCAGCAACCGCATCGGTGACACCCGCCGGCCTGCTGATTCCGGTACAAGGCATCGGCCGCGATCAATTGCAGGACACCTTCACCGATGCACGCAGCGAAGGCCGCGTACATGACGCCATCGACATCCTCGCACCGACCGGCACGCCGGTACTTGCGGTCGCTGATGGAACGGTCGAAAAGCTGTTCGACAGCGAACGCGGTGGCCTGACCGTGTATCAATTCGATCCAGGCGGCACGTATTGCTACTACTACGCGCATCTGGAACGTTACGCCGATGGCCTGGCGGAAAAGCAGTCCATCACGCGTGGCCAGATCATTGGCTATGTCGGCAGCACCGGCAACGCAAATCCTGCCGCGCCGCACCTGCACTTCGAAATCCACCACCTGGGACCGGAAAAACAATGGTGGAAGGGTGAGGCATTGAACCCCTACCCCATCCTGCGGGGCGATCAGCCGTTGCAGTAAGCAAGACAGGCACCTTTTGCAAGGTGCCTGTGCAATGACACAGCGAGGCGTAAGGTCGGCAACGCCTTGACGTGCGCTCGGTCAGAACGAATAGTTGAAGGTCAGCATGCCGTTGCGCGATGCGCCCCACGCGCCATAGCCACCGTTGAACTGCGAGAGGTAGTGCTTGTCGAGCAGGTTGTCGACGTTGAGTTGCACCGAGAACTGCGGCGACAGGCGGTAGCGGGCAAATGCACTGACCAGTGCGTAGGCACTCTGCTGGAAGGTGCCATACACCGGGTCCACGTAGTAGGAACGGTTCTGCCAGTTGACGCCGCCGCCCACGGTCAGGTCGCTCCACGCCCCCTGCGGGGTGTAGCTGCTGAATACCTTGATGGTGGTGCGCGGCAAATGCGTGTTGATCGAAGCGCCACCGGAATCACGCGCGGTGTAGTGCGACGCACCGACCGTGGCATTCCAGCCCTGGGTCAGGCGCCCGGACACCTCGAGGTCGAAGCCTTCGCTCACCACGCCATTGGCGGCCTGGTAAGCGGACTCGCTGCTGCCGGGAACAAAGCCACCGGTGGGCACACCAAGGTTGTCCTGCTCGATGCGGAACAGCGCCAGCGAGGCGTTGAGCTGGTCGTCGAACCACGCGGCCTTGACGCCGGCTTCGTAGCCCTTCCCGCTCAGCGGGTCGAGATAGCCACCGTTGGCATCGCGCAAGGTCTGCGGATTGAAGATTTCGGTATAGCTGACGTAGGTCGACCACACATCGTTGATGTCGTAGACCAGGCCGGCATATGGGGTGACTTCGGTCTGGGTGTCGGAAAACGGCAGCAACTGCTGCGTGGTGAAGTCGACGTTGCGGCCATCGATCTGCCAATCGGTGTAGCGCGCGCCCACCAGCAGCGTCAGCGGGTCGGCCAGCGAAAAACGTGCAGCCACGTAGGCGGCCTTCTGTTCGATGGTGGCTGCGCTCTGCAGCGTGCGCGGGTTCCAGTTGGGCTCCGGATAGGCGCCATTCCAACCGAAATAGCTGGTCAGAGGCGCGGGAAAATCGAAGGTGCCGTTGTTGACGTACTCGCGACGGTTGTAGCTGGCGCCGGCCACCAACTGATGCTCGCGGCCGAACAGCTGGAACGGACCTTCGGCATAGACATCGGCGCCATCGGCCTTGCGCTCGGTCTGGTAGTTGCCCGAATACGGCACCACACCGCCACCGGTGGCACGGTCGAAGCCAAAGATCGTATAGAACGGGTAGAACAGATGATTGGCCGCTTCGGTCTTTTCGTGGCTCACATTGGCCTTGAGCAGCCAGCCACTGTCAAAGCTCTGCTGCAGGCTGGCGAAGGTACGCTGCAGGCGCGTGTCCCAGAACGTCCAGTCGGCCGCCGGGTTGAACGAGCGGTCGAAGCGGGTGCGGCTGCCATCGCTGAAGAACAGCGGGAATCCGCCCCAGGTGACATCGTCCGATTCCTTCTTCTGGTATTCGTAGCCCACACTCAGCAAGGTGCTGTCGGTGAGGTCGGCATCAATGATGGCCGAACCGATCTTCTTGCGCAGCGAGTAGCGTTCCATGTCCGACTCGCCGTCCTGGTAGACGCCGACCACGCGCGCACGCACGGTGCCTTCGGGGTTCAGCGGCACGGTGACATCGGCCACGCTGCGGGTCTTGTTGAAGTCACCACCACCCACCGACACGGTGCCGGTAAAGTCGCGGCTGACCGCATGCTTGCGCACCAGGTTGATCGAGGCCGACGGGTTGCCCGAGCCGGTCAGCAGGCCGGTGGCGCCACGCACCACTTCCACGCGCTCGTACAACGCCACGTCCAGCGCGGAGTCGCCGTAGCTCCAGGCCTGTTCCATGTAGGCCGGGATGCCGTCGAACTGGTAGTTGTCGATGTAGAAACCACGCGCATAGAACTCCAGCCGCTCGCTATCGCTTTGCGCAACCGAGATGCCGGAAACGTTGTTGAGTACGTCGCTGATGCTTTGTAGGTTCTGGTCGTCCATGCGCTCGCGCGTCACCACCGTCACCGACTGCGGAATCTCGCGCAGCGACAGATTCATGCGGGTGCCGGCGGTGGTCTTCTCCACGGTATAGCCCTTGACCTGCTCGCCCTGCACGTTGAGCCGGTCCAGCGTGGTGACCTCGGCAGCGGCGGCGGCAACGGGCGTCTCGGCCAACGCCTGGCCGGCGGCCAGCGTGCACAGCGCGACGAACAAAGCGCGCGGCAGGGCGTGGCGACGCGCGCCCACGGAAACAAGACGCAACTCGGTACTACGGATCATCGGGAACTCCAACACAGACGGATCAGACCCAGCGCTGCGAAGACGCCGCGCCGGCAACAAGGGTGGAAAAGGTGTGCGCTAAGAGCGGCAGCGCGCTATCTTAATGGGAATGATTCGCATTTTAAATAGCCGATTGAGGTTTATTTAGCATTTGCTTGACACAAGCGAGCGCTACCCAAGCGAAAGGCGCATGGTGCAACTCCCGGTCCAACCGCAGCCATTGCAGCCGAACTCGCATAGACGCGACACTCACAGCGGGAGCTGCCGAACAGGTGGCTGATGCGATGACGGAACGCACTGCAACGGGAATCACATGAAGAAATGCTGGGTAGCGATCGCTCTACTGCTGGTGTGCGCGCCGGCAGTGCGTGCGGAGGAGTCAGGAAAAACGCGGTTGAATGACGCTTGCCGGGTCCCCGGCAACGCCGTCCACGAGGCAGGTCTTGTCCAGATCGGAGGCATCCAGCAATGGGTCACGATCGAAGGCCAGGACTGCCGTAATCCAGTGGTGCTGATCGTCCATGGCGGGCCGGGCAACCCGAATACGCCGTTCGCGCATCGCCTGTTCGGCAGCTGGACGCGCGATTTCACCATCGTGCAGTGGGACCAACGCGGTTCCGGCAAGACCTATGCGGCAAGCAAGCCTGCCGACGGCGAGTCGCTGACCATGCAGCGGCTGACCCAGGACGGTAGCGAGGTCGCACGCTATGCCACGCAACGGCTGGGCAAACCCAAGCTCATCCTGATGGGCGGGTCGTGGGGCTCGGCACTGGCCGTCACTCTCGCCAAGGCGAATCCCAACCTGTTCCACGCTTATGTCGGCACGGCGCAACTGGTCAACTACCAGGACGACATGGCGTCGAGCTACGCCAAGACACTGAGCCTGGCCCGCGCAGCCAACGATGCGGATGCGATCGGCAAGCTGGAGACGATCGGCCCGCCGCCTTGGACAAACCCACGCAACTTCGGAGTCCTCAGGCGCCTGACGCGCAAATACGAAGCCTTGCGTACCGACCCGGCACCGGAAGACTGGTTCACCTTCGCAGCGGACTACGACACGCCCGACTACCGCGCAGCCTATGAGGCCGGGGAAGACTATTCCTTCCTGCAGTTCGTCGGGCTGGCAGGCGACGGCATGGGCCCGCAGATCGACCTGCGCGCACTCGGGCCGCAGTTAGCCATGCCGGTCTATCTGATCCAGGGCGAGCAGGATCTGGTCACTCCGGCGCACATCAGCAAAGCCTATTTCGATGGTCTTTCTGCACCGAGCAAGGAATTTCTCCTGCTGCCACGCACAGGACACGATCCCAATCCGCCGATGATGGACGCACAGCTCAAAGTGCTGACCAGGATCCGTACAGCCGTGCTGGCCAACGAGGCGCACTGAGCCACGCAAGGCATCCGTTGAACGATGACGCACTGCGCATGGCTCGCGAAATCCAACAAAAAAGCCGGCTTTCGCCGGCTTCTTTGTTCGAGCACCACGCAAGGCGTTACAGCGCCTTGGCCGCCGCAACCACATGCGCGGCCGTGATCTTGAAGTACGCGTACAGCTGATCGGCCGGCGCCGAGGCGCCGAAGGTATCGATACCGACCACATCGCCATCCAGGCCCACGTACTTGCGCCAGAAGCCGGTCACGCCCGCTTCCACTGCCACGCGCTTGCGCACGGCGTTCGGCAGCACCTGTTCGCGGTACGCCGCATCCTGGCGGTCGAACACATCGGTCGACGGCATCGAAACAACGCGCGTCTTCAACCCCGCCGCATCCAGCGTCTGCTTGGCTTCCATCGCCAGGCCCACCTCCGAACCGGTGCCGATCAGGATCACATCGGGCGTGCCGCCTTCGGCATCGGCCAGCACGTAGCCACCGCGTTCGATCAACTTGAGCTGTTCGGCGCTGCGCGGCTGGTGCTGCAGGTTCTGGCGGCTGAAGATCAGGCAGCTCGGGCCGTCCTTGCGAGTGATCGCGGCCTTCCAGCTCACTGCCGATTCCACCGCATCGCCCGGGCGCCAGACATCGTTATTGGGGATGTAGCGCAGCGAGGCCAGGTGTTCCACCGGCTGATGGGTCGGGCCGTCTTCGCCCAGGCCGATCGAGTCGTGCGTGTACACATGGATGGCATGCGCCGGATTCAGCGCGCTCATGCGCACGCCATTGCGCGCGTAATCGCTGAACACCAGGAAGGTGGCATCGAACGGAATGAAGCCGCCATGCAGCGCCAGGCCATTGGCAATGGCGGTCATGCCGAACTCGCGCACGCCGTAATACACGTAGTTGGCGTCCGGGTCATCGGTGGCCACCGACTTGCTGGCCTTCCACAGGGTCAGGTTGGAATGCGCCAGGTCGGCCGAGCCGCCGATCAACTCGGGCAGCAGCGGCGCGAAGGCTTCGATGGCCAGCTGCGAGGCCTTGCGCGAGGCGATGGTCTGGCCGTCTTGCTGCGCCTTGGCGATGTAGGCATCGGCCTGGGCGATGAAGTCGGCCGGCAGCTCGCCGTGCGAGCGGCGGGTCAGCTCATCGGCTTCGCTGGTGTACTGCCTGGCGTACTTGTCGAACAGCTGTTCCCACTCGGCCTGGCGCAGCGTGCCGGTGCCACCGGCGCGCCAGCCGGCGTAGATCTCTTCGGGAATTTCGAACGGGCCATACGGCCATTCCAGTGCCTTGCGCGCGCCTTCCAGCTCGTCCTTGCCCAGCGGTGCGCCGTGCGAGGATTCCTTGCCGGCCTTGGTCGGCGCGCCGAAACCGATCTTGGTGCGGCAGCAGACCAGCGTGGGCTTGTCGCTGTTGTCCAGCGCCGCCTCGATGGCGGCCTTGATCTTCTCGGCATCATGCCCGTCCACGTCGCGGATGACGTGCCAGCCATAGGCTTCGAAACGCGCCGGGGTGTCGTCGCTGAACCAGCCGGCAGTGTTGCCGTCGATGGAGATCTGGTTGTTGTCCCAGAACGCCACCAGCTTGCCCAGGCCCCAGGTGCCTGCCAGCGAGGCGGCTTCGTGCGAAATGCCTTCCATCAGGCAGCCATCGCCCATGAACACCCAGGTGCGGTGGTCGACGATTTCCAGCTCCGGGCGGTTGTAGCGCTGTGCCAGCAACTTCTCGGCCAGCGCGAACCCGACCGCATTGGCAAAGCCCTGGCCGAGCGGGCCGGTAGTGGTCTCCACGCCCGGGGTTTCGCTGTGCTCCGGGTGGCCGGCGGTCTTGCTGTGCAGCTGGCGGAACTGCTTGAGCTGCTCGATCGGCAGGTCGTAGCCGGACAGGTGCAGCAGCGCGTACTGCAGCATCGAGCCGTGGCCGTTGGACAGCACGAAACGGTCGCGGTTGAACCACTGCGGGTTGTTCGGGTTGTGCCGGTAGAAATCGTTCCACAGCACTTCGGCGATATCGGCCATGCCCATCGGCATGCCGGGATGGCCGGACTTGGCGGCTTCGACCGCATCTGCGGCAAGAAAACGGATGGCGTTGGCCAGCTGGCGGCGGGTGGGCTGGGTCATGGGCGTCTATGGAAGCGGAAGGGAACACCGCTGGAAGCGGAGCCTTCATTCTCCCATACACAGCGTTACGGGAATCGGGAATCGGGAATCGGATGCAGCGTTGCGGGTTGGTCGATGGGCTCACCTTCGCGCCAGCCCGCTTTTACCGATTCTCGATTCTCGATTCCCGATTCCCTATTCCTCGCCCTTGGCCACCAGGGTCGTCAGCGCCAGATCCCCGGTCACGTTCAAGGCCGTGCGGCACATGTCCAGGAAGTGGTTGACGCCCAGGATCATGCCGATGCCCACCGGGTTGACCCCCACCATCGCGCAGATCAGCGCCACCACCGGCAGCGAGCCGGAGGGCACGCCGGCGGTGCCGATGCCGCCCAGGATGCAGACCAGCATCACCATGAATTGCTGGCCGAGGCTCAAGTCCACGTTGAAGAACTGCGCCAGGAAGATCACCGTCACGCCCTCGAACAACGCGGTGCCGTTCTGGTTGGCGGTGGCGCCCACCGTCAGCACGAAGCGCGACACCCGCGGCGGCAGGCCCATCTCGTCGGCCACGCGCAGGGCGGTGGGCAAGGTGGCGTTGCTGGACGCCGTGGAGAACGCCATCAACGTGGCTTCCTGGGTCTGCTTGAAGAAGCCCAACGGCGAGCGCCCGGCAAACTTCACCGCCAGCCCGTAGCTCACCACCATGTGCAGCCCCAACGCCAGCACGACCACGCCCACGTAGGCGCCCAGACGGATCAGCAGGTCGAAGCCAAACAGCGCGGCAAGATTGAACATGAAGCAGGCCACCGCATACGGCGCCAGGCGGATCACCAGGCCGATCAGGGTCATCGAGATCTCGAAGACGCCTTCGATCCCGCGCCGCAGCGTGGCGACCTTTTCATCGGCGCTCAGCACCATGCCCACGCCGAACATCACTGCAAAGAACATCAGCGACAGGATGGCGCCATTGCTGGACGCGGCGGCAATCACGTTGCTGGGCACGATCGACAACAGCATGTCCATGCCCTGCGGCTGGGTGCCGGAGCTGGAAATGATCTCGCGGGTGCGCTCGGCATTTTCCTGGATCAGCTGATTGGCCAGTTGCGGGTCCACCCCCGCACCGGGCTTGAGCACATTGACCAGCACCAAACCGAGCAGCACTGCAATGCCAGACAGCACGACGGTGTAGCCCAGGGTGCGCCAGCCCACGCGGCCCAGCGCGCGGATGTCGCCCATGTCGGAGATGCCCATCACCAGTGCCGAAAACAGCAACGGCACGATCAGCATGAAGATCAGATTGAGGAAAACCTGCGAAAACGGCGTGGTGACGTACTTGGTCGCCAGGCGCACCCAGTCGGCGTCGCTACCGGCCAGATAGTAGACCGCCAGCCCCAGCACCAGGCCCACGGCAAAGCCAATGCCCATCTTCCAGTGCAGGGGCAGGCCCGGGCGGCGTGCGGCAGGGGATGCAGTCATCTGGTCGGCCTTGATCTGAACACAAAGACTGGAGCTTAACAAACGCCATCGGTGCGACCACGCGTGGATGGCCCGCTGCGCGAGTTTTGCGGGGCGATAGGCCACCCCACAATTCCGTCTGGATGCTGAACATACTGGCGACTACCCGGCTGCCTTGGTTGGTTCGGCCTGGCGTAGACCGCCGCGCGAGCAATCGCAGTCGGCCTCTCATCGCAGGCAGTCGTCCGCTGGCCTGGATGGCGCGCAGGGCCTGCAGCAGACCCGTGGTAGATGCCGATCCCGGACACCGGCCACGCCTGCCTGGCGGCGGCGCAGCAGGGGGCTTGGCCGCTCTAGAAGTGGTAGCCAATGATCGAGAAAATGGATGTCTTCGTCCGGCCGTCGCCGCCTTGCGCTGCACCGCCGAGGTATTGGCCGGCACCGACGAAGGGATCGTTGCGCCCAACCAGTAGCTCGGTGGAAATCTGCAACGCAGCGCGCTTCCAGGCAATCCCCAGCGTCAAGCGCTCGCTGTCCTGGAACGCGGCCCGGTCCTTGAAGAAGCGTGAATAGCTGGCGTACGTGTTGAACGATTCGCTCCCCAGGGTGACCGGCATGCCAAATTCCGCAAACACCACGGTTCCGCAGGTTGCGATGTTGTACGACGCATCGAAGCCGCCGACGGTCACAATGTCAGGGTTCCGCACTCCCGACAGGTTGATTTGCTGGCGCGCGGCAAGCAACTTCGCGCTCCAGGACGTGGCCACCAGCTTGAGACTGGCGGCATACGCCAAACGCTGACCATCGCGATGACCGAGCCCGCTTTCGTCCACCAGCCGGGAGTGCAGGCCGGACACTGCGGCAGTGAGTTTCGCATCGCAACCACTGGCTACATCCCAATCGTAGGTGGCGGCCAGCAGATCGCGTTCGGAGGTATTCGTCCCATCGGGTACGTAACCGTCGGCCTGCACGAACGTGGTGGAGTAGCGGGCACCATCGCGGCTGAGACCCTTGCCGTTCGGCGTGGAGATCGGGTAATAGCCGGTGGACAGGCGATACCCTGGCCCGTCGTGCTTGTAGGTGATGCCCGGGGCATACACCTCTTCAAGACCGATCACGAATCCAATGCTACCCAACACCTGCGCACCCCAGTACTGATCGTCCAGTACCACCGGCGGCAGGCCTACCGCGATGCGATCGCCATTGGCAAGCCGGCGACCGGCGTACGCCTGCAGCGGGAAACCCACCTCGCCTGGATAGTTGCGATAGCCGGAGGTGGTTGGATACAGAAAGCTTCCGCCATAGAACCGGTACTGCGCTGACGCAAAATAATCGCGGCCGTCGAAGTCGGCCTTCAGGATGAAGGTGTCGAACGAAAGATGATCGGAGGTCCGCCGTTGGCCGCCGCCGCCGACGTCGTTGAAACGCACGTCCCAACGTGCGCGCAACACCGCACCGGCCGTCCAGCCAGCCGGCGCCACGGTCGCTGGAGCCGCATATTCCACTGTCTGTGCTTGCACGCTGGCAGAACACACCAAAGCCACTGCCAGGGCACTCGCGCACAAGCGCAATGGCAGGCGGGAGGGCAAAGCAAAACGATGAGCAATGGCCATGTTGAGATTCCCGGACAGGCGTGCAGACGGAAGGCAACCGCAGCCCCTCCGCCCGTCACGGCGGCAAGGCCACTGCATGAGGGAATGCCGCGTTTACGCCGGGTCAGCCGTATCGAACTCGGCGATCGCTTCCCGGGCGATGCGGAAGCTATCCACGGCCGCCGGCACGCCGCAGTAGACCGCTACCTGCGGCAGCGCTTCACGGATTTTTTCGCGGGGGACGCCATTGCGCAGTGCGCCTTTCACGTGGATCTTCAGCTCGTGCGGCCGGTTCAAGGCGGAAATCATCGCCAGGTTGATGAGACTCCGCTCGGAGCGGGCCAGATCGCTGCGCGCCCATACCGTGCCCCAGCAATATTCCGTGACCAGTTCCTGCAGCGGCTGGCTGAAGGCATCGGCCTGTGCCAACGCACGATCCACATAAGCATCGCCCAGCACTTCACGTCGAATCTGCAGGCCTTTCTCAAATCGTGCGTCGTTCATGCTGTCATGCCTCCGAAGATGGTGTACTTGATGTCAAGGAAGTCTTCGATACCGTACTTGGATCCTTCGCGCCCCAGGCCGGACTGCTTGATGGCGCCGAACGGCGCAACCTCGTTGGAGATGGCGGCACGGTTGATGCCAACCATGCCGTAGTCCAGTTGCTCACTCATGCGCCAGGCGCGGTCCAGATCGCGGGTATAGCAGTAGGCGGCCAAGCCTGAATCGGTATCGTTGGCCAGTGCCACGGCCTCGCTTTCAGTGTGGAAGCGGAAGACCGCCGCCAGCGGGCCGAAGGTTTCATCACGGGCGACCTGCATGTCCGCGACCGCGTCGGCAATCAGGGTCGGCGCGTAGAAACATTCACCGGCCGGCAAGACGTGCCCGCCCGCGAGCAGCCGCCCGCCTTTGGCCAGCGCGTCATCCACATGCGACTGCACCTTGGCCACTGCTGCCGGATTGATCAGTGGGCCCACGTCGGTGTCGGCATCCTCACCGGCGCCAACCTTGAGCGCGCTGATGCGCGCCTGCAGCGCGCTCAGAAAGACGTCGTAGACGGCATCCTGCACCAGGAAGCGGTTCACGCAGACGCAGGTCTGGCCGGCATTGCGAAACTTGGCCAGCATGGCGCCATCGACGGCGGCCGGGATGTCCGCATCGTCGAACACGATGAAGGGCGCATTGCCACCCAACTCCAGCGAGACCTTCTTGATGGTCTTGGCGGCCTTGCCATACAACAGACGCCCAATGGGAGTGGAGCCGGTGAAGGTGAACTTGCGCACATCGGTACTTTCGAAGAACGCTTCGCCGATGGCTTGTGCGTCGCCGGTGACCACGCTGAGCATCGCCGGCGGCACTCCCGCCTGCAGGGCCAGGTCGGCCAGTGCCAGCGCGGTGTACGGTGTTTCAGCCGCAGGCTTGACGATGCAAGGGCACCCAGCCGCGAGTGCCGGAGCCAGCTTGCGGGTAATCATCGCGGCAGGGAAATTCCACGGCGTGATCGCTGCGACCACGCCGATGGGCTGCTTGGTCACCATGATGCGTGCGTCGCCATGCGGACTGGGAATGATGTCGCCGTAGACGCGTTTGGCTTCTTCGGCAAACCATTCCACGAAACTGGCCGCGTACACGACCTCGGCACGCGCCTCGGCAAGCGGCTTGCCCTGTTCCAATGTGAGAATGGCCGCCAGTTCGTCGGCATGATCGACCATCAGCTGGAACCAGCGCTTGAGGATGTCCGAACGCTCCCGCGCCGTGCGGCTGCGCCATTGCGGCCACTGCGCTTGCGCCAATGCGATGGCACGCCGGGTCTCCTCACCAGCCATGCGCGGTACCGTGCCGATCACGCCTTGGGTAGCGGGGTTGAAAATGTCGTCGGTCTGGCCATTGTCGGCGGCGCACCATGCACCGGCGATCAGGGCCTTCTGGTGGAACAGGGCGAACGATTGAACGTCCATTGCGACCTCGTAGAATGGGCAAGCCACAGCGCGCGTGGCAGTGCGCGTGCAGCGCTCAGTTGACTGGAATGTTGGCGTGGCGTGGACTGCGCACCACGAGCAGCGCATAGCAGATCGCGCTGACGATCAGGCCGACGATCCAGGAAACGTCCACCCCACCGAACAGGCTGGCCCACGGCCCCTGGAAGAAGGTGTTGCTGATGAAAGGAACCTGCACCAGCGTACCGATGACATAGGCCGTCATCGCCTTGCCGTTGAACAGGCCGTAACGACCGCCGTCACGCGCGAAGATCGAGGCGATGTCGTACTTGCCACGGTTGACCACGTAGAAGTCCAGCAAGTTGATCGACACCCACGGGGCGAGGATGAACAGCAGCGCGAACACGGCGTTGATGAAGATCTCGATGAAGTTGGACGACGCCCACAACGCACATATCGTGGACACGGCCAGCAGCACGCACGACAGCGTGATCCGCGCCAGACGCCCCGGTGTCCACATGGGCGAGAAGGTCTGCAATGAAGTCACGCAGGACAGCACCGCGCCATACAGGTTCATTGCGTTGTGACCGATGATGTTGACCAGGAACAGGATCATCAGCACGTAGCCGAAGCCGCCGGTATGGATGCGCACGGCCTCCATGGCATCGGTCTGGCCACCTCCGCTGACTGCCAACATGCCGAAGGTGAAGGCCAGGATGGGCCCAAGCGATGCGCCAAGATAGGTGTAGATGAAGGGCTTGAACACGCCCACGCTGCGCGGCAATGCGCGCGAATAATCCGAGGTGTAGGGAGAGAAGCTGATCTGCCACACGCAGCCGATGCCGAACATGGAAACCCAGCCGGCTGGCGTGAAGCCACCTTGACTCAGCGTATCGGCGCTGAGGTTGGGCACCATGATGGCCAGGCCGATGACCAGCGCCCCGCCCATGAACCAGATGCCGATCCGGTTGAAGCTGTGAATGAAGGTGTAGCCGATGATACCGATGACGGTCGCCAGGGCCGCTCCCAGCACGGTCGCCAACGGCACGGGGATGGCGGGGATCACCGTGTGCAGCGTCTTGCCGGACAGGATGATGTTGGAGATGAAGTAACCCAGGTAGATGAGCGTGGTGAAGCCCACCACCAGCAACGAACCGAAGCGACCGAACTGCGCGCGGCTCTGGATCATCTGCGGAATGCCCGCCAGCGGACCTTGTGCCGATGCCAGCGCCAGGACGATGGCACCGAACAGGTGGCCGGCCACGATGGCGGTGATCGCGCTGACCACATCCAACTTGAAGGTCAGGATGGACATCGCTCCGGTGATGACCGCCAACGGCGCGATGTTGGTACAGAACCAGAGGGTGAACAGGTCACGGGGATTCCCGTGGCGCTGCTGGTCCGGGATGTAGCCGATGGAGTGACCCTCGATGGCGAAAACGCCGTCTTGCTTGTCTGCGATGCTCATGTTCGTTGATCCTTGGGCAGGATCGACCACGCCACCCGCAGACACTCTGCGCGGATGTGGACCGATTCAGTCATCAGTTTGGGAGCACTGCAACGCCCATCGAGGGGGGAAGGCGGGCAGTGCCGGCGGGTGACGCGTTGGAGTGCCGCCAATGCGGAAGAGCACAGCGCCCTAGCGCATCACGAAGGGGTCATCCATGGGCGTATCGGAGGTGCGTAACCACACCGTCTTGGTGGTGGTGTATTCCAGGGCCGCCGCCGCGCCACCCTCCCGGCCGTGACCGGAGAGGCCGAAGCCGCCAAACGGGGCCAACGGAGAGATCGCGCGGTACGTATTGATCCAGACCACGCCGGAGTGGATCGAACGGCTCAAACGGTGGGCGCGGCTCAGGTCGCGGGTGAAGATGCCGGCGGCCAGTCCGAACGAGGTTCCGTTGGCCTTGGCCACTGCCTCCTCCTCGCTGCGGAAGACATCGACCGACAGCACCGGTCCGAACAGCTCGGTGGTGATGCTGTCTGCCTGCGGGGTGTGGCTGCAATCAAGAATGGTGGGCGGGAAGTAATAGCCCGGTCGTTCGAGGCGGGTGCCACCGCAGAGCAACCTGCCCCCCTGCTGCAGGGAGGAGGCAAGCACCTGTTCGATGTGCTGCAACTGGCGCGCAGTGCATAGCGGGCCGAACTCGGTGTCGGCTTCGCCGGGGGCGCCGATGGTAATGGCAGCCACTTTCTCCAGCAGTTTGGCCAGGAAGGCGTTCTTGATGTCGGCATGGACGAGCAGCCGGGAACCGGCCACGCAGCTCTGTCCACTGGCCGCAAAAATCGCCGCCAACTGCGCGTTCACTGCACTTTCCAGGTCAGCATCGTCGAACACCACGAACGGCGATTTGCCCCCCAGTTCCAGCGAAACACGGGCCAGGTTGTTCTGGCTGTTGCCCACGATATGCCGTGCCGTTGCCGGGCCTCCGGTAAAGGCAATCTGGGCCACTGTGGGATGCGCGCTGAGCACCGCGCCGCATTCCGGGCCGAAGCCGGTGATGACATTCACCACGCCCGGTGGAAAACCGGCGTCGTGCAGCAACTGCGCGAAGGCCAGCAGCGGTGCCGGCGCGTCTTCCGAGGCTTTCAGCACCACCGTGCAGCCGACGGCCAGTGCCGGACCCAGCTTCACTGCCGAAAGGAACAGCTGGCTGTTCCATGGCACGATGGCAGCCACCACGCCGATGGGCACGCGATTCAGCCAGACCTGCATGTCCGGCTTGTCCACTGGCACGACGCTGCCTTCGATCTTGTCGGCAATGCCGGCGTAGTAGCGATAGTACTCGGCGATGTAGGCAATCTGGCCGCAGGTTTCGCGGATGATTTTGCCGGTGTCGCGCGTTTCGATCGCGGCCAGCTCCGGTGCCGCCTTCTCCAGTAGGTCTGCCAGCCGGTACAGCAGCTTGCCGCGCTGGGAGGCGGTCAAGCCGGCCCAGGCTGGCGCATGCAGGGCGCGGTCGGCCGCCTCGACGGCACGCTCCACCTGCTCGCGACGCGCCTCGGGCATGCTGGCCCACGGTTCGCCTGTGGCAGGGTCCACACTGTCGAACGTGGCCGCCCCAGCCTCGAAGTGACCATCGATGTAGAGTTCGAATGGACGGGTCATGGTCAATCCTGGAAGGCAGGCATCACGTCACGGACCATTCGCAATAGCGAGGCTTTCTTTCGTTCAAAGCTCATGCCGGTGTCGATCCAGAACGCGTATTCGTCAAAGCCCATCGCCTCGTACGCCTTGAGGCGAGCAATCACCTCGGCAGGCTCGCCGATGACGTTGTTGCGACGCATGGCCTGGGCCGAGTACATCGGATGGGCGGCGATCTCTTCCTCGCTCAGCGGAGCGATCAAGCCCTGGCTGATCTCGCGCTTGTTCATGAACCACGCGCCGAAGTAGTTGTAGAACACGTTGATCTCATCGGCCGCCAGTTGGGCATCGGCCTCTGAGTCCGCTACGTAAGTGTGGCGCAGCAGCATGATCTTCGGGCGCGGCACCTCGGTGAATTTGGCACAGGCCGCATTGAAGTGACCGATCAGCTTTTCCACTTCCTCGTCACCGAAGTGGAGCGGAGTGACCTGCACATTGCAGCCGTTTTGAACGGCGAATTCGTGACTATTGGGGTCGCGCGCGGCCACCCAGATCAGCGGATGTGGCTGTTGCACGGGTAACGGAGCCGAGGTCGTCCTGGGAAACTGCCAGAACTCCCCGTCGTGGGTGTAGTCGCCCTTCCACAGCCCCTTGATGGCGGGAATCAGCTCGCGCAAGCGCTGGCCCGCAGCCCAGGCATCCATCCCCGGCATCAGACGCTCGTACTCGAACGAGTACGCACCGCGCGCAATGCCCAGATCCAACCGGCCATTGGAAATGATGTCGGTCATGGCCGCTTCGCCGGCCAATTTGATCGGATGCCAGAACGGGGCCACCACAGTGCCGGTGCCCAGGCGGACGTTCTTGGTCTTGTTGGCAAGATCGACGAGGTTGAGCAGTGGGTTAGGGGCAATGGTGAAGTTCATGCCGTGGTGCTCGCCGGTCCAGATGGCATGCATGCCACCCTCGTCGGCGATCTTGCACAACGAAATCATCTCGTCGTACAGCTGCTGTTGGGCTTGCTGGTCCGAAACCCGTTCCATATGGATGAACAAGGAAAACCGCATCTCAACTCTCCCTTCCAATCAGTTCTTTGACCACCCCGTGGGTATGGTCGCCGTAGTAGGTGCCGTAGGTTTTCAGCTCGCGTTCCCGGCAATAGCGTTGCAGCATGCTTTTGATGGCTGCATCTGGAATGTCCAGCCCCGGAACGTCCTTGAGTTCGACGTAGATGCCGTCGGTGGCGCTTGCGTAGGGGGTGCTGCACAAGAACGCCACGAACTGTTGCTGCGTCCGGGTATCGGTGTAGACCGAGTAGACGAAGTTGGCCGAGGCCCCACGCTGGTAGCGGGCGAAGATGCGCTCCAGCGCTGCATCGGCGCCTTCGTTGCCGGTGGCGACGGTCGGCAACGTGTAGCCTCCCGACGGCGCGGCCACCAGCAACACGCGATTTTCGTGCGCGATGATCGCGCTGATGAGCATCTTGGCGTCGGCGATGACTTCGCTGGCGATCTTGGCCGGGGTGAAATAGCCGCCGCGGTAGTAACCTAGCCCTGGCCGGCCAGCGGCATGGAAATCTTCCACCAGTCCAATCAGGATGGCGTGGTCGCCAGCCTCCACCACCTTGTGCATGGTGCAATCGAACCAGGCGCTGACATCCTCGAGTACCGGGTTGCCGCGAGCGCTGCTGGACCAGGTAACCGAAGCGAAGCGGTCCGGGTGACGGCGCGCAAACGTGTTTGACGCCTCCGTCTGCGCCTCGGCCAGGATGTTCACCGCAAAGCGCTCCGCGCCGGTGAAGTTCTCGAAGTTGCCTGACGTGCAGGCGATGCTGACCAGCAACAGTGGCGGATCCAGCGAGACCGAACTGAACGAATTGGCGGTAAAGCCGATCGGCTCACCGTCGGCGGTCACTGTCGTCACGATGGTGACGACAGTCATGAACGAACCGAAGGCATCCCTCAGTTCTTTTGGATTGATGGCCATATGTTCCCTCCAACCGATGGCTCAAGTGGTGTATCCGGTGGTCAGCGCGTCGTGGTCTCCAGCCATTCGGCCATTGCCGCGTTGACTTTGGCCGGTGCGGTCAGATTGACCATGTGGCGTTCGTCGGGAATGACCACGGCCTTGGCATTGCGCGCCAGCCGGGCCATCGTTTCGGCCATGGCCGGTGTGGAATTGCCATCGTCGGCGCCGGTCAGCGCCAAGGCAGGGCAGGTCACTTCGTTCCAGCGACTTGCGTAGCTGGCATCGCCGCGCGCGAATGCCCGGTAAGCGGCGGCATACCCTTGCATGTCGACATTCTCCAGCCAGCTGCGAACATCCTCGACCAGCGAAGCGTCGGTAGATTCTTCGCAGAACCAGCGTTGCAACGGGGTGTCGACATCCAGGCGGCCACTGACAAGCTCGTTGGAGCGGGCGATCACCGCCGCACGGGCCGCCTCGGTCCGCAGATGGACACCGTTGATGACTGCCAGACGCTTGACCAGATCTGGTCGCTCGATCGCCACGCCTGCGGCGATCAACGCACCCATCGAATGTCCGGCCAGATTCACCGGGCCCAGATTCAGTGCGCTGATGAACGCCGACATCCAGGACACGTAATCGGTCAGCGCCGGTTCGCCCGGCAACAGGCTGCTTTGGCCGTGGCCGGGCATGTCCACCGCCACGACCCGGAACGTGCCGGCAAAGCGGTCGATCTGCGGCCCCCATGCGGCGGCCTGCATGCCCACGCCGTGGACCAGGACCAGGGGTTCCCCCCTTCCCTGCTCCAGATAGTGGACCTGACGGCCGTCAGACAGCGGCAGGATTCGAGACGTCATGGCCAAGCTCTTTGAGATCCTGATAACGGTCGCCGATGCGATGGTGCGGACGACCGGTGGTTGCTGCACCCAGCACGATCACCAGTTCGTCGGCAGCCGGTGCATCGGAAATCGCAAACTGCACCGTGAGGTAGTGCGAACGGCGACCTTCATCGTTCTTGTCCATCATCGGCAACACGATCGGGCTGTTGGCCGGGCCGCGCGTGTTGGTGAAGGCCAAGTAGGACTTTGCCTTGACCGCGTTGCGATAGATGTTGCCGAAATGCAGCGTGTGGATGAGCGCCGAGGCATGTTCCAGTTCGCCGCTCAAGCCGACCAACGCGCTCTTGCCGAAGGCCTCCACCGCATCGCCGGAGCCGAGCTCGCCCAGGATCAGGTTCGTGAGGTGCTGGCTCAGCTGCGGCCCCAGCGCCCTGATCTCCGGCGAGAGATCCTCCACATAGCCGCGACCGGCCCACGGATTCTGGATCACCGCTGCGGCGGCAATCAGCTTGAGCGGCTTGGCCGCCACGCGACCACCGTCGACATGGACGGTTTCAATATGGAGAACGGTTTTTCGTATCAGGCTCATAGAGAACTTCCTGGTGTGCGGAGCGGCGACATCTTTTGGAGTACCGTATGTTGGTATACTAGTGAAACGGACGGTAGCATGCCTAGAAAACGGCTTGCAAAACACCTATCCGTATTCATTTTCGATCTTCGGCGGACAGCATCGACGGAGTCTTCCGAGCCTGCTATTCATCATTCGTGTTTGAATAGCAAAGACGCTGGAACGCGACGAGATCGGCCCGACATGCGCGACGGCCAGCTGAGAGGAAGCACCAACCATCATGAATCTGAGAATCGACCACACCCCGGTGACACTTCGGGAGAAATGCCAGGAGAAATTGCGCAACGCGATCATCACAGGCTATTTCCCGTCGGGGGCACGGCTGGTGGAACGCACCTTGTGCGAACAGCTGGGTGTAAGCCGTTCGGTGGTGCGTGAGGTCATCCGCTACCTGCAGGCCGAAGGGCTGGTTGAGATACTTCCTCAAAAAGGCCCGATCGTTGCCGTGCTCAACTGGAATGTGGCCAACCAGGTCTACCGGATCCGCATGGTGATGGAGCAGGCGGCCGTCGCCGACTGCGTGCGAAACCTCACCGATGAATCGGCCAGTGACATCATGCAGGCGCTTGAACGGCTCCGGCTGTCGTACGATTCACCCGAAATCGCAAACGTACTTGAAGCATTGTCTGCCTTGTACGAGACCATCTTTCGAGTAGGCAACAACCCTATCGCGTGGGAAATTGTCCAGCGCCTCAATGGCCGTATCAGTCGCCTGCGTGCGATGACGATGACCCACACGGCACGAGAGAAAACCGGATTCGAACGAATTCGTGCGATCTGCGAGGCAATTTGTGTACAGCGCGATGACGCCGCTGCGCGCGATCGGGTGGCCGAACACATCAGGGAAGCCCAAGCCATCGCATACACCCTTCTTGAAGGAGAACCCCGCTGATGGCGGCTTACTGGATTGCCCACGTCACCGTTCTGGATCCGCACAACTACCAGAACTACATGAGTTTGGCACCGGCGGCCTTTGCCCAGTACGGAGCCAGATTCCTGGCGCGCGGCGGACCATCGGTCACGCTGGAGGGCCAGGAGTTACAGCGGCACGTCGTCATCGAATTCGAGGATTTCGCCACGGCGCAAGCGTGTTACCACTCCGAGGCGTATCAACAGGCAAAAGCGCAACGAGACGGATGTTGTAGTGCACACATCGTCATCGTCGACGGCATCGCGTCACTCGAAGCGCCTGTTCCCCGGCAATAACTGCCAGGATCGGCAACCCGTGATTGCGCGCGTCCCTCAAGACTTCGTGCCTGCGCAAGATCCAGAGAGCCGCGCGGCGATGGCAGTCGTCTAGCCGCCGATCAGGGCGCTGGCGGATACAACGGCGCCAACACGTCCGGCTCTGCCGCGCTGGCATTGCGCCAACGCGGCCCCTTGGCAAACGCCTCACGCAAGGCGGCGCGGGCAGCGGTCACATCACCATCGCCACCCCAACGGGCCCGCTGCATGCGGACCACGGCGGCACGCTGGGTGGGATCGTCCAACGCAGCCAGCACGCCATCCATCTCGGCAACACCGGCCATGCTACACAGTACAGTCGCGATATCGTCCATGCCGCCGGTATCCAGGGCGCGATGCAATTCAGCCACGCCACGCGCAGCGCGTCGACCCGAGGCCTGCGCTACTCCCCCTGCCGGGCGCGATGCCGTCCCTACACCGGATCGCCGCCGCAGCGCCCAGAGCAGGGTTGCGATCCAGAGCGCTGCAAACCCGGCGGCCAGACCGATCCAGCCCCAAGGTGGCGGCGCCGACTGCCATCGTTGCAGCGTCGCGTTGTCGGCGAGGGGGGCGGTGACGTTGGTCGGCTGGCTGGGTGCTGGCGCACTGGCGGGGACTGCAAAAGCGCCGCTACCGGGTGCCACCTTCAATATGATGTCCGGCAACGTCGTGGTGCGCGCTTCGGCGACGGTGACGTCCCACCACGCTAACTGCAGCCCCGGGATGACCAGTTGCCCGGCGCGATTGGGGACCACCGAATAACGACGCGTCACCCGCAACTGCGGCGAACCGTCCACAAACCGTTCGTCGTACTGCGGCGGTTCGGCAAACACCTGTGCATCCGGCACGCTCGGCGTGGGCAGGTCCGGGAACTGTGCCTGCGTGGCGCCACGTGCACTGGCCTCCACCACGAACTGCGCGGCCTCGCCGGCAGTGGCGCGCTGCGGGGTGGCTGTGTAGCGCAACTGCAGGCTGCGCAGCGGCAACCACGGTTGCGGCGCGTTGGCCGGCTGCGCCCGCACCTGCAGCGCAATGCTGGCACTGCGCGCGCTCAGCTCGCCGTTGCCACGGCCGAAGTAATCGTCGAAGAAACCGCCCACGGCACGGCCAGTGAAGCGCGCCGAGGGCAGCAGCAGACGCCCGCTGCGCTCGGGCACCAGCAGGTAGCGCCGCTCCACCACGTTGTATTGACGCCCGTTGACCAGCTTGACCGAACTGACGTCATCGCCAATGCGTTGCAGCGATGCGCCATCGGGCGCTTCCAGATCCAGCTCGCCGGAGGCCAGCTGGTTGGCGTAATACAGGCGCACCACCACGCCTACGCTTTGCTGCACGAAGGGCTGCGGGTCGTCCACCTGGGTCTGGACGAAGGCCTCTTCGTTGCCCTGCGCCGCACTTGGCCCGCTTGCGGCGCCAGCGCCACTGTCTGCGGCATCGCTCGCCGAGCCCACCACCTGCAACCGCAGCGGCTCGGTGCGCTCGCCGCCGACGCGAATCGCCGGCACGATCAACGCACCGCTCTTGCGCGGCGTCAGCACCACGCCAAACAACGCGCGGACCGTCACCCCACCGTTGGCCACCTGCATCTGCTGGTTGGCGCTCTTGGCGCCCAGTGCGAAGTCATTGCGCAATGGCGCGTAGTCCGGATCGACACCGCGCTGATCGGTTTCGATGTTCAACGTCACCGCATCACCGGCATTGACGCTGTCGCGGTCCAGCCAGGCGCGCGTCACCGCGCCCAGCGGTGCGCAGAACACCAGCGCGGCGCTGCTCAGCATGCCGATCGCCACACGGCGCAAATGGTATGTGCCGATCATCGTCCGTCCCGTTGCCTGCGTTCGTATTCCAGCCTGAATTTGGTCCGCAGCAGGCTGCCCGGATCGTCCGGTACCCGCCGCAACCATGCCTCCACCGCCTGGCGCTGTTCGCGTTGTTCCGGCGTTTCGTCCGCCACTGCCGCTTCCGCCCTGCCCTTGGCATCGGCGCCCTTGTCGCCGGCCTGCGCCATGGCCTGCTGCATCTTGCGGCGCTGCGCTTGGTCGGCCTGTTGTTGCGCCTTGGCGTCGGCCGACTGCGGTGCTGCGTCCTGCGTGTTCGGCTCGCCCTTGCCATCGCTGGACTGCGGGGCCTGCGTCTTTCCATCCTGCGACCCAGACGGGGCAGACGATGGATCCTTGCCCTCCTGATTGCCTTGCGCGTCCTGCGGCTGCTGTCCATTCTGGCCCGCGCCCCGAGTGTTCTGCGGGTTCTGGCCGGCCTTGTCCTGCCCCGATGGATTCTGATCCTTGGACTTGCCCTGCCCGTCCTTGTTGCCCTGCTGCTGCCGCTTGCGCGCTGCATCGACCGCAGCGCGATTGGCGATGGCATCGGCCTGGTTCGGATGGTGCTCGAGCGCGCGATCGTAGGCCGCAATCGCCTCGTCGTAGCGGCCTTGCCGTGCCAGTGCATTACCGAGGTTGTAGAGACCTTCGTCGGTCGGCACGCGTTCGAAGGCTTTTTGCGCGGCGGCGAAATCACCGCGCCGGTAGGCTTGCACGCCAACATCCAGGCGTTGCTGCTGTACCTGGTCGGCGCGTTGCCACAGCGTGCCATCGGCTGCCCGTGCAGGCTGGGCCAGCGGCAGGACACACACCAGCGCCAGCAGTGCCACCACCGCACGCCGACGGAATGCAAGCAATGCCAGCGCCATCACCGGCAGCACCAGCCAATAGCCTTCGTCCAGCCAGGTCTTGCCGCCGTTGGCGTCGGCGGTCTCTTCGGCCAACGACTGTTGCGCGGGATCGAGCACGCCCAGCGCCTGCAGATCCGCATCATCGGGCGTGATTCGCGCATAGCGCCCGCCGCCCTGACTGGCCAAATCGCGCAGAGCGGATTCGTCCAGGCGTGCCTGCGCGATCTCGCCACCTGCGGTGCGATAGGCAGCGCCGCGCGCACCGCCCACGCCCAGGGCCGACACGCGGAAGCCTCGCGCACGCGCAGTGCGCGCCGCACTTTCTGCCGAACCGTCCGCGCCATCGCTCAGCAGCAGGATCTCGCCCTGCTTGAAGCCGGCCTGTTGCAGCAGGCGAGTCGCCGCATCGATGGCGCGGTCGGCGCGTTTGCCATCCACCGGCATCACCGATGGCGAGAGCGCGTCCAGAAACAGGGCCACATTGCTGGCGTCTTCGGTCAACGGGGCGACGGTAAAGCTTTCGCCGGCATACACCAGCAGCGCGACATCGCCGCCGGCGCGCTTGCGCAGCAGCGTGGCCAGCTTCGCGCGCGCCTGCAGCAGCCGCGATGGCGGCAGATCGGTTGCATTGCTGCTGGAGGACAGATCCAGCACCATCACCAGGGGCATGCTCGAATGAAACACCGGGCGCTCGGTCTGCCGCCAGCTGGGCCCGCTCATCGCCACCACCGCAAGCGCGTAGGTCAAGGCGGCCAGCACGAAGCCCAGCCACCCGCGTCGGCCACCGGCGACCAGCAAGCCAGGCAATAGATGCGCATCCACGCTCTGCCGCCATGCGTTTGCGCTGCGGCGACGCAATTGCCACAGCACCGCCGCCGGCACGATCGCCATCAGCGCCCACAGCCAGTCCGGACGCAGGAGATGCAATGCGGCGAGTGGGCTGGTCAGCACCGTCATTGCCATCTCCGTGGCAACACGAACGCCAGCAACGCCACCATCAGGGCCGCACCCAGCGGCCAGTAGTAGCGCTCCACGCGTGGCTGCACCGACGGGCCCAGCGCCTTCACCGGCTCCAGGCGATCGAGCTCGGTGTAGATTCCGGCCAGCTCGGCGGTATCGCGGGCGCGGAAGAAGCGCCCGCCCGTCTGCTCGGCGATCTTGCGCAGCCCCTGCTCATCGATATCGTCATTGCCGCCGGCCGGAATCGGTACGCCGAACAAGGAATAGCCGCCACTGCCACCGAAGGCAATCGTGTGCACGCGCACCCCTTCGGCCTTGGCCAGTTCGGCCGCCTTCAAGGGATTCAAGACGCCGGCGGTGTTGACGCCGTCGGTAAGCAGCACCACCACGCGCTGGCCCTGTGGCTGCTCGCGCAGCCGCTTGACCGACAGCGCAATGGCATCGCCGATGGCGGTCTCGCGCCCGGCCAGCCCAACCACGCTGTCGGCCAGTTGGTCGCGCACGGACGTCAGGTCCGTGGTCAGCGGAGTCAGCGCATAGGCGCGCTGTCCGAACACCAACAGGCCGACGCGGTCGCCATCGCGCCGATCAAGAAAATCCGACAGCACCGCCTTGGCCGCAGTCAGGCGGTCCACCACGTTGCCGCCCAGCACCATGTCCGGCTCGCTCATGCTGCCGGACAGGTCCACCGCCAGCATCATCTGCCGCGCCTCACGCGGCGGCTGGATGACCTCTCCCAATTGCTGCGGGCGCGCCAACGCGGCGCACAGCAGGAACCAGCCCAGCCAGGCCAACCAGCGCGGCATGCGAAGCGCGGGCACACGCTGCGCCTGCGCGACCGCGCGTAGTTGATCGGCATACGGCACGCGCAATGCCGCCGCATCGGCGGCGCGGCGCGGCCAGAACCGCATCAGCAGCGGCAGCGGCATCAGCCACCACGCCCACGGCCAGGCGCACTGCGCCAGCGCGTCCTGCCATTGCGACCACTGCAGCCAGTTCATCGCCGCCCCCGCATCAGCGACAGGAAGCGTTGCCGCACCAGCGCCTGGACGGCCTCGATGTCGGCCACCGCCGGCGTGCGCTGGAAACCACCTTCCAGCAGCGCGCGGCCCGGCCCCTGCGAAAACGCCTGCGCCTTGCGCTTGCGGCCGTCCAGGAACTGCAGCCATGCCTCGCCCTGCAGGCGGTCGGCGTTTGCATCCACCGTGCGCGCGGCACGTCGCAGCAACGCCGACAGCGTTGCCAGGCGCTGCGCCGGCGTCGCCGCGCGGCGCAGCTCGGTATCGAACGCCGCCAACCAGCGGCGTTGCTGGCGGCGACGGCGCCACCACCAGAACCAAGCACCGGCCACCACCAGCGCGACAACCGCGATGACCAGCCACCAGCCCGGCGCCAGCGGCCACCAGCCCGGCGACGGCGGCAGGTGCACATCACGCAGTGGCAGCGATTGCGGTGCCATCGTCATGCGCCCCGCACGGGTGGGCCGCCACCCAGCCAGGCATCGCTGGCATCCTCGGTGGACAGGCGATGCAGGCGCACGCCGCGTGCTCGCAGCAGTGCGGCCAGATGTTCCACGGGCGCGACGAACTCGGCCTGCCAGCGCGCGCGCGCGGACTGGCTGGCCAGGTCCAGCGCAATGCGTTCGCCGCGCACATCGAAACTCAGCGCGCGCGCCGGTGGCGACAGCTCCAGCGGATCGACCAGCACGATCACCACCACCTCGTAATGCAGCGCCAGGCCGGACCACCGGGTCACGGAAATCGCGCTAGCACTGCGCGCATCGGCCAGTACGGTCAGCCGCGCACCGGGACGCAGCAGGCGCGCGGCATGGTCCAGCGCGACCTCCAGCCCGGCATCGCCGGACGGTGGCTGGGCGTACCAGCGCGCCAGGGCGTCCAGCACCGGCAACACGCCACGCTGCCCCGACCGCGGCGCAATCGGCGCTTCGCTGGAGGTACCGCGCAAGGCGGCGATGCGGTCGCCCTGTCGCTGTGCCAGCCACGCCGCCACTGCCCCGGCGCGCGCCGCCTGTACCGACTTGTAGCGCACCCGCGTACCGAAGAAGAGCGCCGGCGAGGTGTCGGCCACGATCAGGCTCAAGCGCTCGCGCTCGGCCTGGAACAACTTGGTATGCGCGCGCCCGGTACGCGCAGTGACGCGCCAGTCGATATGACGTGCATCATCGCCCGCCACGTACTCGCGCGACTCGGCGTATTCCATCCCGCGCCCACGCGTGGTCGCCGGCACCGGACCCACCAGGCCATGCCGGCCGCGTCCGGGTTGCCCGCGATGCAGCGCGGTGCCACGCAATGCGATCAGCTCCGCAAGACTCGGGCGCAGGCCGTCGCCGGCAACGGACGAGGCGGGATGTGCGGGGGGCGGAGACGGCATCGAAGACATCGGAGTGGGGCGGGAGGACGGCATACCTGGGCAACGCGCTACCCGATCAGGGCAGAGGGATCTTTTCCAGCAAGGCGGATACCAGACGCTCGCCATCCCAGCCTTCGGCAGTCGCCTCGTAGCTGGGCAACACGCGATGGCGTAGCACATCCGGAGCGATGGCGCGGATATCGTCCGGCGTCACGTAGTCGCGCCCGGCCAGCCATGCACGCGCACGCGCGCAGCGCTCCAGCGCGATCGAGCCACGCGGGCTGGCGCCCCAGGCGATGCGCCGCCCCAATGCAGGGTCGTAGCGCTGTGCATCGCGCGAGGCGAGCACGATCTCGATCAGATACCGTTCCAGTTGCGGCGCCAGGTGCACATCCAGCACCACTCGCCGGGCCGCGAACACATCTTCCAGCGGAATCTTGTCGGAGACGGTCTCGTGTTTTTCCAGCGTATCGCGCGCCGCCTCACGGGCCAGGCGCAGGATCTCCGCCTCGGCGTCGGCCTGCGGGTATCCGATGCGCACATGCATCAGGAAGCGGTCCAGTTGCGCTTCGGGTAGCGGAAAGGTGCCTTCCTGCTCGATCGGGTTCTGCGTTGCCATCACCAGGAATAGCTGCGGCAGCGCATAGGTGTGCCGGCCCACGGTCACCTGCCGTTCGCCCATCGCCTCGAGCAGGGCCGACTGCACCTTGGCCGGCGCGCGGTTGATCTCGTCGGCCAACAGGATGGGATGGAAGATCGGCCCCGGCATGAATTCGAACCGGCTGTCCTGCGGGCGCCAGATCTCGGTGCCGGTCAGATCGGCCGGCAGCAGATCCGGGGTGAACTGCACCCGCGCAAAATCCGCTTCCAGCCGCGAGGCCAGCGCACGGATCGCCGTGGTCTTGGCCAGCCCGGGCGCGCCCTCGACCAGCAGGTGGCCATCGGCCAGCAAGGCAATCAGCAGTCGCTCGACCAACGCCGACTGGCCGACGATACGCTGCGCCAGCGACTCGCGCAGGGAGGTGAATTGACGATGCAGCCGGTCCTCGGCGGGCGCGGCAGCGGCTTCTGGGGGGAGGAGCGGCGGTGCGTTCATAGGTCCAGTGTGACCGATCCGGGCGCGATTGGTTCACTTCCGACCTGGAAGATGTTCAGTGAGTGATCGGGGTCATGCTCGCTAAAACTGCGACCATTGGTATTGGCTGCTTCGCTGCATTTTCTGATCGCGCGCCGTGCTGGCGATTCAGTCGCAACGTAGAAACGGACGACGACCTGAAAAGGATGGGCGACGTTCACCGCCCAGTTCCGGCGTACAAAACCGCCGCCGCAAATGGAAAAGGCCGCTGACGCGGCCTTTTCCTCTCAACCGATACCCTCAGCGCGTAGCGCTTGCAACCCGCAGGACCTTGGGCGTCACGAACACCAGCAGCTCGGCTTTCTCCTTGCTGCGACCACGCTTCTTGAACAGATTCCCCAGAAAGGGAATGTCGCCCAGGAACGGCACCTTGGAAACGCTTTCGCGGTCGGTGAACTCGTAGACACCACCGATCACCACGGTCTCGCCATCACCGACCAGGACTGCCGTATTGACCTCACGGCGATTGATTTCCGGCACGGTGCCGTATTGCGGCAGATTGATGAAACGTGCCACCTCGTCCTTCTTGACGTTCATATTCAAGAAAACGCGATTATCGTTGGTGATCGTCGGAGTGACCTTCAGCTCGAGCAGGACTTCCTTGAACTGCACGTTGGCCTGCGATCCACCGCCCGCCACGCCCGCTCCACTGATGGTGACGTAACCGATCTCGCGGCCTTGCTTGATGACGCCCTCGCGTTGGTTGGCGGTCACGATGCGCGGGTTGGACACCACTTCGCCCCGGCCTTCTTCCTGCATCGCAGACAACTCGATATCCAGGTTGAAATTGGAGCCTAGCAGCGTGTACGCCAAACCAGCGGCCCGGTTATTGGTAAATCCGCTGGCTCCCAGATCGATGTTCAATCCCGAAGGGAACAGGAATGCAGGAATCGTGTTGCTGGTTCCCGGCGTCGTCGGGGTCGCCGTGTTGGCAAGCTCATTGGCACGCTGCGCCGAGGTGTTCTTGTAGTTCACCACGCTTTCAAGCGAGCCGCTCAAAATGCCGCGACCGGTGGCACCGGAAATGCCGAACCGCGCACCCAGGTCACGCGCGAACGTATCGGTCGCGATCACGATCCGGCTTTCGATCAACACCTGATCCACCGGACGGTCGATATGCGAGATCAGCTCGCGCATCTGCGCGACCTTCTTCGGGATATCGCTGATCATCAGGGTATTGGTGCGCTCGTCGGCCACCAGACGGCCACGCGGCGACAGGAAACCATTGTCCTGCTGGCCTGCCCCGCCCTGCCCACCTTGACCACCGCCACCACCGCCGCCGCCGATTCCCTTGGCCTCGGTCAGCGCTTTGAAGATCACCGCCGCGTTGTGGTAGTTGATCTGCACATAATCGGTAATCAGGTCCTCGCGATTCTCGATCGCGATGCGGGCGTCCTCCTTGTCCTGCTCGAACTTGGCCAGCTCCGGCTGCGGAGCGACCCACACCACGCCGCCGTCGCGACGCTTGTCCAGGCCCTTGGCACGCAGCACGATGTCCAGCGCCTGGTCCCACGGCACGTTCATCAGGCGCAGGGTCACGTTGCCCTGCACGGTGTCGGAGGCGACGATGTTGAGGTTGGATTCTTCGGCGATGAGCTGCAGCACGGTGCGCACCGGCACGTCCTGGAAGTTGAACGTCACCGGGCGGCCGCTGTAGCCGCGCGCCGCGATCTGCGCGGCCGCCTGGGTCACCGCCGCCGGGCTGACGCCGCCCATGGCCGGCTGGCCCTTGCGCGGGCTGATCTCGACCACGTATTCGTTACCGGTCTGGTAGGCCAGCGAATCGAATGCACCCTTGGTGGACAGCACCAGTTGCGAGCCGGAGCCGGACGGCTTGACCTCAACGCGCTGCACCGGAGTGGCGAAATCGGTGACATTGAGCGGCCGCTGCAGTTCGGCGGGCAGCTTGGCGTTGCTGATGTCCACCAGCACGGTGTCGCCCTGGGTCCGCAGGTCGGGGCTGGCGCCCTGGCCGTCGAACTGCAGGATCAGGCGGCCAGCACCGTCGTCACCGCGTTTGAAGTCGATTTTGGAGACGGCCAGGCTTGCCGGAGCGGTCCTGGCCGGTTCCTGTGCAGGCGAAGCCAGCGCGGTGGCCGCGAATGCGCTGCCACTGGCCAGCGCCAGCGCGAACCCCAGCGCGCAGGCCCGGAGCGTGGCGTGGCGCCGAACCGGACGCAGCCGCTGGGCATTGGAAAACGTCATCGTGCTATCCCCTATCACTTTATTGATCCTCCAGTGCGAGTGCGGCCGGCCGTTCAAGCCATCCACCCGCACCGTCCGGCACCAGTTCAATCAGCTCGATGCGGTCTTCGTAGACCCCGGTCACCCGGCCATCGCTCTGTCCCAGATACACACCCGGCCGCACCCGGTAGGTCACCTTGTCCGGCGCCATGACCAGCGCGATCAGACCCGACCCACCCCCGATGGTCCCCACCATGTCAAGGGCGTCGAGCGGAAAGGCTTCCAACGGCTCCTTGCGCCGGTTCGGGTCCGGTCGCGTCCCGTTGCCGCCTTCCGCACTGACCCAGGCATCGCTGAACGGGTCACGCATCGACTGCGCTGCGTATTCGAACGTCTCGAACTGCTGCATCACCGGCAGCGGCTCCAGCGGCGGCGCAGGACGCGCGCGCACCTCGGCCACCCAGGCTTCCAGATTGGGCGCATCACCGGGCGTGCTGGTGATGCTCCGGCTGCACGCCGGCAATACTGCAATTAGCGCCACGCAGGACAGGATCTTGAGCAATTTCATGTTCATTGGCCGCCCTTCTTCGCCGCGTCGGCCGTCGCCTTCTCCTGCTCGGCCATTTCCTCATCGTCCAGATAACGATAGGTCTTGACCGTGCCGGACAATTCCAGCGCGCCGCGCGCAGTGATGCCGGCCTTGGCATCCCTGGGCTTGAGGTTGATGTCGTGCATGGTCAGGATCACCACGCGCGGCAGCGAGGCCACACCGCTGACGAAGGCGCCGAACTGGTGATAGCTGCCCACCATGCGCAGGGCGATCGGCTTCTCGGCGTAGAACTCCTTCGGCGATTCCGGACCCGGCTGGAACAGCTCGTTGGACAGGCCGCTGGACAGCGCGGTCTGCGAGATGTCGATGATGAGGTCCGGCATTTCGGTCTTGCTGGGCAGCTGGCGCAGCATCTGCTGCAGCACCTGCTCCATCTGCGCGAGCTGCTGCTTGAGCGGCTCCAGGTTGACCGCACGGCCCTGCTGGGTCTCGAACTCGGTGCGCAGCTGGGATTCGGTGCCTTCCAGGCCTTCCAGCTCATCGCGCTTGCTGCTGATGAGCAGGAACCAGGCCAGCACCATGATGAACAGGCCCACGACCACGCAGAACACGATGCGCGCCTGCTGCGGCCAGCCGCCGATGTTGTTGAAATCCAGATCGCTGAGCTTGAATGATTTCTTACTCATGACGCCGCCCCCTCCTGCGGCCGGGTGGCTTGCGCCGGTGCAGGCGCTGCGGGTGTCGGCGCCGGTGTGGCGGCAGGTGCCGGTGCAGCGCCCGCTGGCGTTGCACCGGGTGCCTGCCCGTCGACCGGCGCCGTCCCGTTCTTGTCGGCCTCGTTCGGATTGGCCAGCTTGACCTTCAGCGTGAACACATACGGCAGCGCCTTGGTCTCCACCGACGCGGCGGCGGGCTGGCCGGCGGCCTTGTCCTGGCTCTTGGCCTCGATGATCGACAGGTCCGGGCTGGTCATCCAGCCCGAGCCCTCCAGGTTGCGCATGTAGGTACTGACGCGCGCATTGGATTGCGAGCGGCCTTCCAGGGTCAGGATGTCGCCATCCTGCTTGACGTTGGTGAGCGCCACGCCATCGGGAATGGTGCGCACCAGCGAATCGAACAGGTGCACCATCTGCGAGCGGTTGGCCTGCAGCTCCTCGATGACCTTCTTGCGGGCCAGCAGGCGGTCTTTCTTCTTGTCGAGTTCCTTGATCTCTTCGTTCTGCGCCTTGACCTTCTCGATCTCGGCGGTCAGGAACGCATTGCGCTCGGTCTGGCCGCTGATCTGCGCGTCGTAGTAGAACCAGATCAACGCCGACAACAGCACCCCGCCCAGCGCGGCGAAGCCCAGCATCGAATAGAACTCGCGCTCGCGCGCCTTCCTGCGCTCAGCGCGCCAGGGCAACAGGTTGATTCTTGCCATCAGTCGAAGCTCCTCAGGGCCAGGCCGGTGGCGATCATCAGGGCGGGCGCATCCAGCGCCAGCGCATGGGCCTGAACCTTGGGACCCAGCGTCATCTGTGCGAGCGGGTTGGCCACCACGGTGGTCACCCCCAGCTGTTCTTCGACCATCTCCGGCAGGCGCGACAGCGCAGCGCAGCCGCCGGCCAGCACGATGCAGTCCACGCGATTGAATTCGCTGCCGGCGTAGAAGAACTGCAGCAGGCGGCTGATCTGCTGCACAGTCGCCTCCTTGAACGGCTCAAGCACCTCGACCTCGTAGCTTTCCGGCAAGCCACCCTGGCGCTTGGCCAGGCCGGCCTCTTCGTAGGTCAGGCCATAGCGGCGCATCACTTCGTCGGTCAGCTGCTTGCCGCCGAACACCTGCTCGCGGCTGTACAGGCTACGGCCGGAGCGCAGCACGCTCAGCGTGGTCATGGTGGCGCCGATATCCACCAGCGCCACCACCGCATCGGCGGCCACCGGCAGTTCGCTGGAAACCAGGGCGAAGGCGTTTTCGACCGCGAAGGCCTCCACGTCCATCACCTTGGCGACCAGGCCGCCCAGTTCCAGCGCCGACTGGCGCAGCTCCACGTTCTCCGAGCGCGAAGCGGCCAGCAGCACCTGGACCATGTCCGGGCTGTTGGGCATCGGGCCGAGCACCTCGAAATCGAGATTCACTTCCTCGATCGGGTACGGGATGTAGTTGGTGGCCTCCAGCTCGACCTGCGCTTCCAGATCGCTGTCGTCCAGGTCGGCGGGCATCGGGATCAGCTTGGTGATGACCGCCGAGCCGGCCACGGCCGCCGCCGCGTTCCTGGCCTTGCTGCCGGAACGGTTGATGGCGCGGCGAATGGCTTCGCCCACCGCTTCCACTTCGACGATGTTCTTTTCTACCACCGCATTCGGCGGCAATGGTTCCACCGCGTAGTGTTCCACGCGGAAACGGTTCCCGCTGCGCGACAGCTGCAACAGCTTGACCGCAGTGGAACTGATATCGACACCGATCAGTGGCGACTGACTCTTGGGTAGAAGCCCCACGGTAACTCCCCTGCCGATGGGCACTTGGACGCACGCTGCGTCCTCGCATTAATAATCAAATTTTAACAGTTGACAAGCCCCTCACGCGCAAGGCAATGACCCCGCGAGCGTGACCCCAGTGCCGTCTTCTGCGATCCCCAGAGTTCGGCCCCAGCCAAACTCGGCGTCATCTATACTCTGTGGCCAAGAAATCTGCAATCGGAATCTCTCGTACATGCCCCGTATTCGCCGTTGGCTGGGCTGGATCCTGGCCGCGCTCGTCGTGCTCGCCCTGCTTGGCGCCATTGCCGCTGGCGGCCTGTACTACGCCATTTCATCGAAGTTGCCCGACGTACAGTCCCTCAAGCAGGTTGAACTGCAGGAGCCGATGTACGTCTACGCCAGCGACGGCCGCCTGATGGCCGTCTATGGCGAAACCCGGCGCTACCCGGTCCAGATCAAGGAGGTTCCGCTGCGCCTGAAGCAGGCCTTCCTGGCAACCGAGGACGCGCGCTTCTACGAGCATGGGGGCGTGGACTACAAGGGCATTGGCCGCGCGATCTGGCTGCTGGCCACCACCGACGCCAAGCGCGTACCCGGCGGCTCGACCATCACCCAGCAGGTGGCGCGGCAGTTCTTCCTCAACTCCGAATACAGCTATACCCGCAAGCTGGCCGAGATCCTGCTGGCGCGCAAGATCGAAAGCGAGCTGAGCAAGGACGAGATCTTCGAGCTGTACCTCAACAAGAGCTTCTTCGGCAATCGCGCCTACGGCGTGGGAGCTGCGGCCGAGTATTACTACGGCAAGAAGATGGACGCGTTGAGCCTGGACGAGATGGCCTCGCTGGCCGGCATCCCCAAGTTCCCCTCCAGCGGCAATCCGATCAGCAACCCGGAGCGCGCGCGAGAACGGCGCGACTATTACGTGCTGCAGCGCATGGCCGAGCTGGGCTTCGTCAGCCAGGCCGAAGCCGACGCCGCCAAGGCCGTGCCGATGCACGCCAAGCCGCACGAGCCGCCGGTGCAGGTGTACGCACCCTACGTGACCGAACTGGTGCGCCAGGAGATGATCGCCAAGTACGGTGGCGACGTGCTCAACAAGGGCTACCACGTCACCACCACCATCGATGCCACCCTGCAGACCGGTGCCGACGCGGCGATCAGCGAAGGTCTGCGCCTGTACGACCACCGGCATGGCTGGCACGGGGTGGAGCAGCACTTCGAGGTGGCCGCCGATGCCGATGCCGCCGCGTTGGCCAAGCATCTGTCCGGCGTCTTCATCCAGGGCGGGCTGCGCCCGGTGATCGTGGCGCGCACCAACCCCGATGGCGGCGTCACCGTCGTGCAGCACGACAAGACCGAACTCACCCTGCCTGCCTCGGCCAGCCGCTGGACCAGCAAGACCCCGGCCAAGCTGCTGACCCGCGGCGACCTGACCCGCATCCGCGCCGACGAAAAAGACGGCGAGTGGATCATCGACCAGCTACCGCGCGGCCAGGCGGCCCTGGTGTCGCTGGACGCCAACAGCGGCGCACTGCGCGCGTTGGTCGGCGGTTTCAGCTTCGCCGGCAACAAGTTCAACCGCGCCACCCAGGCGCGCCGCCAGCCGGGCTCCAGCTTTAAGCCGTTCGTGTACGCGGCCGCCTTCGAGAAGGGCTTCAACCCAGCCTCGATCGTACTGGATGCGCCGGTGGTGTTCCGCGACCGCCGCGGCAAGACCTGGTCGCCGCAGAACGACGGCGGCGGCTTCCGTGGCCCGATGCGCCTGCGCGAAGCGCTGGTGCAGTCGCGCAATCTGGTCTCGGTGCGCCTGCTGGACGCCATCGGTGTCGATTTCGCCCGCAAGTACATCAGCCAGTTCGGCTTCCAGGAGGCCGAGCTGCCGCCCAACCTGTCGATGTCGCTGGGCACCGCGTCGCTGACGCCGCTGTCGGTGGCGCGTGGCTACGCGGCGTTCGCCAATGGCGGCTCGCGCGTGGACACCTGGATCGTGGATGAGGTCAGGGACCGCGACGGCAACCTCATCTTCAAGGAAGTGCCGGCGGTGGCATGCCGCACCTGCGCTCTGCAAGGCGGCAACGTCGCACCGGTGAGCCAGGTGGTGGACGGCTTCAACTTCGGCGCGCAGGCAGCGGCTACGCCGCCCGCCCCGGCCGCCAATGCCGCACCGGCACCGGCGCAGGCCACCCCCGCGGCGACGGCGGAGACCAAGATTGCCCCCCGCGCCATCGACGAGCGCACCGCCTACCAATTGGTGTCGATGATGCGCGACGTGGTCCAGCGCGGCACCGGCACCGCCGCCAAGGTGTTGGGCCGTGAGGACGTGGGCGGCAAGACCGGCTCGACCAATGACCACCGCGACGCCTGGTTCTCCGGCTTCGGCGGTCCGTATGCCACCACCGTGTGGGTCGGCCGCGACGACTTCCGCTCGCTGGGCTACCGCGAGTACGGCGGCAAGGCGGCCTTGCCGATCTGGATCGACTACATGCGCGTGGCGTTGAAGGACAAGCCGATCGCCGCCAACGATCCGCCCGATGGCATGACCCAGGCCACCATCAACGGCGCAGTCGAGTGGGTGAAGAACGAGGACCTGGATCGCCTGCAGGATTACGACTACGGCTTGCAGGAACAGCAGGACGAGAAGGCGTTCGATATTTTTTAAGGGCTGGGATTCGGGATTCGGGAATGGGGAATCGGAACAGCGTGGCTGCTCCGGCTCCCCTTTTTCTTGGGCGGGTGAGGCAGGTGCAATGACGCGAACAGGCAGCTGCCGTTTGTGGCTGATTGCCTGATGGAGCGAGATCGGCAGTACGACGCGGTTCGTGCTCAACATGGCGCAACGCATTCGCCATGTCTTCATGTGGCTGTTGTAGAGTCGAGCCCAGGTTCATCAGGGGAGCCGGGTCATGCATCACGCACGCCAGCACGCCGATACGCGCACCCGGGAACGCCGCCATCGGCTCGCCCATGAGGCCGCCAGATTGATGGCCGAAGGCGGCATCCGCGATTTCCACCAGGCCAAGCTCAAGGCCGCCAGCCGGCTCGGCATCCATGACGACGCTTCGCTGCCGCGCAATCGCGAGATCGAAGATGCCTTGCGCGAGTACCAGCGCCTGTTCGCCGGCCCAGACCACACCTGCGGCTACGCCAGCGCCGCGAGGCGGCGTTGCGGGCGCTGGATTTCCTCAGCCGGTTCCAGCCGCGGCTGACCGGCCCGGTGCTAGAGGGCACTGCCGATGCGAATGCGCCCGTGCAGTTGCAGCTGCACAGCGACGATGCCGACGCAGTGCAACGCTTTCTGGAAGAACACCGCATTCCTGCCGAAGCGCGTACCCGCCGCCTGCGGCTGGACCGCGAGCGCAACGGCGAGTTTCCGGTGTGGCTGTTCAGTGCCGAAGACCTGAGCTTCGACCTGACTGTGCTGCCCTACGACGCCCTGCGCCAGGCACCGCTCTCGCAACTGGACGAAAAGCCGATGCCGCGCGCCTCGGCGGCGCAACTGCGGCAGCTGCTCGCCGAACAGGAGAGCGCCGCGTACCAGCAACGGGATTGAGCCCGCGCAAGCGCTCCCATTGCTGGGCGGGCCGTCGGCATTTATCCGGCGACTGCTCGCCAGGCTTTGCCAGCCGCGCTTGGCAAGCGCCCCGGTTTCAGTGACGGCAGCAGCCAAAAACGAAAACGCCCCGCAGTGCGGGGCGCTGGTTTACGCAGCGAAACGTGAGTCGATCAGCGCTTGGCGCTGTCGGTGTAGTCGCGCTTGTCGTAGCCGGTGTAGATCTGGCGGGGACGGCCGATCTTCATTTCCGGGTCCACCTGCTGTTCCAGCCAATGCGACACCCAGCCGGCGGTGCGGGCGATGGCGAACATCACAGTGAACATTTCCACCGGGATATTGAGCGCCTTGTAGATGATGCCCGAGTAGAAGTCGACGTTCGGGTACAGCTTGCGCTGCACGAAGTAGTCGTCCTTCAGCGCGGCCTCTTCCAGCTTCAGCGCCACTTCCAGCAGCGGGTCGTTGACACCCAGCTCGCCCAGCACCTTGTGGGTCATCTCGCGGATGATCTTGGCGCGCGGATCGAAGTTCTTGTAGACGCGGTGACCGAATCCCATCAGGCGGAACGAGGAGTTCTTGTCCTTGGCCTTGGCCACGGCCGACTCGACGTTATCGGCGGTGCCGATTTCTTCGAGCATCTTCAGCACCGCTTCGTTGGCGCCGCCGTGCGCCGGGCCCCACAGCGCGGTGATGCCCGCTGCGACCGATGCGTACGGGTTGGCGCCAGTCGAACCGACCAGACGCACGGTCGAGGTCGAGGCGTTCTGCTCGTGATCGGCGTGCAGGATGAACAGCAGATCCAGCGCCTTGGCCACGACCGGGTTGATCTCCAGCGGCTCGCTCGGCACTTCGAACATCATGTGCAGGAAGCGGTCGACGTAGTTCAGGTTGTTGCGCGGGTAGCGGATCGGCCAGCCGATCGAATAGCGGTACGCAGCAGCAGCCAGGGTCGGCACCTTGGCGATCAGACGGATGGCGGCCTGGCGGCGCTGTTCCGGATCGTTGAGGTCCAGGGTGTCGTGGTAGAACGCCGACAGCGAGGCGACCGAGCCGGCCAGCATGGCCATCGGGTGGGCGTCGTGGCGGAAACCGCCGAGGAAGTTCTTCAGCGACTCGTGCATCATCGTGTGATGCGTCACTTCGTGGTCGAACTTCTTGAATTCGTCCGCCGTCGGCAGTTCGCCGTTCATCAGCAGGTACGACACTTCCAGGAAGCTGGACTTCTCGGCCAGCTGCTCGATCGGGTAGCCGCGGTACAACAACACGCCATTGTCGCCATCGATGTAGGTGATGGCCGACTTGCAGCTGGCGGTGGCGGTGAAGCCCGAGTCGTAGGTGAACAGACCGGTTTCTTTGGTCAGCTTGGAAATATCGACGCAGTCATTGCCCAGCGTGGGCTTGAGAACCGGCAGAACGACCGACGTGTCGCCGGCGTTGAGCGTGACCTGATCAAGATCGGACACTGTGTACGCTCCTTCAGTGGAAGGCGCCTGATCCCACATGGGCAGGCACGTGATGGAAGTCCAAGGCATCGCCTCGGATCACGTCATTATCGCACAGCAGCATTTTGGTCGTCGCTTGGACTGAAGTCGTAGACGCGCGTCGCAGGGGCGACGCAAACGAAGCGGCGGCAGGCCCAAAACAAACGGCCGCGCAGTGCGCGGCCGTTGCTGGTACAGCCCGTCTTGCAGGCTTAGCGCCCGTAGCGCCTCTGGAACTTGTCGATCCGGCCGCCGGTGTCGATCACATTGTGCTTGCCGGTGTAGAACGGGTGCGACGCGGAGGAGATTTCCACCTTGATGAGCGGATATTCCTCGCCGTCCTCCCACATCACGGTATCCTTGGAGCTCATGGTGGATCGGGTCAGGATCTTGAAATCAGAGGTCACGTCGTGAAAGACGACCTCTTCGTAGTCGGGATGCACGTTATTTTTCATGGGCTTGGCGCTCGGGCTGCCTGGATAAGCCGAGCATTATAGCGACCTGCAGGCACCCTGCGCAAGGTGCCCCTAGCTCGCCGCCAGTGCCGCGCCGACCAGCCCGTGGAACCGTTGGCGGTCGTATTGCAGCAACAGGTTGGCATTGTCGGGCGCGCGGCCCTGCCGGTTCCAGTCCACCAGGGTCATCCCGCGGGTGTGGGTGCCGGACAGTTCGATCTGCACCGGGCGCCGCTCCAGGCGCTGGGCGCCGTCCGGGTGCAGCGCAAACGCCATCGCCAGCGCATCGGCCGCATACCAGTACTCGCCGCGGCTGTCTTCGGACCACAGGCGGGTCTTGCGCGAGATCTCCTCGTAGAAGCGGGCGCGGGCCGAATCGGCGGCCAGCCACTGCTCCACGTCCCGGTGCAGCAGGCCGTGCGCGATGGTGGCCTCCCAGTCGGCCACGTCGAAGTGCGGGAAACCGCGGAACACGATGTGCGCCGCCTCCGGGTCGAAACCGATGTTGAATTCAGCTGCCGGGGTGATGTTGCCGTGCCCGGTCAGCGCCCCGCCCATCACCACCAGCCGCGCCACGCGCTGCGGCAGGGTCGGGTCCAGGGTCAACGCCAGGGCAAGATTGGTCAGCGGGCCCAGTGCCACCAGCAACAGCTCGCCGGCGTATGCATGCGACAAGCGCAGGATCGCGAGCGCGGCATGTTCCGCTTCGACGCAACGCTTGGCCGCCGGCAGACCAACGTCGCCAAAGCCATCGATGCCATGCACATGTGCCGCATCCACGGAGGAATGCAGCAGCGGCTGCGGGCAGCCGGCATATACCGGCACATCGTCGCGACCGGCGATCTCGCACACCTTCAAGGCGTTGCGCACGGTGTGCTCCAGGCCCACGTTGCCGGCGGCGATGGTCAGCCCGACCACCGCATGGCGGCTGTCGTTGAAGGCCATCAGCAACGCCAGCGCATCATCCACGCCCGGGTCGGTATCGATCAGCAGCGGTATCTTTTTTGTCATGGGATTCGGGAGTGGGCATTCGGGATTCGTTGCCCCATCTTCGCAAGGATCAGCCGATCAAGCGAACGCCTTCGGATGAAAAGGAAGCAGCAGCCTTTGCTTTTACGATTCCCGAATCCCGATTCCCGATTCCCAGCCGCTCAAGCGGCCGCATACCGCACCGCGCTCCCGATCCAGCGCGCCACCACCCGATCAGCGATCTCCGGCGCCTCGGCCAGCAGGCGGTCGGCCAGCACCTGCACGCGCGGCAGCAGGCCGGCGTCGCGGGCCAGGTCGGCGATGCGGAAACTGGCCAGGCCGGTCTGGCGCGTACCCAGCAGTTCGCCAGGACCGCGCAGCTCCAGGTCCCTTTCGGCGATCACGAAGCCATCGTTGGTCTGGCGCATGGTTTCCAGGCGCTGACGGGCCATCAGCGACAATGGCGCCTGATAAAGCAGCACACAGCTGGAGGCGGCCGCGCCGCGCCCGACTCGCCCGCGCAACTGGTGCAACTGGGCCAGGCCCAGACGCTCGGCGTTTTCGATAATCATCAACGACGCATTGGGCACGTCTACGCCGACTTCGATCACGGTGGTGGCCACCAGCAGATCGCTGCGGCCCTGCTTGAAATCGAGCATGGCCCGCTGTTTCTCGGCCGGTTTCATGCGCCCGTGCACCAGCGCCACGCGCACGCCGGGCAGTTGCGCCGACAACGCCTCGTAGGTGACCTGCGCGGCCTGCGCTTCGATGCGCGGCGGCCCGCCCGGCGCGCCCTTCTCCGGCTCTTCGCTTTCTTCGATCAGGGTGCACACCCAGTACGCCTGGCGGCCTTCGGCACAGGCGGCGCGGATGCGCTCGACCAGCTCCGGACGCCGCTCGGCACTCAGGACAATCGTCTGCACCGGGGTGCGTCCGGGCGGTAGTTCGTCGATGGCCGAGACGTCCAGATCCGCATACGCGGACATCGCCAGCGTGCGCGGGATCGGGGTGGCGGTCATCACCAACTGGTGCGGCACGCTGCCGGCGGCCGCACCCTTGTCGCGCAGCGCCAGGCGTTGGTGCACGCCGAAACGGTGCTGCTCGTCGATGATGACCAGGGCCAGGTCATGGAAGACCACCGCCTCCTGCATCAGGGCATGCGTGCCCACCACCAGCTGCGCCTGGCCGGAGGCCACCTCGGCCATGGCCGCAGCGCGCGCCTTGCCGGTGACCTTGCCGGCCAGCCAGACGATGCGCACGCCCAACGGCTCCAGCCAGCCGCGCAGGTTGGTGAGGTGCTGCTCGGCCAGCAGTTCGGTGGGCGCGGCCAGGGCCGCCTGCTTGCCCTGCTCCACCGCCAGCATCGCCGCCAGCGCCGCGACCACGGTCTTGCCGCTGCCGACATCGCCCTGCACCAGCCGCAGCATCGGCGAGGGCTGCGCAAGGTCGTGCGCAATCTGTTCGAACACCCGCTGCTGCGCGCCGGTGAGCTGGAACGGCAGGGCATTGCGCAGTTGCTGCACCAGCCGGCCGCCGCGCAACTGCGGGGCACGCAAGCGCTGCAGCGCGATGCGCTGACGGCGCAGGCTGAGTTGATGGGCCAGCAGTTCTTCCAGCGCCAGGCGCCGCTGGGCCGGATGCCCGCCAGCGAGCAGCTGCTGCGGATCGGTGCCGACCGGCGGGCGATGCATGGTCAGCAAGGCCGTGCGCAGCGAGGGCAGCTGGTCGTCCTGCAGCCACTGCGATGGCAGCAATTCCAGCGCGGCCTCCGGCGGCAGCCGCTCCAACGCCTGGCCGATGAGCTTGCGCAGCGTGGCCGGGCCGACCCCTTCGAGCACCGGGTAGACCGGGTCCAGGCTGTCGCCCAAGCCGGCATCCTCGCCCGGCGCAAGCACCCGATAGCTGGGATGGACGATCTCCCAGCCGTGCTGGCCGGGCTTGGGCGTGCCGAACACCCGCACGCGCGTCCCCACGGCAAACTGCGCCACCTGGGCAGCGCGGAAATGGAAGAAGCGCAGCACCACGCTGCCGTGCGAGTCATCGGAGACCGCCACGCGCAACACCGGGCGGAAGCGAAAGCCGCGTTCCACCGCCTCCACCCGCCCTTCGATCTGCGCGGGCACGCCGCTTTGCAGCTGCGCGATGGTGGTCAGGCGGGTGCGGTCTTCGTAACGCAGCGGCAGGTGCAGCCACAGGTCCTGCAGGCTCACGATGCCGCGCGCGGCAAATTTCTCGGCCACCCTCGGGCCGACACCAGGCAGGCTGGACAACGCAGCCTGGCCGGCGACGGCCAGGCTTGGCGCTGCGGTGGGTGCGCGCGGCACGACGGATCGGCGCCGATCAGCCGGACGGAATCAGTCGAGCACCATCACCGCATCGACTTCGAAGCCGGCGCCCTTGGGCAGGCCGGAGACCTCGATGGTGGAGCGGGCCGGGAACGGGGCCTGGAAATAGTCCTGCATCACCGCGTTGACGGCGGCGAACTGGCCCAGGTCGGTCAGGTACAGGCCCAGCCGCACGATCTTGTCGAGCGAGCCGCCGGCTGCTTCGGCCACCGCCTTGAGGTTGTCGAAGGCGCGGCGTGCCTGCGCGCCGATATCGCCGGGCACGATCTCGCCGGTGGCCGGGTCCAGCGGAATCTGGCCGGAGAAATACACGGTGTTGCCGGCGCGCACGGCCTGGGAATACGGACCGATGGCGGCAGGCGCCTGATCGGTATGGATGATCTGGGACATGGGAACTCCGTCAACACTGAAAACGAGCGCGCATTGTATCGGCGCATGCCGTTGACGGGCGAATGGGTGAGCAATAGGCGCTGACGGCGCGCGGGCGTTGGCCGGTGGTGTGGCGGCGCGTTGATCGGTGGGGTGGGTGTCTTACGAGGGTGTTGATGGCGGCTTGATTTCGCCTGCACGCACGATGGTTTTCATGAGACTGCGCGGGTGTGCTATCGGGCGCTGTGCGACATAGCGCATGAGGCTGCGCACCTGCCCTCATCCGCCCCTTCGGGGCACCTTCTCCCATCGGGAGAAGGGAACGGCAAGCCCCGCTCCCTGCGGAAGAGAGATGGGGGTGAGTGCCCCGGCGTCGCCACGCCAGGCGACCTGCGCCATCGTGCAGCAAGCGTTGCTAAGTAATCGGCGCCGGGTTGAACAAGGCCAGATCGTTGTGCAGGCGATGCCGCTCGGTCCAGGTGCGTTGGCCGCTGGCCACGTCCAGATAGCGCTGGAACAACTCCCAGCCCAATTGCTCCAGCGTCTTGGCGCCGGTCGCCACGCCGCCGGCATCGATGTCCATCAGGTCGGACCAGCGCTGTGCCAGCTCGCTGCGGGTGGCCACCTTGATGACCGGCACCATGCCCAGGCCGTAGGGGGTGCCGCGGCCGGTGGTGAACACATGCAGGTTCATGCCGGCGGCGACCTGCAGCGTGCCGCAGACGAAGTCGCTGGCCGGGGTAGCGCAGTACTGCAATCCGCGCCCCTTGACCCGCTCGCCGGGTGGCACCACGCCATTGATCGCCGAAGAGCCGGATTTGGCGATCGAGCCCATCGCCTTTTCCACGATGTTGGCCAGCCCGCCCTTCTTGTTGCCGGGGGTGGTGTTGGCACTGCGATCGGCCTGCCCACGCGCCAGATAGGCGTCGTACCAGGCCATCTCGCGTACCAGCGCCTTCGCCACGTCTGCATTGGCGGCGCGTGGCACCAGCAGATGGATGCCGTCGCGCACTTCGGTGTTTTCCGAGAACATCACCGTGGCGCCGGCACGCACCAGCAGGTCGGCGGCCACGCCCAGGCCCGGGTTGGCGGTGACGCCGGAAAACGCGTCGCTACCGCCGCATTGCATGCCTACCACCAATTCGCTGGCCGGCACGGTTTCGCGGCGGCGCCGATCCAGATGGCGCAGGCGTTCTTCGGCCATGGCCATGATCGCGCCCACCATGTCGGCAAAACCCAGGCTGGCTTCCTGCAGGCGATACACGCCGCTGTCGTCGTCGCTGGCGTCGTCGGGCAACAGACGCTCCGGCGCGAGCTTTTCGCAACCCAGTCCCACGATCAGCGCCTGCCCGCCGAAGTTGGGGCTGCGCGCGATGTTGCGCAGCGTGCGGATGGGAATGATGGCCTCCGGCGCAGTGATCGCCACGCCGCAGCCGTAGACGTGATTGACCGCCACCACATCGTCGACATGCGGATACCTGGGCAGCAACTCGGCGCGGATGCGGTCCACCGCGTGCCCGAGCACGCCGACCACGCACTGCACGCTGGTCATGATGCCCAGGATATTGCGTGTCCCCACGCTGCCATCGCGATTGCGGTAGCCCTGGAAGGTGTAACCCTCCAGCGGCTCGGGCGCTGGCGCCGGATGCAGCCCCAGATCCAGCGTGGCCAGTTCGGGGGCCTCGGGCATCGCCAGCAGCTGCTCGCTGACCCAGGCGCCGCGTGCAATCGCGGCATTGGCGGTGCCGATCACCGCGCCCAGGCGGATCACCGGCGCGCCCGCCGGCAGGTCCACCAGCGCCATCTTGTGGCCCTGCGGAATGTGTTCGATGGCGCTCACCCCATCCGGAAAACCGGCGCCGGCGGGCGCACCGCCATCGTTGACGACAATGGCGACGTTGTCGCGCGCATGGGCGCGGATGCTGAGCCAGGGCATGGCGTGCTGGGTTGCGGACATCAGGGGCTACCTTGCAGAACATGGGGGTGGAATGCGTTAACGATCGGGGCTGTCGAACTGGCGCCGATACTGCAGGATCAACCGGTTTTCATCGACGTTGCGCTGGTAGTTGGAGCGAAAGGTGCCGTTGAACCAGATCAGGCTCAGATGCTTGAAGCGCTCGCTCTGGAACTGATAGGTAGTGAGCACATCGCGCGCCCATTCGCGGCCTTCGCCGGCATAGGTGGCCGGGCGTGCATTGTCGCCGCTGATGTAGCGCACCATGACGCTGAGGCCGGGAATGCCGATGCTGTCGCCATCGATGCTGTAACGCAGTTGCCAGCTGCGCTCGCCGCGCTCGAGGAAGTCGTTGATGAAGGTCCAGTTGAAGACATTGCCATCGGTGCCGCCCGGCCAGGGCATGGCGCTGGGGCCGGACAGCTTCTGATAGCCGACACCGAATTCATGGCCGCCGGTGCGCCAGGACACCATGCTGCTGACCATGCGGTTGTCGATCAAGCCGGCGCGCGACTGACCAGTATCGTCGGTGCGGAAGTAGCGCAGATCCACGCGCAGGCGGTCCTTGCCGAACATCTGGGTCTGGATCAGGTTGTAGAGCTGCTGGCGGTAGATGTCTTCCATCACCGCGCCCTGATAACGCAGCTGGGTGCCCGGGGCCAGCGTATAAGTCGCCGACACCAGATCGAGCGCGTCCGAATCAGGGGTCCCGAGAAAGCGACGGTTCTTGTTGGCCAGGGTGATCGGCACGCGCGAATCGCCGTCGCGATACCAGGCGCTGGTGAAACGCGCCAGCAGCAGATCGAGCTTGGGCACATCCTTGGACTCCAGGGTCACGCCCTGAAAGGTCTCCGGCATGATGCGGGTGATGCTGGCGCGCACCAGCGGCTCGTTGGGAATGAAACTGCCCCATTTCAATTCGGTCTGCGAGGCGCGTAGCTTGAGCGTGGGCGCCACGCGCACCAGCGCGTGCTGCGCAGTGCCATCGTCGTTGCTGGGCAGCAGGCCGGTGCCGCCTTCGGCACGCACGCCATCGAGCTTGAAGTCGCCGATGCCCAGCAGGTCCAACCCTGCGCCGACCGGGCCGCGGGTGTAGCCGCTCCTGGCATCGACCACGAAGCCTTGCGCCCATTCGGCCCGCTTGCCCTGCCCGTCGCCACTGCGGAAGTCGCGGTTGTAATAGAAATTGAGCGCGGTGACCTCGGCCGTGGCGCCATTCCAGAATCCCTCATCGGGCTGTTGCGCACGCGCACGCCCGGCCGCGCCGACCGCCAGCAGCGCAGCGCCGCTGATTGCCATCATGCTTTTCATTGCTCGATTCTCCAGCTGCGGTGAACGCGCGGTCAGGTGCTGCGGCCGGTGCTCCGGCCGCAAGCATCTAGACGCCTCAGCGCACCAGGCAGGGACGCTTGTTGTCGAAAGTCCAGTTGGGGATCAGCGCCTGCATGGCGACGGCATCGTCGCGCGCGCCCAGGCTCAACCCCTGGTAGGTGCGATGCGCCGCTTCCAGCGCGTCCATGTCCAGCTCCACGCCCAGGCCGGGCTTGGCCGGCACCTGGATCTGGCCACCTTCGATCTGTAGCGGATCACGGGTCAGGCGTTGGCCGTCCTGCCAGATCCAGTGCGTGTCGATGGCGGTGACACGCCCCGGCGCGGCGGCGGCCACATGGGTGAACATCGCCAGCGAAATATCGAAGTGGTTGTTGGAATGCGAGCCCCAGGTCAGGCCCCAGTCGCGGCACAGTTGCGCCACACGCACCGAGCCTTGCAGCGTCCAGAAATGCGGGTCGGCCAGCGGAATATCCACCGACTGCAGCTGGATGGCGTGACCCATCTGGCGCCAGTCGGTGGCGATCATGTTGGTGGCCGTCGGCAGGCCGGTGGCGCGACGGAATTCAGCCATGACCTCGCGACCGGAATAGCCCTGCTCGGCTCCGCACGGGTCCTCGGCATAGGCCATCACGCCATGCATGTCGCGACACAGCGCGATGGCCTGTGCCAACGACCACGCCCCGTTGGGGTCCAGGGTGATGCGCGCCTGCGGAAAGCGCGTATGCAGCGCATGGATCGCCTCGATCTCCTCCTCGCCACGCAACACGCCGCCCTTGAGCTTGAAATCGCGGAAGCCGTATTTGGCGTAGGCCGCTTCGGCCAGCCGCACCACCGCGGACGGCGTCAGTGCCTCCTGGTCGCGCACGGCCTCCCAGGCATCGGTGGCAGCGCTACCGTCGCGGTATTCCAGGCCGGTCTTGCGACGATCGCCGATAAAGAACAGGTAGCCCAACACGTCGACCGCATCGCGCTGCTGGCCTTCGCCGAGCAGCGCGGCCACCGGTTGATCCAGAAACTGCCCGAGCAAGTCCAGCAATGCCGCTTCGATGGCGGTCACCGCATGGATGGTAATGCGCAGATCGAAGGTCTGCAGGCCGCGTCCGGCGCTGTCGCGGTCGGCGAAGGCGGTGCGCACCTGATTGAGGATGCGCTGGTAGTCGGCGATGGAACGGTCGCGAATCAGCGCGGCCGCCTCGTTCAACAGGCCGGCGATGGCATCACCACCCGGCACCTCGCCCACGCCGGTGCGCCCGGACGAATCGCGCAGCACCAACACATTGCGAGTGAAGTACGGCGCATGCGCGCCACTGAGGTTGAGCAGCATGCTGTCCTGGCCGGCCACCGGCACCACGCGGATGTCGGTAATGCGCGGCGTGGCGCCGATGCCTGCAGCAGAAGTATGGATGTTCATCAGGACTCTCCGAAGACGGTCAACGCGATACAGGCATGGGCGCGGCCGGGCCACCCGGAGGGGCCTTCAGTTCCACGCGCTTGATTTGCCCGACCACGAACAGATAGGACACCACCGCCAGCAGCGCATTGAGCCCGACAAAGACCAGCGCCCACTCGAAGCTGCCGGTGGTGGAGACGATGTAGCCAATGACAATTGGCGTGGTGATGCCGGCGATGTTGCCGAAGGTGTTGAACAGGCCACCGGACAGGCCGGCGATTTCCTTGGGCGAGGTATCGGCCACCACCGCCCAGCCGAGCGCACCGATGCCCTTGCCGAAGAAGGCCAGCGCCATCAGCCCCACCACCATCCATTCGGCCTGCACGTAGTTGCAGCCAATCATCGTCACCGACATCAGCATGCCCACCACGATCGGCGTCTTGCGCGAGACGGTGAGCGAGTACCCGCGCCGCACCATGCGGTCGGACACATAGCCGCCCAACACACCGCCGACAAAGCCGCACACCGCCGGCAACGAGGCCACAAAGCCCGCCTCCAGGATCGACATGCCGCGCTCCTTGACCAGGTACACCGGGAACCAGGTCAGGAAGAAATAGGTCAGCGTGGTGATGCAGTACTGGCCGATATACACGCCCAACAGCATGCGGTTGCACAGCAACTGCTTGGCGTAATGCCACTGCGTCCCCTTGGGCTGACTACCGGGCTTGCTGCCCTGTTCCATGTCCACCAGTGCGCCATTGCGCTGGATGTAGTCCAGCTCCTGCGCAGACAGACGCGGATGCTCGCGCGGCGCATAGATCGTCTTGCGCCACAGCAGCGCCAGCAGCACGCCCACGCCGCCCATCACCAGGAACACATGCTCCCAGCCCCAGGCATGCACCAACCAGCCCATCAGCGGCGCAAACGCCACCGTGGCGAAGTACTGCGCGGAATTGAAGATGGAGGCGGCCAGGCCGCGCTCGGCGGTGGGAAACCAGGCTGCCACGATGCGGCTATTGCCGGGGAACGACGGCGCTTCGGCAATGCCCACCAGAAAGCGCAACACAAACAGGGTGGTCACCGCCCAGGCCACCGGCACCCAGCCGATGAAGCCCTGCAAGGCGGTGAACAACGACCAGATCAGCAGCGACAGCCCATACACACGGCGCGAGCCGAAGCGGTCGAGCAACCATCCACCGGGAATCTGCCCGGCCACATAGGCCCAACCGAACGCGGAAAAGATGAAGCCCATCTGCAGCGCGTCGATGCCCAGCGCATCCTGGACCGCGGAACCGGCGATGGACAAGGTGGCGCGATCGGCATAGTTGATCGTGGTCACCACGAACAACATCAACAGAATCAGATAGCGCCTGCGCGGAACCGTCGGTGCGCCGACTGTCGTTGAACCGACCGTTTTTGAATCGATAGCCATCATCGTTCCTCACCTATGACGATGGAAGCGCACTGCGCTTCGGGATTCCAAGTGGGCCTGCGGTTGGCATGCCGGACCCTCCTCCGGCACGCCTCAGGCAACGTTGCGAACGGGTCGGTCAGTCGTGGCCCAACGCGCCATCCACGCGACGCCACACGCCCATCGGGTTGCCGTGCGCCACAGCCGCCGGCAGCAGCGCCGCCGGCAGGTCCTGGTAGCAGACCGGGCGCAGGAAGCGATCGATCGCCAGCGTGCCCACCGAGGTGCTGCGGCTGTCGGAGGTGGCCGGGAACGGACCGCCATGCACCATGGCGTGGCAGACCTCCACACCGGTGGGCCAATCGTTGACCAGGATGCGGCCGGCCTTGCGCTCGAGCACCGGCAGCAATGCCCCCGCCAATTCGGTATCGCCGTCGTCCATGTGCAAGGTGGCGGTGAGCTGGCCTTCCAGCTGTTCGCTCAATGCACGCAACTGGGCGATGTCCTTGCAACGCACCAGCAGCGAGGAGGCGCCGAATACCTCGGCCTGCAGCGCTTCATCAGCCAGGAAGGCATCGGCATCGGTGCCGAACAACGCCGCCGGGCAACGCCCCGTGTCTACAGCCGCGCCACGTGCCAGGGTGACGACCTGCGGATGCGCATCCAGGCGCTGCACGCCTTGCGCATACGCATGGCCGATGCCGGTTGTAAGCATCGCCGCCGGCGATACCTCCTGCAGCGCTTGCGTTGCCAAGACAATGAAGCCATCCAGTGCCGGCGAATCGATCGCCAGCAGCAGGCCGGGGTTGGTGCAGAACTGCCCCGCGCCCAGGGTGAGCGAGCCGACGAACGCCTTGCCCAGTGCCGACGCGCGCGCTTCAAGCGCATGCGGCAACAGATAGACCGGGTTGATGGCGCTCATTTCCGCATACACCGGAATCGGCTCGCGGCGTGCGGAAGCAATCTTGACCAACGCCATGCCGCCGCCACGCGAGCCGGTGAAGCCCACGGCCTTGATGCGTGCATCGGCCACCAGCTGCGCGCCGATCTCGATGCCGGCATCGAACAGCAGCGAGAACACGCCTTCGGGTAGACCGCACTGCGCCACTGCGGCCTGGATCGCGCGGCCCACCAGTTCGGACGTGCCCGGATGGGCGCCATGCGCTTTCACCACGACCGGGCAGCCGGCCGCCAGGGCGGAGGCGGTGTCGCCGCCGGCCACCGAAAACGCCAGCGGGAAGTTGCTGGCACCAAACACCGCCACCGGCCCCAATGCGATATGCCGCTGGCGCAGATCCGCACGCGGCAGTGGCGTGCGCTGCGGCATGGCGGGGTCGATGCGCGCCTGCAGCCAGCTGCCTTCGCGCACCACGTTGGCGAACAGCCGCAGCTGGCCCACGGTGCGTCCGCGCTCGCCTTCCAGCCGTGCACGCGGCAGCGCGCTTTCGCGCATGGCGCGTTCGATCAGCGCATCGCCCAGTGCCAGGATCTGCTCGGCGATGGTCTCCAGAAAGCCGGCGCGCACTTCCAGCGAGGTGTCGCGATAGGCATCGAACGCCGCGTGCGCCAGCGCGCAGGCCTGTTCCAGATCCTGTGCGCTGGCCGAGGCGAACACCGGCTGCAGCGCTTCGCCGCTGGCCGCATCCAGCCCCTGAAACACCGCGCCGGCGCCGGGCACGCTGCGTTGGCCGATCAACGATTCACCCTGGATGGCATGCATCAGCGGCGTCCTCCGATCAATTGCTTGAGCTGGGCGAATTCGTCCTCGTTGAGGTCGGCCAACGGCGTGCGCACCGGACCGGCCGGGCGGCCCACCGCGCGCATGCCGGCCTTGACGATGGACACCGCATAGCCGGCGCGGCGATTGCGCAGCACCGTATACGGCAGCACGAAATCGTTGAGCTCGCGGTAGATGGTGGCGTGGTCGCGCGCGCGCACCGCCGCATAGAACGCCAGCGCCCACTCGGGCAGGAAATTGAAGATGGCCGACGAATAGGTGGTAACGCCCATTTCCAGATACGGCAGCGCGAAGGTTTCGGCCGTAGGCAGCCCGCCCACGTACAGCAGCCGGTCGCCCAGCCGCGCATAGATGCGGGTCATGCGATCCACGTCGCCGATGCCGTCCTTGTAGCCCACCAGGTTGGGGCAGCGTTCGGCCACGCGCGCCAGGGTCACATCGTCGAGCTTGGCATTGGCGCGGCCGTAGACGATCACGCCGAGCTTGGTTGCCTTGCAGACGCGTTCGACATGGTCTGCCACGCCCTCGGCATCGCACTCGGTCAGGTACGGCGGAAACAGCAGGAGGCCGTCGGCGTCGTTGCGTTCGGCGGCCTGTGCCATCTCGATGGCGATCGCGGTGCCGTAGCCGGCCGGCGCAATTACCGGCATGCGCCCGGCGGTCTGGGTCACCGCGGCACGTACGGCGCGGTTGACCTCGTCCAGGCTCAGCGAAAACAGCTCGCCGGTGCCGCCGGCGGCAAACAGCCCGGCTGCCGGATGCGAGGACAGCCAGTCCAGGTTGGTGCGATAGGCCGGTTCGTCGAACGCCCGCTCGGCATCGAAATGGGTCACCGGAAACGACAGCAACCCGGCGCCAAGCGCCTGGGCCATTTCGGACGGGGTGTATCTGCTGCTCATCGGACAAACGCTCCTAGGCGGGGGTGGGCTGATCCTAGGAACGCAGATCGTTGCTGGTCCAAACCAAATTACGTATTGTTTGATACATGATTCGAATCAATCGCGTCATGGATGACGCGAAACCGGTGCAAATGGCTGCTTTGCAACGGTTTTCTGCGGCCTACGTAATTATGGATGCTCGTGCTCGTTGTCGGTGCCGTGCCGGCGTGCCGCGTATTCATCCGCGCACCGTGCGCAAAGATGTTGCACGTGCAGCATCGAATTCATCCAAATCGCCCAGCGAGGGGCTGCTTTCATGTTCGATCTGCCCCAGCTGCGCTGCTTCGTCGCGGTTGCCGACGAGCTGCACTTTCGTCGCGCAGCCGAGCGGCTGAACATGACCCAGCCACCGCTGAGCCGGCAGATTCAGCTGCTGGAGCACAGCGTCGGCACCGCGTTGCTGGAGCGCAACAGCCGGCATGTGCGGCTGACCCAGGCCGGGCGCAGCCTGCTGGCCGAAGCGCGCGCGATCCTGCGCATGGCCGAGAACGCCGGCCTGCGTGCGCGCCGGATCGGCACCGGCGATGCGGGCAGCGTGTCGGTGGGCTTCACTGCCGGGGCCAGCTATCGCTTCCTGCCCGAGGCCATCGCGCGCTGGCGCAGGCAGGCGCCGGATGTGGACCTGCAACTCAAGGAAATGGTCAGCCTGGCGCAGCTGGATGCGCTGGACGCGGGGCGGCTGGATATCGGCCTGCTGCGCCCGCCGATCCAGCGTCCCAGCCTGCACAGCCGGTGCGTGGCGCGTGAGCCACTGATCGCCGCGCTTCCCGAAGACGCGCCGCTGGCACGCCGCGACAGCCTGCGCCTGCAGGATTTCGACGACCAGCCGCTGGTCAACTACGCACCCGATGAGGCGCGCTACTTCTACGATCTGCTAGCGCAGCTGTTCGGCAGCCGCGGCATCGCGCCGCGCTCGGTGCAATACGTCAGCCAGATCCACTCGGTGCTGGCACTGGTGCGCGGCGGCATGGGCATGGCACTGGTGCCCGAAGGCGCGAGCGGCCTGCGCTATGCCGGCATCGTGTACCTGCCGCTGCGCGATGAGGCGCCGGCCACGCCGGTGGAATTGCATCTGGTGTGGAAGCAGGACAACGACAATCCGGCGCTGCGCCGATTGATTGCCTGAGCCCCCCCCCCGCTGCAGGCGCCACCAGCCCCATCCTGCGCGGCGACTGCCCGACCCGGCGATGCGGGTTACTGCCGCCCTACGCTTTGCACCACATGCAGGCGACGCAGCCGGCGCATCACTTCGGCCAGATGGCGGCGGTCGCGCACCTGGATATTGAAGCGCAGCACCGCGGCATTGAAATCGCGGTCCAGATAATCCACGCGTTCGATATTGGACTGGCTCTGCGCAATGGCCGCGGCCAGCTGCGCGAGCACGCCGGTGCGGTTTTCCACCTCGACGATCAGCGCGGTGTCGTAATCGCCACTGACGCTGGAATCCCAATCGATCGGCACCCAGCGCTCGGGCGACTTGCGCAGCTCCGCCAGGTTCGGGCAATCCAGCCGGTGCACCACGATGCCCTTGCCGGCGGTGTGGTAGCCCATGATTTCGTCGCCGGGAATCGGTTGGCAGCAATTGGCGAAGCTGATGACGCCGCGCTCGCTGCCATCGATGAGGATCTTTTCGTGCGAGTGCCTGGAATGCCCGCCACCGCGCAGTTCGGCATAGGCCATCAGCGCCTGCGCGGCCTGGGTGGGCATCCAGTTGCCCAGCGCCACATCGGCCAGCAGCGCTTCCAGGCGCGGGTAACGGTGTTCGTTGAGAAACGCATCCAGCCGGCCCTTGGGCAGGCGCTCCAGCGAGGAGTCCATCGCTTCCAGCGCGCGGTCGAGCATGCGGTGGCCCAGCTGTACCGCATCTTCGTGTTCGAGCTGCTTGAGCTGGTGGCGGATCGCGGTGCGCGCCTTGCTGCTGACCACAAATTCCAGCCACTGCGGCTTGGGCGTGGCCGAGCGCGCGGTGATGATCTCCACCGCCTGCCCGCTGACCAGCTTGGTCCGCAGCGGCACCAGCTTCTTGTCCACGCGCGAGGCCACCGCGCGGTTGCCCACGTCGGTATGCACCGCATAGGCAAAATCCAGCGCGGTGGAATTGCGCGGTAGCGCCAGGATCTTGCCCTTGGGCGTGAACAGGTAGACCTCGTCCGGGAACAGATCCACCTTGACGTTGTCCAGGAACTCAAGCGACGAACCGGCCGCGCGTTGCGAGTCGATCAGCTCCACGATCCAGTCGTGCGCACGGCTCTGCGCGCTGTTGGGCGCGGCCGAACCCACCTTGTAGGTCCAGTGCGCGGCCACGCCGCGCTCGGCGATCAGGTCCATCTCTTCGGTACGGATCTGCACCTCGATCGGCGAGCCGTACGGCCCGAACAACACCGTGTGCAGCGACTGGTAGCCATTGGCCTTGGGGATCGCGATGAAATCGCGGAAGCGCCCGTCCAGCGGCTTGAAACTGGCATGCACCGCGCCCAGTGCGTGGTAGCAATCGGCCACCGTACGCACCACCAGGCGGAAGCCGAACACGTCCATCACCTGGTCGAAGGACTTGTTCTCCTCGTGCATCTTCGAATAGATGCTCCACGGCGTCTTGATACGGCTGACCAGGCGGTGTTCCAGCCCTTCCCTGGCCAGCCGCTGCGACAGCTGCACTTCCACCTGTGCCATCGATTCGCGCCGCACCACCGGCTGGCTGCGGATGTGTTTTTCGATGATGGCGTGGCGCCACGGATACAGCGCGCGGAAGCCCAGGTTCTGCAGCTCGGACTTGATGAGGCTCATGCCCAGGCGCTGGGCGATGGGCGCGTAGATCTCCAGCGTTTCGCGTGCGATGCGCCCGCGTGCCTCGGTGCTTTGCGCGCCCAGCGTGCGCATGTTGTGCAGGCGGTCGGCCAGCTTGATCATGATGACGCGCAAATCGCGCGACATCGCCAGCAGCATCTTGCGGAAGCTTTCGGCCGCCGCTTCCTGGCGGTCGCGGAACTTGAGCTTGTCCAGCTTGGTGACGCCATCCACCAGCTCGGCCACCGCTTCGCCGAATTCGGAGGCCAGCTCTTCGCGCGTCAGCGGGGTGTCTTCAATGGTGTCGTGCAGGATCGCGGCGATCAGCGATTCCATGTCCAGGCCCAGCTCGGCCAGCACCCTGGCCACGGCCACCGGGTGGGTGATATAGGGCTCGCCGGACTTGCGGGTCTGGCCGGCATGCGCGGTGGCGCCCACTTCCCAGGCACGGCGCAGGATCGGCAGCTGCTCCTTGGGCAGGTAGCTGGCAGCGCGCTCGAAGTGCAGAACGTAATCTGGAATCGCCGGGTCGGAGGGCGGGGATTTCGCCATGCTCGCCTGGGCAGTGGGGCCTGGGTTCATGGCGGAAGACTATGCCAGTGGCCGGTTTGCGGCAATGCGGCAGGTGAACGCGCAAGCACGCCATGGGCAGCGGCACAGGCGGCCCATGCCCGGCACAGCGGCGCAACGCCGCCCTGCGCCATTGCCCGCTTCAAGCCACATTTGCCCGGGCGCTATACTCCAGGCCCATTGACCGTTGCGAGACGCTGATCTATGCATGCTCCACCGGGCCTTGTCATCTTCGACTGCGACGGCGTGCTGGTCGACAGCGAGCCACTCGCCTGCGCCGTGCTGTCGCAGACCCTGCAACGGCACGGCGTGGACATGGACGCTGCGGCAGTCAAGCAGCGCTTTCTCGGGCGCAGCCTGGCCAGTGTGCGTGCGCATGCCCAGACGCTGGCAATCGCCTTGCCCGACACCTTCGAGCCCGATCTCAATACCGAACTGCTGGCGCGCCTGCGCAGCGAACTGCAGCCGGTGCCCGGCGTGGCCGCGCTGCTGGAAGCGCTGGACCGGCCGCTGTGCGTGGCCTCGTCCAGTCATCTGGAACGGGTCCGGCTGTGCCTGCAGGTCACCGGCCTTGCGCGCTACTTCGGCCCGCATCTGTACACCGCCGAGCGCGTGGCGCACGGCAAGCCGGCGCCGGACCTGTTCCTGTTCGCCGCCGACGGCATGCAGGTTGCACCCCGCAGTTGCCTGGTGATCGAAGACAGCTCCAGCGGTCTGCAGGCGGCCCGCGCGGCCGGCATGCAAGGCTGGGGATTCACCGGTGGCAGCCATCACGGCGCCACGGCCGACGCCGCAGCATCGCTGGCCATGGCCGGTGCGGTGCGCGTGTTCGACAGCATGGCGGCCGTGTCCGCTGCGTTGGATGCCGCCGGCTGCGTACGCCCGGGCACTGCGTTAGGCTGAGACGTCCACGCGTCCACATGTGAAAGATGGCCAACTCCGACAGCGACACCACGCGACTCGACGCCGCTGCCCGTGCCGGCTGGCTGTACTACATCGCAGGCAACACCCAGGACGAAATCGCCCGCAAGCTCAAGGTCTCGCGTGCCACTGCGCAACGGCTGGTGTCGTTGTGCCTGAGCCAGCGCCTGATTACCTTTCGCCTGGAACACCCGATCGCCGCCTGCATGGATCTGGCCGCGCAGTTGCAGGATCGCTTCGGCATCGACTATTGCGAAGTGGCGCCTACCGATCCGGCCGACCCGGGCCTGGTCACCGGCGTGGCCGAACGTGCCGCAGCGCTGCTGGAATCCACACTGCGCAGCGACACCCCGAGCATCATCGGCATCGGCACCGGCCGTTCGATGCGTGCGGCGGTGGAGCGGATTCCGGCGATGCAGACGCGCAATCATCAGCTGGTGTCGCTGGTCGGCAATATCTCCCCGGACGGCTCGGCGAGCCCGTTCGATGCGGTGGCGCGGCTGGCCGACCTGACCGGCGCCCAGCACTATCCGATGCCGCTGCCGGTGTTCCTGTCCTCGCAGACCGAGCGCAAGAGCCTGCTGGGTATCGAGGTGGTGCGCAGGGTGCGTGCCATCGCCGACAAGGCCGATCTGCGCCTGGTCGGTGTCGGGCAACTGGACCAGACCGCCCCGCTGCATGTGGACGGCTTCATCAGCCGGACCGAGCTGCTGGAACTGATCCGCCTGGGCGCCGTGGGCGAGATCATCGGCTGGGCCATCAATGCCGACGGCGAGATCATCGACGGCGGCAGCAACCTGCGCCTGACCAGCATGCCGCACAGCGTGCCGTCGCGCAGCCTGACCATCGGCGTGGCCGCAGGCACGGTCAAGGTAGGGCCGATCAAGGCCGCCTTGAAGGGCCGCATCCTCAATGGCCTGATCACCGACGAGCACACCGCCAAGGCCTTGCTCGCGGGCTGAGTCACGCCCGCGCGCAGCAACGCAAGACGGTTCATTCGTGGGGTTTTCATCCAGCTGCGGGCGCCCCCGGCGTGCGCGGCGATGCTGCGTTGCACGATCGAAAGTGCTTTACAGCGCGCTGGCAGCGTGGGCATATGCACATCACACGGGCATTTGCTCAACCAACCTCGACCGAGGCATCGGTATGAACACTTCGATCAATCTGCTGATCTGCGTGGGACTGGGCGCCGCACTTGCCGGCTGCGGCGGTGGCGGACAGCCGGACGGCACTGCGGCGGCCAGGCAGGACACGCTGGTGATCGCCACCGTCAACAACGGCGACATGATCCGCATGCAGAAGCTCACCGCCGACTTCACCGCCAAGCATCCGGACATCAAGCTGGAGTGGGTGACGCTGGAGGAAAACGTGCTGCGCCAGCGCGTGACCACCGACATCGCCACCAAGGGCGGGCAATTCGATGTCCTGACCATCGGCACCTACGAGGTGCCGATCTGGGCCGAGCGCGGTTGGCTCAAGCCACTGACCTTCGACGCCGGCTACGACGTGGACGACCTGATGCCGCAGATCCGCGATGCGGTCAGCGACAAGGGCAAGCTGTACGCAGCGCCGTTCTACGCCGAAGGCTCGATGCTGATGTATCGCACCGACCTGCTGCAGAAGGCCGGCCTGCAGATGCCGGCGCAGCCGTCATGGAGTTTCGTGGCCGATGCCGCGCGCAAGCTCACTGACAAGCAGAACGGCGTATACGGCATCTGCCTGCGCGGCAAGGCCGGCTGGGGCGAGAACAGGATTGTCTGATCAACGCAGCCAGGAGACGGAAAAAGCCGTCCTGGGTCGCGTAAAACTCGTTCAAACCTTCGATTTTCGCCGTTTTCAGCGCATTTCCGAGGGTTTCCCCGGATTACAGACGCAACTCGGCCATCGCAGGCAATAAGTGCTTTCGCTTCTGCCACAGGTTCGACAGCGCAAACAGCGTCAACACCTGCGCGGTGTTCTTCGCCAAACCGCGATAGCGCACCTTGACGTAGCCGAACTGGCGTTTTATCACGCGGAACGGATGCTCCACCTTCGCCCGCAAGCTGGCCTTGGTGTGCTCCCAACGCTTTGCCCGCTTCAACGCGCGTTTGTTCTTGATCTGCTTCAACTTCGAGCGCTTTTCTGCGATCAGGTAGCGCAGCTTGCCCTTGCCTGCCATTTCCTCGCGCTTGTCCAGTCCGGTGTAGCCGCTGTCCCCGCTCACCGTGTCTTCCTTGCCGTGCAGCAGTTTGTGCGCCTGCGTGACGTCCGCCGCGTTGGCCGCCGTGCATTCCACGTGGTGCACCAACCCGGACTCATCATCCACGCCAATGTGCGCTTTCATCCCGAAGTAGTACTGGTTGCCCTTCTTGGTCTGGTGCATTTCCGGATCGCGTTCGCCCTGCTTGTTCTTGGTCGAACTGGGCGCAGCAATGATCGTGGCATCCACGATCGTGCCACCACGCAAGCTCTGGCCCTTGCGTGACAGATGCGCGTTCACTCGATCAAACAGCTTGCGTGCCAAGTCGTGCTGTTCCAGCAGATGCCGAAAGTTGAGAATCGTGGTCTCATCGGGCACCCCATCCAGGCCGCCGATCTTCGCAAAACGCCGCATCGACAACGTGTCGTACAACGCCTCTTCTGCCCCAGGGTCGCTCAGCGCATACCACTGCTGCAGAAAGTGAATCCGCAGCATCGTTTCCAGTCGATACGGCTGTCGACCAGGCTGGCCCGACTTGGGATAGTGCGGTTCGATCAGCGCCAGCAAGGCCTTCCAAGGCACCACCTGATCCATCTCGGCCAGGAACACCTCCCGCCGTGTTCGCTTGCGCTTGCCGTTGTACTCCGCGTCGCCAAAGCTCAGTTGCATCGAAATCGTCCGCTTGGGTCGTCGGTTAATTGTCGCAGATCAGGCTGCTTTGTTCAGAGCGTCCAACATGGCCTTGATCAGCGCAATGGGCAACGCCTTCGGTGCGCGCTGGTTCGATGAGCAGTGGAAGCCGCAGTTCGACCAGCCGGAATGGAAAGCCGCACTTCAGACCTACGTGGATGTCATGAAGCAGGCCGGCCCGCCCGGCGCGGCCTCCAACGGCTTCAACGAGAATCTGGCGCTGTTCAACGCCGGCAAGTGCGCCATGTGGGTGGATGCCACGGTGGCGGCATCGTTCATCAGCAACCCGAGCGAATCCAAGGTGGCCGACAAGGTCGGCTTCGCGCCTGCGCCGGATGCCGGCAAGGGCAAGACCACCGGTTGGCTATGGGCCTGGAATCTGGCGATCCCGGCCAGTTCCAAGAAGACGGACAAGGCGCAGACCTTCATCGCCTGGGCCACCGGCAAGCACTACATCGACCTGGTCGCCGACAAGGACGGTTGGGTCAATGTACCGCCGGGCACGCGTCAATCGCTGTATGCCAACCCCGAGTATCTGAAGGCCGCGCCGTTCGCCAAGCCGACCCTGGCCGCCATCCAGGGCGCCGATACCCATCACCCCGCCGTCAAGCCGGTGCCCTATGTCGGTGTGCAGTACGTGGCCATCCCGGAATTCCAGTCGATCGGCACCACGGTCGGCCAGCAGTTCTCTGCGGCGCTCACCGGCTCGGTCAGCGTGGACGACGCGCTGAAAAACGCCCAGGCCAGCACCGAGCGCGAAATGCTGCGCGCCGGCTACCCGAAGAAGTAACGCCTACCTTTCCGTGCGGCACCGCCGCACGGCCTGGAGACCGCTGCACGCTCGGCGCAGGCGCGCCGGGCCTCATCACGCGAGGCAATCGATGAAGATCAGGCACACCCTTGCTGCGCTGCCGACCCTGGCCGCCAGCCTGCTCTGCGCCCCCGCGCAGGCCGCCGATGCATTCGACCCGGGCAAGCATATCGGCGGCGACTGGGGCGGGGCGCGCAGCGCACTCGCCGAACAGGGCGTGGAATTCAAGCTGGCCCATTTCAGCCAGACCGCGCATAACCTCTCCGGCGGGGAACGCGAGACCACCGCCTACGCCGATCAGTTCTTTCTTGGCGGCTACTTCGACCTGGACAGGCTCTGGGGCTGGACCGGCGCCGACTTCAAGCTGGAGATCACCAACCGCAACGGCGACCTGATCAACACCAAGGCCGGCATTCCCACCCTGTTGCAGGCACAGCAGATCTTCGGCCGCGGCCCGGTCACGCGCCTGACCCAGTTCTCGCTGACCCAGCGCCTGCTCGACGACCGCCTGTCGCTGAAGGCCGGCCGCATCTACCCCAGCGCGGACTTCTTTGCGTTGAACTGCAACTTCCAGCACCTGAGTTTCTGCAGCGGCGGCTCGTCCAACACCATCAGCAACAACTGGTATGGCGATCCGCTCAGTGCCTGGGGCGGCGTGGTCACCTTCAGCCCGGACAAGCGCTGGTTCTTCCGCGTCGGCGGCTACGATGCCAACCCGCAGAACCGCTCCACCGACCAGGGCCTGAAACTGCGCACCTCCGGCGACGACCACGGCACGCTGATGGTGGCCGAAGTGGAATTCAAACCCGACTACGGCAATGGCCTGGATGGCGACTACCGCATCGGTGCAGTGCGCAACAGCAACGATCAACCGCGGGTCTACAACCAGATCGGCCTACCCACCAGCCTGAGCGCGAGCCCGGCCACGTTGCAGGACACCGATCGCGCGTTCTACGCCAACGTCGAGCAGCAACTCACCAGCAATGGGGAAGGCGGCGGCCTGCGCATGTTCGCCAGCATCATCGATGCCGACGACGAGGTCAGCACGGTGGGCCAGGTCGTTGCACTCGGCGCGTTCTGGAAGGGCGTGTTTCCCGCGCGGCCGAACGACCGCATCGGCCTGGCATTCGGCCGCAATGCACTCAGCGACCGGTTGCGCAGCGCCCAGCGTGCCTACAACCAGCGCCTGCCGAGCGGCGCGGGCGCGATCGACGTGCAGCGTTACGAATACCCGATCGAGCTCAATTACAACATTCCGCTCAGCCGCGGCATCGAGATCATGCCCAGCGTCCAATACATCCGGCATCCGGGCGGGCGCGATGTCGATCACGCCACCCTGCTCGGCCTGCAGGTCAGCCTGAACTTCTAGTCGCGCAGCGCCTGGCCGCCGCCTGCATACGCGCGGCGGGCCAGATCGCTCCAACGTCGGTCGCGCACCGTCATGCGCGAGCCTCGCCGCCCCTGCAATGGACCTTCCGATGGCCACGCAGCAAACCCAACGCCTCGCCCGCTTCCTGATCGCGCCGTCGATCCTGCTCTTGCTGGCGTGGATGATCGTGCCGCTGGCGATGACAGTATGGTTCTCCACACTGCATTACGACCTGCTCAACCCGGACAAGACCTTCGTCGGGCTGGGCAACTTCCGCTACTTCCTGAGCAACCCTGCCTTCCTATCCTCGCTCGGCAACACCTTGCTGCTGGTCGGCTCGGTGCTGGCGATCACTGCCGGATGCGGCGTGCCGATCGCCTTGCTGCTCGACCAGGCGTTCGTGGGCCGGCGCGTCGTGCGCCTGTTGCTGATCGCCCCGTTCTTCGTGATGCCCACGGTCAGCGCGCTGATCTGGAAGAACCTGCTGATGCACCCGGTTTCCGGCTTGCTGGCCTGGCTCTGGCAGTCGCTGGGGCTGACGCCGATCGACTGGTTCACCCAATACCCGATGCTGTCGATCATCCTGATCGTGGCCTGGCAGTGGCTGCCGTTCTCGGTGCTGATCCTGTTGACCGCGCTGCAATCGCTGGACGAAGAACAGCAGGAAGCGGCATTGATGGATGGTGCCGGTGTGTTCGACCGCTTCTTTCATCTCACGTTGCCGCATCTTGCGCGCCCGCTGACCATCGTGGTGCTGATCGAAACGATCTTCCTGCTGACGGTATTCGTGGAGATCTACGTCACCACCGGCGGTGGCCCGGGCATGCAGACCACCAACCTGGCCTACCTGATCTATTCGCAGGCGCTACTGCAGTACGACGTCGGCGCTGCATCCGCTGGCGGCCTGATCGCGGTGGTGCTGGCCAACCTGGCGGCGATCTTCCTGGTCCGCATCGTCGGCAAGAACCTGGAGACCTGAGATGGCCCGTCGCGCGCCCGCCATGCAAGTGCTTGCCACCACCATCACCGCCTGGGTGGTGGGTGGGGTGATGTTCTTCCCGATCCTGTGGATGTTGCTGACCAGCTTCAAGAGCGAGATCGATGCATTTTCCACTCCGCCCAGTTTCCTGTTCTTCCACTGGACGCTGGAAAACTACGCCGCCGTACAGGCCCGCAGCGATTACCTCGGGCATGCGTGGAATTCGGTGGTGGTGGCGCTAGGCTCCACGTTGATCGCGCTGGCGATTGCCATCCCCGCGGCCTGGTCGATGGCATTCGCACCGACCCGGCACACCCGCAGCATCCTGCTGTGGATGCTGTCGACCAAGATGCTGCCGCCGGTGGGCGTGCTGGTACCGATCTACCTGCTGTACCGCGACTGGGGCCTGCTGGACACCCAGCTCGGCCTGGTGATCGTGCTGTGCTTGGGCAACCTGCCGATCATGGTGTGGATGCTGTTCAACTACTTCAAGGACATCCCCAAGGACATCCTGGAAGCGGCGCGCATGGACGGCGCCACCATCGGCAAGGAGATCCTCTACATCCTGGCACCGATGGCGGTACCCGGCATCGCCTCCTCGCTGCTGCTCAACGTGATCCTGGCCTGGAACGAGGCGTTCTGGTCGCTGAATCTGTCCTCGTCCAAGGCCGCGCCGTTGACCGCCTTCATCGCGTCCTATTCGAGCCCGGAAGGCCTGTTCTGGGCCAAGTTGTCGGCTGCCTCGACCATGGCGATCGCACCGATCCTGGTGCTGGGCTGGTTCTGCCAGAAGCAACTGGTGCGCGGGCTGACCTTCGGCGCCGTGAAATAACTCACTACAACGCAACAGGTAGTTCATGGGACGCATCACGCTGCAAGCTGTCAGCAAATCCTTCGGCGACACGCAGGTCATCCACGGTGCCGACCTGGAGATCGACGACGGCAAGTTCGTGGTCTTCGTCGGCCCGTCCGGCTGCGGCAAGACCACCTTGTTGCGGCTGATCGCCGGGCTGGAAGACGTCAGCAGCGGGCGCATCCTGATCGATGGCGAAGATGTCACCAGGCTGCCGCCGGCCCGGCGCGGGCTGTCGATGGTGTTCCAGTCGTATGCGCTGTATCCGCATATGAGCGTGCGCAAGAACATCGCCTTCGGGCTGAAGATGGCGCGCGTACCCAAGGCCGAGATCGAGCGGCGAGTGGCGCAGGCCGCCACCGTGCTCAACCTCACCGACTATCTGGACCGCAGGCCAGGCCAGTTGTCTGGCGGCCAGCGCCAGCGCGTGGCGATCGGCCGCGCCATCGTGCGCGAACCCAAGGGCTTCCTGTTCGACGAGCCGCTGTCCAACCTGGATGCCGCCTTGCGCGTGCAGATGCGCCTGGAAGTCACCCGCCTGCAGAAACAACTCAGGACCACCGCGGTCTACGTCACCCACGATCAGGTCGAGGCGATGACCATGGCCGACGAGATCGTGGTGCTGCAGGCCGGGCGCATCGAGCAGATCGGCACGCCGCTGGAACTCTACGAGCGCCCGGCCAATGTGTTCGTGGCCGGCTTCATCGGCTCCCCGCGCATGAACCTGCTGCAGGGCGAGGTGGCCGCGCGCCATGGCGCGGTCACGCTCGGCGTGCGTCCGGAACATATCGCCGTGCATCGCGGCAGTGCCCCGGCCACTGCCGGCGGCGAAGCCTGGCAGGGCAGCGTACTCCAGGCCGAACACCTGGGCAGCGACACCTTCGTCTACGTGGAGATCCCCGGCGTGGGCACCGTGGATGCGCGCTGCACCGGCGACCTGCGCGTTGCCGTGGGCGACACCGTCACCTTGCTACCCGACCCGCAGCACCTGCATCGCTTCGACGCCGGCCAGCAGGCCATGCGCTGAGCGCTGCAGCGTTCACCCCTTCCCTCCCCCACATTCAAGACCCAGCAGGAGACAGGCGATGTATCTGGACAAGTTCAAACTCGATGGCCGCGTGGCGGTCGTCACCGGCGGCGGCCGCGCGATCGGCCTGGCCATCTGCGATGCACTGGCCGAAGCAGGCGCCAAGGTGGTGATTGCCGACCACGACATCGCCGTGGCCGAGCAAGGTCTGGCCACCCTGCGCAGCAAGGGCCTGGATGCGGAGATCGTGCAGATGGACGTCACCGATTCGGCGCGCGTGACCCAGGTGGCCGACGAGCTGCACGCCAGGTTCGGCAAGGTCGACATCCTGGTCAACAACGCCGGCATCGCGCGCAGCCAGACCCCGGCCGAAACCGTCACCGACGAGCACTGGCTCAATGTCATCGACGTCAACCTCAACGGCACCTTCTGGTGCTGCCGCGCCTTCGGCAAGCACATGCTGGACGGCGGCGATGGCGCCATCGTCAATGTCGGTTCGATGTCCGGCTTCATCGTCAACAAGCCGCAGGCGCAGGCGTACTACAACGCCTCCAAGGCGGCGGTGCACCACCTGACCAAATCGCTGGCCGCCGAATGGGGCAGCCGCGGCGTGCGCGTCAACGCGGTGGCGCCGACCTATATCGCCACGCCCTTGAACGCCTTCGTCAAGGAAGACCCGGCGATGTACGCCGCCTGGATCGGCGGTACGCCGATGGGGCGACTGGGCGAAGTGGAAGAAATTGCCTCGGTCGCACTGTTCCTGGCGTCCCCCGCCGCCAGCCTGATGACCGGCAGTATCGTGCTGGCCGACGGCGGCTATACCTGCTGGTAGGCCATGTCTTCGACCAACAATGCCGTGTTCATCGCCGTGGACGTGGGCACCGGCAGCGCGCGCGCCGGGCTGTTCGACGCGCGCGGCGATCTGCTCGGCAGCGCGCGCCATCCCATCCAGACCTGGTATTTGCCCGGGGATATGGTCGAGCAATCGTCCACGGATATCTGGCAGGCCTGCGTGCAGGCGATCCGCGCGGCGGTGGCGCACGCCGGCGTGGAGGCCGCGCAGGTGGCCGGGATTGGCTTCGACGCCACCTGTTCGTTGGTGGCGGTGGCTGCCGACGGCGGGCCGGTGTGCATCAGCCCCGACGGCCAGGCCGATCGCGACGTGATCGTGTGGATGGACCACCGCGCCGTCACCCAGGCCGACCACATCAACGCCACCGGCGACCCGGTACTGCGTTATGTCGGCGGGCAGATCTCGCCGGAAATGCAGATCCCCAAGCTGCTCTGGCTCAAGCAGCATCTGCCCGACAGCTATGCGCGCGCCGCGCATCTGTTCGACCTGGCCGACTGGCTGAGCTGGCGTGCCACCGGCAGCACCGAACGCTCGCTGTGCACGGTCACCTGCAAATGGACCTATGTGCAGCATGCCGGCGGCTGGAGCCCGGCCTTCTTCGAACGCATCGGCATGGCCGAGTTGCTCGACCAGGACGCCGCGCGGATCGGCAGCCGGATCGTCGCGCCGGGCACCGCGCTGGGCCAGGGGCTGACACGCACGGCGGCCGACGAACTGGGTCTGCAGGCCGGGATCGCGGTGGGCGCGGCCTTGATCGATGCGCATGCCGGCGCCGTCGGCACCCTCGCCAGCCCCGCCGCGGACGGCCAGCCGGTGCCACTCACCGCGCGCGCAGCCTACATCCTGGGCACCTCGGCCTGCGTGCTGGTGAGCACGCAGGCCGCGTGCTTCACGCCCGGCGTCTGGGGGCCATATGACGCGGCCCTGGTACCGGGGCTGTGGCTCAACGAAGGCGGGCAGTCTGCGGCCGGCGTGGCGATCAACACGCTGGTGCGCTCGCATCCGGGCTATGCCGACGCCAGCGCGCAGGCCACGGCGGCCGGGCTGGATGTCCTGCAGTGGCTGGAGCAACGCATCCTGGCGCAGGCGCGAACGCCCTCGCACGCCGCCTTGCGCGCGCACGGGCTGCACGTGCTGCCGGACTACCTGGGCAACCGCTCGCCCGCCGCCGACCCCACTGCCCGGGCAGTGATCGTCGGGCTCGGCATCGACCACGATCTCGATGGCCTGGAGGCGCTGTATATCGCGGGCATCTGCGGACTGGGCTACGGGCTGGCCGACATCCTCGACGCACTGCGCGCGCAAGGCGTGTGCATCGACAGCGTCATCATGAGCGGTGGGGCAAGCCATAGCCGGCTGGTACGCCAACTTATGGCCGACGCCTGCGGCATCCGGATGGAAGTGGCCGCCACGGCCGAGCCGGTGCTGCTGGGCAGCGCGATGCTGGCAGCGGTGGCCAGCGGTGCGTATACCGACCTGCCAGCGGCAATGGCGGCAATGAGCGCACTGGGCGCCGGCACCACACCAACGCCGGCAGGCATCGCACGTTTCCACGCGGCAAAACGCCGCGGCTACAGCGCCATGCAGGCGCTGGAACGCGCGCTACGCAGCGAGATGGCGCAGCTGCCGACGACCGCTGCCTGAGAACAGGCCTCCGCTCGTCCAACCGCGCCGGGCTGCGGCGGGGTCCGCGTAGCGAGCACCAGGCGTACGCAACAACATCCGGCACGCACGCCGCCGCCCCGATACGCAACCGGCCCGCACAGGGCGGGCCGGTTGCAGATCGCTTGCCAACCACGCGCTGCGCGGCGGCCATGCAGCGACGATCAGTCGTCGTTCTTGGACATGTCTTCGTCGGCGACCACTTCGGCGGCGGCCCATTCCAGCGCTTCGCGCTCGGCACGCTCGCGTTCGGCCTTCTCGACTTCATCGATCAGCGCATTGTCGATCCGGCGCGCGGCGATTTCGCGCAGTGCCATCACGGTGGGCTTGTCGCTGGCGTCGGCGTTCTCGATCAGCGGCTGCACGCCGTTGGCGAGCTGACGGGCGCGCTTGGAGGCCATCATGACCAGCTCGAAACGGTTGTTCACGACTTCCAGGCAATCTTCTACGGTAATGCGGGCCATGCGGGCTCCCGGCGACCAGCACTGGCCGCGCATCGAATGAGGGAAAGGGGGCGGAGTGTACGCCTGCGCCGCAGCCCGGGCAACCGGCCGCCGCTCGGTTACCTTTGAAATCAGCAACTTGGGCCAGCGCCACCGCCCCATTTCAGCGCCTTGATGCGCAGAACGACACCCCGGCTCCAGCGCGTGCGCCGCTTGGATGCCGCCGCGTGCCGATCGCCACCCTGCCCACTGCGGCCCGGCACGCCGGCCACGCGACGACCCGATCACCGCGCCACGTGCCCTTGGTCGTTACTCCAGCAGCGCCTGGATCAGCCCCGCATGCCGCTGCTGCTGCGCCTGCCGACGCAAGCGGCTGGCGGTGAAGATGGCGCACATCTCCGCCACGGCGGTATCGAAGGTTTCGTTGATGATGACGTAGTCGAATTCTTCGAAATGCAGCATCTCTTCGCGCGCGGCCGCCAGGCGCTGCGCCATCACGTCCTCGCTGTCCTGGCCGCGCTTGCGCATGCGCTCGTCCAGCGCCTGCCGCGACGGCGGCAGGATGAACACGCTCACCGCATCGGGCACCTTCTGCCGCACCTGGCGCGCGCCCTGCCAGTCGATCTCCAGCAGCACGTCATGGCCGGCGGCCAGCTGCGGCTCCACCGACTGCCGTGCGGTGCCCTTCCAGTCGCCGTGCACCAGCGCGTACTCGAAAAAATCACCCGCTTCGATCATGCCCTGGAACTCGTCGGCGGACACGAAATGGTAGTGCTCGGCATGCCGTTCGCCCGGCCGCGGCGCGCGCGAGGTGAACGAGATCGACAAGGCGATCTTCGGGTCGCGTGCCAGGGTGGCGTTGACGATGCTGCTCTTGCCGGCGCCCGAGGGGGCCGCAACGATATAGAGAGTGCCGCGCATTTTAGGGAATAGGGAGTCGAGAATAGGGAATGGGGCACCGCGCCAAGCAAGCAGGCCAGGGGTGAATCGTACCTGCTTTGACGATTCCCCATTCCCCATTCCCGATTGCCTATTCCCGGCTATTCGATGTTCTGCACCTGCTCGCGGATCTGGTCGATCAACACCTTCAGCTCCACTGCGGCGTTGGAGGTGCGGCTGTCCACCGACTTGGAGCCGAGCGTATTGGCCTCGCGGTTGAACTCCTGCAGCAGGAAATCCAGGCGGCGGCCGACCGGTTCGCGTTGCGTGAGCACGCGGCGGATCTCTCCGATGTGGCTGGACAGCCGGTCCAGCTCCTCGTCCACATCGAGTTTCTGCAGCCACAGCACCAGTTCCTGCTCGGCACGGCCCGGGTCTACCGGATGCGGCAGGTCGGCCAGGCGTGCGGCCAGCTTGGCGCGCTGGCCTTCGCGGATCACCGGGATCAGGCTGCGCACCTCGGCGGCGATGCGCTCGATCGCATCCACCCGCTCACTGATCGCCTCGGCCAGCTTGGCGCCCTCACGCTCGCGTGCACTGACGAAGCCGTCCACCACCTCGTCCAGCAGCGCCAGCGCCTGCGCCTGCAGGGCCGGCGCATCGACATCCTGCACCTGCAGCACGCCGGGCAGCTGCAGCAGCTCGGTGAAGCCCACCTGCAGCCTTGGGAAGCTCGCGTCCAGGCGCGTGGCCAGCGCCCCCAGTTCCTGCAGCAGCGCCTCGTTCACCGCCAGGGTCTGCGCGTTGTCCGGCGCGCGCAGGCGCAGCGTCAGGTCCAGCTTGCCGCGGCTGTTCCTGGCCGCCACGCGCTCGCGCAGCAACGGCTCCAGCGCACGCAATTCCTCCGGCAGGCGCGTGCCCACTTCCAGAAAGCGGTGGTTGACCGAGCGCAGCTCGCAGCCGAGCGTGCCCCAGGGCGTGATGCGTTCGCCGCCGGCAAACGCGGTCATGCTTCGGATCATCGTCAATCCCGTTCCATCAAAGCGCGAATGGTACCCTAGCCGCCCTTGCCAGCTGCCTGCACGCTGCGCAGTGGCGACCTGACAACCTCCCGACTTCCGGACTCATCGCATGACCTTTTCCCGTCCCAGCGGCCGCACGGCCGATCAGCTGCGCCCGGTGCGCATCGAACGCTCCTTCACCCGCCACGCCGAAGGCTCGGTGCTGGTGAGCTTCGGCGACACCCGCGTGCTGTGCACCGCCAGCGTGGAAAACCGCGTGCCGGGGTTCCTGCGCGGCAAGGGCGAAGGCTGGGTCACCGCCGAATACGGCATGCTGCCGCGCTCCACCCACACCCGTTCCGACCGCGAAGCCGCACGCGGCAAGCAAGGCGGCCGCACGCTGGAAATCCAACGCCTGATCGGCCGCGCATTGCGCGCCTGCGTGGAACGCAATGCGCTGGGCGAGCGCACCATCACCCTGGACTGCGACGTGTTGCAGGCCGATGGCGGCACCCGCACCGCAGCCATCACCGGTGCCTATGTGGCACTAGCCGATGCGGTGAACCTGCTGCTCAAGCGTGGCGACATCAAGAAGCACCCGCTGATCGGCGCGGTGGCGGCAGTGTCGGTGGGCATCTACCGCGGCGAGCCGGTGCTGGACCTGGATTACCCGGAAGACAGCGACTGCGACACCGACATGAACGTGGTGATGAACGACGGCGGTGGATTCATCGAGCTGCAGGGCACCGCCGAAGGCCACGCCTTCCGTCGCGAAGAACTCGATGCGCTGCTGTCGCTGGCCGAAAAAGGCATGGGCGAGCTGTTTGCGCTGCAACGCGCCGCGCTGGCCGGATGAAGTGGCGTATCGCCCTGACCACGCTGTACGACACGGCGTGGGATCTGCTGGAGGCCAGGCAATGAAACAACTGGTATTGGCCAGCGGCAACGCCGGCAAGCTGGAAGAACTGCGCGCCATGCTGGCCGGCCTGCCGCTGCAGATCGTGGCGCAGGGCGCGCTGGGCGTGGAGGATGTGCCGGAAACCGGCCTGACCTTCGTCGAGAACGCCTTGATCAAGGCGCGCCACGCCAGTGCGGTGACCGGCCTGCCGGCACTGGCCGACGACTCGGGCCTGATCGTGGATGCATTGGGCGGCGCGCCCGGCCTCTACAGCGCGCGCTATGCCGGCAGCCCCACCAACGCACACGCCAACAACGCCAAGTTGCTCGAGGCGATGCGCGAGCTGCCGGCCGAGCGCCGCAGCGCGCGTTTCTATGCGGTGATCGTGCTGCTGCGCCACCCGGAAGATCCGCAACCGCTGATCGCCGAAGGCAGCTGGGAAGGCGTCATCACCACCGCGCCGCGCGGCGATGGTGGCTTTGGCTACAACCCGGTGTTCCTGGACCCGGTGCATGGCCTGACCGCCGCAGAAATGGACAGCGACCTGAAGAACCGCCTGAGCCATCGCGCAGTGGCGCTGGCCACGCTGCAGCACAAGCTGCATGCACTGGCGCTGTGACCGACACATGGTGTCATGCCTGACCTGATCCCGCCCCCGCTCTCGCTCTATGTGCACCTGCCCTGGTGCGTGCGCAAATGTCCGTATTGCGATTTCAATTCGCATGCGGCCAAGGGCGCGTTGCCGTTCGACGATTATGTCGATGCACTGATCCGCGATCTGGATGCGGATCTGCCGCTGGTCTGGGGCCGGGTGGTACATTCGGTGTTCTTCGGCGGCGGCACGCCCAGCCTGTTTCCACCCGCAGCGATCGACCGTTTCCTGCAGGCGGCCGCGGCGCGGCTGCGGTTTGCGCCGCGTCTGGAAATCACCCTGGAAACCAACCCGGGCACCGCCGAACATGGCCGTTTCGAGCACTACCGCGCAGCGGGCGTGAACCGGCTGAGCTTCGGCGTGCAGAGCTTCGACGATGTGGCGCTGCAACGGCTGGGGCGCATCCACGACAGCGGCGAGGCCGAGCGTGCGATCAAGCTGGCGCAGGATGCCGGCTACGACAATGTCAACATCGACCTGATGTACGCCCTGCCAGAGCAGACGCTGGCCCAGGCCGAGCACGATCTGGAGCGCGCCTTCGCGCTGCAGCCCACGCATCTGTCGCATTACCAGCTCACGCTGGAACCGAACACGGTGTTCTTCGCGCGGCCGCCCAAGGGTATTCCCGACGACGATGCGGCCTGGGATATCCAGGAACATTGCCAACGCCTGCTGGCCGACGCCGGCTATGCGCAGTACGAAGTCAGCGCGTATGCCAAGCCTGGGCGGCAGTGCGCGCACAACCTCAACTACTGGCGCTTTGGCGACTACCTGGGCATCGGCGCCGGTGCGCACGGCAAGATCAGCTCGGGCGCGCAGCAGCAGGTGTTGCGCCGCTGGAAACACAAGCATCCGCAAAGCTATCTGGCCAGCGCCGGCACTGAGGCGTCGATCGGCGGCGACGACAGCGTGCCACGCGAACGATTGCCGTTCGAGTACATGCTCAACCTGCTGCGGCTGCATGAAGGCTTCCGGCTGGGCGACTTCGAAGCCTGTACCGGGCTGCCGGCAGCGGCCATCGCCGCACCACTGGCGCAGGCGGTGGCACAAGGTTGGCTGGTCGAGCACGACGGGCGCGTGCTGCCTACCGAACTGGGCCGCCGTTTCACCAACGACGTGGTGGAGCTGTTCCTGGACTGAGCGCGGCCTACCGATACCTACCACCGACCGCACCTGTCCGGCAAACGGCCAGCCGCCGCTGCACGCGGGCACCGGTTCGCGCTCTGCAATCGCCACTGTCTTCGCTCCCGCATGCAGCCAAGGCACAGCTGTTCGCTGAGCAAGCGGAAAACATGCTACATAGCTCACGCTTCGAACCGCGCCTGCCTCCCCCGAATGCCCATGCCCGCCTTTTCCCAGCCACCCACGCTCCTTGGCCCGATTGCCGATGCGCCCGTCTCCGCGCGCGGCCGACGTCTGCTCGGCATGCTGCAGGCGCACTGCGTGCAGGCGCTGGGCGGGCCGCTGCGGCTGACCATCGTCGAGCTGGAACGCGAGCTGCTGCACCAGGCCGAGCATGCGCGCAGCAGTCAGCTGCAGGCCGATGCCTATGCGCAGACGCGTGGGTTGCGCGAGCATCTGGACCAGTTCCCGCAGCGCTTCCTGCACGCATTGGCGCAGGATCTGGCCAACTTGCAGGAGCGTCCGGCACTGTTGCCGCCACCGGACGCAGCGGCGTTCCCACCCATGCTCAGCCTGGTGGAAGAGAGCGACATCGACCGCGACATCGTGCTCGGCGAGATCGCCCGGCGCGAAACCTCGCGACGCGCCGACGCGCTGCAATTGCTGTCGCAGCGGCTGGCCGTGATCGGCGCGGTGCCGGAGTTCGAACTGGAAGCCGTGCCGCTGGGTCCATATGCGCTATGCCGGATCGTGCGCGACTGTGGCCTGGCCCTGGGGCTTAACCAGGATGGGCAGATCACCCTGTACAAGGTCTTCGTGCGCCAACTGATGGAGCGGCTGGGCGATCTGCTCGAACGCGCCAATGCCACGCTCGAACACGAGGGCATTCTGCCGGGGCTGATCTACCATCCCTACCTGGTCAAACCGACCCAGGTCCGGACCCGGCGCACAGCGCCGTCGGCTACAGATGCTCCCGCGCACAGCGGCGTGGGCAGCGCCGCACGTACAGCGCATCCGGCCACGGCCCGGAATGCAGCGTCCACCCCGCCGACCGCCTGGCAAAGCGCACTGCTCGACCCGCCTGACGGCACGGCCCTCGCGCCTGCCACGGCCGGGGCTGCTGTCGCTGCTGCCGACGTGCAGCCCGGCGCGCCCGTGCTCAGCGGTGCCGTGCATGCACTCGGCGGCCTGCTGTCGTCGGCTCGCCACGCGCAGGCATCGCGCCACGCGGCCCACGCCGGCGCGCCGGGCAGCCTGGTGCAGGCCGCCGCTGCGCACCCGGTCGCATCGGCCACCGAGGCCGAAGCGCTCGCCGTGCCCGCCGCCGCGCTTGGCGAAGCACTGGCCAGCCTGCAACAGGCGCTGCACGCTCCTGCGGCGGCGGCTGTGCCGGCAACCGGCATCGACACGCTGCAGCGCCAGGTCATCGACCTGTTGCGCGCCCAGCATGGCCCGGATGCGGCGCTCTCTTCGCAAGACAACGACACCTTCGATCTGCTGGGCTTGCTCTATGCGCAGATGCAGCGCGAAGTGCACGAGCGCGCGCCGGCGCGGGCCCTGCTAGCCAAATTGCAGGTGCCCGCGCTGCGCGCTGCGCTGGCCGACGCGCATTTCTTCGTCCGCGACCAGCACCCGATGCGCGAGTTGCTCAACAGCGTTGCCGAGTCCGGCGCCGCGTGGCTGAGCGAAGACGAGACCGACCCGCAGTTGCTGCACAAGCTGGGCAGCGTGGTCGACAGCGTGGTCGTCAATTACCAGGGCGACGAGGCGGTGTTTGCCGCGGCCAACGACGACATCCAGGCGCATCTACGCGCACACGGCCGCAAGGCCGAGGTCGCCGAGCGCCGGCATGTGGATGCCGCACGCGGCAAGGAACGCCTGGAATTGGCCAAGCAACAGGCCCAGGCACGCATCGAGGAACTGTGCGAACGCAGCGCACCGCCGCGCTTCGTGCAGTCGTTGCTGCGCCAGGCATGGTCCGACGTGCTCACGCTCACCCTGCTGCGCCAGGGCGGGCCGTCGCCCGAATGGGACGAACGCCAGGCCTTGACCGCGCGCATTGCCGAGGTCACCTGCCGCAGCAAGGGTGAGCCCATCGACACCGCGCTCGCCACTGATGTGGAAACCGCGCTGCTGCAGGTCGGCTATCACCACGATGAAGCGGCCGCGATCGCGCGGCGCCTGGCCACGCCCGGTGGCGAAGACGACCTCACCTCGCGCACCGAACTGGCCGCCAGACTCAAGGCGCGTGCGCGGCTGGGCGACCAGGGCGACGATGCGCAACGCAAACCGGCAGCCGCCCCGCGCACGGCGGCCGAAGAGGACTGCTACGCCCGGCTGCGCAGCCTGCCGTTCGGCACCTGGTTCGAATTCACCCTCAATCAGCAAGGCGACCTGCGACGGCAGCGCTTGTCCTGGTACAGCCCGATGACCGACCACGCGCTGTTCGTCAATCAACGCGGACAGAAACTGGGCGACTACTCGCTCGACGCCCTGGCACGGCTGATGGCCAGCGGCCAGGCACGGCTGCTGGTGGAAGACAAATCGCGGCTGATCGACCGCGCCTGGCATGCCACCGTGCGCACCCTGCGCAGCCTGGCCGGCCACTCCTCCGCAGAGGCGTCCCCATGATGCAGGACACCCGCCGCGCCCCCCGTCGCCAGCCCAGCGACCTGGTGCCGGTCATCGACATGCTCAGCGAGGCGCAGATCGGCCGCGTCGGCAACGTCTCCGAAACCGGCATGCTGCTGTTGGCCTCGGCTCCGCTGCGCGACGATGCGCTGTACCAGCTGCGTTTCAGCCTGCCCGAGCGCAGTGGCCGCAGCACCGAGATCGATGTCGGCGTGCATCTGCTGTGGACCGACGCGGCGCACGCGCCGGGGCAGGCCTGGGCCGGCTTCCGCTTCCTGAGCCTGTCCGAACCGCACCGCCTGCGCCTGCGCGCCTGGATTGCCGAAGAACACCTGGTCGGCTGACCCCTTCACCGGGTTTGCGGCAAAATCGCGCCCTGCCTTTGCATTGCCGATCGAGTCCCGCATGCCCCAGCCTTCCCTCAGCCACCTGTATTCCGACCACCTGCGCACGCTCAGCACGCGCGCCGACCAGGCGCTGCAGCGCGGCGGCTTCGATCACCTGGTGGTGCCCAGCGGCAACCTGCACTACCAGGTGTTCGACGACCGCGACTACCCGTACGCGGTGAACCCGCAATTCAAGGCCTGGGTGCCGCTGACGCGGGTGCCCAACAGCTGGCTGGTCTATACCCCGGGCCAGCGCCCGACGGTAATCTTCCATCAACCCTTCGACTACTGGCACGTGGTGCCCGATGCGCCGAACGGTTGGTGGGTGGAGTACTGCGACATCCACATCATCCGCACGCCCGAGGAGGCCCTGAAACTGCTGCCCGCGCGCAGCGAACGCTGCGCCATCCTGGGCGAGGCAAACAGCGCGCTCGGTGCCTACGTGCCGAACAACCCGCCGCCGGTGCTGGATGACCTGGAGTACCAGCGCGCCTTCAAGACGCCCTACGAACTGGCGCTGATGCGTATCGCCCAGCAACTGGCGGTGCGCGGCCATCGCGCCGCCGAAGCGGCGTTCCGCGCCGGCCAGAGCGAATTCGGCATCCATATGGCGTACTGCGCCGCAGTAGGCCAGGACGCCAACGAGCTGCCGTACGGCAACATCATCGCGCTCAACGAACATGCCGCGGTGCTGCACTACACCGAGCTGGGCCAGCAGCCGCCGCAACCGCTGCGCAGCTTCCTGATCGATGCCGGCGCCTCGGCCTACGGCTATGCCAGCGACATCACCCGCACCTACGCCGCCGACACCGGCAGCGAGTTCCAGGCGCTGATCGAGGCGGTGGACGCCGCGCAGGTGCGCATGGGCCAGAGCGTGCGTGCCGGCGTGGACTACAAACAGCTGCATGTGGACGCGCACCTGGCGCTGATGGGCATCCTCAAGGAGTTCGGCATCCTCACCGTCTCGCCCGAGGCGGCACTGGCCACCGGCGTCAGCGCCGCGTTCTTCCCGCATGGCCTGGGCCACCTGATCGGCCTGCAGGTGCACGATGTGGCCGGCTTTGCCGCCAGCGACCGCGGCGGCCGCATCGAGAGGCCGGCAGGGCATCCGTATCTGCGCCTGACCCGCGTGCTGGAACCGGGCATGGTGGTGACCATCGAGCCGGGCGTGTACTTCATCGACATGCTGCTGGAGGAGGTCAAGCGCAACGGCCACGCCGCCAGCATCGACTGGCAGCGCGTGGAGCACTTCAAGCCCTATGGCGGCATCCGCATCGAAGACGAAGTCGTCTGCACCGACGAGGCGCCGGAAAACCTGACGCGCCCGGTATTCGACGTACCATGACCCGTCCTGTCCCGCACGGAGCATTCCCATGAACGACCCCCGTCAGGCCTCGCATCCCGACCACGCGATGTACCAGCAGATCGAACGCGGCGTGCATGCCATCGACTCCGCGCACGGCCGCACACCCGACCAGGCCAGCGCGCGGCTCACTGCCGCGCTGTTGCCGCTGGCCAAGGAAAACGGCCTGTCGCGCGTGGACCACGTCCTGATGAGCCAGGCCTATGGCAACGGCGTGCACAACGGCGAGAACGTGTTCGTGGTGGAGGGCGACCCCACCCATCACGCCCACCTGCGCGCGCGCATGAACACCGAGCAGGCACTGAACACACCGGAAGAGCAGTCGTTCGAACGTGCGCGCCAGCTCGCCGGCCCCGCCGAGCAGGTGCCGCAGCCCGAGCGCACGCAGACGCCCCAGCTCGATCAGTAGATCGCGTCGGCGGCACTGGCTGGTGACGCAGGCTGGCGCACGCTGTGGCCTTGCCGATAACGCTTCATCGTGCGCCAGCGCGCTCCTACGCGTGAATGTGGTGCGCGGCGCGGGCATGGCAGGCGTGGGCACGCACGGTACGATCACCCGCTGGTCGGTGCCCGTACAGCGCGTAGGCGGCGGCCTCAGGCCTGCGCGCCTGCCATGTCTGCCTCGATCTCCTCGGCGCTGCGTGCCAGTGCATCGGTCAACACGCGATGCCCATCGGCAGTCACCAGCACATTGTCTTCGGTGCGGATGCCGATCCCGCGCCACTTGGCCTCCACCGAGGTGTCGTCAGCGGACACATAGAGCCCCGGCTCGATGGTGAATACCATGCCGGGCTCGAGCAGGCGCGACTCGCCGGCCAGCTTGTAGTCGCCAACATCGTGCACGTCCAGGCCCAGCCAGTGACCGGTCTTATGCCGATAAAAACGCTTGTAATGGCCTTCGGCGATGTTGCGCTCCAGCTTGCCCTTGAGCAGGCCCAGGCGCAGCAGGCCTTCGGTCAGGGTCTCCACTGCCGTCAGATGCCCGGCTTCGTAGGCCACACCGGGGCGCGCCTGGGCCAGCGCAGCGGCCTGCGCGGCACCGACCAGATCGTGCAGTGCACGCTGGGCCGGGGTGAAGCGGCCATTGATCGGAAAGGTGCGGGTGATGTCGGCGGCGTAGCCGCGGTACTCGGCGCCGGCGTCGATCAGCACCAGCTCGCCGGCGCGGCAGCGCGCCGCATTGGCGCGGTAATGCAGCACGCAGGCATTGCTGCCGGTGCCGACGATGCTGCCGTACGCCGGCCACGCATCGGCGGCGCGGAATTCGCGCTCCACCTCGGCCTGCAACGCGTATTCGTGCACGCCCGGGCGTGCCAGCCGCATCGCCGCACGATGCGCACGCACGCTGATGTCGGCCGCCTGCTGCATCAACGCAATCTCGTCGCGCGACTTGAACAGGCGCTGCTCGTGCAGCAGATGGCCCAGCTCCAGGAACTCGTGCGGCGGCTGCGCGCCGTGGCGTACCTGCTCGCGCACGCGCTTGAGCCAGCCGATCAGCTTGAGGTCGAAATCGACGTCGCGCCCGAAGTGGTAGTACACCCGGCTGCGGCCTTCCAGCAGGCCCGGCAGGATCTCGTCCACATCGTCGATGGGATAGGCATCGTCCATGCCATAGTGCTCCACCGCGCCTTCCTGGCCTTCGCGCGGGCCGTCCCAGGCTTCGCGCTCGGCATCGCGCTCGCGGCAGAACAGGATCGCCTCGCCATGTTTGCGGCCAGGCACCAGCACCAACACTGCTTCGGGTTCGGGAAACCCGCTCAGATACCAGAAGTCCGAATCCTGCCGGTACGGGTAATGCGTGTCATGGCTGCGCACACGCTCGGGCGCGGCCGGCAGGATCAGGATGGCGTGCTCGCCGGCCATCTGCATCAGTTGCTTGCGCCGGCGCGCGTATTCGGCCGCGCCGATCCCGGTGAGCTTTTTCATGTCGGTGCGACGATCAGTTCAGACGTTGGCGGAAACGCGGCCCCATCACGCAGTCGCCATGCAGCAACAGCACCGCCACGCGCACGAATTCCTCGATCTCGGCCAGCGCGGCATCGTCTTCCTCGCCGGCATCGAAATCCTCGCTGGAGGCCTGCGCCAACCGCGCCAGATCCTGCAACGCTTCCTCGCCTTCCTCGGTCAGCGCCGGGTGCTGCTGCGCGGCCAGCCCGAACCCACCCAGAAATGCACGGCACCAGTCGAACAAGGCATCCGTGCGCGCCGACAGCGGGGCGCCGTCCTCCACCAGCAGCAGCTCGAACGCAAAGTCGCGGTCTTCCAGCTGCATGACCGTGGCCTGGCGCAGCTGATCCAGCGCGCCGCCCTGTTTGGGCGCCATCTGGGAGGGTTCGGCCAGGATGCGCGCCAGCCAGTCGGCGCCATCGGCGCCGCCACCGGACAGCCACCCGCACAGCCCGCCATGCAATTCCGCCGCAGACGACGCCAGCGCAAGCTGGCGGCTTTCGGTTTGCACAGCGGTCACGTCAGGCAGATCCATCGAGTCATCCAGGCTAAGAGCAGAAAGGTGCCCGCACGCTGGCGGGCAAGCTGACGTTCCAGTGTACCAAGGCGGCCTCCGCTCGACCTCTTGCTTGAGGTTCCATGCAGCGTTCCACGCATGTCGTGCGTGTCGCTGCCGCTGGCTGCAGGCCTTGGCAGGCTTGACCTTGCGCGGCGCAACCGCCCGTCCAGCGAGCGCTTGACCGCTGCGCGCACGCCCCCCTATCGTGGGCACATGGACAATGCCGCTGCCCTCGCCCAGATCCGCGCACTTGCCGCCCGCGTGGAGGCGCTGGTCGAGCGTGCTCAACGGCTGAGCGACGAAAACCGCAGCCTGCGCCACCAGCAGGAACAACTGATCGGCGAACGCGCGCAATTGCTGACCAAGAACGAGCAGGCACGCTCGCGCGTGGAAGCGATGATCGCGCGCCTGAAGTCACTGGAGCAGCACACGTGAGCAACAACGAACCGGTCAGCGTGCGTATTCTGGATCGTGAATACACGGTGGGCGTGACGGCGGAAGAGCGCGAGAGCCTCACCGCAGCGGCACGCCTGCTGGATCTGCGCATGCGTGAGATCCGCGGCAGCAATCGCATGGCTGCCGTCGATCGCGTCGCCGTGCTGGCTGCACTGAATCTGGCGCACGAATTGCAACAGGTGCGAGAGCAGCAGACACGCTACGAGCGTGAACTGGCCACCACGCTGGACACCTTGAATCGCCGGTTGGACAGCGTCGCCGACACGCCGCGTTGAGGCGTACGTCGCACTGCCGTCGCAAAGATGAACTTTTGAACGCGCGCGCCGACGAATGGGCTAGCCATCGCGCCGCAGAGGTCTATACTTCACCTGCGTTCTCTGCTGTAAACGACAGCGTGCAAAACATTCGCCTTGTCCCTTAATGACGACCATGGGGGCGCGACGAAGCCGGGTGTGCAAGTCCGCCTTGTAGCGGGAAGCCCGATGGCCTCACAACGTTCCCACTTGAACCCCGGGTTCAAGGTCGTTTCGCCCGCATCGTCACGGCGGAGAATGCAAATCTGAAACGACGCCTCCGGGCGTCGTTTCTTTTTGCGTCTCTGTCGCCAAACCCACGACAATCGCCCCGTGTCGCTGCAACCGCGCAGCAACCACATTGCTCCCTCCCTTCGTCACGAGCGTCCGATGACCGACGACAGAAACGCATTGCGTCAACGGCTGCGCGCCCAGCGCCGTGCGCTGCCGGCAGCGCAGCGGCTGGCGGCGGCCGATACCTTGTGCGAACGTCTGCTGGCGCTGCCATTCGCACCGCAGACCGGTGCGGTGGCCGGGTACTGGGCAATGGATGGCGAAATCGCGCTGCACCGCTGGCAACTCGGTTTGCCGGCCGGCGTGCGCTACTGCCTGCCCTTGCTGGACGGGCGGGTGCTGCGCTTTGCGCCGTGGCGCCCCGGCCAGGGGCTGACCAGTAATCGCTACGGCATTCCGGAACCGGACGTAGACCGCGCCGACACCCTGGCACCGGAGGACATGGCCCTGGTGATCGCCCCGCTGACCGGCTTCGATGCGGCGTGCCGGCGGCTGGGCATGGGAGGCGGCTGGTATGATCGCAGCTTCGCGTTCCGGCATCGCCAGGCGCCGCCGCCGTGGCTGGTCGGTGTCGGCTTCGCCGCACAACAGGTGCCTGCCCTGCCGACCGAACCCTGGGACGTGGCGGTGGACGCCATCTGCACCGAACACGCCACCTTCCTGAAAGACGACGCCGTTTCCGTATGACTGCCCGCACGCGCTACTGGTTGATGAAGTCCGAGCCGGACACCTTTTCCATCGATGATCTGGAGCGCGTCGGCACCGAGCCGTGGAACGGCGTGCGCAATTACCAGGCGCGCAATTTCATGCGCGACGGCATGCGGGCGGGCGATGGCGTGCTGTTCTACCACTCCAACTGCAAGGTGCCTGGCATCGTCGGCATCGCCAAGGTGGCCAGCGCGGCGTACCCGGACGACACCCAATTCGACCCGAAATCCGACTACCACGACCCCAAGTCCAGCCGCGAAGATCCGCGCTGGATGCTGGTGGACGTGGCATTCGAGCGCAAACTCCAGCGCACCATCGCGCTGGACGAGATCAAGCAGCACGCCGACGCGCTGGGCGAAGGCTTTGCGTTGATTGCGCGCGGCAACCGCCTGTCGATCCTGCCGGTGACTGCCGCGCAATGGAAGCTGTTGCTGGCGATGGAATAGCCGCGACCAGCCGCCTTTGCGATTCCCGATTCCCCAATCCCGAGCTCTTACCCATGTCCGAAGCAAAACGCCTGGCCGCCGAGAAAGCGATCGATTACGTGGAAGACGGCATGATCGTCGGTGTGGGTACCGGCTCGACGGTGGCCTATTTCATCGATGCACTGGGCCGCATCGGCCAGCGCATCAAGGGCGCGGTGTCCAGCTCCGAACAAAGCACCGCACGGCTGCGCCAGCATGGCATCGAGTTGCTGGACCTCAACCACACCGGCAACCTGTCGCTGTATGTGGATGGCGCCGATGAGTGCGATCCGAACCGTTGCCTCATCAAGGGCGGCGGCGCCGCGTTGACGCGCGAGAAGATCATTGCCGAGGCCAGCGAGCGCTTCATCTGCATCATCGATCCGAGCAAGCAGGTGCCGGTGCTGGGCCGCTTCCCGCTGCCGGTGGAGGTGATCCCGATGGCGCGCAGCCTGGTGGCCCGCCAGATCCTGGCGTTGACCGGCGGCCAGCCGGTGTGGCGCGACGGCGTGGTCACCGACAACGGCAACGTGGTGCTGGACGTGCACAACCTGCAGATCACCGATCCGGTGGCACTGGAGCGCAGCTTGAACCAGATCCCCGGCGTGGTCTGCGTCGGCCTGTTTGCGCGCCGCCCGGCCGATGTGGTGATCGTCGGAGGCGAACCGCCGCGCGTGCTCTGACGCACGACGACTGCAACGCGCGTTCTCAAGCTCCCCGCAAGCGCGCCGACTCCCCCCCGTCACCGAGCCTGCCTTGTGCCGGATGCGCGCCAGCGGCTTGACGCGCATCGACGCATGGCAGATGGTGCGCCATTGCTCGCCTCGTCGGTCTGCCCCATGCACCTTGTCCGCTTCCTCGCCCTTGCCTGCCTGATCCTGCTCGGTGGCTGCGCCAGCCGCGGCCCATGGGTGGAGCTGGCCGGCACGCGCTACCGGGTGGAAGTGGCGCAGAACGACGCCGACCGCACCCAGGGCCTGATGTTCCGCGATGCCATGGACGAGGACCGCGGCATGCTGTTCATCCACGACCGCCAGGAACCGCTGGCGTACTGGATGAAGAACACCAAGATCGCGCTGGACATCCTGTATTTCGACAACCAGCGCCGCCTGGTGTCGCAGCAGCGCGACGTGCCGCCCTGCTCTGGCGGCGATGCCTGCCCGCCCTACCCCAGCAAGGGGCCGGCGCGCTACGTGCTGGAACTCAATGCCGGCCAGGCCGCCCGGCTCAACCTCCAGGACGGCAGCGAGCTTGTTTTCAGCCCGGACATTCCCAAGCTGAAGTGATTCACAGCGATGCGGTGTCGCCTGTCAGGAAGTACCGGACTTGAACCCCATGCCGCTTGCCGACACTCTTGGCAGCATGGTCGACATGCTCCCACTTCCCCACTGGACCGCGCTCGCCAGCCTGGATGACGAGGCGGTGCCGCTGATGTCCACCGCGCTGCTGATCGCGCGCGACGAGTATCCGCAGCTGGACGCCGGGTTGTACGACACGCTGGTGCAGAGCCATGTCGAACACCTACGCCGCGAAGTGGACGCGATCGACCTGTGGCCATTGAAGATGGCGGCGATCAACCGCTACCTGTTCGATGAATTGGGGTATTCGGGCAATCACGACGAGTACTACGACCCGCGCAACAGCTATCTCAACCAGGTGTTCGAGCGCCGCCTGGGCAACCCCATCTCGCTGGCGATGGTGCAGATCGAAGTGGCGCGGCGCCTGGGGATCCCGCTGGCAGGTGTGTCGTTTCCCGGACATTTCCTGGTGCGCCTGCCGGTGGACGACGGCGTGCTGGTCATGGACCCGTTCAACGGCGGTCGCCCGCTGGGCGTGGACGAGCTACGCGAGCGCGCCCGCCCGCACCTGGGCGGCGAGATCCCCGACGACCGTGCGCTGGCGCAGATCCTCGACCCGGCACCGCACCGCACGATCCTGATCCGCATCCTGCGCAACCTGCACGGCGTCTACGCCGACGCCGAGCACTGGGACCGGGCCGCGCGCAGCGCCGACCGCATCCTGAAGCTGGTTCCGGACCAACCCGAGGCACTACGTGACCGCGGCATGGCCTACCTGCACCTGGGCCATCGCTCCGGTGCACGCCACGATCTGTCCCGTTACGTGCTGCTCAATCCGAGCGCACAGGATGCAGGCAATCTGCACGAGCACCTGGTCGAGTTGAACAGCCAGCGCACGCACGCGCACTGACCCCCTGTACGCGTCACGCGATCCGCTTGGCCACCGCAGTATGGCCCTGCTACCCGTGATCGATACCCCATCCGGGCAGACAAGCGCTTTAATCGATCTCCACCATCTCGAAATCGTCCTTGGTGACGCCGCAGTCCGGGCAGGTCCAGGTGTCGGGCACGTCCTGCCAGCGGGTGCCTGGCGCGATGCCTTCTTCGGGAATGCCGTCGGCCTCGTGGTAGAGAAATCCGCAGACGACGCACATCCAGGTGCGGTAGATGGTGGTGGATGCGTCACTCATTGGATAATCGCGGTCACGTAACGGTGGGGCTGCATTGTCCCACTCCACTCACCGCTTTCGGAAGCGCTGCCATGCCCAACCGCCTTGACGCCCGCGGCGTGTACCTGATTACCCCCGATGAGCCCAACACCCACCGTTTGCTCCTGCGCACCGCACCTTTGTTGTCATCCATCACCTGGCTGCAATACCGCAACAAGCAGGCTGATGCGGCCTTGCGGCTGCGCCAGGCCGGCGCCCTGCGCGAGGCCTGCGCGGCACATGGCGTGCCCTTGATCGTCAACGACGATGCACAGCTGGCTGCGCAGATCGGCGCGCAAGGCGTGCACCTGGGCGAGGACGATGGCGACGTGGCGGCCGCGCGCGCCTTGTTGGGCGAGCAGGCGATCATCGGGGTGTCGTGCTACGACGAGATCGCGCGCGCGCGCGCCGCCGCAACTGCCGGCGCCAGCTACGTGGCGTTCGGCGCGTTCTTCCCCACCCCCACCAAGCAGACCACGCGGCGCGCCACGCCTGCGCTGTTGCAGCAGGCGGCCGAGCTAGGGCTGCCGCGGGTGGCGATCGGCGGTATCGCCGCTACACAGGTGCCCGAACTCGTCACCGCAGGCGCCGATCTGGTGGCCGTGGTCAGTGGCGTGTACGCGGCGCCGGATCCGGTCGCTGCAGTGCAGGCGTATCGGGCAGGGTTTGCGGGGGCGCGCGACAAACCCTGAAGCGCTGCAGGTTATTTATTCCAGCTCGACGCTCTGCTTCACGACAGCAAGATTTCACTCGCGGCATCGCTTGATTTCAAAAGCTGGTTGGTCGGGTGCGCGGTGCCCTCGCCGCACCAGACAGTAGGCCGGCGGTCTATTGAAGAGCGAGGCACTGTTTCGCCAGCTTGCTGATTGCTTGTTGAAAGCCTTGCACACCGACCATCTCGACTGGTCCTTGCCCGCCTACCGTCGCGGGACCTTACGCGGCATGGATGCCGCGTAAGAGCCTACAGGGACGTACTTGCGGCGTGTCCTGCGATGGTGGGCGGGCAAGGGCCCTGCAACCAAGTGGCAGACCTGCAGCGTTGCAGCGCCGATGTAACCATCACCTCCCAGAAAAAAAGCAGCGCCGCGCGCCACCACGCGTCGCTGCCGGGACCGACTTATCGGCTACGCGGTCAGAAGTCGTAGCTCAACGTCACCCGGCCAGAGCGCGGCGCCTGATAGGCCACGACCTGGTTCCACAACGGATTGGTGGTGTTGTCGGGCAGCTGCGAGAACGGGTAGATATTGGTCGCGGTCTGCTCGTTGGTGATGTTGAACACGTCCAGGCGCAGCGCCAGCTTGCCGTCGGCGAAGGCTGGCTTGTAGGTCACGCCCAGGTCGAGCTGGGCGATCCAGCCCAGCCGCCCCTGCGAGCCCGGAGGCGATGTCACGCCGGTGCCGGTTTCCGGGTTGTAGCAGTAGTGATACGGGCCACCGGTGATCGCACTGCCACCATAGCCGGCCGGATCGCGGCCGCTGTACTCGGTGCCGTAGTAATTGCCCAGGCAGTTACGCGGCGCACCGGAGATCAGGCTGTAGTTGGCCGACGCACCCCATTGCGGGTTGAACTGGTAGAAGCCGAACAACTTGAGCTGATGACGGTGATCGTTGGATTGATCGCCGTTGAAATGTTCCATCAACGCCGGGTGGTCCCAGCTCTGCGTGGTCGACACCGAGGCCTGGCCCTGGTAGCTGCCCAGCGCGCCGCCGGTGCGCCACAGGTCCGAACGCACCTGGCCTTCGGTCGTACCGTAGCTGTGCGACCACACGTAGTTGACCTTGGCATACCACTGGCCGTCAAACGGGCGCTCCAGATTGAATTCCACGGCCGAGTAATTGCGCTTGAGCTTCGGAAAGCCCGACGCCTCGCGGGTCACCGATACCTCGTGGAACTGGCCATCGGTGCCAATCACGCCCCAGGTGTTGGTCTGGCCGGGATTGATCAACGCAGCGCCCGCCACCTTCGAGAAATCGATGGTCACGCCTTGCGCCGCCGCCGCGTCGATCAACGCGGTATTGGAGACATCGTAGTTCTGGTCGTCGATGCCGGCATTGAGACGACGGTGCGTGCCACGCACGCCCAGCACCCAGCCGCTGTCGAGTTGCTTGGTAACGCCGAGGATGAGTTCGTCCTGGTTCTCGCCTTCGATGTCCTTGGCCACTGCCGTGCGCACGTCGGCAATGCGGCCGAAGCGCGAATTGGCAGAGACCGCCGAGCCCAGTTGCTGCGCCAGGATCGGCGTGCCGTCGGCATTGATGCCGCTATAGGTGGAGTAGGTGTCGGTGGTGGTGGCCGGGGTGAACAGGCTCACCGCCGACAGCGGCAGGCCGAGGTAGTAACGGCCGAGGTTACCGAATACCTTCAGGCTGGAATCGCCGTTGACGTCCCAACTGAAGCCCAGCCGCGGTGCCCAGGCGTTGTCCACCTCGATGTAGGGGTCGCCTAATGGGGTGTAGTTGGTGAATTCGTCCTTGCGCAGGCCCAGGCTGAGTAGCAGGTTGTCGGTGACCTGCCACTTGTCTTCGATGTAATAGGCGCGCTGTTTTGCCTCGTACGAATACAGGCTGGTGTTGATGTTGCGCACCACGTAGTAGCCGCTGGAGCCGTTGACCGGATCCACCAACCCCGGGCTGGGCGCGCCGATGCCGCCGGCCTCGTTGGCCGACTGGCTGACCAGCCCGCCGGTGGCCAGGCCGTTGGGGTCGTTGGTCTGTCCATAGGTCCATGCAAAGCCGGGGCCAGACAGCACCGAGCCCACGTCGATGCCTTCGGACTTCTGGTTGTCGATACCAAAGTTGAGCGTGTGATGGCCGAGGCGCCATTCCAGATTCAGGCGCTGATTGTCTTTCTTGTATTCGCGGTCGGGCGAACTGACCGAGGTCACCAGCTGGTTGCCGATGCGCGGCGTGCCGCCGGTGTAGGCCGGATTCTGCAACGCGGCGCTATTGATGACGGGCCCGCCAGCCGCATTGTAGTTGACGTCGGGCGTGGTCATCTTGCCGTACAGCGCAGTCACGGTGAGGGTGTCGCCGATGTAGCCGGTGTACTTGCCGGTGAACAGGGTCGGGCCGGTTTTCCAGCTGGATTCGTCGGTGAAATAACTGCCACGCTGGCGGTTGACATAGTCGTAGCGGTAGATCGATCCGTTGGTCTCGGCCTCGTCGCTGGCACCAGTCACCTCGATCAGGTGATTGTCGGTGATGTTCCAGTCCACCTTGGCGTACCAGCGCTTCTGGGTGTAGTCGTAGTCGGTGAGGCCGCCGGTGCGGCCGTTGTCGGTGTCGCGATTGGTGCCCACGCGCACGCCATCCGAATCCACCTGCTCGGCGGCCAGGAAGAAGAACAGCTTGTCCTGGATGATCGGCCCGCCGACATAGGCGCTATAGGTGGTCTGGTTGGCTTCGGCTTCGCTGGCCGGCTGGTACAGGCCGCCTGCCGCACGCGCGTAGCGGTAGGCGGCATTGTTGACAGTGCTGGCCTGGCTATCCGGGCGCCAATAGAGATCGCGCTGGTTGGCACGCAGGCCATTGGGTTCCCAGATGACGGCGGCGCCGAACTTCCATGCGTTGGTGCCGCGCTTGCCGATCTGGTTGATGACGCCGCCATTGGAACGGCCGAACTGCGCGCCGTAGCCGCCCGTGAAGATTTCCTGCTGGTCGATGGCGCCGTACGGCAGGGTCAGGCCGCCCAGATTATTGCTGATGGTGGTGGTGTTGAAGCCGTTGAGGTAGTACGCGTTTTCGCTGGCGGCCGAGCCACCGAAGCTGGGCAGCGAGCCGCCGAGCGGTCCGTTGTCGAAGCCGCCGCTGTTGACCACCACGCCCGGCGCCAACAGTGCGATCGCTTCGGCGGTGCGGCCCAAGGGCAGCTGCGCCAGCTGCTCGGCGGTGACCACGGTGCGGGTATCCACGCTGCTGACGTCGATGGTGGCCAGGCTGGCGGCATTGACGGTGACGCTGTCCAGGGTCTGCACGCCGCTCCCCGCGGCACTGGCGGCGAACGAGACGTCGGTATTGGCGCCAACGGTAATGGCGACGTTTTCGCGGGTTTCCACCACTGCGCCGTCGCGCTTGACCGTCACCTTGTACGTACCCAGCGGCAGGTTGCCGGCGGTGTAGCGGCCGCGCGTATCCACCGGCACTTCGCGACTGAGGCCACTGTTGTTTTCCACCACCACGCTGATGCCGCTGCCCTGCCCCACGCTGCCGACGATGCTGCCGGTGGTCGACTGCGCGTGTGCACTGCCGATCGCTACCACCAGGGCCAACGCCAGGGCACGCTTCTGGATCCTACGATTCATGCTTTTTCCTCAAGTCTGGAACTGTCGCAAGGCGACCACTGAACGGGGCCAACGGCCACCGGAATCACACTTTCTGAACATCTGCAGCGGGGCGCCAATGACCGCAGGCCATCAGCTCATGCTCAATCGTCGTGTTCGATCGCAGGCCGCCGGGGTGTGCTGCCCGCCGGCTCCGACAGGCAGACGGGCTTCTGCCGGGTAGGCGTGCGAGGCTGCAGGCCTGACAATGGCGCACGCGATGCCCACGACCGGGCATCGCTGCCCCCCATCGGTCTTCCTCAAGGATCTGCGCGCATGAACCACACCCGCTCCCACGCCCTGTTCGCCCAGGCGCAGACCCTGCTGCCCGGTGGCGTCAATTCCCCGGTGCGGGCGTTCAAGTCGGTGGGCGGCGAGCCGTTCTTCGTGGCGCGTGCCGACGGCGCGTATCTGTACGACGTGGACGACAACCGCTATATCGACTACGTGGGTTCGTGGGGCCCGATGATCGCCGGCCACAATCACCCGGCGGTACGCGAGGCGGTGGAACGCGCCATCCGCGATGGGCTGTCGTTCGGCGCGCCGTGCGCGGCCGAGGTGACCATGGCCGACACCATCACCCGGCTGGTGCCTTCCTGCGAAATGGTGCGCATGGTCAACTCCGGCACCGAGGCCACGCTGTCGGCAGTGCGCCTGGCGCGCGGCGCCACCGGGCGTAACCGCATCATCAAGTTCGAAGGCTGCTATCACGGCCACGGCGACTCGTTCCTGGTCAAGGCCGGCAGCGGCATGCTGACCCTGGGCGTGCCCACCTCGCCGGGCGTGCCGGCCGGCCTGAGCGAGCTGACCGCCACGCTCAGCTTCAACGACTTCGAAGGCGCTACCGCGTTGTTCGACGAGATCGGCGCCGAGGTGGCTGCGGTCATCATCGAACCGGTGGTGGGCAACGCCAACTGCATCCCGCCGCTGGCCGGCTACCTGCAGCATCTGCGCACGCTGTGCACGCGCCACGGTGCGCTGTTGATCTTCGACGAGGTGATGACCGGTTTCCGCGTCGCATTGGGTGGGGCGCAGGCGCTGTACGGGGTGACGCCGGACCTGACCACCTTTGGCAAGATCATCGGCGGCGGCATGCCGGTGGGCGCCTACGGCGGCCGTCGCGAGCTGATGGAACAGATCGCCCCGGCCGGGCCGATCTACCAGGCAGGCACCTTGTCAGGCAATCCGGTGGCCATGGCCGCAGGCCTGGCGATGCTGGAACTGGTGCAGGCACCGGGCTTCCACGACCGCTTGAGCGAGGCCACCCGTGCGCTGTGCGAAGGCCTGGAAGATGCCGCACATGCGGCCGGCATTGCCGTCACCACCAACCAGGTGGGTGGCATGTTCGGGCTGTTCTTCACCGACGAGATCGTGGAAAGCTATGCCCAGGCCACAGCCTGCGACAGCACCCGCTTCAACCGCTTTTTCCACGCAATGCTGCAGCGGGGCGTGTACCTGGCGCCGTCGGCGTACGAAGCCGGCTTCATGTCCAGCGCACACGACCAGGCAGTGATCGAGGCCACGCTTGCCGCCGCACGCGAGGCCTTTGCGGAGGTGGCGCGCTGAGAGCGGCCAAGAGGACGTGGCGATGTCCTTGCTCCTGCTCGATTTCGATGGCGTGCTGGCCAGCTATTCGCGCCCACGCCGTGTGGCAGCACTCGCCAGTGCAGCCGGCTGTGCCCAGCAACGCGTGCAGCAGGTGCTGTTCGAACAGGGGCTGGAGCGCGCCTACGATGCTGGCACGCTCGACACGCCGACCTACCTGAGCCAACTCGGCGACGGCCTGGGGCATCGGATCGATCGGGCCACCTGGATCGATGCGCGCGTGGCCGCCTGCCGCGTAGACGCCGCAGTCGTGGCGCAGGTACTGTCGGTCTCGGCGACAACGCCCGTGGCAGTGCTGACCAACAACGGCCCGTTGATGGCTGACGCGATCGCGAAGATCGTGCCATCGCTGTTTCCGCTGCTGCAGGGACGCGTGCTGTGCAGCGGCGCACTGGGCGGGCGCAAACCGGATGTCCAGGTGTACCACCGCGCGCTTGCCGCCCTCGATGCGACCGCAGCAGACACCTTGTTTCTCGACGATCTGTTCGTCAACGTGCGCGGCGCGCGCGCCGCCGGCCTACATGCCGACACGGTGCGCGATGCGCGGGCAGTGCGGCGGGTATTGAAGCGCTATGGGTTGGGATGAGGCAGTGGTGCATCAGACGTGCTGGCCCCGCTGCCATCGGGAGAGGGGTTGCGGGTGAGGGTACGCGGTTGCAACGCAAGCAACCGCAACCACGGCAATCCTCCCCGCCATGGCAACCGCTCACCGCTGCGCGGCGTACTCGGCAATGGCCAGGCGCAGGCGCTGCAGCCCATCGGCCAGCTCGGCGTCGGTGAGGTTGAGCGCCGGCACGAAACGCAGCACATCCGGCCCGGCCTGCAGCAGCAATAATCCATGCCCGGCGGCCAGGTCCAGGATCGCACCGGCCTGGCCGGCATGCGCCGCCGCCAGCACCGCGCCCAGCATCAGGCCGCGCCCGCGGATCTGCGCGAACACACCGAACTCGGCATTCAAGGCCTCCAACCCCGCGCGCAACGCGGCCGATTGACGCTCCACATTGGCCGCGATTTCCGGCGAGGCCAGCTTGCGCAAGGCCACCCGCGCCACCGCAGCGGCCAGCGGATTGCCGCCGAAGGTGGTGCCGTGCGCACCGAACTGCATGGTCTGCGCCACCTTCGGGCCAGCCAGCATCGCACCGATCGGGAAACCGCCGCCCAGCGCCTTGGCCAGGGTCACGATGTCCGGCGTTACCGGCTCCTGCCAATGCGCGAACAGACTGCCGGTGCGGCCCATGCCGCACTGGATCTCGTCCAGTACCAGCAAGGCATCATGCTGGTCGCACAGCGCGCGTGCGCGGGCCAGGAAGCCTGGCGCTGCCGGCATCACCCCGCCCTCGCCCTGGATCGGCTCCACCATCACTGCCGCCACATCGCCTGCCGCCATTGCCGCTTCCAGCGCCGGCACATCGTTGAAATCCACATAGCGAAATCCGCCCGGCAGCGGCTCGTAGCCTTCCTGGTACTTCGGCTGCGCGGTGGCGGTGACCGAGGCCAGCGTGCGGCCGTGGAAACTGCCGCGAAAGGTCACGATCACGCGCCGCTCCGGCGGGCGACCCTGGTCGCTGGCCCACTTGCGCACCAGCTTGATCGCCGCCTCGTTGGCCTCGGTACCCGAGTTGCACAGGAACACCTTGTCGGCAAAGCGCGAGGCCTGGACCAGTTCTTCGGCCAGCCGCAGCGGTGGCGCGCTGTAGAAGATATTGCTGGTGTGCCACAGCTTGCCGGCTTGTTCGGTGAGCGCGGCTACCAGGTCCGGATCGTTGTGGCCCAGCCCGCTGACCGCGATACCCGAGGACAGATCCAGATACTCGCGCCCGGCCTCGTCCCACACCCGGCTGCCCTGGCCGCGCTCCAGCACCACCTGGCGCGGGCGATACACCGGCAGGTAGTAGTGCGCCAGTGACAGGGGCGAATCGGCAGCGGTGTGCATGGGGATCGGTCGCGGAAGCGGAAGGGGAACCTGCATTCTCGCGCATTCGCACGCCTGCGGCACACTGCGCACATGCGCCCTCTTTCCGATCCCCAGCTCACGCCCGCTGGCGGCGCTCGACAGCGGCTGAGGCAAACCCACGCAGGTCGCACGCAGCCGGCAGCTCCAACTGCGGCGATACCCATCACACACGCCACCAGCGGTGCGCTCTACCGCGCCACGGCGATCGAGCCGCACATTCACAAGCAGGCGCCGCACTCAGTCCAGAAACAGATCCGGCAGCAGATCATGCGCCGGATCCACCGCATACCCGCGCAGATCGGTGATGCCGGCCTGCGCCAGCACCTGTTCGTCGATCAGGAACTGCCCGTGGAAGCCGGCCGCCTCGCGCGTGAGCGCCGCATCGGCCACGATCTCCGGCCGGCGGCAGGCAGCCGCCTCCACGCCGGGCAGCATGTTGATCGCATCGGTGGCGATCACCGTGCGCGGCCATAGCGCATTGACCGCCACGCCTTGCGGGCCGAATTCGGCGGCCAGCCCCAGCGTCACCAGGCTCATGCCCATCTTGGCCAGCGTGTAGCCGGTATGCGCGCCCCACCACGCCGGATTCAACGAGGGCGGCGGGGCCAGGCTGAGGATGTGCGGATTGGGCGCCTGCAACAGGTGTGGCAGGCACGCTTGCGCGCACACAAAACTGCCGCGCGCATTGACCTGCTGCATCAGGTCGAAGCGCTTCATCGGCGTGTCCAGCGTGCCGCGTAGCCAGATCGCGCTGGCGTTGTTGACCAGGATATCGATCCCGCCAAACGCTCCCACGGTGGCGGCCACAGCGGCATGTACCTGCGCTTCGTCGCGGATGTCGCATTTGAGCGCCAGCGCCTGCCCACCCGCCGCACGCACCGCATCGGCGGCGCTATGGATGGTACCAGGCAGTTTTGGATTGGCCACCGCCGACTTGGCCGCGATCGCCACATTGGCCCCATCGCGCGCCGCCCGCAGCGCGATTGCCAATCCGATCCCGCGCGAGGCACCGGTGATGAAGAGGGTTTTGCCATTTAGCGTCATGGGATTGGGGAGTCGGGATTGGGGAGTCGGGATTGGGGATTGGGGATTGGGGATTGGGGAGTCGGGATTGGGGATTGGGGATTGGGGATTGGGGATTCGTAAGAGCTTATTCCTTCGTTCCTTACACCGACCAGCCCACCGCTCAAGCCATCTACTGTGACCAATCCCTAATCCCGAATGACCAATCCCGGTCATTCATCGCCAACCCCATCCCGCGCGAGGCTCCGGTGATGAAGAACGGGTGGATTCACTCACGACGTGCAGGGTACCTGCTCCGGCCCAGGCGCAGGCACTGCCACCGGGTCCATGATGCGACTTTTCAATACGCTGTCCTTGAAGAACCAGTTCTTTTCGCAGCGGATCGGCTTGCTGCCTTCAAAGAACAGCAACTCATCATCACCAGGCAGCTCCTTGATTTCCTGCGGCAGCATCAGTGCACGGCGTTCTTCGGTATAGCTGTAGGACACGTTGCTTGCGCCACCGCCGCTGCTGGTCGAGCGGTGCTGCCTGCGGATGGTTGCATAGCCCAGCATGTCGCTGTAGGCATTGGCATCTTCCTGCTCGCGCGGGGTGAAGACGATGCTGGCGGCATGGTTGGTGATGAAGTTTTGTGCGTCGTCGGCGCCATAGGTGGCACGCAACTGCGATTGACTCTGGATGATGCACAAATCGCGCACGCCGTAGCTAGCCGAGATCGAGATGCGCTTGGCCCAGACATCGACCCGACCCATGGCGGTGAATTCATCCATGAGCATCAGCATCTGATACTTGAGGGCAGGATCTTCGTTGAGCTGCTTATCGAGATTATTTCCGATGACGGAGCTGAAGAAGATATTCAACAGCTTGCTGCTTTCATCCAGTTTCTGGGTGGGGATGATGACGTAGACGGTGGTGAGCCGTTTGCGGATCGCAGTGACGTCGATGTCGGTGGCATTGGTGGCGGCCGCCAGGATCGGGCTCAAGAACTGCTGCAACGGGGCCTGCATGGTGGCCATGACCGAGAAGAAGGTCTGTTCGGCCAACCCTGCGAGCGCGCTGAAGGTGGAGCGGGTCTGCGGGCTGAGGTAACTCACCTGCGTATCTGCAAGCAGGCCTTTCAACAGGTCTGCGGTGCTCTGGCCAGCGTCGCCGCCTGCAGACAAGCGCAGCAACCGCTCCAGGCTAGGAGACAGCAGGCTTTGATTGCGATCGTCCACGCCCGCAAAGCCCTGGCTGCGCAAGTGATCGCGTTTTTCGAACATGAAACAGGCGAACGCCACAAACGCGGCGCGCGACTGCGTGATCCAGAAGCTGTCCTTGCCAGGTTCATCCGGATACAGAATTGCCGCCATGGTCTGTATGGACGCGATGCGCTCACGCGGATCGTCCGGCACCAAGGTGAGTGGATTGAAGCGATGGGTCTTTCCATCGATTGCATACGGCGCCCAGACATAGATCTGTTGACCTTGCGATGCCCTGTATCCACTGGTGGCCTTGAATAATTCGCCCTTCAAATCGAGGACCACCATCGACTGTTGGTAGGTCAGCAGGACAGGGATCGCAATCGAGGTGGTCTTGCCCGAACGTGTGGGCGCCACCACGATGACATGCAGTGCGCCGTTGATGTAGATGTAGCGACCGTTGAGCTTGCCCACCAGGATGCTTTCCGGCTTGTTCTCGAGCATGCCAGCTTTCTTCAAGTCGGCGACACTGGCAAAACTCGCCTCTCCGTGCAGGGATTGTTTCCTGGTCCTGAGCATCGGGATCAGCAGCAGCCCCCAGCCCAACAGCGGCAACCCGAAGCCAAGAGCGCCGCTTGCCTTGACGCGCAGAACGTAGGGCTTGACTTGCGGTAGATCGAGCGCTTTCCAGTACTCCAGGTAGGTGGTCGCCTTCAATGGCACCTGCACGTTCAACAGCAGCAGGGTGATGAAACCCGACAGGTATACCCCGGCGACCAGTGCAAGGATCAACACGACCACGACTACGGCTACCTTCGCCTTGCTACTCATGCATCCATCTCCGGGGTTCATTGCATTCAGCAAGTACACAGCGCCATGCAGGGCGGGCGTCGCCTGATCGCCTTACATGCCCATGCCCATGCCGGGCTGCGACTGCGCTTGCGCCTGCATGCGGCTCTGGGCGATGTACTCGCTGATCTGCGCGTGTTTCAGATCGCCGGCCTGTGCCACTTCCATCGAAGCCTGGATCGACGGTGCCGCCTCATGCATCTGCACGCGCGCGATGCCAAGCGGGTGATCGTAATTGAGCGCAAACACGGTGTCGCGCGCTACATAGAACTGCCCCTTCCAACCTGGCTTGAAGTAGGACTCGTTCAGCGCTGCGGTGATCTGGGTCAGGCGTTCCTCCGAAAACTGATGGCCTTGCGCCTGCATCCGCTCTTGCACGTCCGCATACAGGGCATGCTTGGGATGCGCGGGATTGCTGTAGGGGCGTAGACCTGGCGGCGGTGTGTGCGCGTCGTCTTGGACGGCGGTGGCCGACAGCTCCTTGTCGCGCTGTGCCTTGCGGCTGTTCTCGTCTTCGTCGCGCTGTGCCTGGTCTTGCTGATGCTGCCGGGCCTGCAACTGTAGCTGTTGATCCTGCTGCAGTTGCAGCTGGCGTTGCTGCTCCAGCGCTTGTTGCTGCTGTTGCGCATGCAGATCGGGTTGGCTGCGTTCGGGCGCGACGGCCGGCGATGGTGTGGAGGGCATGACCATCGCGCGATGGGGCGCATCCTGCAGCGCGACGCCGGGCTGTTGCGGCACCATATCGCGCTGGGCAATGGCAATGCCGGCCTGTTGTTGCAACGCGGCCAATGTGCTGCGGTCGGCAATGCCGCTGACCTCCTCCATGCCGTGCATCAGCTGGAAGGCCTGCACGCCACGTTCGGTAGGTTGATCGTAGACGCCATTGATTTCCACCGGGATCTTGATCCGTTCGTTGATGCCCAGCTGGATCAAACTGGCCTGCAGCGCCTGCACTTCGGCGCCACGGTCGCCGGGTTGCAGGTGTCCCTGATCGCTGGGCGCCAAACTGGCAGCTACTCCTGCGGTGATGGGCAAACCGTTGTCAGTGCCTAGCGCTGGCGGTGCAACCGAAGGTCCGACAGCCGGGATGGCTGGCACAGGCACGTTGTCGATTTCGGGTGCACGCACGTTGACGGTGGCGAGCGTGGCGATCTCGGGCGCTGCGTGCGGCGCTACCTGCTGGGCGTTAGGCTGCAAGGGCTGCGCGGCCACCTGCGGCAGCGCGCGTTCAGCGTCAGTCGCCAGGCCCTGCCCGCGCATTTGTACCTCGCGCAACGCCTGGCGAATGTCCTCACTGCTGGTCACTGCGGCAACACGCTCCACCCCATCGGTATCGCGTTGCAGATGCGCAATCGGACTATCGGCGCCAAACGTGCCGGCCGGGCCACGTTGGAGTTTCATGGCGCCATCGCCGGTGAGGCCATGCGCTGCGCGCGTGCGCTGGGTCGCCAATTCGATGGCTTGCCGCCAATCCGGTTTGAGCTCGGTGCCCGTGATGCGATAGCGGTACAGCGTTTCCTCGCGCTGTTGATCCTGCGGCGAGGGCGGCGACTGCGCGATGGCCGCAACGACCTGTGCATGCTCGGCCAGGGCCGGCTGTAGCAGGCGGCGCGTGGTCTCCAGTTCCAGCGCCACATTGCCGGCGGCAATGCCGCCCTCACCAGACCAGTGGCCCTGCGCATCGCGGCGATAGGCGTGGCCATCCGACGCGGTCAACGCATCTGGATTCGGCAGGGCCTGGCGGAGTGTGTCCGACAATGGCAAACCGGCGGGGGCCCAGCCGCTGCGCTGATAAGCCAGTTCATAACGCGCCGCAATCGCACCGGGGCTGTTGGCGATGTTGCCGGCGATCACCTGCTGCGCTTGTGCGTCCAGTTCCGCTGCACGCGCTGGCGCGGCGATATCGGTACGGTACACGGCGCTATCGGCGTCTGCGACCACACCGCTTTGCAGCGTGCGCCGCCATTGTCCGTCGGTGGGATCGCGCGCCCAGTCGGCCGTGCTCAGGCTGGGCGGATCGGTGGCGTTGGCCGGCAACCGGTACGGATCCTGCGGTGCTGGCGCATCTTTCAGCGCCAGCACCGCAGCGGCGTTGGTGGCCTGATAATTGAGTTCGCGGGCTTTGGCGTAACTGGCCACGATCTGCGTGGACGTGGGATTGTCCACGCCATCATCGGTGGTATCGGCCTTGCCCTCGCGCGCCCACGCGGTGCCATTGAACGACCACTGCGTCCCCTGGCGATCGGTCTGGGTGTAGATGGCGCGGTTGTCGAGCAAATCAGCGACCTTCTCCCCCGCCTTGCTCATGAAATACGCATCGGCGGCGATCAAGGCCATCGGCCCGGCGCCGGATGCGCCCAGCGCGTAGGCTGCCGCAGCGCCACCGGCCCAGCCACCGACGTTGCGGCCGGTGAAATGCGCCAACTCCGACTGCGCAGCCAGCGGGTTGCTTTGCGACAGCAGCGCGGCGATCTTCTCGCCGGATTGTTGCGCCTCGTAGAGCGTGGCGGCAACACCCAGCGCGCCAGCAGCCCGCACGCCAGGATGGTCGAACATGGCCGGCGAGTAGGATCGGGTTTCCAGCGTTGCGGCATCCACAGACTGCGATAGCCGAGCGATAAAGGTATCGCCCTCGGTAGAGATCGCCGTGTTGATTAGCGTGGTCCGCTGAAACGGCCCTGCGCTCTGGAGCATGTGCGCCAACTCGCCACGTAGCGCTTCTGGCGCTTGCACGGGGATGTTGGCCAGCTCGCCTGGCGGCACGTAATACCCGTAATCGGCGGTAAGCTGGCGCAGCTGGCCATCGGGCGTGGCGCGGTCCGCCTTCGGGGCAAGACGAAACAGGGCGTTGCCCTCTTCGGAGCGGTGAAGCACATTCAGTCGCGGATCGGTCGGCTCCGGCAGGCGATAAAACAGCGGCTCGCTGACCAAGCCATTGTGATAGTCGGTCATCAGGTTGAGCGTACGGATACTCAGCCCATCGCGCAGGTAGCTGCCGCCGATATCGGAATGCGCGGCGGCAAACACGACATGCCCGAAACGGCCATCGGCCGAGACGCCAAGCGGGATGCTGTGGTCGGCCTTGAACAAGCCACGCCGCTCTTCGCTGGCACTGAACTGCACACCGCCCACCACCGAGGGCGGCAAGCGCCGGTCGAACAACTCCATGTAGCCAGTGGCGACCGGGTCGTACAGGCCCACCGTCATCGGCGTCAGACCGGGGGGCTGGTGGTAGCGGCTGTAGGTCTCCACCAGATTGCCGCTGGCATCTGGAGCCAGAGTCAAACTCTTCTCGTCGGGAATACCGCCTGCATCAACCATTCGGGCAAGTAGTGGCACTTGACTGGCTCCACGACTGAAACCCTCAAGATGAAAAGCGATTTTTGCTTCGGGATCCGCCTGGAAAATTTTCTGTGATTGTGTCTTCAACCGCTCATACATTTCCTCTGCACGGAACAGGCTGGTGCGCCCAGTAGCGCCATCGAGCGCTTTCGCGAGCGGATTCTCCTGGGTGCCGGCGCCTTCGATGTATTCGACGTATAGTCGTTTCTCACCCGCCTTTTCCATATCCTCAAGCTGTTGACGGAACTTAGCAACATTGGTGGCATGCAGCGGGTCCTTGTAGACATCATTGCCGGTGCCATCCATCAGGCCAACGATCAGATACGAATGCGGGTCGGCGCGATCCAATAGCTTCGGCACCTTGAGCCGAGAGAGGTCTTCAGCTGCTTGTTCGTAGGTACGCAGCTGTTCCGGCGTTGCTGCGTAGTGCGACACGTCATCGAGCGGTAGGCCATCTTCGCCCAGCTGCAGAACGATCTTTTTGTTCATGGCGAGCGCTCCCTCAGTAGGTCTTGGTCCAGGCCAGGATCAGGTCATCTCGGCTCACTTTTATATTTGGGTCATCTGGCGATTCCAGACAGTTGGTGAGCACCCACGACTTCATATACACATTGATCGTGCGATCATTCACCTCTAAAAGAATTACTGCAATCTTCCTTTTGTGTGCCGCCCAATACTCAAAGATATCTTCTTTCGGAACGTTGTGCAGGATCAGATGCCCGGGGAAAATCTTTTCGAAATCGACTTCGACATAGCGCTCTACGCCATCCATCGCCGTCCAGCGGATATCCACAGTCGAAGGAAACCCGCGTGTCTCGAACTCTTCGGTACTGCCGAATCCACCTGTCCAGTGATCTTTCCAATCGGGGGCGTATGGCTCACCTGAAGGCTTATTCAAGTCGCTGACCGAATGCTGCTGTCGAGCAAAGGTAATGCTGCAGCGCAACGTGTGATAACAGCGCGCCCCGAACGAATAGCTATCAAACCGTAGCGGCCACGGTTCGCGCTGTTTTTTCTTGAACGGATTACGGAACTTGAACATATCGGAATCGCCAGGATCGGGGAGAGAAGCATGCGGGGCCACTGACACACCCTCATCCAGTGCTGACGCCTGTTGCACCGGCTGCGCCCACGGCGCTGGCTTGGGCTTGCGCTTGACCTGCACCGGCAGTCCGCCACGCGGCAATGGACCAAGCTCACGCAGCGTGCGTTCGTTGATGCGTTGCACATCGTGCAGCAGTTGCGCTGCATGCGCCTCCACCACACGGCGCGCCAGGGCGGGGCGGTCTCAAGATTCAAGTGCAACACGTGATTTGAAGATTGCCAGTTCTTCTTCCATGGCCTCGCTGGGCGTTTTCCAGCCAAGCGTTTTTCGTGGGCGGGTGTTCATCAGCAAGGCGATGTGATTGAGATACTCCTGACTGACGCTGGACAAATCCACACCCTTGGGTAGGAACTGGCGTAGTAGACCGTTGGTGTTTTCGTTGCTTCCGCGCTGCCATGGCGCATGCGGGTCTGCAAACCATACGTCCATGTTCAGCCCCTCCATCAGTTCGGCATAACACGTCATCTCGGTGCCGCGATCGTAGGTCAAGCTCGTCCGCATCGCGGCGGGAAGCTTCTTCAGCTGGCGGGTAAATCCTGCCAGGGCATCTGCGGCCGTGCAGCCGTCCATGCGGCACAGCACGACAAAGCGTGTCTTGCGCTCCACCAGGGTGCCCACGCAGGAACGGTTGAACGCACCCTTGATCAAATCACCTTCCCAATGGCCTGGAACCAGGCGCTGTTGCACTTCTTCGGGTCGGTGCACGATCCGCAGTTCCTCCGGCACCCAGGTGCGTTTGGCGGCACTCGTCCGTCGCAATCCACGAGAAGGCTTGTGCTGGCGCAGCGCCTCGACCAGCTCTTTCTTCAGGCCCCCGCGCGGATGCGCGTAGATCGTTGCGTAGATGGTCTCGTGGCTGACGCGCTGAGCAGGATCGTGTGGATGCATGGCCAGCAGCTTGGCAGCAATTTGCTGGGGCGACCACCGCCATAGCACCAGATGATCGCGCACGAGCTGGAACAGCTCCGTTCCAGGGATCAGTCGATGTTGCCGAACGCTAAGCCGGCGACGCGCTGTGTAACGCCTGCCTGCATCTGATGCACAGTAGAGCGCGCTGTCTTGCCTGGATAGCTCCCGGCTCAACGTCGACGGGCTTCTGCCTAGCAGCCTGGAGATCGAGCGTAAGCTTTGGCCGCGTCGGGTTTCGATTTGCAGCATCGCGCGCTCTTCTGAACTCAGGTGAAAATAACGTTTTGACATGTGCATACCCTACTTGCTATTGGGGTGTTGCACTTGGAAGTTGAGTCTAAGCGGCGTAACGGGATTCTTTGGCATCGCTCATATGCGTTTCCTTGCAGATGTTGCGTTGGTCGCGGCTAACGGGGATGTTATCGCATTGATGCACCGGCGCGCTGCGTCGATTTTGTCGGTAAATGCCGCTGCTTTCTATCAGATCGCCAGCGTTTCTCGGCAGGTATGCATCGGCGCTGATTCACGGCCCAGCCGCTGCGCTGATAAGCCAGTTCATAACGCGCCGCAATCGCGCCGGGGCTGTTGGCGATGTTGCCGGCGATCACTTGCTGCGCTTGTGCATCCAGCTCCGCTGCGCGCGCTGGCGCGGCGATATCGGTGCGATACACAGCGCTATCGGCGTCTGCGACCACACCGCTTTGCAGCGTGCGCCGCCATTGCCCATCGGTGGGATAGCGCGCCCAGTCGGCCGTGCTCAGGCTGGGCGGATCGGTGGTGTTGGGTGCGGTGATGGCCCATCTAGCGCTGGATCAAGCCTTGCCGGCCAGTTGGATGGACGAGGTGTTCCAGGCGCATCGGCAACGGCAATATCCACGCGAGCGGCTGTTTTCCAGTGTGGTGAAGCTGATGCTGTTGGTCACGCTGGGACTGCGTCCCTCGCTGCATGCGGCAGCACGCAAGCTGTCCCAGCGTCTACCGGTGTCGCTGGCAGCACTGTATGCGAAGGTGCGGCGCCAAGCGCTTATTCCTACATTGCTCTGACCGACCAACCCACCGCTCAAGCCATCCGCTTTAACGAATCCCCAATCCCGAACAACCAATCCCAGCCACTCAGGGCTTCGGCCCCTGCCCCTCGTTGTCTTCCCAGTGCAGCACGCGGCGGGTCACGAAACGGTAGACCGGCTTGCCGGTGGCGAACCACAGCTCGCGCACCCAGGAGCGGCGCTTGAGCACGCGGCGTTCCACCGGGGTGATGGCGGCCGGGCAATACATGCGCTTGTGCTTGAGCAGGTGGCGCAGGTCCTCACGTGCAAGCAGACGCATCCAGCGCGCGCGTGGGTGGCCACGCACCGCCAGCTGGAAATCGATCACCGCCGGGCTGCCATCGTCCTGCACCAGCCAATTGGCTTCCTTGGCCAGATCGTTGTGCGCCACGCCACGCCGATGCAGCTGCTGCAGCAGCCTGCGCGCACTCCGAAAGTAGACCAAATCGCCGCGCGGCGGGCGCTGGTACATCGCCTCGCCGGCCAGGTAGCTGCGGTCCAGATGACGCCCGTTCCACTGCAGCAGGCGCGGCGTGTGCGGCAGGCCATCGAGCTGGCGCAGCGCCAGCGCTTCGCGCCGCGCCAGCCACCACGCCACCCCGCGCAGCAGCCACGGCGCCACGCTCAGGTCGCGCCGCACGAACACGCGGCCGGCATCGCGGACCAGCAGGATGCGTCCGAAGGTGTCGGACTTCAGCGGCAGGTTGCCGGCGGGATCGTCGCTCATCGCCCATTGTAGACGGGCGGTGCGCATCGCCACATCGTCAATGCGGGCGCCGCTGTGCCAAAGGCATGCAACGCCGGGGCGGTTGCAACCTGAGGTGAAGCAAACCGCCAGATGTGAGCAGGGCGCAAGTCAGTCGTCGCCATGCCCACCTATAATTCGGGAATGAACTCATGGATCGACGCCACGCTGGAGTGGATCGGACACCACCCCACCTTGGCTGGCGTGGTGATCTTTGCCATCGCATTCTGTGATGCGGTGATCGTGCTGGGGGCCATCGTGCCCGCGCTGCCGCTGCTGTTCGCCATCGGCGTGCTGATCGGGCTCGGCCAGATCAACGGGCCATACGCGGTGGCCTGCGCCACGCTGGGCGCCTTCGTCGGCGATGCACTGAGCTTCTGGGTGGGCCACCGCTGGGGCCACCAGCTGCACACCTATTGGCCGTTCCGGCGTTATCCGCAATTGCTGGAACGCGGCGAGCTGCTGTTCCGGCGCAATGCCTTCAAGAGCATCCTGATCGCCCGCTATGTGGGTGCGGTGCGGCCGTTCGTACCGGCCATCGCCGGCATGTCGCACATGCCGTTCAAGCGCTACCTGATCGCCAGCGGGCTGGCCTGCATTTCCTGGGCACTGCTGTTCCTGGTGCCGGGCTGGGTGCTGGGCACCGCCTACGACGCGGTGGCCGCCGTGGCCGGGCGCCTGTTCGTGGTGGTGGCCTTGTTGGCGGCGGTGATCGGGCTGGCCTGGGCAATGGTGCTGTACTCGTATCGCTGGTCCGCCGGGCACCTGGATGCGCTGCTGGCGCGGTTGCTGGAGTGGTCGCATCGGCATCCGGTGCTGGGCAACTGGTCGGTCAGCGTGTTCGACCCGCGCCGCCGTGAATCGGTGCCGCTGGCGATGATGGCCTTGATGCTGTTGCTGCTCGGCTGGGGCTGGTTCGTGCTGCTGATGGTGGTGCTGGCGCACGGCGAGCCGCTGCGCGTGGACTTGGCCGTGCACGACCTGATGCTGGCGCTGCGCAACCCGCTGGCCGATTACCCGATGGTGGCGCTGGCCTCGCTGGGCGACTGGCAGGTGCTGCTGCCAGCGATTGCCGCGGCGATGGGCTACCTGGCATGGCGCCGGCGCTGGATGGCGGTCACGCACTGGGTGATCGCGCTGGCGTTCGGCCTAGCCCTGACCCAGTTGCTGGGGGCCACCGTGCAGGTGGTGCGCCCGCCTGCGGCCAGTAGCGGTTTCGGGTTTCCGTCGGTGGCGGTCACCATGGCAACGATTGGCTTCGGCTTCTTTGCGCTGTTGATCGCGCGCGAACTGCCGGGCCGCCGCCGGGTGTGGCCGTACTTGGTCAGCGGTGCGCTGGTGTCGTTGATCGGTTTTGCACGGCTGTATCTGGGTGCGCACTGGCTCAGCGACGTGGTCGGCGGGATGCTGTTCGGCGTGTTCTGGCTGCTGGTGCTGGGCATTGCCTATCGCCGTCGCGCCACGCGCGCGTTCTGGGTCAAGCCGGTGGCGTGGATCTTCTACGGCGCCTTCCTGAGCTGCGCGATCTTCTTCGCCCCGCGCAACCTGGAGGCCAAGCTGGCCAAGTTCGAACCGCCACCGCCGCTGCTGATGGACCTGCCCGCCAGCGACTGGTGGGACAGCCAGTGGCGGTTGCTGCCGGCGCGCCGCAACGAATTCGACGATAACCAGCGATGGCCGCTGGATGTGCAGCTGGCCGGCCCGCTGGCGCCGTTGCAGCGGCAACTTGAATTGCGCGGCTGGCGGGCGCAACCGCAGGCCGGCTGGGAACAGGCGCTGCATCTGCTCGATGTCGGCGGCCGCCCGGACGAGGTGCCGATCCTGCCCGCCACCCTGGACACGCGGGTCGAGGCGCTGCTGATGGTGCGTCATGCGGCACCCGGGCATGTGCATGTGCTGCGGCTGTGGCCGGCGGCAGCGCGCCTGCAGCCCGGCGCCGAACCCTTATGGGTAGGCAGTACGCAGACCCTGCGTTACAGCCGCCACTTCAGCCTGATCGGATTGTGGTATCCGCTGCGCGGCGTGGACCCGGCGCTGAACGCGCTGCGCGATGCGCTCGGCGCGCTGCCGCATCGGGTGGCGCAACGTGGACGCTCGCAGGTGCCGGTGATCCTGATCGACAGTACCCCCGGTGCCGTGATGCATGGCGATGCGGCAGCGCCGATCCAGCCGCAGCGCGATGCCGCAGGTTCGGCGTCGCTACCGACGCGCCGATGACCTGAGCGCGTGTCGCCACCGTGGGCGGCCGCCAGGCGCGGTGCATCTCACCACAGCACGCCGTCCACCGGCTGGACCGGCCCGGGCGTGGTTTCACCAATGGCCTGCAGGGCATCGATCTCCACCGTGCGGCACATGCTGTCCAACGGCAGGTCATGGATGGTATTGGCGAACGGGTCAACCAATTCGTCGCCGATCTTGAGAACCGCCAGGAACATCAACCCGGCCAACGTCGATCCCACCGGCGTGGCGTATTGCAGGGTTTCCACCAACCCGATCGGTAACGCCGCGCAGAACAGCCGGGTGAACAGCGTGGGATAGAAGCGGTACTGGTACGGCAGCGGTGTGTTCTTCAGCCGCTCCATGCCGCCTTGCGCATTGGCGATGTCCACCAGGATGCGTTCGACGCTGGCTTGCTGGATGCTGTCGATCCAGCCGGCGCGCCGTGCCTGTTCCACGTCGCGGCCGGTGCTGTCGAGCAGCCCGTTGGCCACGTTGGTGCGCGTCATCGCTGCCGCCGCTTCGTCGGCCTCCAGGTGCGATTCCAGCGCCATCGCCACCGGCAGCCGACGCAACTGGCAGCGCAAGGCATTGACGTAGGCCACCTGCCGCCGCGCGATCGTGCGGCCCAGCGCGGCGGCCTCCGGTGCCGACAGGATGCTCACGCTCAGGCGCACCAGATTGCGCGAGGCATTAATCATCTGGCCCCACAACACCCTCCCCTCCCACCAGCGCTGATAGGTGGAATTGGCGCGAAATCCGAGAAACAACGCCAACGCCGAACCGAAAATGGTCAGTGGCAATGCCGGCGCGCGGAATGGCAGCACGTAGTAGATGATGGTGATCAACACATCCCAGACGAACAACACCGCCAGGGTCTGCCAGACCTGGCTGATGACATCGGCCACGCGCGGCTTGACGTCGATAATCAAAAGCACACTCCATCGGGAAGGATTCGGTGTCGCCGTGACGCGCATCCCCTGCACGGATGCCGTTGCGCAGCGCACTCATGCGCGCGCAGTCTGCCGCTGTCATGGTGCAAGCGTGGTGATGGTGCACCCGCAAGGCGGGATTGCCGGGTCAGGTCATCCATTCCAGCACATTGTCCAGCCGTTGGTGCGGATCGCCCACCTGCAACAGCGACAGGCGCTGTTGTTCGGTCAGCGGCAGCAGTTCGGCCAGCCGCCATCCCACCCATGCCGCCTGATCCAGCAGCCCCGGACCGACCGATGCGAACTCGCCGCCGGCCTGTTCCAGCATGCGCTCCAACACCGTGGACAGCAGCGCGTGTTCGGGCCGCAACTCGTCGTCCGGATCGGGATCGCACCAGGCGACGTCACCCACCACAAGGCCGTTGTCGCGAATACGCGAGCGCTGCACATGGAAGCGGCGCATGCCGCGCAGGCGCAACACCAGCACCCCGTCGGCGCCCACATCGAAATCCTCGATGCGCACTTCGGTACCGAACGCGGCCGGCGTGGCCGGGACGCCGACTTCGTTGCCCTCCAGGATCAGGCACACGCCGAAACGGGTGCCGTTGCGGCCGCAGTCGCGCACCAGATCCAGATAGCGGCGTTCGAACACGCGCAAGCCCATCGCCGCACCCGGCAACAGCACGCTGTGCAAGGGGAACAGCGGCAGTGCGCTGGTGTCGGCAGTGGAGGGAAGCGGCGCCATCAGGACAGCTGCGCCAGGAAGCGACGCGGCGCGCCGTCGAAGCCGCCGTTGGACATGAACACCACATGGTCGCCCGGCTGCGCCAGCTCGCCCAAGGTGTGCAGCAATGCATCGACATCATGTGCCACGCGCGCATCGCCACGTATCTGCGCGATGATCGGCGCCGCATCCCAGGGCAGTTCCGGCCGATGCAGGAACACCACCGCATCGGCATCGTGCAGCGACGGCGCCAGCGCCTGCGCATGCGCGCCCAGGCGCATCGAGTTGCTACGCGGCTCCATCGCCACCACCACGCGCGCCGCCCCCACCTTGGCGCGCAGCCCCTGCAGCGTGGTTGCAATGGCGGTGGGGTGATGCGCGAAGTCGTCGTAGACGGTGATGGCGCGCGCCTGGCCCAGCACTTCCAGCCGCCGTTTGACGCTTTGGAAGCGTGCCAGCGCCGGCATCACCGTCGCCGGCTCCACGCCCACCGCATGCACTGCGGCCAATGCCGCCAGCCCGTTGAGCACGTTGTGCCGGCCCACCAGCGGCCACTGCACCTGGCCGATCTCCACACCGCGATGGGCCACGGCAAATACGCTGCCGTCGGCGGCGATCAGGCGCGCGCTCCATTCCAGCCGCGCATCGAAGCCGAACCGCTCCACCGGTGTCCAGCAGCCCATCGCCAGCACCTCGGCCAGCCGCGCGTCTTCGCCATTGACGATCAATCGCCCACGCGCCGGCACCGTGCGCACCAGATGATGGAACTGGCGCTGGATGGCGGCCACGTCGGGAAAGATATCGGCGTGGTCGTATTCGAGATTGTTGAGGATCGCCACCAGCGGCCGGTAGTGCACGAACTTGCTGCGCTTGTCGAAGAACGCGGTGTCGTACTCGTCGGCCTCCACCACGAATTCGCGGCCCTGGCCCAGCCGTGCGGAAACGCCGAAGTCCTCGGCCACCCCGCCGATCAAAAAGCCGGGCGCCCGGCCAGCCGCCTCGAGCAGATAGCTCAGGATGGTGGTGGTGGTGGTCTTGCCGTGCGTGCCGGCCACCGCCAGCGTGTCGCGGCCCGGCAACACCTGCTCGGCCAGCCACTGGGCGCCGGAGGTGTAGCGTCGGCCGGCATCGAGCACCGCTTCCACGGCCGGATTGCCACGCGACAAGGCGTTGCCGATGACCACGTCACTGGCGTCAGGCGAAATGTTGGACGGCACGTAGCCTTGCGCCAGCGCGATGCCGAGCGTTTCCAGCTGGGTGGACATCGGTGGGTAGATGGCCTGGTCGCTGCCTTCCACCTGCCAGCCCAGTTCACGCGCCAGGGCGGCCACACCGCCCATGAAAGTCCCGGCAATGCCGAGGATGTGGAGTTTGCTCATGCGGCACATTGTCGCCGATCACCGCAGCGGCGTGACCTTCCGGTCATTCGCCGGGGCCACTGTCAGAAAAACCCTACCGTACTGTCAGGAATTTCCCGATATGCGAACTGCGTCACATCCATCACTCTGCTGAACGCCAGTCGCAGCACCCTTTGGTCCACTCCCCAAGCGGCCAAATCCCCAGGGAGCTCATGCTGTCGAGGCTCTGAGCAAGCCTATTACTGGCGTTATTTAGACCCCGGTCGTCTTGTACGACCGGGGTTTTTCTTTGCCGCTGCGCCGCCACGCCCGTACACCGCAGCGGGCGTCCGGGCCGGCGCTCGATCCGGCCCGGATGGGATCAACGCTTGAGTGCGGTGCCGATCCGCTCCAGCACCTCGTCCAGCGCCCCCACTCCGTCCACGCGCGCCAGCTTGCCGCGCTGCGCGTAGAAGCCGATCACCGGTGCGGTGGAATCGGTGTAGACCTGCAGACGCTTGCGGACCGAATCCGGATTGTCGTCCTCGCGGCCTTCGGCCTTGGCGCGCCCGGCGATGCGTTCGACCAGCAGTTCGCTGGCCACGTCCAGCTGCACCACCGCATCCAGCGGCTGACCGATCTTGCCCAGCAACTCCTCCAACGCGTCGGCCTGCGCCACGTTGCGCGGGTAGCCGTCCAGGATGAAGCCCTTGGCGACATCGGCCTGGCCAAGGCGGGCTTCCAGCATACCCAACAGGATGTCGTCGGACACCAGGTCGCCGCGTGCCATGACTTCCTTGGCCTTCAGACCCAGCGGCGAGCCGGCGGCCACTTCGGCGCGCAACAGGTCGCCGGTGGAAATGTGCGGGATCTCAAAGCTGTCTTTGAGCCGTGCAGCCTGGGTGCCCTTGCCCGAACCGGGCGGTCCCAACAGAACCAATCGCATCAGTGGACTCCACTTTCGAAGAAAAACGCGTTGCGGTTGGCGGCGTTAGACTCAGGTCTTCGCCAGCGCTGACCGTATGGTCGTGCAGCTTACCGCATCCCGGGAATGTCCCGGCACTGTCCCTTGCGCCATCGCCCCTGTGAGGAGCCTGTCCCCTATGACCACCGGCAATCTGTTGTATGCCCAGTCCGGCGGCGTCACCGCCGTCATCAATGCCACTGCCGCCGGCGTGATCGGCGAAGCGCGCGCGCGCAAGATCAAGGTGCTGGCCGCGCGCAATGGCATCCTGGGTGCATTACGCGAGGAGTTGATCGACACCTCCAAAGAATCAGCTGCCGCGATCGCCGCACTGGCGCAGACGCCCGGCGGTGCATTCGGCTCGTGCCGCTACAAGCTCAAGTCGCTGGAAGACGACCGCGCCAAGTACGACCGCCTGCTGGAGGTGCTGCGCGCGCACGACGTGCGCTGGTTCCTCTACAACGGCGGCAACGATTCGGCCGATACCGCCTGGAAGGTCTCGCAGCTGGCCAAAGCCTATGGCTACCCGCTGCAGTGCATCGGCGTGCCCAAGACCATCGACAACGACCTGGCAGTGACCGATACCTGCCCCGGCTTCGGTTCGGCCGCCAAGTACACCGCCGTGTCGGTGCGTGAGGCCGCGCTGGACGTCGCCGCCATGGCCGACACCTCCACCAAGGTCTTCATCTACGAGGCGATGGGCCGCCACGCCGGCTGGCTGGCCGCCGCCGCGGGCCTGGCCGGCCAGGGACCGGACGACGCACCGCAGATCATCCTGCTGCCCGAGCGCGCCTTTGACCAGGCAGTGTTCCTGGCCAAGGTGAAACAAATTGTGGAGAAGGTCGGCTGGTGCGTGGTGGTGGCCAGCGAAGGCATCCAGGACGCACACGGCCGCTTCGTCGCCGATGCCGGCGGCGCGGCCGATTCGTTCGGTCATGCGCAACTCGGCGGCGTCGCCGCGCTCCTCGCCGCACAGGTCAAACAGGAGCTGGGCTACAAGGTCCACTGGACGCTGCCCGATTACCTGCAGCGCTCCGCGCGTCACCTGGCGTCCAAGACCGACTGGGAACAGGCCCAGGCCGTGGGCAAGGCGGCCGTGCAGTACGCCCTCAAGGGCATGAACGCGGTGATCCCGGTGATCGAACGCGTCAGCGATACGCCATATCGCTGGAAGATCGTACCGGCTCCGCTGCACAAGGTGGCCAACCACGAAAAGAAGATGCCGCCCAGCTTCCTGCGCAAGGACGGCTTCGGCATCACCGAGCGCGCCCGTCGTTACTTCGCACCGCTGATCAAGGGCGAAGCACCGCTGGCTTACGGCAGCGATGGCCTACCGAAATACGTCAGCCTGAAGAACGTGGCGGTGGCGAAGAAACTGCCGGCCTGGGAAGGCTGAGCCCAGCCAGGCCGCCGCGCTCCAGGTGTTGACGCATCCGCACCTGGACAGGCAGACGATGGCGTGCCGCCGCATCGAAGCAGCAGCTTGATGCCAACGCGGCATCGCCGTGAATGTGGCGACAGATGGCTGCCAGATCGATGCGCCACGGGAGTGGCAGCCGGTTCAATTGGGCTACCTGCAACTTGGCGCTACGGCTCGCGCCAGGATGAAACGCACGAAAATGGCAGACGATATGCATCAAATGCCGAAACCCTGGCGGCACAGCTCACTCCTTGAGTTCCCACCATCTTGGTGGCGAGCTTAGTGACGGCACTCACCGTATGCGATCAGCATGAAGTTATTACTTCGCTACCGAAGCTGCGCCTTCTGCTCCTAGCCCTGTGACTTTTGACGCTCCAAGGATGCTCGTTAACTCGATCTTCATGGGGAATAAAACGTTATGAAATCCAAATCGAAGCATGTGTTTAGGGCATGCATCATTGGGAGCATTACCAGCGTAGGGGTTGTGGATGCTGTCTCCGCAATGAGTGAGGCGGGCCGTGTTGAAGCCATGTCGGGGTGGGAGTCAACGCTTAGGCAGGAGGCACCCAACATGGAGGGCTGCTTCCGCTCTACGTTCCCGGACAAAGGTTGGCAGGCGGTGCGTTGCGGTCCACCGCCGAAGGCGATCGTAGGACGAAAGCGCACTGCAAATGGCAGCGGTCGAACCACTGCCACCGCCGATCAGGCGCTCGTCGTCGGTAACGGGAACGATTATGCCGCGCTCTCAAGCAGGCCGACCCGCTCGGTGGTCGGTTCGTTTCCAAGCGTCAGTGGCGTCACAACCGGCGTTGTCCAGTACTCGCTGCAGATCAACACCGACAACGACAGTAATCCAGCCGCTTGCGCGCAATTCGGCTTTTCCTCGTGCAAGACCTGGCAGCAGTACGTGTACTCCAGCGATTTTGATGGGGACTCCAGCAATGGCTTCCAGCCGGTCGTCTTCATCGAAAGCTGGGTCTATGCAACGAGTTCTGCGGAGTATAAGGCCGTCGGTTGCCCATCTGGCTGGGATGCCTACGATGGCAACGCATGCGTCCATAACAGCGATTCGGTGAGCGCACCGCTGGTGCCGGTGTCGGGCATCGGCAGTGTCAAACTCACCGGATCAGCGACCTCAGGAGGTGTTGACACCGCAACGTTCTCGATCAACGGGCGTGCCTACAGCGTGAGCCAGGCCGCTTCCACGGTGCATATCAACAAGATCTGGCGCAAGTCCGAATTCAATGTGTTCGGAAATGGCGCACGCACGCAGACTGTATCTTTCAACCGGGGCTCACGCGTGACGGTGAATGTTGCCGTAAACGACGGCACGGCAAATGCGCCGGCCTGCATAGGCGATTCCGGCGAGACGTTTGAGCAGAACAACCTGACACTCGGTAGCTGCACTTCCTTCGGTGGCGCATCGCCCGGGATTAGCTTTCCTCAAAGCAACTGACCTTTGCGCGTCCGGGAGGATCGCGTTCCTCCCGGCGCTCTTCGCATGATGCCGACGGTCATCTATCCAGCAGGACTGGTGGCCTAGCCTTGCGCGCGCAGGCGTCGCTCCACCACGCCTGCGGTCTTCACACTCCTCACTGGCAGGCCTTGCCTTCCATGACCTGCTGCGCAGCGAACATCGGCACCTGCGGGATTCTTCCCGCAGCCGCCTGCTGCTTGGCGTCTTCCAGATAGATGCGCGACTGGCCTTGCCCATCCAGCTGCGGCTTGGCGTCCACCGGTTTGCGCCAGATGCGCACCACTGCCTGCTGGCTGGGGCAGGCCGCGCTGGGGACGCGGATCACGTCGTTGAAGATCCAGCCCGACGCAACGCTGGGAGCGGCCTTGGCGTAGTCAACCAGGCGTGCGCGCGGCTGGCAGGTGGGGCTGCTGCGCACCACCGAGAACGTATACGGCTGCGCGGCATTTCCGGTGAACACTCCTTCGAGCCGTGCACAGGCCTCCGGGATCTGTCGCAAGGTGTGAACGGCGCCGATCGCCTGCGCGGTACCGGGCGCACGCGGCTTCAGTTCCGGGGTGGGGTCTGCAGCCAATGCGCTGCCAGCGAAAAGCATGGCGAGCAGCACAGTGGCGGAACTGGACGCGGTGTAGTTGGACATGGTCACTTCCTAGGATCGGCTGGATCGTGGTGGCCGCAGGCTGTCACGCAGCAACTGAACGACACGCCAAAGCCGTTGTGGTGGCACCCCTGCAAACAGCGGCGCATACTCGGCCGCGATCCGGCCATTGAACATCGCGACGCGCATTGTGGCCCTTGCGGCCGTCGAGTCCGTAATCGCCTCCACTCGTCGTGCATCGCCCTTGGTTCGTCCGACCGGATGACATCCATTCTTTGGGAGGGGTCATGCTGGAACATTACGGGTTGGTACTTGCGCTGGGTTGTGCGGTGGTGGCAATCGTCTACGGGATGATCCTGGCGCGCTGGGTGGTCGCGCAGCCGAGCGGCAATGCCCGCATGCAGGAAATTGCCGCCGCGATCCAGGAGGGCGCGCGCGCCTATCTCAACCGGCAATACCTCTCCATTGCGATCGTTGGCGGCGTGCTGTTCGTGCTGGTCGGGCTGTTCCTCAGCTGGTACACCGCGATTGGTTTTGCGCTCGGCGCCGTGCTGTCCGGGCTGGCCGGGTATATCGGCATGAACGTGTCGGTGCGGGCCAACGTGCGGACCGCCGAAGCCGCGCGCCAGGGCATCGGCAAGGCGATGGACGTGGCGTTCCGCGGTGGCGCGATCACCGGCATGCTGGTGGTGGGCCTGGGGCTGCTCGGCGTGGCCGGATACTACGCCGTGCTGCAGGCCATGGGGCTGGCGCTGGAGCAGAACCTGCATGCCCTGGTGGGGCTGGCGTTCGGGTCGTCGCTGATCTCGATCTTCGCGCGCCTGGGCGGCGGCATCTTCACCAAGGGCGCGGATGTGGGCGCGGACCTGGTGGGCAAGGTGGAAGCGGGCATTCCCGAAGACGACCCTCGCAATCCGGCGGTGATTGCCGACAACGTGGGCGACAACGTGGGCGATTGCGCCGGCATGGCGGCCGACCTGTTCGAAACCTACGCGGTGACCGTGATCGCCACGATGCTGCTCGGCAGCCTGACCCTGGCCGAGACGGGGCCGCATGCGGTGCTGTATCCGCTGGTGCTGGGCGGGGTTTCGATCATCGCCTCGATCGTGGGCGCGGTCTTCGTCAAGGTCAAGACCGGCGGCTCGATCATGGGCGCCCTCTACAAGGGGGTGATCGTCTCGGGCATCCTGGCGGCGCTGGCGTACTGGCCGATTACCCAGGTGTTGATGCGCGACAACAGCCATGGCGCCACCGCGCTGTATCTGTGCGCAGTGATCGGCCTGGTGCTGACCGGCCTGATCGTCTGGATCACCGAGTACTACACCGGCACCCAATACGCGCCGGTGCAACAGGTTGCCTCTGCCAGTACCACCGGCCATGGCACCAACATCATCGCCGGGCTGGGAATTTCGATGAAATCCACCGCGCTGCCGGTGATTGCGGTGTGTGCCGCGATCTGGAGCGCGTTCCACTTCGGTGGCCTGTACGGCATCGCCATTGCCGCCACCGCCATGTTGTCCATGGCCGGCATGATCGTGGCGCTGGACGCCTACGGCCCCATCACCGACAACGCCGGCGGCATCGCCGAGATGGCCGAGCTGCCACCGGAAGTGCGCAGCATCACCGACCCGCTGGATGCGGTGGGCAACACCACCAAGGCGGTGACCAAGGGCTATGCGATCGGATCGGCGGCGCTGGCCGCGCTGGTGCTGTTCGCCGACTACACCCACAACCTGCAGGCCGCCCATCCCGGCCAGGTGTTTGCCTTCGACCTGTCCGACCACACGGTCATCATCGGCCTGTTGATCGGCGGCCTGATTCCGTATCTGTTCGGGGCGATGGCGATGGAAGCGGTGGGCCGTGCGGCAGGCGCGGTGGTGGAAGAAGTGCGCCGCCAGTTCCGCGAGATCCCCGGCATCATGGCCGGCACCGCCAAGCCGCAGTACGACCGGGCGGTGGACATGCTGACCCGCTCGGCGATCCGCGAAATGATCGTGCCCTCGCTGCTGCCGGTGGTGGTCCCGATCGTGGTGGGCGTGTTGCTGGGGCCGCGCGCACTGGGCGGCCTGCTGATCGGCACCATCGTCACCGGGCTGTTCCTGGCCATTTCCATGACCACCGGCGGTGGTGCCTGGGACAACGCCAAGAAATACATCGAAGACGGCCACTTCGGCGGCAAGGGCAGCGAGGCGCACAAGGCGGCGATCACCGGCGATACCGTCGGCGACCCGTACAAGGACACCGCAGGCCCGGCGATCAACCCGCTAATCAAGATCATCAACATCGTGGCGCTGTTGCTGGTGCCCTTGCTCTAGCGCGGCTGACCGGCCAGCCGCGCCTGCGGCGCTTCCGGGTTGGCGCGGCGGCGCGGGCGGCGCAATCGGGCGGGTCCGGCCAGCCGCACCGTCAGGCCGTGGCCGGCCATCGGATCTGCGCCCATTCAGGGTCGCTGCAGCGCAACAGCCGAACGCGTAGAATCGCGCTCCACACACTGCTGACGCCTCGGAGCTACGCGCATGGGTCTTGAACTGGTCACCTCTGGCAAGAATCTGCCGGAAGAAATCAACGTCGTCATCGAAATCCCCAAGGATTCCGAGCCAGTCAAGTACGAAGTGGACAAGGCCAGCGGGGCGATCTTCGTCGATCGCATCCTGTCCACCCCGATGCGCTACCCCTGCAACTACGGCTATGTGCCCAACACCTTGTGCGGCGACGGCGATCCGGCCGACGTGCTGGTGGTGCTGCCGCTGCCGCTGGTGCCGGGCTCGGTGGTGCGTTGCCGCCCGGTGGGCGTGCTGCGCATGAGCGACGAAGCCGGCAGCGATGAAAAGATCCTGGCGGTGCCGATCGAGAAGATCTTCTCCGGCTACGCGCACATCGAGGACATCAACCAGGTGTCCAGCCACTGGATGGAGCGTATCGGCCACTTCTTCGAACATTACAAGGATCTGGAGAAGGGCAAGTGGGTCAAGCTAGACGGCTGGGGCGGTGCAGCCGAGGCCAAGCGCATCCTGGTCGAATCGGTGGAACGCTTCAATTCCGACGTGGCCTGAGCGGTTCGGCATGCAATGGCCCCGCGCAGTGCGGGGCGCTCGGGATCACGCTTCCGGCGTGATCCCGATGACCGCCGGCGGCAGATTAGGTACATTGCCAATTGCGTATGACCGGTGTCCGTCACCGGTGACATCTGGGGAAATGTCTTGCGTATTCTGTTTGTGGGGGACGAAGCCAGCCTTCCGTCCGACCTGATCGACTATGTTGCCGAGCTCGGCGAGCAGTGGCAGGCGCAGCGGGTCGCCGATGGAAATTCGGCGATCGCCGCGGCCGCGCTGTCGCCCTTCGATGCGGTGATCGTGGCGCCGGTGCTGCCGGACCTGACGGCCGCCACCTTGCTGGGGCAGATCCGCACCCTGCGGCCGGACACGATCCGGATCGCGCTGATCGATGCCCAGGACGGCCAGCGGACGCCGCCCGCCCGCATCATCGGCGTGGCACACCGCTTCCTGCCGATGCCGCTGGCACCGGAGGTGCTGCTCGAAGCGGTCACCAGCCTGGAAGAATTGCGCGATCTGCTAGGCAACCCACGCCTGCGCGCGGCCATTGGCCGGATCGAGAAACTGCCTTCGCCACCGCATCTATACCTGAGCCTGATGCATGCGCTGGAAGAACAGGATGGCGCCGATGCGGCCGATATCGCCAAGCTGATCGCGGGCGACCCGGCCATCGCCGCCAAGGTGTTGCAGCTGTGCAACTCGGCGTTCTTCTCCGGCGGGCGCAGCATCACCGACCTGCGCACGGCGGTCACCCGCCTGGGCGTGGCGACGCTGCGCGACCTAGTGCTGGTCAGCGAGGTCTTCTCGATACAGACGCTGACACCGGCCGAGCGCAGCGTGATGCAGCGCCGCTCCCTGCTCTCCTCGCGGCTGGCAGCCAAGGTGTTGCCGCCAACCAGCGCGGAACTGGGTTCCACCGCTGCACTGCTGGCCGATATCGGCCTGCTGCTGCCGGGTGTGCGCGACGAGCGCGAGCCACTGCCGGAAGGCGGCGACGAGCGCCTGGGTCATACCGAAGCCGGCGCCTACCTGCTTGGCCTGTGGGGCCTGCCGATGCCGATCATCGAAGCGGTCGCCTTCCATCGCCACCCGCAGCGCTCCAGCGTGCGCAGCTTCTGGGTCACCGGCGCGGTGCATGTGGCCACGGCACTGGCCAGCGGCGAGATGGTGGACGAAGAGTATCTGTCAAAGGTTGGCGTGATCGCCCGCCTGCCCACCTGGCGCGAACAGGCCGATACCCTGCTGGGTCTTACCGAAGCGTGATCGGCTGACCGCGTTCTGCCACTGAAACGACACAAGGCGCGAGAAGCCGTTGCGATCTACAAGAACGTCTTTGCACGGATTCGCAACAGCGCAGGAACGTCTGGGCTGGTCTGCTAGGCAACCTGAGCGTAAGCCAGCGCCTCGTTGGCCCTGCCAGAGCCGGTCCTGTCGATCAGCTCCCACCCGATCATGGCAAGGCCGACCGTCTTGGGGATCAGCTTCTCGCCGCTCCTGTAGTAAGCCAGCATCCGCCGACTGAGACCCAGCGCATCGGCGGCCTGGTCCAGTGTCAGGTGGTGGGATTCCATCCAGGCGATGACCTGCGAGTGGGAAAAATGGCCGGCTTGCTCGATCGCCATTGCGCGCAGGTTGTCGCTCGCCAGGGTCAAGGCATCGTTACCGGCGAAGGTGACGCCCCGGCTCCATTCGTCCAGGCCGACCTGTGCGAAAACGTCAGGATCGGCCAGAAGGGCAAGGGTGGGGTGAGCGTCGATCACATTGGAGAGATCCACCTCGGCGGCGAACCCATCCGCAAAAGAAAGGGCGAGGCGGGCACGACCCGCCAGCGTGGCACGGGTCATAAAAAACTGCGGCTGGTTCACGGATTCAACTCCTGCCAGTTGGCATTGAGGAGAGGGACGTTGCCGGCAGCCCATTCCAGGGCCTCGGCCAGTTCACGCGCCTTGAGGCTGCTGGTCAGGGTCTTGAGGGTGGCGATCATGACAAGCGCCTCGCGGCCATCACGCATGCGCACATGGAAATGTGGCGGCTGGTGGTCAGCGGCGTACATGGTGATGGTGCAGTTCTGTAGGCGGATGATCGTCGGGACGATCGTACTTTAGTGCAACCATTGCACTATTGCAATCGTTGCATTCCCTCGTGTTCAAGTCGTCTTGCGTTGTTGCGTTGTTGCGCTGCAGCCACGTCGTGCCCGACGCAGCGTGTTCGAGAACCACGTTGGTGAATACACAAAAAAAATGCCAGTCAGCGTTAACTGACTGGCATCAGGCATTCAGCCCGCGTCTGTGTCACGACGCTTCGATCATCAGAAGCGCTGGTTGTACTGCACGAACAGGAAGCGGTCGTAGTCCAGCATCGGATCGATCGCCGCAGTGCTGCTGTTGGTGATCGAGTAGGTCACCGGCGGCTGCTTGTTCCAGATGTTGCGGGCGCCGACGGTCACGCTGCCGTCCCACGGAGCCTGCCAGGTAACCGACACGTCCTGGTAGGAGATCGAGCCCTTCTTGTTGGCGCCGGTACCGCCGCCCCAGCCCGGATTGGCGGTCTGGTAGGTCGGATCGTTGCACTCGATGCCAGCCGCTGCATCCCAGCAGTAGTCACGGAAGCCGCCGTAGTAGCGCAGGTTCCAGTTGGCCGACAGCGAACCCAGCGACCAGTCCACACCCAGGGTGGCGCGCACACGCGGGAAGTTCCAGTAACCGGCCGAATTGGCCCAGTCTGCACCAGACTCGGCCTGCGACTTGTAGGTCGCCAGGTAGTTGGTGTCCAGGTTGAAGGCGAACTTGCCGTAGGCGGTTTCCGGCATGCGGTAGCGCACGCCGAAGTTGTAGCCTTCGGTTTCCAGGCGACCCAGGTTGACGTTGCCGCGGCTCAGCGTGGTGACCTGGCCGGTGACCGCATCGCGCGCAAAGTCGGCGCAATAGTTTTCCAGATTATTGAGGTAACAATTGTTCAACACATCATTGGCGGTCAGCGCGGTGATGATGTTGGAGATCGAAATGCGGTACCAGTCCAGCGACAGGTCCAGGCCCTGCAGCCACTGCGGGCTGTACACCATGCCCACGGTACGGGTGATGCTGTTTTCCGGCTGCAACTCCGCATTGCCCACGCCGGAATTGAACGGCGCGTTGCCCTGCACGTCGCGACGCGTCACCGGGTTACCGGCCGTGTCGGTCTGGCGGAAGCCAGCCGGCACTTGACCCGCGCAACGTGCTGCCACGCCCGCATTGCCCAGCGAACCGAAGGTGGCATCGCACGGGTCGGTGAAGGTGTCGAAGGTCTGCGAGCCGCCGCCGAAGGTGTCCGACAGCGTCGGCGCACGGAAGCCGGTGCCGTAGGTACCGCGCACCAGCAGGTCGTCGATCGGCTTCCAGGTGAAGCTGAACTTGCTGTTGGTGGTGTCGCCGAAGCGGCTGTAGTTGCTGTAGCGCGCGGCCACGTCGAACGACAGTTCCTTGGCGCCCGGCAGATCCTTCAGCACCGGGATCAGCAGTTCCAGATAGGCTTCGTTGGTCTGGTAACGACCTTCGGTGGCCTGCGCAGCGAGGTCGGTGGTGTAACCGGCGCTGGACAGCTGGTCCGGGAAGTCATAGCCGCTGATCTGGCGGTGTTCGAAGCCTGCGGCGACGCCCAGCTCGCCGGCCGGCAGATCCACCAGGCCGCCGGTGATGTTGGCGGTCCACTGCTTGCTCAGGCTTTGCTGCGTGGACTGGCCCAGCGCATTGATGTACTGCAGCGCGTTCGGCGTGGAGGCCGACGGGCCACCCAGGATGTTGAACGGGGTGCACTGGCCCAGCGCATTGCTGGTGCCCAGCGCGATCGGAGCCGCTGCGGTACCGCACTGCACCTGACCCTGTGCATTGAGGAACGACGGGCCCAGCGCCTTCTGCAACGCCAGCAGGTTGATGTTGCCGCGCGACACCTGCGTTACATCGTACTTGTTGTAGTTGAAGCCCACGTCCCAGTTCCAGCCATGGCTGCCAACGTCGAACACGCCTTCCAGCGCTGCATCGAAGTGCAGGCTCTTGACGTTGCTTTCGGTGGTGCGCGGCAGTTCGGTCGTACGACGGAACCAGCTGGTGATGTCCTGGCCAATCGGGTTGTAGTAGCTGGCGCCACTGATCGCCACCGGGAACTGCGGCTGCGAAGCGGCCTGCAGCGGGTAACCGGCAATCTGGCGGTTCGAGTCGCGCTCGGAGTACATCGCCGTCGACTTGAAGGTGAGGCTGTCGGTGAGGTTGTAGCTGCCGGTGGTGAAGATCGACTTGTTGCGGCTGGACTGCTGCAACATCATCTGGTCGACGGAGTTGAAGTAATCGTCGGTGGTGATGTCGTTGTGGTAGTTGGCGATATTGCGCGAATCGGCACCCACGCCACGGCCGTCGAACGAACCGGTGTGGTTGAGGATGAAGGTTTCGCCGCCGGAGGTGAAACGACCCCACGGGCCAGTCGCGCTCAGGCCGTCTTCGATATGGTTCGGGCCGGCCGAATAGCGGGTCAGCGCGCGATCCTTGGCCCACACCGGGTCTTCGTTGGTGTAGTTGGCGCCGAACACCAGCGAGGAACGATCGGTGGTGGTGCCGGCGGTGAAGGAGTACTGCTCCTTGGAACCGTCGCCACGGCCGTTCTGGCCGAAGTACGCCGAGGCTTCGGCACCGTCGTAGTTCTGGCGCAGGATGATGTTGACCACACCGGCCACGGCATCGGAGCCATAGATCGCCGAGGCGCCGTCCTTCAGGACTTCGATGCGCTCGATCAGCGAGCTGGGGATGGTGGACATGTCGGTCAGGCCGTTCAGGCTACTGGTCCAACGCTTGCCATTCACCAGCACCAGGGTGCGGTTTTCACTCAGGTTGTACAGGTTGACGTACTGGCCGCCCTGCTCCGCGTTGGAGGTCAGCACCGCCGCCTTGCTGTAGGTCTGCGTGCCGGCGATCGACAGGTTCTGGAGGATGTCGCCAACGCTCACCAGACCGGACTTCTGGATGTCCTGCTGGGACACGGTGAACACCGGCTGGGCGGTTTCCACGTCGACCGAGCGGATGCGCGAGCCGGTGATCTCGATGCGGTCCAGCGTCGTGGTCGACGGGGCGGACTGCTCTTGTGCATTGGCGGCAAACGCCGGCGTCAACGCGATCGCAATACCGGCGGGCAACAGGCCCAGCCGCACTGCGGAAGTGCGAAGGTTCATCAATCTCTCCAGGGTTCGTTAGTGGCGCGTTAAGCGCCCCTGTGCAAATTACGGTTGCGTGAACGCCGTCGCTTTGCGGGTCACGTTCCGTGGCTTTGCCGACTCTGGCGGAATGCTTGCCTGGTCGCGGTAATGGGAGGCAGAGACGCCGAAGCGTGCGCGGAACGCGCGGGCGAAACTGCAACAGTTATCGAAGCCGCTGGCGGCCGCGACCTCGCCGATCATCATCGAGGTGTCACGCAGCAAATCCGAGGCGCGCTCCAGGCGCAAGCGGGCCGACAAGGCCTGCGGGCTTTCCTCGTACAGGCTCTGGAAGGTCTTGGAGACGTACCAACTGGAGAAGTTGGTCAGTTGCGCCAGTTCACTGATGCGGACCACCCGATCGCTGTTGCCCTCCAGGTACAGCCGGGCGCGCTGCATGCGGCCGAAGACCTGGCGACGGCGGCTGCGCGAACGCCCCGGGCAGCGCTGTTCCTGTGCAATGAAACCGCGCTGCATGGCGGCCAGATGCAACAGCAGCGGCCGTGCCGAGGCAGTGTCGCTACGCGTGGCCGCGTTGCGCCACAGCCGCAGTGCAATGCGCAGATCGCTGCGCGTCAACTGGCTGCGTCCGGGATAAAGGGTGGCATCGGTCAGTTCGGCCAGCGCTTGCAGGCTATCGCTATCCAGGCCGACACCAACGCATAGCGCACCACGATCGGCCTGCACGGTGGGTTGGGAGTCCTTGTCGAAGGCGATCCAGTCGCCAGCACGCAGCCGGAAGCGTCCCTCCCTGGACTCCACCCAGGCGCGTCCACGCAGCTGCACCCACAAGGTGAAGGTGGCCGAGACGGTGCGGATGCTGCCCAGCCGCGACACCGCCAGACACGTCGTCGGGGTCGCGTCGCTGGCAGCGTCCAGCAGCACGGCCAGACCGCGGTCGGCGAGGATGACTTGTTGCATGTTGGCGGCCCCCTGTACAAAAGAGCGCCCAGTGTTTTGCCGAATCCGGCGCCAGTCAGGACGTTCCGACGAAGCTGTGCCGAAATCGCCACGAAGCCTTTCCGAAGAACTTACGAGGCCATTTTCCTGAGCATCATCAAGAGGTTGGAAATGAAGCCCAGCGTGGCACCAGGGCGCTCCGGCAGCGGCATGTGGGCGATCGCACTGCCGTCTTCCTCGGCCAGGGCCACATACAACGCACCACTGCGCTGGTCCACGCTGAAGCCATTGATGGTGGCGAACTTGGTCGCGTCCAGGCACCGGCCATGGCCCACGCGCAGCGCCGCGTCGTAGGTGGCGCAGGTGTCGGTGGACAACAAGTAATGCACCTGCCCGGCAACGCCCGGCGCCCAGGCCCGGTAACGCCAGCGCGAGGGTTGCTGCGGGTCGACGGCCTGCAAGGTGTCGGCCGCCAACGAGGGTGCGATCTGCCACAGACCGCCGCCGCTCAGCCGCGTCAACAGCAGTTGTCCGCTGACGCGGTCCAGACGCACTTGTGACACATCCGGCAGCGACGCCAGGGCGCGCCACGGCTGGCTACGCCTGTCGTACACGGTGGCGAAGGTGTGCCCATCCTCGCCCGCCGCAACCACCAGCAAACGGTCGGGATCGGGCAGATGGATCGCCTGCAGCAGCCGTGCCTGCGGCACCGGCAGGCGCACCACCTTGCCTGTTCCCGGCGTCACCTCGAACAAGGCCGCGTGCCCTTGCGTATCGCTGCCGCTGACCAGCACCTTGCGCGCATCGGCCGACCAGTCGGCGGCCTGGCGCGCATCCGGCCGCACGCCTTCGATCAGGCGCACCGAGCCGGGCCGCGTGACATCGCCCCACCACAGCCCATAGGCGCCGGAGCGATTGGACGCAAACACCAGCTGGCGGCCATCGGGCGCGATCACCGGGTGGTCATCGCGCCCGCTGGAGGCAAATAACCGACGTCGGATGTAGCCCCCGTTCATGGGGTCGTGGATGACCTGGTAGAGGCGGAACTGCGGCCTGCGTTGCACGAACACCAGATGGCCGCCCGCCACGTCAGGCGCCTGCGCATCGTCCACACCCAGGTCGTGCAGGCGGTGATCGTGCAGATCCAGCCGATACAACCGCGCCTCGCTGTCCACGCGGCGCCCGAAGACCACTGCACTGCCGTCCGGCACCCAGCTCCAGCCGCGGATATCCGCATTGTCGTGGGTCAAGCGTTCGGCGGTGCCACCTTGCGCGGGAATCCGCCACAGGTCGCCCAGCTGCGGATTGCGCAGGAACACGATCCAGCGCCCGTCGGGCGAGTAGCGCGGCGCGTAGTCGAAATCGCTCGCGCTGGAACTGTAGTTCAAGGGCTGCCACTGACCACCATCCAGGTCCAGGCGGCGGATACGCGGCCAACCCCGTGCCCCGGTCATGCTGCCGAACAGCAGCGCGCGCCCATCCGGCGACCAGGTGAAACTGAGCATGTCCGCACCGTCGCAGCGCGCCACTTCGCGCGCCGCTGCGGTACCGGCCGCGGCAGCGATCATGATCCGGCAGGTGCCGTCGGGCGACTGCCGCGAGAAGGCGATGTCCCGCCCGTCCGGCGACCACGCCGGCAGCCGATCGGAAACACCCGCCGCAGGTGTTTGCAGCACGCGCGGGTAGGCGCTATCGGTGCGCTTAATCAGGATCGAGGTGCTCAGGCGGCCTTCGGTCAACGAGGCATAGGCCACCATCGAGCCATCCGGCGACAAGCTGGGGGTGAGGTCAAAACCGCCACCGGCGGTAATGACCTGGTAGGGCCGCTTGGGACTGCCCGGCACGGTGGCCGATGCGGGGCCGGTCTCGGCCAACGGCGCACGCGGCCACAGCGTCTGCACCGCCAGACCCAGCACCAGCAGCAGCGCCAGGCTCGCCACCCCCAGGGCCATCCAGCGCCGCCGCACGACGACCGATGCATCCGGAGCAGGCGCGCTCGGTAACGGCACGGAACCGTCATGTGCCGAGGCGGCAGTGCCTGTCGTCGTCGGCGCCTCAGCAGGCGAGGTGTGCACGAGAAGCGGCGCGGGCTGTGGTCCAGCCGCCGGCGGCGATGGCAGCGCCGGCGTGTGCGTCTCCCACGCCACTGCTGCGATCAGGCGGTAGCCGGTCTTGGCGATGGTCTCGATATGCTGCGAACGCTCGCTGCCCTGGCTGGCAAACGCCTTGCGCAGCTGCGTCACCGCCTGGGTCACCACGTCGTTGGTGGGCAAGGTGTCCGGCCACCCCTAGGGAGGCACCATGATTAATCAGACGGACATTCACCACGTCGTTGGTGGGCAAGGTGTCCGGCCACCCTTCGGCCAACAGCTGTTCGCGGCTGACCACCTGCCCCGGCTGACGCGCCAGCGTCAGCAGCACCGCCAGCGACTTCGGTGCCAGGCGTAGTGCGCGCCGGGCGCCGGGCACATGCACTTCGCGCGAGGCGACGTCGACCACGCACTGGCCGACACGCAACCGGCCAGCGGGCATTGCATTAGCGGGAGGGACACTCATCGGCAAAGAAACGCATCGCACGCAAAAGACGGCAAAGAACGCACCGCGCCGGGACGCGAAACGCCAAATTCAGCAAAGGACCACGACCGACTGCGTCATGCATCCATTTGTTGCAAATTTTACCCTATGCCTCGTTGCCAGCCATGACCGGCGGCGACGTCAGGCTCTCTCTCTCTCGCCGACGCATTCAAATAACCATGCTGTTCTCTTCGCGCCTTCTGGCGCGATTTTTTTATCTGCGATTCAGCTCTGCAGCCCGAGAGCCTTATCGGCCGTAGCTGCCTGCCGGCGGATTGCCGCGCGGCAGGTGCGCAGCACCCGGCGACTTGCGCCGGAGCTAACTGAACTCTTCCTGTCAGGCTACCCGCTCCGTGGTCTTGGCAGCCTACGAGGCGCGGTAGACCTGCGCCCCCTGCTCCAGGAACTGCACCGCCTTTTCTTCCATGCCGGCCACCAGTGCCCGCTCCTCACCCATCCCATGCTCGGCCGCGTAATCGCGCACGTCCTGGGTGATCTTCATCGAACAGAAATGCGGGCCGCACATCGAACAGAAATGCGCGAGCTTGTGTGCGTCCTTCGGCAAGGTTTCGTCATGGAACTCCTTGGCCTTTTCCGGATCCAGGCCGAGATGGAACTGGTCTTCCCAGCGGAACTCGAAGCGCGCCTTGCTCAGTGCGTTGTCGCGCACCTGCGCACCTGGATGGCCCTTGGCAAGATCGGCGGCATGCGCGGCGATCTTGTAGGCCATGATGCCGTCGCGCACATCCTGCCGGTTGGGCAGGCCCAGGTGCTCCTTGGGCGTGACGTAGCACAGCATCGCGGTGCCGTACCAGCCGATCATGGCCGCGCCGATCGCGCTGGTGATGTGGTCGTAGCCGGGCGCGATATCGGTGGTCAGCGGCCCCAGCGTATAGAACGGTGCCTCCCCGCATTCGCGCAGCTGCTTGTCCATGTTTTCCTTGATGAGCTGCATCGGCACATGCCCCGGACCCTCGATCATGGTTTGCACATCGTGCTTCCAGGCAAGCCGGGTCAGCTCGCCCAGCGTCTCCAGTTCGCCGAACTGCGCCGCATCGTTGGCATCGGCGATGCAGCCAGGACGCAAGCCATCGCCGAGCGAGAACGCCACGTCATAGGCCTTCATGATCTCGCAGATGTCTTCGAAGTGGGTGTAGAGGAAATTTTCCTTGTGATGGGCCAGGCACCATTTGGCCAGGATGGAACCGCCGCGCGACACGATACCGGTGAGACGCTTGGCGGTCAGCGGCACATAGCGCAGCAACACGCCGGCATGGATGGTGAAATAGTCCACGCCTTGTTCGGCCTGTTCGATCAAGGTGTCGCGGAAGATCTCCCAGGTGAGTTCTTCGGCGCGTCCGTCGACCTTTTCCAATGCCTGGTAGATCGGTACCGTGCCGATCGGCACCGGCGAATTGCGGATGATCCATTCGCGGGTCTCGTGGATATGCTTGCCGGTGGACAGATCCATCACCGTGTCGCCGCCCCAGCGGATCGCCCACACCAGTTTTTCCACCTCTTCGGCAATGCCGGAAGACACCGCGCTGCTGCCGATGTTGGCGTTGATCTTGGTCAGGAAATTGCGGCCGATAATCATCGGCTCGCTCTCGGGGTGGTTGATGTTGTTGGGCAGGATCGCGCGACCGCGGGCGATCTCCTCGCGCACGAAATCCGGCGTGATGCGCTGCTGGATCGCGGCGCCGAACTGCTCGCCTGGATGCTGCTGACGCAGCACCGCATCGGCGACCGCCTCCAACCGCTGGTTTTCGCGGATGGCCACGAACTCCATCTCCGGGGTGACGATGCCGCGGCGCGCGTAATGCATCTGGGTGACGTTGGCCCCAGCGCGCGCAACCTGCGGCAGGCGCCGCGCGGCAAAGCGCACTGCGTCCAGCCGCGCGTCCTGCTCGCGACCGCGTCCGAAGCTGGAACTGAGCTGCTCCAGTGCAACGGTATCGCCGCGTTCGGCGATCCAGTCCGCGCGCAACGGCGCCAGGCCGGCGGCCAGATCGATCGTCGCCTGCGGGTCGGTATAGGGGCCGGAAGTGTCGTAGACGCTGAGCGGCGGGTTGTCTTCGCCACCGAACAGGGTCGGAGTGCGGGTCAATGCGATCTCGCGCATCGGCACCCGCAGGTCCGGGCGCGAGCCCTGCACGAAGCTCTTGCGGGAGCCGGGAATCGGCTGGGTCACGGCCTCGGACAGGGATTGGGCGTGCTGCTGCAAAACGGTGGGCGCGGCGTTCATGACATCGTCCTGTGTGCTGGAAGACCAGCACCGGTAGCGCTGGCCCTGCGACGGAGTCGCAGTGCGGACGAAGCGGCGGCGCTCAATGCGCAAGACCCATGCAGGCACGGACCATCGCATCTCACGAAGCTTCCCTACGCCGGTATGAGCCGGATCAGGTTCGAAGGGACTATCTCAACCGCGCAATGACGCGGTACCCCCACTTCGACGCGGATTAGAACACGAAACGCGCCGCCTCCCAATGCCGGCCCGCCCGCATGCGAGGTCATTCCAGCGTATACCCCACCCGCAGACCGCCCCAGTGCTTGCGCGCCACGAAGATCGGCGCGGACAGGTCGAACATGATCTGCCCGGTGTCGCGGCGATAGACCTGCAGGCGGTACGGGTCGGTGTGTGCGCCGACGCTGCGGCCAACACGGTCGGTGAACTTGCGCTTGGTGCGGTTGCCCACCAGATCGCGCTTGGGGTCGCCGGTCAGCGGCTGGGTGAAGCGCAGGTTATGGGTGGGCACATAGCCGTCGGGATTGGCGCTGATCGCGAAGACGATCCATGGGTGTGCCTCCAGCAAGGGTTCCTGCAGAGCCGGCAGCAGTTGGTCGCACAACGCGTCGAAGTCGGTACTGAACTTGGGCGGCTCCACTCCGGGAATCGGCAGGTAGGTGCGCGCAAACAGCGCGGCCTCGTCGATCTGCCCGCGCGCGATGGCCTGCGCCAACGCCGTACCGATCTTGCCTGCGGCGGCAACCGCCAGCTCCTTGACGCGGGCATGCCGCGGCACCTGCAGCGGGTCGGCCGGCAACCGGAACAGGCCCACGCAATCGCGCAGGGTTTCCGTGCCGCGCTCCAGCGCTTCGCTGCGTTCGGCCACATGCGCGGCGTGCTGCAGATTGCTGCGGCCCAGCGCGACCACGCCATCCACCGCCTGCTCGATACCGCGAATTTCGCCATCCTGCGCCTGGATGCGCCCGGCCACCGTGGTCATCGCGGTACTGGCCTGGCCAAGCACGCGGGTGATGCCATCGAGCACCGCTTCGGTGCCGCGTGCGGAAGCCGCGCCCTCGCCTACTGCAGCGCTGGTTTCGGCCAGGATCGCGCGCACATCGCGTGCCGCCGCACCGGCACGTTCGGCCAAGCGGCGGATCTCGGTGGCAACCACGGCAAAACCGCGCCCGGCTTCGCCGGCATGCGCCGCCTCGATGCTGGCGTTGATCGAGAGAATATTGGTCTGGAACGCCACCGAGTCGATCACCTCGATGACCTCGCCGGCGCGTGCCGCCCGGCGCTCCACCTCGTGCATGGCCTGCCCCAGCGCGTGCGCGGCGGCCACACCCTGGCGCGCGCTGTCGTCGGCGCTGGCGGCCAGCGCAATCACCTGCGCCAGTTCCGCATTGATGTCCTGCAGGCTGGCCGACAGCCGCCCCACCGCGTCCCGCGCCCCATCCAGTGCGTCGGTCTGCGCCTGCGACTGGCGCACCATCTCATCGTTCTCGGCCACCAGCGGCGGCACTTCGGCGGCAATCTGCACCGACAGCGCCACTGCCTGGCGAATCGCTTCGGCCAGATTGCCGAAGCCGGCCTGCAGCCGGCGGCCCATCTCGGTCTCTCCCAGGCCGGAGGGCAGCAGTAGTTCCAGTTCGCAGCCAGCCAATGCCTGCGCAGTGCGCTCCAGCACCGTGCGGTCTTCGTGCTCGGCCTGCAGGCGCGCCACCAGCGGCTGCAACAGCGGCGAAATCGGCACCGGCCGGCTGTCTTCGGCCAGGCGGGTGGCCTCGCGCAGCAGCACGGCGGTTTCCACATGCGGCAGCGACAGCATCCAGCCGCCATGCGCGTGGTCGCGCAGATAGCGCACGCGCCGGGCCGGGTCGTCGCCCGCAGCGGCCCACACGCCTTCGTCGCCAACCAGGTTGGCGGCATCCAGTCCCCACAGCACGCTGGCCGGCGCACCGATCAGATCCCCGGCGGTCTGGCCCAGCACATCCAGGCCGGCGCGATTGCAGGCCACCACGCAGGCATCGGCCGACAGGCGCAGCAAGGCCACCGGGGCATCGGGCAGCAGGGCTGCGTGCATTTGCGAGGGCAAATCGGGCTGTTGCATCGAACTCATGGCAATGTCCTGTCCATCACTGTCGTTGGCCGCGCGCCGTGATTGCGGTCAAACGGCGCACCCATCTGCGGCCCGCTCAGTAGCCGGCCGCCTGGCCATCCTTGCGGCTTTCCGAAGCACCGTAATACACCCCGCTGGCCGCATCACGCGCAATCGCCTGATAGCCGCCGTAGGGGCCATCGGCGAAGATCACTCGGTGACCCTTGCGCATCAGCGCACGAATGGTGTCGTAGGAGTAGCCGGTTTCCAGATTGACCTCGCCACCATCGCGCATCGCAGTGGCCTGGCCGGTCGGTTCAGTGGACCCCTCGTGCTGGATGCGGGGCGCATCGCCCGCTTCCTGCAGGTTCATGTGGAAGTCCACTAGGTTCATCACGATCTGCACATGGCCCTGCGGCTGCATCGCCCCGCCCATCACGCCGAAGCTCAGCCACGGTTTGCCGTCCTTGGTGACGAAGGCCGGGATGATGGTCTGGAACGGCCGCTTGCCCGGCGCATAGCCGTTGGGATGGTCCTTATTCAGCACGAACATCTCGCCACGGTCCTGCAGGATGAAGCCCAACCCCGGCGGGGCCATGCCGCTGCCCATGCCGCGGTAGTTGGACTGGATCAACGACACCATCATGCCGTCGGCATCGGCCACCGTCATGTAGATGGTGTCGCCCTCCTCCAATTGCTTGGGCGTGCCAGGCTGCACTTCCTTCAGCGCGGTCTCCATCGAGATCAGCGCGCGCCGCTGGGCGGCATAGTCCTTGGAAAGCAAGCGGGTCAACGGCGCCGGCTGGAACGCCGGGTCGGCATAGAAACGCGCGCGATCGGCGAAGGCCAGCTTCTTGGCTTCGGTGAACAGGTGCACATGTTCGGCCGAACCGAACGGAATCTTGGAGAAATCATAGCCCTCCAGGATGTTGAGCATCTGCAGCGCGGCGATGCCCTGGCTGTTGGGCGGCAATTCCCACACGTCATAGCCGCGATAGTTGGTGCTGACCGGCTCCACCCATTCGCCCTGGTGGCTGGCCATGTCCTCGTAGCTCAGATACCCGCCGTTGGCCTTGAAGTAGGCGCCGATGGTGCGCGCGATCGCGCCCTTGTAGAACGCATCGCGGCCGCCGTCGGCGATCTGCTGCAGCGTATTGGCCAGGTTCGGGTTCTTCCACAGCTCGCCCTTGCGCGGGGCGCGCCCGTCGATGGTGAACTGCTCCTTGAACCCGGGATATTGCAGCAACCGCGGCACCGAGCGGTCCCAGTAATAGGCAATGGTTTCGGCCACCGGATGCCCTTCGCGGGCATAACGGATCGCCGGTGCCAGGTTCTGCGCCATGGGCTTGCGGCCGAAGCGCTCGTGCAGCGCGAACCAGCCATCCACCGCGCCCGGCACCGACACCGGCAACGGGCCGGTCGGCGGAATGTCCTTCAGCCCACGGCGCTGCAGCTCGGCCAGGGTCAGCGACTTGGGCGAACGGCCCGAGCCGTTGTAGCCGTAGAGCTTGCTGGTCTTGGGGTCCCACACGATCGCGAACAGATCCCCGCCCACCCCGTTGCCGATGGGCTCCATCAGGCCCAGCGCCGCATTGGCGGCGATCGCCGCATCCACCGCCGAGCCGCCGTTCTTCATCACCTCCAGCGCGACCTGGGTGGCCAACGGCTGCGAGGTGGCCGCCATGGCATGCGGCGCGATGACTTCCGAACGGGTGGCGAAGGGCTGCCCGGTGATCCGGTCAGCGGCGCCAAGCGGCAGCGCCACCAGCGCCAGGGCAGACAGCAACAGAACAGGTACCCGACGCATGACAGCACTTCCCCATGGCATGACAGATGAGGTGCCAACCATACCAGCGGCCTGCGCCGTCGCGGTCGCTCGACCTCGTGTGCCGGCAGCCGCCCGCGCAACAGCGGGCCCGGGCCGGGACCCCGCCGCCTGGGTTGCGCCAGTTTCAGGGGAAACCATGCTGCTGCCACGCGGGTTTGCGCGCGCCATGCACGGCCTTCGCCCCAGTTTCAATCGCAAGGGTTGACACCTCGCTACCGGCAATGGTTATCTCAGGGCCATGTCGCACCGCCACGCCAGCTCCAACGCTTTGATGTCCGCGCCCTTCGGCGCGTCGGCAGCCGCGCTCCTCGTGCTCGTACTTATTACCTCGCCAACCGGTGCGGGACGGGGCTTCGTGTAGGCAGCAGACACACAAGGCTTCGATCAGACCCCGCACCGGCAACGGCGCGGGGTTTCGCGTTTCAGGGACCGCCAAAAGTTTCGAATGACATGAACGATTTCGCTGCAATCACGACAACAGGTCATACCGGCGCATCCGGGCGTACCGGTGCCGATGGCTGTCCGCGCAATCCCGGCGCGCCTTCCCCCGTTGCTCAGCCGTCCAGTGCACGCACTGCCGGCTGATACGTTTTTCCACTGCCAACCCCCAAGGATTTTTCATGAGCAAGCACACCCAACCGAAAATCGCGATCATCGGCTACGGCAGCCAGGGCCGCGCACATGCGCTGAACCTGCGCGATTCCGGCTTCGAGGTCACCGTTGGCCTGCGTCCGGGCGGCCCCACCGAGGCCAAGGCCCAGGCCGATGGCTTCACCGTGGTGGCACCGGCCGACGCGGTCAAAACCGCCGACCTGGTCGCGGTGCTGACCCCGGACATGGTGCAGAAGAAGCTCTATGAAGAGGTCATCGCGCCGAACATGCAGCAGGGCGCCTGCCTGCTGTTCGCGCATGGCCTGAACGTGCACTTCGACATGATTACCCCACGCGCCGATCTGGACGTGGTGCTGGTGGCGCCCAAGGGTCCGGGCGCACTGGTGCGTCGCGAGTACGAAATCGGCCGCGGCGTGCCGTGCATCTACGCCGTGTACCAGGACACCAGCGGCAAGGCCGAGCAGTTCGCGCTGACCTATGCCGGCGGCCTGGGCGGCGCGCGTGCCAACATCATCAAGACCACCTTCAAGGAAGAAACCGAGACCGATCTGTTCGGCGAGCAGGCGGTGCTGTGCGGCGGTGCGTCCTCGCTGGTGCAGGCCGGCTTTGAAGTACTGGTGGAAGCCGGTTACCAGCCGGAAATCGCGTACTACGAAGTCCTTCACGAATTGAAGTTGATCGTGGACCTGTTCTACGAAGGCGGCATCACCCGCATGCTGGAATTCGTCTCCGAAACTGCACAATACGGCGACTATGTCAGCGGCCCGCGCGTGATCGACGCCAGCACCAAGGCACGCATGAAGGATGTGCTGACCGACATCCAGAACGGCACCTTCACCAAGAACTGGGTGGCCGAATACGAAGCCGGGTTGCCGAACTACAGCAAGTTCAAACAAGCCGATCTGGAACATCCGATCGAAGAAGTGGGCAAGAAGCTGCGCGCCAAGATGGTATGGCTCAACGGTGAGCAGCAGGCCGCTGCCGCACCAGCGAACCAACAAGCGGCGTAACTGCCGCCGCATCCCCCACCGCTTAACACCGAAGGTCCGCAACGCATGAACACCTCCGCACACAGCACGCCCCGCAATGGCGCGCGCTGGCTGACGCAGGCCCTGGAAGCCGAGGGCGTGGAAACGCTGTTCGGCTATCCGGGCGGCACCATCATGCCGTTCTACGACGCCCTGGTGGATTCCAGGCTCAAGCACATCCTGGTGCGCCACGAACAGGGCGCTGCCCTGGCCGCCAACGGCTACGCCCGTGCCAGCGGCCGGGTCGGCGTGTGCGTGGCCACCTCCGGCCCGGGCGCCTCCAACCTGGTCACCGGTATCGCCGATGCGATGCTCGACTCGGTGCCGATGATCTGCCTGACCGGCCAGGTATCGACGCCGCTGCTGGGCACCGACGCGTTCCAGGAACTGGACGTGTTCGGCATGACCATGCCGATCGTCAAGCACAGCTTCCTGGTACGCAGCGTGGACCAGTTGCCGGAGATGGTGCGCGAGGCGTTCCGGATTGCACGCGAAGGACGTCCCGGGCCGGTGTTGATCGACCTGCCCAAGGACGTGCAGCTCGCCGATGCGGCGCATCTGCCAGAGCATGTGCCAGCGGCGGTGCTGCCGCCACCGGCACCGGCGGACGCGAATTTGGCCGAGGCACTGGCAGCCATTGCCAGCGCCGAACGCCCGGTGGTGTACGGCGGTGGCGGGATCGCGCTGGCCGGTGCAGTGGAAGCGTTCCGGCGCTTCGTCGAGGTCACCGGCATCCCGACCGCGCTGACCTTGCGCGGGCTGGGTGCGCTGCCGCACGGGCATGCCGATTACCTGGGTATGCTGGGCATGCACGGCACGCGCGCAGCCAATATGGCCATCCAGGAGTGCGACCTGCTGGTGGTGGTGGGTGCACGCTTCGACGACCGTGCCACCGGCAAGCTGAGCGAGTTTGCCCCGTTCGCGCGCGTCATCCATCTGGATGCCGACGCCTACGAAATTTCCAAGTTGCGCACCGCCGATGTTGCGGTGCCCGGCGATGTTGGCGTCAGCCTGAAGGCGCTGAGCGCCGCGCGGGCCAACTGCCAGGCATGGCGGACGCGCTGTTTTGCCAACCGCGAAAAATTCGGTACGCGCTACGATGCGCCCGGGACCGATATCTACGCGCCAGCCTTGTTGAAGCGGCTGAGCGAAGTGGCCCCGGCCGACACCATCATCGCCTGCGATGTGGGCCAGCATCAGATGTGGGTGGCCCAGCACTGCCGCTTCAACGATCCACGTAACCACCTCACCAGCGGCGCACTCGGCACCATGGGCTTCGGCCTGCCGGCGGCGATGGGCGCGCAGTTCGCCTGCCCTGATCGCACCGTGGTACTGGTCTCCGGCGACGGCAGTTTCATGATGAACGTGCAGGAGCTGGTCACCATCGCGCGCTGCAAGCTGCCGGTGAAGATCGTGCTGCTGGACAACAGCTCGCTGGGCATGGTGCGGCAGTGGCAGGAGCTGTTCTTTGCCGAGCGCTACAGCGAGATCGACCTGTCCGACAACCCGGATTTTGCGGCGCTGGCGCAGGTGTTCGGCATCCCGGCCAGGCGCATCATCGCGCGTGGCGAGGTGGACGCCGCACTGGCCGACCTACTGGCCCAGCCTGGTCCCGGGCTGCTGCATGTCGCCATCGATGCACGCGCCAACGTTTGGCCGCTGGTGCCGCCCAACAACGCCAACAGCACCATGCTGGACAGCAATCCCGCACATGCGGCTAAGGAGACGACACATGCGTTACCGGCTTGATCTGGTGCTGAAGCCGGCCGAGGGCGCCTTGGTGCGCGTGATCGGCATGACCGAGCGACGCGGCTTCCGTCTCTGTGCCATCCAGGGCGCCGCACAACCGGATGGGTCCGGCCGCTGGCACCTGCAACTGGATGTGGACAGCAGCCGTCCGCCGGAAACGCTGCGCCTGCAGTTGCAGAAGGTGTACGACTGCGAATCCGTTGCGATTACCGCGCTGGAATCGGTGGAGGCCGCCGCATGAACGCACACACCTCGCGCGATCACCATCACGCCGTCCGGAGGTCGCTTCTTCCGGATCGCTCAGGCGTGTGCCGCAATGCCTGATTCGGGCCGCCCCTCGCTGCAGGAGCCGGACGTTACCGACGTGGCGGTCAGCGTGGCCGACGTGCTGGCCGCGCAGGCACGCCTGCGCAAATATCTGTCGCCCACGCCGCTGCATTACGCCGAGCGCTTCGGTGTGTGGTTGAAACTGGAAAACCTGCAACGCACCGGTTCCTACAAGGTGCGTGGTGCGTTGAACGCACTGCTGGCCGGCCTGGAACGCGGCGACGAACGCCCGGTGATCTGCGCCTCGGCCGGCAATCATGCGCAAGGCGTGGCGTGGTCGGCGTACCGGCTCGGCGTGCAGGCCATCACGGTAATGCCGCACGGCGCACCGCAGACCAAGATCGCCGGCGTGGCGCACTGGGGCGCCACCGTGCGCCAGCATGGCAACAGCTACGACGAAGCGTTCGCCTTCGCTCGCGAGCTCGCCGACCAGAACGGCTACCGCTTCCTGTCCGCCTTCGACGACCCGGATGTGATTGCAGGGCAAGGCACCGTGGGCATCGAGTTGGCGGCGCATGCACCGGACGTGGTGATCGTGCCGATCGGTGGCGGTGGCCTGGCCTCCGGCGTGGCGCTGGCATTGAAGTCGCAGGGCGTGCGCGTGGTCGGTGCGCAGGTGGAAGGTGTGGACTCCATGGCCCGCGCTGTACGCGGCGATGTGCGCGAGATCGCTCCGGTGGCTACGCTGGCCGATGGCGTCAAGGTCAAGATTCCCGGTTTTCTCACCCGCCGCCTGTGCGCAAGCCTGCTCGACGATGTGGTCATCGTGCGCGAGGCCGAATTGCGCGAAACCCTGGTGCGCCTGGCACTGGAAGAGCACGTCATCGCCGAGGGCGCCGGCGCCCTCGCCCTGGCCGCTGGTCGCCGCGTTGCGGGCAAACGCAAATGTGCGGTGGTCTCTGGCGGTAATATCGACGCCACCGTTCTGGCCACGCTGTTGTCCGAAGTGCGGCCGCGTCCGCCACGCAAACCGCGCCGTCGCAATACCGAGCGGCTGCGCAACGAACGCAGCGTCAAACCACCACCCCACGCCGCCGCTGTTTCCCATCCATCCGCAGTCGCTACAACGCCTGTCACCGCCATCGCCGTAGAGGAGTCTTCCTGGTGAACACGACCGTATCCAACCAGACCCCGCGTATCCGAATTTTCGACACCACCCTGCGCGACGGCGAGCAATCCCCCGGCTGCAGCATGACGCCCCAGCAAAAGCTGGTGCTGGCGCGCGCGCTGGATGAGCTCGGCGTGGACATCATCGAGACCGGCTTCCCGGCAAGCTCGCACTCCGACCGCGAGGCGATGGCGATGATGGGACGCGAGCTGCGCCGCCCCACGCTGGCAGTGCTGTCGCGCTGCCTGCAGGCAGATATCGAAACCTCGGCCAAGGCGCTGGAATCAGCGGCCAATCCGCGCCTGCACGTGTTCCTGTCCACCAGCCCGCTGCATCGCGAGCACAAGCTGCGCATGAGCCGCGAGCAGGTGCTGGAGTCGGTGCACACGCATGTAAGCCTGGCACGCGGCTATATCGACGACATCGAATTCTCCGCCGAAGATGCGACCCGCACCGAGGAAGATTTTCTGGCCGAGGTCACGCGCGTGGCAATCGCCGCCGGTGCCACCACGATCAATCTGCCCGACACGGTAGGCTTCACCACGCCGGAAGAAATCCGCGGCATGTTCTCGCGCTTGATCGCCAGCGTGGAAGGCGCCGACAAGGTGATCTTCAGCGCGCATTGCCACAACGATCTGGGCCTGGCGGTCGCCAATTCGCTGGCCGCCATCGAAGGCGGTGCGCGCCAGGTGGAATGCACCATCAACGGCATCGGCGAGCGCGCTGGCAATTGCGCGCTGGAAGAAATCACCATGGCACTCAAGGTGCGCGGTGCGTTCTACAACCTCGATTCGGCGATCAACACGCCCCGCATCGTCTCCACCTCGCAGTTGTTGCAGCGCCTGGTCGGCATGCCGGTGCAGCGCAACAAGGCCGTGGTGGGCGGCAATGCATTCGCGCACGAATCGGGCATCCATCAGCACGGCATGCTGCGCCATCGCGGCACCTACGAAATCATGCGCCCGGAAGACGTGGGCTGGGAATCCTCGCAGATGGTGCTGGGCCGCCACAGCGGCCGCGCCGCGGTCGAGCAGCGCCTGCGCGCACTGGGGTATCTGCTGGAAGAAGAAGAGGTCAAGCTGGTCTTCGAACAATTCAAGGCCCTGTGCGAAAAGCAACGCGTGGTCACCGATGCCGACCTGCAGACCCTGATGCAGGATGCCACCGTGCAGGAAGGCTACCGCCTGGCGTCGATGACCATCAGCGACGTCGGCAGCCGTGCCAATGCGCTGGTGGAGCTGTCCGATCCGGAAGGAAACCGCGTGGCCGAAACCGCGCAGGGCAACGGTCCGGTGGATGCCTTGTTTGGCGCGCTGGCCTCAGCCACCGGCGTGCGGCTGGAACTGGACAGCTACCAGGTGCACAGCGTGGGCATCGGTGCGGACGCGCGCGGCGAAGCCAGCCTGAGCGTGCGCCATGACGGCGTGGAATACGAAGGCACCGGCACCAGCAAGGACATCATCGAAGCCAGCGCGTTGGCGTGGCTGGACGTGGCCAATCGTCTGTTGCGTCAGCGCGAGCGTGGCGTGGTCGCCGGCAAGACAGCGGCAGTGGCGTAACGCGGCGCGAGGCGCGCGGCGTGAACGTTGCAACTTGGACGGCCAATGGAGCGATCCGCTGGCCGTTCTGGTTTCCGGGTCCCGAGGGCGCTTGCGCGCGTGCCGGCGCGGGACACGCCGCAAGTACGTCCATGTAGGCTCTTATGCGGCATCCATGCCGCATAAGGTCCCGCGCCGGCACGCACGCAAGCACCTCCGACTGCACCGATGCGCGGAGAGAAGAGCAACACCTGGATGCTGCGCGCCACGCAGAACGGACAGTACCGCTGGTCGATACGTGGATAGAGCATCGGAAGCAGCAATCGTCGTCATTCAGCAACGTAACGCTTTTCGATCGGCAGCGGCACAAGCGGGGAGCGCGCTGTCGTGCCCGGCGGCGGGACCGTGTGGCGGCATGGATGCCGCCACCGAGCCTCCATAGATGGGATTTACGGCGTGTCCCGCCGTCGGGCGCGACAGCGCGCATCGATAGCAACGCAGACGCGAAAGCGGCCATCGCCCGGGGAACGATGGCGGCCGCCAACTCGACAAAACGATAAATCCTTACAGCGCAGCCACCACCGCATCGCCCATCGCCACCGTACCCACCTGATTGGTGCCTTCCGACCAGATATCGGCCGTGCGCAGGCCCTGGTCGAGCACCTTGCCGACTGCGTGCTCGATCGCATCGGCGGCGGCGGCCTGGGCGAAGGTGTAGCGCAGCATCATTGCCACCGACAGGATGGTGGCCAGCGGATTGGCGATGCCCTTGCCGGCGATATCCGGCGCCGAGCCATGGCACGGCTCGTACATGCCCTTGCTATTGGCATCCAGCGAGGCCGAAGGCAGCATGCCGATGGAGCCGGTGAGCATCGAGGCCTGGTCGGACAGGATGTCGCCGAACATGTTGTCGGTCACGATCACGTCGAACTGCTTGGGCGCGCGCACCAGCTGCATCGCGGCGTTGTCGACGTACATGTGCGATAGCGCGATGTCCGGATAGTCGCGGGCCACCTCTTCCACCACCGCGCGCCACAGCTGGCTCGACGCCAGCACGTTGGCCTTGTCGACCGAGCACAGCTTCTTGCCGCGCAGGCGCGCCATCTCGAAACCGGCCTTGACGATACGGCGAATCTCGCTTTCGCTGTATGGCAAGGTGTCGTAGGCCTGGCGCTCGCCGTTGTCCAGGGTGCGATTGCCGCGCGGCTGGCCGAAGTAGATGCCGCCGGTCAGCTCGCGCAGGATCAGCAGATCCAGACCCGAAACCACCTCCGGCTTGAGCGTGGATGCCTCGGCCAGTTGCGGATACAGCAAGGCCGGGCGCAGGTTGGCGAACAGGCCCAGCTGCGAGCGAATCTTGAGCAGGCCACGCTCCGGGCGCAGTGCCGGGTCGATGGTGTCCCACTGCGGGCCACCTACCGCGCCCAGCAGCACTGCATCGGCGGCGCGCGCGCGCTCCAGCGTTTCATCGGCCAACGGGCTGCCATATTTGTCGTAGGCGGCGCCGCCGAGTTCGTCGTACACCAGGCTGTAGCCAAGACCGTGCTGGGCGTCGATCCGCGTCAGCACCTTGACTGCTTCGGCCATGATTTCCGGGCCGATGCCATCACCGGGAAGAATCAGAATCTGCTTGCTCATGCAATCCTCGGGGGGCGGCGCCGCAGCGCCAGGGTGTCGATGGGCTGTGCTGGTCAGCGTAGCGCGGTGAACAGCCAGGGCTGCCGCACGCGATGGGCCTGCTCGAACCGGCCGATCGCGTCGGCGTCCTGCAAGGTCAGGCCGATGTCGTCCAGGCCGTTGAGCAGGCAGTGCTTGCGGAATGCATCGACCTCGAAGGCATACTCCACACCATCGGGCCGGCGCACGCGCTGCGCATCCAGGTCCACGGTGAGTTGGTAGCCTTCGGTGGCCAGGCACTGCTCGAACAGGGCATTCACCTCCGCCTCGGCCAGCACAATTGGCAGCAACCCGTTCTTGAAGCTGTTGTTGTAGAAGATGTCGGCAAAACTGGGCGCGATCACCGCGCGAAAGCCGTATTCGTCCAGTGCCCAAGGCGCATGTTCGCGCGAGGAACCGCAGCCGAAATTCTCGCGTGCCAGCAGCACGCTGGCGCCCTGGTAACGCGGGAAATTGAGTACGAACTCAGGATTGAGCGGACGCGTGCTGTTGTCGCGCCCCGGCTCGCCGATATCCAGGTAGCGCCATTCGTCGAACAGGTTCGGCCCGAAGCCGGTGCGCTTGATCGACTTCAGAAACTGCTTGGGAATGATCTGGTCGGTGTCGACGTTGGCGCGATCCAGCGGCGCCACCAGTCCGGTGTGTTGAGTGAAAGGAGTCATTGAGAGGCCGGGAATAGGGAATAGGGAATAGGGAATGGGCAGAGCGGGAAGCGGGACGTGGCGATTCCCTATTCCCGATTCTCGATTCCCTGCAGTTCACGCACATCGACAAAATGCCCGCTGACCGCTGCTGCTGCCGCCATCGCCGGGCTGACCAGGTGGGTGCGGCCACCGGCGCCCTGACGGCCTTCGAAATTGCGGTTGGAGGTGGACGCGCAATGTTCGCCGCTGCCCAGCTTGTCCGGGTTCATGGCCAGGCACATCGAGCAGCCCGGCTCGCGCCATTCGAAGCCGGCGTCCAGAAACACCTTGTCCAGGCCTTCGGCTTCGGCCTGCGCCTTGACCAGTCCCGAGCCGGGGACGACCAGAGCCTGCTTGATGGTGGCCGCCACCTTGCGACCCTTGGCCACCGCGGCGGCCGCGCGCAGGTCTTCGATGCGCGAGTTGGTGCACGAGCCGATGAACACGCGATCCAGGCGGATCTCGGTGATCGGCTGGTTGGCCCGCAAGCCCATGTACTTGAGCGCGCGTTCAATTGAATCGCGCTTGGTCGGGTCCTGCTCGGCCGCCGGGTCCGGCACGCGCTGGTCCACCGCCAGCACCATCTCCGGCGACGTCCCCCAGCTGACCTGCGGCTTGATGTCTTCTGCACGCAGTTCCACCACCGTATCGAAGCGTGCGTCGGGATCGGAGACCAGGGTGCGCCACAAGGCCACCGCCGCCTCCCAGTCGGCGCCCTTGGGCGCGAACGGGCGCCCCTTGACGTAGGCAATGGTCTTTTCGTCCACCGCCACCATGCCCACGCGCGCGCCGGCCTCGATGGACATGTTGCAGATGGTCATGCGGCCTTCCATCGACAGGTCGGCGATGGCGCTGCCGGCAAATTCCAGCGCGTGGCCATTGCCGCCGGCGGTGCCGATCCTGCCGATCACCGCCAGCACGATGTCCTTGGCAGTCACGCCCAACGGCAACGTGCCTTCGACACGCACCTGCAGGTTCTTCATCTTCTTGGCGATCAGGCACTGCGTGGCCAGCACATGCTCCACTTCGGAGGTACCGATGCCGTGCGCCAACGCGCCGAATGCGCCATGCGTGGAGGTGTGCGAATCACCACAGACCACCGTCATGCCCGGCAGCGTGGCGCCCTGCTCGGGGCCCACCACATGCACGATGCCCTGGCGGGTGTCGTTCATCTTGAACTCAAGGATGCCGAAATCGTCGCAGTTCTCATCCAGTGTCTGCACCTGCAGCCGCGAGACTTCGTCGGAGATCGACTCCAGCCCGCCCTGGCGCTCGGCACGGGTGGTGGGCACGTTGTGGTCGGGGGTCGCGATGTTGGCGTCGATGCGCCACGGCTTGCGTCCGGCCAGCCGCAAGCCCTCGAAGGCCTGCGGCGAGGTCACTTCATGCAGGATGTGGCGGTCGATGTAGATCAGCGACGAGCCGTCGTCGCGGCGGGCGACCTCGTGCATGTCCCACAACTTGTCATACAGCGTCTTGGCGGTCATCGCGGGGTTCCGGTTGGCGGGGGCGGCGGCCCATCTGGCTGGTTTCGATGCTAGGAGCTTGCCTTGGATAACGCAAATTCATATTGTTTATTCAAGGAATGAATTTTAGGAATGCCAATGGATCTTGCCAGCCTCGCTGCCTTCGTGGCGATCGCCGACAGCGGCAGCTTTTCGGCCGCCGCCGAGTCGCTGCACCTGACCCAACCGGCGGTCAGCAAGCGCATCGCACTGCTGGAAGCGCAGTTGTCGGCACGGCTGTTCGATCGCCTGGGCCGCCAGGTGGTACTGACCGAAGCCGGACAGGCGCTATTGCCGCGCGCCCAGCGCGTCCTTGCCGAACTGGAAGACGCCCGCCGCGTGCTGGAACACCTGGGCGCGGCAGTTGGTGGACGGCTCAGCCTAGCCACCAGCCACCACGTCGGCCTGCATCGGCTTCCTGCAGTGCTACGCAACTTCGCCGCACAGCAGCCGCAGGCGGCGCTGGACATCCGCTTCCTGGATTCGGAGTTGGCTTACGCAGCGGTGCTGCGCGGGGAAGTGGAACTGGCAGTGACCACCCTGGCGCCGGACACCCGCGCCCCGCTGCGTGCGCAGCGGATCTGGCACGACCGCCTGCAGGTGGTGGTGGCCCCCGACCACCCGCTGGCCGCGATGCGCGCGGTGGCGCTGGAGGACGTGGTGGCGCATCCGGCGGTACTGCCGGATGCGGGCACCTTCACCCATCGCATCGTTGCCGACTTGCTCGCCGCACACGGGCTTGCGCCGCGCCTGCGCATGACCACCAACTATCTGGAAACGATCAAGATGCTGGTGTCGGTGGGGCTGGCCTGGAGCGTGCTGCCCGAGCGCATGATCGACCATCAGGTCGTGGCCTTGCCGGTGGCCGATGTGGTGCTGTCGCGCGAACTGGGCTGCGTGACCCATGGTGGGCGCACCTTGTCGCGTGCCGCGCAGGCCTTCGTTGCCCTGCTGAGCGCGCAGGCCGAGCGTCCATGAGCTGGCCTTACTATCCCACCAACCGGTCGCGCCCCAACCGTTTGGCCTGATACAGACGGCGATCGGCCAGGGCGAGCAGTTCGCGCCGGGTCGGCGCCTCCTCACTCATCGCCATGCCAATGCTGGCCGTGCAGTGCACGCTGCCGCCGTCCACATCGATCGCGATTGTCGCCAAGCGTTGCCGCATGCCTTCGAACAGCGTGTGCGCCTGTGCCGCATCGCGCCCGGTCGCCGCCAGCAGGAACTCCTCGCCGCCATGGCGCGCGGCAAAGCAACGTCCCTGCGCATGTTCACTCAGGACCTCGGCTACCGCGCACAACACTGCATCACCCACCTCATGACCATACGTGTCGTTGATGCGCTTGAAGTGATCGATATCCATCAACGCCAGCGCCAATGGCGCACCACCGGCGCGTGCCTCGTCGAACCATTGCTGCACTACGCGCTCGGCTTCGCGACGGTTCGGCAATGCGGTCAACACATCGTGGCTGGCGCGGTATTCCAGTTGACGCACCAGCGTTTCGCGCTCCTGGCTGGCTTGTTGCAAGGCCAGGTTCTTGTCGCGCAACTCGCGCGTGCGCCGGTCGATGACGGTATTGAGCTGGCGTTGGCGACGGCGGTAACTGGCCGTGCGCCATAAATAGAATGCGTAGACCAGGCCAGCCAGCAGCAACAGGCCCAGCGCGATCACTTCGCCACGGCGCCACCATGGCGGGGCCAGTGCCAGCGCCAGGCTGGATTCACCAAGCAAGGCGGTCTGCCGCCAATCCACCGGCAACGACATCGCCTGCACGCGGAAACGGAACCGCCCCGGCGGCAGGTTGGTGTACACCGCCTCGGTGGCGCCATCGGCATCCACCCACTCCGGATCGAATCCCTCCAACCGGTAGCGGTAGCGCACCTTGTCCGGCCTACGGAAATTCAACCCGGCATAGCCGATCGCGATGCGCCGGGTGTCCGCGCCGAACCGGTGCGGCCCGCTCAGCGGCTGCACCATGCCGTCGACCAGCAGGCGCTCGAACACGATCGGCACGCGATGGCCTTGCAAGGTGCCGACCCGCGCCGGATCGATCACCCCCAGGCCGGCAGCGGTGGGGAACAACAGCTGCCCGGCGTGCGTCAACCAGCCGGCCGGCGCACTGCTGCCGTTGCCCTGGTTGCCGGGCATGCCATCGCTGCGATCCACCACTTCCACGCTCAGTTGGTCGCGGGTGCCGGCATCGATCTGGTCGAAGTCGCTGCGTGCAATGCGGAACACACCATGATTGCTGGACAGCCATAGATAGCCACGGCCATCGTCGATCACCCGGAACACCTTGTCGCGAGGCAGTCCGACGCGATGGTCGTACACGCGGAAGCGCCCAGCGCGCAGACGCAGCAGGCCGCGGTCGCTGGCGATCCACAGGTCGCCGTTGGCATCGCGCAGGAAATCGAAGGCGTTCTGTCCCGGGAAATCCTGCTCGCCCAGCCACGCACGGGTGCTGCCATCGGGCGACAGGGCGGTCATGCCGCGATCGGTACCGCTCCACACCACCCCTTGCGCATCGCGGTACAGCGCCTGCACCGAGCCGTCGGGCACGCCGTCGGCGGCGGTGTACCGGCGCAGCGTGCCCTGCCGCCAGCGCAACAGGCCGCCGGTGGTGCCGATCCACAGATCCTCGCCATCGGGCAGCACCACGCGCACCGACGACGACGGCAGGCCGTCGGCCATGCCGATGCGCAACCGCACCAGGCCTTGCGCATCCAGGCGTACCACGCCCTGGCTGTAGGTGCCGGCCCAGACGCCGCCATCGCCCGCATCGGCCAGCGACAGCACCGACTGCTCCGGCACGCGCCCATCGACACCGGGCTGCAGCGCGACCCGGCTGATGCGGCCGTCGCGCCAGCGATCCAGTCCCACTGCGCTGCCCACCCACACGGTGCCGTCCGCCGTCTGCAGGACCGAGCGCACATAGTCCGACGCCAGCCCATCGGCCTGGGTGACGCCATACGCGGCACCCTCGGCAATCCGGAACAGCCCATGGGTGCTGCCAACCCAGATCAGGCCTTCGGCATCTTCCAGCAACGCCGGGCTGGCCACACCGGAGACGGCGATCTGTTCATCGCGCGCATCCGCTGGGTTGTGCACCACCAGCGTGCCGGTCGGCATGCTCATCCACAGCTGTCCGCGCCGGTCCAGCAACAGGGCGTCCACACGCTGCCCCTGGCGGAAGCGCTGCAGGCCACCGCCACGCCCCCACCACCACACGCCGTCGTCGCCGGCAACCAGCAAGCCGCCGTCGCGGTCGCTGGCCAGACGTCGTACCGACGCCGCCTGCATGCCGTGCGCCCTGCCCCAGGCAGCCGCTGCCCCGCCTGCTGCCGGCAGGCGGTACAACCCCACATCGGTGCCGATCCATAGATCGCCCCCAGCGTCGGCCTGCAAGGCGGTGATCCGCGCGCGTGGCAGGCCCGCCTGACGGCCAATGTCCAGCAGCCGCCCGTCCGGCTCGATGCGGTACAGCGTCTGCGGCGTGCCAACCCACAACGCGCCGTCGGCGCCGCGCAACAACGCACTGACGGCCAGGTGGCGGGCCGGGGCACCGCCCAGCTGTTGCCAGTTGCCGTCCTGATAGCGGTACACCCCATCGAAAGCCGTGCCGAACAGCATGGCGGCGCCGTCGCGCACCACCACGAACACGCCACCCAACTCCACCCCCGGCGTGTTCTGGCGATCGTAGACGGTGAAGTCGCGGCCGTTGAAGCGCGCCACGCCTTCCCAGGTGCCGACCCAGATCAGCCCGTCCGCGCCCTGGGCCACAGCATGCACCAGGTTGTGCGGCAACCCATCCTCCATGGTCCAGCGCGTGACGGTGTGGTAGGGGGTGTGCCGGGGTGGCTGCGCGATGGCCGGCAGCCACCCGGGCAGCAGGCAGCACAACAAGGCCCAGACCCACGCACGCGCCGCACGCGGCATGCCTCTGCCGCGAACGTAAGCTGCCTGCGTATACGCCCGGTCCCTGTCCACCTGTCCCCTCTTCCGTCCATGCCCGATGGCGTTGCTCTCCAGCGAGCGCCAGCAGGCGGTCTGCCACGCTAGCACCGGGACCTTTGCACCGCCCTAGGTAAATTCCCCACAGCTGCCAGGCGAACCATGACACCGGGAGCATTCGAATGAAACCATGATAGGTCATCACGATCTCGGCATTGGCGGCAGCGATCGACACCCCGATTCCCGCAGCCCGGGTCAACGCACGTTCCAGCCGCACGACACCGCCCGCATGCGGCACTGATGCGTTCAGCCGGCCGAGTATAAATATAGAACCCGATGGTCTAGTATTGAGCGCATGCCCAGCCCGCCCCCCCTCAAGCCAAAGGCCCGCAACACCGGCCCGGGGCGTCCCAAAGATCTTGGCAAGCGCGCTGCCATTCTCGCTGCCGCCCGTGCGCTGTTCATGGACCAAGGCTACGCCGGCGTCAGCATGGATGGGATCGCCGCCCTGGCGGGGGTCTCCAAACTGACCGTCTACAGCCACTTCGGCGACAAGGAAAGCCTGTTCTCCGAGGCGATCCGCGCGCAGTGCCAGCAGATGATGCCTGACGACCTGTTCAATCAGGCGCCAACGGGTGCGTTGCGCGATCAGCTGGTTGAGATCGCACATGCGTTCTTTGCCATGGTCAGCACCGAGTCGGCCATTTCCACCCACCGCATGATGATGGCGCCGGGCACCGGCGATGCGCATGTGCGCGAGATGTTCTGGAATGCCGGCCCCAAGCGAACCCAACAGGCGCTGGCCGAGTTCCTGGCCGCGCGGGTGGCCGACGGGCAATTGGAGATTCCCGATCTGCCGCGCGCGGCCTCGCAGTTCTTCAGCCTGCTCAAGGGCGAGCTGTACGCCTTGATGATGTGCGGCCTGCATGGCCAGCCCAGCCGTGCACAGGTGGATGAGCACATCGCCTCCAGCGTGGATTTCTTCCTGAAGGCCTATGCGCCGCGTTGATCGACGATGCCCTTTGGTCGCGATGACTTCCGGCACTGCGCCGGCCTTCGATGCGCGGCGATGCTAGATGCGCCAGCTGCCCCGTGCACCGGTAAAATGTCTGCCCCGCCGCGTTGGATAACCGCACCATGACGATCGATTTCACCCAGGCCCGCGAAAAGATGGTCGAACAGCAGATCCGGCCGTGGGACGTGCTGGATCTGCGCGTGCTCGACGTGCTGGCGCGCCTGCCGCGCGAAGCCTTCGTACCGGAGGCCTACAAGACCCTGGCTTATGTCGATGTGGAAATTCCGCTGTCGGCCGGCCACAAGATGATGAAGCCGGTGGTCGAAGGCCGCATGCTGCAAGCCTTGGACCTGCAGCCGGGCGAAGACCTGCTGGAAATCGGCACCGGCAGCGGCTTTTCAACCGCCTGCCTGGCCGCGTTGACCCGCGAAGTGCTCAGCCTGGAGATCGATCCGGCGCTGGCCATGGCGGCACGCGCCAATCTCGATCACGCCGGCCTCGGCAGCAATGTGCGCATCGAGACCGCTGACGTGTTCGGCTGGCAGAGCGAGCGCCGCTTCGATGCCATCTGCGTCACCGGCGCGGTCGATACGCTGCCCGTCCAGTGGCTGCAATGGCTGCGCCCGAATGGCCGGCTGTTCGTGGTGCGCGGTCACGCTCCGGTGATGGAAGCGGTCCTGGTCCGTGGCGAGGTCAACGCCCCGCGTATCGAATCGTTGTTCGAAACCGACCTCGCCTATCTCCAGGGCGCCGCACCGACGCCCCGATTCCACTTCTGATTCCCAAGGACGCTTCCCGATGATCCGCCGATCCCTCGCCCTGGCCCTGGCCGCCGCCCTGTCACCGATGGCTGCACACGCCACCGATCTGCTGCAGGTCTACGAAATGGCCCGCAACGGCGACCCGCAACTGGCTGCGGCCGAGTCGACCCGGCTGATCAATCGGGAGGGGCAGGTGCAGGCGCGCGCGGCGTTGTTGCCGCAGCTCAACGGGCAGGCCGATTACAACAAGGCGCATCGCGAGATCGAGCGCGTGGATGGCCGCATCACCACCTCTTCGCGCTCGCAGCAGATCCAGGCCAGCCAGACCATCTTCAACTGGTCGCAGTTCGCCACCTTGCGTGCGCAGCGCGAGATTGCCAAGGCAGCGGATTTCACCCTGGCATCGGCCAACAACGACCTGATTACCCGCACGTCGGCAGCGTATTTCCAGGTCCTGGTGGGCATCGAATCGCTGGCCGCCGCAGAGACCAACGAAGCGGCTGCCAAGAAGCAGTTCGACTTTGCCGACAAGCGCCTGGAGGTTGGCCTGGCGCCGATCACCGACGTGCATGAAGCCCGTGCCCAGTACGATCAGGCGCGCGCGGACACCATCAACGCGCGCAACCTGTTGAAGGACTACTACCAGGCACTGACCGAACTCACCGGCCAGCCGGTGCAGGCCTTGCGTGCGCTGCCGGAAGACTTCCGGCCCGAAGTGCCGGCCGCCTACGGCAATGTCGATCAACTGGTCTCCGCCGCCGTCGCCGACAACCCGGAGCTGAAGGCACAGCAGCTGCAGGTGAGCGCCGCCGAGGCGCAGGTCAACGCCGCGCGGGCGGGCCACCTGCCGACCATCAGCCTGAACGGTAACGTGGGGCGTAGCAACAGCTGGGGCACTGGCGCCGCCGAAAGCGGCGTATTCACCACGCAGGGCCGCGACATCGACACCGATTCCATCGGTTTCACTGTCTCCGTCCCGATTTTCGCCGGCGGCGCCACGCAATCGGCCGTACGTCAGGCGCTGGCGCGCCGCGATGTGCAACAGGACACCTACGAGCAGCAGAAGCGCGCGCTGGACCGCAACACCCGCAATGCCTACCAGAACGTGGTCGCCGGCATCAGCGAGGTGGAAGCACGCCGCCTGGCCGTGGTCTCGGCGCAGGCCGCCTACGACGCGTCGCAAGTCGGCCTGGAAGTGGGCACCCGCACCGTGCTGGATCTGGTGCAGAACCAGCGCACGCTGTTCCAGGCGCAGGTGAACTACGCACAGGCACGCTACAACTTCCTGCAGAGCCGCCTGCTGCTGGGCCAGGCCATCGGCAAGCTGGACATCTCCGACCTGCAGGACGTCAATCGTCTGCTGTCGAAGGATGCCGAAGCCGGGCTGCGCAGTAGCGGTTCGCTGCAGTAAGGCCGCACGCAGGAGATTGTATAGGCGGGCGCAAGCCCGCCTTTTTCGTGCGTGGGCACCACAGCGCGAAGCACAGGCAGCGTGCCATGGCCCGGCACGCCGACGCGCGGAGCGGCCTGCCTTCAGCCCTGCCTCCCTGGTGACGGGCGGTGCATCCCATGGCAGGCGCGTGGACGCGAACGACCGCTCCAGGCCGCGCTACTCATCAGAGCGCGACGTTGCCGGCGACCGGCGGCAGATCCGGCGCAATCTGCACCAGCGTTCGCGCCACCGCCCCCTTGCCGTTGGCGACCAGTGCCAACCCCGCCGCCGCCATCGCTGCGCGTTGCGCAGGGTCGCCAAGCAACCGCGCCAGATCGCGATACACGCCATCGGCATCCTCGCAGATGGCCACCGCGTCGGCCTCGCGCATGCGGCGCGAGATTTCCGAGAAGTTATGCAGATGCGGGCCGGTCACCGCCGGCGTGCCCACCGCTGCAGGTTCCAGCAGATTGTGCCCGCCGACCGGCTGCAGGCTGCCGCCGACGAAGGCCACCTGCGCGCAGGCATAGAAACTCATCAACTCACCCAGAGTATCGATGACGAACACCGCATCGCGCGCCTGTGGCCATTGCTGCGCCTTGCGCGTACTCACGCGCCAGCCGCGTTCGCGCGCCAGCGCCTCCACCTTGGCAAAGCGCTCCGGATGACGCGGCGCCCACAACAGCAACAGATCGGGAAACTGGGCCAGCAACCGCGCATGGATATCCAGCACCGCCGCTTCCTCGCCTTCGTGCGTGCTGGCAGCGATCCACACCGGGCGCGTGGCTGGCACCTGCGCGCGGAACTGCGCCACCAGCGCCTGCAACTGGGATGGCGCGGCGATATCGAACTTCAGGTTACCCAGCGCCACCACCTGCTCCGGCCGCGCGCCCAGGGTGAGGAAACGTTCCGCATCGTCCTGCGATTGCGCCGCCACGCAGGTCACCGTGCGCAACGCGCGGGCGATCAACGGGGCCAGCACGCGGTAACCACGCAGCGAGCGCGCCGACAGCCGCGCATTGAGGATGTACAACGGGATCGCGCGATCGCGGCAACCGAACAACATGTTCGGCCACAACTCGGTTTCCAGGATCAGCGCAAGGCGCGGACGGAAATGCTCCAGGAACCGGCCCACGCTGCCGGGCACGTCGTACGGCAGATACACATGATCCACCGCATCGCCCCACACCGCGCGCACGCGCTCGGAGCCAGTGGGCGTGATGGTGGTGATGACCCAGCGGATATCCGGCCGCTGCGCACGCAAGGCATTGACCAATGGCGCGGCCGCATTGACCTCCCCCACCGACACCGCATGCAGCCACACGCGCGGGCGACCACGCGCGTGCGTGTAGGACGCGTAGCGCTCGTTCCAGCGATTGAAGTATTCGCGCACGCGGAACCCGCGCCACACCAGGTGGTACACCGTGATCGGCAGCAACAGGTACAACAGCGCCGAGTACAGCCCACGCAACAGCCATTCGATCGGGTCTTTCCGCATGCATGCAGGATACGGGAGCGCTGCAGCCTGCGCATGTGCGCGCAACCGCGCGCGATCGGCCGGGCACGATCCCTTAGAATCGACGCATGTCCGAATCCACCCATCTCGCCGCCCGCCCCTCCCTGCGCAATCCCAGGCACTGGCCCATGTACCTCGGCCTGACGGTGATGGTGCTGGCCGGGCGGCTGCCCTGGACGCTGCAGCGTCCGCTGGGCCGCGGCGTGGGCTGGATCGCGATGCGCCTGGCCGGCACGCGCCGGCGTGCGGCCGAGGTCAACCTCAAGCTGTGCTTTCCCGAGCAGGACGATGCCTGGCGGGCACGACTGTTGCGCGACAGCTTCGATGCGCTGGGCGTGGGCCTGTTCGAATTTGCGCGCGCCTGGTGGGGCAGCATCGACGCCATTCGCCCGGGTGTGCAGATCGAAGGCCTGGAGCATCTGCAGCGGCTACAGGAACAAAAGCGCGGCGTGCTGCTGGTATCCGGCCACTTCATGACGCTGGAGATTTGCGGGCGCCTGTTGTGCGACCATGTCCCGCTGGCCGGCATGTACCGCAAGCACCGCAACCCGGTGTTCGAATGGGCGGTCAAGCGTGGCCGCCTGCGCTATGCCACGCACATGTTTGCCAACGAAGACCTGCGCGCCACCATCAAGCATCTCAAGCGCGGCGGTTTGCTGTGGTACGCACCGGACCAGGACATGCGCGGCAAGGACACCGTGTTCGTGCCGTTCTTCGGCCATCCGGCGTCCACCATCACCGCCACCCATCAGCTGGCGCGGCTGACCGGCTGCGCGGTGGTGCCGTACTTCCATCGCCGCGAAGGCGGCCGCTACATCCTCAAGATCGCGCCGCCGCTGGTGGGCATTCCCTCGGAGGATGTCATCGCCGACACCACCGAGGTCAACGCCGCGATCGAGGACATGGTGCGCGAAGCACCGGATCAATACCTGTGGATCCATCGCCGCTTCAAGCGCCAACCGGGCGGGCGTAGCGCGTTCTATCAATGACGCCGCTGCACGGGCCGGCGCTGATAGCGCCGTTACTCAGCGCGGCGACGGTTCGCCATCGTCATTGAGCAACGCGCCGGCATACAACCCGGCCAGCATCAGGAACAGCCCGCCCCAGAAGCTGGAATAGAACGCCAGGTGCGTGTTGAACGGGAACACCGTGGCCACCAGCGCGATCATCGCCGGGCGCGCCTGCTCGCGCGCAGCAGCGTTCGAATAACGCCACGCGCGCCACGCCTGCGCGGCACCGGCCAGCCACAGCAGCAGCCCGATCAGCCCGGTTTCGGCCAGGATTTCCAGCACGATCTGATGCGCATGCAGGGCCGGCCCCTCGCCCCATGCCGGCGCTTGGGCAGGGGCCGGGTTGCAGGCCGGATAGGCCTGGCGGAAACCGCGCGCGCCGACGCCGTTGACTGGATGTTCGAGAATCATGCACAGCGCCGCGCCCCAGATCTGGCCGCGCCCGGACAAGGCCTGATCCACACCCTGACCGCCATTGCCAAACGCCAGGGCGGTGCGCTGGATGCGCTCGCGCGCCTGCGGCGCCACCACCACCACTGCGCCGGCCAACAGCACGCCCGCCACGGCCACCGCCAACAACCGGCGGCAGCCCAGCAATTGCCAGCCGGACAGCAGCACGATCACCCCGTAGGTGATCCACGAGGCACGCGAACCGGCCAGCACCAGCACCACGCCCACCGCGGCTGCCGCACCCGCCCAGGCCCAGACGTGGCGTCGTCCCAGCGCCAGCAGCAAGAACGGCGACAGGCTGGCCAGGGTCTGCCCGAACTTGAGGTTGCACGGCCCCAGCACGCCACTGAGACGGTCCACCAACGCCAGCTCCCGCGCCGTGCACAGCTCGTGGCCGCTGATGAGCTGCTTGAGCTGGTCCAACCCGAAGAACAGCGGGCTGCTGCCGGACACCGCCTGTAATAAGCCATCGAATGTCCACACCGCACCGATCACCGCCAGGCCGGTAAAGGTGCGGCGGCGGCGCTGTGGATTGGCCACCGCGATCGCGCACAACCACATGAAAGGCAGATAACGCAGATCGGTGGCCGACTTGCGCAGCGCACGGCCGGCATCCAGCGCATCGAAGGCCGACACCAGCTGCGGTAGCCAATAGGCGAAGAACAGGACGCTGGTCAGCGCCCAGGCCGCGCCACTGAGCAATCCGGTGCCACCCCGAAAGCGCGCGTGCAACAAGCGATAGGCCGCCAACAGTGCGCCCAGCGACAGCACGGTTTCGGCCAGACCCGGCGTAGGCCACAGCGCAACGAACAGGATCACCCACACGGGTGCCCAGCGGCCGGCATCGGGAGTCAGGCTGGGCGGGGGCGCCAGGGCGTCAGCGGCGGAGTTCGTCATAGACCTTCAAGGTGGCCGATTGCATGGCCTGCAACGTATAGGGGATCACCGCCGGTGGTACGGGCGCGCATTGCAACAAGACCAGCGCCTGTGCCCGCAGCGCCTGCCTATCGAAGGGCGTGACCGCGCCGCCGGGCTGCAGCTCGGCCAGCAGTTCACCCACCCCGCCATGAGACCAGCCCAGCACCGGCCGCCCCACCGACAGCGCTTCGACCACGGTGCGACCGAAGGCTTCCGGCTTGCGCGAGAGCTGCAGCACCAGATCGCTGGCGGCGTAGGCGTCGGCGATGCGCGCCGTCGGCTCGGTGAACGCGACCGCCTCGGCCACCCCCAACCGGGCCGCCTCGGCCTCCAGTTCGCGCAGATACGCCTCGCGTCCGGGCTCGCGCGCCCCGGGCAGCCATAGCCAGGCCGGCACGCCGGCAGCGCGGACATCGGCCAGCAGCTGCAGGCCGTCGGCATGCCCTTTCAGGCGGGTACCGCGGCCAGGCAGCAACAGCAGGGGCGCCTCGGCCGGCAGGCCGGGCAGGAATGTCTGCACCCAGGCGCGCGCATCCCGGTCCGGGCGCGAACGGAGCGGGAACTGCGCCACATCCACGCCGCGCGCAATCGTGCGCAGACGGCCAGGGTCGGTCTGCGGATAATGCGTGCATACGTAATCGCGCACCGTGCGCGACACGCAGATGACCCGCTCGCCATAGGTCATCACCGCGCTGTAGCGGCTGGGCGAATTGAGCCCGTGCACGGTGGTGACCAGGCGCGGACGCGTCGCCGCAGGCATCCCACGCAGCGCGTACCAGCCCAGCCAGGCCGGCAGCCGCGAGCGTGCGTGCACGATATCGGCACCCAATTCGGCAAACAGCCGGCGCAGGCCAACCACATGCCGCAGCGTCAGCAACGACTTGCGGCCGATCTCCAGGGTGAGGTGCTCGCCACCGGCGTCCAGCAACGGCTGCACCAGCCGGCCGCCGGCCGACACCACCACGGCGCGATGGCCGGCACGCACCAGTGCCGCGGCGACTTCCAGCGTGGAGCGCTCCACGCCACCGGATTGCAGCGCCGGCAGCAATTGCACCACGGTCAGGCGGTGCATCCGGCCAGGATCAGTCGGCCAGCACGAACAGCGAACCGCAGTACGGGCACTTGGCTTCGCCGTTGGGCGCATCCTCGATCGGCAGGTACACCCGCGGATGCGAGTTCCACAGCGCCATCTGCGGCGTCGGGCAGCACAGCGGCAGATCGCTGCGGTGCACGGTGTAACGCTTCTCGGCATTGGCGGGCGCGGTGGCGGTCTGGCTCATGGCGGTGCGGGTCGGAAAAAAACGGATGCCCGTATTCTAGCAGCGGCCATCGCTTGGCTGCTGCCCGCGCCGCTGACCCCCTCGTCTCCATGCGCTGACATGTGCCAAGACGCCCGCCTTGTCAGCCTGCGCGTCGCACAGCGGCACTGCGACTGCCGACAGCAACTGCCAACGAACTGTCGTGCCCGGCGGCACCCGCACCCCAGTGCGCCGGCCTTTTGCCAGTCACGCAATCCCCGCGTGCACATTCTTCCTTTCGTTCATCCCGGCTCACCACGGCAAGCTGCGATACAGCGTCACCACCCGACCCATCGCATCGTCGAATGGTGGAAGGTCACCTGTAACGTCGGAGGCCAGGTCCCGGTAGCCGATGCGGGCCATGGAGACCACCGCATCAGCTTGCATGGAGTCGATACTCGGGACGATATCTTTCGAGCGACACGATGCCATCAGGATTTCATGAATCCTGGCACGCGCTTCAGCGACGAGCACAGGACCCGACTCCAGCAACAACCAGATGTCGTAGACATCCTGTCGACGGTTTCGTTTTCGAAGGGGTTGCTGAAGCAGAGCGCGCAACTTCTCGGCCAGCACATTGTTCAGCGTATAGGAATGAATGGTCGCTCCCCCATCCAGTTCCAGCACTTCCACATCGAAGACCGCCTCATTGAAGCTGTAGTCGATTTCCACCACCTGTGGCGATGCCCCCGCCTTCAAGCGGGCCATGGCCGCCGCATTGCCTCGATCGGCAAAACCGATTTTCAGGGCCAGATTCTGATGCGACTTGCATTCGCCCTTTGGCTGAATCTTGTGGGACTGAAGACGACATGCCGTTGCATACGGCAAACGGTCTTCTGCGGAGGCTCATCGCGGATTCGTGTGGGTGCCTTGAGGCCCCTGAATCTGCGTTGAGCCTTGGAAACAGGCCCTTTCCACCGTCCCAGAAGGTGGTACATCCTGTGCTGACTTCTTGACGCGGTGTTCTGCATGAAAACGGGCCGTCGGCTGAGTGAGTTGTTTTCCTTCCCTGGCTTCGCGGCGGAGTCCACGCTCAAGGGCGTGTTCGGCGCCCCGAAGGCGCGGATCGTGACCTTGCGGCGCCGAAAAAAACGGCCGTGTGTTCCAACTGTGGCCATCGGTGTCGCAGCCGCTACGACAAGCGCCTGTGCCGCGCCCGCGACTTGCGGGCGGCCGGCTGGATGCTGTTCGTGGAGTTTGAGCGCTGGCGGGTCGATTGCCCGGGGTGCGGCGGCGTGCACGTAGAGCGGCTGGACTGGCTGGCCAAGAATCCGCGCTACACCGAGCGATTCGCCCTGCATGTGGGCAATCTGTGCCGGAGCATGACGCACAAGGCCGTGGCTGAGCTGGAGCGCCTGCACGACAGCACGGTCAAGGAGCTGTCCAAGCTGTACATGGCCGAGCAGGTGCGCCGGGCGGGGACGCCGGCGCCGCGCGCCATCGGCATCGACGAGATCGCGATCCACAAGGGCCATGACTACCGCGTTGTGGTCAGCGATCTGGAGCGCGGCCGACCGATCTGGTTCGGCGGCAGTGGGCGCACCGAGGCGGACATCGACCAGTTCTTCGCCGAATTGGGCCCAAAACGTAGCGCCGGCATCGACGTGGCGGTGATGGACATGTGGCGGCCGTTTCGCAACTCGGTGGGCAAGAACGCGCCCAACGCCAGCATCGTGTTCGACAAATTCCACATCATGCGCCACCTGTCCGACGCGCTCGATCAGGTGCGGCGCGACGAGTACAAGCGCCTTCAAGGCCAGGATCGCAGTTACATCAAGGGCCAGCGTTACACCCTGCTGAGCAATCGCGAAAACCTTACCCTGGACGGTCGAAAGGCGCTCGCCAAGTTGCTGGCGGCCAACAAACGTCTGAACACGGCGTACCTGCTGAAAGAGTCCTTCGGGCAGCTGTGGAGCTACCGCACCGAGCGAGGTGCACGGGAGTTCTTCGAGCGCTGGAAGCAGAGTCTGCGCTGGCAGCGGCTTGTGCCCTACCAGACGTTCGTGGGGATGATCGAGCGGCACTGGGACGGCATCGCGGCGTACTGCAGGCCGGAGAACAAGGTCAGCCTCGGCCTGGTGGAAGGGCTCAACAACAAGATCCGGGTCATCCAGCGCAGCGCCTACGGCTATCGCGACGAGGAGTTCCTGAGGCTCAAGATCATCGCCAGCTTCCTGCCCGCGCTACCCGAAAATGCTCGATTGCACCCACAGTGATCCGCGAAGACCCTCTGCGGAAACCAGGCACTCCGCCAACTCTTCCAGAATCGCGTGAGCGCTTTCCGCCGTGTAGCTGTCCCTGGTGGAAAAGTCCAGGTCGCGGGTATAGCGGGAGCTGTCGTACCGGATGGCCAGCAGCAACCCTCCCTTCATCACCATCCTGGCACTCAAATTCTGGGAATGACCGATGCTGTCCAGAACCGTGTGCACTGCCTCCCTGAAGCCTTGCTGCCCCTGCGGCGCCTGCGCAACCCACGCATCGATTTCCACTTCATTCATAGCGTATCCGATCCCAGCGACGCCGCTTCCAGCGCAGGAACATTGACTGACAGCGCCCAACGCTCCGAAAAGAAAGGGGCGTATTCTGCTTGTGGGTCCAGCTTCCGGGAGCCACCCCGCTGAACCCGGGAAGCCCAGGCATCAATCACGGGGTCGGACCTATGGCATAGCGTTTCCAGCAAGTAGCCGGCCCGCGCTTTCTCAATCAGTGTTCCGTGCTTGCTCACTTCATCAAGAATGAGCCTGAAATACCTGCCAGCGTACTCACGATAGGTATCAACGACATGCAACATGCCTCCGCACGAATCCGGCTCGCGCAGCATGTCCAAGAACGTTCGCCCTATCATTGCCACGCGGATGGACGGAGACTTGATGGTCTTGAAGGCTCCGCGATGCGAGCGCCGCATCAACTCAACCCGTACTCCATCGATACGCTCGAATTTCTGAAATCTCAATGCGGGCAGCCTGGAAGCAAGGTAGCCATCCTTGAGTTGTTTCAGGCCTTTCTCCATGCGCACGTCCGCTTGCTCTTTCCATTCCTGGGCAGGGGGTGTGGACAGGTATAGCACCTTGGCAAACCGGTCTGTGATGCCGTGATACTCCATGGCACTGAGATGACTCACGTACGCAAACGGGTCCACCGAGCAAGCGACCTCCATGGGCGCCGGCTTGTTTCGACCAAAAAGATGAAAAACCGTACCCGACTTGAACCCCTTCGCCGGTGCAATCAACCCGAAGGACGTCAGCAAATGAACCAATTCCATGTACAAAGACAACGGAATGGGATGGGTTGCAGCATGAGTCGCGGCCAAAACACCCAGTTCGTATCCTGTCACGACAGGCCGCTCCCAAGTCGCCAGCCGTTGCTGGATCGCCCTGGCGAGGGAACTCAGGGCTTCGCGAGATGTTGAGCTTTGTTTCACGGAGTACCATCCACGTCCTAAGGACGTGGATGGTACTCCGTGATTGCAGTTTCGTAAATGGCCACCGTTGACACCTTCCAGCAGTCTCCATTAGAATCCGTCCTGAGGACGGATTCTAATGGAGACTACATAGTCCTGAGGACCGTCACCAACGCGCCTCATCCAAAACCGGGGCTGACCGTAGCATTCGATGCACAAGCCAGCCCCACCACGGCAGCCACCGAGCTGACCGCCATGATTGGGCGGCAATCGAGCACTTTTGCCGAGTCCACCATTGCGGCGACCTTGGCAGGGAAACTTCGCCCCTGCCAAGGCCATCGCCAAAATCACACACTGCGCCGTCGGCTTCACGACATCCGCCGGCTGCACTCCGCGATCAGCAGCCGATCATGAGAAAGCCATCTGCAAAAAACTTATGGCGTGCCCGCGAAAATTTGACCGAGACCTGGCTCAGGCGCCACTCCTGTCGGCAGCCGCTTTTTCCGCGTCGCGCTGCCTGCGGATCTGCGCATCCACCGCGGCGATCGCGGTCATGTTCATCACCCGGCGCGAGGTGGCGCTGGTGGTGAGGATGTGCACCGGCTTGGAGATCCCCATCAGGATCGGGCCGATCGCCACGCCGTCGGTGAACACGCGCACCAGGTTGTAGGCGATGTTGGCCGCTTCCAGGTTCGGCAACACGAACAGGTTCGCGCGCCCTTTGAGTGTGCTGTTGGGCATGATCTGCTTGCGCAACGCCTCGTCCCAGGCGGTGTCGCCCTGCATCTCGCCGTCGATGTTGAGCTCAGGCTTGCGCTTGAGCAGCGCTTCGCGCACCTGGCGCATCTTCAGCGCGTCACGCGAGTCGTGGCTGCCGAAGTTGGAGTGCGACAGCAACGCGATGTTGGGTTCGATGCCGAACAGCTTGAGACGGTACGCCGCCTGCAACGTGGCCTCCACCACCTGCTCCACGGTGGGGTCTTCCTGGACATGCGTGTCCAGGAAGAAGAACACGCCCAGTTGATTGATGACGCCGGTCATCGCCGAGGTGGAGCTGACGCGCGGCTCCAGCGGGATCACGCTGCGCGCGTAACCCAGCTTCTTGTGGAAGCGGCCGACCACGCCCGACAGCATCGCATCGGCTTCGCCACGCGCCACCATCACGGCGGCGATCAGGGTCGGACGCGAGCGCATCAGCTCCTTGGCCGCGGTGACGGTCACGCCACGGCGCTCGGTGAGCGCGTGGTAGTACTGCCAGTAATCGTTGAAGCGGGGGTCGTCGAGGATGTTGGTGATCTCGAAGTCCACGCCAGCGGTCAGGCGCAGGCCCATCCGTTCGATACGTGCCTCGATGACGTCCGGGCGGCCGATCAGGATCGGGAAGGCCAGGCCTTCATCGACCACGTTCTGCACCGCGCGCAGCACCACTTCTTCCTCGCCCTCGGCATACACCACGCGCTGCTTGTCGGCACGCGCACGGTCGTACACCGGCTTCATCATCAGGCTGGTGCGGTAGACGAACTGGCTCAACTGGTCGCGGTAGGCCTCCATGTCGGTGATCGGGCGGGTGGCCACGCCCGAATCCATTGCTGCCTGCGCCACCGCCGAGGACAGCTCGACCAGCAGGCGCGGATCCAGTGGACGCGGAATCAGGTACTCCGGGCCGAAGCTCGGGGTCTCGCCACCGTAGGCGGCGCCCAGGTCGGAGGCTTCGCGTCGCGCCATCGCGGCGATCGCCTTGACGCAGGCGATCTTCATCTCCTCGTTGATGCCAGTGGCACCGGCGTCCAGCGCGCCACGGAACAGGTACGGGAAGCACAGCACGTTGTTGATCTGGTTCGGGTAGTCCGACCGGCCGGTGCCGATGATGCAATCCGGGCGTACCGCCTTGGCCGCTTCCGGGGTGATTTCCGGGTTGGGATTGGCCAACGCGAAGATCACCGGCTGGCGCGCCATGCTGGCGACCATTTCCGGCTTGAGGATGCCCGCAGCCGACAGGCCCAGGAAGATGTCGGCGCCTTCGACGATCTCGTCCAGGGTGCGCTTGTCGGTATCGCGCGCGTAACGCTGCTTGTCCGGGTCCAGATCGGTGCGGCCGGTGTGGATCACCCCGTCGCGGTCCAGCGCCAGGATGTTCTCCGGCTTCAGGCCCAGCGAGACCAGCATGTTGACGCAGGAGATGCCCGCCGCGCCCATGCCGGTGGTGGCCAGCTTGACCTCTTCGATCTTCTTGCCGGTGACCACCAGCGCATTGAGCACGGCGGCACCGACGATGATCGCGGTGCCGTGCTGGTCGTCATGGAACACCGGGATGTTCATGCGCTCGCGCAGCTTGCGCTCGACGATGAAGCATTCCGGCGCCTTGATGTCTTCCAGGTTGATGCCGCCAAAGGTCGGCTCCAGGCTGGCGATGATGTCCACCAGCTTGTCCGGGTCGCTTTCGTTGATTTCGATATCGAACACGTCGATGCCGGCGAACTTTTGGAACAGCACGCCCTTGCCTTCCATCACCGGCTTGGAGGCCAGCGGGCCGATGTTGCCCAGGCCCAGCACGGCGGTGCCGTTGGTGATGACCGCCACCAGGTTGCCGCGGGCGGTGAGCTCGCTGGCCTGGGTGGCGTCCTCGACGATGGCCTCGCAGGCAAACGCCACGCCGGGCGAATACGCCAGCGACAGGTCGCGCTGGGTCAGCATCGGCTTGGTCGCGGTGACTTTGATCTTGCCGGCCGGCTGCTGGCGGTGATAGTCGAGGGCGGCCTGTTTGAAGTCGTCGGTGGACATCGGCTGTGTGGGTCTCGAGGGCGCAGGAGGACTGGATTCTACCCTCCTGCCTGAACAAGGGCCTGTCGCGCAGCTGTCAGCACGGCAGGGAGATCGAATGCTGCAACGCAGCGCACGGGGCGATCCGCTAGCGGGTCAACGCGAAACGGCCCTGCACCCCGCCGGCAACGCCGACGGAGAACAGGGCCGTAGGAAACCTCAGCGTGCGCTGGCCGGGGCGACCACGTCGGTCGCCGCTGGTGGTGCCTGCAGCGGCGGCGAGCCGCCATCCAGCACCTGCTTGAGCTGGTCGCGGTCCAGCGCATTTTCCCAGCGCGACACCACCACCGTGGCCACCGCGTTGCCGATGAAGTTGGTCAGCGAGCGGCATTCGCTCATGAAACGGTCCACGCCCAGGATCAGCGCCATGCCCGCCACCGGTACGTCCGGCACCACCGACAGCGTGGCGGCCAGGGTGATGAAACCGGCACCGGTCACGCCGGCGGCACCTTTGGAGCTGAGCATCGCCACCGCCAGCAGGGTGATCTGCTGGCCCAGGGTCAGGTCCACGTTGGTGGCCTGGGCGATGAATAGCGCCGCCAGGGTCATGTAGATGTTGGTGCCATCCAGGTTGAACGAGTAGCCGGTCGGCACCACCAGGCCCACCACCGACTTTTCGCAGCCGGCCTTTTCCATCTTTTCCATCAGCGAGGGCAGTGCCGATTCCGACGACGAAGTGCCCAGTACCAGCAACAGTTCGGCCTTGAGGTAACGAATCAACTTGAGCACCGAAAACCCGCAAAACCGGCACACCAGACCCAGGATCACCAGCACGAAGAACAGCGAGGTCAGGTAAAACGAACCCACCAGCCAGGCCAGGTTGACCAGCGATTCCACCCCATACTTGCCGATTGTGAAGGCAATCGCACCGAACGCACCGATCGGCGCGGCCTTCATCAGGATGTGCACCAGGCGGAACACCGGCGCGGTCAGCGCCTCCAGGAAGCTCAGCACCGGGCGGCCCCGCTCGCCCACCAGGGCCAGCGCAATGCCGAACAACACCGCCACGAACAGCACCTGCAGGATGTTGCCATCGACGAACGCGCTGATCAGCGTGGCCGGAATGATGTCCATCAGGAAGCCGACCAGGCTCAACTCGTGCGACTTCTGCACGTAGGTGTTGACCGCGCTTTGATCCAGCTCGGCCGGATTGATGTTCATGCCGGCGCCCGGCTGCACCACATGCGCCACCACCATGCCCACCACCAGTGCCAGCGTGGAAAAGAACAGGAAATAGATCATCGCCTTGGCGAAGACCCGGCCGACCGTCTTGAGATGGGTCATACCGGCGATGCCGGTGACGATGGTCAGGAAGATTACCGGGGCGATAATCATCTTCACCAGCTTGATGAAGGCATCGCCCAATGGCTTGAGGCTTTCGGCGAAGGCCGGTTCGAAATGCCCCAACAAGGCGCCAAGGACGATCGCCACCACCACCTGGAAGTACAGCTGGCGGTAGAACGGCACGGACGCCGGCAACGGGCCGGCAGGCTTGCTGATGTGCATGACACCACTCCGGGAGAACGGGAAGGTGCCTGGCAGGCACCCGATGCGGGCATTCTGGCCGCACGCTGTGGGCGTAACCGATAACCCATTGGTACTACGCAGCGCCCGCCCGCCGACTGCTACGGCACTTCAGCCTGGCGGCAGTAGGCCGTTAATTGCATTTAACGCAGACACCGATTCCGCGTGGTTACCCATCGGCCCTGCGCGTTTGCTGAAATCATTCACCGCGCCGGCCATGGCAGGACGCCCCGGCCCCATTCCATTGCCGAAGATCATTCCTATGCGCCTCAATCCGCTCGTTCTGGCCGTGGCGTTCGCCATCGCCCCTGCCGCTGCCAATGCGGCCACTTCCATCGACAACTGGCCGACCCAGTACGCCTTCGGTGATGGCACCGAACTCTCAGTGTCCGGCAACTACCAGTATGACGACAACAACTTCTCCGGCGACGACCGCCTGGAAGACCGCACCGATTTCCGCCGCAAGGAATTCGGTGCCAGCGTGAGGAAGAAGGGCATCTACGATGCCTCGGTGAATTTCGATTTCGAAGCCAAGTTATGGCTGGACGTGTTCTTCCGCTTCGAGACCAAGGCGCTGCTGGGCCAGGATTATGGCCGCGTGCGTCTGGGCTACATGAAGGTACCGGTGGGCCTGGAAGCGGTGCAGAGTTCGCGGGCGGGCAGCTTCATGGAACTGGGCCTGCCGGTGCAGGCCGTGTTCCAGGGCCGCCGGACCGGCGTGGAATGGACGCTGGAACGCCCGCAGTACCTGTTGCAGGCCGGCGCCTACGGCGGCCAGGACCTGCAAGGCGATAACCCTGGCACCACCCAGGCCGTGCATGCGGTCTGGACCCCGCGCAAGGCCGATGGTGACGTGCTGCACCTGGGCATCGCCGGTTCGACGGAGAACCCGCGCGGCTTCACCGATGGCCGTGGTGTCGCATTCGGCCCCAGCGTGCGCTTGCGTGCCCGCCCGGAAGCCGGCCTGACCGACGTCCGGCTGATCGACACCGGCACCATCCTGGACGTGGACCATGTGATCCGCACCGGCCTGGAAGCGGTCTGGATCCATGGCCCGTTCTCGCTGCAGAGCGAGGCCTTGCGTGCCGAAGTGGCGCGTAATCGGGGCCTGCCGCATTTCATCGCGCAGGGCCAGTACGTCTACGGCACCTGGTCGCTCACCGGCGAATCGCGCAGCTATGCCGGCGGCGTGCCGGGCAACCTCAAGCCGACGCATCGCTATGGTGCGGTGGAACTCACCGCCCGTTACAGCCGCCTGAACCTGGAAGACAACAACGTCCATGGCGGGCGTCAGCACGACACCACCATCGGCGCCAACTGGTACCTCACCAGCCATTTCAAGTTCCAGGCCAACTACAGCTGGGTGGATGCCTCGCGCAACGGCGTGCATGTGACTCCGAAGGTGATGGAGCTGCGGGCACAGGTGAATTTCTAGCAAGCACCGAGGCGTCCGCCGCAGACCGCCTGGTTGCTGGTGGCGCCTATCCGATCGCCGGCGCGGTCTCGCCGCGCTGAAGATGTTTCCGACACGGCCGCCCCTGCCCAGGTGCGGCCGTCGTCGTTTGCAGCCTGCCTCGGCCATACTTGCCGCCATGTACGCCTCGCAACGCCGCCGTCTGCTGCTCACACTGGTCATCGTGCTGGGGGGCATGGTCGTGGCCATGCTCGCGGCCGGGCACTTCGTGCAGCAGAGCGCGCTGCGCGAGGAAAGCACTGCGGTGCGCCGCCAGCTGGGCCTGTATGCGCAGGCACTGCAGCAACGGGTGGATCGCTACCGCACCCTGCCGCAGATCCTGGCGCTGGATGCACAGCTGCGCGCGGCGGTGTCGGGACCGTTATCGCCCGCGCAGGTGGAGCAGCTCAATCGCAAGCTCGAACGCGCCAACAATGTCACCCAGTCGTCCACGCTGACCTTGATCGACCGCAACGGCATCGCGCTGGCGGCAAGCAACTGGCGCGCGGCGCGCAGCAACGTGGGGGTGGACTACGCATTCCGGCCTTATTACCAGCAGGCGCTGGCCAATGGCAGCGGCAACTTCTACGGCATCGGCATGACCACCAGCGAGCCGGGCTATTTCCTGTCGCAGGCCATCGTCGACAACGCCGGCCAGGTGCAGGGCGTGGTGGTCATCAAGATTGCGCTGGCCGCGCTGGAGCGCGAGTGGCTGCAGACGCCGGACATCGTGCTGGCCTCCGATACGCATGACGTGGTGTTCCTGGCCAGTCGCCCCCACTGGCGCTACCGCATGCTGGCACCACTGAGCCCGCGTGACCGCAGCGAACTGCGCAGCACGCGCCAGTACGCCAACCAGGGCCTGCTGCCGCTGCGCAGGCGCTTGATCGAGCAGACCGGCGATGGCGGCATGCTGGTGGATGTGCGCGACCCGCTGCTGGAAGCACCCGTGCTGTGGCAGACCCTGGAAGTGCCGGAGAGCGGCTGGAACCTGCATCTGCTGCATGACACCCGCACCAGCGGTGCGGCCGGTCGCGCTGCCGCGATCGCCGCCGCCGGGGCCTGGCTGGCGTTGGCGTTGCTGTGGCTGTTCGTGCAACAGCGGCGGCGGCTCTCGGCGCTGCGCCAGCGCAGCCGGCATGAGCTGGAAGCGATTCTGCAACAGCATGCCGAAGAATTGCGCACCGCCCAGGACGGCGTGGTCACTGCCGCGCAGCAGGCCAATGCCGGCCTGAGCCGCAGCCTGGAACACCTGCCGCAGGGCGTGGTGGTGATCGACGCTGCGCTCACCCTGGTCGCCTGGAATTCGCGCTATGTGGAACTGTTCCGTTTCCCGTCGGAACTGCTCCAGATCGGCCGCCCGATCGAGGACCTGTTCCGCTACAACGCCCGCCGTGGACTGCTCGGACCGGGGCCGATCGAAGCGGCCATCGAGCGACGCCTCAATCACCTGCGCAGCGGCAGGCCGCATATGCGCGAGAGCGAGAAAGAAGACGGCACGGTGCTGGAAATCCGCGGCAATCCGCTGCCCGACGGCGGGTTTGTCACCAGCTACGCCGACATCACCAGCTACAAGAACGCCGCACGCGAACTGCGCTCGCTGGCCGATGCGCTGGAGCACCGCGTGGCCGAGCGCACCCGTGACCTGGCTGCGGCCAAGCGCGAAGCCGAAAGCGCCAATCGCTACAAGACGCGCTTCGTTGCCTCGGCGGTGCACGATCTGCTGCAACCGCTCAACGCCGCGCGCATGTTCGTCTCGGTGCTGCGTGGGCAGCTGCGCGAGGCCGGCAGCGTGCGCGTGGTCGACAACATCGATGGCGCGCTGGCCGCACAGGATGCCATCCTCAACAGCCTGCTCGACATCTCGCGCCTGGAAGCCGGCAGCCTGAAGACGCAGGTGCACCACTTCGCACTCGCCCCGCTGCTGGAAACCCTGGCGCGCGAATTCGGCATTCTGGCCGGAGACCGCGGCCTGACCCTGGAATGGGTAGCGACCTCGGCAGTGGTGTTGAGCGATGAAACCCTGTTGCGCCGCATCCTGCAGAATTTCCTGTCCAACGCGATCCGCTACACCCCGCGCGGACGTGTGCTGATCGGATGCCGCAGGCACGGCAACGGCGTGCGTATCGAAGTCCACGACCAGGGGCCAGGCATCCCGGAGGCCTTGCAGCACGAAATTTTCGAGGAGTTCCGCCGCCTGGACGATGGCGTGGCCAACGATCGCGGCGCCGGCCTGGGCCTGGCGATCGTCGAACGCATCGGCCGGCTGCTGGGGCACCGCATCGGCCTGCGCTCCACGCTCGGTCGCGGCAGCGTGTTTTCGGTCACCCTGCCGTTGGGCGAACGCGCCGCCATCGCCCAGCAGCTGCCGCCAGCCAGCGTGCTTGCCGAGCCCGGCAACGACCCCATCCTGCACGGCTGCCGGGTGTGGTGCGTAGATGACGACCCGCGCGTGTGCGAGGCCACGCGCGCGTTGCTGGAGCGCTGGGAATGCCGGGTGGATTTCGTGGGCGGCCCGGACGATGCGCTGGCCACCGCCACCGCCGGCGAGGCCCCTGAACTGCTGCTACTGGACGTGCGCATGGGCGCCCACTACGGCCCGATGCTGCTGCCCCAACTGGTCGGGCACTGGCAACGCGAGCCGCGCGTGATCCTGGTCACCGCCGAACCCAGCTCCGCATTGCGCGACCATGCGCGCGAAGCCGGCTGGGGCTTTTTGTCCAAGCCGGTGCGACCGCCGGCGCTGCGCGCACTGGTCACTCAGATGCTGTTGCGGCGGGGCTGACCGCAGCTCCCACGGGGCAGTGGTGGTGGCATTGCGCCAGCCTGCGTGTGTGCCAGGTGCGGCCAAACAGCGTACCGGAGGCACCCGGCGCCGGCCGCCCGGCAAGCTGCCTCAGCCCTCGCCTTCCGGCTCCAAGGCCTTGACCAGCACGGCAGCCTGGGTGCGGCTGTAGCAGTCGAGCTTCTTCAAGATGGCGGTCACGTGCACCTTCACGGTGTTTTCGGCCAGCCCCAGCTCGTGCGCGATCTGCTTGTTGAGCAAGCCGTCGGCCAGGCTCAGCAGCACGCGGAACTGTTGCGGAGTCAATTGCGCCAGCTTGGAGGCCAGTTGCGCATCGGCCTCCGAGCGTTCGGCGGTCATCGGTGGAAACCAGGTGCATCCGTCGAGCACGCTGGCGACCGCCGTGCCGATGGTTTCGGCCGGAGTGGATTTGGGAATGAAGCCGGCCGCGCCGAATTGCTGCGCCCGCCGGATCACCCGCGGGTGATCGTTGGAGGAGATCACCACCACCGGAATGTCCGGGTGTTCGCCGCGCACGTGCAGCAGCGCCGAAAACCCGCGCGCACCCGGCATGGCCAAGTCCAGCAGCACCAGCTCGGCGTGCGGATGCGCACACAGCATCGCACTCAGCGTGGCGGCACTGGAGGCCTCCACCACCTCGGCCTGCGGGAGGGTCTGCCGCAGCACATGGATCACGGCGGCACGAAACAACGGGTGGTCGTCGGCGACGAGAATGGTGGGATCGGCCATGCGCCAAGTCTGGCACAGCGACGCCTCACTGTGCCGCACCGACGCTTGCCCCTGCATGCACGCAGGCGACGGGAGCGCGCGCGGACACCGCCAGAACACACCCGCATGCAGCGCCGGACATCGCGCGGCGGCGCACATTGCCGCTCGCCTCGATCACCATTGCAGCACGAGGTTGCCGCCTGCGCTAGCGCGGTGGCGCCGTACTGGCCAGCCAGGCTTCCAGGAACTGACGGCGCTTGAGCTTATCCAGATACACCAGCAGGCCAGGGCCAAGCGGAATCGGCCGGAACGGCGGTTGCGCCGAACCACCACGACCGCCGGCGGCGGGCAGGATCGGCATCAGCCGCGCTTCGCGCGACAGCACCTGCTGGCCGCGCGGCGACAGCAGATAATCGAGGAACCTGCGCGCCTCCGGCGCGTGCGGTGCGGTCCTGGGAATCACCGCGGTGCGCAGCGCCACCAGCGTGTAGTCCTGCGGCTGCACGATCCCCAGCGGCGCGCCGGCATCGATGCGCGCCTGTGCGTAAGACCCGAGCACGTTGTAGGCCAGCAACAACTCGCCGCGGCTGACGAGATCAAGCAAGGTGCCGGTGCGCTCTTCCAGCCTGACCTGGTTCGCCCCCAGCGCGGCCAGCAGCGCGCCGGCAATGCTGCCCACCTGGCCGTCCTGGGTGGCGAACAAATAGCCCACGCCACTGCGCCCCACATCGTAGGTACCCACCTTGCCGCGCAATGGCGCGTCGGCTGCGCGCAGCAATGCCAGCAACTGCCGCCGTGTGCGCGGCACCCGCGCGGGATCGAGCTTGCGCGTATTGTAAACGATGGCGACCGGCTCGTAGCTGATGCCAAACACTTCGTGCCGCCATTGCGCCCAGGCCGGCAATGCCTCGGTCTGCGCAGAACGGTGCGCCAATGCGTGGCCATCGTTCACCAGCTTGGTCTGCAGATCCATGCTGGCACTGATCAGCATGTCCGCCTGGATCGCGTTTCCGCCCGGGTGCAGGTAGTGATCGTAGATGTCCCAGGCAATCACGTCCTCGTACACCACTTCGGTGGTGGGATGCAGGCGCTGGTAGTCCTGGATCACCGCCGCAAACACCTCCAGGTCGGTGGAGCCCTGCACGCGCAGCTGCGCCTGTGCGGCACCGCGTGCCGGAAACCGCCGCACTTCGCCCGGCGCCGCAGCGGCAACACCTTGCAGCAGCAATAACACCAGTAGCCATGCCGCACGCATCATGCGGTTCCTCCAGGGAAATGCAGCGAGGCGATCAGGCCGCCGCCGATCCGGTTGGCCAGATCGATGCGTCCGCCATGCGCCTGCACCACGCGCTTGACGATGGCCAGTCCCAGCCCGGCGCCGCCGGCAGGTGCATCCGGACCGCGCACGAACCGCTCGAACACACGCTCGGCTTCGGCGGCCGGGATGCCGGGGCCATGGTCGGCGATGGTGAGCACGTGCTGATATCCGTCGCTGGTCAGTGCCACCTGCAGCGGTGCGCCAGCGCCGTACTTGCAGGCGTTGTCGATCAGGTTCTTGAGCGCTTCGCGTAGCAGCAGCGCATCGCCGCGCAACAGCGCCGGTTGCGGGTCGATGGCCAGTTGCACGCGCGGTGCGCCCTCGCTGCGCGGCAAGGCCTCGTGCAGCGCCTGGTGCAGTACTTCGGCCAGATCCACGGTGGCGAAGCGCTGCAGGTTGGCGCGATGGATCACGCTGGCATCGCTGAGCAACTGGTTGAGCAAGCGGCTCATGTGGCTGGCATTGCGCTCGATCGCGGCCAGGCTGCGCTGCATCTCGCGCGGGTCGTCGTCGTCCATGGCCAGCTGCGCCTGCGCACGCAAGGCGGCCAGCGGCGTGCGCATCTGGTGCGCGGCTTCGGCCATGAACGCACGCAAGGTCTCGTTGCTGGACGACAGCCGTGCCATGAAGCGATTGAGCGCGGTCACCATCAGCTGCATTTCCTGCGGTGCCGGCACGCTCAGGGGCTTGAGGTCGGACGGCTCGCGCCGCGACAGATCGCGCTCGATCCGCTGCAACGGCCGCAACGCGCGGTACACGCCCAACCACACCAGGCCCAGCGCCAGCAGTGACAACACCCCGATCGCGATCAAGGCATTGAGCACCACATCGCGCGCCACCGCATCGCGCGCACGCCGGGTCTGGCCGACCTGCACGCGCACCTCGCCCTGCTCGGAAGCCGAAGCCACCCGATTCATCACCACCGCAAAGCGCACCGGCTCGCCGCTGTACTGCGCATCGAACAACACCGGCCGCTTATCGCTGGGTACCTGCGCCGGCATCGGCAAGCTGTCCTCGCCGGTGATGGTGCGGCCCTGCGCGTCGAAGACGCGATAGAACACGCGATCTTCCGGCGCCATGCCGAGCAGGTCCAACGAGGCATACGGCAGATCCACCTGCCAGTGGCCGCCGACCAATGCCACGCTGTCGACGATGGACAGTGCCGAGGACACCAGCAGGTGGTCATAGGAACGATTGGCCGCGCGCTCGCCGTAGTCGCGCGCGGCAAAGAACAGCACCACCGCGCCCAGCAGCGACAGGCTGCCCAGGTACAGCAGCAAGGTGCGCCGGATCGACGGCGCCACCATCAGCGGCTCAGCCATCGCTACCCGGCTCCACCGGTGCATGCGGGTCGGCTGCTTCCAGCTTGTAGCCGGCGCCACGCACGGTGACGATGCGCAGCGGCGCGCTTGCCAGCTTGCGCCGCAGGCGGCCGACATACAGCTCGATCGCGTTCGGCCCGGCATCGTCGTCGAAACCGAACAGGCCGTTGCCGATCTCGTCCTTGCCCACTACCTGGCCCAAGCGCCCGATCAGGATTTCCAGCAAGCGGTATTCGCGGTTGGGCAATTCGATCGGCGTGCCGTCGAGCATCAACGTGTGTGCGGCGTTATCGAACACGAATCCGCCGATCTGCACCACCTCGCTGGCTTGGCCGCGATTACGCCGTAGCAGCACGCGGCAGCGCGCTTCGAACTCGCGGAAATCGAACGGCTTGCCCAGGTAATCATCAGCGCCGACATCCAGCGCCTGCACACGGTCTTCGATGCCATCGCGCGCGGTCAGCATCAGCACCGGCGTGGAGTCGCCACGCTCGCGCATCCCGGCCAGCACGCGCAATCCGTCGAGTTTTGGCAGGCCGATATCCAGCACCACCAGATCGAAGCTCTGATACCGCAACACGCTCGCCGCGGCCAACCCATCCGCCTGCCAATCCACCGCATGCCCGCTACGACGCATCCGCCGCACGATGGCATCGGCGAGGTCGGCATTGTCTTCGACTAGCAGCAGGCGCATGAATGGGGAATCGGGAATGGGGAATCGGAACGGCGATGGGTCGCGGCCGGAAGGTAACAGGCCCGGCGAATAAAAGCTTCTACGCCCCGACAATTCCGCTGCCCCAATCCCGCTCTTGCGATTCCCCATTCCCGATTCCCCATTCCCCCCCAACGACAGGTCCATGACAGCTTCCCGGGACTAGGCTGCTGCCAACGCGCCGCGGCGGTCTGTGCGGTAAATCGCTGAACGTGATCCACACATGTCCCTGGAGAGTCTGTGAGCAACGACACCTTGCGCCTGCGTGCCTTCACTGTCTGTGCTGCACTCTGCCTGGCACCGGCGGCACATGCGGCCGATGACGAAGGGCCGGTCACTGCCGAACTGGGTGGGCGTCTCCATTGGGATTTCACCGTATTCGATAACGACGAACGCGGTGCACCCGAGCGCAACGACACCCAGGTCCGCCGTGCCTGGCTGGATGTGGCCGGCAAGTTCTACGGCTTCAACTACAAGGCCGAAGCAGAATTCGCCGGCCTGCAGTACGAACCCGGAAGCCGCGGCATCCTGGCGCGCGATGTCTATCTCGCCAAGAAGTTCGCGGCCGGCACGCTGACCGTGGGGCAGTTCAAGCAGTACTTCTCGCTGGACGACCGCACCGGCTCCAACTACGGTCCGTTCCTGGAACGCGGCTATGCGGCCACCACGCTGGCGCCGATCTACCGCAAGGCGATCTCCTGGCAGGCCAATCGCCCGGATGCCACCTGGTCCACGGCGCTCTACAGCCTGGAAAGCATCGACAACTCGGCCACCAAGGGTGGCGCACTGGGCACGCGCCTGACCTTCGCACCGGAAATGGGCCAGGCGCGCCTGCGCCATCTGGGTGTCTCCCTGGCGCACGAGCGCTACGCGCGTCCCGGCAGCGCCGGCACCGCACCGCTGCTGATCCGCCCGCGGCCGGAAAACGATCTGGCCAACAACAGCCGCATCACCCTGGCGCGGTTTGCCGATGGCCGCGATACCGATTTCGACAAGTGGTCGCTGGAATATGCCGAAGTGCTCGGCCCATGGTCGTGGCAGAGCGAATTCAGCGGCGGCCTGCTCGACGATGGCAGCCAGCATGCCAAGGTGCTGGCCAGCTATGGCCTGGTCAGCTGGTTCGTCACCGGCGAATCGCGCGGCTACGACCGCAAGACCGGCCGCTTCAGCCGCATCGCCACGCCCAATCATCGCCGTGGCGCGTTCGAACTGGCCTTGCGTTACGACTACATGCGCGGCGACCAGCACATGGATGGCCAGCCCAACTTCATCGATGCCAGCACGCAATCGTGGACGCTGGGCGGCAACTGGTATTTCAAGCCGAACCTGCGCGTGATGCTCAACGTCATCGACAGCCGCAACCGCGATCGCACCATGGATGCGGTGGTGGACCACACGCTGGCGGTGACCGGCCGCTTCCAGTACGACTTCTGATGCACCGCACTGTCGCGCCAACGGTCAACGTAACAGCTGCATGGCGCATGTTCATGCGGCCACGACGCCGCTCCTGCGGCGAGGCGATGCGTCTTCAACACGCAGACGCACGCGTACTGCCCTGCGCACCTATCCATCCGTCTCGCCATCGCCGCGCGCCCCGCGCTTCGATGGGTTTCATCCTCCCCTGTTGCACGCCCCAAAGGATTCGCCCGCATGCTGACCGCGCTCGGTTTCGGAATGGTGATGACCTTCATGTACCTCATCATGAGCAAGCGGCTGTCACCCCTGGTGGCCCTGATTACGGTGCCGATCGTGTTCGCATTGCTGGGCGGCTTCGGTACCGGCATCAACGAGATGATGCTCGACGGCATCAAGAAGATCGCGCCCACCGGCGTGATGCTGATGTTCGCCATCCTCTACTTCGGAGTGATGATCGATGCCGGCCTGTTCGACCCGCTGGTCGGGCGCATCCTGCGCCTGGTCAAGGGCGACCCGTTGAAGATCGTGATGGGCACGGCGATCCTGGCGATGCTGATTTCGCTGGACGGTGACGGCTCCACCACCTACATGATTACCGTCTCGGCGATGCTGCCGCTGTACCAGCGCCTGGGCATGAACGCGCTCAACATGACCTGCGTGACCATCCTCGCTGGTGGCGTGATGAACCTGACCCCATGGGGTGGCCCCACCGCGCGCGCCGCCACCGCCCTGCACGTGGATCCGGCCGATGTGTTCGTGCCGCTGGTGCCGGCCATGCTGTTGGCCATTGCCGGCATCCTTGTGCTGGCGTGGTGGCTGGGCATGCGCGAGCGCCGACGCCTGGGCGTGGTGCGCCTACCGGCCGATGGCAATTGGCTGGAGACCAGCCTGCCCGATGACAACGACGCATTGCCGCGCGTGGAAGACACCGACGACATCAAGCGCCCCAAGCTGCTGTGGGTGAACCTGGTGCTGACCCTGGCGTTGATGGCCGCACTGGTGGTGGGCGTGCTGCCGATGCCGGTGTTGTTCATGATCGGCTTTGCGCTGGCGCTGATGATTAACTATCCCAATCTGGCCGAACAACGTCGTCGCTTGGTCAACCATGCCGGCAACGTGCTGTCGGTGGTGTCGCTGATTTTTGCCGCCGGCATCTTCACCGGCATCCTGTCCAACACCGGCATGGTGGAGGCCATGTCGCGCAGCTTCCTGGCGGTGATTCCCGATAGCTGGGGGCCGTACCTGGCAGTCATCACCGCCATCGTCAGCATGCCGTTCACGTTCTTCATGTCCAACGACGCGTTCTATTTCGGCGTGCTGCCCATCCTGTCCGAAGCTGCCGGCCATTACGGCATCACCCCAGTGGAAATGGCGCGCGCCTCGCTGGCCGGCCAGCCGGTGCATCTGCTCAGCCCCCTGGTGCCATCGACCTACTTGCTGGTAGGCTTGGCCAAGGTGGATTTCGCCGACCACCAACGCTTCACGCTGAAGTGGGCGGTGCTGATTTCGATGTTGATGCTTGGCGGCGGGTTGGTGTTTGGTCTCTTCCCGTTGGCGCGCTGACCGCTGCCGGGAATGGCGAGTCGGGAATCGGGAATCGTAAGAGCGGCGCCGTGCGGCCGTTTCGATTCTTGACTTCCACGTAGAAGAAAAGAAACCGCAAAAGCGGCTCTTGCTCTACCGATTCCCCACTCCCGATTCCCCATTCCCAAACTCCGAAGGAGTTAAAACCAATGACTCTCCGCATCGCATACGTCACCAGCGGCATGGGCAGTGTCGGTACCGCGATCTGCCAGAAGCTGGCGCGCAGCGGGCATACCGTGGTGGCCGGTTGCGGCCCCAATTCGCCGCGCAAATCAGCCTGGCTGCGCGAGCAGCGCGAGCAGGGCTTTGATTTCGTGGCGTCCGAGGGCAATGCCGCCGATTGGGATTCCACCGTCGCCGCATTCGCCAAGGTCAAGGCCGAAGTGGGCGAGATCGATGTGCTGGTCAATAACGCCGGCGGTAGCCGCGACACCTTGTTCCGTCAGATGAGCCGCGACGACTGGAATGCGGTGATCGCCAGCAACCTGCATTCGCTGTTCAACATCACCAAGCAGGTGGTCGACGGCATGACCTCGCGCGGGTGGGGGCGCATCGTCAACATCGGTTCGGTCAGCGCGCACAAGGGCCAGATCGGGCAGATCAATTTTGCCACCGCCAAGGCGGCCATGCATGGCTTCAGCCGCGCACTGGCGCAGGAAGTCGCCTCGCGCGGGGTCACCGTCAACACCATTTCGCCCGGCTATATCGCCAGCGCCTCGATCAGCAGCTTTCCACCGGATGTGCTCGACCGCCTGGCCACCTCGGTGCCGGTGCGCCGCCTGGGCAAGCCCTCGGAAGTGGCCGGCCTGTGCGCCTGGCTGGCGTCTGACGATGCGGCCTATGTCACCGGTGCCGACTACGCGGTCAACGGCGGCCTCTACATGGGGTGAGCGGGCGCGCGACCCACGGCCGTTGCGCTGCACGCACAGCACGCTCTCGCCGCGCACGGCTGCAGGTTCCGCTGCCCGCCTTCCCTGTACGTCCGGGGCTAGGAGATCCGTGCGCATGTGCGCCCTGCCCGCGCGCACAAGCGGCCGCCACTGCGCGAACGACCCGCCTGCAATGCGAACTGATTACACTCTGGCTTTTCCGCAGTGCGCTGCCATGGCCAAACCTTCAGAACGCACCCCGCCCAATGCACGCCCGCAGATGGCCGACATCGCGCGCATGGCGGGTGTGTCCGAGTCCACCGTGTCGCGTGCCTTGGCCGGCAGCCCGGTGGTGGCCGAGCGGACCCGCGCCTACATCAAGCAGATCGCCGCCGATGCCGGCTACCAGGTCGACCCGGTCGCGCGCAGCCTGCGCGCCAAGCGCTCCAACACGGTAAGCGTGGCGGTGCCGCTGATGCATGCGCTGGATCAACCGCTGTCCGATCCGTTCCTGATGACCATGCTGGCGCTGCTGGCCGAAGAACTCACCGGCCGCGGCTACAGCATGCTGCTATCCAAGCTGGACCGGCACCAGGATGGCTGGGTGGAACAGCTCGCACGCGGCAACCGCTCCGATGGGGTGATCGTGCTGGGGCAAAGTTCCGAACACACCGCGCTGGACCAGGCCGCACGCGACGGCCTGCCGATGGCGGTGTGGGGCAGCCGCATCGATGGGCAGTCGTACATCAGCGTAGGCAGCGACAACTTCCAGGGCGGCGCCCTTGCCACCGAACACCTGATCGCCAGCGGCCGCCAGCGCATCGCCTTCCTTGGCGATGACCAGCTGCCCGAGGTGGCGCCGCGCTTTGCCGGCTACCGTCATGCGCTGGAACAGCATGGGCTGGAGTTCGACACCCGGCTGCATGCGCGCAGCCATTTCGTCAGCGAAGATGCCTACCGCCTCACCCGCGCCATGCTCAAGAAGACCGACCCGCCGGATGGCCTGTTCGCCGCTTCCGACGTGATTGCCGTGGGCGCCATCCGCGCCCTGGTCGAGGCCGGCCACCGCGTGCCGCAGGACATCTCGCTGGTGGGCTTCGACGACATCCCGCTGGCCGCCTACAGCCAGCCGCCGCTGACCACGGTGCGGCAGGATCTGAGCCTGGCCGCGCGCCTGCTGGTAGACCGACTGTTGGCGCTGATCGCAGGCGAAGCAGTGGAATCGGTTGAAATGCCGGTGAAGCTGGTGGTGCGCGAGTCGGCGTGAGGCTGGAATCGGGAATCGGGAATCGGGAATCGGGAATTGGAAATCGGATTGCTGATTGCTGATTGCTGATTGCTGATTGCTGATTGCTGATTGCTGATTGCTGATTGCTGATTGGGATTGCGGATTGCGGATTGCGGATCGCGGCTTCGGAGATACCAGCCGGCAGCCCGCTTCCTTCTCCCGCCTGCGGGAGAAGGTGCCCGAAGGGCGGATGAGGGGGACGGGCGTCCAGTCGGTCCACCGTATTCGCCAACCCAGGCAACCCGGCAGGCATGCACGTCTCGCATCTTCGGCAGCCGGCGATGTCAGCCAGGTATTCCTACGAGTCTGCCAAGATCACTTTCGACTTGCGGATGCGCACGCACAGCATCGCCACCGCCGCGGCCAGCATCAGCGCCCCAGCCAGGCGGATCACATTACGTGGGTCGCCGTGCAATAACCGGTCGTAATACAGCGGCAGGGTGACGATCTGGATCAGCATCGGCAGCACGATGAACAGATTGAACAGACCCATGTACACGCCGGTGCGCTCGGGTGGAAGGCTGTCGGCCAGCATCAGGTAGGGGTTGCCCATCATGCTGGCCCAGGCAAGGCCAATGCCGATCATCGGCAGCAGCAGGAGCCAGCGGTTTTCGATGCCCGGCAGCATCCACATGCCGATGCCTGCCGCCAGCAGGCACGCGGCATGCGTGACCTTGGGACCGAAACGGCGGACCACTGGCACCATCGCAAAGGCCGCCAGGAACGCGACGAAATTGTAGAAACCACCGATCTGCCCGTTGACCAGGCCCGCCTCACGGAAACCGTGCGAGCTGGCGTCGGTGGTACCGAACAAGGTGGTCGACAGCGACAGCACGATGTATTGCCAGTAGCAGAAGATCGCATACCACTGGAACAGCATCACCGGCGCCAGCTGGCGCATGGTCGGCGGCATGTCGCGCAACGCACCGCCGATCTCGCGCACCACCGCACCCAGGCCGGCACCGCGCTCGCGCATGCGCGCAATCTCGGCCGGCGGGATGACCGGCTCGCGCACGCTGCGCGCGGTGAGCAGGATGGAGGCGGCTGAGAACCCCGCGCCGATCACGAACGCGGCGATGGTGACGTACGGAATATGGTGCGCATTGGCGGCGTCCTGGTTCATGCCCATCCACACCAGCACGGGCGGAGTGAGATACGCCAGCGTCTGCGCCAGCCCGGTGAACGCACTCTGGGTGAGATAGCCCAACGGCCGCTGCGGCGGCGCCAGCACGTCGCTGACCAACGCACGGTAAGGCTCCATCGCCACGTTGTTGGCCGCATCCAGCACCCAGAGCAGGCATACCGCCATCCACAGCGCGGTACTGAACGGCATCGCCAGCAGGCACAGGCTGCACACCAACGCGCCCAGCACCATGTACGGCATGCGCCGGCCCCAGCGGGTCACCGAGCGGTCGCTCCAGGCGCCCACGAACGGCTGCAACACCAGCCCGGTGATCGGCCCGGCCAGCCACAGGTAGGGCAGGCTGGCGTGGTCGGCGCCCAGGTAGTTGTAGATCGGGCTCATGTTGCTCTGCTGCAGCCCGAAGCTGTACTGCACGCCGAAGAAGCCGGCATTGAGTGCCAGGATGCGCGCGAAGGAGAACGGAGACGCGGTCGACGACATGTAGAACCCTGGGCATCGGTGCGGCACCCGATGGCCACAGCGTACTGTACCTTGCGGCTTATACAATCGATTGTAACGCTGCACTGCAACAGATCTTACGGATTTAATAGACGCTGTAAAAATGCCTTTCAATGCTGCATTGCAGGATTGCAATCGATTGTAGTGCGGCGTATTACTGTGCTCGCACTGCAGGCCACACGACCAGTCCCTGGGAGGGGACGCTGCAGGCGTCGGCAGACCACCACTTGTGAGAGAGAGAATCGCGATGTCCACCTTGCATACCCTGCGCCTGCATGCCCTGGCCTGCGCGGTCGCCTCCTGCCTGTGCGCGCCCGCCGCGCTGGCACAGAACACGCCCGCCGCCCCGCCCGCCACACCGCCAGCTGCCGACAGTGCTGCGGTCAATCTGGACGCGGTGTTCGTCACCGGCACCTCAACAGCCACCACCAAGTTGAAATCCAGCGTCTCGGTCAGCACCGTCGGCGCCGAGGCCATCGAACAGTCGGCGCCGCGCAGCACCGCCGAAATCTTCCGCAACATCCCAGGCATCCGCTCCGAGTCCAGCGGCGGCGAAGGCAATGCCAACATCGCCGTGCGCGGCCTCCCCGTCGCATCCGGCGGTGCCAAGTTCCTGCAATTGCAGGAAGACGGCCTGCCGGTGATGGAGTTCGGCGACATCGCCTTCGGCAACGCCGACATCTTCCTGCGCTCGGATTTCACCCTGGACCGCATCGAGGCGATTCGTGGCGGCTCGGCCTCGACGTTCACCAGCAATGCGCCCGGCGGCATCATCAACTTCATCAGCAAGACCGGCGACACCGAAGGCGGCAGCGTCGGCATCAGTCGCGGCCTGGACTACGACAACACCCGCATCGACTTCAATTACGGCGCGCCGTTTGCCGAGCAGTGGCAGTTCAACATCGGCGGCTTCTTCCGCCAGGGCGATGGCGTGCGCGATGCCGGCTACACCACCGACAAGGGTGGCCAGCTCAAGGCCAACCTCACCCGCCTGTTCGACAACGGCTACGTACGCCTGTACGGCAAATACCTCAACGACCGCGCCGCCGGCTACCTGCCGGTGCCCACCTCCGTGCGCGGCCGCGATGGCGCGCCGGACCTGGGTGGTTTCCCCGGCTTCGATCCCGGCAACGACACCCTGTACAGCCGCAATTTCCGCACTGATGTGGGGCTGGACGGCAACAACCGGGCACGCCGCACCGACCTGGGCGATGGCATGCATCCGATCTCGCGCACCATCGGTGCCGAAGCCTGGTTCGACCTGGGCAACGGCTGGAACCTGAGCGAGAAATTCCGCGTCGCCGACAATAGCGGCCGCTTCGTCAGCCCGTTCCCGGCCGAAGTCACCGATGCCGCATCGCTGGCATCGTCCATCGGCGGCGCCGGCGCGCAGCTGGTGGAAGCTGGTGGCCCCAATGCCGGCCAGGCCTACACCGGCAACGCCATCCGCACCCATCTGTTCAATGTCGCCATCAACGACCTGGGTAACGTCACCAACGACCTCAGTGTCTCGCGCGAGTTCGGTGGCGACGGCCGCACCCTCAACCTGCGCGCCGGCTACTACAGCTCGCGCCAGACCATCGATATGGACTGGACCTGGAACTCCTACGTGCAGAGCCTGGGCCGCGATTCGCGCCTGCTCGACGTGGTCGACGCCGGCGGCGTGTCGCGCTCGCAGAACGGCCTGTACGCCTATGGCACACCGTTCTGGGGCGACTGCTGCATCACCCGCAGCTACGACGTGCGCTACGACGTCAATGCACCATATGTGGCACTGACCTTCGACAGCGGCAAGTTCAGCATCGACGGCAGCCTGCGTTACGACATGGGCGATGCGCGCGGCAGCTACAACGGCACCGCCATTGCACAAAACCTGGACGTCAACGGCGATGGCGTCATCCAGCCGGTGGAACAACGCGTGGCCACCGTGGACACCGTCAACGCACGGCCGGTGGACTACGACTGGAACTACCTGTCGTATTCGCTGGGCACCAATTACCTGATCAACGACGACCTGGGCGCATTTGCACGCATCAGCCGCGGCGCACGCGCCAACGCAGACCGGTTGTTGTTCGGCGTGGTGCGCGACGACGGCTCGGTATCGTCCGATGAAGGCGTCAACGTGGTACGCCAGGCCGAAGCCGGCCTGAAGTGGCGCCGCGATGGATTGAGCCTGTTCGCCACCGCGTTCTCCGCACGTACCCAGGAGCAAAACTTCGAAGTCACCAGCCAGCGCTTCTTCAACCGGAGCTACCAAGCACACGGCGTGGAGCTGGAAGCCAGCTACCGCTACGAAGGCTTCACCGTCAACGGCGGCCTGACCTGGACCGATGCAGAAATCTCCCGCGACCAGATCACCCCGGAAAACACCGGCAATGTGCCGCGTCGCCAAGCCGATGTGGTGTGGCAGCTCACGCCCAGCTACCGCGGCGACGGCTACCAGTTCGGCGTGAACCTGATCGGTACCACCGACGCCTACACCCAGGATTCCAACCAGTTGAAGATGCCGGGCTATACGCAGGTGAACCTGTTCGGCGACTACCGCGTGACCGACGCGCTCACCGTGGCGCTCAATGTCAACAACCTGTTCAACACCTTTGGCCTGACCGAAGCCGAAGAGGCCAGCATTCCGGCCAACGGCATCATCCGCGCGCGCTCGATCGCCGGCCGTACCACCAGCATCAGCCTGCGTTACGACTTCTAAGGACCCCGTGCCGGGCGCTGCCCGGCCGCTGCCAATGAGCACCTCCCCCAACGATCTCACCTCATGGCGCGCGGCATTTGCCGCGTCGCTGGATGCAGCGCAGGCAGGCGCGCTGCTGGCGCGCTTCGATCGCCACGCAACGCGCCTGCTGGCGGCGCTGCACACGCTGTATGGCGAGCGCAGCGACTACGCGCAATGGCTCACACACTGGCTGGCTGCGCTTGGCCGCAGTGCGCAGCAGCGTCCGCAGGCGCTGCAACAGCTGGACGCAACGCGCAAACCGGGCTGGTTCGGCGAGCAGCACATGCTGGGCTACAGCGCCTACGTGGACCGTTTTGCCGGCACGCTGCAGGGCGTGGCCGAACGCGTGCCTTACCTGCAGGAGCTAGGCGTGCGCTACCTGCACCTGCTACCGTTTCTGCGCGCACGCGCCGGCGACAACGATGGCGGCTTTGCCGTCAGCGACTACGGCCAGGTCGACCCCAGCCTCGGCAGCAACGACGATCTGGTCGCGCTCACCACACGGCTGCGCGAGGCCGGCATCAGCCTGTGTGCGGACTTCGTCCTCAACCATACTGCCGACGACCATGCCTGGGCCCGCGCCGCACGGGCCGGCGACACGCGTTACCTCGACTACTACCACCACTTTGCCGACCGCCAGCTTCCCGACCAGTACGACTGCACGCTGGTGCAGGTCTTTCCGCAGACCGCACCGGGCAACTTCACCTGGATGGAGGCCACCGGGCAGTGGATGTGGACCACGTTCTATCCCTATCAGTGGGATCTGAATTGGAGCAACCCGGCGGTGTTCGGCGAGATGGCGCTGGCACTGCTGCAGCTGGCCAACCTGGGCGTGGAAGCCTTCCGCCTGGATTCCACCGCCTACCTGTGGAAGCGCCCCGGCACCAATTGCATGAACCAGCCCGAGGCCCACACCCTCCTGGTCGCGCTGCGTGCGGTGGCCGATATCGTGGCGCCGGCGGTGGCGATGAAGGCCGAAGCCATCGTGCCGATGGCCGAACTGCCACCGTACTTCGGCAGCGGCGCCGACCAGGGCCATGAATGTCACCTGGCCTACCACAGCACGCTGATGGCGGCTGGCTGGTCGGCATTGGCACTGCAACGCGGTGATCTCCTGCATCACGTCATCAGCACCAGCCCACCGCTGCCGGCCAACTGCGCGTGGCTGAGCTATGTGCGTTGTCACGACGACATCGGTTGGAACGTGTTGCAGCACGAAGCAGCAGGCAATGCCGCACAGCCGCCCTTCGCACTACGCGATGTCGCGCGCTTCTATGCCAACGAGGTGCCTGGCAGCTACGCGCGCGGCGAACCCTTCCAGAGCAGCGGCGACGGCGTGCATGGCACCAACGGCATGGCCGCGGCGCTGACCGGCATCCAGGCGGCCATTGAAAGCGCAGATGCGACAGCGCTGGCGCTGGCAGTGGACCGGCTGGTGCTGCTCTACGCGCTCGCCCTGGCGATGCCCGGTATCCCGCTGATCTACATGGGCGACGAACTCGGCTTGCCCAACGACACCCGTTACCGCCGCGATGCCGAACGCCGGCACGAGGGCCGCTGGCTGCATCGGCCGGTCATGGACTGGCAACGCGCGGCGCAACGGCATGATCGTGACAGTGTGAGTGGACAGATCTATCAGCGGCTGCACGCGTTGATTCGGCAACGTGCAGCGCTACTAGTGCTTGCTGCAGATCAATCACTGGGCAGCATCCGGTTGGCTGATGCGCAGTTGTTTGCACTGACGCGTGGCGAGAGCTTTCTCGCCCTCCACAACTTCAGTGATCGACCGCTGCACGCGGAGCTTGCGGGCAAGGTCAACGGCCGTTGGCGAGTGTTGGGAGATCGAAGCGAATCGGCTGCAGCACCACTGGGCGATGACATGCGCCTTGTACTGCCGGGGTATGCCGTGCGCTGGTTGGAACGTATTGATTGATCGATGTGGGTGCGGCGGCTTGGCTGGTGCATCGGCCGTACCCTCACCCCAACCCCTCTCCCGATGGGAGAGGGGCTTCGCACGCATTTCCACTCGAGCGGCATACCCCAACGCAGGCGGCATACCGAAGACTGCGCTGTCCCAAGACTGCGCTGTGCACGTGGCAGCAGCGATGCATCTTTCGCCACCGCTGCTGCAAAACCGCACGTCGGCCGGCGACTCAGCGCTTCAGCAGTTCCAGCAGGGTCTGCGCGGTCTTCTCCGACGACGCCGGATTCTGCCCGGTCACCAGCGTGCCATCGGCGACCACATGTTCACCCCAATCGGCACCTTTCTCGTAGCGCCCGCCGAGTTCGGTCAGCACGTCTTCCACCAGGAACGGCACGATCTTGGTCAGGCCCACGCCCTCTTCCTCACCATTGGTGAAACCGGTGACGCGGCGGCCATTGACCAGCGGCTTGCCGTCGCTGCCCTTGACCCGACGCAGTGCGCCCGGCGCATGGCAGACCAAACCATGCGGCTTGTCCGCCTTGGCAAAGGCTTCGATCAGCGCGATCGAGTGCGCGTCTTCGGCCAGATCCCACAACGGACCGTGGCCACCCGGGTAGAACACCGCATCGAAGTCGTCGGCCTTTACGTCGGCAAGACGATGCGTGCTAGCCAGGGCCTGTTGCGCGGCACTGTCCTGCTTGAAGCGCTTGGTCGCCTCGGTTTGCGCATCGGGTTCGTCGCTCTTCGGGTCCAGCGGCGGCTGGCCGCCTTTGGGCGAGACCAGGGTGATGTCGGCACCAGCGTCCTTGAACACGTAATACGGCGCGGCAAACTCTTCCAGCCAGAAGCCGGTCTTCTTACCGGTGTCGCCCAGCGTATCGTGGGACGTGAGCACCATCAGGATCTTCATCGCATTGCCTCGCGTTGTTGCCCATCTCGGGCGAGGCAGCCAGTGTGCAGTTCTGCCCGTTGCAGCATCGTGTAGAGCGCGTGGTGAGCATCGAATGTGTTCATGGATGTAGTCGCTCCATCATTGCGAAGAGGCCACTGCGTCGCACAGTTCACACATTGATCGCTGGCGGCTGCAGTTGGTCCATGCGGATGCGATTGGCGAACAACGAAAACGCCAGCATGCCGGCCAGCCCGCTGACCCGGCTCACCCACGGCGGCAGCCAGCGTGGCGCCACCAGCACACCGCTGTCGAACAGTGGCGCAAACCGCGCCACATCGCCCAAGGCCATCTTGCCAGCGAACAGATAGCGGCACAGCTGCAACTGGTCGCGCTGCAGGGCATGCCGGAAGAAGGTGTGCACCGCGACCAAACCGCGCAGGTACACCGTGTCCTTGGTGAACGCACCACCGCCATGGGTGGGTACCCCGCGAAACACCCGCTGCGCCGAGGAAAAACTCTCCGCCGCGTTCTGCCCGCCATTGGTGAAGTAGCGAAACACCTCTATGAAATTCGCGCCTGCCCGCGCCATCGCAATCGCCTCAATGCGCATACTGATGCGCTTCATGCGTTCGATATCGATGCTGCCGGTGATCTGCTCGGCAAATGTCGCCAAGCCTTCCTGTGTCGCGGTGGTGCGCGGCGAGGAAATCCCCAGGCTGGGCAGATGCAGCTGCGCGCGACCGTTGAGCGCGGTGAGCGAATGCACCAGCGCCTCATGATGGAACAGCTGCGCGCGGTCGTAATCGCTGAAGGTCGCGCCGCTGCGCAGGCGGATACGGTGTGCGCCGGCCGCCGCCTTGGCCAGCAGATCCGGGTCCAGCGTCACGGTGATGACGCGCCCTTCGAAGAAGCCGTCCAGGTCGTTCTGCAACTGCATGCGCAAGGCGGTAGCCGACACCGGCACCTGCTCTTCCGGCGCCAGCAATTCGCGGTCCAGCTCCTGCGCGATCTGGATGAAATGCCGCGCCGCCTCGCGCGTGCTCGGGCCGTTGCCCGGCATCGGGTCGTCGGGCACGCCGAACAACTGCGCCGAATAATCGCTGACCGCCGCGGTCCCCAGCGACTCCAGCAGGCCGGCGGCCAGATCCCAGCTATGGGTCGAATCGATCAGGTAGGCGCCAATCGGATGGTGCGGATCGGCCGCTTTCGCAATTGCGGCCAGCTCGCGCCGGGTATCGGTAAAATCCAGTACCGGGTACTCCACCTGCGGCAGTTCCGGCTGCCCGCGCGCCACGCTTTGCAGGAACGGCTCCTGCAGCGAGCGCGGCCAGCTCGCCAGGGCGAGCAGGCGCACACCGCGCACGGCCTTGACCAGGCGCGCATCCAGCGCCGCGTGGTGGACGATCTCCGGCGGACCCTTGCGCAATGGCATGCTCAGCGTCGCCCGGAACGATCGACGCTGGCCGGGCGCTTGCCCGACCCCTTGCCACGGGTGTTCTGCGCCACGCGGATGGCGAGTTTTTCCGCCGCGCTGGCCACTTCCACGCGCAGCTTCATGTAGTTGGCCACTCGCTCCGGATCCAGTTCGCCAGCTGCGATCGCCGCCTGCACCGCACAGCCCGGCTCGGCCAGATGCGCGCAATCGCTGAAGCGGCACTGCGCCGCCAGCGCTTCTACATCCGAAAAGCCACCCTCGGCCAGATCTTCCTCGCCGGTGGGCTTGAGTTCGCGCATGCCGGGTGTATCGATCAGGCAGGCACCGGTGGGCAACGGAATCAACGCACGATGCGTGGTGGTATGCCGGCCACGCGAATCGTTCTCGCGCACCGCGTTGGTCTTCATCTTCTCGGTGCCCAGCAAGGTGTTGGTCAAGGTGGACTTGCCCACACCGGACGAGCCCACCAGCACCGCGGTGCGCCCATCGCCCAGCCACGGCCGCAGGACCGCCACGCTGGCCGGATCTCGCGCATTGACCGCACGCAACGGAATGTTCTGTGCTTCCAGCTCCTCCAGCACCGCCAACGCATCCTCGGCGTACTCGGTCTGGTCGGCCTTGGTCAGCACCACCACCGGCTGCGCACCGCCGCCGCCCACCAGCAACAGGTAGCGCTCGATGCGGCGCGGATTGAAGTCTGCATCCAGCCCGCACACGATGAACACCGTATCGATATTGGCCGCGATCACCTGCTGGTGGTAATGCTCACCGGCCGCCCCGCGCTTGATCGAGGTGCGCCGCGGCAGCAGCGCCACGATGCGCTTGCCCTCCATCAGCACCCAATCGCCCACCGCCGCCCGCTCATGGCTGGGAAAGCGCGGACGCTGCCACTCCGGCAACGACTCGGCCTTCAGGCTTGCCTCCGGCGTATCGGCCACCACATAGCCGGTGCGATGCTGCTCCACCACCCGCGCCGGCAATGCCTGCGGATGCGCAGCGAAGATCGCCTGCCAGGCGGCCTCCTCGGGAGGACCAGGCCAGGGCCAGCCGATGGATTGGAGGGTGGGGTAGTTGGGGGAAGGCGTACTCATGGGGCGATTCTACGCCCACTGCTATTTGCAAGGCCCGCGTGCCATCCACGGATTCCGCACCGAGTGTCATCGATGCAGTCCCCGCCCAGTCAACCGGCACGATCCGCCGCCCCGCATCCAAGGCGGCAGCGGGGGCCGGCTGGTGCAACCGCAATGACTCGAACGACTGGCCGCAGAGTGAAGGAATCTTGGGACGACGAAGATCACCCCGCAGATCGATTTCCCCTCCCGCAAATATATAAAACTATTTGCGGGAGGGGTGCATCCACCCAGGGGAAATTAAAGTGCAGCGATCAATACATGCGGCTGATTTTCACGTTCGTTCCAAGACTGCGCAAAGACCTCCTGGCCTGCTTCGGCCTGGGACATTGCACCGACCAACTGACTCAGTTCCGCCCCACCAACCAAACTGTCTACCTGGTCTGCGGTAAGCTCCATCCAGTTCTGGTCGTACAGACGGTCGACACGATTGGCCGCTTCCGTATACCAGCCCTTGAACATCAAGCTTCCAGATTGGTCATTCAACGTTATGACCATGTCGTCGCCGCTTCGTGCAAAGCTGAATTGATCGAACCCGGCGCCGTTGACGCGCAACATATCTTCGCCATAGGCATCGACATTCACGATGGTGTCATCGCCTTGGCCAGCGGTGTAGACATAGAGGTCATCGCCATCGCCGCCAACCAGAGTGTCGTTTCCATCGTTGCCATCCAGCTCATCCCCACCATCCCCGCCGTACAAGAGATCACGCCCGCCCCCTCCATAGAGGGTGTCGTACTCACCCAATCCGCTTAGCACGTTGTCTTGCGCATTGCCGGTTAACTCATTGCGGAATTCATTCCCGGTGCCACTGACGGCGGTACCGATCAGAATCAGCGACTCCAGGCTACCTACCAACGTAAAATCGATACTGGCGGCTACCGTATCGCCGTTGCGATAAGGATGTTCGCCCATCGCGGGAATACCGGACCCTCCTGAGTCCGTCACAGATGATGTCACCGCATTGTTGGACGACTGCATCGCCATTGCCATGGGAAATGAGGGGGCATGCCCCTCGGTTTCTACAATTACATCACCGACACTGTCAACATAATAAAGATCGTCGCCACCACCACCCTCCATGCGATCATCACCCGCACCACCGATAAGCGTGTCGTCGCCCCATGCACCGATCAATGTGTCATTCCCTGCCCCACCGTCCATCCAGTCGGCCTCATAGGAATAATCCTCTGCAGCCGCCCCAGTCAGGACGTTGGCCCCGGCATTTCCCTTCAAACTATTCGAATTCCTGTTACCCGTCCCGTTGAGATCGGAAACTCCGTCGAGAATCAACTGCTGCACGTTCATTCCAAGTGCGTAATCAATACTACTACGTACGGTGTTGATACTCTTGATTCTAGAATCGTCTGAATATCCATCATCATAAATCGAGTCGCCGCTATCGTCCACCACGTAAGTGTCGCTGCCTGCACCACCGCGCATCACATCTGCGCCCGTGCCGCCGTCGAGCAAATCGTCACCGCTATTTCCTTGCAGCTGGTCGTTGCCCGCCATTCCGAATAACTGATCATTCCCGATACCTCCGCTCAGTACATCGTTGTCTTCTGTCCCAGTCAAGTTCATATCCGGATTGATAGCAGTGGCGTGCAGCGTTGCTGAATCCCAGATGGTTCCATCCGCGAACACCATCGATTCGATCATTCCCTTTTCATCTATAGCAAAAAATCCGTCGATGGTGAGCATCGCTTGACCATCGACTTGTACTTCCATGTTCTCGCCCAGCTTGTAGAGCGTAATGTCGCCTTGGGAAATGTCAGCATTGAACAGGATCCTGTCCATTCCACCACCATCACGGATGAACAGGCTTCCGTAACCCTTCCCAAACACGTAGGTGTCCCCGGCCAAGCCGCCAAGTAGGCGCGCCCCTCCTGGCCCGATGTCAAACCACGTGGCTCCTGCAGTTTCCCGATTGACCTCGCCCATCCCATTCTGGATACCGATGACGTAGCCGCCGGCGTCCGGGATCTCTGGATAGGACGAATCCACGGAGACCTCGATGGGGTCGAGCGGTGCGGTTAGTTGCGCCAGGATATCCTCTTGGTTCCAAATGGTTCCGTCGGCGAAATGCAGCGCATCAATCGGACCACCACTACCCCATTCTTCACCAGCGCGAAAGTGACCCAGCACGATTAGCCGGTCGGTGTAGCCTTCGATGTCGATCACCAGCGCATTAGCGGAACGCGCAAGACGAATATTGTCGACAGTAATTCCTTCCCCCAGCTCGATCAGATCATGCCCAGGCTCCTCGGTTGGGAAATTATCTACAAAATCCAACTCAGAACCCAGGCCGAAACGGTAAATATCGTCTCCACTACCACCGATGAGAATGTCCGAACCACGTCCACCGACCAGGATGTCATTACCCCCACCTCCCTCCAGGCTGTCGTTTCCAGACCCGCCCAGAATTGTGTCGTCATTCTCTCGCGCGGACACCATGTCGTTACCCGCACCGGCATCGATGAAATCATTCCTTGCATAGAATCCAACCAGATTGTCATTCCGATACGAACCTTGCATGGACTGGTATAAAATCTCCTGCAAATCCCAGGTGGTGCCGTCGGAAAAAACTACCTGCTCAATCGAGTCCAGCACCCTGAAATCTGGATACTGGTAATCGTAGAATTCCCGCACAGAGATCGAATCGTCAGTCCCATCTATGATGAACGTCAAATCGCCTCCAAGGCTATCGCCTCGATACACGACAACATCTTTCTCCAACACACTGGCATCGAATCTGAGCGTATCGATATCTCCAAACCTGGGCCTACTATCGTCCCGCCAGTAGTATTCCAAGATGCCATCGCGACCTCCACCGCGGCCGAACTCATAGATGTCTGAATCCGCATTTCCACGAAGTGAATCGTTACCGGCGCCTCCATTCAGAATGTCAGCGCCATCCTGACCGACGAGTTCGTCGTTGCCCGCTCCACCCAACAGGGTGTCATTGCCAGCATTGCCATAAATATCGTCGTCACCGTCGCCACCATCCAGATAATCGTCTTGGCCGGCCTTAATCCACCAATACCGATAGTCGCCCTGCAGCATATCGTTGCCACTACCACCGTAGATCGTATCCTTCCCCCAGTCACCAAAAATATCATCGTCGCCGTCGTACCCATAAAGCGTGTCGTCTGCCGAACTCCCTTCAATCTCGTCGTCGCCGCGCCACAGCAACTCGGGCAAAAGCTCGGTACCGTCGGCAAGAAAGACCCGTGCCGTCGGCCCATCGACACCGACATACCCCTCTATGGTGAGATTCTGACCAGTCTCCGTAACGGTCACTATCAATGCACCACTCTTGAGCGCGTAGTGCAGATTGGAGGAATGACTGATATCAACCAGCTGTACGCGCCGGATGGCAGCAGTGGGATCAAAGGCAATACTGTCATTGCCGTAACCATTTCCATAGCGAAACACGTCGGAACCCGATCCGCCAGACAAGCGATCGTCGCCAGCCCCGCCATCGAGAAGATCGTCGCCATCACCACCTGCCAGCAAATCGTTACCACCCCCACCAAAGACGAGGTCGTTGCCGACGCCACCGTCAAGGGAATCATCGCCCTCCAGTCCCTGCAACTTGTCGTTACCGGCCTCGCCGTACAGCTCATCGTCCCCACTGCTCCCTTGGAGATCGTCATTACCTGCAGTGCCGCCACCCAGCAGGCTCAGGGCTTCGGCCTTGCCTAGAACAGTACCGTCGCCAAAGACGATCCGGTGCCCGCCACTCTCGGGCGTCAGGAAGCCATCAAGGCGAATCGTTTGGTCCGCGCCGAACGCCATCACCAACGCGCCCCCGCTGCGTCGGAACGTGGCCTGATCTCTCAGCAAGCCACTCAGCATGACGGTGTCGCTTCCAGACGATGCATTGCCCAACTCACTCACCACATCATGCCCATCTCCGGCCTTGATGACGTAGGTATCGTTTCCTTCTGCGCCAATCAGGATGTCGTTTCCGATACCACCATTAAGTTGATCGTCTCCCCTCCCGCCATCGAGAACGTCGTCACCTGCATTGCCGGAGAGCTTGTCATTACCGGTGAAATTTCCAGCCTGATCGTCACCATGCAGACTGTCATTGCCTTCGCCGCCGGCGATCTGGTCGTTGCCGCCCATGCCGAGAATCGTGTCATCTCCCAGGCCGCCTTCGATCGTATCGTTGCCTTGCTCGCTTTCCGGCGCGTCGACGTCGTCGCCGACAATCACGTCATACCCTGCGCCACCACTGATGGTGTCCGATCCCGCGCCACCCAGCAGGGTGTCTGCGTCCTCGCCGCCGTCGATGACATCATCGCCCCCCTGCCCATTGATCCAGTCCATGCCTGTCCCGCCGGTGATGCGGTCTGCGCCATGGAGTTCCAGACCCAGCTGGCCGACCACGAAGTCACCGAAGATGGTGTCGTTGCCCGCATCGCCGGAAATGGTGTCGTTGCCGCCGCCTCCCCAGATCTGATCCTGACCCTCGCCGCCATACAAACTGTCGTTACCCTGGCGCGACGCGTCCATGCCCACGGTATCGCCAAGAATGACATCGTCGTCCTGGCCGCCCCAGATCTGATCGCTACCCCCGTCGCCCCGCAATTCGTCGTTGCCAGCACCGCCGTCGATGATGTCGTTGCCGTCCACCCGTGCTGCAGACGACAGATTGGCAAGCTCTTCACCCGCAAGCACGCCGTTGATCTGGTCGCCGAAGATCAGGTCGTCACCGTCGTTGCCCAACAGGATGTCGTTGTCATGGCCGCCAGAGATCACGTCGTTGCCGATGCCGCCGTCGACAACATCGTTGCCCTCACCGCTCATGATAAGATCCGAGCCGCCGCCGCCATCGATGACGTCGCCGCCGTCGGCAAACAGTTCCGGATCTGGATAGAACGACGGCCCACCATTCCGGATGGTGCCGACCAACCCCAGGAAGACGTCTTCGTAATAGGTCCGCGCATCTTCCGCATCGCCGCTGCGCAGACCCACCATGAAACCCACGCCACTGGCCAACATCCTGTCGGTGGGCGGGGCACCGACCCAGCGGTCCAGATTACGCGCCGTTCTGGCGACCTCGACGATGAAGTCGTTGCCATCGCCGCCATGGATGATGTCGCTGCCAGACCCACCGTTGATGACATCGACACCGCCACTAGCGTCGATGGTGTCGGTGCCGAAGCCCGTATAGAACGCCTCGGCCGCTTCAGTTCCCTGGAAGACGCCGTTGATGTTTTCGACTTCCGGTGTCAGATCGCCGTCCCACTTGCTACCCGACGGCGGCAGCACACCAATCTCTCCGCCTAGCGATATGCCCAAATGGCCGTTCTGCCAGCGCTCGACATGGATTGTGTCGCCGCTTGAGGCATTAGTGATCATCAGGGTATTGACCGGAGTCCCAATCAAGGTCTATCGCAGCTTGCCGGTAGCATCGGCCCAGGTGGTCTCGGTCAGACGTTCACCCGCCGTCACCAACATGTTGTCAACGTAAAGAACCCCATCTCCACCGCTGTCATAGATACGATCTACGCTGGCGAGCAGCGATTCATTGGTACGAAAACGATAGGTATCAAATCCTGCGCCGCCGTACATGTAGTCGTCGCCCGAACCGCCACTGATGTCGTCATCCCCGTCGCCACCCAGGACCAGATCATCGCCGCCGCCGACAGCGATAGTGTTGTTGCCGTGCAGGGCCACCACCACGTCCGAGCGCACGTCGAAATCAGAACCGACATAGTGCATGGCAGCACCATCCTGGACACCCCAGCGTGCGCGCTCCAGAAGATTCGTATCGAGGGCAACATTTTGTGTTCTTGCAGAGACATATTGGCTAAGTGATTCGATGCCGACCTTCTGCTGATCACCGAGTGCTTCCGCATCGAAACTGATGTAGCCGTCACTACGGGTCAGAACTTCGGTGAGCCGACCAACGAACGCCTTCTTTGGTGATCTACCATCCGCTTGCTGATAAAGCCCGGCTAGCAAGACGTCTACCAACGCACCGGCCAGATTCAACTCTTTCCTATCTCCATTTTCATGAATGACGAACGAATTATCGGCTCCTCGCAGTTCCGCAGCAGCGATTTTCGCCAAGTCAGCTGCAATTACATCGAGAGAGCCTTCTCCCGCCAGTTGCCGCTGCACCAGCAATTCAAGCAAGGTGCTGGAGGTGATACTGGTTGGAAGCAGGTTCTTGTATGCACCCTCAAAGATTCTTGGAAGCAGCTCCTTATAATTCCTCGACGCCTGAAGAAAATCCTTAGAATTCATGAACCCTGCAAGCAATGTCATCGAATGCAGATTGACGGCTCTCGAGAAATCAGTGCCAACGCTGCCACCCCATCCAAAAAGATCTTCTGCCTGGGGGTCTAGCACGAGCGGATTGCCGTCATTTATCTTGAACGCATTGTCTGTCGCATAGCTAAGCACCTCCCCAGCTACTACGATCTGCTGCACATTGGCTTTCCGCGCCTTGTATTCAAGTTGATTGTAATCTTTGAACGCCTGTGGAATTGTATATTCAGCAAGCTCCAATATCGCTTCGTATGCATCGTAAGTAAATGAGGCCGCCGACAACTCGAACAGCGCCTAGTCGAAGACAATTGCCTTCTTATCGAAATAGACCGCCATCAATGACGCAAGGCCACCACCGAGGGAATGCCCGGTAAAACTGGTCTTGCCAGGGTCCACGTCTTGCAGCTTAAGGACATCCAGATAGAAAACGACCGCCTCCAATGACTGAGAGATTGTCCCCAAGCCTGCCGGAAGATTGCCCGACAGCCAGTCGTTCAACGTGGCGCCTTCTTCATTTGTCGTCCCAGCATACGAAACGACCACCTCGCCTGTAGCAGCGTTTTGGTAGGCTCTAGCCATGAACCCTGTCACCGATACGGATTCGGCTATCTGGATCCATCCATTTGGGGGCCCGAGCGTATTCAACTCCGTTCTAACACCAGATTTCGCTCCATATACATTAGCCGCAAGTAAAGCATAATCAAGCTGCACTTTATTGAAATCCATGGCAATCCATCCTTCTTATACAATTAAATATTAGTCACAAATCGCGTAGTCGCGTTTCTTGTAGAACTCAGAGATTAATTTTGGAGGGCCAGAACTTGGCTGCCTCGTTACATAAGCAATATCGTCCCAAGACAGGTAGGTCACGGGCCTATCCGCATGGCGAAACCCCCAATTCCCGGTTCCAGACAAATTAACTCCCATCTGCGCGATAGGCGCCTGCTGCTGATCGACCCTGTGCATCACGCCTTTGCGCCATCGATAGACCTCAATTAAATAGGTTCCCGAAGACTTGTCCACGCAGAACTTTTCTTTCTTATCAGTGATAGCGACCACTAGATAGGCGTCATTGTTAACTACATCAAAAGAAAGCATTTCCGGGACCACGTCCGCGGTCTTAGCAGACCAGTGCACCCCCAACGGCGAGTAATTAATTTCCTGATAGATAGGAGGACCATCGTTCGTATTGGGGAAACCACTTTTTAACGCCACTGAATAACGATCCACATCAATACGCCGCCCATCGCTAAGCCACACCTGCTCCTTCCAGCGCATGGTGTCCTTGTTGCTGCAACCAATCAACACGGCAGCCATCACCAGCCCCCCAACTATTACCCATCCGTGCATCGTCATCGCATCGCCCTCGTGAAATATTTCTGGTGAAAAACTCATGCACTACATCTAATTCAACCAAATACACTTGCGAAATACTTACCGCATTTCGCAAGTGCACTTCATGATTGCGACAGATCCTGGATATCAATACTGTCAAAAGAAACTGCCATCAGCGACGCAAGCCCCCCCCCAACCAAGCGAGTGACACATGAAAGTTACAGACGTGTCGGCAACACCCGGAATCCTAAGCACTTCCAGGTAAAAAGCCATGGCCTGCTCCACCTGGGTAGAATAAACACCAGCACCCGCAGGAATATTTCCGAAAATCCAATCCATTAAATTTTCTTGCGTGGTTCCTGCATAACTAACTACCACTTCACCAGTTTCAGAATTACGAAAGGCTTTCCCCATAAAGCCGGAGCCAGTTACTCGCTCTGAAATTTTTGTCCATTCCGGCCCCGGGAGTGGCAATGCATTGAGCTCTGATCTAATCAGTGGATTTCCATTCACGTCATTATTAGAAGCAGCATAGACATTTGCTGCAAGCTGCGCATACGCCTTTTCAGAGTCACTGAATTCCATTAACTTTAACTCCCTTAGTTATTTACAAGATAGATTTGGTGTTCGAGTATAAAAATCTAAGACTAAACTTGGCGGTTGCTCTTCCCATTGCCTCGTAAGGTCTGCAACTTCTTTCCATGATAAGTATTGCCCCCCCCGACCATCGTTATGAAGGATCCAGTGCGCATCCCCGGAAAGGTTCATCCGCATTTTTTCAAGTGGAGCTTCGCTCTGATCGATTTCCTGCATTTTTCCATTACGCCAGCGCAAGACATTCAGTAGAAAATCGCCTTTACGTCGCCACATGCAGAATTTAGCGCGGCCTTCCCATGCCGTTGTAACAAGATAAGCATCGTTGCCATCGATATAAAAAGATTTAACTTGTACCGCGCCCTCTCTTTCCCACAGTACCTGCAAGGGCTCATATCTGAATTCTTGATGCAGCGTGACGATTGACGACGAATTGGGAAAATCCAGTCTCCCTACCGCCTGACGCTTCACCTCCACAAATCGCCCCTCACCCAGCCAGACCTGCTCCTTCCATTTCATCTTTTGCTTGCAGCCAGACATACACGTCATGACCACGACCAAACCGATGAGCATCAGCAGTTTCATAATTTCATCTCTCTCTCAAGGATTCCGAGCCATGCATTCGCAAAGGACTCAACAAATAATCAATCACCCGCCGCTTCCCCGTTTTCACTTCCGCATTCAAACTCATCCCGGCACTCATCCGCACCTTGACGCCATCGATCTCTAACGTGCTGCCATTCAATTTGATGCGCGCAGGGAATACCAAGCCGAGCTTTTCGTCCTGCGCGGCATCATGCGAGACGCTGGCGACCGTCCCGGTCAGATAGCCGTAGCGGGTGTAAGGGAAACTGTCGACCTTGACCGTAACCGGCTGGCCGGGTCGCAAGAAGCCGATGTCCTTGTTCAAGACGGTGACTTCAACCTCCAGCGCTTCTTCGGCCGGTACTACGACCAGTAACGGCTGTGCGGGCGTCACCACACCACCTATTGTATGAACGGCCAGTTGCTGGATGGTGCCGTCGACGGGCGCGTGCAGGGCCATCAGCTTGTCGCGTCGTCCTGTCTTGGCGACGTCCTGGGTCAGTTGGCCGGCCTGCTCGCTGGCTTGGCGCAGGGCATCCAGTGCCTGCTGGCGTGTGTCGGTAACCAGCACGCGCAACTCTTCCTGTGCCGCGCTGATCGCCGAGCGGATTTCCTGTAGGCGATTGCGCTGGGTGGCGAGCTGGCTTTCTGCGGCGATGCGTTCCTGTTCGCGCAGCAGATAGTCGTGGCGGCCGACGTACTTGCCTTCGACCAGGCGGCCGTAGTCCTCTGCGCGCACTTTGGAGATGCGTGCGGATTCGGCCAGCGGTTGGATCGCGTCCTGGGTAGTCTGCAACTCGGCCTGGCGTTGGGCGATGCTGGCTTGCAGGTTATGCCGGCGCGCCTGGAATGCGTCGAACTGGCTGCTGACCAATTGCTGCTCGTTGGCTACGCGCTCGGCGGGTAGATCCGGTGCCGCGCCCAGCTGCGGTGGCTGCCCGGTGGCGATGGCCGTTGCCAGGGCGGCCTGACGTAGCGCGGCGAGCCGTGCGTTGACCAGGGCGTCGCCGGCCTGGGCGAATTCGGCGCCGGTGGCGGTGGCATCGAGTTCGACCAGCAACTGACCTTTCTTCACCGCCTGGCCATCGCGTACCAGGATCCTGCGTACCACCGCGGTTTCTGCGGTCTGCACCACCTTGGTCCGCGAATCGACCACGGTCTTGCCGGGCGCCACGGCGACGATTTCGAGCTTGCCCAGGCAGGCCCACAGCAGCGCCACGCAGAAGAACCCGATGATGATGCGCATCGTCCAGCGCGCGGTGGGCGAGACCGGAGTTTCGGTCAGCTCAAGATGGGCGGGCAGGAACGCGCGCTCATCGGCGCTGCGCGCGGGCGGGTCGAGCTGGCGGCGCACCGCCCAGACCGATTTGAAGATCTTGAAATAGCGGAGAAAGAAATCACGCCATCCCTGGAACAGGTGCTTCACGGTGTCCCCTGTTGCAGTCTGTACAGATGTGCGTACTGGCCTTCCGGGCGGTCGACCAATTCAGCGTGCGAGCCGCTCTCGACGATGCGTCCCTTCTCCACCACCACGATGCGATTGGCCTGCCGCACGGTGGACAGGCGATGGGCAATAATCAGCACGGTGCGGCCCTTGCAGATCGCACGCATGTTCTGCATCACCGCATGCTCCGATTCGTAGTCCAGCGCACTGGTCGCTTCGTCCAAGATCAGAATGCGCGGGTCGCCAATCAATGCGCGTGCGATCGCAATGCGCTGCCGCTGCCCGCCGGACAAACCGGTACCATGCTCGCCCACCTTGGTGTCGTAGCCCTCTGGCAATTCCAGAATGAAGTCGTGGGCGCCGGCCAGCTTTGCGGCATGGATCACCCGCTCCAGCGGCATGCCGGGATCGGTCAACGCGATGTTCTCGCGCACGCTGCGGTTGAACAGGAAGTTCTCCTGCAACACCACGCCCAGTTGCCGGCGCAGCCAGGCCGGATCGGCCAGCGCCAGATCCTGGCCATCGATCAGGACACGCCCGCGCTCGGGCGTGTAGAGCCGCTGCACCAGCTTGGTCAGCGTGCTCTTGCCGGAGCCGGAACGGCCGACGATGCCGATGATTTCGCCAGGGCGGATATCCAGCTCGATCCCGTTGAGCACCTCGGGCGCATCCGGCCGGTAGCGGAAGGTGACCCGCTCGAACGTCACCTGCCCGCGAATCGGCGGCAAGGCCAGCCGGCTACCCGGCACCTCGGTACGGGTATTGAGGATGTCGCCCAGCCGCTCGACCGAAATGCCCACCTGCTGGAAATCCTGCCACAGCTGGGCCAGCCGGATGATCGGCGCGGTAACTTGGCCGGACAACATGTTGAAGGCGATCAACTGGCCAATCGACAGCTTGCCCTCCATCACCAGCTTGGCGCCCCAGAATAGCACCGCCACGGCGGTGAGCTTCTGCACCAGTTGCACGCCTTGCTGGCCCAGCGTGGCGATGCGGGTGACGTTGAACCCGGCGCTGACATAGCCGGCCAGCTGGTTGTCCCAGGTGCGTGTCACGCGCGGATCCACCGCCATCGCCTTGACAGTGCCGATGCCGCTGACCGTCTCCACCAGGAACGATTGGTTGTCGGCGCCGCGCGCAAACTTGTCGTTCAAACGCTGGCGCAGCACCGGGGTGATCAAACCCGAGATCGTGGCGTACAGCGGCAACGACAGCACCACGATCAAGGTCAGCCAGCCGCTGTACCAGAACATCACCGACAGAAAGACCACCGTAAAGAACAAGTCCAGCACCGACGTCAGCGCCTGTCCGGTCAGGAAGTTGCGGATATTCTCCAGCTCGCGAACACGCGCGATGGTGTCGCCGACACGCCGCGATTCAAAATACGCCAATGGCAGCGACAGCACATGCCGGAACAGCCGCGCACCCAGCTCCACGTCGATCTTGCTGGTGGTGTGGGCGAACACATAGGTGCGCAATCCGGAGAGCAGCACGTCGAACACCGCCATCGAGACCAGTCCGATCGCGATCACGTCCAGCGTGGTCAGGCCGTTGTGCACCAGCACCTTGTCCATCACCACTTGATAGAACAGCGGCGTAATCAGCGCGAATAGCTGGATGAAGAACGAGACGACAAAGACCTCAATCATCAACTTGCGATACTTGACCACGGCCGGGATGAACCAGCTGAAGTCGAACTTGGCCAGGTCGCCCAGCACCGAAGCCCGCGAGGCCACCTGCAACAACCTCCCCTGGTAACGCGCTTCGAACTCCGCAGGCGAGATGGAGCGCGGCCGCTTCTCGACCAGATCATGGATCAGGATCTGATCCGCACCGACCTTGGCCACGATGAACGCGTCACCGCCCGGCACCAGTGCCAGAGCAGGCAGTGCGGCCATGCCGATCCGCGCAGCCGGCTGGGCAACGACCTTGGCTTTCAGCCCAAGCTGCTTGGCCGCCAGTAGCAAGGTCGTCTCGTCGAACGGCTCGCCGCCACGGCCAAAGCCATGCGCCAATTGCGTCGCATCGGCAGCAACACCATGGAATTGGGCGAGCAGGACCAGCCCCTGCAAGCCCAGATCCGGTCGTTCATGCACCGACGAGCCGCCCTCGAGCAACGAGAGCGACGCACTTCCCCCTGACATAACGCGATCCTTGCTGAGAGCCGGCAGGCTCAAGTGATCGAGTAGGCTCTTTGAATGTTAAGTAACTGTCAATCAGCGAACATCCTGTTGGCGATCAATTTTCTCAATCGAGCGGCGGCCAACTGTGATATGCAGCCATTGGCGACGCCTGCGTCATTCACTCTTGGTAATACGTCCTAATACCTTAGCGGCTTAACTGACCCCCTTGACATCGTTACCGATGCAAGCATGTCCGCCTGACACATTTCCGTTACCATGCCAAGCCTCACGCCTACAACCGGCCCGCCGTATGTCCACTGCCCCGCAAACGCCGCTCGCCATCCGCGAGCGTCTGTCCGAAGTCCGCTACGAAATCCGGGGCGAACTGGCGCGGCGAGCGCGGGAGCTGGAGGCGCAGGGCCGCAAACTCATCAAGCTCAATATCGGTAATCCGGGAGCGTTCGGGTTCCGCGCGCCGGAGCATCTGCAGCGCGCGATCGCCGACGACATGGGCCGCACCGATCCCTACACCCATCAGCAGGGCCTGCCGGAAGCGCGCGAAGCCATCGCCACCGCGTACTCGCGCCGCCAGCACCCGGATGCGCACCCGGACCGGATCTTCCTGGGCAACGGCGTCAGCGAGCTGATCGACCTGTCGCTACGCGCCCTGCTCAACCCTGGCGACGAAGTGCTGGTGCCCTCGCCCGACTACCCGCTGTGGTCGGCGGCCACCATCCTCAACGACGGCCGCCCGGTGTACTACCGCTGCGCGCCGGAGAACGGCTTCCAGCCGGACCCGGTGGAGATCGAAACGCTGGTGTCCTCGCGTACCCGCGCCATCGTGCTGATCAACCCGAACAACCCCAGCGGTGCCAGTTACTCGCGGGAATTGCTCGAACGCATCGTGACGATTGCCGTCAAGCACAACTTGCTGCTGATGGTCGATGAGATCTACGACCAGGTGCTGTACGACGGCGCGGAATTCGTGCCGGTGGCGCCGCTGGCCGGCGCGCATCCGTGCATCACCTTCAGCGGCCTGAGCAAGGTGCACCGCGCCTGCGGCTGGCGCGTCGGCTGGGCGCTGCTGTCCGGCGAACAAACACGCATCAACGATCTGCGCAACGCGCTGGACCTGCTCGGCGCCTTGCGCCTGTGCGCCAACGTGCCCGGCCAGTACGCCATCGATGCGGCGGTCAACGGGCCGGACACCATTTCCGCGTTGTGCGCGCCGGGCGGCCGCCTGTACGAGACCCGCCGCGCGGTGATCGAGGCCTGCGCGGCCAGCGCGCATCTGCAACTGGTGGCACCGGCCGGTGCGCTGTACGCGTTCCCGGCGGTGGTGGGCGCGGCGGCACGCAACTTCGATGACCACGCATTCGCGTTGGACTTGATGAACGAGGAAGGCGTGCTGGTGGTGCCCGGCTCCAGCTTCAACGTGCCGTATCGCCACCACTTCCGCGTGACCCTGATGCCCGAAGCCAGCGTGATGCGCGATGTGTTCGCACGTATCGACCGCGCCCTGGCACGCCGCGCCGAGGCGGTGACCAAGGTGGTGCCGCTGAAACCTCGCAGCGTGGCCTGATGGCCGCGCTGGGCGTGCCGCAGCGCTATCTGGCGCTGGGCGATTCGTACACGATTGGCGAAGGCGTCGCCGCTGCGCAGGGGTGGCCGGCGCAGCTGGCCGATGGCTTGCGTGCGCAGGGGTGGGCGGTGCAAGCACCACAGATCATCGCCACCACCGGCTGGACCACCGATCAATTGCAGGCCGGGATCGACGCGGCCGCGCCGCAGGGTCCGTTCGATCTGGTAAGCCTGCTGATCGGTGTCAACAACCAGTACCGCGAGCGCTCGCTGGAAGAGTACCGCAGCCAGTTCGATGCGCTGTTACAGCGCGCGATCGCGCTTGCCGGCGGCCATGCCAAACGCGTGCTGGTGCTGTCCATTCCCGACTGGGGTATGACGCCGTTCGCACGCGCACAAGGCCGCGATGCGGGCCTGATTGCGGCGCAGATCGACGCGTTCAACGACGTGGCGGCAGCGCGCTGTACCGAGCGCGCAGTCCGCTTCATCGATATCACACCTACCAGCCGCGACGGCAGCGATGCGGTGGAGATGCTGGTCGAAGATGGCCTGCATCCTTCCGGCGCGATGTATGCGCGCTGGGCCGCCGTGGCCTTGCCTGCGGCGCGCGATGCGTTGGGCGCGGCCGGCTTGGTGCGCAGCATGGAATAGATCGTAATGAAAATCGGGATTTCCGAAGCTTTTCGCAGATACGGGGCAGTACTCAAGAACGTCAACTGGTCCGTCAGCTCCTGGGCCGCAGAAAACATATTGGTGGTAAGCCTTTGGGATCACCACGCCACCCGTCCTGGCTCGGGAGTTCTAGCATTCGAGGATCGATTCGATCGTTGGTCCGGGCCAGGCAACCGTGAATTCCGCGCTAACGTGACGCGAGCGTACGATACGGATGCGGCGGTGCATCTTATTCTCGCTAGAGCCCTGCAGCCAGAGCGCATCCAGCATGGCGAGGATGGCAGCAAGGTTCCCAAGACATTCGCTGTACGAGATGATTTGATCGGGCGGGTAGCCAACATCGATGGCGAAAACTACGTCATCGAGTTCCGGCAAGTGATTGCCTGACACAAGGCTCATGCAAATAGCTCACGGTGCAGATTGCCGAGGGCGGACCACAGTGGCGCTTACGCGCCTGATTCATAAGCTACCCGCGCAACACGCCTGATTGCCAAGGAACGACATTGCACAGCCCCGCTACCCAACCGATGAGCCGCGCACAGGCGCTGGCGATTGCACGTGCCTTCCTGCCCCGGCATCCGCTGGGCAACCGCTACGATTACTACTACACCCAGGCCAAGCTGCGCACCGACCCACTGTATCCGGGCGTGCTGGCGCAGCTGCGCAGCACTACCGCGCCGGTGCTGGACCTGGGCTGCGGGCTGGGCCTGCTGGCCCATGCCCTGCGCGCCGATGGCCAAGCGCTGGCGTACTACGGCGTGGATGTGGACGCCTCCAAGATTCGCCGCGCGCAACACATCGCACAGCGTTCGGCGCTGGGCAACACCCGTTTCGAAGTGGTCGACCTGAGCCTGGCATGGCCGCAGCACCAGGGCAGCGTGACCATCCTGGATGTGCTGCAGTATCTGCAGTCGGACATGCAGGCCGGCCTGCTGCGCAGCGTGGCGCAGATGCTGACCCCAGGCGCCAAGCTGGTGATCCGCAGTGCGCTGGGCGACGACAGCCGGCGCGGCCGCACCAGCCGGGTCACCGACGTGCTGGCGCACCTGAGCGGCTGGATGCAACGCATGCCGCGCAGTTATCCCACCCGCGACAGCCTGCAGGCCCAGCTGGATGCTGCAGGCCTGCGCGCCACGTTTGCGCCGCTGTACGGCAATACGCCGTTCAACAACTGGCTGATCGTGGCCGAACCGCGCTGAGCGTTCGTATCGCCGAAGGCGCCATCGGAAGGCGCCGGCGATCGTCCGGGCGTCCAGGTCGGTCGTGGCGCCCCCACGCGAACACAGACGGCGTGCATGCCTGCATGCGATGCCGATAGCTTGTACACGTCGCGCGCCGCGGCGGCCGCCACGCTATATCGCATTGCGGGCACCCACCGCGGACGTGTTGCCGTGTGGCTCAATCCGGACGCCGCCCTGCAAGCCCACGCGCCTGCATCGCTTGCAGCACGCCGCGCAGGATGGTGGGATTGTGGCCGTGCGCAGCGCCTTCGTGCAGCAAGACGATGGCACCCGGATGCAGGTCGCGCACGATGCGCGCCACGGTGGCCTCCGGCTCGCAGCGCACGCCATCAAACCCACGCGCACTCCAGGCCACCCGGGTCAGCCCATGCGCACGCAACGGCGAGGCGACGAAGGGGTTGGTCATGCCGACCACCGAGCGGTACAGCCGCGGCGCCTGCCCGGTGATGGCCGCCAGGGTGCGCTGCGCCAGGCCGATCTCCTGGGCCATGCGGCGCGGGCCCAAGGCCCAGAACCAGGCCTGCGGATGGGTCTGGCTGTGATTGCCGATGCCATGCCCGCGCCGCACCATCTCGCAGACCAGCTCTGGCCGCTGCGCGGCGCGGGCGCCGACCACGAAAAACGTGGCCTTGGCATCATAGGCATCCAGCAACGCAAGGATGGCCGGCGTGTCGTCGGACGGGCCATCGTCGATGGTCAGCCACACCTGCGGCGCGTGGCCGGGCAGCTGCGCCAGCACCGGCGCGTACAGCCGCGCACGCGGCAGGAATACCGGCACCACGAACAGCGCATGCGACAGCAGCAGCGCAGGCAGCCCCCAGGTCCAGCCCAAGTGCCACCACAGCAGCGCCACCGCCACCTGCGAGCAGGCGAACAGGCCAACCCAGCGGTACGGCCGCGAGGGGGTGCGATACAGCGTTTCCGGCGTGGTCATGCCGCATGATGCCATGCGGCGTAGAATGGGCGGCCTCCACGACCCGACCGAAGCGCTGCCATGTCCCTCGATCCCGCCCTGCGTTCCCGTATCGATACGCTGCTGCAATCCAGCCGCGTGGTGCTCTTCATGAAAGGCCAGCCCGGCATGCCGCAGTGTGGTTTTTCGGCCAAGGCGGTCGGCGTGCTGGACGGGCTGGGCATCGACTATGCCCACGTCAACGTGCTGGCCGACCAGGACATCCGCGAAGGCATCAAGGCCTATGGCGATTGGCCGACCATTCCGCAACTGTACGTGGACGGCGAGCTGGTCGGCGGCAGCGACATCATCGTGCAGATGGCCGACAGCGGCGAGCTGAGCAGCCTGCTCGGCCTGCAGGCGCCGGACCGCAGCCCGCCCAAGATCACCATCACCCCGGCGGCGGTGGACATGCTCAAGGGTGCGCTGGCCGATGCGCCGGATGCGTCGCTGACGCTGGCCATCGACGCCAACTTCCAGCCCAATTTCCAGCTGGCGCCGACCAACCCGAACGCCATCGCGGCCGAATCCAATGGCCTGCGCGTGCAGTTCGACCTGGCCAGCGCGCGCCGCGCCGATGGCATCACCATCGACTGGGTCGACGACATCCGCGGTCGCGGCTTGGCCATCGACAACCCGAATGCGCCCAAGCCGGTGCAGGAGCTGTCGGTGCGCGATGCCGACGACCGCCTCAAGGCCGGCAGCCTGACCCTGGTAGACGTGCGCCCGGCCGACGAACGCGCACTGGCCACGGTGGCCGCGCCGTTCCGTACCCTGGATGCGCACGAGCGCGCAGCCATCGAGCAACTGCCCAAGGACACCCCACTGGCGTTTCTGTGCCACCGTGGTGGCCGCAGCCTGCAGGCGGCCGAGCATTTCCGCGGCCTGGGCTTTACCAACGTCTACAACGTCACCGGCGGTATCGACGCGTGGTCGGACGCCGTGGACAACGGCGTGGCGAAATACTGAGCACACACGAGCCGCAGCCGTGCAGCCATCACCACACATTGGAACGGGCGCTCCAGTAAGCGTCCGTTTCTCGTTGCAAGCCAGCTCCGGCCGAGTACCCGGCAAAATTGTGCCCACTTAGAGACGCCGGTCACCTGGCACGTCAAGCCCGACCGGCAAGTTCCATCGCATCCGGAAAATTCCGTCTGTCGTCTGTACACACTGGCTTTTGCTTCAGCCACTCTAGGCCATAGGGATCAGGACTGACCGATGTCTAGGCGCTACCTCAACCTCAATCCAGACAAAGCCCTGATCTGGCGCATCGTCCACCGCGATAATCTGCCTTGGATTCTGGACAACGGCCTGCATTGCGGTAACGGCAGCGCGCGTAGTCCGGGCTGGGTAAGCATCGGCAATCCTGAATTGATCGACAAGCGCGCCTGTCATCCTGTGCCGCTTACACCCGGCGGCTTCCTGAACGATTACGTGCCCTTCTACTTCACTCCATTTTCGCCAATGCTTCGCAACATCCAGACCGGCTGGGGAGGCATCCAACAACGCGCTAACGATGAAATTGTGATCCTTGTGTCCAGCTTGCATCATGTCAAGGCACGTGGGTGGCCCTTCCTGTTCACCGATAGTCATGCCTACTATCAGTTGACAACGTTCCATTCCGATTTGACCAATCTGGACACGATCGACTGGTCGCTGATCCAGGCGCGCGATTTTCGCCGCGATCAGGAGGATCCGGCCAAGTTCGAACGATATCAGGCCGAAGCGCTGGTCCACCGACACCTGCCCGTCGACGGCTTGCTCGGCATCGTGTGTTATACGGACGACATGAAGCGTTCCATCGAACGTCAGCTTGAAGCCCGAAACCTTGCACTTTCCGTGCATGCCCGCACCGAGTGGTACTTCTGATGATTACGTTTACGCAAGGCAATCTACTGCAGGCGCGCGTCGAGGCGTTGGTCAACACTGTCAACACCGTTGGAGTGATGGGTAAGGGCATCGCGCTGATGTTCAAGGAGCGCTTCAACGAAAACTTCCTCCGATATGCAGCAGCCTGCAAGGCAAAAGAAGTGCAGATCGGCAAGATGTTCGTCACTGCGACCAGCGAACTGGACGGACCACGCTGGATTATCAATTTCCCGACCAAACAGCACTGGCGTGGCGATTCACGAATCGAATGGATTACCGACGGGTTGCAGGATCTGCGCCTGTTCCTGATCGAAAACAAGGTCGAGTCGATTGCCATCCCGCCGCTGGGCGCCGGCAATGGAGGCTTGGACTGGGCCGACGTGCGCCCACTGATCGAAGAGGCGCTTGCCGGGCTAGATACCAATATTCTCGTATTCGAACCCACTCCAAGATATCAAAATGTCGCAAAGCGTTCCGGCGTGGAGAAGCTGACTCCAGCGCGCGCATTGATTGCCGAACTGGTACGTCGCTACTTGGTGCTAGGCGTGGAATGCAGCCTGTTGGAGATCCAGAAGCTTGCCTGGTTCCTTGAACGCAATATCGAGCGCGCCGGCTTGCCTACGTTGGATTTGCGCTTTGCGCCACACCGGTACGGGCCATATACCGATCGTCTGCGCCACCTGCTGGATGGGCTGGACGGCAGTTATCTTCACTGTGACAAGCGAATCGGAGACGCAGACCCCCTGGATGTCATCTGGTTCGATGATTCTCGCAAAAGCTTTGTGCAGAGCTATCTCAAGAGCGAAGCCAAGCAGTATGCCCCTGCACTGGAAGCCACTGCAGCCTTGATCGATGGCTTTGAATCTCCTTTTGGCATGGAGTTGCTGGCAACCATTGACTGGTTGGTCGTACGGGAGGGCATCTCTGCGCAAGTGGCAGATATCCGCGAGGGGATTCGCCACTGGCCGGGCGGCCCAGATGCAGCCGCGCGCAAAGACAGATTGTTCAACGACCGCGCCTTGGGCATCGCCCTGGAACGACTCACATCACATGCGGCTGCAGCGAGCTGATCGCCGTTCCCGCGTTGTGTTGGCGTGTCCTTCTAATGGCACTTCCTGTGCATTGGTACCCGCTTTACCGGACCCTCAACCAGGGTAGTTGAGGCCATCACTCAACCGGCAAACCCACCCTCATCCAGGAATTGTTGTTCCTCGGCCGTGGTGGGGCGCCCCAGCACCGCATTGCGATGCGGAAAGCGGCCGAAGCGTTGGATGATCTGCTGGTGCTCCAGTGCCCAGCCGGTGGCCTGTGCATCGTCCAAGGCGGTCATCAGCTGCACCGCACGCGCCTGCTCCTGCAGATCCTCGGCATGCTCGAACGGCAGGTAGAAAAACAGTCGCAATGGCGCCGATACCTGCTGATCGAATCTGCGGGCCAGGGCGTGCTTGGCGCAGTGCAATGCCAGGCCGTCGGTGGCATAGGCATGCGCGCTGCCGCGAAAGGCATTGCGCGGAAACTGGTCGAGCAGGATCAGCAGCGCCAGCGCATCTTCGGCACGCTCCATCCAGTGCGCGTACTCGCCGCGTGCGGCGGCAAAGTGTTGCTCACTGAAGTGCTGGCGGAAATTTGCGTCGAATGCGTCGTTATGGGTGAACCAGCGGGCCGAGCCGGCCAGCTCCCAGAACGCCAGCACCACATCGGCCTGCTTGTTGCGCTCTGACTTGGCGACCATCGACGTTTCCCTTGGTGAAGATGGCCCAGCATGCACCGACGCAGGTGATGGAGCCGCCACGGTGTAGCGCCAGCACTTGGCAATCCGGTCGCAGGCGGCTAGGTTTGCGGCCTACGCTTTCGTGTCACCGGGGAAATCCATGCGTTCCATCCTGTTCGCCGCCCTTGGCGCGGCGTTGTTGTGCGGGCCTGCGTCGGCGGCATCGCGTTTCGTGCAAGACCCCTACCCCAGTACCTACCACGCGCTGGCGTCCGGTCCGGTGCTGATCCAGCACGCCACGGTCCTGACCGGCACCGGCGAGCGGCTGGACGATGCCGACGTGCTGCTGCGCGACGGTAAGGTGGCTGCGGTAGGCCGCGCACTCCAGGCACCTGTCGATGCCCGTCGCATCGACGGCACCGGCAAATGGGTCACCCCCGGTATCATCGACGTGCACTCGCATCTGGGCGTGTATCCCAGCCCCGGCGTCAGCGCGCACAGCGATGGCAACGAGATGACCGCGCCCGTCACCCCCAACGTCTGGGCCGAACATTCGATCTGGCCGCAGGACCCGGGCTTCGGCACGGCGCTGGCTGGCGGCATCACCTCGCTGCAGATCCTGCCCGGCTCGGCCAACCTGATCGGCGGGCGCGGCGTCACGCTGAAGAACGTGGCCTCCACCACTTACCAGGGCATGAAATTCCCGGGCGCGCCATGGGGCCTGAAGATGGCCTGCGGCGAGAATCCCAAGCGCGTTTATGGCGAGAAGGGCGGCCCCGGCACCCGCATGGGCAATGTGGCCGGCTACCGCGCCGCCTTCATCGATGCGGCCGACTACCTGCAGAAGAACGCACCGAAGAAGAACAGCGAAAAGAAGCGCCACTGGTGGAGCCGCGGCGGCGACAACGACAGCAGCGGCGATGCCGGCGGCAAGCGCGACCTCAAGCTCGACACGCTGGCTGGCGCCATCAATGGCGATATCCGCGTGCACATCCACTGCTACCGCGCCGACGAAATGGCCACCATGCTGGACCTGTCCAAGGAATTCGGCTTCCACATCGCCGCCTTCCATCACGGCGTGGAGGCCTACAAACTGGCCGACCGGCTGGCGCAGGAAAACGTCTGCGGCGCGCTGTGGGCCGACTGGTGGGGCTTCAAGATGGAAGCCTTCGACGGCATCCAGGAAAACATCGCCATGGTCGACCGCCCGGCCAACAGCTGCGCCATCGTGCATTCGGATTCGGAAGAAGGCATCCAGCGGTTGAACCAGGAGGCCGCCAAGGTGATTGCCAACGCGCGCCGCAGCGGCATGGAGATTGCGCCCGAACGCGCCATCCGCTGGCTCACCAGCAACGCGGCCAAGGCACTGGGCATCGAGCAGCAGACCGGCGCATTGGAGCCGGGCAAGATGGGCGATGTGGTGGTGTGGAACGGCAACCCCTTCAGCTCCTACGCGCTGGCCGAACAGGTGTACATCGACGGTGCGCAGGTCTACGACCGCCACAACCGCGCATTGCAGCCGGTCTCGGACTTCATGCTCGGCCAGGAGGTGGCACGATGAGCCGCACACGCATAGATCGCCCGCGTTTGCGCGCACTGTCAGCCCTGCTGCTCGCGGCGCTGGCCTTGCCCGCCGCCGCCCAGCAGGTGCTGATCCGCGGTGCCACCGTGCACACCGCCACCGCACAGGGCACGCTGCAAAACACCGACGTGCTGGTGCAGGGTGGCGTGATCCGCGCCATCGGCAGCAACCTGGCGGCGCCGGCCGATGGCCGCGTGATCGACGCCAGGGGCCGGCCGCTGACCCCGGCGCTGTTCGGCGGCATCACCGAGATCGGCATCGAAGAAGTCTCCGGCGAAGACAGCACCGTGGACAGCGGCGTCAAGCTGGCCGATCAACCGATGCGCCCGGAATTCGACGTCACCCTGGCCTACAACCCGGACTCGGTGCTGGTGCCGGTGGCGCGCGTGGAAGGTATCGGATTCACGGCCCTGGGGGCGACCACCAGTGGCGCCTTCATCGCCGGCCAGGGTGGCATCGTGCGGCTGGATGGCAGCCCGGATCCGGTCGGCCCGCATGCCTTGTTCCTCCGGCTTGGTGCGGCAGCCTCCGACCTGACTGGCAGCTCGCGTGCCGCGCAGTGGATGCTGCTCGATCAACTGGTGGCCGAAGCGCGCGGCCGCGTGCCGGCCGATTCGCCGCATGCCTTGCTGACCCCGATGGGCCGCAGCGTGCTGGCCAAGTATCTGGCCGGGCAAGGCCGCATCGTGGTGCAGGTGGAACGGGCCGCCGACATCCGCCAGTTGTTGCGCTGGGCGCAGCGCGAGAAGGTACGCATCGCCATCGCCGGGGGCGCCGAAGCCTGGAAGCTGGCGCCGCAACTGGCCCAGGCCAAGGTGCCGGTGCTGGTCAATGCCCTGGCGGACCTGCCATCGACCTTCGACCAGGTCGGTGCCACGCTGGAAAACGCCGCGCGGCTGCGCGCCGCCGGCGTGGAGGTGAGCTTCAGCCAGAGCGGCGATGCCTCGCACAACGCACGCAAGCTGCGCCAGCTGGCCGGCAATGCCGTGGCCAACGGCCTGCCGTGGGAATCCGGCCTGGCCGGGCTGACCCGCGTGCCGGCGGAGATCTTCGGCGTGGCCGATCGCATCGGCAGTATTGCGGTGGGCAAGCAGGCCGACCTGGTGTTGTGGGAAGGCGACCCGCTGGACGTTGCGCAATACGCCGAGCAAGTGTGGCTGGGCGGGCGCGAGATGCCGATGCGCTCACGCCAGACCGAGCTGCGCGACCGTTACCTGCAACCAGCCGGGGCGCTGCCGCGTGCCTACCTGAAGTGACGCGCCTGCCGTGACTCGACGGCATGCGCGGCACGCCGTACATGCCGATCCGCGACGCCACCCAAGCCACGCAGGCGGGATAGTCCCCGGCAACCACCGGGGACCATCGGACGACCGCTGCGGCCGGTCGCCTCGCCTACTAGGGCCTACTTCGCGTCCATCGTGGCGCTGACCTTGGCCCAGCCGTTGCCGCGCACCACTTCAAAACCCGCTTCAGCCGCATGCAGGTACATGCTGTTGCTGTAACGACCATCCTTGGCACGATTGTTCTGCAGCCAGGTCAGGAATGGCTTGGCATCGATGTTGAGGCTGCCGCTGGTCTTGAGCGTGGGCTGGCCGGCGGTGCCGGTCGGGATGAAGGTGTAGACGTAATAGCCCGCGCCGGAGTTGAAGCCTTCCCACAGGTCGAAGGTGCGACCACCGGCGGTGATGACCTTGGTGGCGGTCACCGTGCCGATCGGCCAGGAGTTGTGCTCGCCCCAGATCATCACTTCCAGCTGCGGGTTGCCCTTGGCGGTATCCCAGCGGAAGAAGATGTCGTAGGCGAAATCGCCCGCCAGATTGCTGCCGCCGGCGCTGTAGTTGAACTTGAACGGCAACGCGCTGATCGAGGAAATCTGCTTGGGAAACAGCGTGTCGCTGGTCGGATTCCAGTCGTAGTGCCAGCCACGCACGATCGCCGGGTAGCCGTAGAGGTTGTAGTCGGCGAAGTTGAAGGTGATGGTCAGCTCGGGCGTGCTGCCGGTGCCGAAGGTGCCCTAGATGATGTTGTTGGGATCGTTGAAGTTGTTGACCCACGCATAGTGGTTGCCAAAGATCTTGTACGGCCCGGCCAGTGCCGCCGGTGCCAGGGCCACCAGACCGATGACCAATGCCGCCTTCCACCAACGCCGGGCGCGCGGCCGCGTGGCCGGTGCCTCGACGCCATGGAAATCAGGAAGGCTGCTTGCGATGTCGTGCATGTCGATTCTCCGTGATATTCGACGCGCCGGCATCGCTGCGATGCCGACGTCCCAACCCTGCGGCGGGCGCGTCGGACCCTAGCAGCGGCACCGCCGCAGGAGCTATAGCGATTCCGGCAGGCGTCACCCGCCAAGCACCATAGCGGGCGCTACCTTCCACTCGGCGCGTGCGCCGATGCGCAGTTCGTGCCCGCTGCGCTCCCTTGCCATTGCGCGCAATGGCAGTTACCAGCCCGCCGAAGCACTGCAATGGTGCGTAGCCGCATGCGCTGCAGTGCACTGGACATCAAGCCGGTGCTGCGCGCCTACCGCGGCAGTACCGCACCGGTCGCCAAGCGGAAAGGCTTCGAACCATCGGCCGAGAAGCTGTTCGGCTTTACCGTGCGCAAGATCCGCGAGGGGTTGATGACACCCACCGTATGCGTGGGCTATGGCGGCGAGCTGGCCGAGCTGCGCCGCCTGCCCGGCTATGCCGCGCTGCAGGCGGCCTGCCAGTCGCATGATGTGGAGCTGCTGGAGAGCGTGATGAGCCTGACCGGCATGGTCAATGTCGGCAAGGGCGCGTTGGCAGTGGGATTCGCTGCCGCGCCGCACGGGTTTGCGGCCTGAGGCCACGCGCGGCGGCGTACCGCTCTCGACGGTGTGCTCACCCGGCCTTGGTTAGGGTGCCGCCGTCATTCCATGGAACCTGCGCATGCCTGTCAGCTATTCAATCAGCCTGCCCGACCCCAAGCTCGCCCGTGGCAGCGCGCCGTCGGTGAGCTTCGATGCCCACGGTGCGCAAGCGTTCGCCGAACAGTTGCAGGCGGCGCTGCGCGACCCGGCGTGGTTCGATCGCTGGCGTCAGCTGCAGGCCGACCCGGACGCGGTGGACCCCGCGCTAGGCGTCACCGACCCAGCCGCCAGCGTCACTGGCGAACAGCGCGATCTGCGCATCGAGCTGGTGGCCACCACCAGCATTCCGGGCGATCTGTTCAAGCTGCGCATGCAGGCCCTGGCCGGTCACCACTGGGAAATGCGCGACGTACGTTGAGGGCCCGGCGTCGCGATCCGCACTGCGGCGCCCACGGCGCCGCGACACGCTCAACCACGCAGCGCTGCGGCATGGTGGGCGATGTGCTCGCCGATGAAGCTGGCGATGAAGTAATAGCTGTGGTCATACCCCGGCTGCAGACGCACGGTGACCGGATAACCCGCCGCCCTGGCGGCCGCTTCGAACAGCCCGGTCTTGAGCTGGCTGTCGAAAAACTCGTCGGCCTCGCCCTGGTCGATCAACAGTGGCAGGTGTTCCGATGCCTGCGCGATGAGCGCAGTCGCGTCATGCGCCGTCCATGCAGCACGGTCCTGGCCCAGGTACTGCCCGAACGCCTTCTCGCCCCACGGCACCTGGCTCGGCGCCACGATCGGCGAAAACGCCGACACGCTGCGATAACGCCCTGGATTTTTCAGCGCGATGGTGAGCGCGCCATGCCCCCCCATCGAGTGACCACTGATCGCGCGTGCAGCGGTAGTGGCGAAGTGCGCCTCGATCACGCCCGGTAATTCGTTCACCACATAGTCGTACATGCGGTAGTGCGCGGCCCACGGCTGCTGCGTGGCATCGACGTAGAATCCGGCGCCCTTGCCGATGTCGTAGCCCTCGGCGTCGGCAACGTGGTCGCCGCGCGGGCTGGTGTCCGGCGCCACCAGGATCAGGCCATGCTCGGCGGCGTAGCGCTGCGCGCCGGCCTTGCTGATGAAGTTCTGCTCGGTGCAGGTCAATCCGCTCAGCCAGTACAGCACCGGCAGCGGGCCATCGGCGGCCTGCGGCGGCAGGTACACACCCACCTGCATGCTGCAGCCCAGGCTCTGCGACTGATGCCGGTACACGTCTTGCCAGCCGCCGAAACAGGCGCGGTGTTCGCTACGTTCCATGAAGAGTCCTTACGATGGGGAAACCCCGCAACCGGAATGCCGGCCGCAGGGTGGTACGGGCATTGCCGCAGGCACCCGCCGCGCGCACGCTGCGCGCGCGATCAGAAATGGATCACGGTGCGGATCGACTTGCCTTCATGCATCAGGTCGAAGGCATGGTTGATCTCGTCCAGCGGCAGGGTGTGGGTAATGAACGGGTCCAGGTCGATCTCGCCGCGCATCGACTGCTCCACCATGCCCGGCAACTGCGTGCGGCCCTTGACGCCACCGAAGGCGCTGCCGCGCCACACCCGCCCGGTCACCAACTGGAACGGGCGGGTGCTGATCTCCTGGCCCGCGCCGGCCACGCCGATGACCACGCTCTCACCCCACCCTTTGTGGCAACACTCCAGCGCCGAACGCATCACGTTGACGTTGCCGATGCACTCGAAACTGAAATCCACGCCGCCATCGGTCAGCGCGACGATGACGTCCTGGATCGGCTTGTCGTAGTCCTTGGGATTGATGCAGTCGGTGGCACCCATGCTGCGCGCCAGCTCGAACTTGCCAGGGTTGGTGTCGATGGCCAGGATGCGCCCGGCCTTGGCCTGCACCGCGCCCTGGATCACCGCCAGCCCAATGCCGCCCAGGCCGAACACCGCCACGCTGTCGCCCGGCTTGACCTTGGCGGTGTTGTGCACCGCACCGATGCCGGTGGTGACGCCGCAACCGAGCAGGCACACTTTTTCCAGCGGCGCCTCCGGGTTGACCACCGCCAGCGAGATCTCCGGCACCACGGTGTATTCGCTGAAGGTGCTGCAGCCCATGTAGTGGTAGATCGGCTCGCCGTTATAGGAAAAGCGCGTGGTGCCGTCCGGCATCAGGCCCTTGCCCTGGGTGGCGCGCACCGCCTGGCACAGGTTGGTCTTGCCGGACAGGCAGAACTTGCACTGGCGGCATTCGGCGGTGTACAGCGGGATGACGTGGTCGCCGACCTTGACGCTGGTGACACCTTCGCCCACCTGCTCGACAATGCCGCCGCCTTCGTGGCCGAGCACGGCCGGGAAGATGCCTTCCGGGTCGTCACCGGACAACGTGAAGGCATCGGTATGGCACACGCCGGTATGGGTGATGCGGACCAGTACTTCGCCGGCCTGCGGCGGCGCGACGTCGATTTCGACGATTTCCAGCGGCTTGCCGGGACCGAATGCAACTGCTGCACGGGATTTCATTGCGATAACTCCTGAGATGGATGATCGGGGACGGGCACGGCATGCGCCGGCCGGTCGGGAATTCATTTGAGATACGAGCGGACCAGGCCCAGCAGCTCCTGCACGCGCTCGGCACGTTGCGCATCGGACGCGGCGGCATGCCCGAAATCTTCACGGATATGCGCTTCCAGCACCTGCGACATCAGCCCATTGACCGCCCCGCGGATCGCGGCGATCTGCTGCAGCACCGGGGCGCAGTCCGCGCCCGACTGCAGCGCGCGCTCGAGCGCATCGCACTGCCCGCGCAAGCGCCGTACCCGCGCCAGCGCGCGGTTCTTTTCCAGCGGCGAATGCGGCATGCAGCCCCCACGTAGAATACTGGGGGGTAGTATACCCGCATGCATCTTCGGCTGCAGACGCCGCTGCAAGGCGCTGCCGTGAGACGGTCAGCGCTCGACGATCATCGGTGCTGCGCCAACCGCCGCTCCTGCCACGCACTCGGGCTGCGAGGCCAGCACCGCCGCGCGAAACCTGGCGGCGAACGCGCCATCGTTGGCCTGGTAGAACGCGCGGGCGTTGGCCGACAGGTGATCGAGCGTTGTCTGCGGCATGGCCAGCGCAGTTTCCACCGCATGCGTGATGCCGGCCCTGTCGACGTAGTAGTACGACGCCAAGCGCCGCTGACGCACCTCGGCCACCGGAATCAGCACACCGTGGTCGGGCCGCACCAGCTCGTTCATCGGCTCGCCGTCGGTGGCCAGGGTGATCGCCCCGACACTCAGCGCTTCCATCAGGTAATGCCCGAAGCCCTCGGCCTCGGAGGGGCAGATGTGGAACAGATGCGCATTCTGCAGCCGGCGCAATTCGGCATCGTCCAGGTAGCAGACCCGGTGATGGATATTGGGCGCGACCACCGGCTTGCCGGCGGTGCGCGGATTTTGCACCACCGTCAGCAGCGGCCACTGCGGGTGCTGCTTCCAGGTGTCGAGCAAGACCCGGGTGCCCTTGGCGGTGCTGCGCCCGGCCAGATGGAAGAACGCGCGCTGGCGCGGCACCTGCGGATCGTAGCGGTCTGGACTGGTGAAGCCGATATGCCGCGTGACGCAGCCAAGGCCCTGAAAGATCCGCTCGGCATGACGGGTCTTGCACAGCACCGCATCGAATTTCGGCAACGACGGCAGCCACTTGGGCAGCAACCACTCCGGATTGGGGACCAGCAGATTGACCTGGCCCAGCGGCAGGCAACGCGCATAGACCCGCTCGGAAAAGATCTGCACCGGCACCCGCCCGAACACCATGCGGCCCGCCCACAGACGCGCCTCGCGCGCGGTATCGTGCAGCCGCTGGCTGGTGAAGCCCACTTCCTGCACCGGCACGCCGCCCGCGCGCAGCGCCTGCGCCATCAACACCATGTCGCGGGTCAGGCCCACGCCATTGTCGCGACTGATGACCCGCATCATCGGAAACGCCGCCACCGGCGCGTACTGGCCGGTGAGGTAGCCCGCTGACGCGGGCACGCTGTCACTTCGTTGTGTCATGCTGCATCACACATGTGTCATAGGTTGACAAATTCAGCCATTATCATGTTGGTCTTGAGCCTGCGGCAGCAACCACCATGCATCCGGCACCCCTCACTTCTTGCGGGATTCCCGCCCCCCCGGCAACGATCACGCCCATGCACCACCCCCGCCTTCTTGTCGTCGACGACGACCCGGATCTACGTAAACTGATCGGCGAATTCCTCAGCGCCCATGGCTACCAGGTGGAAATGGCCGAGAGCGTTGCGCAGATGCGCCAGAGCATGGCCCTGCACCGCCCGGACCTCATCGTACTCGACGTGATGTTGCCCGGAGAAGATGGCCTGAGCGCGGCACGCGCGCTGACCAGCCAGCGCGGTGCCCCGGCGGTCATCATGCTCAGCGCGCTGGGTAACGATACCGACCGCATCATCGGCCTGGAAGTGGGTGCCGACGACTACCTCGCCAAGCCCTGCAATCCGCGGGAATTGCTGGCCCGCGTGCGCGCCCTGCTGCGGCGCAGCCAGGCCAGCCACGAGCAGGCCGACCAGCGTGGCAACGTCTACGAGTTCGCCGGCTGGCGGCTGGACGTGGTACGGCGTGACCTGCGCGACCCCACCGGCATCTTCATCAATCTGTCAGATGGTGAATTCGCGCTGCTGCGCACCTTCGTCGAACACCCGCAGCGGGTGCTCAGCCGCGACCAGCTGCTGGACTACGCACGCGGCCGCGACACCGACGTCTACGACCGCGCCATCGACAGCCAGATCAGCCGCCTGCGCCGCAAGATCAACGAGCGCGTGCATACCGAGCTGATCCGCACCGTGCGCAACGAAGGCTACATGCTGCTGCCGAGCGTCTCGCGCCTGTGAGCCACTCGCCACGTCGCGGGCTGTCGATCTTTGCCCGGACGTTTGTATTGCTGGCGGTCGCCCTGCTGACCGCCCAGGGCGTCGGCATTGCGCTGTTGGTCCTGCGCACGCCCGTGTACGAACCCCCGGTGCATCCACCGGAAGTGGTGGCACTGCTGTCCACGCGCATGCCTGCGGGCACGCGCTCGCTCACGGTCACCGACCACACGCAGGCACCGTCGCCACCGGTCGGCCAGGTCCGCGACCGCGTTGCGGAAATGCTGCTGGCGCACTGGCTGGGCGTGGACCGGCAGCGCATGCGCTTCTACCGCAGCGCCGACGCGCGCGGCGACGCCGGCAGCCTCCCGGCCAGTGCCGATGCGGCGCGCAGTGCAGTATCGGAGGGCAGCAGCGGCCTGCCGGCCGACTGGGAAAACGAACGCCTGACCCCCGCGGTCCCGTTGCTGGATGGCTTCACCGCAGCCCTGCAGCAGCCCGATGGCCGCTGGCGCACCGTGCAATCGCCGCCCCGCCGACTGTCGGCCGAGTTCAAGACCCATGTGGTGCTGCTGTTCCTGGCCGGATTGCTGGTCAATGTGCCGCTGGCGTGGTGGTTTTCGCGCGCGCTGTCGGCACCGATCCAGCGCTTCGCCGAAGCGGCCGACCGCCTGGGCCGCAATCCCGAGGCCCCCGCACTGCAACGCAGCGGTCCGCCGGAAATCGTGCGCGCGGCCGACTCGTTCAATGCCATGCAGGCGCGCCTGAACCGGCTCATCAACGAACGTACCCATATGGTTGCGGCGATCGCCCACGACCTGCGCACGCCGCTGGCACGGCTGTCCTTTCGCCTGGACGACCTGCAACCGCCGCTGCGCGAGAAAGCGCTGGCCGATCTGGAAGAGATGAAGGCGATGATCTCCGCCGCGCTGGATTTCATCCAGAACGACCGCCACCGCGGCGCGCGCGCGCCACTGGATCTGCGCTTGCTGGTGGAAAGCGTGGTCGACAATGCCACCGATATCGGCGCCGATGCCGCCTTGCTGCCCGGCCCGGCGATCACCCTGGAAGGCGACCCGCTGGCGCTGCGGCGCGCGGTGATGAACCTGCTGGAGAACGCGTTGAAATATGGCCAACGCCCACGCCTGCACTTGCAGCGCGATGGCGAGGACGGCGTGCTGTGGATCGACGACGACGGCCCCGGCATCGATCCCATGCAACGCGAACAGCTGCTGCTGCCGTTCGTGCGTGGCGAATCCTCGCGCAACCGTGGCACCGGCGGCATCGGCCTGGGGCTGTCGGTGGCGCACAGCATCGTGCTGGCCCACGGCGGCGACCTGCGTCTGGACAACCGTGCCGAAGGCGGATTACGGGTGACGGTGCGACTGCCGTGCATGCCGGAGCGGCGCTGACCACGCTGGCAACGCCCGCGTACCAGATGCCGCCCGCCCGATGGCTCAGTACGCGAACTCGCGGAACACGCGATCGATATCGCCCTTCCATGCGCCGTGATACAGCGCCAGCTTGCGCTCGGCGGCGGTGACGCCGCTATCGGCGATCTCGGCGATCACGTCGAGAAAACCGGTTTCGTCCTGGCCGTCGCGATTGAGCTGCGCGCGGCGGCGCAGCCCTTCGCGCGCGATGTTCACCGCCTCCACGGCCAGGTCGCGCAACGTGCCATTGCGGAACGGCAGGCCCAGCGCATGCCTGGGCACGCCGTCGCGCAGTGCGTGGCGCTCGGCGGGACTGAAATTCTTGACCAGGTCCCAGGCCGCGTCCAGCGCCGTGTCGTCGTAGAGCAGGCCCACCCAGAACGCCGATAGCGCACACAGGCGATCCCACGGACCGGCGTCGGCGCCGCGCATTTCCAGATACTTCTTCAGGCGCACTTCCGGGAATGCGGTGGTCATGTGGTCGGACCAGTCGCGCAGCGTCGGCAACGCGCCCGGCAGCGCCGGCAGCCTGCCTTGCATGAAATCGCGGAAGCTCTGCCCGCTGGCATCGTGATAGACGCCATCGCGGTAGGAAAAATACATCGGCACATCGAGCAGGTAGTCGACGTAACGCTCGTAGCTGAAGCCGTCTTCGAACACGAAATCCAGCATGCCGGTGCGGTCGGCGTCGGTATCGGTCCAGATATGCGAGCGGTAGCTCAGGTAGCCGTTGGGCTTGCCCTCGGTGAACGGCGAATCGGCGAACAAGGCAGTGGCGATCGGCTGCAGCGCCAGCGAGACGCGGAACTTCTTCACCATGTCCGCTTCGGTGGCGTAATCCAGATTGACCTGCACCGTGCAGGTGCGCGTCATCATGTCCAGGCCGAGCGAACCGACCTTGGGCATGTAGCGCTTCATGATCTGGTAGCGGCCCTTGGGCATCCACGGCATCTGGTCGCGGCGCCACTTGGGCTGGAAACCCATGCCCAGGAACCCCAGCTGCAACTCGCCGGCCACCTGAGCCACTTCGTCCAGGTGGGTGCCGGTTTCCACACAGGTGTGGTGCAGGGTCTCCACCGCCGCGCCAGAGAGTTCCAGCTGGCCGGCCGGCTCCAGCGTCACCGAGGCGCCGTCGCGCAACAGCGCGATGGTGCGGCCGTTTTCCTGCACCGGTTCCCAGCCGAAGCGGGTCAGCCCGGTGAGCAAGGCCTCGATGCCACGCGCGCCATCGAAGGCGGGCGCACGCAGATCGTCCAGCTGGAAACCGAACTTTTCATGCTCGGTGCCGATGCGCCAGTGCGTGCGGGGCTTCTCGCCGGAGGCCAGCACCTGGACCAGTTCCGCGCGTTCGGTGATCGGCGTTTCGGCAACGTGGCTGGGACTCGACAAAGGCGGGCTCGCAAACGTGAGGGGGTGGGACGATGTGGGGCTACTCCCCATCCACCGCAAGGCCCGCACTATACCCGCAGGGCATTGAAGAATTGCCGCCACCGGCCGGGTCTGAGATTTCCATCCATGCGCATGGCGCGCACTGGCCGGCGCTGGCGCGGCATTGCGCACAGCGGCGGTTGCGTCCGCCAGGCATCACTGCCCGGCAGGCGCTTCCACATCCAGTCCCAGCCAGCCGCCCACGATGCCGCGCAATTCGTCCACGCCCTGGCGCGATTCGCCCGAATAGGTCTGCACGGTCACGCTGTCGCCGAAGCGCGAGGTCACTTCCTTCTTGACCTTTTGCAGGGTCTGCATCTGCTGGCCACGGCCGAGCTTGTCGGCCTTGGTCAGCAAGCCGTGGGCGGGCAGGCCGCGTTCGGCCGCGTAGCCCAGCATCTGCAGGTCGTAGTCCTTGAGCGGGTGGCGGATGTCCATGACCACCACCAACCCGCGCAAGGCCTCGCGCGTGCGGAAATAGCGGTCGATGAAGGCCTGCCAGTGCGCCTGCAGGTCCTGCGGCACCTTGGCGTAACCGTAGCCTGGCAGGTCCACCAGATAGCGCTCGGGCTGGATCTGGAAAAACACCAATTGCTGGGTGCGGCCGGGCGTCTTGGACACGCGCGCAAGCGCGTTCTGCCGGGTCAGCGCATTGAGCGCGCTGGATTTTCCGGCGTTGGAGCGGCCGGCGAAGGCCACCTCGAAGCCACCATCGTCGGGCAATTGCCGGGCGGTGTGGGCGGACAGGTGGTAGCGGGCTTGTTCGATAAGGAGCGACATCCCGCTAGGATCGCACGTTCGGGCCTGACGGTTTTGCTGCACTGTTCGTTGACCCTGGCACGAAGGCATGTCGATAATCCGGGCACGCCTGCCACAGCCAGCACCCAACGCGCGCGGGCCGGGTCCATACGGAGCTTCAGCTGATGCGCCATGCTCGTGTGTTAGTCCTCGCCGCACTCGCCGTGCCGGTCATTGCGGCCGTGGCGTTTGCGCAGTCGGCGGTCACGCCGATCCCCGATCCGCCGCCGGTGCGCGTTGCGCCGCTGGAGGTGGACCTGGCCAAAACCACCTGGGGCGATGCCAAGGCCGGCCAGACCAAGGCCGCGGCCTGTACCGCCTGCCACGGCCCGGACGGCAATCCCGCCCTGGCCATGTACCCGCGCATCGCCGGCCAGACCGAGCGCTACGTGGCACACCAGGTGGCGCTGATCGCCAGCGGCGAGCGCAACAGTGGGATGTCGGCGGTGATGGTGCCCTTCGTCAAGGACCTCACCGCGCAGGACATGCGCGACCTGGGCGCCTACTTCGCCACCCAGAAGTCTGCCGCCGGGGTCGCCGACGATGCGGTGATTGCCGAGGGGCCGTACCAGGGAATGAAGTTCTACGAAGTTGGCGAGAAGCTCTACCGCAGCGGCGATGTCGCACGCGGCGTGCCGGCCTGCATGGCCTGTCATGGCCCATCCGGCGGCGGCAACCCGGGCCCCGCCTACCCACGCCTGGGCGGCCAGCATGCCGACTACGTGGCACGGCGCCTGAAGGACTACCAGGCCGGCACCACCCAGGAGCGCAATCCAGCGCTGTTCCATATCATGGCGCAGGTGGCCAAGCCGCTGACCGAGCAGGAGATCCAGGCGCTGTCCAGCTACCTGCAAGGCCTGCACGATCGCGCCGACGACGCGGCCGCCGCTCAAGTGGCCAACGCCCCCCCGGCACGCTCGTGAGCTGAGTCGCCCCACCACCCCACCACCCCACCGCGTCACGACGCCGGTCCCGCGACCGGCGTCGTCGTTTCCCGCCCTCTCGCGCATCCCCCACGGAGCCTGCATGAAGCTGTTTTCCCGTCTGTCCCTGCTGCTATTGATCCTGGTGCCGCTGGCGGCCTGTGCCGCCGACAAGAAGGCTGTGCCGGTCGAAGGCGAGGATTACACCCTGATCGACGGCGGCCAGCCGTACGCGCCGCTGGCTGGCAAGGTCGAAGTGGTGGAAGTGTTCGGCTATACCTGCCCGCACTGCGCGCACTTCGAACCGACGCTGGAAGCCTGGGCAGCCAAGCAGCCTTCCTACGTGCGCTTCACCCCGGTGCCGGCGGCGTTTGGTGGCTTCTGGGATACCTTCGCGCGCGCCTACTTCACCGCCGACATCCTGGGCGTGGCCAAGCGTAGCCATCGCGCCATGTTCGATGCCATCCACGAAAAGCAGAGCGTGCCGACCCAGAACGTCGCCCCGGACGAACTGGCCGTGTTCTATGCCGACTACGGCGTGCCGCAGCAGCGCTTCGTGGACACCTTCAAGAGCGCAGCGGTGGACGCCAGGCTCAAGGCCGCGCGCGAGTTCGCGCAGCGTAGCAAGCTGCCCGGCACGCCGGCCCTCATCGTCAACGGACGTTACCTGATCGGTGCACGCGATTACCCGCAGATGCTGAAGATTGCCGACTATCTGATCGCCCGAGAACACGCCGGGCCGGCCAAGCGCTGAACCACCTAACCGTGACCAACGCCCACCCGTGGCATCATGCGCCCCGCGGCCACCCGGCCCTTTCCTCGCCCCACGCTGGAGATCCAATCCGATGAAGATCCGCTTCGCCCTGACGCTGATGGCGCTGCTCCCGATCCTGGTCGCCTGCAAGGCCCAGGACGGCTCCTCCGACACCGCGCCGGCCACCACCACCACCGCGCCTGCTGCCGCGCCGGCCGCCACCACGCCAGTGGCCGACCCGGCGGCCCCGCCGGCTGTCGGCGAAAGCGCCACCACCCCGCCGCCAGCCGCACCCAGCGCCGCCCCGCGCGCGCCCAACGGCCCGGAGCCGGTCGCCGGCACCGACTATGTGGACATCCAGGGTGGCCAGCCGTACCAGCAGGCGGCGGGCAAGATCGAAGTGGCCGAGATCTTCGGCTACGTCTGCCCGGCCTGCAACGCGTTCCAGCCACTGATCGGGCCGTGGAAGGCCGGCCTGCCGTCGGACGTGCAGTTCGTCTACGTGCCGGCGCTGTTCGGCGGCCCCTGGGACGACTATGCCCGCGCGTTCTATGCCGCCGAGACCATGGGCGTGCAGGAAAAGACCCACGAGGCGCTGTATAAGGCCATCCATGTCGACCAGACCCTCAAGGGCGAGCGCGGCAGGGATTCGGTGCAGGACATCGCCGCGTTCTACGCCAAGTACGGCGTGGACCAGAAGACCTTCATCGACACCATGGGCAGCTTCGGCGTCTCGGCCAAGACCAACCGCGCCAAGCAGTTCGCCACCCGCAGCACCATCACCGGCACGCCGTCGCTGGTTGTCAACGGCAAGTATCTGGTCAAGGGCAAGAGCTTCCCGGACATGCTGCGCATCGCCGACCACCTGATCGCGCGCGAGCGCGCTACGTTGGCCAAGTGAGCCGAGCGTTCGCCGCGTCGTGAACGCTCCGGATTCGCGCACCCTGCGGGTGCTGACCGCCAATATCCAGGCCGGCTCCAGCACCCGCCGCTACAGCGACTACGTGACCCGCAGCTGGTCGCACGCCTTGCCGCTGGGCAGCAAGCGCACCAGCCTGGACAGCATCGCCAAGCTGGCGGGCGAGCGCGACATCGTCGGCTTGCAGGAAGCCGATCCGGGCAGCCTGCGCTCGGGCTTCACCAACCAGACCCATTACCTGGCAGAGCGCGCCGGCTTCCACTATTGGAGCCATCAGCCCAACCGCCGCATGGGCGGGGTGGCCTCCAGCGCGAACGGCCTGCTGAGCAAGCTGGAACCGCTGGACGTGCAGGACCATGCCCTGCCCGGCCGCATCGGCGGGCGCGGCATCCTGCTGGCCAAGTTCGGAAAGGGCCGCGATGGCCTGGCCGTGGCGGTGGCACACCTGTCGCTGGGCGCCAATTCGCGCATGGCGCAGCTGGCCTTCATCGCCGAACTGTTGTCCGAGCATCCCAACGTGATGTTGATGGGCGACTTCAACTGCGTGGCCGACCGGCCGGAAATGCAGGCCCTGTACCGCCACACCCGCTTGCAGCCACCGGGCTGCGTGGTGCACACCTTTCCCAGCTGGCGGCCGGATCGCGCCATCGACCACATCCTGGTCAGCGACAGCCTGGTGATCGAACATACCGAAGCCATCCCCGCCGCCTTTTCCGATCACCTGGCGGTCGGCATGGATGTGCGCGTTCCGCTGCAGCTGTTGCGCTAGCGCACGCAAATTGCCGACCCCATCGCATCGGCGAACTCGACCGATGACACCCCCTCGACACCGCCTGTGCGATAACGCAGGCGGTTTTTTGTTGGGAGCACATCCCGTGACACGCAGCGTATGAGTGCGTCGGCATGAGTGCAGTTGAACCGACGCGGTTGCCAGTGCGCACGCTGCGGCCGGTGTTCCTGCTGGCGGCAACGGTGGTCTGCACCTTCGCGTTGCTGGTGGCGTTGTTCCCGCTCGAAGCCGGCAGTGTGCTGCTGCATGCGCAGACCTGGGCCTCGCGCAACGTGGGCTGGTACTACCTGCTGGCGATGACGCTGTACCTGGTCTTCGTGCTCGGCACTGCCCTGTCCAGCTACGGCAACATCAAGCTGGGCGCCGATCACGACGAACCGGAATTCAGCTACCTCTCCTGGGCTGGCATGCTGTTCGCCGCCGGCATCAGCATCACGCTGTTCTTCTTCTGCGTCTCCGAACCGCTGACCCATTACCTGCAACCACCGCAGGGCGGCACCGGCAATGGCGAGGCGTCCGCGCGCCAGGCGATGCAACTGTTGTTCCTGCATTGGGGGCTGCATGGCTGGGGCGTATTTGCGCTGGCGGCGATGGCGCTGGCGTACTTCGCGTTCCGGCATAACCTGCCGCTGGCCCTGCGCTCAGCGCTGTATCCGTTGATCGGCAAGCGCATCAACGGCCCCATTGGCTACACCGTGGATGCGCTGGGCATCGTGGCGACCGTGTTCGGCCTGGGCGCGGACATGGGCTTTGGCGTGCTGCACCTCAACGCCGGGCTGAGCAGCTTGATCGAGATCCCGCATGCACACTGGGTGCAGGTGGCCTTGATCGTGGCGATGATGGGCGCGGCGATCGTGGTGGCGGTCTCGGGCGTTGAAAAAGGCGTGCGCTGGATGTCGGACATCAACATGCTGCTGGCGATCGCGCTGCTGTTGTTCATGCTGTTCGCCGGCCCCACCCAGTACCTGCTCAACGCCCTGATGCAGAACCTGGGCGACTATCTGGGTAGCGTGGTCGGCAAGAGCTTCGATGTCTACGCCTACGGCGGACGCGCCGATTGGCTCGGCAACTGGACAGTGTTCTATTGGGCCTGGTGGATCGGCTGGGCACCGTTCGTGGGCCTGTTCATCGCACGTATCTCACGCGGGCGCACCATCCGCGAATTCGTGCTGGGCGTGCTGCTGATCCCGCTGGGCTTCACCTTGGCGTGGCTGTCGATCTTCGGCAACAGCGCATTGGACCAGCTGCTGCATCATGGCCAGGCGGCCTGGGCGCAGCAGGCCATCGACGCACCACAGACGGTGCTGTATTCGCTGCTGCAGAGCTACCCGTGGAGCCGCGCCGTCATCACCGTGACGGTGGCGATCAGCTTCGTGTTTTTCGTCACCTCTGCCGACTCCGGCACGGTAGTGCTGTCCACGTTGTCGTCGCATGGCGGTGAACCGCACGACGACGGCCCGCGCTGGCTGCGCGTGTTCTGGGGCGTGCTCACCGCCGTGGTCACCGCCGGCCTGCTGCTGGCCGGCAGCATGGACGCACTCAAGTCGGCGGTGGTGCTGGCCTCGTTGCCGTTTTCTGCAGTGCTGCTGCTGATGGCCTGGGGATTGTCGCGCGCGCTCGGTGAAGAATCGCAGCGCAAGCGCGCCCAGCTGCATAGTCCCAGCCCGTTGATCGGGCAATCGCGTCATCACGGCGGCTGGCGGCAGCGGCTGGGCCAGGCGATGCACTTCCCGGCGCGCGATGAGGTCTATCGCTTCATGCACGACCAGGTGCGCCCGGCCATCGATGCGGTGACCGCCCAGCTGCAGGAAGAAGGCTGGAAGGTCAGCAGCCGGCTGGACGATGGCGACATGGAAATCAGTGTCGATCACGGCGAGCAGCAAGGCTTCCGCTACCAAGTGGTGATGCGCGGCTATCTCACCCCGTCCTTCGCCGCGCAGCGCTTCCGCAATCAGCGCTACTACCGCGCCGAGGTGTATCTGTACGAAGGCAGCCAGGACTACGACCTGGTTGGCTACAGCCGCGAACAGATCATCAACGACATCATCGATCAATACGAGCGTCACCTGCAGTTCCTGCACCTCACGCGCTGAAGGTGCATGGCTGCAGCGTGCGTCCCACAGGAGGTTTGTCATGCCACGTTTTCCCGACCAGCTGCTCTACATCGGCGGCCGCTACGTTCCCGCCCGCGGCGGCCATACCTTCGAGGTAGTCAATCCGGCGACCGGCGAGGTACTGGCCAACGTGCACAATGCTGGTGCCGAGGATCTGGATGCGGCGGTCGACAGCGCCAAGGCGGGCCAGCGGCAATGGGCCGCACTGACCACGGTGGAACGCTCGCGCATCCTGCTGCGTGCAGTGGCGCTATTGCGCGAACGCAACGATGCCCTGGCCGAACTGGAAACGCTCAACACCGGCAAGCCACTGAGCGAAACCCGCAGCGTGGACGTGGTGACCGGCGCCGATGTGCTGGAGTACTACGCCGGCGTCGCGCAGGCATTGCAGGGCGTGCAGGTGCCACTGCGCGAAGGCAGCTTCTTCTATACCCGGCATGAGCCGCTGGGCGTGGTCGGTGCGATCGGCGCGTGGAACTACCCGATCCAGATTGCGTTGTGGAAGGCGGCGCCGGCACTGGCTGCCGGCAATGCGATGATCTTCAAGCCCAGCGAGGTGACGCCGCTCACCGCGCTCAAACTGGCCGAACTGTTCACCGAAGCCGGCCTGCCCGATGGCGTGTTCAACGTACTGCCCGGCGACGGCGCCAGCGTGGGCACCGCGCTCACCGAACATCCGCAGATCGAGAAGATCAGCTTTACCGGCGGCACCGCCACCGGGCGCAAGGTGATGGCCAGTGCGTCCAGCTCGTCGCTGAAGGACGTCACCATGGAACTGGGCGGCAAGTCACCGTTGATCGTCTGCGCCGATGCGGATCTGGACCTGGCTGCCGACATCGCGATGATGGCCAACTTCTACAGCTCCGGGCAGGTGTGCACCAACGGTACCCGCGTCTTCGTGCCGCGCGCGCTGCGCAGCGCATTCGAGGCGCGCCTGTTGGCGCGCGTGCAGCGCATCCATATCGGCGACCCGCTCGATGCGCGCACCACCTTCGGCCCATTGGTCAGCGCCGCGCACATGCGGCGTGTGCTGGACTACATCGAACAGGGCAAGGCCGAAGGGGCACGCCTGCTCTGCGGTGGGCAGCGGCTACGCGACGGCGCACTGGCACAGGGCTATTACGTGGCGCCGACCATCTTCAGCGATTGCACGGATGCGATGGTCATCGTGCGCGAGGAGATCTTCGGGCCGGTGTTGAGCCTGCTCACCTACGACGACGAAGATGAAGCGGTGACGCGTGCCAATGCCACCACCTATGGCCTGGCAGCTGGCGTGGTCACGCCGGATCTGGCGCGTGCGCACCGGCTGATCCATCGCCTGGAAGCGGGTATCTGCTGGATCAACACCTGGGGCGAATCGCCCGCGCAAATGCCGGTGGGCGGCTACAAGCAATCGGGCGTCGGCCGCGAAAACGGCCTGGCCACCTTGCAGGCATACACGCGCACCAAATCGGTCCAGGTCGAACTGGAACGCTACGCATCGGTGTTTTGATCGCGGCTGACCCGTGTTGCAGTCGTTTCTCGACTGCCTCACGCAGACCACACGCAGCGCGTGGCCACGCCGTGTCCACGTCCATCCCGACACTGCGCCGCGCCCTGGCCGCCGCTGCACTGCACACGCATCAGGAGATCACCATGCAACGCGAATACGACTACATCATCATCGGCGCCGGATCGGCCGGCAACGTGCTGGCGGCACGCTTGACCGAAGATCCGGGTGTCACCGTGCTGCTGCTCGAGGCGGGTGGACCGGACTACCGGCTGGATTTCCGGACCCAGATGCCAGCCGCGCTGGCGTTCCCGCTGCAGGGCCGCCGCTATAACTGGGCCTATGAAACCGAGCCGGAACCGCATATGGATCACCGCCGGATGGAGTGTGGGCGTGGCAAGGGCCTGGGCGGTTCGTCGCTCATCAACGGCATGTGCTACATCCGCGGCAACGCGCTGGATTTCGATCACTGGGCCAAACGGCCGGGCCTGGAGGACTGGAGCTACCGCGATGTCCTGCCCTATTTCCGCAAGGCCGAGACGCGCGACATCGGTGCCAACGACTATCACGGCGGCGACGGCCCGGTGAGCGTGGCCACGCCGCACAACGACAACAACGTGCTGTTCCATGCCATGGTCGAGGCAGGCGTACAGGCGGGCTACCCGCGCACCGACGATCTCAATGGCTACCAGCAGGAAGGCTTCGGGCCGATGGACCGCACGGTGACACCGCGCGGGCGACGCGCCAGCACTGCGCGCGGTTACCTGGACATCGCCCGCCCGCGCGATGGCCTGCACATCGTCACCCATGCCACCACCGACCGCATCCTGTTTGCCGGCAAGCGGGCGATTGGCGTGCATTATCTGGTGGGCAACAACAGCCAGGGGATCGATGCGCATGCGCGCCGCGAAGTGCTGGTGTGTGCGGGTGCCATCGCCTCGCCGCAGCTGTTGCAGCGCTCCGGTGTGGGCGCGCCGGAGTTGCTGCGCGCATTGGATGTGCAACTGGTGCACGACTTGCCCGGCGTTGGCCAGAACCTGCAGGATCACCTGGAGGTGTATATCCAGTACGCCTGTACCAAGCCGGTGTCGCTGTATCCGGCACTGCAATGGTGGAACCAGCCGGCGATCGGCGCGCAGTGGCTGTTCGCCGGCACCGGCACCGGCGCCAGCAACCAGTTCGAAGCCGGTGGTTTCATCCGCACGCGCGATGAGTTCGACTGGCCCAACATCCAGTACCACTTCCTGCCGGTGGCGATCAACTACAACGGCAGCAACGCGGTGAAGGAGCACGGCTTCCAGGCGCACGTCGGCTCGATGCGTACGCCCAGCCGCGGGCGCGTGCATGCCAAATCACGCGACCCGCACCAGCATCCATCCATCCTGTTCAACTACCAATCCACCGATCAGGACTGGCAGGAATTTCGCGATGCCATCCGCATCACGCGCGAGATCATTGCCCAGCCCGCGCTCGATGCATATCGCGGCCGCGAGATCAGTCCCAGCGCCGATTGCAAGACCGACGCCGAGCTGGACGCATTCGTGCGGTCGCGTGCAGAAACCGCGTATCACCCATCGTGCTCGTGTGCGATGGGCACCGACGACATGGCCGTGGTGGATGGACAAGGCCGCGTGCATGGCATGGAAGGCTTGCGTGTCATCGACGCCTCGATCATGCCGCGCATCATCACCGGCAACCTCAACGCCACCACCATCATGATCGCCGAGAAGATCGCCGACCGCATGCGCGGGCGTACGCCCTTGCCGCGTAGCACGGCTGATTACCACATCGCCGGCGATGCACCGGTGCGCCGATGACGATCGGCCACGCGTAAGGGCCGCGGATGCGCAACGCACCAAGGTGTCGCGCATCACGCCGCAGCCCATCAAAGGCGCTGCGCCAACGTTGCAAGATGCGCGTTGCCAGTGCGTGCCAACTCCGGTGTTGTGCCGCACGATGGCGCCAGTGGCGCGGCGCCACATCCCACACGCGTGGGCTATGCTGCGCGCATGAACTCGGACATCCACCCGGAAGCCGCCATCGCGCCCGGCTATCTGGCAAACCACGCCGCGCGCGTCTTCAACCGCAGTGTCGACGCACGGCTGCGAGAACATGGGCTGACACTTGCGCTGATCGGGCCGTTGCTGTTGCTGTCGTGGAAAGGCCCCATGCTGCAGCGGGACCTGGTGCGCGACTCCGCCGTGAAGCAGCCTGCAATGGCCGCACTGCTGGACAAGCTCGAAGCGATGGGCCTGATTGCGCGCCAGGCGATGTCCAGCGATAAACGTGCCGCCACGGTTCGGCTGACCGATGCAGGCAAAGAGGCTGCCGCCACCGGGCGCACCGCGCTGCTTCACTTCAATGCCGTTGGCGTCTCGGGATTTTCCAGCGAAGAAGCCGGGCTGCTGACCGTGTTGCTTGGCCGCCTGATCGCCAACCTGGAATCCGCCGCAGGGCAATAGGATCACGCATGATATTTATGTATCATGCGTGATGTATATTCACTGCAGGAGCGGCATCATGTCCCGTCGGATTCTCATCAGCGGCGCCAGCGTCGCCGGGACCACTGCGGCCTGGTGGCTTGACGCCCACGGGGTGGAGGTCGAGGTGGTCGAACGCGCGCCGGAATTTCGCGATGGCGGCCAGAACGTCGACGTCCGCGGCAATGCCCGCGAGGTGCTGCGCCGCATGGGCCTGGAAGCGCGTGCATTCGAACGCAGCACCAAGGAGCTCGGTACCGATTGGGTCAGCGAAGACAATCGGGTCATTGCGCGCTTCAAGGCCGCCGAATCCGAGACCGACAGCGGGCCCACTGCCGACCTGGAAATCCGTCGTGGCGACCTTGCGCGCATCCTGTACGACGCCACCCGCGCGCGCGTGCCCTATCGTTTCGGCGACAGCATTTGCGACATCGCCCAGGACCCGGACGGCGTCGACATCACCTTCCACAGCGGCCGCTGCGCACGCTACGACGCTGTCGTGGTTGCCGAAGGCGTGGGTGCGCACACGCGTGAGCTGGTGTTTCCCGGCGCGAACGTGCCGTACTGGATGGACATGACCATCGCGTATTTCAGCATCCCCCGACGCGCGCACGACAGTGCCTATGCCAGGCAATACAACACGGTGGGCGGGCGCGGCGCGACGTTGAAACCCGCGCTGGACGGCAAGCTGGGCGCCTATCTGGGCCTGCAGAAGCGGCCCGAAGGCGAGAACACATGGAGCCTGGAGCGGCAACGGCGCTATATGCAAGCGCAATTTGCCAACGATGGATGGGAATTCCCACGCATCCTCGACGCGATGAAGGATGTCGACGATTTTTACTTCGGCTCATCGCGGATTCGTGTGGGTGCCTTGAGGCCCCTGAATCTGCGTTGAGCCTTGGAAACAGGCCCTTTCCACCGTCCCAGAAGGTGGTACATCCTGTGCTGACTTCTTGACGCGGTGTTCTGCATGAAAACGGGCCGTCGGCTGAGTGAGTTGTTTTCCTTCCCTGGCTTCGCGGCGGAGTCCACGCTCAAGGGCGTGTTCGGCGCCCCGAAGGCGCGGATCGTGACCTTGCGGCGCCGAAAAAAACGGCCGTGTGTTCCAACTGTGGCCATCGGTGTCGCAGCCGCTACGACAAGCGCCTGTGCCGCGCCCGCGACTTGCGGGCGGCCGGCTGGATGCTGTTCGTGGAGTTTGAGCGCTGGCGGGTCGATTGCCCGGGGTGCGGCGGCGTGCACGTAGAGCGGCTGGACTGGCTGGCCAAGAATCCGCGCTACACCGAGCGATTCGCCCTGCATGTGGGCAATCTGTGCCGGAGCATGACGCACAAGGCCGTGGCTGAGCTGGAGCGCCTGCACGACAGCACGGTCAAGGAGCTGTCCAAGCTGTACATGGCCGAGCAGGTGCGCCGGGCGGGGACGCCGGCGCCGCGCGCCATCGGCATCGACGAGATCGCGATCCACAAGGGCCATGACTACCGCGTTGTGGTCAGCGATCTGGAGCGCGGCCGACCGATCTGGTTCGGCGGCAGTGGGCGCACCGAGGCGGACATCGACCAGTTCTTCGCCGAATTGGGCCCAAAACGTAGCGCCGGCATCGACGTGGCGGTGATGGACATGTGGCGGCCGTTTCGCAACTCGGTGGGCAAGAACGCGCCCAACGCCAGCATCGTGTTCGACAAATTCCACATCATGCGCCACCTGTCCGACGCGCTCGATCAGGTGCGGCGCGACGAGTACAAGCGCCTTCAAGGCCAGGATCGCAGTTACATCAAGGGCCAGCGTTACACCCTGCTGAGCAATCGCGAAAACCTTACCCTGGACGGTCGAAAGGCGCTCGCCAAGTTGCTGGCGGCCAACAAACGTCTGAACACGGCGTACCTGCTGAAAGAGTCCTTCGGGCAGCTGTGGAGCTACCGCACCGAGCGAGGTGCACGGGAGTTCTTCGAGCGCTGGAAGCAGAGTCTGCGCTGGCAGCGGCTTGTGCCCTACCAGACGTTCGTGGGGATGATCGAGCGGCACTGGGACGGCATCGCGGCGTACTGCAGGCCGGAGAACAAGGTCAGCCTCGGCCTGGTGGAAGGGCTCAACAACAAGATCCGGGTCATCCAGCGCAGCGCCTACGGCTATCGCGACGAGGAGTTCCTGAGGCTCAAGATCATCGCCAGCTTCCTGCCCGCGCTACCCGAAAATGCTCGATTGCACCCACAGTGATCCGCGAAGACCCTTTACTTCGAGGTGCTGCGGCAGGTCCGCATGCCGCGATGGTCGGCAGGCCGGGTGGTGTTGACCGGCGACGCCGCGTGGTGCCCCACATCGCTGTCGGGTATCGGCACGACGCTGGCGATGGTCGGCAGCTATGTACTGGCAGGCGAACTTGCACAGGCCAGCACACCGACGCAAGCGTTTGCGCACTACGAACGGATCATGCGCCCGTTCGTCAAAGAGGGGCAGAACGTTCCCAAGATCGTCCCTCGCCTGCTCTGGCCGCATACCACGATCGGGCTGGCGCTGTTGCGCAGTGCGATGCGCCTGGCAGGTACACCGTTTGTCCGACGCCTCATCAACAACCGTTTTGCGCGCGATTCCAACAGCATCGCCTTGCCGGACTATCGGCCGGGAGAGCTGCGCTGAAACCGTCGTCGTCACCGGCTCGCGTGCAGGCACCGCGCCGGTGATGCGCAGGCAACCGGCACCTGCGCATTGCCCGTCATGACCAGGTGCAATGCGACCAAAACACCTCCAGCGCGCCGCGGTTACCCAATCAGCCTGCGTGGTTCTCACTGAAGAACCACGCAGCGTCTAGCCGCCCTAGAACTTCAGGTCCGCCCGCACATACCAGAAGCGTCCACCCGGAATGTCGTAGGTGGAGGCGTCATAGCCATTGAGTGAACACGACAGGCAGATCGGCGGGTCCTTGTCGAACACGTTGTTCAAGCCGGCGGTGAGTTGCAGGCCCTTGAGCCAATCGACGCGATAGCCCACCTGTGCGTCGTGATACGTGATCGCATCCAGTTGGTTGGTGCCTTCGGTCGGGTTGCCACAGACCGCAAATTCGACCGCATCGCCGCACTGCTCGGTGAGTTTGGAGATGTGGCGCGCCGTCCACGAGGCCGTCCAGTTGCCCAGCGACCAGTCCAGCACCGCATTGCTGGTCCACTCGGGGATGGCGCTGTCGACCACCTCGATGCCCGGCCCTTGCGGTTGCCGCTGCCCGGCCGCGCCCAGCGCCTCGTAACGGCCCACGAAGGTGTTCTGCCACGACAGCTTGAAGCGGCCGAGCGCACTTTCCGGCAGCGTCCAGAACAGGTCCACGTCCCACCCGTCGGTCTTGATCGAGCCCAGGTTGGTCAGGCGGTTGTTGAAGGCATTGATGCCGCCGGTGGAGGCGCGCCCGATGCCATTGCAGTACAACGCATCCAATGTATCCACGCACAGATCCAGCTGCGTCTGCGCATTGATCGCCTGGATCGCGCCATCCACATGGTGGCGATAGAAGGTCACTTCCATGTCGAGCCGATCCGACCAGCTGGCATTGCTGGCAAAGCCCGGGCTGAAGACCATGCCGGCACTGAAGCTGCGCGAACGCTCCGGGTCCAGTTGCTCGTTGCCACCGGTGGTGACGGAGATCTGCTGGTTCGCCTGCTGGTAGCCGCCCGGTACGCCCAGTGCGGCGCAATTGGCGGCACTGCCGCGCGGCGCGGTACCACCCAGGCCGATCGAGCAGGGATCGGACAATTGCAGGTCGGCGCGCGCGGCCGAACCGAACAGCTCGCCGATGGTCGGTGCGCGGAAGCCCTCGGCATAGCTGGTGCGTAACACCAGTTCGTCGGTCACCTGCCAACGCAGGCCGTATTTGGGCGTGAACTCGCCGCCGAAGGTGGAGTAATCCGAATAGCGGCCAGCGATATTCAGATCGAGTTTGTCGCCCAGCGAGGAGTTGGCGAAGATCGGGATATTGAGTTCGAGATAGGCCTCGTTGACGTCATAGCTGCCGGCGGTCGGCAACGACGGGACGCCGTTGTAGCGGCCGGCCACGGTGAGCGGATCGGGCTGATACGAGCCTTCATACTTGCGATATTCATAGCCGGTGGCGAACGACACCGCGCCACCAGGCAGTTGGAACAGCTCGCTGCTGAGGTTGGCGGTGAACAGGCTCAACTCGTTCTGGCTGCGGTCGCGCACCACCGGCTGGATCCAGCGCAGCATGTCCGGAGTGATGCTGCCCGCGCCGCTGAAGATATCCAGCGGCACGCAACCGGCCACCGCCGCGCAGGCGGCCGGGTCGCCCAGCGCCAGATTGATATTGAACAGGTTGTAGCTGCCATAGTTGGTCTGTTCGGCCTTGTTCTTGCTGTACATGCCGTTGACGTCCCAATACCAGGTCCGCGCATCGCCTTCGAACATGCCCACCAGCCCGGTACCGACATACTGCGTATCCACTTGCTGCTCGTACCGGCGCGGCCCACCTTCCACCGGGCGCCGGCCGATCTGGATCAGGTTGGTGGCCGAGTCCAGGTCGAAGCCGAATGGATTGAACGGGTTACGCCCCGAAATCACGATAGTGTCGGCCAGCGGATTGCCGGTGCCGGCATCCGGGCCGAGGAAGATCGGCTCCGGCGCGGCCTGGTTGGTCGATTCGCGCCGGTTGCCCAAGGCCTTGACGTACCACTGCACGTCGTCGCTGACGTCATACCGGAATTGTGCGAACACGCCCTTGCGCTCGGACGGGGTGAGCAGCAGATTCTGTTCGGCAAAGTTGTAGCGGTCTGCGGTACCAAAGCAGTGGTAATCGTCGCTGCGCGTGCAGCCGGCGCTGCCATCGTAACGCGGCGTGCCCACGCCCGCGTTCGGGGTGAGATTCTGGCGTGCGCCGGTATTGGGGTCGAAAAACTGGAAGCGTCCATCCGGGGTGGCCGAGCTACCGAAGGTCAGCCCGGTGCCGGGAATCGGGAAGCGCGACTGCGCGCGATCGCGGGCGTAGATCGGCTCCTGTTTCACGTAGCTGGCGCCCAGGAACAGGCTGAAATTCTCGCCACTGGTGCCCCAGGCCAGATCCATGCCCTGGTTGGTGCCGTCGCCCTTGCCGTACTGGCCGTAGTTCAGCGTGACCTGCGCGCCGTCGAATTTGCGCCGGGTGATGATATTGACCACACCGGCAATCGCATCGGACCCGTACAACGACGAGGCGCCGTCTTCGAGCACCTCGATGCGTTCGACGATGGCCAGTGGAATGGTGTTGAGGTCGGTCGAGGAACCCACGCCAGAGGCGGAGGATTCATTGACCCAGCGGATGCCATCGACCAGCACCAGCACCCGCTTGGCGCCGAGATGGCGCAGATCCACCTGCGCCGAGCCCGCGCCCACGCCGCTACCGTCGGGCGGGAAGCCGAAGTTGCCGGACGAGTTGAACTTGGCGTTGAGTGCAGAACCGGAGGCGGTGAGTTCCTGCAGCACCTCGCCGATCGAGGTGAGGCCGGTACGTTCGATGTCGGCGCGATTGAGCGTCTGGATCGGCACCTGGCCTTGCAGCTCTGCAGTCTTGATGCGGGTACCGGTGACCTGCACGCTGTCGAGCGTGCGCGTGGCGGGAGCGGCGTCGGGCTGTTGCGCCCAGGCGAGTGTGGGAATCAGGCACAACGAAAACTGCACGGCCAGGCATGACCGTGATGGACGGATCAGACGCTTCATCCTTTCTCTCTCCAGAAGGATTCTTCAAAGTGCCCGCACGCCCCCGTGCCCTGCGGTCCGTCCCGAGTTTTAAACGAAAGCTTAACGCGCTGCAATCTGGCAGTGCAGCACTGCGATCGGCGTCGCACTGAGGGCTCCCGCCTGGCAACGCCTGAGGCGCGCGCATCACCGGTTGGCCACCGCGCGGGCGTTGCGCATCGTTGCAACACGCCCGCGCCATGGCGCAGCGCATGTTCACCCAAGCGCTCAGCCCTGCTTCGGTATCATCACGCGATGACTTCTTTCCCGCGTTTCGCCACTCTCCTCGCTGGCCTGCTGTGGCTTGGCAGCACTGCGCTGCACGCGCAAAGCCTCGATCCACAGTTGACTGCCATGCGCGATGCGATCGCCGCTGCCGAGCGCGGCCAGTCCGACCCCGCCCAGCTCACCGCGTTGAGCCGCCATCCGCTATACGGCTGGCTGGAATTGGCCACGCTCAAGCGCAGTATCGACACGGTGTCCAACGCGCAGGCGCAAGGATTTCTGCAGCGCTATGCCGGCCAGGCGGTGGCCGAAAGCTTCCGTAGCAGCTGGCTGCCGGCAGTGGCGCGTCGGCAGGACTGGACTACCCTGCTGGCCAATTGGAAGCCCACCGAGAACCTTGGCCTGCGGTGCGCGCAGCTCAGCGCACGCCAGGCCACCGGCAAGCTGGATGCGCAGTGGAGCCGCGATGCACTCGCGCTGTGGCGCAACGGCAAGGCACTGCCTGATGCGTGCGACCCAGTGGTTGCCACACTGGAAGCGCGCGGCGATCTGACACCAGCACTGCGCTGGGAACGGGTGGAAGCGGCCGCCGATGCGCAGCTGCCTGCGGTGATGCGTGCTGCGGCGCGCGGCTTGCCGGCGGCTGATCTGGCACTGGCAACCGATTACGCGGCCTTTCTCGACAAGGTCCACCCGCGTGCACTGGATTGGCCCAAGACCGAGCGCAGCCGCCGCATTGCGGCCGATGGCCTGGCCAAGCTCGCCAAGAGCGACCCGGATGCGGCCGAACAACAGCTGCCGCAACTGGCCAGCGCACTCGGCTTCAACGATACGCAGCGTGGACAGGTGCTATACCAGATCGCGCTATGGACGGTGGCCTCGTACCTGCCGGATTCGGCACGCCGGCTCGACGCAGTGCCCGACGCCGACTACGACGAACGCCTGCACGAATGGCGCGCGCGCGAAGCGATGGCGCGCGGCGATTGGCCGGCGGCGCTGGCGGCAATCCGCAAGATGCCGGCAAGCCAACGGGCCGATTCGCGCTGGCAGTATTTCGAAGCGCGCCTGGCCGAAAAGACCGGCTCGGCAGAAGCCGCGCAAGCGCTGTATCGCGCCGCCGCACAATCGCCCACCTTCCACGGTTTTCTGGCTGCCGACCGCCTGCAACAGCCCTACCGCATCTGCCCGTGGGAACCCAAGGACAGTCCACAGGCCAAGGCGGCGGTAGCGCGCGACCCGGCATTGGGCCGCGCGATTGCCCTGTTCCAGATCGATCGCCCCGGCTGGGCGGTGGCCGAATGGAACGATGCCGCCAGCCGCTTCGACGATACCCAGCGCCGGCTTGCCGTGGAGGTCGCCAGTGACAATGGCTGGTTCGACCGCGCGGTGTTTGCGCTCGGCAAGCAGCCGGACGAACAGCGCCTGTATACGCTGCGCTTTCCGCTGCACCACGACGACAGCATTCGCCGTGAGGCCGCCAAGAATGCGATCGACCCGGCCTGGGTGGCTGCGGAGATCCGCGCCGAAAGCATCTTCAACCCACGCGCGCGTTCGCCGGCCAATGCCATGGGCCTGATGCAGGTATTGCCCGGCACCGGCGCGGCCGTGGCCAAGGGCATCGCCCTGCCCGGCTATGCGGGTGCCACCAGCCTGTACGAGCCGGACACCAACATCGCCATCGGCACGGCCTACCTGCGTCAGTTGCTCAACACCTATGGGCTGCCCTATCTCACCATCGCCGCCTACAACGCCGGCCCTGGCCCGACCGGCCGCTGGCAATCGCAGCGGCCGAACTTCGAGCCGGATTTCTGGATCGAAACCATCAGCTACAAGGAAACCCGCGACTATGTCGCGCGTGTGCTGGCCTTCAGCGTGATCTACGACTGGCGGCTCAATGGCGACGTGCTGCCGCTAAGCGACCGGCTGATGGGCAAGCTGGTGGACAAGCGCAACCGTCCGGTGTGCGCGCCAGGCCAGGCTGCCAACAACGCTGCGCAGGACTGAGCCTCGGTCAGACGCAACGAGCATGGCCGCCTGATACACCGGTCGTGCTTGTGCGCTTGCGCGATGCCTCTGTGATACGCGTCTGTCGGTACTCTGAAAGGCTTGGAACGTTGAAGCCAGGAGCCAGGCGTGTTGCGTCGCTTCGTCCAGTCAAACGCTTGGGCATCGAGGGCGCGGTGCCCTCACCGCTTGCGGGACACGCCGTGAATCCGTCCCTGGAGGCTCCGTGGCGGCATCCATGCCGCCAAGGGTCCCGCAACCGGCGAGGACACCGCACCGGACTGTTGGTCGGTGGTCGTGTGAAACGCGGCGGGTGGTGCACACACAGCGGCTGCTGGCGCGTTGGGCCGGCACATTCGCCAACAAGCGCGTGTGGCGTCTCGCCTGGCGCACCGCATCGGGCATCATGTGTCCATGAAGATCTATCTGGTGGGCGGCGCTGTCCGCGATTCCCTGCTCGGCCAGCCGGCCGGCGACCGCGATTGGGTGGTGGTCGGTGCCGATCAGGCGCAGATGCAGGCCCAGGGATTCAAGCCGGTTGGCAAGGATTTCCCGGTCTTCCTGCACCCACGCAGCGGCGAGGAGTACGCGCTGGCACGCACCGAGCGCAAATCGGGCCGGGGCTATCGCGGCTTCGTGGTGGATGCCGACCCGTCGGTGACGCTGGAAGAAGATCTGCTGCGGCGTGACTTCACCATCAATGCGATTGCCCGCGACGACGACAGTGGCGAACTGGTAGACCCGTATGGCGGTGCGCGCGATCTGCAGGCGCGCGTGCTGCGGCACGTTGGCCCGGCCTTCGTCGAAGACCCCGTGCGCGTGCTACGTGCGGCGCGTTTCATGGCGCGATTGGCGCCGTTGGGGTTCACGCTCGCACCGGAAACGGCAACGCTGATGCGCCAGATGGCGGCCAGCGGCGAGCTGGACAGCCTGGTGCCCGAACGCGTCTGGCAGGAGCTGCGCCGTGCGCTGGGCTGTGCCCGGCCATCGGCCTTCTTGCGCACCCTGCACGACACCGATGCGCTGCGCAGCATCCTGCCCGAAATCGATGCGCTGTACGGCGTACCGCAACGCGCCGATTTTCATCCGGAAGTGGACACCGGCATCCACCAGGAAATGGTCAGCGACATGGCCGCGCGGCTGGCGCCGGGTGATGCGCTGATCGGCTTTGCCGCGCTCACCCATGATCTGGGCAAGGCGTTGACGCCACCGGAGCAATGGCCCCGCCACCTGATGCATGAACAGCGCGGCGTGGCGCCGCTGCAGGCGCTGTGCGAACGGCTCAAGATTCCGCAGGACTATCGCCAGTTGGCCGTCACCGCCTGTCGCGAACATCTCAACGTGCATCGCCTGCCCGAACTGCGCAACAGCACCGTGCACGCGCTGCTGGTGCGTTGCGACGGCTTCCGTCGGCCGGAGCGCATCGCGCAGCTGGCGCTGGTGTGCGAAGCCGACAAACGTGGGCGGCTGGGCAGCGCAGAAGCCGCGTACCCGCAAGGCGAACAGCTCAAGCGCCTGCACGCCGCTGCGCTGGCCATCCATGCACGCGACCTGGCCGCCGAAGGTCTGCAAGGCCCGCAGATCGGCGAGGCCTTGGCGAAAGCCCGCATTGCCGCGATTGCGGCCGTGCGTGCTGGCGACGATCCAGGCACTCACGAGGGCACTACGCAACGGGCTTGAGCAGTCCGCCGTAGCGGCTGCATCACGCAGCCGCTCACTCGCAGTTATAGCTTGAAATTCAGGCTCAGCATGAACGACCGGCCATTCTTGTAGAGGTAGTACGGCTGGTTCTTGTTGCCGATGTAGCTGAAGTAGGTTTCGTCCAGCAGGTTGGTGGCTTCCAGCGCCACGCGCAGCCGCTCGGTGGCCTGGTAGCCGAACGAGGCATCGACCTGGGTGAAGGCATCGGTCATCTGCTGGCCGTTGAGCCGGCCGATCTGGGTGAAGTATTCCGAACGCCAGCCCAGGTTCACCCGCGCACTCCACTTGCCCTGCTCGTAGTACGGGCTGATGTTGTAGGCGTTGCGCGAGTTGTACGGCAGGCTGTAGTCGCCGTCGGTATTGGCGTCGGAATAGGTGTAGTTGGCCACCACACCGAAGCCATTCCCGAAATTGTGCTGCAGGTTGAGCGCCACCCCCTGCACCTTGGCATCGCCGGCATTGGTGGGGACCGAGGTCTGGTAGGTGCTCGACCCACCCGTGGCGTTGTTGAAGAACACCCGGTCCTGCACGGTGGTGAGGATGTAGTTGGAGATATCGCGCGAGAAGAACTCGGCGCTGAGCAGGCTGCTGTCGTCGAAGTACCATTCCAGCGACGCACCCAGGTTGGTGGACTCGTACGGGCGCAGGCCGGGGTTGCCGGTGGAGGCGGTCAAGGTGGTGTCGTCGGTAGCCACATACGGGGTCATGTTGGTATAGCGCGGCCGTGCGATGACCTTGGAGGCGGCGAAACGCAGCATCAGATCGTCGCGCAGGTCGTAGGCGATGTTGAAGGCCGGCAGCCATTTGCCGTAGCTGCTGAGAAAGTTGACCGGCGTGTAGCTGCCGCCTGGCGCATAGCTGAAGCCATCGGTGGAATCGCGGGTGTGCACATAGCGCACGCCGATGTTGCCGCGATAGCGCTCGCCGGAGAAGTTGCCCTGCAGGAACCAGGCGCGGTTCTGCTCCTCGATGCTGTAGTTGCCTGCATAGCTGATCGGCAGCCCGGCATCGCCTTCCAGGCCACCGATGTAGCGGCTGATCGCACCGCGCCCGATGGTGGACCAGCGCTGCATGTCGGCGCTGGTGGACAGGCCGTCCAGGTAGCCGGATGGCGTGGTACCTGGCGAAAAATCCACCAGCGTGCTGCCATCGTTCGGCGCCCAGGTGCGGCTGTAGGACGACTGCCCGGTGGCATGATTGGTCAGCTTGATGCCGGTGAGCAGTTGCGTGAACGGGCCCCACTCCACGGCATGGTCGAAATCCAGCTGCAGGTAACGCTCCTTGTCGTACTGCGGGCTATGGCTGGCCGAGGCATTGTTGAGCTGCATCGCCGCGGCGTTGGTAGGCTCGGTGGTGTAGTCCATCGCAGTGCGGCGCCCGTCGATGGTGTAGCTGTAGCCGGCCAGGTTGCGGAACTGGATGCCGTAGATACGCTCGGCGCCGCCCTGCGAGCTGGTGTAGCCGACCTGGCTGGAAGCGTTCCAGCCGTCGCCATGCCAGTCGGCGCGCAGGTGGATGCTGCCGGTGCTGACATCGCTGTTGCGCAGGTAGCCATCCAGGAACGTGGTGGACTGATCACCGAAGGTACCGGAGGTGGCCACGCCGTTTTCGAAACCCAGCGCCTGTGCATCGCCGGGGTTGGATCCCCAGTAGCCGTAGCGGCTTTGGTTGTAGTTGTCGAAATTCTCGGTGACGTACAGACCGGTCAGGTTGAGTTCGAAGTCGGCATCGGGCTTCCACTGCAGCGCAGCGCTGATGCCATCGCGTTTGCGCGTCTGCTGGAACAGCGCGGTGTTGATCGAGGTGGGAAACACACCGGTGTTGTTGCCGACCACCGCAGGCGGAAACGCGGCGCCGGCGACATCGTCGTAACCGAAGATCTCCACGCCTTCGCGGCGCAGCACGCGCTGGGACCGCATCACCGAGGTCAACACGCCGAAGGTCTCGTCCTGGTTCTTCCAGCTGTAGAGTGCGGAGGCGTTCGGCTTGCCCTCCTCGGAGCGATCGTTGTAACCGTAGCTCACGGTACCAGTGAGCGTGTTGCGATCGAGTTCCAGTGGCTTGCGCGTGTGCACGATCACGGTACCGCCGATGGAGCCTTCGTCGATGCGCGCCTCGGGGGTCTTGTAGACCTCCATCAGACCGACCACTTCCGGTGCCAGCGTGCTGTAGTTGAACGAACGGCTATCCGGGTCGTTGGGATCGCCGCCCCAGCTGGTGGAGGCAATGGTCTGGCCGTTGAGCAGCACGCGATTGAGTGCCGGGTCGGTCCCGAGGATGCTGACTTTCTCGCCTTCGCCAAATTGGCGATCCACGGTAATGCCGGACAGCCGCGACAAGGATTCGGCCACGTTGGTGTCGGGAAACTTGCCGATATCCTCGGCGCTGATCGCATCCACGATCGCATCGGCATTGCGCTTGACGTTGAGCGCCTTGCCCAGGCTGGCCTGGTAGCCCACCACCTTGATCTCGTCCAGCGTGGCGACCGAAGGATTGGCTGGCGGCTGTTGTTGTGCAGCGGCCGGTGCAGGCGGTGCTGGTGCGGGCGCTGGTGCCGACTGCTGCTGCGCAGACGCGGGAAGCACCAACGCGCCGCTCATCGCGGTGCCACCGATCAGCAGGGCGCGGACCGCCGCGCCCAGTGGCGTGCGTTGCGGCGGTTGCCTGCGCACACCCGTGTGCGATGGCGCGCCAACCCCCTGCATCGAGCCGGCGATCGCAGCGATTGGCTGCGCAACAGTCATGCGGATTGCATCGACAGATAACGAAAACAGGCGGGGAAACAGCATTGCATTGACCTCGTGGCGAGTACGTCAGGCCGCAACCGATGGGCTGCACTGGAGCGCGGCGCGCGTGGTGCTGCAATCCGTCCCCTGCGCCGGATTGCGAGCGGTGACCCGCACGCACGTTCTGCGCGCAGATCGAGCTGCCAGACCGACGCATGGTCGGCTGGCAATGATGTGATCGACAGGAACAAGCTCCTGTTCGCTGACAACGTTATCAGCGAAGGTGCCTTCCGCCAGTGGCACTGTCAACCAATGGTCATCAACTGCCTGGTTTTATGCGGGATAGGGTACGGTTGCTGTCGATAATGGGATGACAACGTGATCCGTGTCGCATTCGCAGCGGCCACGCATGCAGACCATTGCGCCACGCCGCGTGACGCGAGCAGGCTGCGCAGCGAAATGTTGCACTGCGCGGCGTAGAGTCAGCAGGGTGTGAGATGCCTGCGCGAGTCCGCCGCTCGCCTTCGCCGATTCGCCGCGCCCGCCGGCGATGCCGGCGGACTGTCTCGCTCTCACTCGCGCTGGCCGGCGACCCAGGTGTTCAACACCTGCACATCGGCATCCACCAGCACCAGGTCGGCCTGGTAGCCGGGTGCGATGCGGCCCAGGCGTTCGCCCAGGCCGATGCATTGCGCCGGATACGTGGACGCCATGCGTGCGGCTTCAGCCAGGTCCACGCCCAGCCAGCGCACGCTGTTGCGCACGGCGGTAGCCATGTCCAGCGCCGAGCCAGCAAGAGCGCCGTCGGCATTGCGCACCACGCCATCCACGGCAGTGATGGTTTCGCCGTACAGATCGAAGCTGGCACTCTCGCTGCCCACCATCGGCATGGCGTCGGTCACCAGCAGCAACTTGCCGCGCGGCTTGGCCGCCAACGCCACACGCAGGCTGGCCGGATGCACGTGCACGCCATCGACGATAACGCCGCACCACACGTCGGGATCTTCCAGGGCGGCGCCCACGGCATTGGGCTCGCGCCCGGCCAGTTGCGACATCGCGTTATAGACATGGGTGAAACCCCGCACGCCGGCAGCAATGCCGTCGCGCGCCTGCTCGTAGGTTGCAGCCGTATGCCCGGCAAATACGATCGCACCGCCGGCCACGAAGGCGCGAATGTCGTCCAGCGGCACGCGCTCCGGCGCCAGCGTAATCAGGGTCACGCCGTTATCCAGCGAGGTATCCACCGCAATTTCATGCGCGTCCGGCACGCGGAACTTGCGCGCGTCGTGCGTGCCCTTGCGTGCAGGGCTGAGATAAGGGCCTTCCAGATGGATGCCGAGTACGCCCGGCACACCGTGCGCGATGGCAGCGCGGGTGGCCTCGATCGCTTCGGCCATCACCTGCGCGGTGTCGCTGATGAGCGTCGGCAGCAGGCCGGTGGTACCGAAGCGGCGGTGGGCCGCGGCAATGGTGGCCAGCGCCTGCGGATCGCGGGCGTTGTTGAACAACACCCCGCCGCCGCCGTTGACCTGGATGTCGATGAAGCCCGGCAGCAAGGTGGCGCCGCCCAGGTCCACGCGCGCGTGCGCCTGCGCCACGCGTGCATCGTCGGCTGGCACGACTGCCTCAATCTGCGCACCGTCCAGCAGCACGGCCAGGCCGTCCTGCAAGCCGTCATCGGTCAACACGCGCGCATTGCACAGCGCTTGAATCGGGGAAGCATCCATGTTCAAACGGTTTCCGTGACCTTGTTCAAATGCGGCGGCAGATCGGGGTTATGGCCGCGCTGCAGTGCCAATGCGTTGATCGCGCGATAGAAGCTCTGCACGGTGAGCAGCGGTGCGCAGGCCGGGTGCGCGGCATCGGCCAGCGGCAGGTCGCCATCGGGCGCGGCTAGCCATACCTGGGCGCCGCGGGCGCGGAATTCTTCTGCCAGTGCGCGTGTACCTGCGCCGGTTTCATCGGGCTGGGCGAACACCAGCACCGGGAAGCCGGGGCCAACCAACGCCATCGGGCCGTGCTTGACCTCGGCCGAGCTGTACGCCTCGGCGTGCAGGCCGCAGGTTTCCTTGAATTTTAGCGCCGCCTCCTGCGCCGCGCCCAAGCCCAGGCCGCGGCCGAGCACGAACAGGTTGTGCGCGGGAGTCAAACCGGTGGTCAGTGCCGACCAATCCGCCTGCCAGGCGCTACGCAGTTGTTGCGGCAACGCATCCACAGCGGCGAGCAGTGCGGGATCGTTCTTCCATACGGCACCCAGGTGCAGCACCGCCGCGAGCGAGGCGAGGTAGCTCTTGGTGGCCGCCACGCTCTTTTCCGGGCCGGCGCCGAGCGGAATCACCACCTCGGCCAGTTGCGCCAACGGCGAATCCTCCACGTTGACCAGCGCCACCACGCGCGCACCGGCGGCCTTTGCGGCCTCGGCATTGCGCAACAGGTCCGGGCTCTTGCCCGATTGCGAGATCACGATGTACAGCGCGCCACGCAGTTGCAGCGGCGCCACATACACCGAGCCCACCGACGGCGATGCAGAGGCAGTGACGATGCCCAGCTGCGTTTCGAACAGGTACTTGGCATATGTTGCCGCGTGATCGGAACTGCCGCGTGCGCAGGTCACCACGAACGGCGGCGGGTTCTCGCGCAGCGACTGCGCCAGCGCGGCAATGGTGCCGGCGTTGCGCACGAACTGTGCGGCCACCACGTCGGCGGTCTGCGCCGCCTCGCGGAACATCAGGGTCTCGGTTTCTGGGGGGAGGCTCATCTGGACTCAGGCGGATTCGGGAGGAAGGGACTTGCTGGCCGGCGTCTGCGCCGGTGCGGTGGAACCGCGCACCACCAGTTGCGGCACGAAGCCGCGGTTCTGCAGTTGCGCGGGCTGGTCGTCGTAGGCATCGCTGCGCAGCTGGCTGATGAGCAGGCGTGCGGCATGCCGCGCGATGTCGTCGGTAGCCTGCTTGGCGGTGGTCAGCGTCGGCCACGACTGCCGCGAGAACGGGCTGTCTTCGAAGCCGGCGATCGACAACTGGTACGGCACGTTCATGCCGGTGGACTTGGCCGCGGCCAGCACGCCGGCAGCGATTTCATCATTGCTGCCGAAGATGGCGGTGGGCGGTTCGCGCAGCGACAGCAGCCGGCGCGCACCACGGAACCCATCGTCGAACGTGTAGTCACCGGGAATCACCAGATGCTTGTCCAGCGGGATGCCATAGTCCTTCAACGCAGCCTCGTAGCCGGCATAGCGCTCGCCGCTGGAACGATGCTGCGGCCCGCCCCAGAGAAAACCGATGCGCTGATGACCGAGCTGGATCAGGTGCTCGGTGATCTCATAGGCCGCATCGCGGTCGTCGATATACACGCAGTGACCATCGCCCGGGTCGTCGGTGGCCGCGATGATGCGCACGCTCTTGATGCCGCGTGCAGCCAGGCCGGCCAGCAGTTCGGGGCGCTCGGACATCGGCGCGGTCAGCACCACGCCGGCCAGGCGCGAACGCTGCACCCATTCGGCCAGTTCCTCGGCCAGCAGCGGCGAGGTGGAATCGCAGGGATGGATCTGCAGGCCGAAGCCGGTCTCACGGCAGGCGGCAAGCACGCCGTTCTGGATGCCGATGATGTGGTACGGGTTGGGGTTGTCGTAGACCAGACCGATCACGAACGGCGTGCCGCTGCGCAGGTTGCGCGCGGACGGGTCGGGCTCGTAGTCCAGATCGGCGATGGCGCGCAATACGCGCGCGCGCGTGGCCTGCATCACCGAAGGCTCGTTGTTGATGACGCGCGACACTGTCTTCAGCGAGACCTTGGCGCGCTCGGCGACGTCTTTGATGGTGGGCCTGCGCATGGATGTACCTTGGTCGTCGGAACGCATCATGCCGCTTCGCTCACTTGGCCTGGGCCGGCAGGCCCACACGGTGACCGCGCAGCGAATAGAACAGGATGTACAGATAGCACGGCACCATCAGCGCAGCGAACACGACCTGGAAGTCGTAATGCTGTTTGAGGATGGCGAACAGCTGCGGAATGATCGCGCCGCCGGCAATGCCCATGACCAGCAACGCCGAGCCGATTTCGGTGAAGCGGCCGAGCCCGCGAATGGCCAACGGAAAGATCGCCGGCCACATCATCGCGTTGGCGAACCCGAGCGCGGCAACGAAGCCCACCGACACGTAGCCATGGGTCAACAACGCACCCAGCGAGAACAGCACGCCCAGTACCGCCGACACGCTCAGGTAGCGCGCCTGCGAAATGACGTTGGGGATCAGCACCAGCCCGGCGATATAGCCCAGCAGCATCGCGCCCAGGGTGTAGGAGGTGAACAGCTTGGTGCTGTCCAGCGGCAGGTTGAACCCATGGCCATAGGTGCCGATGGCATCGCCGGCCATCACCTCCACGCCCACGTAGACGAACAGGCACAGCACGCCCAGCCACAGGTGTGGAAACTGGAAGATGCTGTGCTTCTGCCTGCCGGTCTTGGCGCCGGGCGTGGCGTTGGCCTCGGCAGCCCGGAGTTCGGGCAGCGGCGAGAACAGCACGCCGGTGGACAACAGCAGCAGCACGCCGGACATCACCAGGTAAGGCGCATGGATCTTGGCGGCGAATGCAGTGAGCAAGGTTTCCTTGGTCGCGGCATCGGCGCTGGCCACCTGCGCAGACAGATCGCCGATACCGTGCAGCACCAGCGTACCGATCAGGATCGGGGCCAGGATGCCGGCGATCTTGTTGCAGATACCCATCAGCGCGATGCGCCGCGCCGCGCTTTCGATCGGCCCGAGGATGCTGATGTAGGGGTTGATCGCGGTCTGCAGCAACGCCAGCCCGCTACCGATCACGAACAAGCCGCCCAGCGCGCCCGGATACCAGCGCTGGGTGGCGAACTGGCCGAAGCCCGCCGCGCCCACCGCCATCACCACCAGGCTCAGCGCCAGGCCCTTCTTCATGCCGGTGCGCTTGAGAATCCACGACGACGGCAACGCCAGGAAGAAGTACGACAGGTAGAACACCATCAGCACCAGGAAGGCGTTGACCTCGTTGAGATCGAACGCCAGCCGCACGAAGGTAATCAGCGGCCCGTTGATCCAGGTGAAAAAGCCGATGATGAAGAACAGCGCGCCGACGATGGCGATCGAGACAACGGGGTTTGCGGGCCTGGCAGTAGTCATGGATCGGCTGGCTCTGGAAGTGTCGTGCAGGAATGCCGTCGGCGTCAGCGGCGCAGTTCGGCGACGAAGTCGTAGAAGTCGTTATGGCAATACGTGTCGGTCAATTCGATCGCGCTACCGTCGCGGGCGTAGCCCACGCGTACCACGTGCAGGATTGCCTCGCCGGTTTTCATGCGCAGATGTTCGGCCAGCCGCGCCGGCAGGTTGATCGCGCGGAAGTACTGCAGTGCGCGCACCACCGGGGTGCCTTGCGCATCCAGATAGCTATAGAGCGAATCGCCTATCTGTTGCGGGTCGGCGACGATGCGCTGCGGCAGCACCGCATGTTCGTAGGCCATCACGCGGTCGTCGGCGCTGCGCAGGCGCGTCAGGGAGGCCACCGACGCATCCGGCGACAGGCTCAGCCGCAGGATCTCTTCGCCATGCGCCGGACGCAGGCGCCGCTCCAGCCAACGCGTGCCCGGCTCGTAGCCCTTGATGCGCAGCGTCTCGCTGAAACTGGTGAGGCCGCTGAGCTGGTGCTGGATCTGGGTGGTGACGAAGGTACCGGCGCCCTGCCGGCGCGAGACCAGACCTTGTTCGACCAGCACGTCCACCGCCTGGCGCAGGGTCACCCGCGAGATCTGCAGGCGCTCGCACAGCTGGCGCTCGGCCGGCAGCGCTTCGCCGGCCTTCCACTGGCCGCCACGGATGGCATCGGTGAGCTTGCCGGCCAACTGCAGGTACAACGGGGTTGGCGCCGACGCGTCCAGGTGCAGCTCGTCCAGTCGCTTGTCGGCGTCCGCCCTGGCCTTGGCCATCGTTGTTCCCGCCCGCCTAAATTCGATAGGTCCAATATAGTACCAATCGGCGGCAGCGCACCAGCCCCGGCGCGCACGGGACTGACAAAGCGCCGATTCGGCAGAGAGTTTACTCTCCGGCTGGCCGGCGCACTGGTATGGAATCCCGGGACAGCCACGCATTGGTCTGCCTGATGCCACGGCGGCAAGGCCTGGCAAGACGCCCTGACAGGACAGCGGCAATGGCGTGCCGAACTGGGATTCAGACCCATTGCAGTGCAGTGCAGGCAGCAGAGTGACCGATCAACCCTGCCGGCAGATCTACAGCTGCCCTTCGTCGCGCCGTACCAGCCAGCGCTCCGGCGTCTGCGTGAAGCCGAGCAGCTGCAGGCCCAGCTGCAGGGCGGTATCGGAGCCTGGCGCGACCTGGGTGCGCCACTGCCAGCGGCCGTCGCGTTGCAGGCGTAGTTCAGCATTCAACTGCACGCCATCCGGCAGGCCGCCATCGGGGGTGAGTGCCAGCATCACTGCATCGTCCACGCAACGCGGGCTGCCGCGCAGGCGCAGCGGCAGCAATCCGGCGGCCTCGCCGCCCTCGCTGGGAATGATCTGCATGGCGACATCGCCGCCGGCCTGGATGCAGCGGGTGGTATCGAAAACCGCGCGGACATCGCGCAGATCGATCGACAGATCCATCAAGGTCACCCCGCCAGGCTTGCGTAGCAACAACCGGCCATTGGCCTGCTCCACGCCCTGCCGTGCGCCCTGCAGGGCAACCGCTTGCACGGTGGCCGAGCGCAGCTGCACCTGGCGTTGCCCACGCAGCAACGGCACCACATGCAGGCGCACGCCGACATCGCCCAGCAGCAGGCTGTTCCAATGGACCTCGCGCAGGGTGCCGTTCCAGATCGAGCCCTGCGCTTCCAGCGCGGAGAACGGCAGGCGCTGCGCCGGCAACAGCAGGCGCAGCGGCAAGGTGGCGATCACGCCCGTGGCCAGCAGCAGCATGCCCAGCAGCGCCCAGCGCAATGCCCTCATGGCGTAATGCCCTGCAAGATGATGTGCGCTTGCAGCTGGTCGTCGCGGCGGGTGATGTCGAGTTGCGCCGGTGCCAGATGGTCGCGCTGGCGCAACTGTTCCAGCCAGGCAAACAGGCTGGCACTGCTCACGCGATCGATCTGCAGGTCCAGCGTCCCGGTGGGGCCGACGCGGTGATGGGTGATGGCGATAGTGGCCTCGCGGGCGCTGCGCAAAATGCGCTCAAGGGGGACTGCCGTCACTGTAGCGGCGCGTTGTGAAGCGCGCGCAGCGAGCAGCGTTTCGGCAGCATGGTCATAGCGGGATTGAGCACTGTCCTTCCAGTGCCGCAGTGGTAGCAACAGCGCGTACCACCCCACGAAGGCGGCCACGGCCAGCAGCATGATCGCCAGCATGCCGCGCTCACGCGGCGCACGCGCCTGCCACCAGGTCTGCAAGCGGTGTTTCATCGTGGCGGCTCCAGTTGCAAGGTGGTGCTTGAGCGCGCATCCCGAGGTCCACTTGGCGATGGTTGTAGCTGCCAGCTTGCAGCATGCAAGTGGGTGGTGACAGTCTGCAGCTGCGCCGCATCGGCATGCAGCAGGGTGATGCGTATCGCGCCGGTGTGCTGATACGCCAGTGCATCCAGCTCTACGCCCGGCGCCGACTCCACTGCGGAAAAAACAGTGGCCAGGCGTGAGGCGAATGCCTCCGGCGTTGCTGCGCTGGCCTGCGCTGCGGCCGCATCGGATGGCCGCTGGGTGTCGCTACTGCCAAGCAGCGCGACGGTGCGCCGCTGCAGCAGCTGCGCACCGATTTCGTAGCGCAAGGTCTGCGCAAGCAACAGCAGCAGCGGCGACAGCACCACCAGCGCAACCAGAAGCGGCAGCGTGGGCATGCGCCTGACAGCGCGCTGGCGGGCGACCACCGCAAAGCCTTGCTGGCGCAGATCGATCGGCGCGGTGGCGGCATGTCGGGCGAACTGCGCGATGGTCTGCTGCAGATCCGGATCCGGCGGCAGTACTGGCGCGGCGGCAAGCCAGGCAATCAGCACCTGCGCAAGCGGCGGCTCCAGGCTGCAAGCCAGGCGCGGTGCGCGCAACAGCCAGCGCCCGTCCCATTGCAGCAGCACCGGCGGCTGCTCGGCGGCCGGCACGGGCAGCAGCAGGCAGTCCGGCACCACCGCATCGGGAACGATCCCCACGCCTGCAGCGCGTTCCAGCCAATGCTGCATCACCGCCGCATCCACCGCTGCGACCAGGCGCATGCCATCGGCGTCCGGTTGGGAGGCAATCGCCACATGCAGGGTCTGCGCGTCCACTGCCAGGTGTTCGGCCAATTGCAGGCGTGCGGCGGCCACCGATTGCGCCATGCTGTGCCCGGGCAAGGCCATCCAGCGCAGCTGCACATCGGCGCCGGGCACCACCAGCACGCTGCGTCCGTCCGGCGCAGGCCGTACGCTGCACTCGCCTTGCCAGACCACCTGCCCGTGCGCATCCACATGCACGGCGGTTGGCAGCGTTGCGGCCTCGGCCGGCAGCAGAACCAGCGTGGTCATCATGCGTCCGGGCTCCATTGCCGTGCCACCAGCCGCACGCGGCCGGCCGGGTCTTGCTGCAACAAGGCTTCCAGCATGACCTGCGCACCGGCATGCTCGACCTCGCTGAAGAGAGAAAAATACGTGGTGCGCAACTGCACCTGCTGCAGCACTGCATTCGACGGGGCAACCTGCAGCAGGGCCGGCGTGTTGAAGAACACCGCTGGATCGCGCCATCCGCCGGCCGGGCGCGCGGCGATCACCCGGCGTGCGGCGGGCAGCTCCAGCCGGCCCTCGGTCAGCGCCACCAGTACCGGCGCATCCTGCAGGCGCAGCGTGTTGATGTTGACCGGCGACAGCCGCCCTTCCGGCAGCGCGCACAGATACGGCTGCAGCAGCGCGATGCGCTCGGGGGTGTAGCCGGCGATGGCGCGCAGCTCGCTGACACCGGCCAGCAGGGTCGCTCCGGTCCGCAGCGGCACGGCCGATTGCAGATACTGATCGTCTTCCGCGCCCTGTGCGCCGGGTTGGCCGTCGCTGTCGATCCAGTCCACCAGCGCATCGGTCAGCGCCTGCGCCTGTGGCGGCGCGATGCCCAGCGCCTCCAGCAGTGCCTGGTACTGGCGCGCACCGTCGTCGCTACGCTGCCATTGCTCGGGCGCGCCGGCGACCACGCTATTGAGGTTGAAACAGCTGCCACGGTCGCGCAGCCGAACGCTCACCATGCCATCGTCCAGCGGGAAGCTGACCGGCTGGTCGTTCCAGCCGCCCTCCAGCGTGGTGCGCAGCGGGTCGCGCCTGGCCAGCGCCTGCAGGCGTTGTCGTGCAACCGTCTCGCTGCCCAGCGCATACCACTGCGCCTGCGTCATCGCCTCGCCATTGCCACTACGACGCAGGCCAAAGCGCAGATCGTCCAGCACGGCCACCATCAGCAGCGTCATCACCGCCACCAGCAACAACACCGTCAACAGCGCGACGCCGCGTTGCCGCGCAGGTGCATGCAACGCGCTCATGCGCGGCCCTCCGGCAGCAGGAACACCTGGCGCACGCGTCCCCACTGCTCCAGGTCTAGCTCCAGCGAGATCGCGTCCGGCAGCGCTTCCAGTCCGCCGCTCCAGCCATCGCTCCATTGCGCACGGTAATGAAACGCCACCACCACCGATCGCACGCCGCGCAACAGCACCTGCGGCGTTGCGGCCGCTGCACCATCCAGTGCCGGGCGCGCACTGCGCTCCAGGCGCCCTTCGACCACGCGATACTCCACGTACTGCAGCGACGCACGCGGCGTTTGATCCGGATTGCTCCAGCCGCGCCGCACGAAGCCGAACAACGGCCCCCGGATTCCCGGTGCACTGGCGATGAAGGCCGTGCGCGCGGCGCTGCCATCGCCATTGCGCGTGCGCCGCACCGCCGCCTGTTGCAGATCGCTGCGCAGCAGGCCATGGGCCAGCTGGACATCGCGCACCTGCTGCAAGCGTTGGCGGACCGCATCGCGTTGCTCGATGCTCTGGCGCATCACCACCACCGCCGCAGCTGCCACCAGCGCAAACACCGCCAGCGCCACCAGCAGTTCGATCAAGGTGAAGCCGGCCACGCGACGTGGACCGCTCATTGCACGCTCCGCAACGCGCTCAGGCTGGCAATTTCCTGCGTCTGGCCTGCGGCACGCACCTGTACCTCGATACGCACCATGCCGGCGCCGGCCGGCATGGCCTGGCGCTGCCAATCCCAGCTGCGGCCACCCAGCAGTTCCTGCCCGCGCGCAGGCGCCAGCGCAGCGGCGGTGGGCGCAAGCATCGCCTCGATCGCCTGGTTTTCTGCCACCAAGGCCGCCAGTGCGCGTTCTTCCAGCACCACCGCCGTGCGCGTGCTTTCGCCGGAAAGATTCAATAGCCCGACCACCGCCATGCCGAAGATGGCCAGTGCGACCATCAATTCCAGCAGCGAAAAGCCGGACGCGGCCTGGCGATTACCGATGCGGCGCATCGACCCGTACCCCGCCGGCGGCGTCCACCAGCACCTGGAGCTGTTGCTGCCCGTCGGCCAGGGCGATGCGTTGCGGCGTGGCCGCCCCGGTGGGGTCGAAGCGCACGCTCAGCTGCGTGGCACCGGCGGGAAGCTCGGCCTGCACACCGGCTGGCCAGCGCGTGGCAGCGAACGGTTTTTCGTCGAGCGCTACCCACTGCTGCCGCGCCTGACGACGGAAGGTATAGCCGCCGGTATCGACGATCACCTCGACCATGCGCAGGCTCAGGATGGCCTCGTCGCGCGCGTTGACCAGTGCGCTGGCCAGCGCATCGGCCTGGTCGTGCAGATCGCGCCGGGTGTCGGGCAGTGTCATCACCACCAGCGTGCTGGCCAGCGCGGTGATGACCAGCACGGCCAACACTTCCAGCAAGGTGAAACCATGCATGCCCGCACGCGCGTGGCGCGATGCACAGCCTTGCAGGCGGAGGTGTGCGGTGAGCATGCCTTGGCTCAGCGCCAGTTGCCGATGTCGGCGTTGTCGGCATCGCCGCCTTCGGCGCCGTCGGCACCGAAGGAATAGACGTCGAAGCCACCGTTACGGCCCGGACGGCGATACTGATACGCATGCCCCCATGGGTCTTCCGGCAAACGACGGATATAGCCGCCTTGCCGGTAGCGCTCCGGCCGGGCCAGGCCGCTCGGCGCGGCGAGCAAGGCCTGCAGGCCCTGTTCGGTGGTGGGATAGCTGAGGTTGTCCAGGCGATAGGTTTCCAGCGCCTGTTCGAGCACCGCGACATCGGCGCGCGCCTTTTCGACCATGGCACGGTCCTGGCTGGGCATCACGTTGATCATCACCACGGTGGCGAGCAGGCCGATGATGACGATGACCACCATCAACTCGACCAGGGTGAAGCCGCGCGCGCGGCCACGCAGCGGGCGCGCGCCGGCAGATGCAAGAGACTGGATGGGTTGCATGTGAATCTCCGAAAGGACGGCGGCGCTCAACCAAGCGCCAGGGTGTTGAATTGCAGGATCGGCAACAGGATCGACAGCACGATCACCGCCACCACGCCGCCGAGCAGCACGATAATGGCCGGCTCCAGCAGGCTCATTGCCGCGGTAGTGAAGGATTCGAACTCGCGTTCCAGGTAATCGGCGGCGCGTTCCAGCATCGGCGCCAGCCGTCCGCTGTTCTCGCCGCTGGAGGCCATGTACAGCAGCGTGGGCGGGAACACGCCCGCGCGCTTCATCGCCGCGGCCAGGCTGCCGCCTTCGCGGATGGCACTGACCATGCTGTCGGTGGCCAGCCGCAAGGCGCGGTTGTCCACGGTGCGTGCGGCAATCATCAGCCCTTCCATCAACGGCAGGCCGCTGTTGACCATGATCGCCAGCGTGCGTGCCATCCGCGCGGCATGCAGGTCGCGCATCAGCCGGCCCAGCAAGGGCGCGCGCAGGATGGCGCGATCTGCCGCCAGCCGCGGCGCCGGCCGCTTGAGCAGCTGTGCCGCAGCGAACGCAGCGACCACCATGGCGATCAGCAATGGAATACCTGCGTGCAGCAAAAAATTGGACACACCGATCACCGCCCGCGTCAGCCAGGGCAAGGCGCGGCCCATCGAATCGAACTGGTCCACCACCTTGGGCACTACGAAGGTCATCAGTACGATCACCACCGCGCCGGCGGTCAGTGCCAGCGCCGCCGGGTAGACCAACGCAGACTGCAACTTGCTGCGCACCTGCGCCTGGCGTTCCAGCAGATCGGCCAGCCGCTCCAGCACCTGCGGCAAGGCGCCTGCACTTTCGCCGGCGGCCACCATGGCGCGATACAGCGGCGGGAACGCGTTGCCCTGGCGCGCCATTGCATCGGACAGGCGAAATCCTTCCACCACCAGCGCATGGGTCTGGATGGTGACCCGGCGCACGCCGCGGCGTTCGGACTGGCTGCCGATGGTGCGCAAGGCTTCTTCCAGCGGTGCGGTTTCCACCAGCGTGGCGAGCTGGCGGGTGAACAGCACCAGGTCCTTGCCGCTGAAGCGCGCTGCGCGCATGGCGGTCGCCGTCGTGGCGGCAGCATCCACGCGCACCGGCACCCATTGCCGCTGTTCCAGCTGCGCCCGTGCGCCCTGCACGCTGTCGGCGCTGATGACGCCCTGGCGGCTGCGCCCCTGCAGGTCGAGCACGGTGTACTCAAACCGCGGCATGCGCATCGTCCTGCTGGCGGGCGACGCGCAAGGCTTCTTCCAGCGTGGTGAGGCCTTGCAGCACCGCGGCACGCGCGGCATCGCCCAGCCGTGGCGTGCGGTCGAAAGCCACCGCCGCCAAGGCGTCTTCGTCGGCGTTGTCGCCGATCAGCCGGCGCAGCGCATCGTCCACCGCAATGGCTTCGTAGATGCCCACGCGCCCGGCGTAGCCGCTTTGGTGGCAGGCGCTGCAGCCCACGGCCGCATACACAGTGGCGGCGTCGTCTGCGTGGGAATCCAGCAACTCGCGCGTGGCGGCGTCCAGCGGGCGCGGCGTGCGGCACTGCGTGCATAGCCGCCGTACCAGCCGCTGCGCCAGGATCAATCGCAGGCTGGACGCGAGCAAGAATGGCTCGATGCCCATGTCGCGCAGGCGCGTGACCGCGCCGACCGCATCGTTGGTGTGCACGGTGGAAAGCACCAGATGGCCGGTGAGGCTGGCCTGCACCGCGATCTGCGCAGTCTCGGTGTCGCGGATCTCGCCGATCATCACCACATCCGGGTCCTGGCGCAGGATGGCGCGCAGGCCGGCCGCAAACGTCATGCCGACGCGTGCATTGACCTGGGTCTGGCCAACGCCGTCGATGGCGTATTCCACCGGGTCCTCGACGGTGAGGATATTGCGCGATCCATCGTTGAGCAGGCTCAGCGCTGCATACAGCGTGGTGGTCTTGCCCGAGCCGGTGGGGCCAGTCACCAGCACGATGCCGTTGGGTACCTGCAGGGCACGCTGCACGGTGTGCATCACCGCCGGCGGCATGCCCAACTGCGCCAGCGACAAGGTGCCCTGCTCCTTGTCCAGGATACGCAACACCACCCGCTCGCTGCTACGCGTGGGCAAGGTGGACACGCGCACGTCCAGCGCCTTGGCCCCCATCACCAGTGACACGCGGCCGTCCTGCGGAATGCGTTTTTCGGCGATATCCAGCCGCGCCATCACCTTGACCCGCGACACCAGCAAGGGGGCGATCCGGCCGGGTAAGGTGGCCGCCTCGCGCATCACGCCATCCACGCGCAGCCGGACGCGCAGACGCGATTCATAGGATTCCAGATGCACGTCGGAAGCACCCAGCCGCGCGGCCTCGGCGATGATGCCGTTAATCAGGCGGATGATCGGCGCATCGTCCTGGCTGTCGAGCAGATCGGCGGTGGGGATGTCGTCGATCAACGAATCCAGGCTGCCATGCAGGTCCAATGCCTCGACCTGCACGCCCTGCTCCAGCCCGGCGTCGGCGTAGATTTCCGAGACGTGCCGGTCGAACACCACCGGCGCCAGCGTACGCACCTGCAATGGCATGCCGAGCGCACGACGCAGTTCGATCAAGGCCTGCACGTCGCCCCCTTCGCGCAGGCCGATCTGTGCAGTGTCCTGCGCGCCGAGCAGCACCACACCATGGCGCTTGGCGAAGGCATAGGAAATGGCGGTGCGTGCGCTGGTCATGGCTTCAACGTTGCACAGGACGGCTGGCGGATGCGGGGGTGACGGCTGGCGCCGGGCGCACCGATGGGGGCGCGGGTAACTGCTGCTGCGGCGGCTGCGCGTGCAGATAGTCGCGCACCAGCGCATCGAGCGCGGCCTCCGGGTCGCCATCGGCCAGCTGCCGATCACGCAGGTAGTTGTAGCGCGGCGCAGTCACGCGCTGTGCATCGGCCGCGTCGCGGATGATGGTGGGGCGAATGAACACCATCAGGTTGGTCTTGTCGCGATTGCGCGACGTGTGCCGGAACAACGCACCCAGGCCGGGCACATCGCCCAGCAACGGCACCTTCTCCACGGTCTGGCGATCGTTCTGGTCGAGCAGGCCGCCGAGCGCGACGATGGCACCGTTCTCCACCACCACGCGCGTTTCGATCTGGCGCTTGTTGAACACCAGCTCGGAGGACTGCGTGCTCACCGGCCCGGCAATGGCCGAGACTTCCTGTTTGATCGCCAACGTGATGCCACCGGCGGTGTTGATCTGCGGGCGCACTTCCAGCTCTACGCCCACGTCCTGGCGTTGGATGGTACGGAAGGGATTGTCATTGGCCGCACCCAGCACCTCACCGGTGGTGATCGGCACCTCCTGGCCGACCAGGATGCGCGCCTGTTCGTTGTCCAGGGTCATGATCGAGGGCGTGGACAACAGGTTGGAGCCGGTGTCGCTCTTGACCGCGTCGATAATCATGCCGAACACCGCATCGTTGCTTTGCCCGGCCAGCCCGATCAGGCCGCCGCTCAAGCCCAGCAAGGATTGCGCGGCCACATTGCGCGCCTGCTCCAGCACCGAATCGTCATCGCTATTGCCGTTGCGGGTGCCGGCCGCGGCCGCCGCCAGCGGCACGATGCCCGGCGAAGCGCCGCTGTACTGTGTGGCGAGCAAGGGCACGGTACCGTTGCGGCCGGCCAGCAGCAGCTGCACGCCCAGGCGTTTGGCCGCAGTGTCGGAGATCTCTACCACGATCGCCTCCACCAATACCTGTTCGCGGTGCACGTCCAGCTGGCGGATCACACCCATCAAGGCGCGCTGCGTTTCCGGGTCGGCGTTGATAATCAAGGCATTGGAGCCGGGATAGCGCACGATCACCGGCCGCTTGCCGGCCGCCGGTGCAATCACCTGCGTCTGCGCAGCACCGGCGGCGGCCACGTCCACCGCAGTGGAGCGCGTGTCCTGCCCGGGCTGCGCCTCGTTGCCCGGTGTCTGCCCGACCAGTTGCTGCAGCACCGGCAACAGCTGTTCGGCACTGGCGTGCTGCAGGCGCACCACGCTGACATCGCCGCGGCGCTCGGCGCGCCCGTCCAGATCCACCGCCGTGCGCACCACGCGCTGCACCAGGGCCGGGTCGCCGCGCACGATCAGCGAATTGCTGCTCTCCACCGGCAGCACCGACAACACCGCGCTGCGCTCGCCAGCCTGCCCGAACAGCGAGGTCAATGTGCGCGCCAGTTCCTGCGCCGAGCTGTTGCGCAGGCTCACCGTATCGATGGCGGCGCGGTCGGTATCGATCTGCGCCACCAACCCGCGAATGCGCCGCAGGTTGTCGGCGTAGTCGGCGATCAGCAGGCTATTGCCTTGCGGCATCGCCATGATGACACCGCCGCGCCCGACCAGCGGCTTGAGGATTTCTGCCGCGCTGCGCGCATCCACCCGCTGCAGGGTGAATACCTGCGTCGCAAACCCCAGGTTGCCACTGGCCGCGCTGCCCGGCTGCTGCGCGGCGGTGTCGTCGGGAATGATGCGGTAGGTGGATGGGCCACTGGACACCGCGATCAGGCCGTTGGCACGCAGCACCGCCAGCAGCATGCCCAGCAGATCGGCTTCGGACATGACCTGCGCGCGCGCCACATTCACCGTGCCCTGCACGCGGATGTCCACGATGAAGGTGATGCCGGTGGCGCGCGAGACATCCTGGATGAAGGCGCGCAGATCCACATCCTGCAGGCGCACTGGCGGGGCATCGGCCGCGCACAGCGGCATCGCCGGCATGAAAGGGAGCGAGAACAACAACGTGGCCGCGATCAGCCAGGCAGGACGAACGGCGCTCATTGCGGACGCTTCAAGGTCATGGTGTGGGTCTGGCCGTTGCGGCGATAAGTCAGCGTGGCCGCCTGGCCATCGCGCAGTTCGTCCTGCAACTCGCGCAGGTGTTCGGCATCGAGGGTGCGGCCGTTGATCTGGGTCAGCACATCGCCGGCTACCAGGCCGGCCTGGCGCAGCAGCGCGCCATCGCCGCGCGGCATGATCGTGAAGCCACTGCCGTCTTCGCTTGCGCGCAACCCGGTGCTGCTCAACAGCTGTTGCGGGTCGACTGCCGCAGCGGCGGCGGTTGCAGTGGTTGCATCGGTCGCGTTGCCCACGTTCGACATCGCCGCAGCGGCCGTGCCCGCCATTGGCGGCGTGGTGGCGGGCACCTTCGGCGTGGCATCGATCAGTGCCAGGCGACGCACGCCGCTGCCGGTGCGCAGCAGCACATGGTCGGCAGCGATCGCCTGCACCACCACACCGGGAAGCACCGTATCGCCAACACGGTAGGCACCTTGCCCACCATTGCCATCACTGAGATAGGCCGCCGCGTGCGCACCGCCGGCACGCACGCCATGCAGCACGATGCCATCGCTGTTGACGTCGCTGACAGTGCGATGGAACACGTCGCGACGAAGCGCTGAGAGATCCGATGTCGTCTCGATGGCCTGCGTGCGCATGCCCAGCGGGCCGATCGGCGTGACCAGCAGCCACAACAGGCGCAGCGCCTGCACCGCCAGCAGCACAGCCAGCACGCAGGCCAGTGCCGTGCGCGCACCGCGTAGCGACATGACGACACTCAACGAGGGCGATACGCGCTGCAAAGCAGAGATCCATCTTAAGGATTGCGAACGGATGACAGAATGCGGCAGCAATGTGTCAGTTCGAAGAAATCTATGACATGTACCGACACATGCCTAGGTGAGGCAGAACGCAAACGCCCGCTGTGCCAGGCACAGCGGGCGTTTGCTGCCCCTTCCGCGCGTGGCGGATCAGAAGCGCGCCGTCACATTGATGTCATAGTTGATGCCGGGCTGGTAGCTGTAGAGGTCCACTCGGTTGCTGCCCACCTTCTGGTATTCCTGATACTTGGTCTTGAGCAGGTTGCGCGCTGCAAAATTCACCGACAACGTATCGCCCGACCACACCAGCCCCTTCCGGATCACCAGATCCAGCGAGGTGCCCGGCTTGTCGATGTAATCCGGCTGGCCGGGACGGCCGCGTGCGGAGATCCGCTCGCCTACGTAGTTGGCGATCAGGGTGGCCTGGCTGTTGGTGCTCTCGCTTTCCACACCGATCTGCAGGTTGGCGATGTCGTCCGACTGCCCCTGCAGCGCGGAGCCATCGCGAATGAACAAATTGGCCTGCACTGGCGCGCTGAAGCCGAATGGCTGCACGGTGTCGCCGGCGCTGGCACTTACCTCGGACGTGGTGCGCGTGTAGTTGCCGGACACGAACAAGCGCTTGTCGCCCCACCAGTCGGCAGCGATCGGCAGGTCCAGATACGTCTTGGCTTCCAGCTCGATGCCGTAGAGGTTGGCCTTGGGCGCATTGATGAAACTCTGCACGATGCCGCCGCCGGGTGCATCGTTGACGATGGCTTCGATCGGCTTGTCGATGTCCTTGTAGAACACACCGACGGTGACGTACTGGCCCGGTTCGAAGAACCATTCGTAACGCGCATCCAGATTGACCAGCTCGCTATCCACCAGGAACGGGTTACCGAAGAACTGGCGATCGATATCCGGGTCCAGATACTGCTGCGGCGCCATTTCGCGGAACTGTGGCCGCGCGATGGTCTTGGACGCACCGAAGCGCAGCTGCTGGTTGTCGGCGAAGTTCCAGGTCAGCGTGGCCGACGGCAGCGCGTAGCTGTTCTCCAATGGGGCCACACTGTCCTGGCGTGTGCCGCTGAAAATGTCGTACGGGTGCACCGCCTGGGTGGCATCTTCATAGCGCACGCCAACCGTGCCACGCAGGGTCGGCACGAGTTCGCCTTCGGCCTGCAGGTACGCCGCCTTGACCTTCAAGGTGGCGTCGTAGGCCGCCGCACCGAAACTGCCGGTGGTCTCGCGCAGTCGCAGCAGATCGTTGCTGATGTTGTAATCGGAGAGCAGATAATCCACGCGCTGATACTGGTTCAGGAACGGCAGCGGGCCGTCCAACGCCAGGAACCGGAACTCGCGGTTCCATGCGCTGCGGTCGTTGTCCAGGTACGCCAGACCGCCCTTGACGGTGAGGTCGTGCTCCATCGGCAGGCGCCAGGTGACATCTACGCCACCGCTTGCCACTTGATCGTCGACCTTGCTGAAGCGGGTGTAGTTCTGCACGCGCGAGGCATCGTGGGCCCAATAGCCATCCAGCAGCTCGTAGCGGATGCCGGTCTCGTACGGCACGTCGCGGCTGGCATTGGCCACTGCCGCGCGCCATTCGATCTTGAGATCGTCATAGTCGCCGAACGCATGCGAGCCCAGCAGCTGGTTGTTGATGAGCTGGCGCTCATACCACTCGGTATTGTCGTCGCGCACATCGAAACCGGCCAGCTCGTCGCGGCCGGCGCGGCTGCGCGCCACCTTCAATGCATCGTGCACGTACAAGGTGGTCCAGCCGATCTTGTGGCGTCCGTATTCCCACCCCAGGCCCAGCATGCCGTTGGTGCGCACATTGTTGCGGGTGGTGGCGAAATCGTAATTGGAATTGAACTCCACGCTGTCGCCGACAAAGATGCCGTCCTGCTGTTTGCCGGTGCGCGTGCGCCACTCGTTGTCGTAGCTGGCCACCGCCAGGATGCCCAGCCGGGCTTCGCCGATGTCCATGCTGTAGCCAGCGCTGCCGCCGACATTGACGTCCGGGGCGATGCTGTCCTTTTCCTGCAGCACGTACAGGTTCGCATTGTTCATGCTGCGGCCGATGCGACGGATGTCCTCGCGCGGGAAATTGCCCAGGTCCACGCGGCGTCCGCTGCGAATCGCATCGCGCAACGCACCCGGCTGCTTGCGTGTGCCATCGTCATAGCCCCACTCGTCATCGCCGGAGCCGTAGTAGGTCAGGCCCTTCTCGCCGGTGCTGACGCTGTTGGCGCCGCCGCCCAAGGTAAGCGAAAGAAACGGCTTTTCCGGCACCGTCATCGATTGCAGATCGATCACACCGCCACCGAATTCGCCGGGATAATCGGCCGAGTAGGTTTTTTGCACGGTGACGCTGGCCAGCACCTCGCTGGGAAACAGATCCAGCGGCACCACGCGTTGCATCGGCTCGGGGCTGGGCAGCGGCGAGCCGTTGAACAGCGCCGACGAATAGCGCTCGCCCAGGCCGCGCACATACACATACTTGCCACGCGACAGGCTCAAGCCGGTCACCCGCGTCAATGCCACGGCGGCACTGCTGTCGCCGGTGCGCTCCATGTCCTCGCGGGTAACGAACGAGGCCACTTCGGAGGTCTGCAGCATTGGTTCGGGAATGTATTCGCCGCGCACCACGACCTGGTCGAGTTGCTTGGGCGCAATAGCGGCACTGGAACTGCTGCCGCCGGCAGCATCGCTGGTGGTCGACTGCGCCAACGCGGCGCCGGACATCAGCAAGGTGGAAATGGAAAGAGACAGGCCCGTCCGCGAGAGACGGGCAACAGTGGAGGTTCGCATCGTGGGAGCCCTGGCAACAGAAAGATGAAGCGGGACGCATCGCGCGGCAGCATCGGGCCGCCGCGCGATGCCGTGCCTCAGCAGGGACGATCGGCGGTCAGGCCGCAGGTCCAGCCCTGCCACCAGGTGTCGTTGGCATCACGCACGCCACCGATGTAGTTCACCTGCTGGAAGAAACTGCTCACCCCGTTCAAGCCCTGGAAGGCCGGCACGGCGCTTTCGTTGGCGCCGTTGACGAAGGTGTTCTGCAACGTGGACACACCGTTGGCGACGTTGTTGGTGCCGGCGGCGAACTGGGTGGCCGCACGCGCGTCGCTACCGAAGGCCGTCGGGCAGGCGAAGAACACCGAGTCGAAGGTGCCGAGCGTGTCGGTATCGGCCAGGTTGAAGCACACCAGACCATCACCGGTGCCACCGGCCGGACGCGTGACCACCGAGTTGTAGAACGCGGCCTGCGTGCCCTGGTTGAGCATGATTGCCGCACCGGCGCGCGCATTGCCCACGTAGGTGAAGTTGGCCACCTTCGGGCGCGAATAGGGCTGGCGACGCAGGCTGCTCCACTCGTTCATGCGGTCGCCGCCACCGGCGCGCTGCACCACGATGCCGAACTGCAATGCACCGCTCCAGCCAGCATCGGTATCCAGCGAATCGTCATCGGCACCGGTGATGACCACACGGCTGCCGTTGACCGTGCCACCGAACCATTCGATGCCGTCGTCGGAGCTGTTGTGGATCTGCACGTAGTCCAGGCGTGTGCCACTGCCCACGCCGGCCAGGGTGATGCCCTGCAACTCGTTGTTGGGCGAAATTTCAAAGCCCGAGTACATCACGCGCAGGTAGCGCATCGAACCACTGTTGTCGGTGGCACTGTTGCCGCCATAGAACGCGTTAGTGCCTTCCACCTGCGCCTGGCACTCGGGCGTGCCGGAGACGGTGGTGCCCGGGCAGTTATTGATCGCCGCGCGGCCCAATACCACGATGCCGCCCCACAGGCCGATGGTGTTCGCATTGACCTGGCCTTCCAACGCCTGCCTTGCGGTGAACACGATCGGCGCGGTGGCGCTGCCTTCGGCAAAGATCTGCGAACCGCGGTTGACCACGATGTAGTCGCTGCCCGAGGAGCCATACAAGGTGACGCCCGGCTCGACAGTCAGGATGCCCTGCGTGCTGCCGGCCGTTGGTGCGGTGGCATTGCCACCGCGATCGGTACCCACATTGACGCGGCCGCTGATCGAATAGGCGGTACCGGCACGCGCGGGGACGACCAGGTTGCCGTTGATGGTTTCCGGCAACTGGCACGCACGCAGCGTGTTGTTGGCGATGGTGCCGACGTTGGAGAAACCGGTCGGGCAATCGGCGGCCGGGCCAGTCGGCGTGGGTGCCGGTGCCGGTGCGGGGGTAGGCGCTGGCGTCGGCGCTGGTGCTGGTGCTGGTGCCGGCGGAAACGCGCCCTCGCCCGGCGAAGCGACACGGTCGGCTCCGCCACCACAGGCCGACAGCGCCAGCGCGGTACCAAAGGTCATGAGAAGTGTTTTGCTGCTGTTGCGAACGGACATGCGGCTGATCTCCAGGTCAAAAGGTCCGGTATGAAGAGGAGTCGTCAAGAATTGGTTGCGTTCCGCTCACTGCAGTGGCGAGCACGTTCAAGATCCCCGTCACCTTTATAGGGACCGTCTGTTGCATTTGTCTTACCGCGACATATTTGACATATTGCTGACACACGAAAACATGCACTGTAGCGGGATGACATTGCTCGATATCCCATCCCCACTGGCCGACTGGATCGTGGCGCAGGCCGTGGCCGGACAACCGCCCGAACAGGCGCTGCAACCGTTGCTCGATCAGGGCTGGAACGCGCAGGACGCCATCGACGCGGTCGAAGCGCTGGTGCGCGACCACATCCAACGGCATGCACAGGCGAACGGCCTGCCGCTGCCGGTGCGCGTGCCCGCGCTGCTGCAACACGACGACGCCTCGCTGCTGGACCTGGGCGACCGCCACGTCCGCGTGCTGGTCAGCCTGCTGCTGCCACGCGTGGTAGTGCTGGAGGATTTCCTGTGCGATGACGAATGCGATGCCTTGATCGCGCTGGCACAGCCGCGCCTGGCGCGCTCGCGCACCGTGGACAACGGCAGTGGCACGCAAATCGTGCACGCCGCACGCACCAGCGACAGCATGTGCCTGCAGCTGGGCCAGGATGCGCTATGCCAACGGATCGAAGCGCGCATTGCGCGCCTGCTCGACTGGCCGCTAGAGCACGGCGAAGGATTGCAGGTGCTGCGCTACGCCACCGGCGCGGAGTATCGGCCGCACTACGATTACTTCGACCCCGATGCGGCCGGCACGCCCGTGCTGCTGCAGGCTGGCGGCCAGCGCGTCGCCTCGTTGGTGATGTACCTCAACACGCCCGAACGCGGTGGCGCCACGCGCTTTCCCGATGCGCATCTGGAGGTGGCGGCGGTCAAGGGCAACGCGGTGTTCTTCAGCTACGACCGCCCGCACCCGATGACACGCAGCCTGCATGCCGGCGTACCGGTGTTGGCAGGCGAAAAGTGGGTGGCCACCAAATGGCTACGTGAACGCGCAGTGCGTATGCCTGCCTGAGGGCGCGGATCAATGCTGACGCAGTAGCCAGGTGGACGACTACTGCACTGAAATGACCCACCCAAATGACTGGATCGGCTCCTAGCGACCGGGGGTATCGAGTCGCAGCGGCGCGTAGATAGAGTGAAAAACCGAGTGAGTCGGGCGCGCGGTGCCCTCGCCGCTCGCGGGACACGCCGTGAACCCATCCATGGGGGCTCGTTGGCGGCATCCATGCCGCAAGCGGCGAGGACACCGCACCAGACAGTAGGCCGGTGGTCTATTGAAGAGCGAGACACTGCTTCGCCAGCTTGCTGATTGCTTGTTGAAAACCTTGCACACCGACCAACTCGACTGGTCCTTGCCCGCCTACCGTCGCGGGACCTTACGCGGCATGGATGCCGCGTAAGAGCCTACAGGGACGTACTTGCGGCGTGTCCCGCGATGGTGGGCGGGCAAGGGCCCTGCAGCGAATCCACAGCCCCACACGCACCTTCTTGCCAAACAATCAGCGTGCACCAAACAAGCGCTGATCCAGTCGCAACATCACCCACCGCAACGGCGTCCATGCCAGACAGAGCCCGGCAAGAATGCCCAGCGTATCGGCCAGGGCATCGTACGGATCTGCACTGCGATTGGTGGTCAACGCGCCCTGCGCAATCTCGATACCGATCCCCAGCAGCACCAGCCCGAATGCGGCCAGCAACAGCGCGCGACGGGTTGCGAACAACTGCACCGCTCCCCAACTCAGCAGCGCGAAGCTCAGGAAGTGCTCGGCCTTGTCACTGTTGGAGGGCAGCTCGGGAAATTCCGGCGGTGGTCCCAGGCACACCGCGATCAGCACCACGATCGCCGCGATCCACAGCCCCACCCACAGCGCCGGCCGGTGGAACGGCCGCAGCGCCGCCGTCACAGCCGCCACGTGAGATCGCCGGCCAGGAAGGCAGGGGCGAAATCCACCTCGCGCGCAAAACCCATCACCTGGAAACGCTCGCCCATTTCGCTGGGCAAGGTGAGCTGCTTGACCTGCTGCCGCAGGCGCATGCGTCCGACCTCATCGGTGCGCGCATCGGCCTGGGCCAGCAACGCATCCAGGCCATTGCCCAGCAGAAAACTGGCCTGCGTGCAGTAACCGGCCAGCTCGAAACCGGCGCCGGTGCCGGCCTCGGCCAAGGCGGTGAAATCCACCGAGGCGGTCAGGTCCTGCAGACCCGGCCAGCGGTACAGATCCTCGTGCATGCGGTGACGATAGAACGCGCGCAAGGTACCGTCCTCGCGCTGCGCACGATAGAACTCGCCACGCGGGTAACCGTAGTCGACGAACAACATCGCACCGCGTTTCAGGCCACCGGCCACCGCCTGGATCCAGTACGGCAGTTGCGGCAGCAACTCGGAGCGATAGCCATCGGGCAATGGCTGTTCCAGATAGCGCTCCAGATGCCGTACCGCTGCGCTCAACAAGGCATCGGCCGGCTGCTCACCGCGCATGAACTGCTGCTGCGCATCCAGCACCACGGTTTCCTCATACACCTGCCCATCGCGCATCGCAAAGCGTGGCGTGGGCAAGGCATCGATCACCTCGTTGGCGAACAGTACGCCGTCCCAATCGTCGGGGAACGGTGCATCCAGCCACTCGACCAGATCGAACACCGGCGGAATCAGGCTGCGCCCCAGCCGCTCGCGCTGGCGTTCACGCAGGTCGGCGCTGGGTTCGAGAATGGCATAGCGCTCCGGCAGCGCGTCCAGCTCCAGCAGCCGCTTGAGCGTGACCTCGGCAAACGCACCGCTACCGCCCCCCACTTCCAGCACCCGCGCCTGCGGCCCCAGTTGCTGCAGCACCGGCGCCAGCGCGCCGGAGACGGTGGCGGCGAACAGCGGCCCCAGCTCGGGCGCGGTGACGAAATCGCCGGCCTCACCGAACTTGCTCGACCCGGCGCTGTAATAGCCCAAGCCCGGCGCATACAGCGCCAGTTCCATGAAGCGCGAGAACGCAATCGCCCCGCCGGCGGCCTGGATTTCGGCGCGCAGGTGCGCGGCCAAGCGCTCGCTGTGGGCCAGGGCGTCCGGATCGGGAGTGGGAAGGTCGGCGTGCATGCGGGCACCGGTTGCGAAGACAATGCACAGGATAGCCGAGCCCTCCGCAACGCCGAGCGAGTACGCCATGACAGACAGTTCCAAGGTGGTGTTGGTCACCGGCGCAGGCCGCCGCATCGGTGCGCAGATCGCCACCACGCTGCACGCCGCCGGCTATCGCGTGGCCCTGCATGCACACCGCTCCGGCCAGGCGCTGAGCGCGCGCGTGGCTGAGTTGTGCACGCAGCGTGCGGGAAGCGCGTGCGCACTGCAGGCCGACCTGCGCCTGCCGCAGTCGCCCGCCCAGTTGGTGAACGACTGCATCACCGCCTTCGGCCGCCTGGATGCGGTGGTCAACAATGCCTCGGCCTTCTACCCCACCGCACTGGGCCAGGCCACCCCGGCACAATGGGACGAACTGTTCGCGGTCAATGCGCGTGCGCCGTTCTTCATCGCCCAGGCCGCCGCCGCGCAGCTGCGCCAGCACCGCGGTGCCATCGTCAATCTCACCGACCTGCACGCCCAGCAGCCGATGCGCAACCACCCGCTGTATGGCGCCTCCAAGAGCGCGCTGGAAATGCTCACCCGGTCGCTCGCGCTGGAGCTGGCCCCGGAGGTGCGCGTCAATGCGGTGGCGCCCGGCGCGATCCTGTGGCCGGAGGAAGGCAAGGCCAACGAGGCCAAGCAGGCCCTGCTGGCGCGTACGCCGCTGGCGCGGATCGGCACGCCGGAAGAAATCGCCGAAGCAGTGCGCTGGTTGCTGGACGACGCTCGCTTCGTCACTGGCCACACCTTGCATGTGGATGGCGGCCGCCAGCTCAGTTAGCGCGGCTGCTTGCGCCGAGCAAGCAAGCATGGTGCTGCAGCACTACACGTCCAGCTACCGCGCCAGCTCCACCGCCGTGGGCGCAGCATCCAGCTCCACCGTGGTGAACGGAGTGCCGTGCTGCGGATGCGCCTGCCAGAGCGCGGCCAGTGTGTGCCCGCTCAACGGATCCACGAACTCCGGCGCGATATCGGCCAACGGCTTGAGCACGAACGCATGCCTGAGCTCGGGGCGCGGGATGCGCAAATGCCCGGGGCCCTCGACGATGCAATCGCCGAAGAACACCACGTCCACGTCCAGCGTACGGTTGCTGAAGCGCGGCCCGCTGCGGTCGCGGCCATGCGCATCTTCCAGCGCGTGCAACCACCGATCCAGCGCCTGCAGGTCCAGCTCGGTGTGCAGTGCCACCGCGTTGTTGACGAAGTCCGGCCCGTCGAAGCCGACTGCCGGCGTGCGGTACGCCGGAGACACCGTGAGCGGTCCGAAACGCGCGCGCAAGGCCGCCACGGCCAGGCGCAGATAATGGGTCGGCTGGACATTGCTGCCGAGGCTGAGAAGCACGGTGGTCATGCACTATTCGCGCATGCAGCCGGCATCAGCGTCAACTGTTGCAGGTGCACGGATCGGCCTGCGCGCACTCCATGCGTGCGTCAGGCCACTTCCAACGCATGCGCGACCGCGCGGAAGACCCTGCGCATCTCCAGCGGCTTGCGCAACACGTGCACCGGGATGTCGGTGGGAAAATGCACGCGCTGCAGCGGCGTCCCGACGTCTTCAAGCACGATCGCCGGCCCCTGGTAGCCCAGCTCCTGCATGCTCAACAACACGCTCACCGCCGACAGCATCAGGATGTCGCTGTCGATGATGACCAGGTCCGGCATGACGTGCTGCTGCACCAGGTGCAGTGCCGCAGCGCCATCGTTGGCCAGCAGTGGCTGGTAGCCCTGACTGGACAGTGCATTGCCCAGCAGCGACAGGCGCGTGGCCTCGCCATCCACCAGCAGGATGCGCTGGCCTTGGCCCAGCGCAAGCGGCAGCTCGGTATCGACCACCGGCGTGGCGACCGCGCGCATCGGCACCAGCATGTCGAAGCGGGTTCCCTCGCCCAGGCGGCTGTCCACCTGAATGCTGCCGCCATAGCTTTCCACGATGCGCTTGCACGAGATCAGCCCCAGGCCGGTGCCATCGACCTTGGTGGTGAAGAACGGGCTGAACAAGCGTGCCTGGGTCTCATCGCTCATACCCATGCCGGTGTCGGCCACGCGCATGCGCACACGCGTGGCATCGAAGCGGTCGGCCCCAAGTACCAGGGTGCCGCCGCCGGGCATTGCCTGGATCGCGTTCAGGCCCAGGTTGAGCAGGCATTGCTGCAATTCGGTGTAGTTAGCCTCGATGGTCAGATCCGCCGCGATCGGGTCCATCTGCAGGCGCACGCCATCGGGCAGGCTGCTCCTGAGCAGCATCTGCACCCCCTGGAACAGGCTGGCGACGGACACCTGCTCGCGCGGCTTGTTGGAGCCACGCACGAACGACAGCATGGATTCGGCCATCTCGTGCCCGCGCCGGCCGCATTCGGCCACGACGTTGGCCAGCTGCCGCAGTTGCGGATCATCGGTCCGTCCGGCCAGCAGGTCGGGCACGATCAGCAACGGCTGCAGGATGTTGCGCAGATCATGGCTCAACCCGGCCGCCAGCATTGCCAGGCTCTCGAGCCGCTGTGCCCGCATCAGTTCGCTCTCCACGCGCTGGCGTTCCTGCTCGGCACGTGCGTCGCGGATGGCGCGCATCACCGCGCTCGGCAGGCGGGTGGGGTTGTGCTTGATGATGTAGTCGTTGGCGCCATCCTGCAGCGCCTTGACGGCGGTGTCCTCGCCCATAGTGCCGGAGACAAAGATGAAGGGAGTGGCGCCGCCCTGGCGTACCAGACGCAGCGCCTGATGACCGGAAAAACCGGGCATGCTCAGGTCCGACAACACGATGTCCGGCTGGAACGCCTCCAGCGCGCCACACAACGACGGCTCGCTGTCCACACGCTCGAACACCGCGTCGATGCCGGCATCCAGCAGTTGATCGGACAACAGCTCGGCGTCTTCTGGCGAATCTTCCACCAAAAGGATCTTCAGCTGCTCCAGCTTGCCACCCTCATAAGGCATGGTTCAGTCCAGCTCCGGCGCCTGGTTGATGACTGCCCAGAAAGTCCCCAGCGTCTTGACCGCGGTGAAGAACTGGTCCACATCCACCGGCTTGACGACATACGCATTGACGCCCAGATCCCAGCTGCGCGCAAGATCGCTCTCTTCGCGGGAAGAGGACAGGATCACCACTGGCAGCCGCTTGAGCGCTTCGTCGCTGCGCACCTGCTTGAGCACTTCCAGCCCATCCAGGCGCGGCATTTTGATGTCCAGCAGCAGCACCGCCGGCAGGCCTTCTTCGCGGCCGGCGAACGCGCCGCGGCGCAATAGATAATCCATCGCTTCCACGCCATCTTCGACATGCACGATAGGGTTGGCCAAACGGGCTTCACGCAGCGCATCGACCGCCATTTCTGCGTCGGCCGAGCTGTCTTCTGCCAGGAGAATGGTACGAATGGCGCTCATGCAATGAACTCTTGGTTGGGCGCTTCAAGCGCAGGGGGAAGCTCGAAATAAAACGTAGCACCTTCATCGACGGCGCCTTCGGCCCAGATGCGGCCTCCGTGGCGGGCCAACACGCGTCGCACGCTGGCCAGGCCAATCCCGGTGCCGGCGTATTCGCTGGCCTTGTGCAGCCGCTGGAACACGCCGAACAACTTGGGGCTGTATTCCATGTCGAAACCGGCCCCATTGTCGCGCACGCTGAACTGGTGGCCGCCTTCCTGGGTCAGCGCATAGGTGACCTCGATCCGGGCCACCTCGCGCTTGGCGCTGTACTTGACCGCGTTGCCCAGTAGGTTCATCCACAGCTGGCGCATCATGTTTTCGTCGGCCACCAGCACCGGCAACGGCGCGATGTGCCATTCCACGCGATGACCGGTGTTCTCGCTCTGCACGTTCGAATCCAGGATCGCGCGCGTTTCGGCCACCAGCGATTGCATGTCCACCGCCTGCAGCCGCAGCGCACTGCGGCCCAGGCGCGAATACACCAGCAGGTCGTCGATCAGCGAGGCCATGCGCCGCGCCGAGCTGCTGATGACCTCCATGTAATGCCGCGATTTCTCGTCCGCCGCATCGCCCAGGTGGCGTGCCAGCTTGTCCGAGAACCCGGCCACATGGCGCAGCGGCGCGCGCAGGTCGTGCGAGACCGAATAGCTGAAGGCTTCCAGCTCGCGGTTGACCTCCGAGACCTGCTCCACCTTGCCTTCCATCTGCCGGTTGAGTTCCTGGATGCGCAGCTGCGTGGCCTTCTGCACGCTGATGTCGCTGACCGTCATCAGCACCACGTCCTCGTCGGCGGCATCGGGCAGGGGCATGCGCCGCGCGTTGATCAGCATGGTGCGCAGCACGCCGTCGGCGGCACGCTGTTCGTGTTCGAAATCCCACAGCTCGCGGTCGCGCAGCAGCACGTCGGCCAGTCGTTGGTGGAACTGCTGGTCGCGCCAGACGCCATCGCCCACGTCTTCCAGCGCCATCAGCTCGTTGCCGCGTTCTTCCAGCCCGTAGAGTTCGGCGAATGCAGGGTTGTGCAGCACGATGCGCCGGCGCGAGTCCAGCAGCACGATCGGCTCGCGCACGGTCTGCAGCACCGAATTGGCGCGGCCGCTGGCGCGTAGATACTCCTGCTCGGCCGCCAGGCGACGCCGGATCTGCCGTTGCAGCAGCCAGATCACCGAAGTGAGCAGCAGCAGCTGCACCGCCAACGCCGCCCAGCTCAGTACCGCGAAATGCACCCGTTCGGTCTCCGCACGGGCGTTGCGCAACTCCAGCAACCGGCCTTCGGCACCCTGCAATTCGTCGATCAGCACCCGGATCGGGTTGTTGACCGTCATTTCTTCGATCAGCGCGCGGATCCGCACCGGGTCGGTGGTCGCCGCAATGCGTTCGGCCAGCAACAGGCGACGCTCGATCGTGCTCTGGATGCGCCCCATGCGCACCTGCTGCGCCGGGTTGTCGCTGGTCAAGGCGATCAGCCGCGCCACTGCCGCCAGCGCCTCGATCCGGCCGCGGCGCATGCGCTCGACCAGCGCCGGGCGCCCCACGCCATGCGAACGCATCAGCGCGGCAGATTCGGCGTCGCGCATCGCCGCCTCCAGGCGTTGCGCGGTTTCCTGCACGTCGTGGCTGTGGGTGACGCGTACGGCCGCCCGATTGGCATTGCCCGCCATCTGCTGCAGCAGCAGGGCAGGCACCACCACGATCAGGCACACGGCGAACACCAGCGAGGGCATTCGCCAGCGATCCCATTTGTCTGCTTGGACCGTTATCTGCATTGCCAGGTCTGTATCCGCTTGCGGCGTGTTGGCGCGACCCGGCATTGTCTCCGATCCTGGCCGGGTTGAGATGAATTATTCAGCAAAGTCACGTTCGACCACGACATAACTGAATAGGCATAGCATACGTGCAGTCCCCGTGAAAACGGCGAGAGTGCCATCCTTTCCATCGGCCTGTCTTGATGACCGTCGTAACAGCGCTGTGGTGCGGACGACAAAAAAGGCGCACTCCGTGGAGTGCGCCTGGTGTCGGTCCCGCCGCCTCGCCGCAGCGGGACCGGCATTTGCAGCGGTCTTACTTCTTCGCAGTGACCTTCAGGCCGGTCGACTTGACGCTCTTCACGCCTTCGATGCCCTTGGCAACGGCCACTGCCTTGTCGTGTTCGGCCTGGGTGGCAACCGTACCAGTCAGCGTCACGATGCCGTTCTTGGTCTCGACCTTGACGTCGGTGCCGGACACGTTGTCGGTCGCCAGCAGATCGGCCTTGACCTTGGTGGTGATCCAGGTATCGGTCACCGGCTTCTTGGACTCGTTCATGCCGGCGGCATGATCCTTGTGTGCCCCCATGTCCTGCGGAGCGGCGAATGCCTGCGTCGCACCGAGGGTCAGGCCCAGCGACAACGACAGCGCCAGCAGCTTGCGTGCATGCGTGATGTTCTTCATTTCCAGCCACTCCTGTTGAAGGTGGGCCAAGCTTGCAGCGCGTCTCGTCGAGCAGACGTGACTGCCGCATGCAAGGGTTGTGAACCTGGCACACACCGGTCGGTGCACTACCATGCAGGTCTCCTTGATTGTTGCGATGAACCGTTTTCAATGCCTAAACCGTTCAATCTGGCCCTCGTCGGCTACGGCTACGTCGGTCGCACCTTCCATGCACCGCTGATCGCGGCCACACCCGGCCTGCGGCTGCACAGCGTGGTGTCGTCCAGGCCGCAACAGGTGCAGGCCGACCTGCCCGAGGTTGCCGTTCTTGCCGATCTTCACGTCGCTCTGGCCGATCCAGCCCTGGATGCGGTGGTGCTGGCCACGCCCAACCAGACCCACGCCCCATTCGCCCTGCAGGCCTTGGCCGCCGGCAAGCATGTGCTGGTGGACAAACCGTTCGCTTTGGATGCCAGTCAGGCGCGTGCAGTGGTGGACACGGCGGCCGTGGCCGGGCGCATCGTCAGCGTGTTCCAGAACCGCCGCTGGGACGCGGATTTCCTCACCGTGCGTCGGCTGATCGACGAGGGTCATCTGGGCGAGGTGGTGGAATTCCACTCGCATTTCGACCGCTATCGCCCACAGGTGCGCAACCGTTGGCGCGAAAGCGAGATCCCGGGTGCCGGGCTGTGGTACGACCTGGGACCACATCTGCTCGACCAGGCGTTACAGCTGTTCGGCGCGCCACAGGCGATCGCGGCCGACCTGCAGCAGCAACGCAGCCAGGCGCGCAGCGACGACTACTTCCACGTCATCCTGCACTACCCGCGGCGGCGGGTGATCCTGCACGCCGGCTCGTTGGTGGCCGACAACCGGCTGCGCTTTGCGGTGCATGGCACTCGCGGCAGTTATCTCAAACACGGCCTGGATCCGCAGGAAGACCAGCTCCGCGCCGGCCGCCGCCCGGGCACCGCTGGCTGGGGCGTGGACCCTTCGCCCGGCACGCTGACGCGGGTGGATGAAGAAGGCCGCGTGCATACCCATCAACCGGACACCCTGCCTGGCGATTACCGGCAATGCTACGCCGCGTTCCGCGACGCACTGGCCGGCAACGGGCCGGCACCGGTCAGCGTTGCGGATGCGGTGCAGGTGATGCAATTGCTGGAGCTGGCCCAGCAAAGCGCGGCAACCGGCCAGGTGCAATGGTTGGATGGGGTGCGCACCGCCTCGCCGTAGGGGCCGGCTGCGCACCGGCACGCCTGCGGCCGCGCTCATCCAGGGCGGGCGCGGTCCACGCAAGGCGTCTTCATGCCTGCTCGCTGCCGGTCGGTGGCGGCGCGGTGGTGCGCATCACCGCGTGTCCGCCGAACTGGTTGCGCATGGCCGCCAGCAGCTTGTCGGTGAACGAATCCTTGTCGCGCGAGCGCAGCCGTTCCATCAACGACAGCGTGATGACCGGCGCCGAGACCTCCAGATCGATCGCCTCGGCCACCGTCCAGCGGCCCTCGCCCGAATCGGCCACGAACGGCGCAATGCCCCCCATGGTGGGATTGTGGCGCAGCGCATCGGCGGTCAGGTCCAGCAGCCATGAGCGCACGACGCTGCCATCGCGCCAGATTTCCGAAACCTGGTGCAGGTCCAGCGCGAAATCGGTCTTGTGCTGCATCAACGCAAAGCCTTCCGCGTAGGCCTGCATCATTCCGTACTCGATGCCGTTGTGAACCATCTTGGTGAAGTGACCGGCGCCACTGGGGCCCACCCGCCCCCAGCCCTTGTCAGGTGCCGGTGCCAGCGTGGCCAGGATGGGATGCAGGGTGGCCACTGCGGCCTCTTCGCCACCGACCATCAGGCTATAGCCCTCCTGCAGGCCCCACACGCCGCCGCTGGTGCCGCAATCGACAAAGGCAATGCCGCTGGCCTGCAACTGCGCGGCACGGCGCTGCGAATCCTTGTAGTACGAATTGCCGCCATCGATGACGATATCGCCGGCCTGCAACAACGGCAGCAATTGCGCCAGGGTTTCATCGACGATCTTGCCGGCCGGCACCATCAGCCACACCACGCGCGGGCTCGGCAACGCGGACACCAGCAATTCCAACGCGTCTGCAGTCACAATCCCCTTGGCCTGCGCACCGCTGCGCGCGTCGGCGCCCAGATCGTAGCCATGCACGCGGTGCCCGCCGTGTACTAGACGCTCGGCCATGTTGGCGCCCATGCGGCCCAAACCCACCATCCCCAGTTCCATACGTGCTCCTCGTTGTCTGTTCAATGCAGGGTGCCACGCCCGGCCTGCGTCGGCGTGGCGGAATTCTCAATGGATTGTTCCGTGGCGCTGCTGGTGGCGCACTGTTGCAGCTGCCAGTGGATCCAGCGCCAGTACAAGGTGGTGTGCAGATTGTGCAGGGTCAGGTCGATGGCGTAGGGCGTGCGCGGGTTACGGTCCAGCAACCGCGCCACGTGATAGCCGATCGGCTTGATGCCCTTGGGATGCACGTACACCAGAAAGCCCTGGTAGAACGGATCGTCCAGCAGCCGCTGCAACTCCTGCAGCTGCACCTGCTGCGGCGGATCCAGGCTCGCGCGCAACGAGGCGTCGCGCTCGTAGAGCAAGCGTTCGAATCGCCGTTTTCCCGGCCCGCGCAGCGGCTTGGACAATTCCCAGATCCGCCGGTTGAGTGCATCGTAATGCGCAAAGCCGCCATGCTGCGCCAGTGCCTGCGCGGCCGCATCGCTGACATCCACCACCACGAAGTTTTCGGCCTGGTTATGGATATCGTCCAGATAAGCCTTGTCCAATACATGCGCGATGAAACCCGGTGCGCCCACGAAGGCCTGCCGCCCCAGTCGTGAGGTCTTGACCGCCTTGCCATCGGCAAGGAATTCACCAGCGTGCGCGCCAAGCAGAATGCTGTCGGTATCGTGCAGGGTCAGGAAGGTGCCGATCGACAGCTCGCCGGGCGTGAACACCTGGTCGAATCCGGCATCGCCATACAACTGGCGCTGGGTGGCAAGCTGGGCCACCTGCCGCCCTACTCCGCATTCGGAGCGCACATGGCCGCGGTAGAACGCATCCAGTGCCTGCGCGTTGCTGCCGTGTGGTTGATAGCCACGGCCGAAGCTGCGAAACCCGCTCCAGCCCTGCGCCGCCGCGCCACGCCAGCCAAAGCCGATCCAGCCCAGCTGCACCGCCGAAAAACGGTAGTTCGGGTTGTTCTGCAGTTGGGTCACTGCACGCCGTGTTGCGGCCCCGACCTCGAACCCATAGGCGCAATGCGTGGCCGGATCCTCCAGCAACGCCTTGAGGGCGGCACCGCGTTGCGGCGCGCCCCAGCCGGCCGGCAAGGTTGCCTGCAGGTCGCCGGCGGCCTGCGCCTTTGCCAGCGATTCCCGTGTACAGGGTGCGCCGCGCGCAATGACCGGCGCGTCGACCGCTGCCTCGCGAATGGTCCAACCCAGCCGCTGCAACAGCGCCTGGACGCAGTCGGCGCTGGGCGCAGCAGTCGCCGCCTGCAGCGGCTGCGTAGCGACCAGCACGACTGCACAGCACAGCGTCACCAAGCGGGAACGCACGGCATGCCGCGTGGCCACGCAGGTGGAGGAAGAAGCACGCTGCCGGCACAGCTGCTGGAATTTGCTCATTCGCACAACGGCGGGGATTGAAGGCGTTGTTTTCTCGATTACAACGGCAAAGCCCCGGCATGACCGGGGCTTTGCGGATTCACTGCAGCGAACTCAGCGACGTTCGCAGACGCGCTCGACGCGGCGGTTGCCGTTGGCTTGCTGGCGGTTGCCCTGGATGGTGCGGCCTGCCGCGCCACCGGCTACTGCACCGGCGACGGTTGCCAGCTTCTTGCCGTTGCCGCCACCTACCTGGTTGCCCAACAGACCGCCAATGGCCGCCCCGGCCAAGGTGCCGCCGATGCGATTGGGGTCCGTCGAATTCTGCTGCACTTCCACGTTGCGGCAGCGCACGCGCGTACCGTCGGAAAACTTGCGGCCCTCATCGGCTTCCGTGTACAAACCCTGATGCGAGTAACGCTGCGCCTGCGCAAGACTGCTGGTCGCCATCAGGCCGATCATGGTCAGTCCCAGCAGGGATGTCTTGATGTTCATCGTCGGTCTCCATCGTTCTCGCCCGCTCGGCGAGTCATGGCGCGCACTCTGTTCGCCCGGTCGAGAACATCACGTGAAGCGCGCTTACGACTATTCAGGCTTTGGAGCGGAGCATGAACCGAACGTCACGGTTGCGTCGACGGCTCATGCGGCGGTGCCTTGGCCGGCGCCGGCGGCGGGTCCTGTGCCTCTACCGGCAAGGGCGCGACCGGGGGCTGCGCCACCTCCGCCGGTGTTGCCGCGGCTGACCCCACCGACGCGTTGGCAGCGGATGGCTGCGCAGGCGGTACGGCGGGCGCGGTTGCTGCAGCGGGTGCTGCCGGCGGACGCGGCGCCATCGCTGCGGGTACTGGCGCCGCCGTGGCGGACACCGCCTGGGTGACTTTGGGCAAGTACGAGGTCAGGCGCTCGAAAAAGCGCTTGTAGAAGGCCGCGTCCTGCACGGTGGTGCTGGACACACGCACCAACGAGTCGCCGCTGCTGCCCACCGGCAACGACAACGACCCCAACATGCCGACCCCGACGCTGGCCGAGGTTGAACTCTTCTTCAAGGCATAGCGATCCTGCAGCGCACTGACGAACACCTGCGCCTTGCCGCCATCCTGGCTGGCGCAGGAAATGCGCAGGTTGAGCTGCTCGCTTTGCTCGGCGTCCTTGAGCTGGAAGTTCTTGCTGCCTTCCACGCCGGTCGCGTCTGCTCGTGTCACCGCATAGCCCTGGCTCAACAGCACGCGTCGTGCCGCCTCGCAGGCCTGCGCCGAGGTCGCGGCGACGTTGCGCGAGTAGGTGTCGTCGGAATCGAACGACTCGCGCATCAGCATCGTGTCGCCCTTGCTGCCGCCGCAGCCGGCCAGGGTTGCCAGCGCGCCAAGCAGCGCGCCCTGCGCGATCAGGGAAGTACGAGACATGGGAAGATTCCATCATCCAAAACCGGCCAAAGCATAGCTGCAACCCCTGTGCGCGCGGCGTCGCGCCGTTTGCTCAGGGCATCGGCGGTTCATCCGCTGGCTGGGCACCGCCGCGCGTCATCACCTCCAATGGCGGCGAGGCGGGCGACAGCGGTGCCTCGTCGATGGGGGCAGCATACCCATGCCAGCGTGCTGCCGATCAGAGGCGCGCAGCGTTGGCGCGGGCACGCGCCTGCGCCGGCGCCCACTCCTGCCGCGCCGCCCCGTTCTCCCACACCATCACCAGCGCGTCCTCGCTGTCGGCGCTGGCAGCCACCTCGTCCAGCGACGCGCTGCGTTCGCGCAAAATGGTGCCCCATACTTGCGAATGACGCGGTCAATGTCGTAGCGATCCGATACCACCGCCCCGCTGGAACCGGGCCGCGCGAACCGGGTGAGCCGGTTGCGAAAGGTCGTGGTGTGCTGCACATCTTGCAACGGCCACTGCGGGAACTCGCACAGGCCATCGCTGCGGTAAAGCAGCGGTCATCATGGCCGGTTAGTCTCGCGGGGTGTTGTTTCCCCCAATGGAGTTCGCCTGCATGCCACGCCCGATCGCGCAGATGCTACTGCACAGCCTTCTCGCCAGCGTCGCCGTCCTGTGCATCGCCCTGCCCGCGCTGGCGACAACGCCGAGCGCGCCGCTGCGGGTGATGTCGTTCAACGTGCGCGTGCCGGTGGATACCGACGGCGACAAACGTTGGCAGGCGCGTCGCGATGCCATGGTCGCGTTGATCCGTCAGGCGCATCCGGATGTCGTCGGCACCCAAGAGCTGGTGCAGGAGCAGGCACAGTATCTTGCCGCGCACTTGCCGGCCTACCGCTGGTTCGGCAAGGGACGTCGCGCCGATGGCGGCGATGAGCACATGGGCGTGTTCTATGACAACCGCGTGCTGACGGTGGTCGAATCGGGCGACTTCTGGCTGTCGGAAACACCCAACGTGCCCGGGAGCAGCAGCTGGGGCACGGACCTACCGCGCATGGTCACCTGGGCGCTGTTCGAGCGTCGTGGCGACAAGCGCCGGTTCTACCTGTTCAACACGCATCTGCCGCACCGCGATGCAGATGAGCCGGCCCGCGAACAAGGTGCCCGACTGATCCTGTCGCGCATCGCACAGCTGCCCGCGGACATCCCGGTGGTGGTGACCGGCGATTTCAACAGCGATCCGGACAAGCGCGCCTACCCCGCGCTCACCGCCGTGCTGGGCGATGCACGCGTGCGTGCGCCCAGCCGCAGCGGGCCGGAAAACACCTTCCAGGATTTCAGCACCCACCCCACCCGGCGGATCGACTGGATCCTGTTCCGCGGCTTGACGCCCACCCGCTTCGCCACCCTGGACGACCGCCCCGGCGGCATCCTGCCCTCGGATCACTCTCCGGTGCTGGCCGAATTCAACTGGCCGCGCTGATCGTCCACACGCATCCCGCGCACCGCACCGACACCGACCGAACGCACACGCGCCCAGCGCCGCTCAGCGCCGGCCTAGCCCTGCCCGGGTCGCGTTGTTGGCCTGCAGCCAGTCCAGCAGCGTCTGCAGGATCGCCGACGGGGTGTCCCGCCAGACGATGGACAGCGCGCGCTGCGCCCAGGCCTCGTCCAGCGTCACGGCCACCAACTGTTGCCCGGCCCTGGAACAGGCCAGTGCGGCATGCGGCACGATGGCCACGCCCACCCCGCGCGCCAGCATGCGGCACAGCGTGTCGATACCCGGCACGCGCGCACGGATGCGCAACTGCACGCCGGCCCTGGCCAGGTGGGTGCGCAGGTGACGCTGCAGGGCATTGTCGGCCGACAGCGCCAACAACTGCATGTCCGCGATGTCGGCCAGGCGCAGCACGCGGGTGCCGGCCAGCGGATGGCTGGCCGCCATTGCCACCACCAGGCGATCCTCGCGGAACGGACGACGTTGCAGGCCAGTGAAGTCCGCATGCCCCGCCACCACCGCCAGGTCGGCACGTTCATCGCGCACCGCATCGGCCGCCTCCTCGCTGCCGCACTCGGCCAGGATCAGATCGACCCGCGGATGCGCCAGCAGGAAATCGGCCACGCATTCGGGCAGCCATTCGGACAGTGCCGCCGTATTGGCGGCCAGCCGTAGCGTGACCTGCCCGCCCGGTCCGTAGTCGCCCAGCTCGCTGCGCATCGCCTGCTCCTGCCGTGCCAGCACCCGCGCGTGCCGCAGCAGCACCTGGCCGGCGGCGGTCAGCGTGACCCAGCGCCGGCCGCGTTCGAACACGGCCGCTCCCAGCTGCAGCTCGAGCGCGCGAATGCGTGCGCTGGCCGCCGCCAGCGAGAGCGCCACCCGATCGGCGCCGGCGGTGATGCTGCCGGCCTCGGCCACCGCCACGAAGATCCGCAGATCGACGAACTCTACCTGCATGCCACGCCCCAGCCTTCGGTTGGGACGAAGTCTGCCTCAAACAAACACAGCTTGTCGGGCAGCCACCGGCGGCCGGATGCTCGCCGGCATGCCTGCAGACTTATCTCACTGGTTCCTGATCGCCGCCGTATTCGTGCTTGCCGGCGCGGTGAAGGGCGTTGCCGGGATGGGGCTACCGACGGTCGCCATGGGACTGCTCGGCCTGTGGCTGCCGCCGGCACAGGCCGCCGCGCTGCTGGTGCTGCCTTCGCTGGTGACGAATCTACAACAGGCGTGGGGGGCGCACCCCGTGGCCCTGCTGCGGCGGCTCTGGCCCTTGCTCGCCATGGTGGTGGCGGGTACCTGGCTCAGCGTGGGGGTGATGATCGACGGCGATCCCCGGCGCCTGCGCGCCGGCCTGGGCGTGCTGCTGGTGCTCTACTCCCTGCTCGGCCTTGCCCGCTGGCAGTGGACGCTGCCCGCGCGCCACGAACGCTGGGCCGGGCCGCTGACGGGACTGGCCAGCGGCCTGCTCAGCGGCGCCACCGGCGTGCTGGTCCTACCGGTGGTGCCCTACCTCTCTGCGCTGGACCTGCCGCGCGAGCTGCTGATCCGCGCGCTGGCATGCTGCTTCGGAACAGCCACGTTGGCGCTGGCGATCGCGCTGGTGTGGCGCGGCGGCATCCCACTGACGGCCGGCCTGCCGTCGCTGCTGGCGCTGCTGCCGACCGCACTGGGGCTGTGGGCAGGCAGCCGGGTCCGCCGCCGCATCTCCGCCGACATGTTCCGGCGGGTCTTCTTCGGCACGCTGTTGGCGCTGGGACTGCAAGCCTGCTGGCAGGCGCTGGGTTGATGTTGCCAAACGGCGTTGTCCGGCAGCGGCATCGTCGGCCAGCGCGTTGGCTCAAGAAAAACGCCACCGGCAAGCGGTGGCGTCGAGGTCATACACAGCGCCGGGGGCTCAGTCGGCCCAGCTTCCGGGCGCGGTGGACTGCGGCAGCACCTGCGCCGACAACGGCCGGTCCTGCGACAGCAGACCCAGCGCATCGGCCAGGATCGCCGCCGATTCGTGCAGCAGCGGATCCGGGCGCTTCTCGGCGGCCTTCTCGCGCGCGGTGTCCTTGACGATGTCGCGCTCGTTGCCGGTCAACCCGTCGTCGGTGTCATCGGCCAGCGGGTCCAGCGGCAGCCCCAGCTGCTTACGAATCTGCTGGCGGTCCTTGCGTTGCTGGTCCTGCTTCTTGCGCTCGGCCAGACGCTCGGCTTCGTTCAACGAGATGTACTTCTTGGCCTTCTCGTCGCGGAACTGCTTGACGTCTTCTTCCCACCACTGGAACTCCTTGTCGCTGGCGATGCGCGTGGAGTGCAGTGTCTGCAGCTTGGGCAGCAAGGGCGCAAAGTTGCCGTACTGGGTATGCGGCACGGCGGCGATGCGCGTCCACGGCAAGGCGTTGTCGTAGGTGCTTTCGCCAAACTCGGTCGCGTCCACGCTGGCCGGGAAAGCAATGTCCGGCACCACGCCCTTGTGCTGGGTGCTGGAGCCGCTGATGCGGAAGAACTGCGCAATCGTCAGCTTGACCTGCCCATAGCGCTGGCCTTCGGCAGCCGGCCAGCGGTCCAGGTCGACGATGTTCTGCACCGTCCCCTTGCCGAAGCTGGTTTCGCCGATCACCAGGCCGCGGCCATAGTCCTGGATGGCACCGGCGAAGATCTCCGAGGCCGAGGCCGAGCCACGGTTGATGAGGACCCCCAGCGGACCATCCCAGGCCACCTTGGGATTGCTGTCGCCGTTGACGGTGACCCGGCCGCCGGATTCGCGCACCTGCACCACCGGACCTTGTTCAATGAACAGGCCGGTCAGTTCGATCGCTTCGTCCAGCGAGCCGCCGCCGTTGTTGCGCAGGTCCAGCACCACTCCGTCGACCTTGTCGGTCTTGAAGCCGGCCAGCAGCTTGGCGACATCGCGCGTGGCCGAGGCGTAGTCGGTGGCATTGCGGCGGCGCCCCTCGAAATCCTGGTAGAAGCCCGGCAGCTTGATGATGCCGACACGCCGCTCCGGCTCGCTACCCTTGGCTGGCAGGGTGATGGTTTCGCCCTTGGCGGCCTGCTCGGCCAGGCGGACCTTCTGCCGGGTCAGGGTCAGGGTGCGGTGCGCACCGTCGATGCCCAACTCGGCCGGGATGTACTCCAGGCGCACCTGGGTGTCCTTGCTGCCCTTGATCTTTTCCACCACGTCATCGATGCGCCAGCCGATGACGTCCTCGATCACGCCACTCTTGCCCTGCCCCACGCCCACGATGCGATCGCCCGGCTTCAGCGTTCCGTTCACGGCCGCCGGGCCGCCCGGGATCACCTCGCGGATCACCACCATGTCTTCCTGCTTCTGCAGCTGCGCGCCGATGCCTTCCAGCGACAGCGACATCTGCTGGTTGAAGCGTTCGGCCGTGCGCGGGGTGAAGTAGTCGGTGTGCGGATCCACCGCGTTGGTATAAGCGTTGACGAAGAACTGGAACACGTCCTCGCCCTTGAGCTCGTTGACCGAATCGGCCAGCGTGGCGTACCGCTTGTCCAGGGTCTTGCGGATGTCGTCGGGCTTCTTGCCGGCCAGCTTCAGGCGCAGCCAGTCGTTCATCACCGACTGCCGCCACAGTGCATCCAGCTGCTTGTCATCGGCCGCCCACGGCACGTCCTTGCGGTCGTACTCGAACTTGTCATTGCCGGTGAAATCGAAATCCTGCTTGAGCAGATCGCGCGCGTACTTGACGCGCTGGTCGACCCGCTTCTTGTAGACCGAAAACACCTGGAACGCCGGCTCCAGCTTGCCGCCCTGCAAGGCGTCGCCCACGCCCGCCTTCAGCGACGCGAAGCTGTCGACATCGGCCTGGGTGAAGAACTGTTTGCCGCCATCCAGGGTTTCCAGGTAGCGCTTGAACACGTCCTGCGCCATCGCCTCGTCCAGGCTGCGTGGGCGGTAGGCATAGCGGCTGTCCGAGAGCAGCCCGTAGACAAGCTTGGTCGCGGTCGCCTGCTCAGGCGTGGCGGCTGCCGGCAGCGCAGTATCGGCACGTGCGAGCAAGGCCATCGGCGTGGTCAACACCAGCGCGAGCAGGCCGGCCTTCATGGACGCAGAAACGTTATAGGTCATCGAATGGCTCTCGGCGCAGGGCCGACAAAGAGGCGGTGAACGGGTCCGACAGCAAGACAGTGCCGAAAGTTGCCGCCATTGTCATCTGCCTGAACCAGCCTAGCGTCGGGCCCGTAGTGAATTGTGAACGCGACCGCACCCCGCACACGCGGCGCCGACGGCAGCAACGACACGGCCCCGCACTGGGGGCCGTTGACGGTGATGCAGATTGCGCGATACGGGCCTGGCACGCGTGGCCGCACGCAACCGGCGACAAGGCCGGGCAGGATGACCGCGGCGCAGGACACACGCAGCGGCGCGTGGACTGCGACTTGCCTCAGGCCGCGACTGTCAATTCTAACGCTGGATCGGACTATGACCGTCATTCTTGATCATTTTCACATCGCTACACTGGACTGGCCACCATTGATCATTCGAACTGGCTTCAATTTTCGGGTCTTCGCGGATCACTGTGGGTGCAATCGAGCATTTTCGGGTAGCGCGGGCAGGAAGCTGGCGATGATCTTGAGCCTCAGGAACTCCTCGTCGCGATAGCCGTAGGCGCTGCGCTGGATGACCCGGATCTTGTTGTTGAGCCCTTCCACCAGGCCGAGGCTGACCTTGTTCTCCGGCCTGCAGTACGCCGCGATGCCGTCCCAGTGCCGCTCGATCATCCCCACGAACGTCTGGTAGGGCGCAAGCCGCTGCCAGCGCAGACTCTGCTTCCAGCGCTCGAAGAACTCCCGTGCACCTCGCTCGGTGCGGTAGCTCCACAGCTGCCCGAAGGACTCTTTCAGCAGGTACGCCGTGTTCAGACGTTTGTTGGCCGCCAGCAACTTGGCGAGCGCCTTCCGACCGTCCAGGGTAAGGTTTTCGCGATTGCTCAGCAGGGTGTAACGCTGGCCCTTGATGTAACTGCGATCCTGGCCTTGAAGGCGCTTGTACTCGTCGCGCCGCACCTGATCGAGCGCGTCGGACAGGTGGCGCATGATGTGGAATTTGTCGAACACGATGCTGGCGTTGGGCGCGTTCTTGCCCACCGAGTTGCGAAACGGCCGCCACATGTCCATCACCGCCACGTCGATGCCAGCACTGCGTTTTGGGCCCAATTCGGCGAAGAACTGGTCGATGTCCGCCTCGGTGCGCCCACTGCCGCCGAACCAGATCGGTCGGCCGCGCTCCAGATCGCTGACCACAACGCGGTAGTCATGGCCCTTGTGGATCGCGATCTCGTCGATGCCGATGGCGCGCGGCGCCGGCGTCCCCGCCCGGCGCACCTGCTCGGCCATGTACAGCTTGGACAGCTCCTTGACCGTGCTGTCGTGCAGGCGCTCCAGCTCAGCCACGGCCTTGTGCGTCATGCTTCGGCACAGATTGCCCACATGTAGGGCGAATCGCTCGGTGTAGCGCGGATTCTTGGCCAGCCAGTCCAGCCGCTCTACGTGCACGCCGCCGCACCCCGGGCAATCGACCCGCCAGCGCTCGAACTCCACGAACAGCATCCAGCCGGCCGCCCGCAAGTCGCGGGCGCGGCACAGGCGCTTGTCGTAGCGGCTGCGACACCGATGGCCACAGTTGGAACACACGGCCGTTTTTTTCGGCGCCGCAAGGTCACGATCCGCGCCTTCGGGGCGCCGAACACGCCCTTGAGCGTGGACTCCGCCGCGAAGCCAGGGAAGGAAAACAACTCACTCAGCCGACGGCCCGTTTTCATGCAGAACACCGCGTCAAGAAGTCAGCACAGGATGTACCACCTTCTGGGACGGTGGAAAGGGCCTGTTTCCAAGGCTCAACGCAGATTCAGGGGCCTCAAGGCACCCACACGAATCCGCGATGAGCCCAATTTTCCACCGCCCGACCGGACTGAGTAGCCATGCCCGTCCGTAAAATCCCCAAGAACTACCGCAACGTGACCGGGATCACGGCCGCCCGCAAGGCGGACGGCCCCGCCCAGTTCGAGTCCACTTTGGAGCGGGACTTCCTGACCCTGCTGGAATTTTCTCCTGAAGTCAGGCTGTTCGAGGTCCAGCCCGTTGCCCTGAGCTGGCGAGACGGCATTCGCGAGCGCCGCTACACCCCCGATGTCCTGGTCCGATTCCAGCACCAGCATGGTGCTGAGCCGACACCCTTGCTCTACGAGGTCAAGTACCGGACCGACCTGCGCGCAGACTGGGCGGAGCTGCGACCCAAGTTCCGAGCCGCCGTTCGCTTTGCTAAGGCCCAGGGCTGGCGCTTCAAGCTCATCACAGAGCGCGAGATTCGCACGCCCTACCTCGACAATGCCCGTTTCCTGCTGCCCTATGTGCTGCAAGTCCCACCGCCGGCCGAGGATATGGATCTGCTCGACGAAGCCCTGCAGGCGCTCCGCGAAGCTGACGTGGAAGGCCTGCTGCAGGCGGCCAGTCGTGACGAATGGACCCGTGCCCGCCTGATGCCTGCAGCTTGGTACTTGGTGGGAATTCGCCACTTCAGTGCCGACCTGCACGCTCCACTCACTATGCACAGCCGCCTCTGGAATAAGTAATGACCCGGACTTCCCCTCCACAAGCAACTTTCGCCTTGTACCAGGGCGCCGAAGTCGTGCACCAGGGCCAGCTGGGCTTCGTCACCCACGTCCTCGACTTGGAATCGGTCTTGATCCGTGATGCCGCCAGCGGCGAAGTGGCGCGGGCCAGGATCTCCGATCTAATGCCGCCGGCAACCGGCACAACCACGGCGCGGCCCGACCTCGAAGAAATACCCGATGAGGATTGGCAGATCGCCCAGCGCAGGCTCGAAATTATCCGCCCTCTGGCAGGCCGACGCGACCGCACGCGAATGGAGGTCTCAATCCGCGCCAAGGAATTCGGCATGACCGCTGGCACCTTGTATGCATGGCTGACCGCCTACGAATCGACCGACCGCCTGACCGCCCTGCTGCCGCAGCGGCGCAGCGACAAGGGTGCGCTAAAGCTCTCTGCGGAAGTCGAGACCATCGTCCAGTCAGCCATCGAGGATGTGTACCTGTCCAGCCAGCGACGACCGATCATCAAGGTCTGCGAAACGGTCCGCGAGCGTTGCCTGACCGCCGGCCTGGAACCACCGCATCCGAACACGGTGCGCAATCGCATCGCCCGGATGTCGGAATCGTTCAGAGTCAAGCGTCGCCACGGTGCAAAGACTGCCGAACAGCAGTTCGCGCCGAGCCAGGGCGCGTTCCCAGGCGCCGACTGGCCGCTGGCCGTAGTGCAGATCGACCACACCAAGCTCGACATCATCCTGGTCGACGACCTGCACCGCCGCCCGATCAGCCGCCCCTGGATCACCCTGGCCATCGACGTATTCAGTCGGATGGTGGCCGGCTTCTACGTTTCCTTCGATCCACCCGGTGCCTTGGCAACCGGACTGTGCATCGCCCATGCCGTACTGCCGAAAGAGCAATGGCTAGCCAAGCACGACCTCGATGCCGAATGGCCAGTTTGGGGCTTCCCAAAGAATCTGCACTTGGACAATGCGAAGGAATTCCGCGGCAACACTTTGCAGAAAGCGTGCGCCGAATACGGCATCGACATCAGCTGGCGGCCGGTGGCACGACCGCATTTCGGCGGGCATATCGAACGCCTGCTCGGCACCCTACTCAAGGAAATCCATACCCTCCCTGGCACGACCTTCTCCAATCCCCGTGAACGCGGCGAATACGACGCCGATGCCAAGGCGGCGCTGACCCTCCGCGAATTCGAATGCTGGCTGGCAACCTACATTGCCAAGGTCTATCACCAGCGACTGCACTCGGCACTGAGTACGACGCCGCTGGCGAAGTATCGCGAAGGCGTGTTCGGTACCGCACAGCGGCCCGGCACCGGATTGCCACCGCGCATCGCCGACGAGCAGCGTCTGCGCCTGGATTTCATGCCATACGTCGAACGCACCATTCAGGACTACGGCGTGGTCATCGACGAGATTCACTACTACCGCGACGTACTGCGGCGCTGGATCGGTGCCAAGGAACCTGGATCGACCGCGCGAAAGCGCAAGTTCCTGTTCCGGCGCGATCCGCGCGACATCAGCGTGCTCTGGTTCTACGACCCCGAATTGCGTGCCTATTTCGAGATTCCATATCGCGACACCTCGCACCCGGCGATCAGCCTCTGGGAACTACGCGAGGCGCAGCGCCTGGCCGAGGAAGCCGGAAAGACGGGCGACGAGCGCAACCTGTTCGAAGCCTACGAGCGGATGCGGGCGATCGAAGCACAGGCGCAATCCAAAACCCGCAGCGCCCGGCTGGCACAACAGCGGCGCCGCGATGGGCTTGGCGCTACCCGGATTACCACCACGGCGTCCGTCACCGCAATAGAAACGCCAACATCATCCGAGCCGGACATTAAGCCCTTCGACGAACTTGACGACCTGACGCATGACTGAGCGCCCCAACCATTTGAGCGCAGCGGCGGCTGAATGGCTGACTCTGTCTGCCACCGAACGGATCGAACGAATTCGCGCCCCGCGATGGATCGGCTATCCGCGCACCCAGACCATCCTCGCCAAACTGGAAGATCTGCTGGTCTGGCCCAAGTCGCACCGCATGCCCAACCTGCTGCTGGTAGGCGACACCAACAACGGCAAGACCATGCTGGTTCAGCGCTTCCGTAACCGGCATCCCGCCCGCGACAATCCTCAGGGTCAGGGCGTGCGAGTGCCGGTATTGGTGATCCAGGCACCGCCAGTACCAGACGAGGGCCGCTTCTACAACGCCATCCTCGAACTACTGTTCGCACCCTACAAGCCGAACGACCGCGTCGACAAGAAGCAGGCGCAGGTCATCAAGCTGCTGCGCTACGTCGAATTGCGCATGCTGGTTATCGACGAGATTCACCACGTCCTCGCTGGCAACCTCAACCGCCAACGCAGCTTCCTCAATGTCATTAAATATGGCTCATCGCGGATTCGTGTGGGTGCCTTGAGGCCCCTGAATCTGCGTTGAGCCTTGGAAACAGGCCCTTTCCACCGTCCCAGAAGGTGGTACATCCTGTGCTGACTTCTTGACGCGGTGTTCTGCATGAAAACGGGCCGTCGGCTGAGTGAGTTGTTTTCCTTCCCTGGCTTCGCGGCGGAGTCCACGCTCAAGGGCGTGTTCGGCGCCCCGAAGGCGCGGATCGTGACCTTGCGGCGCCGAAAAAAACGGCCGTGTGTTCCAACTGTGGCCATCGGTGTCGCAGCCGCTACGACAAGCGCCTGTGCCGCGCCCGCGACTTGCGGGCGGCCGGCTGGATGCTGTTCGTGGAGTTTGAGCGCTGGCGTGTCGATTGTCCGGGGTGCGGCGGCGTGCACGTAGAGCGGCTGGACTGGCTGGCCAAAAATCCGCGCTACACCGAGCGATTCGCCCTGCATGTGGGCAATCTGTGCCGAAGCATGACGCACAAGGCCGTGGCTGAGCTGGAGCGCCTGCACGACAGCACGGTCAAGGAGCTGTCCAAGCTGTACATGGCCGAGCAGGTGCGCCGGGCGGGGACGCCGGCGCCGCGCGCCATCGGCATCGACGAGATCGCGATCCACAAGGGCCATGACTACCGCGTTGTGGTCAGCGATCTGGAGCGCGGCCGACCGATCTGGTTCGGCGGCAGTGGGCGCACCGAGGCGGACATCGACCAGTTCTTCGCCGAATTGGGCCCAAAACGTAGCGCCGGCATCGACGTGGCGGTGATGGACATGTGGCGGCCGTTTCGCAACTCGGTGGGCAAGAACGCGCCCAACGCCAGCATCGTGTTCGACAAATTTCACATCATGCGCCACCTGTCCGACGCGCTCGATCAGGTGCGGCGCGACGAGTACAAGCGCCTTCAAGGCCAGGATCGCAGTTACATCAAGGGCCAGCGTTACACCCTGCTGAGCAATCGCGAAAACCTTACCCTGGACGGTCGAAAGGCGCTCGCCAAGTTGCTGGCGACCAACAAACGTCTGAACACGGCGTACCTGCTGAAAGAGTCCTTCGGGCAGCTGTGGAGCTACCGCACCGAGCGAGGTGCACGGGAGTTCTTCGAGCGCTGGAAGCAGAGTCTGCGCTGGCAGCGGCTTGTGCCCTACCAGACGTTCGTGGGGATGATCGAGCGGCACTGGGACGGCATCGCGGCGTACTGCAGGCCGGAGAACAAGGTCAGCCTCGGCCTGGTGGAAGGGCTCAACAACAAGATCCGGGTCATCCAGCGCAGCGCCTACGGCTATCGCGACGAGGAGTTCCTGAGGCTCAAGATCATCGCCAGCTTCCTGCCCGCGCTACCCGAAAATGCTCGATTGCACCCACAGTGATCCGCGAAGACCCTTAAATATCTTGGCAACGAGCTGCAGGTTCCGATCGTCGGGATCGGGACGAAAGACGCGTTTCGTGCCATCCAGACCGATCCGCAGCTGGCCAACCGCTTCGAGCCGGCACTGTTGCCGCGCTGGACTTTCGATGCCGATTTCCTGCGCCTGCTGGCCAGCTTCGAGCGCATGCTGCCGCTGGCCGAACCTTCGCGTCTGCACGATACAGCCCTCGCCACCCGCCTGTTCTCGCTGAGCGAGGGCTATCTCGGCGAACTGGCAACGCTGCTGAACCAAGCCGCGACCACAGCCGTAGAGATCGGCCGTGAGCGCATCGATCTCAAGTTGCTCGATGGCCTCGGCTGGGTATCTCCTTCGGAACGCCGCCGTGCGGCGGAACGGATGGCGTGAGTCCACTCACCGGCGAGCTCTGGCCAGCGCACCCGAAACCTCTTCCGGACGAACTGCTCACGTCCTGGATCGTTCGCATCGCCAAAGCGAACGGTCTCAAGCTACAAACTTTCTGTGACCGCGTATTCGGCAAGGAACATCAGCTCTGGAACCGCGACATTGACCGCTCGGCACCGGACTGGCTACTCGCCGCGCTCGCCCGCCACACAGGCACGTCGTTCGATGCGGTTCGCCGCACAACCCTGGACATCTACCGCGGCAGGCTTTTCCATGAACGCCATTCGTCGGGGCAACTGCACTGGATCCTACCCATAGGCATCTATCACCGAACCCGCCGCCGCTACGGCCTACAATTTTGCCCGCAGTGCCTAGCCGAAGACGCAGAACCCTATTTCCGTACTCGCTGGCGGGTCGCCGCGCTGACGTACTGCCCCAGGCATGAGCTGTATCTGCATGATCGCTGCCCGGCCTGCGGCGCGCCCGTTACTTTCCATCGCCGCGAACTTGGTCGCCCGGATGTCACCGACTCGGGCCCACTCTGCCTATGCCATGCCTGCAACTGCGATCTGCGCGATGCTGGGCACAGGGCTTTCTTCCCCTATGATGCCAGCATAATCACTGTATTTGCCCGGCTGGCGGACTACGTTTCCGGCACAGACAGCGATCTCGACATTGGCTACACAGACGTCTTGCACCAGTTATGCAAGGTCATGGTCAGTACGCGCAAATCATCGAACCTCGCAGTCTTTGTGGCGGAGGCCATCGGCACTGAAAATCTAGCCGTCCCGCGTGGCCGCTGTGCGTTCGAGTTGAGGCCCGTAGAGCATCGCGCCCACATCATTCAACTGGCAGCCTGGCTGCTGGCCGACCCCAAGGTACGCATCCCTGCGGCATGGTTGGCAAAGGCGGTGCGCTACAGCCATCTCCTTAAAGACTTCCGGTCAGCGCCTGCTTGGTACTGCTCTCTCGTCAAGCCATTGAATAAGCGCTGACGTTCAGCAGATCGCTTGACATCATCGTTATTTTTGACGATGCTTCGCCACATGCGCTACCCAGGCGGAAAAGGCAAGTGTTTTCAGCACCTAATCAACCTCATGCCCAAGCACGAGGTGTATATCGAGTCGCACCTGGGCGGCGGAGCAGTGATGCGGAACAAGCGTCCAGCTAAACGTAGTGTTGGCATCGATTTAGATCCAGCCACGCTGCAGCGCTGGAATGGCATCCATATCCCTAACATGGAACTCGTCAACGAAGACGCTCTCACTTATCTAAATCGATTTTCTTTAGCTGGTACGGAACTTATTTATGTAGACCCGCCGTACCTTCCAAAAACTCGGCGCCGAGAGCGCGTTTATCGATTTGATTACTCCATTAATGATCATGTCGCTTTGCTTGATCTCCTGCGCACGTTGCCGTGCGCAGTCATGGTCTCCGGATATGAGAACGAGCTTTACAACGACATGCTGTCCGGTTGGCGACGCGTAACCTTCAATGCCAAAACACACGTCGAAGTGAGGCAGGAATCAGTGTGGATGAACTATGCCGAGCCAGCCGTGCTGCACGATGCACGATATTTGGGAACGAACTTCCGGGAACGGCAGCAAATCCAGCGCAGACAGGCAACTATCCGCCGCCGCGTTCAGGAAATGCCTACGGTCGAGCGATCAGAGTTCATGCGCTGGATGAATGAGAACTTCGGGTCTGCGGAGGAGGGCTTATGCAGTGTGCATGGGTGATATTGGAGAATGCTCAGGTCAGCATTGAGTTGCCTGCACAGGATGCCGAAATCCTTCCCGGCGTGCATTGGGGGCGCGTTGAGGCATTTCCTACACCTGCTTACTGGGCTTACCAGGTTATCGCTCGCCGCATTGCATCTCAGACAGTTCGCTACAAGCTGGGAGCAACGCTGAGAGAAGAAGTAGGTGCCTGCCTGTTAGGTGGGCACGGCATTCCCGCTAGTATTGGCCTAGCTGCTTTCGAGCACCTCAAGCAGAAGGGCGCCTTTGCCATCGATCCCCCCGATGAGCAAAGCCTACGCCAATGGTTGAGCGAACCGATAACCTCCGGAGATCGCCAAGTGCGTTATCGCTTTGCGTCGCAGAAAGCACGGTATCTAGCTGCCGCACTTCGAAAAATAGCAAACGAATCAGCACCGTCGACTGGAAGGGCGTTACGCGACTGGATAATCGCCGTGCCAGGTATAGGCTATAAGACCGCATCTTGGATCGCGCGCAACTGGCTGGACGCCGATGACGTGGCAATTTTGGACATCCATATCCTTCGTGCAGGCGTGATCGCTGGTTTCCTGAATCACGAGCTCACAGTCGAGCGTCATTATTTACAGCTCGAAGCCCAGTTTCTGGAGCTCAGCCGTGCCATGGGCGTGAAGCCTTCCGAACTCGATGCGGTGATCTGGCTTGAGATGGCGCATTCACGCACAACGGTCGAACGAATCCTACATGAGCTTCCCGAAGGGAATTTTAAGCGACGCCACGCGCCATCACGCACGAGCATAGATACGCGCAAGCCCCACTCCCACCAGTTGTCCCTGCTGCGCTAAGCGGCCAATCCACTGATGCCCGGTAACACCAAGCAAGCACACACCCAGCCCGTGCGCTTGGGCAGCAAGGCAAATATTACCCTGCAGGATGCCTGCATCACGCCACAGCAAGGACTCGTGATTCTCATACTTGGTTGATAGTCTCCCGGGTTCACCAACGAAGGCCAGATACGCGCCCGGCCTGTTCTCGGCAATAGACTGGGCGTGCTCAAGAAGGCCCTCTAGAACCTGTTCGTAGTCGGTGATCACATCCAGACAATGCAGCTGTGGGTTGTACCTGGCCCAGGTTGAAGTCTGCGGAAGCTGCACGAGGATATGTACAGGATGAAGGGCACCTGCGGACGGTACGGGGCGTCTTTCGATTGGGAAACCGTAAGGAGAAGGCGCCTTAGCCAGCGTACGACTCACATGCCAGAGTACGGCACCGATACTATCGAGGGCCGGATGAACTCCGTCCATGTGCGAACGGCGCTCGGTCCACAGCGCAGCAAGATCGGTGAACAAAGGAGCCGAACCTGGCTCCAATATCACCGACCTACTCGCCGGCCAGATGACAGGCGAGTAGGTAGAGGCGTATAGCCTGGGCTTAGGATCAGGCGCGCTCAGCGGCCACATGCTCAAGCCGATTCAAAGTTTCGAAATACTTGTTGCAGCCTCGACATTGCCCACAAGGTACATTCGCCTTGTGGCAACTGTGCGCCAGTGCCATCAGTGAACGAGGCGCCCTCGAGGTGAGGATGAGTTCGCTGGTTGACAAACCAATAGCCGGCGCAGTCACACGTAATCCGCCCTCTTGACATGCCAGCAGTACATCCAGCTTGTCGATGAACTCCACTGTCCCATCCCGGTGTGCCTGGTCGCTGACAACCATGCCAAGCATAAGCTGATTCACTCCCAGAGTGACGGCCTTCATCGCCGCCAGCGTCACCAGCATCTGGTTGCGGTAGGGCCACCAATCCGAGGCCGGCGCATGGCGATCTGCATTTGTACCCGCCATGTCACCCGACCCTAGCGCACGCAGGTCGATTTTGATGATCTCATGATCCATGCACAACTCATGCGCCACGGCAGTGGAAGCATCGATTTCTGCTTCGGCCGCGAGCTGACCGTAGTCGAGCGTGATCGCCAATATTGGCCGCTTCCAGTAGGCCAATGCAATGGAATCCATACCGCCGGAAAGGAGAATCGCATCAGACACGAACTGCCTCCCAGACGGTGTGATAAATCGCTGAGACAAAATCGTCGGCTATAAAACAGCCGGAACCCTCCATCATCTTGAGGTCTTCCGGTGACTCGCATTCACTGTATACGACCACCGGGCGATCGATTGCGCGAGCGTAGCCGATCTCATAGATAGTTCCGGCGTCCAGTCCATCGACAAGGGCTAGCATCAGCGCCGATTCACGGATTGCCTTGAGGTCCTTTTCCACAACATCTTCAGCCGAGCCGTGACCAACGTCGTGGTAAGGCGAAAACACCTTCAGCCCCATTTCCATTAGCGCCGTACGGGCCTGCTCGACAAGCCACAACTGCTGCAGATTGAAGAACGGACCTGCCAGATACACTGTTGGTCTATCTCCCATACACCAGGCTGGGCTTACGCTGATAGGCGGTCGCTGGAACTCAGCCAGTGCATCGCGTGAGGCATAGATACCACCGTGATCACAGAAATATGCGGTCGCGAGCGAAGCCTGATTAGCTGCTGCGTGTGCTGAAAGGCCGTCATGCAGCCAGCCGCTTGCGAAGTGGGCCGCGAAGTTGTCCCCAGAACCGATTTTCCATACCCGCCGAGTTAGATAAGCCGGAATCGTGCTGATTTCACCACGATCAAAAACCAGGGCTCCACGCGGACCACGCTTGATGACAACCACAGTAGCCCTTTCCTTCTCCGCAAGAGCGCGTGCCATCGCCTCGTCATCTTCAGCGTCCCGCCCCAAGAACAGGCGAGCCTCGTGTCGGTTGAGCACCAGTGCCAGTTCCGTCGCCGTCGAACCATTCGCAGCAAAGGACTTAGGATCTACTGCATTCTGAGGATCGTAGACTGCTCGCTCGGCCTGAATGATCGCATCCCCCTCAATCATACCGAAGCGCAGCACGTTCAAAGCCCGTAGCCGGATAGGCGAGTTCTCCTGATGACGGCCATAGATGACAGGCACCGACAGCCCATGTGTGTAGTGAAAGCCCGGGGTCACTGGAATTGGAATCGAGTGCAAATCGATCCCTGTTAGCGCAGCTTCATAGGCAAAGCTTTCGCCTGCCTGGTGATCGACATAGGTATGCAACTCGACCGGCACGTCCATCGTCGCCAAAGCAGACGCTGCTCGGCCACCGGAACCAAAGAATCGGTCCCAGCGAGGATGCATACACAATTCACGATAGACACCACCGACTACTGTTATTGCATTAGCCTTTTTCATACGGCTTTAATTCTAATACTGACCTGAGGGCCGTTCACTGCAGTCACCTTGGCCTGATAGGCGGTTCCCTGCTGAATGCATTCGCGCAGCTGCTGCACATTCGGGGATGCTACGCCACCAGCTACTTTTCCTTGATGTTTGACAACGACGACGGCGACATTGCCAGCTGGTTCTACGGCGACATCCAGAATTTCTCCAACGGCAATTCCCTGAATGACTTGCATCTTAGGGGAGCTGATCTGGGTATTGATAACCAAGTTCTCGCAAGACGGTGCAGTGCTTTCAAAGCCCCCGCCATAGCCATTTCCGTTTGATCCTGACATTTCCAGCACCCCATGTTGATATTTCCAGTGGTGATCTCAAGCAGCTTTCTTGTTCGCACCAACCTATACCGTTTTTTGCATCGCTTCTCGAAGATCGGCGGCAAATACTTCTGCCGAAGGACGACTGTGGTTGAACAGCTTTAGCTCTACAGCTGCCGGACATGATTTCAGATTGGCCCACACCCCTTCGGCAACAACCAATGCATCCAACAGGCGGATCAAGACAGCTTCTGATAGCCCATCAGTTTCTCTTGCTACAAAGAGGGCCAGCCGACTACGTTCGCTATCGCGACGCTCGTACTCCACCAAGCAGCCAAGCCTTCCATTACAAGCGATGTCGATGATCATAACCCGACGGAGGATACGACGCGCCGAATTTAGATAGCCCCACTGTCTGTGACCGGAGGGCCTCGTTAAGCGCAAAAATTCACTGCTTCGAGATAGCGTACGGACGTGTGCTGTAGTGCCCTCAAAACTATTTAGAGCATCCACCACTGCCAGCAAGGATTCGAACGATGCGGGCAGCGCTTCACGCCGCTTAACCTCACGCTGCCACTCAACACTCGCTGGCGCTCCACCTTTTGCGCCATCGCCGCCTGGGTCGCCTGTTCCAAGCGTATCCACCGCTTCCGTTCCTATCACTTCCGTCTTCTTGTATTGGCATTGCTCCTTTGGAGTCTTGATGATCTGCTTGCCGCGCAAGGCAGCGAAACGCTCGCCAGCAGACGGAAGGTCAACACTTTGTAATTCCGCCCGGGGTGGGTCGTCGCTTTGTACCTCGGCCCCTGGATCCACCTTCACGGCCTTCAAGCCTGGGGACCAGGCGGGCCTCTTCTCGTCATCTGGAATATCTGTTTCTGGGTCAGCGGCTCTGCCATCGTTGTCGCGAACGATCTCCAGATCCTCGAACGGAAAGGGCGCGGTACAACCCATTAGCTCATAGATCAGCCAGCGGTTGCCGCTCCCGTCCTCCTTCGGCAGTTCGATTCCTCGTGTCGTCCAGGTGACTCGCCCGACAAACGGCAAGCCGCACTCCGCGAAGGCTGTTCGATAGTTAGCGGTATTGCGGAGCAGAGAGTCGTAGATGAGAGCAATTCCGTTGCTTGCACGCGGATCCGCAAGCGCACGACCTATGATCCAACCGTCGTCGTCAGCCAGCCATTGCCGCAAATGCAGCACCATTCGGGTCGAGTCATGCAGCCCAATATCGATTGAGCTTTCCGTGTGGATAATTCGGCCCAGATCGAGCTGTAGTCCTCCATTGAATGCGATATGCGCCATATCGCTCGACACCGCATAGTAGAAGCGGATCGCCTCGATCACTGGCAACAGAATCCCGTACGGATCGCCCTCGTGCTCGATCGCGAACACAGGCGAGAACCAGCAGGACTTATCCAACCGGTGGCGGAACTTTGGAATAAGCCAGCGCGGTTCCGGTTGCTCCTGTAATTTCAAACCAGCTGTGGTAGTCGGGATCGTCTCTGGAATCTCGAGATTCCAGAGACGACGTTGCCCACCAAGGCTTTGCCGCAGTTTCCGGCCATTCGTCCACAGAGAACAAATGCTAAGGAAGGGCAGCAATCCGATACCGACGCGAACTTTGATCGCGGCATCTGCATCGAAGTCACTTTGTCCTCGCGGATATAGATTTTTCGTCCGTCCGGGACTGAGATGCACATCGATCCGCGCCTCCGCCGAGGCTCTCTCCACCCGTCCCAACCAATCGATCCGCCAGATACGGTCATCCTTAGGGAACTCTCGAATCGGCGGTATCCGGGTCGGCATTCAGGGCGCTCAGTCCGAAATAGCAATGTGAAAGTCCGCTACAGCGTTGTAGAGTCCGATTTAACGCTGGAATTCACAGCGACACCGGCGCCGGCTGCCTGCCGGTCGGCGTGATACGACGAGCGCACCATCGGGCCAGACGCGACATGGCTGAAGCCCAGCGCGTTGCCGTAGTCCTCCAGCGCCTTGTATTCCTCCGGCGTCCAGTAGCGCATCACCGGGTGATGGTGCGGAGTCGGCTGCAGGTACTGGCCGATGGTAATCATGTCCACATCGTGCGCGCGCAGATCGCGCAAGGTGGCCTGCACCTGTTCCATGGTTTCGCCCAGCCCGAGCATGATGCCGGACTTGGTGGCGATGGACGGATGCTGCGCCTTGAAGCGCTGCAGCAGGGTCAGCGACCACTGGTAATCCGCGCCGGGGCGCACGTTCGGATACAGGTCCGGCACGGTTTCGATGTTGTGGTTGAACACATCCGGCGGGCTGAGCGCCAGGATCTCCAGCGCGCGGTCCATGCGGCCCTTGCCGCGGAAATCCGGGGTCAGGATCTCGATGCGGGTGTTGGGCGAACTGGCGCGGATGGCGGCGATGCAATCCACGAAATGCTGCGCACCGCCGTCACGTAGATCGTCGCGGTCCACGCTGGTCACCACCACGTATTTCAGGCCCATGTCGGCCACGGTGGTGGCCAGGCTGGCCGGCTCGTTGGCATCGGGCGGCTTGGGCCGGCCGTGCGCCACATCGCAGAACGAGCAGCGCCGCGTGCACACCTCGCCCAGGATCATGAAGGTGGCCGTGCCGTGGCTGAAGCACTCGTGGATATTCGGGCAGCTGGCTTCTTCGCAGACGGTGACCAGGCGGCTTTCGCGCAGCTTGGCCTTGAGGTTCTGCACCGCGTTGCCGGAGGGAATCCGCACGCGGATCCACGACGGCTTGCGCAGCACCGGCGCATCGACGAACTGCACCGGCGAGCGGTTGATCTTGTCGCCACCGATCTGCTTGACGCCGGTCTGCAGCGGCGCAGGCGCGGCGGTGTCGCCGGAGACGACCTGCAAGGGAATGGAACGGGCGATAGGCTGGGTCATGACGGTACGGGCGCTCAGGCCGGAAGCGAAAGGTCGGGCAATGCGGAAACGGGCTGCAGCACGAGGCCGAACTGGCGCGCCAGTTGCTCGAGCAGCACCGCCTTGACGGCGTCCATCCCGGAGGGGCCGCCCAAGTCTAGCACCGAGGTCACCCGCAGGCCCTGGTAGCCACAGGGGTTGATGCGCTGGAACGGCTCCAAGTCCATCGCCACGTTGAACGACAAACCGTGGAAGGTGCAGCCACGGCGCACCCGGATGCCGAGCGCGGCGATCTTGGCCCCGCCCACGTAAACGCCGGGTGCGCCGTCGTGGCGCTCGGCCAGGATGTTCCACTCCTCCAGCGTGTCGATCAGTGCCTGCTCGATCTTGCAGACATAGTCGCGCACGCCGATCCTGAGCCGGCGCAGGTCCAGCAGCGGGTAGACCACCAACTGCCCGGGGCCGTGATAGGTCACCTGGCCGCCGCGATCGACCTGCAACACCGGGATCTGCCCCGGTGCCAGGACGTGTTCGGGTTTGCCTGCCTGGCCCAGGGTGAACACCGGCGCGTGTTCGACCACCCACACCTCATCGGCAGTGTGCTCGTCGCGCGCATCGGTGAAACGCTGCATTGCACGCCACACCGGGGCATAGTCCTGACGACCGAGCGCACGCAGCATCGCCGGCACGCCGGCGGCCGCTACAGCGTCCACTTCACTTCCGGATGCTCGCGCAGCGCCTGGTGTGCGGCGTCGAATTGCTCGCGGTTTTCGGCGCGGAAACCGATCTTGACCGAGACGTACTTGCCGCTGGAGGAATGTTTCCAGCTGATGCTTTCCTGCAGCAATTCCACGCCAGTGGCGGCGAGCAGGCGCGGCAGCTCCGCTTCCAGGCCACGGCCGGCCGCGCCCATGGCGCTGAGCTCGAAGGTGCCGGGAAACTGGAAGCCGTGATCGGGGTTGTCAGAGCGGATGTCCATCGCCCCATTATCGGGCCGGCGGCAGGCAAACCCAAGGGTGGTTGCGCCGCTGCGGCAGTGTGGTGATCGCGCAGGATCCACCCACGCCTGTCCATCCAGCGGCGTGGCGCGCGTCGGCGCTGCCTCGACGCATCGTGGGTGCGAGATCGCCATTTCACGCAATGCAGCGTCAGCGCGCGGCATCTTCGGGCACACATGCTTCCTTCCAATCGCAGGCCCTACATGCTTCCAGTGCGCGTGTTGTCCGCAGCCCTGCTGCTCTCCCTCACAGGTCTATCGGCCTCGGCTGTGGCGGCGGATCAGTGCGATTCCAGCCGGCTGGGTCGCACGCCGCCGGCGATCAACTTCCGGGTCGACAACGACCTGCTGGGCGGTGAAGACCAGGACCAGGGATATTCCAACGGTGCGGTGCTGACATTGGTGTCGCCCAACCTGGTCGACTACACCGACGACCCTTGCCTGCCGCGCACGGCGCGCTGGCTCAATCGCTATCTCGAACGGCTGCATCCGGGCGAGTTCGACCAGCAGAACATGGTGTTCTCGCTTGGACAGGCGATCTTCACCCCCACCGACTTCACCCGCCGCGACGTGGTGCCCGACGATCGCCCGTATGCGGGCATCCTGCTGGCGAGCTTCGGCTACAACGCGCGCAACGATGCGCACCTGCGCACGACCCAATTGCAGGTCGGCGTGGTTGGTCCGTGGGCCTTTGCGCAGGAGGCGCAGGATGCAATCCACGATCTGCTGGGCGACGAGAAGTTCCAGGGCTGGGACAACCAGTTGCACAACGAGCCACTGGTCAATCTGGTCCATGAACGCATGCGTCGATGGCCCTCCGACGCCAGCGGCAATGCCGATGGATTCGGATGGGATTTCATTTCGCACTGGGGCGGGGCGGTGGGCAACATGGCCACCTATCTGAATGCTGGCGGCGAGGCGCGTTTTGGCTGGAAGCTGCCCGATGATTTCGGCAGCACCCCGACCCGGCCGGCCGGCGAGAACACCGCACCCAGCCGCCTGGGCCGCGCCAGTGGCTGGTCGGGGCACCTGTTCGTGACCTCCGATGCGCGTTGGGTACTCCGCGACATCACCCTGGACGGCAACTCCTTCCGCAACAGCCACAGCGTGGACAAGCGACCGTTCGTGGCCGATGTCGGCTACGGGTTGGCGGTGATGCATGGCCGTTGGAAGTTCGCCCTGGCCCGTTACCACCGCACCCGCGAATTCGACACCCAGCGACAGACGCCGGTGTACGGAAGTTTCACCATCAGCCGGATGCTTTGACGGCTGGGAATGGGGAATCGGGAATGGGGAATCGCAAGAGCCAAGGCTGTGCTCTGGCTTCTACCGATTCCCGATTCCCGATTCCCGAAAAAAAAGCCGGCTTTCGCCGGCTTTCTTTTTATTCCGATTCCCACCACATCCAGAACGCATCCCAGAGGCGCTTGAAGAATCCGCCCTCCTCGACCGCGTTGATGGCTACCAGCGGGGCCTGGGCGATGATCTTGCCGTCCAGGCTGACCTTGACGGTACCGACCTGCTGGCCCTGCTTGATCGGCGCCTGCAGGTTCTTGGGCACTTCCATGCTGGGCTTGAGGTCGTTGTAGCGGCCGCGCTGCAGGCTGACCAGCAGCGGCTGGGCCACGCCCAGCTGCACTTCGTCCTGCGCACCCTTCCAGACCTTCTGCTTGGTCACCACCTTGCCCGGTGCATACAGGCTGTGGGCCTCGAAGAAGCGGAAGCCCCAGTTGAGCAGCGCCAGGCTATCGTCGGCGCGCTGGCGCTCGGAGCTGTCGCCCATGACCACCGCGACCAGGCGCTGGTCGCCGCGCTTGGCCGAGCTCAGCAGGCAGTAGCCGGCTTCGGAGGTGTGGCCGGTCTTGATGCCGTCCACGGCCGGGTCGCGCCACAGCAGCAGGTTGCGGTTGTTCTGCTTGATGCTGCCGACCTGGAATTCCTTGATCTTGTTGTAGGCGTAGGTTTCCGGGTAATCGCGCACCATCGCGCGGCCCAGCAGGGCCAGGTCGTAGGCAGTGGAATGGTGGCCTTCGGCGCTCAGGCCGTGCGCGTTGACGAAGTACGAGTTCTTCATGCCGATCTTGGCGGCGTAGCTGTTCATCAGCGAGGCGAAGGCTTCTTCGCTGCCGGCCACATGCTCGGCCAGTGCGATCGCCGCGTCGTTACCGGACTGGATCGCCATGCCCTTTTCCATGTCTTCCAGACGCGCGGTCTGGTTGACCGGGAAGCCGCTATAGCTGCCATCGGTGCCGGCGCCACCTTCGCGCCAGGCGCGCTCGCTCATCATGACCTGGTCGTCGCGGGTGACCTTTCCGTTCTTGATCTCGGCGGCCACCACGTAAGAGGTCATCACCTTGGTGATGGAGGCCGGCGCCAATTGCTGGTGTATGTTCTCACCGGCCAGCACCTGGCCGGTGGCGTAGTCCATCAGGATCCAGGACTTGGACACGGCCGGCGCGGGCGCGGGCGGAACCGGCAATGCAGCCGGGGCAGCAGGCGCGGCGGCCGCAGCGGGCATCGGCTGCGGCGCGGGCGTCTGGGCGCAGACCAGGCCGAAGGCGAACGTGGCCACGGCAGCGGCGGCGAAGCGGAATTTCATTGAAGAACGACTCCTGACGGGCCCGAAGGCTGGGTGATGCGAAATTGTAAAGCGCTGCAGCAATGAGGGCGACGCATCAGACCACGCAGCCGCCTGCGCAGTTCAGCGATGACGGCGGGTTGCGCGCCATGTCGGCTTGGGCGGCGATCTGATAGGGCGGCCGGCGCCAAACAACCGCAGGCGGTGGCAGAAGGGTGTGGTTGTGGTTGTGGTTGTGGTTGTGGTTGTGGGTGTGGGTGTGGGTGTGGGTGTGGGTGTGGGTGTGGGTGTGGGTGTGGGTGTGGGTGTGGGTGTGGGTGTGGGTGTGGGTGTGGGTGTGGGTGTGGGTGTGGGTGTGGGTGTGGGTGTGGGTGTGGGTGTGGGTGTGGGTGTGGGTGTGGGTGTGGGTGTGGGTGTGGGTGTGGATGCAGTTGCGGCTGCTGGTTGCAGCCGTGCCCGCCATTGATCTGGCAGGCACGGCCGGCACACTCAGTTGGCGACGATTTGCGGGCGCCCGAAGCCCAGGCCGGCAATGCGCTGCGCGATTTCGGACGCGTTGGCGTGGTCGCGTGCATTGACGCGCAAGCGCCACAAAGTCCGCCCGCCGCTGACGATATCGCTGACGCTGGCTCCGGCGATGCCGGCCGATGCCAGCTGCGACAGCGCGCGATTGGCATTGTCGCGGCTGGCGAAACTGGCAACCTGCAGCAAGATGTCGCCCAGCGCGGATTCGGCGGCGCTGGGTGCCCTGGCCGGAACCGGATCGACCTTGACCGGGCGCGCAGGCGCGCTCTCCGGCGCCTTGACCACCGCGACGGCGACCGGCGTAGCAGCAGGCGGACGCGGTGCCGCAGCCGCCGGCTTGCCGGTGGCCACACGCACGCCCTGCGTCTTCATCCAGGCGTCGAAGTTGTCGGCATTGCCGGGCTGGCGCGAATCGGCCACGCGGTAGCGCCACCGCTCGCCGGCAGGAGTGATGGGTGCGGCGCCCGCGCCGCCCGGCACGGTACGGGCAGGCAGCCGCTGCACCAGACCATCGATCTGGCTGCTGCCCGCCGCAGGCCGTGCCGTGGCAACGGAGGTAGTGACCGGCTGGCCGCCGCGGCGCTTGGCCAGCAGATTGCCGTTGTCCGCTTCGGTCAGCCCACGCACTTCCACATTCCCGGTGCCCTTGCCGGTGATCCCCAGCTTGACCGCCGCCGCGTAGCTCAGATCGATCACCCGGCCATCGTGGAACGGGCCACGGTCGTTGACCCGCACCACCACCGAGTCACCGGTGTCAGTGTTGGTCACCAAGGCAAAACTCGGCAACGGCAAGGTCTTGTGCGCGGCGGTGAAGGCATACATGTCGTAGACCTCCCGGTTGGAGGTCAGCCGGCCATGAAACTTGTTGCCGTAGTAGGAAGCCGTGCCGCGTTCGACATAGTCGCCGGGTCTGTCCATCACCACGTAGCGCTTGCCCAGCACCTCGTAGGGCGAACGGTTGCCGATCGCAGAGCGCGGTTCGTTGGTGACCAGCGGTTCGGGGATGCAGGCCACGTTGGGCACATGGTCGGGCGTGCTGTCGCTGACGCCAGGCTTGTACAGGCCGCCAGCGGTGTAGTCGCCACGCGTGGAAGGGTCTTCCTGGGCAGCTGCGTAAGGCGACACCGAGGGGCAACCGGTGGCCAAATGCGCCGGCCCCTTGCCCTGGACCTTGATGCCCTTGATGGCACCGCTGCCATTGCTGGCAACACCTTTCTTCGGTGCGCTACTGCAGGCCGACAGGCCCAGCAGCAGCGCCATCGGGATCAGCCACCTGAAGCCTGTCATGCTGTTCATGCCGGGGGTAACTCCTTGCCGGCGATGGCCTCGGACAGCTGGAACACGGCCATCGCATACATCTTGGAAATGTTGTAACGGGTGATCGCGTAGTAGTTCTGGAAGCCCAGCCAGTACTGCTTGCCGTTGGCATCGTCCAGATTGATCGGAGTGGCGGTACTGCCGGCTGTCACCGGCGCAGCGGGGTGATAACCGCGCGCGGACAGGTCGGCCAGCGTGTGCACCGGCGACCAATCGGTGGGGTTGAACTCTTCGCGCCCGGCGGCCAGCGTGGCCGGCACCGCGACCTGCCCGCCGCGCACCCAGCCGCCCTTCTTGACGAAGTAGTTGGCGATCGAGGCGAACACGTCGTTGTAGTCGGTGAACAGATTGCGCTTGCCGTCTGCATCGCCATCGACACCGAACTGGCGGTAGCTCGATGGCATGAACTGGCCCATGCCCATCGCACCGGCATAGCTGCCGATCAGCGCGGTGACATCGAGTTGCTCCTCCTTGCCGAGCGCGAACAATTGACCAAGTTCATCGCGGAAGAACAGCTCGCGCCGCACCTCGCGTTCGAGCTTGGCCGGGTCGCCGCTGCGCGGGTAGCGGAACGCCAGCGTGTACAGCGCATCCAGCACGCGGTACTTGCCGGCATTGGTGCCGTAGCTGGTTTCCACCCCGATGATGGCCACGATCACCTGCGCGGGCACACCGGTGGCAGCCTCCACCTTGCTCAACTCGGCGCGGTGTTCGGCCAGGAATTTGCGCCCGCCATCAATGCGCGCCTGGGTGATGAACATGGGCCGGTAGTCGTTCCACGGCTTGACCCGTTCGGCCGGGCGCGACATCGCAGTGACGATGGCGTCCTTGAACTGCGCCTGCGCCAGGGTCGCCTCGATCTGCGCAGCGTCGATGCCGTACCTGGCAGCGGTGTCGCGCACAAAGTTGGCGCGGGAGACCTCGAACGGCACCGGAGTCAGATCCACCGGCGGCAAGGCCGGCGCTTCGGCAGCGGCACTGGCCGGGGTGGCGGACGCTGCCGGCACGCCGGGTGGCTTGGCCGGGGGCGCGCTGGCGGCCGGCGGCGGAGACGGAGGGCTGGGCTGGGTCGCGCAGGCGACAAGGCCGAGGGTGAGCAGGCAGGTCAGAGTGCGTCGAATCATCGGCCGAGGGTAACAGACATCAGATGAACTTCTGGCAATAAGACCATGAAACTCAAAGGCTTTAGCCAAAGTCAAGCCTGCCGCGCCTGTGGCGGGGATTCGGGAGGCGGGAGTGGGGATTCGGTGGCGCCTGCGGGTGGGACGATCCGGCACACGCCGGGGCGGTGTGCGGCCGCAGCCCCATCTGCCATGGGGAGACGTCCGTTGGCGAACGAGGCCAGCGGCGGACTGGCGCGGCCGGTAGCGGCCGCGCCATAGAGATCACAGCGCGGGGAAGCGCGGGGCGCCCGAGCAGGTGGGCAGCGCACCGCCGACCTGCACGGCACCGGTGGTGACGCCGGTACCCGACGGCGTGACCGCGCTATTGCTCAGGCCGATCTGCGCGTTGCTGGCGGTGATCGAGGCATCGCTGTGGGCCACGTTAGCCAGCACCAGGTCCAGCGGTGTCTGTGCGTCGTAGCCCTTCAGGATCCAGCCCTTGCCACCGGCGTCGTTGCTGGTCTTGAGCCCGTCGACCACGATCTGGCTGAAGGTCGGCTTGGTGCCGCTGGTTGCGGCCGCATAGAACGGGTTGATCACCAACGGGCTACTGACGCCGTACAGGCAGGTATTGCGATAGGTGACCAGACTGACCGGGCCACCCTTGGCGAGGCTGGTCTTGATGCGCAGGCCACTGTTGTCGGTGCTGCGATTGCCGTCATCGTCGGTGGACACCAGCGCGTTGTTGTCCACCAGCACGTTGTTGACCCCGGACATCACTTCGCTGCCGATGGAAATGCCGTGCGTGCCGTAGCAGCGGCTATTGCGCACGGTGATGTTGGCCGACTTCGAGGCGATGGTCTTGATCGCCACGCAGTCGTCGCCGCCCATCACGTCGCTGTCGTGGATGGTGGCGTTGACCACGCTGTCCAGATCCAGGCCATCGGTGTTGGGACTGGTGGCGGGCGATTTCACCCGCACACCCCAGATGGTCAGGCCGTTGACGATATGCGAGAAGAAATGGAAGTAAGCGGCGTTGACCAGATTCACGTTGTAGAGCGTGAACGCATTGGAGTTCTGCACTTTAATGAGGTCCGGGCTGTTCTGGACCTGATTGGCGTCTTTGGCGTTTTCGCCAAACTCCCACCAGGTGGTGGTCTTGCCCAGCATGGTCTGATCGCCGCGCCCGTCGATGGTGCCCTGACGCCCACCGGTGCGAATGCCCATGACGCCGGCATTGTTGCCCTTGACGCCGATCAACGGCAGACAGCCGCCGCTCTTGGAACCGGCGGTGCCGCAACCGCTGCCGTAGTCGGCCGGGTTGCGCGAACCGTACAGCGTGACGCCTTGGTCGATGACCAGGGTGACACCGGTAGGCACCGTCAGCGGCCCACTGAGAAAGGCGTTGCCGCTGCCACTGGTCAGCAGCACGCTGCCGTTCTTGCAGGCATTGAGCGCGGCCTGGATGGTCTTGGTATCTGGTGGAGCCTGCTCCACTGCCGGATCGAATTGACGCCCGGTCGGTGTCAGGTGGGCGGTCAAGGAGGGGGAACACACGGCAGGAATGGTCGGTTGCGCAACTGCGCGGGTATCGCCGGTGGCAAAGGTGACGGCGCCCGCCTGTGCGCAAAGCGACAGACAGACACCGCCGACGGCGGCGTTCAGTAATTTCATGGAAGAGTTCACTCGAATGAGAAATGGCGCGCCTGTGCAGGCCACGCGACGCGACCGCATGCTGCGGCAGCGCGGATGACTTTACGGAGAACCCCGCATGCATGCGCAGGACGCACGAATCCAGTGCCGCGCGAACGAAGCAGGTCGGCACCAGCATGACGGCGTTGCAATGCACTGCGCAAAAGCGCGGCAAGATCAAAAATTTGCCAGCGTCTGACATAGGCGTATCGCATGGATCACTACCGCAGCACGACGTGTACAAAAATGCGCGCGCTGGCTTGACGCAGCGACGCGACGCGACGCGTCATGGCGTCAGTAGCCGTGCACCGGGCGATGCGACTTCACCGCCATCACCAGCCCCAGGCCTGCGAGCAGCGAGACCGCCGAGGTGCCGCCGTAGCTCATCAACGGCATCGGCACGCCCACCACCGGCAACAAGCCGGAAATCATGCCGCCGTTGACCAGCACGTAGACGAAGAACGCCAGACCCGTGGCACCGGCGACCAGGCGCGAATAGGTGTCGCGTGCCTGCGCGGCGATCCACAGGCAGCGGCCGATGACGATCAGGTACAGGGTGAGCACGGTGGCTACACCGATCCAGCCGAATTCCTCGCTGAGCACCGAAAACGCAAAGTCGGTGGTCTGCTCGGGAATGAAGTTCAGATGCGATTGCGAGCCCAGCCCCCAGCCCTTGCCATCCAGCCCGCCGGAACCAATGGCAATCTTGGACTGGATGATGTTCCAGCCGGCACCTAGCGCGTCGTTTTCCGGGTTGAGGAACATCATGATGCGGTCCTTCTGGTAGGGGCGCAGCAGCCAGAACCAGGCCACCGGCGCCACGGCTGTCACTCCGCCCACGCCCACCGCCACCCACCACCACGGCAACCCCGCCAGCAGCAGCACGAACACGCCGCTGGCAGCGATCAGCACGCCGGTGCCGAAGTCTGGCTGCAGCATGATTAACGCGGTCGGCACGCCGATGATGATTGCGGTCACCAACACGGTGGAGATGCGCGGCGGCAAGGGCATGCGATGCAGATACCAGGCCGCCATCATCGGCAGGCTGATCTTGAGCAGCTCGGCCGGCTGCAGGTAGAACACTTTCAGGTCCAGCCATTGCCGGCCGTACTTGCCGGTGCCCAGCGCGAACACCGCCAGCAGCGGCAGCATCGACAAGCCGTAGACCCACGGCGTCCAGGCACGCAGGCGCAGGACCGACATGCGCGAGATGCCCCACATCGCCGCCACGCCGATGATGAAACGCACGCCCTGCGCCATCATCAGATGATCGCCGTTGACGCTGCCGCCAGCGCTCTTGAGCACCGACAGGCCGATCACCATCAACGCGCCCAGCGCCAGGCACAGCACCCAGTCCAGGCTGCGCGTGAAGCGCGCGGCCATGTCCACCAGCCAGCGCAAAATGTCACTCAATGGTCGGTCTCCTGCACCGCATCCGGCACGTCCGGCACCACCGGTTGCGCCGGCGTGCTGGGGTCCAGCGCCACGGCGGTCTGGCCGATCACCACCGGCAGCTCGTCCAGCGTGGCGGCGGCGGTATCGCCGGCCTGGCGCGCATCGGTGGCGCCGGCTTCGAACTGGTTGATGCCCACTGCGGTCATGCCCAGCTCGCTGTCCAGCGGCAGCAGGCCCGCAGGCATCTTGCCGAGCAGCCAGGCGTCGAAAATCTTGCGTGCGATCGGCGCCGCCGAGCTGGTGCCGAAGCCGCCGCCTTCCACCGCCACCGCCACCGCGATGACCGGGTTGTCGGCCGGCGCAAAGCCGACGAACAGGCCACGGTGGCGCAGATGCATCGGCAGGCTGCGCGGGTCCACCGCCGCCACGCCCTTGCGGCTGACCACCTGCGCGGTACCGGTCTTGCCGGCCATCTGGTACGGCGCGCCGGGGGTGATCGCATACGCGGTGCCGCCCGGTCGCATGGTGTCCATCATGCCCTCGCGCACCACCTGCAGGTGTGCCGCGCTCGGGCTGACCGGCTTGCCCGGCGGCTGGATCATCGGCTGCCAGGGATGGTCGAAGCCGGTGCGCTGCTCCAGCACCAGGTGCGGGCGCAGCAGCAGACCGCCGGCAATGGCCGATACCCCGCGTACCAGCTGCAGCGGGGTCACCTTCCAGTCGCCCTGGCCGATGGCGATATTGACCGTGTCGCCGGGATACCAGCGCTCCTTGCGGGTCTTGTACTTGTAGGCCGGCGACGGCAGGATGCCGCCGATTTCGCCAAGCAGGTCCACCCCGGTGGGCTGGCCGAAGCCGTATTCGGCCATGTAGTGGTCGAAGCGCTCGACCCCCATGTCCACCGCCAGGCGGTAGTAATAGGTATTGACCGACTGGGCGATGGACTTGCGCAGGTCGGTCCAGCCGTGGCCGCCGCGGTGCGAGTCGCCCCAGCCGCGGCTGACCCCAGGCAGATAGAACATGCCGGTGGACAACACCCGGTCTTCCGGCCGGCGCAGCCCGCTATCCAGGCCGGCCAGCGCAATCAGCGGCTTGAGCGTGGAGCCCGGCGCCACGCCACCGAGCACCAGCCGGTTGAACTGCGGCCGCGACGGGTTGTCGTTGAGCCTCTTGAAGTCGGTATGCGAGATGCCGTTGACGAACAGGTTCGGGTCATAGCTGGGCAGGCTGACCATGCCCAGGATCTCGCCGGTGCGCGGGTCCATCGCGATCGCCGCGCCTTCGTGCTCGCCGAACGCGGCCACCATCGCGCGTTGCAGGTCGGCATCCACCGACAACCGCAGGTCCGCACCGGATTGCGGCGCCACCCGCCCCACGGTGCGGATCGCCCGCCCCTGCACGTTGGTCTCGACCTGTTCGTAGCCGACCTGGCCGCGCAGGTCCTGCTCGTAGTAGCGTTCCAGCCCGGACTTGCCCATGTGGGTGAGCGCGGCATTGCCCTCGCCCAGCACCGCCAGGTCTTTTTCGTCGATGCGGCCGACATAGCCGATGATGTGCGCGAACAACGGCCCGAACGGATAGCGCCGGGTCAGGTACGGCTCCAGCTCCACGCCGGGAAAGCGCCAGCGCTCCACTGCAAAGCGCGCCATTTCCTCATCGCTCATGCGCAGCTTGAGCGTCACCGGCAGGAAGCTGCGGCGCGCGCGGCGCTCGCGATTGAAGCGCTCCAGGTCTTCCGGCGCGATCGGGATCACCTTGCCCAGCGCGGCCAGCATGGCGTCCATGTCGGCAACCTTGTCCGGGGTCACGTCCAGGCGGAAGGCCGGTACGTTCTCGGCCAGCAGGCGACCGGTGCGGTCGTAGATCATGCCGCGCCCGGGCACCACCGGCTTGGGCTTGATGCGGTTGGCTTCCGAGCGGGTGGCGTAGACCTCGTGGTCGAGCACCTGCAGCTTGAAATACCAGCCGCCCAGGCCGACCAGGCAGATCACCACCATAGCGAAACCCAGCACCGCGCGGCGGCGGAACTGCTCGGCCTCGGCGTGTGGATTCTTGGGGTGGCGACGCCCGTGCATGGCTTACTTCTTGCTCCGCTTGCCCAGCCGTACCGCGTCCAGCAGCACGAACAACGGCGGCCATAGCGCCATGCCCAGCAGCGGCGCCCACCAGTAGCTCCACGGCAGGGTCGGCTCGCCCACCGCCAGATGCACCGCCGAGGACACGATACGGTCGTTGAGCAACAGCCCGCCGATCGCCAGCGCCTGCTGCGACACCGGGAAAAAGCGCATTCGCGCGCGGAAGCGCTGCAGGATGAAGGTCATGATGACCAGCCGCAGCGCCTGCTCGCCGAGCAGCCCGCCATACAGCAGATCGGCCAGCACCCCGGCCGCGAAGGCGATGCCCAGCCCCACCCGGTCCGGTTCCTCGATCACCCAATAGGCCAGCACCAGCGCCAGCCAGTACGGCCGCAGCGGCTGGATCAGATCCGGCAACGGCAGCAGGCCCAGCACCAGCGCAATGACGATGCTGACCGGCAGGATCCAGCTGTTGCGGATGCGGCTCATTGGTCCGTCTCCTTTGGAGCCGGACGGGAATCGGGAATCGGGAGTTGGGAATCGGCAGGAGCAGCGCCGCGCGTCGGCACGCGGCTGCGGCTACCGCGATCCATTCCCGATTCCCGATTCCCCATTCCCACCGGCGTGCGCGGGGTCGCGGTCACCCGTCCGTCCTTAGGCGCCACCCCACCAGGCACCGCCGCGCTGTTGCCGTTGCCATTCCCCATTCCCGATTCCCCATTCCCCAATCCCGCCGGCGTGCGCGGGGTCGCGGTCACCCGTCCGTCCGTAGGCGCCACCCCACCAGGCACCACCGCGCTGTTGCCGTTGCCACTCCCCATTCCCGATTCCCCATTCCCCATTCCCGGCACGACGCGCAACGGCTTGCCGGCGCGCAGCAGCAACACGTCGCGGCCCCGATCCAGCTTGGCGGCGGGGGTCAGTTCGCCGACCAGGAAGGCGTGGGTATCGTCCGGATGCAGCTCGGAGACCTTGCCGACCGGGAAGCCGGCCGGGAAGCGGCCGCCCAGGCCGGAGGTGACGATTTCATCGCCCACCTGCACGCCGGCGCTGAGCGGGATATCGCGCAGCTCCAGGCGGTCGCCACGGCCGTAGACGATCAGCCGCACGCCGTTGCGTGCCACGCTGACCGGCACCGCATGGTCGGGGTCGGTGAGCAGCAGCACGGTCGAATGCAGCGGGGTCACTTCGATCACCTGGCCCATCAGCCCGCCGGCATCGATCACCGCCTGGCCCAGCTGCACGCCGTCGCGGCTGCCAGCATCCAGCAGCAGGCGCTGGCGGGTGGGATCCAGGTCGATATCCAGGATCGGCGCCAGCTGCACGTCCAGGCCACGCCGCTCGGCCACATTGAGCAATTCACGCAACTGGGCGTTGTCCAGTGCGGCGGTCTGCAACCGGGTCAACCGCGCATTGGCCACCAGCAGCTGGTTGCGCAGCTCACGGGTCTCTTCCACCAGTTGCGCATGGGTAGCGGCATTGTCGCGCACCTGCGAGCCGATCCGTCCCGGCAACCCGGCCACTGCCCAGATCGGCTGGATCAGCAGATTGGCCTGCAGCCGCAGTTGGCTCAGCCAGCCGCCCCGGCTATCGAGTGCGATCAACACCACCGCCAGCACCAGATAGACCAGCAGCCGCAGCGTGGAGGTGACTTCGCCCGGACGGGAAGCGACGGGAGGACCGGCGTAGGAGGGCACGTTCAGGGCCGGGAATGGGGAGTCGGGAATGGGGAATCGGGGAGCAGTCGGCTGTCCCCGAGACGGTTGAGGCGAAAACTCACATGGGCGGGATCGCGTCGCAACCGCTCAGGGCCGCAGGCAGGGAATGCTTTCACGATTCCCCATTCCCGATTCCCCATTCCCAGCTCCATCACTCCGGGGCAAAGAACTCATTGCCGTGCATGTCCACCAGCTCCAGCGCACGGCCACCGCCGCGAGCCACGCAGGTGAGCGGGTCGTCGGCCACCTGCACGTGCAGGCCGGTTTCCTCGGAGATCAGGCGGTCCAGGTCGCGCAGCAGCGCGCCGCCACCGGTGAGCACGATGCCGCGCTCGGCCACATCGGCACACAGCTCCGGCGGGGTCTGCTCCAGCGCCAGCTTGACTGCCGAGACGATGCCCGACAGCGGCTCGTGCAGCGCTTCGAGCACTTCGTTGGAGTTGATCTTGATCATCTTCGGCACGCCCTCGGCGAGGTTGCGGCCGGAGATTTCCATCTCCTGCACCTCGTCCTGCGGGTAGGCACAGCCGATCTGCAGCTTGATGCGCTCGGCGGTGGCTTCACCGATCAGCATGCCGTGGTTGCGCCGCACGTAGTTGGTGATCGACTCGTCGAAGCGGTCGCCGCCCACGCGCACCGACTGCGAGTAGACGATGCCGTTGAGCGAGATCACCGCCACTTCGGTGGTGCCGCCACCGATGTCGATGACCATCGAACCGCGCGCCTCGGTGACCGGCATGCCGGCACCGATCGCCGCCGCCATTGGCTCCTCGATCAGGTACACATCGCGGGCACCGGCCTCTTCCGCAGACTCCTTGATCGCGCGGCGCTCCACCTGAGTGGAACCGGCCGGCACGCACACCAGCACGCGCGGGCTGGGGCGCAGGACGCGCGACTTGTGCACCTTCTTGATGAAGTGCTTCAGCATCGCCTCGGTGTAGGTGAAGTCGGCGATCACGCCGTCCTTCATCGGGCGGATGGTAGTGATGTGACCGGGGGTACGGCCGAGCATCTGCTTGGCCTCGGCGCCGACCGCGGCCACCGAGCGCGTACCGCCGATGGCGCGGTCTTGGCGTACCGCCACCACCGACGGCTCGTTCAGCACGATGCCCTGTCCGCGCACGTAGATCAGCGTATTGGCCGTGCCCAGATCGATGGACAGGTCGTTGGAGAACATGCCGCGCAATTTCTTGAACATCGAGGGAATTGTTCCTGGGTAAGTCGCGTGCCCCGCCACCCGTGTGGCGAAATTTTGGGCAGAAAACGAAGTCAGCTAGCCTAGCAATCCCCCCCGGTGTGAGCAAGGAAAAATAGGTTAATACGCCCCCGTTTTCATGTGCCGGTCACGCCGGCCATGGCATGCGGTTGTGGCCCTGATCGGTCGCAGCCGTTACCCTTTGCGCCGCGGCGCACGCGCCGTCCCGCTGCCATGCCCGGCAACTGGCGGGTATTTCCCTACGCAAAGGCCTGATTCGATGTCCGCACTGATCTGTGGTTCCCTCGCCTACGACACCATCATGGTGTTTCCGGACCAGTTCAAGAACCACATCCTGCCGGACAAGGTGCACATCCTGAATGTGTCGTTCCTGGTGCCGCGCATGCGCCGCGAGTTCGGCGGCTGCGCCGGCAACATCGCCTACAACCTGCACCTGCTTGGCGGCGCGCCGATCCCGATGGGCACCGTAGGCCAGGATTTCGGCCCCTACCGCGAACATTTCGAAGCGCTGGGCATCGACCTGTCGCGGGTGAAGATCATCGACGACCTGTTCACCCCACAGGCCTTCATCACCACCGACCACGACAACAACCAGATCACCGCCTTCCATCCGGGCGCGATGATGCGCAGCTACGAGAACCATGTGAAGGACGTACCGGGCGTGACCCTGGGCCTGGTCGGCCCGGACGGGCGCGAGGGCATGATCCAGAACGCGGAAGAGTTCGCTGCCGGCGGCATCCCCTTCATCTTCGACCCTGGCCAGGCGATGCCGCTGTTCAACGGCCCGGAGCTGCGCCAGTTCATCGAGCAGGCCGAGTACGTGGTGGTCAACGACTACGAGTCCAACCTGCTGCAGGAGCGCACCGGCTGGGACGAGAAGGACATCGTCTCGCGCGTGCAGGCCTACATCACCACCCAGGGGCCCAAGGGCGCGCTGGTGCATACGCCCGAGAAGACCTACGACATCCCGCCGGCGCACGAGCGCCGCGTGGTCGACCCCACCGGTTGCGGCGACGCGTTCCGCGCCGGGCTGATCTACGGCATCCAGCACAACTACGACTGGCTCACCATCGGCCGCATGGGCAACCTGATGGGCGCGCTGAAGGTCGAACACCCGGGCACGCAGAACCAGCGCTTCGACTTCGCCGAGTTCAACGACCAGTTCAAGCAGCAGTTCGGCTACGCGCTGTAAGGGCTCTGTCGGGCGGCTGCGAGCCGTCCCGTGGCGACAGGTGGCGGGAGTTTGGATGCGACCGGGATTGGCCGGTCTGACTCAGGCGCCACAGGGAAAACCGCTGGCGATCGGCAACTCAATCGCCGTCGCGTCGCTGCCATTGCTGCAACAGTTGCGTGCAATCGTGAAGGCGCCAGTCGGCAAGGCCGGGCCATGGGTCGCCAGGCGTGTTGACCAACACCGTGCAGGCGCCCACGGCCCGGCCGCACGCCAGGTCATTGAGGTGGTCGCCGACCATCACCAGCGCGGGGCCGCCGATTGCCCAGCGCTGCTGGAAGTAGTGCAGACCGTCGGGCGCTGGCTTGGGCGCCGCTTCGTCGCGGCCGACAATATCGTCCCAGCCGAACGCATCCTCCAGGCCGATCGCCCGTAGCGTCACCTGCGCCAGTTCGCGTGCGTTGCGCGTGAGCATGCCAAGCCGGCATCCGGCTGCCTGCAGCGCCCGCACCAGTTCCACCGCGCCAGGTGCAGCACGTGCAGCCTGCGCCAGTTCCCGCTCGTGTTCGAGCAACCAGGCGTGCCGGGCCGCAGCCTGGTCGGCGGGCAGTGTCGCCAGGTGGTGCAGGATGTCGGCCTCTGGCGGAATTTCCAGGGTGCGTCGGATCGCTGCGAAATCGTGCACTGCCTCGGTCAGCGTACCGTCCATGTCGAAGACCCAGTGCCGGTAATGGGGCAGCGCTGGCAATGCCTGTGTGCGTGTCATGCCGTCCATCCGTTCAAAGCGACCGGGGTGGTCAACCACCGCGCGGCCGGATGCACCGTCGCTGCCGGCTGTGCGCCTGCCGATCCCAAGGGTTCCCGCCGCCAGGCAACGACCGCTTGCGCAGCGCTGCAGTGGCGCGGGGACATGGCGTGCTACTTCCAGCCGGGCATCTGCGCAGGGTCCAGCCCGCCCACGTCGAACGCTGCCGTGCGCGTGCCGCCGGCTTTGACCGGGAACGCAATGCTGATGCGCTTGGCATTGCGCACCACCTTCCATAGCGCCTTGTCGTCGTCGATGAACATCGCGATGGCTTCGTCGGTATCCGGGCGATGTGCCGCCATCGCGCGCGGCGCGCCGCCGTCGGCCGACACCTGCACCTTGCAGCCGCTGTAGCAGTTGAAGTCGCCGGCCTTGAGCACGAGGTAACTATGCCGTTTCCATTGCGGGTGGTCGCGGAACACCAGGCTCACCGGTTTCGCCCCGCTGCCGTCCACATCCACGCGCGCGGCGGCCTCGACCATCGCCGAACGCTGGGTGCCGCCCTTGGCCGGCACTTGCGAATACGCCCAGAGTGCCTGCATGCGGCGCAGCTCGCGCGCCTGCTCGCCCTTGGCCTTGATCTCGGCGTAGCCGGGCGCGATGCGCGTGGCCGCAGCGCTACCGGCATAGCCTTCCAGCAAGGCAGCGCCATGCGCGCGCGCCATGTCCCAGTTCTGCGCTGCGACCGCTTCGTCGTACTGCTTGGCCAGCGCATCGGCCTGCGCTTGCCTGGCCTGCGCCTGCGCAGCTTCCTGCGCCTGGCGTTGCGCCTGGCGGTCGGTGCAGGCACTCAGGGCCGCCACGCACAAGGCCGCGCTCAGCAGATACTTCATCGTCGACTCCGGAAGACATGAAAGGCTACGGCAACGATAACAGCCCGCCCGCATGACCCGCGATCAGACACCCGCAACCCGTAGGAGCGCACCTGGGCGCGATAGGGCTCTACCGGGAAAGCTCCATCGCGCCCGGGTGCGCTCCTACGGTGTTGATTGCAGGGCACGATGCCGCGCTGCAGGCAGCGGGAGGGCGTGCACCTGGGCGCGACTTCATCGTCGACTCCAGAAGGCATGAAAGGCTACAGCAACGATAACAGCCCGCCCCCATGACCCGCGATCAGACATCGGCAACCCGTAGGAGCGCACCTGGGCACGATAGGGCTCTACCAGGAAAGCCCCATCGCGCCCGGGTGCGCTCCTACGGTGTTGATTGCAGGGCACGATGCCGCGCTGCAAGCAGCGGGAGGGCGTGCACCTGGGCGCGACTTCATCGTCGACTCCGGAAGACATGAAAGGCTACGGCAACGATAACAGCCCGCCCGCATGACCCGCGATCAGACACCCGCAACCCGTAGGAGCGCACCTGGGCGCGATAGGGCTCTACCGGGAAAGCTCCATCGCGCCCGGGTGCGCTCCTACGGTGTTGATTGCAGGGCACGATGCCGCGCTGCAGGCAGCGGGAGGGCGTGCACCTGGGCGCGACTTCATCGTCGACTCCGGAAGACATGAAAGGCTACAGCAACGATAACAGCCTGCCCGCATGACCCGCGATCAGACACCCGCAACCCGTAGGAGCGCACCTGGGCGCGATAGGGCTCTACCGGGAAAGCTCCATCGCGCCCGGGTGCGCTCCTACGGTGTTGATTGCAGGGCACAATGCCGCGCTGCAGGCAGCGGGAGGGCGTGCACCTGGGCGCGACTTCATCGTCGACTCCAGAAGGCATGAAAGGCTACAGCAACGATAACAGCCCGCCCCCATGACCCGCGATCAGACATCGGCAACCCGTAGGAGCGCACCCGGGCGCGACGGGGTTCTACCGGGAACGCCCCATCGCGCCCGGGTGCGCTCCTACGGTGCTGATTGCGGTTACGGCTGCGCCGGGGGCGCCGCCTTGGCCTTGGCGATCATCTCGGCCACCGAGGCGGTGGTGATCGGGTGATAGCTGGGCTTGGCCTTTTCGAAGGCCTGTTCGGCGAAGGCGATCCCGTCGGCGGTCTTCAACAGTTCGGCATAGATCGGCAGCACCAGCTTGCGCCGGCCCACACGCTCGATGAACTCACCCGCGGCCGGGCGGGCGTCGGTATAGCCGCTGCGGATTGCCAGCGGATACCAGCGCATGGCGATCTCGCCATTCGGGGTCCCGGTGAAGTGGTAGGCCTGATCCAGCTGCTTGAGCTGCTCGGGCTTGAGCGTGGCGCCCATGCCGCTGAGGAAATGCACCCACTCCTGCGTGCCCCACTCGCTGGTGACCTGCTGGCTGGGCAAGGTGCCACTGCCGCTCCAGGCGATGCGTGCGGTGTCCACGATGGAGAAGCTGCGCGAACGCGCCTTGGTGGCAAACGCGGGGATGCCCGGCTGCTTCAACCATGCATCCACCTCGGCCGCGCTGACCGTGGTCGGATGCTTGTCCAGCAGATTCTTCTTGAGGTAATCGACAAACTGGTCGGTGGTGGCGCTCTGGAAGGCATGGTCGTCGAACCAGCCACGCAGGAACGGGTCGAACACCTCGCGGCCGAAACGCTGCTCCAGGAACTGCAGGAACCACGCACCCTTGACGTAGGCCACCTGGCTCAAGGCTTCGTCCGGGTCGCGCTGCGCCAGCGGCGGCAATGCCAGGGTCTGGTCGGCCGGGGCCATGTCCTTCACTTCGGCCAGCAGGTCGCCCTGGTCGATCTCGCGCTCCATCTCGGCCATCTCGGTGCCGTACAGCGCTTCGGTGATGCGGCCCTGCACGTAGGTGGTGAAGCCTTCGTTGAGCCAGATGTCCTTCCAACTGGCATTGGTCACCAGGTTGCCGGACCAGCTATGTGCCAGTTCGTGCGCCACCAGCGACACCAGCGACTTGTCGCCGACGATCACGGTAGGCGTGGCGAAGGTCAGGCGCGGGTTCTCCATGCCGCCGAACGGGAACGACGGCGGCAGCACCAGCATGTCGTAGCGGCCCCAGCGATACGGGCCATAGAGCTTTTCGGCGGCACCGATCATCTTCTCGGTGTCTTCGAATTCCTTGGCGGCCTTGTCGGCCATCGCCGGCTCGGCCCACACACCCGAGCGCGCGGAGATCGGCTTGAACACCACATCGCCAGCGGCAATGGCCAGCAGGTAGGAGGGAATCGGCTCGGGCATCTTGAAGCTGTAGTCGCCGTCGCGCGCGGCCTTGGGGTCGTTGTCGGCGCTCATCAGCACCATCACGTCCGGGCGCGAGGTGACATGCGCGCTGTAGGTGAAGCGCACGCTCGGGGTGTCCTGCAGCGGCACCCAGCTGCGCGCGTGGATCGCCTGCGATTGGCTGAACATGAAGGGCAGCTGCTTGCCCTCGGTCATCGACGGCTCCAGCCACTGCAGGCCCGACGCGGTCGGTGCGGTGTGATAGGTGATGACGACCTTGGCCGGCTGGTTCGGCGTCTCGATGGTGAGCTTGCTGCCGAAGGTCTTGTCGGCCGGCGCCAGCGCGAACTGCAGCGGCGCCAGGCCGCCCTTGCCGTCGTCGGCCTGCACCTGGGCGATGCTCAGCTCGCGCGTGTCCAGCACCAGCTGCTTGGCCGCCTTGTCCTTCCACTCCAGCGTGTAGGTGGCCGTGCCACCAATCTGCTTGCTGTCGAAATCCAGCTTCAGGTCGAGCGCCAGGTCCTTGATGACCACCAGCTGCGGCTGGGCATAGGAGCTTTCGTCGTGGGTACGGGCATCTGCTTTCACGGTGGCCTTGGCAGTGGCGGCCGGCGCGGCAGCGGTGGCGGCCGGCGAGGCGGAGTCATTGGAGCAGCCGGCCAGGGCGATGGACACGGCCAGGGACAGCGACAGGATCGGGAAGCGCATCGACGGCACCGCAGCATGAACAATCACGCAGTTTAGCGCTCCGCGCCGTTGGCTGCCCGCGCGGTGGCCCGGGCAGCGCCAGGCACGGGCAAGATCACGCCAGACGCGCGCGCGCCAGCACCGCACTGCCGACGCATCCACAAGGCGCCACGCGTGCAATGCGCGACGCACTACAATGCCCGCTCAGATCGCCGGAGGCAGGCGCGGGGTGTCGACCCCATCGCGCACCAGGCGCCGGCCGCCGGAAAACTTGGCGCGATACATCGCCGCGTCAGCGCGCCGATACAGCTCGGTGGCATCCACGTCCGGCGCGTAGACCGCGCTGCCGGCGCTCAGGTGCAGCGGCGCTTCCTCGCCATCTTCGCGCTCCAGCATCGACAGCCATTGATTGAGCTTGAGGGTGGCCTCGTCCTCGCCGGCATGCACGCCGATCAGGAACTCGTCGCCGCCCCAGCGGCCGATCCAGTCCTGCGCACCGAGCCAGCCATAGGCCGATTCCACCAGCCGCACCAGTACACGGTCGCCGGCCAGATGCCCGAAGCGGTCATTGATCGGCTTGAGGTTGTCCATGTCCAGCACGAACAACACGAACGGCCAGCCTTCGCGTTGTGCGGCGGCCACCGAATCGCGCATCGCCTGTTCACAGCCGCGCCGGTTCAACGCTTCGGTCAGCGGGTCGAACAAGGCGTGCTTCTTCAGATCGCGCATGCCCGCGTCGATGCCGTGCAGGCTGCGGTTGATCCCGCGCAGCAAGCGGCCCAATTCATCGTCACCGTGTTCTGGCAGGTTGGGCAGGCGTTGGTCGGCGTAGTAGCCGTCCAGCGCGTCGGCGGCAATGCGCAGCGGTGCCAGCAGCCGATACAGGGCCGACAGGGTCAGCGCGGTGCCCACCAGGGTCGCCAGCAACGCCACCACGACCACCGACCACAGCAGATGCCCCTCCAGCTCACTCTGCGCAGCCAGCCACGCGATCAACAGCAGCAGCGGCAGGTGGATGCCGACGAAGGTCACCGCCAGCAGCTTGGCACTGAAGGAACGCGGAAACACGCGCGCCAGTCCTGTATACAAGCGCATCCAACTCTCCGCCGGAACCGGCGCCCAGTGTCGCCGACGGCCCGTGCAATCGACGCGACGGGCGTCCCAGAACCTCGTTGCCCGCTCCTGGTTGCGGCGTTGCCCCGCGCAAGCCTGTGATGGCCTGCGCAGGCGAAGGCCTTCGCATCAGGCCCGCACGGCACGCCTGCGCGCGCCGCGTCGGCCCCGATGGCGCCGCCTCAGATCTTGTAGCCGGAGTGGATCGCCACGATGCCACCGGTGAGATTCTTGTAGTGGCAGCGCGCAAACCCGGCCTCGCCCATCATGCCCTTGAGCGAATCCTGCGGCGGATGCTTGCGGATGCTCTCGGCCAGGTACTGGTAGCTGTCGGCGTCGCGCGCGAACAGCTGGCCCAGTCTGGGCAGGATCTTGAACGAGTGGAAATCGTAGATCGGCTTGAACCACTCGGCGGTGACTTCGGAGAACTCCAGCACGCGCGCCTGCCCGCCCACCTTCAGCACGCGGTACATCTCGCGCAATGCGGCGTCCTTGTCGGTGACGTTGCGCAGGCCGAAAGAGATCGTGACAAGGTCGAAACTCTGGTCCGGGAACGGCAGCGCTTCGGCATTGCATTGCACGTAGTCGAGGCCGGCCACCAGCCCGCGGTTGGTCAGCCGGTCGCGGCCGACCGACAGCATGCCGGCGTTGATGTCGCCCAACACCACCGCGCCTTCATCGCCCACGCGCTCCTTGAGCAGCACGGCGATGTCGCCGGTGCCGCCGGCCAGATCCAGCACCCGGTCGCCCGGCTTCACCTGGGCGGTGGCCACGAAGTAGCGTTTCCAGGCGCGATGCACGCCCAGGCTCATCAGGTCGTTCATCAGGTCGTAATTGCGCGCGACCGAGGTGAACACGTCGCCGACCAGCTTCTGCTTGTCCTTGGCAGCGACATCGCGAAAGCCGAAATGGGTGGTACCGGAGGTATAGGGGGATTCGCTCATTGGGAGATTATCGCACTGCCGAGGCCAACGTGACCGCAACCGGATCACACGGCGGCCTCTTCCGCAACCAGACCTGCGCGCGATGCAGCCGCTATCATGCGGTGATGCCCACCTTCGCACGCGCGCTCCTGGCGCAGGCGCACCTGCAAGCGTTCTACGCAGCGCATGCATTGACGCCGGTGTCCTCCCCGTCCCTGCAAGACCGCGTTCCCCACCCCGACCTGCTGCGCCCTGCCGGCGCGGCGTCCATGGAGCCCGCCTGATGCTGACCACCCCCGACTATCGCGCCCTGCTCGACACCGCCATCGCGCAAGCCCGCCAGGGCCTGGCCGAAGGCGGCATCCCGATCGGCGCGGCGCTGTATCACAACGACGGCCGCCTGCTCGGTTGCGGCCACAATCGCCGCGTGCAGGAAAACGACCCATCCGTGCACGGCGAAACCGACGCCTTTCGCAAGGCCGGCCGCCAGCGCCGCTACAAGGACACCATCATGGTCACCACGCTGGCGCCGTGCTGGTACTGCAGCGGACTGGTGCGCCAGTTCAATATCGGCACCGTGGTGGTGGGCGAATCGATCACCTTTCAGGGCGGGATTGCCTGGCTGCGCGAGCATGGCGTCAACGTGATCGACCTGCAAAGCCAGGAATGCGTCGACCTGCTGGGTGGCTATATCTCCGCCAATCCGGACGTGTGGAACGAAGACATCGGCGAGGATTGACGCGCGCGGGCATCCCGCTCGCACCGCCACCTCGTCCTGCAAGGCAGCAGCGGGCACGGCCCATACCGCAGCCGTGCATGCCCGTGCTGCTGCCTCGCGCTCAGAGGATGTAGCGGCTCAGGTCCGGATCCTGCACCAGCTCGCCCAGCTGCGCGTCCACATAGGCCGCATCCACGCTCACGCTCTGGCCATCGCGGTCGGGGGCTTCGTAGCTCAAGCCATCCAGCAGCCGTTCCAGCACCGTATGCAGGCGACGGGCACCGATGTTTTCCTGGCGCTCGTTGACCTGGGCGGCAATCTCGGCCAGCCGCTCCACCGCATCGGCGCCAAAGCGCAGCGACACGCCTTCGGTCTGCAGCAGGGCTTCGTACTGCTTGATTAATGCGGCCTTCGGCTCGGTGAGAATGCGCACGAAATCGGCCTTGGTCAGCGCGGTCAGCTCCACCCGAATCGGGAAACGGCCCTGCAGCTCGGGAATCAGGTCGCTGGGCTTGGCCAGGTGGAAGGCGCCCGAGGCAATGAACAGGATATGGTCGGTCTTGACCGTCCCGTATTTGGTGGACACGTTGGAGCCTTCCACCAACGGCAACAGATCGCGCTGCACGCCTTCGCGGCTGACATCGCCACCGTTGGAGCCGGCTTCGCCGCGCTTGGCAACCTTGTCGATCTCATCGATGAACACGATTCCGTGCTGTTCGCAGGCCTCGATCGCCGCTGTGCGCACATCGTCTTCATTGACCAGCTTGCCGGCCTCTTCCTCGATCAACAGCGGGCGCGCGGCCTTGATGGTGAGCTTGCGCTTTTGCGACTTGCCGCTGCCGATGTTGGCGAACATCTGCCGCAGCTGCTGGCCCATTTCCTCCATGCCCGGCGGGGTCATGATGTCCATGCTGGCGTTGATTGCCACGTCCAGTTCGATCTCGCGCTCGTCCAGCTCACCGTTCCGCAGCATGCGGCGGAACTTGATGCGGGTGTCGTTATCCTGCGACGAAGGCTCGTTGCGTGCGGCTTCCGGATCAAAACCAATACCGGCGGCACGACGCGGCAGCAGCGCGTCCAGGATGCGGTCTTCGGCGCGCTCTTCGGCCTGGTTGCGCACGCGCACCTTGGCCTGTTCGCGGTACAGCTTGACCGAGGTGTCGGCCAGGTCGCGAATGATCTGCTCCACGTCCTTGCCGACGTAGCCCACCTCGGTGAAGCGGGTGGCTTCCACCTTGACGAATGGCGCGTTGGCCAGCGTCGCCAGGCGTCGCGCGATCTCGGTCTTGCCGACGCCGGTCGGGCCGATCATCAGGATGTTCTTGGGCATCACCTCGTTGCGCAGCTCTTCGGGCAACTGCATGCGACGCCAGCGATTGCGCAGCGCGATGGCAACCGCACGCTTGGCATCGTGCTGACCCACGATATGACGGTCAAGCTCCTGCACGATTTCGCGCGGAGTCATGGTTGAAGTTTCGGGATTTGGCATTGGGGGAGTCGAGAATGGGGAATGGGGAATCGTGGAGGCAAGCATCAAGAGCCTGTGTCGTTGGAGTGGAGACGAGACCGCTGTTGCGATTCCCGATTCCCCACTCCCGATTCACAACTCTTCGACCACCACATTGCGATTGGTATAGATGCAGATATCGCCAGCGATATTGATCGCCTCGGTGGCGATGGTCCTGGCATCCAGCGCCGTGTGCGCCAGCAGCGCGCGCGCAGCCGACAGCGCGTACGAGCCGCCGGAACCGATGGCGATGATGCCGTCTTCCGGCTCGATCACATCGCCGGTGCCGCTGATGATGAGCGAGGTTTCCTTGTCGGCCACCGCCAGCAGGGCTTCCAGCTTGCCCAGGCGGCGCTCGGTGCGCCAATCCTTGGCCAGTTCCACCGCTGCGCGGGTCAACTGGCCGTGCTTGTCCAGCTTGGCTTCGAACAATTCGAACAGGGTGAATGCGTCGGCCGCAGCGCCTGCGAATCCGGCCAGCACCTGACCCTCGCGTCCGAGCCGGCGCACCTTGCGCGCATTGCCTTTCATGACCGTATGGCCGAGGGTGACCTGGCCATCGCCGGCGACGGCGACATGCCCACCACGCCGCACCGAAATGATGGTGGTGGCATGCACGATGTTGGGGTTCTGGCTGGGGTCCATGGGTCCTCCGGGGGTTTCCAAAGAGGTGGGGACGCCCCTGCCGGGTTCAAGCGCGCTGCGACGAAGCGACGCGAGGGCACTGCCGCGCCCCGGATGCGTGCACATCACTTGCGATGGAGACTTCGCGCGACCTGGAGACAGACGAGCATGCTTTGACCAACACGCCAGCCCTCTAGCCCCTCTCCCACCGGGAGAGGGGTTGGGGTGAGAGTAAGGCCACTCATGATGTCTGCATGACGCACTCACCCATCATGCGCCGCCATGGATTGAATCGCTCGCCCCGTCACGCTCACTCGGCTGATTTCTTGCGCTTGGCGCGCGGATGCGCGGCGTCGTAGACCTTGGCCAGGTGCTGGAAGTCCAGATGCGTGTAGATCTGGGTGGTGGCGATATCCGAATGGCCAAGCAGCTCCTGCACACCGCGCAGATCGCCGGACGACTCCAGGATATGGCTGGCAAAACTATGCCGCAGCATATGCGGGTGCACGTCCTTGAACATGCCCTGGCGCACGCCGAGTTGCTTGATGCGGATCTGCACGGCGCGCTGCGAGAGCGCGCCGCCGGCGCGCCCGGGGAATACATGCGCGTCGGCAGTTCCGCCGCTGTCGCGCTGCCATTCACGCAGGGCAGCGATCGCATGCGAGCCCACCGGCACCAGCCGCTGCTTGCTGCCCTTGCCCAGCACCATCACCAGACCGCTGGCCAGATCCAGGTCGCGCCAGCGCAGGGCACACAACTCGCTCAGGCGCAGACCGGAGGAATACACCAGTTCCAGCAAGGCACGGTCGCGCAGGCCCAGCGGGGCGTCGGTGGGCACCTCGACCAGGCGCACGGCCTCGTCGGCGTCGAGTACCTGCGGCAGTTTGCGCGGCGCCTTGGGCGCACGCAGCGCGGCGGCGGGGCTGAGGGCGATGCGCCCATGCTTGAGCAACCAGGCGTAATAACTACGGCAGGCAGACAGGCGCCGCTGCAGGCTCTTGGCCGACAGCCCGCGTCGATGTTCGTCAGCGACAAACTGGCGCAGGTGCGCGCTGTCCAGCTGCGCGACATCCAGCGGTGCGGCAGTATCCTTGGTCTGCTCGGCCACCCAGCTCAGCAGTGCGGCCAGATCACGCCGATACGCATCCAGCGTGTGGGCCGACACCTGCCGCTCGACCTGCAGATACGCCAGGAAATCCTCCACCGACGCCATGTCACCTGTCCCGCGGTCGCGGCGCTATTGCAACAGTGCGCTGCAATGCGCCAAACCATTGCCACGCCACCGCCATCACGCCTCGAAGCGCTGCAGCGCCACGCTCAGCGACTCGCCCATCATGCGCAGGAACAAGGTCCCCATGCCGGGATAGAAGCGGTTGGCGTCGTGGCTGCCCACCGCAATCAGACCGATGCCGGGCAACGGCAGCAAGGCGGTGGACTGCACTTGGCTCGCTTGCTCGCCATACAGCAGCGCGTGCTTGTCGGCCTGCAGGCGGCCGCAGATCGGTTCACCATCGCTCAGGCAGTCGCGGAATGGCGCCAGGCGCGCATCCTCGGCGGCCATCGTCTGCAACCAGTCGGCCTGCAGACCAGCCACCGGGGTCAGCAGCACCAGCCGCACCAGATCGCCGTTGAAATCTTCCGCCAGCGAAGCGGCCATGGCCTTCAGCGTATCGGCCGCGGTGCGTTGGCGCATCAGCGCCAGCGTCAGCTGATGGGTGCGCACCGCCAGCCGCTCGTTGACCTGGGCGTTGCTGCCCAGCTCGTGCAGCCGCCGCGACAGCTCGCGGTTCTTGTCGCGCAACACTTCCAGTTGGTAGGTCGCCAGCGAGGCGGTGGGGCCGTCGTCGCGCGGCACCAGCAGGCTCACCGCCAGATCCGGAAACTGCTTGAGGAAGGTGGGATGACGGCGCAACCATGTCGCCACATCGTGTGCGCCCAGCTTGTCGGTGGTGTCGCTCATCAGATCCATTCTCCATCGAAGACGAACACGGCCGGACCGGACATCACCACGTCCTGCCCCTCGCCGGGCCAGCGGATCCGCAGCGCGCCGCCCGGCAGGGACACACGCACGTCGCGCTCCACGCGGCCGCGCTGCATCAGCACCACTGCCGCTGCGCAGGCGCCGCTACCGCAGGCCAGCGTCTCGCCGACGCCGCGCTCGAACACGCGCAACTGCACCTGCGTGGGGTCCACTACCTGGACAAAACCGACGTTGACCGAATCGGGGAACGCGGCGTTCTGCTGCAGCAGGCTGCCGACACGTTCCACCGCCGCGGCCTCCACGCGGCCAACCTCCAGCACGGCGTGCGGGTTGCCCATCGACACCGCGCCAAAGCGCAGCGTCTCGCCATGCACCGGCAACGCGTATTCCTCGCGCGCATGCGCAAAGCCGGCCAGCGGAATCTGCGCCGGATCGAACCGCGGCACGCCCATCGCCACCGCATAGATGCCTGCATCGACCCGCTCCACCGCATGCGCGGTGACCGGGCTGTCGATGAGGAAGCGATCGCCTTGCGCAGTGCCATCGCGCACCAGCCAGGCCGCGACGCAGCGCGCGCCGTTGCCGCACTGGCGGGCCGCCGAACCATCGGAATTCCAGATGCCATAGGCAGCCACGGCGCCATCGCTGCGCGGGGCTTCGATGGTCAGGATCTGATCGCAGCCCACGCCGAAGTGCCGGTCCGCCAGGCGGGCCGCCAGCGCGGCATCCGGCGGCAGCGCGCCGTCGCGCAGGTCCAGCACCACGAAATCGTTGCCGGCACCATGCATTTTGGTGAAACGCAGGCGCCCGTTGCGGCCGTCAGCGCTCATTGCCGCTGCTAGCGGGCTGGTCGGTGGTGGAGGCAGGCGGCGTGTCGGTCTGCGCCGGCGCCGGCTCGCTCTGCGATTGCGGCGCATCGGCCGGTGGCACGGGCTGTGCTTCCACCGGCACCGGCTTCTGCGGCATCACCAGCGGGCCCTTGTTGCCGCAGGCGGCAAGCAGGGCAAAGATCGCACCAACCAGTGCGAGACGAACGGAAGGTCGGGACATGAGGCTCATGGCCCGAGTATAGCCAGAACACCCTGACTGCCGTGCGCTCAGGACGGCGCCGGCAGCGTGCGCGGCGGCGGCTCCGGGCGCAGCCACAACCAGATTCCCACCACCGCCATGCTGCCGATCGACAGGCACTTCACCCACAGCACCGGAACGCACCACAGCATGATGCCGGCACACACGGTCATGGTCAGCGTGGCCATCCACTTGGCCTTGCGGCTCACCGCCCGATAGGTCTGCCATTCCACGATGGCCGGACCGAAGCGCGGGTGCGACAGCAGCCAGCCATGCAGGCGCTCGGACCCACGCGAGGCGGCCCAGGCCGAGATCAGGACGAACACGGTGGTCGGCAAGCCCGGCACGAAGATTCCGACAATGCCGGTCGCCAGGCTGGCGTACGCCAGCAACCACCAGGCCCAGCGGAATCGAGTCGGTCGCGTCATGGGTAAATGATACGACCAGAGCGGCTACGGGTGCGCCAGGGGGTGGCGTGGGGGGGGGGAGGTGAGGATGCGTGCAGGCCCTACCCTCATCCGCCCTGCGGGCACCTTCTCCCGATGGGAGAAGGGAGCGGGTCATCTGTCCTGCGGGCACCTTCTCCCGACGGGAGAAGGGAGCGGGTCATCTGTCCTGCGGGCACCTTCTCCCGACGGGAGAAGGGAGCGGGCCATCTGTCCGGGCGCGTTGCCGGCAGGCAGTTATTTGACGCCTAGCTGATCCAGCACAAACGCATACGACTCGGCCAGTTCGCGGTAGCGCCGGAAGCGGCCGGATTTACCGCCATGGCCGGCTTCCATGTTGGTGCGGAACACGATTGGATACTTTCCGATGTTGTCGTCGCGCAGCTTGGCCACCCACTTGGCCGGCTCCCAATACTGCACCTGCGAATCCCACAGGCCGGTGCCGACGAACATCGCCGGATACGCCTGCTTGCGCACGTTGTCGTACGGCGAATACGACAGCATGTAGTCGTAATAGTCCTTGTTCTCCGGGTTGCCCCACTCGTCGTATTCGTTGGTGGTCAATGGAATGCTGGCATCCAGCATGGTGGTGACCACATCCACGAACGGCACCTGCGCCACCATCACGCGGTAGTCCTGCGGGGCCATGTTGGCCACTGCGCCCATCAACAGGCCACCGGCGCTGCCGCCGGATGCCGCCACGCGGTCCTTGGAGGCATAGCCCTGCGCCACCAGGCCGTGGGTGACATCGACGAAATCGGTGAAGGTGTTCTTCTTGTGCAGCAGCTTGCCGTCGTCGTACCACTGGCGGCCCATCTCCTGGCCGCCGCGGATGTGCGCGATGGCATACACCACGCCACGGTCCAGCAGGCTGATGGCGGGCAGGTTGAACGCCGGATCCATCGACATACCGTAGCTGCCGTAGGCGTACTGGAACAGCGCCGCAGAACCATCCTTCTTGAAGCCCTGCTTGTACACCAGCGATACCGGCACCTTGACCCCGTCGCGCGCAATCACCCATACCCGCTCGGTGACGTACTTGCTGGCATCGTAGCCAATCACCGGTTGCTGCTTGAGCGTTTTGCGTTCGCCGGTCTGGGTATTGAGTTCGTAGGTGGTGGCAGGCGTGGTCAGCGAGGTGTAGCTGTAGCGCAGCCAGGGCGTGCCTGGCTCGGAGTTGACCGACAGGCCCATCGAATACGCTGGCTCATCGGCCTTGACGTATTGCGCCTCCCCCGCAAGAGCCTGCGCACCCGTGTGCGGACCGTTGAATTGGAGACGCACGCGCTCCAGACCGCCGGAGCGTTCTTCGATGGCGGTGAATCCGTCGAACAATTCGAAATTCTCGATGTACACCTTGTCGTCGTGCGCCACCCAATCGGTCCACTGCTTGCGGGTGGTCGCATCGGTCGGTGCGGTCACCAACTTGAAGTTCTTGGCACCATCGGCATTGGTGCGGATCACCCAGCGGCCATCGAAATGCTCGGCGTGGTATTCCACATCGCGCTCGCGCTTGGCCAGCACCTTGAACGTGTCCGGTTTGGCGGCGGAGGTATAACGCGTCTCCGAGGACACTGTGCTTTCTACGCCGATGGTGATGTACTTGTCGTCGCGGGTGCGGCCGATACCCATGTAGAAACTGTCGTCCTTCTCTTCATAGACCAGCACGTCGTCCTTGGCGGGCGTGCCGAGCACATGCTTTTTCACGCGCACGGTCAGTAGCGTTTCCGGATCGTTTTCGACGTAGAACAGCGTCTTGTTGTCGTCGGCCCAGACAATGTTGGCCGCAACGCCTTCCACGGTATCGGGATAGGTTTCACCGGTCTCCAGGTTCTTGAAACGGATCGTGTACTGGCGGCGGCCGATCGCATCGTCGGCCCAGGCCAGGATGCGGTTGTCCTGGCTGACCTCGGCCTCACCGACGCTGAAATACCCCTTGCCTTGCGCCATCTGGTTGACGTCCAGCAGGATCTGCTCCGGCGCGTCCATGCTGCCCTTGCGACGCGCCTGGATAGGGTAGTCCTTGCCGGCTTCGAAGCGGGTGTAATACCAGTAGCCGCGCTGCCGATACGGCACGCTGGCGTCGTCCTGCTGGATGCGCCCCAAGATCTCGGTATAAAGCGTGTCCTCCAACGGCTTGAGCGGCGCCATCACGGTGTCGGCATAGGCGTTTTCCGCATTGAGATAGGCCAGCATCGCCTTGTCTTGCCGCTTGTCGTCGCGCAGCCAGTAGTAGTCGTCGTTGCGGGTGGCACCGAAGGGCGCCTTGACCACATGCGGATGCTTGGCGAGGTCTGGCGGCGTTGGGAGAGCGGCAACGGCGGAGGCGGCGGATGTGGTCATCAGGCTGGCGATCAACAAGGTCAGGACAGGCTTCATCAGATTGGGGTCCGTTGGATGAACGCAATGCCATCCCAGCGCCGGAGTGTGGAAGAGCCCGTCGCCGAGCGCCATGTGTCCTAGGTCATGCTGGTCTATCATCCTCGCAATGGATTCCACGCTTTCGCCCCTTCGCGGCTATAGCCGCCGCAGTCAGGACATCGCCCCGTTCCATGTCATGTCGCTGCTGGCGCGGGCCAATGCGCTGGAGCAGGCCGGGCACGACGTAATCCATCTGGAAATTGGCGAACCCGACTTCACCACCGCCGCGCCGATCGTGGCCGCAGGCCAAGCCGCCCTGGCCGCCGGCCACACCCGCTACACCGCCGCGCGCGGGCTGCCGGCATTGCGCGAGGCCATTGCCGGTTTCTATGCGCAGCGTTATGGCTGCAGCCTGGATCCGGAGCGGATTCTGGTCACCCCGGGCGGCTCCGGTGCGCTGCTACTGGCCAGCAGCCTGCTGGTGGACCCTGGCAGGCACTGGCTATTAGCCGACCCCGGCTATCCGTGCAACCGCCATTTCCTGCGCCTGGTCGAAGGCGCCGCGCAGTTGGTGCCGGTCGGGCCAGACAGCGATTACCAGCTGACCCCGGCACTGGTGGATGCGTGCTGGAATACCGACAGTGTCGGCGCGTTGGTCGCCTCGCCGGCCAACCCCACCGGCAGCGTGCTCGCGCGCGAACAGCTGGCCGGGTTGTCCCACGCGCTGCAGGCCCACGGTGGGCATCTGGTGGTGGACGAGATCTATCACGGCCTGACCTATGGCCTGGATGCGCACAGCGTGCTGGAAGTGGACGACAGCGCCTTCGTGCTGAACAGTTTTTCCAAGTACTTCGGCATGACCGGCTGGCGGCTGGGCTGGCTGATCGCGCCACCTGAGGCGGTGCCCGAGCTGGAGAAGCTGGCGCAGAATCTCTACATCAGTGCCTCCACCATTGCGCAACACGCGGCGCTGGCCTGCTTCACGCCCGAGAGCATGGCCATCTTCGAAGCGCGCCGCGCGCAGTTCCAGCAACGCCGCGATTATCTATTGCCCGCCCTGCGCGCATTGGGGTTCAAGATCGCCGTCGAACCGCAGGGCGCGTTCTATCTGTATGCCGACATCAGTGCATTCTCCGACGATGCGCAGGCCTTCTGTGCGCATTTCCTGGAAACCGAACATGTGGCATTCACGCCCGGCATCGACTTCGGCTTCCATCGCGCCAACCAGCATGTGCGTATTGCCTACACGCAAAGCTTGCCGCGCCTGGAGCAGGCGGTAGAGCGAATTGCGCGTGGGTTGAACCATTTTTGATGACATGACGCGCGTTTCGCACGGCTCATCGCTGTCGCTACGCTCAGACGCAACATCGCTCACTGCGGTTGATGAAAGCAGCTGTTTCTTCAGGCCCTGCGCGTTTACTTTTGCACCCAGGAACATCTCCTTCTGCGTGCGACCGTCCCCTCATCCGCCCTTCGGGCACCTTCTCCCCCATGAAGGAGGACAATGTCCCGGCGGGAGAAGGAAATACCAAAAAAGCCCTGGACCACTCGGCCCAGGGCTTTGTTCAACGCAACACATGGAAAAACAAAGCAAGTTGCGGAATTGCTTTCAAGACCAACTCAGTCCGCCAACCGCTCCCACAGGAAGCTGTACGCCAATGCCGCCATATGCGCAGCCTGCGCATTGTTGGCTGCGCCGCCGTGGCCGCCTTCGATGTTCTCGTAGTAGGTCACGTCCTTGCCGGCCTCGATCATCTTGGCGGCCATCTTGCGGGCATGGCCGGGATGCACGCGGTCATCGCGCGTGGAGGTCAGGAAGATCACCGGCGGGTAGGTCTTCTTCGGGTCGAACAGGTGGTACGGCGAGAAGGTCTGGATGAAGGTCCAGTCGTCGGTGTCCGGGTTGCCGTATTCGGCCATCCAGGAGGCGCCGGCCAGCAGGTGGCTGTAGCGCTTCATGTCCAGCAGCGGCACCTGCACCACCACCGCACCGAACAGCTCCGGATACTGGGTGAGCATGTTGCCGGTCATCAGGCCGCCGTTGCTGCCGCCCTGCACGCCCAGGCGCTTGGTCGAGGTGATCTTGCGGGCGACCAGATCCTTGGCCACCGCCGCCATGTCCTCGTAGGCCTTGTGACGGTTCTGCTTGAGGGCGGCCTGGTGCCACCGCGGACCATACTCGCCGCCGCCGCGGATGTTGGCCACCGCATACACGCCGCCCTTTTCCAGCCACGAGCGACCCAGGGCACCGGAGTAGTTCGGCGTCATCGAGATCTCGAAACCGCCGTAGCCGTACAGCAGCGTCGGCGCGCTGCCATCGAGCTTCAGCGCCTTCGGGCGGACCAGGAAATACGGCACGCGGGTGCCGTCCTTGCTGGTGGCGAAGTGCTGCTCGATGCTGTCCTTGCCGGCATCGAAGAACGCCGGCATGGTCTTGAGCGGCTGCGGCGCGCTGCCGACCTCGACCCACGACAGCGTGGTCGGGGTGAGGTAATCGGTGACGGTCAGCCACAGCGCATCGCTGTCATCGCTGTCCACCGCGCTGACATCGACCGTGCCGAAGGCCGGCGCGCCGACGAAGGCGCTCTTCTTCCATCCGTCCTGCGTTGGAGTGACCACGCTCAGGCGGTTCTTGACGTCTTCGAGCACGTTCAACACGAGATGGGATTTAGTCCAGGCAATGCCGGCCAGCGAGGTGGTCTCGGTGGGCTCGAACAGCACATCGAACCGGCGCTTGCCCGCCATGAACGCGTCAAAGCGCGTCGCCAGCAGCGAGCCGGCCTTGTAGGTCTTGCCACCCACCGTCCACGGCTCGCGCAGCTCCAGGGTCAGCCATTGGCGCTTGACCGCCTTGCTGGCCGAGTTGGGCGCGTCCACCTTGACCAGCTTGCCGTCGGCGCCCTTCAGATACAGCTCGTCGTTGTAGAAGGCCAGGGTGCGGCTGACGAAATCCCGCTCGAATCCAGGCGTGTCGTCGTGCATCGCGGCGATGTACATGTCGGTCGGCTTGCCTTCGTAGACCACCGCAGCGGCACTGAGCGGAGTACCGCGCTTCCACTGTTTGGCAATGCGCGGGTAACCGGAGGTGGTCATCGCACCAGAGCCGAAATCGGTGAACACGTAGACGGTGTCCTGGTCGATCCAGCCCAGCCCGCCCTTGGACTCGGGACGGAAGAAACCGTCCTTGACCCACTGCTTGCTGCCCAGGTCGAACTCGCGGGTGACATCGGCGTCGGCACCGCCGCGCGAGAGCGCGATCAGGCAGCGCTGGTAGTCCGGGCGCAGGCAGTCGGCGCCGTGCCAGACCCAGTTCTCGCCTTCGGCCTTGTTGAGCGCATCCAGGTCCAGCACCGTTTCCCACTTGGGCGCCGGCTTGCGGTATTCGTCCAGCGTAGTGCGCCGCCACAGGCCGCGCTCATGCTGCTTGTCCTTCCAGAAGTTGTAGTAGAACGCGCCGATCTTCTGCACGCCGGGAATCTTGGCGTCCGAATCCAGCACCTCGCGGATGCGGGTTTCCATCTGCTTGAACGCCGGGGTGACCGCCAGCCGCGCTTCGGTCTTGGCGTTCTGGGCCTTGACCCAGTCCAGCGGCTTGGCGCCGGTGACATCTTCCAGCCAGGCGTAGGGATCATTGGACACGGCGGTTTCCTCTGCAGAGACGGCGCCAACAGTCATCAGGCCGGCAAGCAGGCAGATCGAGGCGAATTTGGACATGGGTATTTCCGGAAAAACCAATGCCGGAAAACCTAGCACAGCACCTGGCCGGGCCTCCCCTGCCGAAGGTCAGGCCGCCCGTGCCGATGTCGCCGGGTGCGAAGCAACACGCCGGCGCTGCGTCTGCGGCCGACGGCGGCGGCGCGCGGCCGGCCGCAGCCCGGTCGCCGCCAGGGTCGGTAGCGCGAACCGATACAGGCTCCACCAGGCCAGCATCGGCATGCCCACCAGCCACATCGGCCACCAACCGATCCATTGGCTGTCCCCGCGCGCGGCCGGCCACACCAGCACCAACGCAAGACCTGCCAGGGCAATCTGCCGAACCGGGCGCAGCACGCGCGGATCGGGGCGTTCGGAACGGCGGTTGGGGCGATGATGCGACATGGCGGCACTCCGTGGCTGGAAGGATGGAACAGGCCGGCAGGATTGCCTGCGTCCATCTCACGGACTGCGACCTGGCCGACGCAGCGCGGCTGTCCGGCAGTGGGAGACACCGCCGCTCGACCCATCCATACCGACGCCTGACTTGCCGCCTCGCCGGGCTGGGTTCTCGCCGGCCCACCGCCCAGCCATCCTGAGCGCTGTGGCGCCGCGCAGGACGGCCTCACGCCCTCCCCCACCGACCGGCGTCCCGTCAGGGAGTTGCCGCGCCGGCCGCCGCCGCACACGCCAGACCCGACCGTTGACGCGAACTTGCCCCCTGCATGCGGTAGTGTGCTGCACCTATTGCCCCTTTGTGATGTTGCGATGCGCCTGACCGTTACGATCGCCCTCGCCTTCCTGCTCGTGCTCGGCCTGTCTCCGGCGCATGCCAAGGACCCGCCCAGCGCCGCAGCGATCGATCTGTCCAAGATGATGGGCACCTGGTATGTGATCGCCCGCATGCCCAACGCGGTCGAACGCGGCCACGTCACCAGCCGCGACGAGTACACCCTGCTCGAAGAGGGCAAGGTGGCGGTGCGTTACCTGTACCGCGAGGGCTTTGGCGAGCCGGAAAAGGAAGTCAACGCGCGCGCCTCGGTGGATGCGGACAGCGGTAATCGCGATTGGCGGGTCTGGTTCTACAAAGTGATCCCGACCAAGCAGCGCGTCCTGGAAATTGCCCCGGATGGTTCATGGATGCTGATTTCCTACCCAGGCCGCGATCTGGCATGGATCTTTTCCCGCAAGCCGGACATGAGCCGCGACCAGTACCGCGCCCTGGTGGACAAGATGCGCGACGACTACGGCATCTACACCGACAAGATCAAGCGCGTGCCGCAGCTGCGCGAGCAGGTGGACCGGTTGGGATTCGAAGTGCCGAACAAGCGCTGAAATAGCGGCGGGCCGGCGCATCGCAGGCCGCCCGCCGGCTCAGTCGTAATTGCTCAATGCCAGCGACAACAGCGCCTTGACCTGCTCGCGCAGCGACACCGGCTCGACGATTTCCGCGTCCGAACCGTAGTGCAGCACGTCCATCAGCAATTCGCGCGAGTTGCTATACGGTAATTTGAGTTCGTAGCGGCCATCCGGCAAGAAGCGGCCCTGCTGCCTGGAATGCCAGTGTTCGTCGGCCACCCAGCGCGCGGCCTTGGCACTGAAGACGATGGTGGCCCAGCCCTTGGGCGCGCCGGAGAAAATGCCGTAGCTGGCGGCCAGCTGTTCGTCCAGCTCGCTATCGGGCACATCGCGCGGCGCCGCATCGAGCAGGCGCGCGTGGTTGATGCGGTCCACCGCGAAGCTGCGCACGCCGTCGCGGCCATGGTCCCAGGCATCCAGATACCAGTTGTCGCGGTAATGGGTAATGCGCTGCGGGGACACGGTGCGCTTGGTGGATTCGTCGGTGGAACGGGCGCGGTAGTCGAAGCTCAGCTGCTTGCGCTCCAGCACCCCGGAGGCCACGGTGCGGAAACTGGCTTCGTCCAGCTTGCGGCCGCGATGCGGGATCACCCGTACCCGGTCCACCGGCCAGTGCGACACCCCGGCCTGCGCGGCCAGCAAGCCTTCGATGCGCTGCTGCAACGGCGCCAGCATCGAGGACAGCACCCCGCCACCGGTACGCGCGAGCAATTGCTGCGAGGCCAGCAACGCGTGCAATTCTTCGGAACTGAGCCACAGGCCGGGCAGTTCGAAGCGGTCGCTTTCGCCGGACAGGTAGCGGAAGCCGGATTCGCCATCGCCCTCCACCGGCGCCATCAGCGCATCGCGCAGGAACGCCAGGTCGCGGTACACGGTGGCGCGGGAACAGCTCAGCTCATCCTGCAGCCGCGCCACCGTGACCGGATAGCGCGCCGACTTGAGCAAGCGATGCAGGGAGTTGATGCGTTCATAGCGGTCCATGCGCCGATTATGTCCGGATTCGTCGCGCGGCGGGGTGAGCATGCGCCCGGGTCGTTGCCCGCTCGTCCACGTGGCGGCGGTAGCGGCGGCGCACCATCGGCTGGATGCCTGGGCGCGGGACGGGAGTTTTCGCGCATCTGCCGTCGCTGGATGGCAGCAGCAGCGGAACCACGACTAAAGCGTGGCGTTCACCTGGTCATGACGAAGCGCACAGTCCGTTATCATGAAACCGCTTCCACCTTACCCACCCCGTCCATCAAGCGAGCCGCCCATGTCCCGCCGTGCCCCGTTGTCCGCCCTGTTGCCACTGCTGTTGATGACGCCTGCCGTGTGGGCCCAGTCGATCGCGGTTGCGCCGACGCCGATTGATCCCGCTGCGGCACTGGTGCCGTCGCCGTGGAGTGGCAGCAGCGGCGAGCTGGGCTATGCCTCGGCGCACGGCAACAGCACCACCGACAGCCTCAACGGCCGTATTCGCCTGCGTTACACCGACGGCGACTGGATCCACAGCCTGGACGCCACCGCGCTGCGCTCCAGCTCGGAGTACATCAACACCAACGACGACGGCAGCACCACGCGCGAGCGCCAGACCACGGCCGAGCGCTACACCGGCAGCGCCGGCAGCGCATTGCAGCTGGGCGAACACCGCCAGCTCACCGCCACCGGCCGCTACGAACACGACGACTTCGCCACCTACGACCGCCTGGCCACCTTCGGTATCGGCTATGGCACGCGTCTGATCGACGCGCAGCGGTTCTATCTGGATGCGCAGGTAGGCCCGGGTATCCGTCGCGCGCACAACAGCAACGACGACCGCAACGAGACGGGCTTGATCGGGCGCGGCCTGTTCGACCTGAAGTACACCGTCACCGACAACACCGATCTCATCAACACCCTGCTGGTGGAATCGGGCCAGTACAACACCTATGCGCAGAACGACTTTGGCGTGCAGGTCAGCATGAACTCGCACTTCGCGCTCAAGGCCGCCTGGCAGATGCGCCACAACAGCGACGTTAGCGAAGGCGACAAGAAAACCGACACGCTGACCACGGTCAATCTCGTCTACACCTTCAAGTAAGCCCCGTAGGAGCGGCCCTGGCCGCGAGGGCTTTCCCGGTAACGCCCGTCGCGGCCGGGGCCGCTCCTACAAATTGCTGGCGCGCGCGCGGCGTGCAGCATCCCTGTAGGAGCGCACCCGGGCGCGAGGGGCGTTACCACCAAAATCCAACCCCATCGGTGCCTCTATCGGTCACGCGTTCGCGGCCGGGTCCGCTCCTACAAGTGCTGGCGCGCGCGGCCTGCAACATCCCTGTAGGAGCGCACCTGGGCGCGAGAGGCGTGACCGCCAAAACCCAACCCCGTCGGTGCCTCTATCGGTCACGCGTTCGCGGCTGGGGCCGCTCCTACAAGTGCTGGCGCGCGCGGCGTGCAGCATCCCTGTAGGAGCGCACCTGGGCGCGAGAGGCTTCACCGACAAAACCCAACCCCATCGGTGCCTCTATCGGTAACGCGTTCGCGGCCGGGTCCGCTCCTACAAGTGCTGGCGCTCGCGGCGTGCAGCATCCCTGTAGGAGCGCACCCGGGCGCGAGGGGCGTTACCACCAAAATCCAACCCCATCGGTGCCTCTATCGGTAACGCGTTCGCGGCCCGGTCCGCTCCTACGAAGGGCACGGCTGGGTTCGGGTGCTACAGCTCGGCCAGCAGCTGCGCGGCGCCCTTGTCGAACAAGCCCTGCGCAACGCGGCGACCCAGTGCTTCGGTGTCGTCGGCGCTGCCGTGTGCGTCGGCATGGATCAGCCGGCCATCGCTGGCGCTGCCGACCATGCCCTGCAAGTACAGACCTTCGCCTTGCCAACGCGCGAAGGCCGCCACCGGCACGTGGCAGCTGCCGTGCAGCGCGCGATTCATGGCCCGCTCGGCTTCCACGCAGACGCGGGTGGTGGGCGCGTCCAGCACCGCCAGCAGGGCGTGGATGCGTGCATCGTCGCTGCGGCATTCCACCGCCACCGCGCCCTGCGCCGGCGCTGGCAGCCACTGCGGCGCGTCCAGCCGTGCGCTGATGCGTGCATCCAGGCCCAGCCGCTGCAGGCCGGCACAGGCCAGCACGATGGCGTCGTAACCGCCGTTGTCGAGCTTGGCCAGGCGGGTGTTGACGTTGCCGCGCAGGTCGATCAATTCCAGGTCCGGGCGGGCGGCGCGCAGCTGCGCCTGGCGACGCAGCGAGGAGGTGCCCACGCGTGCACCCAGCGGCAGTGCCTGCAGGCTGGCATAAAGGTTGGACACCAGCGCATCGGCGGCATCGCCACGGGGCAGGATGGCCGGCAGCACGAAGGGCGCATCCAGCTCCATCGGCACGTCCTTGAGCGAATGCACCGCGCAATCGGCATCGCCGCGCAGCATCGCCAGCTCCAGCTCCTTCAGGAACAGGCCCTTGCCGCCGATCGCCGCCAGCGAACGGTCCAGCACTTCGTCGCCGCGGGTGCTCATCGGCACCAGCACCACCTCCAGGCCGGGGTGGTGCTGGCGCAGCGCGGCGGCGACATGTTCGCTCTGCCAGAGGGCAAGCGGGCTTTTGCGGGTGGCGATGCGGAGCGTGGTCATTGCGCCATTATCGCGGACCGGACCGCGAACTCATACATGGCGAAGTTGATCGCGCAGGCTGGCCACGCAGCGGCGACTCACTTCCAGGGGGTGCGGCACGTTGCGCAGCACCGCATGCACCTGGCCGTCGCTGCCGCGACGCAGTTCCAGCAACTCGTCGCGGGCCACCAGGCAATTGCGGTGGATGCGCACCAGGCGGTCGGAGAATTCGTCTTCCAGCGACTTGAGCGATTCTTCGATCAGGTCCTCGCCACGGGTGTGGTGGACGATGACGTACTTCTCTTCGGCCTGCAGATAACGGATGTCGCCGATGGCGATCAACCGCAGGCTGCCGCGCAGGCGCGCGCACAGATGGGTGCGCAGCGGTGCCGGCGCGGCGCTGGGCACGCGCCCGGCCAGGAAGGTGGCCACGCGCTCCAGCGCGGCGGCCAGGCGTTCCGGGCGCACCGGTTTCATCAGATAGTCCAGCGCGGCGGCATCGAAGGCCGACAAGGCGTGCTGGTCGTAGGCGGTGCAGAACACCACCGCCGGCTGCGGCTGGCACTGGCGCAGCAATCGCGCAGTTTCCAGCCCGTCCACGCCGGGCATGGCGATGTCCAGCAGCACCAGGTCCGGGTGCCATTGCTCGCATTGCTGCAGCACCTGCTGGCCGTTTTCGGCCTCGCCGATCACCTGCACCTGAGGATGGTCTGCCAGCAGCATGCGCAGGCGCTCGCGCGCCAGTGGCTCGTCATCGGCGATCAACACCCGCACTTGCGTGGCCGTCATGGACATCCCCCCTTACGCTGCGGTGACTCTCCCTCACGGCAGCGGCAATGTGATTTCGCAGGCATAGTAGCCTTCGGCCCAGCTGGCCGCCATCCGTGCTCCGGCACCGAACTGGAACGCCAGCCGGTGCGAAATGCTGGCTTGTGCGTGCCCGGCGCCGGCAAGCAGCGGCGCCTGCGTGCCCGGCTGCGGGGCCGGGTTGACGATGCGGATCTGCAATTGGTTGCCGCGCTGGCGTAGCGACAGATACAGCGTGCCACCTTCGGGCATGCGCGAGACGCCGTGCAGCACGGCGTTTTCCACCAGCGGTTGCAGCACCAGGCGCGGCATCGGCAGCTCCCAGGGCAGCGGTTCCTGGCGGTGCCAGCGCACCTGCAGGCGCTGGCCCAGGCGCAGCGATTCGATCGCCAGATAACGCTCGGCCAGTTCGCATTCGGCGCGCAGGGTGGACAGGCCTTCGCCGGCACCGAGCGCGGCGCGGAACAGGTCCGACAGGTCCAGCACCGCCTGCTCGGCTACCACCGGGTCGCGACGCAGCAGGCTGGCGATCAGATTCATGCTGTTGAACAGGAAATGCGGGCGGATGCGCGCCTGCAGCGCATCGGCTTCGGCGCGGGCATTGGCCTGCACCTGTGCTTCCCAGCGGTCGCTGACGTAGAAGTAGCGCAGTGCCAGCGCGGTAATCAGCACCACGGTGGCCGCGCTGCCCAGGGTGAAGCGCCAGAAACCGACCAGCGGGCCCAGCGGGGCCTGGTCGAGCGCCGCATACAGGGCGTGCACGATCCCGGCCCCCAGCATCGCCACCACAGCGGCAATCGACAACGCCGCCAGCCCACCCAGCCGTGGCGGCAGCCGCGACAACGCGGGCCGCAGCACGCACAGCAAGACGCTGACCGCCAGCGCCAGCCACAGCGCCAGGCCACTGGCCGAAAGGAAGCGCGACAGGGTGATGCTGCGCGCCGCATCGGCATCAGGCACCAGGGTCACCACCAGCACCACCAGTTCGGCCAGCCCCAGCATCGCGCCCAACCGGGGCAGCCGGCACAGGTCCGGCATCCAGGCGATCTGGGGGGCGCCGGTGGCCATGGGCTCAGGCGGCGAAGCGCGCCTGCATCCAGTCGCGCAGGGCGTCGATCTCTTCCAGGCAGACCTGGTGGCCCATCGGGTAGGTGTGCCAGTCCAGCGCGAAGCCGAGCGTGCGCAGGGCCTGCATGCTGGCCTGGCCGGCCGCGAACGGCACCACCGGGTCGGCGCTGCCATGGGCCATGAACAGCGGTTGGCCGGTGGCGGCCGGCTGCAGTTGGCTGGCCGCAGCGGCCGGGTCCGGCAGATAGGTCGACAGCGCGATCAGCCCGGCCAGCGGCACGCTGCGCTGCAGGCCTACCGCCAGGGTCACCGCGCCGCCCTGCGAGAAGCCGGCCAGCAGGATGCGCCCGGGGGCGGTCCCGCGGCTCTGCTCATGGGCAATCAGCGCTTCGACCTGAGCCACCGATTCGGCGATGCCGGCCTTGTCGGCACGCTGGGCAAAATCCATGCCCACGATGTCGTACCACCCGCGCATACGCACACCGTTGTTGATGGTGATCGGGCGGATCGGCGCATGCGGGAACACGAAGCGCAGCGCCGGCCAGTCGGGACGCACCAGCTCCGGCACCAGCGGGGCGAAATCGCTGCCGTCGGCGCCCAGGCCATGCAGCCACAGCACGGTCCACTGCGGGTTCGGTCCGGTCTCGCGTTCGATCACTTCCAGCATCATCCAGCTCCGTTCGGGGGCCGGGCATTATGCCTTGCGCGCCTGCCCTGCCCGATCACGCAGGCGCGGCTGCCACGCCCCCCGCTCAGATCAGCGGGGGTTGCTGGGCGGCGGCGCGGCGCAGCTCGGAGGCACGCACCAGCACCTTGGGTGGGTCGAGTTCTTCGGGGATGCAGAAGATGCCGGCGCGGCGCAACGCCAGGCCGCCGCGGCGCAGCGAGGTCAGCGCCACCACCGGGATCGATACCGCCATGCCCACGATCACCGGGGCCATCCACGCCGCCAGCGACGGCGAGACCAGATAGGCCAAGGTCCCCATGAACACGCCGAACACGGTCAGCCCGCCGTAGCTGCGCAACAACGCCGGCCACGACAGCTTGCCGTCGTCGCGCACCTGCGCATCCCAGCCCGAATCCTTGCCGGCCAATACTTCGAACACGCCGCGCGATTGCAGGTACATCACCACCGGCGCCATCAGCGCGGCCAGCAAGGTTTCCAGCAGGATGCTCAGCGCGGCGCAGATGGCACCGCCGCAGGCACGCAGTTCGCGCGGGTTGAGCAGCAGGCAGATGTAGCCGAGCAGCTTGGGCGCCAGCAGCACGAACATAGTGCAGATGAAGATCCAGATCGCATTGCCCTGGCTGCTGCCGTGCCAGTAGCGGGCAGGCGAGAACGGCAGGTCGCCGGCCAGGTCGATGCCGCCGCCGGCCAGCGGAATGCCGATGCCGATCAGCATCAGCAGGCCCCACATCGGCGCGGTGAAGTAATGGCCGATGCCGATCAGCATGTGCATGCGGCTGATCCAGTGCAGCCCCCTGGCGCCGACCACCTTGGCGTGCTGCAGGTTGCCCTGGCACCAGCGGCGGTCGCGGATCAGCAGGTCGGTGAGCGTGGGCGGGCCTTCTTCGTAGCTGCCCTGCAGATACGGCACCATATGCATGGCCCAGCCGCCGCGCCGCATCAGCGCCGCTTCGACGAAATCATGGCTGAGCACGTGGCCGCCGAACGGCTTGCGCCCACGCAGCGACGGCAGGCCGGCGTGATCGGCAAAGGCCTGGGTGCGGATGATGGCGTTGTGGCCCCAGTAATTGCTCTCGGCGCCATGCCACCAGGCCACGCCGAAGGCGATGATCGGCCCATACACGCGCCCGCCGAACTGCTGCATGCGGGCGAACAGGGTCTGCCCGTTGACCACCGCCGGCAGGGTCTGGATCAGGCCCACGTCCGGGTTGTTTTCCATACCCGCGACCAACCGTACGATGGTGTCGCCGGTCATCACGCTGTCGGCGTCCAGAATCAGCATCTGCGGGTAGTTGCCACCGAAGCGGCGCACCCAGTCGGCCACGTTACCGGCCTTGCGCGCGGCATTGTCGGCGCGGCGGCGGTAGAAGATGCGTCCATGCCCGCCGACGCTGTCGCACAGTTCGTTGTAGACCCGCTCTTCGGCGCGGCCGATGTGCTCGCGGGTGGTGTCGCTGAGCACGAAAAAGTCGAAGTGCTCCAGCTGCCCGGTCTCGGCCACCGATTCGTAGATGGCCTGCAGGCCGGCCAGCAACCGGCGCGGGTCTTCGTTGTAGGTGGGCATCAGCAGCGCGGTGCGCGAGCGCAGCGTGGGCAGCGGTTCTTCCGGATCGATGCCGAGCTTGCGCCCGGCACGCGCGACCACGGTGACGAAGCCGGCCACCGCGCTGGCGAAGGACATCGCGATCCAGGCGAACAGCAGCACGAACAGCCCGAGCAGGCAGCCTTCCAGCACGCTGATGCCGTCGGGCCACAACACGCTGAGCATCACCCACACCGCGACCGCAGTGGTGGCGAAGGTGCCGCCGATCAGATAGAAGCGGCGCAGCCCGATGCCGGGCGGCGAGGTGCGCTGGTGCGGCACCTGCAACTGGCCCTCGCGCAGCGATTGTTCGGGCATCGCCAACGGCGCTTCCGGCGGCAGTGTGGGCTGGCCGGCATCGAGCGCGGAGACGGGGGGCAAATCGGTGGGCGCGGGGGAAAGGGTCACGGTACCGTCCATCAGGGCTGTCCGTCGCACGCGGGCGACAATGTGGGCGGAAACGGAAGATGGCTTCCCGCGATGCGGCGCGAGAACCTCATGCATGCGTCAACGAGAGCAAGCCTGGCGGTGTGCAGGCACAACGCGGGGTTGGCAGCTTTGGAACCACTCCGATGCACAAACTCTCCTGGCGGCGACGCACTGTCGCGGCTCATGCTAAAGAATCGTCCGTTAAAGGAAACGAAGGCCATTGTGCGGTCTTCGCCCCTTCCCGACGAGGACCGCGCGGCAGACTACGCGGTGACAACCGAACGCAACCCCAACAGATTGCGGGCTGGCGCGCAGGCTGTCACGGCCGGCGCTGCCCTGCCGCCACCATCAGCGATGCAAGCAATATGCCAGCAGCGGCGCGGCAACAGCCATGCCGCGCCAGCCCGCGCCGGCATGGCCGTTGCCGCAGACGCCGCCTACTTGCGCGCCGCCGCGCTGGCATCGCGGATGGCGCGGAATTGCGAATCGCCGCTCCAGTTTGGCCATTGCCGCGAATCGGCCAGTTGCTGGCCCAGCGTGTACAGCACGCCCAGGTCGCGCGCGGCGCCAGCGAAGGTCCAGTCCGGCTTCCACTCATCGCCCTGCTGGTGGTAGCGCTTGGCGGTGTAGTCATCGGCGGCAGCCTTGCCTGCGGCCACGCCGCCCACTTCCCAATCCTGCCCGGCCGCATACGACAGCGCCGGCACGCCGCGCTTGGCGAAGGAGAAGTGATCGGAACGGAAGAAATAACCGGCCTGCGGCTTGGGATCGGGGGTGTAGCGCAGCTTGGATTGCGCCGCCACGGTCTTGAGCTGGTCGAGCAGTTCGAGCTTTGCGGTGCCGTAGATGCCGAAGTCGCGCGAGGGCACGAACGGGTTCATGCCATCCATGTTGATGACCGCCACCGTGGTGTCCAGCGGGTACAGCGGCTTGGAGGCGTAGAACTCCGAACCCAGCAAGCCCTTTTCCTCGGCGGTGACCGCCAGGAACACCACCGAGCGCTCGGGCTTGGGCCCTTTGGCAAAACCACGTGCCAGTTCCAGCAAAGCGGCGGTGCCGCTGGCGTTGTCCAGTGCGCCGTTGAAGATGGTGTCGCCACGCGCATCCGGCTTGCCCACGCCGATATGGTCCCAGTGCGCGCTGTAGATCAGCGTCTGGTTGGGCCGCTTGCTGCCTTGCAGATGCGCCACCACGTTGTGCGAGGTAATCACGTCGGATGTGACCTGGTAGCGGGCGCTCAGGCCCTGGCCCTTAAGTTCCACCGGTTTGAAGCTGCGGGTCTGCGCCTGCTGCTTCAATGCATCGAAATCCAGGCCAGCGCGCTTGAACAGCGTGGCCGCCAGATCGCGCTGGATCCAGCCTTCCAACGTGGGATGCGCCGCGCGCGGGTTGTCGCGCACCACGTCGAACATGGTGTTGGTGTTGGAACTGGCCACGGTGTCCCAGCCATAGGAGGCCGGCGCGGTTTCGTGCACCACCAGCACGCCGAGCGCGCCCTGGCGTGCGCCTTCTTCGTACTTGTAGCTCCAGCGGCCGTAGTAGGTCATGCCGGCGCCGTCGAAGGCGCCTTTGCCGGTTTCGAAGTCCGGGTCGTTAATCAGCACCAACGCGATCTTGCCCTTCAGGTCCACGCCCTTGAAGTCATCCCAGTCGCGCTCGGGCGCCTTGACGCCATAGCCGACGAATACCAGCGGTGCGTTGGCGATGTCCACGGTGGACGAGCCGTCGAGCGCGGCGCGGATGGCGATCTGCTTGCCCTGGGTCAGCGGCTGCGACTTGCCGGCATCGGCCAGCGCGATGGTCGGTGCACCGACGATATCGGCGCGCCGCAGCGGTACCGCCTGGGTCCACAGCCGCTTGCCGTCGGCCAGATCGCCACCGGGCTGCAGGCCGGCGGCGGCGAACTGCTTGCTCAGGTAGGCCACGGTCTTGGCTTCGCCAGCGGTGGCCGGGCCACGGCCTTCGTAGGCGTCGGAAGCCAGTTCCTTGACGTCGCGCGAGATGCGCGCACCGTCGAACGTCGGCGTCTGCGCCAGTGTGGCGGTCGAGACCGCCATTGCCAGTAGTCCTGCTGCAACTCGCTTCACTGCGCACTCCGGTGTGATCGAACAAGCCCGGAGTGTAAGTCAGGACGCCGGCAGTGGCTGCATGCACGGCAGGGCGATGACGCTGGATGCCTGCCGGCGCTGCATCACCGCGCCGACACTGCGCAGCCCTCGCGCGCGGCGTTGTTCAAAACAGATCCACGCTCCCGACCTGCTGGATGCTCTGCTGCAACTGCCCGCTGGCAATCAGCTCGGCATACACCGCGGCACGGTTGCGGCCGTGCTGCTTGGCCCAGTACAGCGCCTTGTCCGCCTCATCCAGCATTTCGCTGATGAGCCGGCCATGGGTCAGCTCCACGATGCCGGTGCTGAGGGTGACCTGCCCCACCTGCGGAAAATCGTGCCCGGCCACCGCCGCACGGAACCGCTCGAACAAGCCGACGGCGATATCGCGATCCACCCCGCGCAGCACGATCACGAATTCCTCGCCGCCGAAGCGGAACAACAGGTCGTCCTGCCGGAACGCGCGCTGCATCAGCTGCGCCACCAGCAACAGCACCTCATCGCCATACAGATGCCCGAAGGTGTCGTTGACGCGCTTGAAGTGATCGATGTCCACGATCCCCAGCCACACACCCTGCGTCGCTGCGGCCTCGGCACTGCCGGAAAACAGCTGCAGGATCACATCGTCGAATGTCTTGCGGTTGCGCAGGCCGGTCAACGCATCGCGCTGGGCGTCGTCGAGCAGACTGCGGTAGTTCTGGAAGAACCGCGCAAACCCCTGCAGCATCGCCTGCTCGGCGGCACCGGGCGCGCTTGCCCCGCCCACCCGCAGGCAGGTGCGGATGCCACGCGCTTCCATCATCGGGTAGACCAGCAGCGAGCGGCCATCCTGCTGCAGTTGCAGCACCTCGCCCGGGCCATGCATCTCGGCCAATTGCGCACGCATCTGCGCATCGTGCAGCTCGGCCACCGTCAACGACAGGCGGCCGTCGTCGCGCAACAGGCTTTCGGCCATGGTGCGGCCATCCGGGGCGATCCGCAGCAGCGACAGTTCCTCGACGGCGCACACCTCGCGCATGGTGCGCAACAGGCTCAGGTCGAGCAGTTCCGCATCGCGGATGGCGCTCATGTCGACCATGCGTTCCAGCAACGGCGTCGCGCTCATCGACCCCTCCGCCGGGCGCACGCGGGCCCGCCACCGCAAAGGCGGCCTGTTGGCAGACAACGGGGACGGCAACGCAGAGGCTTCACGACGGCGACCAACAATCAGGTAGCCGGTTCATCGGCGCAGGTGACACAAACTTGAGATCACGCGCCGGCCGGCCTCAGCGCGTGACCGGTTGGCCGCCACGCGGCGGCGGGCACGACCGCGCGCCGCCACGCCGGGCTGCGCCGTTCAAGGCAATGCCGATTCCAGTGCATCCTCGCCCAGCGCATGCGCCTGCATCAGGCGCCGGCTGCCGGCATTCAGGCCTTTGACCTGCACCTCGAGCTCGTGATGCCGCAGCCGCTGCACCACCTTGTCCAGGGCGGCCACGGCGGTGATGTCCCAGAAGTGCGCGCGACCGACATCGATCACCACACGGCGGCCGGGCACCTGCCGCGCATCGAAGGCATCGATGAATACATCGGCCGAGGCGAAGAACACCTGCCCGCGCACGTTATAGGTCCGCACGCCGTCTGCGCCATCGTCGTGGGTGATCTGCAGCAGCCCGGCCACCTTGAAGGTGAAGAACACCCCGCTCAGCACCACGCCCACCGCCACTCCGGCGGCCAGGTTGTCGGTGGCCAGGGTCACCGCCACGGTGGCCAGCATCACCACGCTGGAGGTCCGCGGGTGGGTGACAACGGTGCGCAACGAGCGCCAGTCGAAGGTCTCCGCCGAGACCATCACCATGATGGCCACCAGCGCCACCACCGGCACCTGCGACACCCACGGCTTGAGCAGCACCATCAGGATCATCAGGAACACGCCGGCAAATAACGTCGACAGCCGGCCACGGCCGCCGTACTTCACGTTGCCCACGGTCTGCCCGATCATGCCGCAGCCGGCGATGCCACCGAACAGGCTGGCCGCCGCGTTGGCCAGGCCCAGGCCGGTGCATTCGCGGTTCTTGTCGCTGGGGGTATCGGTGAGCTCATCGACCACGCGCGCGGTCATCAACGATTCGAGCAGGCCCACCATGGCGATGGCCAGCGCCGGCAGCGCGATGATGCGCAAGGTCTCCAGCGTCAGTGGCACCGCCGGCCACTGCAGGAACGGGAGCGCAGTGGGCAGCTTGCCCAGGTCGGCCACGGTCTTCAGCGGCAGCTGCAGCACGCTACCGGCGATGGTCAGCAGCAGGATGCACAGCAGCGGAGAAGGAATCGCCGATAGCCCCGGGATGCGCAGGCGCGGCAGCCCGTAGATGATCGCCAGGCCCGCCCCCAGCATCGCCCAGCTGGCCAGGTTGGCGCCCAGCAGATGCGGTAGCTGCGCGGCGAAGATCAGCACCGCCAGCGCGTTGACGAAACCGGTGCGCACCGAGCTGCTGACGAAGCGCATCAGCACGCCCAACCGCAGCAACCCGAACAGGATCTGCACGGCGCCGGCCAGCAGCCCCGCCGCCAGCAGATACGGCAGGCCATGCACCGCGACCAGGGGCGCCGCCACCAGCGCCACCGACCCGGCCGCCGCCGAGATCATGGCCGGCCGGCCACCGCAGAAGGCGATGACGATGCCGATCACGAAGGAGGCGAACAACCCCACCTGTGGGTCCACGCCTGCGACGAAGGCGAATGCGATCACCTCGGGAATCAGGGCGAAGGTGGCAACCGCACCGGCCATCAGTTCGCGCGCGGGCGAGGCGCGCCATTGCGCCAGTTCGGCACGCAGCAAGGACATTCGTGGACACTCCAGGGACAAGAGGGACAGCGCGTGGCCATCCGGAGGTGCGAATTGTGGTCCAAACAACCGCTTCCGGTGTGACTGAATCGCCAAAGCCTCTTTCTGTGGCGCAAATCACGCCCCGATCCGGGGCCCAGGAACAAGATGCCCCCCTTACTGGGCCCGGGTGTCGGGCTCGCTCACCCACGGAGATCCGCATGTCCATCCTCAGGACCGTCACCGCCGCTGCGTTGGCCACCGCGCTGGCGCTGGCTGCCGCCCCGGCGCACAGCTATGCCATCAGCAACAACCGCATCGTCGACGACAACGGCAATGTCGTGCAGCTCAAGGGCGTCAACGTATTCGGTTTCGAAACCGGCAACCATGTCATGCACGGCCTGTGGGCGCGCAACTGGAAAGACATGATCGGCCAGATGCAGAGCCTGGGCTTCAACGCCGTGCGCCTGCCGTTCTGCCCGGCCACGCTGCGCAGCGACACTCAGCCGACCAGCATCGACTACAGCCGCAACGCCGACCTGCAGGGCCTGACCGCGCTGCAGATCCTCGACAAGGTCATCAACGAATTCAATGCGCGCGGCATGTACGTGTTGCTGGATCACCACACCCCCGACTGCGCGTCCATCTCTGAACTCTGGTACACCGGCTCCTATTCCGAAGCCCAGTGGCTCACCGACCTGCGATTCGTGGCCAACCGCTACAAGAACGTGCCGTTCGTGCTTGGCCTGGACCTGAAAAACGAACCGCACGGCGCCGCCACCTGGGGCACCGGCAATGCCGCCACTGACTGGAACAAGGCCGCCGAGCGCGGTTCGGCGGCCGTGCTGGCGGTGGCGCCGAAATGGATCATCGCGGTGGAAGGCATCACCGATAACCCGGTGTGCTCCACCAACGGCGGCATCTTCTGGGGCGGCAACCTGCAGCCGCTGACCTGCACCCCGCTGAACATCCCGGCCAACCGCCTGTTGCTGGCGCCGCATGTGTATGGCCCGGATGTGTTTGTGCAGTCGTACTTCAACGACAGCACCTTCCCCAACAACATGCCGGCCATCTGGGACCGCCACTTCGGCCAGTTCATCGGCACGCACGCCCTGTTGCTGGGCGAATTCGGCGGCAAGTACGGCGAAGGCGATGCACGCGACAAGGTCTGGCAGGACGCACTGGTGAAGTACCTGCGCAGCAAGGGCATCAACGAAGGCTTCTATTGGTCGTGGAATCCCAACAGCGGCGACACCGGCGGCATCCTGCGCGACGACTGGACCACGGTGCGCCAGGACAAGATGACGCTGCTGCGCACCTTGTGGGGCACCATCTCCAACACTACTCCGACTCCAACTCCGACGCCTACTCCCACACCAACGCCGACGCCTACTCCCACACCAACGCCGACTCCGACGCCCACCCCGGGCACCAGCAGCTTCAGCACCAAGGTGATTCTGGACAGCAGCTGGAATGGCGGCGCGTGCAACCGCGTGCAGGTCACCAATACCGGCACCGCCAGCGGCACCTGGTCGATCGCGCTGCCGGTCACCGGCACGGTCAACAATGCCTGGAACGTCACCTGGTCGCAGACAGGCAATACGCTCAAGGCTAGTGGCGTGGACTTCAACCGCACGCTGGCCGCCGGCGCCACCGCCGAATTCGGTTTCTGCGCGGCTAGCTGAGCATCGCGTGGCGGGCACCGGGGTGCCCGCCACATCCGCCACATGCAGCCAGGTCGCTGACCAGACCACCGCGTAGGAGCGCACCCGGGCGCGATGAGGCGTCACCGTTATTCCCATCGCGCCCAGGTGCGCTCCTACCGCTTTGTGCGTCACCGAATTGGTGTCGGTCTGACTTATCGATCGTGGTGGTAACGCCACTGCGCGATCGCAACTGCACTGCAAAAAACCCGCCTGTGTCCCTGTAGGAGCGCACCCGGGCGCGACGAGGCGTCACCGTTATTCCCATCGCGCCCAGGTGCGCTCCTACCGCTTTGTGCGTCACCGAATTGGTGTCGGTCTGACTTATCGATCGTGGTGGTAACGCCACTGCGCGATCGCAACTGCACTGCAAAAAAAACCGCCTGTGTCCCTGTAGGAGCGCACCCGGGCGCGACGAGGCGTCACCTGCTCTCCCGTCGCGCCCAGGTGCGCTCCTAGGGCTTTGCGCTTCACCGAGTTGGTGTCGGTCTGGCTCATCGATCGTGGTGATAACGCCACTGCGCGATCGCAACTGCACTGCAAAAAAACCCGCCTGTGTCCCTGTAGGAGCGCACCCGGGCGCGACGAGGCGTCACCTGCTCTCCCGTCGCGCCCAGGTGCGCTCCTACCGCTTTGTGCGTCACCGAATTGGTGTCGGTCTGGCTCATCGATCGTGGTGATAACGCCACTGCGCGATCGCAACTGCACTGCAAAAAAACCCGCCTGTGTCCCTGTAGGAGCGCACCCGGGCGCGACGAGGCGTCACCTGCTCTCCCGTCGCGCCCAGGTGCGCTCCTAGGGCTTTGCGCTTCACCGAGTTGGTGTCGGTCTGGCTCATCGATCGTGGTGATAACGCCACTGCGCGATCGCAACTGCACTGCAAAAAAACCCGCCTGTGTCCCTGTAGGAGCGCACCCGGGCGCGACGAGGCGTCACCTGCTCTCCCGTCGCGCCCAGGTGCGCTCCTACCGCTTTGTGCGTCACCGAATTGGTGTCGGTCTGGCTCATCGATCGTGGTGATAACGCCACTGCGCGATCGCAACTGCACTGCAAAAAAACCCGCCTGTGTCCCTGTAGGAGCGCACCCGGGCGCGACGAGGCGTCACCGTTACTCCCATCGCGCCCAGGTGCGCTCCTACGGCTTTGTGCGTGGGTGAGAGTGCTCCGGCGGTCGCGATGCGTCGATGGACAAAGCGTCGCGTTGGCAATCGAGCCATCGGCTGAGGTGCCCTCATCCGCCCTTCGGGCACCTTCTTCCCGATGGGAGAAGGAACAGTGTGTGGCCGCCAGTTTCAACGCGCAGCGTCGCGACGCCCCTGTTTTCCACGCGCATGCTTTGCCGCATACATCGCCTCGTCTGCCGCGTGCATCAGGCTTGCGGCATCGGCCTGGTCACCCTGCTGCCAGGCCACGCCGATGCTGGGCTGGATCGGTAGCCATTGCTCGCCGAACATGGCCCCGGCGGCGGCGGCCTGGCGGATGCGCTCGGCAACACCGCTACACGCTGCCTCGGGCAGCTGCAGGTTGTCCAGCAGCACCACGAACTCATCGCCAGCCAGGCGTGCCACCAGGTAGCGGCCTTCCACGGCGCGCTGCAGGCAGCGCCCGAACTCCATCAGCACCGCATCGCCGGCACGGTGGCCGTAGGTGTCGTTGATGCGCTTGAACCCATCCAGGTCCAGGAACATCACCGCCACGGCGCGCTGCAGTTGCTGTGCCTGCGTCACCGCGTCTTGCAATGCCTCGGTCCAGGCGTGGCGGTTGGGCAGGCCGGTCAGCGCGTCGCGGGTGGCGCGCTCGTGCATCAGGCGGTGCAGCGCCTTGTGCGCGGTCACGTCCTGCGCCATCAGGAAGAAGCCTTGCGCACCCGCACGCGAACGGCGGGTTTCCGGCACCAGGGTGATTTCCACATCGCGTGCGGTGCTGCCAGACCGCAGTACGTGTTCGAAACTGGCACGTCGCCCGGCCGCCACCTGCGCCAGTGCAGCGCGGGCGGGAATGCTGAGCGCGGCGCCGAGCAGATGGGTGATGGGCAGGCCGACCAGGCTGGCAGGCTCCACGCCCAGCCAGTCGCGATGCGCTTCATTGGCGAACAGGCAGCGCTGGCTGCCATCGAACTGGCTGACCAGCGCCGGGGTGGCATCGCTGATCGCGCGCAGCCGCGCTTCGCTTTCGGCCAGGCGTTCGGCGGCGACATGCCGCTCGGTGACGTCCTGGACCTGCGACACGAAATGCACCGGCGCGCCGCTGCCATCGCGAACCAGCGACACCGACAACTGCGCCCAGATCACCGCACCCTGCCGGCTGATGTAGCGCTTGGCCAGGCTGTAGCTGTCGCGCTTGCCGTCGATCAGTTCCTGCACCAACTGCAGGTCCATCTGCAGGTCGTCCGGGTGGGTGATCTGCTGGAAGGTGGTGCGCAGCAACTGCTCGCGCGGATACCCCAGGATGCTGCACAGCGATGGATTGACGTCGCGCCAGCTGCCGTCCAGCGACACGATGGCCATGCCCTGCGGTGCGGTTTCGAAGGCGCCGGCGAACCGTTCGGCGGCCAGCTGCGCGGCCGCTTGCGCCTGCAGTTCGGCGGTGACGTCGATGGCCATCGCCAGATAGCCGGCCAGGCCCTGCTGCGCATCGTGGATGATGTTGAAGCACAGCCGCACCCGCCGCAGCTCGCCATCCTTGCGCACCAGCGTCCACAGCTCCACGCCCAGTAAATCGCCAGCGGCGGCGGCCGCCAGCTTTGCATACGACGGCGGCGACAACGCCAGCGTGGCCATATGGCGTTCGAGTTCGGCTTGCAGATGGAACTGCGCGGGGCACCCACCCAGCACCTCGGTTGCGGCATACCCCAGCAGCCGCTCGGCACCGGGATTGAACAACTCCACGCGTCCCTGCGGGTCGAACGCGATGATCGCCACGTCCTTCGAGGCATCCACCAGTGCCTGCAGCCGCGCGCGCTCGGCAGCCAACGCCGCCGAGGCATCCTTGAGCTGGGTGATGTCGTGCATCACGCACACCGCGCCCAGCGCCGAGCCGTTGTCGGCGGCCACCGGGTCGGCATTGCACAGCACGCTGCGTGCGGGCTGGCCGTTGGCGCGGATCACCAGTTCGGCATTGCGGACATGTTCGCCGTGCCAGGCACGCACCAGGGGAATTGCCGCCGTCGGCAGCAGCGTGGTGCCGTCGGCGGCGTACAGATCGAAATGCTGCGCCCATTGCGCAGGCGGCAACACCCGCGGGTCGGTGCCGTGCCAGCGCCGGGCGGCGTGATTGAACTCGCGCAGCAGGCCATCGGTATCGCAGGCCACCACCCCGTCAGGCATGGCTTCCAACAGCATGCTGAGCGTCTGCCGTTGCGCCTGCGCCGCCAGGCGATCACGGCGCGATTCCAGCAGGTTGGCAACCTGATGCGCGAGGCGGATCAGTGCCTGCTTCTGCTCTTCGCCAAGCACGCGCGGACGCGTGCTGAGCGTGCACAGGGTGCCGTAGGTATGGCCCTCGCGGCCGATCAGCGGCACCCCAACATACGAGCGGATGCCCGGAACAGCGGTGACCAGCGGGTTGGCGGCGAAGCGCGGGTCGGCCTCGGCATCGGGCACCTCCATCAGCTCGGTGCCCATCACCGTGTAGGAACAGAACGAGACGCTGCGCGGCGTGCCCTCCAGGTCGGTGCCGCAGCGGGCCTTGAACCACTGCCGGTCGGCATCCAGCAGCGAGACCAGCGCCATCGGTGCGCCGGTGACATGCGCCGCCAGCCAGGCGAGATCGTCGAATTCAGCCTCGGCCTCGGTATCCAGCACGCCCAGCCCGCGCACCGCTTCCACGCGCAAGGCGTCGTTGTCGGGAATCGGCACGGGCGGCAGCAGGGCGGTCATGGCGAAGTCAGGGACGGCATGTGCTCAAGTCAGGTCGCTCGAAGTAACGGCGAAACGACGGTCAACTTAAGCACCGTCTGGATGGGTCCGTTAAGGCGCGGCGACCGGCCAGCGCTGCGGGTGGCGTTGGCGCCACGGCAACGGCCAGCGGGTATCGGCGCTGCCGACAGGCATGCGCGCCCCGCCGAGCGACGCCGGCAACGCATCCGCCGCGCGCGCTGCCCACCTGCATTTGCAGCGCTGCCAGGCAGCCACTACCCTCGGCCGATTGTCCATCTCCGGGAGTGTCATATGCTGCGTCCGCTGTCCCTGTTGATTGCCGGTGTCCTGGGTGTGACTGCCGGTACCGTCGCCCCCGCCGTGGAGGCCGCCCCGGCCAGTCTGGCCAAGGCAACGACCCGCAGCGCCATTCCCGACATCGGCTACACCCGCTTCACCCTGCCCAACGGCCTGACCGTGATCGTGCACGAGGACCACAAGGCACCGGTGGTGGCGGTGAGCATCTGGTACCACATCGGCTCCGGCGACGAGCCGGCCGGCAAGACCGGCTTTGCGCACCTGTTCGAGCATCTGATGTTCTCCGGCTCGGAGAACAACAAGGGCAGCTTCTTCGCGCCGCTGGAAAAGGTCGGCACCACCGACATGAACGGCACCACCTGGTTCGACCGCACCAATTACTTCGAAACCGTGCCGACCACCGCGCTGGATACCGCGCTGTGGCTGGAATCGGACCGCATGGGCCACCTGCTCGGCGCGATCGGCCAGGAAGAGCTCGATACCCAGCGCGGTGTGGTGCAGAACGAAAAACGCCAGGGCGAGAACCGACCGTACGGCCGCGTGGACCAGAACATCCTGTCCCACCTGTTCCCGGCCAACCACCCCTACCAGCACGACACCATCGGCTCGATGGAAGACCTGGACGCGGCCTCGCTGGGCGACGTCAAACAGTGGTTCAACGACAACTACGGTGCAGCCAACACCACCTTGGTGCTGGCCGGCGACATCACCGTGGCGCAGGCGCGCGCCAAGGCCGCGCAGTATTTCGGCGACATCCCGGCCGGCAAGCCGGTGGCGCGCCAGCAGCCGTGGGTCACCCCGCTGCCGGCGCAGAAGCGTGGCGTACAGCACGACCATGTGTCGCAGCCGCGCATCTACCGCACCTGGGCGGCGCCGCAGCTGGGCACCGACGAGGTGATCCAGTTGGACCTGGCCACCACCGTGCTGGGCGGCGGCAAGACCTCGCGGCTGTATCAGCGCCTGGTGTATCAGGACAATCTGGTCGACGACGTGTCCGCCTCGGTGCAGCCGTTCGCGCTGTCCAGCCAATTGCAGATCCAGGCCGACGTGAAGGACGGCGTGGACCCGGCCAAGGTCGAAGCCATCATCGACGAAGAGCTGAAGACGTTTCTCGCGCAAGGCCCCACCGCCGACGAATTGCAGCGCGCGCAAGTGGCCTACCGCGCCGGCTTCGTGCGTGGGTTGGAAAAAGTGGGCGGCTTCAGTGGCAAGGCGGCGATCCTGGCCGAGGGCCAGGTCTATCGTGGCGACCCGGGCGCCTACAAGCAGGACCTGCAACGCGGCCAGGCGGCCACCGTGGACAGTGTCCGGCGGGCTGCCGCCACCTGGTTCGGCAAGGGCGACTACCTGCTGACCGTCTTGCCGGCTGGCAAGGACTTCGACCCGGCGGCCGAGGACAAGGCGGTGGTGGCACGCGCCGCCGAACCGGGCAAGCCGGCGCCCAAGCTGCCGGCCGCCGCCAGCTACAAGACCGTCGCCAGCACGCTGGATCGCAGCAAGGGCGTGCCGGAGACCAACCAGTTCCCGGACCTGAGCTTCCCCAAGCTGCAGCGCGGCAAGCTGAAGAACGGCATCGAAGTGATCCTGGCCGAGCGCCACACCATCCCGGTCACCCAGGTCGAGCTGCTGTTCGACGCCGGTTATGCCGCCGATCAGGGCAACAAGCTCGGCACAGCCAGCTTCAGCGCCGCGCTGATGAACGAGAGCACCGCCGCGCTGGATTCGGTGGAAGTAGCGCAGCGCCGCCAGCGTCTGGGCGCGATCACGGCGGTGGGCTGCGACCTGGACAGCTGCAGCGCCTCGCTGGATGCGCTCAACGACCAGTTGCAGCCCTCGCTGCAGTTGTTCTCCGACATCGTGCGCAACCCGGCCTTCAAGAGCAGCGATATCGAACGCGTGCGCGGGCAGTGGCTTTCCGGCATCGCGCAAGAAAAGACCCAGCCCAATAGCCTGGCGCTGCGTGCGCTGCCGCCGCTGCTGTTCGGCCAGAACCACCCCTACGGCATCCCGCTCACCGGCAGCGGTACCGAGGCGGCGATCAAGAGCCTCAACGCCAAGGACCTGCAGGCCTTCCACAGCCAGTGGCTGCGCCCGGACAACCTGCGCATCCTGGTGGCCGGCGACACCACCCTGGCGCAGATCATCCCGCAGCTGGACGCGGCGTTCGGCGACTGGAAGGCCCCGGCCACCCCGCTGCCGAAGAAACACCTGGTCGAGGTGGCCGCCCAACCCAAGCCGCGCGTCTATCTCATCAACCGCCCGGACGCGCCGCAGTCGGTGATCCTGGCCGGCCTGCTGGCCCCGTCCACCAAGACGCCGGACAACCTGGCGATCGGCGTGGCCAACGGCGCCTTCGGCGGCACCTTCACCTCGCGCCTGAACATGAACCTGCGCGAGAGCAAGCGCTGGGCCTACGGCGCCGGCACCCGCATGATGGATGCGCAGGGCCAGCGCCCCTACCTGTTCTCCGCGCCGGTGCAGACCGACAAGACCGCCGAGTCGGCCAGCGAGATCCTCAAGGAAGCCACTGCGGTGATCGGCGCCAAGCCGCTGACCAGCGAGGAGATCGAAAAGATCAAGAACCAGCGCATCCGCGCCCTGCCCGGCAGCTTCGAAACCACCGGTGCGGTACTGGGCGCAATCGAAGGCATCGTGCAGTTCGACCGCCCGGACGATTACGTGCAAACCCTCAAGCCGCGTCTGGAAGCGATCGATCAACCCGCGGCGCAGACCGCCATCGCGCAGATCATCAAGCCCGACGCCATGACCTGGGTGATCGTGGGCGACCTGAAGAAGATCGAGGCCCCGGTGCGCGCGCTCAAGCTCGGCCAGGTGCAGGTGCTGGACGCGGACGGCAAGCCGGTCAAGCGCTAACGGCAGCCCCTGCCCGCACCGCACGGCGCAGTTGTCGCCGTGCGGCGCGGCCTGACACAGCGCGTTTTCGCCGGCTGGGCTATCGTGTGCGGCCCTGCGCACTCCGCGCGCCCGTGAACGTCCGTTCCATGTCCGACGAAACACTACGCCAACAGGTACTCGACGGTTATCGCATCGTCGACAGCCTGCCCGAAGACACCTACCAGGACATCGTGCAGGTGGCCGCTTCGTTGTGCGAGACACCCATCGCGGTGATGTCGCTGGTGGACCGCGATCGCCAATGGTTCAAGGCACAGCTGGGCCTCGGCCTGGGCCTGCGGCAGACCGACCGCAGCCAGGCGGTGTGCGACTACGCCATCCGCGAGCCCGGCAACCTGCTGGAAGTCCCCGACCTGACCCAGGACCCGCGTTTTCGCGAGATCTCCGTGGTCACCGGCGATACCGGCGCGCGCTTCTACGCCGGCATGCCGCTGGTGACTTCCGACGGCGTGGCGCTGGGCACCGTCTGCGTGCTGGACACCGAACCGCGCCGGCTCAACGACACCCAGCGCACCGGGCTGCAGGCCTTGGCGCGGGTCACCATGAACCTGTTGGATGCACGTCAGCAGGCGCTGCAACAGCAGCGCGATGCCCTGCTGCAGCCAGCGGCCGAAGTGCCGGCCACCGCGCAGGCCGCTACGGACGAACCGTATCGACTGGTGATCCTGGAGGTACAGGAACTGGCCGCCCTGGCCGAACGCCAGAGCGAACGCCTGCTCGGCCGCAGCCTGCAGCAACTGGACCAGGCCTTTGCCGCGCTGGTGCAGGGCCCTGGCAACAGCATCGACCGGGTGACCGACAGCGCCGAGTTCATCGCCGTGCTGCGCGGCCCCGACAGCGAACGCACATTGCAGGCCCTGCGCGAAATGGCCGGCCAACAACAGGCGCTGGGCCTGACCGTGTTGGTGGGCCAGGCACGCGCCACGCGCGCGAACGAGCCGATCGGGCAGGTGTTCCTGCGCGCGGAAGTGGCGTTGAGCGCGGAAAAGGACCGCTACCGCCCACATCCGGCGTGACCCTGGCGTGGGGGCGTCGACGGATGTTGGGACGAGCCGACCTGCGAGCCGGCCTGGTAGAAGCACTCACTGGTAGAGGCACTCACCGTCAGCGGCACGACAATGGCACTGCTGGCGCCAGCTGCCACTGCGCCACGCGCTCGCTGCCGCTGACAGCCAAGCTCCTGCAACGCCGCCGCTGCGTTGCGCGCCTTGCCCAGCCAGCCCACCCGCGGCTGCGGCGCATCTGCCCAGCTCACCCCACCGCGCACTGCCGCAATTGTCGATCCGCATACCACAGCGCGCGGCGCGCCAGATCGTAGGCGCTGTCCAGCTGGCGCGGCAGCAGCTGCGCGGCCATCACCGGATCGGCGCCGTGGTTGAGCGCATGTTCGGCGCGTTCCAGATCCGACAGATGCGTGCGTACCGGCGACAGCAGCAAGGTGCGCCTGGACGCCTCGCAACGCGTGCTGCGCTGTTCCAGCGTCGCCAGGGCCTGGCGGATGCGGCGGCTGGCCTCGCCCTTCAGGTCGGGCGGCGTCTCGTGCGCGATGGGCGCGGCCTTGTAGGCATCGCCGGTCGCCTCGCTACCAAGCTCGGCCTGGTTTCCGGCCAGGGCAGGATTGAAGCGCACGTCCGGCGGCGGCCGCGCCGTGGCCACCTGCGTCTGCGGCCCATTGATCATGGCGTTGAACTTCTTCATGCCGCGGTCCACTTCCTGCATCGCCACATCGCCCAGCGTGCCATCGCTTTTCCAGTCCTTGGCGAAGCGCGTCTGCTGGTATTGCACCGGGTTGACCCGTTCCATCACGTTGCGTGCCCTGGCTTGCGCGCGCGCGTCGGCCATGCCGGGCGGGACTGCATCACCCGGCGGCGCCATCGGGTCCTGCTGCGTGTCGGGCGGCAGGCGCAACTTGCCATCGCGGGTGTACAGCTGGGCGGCCATCGGGTCGGCGGCCGGCGTACGGGCCGCGGCCACCTGGCGTTGCGGCGGCGGGGTGCGCGTGGGCGGCGGTGCACGACGCGCCGTCGCCGTCGCTGCCTGCGTCGTCGCACGCGGGCGCGGCCTGGAGTCGCGCGATGGCTGCGCCGGCGCCGGCGCGTATGCTGGCGGGCGTGGCACGAAGTCCACCTGAAGCCTGTCGTCATGTCGTACGCCCTGGCGCGGCGGTGGCAGGTACAGCAACAGGCAGGCGAAGAAGAACAGGATGGCGCCGGTACATGCAGCGGCGGCTGCATGCGCAACAAGCGCGTCCTTCCGGCGGATAGTCACAATGCGGCCGACCGATGCGATGAGGGGGAAAAACGGGCACGGCATCGGCGAGTGCGATGCACGACGTTCCAATCTAGCCGGCGCCGCGTGCACGCGCGTTTGAAATTCGTTGTCCGGCCCGCACTTGCCAGCCGCCATTCACATTGCGCACGCGCTGCTGCGACAGGCCTGTCCTGCAGGCAGCGCGCAACGCTGCCGCCCATGCCGCAGCAGACGGGCACGGCGCCCCCGACGCATCGTCCCTGCGCACGCCGCCGCGTTGCAATCCCTGGCGCGCATCTTGCATCGCGTCCTGGTGATCCAGTGCAACGCGGCGCTGCTCAAGCTGGTTGCCCGGATGCCGATAGGCCTGGATCGGCACACGTCGCGGCGGCGCGCCGGATCACCGTGCCGGCTTCCGTCACCGGCGCGTGCACGGGGTCGCACCCCGGTCCCGCCCGTTACCCCGGTCGTTTACCATGCCCCACGCCACTGCCCGTTCTGGAGATGCCATGAGTTCTGCCGCGCCCCCGTGTTGCACGTCGCTGCTCGGCCTGTCGCTGGGCATGTTCGTTGCGCCGTGCACACTGACCGCCGCGCCGCTGGACACTCCGGTCGTCAACGTGCCGGCCTCCACGCCGCCCACACCGGATCTGGCCTACCCGGAGCTGTTCCAGGCGGTGCAACGCGGGGAACTGTTCGATGACCAGAAACATTTCGTCGATTTCCTGCCGCTGCGCGACCCTGCACTCATCAACGCCGATTACCTGGCCCAGCACGACCACCCCGGCTTCGATCTGCGCCGTTTTGTGGATGCCAATTTCGAGGAATCGCCGCCGGTGCAGACCGACGCGATCCGCCAGGACACCGCACTGCGCGAGCATATCGACCTGCTGTGGCCCAAGCTGGTGCGTCGCCAGGCGCAGGTGCCGCCGCACAGCAGCCTGCTGGCGCTGCCGCACCCGTACGTGGTGCCAGGCGGGCGCTTCCGCGAGGTGTACTACTGGGATTCTTACTTCACCATGCTGGGCCTGGTGAAGAGCGGACAGACCACGCTCAGCCGCCAGATGCTGGACAACTTCGCCTACCTGATCGACACCTACGGGCACATTCCCAACGGCAACCGCAATTATTACCTGAGCCGCTCGCAGCCACCGTTCTTTTCCTACATGGTGGAGCTGCAGGCCGGCGTGGAAGGCGAGGCGGTCTATCAACGCTACCTGCCGCAATTGCAGCGGGAATATGCCTACTGGATGCAGGGCAGCGATGGCCTCAAGCCCGGCGAGGCCACGCGCCATGTGGTGCGCCTGGCCGATGGCAGCGTCCTCAACCGCTACTGGGACGAACGCGATACGCCGCGCCCGGAAGCCTGGTTGCACGACACCCGTACCGCTGCCGACGCGGGTGATCGCCCGGCTGCCGAGGTCTACCGCGACCTGCGTGCCGGTGCGGAAAGTGGCTGGGATTACTCCAGCCGCTGGCTGGCCGACGGGCAGCACCTGCACACCATCCGCACCACGGCCATCGTGCCGATCGATCTCAATAGCCTGCTGTATCACCTGGAGCGCACCCTGGCCCAGGCCTGCGCGCAACCCGGCGCCGAGTGCGCGCTGGACTACGCCGCGCTGGCGCAGCAACGCAAACAGGCCATCGATGCGCACCTGTGGAATGCGGCCGGCTATTACGCCGACTACGACTGGCAGACCAAGACCTTGAGCAATCAGATCACGGCGGCCGCGCTCTATCCGCTGTTTACCGGGCTGGCCTCGGACGCGCACGCCAAAGGCACCGCCACCACCGTGCGTGCGAGGCTGCTCCGTCCAGGCGGCCTGGCCACCACCGCAGTGAAGACCGGCCAGCAATGGGACGAGCCCAATGGCTGGGCACCACTGCAATGGATTGCGGTGGACGGCCTGCGCCGCTATGGCCAGGTCGCACTGGCGCGCACTATCGGCGAGCGTTTCCTCTCCCAGGTGCAGGCACTGTTCGCACGCGAACACAAGCTGGTCGAGAAGTACGGTCTGGACGCCGACGCGGCCGGTGGTGGTGGCGGCGAATACGCCCTGCAGGATGGGTTCGGCTGGACCAACGGCGTCACCTTGATGCTGTTGAACCTGTATCCCTCGCCGGCGACCACCCCCGCCCCGCGCAAGGCCAAGCGCAAGCGCGCGCCCGCCGCGCCCTGATCCGGTCGCGTCGCCCTGCACGCCGTCGCACGCAAACCGGCGGGTATCATGCGTACTCTTTCACTCCAGGATGGAACGCATGGCCGTACGCACGCTCAACGAATTTCTCGCCCACTCCAAGGAAAAGGACCTCAGCCCCGATCCCTTCGAGCTGGAAAACCCGCATCTGCTGGAAGTGCGCCTCAACGGCATGGTGTGGTCCAAGGCCGGCGCCATGGTCGCGCGCACCGGCAACGTCAAGTTCACGCGCGAAGGCCTGCTGGAACAGGGCCTGGGCAATCTGCTGAAAAAGGCGGTCAGCGGCGAAGGCATGCAGCTGATGAAGGCCGAAGGCCAGGGCCGCGTGTATCTGGCCGATGTCGGCAAGCTGGTCACGCTGCTGCGCTTGAACGGCGAGTCGATCTTCGTCAACGGCAATGATGTGTTGGCGTTCGAATCCGGCATCGAACACAAGATCACCATGATGCGCAAAGTGGCCGGCATGCTCTCCGGCGGCCTGTTCAACGTGCGCCTGAGCGGCCACGGCATCGTGGCGATCACCTCGCATTACGAACCGTTGACCCTGCCGGTCACCGCCGCCAGCGGCCCGATATTCACCGACCCCAATGCCACCGTGGCCTGGTCGGGCACGCTCACCCCGGAACTGGTCACCGATGTGTCGCTGGGCACGCTGTTTGGCCGCGGCTCGGGCGAAAGCCTGCAGATGCGTTTTGCTGGAGAAGGCTGGGTGGTGGTGCAACCCTATGAAGAAGTCAGCTTCCAGGCCAAGGGCTGATCCTGGCCCCGCGTAGGAGCGCACCCGGGCGCGAGGGGCCTTCCCAGTAAAGCCTCGTCGCGCCCGGGTGCGCTCCTACGACGCTTACGGTCGCGCTACGCGATCGGGCAACCCATCTGCACACAGACGCCGCACCGGGTAGGAGCGCACCTGGGCGCGAGGCCTTGACCGATGACAATCAAACTCCTGGGCTCCCACGATGCGCTGGCCACCCATCACACCCAGCCGCGCTTGCGGAACCACGCCAGCGGAATCAGCACGCTCAGCGCGATCGCGCCCAACGCCCAGAAGTGGTGGTCGTGCCCCTTGAGTTCGGGCATGTAGGCGAAGTTCATGCCCCAGATACCGACCAGCACGGTGGGCGGAATGCCGACCACCGACGCTACCGCCATCACCTTCATCACATTGTTCTGGTCCATGTTGATCATGCCCAGCACGCTGTCGAGCAGGAACTCGATGCGGTCGTCCATGTGCTGATGGAATTCGCTCAAGGTGGCCAGGTCCTTGTGCAGCAGTCCGATCCGCTTGGCCGCATCGGCACCGAACCACTCGGGCGCGCTGCTGTCCAGGTAGGTCACCAGCCGCAACAAGCCCTGCCCCGCGCCATGTAGCCCGCCCAGCTGCCGGCCCATGCCACCGACATGGCGCAGCATGCGTTCCAGGTCGCGGGTCTTGTGCGGGTTGTCGAACACCTGCCGGGTGGTCTCGGTGACGGCCGCTTCCAGGGCTTCCAGCCGGTCTGCCAGACGCCCGACCAACTGGTCGAACATGCGCAGCAGCAGATCGTCGGAACGGTGGCAGGGCTCGTGTTCCAGCCGCGCGGTCAAGGCCTCCAGCGAGCCGATGCGTTGCTCACGCAGGGTCACCAGCATGGTCGGCGACAGTGCAAAGCCCAGCGGCGCGGTGGGGCCATCGTCGTCCTGGAAGCGCGGCACGTTGAGGAACAGCACCTCGCCCTGTCGGCGCACCCGGCTGGAAAATTCGATCTCGCCGATCGCCGCGCGGTCCGGCAGCGCGAAACCCACCCGCCTGGTGGCCTCGGCGAGTTCCTGCGCAGTGGGCTGGCACAGGTCCACCCAGCAGCCCTGCGCGTGCTCGGTTCCGGTTATCGGGTGGATCGTCATCATGCGGCAGGCCCTGCTGAACAGTGGCCGCGAGCATCCCGTGCGGCCCCATCCACGTCAACGACGCGCACTCATCGACTCAGCTGCCGGTGATCTTCATCAGCGCGGCGTGCACTGGCCGCGCACATGCCACACGCAGCGCTCAGGCCGCGCCAGGCCTGCGCCCCTTGAGCGCATAGCCGATCGCCAGGACCAGGAACCACACCGGGCTGGCCAGCAGCGCCTGGCGCGTATCGGCCTGCAACGTCAGCAGCACGATGACGAAGGCGAAGAACGCCAGGCACAGGTAACACATCAACACGCCGCCAGGCATCTTGAACTGCGATACCGCGTGCTGCCCGGGGCGCTTGCGGCGATAGGCGATGTAGGCGCACAGGATCAGCGACCACACGAACATGAAGAGCACCGCCGACAAGGTGGTGACCAGCGTGAAGGCCGTCACCAGATTGGGGATCAGATACACCAGCATCGCGCCCAGCAGCAGGCACACGCAGGAGAACAGCAGGCCGCGCGCCGGCACCGCCGCGCGCGAGAGCTTGGAGAAACCCTTGGGTGCATGCCGCTCTTCGGCCAGGCCGTAGAGCATGCGGCTGGTGGAAAAGATGCCGCTGTTGGCCGACGAGGTGGCCGAGGTCAGCACCACGAAGTTGATGAGGCTCGCCGCCGCCGGCACGCCGGCCAGCACGAACAGCTCCACGAACGGGCTCTTGTCGGCCACCACCTGCCGCCAGGGCGTCACCGCCATGATGGCGATCAGCGCCAGCACGTAGAAGATCAGGATCCGCACCGGAATCGAATTGATCGCCTTGGGCAGGTTGCGGCGTGGGTCGGCGGTTTCGGCGGCGGTAGTGCCCACCAGCTCGATGCCGACAAAGGCGAACACCGCGATCTGGAACCCGGCAAAGAATCCGCCGATGCCCATCGGGAACATGCCGCCGTCGTTCCACAGGTTCGCCAGCGAGGCCACGTTGCCCGAGGGCGAACGGAAGCCCCATGCCACCAACCCGGCACCGGTGACGATCAGTGCGCAGATGGCGAGGATCTTGATGAGTGCGAACCAGAACTCCATTTCGCCGAACAGTTTCACCGTGACCAGATTCAGTGCCAACAGCAACAGCACGCAGGCGATGGCGGGTATCCACGGCGCCAGGCCTGGAAACCAGAACTGCGCATAGGCGGCAATGGCGATCACATCGGCGATGGCGGTGATGATCCAACAGAACCAGTAGGTCCATCCGCAGAAGAATCCGGCCCAGGGGCCGAGCAGATCGGTGGAGAAATCGATGAACGACTTGTATTCCAGGTTGGACAGCAGCAGCTCGCCCATCGCGCGCATCACGAAGAACAGCATTGCGCCGATGATGAGGTAGACGAACAGGATCGACGGCCCGGCCAGGCTGATGGTCTTGCCCGAGCCCATGAACAAGCCGGTGCCGATCGCCCCACCGATCGCGATCAACTGCAGGTGGCGATTGGACAGGCTGCGTTGCAGGTGATCGGGCGCAGACGGATCGGACATGGCACGGCACCGGCAAGTGAACAAGCCGTCAAAAATACGAGATCGCGCCGGTTGGCACCAGAGGGCTGCGCCGCCAGCCGCTCGGGACGGCAGGATGCACGGCGGCACCCATGACCACGCCTCATCGCGCCGCGCGGGATCGGCACGCGGGATCGGCGACGCTTACAGGTGATGGCACTGCAGGCAGATCCGCAGCACCCGGCGCAAACGACGGACCTATGTTCCAGTACGGCCATCTTCCCGACGTCGTGGGCACACTTCGGTTCGCTTCCTTGACTGCGCGCACGGACGCTGTGCGCCTGATGCTGGTCTGCTGCCCAGCCGTCCTCCAGGAGACCGTCATGCAACTGCGCAGCCATCTACTGCTTGCACTCGCGGCACTGACCCCGCTGACCTGCGGGGCCATGCAGGTCGATGCCCACGGCCAGCTCGTCGATGCCCGAGGGCGGACATTGCAGGTGCGCGGAGTGACCTGGCCAGGCTTCGATCGCAGCACCCTGGCGGCCACCGGCCTGCGTGACAGCACGCTCGCGCAGCAACTGGGTCGGATGCAGGCCTCGCAGATCACGGCCCTGCGGCTGCCGCTGTGCGCTGCCGTGCTCCAGGGCAGGCCGGTGGCTGCCGACGATGTGGCCGGCGACCCTGCACTGCGTGGCCTGAATTCCCTGCAGCTCGTCGATGCGGTGGTGCGCAACGCAACCCAGCGCGGCATGCAGGTCCTGTTCGCCTTTGCCGCTGGCGGCTGCGACGACGACGCGCCGCAGTTGGGCACGACACCGCAATCGCAGGCATGGATGCAGGGCCTGGCCACCCTGGCGCGTCGCTATCGCAGCAGCACCGGCGTGATCGGCATCGATCTTGGCAGCAGCGGCTATCGCAATGCGACCTGGGCCGGAACCACCGCCGGGGCGGACTGGGGCCGCATGGCGGCACGTGCAGCCGATAGTGTGCTGGCGCAGGCGCCGCACTGGGTGGTGGGGGTGGAAGGCGTGGGCAGCAACGCGGTGTGCAGCGATCCGGCACGCAAGGCCGCCGGCAGCAATTTGCAGCCGTTGGCCTGTGCACCGCTGCGCATCCCGGCCCGGCAACTGGTGCTACTGCCCAAGCTGGCAGGGCCGGACCGCGACGCTGCCGAGACGTTCGCGTCGCCAGACTTCGCGCAGGCGCTGCCCGCGCTGTGGCAGCGCGATTTCGGCCAATTCGCCGCCGATCACGCGGTGATCCCGGTCAGCATCGGCGGGGGCCTGGGCGATGGCGATCCGCGCGATGCGGCCTGGCAGCAGGCGTTGAGCGGCTATCTGGCCGGCAGCGGCCTGCGCAGCGCGTTCCTCGGCAGCTGGGAGCCGGGCAATGCCAACAACGGTGGCCTGCTTGCACCGGATGGCCGCCCGCGCGTGGACAAGCTGCAGATCCTGCACCGGGCCTGGGGCATCGCGCCGGTTGCACGCGCCGCCACTGTATCCACTGCAGCCGCACGCAGTGATGCCGCCTGGAACAGCACCTTCACCGGCACCGCGACGTACACCGGCTCGGGCTACTCCGGCGGTGCGCTGCTGCTGGATCCGATTCCAAGCACCGCCTTCATCACCGCGCTCAATCCCACCCAGTTGAACTACGGCGGGGTGAAAGCGGCGCTCGCCGGCGCGTCTCTGGAAGTGACCGGCCCCAAGGGCACGGCCACCGTCTATGTGACCGACCTGTACCCGGAAGGCGCCTCCGGTGGACTGGATTTGTCTCCCAATGCGTTCGCGGCGATCGGCAACATGGCCGATGGACGCATCCCCATCAGCTGGAAGGTGGTGCGCGCGCCGGTGTCAGGCAATGTGCAGTACCGCATCAAGGAAGGCAGCTCGCGCTGGTGGGCAGCGATCCAGGTGCGCAACCATGCCTATCCGGTGGTCAAGTTCGAGGTGAAGCAGGGCACGACCTGGAAAAGCCTGCAAAAAATGGACTACAACCACTTCCTGGGCGAGCAGCTCGGCAACCAGCCCTTGGTCATTCGCATCACCGACATCCGCGGCAAGACCATCACCGACACGCTTGCCGCCCTGTACGAAAACGGCAGCCCCCAGGCGTATTTCCAAGCGGGCAACGTGCAGTTTCCATGAGTTGCCGCAGCGATAATCCCGAACTAAACGATCTTGGTCCGCCGCCACCACCGCGACACCTGCTCTTCGCGCACCAGCGTGAACAGCCCGGCCCCCAGGATCAGCGCGATCCCCACGCCCATCGGCCAGTCCAGGCGGTCGTGGAACAGCAGGTAGCCGAACGCAATCGCCCACAGCATCTGGCTGTATTGGGTGGGCGCCACCACGCTGACCGGCGCCAGGCGCGTGGCGTACATCATGCAGATGGCCGCCAATCCGGCGAGCAGGCCATAGCCGGCCAGCAGGCCCCACTGATACAGCGACGGCCAGACGAAGCTCGGCAACATCAGGATGCCGCCCATCACCAATGGGCCGATGACGCCGGCACCGTACAGCGTCAAGCGCTTTTCGCCATGCCCGGCCATGCGCAGCGCGATCACCGAAATCGCCCCGACCAGCCCGCACACGATCGCCGCCACATGCCCGTGGGTGAGATGCCGAAACCCGGGGCGCAGCACGATCAGCACGCCGATGAAGCCGACGATCACCGCGCTCCAGCGCCGCCAGCGCACTTCCTCCTTGAGAAAGATCACCGACAGCACGGTGACGAAGATCGGCATCAGGAAGATCAGCGCAAACGCCTCGGCCATCGGCAAGGTGGTGAAGGCGATCACCGAGGTCAGGTTGCCGATGGCGCCGGTGAGCGCCCGTAGCAGCCATAAGGCCGGCTGCTTGGCCATCACCAGGTCGCGCAACCTGTCATCGGGCTTCTTCAGGAACGGCACCGCCACCAGCATCAGCAGCGCACCCAGAAACAGCACCTCGTAGACCGGCAAGCTGCCTTCGAGCAGCTTCACGAATGCATCGCTGATCGCATACGCTGCATAACAGGCGAATCCCAACAGCACACCCTTCAACATTGCCGACACTCCATGGTTCATACCGATCCGGGCGAGCGCATGGATGCGGAAAACGTCGAGTATGCGCGGTGGCGCGGGCCCACGAAACCGTAGCGGCCGTTGCCAGCGCCCTATCGAGGCACCACCGCGGCCAACCGCCTCGCCCACGGCCAGGGTAGGCAATCGGCGGCGGCGCGGCGGCCGATGTCCTGCCGCGATGGGTCGGTTACGATGGGGCACCCTTCCCCAGGCCGCGCACGCGTCCACCCACCGTGCCCCATTATTCCGGACCGCTGCTCACCTGTTCCGATGCCCAGGCGTTGCTGGCAGCACGCAGTGCCGGCCTGGCCACGTGGGCCGGTTCACTGGACCTGGGCCGCAGCACCGATACCGTGCAACTCGCGGTGCAGACCTGGCAGTGGCGCGGTCGCGGCTATCCCTATCCCGGCGCGCTCAAGGACCGCACGCTGTATTTCTGGGACGGCGAGGATTTCGCGCCGATCTCCCGCTACAGCGGCGCCTTGATCAAGCTGGTGCCTACCGCCTGGGGCGCACCCACCTTCGAGATCGATGGCATCAAGATGCTGCCGTCGGCGCAGCTGTCGCCGTTCGAGGATGCGCGCCGCAAGGTGGCGCTGGTGGACCCGCGTGGCAAGACCGTGCTGGATACCTGCGGCGGGCTGGGCTACTTCGCGGCGTGTTGCCTGGAAGATGGTGTGGCGCAGCTGCGCTCATTCGAGAAGAACGCCGACGTGCTGTGGTTGCGTACGCTCAACCCGTGGTCGCCGGACCCGGAGGCGGCAGCGGCCGGCGGGCGCCTGCAGCTGATCCATGCCGACGTGTCGCAGCAGATCGCCACGCTTGCGGACGACTCGGTGGACGCCATCCTGCACGACCCACCGCGCTTCGGCATTGCCGGCGAGCTGTATTCGCAGGCTTTCTACGATCACCTGGCGCGGGTGCTGCGCCGTGGCGGGCGGCTGTTCCACTACACCGGCGCGCCCAACCGACTCACCAGCGGGCGCGATGTGCCCAATGAGGTGAGCAAGCGGCTTGCCAAGGCCGGTTTCAGTACCCAACTCGCGCTCGACGGCGTGTTGGCCACCTTGCCCACGCGCCGATAACGCACGCTGCGCGCCGCGTGGCTGCCGGGCGGATCTGCAGACGCGCACGTTGCATGCGCGCGCATATCTCCCCGGTGGCATGCCAGAGCCAGACAGTGTGTCCAGCGCCCGCCAGCGCGATTCAAGTGCCGACGCCGACCGGAAGGAGAGCGTTTGCGGCGACGACACCTGGCCCAAACGCGATAAGCGACCGGCAAGCCGCCCGCAACGCAGGCGATAAGCACGGCGCCGGGCCGACGTGCAGGCGTCGTCGCTGCTGATTCGGGAGCCCCAGCCGTGCACGCCGCGGCTGCATAGCCGTGGTATCAGCTGCTTTCGGGAGCCGAGCAACGCGCACCTATGTGCTTGAGTCGCTGCTGCGATCGCCTGGCGGCCGAGCAGCCTGAGTAAGGAGGGCTTCCCGCCCTGCCGCAGTTTCCAACCCAACGACCGCCGGGCTCGAAGCGACGGTCCGCTGCTGCTGGTCGTCCAGGCCGAATATCAGGGTGCGATGCGCCGCCACGCCGGCCATCGCGCCGCTGGCGACGGCAAAGGCCACCGATGCGGCCGGGTTGGCGACATCGCCGCAGGCGAATACGCCTAGCACCGTGGTGGCCTGCAGCGCATCCACCGCGATATGGCTCCCCAATGGCCCATCGTTGCCGCCACAGCCCAGCTGCGCCACCAAAGGGCTGAGGGTGGTGCGTGGGGTGACGAACACGCCATCCAGCGCAAACACCTGGCCATCGCGTAGTAGCACCTCCAGCGATTGGCCCTCCCCTTGCAGCGCGGCCACCGCGCCGGCGACCAGCTGCACACCGCGCGCCTGCAGGTGCCGGTGCTGCGCCTCGTCCAGCACCAGCGTGTCATTCAAGAACAGGCGGGTAGCGCCCCAGTCCGGCAGCATCGCCGCCTGGTGCGCCGCGAACGCCGAGGTTGCCAGCACCCCGATGGTCCCCTGCTGTAGCTCGTAGCCGTGGCAATAGGGGCACACGAAGACCTGCCTGCCCCAGCGCTCGGCCAGCCCGGCGATCGTGGGCAATTGGTCGACCACGCCGGTGGCCAGGATCAGGCGGCGTGCGCTGTGGCGGCTGCCATCGGCCAGCGCGACCTCGAAGGCATCGGCCCGCCCACTTAGCTGCGTCACCTGCCCGTCGACCCACTGCACGGTGGGGTACGCCAGCACCTGCGCATGCGCTTCGGCGGCAATCTGAGCCGGCGATGCGCCATCGCGACCAAGAAAACCGTGCGAGGTCGCCGCGAAACGGTTGCGCCGTTGGCCGCCATCGACCACCAACACCGCGCGCCGCGCGCGCGCCAATTGCAGGGCGGAGGACAGCCCCGCGTAGCTGCCGCCAATGATGATTACCTCGTGCTGCATGTCCGCTCCCGGTCGCCACGCCATTAATGTACTTTTCGATGTTACATGAAAAGACAAGCAGCTCAACCCCTAGGGTGTGCTGCGCCCCAGGCCAAAAGCGTGCTGGGTCAATGCGGCGGCGTGCGGCGGCGCTTGGCTGTGGTCTTTGCCGGCTTGCCCGGCGTTGCCGCGCCGGCGCTGCATAAGGCATCGAACTCGCTGGCCAGGGCGGCCAGTGTCACCGACCCCAGGCGATGCAGCAGCCGCGCTTCGGCATCGGCCAGCGCATCGGCGATCGCCGCGTTCACAACGCGCTCCACTCGGCACTGCGGGTTGGACTGGTCGGCGCCGATCGCAAACAGATGCGGGCCGCCGACTGCGCGATGCACATCCAGCAGCGTCACCTGCGCCAGATCGCAGGCAATCTGCCAGCCACCGTTGTGGCCCTTGCTCGATTGCACATAACCGGCACTGCGCAGCCCGGCCATGGTTCGGCGCACCACCACCGCATTGGTCGACAACATGCCGGCGATCTGCTCGGAGGTCATCGGCTGCGCGCTTCTGGCCATGTGCAGCAGCACATGCAACATGCGGGAGAGGCGGCTATCGGTGCGCATGCGGTCCTGGGGTGTTCGGCTGGTTCACGGCAACGACCTGCTGTCGTCACTGCACGATTGTGCCGCAGCACCACGGCATTGTCGCAACACGGCGGTGCGCCGCAGGCTCAGCACACCGCCCATTGATCGCGCCCGGCGGTCTTGGCGGCATACAGTGCCAGATCGGCCTGGCCGAGCAGCAGGTCCAGCTCGGTCGTGGCGCCCGCCGTCGCCATTGCCACATTGACGGCCCCCATCGAGAACCGCACCGACTGGCTTTTGGGCAGGCCCGGGATCTGGATCGCGGCCACGGCATCGCGCAGGCGTGCGAACACCGCCGGCAATTCGTCCGGGCTGCAGCCCGGCAGCACCAGCAGGAATTCTTCCCCGCCCAATCGACCCAGCCGCTCCTGTGCACGCAGCGCCCGTCGGGAGGCGCTGGCCAGCGCCTTGAGCACGGCATCGCCGCTGGCATGGCCGTGCACGTCGTTGATGCGCTTGAAGTGGTCCAGGTCGATCAGGGCCAGCATGCACGGCGTGCGGGCGCGCACGGCATGATCGATCTGCTGCTGCGCTCTGGCGCGGATGGCGCGGCGGTTAGGCAGGCCGGTGAGTTCGTCGCGCATCGCCAGCCGCGACAACTGGCGGCGGTGCCGCGCACCGAATGCCAGGACCACCAGTGCGGCGAGCAGCAGCAGGCAGGTAGCACACAAGGCGATCCACAAGGTACGCTGGCCTGCTTCGCGCGCCTGCAGTGCCAGCTGCGCGATCTCGCTGCGGCGCCGCAGTTCGGCGGTTTCCACGCTGCGGCGCGCATCGTCGTAGCGTGCCTGCAAGCGCAGCATCACCGTGTCGCGCTGATGGCTCAGGCTCTGCGCGCGAAGCGCATTGGCGCGTTGCAGCTCCTGATACGCCTCGGCATGCCGCCCTTCGGCGGCCAGTGCCTGCGCAATGGCATCGACCAGCTCCACGCGGCCGGACACGGCGAGCGTCGTCTTGTCCGCGCCGCGCGCGGCGGTAATCGCATCGCGCAGGCCGTCGGCCTTCAAGGCGGTCAGCGCCCGCAGCAACACCGCATGGCAGGCCGCCACCCGGCCCACGTTGCCCTGCGCCTGCATCTGCGGCAAGGCCTCACGCGCCATCGCCAGGGCGGCACCGGCATCGCCGGTCTGGATGAGCGCTTCGCTGGCGCTGGTCAATGCGGCGGCGACCCCGGCCTGATCGTCCAACTCGCGGCTGAGGGCCAGCGCGCGCCGGAAATGCAGCAACGCGACTGCCGGCTGCCGCTCTGCCAGCGAGGTGCCGTATTCGTATTCGATCAGGCTGCGCTGGAAGCGCGAAGGATGCCCGTGCAGGCGCGTCAGGGCGCGCTGCAGGTAGTCCTGTGCATCGTTGACGTCGGCCACCCGGCCAGAGACGCGGCTGGCCAGCGCGCCCAACTGGGTCAACGCGTCCAGTTCCAACGCCAGCACCTGTTCGCGCACGGCGCATTGGTAGCTGGCCTGCGCTGCATTCCAGGCTTCATCGCTGCTACCGGAGGCGAGCATGCTCCACATGTCGACCGTTTCGATCTCGCACAGCAGATCGCTGCGCCCCATCGCGCGCGCCTGCCGGCGCAAGGCATCGAGCCGGCCCACCATGTCGCGATTGGGATTGTCGCGCACATCGCTGAGCGCCTGCACGATCTCCAACCACAGTTGCGCCTGCGCGGCGTTGCCGTGCAAATGCGCGCGCAGGCCGCGGGCACGGGCCAGCGCCGCCTGCCGGCCAGCATTGTCCTCCAGCGAGATCAGCACCCGCGCCTGTGCCAGCAGCGCCCAGAACTGCGCATCGCGATTGCCATCGCGATCGGCCTAGTGCAGCACTTGCCGTGACAGCCCCAGCGCCGCCACCGGATCGTCGAGCGCGGCCAGTTCGATGGTCTTCCAGGGTTGTGGCTGCGCCCAGGCCACCATGCCGTGCAGCAGCAACACCGCGCCGGCGAGCAACCGCCAGCTGCCCTGCACCCACCCCCTCACCTGCGCAACCGCGCGCACCGCAGACGCATCGGCGTCGCGCGCATGCGTGCGGACCGGCAGCAGCTGGCGGTTTGCTGGCGCATTGCGGGCACTCCCTGGGTCGGACAGCGGTGATTCCGGCAAGGCCCACAGCACGGCACTGCGACCTCGATGGCGAATGATTGCAATGATGGCCATCGGTCACGCCAGATCGTGTGAGCGCCCCGCAGCGTATGAGCGCCGCGCAGATGGACGGGGCCGTTATCGGCCTGATCGCGCCGATCTTGAATGGAGCAAACGGCGATCGTCCTGCTCGCTGTGCCACGGCCGTGCGCGTGCGTCGACCGGCAGGCAGGCAGGCACACGGTGGCGGCGTAGACTGCCTGCCGGCGACTGTCGCCTGAAACAGGCTGAAAACGCCGTGATACCGCCTCCGTTCCGCCTGCTCGCCCTGGCTGCCGCCGCCGCGCTGTGTGCCTGCGCCAGCCAGGCCCCACGCGGGCCGCAACGCTCACCCGCGGCAGCCAAGGCCGACATCGCGCGGCGCCTGCCGGCCACGCTCCAGGACCGCAGCGGCTGGGCCGAGGCGGTCTACGTGGCGCTGACCTCGCAAGGGCTGGAGACCAGCGCCGTGCACATTTGCGCCGTGCTGGCGGTGACCGAGCAGGAGTCGAGCTACCAGGCCAACCCGGTGGTGCCCAACCTGGGCCGGATCGCGCGTGCGGAAATCGATCGCCGCGCCGGCGCGCACCATGTCCCTGCCTTCATGGTGGATGCGGCGCTGCGCATCGCCTCGCCGGACGGCCGCAGCTACGCCACCCGCATCGCTGCCGCACGCACCGAGCAGGACCTGAGCCGCCTCTTCGAAGACTTCACCGGCAGCGTGCCACTGGGCGCGCGCCTGTTCGACGGCTTCAATCCGGTCCACACCGCCGGGCCGATGCAGGTGAGCATCGCATTCGCACAACAGCATGCCGCGCGTTATCCGTACCCGATCGACGGCGCGATCCGCCAGGAGGTGTTCAGCCGCCGCGGCGGGCTGTGGTTCGGCACCCTGCACCTGCTGGGCTACCCGACCAGCGACGGCGCCTTGCTCTACCGGTTTGCCGACTTCAACGCCGGCTGGTATGCCAGCCGCAATGCCGCCTTCCAGGCCGCGCTGAGCAAGGCCAGCGGCATCGCGCTGGCCCTGGATGGCGACCTGCTGGTTCCCGGTGCCGGCCTGGAGGCGCCAGGCGCCACCGAGCGCGCCGTGCGTGCCCTGGGCAGCCAGCTGGCCTTGAGCGATCGCCAGATCCGCCGCGCGCTGGAGGCCGGCACCACCCTGGAGTTCGAACAGACCGCCCTGTACCGGCAGGTGTTCGCACTGGCCCAGCGCGACGCCGGGCAAGCGTTGCCGCGTGCGGTCCTGCCCGGCATCACCCTGGACAGCCCCAAGATCACCCGCCGCCTCACCACCGCCTGGTTCGCGCAACGGGTGGATGCACGCTGGAAACGCTGCATGAGCCGGTAGCCGGCGGCGGCGCAGGCGCCGACGATGGCGGGCGAACCGGCCTCCATGGTGGCGCACCCTGCGACAGCGGCAGGTCAGGGCCGCCACCAACCGCTTACGTCGCCACGGCCTGCGCGCGGCGTGCACCGGCTCCACCAGCCCGCGCGCGGCGCATTGGCGATGGCGTGGCTGCGCACACGAGGTCTGGCGCAGGCAGACCACGATGGCGACAGGTAGCATCGGGTCTTCGCGCGGCCGGTGGCTGCGCGCTCCCTTCGTGCCGGAGACTCCACCATGCCCACCCCGTTGCCGATGCGGCACCTGTTTGCTGCCATCGCCCTGATCGCCGTGCCCTGCATCGCCGGCGCGCAGACACCTCGCGTGAGCGAGGCCGACTACGCGCGTGCCGAACGCCTGGTCAACTATCTTGCACAGCCGCTGGTCGATCGTGTCGCTACCCGCATCGACTGGCTGGATGCCACCCATGTGGTCTATGTCGATCACGACGCCACCGGCGATCGCCTGCTGCAACTGGACACCGCCACCGGCAAGACTGCGCCGATCTTCAAACAGCCTGCGCTGGTTCGCTCGCTCAACACGCTGCTGAAGACCGGCGACAAGCCGCTCAAAGCCGACAGCTTCGCACCAGCAGTCAAACGCACCGCCGATGGCCGCTACCGCCTCAGCGTACGCGGCACGGCGGTGGTCTGCGACACGCGGGCGCGCTGCAGCAAGCTGTATGCAAAGGACAAGCCCGAACCGGGCGTGCTGTCGCCGGACAAGCGGAGCGAAGCGTTCATCCGCAACTGGAACCTGTGGGTGCGCGATCTGGCCAGCGGCAGCGAGACCCAGCTCACCCACGATGGCGTGGAAAACTTCGGCTACGCCACCGACAACGCCGGCTGGCAGCACACCGACAACGCCATCGTCGCGTGGTCGCCGGATTCGCAGAAGATCGCCACCTTCCAGCAGGACCAGCGCAAGACCGGCGACATGTACCTGGTCAGCACCAAGGTCGGGCATCCGGAGTTGCAGTCCTGGAAGTACCCGCTGGCCGGCGACAAGGACGTGACCATGATCGAACGCGTCATCGTCGATGTGCCCACGCGCGGCGTGCTGCGATTGAAGATGCCGCCGGATCAGCATCGCTCCACCCTGTGCGATGACGTCAGTTGCTCGCCTGGCCTGTGGGATGACGTGAAGTGGGCGCCGGACGGCAAGACGCTGGCCTTTGCCTCCACTTCGCGCTTCCACAAGCAGACCTGGCTGCGCATCGCCGATGTCGCCACCGGGCAGGTACGCACGGCGTTTGAGGAAACCGCCAAGACCTACTACGAAAGCGGCCAGGTCGCCGCCAACTGGGCCTATCTGCCCGGCAGCAACGAGGCGGTGTGGTTCTCCGAGCGCAGCGACTGGGGCCAGCTGTATCTGTACGACCTGGCCACCGGCAAGCCCAAGCATGCCATCACCACCGGCCAAGGCAACGTCACCGAGTTGCTGCGCGTGGACCCGGTGAGCCGTACCGCGTGGTTCATGGCGGTGGGCCGCTCTGCGGGCGTGGACCCGTACTACCAGCAGCTGTGGAAAGTGAGCCTGGATGGCGGCGCGCCGGTGCTGCTGACGCCGGAGGTGGCCGACCACAGCGTGGTGCTGTCACCCGATGGCGCGCGTTTTGTGGACACCTATTCCACCTCGGTTGTCCCGCCGGTCACGCAGCTGCGCGATGCCAGTGACGGACGCACGCTCAGCACGATTGCCAGTGCCGACATCAGCCGCCTCAAGGCCGCCGGCTGGGTGCCACCGGAGCCGATCACGGTCAAAGCGCGCGATGGCAAGACCACGCTATACGGGTTGATGTTCAAGCCGACCCACTTCGACCCCGCACGCAAGTATCCGGTGATCGACTACGTCTACCCCGGCCCGCAGACCGGCTCGGTGCGCGGGCGCAGCTTCCTCGCCGGCCACGGCGACAACCAGTCGCTGGCCGAGCTGGGCTTCATCGTGATCGCCATCGACGGCATGGGCACACCCTGGCGCTCCAAGACCTTCCACGACACCTGGTACGCCAACATGGGCGACAACACGCTGCCCGACCAGGTGGCTGCGGTGAAGGAACTCGGCCAACGTTACCCATGGTTCGACACCAGCCGCGTCGGCATCTGGGGCCACTCGGGCGGCGGCAATGCCTCCACTGCCGCCATGCTGCGCTACCCCGAGGTGTTCAAGGTGGCCTGGTCGGAAAGCGGCAACCACGACAACCGCGGCTATGAGGACGACTGGGCCGAGAAGTATCACGGCGAACACATCGTCAACAAGGATGGCAGCTCCAATTACGACGACCAGGCCAATGCCACCCACGCCAGCAAGCTCAAGGGCCGGCTGATGCTGGTGCACGGCACGCTGGACGACAACGTGCCGCCCTACCTCACCCTGCTGGTGGCCGATGCGCTCATCAAGGCCAACAAGGACTTCGACATGCTGATGCTGCCCAACGCCAAGCATGGCTATGGCGACCTCACGCCCTACGTCACCCGCCGCCGCTGGGACTACTTCGTGCAACATCTGCTCGGCGCCACTCCGCCGACGCAGTACCAGATGAAGCCGATGCCGGACAGGTAGGTAAGCGCGGCTGACAGCACGTAGCGAGCGCGCGTCAGGGAGGTATGGACGGCGTGCCCAGAACCGGAGTGTACGCAGGGGACATGCCGATTCCGCGCACCGGCCATGCCCATCTAGCGGCTACGCAGTCGTTTTGCCAGCCACTCCTGTTCAACAGCACAGGCAGCGGCAGATAGCGCTGACCACGGTCGGTCTCGATCCAGAAACCGACCTGATGAACAAGTGCATCACTTCGCCGTACTGCCGCCAAGCTGCTTGCTCAGGAACGCCAGCAACCGCGTGTAGTACTCCCGACGATGCGCCTCGGTGTAGAAGCCATGGCCTTCGTTGGCGAAGTACAGCGATTCCACCGGCACGCCGGCGCCCTTCAAGGCGCGTTCCATCGCCTTGGTGTGCTCGATCGGCGCGCGCTCGTCCTTGCCGCCGGCCGCCAGGAACACCGGCACCTTGATCTGCCGTGCCAGCGTCACCGGCGAGCGTGCCGCCAGGGTGTCGCGCGCGCCCAACCAATCCACGGTCCAGTTCTTGGCCCAGCGTGCGTAACGGGCGGTATCGCGCGCCATCATGTCCAGGTCGTACACACCCACATAGCCCGCGGCGCAGCGGTACAGCGCCGGCTCCTTGGCCACGCCCATCAGTGCCGCGTAACCGCCATAACTGGCTCCGTAGAGGCAGATGCGCTGCGCATCGGCAATGCCTTCGGCGATCGCCCACCGCGTGGCATCGGTGACATCGTCCTGCATGCGCCCGCCCCACTCCTTGGCGCCAGCCTGGGTAAACGCATCCCCGTAGTTGGCCGAGCCACGGTAGTTGACGCGCAGCACCGCGTAGCCGGCTGCCGCCAGCAACTGGGTCTCGTCGTCGAACGCCCACTTGTCAAACACGCCAAACGGGCCGCCGTGCGGCATCACGATCAGTGGCAGCGGCTTGCCGGCAGCGGCGTGCAGGGGCTGGGTCAGGTAGCCGTGCAATACCAGGCCATCGCGCGCCTTGAAGCTCACCTGCCTGCTCGGCGGCACCGTATCGGGCGGGAACCATTCGCGGCTGCTGAACACCCGGTCGGCCTTCTTGCTCACCGTGTCGAACAGGTAATAGTCGCCGTTGTTGCGATCGCTCCACACATAGACCAGGGCCAGGCGGCGGTCGCTGGTGGCCGAGGTGATGTAGATCGCATTGCCGTCGAAGGCCTTCTCCAGGCTGCGGTACAACCGCGCAGTAGGCGATGTCTCGTCGAAGAACCGGTTCCGCACCCGATCGCTCATGTAGGACGCACCGATCGGCGTGGTGCCATCCAGGTCGCGCAGGATGCGGTACGGGTCGACGGTGTCGTCGCGTAGCAACGGCGTGGACTTGTCGGTTGCCGGATCCCAGGCCACCAGCGCATCCGGGCCGCTGGCCTGCTCCACCTGCAGATAGGCCAGCGTGCCATCGGCGGAAAAACCCAATGGATACTCGCGGTGCTGACTACTGGCCGAGTCGTTGATCAGCCGCCACGGTGCAGCATCGTTGTCGCGGTAATACAGCTTGCTGACGTTGCTGATGTCCAACCCCCGGGCGAAGCGGATCCGCCCCTGCTGATCGGTCGCAAAACTCGCCCGCCGCACCGGCGAGGTGGCCACGGTACTGCGCCGGCCGGTCTGGATATCCAGCTTGTCGATGCGGATGCTCGGGTCGCCCACGAAGGGAACCGTGGACACCAGGATGGTGCGCGGGTCGTCGCGCAAGGTGTCCAGCATGAAGGTGGCCGGGTCCAGATCCATCTTCAGCTGCGCACCGTTGATGTCGGGATTGGTGCCATAGGGGCTGGCCAGCAGCCGGCTGTTCTTGCCATCGGCATCGATGGCGTGCAGCTGGCCGATCGCCACCGGCTCGTCGCGCGAGCCCAGCCGCTGCGCCATCGACACCACCATGCGCTCGTCGCTGGCCCACCAGAAATCGTCCACCACGCTGTCGGCGCCGCCGGTGATCTTCGCAGTGGCTACCTTGTCCTGCCGGCGCACGATGCCCAGCACGGTGCGGTCTTCCAGCGGCATGGTCAGCGCGAAATACGCGCCCGACGGCGAAATCTTGATGCGTTCGAACTGGTCCCGCTTGAGGTACGGCGCCAGCTCTACCGCTTCCTGCGCCTGTCCCGGCATCGCCGCGACCAACGCAAGCACACACCCCACCACCCGCATCCAATAACGCATATCGCCCCCTGCGATCTGTCCTTGAGGCCGCCATAGTGGCAAAGGCGTCGCGTGGCGTCCATGTCCTGTGCCACGCCGCGTCGGGCCAGTCGCTGCTGCAGCCACGCAGGCCGGAATGCCTGCGGTGACAGCGCGCAGCTGCGATGCACAGCCCGACCAGATGCATGCGGTGCTGTGCGGCATGTCACCGGTCAACGCTCTCGGTCAGCGCGCGGCAGCGCGCCGCTGGCCCGGCAGGCCGATCCGCCGGAACCACGGTTCCAGCGGCACCATCGCCAGCCGTGGCACCGCCGCCGGCAGACTCAGCGCCAAAGCCCAGCATGACCAACGCAGCGGCAGGGCGGCCACCGGATCGCGTCATGCCCCCAAACTTTCGGCACATGGCGTAAATACAACAGCGCTTATATATTTGCGCCATGAGCACACTCACTCCCACACTGGGCACCCTGGTCCGGCACCTGATCGAGTTGCTGGATGGCGATCTCGAAGCGGTGTACGCGGCCTCCGGGCTCGCCTGGCGGCCGCGCTACACGCCGGTGCTGCGCGTGCTGATGCGGCTCGGCCCTGCGTCCATCAAGGTGCTGGCCCAGGAGATCGGCATCACTCACTCCGCTGCCAGCCAGACCGTTGCACAGATGGCCAAGCAGCGCCTGGTCGTCCTCAAACCCGGTGCCGATGCACGCGAACGCATCGTCGTACTCACCGCCAAGGTCCGGCGCCTGGTTCCCGCCCTGCAGCAGCAATGGGCGGCGACCAATGCGGCGGCGGCACAGCTCGATGCCGAGCTGTCCGTGCCGCTGTCGGCCGTGCTTGCCGAAGCCATCGCCGCGTTGCAGCGGCGCTCGTTCGCAACCCGCATCACCGCAGCAACTGATCCAGCCTCCCGCACTTCCGCCCCATGACCGCTGTATCCACAAGGAGTCGCACATGCCTGCAGTGACGCAATCGCCCCCCACCAGCGCAGCACCTGCCACGCACGCACCCCACGCCATCGCGCTGGGCGAACGCGGCATCCTGCGTCCCGGCCGCCTGCGGTGGTTGCGCGCCTGCGGCTGGGCCGTCGTGCTGTTCTTTCTGGTCGCCATTCCCACCGGCGTAGTGACCCGGTCGCTGGGCAGCTTGTGGCCGAAGAGCAACGAGCCGGTGCAGTTTGCGGTCAGCACCTTCGGTGCGCTGGTGGCCTTGGGCATCTACGCGCTGGCGGTACGCCTGGCCGAACAGCGCACTCCTTCCGAAATCGCCGTGCGCCCCATGCTGCCGCAGCTGGCCATCGGCCTGCTGGCCGGTGCGGCGATGTTTTCTGCGGTCATGGGCATCATGGCGCTGTTCGGTCTTTACGATATCCAGGCAACCGGCCCTGCATCGGCATGGACACCGCTGCGCCAGGCGTTGCAGGCCGGCGTCGTGGAAGAACTGATGATGCGCGCGGCAATCCTGCGGCTGCTGTGGCGCGCGTTCGGCCCCTGGACTGCGTTTGCGGTCTCCTCTGCGGTGTTCGGCTTCAGCCATCTGGGCAACCCCAACGCCACGGTGTTGGCGGCGGTCTGCATCGCCCTGGAAGCCGGCGTGATGCTGGGCGCGTTCTATGCGCTCACCGGCCGCATCTGGGTGTCGATCGGGGCGCACACCGCCTGGAATTTCACCCAGGGCTATCTGTTCGGCGCCGCTGTCTCGGGCATCGCCCCGGGCGCGGCCATCGCGCGCAGCACGCCCAACGCCGCCATGCCCGACATGTTCACCGGCGGTGTGTTCGGCCCTGAAGCGTCGCTACCTGCGGCGCTGGTGTGCCTGGCCGTTGGGCTGAGCGTGGTCTGGGTGGCATGGCGTACGGGCAGGTTCGCCGTGCGCTGATCGCGCACTGGCGCATCCACCCACTCGCCTTTATACGCATCGCTCCATCGCACAGCCGCGACAGGACATTCCACTGGCGCGCAGGTCCTGCAGCGATCTGTGCGCCAGTCGTGCACCACATGCCAACCTATGGCAGACCCACGAGCGAACTGCTCGGTACGCATCTTGCCAACCTCCACACACGCCACCCTCTAGGCTGGGTTTTTCGATCCATCGTGACGGCACGCAGCGCATTGCGCCTGCGGTCGCGCGACACGCACGGAGGTGTTTATGGCGTTGATTCATTCCATCCTGATGGGCGCGGTGGCCGGCATGCGCTCGATGACCCCGCTTGCTGCGGTCGCCAATGCCGCACGCAGCGGGAAGCTTCCCCGCGACAACGGTGCCCCCGGCCTACTGGCCAACCCACTGGCCTCGGCCGGCATGCTGGCGCTGGCCAGCGGTGAAATCGCCGGGGACAAGATGAAAAGCGCACCCGACCGCATCGTGTTGCCCGGCATGGTGGCGCGCGTGGCCACCGGCATGCTCGCCGGTGCGGCATTGGCACCACGTCACCAGCGTGGCGTCGCCGCCGTGCTGGGTGCGGCGGCCGCCGTCGGCGCCGCCTACCTCACCTTCAACCTGCGCATGCGGGCGATCGAGCGTTATGGCCAGACCAGCACCGGCGCCGTGGAGGATGCGATTTCGGTGGGCGCTGCTGCATTGATCGTGCGCAGCGCGGCACACGAGTAAGCGTGCGGACTAGCCGCCCTGGTGCGCCTCGCGCCCGTGCGGCGCCAGCAGGTCCAGCACCGGGCCCAGCGGCACGATCCCGGTGGGATTGATCGTGTCGTGGCTCTGGTAGTAGTGGCCCTTGATGTGCTGGAAATCCACCGTCTCGGCGATGCCGGGCAGCTGGTATAGCTCGCGCAGAAAGCCCGACAAGTGCGGGTAATCGGCAATGCGGCGCAGATTGCACTTGAAGTGCCCCACGTACACCGCGTCGAAGCGCACCAGCGTGGTGAACAGGCGCCAGTCGGCTTCGGTCAAGGTGTCGCCACACAGATAGCGTTGCTGGCCCAGGCGTGCCTCAAGCCAATCCAACGACTCAAAAAGTGGGCTTATCGCGTCTTCGTAAGCGCGCTGCGTGGTGGCAAATCCCGCCTTGTACACGCCATTGTTGACGGTGTCGTAGACACGCGCATTGACCGCATCGATCGCTGCCCGCAACGGCGCGGGATAGTAATCGCCCGCGCGCGCGCCGACCGCATCGAACGCGCTGTTGAACATGCGGATGATATCGGCCGATTCGTTGCTCACCACCGTCTTGCGCTCGCGGTCCCACAGCACCGGCACGGTCACCCGCCCGGAGTACTGCGGGTCGGCCTTGAGATAGACCTGGTACAGACGTTGCGCGTGATTGACCGAATCTTCCACCACCCCCGGGCCTGCATCGAAGGTCCAGCCGTGTTCGCCCATCAGCCAGTTCACCACCGACACATCGATCATCGACTGCAGGCCTTTCAGGTGGCGAAAGATCAAGGTGCGATGCGCCCACGGGCAGGCCAGCGACACATACAGGTGATACCGCCCCGCCGCGGCCTGGAATCCGGCCTCCCCATGCGGGCCGGCCGCCCCATCGCGCGTCACCCAGTTGCGGAACTGCGATTGCGAGCGCTCAAAGCGCCCATCGCTGCTGTCGGTGTCATACCAACGGTCTTGCCACTTGCCCTCGACCAGCAGGCCCATGATTTTTCCTTGCAACCGGCACAGGCTCTCCAACGTAGCCGACCGGCGTTGCAGGACATGTGAGCGCTGCCCCCCTCCGGCCGCCAAGGCGCCGCCCACAACGGCAACGCCCTGGCAGGTGGACCACGACCGAGGAGCTGGACGGTAGCGCGCGGCAGGACCTCGCCCTGGTGCCCGATTGGCGCGGTGCCGCGCCAATCGGCGAAAATGCGCGAGCGCACTGCGGCGCATCTGGTCACGCGGCCCCCGGCCGGCGGACCGTTGCCCTGCCCTGGTGCCGGACTTCGCAGGCTTCCGTCCGCAGCAGCTGCGCCATTGCCCCTTCCTTGGATCCGTCTTGAACACCACCGCCCCGCCCCCGCCCGCCGCCGACCTGCCACTGACCGACCGCCTGCGCGCCGCGCTGGATGTGCTGGAAGCCATCGATGCCGACCGCAGCGTCCTCGACTCCCTGCCCGAGGCCGACCGCGTGCGCCTGCACCAGGTGGTGGCCCGCGTCTACCACCCCGAGCCCAAGGCGCGCCGCCAGTTGCTCAAGCAGCGCGAACGCGAGCGGCACCAGGAGAAGGTGCGCAAGGCCGAAGCCCTGCTCGAACAACGCGGCATCCGCGCGTTGCGGCGCAAACCGGTGTTCAGCACGCCGAACTACTTCCCGCCACACGCCGCCGGCCTGCACGACGCGCACAACGGCGAGAACGCCGCCGCCGAGGAGCCGACGCATTCGCCCGAGCTGCGCCACTGCTATGTGTGCAAGCAGAAATTCACCCAGCTGCACGATTTCTACGACCAGATGTGCCCCGCCTGCGCCGAGCTGAATTTCTTCAAGCGCACCGAAACCGCCGACCTGCGCGGGCGTGTTGCATTGCTCACCGGCGGCCGGGTCAAGATCGGCTACCAGGCCGGCCTGAAGCTGCTGCGCGCCGGTGCCGAACTCATCGTCACCACCCGCTTCCCGCGCGATTCGGCCGCGCGTTATGCGCAGGAGCCGGACTTTGCGCAGTGGGGCCATCGCCTGCAGGTGTTTGGGCTGGATCTGCGCCACACGCCCAGCGTGGAGGCGTTCTGCAGCCAGTTGCTGGCCACCCGGCTGCGGCTGGACTTCATCATCAACAATGCCTGCCAGACCGTGCGCCGCCCGCCGCAGTTCTATGCGCACATGATGGCCAACGAAACCGCCGCACTGCACGCCCTGCCGGAGACCGTGCAACGACTGGTTGGCCATTACGAAGGCCTGCGCACGCCCGAGCCCTTGCGGAAGGCCTCGGCCGCTGCGCTGCCAGCGGTACACGGCCGCAGCCTTGACGATGCCGATGGCCTCACCCGCGCCGCCGAGCTTTCACAGATTGCCCTGCTGGACGACGAACTGGTGGGGCAGGAGCACCTGTTCCCCGACGGCCGGCTGGACCAGGACCTGCAGCAGGTGGATCTGCGCGGGCGCAATTCCTGGCGCCTGCTGATGGCCGAAGTGCCGTCGGTGGAATTGCTGGAAACGCAACTGGTCAACGCCATCGCGCCGTTCATCATCAATGCGCGCCTGAAGCCGTTGATGCTGCGCACGCCCGAGCGCGACAAGCACATCGTCAACGTCTCGGCGATGGAGGGCCAGTTCTACCGCAACTTCAAGACCACCCGGCACCCGCACACCAACATGGCCAAGGCCGCGTTGAACATGATGACGCGCACCTCGGCGGCCGATTACCAGAACGACGGCATCCACATGAACAGCGTGGACACCGGCTGGGTGACCGACGAGGATCCGGCCGACATCGCTGCGCTCAAGGTGCAGCAGGAACGTTTTCACCCACCGCTGGATATCGTCGATGGCGCCGCGCGCATCGTCGACCCGATCATTCACGGCTTCAATACCGGCGAACACGTCTGGGGGCAATTCCTGAAGGACTACGCGCCCACGGATTGGTAGCCGTCAGCCCCGCGCCGTGCTGGCGGCAGGCACGCCGAGCGCGCTGGAAGGGCGCGCTCCCAGGTGCCCGGCCGGGCCGGCGGCGATAGAAGATATCGATTTGCGAGCGGCGTTTTTTCACGCCAGCATCACATGTACTGGGATGGGGATGCCGCCACTGGGGCGACAGGCGGATCGGGCCGGCTTTCCACCCACCACAGCGTATGCGAAGGGGCAAGCATGTATCTGATCCGGGCTCACCAGCGCGCCGTGCAGTCGGCGCTGATCGTTGGCTACGTCTTCCTGCTCGGCTGGGCGGGCTGGCTCTTCACGCACCTGCACTGAACACCGGCAGGCGGCCGCGCTGTCGCCGCAGTCGCCAGCCAGCGTCGGGACCTGCCGCGTCTTCCGGTGGCGCCTACGCCCCACCCGAGCGCGGCAGCGGCGCCGGCACGTTCAACATCCCTCCGGCCGCCACATACGCCGCCAGCGCCTGGCCCTGGCTCAACAGATGCCCGTGCATGGTGCGCTCTGCGCCTTCCGCATCGCCGCGCCGCACGCATTCCATCAGTTGCCGATGCTCGGCCAGCGATTGCGCCATCCGCCCGGGAGTGAGTAACTGCCGCCCGCGATGCATCTTGAGGATGCGATGCAGATCGTGGGTGACGCGGATCAGCCACGGATTGCCGGCGTAGTGCTGCACCGTCTCGTGGATCAGATAATTGTTGCGGTAGTACTCGGCCAGATCGCCGGAGGCGGCCGAGGCCTCCATCGCCGCATGCAACTCTTCCAGTCGCTGCACACCGGCTGCGTCGATGCGCTTGACCGCATCGTGTGCACAGCGGCCTTCCAGCATCGCCATCACCGGGAACAGCTGGTTGAGGTCTTCCAGCGTCAGCCGCGTGACCCGGCTGCCGCGGCCGGCGTCCAGCTGCACCAGGCCTTCGGCCGCGAGCAGCTTGAGGCTTTCGCGCAAGGGGGTGCGGCTGATGCCGAGCTCTTCGGCCAGCGCCGGCTCGTCGATCCATTCGCCCGGCGGCAACGCGTAGTCGTAGATCTTCTGGCGCAGGCGCTCGGCCACTTCCTCGTACAGCGGTACGCGCTTTCTGGCGCTGCGCGAATCAGGGGCGAGGGTCATGGTGGGCAGGTCGTCGGCGTTGGAGCAGGGGCGCCCATTCTACCGGGGCACCCCTGGGCCCTGCCCGATACCGCCGGCCTCACAGCCAACCCGGCACCACGAACAGCAGCCACGCCGCCAGCGGCCCCAACACCACCACCAGCCCGCTATAGACCAGGAAGCGGCGGAACAGGCCGTCGCGTTCTTCCTTGGCGGCCGAGGCCACCACCAGCGCACCATTGGTGGAGAACGGGCTGACATCCACGATCGTGGACGACACCGCCAACGCGCAGATCACCCCGGCGGCACCCAGCTGCCCCTGCATCAGGAACGGCACCGCCAGCGGGATGGTGGCACCCAGCACGGCCGCCGACGAGGCGAATGCGGAGACGATGCCGCCCACATAGCAGACCAGCAACGCGCCGAGTAGCGGCATGCCGATGTGCGAGACGCCGGTGCCGATGTAGTCCACCGCGCCGGCTTTTTCCAGCACCGCCACATAGGTCACCACACCGCTAATCAACAGCACCGTGGACCAGCTGATGCCGTCCACCGCGCCCTTCTGCGCATTCGGCGAAATCAGCGCCAGCGCCACGGCGACGGTGATCGACACCAGGCCGACATTGAGGTTGTAGACCAGCGCCGCAACACCCAGGCCGAGCAAGCCGATCAAGGTGATGACCCGGTCGCGGGTGATCGCCACCGCCTCCAGCGCCAGCGGATCGGTGGACAAGGTGCCACCGCCGGCAGCGACCAGCGCGCCATGGCCTTCGATGGCGAAGCGGCGTTGCGAAGCCTGGTCGCCGGTGACCGGCACATACTGCGCATCGGCCAGCGACATCTCCTGCCGGCGCATCAGCGTGAGCCCGCCGAAGGCGCAGAAACAGATGATCGCCATCATCAGGTTGAAGCCCAGGCTGGTGAGGAATACCGCCATTTCGGTGACATCCAGCCCGGCCTTTTCCACCACCTTGTTGGTGATGCCGCCATACACGCTGATTGGCGAGAACCCACCGCCCTGCGCACCATGGATCACCAGCAGGCCCATCATCAGCGGATTGATGCGGTACTGCTTGGCGAAGCGCAGCGCGACCGGGCCGATGATGGCCACCGCCGCCGGCCCCAACGCGCCGAACGCGGTGAGCAGGCCGGTGATGAGGAACATCACCCACGGAATGGCCACGATATGCCCGCGGACCGCGCGGACCGCCCAATGCACCAGCAGATCGATGGTGCCGTTCTTTTGCGCGATGGCAAACAGATAGGTGATGCCGACCAGGGTCAGGAACAGATCGCCAGGAAAGCCGGCCAGCACCTCCTTGCCGTCAAGCCCCACCCATACCCCACCGACGATGAACGCCAGCGCGAAGGCCACCGCGCCCATGTTGATGGGCAGAGCGGTGGCCACGATAAACATCACAACCAAGCCAAGAATCGTTGCAATTTGCGGGGTCATGCGCCCTCCCAGACACTTGATTCGCGTACAGCACGGATGGCCACCCGCCATCCAGGGGGCACGCTATGTGCGCCACCTGCCGGTCCTTCATGCCGCGCGCTCGCACGCGGCGCCGACCCATTCCACGACACCGTGGATGCCGTGGAATTCATCGACCGAGCGCGCCTCGCACCCCGGTACGACCTCGCGCACCATGCGCGCCAATGCGCTGCCCGGGCCGAGTTCGAGAAACACGCGCGCACCGCGTTCGGCCGCCTGCACCAGCACGTCACGCCAACGCACGGTCTGCGCGATCTGTGCCGACAGGCTGTCGACGACCAGCGCAGGCGTGGTGACCGCGCGTGCATCGATACCGGCCAGCACGCGCACGGCTGGCGCGCGTACGGCCACCTTGTTCAATTCGATGGCGAACGCATCGGCTGCCTCGCGCAGCCACGGCGTATGCGCAGGCACGCTGACCGGCAGCAAGGTCGTGCGCGCACCACGTGCCTGCGCGTCATCGCCCAGCGCCTGCAGTGCGGCGCGTGGGCCGCCAAGCACGGCATGGTCGTCGCCATTGAGGATGGCAAGCGCGGCGCCATGGCTGTTGCAGAGCGATTCAAGCGTGGTCAGTGGCAGGCCGACCACCGCCATCAGCCCGGCGTGCGCGGGACTGGCGGCGTCCATCAGGCGCGCGCGGGTGGCGGCCAGCTGCAGGCAGGTGGCGATTTCCATGCTGCCGGCCACGGCGTGCGCGGCGAGTTCGCCCACGCTATAACCCAGCGCCATCAAGGGCGTCGGCAACTGCTGGCGTAGCGCCTGCCACTGCGCCAGCGTGCCTGCGCAGACCAGCGGCTGGGCGATGGCATTGGCATAGCGGCCGGGATCGGCCGCCAGACGCTGGGACGATGTGCCAAGCAGCGCGTCCGCAAGCGCGACGACCTCAGGCGCAGCCGGCGCATCCGCCACCTGCGCGAACATCTCCGGATGCTGGCCGCCTTGGCCGGGGCAGAGGATGGCCAGGCTCATGGAGTTGCTCGGTGAGCTGTGGTCGGACGGTGTCTGCCAGAGCTGCCCTCATCCGCCCTTCGGGCACCTTCTCCCGTAGACGGGAGAAGGACGGCACCCGGCACAGTAGTAGGTGGTGCGATACGACTGCTCGCACGTTCTGCCACGACACGTGCAGTGAGACGGCGCGGATGGGGATCTGGGCTCATGCGCGCTCCTGGCAGTGCAGAAACCACGCACAGGCCAACAGATCGGCACTGCCGCCGGGGCTGAGCCGGCGTTCGACGAAGCCCTTGCTGAGTGCAGCAAGCCGATCGCGCCAGTTTGGCTGCGCCGTACCGCCATCGGCAAGAAAGCCGGATGCCTGCGCCTTGGCATACGCCAGTCCATCGGCGCCACCGCGATGCAACAGATTGAGATCGTCCACCTGTGCGACCAACTGCATCAGGGTATCCACGAGCGCGGCCTCCTGCGTGGCACCGCTGTTCAACCGGGCACGCAAGGTTGGCAACGCCACCTCGCGCAGCAGCGGATAACCCATCGCGGCCTGCTCGCGCACACCGCTGACCGGGTGCTGCGCACGCATGCGCTGGCCGTTGCTGCGCGGATCCAGCGGCGCGGCCAGCACCGCGTCGCGCCAGACCTGCACGCCCTGGCAGATGGCTTCAGCAGCGGGGGGCCGCTGCTGTGCAGCGTGCAGGCGCGCGGCCTGCGCGGTGAGCAGGCCAAGGCTGAAGATGGCACCCCGGTGCGTGTTGATGCCGCCGGTAGCGCGCAGCATGGCGGCCTCGGCGACGATCCCCCGTTCGCGCAGCTGCGCGAAGGGCGCGTTGTCGATCCCGGCCTGGGCGATGGCGACGAAATAGCCCCGCAGTGCAAACAGGCTGCGTAGGAAGGTGGACGCGTCCATGTCGGTGTGGCTGCCGCTGTCGAACGGCGTCACCAGGCCGGGCTTGAACGCACATGCCAATTCCTCGTGCAGCGCGCCAACCGCAAGACGGCCGATGCGGTGCGCCAGCGGGCTGGCGTGGGCCTGTGCAGGGGGCGATGAGTCAGGGTGGTCGAAATATCCCCCGTGTTGCGCCTGCGCCCTCATGCCGCGCTGCATACCGGAAACAGGGCGGCCCGCGGCAGCAGGCGGCATCCGTTACTGGACTTCACCAGCAGCTGCTGCGCACTACCGGCGTATTCGCGCCAGTTCACGGCCCTGTCGTCGGGCAGCAACAGCTCACCATCGGCGCGTTGCCCGTGGCGCTGCTCCCAACGCTGTAACAGCGCGACGACGGCCTGCGCCTGTTCAGGTGTTTCGGCTCCCCACAGCAGGTCCAGATCCGATTGCGCATGCACATAGGCCAGGCCGGTCAACGCCTGCCAGGCGAAGCTGCCGAACACGCGCGGTTGCAGGGCCGCGGCCTGGCATTGCCTCAGCAGGGCCTGCAAGGCCGCTTGCGCGGTCTCCGGAGCGTGCGCGAGTACCGCGTCCAGTGCGAGTGGCGCGGTACAGCGCGCAATGTCATCAACGTGCACGGTCAGCGCCAGGCGCTGCTTGTTTTCTGCAGGCGGCAACGGCACGCCCAGGCGCATGGCACCCGGTGCTTCGCTGCCGTCACGGCGCGCCACCACGGCCGGCAGGCCGGCGGCAAACCAGTGCTGCAGCCGCGGCTGCGTGCCCGGGGTGAGCGCTTGCCACTGCGCCGCCGCACGCAACCACACCAGGGCGTGGCGGCCGGCCATGTCAGGCTTCGCCCGCCGCCACGGCGGCAGCGACATCGCGTGCCAGGGTTCGGCCACCGCGTTGCGCACCGCGTACCCGGCGCTGGTCGCCATCCACAGGCGCGGCCAATGCCTCGAGCAGCGCCTGCGCCAGATCGCCTTCCCACAGCGAATCCACCGCGCCCATGCGTACGTAGTTCTCCACACCCGGCGCAAACACCGGCGAGCTCTTGCTAAGCGCCTGCAAGGTTTCCAGCGGTTGCTTGGTGACCCGCGCCATCGCGCGCAGATCCATGACGCGCACCTGTGCACTCGGCAAGGCATGGATGCGATCGGCCATCAGGCCAAAGGACAGGAATCCACCGCTGACCGCTTCGCCATACACCAGCGTGACCAGCCGCGCGCCGCGCTGGCGGGCCACCTCCAACGCGCGCGCCAGATGCGCGAAATAGCCGTTGATGCCAAGCAGCTCGTCGCGACGTGCAAGCCGCTGCCCGGCGGTGTCGGCCAGCATCACGATGGGCCGCTGCGGATGTGCGCGGGTGCTGGCCAGCACGGTGGCGGCCAGCATCAGGGCATGGTCAACGCCCACTTCCAGTGTGTTGGCCGTGCCGATCACCGTCACCTCGCCTGCGACGGTGGTGGCGCTGCCGGTGAGCACATCGTCGTTCCGGGTGATGGCATGACCGAGCGGAAACAGCTGGTCGAGCAACTGGCTCAGTTCCATGGCGTGCTCCGGTCGGCGGTGGCGGCAAGGAAGGCGTCGGTGTCCAGCAGTGGCAGGCGCTGCGCATCGGCGATGCCCTGGCGCGTCCAGATTTCCAGGCTGTCGCGGCAATCGCCGTACGCGTCGATACGCGCGGACAAGTGCTGATGCGCGCGCTCCAGCGACTGCAACGCGGCATCGCCGTCGGGTTCTGAGAGTGCATCCAGCGTGCTGGCGGCGGCATCGGCGAAGGCCGCGATGCGGTCGGCCACCAGGGTGCGCGCTTCGCCGAGCAGATAGCGGTGCTTGCCGCCGGTGACGCGCCACACCAGCGCGCGGTCGCGCGCATCGAATTCCTCCACACCACGCACGGTCTCGATCACATCCGGGCCAGACAACGACAGGCGGCCTTCCTCGGACATGAGCACCGCGCTACAGCAGCGCGCCACGATGCCCATGCCACCGAACGCGCCGTTGCCGCTGCCGATCAACGCCAGCACTGCAATGCCGGCGGCGCGCACGGTCAAGGTGGCACGCATGACCTCGGAGATGGCGATCAGGCCGGCATTGGCTTCATGCAGGCGCACGCCGCCGGTATCGAGCAGCAGCAGCACGGCATCCGGGCGCGTGGCCACGGCACGTTCAAGCAGGCCGGTGAGTTTGGCACCGTGCACTTCGCCGACACCACCACCCATGAAGGCGCCTTGTTGCGCGGCGATCAGCACGTTGCGCCCGCGCAGCGTGCCCTGCCCCACGACGACGCCGTCGTCGAAGGCGCCGGGCACGTCCAGTTGCGCCAGATGCGGGCTGACCAGGCGACGGCGCGGGCCGACGAATTCCTGGAAGCTGCCGGCATCCAGGAGCCCATCGATGCGCTCGCGCGCATCGGCTTCGTAGTAGCTGCGGTCGGCCATGGGAATGGTGGTGCTCATGCGAGTCTCCGGATCGCGTAGGTAGGAGCGCACCCGGGCGCGACTGACGCGTGACCGGAGATGCCCGTCGCACTCTGGCGCGCTCCTACAGCGGCGGCTGCGGCGCATCGGCTGGCGACTCTGTGCGTAGGAGCGCACCCGGGCGCGACGGTGGGGTTACCGGGAACGCCTATCGCGCCCGGGTGCGCTCCTACAGGGGCATGCGGGCTCATGCGTCGGCTCCTTGCAGCACGTCGATCGCCTGGTCAAGGCGCAGGCTCACCACCGCCGGGGTGGCACCGACATCGTTGACGCTGATGCGCACATCGCGCAGTGGATGGCGCGCGGCGAAATCGTCCAGCACCGCTTGCCAGATCGTGCCGAAGCCACGCGCGGCGGTGAGGATGTGGATCTCCATCGCGCCATCCAGCGGCACGCGCTCGACCAGCACTTCCAGATTGCCGGAGGCGACCACGCCCACCAGCGCATGCTCCAGCCCGGCGCCTGCACCGCGCTGGCCGTCAAAACGATAGCGAAGGGTTTCCATGCTCGGCCCTACCAGTTGCGAAAACGTTTCGGCGGGTCGTACAGCCCACCAGACCAGCGCACCAGGTCCTTGACCGTGCGCGCGGCCAGCAGGTCACGCGTGGCATCGCGCGGGCGAATGCCCAGGTCGTCCGGACGCTTGATGACGCCGCGGTCGCGCAGGTTCTCCACCATGCGCTTGTCGCGCCCCAGGCCCACCGCGGTGTAGCCGGATACGCCACGGATCGCCTGCTCGCGTTCTTCCGGGGTGCGGCATAGCAGCAGGTTGGCGATGCCTTCTTCGGTCAGCACATGGCTGACGTCGTCGCCGTAGATCATCACCGGCGGCAGTGGCAGGTTTGCCCGCTCGGCCAGCTCCCAGGCATCGAGCCTGTCGACGAAGGCCGGCGCCATGTGCTCGCGGAAGGTTTCCACCATCTGCACCACCAGCTTGCGCCCGCGCGGCATCTCGCCAGGCCGTGCGGCCTCGCGCCCGGCCTTGAGCCAGGCAGCGCTGGCATGCCGGCGGCCGCGTGCGTCCGAGCCCATGTTGGGCGCGCCACCGAAGCCGGCAATGCGGTCGCGCGTGGCAGTGGAGCTATTGCCCTGCAAATCGATCTGCAGCGTCGAACCGATGAACATGTCGCAGGCATACAGGCCGGCGGTCTGCGACAGCGCGCGGTTGGAACGCATGCTGCCGTCGGCACCGGCGAAGAACACATCCGGGCGTGCGGCGATATACGCCTCCATGCCCAGCTCCGAGCCGAACGCGTGCACCGATTCGACGAAGCCCGACTCGATCGCCGGAATCAGCGCCGGGTGTGGATTGAGCGCCCAATGCCGGCAGATCTTGCCCTTCAACCCCAGCGACTCGGCATAGGTGGGCAGCAACAGTTCGATGGCGGCGGTATCGAAGCCGATGCCGTGGTTGAGGCGCTCCACGCCGTACTCGGCGTAGATGCCCTTGATGGCCAGCATCGCCATCAGCACCTGGATTTCGGAGATCTGCGCCGGGTCGCGGGTGAACAGCGGTTCGATGTAATTGGGCTTGGGCGCCTGGGTGACGAAGTCCACCCAGTCGGCAGGGATATCCACGCGCGGCAAGGTGTCCAGGATTTCATTGACCTGTGCAATCACGATGCCGCCCTTGAACGCCGTGGCTTCCACGATCACCGGCGTGTCTTCGGTATTGGGGCCGGTATAGAGATTGCCGTGGCGATCTGCCGCCTGCGCGGTGACCAGCGCAATGCGCGGAGTGAGGTCGATGAAGTAACGGCCGAACAATTCCAGGTAGGTGTGGATGGCACCGATCTCGATGCGCCCTTCGCTCACCAACCCGGCCAGGCGCGCGGCCTGCGGGCCGGAGAACGAGAAATCCAGCCGCTTGGCGATGCCGCGCTCGAACACGTCCAGATGCGCGGCCAGCGACAGCACCGACTGCACCATGTGCAGATCGTGCACGCGGGCCGGGTCCACCTCGGTCAGGCAACGCGCCAGGAAGTCGGCCTGCTTCTGGTTGTTGCCCTCCAGGCACACCCGGTCGCCGGGTTCGATCACCGCCTCCAGCAGCGCCACCACGTCCTCGGCGGCCACCCGCCCATGCGGCGCGAGCGCGGCGGCGCGCTGCAGGCGCTGGCGGCGGCTTTCGGCCTGGGTGTTCCACTGTCGGCTCATCGCCTCGCCTCACCGGGCCGAGCCCGTAATGTCGAAGTAATTACATCGTAATTATGAAGATTAGCGCTGTCTAGACGCGTTGCAGCATGGGGGCACTGATGACCACAGTCGGTCCGCTAGGCGACAGCTGGGCGCTTGCGATGCCCATCACGTCGGCCTATCGTTTCCACAGGATTCGATCTATCGAATAAGGATGCGCTCCTACCGTCACCACCCACCTGAGCGGGATGCGCTGGCCGGTAGCGCGCGGATGCGGCCGTTGGAGCATGGCGATCCGCGCCTGCTACTGCTGGCACTGATCGACCAACAACCACGCCACGGCTACGCGTTGATGCGGCAGATCGGCGCGCTGTTCGAAGGCCTATACGCGCCCAGCGCCGGTGCGATCTATCCGGCCCTGGCGCAACTGGAAGCCGACGGATTGGTAGAACCCGATCTGCAACGGGGCCGCAAGCGCTACCAAGTCAACGCTGCCGGGCGCCGCTACGCCAATGAACACCGCGATGCACTGGATGCCGCGCTCGCACGTACCCAGCACCGTGCGCGCGCGTTGATCAAGGCGCAGACACCTGCCCCGATCCGCGAGGCGATCCAGCGCATCAAGCACGGCCTGTTCGCACGGCACGGGCAGTGGAGTGGCGCCGAGACCGCACGCATCGCCGCACTGCTCAACGCCGCCGCCGATGGCATGGAGCAGGGCCAGGCCCGAGCATGAGGCTGCGTGCGCACCCTCATCGGCCGCTGCGCGGCACCGTCTCCCCCATGAAGGAGGACAATGTCCCGAGTGGAGAAGGGATAGCGACTGCATCGGCTGGCTGCTGTACCTGTCACGTCATTGATTTCGACCTTCATCGTGTCCCCATTCCCCAACGCCGCGTATCGAAACGGTACCCACAGGAATCGCACTTCATGGCTGCACATACCAACACCCAACTCCGCCGCGACCCGCGCCTGCGTACCGTGCAGGTGGTGCGCTGCACGTCGATCACCCCGCAGATGCGCCGCATCGTGTTCGGTGGCAGTGAACTGGCTGGTTTCCAGAGCGAGGCACCGGACGATCACGTCAAATTGTTCTTCCCCAATGCCGACGGCGCCTTCGTGCTGCCGACGATGACGGCAGACGGCCCCCGCTACGCCGAAGGCGTCGTCCCCTCGCCCGGCCGCGACTACACCCCGCGCCTGTTCGACCCGCAAACCGGCGAACTCGGCATCGACTTCGTGCTGCATGGCGACGGCGTGGCCTCCAACTGGGCGGCACAGGCGCAGCCGGGCGATGCACTGCGCATCGGCGGCCCACGCGGCTCGTTCCTGGTGGCCGACGATTTCGATCATTACGTGCTGCTCGGCGATGAAACCGCGTTGCCAGCCATCGGCCGTTGGCTGGAGGCGATGCCGGCGGACATGCATGCCGAAGTGTTCATCGAAGTGGCCGATGCCAGCGAACGCCAGGAACTGCTGAGCGCGGCCGATGTGGAGGTGTACTGGCTGGAGCGCAATGGCTTCGACGCGGCCAGCAGCACGCTGCTGGAAGACAGCCTGCGTGATTACGAGCCGCACGACGGCGACACGTTCTACTGGATCGGTGCCGAATCGATGCGCGCCCGTGCCATGCGCAAGTTCATCGAAGAGCACCTGGGCGTGGACCGCGAATGGGTGCGCGCGAAAGGCTACTGGAAGGCAAATCCCACAGCGGAGTAACCCCGCCCGTAGGAGCGCACCCGGGCGCGACGGGCTTTCCCGACAAAACCCAGCCCCGTCGGTACAGCGATCGGTAACGCGTTCGCGGCCGTGGCCGCTCCTACAATCGCTGGCGCGCGCGGGGCCACTCCCGGCGTGCAACATCCCCGTAGGAGCGCACCCGGGCGCGACAAGCTTTCCCGACAAAACCCAACCCCATCGGTACAGCGATCGGTAACGCGTTCGCGGCCGGGGCCGCTCCTACAATCGCTGGCGCGCGCGGGGCCACTCCCGGCGTGCAACATCCCCGTAGGAGCGCACCCGGGCGCGACGGGCTTTCCCGACAAAGCCCAGCCCCATCGGTACAGTGATCGGTAACGCCCTCGCGGCCGGGGCCGCTCCTACAATCGCTGGCGCGCGCGGCCACTCACGGCGTGCAACATCCCCGTAGGAGCGCACCCGGGCGCGACGGGCTTTCCCGACAAAGCCCAGCCCCATCGGTGCAGCGATCGGTAACGCCCTCGCGGCCGGGGCCGCTCCTACAATCGCTGGCGCGCGGGGCAACTCACGGCGTGCAACATCCCCGTAGGAGCGCACCCGGGCGCGACGGGCTTTCCCGACAAAGCCCAGCCCCATCGGTGCAGCGATCGGTAACGCGTTCGCGGCCGGGGCCGCTCCTACAATCGCTGGCGCGCGCGGCCACTCACGGCGTGCAACATCCCCGTAGGAGCGCACCCGGGCGCGACGGGCTTTCCCGACAAAGCCCAGCCCCGTCGGTGCAGCTATCGGTAACGCGTTCGCGGCCGGGGCCGCTCCTGCAATCGCTGGCGCGCGCGGCCACTCACGGCGTGCAACATCCCCGTAGGAGCGCACCCGGGCGCGACGGGCTTTCCCGACAAAACCCAGCCCCTTCGGTGCAGCTATCGGTAACGCGTTCGCGGCCGGGGCCGCTCCTACAGAGAACGCGCTTTGCGCACACAAGCAAAAGCCCGCCGATTGGCGGGCTTCTGGGTTGCGGCATCGGGCAGCTGCGTGCATCGATGCCGCGATCTCCGCGCGAATTACTTCGCAGCAGCCGCCTCACCCGCCTTGGCCTGCAAGGCTTCGGTGGTGATGCGGATCTTCACTTCGTCGCTGACGTTCGGGGCGTACTGGCCCACGCCGAAGTCGCTGCGCTTGATCGTGGTGGTGGCATCGAAGCCAGCCGCCGGCACCTTCTTCATCGGGTGCTCGCCGGCACCGTTGAGGGTGACGTCCAGCACGACCGGCTTGGTCTGATCCTTGATGGTCAGATCGCCGGTGACGGTCAGCTTGTTGTTGCCGGCCGCTTCGACCTTGGTGCTCTTGAAGGTGGCGGTCGGGAACTTGGCCGCGTCGAAGAAGTCACCGCTCTTGAGGTGCTCGTCGAACTTGGCGGTGAAGCTGTTCAAGCCGGACAGCGGCAGGGTCACCTGCACGGTGGACTTGGTCACGTCGGCTGCGTCGTAGACCAGCGTGCCGTCGACATTGCCGAAGTGCGCACTGGGGTTGGAGAAGCCGAAGTGGCTCCATTGCGCGATCACGTCGGTGTGGCTCGGGTCCAGGGTGTAGGTGCCCGAAGCCACCTGCACGGCCGGTGCGGTGGAGGCGGCCGATTCGGCAGCTGCCGGTGCCGGCGCAGCAGTGGTGGCGGCCGGCGCAGTGGCGGCCGGGGTTTCGGCAGCCGGGGCGGCAGCGTTGTCGGCCGGCTTGGAGCAGGCGGCAATGGCCAGGGTCAGGGCGAGCGGCAGCAACAGCTTGTGGGTGGTCTTCATTGAAACTCCATGTGATGAGAGACGCGTTGGATCAACGCGGATGGGACGAAGCGCAGACGGACGAGGACTGCAGGAAACCTGAAAACGGGCACATCGGTGCAACGCAACACTCCTGGCGGACGGCCATCGGCCAGACAAGCACGCAGCGCACGCGCGCCCCGGCCCATGTGTGCCGACAACACACCCCGCACCGGCATCACTCGAACCGCGCGGCTTCCTCGAAGCTCAGGCGCGGCAGGCGCGGGAACAATCCCGATGGATCGCCGTAGCCAAGATTGACCAGGAAGTTGGACTTGATCGGCGTGCCGGCAAAGAACGCGGCGTCTACCTTGGCATTGTCGAAGCCGGACATCGGACCGGCGTCCAGGCCCAGCGCGCGTGCGGCCAGGATCAGGTAGGCGCCCTGCAGCGAGCTGTTGCGGAATGCCGATTCGGTGCGGCCTTCGCGCGGGCCGTCGAACCAGCTCTTGGCATCGGCATGCGGAAACAAATACGGCAGCTTTTCGTGGAAGTCCTCATCGTGGGCGACGATCACCGTCACCGGCGCGGCCAGGGTCTTGTCGGCGTTGCCTTCGGACAATGCCGGCTTGAGCTTGGCCTTGCCTGCGGCGCTGGTCACGAAGACAAATCGCGCGGGACTGCCGTTGGCGGCGGTGGGGCCCCACTTCACCAGCGCGTAGAGCTCGCGTAGCAAGTCCTGGCTGACCGGCGTGTCGGCAAACGCGTTCTGCGTGCGGGCGGTGCGGAACAGCTGATCCAGTGCGGCGGCATTGAGCGAATCGGACATGGGCACTCCAGAAAAAGGGACGGTGCGACGGTGGGCTGCGGCGTCGGCACCAGTGTGAAGACCCGCAGTGTAGAGTGGTGCGATGGCCGCCACACGCGCTCAATCTGAAACAAATCCATGTCGGATCTGAAACGATGGGGCTGACCTGGGCGCTGAGCGACGGCCGCGCCGGCAATGCGCGTCAGGCCGAGGCGCTGGCCCGTGCGCTGCACCCGAGTGCCTTCCAACCCATGCACCTGCAAGCGCGCGCGCCCTGGCGCTGGGCCGCCCCGCGCCTGTTACCCGCTGCGCACCAGGCATTTGGCGCGGCATTTGTGCGGCAACTGCAGCAACCGCCGGCACTGGCCATCGGATGCGGCCGGCAGGCAGCGCTGGCCACCCGGCTGCTGCGCGCCCGTGGCAGCCGCAGCGTGCAGATCCTGGACCCACGCCTGGACCCGCGCCAGTGGGACCTGCTGGTGGTCCCCGAACATGACGCACTGCACGGCGAAAACGTGCTCACCCTGCTCGGCAGCCTGCACCCGGTGGACGATGCCTGGCTGACGGCCGGGCGGGCCGCACGTCCCGCGCTGGGCGGCCTGCCCGGCCCGCGGCTGGCCCTGCTGGTCGGCGGCCCCACGGCGCAGGTGCCGTGGACGCCACCGGCGCTGGCGGCGCTGTGCGCAGGCTTGAGTGCGCAGCTACGTGCAGTGGGCGGTAGCCTGCTGGTCACCCTCTCCCGCCGCACGCCGACCGACGCCATCGCTCCACTGCGTGCGGTCTGCAGCGGGCTGCCACATCTGCTGTGGTGCGACGAGCGCGATGGCCCCAATCCGTATGCCGGCCTGCTGGGCTGGGCGGACGCGATCGTGGCCACCGCCGACTCGGTCAACCTGCTCTCCGAAGCCTGCGCCACGCGCGTGCCGGTGGCCGCAGCATTCAGCGATCTGGCCAGCGGGCGCGTGCGTACCTATGTGCAGGCACTGCGGCAGCGCCAGCGGCTGCGCGCAGCCGATGCAGTCCTCGACGCGGGCAGCGAGATCCTGCCCGTGCGCGAAACCGAGCGGATCGCCCTGCAGGTACGCGCACACCTTTCGGTATAGGGTCAGAGGCTAAGACCCTTCGCGCCCAGGTGCGCTCCCATCGCAGGTCGCTGCGCTGGTCCGGCCATTGCGGCACGCGGATAATCGACGCATTGCCCATCGATTATCGCCATGCCCAGCTTGCCTGCCCCGACGTTCGCACCGCTCACCGCCCGCGCCCTGCTCTGGGCGGTGCTGGCGATGGGCGCAGTGGTGCTGCTGTCCAACATCCTGGTGCAGTACCCGATCAACGACTGGCTGACCTGGGGCGCGTTCTCGTATCCACTGGCATTTCTGGCCAGCAATCTGGTCAACCGCCGCTTCGGGCCGCAGGCCGCGCGCTCGGTGGCCTGGTGCGGGTTTGCGCTGGCGGTGCTGCTGTCGGTATGGCTGGCAACGCCGCGCATCGCGGCCGCCTCGTGCACGGCGTTCATTGCCGCGCAATTGCTCGACATCACCGTGTTCGACCGGCTGCGTGGCGGCAGCTGGTGGCGGGCGCCAATCGTGGCCACCACCTGCAGCGCCACGCTGGATACCGCACTCTTCTGGGGCATTGCCTTCGCTGGCGCATCGCTGCCCTGGGTGAGCTGGGCCGCAGGCGATCTGGCGGTGAAACTGGGCATGGGCGTATTCCTGCTTGGGCCGTTCCGTGCCTTGCTGTGGCGCAGTGCGCCGCGCGCCCATGCCGACACCTGATGCAGCGGGGCCTGCGTGGCTGCCGACGCATGGCCCTCAGTGATCCTTCGCCGGCATCCGCAACACCGGCCGTCACGGTGATCCGTTCCTGCCGACGCATACGCAACAAGCTGCCCGAGGATCGGACGGGAGAGCCACCGGACCACACTGCACAGCTACAACGCAGCCACGTCCTTGCCGACGGGAAATGCCAGCCCCTGTGCACGCGCCGCGTTGAAGATGACGCTGCGCGCCTGCTGGATGGCCGGCGTGGGTGCGATCAGGCGTGGCCGCCTGTCCAACGTGCAGCCAAGGCCGGCATCCACCAGCATGGCATGCGCCGCATGCAGCGGCGGCGCCAGATCGGCCGGCAACCAGTGCGCCTGCACCAACGCATCGATCAAGCCAGGCGTGGAGCAACTTTCCAGCAAGCCCGGATGCTGGGCCGCGTGTTCCAGCACACCGGCCTGCAACAGGAATTCCAGATCCACCAGGCCACCGGCACCCTGCTTCAGATCCAGCCGCGCGGCGTCGCTGCGATCCAGTTCGGCGCGCATGCGTGCACGCATCTTGCGCACGTCCTCGTGCAGCAGCGCGACATCGCGTACGCGGGTGAGCGTGTCGCGGCGCACCTGTGCAAACGCATCGCACAGCGCGGCATCGCCGGCCACCGCCCGGGCACGCACCAGCGCCTGGTGTTCCCAGGTCCACGCGCGCTCGCGCTGGTACTCGCGGTAACTGGCCAGCGACGATACCAGCGCACCCTTGCCGCCGTCCGGACGCAGCCGCACATCGATGTCGTACAGCCGGCCGGCTCCGGTTTCGGCGGCAAGTAGCGCCATCACCTTCTGCGCGAGCCGCGCGAACCAGCGTCCCGCCTCCAGCGGCCGTTGGCCGTCGGAGTGTTCCGCCTCGCGCGGGTGGTCGTAGAGAAACACCAGATCCAGGTCCGAGCCGAAGCCCAGCTCCAGCCCACCCAGGCTGCCGTAGCCGACGATGGCGAACGTGCCGCCCGGCACCTGCCCGTGCACGGCCACCAGTTCCCTGCGCGCCAGCTGCAGCACCGTCTGCACCACCGCCTCGGCCAGCCAGGCCAGCTGGCGGGTGCTGTCCACCGCCTGCTGGCGGCCGTCGAGCGTGGCCAGCGCAATGCGGAAGCTCAGCGCCAGCCGGCGTTCGTTGAGCTCGCGCAGGGCCGCTTCGGTGTCCTCGATGTGCACGGTGTCGGCGCAGGCGGCCTGCAACGCGCCACGATCGGGCAGCGCACCGCCGATGCGGGTGTCGAGCAGTTCGTCCAGCAGCAGCGGATAGGCCGCCAGGCGCTCGGCCAGCAGCGCGCTGCGCGAGAGCACATCCACCAGCCGCGCAAGCGCGCTGGGCTGTTCGTCGAGCAGCGCCAGATAGCTGGTACGGCGCAAGGTGGCCTGCAGCAGGCCCAGCATGCGCCGGACCGCCGCATCGGGCTGGCTGCCCCGGGTGGCGGCGTGCAGCAACGCCGGCACTACGCGGTCCAGCCGCGCACGCGCGGTATCGGACAGGGCACGCACGCCGGAGGATTGCGCGAAATCGCCCAGCACCTGGTGCGCACTGCCCGGATCGTGCAACCCGATACCCAGCAGCGGCGCCGCATCGCCATCGGGCAGCGCTCGCCAGTAATCGGCCAGCGTATCGGGGGCGGTGGTGCGCACGCGCGGTGCCAGCAGTTCGGCGAACTCGGCGGCCACCTGCGTGCGGTGCGGTACCAGTGCGTCCAGCAATGCCTGCCAATCCGCATAGCCCAGGCCCAGCGCGATGCGCTCGCAGTCCAGCGGCGCCTGCGGCAGGGCGTGGGTCTGTGCATCGCGCAGCATCTGCAGGCGGTTTTCCAGCCGGCGCAGGAACCGGTACGCCTCGGCCAGCGCCACGCCGGTATCGGGTTCGATCTGGCCCGCAGCGACCAGCGCTTTGAGCGCGGGCAACAGGCGACGCTCGCGCAGGGCCGGCTCGCGCCCGGCGCGGATCAACTGCAGCGATTGCACCAGGAATTCGATCTCGCGAATGCCGCCCGGCCCGCGCTTGATGTCGTCCAGCCGGTCATGCCGCGCAACTTCGGCGGCGATGGCGGCCTTCATCTCGCGCAGGCCATCAAGCGCGGTGAAATCCAGATAGCGGCGGTAGACGAAGGGCCGCAAGCTCTCCAGCCAGGCCTCGCCGGCGGCGATATCGCCCGCCACCGCGCGCGCCTTGAGCCAGGCATAGCGCTCCCAATCGCGGCCTTCGCGCTGGAAATACTGGTCCATGCCGGTAAACGACAAGGCCACGCGCCCGGCACTGCCGAACGGACGCAGGCGCAGATCCACGCGGTGACTGAAGCCCTCGGCGGTGGTTTCGTCCAGCAGCCTGGCCAGTTGCTGACCCAGCCGCGCGAAATATTCCTCCGCCGCCAGCGGGCGTGGCCCGTCGGACTGGCCGCCCTGCGGGTAGGCGTACACCAGGTCCACGTCCGACGAAAAATTCAGCTCGCCGCCGCCCAGTTTGCCCAGGCCGAAGACCACCAGCCGCTGCACGCTGCCGTCGTCGGCAATCACCTGCCCATGGCGAGTGGAAAACTGCTGTTCCAGTGCCTGCAGCGCGGTCTGCAGACAGGTTTCGGCCAACACGGTGGCACCGGCCAGGGTGGCGTCCACGCTGTCCAGGCCCAGCACGTCGCGCCAGATCAGCCGGGTGGATGCGGCGGCGCGGTAACGACGCAGCTGCGCCGGCCACTCCTGCGGCTGCGCCGGGTCCAGCACCGGCACCGGCAGTGGCGGTGGATCGGCCTGCGCCAGCCGTGCCAGCAAGGCGGGTTGGCGCGCCAAGGTCTCCAACGCAAAGTCGCTGGCAAGCGCGAGCTGTTCGAGCGGCCGGGCGAGCGCATCGCCAGGCCATGGCTGCCCGGCAGCAGCAGCCTGCTGGACACGGGCCACGGCCCGTTCGATCAGGGCGGTCAGCGCGGGGGAGATGGGGCGGGAGGCAATGGAAGGCGACATGCCGCGATTCTGGCATCCCGGCCACGCAGCGGCACGGTGTTCTACGTGTACGCTCGACCAGCAGTCGCTGCGGCATGCATCACGGTCGGCCATGCCGTGGAGACTGCACCTGCCGCCAGACCCGCTGCGGTCGGCCAGACGTCAGGCAACAAAAAGCCCGCTTGCAGCGAACTGCCAGCGGGCTTTGCTCCCTCCCCCACGTCGGGATGCAAGAGCATAGTGCGCCCCCCAAATACAACTTGCACGCTGCACTGCAAAACAATACCAGACGGTACAGAACCGGGGCTTTGTCACCTGCCGTCGCCGCCTGGCGAGCTGATCGGGAGCAGATCCGGCTGCGCCTGGTACCACTGCGGCGCGCGTAGCAGATGCCATTCCGGAATGTCGTTGCGCAGGCCCACTGCCGCGCTCAACACGCCCCAACGCGCGAGCAGGCTGCCGCTGCGCTGGCGTCCCTGCAACCGCAGGCGCGCATCGACCTGGAAGCGTGCGTTATGCGCCTGCAAGCGATCCAGGATGACGGTCTCGCCCTGCCAATGCACGCGTCCGCTGACCTGTGCCTGGCCGGCGTCCATCAGGCGCAGCATCCAGTCCGGAACCGAACGGTCGCGTGCATATACCGCCATCAAGAATGCCAGGTCGCGCACTTGCACGCGCACGCGCCCATCCACACCGATCGGTTGCCGCCATTGCATGTGGGTGTCGTCCAGCACCACGCGCGCCCACCACCCGTCGCGGCGCTGCCCATCCGGGCCGGTGAAGCCGACATTGCGCAGCTGCACGGTACTGGCATCGAGGCGAAAGGTTTCTTCGCGCAGATCGCCACGCTGCAAGCGCAGATCCGCATCCACATCGCCGCGCATCGCAAGCCCTGCAAATTGCAGGCGCGCCGCACGCGCACCGATACGCAAACCACCCTTGCCGATCCGCCCACCCGGTTCAATCTGTAGATCGCCGCTGAGCACGCCGTTGCCACCATCGAAGCGCAGCTGCTGCTGCGGCAGATAGCGGTTGTACGCCCGTAGATCGGGCACGCGTGCATTGGCAAAGCTTAGATGCGCGCGCGTGGCATCGCGCAGGCTGGTCAGGTTGCGCGCATCGGCACGCGTGCGCAGGTCCAGGCGCAAATCGCGGCCTTGCACGAACGGACGTGCCGGCGCGTCGGTATGCGCAACCGAGAACTGCTGCATCTGCAGCGCCAGTGCCGGCAGCAACTGTCCGGCTGCATCGGCGTCCACACGCAGATCGGCGCTGGCCTGGCCGGCGATTGCATGCCCCATCACACCCACCTGCGCGCGCACGTGCGGCACCTGCAGGCGGCTGCCTGCACCGAGCTGGCCACGGTCGATGCGCAGATCTGCATCGACCAACCCATCGCCTTGCAGGGTGAGCCAATCCACATCGGGAAACAGCGCTGGAATCCAGCTCAGCGAGGCTAGCTGCCAATGCAGACGGGCATGCCCGGAAGTCCGCGGCAACAAGGCGCGCAGGCCGCCCAGCGGCAACTGCCGGCCCTGTACGCGCAGATCCGCATCCAGGGTGAGCCCGGCATCGGCTGGCTCAGGCATGGCGATCGTCAGGCGCATGTCGTCATCGACCTGCAACTGTGCGGTGAGTTCGCCCAGCAAGGCTGCCGGTGCGCGCGTGCCGTCGTGCAACGGTGTGCGCCAGTGCAGTTGGCTGCCGGGTTGCAACGCACCGCGCGCCCAGCGCAGCTCGCCATCTGCACGCCCGTTGCCAGCACGGGGAACGACGCGGTGGCGCCCCTGCGCATTGCGCGTGACATCCAGCGCCGCGGTGTCGCCATGCACGGCCAGCACGGCATCGGTCAGCTGCAGCAACGCCAACCCACGCGCCTGGTCGGGCCTGTGCCGCGCAATGCCGGCTTCCAGGTGGAGTTGTCCGTTGCGCAGCATCTCGCTCTGGCCCCAGCGCACACGCGCCTTGTCGAAACTGGCCCGCGAGGGAAACAGTTCCATCGCACCACCACGCAACTGCTTGAACAACCCCAACTGCAATTGTCCCTGCCCTTCGATGTGCAGTTGGCGCAGCGACAGTGCCTGCACCTGTTCCGCATCGATGCGATCGAACTGTAGCGTCCATGCGGGCGTAGCGGGCGGCTGGGCCGCAGCAGGCAGTTGCTTGGAGGCTTCGCTGCCTGGCGCCGTTGCCGCTGTGGCAGGGCCTGGTGTCCCTGGTGCGGCGACGACGGTGTGGCGAGCCGACTGGGCCGCAGATCTTTGCGGTATTGGATCCGATGCGACGGCAGCCTGCTGCGCGGCGGATGCAGCGCTGGTGGGCGGTGTGTTTCCCGCTGTTGCTGGCGGCGTCGTGGCCTGCAGTGCGGCACGCACGCCCTGCACCTGCAGCTCGGGCACCAGCAGTTGCCGGTGCAGCAGTGGCAACAGCCGGATCTGCCCGCGCATGCGCTGCGCACTGACGTTCCAGCTGTTGTGCGTGGAACGACCCTGCAACTCCACCTGCCACATCATCACTCGACCCGGCCACCAGGTCAGCGCCGGTCCCCAGTGCATGGCGAAGCTCTCCGGCTTGCGATTGAGCGCAGCCGGCCCCAGCGGGGTATTGAGCAGCAGGTTGCCCAACAACAAATAGCTTGCGTACAGCGCGATGACGGCCAGCAATGGCCAGCGCAGTACGCGCGGCAGGGCGCGCCAGCGGGCGCGAGGCGGCAGCGTCATGACGGCAGGCTCCTTGAACACCGCGCACGCGGCGTCACGCAGTGTGGCAAGCAGGCTGTGAGTGCGGTGCGCAGCGCGGCAATCCGACGTACTCCGTTGCCCATGCACACCACGCATTACCCGGCACGCTGCCTCATGCGGGCAGCGTCGTCACTTGCTCCTGGACACCGCAGGCAACAAGCCAGGCTGCGACTCATACCACTCGCGCGCGCCCGCCAGATGCCATTGGCGTTGCTTGCCATCGAGTTCGATGCCGGCACCGAGCACGCCCCAGCGCAGGTAGAGATTGCCGCGCCGCTGTGCATCATCGAGCGCCAGGCGGGCACGCAAGGACAGGCGCTGGTTTTCGGCATGCAGATCGTCGACGGTGAGTTGCTGCTTGCGCCAGCGCACCCGCCCGGTTGCGTCGAGTTGCCCCGAGTCCAGCAAGCCCACCACCCAGCGCGGATAATCGCTGCGCTGTGCGAACACCGACAGCAGCGGCGCGGCATCGCGCATGCGCAACGCGGCATCGGCATCCAGCTGGAACGGTGCGCTGGCCTGGATGGTGCCGGCACCGACCTGCAACTCGCCCCACCAGCCGGCATCGGCGCCGTCTTCGCCCACCCGCATGTTGCGCAGGCGTACGCGGGTGCCGCTGAGGTCGAAGACCTTGTTCTTGAAGTCGGCGCGCTGCAGCTGCGCCTGCAGGTCGGCATCGCCACGCATCTGCACGCCGGCCAGCGCCAGATGCGCGCCCTGGCCGCGCAACTGCGCATGACCGCTGCCCACCTCACCGGAGGCGTTGAGCGCGACCTCGCCGGTCAGGCTGCCGCGCCCACCGAGCAGGCGCACGGTGTTGCCCGGCAGATAGCGGTTGTAGACGGTCAGCTCGGGCACCTGCGCATTGCTGAAACGCAGCTGCGCCTTCAGCGTGTCGCGCAAGCGCGCCAGCTCGGCGTCGCCGTGCATGGCCAACTGGAGGTCGCGGCCATCCAGCAACACCTGCCGGGGCGCATCGCGCGGGGTGGCCTTGAAGGTGGGAATGCGCACGTCCAGGTGCGCCTGCGGCGTGGCAGCATCGTCGATGTGTCCGCGCGCCGTGGCCACGCCCGCCAGACGCGTATCGAACACCTGCGCCACCGCTTCCACGCGCGGAATCTCCAGGCGGCTGCCACTGGTCAGCCGCCCCTGCGCCATGCGCAGGTCGGCCTCGACCAGCCCACCGCCTTCCAGCTGGAACCAGGGCTTGCGCACGAACAGCTCGGCAATCCAGTTCAGCGATTCGAACTTCCAGCGCCCGCGCACCTGGCCGGATAGACGCGGCAGCACCTGCGCCGGCTGCTCGAACGGCATGCTGCGGCCGGCGATGCGCAGGTCGGCATGCAGTTCACTGCCGGTGTCTTCGTCGCGCGGCAGTCGCGCCTGCACGCGGATGTCCTGCGCCACGTCCAATTGCAGCGCAAGCATGCCGCGATCGGTGGCGCCCACGCCGGCCAGCAGAGGCAGCCGCCACACCGCGCGGCTGCCGGGCTGCAGCGCGCCGTTCGCCAGCGCGATGTCGGCCTCCACCCGCGCGGCCGACGGTCCGCTGCGGATGTCCACGTTCGGCACCCCGGTATCGATCTTCAACGCTACCGTGCTGGCCTTCAGTTGCAGGCGCGCCTGGGTGATGCCGAGCTTGCGCAGGCCGGGCGCGGCATCGCGATAATGGCGTGGAAACTGTAACTGCGCATCCAGCTGCGCATCGTTGAACACCTGCACGCCGTCATAGCTGACCACCGCTTCCTTGAAGCCGGCTTCGGAGGGAAACAGCTCCGATGGCCCGCCCTTGAGCTGCTTCAGAAAACCGACCCTGCCGTGCCCAGTGCCGGCGATCAGCAACTTGCCCAGGCGGGCACTGCGGATGCTGTTGCTGGTGATCGCATCGAAGCGCAGCGTCCAGCCGCGGTTGCCGCGCGGTGGCGGCGGGATAGGGGTGTCCGACGTCTCCACTTCTGCGCTGACATTGGTGGCATGCAGCCACGGCAGGCGTACCTCGCGCCGGAACAAGGCCAGCAATGCGATGCGCGCATGCGCGCGATCGGCGTGGAAGACATACACGGTGCGGTTGGCCTGCCCGCGCATGCGCACGTTCCAGGCCATCACCTCGCCCGGGAACAGCGTCAGTGCCGGGCCGGTCTGCAGGGTGAACTTGTGCGGCTGGCGGTTGGTGCTGGCATCGAACAACGGGGTATTGAGATAGATGTTGCCGGCCAGCAGGTACAGCACGTACAGCGCCAACACCACGACCACTGCAAGACGCCACGGCCGAGGCCAGCGCTGGAAGCGTTCGCGAAGAGAGGGCATGGGCTCGGGCGGCAGGAAAGTCCGCCGCCACTATCACGGGTGGGCCGACGCCGGGGCGTGAATACCGATGCTTGCCGCGCTACCGCACGCCGGCTAGCGGCCTCGACTCATGCGGCCTCGCCGAGGCGCTTCATACGGCGTGTACGCACCGCCATCGCCAGCCGCTCCAGCACCTGCACCGAGGTGGCCCAGTCGATGCAGCCGTCGGTGATGCTCTGGCCATAGGTCAGCTCGCCACCGGGCACCAATTCCTGACGTCCACTTACCAGGTGGCTTTCGACCATGACGCCGACGATACGCGTTTGGCCACCCTCCAGCTGCGCTGCAATGTCCTCGACCACTTTGGGCTGGTTCTCGGGATTCTTGCCGCTGTTGGCGTGGCTGGCGTCGATCATCAGGCGCGCCGGCAGGCCGGAGGCATTGAGCACCTGGCTGGCGGCTGCCACGCTGGCTGCATCGAAGTTGGGCTGCTTGCCGCCGCGCAGGATCACATGGCAATCCGGATTGCCGGCGGTGGCCGCCACGGCCGTCTTGCCGTCCTTGGTCACGGCCAGGAAATGGTGCGGATACGAGGCCGCGCCCACTGCGTCCACCGCGATCTTGACGTCGCCGCCGGTGCCATTCTTGAAACCCACCGGACACGACAGGCCCGAGGCCATTTCGCGATGCACCTGGCTTTCGGTGGTCCGGGCGCCGATCGCGCCCCAGGCCACCAGGTCGGCGATGTATTGCGGAGAGATGATGTCGAGGAACTCCACGCCGGCCGGCAGGCCCAGGTTGTTGATGTCGCGCAGCAAGCCGCGCGCCACACGTAGCCCCTTGTTGATCTGGAAGCTGCCATCCAGGTCAGGATCGTTGATTAATCCCTTCCAGCCGATGGTGGTGCGCGGCTTTTCGAAGTACACCCGCATCACGATCTCCAACGCATCGCCGAACCGGTCGCGCAACGGGCGCAGGCGGCGGGCATAGTCCATCGCCGCCACTGGGTCGTGGATCGAACACGGCCCGATCACCACCGCCAGGCGGTCGTCGCGCCCGTGCAGGATCTCGTGCAGCGCGGCGCGCGATTGGGTCACGGTCTCGGAGGCGCGCTCGTCGCAGGGCAGCAGCGACAGCAGCTGCGAAGGCGGTGCGAGGGCTTCGATCTTGCGGATACGCAGGTCATCGGTTACAGGCGGCATCACAGTGTCTCGGGTCGGCAGTGCATCGGGGGAGCCAGGCAAAGCGGCAACAAAAAAGCCGCCAGTGTGCGCTGGCGGCTTTTCGGGAATGCTGCTGAAGTGTCCTTCAGGGTGAGCGCACTCCTTCCTCCGCCAGCGGCATCGGAAAGCCGTAGTACCAAAAATAAAACTGGCTGCGGGGTGCGTTCATGGGATGCATTGATACCACGCGTTTTTTTTTGATGCCACTGTTTCATCGGCAACGGAACGTGCAGGCCGACGCACTCTGCGCGCAGCACCGCAGGTGACCAGACGCGTCGGCATTCACACCTGCACAGGACAGATTGCTGCGGAACAACCGATGGATACGGGCAGTTGGCCCGGTGGAGCGGCGGCGTGTCGAGGCAGCGGTCCCGACCCGCGCAGCAGCGACGCTCCGGGCATCCGGGCCTGCCATGGAGAGCATCGAAAGTATCGTTTCATCATTTCTGCTTAGAGAACCGCTTTTTGGAGTCAAAATTGTTCTAAATCAGTTATTTGCAAATCACACATTCTTAATTTATCGTTCCACAAATCGTTTCATGGATGCTCTGCATGCCGCCGTCCGATGCAGTACAACGCCTGGTCGCCACACTGCGCCTCGAAGGCCCGTTGCGCGGTGCCGATCTCGCCACACGGCTGGGTGTGAGCAAGGCAACGCTCTCGCGCCTGGTCGCGGCAGCAGGCAGTGCCGTGCGGCGCTATGGCAACGCGCGCGCCACCCATTACATCGCCACCGGCGAGGTGAGAGGCGAACGTGCCTGGCCGCTCTACCGGATCGACGCTAAGGCCCGCGTCGTGCCGCTCGGCCAGCTGCATGCACTCCATCACGACCACTTCTGCGTGGAGTTGCTGCAGGACAACCCCGTGCTGCTGCGTCCGCCAATGCACCTGGGCGTGTTCGAGTCGCTGCCCTGGTTTCTCGATGACCAACGCCCGCAGGGATTTCTCGGGCGCAACCTGGCCCATCGCATCTCCAAGCCGTTGCGACTGCCCGAAAATCTCACACTGTGGTCGCCCGGTGACACACTCGTCGCGCTGCTGTCCGATGGACACGACCAGCTCGGCGATCTGCTGGTTGGCGAGGCTGCGCTGGCACGCGCATGGGCATCGATCGAGCAGCCTGAGTGCATCGAGCCAGAAGCACGCGCAGAAAGCTATCTGCAGCACGCCGATGCCGCATTACGCGGTGAGGACGTCGGTTCATCCGCTGCCGGCGAGCAACCGAAATTCACTGCCGTGCTGCGCGAGGATGGCGTGTATCGCCCGGTGATCGTGAAATTCTCCGACCGGATCGATCAGCCGGCCGGCCGGCGCTGGGCGGATCTGTTGCAGATGGAATCCCTGGCCAACCAGGTATTGCTTGCCGGTGGCATCCCGGCGGCAACGACACACTGGCTGCAGGCAGGTGAGCGCGTGTTTCTCGAATCCACCCGCTTCGATCGCACACCGACGTTGGGCCGACACGGGTTTGTCTCGTTGATGGCGATCTTCGCTGCGTTCTACGGGCAGTCGGAGGTCGGCACATGGCGTGCGCTTGCGCCGCTGCTCCAGCGCGATGGCTGGCTGAGTGCGGAAGACACCGAGCGTCTTGAGGTGACCAGCTGGTTCGGTGCGCTCATCGGCAATACCGACATGCATCTGGGCAACGCCGCGCTGATGCTTGCCGACACTTTTCCGCTGCGGCTTGCGCCGGTGTACGACATGTTGCCGATGGCGCTACGGCCGGCGTCCAATGGCGAAGTCGTGCCCAGGGACATCGAAATTCCAACGCCCACGGTCGGCCAATTCGCCCAGTGGCGACGCGCTGCCGCGCTGGCCGAACAGTTCTGGCAGCGATCCAGCGACGACAACGCCCTGAGCGAGCAGATGCGCGGCATCGCTGCGCGCGCATTGGCAAGCCTGCGCCGAACGGCCTCGCGCCTTGCCTGAGCGCTGGCCCGCGACACTGCACCACACGCCGCAGCGTGCGATGCAGCGGCCAGCCTCACTCAGAACGTAAACACATACTCCGCCGCCACTTCGCGGCCGATCGGGTTGAACAGCGTGGTGTTGTAGAAGCCGTAGCCGTAGAAGCGCTCCTTGTGTTCGTAGCCCACTTCGTTGAATACGTTGTTGATGTAGAAGTTGACCTTGGCATGGTCGGTGATTCTGTAGCCAGTGCTGAGGTTCCAGTAGATCGCCGGGCCGACGCGGCCAAAATAGCGCTTGCTGGTCTGGCCCAGATTCACGTTGCCGGTATCGGTGACCAGGCACTGATCCGAGGCGCTGGGCTGGTAGCCATCGTCGAAGCGTGCGCAGGTGCCCCAGTTGACCGCACGCATCGAACCGAGCCGGCGGAAGAACACGGTCCAGTCCCAGGCGCCGCCGTTGTCCCAGTGCACGCTGCCGCGCACCCGGCTGCGCACGCGCTCGTCGCGGCGGTTTTCGTCGCTGTCGGTGCGGTAGATCTGCTCGCGGTAGGCAATCAGATTGTTGTAGTCCAGCGACAGCTGTAAGTTGCCCCAGCCGCCCGTGGCCAGGCGGTACCTCAGCGCGGCATCGATACCGGAGGTTTCCATCTGCGCCAGGTTGATCGGGCCGCGTTCGATGGCGGCGATGGTGCCGTCGGCATGACGTGTCACGCGCGAGGTGATGGTATCGCAGTAACCGGCGCCGCCAGGGTTGTTCCAGGCGCCGCCGCTGATGGTGGTGCCGGTACGGCAGCCGGCTTCGGCCGACAGGATCTCGTCGCGGTCCAGATCCTTGATCATGTCCTCCAGCTGGATGCGGTAGTAGTCCACGCTCAACGACAGCCCCTGTGCGATGTCCCACACCACGCCACCGGTGAACGAACGGCCGGTCTCCGAGCGCAGGTCGGGCGTGCCGCGCCGGTTCACATCCACGGTGTAGAAGATGTTGTTGTTCTCGTCGTTGCAGCCGCCGGTCTGGTACGCGCCGGAGGTGATGCAGCGATATTGGTCGATCACCGTCTGGTTGGTGGAGCTGGGTTCGCCCAGCACGTAGTGCATGTCCGGCGCGCGGAAGCTGGTGGCCAGGGTGCTGCGCACCAGCAGGCTCTCCACCGGCCGCCATTCCAGGCCGGCGCTCCAGGTGGTGTCGCTCTGCTGGCCTACCTCGGTCTGGATGGCGGCGGAGGAGCGATAGTTGCTGTAGCGGTCGTAGCGGCCGGCCACATTGGCGCTGAGCGTGGACAGCAGCGGGATCTGGAATTCCAGGCCGGCCGAACTGCGCAGGCGCTCGCCACCACCGCTGTCCACCACATCCACCGGGTAGCATTCGTTGGCGCAGGGGTCGGGCGAGAGTTGATAGCCCTGCTTGGCGACTTCGGCCACGGTGGCGAAGCGGATCGGCCCCGCCCATCCCTGCATCACATCGCCGCTCAAACTGAAAATGGCTTGGTTGACCCAGGAATACGCAGCGTTGTGCGACTTGGCCACCAGGCTGTCGTACTCGTTGGATGCCAGCGGCGCGTACCAGCGCGCTTCGTTGACCGCATAGATCGGGTTGCCATCGGCACCAGTCCCGAGCGGGCTGCCGAGGAAATAATCGGTGGCGCGCGCGGTATCCACGGTGCGGATGTATTCGTCCACGGTGTAGCGCGAACGGCCCACGCTCAGCTCCCAATCAAAGCGGTCGGCCCACACGCCGCGCAGGCCGGCGCCCAGATCCCAGGACTGTTCCTTGTTGTAGTTGGCCAACCGATCCCAGCCACCGGCTTCGCGGCGAGTGAGCTGGCGGATGGCATTCAACTGGCGTCCGGTGTTGGCATCCTGAAATGGACCCAGCAAGACATACGGCGGGTCATAGGTCCAGCGCCCGATGCTGCGGTTGGCCGACACCGTGGCCCAGGCCTCGGTCGCCGCGCCAAACTTCCAGGTGCCATACAGGTACGCCGAATAATCTTCGCTGCCGGTCACCAGGCCCCAATCGCCATAATCGCGCGCCATACCGCAATAGCTGCCCGAATTGGTGAGTGCGCCGGTATTCTGGTTGTAGCTCAACCGCTGGCCGTCGATGAACTCACCGCCGAAACGCGCGCAGGTGCCCGGCGGCGGCGCGAGGCGCTCGTTGGTGTTGACGTCGACTAGGCTCAGGCCGGTGAACGGGTTGAACCCGTAGCGGCGGTTCTGGCCGGTCCAGTTGGAATAGGACATGTCGTCCGAGTCGTCCATCTTCGGGCGATCGCGCCCGCTCAATGGGTCGCGCCGGGTGGCCTGCAGCGCATAGGTCACGCTCCAGTTATCGCCGGTGCGCCCGCCGGCCCAGGACCCGTCGAAACTATCGCGACCGCCTTCAGTGGCGGTGCCGCCGCGCAAACGGAATTGATCTCCCTGGTAATCGCGCTTGAGGATCACGTTGATGACGCCGGCCACCGCATCCGAACCGTAGATCGCCGACGCGCCGCCGGTGAGGATGTCGATGCGCTCCACCGCGGCGGCGGGAATATTGCTGTAGTTGGAGAAATTGCTTTCACCGCCGTACGGCAGCGGGTAATCGGCCACGCGGCGGCTGTTGACCAACAGCAGCGTGCGGCCCGGCCCCAGGTCGCGCAGGTTGATCGGCGAGGCATTGGGCGTGTGCGAGCCCCACTGCGTGTCCGCTTCCACCGAGCCTTGCTGGTTCATGCTGTTGAGTACGTCGTAGACGGTGGCGAAGCCTTCCTGCTGGATCTGCTGCGCGGAGATGGTGACCACCGGCTGCGCGCCTTCGACCTGCGCGCGCTTGATGCGCGAGCCGGTGACGCTGACAGCATCCAGCGTGGACGTGGCGCGCGATGGATCGGGTTCGACTTGCTGGGCCATGAGCGGCGGTGCACACGCACCGGTCATGGCAAGGGACACGGTAATGGACACGGCAAGACGGTGACTGCGACAGTTCATGAAAGTCCCCCGGGAGAAGCCGGACGCGGCCGGCGTGGCAGTGCACTGCAACGACGTCTGCCAGCGATGCATGCATCGCCGCCCCTTGTCCGATGGCCCCCCTGACCACTCGACGCAAACGCCTGCCCAGCGACGCTAAGGCTCCGATGACATCGGTGTCAATACACCTGTACTGGCAGTGATGCCTTTCCTCACATTCAGCCGCCTGGCACTGGCCGCTCGGTGGCTGACACGCGTCGAGCGCACTCGACAATGCAACTGGCCCGCAGCGGGCTTGCCATGCAGGCCACGGCTGCAGCTTTCGTATGTCCGTCGTTCTTCTTGCAGTGCAGTATTTCGCGTCGCGGTGTACCGCTGTGTACAGACGTACAAATAATACAGGGGTAGCACGGATCGTCGTCTGGTTATTTCCTATCAAGGAGCGCTCTGTGGAGATCAAGCAGCCGCAAACAGCAGGACCATCTTCTCCCGCTTCGCCGCACGACGTTGGTACGGACACATCCTCTACAGGGGCCGCCGTGCCGTCTCCTCCATCGCCGATGCAAACGCCGGTCGATCCCCGCTTGTCGGCGCTCACAGCGCGCGGCCATTCGCGCGTGTCCATCCCCAACTCGGAGCATGGCTCCTCGCCGACAGCATCGCATGGGCCTGAACTGCAGACGCATTCACCGGAACTCGCCTCCCGCTCGTCTACTGCCGCTACCTTGGTCACGCGTGCCAACGCTGCGTTGACACGCGGGGTTCAGCGGGCTTACGCCTCGGTATCCGAGGGCGCATCCAATCTTTGGTCGCTGACGGATCTCCGCACCATGCTGCAGATCCATGCAGACGACCCCACATTTCTGGCAGTCCTAAGGGGCGCCGATCCGGAACAACCGACGCCACATACCTTGTCGTCCTGCCGCCAGCAGATACAGGAGCTCGGCCGGCTCATCGAAACTGCAGAGGGGATTGGACCACATCAGCGCAACCAGCTGCTGGGCGACGTCAAAGAGATATTGAACGCCCTGCAGCCGCTCGATCACTCCACACCAGTCGCCTCACGAGTACTGAAGTCGGTTGGCAATCTCATCAATTTCTGGCCAATCGTTGTTCCCAGCCCGCTCATGGGCAATCAGGCCAAAACCCTCGCTTTCACGATGTCCACCGCCACCAAGGGGGTGCTCGCCATGTCAGCCTCGGCGTTACGCCCCAGTGCTGACGGCTTACCCTTTCCGTTCGCCGGAGGTCAGCTAGGCCGAGACGCGAACGAAATGCATCTCTACAACGTGCTAATCAACACGCTGTTCCTCACTACCGAACTTCCGAAGAAATTCGGCGATCCGACGTTGCGCAGAAACGCTGAGACGGTCAGCCAGAATATGGGCTACGCCGCAGGCATCTCGGTGAGCTTCACGGCCATGATGCTGACCCCATTCCTGTGGAACAGCCTCAGCGCGCTCGGCAATAAACTGCTGGACAAGACGGCACGCCTGGGCGCCGCCGCAGCGCAGGCAACGGGCCTGAACAACCAGGCGGAGCAACTGCGTGCCCGTCTGACGCCTGCCCGAATTAACCAAGAAGTACGCTCGCAGCTAGAGGAGATCCGCGAACAGCTGGACGCCTCCTGCGAGACCTTTCAGCTGGCGCGTCGCAGCTTCATCGATCAGGATGGAGGGCGGGAACTCACCAGAACGGTGAATGCGCAATGCACGCATCTGTTGGAAACGCTAGACAGGTGCAGCAAACGGCTTGCGAGCGTATTGCATCTGGATGGCGATCAGATGCCGGGTATTCCGCGCCAAGTAACCAACCACGATGTCTCCTCCAAGGTGGCATTGATGATACTGGCAACCGCAGTGACCGGCTCGACCATCTACCTTATCCAACCGGATCGGTTGGGCACGATCAACCTGCTCAGTGACACCTGCATCGTGACAGCAGTGATGGCACAGTCGGTATGGAACAAACAGGCGACGCGGCAAGACGCAATGGACCGCTTCAAGGCCATGTGCGGTGGCAGCATGGTCATCGCCCTTGCACTGGGCGCAGAAAAATTGTCCAAGGTGCTCACCGACAAAAGCTTGATAGAGTCCTCGCCCAACGCTCAGTTTTACGCCGGTGCCATCATGTCGCTGATGGCGGTAACGATGCCAGGCCCAATCGCACGCGGTGCGGAGCTGGCGATGAACTGGGGCGGACGCCAGCTTGGCCGCATGTTCACCGGCCCGGATGGCGCACAGCTGGCAACCTTTGTTCCCTCTTCTGCCGAAGAACTGCAGCAGATGTCCCAAAACACGTTGGCGTATCTGTTCAGCCTGGAAGATGAGCAGCTGCAGGACTATACGAGGACCGTGGGAGACTCCATCCTTCAAGCAATCCAGGACGCTGGCGAAGCGACACACGCCGGGCCCAGCAGCAACGTGACCCTCACCGAGATCGATGACAGCCAATCCGCCGCGCCCGAGCATGCGCCAGAGGGCGCTGGCAAGACGCGATCCGATTGAGCGCCTCCGCGCCGACGGTGCCTTTGCATAATCCGATTAGGCCCACGGCACGCCGATGCCGTGGCACGCACGTTGATCGCCATTAGGACGCAACCGCTTTGGAACGAAACGCGTAGTTACGAAGCATCTACCAGTGACGAACTCTACCGCGCCCAGTAATTTCGAGGAATTTCCCATGCACATCAAGCAAGCGAACCAGGCGGAGGCAGCCAGCCCGCTGCGCGAGCAAATTCCGCAGGAAACGGCTCCGACATCGCAGCCGACTCCTCATGATGCAGTCCCCCAACGCCAAGTCGATCCACAATTGAGCGGGCTCACCCAGCGCGCAAGCAGGCCCTCTTCGCCAGCAGAACGCCCTGACATCGAGATCGCCGACGCAGACATATCCAGCGTTGATACAGATGGGGAACAGCACCAGCACCCTACGCTGCAATCCAGGTCGCCTGCAGCGCATGCACCCAGTTCGCTGATTCGCAGAGCAACCGCCGGCCTGACCGAGGGGGCGCTGCAGCTCTCCGGGACGCTCAAAAACGCCGCCTCCAGTCTGTGGTCACTGACGGATTTGCGCACCATGCTGCAAATCCATGCGGACGATCCTGCATTCCTGCAAATGGTGCGTCATACCGACCCGGAACACAGCAGGCCGCACAGCCTGGCCGCGTGCCGCGAGCAGATCACGCAGCTGCGCGGCGCCATCGAAGCGGCAACCGGTCTGGAAGCACGCTTCCGTCAGCAATTGCTCGGCGACATCAAAGCCGTGGAAGACGCGCTTCGACCGCTGGAACACGGGACACCTGCGCCCGGGCGGGCGCTGAAGTCGCTGGCCAATCTGGTCAATCTCTGGCCCCTGGTGGTGCCCAGTCCGCTGCTCGCCAACCAGGCCAAGACCTTCGCCTATTCCATTGCCGCAGCAACCAAAGGCGTGATGAGTCTATCGGCATCGGCGCTGCGCCCCACCGCCGACGGGCTTCCGTTCCCGCTGATGGGCGGGCAGTTGGGGCGCGAAGCCAATGAAATGCATTTCTACGCCATCCTGCTCAACGGACTGTTCCTCACCACCGAGCTCCCCAAGAAATTCGGCAACCCGTCCGTGCGACAGCAGGCCGAAGCGGTGGAAAGCAACCTGGGATTTGCTGCAGCCGCATCGACGGCCTGCACAGCGATGGTGCTGACGCCTTTCCTCTGGAACAGCCTCAACGCACTCGGTAATCGAATGCAGCATGGCGTCTCCCACGTGGGCGCGAGTATCGCGGACCGTGTCGGCCTTCAGACGCAGGCTCAGCGGCTGCGCGCGCGCCTGACGCCCGGACAGATCAGCGCGCACCTGCGCACGCAACTCAATGAGATCTGTGCCGCCCTGGAGAATGGCCGCGACGCTTTTCAACAATTACGTCGCGACTTCACCGCCCCGAACCAGGGGCACGAGCTCACCCGCACGCTCAATGCCCAATGCACGCATCTGCTGGAGACGCTCGACCAATGCAGCAAGCGATTGGGCGCCGCGCTGCAAGTCGATCAGGACCAGCCAGCCACCATCCCGCGTCAGGTGGCCAACAGCGATATTGCCTCCAAGTTGGCATTGGCCATGCTAGGGGCCGGAGTGACCGGACTGACCGTCTACCTGATCCAGCCGGATCGGATCGGCACGGTAGACCTGCTGGCCGACTTCGCCGTGGTGACGACCGTGATGATGCAGTCGGCGCTGAACAAGCACGCGACCCGCCAAGACGCGATGGAGCGCTTCAAGGCCATGTGCTCCGGCAGCATGGTCATGGCGCTGGCGCTGGGTGTGGAGAAGCTGTCCAAGACCTTCGCAGACAAGAGTCTGATCGAAGCATCGTCGGCATCGCCCTACTACGCCGGCGCGATCATGTCGCTGATGTCGATGACAATGCCTGGCCCAATGGCGCGTGGCACGGAACTGGCGATGAACTGGGGCGGGCGTCAGGTCATGCGGGTGTTCAAGGGACCCGATGGCACCCCGCTCGCAACCCGCATGCCGTCCTCGCCCGAAGAGCTGATCCAGACCGTACAAGACACAGCGAGATATGTGGAAACGCTGTCGCCGGAAGAGGCGCAGCAGTACGAGCAGATGGTCGGAGAGATTGCGCTCCAAGTGATCGAGGACGCGGGCGCGGGCGCGCAGACCAGGCCCAGCGGCAGCGTCACGATCACCGAGATCACCGACGACGCCCAATTCGCCGCAGGGAACGCATCGCCTGAGCAGGGTGCACCTGCGCAATCGCATCTGCCAACCGATGCGACCGCAACCAGCGCAGTGCGTTCGCCCTGACGTCACGACCAGGTGCAAGGGGCGAGAGTGGGCATCCGCGTCGTGGTGAAGCGCACATACAAAAAAACCCCGCCTTTCGGCGGGGTCATTTTTGATGCAACAGCCAAAGTGGCGTGGATCAGAAATCCATGCCGCCCATGCCGCCCATGCCGCCACCGGCCGGCATCGCCGGCTCGTCCTTCTTCGGTGCATCGGCCACCATCGCTTCGGTGGTTATCATCAGGCCGGCGATCGAGGCCGCGTTCTGCAGCGCCGAACGGGTGACCTTGGTCGGGTCCAGGATGCCGAATTCGACCATGTCGCCGAACTCGCCGTTGGCGGCGTTGTAGCCGTAGTTGCCGGTGCCTTCCTTGACCTTGTTCAGGATCACGGACGGCTCTTCGCCGGCATTGGCCACGATTTCGCGCAGCGGGGCTTCCATGGCGCGCAGGGCGATCTGGATGCCGTGGGTCTGGTCTTCGTTGGCACCGGTCAGGTTGCCGACGGCCACCAGCGCACGCACCAGGGCCACGCCGCCGCCCGGGACCACGCCTTCTTCGACGGCTGCACGGGTGGCGTGCAGGGCGTCTTCGACGCGTGCCTTCTTTTCCTTCATTTCGATTTCGGTCGAGGCGCCGACCTTGATGACTGCAACGCCGCCGGCCAACTTGGCCACGCGCTCCTGCAGCTTTTCACGGTCGTAATCGGACGAGGTGTCTTCGATCTGGGTCTTGATCTGGCCGACGCGCGACTCGATCGTGGCCGAATCGCCAGCACCGTCGATGATGGTGGTGTTTTCCTTGGAGACCTGCACCTTCTTGGCGCGGCCCAGGTCCTTGATGGTGGCCTTTTCCAGCGCCAGGCCCACTTCCTCGGAGATCACGGTGCCGCCGGTCAGCACGGCCATGTCTTCCAGCATCGCCTTGCGACGGTCGCCGAAGCCCGGTGCCTTGACGGCCACGACCTTGACGATGCCACGGATGGTGTTGACCACCAGGGTCGCCAGCGCTTCGCCTTCGACTTCTTCAGCCACGATCAGCAGCGGCTTGCCGGCCTTGGCCACGCCTTCCAGCACGGGCAGCAGGTCACGCACGTTGGAGATCTTCTTGTCGTGCAGCAGGATGAACGGGTCGTCCAGGTCGGCCGACTGGCTCTGCTGGTTGTTGATGAAGTACGGGGAGAGGTAGCCGCGATCGAACTGCATGCCCTCGACCACGTCCAGCTCGTTTTCCAGGCCCGAACCTTCTTCAACGGTGATGACGCCTTCCTTGCCGACCTTCTGCATCGCTTCGGCAATGATGTTGCCGATCGACTCGTCCGAGTTGGCCGAGATGGTGCCGACCTGGGCAATCGCCTTGTCGTCGGTGGTGGGCTTGGAGATGTTCTTCAGCTCGACGACGGCGGCCTTGACGGCCTGGTCGATACCGCGCTTGAGGTCCATCGGGTTCATGCCGGCGGCCACGGCCTTGGCGCCTTCGCGGATCAGGGCCTGGGCCAGCACGGTGGCGGTGGTGGTGCCGTCGCCGGCGTTGTCGTTAGTCTTGGAAGCGACTTCCTTGACCATCTGCGCACCCATGTTCTCGAACTTGTCGGCCAGTTCGATTTCCTTGGCGACGGAGACGCCGTCCTTGGTGATGGTCGGCGCGCCGAAGCTCTTCTCGAGCACGACGTTGCGGCCCTTCGGGCCCAGGGTGGCCTTCACGGCATTGGCAAGCACGTTGACGCCACGAACCATGCGGGTACGTGCGTCTTCACCGAAACGAATGTCTTTAGCAGCCATTTGTATGTAACTCCGGAAATTGGGAATGGGGAATGGGAAATCGGTCGATCAAGGGCGGAGATCGGGACTGGGTGGGATGGCGAGGGCGTTGGCCGCTCTACCGATTCCCGATTCCCCACTCCCGATTCCCAGCGCATAGCGCCTGATTAATCGATGACGGCCAGGATGTCGTCTTCGCGCAGCACCTTGTACTCGACGCCTTCGGACTTGTAGCTGCTGCCGGCATACTGGCCGTAGATGACCTTGTCGCCCACCTTGACCACCGGGGCGCGCAGGCTGCCGTTGTCCAGGGGCTTGCCGGCGCCGACGGCGACGACTTCACCCTTGGTGGACTTTTCCTTGGCCGAGTCCGGGATCACGATGCCGCCGGCGGAAACTTCGTCGGCTTCGATCGGCTTGACTACAACGCGGTCGTGAAGCGGCTTGATGCTCATAGAGAAAGACCCTCTTAAGTGATTGATTGGCCTGAAAATTGTCGGCAATGTTAGCACTCGCACATGACGACTGCCAGCACAGCGCGCGGAAAAACCCGACAGAGCGGGTGCGGGTCAGAGATTGTGCTGGGCGCGTGCCTTTCAAGGGTGGGGCGCAAAAAAATTTTCACCCGCCAATCGCGTGGCTGTGGCCCTGTGGTGGCCGGACCCATCGCAGGGGGGCGATGGTGCGGACGGCACCGTCGCCGGGCGGGGCGGCGGTCCAGGACGAGCGCCGATGATCCGGGCGACGCTGGCGGTGGCGCCGGCACCGCGATGCGCATTGATACCCTGCCCTTCCAGGCGGCCATAGCCCTGAAAATGGAACCAGGTTCCATCGGCTGTCATCTGCAGGCCCTACAGTCGGGACCGCATTCCCCGACCACAAGGAGCTGTCGATGAGGTTGCCGTTCCGTAGTCTTCCGCTGGCCTGCGCCGTTGCCCTGGCCGTCCCCACCGCCCACGCTGCGGTGTTCATCAACGAACTGCATTACGACGACGCGGGCGCCTCCGGCGACACCGACGAAGGCGTGGAAGTGGTGGCCACCGCTGGCGAGTCGCTGAGCGGCTACCGCATCCAGCTCTACAACGGCAGTGCTCCCGGTGCGGCCACGGTCTACGCCACCACCGCAGTGCCGGCCGGCAGCCTGGTCAGTTGCGGCAGCCAGGTGCGCATTGCCACGGTGGGTTACGCCAGCAACGGCGTGCAGAACGGTCCCAACGACGGCGTGGCGCTGGTCGACCCCAGCGGCCAGCTGGTGCAGTTCCTCAGCTACGAAGGCGCCATCACCGGCAGCGGCGGCGCGGCGGCCGGGGTCACCAGCCAGAACCTGCCGGTCAGCGAGAGCAACAGCACAGCGGTCGGCAGCTCGCTGCAGCTAACCGGCACCGGCAGCAGCGCGGCCAACTTCAGCTGGGCCGGCTCGGCGGCGCAGACCTTCGGCGCCTGCAACCGCGGCCAGACCTTCAACGGCAGTGGCGGTGGCGGCACCACCGGTGCGCCCAGCATCACCAGCACCACCCCGACCCAGGGCGCGACCGGCTTCCCGGCCGCCGGCGATCTGGCGGTGGGCTTCAGCGAGGCGGTCAGCCTGAGCAGCGGCGCCTTTGCGCTGAGCTGCGCCAGCTCCGGCACAGTGGCGCTGAGCTATCCAGCCAGCGGCACCCGCTTCAGCCTGTCCACCGATACCGCCCTGGTCGGTGGCGAGCGCTGCACCCTGGCGATCACCGCCAGCGCCATCCGCGCTGCCGGCGGGCTGAGCCCGGCGGCCAATCAGTCCATCGCCTTCACCGTGGCCACCGCCAGCGGCGGCGCAACCGGCTATTACTCGCGGGTCAATACCGCCAACGCCAGCCAGCTGCGCTGCTCGCTGCACGCCACCATCAAGGGCCATACGGTCTATCCGTACAGCGGCACCAGCACCAACATCTGGACCATCCTGGAGATGGCCGACGAAGACCCCAACAACAGCGGCCGCATCCTGGACGCCTACCGCAACCGCAGCTACGCCAAGGGTAGCGACCGGGCCGGCACCGGCAGCGGGCTCACCTACAACCGCGAGCACACCTGGCCAAACTCGTTGGGCTTCGGCAGCGCCACCGGCGACCGCGGCCTGCCGTATGCGCCCTACACCGACACCCATATGCTGTATCTCACCGACACCACCTTCAACGCCGACCGTGGCAACAAGCCCTATGCCACCTGCACCAGCAGCTGCGGCGAGCGGGTGACCGAGGTCAACGACGGCAGTGGCGGCGGCAGCGGGCGCTACCCGGGCAATTCCAACTGGGTGCGCACACCCGACGGCAACAGCGGCACTTTCGAGGTGTGGGGCCGGCGCAAGGGCGATATGGCGCGCGCGGTGATGTACATGGCGATCCGCTACGAAGGCGGCGTTGATGCGGCCACCGGCCAGTCCGAGCCGGACCTGGAACTCACCGACGATCGCAGCCGGATCGTGCAGACCGCGTCCTCGCCCGCCTACATGGGCCTGCTCTCCACGCTGCTGGCCTGGCACCAGGCCGACCCGCCGGACGATGCCGAGCGCGCCCGCAACCAGGTGATCTTCAGCTTCCAGGGCAACCGCAACCCGTTCGTCGATCATCCCGAATGGGCTACCGCCAGCCTGTTCACTTCGGCAAAGCCGGCCAGTTGCCAGCTGGCCAACTGAGCGAAACCGGCCCGGCGCATGCTGCGTCGGGCCGGCACCGGCGGCCACGGACCGGAAGGCATGGCGACGCGACTGCGCGGCTGCGCGACTGAACTGCCTTGGCCCGAGAGGCACCGGTGGCCATGGCGCGTATCCCGCAACGGCTGCCGTGTAGAGGATCCAGCAGGCGCGCCACTGGCCAGGCATGCCGCCCTCCTGCGGGCGCGCCATGCGCGGTGGCGGCTTGGGCTTCTTGCGCCTGCGAAATGAACGCCCTGTTCCGGAAGGCCGGGTGATCCCCCCGCAGGCGTGGGATTACACTTCCAGGTCCGATGACTGCCTCTTCCCTCCATCTGCTGCTCAGTACCTGCCCGGATGCCGACAGCGCCGACCGCATCGCCCATGCCCTGCTGGACGAACGCCTGGCCGCCTGCGTCACCCAGCTGCCCGGCGCGCAGTCGCTGTATCGCTGGAATGGGGCGATCGAACGCAGCCAGGAAGTGCAGTTGCTCATCAAGACCTGGGAAGACCGCTTGCCGGACGCCATTGCGCGGCTGCAGGCGCTGCATCCGTATGAACTCCCGGAGACGGTGGCGGTCCAAGCCAGCGCCGGTTTGCCGGCCTATCTCGCCTGGGTCCGGTCCGAAACCCGCTAAGGAATTCTCAACTTCCATGAAGTCCCTGTCCCGCTGGATCGCCCGCCGCGTACTGCTGGCCGCCCCCTTGTTTGCCGCGTCACTGGTGCTGGTGGCGCCTGTCGCACAGGCGGTCAGCGAAGCCGACCTGCTGCCGGTGGACCAGGCCTTCGTGCTGCGTGCGCAGGCCGACAACCGCGACAGCATCGCGCTGCAATGGAAGATCGCACCGGGCTATTACCTGTACCGCCACCGCATCAGCGTCAAGTCCGGGCAAGGCTTCAGCGCCGGCGAGTTGGCCCTGCCGGAAGGCGAAAGCAAGCACGACGAGTTCTTCGGCCAGGTGCAGACCTACCGCACGCTGTTGCAGGCCACCCTGGCCGGCAAGGCCGAGCCCGCGCTGCAGACCGCGGTGCTGCAGGTGCAGTACCAGGGCTGCGCCGACGCCGGCGTGTGCTACCCGCCGCAGCGCCGCGAGATCCGCGTCAATCTTCCCCGCACCCAGGACGCCGCCACGCCACGCGACAACCTGGGCGCGCTGGTGCCGCGCAGCGCCGCCGGCCCACGGCTGTTCGGTGCCACCGGCCAGGCCGCCGGCATGGAGGCACTGCCGCTGCCTGCCGAGCAGGCGTTCAACTTCGAGGCCATCGTCGGCGACGGCAACAGTCTGTTGCTGCGCTTCACCCCGGCACCGGGTTACTACCTCTACCGCGACCGTACCTCGCTGGCCGTGGAGGGCAGCGGCGGCGTGCGCCCCGGACTGCCGCGTTGGCCGCAGGGCAAGACCCACCGCGACGAACACTTCGGCGATGTGGTGGTGTATTTCGACCAGGCCGAAGTCACCCTGCCACTGCTGCGCGAGCGCGCCGACCCGGCACGGGTGACCCTGGTGGCCACCTTCCAGGGCTGCCAGACCGACGGCATCTGCTATCCGCCGATGACCCGCCGGGTGGCGCTGGAGCTACCGGCTGGCACGGTGTCGCCGCAAAACCAGGCACAGGCCGCGCCGCTGATGATTTCGCCGCTGGCCGCCGGGCAGACGCCTGCCGGGCCAGCGCCGGCGCGCGCCGCGCAAGGGGCTGCGCATGCGGCTGCCGACGCCTCGGCCGACAATCTGCAACGGACCCAGCCGCCGCAGACCGACCAGGGCCTGCTGGCCATGCTGGCGCTGGCGCTGCTCGGCGGGCTGGTTCTGAACCTGATGCCCTGCGTGCTGCCGATCCTGTCGCTGAAGGTGCTGGGCCTGGCGCATAGCGGCGAGAGCCGCAGCCACGCGCGCAGCCATGCCATCTGGTATTCGCTGGGCGTGCTGGTGTCCTTCGCCGCCATCGGCGGGCTGGTAATCGGACTGCGCGCGGCCGGGCAGGCCGCCGGCTGGGGCTTCCAGCTGCAGCAGCCGTGGTTCGTGGCCGCGCTGGCCTATCTGATGTTCGCGGTCGGCCTGAGCCTGTCGGGCGTGTTCACGCTGGGCAGCAACCTGGGCGGCATCGGCCAGTCACTGGCCGCGCGCAACGGCCCGCTGGGCGATTTCTTCACCGGCGTGCTGGCCTGCGTGGTCGCCAGCCCCTGCATTGCCCCGTTCATGGGCACCGCGCTGGCCTATGCCTTCACCGCGCCGGCGCTGCTGGCGATGCTGGTGTTCCTGGCGCTGGGCCTGGGCCTGGCGCTGCCGTTCCTATTGATCGGCTTCGTGCCCTCGCTGGCGCGGCGCCTGCCCACGCCCGGCGCCTGGATGGAAACGCTCAAGCAGGTGCTGGCGTTCCCGATGTACCTCACCGCGATCTGGCTGCTGTGGGTGCTGGGCAAGCAGCGCGGCGTGGACGCAGTGGCGCTGATGCTGGTGGGCGCCACCTTGCTGGCGCTGGGGCTGTGGTGCTTCGAGCGCAGCCGCTGGAGTAGCCACCGCCCGGGCATGCACCTGGCCGCGGTGATGCTGCTGCTGGCCATCGTGCCGGTGGTCGGCGTCACCCGCCTGCGCCTGCCGGCCGCCACCGCTGCCAGCGAAGGCGTGGTGGCGTTCTCGCCGCAGTTGCTGGACCGCCTGCGCGCCGACAACCGCGTGGTGTTCGTCAACATGACCGCCGACTGGTGCGTGACCTGCAAGGCCAACGAAAAGAACGTGCTGGGCAGCGCCGAATTCCGCGACGCCCTGCGCCGCGTGGATGCGGTCTACATGAAAGGCGACTGGACCAATGTCGACCCCGCCATCAGCACTTTCCTGGACCAGCACCAGGCCGTGGGCGTGCCGCTGTACGTGGTCTACGGCCCCGGCGCCCCGCCAGCGATCCTGCCCACAGTGCTGACCGGCGCGATCACCGAGGATGCGCTGCTGCGCGCGGCGCGCTGAGGCAGCGGTTGGAGTGGGCGCGCGTCCGGCGCGCCGGCGAGCTGTTACGCATGATCTGCACCGCAGGGTGATGGCAGCCTGGATGCTGGCGGGGCTGCGTGCTGGCTGACAGCCAACTGCGATGATGCTGTCTGCGGTGGCGCACCGTCAGTGCCGGTGTCTTCTCGATGCGCCCACGCGTAACACTGGTGTTTCACTACTGCGTCTGCATTTGTCGCACGGATGACTGCACCTGCGATGCCTGCTTTGCGCACGGACAACCCGCGCACCATGCGAAGTGAGTGTCTCGGAAACGCATTCCTCAACATTGCTCGCCACGCCTTTCTGCAATGAGATCCAAGCCTATGCTGTCGTCCCCCTCAGCGAGGTCAGCATGATGCCCCTTACGCCCAAGCACACCACGTTGTGCGCCACGTTCGTTTGTCTTTTCGGCATCGTGATTGCCGACGCAGCACCGGTGACCGCAGCCACCACGACCATGCCGGATAGGTACCTCTGGCTGGAAGATGTCACCGGCACCAAAGCGCTGGACTGGGTGAAACAGCAAGATGCACGCACCGAAAAACAATTGGCTGACACTGCTGATTTCAAACAACTGGAAGCCGGCATCCGGGAGGTCATGGACTCGGATACCAAGATTCCTTATGTGCAGAAGATCGGTGCCGATTTCTACAATTTCTGGCAAGACAAAGACCACAAGCGCGGCATCTGGCGACGGACCACGCCCGCCGAATATCGAAAGCCATCGCCCAAATGGGAAACCGTGCTGGATCTGGATGCGCTCAATCAACACGAGGGCAAGGACTGGACATGGCAGTACGACAAGGTCGATTGCCTGCGCCCGGCCTATCGCCGCTGCCTGATCACGCTGTCGCGCGGCGGGTCCGACGCCGATGTCACCCGCGAGTTCGATCTGATCGACAAGCGCTGGGTGGAAGGCGGTTTTGTGCGCCCGGAGGCCAAGGGGGCACTGTCCTGGGTCGATCAGGATACCGTGTATGTCAGTACCGATTTCGGCGCTGGCAGCACCACCGATTCGGGCTATCCGCGCATCGTCAAACAGTGGAAGCGCGGCACCGCGCTGACGGCAGCCAGCATGGTCTACACCGGCAAGCAAACCGATATCAGGATCAGCGCCTTCCACGATGCGACACCCGGCTTTGAGCGCGACATCGTCGTGCAGGGACTGGGTAGCCGCAAGGATGCCTGGTTCTTGCGCGGGCGCGACGGCACCCTGACCAAGGTAGAGGCCCCCGATTCGGCGACCAAGCAGTTGCACCGCCAATGGCTCACGCTGGAATTGCGCGAGCCCTGGACCGTGGGTGGCACCACCTACCCGGTCGGCGCGCTGCTGGCGACCCGTTTCGACGCGTTCATGGCAGGCAAGCGCGCGTTCGAAATCCTGTTTGCGCCCACCGACACCACCTCGCTCGTCGGCGCCACATGGACACGTTCGCACCTTGTACTCAACGTGCTGGACGACGTAAAAGCACGGCTGAGCGTGCTGACTCCGACTGCAAGCGGCTGGAAGCGCAGCGCGTTCGTCGGTGCGCCCAGCCTGGGCTCGGTCGCGGTCTCACCGCTGGACAGCATCGACAGCGATGCGGTGTGGCTCACCGCCGAGGACAATCTGACTCCCACCACGCTGTCGCTGGCGCAGATTGGCAAGCGACCGCAGCGCATGAAGACGCTGCCGGCGTTTTTCGATGCCAGCCGCTTCGTCATCGAGCAACACTTCGTCACCAGCAAGGACGGTACCCGCGTGCCATATTTTCTGGTGCGCTCCAACGCACTGGCATTCGATGGCAGCGCACCGACCCAGCTCTATGGCTACGGCGGTTTCGAGATCCCGATGCTGCCGTACTACTCCGGCGTCATGGGACGCGCCTGGCTCGAAAAGGGCGGGGTCTTCGCGCTCTCCAACATGCGTGGTGGCGGCGAGTACGGTCCGCGTTGGCACCAGGCCGCGCTCAAACAGAATCGTCACAAGGCGTACGAGGATATGGCGGCGATTGCGCAGGATCTGGTCGCACGCAAGATCACCTCGCCCCGCCACCTGGCTGTGCGCGGCGGCAGCAACGGCGGGCTGATGGCCGGCAACATGCTGACCCAGTATCCGGAGCTGTTCGGGGCGGTGGTGATCGAAGCGCCGCTGCTCGACATGCGGCGCTACAACCACCTGCTGGCTGGCGCGTCGTGGATGGACGAGTACGGCAACCCGGACACCGCAGACTGGTCGTTTATCCAGACGTTCTCGCCTTATCACCTGTTCGACCCGAACAAGAGCTATCCACCCACAATCATCCTGACCTCTACCCGCGACGATCGCGTCCACCCCGGTCACGCTCGCAAGATGGCCGCCAAGATGCTGGATGCGGGTAAGGACGTGACGTTCTACGAAAGCATGGAGGGCGGCCACGCCAACCCCGGCGACAACGCCCAGGCCGCGCATCGCGCTGCGCTGATGTACAGCTTCCTGTGGCGGCACCTTGGCGGCGTGGCTGCCGCTGCCGAACACGACTAGGTCCGGCGACCCACGGCGAGTGCTGCTCGCCGTGGGTCGTCCGCATCGATACGCAGGACATCGACGCGCTGCGTCGCGGCTGAGGCCCCCTGTCTACACCCTTGCCTCGCCTGCATGGGCGAACACTGAACTGCTGTCCAGGGCACAGAACCCCGAGTCGCGGCAATGTGAAGGCTGCTGGCATGCGGGCGGCGGCGAGACCAGTCCGACCGGATACACCGCTTGCCACGCACTGGCGCATTGCACCTGACTCCCTGCAGACGCGAAAGGCAGATGGCGGCAGCCACGCTGGCCAGACCTGTACTGTGCCAATGCCCGCCACCATTGGCAGCGGCTACGATCACCCGACATTTTCAAACAATCGCTTTAAACACGCATAACTTCCGCTATCTGGACAGCATCGCCAGCATCGCGCAGACTTCCGGCTCCGCCCTTCCCCCGGTCCCCATGGCCCATCTGCTGCTGCTGCACGGCCCCAACCTCAACCTGCTCGGCACCCGCGAGCCGGAGGTCTACGGGCGCACCAAGCTGGCGCAGATCGACGCGGCCCTGGTGGACCGCGCGCAGGCGTCCGGGCACAGCCTGACCTGCCTGCAATCCAACGCCGAGCATGTGCTGGTGGAGCGCATCCATGCCGCGCGCGAGGACGGCACCGCCTACGTGCTCATCAACCCGGCCGCCTTCACCCATACCTCGGTGGCGCTGCGCGATGCGCTGCTGGGCGTGGGCCTGCCGTTCGTGGAGATCCACCTGTCCAATCCGCATGCGCGCGAGCCGTTCCGCCACCACAGCTATCTCAGCGACAAGGCCGAGGGCGTGATCTGCGGCTTCGGCGCCGACAGCTACCGGCTGGCACTGGACGCGGTGATCGCGCGCCTGGAGCGCGACGTATGACCCCTGTCTTCCCGACGCCGGCCACCGCGCCGACGGCCTGACCCATTCCGCCGGCACCCGCCGGCACTCTCCACCGATTCACCTCAAGAGGCCCTCATGGATCTCCGCAAAATCAAGAAACTGATCGACCTGCTCGAAGAATCCAATCTCGCCGAAATCGAGATCAAGGAAGGCGAAGAAAGCGTGCGCCTGGCCCGCGTGCCCAAGGGCACCCAGGTGATGAGCGCACCGGTGCAGCAGTACGCCCCCGCGCCGGCCGTGCAGGCACCGGCGGCGGCAAGCATGCCGATGCACTCGCCCACCGAGGCCTCCACCGGTGGCGCCAAGCACGCCGCCGCGCTGCCGGAAGGCCATGTGCTGCGCGCGCCCATGGTCGGCACCTTCTACACCTCGCCGTCGCCGGACAAGCCGGCCTTCGTCAGCGTGGGCCAGGCGGTCAAGGCCGGCGACACCCTGGCGATCATCGAGGCGATGAAGATGTTCAACCCGATCGAAGCCGACGTCTCCGGCACCATCGTCGCCATCCTCGGCGAAACCGGCCAGCCGGTGGAATTCGATCAGCCGTTGTTTGTGATTGGCTGAGGCCGGGAATCGGGAGTGGAGAATCGGGAATCGGCAAAGCGGCCTGATGAACGTCTGGAGGCGTGGCGCGATTCCATGGAGCTTGTGGAAATGATCTATCGATTCACGGAGGTCTTTCCCGAGCATGAACGCTACGGCCTGACGGCACAGCTGCGCCGTGCGGCCGTCAGCGTCCCGTCGAATATCGCCGAAGGTGCAGCGCGGCGCTCCACTCCCGATTACGCGCGGTTTCTCTCAATTGCGCGCGGCTCGCTCTCAGAACTGGATACACAAGTCCAGATCGCCGTACGACTGGGCTATAGCAATACCGAAGACGAAGACATCGTCAGCCAGCAGGTGGACCAGGTCTTCGCCAAGCTCACTGCATTGATGAATGCCTTACGCAGACGTGGAGCCGCACCATGATGCCCGCATCTCCCCATTCCCCATTCCCGACTCCCTATTCCCATGCTCGATAAAGTCGTCATCGCCAACCGAGGCGAAATTGCGCTGCGCATCCTGCGCGCGTGTCATACGCTCGGCATCCGCACGGTCGCGGTGCATTCCACGGTCGACCGCAACCTCAAGCACGTGGCCATGGCCGACGAGTCGGTGTGCATCGGCCCGGCCGCCTCCAGCGACAGCTACCTCAACATCCCGGCGCTGATCGCCGCGGCCGAGGTGACCGATGCGCAGGCCATCCATCCCGGTTACGGCTTTTTGTCGGAAAACGCCGACTTTGCCGAGCGCGTGGAAGAATCCGGCTTCATCTTCATCGGCCCCAAGGCCGACACCATCCGCCTGATGGGCGACAAGGTGGAAGCGATCCGCGCGATGAAGGCCGCCGGGGTACCGTGCGTGCCCGGCTCGGGCGGCCCGCTGGGCGATGACATCGTCGCCAACACCAAGGTGGCGCGCGAGATCGGCTACCCGGTCATCATCAAGGCCGCCGGTGGCGGCGGCGGACGCGGCATGCGCGTGGTGCATTCGGAAGCCGCGCTCAAGGCGGCGATCGAAACCACCAAGTCCGAAGCCAAGGCCGCTTTCAGCAACGACCAGGTCTACATGGAAAAGTTCCTGGAGAACCCGCGTCATGTGGAAATCCAGGTGCTGGCCGACGGCCAGGGCGGTGCAATCCATCTGGGCGAACGCGACTGTTCGATGCAGCGCCGCCACCAGAAGGTGGTGGAAGAAGCGCCGGCACCGGGCATCACCGAAGAACTGCGCGCTGAAATCGGCAAGGTCTGCGTGGATGCCTGCATCCGCATCGGCTACCGCGGCGCCGGCACCTTCGAATTCCTGTTCGAGAACGGGCGTTTCTACTTTATCGAAATGAACACCCGCATCCAGGTGGAACACCCGGTCACCGAGCGCATCACCGGCATCGACCTGGTGTGCGAGCAGCTGCGCATCGCCGCCGGCCACAAGCTCAGCATCCAGCAGAGCGACATCGTGCTGCGCGGGCATGCCATCGAGTGCCGCATCAACGCCGAAGACCCGGAAACCTTCATGCCCAATCCGGGCCTGATTACCGCCTTCCACCCGCCGGGCGGCCCGGGCGTGCGCGTGGATACGCATATCTACAGCGGCTACAAGGTGCCGCCGAACTACGATTCGATGATCGGCAAGCTGATCGTGCACGGCCCGGACCGCGAGACCGCCATCGCCCGCATGCGCGTGGCGCTGAGCGAGATGGTGGTGGACGGCATCAAGACCAACATCCCGCTGCAGCAGCGCATCATGCGCGACAAGGGCTTCCAGGCCGGGGGGCAGAACATCCACTACCTGGAGAAGCGCCTGGCCGAACGCAAGAACAAGTCGATTGCGTTGACCTGATCGCACTTGCCATGGCAAGGACGAAGAGCCCGGGAAACCGGGCTTTTTCGTTGCTCCCCGGTGCAGCCCTGCAAGCCAGCGGTCCATGCGTAGGAGCGCACCCGGGCGCGATCGGGCTTTACCGATAGCGCCCGGTCGCGCCCGGGTGCGCTCCTACGGAATCTGCAGGTTCGATCCGCGCTACCGGATACGCTGCGACCGCGACCCTCTCCACACCCGACACGCCGCAGCGTTCAACGCTGCGGCGCAGGCGCCTGCTGGCTGCCCGGCACCGGCACGATGCCGCTGGACGACGACGGATCGACCACGGTCATGGTTTCGGTGGAACCATCCGGCCATACCACCTGGAAGGTGGCGCCGGCCGGCAAGGTGGAGAACGGCATCGCGCTGCTGGCGCGGTACACCGCCGCCACCTGGCTGGCGCCATGCCGGCGCTGCTGTTCGTCGGCCGCCACCGAGGTCGACCTGATCGACAACGGCTGGTAGCGGTGATCGGCGGTGTCGATCATTACGATGCCCACCGCCGCGGCCGAATACGCCACAAACAACGCCACCCATAACCAGAACCTGGCGCCGTACGCCAATCGACGGTAATTCATGACTGCACTCCCGGCTCGGATACCAACACATCGACCATCTCATCCACCCTGTCTGCTCCCTGCTGCGGTACCGCGGCATCGAATACGAACGACACGAAATCCTGGGCGCCCGCGCGCGAGCAGATGCCCGCATTGGCGCAATAACTGGTGACCAGCGTGCTGTCGGCGCTGCAGTCCAGGCCCAGCCGGCACGCGGCCACCTGCCAGGCCAGTTCAGCGAACTGATCGCCGGCCACATAGCCGTCCAGACTGTCGTCGCCACTGGCGCGCGTGCCCATTGCCGGCGCCAATGCCAGATAGGCTTCGGGGTCGCGCGAAGCCAACACGCGCTGTACCAGCGCGCGCTTGTAGGCGACCGTGGCCTGCAGCGGCTCGCCCAGCGCCAGCAAGCCGGCCTCGGCCGCCAGGCTCCCTGCGCGCGCCGCACGTAGACGCTGCTGCGCGACCAGACGCGGGCCCAGCCCATCGCGGGGCGCGAAGCCGGCGCAGCGCTGCGCCACCCGCAGGCGCGCGGCCTGCATGGCCGCCACCCCGGGAGTGGACTGTGCGGCGATCCAATCGGTGTCGGCGGCATAGCCGGCCGGGCTGGCCGCGTACGGTGCGCAATAATCGTAGACCCGGCTCAAGCGCCACCCGGCCTGTGCATCGCCGGCGCGCAGCTGTTGCTGCAATTGCTGCGCGTAGCGGTACAGATCCGGCGGCGCATCCACCGCAGTGCGAGAAGGCAACTGCAAGGCGGTTGCGCGTTCTGCGCGTACAGGCCCCCCCCCCGGCCGCCAGCGTGCCGGCGGCGGCGCATCGACGCCGGTGGCAGGCACCGCCGCGCCGCTGGCGGCCGGCGGCGCACGCACATGCCACCACGCTGCCAGCACCAGCGCGGCGGCAACCGGCAATACCCAAAGATGGCGGGCACGAACAAGCGGCATGACCGGCAACACCCCTGCTGCAGGAACGCCCGCAGCGACGGCGCGGAGTCTAGCACCCGGCCGCGCGCCAGCCCCCCGCGACGCGGACACCACCACGATGCGGTGGGGTTCGCCGGCGGCGCAGCAATGGGCCGCATGCGGTCAAGGGCAGCGTGCGCGAACGCCTGCGCCAGGACCACGGCATTGAGACGTGGACGCCGCTCTGCTCACCCGGTACGGGACAGGTGCCACGCCGCACAGGCTTGGTAGGATGCACGCCTCCCCTTCACCGACCGTCCCGATGCCGTTTCTTGAACTGACCCTGCCCTGCTCCGATACCACCCAGCCCCGTTTCCAGACTGCGCTGGACGATGTTGGCGCGCTGGCGGTGACCCTGCTCGACGCCGATGCCGACACCAGCAACGAGCGCGCCATTCTCGAGCCGGGCGTGGGACAGACGCCGCTGTGGAACACGCTGGTGTTGACCGCACTGTTCGATGGCGACAGCGATGCGCTGGTGCTGCTGGCCGCGCTGGAAGCCTTCGATCCGGGGCTGGACTGGAGCCAGGTCGCCTTCCGCATGGTCCAGGACAGCGATTGGGAACGCGCCTGGATGGATCAGTTCCACCCGATGCAGTTCGGTGCGCGCACCTTCATCGTGCCGTGGAACCACGACCTGCCCGCGGCCGCCGACACGCCGGACGCGGCGGTGGTGCGGCTGGATCCGGGCCTGGCGTTCGGCTCGGGCACGCACCCGACCACCGCACTGTGCCTGCGCTGGCTGGACGGCCTGGCCAGCGAAGGCACGCTACAGGGCAGCAGCGTGCTCGATTTCGGCTGTGGCTCGGGCATTCTCGCCGTGGCCGCACTGAAGCTGGGCGCGGCCACGGCGGTGGGCGTGGACAACGACCCGCAGGCGCTGCTGGCCAGTGCCGACAACGCCGCGCGCAATGCGGTGCAAGCGCAGCTGGCGGTATACCTGCCGCAGGACGAGCCGGTGCAGCGCTATCCGGTGGTGGTCGCCAATATCCTGGCCTCGGCACTGGATGCGCTGGCCCAGACCCTGGCCGCACGCGTGGCGCCCGGTGGCCGGATCGCGCTGTCGGGCATCCTGCACGGCCAGGAAGACGAGCTGCTGCAGCGCTACGCGCCCTGGTTCGAGCAGCTGCGTTGCGAACGCGAGGAAGACTGGATGCGTATCGAAGGCGTGCGCCGCCCCTGAATGGCCAGGCGGTTCAGCGGCGTGGGTGGCTGGCGCGGATCTGCGCCGTGGTCACCGCGTCGTTGACGCTGATCGCGCGCAGGCGGGTCACCGGCTGCCACCCGGCGCGCTGCAACGCCAGGCTTCGCCAGCGCCCGGCAAGGCGGCCGGCGCGCGCCCGCAGCACGCCGTCGGCCAGGAACACCAGCAGCCAGGCACCGGGCGTCCCTGCAGGGGTGCCGACCAGCCCCATGCCCAGGGCCGCGACCGCAGGCAGCAGGCCAATCCCCAGCAGCGTCCATTGCCGGTACCGCACCGCCCATCCGCGCGGCGCCAGCACCGCCCACCAGTGCACGCCATCGGCGATGGCGGTCCAGCATGGCCCCCGGCGCCAGACCTGGTAACACTGCGCACCGGCGAAGCGGTTGATCGCAGGGTCCAGCGGGGAGTCCGACGGCCAGGGCACCGTCGGCGGCCGTCGGCGCAGCCGCTGGGGTTCGGGTTCGCGGGCAGCAGGCTCGACCATGAACGTCCTCCTTGAGTTCGGCGTGATCGCATCGTCATCGCCCAAGCGACAGTATCGCAAACATAAGGCGACATGAAAGACATACGAACTATCGCAACGCGCAACTAGGGCTATATCTCCCGGCCCTGCCTGTCTCCCATCGGTGCCGTGTGAGCAAGCTGTACGAACGAGTACGCGAAGCCCGCAGCTTCACCAAACTGACCCAGGAAGCCCTGGCCGGCGAGCTGGGCGTCACTCGCAGCGCGGTGGCACAGTGGGAAATGGCCGAAGGCACCGCGCCCTCGGTGGAAAACCTGATCGGGCTGGCCAAGCGCAGCGGCATGGCCTTCGAATACCTGGCCACCGGCCGCGGCGAGCGGGTGTACGGGCCGCCGGTGTCGGCCATTGCCGAAGAACCGGCCCAATACCGCCGCCTGGACGATCAACAACGCGTGCTGCTGGCCCGCTTCGACACCCTGGCACCGCGGCAACGCAACGGGCTGCTGGATCTGTTGCAGGCAGACGGGAAGACGCGCCGGCGGCGCTGAGATCGGGAATCGGGAATCGGGAATTGGAGTTCGGAGTTCGGAGTTCGGAGCGAGCGTGTTCGGCTCCCGATGGGTCCATGGTTGAATAGCCCTTTCCGCTGCACTGCGACCGATGTCCGACACTCCGCCACCGCGCCGCCCCCTGGCCACGTTCCTGCGTGCCACGCCCATCGCCCCGGTGCTGGTCCCGAGGCCGCCAGTGGCCCCACCCGTCGAGCCGCCGGAGTCAACCTTGCCGGCGGCCGGGCTGATGCCAGCGGCCGTCCCGGAGCCGCCAGCGCTGGTGCCGGGTATCGGCCAACCGGACTGTGCGCCCCCCGGCGCGCTCCTAGGCGCCGCCGTGATGCCCGCCTCGGCCTCACCCGAGCACGCCGCCGGCCCTCACGACGCCGCGTCGTCCGTGCCCATGCCCCTGCCCGAACTGCCCGTTGCCCCCGCTCAGGACGCAACGCCGCAGGAAGCCGGTGCCGCACCAACGCCCACCGACCCCCAGGCACCTGCCACTACCGCACCGTTCCTGCCCTTGCCCGGGCCTGTTGCCCCCAGGTTTGCGCGGCGTGGCTCCTCGCGTCCGCCGCTGCGTGCCAGCGGGCGTCAGTGGGCCGTGCTGCTGGGGTTGGTGGGCTTACTGGGCCTACAGATGGTGGTGGCCGACCGCGCGCGCTTGGCCGGCGATGCGCGCTGGCGTCCGCTGGCGGGCGCGGCCTGCGCGATGCTGCGGTGCACGCTGCCGGCCTGGCGTGAGCCGGCCGCGCTGACCCTGCTCAACCGCGAGGTGCGCCCGCACCCCGGTCTGCCCGGGGTGCTGCAGATCCAGGCCAGTTTTCGCAACGATGCCCGCTGGGCACAGGCCTGGCCATGGATGCAACTGTCGCTGTCCGATGTCGATGGGCGGGTGATCGGCACGCGCATGCTGACGCCGCAAGACTATCTGGGCCAGGTGCCGGCCGGGCAGGACACGCTTGCACCGGGCCAGGCGGTGCACGTCGCGTTCGCCGTGCGTGAACCGGCCGCAAGCACCGCGGCCTTCAGGTTCGACTTCCGCTAGCGGACCCGGACCTGCGCGGGTGGCCACACGGGCGTGGCGAGCGATGAGGGCACGCGCTAGACTCACTCCCCCTCGCCGGCCACGCGACCCGGCTTCGTGACACTGGGAACTTTCCTTGAACGCAGCCTCCTCCCGTCCTGACAGCAGTCGTGGCGCCCCGAAGTCGCCCCTGCGCGAACACGTGGCGCAGTCCGTGCGCCGTTACCTGCGCGACCTGGATGGCAGCGACGCCGACGACGTCTACGACATCGTGCTGCGCGAGATGGAGATCCCGTTGTTCGTGGAGGTCCTCAACCACTGCGAAGGCAACCAGAGCCGCGCGGCGGCGATGCTGGGCATCCACCGCGCGACGTTGCGCAAGAAGCTGAAAGAGTACGGGCTGACGTAGGCCGGGAATCGGGAATCGGGAATCGGGAATCGGGAATCGGGAATCGTAAGAGCATGCCGCGGCGAGACGTGGCGTGCATCGGGTTCCCACTGCGATGGACGAGTCGACCAGCTCAACGTTGCGGTCGGCAAGACGCCGCTGTTGCCCGAGCAGTGGAGTGTGGATCTAGAGCTGCACATCGCCCTTGCTGCAATGCAAATGCTCACGCCCAGCCATAGCGGATCAGATGGAAGAACACCGGGGCGGCAAAGCACACCGAGTCCAGCCGATCGAGTACGCCGCCGTGGCCTTCGATCATATGGCCCCAATCCTTGATGCCGCGATCGCGTTTGATCGCCGACATCACCAACCCACCGAAAAAGCCCATCAGATTGGCCACCAACGCCAGCCCGAATGCATGCCAGGGCGCGAACGGGGTGATCCACCACAGCGCCATGCCGAGCAGGCTGGCCGACAGCACGCCGCCGATGAAACCTTCCACGGTCTTGGACGGCGATAGCTTCGGTGCGATCAGGTGCCGGCCGGCCAGCTTGCCCCACACGTACTGCAACACGTCGGAGGACTGCACCACGATCACCAGGAACGCGATCAGCAGCAGGTTGCGCCCGGCATAGCCGGGGATCTCCAGGTTCAACAGGGCCGGTACGTGCGAGATGCAGAACACGCAGATCATCAGGCCCCATTGCACCTTGGCGGTGCGCTCCAGATAGCGCGTGGTGTCGCCGCCGATGGTGGCCAGGATCGGCAGCACCAGGAACGCGTAGACCGGAATCAGCAGCGTGTACATGCCGTACCAGCCGGTCCACACCAGCCCGTACTGCCAGGGCAGCACGATGTAGAACGCCGCCAGCAGCGCGTAGTAATCGCCACGCCGGGTAGGCGTGAGGGTGATGAACTCGCGCAGCGCAAACAGCGACACCAGCGCAAACAGCCCGATCACCCCGGCACGGCCGAACACGAAGGCAATGCCCACCACCGCCGCCATCACCCACCAGGCGCGGATGCGCGCCACCAGGTTGTCCAGCACCGCGCTGGGGGTTGCGCGTGCGCGCCAGCGCAGGGTTTCGGAAATCAGCGTGGCAATCACCAGCACCAACGCAATGCCGGTGAACAACCATAGCGTCTGCTGATGCATCGACGACTGCTGCAACTGCCCGCTGTACAGAGACAGGCTCATGCGCGCGCCTCCAGCTGGTCCGGCGACAACGCCAGCAGCGCCTCGCGCGCCCGCGCCAGAAACGCGTGCTTGTCTTCGTCGGCCTCCAGCCGCAACGGTGCACCAAAGGTGGTGGTGCACAGCAGCGGCAGCGGCAGCCACTTGCCCTTGGGCATCACCCGCTTGAGGTTGTCGATCCACACCGGCACGAACTCCAGTTCCGGCCGTTGCCGCGCCAGGTGATACAACCCGCTCTTGAACGGCAGCACGCCTTCGTCGGGATTGCGGGTGCCCTCGGGAAACAGGATCAGCGAATCGCCGGCATCCACGGCATCGCATAGACAGTCGATCGGGTCGCGGGTGCGCCGCGTCGCATCGCGCTCGATCAGCACGCCATTGAACACCGCATGGATCAGATAGCGCCGCAGCGCAGTGCGTTGCCAGTAATCGGCCGCAGCCACCGGACGCACTTCACGGCGCAGGCTGGCCGGCAACGACGACCAGATCAGCACGAAATCGCCGTGGCTGGCATGGTTGCCGTAATACACACGGCGCTCGTTGGAGGGCGCGCAGCCACGCCACAACGCACGTGCACCGGTGAGCGTGCGGATGGCGCCGCTGCAGGCGCGTGCGATCAAGCGGGCAATCATGTCTGCTCCAATGTGCGCACGAGCGTGCGCCGCCGTAACACCACCGTCAGCAACGCACCGGCGATCAACACCGCCAACGCGCCGACCAGCACCCAGGCCGCACGGTGCGGCTGGCCCATCCACTGCGCCGGCATGGCCTGCAACGCCTCGTGCTGGCCGGGTCCTTGCGCGCTGCTCATCGGAAGATCCTCAAGGCCAATGCCGCCGCAAACAGCAGCAGTTGTCCCATCACGCTTGCCAGCTGCCAGCGCAGCAGGCGGCGCATGCCGTTCCAGCGCGCTGCCCAATCGCAGGGGGATGGCCGTGCCGCCACCAGGCCAACGGCGTGCAGTGCCGCATCCAGCTGCTGCGCGGCGTCCTGCTCACTGCCGCCAACGTGCCCGAGATGCGCAATCGTGCCCTCCAGCAGGTCTGCATCCAGGCCCACCCGAAACGCCCAGTAGCGCTGCACCACGCCGGCCATGGCGCTCAATGCATAGCTGACCTGGATCAACGGCGGCGCGTCGGCCACGCCGAGCAGGGCGATCGCCGCCGCCAGCAGCACCAGCGAAAAGCGATCCAGCGCTGCGCCCTGGCGCAGCACGGCGCGCATGGTGGACAGCGTCATCGGGGAGGTGGTCATTGTGGTCTCCGTTCGGGCGTAAGGTCGTCGCTGTCATGGCCGCCGCATGCCGCCACGATGGCCGCGCGATGGGCATGCCCAAGCACGATCCTCCGGCGCACCGCGCGCAGCTGCGCAATGGCCGCATCCACGTCGCGGGCGCGGCCACTGCGCACCAACCAGCTTGCAACGCTGGCCGCACTGCGCGAATAGCCCAGCGCGCAACACACCAGCACCGCCCCCTGGGTGCGGGCGGCGTCGATGGCATCGGCGGCGGCCGCTAGGCGGGCCGGCGGCGGCGCCACCAGATCCAGCATCGCAATGACCTGGTCGTGCGGGCGTGCCGCGTGCAGCGACAGTTCGGCGCTGAGATCCACCACGGCAGCAAACCCGGCGCGCTGTGCGGGCAGCGGAATGCGGCCCAGCCAGACGTCATCGCAGACCACGCGCGGGAGCGGGTCGCGGCGCGTCCACGCCCGCGCATTGCACCAGGCGGCCAGCAGATACGGCGCGAACAGCCAGCGCGCGGCCAGGCTCAGGCGCCCGTCGCTGCGTTTTTGAAAACCGAGCGGGCCAAGCGCTGCGTAGTTCAGCGCGACCAGACCCAGCGACAGGCTCAGCCACAGTGCCCACCACCCGGCGCCGCCGATCGCTATCGCCAGCGCCGTGCTGATGAGCGCGCCCGTCAGGTACGCCGCAGCCAGCTCCCAACGACGTGCCTGCCGCGCCGGCCGCGCCTGTGCGAAGGGCGCGGCAATGCGCTCCGGCCACAGCCACACGCATAGCCAGCCCGCCGCCAGCCCGGTGGGAATGTCCAGGAAATGATGCTGATACGTGGTCAGCACCGACACCCCGATCAGCGCGAACCAGCCGTGCAACAGCCAGCGCCACACACCGGGCAACTGCTGCACATAGCGCACCCACAACACCACCAGCAGCACGATGTGCAGCGATGGCGCCTGGTTGAAGGGTTTATCGAAGCCCAGCAACACCGCGAACAACCAACCGAAGACGCCGTCGGTGTCCGGCCGCACGAAGCTGTAGCGCAACGGCCACAGCAAAAAGCAGGCCACGCAGACCAGCTGTGCACTGAGCAGGCGCAGCGCGTGCGTATCCAGTTCGCGCCGGGTGCGGCAGACGAAGAACGAGGCGGCATAAAACAGATCGATCGACCAGTACGGCACGATGGTCCACGGCCAGAACGGCATGCCGTGTTCCCAGTCGAACACCACCGAAGGCACGCCGCCCGCGCGCCCGGCCAGGGTATTGGCCAGGCCGTAGCTGAGGAAGAAGAACGGCCCCAGCACTGCCAGCCACAGCGCGGCACGGCCGGTGGGGCGCGCGCCTGGCGTCATGCCGGGATCCGCTGCGCCAGCGACACGGTGAAGATGCCGAATGCATCGATGCGCTGGTCCAGCTTGGCAAACCCGGCCGCTTCCACCAGCCCATCCATCTCCTGCTGGCTGCGCCGGCGCATCACCCACGCCACGCCATCGCGATGGCTGGTGAGCGCGCGCGCGATGAACTCCAGCTGCGGATGCCAGGGCTGGCCGGTGTAGAGCAGATAGCCACCCGGCGGCACTGCGGTGGCCAGGCCGGCGAGCGAACGCGCCACCTGGTCGTTGTCGGCAAACAGCTCGTACAGGCCCGACACCACCGCCAGGGTCGGCGCCGGCTGCACTGCCGCCAATGCCGCCGGGTCGAAGGCATCGCCTTGTTCGAAGCGGGCGATATCGTCCGCGCCCAGCGTGCGGATCAAGGCACTGCCCTGGGTCACGTTGAGCGGGCTGAAGTCGCGCAGCACGATCGCATCGGCACGTTGCGCGCCGCTGCCCAGCGCTTCCAGCACGTAGCGGCCATGGCCGGCAGCCACGTCCAGCACGCGCACCGGCTGGCCTGTTTGGCGCAGGCGGCTGGCCGCATCGCGCAGCAACTCGCCCAGGTGCGCGCCACGGATGCGAATGCCGCGCCAGCCGATCGTATCGAGATAATTGCGGTCGATCAGGCGCCCGAGCGGGCCGCGTCCACGCGCCTGGTTGCGATAGATGTAATCCAGCGTGCTGCCGGAGTCGAAACCGGTCTGCAGGCCGAGCGCGATGCCCTCGGACAGCGTTCCTCCCAGGCGCAGACCCGCCCGCACGCCGCGCCAGCGCAGATCCTGCAGGCTGTTGCGTTGCGGCGGCCAGGCCAGCCGCTCGGCTTCATCGAAACTGGGCCCGGCACGGTCCGCATCGCGCAGGTCGGCGCGTACCGGCGGCTGTTCAAAGCGTGCCTGCACGAACGCGCGGATCGGCGCGATCGCCAACGCGCGGTCGCGCTCGCCCAGGGTGTCGTGGAAGAACCCGGGCAACCAGTGCCGCTGCTTGATCGGCGAGCGTAGGTTTTCGTAGAAGCGGTCCTGCGGGCTGCGATGCACCACCAAGTCCGCGCCGGAGACCAGCAACTGGGTCGGCACGGTGATCGCCTGCGCATCGGCCACCACGCGATCTGCGGCCGCGTACAGGCCCAGCAGCACGCGCACCGAGATCGGGCGGGTGATCAACGGATCGCTGCGGTAGCTTTCCGCGCGCTGCGCGTCATGCGTCAACCACTGCGGCTTGACGTAGCTGTTGACGAAGAAATTACCGCGCAGCGCATGCATCATGCGTCAGCCCTGCGCGTGCGAATGGCACGTACAGCTTGACCTTGAACGCCGGCGAGGCCAGCACCAACGCGCGCAAGGGCGGTGCGTAGTCGTGCACCCAGGTCGCCGCGACCACCGCGCCCACGCTTTGTGCAATCACTGCGATGTCTTGCACCGCAATACCATGCGCGCTACCGAGATGGGCGATGAAACTGTCCAGGTCGCGCACCAGCGCCTCGAAGCCCGGCGCATCGCCGCGCGCGCCCGGCGAGCGCCCATTGCCCCGCGCATCCCAGGCGAAGAACTGCGCATCGGGCAGATCCAGCTCCTCGGCCAAATGCATCACTCGGCCGGAATGCTCATGCCCGCGATGCAGCAGCACCACCGCCTTGGGCGCGGCGCCTGCCGCCGCTGCCGGCCAATGCCGATAAAACAGCCAGGCACCATCGAAACTGGCGAACTGCCGCTCTACAACCTCACGCATGGAATCATCCTGAAAAACAACAGTGGTGGTGCAGCGGTCGCGCCGATGATGGTGCGGGCGGAGAGTTTCTGGGCCAGCGCGGCCCGCTCAGCCGGCCGGCGCCTGCGCCAGCCCGGCATGCACCCGCCGCCCTACCGTGGCCAGGCAGGCAACGCACAGCGCCATGGCAACCCAGGTGACGCCACGCGGCCCCAGCAGGCCACAGGCCAGGCCCAGCCCCACCACGCCAATGACGAAGGCACGGTCGCTCTTGCCCATCGGCCCGTCGTAGCGGCGGCTGGCACCGACCATCAGCCCGAGCACGCCGGCGTATTCGGTCAGCGCGGCCAGCAGTGCGAACAGCCACAGCCAGTGCGCGCCCACGCCCGGCACACCAAGCAGGCTCAGGTACAGCGCCGCATCGGCCAGCACGTCGCACAGTTCGTTGAGGTAGGCGCCCAGCCGCGATTGCTGGCCGAACTCGCGCGCCAGCATGCCGTCGATGGCATTGAGGCCCATGCGCAGCAGCATCCACACCGGCAGCAGCAGATACAGCCAGGGCCAGTGGGCGCCGGCGCGGTAGACCACCGCAGCCACCAGCAGCGACACCGCTGCCGCGGTGAGCGTCACCTGGTTGGCGGTGATGCCGCCGCGGTAGAGCGCGCCCACCATGGGCCGCAGCAGCGCCTGGAAGCGTCCCTTCAATGCATAGATCGAGGCCATACGGGGGTGTTGAGTCCATTCGGGCGCTGACGCAGCCTACAATATCGGCTGCCCCGCTTCGACATCCCCCACCGATGGCCACTGATTTGCTGCCCGTGCGCCGGGCCCTGCTCTCCGTTTCCGACAAGACCGGCCTGCTCGACCTGGCCCGCGCGCTGGCGGCGCGCAACGTCGCGCTGCTGTCCACCGGCGGCACCGCCAAGGCGATCCGCGAGGCCGGCCTGCCGGTCACCGACGTGGCCGATCTCACCGGCTTTCCAGAAATGATGGACGGCCGCGTCAAGACTTTGCACCCGCTGGTGCACGGCGGCCTGCTGGGCCGTGCCGGCATCGATGAAGCCGTGATGGCCGAGCACGGCATCGTGCCGATCGACCTGCTGGTGCTGAACCTGTATCCGTTCGAGTCGGTCACGATGCAGGCCGATTGCACCCTGGCCGATGCGGTGGAAAACATCGACATCGGCGGCCCGGCGATGCTGCGCAGCGCGGCCAAGAACTTCGCGCGCGTGGCCGTGGCCACCGATCCGGCGCAATACGCCGACCTGCTGGCCGAGCTGGACGCCAACGACGGCCAGCTCTCGGCCGCCAAGCGCTTTGCGCTGTCGGTGGCCGCGTTCAACCGCGTGGCGCAGTACGACGCGACGATCAGCAACTATCTCTCGGCGGTGGCGGACAGCGCCGAAACCGTGCCCACGCGCAGCCCGTTCCCGGCGCAGATCAACTCCAACTTCATCAAGGTCATGGACCTGCGCTACGGCGAGAACCCGCATCAGTCCGGCGCGTTCTACCGCGATCTGTATCCGGTGCCGGGCACGCTGGCCACCTTCCAGCAGCTGCAGGGCAAGGAACTGAGTTACAACAACCTGGCCGATGCCGATGCGGCGTGGGAATGCGTGCGCCAGTTCGACGCGCCGGCCTGCGTGATCGTCAAGCACGCCAATCCCTGCGGCGTGGCCGTGGGCGCGGCCTGCGGCGATGCCTACGAGCTGGCCTATGCCACCGACCCCACCAGCGCCTTCGGCGGCATCCTGGCCTTCAACAAGACCCTCGACGCAGCGACGGCGAAAGCCATTCTGGATCGCCAGTTCGTCGAGGTGCTGATCGCGCCCGACTACGAGGCCGGCGCGCTGGAATACGCCACCAAGAAAGCCAACGTGCGCGTGCTCAAGATTCCGCACGGTAATGGCCTCAACAACTACGACACCAAGCGGATCGGCTCGGGCCTGTTGATGCAATCGGCCGACAACCGCGGCATGTCGCTGGGCGAGTTGAGCGTGGTCACCCAGCGCGCGCCCAGCGAGGCGGAACTGGGCGATCTGCTGTTCGCCTGGCGCGTGGCCAAGTACGTCAAGTCCAACGCGATCGTCTACGCCAAGGACAGCCGCACCATTGGCGTGGGCGCCGGGCAGATGAGCCGCGTGGTCAGCGCCAAGATCGCCGCGCTCAAGGCCGAGGAAGCCAAGCTCACGGTGGCCGGCTCGGTGATGGCCTCGGACGCGTTCTTCCCGTTCCGCGATGGTATCGACGCTGCGGCTGCGGCTGGCATCAAGGCAGTGATCCAGCCCGGCGGCTCGATGCGCGATGGCGAAGTGATCGCCGCTGCCGATGAACACGGCATCGCGATGGTGTTCACCGGCGTGCGGCATTTCCGGCACTGACGTGTCGGGAATGGAGAATCGGGAATCGGGAATCGCAAGAGCGGCTCTCCAGATGCCGCTCCACACCGTACGGCCTGCAGGATCAAAGACTTTGCTATTCCCCATTCCCTATTCCCCATTCCCGGCACTCAAATGAAAATTCTCGTCATCGGCTCCGGCGGCCGTGAACATGCCCTGGCCTGGAAGATCGCGCAGTCCCCGCGCGTGAGCGAGGTGCTGGTGGCACCCGGTAATGCCGGCACTGCCACGGAAGCCAAATGCCGCAATGTCGCGATCAAGGTCGACGACCTGGACGGCCTGCTCGCCTTGGCGCAACGCGAAGATGTCGCGCTCACCGTGGTCGGGCCGGAAGTACCGCTGGTGCTGGGCGTGGTCGATCGCTTCCATGCCGCTGGCCTGCGCATCTTCGGGCCCACCGCCAAGGCCGCGCAGCTGGAAGGCAGCAAGGCCTTTGCCAAGGACTTTCTCGCCCGCCACGGCATTCCCACCGCGTATTACGCCGTGCATACCGACGTGGACGCGGCACTAGCCTACGTGCGCGAGAAAGGCGCGCCCATCGTGGTCAAGGCCGATGGTCTTGCTGCCGGCAAGGGCGTGATCGTGGCGATGACCCTGGCCGAGGCCGAAGACGCGGTGCGCGACATGCTCTCGGGCAATGCCTTTGGCGATGCCGGCGCGCGCGTGGTGATCGAGGAATTCCTCGATGGCGAAGAAGCCAGCTTCATTTCCATGGTCGATGGCAGCCACGCCTTGCCGATGGCCACCAGCCAGGACCACAAGCGCGTCGGCGATGGCGACACCGGCCCCAACACCGGTGGCATGGGCGCCTACTCACCGGCGCCGGTAGTGACGCCGCAGGTGCATGCACGGGTGATGCGCGAGGTGGTCGAGCCCACCGTGCAGGGCATGATTGCCGACGGCGTGCCGTTCACCGGGTTTCTCTACGCCGGGCTGATGATCAATGCGCACGGCGCGCCAAAGGTGATCGAATTCAACGTGCGCTTCGGCGACCCGGAGACCCAGCCGGTGATGCTGCGCCTGCAGTCAGACCTGGTGGATCTGGTCGAAGCGGCCATCGACGGCACGCTCGACCGCACGCAAGCGCAGTGGGATCCGCGCCCATCGCTAGGCGTGGTCATCGCCGCCAAACCCTATCCGGGCACGCCGGTCACCGGCGAAGTCATCCAGGGCCTGGACGCAGTGCCTGGCAGCGCCAAGGTCTTCCACGCCGGCACCGCGCTCGACGCCGACGGCCAGGTACTCAGCGCCGGGGGCCGCGTGCTATGCGTAGCCGCGCTCGGCGACAGCGTGCAGGACGCGCAACGCACCGCCTATGCCGGCCTACAACCGATCCATTGGCCCAACGCCTTTCATCGCAGCGACATCGGCTGGCGTGCAATTGCGCGCGAGCGTGGCCAATAAGTTGGGAAGCGTTCCACTGAAAGAAATTCGGATCTGGCTGATCGGCAGTCAGCTGACAGCGACTGGCAAGCCACTACACGTTGTCCAAGTGCCTCGAATACACCACGCTGCACCTGCTTTCATAACGACTGATTACGCGCGGAGTCCGCAGCATGAAGATTGAGTCAATCAGGCTAAGGAACTTCAAAGCATTTCGCGACGTGCACTTGAAGGACATGCCCTCGTTCCTCGTCGTCGTTGGCGCCAATGGATCAGGCAAGAGTACGTTGTTCGATGTATTCGGCTTCCTCCATGACTGCCTCAAAGGCAACGTTCGGCAAGCGTTGGACAAGCGGGGGCGTTTCCGAGAAGTTCTCAGCCGCGGGTGTGATCCCACCACCGATTCCATCTTGATCGAACTTCAGTACCGGATGGAAATAACCGGTGTCGAGCGATTGGTCACCTACTCAATCGAGATTGGCGAAGACAACGGAATCCCCATAGTACAGAGGGAACTATTGCGCTACAAACGCGGACGTTATGGCAGTCCCTATCATTTCTTGAATTTCTCCAAAGGTGAAGGCTATGCCATCACCAACGAAGAAGACTTCAAGAAAACCGATGAAGAACTGGACAGGGAAAGTCAGAAAGTCGCCGCTGACACGCTTGCAATCAAGGGCCTTGGCCAATTCGAACGTTTCAAAGCTGCCAACGCTTTTCGGCAATTGATCGAAAACTGGCATGTTTCTGATTTTCACATCAGCGCAGCGAGAGGACGCAAGGAAGCGACCGGCGACTCTGAACACCTGTCGGAAAGCGGCGACAACTTGCCGCTAGTTGCGCAATACATGAATGAACGTCATCCGGATGTATTTCGACGCATCCTGGACATCATGGCGCGTCGCGTCCCGGGAGTCGCCTCGGTCGAACCCAAGCTGATGGACGACGGTTATCTGACGCTACGTTTCCAGGACGGTTCTTTCAAGACCCCTTTCCTTGATCGTTACGTGTCTGACGGCACGATCAAAATGTTCGCCTATCTGGTCCTCCTCTACGACCCCTCCCCTCATCCGCTGCTGTGCGTCGAGGAGCCAGAAAACCAGTTATACCCACAACTCATGACCGAACTGGCCGAAGAATTTCGCATGTATGCGGAACGTGGCGGCCAGGTGTTGGTCTCCACGCACTCGCCTGACTTTTTGAATGCCACCGAACTCGACGAGGCCTGCTGGCTGGTGAAGCGAAATGGTCGAACCGAGGTCCATCGCGCGCGTGACAATCAACAAATTGCCAGCTACGTGAATGAAGGCGACCAACTTGGTTATCTGTGGAAGCAAGGATTCTTCGAAGGAGTCGACCCGCAATGAGGGAGCTGGTATTTCTCTTGGAAGAGCCTTCTGCCCGGGCCATGTTGGAAAGCTTGCTGCCGCGACTCTTGTCAAGCGACATCCAATATCGGCTTATTGCGTTCGAAGGAAAGCAAGATCTTGAAAAACAAATTGAACGCCGTATCCGTGGCTATCAGAATCCGCTCGCCCGATTTGTCATACTGAGAGACTTGGACAGCCACCCAGACTGCCGAGCGGTAAAGCAGAATCTTCTGGAACTTTGCAGGCGTTCCGGAAAAATTCAATGCTGTCTTGTTAGAATTGCGTGCACGGAGCTTGAGACCTTCTACTTAGCAGATCTCGCGGCGGTTGGCATGGCCTTACAGATGGAGCGGCTTTTCTCCTATCAAAATAACCGTAAATTCAGATCCCCAGATGCGCTTGGCAATCCGAGTAAAGAGCTTAAATTCATCACAGGTAGTCGATATCAAAAAGTGGCTGGCTCGCGGGAGATTGGGAAGTATCTTCAATTAGACAATGCTCGCTCTGCGAGCTTTCGCAACCTAGTGACTGGTGTCAAACGAATGGAAGCCGAACTATTGACTGCCCTGGGCTGAAGATACGAAGTTACTGATGGGAGTTCGCGTCCCTACAGGCTCCAACCGATCCATTGGGCTAGCGCTTTAAGCGATATCGGACGGCACACGAACGAGCGCAAACGCGCGATGTAAGTCAGAGCATGCGCGAAGCGCGTGGGTAGGCCACCTACTGACAAAGGACTAGCCGGCCTGTACACCGATGGCGCGCCCCTGCGGCAATAATGTCCGGGCACGCTTTCCCTTCAACAGACCGTGGCCACCACCTCCTTCGAATCCCGCCTCAGCCGCTTGTGGGCCCATGAAAAGGCCAGCTACGGACTGCGTGTGTTCATTGCGCTGGCGGTGGCGATGGGCGTGTGCTGGCACTGGCAACAGCTCACTGCGGTGCCGGCGCTGTTCCTGGGCATCATCGCCAGCGCCATTGCCGAGACCGATGACAACTGGCTGGGACGTACGAAATCGGTACTGTTGTCGTTGCTGTGTTTTGCCGCTGCCGCCGCGGTCGTGACGCTGTTGTTCCCCTACCCGCTGCCCTTCGTGATCGGCATGGCGCTGGCCACGTTCTCGCTGACCCTGCTGGGCGCACTGGGCGAGCGCTATGCCTCCATCGCGCAGGCCACGGTGGCCTTGTCGATCTACGCCATGATCGGCATGGACCAACACGGCAGCCACGATCCGCGCATTGCCTGGCAGGGCGCGGCGTTGTTGATGATCGGGGCCGGCTGGTACGGCGTGCTGTCGATCTTGTGGACCATCCTGTTCGCCAACCGCCCGGTGCGCGAGCGGCTGTCGCGGCTATTCTTCGAACTGGGCCTGTATCTCAGGCGCAAGGCCGATCTGTTCGAACCGGTGCGGCAAAGCGACCTGCATGCGCGCCGGCTCGCACTGGCCGAGCAGAATGCCCGCGTGGTGGCTGCGCTCAATGCTGCCAAGACCGCCATCATCAGCCGCTTCGGCCGTTCGGGCCGGCCGGGCGTGCAGTCGGGCCTGTATTTCCGGCTGTATTACATGGCACAGGAATTCCACGAGCGCGCCAGTTCCTCGCATTACCCGTATGAAGCGTTGACCGACGCGTTCTTCCACAGCGATGTGCTGTACCGCTGCCAGCGCCTGCTCGCGCTGCAAGGCAAGGCCTGCGCGGCGCTGGGCGAAGCGATCCGCCTGCGCCAGCCATTCGACTACGGCGACAACAGCCGCCTGGCCACCGACGACCTGCGCCAGTCGCTGGATTACCTGCACGCGCGCGCTGATCCCGCGCTGACACGCCTGCTGGGCGCGCTAGAACTGTTGGTCGTCAACCTGCAGACCATCGAACGGCGCTTGTCCGAAGCAGCGCAGTCGGACTCTACCAGCGACCAGATCGATACGCGCCTGCGCGATTCTTCGCCGCATACGTTGCGCGACATGGCCGCGCGCCTGAGCCAACAACTCACTCCCGGCTCGCTACTATTCCGGCATGGCCTGCGCATGGCCATCGCACTGGTAGTGGGCTATGGGGTGATGCACGTCATCCATGCCGATCACGGCTATTGGATCCTGCTCACCACCGCGTTCGTCTGCCGCCCCAACTACGGCGCCACCCGGCTGCGGCTGGTGCAACGCATCGCCGGCACCTTGATCGGCCTGGTCGCCACCTGGGCACTGATGCAGTTATTTCCCAGCACCGAAGTGCAGCTGCTGCTCGCATTGGTGGCCACCCTGGTGTTCTTCATCGCGCGCACCGACCGCTACATGCTGGCCACCGCCGGCATCACGGTGATGGCGCTGTTCTGCTTCAACCTGCTCGGCAATGGCTTCGTGCTGATCTGGCCGCGCCTGATCGACACCGTGATCGGCTGCGCCATCGCCGCGGCGGCCTCGTTCCTGATCCTGCCCGACTGGCAGGGCCGCCGCCTCAATCAGGTGATGGCCACGGTGCTGGCCAGCTGCGCGCGGTATCTCACCCAGGTGCTGGAGCAATATGCCAGCGGCATGCGCGACGACCTGCCCTACCGCATCGCGCGCCGCGACATGCACAACGCCGATGCCGCGCTCTCGGTAGCGCTGTCCAACATGCTGCGCGAGCCGGGCCGCTACCGGCGCAACCTGGAAGCGGGGTTCCGCTTCCTGGCGCTGTCCAACACCTTGCTCGGCTATCTCTCCGCACTGGGCGCGCACCGCGCCGCACTGGAGGGCGAACACGATGCCGCCATCGCCCGGGCCGGCGAGTATCTGCAGCGCGCGCTCGGCGCGCTCGCCACCGCATTGGGCCAGCACCAACCGCTACCGCTGCACGACGAACGCGAAGCACTTGCCATGGCCGAAGCGCTCGAACAGCATGCCGTGCAGCTACCGCCCAAGCAGCGCCTGGTGCGCGACCAACTGGCGTTGACCCTGCGCCTGCTGCCCACGTTGCGTGCTGCAGCGCTGGCCGTCACCGATGCACCGGGCGAAGGTGCAGCCCCCCTGGCAGTGAACAAGCTCTAACGGTCATGGCGAAGGCCGCCTGGACGTGATCCTCATGGGGCCGGCCCGCACCGGCGGCGGTGTCGGCGCAGCGCCTGCCGCTGCACCACGAACCGCTTGCGCTGATCGTGACATCCAGCCGCCGCTTTGCCGCACGCACGCGGGTGGCGCTGCCGGGCTGGTGGCCGGCGCCGGTGTGCGCGGCATCTCGCTGTGGCCTTCGCGCAGGCCGGGCTGGGTCAGCGCCCGCAAACGAACCGCCAGGTCGGCATCGCGCACGCTGCATCGCGATCCACCTGCGCACCGTCCAAGCCTGCTAGGCTGCGCGCGTTCGCAAAGGAAACTGCATGTCCGGTCACAGTCAGTTTGCCCTGCTCAGGCAGCGCCGCTTCTTGCCGTTCTTCGCCGTCCAGGCGCTGGGCGCGTTCAACGACAACGTGTACCGGCAGGCCATCATCGGCCTGCTGTTCTACCTGGGCATCGACGCGGCGCAGCGCACGCTCTATACCAACCTGGCACCGGCGCTGTTCATCCTGCCGTACTTCCTGTTCTCCGCACTGGCCGGGCAGATCGCCGAAAAGCTGGAAAAACAGCGGCTCATCGTCATCACCACCACGATGGAGATCGCCATCATGTCGCTGGCTGCGGTGGGCTTCATCACCGAAAACATGGTGATCCTGCTGGTGGCCCTGTTCTGCACCGGGCTGCAATCCACGCTGTTCGGGCCGGTGAAGTATTCGATCCTGCCCTCGGTGCTCAAGCCCGAGGAACTCACCGGCGGTAACGGCCTGGTCGAGATGGGCACTTCGATCTCGATCCTGTGCGGCATGATCTTCGGTGGCTTGATCTTCCAGATCGCCGGCAGCCATGGCCCGGAGGCGGCGGCCACCGCGGTGATCGTCATCGCGCTCACCGGCAACCTGGTGGCGCGGCTGGTACCGCGCGTCGATGCCGGCGCGCCGGACTTGCAGATCAACTGGAACCCCATCCCCGAATCGCGCGCCATCATGCGCCTGACACGGCGCACGCCGGCAGTGCGCAACGCGGTGCTGGGCGTGTCGTGGTTCTGGTTTGTCGGCACCGTGCTCACCGCGCAGTTGCCCACCTACGCGCAGCTCAACCTCGGCGGCCAGCAGGACCTGTACGTGTTCGCTCTGGCGCTGTTTTCGATCGGTACCGGGGTGGGGTCGTTGCTGTGCGAACGGCTGTCCGGGCGTACCGTGGAAATCGGCCTGGTGCCGCTGGGCGCGTTCGGCATCAGCGCGTTCCTGCTGGACCTGTATTTCGCCCGTCCCGGTGCCGCGCCGGCCACCGGCCTGTCGATCGGCCTGTTCGTGCAGCAAGCCGGTAGCGTGCGGCTGATCGTGGACCTGGTCGGCGTCGGCCTGTTCACCGGCCTGTTCGTGGTGCCGTTGTTCGCGCTGATCCAGAGCCGCACGCCCAAGGCCGAACTCTCGCGCGTGATCGCCGGGCTCAATATCCAGAACGCATTGTTCATCGTGGCCGCGGCGGTGATCGGCATCGCGCTGCAGCTGCCGCAAGTGATGCTGTTCGGGCAGCGCATTCCGATGCCGGGGCTGAGCATCCCGCAGGTGTTCCTGGCGCTGGCGATCGCCAACACGCTGGTGGCGCTATGGATCTTCACCCTGGTGCCCGAGTTCCTGATGCGCTTTCTCAGCTGGGTGCTGGTGAGCGTGTTGTACCGGCTGCGCGCGCGCGACATCGACACGCACGTGCCCGACGACGGCGCCGCATTGCTGGTGTGCAACCACGTTAGCTACATGGATGCGCTGATCCTGTCGGCGGTGATCCCGCGACCGGTGCGCTTTGTCATGTACTACAAGATCTTCCGCATTCCGGTGATGCGCTGGATCTTCCGCACCGCCAAGGCCATCCCGATCGCCGGCGCGCGCGAAGATCCGGCACTGATGCAGCAGGCCTTCGACCGCATCGATGCCGCGCTGGCCGATGGCGAGCTGGTGTGCATCTTCCCCGAAGGCGCGTTGACCAAGGATGGCGAGATTGCCGCCTTCAAGTCCGGTGTCGAGAAAATCCTGCAACGGCGCAGCGTGCCGGTGATTCCGATGGCCCTGCGGGGCATGTGGTCGAGCATGTGGAGCCGGCGCGACACGCGGCTGGGACGCATGCGCGTACCGCGTCGGATGCGCGCGCAGATCGAGGTGGTTGCCGGCCCCGCCATCGCCGGCGACCAGGCCAGCGCCGCGCTGCTCGAACAACAGGTACGCACGCTGCGTCAGGAGCGTCCCTGAGCCACCCGGCGCAAGCTTTACGTCCATCGCGCACCGCGAGTAGCCTGTGCGCCTTTGCACGCTTGACCGCCGCGTTCGCCAAGCGGGCGCGGCAGTTTGTACCGGGGGACGTCGTCGTGCGCAATCGTTTGCCGTTATTTACCACCCAAGGAGCTTCACCATGAGTGCCATTCCGCCGCCGATCCAACCACCTCCCACCATGTCGTCGCCGCCTCTCCAGCCGATCAGGAATCATCTGGTCTGGTCAATCGTCATGACGGTGCTTTGTGTGCTGATCTGCTGTTCGTGCTGGAGCATTCCCGGCATCGTGACCGGCATTGTGGCGATTGTTTTTGCTGCGAAAGTAAATCCGCTGCTCAACGCGGGAGACATTCAGGGCGCCATCAAGGCCTCAAGTACCGCGAAAGTCCTCGCCTGGGTGACGACCGCGATCTTTGCGCTTGGACTGCTCCTGTGGCTGGTTTCAATCGCCAGCCTTGGTGTAGACGGCTATAGAGCAAAAATCCTCGAAATGCAGCAACAAATCGAGAGTTCAAGGTAAGCGTGTCCAAAAGACTGCTCTATCTCTCGTTGGCACCAGCTGCAATGGCAGCTGGTGTCGGCACATGGATTTTTTGGAAATTTGATCCAAACCTACCCGGCAATCCGTTTCCTCCCTGTCCCTTCCATGCACTCACGGGTCTTTACTGTCCTGGATGCGGAATTACCCGCGCGCTTCATGCGCTGGTGCACGGGGACTTGGTCACAGCGCTTGGAATGAATGCACTGGCAGTCGGGCTATTGGCACTGGTACCGTTTGTCGTGCTCTGGCACCAGGGCTGGCAACCCGCCATATTCCGGCCCATGGCGCGCGGATTGAGTTCACCGTGGCTTTGGATCACGCTACTGCCCGGATTTTGGATTGCACGCAATCTGCCTTGGTTTCCATTTACGCTGCTTGCGCCGGGGTGATCGCTTCCGCATGTTGAGGGCGTGAGACAGCAATGGATAAGAACTCTTGCATCTCAGCACGTCTACGCAGGCAAAGACCGGTGGATCCACCTTGATTGACTGAGAACAATCGGCAGGTCGACGCCACGTGCAAGGCGCACCCATAGCGCTACCGCACCCAACCTGCAATCACCAGCAACGCCAGCACCACCATCCACAGCAGCAGCACGCGCCACACCAGGCTCATGGCATCACGCACTTCCGGCAGGCGGCGCCACACCGGCACCAGGCCCGAGTAGGTGTAGTCGTGGGCTTCGTCGCGCAGCTCGGCACTGACGCTGGCACGCGCCACCGCGCCCAGGAAATGCGGCTCCAGCGTCCAGCGGTTGCCGTGCGCTTCGCGCCAGGCCCGGAATACGGTGTCGAAATTGCCCACCAGCGCCATCGACACCGTCATCGACTGCGCCACCGGCCATTCCAGCGCAGCCAGCAGCCAGCGCGCTCCAGCCAGGTTGCGCGGCGGCAGCAGCACCGCCAACGGGCTTTCCACCGCCAGGGCGATCAGCCGATACAGCACCGCACCGAACGGCCCCAGCAGCAGGAACCACCACAGCACCGCGAACCAGCGGCGCAAGCCATTGACCACCACCGCTTCCACCAGCGACGGCGCATCTTCATGCACGCTGCCCCCGGCCGCCTGCAGATGCGAGATCGCCTCGCGGCGCGCGGCAGGCGCATCGGCATCGATCACCGCTTCCACATCGCGGTCCAGGTCGCGCGGCCCCCAGGTCCAGGCCAGTACGGCCATGCCGAACAACAACGCCAGGAAACCGTGCCACACATCGTCCAGAACCCATTGCAGCAGCACCACCACGACCAGCACCGGCAACAGCGCCAGCAGTACGCCGTAGCGGCCCTGCCACGCACCGTTGTCGGCTGCGGCGCTGTCCAGCCGGCGCAGCCACCGCGCGAACCAGTCGAAGCGCCGCAGCCTGGCCACCTGGGCCGGCACCAGATGCCCCAGGGCGAGGGCGACAACGACGGCAACCAGGGTCGTGAACATGGATTTCCTCCTCAACCGAGTCTAGACGAGCGCAACCAGCGCCCATGCAACCGCCCCGCCGCGTGATGCCCCCTGCTGACGGCCAGGTGCGTCAGCGGCGCATGGACGCCGGCCCCGCTACGGTGGCAGCGGCGATGCAAGTGCTCAGCCATGCGTGCGATGCCAGTGTTCGATCAGCGCGCGCGCAATCGAAATGGCCGGCGGCAGCCCGATCCCCTCCTCGCCGCCACGCCCTTCCAACGCCGCACCGATCTCGGCATGGCCCACCCAACGCGCATCTTCAAGTTCGCCGGTGACCTGCGGCACCTCGCTGGCCGCCGCATGCGCGGTGAAGCCCAGCATCAACGCGCCGGGAAACGGCCAGGGCTGCGCGCCGAGATAGCTGCAGTGCTGGATCCGCACGCGGGTTTCCTCGTGCACCTCGCGCGCCACCGTCTGTTCCAGCGACTCGCCCGGCTCGACGAAGCCGGCGATCACCGAATAGCGCCGCGGTGCCCAGCTGGCCTGACGGCCCAGCAGCAGCCGTTGCCCGTCGCTGACCGCCACGATGATCGCCGGGTCCACGCGCGGGTAGTGTTCGGCCTGACATTGCGTGCAGTGCGCGATGAAGCCGGCGCGGCGAAACACGATCACGCCGCCACACACGCCGCAGTAGCGCGTACGTGCCTGCCAATGCAGCATCGCCCGCGCATACGACGCCACGGTCGCGATCTCCGCAGGCCATTCGGCCGCCGCCTGACGCAGGTCCACGCGCTGCGGCGCCGTCACCGCCAGCGGGTCGGCCGACAGGCAGAACCACCCCTGGCCATCGCGCAGGCCCAGGAAGATCGCCGCCTCCGGGCTGTCGGCAAGTGCCGCACCCTGTAGCAACAACGGCTGGCCCTGGGCATCGGCCAGGGCGGTGCCCTTGGCATCGATCAGCAGCACGCGGGCCTGCGGCCACAGGTGCGCCAACGCTGCAGGATCGTCACGCAAGGCATCGCCGCGATCGAGCGGCGCGTGGGCGAAGGCAAACGCGGACAATGGAGAGGAAGGCGCTGACATCGACGCAAGCCTGCCGACAATCGGCAGTACCCGCAACCGTGGTGCAAGCAATGACCGCCTCTGTCGCGGTGCCTGTTCAGCCACAGCGCGCCATGCAGGCGGGGGAACACGGCGACGCTGGCGCAGGATCACCACCGCAGCGATGACGGCCCGCCTCGCCTCGACGACGAAGCCATCCCTGCGGCAGTGCAGCGGGCCAGGCAAGCGACCCCTGCACGCGCTGCGCAGCCATGACCGACGCGGTCGCCGGCCGAAGAAGGTACATCAGACGCTGAAGCTGCTCCCACACCCGCAGGTGGTCTTGGCATTGGGGTTGCGGATCACGAACTGCGCACCGGTCAGGCTCTCGGTGTAGTCCACTTCGGCGCCCATCAGATACTGCAGGCTCAGCGGATCCACCAGCAGCGTCACACCGTCGGTGGCCACGGCCAGATCGTCTTCGGCCCGATTCTCGTCGAACTCGAAGCCGTACTGGAAGCCGGAACACCCACCGCCCTGGATGTACACGCGCAGGGCCAGGTCGGCGTTGCCTTCTTCCTGGATCAGCTCGCGCACCTTGGCGGCGGCAGCGCCGGAAAAGTTCAACGGCCGGTCGATGGACTGGTAGTCCGGCGCCGGTGCGGCAGTGGGAAGCGAGACGAGAGTGCTCATGCCGTCAGCATGGGGGCCGGGCCGCTCCACTTCAAGCCGGCGGCGCGCTGGCGCGTCGGCCGCGCAGCGCTCAGGCCTCGGCGGTCTCGGCCTGCGCGGCCTTGGCCGGCTCGGTGCGGCTGCCTTCCGGCGCTGGCAGCGCTGCAGTGGCGCCAGCGGTGGCGGCATGGATCAGGCGCCCGGTGAGCTGCGCGCCGGCGCTCATCTCCACCACCTGGTAGTGCACATTGCCCTGCACACGCGCATTGGCGGCCAGTTCCACCCGCTCGGCCGCATGGACGTCGCCGGTCAGCTGACCATTGATGATGACCACCGGCACGCGCACCTCGCCCTCGATGCTGCCCTGCTCGGCCACGGTCAAGGTGGCGCTGGCGCCGTCTTCGGCAATCACCTTGCCCAGGATGCGGCCTTCCACGTACAAGCCGCCGCTGAACACCAAATCGCCGCGAATCACCACCTGCGGCCCGATCAGGGTGTCGACCACGGTCTGCGCACCACGGTTTGACTTGGTTCCGAACATGAGCTACTCCCCCGCGCCATTGCCGGCGATTTTCCAGTCGAATGTCTGAGTGACCGGCGCCCCATCGCCGCTGAGGGAGATTTTGACACGTTGCGGGGTGAAATCCTTCGGCAGGATCAGGCTGCCATCCAATTGCTGGAAATAGCGGAACGAATACGGTTGGCCGGCGGCATCGGGCTTCTGGTGCAACTCGTTCCAGCTCACCGTCACCAGCTTGCCGGCGCGCACGCCTTCCACCGCAAAGCGCAGCTGGCCCTGGCTGATCGCGCCGCGGTTGAGGTTCTGGGTCAGCACCACGCTGTAGTTCCAGGTGCCGCCGGCCTCGGCGGTGAACTGCACCGAATGCGCATTGAGCCCCTTGCGCTGCGCGGTGGAGCCCACCAGGCGCTCGTAGAAGGCCACGTCGGCGCGCAGTGCGGCGATCTGCTCGTCGCGCTCGGCCAGCGAGGCCTGCACCTCGGTATTGGCAGCGCGGCTGATCTTGTCGGACATCGCCAGGTTGACCTGGCGCTGCTGCAACTGCGCAATCTGCCGCTGCTGCTGGGCCTGGCGGCGTTGTGCCTGCTGCAATGCCGCCTCGGCCTGGGCCAGGCGCGGTGCGGCCGTCCGCGTGGCCATCCACCACACCCCGCCCAGCGATGCCAGCCACAGCAGGGCTATCACGCCCCACAACCAGCGACCGCCGGAACGGCCGCCGCCCGACTCCCGATGGACGATCTGAACGCGTGCGGCTGGTCTCATGGGCATCGGGTCCGGACGGGCCGGCGTGGGTCGGCGGCGTAGTGTGCCAGAGCCTGGTCGGCGGTCGCGCTGGCGCTGGACCGGCGGTTATCCGATAGTTCCGCATTGTCCGCAGGAAGCAGCGCCATGAGCGAGGCCCATCTGTTCGTGATCGGCATCCTGCTGGCCTGGCTGGCCGGCATCCGCGTCTACCTCACCGTGTTCGGGGTCGGCCTGGCCGGCCTGCTCGGCTGGATCGAGCTGCCGCCTGCCCTGCATCCAGCGCAGTCCTGGTGGGTGCTGGGCACCTCCGGCGCACTGGCGGTGGCCGAATTCTTTGCCGACAAGATCCCCGGCGTGGATTCGGGCTGGGACCTGTTGCAGACCCTGGCGCGGGTGCCGGCCGGTGCGTTCCTGGCTGCGGCCACACTGTCGCCCGATGGCGACCTGAGTCCCGGTGCGCTGGCCGCCGGCGCGGGAGTGGCGCTGACCAGCCACACGCTCAAGGCCGGCACCCGCGCACTGCTCAATACCTCGCCCGAGCCGGCCAGCAACTGGGTCGCCTCGCTGGCCGAGGACACCATCGCCACCACTGCGCTGGCCCTGGCCCTGGCGCAGCCGTGGTTGGCGCTGGGCATTGCGGTGGGAGCCAGCGTCCTGGTGGCGCTGGGGGTGTGGTGGGTGTGGCGGCTGTTGTGGCGGGGCATGCGTCGGCTGGCAGCGCCGCTGCGCGCAATCACCACACCCGCTGCACGCCGCTCCCCGCTATCGTGAAGTTCATCGCATAATCATCGCGACTGCAGGGAGTATCGATGGCCGCCCGAGATCCGGTTCCATTCACCACCCGTGACGACACCACCACGCGTCAGCGTCCGTTGCGTGCCGAGACGCCGCCAGCCGACCATTGGCGCCGCTGGGCGGACGACGACGCCACGCCCGAAGACGCTGCCCCGGTGAGCGCGGCGATCATTCCTGCGCCCGCCGGCGTGCCACGCCAGGCCCTGTCGAGCGCGCCGGCACAGGCGGCGGCCAACGCCGACGGCACGCACGCGGCCGGGCCTGCAACGTCGGCATCGATGGCGCCTGCCGCCGCGCAGGACAGCGGCGACGACGTCGCCGCCGATGCACCGTACCGGGTATTGATCGTCGAAGACGACCGCTCGCAGGCGCTGTTCGCGCAGAGCGTGCTGCATGGCGCCGGCATGCATGCGCAGGTGGAAATGACCGCTGCCAGCGTGCCGCAGGCGATCCAGGACTATCACCCGGACCTGATCCTGATGGATCTGCACATGCCCGAGCTCGATGGCATCCGCCTGACCACCTTGATCCGTCAGCAACCCGGCCAGCAGCTGCTGCCGATCGTGTTCCTCACCGGTGATCCGGACCCGGAGCGCCAGTTCGAGGTGCTCGACAGTGGCGCCGACGACTTCCTGACCAAACCGATCCGTCCGCGCCATCTCATCGCAGCGGTGTCCAACCGTATCCGTCGTGCACGCCAGCAGGCATTGCAGCACACCGGCGAGCAGGCCAGCGCACGCAGCAATCCGGAAACCGGCCTACCCACCCGCGGCCATGTGATGGACCTGCTGGGCGATGCGCTGGAGCGCAAGCAGGCCGGCGGCCTGTTCTTCATCGAGATCGCCAGCGCGCTCGGCCTTCGCGAACGTTACGGCTACGCCGCCTACGAACGCCTGATGACCCAGGCCGGGCATCGCCTGGCCAGTGCCGCGCAGCCCTATCCGCTGGCCCGCCTGAACGACAACAGCTTCCTGCTGCTGGGCGTGGAGATGGACGAAGCCAGCCTGGAGCAGCGCGCGCTGGAGATCCGCGAGCGGCTCTCCGCCAACGCCTTTGCGGTCCGCGAAGAAGAAGCCGTCCACGTACGCTGCGCAATTGGCGCGGCGCCGTTGAGCCTGGGCTTCGACGATGCCGGCAGCGCGGTGGAAGCGGTCGAACGCACCGCGTTGCAGGCGCGCCTGCGCAGTGATGGCGTGCAGACCTATCTGGCGCCCAGCCAGGCCGAGCAGCAGGAGCAATTGCGCCTGGTCGAAGGCCAGCTGGAACTGGCCTATCAGCCCATCGTGGCGGTGGCCGGCGGCGACACCGCGCAGTACCAGGTGCTGCTGCGACTGCGCCAGGCCGACGGCACCCTGCTGTCGGCCGGCCAGGTGATTCCTGCCGCCGAAGCGGCCGGACGCATCGCCGATCTCGACCAGCAGGTCATGGACCACGCGCTCGGGCTGCTGCATCTGTACCAACACGCCAGCCCGCCGCTGCGGCTGTTCGTCTCGCAGTCGCCACGCACGCTGGCACGCGATGCATTCGCCGACTGGCTGCTCAACGCGCTGGTCGACCGCGGCGTGCCCGGGCAGTCGCTGATCGTGGACCTGCGCCTGGACGACGCCCTGATCCACGCCGTCACCGTGCAGCAGTTCTGCGCCAGGCTGATGCCTGCCGGGGTGCAGTTCTGCCTGAGTCAGTTCGAACCGGGCGATGAGGCCAACGCGTTGCTCAGCCAGCTACCGCTGAGCTTCGTGCGCATGGCCAACCGTTTTGCCGATGCGCATGGCAACACCGGGGTACGCGACCAGTTGCGCGGCGTGATCGATGCCGCCCACCAGCGCGGCCTGCTGGTGATCGGCCAACGCATCGAAGACCCGCAGGCAGCCGCGGCGATGTGGATGAGCGGCGTGGATTTCATCCAGGGCAACCTGGTGCAGACCGTCGGCAAGGAACTGGATTTCGACTTCACCAACGCGGTGCTCTGAGCGATGCCACAGGCGGGCAGCCCTCGCACCTGGGCCGGCCTGGCCCTGGCGGCAGCCATCGTCACGGCAACCGGCCAAGGCCTGCAATGGGCTGGCCTGCCGGGTCCGTGGCACGCGCTCGGCGCCGCCGCTGCGGTGGTCACTGTCGTGCTGGCGATCTGCACAGCCGCCGCCGCCCACCGTAGCGCGCGTGCGCAGCGCGCGCTGTCCCAGCGCGTGGACGAGGCCGACCTCGCCCACGAGCGCCTGCAACAGGAACTGCGACGCCACGGCGAGCTCGAACACGACCTGTTGCGCGCCAAGCGCGCCGCCGAAGCCGCCGCGCTGGCCAAGGGCGAGTTCCTGGCCACCATGAGCCACGAAATCCGCACCCCGCTCAACGGCATCATTCCAATGCTGGAACTGATCGCGCGCGGCCAGCTCAGCCTGGACCAGCGCGACATGCTGCAGACCGCCACCGGCAGCTCGCTGCAGCTGCTGCGCATCGTCGACGACATCCTCGACTACTCCAAGCTCGAAGCCAACAAGCTCGAACTGGAGACCACCGCCTTCAACCTGCGCGAACTGCTCGACGGCGTGGTGCAGCTGCTGCAGCGCACCGCCGAAGGCAAGCAACTGCGTCTGAGCCTGGAGATCGCGCCGTCGGTCCGCCTGCTGGTGCGCGGCGACCCGATCCGCCTGCGCCAGGTGCTGAGCAACCTGATCGGCAACGCAATCAAGTTCACCGAGCGCGGCAGCATCGACATCCAGCTTGGCCGCCTGGGCGAGACGCGCACCCAGCATCTGCTGCGCTTCCAGGTGCGCGACACCGGCATCGGCATTGCGCCGGACCAGCAGGTGCGCCTGTTCCGCTCCTTCGCCCAGGCCGATGCCTCCACCACCCGCCTGTACGGCGGCACCGGGCTGGGGCTGGCGATCTGCAAACGCATCATCGACCTGATGGGCGGGCGGATCGGCGTGGAATCCGAACCAGGGCGCGGTGCCACGTTCTGGTTCGAGATCCCGTTGCTCAAGGTGATCGGCGACCTGCCGCAGAGCAACAGCGCCGACGCGTCGCGGGTGATGATCATCAGCTCCGACACGCGCCTGCAGCAGCGACTCAGGCACCTGCTCGACAGCTGGGGGGTCTCGCACGTCTCGATGGACACCACGCAGGAAGCGCTCGAGCGCCTGCGCCGGCATCACGAGACCGAAGGCTTCCGCTGCGTCATCGCCGACCACGACACCCTGCGCTACAGCGCCCGCGCGGTGCATCGTGCACTGGCCCGGCCAGAAGAACCGGGCACCGCCAGGCTGATCTGGCTGTACGGCGACGAGCCGGTGCCGGTCGAACTGCACGACCACGCCAGCCTGGTCCCACGCCACAGCCCAGACGAGATCCTGCGAACGGTGGTACTGCCTGCAGATCCGAAGCCAGTGCCAACGCCAGCGCCGAGCGTGACCCTGCTCCCCGAGCCGCCGCCGTTGGTGCGCGCGCGCGAGGTGCATATCCTGTTGGTCGAAGACAACTCGGTGAACCTGCTGGTCGCACAGAAGCTGCTGGCCGTCCTCGGCTTCGAAGCCGACACCGCCACCGACGGCGAGGCCGCGCTGGGTCGCATGCAGGCCACCCACTACGACATGGTCTTCATGGATTGCCAGATGCCGGTGCTCGACGGCTACGCCGCCACCCGGCGCTGGCGCGCGATGGAGACCGAATCCGGCGGCCGCCCGATCCCGATCGTGGCAATGACCGCCAACGCCATGGCTGGCGACCGCGAACGCTGCCTAGCTGCCGGCATGGACGATTACCTCTCCAAACCGGTCGCCCGCGAACAGCTCGATGCCTGCCTGCAGCGCTGGCTGCCACAGCCCACGCTCCTGCCAAGCCCGTCCAGCGAAACAGTGGCGCCCGACCCGTCCAGCGAGACAGTGGCACCCGACACGTCCAGCGAAGCAGTGAAGCCCGACCCGGAAGACGCCCGCGTAGCGCCCCCGGCGCGGGCGCTGCCAATCCTGGACACCGAGGTCATCGACGAGTTGTACGAGGTCATCGGCGCGGACACCGTGACTATCCTGCAGGTGTTCCTGGACGATGCCCCCGGCATCATCGCCCAGCTCGAGGCAGCTGCGGCCAATCGCGACAACGTGCAGCTGCGCGACCTGGCCCACACGCTCAAATCCTCCAGTGCCAACGTCGGCGCGCAGGTGCTGTCCAACGCCGCACGCCGGATCGAACTGGCCGCCCGCACCGGTACCGTCGAACGCCCGTCGGCGATGGTGGCCCTGGTCATTGCCGAATACGCGCGTGCGCGCCTGGCGTTGCTGGGGCAGGTCACCCGCCTGCAGGCCGCTACCAGCGCAACCGGCTAGTGCGGCTTCATCTCGAGAGCCCCTCTCCCCTCGGGAGAGGGGTTGGGGTGAGGGTACGGCCAACCCCATACGTACCCACCCAAGCCGCCAAGGTGCAACACCTGCGAGGATCCGCCGCAAGCGCTGCCCGGGATCGTCAGTGCACCTGCAGCGATCCAGGGCCGAACAACGCCCGAGACAACCCGTCGCTTCAGTCGTCCAGCTTGGTCAGCAGGTAGTTCGGCTCGCCGATACGCGCCACCAGGTCCAGCTGGGTTTCCAGCCAGTCGATGTGCTCTTCTTCCGACTCCAGGATGTCCACCAGCAACTGGCGGCTGACGTAGTCGTTGACGGTCTCCGCATAGGCCACCGCCTCGCGCAGCACCGCTACCGCCTCGCGCTCCAGCGCTAAATCGCAGCGGAACATCTCGGTCGGGTTCTCGCCGATCCGCAGCTTGCCCAGCGCCTGGAAGTTCGGCAGCCCCTCGAGGAAGAGAATGCGGTCGGACAACGTGTCCGCATGCTTCATCTCGTCGATGGATTCCTTGTACTCATGCTCGGCCAGTTCCTTCAGGCCCCAATTCTTCAGCATCTTGGCGTGCAGGAAGTACTGATTGATCGCAGTGAGTTCGTTGTAGAGCACCTTGTTGAGGTACTCGATGACCTTGCTGTCGCCCTTCATGCGATGTCTCCGGAAATGAACCGGCCGCACTCTACCGCGTCGGCCGCCCGCATGAAGGAACGCGAATCGTGCTCAGTTGCGGGACGCGCGCGCATCGGGGGCTGTAGCGCTCCGCGCGCACCTGCCTGCGCCAGGTCCGCTCAGGCAGCGCTTGCCAGCCCCAGCAGGGGGAGCGGCAGTGCACGGCTGGCCAGCGCCTGATTCAGCAGGTCCGAGGCCATGTCCAGGCACGCGCCACAGTTGGAACCGCAGCCGGTGCGCATGGTGAGTTCGGCCAGGCTGACGCAGCCATTGTCGGCCGCTTCGCGGATCTGGTGGTCGGTGACCCCATTGCAGATGCAGACGTACACGGTATCGGTCGGGCGCTGGCGATCCGGAGAGGACCGAACGCGATTGCACCGCAAACGAGAATAGGTGTCAATTCCAAACGTTAATCATTATTAATCCGCACCGGCCGTGGCCCGCTGCGCTTGCGTGGCCGCTTGCGTGGACGGTCGTGTCCGGCTGCGCTGCTGCCCGGCAACCAGGCTTCCAGCGCACGCTCGGGCATCATCCCCACCGCCGCCTGGCCAGCGATATCCTGGGCAAGCGGCGCCAGGTGACGCAGCGCGCGCGCATAGACGCCGCGCTTGAACACCACCACGTGCTCGACCGGGTACCAGAAATCCACCCATCGCCAGTGATCGAACTCGGGCGTGTCGGTATGGTCCAGCTTGAGGTGGGATTCGTCGCCGGTGAACTGCAGCAGGAACCAGACCTGCTTCTGGCCGATACACACCTGCCGCTCGTTGTGGCGCACCGCACGGCTTGGCAGGCGATAGCGCAGCCACCCGGGGGTGGCGCCGAGCACTGACACATGCTCGGGCAACAACCCGGTTTCTTCGCGCAACTCGCGGTACATGGCTTCCACGGGCGTCTCGTCGGTATTCATGCCACCTTGCGGAAACTGCCAGCCATCCCGGCGCACGCGACGTGCCCAGAACACCTGACCGTTCTCACGCATCAGCACGATGCCGACATTTGGCCGGAAACCGTCCGGATCGATCACGATGCGGACTCCTGAAAATCTACTGTCACCGACTCTGCCACGGCCACGCCCGCCTCACAAGCTGAAAACGAAAAGCTTGACAACACGCCGATGCTTGGTGAGAATTGCCGGCTCCCTAGGCTATGTAGCTCAGCCGGTTAGAGCACAGCACTCATAATGCTGGGGTCGGTGGTTCGAGTCCACCCATAGCCACCAAGGTTTCCAGGCCTGCACAGGCATGCGATACTCTGGGACAGCACAGTTTTATTGCCCCGTCGCCAAGCGGTAAGGCACCTGACTCTGACTCAGGCATTCGGTGGTTCGAATCCATCCGGGGCAGCCAGACAACTAAAGGTCCGATCGAAAGATCGGGCCTTTTTTGTTGGTTGCCCGCACCCCTCCCCCAATCGCTACCGAGACAGGCCCTGCCGACTGCAGAATCTGCGCATCGGACAACCGTCCACGCATGCGGGCAGTAACGCCAAAACGACAAAAGCCCGGCAATGCCGGGCTTTTGCAGCAATTGCCCCAGCGAACCAGGGCAACGCAGACGCGATGGATCAGCGCTTGGAGAACTGGGTCGCGCGACGGGCCTTGTGCAGACCGACCTTCTTACGCTCGACTTCACGGGCGTCGCGGGTCATGAAGCCAGCCTTGCGCAGCTCGAACTTCAGGGTTTCGTCGTACTCGACCAGCGCACGGGCGATGCCCAGACGGATCGCACCGGCCTGGCCGGTGGTGCCGCCGCCGGAAGCGGTGACCAGGATGTCGAAGCTTTCAGTGTTCTTGGTGAGCTCCAGCGGCTGGCGCACGATCATGCGCGCGGTTTTACGGCCGAAGAACTCGTCCAGCGGACGGTCGTTGACGGTGATCTTGCCAGTGCCCTTGCGCAGGAACACGCGAGCGGTGGAGGACTTGCGGCGGCCGGTGCCGTAGTTTTGCGTGATAGCCATGATTAGATATCCAGAACTTGCGGCTGCTGGGCGGCGTGCGGATGCTCGGCACCCGAATAGACCTTGAGCTTGCGGTACATGGTGCGGCCCAGGGGGCCCTTCGGCAGCATGCCCTTGACGGCGATTTCGATCACGCGCTCCGGGTGGCGCTGCAGCGCCTGCTCCAGGCTCTCGGTCTTCAAGTTACCGATGTAGCCGGTGAAGCGATGATACTTCTTGTCTTTCAGCTTGTTACCCGTGACGACGATCTTCTCGGCGTTGATGACCACGAGGTAATCGCCGGTATCGACGTGCGGGGTATAAACCGGCTTGTGCTTGCCGCGCAGGCGGCGGGCCAGTTCGGTGGACAGACGGCCGAGCGTCTTGCCGGCGGCGTCGACGAGATACCAGTCGCGCTGGACGGTCTCGGACTTGGCGGTGAACGTAGTCATGAGAAAACTCTTGAGTGGTCGGGCGGATTGCAGCGGCAATGACCGCTGGAACTTTGCCACGCGTTGTGAAGGCGAAACAGAAGAGGCGGGATTGTACGCGGCGGCCCGGCGCGACGCAAGTCGCTGCGACGGCTACGGCGCGGGCGGTTGGCAGCGGCGCGGTCGAAGCCCAGAATCCGGACATGACCCAGACCTCCCCTACCCGATCGCAGACCCCGCTCGACCGGCTGCTGACCGAAGCCCAGCGCGCGCTGGAGACGGTATTCGGCAATCCACCCGCGCAGCGCCCCAATCCAGCCGCCGACACCCCGGATGCCGCACTGACGGCTCCGCAGCGCGCGCACGCCGCCGGGCTGATGCGCATCAACCATGTCGGCGAGGTCTGCGCGCAGGGGCTGTATTTCGGCCAGGCCGCCGTCGCCCGCGACGCCGATACCCAGCGACACCTGCTCGAAGCGGCGCAGGAAGAAACCGACCACCTGGCCTGGTGCGCCGACCGCCTGCACGAGTTGGATAGCCGCCCCAGCCTGTTCAACCCGCTCTGGTATGTCGGCAGCTACACGCTCGGTGCGCTGGCCGGCCTGCGCGGCGACGACTGGAGCCTGGGCTTCGTGGTCGAAACCGAACGCCAGGTGGAAGCCCACCTGGACGAGCACCTGGAAACCCTGCCGGAGATCGACCAGCGCAGCCGCGCCATCCTGCGGGTCATGAAGATCGACGAAGCCCGCCACGCCGACCACGCAGAACAGGCCGGCGCCCGCATCCTGCCCCCCCCGATCCCCAGCGCCATGGCCTTGGCCTCCAAGCTGATGAAGACGGTGGCGTACCGGCTCTAGGTCGGGAATCGAGAATCGAGAATCGGGAGTGGGGAATCGGGTGCGGGCTGCAGGCGCTCAAGCTCGGCAGCCAACCTGCACACACATCGGGGCAGGCGCTGACTAACCGACCAGCTTCAAACCGATCACACCCGCCACGATCAGCCCGATGCAGGCCAGCCGCGACCACGATGCGCTGTCGCCGAACAGCGCGATGCCGGCGACGGTCACACCCAGCGCACCGATGCCGGTCCAGATCGCATAGCCGGTGCCGACCGGGATGGTCTTCAACGCCTGGGTCAGAAACCACAGGCTGATGCCAGCCAGGCCGACCGTCAGCACAGTGGACCACAGCCGCGTAAAGCCGTCGCTGTATTTCAGGCCCATGGCGAAGCCGATTTCGAACAGGCCGGCCAGTAGCAGGTAGATCCAGGGCATTGGGGTACTCCTCAACAGAAAAAACGGACAAAAAAAAAGCGACCCAGTGTCTGCACACTGGGCCGCCGTCGGCTGTGGAACGCGAGGTCATCGCGTGGCGGGCCGTCCCGCCTTGCATCTTGAATCCACCTGCAAGCAGGTGGTCCGGCACGTTCGCTGCGCTTATTCGCTCAGGTTACGTCCGTGGAACAATTCTTCGATCTCGCGCTTGAGCAGCGTTTCGATCTTCATGCGCTCCTTGAACGAAAGGTTCTTGGCGCGCTCTTCGAACAAATATTGGTCCAGATCGAAGTCCTTCAAGTGCATCTTGGTGTGGAAGATGTTTTCCTGATAGACATTCACGTCGAACATCTCGTAGCGCGACTTCACGTTCTTGGCCAGGAAGTGCTGGATCGAGTTGATCTTGTGATCGATGTAGTGCTTCTTGCCCTTCACATCGCGGGTGAAGCCACGGACGCGGTAGTCCATGATGACGATGTCCGATTCGAGGCTCTCGATCAGGTAGTTCAACGCCTTCAACGGCGAGATCACGCCACAGGTGGCCACGTCGATATCGGCACGGAAGGTGGCGATACCTTCCTGCGGATGCGTCTCGGGGTATGTATGGACGGTGATATGGCTCTTGTCCATATGAGCAACCACAGCTTCGGAAATCAACTCCCTGCCGGCCTGCTTCTTGTCGATCACCGGCTCTTCGGAGATCAGGATCGTCACCGATGCACCCTGCGGATCGTAGTCCTGACGTGCGATATTGAGGATGTTGGCGCCAATGATCTCGGCCACATCGGTCAGGATCTGGGTCAGGCGATCAGCGTCGTACTGCTCGTCGATGTACTCGATGTAGCGCTGACGCTCTTCTTCGGTACGCGCGTAACAGACGTCGTAGATGTTGAAGCTCAACGCCTTGGTGAGGTTGTTGAACCCCTGTAGCCTCAGGCGAGGCAACGGCTTGACCACGTCGGTCTGTCCTTTTGGAAGGCGGGAAAGGAACCAATTATGAGCCAAAGATCCCAGCAACGAAATGCCGTCATGAAGAATGGTTTACGTTGCATGACTCATGCCGTTAAGCTTCAGGAATCACACGCGGAACTACCATGAGCTCAGGAAACACGACGGTTGTGACTACGACGGTACGTAACGCTACCCCTTCCCTGGCGCTGGACGCCGGCACGATCGAGCGTTTTCTGGCCCACAGCCACCGCAGACGCTATCCGACCCGGACCGATGTGTTCCGGCCGGGCGATCCGGCGGGCACGCTCTACTACGTCATCAGCGGCTCGGTGAGCATCATTGCCGAGGAAGATGACGATCGTGAGTTGGTGCTGGGCTATTTCGGCAGCGGCGAATTCGTCGGTGAGATGGGCTTGTTCATCGAATCGGACACCCGCGAAGTGATCCTGCGCACCCGCACCCAGTGCGAGCTGGCCGAGATCAGCTACGAGCGCCTGCAGCAGCTGTTCCAGACCAGTCTGTCGCCGGATGCGCCACGCATCCTGTACGCCATTGGCGTCCAGCTCTCCAAGCGCCTGCTCGACACGACAAGGAAAGCCAGCCGCCTGGCCTTCCTGGATGTGACCGACCGGATCGTGCGGACCCTGCACGATCTGTCCAAGGAGCCGGAGGCGATGAGCCACCCGCAAGGCACCCAGCTGCGCGTGTCGCGGCAGGAGCTGGCGCGCCTGGTGGGCTGCTCGCGCGAAATGGCCGGACGCGTCCTGAAGAAGTTGCAGGCGGACGGCTTGCTGCACGCACGTGGCAAGACCGTCGTGCTGTACGGCACACGCTGAATCACCTGTCGCACGGCGGCCGGTGTGGAGTGCGCACCGACCGCCGAACGGGCTAGGAGGCATTACCGATCCGCCGGGCATCCGCCCGCGGCCCGATGTCGCCGGTTGTCCTGCGGGACATCCACTGCGCCATCGCCCATGGCGCACGACCCGCAGCAGCCGACCTCGATCGGCTCGCTCCCCGCGCGCGCCATGCGTGCCCACCTGACGACTGCGCGCTGCGGTGGGTTAGCCGCGCTTATGCAGACGCGTCCTGAAGCGCCTTGCCACCGCGGTCGCGGCAGCCCCAGTTGAGGATCGGCGTGCCTACAGGCAGCACCTGGCGAAACAGGTCTTCGCGATTGGCCTTGGGATTGACCACTACCGGCGCGCGCGCGGCCTTCAACAGTGGCAGGTCGGCGGTGCTGTCCGAATACGCCACGGCGATATCGGCGTAGCCGCGCTCGCGCAACATGCGCATCTTCTCTTCGTTGTGGCAATGACGGCGCGCGGTGACCGCTCCCAGGCGCGGGCCGACCAGGCTGCCGATCACCGGCACGTCCTGGTGCGCGACAAATCCGAGAATCGCGCGCGCCAACTCCGGCGGCGCACCGGTGGCGACCACGACCCGGTCGCCTGCGGCGCGATGCTCGGTGAACACCTTGAGCGCGTGTGGCAGCAGGCGCTGGCGGATCTGCGCTTCATGCTTGAGCACGTAGGCATCGATGAAGCGGTTGAACTCGCGCGTGCGATGCAGCCCGAAGGTCGCGATCCACACATAGCCGGAGACGCCACGGCGGCGGGTCGGCAGCATCGCCACCATCGGCCCCAGCAGTGGCGAGGCCAGCAGCGCCACCAGCAGGCGCAACGGGTTGCGCCGGATCAACCAGGCAAACAGGTGGCTGCCGGAATCGCCGTCGTACAGCGTGTGGTCGAAGTCGAAGACTACCAACGGTGCATCGTCGCTCGGCGCGGGATACGACTCAGTCATGCGCAAAGAATAGCTGACGCAGCGACTCGCCGGGTTCGGGCGCACGCATGAAGGTCTCGCCAACCAGGAACGCGTTCACGCCGTTGCGGCGCATCAACTGCACGTCGTCGGGGGTGACGATGCCGCTTTCGGTGACCAGGATGCGGTCGCGCGGCACTGCCGCGCGCATGTCCAGCGTGGTCTGCAGCGATACCTCGAAGGTGCGCAGGTTGCGGTTGTTGATGCCTACCAGCGGCACCGGCACCTGCACCGCACGCTCGAGCTCGTCGATGTCGTGCACTTCGACCAGCACATCCAGCTCCAGCTGCATGGCCAGGCCGGACAGCTCGGCCAGCTGCGCATCGTCCAGCGCCGAGACGATCAGCAGGATGCAATCGGCCCCGAGCACGCGCGCTTCATAGACCTGGTACGGGTCCACGGTGAAGTCCTTGCGCAGCACCGGCAGCGTGCAGGCATCGCGCGCCTGGCGCAGATAGGCATCGGCGCCCTGGAAAAAATCCACGTCGGTCAGCACCGACAGGCAACTGGCACCGCCGAATTCATAGCTGACCGCGATATCGGCAGGATGGAAATCGGGCCGGATCACCCCCTTCGACGGGCTGGCCTTCTTCACTTCGGCGATCACCGCCGCATCGCCGGCCGCGATGCTGGCCTGCATGGCCGCAGCAAAACCGCGGGTGGGCGGCAGATCGGCGCAGCGCGCGACCAGCTCGGCCAACGGCACGCGCGCGTGGCGCTCGGCCACTTCTTCGGCCTTGCGGGCAAGGATGGTGTTGAGGATGTCGCTCATCGTGTGGGGTCCTGGCGGGCGGGCATTATCGGTCAAGACGGCCACATCGCGCTGCGCTGGCACGCCAGCGCACGTGGCGCACCGGTAGAGGGCAAGGCGGCCGCCGCTTGCACGGCGAACCGTTGCAGCCGTGCGCGATCACGCCTGCGCGGCGATCTGGCGGGTGAAGGCCACATACGCGTCCAGCCTGGCGCGCGCCGAGCCATCGGCCAGCACCACCCGCGCGCGCGCGACACCGTCGGCGATACTGTCGGCCACGCCGGCCACGTACAACGCGGCGCCGACGTTGAGCGCCACAATGTCCAGCGCCGGGCCGGGGACGTTGTCCAGCACCTGCAGCAGCAGCGTGCGCGACTGCGCGGCATCGGCCACCTTGAGGTTGCGGCTGGCCGACATGGCAATGCCGAAATCTTCCGGGTGCACCTCGTACTCGCGCACCTGGCCATCGCGCAGTTCGCCCACCAGGGTGCCGGCGCCGAGCGAGAGCTCGTCCATGCCATCGCGCCCCCACACCACCAGTGCACGTTCGGCGCCCAGCTCGTGCAGCACGCGCGCCTGGATGCCGACCAGGTCCGGGTGGAACACACCCATCAGGATATTGGGCGCGCCGGCCGGGTTGGTCAGCGGGCCGAGGATGTTGAAGATGGTGCGCACGCCCATTTCGCGACGCACCGGCGCCACCACCTTCATGGCCGGGTGATGCACTGGCGCATACATGAAGCCGATGCCGGTCTGCGCCAGCGATGCGGCCACCTGATCGGGCTGCAGCTCGATCACTGCGCCCAGCGCCTCCAACGCATCGGCGCTGCCGGATTTGGATGACACGCTGCGATTGCCGTGCTTGGCCACCTTGGCACCGCCCGCTGCGGCCACGAACATCGCGCAGGTGGAAATGTTGAAGGTGTGCGAGCCATCGCCGCCGGTGCCGACGATATCGACCATGTGCTTCCGGTCGCTGACCTCCACGCGGCGCGAGAACTCGCGCATCACGGTAGCCGCGCCGGCGATTTCGCCAACGGTCTCCTTCTTGACCCGCAGCCCGGTGAGGATGGCGGCGACCATCGTGTCCGACACTTCGCCGCGCATGATCTGGCGCATCAGCTCGACCATTTCGTCGTGGAAGATTTCGCGGTGTTCGATGGTGCGTTGCAGGGCTTCTTGCGGGGTGATGGGCATGGGGACAACCGGAAAGCGAACGTGGGAATGAGGTATTGGGAGAGCGGCACGCGCGGCATGGGAGGCCGACGCTGGCGCACTCAGCCCGGGCGTTGCATGCGGAAGCGCGCCTGCGCCTGCACTTCGAAATAGTCGGCCGCACCACCCGCGCGCAGGATGGTCTGCACCCGGGCCGGGTCGTAGATCCCGTCCTGTAGCGCGGCATGGGCCAGATGCACGCCCACCACTTCGCCCAGCACCAGCCAGGTATCGACCTGCTGCCCGTCGGCCCGTTGCAGGCGCAACAACTGGCTCAGCCGGCACTCGAAACTGACCGGGCTGGCAGCCACCCGCGGGGCGTCGATCAGCCGCGACGGTGCGGCCTGCAGGCCGGCCAGCACGAACTCATCCACCTCAGGCGGCACGATCGCCGCGCTGGCATTCATCGCCTCGGCCAGCGGCCGCGTCGCCAGGTTCCAGGTGAACTGGCCGGTGGCTTCGATGTTGCGCACGCTGTCCTTCCAGCCGGTGCTGGAGAAACCAACGATGGGCGGGACGTAGTTGAAGGCGTTGAAGAAGCTGTAGGGCGCCAGGTTGGCGATGCCCTGGGCATCACGCGTCCCGATCCAGCCGATCGGACGCGGCCCGACGATGGCATTGAACGGATCGTGCGGCAGGCCATGCCCGTGCGCCGGCTGGTAGAAATGCATGCTGTCGGCCGATGCCGTCATCGGCCAGGCGCTCCTGCGGGTTGTTCGCATGCCAGGCACTCACCTCGCGCGACAGCGAACCGGGCGCCGGCCTGCTCCACGGCAGTGGCGGCGCACGAGCGTCCCATCGGCCACGGGCGACTGCGCTGAAGCACGCCGCCCTGCAGCGGCAACTCGGTGATGGGCACCGCCGTGCTCACGCCGCGCGTTCCAGGAAGTTCTTCAGCAGGGCATGGCCGTGCTGGGTCAGGATGGATTCGGGATGGAACTGCACGCCTTCCACCGGAAACTGGCGGTGGCGCAGGCCCATGATCTCTTCCATGGAGCCGTCCGGATTCTCGGTCCAGGCAGTGACTTCCAATGCATCCGGCAGGGTGGTCTTATCCACCACCAGCGAGTGGTAGCGTGTGGCCACGTAACCGTCCGGCAGGCCGACGAACACGCCCTTGCCTTCGTGACGGATCGGCGAGGTCTTGCCGTGCATGATGTTGCCGGCGCGGATCACATCGCCGCCGTACACCTGCCCGATACTTTGATGCCCCAGGCACACGCCCAGGATGGGGGTGGTCTGGCCCAGCCGCTCGATCAACTGCAGCGAAATACCGGCTTCGTTGGGCGTACACGGTCCAGGCGAGATCACGATGCGCTCGGGCTTGAGCGCGGCGACCTGATCGACGCTCATCGCGTCGTTGCGCACCACCATCACCTCCGCGCCCAGCGCCTGCAGGTACTGCACGAGGTTGTAGGTGAAGCTGTCGTAGTTATCGAGCATGAACAACATATCAGGCCTATCTATCTGTTTTTAAAGTTCTAAATCCCAAAACGACCCACTGATACCCGCTCTCACTATCCGCCAGTCCACTGGATATCCGAGCTACTGGAGAGCAAGCAACACCCGCGCATATCTTCGCACGGACTCGCTCGATCTTCGGGATCTTGCACGATTGGTACGCATATGAAACCGCTATACAAGCCGGTCGAAGCCACTAGACATGACCTGTCGGCTATGACGCTGATAGCTCCCTATAACAGCCTGCGCCCCCGCTGTTCAGCACTGCGCAGCCATTTGGACACCTGATTAGCCCCATTCCTCAGCCGGTAGTTGCAGGATTTGCGACGGGTCGGCTGGACAATGGCCCCACTTGAAGGCAACGGAGGTGGGGCATGGGTATCAACATCGTGCAGTTTCAGCCTGGATTGTCGATGACAGAGTTCGTGGATCGTTACGGAACCGAAGCCAAGTGTTATCGGGCCTTGTATCGGTGGCGCTGGCCGAATGGATTTCGCTGCCCGCAATGCGAAGGCCGCGCGCGCTCGCGCTTTCGACGCGATGGGCAGGTGGACTACCAGTGCCGTGCGTGCCGGCATCAGACCACCTTGCGTGCTGGCACGCTGTTTCAGTCCAGCAAGCTGCCCTTGCGCTTGTGGATGCAGGCGATCTACCTGCTGACATCCAGCAAGACCAACCTGGCGGCGCTGGAGTTGAAGCGGCATCTTGGAGTGAACTACAAGGCGGCCTGGCGCATGAAGCACAAGATCATGCAGGCGATGGTCGAGCGCGAAGAACCGCGAAAACTCAGCGGATTTGTGCAAATCGATGACGCGTACCTTGGCGGCGAACGCACCGGAGGCAAGCGCGGACGAGGCTCGGAGAACAAACAGCCGTTCGTGATCGCAGTGCAAGTGGACCAGAACAATGAACATCCTACCTTTGCGGTGATCGAGCCGGTGAAGGCTTTTGACAACGCCTCGCTGAAGGACTGGATCGAACGGCGTCTGGAGCCGGAATGCGAAGTTTACAGCGACGGATTGGCTTGCTTTCGCCGTCTGGAGGAGGCTGGGCATGCCCACACCACCCTCGATACCGGCGGTGGTCGTGCCGCAACCGAAGTCCAGGGAGCACGTTGGTTGAATGTGATGTTGGCCAACGTCAAGCGTGCCAACGCAATGCCGGCGACGACATCGCCATCCTGCAGGCGCGCCATGCACTGTACCAAAAGGCGCGCGAGGCGACTCCAGCCCGTTGGAGTGGCCGCACGCGGAACTGGCAGCCAATCAAGGCGGCCGCCTTGAATCCCGAGAAAGAGGCGGTCGTTGCAGCGGAGGTCGTCCACCGAAAAGCAGCTTGAATCAGGCGACAACTACCTTTCAGACACCTGCCGCGTGGCCCCATACCAGGCACAGTCTGGCATAGTGGCGCGCTATTCGGAAATCACACCGCGCCTGAGCAGAATCCCGTGTATCGCCTGCGCATACTTGTTGCGTTCCGCAGGCGTTTCGGAGTGATAGGCGCCCACCGCAGCCCAGGTGTTTCCGTACTTATTGACCATCTCGCGCAACCGCCAGGCAGCTACATATACGCTGACACATGGCTGCATCAACTCATCTCTGGAGATGCCATAACTAGAAAGACGTCGCAGATGGATCGAATTGATCTGCATTTTTCCGTAGTCGATGGTGCCATTCTTGTTGACATGGATCGCTTCGGCGCGGCCACGCGATTCCTGCCAGGCGATGGCACGCAACACCCACGGATTGACATGCTGATAGCCGGCTGCTTCTTCGAAGCAGTCCGCATGTGCAAGCGGTGCTGCGCATAGTAGAAGTATCGCCATCAGCGCCCGTCGACGGCGAAAGGATAAAACGGCATATCGGGCTTGGAACACATGCCAGCCATTTTCTACTTGTAGCGTTGCGGCAAGGATGCCCCAACGTCGTGGACATTGGGCACGCATACCGTGCACTGACGCGCGCATGGACAATATATCGCTCTTGATCATCACTTGAACCTGATCGTCGTTGAGTTCTCCAGTACAGCGCCTTGGCATGCATGCTTGGTAGATCCGACGCCGCTCACTCGCGATACCATAACGGCGCGGTGCATCTGCGTGTGTTCATCGACCGAAGCGGCTATGACATAAGCGAAATCAGGCCATGCGTCGCTTCCATTACGGTCTTGCCACTGCGAACGTCGTAATATTGTTTGTGCAGGTTCGCAGGGAAAAACGCACTTTCGCGTCTTGTCAGGCGTAACTCTGTACCCTGTTCTACGTTGTGGTGGGGCAGTGCAGCGCCCCTGGTCGCTGTGTCCCCACTGCAAGTCAGCGGCAGCACACGATTTACCCAGTTCAATCACATGAGACAGGAATTACCATGGACTCATCAATCTACAACAACTCTTCAAACTTCACCCACCTGAACATCAGAGATCTGGGGCCGCAGGAATACATGGATATCGGGCCGCAGCAATTCCAGGACCCTAACCAGCGCTCCTCCTCCGCTGCCTCCGAGCAGCAGCTGGATCAGTTGCTCGCCATGTTTATCATGACTCTGCTTCAGCAGAACCAGGGCAGCGATGCCAGTGACGGCTGTAATGGCGATAATGGCGATAACAGCTTTGGAAACAACCAATCCCAGCCCAGACAGCAGAACGGCATGAGTCCGCTGACGCAGATGTTGATGCAGATCGTGATGCAAATGATGATGGGACAGGGACAGGGCAGCGGTTTCAACAGCGGAAACCACAGTGAGCTGAACTCAAGCCTGTTCGGTAACGTCTGACAATCCACGCGCCCCATATCCCTCTGGTCATGCAGGCTGCCGCAATCTGCGGCAGCCTGCTGGCGTTATGCCCTCGGATGGTCACGAGAGGACCATGACCCGTTGGAGCCATCAAGGTGAGACGATGTGCGGCGTCAGCAGAAATAGACGCTGCATGCGCGTACCATTCTTCTGGCGATGCTTGAACAGATTTCCGAGCAGTGGAATCTTGGACAAGCCCGGTACCGCGTTGAGATCGGTTTGCTCGGCGTCGGACGCATAGCCTGCGATCAATAGACTCTGCCCCTCATCGACGAAGGCTTGCGTTGTGATGTCACTGGACGTGATGACCGGAATACCGTCCACCGTATTGGATCCCAGCTGGCCGTCCTCGATCCGCACATCCAGACGCATCTGACCGTTTGCAGACCCAGGGACCACACTGGGCAAGACTCGTAAGGATACGCCGGCAGACAGGTTATAGAGATCGGCAGAGGCGTAGCCGCTGACACGCACGAAGGCTTGCTGCTTGTGGTCCATTACTGCCTCCACATTGTCCAGCGTCGCCACCTGTGGGGTCGACACGATCTTAGCCTTGTTGGTCTGCTCCAGCGCCGATACCCGCGTCATCAGATAACGTCCGGCATCGCCGAGGACGGCGGTCAACGTACCACCCGCCGGTGTGGTAGCACCGGCCATTACTGCGCCGCTCAAGCTCCCAGCGTAGCCGAGCTGGCCTGCCTGTCCATCGCCGGTCTGTACGTCCACCCGCTTACTGTGGTACCGCCAATCGACGCCCAGATCCTGCATGGCACCATCGCGGATCTCGATGATCGTCGCGTCGATCTGCAGCAGCTTTGGACGGTTGTCGAGCTGCTGGATGAGGCTGCCGTATGCTGCCATCCGCTCCGGGTGGTCGCGGATGAGCACCGCGTTGGTTCGCGGGTCGGCCTCGATGACAGGGCCATCAGCAGCGAGCTCAGCGCCAGTGCTGATGTCGGAAGAGCGTGCGGTATCGCGTTGTCCCGGCGTGACTTCTGGCCAGACGCTGGCCGGCCCATTGACGCCACTGCCGGGCAGCGGCGGGCTGACGGGCACCCGCTCCGATGCAGCCCCGCCGCCAAACCATGAGCCAGGCAATCCGAGGATGCCGTTGCCTGCACCTTGGTTCTGGCCCTGCGGTGCGCTGCCAAAAGTATTTGACGAGCTGCCGCCGACCGGCTGTAAGCGTCCGAAATTGGAGCCCGGACCAGGAAGCGCTGCGGTGGACGCGCCACGTACCCCATAAATGCTGCGCAAAAGGCTGGCCATTCCAGGCACTTGAACGTCCTGACCAGCAATGCGGGTCGTGTGGTCGGCGGCCTGTGCGTAATGAAGTTGAAAGACCTGCACTTCGGTTGCATCGCGCTGGCGCGCGCCCTGTTCAACCTGCTTGGCGATCGCCGTCACCGTTTCCACGTAGCCCGGAGGTCCGGAGACCACCGCCACATGCGTGGTTTCGTCATACCGCACTGGAAAGCGCGGATCATCCAGTCGCATGCGAGCTAGCGCCTCGCGTAACGCACTCGTCGGCGCTGTTCCAAGGCTCAAGGTCACGCTCTTGAATTCATTCGCCCCCCAGATTCTGAGCACCGCACCGTCGTAGTACCAGACAAAGCCGAAGGTGGCCGACAAATCCTCGAGAAACTTCTGCGGAGGAGTATCGAATTTTCCACTGAGCGTGCCAGTCACTTCAGGAGAAATCCATGTGGTAATGGATTGACTGGCAGACAGGTCTCGCAATACCTGTTTCAAGTCCTTTTGTTCGGCAACATACTTGAACGTGTGCGACTGCCACGGTACAGGAGCGGCCGTGACGGACATTGGTAACATCGGAAGCAGACAAAGCAGCGCAGCGCATAGCGGTGCGCGTCGATGGCGGTAAACTGGAGTGTAGACATGCGCCATGGCGTTCCCCCTGCGAGGCGGTGATAAGAAGGTTTAGATCGAAATTCCAGGTGCGGACTTGTCCGGACATACTGCTTCGAAGCGCCCGATGTCGCTTCAATGTCCGCACAAGCGGCGACATCACAGAGAGTCTAGATGGCACCAGGCCCACAATGTCTCAAAAAAGATCAATGAGAGATGCCTCCTTTGCCGGCACTTGCCGCACCACGCAGCTGCTGCTGGAAGTGCACGAATCCCAGAGACTCGCTGAACTGCGCGATAAAGACGCCCATGAGCAGCGATAGCAGCAACAGTGCCAGCACGCCGCGGATCGGTTGGCTCAAGTTCGACGGCTCAAGCTTGTCGGCAGCGCGGGCAACGAAGCCGATCGCCAGATCCACAAAAACCAGCACGAGCATGACTGGCGCGGACAGCTTGACGATGGCGATGAGCATGCCGTCCGCTTGCTGGATGACGAACGACTCAACGACCGCACCCAGGTCCGGAGACATGTGCGTCAACGGCCACCACTGAAACGACTCGAACACGGCAGCAAGCAGCATCAACATTCCACCCAAGGCGTAGAACGAGACGATCGACAGCTGTAGCAGCACGGTGGATACCGGCGTACTCTGCTGGCCGCTCAGCGGATTTATCATCTGCACATTGTTGTAGCCGGCCAAATCATCCACCACCAAGCCGATGCTCTCGGCAACCCAGAACACCGTGGAGGCCGCAAATCCGATGAGCATGCCGATGAACGCCTCTTTGAACACCAGCCCGACCATACCGACTGCCTGGATCCTGCTAAGCGTGTCATCCGGTTGCCCATAGGCAATGAAGGTACTGAGCACATAGATAACGCCATTGCGCACAAGCCCAGGAAGGCTTTCCTGTGCAGTCGCCGGCAGGATCGAGAACACCACGAACACCCGCACCCCGCACAGCGCGAGCAGAGTCAGCAACCCAAGGCCCTGCGATGAAAGCGCAACCAGCGCATTCCCCAGGTCGGTCACGGTTCTGCTCCATGCAAGGCGCGGTAGGAGCGTAGCGCGAGCAGCGCTTCAATCGCCTCCTCCTCTTCTGCTGCTTCGCATTCTGCCTGCACCATACGCCACGCCTTGGCCGCTTTTTCCGCGCACATCTCCGCCTGCGTCTGCAGCCTGCAGAGCACGAGCTGAGTGGCCGCAACTTCCTCACGGGCATCGTGCAGCGCCTGGCTAGCCGCAGTGAGCGGCTGTGCTGCAGCATGGTAACGCTCTTCCAGCACCGCACGGAAGCGCTGATGCTCCACGATGGACTGGATCCCGATCGACTGGCCCGCGCTGGCCTTGTCGGCAAGCGCCTGATCGCATGCGACAAGGCGCTCCTTGCAAGCATCGTGTTCCTGCAGGCGGTCGGCGTATGCGCGTTCGGCCTGCTCTGCGGCGCGGCGGCAGTCGTTCAAACGCTCCTGCGTGCGCTCGCTGCGGCGCTCCTTGAGACGCTGCAGGGTGAGCCATATGCCGCAACGGTCATGCATCGTCGATCACGCTGGCAAGCCGATGCAAGGTCTGCGCATAGTCTTCAAGTTCATCGGTCGACTGGCTCAGGAACTCGCGAATCAGGTCGATCCGGGCGATGGCTTCATCGGCAACAACATCACTGCCCTCTTTGTATTCACCGACCTGCAGCAAGGTCTCCACCTGCGCGTACTTGGCCAGCAAGCGTCGTAGCTGGCCGGCATGCCGTTGCTGCTGGGGCGCCACGATCTGACTCATCACACGGCTCAGGCTGCCCAGTACGTCAATGGCCGGATATTGGTTCTTGGCGGCAATCTCGCGGGATAGAACCAGGTGCCCGTCGAGGAGGCCGCGGACTTCCTCGGTGATCGGATCGCTCCCGCTGTCGTCTTCTGCCAGAACTGTGTAGAACGCCGTAATCGAACCGTTTTCGCCCATGCCCGCACGCTCGAGCAGACGCGGCAACTCCGCGAACACGGACGGCGGAAAGCCGCGCCGCGTCGGCGGCTCGCCCGCCGCCAGGCCAATCTCGCGTTGCGCTCGCGCAAAGCGGGTCAGCGAATCCATCATCAACAGTACGCGCATACCCTGGTCACGAAAGTATTCGGCGATGGCGGTTCCCACGTAGGCCGCTTTGGCGCGCTCGATCGATGAGCGATCCGAGGTGGCGCACACCACCACGCTGCGCGCCAGCCCGTCTTCACCCAGAGTCAGCTCGATGAACTCGCGCACTTCACGCCCGCGCTCGCCAATGAGCACGATTACGTTGACGTCGCACTGCGTGCCGCGCGCGAACATTCCCATCAAGGTACTTTTCCCAACGCCGGCAGCGGCGAAGATGCCCATGCGCTGTCCCTCACCGAGCGTCATCAGCCCATCGACAATACGTACGCCGGTCGGCATGGGCTGCTCGATCAGTTGCCGGCGCATCGGATCCGGAGCCTGCGCCTGGATTGGCACCCACGCGTCACAGACAATAGGCCCGACGCCATCGGATGGCTCGCCCAGGCCATCGAGCACGCGGCCCAGCAACGCCAGCCCAACCGGTACAGCCAACGGCCTCCCTGATCCGGCCACACGAGTATCACGCGACAGACCCACCACATCGCCGAACGGCGCCAGTAGTGCAAGCGTACGGTTGAAACCCACCACTTCCGCGCGCTGCAGCAGCGTACCGTCGCGCTGGCGCAACTCACACACCTCGCCCAGGCTCACCTGCACCCCGGCTACCTTGAGCATGGTGCCGGTCACTTCGACCACTTTCCCGTAGCGCTGCCCGAACGCCAGGGTGGTCAGTTCGCGCTCGAACAGCCCATCGGGCAGATACACCTCAGGCGACATCCTGCGTCGCCTCCGCAGTCAGGACGCGGCGGATGACTCGACGCAAGCTACGCAGTTCATCGCGCAGGTCGGCCTCGAACACGCCGGTATCCCATTCGCAGACGCACCGCCCCGGTGCAAGCTCAGCATCGGCGCATACATCGATCGAGCACGTCCATCCGATCTCCGCCGTCTCCTGATCGAATGCGCGGCGGGCGTCGGCCACGGCATCCGGATGCACACTCACACGCAGAACTGTGGCCTGATCCAGTGCACTTACTAAGGCCTGCGCTGCACATGCATAGAGCGCTGCCGGATCCTGTACGTGCACCACCTGCTCGCAGGCTCGCGCGACCAGCTCGGCCAGACGCTCGCGAGCCCGGTATGCAGCGGCAGTGGCGGCGAAAGCGTGCCTTGCGCCCTTCATGTTCCAGTCATCCAGCTGGCGACGTATCCCGGCCGCGTAGCCCAGGCGGGCGCTGCGATCAAACTTGTCCTGTGCCGCACCCAACAGGGAATCGGCCTGCTTTTGCGCATCCTCGATCAGTGCCTGCGCTCGTTCCTGCGCTTCGGCCACACAGCGCTCACAACGCGCCTTCACTGCAACAGCCGCCGCATCCAGATCCAATAACTCCGCTAACGCTTCCCGCGGGATGACGTCGCAGTCCAGGCCGACCGCCTCAGTTGCGGATCTCAACCACAGGCGCATGACAGCTCCGGCATTAGGTCGGGCAGAACCTCCAGAAAGGCGACACTTGCGCCGTCTGCAACAACCGGCGGTACCTGCGCGGCACGCAATGGCAGGGCTAGGCCCGAAAGCTTTGCCAGACATGGGTCCGACCATACGCCATCGGCCAGTAGCCGGCGCCAGCCATCGCCAATCCAATCCGCACGGTCGGCATCGCGTGGCAACAATGGCAGTGCGACCACGCTTACCGCACGATGACGCAGGTCCTCGAATACCTTCGCCCCAACGCAGTTCTCGAACCATATGAGGCGCTCGCCTTCAATGCAGCGACGCAACTCGAGCACGCGGGAAAACAATGCCCGGATCATCAACACATTGGCCAATAGCTCGGGCCCCAGCAAGAGCAGGCGGTGAGCCAGCGTGTCGGCCGCCGGCAAGATTGCACGCGACCAACCCAGCCACGCCCGGATCGCGCGCACGCGATGGTGCACAGGCGCCTGTTGCCACGCATTGGCCGCAGCGGGGCCAAGCCAGTGCCCAGCCTGATCCGCCTGCATCGTAAGCGCCAGAGCGTTCACATGAGCCACCCATTGCAATATCCAGGGCAGAAGATCCTGCTCCGGCTTGCCCATCGATACGTCGTTCATTCGCCAGTCTCGACCTTGCGCTTCCTGCCCAGTTGGCGCAGTCGTTGCAACCCGCTCCAGCGGCCTGCGCGCGCCGACGGCCAGTACCAAAACCCAACTGCTCCAACCGCCAGGCACAGTACCAGCCCACCACCGGCCGCCCACGGCAATACTAGGCTACGTGCTGGTACCGATGTGCCAAATCCTGCGTCGCCTTCCACACCTCCAGGCACCATCGTGACGCTGACATTTTCGTAGGTTAGCCCTTCCACGCTGTGCACCACGAGTGTCTTGATGCTCGGCACCAGGCTGGTCAGATCGCTCCCAACGTTGAATTTGATGAATACTGCCGCGCTGGATGGCTTGATCGACGTGGAAAGTGGGTCATTGTTTGGCAATACTATCTCCACGTCGGCAGCGATGACACCGTCGATATTCGACAAGGTCTGCGACAGTTGCTGGGAGACACCATAAATAAAACGTACGCGCTCTTCGGTCGGGGTGGAAATCAGCCCATCCTTCTTGAACATCTCACCGAGGTTGGCATGACGCTGATGAGGCATGCCATGGGTACGCAACACATCCAGCGAGTAGGACACCTGATCGCGAGGGGCATTGATCGCCCAGGTCTTGCCGTCGTCGGGCGTGACCTTTTCCGCGTCCACGCCCGCACGCAACAGCACTGCCAACATGTCGTTTGCATCGTTTTCAGTAAGTCCGGAGTACAGCTGCTGGCTGCAAGCGGACAGCAGCAGCACCAAGAGCAACACCACCACATATCTGATCGAACGCATGTTATTGGTTCTTGAACAGTGTCTGCACGGCGGACTTCCCCGACTGAGCAACGCCTACGCTTACATTGAGATTGAAGCCAACCATCGTGAGTTCGTTCATCAGCTTTATTTGCTGCGCTGCCATCTCCTGCGGGCCCAGGTTCGGTGCCTGTGCGCTGAATGCCTCGATATGATCGGAGATGGTGCGCACACTGTCGTTCTGCACATCGACTATCCTGCTCATCATGCTCGGCTCTCCCACACGCTGCATCTGGGGCGGCAACGCACTGGATGACTGCATCAGAGCCTGGAATCGATTGACCAGTGTCTGGTGTGGCGCTACGCCAGGCGCTAGCGCTTGCGTCGAAACACCGGTGCTCGCGGCAATCGGTGCGACAGGAGGAATAATCGTCATGGCGAATCTTTCCTGCTGGATTGAAGTCGGATCAGGCGCGCAGGTAATGCGCGTTCGGCATCTCTATTGGCGCACTTTCGTCGACTGACACGTCAGATGCGTCAGGCATCGCCGAGTAGCGGCCTGACAGCGCCTTCACCAAAGCGACTGCATCGGCATCAGCATCCGCTTCGATCAGGCTATCTGCGATGCCGTGCCAAGAAGCATCTCCCACCGCGAACATGCAGCATGCATAAAGCGCCTTGCACAGTGGATTGGAGGAGGTGTCAACCTCCATCTCGCGCAGCAGGCGCGATCCTTCCAAATAATTTCCGCGCTTGATCGCAATCCATGCATCAAACGTGTCCAGCGCTTTCAGTTCCGGCCGAAGCACTCGCACGGCAGCGAGTACAGCGCCTGCCTCATCCAGCTTATCATGCGTCAATCCAACCGTGATCAACTCAATCAGACCCGTGACTACCGATGCCGGGCATTCAATTTTCTCCATATTTCACCTCGTTGCTTGACGGCGTCGAATAGCGGACGTGCGTAACGTTACCTACTTGCACAGAAAACAACTTCCTTAAAGCGAATATCGGCCCACCATTGCGAAAGGACACGCCACACTTCGCCCGTCCACACATACGTTCGCGCGGGACGTCTACGGCCTCGAAAAGGTGTGTACAAACTAATTTCCTGGACATACAGGCCGGAGTTCGTGAATGTCCGATGAAAAAACCGAAAAGCCGACTGAAAAGCGGCTCCAGGATGCGCGCCGTGATGGTGAGCTGACTATCAGCCCGGATGTAACCGCAGCTGCCGTTCTTCTGGGAGGATTGTTGGTCATCACTCTCGCAGGCACCTATTTTGCCTCGCACTTGCGCGCGCTGGTGACCATTGGCTTTGACATCAACGCCAAAACGCGCGATGGAATTTCTCTGCAGCGCGCGATTGCTTCGATCGGATTGCAGGCCCTCTGGCTTGCAATTCCGTTTCTCGTCGCCTGCATGATCGCAGCGCTGACTGGTGCCTTCCTGCAAACCGGAATGAACGTTTCGCTGAAACCTGTCACGCCCAAGTTCGACTCACTCAACCCGGTCAACGGCTTAAAGAAGCTCTTCTCGCTACGAAGCTTTATCAACCTGGTCAAGTTGACCGCCAAGGCGTTGATTATCGGCGTAGTGCTCTGGGTAGGCGTGCGTTCCTTGTTGCCGGCCATCATCGGCCTCGCCTACCAGCCCCCATCCAACATCGCACAAATAAGCTGGCGAGCGCTCGGCACGCTATGTGCGCTGGCAGCGCTCACGTTCGTCATTGTAGGTGCTGCGGACTGGAGCATTCAGCACTGGCTATTCATTCGGGACAAGCGAATGAGCAAGGATGAGCAGAAGCGCGAGCACAAGGAAAGCGAGGGCGACCCGGAAGTGAAGGGGAAGCGCAAGGAGTTCGCCAAGGAGCTGGTATTCGGCGATCCGCGCGAACGGCTGGCGAAGGCCAAGGTCATGGTGGTCAACCCGACCCACTATGCGGTCGCGCTTGCCTACGATCCCGACGGCTTCGGATTGCCGCAGGTGGTCGCGAAGGGAACGGATGATGAGGCAATGGCGCTGCGTGCGTTTGCGCACCAAACCGGCATTCCGATCGTAGCCAACCCTCCCCTTGCGCGCGCCTTGCACCAGGTTGAACTCGGCGATGCGGTTCCCGAAGCACTATTCGAAACCGTGGCAGTCGTGCTGCGGTGGGTGGATGAACTCGGCGGCGCTAACGACAACGACGGCCACAGCCATCTGCCTTGCTAGGAGACTACATGCGACTGACACGCTATTTCGCATATACCGGCGAGGTGGCCATCGCTGCCCTCGTCGTGGCCGTGATCGGACTGATGATCCTGCCGCTGCCCACGCCGCTGATCGACATGTTGCTCGGTATCAACATCACACTCAGCGTGGTGCTGTTGATGGTGACGATGTATGTACCGGACTCGATATCACTCTCTTCGTTCCCCTCGTTATTGCTCTTCACCACCCTGCTGCGGCTGTCCTTGAACATCGCCTCCACCAAATCGATCCTGTTGCACGCCGAGGCCGGCCACATCATCGAGAGCTTCGGGGAATTGGTGGTCGGCGGCAACATCGTCGTAGGCCTGGTGGTGTTCCTGATTATCACCACCGTTCAGTTCATTGTGATAGCCAAGGGCTCCGAGCGCGTTGCGGAGGTGGGCGCACGCTTCACGCTCGATGCAATGCCCGGCAAACAGATGAGCATCGACGCAGACTTGCGAGGCGGCAACCTGACTGCCGAAGAAGCGCGCGGCAAACGCGCACGTCTGGCCATTGAGAGTCAGCTACATGGCGGCATGGATGGCGCCATGAAGTTTGTAAAGGGCGATGCGATCGCAGGGCTGGTAATCACGCTGGTGAACATCCTGGCTGGCATTGTCGTTGGCGTTACCTATCACGGCATGACGGCGGGCGAGGCCGCAAACCGCTTTGCGATCCTGTCGGTGGGCGATGCCATGGTGTCGCAGATCGCCTCGTTGCTGATCTCGGTGGCCGCTGGCGTGATGATCACCCGCGTGGCCAACGAAAACGAGACCAAAGTCAGTTCGCTAGGCCTGGATATCGGTAGGCAGCTGACCAGCAATTCTCGCGCATTGCTCGCTGCAAGCGTGCTTCTGGCGTGTTTTGCATTCGTGCCGGGGTTCCCGGCCGTGCTGTTCCTACTGCTGGCGGCCGCAGTGGGTACCGGCGGATACACGATCTGGCGCAGGCAACGCGACGGCGGCAGCGACGACAAGCCGGGGCTACCATCGATGAGCCGCAAAGGTGCCAAGGGTAATGTGCCGCATATCCGCAAAAGTGCGCCCGAATTTGCCTCGCCACTGTCGATGCGCTTGTCCGCACAACTCGCCGCCAGATTAGATCCAGCATTGCTGGATAAAGCAATCGACAGGGAACGCACCCAGCTGGTCGAATTGCTTGGCCTGCCGTTCCCAGGCATTGCGATCTGGGAGAGCGACGCGCTGCAAGGCATGCAGTATGAGGTCCTGATTCACGACGTCCCGGAACGGCGCGAAGAGCTGAGCGACAGCGCCGACCTGCAGACATCGCTTGCCGAACATGCCATTGCCCCCCTCAAGACCCGGGCCCATTTGTTCGTCGGTATCCAGGAAACACAATGGTTGCTCGAGCAAGTGGAAGTGGACTATCCGGGTCTTGTCGCGGAGGTCAATAAGTCCATGCCGCCACAACGTATCGCCGATGTCCTGCGACGACTGCTGGAGGAGCGCATTCCGGTCCGCAACATCAAGATCATTTTCGAGAGTCTTGTGGTCTGGGGCCCCAAGGAGAAGGATCTGTTGATGCTGACCGAATATGTCCGCTGCGACCTCGGTCGCTACCTTGCACATACCGCAACCGCAGGAACCGGGCAGTTGCCGGCGGTTATGCTAGATCACGACGTCGAACAACTGATTCGCCAGTCAATTCGTGCCACGCCTGCTGGTAACTTCCTGGCCCTTCCACCCGATCAGGCCAATCAACTCATCGAGCAGGTGGAACAGATCGTACAAGATAGGCAGCAGCACCCACTTGCGATCGTCGCCTCAATGGACGTGCGTCGGTATGTCCGCCGGATGATCGAGGCACGTCTCAACTGGCTACAGGTCTACTCGTTCCAAGAATTGGGTACGGAGGTTCAATTGCAGCCAATCGGCCGGGTGGTGGTGTGATGCGCAAGCTCCCCATGCGCCCGGTGCGTATTCTATCCACTCCGGCTATGACCGTGACGCCGTTACCACTACGGCAGGCACAGCGTGTGCAGTTCCTGCAGCTGCGTCGGCGCCCTCATCCGGGCCGCATTGCCGAGCCGGACATGCCGGGGGGCGAGATGAACGGACTCCAAACACGCGACGACATAATCGGCATCGCAGCCTGCGAGCCCTCCGCAGAGGACATCGTGCAGGCAACGCCTCCACACGTCGATCAGTACGGTGCGCATCAGCAGGACGAGGGCCGCGAGTGTCTGGACCAAAGGATCGCAGCCGAATTCGTCAGAACGCAATGTGCGCAGATGTCCATCGACAGCATTGCGTTACACGTGGCCGATTTCTGCAATTCTCAGCCGGTGCGTGATGCGGGGATCTGGGAGGCCACTTTGCCCATTCGCCAGGACATGATTGGGAAAACCACGTTATTTCTTAGGCTTTCGCCCGACCAGCTATTACTTCGCTTCGACAGTAGCTCTCCCGATGCACGCGAGCTACTTTGGAGCGGAAGGGAGCAATTGCGCGTTGCCCTGAAAGCTGCACTCAGCAACGTGCATGAGATCCGTATCGAGGTTATCTAGAAAAATTATCCCCGCATACCTGGCAACTGCATTACTAGAGGGATTCCGTCTTGTCATCCGAGCCGAGCCCAGTACCGTCGGCACGTGCAGTTTCTCAGGCGCTTACCAACGTGCCTTCGGGACTTGCGCAACTAGCCAGATTGCTAGGCGACATGAGACTGTCCCATCACTGCGGCGTGAGGCTGCATCAGCGGCCCATACCGCAGGCCGACGCGGTGCGCGCATGCCTGCAACTGGACAGCGGCAACCTGGAATTCTGCGTGGCCGCCCGCGACGGATTAGCGTTGGTAGCCAACGAGGCAGACGGAGAGGTTCGCGTGGCGCTGGCGGGTCTGCTCATGGGCGAACCGCTGCGCAGCCTTGAACCGCTGGGACTTGGCGAGGCGCAGCTCCTCGCTTTCGACCGCTGCGACGAGTTGTCTGAACCCGCCGGTATAGGCGTGACGGTCGGCGGCATCGACATGATCGCGGAGGCCGCGAGTCCCGCCTTGCTGTCGGCCCTGCAGAGAGCTGTCGAGGCACTTCAGATGCCTGTGTCCGGGTGGCCAGGTTCGCTGCGCATCCCCACCAGCTTGTGCATCGGCCAACGCTCTGCTTCCGCCGGGATGTTGCAGTCGCTGCGCGCGGGCGACGTGCTGCTGCACTGCCTTGCCAGCTCGCCGCTGCGCGCAGGCGAGCTGCTTTGGGGGGCCCCGGGTAGCGGCTCAATGCGTGCCGCGGTGCGCCTGACCCCACAACAGATGATTCTGGAGACTTGCCCCACCATGCATGACGATCTACCTCCACCCAATGCCGCACAGCCGGCGTCGGACCTGTCTTCGCTGGAATTACCGGTTCGCCTCGAAGTTGACCAGCTTGCGCTTTCGCTCTCGGAGCTGTCGGCATTGCAGCCCGGTCAAATCCTGGAATTGTCGGTTCCACTGGATCAGGCGGACATCCGGCTAGTCGTCTATGGCCAGACCGTGGGCATTGGTCGCCTGCTGGCGGTGGGTGAGCATTTGGGCTTGCAAATCCTCAGCATGTCGGAGACACCTCGTGCAGATGCCTGACGTAGGCTCTCTGCTGGTGGTTGTCATCATGCTGGGGCTTTTGCCCTTCGCAGCGATGGTGGTCACCTCCTATACCAAGATCGTGGTGGTGCTAGGCCTGTTGCGCAACGCCATTGGCGTACAGCAGGTTCCACCCAACATGGTTCTCAATGGTGTCGCATTGCTGGTGTCCTGCTTCGTGATGGCACCGGTGGGTATGGAAGCGTTCAAGACCGCACAAACCTACGGCGCAGGTGCGGACAACAGTCGCGTCGTGGTGTTGCTGGACGCTTGTCGCAAGCCTTTCCGAGAGTTCCTGCTCCAGCATACCCGCGAGCGCGAGAAGGCTTTTTTTGTCCATGCAGCGCAGCAGATCTGGCCAAAGGACAAGGCTGATGCGTTGAAGTCCGATGATCTGCTGGTACTGGCTCCTGCCTTCACGCTCAGCGAACTTACCGAAGCCTTTCGGATTGGCTTCCTGCTGTATTTGGTGTTCATTGTCATCGACCTTGTCGTGGCCAATGCCTTGATGGCCATGGGCCTTTCGCAGGTCACACCAACCAATGTGGCGATCCCGTTCAAGCTGCTGTTGTTCGTGGCATTGGACGGCTGGTCGATGCTCATTCACGGCCTGGTTTTGAGTTATCGGTGACGCCATGGACCACGAAGATCTGGTGAGATTCACGTCCGAAGCCTTGCTGCTCTGCCTCAAGGTGTCTCTGCCTGTGGTCGGCGTCGCCGCAGCAACGGGCCTGCTGATCGCTTTCCTGCAGGCGGTGATGTCGTTGCAGGATGCATCGATCTCCTTTGCGCTGAAGCTGGTGGTCGTCGTGGCCGCGATCGCGGTGACTGCTCCCTGGGCCGCCGCCGCAATCCTGCAGTTCGGGCAGGCACTGATGCAGGCCGCCTTTCCATGATACGCCGCCTGCCATCAACCGGATCGGTCCTTCCGACGGCCCCCGCACAACCGCAAACCAGTATGGATGTGCCCCACGCGGAGGTGCCACAAGCCGCCGATGCCATCCACCATCGGCTCCGTCCCGCTCCCTCGCCCCGCAGGCGTCGGCGCGGCATGGGTGCACTGGACGGGATGGACGAAGGATTTGATGCCGCAGAACTGCAGGAGGCAGAAGCGGCGCGGGTGTCAGCGCTGCGTGGACGCGTCAAAGTCGTTGCTGCCCCGTCACAGGACAACAAGCACGACGGGCAACGAGACGAAAACTCGTCCGGGCACGATGGCGACCCGCAGTCGGCACAACGACCACTGGCTTCCATAGACCCGTCGAACCTGGAGATCCTTTCGCATATCGACGGTATTCTAGATCGCTATGTACAGGCATGCACCAGCAATGAGGCGGCCTCATCCAATGCGCTGGTGATCGCGCTTGCCGAGTTCCGCGCTATCAAGCTTGCACACCCAGAAAGCGCCCCGCTGACGACAATAGTCTGGAGGCTGATGCGCGATCATTTACGGCATTGCAGCTCGTCACCACCCCAAGAAACGCTAAGGGCCCTGCGCGAGCGTCTATTGACCCTGATCACGCCAGAGTCCAACGCATCCTCGGCTCTGCGCAGCTTTCATCTGCTGATTCCGCTCATGCTGCTCAATGCACAGCGGCCACGTCGCCTGCGGGATCGCATAGGCGCGGTCAAACGGTTGAACGCACTTATGAAAGAGCGCAGCGATTCGTCTTATGAAGAGATTCGCTCATGACCATGCAAATTCGCGTACTCACTGGAACGCATGCCGGCGCACGACTAGACTTGTTGCCTGGTTGCTATGGACTTGGCAGTGATTCACGCGCCGACATCAGGATCGAGGACTGGCCTGGCGGCCCTTTCGTTATTGAGGTAGATTCGGATGGTCAGATTCGCTATCACAACGATGAAGCATCGAGCGCGACATTCACCGCAATGCATCCAGTCCGATTCGGCGATGTGGTGCTGTGTGTTGGCGATTGTGCGTCGCAGTGGCCCAGCGACATGGAGCTCATCGAGCGCCTGCTCCCCTCACCCTCACCCTCGCAGGCAGATGCTCCGCCGCGCAAAAGGCAGCACAAGGCGCTACGCGCAGGCCTCGGGGCGATCCTAGCGCTAGGTGCAGCAGCATTGGTGCCCGCCTTGCAACCGGCCTTCCTTTCCGAGGCTGCTCCGCCACCGCGCGAGCAGAATCAATATGCGCAGGTAAAGGCCGTTCTTGGACAGCTCCGTCTGGGCGAGACGCGCATCGCACATGCTGGAGCTCAGTTGCGGGTTGAAGGCCTGGTAGCAAGCAGCGCTGACGCGGCACGTTTGCGCCTGCGCTTAAGTGGGTATCGGCCCGCAGTGAAGTTGGACGTGATTGTAGTGGATGAAGTGCTGGCAACCATTCGCGATACCTTGGCCGACCGCAATCTCAACGTCCGATATGAGGGGCGGGGCGTCTTTTCCATTGCCGGCCAGAGCGACGATGCAGAGCGGACAGCGCGACGTATTGATGAACTGCGTAGCGACTTGGGATCACAGATCGGCGCGATCCACGTCGATGTCATCCAGCAGGACCCATCCACCAAACTGCCGGCTCACTACGACGCGGCCCTTCTGGCAGATGGCCTGCATTACGTCGAGACCCCGGATGGAACAAAACATCTGAGTTCGACGGGTTACTGAGTTCCCCCGATTTGAAATCGATTGGAGGTACCAACGTGTTTGAATATATCACCGACGAAATCGCCCAAGACATGAGCGCATTGCTCAAGGTCAAGTCCGAGGACCAAACCGGCCATCGTCTGCTTGCCATCACAGACGCCCTGGCTAAGACAAGGCAGCAAGTTCAGGTGCACTGGCAGGCCGCCAGCGACGCAGAAGCACGCGTCGCACTAGGAACACTCCAAGAGGGCATGGCCGCCGCCCACACAATAGTAACGCACATCATGGCTTCTGCTTGACATCTTAACCTGTCCCTCGCTCCAGCGGGGATTCCATGCGCAACTCATGCGCGCTTAAAACAGAGGAGCAATACCATGGGAATTTTTGAAGGCTTGAACAGAGGCGGCTCGTTCAAGGACACAATTATCGGCGGTTTCAAAAATAAGTTTGATGGTGGGTTGAACAACTTCGGTGAAGACATGCAGGAGAGTTCCTTACGATCCTCGGTTGGCGGCTCGGTCTCCGGGCAGATGCGCACCAACAATTTCTTAAGTAAGGAAATGAATGAATTGAATTTCAACGTCGCTCTCAACCAGGTCGTCAAGAAAGCAGGAGAAAATGCAAAGACCCTGACCCAGTAAGTTTCTTTTTCTTTTCGCACAGGCCCGCAAACACGGGCCTGTGGATTGGACGACGGGACGGCAATGCCCTCGGCACGTTTTGAGCAACTGGTTTCGGAACTATGTGATGTCCTTGGGCTTGCAGATAAACAAGGGCTGCTTGAGCATCGCACTATCGAGATCGAAGGATTTGAAGTCTACCTGCACCTGCCAGAGACGCAGCCAGACGATGAGGTCCAGGAAGAATCGCTGTATCTGCGCATGTCCTATGGGCTGGCGCCTGCTGGCAGAACCCTGGTCGTTTTCCGACTGTTGCTAGAAGCTAATCTTTCGGTATACGCGCAGGATCAGGCGCAACTCGGGCTTGACGAGAACGGCGTCATCGTATTGATCGTTCGCGTACCGCTGGATGCCGACCTCGATGGAGCATGGATCTGCGATCTCTTGGCCCACTACGCCGAGCACGGTCGTTACTGGAACAACAATATTTTCATCGCACACGACGACATGTTTGAAGGTATCGCGACGGGAAACTACTTATGGTTACGCGCCTAAGTCACTTCCATCCGTCTGCGGGCAATGCCCGTCACGAGCAGCATGTCCGGGCTGTGCAACACGCTGGCACGTACAATTAAGTCAGCCGTGCTGCGTCATAGCTCACATGCTTAGATGCACAGATTTCGAGACGAACAACGTCACCGGGTTTATCTTGCATAGGGATGTCCGCCAATGAGTCTTTCCATAGCTCCGCATTCAACTGCCAATTTCCAGTCATCGGCATTCTCCGTCTCACAGGAGCAAGCGTTGGCGGCAATGGTCATGAGCATGATGGCGTATTGCATGCAGCGCATGTTCAAGGACCTGATGCAGCGCCAGCATCAATATTCGGGCAACGATCAGCCGCCGGTCTTCATGCCTCCCCCCCCATCGATGCCCAGCAGCCCTATGCCTTGTTTCTCCAATCTCGGCGGACAACACGGCAGCGATACCGGTGGCGGCAGCCGGAACCCCGGGAATCATGGCCGGACCATGGAAACAGACGACGGAAACGCCCCATCTGACACCGGGCCTAGCCGCCCCACACCGGCATCCAGTCCAACAGGTACGCATGCGTCGCTTCCGCCCGGTACCGTCGTCACTGCGCCCCCTGGCATCCAGAACAAGACCATCGTGGTGCACAAGGGCGAAGTGTTTGATGGCAAGAACCAGACCTACATCGGCGGCAGCAGCCTGGGCGATGGTTCCCAAAACGAGCACCAACAACCATTGTTCATCGTGGAAGACGGCGGCTCCCTATGCAATGTCCGTATGAAAGGCGGCGGCGACGGTGTGCATTTTCTGGGCAGTGGCAAGATGGTCAATTGCGTCAACGAGGACGTCAGCGAGGATGCCATAACCATTGATGGGCAGGGCAACCGTGAGCATGATTCTCGCATTGCCGGCTGCGGTCCCGGAGTCAGCGGACGGCCGCACGTCGAGATCATCAATTGCACATTCAACAATGCCTCGGACAAAATCGTGCAAGACAACGGCCCTGCAGACGTGGTGATGCGTGGCTGCACCGTGAACGGTGCCGGCAAGGTTTTCCGCACCAATGGCGGGCATACGGATATCAACACGCATCTGCAGATCGAGAACTGCCAATTCAACCATGTGAAGGAAGCGGTCTTCCGTACAGACGCGCCCAGTGCAATGGTCAATTTTACAAACCTGAGGACCGATGCGCCCTACCAGGTAATTGCTCCTAATGCATCCCAGGCGATCGGGGCGACGCGTATCGGTCATAAGGCCTACAGCGGTTAGCCGCGTTCCTGCAGGACGTTATCCCCGTCGCGCCCCGGCGGATGCGATCTCTGCAGGGCGCGGCGATGGCTGTATCGCACCTGCCCAACTGACGATCACCTGGCACCTCGATGCAGTGGCTTGCCCTTCAGCGTCGACGAGGCGTCTCGCGCGGCACATGACCCGGTGCCAGGCATTCGGTTATCTGAAGATCACGACGGAGAGGGGCGGCCCACGCGGCGCCACGTATGCGAACTCCCTCGCCTCTCTGGGACAGGTATCACGCACCAAAGTTCGACACTGCAGTGCTTGTCTTCCCGGGTACACCCACGGGTTTCGGCGGTGCCGACGGTCCGCCCCTGCGAGGGCAAGCGATCGACTCAGGCCGCCAGGTATTGGAACGGATCAAGGCCACAGTCAGGCCTGGAAAGTCGCACGTATTTCCGGCAAATCATGCTGCCACGGACCTACGCCCACTCGCCAGTCGCTTGCCAGCACTACCCTGAGATGGCCGCCGCGCAGTCACTGTTGCTGCCGCTAGTCCACTGAATCCGAGAAATCGGCTGTAATGCGCCGAGTGGGATCGGCGAACGTCTACTTCAACGGCTTGGGGTCCTTGTTGTACTGTAAGCGTCCGCCAACCTCACCTATACAAGCAGCCAGCAGCCCGTTGGGATATCGCGTTCTTCCCAACGGATCTCCCCGATGTCTTCAAAGCACGATGATTGGTCCCACCGCATTGCTGCCTGGTCCGCCAGCGGCGCCACGCCATCGGCGTGGTGCAGCGAGCACAGTGTCTCGTTGAGCAGCTTCACCTACTGGCGCGGCAAACTTGCAGCGTCCGCAGCGCCTGCAGCACTTCCAGCCACACTACCGCTGCACATCACCCCCGCCGTTCCCACGACCAGCGTGGAGATCCGTCTCGCCGGTGGCATCAGCCTCAGCGTGGCGGCCGGTGATCCGGGCTGGCTTGCGCGTCTGCTGCGCGAGCTTGGTGCATGCTGAGCGTGTCGGCGTGGCATCTTGTCACCGCCCCGGTGGATCTGCGCTGTGGCATGGACCGGCTCTTGCTGCAGATGCAGTCACTGCTGGATCGCCCCGTGGCCGAGGGCGAGGCCTACGTCGTCGTCAATCGCGCGCGTAGCCGCCTCAAGGTGCTGTGCGTTGATCGTCATGGTGTCTGGCTGTGCGCGCGCCGGCTGCATCAGGGACACTTCATCTGGCCGCGTGTGGGCGATACCGCGTGGACCTTGAGCGCTGAGCAATGGGCCTGGTTGTGCGTGGGCGTGGACTGGCAGCGGTTGTCCATTGCACCAATGGCAGGTGTGCGTCAGCTGTAACCCGTGGCATCGTGGCGGACATGGACCTGTCCGCCCTCGATACGATTGATGATCCGCATGCGCTGCGCCAGGCTGCACGCGCCTTGCTGGCGACCGCGCAGACCACCATTGAACGCCAACAGGCGTTGATCGATACGCGCGAACGCACCATCACCCTGCGCGATGCGCAGATCGCCGCGCTCACCGCCGAGATCGCCCGCCTGCGCCGGCTGCAATTCTCGGCCAAGACCGAGCGCATGGACCCGGACCAGCGCCAGCTGTTCGAAGACACCATGGCCGCCGATATCGCCGCAGTGGAAGCGCAGTTGGCCGCGCTCCAGGCCGAGGGCGAGACCGCAGCGGTGACCCAGAAGCGTCGGCGTGCAGCAAACGCCGGGCGCAAGCCGTTACCCGAGCATCTTGAGCGTGTAGAAACTCGGCACGAGCCGGCCAGCTGCAACTGCCCGCAGTGCAACAGCGCGCTGGTGGCCATCGGCGAGCATGTCAGCGAGCGTCTGGCCTGCAAGCCGCTGGAGTTCTACGTCAAGCGCGATGTGTACCCGCAGTATTGCTGCCGTCGCTGTGAGCTGATCGTCGCCGAGCCGGTGGCGGCGGCGATCATCGAGCGCGGCCAGGCCGATGCCAGCCTGCTGGCCCAGGTCGCTGTCGCAAAGTATGTCGATCACTTGCCGCTGTATCGGCAGGAAGCCATTTATGCACGCAGCGGCGTTGCCTTGTCGCGTAGCACGATGGCCGAGTGGATCGGCGCCATCGGCGTGGCGCTGCAACCGTTGGCCGACCGCCTGGCGGTGCGGATGCAGCAGCAATCGGTGCTGCATGCCGATGAAACCCCGGTGCAGCTGCTGGATCCAACAGCAGGCTCCTCCAAGCGTGCGTATCTGTTTGCGTATGCCACCGCCCACCACCCGGGCGCCGATCCACCGATGGTGGTATTCCAGTTCCAGACCAGCCGCAGCGGCCAGCACGCACGCGATTTCCTTGGGAAGTGGCGCGGCGCACTGATGGTGGACGACTACAGCGGCTATAAAGCCAGCTTTGCGCAGGGTGTCACGGAGCTGGGGTGTTGGGCCCACGCCCGGCGCAAGTGGCATGAGCAGCATGCGGCCAGCGGCAGCGCGATTGCGGCTGAAGCGATCGCGCGCATCGGCGTGCTTTACACCATCGAAGCGGCAGCCAGCGCGCTGAAGCCCGATGAGCGTCTGGCTTACCGACAAGAACACGCCGTGCCGGTGCTATCGCGGCTGAACTGCTGGTTGTTGGAGTTGCAGCAGACGGTGATGGGCAACAGCGGCACCGCGCGTGCACTGGCCTATACGCTCAAGCGATGGGACGCGCTGACGCGTTATGTCCAGGACGGACGTTACCCGATCGACAACAACCTGATCGAAAACGCGATTCGTCCGGTGGCGCTGGGACGCAAGAATTGGCTGTTTGCCGGCTCAGCGCAGGCGGGCAGGCGCGCGGCGGCGATCATGAGCCTACTGGCCACCGCCAAGGCCAACGGTATCGAACCGCATGCCTGGCTGCATGACACCCTGGCGCGGCTGCCGACGACCTTGGATCGGGACATCGATCAATTGCTGCCGTTGCGCACGGAGTGAGGTTTCGGGGTAGGTGAGGTTGGCGGACGCTTACGTTGTACTGGCGGATGTAGCACATGAGCTTCTTGTCCAGGTCTTTGATAGAGGTGAAGACACCGCGCGTGATGACGTCTCGCTGGATTCGGGAGAACCAGTTTCCTGATTAGCCCCATTCCTCAGCCGGTAGTTGCAGGATTTGCGACGGGTCGGCTGGACAATGGCCCCACTTGAAGGCAACGGAGGTGGGGCATGGGTATCAACATCGTGCAGTTTCAGCCTGGATTGTCGATGACAGAGTTCGTGGATCGTTACGGAACCGAAGCCAAGTGTTATCGGGCCTTGTATCGGTGGCGCTGGCCGAATGGATTTCGCTGCCCGCAATGCGAAGGCCGCGCGCGCTCGCGCTTTCGACGCGATGGGCAGGTGGACTACCAGTGCCGTGCGTGCCGGCATCAGACCACCTTGCGTGCTGGCACGCTGTTTCAGTCCAGCAAGCTGCCCTTGCGCTTGTGGATGCAGGCGATCTACCTGCTGACATCCAGCAAGACCAACCTGGCGGCGCTGGAGTTGAAGCGGCATCTTGGAGTGAACTACAAGGCGGCCTGGCGCATGAAGCACAAGATCATGCAGGCGATGGTCGAGCGCGAAGAACCGCGAAAACTCAGCGGATTTGTGCAAATCGATGACGCGTACCTTGGCGGCGAACGCACCGGAGGCAAGCGCGGACGAGGCTCGGAGAACAAACAGCCGTTCGTGATCGCAGTGCAAGTGGACCAGAACAATGAACATCCTACCTTTGCGGTGATCGAGCCGGTGAAGGCTTTTGACAACGCCTCGCTGAAGGACTGGATCGAACGGCGTCTGGAGCCGGAATGCGAAGTTTACAGCGACGGATTGGCTTGCTTTCGCCGTCTGGAGGAGGCTGGGCATGCCCACACCACCCTCGATACCGGCGGTGGTCGTGCCGCAACCGAAGTCCAGGGAGCACGTTGGTTGAATGTGGTGCTGGCCAACGTCAAACGTGCCATCAGCGGCACCTACCATGCGGTGCGCCAAGCCAAGTATGCGCGGCGCTACCTGGCCGAAGCAGCTTATCGATTCAACCGCAGATTTCGTCTGGAACAGATGCTGCCGCGACTGGCGACGGCGCTGATGCGCTGCAAGCCTTGCCCAGAGCGAGTTTTGCGCATGGCAAGCAACTTTCTTGGCTGAGGGATGGGGCTAATCAGGTAGAGAAATTTCCGAATCTAAGATGTAGAGCGGTTTCTGCGCAGTTTATGCAGAATGGGCGAATCGCGATGTTCGAGTTGGCAATGCAGGACGATGATATTAAAGTGGGGTCTTCGCGGATCACTGTGGGTGCAATCGAGCATTTTCGGGTAGCGCGGGCAGGAAGCTGGCGATGATCTTGAGCCTCAGGAACTCCTCGTCGCGATAGCCGTAGGCGCTGCGCTGGATGACCCGGATCTTGTTGTTGAGCCCTTCCACCAGGCCGAGGCTGACCTTGTTCTCCGGCCTGCAGTACGCCGCGATGCCGTCCCAGTGCCGCTCGATCATCCCCACGAACGTCTGGTAGGGCGCAAGCCGCTGCCAGCGCAGACTCTGCTTCCAGCGCTCGAAGAACTCCCATGCACCTCGCTCGGTGCGGTAGCTCCACAGCTGCCCGAAGGACTCTTTCAGCAGGTACGCCGTGTTCAGACGTTTGTTGGCCGCCAGCAGCTTGGCGAGCGCCTTTCGACCGTCCAGGGTAAGGTTTTCGCGGTTGCTCAGCAGGGTGTAACGCTGGCCCTTGATGTAACTGCGATCCTGGCCTTGAAGGCGCTTGTACTCGTCGCGCCGCACCTGGTCGAGCGCGTCGGACAGGTGGCGCATGATGTGGAACTTGTCGAACACGATGCTGGCGTTGGGCGCATTCTTGCCCACCGAGTTGCGAAACGGCCGCCACATGTCCATCACCGCCACGTCGATGCCGGCGCTACGTTTTGGGCCCAATTCGGCGAAGAACTGGTCGATGTCCGCCTCGGTGCGCCCACTGCCGCCGAACCAGATCGGTCGGCCGCGCTCCAGATCGCTGACCACAACGCGGTAGTCATGGCCCTTGTGGATCGCGATCTCGTCGATGCCGATGGCGCGCGGCGCCGGCGTCCCCGCCCGGCGCACCTGCTCGGCCATGTACAGCTTGGACAGCTCCTTGACCGTGCTGTCGTGCAGGCGCTCCAGCTCAGCCACGGCCTTGTGCGTCATGCTCCGGCACAGATTGCCCACATGCAGGGCGAATCGCTCGGTGTAGCGCGGATTCTTGGCCAGCCAGTCCAGCCGCTCTACGTGCACGCCGCCGCACCCCGGGCAATCGACCCGCCAGCGCTCGAACTCCACGAACAGCATCCAGCCGGCCGCCCGCAAGTCGCGGGCGCGGCACAGGCGCTTGTCGTAGCGGCTGCGACACCGATGGCCACAGTTGGAACACACGGCCGTTTTTTTCGGCGCCGCAAGGTCACGATCCGCGCCTTCGGGGCGCCGAACACGCCCTTGAGCGTGGACTCCGCCGCAAAGCCGGGGAAGGAAAACAACTCACTCAGCCGACGGCCCGTTTTCATGCAGAACACCGCGTCAAGAAGTCAGCACAGGATGTACCACCTTCTGGGACGGTGGAAAGGGCCTGTTTCCAAGGCTCAACGCAGATTCAGGGGCCTCAAGGCACCCACACGAATCCGCGATGAGCCTTTTTTGAAAGCACCAGCAACGCGGCGGTTTCTGCCAATGCCGTATTGTTGCGAAGCAACTCCCGCTCAAGCATCGCGGGTGCGACGCCGATCCTGCCGGTCCTGCCGCGTGTCGGTCCCACGCTCACCCGGCCCGGCAAGGCTCTGCTGCGCAAGATCATGCTACTGCGCCAACCCATGTGGATACACGCCTTGACTGCAGCACCGCGCATTGCGCGTGGCTTGGTCCAGCAACGCTGTCGTCAGCACCGCGTCGAACCGCGACGCTGCCGTCCACACCCGTCCCCGCGCCGGGTCACCCAGCGACTGGCTCAGCCACCGCTCCAGCGTCGCCTCGCTGATGCCACTCGCGCGCGACACTTCCCACATCGCCGCGCTCTCCGGCGGCAGCAAGCACGCCACCCTTTTGTTCTTGAACTGCTGTCCGTATCTGGCCACATCCACCTCGCGTTATCGCCCCATGTCTGATTCCTATCCGGGCGACAACTAGGCTGACGTAGGGGGCGGCTTCCCATTATCCGGGAGATGAATTCGTCGCAGTCGGCGAGTACGGATTTGCGATGTGAAAAACGAAATGGGATGGCACTGCCATCCCATTTCAATCCCGCCGATCGACTACTGACTACTGACTACTCGGTCAAGCCACGGATTTCCAGCAGGGACTTCGCTGGGGTCCCTGCCGCAGAAATCGCAATACAGCGCGGCCAGGTCGACCGATTCTTGAGCTGTTGTTCCAACATCAGCATCCCAGCCACGAGGGGATTCCGGTATGGCAACACCGATTCGCTGACCGGTCAGGATGCTGCCAGCGGAGTCATTTAGCCTACGCGCGATGCGATTCGCCATTGAATATCTCTTCTCACAAACGCCTGCATCGCGTTATTTATCTTGATATTTTTTCGGAACCATGGTCAACGCGCTGCTCATCGACACTGGGCCCGGTTCCGGGATTGCGTAGCGATCGCATTCTTCGGCACTAGATATCGATCGATGCCGCCACTCCAAAGAGAACCAAGGAATATCTGATGAAGAGCGCAATTTCATCCAATCCACTCAACCCCAGTGCATCAGCCGCAAGTCTGCATCTCCACGAGACTGAACTCACGTCCCCGAAAGCCTCGCCCAGCCGTCCGGATCAACGGCCCGAGGGCGCATTGACCAAGCTATCGCCGCGTCCGAGTAAGGGCAGCAAGCAAGCTGCTCGCCCCCCTGGTGCGACTGGCCCGCAAGTTGCACAGTCTGTTCTGTCCTCGCCGCCTGGCACGGCGGTAGAAGCCAGTGGATCCGCCAATTCACTCAAGCCCGGTGCGCCGACCTCAAGCCCGTCCTTCCACGAGATCGAAGAGACGTCCCCACCTGGCTCGCCCGAGGGCGCACTGCTCATGCCGTCGCCCCGCCAGAGCAAGCGCAGCAAGCAGACCGCCACTGACACGGGACAGATAGCTCAGGCTGCTAGCCCCGTGGGTGCGTCAGATCTGCGGGTTTCGCAGCCTGCAACTTCCTCGTCCAGCTGCACAGCATCGCTGGTTCGACTCAAGGAAACATTGATTTCCGATAACCTGCGCCAAGTCAGGGCGGAACTGGCCGCCGAACTCATCAACAAGATCAGGCCGATGGAATCACCGGCCGCTAACGGAACCCGTGAACGCGCAGCAACCCATGCAGATCTGCTGAATCGTATTCACGAAGCAGATGCAATGGCATGGTATGAGGCGCAAGGATTAAGCGAACGCGAAGTATTCAGGATGAGGCGCACTGCATTGCTGTCCGGTATGCCCAATCCCACCGGCAGTTTCCTCAACAATGCGATGCAGTACATCGTCTCGCCCTGGATCAACAACGCAACCGGTCGGCCTTGGGCAGGCACTGGATTCGGAATAGGAACGATGTTCATCGCCGCACCGATGAACGCCGCACAGCAGTCGGCGGTGGTCAGCCTGTGCGAGTCCATCCGCGAGCATGGCGGTCACGTCATCGTGCCGGACAAGAATGAGATCAACGACAAGCACTGGCTTCCGGATCTGGCGAAAGCGCTGGAAAGCCACCTCAAAGAATTCGGTGCATGCTGCGACAGGTTCCGCGAAGCCAAGGACCCCGCCACAGCCCAACAATTGCTTGAGTCAGAAAGGCGCCTGCATCAAGCCCAGCACGACTTTGTGATGACCCAGGGTGCGCACGAACGGCAATGGATGGGCAATCGCTGGCAGGCCGTCCCTCGCATCCTGCGTTCGCCATTGGCGAGCACGCTGGGCCTGCTCATCAAAACCGGTGCAATGCGGGCATTGTCGCCAACCGCGCAGACCGTCGGTGCCCTGCTGATGACAGCGGCGCAGCATGTGGCTGCCGGCTTCGACGAACAGGCCAAGCAGGATTACAACAACAAGCTCAACCTGCTGTACGCGGATGTAGTGACAGAAACAGGCAAGTCGAAACTTGCACGTGGTGAGCCGATTGCGGCAGAGGAGATCGACCAGAGCAAACTCAAGAAACTGATTCAATCGCCCACTCAGGCTTTGGTGAAACGTGTCATCAACGGATTGGCGTCGATGGAAGAAGTGCTCAAGGAGGAAATTGCCGCGTCGCCCTCGCCGCAGGGATTGGCAAACGCGGACGACCTTGATCTGGAGGCGGGCCACGGTGGCGGCCTGACGAAGAAATTGAACTTGCTGAGCCAGGACCTGCAAGCCATGCGTGAAGGCAGGTTGGACGAACTCGACCCCAACGGGGTCGCTGCGGCATTGCTGCTAGGCGCCGAGAAGTCGGTGATGTCGCCTCAACTGATCCGCGATATCCTCAGTAAGTACACATCTCGCGAGTTCTCCGCACAGACTGCCCAACGCTTTGGCCAAATGTTCCATCTCGGCGTACTGGGCAGCGCAGCGTCGTCGGTGATCGGCAAGGTCACCTCTGCGGCACAAGGCGGAACGCAAAATGTTTCGACCGCGCAGACACTGGGAATCGCAACATTGTCGGGAGCCATGGCTGCGGTCGGCGCGCTGAATCAGCACACCGCCATCACCGTCAAGAACAATCGCCGCGAGGGCGACATCGACATCGGCTTGAAGCAGCAAGTCCTGCGCGGCGTGATGGGTGGTGTCAACGAAGCGCTATCGCAGCGTCGGGCGACCAAGGCGAGTCAAGCGATCAACACATGTTTGCAGGGCAGCGATGTGGAAGAATTATTGTGTCACGCCAAGGCGCTCATCCAATAGTTCGGGCAACCTCATGCGCAGCGCAGGGAGCGCTGCCGCAGACCATGAAAAACCTGCGACCGGCTGCGGTATTCCGCGCCGGCATCGCAGGCAGTGATCGTGCACATCGGGACGATCAGACGCCGCCGCTGGCGTAATGCGGCGGCAACCCGGGAGATGCTGTATGAAAGGGGATGCCCACCAGGCATCCCCTTCCGCTCGTTGCCGGTATCGGGGGTATGCGTGCCGATATCTCACCGGGTCAGCCCACGATTGTCCAACAGCGCCTTCACGCCGGGATCCTCGCTTCGGTGTCTCCATCTGGGGGTTCAGGGGAGCGGACGACTATCGTGACATGGAGGCCCGCCGATCGCGCGTTTTCGCTAAGGCGCTCCAGTCACCCGTCTCGTCGCTATCCAGTGAAGCTTGCCACCATCGCGGGGGCGCTCAAGCATGCATGCAGAAAAAAGGGTCTTCGCGGATCACTGTGGGTGCAATCGAGCATTTTCGGGTAACGCGGGCAGGAAGCTGGCGATGATCTTGAGCCTCAGGAACTCCTCGTCGCGATAGCCGTAGGCGCTGCGCTGGATGACCCGGATCTTGTTGTTGAGCCCTTCCACCAGGCCGAGGCTGACCTTGTTCTCCGGCCTGCAGTACGCCGCGATGCCGTCCCAGTGCCGCTCGATCATCCCCACGAACGTCTGGTAGGGCGCAAGCCGCTGCCAGCGCAGACTCTGCTTCCAGCGCTCGAAGAACTCCCGTGCACCTCGCTCGGTGCGGTAGCTCCACAGCTGCCCGAAGGACTCTTTCAGCAGGTACGCCGTGTTCAGACGTTTGTTGGCCGCCAGCAGCTTGGCGAGCACCTTTCGACCGTCCAGGGTAAGGTTTTCGCGGTTGCTCAGCAGGGTGTAACGCTGGCCCTTGATGTAACTGCGATCCTGGCCTTGAAGGCGCTTGTACTCGTCGCGCCGCACCTGATCGAGCGCGTCGGACAGGTGGCGCATGATGTGGAATTTGTCGAACACGATGCTGGCGTTGGGCGCGTTCTTGCCCACCGAGTTGCGAAACGGCCGCCACATGTCCATCACCGTGACGTCGATGCCGGCGCTACGTTTTGGGCCCAATTCGGCGAAGAACTGGTCGATGTCCGCCTCGGTGCGCCCACTGCCGCCGAACCAGATCGGTCGGCCGCGCTCCAGATCGCTGACCACAACGCGGTAGTCATGGCCCTTGTGGATCGCGATCTCGTCGATGCCGATGGCGCGCGGCGCCGGCGTCCCCGCCCGGCGCACCTGCTCGGCCATGTACAGCTTGGACAGCTCCTTGACCGTGCTGTCGTGCAGGCGCTCCAGCTCAGCCACGGCCTTGTGCGTCATGCTCCGGCACAGATTGCCCACATGCAGGGCGAATCGCTCGGTGTAGCGCGGATTCTTGGCCAGCCAGTCCAGCCGCTCTACGTGCACGCCGCCGCACCCCGGGCAATCGACCCGCCAGCGCTCGAACTCCACGAACAGCATCCAGCCGGCCGCCCGCAAGTCGCGGGCGCGGCACAGGCGCTTGTCGTAGCGGCTGCGACACCGATGGCCACAGTTGGAACACACGGCCGTTTTTTTCGGCGCCGCAAGGTCACGATCCGCGCCTTCGGGGCGCCGAACACGCCCTTGAGCGTGGACTCCGCCGCGAAGCCAGGGAAGGAAAACAACTCACTCAGCCGACGGCCCGTTTTCATGCAGAACACCGCGTCAAGAAGTCAGCACAGGATGTACCACCTTCTGGGACGGTGGAAAGGGCCTGTTTCCAAGGCTCAACGCAGATTCAGGGGCCTCAAGGCACCCACACGAATCCGCGATGAGCCAGAAAAAAATCCTGTTTTCAGGCCGTTCTCGGACGCCAGGCAGTCGATCACCTTTACGGTGACCGACTCACTCGCCGCTTACTACAAGCCCTAGTCGTCCTGATGTTTCAGCAGCAGTAGGGCTCGGCGCTCATGCCTTTGCGTTGGAGACGTCGTCTGGCTCACACCTCCCTCTTCTCGAAAGTTGCAGGTCTCCGACGTCTTGAGCGATTGATTGGACCTCATGCGCGCCCCCCGATACGCTCGACGCCGACAGGCTTGCGTACGTTCGCCGTCATCTCGTGCATCGCCTTTCTGTGCCCTGCGATCTCCTGCGTCAGCTTTGCCTGCCTGACGGGGTCGGGCTGAGATTTCTCCTTCTCCCTGTCAAGTCTGGTCTGTGCCAACTGCATCCGCTTGTACAGCAGGTGCGTTTGCGCCTTGACTTTAAAGCTCTCGGCAGTGTGAAACTGCACTTCAAACGCATAGCCCTCGGCATCGGTGAAGCTGGCATTGATGCCTCTGTAGGTGCCATCTCCTGAGACAAAGTAGTTTTTCAGCGTCACGCACGTCATTCCTTGCCGTTGCAGCGCGTCATCTGCCGCCAACACCTTCGCCACGAAATCTTCGGAAGGCACTTCAAACACATAACGCAGCGCATCGCCCACGCTCTGACCGGCCTGTGCACCCGTCATGCCGCCTCGTAGATGGCGCCGAATCTTGTCCTTGATCGATGCGACCGATTTCTGGAACGGCGCCTGTCGCTCCTGCTCGATCCGGTCCTCTGCCGCGTTGTAGCGCACATTCCCCCAGAGCTGCAGGCCGAGGTTGTCGGCCAGCTTGTTGAACACCGGCGTCAACACCCCCTGCTTGCCTGCGGCGATATTGAACACGGTGTATGCAGGCGAGACGTCTGCACTTACGGGATTCTGCTTGGAGTCGAGCATCGACGCAGTACTTGCCAAAGCCGGGGCGATCTCTTCCTGCCAGTCGTCGATCTGCTCGCACTCCGGGGGCGAGGCGACGCGCTTGAATGCCTCTACCGCAGGCGCCTGCAGCTCGCGCTGCTCGGACCGCGAGGCACCGCCAAGCGCCAATGCATGTGAGCGCTTGTAGAGATCGTGAAATTGCTCCTTGAGCTCAAAGGTCTCCGGCGTGTGGAACTGGATCTCCCACAACGCACCCTCAGGGTTTCGCAACGTGACGTTGATGGCCTTAAAGATTGGCGGGTACTTGGTGAATTGATTGGTCAGCTTGATCCGCGCATGTCCCTGATTGTCCAGTGCGGCCAGCACAGCGCGCAGGCCGGCGGTAAAGTCCTGCGGTTCCAGGACCACGCTGTAACGCAACGCGTCGTTGACGCCGGCTACCGCTTCTTCCAGCGTCTGCTTTTTCACCGCGATCCGCTGCGTGAGCTTTTCCTTCAACGAGCCAAACGACTTCAGTTGATGTTGTGTTCCGGCCAGTTGACCACCATGGCGCTCGGCGATATGCCGCAGCATGTCGGTGACCTGGGGTTCCATCTGGCGCGCACGGGTCAGCAAAGCCTGCGCTTCAAACGCAATGTCCTCTGGCTGCACGGCGCGCAGCCGCGCGGCTGGCGGCTGCGGCAGGTCGATCAAGCCTGCCTGCTGCAGCGCGTGAAGCGCGTCTTCCATGACGCCGGCTGCCATCGACGGCATGCGCTGCAGAACTCCCTTGGTCTGTTCAGGATCGAATCGCCCCTCCTGCATCGCCCGGGCGGTCGCCTTGCTGTACGGCACAAAGCGCACCCGGTCGTCGAACCCACGCTCGCAGCGTTCGCACGCCTGCACGATCTTGCTGAACAGCGCCGTGCCGGTGTCAGACTTCAGCGCATCGGTGCCGACCTTGATCGCGATGGTGAAAAGATTGCGCATGGTCAGTTCCGGCTCGTCGGGGATGAACCCTGGTTGCCCATCCGGGAACTGCGCATGCGATAACTGGAGCACCGGGTAGTTGTCCAGGATGGCGTGGATGCGCGCTTCGACGCCAGAGGCGGCCTCGTAGGCCTTGGCCAGGCCCGGAAACGCCTCAGCCAGAACCTCGGGCAGAACGGGCGCCTCGCTGGTAGCGGGCGCATCCGGCGCAAGCCCAAGCAGCTGCGCGTGCAGCAACTCGGCGGCTTCTCGCGCTTCAGGCAGGTGGGCGCGTTCGATCGCTTCGCGCGCCTGGAAGCGAAGGTTCGCCAACACCTGAGGATCGAGAGCCTGCTCCTCGAGCACTTCGCGCAAACCATTGCGCAAGTCGCGCTCGATGCCATCGTAGGTGCCGAACATCATTTGGCGTGCAAGCGCTTCTCGCAGGTCGTCCGGTTGCGCCATGAAGCGCGCCGCTAGGGTGGCGGCCGCGGAGGTGACTTGCTGACCGCGCTTGAGGGACATGATCTCCGACAGCCGCCCGGGCTGGTACTGGCCGCTGGCCGGGTCGATGGCCGGCGTGGCCGTCTTCGGCGGCTTGAAGGATTGTTGCCGACCGCGCCTGCCCTCGCGATCGACCATCACACGCGAAATCAGCGCGGCCAGCTTGGGATAGCCTGCGTAAACGAAGGCGTCGTCCCCGTCGGTGTCCATGTTGCGTTTGCGCAATTCGGCAATCGGCAGTGCGCCCAGGCGCCCAGGCTCCACAATTTCCTTGAGCCGCAGGCTGCCGGTGCTGAGCATGTCGCGCGGCAGGGCACTGCGGTCACGGCCGTTCGTCCAGCACGACAGCGTCTTCAGATCCTCCTTGGAGCAGACCAGGTCCGTGTCGGCGAAATCGACCGGCCAATTCTTCTCCGGCACGACGACCAGCATGCCCTTGCTGTGCAGCATCTGGAGATCGAGGCCGGAGCGATCATCGAAGCCGGTGTAGCTGTACTGGATGCCGAATGACTGCGAGAGGAACTCAGCGGTGGCGTCGCCCTTGGCCACGGTCGCAATGCGGTCCTCCGGCACCGGCAGCAGATTCTCCTTGTCATAGGGTGGCTTGCCCAGTAGCAAGGGGCCACCTGCGACGTCGAAGGCCTGGCTGCGCTGCTGCGGCAGATGCACCTTGTCGTCGGCCGAGGGCACCGCACGGACCCTCTGGCCCTGGTACCCGCCCCCGACGGCAAGCCTGTACAACGCCAAGGGTTCACCCTGTACGGGCTGGAGCGCCTCGAGCTGACGCTGCATCGCCTCGTGTGCTTCTTCCAGCGCCGCCTCGTCGCGCGGATAGTGCTGCAGCGCCTGCGCTGGCATCAGCGAAGGCCCCCTGTGCTTGGCAACCAGATCGCGCTGCTCTTGGCTGGCCTGGTTCGCCTGTACGGCCTGCCAAGCCTCGTAATGCTTGCGGAAGGCAGGGATGGACAAGGCCACCTCCAATTTCAAAAAGCCGCAGCCATCGTTGGGACATAACGCTAGGGCAGTTCCATCCACGGTCAACGGCTTGAACGGATGCACAGGGCCGTCGACGTCATCGAACACGCCCAGGCGCAGGGTGCCCTCCACGACATGGTCGCTCGGGACCATCTCCAGCAGCGATCGCTGCATGCGCGACCAGTCCTCGCGTTGCGGAGCGAGCTTGGCGGCCAGCTGCATCAGGCTACTGCCCGGGGCGGTGTCGGCATAACGGAACGCCGGCAGCAGCGACGCCTTCTCAGGCCCGCGAGACGGCACAAGGCTGCTGCTACCAGATTTGCTGCGCGCGGCGCGACTACCGCCGAACATGTCGAAGCGCCAGGGCTCGCCGTTGTAGTTGAACGTGCGCGCAAGCATGAATGTCGAGATTTCCCCGGGCAGCTGGACCTCCACCAGCGGCAGCCCGGTCAGACGCGCAAACAGCGAGTAAGGCTTGTCTGATTCGGTCTGGTTATTCGAAATTTCCTTACCCTGCAGATCGACCACGACATGGGTCGTGCTGCCGCGGCCGGTGGCCGGCACAACCGGCTGGCCAGGAACCGAGCACATGCTCAGATGCCCACTGCCCAGGTCAAAACGGGTCGGTGGATGGGCCTGGGTAATCGTCGGCGCGTCCTTCGCCATGCGCAGGTCCAGAGCGTCGAACACTTTGTCGCCGGCCTCGATCTGCGCGATCAGGTTCCAGCTCATCTCTCCGAGGTCCGCCTCAATGGCCTTGCGGGTCCGCTCTAGCGTCAGATCCACCCATTGCGCCAGTTGGTCGCGGCGCTGGCGCAGTTCCCCCCGCGAGCCTTCAAGGTTGCGCGGTTTCCATTGCCGGCTCACCACCGCATAGGCTTTGAGCACCTGGAAGAAGGTCAGCGCAGGGCGGCGCGTTGCGTAACGCTCGGTGTCGGCCGAAGGCTGCGGGCCACCGCCGCTCAGGTACAGGTCGATCTTGCGCGCGACGATGGGCTGCAACCTGTTGAACACGTGTAATGCCTGGCCGCGATGGCGGGAGCTCAACTCCGGACTGAAGATAAACGGCAACAATCCCATGCAGAGGCTGCCGATCCCCTCAAGGCTGGTCTGGCTTAATCCGTCATCCCGGACGAGTGCCGACACCTGCTCCAGCGCTGGCTGACCCAGCGGACGCATCTGGCGTTGCAGCCGCGCCGATGCAAGGGCCTTTAAGAGTACCCCGATATCTGCGGCCGAGGCGGACGCAAAACGCTCGCGGTGCAGGTCAAGGTGCCCGGCCATGGCCTGCAGTTTGGCCACACCCAGGGCCTGGAATGGCCCATCGTCCTCTTCGTCCATGTGCAGCAGGCGGGACATCGCGTTCGCCATCATGGACATTCCACGCATACTGAACTGCTGCCAGGGCAGCTCGGCCGAGCCTGCACGCTCGCTGAGCAGTACCCCTGCCGATTGACGCGCCGGCATTCCGGAACATCTGCTCATCGCATTGAGCGCCACGGCCACGTCTTGCGCTTCCATGACGTGTCGCAGATCGTGGTCCTCAACCAGCCTCGTCGCCAAGAGGTCCATGGCCCCCTCGCAAGCCGGCATATCGGGCCATCTGCTCAGGGCGCTGAGCGTGCTGGACACGCCTTGCGGGTCCAGGTCCTTGCGCAAGGTGCTCTCGTCGGCCAGCCGCTCGGCCAGCGCGCCGACGGCGGCCCCACAGACCGGCGTGTCGGGCCATTTGCTCAGGGCGTTGAGGGCGGTGGCCACGTGTTGCGGCTCCAGGGCCTTGCACAACCCGGGATCGTCGCACAGCCGCCCGGCCAGCGCGCTGGCGGCGGCCGCACAGTCCGCCGTGTCGGGCCACTTGCTCAGGGCATTGAGCACATTGGCCACGCCCTGCGGGGTTAGGCCCTTGCGCAAGGTGCTCTCGTCGGCCAGCCGCTCGGCCAGCGCGCCGACGGCGGCCCCACTGACCGGCATCTCGGGCCATTTGCTCAAGGCATTGAGTACATTGGCCACGCCCCACTGGTCCAGGTCCTTGCGCAAAGTGCTCTCGTCGGCCAGCCGCTCGGCCAGCGCGCCGACGGCGGTCGCACCGGTCGGCATGTCGGGCCATTTGCTCAGGGCATTGAGTACATTGCCCACGCTTCGCGGGGTTAGGTCCTTGCGCAATGTGCTCTCGTCGGCCAGCCGCTCGGCCAGCGCATTGGCGGCATTCTTACAGTCTGGCGTGCCGGGCCATTTGCTCAGGGCATTGAGCACATTGGCTACGCCTCGCGGGTTTAGGTCCTTGCGCAAGGTGCTCTCGTCGGCCACCCGTCCGGCCAGCGCGCCGACGGCCGCCGCACAGGCCGGCATGTCGGGCCATTTGCTCAGAGCATTGACCACATTGACCACGCCTTGCGGCGTGAGGTCGTTGCGCAATCTGCTCTCGTCGGCCAGCCGCTCGGCCAGCGCGCCGACGGCGACCCCACAGACCGGCGTGTCGGGCCATTTGCTCAGGGCGTTGAGGGCGGTGGCGGCGTCTTGCGGCTCCAGGGCCTTGCGCAACCGGGGATCGTCGCACAGCCGCCCGGCCAGCGCGCTGGCGGCAGCCGCACAGTCCGCCGTGTCGGGCCATTTGCTCATGGCATTGAGCACATTGGCCACGCCTTGCGGGTCCAGGTCCTTGCGCAATGTGCTCTCGTCAGCCAGCCGTGCGGCCAGCGCGCCGATAGCCTCTCCACAGACCGGCGTGTCGGGCCATTTGCTCAGAGCGTTGAGCGCATTGCTCACTTCTTGCGGCGTGAGGTCCTTGCGCAATGTGCTCTCGTCGGCCAGCCGCTCGGCCAACGCGCCGACGGTGGCCGCACAGGCCGGCATATCGGGCCATTTACTCAGAGCGTTGAGCACATTGGCCACGCCTTGCGGATCCAGTTCGTTGCGCAATGTGCCCTCGTCAGCCAGCCGTGCGGCCAGCGCGCTGACAGCCTCCCCACAGACCGGCGTGTCGGGCCATTTGCTCAGGGCGTTGAGCGCGATGGCCACGCCTTGCGAACTGAGGTCGTTGCGCAATCTGCTCTCGTCGGCCAGCCGTGCGGCCAGCGCGCTGACAGCCTCCCCACAGACCGGCGTGTCTGACCATTTGCTCAGGGCGTTGAGCACATTGGCCACGCCTTGCGCGTCCAGGTCCTTGCGCAATGCGCTCTCGTCGGCCAGCCGTGCGGCCAGCGCGCCGATAGCCTCCCCACAGACCGGCATGTCGGGCCATTTGCTCAGGGCATTGAGCGCTTGGATCACGTGGATGGAGTTCTGGATCTTGCCCAACCCGGGATCGTCGGCCAGCGCGCCCACAGCGGCCGCACAGGCCGACATGTCGGGCCATTTGCTCAGAGCGTTGAGCGCATTGGCCACGCCTTGCGAACTGAGGTCGTTGCGCAATTTTCTCTCGTCGGCCAGGCGTGCAGCCAGCGCGCTGACAGCCTCCCCACAGACCGGCGTGTCGGGCCATTTGCTCAGAGCGTTGAGCGCATTGCTCAATTCTTGCGGCTTGAGGTCCTTGCGCAATGTGCTCTCGTCGGCCAGCCGCTCGGCCAGCGCGCCGACGGCGTCCGCACAGGCCGGCATATCGGGCCATTTACTCAGAGCGTTGAGCGCATTGCCCATCTCTTGCGGGCACAGGCCCTTGCGCAATGTGCTCTCGTCAGCCAGCCGTGCGGCCAGCGCGCCGATAGCCTCTCCACAGACCGGCGTGTCGGGCCATTTGCTCAGAGCGTTGAGCGCATTGCTCAATTCTTGCGGCTTGAGGTCCTTGCGCAATTTGCCCTCGTCGGCCAGCCGTGCGGCCAGCGCGCTGGCGGCGGCCGCACAGGCCGTGTTGTCGGGCCATTTGCACAGGGCGTTGAGCGTATTGGCCACGCTCTGCGCATCCATTGCATAACCCAAGCGTTTGTCGCTGGCGACAAGCGCGGCGAGCCGGTGCGCCGTGGCCTGGCAATCCGGATTATCGAACCACTTGCTGAAGGTGTTGAGTGCCAGGCCAACTTCCCACGGGATCAAAGACTGCTGGACTTGTTTGTCACGCAGCAGGTGACGTGCCAAGCGAGCCACCGCGCGTTCACACCTGCCGCTGTCAGTATTCTTTGCGAAGGCGTTCAGGAGGAGCGCCGACAAGTAGCCACTCAGCCCCACTAGATCATCGGCCTGATTGACCTGCCCGGCGATCCACGCGATTGCCTCCATGCACGCGGGCTGGTTCGGGTGCTTGCTCAGCTTGTTGCTCACATGCGCCAGCTGCGCCAGTGATGCACCTTCGAACCATCCGGTCTGGTAGAGGTAGTGCGCCGCGAGCTCGGTGCAACGATCGAGATCGCGGGGTGTCACGCCTGTCCTGGCGCGCCGTGCGCTGGCAATCAGACTAAGGTATTTGTCGAGTCGCTGCGCGTTGATCTGAGCGTTGACACCTTCTTCCAAAAAGGGCAAAGCCATTCCGTCACGCATACGGTGCGCCAGCTCGTTGTCATATGCCATGGACACGCACAGGCCGGCGTTGTGGTTCCGAGCGATTCCGTGGGGCTCACTTAAGTGTAGCCGCTGCTGCTCTCGCTGCGCCTGTAGCCGTTTTTTTGCCGCCGAGTCCAGCTGATGTTCGGCCCTGCGGAGATCGTCCTTCGTCAGCCCCACGTCATTGACTTGCCGCTTTGACTGCCGATATGGCTCTTGCTCTTCCCGCGGCCGTTTTCCTGCGATCCGGTCGGACGGTTGTTCGGACGGTCGAAGATATGTGCTGGCCTCCAAACGATCATGCGTTGATCGTTGTGGCCGCCGATGCGACGACGCGCCGCTGACGTCAGCGGGCACTCTGTCCAGGCGCTGATCGGGTGCGATGCCGTGCCGGTCGGCGGGATCATCGGGCAAGTGTGAGCGGGTGACTGATTGCCCGACGCGCCTGTCCCATGCGCTTTCGCTGGCTCCGGTTCGCTCATTCACGAGCAAGCGCTCCGTGCGTCGCATCGACGCCCCAGGTTCATCCGACTCCAGCCGCCGCCGTTTGCTAGGCGGCCGTCCAAGTGGTGGAGGGTTGCCCCTGGTGCTGGTGGTTGCGTGATTCTCCGCTGGACCGGGTTGTTCCTCATGAACGTTAGGCAAGTTTGTACGTAACGAATTTGAACTGGTGGTATAGGTTTTCATCCACCAAATTTAGTCAATCCGCTCGCGAGCGACTTCTACGATACGAAACCTTGATAACGAATGCGACGCTCGCTGCGATGTAAGCGTCCGGCAATCTCACCTTTACAAGTCACCAGCAGCCCGTTGGGATATCGCGCTCTTCTCAACGGATCTCCCCGATATCTTCAAATCACGATGATTGGTCACACCGCATAGCTGCATGGTCCGCCATCGGCGTGGTGCCGCGAGCACGGCGTCTCGTTGAGCAGCTTCACCTACTGGCGCGGCAAACTTGCAGCGTCTGCAGCACTTCCGGCCACGCTACCGCTGCACGTCACCCCCGCCGTGCCCACGCCAAGCGTGGAGATCCGCCTCGCCGGTGGCATCAGCCTCAGTTCGGTCAGCAACTTCTTCAGCCGCACGTTCTCAGCCTCCAGGTCCTTGAGCCGCTTGCCATCGGGCACACTCATTCCGCCGAACTTGCTGCGCCACAGGTAGTAGGAGGCCTCGGTGAAGCCATGCCGCCGGCACAAGTCCTTGGGATTGTCTGATCAACGCAGCCAGGAGACGGAAAAAGCCGTCCTGGGTCGCGTAAAACTCGTTCAGACCCTCGATTTTCGCCGTTTTCAGCGCATTTCCGAGGGTTTCCCCGGATTACAGACGCAACTCGGCCATAGGAGGCAATAAGTGCTTTCGCTTCTGCCACAGGTTCGACAGCGCAAACAGCGTCAACACCTGCGCGGTGTTCTTCGCCAAACCGCGATAGCGCACCTTGACGTAGCCGAACTGGCGTTTGATCACGCGGAACGGATGCTCCACCTTCGCCCGCATGGCCTTGGTGTGCTCCCAACGCTTTGCCCGCTTCAACGCGCGTTTGTTCTTGATCTGCTTCAACTTCGAGCGCTTTTCTGCGATCAGGTAGCGCAGCTTGCGCTTGCTCGCCATCTCTTCGCGCTTGTCCAGTCCGGTGTAGCCGCTGTCCCCGCTCACCGTGTCTTCCTTGCCGTGCAGCAGTTTGTGCGCCTGCGTGATGTCCGCCGCGTTGGCTGCCGTGCATTCCACGTGGTGCACCAACCCGGACTCATCATCCACGCCAATGTGCGCTTTCATCCCGAAGTAGTACTGGTTGCCCTTCTTGGTCTGGTGCATTTCCGGATCGCGTTCGCCCTGCTTGTTCTTGGTCGAACTGGGCGCAGCAATGATCGTGGCATCCACGATCGTGCCACCACGCAAGCTCTGGCCCTTGCGTGACAGATGCGCGTTCACTCGATCAAACAGCTTGCGTGCCAAGTCGTGCTGTTCCAGCAGATGCCGAAAGTTGAGAATCGTGGTCTCATCCGGCACCCCATCCAGGCCGCCGATCTTCGCAAAACGCCGCATCGACACCGTGTCGTACAACGCCTCTTCTGCCCCAGGGTCGCTCAGCGCATACCACTGCTGCAGAAAGTGAATCCGCAGCATCGTCTCCAGTCGATACGGCTGTCGACCAGGCTGGCCCGACTTGGGATAGTGCGGTTCGATCAGCGCCAGCAAGGCCTTCCACGGCACCACCTGATCCATCTCGGCCAGGAACACCTCCCGCCGTGTTCGCTTGCGCTTGCCGTTGTACTCCGCGTCGCCAAAGCTCAGTTGCATCGAAATCGTCCGCTTGGGTCGTCGGTTAATTGTCGCAGATCAGGCTGCTTTGTTCAGAGCGTCCCTTGATCGCCACGCCGCTTTCAGCCTCGCGCAGAAAGCCGATGACCTGCTCGTCAGTAAAACGTTTCTTCACTTCCAATCTCCGGGTAGGGAATTGGACTCCAAACTGCGGCGCTACTCAAAATTAGAGGGACGTCACATTCACTGCCCCCCCCCCCTTGGTTGTGACTCTGGTTGTGACCCTGGGCCGCCATTGACTACACTCTTGACCCCCTCCTTGACTATGCTCTTAGCGAATCTCTTGGCTAGCACCTTCGCTGTAAGCCTGGCGGATGGCCCACCGACTACGCCAGCCACTGCTCCCGCCATGTTGATACCAACGCGCTCCCACGCGAGCTTCACGTCGTCGCCTTGCACTACAGCGTCGAGAACCTGTAACGCTTGCGCTTCGGCTTCCAATGCAATCGCTGCTGCATCGGCAATCTCGCCGATAACAGGGATAAAACTCAGCGCACTCAGGGCTACCGAGATCCCATCCAGAATCTTGCTACCCCATTTGAGGATGGTATGGAGCACCTTGTTGATAGTACCCTTGTCCTTCTTTGGCGTCTTGATGTCGGGTTGATCGGCTTTGCCCATCACCATGTCCACGAAAGCCTTCTTCTGCTCAGGCGCTGTGGCGGCATGTGTAGGTGCCTTTTCCGCGGTCCTGTTAGCCGCACTCATCCGCTCGTAGAAATTCTTGAAATCGTAGTTACTAATATTCCCGGAGTCGATGGTAGGGCCATCGCCGAAGAAAGTATGCTCCACCTTGTAGCCCGTGATAGAGTTGTTCAAAAACCCAAACAGCAATGGGTCGCCCAATAGCTGCTTTGCGGCATCGCGAACCGCAGGGTCGGCTTTATCGTCTTTGACGATTGCGGCGAGCTTGTCGCGGGTCATCACCTTCTTGGGAAGTAACCCGGTGTGCTTGACCTTGTCGAAGAACGCATCCTGATGCCCATTGATCGTATCCAGCGTTTTCAGCTCGGATTCTGTCAGATGTATCTGCGAGACGGATTTCTGCAGGAAATCCGGCGTACTTATCGAGCCCGAGTCTCCTGCCAGCTCCTTCCACTGATCGGGGTGGTCTCGAAAGTACTGTGCTGCGGCGATGACCTGCGGCGGGCACTTCTGGGTATTGCTGTCGCCTTCGACCAGTTGCTTGAACGCATCCTGGTTCAGACATCCCGGCAGATAGTCAGAGTAGCGATAGAACTCGCGCATCGCATCGTTTTCGGTCATGACTGTCGGCTGGGTGTTGTCCGGGCTGTCAGAGGCCACGTAGTTCTGCGTGTAGTTTTTGGCTTGCTGGGTGGCATACACCGCCACTTGCCAGTGACTGGCCGAGAACTTGCTGAGGTCGTCAGCCTTGATGTCGCCGTCGCACTTGCCATCGCCTTGCGAGCCGATCGCAAAGAACAGCCGTGGATCGTTCTGTAGCTCCGTCAAAGCCTTCTTGAGATCCGGCGGCGTCGCGGGATCGTCGATCTTTGCATCGAGATCGGCCCACGCCATCGGCAACTTGTCCTTGTGACGATCAAGCGTGGTGACGATCTCCAGTTCGTTCTGGTTTAGCATCCCGCGATCCCACCTGACCGAAGAGCCTTCGACCGGCGGCGGCAGGTCGGACCCCTTCATTTTTTCGGGGTTGTAGGTTGCGTTCTTCCCCCCCATGGCGGTGACCTGTGGATGACGGTCGGCAAAATCGTATAGATTCGCCGCGATCAACGTGCCATCGCACTTGCCCTGATCGTCAAGATGGTTGTTGCCGCGCCCCTGGGAAGCTATGGCGAAGAACAGGCCAGGATCCCGCTGCAGGCCTTTCAGTGCCTCTTTCAGGTCGGGCGGTGTGGCTGGATCGTTGATCTTTTCATCGAGCTTGGCGAACTCGATCGGCATCATGTCGCGGTGTTGATTGAGTATGTTGACGATCTCCAACTGAGATTCCGTCAGCATGCCGCCGTCCCATGTGACCGTTGAGCCCTCCGCCGACGGTGGCGGCGTGTCTCCTATGATCTTTCTGGGATTGAACTCAGCGTTTTTCCCGCCCAGATCGGTCACTTGCTTATGACTGTCCGCGAAATCCCACAGATCTTGAGCATCGATCCTGCAGAAGAGCTGCGCGAGGCCCTTCTTCCCACGCGAGCCGATGGCAAAGAAAAGATGTCGATCTTTCTGCAGGCCTTCCAACGCGAGCTTCAAGTCCGGAGGCGTGGACGGGTCGTTGATCTTCTCGTTGATATTGGAAACATCAATTGGCATCTTGTCCTTGTGCTGATTGAGCGTCGAGACAATCTGAAGCTCGGATTCAGTGAGCGTTCCGCCATCTCGCGTCAACGGCGACCCATTGACCGCCGGAGGAGGCGTGGCTCCCTTGTTGTCGTTGGCCTCGAACCGGGTCGAAGACGTCGGTAAGAACTCGCGCTGGAAATCTGGAAACGGAGTTGCGAACGACACGGGCAAGTCATCGTTTGGCGCATTGCCGTAGCCAGCGGCGATCATGCGGCAGATCTGCTGCAAGAAGAGATTGTCCATTCGCAACAATAGATCGGAGTCGGTCATGCCAGGTCCGGGCCCCGGTAGTTCCGAAAATGAAGATTCATCCGTTGGGGGCAGAAGCGGATCTGCGTTTCTCCCTGTCGAAAGCATGTTGAGCGACATGTAGGCGACCTCGCATTGATAAAGTATTGGGCGACGCCGCTGCATCTGAGGAAATGCACATGCCGTTGAGGGGACATGTCATGCGGCGATTACAAATGTTCTCCACTACCGGGGCGAGATGCATGCCCAGACAGACTATTTTGGCGAAAAAAGCGCAACCGACCGTGTATTGACGTCAGATCGTATCTGGATCCGATCAGGGCTTTGAAGGCTTCCTACGCAACTCTCGTAGCTGCCGCCAATTCGTAATAGCACAGCAAGTCACCGACGCGGGCGCCCTGAACAGGTGCCAGCAACCTGCGGTAAATTTTCAGAAACTTCCAGTGAGAACGGCGCTCTCACCAGAGCCCCTGACATCGAAGACACTTGCTGAAGTGAGGATAAAAAGGCCTCATCACCACGAGCAGTCAGTTTTGGGAGAGCATTACACAGCAGTGAAACGCTGGCAACGAGTAGGAACCTGGTCTCGTGATCCGCTTGATGCGCCGGGCATTTTCCACGCCCGAGACGCCGCAGCCCTGATAATTTTCTGGGTCTTCGCGGATCACTGTGGGTGCAATCGAGCATTTTCGGGTAGCGCGGGCAGGAAGCTGGCGATGATCTTGAGCCTCAGGAACTCCTCGTCGCGATAGCCGTAGGCGCTGCGCTGGATGACCCGGATCTTGTTGTTGAGCCCTTCCACCAAGCCGAGGCTGACCTTGTTCTCCGGCCTGCAGTACGCCGCGATGCCGTCCCAGTGCCGCTCGATCATCCCCACGAACGTCTGGTAGGGCGCAAGCCGCTGCCAGCGCAGACTCTGCTTCCAGCGCTCGAAGAACTCCCGTGCACCTCGCTCGGTGCGGTAGCTCCACAGCTGCCCGAAGGACTCTTTCAGCAGGTACGCCGTGTTCAGACGTTTGTTGGCCGCCAGCAGCTTGGCGAGCGCCTTTCGACCGTCCAGGGTAAGGTTTTCGCGGTTGCTCAGCAGGGTGTAACGCTGGCCCTTGATGTAACTGCGATCCTGGCCTTGAAGGCGCTTGTACTCGTCGCGCCGCACCTGATCGAGCGCGTCGGACAGGTGGCGCATGATGTGGAATTTGTCGAACACGATGCTGGCGTTGGGCGCGTTCTTGCCCACCGAGTTGCGAAACGGCCGCCACATGTCCATCACCGCCACGTCGATGCCGGCGCTACGTTTTGGGCCCAATTCGGCGAAGAACTGGTCGATGTCCGCCTCGGTGCGCCCACTGCCGCCGAACCAGATCGGTCGGCCGCGCTCCAGATCGCTGACCACAACGCGGTAGTCATGGCCCTTGTGGATCGCGATCTCGTCGATGCCGATGGCGCGCGGCGCCGGCGTCCCCGCCCGGCGCACCTGCTCGGCCATGTACAGCTTGGACAGCTCCTTGACCGTGCTGTCGTGCAGGCGCTCCAGCTCAGCCACGGCCTTGTGCGTCATGCTCCGGCACAGATTGCCCACATGCAGGGCGAATCGCTCGGTGTAGCGCGGATTCTTGGCCAGCCAGTCCAGCCGCTCTACGTGCACGCCGCCGCACCCCGGGCAATCGACCCGCCAGCGCTCGAACTCCACGAACAGCATCCAGCCGGCCGCCCGCAAGTCGCGGGCGCGGCACAGGCGCTTGTCGTAGCGGCTGCGACACCGATGGCCACAGTTGGAACACACGGCCGTTTTTTTCGGCGCCGCAAGGTCACGATCCGCGCCTTCGGGGCGCCGAACATGCCCTTGAGCGTGGACCCCGCCGCAAAGCCAGGGAAGGAAAACAACTCACTCAGCCGACGGCCCGTTTTCATGCAGAACACCGCGTCAAGAAGTCAGCACAGGATGTACCACCTTCTGGGACGGTGGAAAGGGCCTGTTTCCAAGGCTCAACGCAGATTCAGGGGCCTCAAGGCACCCACACGAATCCGCGATGAGCCAAACAACTAGACATGCCTACTCCTACTGTGTCATTAAATGCGAAGGTGCGGAGACATCGTTCCAAGTAGTGTCACTGCGATTTCTACGGCGATTGTCCAGCGCAGCGTCGCGATCGAGTCCACTACATGGCGCTGAGCCCGCATCGGTCGCCCCGCGCGGGCTGTAATCTTCGGGTAGGGCAGGTTGCGGGCGTTGTGACGGTTTTTTTTGATGCGCCCCGCGCAAGCGCTCAGCAACCAGAAACCCGTAAGCAGCAATGCATAGCGTGGCGTGATGATGAAACCCCCGCCAACCGCGCCCTTCGTAGTGATCCAGACCAAACTCCTGCTTCAGGTCCTGATAATCGCGTTCAACCCGCCAGCGCGCTTTGACCGTATTCACCAGATCCTTGCGGAGCGTGCTTGCCGGCAAGTTGGAGAGGAAGTAGCGCGTTGGCTTGTCTTCGTTTTCGGGCCATTCGATCAACAACCACTCCTCCTGACGCAAACGATCTCCCTGCGCGGCACGCACGCGCAGGGCCGCAAAGCGTCCGGACAACGGTGCGTTGCTGCCTTCCCGCCATGACACCGTCCGGAAGGCACGCCGAGGCAGGGACTGCGCCAGTGCCTCCACCGACTGTGGCTGGCGATCCGCCGTGCGGCGATGGCGAATCGCAGGACGGCCCTGCCCCTTCCAAGGCGCGGGCGGCTCGGGCGTTTGCCCCGGCGGCCAGACCTTGACGCTCGAAACAATCCCCACTGCATAAGTCAGTTCCAAGGCAGTCAGCGCATCACGCCAAGCCGTATTGCTGCCATAAGCTGCATCGGCCAACACGGTGCCGCGGACGACACCTGCAGCACACGCGGCCTGCATCTGCGCCAGCGCTATCTCTGGCTTGGTGGCGAACGCGATCTCTTCCGGAACACCTGCCTTCTCCCGCTTCGCCGCATCGGCCGCCCAAGCCTCAGGAAGATACAGCCCAAAGGCCATCGGCACGCTCGCCGCAGGCGTCGCCAGCGAGACGCTCACCGCCACCTGGCAGTTGTCCTGTTTGCCGATCTCCCCGCAGTACTGTCGGGTCACACCGACCGAATGCTTGCCCTTCTTGCGAAAACCCGTGTCGTCCACGATCCAGTACACCTCGCCCTTCAAATCCATATGCGATGAGACGTACTGACGGACGCGCTCCAGCACCGCCGCATCGGACCAGTCCGACTTGGCCACGAAATGGTGCAACGCCTGATGCCGAGCCCGTGTCCGCAGCGGATCCACATGCGCCGCCAGCGGCTCTACGCTTTTGCGCTCCAACGGCAGCATCAATCCTCGGCAATAACCGTGTAAGCTCGCCGCGCGATCAGCATGACCAAGCGCAGCGGATAGGTCATCCAAATAGGCGGAAAAACGCGCTTGGTGACTGACTGCGGCCATGTTCATCTCAGCACGGTGTGGATTGCCTGCAGAATAACATTTTTATGACACAGTAGGACTACGCGTCCTGTCAAAAGCATCATTTTGAGTTTCGACCCGGTGGATTCACTCACGAAGTGCAAGGGTATCGTAGTTGAAGAAGACCTCGGCTGGAGTGAGATAGCTCAATCGTTTTCTGGGTCGGTTGTTGAGTGAATGTTCAACCTGCTGCAGCTCTTGCGCCGTGATGGTGCTGAAGTCACGACTGCGCGGAAAATACTGCCGGAGCAGTCCGTTGAGATTCTCATTGCAGCCGCGTTGCCAAGGGGCATGTGGGTCGGCAAAGTACACCTTGGTCGATAGCCGGTCCTCGATGCGGGCATCCTGGGCGAACTCGCTACCGCGATCGCAGGTCAGCGTCAGCACCTTATCGCGCACACGCCATAGGCGCGCGCAAATGACCTCGGCAACAGCATCGGCGGTGCCGTCAGGACTCCAGCCCAGACGCACATAGCCACTGCTGCGTTCGACATGCGTCACCAGCACGCCAGTGCCGCGCGATGGGCGGACCGTATCCAATTCCCAATGGCCTAACTGCGCACGTGAGGCCACATGTGCGGGGCGTTGGTGAATGGATTTGCGCTCTTCAAATCGCTTGGCACGGCCACGCCCATAAGGACGCCGCCGTGTTGGCAGGCGTAGCAAATGCCGTAACCGGTGACGCTTGAGATAGCGATACACACTGGCCACCCCTACCATCGGTTGACCCAGCAAGCGCGCACGGCCGTGGATCTGCGCAGGGCTACATTTTTCGGCCAGCCCGGCCAGCAATGCAGCCTGCATCGGCCCGTCCATCTGCGCGTGGCTACTGCCTTGACTGCGACGCTGGCGGGCGGTGCGGTGCGCCTGCTGGGCACGGTACGTTCCACTACTGGCATTACGATTGCGCGCGCGCTCGCGGCCAATCGTACTGGCATGACGGCCGAGCTGACGGGCGATGTCCGCATTGGAGACAGAGAGATCACACCCCCAGGCAATCTGGTACCGTTCGTCCTGGGTCAGGTGTCGATAGCGCATGTGCAACTCCACTTGGTCGTGTAGGGGCTCAGGCTACGACACCTGGCCCGCTACGTTATAGGACTGTTGCACTTCGCGGGCGAATCCACCCCCCACCTAATTTCTCAGGAGGGCGCCTGCACCGTTGCCAGAGCGGCACAGAATACTAATTGATGCTCCACTCCCTCAACAGTGCACGAGCGCGCTGCTCTATTGAGCGGTTCGCCTGGACTTCCGCCCATTCAGACTCTTTCTTGGCTTCCGCTTCACCAATGACACCTTCCTGTGCTTCGTCAAACTGCGCCATGGCCCAGGTTGTTGCAGCCTCCTGTGCGGTCTTTCCCTCGACATCGTGCATGGATACGTAAGCCCGTAATGGCGGCCATATCTCCTCTTTTCCCGTCAGCGCGTTCCTGCCGTGGAGCAGGCTGCCTCTGGTCAGTCCCAAGTCCCGGTTTCGAATGGCCTCCAACAACTGGCTCAGCGCAACCCCTTGATCCTGCGTGTGCATGAGCTTGTGCTTCAGCATTTCCGAGAACGCTGTTCTGACATCCCCACGGACTGCAGGCCCCAGACCACCGACCTGGGTCGTGCCATCCATGTTGAGCGTCTTGACGGTATGCTCGGCCAAGAACTCTCTGAAGCTGCTTCTGAATTCGGTAGACGTGATGGCCTCGGCCACTACCTGGTCCAATAGGGTCATGTCAGCCGGGCTGAGGGGTTGCCTGAAGAGCCCGGCATTTTGGGTAAGCCCATGCATCCACTTTTCAAAACGGCCACCCAAGTCAGCATCGATGCCGCTCAGTGCGCGTACGAATTCGGTGCCTCGGTTCCACGACGGTCCGGCCAGACTCGTAGAGCCCCCCCCTCCTGGTGGCAACCCTCTGCCGGCCAGCCGTTGTGGTGCAGCCGGAGCGGCGTGCGGCATGCGTATCAGAGCAAGTTGGCCACTCAAGTGCTCCGGCACCTCGATCTGACAGTCAGCGGGAAGTCGAGCCAGGGATTGTGGCAGCTCATGCAGTCCAGTGCCGCGTAGATCCAGCTTTTGTAGGCGAGAAAGGTCCCCTACACTGTCAGGCAGCGTCCGGAGCGCGGCGCAGTTTTTCAGCGACAGTACTTCGAGTCTACTTAGCCGCCCAATATCCTCTGGAAGTTGTGCCAACCTACGGTTGTAAGAAAGGCTGAGTTCTTTCAACCGGCCCAACCGAGTCAGACCGTGCGGTAATTGCTCTAGGCTGTCATTTGACTCAAGTTTCAGCAACCTGAGCTGCCGCATTTTTCCGATGTTTTCGGGCAATCCCTTTAAATGGCGCGAACTCGACACCGCTAAGCGAGTCAAACTTGCCAGGTCAGTCACGCTGGCCGGCAATCGTTCATAGCTCCCGCCACCCAGGATAAGCTCGCGCAGACTTTGCATGCGCCCCAGGTCTTCTGGCAGCTCGGCCAACGGGGTTGTAGTCAGCTGAAGGATTTCCAAGACAGGCAAGCGTGTTATCGACGCCGGCAGTTTTTTCAGACCCAGCGTGGCAGCCACCGTAAGGCGGCGGAGCCCACGAAGTTGTCCCAGGTTGTCCGGGAGCGACGTCAGTCCCGTATTGGCCAACGAGAGTTCCCGTAGCGTTTGGAGCTCGCAGATCCCATCGGGCAGTGTTGTGGCAGGTAAACCGTAGTGCAGTTCAAGGCGGGTTTCGCCGGCGGCGGCTACACGCAGAATCGAGTTTGCCACATCCTGCAGGGCCTGCCGGGAGGTATCCCCCGTGTGGTCGTGCATGTTGTAGCCGGTACGTATTCTCTCTGCATGCGGCAGGCTCTCGGAAAGCCAGGAGCTAACGTCGTCTTCCAGGCTCGGCGGCGACGTCGGCGCACCTGCCATTGCAGGTTGCTGAATCGGCGAGCGCGCAGATGACCGAGGCGGACGTGCCAATCGTGGGCTCCCCGGCGTCCTGGTGGCGGAGGCCGATGTATTGGCACTCGTGCGTCGCCGCGGATTGGTCAGTAGCGGTCCGAGTACGCCCTCCATCGGACGAGGTGGTTCGCTTGGCCGCGCGGTTTCATTCGCTGGTTGCTCTGCGGTTTCGGGTCGCTGACGTGAGCGTAGTAGACGGTTCACATTAAACATGGAGCTGTCTCCTGATAATGCAGCAGGCCTGCATGACCTCGTGATATGCAGGTTATTCATGCGCGGGGACGGATGCTGCGACGAGGCGAAGACATTACTTCACTAAACGAATCGAACTTTTCGCAGCGTCAGCGGGGATTAACCTGCTTAACAGAACGTCCGGCCGCGCTTGCCTGGCGGCTGGGCAGTCGTTGTGCCAGCCGCGCTTAGAGGGTGTTTACATAATGATATAATAGTGCCATCTCATCACAGACAGTCATCGAAATGGGCCGCCCACTGAAGATTCAAGTCGAACATGAAGCTATGTTGATGGACATCGTCGCGTCGGATCCGACGGCGACGTTGGAGGAAATCAGGCTTGAGCTTCTCCGCCGCTGCAACGTGCATGTTCATGAGCAAACGGTGGTCTCGACGTTGAAAAGGCTTGGTATCGAGCGCCGCCCTAGCCATGAGGTGGTAACGATCGAGAAAGTCCAGATCGATAAGTCGCGTTATGGCTATACCGATGCGCACGCTCGCCAGGAGCCGGAACAGACCTACCCGAGTTGCCTGACCAACGCCGAATGGGCACTGGTCAGGGATATTTTCGAGAAGGAAGGCGGGCGCGGTTTGCCGCCGCGCATCAGCCGCAGAACGCTGGTGGATGCGTGTTGTTATGTGGTGCGCAGCGGTGGGTCGTGGCGGATGCTGCCAGTACATTTTCCACGTTGGCAAAACGTGTATCGCACCTTCCGCCGCTGGAGCGAGCAAGGCAAGTTCGAGCAGATGCACGACCGCCTGCGCGGGCAATGGCGCGAGCGCGAAGGAAGGAACGAAGAACCCACCGCCGCAGTGATCGATGCACAATCCACGCGCGGTTCTGCGCAAGGTGGCGACACTGGCTATGACGCCGGCAAGAAGGTCAAAGGGCGCAAACGGCATCTGGTGGTGGATACGCTCGGATTGCTGCTTGCCGTGAGCGTCACCGCCGCCAGCATGCAGGACCGCGATGGCGCTTATCCGGTGGTGGAACGGGCGATGGAAAAATATCCGAGCATCCAGACGCTGTACACCGACAGCGGTTACGCAGGGCAGTGTGCGCAGCTGCTGTCGCAGTGTCACAACATCCGGGTACAGGTCGTGCGGCATCCGGCCAACAAGAACGTGGGGCGTTGGATGGGTCCAGAGCAGCCGGACCTATTCACGGTGAAAGCCAGTGCTCAGGGATTTGTGGTGCTGGCCAAGCGTTGGGTGGTCGAACGCACGCATGCCTGGAACGACCGTGCACGCCGACTCGTCATGCACCACGATCGGCTGCCCAAGGTGGCCGAGGCGTGGGTATGGCTGGCTCAAGCGCGATTGCTGCTGGCGCGGCTGACTGGTTAATTATGTGGCTCATCGCGGATTCGTGTGGGTGCCTTGAGGCCCCTGAATCTGCGTTGAGCCTTGGAAACAGGCCCTTTCCACCGTCCCAGAAGGTGGTACATCCTGTGCTGACTTCTTGACGCGGTGTTCTGCATGAAAACGGGCCGTCGGCTGAGTGAGTTGTTTTCCTTCCCTGGCTTCGCGGCGGAGTCCACGCTCAAGGGCGTGTTCGGCGCCCCGAAGGCGCGGATCGTGACCTTGCGGCGCCGAAAAAAACGGCCGTGTGTTCCAACTGTGGCCATCGGTGTCGCAGCCGCTACGACAAGCGCCTGTGCCGCGCCCGCGACTTGCGGGCGGCCGGCTGGATGCTGTTCGTGGAGTTTGAGCGCTGGCGGGTCGATTGCCCGGGGTGCGGCGGCGTGCACGTAGAGCGGCTGGACTGGCTGGCCAAGAATCCGCGCTACACCGAGCGATTCGCCCTGCATGTGGGCAATCTGTGCCGAAGCATGACGCACAAGGCCGTGGCCGAGCTGGAGCGCCTGCACGACAGCACGGTCAAGGAGCTGTCCAAGCTGTACATGGCCGAGCAGGTGCGCCGGGCGGGGACGCCGGCGCCGCGCGCCATCGGCATCGACGAGATCGCGATCCACAAAGGCCATGACTACCGCGTTGTGGTCAGCGATCTGGAGCGCGGCCGACCGATCTGGTTCGGCGGCAGTGGGCGCACCGAGGCGGACATCGACCAGTTCTTCGCCGAATTGGGCCCAAAACGCAGTGCTGGCATCGACGTGGCGGTGATGGACATGTGGCGGCCGTTTCGCAACTCGGTGGGCAAGAACGCGCCCAACGCCAGCATCGTGTTCGACAAATTCCACATCATGCGCCACCTGTCCGACGCGCTCGATCAGGTGCGGCGCGACGAGTACAAGCGCCTTCAAGGCCAGGATCGCAGTTACATCAAGGGCCAGCGTTACACCCTGCTGAGCAATCGCGAAAACCTTACCCTGGACGGTCGGAAGGCGCTCGCCAAGCTGCTGGCGGCCAACAAACGTCTGAACACGGCGTACCTGCTGAAAGAGTCCTTCGGGCAGCTGTGGAGCTACCGCACCGAGCGAGGTGCACGGGAGTTCTTCGAGCGCTGGAAGCAGAGTCTGCGCTGGCAGCGGCTGGCGCCCTACCAGACGTTCGTGGGGATGATCGAGCGGCACTGGGACGGCATCGCGGCGTACTGCAGGCCGGAGAACAAGGTCAGCCTCGGCCTGGTGGAAGGGCTCAACAACAAGATCCGGGTCATCCAGCGCAGCGCCTACGGCTATCGCGACGAGGAGTTCCTGAGGCTCAAGATCATCGCCAGCTTCCTGCCCGCGCTACCCGAAAATGCTCGATTGCACCCACAGTGATCCGCGAAGATCCAATTATGTAACCACCCTCTTAGGCCCCGCACCGCCGGTTGGCACAGGTTCAAGCCAATCGCAGTGCATCCGCATAGGGCGAGGTGTCCGGGTAATCGTCCTCACGCAGGCGGGCTTGCAGATCTCGCCACCATTGCGGGTCGAACAGTTCTGGATGGATGTGCCTGACCGCTTCCAGCTGCGAGGCCGGCAGGCCCATGAACAGGGCGAAGCGCTCGGGAAAGACATCGCGCGGGCCGACGTGGAACCAGGGTTCGGCGGCCATCTGTTCTTCGTAGTTGGTGGGCGTGGGCCAGTTGCGGAAAGTGCACTCGGTAATCAGGCACAGCTCGTCGTAGTCGTAGAACACCGCGCGCTGGTGCCGGGTAATGCCGAAGTTCTTCAACAGCATGTCGCCGGGGAAGATGTTGTTGCGCGCCATGTCCTTGATCGCCTGGCCGTAGTCCAGCGCCGCCGCATGCGCGGCCTCGGGCAGTTGTTCGCGCAGATATAGATTGAGTGGGCGAAGGCGCCGCTGCACGTAGCACAGCGCGATCAGCACGTCGTCGCCATCTTCGCTCAGGCTCATTGCGCAGCTGGTCTGCAGCTCTTCCAGCAAGGCCGGGGCAAATCGCGCCCTGGGAAAGCGCAGATAGCGATAAGGCTGCGCGTCGAGCAGGCGGCCGATGCGATCAAGCTGGAACACCAACTCGTACTTGCCCTCCACCTGCGCGCGGCTCATGGTCTTGGGATAGGCGAAGCGGTCGCGGATGAGCTTGAACACCAGCGGATAACTGGGCAGGGTGAAGACCACCATGACCATGCCGGGAGTGCCGTCGGCATGCACCAGCAGCTCGGATGGCTGCGCCTGGAAATGGCTGAAAAACGTGCGATAACGCTCGGTCTTTCCCTGCTTCGCACGGCCCAGCATGGTGTACAGCTCGTCCACCGGCTTGTGGGTCAACAGGCTGCGCAGGAACACCACTGCATCGCCGACAGTCGACAGGTCGGCTTGAAAATAACTGCGCGAATTACTGAACAGTTGGGCGACGTCGCTGCGCTTGGTCAACACCGCTTCGGCACGCAAGCCGGCGGCGTCGTTGACCAGCGCGATCACGCACGGCGAAAAGCGATGCTCGCCGAACACGCGGCCGACCAGGTAGGCGCGACGCTCGCGGTAGAACACCGTCTCCAGCAACTCCACGCTGCGCACCGGGTGTTCGCCCCAATGCGCAAGATCATCGAGCAGGCGCACCGCGATCGCCGCCGCACACCGCGTGCGGTGCGCATACGCAGGCGCAAAGGCATAGTCACCCAGCACCCGCACCAGCATGTCGGTCAGCCGACCCGGCGAGACCGCATAGGTGTGGCGCGCCACCGGCACGGTGATGGCATCGGTGGGTTCGATATCCAGCGCAATGAATTCGATATCGGCATCCACGCCGTGGGTGCCGAAGTAGCGCCGGGTCAGGGTGTTGTAGAAGGTCTTGTACAGCTCCTGGTCGATCAACCCGTCCAGCAGTGCAGCGTAGTGGTTGCGTGCGCGCATCCACAGTGCACGGTCGTGCGCCTGACCCAGCAACACCGCACGCAGGCGCAACATGCATTCAGTGATGTACTGGTCGTAGAGCGCGATGCGCGCGACTGCATCGTCGCGCGCACCACTCCAGTCGCGGGTTTCAAAGCGCGCCCGCGCCCGCGCGGTGATTTCGGAAAAGCGGGCGTGGTAATCCTCGAAGGCTTCGTACACCGCGTGGGCGATTGCCAACGCGCGGCGTTCGGATTGCGGCGGTAACGATGGCTGGCGCATGCCCGCAGTGTACCCAGCATCCCTGCGCAGGCGTGCGGTGGCCGCCTGCCCATGCCATTGCCAGGCAACGGCGCGCGCGGGTGGTGCCTGGCATCGCAGCCGGCGCACGCCCGGCCGCACCGTGCCGAGCCGTCAACCCGGCCCGGTGCCACCAAGCTGCCTGCCCAAACGCCAGGGCCAGCCCCTGAAGCAGGCGGGCCCTGGACAGCGCTGGGTGCGGACGCAGCGGCTGGCGGCGTTACCGATCAGGCCTTCAACGTGGCCAGGATGGCGTTGAAGGTGGTGCTCGGGCGCATCGCCTCGCTGACCTTGGCCAGATCCGGATGGTAGTAGCCACCGATCTCCACCGGCTTGCCCTGCGCACCGTTGAGCTCGGCCACGATGGTGGCTTCGTTCTCGGTCAGCGCCTTGGCCAGCGGCACGAACTTGGCCTGCAGGGCGATGTCTTCGGTCTGCGCGGCCAGGGCCTGCGCCCAGTACATCGCCAGGTAGAAGTGGCTGCCGCGGTTGTCGAGTTCGCCCACCTTGCGCGCCGGCGACTTGTTGTTGTCCAGAAACTGGCCATTGGCCACGTCCAGCGCCTTGGCCAGCACCGTGGCCGAGGGGTTGTCGTAGCGGTTGCCCAGGTGTTCGAGCGAGGCGGCCAGCGCCAGGAATTCACCCAGCGAATCCCAACGCAGGCAGTTCTCTTCGACAAACTGCTGCACATGCTTGGGCGCCGAGCCGCCGGCGCCGGTCTCGAACAGGCCGCCACCGGCCATCAGCGGCACGATGGAGAGCATCTTGGCGCTGGTGCCCAGCTCCATGATCGGGAACAGGTCGGTGAGGTAGTCGCGCAGCACGTTCCCGGTGACCGAGATGGTGTCCTGGCCCTTGCGGATGCGTTTCAGCGAAAAGGTGGTCGCTTCCACCGGCGGCAGGATACGGATGTCCAGGCCGTTGGTGTCGTGGTCCTTCAGATACGTTTCGACCTTGGCGATGACCTGCGCATCGTGTGCGCGGGCCTTGTCCAGCCAGAACACGGCCGGGGTCTGGCTCAGGCGTGCGCGCTCGACGGCGAGCTTGACCCAGTCCTGGATCGGCGCATCCTTGACCTGGCACATGCGCCACAGATCGCCGGCTTCCACCGCGTGTTCGAACACGGTGTTGCCGTTGCCATCGCTGACCTTGACGGTACCGGCGGCAGGCAGCTGGAAGGTCTTGTCGTGCGAGCCGTATTCTTCGGCCTTCTGCGCCATCAGGCCGACATTCGGCACCGAGCCCATGGTGGCCGGGTCGAAGGCGCCGTGCGCGCGGCAGTCGTCGATCACCGCCTGGTACACGCCGGCATAGCAACGGTCCGGGATCACTGCCTTGGTGTCCTGCAGCTTGCCTTGCGCATTCCACATCTGGCCGGAGTCGCGGATCATCGCCGGCATCGACGCATCGACGATCACGTCGCTGGGCACATGCAGGTTGGTGATGCCCTTGTCGGAGTTGACCATTGCCAGGCCCGGGCGCTGTGCGTATTCGGCCTGGATATCGGCGGTAATCTGCGCCTGCTGATCGTCCGGCAACGAGCCGATACGTGCGTACAGATCGCCAATGCCGTTGTTGGGATCGAAACCAACCGACTTGAGCGCATCGGCATGCTTGTTCAGCGCGTCCTTGTAGAACTCACCGACCACCACGCCAAACAGCACCGGGTCGGAGACCTTCATCATGGTGGCCTTCAGGTGCACCGAGAACAGCACGCCGCTCGCCTTGGCATCGGCAATCTGTGCATCGATGAAGCTGGCCAGCGCGCGCTTGCTCAGCACGGCGGCATCGACGATCTCGTCCGCCCTCACCGCCACCTTGTCTTTCAACACGGTGCTGTTGCCATCGGCACCGACGAATTCGATCGTCAGCGTGCCGGCGTCGGCCATCGTGGTGGACTGCTCGCTACCAAAGAAATCGCCAGCGTCCATGTGCGCCACATGCGACCTGGACTCGCTGCTCCACTTGCCCATGCGGTGCGGATGCTTGCGTGCGTAGTTCTTCACCGACAGCGGTGCACGGCGGTCGGAATTGCCTTCGCGCAGCACCGGGTTCACCGCACTGCCCTTGACCCTGTCGTAGCGCGCCTTGATGTCCTTTTCGGCGACGTCCTTGGGCGCGTCCGGATAGGCCGGCAGCGCGTAACCCTGGCCCTGCAGTTCCTTGATCGCGGCCTTGAGCTGCGGCACCGAGGCGCTGATGTTGGGCAGCTTGATGATGTTGGCTTCCGGCGTGGTGGCCAGCTCGCCCAGTTCGGCCAGGTCGTCTGCGATCTTCTGCGCATCGCCCAGGTGTTCGGGAAACAGCGCCAGGATGCGCCCTGCCAGCGAGATATCGCGCGTTTCGACCACGATGCCAGCGGTATCGGTATAGGCATCGATGATGGGCAGCAGCGACTGGGTGGCCAGGAACGGAGCTTCGTCGGTGAGCGTGTAGAGGATCTTGGGTGTCTTGGACATGGCGCAGGTTATGACCTTGGGGAAGGAACCAGCCAGCGACAATACGAGACGGTATGTTGCAGGCTGGATCGGGGCGGCACCGGGATGGCCTCCGATGTGCAGGGCGCCCGATTGTCGCGTGTCTGCAGTGTTCTGGCAAAATCTGCGCGGATTTTGCGTGACTGCAGTGTCTTCATCAGCACGGTTTCGGCACACTACGCAGATGACCTCCAGATTCTCCCCCAGCAAACTCGATCAAGCCTTTCTGCTGCGCATCACCACGCCCAGCTACTACGTCCGTGGCCTTGACTATGCCGACCAGGGGCGCGCCACGTTGCTGACCGTTGACGCTCAGTCCGTCAGCGCCACGGTGAGCGGCAGCGAGGACTATGCCGTGGAGCTGACCTGGCGCAATGGCACACTGCATGGGCAGTGCGACTGTCCGATTGGCCAGCAAGAGGAGTTCTGCAAACACCAGGTTGCCGTGGCGCTTACCTGGGCACGCGTGGCCGCCGAGGGTCCTGCACCTGCACGCCGAAAGCGCGGTGCCGTTGCCGCCCCTGAGGCCGCTTCTCCCGAACAGGTACTGCGGCAGTGGCTGTCCACACAGAGCCAACAGGCCCTGCAAGCCTTGCTGCTGGAACTGGCCAACAACGACAGTCAGCTGCACAAGCGCTTGCTGAGCCAGGCGCAACTGGCCACCGCGCCGCTGCAGGACTGGCGCAAGGCCATTACCACCCTGCTGGGCCGCAAGCGCTACATGGATTGGCGGGACACCGTTGCCTACAGCCAGCAACTTGCGGGGTTGACCTCCTTGCTGGAACAGGCGCGACAACGCGCCCCCCTGGCCGCATTGGACCTGCACGAATACGCCTTCAAGCGGCTGTTGACGATCTACGAAGAAAGCGACGATTCGCGCGGTGATCTGGGCGAGCGCCTGAGCGAAGTGGCACACGCGCATCTGGATGCCGCACGCGCAGCAGCGGCCGACAATCTCGGCAGTCGCCTGTTCGAATTGCGCATGCTCGACGACTGGGGCCTGCTGCGGCCGTTGTCGGACTATGCCGCGTTGCTGAGCGCCGCCGACATCGCACGGCTGGAACACGCGGTACTGAAGGTGCTGCAGACCGACGGCATCGGGCGCACCCGGCAAGTGCTGGCCGCATCGCTGCTTGAAGACACCGCACGCTGCGGTGGCAATGTGGACGCCATGCTGGACTTTTTCGGCAGGAACAGCCGTTCCGGCCTGGAGTGTCTGGAGATGGCGCGCCGTTGCACCGAGCACGGACGCGAACGCCGGGCACTGGATTGGCTGGAGCGCGGCGCCAAGATCGCCCCGGACGACACCCGGCTGCTATCGGCGCTTGCCCAGGCCTATCTGCGCGATGGCTTCACCGAAGATGCGCTGGAGTTGCGCTGGAAGATCTATCTGCTCAGCCTCTCCGAGGATGCCTACCTGGCGCTACGCGAGGTTGCCTCGGTGCCGGGCCAGTGGGACACCTGGCGCGAACGTGCCTTGCAGGCGCTCGATGCCAAATCTGTTCCGCGCTACGTCGACCCGCACGAGACCCGCATCCGCCTGCTGCTCGCCGAGGGCCAGGCCCAACGCGCGGTGGACCTGGCGGCCGACCAGACCCGCACGCTTCCACTGAACACCTCCATGCGCCTGCTGCCGGCTGCCGAAACCTGCGACCCTGCCGCCGCGCTGCGGATCTGCCATACCGTGATCGAAGCGCACATCGCGCGCACCCAGCGCCAAGGCTATGCCGCAGCGATCAGCCTGCTCCCCACCCTGCAGCGCCTGTATCGGCATCAGCACGGCAAGCGGGGTCAAGCCGCATTCGACACGGAACTCGGCCGGCTGAGAGAACGCTATCGCATCAAACGCAACTTCATCGCGTTGCTGGACAAGCAGTTTCCGGCAGGCTAGGCAGCACGCATCATGGCGTGCTGCGTCTCGTTCTGGGTAAATCGCAGCATACTGAAGAATGACATAGCAGGCATAGCCGCGTGGTCGAGCAATACCTTGCTCGACCACGGCAATGACGCGATGGATCTGCACCTACCGGCAACATGCATTTCGCTTCCAAGACAAAGTCCGCCAGCGTATTCTCATCTGCAATGCACATGGAGGGAACCATGGAATTTTTTGCGCATTCGACCCAGCGGCAGGATCGCAGCGACTGGCAACGGCTGCCCGATCACCTGCTCACCGTCGGCGAACGTGCCGCCGACGCTGCTGCACCCTTCGGCGGCCAGCTCCTGGCCAGCCTGGCGGGCCAGTTACACGACCTTGGCAAGTACACACTTAAGTTTCAGCGCCGCCTGGATGGCGACCCCGCCCGTGTCGATCATGCGACCTGGGGCGCACGGGTCGCCCATGAGCGCTATGGCACTGCCGGCACCCTGATTGCCTACGCAATCGCCGGCCATCACGCCGGGTTGCCAGACGGCAAACCCGGCTACGCAGCGCAATCGCGTCCAGCACTGTCCGAACGCCTGTCCGAGGATTACCGAGAACGCGAACTGCCCCCCTTGCTGCCTGACTGGGAACGGGACCTGGCACTGCCGGACAAAGCAACATTGCCGGATGGTTTCAGTGGACATCCCCGCCAGGAGCGCCGGCCATTCCAGCTCACCGTCCTGGCCCGGATGCTCTTCTCCTGCCTTGTCGATGCCGATTTCACCGACACCGACGACTTCTACCGGCGCGTGGAGGGCCTTCCATCGCGTGCCGAGCAAGCCGGCACGCGTCCATCGCTGACGCAGCTGCGGGAGTCCCTGGATGCACACCTGGCCACCTTGCCTGCCGAGGGTGGCATCAATCCCTTGCGCGCGCAGATCCTGCGAGACATCCGCGCCAAGGCTGGCATGCGCCAGGGCCTGTTCTCGCTCACCGTGCCCACTGGCGGTGGCAAGACCTTGGCCTCGTTGGCATTCGCGCTGGATCATGCCATCGCGCACGGCTTACGCCGGGTGATCTATGTGATTCCGTTCACCAGCATCGTCGAACAGACGGTGCAGGTCTTCCGGCAGGCGCTGGACGTGCAGGAGCGCGACGATGTGGTGCTGGAACACCATAGCGCCTTCTTCGACGACCCCTCCAAGGCACCGCAAGCCATCGACAAGCGCAAGCTGGCGATGGAGAACTGGGACGCACCGATCATCGTCACCACCGCAGTGCAGTTCTTCGAAAGCCTGTTCGCCGACCGTCCCTCGCGCTGCCGCAAGCTGCACAACATCGCCGGCAGTGTCGTGGTGCTGGACGAAGCGCAGACCCTACCGCATGCACTGCTGCGCCCGTGCGTGGCGCTGCTGGACGAACTGGCGCGCAACTACCGCGTCAGTCCTGTGCTGTGCACCGCCACGCAGCCAGCACTCCGCCTGGACCAAGGCTTCACGGGCGGCCTGGAACAGGTACAGGAACTGGTGGACGATCCAGCGGCGCTGTATGCACGGTTGCGGCGCGTCCGGGTGTGCCATGTCGGCACACTCGATGACGATGCGCTGGCCGAGCAGCTGCGCCAGCGCGAACAGGTGCTGTGCATCGTCAATAACCGCCGCCATGCCCGCCACCTGTTCGAGACGCTCGCCGACCAACCGGGTGCGCGGCATTTGACCACCTTGATGCACGCGCGTCACCGCAGCGCGGTGCTGGCCGACGTGCGCCAGGACTTGAAGGCAGGCAGGCCATGCCGGCTGATCGCAACAAGTTTGATTGAAGCTGGGGTGGACGTGGATTTCCCTGCCGTGCTACGCGCCGAGGCCGGCCTGGACTCCATCGCCCAGGCCGCCGGCCGCTGCAACCGCGAAGGCCGGCGTCCAGCAGAGACCAGCGCGGTGCTGGTGTTCGCGCCGGCCAACCCGGACTGGGCAGCGCCAAAGGAGCTTGAACTGTTCGCCGAGGTGTTTGGTGATGTGCAGCGCACCCACCACGACGACCTGTTGGCCATGGATGCGATCGCGGCCTATTTTGCCGAACTGTACCGACGCCTGAGCGATGCCAAGCTCGATCGCGAAGACCTGCTCGGCCTGCTGCGCGGGTCCTGGATCGACAGCCTGCCGCTGGACACCCTGGCCCGGACATTCAAGATGATCCAGACCACGATGCGGCCCCTGATCGTGCCCTACGCCGCAGGCAGCGACAAGGAAGTGCCGGAGGTGGCAGAGACCCTGCGCCAGCTCGAACACGCAGAACACGCGGGCGCGGCCGGCGCCGCCCGCCGTCTGCAACCGTGGCTGGTACAGGTGCCCGAGCAGGCTTACAAGGCACTGTGGCATTCCCATGCCATCGCCCCGGTCGCGCCGGAACGCTATGGCGAACAATTCGTACGGCTGGTCAACCCACGGCTGTACGACCCGCAGTTCGGTCTGCATTGGGACAACCCGCAGTTCATTGCGGCCGAAGCCCTGGTCAACTGAGAAGATGTCTGCACACAAGTCTCAACATTTGAGATACCGACCACGCAAACTCAAAGAACGCAACGCCAGAGGAGGGAACCAAGGATGAGTTACGGAGTCAGGCTCCACGTCTGGGGCGAACGGGCGTTGTTTACGCGCCCGGAAATGAAGGTGGAACGGGTCTCCTACGACATCATCACCCCGTCGGCGGCGCGCGGAATTCTGGAAGCGATCCACTGGAAACCGGCAATCCGCTGGGTGGTGGACAGCATCCAGGTCCTCAGGCCGATCCGCTTCGAGTCGATTCGCCGCAACGAGGTGGGGGGCAAGCTCTCTGCAGCCAGCGTGAGCAAGGCGCTCAAGGCCGGTCGCACCGACGCGTTGATCAGCTACGTCGAGGAAGACCGGCAACAACGTGCAGCCACCCTGCTGCGCGAAGTAGGTTACGTGATCGCCGCGCATTTCGTGCTGACCGAAAAGGCCGGCACCGACGACAACGTCGGCAAGCACCTGGATATCTTCAATCGCCGTGCACGACGCGGGCAGTGCTTCCAGGCGCCGTGCCTGGGCGCCCGTGAATTCCCGGCCAGCTTCGCGCTGATCGAAGACGATACTGCGGTGCCGGCCGTTGACCCTACGCTGGCCGGCGAGCGCGACCTGGGCTGGATGCTGCACGACATCGACTTCGCCGACGGCATGACCCCCCGCTTTTTCCGCGCGCGCATGGTCGATGGCCGGGTCGAAGTGCCGGCAGCGGAAGATGCAGGAGTACGCACATGATCCTGTCCGCGCTCGCCGACTACTACCAGCGGCTGCTGGACGATCCGGCATCGGGCATCGCCGCGCCCGGCTACAGCCAGGAGAAGATCGGCTACACCATCGTGCTGACCACCAGCGGCGAGGTCGTGGCGGTGGACGACGAACACGACTACGAAGGCAAGAAGCGGACTCCCAAGTCGCTTTCGGTGACGGCCTCGTCCAAACGACCCGGGACAGGAACCAAATCGTTCTTCCTTTGGGACAAGACCAGCTACACGCTCGGCGTCAGTGCCAGCAGCAAGCGCTGCGAGCAGGAGCATGCCGCGTTCAAGGAATTGCACCGGCAAGCGCTGGGCGGCAGCGACGATCCCGGCCTGCGCGCACTGCTGGCCTTCCTCGACAGCTGGTCACCTGCTCGACTGGCCGAGCACCCGCACTTCGCGCGGCACGGCGAGGCACTGCTAGATGCCAACATGGTGTTTCGCCTGCATGGCGATGCCGGCTATCTGCACCAGCGCTCCGCCGCGCGCGCGGCCTGGGAGCGACTGCAAGGGCAAGCTGCTGGCGGCGCGTCCGGCATCTGCCTGGTCAGTGGCGAACGCGCACCGCTGGCGCGGCTGCATCCGGCGATCAAGGGCGTGAACGGCGCACAGAGTGCCGGGGCATCGATCGTCTCGTTCAACCTTGATGCCTTCACCTCCTACGGCAAAAGCCAGGGCGAGAACGCCCCGGTGTCCGAACACGCCACCTTCGCCTACACCACCGCACTCAACCACCTACTGCGGCGCGACCCACGCAACCGGCAGCGGCTGCAGATCGGCGACAGCACGGTGGTGTTCTGGGCGCAGGCCCGGACAAGCGCACAGGCCGAAGGAGCAGAAGACCTGATCGCCGATTTCCTGCGGGGCGGGGATACCGATGGCGCGGGGGTCGCCGACGGCCAGGCCACCCAGCGCCTGCAGTTGGCGTTGGAGCAGGTGCGACAGCTGCGGCCACTGCGTGAGCTCGATACCACGCTGGACGACGACGCCCGCATCTTCGTGCTGGGCCTGGCACCCAATGCCTCGCGCCTGTCGATCCGTTTCTGGGAAACCCAGACGCTGGCCAACTTCGCTCAGCGCCTGGCCGACCACTACCGCGACCTCGCCCTGCAGCCACCGGCGTGGAAGCGCCCGCCCACACCGTCATTCCTCGCCCTGCAGACCGCTCCGGTCTACGGCGAGCACGGCAAGCCCAAGGCCGAGGACGTCTCGCCGCTGCTGGCAGGCGAACTCACCCGCGCCATCCTCGCCGGTACGCGTTACCCGCGCAGCCTGCTCGGCGCCATCGTCATGCGCTTCCGCGCCGACGGGCAGGTCAATCCGCTGCGCGTGGCGTTGTGCAAAGCCGTCCTGGCGCGCGAGGCGCGTCTGGCGTCGCAACAAGGACCGTCATCCACCAAGGGAGAACCCCCCGTGAGTCTCGATATCGCCAATACCGATCCTGGCTACCTGCTGGGCCGGTTGTTCTCGTCATTGGAAAACCTGCAACGCGCCGCACTGGGCGCGCAGGTCAACGCCACCATCCGCGACCGCTATTACGGCGCGGCCTCGGCAACCCCGGCCAGCATCTTTCCGGTGCTGTTGCGCAGCGCGCAGAACCATGTCGGCAAATTGCGCAAGGACAAGGCCGGCCTGGCAGTGAACCTGGAAAAAGAGATCGGCCAGATCATCGATGCGCTTCCAGCCAGCTTTCCGCGCAGCCTACCGATTCATGAGCAAGGCCGCTTCGCCATCGGCTATTACCACCAGACCCAGGCACGCTTTGCCCGCAGCAACGGCCAGGACGCCCCCGACACCGCTTCCGAAGGAGAACCCGCATGAGCGCCATCACTCACCGCTACGAATTCGTCTACCTGTTCGACGTGACCAACGGCAATCCCAATGGCGACCCCGACGCCGGCAACCTGCCGCGCCTTGACCCGGAGACCAACCGCGGCCTGGTCACCGACGTGGCGCTCAAGCGCAAGATCCGCAACTATGTGGCGCTGGAGAAGGAAAACGCACCCGGCTATACGATCTACATGCAGGAAAAGTCGGTGCTGAACAACCAGCACAAGCAGGCCTACACCGCGCTCGGCATCGAACATGAAGCCAAGAAGTTGCCCAAGGACGGCGACAAGGCGCGCGAACTGACCGCCTGGATGTGCCAGAACTTCTTCGATGTGCGCACCTTCGGCGCGGTGATGACCACCGAAGTGAACACCGGCCAAGTGCGCGGCCCGGTGCAATTGGCGTTTGCCAGCTCGGTCGAGCCGGTACTGCCACTGGAAGTCTCGATTACCCGCGTGGCGGTCACCAACGAAAAGGATCTCGAAAAGGAACGCACCATGGGCCGCAAGCATATTCTTCCCTATGGCCTGTATCGCGTGCATGGTTTTGTTTCGGCCAAACTGGCTGAGCGCACTGGTTTCTCGGAGGACGACCTGCAACTACTGTGGCGCGCGCTGACCAACCTGTTCGAGCACGACCGCTCTGCCGCTCGCGGTGAGATGGCCGCGCGCAAATTGATCGTTTTCGAACACGAACACCCCATGGGTAATGCGCCGGCACACCTGCTATTCGATAAGGTCAAGGTCGAGCGCACTGAGCAGGCGGATCAGGGACCGGCACGCAGTTTTTCCGATTACAAGGTACTGATCGATCGCGCGCTTCCTTCCGGCGTCACCTTGACCGAACTGTTCTGACCACCAGGAGAGCGGGAACCATGGACGACGACGACCTGATCCCGCTCTCTGCCCTGCAGCACTACCTGTACTGCCCGCGCCAGTGCGCGCTGATCCATGTGGAACGCCAATGGGCAGAGAACAGACAAACCGCGGAAGGCCGCCTGCTGCATGAGCGCGCTGACACGCCCCACGCCGAGCGCAGGCGGGGAGTCCGCACGGTCACCGCGATGCCGCTGCTGGCACTGGAACTGGGTATCACCGGCAAAGCCGATGTGGTCGAATTCCATCGTGACCCCGCCGGGGAGTTCGCGCTACCTGTGGAGTACAAGCGGGGCAGACCGAAAGCACACCGAGCCGATGAGGTGCAGCTATGTGCCCAGGGGTTATGCCTTGAAACCATGCTCGGGCGCCCGGTGGCTGCCGGCGCGCTTTTCTATGGGCAGACGCGCCGCCGCAAGGATGTCCTCTTTGATACAGCGTTGCGCGAGCTGACTCACCGCACCATCACCGACACCCGTGCGCTTCTGTCACGCGGTGTGACTCCCGGCGCCCGCTACGACAGCAGACGCTGTGACGCTTGCTCACTGATCGACCTGTGCCAACCGCGGCTGCTTGGGCGTGGCAGCGTCAACAGCTGGCTGCGCCAGCAACTCGATGCCGAACCGGACTGACCATGCGCCGCCAACTCAACACACTCTATGTCACCACCGACGGTGCCTGGCTACGCAAGGACGGCGCCAATGTCGTTCTCGAAGTGGATCGGCAGGAACGTACCCGGTTGCCGGTTCATATGCTGGAGAGCATCGTCTGCATTGGACGCGTGGCAGTGTCGCCCCAGTTGCTTGGCTTCTGTGCGGAGCAAGGCATCAGCATCTGCTACCTGACCCCGCAGGGACGTTTTCTTGCCCGTGTCGAAGGCACGGTTTCCGGCAATGTCCTGCTGCGCCGCGAGCAGTACCGGCGCAGCGACGATCCTCTGCGGTGCGCCGATATCGTGCGCCACCTGCTGGCAGGAAAGATTCACAACCAACGCGCCGTGCTCGCGCGCGGCTGGCGCGACCATGGCGACCGTCTCACCGACATTTCCGCCTTCCAGCATGCACTCAAGCGACTCAAGCGCATTCCACACCGCCTGCTCATCGAGACCAGCGTGGACGTGCTGCGTGGTCTCGAGGGTGAGGCCGCACAGTCGTACTTCGGCGTATTCGGTCAGCTCGTGCGCGCTGAAGCGCCGCTACTACGCTTCGGTGGCCGCAATCGCCGCCCACCGCGCGATGCCTTCAACGCGCTACTGTCGTTTCTCTATACATTACTTACCCACGATTGTCGTTCAGCTCTGGAGACCGTTGGTCTGGATCCTGCAGTTGGCTTCCTTCATCGCGACCGACCCGGACGGCCAAGCCTGGCACTGGATTTGACAGAGGAATTCAGGCCACTGCTTGGCGAGCGCCTGGCACTATCTCTGATTAATCGCCGCCAGTTGAACGAGCGCGACTTCCAGGTCTTCGACAACGGCGCTGTTCTCCTCAAGGACGACGCGCGCAAAACTGTACTGGTCGCCTACCAAGAGCGCAAACGCGAGCAGCTCCAACACACCTTCCTCGGCGAAAAGGTCGATATCGGCCTACTCCCCTTCGTACAGGCACAGCTCATGGCAAGGTGTCTGCGTGGAGATCTGGATGGTTATCCCGCATTCTTGTGGAAGTGAAGGGGAATTGCATCATGATGGTTTTAGTCAGTTACGATGTCAGCACCAGCTCCTTCGGCGGTGAAAAACGGTTACGCAAGGTCGCCAAGGCCTGCCGCGACCTTGGCCAACGGGTGCAGTTCTCTGTCTTCGAAATCGAAGTGGAGCCAGCGCAGTGGACGCAATTGCGGCAACGTCTGTGCGACCTGATAGATCCTACGGTAGATAGCCTGCGCTTCTATCACCTTGGCGCCAAATGGGAAGCGCGCGTCGAACATATCGGGGCAAAGCCCAGTCTGGACCTGAAGGGGCCACTGATCTTCTGATGCGAACCCCAAGCGTCCTGCAAATACCCAGCAGACTCGCGCTCCCCCTAAGCAATTGATCCATAAGAATAAAGGCTCATCGCGGATTCGTGTGGGTGCCTTGAGGCCCCTGAATCTGCGTTGAGCCTTGGAAACAGGCCCTTTCCACCGTCCCAGAAGGTGGTACATCCTGTGCTGACTTCTTGACGCGGTGTTCTGCATGAAAACGGGCCGTCGGCTGAGTGAGTTGTTTTCCTTCCCCGGCTTTGCGGCGGAGTCCACGCTCAAGGGCGTGTTCGGCGCCCCGAAGGCGCGGATCGTGACCTTGCGGCGCCGAAAAAAACGGCCGTGTGTTCCAACTGTGGCCATCGGTGTCGCAGCCGCTACGACAAGCGCCTGTGCCGCGCCCGCGACTTGCGGGCGGCCGGCTGGATGCTGTTCGTGGAGTTCGAGCGCTGGCGGGTCGATTGCCCGGGGTGCGGCGGCGTGCACGTAGAGCGGCTGGACTGGCTGGCCAAGAATCCGCGCTACACCGAGCGATTCGCCCTGCATGTGGGCAATCTGTGCCGAAGCATGACGCACAAGGCCGTGGCTGAGCTGGAGCGCCTGCACGACAGCACGGTCAAGGAGCTGTCCAAGCTGTACATGGCCGAGCAGGTGCGCCGGGCGGGGACGCCGGCGCCGCGCGCCATCGGCATCGACGAGATCGCGATCCACAAGGGCCATGACTACCGCGTTGTGGTCAGCGATCTGGAGCGCGGCCGACCGATCTGGTTCGGCGGCAGTGGGCGCACCGAGGCGGACATCGACCAGTTCTTCGCCGAATTGGGCCCAAAACGTAGCGCCGGCATCGACGTGGCGGTGATGGACATGTGGCGGCCGTTTCGCAACTCGGTGGGCAAGAACGTGCCCAACGCCAGCATCGTGTTCGACAAATTCCACATCATGCGCCACCTGTCCGACGCGCTCGATCAGGTGCGGCGCGACGAGTACAAGCGCCTTCAAGGCCAGGATCGCAGTTACATCAAGGGCCAGCGTTACACCCTGCTGAGCAATCGCGAAAACCTCACCCTGGACGGTCGAAAGGCGCTCGCCAAGTTGCTGGCGGCCAACAAACGTCTGAACACGGCGTACCTGCTGAAAGAGTCCTTCGGACAGCTGTGGAGCTACCGCACCGAGCGTGGTGCACGGGAGTTCTTCGAACGCTGGAAGCAGAGTCTGCGCTGGCAGCGGCTTGCGCCCTACCAGACGTTCGTGGGGATGATCGAGCGGCACTGGGACGGCATCGCGGCGTACTGCAGGCCGGAGAACAAGGTCAGCCTCGGCCTGGTGGAAGGGCTCAACAACAAGATCCGGGTCATCCAGCGCAGCGCCTACGGCTATCGCGACGAGGAGTTCCTGAGGCTCAAGATCATCGCCAGCTTCCTGCCCGCGCTACCCGAAAATGCTCGATTGCACCCACAGTGATCCGCGAAGACCCAGAATAAATTTATATTTTTGCAAAAATACTGAGAGAAATTCGGCTTCCTCGTGTCCGCTCGTCAAGAGGTTCGCGGAAAGCCCAGTTTTTTTGTAGTTCTGGCAAACCCTTTATGCTAGGGCAGTCGCGCCCTCACGGGCGCGTGGATTGAAACAATGATGGTTATATGATGGTTAGGCGGCGCCCCGGTCGCGCCCTCACGGGCGCGTGGATTGAAACCCCTTAAGCGCCTGGCGCCTAGTATTTATATATGCGTCGCGCCCTCACGGGCGCGTGGATTGAAACGCTTCAACTACTGCATCGCGCGAAATTTTACTGTGTCGCGCCCTCACGGGCGCGTGGATTGAAACCTTTCGATAGTGGTATTGCAGAAAATTCGCTGCGCGTCGCGCCCTCACGTAAGCGTCCGCCAACCTCACCTATACAAGCAGCCAGCAGCCCGTTGGGATATCGCGTTCTTCCCAACGGATCTCCCCGATGTCTTCAAAGCACGATGATTGGTCCCACCGCATTGCTGCCTGGTCCGCCAGCGGCGCCACGCCATCGGCGTGGTGCCGCGAGCACAGTGTCTCGTTGAGCAGCTTCACCTACTGGCGCGGCAAACTTGCAGCGTCCGCAGCGCCTGCAGCACTTCCAGCCACACTACCGCTGCACATCACCCCCGCCGTTCCCACGACCAGCGTGGAGATCCGTCTCGCCGGTGGCATCAGCCTCAGCGTGGCGGCCGGTGATCCGTAAGCGTCCGCCAACCTCACCTACCCCGAAACCTCACTCCGTGCGCAACGGCAGCAATTGATCGATGTCCCGATCCAAGGTCGTCGGCAGCCGCGCCAGGGTGTCATGCAGCCAGGCATGCGGTTCGATACCGTTGGCCTTGGCGGTGGCCAGTAGGCTCATGATCGCCGCCGCGCGCCTGCCCGCCTGCGCTGAGCCGGCAAACAGCCAATTCTTGCGTCCCAGCGCCACCGGACGAATCGCGTTTTCGATCAGGTTGTTGTCGATCGGGTAACGTCCGTCCTGGACATAACGCGTCAGCGCGTCCCATCGCTTGAGCGTATAGGCCAGTGCACGCGCGGTGCCGCTGTTGCCCATCACCGTCTGCTGCAACTCCAACAACCAGCAGTTCAGCCGCGATAGCACCGGCACGGCGTGTTCTTGTCGGTAAGCCAGACGCTCATCGGGCTTCAGCGCGCTGGCTGCCGCTTCGATGGTGTAAAGCACGCCGATGCGCGCGATCGCTTCAGCCGCAATCGCGCTGCCGCTGGCCGCATGCTGCTCATGCCACTTGCGCCGGGCGTGGGCCCAACACCCCAGCTCCGTGACACCCTGCGCAAAGCTGGCTTTATAGCCGCTGTAGTCGTCCACCATCAGTGCGCCGCGCCACTTCCCAAGGAAATCGCGTGCGTGCTGGCCGCTGCGGCTGGTCTGGAACTGGAATACCACCATCGGTGGATCGGCGCCCGGGTGGTGGGCGGTGGCATACGCAAACAGATACGCACGCTTGGAGGAGCCTGCTGTTGGATCCAGCAGCTGCACCGGGGTTTCATCGGCATGCAGCACCGATTGCTGCTGCATCCGCACCGCCAGGCGGTCGGCCAACGGTTGCAGCGCCACGCCGATGGCGCCGATCCACTCGGCCATCGTGCTACGCGACAAGGCAACGCCGCTGCGTGCATAAATGGCTTCCTGCCGATACAGCGGCAAGTGATCGACATACTTTGCGACAGCGACCTGGGCCAGCAGGCTGGCATCGGCCTGGCCGCGCTCGATGATCGCCGCCGCCACCGGCTCGGCGACGATCAGCTCACAGCGACGGCAGCAATACTGCGGGTACACATCGCGCTTGACGTAGAACTCCAGCGGCTTGCAGGCCAGACGCTCGCTGACATGCTCGCCGATGGCCACCAGCGCGCTGTTGCACTGCGGGCAGTTGCAGTTGGCCGGCTCGTGCCGAGTTTCTACACGCTCAAGATGCTCGGGTAACGGCTTGCGCCCGGCGTTTGCTGCACGCCGACGCTTCTGGGTCACCGCTGCGGTCTCGCCCTCGGCCTGGAGCGCGGCCAACTGCGCTTCCACTGCGGCGATATCGGCGGCCATGGTGTCTTCGAACAGCTGGCGCTGGTCCGGGTCCATGCGCTCGGTCTTGGCCGAGAATTGCAGCCGGCGCAGGCGGGCGATCTCGGCGGTGAGCGCGGCGATCTGCGCATCGCGCAGGGTGATGGTGCGTTCGCGCGTATCGATCAACGCCTGCTGGCGTTCAATGGTGGTCTGCGCGGTCGCAAGCAAGGCGCGTGCAGCCTGGCGCAGCGCATGTGGATCATCAATCGTATCGAGGGCGGACAGGTCCATGTCCGCCACGATGCCATGGGTTACAGCTGCCGCACACCTGCCATTGGTGCAATGGACAATCGCTGCCAGTCCACGCCTGCACACAGCCAGGCCCACTGCTCAGCGCTCAAGGTCCACGCGGTATCGCCCACACGCGGCCAGATGAAGTGTCCCTGATGCAGCCGGCGCGCGCACAGCCAGACACCATGACGATCAACGCACAGCACCTTGAGGCGGCTACGCGCGCGATTGACGACGACGTAGGCCTCGCCCTCGGCCACGGGGCGATCCAGCAGTGACTGCATCTGCAGCAAGAGCCGGTCCATGCCACAGCGCAGATCCACCGGGGCGGTGACAAGATGCCACGCCGACACGCTCAGCATGCACCAAGCTCGCGCAGCAGACGCGCAAGCCAGCCCGGATCACCGGCCGCCACGCTGAGGCTGATGCCACCGGCGAGACGGATCTCCACGCTGGTCGTGGGAACGGCGGGGGTGATGTGCAGCGGTAGTGTGGCTGGAAGTGCTGCAGGCGCTGCGGACGCTGCAAGTTTGCCGCGCCAGTAGGTGAAGCTGCTCAACGAGACACTGTGCTCGCGGCACCACGCCGATGGCGTGGCGCCGCTGGCGGACCAGGCAGCAATGCGGTGGGACCAATCATCGTGCTTTGAAGACATCGGGGAGATCCGTTGGGAAGAACGCGATATCCCAACGGGCTGCTGGCTGCTTGTATAGGTGAGGTTGGCGGACGCTTACGGTGATCCGGGCTGGCTTGCGCGTCTGCTGCGCGAGCTTGGTGCATGCTGAGCGTGTCGGCGTGGCATCTTGTCACCGCCCCGGTGGATCTGCGCTGTGGCATGGACCGGCTCTTGCTGCAGATGCAGTCACTGCTGGATCGCCCCGTGGCCGAGGGCGAGGCCTACGTCGTCGTCAATCGCGCGCGTAGCCGCCTCAAGGTGCTGTGCGTTGATCGTCATGGTGTCTGGCTGTGCGCGCGCCGGCTGCATCAGGGACACTTCATCTGGCCGCGTGTGGGCGATACCGCGTGGACCTTGAGCGCTGAGCAGTGGGCCTGGCTGTGTGCAGGCGTGGACTGGCAGCGATTGTCCATTGCACCAATGGCAGGTGTGCGGCAGCTGTAACCCATGGCATCGTGGCGGACATGGACCTGTCCGCCCTCGATACGATTGATGATCCACATGCGCTGCGCCAGGCTGCACGCGCCTTGCTTGCGACCGCGCAGACCACCATTGAACGCCAGCAGGCGTTGATCGATACGCGCGAACGCACCATCACCCTGCGCGATGCGCAGATCGCCGCGCTCACCGCCGAGATCGCCCGCCTGCGCCGGCTGCAATTCTCGGCCAAGACCGAGCGCATGGACCCGGACCAGCGCCAGCTGTTCGAAGACACCATGGCCGCCGATATCGCCGCAGTGGAAGCGCAGTTGGCCGCGCTCCAGGCCGAGGGCGAGACCGCAGCGGTGACCCAGAAGCGTCGGCGTGCAGCAAACGCCGGGCGCAAGCCGTTACCCGAGCATCTTGAGCGTGTAGAAACTCGGCACGAGCCGGCCAACTGCAACTGCCCGCAGTGCAACAGCGCGCTGGTGGCCATCGGCGAGCATGTCAGCGAGCGTCTGGCCTGCAAGCCGCTGGAGTTCTACGTCAAGCGCGATGTGTACCCGCAGTATTGCTGCCGTCGCTGTGAGCTGATCGTCGCCGAGCCGGTGGCGGCGGCGATCATCGAGCGCGGCCAGGCCGATGCCAGCCTGCTGGCCCAGGTCGCTGTCGCAAAGTATGTCGATCACTTGCCGCTGTATCGGCAGGAAGCCATTTATGCACGCAGCGGCGTTGCCTTGTCGCGTAGCACGATGGCCGAGTGGATCGGCGCCATCGGCGTGGCGCTGCAACCGTTGGCCGACCGCCTGGCGGTGCGGATGCAGCAGCAATCGGTGCTGCATGCCGATGAAACCCCGGTGCAGCTGCTGGATCCAACAGCAGGCTCCTCCAAGCGTGCGTATCTGTTTGCGTATGCCACCGCCCACCACCCGGGCGCCGATCCACCGATGGTGGTATTCCAGTTCCAGACCAGCCGCAGCGGCCAGCACGCACGCGATTTCCTTGGGAAGTGGCGCGGCGCACTGATGGTGGACGACTACAGCGGCTATAAAGCCAGCTTTGCGCAGGGTGTCACGGAGCTGGGGTGTTGGGCCCACGCCCGGCGCAAGTGGCATGAGCAGCATGCGGCCAGCGGCAGCGCGATTGCGGCTGAAGCGATCGCGCGCATCGGCGTGCTTTACACCATCGAAGCGGCAGCCAGCGCGCTGAAGCCCGATGAGCGTCTGGCTTACCGACAAGAACACGCCGTGCCGGTGCTATCGCGGCTGAACTGCTGGTTGTTGGAGTTGCAGCAGACGGTGATGGGCAACAGCGGCACCGCGCGTGCACTGGCCTATACGCTCAAGCGATGGGACGCGCTGACGCGTTATGTCCAGGACGGACGTTACCCGATCGACAACAACCTGATCGAAAACGCGATTCGTCCGGTGGCGCTGGGACGCAAGAATTGGCTGTTTGCCGGCTCAGCGCAGGCGGGCAGGCGCGCGGCGGCGATCATGAGCCTACTGGCCACCGCCAAGGCCAACGGTATCGAACCGCATGCCTGGCTGCATGACACCCTGGCGCGGCTGCCGACGACCTTGGATCGGGACATCGATCAATTGCTGCCGTTGCGCACGGAGTGAGGTTTCGGGGTAGGTGAGGTTGGCGGACGCTTACGGATGATCCGATCTACTTGAAGCTGCTTCTGGACCATGGCGGCGATCCGAACACGAGAAATGCAAACGACGAAACGTTGCTTTTGCAAGCATTCCTTACTCAAAACAAATGGGAGAGCGTGAAGCTGCTGGTGGAGCGGGGGGCGGATGTAAATGCCAAGAGTCAGGGTGTTCCTATCCTTTTCAATTATGCTGCTCGTGGTGGTTTTGAGCAGGCCTACTGGCTACTTGAACATGGTGCAGATCCAGGAGAAGGAAGCCCCCCTCCGCTTCCAAAAAATCTTTCTATCGTAGAAAGTATTTTTTGGCACCCTGGCAATCCAAATGATCCAACCTGGCAGCGCAAGTGCCAGCAATGGTTGTTGCAGCGGGGCTACCAACGCCCCCCTTTACCTGAAAATTTCCGAAGTATGCGTAAATCCTTCGGCTTCCCATCCGAAGAAAAAGACATTCCGTTACTTTGATCGATCACTGAAGAAGGATTTTTCAAATGTCGACTCTCGCAGACCACCAGCATCAGCGCACCGTACTTGAGCAACTGCGGACTAGCAGCGATCCAATAGCCCGGCAGCATGCCGAAGAATTGCAACCGCTCTATCACGACCGTGAAATGGCCGGGCTAGCCGATGATGTGTATGACTCGGCCAAAGGCGAAGGACGGCCGAGCGCCGGATGGATTCGCGCCAGCGAGCATCTGGACAAGCTGCGCGAGTACGCGCCGCAGCTGAACATGACTGACGATCAGATAAGAGACTTGCTGAAGCCTGACAGTTCAGGCTTCCGCGCCGAAATCTACCTCCCCGACCCTGCCATCCTCGGCCCGGGCTACAAGCCCACCGTGGCATACAAAGGCTCGGCCGGTGAAGTCCTGACACCCGACCGTCTCCGCCCCACTGGCAGCGAAGACTTTGTCGCCAACAACTTCCCCCAGTCGGTAGGGTTGAGGACCTATTGTTACGACCGTGCGATGAACCATGCTACATCGCAAGGTGTGCAGGTGGGGCGCAGCCTGGGTGGGCGGGGTAGCGCACGCCGTGCAGCGCGCTTTGCACAGGCCGCTTGCCAGGTCTAGGCTAAGGGCATCTTCGGCCGGCAGACAAGCGCTGGCCGCCTTCACCGCTTCATAAAGGGATGCGCCGTGTCCAGGCTGGTACGAATCCTCGTTCTGTCGTTGTCTTTGGTCTGCGCCAGCTGCGGCGGCGTGTCGTTGCCTGCGCCTGCGCAGCAGTCGGCGTATCCGCTGCGCTCGTATTTCCCCGATCCCAAGGCACAAGCGCTGGCGCTGGCCGCCGAACATGGCAACGTCGAGGAAGTGCGGCGGTTGATGAAAGAAAAGCATGTCGATCCTGATGTGATCTTCTCCAAGGACGGCTACCCGCTGCTGATGTGGCCCATCCTCACGCAGAACCCGGAGGGATTGCGGGCGATGCTGGAGAATGGCGCAGACCCCAATGCACGCAAGCTACACCCGCAGCAGAATACGACGCGATTCAAAGGGCGCTACGAAGACAATGCGATGATCTGGGCAGCCAAGCAAGAAGATTCGATCTATCTGAAATTACTGCTCGATCATGGCGGCGATCCGAACGCTCGTAACTCCAATGGCGAAACGCTGCTTCTGCAAGCATTTCTTACTCAGAATAAATGGGAGAACGTGAAACTACTGGTGGAGCGCGGAGCGGATGTGAATGCCACAAGTCAAGGCTCTCCCATAATTTTTCATTACGCAGCCAGGGGTGGGTTCGAGCAGGTCTTTTGGCTGCTTGAACATGGCGCAGATCCAAAAATAAACGATCTAACGAGGAATCCTGACGGCTCACATGAATATCCCGTGGTCGCAGATGTATTTTGGCATCCGGGGAATCCAAATGACCCAACCTGGCAACGCAAGTGCCAGCAATGGCTGCTGCAGCGCGGGCACACTCGCCCACCACTACCAGATTACTTACAAAAGATGCGCAAAGCCTTCGGCTTCCCCTCCGAAGAAAAAGACATTCCGTTACTTGGATCTTCGCGGATCACTGTGGGTGCAATCGAGCATTTTCGGGTAGCGCGGGCAGGAAGCTGGCGATGATCTTGAGCCTCAGGAACTCCTCGTCGCGATAGCCGTAGGCGCTGCGCTGGATGACCCGGATCTTGTTGTTGAGCCCTTCCACCAGGCCGAGGCTGACCTTGTTCTCCGGCCTGCAGTACGCCGCGATGCCGTCCCAGTGCCGCTCGATCATCCCCACGAACGTCTGGTAGGGCGCCAGCCGCTGCCAGCGCAGACTCTGCTTCCAGCGCTCGAAGAACTCCCGTGCACCTCGCTCGGTGCGGTAGCTCCACAGCTGCCCGAAGGACTCTTTCAGCAGGTACGCCGTGTTCAGACGTTTGTTGGCCGCCAGCAGCTTGGCGAGCGCCTTCCGACCGTCCAGGGTAAGGTTTTCGCGATTGCTCAGCAGGGTGTAACGCTGGCCCTTGATGTAACTGCGATCCTGGCCTTGAAGGCGCTTGTACTCGTCGCGCCGCACCTGATCGAGCGCGTCGGACAGGTGGCGCATGATGTGGAATTTGTCGAACACGATGCTGGCGTTGGGCGCGTTCTTGCCCACCGAGTTGCGAAACGGCCGCCACATGTCCATCACCGCCACGTCGATGCCAGCACTGCGTTTTGGGCCCAATTCGGCGAAGAACTGGTCGATGTCCGCCTCGGTGCGCCCACTGCCGCCGAACCAGATCGGTCGGCCGCGCTCCAGATCGCTGACCACAACGCGGTAGTCATGGCCTTTGTGGATCGCGATCTCGTCGATGCCGATGGCGCGCGGCGCCGGCGTCCCCGCCCGGCGCACCTGCTCGGCCATGTACAGCTTGGACAGCTCCTTGACCGTGCTGTCGTGCAGGCGCTCCAGCTCGGCCACGGCCTTGTGCGTCATGCTTCGGCACAGATTGCCCACATGCAGGGCGAATCGCTCGGTGTAGCGCGGATTCTTGGCCAGCCAGTCCAGCCGCTCTACGTGCACGCCGCCGCACCCCGGGCAATCGACCCGCCAGCGCTCAAACTCCACGAACAGCATCCAGCCGGCCGCCCGCAAGTCGCGGGCGCGGCACAGGCGCTTGTCGTAGCGGCTGCGACACCGATGGCCACAGTTGGAACACACGGCCGTTTTTTTCGGCGCCGCAAGGTCACGATCCGCGCCTTCGGGGCGCCGAACACGCCCTTGAGCGTGGACTCCGCCGCGAAGCCAGGGAAGGAAAACAACTCACTCAGCCGACGGCCCGTTTTCATGCAGAACACCGCGTCAAGAAGTCAGCACAGGATGTACCACCTTCTGGGACGGTGGAAAGGGCCTGTTTCCAAGGCTCAACGCAGATTCAGGGGCCTCAAGGCACCCACACGAATCCGCGATGAGCCCGTTACTTTGATCGATCACTGAAGAAGGAGTTTTCAGATGTCCACTCTCGCAAATCACCAGCATCAGCACACCGTACTTGAGCAACTGCGGGCCAGCAGCGATCCACAGACCCGGCAGCACGCCGAAAAACTGCAACCGCTCTATCACGACCGTGAAATGGCCGGACTTGCCGACGATGTGTATGACTCGGCCAAAGGCGAAGGACAGCCGAGTGCCGGATGGGTTCGTGCCAGCGAGCATCTGGACAAGCTGCGCGAGTACGCGCCGCAGCTGAACATGACGGACGATCAGATAAGAGACTTACTGAAGCCTGACAGTTCAGGCTTCCGCGCCGAAATCTATCTCCCGGACCCTGCCGTCCTAGGCCCGGGCTACAAACCGACCTTGGCATACAAGGGATCCGCAGGCGAAGTCCTGACGCCGGACGGGCTACGCCCCACCGGCAGCGAAGACTTCGTCGCCAACAACTTCCCGCAATCAGTGGGCTTGAAGACCGATTACTACGACCGAGCAATGAGTCTTGCATATCAGTTAAGTCGCGCGCATCTCGACTTCGAAATCACCGGCCACTCCCTAGGCGGCGGCATGGCCTCCGCAGCCGCCGCCGTGACCGGTATGCACACCACCACCTTCAATGCCGCCGGCCTGCATCCGCTCACCGCCCAGCGGTTTGCCCAGGAAAATGGGCTGCCGGTCTACGACCCCCAGCAAAGCGTCATCGCCTACCAGGTCAGCGGCGAGGTCCTCAACGACGGCATCCAGCAGAATATCCATCGCCTGGATGCGTTCCGGCGCGCAGAACTCGGCGCGGTGCTGAAGGAAACCTGCACCGTGCTCAATGAGTTGCCGCAAGGCAAGGCCTTGCTGGCCAGCCAGCTGGATGCAACGCTGCCGGCCCATGCACAACCGGCAGCCCACGCGTTCCTGGACCGGCTGCAACACGGCAACACCGCACAACTGTTGCGCGAATTGCCGTTGGCCGCTGGCCAGATGCAGCCGCTGCTGGCGGCCAAGCAGCATGCAACCGATGGTCAAGCCATCGTCGATCGCCCGGCGCGGCTGTCGCTGCGCGATGTTTCCAATTTCGCCGGCCCCGCACTGGATGCGCTGCACGTCACTTCGCAAGGTGTGCGGGTGGGACGCAGCCTGGGTGGGGTGGTCGCCGAGTCGGGCCAGGTGGCAGGCCAGGGGCTGGACGCTGCGGGCGACCTGGCACAGCGCGCGGCACTGGCCGCAGCGCAGATCCGCCAGTCGACCACCCAGCGGCTGGGGGCGGCGGCGGGAGAAGGCGTGGAGCAAGCTGGTGCACTCGCCGCACAGGGGCGGCAGGTCCTGGGCGAGGTACAGGCCGGTGCGGAGCGGTTGCAGGGGCAAGCGCAGGGCGAAGCCGCATCGTTGGGCGCGGCGGCGCTGCGTGGTCTGGGCGGGATGCTGCCGCAAGGGTTGGAGGCACAGCTCACTGCACAGGCCGAGCGCCTGGCGCAGGCCGGTGCGGCCGCAGAACAACGCGGGCAGAACCAGGCCACACAGCTCTTGCATGAAGCGGCCGATGACGCCCGCCAGATTCGCCAGCATGGCCAGGTAGCCGGCCAGGCGTTGAATACGGCCGCCAGCCAGGTTGGGCAGGCCGAACACGCCAGCTGGACCGCGGCAGGAGCCCAGGCCAATGCGCTGCTGGACACGACAGGACGGTATGCCACGGCAGCCTCCGCACTGGCACCCGAGATCTACGCCACGCAGGCCGGCGTGGCCACGGCCGCGGTGGCCACCTACGCCACGCACAACCCGACCAATCCGCAAGGCCTGTTCAATCTGGGCAAGACGGGTGAATTCGCCAGCAAGCTGGGCGACAGCCTGGACGAGGCCACCGAACGACACCTGATGACCGAAACCGTGCTGCCCAGCATGGACGCGCTCATCCAGGAGGTCGAACGCAAGGCGCGCACACAGGCCGCGCCGGAGCAGGCCCAGACGCAAGCCGCCGCGCTCGGACCGGGCGACCGCGGCACCGAGGTGCAGGCGCTGCAAGCCAGCCTGATCCAACTGGGCATCAACGAACGCATCAAGACGCCCGTAGCGATCAACGGCCTCTACGACCAACCCACCCAGCGCGGCGTACAGGCGTTTCAGTTGATGCACGGCATGGACGAGGTCAACGGCATCGCCGACCACCACACCCGTGCAGCGGTGCAACAGCAAGCCAGCGTTGCCATTGCCCCGCGCGACATGGTTCCACCGTACAGTGCGCCTGCCGTGCAGGCCACCACGGCCACGGCTGCGAGCGCATCGGTTGCAAGCGCACCCGAGCGCCTGCAAGTGGAGCTCTCCGCGCAACAACAGCAACAGGCGCTGGAACAGCAACGCCACTGGCAACTGCACATGGAGCAAACGGTGCAGCAGGAGCGTGAGCGGCTGGCAGAGGAGGAAAAGGCCGCCGCGCAACGCGAGCAGGCCACCGTGGCAAGCGACGACGCACGCCAATCGCCCGGCCTGCTTCCCTTCAGTGACCCGGCGCATCCAGGCCATGCCTTATACGCAGACGTCAAGCATCGACTGGATGCCAAGGGCACGCCGTTGCCGGAGGACCGCCTGACCCAGGTCACCGCAGCTGTCTACATCGACGGCTTCCGAGCTGGCTGGCGCGGACGGGTGGATGTGGTCAACGAGAACTTCTTTGCACAGCACTACGACGACATTACCAAGCGCGTGAATATGTCACTGACCGGTGCGGCACCATCGGTGCAGGAATCGATGCAGCAGGTACAGACGCATGCACTCGAAACCGCGCGGCAGCAGGAAGCCATTGCGCAAGCCAGCCGGGATCAGCCAACCCCACCGGTGCCGGTCGTATGAAGACCATGCACCACGGTTATGCGCTAGTGTTCACCCGCACGCCCGCACACATGGGCGCCGACGCAGGATAGGCGGTGAAATGACGGACACGACCACGCTGGCAAGCGCGGCATTTGCTGCATTCGAGCACGCCGACTGGCATGGCCTGCAGCAGGGCCCTTACGTGGTGTACCTGCTGGCGTATGCACGGCGAGATGCGTTCTACATCGATGTGGCAAGCGACTTGCTCGCTATCGAAGGGCGATGCCGGCATCTGGTGGCACAACAACGCGCCACCCTACCCGAGCCCGGTGTGAGGGCGCTATTGATGACGTGGTTCGAAGTGTGCAACGACCCCGCAGCTGCGCAAGCACGCGCGAACGAGATCCGTCGTTGGACGCATGCGTGGCAACGACGGCTGGTTGAGACCTTGAATCCGCAATGGCTGGACCTAGCGGCGTATGCCCTTGGATTTCCAGGCAAGCTGGCACAAGTGGGAGAGCGCCAAGTCCAATTCAGCACCATCCTCAATTCCGGCGACACATGATGCACCTGACCCGACGGGCCGTGGGCCAGCAGCACAGAGCCGGGGCGCACTGGCACCCTGCCCGCTCCGACGATTGCCTTCACCACTGATCGTTGGCGTGACCGGCCTGTTGCGCGGCGAGCGGAGCAGCGAAGGCCGGCTCAGCCCGCCATGCCGTTGTGCCGCAACAGCGCATCGATGGTTGGCGCGCGGCCGCGGAATGCACGGAAATTGTCTGCGGCGCTGCGACTGCCGCCGCGCGAGAGGACCTCCAAGCGGAAGCGGGAGCCGGTGTCGGCCACCTGATCGGGCGCTTCTTCGAACGCGGCGTAGGCATCGGCGCTGAGCACTTCGGCCCATTTGTAGCTGTAATAGCCGGCCGCATAGCCGCCGGCAAAGATATGGCTGAACTGATGCGGGAAGCGATTCCATGCCGGCGGGCGATTGACCGCCACCTCGTCGCGCACGCGCTCGATCAGCTGCAGCACGCTGTCCTGTGCCGGGTCGAAGTGGCTGTGCAGCTGCATGTCGAACAACGCAAATTCCAGCTGGCGCACGGTGAACATGCCGCTCTGGAAATTGCGCGCGGCCAGCAGGCGGTCGAACAGGTTGCGCGGCAGCGGTTCGCCGGTCTGCACATGCGCGGTCATCGCCTGCACGCGCTCCCATTCCCAGCAGAAGTTCTCCATGAACTGGCTGGGCAGCTCCACCGCGTCCCACTCCACGCCGTTGATGCCGGCCACGCCGAGTTCGCCGATGCGGGTGAGCAACTGGTGCAGGCCATGGCCCATTTCATGGAACAGCGTGGCAACCTCGCCATGCCGGAACGTGGCCGGTGCATCGCCGCTGCCGCGGCCGAAATTGCACACCAGATACACCAGCGGCGTCTGCACGCCGTTGGCGGTGTCGCGGCGATTGCGGCAGTCATCCATCCAGGCGCCGCCGCGCTTGCCTTCGCGCGCGTACAAATCCAGATAGAACTGGCCGACCAGCGCGCCCTGCGCATCTTCCAGGCGATAGAAACGCACATCCGGATGCCACACCGGCGCGCTATCCGGCGTGACCGTCAGCCCGTACAGGCTGTGGATCACATCGAACAGGCCGGCCAGCACTTTCGGCTCGGTGAAATACTGCTTCACTTCCTGTTCGGAGAAGCTGTAGCGCGCCTGCTTGAGCTTTTCGCTGGCATAGGCCAGGTCCCAGGCCTGCAGTGTGTCCAGGCCGAGTTCGTCGCGGGCGAAGGCTTCCAGTTCGGCGCGGTCACGCTGCGCATAGGGCTTGGCACGCACCGCCAGGTCGCGCAAGAACCCCATCACTTCATCGGGGCTCTGCGCCATCTTGGTGGCGATGGAATACTCCGCGTAGCTGGCAAAACCGAGCAGCTGCGCCAGCTCGGCGCGCAGCGCCAGAATGCGATCGATGTTGGCGCTGTTGTCCAGCGCGGCATCGCCGAATTCGGAGGCACGCTCGGCGTTGGCGCGATAGAGCGTTGCGCGCAGCTCGCGGTTATCGGCATCGCTCTGCACCGGCAGATAACACGGCATCTGCAGAGTGAACTTCCACCCCGGCACGCCGTCCTTTTCTGCCGCAGCGCGCGCGGCGGCGATCACTTCGGCCGGCAGACCGGACAGCTGGGTGTCGTCTTCGGTCACGTACGACCAGGCATCGGTGGCATCGAGCACGTTCTGCGAGAACTTCGCCGCCAGTGCCGACAATTCTTCCTGGATCTGTGCAAAGCGCGCCTTGGCGGCGTCATCCAGCTCCGCACCGCCGAGCCGGAAATCGCGCAGCGCGTTGTCCAGTACCTTGCGCCGGGCTTCATCGTAGTGCGCAGCGTCCGGCGACTGCGCCAGCGCCTTGTACTGCGCGTACAGCGCCAGGTTCTGCCCCAGCGCGCTGCCGAAGCGGCTCACCTTGGGCAGGTTGCTGTTGTAGGCCTCGCGCAGCTCGGGGCTGTTCATCACTGCCTGCAGATGGCCCACCTGCCCCCAGGCGCGCCAGAGCCGCTCGGTGGCATCGTCCAGCGGCACCACGAAACTGTCCCAGCTGACCGGGCTGACCTGTTCGGCGGCCTTCACTGCCGCCTCGGCCTGCGCCAGCAGCTGGTCGATCGCCGGGCTCACATGCTCGGGACGGATCGCATCGAAGGACGGCAGTCCGGAGAGGTCGAGCAAGGGGTTGGTCATGGAGCGCTCCGGCGGTGGACTGGATCAGGGGAAGGGACAAGCGGCACGCGGCGGTGCACACAGGTGCATGCACCATCTATCGCAACGATATGGCGGTCATTCCAGCGCCGCACAAGGCAGCGGCGGCAATGCGCCGCCGTTCACGGCGCTGGCGATGGCCGCGTCGCTGTCGGCGGTGTCGAGCTCGCGCGCCGCATACCAGGCCGGGTCGTAGTAGCTGTGCGCGTAACGCTCGCCGGCATCGCACAGGATGGTGACGATGGAGCCCTGGCGGCCTTCCTCGCGCATGCGCTGGGCGGCCTGCAGCACGCCGACGAAGTTGGTACCGGTGGAACCACCCACGCGGCGGCCCAGGGTGGCGCTGACGTGGCGCATGGCCGCCAGGCTCAGCGCGTCGGGCACTTTCACCATCGCATCCACGCAGGTGGCAATGAAGCTGGACTCCACCCGCGGCCGGCCGATGCCTTCGATGCGCGAGCCGCCGGTGATGGCCAGTTCCTTGGGGCACTGCCCGTCTACCGCACGGCAGTAGCCGTCGAAGAACACCGACACTTCCGGGTCGGCGCACAGGATGCGGGTGGCGTGGCGCCGGTAGCGCACATAACGCCCCAGGGTGGCGCTGGTGCCGCCGGTGCCGGGGCTGCAGACGATCCATTCCGGAATCGGGTGCGGCTCTTCGGCCAGCTGCTTGAAGATCGATTCGGCGATGTTGTTGTTGGCGCGCCAGTCGGTGGCGCGCTCGGCATAGGTGAACTGGTCCATGAAGTGCCCGCCGGTCTCGCGCGCGAGCTGGTGCGAGACGCTATCCAGGTCGCAGGCGCGCTCCACCAGATGGCAGCGCCCGCCCTGGAACTCGATGGCGGCAATCTTTTCCGGCGAGGTCGAGGCCGGCATCACCGCGATGAAAGGCACCCCCAGCAGCCGCGCGAAATACGCTTCGGACACGGCGGTGGAGCCGCTGGAGGCCTCGATCACCGGGCGGCCGGCACGCAGCCAGCCGTTGGTCAGCGCGTACAGGAACAGCGACCGCGCCAGCCGGTGCTTGAGACTGCCGGTAGGGTGGCTGGACTCGTCCTTGAAGTACAGGTCGATGCCTGGGTAGCCCGGCAGGTCCATGGGAATCAGGTGGGTGTCGGCCGAACGGTTGAAATCGGCCTCGATCTTCTGGAGGGCGGCGGCCACCCATTGGCGCTGCGACATGGCAGGACTGTGCGACGAAGGAAAGGTCGATTCTACCGCCGCTGGACGCGCCCCCGAGGTGGGCGGTCATCGGGCGGACAGTCGGGCGCCTATGCTATGCTCGCCGGACCTGTTCCCGCCGCGAGCGCCCGTGCTGCGTTGCCTGCTCCGCCTGCTGCTGTGCCTGTGCCTGGTTGCCAACACGGCCACTGGCGCGTGGGCGTCGGTGGGCATGGCCATGCCGCAGGTAGCCATGCCGCCAACTGCCGATGCTGCTGCGCTTGGGATGGGGCATATGGCAAGTGCCAGCTCCATGCCCTGTCATGAGGACATGGCGCCGCCAGCACCGACCCAGCCCGACAGCACGCCCAGCCACGCGCACGCGGCCGACTGCTGCAAGCTGGGCAGCTGCGACTGCCTGCAGCACTGCAGCCTGGCCTTGCTGACCCTGCCAGCGGTGCCCGCCGGCCTACCTGGCCCCCCGTCCCTGCCCGCGATTCCAGCCGTCGGGCGCGGCAACCCGGTGCCTGAACAACCGGTTCGACCTCCCATCGGCTGAGCGCAGCCGACACCCCGGCGGCGCTCAGCGTCAGCTGCGTACACCGGTCGCAGGAATCTTCCCGCCCCGTGTGTTCACGCCCGCTCACCGCGTCGCCCATGCCCCTGTGCCGTTTCGCGCGGATGTGTTGGCTGCCCTGATCGCTCTTCGCCCTGCATCGATGGATGCCGGATTTCTCAGCGATGCGTTGCGTCTACCGGTCCGGTGGGCGCATCGGAGGTGTCATGTCGTCCGATACTCCTGTCTTCACCCCAACTGCCAACCACGGAATCAGCCGGCGCCGTTTCGTGCAGGGCCTGGCCCTGGGCGGTGTTGCCGCCACCGGCCTGTGGCGCGGCGATGCCCGCGCTGCCGGCGCGATGGCCACGCCGGTGCTGCGCGGCAGCAGCCAATCACTGCAGATCGGCCAGCGTCCGGTCAATTTCACCGGGCGCACGCGCCCCGCCATCACCGTCAACCAGAGCCTGCCGGCACCGATCCTGCGCTGGCGCGAGGGCGACACGGTGAGCGTGCGGGTGCGCAACGCCCTGCCCGATACGCCTACCTCGGTGCATTGGCACGGGCTGCTGCTGCCGGCCAACATGGACGGCGTGCCGGGCATGAGCTTCGACGGCATCGCGCCGGGCCAGGAGTACCACTATCGCTTCGCGCTGCGGCAATCCGGCACCTACTGGTACCACAGCCATTCCCTGTTCCAGGAACAGGCCGGTCTGTACGGCGCCATCGTGATCGATCCACTGACACCGCCGCCGTATCGCTACGATCGCGAGCATGTGGTGCTGCTCTCGGACTGGACCGACCTGGATCCGGCCGCACTGTTCCGCCGCTTGAAGCAGATGCCCAGCCACGACAACTACGCCCAGCGCACGGTGGGCGATTTCCTGCGCGATGCGCGCGAGGACGGCGTGCGGGCAACGCTGGCCGATCGCGGCATGTGGGGACGCATGCGCATGACGCCGACCGACCTGTCGGATGTCAACGCCAATACCTACACCTACCTGCTCAATGGCGTGGCGCCGGCCGGTAACTGGACCGGATTGTTCGCGCCGGGCGAAAAGGTGTTGCTGCGTTTCATCAACGGCGCGTCGATGACCTACTTCGACATCCGCATCCCCGGCCTGCGCATGACCGTGGTGGCGGCCGATGGCCAGTACGTGCATCCGGTCAGCGTGGACGAGCTGCGCATTGCCGCAGCCGAAACCTTCGACGTGCTCGTCGAGCCGATCGGCCAGGACGCCTTTACGCTATTTGCGCAGGACATGGGACGCACCGGCTTCGCCTGCGGCACGCTGGCAGTGCGCAACGGCCTGCAGGCACCAATTCCGGCGCTGGACCCGCGCGCGATCCTGACCATGCAGGACATGGGGCATGGCAATGGCATGACGCACGCAGCCCATGCCATGCAAGCAGGCGATGCCATGCAAAGCGACCCGCATGCCGCTCACGCGATGCCAATGCCGATGCCGATGCCGATGCCGATGCCGGCACAACATGCGCACACCGCCAACACGGCATCGGACAAGACCCCCCACCATCTCGCCAGCGAAGACGGCAACCCGCTGATCGACATGCGCAGCAATGCCACCGCACCGCGCCTGGACGACCCCGGCGTGGGCCTGCGCGACAACGGCCGCCGTGTGCTGCGCTACGGCGACCTGCACAGCCTGTTCGAGGACCCGGATGGCCGCGAACCCGGGCGCGAGATCGAACTGCACCTGACCGGGCATATGGAAAAGTTCGCCTGGTCGTTCGACGGCGTGGCGTTCGCCTCGGCCGAGCCCCTGCGGCTGCGCTACGGTGAGCGGCTACGCATCGTGCTGGTCAACGACACCATGATGCAGCACCCCATCCACCTGCACGGCATGTGGAGCGACCTAGAAGATGCCGATGGCAATTTCCAGGTCCGCAAGCACACCATCGACATGCCGCCGGGCACGCGGCGCAGCTATCGCGTGCGCGCCGATGCACTGGGCCGTTGGGCCTATCACTGCCATCTGCTGTACCACATGGAAGCAGGCATGATGCGCGAAGTGCGGGTGGAGGCATGAGCATGCGCGCGCTACGCCCGCTGGTGATAAGTACCTGGTTGTTCAGTGCATCGCTGGCCGCGCAGGAACAGACGCATGCGATGGATGCCGCTGCCCATGGCGAGCATGCAGCCGCGCTGCAGGCCGACGACAACGCAGCTTTCCCCGCCTCGCCAGACTCGCAGGCAGCAACGGCTGATGCGCCACCAACCGCGCAAGAGGCCATGCCAGTAACGCCGATGGACCATGCGCAGAGGTCGCATGCGGAAATGGACCATGCCGCAATGCATCACGCCCAGATGGAGCACGCCGAGACAGAGCACGCTGCGATGGATCATCATGCGATGGGCCATGGTGCACACACCGCAGCGCCACCCGCATCCCCGGCCAGCACCGCGTTGCCACGCGAACCGATTCCCGCAGTGACCGACGCAGAAATCGCTGCCGCGTTTGCGCCACTGCAGGCGCACGCGATGCACGGGATGGGCATCAACCATTACATCCTGCTCGATCGCCTGGAAGCGGTCGACACCGATCGCGGCACCGGCCAGGACTGGGAGGCGCGTGCATGGATCGGTGGCGACATCGACCGCCTGTGGCTGCGCAGCGAAGGCGAACGCGCCAACGGCCGCACGCAATCGGCGACGTTCGAAGCGTTCTACGGTCACGCGATCTCGCCCTGGTGGGATGTACTGATCGGCGCTCGCCAGGATCTTGCATCGGACGATCGTCGTAGCTGGGCCGCCATCGGCATCCAGGGCCTGGCACCGTACAAGTTCGAGACCGAAGCCACCCTGTCCCTGGGCAACGCCGGGCGTGCCGCGCTACGCCTGGAAGGCGAGTACGACGTGTTGCTGACCAATCGCCTGATCCTGCAACCGCGGCTGGAAGCCGATATCGCGCTCACCGACGATGACCGCCGCCGCATCGGCAGTGGCCTGGAACAGGTACAAGCGGGCCTGCGGCTGCGCTACGAATTCACCCGCCGCTTCGCGCCCTACATCGGCTGGGTGCATACCCGCCGCTTCGGCGATGCCGCCCGCAATGCCATGGCGGACCAGCAAGCCCCACACGACAGCCAGGTTGTTGCCGGCATCCGCATCTGGTTCTGACACCGTGCTGCCTGCCTCGCCAGTATCGTCCTACCGGCCACGCTTGCCGCCGCAGGCAAGCGCGCGCCGGACGCCGAGCCACCGGCTGGCAATCGGCGTGCCCGCCGATCGCGGTGGACGCATGCGACAAACCACTCGACCCTCTGACACACCCCGGGCAGCGCATGCCGCAGACGCGCCGCCCACCCACCCCTCGCTAAACTGTCTACCCCACGCGCCTGTCCCGCGCGCCCGATTCGACCGAGGAGACCGCAATGCCTTTGACCGACCTGCAACATGTCCCCGGCGCCAGTGCCGCCCCCGCCGACACCCACGGCTTCGTCTTCAACCACACCATGCTGCGCATCAAGGATGCACAACGTTCGCTGGATTTCTATACCCGCGTCCTGGGCTTCCGCCTGCTCGATGCACGCCACTTCGCCGATGCGAAATTCAGCCTGTACTTTCTGGCCTTGCTGCCGGCGAGCACCGCCATTCCCGACCAGGATGACGAGAGGCGGCTGTGGATGGCCGGCATTCCCGGCGTGCTGGAACTCACCCACAACCATGGCACCGAAACCCAGGAGGGCACGGTGTATCACGATGGCAACAGCGACCCGCGCGGCTTTGGCCACATCTGCGTGTCGGTGCCGGACATCCACGCCGCCTGCGCCCGCTTCGACAGCCTGGAGGTGCCCTATCAAAAACGCCTGGAAGACGGCCGCATGAAGCACCTGGCCTTCATCAAGGACCCGGATGGCTATTGGGTGGAGATCATTTCCAATACCGCGCTGGCGTAGGCGGCAGCTCACCTGTGTGTCGTGCGCCGCAAACGGCGTGCGTCGCACGCGACGACGACTGCATGCGTGAAGGCGCTGTGCCGCCGCTGCGCCAGTCCGGCCGGCCGACCGGCCGGTAACAGCACGCGCTCAAACGAGTGAATGGACACGTCACCGGGCTGGAGTAGACTTTTTCCGCCCTTCGCAATGGATGCATCCCAATGCTCGTCAGGAAGATTCCACTGATCCTTGCGCTGGCAACGGTCGCTGCGTGCAAGCCGGCACCGCCGCACACCGCCGCCGCCACGCCAACCACCGCCAGCACCGCCCCCCACCCTTCAGACAAGGATGCCACTGCCATGCAGGATGCGACCCAGGCTACCACCCAGCAATTGCAGCCGCCGCGCCCGGACAGCGTGCTGTACTTCATCAGCAACGTCGATGGTGACGGCGCACTGTCGTACGAGGTCGCAAACGGCAGCTGGATCAATTACTGGTACGGCTTCGAATTCACCCTCGGCGGCACGCGCTATTACACCGGATTTGCCTGGGAAACCCCCGAGCTTTACGGTGCCGATCGCGAGAATCACTCCCCCGCCCCAGAGACCAAGGTCACCCTGGCCCATGCCACTTTCGTCACCAGCGCACCGGGCAGCAAGTCGCCGTGGAAGCTGCTGGGCGCCGAACCGTATATCGGCGAATTCGGCGGTATGGAACAGGCCAATACCATCGACACCGCGCGCAAGCCGCAGACCCAGGTCACCGACGATGGCCGCCTGGTCCTGGCGCTGCCGACCTGGAGCCTGCAGTCCGGGGTGCGCATCCTGTCCTACGACCTGCTGGCGTTCAATCCAAAGGACACCGCCGAGGTCGACGATACGCACTGGACCTATGTGGGCAACCTGCCGGCCGGCCAGGACAACAGCGCCAATTGCGGCGAAGATGCGCCCGGCAAGATCGCCTGCGTGAAGAACGCCAGCACGCTGGCATTCGTCCAGCAGCCGGGCCTGCCTGGCGTCCGCGTCACGGTTTCCGGTGATCCCTCGGCGAACGGGGGTGACGCGGCGGTGCAATACCGCTACGATAGCGCCCGCAAATCGTATGTGCCGACCCCTTGACACAGGACCAAAGGAATTGGTTCGGGCGGCGTACCGCTGCAGCCGCGTGGCTGCGGCACTCAATGAAAGGATGATGAGCGATGCCGACCAATTACTCACGAGCCGAAGTGCTCGACATTATCGAACGTGAAGCGCAGGAGCGGAATATTCCGCGCGACGACTTCTTTCGATTCGCCTACGCGGAAACCGGCGGCAGTTTCAACGAGCTGGCAAGCCGTGGCCCGAACGGCGCCAAGGGCTTGTTCCAGTTCACGCCGCCAACTGCTGCCGAGTACGGTATTTCAGGACGCGAACTGGATGCGGTGGCCAACACCGATGCGGCAGCCCGCCTCTACCTGAATAATCGTAACTCGCTGGTGGACCGGCACGAACGCGATGGCCGGCCCTACCTGTCGGGCAAGCCCGAACCCGATGGCCTGGACATGTACATGGCCCATCAGCAGGGAGCCGGTGGCTATCGCTCCATCCAGGCCGCGATCGCCACCGGGTCCTTCAGTCTCGACGGCACGCGCGCCAACATCCTCAACAACATCGGTGGAAAAGAGCTGCAGTCCTTGACCGGCGTGGATGCGGCCACGTTCAGGGCCATGTCCGACAAGGGCATGGCGCAGACCTTCATCCAGTACTGGGATACGAAGATGGACCGCATCCATCTTCCAGAAAAAGGCATCCAGCCGCTGACCGGGCAACCGCAGGCCCCGTCGCCTAGCCAGGCAACGCCTGCGCAATCGGCAGCACAACCGGCAGCGCCCACGCCGGCGGGCACGCAGCCCATCGCCCTGGGTGCGGCCTACGCGCTGACGAACAAATACGACCATGTGAAATACGGCCTTGGCGCCAAGGATCCGGACCAGGGCAGGGTCGATTGCTCGGGCTGGGTGGTCGAGATGCAGAACGCCACCATGGACGAGATCAACCGTGGCGCGGGCAGGGCGATTTTCAGCAAGGCCGACAAGTTCAGCCCGGGCTTCGATAGCGCCTCCGAATTGCTGCGCAAGGCCGAGCAGCGCTCCGGCGTGCTGATACAGGGCAACGAGGTCACCGCCGACAAGCTCAAGGAAGGCATGATTATCGGCGAGGACAACGGTGCCAAGAGTTGGGATGCCGGCCGCTACAAGGGCATCGACCACATCACCATGGTGGTGCGCGACCCCAAGGATGGTGAGCTGAAGATCAGCCAGTCGCGCGGCGGCGAGGGTGTCGAACTCAGCTCGCTGGAGACCTACCTGGAACGCAAGCACGCCCGGGGCGTCAAGCTCTTCGCCAGCGACCCGCTCGCCGAGGCACGCGAACTGCTGCAGGACCGCAGCCACGACAGGCAGCAGTCGCAGGGCAGCGACACGCACCGGCCCGCAGCTGCGCAGGCTGGCGCGGGCACCCCCGGTGTGCTGCGCGAGGACGCGCACGGCCCCGAGGTCCAGAAGCTGCAGCACACCTTGCAGCTGCTCGGCTACCGCGATGCGAACGGCAATGCCTTGCAGGCCGATGGCGCGTATGGTTCCCGCACCGGCGAAGCGGTCAAGGCGTTCCAGCGCGCGCACGGCCTGCAGGACGACGGCATCGTCGGCCGCGATACCTTCAATGCGCTCAAGCAGGCCGACAAGGCGCCCTTGCTGTCGGAAAAGACCAATCCCGACCATCCGCTGTACACCCAGGCGGTCGGCAAGCTGGAGCAACTGGGTCCGCAGGCGTTTCCCAACCGGCGCGCACTGGAAAATGCAGCGGGCGCACTGGCGTTCGAAGCCAAGGTGGGCGGCATGCAGCGCATCGACATGGTGGTGCAGAACAAGGACGGCAGCGGGCTGTTTGCCGTGCAGGGGCAACCCAACGATCCCGCGCATCAACGCATCTATGCCGACAAGGCAGCCGCGTCGGAGCGCTCACTGGAACACAGCAGCACTGCGCTGCGACAGGAAGCCCAGGCGCAGCAGCCTTCGCAACAGCCGCAACACCAGCACGATCCCCAACGCAATCCGTCACAGCCGGTGATCTGACCGGACGCTCCGGCGATGCAGGACCGGGCCAGACGTTACCGACGTCCGGCCCGGTCCTGCTGACGGTGGCGGCACGCCGCCACTGCTTCAGTTGGACGCCGCCACCGCCGCGGTATCGGGAAACCATTGCGGCAGGCCGTCTGCGAACCTGGCCGCGCACTCGTCCGTATAGGCCTGCGCCGCCTGCTTGACCAGGGCGTAGTTGTCGGCCTCCCACTCCTGCAACGACGCGGTGCGCGGGGTTGGCACGCACGCCATGTGCACCCGGCTCGCCTTGCGCCTGAGCAAACCGGTGCGTTCTCCACCGATGGTCACGCTGTAGCGCAGCTCATAGGGCGAGTTGGCGTCGGACAGGCTCTGATAGATCAGCGCCCAGTCGGACATGACCACCTGCAACGGGAAGGGATCGACTGGAATCGCGCCCGGATGCCCGGCGAAATAGCGCTTCAGCTGTCCGTTGACCGCATCGCGCTGCAGGACATAACCGGGATTGCCGATGTCCTTGATCTTCTCGCCCCTCAGTTGGTCCTTGCTGAAGCTCGACGCCACCAGGCCACGCGCGAACAGACTGGCTGCAACCTGCAATCCGACAGAGGCGCCGGTATGGCCGCGCCGCACCACGCGCAACATGTCGTCGCCATTGGGCAGGCCGTCCGCGCCCAGGTTCAGCTGTGCGCTCAACGGCAGCTGCAACGCCCAATCCGCCGAGGAAGCGATCGCCGCATCGGTGCCGTCGGTGGCGGACGCAGGCGCTGGCGCCTGCTCTGCCACGACCAGGGTCCCGGCTGCAGCCGCTGCCGCATACGCCGTTGCGGCCGAAAAATCACCACCGACGAACGCCGGTAGCACGGCGCTCGCCTCGGCGCTGCGCGTTGGCGTACAGAAGCTGCTGGCCGCACGCATCTGCGTCTCATGAAACCCGATGCCGTTGACCTGGTGCACGGCGGCCGACTGGCCGTACTGTTCGACCAACTTGGCGATCACCGCCTCGGACACCGGCTGCTGCGCACACACGTTGGTCGCGGCGATGCGCGACCAGGCGAATTGCAAGGCCGGGTCCTGCCCCATGGCGTCTTCGCCGACGAAACCGTGGTCGTAATGGTAGGCATAGATCGCAGGATCGATCTCGTGCAGCGTCATCCCGCCCTGACCGGCGTAACCGGGCGGAATGCCCTGCGCCGTCGCCACGCCGGCTGCGGCGAGCAGCCCGGCCAAAATACAGATCCGCATCGTGTCCTTCCCATGGAATAAGTGCCGCACTGCGCGCCCCCACGCAGTGCGGCAAGACATCACCGCACAGGCTGTGCGGCGGTCGCTGGCACAGGATCGACCCATCCGGAACACTGCAGCGTCGCCCGGCGGATCAAGTCTGCCGGGATAGTGTGGGCCGCTGCTGGTGTTTTGGCAGTCGGGACGGTCCCCACCGCGCTGTCGGGACGTCCCCCGTGCCGGGCTTATGGATCAGGCATGCAGGATCCCGCTGCTCGCGCACTGCCACTGACGCGGCGTGCGCAGTGCGGCCAGGGTATGCACCAACTCGCGATAGCCATCGGCCAGTTGTGCGAACAGGCCGGCATCGCTGCAGCGCGTGTCGGCCACCCCGGCATAGGCGCCGCGCCCCAGGTCGATGAAGTAGTCCACGCTGAGACGGCGGCGCTGCGCCACGCCGGGGAACAGCCCGGCAATCAGCAGGCAGCCATCGCCGACATCGCGCAACAGGTCGGCGCGCACGCTGCCCACCTGCTCCTGCGCATGCAGCCAGGCCAAGGCCTGGGTGCGCGAGAGCAGATGCGCATCGCGCTGGAAGCGCAACAGCACGAACACCAGATACTGCTCGCGCGATTCGTCCAGCGGACGCGCGGTCCGCTGCCCCGCCTCGCGCACCAACGCCTGCCACAACTCGGCCGGCGCGCCCTGCTTGAAAGACTCGTGCATATGTCCCCCTGCGTGGTGTGGACCCTCGCCAGGAGCTTATGCAGGAACCGGGCCAGCGGACTGGCACTGCGCATGGACGAGTGCCAGGCGGCCGGCACCGATCGCGCCCCGCCGTGCTCAAGCCGTGGGGATGATCACGACGCTGACGCCGATGCCGGCCTGGCTGTCCTCCAGATCCCTCTTGAGCAGGTCCGCGTTGACGAGCAGCCGCGACGGATCGTAGATCAGGCATACAAGGTGCCGGCACCGGGGGTTATTGGAATAGCGCACGATGTCGATGCTCAGCTCGTTGGTGATCTCGCGATCGCGTAGGCCAGCGCGGGTCATCTTCACTTCGATGGCGATCTGCTCCTCGGCCAGCAGGAAGTCGATACGCGAGTGGTTGCCGGCATAGCTCGGCGTGTATTCCTCCGGATGCAGGTACGGGTAATGCACCTTCAACAGCGCGTGCAGGGCGTCCTGCACGTCGTACTCATCGGCGAAGGCCATCGCAGGCCGCGATGCGTGCCTGATCCCGAGTTGCTGGACGAAGACATGGAAGCGCCGAAGCAATGGCAACAGCGCCGCCACGCCAGTCTCCGCGCCGGCGCAGGGAGGCAGCACCACGAGAGAATAGGTGTGTTCGAGCACCTGCTCCTCGAAGCGTCGCTGCGCATCGGGTGGCTTCCGGATCACCGCGTGCAGACACAGGCACAGGCCGATCATCAGCACCAGATAACCGACCAGATACAGCGGATCGAGCCTGATCGCGACATGCGGTACGTAGCGATACCGTGCCGGTGCGGCGTGGCCTGCGCCCGTCATCTCCGGTGCACGCATCAATCGATAATAGACGACAACGATCAGCCCGTCGCTCGATCCGCTGCTGGCATACAGGTCGTGCAGGTCCGACGGCAGATCCGCCGCGCCAGCCGCCGACGCCGACGCCGACGCCGCGTTGTAGCGCTTGAGCCGCTCGAACATCGGTGCGGTCGTGGCCTGGAAACTCTCCGATGTCAGGAACTGGATGGCTCTCGGATTGCGCAGGTCGTGCGGCAGGAAAAACGACCAGATACACACCATGTAGGCCAGCGTGAGCAGCAGCGCGGATGCGATGAGCGCGTAGGCGCAAAGGCGTCGATAGCGCTGCAACCGCAGGACCAGGGTCGCCAGCGAGGGGGTGTCCTGGCCATGGCCGGTCTTCGATTCCTGCATGACGCACTCCTTGATCGTTCAGACGTCGATGCCGGCACTTCGCCGCCACCGCAGACAGCACGGCCTGCCATGCCGCCGCCCTGGTCGACCGCGGCTGGCATGGATGGCCGCGTCATTCCACCGTGACGGACTTGGCCAGGTTGCGCGGCTTGTCCACGTCGGTGCCTCGCGCCAGCGCGGTGTGGTAGGCCAGCAGCTGTACCGGGATGGTGTGGATCACCGGCGACAGCACGCCGGCATGGCGTGGCGTGCGGATCACATGCACGCCTTCGGACTCGCTGAAGTGGCTGTCCTGGTCGGCGAACACGAATAGTTCGCCGCCGCGCGCGCGCACTTCCTGCATGTTGGATTTGACCTTCTCCAGCAAGCGGTCGTTGGGCGCGATCACCACCACCGGCATGGCCGCGTCCACCAGCGCCAGCGGGCCGTGCTTCAACTCGCCGGCTGGATAGGCTTCGGCATGGATATAGGAGATTTCCTTGAGCTTGAGCGCACCTTCCAGCGCGATCGGATAATGCAGACCACGCCCCAGGAACAAGGCGTTTTCCTTCGCAGAGAATCGCTCGGCCCAGGCCACGATCTGCGGCTCCAGGCTCAAGGCGTGCTGTACGCTGCCGGGCAAGAAGCGCAGCTGCTCCAGGTACTCGGCTTCTTCGGCTTCGTTGATGCGGCCCTGCAGCTTGCCCAGCACCATGGTGAGCTGGAACAGCACCGCCAATTGCGTGGTGAAGGCCTTGGTCGAGGCCACGCCGATCTCGGCGCCGGCACGCGTGTAGCACACCAGCTCGCTGGCACGCGGGATCGCGCTCTCGGGCACGTTGCAGATCGATAGCGTATGCAGGTGCCCCAGCGATTTGGCGTATTTCAGCGCTTCCATCGTGTCCAGCGTTTCGCCGGACTGGGAGATGGTGACGATCAGGTGCCTGAGGTTGGCATGCGCGGCGCGGTAGCGGTATTCGCTGGCAATCTCCACGCTGCACGGCAACCCGGCGATGGCTTCGATCCAGTAGCGTGCCGTCATGCCGGCGTAGTAGCTGGTGCCGCAGGCCAGGATCTGCACGCCGTCGATGTCGCGCAATACCGCTTCTGCGTTGGGACCGAACAGCGATGCCGGGAATCCCTTCGCATCGATCGCCGCCTCGATGGTATCGGCCAGCGCACGCGGCTGTTCGTGGATTTCCTTCTGCATGAAATGGCGGAACGGGCCGAGCTCCAGCGAGGCCAGCGACACATCCGACAGATGCAGCGGGCGCTCGACCGGTGCGTTGTCGCCATCGAAGATACGCACGCCATCGCGGCGCAGCTCGGCGGTGTCGCCCTCTTCCAGGAAGATCACCTGGCGGGTGGCCTGCACGATCGCCGAGACGTCGGAGGCGACGAAGGTCTCGCCCTCGCCCACGCCGATCAGCAACGGGCAGCCCATGCGCGCGCAGACGAAGCGTTCCGGCTCGGCCTGGCTCATCACCGCCAGCGCATAGGCGCCGGTGAGTTCCTTGACGGTACGCTGCAAGGCGGCCAGCAGGTTGCCGGCATCGCCCAGGTGGTGGTGGATGAGGTGGGCGATGACTTCGGTATCGGTCTGCGACTCGAAGGTGTAGCCGAGCGCACGCAGCTTTTCACGCTGTTCTTCGTGGTTTTCGATGATGCCGTTGTGCACCAGCGCGATGCCGTCGCTGATGTGCGGGTGCGCATTGGCTTCGGTCACGCCGCCATGCGTGGCCCAGCGGGTATGGCCGATGCCGAGCATTGCCTCGAACTGCTCGGCGTGTGCGGCCTGGGCCATTTCGGCCACCCGCCCGGTGCGGCGCACCCGGCGAAGCTGGTCGCCATCGAGCACCGCGATACCGGAGGAGTCATAGCCGCGGTACTCCAGTCGCTTGAGTCCTTCGATCAGGACCGGTACCACATCGCGCCCGGCGATCGCTCCGACAATGCCACACATAGGGACAGCTCATGAGGAAAGAAGATCGGCATTTTAGCGTGTCCGCTGTTGTCCACTGCATGACCGCAGCCGGACAGCGTGTCCGCCCGAGTGTCCGCGGACACTGCGGACACTTGCAAACCCGCCATTAACTCTATGTATTTCAAATACTTGGGAGTTGGCACGACGCCTGCTTTGTCCTCTGTGACGCCATCGAGCACGCCCGCCATGATTCGTGACACTTCCGCCCAGGACCAGGTCATCCGCACACCCGCCCAAGCTGCGCCGTGGCGTCGCTGGCTGTGGCCCGGGGTGGCTGCGATCGCGGTGCTGGCCGGCGTCGGCTGGGCAGTCAGCGCCTGGAGCGCGGGCAGCCGCTCCTTCGATGCCAACCGGGTGCGCATTGCCATTGTCACCCAGGGCGAGCTGGTCCGCGACATCGCCGCCGATGGCCGGGTGATCGCCGCCAATAGCCCGGTGCTGTACGCCATCTCCGCCGGCACGGTGACGCTGAGCGTGGTGGCCGGCGACGTGGTCAGGCAGGGCCAGGAGCTGGCGCGCATCGACAGCCCCGAGCTGCGCAGCAAGCTGGCACAGGAGCAAGCCACCCTGGCCGGGCTGGAGGCCGAATCCAGCCGCGCCGCGCTGGATGCCACGCTGGCCCGTGCCAACGCCAGCAAGCTCACCGACCAGGCCAGGATCGACAAGCAGGCCGCCGTGCGCGACCTGGAACGCTACCAGCGCGGCTTTGACGGTGGCGCGGTGCCGCAGGTGGACCTGGCCAAGGCCCAGGACACCTTGAAGAAGACCGATATCGATCTGCAGCACGCCCAGCGCGATGCGGCCTTGAAGAGCCAGGGCGCGGACCTGGACTCGCGCAACAAGCGCCTGCTGGCAGACCGCCAGCGCGCGGTGGTGGCCGAGGTGCAGCGCCAGGTGGACGCGCTCACCCTGCTGTCGCCGTTCGATGGACAGGTGGGCCAGGTGCAGGCCGTGCAGCACACCCAGGTGGCAGCGAACGCGCCGATCCTGGGCGTGGTGGACCTGTCCAAGTTCGAGGTCGAGATCAAGGTGCCGGAAAGCTTCGCGCGTGATCTGGCGATCGGCATGCCGGCCCAGCTCACCAGCGGCAACGGCGAGCCGTTCCCCGGCGCCATCTCGGCGGTGTCGCCGGAGGTGGTCAACGGCGAAGTCACCGCACGCATCCGCTTCACCGACAAACAACCGCCCGGCCTGCGCCAGAGCCAGCGCATGAGCGCGCGTGTGCTGATGGATACCCGCCGCAACGTGCTCAAGGTCGAACGCGGCCCCTTCGTCGAACAATCCGGAGGCCGCTACGCCTACGTGATGGATGGCACCACCGCCGCGCGCCGCCCGGTCAAGCTCGGTGTCAGCAGCCTTGGCGAAGTGCAGGTGCTGTCCGGCCTGCAGGCAGGCGACCGCGTGGTGGTCTCCGGCGCAGACAACTTTGGCGACGCACCGCGCGTCACCGTCCACTGATCCTCTTTCACACCTCACCTTTCGCAAAGGAATCGGCAATGCTCAAGATGCAAGCGGTCTCCAAGGTCTTCCGCACCGAACAGGTGGAAACCCACGCGCTGCGGTCGCTGGACCTGCATGTGCGCGAAGGCGAGTTCGTGGCGGTGACCGGGCCCTCCGGCTCGGGCAAGACGACCTTCCTCAACCTGGCCGGCCTGCTGGAAACCTTCACCAGCGGGCAATACCTGCTCGATGGCGAAGACGTCAGCCACCTGTCCGACGACGCGCGCTCGCGGCTGCGCAACCGCAAGATCGGCTTCATCTTCCAGGGCTTCAACCTGATCCCGGACCTCAACCTGTTCGACAACGTCGATGTGCCGTTGCGCTACCGTGGCATGCCCGCCGCCGAGCGCAAGCAGCGCATCGAAGAGGCCCTGACCAAGGTCGGACTGGGGTCGCGCCTGAAGCACTACCCCACCGAACTGTCCGGCGGCCAGCAGCAGCGCGCCGCCATCGCCCGCGCACTGGCCGGCAGTCCGCGCCTGCTGCTGGCCGACGAACCCACCGGCAACCTCGACTCGCAGATGGCGCGCGGGGTGATGGAACTGCTGGAAGAGATCAACAGCCAGGGCACCACCATCGTCATGGTCACCCACGACCCGGAACTGGCCGCGCGCGCGCAGCGCAACGTGCATATCGTCGATGGCCAGGCCACCGATCTGGAGCGTAATCCCAGCCTGATGCGTGCGCGCGATCTTGCACCCACCCAGGCCGACTGAGGAGAGCGCCCATGTTCGGTTACTACTTCACCCTGGCGCTGCGCAGCTTCCGCCGCAACAAGGTACTCACCGCGCTGATGGTGCTGGCCATCGCGCTGGGCATCGGCGCCAGCATGACCACCTTGACGGTGTTCCATGTGTTGTCGGGCGATCCGATCCCGCAGAAGAGCGATCGCCTGTTCTATGTGCAGGTGGATGCACAACCGAAGGCCGGTTATCAGCCTGGGGAGGAGCCGGATTACCAGTCCACCCGCTTCGACGCCGAAGCGCTGCTGCGCGAGAAGCGTGCCAAGCGCCAGGCCATGATGACCGGCGGCAATGTGGCGATCGAACCGCAGAACGGCGCAATCACTCCCTTCAAGATGAAGACGCGCTTCACCTCGGCCGATTTCTTCCCGATGTTCGACACGCCGTTCCTGCAGGGACAGGGATGGTCGAGCGCCAGCGACGAGCGGCACGAGCGCGTTGCGGTGATCGGCAAGGCGCTGAACGACAAACTGTTCGATGGTGGCAACAGCGTCGGGCGCGAGCTGCGCGTGGATAAGCACACCTTCCGCATTGTCGGCGTACTCGATACATGGGAGGCCGCTCCGCGTTTCTACGACATCACCAGCACCTACGGCTCGGACGAACAGCTCTACGTGCCCTTCAGTACGGCGATCGAGCTGAAAATGAGCCATGAGGGCGGAACCAACTGCAATGGCAAGGCCGAAGGCGGCGATACCACCGCCCTCAATGCCCCCTGCAGTTGGGTGCAGTATTGGGTGGAGCTGGAGAACGCAAGGCAGGCCAGCGATTACAAAGCGTATCTGGAGAACTATTCCGATCAGCAACGCAGTGCCGGGCGTTTCACCCGCCCCAACAACGTGCGCTTGCGCAACGTGATGGAGTGGTTGGACCACAACAAGGTCGTACCGGGTGATGTCCGTCTGCAATTGTGGCTGGCGATGGGCTTTCTGCTGGTCTGCCTGCTCAACACGGTGGGCCTGCTGCTGGCCAAGTTCCTGCGGCGCAGTGGGGAGATCGGCGTGCGCCGCGCGCTGGGTGCATCGCGCCGCGCCATCTTCGCGCAATGCCTGGTGGAGGCGGGCACGATCGGCCTGGCCGGCGGCATCGGCGGGTTGGCGCTGGCGTGGCTGGGCCTGTGGGCGGTGCGCCAGCAACCGGTGGAGTACGCCTCATTGGCGCATCTGGATCTCACCATGCTGGTGCTGACGTTCGCGATCGCGGTCTCCGCCAGCCTGATCGCCGGCCTGTTGCCGTCCTGGCGGGCCATCCAGGTCGCCCCGGCATTGCAGCTCAAATCGTCCTGATCCTCACGCCCGCGGCGCTGCAGCGGGCCAAGCCCACCCCTCCAAGGTCAGTCCCATGGACATCCGCCCTATCGTTTCCACCCTTCGCCGCCACAAGACCGCGGCCGCGCTCATCGTGCTGGAGATCGCGCTGGCCTGCGCCATCATCTGCAATTCGCTGTTCCTGATCGGCAACCGCGTGGAAACGCTCGGGCGCGCCAGCGGCGTTGCCGAACAGGAACTGCTCAGCATCTCCTTGGGCGGCATCGGCACGCAGACCAACGCCGACGTGCGTACCCAGGAAGACCTGGCGGCGCTGCGCGCCATCCCTGGCGTGCGCAACGCGGCCATCACCAATCAGATGCCGTTCGTCAATTATTCGTCCAACACCGGATTGTCCCTGACCCCGGAGCAGGAGCGCTCCACGCTCAATGCCGCGCAATACCTGGTCAGCGAAGGCAGCTTGAAGGTGCTTGGCCTGCAACTGACAGGCGGGCGCGACTTCACCCCGGAGGAATACATCAGTCTGGAAAAAGCAGACAACGACGACAGCGTTCTCAAGAAAGGCCTTCCGATCCTGCTGACGCAGGCCGCCGCAGACAAGATGTTTCCCGGCAACAGCGCACTGGGCAAGACCGTCTACTCCGGCGACGTGCCGATGCGGGTGATCGGGATCGTGCATACCCTGGCGCGCCCGAACAACGTCAATGGGCCGGAACAGCGGCACTACTCGATGCTGCTACCGATCCGCGTCCCCTACACCGAGGGCCAGTACATCCTGCGTGTCTCCGATCCGTCACGCCGGCAAGAGGTGCAACAAGCTGCGGTGGCGGCCTTGATGCGGCTGGACAACAGCCGTCTGGTCCTGAAGCAGCAGACCTACACCGAGATCCGCGACAGCTATTTCCGCGACGACCGCGCGATGATCTGGCTGCTTGGGGCGGTCTGCATCGCACTGCTGATCGTCACCGCGCTGGGCATCGTCGGCCTGGCCAGTTTCTGGGTGCAGCAGCGCACCAAGCAGATCGGCATCCGCCGCGCGCTGGGCGCCACACGCAGCCAGATCCTGCGCTATTTCCAGATGGAGAATTTCCTGCTGGCGACGATCGGGATCGTGCTCGGCATGCTCATGGCCTATTCGATCAACGTCTGGCTGATGGCCCGGTATGAATTGCCGCGGCTGCCCGCGATCTACCTGCCGGTCGGTGCGCTGCTGCTCTGGCTGCTTGGCCAGGTGGCGGTGTTCTGGCCGGCCCGCCGCGCCGCCGCCGTGCCGCCCGCAGTCGCCACCCGCAGTGCATAGGCAGACCCTTGCCCTACACGAGACCAGCCTTCCATGAACTCGAAACCGCAAAAAATCCGAAGTCTCCTGCTCGCTGCCCTGTCGCTGTTCTGTCTCCAGGCATCTGCAGAAGAACTGGCCGGCAATACCGGAGCCGACCTGCGCTCCACCATCGCCGCCCTGGACCGCGAGGTCTTTGACAGTTTCAACCGCTGCGCCGATCCTGCGCAGCTGCAGAAGCACGCCGGCTACTTTGATCCCGCCGTCGAGTTCTACCACGACACCGGCGGAGTGACCTGGAACCGTAACGCCATGCTCGCCAATACCCGCGAGCACGCCTGCGGGCACTACACCCGCGAACTGATTCCTGAAACCCTGAAGGTCTATCCGGTGCGTGACTTCGGCGCGATTTCCCAGGGCCAGCACCGTTTCTGCGATACAGCGACCGGCAAGTGCGAAGGGCTTGCCGACTTCGTGATGGTCTGGCACGTCCACGACGGGCAATGGACGATCACCCGCGTGCTGAGCTACGCCCACCGCTCCGCGGCGAACGACTAGCCGTTACGATGGCGTCCCACCGGATCCAATCCATCATGTCCCAGATCCTCATCATCGACGACAACACCGCCGTGGCCACCGCGCTGGAGGTGCTGTTCTCGCTGCACGACATCGAAGCGCAGCACGCGTCGTCGCCGCAGGCCGGACTGGCGCTGCTGGACGAGCGGGCGTTCGATCTGGTGATCCAGGACATGAACTTCACCGCCGACACCACCTCCGGCGAAGAGGGCGAGGCCTTGTTCGCGCAGATCCGCCAGCGCCACCCGGATCTTCCGGTGATCCTGCTCACCGCCTGGACCCATCTGGGCAGCGCGGTGGGGCTGGTCAAGGCCGGTGCGGCGGACTACATCGCCAAGCCCTGGGACGACACCAAGCTGCTGACCACGGTCAACAACCTGCTGGAACTGTCCGAGGCGCGGCGCGAACTGGAACTCCGGCGCGAGCGCGAGCGACGCGGCCGCGATCAGTTGCACCAGCGCTACGACCTGCGCGGCGCGGTATTCGCCGACCCCGCCAGCGAACGTGCCATCGCACTGGCCTGCCAGGTGGCACGCTCGGAGCTGCCGGTGCTGATTACCGGCCCCAACGGCAGCGGCAAGGAAAAACTCGCCGAGATCATTCAGGCCAACTCCGCAGTCAGGCACGGGCCGTTCATCGCGGTCAATTGCGGCGCGTTGCCGGGTGAGTTGATCGAAGCGGAGTTGTTCGGCGCCGAGGCCGGTGCCTATACCGGTGCCAACAAGGCGCGCGAAGGCAAGTTCGAAGCCGCCGACGGCGGCACGCTGTTCCTCGACGAGATCGGCAACCTGCCGCTGGCCGGGCAAATGAAGCTGCTGCGCGTGCTGGAAACCGGGCGCTACGAGCGGCTGGGCTCCAACCGCGAGCGCCACGCCAAGGTGCGCGTCATCAGCGCCACCAATGCCGACCTGCCGGCAATGATCCGCGATGGCAGCTTTCGCGAGGATCTGTATTACCGGCTCAACACCGTGGAGATCGCCTTGCCCGCACTGGGTGAACGGCCCGGCGACATCGGGCCGCTGGCCGAGCACTTTCTTGCCGGCGCCAAGCCACTGTCCACCCAGGCCCATGAGGCGCTGCAGCGGCACGCCTGGCCAGGCAATGTGCGCGAACTGCGCAACGTGCTGCAGCGGGCCGGATTGCTGGCGCAAGGCGCGCGCATCGAGATCGGCGATCTCAACCTGCCGCGCGCCGCCGCGCCACGCCCCGTCGCGCCGGCCGGCAGCGAGCCGGACCGTGCGCGCATCGAGCAGGCACTGGCACGCGCGCAGGGCGTGATCGCCCAGGCAGCCGCCGAGCTGGGGCTGAGCCGACAGGCGCTGTACCGGCGCATGGACCGCTACGGCATCGGCAGCGAATGAGCATCGGCATGCGCCAGCGCTCCTTCACGTTTTCGCTGTTTCTGCGGTTGCTGCCGGTGCTGGCGCTGGCCGCCGCCCTGCCCTGGCTGCTGGCGTACTGGCTGGACCGCGGCTGGGAGGTGACGGTGTTGTCGGCGCTGGTCCTGCTGACGGCGATGTGGTGGAGCCTGAGCCATGCGACCGCCCCGATGCGCTCGCTGTTCCGCGCGCTGGCCGGCACCACCAGCAGCTACCGCGACGGCGAATACAACTTCGGCGTGCACTGGCGCGGCAACGACGAACTGGCGCAACTGGTGCAGGCGCATGCGGAACTGGGCGATGTGCTGCGCGCGCAGCGGCGCGACCTGGTGCAGCGCGAATTGATGCTGGACACCATGCTGCAGAACACCCCGGTGGCGATGCTGCTCGTCGTCGCCGGCGGCGACGGCGTGCGCCGGATCGGCTTTTCCAACAATGCGGCGCGCAAACTGCTGCACGGCGGACGCAAGCTAGAAGGCCAGCACCTGGACGACGTGCTTGAACGCATGCCCGGCGAACTGCGCGACGCGCTGGCGCGCGGCGGCGACTGCCTGTTTGCGGTGCGCGAAGACGGCGATGACGAGGACGACGAACAGATCTACCACCTGTCGCGGCGTAGCTTCCATCTCAATGGTCGTGGTCACGAGTTGCTGCTGATCCGCACCCTGACCACCGAATTGCGCCGCCAGGAAGTGCAGACCTGGAAGAAGGTGATCCGGGTCATCAGTCATGAACTGAACAACTCGCTCGCACCGATCGCCTCATTGGCGCATTCGGGCGCCGAACTGCTGCGGCGCGAGCGCACCGACCGGCTGAGTACGGTGTTTGAAACCATCGAAGAACGCGCCCGGCATCTGGAAGGATTCATCCGCGGCTATGCGCGCTTTGCCAAACTGCCGCAGCCGCAATTGCAGACCATCGAGTGGGCGCCCTTCCTTGGCCGCCTGCAGCAACAGATCCCGTTCGACCTGCAAGGCGACCTGAGCGAGGTGTGCAGCCGCATCGACGCCGCGCAGATCGAGCAGGCACTGCTTAACCTGCTGAAGAACGCGCACGAAGCCTGCGACGAAGCGCAGCCTCCCAACAGCGACGTGGCGCTGCGCGTCACGCGGGTACCGCAATGGCTACGTATCGAGGTACTCGATCGCGGCAACGGCATGAACGAGGCGGTGCTGCACAACGCGCTGATGCCGTTCTACTCCACCAAGCGCAATGGCACCGGGCTGGGCCTGGCGCTCACCCGCGAGATCGCCGAAGCGCATGGCGGGCGTCTTTCGCTGCATAACCGCGAACACGGCGGGCTGTGCGTGACCTTGCTATTGCCGTTGGGCGCAGCTCCGCGCACGTCGTAGGAGCGCACCCGGGCGCGACGGGCATTACCGGTAACGCCGGTCGCGCCCGGGTGCGCTCCTACGCGTTCGGTGCGAATACCAGCAGCGCCGCCTACTTCTTGCTGGGCCGCTTCCACCCTTCGACCACGGTCTGCCGCGCACGCGTCACGCTGAGCTGGCCCACCGGCGCATCGCGGGTGATGACCGAGCCGGCGCCGATGGTGGCCATCGCGCCGATCTCGACCGGCGCCACCAGCGCGCTGTTGGATCCGACGAAGGCACCATCGCCGATGATGGTCTGCGACTTGTTCACGCCATCGTAGTTGCAGGTGATGGTGCCGGCACCGATGTTGACCTTGCTACCGATCGTCGCATCGCCCAGGTAGGTCAGGTGGTTGGCCTTGCTGCCCACGCCCATCGCGACCTTCTTGGTCTCCACGAAATTGCCGATATGCACGCCATCGGCGAGCACCGTCCCCGGCCGCAGCCGCGCGAACGGACCAATCTGCACCGCACCTTCGGTTACCACGCCTTCCAGGTCGCAGTGCGCACGCACCTGCGTGCCGGGACCGAGATTGACGTCGCGCAGCCGGACGAACGGGCCGATCACCACGCCATCGCCCAGAACGACCTCGCCCTCCAGGATCACGTCGATGTCCAGTTGTACGTCGCGCCCCACCTGGACCGTGCCGCGCTGCTCCACGCGCGTGGGGTCGGCCATGCGTACGCCTTCCAGGCACAGCGTGCGGGCGGCGCGATGCTGCCACGCGCGTTCGAGCTGCGCGAGCTGCCACGGATCGTTGGCGCCCTCCACGTCCTGCGGGTCGGCCACCTGCACCATGTCGGCCGGAGTGAAGTCGGCGGCGGCGCTGGCGAAGACGTCGGTCAGATAGAACTCGCCCTGCGCATTGTGATTGGACAGACCGGACAGCCAGCGGCGCAGTGCGGTGGATTCGGCGGTGAGGATGCCGGTGTTGACGGTGCGCAGCCGGCGTTGCTCCTCGCTGGCATCCTTCTGCTCGACGATCGCCGCGACCTTGCCTTCCGGGTCGCGCACGATGCGGCCGTAGCCGGTGGGATCGGCCAGCTCGGCCACCAGCACCGCCATGCGGCCGGGCGCCTGCAGCAGCTCCTGCAGGCTCTGGCTGCGGATCAGCGGCACATCGCCATACAGCACCAGCACGGTCGCCGCGTCGGGGATGGCATCCATCGCCTGCTGCACCGCATGCCCGGTGCCCAGCTGCTGATGCTGCTCGGCCCAGTGCAGATCGGCTTGTGCTGCGAATGCCGCCCGCACCTGGTCGCCGCGATGACCGTAGACCACATGGATCGCCGCTGGCTGCAGTTGCCGCGCGGTGGCGATCACATGCGCCAGCATCGGCTGGCCCGCCAGCGGCTGCAGCACCTTGGGCAGCGCCGAGCGCATGCGCTTGCCCTCTCCGGCAGCCAGGATCACAACGTGCAAAGGCAAAGTCATCAACGCTTTCCGGCAACCATGAAGTGCCCGAATTCTAATCGCTGCGCAACCAGGCGTCCCGCCTGGGCAGAAGCGACCTATTGCAGTAACGGTACGTGAGCGCCGCGACCGTTAGGATGGGCGCCCTTTCGCTTCCCCGCGCACGCATGAGCCTGTTCCGCCAAGGCAGCCAGTTCACCCTGATCGGCGCGCTGCAGCTGGCGGTGGATTGCGGCATCTTCATCGCCGGCACCGCCGCCGGCCTGCCCGCCGTGCCCGCCAACCTGCTCGGCCGCATCGGCGGGGCGGCCCTGGGCTTCTGGCTCAACGGCCGCTTCACCTTTGCCCGGCAGGATGGCGCACGCCTGGGCTGGCAGCGCTTCCGCCGCTTTGCGGTGATGTGGCTGATATTGACCCTCATCAGCACCTGGCTGGTCTCGGCCACCGTTGAGCTGGTCGGCCTGCGTCAGGCCTGGCTCGCCAAACCGCTGGTCGAAGGCGGGCTGGCGGTGGTGTCGTTCTTCCTGGGCCGGCAGGTGGTGTATCGCTGAGCCTAGCCTGTGCCTGTCAGCCTGCGGCGGCGACGCAGTCAGTGCGGTCGGCTGTCGATGCAAACCCGCGTGGCACAGGCCCCGCTAGCTGCAGCAACCAAACGCCACCTGCCTGCGCGCTGGCAGGTGATCGCCGCAGAGGCTCCCTTCGCGGCCTACCTGTCCGCTGCCGGCGTGGCGCGTTGGGCGGGCGGCTGACAGAAATCGCCAAGACTGCGCACCAGGGCCGCGTGGTGCACCGCGTCCAGCTGCCATTTCGCCACATAGCGCGCGGCAGCACGCGCGGTGGCAGACGGACAATCGAGCGCCTGCCGTTGCGGGGCCGCCTGCGCAAGTGCATCCAGCAGCTCGCCTTGCAGCTGATCCAGGCGCGCGCGCAACGCGGCCAGATCCGGCCGCGCGGTATCCGGCGCGCGGCCACGCTCGTGCCAGCGGTTCAACAGCGCGTACTGCACCGCCTTGTTGGCCTCGATCTGTGCGGTAAAGAAACGCACGGCGTCGTCCGGCTCCAGTCCGTGCGCCGCGGCCTGATCGCGCACGCTCGACACCACCGCCGCCTCGCGCGTCTGATCCAGCACTGGCTTGCCGCTGTCCCATTTGCTCAACGCCACCGCATCGCCGATGGCATTGCGCTGCACGATGCGGTCCAGCAGCGGATCCAGCGACGGCTGGCTACGTGCCGGCAAGGCACAGCCCAGCAATGCGGCGGCCAGCGCGCCAGTCAGTACGTAACCACGAAAGCGATCTACCAAGCGGGTCATGCGGTCATCCTCAGTGACAGGTCGGCCATGGCAGTGACGCCTGGGCATCGACCACGGTGCGAGCGTGCAGTGTGCCTGTTGGTCGCAGAACCAGGTTTTTTGCCGCGCAAGCGCGGCTTCATAAACGAAAACGCCGACCCAACGGTCGGCGTTTCCACTCCACACCTGCGTGTGGCAACACTGCTGGATCGCATCACGCGCCCATCAAGGGTCGATCAGTCGATCAGTCGATCAGTGCTTGAGGTTGCGGCGCAGGCGTTCCAGCGCCTGCAGCTGCACCGTTGCCTCGGCCAGCTGACGCTGTGCCTGCGCCACATCCACCGTGTTGCCGCGGTTGGCCAGCAGCCGCTCGGCCTCTTCCTTGACCTTGCGCACGGCCGCTTCGTCGATGTCCTGCGCACGCACCGCGGTGTCCACCAGAATGGTCACCACCTGCGGCTGCACTTCCAGGATGCCGCCGGAAATGGCGAAGTCCAGCTGTTCGCCACTGGCGGTGGTCACCACCACCTTGCCCGGCTTCAGGCGGGTAATCAGCGGCGCGTGCTTGGGCGCGATGCCCAGCTCGCCCAACTCGCCGGTGGCCACGACCAGCGTCGCCTCACCGTGGAAGATTTCCTTCTCGGCGCTGACGATGTCGCAACGGATAGTGCTCATGCTGCCTCACTTTGTGAGGCGGGGAATTGGGAATCGGGAATCGGGAATGGGAAGAGCGGCTGGCTGCGCACTCTTCGTGATCCCGTACTTCCAACTCACCTACGACCCGCCTTTACGATTCCCGATTCCCGATTCCCGATTCCAGCCGCACAGCGGCTGGGATCGCATCAGGCCTTGGCGCTCATCTTGTTGGCTTTCTCGACGGCTTCTTCGATGCTGCCGACCATGTAGAACGCCTGCTCCGGCAGGTGGTCGTATTCGCCGTCGCAGATCGCCTTGAAGCCGCGAATGGTGTCCTTCAGCGAGACGTACTTGCCCGGCGAGCCGGTGAACACTTCGGCCACGTGGAAGGGCTGGCTGAAGAAGCGTTCGATCTTGCGTGCGCGCGACACCGACTGCTTGTCTTCTTCGCTCAGCTCGTCCATGCCCAGAATCGCGATGATGTCCTTCAGTTCCTTGTACTTCTGCAAGGTCTGCTGCACGCGCTGGGCGGTGTCGTAATGCTCGTGGCCGATCACCAGCGGATCCATCTGGCGGCTGGTGGAGTCCAGCGGATCCACCGCCGGGTAGATACCCAGCGAGGCGATGTTACGGCTCAGCGTGACGGTGGAGTCCAGGTGGGCGAAGGTGGTCGCCGGCGACGGGTCGGTCAGGTCGTCCGCAGGCACGTACACGGCCTGGATCGAGGTGATCGAACCGCTCTTGGTCGAGGTGATGCGTTCCTGCAGCACGCCCATTTCTTCGGCCAGGGTCGGCTGGTAACCCACTGCCGACGGCATACGGCCGAGCAACGCGGACACTTCGGTACCGGCCAGCGTGTAGCGGTAGATGTTGTCCACGAACAACAGCACGTCCTTGCCCTTGCCGTTCTCGTCCTTCTCGTCGCGGAAGTACTCGGCCATGGTCAGGCCGGTCAGCGCTACGCGCAGACGGTTGCCCGGCGGCTCGTTCATCTGGCCGTACACCATCGCGACCTTGTCCAGGACGTTGGAATCCTTCATCTCGTGGTAGAAGTCGTTGCCCTCGCGGGTACGCTCGCCCACGCCGGCGAACACGGACAGACCCGAGTGCGCCTTGGCGATGTTGTTGATGAGTTCCATCATGTTGACGGTCTTGCCGACGCCGGCGCCGCCGAACAGGCCCACCTTGCCGCCCTTGGCGAACGGGCACATCAGGTCGATGACCTTGATGCCGGTTTCCAGCAGCTCGGTGCTGGAGGACTGGTCTTCATACGACGGCGCGCCGCGGTGGATTTCCCAATGATCCGATGCCTGCACCTCGCCGGCCTCGTCGATCGGGCGACCCAGCACGTCCATGATGCGGCCCAGCGTGCCAGCACCGACCGGCACCGAGATGGCGCGTTCGGTGTTGGTGGCGACCAGGTTGCGCTTCAAGCCGTCGGTGGAGCCCAGCGCAATCGTGCGCACCACGCCGTCGCCCAGCTGCTGCTGCACTTCCAGGGTGATTTCGGTGCCATCGACCTTGAGCGCGTGATACACCTTCGGCACTTCATTGCGCAGGAATTCGACGTCGACGACCGCGCCGATGATCTGAACGATCTTGCCCTGACTCATTTGGATAACTCCACTCATGTCTGTTCGATTCTGGTGTCGGGAATGGGGAATCGAGAATGGGGAATGGGAAGATCAAGAGCACCGACGGCCTTGCCTATTCCCGTTTCCCGATTCTCCATTCCCGGCTACACAGCGGCCGCGCCGCTGACGATTTCCGAAATTTCTTGGGTGATCGCCGCCTGGCGCGCCTTGTTGTAGACCAGTTGCAAGGTGCCGATCATCTTGTTGGCATTGTCGCTGGCGGCCTTCATCGCCACCATGCGCGCCGCGTGTTCGGAGGCCACGTTTTCCAGCACGGCCTGGTACACCAGCGACTCGATGTAACGCGTCATCACGTGCTCCAGCACGGTCGCGGCATCGGGTTCATACAGGTAATCCCAATCGTGGTGCGCCACCTTGTGCTCGGCGGCCGGCAGCGGCAGCAGCTGGTCGAAGCTGGCCTTCTGCGTCATGGTGTTCACGAAGCGGTTGTAGACCAGATAGACGCGGTCCACCTTGCCTTCGATGAAGGCATCGATCATCACCTTGATGACGCCGATCAGCTGCTCGACCTGCGGGCTGTCACCCAGGTGGGTCACGCTGCCGACCATGTTGACCTTGACGCGACGGAAGAAGGCCGAGGCCTTCTGGCCGATGGTCACCACGTCGATCTCGGCGCCGCTGTCCTGCCAGGGACGCACTTCGCCCAGCATCTTGCGGAACAGGTTGTTGTTCAGACCGCCGGCCAGGCCGCGATCGGAAGAGATCACGATGTAGCCGACCCGCTTGACCTGCTCGCGCTCGACCAGGAACGGATGCTGGAAATCGGTGCTGGCCTGCGCCAGATGCCCGATCACCTGCTTCATCGCCTGCGCATACGGACGCGAGGTCTTCATGCGGTCCTGCGCCTTGCGGATCTTGGAGGCCGAGACCATTTCGAGCGCGCGCGTCACCTTGCGGGTGTTCTGCACGCTCTTGATCTTGGTTTTGATTTCGCGTCCGCCTGCCATTGCTCGCTCGCTTCGCTCGTGGGATTCGGGATTGGGGATTCGGGATTGGCGAAAGCCCCCGAAGTCACCTCACCTACAAACCCCTAAATACCTGAATCTGAAGATCCGGAGTGGTGACCAGGAGCGTTCAAGCCCTCAGATCACCGCCTTTACGAATCCCGAATGCCCAATCTCGAATCCCGGCTTCTTTACCAGGTGCCCGTGGTCTTGAACTCTGCGATGCCCTTCTTGAACGCGGCTTCGATGTCGTTGTCCCAACCGCCGGTGCTGTTGATCCTGGAGACCAACTCGCCCTGGGTGTTGGCGAAGTGCGCGTGCAGGCCTTCTTCGAACGCCAGCAGCTTGTTGACCGGCACCTCGTCGAGGTAACCCTCGTTGACGGCGTAAATCGACAGCGCCTGGTTGGCGATGGACATCGGTGCGTACTGCTTCTGCTTCATCAGCTCGGTGACGCGCTGACCGCGCTCGAGCTGCTTGCGGGTGGCTTCGTCCAGGTCCGAGGCGAACTGCGCGAATGCTGCCAGCTCGCGGTACTGCGCCAGCGAGATACGGATACCGCCGGACAGCTTCTTGATGATCTTGGTCTGGGCCGCACCACCGACGCGCGACACCGAGATACCGGCGTTGACGGCCGGACGGATACCGGCGTTGAACAGGTCGGTTTCCAGGAAGATCTGGCCGTCGGTGATCGAGATCACGTTGGTCGGCACGAACGCGGACACGTCGCCGGCCTGCGTTTCGATGATCGGCAGCGCGGTCAGCGAGCCGGTCTTGCCGGTCACCGCACCGTTGGTGAACTTCTCCACATATTCCTCGGACACGCGCGCGGCGCGCTCCAGCAGGCGGGAGTGCAGGTAGAACACGTCGCCCGGATAGGCTTCGCGGCCCGGCGGACGCTTGAGCAGCAGCGAGATCTGGCGGTAGGCCACGGCCTGCTTGGACAGATCGTCGTACACGATCAGCGCGTCTTCGCCGCGGTCCATGAAGTATTCGCCCATGGTGCAGCCGGCGTACGGGCTGATGTACTGCATCGCGGCCGACTCGGACGCGGTTGCCGCCACCACCACGGTGTGCGCCAGCGCGCCGTTCTCTTCGAGCTTGCGCACGATGTTGGCAACGGTCGAGGCCTTCTGGCCGATCGCCACGTACACGCACTTAATGCCGGTGCCCTTCTGGTTGATCACCGCATCGATCGCCAGCGCGGTCTTGCCGGTCTGACGGTCACCGATGACCAGCTCGCGCTGGCCACGGCCGATCGGGATCATCGCATCGACCGACTTGTAACCGGTCTGCACCGGCTGGTCGACCGACTTGCGCCAGATCACGCCCGGGGCAACACGCTCCACCGGTGCGGTCTGGGTGGCGCCCAGCGGGCCCTTGCCGTCGATCGGCTCGCCCAGCGCGTTGACCACGCGGCCGAGCAACTCCGGACCCACCGGCACTTCCAGGATGCGGCCGGTGGTCTTGGCCACGTCGCCTTCGCGCAGGTTTTCGTAATCGCCCAGCACCACGGCGCCGACCGAATCGCGCTCCAGGTTCAGTGCGAGCGCGAAGGTGTTGTTCGGCAGTTCGATCATTTCGCCCTGCATCACGTCGGCCAGGCCGAAGATGCGCACGATGCCGTCGGACACGCTGGTCACGGAGCCTTCGTTGCGCGACTCTGCGGACAGCTTGACCGCCTCGATGCGGGTCTTGATCAGGTCGCTGATTTCGGAGGGGTTGAGCGTGGTTGCCATCGTTCAGTCCTAGGTGCCGGCCGCAGGGGCCATGCGTTTATGTGAATTCAGTGGGCGAGCGAGCTTTGCAGACGTGCAAGCTTGCCCTTCAGCGAGCCGTCGATGACCACCTCGCCGGTGTCGATCACCGCGCCGCCGATCAGCGAAGCATCCACCGCCGTGGTGATGTCCACTTCGCGGCCGAAGCGCTTCTTCAGCGCAGCGGCGATCGTATCCAGCTCGGCCTGGCTCATTGCAGCGGCCGAGGTCACGGTGGCTTTGACAACATGTTCGGCATCGGCACGCAGTTGTTCGTACAAGCCTGCCACTTCCGGCAGCAGCGCCAGCCGCTGCGCTTCGGCCAGCACGCCGAGGAAACGCAGATAGTCATCGCCCGCCTGCGGCGGTGCCAGCAACGTCACTGCCTGTTCCTGGCCCAAGGCCGGGTTGAGCAGCAGCGCGGCCACGCGCGCATCGCCGGCCACCTGCGCCGAGAACGCCAGCGCAGCGGACCAGGGCGCGAAACTGCCGCCCTCACGCGCGATCGCAAACGCGGCACGGCCGTAGGGACGGGCAAGTGTGAGGGCCTGACTCATCGCTTAAATCTCCGCCGCCAGCTCGTCGAGCAGCGCCTTGTGGGCGTTGGCATCGATTTCGCGCTTGAGCAGCTTCTCGGCGCCGCTGACCGCCAGCACCGAGACCTGCTTGCGCAGTTCTTCGCGGGCACGGGTGGCAGATGCGTCGATTTCGGTCTGGGCCAGATCCTTTTGACGGTTGGCTTCGGCAATGGCCTCCAGCTTGGCCGCTTCGATGATCTGGTTGGCGCGCGCGTGGGCCTGATCGATGATCTCGTTGGCCTTGGTGCGTGCGTCCTTCAATGCTTCGTTGACCTTTTCCTGCGCCTGCGCCAGATCCTTCTGACTCCGATCGGCAGCCGCCAGACCTTCGGCGATCTTTTGCTGACGCTCTTCGATCGCCTGCAGCAGCGGCGGCCAGATCTTGGTCGCGACGATCCAGATCAGACCGGCGAAGGCCAGCGCCTGGGCAAAGATGGTAAGGGTGATATCCATGGGTCGCTCAATCGCTGTTTAGGGGTGAAAACGCCGCCGCAATGGCGACGCTTTCCGACCTTCATCCGCGAAGGCAACCACAACGGTTGCCTCCACATCCTGCTACCGCTGGATCAGCCGGCAGCCTGCGACAGACGCTCGATGAACACCTGGGCCAGCGGGTTGGCGAAGGCGAACAGCAAGCCGACGGCGACGCTGATGATGAACGCGGCGTCGATCAGGCCGGCGGTGATGAACATACGCACCTGCAGCACCGGGATCAGTTCCGGCTGGCGCGCGGCCGATTCCAGGAACTTGCCAGCCATGATGGCCAGACCGAGGCCGGCACCCAGCGCGGCCAGGCCGATCATGATGCCGACGGCGAGGACGGTGGAGCTCTGGACTTGAGCGAGGTTGGTCAGGACGGCGAGGTACATGGTGATCTCCGAACGAAAGTTTCTAAGGGTGATGGATGAAGCGGAATGAAGCAGATGCAGGGTGACGCAAACTCAGTGACTGTCTTCGGCCAGGCTCAGATACACGATCGACAGCATCATGAAAATGAAGGCCTGCAGCGGAATCACCAGCAGGTGGAACAGCATCCAGCCGAGGCCGAATACGCCGCCAGCGACCATGCCGGCGATGCCCGCACCGCCCAGCACCCAGATCAGCAGGAAGACGATCTCGCCGCCGAACATGTTGCCGAACAGTCGCATCGCCAGCGAAATCGGCTTGCTCAGCCACTCGACGATGTTCAGGAGCAGGTTGAACGGCATCATCCACTTGCCGAACGGCGCCGTCAGGAATTCCTTGGTCATGCCGCCCACGCCCTTGGAGCGCAGCGAGAAGGCGATCATCAGGAAGAACACGCTGATCGACATGCCCAAGGTGGCATTGACGTCGGCGGTGGGCACCGGCTTCCAGGCGTGGATGCCTGCCCAGCCCAACGGGATGGCAATGAAATCGGCCGGAATCATCTTGATGAGGTTCATCAACAGGATCCAGAAGAAGATCGTGATCGCGATCGGCGTCACCAGCTTGCTGCTGCCGTGGTAGGTGTCCTTGGCCTGACGATCCACGAACTCCAGGCAGATCTCCACGAACGCCTGCCACTTGCCCGGCACGCCGGCGGTGGCCTTGCGGGTGGCCAGCCAGAACGCGACCACCATGACCAGGCCCATCAACACGGCCATGACCAGGGTGTCGAGATGGATGGTCCAGAACGTACCGCCACCCTCGCGAACCGGGTAGACCAGGTTCTGCAGGTGGTGCTGGATATAGGAGGTAGGTGTCGCTGCCTCGCCCGCCATGTGTACGTAGCCTTTTTAGTTCGGATCAACGCCTGGCCAGAGCCAGAACCTGAAAAATCAGCCCGATGGCGATACCCGCCAACAGGGCCAGAGGAGGCAGCCGCCACAAGCCGAAGCCCAGCGCCAGCGCCACGAAAACCAACACCCACTTCACCACCATGGCCAGGATCAGCCGGACCATGGCAATGCCGGCCGCCTGGATACCGCCTCCAAGCGCGGTGCGTGCCGCCACCCAACCGCCCAGCACCGTCGCCAACCCGGTCAATGCCACCCCGGCAGCGTACCGGGGACCAACCAGCAGCAACCCCAGACTGGTTATAGCTACAGCAGCAAGCGGATATACCGCAGCGCGCAGCATCAACCGCCGACCCGCCTCAACGGAGTTCAGCACTACGGTTACCTTGCGTATGAATGGGTGGGAAGCGCAGCTGCGCCTCGTCGAGCCGCGAGAGTATAGCAATGGGACAAATTGCGAGACAACCGGCAGAGGTCACGCGCGCGACGCAGCACGACATGGCATGTCGCGCTGCGTCACCCCGCGACGGCGGATGGAACTTTGCCACACATCGGCGGTCACAGATGGCGAGGCCTGCACATCCTCGTCGAAAGGTCGCACCGCAGGCTGCGTCCGGGAGCCCCGGGAGACCCGGGCTCCTGCTTTTGCAGGCCGCTGCCACGCCTGTCACTCTCCCATCGACGGTCCAATCCCGGATCCTTTGCCTGCCGGCGCTGCCACGGGCGGCGAAGCTTGCGTGCGGCAGCTGGATCCCTGCGCAATTGGCACTACGTTCCGTACTACAGAGCATGCGTTACCGCACAGTTTGCGCCTGCCGCCAAATCGATCGCTGACACCGGCTACTGCGCGCGACGCCTGCGCCCCTTGCCGATCCGGACCGTTTTGTCCGATTGCTATGTCCGCCTTCACGGATATGCGACGCGTCCTTCACTTTTGAAAGACGCCGCGCTACCGATAGTGCGCGCCACTGGCCCAACGGCCTGACCATCCAAGCAATCGGAGCTCCCATGAAACACCTCCTCGCACTGGCGATCCCGTGCGTGCTGGCCGCCGCCTACGCCGCGCCTGCCCACGCCGAAGATACCGACGACCGCTTCCAGCTTCGCCTGGGTGCGATGAATATCGACAACGACAACACCCTGCGCGGCAATACGCTGCTGGCCGGGAACAATGTCTCGGTCAACGAAGATTTCGAACTGGGCGGCAAGGAGTGGGAGCCGCGCGTGGATGGCGTGTTCCGTATCAGCACCCGCCAGCGCCTGATCTTCGACTACTTCAAGTACGACAAGGATCGCCGCGAGACGCTGACGCAGGACCTCAGCGCCGCTGGCGTCAGCGTGCCGTCCGGTAGCTTCATCAAGGGTGAGCTGAAGTACCAGGTCGCCAGCCTGGTGTACGACTACTCGGTGATCGATTCGCCGGAATTCAGCCTGGGCCTGCAGCTCGGTGCGGAATACGCCAAGGTCGAGGCCAATGCCTATGCCGACCTGGGCAGCGTGTTCGAAGGCGAGGTGCTGAACGAAAGCGCCGATGGCGCCGCACCGGTGGTCGGCATCCGCTTCACCGCGCGCCCCAGCGAACACTGGCTGTTCAATGTGCAAGGCCAGTACCTCAACACCAGCTGGGGAAGCTTTCGCGACTACGATGGCGACCTGAGCCGAGCCAACGCCATCGCCGAGTACCGCTTCACCAAGAACTTCGGCCTGTTCGCCGGATATGACTGGTTCAAGCTCGATGTCGATCGCAGGGGCCGCGATGGCTTGATCGGCCTGAAGCAGGAATTCAAGGGCCCGGTGGCCGGCGTGACGCTCGCGTTCTGATCTGCTCCACCCTCGTACCCGAGAGGCCCGCGTTTTGCGGGCCTCTTGCGTTCTGGGCGCAGCCATAGGGAACGATGCCAAGCACTGCCCTGCCTGGCGCACCGGGTGAACCACTTCGCAGCATTCCAATACCACGACGCCCCGCACATGGCGGGGCGTCGTGGAAGACCAAGCGCGGGCGCTTATTTCTTCTTGGGGATGTACAGGTCGGTGATGGTGCCGTCGTAGACTTCGGCCGCCATGCCGACCGACTCGCTCAGGGTCGGATGGGCGTGGATGGTGTGGCCGATGTCTTCGGCTTCGGCGCCCATCTCGATGGCCAGGCCGATCTCGGCCAGCAGGTCGCCGGCATGCACGCCGACGATGGCGCCACCGATGATGCGGTGGGTGTCTTCGTCGAAGATCAGCTTGGTGAAGCCTTCGGTGCGGCCGATGCCGATCGCGCGGCCGCTGGCGGCCCACGGGAACTTGGCCACGCCGACCTTCAGGCCCTTGGCCTTGGCCTCGGTCTCGGTGACGCCCACCCAGGCGATTTCCGGGTTGGTGTACGCCACCGACGGAATCACCCGTGCCACCCACTCTTTTTTCTCGCCGGCAGCCACTTCGGCAGCCAGCTTGCCTTCGTGGGTGGCCTTGTGCGCCAGCATCGGGTTACCGACGATGTCGCCGATGGCGAAGATGTGCGGCACGTTGGTGCGCATCTGCCGGTCCACCGGAATGAAGCCACGCTCGGTGACCGTGACGCCGGCCTTGTCCGCGCCGATCTTCTTACCATTGGGCGAACGGCCCACCGCGACCAGCACGCGATCATAGGTGGTCGCATCCAACCCCGGCTTCTCGCCCTCGGCGGCCGCTTCGAAGCCAACGGTGATGCCCTTCTTGTCGGCCTTGACGTCGGTGGCCTTGGTCTTGAGATGGACCTCGACGCCCTGCTTCTTCAAGCGATCGGCCAGCGGCTTGACCAGGTCCTTGTCGGCGCCCGGCATCAGCTGGTCCATGAACTCGACCACGGTGACCTTGCTGCCCAGCGCGCTGTACACCGTGGCCATTTCCAGCCCGATGATGCCGCCGCCGACCACCAGCAGGGTCTTGGGGATGTCGTGCAATTCCAGCGCGTCGGTGGAGTCCATTACGCGCTTGTCGTCCCACGGGAAGTTGGGCAGCTTCACCGCCTGCGAGCCGGCCGCGATGATGCAGTGCTCGAAGCGCAGCAACTGCGTCTTGCCGTCGTCGCCGACGATCTCCAGCTCGTTGGGCGAAACGAACGTTGCCACGCCGGTGACGGTGCGCACCTTGCGCTGCTTGGCCATGCTGGCCAGCCCGCCGGTGAGCTTGCCGACCACCTTTTCCTTGTACTCGCGCAACTTGTCCAGGGTGATCCTGGGCTGGCCGAAGTCCACGCCGAAGTCGCCGGCATGGGCCACTTCATCGATCACCGCAGCGGCATGCAGCAGCGCCTTGGACGGGATGCAGCCCACGTTGAGGCAGACACCGCCCAGGCTGGCATAGCGCTCGATCAACACCGTTTCCAGGCCCAGGTCGGCGGCGCGGAAGGCGGCGGTGTAGCCGCCGGGGCCGGCGCCGAGCACCACCACCTTGCAGTCGATATCGGCGGTCTTGCCGCTGGCCAGCGCCGGCTTGGGCGCAGCCGGTTCGGCCGGGGCACGATGCGACGGTGTCACCGGCGGCTTGCTGCCGGGTGCGGCGGCCGCGGGAGCCGCAGCAGGCGCAGCGGCCTTGGTCTCGGCGTTCGCAGGCGCAGGCGCGGCGGCCTCGCCTTCGGTTTCCAGCAGCAGCACCACCGCCCCTTCGGACAGGGTGTCGCCCATCTTGACCTTGAGTTCCTTGACCACGCCGGCCGCCGAGGACGGCACTTCCAGCGTGGCCTTGTCCGACTCCAGTGTCACCAGGCCCTGGTCCTTGGCCACGCTGTCGCCCACGGCGACCAGCACTTCGATGACAGGGACATCGCTGTAATCGCCGATGTCGGGAACCTTGATTTCAATGACCGCCATTTGCTTCTCCTGTAGCTCAACCGGCCGTGCCGGCAAGCGTCTGCTGGAGTTCATCCAGCGACGATTCGATTTGGGTCCAGCGCTTGTCGCGCTTGTTTTCCTTGCCTTCGCTGGCGTCGATCAGCAGCGCCGCCTGCTGCAGCAGCAACTCGCCAGCGCCGCAGCTCGGGCGGGCGCCGCTGTAGCGCACGCCGTCGACCTGGAACGACAGCACCTCGCCTTCGGTGACCGGTGCGGTGCGGCCAGTGGGGGCCAGTTGGGTCAGGGCGTTGGTCCAGTTGCTGACCAGGCGCTTGGCCAGGGCGGCCGGGATCGGGATCTCGACCGTTTCCGGGGTCTGTTCGGTGCGGAACTGCACGCTGCCGCGACCCGCCTCGCTGACCCAGCTGTAGACGCGCTCGTCGCTACGGCTATGCCGCAGGGTCCAGTCGGCACCGTCCTTGCCCGGCAGCAGCGAGACACCGCTCTCCACGCCGCGCACGGGCAGCGTCAACAACGCCAGCGAGGGTTTGCTGCCGCCATCGAACAGCGTGGTGACGGCGGTGCCGTAATTGCCCACTGCCGGCGGCCAGCCGCGCCCCAGGGTGCTGCTGCACTCGCGGGCGACCGCGCCGGTCCACGGCAGCACGCCGAGCACGGCGATGGTCAGCAGCGCGCGCCTCACAGCAGGACGCGACGCATGTCGGCCAGCACTTGGCTGAGGTAGGTGGTGAAGCGGGCCGCCAGTGCGCCGTCGATGACGCGGTGGTCATAGCTCAGCGACAACGGCAGCATCAACTTGGGCGCGAACTCCTTGCCGTTCCACACCGGCTGCATCGCCGACTTGGACACGCCCAGGATCGCCACTTCCGGCGCATTGATGATCGGGGTGAACGCGGTGCCGCCGATGCCGCCCAGCGAGCTGATCGAGAAACAGCCGCCGCTCATGTCGGCCGGGCCCAGCTTGCCGTCGCGCGCCTTCTTGGCCAGTTCGCCGCTTTCCCGGGCGATCTGCAGCACGCCCTTCTTGTCGACCTCGCGGATCACCGGCACCACCAGGCCATTCGGCGTATCGGCGGCGAAGCCAATATTGATGTACTTCTTCAGGGTGAGGTTTTCGCCGGCCGCATCGAGCGAGGCGTTGAACTCTGGGAACTGCTTCAACGCCGCGGCGCTGGTCTTGACCAGGAAGGCGAGCATGGTGAGCTTGATGCCGGCCTTCTCATTCTCCTTGTTCAGCGCCACGCGCAGCGCTTCCAGGTCGGTGATGTCGGCCGATTCGAACTGGGTGACGTGCGGAATCATCGCCCAGTTGCGCGCCAGGTTGGCGCCGGAAATCTTCTTGATGCGCGACAGCGGCTGGGTTTCGGTCTCGCCGAACTTGCTGAAGTCCACCTTCGGCCAGGCCAGCAGGTTCAGGCCATTGCCGCCACCGGCCGGCGCAGCACCTGCTGCGGCAGGCGCGCCGCCGCTGAGTGCGGCCTTCACAAAGCGCTGCACGTCTTCGCGGGTGATGCGGCCACCCTTTTCGCTGCCCTTGAGCTGATTCAGGTCCACGCCCAGCTCGCGCGCGAACACACGCACCACCGGGCTGGCGTAAGCCACCTTGGACGGCAGCACGCTGTCGGCATCGAAGGTCACCGGTGGGCTGCTCGGGCTGCCGGCCGACGGCTGGCCGCCCTGCGTCGCGGCGCCCGAGCGACCGCCCTGCACCTGCGCGATCTCGCGCTGGGCCAGCTTGTCCGGCTCGGCCGACACGGCGACCGGCTCCACCTTGTCGGCGGTTTCGGCGGTCTCGGTGCTGGCCTTGGCCGGCGCTTGCGCCGCGCCGGCACCGCCATCGCTGGCGGCGATGATCGCCACCACATTGCCCTGCGAGAGGGTGTCGCCGACCTTGACCTTGAGTTCCTTGACCACGCCGGCAGCCGAGGACGGCACTTCCATGGTGGCCTTGTCCGATTCCAGCGTGACCAGGCTCTGGTCCTTGGCGACGGTATCGCCCACGGCCACCAGCACTTCGATCACCGGGATGTCGGTGTAGTCGCCGATATCCGGCACACGCGCCTCGACCAGGCCACCATCGGCGGCGGCGGGCTTGGCGGTCGCCGGTTCGGCCTTGGCGGCCGGCGCCGGGGCGGCAGCAGGCGCGGCCTTGGCCGGCGCAGCGGCAGGCGCTGGCTTGGCGGCAGTGTCGGCGCCGGCATCGGCCACTTCGATCAATGCCACCAGGGCGCCCTGCGACAGCGAATCGCCGACCTTGACCTTGAGTTCCTTGACCACGCCAGCCACCGACGAGGGCACTTCCATGGTGGCCTTGTCCGATTCCAGCGTGACCAGGCTCTGATCCTTGCTGACCGTATCGCCGACGGACACCAGCACCTCGATTACCGGGACGTCGCTGTAGTCACCGATATCGGGGACACGTGCTTCCTTGATTTCGGCCATACGGGGGAACTCCGGCAACAGATGGGGAAACCCCTATTGTGGCCGGCCACGGCCTACAGCGCCAACCATTGCCGATGAAAAGATCGCTTGGCCGGCGGAATGCAGTGTCTGCGCACGGCATTGCAGGATCATTTCGACGTGCATGGATCCACCTGCAACAGCTGCAACGACGCGTCCGATGGCAAACGATACGCCAGCGCATTGTCCAGCGCATCGAGGACCTCGACCTGGTTGCACAGCTGCTGCGCGCGCGGCCGCAATGCGCGTGCCTGCGGCTCCACCAGGCGCTCGCTGCGCTGCGCCAGGCCATCGAGCGAGCGCAGCCGCGCGGCCTCTCCGGTCTGCGACGATTGCACTGCGGACGATGGCAGTGCGCCGGCAACCAGTTCACCGATGTCGTCATCGATAGCGATGGGGGTGAGCTGGCGCTTGCGCAGGCTCTGCTGCAAACGCAGGTCGATCTTCTCGCGCACGCCAGGCAGCTGCGACTGGCAATGATGGACCCGCAGGCGCGCGGCATCAGCCCTGCACGGCAACGCACACCGGCTGCCACGCCGCACACAGGCGTGGCAGGGACCAGGCGGCATTGGCAGGGCTGGTGGACGGCAAGGCCAGCATCGGCACCGCGCATGCGTCGGCCGACAGCAGCGGTTGCACATGCCGACGCCAGGCCTGCGCCGCCGCTGCGCCATTGCAGGCCACCAGGCGTAGCTGCGGCAACGTGACCAGCAGCGCGGGCAACGGATTGACCACGATGCTGCCGGCGACGATGGCCGAATCCAGACTGCCGTGACGTTCGCAGCGGCCAATCACATCCCACAGGCCGACGCCGCGTGCGTTCAACGCCTGCAGGCGCGATAGGTAGCTTGCTGCCGCATCAATGCCCAATAAGGCATGCATCAAATGCCAGAACCGATTGCGTGGATGCGCGTAGTACCGGCCTGCGTCCAACGATGCGACGCCTGGCATCGAACCCAGCACCAGTACACGGCAATCATGACGAATGTGCGCTGGCAGGCCGTCGCGGGCGTGGTTTTTCGTCACGACAATCGCATCTGCGTGAATATGTTTTTCAGCCTGCATCGTGCAACCACGGCCTTCTCGGAGAAATTTCTGAACAAACGGAATTTTAGCGAGCCGCAGGTGGGCGTGGATTCAGATTTTCAGGAATAGTTTTGGCGCGGCCCACTCCACGGGCCCAACAACAAGACGAGGAGACCCTCATGCGTTCCATTTCCATCCTGAGCCTGGCTGCTGTATCTGCACTTGCGATTGCACCGTCCGCGTTCGCGCAGGACACCACCTATACCGGCGACACCTCCTCGACTTCCACCACTGCCGATAGCGCCTCCGGCAAGCATTGGGCTGTGGTCGGCGGCGTGGCCCTGCTGAACCCCAAGAACAATCCGGCTCCGGGCCTGGACGTGGACGGTGGCCCGGCGCCCACGCTGAGCGCCAGCTACTACATCAACGACAATTGGGCGATCGAACTGTGGGGCGCTGCCGACAAGTTCAATCATCGCGTCAACTCGGCCACCGTAGGCAAGATCGGCACCGTCGATCAGCAGCCGATCGCCATCAGCGGCCAGTACCACTTCGGCCAGGCCGACAATGTGTTCCGTCCGTTCGTGGGCGTGGGCTACTACGAGTCGAACTTCAGCAACGAGCGGATCGACGCCGCATCGCCCAATGGCCAGCATGTCGGCATCGACACCGCCAAGGGCGTGATCGGCACCGTGGGCGTGGACATGAACATCAACTCCACCTGGTTTGCACGCGCCGACGCCCGCTACATGCGTTCGCGCCCGGAACTGCGCGTGGGCGGCCAGGGTACCGGCAGCGAGCTGGAACTGGATCCGTGGACCGTTGGCTTCGGTATCGGCGCGCGCTTCTGATCCAGCGCACACACGCATCGCCGAGTACAAGAAACGGGCCGCAAGGCCCGTTTTTTGTAACAGCCGGCGGCAAATAGCGAGAGGCGCACGTAGCAGGTGGGTAATCGGCGATCGGTGCGGTGGCACATGCGCGATTCAACGCCAATAGACGCTGCCGCGCAGACGTGCGGTGCGCCAGCGCCACCAGAGCAGGCTGGCATAGGCCAGCGCATAGCCAAGCAGCACGCCCGCGGCGCCCAGCAGGCTGGCATGACTCATCCAGCCATCGACCGGCCACACCGCCCCCTGCCAGGTGCTGCGCCAGCCCTGTACCAGACCGGCAAGCAGCCGTCCCAGCAGCAGCGCCGCCAGGCCCAGCACCAGCCACAGGTTGGGGCGGTAGAACAGGCCTTGCGGTGTGCGCTCGAAGCGGGTCAGGCGCAAGGCCAGCACGCCCAGCAGCAGCCCGCAGGCCCAACCGAACGCGGCATGGCCGAGTGCACCGGGCCAGAACGCGGCGGCGATCAGCGCGAACACGCCGAACACCACGCTGGACAGACCGGCCGAGACCAGATTGACCATCAGCAACCAACCGCGCGCCTGACGGCGTGCGGTTCCCATCCGGAAACGCTGCAACAACGACAACGGGAACAGCACCGCGAACACGGCCAGGGCAACGATCACGGCCAGTGGAATGGCGAGCAGCAGGGGCATGACGCAATCGCCGGAAGGAAGGCAGGCAACGCTACTACGCCGGTGTCATCGTGAGGTGTTGGCGCTATCGCACACACCGCCCGCGCACGCCTGGCGAGCGCTGCGCAACCCGGAGCGAACAGCGGCCGGTGGGAGTCGCCGAACGCTGTTTCGCTGGACCTGGCGCACCGGCAGTGGCCCAAGCCCACGCCACTGCCGCCGCACGGCCCGATTGCCGCGCTCAGAACGCCGGCAGTACCGCGCCCTTGTACTTCTGTTGGATGAATGCCTTGACCTCCGGGCTGGTCAGCGCCTTGGCCAGCTTCTGCACGCGGACATCGTCCTTGTTGTCGGCACGCGCCACCAGGAAGTTCACGTATGGCGAGTCCTTGCTTTCGATCGCCAGCGCATCGCGGGTCGGATTGAGCCCGGCATCGAGCGCGTAGTTGGTATTGATCAGCGCCAGGTCCACCTGGTCCAGCACGCGCGGCAGCATTGCCGAATCGAGTTCGCGGAATTTCAGCTGCTTGGGGTTGTCGACGATATCGCGCTGGGTCGACAGCGCGTTGCTCGGGTCCTTGAGCTTGATGATGCCGGCCTTGTCGAGCAGGATCAGCGCGCGGCTGTTGTTGCTCGGATCGTTAGGAATGACCACATCGGCACCCGTGGGCAGGTCGGCCAGCGCCTTGAAACGGCGCGAGTACGCACCGAACGGCTCGATGTGCACGCCGACCACGGTCACCAGCTGGCTCTTGCGGTCGCGGTTGTACGCATCCAGGTAAGGCTCGGTCTGGAAGTAATTGACGTCGATCTGCTTCTGCACGACCTGGTCGTTGGGCTGCACGTAATCGTTGAACACGCGCACGTCCAGCTTCACGCCCTGCTTGGCCAGCAGCGGTTCGACCACTTCCAGAATCTCGGCATGCGGCACTGCGGTGGCGGCGACAGTCAGGGTGTCGCCACCGCTGCCACCGGCGCTGCCGCCGCAGGACGCCAGCGCCAGCGTGGCGGCGGCCAGAAGGGAACGAAACGCAAGAGTGCTCATGTTGGGGTCCGTGGGGGAAAGGAGTGCGGCAAGCCGCTGACGTCAAAGCTAGCAGACCGCGGCCACGGCGATCCAGCGGCCCAGGGCCGAGCCATTACGCGCACCGTTGGCGCAGCCCGAACCCGCACGCGGCACTGCCTGGAGGCGACGGCTGCCGCCAGCGCAACAGCTGCGCGGCCGAATGCGCCTTGCGCCACAACCGGCTCAGCGCCGGCTGTAGTGCGCCACCAGCCGGTCGCCCAGCATCTGCAGCAGTTGCACCAGCACCAGTAGCGCGATCACGGTGATCAAGGCGACATCGGCGTGCGAGCGCATATAGCCCTCGCGGTAGGCCACATCGCCCAGCCCGCCGGAGCCGATCGCCCCGCCCATGGCGGTGAAGCCGATCAGCGCGATGGTGGTCACGGTGGCGCCGGCGATCAGGCCCGGCCGCGCTTCGGGCAGCAGCACCCGCAGCACCAACTGGCCAGTGGTGGCGCCCATCGCCTGGCTGGCTTCGATGATGCCGCGATCGACCTCGCGCAACGCGGTTTCCACCAGCCGCGCATAGAACGGTGCGGCGCCCACCACCAGCGGCAGGATCGCGCCACGCACGCCGAGCGAGGTGCCCATCAGCATCAGCGTCAGTGGAATCATCGCGATCATCAGGATGATGAAGGGCACCGAGCGCAGCAGATTGATCGCCAGCGCCAGCGCGCCGTACAGCAGCGGGCGCCGGCGCAGCTGCGGAGCGCCGCACAGGAACAGCGCCACGCCCAGCGGCAGGCCGATCAGCAAGGTCAGCGGCAGCGCGCCGGCCAGCATCAGCAAGGTGTCCAGGGTGGCCTGGCCGATGTCGCCCCACTTGGCGGCATCGAGGTTGCGGAAGAAACCGCCGGCGGCGTCAAGTATCGACGTCATGCGCGCAGATCCTCTACCTGCACGCCGGCCGCCACGAAGCCGGCCAGCGCCGCGTTCTGGTCGCCACCGGTCAAGGCGACGATGAGCTGGCCGTACGGGGTGTCCTTGATGCGGTCCACGCGCCCGGACAGGATGTTGTAGTCCACCCCGGTCTCGCGGGCGATGCGGCCCAGCACCGGCTCGTAGGTGCCGTTGCCCAGGAAGGTCAGCCGCACGATGCGTCCGCCGACGGCGGCGAAATCGCGATGCAGTTCGGCTTCGTCCACATGTTCGGCTTCGGACACGAAGCGCCGGGTGGTGGCGTGCTTGGGGTGCAGGAAGACCTCGGTGACGGGGCCGGTTTCCACCAGCTTGCCGGCATCCAGCACGGCCACGCGGTCGCAGACGCGGCGGATCACGTCCATTTCGTGGGTAATCAGCACGATGGTCAGGCCCAGCTCGCGGTTGATCTGCGCCAGCAGCTGCAGCACCGAGGCGGTGGTCTGCGGGTCCAGCGCGCTGGTGGCCTCGTCGCACAACAGGATCTGCGGCCGGGTGGCCAGCGCGCGCGCGATGCCCACGCGCTGCTTCTGCCCACCGGACAGTTGCGCCGGATACTTGTTGGCCTGATCCTGCAGCCCGACCCGGGCCAGCAGTTCGGCCACCCGCGCATCGATCTGCGCACGCGCGGTGCCGGCCAGCTCCAACGGGAAGGCCACGTTGCCGGCCACGGTGCGCGAAGACAGCAGGTTGAAATGCTGGAAGATCATGCCAATGCGCCGGCGCAGCGCGCGCAGGCCCTGGCTGTCCAACGCGGTGACGTCGTCCTCTCCGATCAGCAGGCGCCCGCCGCTGGGCTCTTCGAGCCGATTGATGAGCCGGATCAGCGTGGACTTGCCGGCACCGGAATGGCCGATGATGCCGAACACCTCCCCGGCACCGATCCGCAGATCGAGCGGGTGCAGCGCCACGATCTGACGACCGTCAACGGAGTAGGACTTGTGCAGGCGCTGAAACTGGATCACCGCGCGTGGCCGGTTGGGGGGTCGTGAAGCCTACCAGTCAATGTTCGCTGCCGGGAGTCGGGATTGGGGATTGGGGATTCGCAAAGGCAGCCTGCTTTGACGAATCCCCAATGCCGAATCTCGAATCACGGCCGTTCAAGCGGCAACGGCCTGTCCGCCTTGCGGATGCGCTCCCGGCGCAGCAAATACAGCCCGCTGGCGACGATGATGCCGGCGCCGGTCCAGGTCCAGCCATCGGGCAGGGTCTGCCACAGCAGCCAGTCCCAGCCGATCACCCAGACCAGGCCGCTGTACTCCAGCGGGGCGATCATCGAGGCCTCGCCGCGCAGGAAGGCCTGGGTCAGCGCGATCTGGCCCAGCGCACCCGCCAGGCCCATGCCGGCGATCAGCCAGCCGTGGCTGCCCTGCAGCGGCACCCATCCGGGAATGGCCAGCAAGCCGGCACCGATCGCCATGAACAGCAGAAACCACACCACCATCGCCTGCGGGGTGTCGGTGCGGGTCAACAGGCTCACCGTGATCGCGGCTATCGCGTAGGCCGTGGCTGCCAGCAACACCATCAGGCCGGGCAGCGAGATCAGCCCGTCCACGCCCGGGCGCAGCACCACGATCACACCGACCAGGCCGATGCCAATCGCGGTCCAGCGGCGCGGCCCGACCTGCTCGCCCAGCAGCGGCACCGACAAGGCCGCCACCAGCAAGGGCGCCACGAAATACAGCGTGTAGGCGGTGGACAGCGGCATCCGCTTCAGCCCATAGACGAAGCAGCCGATCATCACCATGCCCAGCATCCCGCGTAGCAGATGCAACCCCCAGCGCACCGGCACGATGGAGCGCGGCCCGGCGGTGGCCAGCACCCACACCAGCACGAACGGCAACGAGGCGGCGCCACGCAGCAGGGTCACCTGCAGCGGTGGATAATGCGCCGACAGCAGCTTCATGCCCGCGTCCATCAGCGAGAAGCAGGCCACGGCGGCCACCATCCAGGCGATGGCGGGAAGCGGAGAATGGGTGGTGGGCATAAGACCATTATCGCCGCCGCAAAGCGAACGCCGCCAATGCGTGGATGCAAGCAGCCTGGCCCGATGGCCTAGAATGGCCGCCATCCCCAGATAACAGGAGCCTTGCATGCCTTCCTTCGACGTCGTGTCCGAAGTCGACAAGCACGAATTGACCAATGCGGTGGACCAGGCCAATCGTGAACTGGACACGCGTTTCGACTTCAAGGGCGTCGAGGCCAGGTTCGCGCTGGAAGACGGCAAGACGATCAACCAGTCCGCTCCCAGCGACTTCCAGCTCAAGCAGATGACCGACATCCTGCGCGCGCGGCTGCTGGCGCGTGGCATCGACGTGCGCTGTCTGGAGTTCGGCGAGGTGGAAACCAACCTTGCCGGCGCGCGGCAGAAGGTCACCGTCAAGCAGGGCATCGAGCAGAAGCAGGCCAAGCAGCTGGTGGCCAAGCTCAAGGAGGCCAAGCTCAAGGTGGAAGCGCAGATCAACGGCGATAAACTGCGCGTGACCGGCAAGAAGCGCGACGACCTGCAGGATGCGATCGCCTTGTTGAAGAAGGCCGATTTCGAGCTGCCGCTGCAGTTCGACAACTTCCGCGATTGAGTGCAATCCTGCGATGGCAGCGTGTGCGGTGATCGACCCGGTGGTGCCACGGCCAGCTGCGTGCATGCCGCGCACCGGGCTGCGGGTGTAGCGGCCCGCAATGCGCGCCCTGCTCGCCAGCCTGTTGCATCGTCTACGTCTGCACGCCGTGCGGCAGGCAGACGCGCGTGCGCCGGGCACCACGGCAGCAACGCAGCAGGCGAACGCGCAGCCGCAGATTGCAACCGGATCGACGCTGCACTGCATGGCCGGCCTGGACCCGGGCGAGGCGGCCGCCTTCGCCGATGCCTTCGCGGCGGAGATCGACCGCGCCATCGCACAGTGCACGCTGGGCGATGCCACCACCAGCAAGGCGCAGGCGCTGGAACAGATCCACTCGCTGAAGAACACCCTCTCGCTGACCGGCTCACCGCAATTGCTCAAGGCCTGCGACCAACTGCGCGACGAGGTGGAGCACGACGCCTTGAGTGACGCGCTTGTGCCCCGCTTCACTGCGGTAGCCACTGCCGCCGGTCTACTGGTCAGGCAGTACCGGCTCAGCCTTCCTCTCGACGACGCGAAGCCTCATGCCTAGTCCTTCCCACCGCGCAGCGCCTGGGTTGATCCCTGCGGCCAGACAATTGCGCAGCGACCGGCTGGTGCGGCTGCTGGAGTCGTTCCTGGAGTACCGCGCTTGCGTCGGCCGCGTGGTCGTGCAGACCGTGGTGATGCTGTGGTGTCTTGGCTGGCTGTACGGGCCGCAGCCGGTGCTGGTCAAGGACGCGCACGCGGTGTTCCCGACCGCGGTGACCTTGTGGATCATCGCATTGGTCTGGATGGTACTGGTGCGGCGCAAGCGTGTGCCGCAGGGAGAATGGCTGGATGCGGCGGGCTTTGCGATGAGCCTGCTGTTCATCGGTCTGCAGACCTCGCTGGCCTTCATCCTGTTGATGTCGTTGAATGCGTTCCTGCCGTTCATCACCATCGCCGCGGTGGCGCGCTACGGGCAACGCGCCACCGTCCCGGTCCTGGTCAGTACCTTCGTGCTGATGCTGGTGACCGCACCGGCGGGCTACTGGCTGTCGCGGCCGGCGTATTTCGTCTACGCCGTGGCGCTGAGCCTGGTGTTGCCGCTGCTGGTGTCGCGCATCGTCATCGCCATGCAGGAAGTGACCTTGCAGGCGCTCGCTTCTCGCGATGCGCAGAGCCGCTTCATCAGCACGATGAACCACGAGCTGCGCACGCCGTTGAACGCCGTCATCAACTGCGCCCAGCTGATCGATACCGATACCCTGTCGGCCGAACAGCGCGACCTGATTCAGGCGGTGACGGTCAATGCCGCCGCCCTGCGCCACCGCGTCAACGAAGTCCTGGACGTGGCCGGCATCGACGGCGGGCACCTGCAACTGCAGAGCAAGCCATTGAACATGCTGGACGTGCTGACCACCGTCAAAGCGGTCTGCGCGAGCGCCGCCTCCACCAAGGGGGTATCGCTGAGCGTGCGCATGCAGGCGGCGCAGACGCCCTACCTGCTGGGCGACGAAGGCCGCATCGAACAGGTCATCACCAACCTGGTGGTCAATGCGATCAAGTTCACCCCGGCCGGCGGCGCAGTGGAGCTGTTGATCGAGGCAACCCTGGCCGACGAACGCTGGCTGGTCGAGGCGACCGTCACCGATACCGGCATCGGCGTGCCCGACGACAGGAAGGCCTACATCTTCACCCCGTTCACCCAGCTCAGCACCGGCTTCAGCCGTGCCGAGGGCGGTGTCGGGCTTGGCCTGTACATCGCCTTGTCGGTATCCGATGCGATGGGCGGCAGTTTGACGGTGAACGACAACCCGGCCGGCGGCAGCATCTTCCGCTGGATCTTCGAGCTGCCGGCCGCTGCGGCCAACAGCAGCCGCACGCGCGATTTGCGCGATGCGCTGGCAGAGCACGCACGCACGGTACCGCCGCTGCACTGCCTGGTGTTCGAGGACATGGACACCAACCGCCTGGTGATCGGCAACCTGCTGACCCGCGCAGGGCACCGGGTGAGCTTTCATGCCGATGGCAGCGACGCGGTGGAGCGCATCGCCCGCGCCGCGCCAGACATCATCTTCCTCGACCTGCACATGCCGGGCACCTCCGGCTGGGATGCGCTGGGACAGGCAGGCGATGCGATCGGCACGTTGCCGCCGATCATCGTGCTGACCGCCGACACCCGCAGCGATTCGATGCGCAAGGCCGCGGCAATCGGTGCGGCAGGCTATCTGTCCAAGCCGATCAACGCGTACGAACTGCTCGCGCTGCTTGCCCAGCATGCCGGGAAACGCTAGCCCAGGGCTGAAACCAGGCAATGCGGCGCGCTGTCACTGGCGCACCGCAGCGCCGGTACGCAGCGACCTGGCGTTGCTGTACCTGCATGGGTTTTCCGCAAGCCCTGGCGAGGCCGGCGCGCTACCCGAACGGATGGCCGATGCGCTGGACGCCAATGGCTACGTGCACCGCTGGCCGGGACATGGACAACACGCCGCCGATGCCTTGGCCGGACTCACCCCGGCCGCGATGCAGGCCTCGGCGCTGCAGGCGCTCGGCCAGGCGCAGCGCATGGGGGAACGCGTGGCCATTGTCGGCTCGTCGCTGGGTGGCACGCTGGCGCTGTGGCTGGCCGCACAGTGCCCCGCGCAGGTGGCGGCGGTGGTGGCATGGTCGCCCGGCATCCGGCCTGTCAATGCCGGCTTGCTGGATCGGCTGTGCGAGGCGCAGGCGCCGGTGACCGACCCCTACCCGCGCAACGAGGCCGTCCAGGCATTCTGGTCGGACACCCTGCACCCGGATGGCTTTCGCACGCTGCGTGGCCTGCTCGACCTGTTTGCAGCCTCTCCGCCGTGGCCGCAGGTGCGCTGCCCGGTCATGCTGGGCTATTACCGCGCGCCCAACGGCGACGAAGACCCGATCTCCTCGGTGCCGGCGATGCTGAGCATGTTCGACGCACTGGGCACGCCGCCAGCGCGCAAGCAGGCCATCGCCTTCGCCAGCGGCGCGCATGCCATCGGCTCGCCGCACAAATCCCCGATGGCCGAGCAAGTAGCGCACGCATCGGTGCAATTCCTGCGCACGCAGCTGTGTACCGACGCCGCGGGCACGGCCAACCACCGCAACTGACCGTGCGCCCTGCAGCGGCGCTGCCGCGCAGCCGACGCCCTGCGTTGCGTCACCGGCAACACCGCAACAGTGGCATCGGCGGCCCTGCCGGCAGCGATCGCATACACTGGCGCGCCATCACGCCGCCGCCACGATGACCACCACGCCCGCCCTGCCCGACCCCCTGGCCGCCACCCGCAGCTGGATCGAGCGCGCGGTGATCGGGCTCAACCTGTGCCCGTTCGCCAAGGCGGTCTACGTCAAGGAACAGGTGCGCCTGGTGCTCAGCGATGCCAGCACGCCCGAAGCGCTGCTGGAGCAACTGGTCGAAGAACTGGTGCTGCTGCGCGACACCCCGGCCGAGCGGATCGACACCACGCTGATCGTGCATCCGGACGTACTGACCGACTTCCTGGACTACAACGACTTCCTCGACAACGCCGATGCCGCAGTGGGCGCGCTGGATCTGCAAGGCGTGCTGCAGGTGGCCAGCTTCCACCCCGATTACCAGTTCGCCGGCGCTGCGCCGGGGGATGTGGCCAACTTCACCAACCGCTCGCCCTTCCCCACCCTGCACCTGCTGCGCGAAGACAGCGTGGAGCGTGCAGTGGCCGCGTTCCCGGACCCGGACGTCATTGTCGAACGCAATATCCAGACGCTGGAACGCCTGGGCCACAGTGGCTGGGAACGCGTTCTGAACGGTGCCGAGCACTGAGCGTTCGACGCGCTGGCGTGCCGCAGCGATCGACCACGCGCATGAGTGTTCGGCGACAGTTGCAGCGCAGGCCGAGCGCAGGCAACACCTGCGTGCACATGTACGCAATGTTGCTGCGACGCTGACAGCCTGGGCGCTACAGTGCCGCATCCCCTGGAAACCTGCGCGTGCCATTGCCCTGACTCCCGGCGTTTCCGCATGGAACCCCTCCCCCTTGCAGGACCGCGTGATCGTCGTCACCGGTGGTGCGCAAGGCATCGGGCGCGGCATTGCGCAGGCCGTCCTGGGTGCGGGCGGCACCGTGGTGATCGGCGATCTCGACAGCGATGCCGGCAACGCCTGTCTGCAGGACTGGGCACTGCCGCGACGCAGTGCCTTCGTGCGGTGCGATGCCGCGCGCCAGGCGCAGGCTGCGCGCTTGATCGCCACCACGCTCAAGCGCTTCGGCAGACTCGATGGCCTGGTCAATAACGCCGGTGTAGCCGACCCGCACATCGCGCCCTTGCCGCAGCTGGAATGGGACCAGTGGAATGCCCGCCTCTCCAGCCTGCACGCGGCATTTCTGTGCAGCAAACAGGCCTTGCCTGCGTTGACCCAGGCCGATGGTGGCGGCGCGATCGTCAACATCGCCTCCACCCGCGCCTGGCAGTCGGAGCCGCATAGCGAAGCCTATGCGGCCGCGAAAGGCGGGCTGGTGGCCTTTACCCATGCGCTGGCGCTGAGCGAAGGCCCGCAGGTACGCGTCAACAGCATCAGCCCGGGATGGATCAGTACCGATGCCTGGCGTGCACCGCAGCGCCGGCGCGCACCCAAGCTATCGCGACGCGACCATGCGCAGCATCCGGTCGGGCGTGTGGGGACACCGGAAGATATCGCGCAGCTGGCGGTGTATCTGCTGTCGCCGCGGCTGTCCGGGTTTGTCACCGGGCAGGATTTCGTCGTCGACGGCGGCATGTCGCGCAAGATGCAGTACGTGTGAGGACATGCGCTCGCGTGCGGATGCCTTCGCGCGCGTTCGGAACCGATATGGGTGCGGTTGGCCAGGCAATCCTTCGATGTGCGCCGGGTGTTGTTCATGCGAAGAGTGATGGGTGTCGGTTGCGTCGTACCCTCACCCCAACCCCTCTCCCGCCGGGAGAGGGGCTTTGTTGGTCGCGTGCTCGGTCATGCGGTGGCTTCGCGGCCGAACAGCACCTGCAGGTCGGCCGCCTGCAGCGCGCGCCATTGCCCGGACGGCAGCGTCTCCAGCGACAAGCCGCCGATGCGGCTGCGATGCAACGTCACCACATGGTTGCCGACGGCCGCAAACATGCGCCGCACCTGGTGGTAGCGGCCTTCGTGCAGGGTCAGGCTCGCCTGGCGTGGTCCAAGCACCTCCAGTTCGGCTGGCAGCAACGGCTTGGTCTCGCCTTCCAGCAGCAACGTGCCACTGGAAAACAGCGCCGCTTCGTCGCCACGCAGGTCCTCGGCCAGGGTGATTTCGTACACCTTGTCGAGTGCGGATCTGGGCGAAATGATCCGGTGCAGCAGCGCGCCGTCGTCGGTCATCAGCAGCATGCCGCTGGTCTCGCGGTCCAGCCGGCCAACCGGCGCCAGCACCGGTGCGCGCAGGCGGAAGCGCGGCGGCAACAGCTCATAGATCAGCCGGCCGGTGTCCTTGGTCGAACAGGTGTAGCCGCCGGGCTTGTGCAACAGCAGACTGAAACCCGGCGGCGGATCCAGCGGTTCGCCATCGATGCGGATGGCGTCATGCTCCACCTGATCGTCGGCATACAGCACCTCGCCCTGCGCGTCGGTGATGGCGCCCTGGCGGAACAGCTGGGTCACCTGCTTGCGGCTGCCATAGCCCAGGTTGGCGATGTGCTTGACCAGCTTCATGCGCGCGCTCCACGGCCGCGGGTGGCGGCGATCAGCTTGAAGCCGTCGCGCTCGGCGGCCACGCGCACCTGGCCGAAGCTCTCGTTGAGGATCTGTTCGTAGGGCAGATGCCGGTTGGCCACCAGCAACAACTGCCCTCCCGGACGCAGCGCCTGCGCGGCCACGGCGATGAAGCGCTGCCCGATGTCGGGGCGATCGGCGCGCGACGGTGTGTGGAACGGCGGGTTGCTGACGATGAAATCGTACTGGGCCGCCAGCCCGGCAGTGACGTCGCGCCAGTGATAGTGCAGCTGCGCCGAGTGCGGGCTGTCCTGCAGGTTGCGCCGTGCCAGATCCAGCGCGCGCGCCTCCGCTTCGTACAGGTCCAATGCGGTGACCTTGGGGCAACGCGCCAGCACTTCGGCCGACAGGTAACCGAAGCCCGCTCCCAGGTCGGCGCCATGCCCGGCCAGCGTGGGCGGCAGATGCTCGACCAGCAGCGCCGATGCCGGATCGATGCGATCCCAGGCGAACACGCCCGGGCGGCTGATGAAACGCCCGTCGACGATCTTGCGCGGGGCATCCAGCGCGGCCCAGCGCGCCTGCAACGCGACATCGGTGGCGGCCGGCAGCGGTGCGGTCCAGTAGCTGCGGCAGTGATACTTGGTCAGGCTGCCGGCCAGGCCGCAGAGCTGGCGCAGATCGGCCTCGCCGGAGCGCGCGCCCTCGTTGTTGGACTGGCAGGCCACCACGCGTCCGCCGGGTGCGGTCAACGCCACCGCCCGCGCGAACAGCGCGCGCGCTTCGTCGCGCTGACGCGGCGGCAATACCAGCACCAGCGCATAGCGGGTGCTGTCGGCCTCGATCTGGCGCTCTTCACGCACCTGCCAGCCGCTGTGCTCCAGCGCCTGCGCGAACGGGCGAAAACTCTGTTCGCAGATCAGCGTGTCGGCGGTGGCATGCTCGCGCAGCACCACGCCATCGCGGGCACGCAGGAACAGCACCGGACCTTGCGGCCATGGCAGCGCGCCCTGGGCGAACGGCAGGAACAGGGCTTGAAGCGGAGCATCGTGCGGGCCAGCCATTGGATCATCGGGTCGGGAACAGGCCGCCATTGTAAGGGACCGGCGCCGTCGGCCCAGTTGCCCTTCCAATGTGTATACGGACTATTGATGCGCTCGCAACATCTGCCCACCTAGGCTGCAGGCACGCCCACAGTGGAGAGACACGATGCGTGCATTGTTCGTAGGTGGAGTTGTCGACAACAGCGAAATGGACCTGGACGACGCTCCGCCGCCGATGCATTACCCCGAAAATACCGGCGCCGGCAGGCCTCGCTACCGCCTGCACCAGGTGGGCGAGCGTGCCGATGGCAGCCTGGCCTATGCGGTGTACGGCGCCCCGGAAATGGCCGATGACGACATCGTGCGTATCACCGAGGAACGTGGCTACGCGCGGCGTTTCAGTGCGTCACCGGAGTTGCCGCGCTGAGCGCATGTGCCAACGAACTGGCGCCCATGCACCGCGCGCATGGCATGCGTTCTGCCAGCGCGCGCGGCATGCTCAACGCGGCTTGGGCGTCGCCCGCCAGATCACATTGCCAACATCGTCGGCCACCAGTAGCGCACCGGCATTGTCGAGTGCTACGCCCACCGGACGCCCTTGCGCATTGCCTTCGGCATCCAGGAAACCATCCAGCACGGTGATCGGTGTCCCGCTGGGCTTGCCGTCGATGAAGGGGACGAACAGCACCTTGTAGCCACTCGGCGGGTCGCGGTTCCACGAACCATGCTGGCCGATGAAGGCGCCCTGGCGAAAGCGCTCCGGCAGCAGCGTGCCAGCAGCGAAGGCCAGGCCCAGTGAGGCGGTGTGCGGACCCAGTGCATAGTCCGGTTTGATCGCCCTGGCCACCAGTTCGGCATTCTGCGGCTTCACCCGCTCGTCCACATGCTGCCCGTAATAACTGTACGGCCAGCCATAGAAGCCGCCATCGCGCACCGAGGTCAGGTAGTCGGGTACCAGATCGCTGCCGATCTCGTCGCGCTCGTTGACCACGGTCCACAGCGTCTTGCGCTGCGGCTCCCAGGCGGTACCAACCGGATTGCGCAAGCCGCTGGCAAATACGCGACTGCTGCCGGTAGCCGGGTCGATCTCCAGGATGGCGGCGCGATTGAGTTCGGCCTCCATGCCGTGTTCGGCCACGTTGCTGTTGGATCCCACGCCCACGTACAGCTTGCTGCCATCGGGACTGGCCAGCAACGACTTGGTCCAATGGTGGTTCAGCCCGCCGGGCAGGTTGGCTACGAAGGTCGGCTTGGCGGTGATATGCGTGTCGCCGGGCTTGTAGGGGAAGCTCACCAGCGCATCGGCGTTGGCCACGTAGAAGCGGTCGCCGACCAGCGCCATGCCGAACGGCGAATACAGGCCGCTGATGAACTGGGTCCGCACTTCGGCCACGCCATCGCCATCGGCATCGCGCAGCAAGGTGATGCGGTTGGCACTGGGCACCACCGCGCCGGCCTTCTTCATCACCACGCCCTGCACCTTCTTGCGCAGTCCACCGCCCTCGTCGGCATTCTCGGGCTTGGGTGGCCCGGCGGTTTCGGCCACCAGCACATCGCCATTGGGCAGCACATACAGCCAGCGCGGGTGGTCCAGGTCGCGCGCGAAGGCATTGACCTGCAGATCGGCAGCCGCCGTCGGCCTGGCATCGGCGGCCCAGCGCTTGACCGGCGCAATCTTGACCGTGGGAATCAGCCACTTTACCGGCTCGGGCAATTGCGGGTTGGGGCCGGTGCCCTGTTCGATGGCCAAGGTGGCGGTATCGCCGCAACCGGCAAGGACGGCCACAGCCAGCAGCGGCAACGGCCAACGGACGAACGAGCACAGTGATGCAGTCATTGCGGCGGATCCTGAACAGTTGCGGCAGCGGACCATCATGCCGCCAACCGCGCGCAGAGAAGTAAACGCCTCGTCAATACCGGCCCGGCTCGCTTTGACGTATCGGGCGCTCCCCGCCAGACCAGTGACCGTGAACGGGGCGGCAACCACCCGCGATCCGTGCGCCTGTCGCCATCAGTCCACGCGGTGCCCAAGCCGTGCCGGCATCACTCCAGCCGTTCGCGCGCCGCGCGCACCGCGGTCACCAGCTGCGCCACGCTATACGGCTTGGCCAGATGTTCCTGGAATCCCGATTCCAGCGCGCGCTTGCGGTCGTCATCGCGGGCCAGCGCGGTCACCGCCACCGCCGGCAGCGCATGCGCATCCAGCCCCAGGTTGTCGCGCACGGTACGGATCAACCCATAACCATCCATGCCCGGCATGCCGATGTCGGTGAGCATCGCATCGAAGCGCGCGTGGCCGTGATGATCGATCAACGCCAGCGCATCGGTGGCGCTGCCGGCAGTGACGACCTCGGCACCCTGCTCTTCGAGCAGGCGGCGCAGGTAATCGAGCATATCCGGCTGATCCTCCACCGCCAGCAGGCGCAGGCCGTTGAGCGCGCGCGCTTCGACGATCTGCTCGGACATCAGGCGACGACGCAGCTCGCGTCGCGGGCGTTTGCCCTGGTCGGGCGCATGTTCGGGCAGGCGCACGGTGAAGATGGCGCCCTTGCCGCGGCCGCCGCTGCTGGCGCTGACCTGGCCGCCATGCATTTCCACCAGCTGTTGCACGATTGCCAGCCCCAGGCCCAGGCCGCCGTGCTGGCGCGTGGTGGTGCCATCGGCCTGCCGGAAGCGGCCGAACAGATGCGGCAGGAATTCGGCGGCGATGCCGTCGCCGGAATCGCGCACCGCCACCCGCAGATGGCCGTCGTCGCGCTCGATGCTGACATCGATACGGCCATGCGCCGGGGTGAACTTGATCGCATTGGAGAGCAGGTTCCACAGCACCTGCTGCAGCCGCGTGGCATCGCCCAGCACCAGGCACGGTGTGGACGGCGCATGCAGTTGCAGCACCTGGTCCTTGCCCTGGACAGCCAGTTCCTGGGTCGTGAGCGCTTCGCGCACCTGCTCCACCAGATCCAGCGACTCGACTTCCAGTTGCACCTTGCCCAGCAACATGCTGCTGAGATCGAGCATGTCCGAGATCAGCCGCTTCTGCGCGCGTGCGCTGCTGGCGATCACCGACAAACCCTTGTAGTTGGGATGCCCTTCCTCGACCCGCTGCAGCAGCAACTCGCTCCAGCCCAGGATGGTGGTCAGCGGGGTGCGCAACTCGTGCGACAGGGTCGCCAGGAATTCGTCCTTCAGCCGGGCCATGCTCTCGGCTTCGTTGCGTGCGCTGCGCTCGGATTCAAGCAATTGCTCGCGGGCCAGTTCGATCTCGCGCTGCTCGGTCACGTCCGGGCTGCTGCCGGCCAGGCCGATGAAGCGCCCATCGGCCGAATAGCGCGGCGTGGCAGTCATCTCGATCCAGCGCCACTGGCCATCGTGGCGGCGCGCGCGCACCAGAGCGCGCAGGCCGCGTTGTTCTTCCAGCGCGGCCGACAATTCGAACTGGAAGATCGGCAGGTCGTCCGGATGCAACAGGTCGCTCCACGCCGACACCGTGCCGCTGGAAATGTCCAGGCCGAAGAATTCGCCATAGGCGCTGTTGACGAAGCGCACCACGCCCTGCGCATCCAGCACCCAGACCGGCATCGGCAGGCCATCGGCCAACGCGCTGAAGCGTGCCTCGCTTTCGGCTAGCTCGCGCTCCACGCGCTTACGCTCGGTGATGTCCATGAACAACACCGCCACCCGTGCCTGCTCCGTGCGGCCCACCCGGAATGCATCCACCGAATACCAACGTCGCAGCGCCTTGGCCTGCATCTCGAAATGGATGCGGTTGCCGGTGCGGGCGACCTGCCCGTACCTGTCGAACCATTCCTGCTCATGGTCGGGGAGCAGGTTCCGAATGGAGACGTCGACCGCGTTCTCCAGCCCGGTGTAGCGCTCGAACGCTGCGTTTGTGTTGCGGATCAGGTAGTCAACCGCGCGATCGCCTTCGAACACCAGGTCGATGACGCAAAAGCCGGCATCGATATTGTGGAAGATCTCGTGATACATCCCCGGGTCGAGGCAGGATTGACCACTGGCGGCCGGCAACGCGACGGCCAGCTCGGGGCTAAGGCTAGGGGTGCTCAAGTCGGGGACCACGGGTGCTGCCGGAGCGGATGACGGAAAGATCAAACCACGGCCGATGTCGTCAGCGGGTGCACACGCTGGCGGCCGAGGTCACACATGCGCCCTGACCGGCCGCAGGCATTCCCGGACCAGCACCAACGCTGCAAGCCTGCGCGGTTTCACCACAACGTTGCCGACGCCAGCGCGATGCAGGCTGCCAGCAGCACGATGCCGCCCACCACGCCGCGAAATACCCACTCACCCTCGCGGCGCAGCTGTTCGTCCATCCAGCGCTGGGCTTCCTCGCGCCAGGCGGTGGATCGCGCGTAGTCGGCATCCAGCAGCAGCACCCGTACCCGGCTCAGACCCAGCTCGGCGCATTCGCTGCGACAGCGCTGGCTGAATGCGTCGTCGGGCGGGGTCACCTGCGCGCCCAACGGCAGGTCCAATTCCAGTTCATGCCTGGACATAGCGCGGTCGCTCCTGATCAAGCTCATTTTCCAGCGCCATTCGCGCCAGTTGGGTGTAGTTGGCACGCGGCCCTTGGCCGCGCCCGGTCAGCATGCCCTGGTAATCCAGGCCCTGCCAGACCCGCCCGGTCCACTCCACGCAATCTTCGGCAATCACCAGCATCAACGAATAGCGGTAGTCCACCCCGGTCGCGCTGGAATACGCATAGACCGGCGGAAACTGCACTGCGACATCGACCTGACGGCCGAGTGCCGCCAGGTGGTCGCGCAGCGCGGTGCGCGCGTCCGCGTCGGGAGCCAGTTGCAGTGGCCGGGTGGCCAGGTCCAGATCCACCTCACTCTGCAAGGCGACAAAGGCCGCCGCGCCGGTGACCGGGTTGTGCCCGTGCTGTTTTGCCCAATCGATGAACTGTAGACGGACATCTGCCGGCATGTGGCCAGGCGGCGAGCCGACGGATTTTGTGCGGTGGGGGTGGGTGTCCATGTTGGCGATCTTCCTGGCCTGACCGTGAAGCGCGAGCGCAGGCGCGGTGAACTCGCCGTCACGGGTGTGAACGCTCGCGCACGGCGCCGGCCATTAACCGCACGGCAACGCCGCGCCGGCCGGAACCACGCCACGCGTTGCGAGCAACGCATTGCATCCCCACACTGCAATCGTCACGGTACGCGGTTTACCAGCCTGGAGGCCTTGCATGAAAACGTCCCATGTTGCCGCCCATGTCCTGTTGCTGGTTGGTCTGCTCACTGCTGCTGGCGCCGGCGCGCAGACCGGCGCCCGCTCCGTCACCGACCCGCAGGCGCCGCGCGCGTTGAGCAGCGACGGCCGGGTGGACGTGCGCTGGGCAGACCCTGCTCAATTCTCCGAGATGCGCTTCAGCGGCAACCGCTGGGAAGCGCAACGCGGTGACTGGGTGACGCAGCTGGCAACACATTTCCGGCGAAGTGCCGCACGCCGGCTGCCGGCGGGCCAGCACCTGAGCGTGACCATCACCGATATCCGCCGTGCGGGCCAGTACGAGCCCTGGCACGGCCCACGCATGCAGGACGTGCGCGTGGTCAGGGAAATTTATCCGCCACGCCTGAGCTTCCACTACACCTTGACCGATGCCAATGGACGGGTGATCGACCAGGGCGAACGCAAGCTGGTGGACGCCGCCTTCCTGATGAGTGGCCCGCGCCTGACCGACAGCGATCCGCTGCGGTTCGAGAAGGCGATGATCGACGACTGGGTGCGCAAGCAGTTTCGCGGGGATCGCAGGACTGCCGGGTTGTGAGCTGCCGCGTAAAGCCCCTCTTCCCTCGGGGCGGGAGCGCACAGCGTGCGCGCCACAGACGCGTGTGCCCTGGAGCGCCTGCGCCGCAGGCGCGGGCCGAGGTGTGGAGCGAGGGTTGGGGTGAGGGTACGGGACAAGAGCGATACACCTACCGCGCTGCAACCTCGCCCGACGCCGCTTCGCCCACATACACCCTCGGCACCCGCTTCAGACCACACAGCAGCTGATACGCGCTGACATTGCAGTGCGCCGCCAACGCGCCGGGCCGTGGTGCATCGCCCCACAGCTGCACCGGCGTGCCGATATCCGCCTGCGGATGGTCGGTCAGATCCACCGTGAGCATGTCCATGGAAACCCGCCCGATCAGCGGGCAGACCTGGCCGTCCACCAGCACCGGGGTGCCATTGGGCGCGAACTGCGGGTAACCGTCGGCATAGCCCATCGCCACCACGCCCACGCGGGTGGGCCGCTGCGCCACGAAGCGGGCGCCGTAGCCCACCGGTTCGCCGGCCGGCAGCTCGCGCACCGAGATGATCCGCGAGCGCAACGTCATCACCGGGCGCAGTTGCACGGTATTTTCGGTGTCGTGCGGAAATGGATTGGCGCCGTACAGCATCAGGCCCGGGCGCGACCAGTCGTTGCGCAACGCCGGCCAGCCGAGCAGGCCGGGCGAATTGCGAATGCTGGTTTCCGCACGCATGCCGCCAGCGGTGAGCGCGAAGGCCACCGCCTGTTCGTCGGTGCGGCTGCACTCCAGTTCGTCGGCGCGCGCCAGGTGGGTCATCAACACCACCGAGGCGATCTGCGGCAGCCCGCGCAAACGCAGCCAGGCGGCGCGGAAATCCTCCGGCGACAGGCCAAGCCGGTGCATGCCGCTGTCCAGCTTCAACCAGATGCGCAGCGGCTGCGGGCTCTGGAACCCGGCCAGCGCGCGCACCTGCTGCGAGGTGGACACCACCGTCCACAGGTCGTGCTCGGCGATCAGGCGCAGCTCGTCCTGTTCGAAAAAGCCTTCCAGCAGCAGGATCGGCGCACGGATGCCGGCCTGGCGCAGTTCCAGCGCTTCTTCGATGCAGGCCACCGCAAAGCCGTCGGCTTCCGGCTCCAGTGCCTGCGCGCAGCGCACCGCACCGTGCCCGTAGGCATCGGCCTTCACCACCGCCAGCGCCTTGCTGCCGCCCAGTTGCTTGGCCAGCCGATAGTTGTGACGCAACGCGTCCAGGTCGATCAACGCTTGCGCAGGACGCACTACGCGGCCTCCCGCTGCGGGCGCGCAGTGCGCGGCGACAGGTAGCGGAACACGTCCAGCCCTTCGGTATCGATCTCGGGCGTACGGCCCTGCATCAGATCGGCCAGGTAGCGCCCGGAGCCGCAGGCCATGGTCCAGCCCAGCGTGCCGTGGCCGGTGTTGAGGAACAGGTTGGCGAACGGGGTGGCGCCCACCACCGGGGTGCCGTCCGGCGTGGCCGGGCGCAGGCCGGTCCAGAACTCGGCCTGGGCCAGATCACCGCCGCCGGGATACAGGTCGTTGACCACCATTTCCAGCGTGGCGCGGCGACGCGGATTCAGCGACAGGTCGAAGCCGGCCACCTCGGCCATGCCGCCGACGCGGATGCGGTCGTCGAAGCGGGTCAGCGCGATCTTGTAGCTTTCGTCCAGCACCGTGGAGGTCGGCGCCCGCTGCGCATCGCGGATCGGAATCGTCAGCGAGTACCCCTTCAGCGGATACACCGGCAAGTGCAGGCCCAGCGACAACAGCATGTCGGCCGAATAGCTGCCCAGCGCCAGCACGTAGCGGTCGGCGGTCTCGCTGCGGCCATCGATCTGCACGCCGGTGATCTCGCCGCCAGCGTGCTGCAGCCGCTCGATCTGCTGCCCGTAACGGAACTGCACCCCGGCCTGCGCGGCCAGTTCGGCCAGGCGCTGGGTGAACAGCCGGCAGTCGCCGGTCTGGTCTTCGGGCAGGCGCAGGGCACCGGCCATCTGCGCACCGCCGCCGGCCAGGCCGGGTTCGTACTGGGCGATCTGCGCCGGGCCCAGCAGTTCGTACGGCACGCCGTACTGGGCCAATATCTCGATGTCCTGCGCGGCGGCGTCCAGCTGCTGCTGGGTGCGGAACAGCTGGGTGGTGCCGAGCTGGCGGCCTTCGAATTGGATGCCGGTGTCGGCACGCAAGGCATTGAGGCAGTCGCGGCTGTAGTCGGACATGCGCACCATGCGCGCCTTGTTCACCGCATAACGCTCGGCGGTGCAGTTGCGCAGCATCTGGCTCAGCCACGCCAGCTGGCGCAGGTCGCGGGTGGGGCGGATCGACAGCGGCGCGTGCTGTTCGAATAGCCACTTCACTGCCTTGCCGGGCACGCCGGGGGCGGCCCACGGCGAGGTGTAGCCGAACGACAGCTGGCCGGCATTGGCGTAGCTGGTCTCCAGCGCCGCCGCCGGTTGGCGGTCGATGACGGTGACCTCGCAGCCGGCCTGGGCCAGATACCACGCGCTGGTGGTGCCGATGACGCCGCTACCGAGAATGAGCACCCGCATGTCGCTCTCCTGAAAGGGTATTCCCCCACAACCAGGCGCTGCGGGAGACAGTTAGACGCAGTATATTGCGATCCAGGCAGTGCGATTACTGGAATCGACTCGCCATTGCAGTGAAACTTCCTGCCAAACCTTGTGGAGACAAAGCCCATGGCCACCCGCACGCGCGAGCTGGACAAGATCGACCGCAAGATCCTGCGCATCCTGCAGCAGGAGGGGCGGATTTCGTTCACCGAACTCGGCGAGCGGGTGGGGCTGTCGACCACCCCCTGCACCGAGCGCGTGCGCCGGCTGGAGCGCGACGGCGCCATCACCGGCTACTACGCACGGCTGGACCCGCACTACCTCAAGGCCAGCCTGCTGGTGTTCGTGGAGATCAGCCTGGCCTACAAATCCGGCGACATCTTCGAGGAATTCCGCCGCGCCGCGCTGAAGCTGCCCAACGTGCTGGAATGCCATCTGGTCTCCGGCGATTTCGACTACCTGCTCAAGGCGCGCATCAGCGAGATGGCCTCCTACCGCAAGCTGCTCGGCAGCACCTTGCTGACCTTGCCGCATGTGCGCGAATCCAAGAGCTACATCGTGATGGAAGAGGTCAAGGAGACCCTGACGTTGCCCATCGCCGATTGAGCGGCCGTCCGGCCGGCCAGGGCAGGCCCGGAAACGGCGGCCAGGCGACGCGCCAGACCGGCTGCGCCTGGGCATTGCCTCATCCGGCAACCGGCACGCGATGGCCGGGCAGGCCGGCCTGGCGCCGAGCGGAGCGCCCACACGGGCCTGTGCTGCTGCCGGTAGCCACCGCCAGGACGGCCACCTGCGGCGCCCTGCCCACCTGCCGCGGCCGGCGACGCGGGGCGCCCGCCGTCAACGCACGATCCGCAGCCCGTCGCCGGCAGGCACTGCGTCGTAATACCGCCCGGTCCGGGTGTCCAGCACCCGGTTGGGACCGGCCGGTTGCATGCCGGGCAACAGGCGGCCAGTGCGGTCGTAGACCATCGGCGCCATGGCCGGCATCCCCTGGGTGGTGGCAGGCGAGGCCGCCCCCCGGGTCGGAAGGGTCGGCGTGGTCGGGCGTTGCCCCAGTTGCGTCGGAATGGTCGGTGCGGCCGGGCGTTGCCCCAGTTGCGATGGCACCTGCACAGGCTGCGTCGGCGCGGTGACCGGTTGCAGGGGATTGGACGCGCGCGTGGTGGTGGCCGATTGCGCCTGCGCCGCCCCGGCGGCGGCCAGCAGCAGGCAGAACGCATTCGTGCGCATCGAAGACTGGATGGCCATGTCGGCCCCCGGGTGTGTGGGTCGTCCGTATGCAATGGGGGTGGCCGGCCGGCGCCGCAATGCACCGGCCCGGCCGGCGGATGAACGCGTTGGGTAGCACGCGCCGCTGGGTGGATCCTCGCCCACGTCTGCGCGCCCGGGATGAAACATGCCCGCCTGCGCCTTCGCACCGTTCGCGCCTGCCAAAGCGACGGGCGTTTTCGTTGCCGGAGAAGCCCATCCGCAGCACCCGGCGAACGTGATGGCGCGGCCGCGTCCGCATGGTCGCCGGCGATGCTGGACCAGGGCTGCGGCGCCTTGGCGGCTACGGGCGGTTGAACCCTTCCACCAACGCCCACATCACGGGACACAGGCGCCGGCCGTCCGCCGGCCGTAGATGCGAGAGCCTCATGAGCCAGTTCGATCTCACCCCGCCGTCCCCCGCCCAGCGCCAGACCCTGGTTGCCGGACTCAGCGCAGAGGAACGCCGTGTCTTGCTGCAGCACGGCACCGAGGCGCCGTTCTGCGGGGTGTTCCTGGACAACAAGCTCGATGGGGTCTACACCTGTCGCCTGTGCGGGTTGCCGCTGTTCCGCTCCAGCGCCAAGTTCGACTCCGGCACCGGCTGGCCCAGCTTCTTCGCCCCCTACGACAGCGCCCATGTGCGCGAGATCCGCGATACCAGCCACGGCATGATCCGCACCGAAATCGTGTGCGCGCGCTGCGACAGCCATCTGGGCCATGTCTTTCCGGACGGCCCGCCGCCGACCGGCGAGCGCCACTGCCTCAACTCGGTGTCGCTGGGCTTCACCGAGAACGGCCAGCCACTTCCCAATCGGTTGCAGCGCAGCGGCGTCGAGGCCCAGCCAGCCTGACGCCAGGCGCCGCCGTGCACGACAGCGCGGTGGCTGCAATGCCCCGGATCGGGCCATGTCGATCGCGTCGCCAATGCGGCCAGGCCAACGCTGGAAGGCCGCAGTTCGCCCGCCCGGTTGCAAGGGCGGCGCCCGGCACGTGCTTGCCGAGGCCTGGCGCAATCGGTACGGCAGGCCTGTCGGCGTCGCAGCTGCGGGCGCCGGTGCCGGACGACGGCAAGAGCGGCCATCGCCTGCATGAGGCCGCTGCGACACTCGTGCATTGGTTCAGTTGCGCGACACCTGCCGCTTCAAGAATCGGCGGCGCAAGCCGAAACCACTAGTACCCCCCGTCCGTGTCTGGCTGCGCCATGCTCATCATCGTTGGCTTCATCGTCGTCATCGTCAGCGTCCTCGGCGGCTATGTGCTGTCGCATGGAAAGCTGGGCGCGTTGTGGCAACCCTACGAGTTGATGATTATCGGCGGCGCGGCGCTGGGCGCGTTCCTGGTCAGCACCCCGGGCAAGATCGTCAAGGAGACGCTCAGCGGCATCATGGGCGTGTTCAAGGGCCCGCAGTACAGCTCCGACGACTACAAGGCCACCTTGAGCCTGATCTACGAGCTGTTGAACAAGGCCCGCCGCGATGGCTTCATGGCACTGGAAGACCATGTCGAAAGGCCCCAGGACAGCACCATCTTCGGCAACTATCCCAAGGTGGTGGCCGACCATCACCTGCTGGACTTCATCACCGATTGCCTGCGCCTGATGATCGGCAGCAACATCGAGCCGCACGAGCTGGAACCGCTGCTCGAACTGGAACTGGAAAAGCATCACCACGAGGCCCTGGCGCCGGCGCACGCGCTGAGCAAGGTCTCCGACGGCCTGCCCGGCTTCGGCATCGTGGCCGCCGTGCTGGGCATCGTGATTACCATGGGCTCGATCGGCGGGCCGATCGAGGAGATCGGCAAACACGTCGGCGCCGCGCTGGTCGGCACGTTCCTGGGCATCCTGCTGGCGTATGGCTTCGTGTCGCCGCTGTCGGCGGCGATGGAAGCGCGCGCCGAGCAGGACGGGCGCATCTATGAGGCCGTCAAGACCGCGCTGCTGGCCTGCCTGCGCGGCTACAACCCGAAGATCGCGCTGGAGTTCGCCCGCAAGACCCTGCCGTCCAATGTGCGTCCGAGCTTCGGCGATTTCGAAACGCACCTGAAGACGATCAAGTAGGACCGCGGTCATGGCCGAGGGCAAATCCACCGTCATCATCCGACGGGTCAAGAAGGTGCAGGGCGGCGGCCATCACGGCGGCGCCTGGAAGGTGGCCTTCGCCGACTTCGTGACCGCGATGATGGCCTTCTTCCTGGTGTTGTGGCTGATGGCGGCCACCACCAAGGAACAGCGCGCGGCGATCTCCGAATACTTTCGCAACCCCAGCCCACTGACCGGCAAGTCGCCGGCGCCTTCGCCCGGCATGAGCGGGCCCGGCGGCGCCAGCACCTCGATGATCAAGCTCGGCGGCACCGCCGACATGGCCAAGGGACAGAAGGACGAAATGGGCCGCAAGCGCGACAACGCGGCCGACACCGACACGGACAGCCGCGCCAAGGACAAGCGGCGCCTGGAAGCGCTGATGCAGGACCTGAAGGAAGCCATCGACAAGAGCCAGGCACTGGAGCCGTTCAAGGACCAGCTGCTGCTGGATCTCACGCCCGATGGCCTGCGCATCCAGATCGTGGACAAGCAGAACCGCCCGATGTTCGACATCGGCCGCGACCAGCTCAAGCCGTATACGGTGGCGATCCTGCATGAGCTGTCCAGCTTCATCAACCAGGTGCCCAACCACATCAGCATCACCGGGCATACCGACATCACCGCCTACAGCAGCGACGCCGGCTACACCAACTGGGAACTCAGCGCCGATCGCGCCAATGCCGCACGCCGCGCGCTGGTGGGTGGCGGCATGGAAGATGCCAAGGTGACCCGCGTGGTGGGGCTGTCTTCGTCGGTGCTGTTCGACCAGACCGACCCGCAGAACCCGGTGAACCGCCGCATCAGCATCGTGGTGATGACCCAGGACGCCCAGCGGGCCGCGCTGGCCGGCGCCGGCCAGGGCGTGGCGCTGGGCAAGCCGACCCCGGATGCGGACACGCAGGTGCCAGACCTGAGCGGCGCGCCGGCCACCGGCACCGCCACCGTCGAAAAGCCGACCGCAGGCGCGGTGCCGACCGCCACCGCAGCAACACCGGCAGCGACTGCCGCCGCCACCCCGCGCACTGCCGCACCACGGGTGTCCTCCAGCGCCCAGGTGGCCTCTGCCGCCGCACTCGCCAGGGCAGCCGAAGCGGCCGTGGCCGCGCCGCAGGTGGCGGTGGACACCTCACCGTCCGCGCAATGAGCCGCCGCCCCGGCCGCTGACACAGGCGGCGCCCGCCGCCGGAACGGGGAGATTTCTCCGTTCTGTGTCCGTGCCGCCACGCGGCGCGCAACGCATCGTGTGGTGCACGCTCTAGAATGACCGACCATTCCCAGCGTCGAGAACACCGTGTCCCGCAATTCCAAGGCCAAGCGCGACAAGCGCAAGAAGCAGCAGCCCAAGCGCCCCTTCGTCCGGCTGGGCCAGGCGCCCCAGATCACCAACCATGCCGTGTTGCAGGATGCCGACGGCCGCGTCGTGGCCGCCATCGGCCTGCAGGACGACAGCGAGTGGATGCTGTCCATCGGCGGCCAGACCATGGGCAGCGCCGACAACCCGGTGCCCATGCTGGCCATGCTCAAGCACCTGGCCAACCTGCAGGAAGCCGAGGGCAAGACCATCACGCTGGAGTATTCGTTCCAGCTGCAGCAGATGATCGACGACCTGGCCGCCGAGGAAGGCCAGACCGCGGAGGAATACCTGACTCAGCTGGTGGAAGAGTTCCAGAACGCCGATGCCGATGAGGAAGACACGAACGACGCGGACGACGAGGACGAAGACGCAGCTGGCGACGAAGCGGGCAGCGCAGACGACGCGACCGTCGACAGCGCAACCGACGAAGCGGCCGACGCCGACAGCGCCGACAAGCATCCCAACACCGCCAACAAGCAGGCCTGACCCGGCCGATGGCCGTCTACATCGACGATGCAGTGCAGCTATGGCGCGACCAGCGCTGGGCGCATCTGCTAGGCGACACGCTGGACGAGTTGCATGCCATGGCGGCGCGGCTGGGCATTCCTCGCCGCGCCTTCCAGAACAAGCTCAGCGGCGCGCACTACGACGTGCCCGCCCCGCTGCGCGCCGAGGCGATCGCCCTGGGCGCCATCCCCATTTCCCGCCACACCGACCGCGCACGGCTCAAGGCATTGATCGCCAATGCACGGGCGCAGGCGCGGGGTGAGCTGCCGTGAATCGGGAATCGGGAATGGGGAATCGTAAGAGCGGGGGCGTCGTGGGCTGCGGTGTCCTTGAAAAAGCCCGGTACGGAGTGCTTTTACGCAAGAACGTCATGGCGTAGCGGCACCTTTCGTTTCACGTTCCGTCGTTCAACACCCATGCGATGCAGCTGCGGCAAAAACCCTGCACCAGTTGCGGTGACGGCGCATTGCACACAAAAAACCACCCCCATACCCCAAATCACTCGGGAACCGCTCTTGCGATTCCCGATTCCCCATTCCCGATTCCCGTCACTCAGAACGCCTCATTGCCCAGGCGCACTTCCACACCCAGCAACGAGGTCAGTGCCAGCATGGCGTCGTCGTCGCGGCTGAGGGCCATCCAGCCGGCGTAGGCATCGCCGCCGGTGTTCCAGTTCCACAGCGAGTAGCCGTGCTCGCGCAGGCGGTCGAAGGCCACCGCCATCAGGTCGGGCACGTCGAGCTTGCCGGCGAAGTCTTCGTCGTCCAGGTCGCCGCCCCAGTCGATGCGCAGGTTCCAGCGCGCGCTGAGCTCGTCGATGGCGGCGATGAACGAATCGGTGTCCTTCCAGTCGACATAGAAGCCCGAGCGCCAGTCGATCACGTCCTTCAGCGTCCACAACCAGGCGTCATCGCCGTCGTCGGCTGCACCGGCCTGTGCCTCGCGCCAGGCGTCGAACTGAGCCAGGGCGGTGTCTTCGTCACCCGGGTTGATCAGCACCAGCAGGTTCCAGACCCGCGCCGGATGATCGTCCACATCGTCTTCGTCGCCTTCGGGCTGCAGGCCTTCGTCGTCTTCGTAATCGGCACTGTTGTCGGGCATGGCGGTCTCGCTCCAGGATTGCAGGTGCGAAGTGTGAGGCCTGACGCCGCGCAAGCAAACCAGGCTCCCGCCTGCATCGCCCACGGCGGGGCTGGTCTTCCCGGCGCAGGCCCGTATCCTGTGCGGCCGAAGACCGCCATCCCGGTCGGTCATGACGCCTTTCCCATGAGCGATACTCCTCCCGATCACCTGGCCATCGATGCACGCAGCCCGTTCCACGATGCCGATGCCCTCAACCGTGGCGTCGGCGTGCGCTTCAACGGTGTCGAACGCGACAACGTGGAGGAATACTCGGTCAGCGAAGGCTGGATCAAGGTGCAGGTCGGCAAGGCCCGCGACCGTCGCGGCAACCCGATGACGACCAAGGTCAAGGGCGAGGTGGTGGCGTATTACCTGGACACCAAACCGGCCACCGAGTGAACCGCGCATGGCGGTTCCGGCGGTTCCGGCGCTGCCTGAGCCGCAATCGCCTCAAGCCTTGAGCCGATAGCCGCTGCGGAAGATCGCCGCCACCACGCCCAGGCATACCACCAGGAACAGCAAGGTCATGCCGGTGCTCACCGCGATGTGCACGTCGGCCTTGCCATAAAAACTCCAGCGGAATCCGCTGATGAGATAGACCACCGGGTTGAACAAGGTGACCTTCTGCCATAGCGGCGGCAGCATGCTGATCGAATAGAAGCTGCCGCCCAGGAAGGTCAGCGGCGTCACCACCATCAGCGGAATCACCTGCAGTTTCTCGAAGCCATCGGCCCAGATGCCGATGATGAAACCGAACAGGCTGAAGGTCAGCGCGGTGAGCACCAGAAAGCCTAGCATCCACACCGGATGGGCGATCTCGTAGGGCACGAACAGCCGCGCGGTGAGCAGGATCAACAGCCCCAGCATCACCGACTTGGTGGCCGCCGCACCCACGTAGCCGATCACGATCTCCCACCACGCCACCGGCGCGGACAGCACCTCGTAGATCGTGCCGGCCCAGCGCGGCATGTAGATGCCGAACGAGGCATTGGAGATGCTCTCGTTGAGCAGCGACAGCATCACCAGGCCGGGGATGATGAAGGCGCCGTAGCTGATGCCGTCGATATCACCCATGCGCGAGCCGATCGCCGCACCGAACACCACGAAGTACAACGAGGTCGACAACACCGGCGAGGCGATCGACTGGGTGAGCGTGCGGAAGGCGCGCGCCATTTCGAACCGGTAGATCGCGGCAATCGCGTGCAGATTCATGCGCGCACCTCCGCGTTGCGTGCGCCATGCACCAGATTGACGAAAATCTCTTCCAGCGAACTTTCGCTGGAATGCAGGTCCTTGAAGTCGATTCCGTGCTCGTTGAGCCGGCGCAGCACCACGCCGATGCCGGTCTGCTCGGCCTGCGTATCGAAGGTGTAGATCAGGCTGTTGCCATCGGCCGACAGTTCCAACGGCAGGTCCGCCAGCGTGGCCGGCACTGCCTGCAGCGGCGATTGCAGGCTCAGCGTCAGCTGCTTGTTGCCGAGCTTGCGCATCAAGGTGTGCTTGTCTTCCACCAGCACCAGCTCGCCGCGGTTGATGACACCGACACGGTCGGCCATGTCTTCGGCCTCTTCGATGTAATGGGTGGTCAGGATGATGGTGGTGCCCTGTTCGCGCAGCCGGCGCACCATCTGCCACATGTCGTGGCGCAGCTCCACGTCCACCCCGGCGGTGGGCTCGTCCAGGAACAGGATGCGCGGCTCGTGCGCCAGCGCCTTGGCGATCAGCACGCGCCGCTTCATGCCGCCGGAAAGCGTGGAAATCTTGTTGTGGCGTTTGTCCCACAGCGACAGCTCGCGCAGGATGGTTTCCAGGTACTGCGGGCTGGCCGGCTTGCCAAACAGCCCGCGGCTGAAACGCACCGTGGCCCACACCGTTTCGAACGCATCGGTGGCCAGTTCCTGCGGCACCAGCCCGATGCTGGCGCGCGCGGCGCGGTAGTCGCGCACGATGTCATGGCCATCGGCCAGGACGGTGCCGGTGCTGGGGTTGACCAGCCCGCAGACGATGCTGATCAAGGTGGTCTTGCCGGCACCGTTGGGACCAAGCAGCGCGAAGATCTCCCCGCGCTGGATCTGCAGATCCACCTGCTTGAGCGCCTGGAAGCCGCCGGCGTAGGTCTTGCTCACTCCCTGGATGGAAACGATGGGTGTCATGGGCTCTGCACGGCAACGATGAGCGCCACAGGGTAGGCGGCGCGCCGTGACGATGGGAGGGGGTCTGGTGGGATAGTGTCTCCCGACCCAGGATTTACTGGGTGCCTGCTGCCCACCGGACAACACCCGCCGCTGCGCGCCGCGTCCGCTCAGCGGCTGCGATGCCCACGCGCGATGTCGTAGGAGCGCACCGGGGCGCGACGAAGCTGTCCAGAGAACGCCGCTCGCGCCCAGGTGCGCTCCTACAGCGGCCGTGATCATTTCGCCGGGTGCCTGCTGCCTACCGGACAACACCCGCCATTGCGCAGCGCGTCCGCTCAGCGGCTGCGATACCCAAATCCTCCTATCGCCCGCGATGTCGTAGGAGCGCACCAGGGCGCGAGAGGCGTTACCGGTGCGTCGCGTCGCGCGCCCAGGTGCGCTCCTACAAGACACGGCGCCACTGCTCCGGCTCTTCCGATTCCCCATTCCCCATTCCCGCGCGCTCACGCGCGCTTGCGCGACTCGATCAGGTCCAGGTTGCGCACCAGCCGCCGCGACAGGTCGTCGGAAATCTCGCGCCGCCGGGCCAGCTTGAACAACTCGTTGCGCTCGGCCACCAAGGCGGTGTGGCGGAACTGGCGCAGGGCCTGCTCGTAGGCGCCAGCTTCTTCCGGATCGGTCTCGGCCATGTCCACCGCGCCCAGCTTGCGCTGATAGCGCTGGCTGACCTGGTTGGCGGCAGCGTTGTAGCGCTCGGCATGCGCGCTGTCTTCCACCAGCCGCTGGCGCAGCTTTTCCACCGCGTCCAGCGCCGCCTGCGAGGCTGCCTTGATGGCCAGGTCTTCCTTCTGCTGCTCGTCTTCTTCTTCCGGCAACTCCAGCCCGCGCAACAGCTGCGGCAAGGCGACGCTGGCCACCAGCAGCGACACCAGGATCACCGAGGCCGCCAGGAAGATCGCCAGCTGGCGGGCGGGAAAGGGCGTGCCGTCCTGCAGCACCAGCGGCAGGGTCAGCACGCCGGCCAGGGTGATCGCCCCGCGCACGCCGGCCAGCGACACCGCCACCACGATCCGCCATGGCGGGCTCACATGCTGCTCGCCGCGTCGCTGCGCCTTGAAGATGTTCCAGCGCAGCGACAGGAATACCCACACGAACCGCAACGCCATCAGGCTGGTGCTGATGGTTGCCACATACACGGCCAGCCACCACGGATTGAGGTGCCCGGCCTCCTGCACGCTGCGCACTGCGCCATCCAGGATACCCGGCAGCTGTTCGCCCAACAGCACGAAGATGATGCCGTTGAAGGTGAACTGCACCGTGTCCCACACCGCCGAACGCTGTAGGCGCATATTGCCCGGCGCATTGCCGGCCATTTCCACGTAGCTCATGGTGATGCCGGCGGCCACGGCGGCCAGGATGCCGGAGGCATGGAAGGCTTCGGCCAGCAGGTACGCCGCAAACGGGTTGAGCAGATTGACCAGGATCGCCGAACCGGGCTCTTCGCCGAAATGCCGCCAGATCCAGGCCTGGATGCGGCTCAACCCGAAGGTGGTGGCAACGCCCAATCCCAACCCGGCCAAGGCCACCCACAGGAAGGTCAGCGAGGCGGTGGCCACCGAGAACGTGCCGGTGAGCACGGCGGCCACTGCGAACTGGAAGCACACCAGGCCGGAGGCGTCGTTGAGCAGCGACTCGCCTTCCAGGATATGCATCAGGCGCTTGGGAATCGGCACCTTGGAGGCGATCGAAGAGACTGCCACCGGATCGGTGGGCGACACGATCGCCGCCAGCGCGAATGCCACCGCCAACGGCATCGCCGGGATCAGCCAGTGAATCAGGAAGCCGGCACCAATGACGGTGAAGACGACCAGCCCCAGCGCCAGCTCCAGGATCGCCGCCTTGTCGCGAAACAGGCCTTGCTTGGGGATGCGCCAGCCATCGAGAAACAGCAGCGGCGGCAGGAACAGCAGGAAGAACAGTTCCGGTTCCAGCTCGTGCCCGGCATCGAACACACCCGAGACCACCGCGCCAAGCGCGATCTGGACCAACGGCAATGGCAGCGAGAACGGCAGGATACGGATCAGGTAACCGCTGGCCGCGACCGCCAGCAACATGGCGAGGACGACATCGATCGAATGCATGCAAAGCCCGGAAGATAAAGATGGCGCGCGCCGCATCGGCCTGGGCGACAGCGGACAGCGCACCCACGGGACCATACCGGTTTGCAACCGGTGATGAAACCACCGGTGCCGCACGCGCCGCACCTGGCGTTGCTTGTGCATTTGGAAGCGCAGGCGTCATCGGCATGCCGACGTTGGCATCGCATGCTGTGCTTTCAACCACCCACGACTGCCGCAGCCCGGCAGGGTCATGCGGCGGTGTGCTGACTGGATGGATCGCCTGGCCGGACTGCTGCGCCCGGCTGCGCGATCAGCTGTGCCGAGCGGGCCTGTGTCCGGTCTTCTTCGCAGGCAGCGCGGCCTGCACCGGGACCACGAAGGTGGCCTCATGCAGGACCCGCTTGGAATCGTAATGGCTCACTGTGACCTTGACCGTCTTGACCTGCTTGGCAAAGGCGAACGGCCACTGCGCCTTGGTCATTTCCTGGCCGACCTTGCGGCCATCGACATCCTGCACCAGCGCGATATCCACCGGATAGCTGCCTGAACCAACGTTCTGCGAATCGTGCGCATCGACCATGCCGAGGTGGGCTTTTGAGAACGCCAGCGTCGACGGCCCACCATCCTTGAAGTTGGCGCTGTCGTCGAAGCCCAGATTCTTGTAGCTGTATGTCAACACCACCACCTGTGTGGGAATCCAGGCGCCGCCACCGTCATCGCGAATCCTGACCTTGGCAACGCGCACCGAATCGACGCTGAACTCCCACTCGCCCGGAACACGCCATTGCTGGTGGGGCCGATAGTTCACAGCGGCAGGCGCCTGCACAGCAGCTGTTGGCCCCGGCGCTACAGCCGCAGCCTGCGTGACACCGGACAGCATCAAGCACCCGGTAGCCAGGCAGGCGGTGAGAACTGGCGCGATAGCGCGCGGTGTAATCGACGTCATTGCGTGCAGCCCTTGTTCGATGTGATTCGTCGCGCAGTGGCACTGCGCCGTTGGATGTTGCCGATTGGCCACACACGCGAGCCATCCATGCGAGTTTGCACCCTACGAGATGGCGATCCATGTGTGGTGTACGACATTACGTTCGGCTTGCTGACTGCAGCTTGATGGAAGCGAAGATTGGTACGACTTTTGGAGTCCTTCAGCTGTGTCAGCTGCACGGCGACCGCGCGCATCGGCACGCGCTGCACCGCACCTGTCTCGCCGTCTCATCAGGTGCAATAGGCGTACGTCGTAGCGAGCCCAAGCGATCACTTCATTATGTAAAAACCACGTGATGCATCCGGACGGCATCTGCCGGCGTATCAGGATCTACGGTCGCCACCCAGGCGCCCGCCTACCCAAAGGATCGCTGCCTCATGAAGACCTCGTTGAAGTCGCTTGCCATTGCCACCGCCATTGCCCTCACCACCGCAACGGCGCCGGTCTATGCCGCCTCCAACCCGATGGTGGGTGGTGCGCCGATGCTGGTCACCAAGGACATTGTCGATAACGCGGCCAACTCCAAGGATCACACCACCCTGGTCGCCGCAGTCAAGGCCGCAGGCCTGGTCGAAACCCTGAAAGGCCCGGGCCCGTTCACCGTGTTTGCACCCACCAACGCGGCCTTCGCCGCATTGCCGGCCGGCACCGTGGACACCCTGTTGAAGCCCGAATCCAAGCCCACCCTGACCAAGGTGCTGACCTACCACGTCGTACCGGGCAAGGTGGATGCAGCGTCGCTGATCGCAAAGATCAAGGCCGGCGGCGGCAGTGCCAAGCTCACCACCGTGCAGGGCGAATCGCTCACCGCCAAACTCAACGGCAAGAAGGTCACCCTGACCGATGCCAAGGGCAACACCGCCAACGTCACCATTGCCGACGTCGTGCAGAGCAATGGCGTGATCCACGTGATCGACAAGGTCCTGATGCCGTAAGCGCTGCGCTCGCCCGGTCAGCGCGACCGGGCGGGCGTGCAGTCCAGCAGACGGGTAACGTGTCATGCAGGGGCGCCCCGGCCCGCGCGATGCGTCATTGGGATGCCTTACCGCATGCCTGGACGCCCCTGCACCTCGGCGACAACTGCGCTGCGCGTTGGCCGACCTTGCCTTGCGCAAGAGCCAGCCGCCGGTGTCGTCAGCATCACCGCGACGCCGCGTACCGCAACGCGTGACAGGCCGCTGGCTCCTTTGGTGTCAATGGAACTGCGACACCACGCGCATGCGCCTGCACGCGCTTTTCTGGTTTTTTCGGCAGGACCTTCCTGCTGGTGTCCTACGCGCCGTTGGCGCCATGCGGTGGCACTGCGTCGGGTGCCGCAAGCAGTTGGCGCAGATCCTCCACGAAGCGCCGATATCCCTCCTCCCGCGCCGACTCCGATTCCTGCCGCAGCACCCAGGATGGATGCACCGTGGTCAGCACCGGTGTGCCGTCGTCCAGGCGTAGCCACTGCCCGCGCTGCTGCATCAGCCGGAACGTGCTGCCCAGTACCGCCTGTGCTGCGGTGGCGCCCAGGCAGACGATCTGCGCGGGACGCAATTGCGCGCGCTCGGCCTGCAACCAGCCGCTGCACGCCTGCACATGCGTGCGCTCGGGGTTGCGATGCAGGCGGCGCTTGCCGCGTTGCTCGAAGCGGAAGTGCTTGACCGCATTGGTGAGGTAGAACGTTCCGCGATCCACGCCCAACTCGCCCAAGGCCATGTTGAACAGGCGCCCGGCAGGCCCGACGAAGGGACGCCCGCTCAGATCCTCTTCATCGCCGGGCTGCTCGCCGATCACCATCACCGCTGCATTCTCCGGCCCTTCGCCGAACACGGTCTGGGTGGCCGGCTGCCACAACGCGCAGCGCCGGCAATCGCGCGCGGCCGTGCGCAACTGCGCGATGCTCTGCGCCGGCTCGGCGGCAGCGGGGATGGGAGCCACCGGCACCCGCCGCCGTACCGGCTCGGGCGCACGCTCGGCCATTTCGCGCACGCGCACGCCGGCCTCGCGGATCAGCTCCGGCAACAAGGCTGCTTCGGGCAGGTTCTTCCAGTATTTCTGCGGCATTTCCTGCCGCATCATGGTGGGATTGAGCCGCGCCGGATTGAAGATGTGCGCATAGTAGGTGCGCCACAGGGTTTCCTGCGCATCGTCGGCCGGCACCTGCGTGCGCACCGCCCCCTCGCCGAACGCCAGGGCCTGACCATCCCAGCGTACGCTGCGATACGGGGTCAGGATCGCCCAGCGCATGCCAGCAAAGCGCCGCGCAAAGAACGGGGCAACGCGGTCCACGATGTGATGTTCCGGCTCGAACCAGGCCACGAAGTCTTCGTCTTCGCCAGGCAGCCGGCGAAAGCGCACGAACGCCTTCATCTTGTGCGTATCACGCTGCACCGCCTTCTGCCATTGCCGCAAGCGATGCACGTCCACATCGGTGGCGCGCTCCAGCAGCGCCTTCTCGCCCGAGGCAATCCGCCACAACAACCGGTACAACACCGCGTGCCGCTGCGGATCGCGATGGCACAGCACCGATGCGGCCAGCTGCATGAACTCCGCCGACACCCGTGGCGGTGCGGCCAGCACCGGCAATTCCAACATCCCCTGCCCCATCAGCAACCCACCCTGCGCCCCGCCATTCCACGCCACATGGTCCGGCTCCACCTGCGCACACCACCCCGCCCGCGCCAACGCACGCCACGCCTCGAAACTCCACGCAGGTTCCACCTCAGCGCTGAACATCGCTCACACCACACTCCATAAAGACAAACGCCATCAAGTCCTGTTGCTGGTGCCGTTGCTGGTGCCGTTGCTGTTGCCGTTGCTGTTGCCGTTGCTGTTGCCGTTGCTGTTGCCGTTGCTGTTGCTGTTGCCGTTGCTGTTGCCGTTGCTGTTGCCGTTGCCGTTGCCGTTGCCGTTGCTGTTGCTGTTGCTGTTGCCGTTGCTGTTGCCGTTGCTGTTGCCGTTGCTGTTGCTCTTGATCTCGATCTCGATCTTGATCTTGATCTTGCTTCACCCTGTCGCCTTAAAGCGAGCCGAGCACCGCAGTCATGCGTGGCCGAAGAGGCGCCCTTGTTTGAGCGAAGCGAGTTTGGGCGCCGTGCCGCGCATGGCGAGGAGCGCAGGGGACCGGTGCGGCTGTATCGCACCGGATCGCGTCGGCGACAACGGTTTTGGTGACTTTTGCCAAGACAAAAGTCACTCGCGCCGCAGGCGCGAAAGCCTTGCACTTGCACTTGCTGTGCCTTGCACTTGCTGTGCCTTGCACTTGCTGTGCCTTGCACTTGCTGTGCCTTGCACTTGCTGTGCCTTGCACTTGCTGTGCCTTGCACTTGCTGTGCCTTGCACTTGCTGCGCCCTACACTTGTTGCGCTCCGCTCCGCACCCACCCCCTTCAACCGCAGCAACCATCACCCGCACATCGCACACGCATCCCGCCCACACCTCAATCAAACAACCCCGCCTGCCGAGGCGCCGGCGCCAACTGCGCCCGTAGCCGCACCGGATCATCCAGGCGCTGCCGCGGATGATGATCCAGCACACTCACGAACGGCAGCAGCTTCTTCATCGGCACCCGCAACCGCGCCAGATCGCCCACGCGCAGGCGTGCATGCCGGCGCGACAACAGCAGCCGCTCCACATTGCGCGTCCCCAGGCCCGGCACCCGCAGCAGCATCTCGCGCGGCGCCTGGTTCAGATCCACCGGAAAGCGCTCGGGATTGCGCAACGCCCAGGCCAGCTTCGGGTCCACGTCCAGATCCAGCATGCCGCTGGACTGCGCCGGCGCGATCTCTTCCACGCTGAATTCATAGAACCGCAGCAACCAGTCGGCCTGGTACAGCCGATGCTCGCGCTGCAGGGGCGGCGCCTGCAGCGGCAGCTTGGAGGATGCATCCGGAATCGGGCTGAAGGCCGAGTAATACACCCGACGCATGCGGTAGTTGCCGTAGAGATTGTGGCTGGTGTCCAGGATGCTGCGGTCGTTGGCATCGTCGGCGCCAACAATCATCTGCGTGCTTTGCCCGGCCGGCGCAAACCGCGGCGGCTTGGCGCGACGCACGGTTTCGGCCTTGCGCTCGAGCTGGTTTTCCTCGATGCGCCAGCGCAGCTCACCCATGGCCGAACGGATGCCGCCCACGCTTTTTTCCGGCGCCAGTTGCGTCAGGCCCTGCTCGGTGGGCAGTTCAACGTTGATGCTCAGGCGGTCCGCATAGCGGCCGGCCGCAGCCAGCAGGTCCGGCGCGGCATCGGGAATGGTCTTGAGATGGATATAGCCGGCGAAGTGATGCTCTTCGCGCAACTGCCGCGCCACTTCCACCAGCTGCTCCATGGTGTAGTCGGAGTTGCGGATGATGCCGCTGGACAGGAACAGGCCTTCGATGTAATTGCGCTTGTAGAAATCCAGCGTCAGCGTGACCACTTCTTCCGGCGTGAAGCGCGCGCGGCGCACGTTGCTGGACACGCGGTTGACGCAATAGGCGCAATCGAACACGCAGAAGTTGGTCAGCAGGATCTTCAACAGCGACACGCAGCGGCCATCGGGCGTGTACGAGTGGCAGATACCCATGCCCTCGGTACTGCCGATACCGCCGGTACCCAGCGAATTGCGCGTGTTGGCGCCACTGGACGCGCAGGACGCGTCATATTTGGCAGCGTCGGCGAGGACGGCGAGCTTGTCGAGGATTTTCACGCGAGCAGCATGTGGCCATGGCGTCTCAGCCTATGAGACTGCGACGCAGCCAATCGTGAATGCTTCAGCGCGTGCCGGTGCAGCCGCTGTCACGGCCACACCGGCTGCGCCCGCTCACGCAGCAAGTGCGGTGTTGCCGTCGAAGCGGTAGAGGTCCATGGCCAGAAAACCGTGGTCGATACCGGCATCGATGCGCTGCGCGCCTAGCTGTTCGCTCCCGGCGGCACCCATCGCCACATACAGCGGCAGCAGGTGTTCGTCGCTGGGATGCGCGCGCGCAGCAAACGGTGCCTGGCGACGGTAGTCGAGCAAGGCCGGGACGTCGTCGTCCAGCAGCTTGCGCTCGGTCCATTCGATGAAGGGCCGCACGTACGGCGCTTCGCGCTCGGCGTGATAGCCGTGATGGAAGTCGTGCAGGTTGTGGGTGATGCTGCCGGAGCCGATCACCAATACCCCTTCCTCGCGCAACGGTGCCAGTGCACGCCCCAACGCGAACTGATGGGCCGGGCCGAGTTCTGGCTGGATCGACACCGACACCACTGGAATCTCCGCCGCCGGATACAGCAGCCGCAACGGCACCCACACGCCATGATCGAAGCCGCGCTGCGGGTCCAACTGCGGATGCAGCCCGGCCTGCTCCAGCCGCCGCACCATCTGCTGCGCCAGTGCAGGCTCGCCGGGCGCCGGATAGCTCAGCGCATACAGCGGTGCAGGGAAGCCGCCAAAGTCATGCAGGGTGTCTGGCCGGGCCGCGCCGCTGACCAGCGGGCGACGCCCCAGCCAGTGCGCACTGGCCACGACGATGGCGCGCGGCTGCGGCAACAGCTGACGCAGTTCCTCCAGCCTTAGCCCCAGCTGCCCTGGCTGCAGTGCCGTCATCGGCGATCCATGCGAGATGTACAGCGATGGCATGCGAAGCATGAGTGTCTCCTCGATAAGACCAGCAGGGTTCAGCGCGCCGGCTTCAGCGCAAACGCGCCATCGCCCAGCAAGGACTGCACGATCAGCAACACCGACCACAGCGCCGGGTATTCCCAGCCGCCGCCCGGGTTGGAGAAACCGAACCCGTTGGCGCCATGCACGCTGACGATGGTGCCCAGCAGCAGCGGCACACCCAGCAGCGCCGCCCAGCGCGCCCGGATTCCCAACAGCAACGACACCCCCAGGCCCAGTTCCAGCACCATGCTGACGTAGGCCACTGCCGCGGGCAGGCCCAGCGAGTGGAAATAGGCCACGGTGCCGGCTGGCGTGAACACCAGCAGCTTGGTCAGGCCGTGGACCAGGAACAGCACACCCAGGCTGATGCGCAACAGCGCCGCGCCGTAGGCGGCAGTGCCTGGGAGGACAGGTTTGATGGACATGACAGACACTTCGTTGAGGACAGCCACAGCGTATTAGCGACGAATTTTCTGATAAATACGCAATTTTCGGATAATTTATTGCATCCAAAGCAAAAATATGGAAAGTCATGGACACCCTGGATGCGATGCGCGTGTTTACCGCCGTGGCCGAGCGCAGCGGCTTCAGTGCCGCCGCTGCCGCGCTGGACCGCTCCACCGCCAGTGTCACCCGGCAGATCGCCGCGCTGGAACAACGCCTGGGCACGCGCCTGCTCAACCGCACCACGCGCCGGGTCAGCCTGACCAGCGCCGGCACCGCCTACTACCAGCGCTGCCTGCAGTTGCTGGCCGACCTGGACGACCTGGAAGCCACCATCGGTGCGCAGGCGCTGGAGCCGTCCGGGGTGCTGCGGGTCAATGCGCCGGTGAGCTACGGGATCGAGCGCCTGGGCGCGTTGCTGCCCGGCTTTCGCACCCGTCACCCGCAGGTGGAACTGGACCTGTCGCTGTCCGATCGTCTGGTCGACATGGTCGAAGAAGGCTTCGATGTCGCCATCCGCATCACCCGCCAGCCGGCGCCGATGCTGATCGCGCGGCAACTGGGCAAGGTCAGGCTGCTGGCCTGCGCGGCGCCGGCCTATCTGGAACGCGCCGGCACCCCAAAGCACCCCGCAGACCTGGCCGGCCACGAATGCCTGCTTTATCACTACTCGCCCACCGGCGACGTCGTGCGCTTTCACGGGCCGGACGGCGATATCGAGGTGCGCGTGCACGGTGGGCTGCGCGCCAACAATGGCCATGTGCTCAACGCCGCGGCGCTGGCCGGCCAGGGCATCGTGATGCAACCGGATTTCCTGGCCGACGCGCACCTGGCCAGCGGCCGCCTGGTGCGCATCCTTCCCGAGTACGAGCTCGGCGATATCGGCATCTTCGCCGTGTACGCCAGTCGCAACCACCTGGCACCGAAGGTCCGCAGCTTCATCGATTACCTGGTCGAGCACCTGGCCGACCCGGCGCCCGGCTGAACGGCCCGGACAACGGGTCGTCCCGCCTGCGGTCATTCTCCTGTCGCGGCGGGTGTGCCCACAATCCGGTTCCCCCCATCTGCAGGAGTGTCCATGAGCAAGATCGCCATCGTGTATTTCAGCGGTTATGGCCATACCGCCAAGCAGGCCGAAGCCGTGCATGCAGGCGCCGCCAGCGTGGGCGAGGCCACGCTCTACCGGATCGACCAGGATGGCAACCTGCCCGACGGCGCCTGGGAAGCCATCGGTGCCGCCGATGCCATCATCTACGGCAGCCCTACCTACATGGGCGGTGCGGCATGGCAGTTCAAGAAGTTTGCCGACGACAGTTCCAAACCGTGGTTTGCGCAGGCATGGAAGGACAAGGTTGCCGCCGGCTTTACCAACTCCGCCTCGGCCAACGGCGACAAGTACGCCACCATCCAGTACCTGTGGACCCTGTCCCAGCAACACGGGCAGGTCTGGGTCGGCACCGGCCTGCCGCCGTCCAACACCAAGGCGCACGGGCCGCAGGACGTGAACTGGACCGGCGGCTGGGGCGGCGCACTGGCCATTTCGCCATCGGATGCCTCGCCAGAGGAGGCGCCGCGTGCGGGCGATCTGGAAACTGCCCGGTTGTTCGGCAAGCGCGTTGCCGAATTCGCCAACAAGCTCAGCGGCTGAGCCAACACACCTGCGCGCGCAGGCGTGTCTGACGCAGGCGCGCGCGGTGGCTGCTCACGTTCGCGTTGCCCGCGTGGGCCGGCGCCCTGGCCCACGCGGGTGGTCGATGCGTTTACGGCGGCGAGCCTGTCTGCAGACAACACGCGATGCACTCCTTCACCGTCACCTCGCGACGCGTTTATGCCGTCGCGATCGAACCACAGCACGCTAACGCACCCCACACCACCCTGCCCGCCTGCCCTGCCGCACGGAGCCTTCCGCATGCAAACTCGTACCCTTGGCCGTTCCGGCCCCACCGTTTCCGCACTTGGCCTGGGTTGCATGGGCATGAGCGCGTTCTATGGCGATCGCAGCGATGAAGCGGCGTCGATCGCGGTCATCCATCGCGCGCTCGACCAGGGTGTCAGCCTGCTCGATACCGCCGACATGTACGGCCCACACACGAACGAGGTACTGGTCGGCAAGGCGATCGCCACGCGCCGGCACGAGGTCTTCCTGGCCACCAAGTTCGGCATCAAGCTCGATCCGGACAACCCGCAAGCGCGCGGCATCGATGGTAGACCGGCCTACGTGCAATCGGCCTGCGAAGCCAGCCTGCGTCGCCTGGGCGTAGAGCACATCGACCTGTATTACCAGCATCGCGTCGACCCTAACGTGCCGATCGAAGACACCGTGGGGGCGATGTCGCGCCTGGTCGAACAGGGCAAGGTGCGCTTCCTCGGCTTGTCCGAGGCGGCGGACACCACCATTCGCCGTGCGCATGCGGTGCATCCCATCACCGCCGTGCAGACCGAATATTCGCTGTGGTCACGCGAGCCGGAACACAACGGTGTGTTCGCCACCGTGCGCGAACTGGGCATCGGCTTCGTGCCGTACTCGCCGCTGGGGCGCGGTTTTCTCACCGGTGCGTTCTCTTCACCCGACGACTTCGATGCCGACGATTACCGCCGCCATTCGCCGCGTTTCCAGGGCGAGAACTTCACCCGTAATCTGCAGCTGGTGGAGCAGGTCAAGACGATCGCCGCCGACAAGGGCATCACGCCCGGGCAACTGGCCCTGGCCTGGGTGCTGGCACAGGGTCAGGACCTGATACCGATCCCTGGCACCAAGCGCCTGGCCTATCTGGAAGAGAACCTCGCCGCGCTCGACGTGGCGTTGATGCCCGACGAACTGGCGCGCATCGATGCGATCTTTCCGCCACAGGCCGCTTCCGGCACCCGCTACCCGGAAGCGGCCATGGGCACGGTGCATCGCTGACGATCGCCGCCTGGCCGCCACGACGAGGCGGCCAGGCATTCGGGGCCAGGCAGTGTTTTCCAGGCACGGACACACCAGGCCTTGCAACCGGTCTGCTGATGGCGGCCGTTGCGCTGTCTATCTGGATCTCGCCTGCACCGCGCAGTGGATCAGCACGCTGGCCACTTACTCACGCTAACGCATCGCCGCCGTCCGCACACTTGCCTTCTCCTTTCCACCGGCCGCACCCATGCTGTCCTTCGTGATCCCCGCCCACGACGAAGCCGCGCTGATCGGCGAAACGCTACACGGCCTGCATGCCTGCGCGCAGGCAATGCAGTTGGACTACGAAGTGATCGTGGTGGCCGACGCCTGCGAGGACGACACGGCCGCCATCGCCCGCGCCAACGCTGCTCAGGTGCTGGAAGTGCAGCTGCGGCATATCGCCGCCACCCGCAACGCCGGCGCGCAGGCCGCACAAGGCGAGCGCCTGCTGTTTCTGGATGCCGACACCCAGGTCAACGCGCAGGTGGTCGGTGCAGCACTGCAGGCGCTGGATGCCGGCGCAGTGGGCGGCGGCGCGCAGGTCCACCTGCATGGCAAGCGCGTCTGGCTCGAACGCACTGCGCAGGCCATCTTCGGCTGGCTGTTCCGCATTGCCGGCATCGCGCCGGGGTGCTTTCTGTTCTGCACCCGCGTGGCCTTCGTCAGTGCAGGCGGCTTCGATGTGCGCTACTACGCCGGCGAAGACGTGGCCCTGAGTCGCGCGCTGGCGCGCTGCGGACGCTTCGTGATCTTACGCCAGACCGTGCATACCTCCGACCGCAAGTTGCGCAGTTTTTCCAAGCGGGAACACCTCGGGTTGCTGCTGCGCTTTCTCTGGCGCGGGCGAGGCATGCTGCAAACGCGCGATGCGCTGGGCTTCTGGTATCAGCGGCGGCGCTGAACCGGGCGTGTCCATGGCGGGCGGTCACGCATCGGTGCCTGCCCTCGAATCGGGACGTAGCACCGCAAGCCACCTACACTGCCGCTCTTGTTCCGGTTTCGAGCTTCACCGCATGGCCTCCTTGCATCGCCCTGTCCTGATCGCTGCCATGGCTGCCGCGGTACTGACCACTGCAGCGTGCCAACGCGAAGGCGCCGCGCCTGCCGGCGATAGGCATGCCACCCCGCCGTCCACCGCACCCAAGCTTGGCCAGTTCGGTTTCGATACCGCAGGCATGGACCGCAGCGTGGCTGCTGGCGAGGACTTCTTTGGCTATGCCAATGGCGGCTGGGTCAAGCGCACGCAGATTCCCGACGACCGCTCCAGTTTCAACAGCTTCGTCAGCATCGCCATCGACACCGAACGCCACAGCCGCGACATCATTGAAGGCGCCGCCGCCAACGACCGCGTCACCGGTGAAGACAAGCAGATCGGTGATTACTACGCCGCCTACATGGACGAGGCCAGCATCGAGGCCAAGGGCGTGCATCCGGTCCAACCGGAACTGGATGCGATTGCGCAACTGGACGACAAACAGGCGCTGGCGCGCACCTTGGGCGGGCAGTTGCGCGCCGACGTGGACCTGCTCAACGCGACCAATTTCCATACCGACCGCCTGTTCGGCCTGTGGGTCTCGCAGGACCTGCACCACCCCGGCCGCTACGCGCCGTATCTGGTGCAAGGCGGCCTGGGCATGCCCGAGCGCAGCTTCTACCTGGACGGCGGGCGCATGGCGCAGCTGCGCGAGGCCTACCGCGCGCATATCGTCACACTGCTGGAGCTGGCCGGCATCGACGACGCACCGGCCAGAGCAGAGCGTATCCTGGCGCTTGAAACGGCGATGGCGCGCGTGCATGCCAGCCCCGAGCAGACCAATCACGTCCAGGCCGGCGCAAACGCCTGGAAACAAGCTGATTTTGCCCACAATGCGCCGGGCCTGGATTGGAGCGTGTTCTTCGATGCCGCCGGCCTGAGGGCGCAGCAGGATTTCATCGTCTGGCAGCCACAGGCGATCAGCGGGCTGTCGGCGCTGGTGCACTCCGAACCGCTGCAGACCTGGAAGGACTATCTGCGTTTTCGTGCGCTTGATCGTGCATCGCCGTATCTATCCAAGGCGTTTGCCGATGCGCACTTCGCGTTCTACGGCAGCACCCTGGAAGGTACGCCGCAGCAGCGCCAGCGCTGGAAGCGCGGGATCGACGCCACCAACGCTGCACTGGGCGAAGCGGTGGGCAAGCGCTATGTGCAAAAGTACGTCAGCGCGCAGACCAAGGCGCGCGCCGAAGAGATGGTCAAGAACCTGATCGCCGCCTTCGGCAAGCGCATCGATGCGCTGGAGTGGATGACGCCGCAGACCAAGCAGCACGCCAAGGCCAAGATCGCCGGATTGACGGTGGCGGTGGGCTACCCGGACAGCTGGCGCGACTACAGTGCGCTGGATGCGCGGCGCGACGATGCGCTGGGCAACGTGGAACGCGCCGGCCTGTTCGAGTACCGCCGCCATCTTGCCAAGCTCGGCAAGGCCGTCGATCACCGCGAGTGGTACATGCTGCCGCAGGAAGTCAACGCACTGAACGTGCCGCTGGAAAATCGCCTGATCTTTCCCGCCGCGATCCTGCAACCGCCGTTCTTCGACCCGGCCGCCGACGATGCCGTGAACTACGGCGCCATCGGCGCGGTGATCGGCCACGAGATCAGCCACAGCTTCGACAACATGGGTGCCCTGTTCGACGAGCATGGCGAACTCCACAACTGGTGGACACCGCAGGATCTAAGCAAGTTCGAAACCGCCGGCAACGCACTGGCCGCGCAGTTTGGCGCCTATAAACCGTTCGACGATCTATCGGTGAACGGCAAGCTGACCCTGGGCGAAAACATCGCCGATGTCGCCGGCCTGGCCACCGCGTACGATGCCTATCAGCTATCGCTGCAGGGCAAGCAGCCGCGGACCATCGACGGCTTCAGCCCGGATCAGCGTTTTTTCCTTGGCTTCGCGCAGGCCTGGCGCGGCAAGTACCGCGACGCGGCGCTGCGCAACGCCGTGCTCACCGACGTCCATGCGCCTGGGCGCTTCCGCGCACAGACGGTGCGCAATGTAGACGCGTGGTATCCGGCGTTCGACGTGAAACCGGAGCAGCCGCTGTATCTGGCACCCGAGCAGCGGGTCAGGATCTGGTAGGTGATGCCGCCGCTGCGTGACCAGCTCCCTCTGCCACCGCGAGGGGGCTTGGGGGAAGGAGCGTCACTGCAGCGACGCCAGCAAGCGGAAAGCCCCCCTTGTTTCGCGCCGGTCACGCAGATGCAGCAGGGCCCGATGCAGGCCCACCCGGCCCTGCTTACGCAGGCCACTCCAGCAACAGTGTCTGCGGCAATTGCATGCGGCGGCAGGCGCGCGCGGACAGGCCATCGCGCAGCGCGGTGCGGAACAACGGCGACAACGCGCGCAGCAGGCGTGCCGATGCGCGTGCCTGTGCACGCTGCGCAGTGGTACGGCCAAGCATGTCGCGGGCCCAGTCCGGCAGCAGCGCGGTGCCGGCACCGAGAAACACGCCGCGCGACAACCCGGCCGCCGGCACCGGCAACTGGATACTGGTCAGGATGTCGAGTACCTCGCGGGAGCGAGCATCCATGCGGAGTTCGCCGCGCACCGAGGCGAAATACGCCTCCACCTGCGCCTGGCTGGCGGGCACATCGCCGGCGCCCAGCGCCTCGGCCACGCGGCGTGCTTCGTCGTAGTAGCGGTCGGCGATGGCCGCCGGCACGTCGCGGCAATAGCGGCGGCACCCCTGCAGGAAGCCGTAGGCTTCGGTGACGTGCACCCAGGTCAGCAGCGCAGGATCGTTGGCGTCGTAGGGCAGGCCGTCGGCGGTATGGCCGCGGATCTGCGCGTGGATGCGCCGCACGCGCGCGATGAGCTGCTCGGCCTCTGCCTGCGGTGCGTAGGTGGTACCGGCCACGAAGTTGGTGGTGCGCCGCAGCCGCCCGATCAGGTCGGTGCGGAAGTTGGAATGATCGTACACACCGGCCAGCGCGCGCGGATGCAGCAACTGCAGCATCAAGGCGCACAGCCCGCCCGACAACATGCCCGGAAACTCCGAGTGCACGCGCCAGGTGACACTGTCGGGCCCGAAGATGCCGGGGTCGCCGAGCGGCTGATCGTATTCGATGCTGCTCTGCCCACGCGGAAACGCGCCCAGCACCCAGCGGCGGATCTGTTCGGCGGCGGGTGCGCTGAGGGCGCGTAGAACAGAAGACATGTAGCGATGATACCGGCCCGCCTGCCGTCGCAGGCCAGGGATGTGCGTGTCCCGCCGCTGGGCCACCGTCGCAACGCGGCGCCTGGCGCCATATCCCGGTGTGCAGTGCAACAAGATTTCCCGCATACAAGATCCCCGGTTTCGTTCGATCGCCGCAAAACCGCCTGAATTCAGCGTTTTGTGCGCCACTGCGCAGGATCTGGCGGCCATCGGTTCGCCCCAGGCATTGCCATGCGCAGCGAAAGTGCTAGAACTAGGGCTGTCCGATCTCCGCCCCGTATTGCACGGCGGCGCGTCGGTCGCTCCAGGGCACCAGCCACCACCGGTGCAGCAAGCCGCTCGTACCAGCCACCCGTCAGGAGCCTGTCATGATCGCTTTGTTCCAGGGTTTAGGCCTGCTATTGCAGGACAACGCACTCCATCGGCGCTCCTTCGACGAGCAGGTCGCCTTCTGGCGCGACAAGACCGATGAGCAGCTCGACGAAGAGCTCACTCTGCTCAAGGTGGCCAAGAAGCAGTGGGTGATCGCCTCGATCATCGGCTGGCAGGCGATCTCGCTGGTCCTGCTCGGTGTCATTACCCATCAGCTATGGCAGAACGACTACCACCTCACCTTCAGCAGGGTGGTGATTATCTTCACCTCGTGGGCGTCGATCCTGTTCATCATGTGGTACATCGCCGACCTGTTCGACCACAGCGCCGGCTTCGAGCGCTGGCTGCGCGCCTTCAATAGCCGCGCACGCGTGGCACCGGACGCCGACTCGGTGGAGTGCGTCGCCGACGCGCTGGACATGACCCGTCGCTACCCCGAAGTGCTGCACTACAAGCAGGAAGTGACCTCCAAGCGCGAACTGCGCCACGAGGACATCGTCAACATGCGCGAAATGGGCCGGCTGCGCCGCTACACCGAGCTGCTGCGCGACCTCGACCGCTTCGACGGCGCACCGCGGCTGGTGGCCAACGCCGGCTAGCCGTCATACCGCCGGCCAGGGTTCCGCCGGGTGGGTCTGTTCCAAGCAGTGTTTCAGAGACACGAACGGCCGGTGCACAGTGCACCGGCCGTTTGTATTGGCGCCATGACTGGGGAGATGAGAGACCCCGGTTGTCGCTGGCGACAGAGTCAATGCCCTGTCGCCGATGCTGCGCCGCGCCACCGTCGGGCGACAACAACGGCACGCCCCGCAGGTAGAGCTGCACGAGCCACTCAGGCCCGCGCCACCGCCTGCTCCACCGACGGGGTGCGCCAGCCGCTACGCACGCCCCAGAGGTAGAACACCACGCCAACCACCGCGACCACGGCCAGGTCGGTGCCGTAGCTCAGGTAGCCATGGCCGCCGAAGTCGGTACTGCCGGCCCAGGACACCAGCGCGATGGTGGGCAGGTAGCAGATCATCCAGGCCGCGCCTTTGAGGTTGCGGCGCAGGTCCGGCCAGCCCTGCTTTGCCTGGTAGTAGCAGTACACCGGCAAGGCCACCACCATCAGCAGGATGATCTCGCCGGTCAGCGGCCAGCGCGCCCAGTACAGCAGCTCGGTCGCCATCACGAAGGCCACGCCGGCCAGCACCGGCAAGGCGGCGATGCGCAGCGGGCGGTGCAGTTCCGGTGCATGCCGGCGCAGCGCCATCGCGCTGATCGGGCCGGTGAGGTAGGAAATGATGGTCGCCACCGAGATCACCGCCGCCAGCGTGCCCCAGCCGCGGAAGAAGAACAGGAACACGAACGACACCGCCAGGTTGAAGAACATCGCCATGCGCGGCACGCCCCACACCGGGTGCAGCTTGCCCAGCACGGCCGGCATGGTGCCGTTCTTTTCCATGCCGTAGACCATGCGCGCGGTGGTGGCGGTATAGGTGATGCCGGTGCCGCTGGGGCTGACGAAGGCATCGATGTACAGCAGCATCGCCAGCCAGTGCAGGTTGACGATGATAGCCAGCTCGGCGAACGGCGAGCGGAAGTCGATGCCGTGCCAGCCGGCCTTGGCCAGCAGGTCCGGCGGCACCGCACCGATGTAGGCCACCTGCAGGATCACGTAGACCAGCGTGGCCAGCGCGATCGAGCCCAGCACCGCGAACGGAATGCTGCGGCCCGGGTTACGCGCCTCACCCGCCAGGTTCACCGGGCTCTGGAAACCGTTGAAGCTGAAGACGATGCCGGCGGTGGCCACGGCGGTCAGCACCGCGGCCAGGTCGATCACATGCGCATCGCCGTGGATGCCGACGCTAAAATTTTCGGTATGGAAACCGCTGGCGATCAGGGCCAGGCCGGTGGCGGCCGGCACCACCAGCTTGAATACGGTAATCAGCGTATTGGAGCGCGCGAACAGCTTGACGCTCCAGAAATTCAGGAAGAAGTACACCAGCACCAGTACCGCCGAAATCAGCAGCCCCGGAACCGACAGTTCGCCGGCCCCGCCAGGCGCCTGCACGTACAGCCCTTGCGCCCAGGGCCAGGGCCAGGAGGCCATGTATTGCACCGAGGCCTCGGCTTCGACCGGGATCACCGAGACGATGGCAATCCAGTTGGCCCAGCCGGCGATGAAGCCCACCAGCGAGCCGTGCGAGTAGTGGCTGTAGCGCACCATGCCACCGGATTCGGGGAACATGGCACCGAGCTCGGCATACGACAGCGCGATGGTGGTGATGATCGCCGCGCCCAGCACCCAGGCCCAGACGGCGCCGGGGCCGGCCAGACCGGCCGCGCGCCAGGCGCCGAACAGCCAGCCGGAACCAATGATCGAGCCCAGGCCGGTGAGCATGAGCGCAAAGGGGCCAACGTCGCGGCGCAACGAATGTTCGGACATGAAGAAGCCTGGCAGTGATGGCGCCGTGAACCGGCAACAAGCCGGCAATCATCGCAGAAGCGGCCGCTTGCCGTCAGTGCGTATTCAGGCGAGTGTCGATACGGCGCCGGGATCGACAGCCCTGGCAGACCTGGGTGTCACGGTTGCGGCGCCACGGCGCTCGCCTACACGGGCGGGAAGCACACGCACGACACCGCTGCCGCCCGCGATCGCGGTGCATGCGCACACCCCCTGGCCGCCGCTACACGCTGGATGCGCCCTAGCCATGGCAGTCGGCGCCGGGCGCGGTGGCATCCACGCAGGTATGCGCGGCCTTCGGCACGCCACGCAAGGCGCGGATCTGGCCCGGCAGCAGCGCGAACTGGTCCAGCGTCCGGCGTGCGCAGCCCGGTGCCGGCGTCCTGCTGCCTGGGTCGGCAGCGGGGCATTGCTCCTCATACACCAGGTAATGGCATTGGCCGCTGCTGCTGGCCAGGCAATGCACGTTGGTCTCGGTGTCGGTGACCAGGGTCTTGCTGAAGATCACATCGCGGCCATCGCTCATGGCGCGGGTGATCGAGGTGGTGCCGGTGCGTTCGTGGCAGCCGGCCAGGGCAAGCAGGCAATAGACCAGGGAGGCGAGCAGGCGCATGGAGGCAGTCCTTTCAGTCGATGCGAATGGGGGAATGACGAATTACATGCCGCGGAACAGGCTCATGAAGGGCTGGCTGACGGTGAGCGTCTCGCTGCGGCCGCGCAGATGCAGCCGGCCCTTACCGGTGTCGTCGCGGATGACCGAGGCCACCGCCTTCATGTTGACGATCGTCGAGCGGTGGATCTGCTTGAACACCTGCGGGTCGAATGCGTCGAGCAACTCGCGCAGCGGGGTGCGCAGCACCGCTTCGCCGGCGGCGGTCATCACCGTGGTGTATTTCTGGTCGGCCTGGAAATACGCCACCTCCTCCAGTGCGATCAGGCGCGTCTCGCGGCCGCTGCTGGCGGTCAGCCAGGCCAGCGGCGGAGGCGCATTGGCGGCGGCCGGGCGTGCGGACAGGCGTTGCAGCAAGGCGTCCAGCAGGCCGCCACCGGGCTGGCCGGCGGCGGCGCGTTGCTGCACGCGCTGCCAGGTGGCCTGCAGGCGCTGCCGGTTGATCGGTTTGAGCAGGTAGTCCACCGCGCCGTGTTCGAAGGCATCGATGGCGTACTGGTCGTAGGCGGTGACGAACACCACCTGGGTGTGCGGGCTGACCTCGCGCATCGCACGCGCCACCTCGATGCCGGTCAGCCCGGGCATGCGGATATCCAGGAACACCACATCCGGCTGCTGGGTGGCGATGGTCTCCAGTGCGCTGGCACCGTCTTCGCACTCGCCCACCACTTGCAGTGACGGGCATACGTCGGCCAGCAGCGCCAGCAGCGACTGCCGCAGCAGTACCTCGTCTTCGGCAATCACCGCACGCAGCGCGCTCATGCCTGCACCTTGGTGATGTCGACCGCCGTCTCGGGCAACGGCGGCAGCTGGCGCACTTCGCCAATGAACGAGGCCGGCAGCGGCAGGGTGATGGTGGCCGCCACGCCGCTGGGAAAATTGGAGACGATGGCAAAGCTCGCCTGGCCGGCATAGATCAGCTGCAGGCGCTCGCGCAGATTCTTCAGGCCGATGCCGGTGCCATGGCTGTGCGTGTTGAAGCCCTGGCCGTCGTCGGCCACGGTCAGCGTGGCTTGGGCGTCGAGGCGGCGTGCCAGGATCCACACGGTGCCGCCGCCGGGCTTGGGTTCCAGCCCGTGCTTGATGGCGTTTTCGACCAGGGTCTGCAGCATCATCGATGGCAGCGGCAGACTGCGCAGCGCGTAAGGCACTTCCACCTGCAGCGCCAGCCGCGCGCCCATGCGGATGCGCAGGATCTCCAGGTAGGCCTGGGTGCGTTCGAGTTCTTCGCCCAGGGTGGAGGTGGCATCGTCGGCGCTGGGCAGCGAGCGGCGCAGGTACTGGATCAGGTGCCCGATCATGATGTCCGCGCGCGGTGGATCGGTCCGCGCCAGCACCTGCGCACTGGCCAGCGTGTTGTAGAGAAAATGTGGTTCCACCTGGGCATGCAGCAGGTTCAGCCGTGCCACCGCCAGTTCCTTCTCCATCACCGACTGCTCCACCGTGGCCTGCTCGTCGCGGCGTTGTTCGCCCACCCGGCGCACCACCGCGCGGTTGACCGCCTCGGCGTTCTCGTAGTTGCTGCCTTCGTCCACCGCGAACAGATCCACCCAGGCACCGGCATCGGGTTCGCACAGCACGGTGACGCTGCTGGTGCCCTGCCCCGGGGTGATCGTCACCAGTACCTGGTTGTGGGTGATGGCAAAGCGCGCGAACAGATTCCAGCGTGAGGGCTTGCGGCCTTCGTACGGGTCGATGCGACGCACCCGCGCGCGGATCAGCAGGCTACCCGGTGCGCATTCGATGTCCTGCACGCGCGGCAACGCGCGCACCGCCTCTTCCACCACCGCAAAGCTGGCCCGCGCTTCCAGCGGCACTTCGATCTGGCGCCGCTGGCGGGTGGACAAGGTGTCGTGGTCCAGCCGCCCGGCGATCAGGCGCACGCGCCGCACATGGGTGATCGCACTCATCAAGGCCAGTGTCAGCAGCACGATGCACGCCAGCCCGAAGAACGCGCCGGTCGAGCCGAACAGCTGCGCCCACATGATCGCCGCCACCACCAATGCGGCAGCCCAGGCAAACATGATACGCACGATCAGGAAGACGCTGGCAGACACGGACAAGGCGCTCGTTGAGTGGACGGGAGCGAGCATAGCCGCCGCGCGTGGCGGGAAAAGCCCCAGGCGACGAATGGCCGCCGATACGACCTCAAAGACCGGAATCGGCGGACGAAATCGGGCAGGCCAGGCAACGTAACGGTATGCCTGCGTCGCGCTTGCCAGCTTACCTGGCCAGCGTAACTGTGCCGCAGACAAGGCGTTACCATCAAGGCGCAGCGTGAGCGTGCAGCCGCATGTGCACCGCTGTTGCTGCAGGATTTCCTGCAGGCCGGCGGCGAACTGTACACGCGCAGTTTCGAAGACCCGCGCCAGTTCGGTCAGTTGCACGAAAGAATCCTGGTCAATGCCACCGGCTACGGCGCGCGCGCCCTACTGGGCGATACAAGCGTGATCCCGGTGCGCGGGCAGACCGCGCGCCTGATCCCGCAACCGGAGGTCAGCTACGGGCTGGTCTGGCGCGGCCACAACCTCAACGTGGTGCCGCAGCGCGATGGATTGCTGGTGCAGTCGCAAGGTGCCCACGACTTCGACAATGCCGATGACAGGCCCGACCGCGCAGCGAGCGAAACAGCCGTGCGCGAACTGGCACGGCTGTTTCCCGCGGCCTGAGTCGCTGCGCCGACCGGTGGTCCTCTCGCGCCACGGCACAGGCCGTCATCGCAACGGGATCACCGTACCCAGTAATCCCGCTAACACGCGCGGCGCTAGCGTAGCGATCACGCCGTACCGCCCCGAAGGCACGCTGGCTCCAGAGCAGCACTGCGCGATGTATCCCAGCTATGCAACTCGCTGCAGCGTTCCAGCTTCAAAGGCGATGCGCCACAGCGTGTCACCCCTCATTACCCCAAAGGAATCATCCATGGCGATCAAGACCGTCGAAGATCTGTTCATCCACGAATTGTCGGACATCTACAGTGCCGAGAAGCAGCTCACCAAATCGCTGCCACGCCTGGCCCGCGCCGCCACCGAGCCAAAGCTCAAGCAGGCCTTCGAAACCCATCTGGACGAAACCCAGGGGCAGATCGAACGCATCGACCAGGTGGTGGAATTGCTCGGCATCAAGCTCAAGCGCATCAAGTGCGCGGCAATGGAAGGCCTGGTGGAAGAAAGCCGCGAAATCATTGATGAAATCGAAGCCGGCCCTGTCCGCGATGCGGCATTGATCGGTGGTGCGCAAAAGGTGGAGCACTACGAGATCGCCTCGTACGGCACCATCGCCGCCATGGCCAAGCAGCTTGGCTATGCCGACGCGCTGCCCTTGCTGCTAGCCACACTGGAAGAGGAGAAGGCCACCGATGAAAAGTTGACCCTGCTGGCCGACCAAGGGGGTAACGCGAAGGCAGCCAAGGCCAGCAAGGCAGCCTGAAGGTTACTGCGCGGCGATGCCGTCCCGGTAGAAGTGGATGCAGTGTCGGTGTCAGCGGTTGCGTCGACTGTCGTCTTCCGCCGGCACGGCCTCCCCGGTGCCGTGCCCAGCCTGCTGCAGCGCGCGCTCTTGTTCCCCCAACTGGTCCACCAGCGCAGATGCGGACTGATGCGCGCTGCGCAAGGTCTCCATCGGCTTGGAGGTGTCGGCGCGCAGCGCGTACAGCGCAAAGCCCATGACGTTGAGTCGGTTTCGCAACTGGTGCAGCAGTTCGCGCTGCCCCTGCAGTATCTGCTCGGCCATTACGCGTCCTTGTCGCTGAGCCGATTGTGCAAGGTCCGCACGCTGATCCCCAGTTCGCGTGCCGCAGCCTTCTTGTTGAAGCGCGTGCGGGCCAGTGCCGTTTGGATCATCGCATCCTCGGCCTGGCGCATGGTCCACCCGGCCGGAATCAGCAGGCCGTCCTCGGCAGCCTGCGGTAGCGCGTGCTCGGTCTCGGGTGCGCTCAGCAAGTCGCCGTCCGAACGCAGGTACAGGTAATGGATGAACGAGCGTAGCTCGCGCACATTGCCCGGCCAGGCGTGATGGGTCAGGTAGCGCAACAAGGCCTTGGTCGGCGTCTTGCGCGTGCCGTACTTGACGTTGAGTTCGTCGATGGCGCGCAGGCCCAGCGCCCGCGCATCGCCGCGCCGCTCGCGCAACGGCGGGATCTGGATCGGATATTCGTTGAGGCGGTAGAACAGATCCTCGCGCAGCACCGCCTGCTCGCGTTGCACATGCTGATGCGTGGCGGCGACCACCCGCGCATTCAATGGAATTTCCTCGTTGCCGCCCACCCGCATGAAACTGCGCGACTCGATTGCGCGCAGCAGATACACCTGCAGACGCTTGGGCATCTCGCCGATTTCATCCAGGAACAGCGTACCGCCGGCGGCCTGCTCGAGGAATCCGGCATGCCGCCGGTCCGCACCGGTGAAGCTGCCGCGCTCATGGCCAAACAACTGGCTGGCCAACAAATCTTCGGGAATCGCCCCGCAATTGACCGGCACGAAGCGGCCGCGACGGCCCGACACGCGATGGATGGCCCGCACGACCAGATCCTTGCCGGTTCCGGTTTCGCCGGTCACCAGCACGTTCAGATCGGTCGGTGCCACGCGCACGATGTCCTTGCGCAACAACGCCATGCACTCGCTATTGCCGATCAGGCCCAGGTTGCCTTGACGCGCATCGCGCAGCCCGCCCAGCACGCGCTCCAAGCGCTCGGGCGCGAACGGCTTGGTCAGGAACTCGCTGGCCCCGCACTGCTGCGCACGGCCCTGCGTCTCATAGGCATAGTCACCCGAGACCACCACGATCTGCGGGGTATGATCCGGGTCCAGACGTTCGATCAGGTCGAACCCGCTCCCATCCGGCAGGCCAACGTCCACCACCAGCAGGTCCGGGAAATTGCTGTCCAGCCAGCGGCTGGCTTCGCCCAGGGTGTGGATGCCCTTGGCGCGGAAACCGCTATCGGTAGCCAACTCCACCACCTGATCGCAGAATTCCACGTCGTCGTCGATGATGGCGCAGGAAAGACGGTCCATGAGCGCTCCTGTCCGAAGTGACTGATACATGTTCGGTTGCGAATTGTGACGACGGCGCGAAAGCGCCTGCGCATCACCCGCAGGTGTGCATGCGAGGGTGCAAGGATGGTCGGTGCAATCGGGCAATGCTCGCCTCCCAAGCCGAGCTCGCCATCATGGCGGTTGTCGTAGTACGCACGGATGCGTGCTGACTTTCCAGTGCCAAGCGTCATGCTCGGGTCCGCTGAGCGGCGCGGCATCGCCAAACCGCCAAATAGCGCAAAGTTTATGTCGCCCTCGCGGCGCAAGGAGAACCCGCTGCAACGCGCCTAATAAGATGGATCAGCTCGCGCTGGCAATGTCGCGCGCCTGGTCTGTCTTCAAGACATGGGGTGTTTTTAGTCGGACACAAGTACAAAGAAGTACATTGCCGCATTTGAGACGGATGCGGGCACAGGCAGATGACGAGAAAGGCACCACGTAGGCACCTGTCCATCACTCAGTCGCAAGCGCCTGCCAGGATATCGGTGAGATCAGCGCTTCTCTGAGCCGTCGGGACGTTCATAGTCACGCTCCGGGTCGACTTTGTTCACGTCCGGGTCCTCATCGGGCATGTCGCGATCCTTCCACCGCGCATCTTCGTTGCGATGCTCCTGTGGCGTGAACGGCTTTTGTTGATCGGATTTGGGGTCCCAGGGTTGTTTTGTCTCACGACTCATTATAGGTCTGCCTTCAGTGGTGTCGAACCAGCGTAGGTGGCACCGCATTGCAGGACGATGAACATCGCCGTGCGATCACGTGAAATTCCACACTGCATGCTTCTCGCCGTTGAAAGCTCGATCTGCTTTCGTCCGGCCAGCCCCACTTGTACGCATGCAGCACCTATCGACTGCACTGCGACGCAACCTCACCTGAGCCCGAGCCAGCACGGCGATGATTCACCGCAACGCAAACGCATGAGCCACGGCGTGCGACGTCATAAGCCACAGCCGCACCGACACATGAGCGATGACGACGCATTCCACGAGCGCGGCGATTCACAATACACGCCTCAACGACACCGCCTAGCCCGATTATTGACGTTGGCACGCTTACACTTTTTTCTCCATCCCAAACATTCATTTTCTGGAGAAGACCGTGCCCACAGACAATTATCCGCGCCCTCCCTTCAAGCCACAGCAGCAGGAGTTCCCCGGCCGCACCGAGCGCATGAACCCACGCCCGGATCACGGCGAGCACAGCTACGTCGGCCATGGTCAATTGAAAGGAAAGCGCGCTCTGATTACCGGGGGCGACAGCGGCATCGGTGCAGCGGTGGCGATTGCCTATGCGCGCGAAGGTGCTGACGTGGCAATCGCCTATCTGCCTGACGAGCAGGACGATGCCGCCGCAATCGGCGCATTGATCGAAGCGGCCGGTGTCAGGGCATTGCTGGTCGCCTGCGACATTAGCGACGATCACCAGGCGCAGACGCTGATGAAAACGGTACACGAACATTTCGGCGGGCTGGACATCCTGGTGAACAACGCTGCCTACCAGGCATTTTATCAGCGCTTCGAAGACATTACCCTGGAGGAGTGGCGCAAGACGTTTGACACCAACGTGCATGCGGCATTCCATTTGGTGCAGCTGGCCGTGCCGTTGATGACCGAAGGCGCGTCGATCATCAATACCGCGTCGGTACAGTCCAAAAAGCCCACTCCGAACATCCTGCCGTATGCAGCCTCGAAAGGAGCGCTGGCCAACCTCACCATCGGCCTTGCCGGTGTACTAGCCGAAAAGAAGATTCGTGTCAACGCAGTCTTGCCCGGTCCGATCTGGACACCCTTCATTCCAGCCGGTATGGATGAAGAATCGGTGCGCACATTTGGTGAGCAGACCCCGATGGAGCGCCCGGGCCAACCTGCCGAGCTGGCATCGGCGTACGTCATGCTTGCAGCGGACACCGCCAGCTACACGTCAGGTGCGTTGCTGACAATCGCCGGTGGTGCGGTCACGCTCTAGGTGTAGACACCGGGCGGACGTTGCGCGCCAACCGACGGCCGGCGACGCTGATACGCGCCTGGTGTCTTGATAGCACACCGATGCTTGAAGTAAAGCCAGAGAAACACCAGGTGGGCGACGGTGCGCACGACGCGGGCGGGTGATTCGGCGGTCAGCCGCGTCCCGACAGACGACGGCCGTCTGGTCGCCCCATGTCCAGTGCCGGACAGCACTTGAAAGTGGCCTAGTTCAGTACAAACAGCCTGAGACCAGGGCCGTGGCGCCACGTTCTGCAGCGCCACGCCCCCTCGTGTCAATGCGACTGGGTCTGTTTCGCGCACAAAGCCTTTGCCTGGGCAAGATGCTCGGCAATCGCAATGCGCACACGCTGCAGCGCCTTGCCCAGATCGCTCGAACCCGGCTCGCCATTGAAGCGGGTATCGAGCAATGCCAACGCCTGCTCATGGCTGGTCACGCTGGCCTTTAGGTACTGCGTCTGGAAGTTGCGACCCTGCAACTGCTCCAGCTGCTTGCGTGCCGCCTCCCAGCTGGCTGCGGCCGCTTTGCCCAGATCGCCGCCGCGCTCGGGCGCAAAACGACTCAGGTCGGTCAGTGTTGCGCTATGCGCCTGATCCATCTTGCGGGCGAAGTGCAGCACTGGCCCATCCACGCCCTTGATGATGGCCAGTTGCGCCAACGCGCGTTCCTGTTCGTTGAAGACCGACAACGCGCCCAGGGCCTGCCGGGATTCCGGGCTGCTATCGGCCGAGTACTTCGATGTGTGTCCGTACGATGATGTTGCGTGGCGTGCTGCATCCTGCCGGTCCTGAAGCCTGTTGAACACGCCAGGCGCATGCTTGGCACGGCCCTGATGCCGCTGCCAGGCCTTGTAGGCCACATATCCCACTGCACCTGCCGTTACCATTCTCAAAAGTCCCATCACCCACTCCTGATGATCGCGCTCAAGCGATCGTTGTCGATTGCATTTAATACCCGCTGCCACATCGGCCCTCGGGTGCGAAGCGTCAGCCTGCGAGCGCGCGAGTTATCCAGACGTGACCTGTGCATCAACGCGGCGTGGCCGCAGCCACTGCGTGTACACCGCACCGCTGCAACATGCCGTCTCGTCTGGTCGACCTGCGGGATATCGCATGGGGAGTCCATGGCGTCATGGCCCGCAATGTCGATCAGCTGGACGAGCGGACGCAACCGATCGTGGCGCAGCCGGATGGACGCGGCGTGGAAGTCGGCAGTAGAGCAGCAGGATGAGCGCGAAACCAAGCCTGGGGAGCGCTGCGCGCGCGGGCATTGCATCCACCACGGTGCAAGCGCATGTTCACACTCCGCCGCATCCAGGGTGTATGGTGCGAGCGCATCCGTACACCGGACTGCCCCTGCCCCCTCTGGTCTTCCCCATCAAGACTCTCTGCGAACGCTGCGACGCCGTTTGTTGCCGGCTCACCGTCTTGGTCGATCCATCCGACCACATTCCTCACCACTTGACCAGCGTGACACCGGAAGGCTGGCATGTGATGGCGCGCGATGAGGAAGGCTGGTGCGTGGCGATCGATGCCGCGCGCATGTGCTGTTCGATCTATGACACGCGCCCGGCGATCTGCCGCCGCTTCGTCATGTCCGGCCCGTATTGCCGCGACGTGCGTGCCACCTACCAGGACCAGCGCCGCCAGGGCATCCCCCTGACGCTCTACACCACCTGACCCTGCACGCCCGAGGTCGCGCGCGGCCTCGCCACTGCTGCGCCGCGCGGCTGAATGCCTGCGGGCAAGGCCGGCCGGAGCAGCCCCCACGCGCGCATAGCCGCCTCGAAGGGTGGCATTCCCGTGTAAACTGCGCGGTCTTTGACCGAAACAATGGCGAAAGCTGCTCCACGGGCACCCCTGCCGGGCCCGGCGTTCATTCGCCTGCTGGCACGTCTGGGCGACGCCCGTATCGCCCGCTCCAGCCCCGCGTTGGCCGACCGGCTGAGCCAGTGGATCGACTGGACGCGCGCGGTAGCCGTGTCCAAGGCATTGGACGGCAAGCTGCCTGAAACCGCCGACCTGCACGAACCACGTCCGCTGGATGCGCAGGCGTGCGCGCGCGTGCGCGCGGGCCTGGCCGCCAGCAGTGTGGCCGACCTGGACGCCGTGGTGGCGCGCCTGCGTGCCGCAGCGCGCAGCGCCACCGATGCGCAAGCAACACCTGCAGCGCCTGACTACGCGCCGTTTCGGCAGCACTACCTGGCCATGCAACGCGCCATGCGCACCGCCACCGGCGACCTGCGCGGGCGGCTGCGCGACCTGCTGGCGCTGGTGTCGGCCGACATGGCGCGGCTGGCCGAAGTGGACGCGGTGATGGAGCTGACCTTGAGTCCCCGCGAACAAACCTTGTTGAACACCGTGCCGGGCCTGCTCGGCACGCATTTCGAACGCCTGCGCGAAACCGCGCATGCGCATGGCTCAGCAGCCGACAGCGAGGCCGCGCCACGCGCGGTGTCCGATAGCTGGCTGGATCTCTTCCGCAAGGACATGCAGAGCGTGTTGCTCGCCGAACTGGATGTTCGTTTTCACCCGATCGAAGGCCTGCTTGCAGCGCTTCGTACCCGCTAACTGGGACCTCATGTTCAGAACTCTCGTACACGTGTGTGTGTTTCTCATCGGCCTGCTGGCGGTTTGCTGGGTCGGTATCGGCTATCTGGGTTCCAACCCGCTGGGTGCCTGCATCGCAGCGGTCATCGGCGCCTGCTACGTGGCCGGCGCAGTGGAGCTGTACCGCTATCGCCAGGCCACGACCACGCTGGACACTGCGCTCGCCGGGGTGACCACGGCCCCCACCGCGCTGGATGCGTGGCTGGGGCAACTGCACCCCAGCCTGCGCAATGCGGTGCGCCTGCGCATCCAAGGCGCACGCGTGGCCTTGCCGGCGCCGGTGCTCACGCCGTACCTGGTGGGTCTGCTGGTGTTGCTCGGCATGCTCGGCACCCTGCTCGGCATGATGGCCACGCTCAAGGGCACCGGCGTTGCGCTGCAGAGCGCGACCGACATGCAGGCCATTCGCGGCGCGTTGGCCGCACCGGTGGAAGGCCTGGCCTTCGCCTTCGGGACGTCCATCGCCGGCGTTGCCACCTCGGCCATGCTCGGCCTGTTGTCGGCGCTGTGCCGGCGCGAGCGCCTGCAGGCGGTACAGCGGCTGGACCTGAAGATCGCAGCCGAATTGCATCCGCATTCGGAAGCGCATCAGCGTGGCGAGGTGTTCAAGCTGCAGCAGCAACAAAGTGCCCTGATGCCCGCGCTGATCGATCGGCTGCAGGCCTTGATGACCAGCATCGCGCAGCAAAGCCTCGCCGCAGACGAGCGCCTGGCCACGCAGCAGGCCGCGTTCCACACCAGGACCGAAGCGGCGTATGCGCGGCTGGCGACCGCGATGGAGCAGTCATTGCAGGCTGGCGTCGCCGCGAGCGCACGCGCGGTCGGCGCGGCCCTGCAGCCGGCAATGGAGGCCACCATGGCCAGCATCGCGCGCGACACCGCCACGTTGCACGAGCGGCTGACCCAGGCAGTGCAGCAGCAACTGGACGGCATCAGCAGCGGCTTTGAACGCAGTGCCGACAGTGCCGCCACGCACTGGGCCGGCGCGCTGGCCGCACAGCAGCAGGCGCAAGCCGCCCTCAATGCACAGGTGCAGGCCACGCTGGAGCAGATCACCCTGCAGACCACCGCGTTGCAGGAGGGTGTGGGCACGGCCGTGCAACAGCAATTGCGCGGGCTCAGCGCGGGCTTTGAAGACAGCGCTCGCACCGCGGCCGAGCACTGGCAGGCCGCACTGGCTGCGCAGGAGCGCACGCAGCATGCGCTCAGCGAACAGGTGCAAACGGCCCTGGCGCGGGCCGATCAACGCAGCGCCGCGCTGCAGGACAGCGTGGGCGTAGCCGTGCAACAGCAACTGCATGCGCTCGACGAGGGCATTGCACGCAGCAATGCCACCACCGCCGAGCACTGGACGGCGCTGCTGGCCGAACAACGCAGCGCCACCCAATCGATCGGCACGCAGCTGCAGGCCACGCTGGAACAGCTGGCCCTGCAAGCCACCGCATTGCAGGACGGCGTCCGGCAGGCCGTGCAGCAGCAACTGGAAGGCTTGACCACCGGCTTCGAGGCAAGCAGCGCCGCCGCTGCGGCAGGCTGGACCTCGGCGGTCGCCGAACAGCAGCGTGCCAACCACGCACTCACCCAGGACCTGCAGCACAGCCTGACCGCATTCGCCAGCACCTTCGATGCACGCTCCGGTGCGCTGGTCGATGCGGTATCCGCGCGCCTGGACCAGTCCAGCAACGAGGCGACCACGGCCTGGACACAGGCACTGGCGCAGCAGCAGCAGGCCGGCGCGGCATTGGCCAACGAGCACCAGCGCGCACTGGCCGCGGCAAGTGCCAGCTTTGAGACGCAAGCCGCCGCCCTGGTCGGCAGCCTGCAGCAGTCGCATGGCGAATTGCAGGCCGCCCTGGAGGCACGCGACACCCAGCGCCTGGCGCTGTGGAGCGAACGCTTCACCAGCATGAGCGCGGCGCTGGGCAGCCAGTGGGAACAGACCGGCGCGCGCGTGGCGCAGCAGCAGCAGGCCATCTGCGACACCCTGGCCAGTACGGCGAGCGAATTGTCCACGCAGGCGCAGGCGCAGGCCAGCGCCACCATCAGCGAAGTCTCGCGTCTGATGCAGATCGCCTCCGAAGCGCCCAAGGCCGCCGCCGACGTGGTGGCCGAACTGCGCCAGAGCCTGTCCGAGAGCATGGTGCGCGACACCGCCATGCTGGAAGAACGCAGCCGCCTGCTGGCCACGTTGGAGACCTTGCTCAACGCGGTCAATCATGCCTCCACCGAACAGCGCGACGCGGTGGATGCGCTGGTGACCACCTCAGCCGATCTGCTGCAGCGCGTGGGCAACCAGCTCACCGAGCAGATCGGCAGCGAAACCGGCAAGCTCGGCGCGGTGGCTGCGCATGTCAGCGGCAGCGCGGTGGAAGTGGCCAGCCTGGGCGAAGCCTTCGGCATGGCGGTACACCTGTTCAGCAGCGCCACCGGCGAACTCAACGAACGCCTGCAGCACGTCGCCAATGCACTGGATGCCTCGCTGACACGCAGCGACGACCAGCTGGCCTATTACGTGGCGCAGGCGCGCGAAGTGGTGGACCTGAGCATGCTGTCGCAGAAGCAGATCATCGAAGAACTGCGCCAGCTCGACCGTGGCCACAGCGATGACGGCGCCGCGGAGCCGGCATGAGCGACGAGATCGACATCGACGGCGAATCGGGCACTCCGATCTGGGCCGCGTTCGGCGACCTGATGTCGGTGCTGCTGGGCGCCTTCGTCTTGATCCTGGTCGGGGTGATCGGCGTGCAGTTGCAGCTGTCCAGCCGCCTGGACGCGGCGGTCAAGCAACAGCAGGCCGAGGCGCAGCGCCGCAAGACGCTGGAGCAGGCGCTGGCCGCGCCGCTGGCGGCCGGCCGCGTGACCCTGGTCGATGGCCGCATCGGCATCCGCGGCAATGTGCTGTTCGCCTTCAACTCCGATGAATTGCAGCCGGAAGGCCGCGAAGTGTTGAAGTCGTTGGCTGCGCCGCTGGCGCAGTACCTGGCCGCGCGCGAGGAGATCCTGATGGTCAGCGGATTCACCGACGACCGCCCGGTGCTGGGCGGCAACCGCCGCTACGCCGACAACTGGGAGCTGTCCGCGCAACGCGCGCTGACCGTGACCCGCGCGTTGATCGCCGAAGGCGTGCCCGCCGCCTCGGTCTTCGCTGCCGCCTTCGGTTCACAGCAACCGGTGGATTCCAACGCCGACGAAGCGCGCCGGGCAAGGAACCGCCGGGTGGAGATCGCGCCGATCGCACGTCCATCCACCAAACGTCACGACGCGCCTGCGCCGGCCGCAGCGTCACGATGAGCAGGCGGGCAGCATCCAGCCGCGCGCGCCTGCAACGCTGGCACGCCGAAGGTGCCGGCCAGGTGGATCCGGTGCGCTTCCACCTGCTGCAGACGCTGGCAGCGCGCGCCGAGGCCCAGGCCGACGCGGCGGTGCGTGCGGTGCTGGAAGACAAGCTCGCCGCGCTGGTCGATCAGTACGCCACAGTGATCGAGCAGGCCGCCGCGCGCGCGACATCCCGCGCCGTCTCGCCCGCACCGCAGCGCAGCCGGTTGGGTGTGCTCAGCGACCAGCTCGCCGGCCACGCGGCGCTGATGGAAGTGGACAGCCGCAAGACCGCCGCCGCCGATGCACTGCAGTTTCCCGAGCTACCGGCACTGGACGACTTCCGCCGCACCTGGACCACCGTGCGCACCGCCAGCCAGGTGCGGCAATCGCTGCAGGATGCGCCCAAGGACGCCGGCCCGCTCAATTCCAGCGTGCTGGTGCATCGCTGCATCACGCTGATGCGTGCGCATTCGCCCGGTTATCTGCAGCACTTCCTCGGCTACGTGGACGCATTGTCGTGGCTGGAGCAGATGCACGACGGCGGCGCACTCACCGACGAAACGGCCGCGCCGGTCACGGCGGCAGGCAGGAAACGCGGCGGCGCGGCGAAGCGACGCGGTTAAGCCAACACGTCCGATTGCCTTGGCAGTTCGTGGACACGCAGCCGGCGCGCTGGCTCTACAGTGTGCCCCTGCACCGCTCAGGCTTCGGCGAAATGCGCCACGATCGGCGCGTCGCCGTGCGCGCTCTGCTCGATCACCTTGCGCTGCATCGCCGCCAGGTAGGCGTCCAGTTCCTCGGCAGAGGCGAACACATCGCTCAGCGGCACCGCCTTCACCATGTCGAAGACCTTGCGGATCTGCGGCTGCGGATGTGTCACCAGCACCTTGCCCTGACGCGTGGCCAGCGCCTTACGCGCCTTGAAGATGCTGCGGATACCGGCGCTGGAAATGTATTCCAGCGCGGCCAGGTCCAGCACCAGCGTGGTGATGCAAGTCCCCAGCAACGGCGACAGTGCCGCGTCCAGGTCTTGATAGGTATGGGTGTCCAGCCGGCCGGTCAGGATGACGCGTTGACGGGTGTCTTGCGGCGGATCGATCTGGATGGCGAGCGTGGTCATGACAAAGCCTCGGGGACAGGGGCGTACGGGTGCAACAGGGTGATGCGCACGATGTTGTATGCACCATCGCGGCGGTAGTCGATGTGATCGGCGAACTGATGCACCAGAAATAACCCCAACCCGCCGATCTGGCGCTTGTCCAGCTCGCAATCCAACTCGGGCAAGGCCGCCGCGCAGGGGTCGAACGCGGTACCCGAGTCGTGCATTTCCAGCACCAGCGCCTGCGGGTCCAACTGCAACTGCAGGCGCAGCGGCTGCTCCACGCATTGGCCGTGGGTGAGTGCATTGCAGCCGAGCTCTTCCACGATCAGCCGCACCTGGCCGATGCGCTCGGCATGCAGGCCTTCGCGCGTCAGCGAGGCTTCCAGCGCGTCGTTGGCGCCAGCCAGTTGCGCCAGCGACGGTGCGATGGCCAGGTCCAGCTTCATGCAGTCGATGCCTTTCCGGGGCTGTCCCGGCCAGCCTCTGCCAGGTGCCCAGCATGCTCCTGCCGCAGCCGGATCGCCAGCAGGGTGATGTCGTCATAGGGCTCGGCCTTGCCGGCGAAGCGGGCGATATCGGCAACCACCGCGTTGCACTGCGCCGCCGGACTGCGGCGTGGGTCCAGCGCGACCAACAGTCGCTTGAGCCCATAGCTGGCGCCCCGCTCGTCCATCGCCTCGGTCACCCCATCGGTGTAGCCCAGCAGGGTCTGCCCGGCACTCATGCGGCCCTGCAGCACCGGGAACGCCACCTGTGGCTCGATGCCCAGCGGTGCGCCGGTTTCCAGCGGCAACGCACGCACACTGCCGTCGGTGCCGATCAACAGCGGCGGCTCGTGTCCGGCGCTGGCCAGCCAGTAATCGCCGCTCACCACGTCGATCAACCCGCACAGCACGGTGGCGAACATGCAGGTGTCGTTGTTCTCGGCCAGGCGGGTGGAGGCGGCGATCAGGATGCCGTCCGGGCGCGTGTGCCGGCGCGCGGCGATCTCCAGCACACTCACGGCGCGCGCCATGAACAGCGCCGCCGGCACCCCCTTGTCGGAGACATCCCCCACCACAAACCACAGCAGGCCCGGCTCGGTTTCGAAGAAATGGTAGAAATCGCCACCCACCGCTTTGGCCGGCTCCAGCCAGGCACAGGTTTCCAGATGCGAGCCGGCGCGATCGAAAGTGCGCCCGGATGGCAGCATTGCCTGCTGGATCTCGCGCGCAATCTGCAGCTCGCTGTGCATGCGCTCGCGCGCGGCGGTCATCTCGCCGATCTTCGCAATATGATCGCGGATCGCATCGCGCGCGCTGTCGAACGCGCGCGCCATCACGCCCACTTCGTCACGCCGTTCTATATGCCGCAGTGGGTACTCGAATTCGCCACGCCGGAAATGCTCGGCGGTGTCGGTCAGTTCCTCGATCGGCCGTGTCAGCGCGCAGGTGATCCGCCGCATCAACCACCACCACACCCCCGCCCCGAGTACGGCCGCGGCCGCCACCCGCGCCGCCAGCCAGTTCAGGCCCGACAGCACGTAGGCCTCGGACGCGGACAGCACGAAGGTCCAGCCGCTGTGCCCGACCGCCGCGCTATGGGTGAGGAAGCGCTCGCCATCGGGCGCGGTGTGCGAGAACGAAATTGGCTGGCCTGCCGCCACCGCGCGCTGCAACGGGCGTAGATCCGGGCGCGCGCGCGCCACGTAGCTGTCCAATGTGTGCTGCAGATTGAGCGCCGGGTCCGGGCCGAACACCAGCCGGTCTTCCGGCGACAACAGCATCGGCTGGATGCCGATATCGCGCGGCAACTCGTCGATGATCTCCTGCAGATGCTGCAGCGGAAGATCCACGCTCACCATGCCCACCGGCGCCGCATCCGGTGCATCGCCGGGCCGGCGCAGCGGCAGGTTGTAGCTGGTGTACAGCATCGTGCCGCCATCGCTGCCGAGAAACGGCTCGGACCACCACGCCCGGCCTTCACGCTGGGTGCGCTGGTACCACGGCATCGCGTGGTAGTCGTAGCCCACCTCCAGCGCCGACTTCTCCCCCAGTTGCGTGCCGTTGCGATACACGTTCCACACAAAACCGGTGTCGCCGGCCTTTTGCGTGTGCGGTTCGATTATCAGCCGCGCCGAACCGATATCCGGGTCGCCATCGAGCGTGGCCAGCAACAGGGCGCGCAGGTTGAAGGGTTGCAGCCCCACCGCGCTGCTGCTGGCGGCCAGCGTACGGCCGCTGACCTGCGCCGAATCCAGCATGGCTGCCAGGCTGCGTGCGGTCTGCTCGGTCAGCCCGTCCACCTCGATGCGGGCAGCTTCCACCAACTCCGCGCGTGCGCCCAGGTAGAACACCGTCCCCAATACGATCAGCAGCATCACCAGCAGCACGGTGGCAGCCAGCAACACCCGCACGCGTAGGCTATTGCGCCAGTGCACACGCGGGGTGACCGGTGTTGGTAGGCCGCTGGCCTCGGGCCGGGTGACGGAGGTGACGATGACACGCGCTCCCTGGCGGCTGGTACTGCCGATCATGGCACTTTTGCCCAGCGCGACAAGGCCTGAAAGCGGCCTCGTCCTCACCCGCTCCTCATTGACCCTGCGGGCGCTACCGAACTAGATTGGCGGCCCAACTGCCACGGAGGCCGGCCTTGCGCCAGATTCTTGTTCCGAGCCTGCTGGCCCTTTTTTGCACGGCCTGCAGCCCCCCGGAGACCAGCATGAACCAGACCCCATCCCCCACCGCCGAGGCTGTTGCGCAAGCCGATGTCGATGCCGGCGGCCGCGGCCTAGCCAAGTTGAATCCCAGCCCGCGCAAGGCCTTCGAGGTCACACTGACCTTGAAGAATGCACCGGGTACCTTCGGCCTTGTACAGGGTGCGGCACAGTACGACGTCAGCAACGAGGCCGAGTGCGGCAAGATCCAGCCGGAGACCGGCACCGCCGGGCGCATCACCAGCCAGGAAGACTTCGCACTCAAGAAGATCTCCGACACTGAATATCGCGGCACCGTCTATCTGGATCTGATGCAGGACGAGGACTATTACGGTCGCGGCGTCTGCCACTGGGAATTCAGCGGGGCCAGCGTGTTGTTGAAGGCGACCGGGGCGGACGCAGACACCCGTTTTCTGTCTTTCGTCGAAGGCAAAACGGTGACTGCACAGCAGTCGCAGACGAAGTATTACTGGAGAGAGGGTTATCCGCACTCAGGAATGGATGACTTCCCGGATGTCGGTGAGTTGACTCCCGAGAAGTTCAAGCCGGAGATTCGTGACAACCTCTTCACCATCACATTGGCTGCCAAGGAAGTTGCGCCATGAGCATCCCCTCACCGCAGTATGCGGGCTTGTCTGAAGATGCCTACAAGGACCGTGCTGTCGGTCGGCGCGCACCGGGGCAGGAAGAAATTGTCACCGTCGAGGGGCAGCGTTACGCCGTTCTCGAGCACGTCAACAACAAGACCAATGGCTATCAAGGCACGATCTATCGCCGCGAAGGCAGTGGCGAAATCGTGGTTGCGCATCGAGGCACCGAAGGTGCAGTCAATGACGTTCTCACCGATGCAAAAATGGTCACTTCACGGACCAATCCGCAAGCCGCGGATGCATTGGCGTTGACAAAACACGCACTCGATTATTCGGAGATGGCTGGCAAGCGGACGGGGCACGCGCCCGAAGTCACCGTCACCGGCCACTCCCTCGGCGGTGCGCTGGCACAGATTTCTGCTCACCATTACGATCTCAAGGGCGAGACGTTCAACGCCTATGGCGCAGCCAGCCTGGGCTACCGGATTCCCGAAGGTGGCACCAGCGTGGTCAATCACGTCATGGCCTCCGATCCGGTCAGCGCGGCGTCACCGCATTTCGGACAGGTGCGCATCTACGCCAAGCCCGACGAAATCTCCACGCTGAGCGCCAGCGGTTACAGCAACAGCAAGGCCAACTTCCTGATTCCGGACTATCCGCTGGTGGCGGCCGGCGGCTCGTTGGGTGCGCACAAGCTGGGCAATTTCCTCGGCGAGCAGTCTGCGCTGAAGGACCCCAACGCGCGCCCGCTCGCCGCACAGAATGCGCGGATGATCGACGAATACCGCAGCGACGTGAACGGCCTGCGCACCGGCACCACCATCCTCACGCGCAGCGCTCCCGGCCTTGGGCAGGACCTGATCGATGCCGTCCGCGGCCCGCTCGCACCAGGCGAACCGGCCAGGCGCGATGCACGCGAGCATGCCAACGATCACACGTCACTGCGCATCGACCACTCGGGGCACCCCGGCAATGCGCTGTTCCAGGACGCACAGCGCGGCGTGCACGCGCAGGATGCGCGTGCCGGGCGCACTCCCGACCAGCACAGCGCGCAACTGTCTGGCTCGCTCGCTGCGGAAATGCATGCCGCCGGTGGCCAGCGCATCGACGCGGTATTGATGAGCCCAGACGCGGCGCGCACGTTTGCCGTGCAGGGACGCGTGGACGACCCCGGGCAGCTACGCGTCGGCGTGGACACCATGACCGCCATCAACACCCCGCTCGAGCAGAGCAGCCAACGTGTGGCCGACAACGCCGCACGTCAATCGCCGGCGCTGGAGCAACAGCAGGCGCAGACCCAGCAACAGCAGCAGGCTCCACGCGCAATGGTGTGAGGTAGACGCTGCGTTGGAGGCGATGGCCTTCTCCGGCCCCGTTTCGCGTCACCCCGGCGGCGGCATGGTCATGCCGTTGCGCCAATCAACGCTGCAAGAACACGCCGGCCAGTCCGGCGTTTTTCATTTGATCGCGCGCTCACGCGCGGGTTTCCTGCTGCACCCGCACAACGTCGTGGTAACGCAGTGCCTGCTCGCTCAGCATTTTGCTGCCATGACCTATACCGCAATAGCGGCCCGCCTATAGCGGCCTCAAGCGCCTTGCAGCGCCGTGTTTGAATCGCCACCGGTTTGCAGTGAGGCCAGGCCAACACGATCCGACGCTTGCATCACCGCAGACACGTCACCGGATCCGGGGGGGCCAAACAGAGCGCCGTCTGGCGCGACATCCATCGACCAAGGGAGCGATTCATGCGCATTTTTCAGTCCAGCTACGGCCGCGTGCTGTGGGTGATGCTGCTGTCTGTCCTCAGTGCCGGCGCCTACGCCCAGGGCATCGCCAAGGGGGCCGATGTCAGCTGGCTCAATCAGCAGGCGGCGAACAATCCACCGCAGGTGTTTCGCGATGCCTCGGGCAAGACCACCGACTTCATCAAACTGTTCAAGGATGTGGGCGGCAACGCCATTCGCCTGCGCGTGTGGGTCAACCCCTCCGGCGGCTGGAACGATGGCCGCGACACCCTCGATAAAGCCAAGCGCGCCGCGCAGGGCATGCGCATCATGATCGACTTCCACTACAGCGACAGCTGGGCCGACCCGGGCAAGCAGACCAAGCCGGCCGCCTGGGCCGGCCACAGCGTGGCCCAGCTCAACACCGATGTGTATAGCCACACCCAGGGCATCCTCAAGTTCCTCAAGGACAACGGCATCACCGTCAGCTGGGTGCAGGTAGGCAACGAGATCAACAGCGGCATGCTGTGGAACGACGGCAAGACGCCCAACTTCGCCACCCTGGGCCAGTTCATCAACAGCGGCTACAACGCCACCAAGGCGGTGTACCCCAACGCCAAGGTCATCGTGCATCTGGCCAATGGCTACGACAACGCCAACTTCCGCTGGTTCTTCGACAACCTGCGCTCGGCCGGCGGCAAGTGGGACGTCATCGGCATGTCGCATTACCCCCCCGTCGGCAGTTGGCAGGACTACAACAACCGCCTGGACACCAATATGCGCGACATGATCTCCCGCTACGGCAGCGACGTGATCGTGGCCGAGGTCGGCATGGATTGGCAGCAGGCCACCACCACCCGCGCCATGCTCACCAACCTGCTCAGCCGCAGCAACACCATCGGCGCGCGCGTGCTCGGCGTGTTCTATTGGGAACCCAACGCCTACCCAGGCTGGCAGGGCTACACCATGGGCGCCGTCAACAACAACGGCCAACTGACCGAAGCACTGCAAGCATTCTGAGTCGCACCCCGCCCCTGTAGGAGCGCCCCCGGGCGCGAGGGCTCTACCGGGAAAGCCCTTCGCGCCCTGGGGCGCTCCTACAAAGCCGAGCGCGTACGCACGCCCAGACGCAGACGACGCCAAGGCCATCCCCAGCCACCTCCCACGACCACCCGGACAAAACCATCCCCCCCCCCCTGTAGGAGCGCCCCCGGGCGCGAAGGCTCTACCGGGAAACCCCTCGCGCCCGGGGGCGCTCCTACGAAACCGCGTGCGCCCACGCATGACACCCTCCCACTCCATACGCCACCGTAGCGAGGAATGCCAACAGGTGCGTGCGGTACACTTGCGGGTTCACGAATTCACGATGTCGACACACCCGCGGGGTGTGTCCCCCCGGGAGCGCTAATGAACTGGTTGAACGAAGTGCTGCACAACGATCCGAACCCGCTAGAGACGCAGGAGTGGCTCGAATCGATCAAGGCCGTCATCGACGTTGAAGGCCCGGAGCGCGCCCATCAACTGCTGGAAGGCATGGTCGAGCAGACCCGCCGCGCTGGCGCCTACCTGCCGTTCTCGCCCACCACCGAGTACGTCAACACCATCTCCCCGGCCAACGAGGCCAAGAGCCCCGGCGATGCCGCGCTGGAGTGGAAGATCCGCTCGATCATCCGCTGGAACGCCATGGCCACCGTCGTGCGGGCCAACCGCAAGCCGGGCGACCTGGGCGGCCACATCGCCTCGTTCGCCTCCAGTGCCACGCTGTACGACGTGGGCTTCAACCACTTCTGGCGCGCGCCCTCGGGCACCCATCCGGGCGACCTGCTGTTCATCCAGGGCCACAGCGCGCCGGGCATCTACGCCCGCGCCTTCCTGGAAGGGCGCATCAGCCAGGCCCAGCTGGACAACTTCCGCATGGAAGTGGACGGCCAAGGCATCTCGTCCTATCCGCACCCTTGGCTGATGCCCGAGTTCTGGCAGACCCCCACCGTGTCGATGGGCCTGGGCCCGCTGGCCGCCATCTACCAGGCGCAGTTCATGCGCTACCTGGAAAACCGCGGCCTGATCGAGAAGTCCGACCGCAAGGTGTGGTGCTTCATCGGCGACGGCGAGAGCGACGAGCCGGAAACCCTCGGCGCCATTGCCCTGGCCGGCCGCGAAGGCCTGGACAACCTCATCTTCGTGGTCAACTGCAACCTGCAGCGCCTGGACGGCCCGGTGCGCGGCAACGGCAAGATCATCCAGGAACTGGAAGGCGTGTTCCGTGGCGGCGGCTGGAACGTCATCAAGCTGCTCTGGGGCGGCTACTGGGATGCCCTGCTGGCTAAGGACACCAACGGTGTGCTGACCAAGCTGATGATGGAAACCGTCGACGGCGAATACCAGAACTGCAAGGCCTTCGGTGGCGCCTATACCCGCGAGAATTTCTTCGGCAAGTACCCGGAGACCGCGGCCATGGTCGCCGGCCTGTCCGACGACGACATCTGGCGCCTCAACCGTGGTGGCCACGACCCGCACAAGGTGTACGCCGCCTACCACCAGGCCGTGAACACCACCGGCATGCCCACCGTGATCCTGGCCAAGACGGTCAAGGGCTACGGCATGGGCTCGGCCGGTGAGGCGCTCAACCCCACCCACCAGACAAAGAAGCTGGACGACGCAGCGGTCAAGCACTTCCGCGACCGCTTCAACATCCCGGTGACCGACGCCCAGCTGGAAGACGGCCAGGTGCCGTTCTACCACCCCGGCGAAGATTCCCCGGAAGTGCAGTACCTCAAGGAGCGCCGCGGCGCCCTGGGCGGCTTCCTCCCGCAGCGCCGTCCCAAGGCCAGCAAGTCCTTCGTCGCGCCCACGCTCGACAAGTTCGAGCGCCTGCTCAAGGACAGCGGCGAGCGCAGCTATTCCACCACCATGTCGTTCGTGCAGAGCCTCAACATCGCCCTGCGCGACAAGGAACTGGGCCCGCGCATCGTGCCGATCGTGGCCGATGAGGCGCGCACCTTCGGGATGGAAGGCATGTTCCGCCAGATCGGCATCTATGCCCCGTTCGGCCAGAAGTACAAGCCGGTCGATGCCGACCAGCTGATGTACTACCGCGAAGACCAGACGGGCCAGGTGCTGCAGCAGGGCATCAGCGAACCGGGCGCGATTGCCTCCTGGATGGCCGCCGGCACCAGCTACTCGGTGTCCGATGTGCCGATGCTGCCGTTCTACATCTACTACTCCATGTTCGGCTTCCAGCGCGTGGGCGACATCGCCTGGCAGGCAGCGGACATGCGCACCCGTGGCTTCCTGCTCGGCGGCACCGCCGGCCGCACCACGCTCAATGGCGAAGGCCTGCAGCACGAAGACGGCTTCAGCCAGGTCATCGCCGGCTCCATCCCGAATGTGCGTAGCTTTGATCCGACCTTCGGCTTCGAAGTCACCGTCATCATGCAGCACGGCATGAAGGCGATGATGGAAGACCAGATCGACGAGTACTACTACATCACCCTGATGAACGAGAACTACGCCCACCCCGGCATGCCGGACGGCGCAGCCGAAGGCATCATCAAGGGCATGTACCTGCTCAAGGACGCCGGCAAGCCCAAGAAGGGCGAACTGCGCGTGCAGCTGCTGGGCAGCGGCACCATCCTGCGCGAGGCCATTGCCGCGGCCGAGCTGCTGGACAAGGACTTCGGCGTCACCGCCGACATCTGGTCCTGCCCCAGCCTCAACGAAGTGCGCCGCGACGGCTACGCCGTCGAACGCTGGAACCGCCTGCACCCGGAAGCCGAACAGCGCAAGCCCTACGTCACCCAGCTGCTGGAAGGCCGCCAGGGCCCGGCGATTGCCGCAACCGACTACGTGCGCGCCTTCGCCGACCAGATCCGCGCCTTCGTCCCGATGACCTACACCGTCCTCGGCACGGATGGGTTCGGTCGCTCGGATACGCGTGCCAACCTGCGCCGGTTCTTCGAGGTCGACCGTTACTACATCGCGCACGCGGCGATTGCCGCGCTGGCGAAGGATGGCAAGATGACGGGCAAGGATGTGGCCCGGGCGATCAAACAGTACAAGATTGATCCTGAGAAGGCTAATCCTGTTGGGGTTTGATGCCGTGCATTTAGTTGGTAGTTGGACATCTTTGCTAATTGCACTTTAGGTGGCGGTTTCGGTCAGACACTTACGAAGCTATCCTACTAAGATACCTTCAGCTTCTGGATGCACTGGGAGTTGTGGGTGAGAAGGCCGCCCATAGGGCGGCTTTTTCCTATGTGCAATTCGGATCCAACCTAGGATGGCCCACTCAACGGGCATGTACGCTCTGAACTCAGCGCTTGAAAGCTGACTACCTATTGGAAAAGCAAATGATTGAGACCATCTGGGGCGCAACGTCCAAGCCCGTAGCAAGCAAGCAATTGGCTGAAACGCTAGAAAAGGTCAAGGGCCTAGACGGAACCCTATACATCGGCTATCCAGTGATCGGCACTCCCGAAGGGGCATACCCGTTCGATGCGCTTTTACTTAGCCCCAGCAAAGGACTCATCACTTTTCATATTGTTGAAGGAAAAGTGCTGGACGACTATGTTTCTGTCCTAGATGAAAATTACAACAGGCTTCAGGCTAAGCTGTTGAATTACAGCGCGCTTACTAAGAAGCGCAAGCTTGGAGTGCTGATTTCCACACTGGCTTTCGCCCCTGCTGTTAATGTAGATGCTCAGATGGTAGATGAAGATCATCCATTAGTTGGAATAGATTCACTCCCAGCGGCCCTCGAAGAAATTGAATGGGAGAGTCCAGAGCTTTACGCGACTCTTGCTTCGACCGTTCAGGCAGTATCGACCATTCGTCGTGGTCGGAAGCGGCGTGAGGTTAAAAAGGCGGACTCACGAGGCGCTCGCCTCAAAGGCGTCGAAGACTCAATTGCAAACCTTGACTCGCACCAAAGCGCTGCGGTCATCGAAACTGTTGATGGCGTTCAGCGGATTAGAGGGTTAGCTGGCTCCGGGAAAACAATTGTCCTTGCGCTTAAAGTTGCGTATCTACATGCCCAGCATCCGGATTGGAAGATCGCTGTAACATTCAACACCCGGTCGCTCAAGGGGCAGTTCGAGCGATTTATCAATACATTTGTTGCCGAACAAACTAACGAAGAGCCTGATTGGGATCGTATCGAAATCATCAATGCTTGGGGTGCTCCGGGCGACAGGCAGCGCGACGGCATATATCACAAATTTTGCGTTCTAAACGGACTGAACTACCTCGATTTTAAGTCGGCCGAGAATGAATTTGGCTCAAACTAACGGGGTCAGGTTCTTAGGTATCCCCACGTTTTTACGGCACCAGCGTCATCTGCTCGCGCACTGCGTCGGGCAATGTGCGCAAGATTTCTAGCCAGCGTGAGACAGCTTCCATCGGCCAACGCCTGACCAACGCCTCGCGGCCGACACGTAGCGTCGAATACGCAAAAGGCGCGCAAAAGGGAGAAAAGACAAAAGGGGACGGAGGTAATTAAGCGAGCCGATCGTACAGGCCCACACGGCGATGTCTGATAGCGAGTCTGCATCACTCCCGGCAGGCTGAGGTCTTCTTCTTGAGCAGGAGGCCCCACCGTGCGCGTCAGCCACGTCTGGAACTGCCCGGCGTTCCGATGCATGTTGTCCAGCGAGGCGTGAACCGCTGCGCGATCTTTCTGGACGATTAGGATCGGCATCACTATTGCCTGCTGCTAAGTGTGGCCTGCGAGCGCTTTGCTGTGCGGGTGCATGCGTTTGTTCTGATGGACAACCACGTGCACCTGCTGGTCTCCGCAGACTAGGCAAAAGGGGACGGAGGTAATTAAGCGGTTAGGGTCTAGGCGTCAATCCAATGATGCCGAATAATATAAGGCGCCTTGCATGGTATCCGACTGCTTTCGCTTCTTGATCCCACTTTTCTTATCTCTGCGGCCGATTGGATTGGAAATGCCCCAATAATGGGACGCCTCTGTTGTCCCGAATCGCAGCAGAGCGCTGCTGCCAAGTGCAATCACTTTCTTGGGGCGTTGCGGCTTGACCCCTAATGCGCGTATAACCTCGCTTGCGACCGCCCGAGCTAGAGGCGGCGGAACAGCATTTCCTATTTGGCGCGCTCCGTGCCACTTGGTCGTGTTGAAGCGGAACCAATCGGGAAATCCATGAAGTCGCGCCATTTCGCGCACAGTGATGCAGCGTTTCCACTTGTAATGGATGGGGCGCGGGCTAGTAAAAGCGCCACGCGCCGAATCGGTGCCGGCACGAAGAGTATTGGAGACCCCAGACGGATGAAGCTTGAAGAACCGAGAAACCGGTTCGACCTCGCCGGGAAGGGTTGCCGCAAAACGTTCGCGTGAGATGTCGCTATGATTGGAACGAGCGCTCGAAGTCAAAAGAGTTGGGTCCCAATCCCGTTTGTATCCGTAAGCCCAGCCTGCTAAATCCGAGCAGCGCATAAGGGCTGCGTAGCTGCTGGGGTCGCTCCACCTCGCAACACGGGCCTCGTCGTTCCCATTCAGTCGAGCGTACCGTTCTGCGTCCGGCAGGTCGCCCAACGCGTCTAGGCAGGTTGGCGCTGTGGGGAGCGTAGTCTCAACACTTCCTGGTTTGCGCGTCGTTGGTTTGGGATAGGATGGAAGCGGAAGTCCTCGCTTGGCGCCAAGTAGAAAAAGCCGCTGCCTATCTTGGGGGACTCCATACGAGTAGGCGTTCAGAACTTTCCAGTCCTCCACCACGTCATAGCCCGCCTCCTTGAACTCTTCGATGATTTCGAAAAGAAATTTCCGATGCTTGCCGACAGTAAGCCCTTTAACGTTTTCGAATACGAAGTAGCTAGCGTCCAGTTCTCGAACGATCCGCACGAAGTCCTTCACCAGCGAATTTCTTGGGTCGTCCAGGACGCGCTGCCCAATAAGGGAGAAGCCTTGACAGGGGGCGCCGCCAAACACTACGTCGACAGTACGTTCGCCTATCCCGGCCGCAGCGCGAATACGTGAGCCGTTCAGTTCTGTAACTGATTGCGGAATCACCCGACAATGCTGAAAATTGTACTCATGGACCGAGGCGTGTACTGGATCGATTTCTACCGCCGCAACTACATCGAATCCAGCTTGTTCAAAGCCAAGGCTAAGGCCGCCGGCACCGGCGAAGAGGTCGATTCCAAGAGGTCTGTTCATGGGTGGAAGTATAGTGTGCCCGCGATCATTTGTCGATCGAAAGAGGTCGTTCTGCATGGTCAGAGATCCTTCTCTTGAGGGTTGTGGACATTGCAAGAGATCAGTCTCACGGCATGAGATGGGTTGCTCGTGGACAGGTTGACTGCAGAGCGACGCAGTTGGCTTATGTCGCGGATAGGCTCGAAGAACACCAAGCCAGAGCTTGCGCTGCGATCATTGCTGCATGGACTCGGGTTCAGGTTCAGGCTGCATAGACGAGACCTGCCGGGTACGCCAGATGTCGTCCTCCCTGGTCGTCGGACCGTCATCTTCGTCCACGGATGCTTCTGGCATGGGCATGCCTGCAAACGAAACAAAATGCCGAAGTCCAGGACGGAGTATTGGGGGCCTAAGATCGATGCCAACCGGAAGCGAGATGCGAAGAAGCGGAGGATGCTGCGTAAGCTTGGCTGGCAGGTACTCACAGTGTGGGAGTGCGAGCTGAGAAATCCTTCTAAACTTTCGGATAGACTTGTACGTATGATCGATAATTAGGAAGGGTGTCGTGGGGCCTGTAGCTAAGAAGCTGAATCGATATTCGGAGATCATTGCCGAAGTATTCCGCCGCCATTACACGCAGGGGAGTAGGCGGGTCGCATTCGAGCGGGAGGAGTTCGAGCGAGTGGCGACCGAGAAAGGCATAGATCAAATAAAAAATTTGGGGGACGCGATCTACTCATTCAAGTACAGAGTGTCGTTGCCTGACTCCATCGTCGAGACGGCTCCTGAGGGGTACGAGTGGGGTATCTTCGGAGTGGGGCGCGCTAAGTACGAGTTCCGGTTGGTAGCTCCGTTGGATATTACTCCGCGGCCTAACAGGCTTGTGATAAAAATACCAGATGCTACCCCCGAGATAATCGGAGCATATGCTCTCGGCGACGAGCAAGCGCTGCTGGCGAAGGTCAGATATAACCGCCTAATCGATGTATTCCTGGGAGTCACGGCATCTTCGCTCCAAAATCATCTGCGTACAACAGTGAAAGGGATTGGGCAAATTGAAATCGACGAGCTCTACGTGGGTGTTGATCGCTACGGCTCTCAATATGTCATTCCGGTTCAGGCGAAAGGTGGGAAGGATCGGCATGGTAGGCAACAAACCGAACAAGATATCGCTTGTTGCATAGAGAAATTTCCGAATCTAAGATGTAGAGCGGTTTCTGCGCAGTTTATGCAGAATGGGCGAATCGCGATGTTCGAGTTGGCAATGCAGGACGATGACATTAAAGTGGTTGCTGAGGAACAATATGAGTTGGTTCCTGCCGCATCTATTACGTCGGAGGACCTGGACGTATACCGAAGAGGTCGTGGATAAATAATTGATATTTGTAACTTGGGGGCATGGGGTTTTAGCGAGCAAAGGGGACGGAGAAAATTAAGCGAACGGTTCGTACAGGCCGACCAATAACGGGGTCAGGTTAGCTTATCAGTCGGGGGTGTTCGGTTTGCTTGGCCGATGAGCTGGCCTGACGCCTGCAAAGCGGTTGGTCTTGGCTTCGACCATTGCGCGGAAGGCGTCGTGGCCCAGGGCTCGCTGCTGCTGCAGATGAAGACGAATGCTGGTAAGCAGTTCGTCGGAGAGGGCTTCATCGAGCAGAGCACGGTAGGCGTTGGATCGCTCGATCGGGTCGCTGCCAAGCGCAAGCCAACAGGGATGTGGTGTCAGTGCGGAGTGCTTGCGCTGGCCTAGGTTCGCTGGGCAGCTGGACCAACGATACGCTGCCGGGTTGTCTGTCAGGCGAGCACGCACCGGATTGAGCTCAACGTAGCGATAGCAGCGAAGGACGTAGTCCGCACTGTCCACAAGACACGCTTTGTACCGCCCCTCCCATAGCGTACCAGTGCGCCCGTGGCGGCCATTGAACAATGCGACGTAGTTTCGTCCAAGCCGCTGCATCAATTGCCCGATCCGTCCCGCATCAGGTGGCGTGACTAGCAAGTGCACATGGTTGTCCATCAATACGAAAGCATGCAGCTGACAGCCTGTGGCGTGCAGGGCCTCATGCAGCAGGTGCAGATAGCGCAATCGATCGCCATCATCCAGAAAGCAGGGCAACCGGTTGTTCCCGCGCTGCACGATGTGCTGCGGGATGCCGGGAAGGTCGATGCGTGGAAGTCTGGCCATGGCACAAGACTCGCAGCCACGCGTTGGTGCTGATAGCGAGGAAACTTCTCGAAAGCTGACAAGCTAGCCTGAAATTTGTGTAGGAAGTGAACCTGACCCCGTTAGCTGTAGCTGGAAGTGAACCTGACCCCGTTAGCTAACCACCTAGATGCGTGAATCAATGATGTCAGGAGCATGACAGTCAAAGTGGGCGACAGAGTGGTGACGGCGCGCACGCACTGAGAGTCAACATTTTGACGCCACGGCAAAATGCAGATAGGTTAACGCTGGGGAGGCAACGGACTGCTGTCCACACCCGGGGCTTTCCCATTCCCCCGAAATCATGGAGTGATACATGAAGCGATTCAATTATGGCAAGTCAACAAGGATGCTCCCCGAGCTTCGCTACGTGTGTGCTGCTATCGCGTTCACAGCAGCCCTAGCTCTCGGCGCGCCGGCGCTGGCAAACCCTGCTCCCCCCAGCATGGCAAGCCTAACGACTCAACAGAAGGCCGACCTGAGCAAGATGCTGACGGCTGAACTTCAGCAAGCCGTCAACAAGCAAAAACGACTTCCAGGACAGAAAGTACAGCCGATCGCTGTGCGGTTTGATAGCCAGACATCAACTGTGATGATCGAAATGGGCCGCGACTTCATTCCGAAGGGCGAAAAATACATCTCGGGAGACGTGGAAGAACAACTCCACCAACTCGAAGTAGTGGCTTTCCAAATCTTGAGCGACTCCTTTGTGGTCGAAGCAACTACCTTTACATTCGGCGGCGTCCCAGGGGACAAATTGTTCGCACCAACCGAATGGAAGCCCAAGCACCTAAGAGACAAAACAACTATGGGTCTTCGCGGATCACTGTGGGTGCAATCGAGCATTTTCGGGTAGCGCGGGCAGGAAGCTGGCGATGATCTTGAGCCTCAGGAACTCCTCGTCGCGATAGCCGTAGGCGCTGCGCTGGATGACCCGGATCTTGTTGTTGAGCCCTTCCACCAGGCCGAGGCTGACCTTGTTCTCCGGCCTGCAGTACGCCGCGATGCCGTCCCAGTGCCGCTCGATCATCCCCACGAACGTCTGGTAGGGCGCAAGCCGCTGCCAGCGCAGACTCTGCTTCCAGCGCTCGAAGAACTCCCGTGCACCTCGCTCGGTGCGGTAGCTCCACAGCTGCCCGAAGGACTCTTTCAGCAGGTACGCCGTGTTCAGACGTTTGTTGGCCGCCAGCAACTTGGCGAGCGCCTTTCGACCGTCCAGGGTAAGGTTTTCGCGATTGCTCAGCAGGGTGTAACGCTGGCCCTTGATGTAACTGCGATCCTGGCCTTGAAGGCGCTTGTACTCGTCGCGCCGCACCTGATCGAGCGCGTCGGACAGGTGGCGCATGATGTGGAATTTGTCGAACACGATGCTGGCGTTGGGCGCGTTCTTGCCCACCGAGTTGCGAAACGGCCGCCACATGTCCATCACCGCCACGTCGATGCCGGCGCTACGTTTTGGGCCCAATTCGGCGAAGAACTGGTCGATGTCCGCCTCGGTGCGCCCACTGCCGCCGAACCAGATCGGTCGGCCGCGCTCCAGATCGCTGACCACAACGCGGTAGTCATGGCCCTTGTGGATCGCGATCTCGTCGATGCCGATGGCGCGCGGCGCCGGCGTCCCCGCCCGGCGCACCTGCTCGGCCATGTACAGCGTGGACAACTCCTTGACCGTGCTGTCGTGCAGGCGCTCCAGCTCAGCCACGGCCTTGTGCGTCATGCTCCGGCACAGATTGCCCACATGCAGGGCGAATCGCTCGGTGTAGCGCGGATTCTTGGCCAGCCAGTCCAGCCGCTCTACGTGCACGCCGCCGCACCCCGGGCAATCGACCCGCCAGCGCTCGAACTCCACGAACAGCATCCAGCCGGCCGCCCGCAAGTCGCGGGCGCGGCACAGGCGCTTGTCGTAGCGGCTGCGACACCGATGGCCACAGTTGGAACACACGGCCGTTTTTTTCGGCGCCGCAAGGTCACGATCCGCGCCTTCGGGGCGCCGAACACGCCCTTGAGCGTGGACTCCGCCGCAAAGCCGGGGAAGGAAAACAACTCACTCAGCCGACGGCCCGTTTTCATGCAGAACACCGCGTCAAGAAGTCAGCACAGGATGTACCACCTTCTGGGACGGTGGAAAGGGCCTGTTTCCAAGGCTCAACGCAGATTCAGGGGCCTCAAGGCACCCACACGAATCCGCGATGAGCCGTAAAACGTTTCTTCACGTCCAATCTCCTCGGGGTAGGGAATTGGACTCCAAACTGGGGCGCTACTCAAAATCGGGGGGACGTCGCTAGCCGCACCAGGCTATACAGCCTTCGCGATGTCGGGTAAGGATTGAGGTTGTCCTGCGCATTGATCGCTTCGGCGGCCGTTCCCGCCAGCCATGAGACGAACATCGCCAGTGCGTGCAGTAGCAACAGCATCTCGATGCGCTCTCGCTTGCGGGTCAGGTTGTCCTCGAAGGCATGGCCGATCCACGCCATCATCCAGAAAGCACGGCAAGCGATTGTTGCGGCGCTGCACGATGTGCTGCGGAATGCCGGGAAGATCGATGCGTGTGAGTCTGGCTATATCGTAAGACTCGTCGCCAGGTATTGCTGCTGATATCGAGAAAGCCTCCCGAACTCTGAAGGCGTAGTCTGAAATTTCTGTAGGAAGTGAATCTGATACCGCTTGCGCCGGTCATCCGTCAAAGACTGATCGGTGGGCCCTGCGGAGCGCCTTGCTGTTGTCCTTGCGCCGCTTCTTGCTGACTTGATTGGGCCTGGGCCTGGGCCTGTTCCTGAGCAATCATGTGGTTGGCGGCGTGTAACTTTGCATCCGACTGTTCCAAAGGTATGTGAATTGCCTGGTCGATCGAGACAGATACGCGCTTATGCACTGGATCGTCGATGCGTCCTTCGATCGCGAAGAGGTTGCCGGTCTTGCCCAGCAATACATGATCCACGCGTTGCAGTGCGTTTGCTGCAAGCGAGGTGTCGTGCGCATCAGGATTGCGTTCGCGATTGTCCTTGCAGGCCGCCAGCAGGCAGCGGCTGACGCGCTCGCTCATGTCGTCATACGGCTTGCCGACGCTCTCATCGATCTTGGCCACGCCCTCGCGGATCTGCTTCAACATGGCGTGATCGGGATGATCCGGATCTTGCGGGCCGGAAGCGTGCGCTCGTGCGGGTCCGCTATTGTCCCGTGCCCCGATGTTTTGCTCAACTTTCTCCCGTGAGGCATCTGCGTTGCCGTGGTGTTGCACACGCGGTGCAGTGACATGGATCGTGTCTAGCGTAGTGATCGGTACGGCGGCAGCTTGGGACGGTGGCTGTGCCGTCACACGTTGACCGGCAGAGACCTGGGCGGCATAGGTTCCTTCAAGCTCCAGCTTCAGATTTCCTTTGGCCTGGCTGTCCCAGAGCATTCCGTCGTGCGTCCATTGACCGTCTTTGTTGCGCTCATAGAGATCACCGTCTGAAGCGACAATGCGCCCAGGATGCGTCAGGGCATCCTGCACTGCGGCAGGGAATACCGCGTGACGCGTCCAGCCATTCTGGTCGTAAGCCTCTTTGTACTGCGCAGCCATCGCCGCTGACATCTGCATCGCGTTCTGTTGAATGATCTGCTGCGATGCTTCATCGAGTTGTGCTGCACGTTGAGGGCTTGCTGTCTCGGTGTGGGTGCTCATTGTCCGATCGACCAATCCGTCGGCTATCTGGCGCGTCCATTGCTGCGTGCCCGGCTCGTGTACCCAAGGGGCCTCGCGCAGGCTGCGAGTATCACTTGCGTTGGCAGGCAGGGTATAGGGATCTCTATTCTGCGGCGGCGCCCCCAGAGCCAGCTCGATGGACGTACGGGATGCTTTGAAGGTCAGCACATCCGCGACTTCCGGCGTGGCAACTTCCGCCCGCGTCTTGTAGAGCGGTACACCGGCCTCGCCAAAGGCGATGGCGGCTGGATCGACTTCGCCGGTACTGACGTCACGCGCCCACCGCGCTCCAGTTTGATGATTCTCAAGACGCCAGGTGTTGCCTTGCGCGTCCTGTTGATGGGAAATGCGATGGTCGTTGATGGCATCGGCCAGCTTGTCGCCGCCCACCGCGCCAACGATGCCGCCGATCGCTCCCGTGACCAGCAAGCCCGGGCCAGACTCCACGCCTAGCGCCGCACCTACACTTCCGCCAAGCGCGGCCCCGCCGATGGCGCCCAGATTGCGTGTGGCGTAGCGTGTGACCTCTGCTTCGGCTGCCGTGCTGTTGCCCTGCCCGTCCAGCCGCTCGGTGTCTCTAGCCGTAGCGCCCAAGTCGTACACGGCGGCCGCTGCACCCACAACGCCCAGTCCACGTACGGTGCCGGGAGAGAGCCTGCGTGACGCGGCTGCTTCTGCGGTAAGCGCTTTTCCACCAGAACTCGCGGCTGGCGCATCGAGCCCAGTTGGCGCCCGGACCATGCCCGATGCAGTGAGTTCTGCGGATGGCTTGAAGCGTGTTTGCTGTAGTTCCAAACTTACAGCGAATTCGCGTGCGAACGTGACGTTCTTGATCTCTTTCCCAATGCTCTGCGGCGTTGTGAAGATTCCTTTGGGTGCTGCTTGGATAAACTGTGTTTGCACTTCCGGCAGCACTGCACCCACACCACCTTGGGTATACAGCGCCTGCAGCTTCGGAATAGGTTGTCCGCCTAACGAGGTAACATTCGGGTTGTTCAGGACGGCTGGCACTTCTACCTGACCGAAGACACGCTCTAGGTTGGCAGCGGAAGCAACAACTTTGATATCACCGCGCAGGGGGTGGATTCACTCACGAAGTGCAAGGGTATCGTAGTTGAAAAAGACCTCGGCTGGAGTGAGATAGCTCAATCGTTTTCTGGGTCGGTTGTTGAGTGAATGTTCAACCTGCTGCAGCTCTTGCGCCGTGATGGTGCTGAAGTCACGACTGCGCGGAAAATACTGCCGGAGCAGTCCGTTGAGATTCTCATTGCAGCCGCGTTGCCAAGGGGCATGTGGGTCGGCAAAGTACACCTTGGTCGATAGCCGGTCCTCGATGCGGGCATCCTGGGCGAACTCGCTACCGCGATCGCAGGTCAGCGTCAGCACCTTATCGCGCACACGCCATAGGCGCGCGCAAATGACCTCGGCAACAGCATCGGCGGTGCCGTCAGGACTCCAGCCCAGACGCACATAGCCACTGCTGCGTTCGACATGCGTCACCAGCACGCCAGTGCCGCGCGATGGGCGGACCGTATCCAATTCCCAATGGCCTAACTGCGCACGTGAAGCCACATGCGCGGGGCGTTGGTGAATGGATTTGCGCTCTTCAAATCGCTTGGCACGGCCACGCCCATAAGGACGCCGCCGTGTTGGCAGGCGTAGCAAATGCCGTAACCGGTGACGCTTGAGATAGCGATACACACTGGCCACCCCTACCATCGGTTGACCCAGCAAGCGCGCACGGCCGTGGATCTGCGCAGGGCTACATTTTTCGGCCAGCCCGGCCAGCAATGCAGCCTGCATCGGCGCGTCCATCTGCGCGTGGCTACTGCCTTGACTGCGACGCTGGCGGGCGGTGCGGTGCGCCTGCTGGGCACGGTACGTTCCACTACTGGCATTACGATTGCGCGCGCGCTCGCGGCCAATCGTACTGGCATGACGACCGAGCTGACGGGCGATGTCCGCATTGGAGACAGAGAGATCACACCCCCAGGCAATCTGGTACCGTTCGTCCTGGGTCAGGTGTCGATAGCGCATGTGCAACTCCACTTGGTCGTGTAGGGGCTCAGGCTACGACACCTGGCCCGCTACGTTATAGGACTGTTGCACTTCGCGGGCGAATCCACCGGGAACTTGCGAACTCGTGGGAGGCCTCGCCCCAGAGGCACCTCGACAAAGACGTCGGGTTCTGCGATGGGACGTTCGGATCGCCGTATAGGAATGAAGTTGCAGAATTCCTCGCTGTGGCCGCGTCCTGACCAAAATCTTCGAAGATTTCTCTGGCTTTCTTTTCGATTGAACTACGAACTTTTTCATCAGAAAGAAAGTGTGCTCGGGGAGTTTCATTGATGATCGGGAGCCCGGTTTCCTGCGACAGGTTGACTGATATCCTTTCGGAAGAGACATTTCCGATGGGCCTGCTATATAGAATTCCGCCTTCTTTTTCGGCTGTAGCAGCATATTGTCGTGCAATGCTTGCTATTTCTTCCAGGCTATTGGATTGTCTAATGAGTGCGACATCGCTTTTGTAGTCATTCATCTGCACATCCCCTACGAATGAGCCGATGTAACTAGCGCCCAGTCCTGCTCAAAGATCAGTTGCCCGGTGAAAAACGACTTTTTCGACTCCATTAGCACAGCTGGCCTGTCTTCGAATTGCAAACCTGCCGCAATCAACTTATTAATTAGGACCTTGACCCTCTCTAGCTCTTCAAGAGTGAATGTCTTTGTTGAGAAAGAAGGCAGTGGCATTCCGACCTGTAATTGATCTAGATATCCGAAGCGGGTGATATGGACATTGAAGTGGACCTTGTCGTCCATCCACTTTGGCTCTATCTCACCAAAGATCTCAGTTTGATCGACTTCGACCGCGAATGTGTCGTGGCCCATTTCGTCGAATCCACGAATGCCTCCAGAAAACCGTGCCCGGCCTTCTGAGAAGCTGATCCACTCAAAGGTCTCTGACATCTCAATTCCTTCTATATCAGACTATGTTGGCTTGGTAATGACAACACTTATCTAGCTGGGCAGGTGTACGGTTAGGGACTTGCAGGTTCGCCATCACAGCACAAGTAGATATCTAAGCTCGCCAGCCGATTATTTGATAAGATTACCATCTTGCCGGTTTGCCTCAACCAATAATTGCTCGTACGACTGCACACGCATACGTAGGCGAATGAGATGCCATGACGTCGCAAAGGCAAACAGCAGCGAGAAGGCCAGCACGCCCTGGATTAGGGTGATCTTGCTCAAGACCGTCCAGCCACCCCAACGCCAGTCTTTCAGTTGCAGATACAGGGCTAGCAAGACTGGCATGAAGCCCAGCTTCTCCATGCCGCCAGTGAACAACCCCAGACGGTCGTGCATGTTGCTACGACGATCGCGCATGAATGCCTCGCGCCGACGGCGTTGTTCCAGCGGAAATCTGCGAAGTGCTGCCACGATCGATTGATACTGATGGAACTCCCGCTCCATCTGTTCTGCGTGGTCTGCATAGGGGCGGCGGAACCCCCGCCATTCGCGCTTGACGGTGAGCGCTGCCGAAATCAGGAACCCTGTCAGCTCAGTCACAAGTCCGAAAACAGCTAAATAGCTGCCAGCTTTTCCGTCCAATAGAACGCCGGCCAAGATCCCAACGCCCGCACCGATCAAGCCGATCGCCAAGCTCCAGCGCTCGACTGGGCCGGCGCGGCTCTGTTCGGTCACCTGGGTGTAGTGAGCCATTGCCGCAGAGAGCGATAGAAAGCTCGGGTCTGTGAGTGTGATCGCTTCCACATCAATGTCGGCACTATGTCCGGTTACCACTTCATCCATTGAACTCATCTAGATTCCCTCGGCGATCGCGCATCGAACCAACGTCTGTGATCGTCAGTATTCCTCGGCGGCCGGCAGTACGCCACTCAAACACGCCAAGTGTCTTCTTCAGTTGCTACTGACGCGCCGCATTTTGCGTTCGCAATCTAGACTCGAGGAGCTTCGAAACTCCTTACATGGCGGTACCCACCTCCGTCAAACCAGTGGGGTTTTTGTGCCTGCATCCGGCAGGTGCAACCGACACGATGTCTGCGTCGGGAGGGCGGCTAATACAACACCCGCAAGGGGAATACGCCCGCCGGCTGTGTGCGGTTTCGAACCTCCCGACATCCCGTCGCCGTTGGTGACGGTTCTTGGGTTGTTCCAGGAGGGCGTTGCCATGTCTACCGCACCATCCCTGCCGGCATCTGTGCCGGTTGATCTGTTGCCAGCCTTCGCTCACCGCCTGCGGTGGGATATGCGTGAGGTGCTGCGCCGGCTTGCCGCATGCGCTGCGGTTGAGCAGGCGAGCGACACTCCAGCGCATCCGCTGAGTCGCCAGCTCACTGTGTTGCCGCACACCTGCAGCCGCCAGTTCGCACGCAGGACCATGGCATTGCAGCAGTGCGTCGCCGCATCCATCACCTACCGCTACCCGGAGGCGCCATGACACGCCACCGCCCACCCACGGCATCTGCCAGCGCACGGCCCACCCGCACGCGTGCGCGCCCTGCGCCACCCAAGCGGGTGCAGTGGGTGGTTGTGGAGCCCGACCGCACCAAGCTGCCACCGATGCTGCCGCCCGACCCGGACACCCTCCCGCAAGGACCCGGCACGCTACACGCACCCCGCCGCGCCCGCCGCCCGCGCCAATGCACCGTCAGCTACACGCACTATCCCGGCGCCCACGACCACGGCGGCGACCAGCACGTCCCCCACGTCCGCCTCAGCGGCCTGTGGCTAGAACAACTGGGCTTTGCCATCGGCACCAAGCTGCGCATCACCGCCAGCGCGGGGCAGGTGTTGATGGAGGTGTTGCCGCAGCGGGAGATGCCGGCCAAGGCGCGTAGCATGCGGCGGTAGACGGAACAAACAGGGCAGGTTCTTGGATATCCCCATGTCTCACGGGACCATCGTCATCTGCGCGCGCACCGCTGCCGGCGATCTGCGCAAGCGGTCCAACCAGCGCGAATCGGGTTGGATCGGCCGACGCCTGCAACGCCTCGCGGCCGACACGCAGTGTGCAATATGGCGTGCGTATGCTGTTGAAGGACGATAGCCGCTATGCGATGCCGGTGGCTTCGCAGGCCAATCTTGCCCGCCAACTGGCAGACATCGCCAGCATATGAGCAGCCACAACATCTCCGTCGCTCATCCTGCAGTTCCTTGAGTTGGACACCGTCGAGGCGTCCATGCCGCCGAACGCGCTGCGTCATCTGTGGAACGTGACCAAGGATGCCGTGCTGGCCCACACCGCTCGGAAACGGGCACGCCGCCATTGGCCTACGTGGGACGGGCTAGACAAGTTCCCGAAGAGTCACCCGCACAATGCAGCGGTGGTTTTGCGGATGCGAGCGCCGGCCTTGCATGGTGGGCCCAGAAGGATTCGAACCTTCAACCAAAGGATTATGAGTCCTCTGCTCTAACCGTTGAGCTATGGGCCCTGTTGCATCGCACTCCGATCCCGCCTCGCCATGCGTCCGGCTTGAAGGGAGCGGAGCAAGTCTACCTGCGTGCCAGCGAACTTGTCTGCTGGCTTCTGCAGGCGCGTGCGTGGGAATGGGCCGTAGGCGTTGCGAGAGTTTGTGCTGCGGCGATCAACCGCTCGATCCTGGCCCGTAGATGCCTCTCGCTGTCATGTAGACCGCGCGCGATGCAAGGCTGCGCATCAGGCATCGGCTGTTAGGCACTGCCGCTCGATCAGCTGCCGTCCGGCACGGAATCCGTCGGCGATGGCATCCTGGCAGGTGTCCAGTGTGCGGGTGTGGTCGTCGATGCGCGGCAGGCGTGTGTTGCCGCCGTCCGCATAGACATCTACCCACACTGTCCACTTGGCCGTTGGCGAGGCCTGTTCGGCGCGCACGCGAATCTCATGATCGCGGTAGGTAGTGGTCTCGAAGCGGCTTTGCCTGCTCATCGGGCGGTCTCGTTTGCAGTCGTGCGTCACTCTAGATGCCGCAGCGGAACACCGCGTGAGATTGGAAGAAACATCTACTTAATGCGCTGTTGTGGTGCGGTTTTGTCGCCAGGGCGTGAAGCCGCCTCATCCGCTTTGGTGCATTGATCGACACCGAGTCCGCACGCATGGCCGTGCCGTGCCGCAAACGCCACGGCCCCGCGTGTGCGGGGCCGTGGTGTCATCACTGCATTGACGCCTAAGCGATCAATCAATGTCCAGGAACGAGCGCAGCTGTTCCGAGCGGCTGGGATGACGCAGTTTGCGCAACGCCTTGGCCTCTATCTGGCGAATGCGCTCGCGGGTGACGTCGAACTGCTTGCCCACTTCCTCCAGCGTGTGGTCGGTGTTCATGTCGATACCGAAGCGCATCCGCAGCACCTTGGCTTCACGCGGGGTCAGGCCGGCCAACACGTCGCGCACCGTCTCGGAGAGATTGATGTTGGTGGTGTTGTCGATCGGAGACTCCACATTGGTGTCCTCGATGAAGTCGCCCAGATGCGAATCCTCGTCGTCGCCGATCGGGGTTTCCATCGAGATCGGCTCCTTGGCGATTTTCATCACCTTGCGGATCTTGTCTTCCGGCATGTCCATTTCCTTGGCCAGTTCTTCCGGCGTGGCCTCGCGGCCGAACTGCTGGAGCATCTGGCGGGAAATGCGGTTCAACTTGTTGATCGTTTCGATCATGTGCACCGGGATACGAATGGTGCGCGCCTGATCGGCGATCGAGCGGGTGATGGCCTGGCGGATCCACCACGTTGCGTACGTGGAGAACTTGTAGCCGCGACGATATTCGAACTTGTCCACGGCCTTCATCAGGCCGATGTTGCCTTCCTGGATCAGATCAAGGAACTGCAGGCCGCGGTTGGTGTACTTCTTGGCGATGGAGATGACCAGGCGCAGGTTGGCCTCGACCATTTCCTTCTTGGCCTTGCGTGCCTTGGCTTCGCCATAGGCCATCGCGCGGCTGATCTCCTTGATCTCGCCCAGGGTCAGGTAACTGGCCTTTTCCATCTCCATCGAGCCTTGCTGCTCGGAGACGATCTGGTCCTTGACGTCGCGCAGCGCGGACGACCACTTCTGCTTGCGCTTGAGTGCGTCTTCCACCCATTCCAGATTGGTCTGGTTGCCTTCCCAGGAGCGGATGAAGTCCTTGCGCGGCATGCGTGCGACGGTGGTGGCCAGGTGCAGCACCTTGCGCTCGTGGTCCTTGATGCCGTTGACCACGCCACGCAGCTGGGTGACCAGCGCGTCGGTCAGCGGCAGCGGCAGCTTGAGCGTGGTGAAGATGGCGGCCATGTCTTCGCGCGCCTTGACCACCAGCTTGTGCTCGGCGCCGTTCTTGGCATACACCTTCTTGAACTTGGCGTATTCGTTGGCCAGGTTCTCCATGCGCGTGGCCACTTCCACCGGGTCCGGGCCGGTCGGGCCGGCTTCTTCCTCGGCAGCGTCGTCATCGCCGTCTTCGTCGTCGTCGTCTTCAGCAGCGTCGTCTTCGGAGGCAGCAACCGGGCCGGCGGCCGCCAGCGCCGCAGCGGCGGCGTCGGCTTCTTCGATCAGGTCGTTGAAGCCGACCACGATTTCAGCCAGGCGCTTCTTGCCTTCCTTGTGCGCTTCGTAATCGGCCAGCAGCAGTTCGGTGGACAGCGGGAATACGCCCAGCGCGGCCTGGACCTGGCTCAGGCCTTCTTCGATGCGCTTGGCGATGGCGATTTCGCCCTCGCGGGTCAGCAGCTCCACCGTGCCCATCTCGCGCATGTACATGCGCACCGGGTCGGTGGTGCGGCCACCTTCGGTATCCAGCGCGGTCAGCGCGGCAGCAGCTTCTTCGGCGGCGGTGTCGTCCACCTCGCGGTTGCCGGTGTTGCCGTCGTTGAGCAACAGGGTTTCGGCATCGGGTGCAACTTCATGGACATCGATGCCCATGCCGTTGATCATGCTGATGATGTCTTCGATCTGCTCCGGGTCGACCAGGTCGTCGGGCAGATGGTCGTTGACTTCGGCGTAGGTCAGATAGCCCTGTTCCAGGCCCTTGCTGATGAGGAGCTTGATGTCGGATTGCTGGGCAGGACGTTCGTTGGCCATGAGTGCTCGCGCCACCGGCTTTGAGATTGGAAAGAGAACCTAGCATTATACCAGCGTGAAGCCCGGTCTGCCGGATTCAAGACAGGACCGCTGGTGGACGTGGGTTTCTAGGGTCTGAGAAGGAAGGTCACCGGGCCATCGTTGACCAGGTCGACAACCATATGGGCGCCGAAATGCCCGGTTTCCACCCTGCCCTGGTGCAATTGACGGCAGATCCCTACCAATTGATTGAACGCCCGTTCAGCCTCCCCGGGCGGCGCGGCCGTACTGAAGCCCGGTCGGTTGCCGGAGCGGGTGTCGGCCGCCAGCGTGAACTGGCTGACCAGCAGCAGCCCGCCGGCGGTATCGGTGAGTGAGCGGTTCATCTTGCCGGCATCGTCGCCGAAGACCCGGTAGCCGAGCAGGCGCTGGGCCAGGCGCCGGATCTGCGCGTCGCTATCGCCGGGCTCCACGCCAACCAGCACCAGCAGCCCGGGGCCGATCTGCCCGACGATCCGGTCATCGACGCTGATCGAGGCCCGGGTGACGCGCTGGATCAAGGCGAGCATGCAGAGTCCTGGGTAGCAAAGTGTGCCGGGCAGCATGCCCAGCGCTGCCTGTCCTGTCACCTGCGGGCCTTCGCCGGCCACGCTGTTTAGAATTGCGGCGATGACACCTGATCTTCGCGCTCGCCTGCTCTACGCCACCGCTGCCACCGTGGGCCGCCTGCCATGGCCGCTGCTCAAGCGCGTGGCCGATACGCTGGCCTGGAGCTGGCGCAAGCTCAATGCGCGCGAAGCGCGCGTGGCACGCCGCAATCTGGAACTGGCCTACCCGGAGCTGAGCGATGCGCAGCGCGCGCAGCTGCACGCACAGATCCTGCGCTCGACCGCACGCCAGACCCTGGAAGTGCTGCGCACCTGGACCCGCCCGCCGGCCGAAAACCTGGCCCGCCTGCAACGCAACGGCCAGGCACTCTACGACGCTGCCCTGGCCTCCGGGCGCGGGGTGATCGTGGCAGCGCCGCACTTCGGCAACTGGGAATTGCTCAACCAGTGGCTGTCCGAACGCGGCCCGATCGCCATCGTGTACCGGCCGCCTGCGTCCGAGGCGATGGACGGTTTCCTGCAGCTGGCGCGCGGCGGCGACAACGTGCGCCAGGTGCGTGCCGAAGGCCCGGCGGTGCGCCAGCTGTTCAAGGTCCTCAAAGACGGCGGTGCGGTCGGCATCCTGCCCGACCAGCAACCGAAGATGGGCGATGGCGTGTTTGCGCCGTTCTTCGGCAGGCAGGCGCTGACCATGACCCTGGTCAACCGGCTGGCCGAGCGCACCGGTGCCACCGTGTTGTATGGCTGGTGCGAGCGTGCAGGCGAGGATCTGCAGTTCGCGCTGCATGTGCAGCCGGCCGACCCGGCGGTGGCCGACCCTGACCCTGTACGCGCGGCCAGCGCGCTCAATGCCGGGATCGAGCAGATCGCCCGGCGCGATCCGGCGCAGTACCAGTGGACCTACAAGCGCTACACGCTGCGCCCGCCGGGCAGCGGCGAGGCCAACCCGTACGCGACCGAGCGGCATCCGCACTAGCGCGGCGGCGCTCCGGTCACGGTGGCGCGCACGCGGCCACAGTCTGTAAGCGGCGCGCACGCTGCAACGTTGCGCTTCAAACGTTGCGCTTCAATCGTCGTGCGGGTCGGCGGGCGTGGCCAGGATGCGCTGATAGAACGCCAGGTCCAGCCAGCGCCCGAACTTGAAGCCGGCCTCGCGCACCGTGCCGGCATGGGTGAAGCCGAACTGTTCATGCAAGGCGATGCTGGCCTGGTTGCTGGCGTCGATGCCACCGACCAGCACATGCACGCCGCGCTGCTGCGCCGCCTCGATCAAGGCCTGCAACAGCAGCCGCCCCAGCCCCTTGCCGCGATGATCGTGGTGGACGTAGATCGAGTGCTCGACGCTGTACTTGAACGCCGGCCACGCCCGGAAGGTGCCATAGCTGGCGAAGCCCATCAGGGTACCGGCGGCGTCTTCCACCCCGATGACCGGGAAACCACCCGCCTGTTTGGTGGCGAACCAGCCGACCATGCTCTCCGGCGGGCGCGGCCGGTAGTCATACAACGCGGTCGATTGCGCGATGGCCTCGTTGAAGATGTCCAGGATGGCCGCGGCATGGCGCGCTTGGCTGCAGTCGACGATACGCATGGGATCCGCGGCGGGGGAAGGTGGTGGAATTAGAAAGCATTGCCGGGTGCTGAACAACGCGAGCGGCACACAACCAATCGGCGCCTGTCCCGCCACTCAGGGGGCAACCGTTTGGATGCAGCGTTCCATCTGCCCGTGCCACTGCCTGACGCGAACCGCGCCACAATGGCGCCGCGCGACCACCTGGCGACCGGCTGCGGCGCGACTGGCCGAGGGGCGTCGCTGTCGCGCGTGCGGTGGCGCGGCGCGCGACCGTGGCATGGCCGCGCCGGGCGCCGCATGAGCGTCTTGAAGCAGCCGTGGCAATCCCCATCTGGAGTCGTGCATGAGCAGCCCCGTCCCCTCCCCCAGCGCACAGGCCTTCGGCGATCCGGCAGCGATCCGCTGCGAGCGCGCCGCCTCCGAACTGCGCGCCGGCCGGCCGGTGCTGCTGACCGCTACCGCTGGGCAGGCGCGCGCGGTGCTGGCGCTGGACAGCAGCACCGCGCCATCGTACGCAGCATTCGCGCGCGCCGCGCAGGGGCGCCACTATCTGTTCGTGACGCCCACACGCGCGCAGGTGCTGGGGCTGACCGCACCGCAGGGCGCACGCGTGGCCTTGCGTGAACTCAGCTACGACCAGCTGGCTGCGCTGGCCTACCTGCGCGATACCCCGGTGCCAGCGCAGTGGAGCGCAGGCGATGCACTGGATGCCGGGAGCGTGGAGATTGCGCGGCTGGGGCTGCTGCTGCCGGCGCTGCTGGCAGTGGATCTGCGCGATGTGCACGACCATGCCGCCTTCGCCGGCTGCCAGTCGCTGGCACTGGACGACCTGGGCAGCGGGTGCGCCAAGTCGGCTGCTGCCGGCTACGAGCTGGTCACCCGCACCCCGGTGCCGCTGCGCGGCCTGGGCATGAGCGAATTCGTGGTGTTCCGTGGCGGCGTGGCGCAGCGCGACCAGGTGGCGATCGTGGTCGGCCAGCCCGACCTATCGGCGGCGGTGCCGGTGCGTGTGCATTCCTCGTGCCTGACCGGCGACCTGTTCGGTTCGCTCAAGTGCGATTGTGGCGACCAGTTGCGGCATGGGCTGGCCAAGCTGAAGGAGCTGGGCGGTGGCGTGCTGCTGTATCTGGACCAGGAAGGTCGCGGCACCGGCATCGCCGCCAAGATGCGCGCCTACGGGTACCAGCATGCCGGCCTGGACACCATCGATGCCGATGCGCAGCTGGGCTTCGGGCCGGACGAGCGCCGTTACGGCGGCGCGGTGGCGATGTTGCACGGACTGGGCATCGACCACATCCGCCTGCTCACCAACAACCCGGCCAAGGTCGAGCGCTTGCGCGCGGCCGGCATCGCGGTGGACGACCGCATTCCGGTCACCGGCGACATCACCCCGGAAAACGAACAGTATCTGCGGACCAAGGCCACGCGCGCCGGCCATGCGCTGGATGTGGATGCGCTGATCCTGGCGGCGCAGTAGCGCGCTTCGGACCCTCGCTCCGGCCTGGCGCGGGCGGCGGCCGCGTCGCGCGGGCGCCCAGCAGCGGCGCCTACCGCTCCCCGCCCGCAAGCGCAGCGGCCAGGCCGGCCTCGCGCTACAGCCCGGGCAGCGCATCGGCGTGCTGCCACCGCAACCTCGGTCCCGCGCGGCTGGCACAGCCCGGCCGGCAGGCTCGCGGCCGCAGCGGCGGCATCGGCGCCGCGTCGGATGCAGAGCGTCCGTGTGCCCGGCTATGCTGGCGAACCGCTTTAGCAGGCCCGCCTCGTGCACGACGCACCACCGCCGCACCCCGACATCCTGGTTCGCGCAGAGCCCACGCCGCCGGTCCCGGACCATGCGCAGTGGCAACAGCTGCCGCAACGCGGTGCCTACGTGGCGGCAGTCAATGGTGCGCTGGGCGGCGGCGGCACGGCCTTGATCGCGGCCGGGGTGGCCGCGACGGTGCTGCACGTCTGGCGGTACTGGCCGGCCGTGCTGGGCGTCATGCTGGTGGCTGCGCTGCTGGGTGCCTGGTTGGCGGTCAAACGCCACCGACTCACGCTGTGGAAACTCGACACGCATGGACTGGCGCTGCAGCGCGGCCATCTGTGGCAAAGCGATACCCGGGTTCCGATGTCGCGCGTGCAGCACGTCGACCTACGCCGCGGCCCGATCGAACGCGCCACGCGGCTGACCACGCTGGTGGTACACACCGCCGGCAGCCGGCTCAACGCCGTGGCGCTGTCTGGCCTGGATCAGGCCGATGCCGAACGCTTGCGCGACCGTCTTGCGCGCCAGCTCGATCACCACGACGACGCGCTGTGAGTGCGGTCCAGCACGCCGGCGACGACGACGAGCAGCGCCTGCATCCGCTGTCGTGGGTGTTCGTGCTGCTGCAGCAGATCCGCCAGTTCCTGATCCCGCTGGTGGCCCTGATCGTCTTCGGCAGCCGCGACGGCAACCGCGACTCGGCCGATCACATCGCCACCGGCCTGGTGATCGCGGCGCTGGTGGTCATTTCGGTGCTGCGCTACTTCACCTATCGCTACCGCATCGGCCAGGACAGCGTGGCCATCCGCAGTGGGCTGCTCGAACGCAGCCGGCGCGACATTCCGTTCGCCCGCATCCACAACGTGGTGGTGCATCAATCCTTGCTGCACCGGCTGACGGGAGTGGCCGAGGTGCGGCTGGAATCGGCCGGCGGCCGCAAGCCGGAAGCGCAGATGCGCGTGCTGCGGCTGGACCAGGCACTGGCGCTGGAAGACCTGATCCGGCGCCGCGTGCACCATGCCGCGCCGCTCGCCGCGCCCATGGAAGAGCACAGCACCCTGCTGCGCCTGCCGGTGGCCGAAGTGATCCGCCTGGGCCTGATCTCCAACCGCGGCATGGTGGTGGTGGCTGCCGCCTTCGGCGTGATCTACCAGCTGATTCCGCGCCGCGTGGCGTCCAATTTCATCGAAACCAACGGCGAGCTGGCCTACCGCTATGTCAGCCAGGTGCACCCGGGCGCTGCGGTGACCGCCACGCTGGTGACGATCGCCTGCCTGGCGGTGCTGCTGGCGATGCGCGCATTGTCGGTGGCCCTGGCCGTGGCGCAGTACCACGGCTTCCACCTGAGCGAATCGGAACGCCGCCTCACCGTGGAACGCGGCCTGCTGACCCGCATCCGCAGCAGCGTGGCATTGCGGCGCATCCAGGCGTGGACCGTGTACGAAAGCCGGCTGCATCGGCTGTTCGGTCGCCGTCAGTTGCGCGTGGATACCGCGGTGGCCGGCGCGGGCGACAACCAGGACAGCGCATTGAAGGAGCTGGCACCGATCGCCGACCCACACCGCTGCGATGCCCTGTTGCAGCGCTTGTTGCCCGGTATCGCCTGGCCGCCGGCGCAGTGGCAGGCCATCGCCACCCATTGCTGGTGGCGCCTGAGCCTGCCGACGGCGTTGCTGTTGCTGCCACTGGTGGCCGCGCTGGCGTGGCAATTTGGCCATCAGGCGGCCTGGTTGCTGCTGTGGCTACCGTGGAGTGCGTTCAAGGCCTACCGGCAGGTGCAGCGCATGGGCTATGCCGTGGATGCGCGTTACGTGGCCGTGCGCGGTGGCTGGTGGAAGCGCTGGTGGCGGCTGGCCGAACTGGACAAGTTGCAGGCACTGCAGTTGCAACGCTCACCGCTGGATCGCCTGACCGGCACCGCCACGCTGTGGCTGGACACCGCCGGTGCCAGCGCCACCGGCCCGGCCTTGCGGTTGCGCTTCGTGCCCTTGGTGCAGGCGCAGGCGCTGCAGGCGCAACTTGGCGCCGCGCTGGCCCGTCGCAAGCTGCGCTGGTGATCGGGAATCGGGAATCGGGATTGGGGAATCGGGATCGGGTGGACGTTGCTGTTGGCAGCGTTATCTCGGCAGCGATCGACCAGTGGCCATCAATGCTGCGCCGGACCCCAATAGCCAAGTTCGCGCCGGATCTGTAGTCCTCGCCATCGCGCGCCCAGCGGCTTGCTGCGCAATGTGCCGAGCCTGCCGGCGATGAAGTCCTCGGTGGCGGCAATCACCCGCTCCGACGAATGCCCGTCGCGATACGGGTGGATCGCATCGGCATAGGCGGCCAGTGCGCTACGCAACTCGGCATCCGATGCCAGCGCGCGCGCCAGCTGTTGCGGCAGTTGCTCGGGCTGCGCGAAGTTGAGCATATGCGGCTGCGGCACGCGGTTGCGAAAGGTCACCACCGGTTTGTGCTGCACCACGAACTCGGACACGATCGACGAGGTGTCCGACACCAGCACGTCGGCCGCACGCTGCGCGGCCATCACCTCTTCCGGCTCGACGAAGCGTGCATTGGCGCCGGCCAGCGCGCGATAACGATCGAACAATTCCGGCGCGCACTTGGGATGCAGTGTCAGCAACCAGTAACGCGTGCCGCGCGCGATGTCGGCGGCAATCTCATCAAAGAGCACCGGTGCCGCGCTCAACCGCTCGGTGAAGGTGGAACCGAACAGGATCGTCGGGCGTCCGTTGGCCGGGGCGCGCAGTGCGGCACTGTGTCCGCCATCGTCGCGGAACACCGGGTCGAGCTTGGGCCAGCCGGTCTCGGCCACCGCAAAATGCCCTTCGCGCGCGGCCAGCGCACGGAACGGTGCGGTGGTGGCCGGGCCTTGCGTGCAGTACAGATCGAACAGCCCACGCACGCGGAAATGCCCACGGTTGTCTTCGCGCTTTTGCACGTTGAAGCCATGGAACAGCTGCACCTTGGCGCCGGACACGAACGGTGCCACCCAGTTGGCCGCGCTGAACACCGCACGCGGACGCAAGGCCAGTGCGTCGCGCAAGCCCACTTCGCGCACGCCCGGCAGCGTCAGGCCGCGCGCGCCGCCTTCGTACCAGGCGGACACCGCATCGCCACGGGCCTGTAATGCCTGCGCCAATGGCGCCAGAATAGGCAAGGCGTAACGTTCCGTTGCGAACAGCAGGTAATCGGCCATCACATGTCCTCTTCGACCGCACCCGACCAACGGCCGCGCATCAGCGCCTGCATTATCGCGTTCAACGAGGCCGATCGCCTACGCGACTGCCTGACCTCGCTGGCATTTTGCGACGAGATCGTGGTGGTGGACTCCGGCTCCACCGATGCCACCGCCGCCATCGCCGGCGCGCAGGGCGCGCGCGTGCTGCAACGCGCCTTCGACGGCTACCGCAGCCAGAAGGCCTACTGCGTCCAGCAGGCCAGCCACGATTGGGTGCTGTGCCTGGATGCGGACGAACGCATCAGCGACACCCTGCGCGATGCCATCCTCGCGGCGCGCGATGCCGGCTTCGCCGGCGCCGCCGGCTACCGATTTGCGCGGCTGTCGGATTACTTCGGTCGCTTCCTGCGCCACGGCAATGCCTATCCGGACCACGTGCTGCGCCTGTTCGACCGACGCCGTGGCGGCTGGCGCGGCAAGCGCGAGATCCACGAAGCGGCCAGCGTGGATGGCGCGGTCATCACCCTGGCCGGCGACCTGATCCACTACCCCTACCGCTCGCTGGCACAACAACTGGCCAAGACCCAGCGCTATGCGCAGATGATGGCCGAACACGATCACGCACGCGGCAAGCGCGCCACCTGGAGCAAGCTGGTGCTGGCGCCGGCCTGGCGCTTCTGGCGCGGCTACCTGCTGCGTGGCGGGTTTCGCGATGGCTGGCACGGTCTGATCTATGCCTACGTGCGCGCCAACTACGTGCGCCAGAAGACCATCATGCTGTGGCTGTTGCAGCACGACCAGCCCGTGCAGGACCCACCGCGCACATCGGATCGGCGTGACGATTGAATGCGGCGTGCGCGGCGGGCGGTGCCGTGGGCAATCGGCCGCCGACACTTCGGCATGCCAGGCGCCATTGGCACGCGCAGCTCAGGCAGTGCCCAGCGCTTGCCTGGCCTGCTCCGCCTGACGCACCGCAAGGCCGGTCAGCACGCCCACCATGGCCGTGTAGAAGCTGGCCGAGATCTGGTGCGCGAACATCGATTGGGTCAGCCCGCACAAGGCGTAACCGACCACGATCATCACCCCGGCGGCCGCCGGGCCGCGGAACTGCGTCTGCCCGCTGCGCCGGTGCAGGCGCACGAACATCCACAGCGGAATCCCATAGACCGCCAACAGCAGGAACACCCCCGGCACGCCCTGGGTGGCACCCCATTCGGCCAGGTCGTTGTGCGCATGGCCCAGGTGGCACCGCAGTCTCCAGGTATCGCCGGCGCAGACCGGCAGCTCGCGCATCGCATCGTCGAAACGGCCCACGCCCACGCCGGTCAGCGGGTGCGCCAGCAGCGTGTCCCAGGCCACCTGCAGACGCTCGATGCGCGCCCCGGCCGACGAATCGGCATCGCCGACCTCATACCGTTGTAGATCGCTTTGCAATTCACCCAGACGCATCTGCTCGGTCAGCGCCGGCACGCTGACGACCACCGCCACCGCCACCGCCGCGCTGCCCACGAAACTCAACAACCGCAGCCGCGCGCTCTGCCAGGGTGCCTCCCAAATCAGCACGCCCAGCGTCAGCAACGCGGCCAGCCACACCCCGCGGCTACCGCTGAGCACAATCACCACCACCGCGGCGATGGCCGCACCCAGCAACCAACGCATGCCGCCGACCGGCCGACAGAACGCCACCACCACCAGCAACAGCACCGTCAGGTCGGCGAACACGATGGCGTTGGTCCATCCCTCGGCACGGTCGGCGCCGTTACCGACCTGCACCACGGCGATCAACGTGGCCGCGAACACGCCAACCAGCGCTCCACGCCATAGCCAGACCTGGCGCGGCTGCAGGGCGTAGGCCCACAGCGCCGCCCACGGCAGCACCAGGAAGCGCGAGCGGTTGTCGACATCGCGTAACGCCGGCTCGAACAAGGCGATCGACAGCAGCGACATCGCGATCACCGCCACCGTCAGCCAGCCCAGCGTCCGCAACGGCCAGCGGCGCGCGCCGATACCGGCACCCAACGCGCGCCACCCAACCAACGTACCGAGCAACAGGCACAGGCCAAACGGCAGCAGGCCACCGGGGATGCTGACCACCAACGCGGTCAGGCAGAACAGACCCAGCTCGGCGATGCCCCGTCCCGCCCGCGACGATGCGATGGAGCCAAGCGGTGTGGGCGAAGTGGACGGGGGACAAGAGAAAGTCATCGGCACTTCGATGGCAAGGAATGAAGGGAAGCGCCCATGCCCAGCAGCGGCGACGCCGGCCAAGCTAACGCTGCGCCGCATGAATCGTTGCTAGACAGCGGCAGGCGGCGACGTTTCGGGTCGGGTGGACGATTGCGCTGCGGCCGACTCATTCGGTGTCCAGGTTGCCTTGCTCGCGTGCCTCCACGGCTTTCTCCGTGGCGCTGGCCACGCAGTCGCCCTGCACGGCGTCGGCGGGCACCAGCCACCAGCGGCGCCGGTTCGCCACCCCCACCAGCACGCTACGGCTGCGGTCCACGCAACCCAGCAGTGCGGTTTCCTGCACCATCAGCCAACGACGCTGCGGGCGGGCGGCCTGCCACGCCACGCCGTCGCGCAACTGCACGTCCCAGGGCACCTTGAAGCCGAAGGTGCGTGCCGGGCGATCGGCCATCAGCAGGTTCTGTTCCTTCCAGGCCACCAGGCCAAGTTCTGCCTCCGGGCCGACGCAGCGCCCGGCCTCGCGCATCACCGCGCCGGCCGAGCTGGAGTCGTTGAAGATGGGATAGCAGACCAGGCCGAACGCCACCCACCACGCCCCCAGCAACGAGGCCACCGCCAGCGCGGAGCGCCGGACCCGCAGCAACAGCACGCTGGCCACGCCCCAGCTGCCCACTGCCAACAAGAGCCAGCCCAGTGGGTCGGTGGCTTCGCTGCCCACCCCGCGGCTGTCCATGATCTTCTGCTCGAACCCCGGGTGCCCGATCAGCATCGCTGCCCCAGCCGCGGTGAACGCCACGGTCAGCAGCACCACGAAACCGAACAGCAACCGCTGCACGCCCACCCGGCGCAGCAGGCCCGCCGCCAGGGGTGCCAGCGCCAGGCAGAACATCGGCAGCGCCGGCAGGATGTAGACATCGCGCTTGCCGCTGGGAATGGTGAAGAACACCAGCACCAGCAGCCACCACGCCAGCGGCAGCAGGTAGCGCGCATCGCGCCGCCGCAACCGCCGCCGCCACGCCGGGATCGCCCACGGCAGCAGCAGGATGGGCGGCAGCCACATCGTGGCCATGCTCTGCAGGTGGTACCACACCGGCTGCGCATGATCCCAGGAACTGGCATAGCGCTTGGCGGTCTGGCGCAGCAGGATGTCGTTGAGGTACACGCGGTACTCAGGCTGACCGGCGGTCAGCGCGGTCACCATCATCGGCACGAACCACAGCGCGATGGCGACGAAGAAGAGCAGCGGCCCCAGCCAGAACCGGCGGTCGCGCACATGCACGCGCACGCCCGGCCAGCCGCGCGCCGCGGCGATCCCGGCCGGGATCAGCATCAGCAGCGCAATGATGCCCACGCCCTTGGTGATGACCCCCAGCCCGGCGGCGAACCAGCCCAGCGCCCACCAACGCCACGCCGGCCCCATCAGCAAGTGACGCAGCAGCCCGTAATTGGCCAGGGTGATCCAGAACACCACCAGCGGATCGATCTGCGCTTTCTTGGCCTGGAAGGTGAAGTGCAGGGTGAACAGCAGCATCCATGCCGCATAAGCGCCCACGCGCCGGGTCCATAGCCGCCGCCCCAGGTCGTAGACGCAGACCAGCGTGCCCAGTGCCGCCAGCAGCGAGGGCAGCAGGAAGGCCACCCGCCAGTTGCCCAAGACCGTGTAGAACAGCGCCTGCAGCCACATCAGCATCGGCGGCTTGTCCGAATACAGCTCGTTGCCGCGATGCGGGAACAGCCAGTCTCCGCTGAGCACCATCTGCTTGGCGACCAGGGCAAAGCGCGGCTCGTCCGAGGGCCAGGGATCGCGCAGCCCCAGGCCGGCACCGATCACCAGCACTGCGGTGATCGTCAGTAACCAGAAATCCAGGGAAGGGCGGGGTTTTGACATGGTGGCCACGGGCTGGGGAGCGCTGCGGTCAGCGCACGGACGATCAGGACGTTTTTAGCAGACGCGCATAGAAAAAACCGTCGCAGGACTGCTCGCCGGGGAAGCGCTGCCGCCCCGGCCCTGCCACATGCCCGAACGGCGCACCCAGCGGTTGCGCCTGCGCACCGGGCGTGCGCTGCAGGAATGCGGCGATCTGGCCCTGGTTTTCGCGCGCGAGCAGCGAGCAGGTGGTGTAGAGCAACTGCCCGCCGGGCCGCAAGGTACGCCAGGTGGCATCCAGCAGGCGCGCCTGCAGGGCGCACAACGCATCGATGTCGTCGGCGCGGCGGTGCAGCAGCACGTCCGGTTGCCGACGCACCACCCCGGTGGCCGAACACGGTGCATCCAGCAGCACCGCATCGAAGGGCTGGCCGTCCCACCACGCCGCCAGGTCGGCGGCGTCGGCGGCGTGCAAGGCCACCAGCACATCCGGCACGGTGCGCTGCAAGGTCTGCCGCACGCGCTCCAGGCGGCGCGCATCCACGTCCAGCGCGGTGAGCTGCACGCCGGGATGGCGTTCCAGCAGATGCGCCGCCTTGCCGCCGGGCGCAGCGCAGGCGTCGAGCACGCGGGCCGAGGGATCCAGTACCAGCGCATCGGCCACCTGCTGCGCGGAGCCGTCCTGCACCGAGACCACGCCCTCCGCGAAGCCCGGCAACTGGCTCACCGGCACCGCGCCCTCCAGCCGCAACGCATCCGGCAATGCCGGGTCGGTGTGTGCAGCGATGCCGGCCTCGGCCAGCCGCACCGCATAGGCCGCCGGGTCGGTGCGCCCGCGATGCACGCGCAGCCACATCGGCGCCATCTGCGCGCTCGCCACGAAGATGGCCTCGGCGCGCGCGCCCCAGTCCGTGCGCAGCTGCTTGCGCAGCCACGATGGCCAGCCGGCATCGTCGGCCACCGCCGGGAATCCTTCGCGCTGCGCGCGTCGCAGGAGTGCATTGACCATGCCGGCCTGACGCGGCCGGCCCAGCGCACGGCAGGCCTCCACGGTGGCCGACAAGGCCGCGTGCGCGGGCAGTTGCAGGACATCGAGCTGGGCGAAGCCGGCCATCAGCAAGGCCTTGAGTTCGGCGTCGCGCGGGGGCAGCGGGCGCTCCAGCCACTGCCGCAGCGCCACGTCGTAGGCAGGCCGGCGCCGCAGCACCGCGAAACAGATCGCCTCCACCAGCGCGCGGTCGCGCGGGTCGGCCAGGCCGGGCAGCGCCGTGGCCAGCTCGGCCTTCAGCGAACGCCCCTGATCGAACACGGCCGTCAGCACCCGCGCCGCCACCAGGCGCGAGGCGACGCCGGCCGCCCCCGTGTCGGTCGTCATCAGCGCAGCGCCGGCAGGTCGCGACGCGCGTTGAGGTAGTCGGCGGCGGTGATCGCCTTGCCGCCCTCACGCTGCAACACGCGCACCCGCAGCGCGCCCTGCCCGCAGGCGATGTCGATGCCCTGCTTGCTGGCGGCCAGCAAGGTGCCCGGAGGCTGTTGATGCGCCAGCTCCAGCGCCACGGCGCCATGCAGGCGCACGCGCTCGCCGGCCAGGATCGCCTCGGCGACCGGCCAGGGATTGAACGCCCGCACGCGCCGCGCCAGCTCCTGCGCCGGCTGCGCCCAGTCCAGCCGCGCCTGCGCCTTGTCCAGCTTGTGCGCATAGGTCACGCCTTCGGCTGGCTGCGGTTGCGCCACCGGGCGGATACCGGCGCGCAGCAGCCCCAGGCCGTCGGACAGCACCTGCGCACCCAGCGCGGCCAGGCGGTCGTGCAGTTGGCCGCCGGTTTCCTGTTCGCCGATCTCGATGCGCTGCGACAGCAGCACCGGGCCGGTATCCAGCCCGGCTTCCATCTGCATCAGGCACACCCCGGTGTCGCGATCGCCGGCTTCGATCGCGCGCTGGATCGGCGCGGCGCCACGCCAGCGCGGCAGCAGCGAGGCATGCACGTTCCAGCAGCCGTGGGTCGGCGCGGCCAGCACCGCCTTGGGCAGGATCAAGCCGTAGGCCACCACCACCATCAGGTCGGCCTTAAGACCGCGCAGCGTGGCCAGCGCCTCGGGCGAACGCAGGGTCTGCGGCTGGTAGACCGGAATGCCGCGTGCGATCGCTTCCAGCTTGACCGGCGACGGCGTCAGCCCGCGCCCGCGCCCGGCCGGGCGATCGGGTTGGGTGTAGACCGCCACCACTTCATGCCGCTGCGCGGCGGCACGCAACGAAGCGACAGCGAAGTCCGGGGTACCGGCGAAGACGATTCTCATAAGGGGATTCGGGATTCGGGAGTGGGGATTGGCAACGGCGGGAGCCGGATGACCGAGGCGGAACCGGGGCCGGTGCAGTGGGAGGCGTCAGCGCTTGAGTGGCGACAGCGGTGGCGGTGAGTGCCCCAGGGCCGGAAAGGCGGTGCAGCGGGATAAGGCGGTGCAGCGGGATTCGGATGGAAAACCGTGGCTCACCGGCGCGGCGTGTCCGTGCAAGCGGGCAGACGGCGCCGCATCAAAGCGCGATACCACCCTGGCATCCCGGCCCAGCGGCCCCATCCTTCCGCCTGCGCGCAATGGGGTGACCAAGTTCGGGCAATCAGCAGCGCGCGCAGAACCGCCGTTGCCAATCCCCAATCCCGACTCCCCAATCCCCGCCCTCAAGCCACATGCTTGCGCAGCTTGGCCAGCTTCTTGCGCACCATTTCACGCTTGAGCGGCGACAGATAGTCCACGAACAACTTGCCGTCCAGGTGGTCCATCTCGTGCTGGATGCAGACCGCCAGCAGGCCATCGGTGTTCAGCTCCTGGGCCTGCCCCTGGCGGTCGAGATAGCGCACGGTGATCGTCTCGGCGCGGCTGACGTCGGCAAAGATGCCCGGCACCGACAGGCAGCCTTCCTGGTAGACCTGCTCGCCCTGCCGGGTGAGGATCTTGGGGTTGACGAACACCTGCGGGGCGTTCTTCTCCTCGCTGACGTCGATCACCATGAAACGCTTGTGCACGTCCACCTGACTGGCAGCCAGGCCGATGCCGGGCGCCTCGTACATGGTCTGGAACATGTCGTCGAGCAGCGTCTGGAACGCCGGGCTGACCACCTCGGCGGCGTCGACCGGCACGGCCTTGGTGCGCAGCCGCGGGTCGGGAAATTCAACGATAGGAAGCACAGCCATGCGATTACCCGTCTGGGAACACCGGCCCAGCGCCGGCAAGACAGTGTCATTCTAGCGCAATGCTTGCGTAGCGCCCCGGTTTCTGGACTATAGTGCGCGGACCTGTTGGGGAATCAGGCAAGAAGGCACTCATGTTGAACCGACTTCGTACGGTCGTCGCTGCGGCGATGCTGACCGTCGCGACCTACGCTGCCGCGCAAGCGGTGGGCGAACATCCAGACACCTATGTGGTCCGCAAGGGCGATACCTTGTGGGACATTGCCGGGCGTTTCCTGCAAAAACCGTGGCTGTGGCCGGAGATCTGGCAGGCCAACCCGCAGATCCAGAACCCGCACCTGATCTACCCGGGCGACGTCATCAGCCTGGCCTACCTGGACCGCGTCGGCAAAGGCACGGTCCAGCCCGGCCCGCGCCAGGAAGCGCCGATCAACGCCATTCCACTGGCCGACGTCGAGCCGTTCCTGAAGAACCTGCGCGTGGTCGAGGACTTCGACGAGCTGCCCTACGTGGTCGGCCTGGAAGGCGGCCGCTCGCGTGCCACCTCCGGACAGGTGGCCTATGTGGTCGGCCTGGAGGACGCGCAGCCGGGCCAGCGCTTTGCGGTGGTGCGCCCAACCGTGAAGTTCACCCTGCCCAAGCACAACGAAGACCTGGACATGGCGGGCAATACCACCGCTGGCGCCGGCAATATCTGGAAGAACTTCATCGCGCCGAGCACGCGCCGCGAGTTCCTCGGCTACGAACTGGCCCAGGTGAACGTCGGCACCATCACCCGCAGCGCGGCCGGCGGCAACTCCAAGGCAGCGACCCTGCTATTGCAGGACAGCGGCCGCGAAGTGCGTGCCGGCGACCGCATCGTGGCGGTGGAAGCGCAGCCCTACGACCTGCAGTTCATTCCGCACCCGCCGTCCGAACAGGCGCTGCAGACCGAATTGCGCGTGCTGGCCGTCTCCGACGCCTTCATCGTGGGTGGCACCCGCGATGTGATCGCCATTTCCGGCGGCGCCCGCGAAGGCATCAACAACGGCACGGTGTTCTCGATCTGGCGCAAGGGCCGCACGGTCAGCGACCGCGTCAAGCACGCGCGCTTCTCGCGCACCGATGACGACTTCGACGGCCCGTCCGGGTCCACCGTTGGCCTGCCCGACGAATACGCCTCGCACGCGATGGTGTTCCGCACCTACGACAAGGTCAGCTACGCGCTGGTGATGGAAAGCGCCAAGCCGACCGGCCTGGGGTATTTCGTCAAGCATCCTGACGCGCAGTAAGCGTCAATTCCGATGCGATCACGCGACGGCGCCTGAGGGCGCCGTCGTCGTTTGCGGCCCAGGCTATGCACATGGCCCACACCGACTCCGATCTCCGCGCATTGCTGACCTTGCTGCTGGCCGGTGGCCGCAGCCCGCCACGGCGCGCCTTGCTGGGCGACTTCGCCAGCCCCGCCGGCGTACTGGCGGCCGGGCCGGATGCCTGGCGCGCAGCCGGTTGCGATGCACTGCAGACAGCCCGCTTGCAGGCACCTGACGCGCCCGCCCTGGAAGCCGCCCTGCACTGGTGCGCGCAGCCCGGGCATCATCTGGTCGGCTGGCAGGATCCGGATTACCCCGCGCTGCTGCGTCACATCGCCAATCCACCACTGGCCCTGTTCGTGGATGGCGACCCGGCCGCGCTCTGGCATCCCGGCGTGGCCGTGGTCGGTAGCCGCTCGGCCACCGCTGGCGGGCGCGACCATGCCCGCGCGTTTGCCTCCAGCCTGGCCGGCGCCGGGCTGGGCATCGTCAGCGGCATGGCCGCCGGCGTGGATGCAAACGCGCACGAGGCCGCGCTGGCCCACGCCGACGGCATGACCGTGGCAGTGGTCGGCACGGGCGTGGATGTGGCCTATCCCGCCCATCACCAACGCCTGCGTGAGCGTATCGCCGCACGCGGCGCGGTGGTCAGCGAATACCTGCCGGGTACCGGCGCGGTGGCGGCGCACTTCCCGGCCCGCAACCGGATCATCGCCGGACTGGCGCTGGGCACCCTGGTGGTCGAGGCCGCGATGCGCTCGGGCGCACTGATTACCGCGCGCCTGGCCGCCGAGGCCGGGCGCGAGGTGTTCGCCCTGCCCGGCTCGCTGCACAACCCGCTCGCGCGCGGCTGTCATCACCTGATCCGGCAAGGCGCCACCCTGGCGCAGGAACCTGCCCAGGTCCTCGATGGGCTGCAACTGCTTTCGGGCGAATTGGCTGCGGCCTTGCGCGAGCGCCTGGCCGCCCCCACTCCTGTTTCCGCCAGATCGTCCGGCTCCGCCCCGGCACGCCGGGACCCCGACTACCAGCGCTTGTGGCAGGCACTGGGCCACGACCCCACCCCTATGGATTCACTGATCCAACGCACTGGATTGACGGCCGCAGCGCTGTCCTCCATGCTGCTCATCATGGAACTGGAGGGAGACGTGGTTGTCGAGCACGGTCGCTATACCCGCAATCCCTAGTTTCTTCACCTCCACAGCGTCGCGCGACGCAGGCCGAGGGCAATGAAAGAGAGCATTCTCGATGTACTGCTGTACCTGTTCGAACACTATTTCAGCGAAGACGCGGACCTGGTTCGCGACCGTGATTCGCTCCAGAATGGCCTGATCCAGGCCGGTTTCAGCCCCGCAGAAATCAGCAAGGCGTTCGACTGGCTGGACGCGCTCTCCGAGCAGCGGCCCAGTGTGGCGAGCCCGCATGTCGATGGACCAGTGCGCATCTACCACGGCCCGGAGCTGGACAAGCTCGATGTGGATTGCCGTGGTTTCCTGCTGTTTCTCGAACAGCAGCGCATCCTCGACGCCGACCAGCGCGAGCTGGTGCTGGACCGCGCCATGGCGCTGGACCAGGACGAGCTGGACCTGGACGACCTCAAGTGGGTGGTGCTGATGGTGTTGTTCAACCAACCGGGCGCAGAGGCGGCCTATGCCTGGATGGAAACCCAGATGTTCCTGGACGAGCCTGAACCCGTACACTAAAGGTTGAAGCCGCCATGGACGTGCGCGCGAGGGGACGGGGATGAGCAGTTGGTATTACGCCGGAGGCAACCACCAGCGGCGTGGCCCGGTGACCGACGAGGTCCTGCGCGGCCTGTATCGCGATCGCCAGATCGCCCTGGACACGCCGGTCTGGCGCGACGGACTGGACCAGTGGCAGCCGCTCTCCGCCTGCGCCGACGAACTCGGCCCGCCGGTGTCCACCGACCTGCACGCTGCACCAGCTCCACCGCCGCTACCGATGGCGGCACCTGATGCCTGGCATGCCCGCCCCGCTGCGACGACGCCCCACCCGTCGAGAAGCTCGGGCTGGCCGCTGGTGTTGACGCTGATCGCGATCATCGGCGGCTTCGTCGTCGTGGCCGCAGCCGGCATGCTGGCAGCGATCGCCGTGCCCGCCTACAAGGACTACCTGGCCCGCGCCAAGGTCACCCAGGCAGTTACCGCATTGGCACCGCTGAAGCCGCAGATTGCCGCCTTCCGTGCCCGCGAAGGCCGCTGTCCGGTCAATGCCGACGCCGGCTTCCAGCCGCCGGAACACTACGCGACCGATGTGCTGGCCAGCGTGCAGATCGGCCGCTTCGATACCGCCAACTGCGGTATCGAAGCGCTGCTGCAGTCACCGGACTCGCCCAGGATCGACGGCAAGGTCCTGTGGCTGGACTTCGATGCCGATGCCGGTCGCTGGCACTGCAGTTCCGAGATCGACGACCACCAACTTCCGCAGCAGTGCCGCGGCTGAGCGGCTGCTGCACGCACATCGCACCATCAAGGGGACATTCATGACGCAGTGGTATTACGCCGACGCACAGCGGCAACGCCAGGGGCCGGTGGACACGGACACGCTGGTCGCACGCCTGTCGCGGGGCCTGGTCGACCGTCGCAGCCTGGTCTGGCGCGAAGGCCTGCCACAGTGGGTGACGCTGGGCGATGTCGCGGCCGAATTGGGGCTGGATGCGCCGCTAGCGGCCTCCGCGCCGCCGGCCGCCGATCCCGCTGCGGTCGGCTTGGCGAAGGAGGGGGCGCCAGTGGCGGGCACATCGACCGCCGATGCCACAGAGCAGGACTGGTCGCAGCAGGCAACCCCTGTCGTGGCCAAGCCGGACGCGCCGGCCGAGCCAGCGCCAGCTGCCGCCAGCGCGCCCGTGGCGCCCGCAACTGCCTCACCGCTGCCCGGCTCACGCGCAGAAGACCCGCTGCAGACGGCCTTGCACCCGGACGCCGCGCAGCCCCTGTCCGGCGCCAGCGGCCCGGCGGGGTCGCAAAGCGATGCATCTTGGTCCAGTGCAGCGGATGCCACGGCGCCACTCCCGACCTCGGCAGCGGCATCCCCACGTCAACCGCCATCGACCACCAAGCCGCTGCCAACCGCCTGGGATACCCCGGCCGGCTCCGCACCGTTCGCCGGCAGCGCAGCACCTGACGCAGCGGTCGTCTACGCCGGCCTGTGGCGCCGCGTGGCGGCCAGCATCCTGGACAGCCTGGTCACCACCTTTGCGGTCTACCTGATCGTGATCCCGCTGGTGTTCCTGCTGGCCTTCAGTGCCGGGATGAGCGATGCCGGCGCTGCGCTGGACGATGGCAGCGCGTTCAGCATTGCGCTGCTGGTGCTGGCCTACGGCATCGGGCTGGCCATCCCCACGCTGTACTTCGCCTGGATGCAGTCCAGCCGGCTCCAGGCCAGCCTGGGCAAGCTCGCCTGCGGCATCAAGGTGGTGCGCGCCGACAGCCATGGCGCCCGGGTCGGCTTCTGGCGCAACCTGCTGCGCTACGTGGCCTACATGCTAATCAGCGTGCTCACCCTGGGCATCGGCGTGATCGTGGCCGCCTTCATGGCCGGCATGAGCGCGCGCAAGCAGGCCCCGCACGACAAGGTGTGCAAGACCCTGGTGGTGGACCGCTGGGCCTTCACCGACCATCCAGAGCGGCAGTCCAAGGGACTGGATACGGTCTCGATCGTGGTACTGATCATCTATGCGGTGCTGCTGGTGCTGTCCATCGTGGTCGGCGCGCTCGTGATGGCGACGATCGGAATGAGCCGGAGCTAGCAGTTCGCGGTGCCGGCCGCTTGACACGGCGGCGTCCGCCGTGATCTTTCTAATCGGCCAACTGAACGCCCGGGAGCACTCCCCGGGCGTTAACGTGTGGGAAACGGCCGATCTGCTTCCCTCGACCGGCCAATTAGGCCACGCTACCCGCCCCCCGGGCTCTGCCCCAAGAAGTTGCCACCATGCCCAAGCACCTGCTCATCGTCGAATCGCCCGCCAAGGCCAAGACGATCAATAAATACCTCGGCAAGGACTTCACCGTCCTGGCCTCGTATGGGCACGTGCGCGACCTCGTCCCGAAGGAGGGCGCGGTCGACCCGGACAATGGCTTCGCGATGCGCTACGACCTGATCGAGAAGAACGAAAAGCACGTCGAAGCCATCGCGCGCGCCGCCAAGGGCGCCGACGACATCTTTCTGGCGACCGACCCGGACCGCGAGGGCGAGGCGATCAGCTGGCACATCGCCGAGATCCTGAAAGAGCGCGGCCTGCTCAAGGACAAGCCGATGCAGCGGGTGGTGTTCACCGAAATCACCCCGCGCGCGATCAAGGAGGCCATGCTCAAGCCGCGCGCAATCGCCGCCGACCTGGTGGATGCGCAGCAGGCGCGCCGTGCGCTCGACTACCTGGTGGGCTTCAACCTGTCGCCGGTGCTGTGGCGCAAGGTGCAGCGCGGGCTGTCGGCCGGCCGCGTGCAATCGCCGGCGCTGCGCATGATCGTCGAGCGCGAGGAAGAGATCGAAGCCTTCATCGCGCGCGAATACTGGTCCATCGACGCGCATTGCCGGCATCCCTCGCAGGCCTTCAATGCACGGCTCATCAAGCTGGACGGGCAGAAGTTCGAGCAGTTCACCGTCACCGACGGCGATACCGCCGAAGCGGCGCGGTTGCGCATCCAGCAGGCCGCGCAGGGCGTACTGCACGTCACCGACGTGGCCAGCAAGGAGCGCAAGCGCCGCCCGGCCCCGCCGTTCACCACCTCCACGCTGCAGCAGGAAGCCTCGCGCAAGCTGGGCTTCACCACCCGCAAGACCATGCAGGTGGCGCAGAAGTTGTACGAAGGCGTGGCGCTGGGCGATGAAGGCTCGGTCGGCCTCATCAGCTACATGCGTACCGACTCGGTGAACCTGTCGCAGGACGCGCTGGCGGAAATCCGCGACGTGATCGCGCGTGACTTCGGCACCGCCTCGCTGCCGGACCAGCCCAACGCCTACACCACCAAATCCAAGAACGCGCAGGAAGCCCACGAAGCGGTGCGCCCGACCTCGGCACTGCGCACCCCTGCACAGGTGGCGCGCTTCTTGTCCGACGACGAGCGCCGCCTGTACGAGTTGATCTGGCGCCGCGCGGTGGCCTGCCAGATGATCCCGGCCACGCTCAACACCGTCAGCGTGGACCTGTCGGCCGGCAGCCAACACGTGTTCCGCGCCAGCGGCACCACCGTGGTGGTCCCAGGTTTCCTGGCCGTCTACGAAGAAGGCAAGGACACCAAGAGCAGCGAGGACGAGGATGAAGGCCGCAAGCTGCCGCTGATGAAGGCCGGCGACAATATCCCGCTGGACCGCATCGTCACCGACCAGCATTTCACCCAGCCGCCGCCGCGCTTCACTGAAGCAGCACTGGTCAAGGCGCTGGAGGAATACGGCATCGGCCGGCCGTCCACCTATGCCTCGATCATCCAGACCCTGCAGTTCCGCAAGTACGTGGAGATGGAAGGCCGCAGCTTCCGTCCCACCGATGTGGGCCGTGCGGTATCCAAGTTCCTGTCCGGGCACTTCACCCGCTACGTGGATTACGACTTCACCGCCAATCTGGAAGACGACCTGGATGCAGTGTCGCGCGGCGAAGCCGAGTGGATCCCGCTGATGGAGAAGTTCTGGGGCCCGTTCAAGGAACTGGTGGAGGACAAGAAGGATTCGCTGGACAAGACCGATGCCGGTAGCGTGCGCGTGCTCGGCGCCGACCCGGTCAGCGGCAAGGAAGTGAGCGCACGCATCGGCCGCTTCGGCCCGATGGTACAGATCGGCACCGTGGAAGACGAAGAAAAGCCGACCTTCGCCTCGTTGCGTCCGGGCCAGAGCATCTATTCGATCTCCATCGAAGATGCGCTGGAACTGTTCAAGATGCCGCGCGCACTCGGTCAAGACAAGGATCAGGACGTCAGCGTCGGCATCGGCCGCTTCGGTCCGTTCGCGCGCCGTGGCAGCGTGTACGCCTCGCTCAAGAAGGAAGACGACCCGTACACCATCGACCTGGCGCGGGCGGTGTTCCTGATCGAAGAGAAGGAAGAGATCGCACGCAACCGCGTCATCAAGGAATTCGACGGCAGCGACATCCAGGTGCTCAACGGCCGCTTCGGCCCGTACATCAGCGATGGCAAGCTCAATGGCAAGATCCCCAAGGACCGCGAGCCGGCCTCGCTGACCTTCGAGGAAGTGCAGCAACTGCTGGCCGACACCGGCAAGCCGGTGCGCAAGGGCTTCGGTGCCAAGAAGGCCACGCTCAAGAAGACTGCGGTGAAGGATTCGGCGCCAAAGAAGACGGCCGTCAAGAAGACCGCGACCAAGACCGCGGCCACCAAGACGGCGGCGAAGAAGGCACCGGCCAAGAAGGCCGCCGCCAAGAAGGCGACCAAGCGCGTGGTCAAGAAGGCCGCGAGCAAGGCCGCAGGCTGAGCCACGCCATGGATCACGCACTCCGCCTGGATGGCGCTGTCGCCGCCCTGCGCCAGGGCGGCGTGATCGCCTACCCCACCGAAGCGGTGTGGGGGCTGGGCTGCGACCCGGCCCAGGAAGCGGCGGTGCTGCGGCTGCTGCAGATCAAGCGGCGGCCGGTGGACAAGGGTGTGATCGTGGTGGCCTCCGATGTGGCGCTGTTGCGCGACTGGGTCGACCTGGACGCACTGGAACCGGCCCGCAGACAGGCTGTGCTGGCCAGCTGGCCCGGGCCGAACACCTGGATCCTGCCGATCACCGGCCGCGCCCCGCGCTGGGTCACCGGCACGCATGACGGGCTGGCGGTACGCATCAGCGCCCATCCACTGGTGGCGGCGCTGTGCGCGGCCTGGGGTGCGCCGCTGGTATCCAGCAGCGCCAACCTCGCCGGGCAGCCGCCGGCGCGCAGCCGCGACGCGCTGGACCCGGCCCTGCTGACCGCCATCGACGGCGTGCTGGCCGGCGACGTCGGCGGGCACGCCCAGCCCACCACCATCCGCGATGCGCGTAGCGGCCAGGTCCTGCGCGACTAGCTCACCAGCCGGCCTGCTGCATCGCCAGCGGTGGCCGCGCACTTTGCGGCGCGGCCGCCGAGCGCGCACACTCAGGCCATGCGGACTTCCCTGACCCTTCTGTTGTTGGCCGGCGCGCTGCCTGCAGCGGCGGCGAGCACAGCCACCAAGCCCGACCCGAACGTGCGGGTCTACCGCTGCGTCAGCAGCACCGGTACGGTGGCCCTGCAGGACGCGCCCTGCAGCAGCGGTCGCCAGCAGGTGCTGGACATGCAACGCCCGCAGGACCCGCCCCCTCGCCCCCGCGCCGTGCAGGCACCTGCGGCGGCGGCACCGCCCGCGCGCGAGGTCCGCATCGTCACCGTGCAACCGCCGCAGCCGATGTACGAATGCACCACCGAGGATGGCACCCGCTACACTAGCGACAGCCCGGAAGGAAACCCGCGCTGGGTGCCGACCTGGGGGCCGGCCTATGTGGGCAATGGCATCGCCTCGCCTGCGCCACCGGCCGGCACCCTGCGCCCGCCTGTACCGATCAACCCGCGCCCAGCACTCTCGGTGCAGGGCGGCCCCGGACGCGGCGGCGGCATCCGCGGCAGTGCCAGCTTCGGCAGCGACGGGTATCAGGGTCGCTATCAAGGCAATTATCAAGGCGGTTATGGCGGCACGGTGATCGTGCCCTACGGCAATGTGCAGATCCGCGACGAATGCCATGCGCTGCCCGAGCAGGAAGTGTGCGCGCGCCTGGCCGACCGTCGTTGGGAGCTGATCCGTCGCTACAACAGCGCCCTGCAAAGCGAGCGCGTGGACCTCAGCCGCGAACAACGCGGCATCGAAGCGCGCCAGCAACGCGATTGCGGTGGCGCATGACGTGCATGCGCCTGGCCGTTTTACTGCTGCTGGCCTGGGTGTCGGGTAGCGATGCCCAGCCGGTGGCCATCTATCGCTGCACCGACCCCGCTGGCGCGCTCACGGTGCAGAACATGCCGTGCCCCAAGGGCATGCAGCAGCAGAAAAAACTGATGACCGCACCGGCGGCGGTGCCATTCACGCCGGGCGGCGCGCCTGCACCGGCTGTGACGCGTCCCGCACCGGTGTCGCCCACCCCGCCGGCCGCTCCTGCGTCAACAGCGGCCACGGCGCCGCCACCGGCCCTGTCTCCCACCTCGACGTTGCCCCCGCCGCCATTGTTCGAATGCACCGCACACGACAATGGCCGCTACTTCACCGAAGACCGCGAACCGGCCACGCGCTGCCTGCCGATGCAGACCACCAACCTGGCTGGCGGCCCGGCCACCGGTGGCGGCAGCGCCTGCGAAGTGGTCACCGACCGTTGCGCACCAGTGCCGGACCAGCGCCTGTGCGAGGCCTGGCGCGCACGTGCCGAGCAGGCCGAATCGACCTGGCGCTTTTCCGACGAGGCGCAATCGGCCGAGCGCAAACAGCGCTACGACCAGATGCGGCGCGTGCTGGACGAAAGCCGCTGCGCCACCCCCGCCGCCACGCCGTAAGTACCCGGCCCGATCACGGGCGGCGCTGCGTCGCTGCAACGACCCTTGCACGGAATGTGTCGACAGTTCTCGCAGCAACGCCGCTGCCGCAAGCGAATACGCCAGAGCAACGCTACGCGCTCGCCTACTGTTGCGCTACCGCGCACCTCGCGGGACCATGTCGTCGCACTCAGAACCCGTACCGCAGGAAGCCACCATCCACCGCGATGCATTCGCCGGTGATGTAGCTGGCAGCCGGCAGGCACAGGAAACCGACTGCGGCAGCAACTTCCTCCGGTTCGCCGATGCGGCGCATCGGCGTGCGTTCGATCACCTGTTCGTAGTAGTCCGGATCCGACAACGGCCCGGAGGTGCGCCGCGTACGGATGTACCACGGCGCCACCGCGTTGACGCGGATGCCGTCCTGCGCCCATTCCACTGCCAGGTTGCGCGTCATCTGCTGCAACGCGGCCTTGGTCATGCCATACGGTGTGCCGCTGCGTACATGGGTGATGCCCGAGACGCTGCCGACATTGACGATCGCCGAGGCCGCGTGCCGGGTCAGCAGCGGATGTGCGTAACGCGAGAGTTCGAAGGCGGAAAACACGTTGGTTTCGAAGATGCCGCGCCACTGGTCCTCGGTGTAGTCGATCGCCGCTCGGGTGATGTTGCCGCCAGCGTTGTTGATGAGCAGGTGCAGGCCATCGGCGTGGTCTTCCACCCAGTCCAGGATCGCGCGACGCTCTTCGTCGTCGGAGACATCGGCCGCCAGGCCGTGCAACTCGCGCTGCGGAAACTCGTCGGCCAGTTCGTCGCGCGCCTGCGCCAATGCATCGGCGTCGCGTGCCACCATCAACAGGTCCGCACCGAAGCCGAGCAGTTCGCGGGCGATGGCCAGGCCAATACCGGCACTGGCGCCGGTGATGAGCGCGGTCTGTCCATCCAGCCGCCAGCGGTGCGTAGTCATGGGGGGTGATCCTCTTTCAAGACGCAGAAATCGGCCGCAGCAATGCGTTGACGCACCGCTGCGGCAGCGGCGTTAGGATACCGTCACACCGCGCGAGGTCACGACGATGAAATTGCCCTGGATGCTTGCCGCCGTTGTGGCGCTACTGTTGGCCGCCTGCCAACACCCGCAACCCGCCCCCACCGAGCAGAAACCCGAGCCGCAGGCGACCGCGTTGCGCGACCACATCCAGCAACCCTTGAACGCCGCGCATGCGGTGCAGGCGGCCACCGATCAGGCCGCGGAAGATCAACGCAAGGCCATCGATGCCGCCACGCAATAAGCCCGCCACGCTCCTGTAGGAGCGCCCCCGGGCGCGACAGGACAGCGTGCACTCCAAGGCATCGCACTAGATGCACATCCCACGCGCGCCGCCTGCGCGCTGCGCCCATTGCGCAACACCGCCGCCCCCGCTCCACAAAAACGACAACGCCGGCACAGGGCCGGCGTCATCGCGGGATGCAGTAGCAGAACCTGCCGCGTCAGAACCCGCAGAAACAGTACGCCAGCGCCTTGACCGGGGTACCGCCGGCCTTGCTGTCGTGCACCGCGTCCTCGACGAAGCGCAGCTGGGTGTCCACTTCCGGCAGCGAACGCGCCAGCAGCGCGCGGGCCATGCCCGAGTCACCCAGCATCCACGCCCCCATGCGGCTGCCGGCAAAGCCGCTCATGAACTGCGAGAACGGGGTGGCCGGCTTTTCGACGTAGCGCACGCGGAACTTGCCCTTGCCCAGCTTGGCGCGGTTGGCCGCATCGGCCAGCGCTTCGGACATGCCGCCGAAGGCATCCACCAGACCGTGCTGCTTGGCCTGCGCACCGCTCCACACGCGACCGCGCGCCACCTTGTCGATGGCCTCCACCGACTGGTGCCGTGCCTGCGCCACCTTGCCGGTGAAGTCGGCATAGCCCTTGTTGATGACGGCCTGGATCACCTGGCCGGCGGCCGGGTCCAGCGGGCGCGAGATGTCGAAGGCGCCTGCAAAACGGGTGGTGCCCACGCCATCGGTGTGCACGCCGATCTTGTCCAGCGCGCGGGTCAGGTTCGGCACCATGCCGAAGATGCCGATCGAGCCACTGATGGTCGATGGGTCGGCGTAGATGCGATCGGCGTTCATGCTGATCCAGTAGCCACCGGAGGCCGCCAGGTCGCCCATCGACACCACCACCGGCTTGCCGGCCTGCTTGAGCGCGACCACCTCGCGGCGGATCTGCTCGGAGGCGAATACCTCGCCACCGGGCGAATCCACCCGCAGCACCACCGCCTTGACCTCGTCGTCGTCGTGCGCCTGGCGCAGCAACGCGGCGGTGGACTCGCCACCGATGCGGCCGGCCGGCTGTTCGCCGCCGGTGATCTCGCCGGCGGCCACCACCACGGCCACCTGCGGGCGGCTGTCCATCGGCGAGCGCTGGCCCTGCAGCAGGCCCAGGTAATCGTCGAAGCCGATATTGCGGAAGCCGCTGTCGGCATCGCTGTCGGCCACGCCACGCTTGGTCAGCAAGGCATCGACTTCGCTACGCGTCTTGAGCCCGTCGACCAACTTCTGCTGCAGCGCGAAGCGGGCCAAGTCGCCGCCGGCCGCCACCACGCCCTCGGGCAAGGTATCGATACCGGCGGTCAGCTGCGCGGGGCTGAGCTTGCGCGCGGTGCCCACGTCGGCCAGATAGCGCTGCCACACATCGTTCATCCAGAACAGGTCCGCTTCCTTGGCATCGGCCGAGGCCGCGTCGAGGATGTAGGGTTCGGCTGCGGACTTGTATTCGCCCACGCGGAACAGGTGCACGTCCACGCCCAGCTTGTCCTGCAGGCCCTCGCGGAAGTACTGGCGGTAGCGACCAAGCCCTTCCAGCATCACGCTGCCCATCGGATCCAGGTAGACCTCGTTGGCCTGCGCAGCCAGCAGGTACTGGCTCTGGCTCATGCTTTCGCTGAAGGCCACGACCTGCTTGCCGGAGGCGCGCAGCGTCTGCAATGCAGAAGCCACTTCGCGCTGCGAGGCGAAACCGGCCGGCTGCAGCTTGTCCAGGTTCAACATCACCCGCTCGATCTTGCGGTCCTTGCCCGCCGCCTCGATCACCCGTAGCAAGTCGCGCAGCTGCACTTCTCCGGCGCTCTTGTCGCCCACCGCCTTGGCCAGCGACCGGCTCACCGGGTCGGCGCTGAACTGCTCGACCAGGGTGCCCTCCGGATTGATGACCAGCGTGGTGCGCTCGGCCAGCGGCTTGGTGCCGTCGCCGCGCGCGATGGCCACCACCAACAACAGCAGCAACAGGAACAGAAAGCCGAAGAACACCAGGTTGAAGATCAGGCGCCGGGTGAAATTCATCACGTCCCACAGGCCGACGAAGAAGCTGGCGATGGGATTGCGACGCACGGGGTGGTTCATGGAAAACTCCGTCGAAAAGACGCTGCGGATCGAGATTGACGTCCAGCATACCGGCTGCGCGGCGCGCGCGGCATGCGCTGAAAGTCAGGGTGCCAGGCCGGCAGTCAGCCGTCGGCTGCTATGCCGGAATCGCAGGCCCATCAGGATCGACGCCACGGTCAGCCCCAGGATCAGCCCGATCCACATGCCGCGCGGCCCCCAGCCCAGGCCCAGGCCAAGCCCGGCGCCAACCGGCATGCCCACCCCCCAATACGAGAACGTGGCCAGGAACATCGGCACCTGGGTGTCCTTGAGCCCGCGCAGCGCGCCGGCCGACAGTACCTGGATGCCATCGGGGAACTGGAAGGTGGCAGCGAACAGCAGCAGCGCCGAGGCCAACGTCGCCACCGCCACATCCTCGGTATACACGCCCACGATGGCGTCGTGCCCGAGCAACAGCGTCGCAGCCGACAGCGCCTGCGTTCCCAGCACGATCGCATAACCGGCCCAGGCGGCACGCCGCACGCCCAGCGGGTCGCCGCGGCCGACCGCGTGGCCCACGCGCACGGTGGTGGCCTCGGCCACACCCATCGGCACCATGAAGCACAGCTGCGCGACGTTGATGGCGATCTGGTGCGCGGCCGCCTCGGTCGAGCCCAGCCGGCCGATCAGCAGCGCGGTGACGATGAACAGCCCGCCTTCCATCAACACGGTGATGCCGATCGGAAGGCCCGTGCGCAGCAGATCGCCGATCGCCCGCCAGCGCGGCCCTTCCAGGTGAGTGAACAGTTCCAAATGGGTGAACCGGCGCGCGCGCCACAGATACAGCGCAAACACGCTGGCCTGCACCCACATGGTGATGGCCGAGGCCATGCCCAGCCCTTCGGCCCCGTGCTCGGCAAAGCCGAACCGGCCGTAGGTGAGCGCGTACCCCAGCGGCGCCAGCACCAGCAGGCCGCCGAACCCCAGCAGCATGGTCGGCAGTGTCCAGTGCATGCCTTCGCACAGATACCGCATGCAGAAGTAGAACGTCAGCGCCGGCACCCCCCAGCGCACCGCGTGCAGGAAGTCGGTGGCACCGGGCACGATGTCCGGCGCGATGCCGAAGGTGGGCAGCAATGGCGGCACCACGCTCAGGAACGCGAACATCAGCGCGCTCAGCACCAGCGACAGCCACAGCGCCTGGCGGAACAACGGCCCAATCTCGCGCTCGCGCCCGGCGCCCAGCAGTTGCGAGACCGAGGCGGTCAACGAAATCAGGGTGCCGATCGGCACCAGCATCGGCAGCCACAGCAGCGAGGTGCCGATGGTCACTGCCGCCAGCGTGGCGGTGCCGTGGTGGCCGGCGATGACGTTATCGACGAAGCCGATCAAGCCGGTGGAGACGTGACCGAGCACCAAGGGCAAGGCCAGCAGGCCGGTGGTGCGCACTTCCGAGGCAAAGCGTGGCGTCGCGGGAGTAGATGCGGGGGAGACTGACATGGGCAACCGATCGCTGCGCGGACTACGGCCGTGCCGGAAGGCGCTGGCACCGGGTCGCACGGGGCCGCCATCTTACGCGGACCGCCACGCCGGGGGGCGCGGCTGTCGGCCGCGGTGACGGGCGCGGCCGTATGCCGATGTGGGGCTATCTGCCTGGCGCCTGGCAGTCCTCTCCCACCAGCCGGCGCTAGCGGCCACTGCGCGGGCCTGATGTGGCAGGCGATGGCGCGACCGCCGCCCGGCCTGGCCGGTGACCTGGCGGCAGGCGATCAGCGCGCCAGCTGGCGCTTCAGCCAGGCGCTGCGCGTGGCCGGCGGCTGCGCCAGCAGGTCTGCGCGCAGGCCATCGCGCTGCGTCGGCGGGGTGCGTTGCGCCAGCACCGCCAGCTGCGCCAGCTGACCGGCATCCAGGCGACGCAGCAGCGTCAGCAGGCGCTCGCGTTCGGACGCCGGCACATACCCCACCAGCGGCTGCAGCTGCGGATAGAACGCTCCCAGCTGCGAGCCCAGGCGCCAGCCGTCGCGATACAGGCGATCCATGGCGGTGAACTGGGTGCGCAGGGCGCGTTGCTGGTCCTCGGGCAGGCCATGCAGACGCTCGCGTGCCTGCCGCAGCACCACCCGGTCGGTGGCGGTGAGACCGTTCCACGCCGCATAGCGGGCACGCAGCTCAGCCTGCTGGGCCGGCGTCAACGCGGCCCAGCGCGCGCGTTGCTGGGCGGCGCTGGGGATGGTCGGCGTCACCGCGCCGGGCGAAGGCGCCGTGGCGCCACCTTCATCCAGCGCCGCCGGCAGGGCCTGGGCCGAGGCGCTGCCGAGCGCGGCGTACAGCAGCAGCCCGGTCCACTTAGTTCGCATCATCGACGGTCTCCAACGGCGCGGACGGCTGTTCGGCGGCGGTGGCATGCGCGCCGGATTCGTCTGTCGGAACCGGGTGCCCGGCCGCATACCAGGCATAGAAATCGGCCGAACGGGCCAGCTCCAGGTCCGGATCGGCCAGCATCGCCTGGTCGCGTGAATCCAGCGCGGGGGCGGTGGCCGGCTCCGGCAGGTCGGCCGCGGGCAATTCTTCCACCAACACCGGGGCGGCATCGGTCACATGCAGCACGCCGGCGGGCGCCTGCGACACCGGCTCCGGCGGCAAGGCCGGCCGGCGATGCGTCCACCACCAGGCCAGCACCGCCAACAGCAGTGCCAGCGCCAGGACGCCCAGCACGATGCCGGCCTGGCGGCGATCGACCCGAGTCCATTGCCATTGCCGGGTGCTGCGCACGCGGGCGGGACGCTGGCGCGCCGGGGCCGGCGACGGCGCTGCCGGGGCGGCCGGCTGCAGCGGCATGCCGGCCAGCGCCGCATCGCGCAGCTGGCTCAACCGGCTGAGCTGGGATGGGCTGAGGTCGCGCAATTCCTGTTGCGCCGCCTCGGCCAGCACCCGCCACGCCTGGGCATCCGGGTTGCCGGCCGCATCGCGCGGACAGGCGCGGGCCAGCGCCTGGCGATAGTCCGCCACGGCCACCCCCTGTACCTGGCTGGCGGCGTCCTCCTCCAGCCCGGCCACGATCCGCAGCAGCAGCGCCAGCCGGTCGGAAGTCTGCAGCCGACCCACTGCCGTGAAGGGCGGCAACCAGGTGCCCGGCATGGGGTCGCGGCGCAGCGGTGGAGCGGCCGCCAGCAGGCTCCAGAAGCGCGTTGGCCAACCCGCCATCGGCCGCCCGGCGGCCTGGCTGCCGAAGGCGCGCAACGCCGCTGCCAGGGCGCGCTCGGCCGCCGCCACGTCACCGCACTGCAACTGTGCCAGCACCAGACCCCGGCGTTCGACACCGCGCAGGAACGCAGACAGCGCAGCGGGAGTCGCGGGGGTATCGGGAACAACGGTCATGGGAACTCCAGCATCGGCCGGCATGATACCGACGCAGATCCTTGACGCGACGGCTTGACAGATCGCACCACTGTTGCTCCGCTCGCGACCGCTGCCTGCGCAGGTTGTGCACAGCAGGCGCGATGCCGATACACGGCCGTCTGTCAACTCCGGGTTTTTCTTTATTGCATTCGTGTTTCACGCCTAACATACTGATTTTATTTATCTTTATCCATGTGGCTAAAAAATGTCCAAGAGGTTGGGAAGGCCTGTGATGCCGCCTTCACGGCGTGGAGCATGCGACTAATTCACAGCCTTATCCACAGGCGGTGTGGATAAACCTGTTTTCTCAGTCCTCGTATAGGTTTACGTCGTGTTTATTACCCAGGTCACAGAAATGCGTCGCAACGCATCACGCCGGACTCACGCGCAGGAATCGTGTCCGTCGGTGGTGGCCGGCGGGGTCGGTAGACTGCGTGGATGCCTTCGACCGTCCCTACCTTGCGCATCGCCCTGCCGGTGCCATTGCCGCAGTTATTCGATTACCTGCCCCCCGCTGCTGCTCCGCTGACCGACCCGGCAAGGATCGGCTGCCGGGTGCGGGTGCCGTTCGGCCCGCGCGAGCTGGTCGGGGTGGTCGTGGAGATCGGCCAGCTGCCGTCGGCCGAGGGGCTGCGCCTGGCGCTGGACTGGTGCGACGAGGCGCCGCTGCTGGTGGAGGAACTGGCCCGCTCGCTGCAATGGCTGGCCCGTTACACCCATGCGCCGCTCGGCGAGGCCCAGGCCAGCGCCCTGCCTGGCCCGCTGCGTCGCGGCGAACCGCTGGCCGATACCCACGCCTGGGCCTGGCAGCTCACCGAAGCCGGGCAGACCGGGACGAGCAGCCTGCGCGCCGGCAGCCGGCCAGCATTGCTGGCGACCCTGCTGCAGGCCGGCGCGGTGAGCGAAGACCAACTGGACCCGCTGCTACCGCAGTGGCGGCAGGCCGCGCGCAGCCTGACCAAGCGTGGCCACGCCGAACGCGTGGCGGTGGCCGCCGATGCCCTCCCGCCCCGTCCCGGCAACGGCCCGGCGCTCAACGACGAGCAACAGGCCGCCGCTGCGGCGATTCGCGCGCGCAGCGGCTTTGCCACCTATCTGCTCGATGGCGTCACCGGCAGCGGCAAGACCGAGGTCTATCTGCAGGCGATCGCCGACTGCCTGGCCGCCGGCCGGCAGGCGCTGGTGCTGGTCCCGGAGATCGGCCTGACCCCGCAGACGCTGGGCCGCTTCCGCGCGCGCCTGGGGGTGCCGGTGCATGCACTGCACTCGGGCCTGTCCGATGGCGAGCGCGCCCGGGTCTGGGCCGCGGCCTGGCGCGGCGAAGCCCAGCTGATCGTCGGCACGCGCTCGGCGGTGTTCACCCCGCTGCCCAAGGCCGGGCTGATCGTGATCGACGAGGAGCACGACGGCAGCTACAAGCAACAGGACGGCATCCGCTATCACGCCCGCGACTTCGCCTTGGTGCGTGGCAAGGCACTGGACGTGCCGGTGATCCTGGGCAGCGCCACGCCCTCGCTGGAAAGCCTGCACAACGCCTACGCCGGCCGCTACCAGCACCTGCGCCTGTCGCGCCGTGCCGGCGAAGCACGCCCGCCGCGCGTGCGCGTGCTGGATGTACGCAAGCGCCCGCTCAAGGACGGGCTCTCGCCGGAGGTGCTGGCCGGCATCGGCGCCACCCTGGCGCGTGGCGAGCAGGTGCTGGTGTTCAAGAACCGCCGCGGTTACGCCCCGGTGCTGCTATGCCACGACTGCGGCTGGACCGCCGCCTGCCACCGCTGCAGCACGCCGCTGCACCAGACCCCGATGACCGTGCATGCCGGCGGTCGCCGCCTGCAATGCCATCACTGCGGCGCGCGCCAGCCCGCACCGCTGGCCTGTCCGGCCTGCGCCAGCCTGGCGCTGCAACCGCAGGGCATCGGCACCGAACGCCTGGAAGAACGCCTCAGCGAGGCCTTCCCGGACGTGCCGGTGGTGCGCATCGACCGCAGCACCACCCAACGCCGCGACGCCCTGGAAACCCAACTCGCCCGGCTCGGCAACGCGGCCGGCATCCTGGTCGGCACCCAGATCCTGGCCAAGGGACACGACCTGCCACGGCTGACCATGGTGGTGGTGGTGGGCATCGACGAGGGCCTGTTCTCTGCAGACTTCCGCGCGGCCGAAAAACTCTCCCAGCAGCTGATCCAGGTGGCAGGGCGCGCCGGGCGCGCCGAACGCCCGGGCGAGGTGTGGCTGCAAACGCACCATCCCGATCATCCCCTGCTGCAGACCCTGGTCAACGGCGGCTATCACGCCTTTGCCGATGCCGAACTGCAGCAACGCGAGGCCGCCGGCTTTCCGCCGTTCGCCCACCTGGCACTGTTCCGCGCCGAGGCCAAGGACGTGGCGGCAGCCAACCAGTTCCTGCAGGCGGTGCGCGGGCTGACTGTAGACGCGGCCTCCACGCCATCACCCGCGTTGACGGCCGTGGAATGCTATGGCCCGATGCCTGCACCGATGCCGCGCCGCGCCGGATTCCAGCGCACCCAACTGTTGCTCTCCGCCCAGCAGCGCCCGGCGCTGCACCGCCTGCTCGATGCCCAATTGCCGGCAATCTACGCGCTACCGCAGGCACGCCGCGTGCGCTGGTCGCTGGATGTGGATCCGATCGATTTGTATTAGCTGGATAAACAGTCTCGTCGTAGGAGCGCGCCTGAGCGCGACGGGCTTGGTGCGCGAGGCGCAACGCGTCCTCACACTGGTGGTACTTGACGCATAGTCGTAGGAGCGCGCCTGAGCGCGATGAGGCGTTATCGGTAACGCCTCATTGCGCTCAGGCGCGCTCCTACGACACACGTGATCTTCGACGATGCGGTCATGCGCATTGCAGGGGTGGTTTTCATTTGCCTGGAGCAGGCTTGGCGGGTGCACGCACGGTTGGCTTGCTCTCCGATGCGACAGGTGGTGCGGTCTTCGCGCCTTTGGGCGTGTCGCGCACCCACAGTGCCTGCTCGTCCTGCTTGATCTCGAACACGCCGATCGCACGCACCAGATCGCTGAGCTTGCGATAACCGTAGTTGCGCGGATCGAACGAGGCCTGGTTGGCCACCTGCTTGCCCACCGCGCTCAGCAACGCCCAGCCATCGTCTTCGCAGGCGCTGACGATGGCGTTGCGCAGCATCTGCACCAGCCGCGTGTCGCCGCGCAGCGCGGTGGCATCCTTGCGCCCGGCGGCAGTGTCGCTGGCTGCGGCGGCCTGTTCGCCCAGGGCTTCCACGTAGGTGAATTTGGAGCAGGCATTGACGAACGGTGCCGGTGTCTTTTTCTCGCCAAAGCCATAGACCTTCATGCCATCGGTCAGCAGGCGCATCACCAACGGGGTGAAGTCTGCATCGCTGGAGACGATGGCAAAGCCATCCAGATTGCGCGCGTACAACAGGTCCATCGCATCGATCACCATGGCCATGTCCGAGGCGTTCTTGCCGGAACTGTAGGCAAATTGCTGGATCGGCCGGATTGCATAATCGTGCAGCGCCGCTTCCCAGCCCTTCAGGTGCGGGCTCTTCCAGTTGCCATAGGCGCGGCGCACATTGGCCACGCCGTAGCGCGCCACTTCCGCCAGCACCACGTCGATCTTGCCGGCGGGCGCGTTGTCGGCGTCGATCAGCAGGGCGATCCGCTTGTCGGGATGATCGGTCATGCTCAATGCTCCATTGCAGTGTCGGTGGCGCTACCAATTGCCGATTCCGGTTCTGCGTCGGTCTCGAACGTCGTCGCTGCAGCCGGCAAGGTGTACTCGGTGCCATCGCGCAGTGTCAGCACGCCATCGCTCAGGATCTCCCGATCGGCGCCGGCAGTGACCCAGGTCGCCTTGACGCGGCCGGCGCCGCGGTCGCCTTCCACGTCGAACACGAACTCTTCCCCGCTTGAGGTCATTCCCGTGCGCAGCAGATCCAGCCGCATGCTGCGGATCTGACCAATATGTTCCTGCACCAGCGCATCGTCCTGCATGGCGCTGCGCGCCTGGTCGGCCAACAGCGACCAACCCATATTGACCAGCCACAGGGCCGCAGCCAGCACCACCACCCCGAACACGCTGGCGCAGGCCAGGATGCCGATCAGGCCAATGGCCACGCCGCTGCGCTTCTGCTCGGCGGCCGGGGCACGCGGTGCTGCGGTGTGCGCTGGCGCCGTTGGCAGCGGGGGCAAGGGCGGTGGGAGCGAGGACATGCAAAGACCGTTGAAGGTGGATGCCACAGGATGCTGCAGGCGCGCCGTGCCCCAGGCGTCATGTTCATTGGCACCTTGGCATGCTGTAAAGCCCGCGTCGCGTTCCATCGGACTTCTACGATGACCTCTTCCCCCTCCTCCGCTCCGCTGCATCTGGTCGTGGTAGGTGGTGGTTTTGCCGGTTTGTGGGCGACCCGCGCGCTCGACGATCCCGGCATCCGCATCACCCTGATCGATCGCCAGAATCACCACCTGTTCCAGCCGCTGCTGTACCAGGTGGCCACCGCCGGCCTGTCGGCGCCGGACATCGCCGCACCCTTGCGACACATCCTGCGCGCGCAGCGCAATGTCGAAGTACTGCTCGGCGATGTGGCCGACATCGCACCTGGCCGCCGCGAGGTGGTGCTGGCCGACGGCAAGACGGTCGGTTACGACCTGCTGCTGCTCGCCACCGGCGCCACCCATGCCTACTTCGGCAACGACCAGTGGGCCGAGCACGCACCCGGGTTGAAGACGCTACACGACGCGCTGGTCCTGCGCCGCAAGCTCCTGCTGGCCTTCGAGCGTGCCGAAGCCGAGACCGACCCTGCCGCACGCGCCGCCTGGCTGAGCTTTGCGGTGGTCGGCGGCGGCCCCACCGGCGTGGAACTGGCCGGCACGCTGGCCGAGATCGCCCGCCACACGCTCAAGAACGAATTCCGCCACATCGACCCGCGCCAGGCACGCGTCCGCCTGGTCGAAGCCGGCCCGCGCGTATTGCCGTCGTTCCCGGAAGATTTGACCGACAAGGCACGCAAGCAGCTGGAGCGGCTGGGCGTGGAAGTACACACCGGCACCCCGGTGACGCAGATCGATGCGCTGGGCTACCAGCTCGGCCAGACCTTCGTGCCCGCGCGCACGGTGGTGTGGGCCGCCGGCGTGGCGGCCTCGCCGCTGGCGCGCACGCTGGGCGTGCCGCTGGACCGCGCCGGCCGGGTGCTGGTGGACCCGGACCTGAGCGTGCCCGGCCACCCGCAGATCTTCGTCGGCGGCGATCTGGCCTCGGTGCAGCAGAACGGCCGGCCGGTCCCGGGCGTGGCGCCAGCGGCCAAGCAGATGGGCAAGCACATCGCCAAGGCGATCCGTGCGCGTCAGCGCGGCCAGCCCGCGCCGGCTTTCCGGTACCAGGACTACGGCAACCTGGCCACCATCGGCCGCATGGCGGCCATCGTGCACGTGGGCAAGCTCAAGTTGTCCGGCATCGTGGCGTGGTGGTTCTGGCTGGCCGCGCATGTCTATTTCCTCATCGGCTTCCGCAACCGTTTCGTGGTGCTGGTGAACTGGGCGATGGCGTACTGGAGCTACCAGCGCGCCGCGCGCATCATCTTCGGCGGCGCCAGCGACGACCCGCCACCCAGCAGCAAGGACGGATGACAGCGGCGCGTGCGGTACGCGATGCTGTGCGGCCCGATTCGATGGCCTGACCGTGGCGACTGCCTTGTTTCTGCTGGATCTGCTCGGCACCTTCGTGTTCGCCTTGAGTGGTGCGACGGTGGCGGTGCGCAATCGCCTGGACCTGTTCGGCGTGCTGGTGCTCTCGTGCGCGGCGGCGGTTTCCGGCGGCATCGTGCGCGATGTGCTGATCGGCGCTACCCCACCGGCCGCGTTGGTGCAGCCGCACTACCTGCTCACTGCCTGCCTGGCCGGCGTGGCCGGTTTCTACTGGCATGCGGCAGTGGAGCGGCTGCGCAACCCGGTGCAACTCTTCGATGCGGCGGGGCTGGCGCTGTTCGCGGTGTACGGCACCAGCAAGGCGCTGGACTATCACCTCAGCCCGCTCAGCGCGACCTTGCTGGGCATGCTCAGCGGCATCGGCGGTGGCATCGCGCGCGACCTGCTGGTGGCACGCACACCGGTAGTGTTACAGGCCGAACTGTATGCCGTGGCGGCGCTCGCCGGTGGCGGCCTGGTGGCGATCGGGCATGTGCTGGACGTACCGCAGGCCTGGTCGCTGGCCATCGGCGCCGGGGTCTGTTTCGGCCTGCGTTTCATGGCCATCCGCTATGGCTGGCATCTGCCGGTGGCGCGCTTGCCGGAGTGAGGTGCCGGCCAGCGCTTCGGGGCCAGGCGCCGCCCTCGCGCGCAATGCGCCGCAACGCAAAACGGCCCGGATCGCCCGGGCCGTTTGTGCAGGGGTTACCGCCTATCGACTGGATCAGGCGACGAACAGCGCCTTCATCTTCTTCAGCGCATTCGCCTCGATCTGGCGGATGCGCTCGGCCGACACACCGTACTCATCGGCCAGTTCCTGCAGCGTCACCTTGGACTCCGCATCCAGCCAGCGACGCTTGACGATATCGCGCGAACGCGTGTCCAGGCCGGCCATGCCTTCGCGAAGCAACTGCAGCTGGTTGTCTTCGCTGTCGTGCCGCTCGTAGGCCTGCGAGGGATCTTCCTCGTTGGCCACCAGGTAGCTCACCGGCGACGGCGGACCATGGTCGTCGTCCTCGTCCGAGGAGGCATCGAACCCGATATCCCGGCCGGACAGGCGCGACTCCATCTCCATCACTTCACGCTCGGAGACGTTCAGGTCCTTGGCGACCGCGGTCACTTCGGAGGCATTGAGCCAGCCCAGGCGGGTCTTGGACTTGCGCAGGTTGAAGAACAGCTTGCGCTGCGCCTTGGTCGTGGCGACCTTGACGATGCGCCAGTTCTTCAGGATGAACTCGTGCATTTCCGCACGGATCCAATGCACCGCGAAGCTGACCAGGCGCACGCCCATGTCCGGATCGAAGCGCTTGACCGCCTTCATCAGGCCGATATTGCCTTCCTGGATCAGGTCGCCCAGCGGCAGGCCGTAGCCGTTGTAGCCGCGGGCCACATGCACCACGAAGCGCAGGTGGGAATGGACCAGTTCGCGCGCGGCGTCCAGATCCAGCTCGTCGCGAAAGCGGCGGGCCAGAGTCTGCTCCTCATCGACCGACAGCACCGGGATCTGGTGCACGGCACCGATGTAGGCGTCCAGCGAACCGAGCGCACTGGGAATCGGGAGATTGTTTGCCACGAGGGCAGTGGAAGTCGTCTGGTTCATAGGCACCATCTTAGCAGTCGAACTATTGGACTGCCGGGTATAGAAAGAGTTCCCAGCGTTCCATTCATAGGACATTCGGGCTTGAGATCCCCACGGCGTTCCACCGTAGAACTCCCCGATTTCAAGGCCTACGCTACCACCGCCGCCCTGCGCAGACCGTGACAAAACGGCCGCCAATGCGCCCGGCGCTGGCGCCGTTCAGCCGGCGGCCGAGGTTGTGTCCAGCGCGTTGCGGGGCGGCAGCGACCAGTCGATCAGGCCCAGACCACGGCGCTGCAGATGCTCGTTGGTCCTGGAGAAATGCGTGCACCCCAGGAAACCGCGATGCGCCGACAGCGGCGAAGGATGCGGCGCCTTGAACACCCGGTGCCGGGCCTGGTCGATGACCTTGCCCTTGGACTGTGCATAGCTGCCCCACAGCAGGAACACCAGGCCCTCGCGCTCGCGGTTGAGGGTCTCCACCACATGGTCGGTGAAGCCTTCCCAGCCCTTGTTCTGGTGCGCGCCGGCACGGCCCTGCTCCACCGTCAGCACCGCGTTGAGCAGCAACACGCCCTGCCGCGCCCACGGCATCAGATAGCCATGATCGGGACGCGGGATGCCCAGATCGTCCTGGATTTCCTTGTAGATATTGAGCAGCGACGGCGGCACCGGCACACCCGGCAGCACCGAAAAGCACAGCCCATGCGCCTGGCCTTCGCCGTGATACGGGTCCTGCCCGAGGATCACCACCTTGACCTGATCGAACGGGGTGGCATCGAAGGCGGCGAAGATCTGCGGGCCGGGCGGAAATACCCGCGCGCCGGCCGCCTTGCGCTGACGCAGGAAAGCGGAGAGCTCCTGCATTTCCGGGCGCAGCAACCAATCGCCCACCTTTGCCTTCCACGACGGTTCCAGCTGGATGCGCCCTTCCACTTCGCTCACAGCGTGACAGCCTGATCCTCAAGACGGGCCAGCCGCAGCTGGAACAGCACCTTGGTCACCAGCAGGCGTTCTTCGATGGGCTTTTGCACCAGATCGTTGGCACCGGCACGCAGCAGCTCGGATTGGTTGCGCGGGTTGGTGTCGCCGGTCATCACCAGCACCGGCAGGCGGCGCTTGCCGTAGGCGAAGTCGATCCGGATGCGCTCGACCACATCGCGCCCGTTGAGCTCGCCCTTGAGGGTGACGTCGGTCAGCACCACGTCGATGCGGCGCTCGGTGCGGCCCAGCGATTCGGCGGTGAGCAGCGCGAACGCATCTTCGGCGGTGAGCACGTGCACCACTTTCAGGCTCTGCCGTTCGAGCATGCGCTTGGTCGCCTCGGCCACCACGCGGCTGTCCTCGATGTACAACACGGTGGCACCCACCACCGGCTCGGGCTGCACGTAGCCGCGGATGAAGGTGGCCAGCGCTTCGTGGCCCAACGCCTTGTCGAAATAGTCGGTGACGTATTCGGTGAAGCGGCGTTCGACCAGATGCTGTTGCGCATCGCCAGACACCACGATCACCGGCACATAGGCCTGGCCGGCCGCTTCGCGCACGCTGCGCGCCAGCGCCAGGCCATCGCCATCGGGCAGGGACAGCGAGGTGGTGACCAGATCCATGGCGCCGGCTTCCAGCGCATCGCGCGCGTCGGCGATGCTGGCGCAGCCGATCACCTGCACATTGGGCAGGTCGCGCTTGAGCACGTCGGCAATGAGCTTGCGCACCAGCTTCGAGCCATCGACGACCATCACGCGCGGTGCATCGCTGATGAGGTGCTTGAGATCTGGTGGGTGCATGGCAGGCCTCAGGTCTCGGTGGGACGGGTCTGGCGGAGGAAGTGGCCGGTGACCAGCCAGGCCCCCAGCCAACCCAGGACCAGGGTACCGACAAGCACCGTCACAGAATGCAGCAGATCCAGCCCGTGCAGCGTAAAGGAGCTGCCGTAGCTATCGGCCAACGTGGCCAGTGGCGCACGCAATGCCAGGCCCGATGCGGCGATCAAGGCGAGCGCGACCGCGCCAGCACCCAGGCCATACCACGCGCCCAGATACAGGAACGGGCGGCGGATGAAGCCGTCGCTGGCGCCGAGCAGCTGCAGCACGCCGATCTCTTCGCGCCGCGACTGGATGTCCAGCCGCACGGTGTTGCCAACCACCAGCACCGCGCCGATGCCGAGCAGCGCCGACAGCACCTGCACCAGGCGCTCGCCGAAGTGCAGCCAGCCATCCAGCCGCTTGCGCCACAGCGCATCGTGCTGCACCTGGTCGGCCTGCGGCAGCGCCTGCAAGGCGCCGGCCAGTTGCGCATCGTCGGTGGCGTCGGCCGGGGTCACGACCAGCAGCGTGGGCAGCGGGTTGTCGCCCAGCACGTCGATCGCCTCGTCCAGCTTGGCGCTCTCGCGCAGCTCGGCCAGCCCCTGCGCCGGCGTGCGCACGGTGACCTGTGCCACGTCCGGGCGCGCACGCAGCTGGCCGGCCAGCGCCTGCGCCGCATCGGCAGCCACATCCACCTTCAGGAACAGATTGATCTCGCGCGACTGCTGCACGCTGCCAGCCAGCAGCTTGACGTTGTCCAGCGCGATCGACAGCCCCAGCGGCAGTGCCAACGCCAAGGCCATCACCACGATGGTCAGCAAGGTGGCCCATGGCTTGCGCATCGCGCGGCCCAGGCTGAAGGCGATGCTGTGCAGATGGTGGTCGACCCAAACGCCAACGCGCGAGGGTGCCACCGCTTCGGTATTGGCAAGCTTGCTCATTCGGCCAGATCCTGCGGCGAGATGTCGTCGACCAGGCGACCGTGGTCCAGGATCAGCACACGCTTGCGCATCTGCTTGAGCAGCGCCAGGTCGTGGCTGACCACCAGCACGCTGGTGCCGCGGGCAGGCAGTTCGGCGAACAGCTGCATGATCTCCGCGGCCAGGGCCGGGTCGAGGTTGCCGGTGGGTTCGTCGGCCACCAGCAGGCGCGGCTCGCCGACGATGGCACGGGCGATGCCCACGCGTTGCTGTTCGCCGGCGGAGAGTTGCGATGGCAAGGCTTTCTCACGATGGGCCAGGCCGATGCGTTCCAGCGCCGAGCGCACGCGCTTGCCGATCTCGGCGCGGCGGGTGCCACGCAGGATCAGCGGCAGCGCCACGTTCTCGGCAATGCTGCGGTCGTTGAGCAGACGGTGGTCCTGATACACCGCACCCACCTGCCGGCGATGCAGCGGAATCTGCCGGCCACGCACCTTGAGCAGGTTGCGCTCGCCCAGCAGCACCGTGCCGTGGCTGGGCCGCTCGCTGAGGTGGATCAATTTGAGCAAGGTACTTTTGCCGGCGCCGGAGTGGCCGGTCACGAACAGCATCTCGCCATCGGCCACTTCGAAGCTGACCTCGGTCAGCGCCTGGTGGCCACCGGCGTAGTGCTTGCTGACGTTGTCGAAACGCAGAACGGTCATTCAGCGATTATGCCGGAGCGCCAGCGCTTGCGTCGCATCGCCGACCACCGGCGATGCGATTGCTTCGCCCGGACGTCAGTTGCCCGACACCAGCGAGCGCAGGCGGCGTCCGATCCGGCTCAGCAACGACGGGCTGCCGGCCGGCTTGGCTGCGGCACGCACCGGCTTGGCGACCACCTGGGTGGGCTTGCGCGGCGCGGCGGGTGCCGGCACGGGCGTGGATGCCACGACCGGCTCGCCCCCTTCGACCGGCCGGCCGTTGCGACGACGACGGCGCTTGCGCGGCGCGCGCTCGGCGTCGCTGACGATCGTCGAGGGTGCCTGTTCGGCCGCTGCCGCTACCACGGGTGCGGCGGCGGGCGTTGCAGCCGCCTCGCCTTCCACCCGCGGCTTGCGGCGCGGACGCGGCTTGCCATCGGCACTGCCGCCTTCACGACGACCGCCACCACTGCGCGAACCGCCACCGCCCGGACCGCTGCGACCGCCGCCACGGCGGGCTTCATCGGCCGCACGCTGTTCGCGTGCCTCGCGGAAGATGGTGCCCACGCTGTCGCCAGCGTCGGCGTCGGCGTCTTCGCCTTCCACCGGCGTGCGCGGCGCGCGCGGCAGCGGGGTCAGCAATTCGGAGGTCACCGGCTCGACCGGGATCTTCTGCTCGATGTAGGCCTCGATGTCCGGCAGGCTCATTGCGTAGCGCTCGCAGGCGAAGCTGATCGCATCGCCCTCCTCGCCCAGGCGCGCGGTGCGGCCGATGCGGTGCACGTAGTCTTCCGCATCGAACGGCAGGTCGTAGTTGTAGACGTACTTGACCCCGTCGATATGCAGGCCGCGCGCGGCCACGTCGGTGGCCACCAGGATCTCCAGCTGGCCCTTCTGGAAGCGGTTGAGCAGCGACTCGCGCTTTTTCTGCGGCACGTCGCCCGACAGCACGCCCACCCGGTAGCCATGACGCTCCAGGGTGCGCGCCACCCGCTCCACGAACGCCTTGGTGTTGACGAACACCATGGTGCGCGCGCCTTCGCTGCGCGAGAGCAGGCCCAGCAGCAGCGTCTGCTTCTCTTCGTCGGAGGGGAAGTAAATGCGCTGGCGCACCCGTGCGGCGGTGATGGTCTCGGTCTCCACCACCAGCTTTTCCGGCTCGTTCATGTGCTCGTAGGCCAGCTCCAGCACGCGGTGGCTGAGGGTGGCCGAGAACAGCAGGGTCTGGCGGGTGCCGCGCTCGGGCATGCGCCGTAGCAGGAAGCGGATGTCCTTGATGAAGCCCAGGTCGAACATGCGGTCGGCTTCGTCCAGCACGCAGATCTCGCAGGCGTGCAGCGAGACAACCTTGTGCTGCTTGACGTAGTCGATCAGCCGGCCCGGCGTGGCGATGATGACGTCCACGCCCTGTTGCAGCAGCTCGCGCTGCTTGTCGTAGTCCACCCCGCCGTAGACCAGCGCAAAGCGCAGCCCCAGCTCGGCGCCGAACTTGACCGCATCCTTGTGGATCTGGATGGCCAGCTCGCGGGTGGGCGCCAGGATCAGCGCGCGCGGGTCCTCCGGCTTGCGGTCGGCCAGCGCCGGGCGGCTCAGCAGGCGGTTCATCACCGCCACCAGGAACGCCAGCGTCTTGCCGGTGCCGGTCTGCGCCTGGCCGGCGACGTCACCGCCGGGCAGGGCCACCGGCAGGGTGAGCGCCTGGATCGGGGTACAGCGGGTGAACCCGGCGCTCTCCAGCCCGGCGACCAGCGCCGGATGCAGCTCGAACGAGGAAAAAGTCAAATCAGTCAGCGGTTTGTCGCTCATTATTCCGTCTTCATAAGGCGCCCTGGGCAGCCCGGGCGCGGCTTGCATCAATGCCGACAGCGTCGCAAACTGCGGCTCTTGTGGCGGACAGCGCGGCTTCAGAAGTGACTCTTGATTCAGTCGCGCAATGCCCCAGTTTAACGCAATGTGGCGGCCTGCCCGATCGGGTGGGCCGTTTGGTTTCCAGGAGACCCAACGTGAGCGACAAGGTTCAACATGTCGGCGATGCCGACTTCGAGACAGCGGTACTGCAATCGGGCGAACCGGTTCTGGTGGATTTCTGGGCCGAATGGTGCGGCCCGTGCAAGATGATTGCCCCGGTGCTGGACGATCTGGCCGACACCTACCAGGGCAGGCTCAAGGTTGCCAAGGTCAATGTAGACCAGAACCGCGCCCTGGCCATCAAATATCATGTGCGCTCCATTCCGATGCTGCTGCTGTTCAAGGATGGTCAGGTGCAGGCCACCCAGATCGGGGCGGTCGGCAAGGGCCAGTTGACCCAGATGATCGACAAGACCCTCGGCGGTGCCGTCGCCTGAGTGGCCGGGCGCCCGGCGTTGGGCGCCCGGCGCGGTTCGCCGGCGGTTAAATCCGGCCTGAGCCAGTGCTTGCGCGGTTGCGCGCAGCGGTGATAGTGTCAGTGGGTCCGGCACACGTTCGTGCGCCGCCGCACCCCTCTAGAAGCTCTTCTAGACTCCCATCTACCAATAGTTCGCCCCCTAGCTGGGCGCTCGCACCTTAGCGAGGAATCACGCACTTGTCCGATCATCCTTCCTCCGATACCGGGAGCAGCGTCGACGCTCCCGTCGAGAAGCGCGTGCGCAAGCCGCGCGCGAGCAAGACCGCCGTCGCCCACGACGATGCCGGCACGCAGCAACCCAACCTGCCCTTGCCCGCCAGCCCCGCACCCGACGCGCCCCGCGCCCCGCAAGCACCGTCGCGCGCTGCCGAATCGGCGCAGACGTCCGGCGATGGCGCAGCGACCAGCAGCAGTGCGCCCAGCACCCACCAGGGCGGCGAACAGGGCGAGCCCCGCGAGGGCGGCCAGTCGCAGCAGCAGCGCTTCAATCAGGCGCAGCAACAGCAGAACCAGAATCAGGCGCAAAGCCAGGGCCAGGGCCAGAACCAGGGCCAGAACCAGGGCCAGAACCAGGGCCAGAACGGCGGCCAGCACCAGCAGGGCCAGGGCCAGAACCAGCAGGGCAATCGCCGCGACCGCTTCCGCAACCGCCGCGACCGCGGCCCGCGCGACCGTTTCGGCAATGACGGCGGTGGCATGCCGTCCTCCGACGGCAGCAACGAGCCGTTCGTGGCGCGCCCGCACCCGGCCGTGCCCGAGGGCTTCCCGGTCTATTCGCTGAGCGACCTCAAGCGCATGCCGGCGCAGAAGCTGCTGGATATCGCCGACCAGCTCAACATCCAGGAAGGCGTGGCCCGCGCGCGCAAGCAGGACGTGATCTTCGCCCTGCTGAAAGTGCTGACCCGTCATGGCGAAGGCGTGGCCGCCGACGGTGTGCTGGAAATCCTGCCCGACGGCTTCGGCTTCCTGCGCGCTGCAGAAGCCAGCTACCTGGCCGGCCCGGACGATACCTATATCTCGCCCAGCCAGATCCGCCGTTTCAACCTGCGTACCGGCGATCACCTGTCCGGCCGCATCCGCTTCCCCAAGGACGGCGAGCGCTATTTCGCGCTGTCGATCGTGGACACCATCAACGGTGAGCCGCTGGAAGCCAGCAAGAACAAGGTGCTGTTCGAGAACCTGACCCCGCTGTTCCCGCGTCGCCGCTTCCGGCTGGAACGTGGCGATGGGTCCACCGAGGACATCACCGGCCGCATCCTGGATCTGATGGCGCCGCAGGGCAAGGGTCAGCGTGCGCTGATCGTCTCCCCGCCCAAGGCCGGCAAGACGATGATGATGCAGCAGGTGGCCACGGCCATCACCACCAATCATCCCGAAGTGCACATGATCGTGCTGCTCATCGACGAGCGCCCGGAAGAAGTGACCGAAATGCAGCGCACCGTGCGCGGCGAGGTCATCTCCTCCACGTTCGACGAGCCGGCTGCGCGCCACGTGCAGGTGGCCGAGATGGTGATCGAGCGGGCCAAGCGCCTGGTCGAGCACAAGAAGGACGTGGTGATCCTGCTCGACTCCATCACCCGCCTGGCGCGCGCCTACAACAACGTGGTGCCCAGTTCCGGCAAGGTGCTCACCGGTGGTGTGGACGCCAACGCCCTGCATCGCCCGAAGCGTTTCTTCGGTGCGGCGCGTAACGTGGAAGAAGGCGGCTCGCTGACCATCATCGCCACGGCGCTGGTGGAAACCGGCAGCAAGATGGACGAGGTGATCTACGAAGAGTTCAAGGGCACCGGCAACAGCGAAGTGCATCTGAACCGTCGCATCACCGAAAAGCGCGTGTATCCGGCGATCGACATCAACCGTTCGGGCACCCGCCGCGAAGATCTGTTGATCGAGCCGGAGCTGCTGCAGAAGATCTGGATCCTGCGCAAGCTGCTGCACCCGATGGACGAGATCGCCGCGATGGAATTCCTGCTGGACAAGATGAAGACCACCAAGTCCAACGACGAGTTCTTCAGTTCGATGAAGCGCTGATTCGGTTCTGCGTCATCGTTGCAGGAAAGCCCCGCATCGCGGGGCTTTCTTATGTACGCAACTGCCGATTACTGGCGCAGGTCGCGGAAGATCGATAGCGGCAAGGGCACGCCGGGCGAGCTGCGCAACGGATTGATATCCAATCCGCCGCGACGGGTGTAACGCGCCTCGACCACCAGCCATTCGGGCGCACACCGCTGCAGTAGGTCGTTGAAGATGCGCTCCACGCACTGCTCGTGGAATTCGGCGTGGTCGCGGAAACTGACCAGGTAGCGCAGCAAGCCCTCCCGGTCGATCGGCGCACCGCGATAACGCAGGCTCAGGCTGGCCCAATCCGGCTGGCCGGTGACCGGGCAGTTGGATTTGAGCAAGGCAGAGGTGAGCACTTCCTCCACCGCCGCCCCGGCGTGGGCATGCAGATACGCAGCATTGGGCGGGCCGTAATCGTCGATGCTGATATCCAGCGCATCGATGGACTCGCCCTCGCCCACCGCGTCGATCGGCGGCAGGCCGAATTCCACCACCACATCGGCACCAGCCCGCGTGGACAGGTCGGTGGCGATGCGGGTCCGCACGGCTTCGGCGCTATTGAAGCGGGTGGCGTTGAGCGAATTCAGATACAACTTGAGCGACTTGGATTCGATCAGCGAAGGCGAGTCGCAGGGCACATGCAAGGTCGCCGTGGCGACACAGGGCTTGCCGTGCGCATCGAGCCAGCTCAGCTCGTAGGCATGCCAACGGTCACGCCCGATGAAGGGCAGCGCGCCGGCCAGACCGATCGCCGCGCGCCCGGCCGCGCGCGGAATCGGAAACAGCAGCGACAGATCGTAGCCACTGGGATAAGCGACCTCACGACCAAGGGTGGACTCTTCAGGGGTATTCATCCGGCCATTTTAGGCCGTTCGTGCTGGCCGTGAGGTGTATGGCGAGGTCGGATAGACGGGACCGACGGACACCTCGCCACCTGGCTCATCACCTAGCCGCACATCTCAACCGAAAGCGGGAATCGTCCAGCCGCAGACGATTCCCGATTCCCGATTAACCCTGCTGCAGATAATCCAGCGACACCTGCAACAACGCGCGCAAACCCACATCCAGCGAGGACTCGTCCAGCAGGAACTGCGGCGAGTGATTGCTGGGCGCGGTGGCCGGGTCGATGCCCTTGGCAGTGGAGCCGACGAAGAAGAACATCGACGGCACCTGCTGGGCGTAGAACGAGAAGTCTTCCGCGCCCATCTGCAACGGCGGCTCGTAGACATTGTCCGCGCCCACCACCGCCTGCAGGCTGGGCAGCATCCGGGCGGTCAATGCGGGGTCGTTCACGGTGGCCGGGTTGCCGGGCTGGTCCGGTACCTGTGCCTGCACCTTGGCGCCGTGCGCGGCGGCGGTGTGCTCGGCCACGTTCTTCAAGTCAGCGAAGATCTGCTGGCGCATGCCCTCATCGAAGGTGCGGATGGTGCCGACCATGTCCACATCGTCGGGAATGATGTTGTAGCGGATGCCGCCCTTGATCGCACCGAAGCTGAGCACCGCCGGCTGCTTGGACAGGTTGGCGCGGCGGCTAATCACCGTCTGCGCGGTGGAGATCATGTCGGCGCTGGCCACGATCGGGTCGATGCCGTTCCACGGGGCCGAGCCATGGGTCTGGCGGCCAATCATCTTGATCGCAAAGCGATCCGACGCGGCCATCAGCGGGCCGCTGCGCACCGCGATCTTGCCAGCCTGCACGCTGGAGAACACATGCAGGCCGAACACCGCCTGCGGCTTGAAGTCGGCGAACAGGCCTTCCTTCAACATCAGCGAGGCACCGCCCTCCTCGTTGCCCGGTGCGCCCTCTTCGGAGGGTTGAAAGATCAGCATCACTTCGCCGGGCAACTGGTCGCGCATGCCCACCAGCGCTTCGGCCACGCCGAGCAGGATGGCAGTGTGGGCGTCGTGGCCGCAGGCATGCATCACCCCGACCTGCTCGCCGCGGTACTCGGCGGTGGCCTTGGAGGCGAACGGCAGGCCGGTCTGTTCGGTCACCGGCAGTGCGTCCATGTCCGCGCGCAGGGCGATCTTCGGGCCAGGCTTGCCCCCCTTGATGATCGCCACCACGCCATGGTGCGCGATGCCGGTGCGCGGCTTGAGGCCCAGCTTGCGCAACTGCGCGGCCACGGTGGCGGCGGTGCGCTCTTCGCGGTTGGACAGTTCCGGATGCTGGTGGAAGTCGCGCCGCCACTGCACCACCTTGGGCTGCAGCGTGGCGGCGACGGTGGCCACCTCCGGGCGTGGCGCGGTCTGCGCAGGGGCAAGCAGGGGCAGGGCGAGCAACAGCACGCCGGACAACAGGCAGGAGTGGCGCATCGACGATCCTTAAATGAACTCCTTGCACTGTAGTGTACCTGGGCAACCAGGTCTCGCCATGCGACGCAGGCCACGTCCCGGGTAACCAGACCCAGGCTGGCCCACTTGGGCGCGACCGGGGCGGCGATGGCGCGCCGGCGTGTCGGGGCCGGCAGTTGCCGGGCACCTACGCGGAGTCGGCGCTGACCGGGACCCGACTGCCGAGCCGGTTCAATTGGCGGCAGTCGGCGGGCGCGTGGCCGCTGCTGCGCCCCCCTCTGTGGGCGGGTAGTGGGTCCGGATTCAGCACGCTGGTCAACCGTTGCCACCGCCGCGCGTTCCCGCCCCGTCGCAGAAGTGAACGTTGTGGCGGTCTCGCAAGGCAAGCCGTTACTTCAGTAACGCTCAATCTCCCGGGCGCAACGATATGCTTCGCAACGCCGCCCCACGGTCGCTCCCAGCGCCCGGCCCGCCATCAGGAGTTGTCGCATGTCGCGTTTTTGGAAGATCGCACTGTTGGTGCTCGCAGTGCTCGTGGTTGTGTTCGTCGCCGTGCGGATGGTGGGCGGAAATAGCCGGGGCAAGCCGGCAGGTGCAGCAGACGGCAATGGCAACGAAGACGCCGGCCCGGTTCCGGTGACGGTGGTGGCCACGACCAGCCAGGATGTGCCTGTCTACGCCAGCGCGCTGGGCACGGTGACCGCGCTCAATACGGTCACGGTCAGCCCGCAGGTCGGTGGCCAACTGATGAGCCTGAACTTCAAGGAAGGCCAGGAAGTGAAGAAGGGCCAGGTGCTGGCGCAGATCGACCCGCGCACGCTGCAGGCCAGCTACGACCAGGCGCTGGCGGCCAAGCGCCAGAACCAGGCGCTGCTGGCGACGGCGCGGGTGAACTACCAGCGCTCCAACGACCCGGCCTACAAGCAATACGTTTCGCGCACCGATCTGGACACCCAGCGCAACCAGGTGGCGCAGTACGAGGCCGCGGTGGCCGCCAACGATGCGCAGATGCGCTCGGCGCAGGTGCAGTTGCAGTTCACCCGCGTCACCGCGCCGATCGACGGCATCGCCGGCATCCGCGGCGTGGACGTGGGCAATATCGTCACTACCACCTCCACCATCGTGACGCTGACCCAGGTCCGCCCGATCTACGTGTCCTTCAACCTGCCCGAACGCGAGCTGCAGGCGGTGCGCAGCGGCCAGGCGGCGGCGCCGTTGGGCGTGGCGGCGCTGGACCGCGGCGATGCACATGTCATCAGCGGCGGCGGCAAGCTGGAGGTGATCGACAACCGCATCGCCGCCGACAGCGGCACCTTCGGCGCGCGTGCGATCTTCGACAACACCGACAACGCCTTGTGGCCGGGCCAGTTCGTCAACGTGCGGCTGCAGCTGCGCACCATCTCCAACGGTACCGTGGTGCCGACCCAGGCCGTGCAGCGCGGTCCGGACGGCGATTACGTCTACGTGGTGGGCAGCGACAGCACCGCGCAGATGCGCACCGTGGTGCAGGGTGTGGAACTGGACGACAGCCATGTGCAGGTCACCAAAGGCCTCAAGCCGGGCGAGCGCGTGGTCACCGAAGGCCAGTTCCGGCTCAAGCCGGGCAGCAAGGTCAGCGCGCTCAAGCCGGGCGAAACGCCGCCGGAGCCGACCGAGGCCGAACTCAAGGCCGCGCAGGACAAGCAGAAGGGCGGCGGCGGTGGCCGTCGTGGCGGCGGCCCGCGCTAATGCCTGACCACTGGCGACGGGACGCCCCGTTGCCAGTGCGCGTCGGCGCCCTGCGCGCCGGCACCGATTGACGTCTTCAGCAAGGACTCCCCCCGTGGGCTTTTCGACCATCTTCATCCGCCGCCCCATCGCCACCTCACTGTTGATGGCGGGCGTCCTGCTGCTGGGCATCCTGGGCTACCGGCAACTGCCGGTATCGGCGCTGCCGGAAATCGATGCGCCCAGCCTGGTAGTGACCACTCAATATCCCGGCGCCAATGCGACCACCATGGCCTCGCTGGTGACCACGCCGCTGGAGCGCCAGTTCGGGCAGATCTCCGGGCTGCAGATGATGACCTCCGATTCGTCGGCGGGCCTGTCCACGATCATCCTGCAGTTCTCGATGGACCGCGATATCGACATCGCCTCGCAGAACGTACAGGCGGCGATCCGCCAGGCCACCCTACCCTCGTCGTTGCCGTACCAGCCGGTCTACAACCGGGTCAATCCGGCCGATGCGGCGATCCTCACCCTCAAGCTCACCTCCGATTCGCTGCCGCTGCGCGAGGTCAACCGCTACGCCGATGCGATCCTGGCCCAGCGCCTGTCGCAGGTGCCGGGCGTGGGCCTGGTGTCGATCGCCGGCAACGTGCGCCCCGCGGTGCGCATCCAGGTCAACCCGGCGCAGCTGTCGAACATGGGCCTGACCATGGAGTCGCTGCGCAGCGCGTTGACCCAGACCAATGTCAGCGCGCCCAAGGGCTCACTTAACGGCAAGACCCAGTCCTACAGCATCGGCACCAACGACCAGCTGACCAATGCGGCGCAGTACCGCGACACCATCATCAGCTTCGCCAACGGCCGCCCGGTGCGGCTGGCCGACGTGGCCAAGGTGGTCGATGGCGTGGAGAACGATCAGCTCGCTGCGTGGGCCGATGGCAAGCCGGCCGTGCTGCTGGAAATCCGCCGCCAACCCGGCGCCAACATCGTGCAGACGGTGGAGCAGATCCGCAGCATCCTGCCGCAGCTGCAGGCGGTGCTGCCGGCCGACGTGCACCTGGAGGTATTTTCCGACCGCACCGAAACCATCCGCGCCTCGGTGCATGAAGTGAAGTTCACCCTGGTGCTGACCATCGCGCTGGTGGTGGCGGTGATCTTCGTGTTCCTGCGCCGGCTGTGGGCCACCATCATTCCCTCGGTGGCAGTGCCGTTGTCGCTGGCCGGCACCTTTGCGGTGATGGCCTTTGCCGGCATGTCGCTGGACAACCTGTCGCTGATGGCGCTGGTGGTGGCGACCGGGTTCGTGGTCGACGATGCGATCGTGATGATCGAAAACATCGTGCGCTACATCGAACAGGGCAAGAGCGGGCCGGAAGCGGCGGAGATCGGCGCCAGGCAGATCGGTTTCACCGTGCTATCGCTGACCGTGTCGCTGGTGGCGGTGTTCCTGCCGCTGCTGCTGATGCCTGGCGTCACCGGACGGTTGTTTCATGAGTTTGCCTGGGTGCTGTCGATCGCGGTGGTGATCTCGATGCTGGTGTCGCTGACGCTGACACCGATGATGTGCGCCTACCTGCTCAAGCCCGATGCGCTACCCGAAGGCGAGGACGCGCACGAACGCGCCGCGGCCGCCGGCAAGACCAACCTGTGGACGCGCACCGTGGGCAGCTACGAGCGCAGCCTGGACTGGGTGCTGGCCCACCAGCCACTGACCCTGGCGGTGGCGATCGGCGCGGTGGCGCTGACGGTGGTGCTGTACGTGGCCATTCCCAAGGGCCTGCTGCCCGAGCAGGACACCGGCCTCATCACCGGGGTGGTGCAGGCCGACCAGAACGTGGCGTTCCCGCAGATGGAAGCGCGCACCCAGGCGGTGGCGGCGGCGCTGCAGAAAGACCCGGCGGTGACCGGCGTGGCGGCCTTTATCGGCGCCGGCACCATGAACCCCACGCTCAACCAGGGCCAGCTCTCCATCGTGCTGAAGACGCGCGGCGACCGCGACGGCCTGGACGAGGTGCTGCCGCGCCTGCAACAGGCCGTGGCCGGCATCCCGGGCGTGGCGCTGTTCCTCAAGCCGGTGCAGGACGTCACCCTGGACACCCGCGTGGCGGCTACCGAATACCAGTATTCGCTATCGGACGTGGACAGCACCGAGCTGGCCACCTGGGCCGGGCGCATGACCGAGGCGATGCGCAAGCTGCCCGAGCTGGCCGACGTGGACAACAACCTGGCCAACCAGGGCCGTGCGCTGGAGCTGACCATCGACCGCGACAAGGCCAGCATGCTCGGCGTGCCGATGCAGACCATCGACGACACGCTGTACGACGCCTTCGGCCAGCGCCAGATCTCCACCATCTTCACCGAGCTCAATCAATACCGGGTGGTGCTGGAAGTGGCGCCGGAATTCCGCAGCAGCACCGCGCTGATGAACCAGCTGGCGGTGGCCAGCAACGGCAGTGGCGCGCTGACCGGCACCAATGCCACCAGCTTCGGCCAGGTCACCTCGTCCAATTCGTCCACCGCCACCGGCGTGGGCGCGCAGAACACCGGCATCGTGGTCGGTGCCGGCAGCAGTATTCCGCTGGCCTCGCTGGCACAGGCCAAGGTCACCAACACGCCGCTGGTGGTGAGCCACCAGCAGCAGCTGCCGGCAGTGACAATCTCGTTCAACCTGGCGCCGGGGCACTCGTTGTCGCAGGCGGTGGCGGCGATCGAACAGGCGCGCGACGCGCTCAAAATTCCCACCCAGGTGCATGCGCAGTTCGTCGGCAAGGCGGCCGAATTCACCGGCAGCCAGACCGACATCGTGTGGCTGCTGCTGGCCTCGATCGTGGTGATCTACATCGTGCTGGGGGTGCTGTACGAGAGCTACATCCATCCGCTGACCATCATCTCCACGCTGCCACCGGCCGGCGTCGGCGCATTGCTGGCGCTGATGATGTGCGGGCTGAGCCTGTCGGTGGACGGCATCGTCGGCATCGTGCTGCTGATCGGCATCGTCAAGAAGAACGCCATCATGATGATCGACTTCGCGATCGAGGCACGACGCGACGGCGCCAACGCGCACGACGCGATCCGGCGCGCCTGCCTGCTGCGCTTCCGCCCGATCATGATGACCACCGCCGCCGCCATGCTGGGCGCGTTGCCGCTGGCGCTGGGCACCGGCATCGGCTCGGAACTGCGCCGCCCGCTGGGCATCGCGATCGTGGGTGGCCTGCTGCTGTCGCAGCTGGTCACGCTGTACACCACCCCGGTGATCTACCTGTACATGGAACGCGCCGGCGAGCGCCTGCGCGCCTGGCGCGCGCGGCGTGCGGCACGCCGTGACGGCACGAATCCGGCACCGACCTCGGGGCGCCCGGCATGAGGACCGGTAGCTTCATCGCTGACCGGTCCGCCTGCCCGCAGCATCGATTTCCCGCACGCACGCGTGGCAGCTGCCGTGGATTTGGCTTTGGCCTCTACCGATTCCCCACTCCCGATTCCCGATTCCCGGCGCCACAGCCATGAACATCTCCGCGCCCTTCATCAAGCGCCCGATCGGCACCTCGCTGCTGGCGATCGGTTTGTTCGTGATCGGAGTGATGTGCTACCTGCGCCTGGGCGTGGCGGCGTTGCCGAACATCGAGATTCCGGTGATCTTCGTGCATGCCACGCAGTCCGGTGCCGATGCCAGCACCATGGCGTCCACCGTCACCGCGCCGCTGGAGCGGCACCTGGGCCAGTTGCCCGGTATCGACCGCATGCACTCTTCCAGTTCGGAGAGCAGCAGCCTGGTGTTCATGGTGTTCCAGAGCAGCCGCAACATCGATTCGGCCGCGCAGGACGTGCAGACCGCGATCAACGCGGCACAATCGGACCTGCCGTCCGGGCTTGGCACGCCGATGTACCAGAAGGCCAATCCGAACGACGACCCGGTCATCGCCATCGCACTGACCTCGGACACGCAATCGGCCGATGAGCTGTACAACTTGGCCGACTCGCTGCTGGCACAGCGGCTGCGCCAGATCACCGGCATCAGCTCGGTGGACATCGCCGGCGCCTCCACCCCGGCGGTGCGCGTGGACGTGGACCTGCGCGCGCTCAATGCGCTGGGTCTGACCCCGGACGATCTGCGCAACGCGGTGCGCGCGGCCAATGTCACTTCGCCAACCGGTTTCCTGTCCGATGGCAACAGCACCATGGCCATCATCGCCAACGATTCGGTGGCCAAGGCCGCCGATTTCGCGCAGCTGGCGATCTCCACCCAATCCAACGTGCGCATCGTGCGGCTGGGCGATGTAGCCACCGTCTACGACGGCCAACAGGACGCCTACCAGGCGGCCTGGTTCGACGGCAAACCGGCGGTGGTGATGTATGCCTTCACCCGCGCCGGCGCCAACATCGTGGAAACCGTGGACCAGGTGAAGGCGCAGATTCCCGAGCTGCGCGCCTACCTGCAACCCGGCACCACACTCACGCCCTACTTCGACCGCACGCCCACCATCCGCGCCTCGCTGCACGAGGTGCAGGCCACGTTGATGATCTCGCTGGCGATGGTGGTGCTGACCATGGCGCTGTTCCTGCGCCGGCTGGCGCCCACGCTGATCGCCGCCGTCACCGTGCCGCTGTCGCTGGCCGGCTCGGCGCTGGTGATGTACGTGCTGGGCTTCACCTTGAACAATCTCAGCCTGCTGGCGTTGGTCATTGCGATCGGGTTCGTGGTGGACGATGCGATCGTGGTGATCGAAAACATCATGCGCCACCTGGACGAAGGCATGCCGCGCCTGGAGGCCGCGCTGACCGGTGCACGCGAGATCGGCTTCACCATCGTCTCGATCACCGCCTCGCTGGTGGCGGTGTTCATTCCGATGCTGTTTGCCAGCGGCATGATCGGCGCGTTCTTCCGCGAATTCACCGTCACCCTGGTGGCGGCGATCGTGGTGTCCATGCTGGTGTCGCTGACCTTGACCCCGGCGCTTTGCAGCCGCTTTCTATCCGCCCATACCGAGCCGGAACAACCTGGCCGCGTCGGCGCCTGGCTGGACCGCATGCACGAGCGCATGCTGCGCGTGTACACGGTGGCGCTGGACTTCTCGCTGCGCCACGCGCTGCTGCTGTCGCTGACGCCGCTGCTGCTGATCGCCGCCACCGTGTTCCTGGGCGGTGCGGTCAAGAAGGGCTCGTTCCCGGCGCAGGACACCGGGCTGATCTGGGGCCGTGCCAATTCCAGCGCCACGGTGTCGTTTGCCGACATGGTCAGCCGCCAGCGCCGCATCGCCGACATGCTGATGGCCGACCCGGCGGTGAAGACCGTCGGTGCCCGGCTTGGCTCCGGCCGCCAGGGCTCCAGCGCCTCGTTCAATATCGAGCTGAAGAAACGGAGCGAAGGCCGCCGCGACACCACCGCACAGGTGGTCGCGCGGCTGAGCGCCAAGGCCGACCGCTACCCGGACCTGGACCTGCGCCTGCGCGCCATCCAGGACCTGCCCAGCGACGGCGGCGGCGGCACCAGCCAGGGCGCGCAATACCGCGTGTCACTGCAGGGCAACGACCTGGCGCAGTTGCAGGAATGGTTGCCCAAGCTGCAGGCCGCGCTGAAGAAGAATCCGCGCCTGCGCGATGTGGGTACCGACGTCGATAGCGCTGGCCTGCGCCAGAACATCGTGATCGACCGTGCCAAGGCAGCGCGGCTGGGCATTACGGTCGGCGCGATCGATGGCGCCCTGTACGGCGCATTCGGCCAGCGCTCCATCTCCACCATCTATTCCGATCTCATCCAGTACAGCGTGGTGGTCAATGCGTTGCCGTCGCAGACCGCCACTCCCAAGGCACTGGACCAGATCTTCGTGCCCAACCGGGCCGGCCAGATGGTGCCGATCACCGCGGTGGCCACCCAGGCCCCCGGCCTGGCGCCGCCGCAGATCATCCACGAAAACCAGTACACCACGATGGACCTGAGCTACAACCTGGCTCCCGGGGTGAGCACGGGCGAAGCGGACCTCATCATCAAGTCCACCGTGGACGGTTTGCGCATGCCCGACGGCATCCGCCTCAGCGGCGACGACAGCTTCAACGTGCAGCTCAGCCCCAACTCGATGGGCATCCTGCTGCTGGCGGCGGTGCTCACCGTCTATATCGTCCTGGGTATGCTCTACGAGAGCCTGATCCACCCGGTGACCATCCTGTCCACGCTGCCGGCCGCCGGTGTCGGCGCGCTGCTGGCGTTGTTCCTCACCAAGACCGAGCTGTCGGTGATCTCGATGATTGCGCTGGTGCTGCTGATCGGCATCGTCAAGAAGAACGCCATCATGATGATCGACTTCGCGCTGGTGGCGCAGCGCGTGCATGGCATGGATGCGCGCGCGGCCGCACGCGAGGCCTCGATCGTGCGCTTCCGCCCGATCATGATGACCACCATGGTGGCGATCCTGGCAGCGGTGCCGTTGGCGGTCGGCCTGGGCGAAGGCTCGGAACTGCGTCGCCCGCTGGGCATCGCCATGATCGGCGGGCTGGTGTTCTCGCAGAGCCTGACCCTGCTCAGCACCCCGGCGCTGTATGTGATTTTCTCGTGCCTGAGCGAACGCTGGAAGGCACGTCGCGCCCGCAAGCGCGCGCAGCGGGCCGAGCGCGCGGCAGCGCGTCGTCCGGCGGCGCAGATGCAGTGATCAACGGCGGTGACCGCGGCGCCTTGTCACCGTCTTACGCCGCTGCACAGGACACCAGCGTCGAGACGTCTTCCACGGCCGCCGTGCGCCGCGCCGGCTACGCCAGCAACCCCTGCAAGGAGTCGCGTTCCAGCCGCGCATACAGCGCGAATTCGTCGTGCACCTGCGCGCCCAGCGCCTGCTCGAAGCTGCGCTGGCTCGAGTGTGCGGCATAGGCGCGCTGCTCGGCGCCGCCCAGGTTGGACTGGAAGATGCCGGCGGCACTGACCGGCAGGAAGTCTTCATAGACGATCGGGTCGGCGCTGACCAGGCCGAGCGCGATGGCGGTCTCCGCCGGCATGGCCGCCACCTGCGCCGGGTCGGCGCGGCCGGCCTCGGTGAGCGCATAGCGGAAATAGCCCAGGCCCTCCTGCCGCAGCAACGCCTCGTCGTCGGGGAAGGCCACGAAGGCGGTCTGCAGGCGCGTGGCGTAATCGGTGCCGGTGCTGCCGGCGCCATCGGCATCGCGTGCCTGTGCCAGCAACGCGTCGTACAGCGCGCGGCCCTTGGGCGTGAGCGCAAGCCCGCGCTGTTCGATCTCGCCAAAGCGTGCGGTATGCGTGCCATGCTCCGGCTGCCCGCCATCGCCGACAAAGCGCACCGGTTCTTCCAGCGCCTTGAAACTGGTCTGGCGCAGCAGGATCGGCACCCGCCGCCGCGGCGGCCCTTCGATCACCGCCTTGGCATCGATACCGGCCTGCTGCATCTGCGCCTGCGCCGCATCGATGTCCAGCGTGCGCGGGGTCAGGTGGTTGATGTGCGGGCCGTGGAAACTGACCACATCGGCGATCAATTTGTGCGCATCGCTCAACGCGCGGTAGGTCGGCAGCGACACCGTCGCATCGCCATGCCAGCGGAAGGTTTCCAGCGCTTCGGCCACGAACTGCTGCGCCTGGGCCGCATCCAGCCCGCCTGCATGTTCGCACTGCGCGATCAACTGCAGCGCGCCGGCGGTGAAGATCTGCCGCTGCTGGAGGATCTGCGTGGCCTGCGCGCGCAGGCTGGCATCTTCGATCAGCTCCAGCCGCAGCAGCGAGGTGAACACGCGGAACGGATTGGCCGACAGCGCGGCCTCGTCGATCGGCCGGAACGCGGTGGAGTGCACCGGCACGCCAGCCACCGACAGGTCGTAATAGCCCACCGGGTGCATCCCCATCACCGCGAACAACCGGCGCAAGGTGGCCAGTTCTTCCGCAGTGCCCACGCGGATCGCACCATGCCGCTCCAGATCCAGCCGTGCGCGCTCGTCGTTGCGCTGCAAGCGCAGTGCAAGGGCCGCATCGGCCTGCAGCGTCTGCGCGTTGACCTGCGCCACCAGCGCCATCAGGTTGCCGTACAGGGGCACCTCGGCGCGGTACATGTCTGACATGGCCTGCGCGAACAGGCTGCGGATGTGATCGGGAGAGACAAACACGGTATCGCGCATGGACGGGTCTTGGCAGGAGCCGGCGGATGCCGACGTTGCCCGCATTCTCGCCGACCACGCCCTGCGGCGACCAGCTGCACGGCAGCATCGCCACTGCGTGTTGGCGCGCAGACAGCCGGTGCGCGCACGCTGCACAGCCTGCGGCGCTACAGCCCTGCCTGCACCGCCGCCTCGGCCGCCTCGCTGGCCTCGCGTGCGGCCTCCAGCCGCTGTGCGTAGTCACCGAGCTGGCGACGCAACAGCGCGTCCAGGGTGATCGGGCGTTCCCAGCGGTCGTAGCTGGCAACAATGGCGTGCCGCAGCGCGCGCAGGTGCGCATTATCCGGCTCCACCGACAGGCGGGTGATGACGCCCTCCCAGCCGTCATGGTGATCGCGGCTGTAGGCGCGCACGCTGTCGCGACAGGACAGCTGCACCGTCTGCGCCCAGAAGCAGGCGAAATACAGATCGCCGGCGTGCCAGCCGTGTACCTGCAGCAACGCCTGTACGTAGGCGCGCGGCGTGCCGGTATAGCGCGCCACCTCGTCGATGAAGCTGTCCGGATAGCGCTGCGCGTAGCTGCCCATGTCGGCCAGATGCTGGTCCACCCACGCATCGCCGGTGCCAGGCGTCGCCGCCGACGCCGGTTGTCGGGCTGGGGCGGCAACCTCCACTGCACCGGCCGGCACGGCGCCGGTCTGCGCGGCCGCCAGCGTGGGCAACCACAACGCCGCCAGCAGTGGCAGCGATCGCAGCAGTGAGGAACGTGGCACGGGCATGCGCCGATGATGCCGCATGCCCGTGCCGCTGTCAGGCCGTGCTCTGGCAGGCCCTGCTCCGTCAGGCCGGAAGCGGCTGGCTGGCCGACGGCGGCGCGATGACGTGCGCGATGGCCGCCACCTGGCTCACCTCGGCGCCTGCTGCCGGGCCTGGGCATCGAGCGCGCACACCGCCGCCGGCCAGCCGGCGGCATCGGGCACTTCGCGCATGCGCGGCTCGTCGGCCGCCACGCCATGCTCCTGCTCGTGTGCCCAGGTCACCGCATACGGGGTGTAGATGCCCCAGCCGCCGATCGCCAGCACCGGCTCCACGTCCGAGCGCAGCGAATTGCCGATCATCACGAAGTGCTGCGCCGGCAGGTCGAATTCGCCCAGCACGCGTGCGTAGGTCCTGGGGTCTTTCTCGGACACCACTTCCACGCGTGGAAACAGGTCGGTCAACCCGGACTGTTCGATCTTCTGCTCCTGGTGGAACAGATCGCCCTTGGTAATCAGGACCACCGCGTAGTCGGCGGCAATGGCGCTGACTGCCTCGCGTACACCGGCAATCACCTCCACCGGATGTTGCAGGGTGGCGCGGCCGATCTCGACGATGCGCTGGATATCGCGCGCCTCGATGCGAGCGTCGGTCAACTCGATCGCCGTCTCGATCATCGACAGCGTCATGCCCTTGGCGCCGTAGCCGAACACCTTGAGGTTGCGCCGCTCCACCGCCAGCAGATGCTGCTGCATGCGGCTGTCGCCGAGGTCGAGGTAGCGTGCCAGGATGGCTTCGAAATCCGCCTCGGCACTGCGATAGTAATCCTCGCTCTTCCAGAGAGTATCGTCGCCGTCGAAGCCGACCAGTTGGATCGCCTGGCCGTCGCGCTGTGCAATCGGGGTCATCGCGCAAGTCTAGCAGCGCACCGCAGCGCCGCTGCGCTCAATCACCTGCGGCGTCGCCTGGCCCAGGTTGGTACGCGGCGAACTCATCGCGCGACAGGCGGCCGTCGCCGTTGCTGTCGAACCCGGCAAAGTTCTCGCGCAGGATCGGATCTGCGCCGGCCTCGGCCGGGGTCAGCGAGCCGTCGGCATCGCTGTCCAGGCTACGGAAGCTGCGCGGGGCGAGCGTACCGTCCGGCGGCGTTCCCGATGGCTCGGCACCGCCCTTTGCGCTGGAGAGCCCGGCCGGGCCGACGGGCAGCAAGGGGGTCGCCGCCGGGGCCGGCGGGGCAATCGGCAGCGGTGACATCGCCGGCCTGTTGGTCGTCGGCTGGGCAGGCGGCACCGGCGGCGCATCGGCCGGCGACGATTGCACAGGCGCCGCCACCAGGGGCCAGGAATTCATCAGCGCCGCCAGCAGTACACCGCGTAGCAACGGGGGAGTGGGCAGCGAGGACATGCTGGAGACGATATCGCAGCGCCCGTCAAGACTGCGCCATGCAGGCTCGCCACAAAAAACGGGAGCGACCCTGGCAGGTCGCTCCCGATGCTCCATCCTGTCACTGCCAGCGCTCATGCAACTGGCCTGCCATCGCACGACGCGTGCGATGGTCTGGCGATTCGCGCCGCGCTTGCTGATTCGCTCAGTTCCCCTGCGAACCGGCTGCCCCCGCAGCGCCCTGCTGCTTGGCGACGAATGCCTTGTACTCGTCCGGGGTCAGCTTGCCGTCGGTGTCGCCATCGGCCTGGTCGAAGATCTGCGCCAGGCCCGCATTGACCTGCGCTTCCTGCTTGCTGATGGCGCCATCGCTATCGGTATCCACGCTGGCCCAGGTCTGGCCACCGCCAGAGCTGCCGCCGGCAGCCTGCACCGACGTGGCCGAGCTACCCGCCTGGGCCGCACTGGCCGGCTGGCCTGCGGCGTCCTGCGGAGCGCTTTGCGCCATGGCCGGCAAGGCCAGGGCGGCGGCAAGGGCGGCAGTGGCGGCCAATAGCGAGGTGCGATTGCGGTTCTTCATTGGGTGGTCTCCTTGGTATGGGCATGAGCGGTGTCGCCGCACATGGCACCACCCTACCCAGCGCGCATGAACCGTCGGACCGGCAGGATTCGGCGAAAAACATCCTTTTAACCACCGCATCGGCGTTTACGCCTAGCCGCCTGTTAGCCGTTGGTGAGTCAAACCGAAGCGATGCATTCATCGCCGCGATTTCTGAGAACCAGGCCGCGTTTCACGGCCTTGCCTCAGGCAGCGGGTGCGTCGCCATCCCAGCGGTCGGAACTGAATATTTCCCAACCCACCACGACACCGGCGATGGCGCCGGCCACTTCGAGTACCACCCGCGATCCCAATTCGTTCGGATCGTGGATGCGTGCCAGGGCCAACCGCGCATACAACGGCGACTCGAGCCGCACGATGCTGGTGTAGACGAGATTCCAGAGGTCGTAGCCGGCACCGATGGCCACCGCCAGCAGGCAGGCCGTTCCCAGCGTATGGCCCTGGTTGAACTGCAGCCGTCGGCCGCCGCGCTCGACCAGGGCGAAGAGGACGATGCCCAGGACCAGCGCGATCAGGCCGGCTTCCAGCGAACCAAGCAAGCCGAAGTGCAGGGGCAGATTCATCGTGACGATCCAGGCGACAGGCGCGCCAGTCTAGCGGCTGGCGGCGTCGGCGTCGGCTTGCGTGCGCATCGTCAGGTGTCGTCCTGGCCGCGCGCGGTTACCTGCGCCTCGCCCTCCTCGTCCCATTGCACGGTGACCGTGATCGGCTTGCAGCACACCTGGCAATCTTCGATGTAGTGCTGATCGCCACCGCTGAGATCCAGGGCCAGGGTGATCCACTCCCCGCAATACGGGCAGGCAATATCGATGAAGCGTTCAGGGTCGGTCATGGCGATTCCTGGGTCGGGTGAAACGGCGCCGCGGCGCCGCGACGAGCATGCCGGGTCGGCATCGCCCTCATTCCACCGGCACATCGTAGGCGGTCTGCGGCGTCGGCTCCGGTCTGAGGGTGAAGTGCCACCATTCCATCGGGTAGTTGGCAAATCCCTCGGCGGCCATGGCGCGCAACAGGCGTTGGCGATTGGCGCGCTGCGCCGCGTCGAGATCTGGCGCATCGGTATGCGCGCGTGGGTCGAAGAAATCGAACCCGGTGCCCATGTCCACCGGCCGGCAGGGCGACCGCCGGCACTCCAGCAAGCCGGCATCCAGCGTTGCGCCACGGCTATGTCCAGAGGTGTCTGCAATGTAGTGACCGAGCAGCGCGCGCTTGTCCACGCGCGGGTAATAGCGCGCCTTGGTCGATTGCGCCTGCAGGTCTGCGGCCCACGCCACGAATGCCCGCACCGCCCGCACCGGCCGGTAACAATCGAACACCTGCAGCCGGTACCCCTGCGCCTTCAGCGCCTGCGCAACCCGCACCAACGCATCGGCGGCCGGCCGCAGCAGATAGCAACGCGCCGCGCCATAGCCGGGCACCACCTGCCCGGTGAAGTTGTCGTCTGTGGCGTAGCGCATGTCCACCGCGATGCCTGGCGCCAGGGTCGCGACGTCGATCAACCCCGCCTGCGCCGGCGTGGTGGCCGGCGAGATCACCGGCGTCGCCATCGCGCTGCCGCAGATACAGGCGGCCCACGCCACGGCCAAGCACCAGTGCCGCAGGTGTCGTCGTGGGGCAAGGAGCAGCGGTACGTCGCTGGATGCATGGAATGCTGTCATGCGCACAGAATATTCGAGTGGTCGGGCAACCACCTCGCCAGGCGGCGTGTGCCGGCATCGTGCGGCACAGCCAGCGGTGTCGGACCACGCCACGCCACGGCACGCGCATCAACGCATCGATCGACACCAGCCCAGGCTACGGAATCTCGGCGCCTGCATCGGGAATCGCGACCGGCCGCCCACCCGGCGTCGGCTGGCTCAAGGCCTGCAGGATGCGCAAATCCTCCGCATCCAGCGTGCTGGCGCTGTTGCCGCGATAGTGATGATGGAACGCCCGCAGCGCGGCAGCGCGGTCGTCCACGCTGTAGCCCAGCAGTGCCAGAGCCTGCCAGGGGTCAAAGCCTGGCGGCGCGGGCGGGGCATCGGCGGCAGGCCAGCGGCCGAAGCCGGCCTCGGCCAGGCGCTTCCACGGAAACAGCGGGCCGGGATCGTTCTTGCGTGTCGGGGCCACATCTTCGTGACCGACGATCTGGGTGCGCGGAATGCGCAGCCGCGTGCACAGGTCGTCCAGCAGGACCAGCAAGCTGTCGATCTGCGCCGGCGCGAATGGCTCGCTGCCGTCGTTATCCAGCTCGATGCCGATCGAGGCCGAATTGATATCGGTGATGCTGCCCCAGCGGCCGGCGCCGCCGTGCCAGGCGCGCTGGTCGTCGGCGACCAGTTGATAGCGTTGCCCATCCTCGCCGATCAGGTAATGCGCGCTGACCCGTCCACCGGCGTTGCGCCCGCGCAGTGTGGCCAGACTCTGCTGCACCGACTGCTGGTCGGTGAAATGCAACACGATCAGGATCGGCCGCCGTGCATCGTAGTTGGGCGAGGGCACCCACTGCGCCAGCGGATTGCGCTGGGGTGCGTGCGCGCAGGCCGCCAGCGACAGCACCAGCGCGCACACCGCTCCCCGTCGCCAGGCCGATGAGGACAGATGGAAGGTTGGCGACACCGGTGTTCTCCTTGCAGTGGGTACCCAGGCCTGCGCTGTCTTTGCCCAACGGGACTGCCATGGCCGGGCCATTATCCGCCGAGTTGTCGCCGACGCGGGCAATCGCGCGACGCGTGGCATGGGCACGGTTGGAGTGTGCACCTACCAGCGACGCATCCGTGGATCGCTTCACGTCGATGTATTGGGCGCAGCGGGTTGGCCAACCACCGGCTGCCGCCCACCTCCCGCCGCTGGCGCCCTGCGCACGCGCTAGGCCCCGCGTACACTGCCGATCATGGCCGAAACGACGGCTGTCGTCGTCAGCACTGCATCGCATAGGCACCTGCCGTATGGTTCGTTCGGATCTGCCCGCAATCGCCAGCCACCATTCCTTCGTTTAGAGCTTTCGATGCCATCGACGCGCCGCCTGCTGCCATTGCTGTGGATTGCACTCGCCCTGCCTTGCGGCGCGGCGCCTTCGGCTGCCAGCGAGCCAGCCACCCAGGGCGCCCCCTTCGCCGTTGACGCGGCGCAGCTGACGCCGGAGTACTGGGTACAACGCAGTTTGCAGGCGCAGCAGCCACTGCTGGACACGGCGCAGATCGCAGCCTTCAACGCGCGGCTGCTGCGTGACGATGCCTCGATGCACGATCTGTCGCAGCTGCCCTCGGTCATGCCGGGCGCTGCAGTGCGCGCACGGATCCAGGCGTTGTCTGCGGCGCCCACGCGGGTGCTGTACGACGCGCAGGGGCGACCCATTACGGCGAGCCGCCTGGCCGAGCTACAGCGCGCATTGGCGCTGGATGCACTTCCTCCGCAGGTCGCCCCGCGCTTCGCGCTGGTGGTGCGGCGCGCGGCATTACGCACCTTTCCCACCACCCAACGCGTGTTCACCGATCCGCACGATCACGATATCGACCGCTTTCAGGAATCGGCACTCTACCCTGGCACGCCGGTGGCCGTGCTGCATACCAGCGCCGATGGCGCATGGCGGTTCGTGCTGGCGCCCAACTACGCGGCGTGGATTGCCGCCGCCCATGTCGCCGAGGGCAGCCGCCGCCAGGTGCTGGACTACGCACAGGCCGGCGCGCGCCTGGTGGTCACCGGCGCCCGCGTGCAGACCGCGTACACCCCGGAGCTCCCCGCCGTCTCGGCGTTGCCGCTGGACATGGGCAGCAGCCTGCCGTTGCTGACCAACTGGCCGCCGCAACAACCGGTCAACGGACAGTCGCCCGTCGCCGCCCACGTGGTGCAACTGCCGCTGCGCGGAACCGATGGCCGCCTGCAACTGGTGCCGGCGCTGGTGCCGCGTGGCGCCGATGTCCGCATCGGTGCGTTGCCGGCCACCCCTGCGGTACTGCTCCGGCAGGCCTTCAAATTCCTGGGCGAGCGCTATGGTTGGGGCAACGATTACGATGCGCGCGATTGCAGCGGCTTCGTGCTGGATGTCTACCGCAGCCTCGGCATTGCGCTGCCGCGCAATACCGGCGATCAGGCGCGCAGCCCGGTGCTGCGCGCCGTTGCCTTCGCTGCGCACGCGCCACGAGCGCAGCGCCTGAAACAGCTGGCGCAACTGCGCATCGGCGACCTGATCCATCTCCCCGGCCACGTGATGCTGGTGATCGGGCATGCGCACGGCAGCCCGTGGGTGATCCACGATGTGGCCGGTGCCAGCTACCGCGGCAGCGATGGCCGCGTGCAGCGTGCCGCGCTGAACGGTGTCTCGGTCACACCATTGCTGCCCTTGCTGGCCACCGATGGCAGCCCCTTTATCGACCACATCACGCGCATCCAGCGCGTCGCACCGATCGGTTCCCCATGAAGATCACCGGCTTGCGTCTGGGCATGCTGCGCGTGCCACTGAACACCCCATTCAAAACGGCGCTGCGCACCGTGCAGGCGATCGAGGATGTGGTGGTGGTGCTGCACACCGACAGCGGCCATCTCGGGTATGGCGCCGCGCCGGCCACCGCAGCGATCACCGGCGATACGCACGGCAGCATCATCGCCGCGATCACCCACTGCATCGGCCCGCGCCTGATCGGCCAGGAGGTGGCCGACCTCAATCGTCTCTGTGGGCTGGTCCAGCACGCGCTGGAGCGCAATACCAGCGCCAAGGCCGCCGTGGAGATTGCGCTGTACGACCTGTGGGCCCAGTCCTTCGGCGTGCCGCTCTACCAAGTGCTCGGCGGCGGCACGCCGCGCATCACCACCGACATCACCATCAGTGCCGACAGCATCGAGGTCATGGTGGCGCACGCGCAGTCGGCATTGGCGCGCGGCTATGCGGCCTTGAAGATCAAGGTGGGCAAGGACAGCGCGTCGGATGTGGAACGCGTCATGGCGATCCATGCGGCAGTCGATGGGCGCGCAACGCTGCGCCTGGATGCCAACCAGGGCTGGACACCCAAACAGGCGGTACGCAGCATGCGCAGGCTGGAAGACGCCGGCATCGTGCTGGAGTTGCTTGAGCAACCCGTCAAGGCTGCCGATATCGACGGGTTGGCCTTTGTCACCGCGCATATCGATACCCCGGTGATGGCCGATGAAAGCGTGTTCTCCCCGCCACAGGTCATCGACCTGCTCCAGCGCCGCGCTGCCGACATCGTCAACATCAAGTTGATGAAGACCGGCGGGCTGTCCAACGCGATCCGCATCGCCGATATCGCCGCGCTGTACGGCGTGCCCTGCATGATCGGCTGCATGATCGAGTCCAGCGTCAGCGTGGCTGCCGCCGTGCATCTGGCGGTGGCCAAGGCCGACAGCATCACCCTGGCCGATCTGGATGCGCCGGCGTTGGGGCAGTTCGATCCCACCGAAGGAGGTGTGCATTTCGACCAGGCGCAGATCCAGATCGACGACGCGCCCGGCCTGGGCATCCGTCGTATCCGCGGCTTGGAACTGTTGCCGTCGTAGCGGCAGCGATCAGCCAACCCGCCAGCAACCGCCACGCGTGACGGCAGACGGCGTGCGTCACTCCACTGACGCACGCATGCCGCGTGCGCCGCTGCTGCGAACATGCGCCACGGGCGCGCATTGCTGGGTACAGTAGCCATCGGCGAGCGATCCATGGCGCCACCGATGTCGCCGGGGCCGCGCTACGACTCGCAGCAAGCTGCCAGGCGTCCTCTCAGCTCACCCACTGCCTTGCGGAGACTGCATGCGCCTGACCACCCTGTTGCAATCCATCCTGCTGATGACGCTGGCGCTGTGCAGCGGCGCTGTTGTCGCAGGTGCGCCGATGCAGGCGCTGCAGCAGGCGCGCGCGCTCGTCGTGGTCACCACCCCGGACTGGAACAGCACGCAGGCGCGGCTGCAGACCTTCCAGCGTGTGGATGGCCGGTGGCAGCCGGCCGCCCCCGGATTCGCGGTGGCACTCGGCCGCAACGGCAGTGCCTGGGGCGACGGCCTGCACCCGGCGCAGCCGCAAGGCCCGCACAAACGCGAAGGCGACGGCCGCAGCCCGGCCGGGGTGTTCGCCATCGGCCCGGCCTTCGGCTACGCCACGCGCATCGACAGCGCCATGCCGTATCAGGCCATGACCGCCACCCATTACTGCATGGATGTGCCCGCCTCGCCGCTATACAACCGCATCGTCGATGCGGCGCAGGTGGGCGAAGCGGCGGTGGCCGGCTCCACCGAGCCGATGCGGCTGGACCTGCGCACCCAAGGCGACGGACGTTACCGCGAAGGCTTTGTCATCGCGCACAACCCTGATCGCATCGCCGGGCGCGGCAGCTGCATCTTCGCGCACCTGTGGCGCAGCCCGGGCGAGGTCACCGCCGGCTGCACCGCGATGGATCCTGCGGACATGCAACGCCTGCTTGCGTGGTTGAAGCCGGCCGACCATCCGTTGTTCGTGCTGCTGCCGCGCGCCGACTATGCGCGCCTGCAATCGCAATGGCAGCTGCCGGCCCTGGACGAGGCCGTACCATGACCACGCCCGCCCCCGCAGCCGATGCCACCGGCCTGGTGCGCGTCGTCAGCCGCTGGCAGATCGTCGGGCTATCGATCAACGATGTGATCGGCAGCGGCATCTATCTGTTGCCCGCCGCCACTGCCGCCCTGCTCGGCCCGATGAGCCTGTGGGCGGTGTTGCTGGCCGGCCTGGCGGTGGCCTTGCTGGTGTTGTGCTACGCGCAGGCGGCCAGCTATTTCGACACGCCGGGCGGCAGCTATCTGTATACGCGCGAGGCGTTCGGCCCATTCGTGGGATTCCAGATCGGCTGGATGATCTGGCTCACCCGCATCAGCTCGGCCGCTGCGCTGAGCAATGGCCTGGCCGATGCGGTTGCGCGCTTCTGGCCAACCGCCTCCACCGACACCTGGGCACGCCTGCTGGTGGTGGTCGGTGCGTTGGGTGTGCTCACCGCCATCAACGTGATCGGCGTGAAGTCGGCCGCACGCACCGGCATCGCCCTGGTGATCGGCAAGCTGGTGCCCTTGCTGTTGTTCGTGGCGATCGGACTGTTCTACGTGGATTGGTCGTGGGCCTTCGCCGGCAAGTCGCCGGACCTGCGCGACCTGGGCAATCTCGGTGAAGCGGCCTTGTTGCTGTTGTTCGCCTATGCGGGCTTCGAAAATATTCCCGCCGCCGCTGGCGAATACCGCAACCCACGTCGCGATGTGCCGTTCGCGCTCATCACCATGATCGTCACCGTGACCTTGATCTATGCCGCCGTGCAGGTGGTGGCACAGGGCACGCTGCCCAACCTGGCGGCATCGCCCACGCCATTGGCCGATGCCGCCAGCGGCTTCGGTGGCGAAGCCCTGGCGCTGATCCTGACCGTGGGCGCCACCATTTCCATCCTGGGCACTACCAGCAACACGGTGATGCTGGGGCCACGCTTCCTGTTCGCACTGGCCAGGGACGGCTATGGCCCGGCATTCCTGGCCCGCGTGCATCCGCGCTTTCATACTCCCGCTGCGGCCGTGCTCACCCAGGGCGTGCTGTCGCTGGCGCTGGCCTTGTCTGGTTCGTTTACCCAGCTGGCCTTGCTGTCGATGGTGACGCGCCTGTTTGCCTATATCGGCACTGCGGCGGCCGTAATCGTGCTGGCGCGCCGCTATCGCCAACGCGCCGACGCCTTGCGCCTGCCGGGCGGCCCACTGATTCCGGTTGCCGCCGTGCTGTTGTCGCTGGGCCTGCTCGCCAGTGCCAGTTGGCAGAACCTGGCCGCCGCCGGTGTGGCCCTGCTAGTGGGCTGGGTGTTTTATCTGTTTCCACGCAAGCCGGCGTAAGTTTCGCAGCACACTCGTACAGCGCCATTATCGACCAGGCCCAGCGGCGTTGATTCGACCTTCACCTGGCGTGCCACGCCGTTAACACGGCGGCACCTAACGTCACCGTACATTCGAAACGACGGAGGCGTGCATGAACGTGCCGTATCAGATTCCGGGCCGCGCACCGGACGAAGACCGCAGCCAGAACGTATCCACCTACTGGCGCGAACGTTTCACCGAAGAGCCGTACTACACCGATGGCGAACGCTACGAGGATTACGAAGGCGCCTATCTGGCCGGCCATGAAGCGCGCATCCGCGACAATGCGCGTGCGTACGACCAGGTGGAAGCAGAGCTGCATCGTGATTGGGAGGCCAATCGAGGCACGTCGTCACTGAGCTGGAGCAAGGCGCGTCACGCCGTCAAGCGTGCCTGGGAAAACGCAGCCGATTTCGTCAGCGGCGACCATCCGCCCAAGCGCTGAAACAACAACGCCACCGTCGAGGTGGCGTTGTTGTTGGCGCCTTGCACGTAGGCAGTCAGTCCAGCGGTGGCGGCACCGCATGCGTCCCATGCGCGGCGGCGGACCCCTGCATTGCATCGCGGGTGTTCTTCTGCACCGCGACCGCGCCGAATAGGCTCAGTGCGTAAGCCATTGCATAGAAGCCTTTTTCGCTCAGCAGCAAGGTGGCGTTGAACAGGCCAATGGCCAGCAGGACCAGCGCGATGATTAGCGAGAACCAGCAGATCGCGTAGTACAGGCCAGTGACCGGAATGCCGTCGTCGCGGTCGCGCACGCTCTTCTGCAACGACACCGAGGCGAACAGGCCGAACAACAACAAGGTGAAGTAGTACCCCTTTTCATTGAGCAGCATCCGCGCATTCCACAAGCCGATCAGGTACGCCGCGCTGCCCAGCAGCAGGGCGGCCCAGGAGGCGGCGATGAAAGCGGGTGACGTTTTTTGCGTGGCCATGGAACTTCCTTTTCATGGTGATATTTTAGATTGAAACAGCGATGTGAGACGCGTCCGCCTGGCGGAGAGTGACCTGCGACAAGGGCGGCCTCGGCAGCGTCGTGTAAGGTACTTGAAAACCCGACGCGGGACACGTTGCGGGAGGGCTGCAGCGTGACCGTGCCCCACCCCTGAGGACCTCATGTCTGCCCGACGTCTGCTTGCCCTGGCCTGCTCGGCCACCCTGTTCACCACCGGCGCTGTCCTGGCGGCTCCCGCAGCGGCACCCGCCGCCGCCATTCCCAAGGCGCAATGGCCGTTCCAGGCCACCACCGTGGCCGATTTCGACGAACCCTGGGCAATGACCTTCCTGCCCGATGGCACGCTGCTGGTCAGCGAGAAGCGTGGCACCTTGATGCGGCTGGATCCCACGACCAAGCGCAAGAGCGCAGTGTCCGGCGTGCCGGCGGTTGCCTATGGTGGCCAGGGCGGCTTCGGTGACGTGCTGGCGCATCCGCAATTTGCGAAGAACGGCCTGGTCTATCTGAGCTATGCCGAACCTGGCCAGGGCGATACGCGGGGCGCGGCAGTCGCCCGCGCCAAGCTCACCCTGGACGCCAACGGCGGCGGCAGCTTGTCCGGGCTCAAGGTGATCTGGCGCCAGAGCCCCAAGGTGTCCGGCAATGGTCACTTCGGCCATCGGCTCGCATTCGACCCCAGCGGAAAACTGTGGATCACCTCCAGCGAACGGCAGAAGTTCGATCCCGCGCAGGACATGAAGGCCAATCTCGGCAAGTTGATCCGGCTCAACGACGATGGCAGCGTGCCAGCCGATAACCCGTTCGTTGCACAGGGCGGCGTGGCTGCGCAGGTGTGGTCGTTGGGACACCGCAACATCCTGGGTATTGCGTTCGATAGCCAGGGCCGGCTGTGGGAACACGAAATGGGCCCGGCCGGTGGCGATGAGCTCAACCTGATCCAGCGCGGCGCCGACTACGGCTATCCGATCGTGTCCAACGGCGATCACTACGATGGCCGGCCGATCCCGGACCACAACACCCGGCCCGAATTCGCTGCTCCCAAGATCAGCTGGACACCAGTAATTTCACCAGCCGGCTTTGTGATCTACAGCGGCAAGCAGTTCCCGGCGTGGCGCGGCAATGGCTTCATCGGCGGGCTGTCGTCGATGGCACTGGTGCAGGTCTCGCTTGGCGATCAGCCGCGCGAAGTGGCCCGCTACGACATGGGGGCCCGCATCCGCGAAGTGGAGCAAGGCCCCGATGGCGCACTGTGGTTGCTCGAAGACTAGGCCAGCGGCAGCACCGGGCGCCTGCTCAAGCTGACCCCCAAGAGCAAGGCGGCGGTCGAAAACGGCGCCTGAGTGCAGTGATGTAAAAGTGGCAAGCACTGCCTGCGCGCCCATCGGCGCAGGCAGTGCGTGGTTCAGCTGCTGCCCAACGCGAATGACACCGCCTCGCCGCTCTTGGCGGATGCGCAGACCCACACGTCGAACACGCCCGGCTCGGCGCCGAAGACGCCTTTGGGATTGGTGAAGGACAGCGCGTCGCGGGCGAGGGTAAACACCACCTCCGTGCTTTCGCCCGGCTGCAGCAACACCTTGCGAAACCCCTTGAGTTCGCGCACCGGGCGCACCCGGCTGGCTACGCGGTCGTGCACGTACAGCTGCACCACTTCCTCGCCGGCCACGCGGCCAGTGTTGGTCACGCGTGTGGTGATGGTGAGCGTGTCATCCCAGCCCAGCTGCGCGGTGCTCAACTGCGGCGGTGCATAGGCAAAGGTGGTGTAGCTCAACCCGTGGCCGAACGGATACAACGGCTCGTTGGGCATTTCGCGCCAGCGCGCCTTGTACTCGGACAGGGTCGGCAATTCAGGACGACCGGTGCGCAGATGGTTGTAGAAATACGGCTGTTGCCCGGTAACCTGCGGAAAGCTGATCGGCAGGCGTGCAGATGGGTTGTAGTCGCCGAACAGCACATCGGCCACGCCAGTGCCGGTTTGTGTCCCCAGATACCAGGTCACCGCAATTGCCTGCGCATCGCGTACCGCACCGTTCAACGCCAGCGCGCGCCCGTTGCGCAACAGCACCACCAGTGGCGTGCCGGTGGCGGCAACCGCCTCGGCCAGCGCCTGTTGCGCCGGCGGCAAGGTGATCTCGGTGCGCGACTGCGCCTCGCCGCTGAAGCGCTGCGGCTCGCCCAGCGCCAGCACCACCACGTCGGCCGCCTGTGCGGCGTCGATCGCTGCGGAAATCCCACCCGGCAGCGCCTCTTCCAGGCCGCAACCGGCCACCACGCTCAGGTATTCGTGGCCGACCACCGCACGCATCCCCTGCTCCAGGGTCACGTAGCGCGCTTTGTCGCCGAACAGCGTCCAGCAACCTTCGATGTTTTCGCGGTCCTGCACGAATGGCCCGATCAAGGCGATGCGCTGCCCGCTCTTGCTCAACGGCAGCACCGCATCGTCGTTCTTCAGCAACACGATCGAGCGCCGTGCCGCATCGCGCGACAACGCATCGTGCGCAGGCAGGTACGCAGTGTCGGCTTCGCGCGCCGGATCCAGCGACCGATACGGGTTATCGAACAGGCCAATGGCCTGCTTCAGCTGCAGGATGCGCCGCACGCTGGCATCCAGCGCCGCCATCGGCACCTCGCCGCTGTCCACCAGCGACGGCAGGTGCGCGGCATAGAAGCCGCTCTGCATGCTCAGGTCCAGCCCGGCCAGGAACGCCTTCTTGGTCGCGTCGCGCTCGTCGGCGGCGTAGCCGTGCGCAATCAGCTCCATGTCGGCGGTGTAGTCGGAAATCACCACGCCCGGGAACTGCCATTCACCACGCAGGATCTCGGTGAGCAACTCGTGGTTGGCACTGGCCGGTACACCGTTGATGTCGTTGAAGGAAGACATCACCGTCAGCGCGCCGGCATCGAATGCGGCCTTGAACGGCGGCAGATGCACATCGCGCAAGGTCTGCGGCGCAATATCCACCGTGTTGTATTCCATGCCCGCCGCCACCGCGCCGTAGGCGGCGAAGTGCTTGGGCGTGGCCAGCAGGCAATCGTCGGCGGTCAGGTCGGGGCCCTGGAAGCCGCGCACGCGCGCCGCGGCGAACGCCATGCCCAGCACCACGTCTTCGCCGGCGCCCTCGGCGCCACGGCCCCAGCGCTGGTCGCGGGCGATGTCCACCGCCGGCGCATAGGTCCAGTGCAGCCCGGCCGCAGTGGCCTCGATGGCGGTGGCGCGCGCAGTACGCTCGGCCAGCGCCGGCTCGAAGCTGGCCGCCTCGCCCAGCGGGATCGGGAACACCGTGCGCATGCCGTGGATCACGTCTGCGGCCAGGATCACCGGAATGCCCAGCCGGCTCTCCTCCACCGCCGCTTTCTGGATCTGCACGCCCAGCGCGGCGCCCGCGCCGTTGAACAGCGAGCCCACCCGGCCCTCGCGCACCTGCTGCAACACCTCGTCGGCATTGCGCACGTTGGCCTCCGGATTCACGTCCGGTGCGAACGGCCGCACCATGTCGGCGAACACACCCAACTGTCCGACCTTCTCTTCCACGGTCATCCGGGCAATCAGAGTTTCGATGCGATCAGCAGCCATGAGATCCTTGAGAAAACGTTTACATGGCCGGCAATTCTAGCTTGCTGCAGCCGCAGGGGGGGAAGTGTCGAAGGCCGGGATTCGAGGTTCGGGAGTTGTCGAGGCCGGTTGCAGGCATGGTGCGCGCCAGCGCGGGCGCAGCGCTCGGCCCCCGCGACCCTCAAGACCAAGTCCCCGCATGCAGCAAGAAGGTTCGCGACAATCAGGCCGCCCGCTCCCGCTCGATGATGACGCCCACCGCCTGCGCGCCACGCACCGCACCGGGCTTGCTCAGTTTCAGCCGCAGCCAGTGCACGCCGAATTCGTCCAGCACGATCGCCGCGCAACGCTCGGCCAGGGTTTCGACCAGCCCGAAATCCGAGCCCTGCACGAAATCGATCAACCGCTTGCTCACCGCCTTGTAGTTCAGCGTATCGGCAATATCGTCGCTGGCCGCCGGAATGCGGTTGTCGAAGCCCATCTCCAGGTCGAACCGCAGCGTCTGGCGAATCCGCCGCTCCCAGTCGTAGATGCCGATCAGCGCATCGATTTCCAGGCCTTCAATAAACACTTTATCCATGGGGAATAGGGAGTCGGGAATGGGGAATGGGGAGAAGCAAGGGCAATAACACGCAGCACTAACAGGATCGGGGTATCGCTCTTCCTATTCCCGATTCCCGATTCCCGATTCCCGCGTCGCCACAAGTGGCGACAGCGCAGCCATATCCCAACGCGGCGTCACATGCACCGCGGCATCGGCGTGTTCGCCGGCCTGCAACCGCAGCGCGCCGGCGAAGGCGATCATCGCGCCATTGTCGGTGCACAGCGCCGGGCGCGGAAAACAGACCCGGCCACCACGGCGCTGCGCGGCCTGCTGCAACTGCGCGCGCAGGCGCTTGTTGGCGCCGACCCCGCCCGCCACCACCAGCGTGTTGCAGCCGGCCGCGTCCAGCGCGCGCAGGCATTTGATCGCCAGCGTCTCCACCACGGCATCCTCGAAGCCGCGCGCGATGTCCGCCCGCGTGGTGTCGGACTGGTCGCTGCCGCGCCAGGCCAGCAGCACCTGGGTCTTGAGCCCGCTGAAGCTGAAATCCAGACCGGGGCGGTCAGTCATCGGCCGGGCGAACCTGTAACGTCCGGGCGTGCCGGTTTCGGCCAGCGCCGCCAGCTGCGGGCCGCCCGGGTACGGCAGGCCCATCATCTTGGCGGTCTTGTCGAAGGCCTCGCCGGCGGCATCGTCCAGGGTCTCGCCCAGCACTTCGTAGCGGCCCAGCGCCTTGACCGACACCAATTGGGTATGCCCGCCGGAGACCAGCAGCGCCACGAAGGGCGGCTGCGGCGGGTCGTCTTCCATCAGCGGTGCCAATAGGTGCCCTTCCATGTGGTGGACGCCGATCGCCGGCACCTCCAGTGCCCAGGCCAGCGAGCGCGCCACCCCGGCACCGACCAGCAGGGCGCCCACCAGGCCGGGCCCGGCGGTGTAGGCCACCCCGTCCAGTTCGTCGATGCGCAGCCCGGCCTCGCCCAGGGTCTGGCGGATCAACGGCAGCAGCTTGCGCACGTGGTCGCGGCTGGCCAGCTCCGGCACCACGCCGCCGTATTCGGCATGCAGCGCGATCTGGCTGTACACCGCATGGGCGCGCAACGCCGGCACGCCGGTCAGGGCGGTGTCGTAGACCGCCACACCGGTCTCATCGCATGATGATTCGATCCCAAGGACTTTCACGGTAGCTCGGCAGATAAACGTGTGCGGCCATTTTCGCAGCTTTTGCGTTGCGCAGACCGGCCCGCCCGCAGAGGCGGCTCTGCCGTGCCGGCCACCCCGAAACGCGCGCCGGCGCACGCTCTGCCGGGCCATCTGCGGCAATTCCCCCCAGGGGCTTGCAGGCCGTTCGCAAGTCGTTATAATGCGTGGCTCGCCGGGGCAACCCGGAAATTCCGTCACGCGAGTCCGCTCGCACCCGCCCGGGGCTCCCGGACGGAAAAATCCCAATCTGGAGAACACATGCCCAGCGTTAAAGTCCGCGAGAACGAGCCCTTCGAATTTGCGCTCCGCCGCTTCAAGCGCACCTGCGAAAAGGCCGGCGTGCTGGCCGAAACCCGCAAGCGCGAGTTCTATGAAAAGCCGACCCAGGAGCGTAAGCGCAAGGCTGCCGCTGCCGTGAAGCGTCAGCTGCGTCGTTCCTCGCGCGACGTCACTAAGCGCCAGCGCTTGTACTGATCGAACGCGGTTCCTTGCCGCCGGGTCTGCGCTGTAGGCGCGACCCGACCGGATCGAACCCAGGAGCCGGCACGCGCAAGCGTCGCCGGCTTTTTGCATTGGTTCGCGGCCATCCCGGCAGCGCAATCCATGCAACGCCACACCGTCGCTGGATCCGGTGTTGCCTCACATCCCTGCCGCCGCCCTCGCCTGCCGGGGCGCGTCGCACCCGTTCACCTGCAACCCAGGAGTTACCCCATGCCCCTCAAGCAACAGCTTACCGATGACATGAAGGCCGCGATGAAGTCCGGCAACAAGCACAGCCTGGGCGTCATCCGGCTCATCAACGCGGCGATCAAACAGAAGGAAGTGGACGAGCGCATCGAGATGGACGATGCCGCCGTCATCGCCGTGCTGGACAAGATGGTCAAGCAGCGCAAGGACTCGGTCACCCAATACGAAGGCGCCGCGCGCGACGACCTGGCACAGATCGAACGCGAGGAAATCGTGGTGATCGAGCGTTACCTGCCGGCCAAGATGGACGAAGCCGAAATCGTGGCCGCCATCCAGGCCGCGATTGCACAGACCGGCGCCAGCAGCCCCGCCGACATCGGCAAGCTGATGGGCGCACTCAAACCCAAGCTCGCCGGCCAGGCCGACATGGGCCTGGTGTCCACGCTGGTGAAAAAGCACCTGGCGGGCTGACACAGCGCTGGCGTTGACGCCTGCCCTGCGCAAGCAGCCGGGGCAGGCGTCACACAGCCACCACTTTTCACCGCACCTTCGATCCCGGCCTGTTAGAACGGTGGCGCCAGCGCAGGCGCGGGCCAGGCACTCCGCATACCGGTCTGGCTCCATGCCACCTGCGTCCGCGACGGTATGCGCCAAGGATTCTCGCCGGTGACGACGCTTTCAACCGCCTATCTGCAAAAGCATCTGAGCCGCCTGCAGCGCAGCCTGCCAATGGCGCTGCTCAACCGCTTTCTCGAAATAGACGTGATGACGCAGGCCGCGTCGCTGTCGTTCTATGCGCTGCTGTCGCTGGCGCCGTTGCTGGTCTTGCTGCTGTGGTTGACCGCCTCGCTGTATCCGCCGGCGCAGGAAGCATTGGTGCAGCAGATCGCGCAACTGGCCGGTGGTAGCGCCGCCGAGGTCGCCGACACGGTGATCCGCAATGCCACCGACCAGCCCGGCGTCGGCACGCTGGCCGGGCTGTGGAGCACGCTGCTGCTGTTCATCGGCGCCACTGCGGTGTTTGCGCAGTTGCAGAATGCGCTGAACCTGATCTTCCGCACCGACAAGCAGCGCCTGGACGGCATCATGGCGTGGCTGAAGAAGCGCGTATTTTCCTTTGGGGTGATCCTGGCGCTGGGCTTTCTGCTGATCGTGTCGATGATCGCCACCACCGCCCTGCAGGTCGTGTTCGCGCGGCTACCGTCGGTGCTGCCGGCGGTGGGCTATGTGACCACGCTGGCGCTGTACTCGCTGGCGTTCGCGTTTCTGTACCGCTACCTACCCGATCGCACCGTGAACTGGCGGCAGGCCTTCGTCGGCGGCGTCATCACCGCCCTGCTGTTTGCGCTGGGCCGCTACGCCATCGGCGTCTACATCGCCCAGGCCGCGCCGGGCAGCGCCTATGGTTCGATGGGTACCCTGGTGATCCTGCTGGTGTGGATGTACTACGCCTCGGTGGTGTTCTTCGTCGGTGCCTTGCTGACCGCAGTCATCGACGAGCGCGTGCGCTCGCAGCGCAAGCTACGCGAGGCTGGCGTGGACCCGGATCACCTGCCCGAAGCCATCGCCATGCCCGTGGCGGCCACCGCAGCCACGCTGCCGGACACGCCTGTGCGCCGCTGAGCCAGCATGCAGCTTGCAACCGGCCGACTCAGGCTGGCGCCAGCGGCTGGGATATCCTAGCGGGATGGCCCGCATCCCCGACGCATTCATCGACGAACTGCTTACACGTACCGACATCGTCGAGGTGGTGGGCGGCCGCGTGCCGCTCAAGCGTCAGGGCAAGGAATATTCGGCACGCTGCCCGTTCCACGACGAGCGCTCGGCCTCGTTCACCGTCTCGCCGACCAAACAGTTCTATCACTGCTTCGGCTGCGGTGCGCATGGCACCGCGATCAGCTTCCTGATGAACTACGACCGCCTCGAGTTTCTCGACGCGGTCGACGAGCTGGCCAAGCGCGCCGGCATGGAGATCCCGCGCGAGACCCAGCAGCGCACCCCGCAACAGCAGGACGACAGCCGAGAGTTGTACTCGGCGCTGGAGGCGGCGACCAAGTTTTTCCAGCGCCAGCTCGAAGGCAACGCACGCGCCACCGAATACCTGGACGGGCGCGGCGTGGATGCGGAGAACCGTGCACGGTTCCAGATCGGCTACGCGCCCGATGGCTACAGCGCACTGAAGGACACCCTGGGTACCGATGCGCGCCGCATGAGCGTGCTCGAACGCGCCGGGCTGTTTTCCAAGAACGACCGCGGCCATGTCTACGACAAGTTCCGCGACCGGGTGATGTTCCCGATCTTCGACCGCCGCGGCCGCGTCATCGCCTTCGGCGGCCGCATCCTGGGCGCGCCGGCCGATGGCCGCGACCCCGGCCCGAAGTACCTCAATTCGCCGGAAACCGCGCTGTTCCACAAGGGCCGCGAGTTGTACGGCCTGTGGCAGGTGCGCCAGGCCAACCAGAAGATCGAACGGCTGATCGTGGTGGAGGGCTACATGGACGTGGTCTCGCTGTTCCAGTTCGGCGTGACCCAGGCGGTCGCCACCCTGGGCACGGCCACCACGCCCGAACATGCCGAGCTGCTGTTCCGCAATGCACCGGACGTTTACTTCTGTTTCGATGGCGACAACGCCGGGCGCAAGGCCGGCTGGCGTGCGCTCGAATCGGTGCTGCCACGCATGAAGGATGGCCGCCAGGCGTTCTTCCTGTTCCTGCCCGATGGCGAAGACCCGGACACCATCGTGCGCAAGGAAGGCGCGCAGGCCTTCGATACGCGCCTGAAACAGGCCACGCCACTGTCGCAGTTCTTCTTCGACGAGATGTCGCGGGACATCAACCTGCAGACGCTCGATGGCAAGGCCCGCCTGGCCGAGCGCGCGCGCCCGATGCTGGCGCAGATTCCCGACGGCGCATTTGGCGACCTGATGCGGCAGGAACTGGCGCGCATGACCGGTGTCGCTGCCTCGCCCGGTTCGCCCGGCCACGGCGCCACGCCACAGGCGCGCGTGCCCGCACGGATGGGTGCGCCGGTGCAGCGGCGCAGCCTGGTGCGCGCGTCCATCGCGATCCTGCTGCAGCAGCCTTCGCTGGCGATGGGCCTGGACCGCCACCACGACCTGGCCGGGCTGCGCCTGCCCGGCGTGGAGCTGCTGATGGAGTTGCTGGACATCGTGCAGCAGCGCCCGGAAATCAGCACCGGCGCGCTGCTGCAACACTTCACCGAACGCGAAGAACAGGCCGCCCTGCAGAAGCTGGCCGCGCAGGTGCTGCCCGGCGACGAACAGAGCTGGGCCATGGAGCTGCACGACGCCATTGCCCAGTTGGAAAAACAGCTGCTGCAGCAGCGCCTGGAAGAACTGCAGGCCAAGCAGCGCGCGCAGGGCCTGGACGAGACCGACAAATACGAACTGCGCGAACTGCTACGGCTGCGTCCCGGCGCGCGCTGAGTTGCCGGCGCACGCCACGGCCCCATGACCGACGCGCGCGGCCGGCGGCAGCCACCGCCGACCGCCGATGATTCAGATCTGCTTGAACAAGGTCCTGGCCATCGACTCCAGCACCCCACCGACCGCCTCCACCTTGCCGGCATCGGCCAGCGCGGTCTGCCCGGCATGCGCAACCAGCCGCTCGACCAGCGCGTCGCGCGCCTGCGTGGGGTCCACGCTCTGCGTTTGCGGCGCCCCCGCCGGCGGCACCGGCACCGGTGTCAGCCATTCGGCGATCAGCTCCTGGTAGGCGGTGGTGTGCTGGTGGGCCATCTGCTCGAGGAATTGCAAGATGGTGGTGGGGATGCCGGTCAGGGTGCCATCCAGCGGCTGGTTGGCGATCTGCGCATAGCTCACCGTGGAGGCCAGGGTATTGGCGATGGCGACATCCACCAGCACATCGATTTCCTTGATCGGATCGTTGCGGTAGAGCGTCTTGATCTGACTGAGCATCGGCACGGTCCAGGCATGCGGTACGCAATCGAGCGTATTCCACAGGTCCGCGTTCCAGATCTGATACGGCGCCTGGCCGGGTGCCGGCGATGGCAGCGTTTGCATGTACAACGCGGTGAACTCGCCGTTGCCGGGTGTCGCCCCGGCAGTGGGATAGCAGTGCACGGCGTTGAAATGGTCCAGCTTCCCATTGCTTTTCAACCAGGTCGCCAAGGTCGGCGACAGCGCGCCACCCAGGCTGTGCCCGGCAAAGATCACCGTGGCCTTGCTGCCATCGCGCGACTGCAGGAAATCCAGCAGCCCGGTAGTGGGCGCCAAGGCCGTGGACGGGCTCACCATGTTCAGCAGATGCCACACGCCGGTGGCCGCGCCCATCGAGATCACCGTGCTTCCCGGTTTGACCGGCTTTTTTGCGGCAACCGGTGCGGTGGCCAGCAACGGCGCGAAGCTGGTGAAATCCACCACCGAGGAGACGTCGAAGTCTTCGGTGAACCAGTCGTAGAACGATTCCGGATTGGTGGCACTCAGCGCAACCACATACGCCTCGCCGATGCCGGGCATGGCATCGGTGTGGGCGACATACATCGCATTGCCCGATAACGAGGACCCGGGCACTTGCCAGACCTGAGGCCCCCACAACAGCTGCCAATCGCCGATCCTGTCCTGGGTATCGGCAGAGGCCAGCGTCTGCAGCAAGGTGGTCTGGTAGTCCGCCTGCAGCGCGGGTTGGGTGCCCCTGCGGTCGCCGATCCAGTTGGCCAGTGCCGATAATGCAAACGTCTGCTGATATTGGTCGTAACGCATGAAGCGACTCCTTTCCCTGGCGCTGCGCGAAGAGGTGGGCGGACACGGGCGCAGCCCCGGTTTCACCCGGACACGCCGCTGGCGTGCGCAGCTGGAATCTAGCAAGGATTTGCCTGCCTGGATGGCAAACGCAGCAGACTTTGACCGACCGCACGGATCGCATCGACAACCACCGGGAACCACCCCGGCCCGACCGTTGCGGACCGGCATGCCGGTGTCCCCGGTACGCATCTGCCGCGCGGTGGCAGGGCCTGCGCGGCGGCTACCATGCGCAAGCCACGGCGCGAACCTTATAATGGCTGCCCGCTGGCCTCGCCGTCCCACGTCTCCTTGATGATGAAACACTGGCTGGCGCGGTTGCGCATCGATCCCTTCACCCTCGCGCTGCTGTGCACGGTCACGCTGGCCTCGCTGCTGCCGGTGTCCGGTACCGCCGCTGTGGTCATGGACGATGTCACCGACGTGGCGATCGCCGCATTGTTCTTCCTGCATGGTGCGCGGCTCTCGCGCGAGGCAGTCAAGGCCGGCGCGCTGCACTGGCGGCTGCATCTGGTGATCCTGGCCTGCACCTTCGTGCTGTTTCCGCTGCTCGGCCTGCTGCTCAAGCCGCTGGCACATGTGGCACTGACGCCGGAGTTGTATATCGGCGTGCTGTTCCTGTGCGCGCTGCCGTCCACCGTGCAGTCCTCGATCGCGTTCACCTCGATGGCGCGCGGCAATGTCCCGGCCGCAGTCTGCGCCGCCTCGCTGTCCAGCCTGCTGGGGGTGTTCTTCACTCCGCTGCTGATGGGCGCGCTGGTGGGCAGCCAGGGCGTAATGGCGCATCCGGCCGAAGCGATCGGCAAGATCGTGCTGCAATTGCTGGTGCCGTTCCTGGCCGGCCACTTCCTGCGCCCATGGATCGGCGGCTGGGTCGAACGGCGTCGTGCGGTGCTGCGCTACACCGACCAGGCCACCATCCTGCTGGTGGTCTACACCGCCTTCAGCGCGTCAGTGAACGAAGGGCTGTGGCAGAAGACCCCGTTGCCGGCCCTGCTTTCGGTCATCGGCGTGGCAGCCTTGTTGCTGGCGTTGGCGATGGTTTCGATCACTGTTCTTGCGCGGCGCCTGCACTTCAACCGCGCCGACGAGATCGCCATCGTGTTCTGCGGCTCGAAAAAAAGCCTGGCCACCGGCGTGCCGATGGCCAAAGTGATGTTCGCTGGCGGCGGGCTGGGCGCGATCGTGCTGCCGATCATGCTGTATCACCAGGTGCAGCTGATCGTCTGCGCGTTCGTGGCGGCGCGCTACGCGCGCACCACGCCGGACGTGTCGCAAGACCGGGCCGGCCGTCATTGATGGATGTGGTGCGGGCAACAGCGCAACGGCACAGTGCATGACAGTATTTCGCCTGGCCGACCTCCACCGGTTGTCAGCACAGGTACAAAAGTTATGACGCTGACGCGCCAGCGTGCGCTAGCGTAGGCGATCAACATCTGCCAACCCCATCGGTGACCGCCATGACGTTGTCGTTCCGACGCCCGTGCCCGTGCGCGATCGCGCTGCTGGCAGCCCTGACGTCCCTGGCAGGCTGCAACAAGCCCGAGACCCCGGCGACAGCGGCAACAGCGGCCAGGGCAACTGCAACGCCGGCTCCCGCGTCCAGCATCGCCTGGCGCGAAGGCGATGTGGACGATGCCTTCGCCGAAGCCAGGGAGACCGGCAAGCCGGTCCTGCTGTACTGGGGCGCAGCCTGGTGCCCGCCCTGCAATCGACTCAAGGCCACCTTGTTCAAGGACCCGGCGTTCATCGCGCGTACCCGGCAATTCGTCGCCGTGCACCTGGATGGCGATTCGGAGGGTGCGCAGGCCTGGGGCGAACGCTTCGGCATCAAGGGTTACCCCACCATCATCGTGCTGCGTCCGGACCGCAGCGAGATCACCCGCCTGGCCGGCGACGCCGATAACGCCCGCCTGGTCGACGTGCTGCGCGTTGCCGCCAGCAGCACCAGTACCGTCAAACAGCTGCTGGACACCGCGCTGCATGCGCCACAGACCCTGACGGCGGACGACTGGTCGGTGCTCGGCAACTACGCCTGGGGCACCGACGACCGCCTGCTCAAGCGCGAGGACGCAGCGGGCGTACTGACCCGGCTTTCCACGGTGGCGCCGCAGCCCGCGCTACAGCGCAGCTTTGCCCTGGAAGCACTCACCGCGACGAAGGACCCGCCCGCCCCCACTCCGGCCTATCGCACGTTGCTTGAGTCCGTGCTGGCCGATCCGGCAGAGGTACGCGCCAATCTCGGCTCACTGAACTACATGCCGGCACGCCTGGTCGCGGCCGCCAGCGCCGATGCCGGCGAACGCGCCACGCTGTCCACCGCCGTGGTCAATGCCCTGGACAAGGTCTACGCCGACCCCACACTGCCGGTCTCCGACAGGCTCGGCACCGCGTTCGCGCGCATCCAGCTCGCCCGTCTGGCACAGGGCCAACCGACCGAGGCCGAAACGAAGGATCCCCAGCCGCGGCTTCCGCAGGAGGTCGTCGCTACCGTGCGCCAACGCGTGCAGTGGGCGAGCCAGGCCGCCAGGACCGATGAAGAACGCCAGTCCACCATCAGCACGGCAGCGGCCCTGCTGAGTGAGGTGGGTGACCGCAGTGGCGCCGAACAGCTGTTGCTGGCAGAACTCTCGCGGACCAGGACGCCGTACTACTACATGCCGGAACTGGCAGAGCTGGCCGAACACCGCGGCGACAAGAAAACCGCCCTGTCATGGCTCAAGAAGGCGTACGAAAGCGCACAGGGCCCCGCCACCCGCGTGCAATGGGGTGTGCTGTATGTCGATGGACTGATCCGGCTCAGCCCGGACGACACGACAGGCATCGAAACCGCCGCCACGCAGGTGATTGGCGAACTGGCCGGGCAACCGGACGGCTACCGCCAGCGCACCCGGCAACGTTTCGACACGCTCGCCGCAGCCCTGAAACGCTGGAGCACGCAGCATCGTCGAGACGGCAGTGCGGTCCTCGCGCGGCTACAGAAGAAGATGCAGTCCAGCTGCGGCAGCAAGAATGCCAGCGACTGCGCCAGCTGGCTGAGTTGAGACCTGGACACCTGCGGCGGCCTGCCTGCCGCCGCACGCAGCATCCCGGCCTGGCATGCGCGTTCTATCGGACCCAGGGCAACAGCAGGTGATCGACCATGAGAAATGCGAATAGCGCCATCAGATAGACAATGGAGTAGCCGAACATCTTCATCGAAAACAGCTCGTCCGGCGGATCGAGCATGCGCCAGGCGTACCAGAGGAACACCACGTTGAGCACCAGCGCGCCGCCCAGGTAGAACACCCCGCTCATGCCCACCACCACCGGCAGCAACGTCACGATCGCCAGCACGATCGTGTACACCAGGATCTGCTTGCGCGTGTGCGGCACGCCATGGGTCACCGGCAACATCGGGATCGCCGCCTTGGCGTAGTCGGCACGGCGGAAGATCGCCAGCGCCCAGAAATGCGGCGGTGTCCAGATGAAGATGATCAGCACCAGCAGCGAGGCATTGATCCAGTCCGTCGTGGTCGGCAGCCCGGTCACGGCGGCCCACCCCAGCATCGGCGGCGTGGCGCCGGCCAACCCGCCGATCACGATGTTCTGCGAGGTGGCGCGTTTCAGGTACACGGTGTAGATCACTGCATAACCGATCAACGAGGCGAAGGTCAGCACTGCGGTGATGACATTCACCCACACCACCAGGAGGGTCATGGAGACGGCGATCAGCGCGCTGGCGAACACCAATACCTGCCACGGCCGCACCTTGCCTACCACCAGCGGACGCCACGAGGTACGCGCCATTTGCGCATCGATCTTGGCGTCGAGCAATTGGTTGATCGCCGCCGCTGCCGAGGCCGCCAGCCAGATGCCCAGAAAGCCCAGCGCACCGGTGCGCACCTGCACCCACGACGGCATGCCGGGAATGGCCAGGAACATGCCCACCAGCGCTGTGAACACGATCAGTGCCACCACCTTAGGTTTGGTCAGATCCCAGTAATCGCGTGCGCTGACAGCCATGCTCACTCCGGCGCGCGCAACCGCGCCAACAGGGAGACCAGCACGAACAACAGTGCCACCGCGCCACCGTTATGCAGTACCGACACTTCCAGCGGCAGCGCCAGCTTGACGTTGAGAACGCCCAGCGTCACCTGCACGGCCACCAGCAACGCCAATGCGCCTGCCCACACCCGCATGCCTGGCGAGCGTGACAAGCGCCACGCCAACCACCACAAGTACAGCGCGGTCGCAATCGCCCACAGCCGGTGCGCCATCTGGATGGCGATACGCGCCGCGCCATCGAGCACGCCGCCTTCGTAATCCACGCCGATCCCGCGCCACAGCGTAAAGCCCTCGCGGACGTCGTGCGGCGGCCACCACTGGCTGACGCAACGCGGGAAGTTGTCGGCCGACCAGCTACCGCCGCCGCACGCCAGCGCGGCGTAGTTGGCGCTGACCCAGCCACCGAGCGCAATCTGCAGGCCGAGCACCACCACGCCCAGCCGCAGCAGCCATTTCAACCGCGAGGCGTCGGCCAGCGTGATCGGCAAGTGCGTGGCGCGCCAGGCCATCCACACCAGCAGCGAGAACATCAACATGCCGCCCAGCAGATGGCCCATCACCACGATGGGCTTGAGCAGCAGCGTCACCGTCCACATGCCCAGCAGCGCCTGGAAGATCACCACCGCCAGCGTCAGCACCGCCGCGCGCGCCAGGTCGATATTGCTCCAGCGCAGCGCGGCCAGCAGCAGGATGGCCTCGCCGGCCAGCGCCACGCCCATTGCCAATCCGTGCCAGCCAGACATGTACAAGGGAATCGACAACGCCACCAGCACCGCGGCCGAGACGACCTGGGCGATGCCCATGCGACGGCGGCGCGCAGCCAGCAGCGTCAGCACCAATACCTCCACACCCAGCGCACCGGCCAGGAAGCGGTGCACCTGCTCGCGCCAGGCCTTGTGCGACTCCAGCGGCCGGATCTTGCTGGCCACATGCGTATTGGCTTCGTCGGTGGTCTGCGGCCAGGTCACGCGACCGTAGCAGGTCGGCCAGTCCGGGCAGCTCATGCCGGCATCGGACAGCCGCACGAACGAGCCGAACAGGATCGTGCTCGCAGTGAACAACGCCGCCAGCCAGGCCATGCGGTGGAAGTGGCGGAACAGTGCCGGTGGTGCAAACAGATTCATCGAAACGGGCTCACATCAATTTCAGCAGCTTGACCAGATCGGCGCGCAGGCCAGCCGGGTCGAACCCCGGGGCATAGCGCAGGATCACGAAGCCGTTGGGGTCGATCACATACACCGGCACGCCGGCCGCATCGTCTGCATGCGGCAGCGCGCCGCGCAGCTGCAGGTCGTCGCGCAGCACGCGCAAGGCCGGCATCGGCGGCAGCCCGGCCGGCGGCGTACCGATCCACAGCACCTCCACCTTGTCGGCACGGTGTCCGAGCAGTTGCCACACTTTGTCCAGCTCGGCGGCCAATGCCAGGCACTGCTGCATGCAATCGGCCGGCGGTGCCAGCGCGATACGCCACATGCGCTCGCCCGGTGCCCACGCATATGGCTGCCCATCCGCACGCACAGGCTTCAGCGCGCGGAGGTCGGCCGGCGGGTTGAGCAATTGGCCGTTGTTGCGCATCGACGCAGGCTGCCACCCGGCAAAGCGCAGTCCGCCGGCCAGCGCCATCGAGCCGAAGAACAGCACCGCCAGGGCAATCAGCATTCTGCGGCCGCGTTTGACCGCGTGCGGGTTGGCCGATGGGGAGAGAGTCATGCCGGCGATTTTCTCATGCCGCAGGCGTCAGTGCCCGCGTCGGCGGCGACGCCGCGCACGCCAGGTCAGCAGTGCAGCGGTGCTCATCACCGCAGCCGCCAGCCCGAACCATTGCACCGCATAACCCAAGTGCCGCGCGGGCGGCAGCGTGTTCGGCAGCATCTCCAGATCGCGCACGTAGCCCACGGGCACAGCCGGATCCAGCCGCAGGACCTGCGACGAAATGTCGCGCCTGCCCAAGGCCCCACGCACTGCCTCCGGGTCCAGCCGCGTGGCCAGCCAGGTGGACGAGGTGGCAGTGGGTGCCAGTGCAGGACCGATCGCCAGCCCTGCCGACGGCGGCGCACCCAGCAAGCCCTGCACGGCGCGCACACCGTCCAGCGTCGCGAGGGTGGGCAACTGCCGATTCGCCGGCAACGGCAGCCAGCCGAGATCGACCAGTAGCGCTGCTGATGCGCCTTCCACCGCAGCGAGTTGATAGACGCGCACACCCGCACGCCCATCATGCAGTTGGTTGTCCAACAACACCTGCTGCGGCACAAAGCGCACACGCCCGCTCACCCAGCTCAGCGCCTGTGGGCTGGCCAGGGCCTGCACCAGGGTCAATGGCTGCTCCCGCACATGCGCCGCGCGTTCCAGCAATGCCTGCTTGCTGTGCATGCGCTGCAGCTGCCACTGGCCCAGCGCCGCAAATCCTCCGCTCACCAGCACCGCCAACATCCATCCCAGCACTGCCGTGTGCCTGCGCGTCATGACAAGCAACGCAAAAAAGCGTGCAATGGTCGCACCATGTCGACGACCCCCGGGGTTGCTGTGAACGATTCGCTCAAGACGCTGCTGATTGTCGCCTTCCTGATCGTGATTCTGTGGAACCTGGGTGCCGGCCTGTACTACCTGCTCACCGACCGCGGCCAGACCAAACGTACCGTCAACGCACTCACCTGGCGCATCGGCCTATCGGTGGCATTGATCGCCATCGTGATTCTCGGCATCTACACCGGCTGGATCAAGCCGCATGGCATCGGCCGCTGACGTGCCGGGAATGGGGAATCGGGAATGGGGAATCGCAAAGGCATAAGCGGGCTCGCTCTTGCGATTCCCGATTCCCGATTCTCAAAGGACATACACGAATAGGAACAGCGCCAGCCACACCACGTCGACGAAGTGCCAATACCATGCCGCCGCTTCGAAGGCGAAGTGATTGTCGCGGGTAAAGTGACCCTTGGCCACGCGCAGCCACATCACCGCCAGCATGATGGTGCCCAGCAGCACGTGCATGCCATGGAACCCGGTGAGCATGAAGAAGGTCGAGCCATAAATGCCCGAACCGAGGGTGAGATTGAGTTCGGTGTAGGCGTGGATGTACTCCTCCGCCTGCAGGAACAGGAACACACAGCCCAGCAGCACCGTCAGCCCCAGCCACACCAGCAGCGCGCCACGGCGCCCGCCCTTCAACGCATGGTGCGCGATGGTCAGCGTCACGCCCGAGGTGAGCAGGATCAAGGTATTGATGAGCGGCAGTCCCCAGGCCGGAATGGTCTGGAACTGCCCGCCGATCGTACCCGGGCCGTTGGTGGGCCAGCCGGCCGAATAGCCATTCCACAGTAATTCGTTGGTCATCACGCCATCGCCCTCGCCCCCCAGCCAGGGCAGCGTGAGCACGCGCGTGTAGAACAAAGCACCGAAAAACGCGGCGAAAAACATCACCTCGGAAAAAATGAACCACACCATCCCCATGCGGAACGACCCGTCCACCTGGCGGTTGTAGTGGCCCGCATTGGATTCGCGGATGACATCGCCAAACCACAGGAACAAGGTCGCCAGCAACATCGCCATGCCGGCGAAGAACGTCCAGCGCCCCCAGGCCGCATCGTTGAGCCAGCTGGCCACGCCGATCATCATCACGAACATCGCAATCGAGCCGACAAACGGCCATTTGCTCTGGCTCGGGACGAAATACGCATCGGCGTTGGGACTGTGATCGGCCATGGCGTTGCTTCCGTGTCGTGGTGAGTGTGGATGGACGTTAAGGTGCGGCGCGCGGCGCGCCGGAAGCGCCTGGCCCCTGCAATTCAGAGGTCAGCGCGTCGTTGCGGTAGAACGTATAGGACAAGGTGATGGTGGTGACTTCCGGCGGCAGCGCCGGATCGACGATGAAACGCAGCGGCATGTCGCGCGTCTCGCCGGCCTGCAAGGTCTGCGCGGTGAAGCAGAAGCATTCGGTCTTGTTGAAATAGCCCGATGCACGCGCTGGCGCGACCGACGGGACCGCGCTGCCGACCACCGCACGCGTACTGTCGTTACGCGCGAAGTACAGCGCTTCATTGAGTTCGCCCGGCACCACATCCATCGTCATCTGCTCGGGATGGAAGGTCCATGGCAACTTGGAATTGACCCCGGCATCGAACTCCACCCGTACCGTGCGCTTGCCCGGCACGGCGAGCGTGCCCGCGCCTGCCCGCACGTTACCGGGCGCGCGCTCCATGCGGATACCGAAGACCTTTTCGCAGGCAATGCGATACAGCGGTACAAGGGAAAACGTCAGCACGAACACGCCCAGCACCACACCGAGCAGCTTGAACAAGCCAGCCGTGGGTGCAGGCGCGCGCGCGCGGGCATTCACCGCCCGATGACTCCGGATGCGATGAACCCCGCGTAGATCAGCAACGCGATGATGCCGACCGTGATCGCCGTACGCCGCACTGCGCGGCGCTGCTGCGCCTGGCGCTCGGCCGCCGAAAGCAGGCGCGTCACCGCCGGCTCCGAGGCGGACTCAGTGACCGATGTCTTCATGGGCAAGATCTCCAGGCTTGATCACCGGCGGCACGGTAAAGGTATGCGCTGGCGCCGGCGACGGCACCGTCCACTCCAGCCCCTTGGCGCCTTCCCATGCGCGCGCATCGGCCCTGGCACCACTGCGCAACGAGGCAAGCAGGATGCCGGCCATCAGGAACGGCGTGGCGAACATGCCGAACGCACCGATCGAGCTGACCAGGTTCCAATCGGCGAACACCACGTTGTAATCGGGAATGCGCCGCGGCATGCCGGCCAGACCAAGGAAATGCTGCGGGAAGAACAGCAGGTTGACGAAGATCATCGTCCACCAGAAATGGAACTTGGCCCAGGCCTCGTTGTACATGCGCCCGGTCCATTTCGGCCACCAGTAGTACACCGCCGCGATCAGCGCGAACACCGCGCCGGTGACCAGCACGTAATGGAAATGCGCCACCACGAAGTAGGTGTCGTGGTACTGGAAGTCGGCCGGCACGATCGCCAGCATCAGGCCCGAGAAACCGCCGATGCTGAAGAGGATCACGAACGCCACCGCCCACAGCATCGGCGATTCGAAGGTCAGCGAGCCCTTCCACATCGTGCTGACCCAGTTGAACACCTTCACCCCGGTCGGGATGGAGATCAGCATGGTGGCGAACATAAAGTAGATCTCGCCACCCAGCGGCATGCCCACGGTGAACATGTGGTGGGCCCAAACGATGAAGCTCAGGAAGGCGATCGCCGCGATGGCATAGACCATCGCCTGGTAGCCGAACAGCGGCTTGCGGCTGAAGGTGGGGATGATTTCGCTGACCACGCCGAACGCCGGCAGGATCATGATGTAGACCTCCGGGTGCCCGAAGAACCAGAAGATGTGCTGGTACATCACCGGATCGCCACCGCCTGCCGCGTTGAAGAAGCTGGTGCCGAAGAACTTGTCGGTCAGCAGCATGGTCACCGCGCCGGCCAGCACCGGCATCACCGCGATCAGCAGGAAGGCGGTAATCAGCCAGGCCCAGCAGAAGATCGGCATTTTCAGCAGATCGATGCCCGGTGCACGCATGTTGAGCACGGTGGCAATGATGTTGATCGCGCCCATGATCGAGCTGACGCCGGCCACATGGATCGCAAACACGCTGAAGGCCACGTTGTAGCCGCCCTGCAAGGACAGCGGCGGATACAGCGTCCAGCCACCGGCCGGCGCACCGCCGGGCAGGAACAGCGTCAGCAGCAGCAAGGTGAAGGCAACCGGCAGCAGCCAGAACGACCAGTTGTTCATGCGTGGCAACGCCATGTCCGGCGCGCCGATCTGCAGCGGAATCATCCAGTTGGCCAGGCCCACGAAGGCCGGCATCACCCCACCGAAGATCATCACCAGCGCATGCACGGTGGTCATCTGGTTGAAGAATTCGGGTTTGACGAACTGCAGGCCGGGTTGCATCAGTTCGGCGCGGATCACCACGCTCATCGCCGCGCCGATGATGAACATCACGAAGGAGAACAGCAGGTACAGCGTGCCGATGTCCTTGTGATTGGTCGAAAAGAACCAGCGCTCGACGAAACCGGGCTGGTGGTGTCCGTGGTGATCGACTGCGGTATGCGCCATGACGGAACGACCTCTGCGAAACGATGCGGTTGCGTGCGGTTAGAGAGCGGCGGTCGGTGCGGCGGCCGGCGGTGCGGGTGCGGCGTCACCGGCCGGCGTCGGCGCGGGGGCTGCAGGTGCGGCAGCCGGCGCCGCTTGCGCAGCGTTGCGACGCGCAGCCAGCCAGCGCTGGAACTCGGCCTTGGGCAGGGCTTCGACAACGATCGGCATGAACCCGTGGTCCTTGCCGCACAGCTCGGCGCATTGCCCGCGATACACACCCGGCTGCTCGATATTGGTCCAGGCTTCGTTGACGATGCCCGGGATGGCATCCTGCTTCCAGCCCAGCGCCGGTACCCACCACGCGTGGATGACGTCGTCGGCGGTAATCACGAAGCGGATCTTGGTACCGACCGGCAATACCAGCCGGTTATCCACGTCGAGCAGGTAATGTGGCTGCGAGGCCATGGTGGGACGCTCGCCGCTCTGGCGGATGCGGTCGGACTCGCGCGCCAGCCGGCTGGTGAACTCCACGCCCTGGCCCAGGTATTCGTACTTCCACATCCACTGGTAGCCGGTGACCTTGACCGTCATTTCCGATTCGCGGGTGTCGTACATCGCAATCAGCTTGGCGGTTGCCGGCCAGGCCATGGCAATCAGCACCAGCACCGGAATCACCGTCCACAGCACTTCGGCCCGCGTGTTGTGGCTGAACTGTGCAGCCACCGCGCCCTTGGACTTGCGGAATTTGAAGATGGCATAGCCCATCGCGCCGAACACCAGCACGCCGATCACCACGCAGACCCACAGCGCCACCATGTGCGCCTCGTAGGCCATGCGCGCGGTCTGGGTCACCCCGCGGCCCATGTTGAGCTGCCACGCCGCGGGGTCGGCCGACTGCGCCAACGCCGCCGGCGCGCTCGCCAGCGCTGCCACGGCCAATCCCAACCGCATGTACATCGACTTCCAGCTGCTGCGTTGCGTCATTGCCTAGACCCTTACGTCATCGGTGACGGCCATTGGCGGCCGCGAGCAAGCGTTTCAGCGTATCTGCCAGTTCCACACGTTCAGCCGGCCCGAGAAAACTTCCGATCTCGATCTGCCTGCCGCTGCTCACCAACAGCACCCTGTCATCGCGTTCCACACATAACCGCACCCAATGCGGATGTGCCTGAAACGCTGGTGGCGCGTGCCCGGACGGAAACACCTCGACAGCGGTCTCCCCTACCTGGATCGCTTCTTCGCGCTCGCCGCTTCGCCACAACTGCCGCAGCGCCAACGCCACCACACCACTGTGCAACAAGGCGAATACCGGCGCGAATACATTGCCGGTCCACCACCCCAGGCCCGCAAACAACCACATCATTCCAGCCAGAACCGCGAACAACAGCACGAATTGCCGGAACGACAGCGCCCTTGGAGGCCGCAACCGTAACTGCGTCCCGACCCTTTCGGACATCAACGGCAGCACTTCGATCATTGATAACACGCAGTGCACTGCGGGAACAGCTCGATGGTAGACCCGCGCCGACGCATGCGGCAAGCGTTTCCGGCAATCGGAAATTTGCTGCAGTGCAGCTAAAAGTACGCAAAAAATCAACCACTTCACGGAAAGATCGGGGATGCACGCCCCGCCAGCGGACGGGTCATCGCCTGCGCAGGCGACCTGCACAAAACGGCGGGAAAGCTGCCGCATCCGCACAAGTGCGCGACCGCCATGGCTCTCTAGAATGTGCGCGGATTCCCAGGCACCTTTCGCATGCACGCTCAGCCCGACCCACTTGCCACTTCCGCTATCGCACAGCCCCTGCTGGCGCCCGAATTGCCGGCCGCGCCCGGTGCCTTGCGCGCCGCCATCACCGCTGCCTGGCTCAAGGACGAAACCGAGCACATGCGCGAGTTGCTCGACCAGGCGCGTCTGCCGGCCGCCGAGCAGGCCAAGGTGCAGGCGCTTGCCGCCGACCTGGTCAGCCGCGTGCGTGCCCGCGCGCAGGATCAGGGCGCCATCGAAGCCTTCATGCGCCAGTACGACCTGGGCAGCGAGGAAGGCGTGCTGCTGATGTGCGTGGCCGAAGCGCTGCTGCGTATTCCCGACCAGGACACCGCCGACAAGCTGATCCGCGACAAGCTGGGCGATGCGGACTGGAAGAAGCACATGGGCGGCAGCGACTCGGTGCTGGTCAACGCCTCCACCTGGGGCCTGATGCTCACCGGCAGGTTGGTGCAGCTCAACGACCTCACCCGCGCCGATGTGCCTGGTGCGTTCAAGCGCCTGATCGGCCGCGTCGGCGAGCCGGTGATCCGCCTGGCCGTGCGCCAGGCCATGAAGATCATGGGCCATCAGTTCGTCATGGGCAGGACCATCGGCGAGGCACTGGCGCGTTCGCGCAAGGGCGACAATGCCCACTACCGCTATTCGTTCGACATGCTCGGCGAAGGCGCGCTCACCATGCAGGATGCGCAGCGCTATCTGCAGGCGTATCGCGATGCGATCCATGCGATCGGCCGCAGCGGCCGCTTCGTCGGCACCGATGTGTTCGCCGCGCCCAGCATCTCGATCAAGCTCTCTGCGCTGTATCCGCGCTACGAACACGCCAAGCGCGCACGGGTGATGGCCGAACTGGTACCCGGTGTGCTGGAGCTGGCGCAGCTGGCCAAGTCCTATGGTATCGGCTACACCGTCGATGCCGAAGAAGCCGACCGTCTGGAACTGTCACTGGACATCATCCAGGCCACCTTCTCCGATCCCTCGCTGGACGGCTGGGAAGGCTATGGACTGGCCGTGCAGGCCTATCAGAAGCGCACGCCCTACACCATCGATTTCCTGGCCGACCTCGCCCGCCGCGTGGGTCGGCGTATCCCGGTGCGGCTGGTCAAGGGCGCGTACTGGGATGCGGAGATCAAACGCGCCCAGATCGAGGGGCACCCCGGCTACCCCGTGTTTACCCGCAAGCAGAACACCGATGTGTCCTACCTGGCCTGCGCGCGCCGCATCTTTGCGCACAGCGATGCGTTGTATCCGATGTTTGCCACGCACAACGCACAGACCATCGCCGCGGTGCGTGCGATTTCGGCCGGCAAGACCTACGAACATCAAAAGCTGCACGGCATGGGCGATGACCTGTATGCCGAAGTGATTCCGGCCGATCGCCTGGGCTTGCCCTGCCGCGTGTATGCGCCGGTCGGTTCGCATGAGGATCTGCTGCCCTATCTGGTGCGCCGTCTGCTCGAGAACGGCGCCAATTCCAGCTTCGTCAATCGCATCACCGATGAGGACGTCGCCATCGAAGACCTGATCCGCGATCCGGTCGAAGCGGTGTCCTCGTTCGCCTCCATCCCGCATCCCAAGATCCCGCTGCCGACCGACCTGTTGCGCAGCCAGAACCAGAACAGGAAGAACTCCATGGGCGCCAACCTCGCCAACGACAACGATCTGCGGCAGCTGGCCGAGCAACTCAACGCCGCGATCAAGCCGTGGACGGCTGCGCCGCTGGTGCCCGGCGCGGTGATTTCCACGCCCAGCCAGGCCGTGCTCAATCCGGCGGACCGCCGCCAGACCGTGGGGCATTGGCAACCTGCAGATCCTGCAACCGTACAAAAGGCACTGGCCACAGCCGCCGCCGCGCAGCCAGCATGGAATCGCACCCCGGCCGCCAGCCGGGCCACCATCCTGGAGCACGCCGCCGACCTGCTGGAAACGCGCATGCCCGAGTTCATGGCCATCTGCGTCAGGGAGGCCGGCAAGACCCTGCCCGACGCCGTCGCCGAGGTGCGCGAAGCGGTGGACTTCCTGCGCTACTACGCCGGCCAGGCGCGCGTGCAGTTCGGTGCCCCCGAGCGCCTGCCCGGCCCAACTGGCGAATCCAACGAACTGCAGCTGCATGGCCGTGGTGTGTTCGTCTGCATCAGCCCGTGGAATTTCCCGCTGGCGATCTTCCTTGGCCAGGTGGCCGCGGCGTTGGCAGCGGGCAACACCGTCATTGCCAAGCCGGCCGAGCAGACCAATCTGATCGGCTTTGCGGCAGTCAAACTGCTGCACGCAGCCGGTGTGCCGGAGGCAGCGGTGCAGTTGCTGCCCGGCGATGGCGCCACGGTGGGCGCCGCACTGACCAACGATGCGCGCGTGGCCGGTGTGGCCTTCACCGGCTCCACCGACACCGCGCGCATCATCAACCGCACCCTTGCCGCGCGCGATGCGGCCATCGGCGTGCTGATCGCCGAGACCGGTGGCCAGAACGCGTTCATCGCCGACTCGTCCTCACTGCCAGAGGCCGTGGTCAAGGATGCGATCTCCAGCGCCTTCATGTCCGCTGGCCAGCGCTGTTCTGCGGCACGTGTGCTGTTCGTCCAGGACGACATCGCCGACAAGGTCATGACCATGCTGGCCGGCGCCATGGGCCAATTGAAGATCGGCGATCCAGCTGCGTTGTCCACCGATGTGGGTCCGGTCATCGATGCAGAGGCACTCAAGATCCTGGACGATCACGCAGCACGCATGGACCGGGAGGCGCGCCTGATCGGCACGACCTCGCTCGATGCAGGCACCGCACATGGCAGCTTTTTCGCCCCGCGTGCGTATGAGCTCACCGCATTGGCACAGTTGCAGCGCGAGATCTTTGGTCCGGTGCTGCACGTCATTCGCTGGCAAGCCGACCAGCTTGATGCAGTGATCGATCAGATCAATGCCACCGGCTACGGCCTGACCCTGGGCGTGCATTCGCGCATCGACGAGACCATCGAGCGCATCACCTCGCGCGTTGCAGTGGGCAATGTCTACGTCAACCGCAATCAGATCGGTGCCGTCGTTGGCGTGCAGCCGTTCGGTGGCCAAGGCTTGTCGGGCACCGGTCCCAAGGCCGGCGGCCCCCATTACCTGCTGCGCTTTGCCACCGAGAAGGTTGTCACCGTCAACACCACTGCCGCAGGTGGCAACGCCTCGCTGCTGACCTTGGGCGACTGACCACCGCGGGCAGGGCGGGCAGCGACTGCTCGCCCTGCGCGTCGATGTATCCGGTGGCACGCGCTGTTCAGCGCGTGCCCTGCAGGTCGACAAGCAGACTGGCAACGACCGCTTCCTCCGCGATACTGACGCCGTGGGACGCCATCGCCATCGTCAACTCGGCATCCCACAAGGCCTGGACGCTATCGCCGCTCAGTTCATGCGGCCGCGTCGGTGCCTGTGCGACGGCGGCACGGTAATCGGCCGTCCCGAATCGCCAGGGCCGCGCATTCCAGGTCCGCATGACCAGATTGGCGATGCCGATGCCAGGCCAGTCGTAATCGCCGTGGTAATGCAGATGCGCGCCTGCGGCGGTTAATTGATCCAGCAGGATGCGCTGGGCGGCGGCCGGCATGCCGTCGGTACAGATCAACGGCGCGCAGGCCGCGCCCAGACGGTCGGCCGCGATGGCGACGATGTCCGGGTTCTCGCAGACATGGATGCGGCGCCCTGCCACTGGCCACGCCGGCCGGTGACGCAGCAGCTGCCGCAACGACAGATAACCCGGCTCACCGGACCTGCGGGTGAAATCGTCCTGGCCGGGCATCGGCAGATTCAAATACAACGCCGGCCGGGCCAGTGCGCTGACCAGCACGCCGGCCCGCGCCCACACATGGCGTACGCGCGCATCGTCGGGATCGCCTGCCGTGCCTGGCCTGCCGGCATCTTGCGTCCCTTCGTACCAGCGCCATGCAGTCAGTACGATCGTCGCCACCGGCCTGCCGGGGTCCAGCGCATGTGCATCGCCAAGCAGCTCGGCAGACAACTGCGAGCGCGGCACGCCACTGGCCGGGAGCCGGGCCAGCACGTTGTCGGCCGCCTGCAGCATCAGATCCGCACGATCGGGTTCGCGCGCCAGGCGCTTGAGCAGCGTCAACGCGGCAGGCGACTGGTCCAGCCAGTCACGCAGCAGCTTGGCCACCTGGATATCGATCAACAGTGCCGACCATCGGGATTGCAGCGCGTTTCGCAGTCTGGCGTGTGCAACGATCGGCCCCTCCAAACGCTCCAGTGCATCGCGTAGCGAATCGGCCAAGCCTGCCGCGCGCAGCCGCGCATCCAGTTCGACAACATCCAGGGTGATCGAGCGCGCCCTGCGCGAGGGAAGGCCGGCCAGCTGCGCCAATGCCGAATATGCAGCGGCATCCAGTCCCCCCAGACGAATGATGCCTGGCACGGCCTCGGGGCCGGCCTGCTCGTAGCGGCGGCGCAGGCGCTGGCGGACCGAAGCCAGTTCGTCACCGCCCAATAACCGCTGCAGACGCGGGTCGGCCGGCGCGATCGCCGCGGCCTTGGTCATGTCGGCGGAAAGCGGCGGTCGGGATCGTCCTGGATGCGTTTGGCGCGGCCGTCCCAGGTCCAACGCGAGACGTACACCGCATCCACCCCTTCGCGCCGTTGCAGCTGGCAGATCGCCACACCGGGCAATTCGGCGTAACACGCCCATTCGCGCTCGCTGGTGATGACGAAATCCAGGTCGAACTCGCGCACCAATCCCATGCAATGCGCGCGTGCGGTGTCATCGATGCCGGCAAACGCCTCGTCGAGCAACATCAACCGGGGCGCAAGCGGGCTACCGCCATGGCCGTAGAAACTGGCGATCGCGGCAAACAGCGGCACGGTCAGACCCAGTGCGCGTTCACCGCTGGAGGCCGGACCGGACAGTTTGCGCCACTGGCCGTCCTGCTGGCGCTGGATCCGGAAGCGATGCCAATGGCGGTAATCCAGCGCGTGTGCGAGTTGGTCGATCAGGCTGCGGCCGGTGGCATCGGCGTCGGCGCGTGCACGCTCGGCGGCGATCTGCTGTTGCAGCATGCTACCGACCGTTGCACGGTCTTCGGCCGACCATAGATCGGCACTGGTATTGAGCAGGCGCTTGCGTGCAGCGTCCAACCCGACCGGAGCTCCTTCTTCGGTGGACATCGGCTCCCATTGCAGCCGATAGCGCACCCCGGTGGTGGTCGGACGCTTGTGCAATTCATCGTTGATCGCATCGACGCGATCATTGGCAGCACGCATCAATCGCTGGATTTCGGAGGCGATCTCGGCCTGCAGGTGGTTTTCCAGCACTTCACGCTCGCGCGCGGACAACAGTTCGCTGCGTTGGGCGATGTCCTCGGCCAGCAACCGCGCCAAGGTGTCCGGGCGCTCGGCGCGGCCGCGGTACTGGATGGCAACGGTAACGCCCCAATCGTTGGGTTCGGACACCGCCAGATGCCCCAGTGCGCTCAGCCCGCGCTGCAGCTCGCTGAGGTCTTCGGAGATCTGCTTCTGCACGCGGGTCCAGGCCACCTCGTTGTCCACGATCTGCGCCAACGCCTGTTCGACGCGGCGAGCCAGATGCAAGGCTGGATCGACGGTCCATTGCTCAGGTGGCTGCACGTCCGGCAATGCCGCCGCGAGCAAGCCGCTGTGCGCAAATTGCTGCAGGCGTTCCACCGCAGCCAGGCGTTCGGCGACGCGTTCGGCCAGCTGCGCTTCGGCTTGCCCGGCACGCGCGGCGGCCACGGCATGTCCCTTGGCCGCATCGCTCTGCGCGGTGCGGCACAGCTCAAGCGCGGTCTCGGCGTGATCGCGTTCGCTGCGAGCGGCAGCCAACTTGCGGCGCAGCTCCTCGACCTGTTGCCCGATGGAGTGCCGCAACGTCTCGAAGCGGATGCGCGCTTGCTCGGCCTGTTCGTCCGCAAGCAAGCAGCCCTCGTCTGCCCGCGTCAACGCCATCTGCGCCTCGTCTTCGCGCTGGCGCTGCTGTACCTGTTCCGGCCAGGCGCGCTGCCACTCGCGCACGGCCTGGACCAGCCGCCCCTGGGTCCGGTCGAAGCGCTCCAGGGCCTGCTCGACCTCCGGCAATTGCGCTGCTGCCGCCGGCAGGTGCAAATCGAGCGCCGTGCGCTGTACTTGCTCACGTGCCGCCTGCAAGGCGGCGTCGGCGTCGCGCTGCCGCGTCTGGGCCAGTTCCAGCCGCTGCCGGGCGCGCCCGGCCTCCTCACCCGCCAATAGCGCGGTCGACATCGCCGCGTGCAGCGCACGCTCGGAGGGCGCGCGTGCCCATTCTTCGTCGGCCTGGCGACGATCGGCATCGAGCGTCTCGCCATGGAGCGCGCATTCGGCCATCTCGGCCTGCAGTGCAGCCAACGCGATGGCGATCTCCTGCAAGCGCTGTTCGCGCGCGCGGGCCTGGGCGCTTCGACCGATATAACGCGCCTCGGGCTTTTGCCACGCACCAGCCAATGCACCCAGGCGGAAGCGCCCGTCGGGCGACAACCAGGTGTCTGCATCGGGCTGGTCGTGATCGCCATAGGCAACGCCGGCCAACACGTCGACCAGCAACGGTTCCGCAATCGCGCAGGCGTCAGGCAACGCCGGTATCAGTGCATGACTCAAGCGCGTGCCGGCCACTGGCGCATGACGGAGCCAGCTCGTATCCAGCAGAGGACGACCTTGTTGATCCGTCAGCGCGCCATCCGGCGACAACCAGGCATCGAGCAAACCGCTGGCTTCCAGTGCCGCTTCCAGTCCGGCGCGCTCGGATGCACTCAATTGCGGCTGGAAATCGACCAGCTGCCAGAGCGGTGCACCCTGGCGTTGCGCGCGCACGCCGGCAGCCCGTGTCACCGGCTCGGGCGGAACGGCCTCTTCGCCTGCGACCAGGCGCTCGCGCTCGTCTCTCAACGCCGTGTCCTGCAGGCGCAGGTGCTCCTGCCGTGCACGCAATTCCACCGCGCGCACGGTGTATCTCTCCAAGGCGACCTGGCGGGCGGCCGACAAGGCTGCGTGGGCCGGATTGTCGCCTTCGGGACGGGTGGTCCATTCGGCAAGCTGCTGCAACGGTACGGCCGCCTCCAGGCGCAGTTGCACCAGCGTGTCGCAATAGCCGCTCCATGCCTGCACCAATGCGTCAGCGGCCTGTTCGGTCTGACGATCCGCATGCGCGCGTCGTTCCAGCGCGTCGTTGCAGTCATCGCGCGTGGTCTGGGCATGCTCCTCCGCCGCCGCCGCCGCTGCCTGCTGGGTGTCCACCTCACCATGACGACGACGCAGCGCAGCGATATCCTGCCGCCGCTGCGACGCTAGCGCCTGCAGGCTCTCGGCGGTGGCGGTTGACTCCAGTAGGCGCTGCGCCAGCTCCTCGGCGGGCAACGCCAGCAACGGATGCACGACGACGTCCACATCCAGGCCGATGCTGCGGGCAGTGTCCAGTGTCTGGGAACGCTCGGTGTCCATTGCCGCGCGCGCGTTGTCCGCCTGCAAGGCACGCTGCCGTCCAAGCTCGGATTCGCGGCGCAGCGTCGCTGCCGCCCTCTCACCGTGCGCGCGGGCTGCCTGCGACTCGCGCGCGCGTTGTTCGGCATCCTTTTCCGCCTGGGCCAGTCGGTTGGCCTCTTTGTTGTCGGGATCGCTCTGCAGGGTTTCCAGCCGCTCGCGCGCGACCGCATACACTTGCCTGGCCGCTTCAGAGGCTTGACTGGCGTCGTCTTCGTCGCGCTTGGCCTGCTCGTAGTCGGCCTGCGCCTGGTGACGTGCTTCGCTGGCATTGTCGAAGCCGGTCTGTGCCTGCCGAAGTTCGCGCGCCTGCCGGCGCGCCAGCATGCCCGCATACACACGGTAGCGCCGGTCGAACTGCGCGATGGCTTGCTCCAGTCGGCGCGTCTGCTCCAACTGATCGCGGTCTTCCTCCAGCTGATTGAGCGCTTCGGCCACGTCGCCGAGCAATTCGCCCGGCAGCGGCGGCAGTGATTCGCTCAAGGCGTTGGACAACCCGGTCTCGTCGGGCTTTTTCGACAATTGCGGCTGGCGCAATTGAATCAGGGTGTCGATCAACGCGTCGTAGCGGCGCTGCCCCAACTGGAACAGATGCTCGTCCACCGCCCGACGGTAGCCCTGCGCGCTTTCGAACACCTGGCCACGGCCGCTCAGCGCCTCGCGCAGGCGTTCTCGCGTGAGCACCTGGCGCTGACTGGTGGTCAGCCACAGATCCTGGCCGATGCGTGGGCTCGCGTGCGTTCCATCGCCTTCGATCAGAAAGTACCAACTGTCCACCTGCGCCCTGCCCGCCACCGCCGACAATCCGACACCCAGGGTGAGGTAATGCGCACGACCGTCCCGATCACGACGGCCGAACTCGATCCAGCTGTAGCCAATACGGCGCGGATAGCTGCCAAGCAACAGGTTCCATGCCATCTTCTTGCCGCTGTCGCCATCGGGTTCGACCCTGGACGAACGCAACTGCGCGTCGAACAACAACGGTAAGGTCAACGACAGCACCTTGGACTTGCCGGTACCGTTGTTGCCGCGCAACAGCAGGTGGCCGTCCTCGAACCAGAATTCCTCGCTGTCGTAATGAAACAGCTCCACCAGACCCAGGCGCAGCGGTTGCCAGCGCTCGCGCCGGGGTTCGGGCAGCGCAGTTCTGGACTGGGTCATCGACAGGGACAGCAGGTCTTCGGTCATGATTCAGGATCGGCCAGCAAGAGATTTTCGCCTTGGGCGTCCCGCACCGTGGTCTGGCCAAGCGAGAAACGCGCGATGGCCGGCAATGGGCGCAGCCCGTCGGTCTCACGGGCCAACAGGCACAGCCGACAGAGCCGATCCACGGCGATCGCCGCCAACTCGCGCTCCGCGCCCGGCGCACGCGCCGACTTGCGCCAGTAACGGCCGTAGCGCCCGGCGGCGTCGCGCAGGAACACTTCGATCTCGGCCATTGTCAGCAGCAAGGGCGCACGCGCCTGACGCAGGCATCCAGCCAGATACTCAGCCACCAGCAAGGTGACATGCGCTTCGGTTCCTTCGGCAGGCATTGCCACGTCGGTCAACTGACCATGTTCATCGACCAGCGCAAGCCCTTCGGCGCGCTGCTCGGCCACCAACCCGGCGGCCTCGCACAACCGGCTGGCCAACACACCGCGTTGATTGGTGAAATAGCCACGCGTTTCCTCGTCCAGGGTGTCGGCATACAGCACCGGATCATCGAGCAAACGGCGCGTCAGATGATGGCGCATGGCATCGCGCCGCCCCTGTTCGCTGTCTACGGTGAACTCGCTCACCAGGGCACGTAGCCGCATCTCGATATCGGTCGGCATCTCTTCCACACGCCAGGTGGACGGCCCGCGCACCGCTGCCGGCAGGTCGGCCAGCAAGCGACGATGCACGTCATACAACGCGTCGGACTGCTGCCAGCCATTCTCCTGCACGAAATTCTCCTCCTCACCGGCCACCCGCTCGAGCACGCCCTGTTCGAGCAACGTGCGACAGACCACGACCAGTTCGCGCCGTTCGGTGGCGCTGCGCATGGTAAAGGCAAACCCTAGTGCCTCCAACGCCGGGTCGGCGGCCTGCTGCACGATCCGCTCGCCGATCAAGCGCAGGGTGATCTGCGGATCGGCGCGCTCCAGCACCGCGCAGGCAAGACATAGCAGGACGTAGCGACGGCGGTCGTAATCAGGCAGGCCCCGGGTGGGATCGGACAGATCGGCCGGACGCTTGAACAGTCGCGCCCCCTCGCGGTCCACATGCAACGGCCAACCGGCTTCGCGCGCGAACCACTCCCGCAGTCGCTCTGCCTGCCGTCGCACCGCCGGAAAATCCGCATGACCCGGCGCCATCAGCGGCTGCATCAGCAGCCCACGCAATGCGCGGCGAAACTCGTCCTGTTGCTGGGATTTCTGCAATTCGCCAACGGGCACCGCGCGGCGACGGGAGACCTGTGCGCTCATGCGCGCGCCTGTGTTGAACGGATGATCAGCAGATGATCGCGCCCACTGAAGATTCCCGCAGGTGTGTGGATCTCGGCACGGCTGCCCACGGCCAACGGCTCGAGACGGATCTGCAGCAAACCATCGCCGGTCTGGCGTTCGACCGCCTGGTCGGGGTTGGCCTGGTCTGCGAGAGCTTCACCCAGCAGACTCAGGAACAGTCCGAACGCGTGCGCATCCAGGTGGCCCAGCTCTGACAGCCTGGTGGGATGCCCGGTTGCCAGCCGACGCCGTGCAGCATCGACCTGCTGCGACTCCTCGGCCAACTGTTGCGCCATCAATGCACGCTCCCGGCTACGGTCACGCACCCGAGCCAGTGGGCCGCGCGGCGCGGCCTCCCCGTATTCGCGCAGGCGGGGGTTGATCGTCAGCGGTGGCGCGTCCAGCCAGGAGGTGCTGGCGGTGACGTCCTGATCGGACGAGGTCTCCAGTGAAAAGTGGCGGGCCGGCTGTAGCGCGAATGCCGCGCGTGCGAGGCGGTGCGCCTGCGCATCGCCGTTGCATGCGGCAAACCACTGTGCCAACACGCGGAAATCGGCCGACCGATCGCTACGACCACTGCGGCGCTCATTGACTGCGGCAATCGCGCCCAGCAACTGTGGGATGGCTGCGCGGGCGCGTGCACGCAACAGCTCGGCTTGCGGAGGTTCATTGCCACTGGCAAGAAACCAGCCACACAACCCTTTCCAGCGCTCCTGCCAAATTGCCCGTCGGCGGCTCGCCTCGTCCGCCAGCTCACCAGGATCGCCTGGCGCGATATCCCGCGCTTCTCGCTCGGCGACCTGTTGCAGCACGTTATCGATCGACAGGGAAATATGTTGCAGGGTGCGAGCGATGGTGTCGGAGCGGCGGATCAAATCACCCATGAAACGTTCCAGGTACTCGATCAGACGGCGTTTGTAGGCGACCAGCGCCGTCGCATCGGCTTGCTGTAACTCCAGGCTGCGTGCCACCCCCGCCATGAATGCCTGCGCGTTGGCGGCCAGGTCCTCGAACACCCGCACCAGGTCACGCAGGATGGCGTGCGCCTTTGCGCTATCGAGCCGTTGCGGCGTCGCGGCCACATCTGCCAGCAACTGCCGCAAGGCCTGTAGACGACTGTCGATGTCCTCCAACGCTACGGTTTGCAGCTCGGCGCGGTGACGCAGATTCCGCTCGAACGCGTCCAGTCCCACTTCTACCGCTTCACCGCCACGCGAGAGGCGATAGATGTAGCGTGCCCGGTAATAGTCGTTGAGTGTGGACACGCGGGCCATGTCCGGCTGCGACTCGAGATTTCCCCACGTCGATAACTGCGCGAGTGCCGCCGTGATGTCTTCCTGCGTGGGGACTTCACCTTCCCACAATGCTTCAGCGAACACCTCGTCCGGCCGCAACTGGAGACGATACTGACGCTTCGCGCCGGCAAACACGGCCATGATCGAGCGATACACGCTTGCCTTGTCCGCCGTCACATGACGAAACAGATCAGCTGCTGCAGCGGTTCGCGAAACGTCACGCGTCTGCATGTTGTTGCCTTCGCAAGATGGAGTCCGGCAGAGAGATCATCGGACTTGCACAAAAACTGCACTCATGCCTGAATTGTGCCCATGGTGCGGAGTAAATCCAAGCCTGTATTAAGCAAGCGCGACATAAAGCGGAGCAAACGACAGCGCTCGCCCAAGCGTAGGCCTGAGTGATGTTGTTGCTTTGGAGTGGGGCAAAAAGAACAAACCCCCAGTCCTGTTGGACTGAGGGTTTGGGGAAAAGCCCCTGGCGATGACCTACTCTCGCATGGCTTGAGCCACACTACCATCGGCGCAGCTGCGTTTCACTTCCGAGTTCGGGATGGGATCGGGTGGTTCCACAGCGCTAATTTCACCAGGGAGACGGTTGGAGCGTCGCCAGTTGCTGCTTCCTCAAACGTGAGCACGGGTGTGCAAGCGTTTGCGTATGGAAGCACCTACGGCGCTCAGCCTCGCATAGTTAACTTGTGACGTAGCTTGCATTTGATGATCTACCAACGTTCGTTGGGACCAAGGCAACTTGAGGTTATATGGTCAAGCCGCACGGATCATTAGTATCAGTTAGCTCAATACATTGCTGTACTTACACACCTGACCTATCAACCACGTAGTCTACATGGTTCCTTTAGGGGGCTTGTGCCCCGGGAAGTCTCATCTTGAGGCGCGCTTCCCGCTTAGATGCTTTCAGCGGTTATCGCTTCCGAACATAGCTACCCGGCAATGCCACTGGCGTGACAACCGGAACACCAGAGGTTCGTCCACTCCGGTCCTCTCGTACTAGGAGCAGCCCCTCTCAAACTTCCAACGCCCATGGCAGATAGGGACCGAACTGTCTCACGACGTTCTGAACCCAGCTCGCGTACCACTTTAAATGGCGAACAGCCATACCCTTGGGACCGACTACAGCCCCAGGATGTGATGAGCCGACATCGAGGTGCCAAACACCGCCGTCGATATGAACTCTTGGGCGGTATCAGCCTGTTATCCCCGGAGTACCTTTTATCCGTTGAGCGATGGCCCTTCCATACAGAACCACCGGATCACTAAGACCTACTTTCGTACCTGCTTGATCCGTCGATCTTGCAGTCAAGCACGCTTATGCCTTTGCACACAGTGCGCGATGTCCGACCGCGCTGAGCGTACCTTCGTGCTCCTCCGTTACTCTTTAGGAGGAGACCGCCCCAGTCAAACTACCCACCATACACGGTCCCTGATCCGGATAACGGATCTAGGTTAGAACGTCAAGCACGACAGGGTGGTATTTCAAGGATGGCTCCACTGCAGCTAGCGCCACAGTTTCATAGCCTCCCACCTATCCTACACAGACGAACTCAACGTTCAGTGTAAAGCTATAGTAAAGGTTCACGGGGTCTTTCCGTCTTGCCACGGGAACGCTGCATCTTCACAGCGATTTCAATTTCACTGAGTCTCGGGTGGAGACAGCGCCGCTGTCGTTACGCCATTCGTGCAGGTCGGAACTTACCCGACAAGGAATTTCGCTACCTTAGGACCGTTATAGTTACGGCCGCCGTTTACTGGGGCTTCGATCAAGAGCTTCGCCTTGCGGCTGACCCCATCAATTAACCTTCCAGCACCGGGCAGGCGTCACACCCTATACGTCCACTTTCGTGTTTGCAGAGTGCTGTGTTTTTGATAAACAGTCGCAGCGGCCTGGTTTCTGCGACCCTCTTCAGCTATAGCTCGCACGAGCCACCAAAAAGGGTGCACCTTCTCCCGAAGTTACGGTGCCATGTTGCCTAGTTCCTTCACCCGAGTTCTCTCAAGCGCCTGAGAATTCTCATCCTACCCACCTGTGTCGGTTTACGGTACGGTCTTCGTGAGCTGAAGCTTAGGAGCTTTTCCTGGAAGCGTGGTATCAGTGACTTCGCCATAAAGGCTCGTCTCGGTGCTCGGTCTTAAAGGATCCCGGATTTGCCAAAGATCCAAACCTACCGCCTTTCCCCGGGACAACCAACGCCCGGTACACCTAACCTTCTCCGTCCCTCCATCGCACTCACGCGAGGTGCAGGAATATTAACCTGCTTCCCATCGACTACGGCTTTCGCCCTCGCCTTAGGGACCGACTAACCCTGCGTCGATTAACGTTGCGCAAGGAAACCTTGGGCTTTCGGCGTGCGGGCTTTTCACCCGCATTATCGTTACTCATGTCAGCATTCGCACTTCCGATACCTCCAGCAGACTTCTCAATCCACCTTCGCAGGCTTACGGAACGCTCCTCTACCGCGCATAAAACAAGTTTTATGCACCCCAAGCTTCGGTTCACTGCTTAGCCCCGTTAAATCTTCCGCGCAGACCGACTCGACCAGTGAGCTATTACGCTTTCTTTAAAGGGTGGCTGCTTCTAAGCCAACCTCCTGGCTGTCTATGCCTTTCCACATCGTTTTCCACTTAGCAGTGAATTTGGGACCTTAGCTGTGGGTCTGGGTTGTTTCCCTTTTCACGACGGACGTTAGCACCCGCCGTGTGTCTCCCGGATAGTACGTACTGGTATTCGGAGTTTGCAATGGTTTGGTAAGTCGCGATGACCCCCTAGCCATAACAGTGCTCTACCCCCAGTAGTATTCGTCCGAGGCGCTACCTAAATAGCTTTCGAGGAGAACCAGCTATCTCCGGGTTCGATTAGCTTTTCACTCCTAATCACAGCTCATCCCCGTCTTTTGCAACAGACGTGGGTTCGGGCCTCCAGTACCTGTTACGGCACCTTCACCCTGGCCATGACTAGATCACCCGGTTTCGGGTCTACTGCCCGCGACTATGCGCCCTTATCAGACTCGGTTTCCCTTCGCCTCCCCTATACGGTTAAGCTTGCCACGAACAGTAAGTCGCTGACCCATTATACAAAAGGTACGCAGTCACTCTTGCGAGCTCCTACTGCTTGTACGCACACGGTTTCAGGATCTATTTCACTCCCCTCTCCGGGGTTCTTTTCGCCTTTCCCTCACGGTACTGGTTCACTATCGGTCGGTCAGGAGTATTTAGCCTTGGAGGATGGTCCCCCCATATTCAGACAGGGTTTCACGTGCCCCGCCCTACTCGTCTTCACTGGAGTGGCCCTTTTAAATACAGGGCTATCACCTTCTATGGCCAATCTTTCCAGATTGTTTTTCTAAAGCCATTCCAGCTTAAGGGCTGTTCCCCGTTCGCTCGTCACTACTTAGGGAATCTCGGTTGATTTCTTTTCCTCCGGTTACTTAGATATTTCAGTTCACCGGGTTCGCTTCCAGCAGCTATGAATTCACTGCAGGATACTGCCGAAGCAGTGGGTTTCCCCATTCGGACATTGCCGGATCAAAGCTTGTTGCCAGCTCCCCGACACTTTTCGCAGGCTACCACGTCCTTCATCGCCTCTGACCGCCTAGGCATCCACCGTGTGCGCTTATTCGCTTGACCATATAACCCCAAGTTGCCTCAGGGTCACATGCCGTGTTGTGTGGGGTACAAAGCCACCAACGCGAACATACGACTCAATTTACTTAGGGACTCGAAGTCCCCGCCTTAGCCTCAACGACACGTTTAGATAGATATCTCAAACGCTCGCTACGTCACAAGTTATAAAAGAACACGTACCAGCCTCAACGCTGATCCGTATAAATTCTTAAGTGTGCACTACATTCAGAGTGGTGGGTCTGGGTAGACTCGAACTACCGACCTCACCCTTATCAGGGGTGCGCTCTAACCACCTGAGCTACAGACCCGAAGTCTTTTCACTCAATATGGTGGAGCCTGTCGGGATCGAACCGACGACCCCCTGCTTGCAAAGCAGGTGCTCTCCCAGCTGAGCTAAGGCCCCAAAAGGGACTTCGCATACCGACCTGTGCCGGTATGAATCTCTGAATGCAGGTAATTTGTGAGGACGCCCGCAAGACGATGACGTCATGCTCAAAAGGAGGTGATCCAGCCGCACCTTCCGATACGGCTACCTTGTTACGACTTCACCCCAGTCATCGGCCACACCGTGGCAAGCGCCCTCCCGAAGGTTAAGCTACCTGCTTCTGGTGCAACAAACTCCCATGGTGTGACGGGCGGTGTGTACAAGGCCCGGGGACGTATTCACCGCAGCAATGCTGATCTGCGATTACTAGCGATTCCGACTTCATGGAGTCGAGTTGCAGACTCCAATCCGGACTGAGATAGGGTTTCTGGGATTGGCTTGCCCTCGCGGGTTTGCAGCCCTCTGTCCCTACCATTGTAGTACGTGTGTAGCCCTGGTCGTAAGGGCCATGATGACTTGACGTCATCCCCACCTTCCTCCGGTTTGTCACCGGCGGTCTCCTTAGAGTTCCCACCATTACGTGCTGGCAACTAAGGACAAGGGTTGCGCTCGTTGCGGGACTTAACCCAACATCTCACGACACGAGCTGACGACAGCCATGCAGCACCTGTCTCACGGTTCCCGAAGGCACCAATCCATCTCTGGAAAGTTCCGTGGATGTCAAGACCAGGTAAGGTTCTTCGCGTTGCATCGAATTAAACCACATACTCCACCGCTTGTGCGGGCCCCCGTCAATTCCTTTGAGTTTCAGTCTTGCGACCGTACTCCCCAGGCGGCGAACTTAACGCGTTAGCTTCGATACTGCGTGCCAAATTGCACCCAACATCCAGTTCGCATCGTTTAGGGCGTGGACTACCAGGGTATCTAATCCTGTTTGCTCCCCACGCTTTCGTGCCTCAGTGTCAGTGTTGGTCCAGGTAGCCGCCTTCGCCACGGATGTTCCTCCCGATCTCTACGCATTTCACTGCTACACCGGGAATTCCGCTACCCTCTACCACACTCTAGTGACCCAGTATCCACTGCAATTCCCAGGTTGAGCCCAGGGCTTTCACAACAGACTTAAACCACCACCTACGCACGCTTTACGCCCAGTAATTCCGAGTAACGCTTGCACCCTTCGTATTACCGCGGCTGCTGGCACGAAGTTAGCCGGTGCTTATTCTTTGGGTACCGTCAGAACAATCGGGTATTAACCGACTGCTTTTCTTTCCCAACAAAAGGGCTTTACAACCCGAAGGCCTTCTTCACCCACGCGGCATGGCTGGATCAGGCTTGCGCCCATTGTCCAATATTCCCCACTGCTGCCTCCCGTAGGAGTCTGGACCGTGTCTCAGTTCCAGTGTGGCTGATCATCCTCTCAGACCAGCTACGGATCGTCGCCTTGGTGGGCCTTTACCCCGCCAACTAGCTAATCCGACATCGGCTCATTCAATCGCGCGAAGCCCGAAGGTCCTCCGCTTTCACCCGTAGGTCGTATGCGGTATTAGCGTAAGTTTCCCTACGTTATCCCCCACGAAAGAGTAGATTCCGATGTATTCCTCACCCGTCCGCCACTCGCCACCCATAAGAGCAAGCTCTTACTGTGCTGCCGTTCGACTTGCATGTGTTAGGCCTGCCGCCAGCGTTCACTCTGAGCCAGGATCAAACTCTTCACTTAAAATTACAGACCCGAAGGTCAATACTCTTAGCTGCAGAAGTTCAACCACTGACAACTTATCGCTTGCAAAGCAATTAATATGTTGCTTTTTGATTAAACGTCTGCAAGATGGACAATCATCCTTCCTGCAGGCGTCCGCACAAATTACCTGCGCACACTGTCAAAGAACATTGGGAAGTGGCCTCAGCGCCGTTCCCGTCAGCTTCGTCGTTTCCGTCGAAGCGAGCCGCCCATTATAGCGGACTTTTTCTTGCCGTCAACACCTCAATCTCAGGTGGTTGACGCTGCTTCGTGTCGACCCGAAGGTTTTCTGCGAAGCGAGCCGGCCATATTAGCAGGCTTTTCATCCTCGTCAACCCCTCGTGAAGAGGAGGTTGCCGCTGCTCCACCTCAACCTGCCGAAGCAGCTTTCCGTGTAGCTAGCCGACCATCATAGCCGGGTTTTGCGTTTCGTCAACACCCTAACTTTCAGGGAATTTTCGAACCCTTCTGCGCTGTTGCCGCGTTTGCGGGTCCGTTGCGTCGGGGGAGGCGAACTATATGCCCACGAAACGGTTTTGGGAAGCCATTTGTGAAAAATATTTCACGAGCTTTCCTGAAACCTTGCGCTGCTCCGCAAACCTGCAGGCATTCGTGGTCTGAACATGCCATCGGGGCTGCGGCCTCCTCCTGATAAAGGAAGCGGCAGCCACTGGTGATTGCCGCTCTGCAGCAGCGTGGCGCGCCTTAGCTGTTGACCAGCACCACCCGGGCGAAGTTGCGCTTGCCCACCTGGATCACGCCTTCAAAACCCGGGCCGAACAGGCGCGCCGCATCTTCGATGACTTCGCCGTCGATCTTGACCGCGCGCTCCTTCAGCTTGCGCGTCGCTTCGGAATTGCTCGGCGTGAGGCCGGCTGAGGTCAGCAGACTGGCGATGCGCAGGCCCTCGGCCGGCACCGCGACTTCATGCAAGGGCAGCAGGCTGGTGTCGCCCTGCCCGGTCACCACGGCGTGCCAGCCGGCAATCGCCTGCTCGGCCGTGGCCGCGTCATGAAACCGCGTGGCCAATTCGCGCGCCAGGCGCAATTTGACATCGCGCGGGTGCAACTCACCGGTGGCGACCTGCTCTTTCAGGCGCGCCGCGTCGGCCACGCCGATCTCAAAGGAGAGCAGATCGATCCAGCGCCAGGCCAGCGCATCGCCGATCTTCATGGTCTTGGTGACGATGTCGATGGCCGGCTCATTGATGCCGATGTAGTTGCCCAGCGACTTGGACATCTTGGCCACGCCATCCAGGCCTTCCAGCAACGGCATGGTCAGCACGATCTGCGGGGCCTGGCCGTAATGCTCCTGCAGGCCACGACCCATCAATAGGTTGAACTTCTGATCGGTGCCGCCGAGCTCGACATCGGCCTTCAGCGCGACCGAGTCGTAACCCTGCACCAGGGGATAGAGGAATTCGTGGATGGCGATCGGCTGCTGGCCGGTGAAGCGCTTGGCGAAATCGTCGCGCTCCAGCATGCGGGCTACGGTGTGCTGGGCGGACAGCTTGATCATGTCCGCTGCGGTCATCTGCCCGAACCACTCGGAGTTGAAGCGCACCTCGGTGCGCTCGCGGTCCAGGATCTTGAAGACCTGCTCTTCATAGGTGCGGGCATTGGCCAGCACATCCTCGCGGCTGAGCGGTTTGCGGGTGACGTTCTTGCCGCTGGGGTCGCCGATCATGCCGGTGAAGTCGCCGATCAGGAAAATGACCTGGTGCCCGAGCTGCTGGAATTGCCGCATCTTGTTGAGCAGCACGGTGTGGCCCAGATGCAGATCCGGCGCGGTGGGATCGAAGCCGGCCTTCACCCGCAGCGGTACGCCCGATTTCAGGCGGGCTTCGAGCTGATCGAGCTTGAGGATCTCGTCGGCGCCACGGCCAATGAGGGCGAGGGATTCTTCGATAGTGGCCAACCACAGACTCCAGCGGCGCTTTGCCGTCAATAACGTGAATAATGTTAAACGCGAGTTAATTCCGCGCCAAGTGAAAATAATGAACAGGCTCAATGGTTTGACGCGCTGTTACAGCCTGTCTATGGTACCGGCGATTGGGCTCGCACTTCGAGCCATCGAGGACATTGAACGATGCAGAACTCCGAGCAGGGCCGTGCACGCAAGCGGCGCTTCCACGAACGCCTCCATGTTCTCCACGACACTGCACTGCATCGCAAGCTCAAGGCGCACCTGCCGGCCGCCTTCAACGGCCATTGGACTCGCCGTCACTGGATCCACGCCAGCCTGTTCGCCACCATCGGCGCGATGGTGGCGACCATCGTGCCCGGTTTCTCCAATGCGATCGACACCCCGCTGTCCAGCCACTCCACGCTGGCATTGCCCTTGCCGCCGCTGGTGCCCAGCCGCAAGCAGCTGGCGCCGAGTACCGAGTGGGAGATCCTGCAGGTCAAGCCGGGGCAGACGCTGAGCACCTTGTTCGGCGAATTGGGAATTCCGACCCCGGTGATGTACCAGGTGCTGTCGCATCCCGGCACCAAGGAGGCGCTGACCAAGCTGCACCCGGGCGCGGAAATCGCGTTCGACATGCCCACGCCCGGCCAGTTGCGGGCACTGCGCTTCGACCGCGACGACAGCCACCGGGTGGAACTGCGCCTGCTGGGCGACAACGTGCGCGAGAACGTAATCGAGCGGGCGACCACCAAACGCACGGTGGTGGCCAGCGGCGAGATCGCCAGCTCGCTATACGCCTCGGCCGACAAATCCGGATTGTCGCCGGCGGCGGTGGCGATCATGACCGACGAGATCTTCAAGTACGACATCGACTTCGACAAGGATCTGCAGCCGGGCGACCGCTTCAGCGTGGTGATGGATGAAACCTGGCGCGAGGGCGAGCGGATCAGTACCGGCGACATCCTGGCGGCGACGTTCACCACCGGTGGCAAGACTTACACCGGCTTCCGCTTCGAGCGCGCCGGCAAGCCGGCCGAGTATTACGACATCACCGGCCGGCCGCTGAAGAAGAGCTTCATCCGCATGCCGGTGGCGTATAGCCGCATCAGCTCCACCTTCGGCGCGCGCCGGCACCCGGTGCTGGGCACGATGCGCATGCACAAGGGTGTGGATTACGCGGCTGCTTCGGGCACGCCGATCATGGCGGCCGGCGATGCGCGGGTGGTGTTCGTCGGCACCCAGCGCGGCTACGGCAATGTGGTGATCCTGGACCACGGCAAGAACTACAGCACACTGTACGGCCACATGTCGCGCTTTGGCAAGATCAAGGCGGGCCAGCGCATCAACCAGGGCACGGTGATCGGCTATGTCGGCATGACGGGCCTTGCGACCGGCCCGCACCTGCATTATGAATTTCGCGTGGCCGGGCAGCAGCGCAACCCGATGTCGGTGACCATGCCGCCGCCGGAGCCGTTGCAGGGCACCGAACTGGCCGCCTTCCGCACGCAGACCGCACCGGCGATGGCGCGCATCGAAGGGATGGAAAAGCTGATCTACGCCGAAGCCGGCAAGCCGGCCAAGGGCAAGTCGCGCGGCTGAGCGCGGCCAGGCGCTGCGATTGCCGGCGGCAAACCGGCGGCACAGCGCCCGTAATGGAGCGGCCATCGGCGGGGAGTGAACAACGGGCGACACCGGTTGGTTGCTTCCCACGCCATCTCGCCACGACAGCAGTGCCCCGTCGCCGGTGCCAGGCGTGCCGGCAGAGGTGGACGCAGCCGATGACCACCGCTTTCGAACGCGGGAGCAGTTGACGACCCTGCTCCGGCTGCACAAGCTGGACGGCCGCGCATCTCTGGCTCCGGCATGCCTGCTTTGGAACACGTTGACTCCCCGCTTTACCTGGGCCTGATGTCGGGCACCAGCGCCGACGGCATCGACGCGGCGCTGGTGCGCTTTGCCGACGACAGCCATCGCCGCTGCGCGTTGGTGGCAGGCATCACGGTGCCGTGGGCGCCGGCGTTGCGCGAGCGGCTGGTTGCGCTGGGCCAGGGCGCGGAGACGGTCGCCATCGATGCACTTGGGCGGCTGGATGCACAGGTGGGGCTGGCGTTCGCCGACGCGGCCAACCAGCTCATCGCCGAGGCCGGGGTGGTGCACGCACGTATCCGCGCGATCGGCTCGCATGGGCAGACCATCCGCCACCGGCCAAACGGGGATCCGGCCTTTACCTGGCAGATCGGCGATGCCAGCCGGATCGCCGAGCACACCGGCCTGACCACGGTGGCCGATTTCCGCCGCCGCGATGTCGCTGCCGGTGGACAGGGCGCGCCGCTGATGCCGGCCTTTCATCTTGCCATGCTGGGGACGGGCGATGAAGACCGCGCGGTGCTCAACCTGGGCGGCATCGGTAACCTGACGCTGATCCCGCGCGAGGGCACGGTACTGGGCTTCGATACCGGGCCGGCCAACGCGCTGCTGGACAGCTGGTGCCAGCAGCATCGCGGCACCGCGTTCGACGCCGACGGTGCGTTCGCGGCCAGTGGCCAGGTGGATGCGCGCCTGCTGCAGGCGTTGCTGGCCGACCCATGGTTTGCGCTGGCGCCGCCCAAGAGCACCGGGCGCGAGCAGTTCCACCTGGCCTGGGTGATGCAGGCGATGGGCGATGCGCGCCTGCACCCGGCCGATGTGCAGGCGACCTTGCTCGAACTCACCGCAGCCACCGTGGCCGAGGCCTTGTTGCGGCTGCAGCCGCAGACCCGCCGGGTGCTGGTCTGCGGCGGCGGTGTGCGCAATCCGGTGCTGATGGCACGCCTGGCAGCGCGGCTGCCGGGGGGGGTGGTGGAATCCAGCGCGCGGCATGGGCTGGATCCGGATTATCTGGAAGCGATGGGGTTTGCCTGGCTGGCGGCCGAACTCCTGGCCGGGCGCCCGGCGAACCTGCCGTCGGTCACCGGCGCGGCGGGGCTCCGGCTACTTGGCGCAATCCATCCGGCATGAGCTGGATTGCCTGGAGGCGATGACCGGCGCTGTCTGGCCAATCCGACGCACTAGGGATTGGTGCCGGCCGGCAGCGCCTTGAGCGCGGCAATCGCTTCGGCCAGGGCATCGACTTCCGGATGCTGCAGGCCGCCGGTGACTTCGTATTCGCTGGCGAACAGCCCTTGTTCGAGCAGATGCATGACGGTCTGGTGCTGGGTCCAGCCCCGTGCGACGGAAATGCGCCGGATGCGGTCTACCAGCAGCGGATCGATGTCTCGCAACACCAGATCGGTCATGCCCTTCCTCGTGCGATGCAGTGCCCCGTCGGCATCATCGACAACCTTGAGGGCGGTTTCAATCCGGCGGCCTGTCGTGTGCCAGCAGGCGTGGCCAGAGCCAGGCCAATAGCAGCAGGGTCGGGATCACCGTCAGGGCACTGAGGATGAAGAAGGTGCTGTAGGACGTGGCCTGGACCAGAAACCCGGACACGCCGCCAGCGAACTTGCCCGGCAGATTGGCCAGCGATACCAGTAATGCGTATTGCGTGGCGGTGAAGTTGCGGTCGGTCAGCGACGACATGAAGGCCACCAGCACCGTGCCGGCGAACCCCTGAAACAGGTTGTCGGCGCTGAGCGCGGCATAGAACGCCCACAGCTTGCCGGGGTTGTGCGCCATCAGCAGGAACGCCAGGTTGGACAACGCCACCCCCAGCGCAGCCACCAGCAACATGCGACGGAAGCCGAATGCTGCCACTGCCGCACCGCCGGCAAACGCGCCCACGATTCCCATCCAGACACCGAACAGTTTGGAGACGGTAGCGATGTCGGCCTTGGTGTAGCCAGAATCCAGATAGAACGGCCCGGCCATGACGCCGATCACCTGGTCCGGGAACTTGTACAAACCCACGAACAGCAGCAGCACGACCCCCAACGCCACGCCATTGCCGGAAAAGAAGCTGGAGATGGGTTGCCAGAATGCTCCTGCCACATCCACGCGGCGGACCACCGTGGCGTCGGGTCGGTCGGGCTCGCGGCACACCAGCGTGGTGACGATCGGCAGCAGCATCAGCGCCGACATGCCCAGGTACGCCCAGGTCCAGCCGAGGTATTCGGCCATGTACAGCGCACCGGCGCCGCCCAGGATCAGGCCGATGCGGTACCCCAGGGTATAGGTCGCAGCCAGCGCTGCCTGCGCGGTTTCCGGCGCGATCTCGATGCGGTAGGCATCCACCACCGAATCCTGGGTGGCGCCCCAGAACGAGGCGAACAACACCCAACCGACCAAACCGGTGACGCTCAGATCCGGGCGCGAAAATGCCAGGGCGAACAGGCCAATGGTGACGCCGAGTTGCGCGACCAGCAGCCAGGAGCGGCGGCGGCCGAGAAAGGCCGTGAGCGGAAACGCGTAGCGGTCGATCAGCGGCGCCCACAGGAACTTGAGCTGATAACAAAAGCTGGCCAGGCTGATCAGGCCGATGCTACCCAGGTCCAGCCCGACGTCACGCAACCGTGTGGACAGCGTTTGCGAGGCGATCAGCAGGAACGGCAGGCCGCTACCGAAACCCAGCAATGCCATGGTCGCCGCCGATGGCGTGGCGAAGGCGTACCGGATGCCGCGCAGGCCTTTGTACTTGGGTGCGGGCTCGGTCATGCGTGCGACCGGTGGGATCGGATGCGGGTCGATACAGTACGGGCATTGTCAGCGACCGCAGCGCGGGCCGGGCTGACGCAAACGCACCATCGGCTCCCTGAAGGATCTGCAGCCATTACGCTGCGGCGGGCGATCACCCGCATGCGCGTGATGCCTGACTGCGCCACGCCACCGGACGCGCGCCAATTCCGAGTAGCGACACTCCCGCCCAGTCTCGCGCCGACCAGCTGTGCGGCCTCGCTCACAGCGCGTAATCCACGACATACGGTGCATGGTCGGAGAAGCGCTGCTCGCGGTAGATCGCGCAGGCCTGCAATGCCTCGCGCAAGCCGGGGGTGACCAATTGATAGTCGATGCGCCACCCCACGTCATTGGCGCGCGCGGCGCCGCGGTTGCTCCACCAGGTGTAGTCCTGGCCCTGCGGATGCAACACGCGGTAACTGTCGACCCAGCCGCGGCCGTCGGCGGCGCTGGCATCGCTTGGCGCATCAGCGCACAGGCCGTTGAGCCAGTCGCGCTCGGGCGGCAGGCAGCCGGAATTCTTCTGGTTGGACTTCCAGTTCTTGATGTCCAGCGCGGTGCGCACGATGTTCCAGTCGCCGCACAGCACGTACTGGCGGCCGCTGGCCAGCCATTCTTCCAGGATCGGCCGCAGCCACCGCATCACCTGGAACTTGTAGTCCTGGCGCAATTCGCCCGACGAGCCGGACGGGATATAGAAGGACACCACGCTGAGGTTGCCGAAACGCGCTTCGATGTAGCGCCCTTCTTCGTCGAACTCGGGCCAGCCCAGCGCGGTGCGCACCTCGTCGGGTTCGCGCCGGGCGTAGATCGCCACGCCGCTGTAGCCCTTCTTGGTGCTGGCATCGCGAAACCAGGCCTTGTAGCCGGCCGGCAGGAATTGGGGCCCGGCCAGCTGGTGCTCCTGGGCCTTGGTCTCCTGGATGCACAGCACATCCGCGTCCTGGGCGACAAACCAGTCGAAAAAGCCCTTGCTGGCGGCCGATCGCAGGCCATTGGCGTTGAAACTGATGATGCGCATGGGCGGGAATGGGGAATCGGGAATGGAGAATCGTAAAGCCTACCCCACGGACGTCTGGAAGGCTGCTGGCGCGCGATGCGTTTACCATTCCCGATTCCCCATTCCCCATTCCCCCCCATGACCGACCACCGCACCCGTTTCCTGCAGCTGGCCCTGGATGCCGATGCCTTGCGCTTTGGCGAGTTCACGCTCAAGTCCGGGCGGCTCAGTCCGTATTTCTTCAACGCCGGGCGCTTCGATTCCGGGGCCAAGACGGCGCAGCTGGCGCAGTGCTACGCCGATGCGATCGACGCGGCCGGGGTGGAGTTCGACCTGGTGTTCGGGCCGGCCTACAAGGGCATCCCGTTGGCGACGGCGCTGGCCTGTGCCTACGCCGGACGCGGCCGCGATCTGCCGCTGGCGTTCAATCGCAAGGAGGCCAAGGACCATGGCGAGGGCGGCAGCCTGATCGGGGCGCCGCTGGCCGGACGCAAAGTGTTGATCGTGGACGACGTGATTACCGCCGGCACCGCGATCCGCGAGGCGCTGGCCATCATCCGCGCGGCCGGTGGTACCCCGGCCGGCATCGTGGTGGCGTTGGACCGGCAGGAGATCGCTTCCGAGCAGGACCGCCGCTCGGCGGCGCAGGCGGTGGCGGCCGAGGCCGGTATTGCGGTGATTGCGGTGGCCAACCTCGCCGATCTGCTTGCTTTTGCGGCAGGAAACGCCGACCTTGTCGGCTACCGGGAACCGCTGCTGGCCTATCGTGGCCGCTATGGAACCGACACCACGGGCTGACGGCAGGCGACAGGGGGCTGCGATGATGCCGAAATACATATCTTTGGCCATGCTCGCCGCCGTCATGGCGGCCCTCGCCGCCGCGCCTGCCACCGCGCAGGACAAGGCGGCAAAGAAACTGTATTGCTGGAATCAGAACGGCGCCCGGGTGTGCAGCGATACGCTGCCGCCGGAGGCGGTGAACCAGGCGCGCGACGAGTTCAACGCCAAGAGCGGGCTGCGCAGCGCCGAGGTGCAGCGGGCCATGAACAGCGACGAGCGCGCCGCCGCTGCGGCCAGCGAACAGCAGCGCCAGGCCGACCTGGCCGCCGACCAGATGCGCAAGCGCACCGACCAGGCGATGCTGATGTCGTATCAAAGCGAGGACGACCTGCGCCGGGTGTTCAACGAGCGCATCGCCATCGTGGACAACAATATCCACACCGCACGCTTCAACGTGACCAGCCTGCGCGAGGGACTGGCCAGCCTGCTGCGCGCCGCCGGCGACCGTGAGCTGGCCGGCCAGGCGGTGGCCGACAAGCTGGCCGGCGACATCCAGCAACGCCATCGCGAACTGCTGGCGCAGTTGCGCCTGCAAACCAGCTTCGAGCAGCAACGGGTGGCGCTGGACGGGGAGATCACCGACATCCTGCAACGCTACCGCGCCATGCAGGCCCCGGCCGGCACCGCCGCGCCTGCCGGCTGACCCGCAGCGGTCATTCCCGCGCGCGCGCCGCCGCTGCGGGCGGCATTTCCCGATCCGACGCCCTGCCCGCATAATGGCTGGTCTTACTCCTTGCCCACGAGGCTCTCCCGCATGGCCCGGATCATCGCCATTGCCAACCAGAAAGGCGGCGTCGGCAAGACCACGACGGCAGTCAATCTGGCGGCCGGCCTGGCGCGCGCGCCCAAGCGTGTGTTGCTGGTGGATCTGGACTCGCAGGGCAACGCCACCATGGGCAGCGGCATCGACAAGCGCGATGTGGCCGCCTCCACCTGCGACCTGCTGCTGGGCGAAAACACTGCCGCCGAGATCCGGGTGACCGCGCCGGAAGGCTTCGACCTGCTGCCGGGCAACATCGACCTGACCGCTGCCGAAATCCAGCTGATGGACCAGGGCGAGCGCGAGCAGCGGCTCAAGCGCGCGCTGGCACCGATCCGCGACGACTACGACTTCATCCTGATCGACTGCCCGCCGGCGCTGTCGCTGCTGACGCTCAACGCGCTGACCGCCGCCGATTCGATCATCGTGCCGATGCAGTGCGAGTACTACGCGCTGGAAGGGTTGACTGCGCTGCTGGAAACCATCGAAGCGCTGCGCGCCAACCTCAACCCGGCGCTGGAGATCGAAGGCGTGCTGCGCACCATGTTCGACATCCGCAACAACCTGGCCAACGCGGTGTCGGCCGAGCTGACCGAGCATTTCGGCGACAAGGTGTTCCGCACCATCGTGCCGCGCAACGTGCGCTTGGCCGAGGCGCCCAGCCATGGCCAGAGCATCGTGGGCTATGACCGCACCTCGCGTGGCGGGGTGGCCTACCTGGGCCTGGCCGGCGAGATCGTGCGCCGCCAGAACGACCGCAACAAGGCCGTCCGGCCCGTGGAGACCGTCTGATGAGCAAGCCGCCGCTGGCAAAGAAGCGCGGCCTGGGCCGCGGCCTGGAAGCGCTGCTGGGGCCCAAGGGTGCGGCCGCCGCGTCGGCACCGGCCGGTGCCGACGCACAGGCCTTGCAGCCCGGCGACACCCTGCGCACCTTGGCGGTGACCCAGCTGCAGCCGGGCAAGTACCAGCCGCGCCGGGAGATGGACGAGGTCAAGCTGGCCGAGCTGGCGGAGTCGATCAAGGCGCAGGGCGTGATCCAGCCGATCGTGGCGCGCGCGCTGGCGCCGGGGCAGTTCGAGATCGTGGCCGGCGAACGCCGCTGGCGCGCCTCGCAGCTGGCCGGGCTGAGCGAGGTACCGGTGGTGGTGCGCGAGCTGGACGACCGCACCGTCATCGCGATGGCGCTGATCGAGAACATCCAGCGCGAAGACCTCAATCCGCTGGAAGAAGCGCAGGCGCTGCAGCGGCTGATCGACGAATTTTCGCTGACCCATGCCGAAGCCGCCGGCGCGGTGGGACGTTCGCGTGCATCGGTCTCCAACCTGCTGCGACTACTGGAATTGCCGGTGGCGATCCGGGTGCTGCTGGAAACCCGCCGCCTGGAAATGGGCCATGCGCGTGCGCTGCTCACCCTGGCGCCGGAACTGGCCAGCAAGCTGGCGCAGGAAGCGGCCGACCAGGGCTGGTCGGTGCGCGAAGTCGAACATCGCGCGCAGCAGTTTGCCGCCGGCAAGGTGCCCGGCGCGCTGCGCCGTGGCAAGCCGGCGCCAGTGGCGCCGCAGGCGGATATCGCCTCGCTGGAAACCGAACTGTCCGAATCCCTGGGCACCAAGGTGGTGTTCAATCACGGCCGCGGCGGCAAGGGCAAGCTGGTGATTCATTACACCGATCTGGACACGCTGGACGGTGTGCTCGAACGCCTGCGCATGCAGCGCAGCTGAGCGCTGTTGCGCCTCCAACAGGATCCTCGCCGGCAATGAATCCCGCCAAGGTGGACCGCCAGCATCTGCTGCAACTGACCGACCTACCCAACGTCGGGCCGGCCTGCGAAAAGGATCTGCGCCTGATCGGCATCCGCGTGCCTGCGCAGCTGCGCGGTCGTGATGCCTACGACATGCATGCGCAGCTGTGCCTGCGCACCGGCGTGCTGCACGACCCCTGCGTGATCGATGTGTTCCTGTCGATCGTGCGCTTCATGGAAGGCGGCGCGGCGCAGCCGTGGTGGGCGTTCAGCGCCGAACGCAAGGCCAAGCTCGCCAGCGAAGCACCGCTCAGCATAAGGTGAATCGCGTCACTGACGTGTTGCAGCCATCACCAGGAGCACTAAACCGCATGAGCAAAGAATATGACCAGATCAGCCGGGGCGGCAGCGCGATGCTGCTGCACGCGCAGGAAAAGGATTTTGCACCGGCACGTGGCCAGGCATGCATCGAGCAGATCAGCGCGCATATCGAACAGCATCTGGGGCCGATCTCAAGCGTATTGCACGAGATCATCTCCGACGCCGTGCACCTGGATGTGCATGTGGTGCCCGCCAGCGAGGACACCCCTTACCTGCGACTGGTGACCTCGGGCATGAGCGACTTGCCGATGCCCTTGCCAGACGGCGTGGAGGCACCGCAGTACGTGGAGCTGATGCTGAGTCTTCCGGCCGATTGGCCGATGCAGCAAAGCAACCTTGAAGACCCACGCCACTACTGGCCGATTCGCCTGCTCAAGAGCCTGGCACGGCTGCCGCACAAGTTCGACACCTGGCTGGGTTTTGGCCACACCATTCCCAATGGCCATCCGGCCGAACCGTATGCGCCGGGCGTGCGCTTCGACGGCGCGATCGTGCTGCCGCCGGTCAGCACACCCGAAGAGTTCGGCCACTTGGTCATCGATACCGAAAAGACCATCGTGTTCATGACGATCGTGCCGCTGTATCCGGAAGAAATGGCGCTGAAGCTGGAGGAAGGCAGCGACGCGTTGCTGGATCGCTTCGATGCCAGAGGAATTCAAGACATCATTACGCTCAATCGCGTCAACGTCGCCAAGAAGCGTTTCGGGTTGTTCTGATGCGCCCGCTTTTTTGCCCGACCGCTGCAAGCTTTACGGGACAACTCGTATGACCATTCTCGTCACCGGCGCTGCCGGCTTCATCGGTGCCTACACCTGTCGCGCGCTGGCTGCACGCGGTGAGGCGGTGGTGGGACTGGATAACTACAATAGCTACTACGACCCGCAACTCAAGCGCGACCGGGTCGCGGCGCTGTGCCCGGAGATCGACATCCGCACGCTGGATCTGACCGACCGCGATGGCCTGGCCGCGCTGTTCGAACAGATCCAGCCAACCCGCGTGATGCACCTGGCCGCGCAGGCCGGGGTGCGCTATTCGCTGGAAAACCCGCATGCCTATGTCGACAGCAACCTGGTCGGCTTCGTCAACATGCTCGAGCTGTGCCGGCACCGTGGCGTGCAGCATCTGGTGTATGCCTCCAGCAGCTCGGTGTACGGCGATTCGGCCACCCCGCCATTCTCCGAAGACCAGCGCGTGGACCAGCCGCGCTCGTTGTATGCCGCGACCAAGGCCGCCAACGAACTGATGGGCTACATCTATGCGCAGTTGTACGGCCTGCGCGCGACCGGGCTGCGCTTTTTCACCGTGTACGGCCCGTGGGGCCGGCCGGACATGGCGCCGCTGATCTTCAGCCGCGCGGTGCTGGCCGGGCGCCCGATCGAGGTGTTCAACCACGGCAGGATGCAGCGCGATTTCACCTTCGTGGACGACATCGTGGCCGGCGTGCTTGGCGCGCTGGACACGCCCAGCGACGCGCCGGTGCCGCACCGGGTGTTCAACCTGGGCAACCACACGCCAGTGGAGCTGGAGACCTTCATCGAGGTGATCGCCCAGGCCGCCGGTCGCCCCGCCGAGAAGGTCTACAAGCCGATGCAACCGGGCGACATGATCCGCACCATGGCCGACACGCGGCGCGCGCAGGCAGCCTTCGGCTTCGATCCGGCCACGCCGGTCGAGCACGGGCTGCCGCAGGTGGTGGAGTGGTGCCGGCACTACTTCGGCGAGCGCGCCTGAGCGTTTCGCGGCGCAGGTAACGCATCGGGCCAGGAGCGCCCGATCGCGCCCTTGCAGCCCGTACACTGGAGCAGATGGCACCTCCCTGGCTGCCGTCTGCGTGCCGCGGCAAGCGCGGCAGCCCTGCATGCGCAAGGCTACTGGTGCGCCTGCCGGTGCGACTGATGCGCACAGGCTTCATGCCTGGCTCAGACGCTCAGGGCACAATGCGCGATCTTTTTTGCTCTGCCCTCCTCCGGCCACCACGAATCCATGAGCCAACCTCAGCTTTCCGTCGTCGTCCCGGTGTTCAACGAGCGCGACAACGTCGCGACCCTGGTCGGCGAAATCGTCGCGGCGTTGCGCGGCCTGGTGGCCTTTGAAATCGTCTATGTCGATGACCATTCGCGCGACGACACGCTGGCTGTCCTGCAAGGCCTGAAGAGCACCACGCCAGAACTGCGCGTGCTGCATCACGTCACCCAGAGCGGCCAGAGCACGGCGGTACGCAGCGGGGTCAAGGCCGCGCGTGCCAGCTGGATCGCCACCCTGGATGGCGATGGCCAGAACGACCCGGCCGACATTCCCAAGTTGCTGGTGGCACGCAGCCAGGCGCAGCCGCAGGTCAAGCTGTTCGCCGGCTGGCGGGTCAACCGCCAGGATTCGGGCTCCAAGCGCTGGGCCAGCAAGTGGGCCAACGCGATCCGCTCGCGCATGCTGCAGGACAACACCCCCGATACCGGGTGCGGTATCAAGTTGTTCGAGCGCGACGCGTTCCTGGACCTGCCCTATTTCGACCATATGCATCGCTACCTGCCGGCGCTGATGCAGCGCGCCGGCTGGCGCACGGTGAGCGTGCCGGTGAACCACCGCCATCGCACCGCCGGCGTGTCCAAGTACACCAATCTCAATCGCGCACTGGTAGGCATCCGCGACCTGCGCGGGGTGGCGTGGCTGATTACCCGCAGCAAGCGCACCGCGGTGGAGGAGCGTTGATGGACACCAGCTTGCTGGACCAGCCGCTGACCTGGCTGTACTGGACCGGTATCCATGTCACTGGCTGGAAGTTGATCGGCTATGTGGGCGCGCTGATGTTCGGCGGCCGCTGGCTGGTGCAGTTCGTGGCCTCCAAGCGCGCTGGCAAGCCGGTGATCCCGCGGCTGTTCTGGTACATGAGCGTGGTGGGCAGCCTGATGACGCTGAGCTACTTCGTGTTCTCGGCCAAGCAGGATTCGGTGGGTGTGTTGCAGAACCTGTTTCCGGCGTTCACTGCGTTCTACAGCCTGTATCTGGATGTGAAGCATCGCGGCTGGAAGCGCGATCGGGCTGGGCATTGAGGGGCTGGGAATGGGGAATGGGGAATGGCGGTAAGCGGTAAGCGGTAAGCGGTAAGCGGTAAGCGGAATGTTGGTGCTGGCCGGCAGGTATGGCTGATCCGCAGTGGAGCGCGGCGCTTATTCGTACACGGCGTTGCGCAAACGGCCGACGCCTCGGTGCGCGGTTGGATGATGTTGCTGCCCTGGCGGCATGGGCAGGCTGTGGGCATGCCCAGTGCGCCCCTCCTTCGCTCCGTTTTCATGCCGATTCCCACTGCGGTGTATTGGCATCTATGCCTGCCCACCCACCAAGGCGTGCCGTTGTTTGCGGACTGGCGCTGCGCGCGCGCGGCTGCGGCCACGTTGGCGATGGCGCGCCATTGGCACGGTGCGCAGTTGCTGTGCTGGGTGCTGCTGCCACAACGCTGGTGCGGCTTGCTGCAGGCACCAGGCAAGGCCGGCTTGTTGCAACTGGCGGGCGCCGCACGGGTGGCAGCCGGCGACGCGGTCAATCGTGCGCGCGGGCGCGGCGGCACGGTCTGGCAACCGGCCATGCAGGCGGCAGCGCTTCCGGCCGAGATTGATCGCCGGCAGTTCGCGCGCAGCCTGGTGGCGTTGCCGTTGCGCGCCGGGCTGGTCGACCGGATCGGTGCGTATCCGTATTGGGATGCGGTATGGCTGCAGCGCGACGGCCTGCAGGCCAAAGCGCCACCGGTTGCGGCCAATGGCCTGCACCTGCATGCAGTGGCCGGCAGTGCCGGTAGCGGCCGTAGCGAGTGCTGAGCATGCCGATGCGATGCGCCCGCTTCGCCGCTGCTCTGTCAAGCCGCGTGCAACGGCGCTGCCGCCGGAGGGGCAACGCCGCCAGCGACCTCACCCCTCGCTCAGAACGCCAGCGGATGCTCGGGCAGCAGCGCCTGCAATTGACTGCGAAACAGCGCGCGGATGCGTTCCAGCGCCGCCTCGCTGTCGGCCTCGAACCGCAGCACCAGGATCGGCGTGGTGTTGGAGGCGCGCACCAGGCCCCAGCCATCGACAAAGTCCGCCCGCAGGCCGTCGATGGTGAACAGCCGCGCCGATTCGAACGGCGATTCTTCGCCCGCCTGCGCACGCGCGACGAAGCGTGCCACCAGCGCATGCGCATCGCCGTCCACCGGCACCTTGATCTCCGGCGTGGAGACGCTCTCGGGCAGGGCGTTCAGCACCTCGGACGGGGTTTCGTCGCGCTGGGCCAGGATTTCCAGCAGGCGCGCGGCGGCATAGATGCCGTCATCGAACCCGTACCAGCGCTCCTTGAAGAAGAAGTGGCCGCTCATCTCGCCGGCCAGCTCGGCATCGGTTTCGCGCATCTTGGACTTAATCAGCGAATGCCCGGTCTTCCACATCAGCGGGCTGCCGCCATTGCGCAGCACGTAATCGGACAGCTTGCCGGTGCATTTCACGTCGTAGATGACCAGCGCGCCGGGATTGCGCTGCAGCACATCGGCGGCGAACAGCATCAGCAGGCGGTCGGGGAACACCACCGCGCCGTCCTTGGTTACTACACCCAGGCGATCGGCGTCGCCGTCGAAGGCCACGCCGATATCCGCATCGAAACGCTGCACCATCTTGACCAGATCGTCCAGATTGTGCGGCTCGCTCGGGTCGGGGTGGTGGTTGGGGAACCTGCCGTCGATGTCGCAATACAACGGCACGACGTCGGCGCCAATCGCCTCCAGCAGGCGTGGCGCAATCTCGCCGGCCGCGCCATTGCCCGCATCCACCACGACCTTGATCGGGCGGTCGAGCTGCACGTCATCGGCGATACGCTGGATGTAGGCATCGCTCAGATCGCGCTGCTCCAGCTCGCCGGGCGTGGCGGCGGTATGCAGGCGGCCTTCGTTGATACGCTGGTGCAGTTCGGCGATGGCCGTGCCGGACAACGTTTCACCACCGATCACGATCTTGAAGCCGTTGTAGTCCGGCGGATTGTGGCTGCCGGTCACCGCCACGCAGCTGCCGGCACGCAACTCATATGCGCCGAAGTACACCACCGGGGTCGGTGCCAGACCGATGTCGGTCACGTTGCAGCCGGCGCGCCGCAGACCTTCGATCAGGCCGTTGGTCAGCTCCGGACCGGACAGGCGTCCGTCACGGCCCACCACCACATCGCGCAGGCCCTGCGCCTGCATCACGCTGCCGATGGCCTGGCCGATCAGCGCCGCCACGCCGGGATTGAGATCCTTGCCCACCACGCCACGGATGTCGTAGGCGCGGAACATGTCCGTGGTGACCTGCACCGTCGCCGCCAGCGGCGGCGGCGGTGCTGCGTCCGCTTCCACCGCAGCGGCCTGGCTGGCGAGGCTGGCGTCGTGCTGCAGGCTTTGACCGAAGGTGGGTTCGTCGAGCACCGACGCGCTGGCGACACGGCGACGGGGCAACGCCACCCGCCCACGGCTGGCCAGCACCAGCAGCCCGGCGATGACCAGCAGCAGCGCAGCCACGATCACGCAGCCAACAGCGCCCAGACCCAGCGGGCCGTTGTCGCGTTGCGGGACGGCGGCGGCCACGCGCAGGCCGCTGCTGCCCAGCGGCTTGGCCAGTGTTTCGGCCGCGTCGGCCAGTGCCAGATTGCCCTGCTGGGCCACGTTGTAGCTGCCCTGGCGCAAGGCCAGATAGGCGCTGCCGGGCACCGCAATCGCGTCCAGCGGGCCGGTCAGGCGCAGCAGCGGCAGGCGTGCGTACACCACCGCCGGCTGCCCGCCCAGGCGCACCGCGGCGGCCATGCCAAGGCGCACCTGCCTGGCATCGCGTACCACGCGTACCTGCGCCCGGTCGGCCACCTGCGCCGATTCGAGCAGGCTCAGCCGCGCATAGCCGAACTCCCTGGGGTTGGCGTAGGCTGCGGCAAGGTCGCCAGGCAACACCTGTACATCCTCGACGGCCTTGAGGCGTTCACGAATGGCCGAGGCGGCCGCCAGTGCGTCCCCATTGCCCAAGGCGGCAATCACCGGTGGCTGCTTGAGCACGGCATCGAGCTGGCTGGCCTGCGCGGCCATCGCCTGGCTGACTTGCTGCACGGCGCGGTCGCGGGCCTGCTCCAGATCCTGCGCAATGCGTTCCTCATGCCATTGCGTATAGCCGTTCCAGCCGAACCAGGCGGCCAGCAGCAGCAACACGCCCCCCAACACCGGACCGCTCGTGCGCACGCTGGACATCGATTGGCTGCGCTCGTTCGCCTTGCTCATGTGACTCCCCCGTCAGCGCACCCCGGTGTGGCCGAATCCACCCGCTCCCCGCGCGCTGTCGACGAAAGTATCCACCACTTGCAGGCCCACGCGCACGATCGGCAGGATCACCAACTGCGCGATGCGGTCGCCCGGCTCGATGGTGAAGGCCTCGCGACCGCGATTCCAGGTACTGATGAGCAGCGGGCCCTGGTAATCGGCATCGATGAGCCCGGTGCCGTTGCCGAGCACGATGCCATGGCGATGGCCCAGACCCGAGCGCGGCAGGACCACCGCACACAACTGCGGGTCGGCCAGATGGATGGCGATGCCGCTGGGGATCAACGCCGCATCGCCCGGTTGCAAGGTCATCGGCGCTTCCAGCGCGGCGCGCAGGTCCATGCCTGCGCTGGCCTCGGTGGCGTAGGCCGGCAGCGGCCACACGTCGCCGAAACGCGGGTCGAGCAACTTCAGCTGCAAGGAGTGGGTGGGGTGGCTCATGCCTGCAATCTCTCTGCGATCAGGGCCAGCAGTTGCTCGGCCAGTTGGGTCTTGCTGCTGCTGGGGAACACGCGCTCGCCATCCTGCCAATAAGCGGTAGCGGCGTTGTTGTCGCTTTCAAACCCGCCGCCCTCGATCCCGACCTGGTTGGCGATGATGAGATCCAGCCGCTTGGCCGCCAGCTTGCCACGCGCGTACTGCTCCACGTCGTGCGTTTCGGCCGCAAAACCGACCACCAGTTTGAGCGCGCCGGTCTGCGTGGCCACCTCGGACAGGATGTCCGGGGTACGCACCAGTTCCAGGGTCAGGGTTTCGCCGGTCTTCTTGATCTTCTGCGACACCACCCGCTTGGGGGTGTAGTCGGCCACTGCGGCCGCGCCGATGTAGATATCGGCCGGGAAGGCGCCCAGGACTGCGTCGCGCATCTGCGCGGCCGAGCGCACGTCGATACGCTGTACGCCGGGCGGCGTGGTCTGGTGCACCGGACCGCTGACCAGCACCACGTCGGCGCCCTGGCGGGCGGCAGCAGCAGCTAGGGCATAGCCCATCTTGCCGCTGCTGCGATTGCCGACGTAGCGCACCGGGTCCAGGTCCTCGAACGTCGGCCCGGCGCTGATGACCATGCGCAGGCCTGCCAGCTGGGCACTGCTGGGAATGCATGCTGGTGCAGCGGCAGCCGGGGATGCGTCAGCCGCCGAGGGTGCGGTCTGCGCGCCTGCCAGTGCGCCGATGATCGCCGCCGGCTCGGCCAACCGGCCGGGACCGGATTCGCCTTCGGCCAGCGGGCCATCGTCCGGGCCCACCACCGCCACGCCGCGCGCGCGCAAGGTGGCGACATTGGCCTGGGTGGCTGCATGCAGCCACATGCGGTGGTTCATCGCCGGGGCCACGGTCAGTGGCGCGGTCGTGGCCAGGCACAGGGTGGTGACCAGATCGTCGGCCAGGCCGTGCGCCAGCCGCGCCAGCAGATCGGCCGTAGCCGGGGCGACGATCACCCGATCGGCCCAGCGCGCCAGTTCGATATGCCCCATTGCCTGCTCGGCTGCGCTGTCCCACAGCGTGGTGCGGGTCGGTTGCCCGGAAAGTGCCTGGAAGCTCAGCGGGGTGACGAATTGTTGCGCACCGCTGGTCATGGCGACCTGCACCTGTGCGCCGGCGTCGCGCAGGCGACGGACCAGTTCGAGCGATTTGTAAGCGGCGATGCCTCCGCCGACGCACAGCAGCAAACGCTGTCCGTCCAGGGGGCGGGCCTGAGTGGAGCCGATCACGTCGGAGTCGTCCTACGGTTACAAGGACAACTAGATTAGCCGATGGTCCTGCCTGGCCTGATGGGCGTGGGCGATAAGCACCGGCAATCTCGCCATATGCACATACACGACTGGCCCAGCACCGAACGCCCGCGCGAAAAACTCCTGGCGCGCGGTGCCCCTACCCTCTCCGATGCCGAGCTGCTGGCGATCTTCGTCGGCTCGGGCCTGCGCGGCCAGGATGCGGTCAAGACTGCGCGCGAGCTGCTGCACCGGCATGGGCCGCTGCGCGTGCTGCTGGACCGCCCGGCCTCGGCGCTGGCGCGCCTGCCTGGCCTGGGCCCGGCCTCTGCCTGCAAGCTCAACGCGGCGCTGGAACTGGCGCACCGGCATTTGATGAGCGGGCTGGAGCGCGGCGAGGCGCTCAACGACCCGCCCAGTGTGGGCCGCTATTTCTCGCAGCGGCTGCGCGCACGCGCCTACGAAGTGTTCGCGGTGCTGTTCCTGGACAACCGCCACCGCGCGATCGCCTTCGAGGAAATGTTCACCGGCACCATAGACGGCGCCGACATCCATCCGCGCGAAGTGGTGCGCAAGGCGCTGCTGCACAATGCCGCGGCGGTCATCGTTGGGCACAATCATCCCTCCGGCAATCCGGAACCTTCCGAGGCCGACCGTGCGGTCACCCAACGCCTGCTGCAGGGGCTGGACCTGGTGGACATCCGCTTGCTGGATCACTTCGTGATCGGCGATGGCCGGCCGGTCTCGCTGGCCGAGCGCGGTTGGCTGGAATGAGCACGCCGCTCCCACCTGAACCATCGGCCGGACCCTGCGGCGCGCGGTCGGGTAAAATCGCTGGTTTGGTTCCAAGCAGATCCCACGTGAAAGCCCAACTCCGCGCATTGATCGGCCAAGGCATCGAAGCCTTGCGCGCCAACGGCACCCTGCCTGCCGACACCCTGCCGCCGGATTTTGTGGTCGAGCGGCCCAAGACACGCGAGCACGGCGACTTCGCCACCAATGCGGCGATGCTGCTGGCCAAGGCCGCACGCAGCAATCCGCGCGCACTGGCGCAGGCGCTGGTGGCGGCATTGCCGGCCAGCGACGAGCTAACCAAGGTAGAGATCGCCGGTCCCGGCTTCATCAATTTCCATCTGGCTCCCAGCGCGTACCAACGCGAAGTGGCGCATGTCATCAAGCAAGGCCACGACTACGGTCGCGGGCTGGCCGGCAACGGCCGCTCGGTGGGCGTGGAATACGTCTCGGCCAACCCCACCGGCCCGCTGCACGTCGGCCACGGTCGCGCGGCGGCAATCGGCGACAGCCTGGCGCGCGTGCTCGATGCCAACGGCTGGAACGTCAAGCGCGAGTTCTACTACAACGATGCCGGCGTGCAGATCGAGAACCTGGCGTTGTCGGTGCAGGCGCGCGCGCGCGGGCTCACCCCCGACAGCGCCGGCTGGCCGGAGAACGGCTACCGCGGCGACTACATCGCCGATGTGGCCAACGCCTATCTGGCCGGGGACCACGTCGACCTAGAAGGCCATCTGGTCACCGGCACCCAGGATCCGGCCGACATCGAGTCGATCCGCCGCTTCGCGGTGGCGTCTTTGCGCAACGAGCAGAACCACGACCTGGCCGCGTTCCGCGTCGACTTCGATATCTATTTCCTCGAAAGCTCGCTGTACAAGGACGGCAAGGTCGAAGAAGCGGTGCAAAAGCTGATCGCCTCCGGCCATACCTACGAGGAAGGCGGCGCGTTATGGCTGAAGTCCACCGACTTCGGCGATGACAAGGACCGCGTCATGCGCAAGTCCGACGGTACCTACACCTACTTCGTGCCGGACGTGGCCTACCACCTCACCAAGTGGCAGCGCGGCTACGAGCGCGCGATCACCGAACTGGGCGCCGACCACCACGGCTCGCTGACGCGCGTGCGCGCTGGCCTGCAGGCATTGGAACTGGGCATCCCGCAGGGCTGGCCGGAATACGTGCTGCACCAGATGGTGACGGTGGTGCGCGGCGGCGAGGAAGTAAAACTGTCCAAGCGCGCCGGCAGCTATGTCACCTTGCGCGACCTGATCGAGGAGACCAGCGCCGATGCCGTGCGTTGGTTCCTGATCGCGCGCAAGCCCGATTCGCAGCTCACCTTCGATATCGACCTGGCGCGCGCGCAGAGCAACGACAACCCGGTGTTCTACGTGCAGTACGCACATGCGCGCGTGTGCAGCGTGCTGCGCCAGGCACAGGAAAAGGGCCTCAAGTACGAGCAGGCCAACGGCCTGGCCCAACTGGCACGCCTGGACGATGAGCACTCGCTCGCGGTGATGCTGGAGCTGTCGCGTTACCCGGAAGTGGTGGAAATCGCAGGCCAGACGCTGGAGCCGTACCAGATCGCGCAGTACCTGCGTGAATTGGCGCACGCCTTCCACACGTGGTATCACAACAGCAAGGTGCTGGTGGACGATGCCGCCGAGCGCGATGCCAGACTCACCCTGGCAGTGGCGACCCAGCAAGTGCTTGCCAACGGCCTGGAACTGCTCGGCGTCAGCGCGCCGGAAAAGATGTAGCCACACCCCATGGCAGCCGGGCGTGGGCGGCATGCCCGCCTTGGCTGCGCAGTGGGCAGAGCGGTCGCGACCGCACAGCGCTGTGTCTGCCTTACCAGGGCGGTGGGTGCAGCGACAGCGACAGCGACAGCCGCAGCAAGCCGGGCACACCGCCCGCAACGACACGATTCGGAGAAGTGGTAGATGGCAGCACGACGCGGTAAGAGCCAGGCACGACGCAACACCAGCAATGGCACACCCGGTTGGGTGTGGTTGGTGGCGGGCGCCGCGATTGCGGCGGTGATCTTCCTGGCCGCGCCCAACCTGTTCAAGAAAGACGGAGACGGCTTCCTGCGCGTGGGTCCGCGGGCCAACCCCGACGCGCAGCCCGAGCCTGTGGCCGATGCCGACACCGATACGCCGGCCGAGCTGCCAAAGCCCAGCACGCCGCCGCCCAAGCCGCAGGCCAAGCCCGGCGATGCGCAGACCCAGTACGACTTCTATACCTTGCTGCCCGGCAAGGAAGTCCAGATGTCCGATGCGGAACTGGCCGCCAGCGCACGCGCCGAGGAAGCTGCGCGCGCGCGCGCAGCGCTGGAAGGCAAGCCGGTGCCACAGGCACCGGGCGCCGCTGCCAGTGTCGTCGCGGCCACGCCTGCCGCCAGCGTGCCGGTGCCCTTGAACGAAACCGCCGCCCGCGTCCCCAAGCCGTTGCCGGAGGCCGGCCAGACCCGTCCGGCTGCCACGCCTGCGCCAGTCAGCACCGCCGCGCTCACCACGCCAGCGGCCGCAGCGCCCAAACCGGCCGTTGCCGCCACCACGACGGCAGCCAGCCCCACCGCGGCGCCTGCGGTGACCGACACCACCCGTTACATCCTGCAGGCCGGCTCGTTCGGCGCCTCCGGCGATGCCGAATCGACCAAGGCCAAGCTGGCGATGATGGGCCTGGCCGCACGCGTGGAATCGGCCGAGATCAGCGGCAAGACGGTATATCGCGTACGCATGGGGCCCTATGGCAGCGCCGGCGAACTGGCCGAAGCCAAGCAGAAACTCACCGGCAGCGGCTTGCCTGCCATCGCGATCAAGGCGCAGTAAGCGCAGGTGGTGCGCGGTCTCGCCGGCTCGGTACTGGGACTGCTTGCGGTGACCGGCAGCGCGCAGGCCACCGAGCAGATTCCCGATCGCATCCGGATCGACGGCCGGCAGGCACACCTGCTGGCGGAGCCGTTGTCCGGGCCGCTGGACGACCCCGCCACCTGGAAGCGCTTCGTCGCCAAGGCCGGCACCACCCTGGGCAGCTGCACGGCCAATTGGCGCGGTTACCAGGCGTTCTGGCGCCTGGACGCACGGCAGCTGGTGCTCGATCGCGTGGTGCTGGGCGCCTGCAACGACACACCGCCGGAATTGCCGCTGGAGGTGTTGTTTCCCGGCCAGCACGCGCCGGTACCGGCAGTGTGGGTCGATGGTGAGTTGATCGTCGCGATGCCGCCCGCCGCAGATGCATCATCGGCGGCGGCCAGCCATCTGCTCCTGCGGCTGCGGCGCGGCCAGGTGATCGCGCAAGACATCCTGACCGAGCAGATGCTGCGCGCCCGACGCGCTGCCGCTGCCAGCGGCCCTGCTGTTCCCTGAAACCCCCTCGTTCCCATCCCCTGGAGTTCCCCATGTCCAAGACCGTGCTCATCACCGGCGCCACCTCCGGATTCGGCAGCGCCGCCGTGCGCCGCTTTACCGCCGCCGGCTGGAAGGTCATCGCCACCGGCCGACGCGCCGAACGCCTGGATGCGCTGGCTGCGGAACTGCCCGCCGGCCAGGTGCACACCGCCGCCTTCGACATGCGCGATGCGCAGGCACTGGCGGCGGCCATCGACGCAGTGCCGGCGGCCTTCGCCGACATCGACGTGCTGGTCAACAACGCGGGGCTGGCACTGGGCACGGCGCCGGCACAGCAAGCCGACCTGCAGCAGTGGCAGCAGATGATCGACACCAACGTCACCGCGCTGGTCACCCTCACCCACCGGCTGCTGCCGGCGTTGATCGCGCGCCGTGGCGCCATCATCAACATCGCCTCGGTAGCGGCCACGTATCCGTACACCGGCGGCAACGTCTATGGCGGCACCAAGGCCTTCGTGCAGCAGTTTTCGCTGGGCCTGCGCTCGGACCTGCATGGCACCGGCGTGCGCGTGACCTCGATCGAACCGGGCATGGCCGAAACCGAATTCACCCTGGTGCGCACCGGCGGCAACCAGGCCGCTTCCGACACGCTGTATCGCGGCGCCACCCCGATGACGGCCGAGGACATCGCCGAGCAGATCTTCTACGTGGCCAGCCTGCCTGCACACTTGAACATCAACCGGCTGGAAATCATGCCGGTGACGCAATCGTTCGCCGGTTTCCAGGTGGCACGCGACGCGCAGTAAAGCGGCGGCAGGTGGGGGGCTGCATGCTCAAGGCGAGCAGCTCACGCACACCGCGCACTGCGGTTGCCTCCGCCTGGGGACATTGTCGCGTCGGGCGCGGCAAATCGCCTGTCTTTGGCGCCACCGTGCTGACCCCGTGCGGCCACTGCGGTCGGCGCCGGCGCTAAGCCGGCCCTGCCGTCTCGAACGCCCGCGCACGCCGCCGCACCAGACTGGCGCGCAGCTGCAGGAAGGGTCGCTCCACCGCGTAATGCAGCACGGCGCCCGCCAGCAGCGCCAGGACGCCATACCCCGCAAACGCCAGCATGCCCTGCCCTTCCAGCGCAGTGCCGAGCCAGTCCTGGGTGAGGTGGAAGATGGCCTTGTGGGTCAGATACAGGCTGTAGGAAATCGCCGCCAGCCAGGCCACACCGGGCACACGCAGGCGGCCAAACCTGCTGTCGGTCGCGGTGCCTGCCAGTACCAGCAAGGCCAGGCCGAAAGAGAGCACCGGCCAACCCAGCGCATTGCCGATCAGACCGGTGCGCTCGCGAAACAGCCACATTGCCAGGGCCGTTAGCGCACTGCCGGCCAGCAGCCAGCTGCTCCCGCGCTGCTGCAGCCGCTGCCAGGTCTGCGGGCGAAATACCTTGAGCACGGCGAGCACCACGCCGGCCAGCAGGCCGTCGAGACGGTTCCAGGTGGGGTAGTAGATGTCTTCGACAAACCAGTTGCGCTGCTGCCCGCTGCCGATCTGGTCCAGCGCGGTGTTGTGCAGCCACACGCTGCTGCGCAAGGCGATGCCGGCCACCACGACCGCCACGCACAGCGCGATGAAGCAGGCGGCCGATGGGCGCCGCAGCAACAGCGTGGCCAGCAGCGGAAACACCAGATAGAAATGCTCCTCCACACACAGCGACCAGGCGTGCGAAAAGGCGGCCTGCTGGCCGTAATCGACGAACAGGTTCAGGGTGAAACTGGCGAACATCCACCACGGCGCCAGCCCGGGCGCTTCGCGAAACCCCGGCCATACCATGTAGACGACCAGTACCACCGCGAACGCCGGCAGGATGCGGAAGGCACGCCGCAGGTAGAAGTCCTTGAAATCCAGACGCTGCCCGCGCGCCAGCGGCATGAGCACCTGGCTGCCGATCAGAAACCCGCTCAGTACGAAGAACAGGTCCACCCCCATCCAGCCGTAGCGCGACAGCCATGCCCAGTCCGGCCCCAGCCCGCCGACCACGAAGGAATGGAACAGCATCACCCAGACGATGGCGATGCCACGCAGCAGATCCAACGCGGGATAGCGCATGTGGGGATGGGGAGCCGGGGACGCCCGATTGTGCCGTACGCCGGAGCGCCTGTCTGTATCAGCACGCCCTGCACGCGGCCCCGGCCACCAGACGCATCACGCACACAGCTGCTGCCGGTTCGATGCACCGACGGTCCGCTGCGTCTGCTGACACAGCGTGACCGCAACGCACTGCCGCCGGCAAACGCCTGCGATGACGTACCAGCTCATCGTGCAACACACCCCGGTGCGGCCGCGTGCCCCGCCGTCGCAGCGCACTCGCCTACCTGCGGCCAATCAGCTGGCCGCAGGGCTAGATGGGATCTCACGCATATTCGGCCACCCCGTCGCTGGCGGTGTTGGCGATGCTGTCGTCGCGCCGCGCCAACGGCCCGATGGCAGCATGCAGCAATGCACAGAGCCTGGCCGAATGCGTGGCCGACAGCATCGAATGATGGTCGCTGTCCAAGCCATGCAGGTGCAGCGTGCGCACGTAGGGATGCCAGGCCTGTGGCAGGTAGTCCACCCAACGTGCATCGTCGTCGCCAGCGCTCATGCGGACCCTGGCCTCGACGAACAGCACGTCCTGGTTCAACGCCCGGGGTCGGTGCTTGCGCGCCAGGTGCAGATGATGCTGGGTCGCATCGCCGAGGTCGTCCAGCAGCGTGGGGCGCTGTTGCAGCAGTTGGCGCACCGCCGGCAGTTCCGTCAGGCCGTAGTGGGCGCACAACAAGCCCGCCAGCTCGGCCATGGTGGTCGGCACCGGTTGATCTGGCGGCAGGTCCAAATCCAATGCCTGCACCGACGCGCGCACGCTCTCGGCCTCTGGCAGCATGGCGGCGTGTTCTTGATGCGGATAGCTATCGAGCATTGCCAGCAGCTCGACCTGCTCGCCAAGATCCTGCAATTGAGCCGCAATGGCATGCGCGATCAGACCACCCAGCGACCACCCGAGCAATCGATAGGGGCCGTGCGGCTGTACGCTGCGCAGACGCGCCAGATAGTCGCCTGCTATCGCCTCGATGCTATCCGGGCGATGCTGCGGGTCGCTCAATGCCGGCGACTGCAACGCATACACCGGCCACTGCGGGTCGAGCTGACCGAGCAGGGTGAGGTACGACCAGCCCAGGCCGATCACCGGATGGATGCAGAACAATGGCGCGACGCCCGCTGCACCTGCACGCAGCGGCAGCAACACGGCCAACGGATCGTTGGCTCCCGGCGTTCTACGTCTGATCACCTCCGCCAGGCCGGCCACGGTGGGCGAGTCGAACAGTGCACCCAACGGCAACTCCACGCCGAAGACCTGCGGGAAGCGCGCCGTCATTTCCGCCGCGCGTAGCGAGTCGCCGCCCAGCTCGAAGAAGTTGTCGTCCACGGCCACCGCCTCCACACCCAGCAACTCCTGCAACATCGTCGCCAGTTGCTGTTCGACCGCATCGCGCGGCGCCACCTGCACGCGGCTGGGCAACGCGCCCGGCATCGGCAAGGCATGACGATCCGGCTTGCCGTTGGCAGTCAGTGGCAGGGCATCCAGTGGCATCCATCGTGCCGGGATCATCGCTGTCGGCAGATGCTGTTGCAGATGCGTGCGCAGCACCTCCACTGCGGGCGCAGCGCCGTGCCGGCCTACCACGTAAGCGAGTAGTTGCACGCCGGTGTTGTCATCGTTGTGCGCCACTACCACCGCCTGAGCAACCTGTGGGTGCAGCAGCAAGGCATTTTCAATTTCACCCGGCTCCACGCGGTGGCCGCGGATCTTCAGCTGTGCGTCCGCACGGCCGACGAATTCCAACAAGCCGTCCTCACGCTGGCGCACCCGATCTCCGGTGCGGTACATGGTGCTGCCGTCTGCGGCGAAGGGGTCGGCACAGAACCGCTCGCAGGTCAGCTGGGGCTTGCCACGATAGCCCTTGGCCACGCCCGCCCCGCCGATATACAGCTCGCCCACCGCGCCGGTTGGCAGCGGTTGCCGCTGCGCATCCAGCACGTAGACCCGCGTATTGAGCAGCGGCCTGCCGATCGGCGGTGCCGCCGCATCGCTCAACTGCAACGGCATGATGGTCGACCAGATGGTGGTCTCGGTGGGTCCATACAGCTGAGTCAGGCGCCCCACCCGGGCCAGGAGCTGGCTGGCCGGTTCCGGGGCCAACGCCTCACCGCCTACCAGGGCATGCACGCGATCCAATGCCAGATCCTGGTTTGCCAGCAGGATGCGCCACAGCGACGGCGTGGCCTGCACCAGGCTGATCTGCGCCTGTGCGATCAGTCGCGCCAGGCTGCACGGATCGTGGCTGATGCCCGCCGGTGCGATGACCACGCGCGCGCCCACCAGCAACGGCAGGTACAACTCCAGCCCGGCGATGTCGAAGCCGATGGTGGTCAACGCCAGCACGCGATCGCGTGGGCGCAGCGCCAGCTCGTGTTCCATCGCGTGCAGAAGATTGAACAGGTTGCGATGGCTGATCTCCACGCCCTTGGGCGCGCCGGTCGAGCCGGAGGTGTACAACACATAGGCCGTGCCATCCGGCGTCGCCAGCGGTGCGATCGCTGCCGGCAACACCGCAGGGCGTGGGTCCAGCCAGACCATGCCGCCGATCAGGTAGCGCTCGCACAGCGCCGGCTCGCACACCAGCGCGATGGCGCCGGAATCGTTGAGCATCTGGCGGTTGCGCGCGGCCGGGCTCTCCGGATCCAGCGGCAGGTATGCCGCACCGCTCCACATGATCGCCAGCAGCGCCACCAGCAGGTGCTCGCTGCGCGGCAAGGCCACGGCCACCACATCGCCGGGGCGCACGCCATCGGCAACCCATTGCGCGGCAATGCGCGAGGCCAACTCGCACAAGGTGGTGTAATCCAGCGTGCGGTTATCGTACTGCACGACCACGGCGGCAGGCATCAGTTCGGCACGCTGCAGCATCCCGTGCAGGAGCGTGGCATCGGCCGGCAGTGGCGCGTCGGTGCGGTTCCATGTGTACAGCAGGCGCTGACGTTCTTGCTCGCCCAGTACGTCCACCTCGCCCAGTGCACAGGTGGGGTTGTCGAGCACGGCATCGGCCAGCTGGGTCAGACGCCGGCAATGCTCGGCCAGCTCGTGGCTGTCGTACAACGCCGGGTTGGCATCCAGATCGAAGCGCAGTGCCGCGCCATCGCCACGTTCGTAGCAGAAGATGGTCAGGTCGTCGGCCGGACCGTTGGAGAGGTTGTGCGGCATCGCATACGCCTCGCCGAAGCGCAGCGTGTAATCGAAGGCTTCGATGTTCACCGCCAGGCGTGCGAGCTTCTGCTCGATGCCGAACATGCCAAGGTCACGGCGCACGTCCTCGAAGCGGTATTGCTGGTGGCGCAGCGCACTCTTGACCACCGAGGCCACCTGTACGAACAAGGTGTGGACCGGCTGCTGCGGGTCCATCTTCAGACGCAGCGAGATCACGTTGGCAACCAGCCCGGCGGTGTGTCGGTAGCGCGCGTTGATCCGGCCGGTCACCGGCATGGCCAGCACCAGGTCTTCGGCGCCCGTGCAGCGGTAGTAGTAGGCCGCAATCAGCGAAATCAGCATCTGCGGCAGGCTGGCGCCGTACTCCTTGCCCAGCGCACGCAGGCGCACCATTTGCTGCGGCGAAAACTGCCCGATGCCACGCAGCAGCCCGGTGGACAGGTGATTGCCCGGCCGCGCCAGGGTCACCGGCGGCGGGAGATCGGCCAGCTGCTGCATCCAGTAACTGCGGTCGCGCTGAAAGCGATCGGAGTCGCGGTACTGTTGTTCCATCTCGATCAGCGACAACGCGCTGCCGTACTCGGCAGGCTCGGGCTCCACGTTCGCCGCATAGGCGTTATAGAGCACCGCCATCCGCTGCATCATGATCGAGGCGCAATAGCCATCCATCACCAGGTGGCTGACGCACTGCACCCACATGTGGTGATCCTCGCCGAGGCGGAACACCGCGCAATGCCACAGCGGCCCATTGCGCAGGTCCTCAGGCTTGCGGATCTCCTCGGCCACCCAATGCTCGGCGGCATCGCGCGGCGCCGGGTCGTCGCTGACGTCGAAGAACGGCACTGGCGCGGTGTAGTCGGGCAGCACGACCTGGTGCGGCATACCCTCGTGCTCTTGGATGCACAGGCGCAGCGTGTCGAACTCGCGCGCCAACTGCAGCGTGGCGCGGATCAACAACGCAGGATCCAGTGGGCCGAACAACTCCAGTGCTTCGGACAACATCAATGTGTTGTCGGTATATAACTTACTGGTCACCCACAGGCCACGTTGTGCCATGGTCAGGGGAAACGATTGAACAGCGTCAGCGCGCATTGCAGGCATCCTTCTGTGTGGCGCACGATCGAACGGCGTGCCTGCATCGCAATGCGGCAAAGAACACGCCGGATCAGCGCCTGGCGATATGCGGGGTCGTTGAACATCGACGACTGCCGACAGTCGTCGGCAATGCACGATGGAAACGCACAATGAAACAAGGCGCACAACCAAAGCCACGACAGGCAGGCAGGTTGTTTAGGCGCTTGTCCCCGAACAAATTAGGACCAGGCTAGCAACTCGCGAATCTTTTGGACCGTGCAACAATCACGAAATGCATGCATCCAAGGAAATTCATTCTCAAAAATGTGATTTCTGATATCCATCAGAAAGCATATCGGCACTCATTCCCGGTTCTGCAAACCACCGGTCACTGTGCGAGCGGAAGATACCGAACGCACCTGATCCTGAAGCTGGACAACACACTTGCGTCGAGGCGGCAAGCATGACGCCAAGCAGCGGCACGTGCTTCCGTTGAGCATCATCGGCAGTTGCAGACACCATCCGGCAGCATCGCTGCGGGCACTGCTGACCATCACGGTGACGCACGTGCAAGATCGTCAGTCCATCACATCACATGCGTCTTGCACGTAGATGACAAAGAACATCTCGCGACGATACGCACACCGCTGTTTCGATTGGCATGTATCAGCGCCCTCGGCGCACGCTGCGGCACGCAGGCCGCAGCGCGTGAGCAGACTTCAACTCAAGGGTTCGTCGGACAGGTAGGTGTAACCAGTCAATCCGGCTTCCAGCGCCTGGCTCAACTCCTGCGCGCGTTCCGGCGTCAGCTGCGCGGCGGCGATGCGCTCGGCATAGGTCGCGCGCAACGTGTCCAGGTGATAGCCCACGTAATCGAGCATCACATCGGTGGTATCACCACGCCGCTGCTGCACGATGCGATATCCATCGCCGTCCACCGCTACTTCCACCGCGTCGGTATCGCCGAACAGGTTATGGATGTCGCCCAGGATTTCCTGGTAGGCACCGACCAGGAAGAAGCCGATGCGATAGCTTTCGCCGGCATTGAGACTGTGCAGCGGCAGCGAGCTATCCAGGCTTTCGTTCTCGACATAGGTCTTGACCATGCCATCCGAGTCGCAGGTCATGTCGGCGATGATGCCGCGCCGCTGCGGCGCCTCGTTCAGGCGCTCGATCGGCACGATCGGGAACACCTGATCGATCGCCCACACATCCGGAATTGATTCGAACACGCTGAAGTTGACGAAGTACTTGTCCACCAGTCGCTCGTTGAGCTCGTCCAGCACCGGGCGGTGGCTCTTTTCGTCGAAGCTCAAACGTGCGCGCACGCCGTGGGCAATGGCATAGAACAGGTCGTCGATGCGCGCGCGGTGGGTCAGGTCGATCTGGCCCAGCGCATAGGCGCTCAAGCCTTCGGCATGGAAGTGCTGGGCCTCCTGGAACAGTTCCACCGCCGGACGCACGTCCAGTTCGCCGTGGATCTCGCGCAGGTGGCGGATGGCCGCCGGCTCGTCGTCGTGCGCATCCGGCACGCGGCCTTCCGGCGCCTGCTCCACTTCGGAGACGTTGGCGATCAGCACCGCGTGGTGGGCGGTCATCGCGCGGCCGCATTCGGTGACGATGCGCGGTGGAGTCAGGCCGTGTTCTTCGCAGGCGCTGGCCAGCGGCTGCACGATATTGCTGGCGTAGGAATGCAGGCCGTAGTTGATCGAGCAATAGCTGCGCGAGCGCGTACCTTCGTAGTCGATGCCCAGGCCGCCACCGACGTCCACGTGGCTGATCTTCGCGCCCAGGCGCGAGAGCTCCACGAAATAGCGCGTGGCTTCGCGCATGCCATTGGCGATGTCGCGCACGTTGGAAATCTGCGAACCCATGTGGAAATGCAGCAGGTTCAGGCTGTCGGCGTATTCGGTGTCACGCAGCGACTTCCACAGGTCCAGCACCTGACGCGGCGACAGCCCGAACTTGGCCTTGTCGCCGCCGCTGTTCTGCCATTTGCCCGCGCCCAGCGAGGCCAGGCGCATGCGCACGCCCAGGCCCGGCTTGATGTCCAGCGCGCGTGCCTCTTCCAGCACCAGCGTCAGCTCGGACGGCTTTTCGATGACGATGAAGGTCTGCAGGCCCAGCTTGCGGCCGATCAGCGCCAGGCGGATGTATTCGCGGTCCTTGTAGCCATTGCAGACGATCAGCCCACCCGGACGCGACAGCGCCAGCACCGCCATCAGCTCCGGCTTGCTGCCCGCTTCCAGGCCGAAGCCCTCACCGTGATGGCCGGCCAGGGTGCCGGCCACGCCACGGTGCTGGTTGACCTTGATCGGGTACACGGCCGTGTAGCCGCCGGCGTAGTCCCATTCCGACTGCGCCTGCGCGAAGGCCGCCTGCAGCTTGCCCAGGCGCTGGCCCAGGATGTCAGGGAAACGCAACAGCAGCGGCAGTTTGGCCCCGGCCGCACGCGCGGCATCCACCACTTCGGGCAGCGACACTGCCGGGCCATCGGCGGTCGGTTTGACCACCACATGGCCGGCGGCGTTCACATCGAAATACCCATCGGCCCAATGCGGGATCGAGTAGGTCTTGCGGGCTTGGTCGAGGGACCAATCGCTCATTTCGTTGTCTCGGCTGGGGCAAAAGGGCGTGAATTGTAACGCCTGGCATGGACAGGGTCCGTTACAATCCGCGCCGACTTCACGCCCCGCTCCTGGTCGGATCGGGCCGAGCAAGGGTCAGCCGCTGCGCCATCTGACTGCACGCGGCTGCGCCCAGCCCTCATCCGGCGCTTTGCGCCACCTTCTCCCGGTGGGAGAAGGGACAGCTCCCCTTCCTTTTTAGGATTTTTGCATGAGCAGCAACGACAACTGGTACATCGAACACTTCCAGCCCACCGGCTCGGCCATCGGCTTTCGCATCAGCGGCAAGCTGGACGAGGTGCAGTCCCCGTTCCAGAAGATCGAGATCTACCAGACCACCGATTGGGGCAAGCTGATGCTCATCGACGGCGCGGTGATGCTGACCAGCCGCGACAATTTCTTCTACCACGAGATGATCAGCCACCCGGCGTTGTTCACCCACCCCGCGCCCAAGCGCGTGGTCATCATCGGTGGCGGCGACTGCGGCACGCTGCGCGAGGTGCTCAAGCACCCGGGCGTGGAAAGCGCCACCCAATGCGATATCGACGAGCAGGTCACACGCATGTCGGAGAAATATTTCCCCGAGCTGTGCGATTCCAACCACGACGCGCGCGCCGAGCTGCTGTTCGACGACGGCGTGGCCTACATGGCCAACTGCCCGGCCGGCAGCGTGGATATCGTGATCGTCGATTCCACCGATCCGGTGGGGCCAGCCGAAGGCCTGTTCAACAAGGCGTTCTACGAGAGCTGCTTCAAGGCACTGAAGGACGACGGCCTGCTGGTGCAGCAGTCCGAATCGCCGCTGGCATTGCTGGACCTCATCAACGCAATGCGCACCGAGATGGGCAAGGCCGGCTTCCAGTCGTTCAAGACCCTGCCGTTCCCGCAGCCGTGCTACCCCACCGGCTGGTGGAGCGTGACCATGGCCAGCAAGCAGGCCAGGGCCGATTTCGCGTTCCGCAAGGCCGATGCGCAGGCCAAGGGCTTCGACACGCTGTACTACACCGCGCACCTGCACACCGGCGTGCTCGTGGCCCCGCCGTTCGTGGCCAAGGCGCTGGGTGAGTAAGCGCGCTTGGCATCGCGGGTGCCGCTGCGCGCTCGCGATGGCCTGGTCACTGCCGGCCTTGCGTAGGCACCAGAGTCAGGCGGAAAGGTCGTTGTCAGCGGCCTGCCGGCGGAGGCATCACCGGTCACGACCGTGCTGCTTCCCACACGTTCGCAGGTGCACCTGCCTGTCGGCCTCGCCGTCGTGTTTTCACGTCACGCCCAGCGGCGCGGCCGCTTACAGCCTTGCCAGTACCTCAGCCTTCTTCGCGTCGAATTCCTGCTGCGTGACCAGCCCGGCATCGAGCAGCTGCTTCAACTTGCCCAGTGCCTGCATCGGATCCTCTGCCGCAGGCGCTTGTGGCGCCGATGCGGGTGGAAGGTGCGCTGGCGGTGCGTGCACCACCACGCCACCGGCCGACACGCGCAGCTTCTCGATTTCCAGCTGCTGGCGTTTCTCGTAGGCGGCCTCCTCCACTTGCTGCGCGTAGGCGTACACCCGCCGCGCCTGCTTCTTGGGCAGGCTATCCACTGACAGATAGGCGCCCTGCGTGGTGCGGCACATGACCGTCGCCCCCAGCATCTGCTCGCTCATGTGTACATCGAGCACTTCACGCCAGGGGACATCACGAAACGTCATGCCGAACAACTTCGGATAGACCACGATGAACCGGCGGTTGGTCAGCACCACTGCATCGGGCGACAGGTTCATCACCATCTTCTTCTGCACGGCGATGTACTCGACCTGCTCGTCGCGGGTCAGCAACTCGGTGACCTTGGGCAGGATCTTGCCCACGGCCACCGGGTCTTGCTCGTCTGTCAAAAATTGCGCCAATGCGTCCATCTGCCCTTTCCAATGGCTGAGTCACTGCGTTGACCGTGACACTACAATACCCCGCATGGATGCCTGTGCAACGCCGGTGACCGTGAGCGGTGCGGCTCAAACAGGATCTTTGGCTGCAGCGTTGCTGATGCCACGCTGCCTGGGGCAGAAGGGCGGACGCTGCAGCCCGCCCTTCTGGACTATTCGCTCAGCTTAGAAACGGACTTCGAGTGAGGCGTTCAACACATCGGCTCGGTTGATGGTGAAGTCTTCTTCGCTGTAGTCGTTGGCGTAGAGATAGCGCGTGAACTGACCACTTAAACTGACATGCCGGCCAAGATCGATGCCCAATCCAGCGCCCAGATAAGCCCCATAGAAACGATCGCCGTCATAGCCGACAGACTCACCGCCCCAGTAACCCAGGCGAACCGAGGCGAACACCGGGCTGTCGCCGAAATTGAACCGCGCGTTCCCACCTAATCCTCCGAAACGAGCAGATGGGGCGAAAGCATCATCGGAGCTAAAGCGCTCGATATGTCCTGCAAAAGCCTCGATGCCGATCAGCGTGACCGCACCAGCACGCCAGCGATAGCCCACGCTCCCGCCAAGCATGTCCTGTTTGACGTCTTCAAACACCTCTGCCCTGCCACCCTGCACACCAAGGAAGACACCGCTTTTGAGGCGCTGTTCTTCTTCGCGCGGCGGCGGAGGTACATAGGCAGGCGCGACAGGCGCTGCCACTGCCGAGGTCTGCTCAGTCACCGTGCTGAAACCACTGGGCTCACCCGTTCCGCTTCCACCGACGGCCACCGGCGCTCCGCCGGTGCCGGCTTGCGCAGGGCGCGCCGATGGCGCTGCCGGCGCGGCGGCGCCCTGAGTGCCGGCCTGCTGCTTTTGCTGTTGACGATAATTATCCCAGCCGCGCGACAAGGATTGCGCTGAGGCCTGAGCCGTGACGCCAAGCGCCGTGCAGGCCAATAGCAGTGTTGCGGTCCTTTTCATCACATCCCCCTGAATGGTCGTCCCTCGTTTCCGCATCCTTACGCGCGCAGGCGGACCTGACGGGCGTCGGAAGTGGCATCGCTGCCGGTCATCTTTCGGGGGCGTCCCCACAGCGCGCGATACCGCCAAACCATCGCAGGCGACCTGGACAGGTATGCAAGCATGGGCGCGCTGCAGCCCCCTTGACCGCAGCGCGCACAGTGTCTGGAGTCGTTGTCGCTGTCAAGAAGCGCTCGGCCTGGTGGGCGACCGGGAGCGAACCCTGGCCGCACCTGCCCGCTGACTGGGTGCGTTCGAACGTCTCCATCCCGCGATACCAGCCTGTCGCAACGGAAGCCGCAGGCGACAGGCTGGTTCAGGGCACGCCCGTCTCGGGTACCCGCCAGGTCACCGAAGCGGGGCATGCCCGCCGCCACGCCCGCCGCTATGGTGTGGTGGCAGACGCCGCCGCTGGCGACCGATACGCGATCAGCTGCGGCGCCTCGGCCACGAACCGATCCAGCACGCCATCGGCGATCTTGACCGGTCCGCCGAAGCGCGTGGCGCCGGGAATCGATGGAATCGCGGCCGCCTTGGCCGCAACCGCGGCCGCATCGGCAAACAACGCCGTTGCCTCGCTGCTGCCGCGATTGGCCGCCTCCAGGCCGGCTGCGGTCTGCCGCAGCGCGCGGCCCCAGCCTTCCATCGCCTCCAACCACGGGCGTGATTGCTCGGCAAAGCCCTTGTCGGACACGCCGTCGCGGATGCGTTGCGGTGCGGCGGCGATCTCGTCGGCGGTGCGCGCCAATTCGGCAATCGCCTGGCTGCGTGCTGCCGTATCGCCCAGCGCGATCGCTTCGCGCACATGGTCGAGCACGGCCTTCAGGCGCGGCGCCTGTTCCTGCCACGGCTGGCTGCCGAAGGTGGGCGCCAGGTGCTGGGTATCGAAGAAGGTCAGCAATGCCGCCGTGACACGCGCATCGCCACCGGCCAGGTCGCGCGCCGCCGCATGCCAGGTGCGTTGCGCGTCGTAGCCTTTGTCGTTCCAGGCGTACGCCGTCAGCCCCATCACCGCAACGCGGCTGGGTACTTCCTGGTTCATCGGGTTGGATACGATGCCCGACAGCTCGGCCGACAGCCCCGCCTCGCGCCGTGCATACGGCGCCATCAGCAGGCGCCCGGCCGAGGTTTCGAAATCGTTGACCGGGTAGTTGTCCCACAACAGCGTCTTGCGGCCGAACGTCTTGGTGGCCGCGCGTGCATCCGGAATGGAAATGGCCGGCGGCACCACGTCGGTACCGGTCCACTGCACCACGATCTTCGGGTCCAGATGCTTGCGCAGCGCTTCCTTGTACGGGCTCTCCTTGGCGTCGAAGTATTCGGTGGGCACCATGATGAGTTCCGATGCCGCATCGTGGCGGGCAACCAGATCGGCCTGCACCAGGTTGAGCAGATGCGATTGCGCAATGCCTGCCGCCTGTGCGCCAGACTCACCGAAGGTGGTCTTGTCACGCTCGCAGTTCCATTTGGTGTATTCGATATCGTCCAGCGCCACGTAGAAGCTGCGCACGCCCAGCGCGCGGAAGGCATCGAACTTGCGCAGCAAGGCCTTGGCATCGGCCGGGTCGGAGAAGCACACCGTCGGACCCGGCGAGATCGCGTAGACGAAATCGACATGGTTGCGCTTGGCGGTGGCCACCAGTTGGCCCAGCGCCTTCAGGGTCGCCTTCGGGTACGGCGCGCGCCAGCGGTCGCGCGCATACGGGTCGTCCTTGGGGCTGTAGATGTAGGTATTGGCCTTGGTGCGCGCAAGGAAATCGATGTGCTTGATGCGATCGCTCATCGACCACGGCGCGCCGTAGAAGCCCTCGATCGTGCCGCGGATCGGCATGGCCGGGTAATCCTGGATCGTCAGCGTCGGAATGGCCGGCCGCTCGACCAGCTGGCGCAGCGTCTGCGCGGCATGGAACAGGCCATCGCCGTCGTGGCCGGCCAGCGTGATGAGGCCGCTGCCCAGCGCCACGCTGGCCAGCGTATAGCCTTCGGCATGGGTGTCCTGGCTGGCCTTGCTACGCGTCAGCGCATCGCGCACCACCTCAGCCTCGCCGGTCCCGACCACCACATGCGGACGGTCGAAGCTGGCAGGCAGACGCGAGGCAGTGGCAATCTTGGAGACCCCGGCCGAACCGAGCACGCGGCGCACCAGCGCGACTGCGGCCGGGTCGGCGCCCGGCGCCACCACCAGTACCACCGAGTCTCCCAGCGTGATCGTCCGGCCATCCAGGCTGATCGACACCGGGGTGGGGAAGATGGGCGGCTGTGTGACCGGTTCGGCCAGCGCCGGCAATGCCAGGGCCAGCGCCATCAATACCGGGAGCAGGCGCGCGCCCCGCTGCCTGTTGCCTAGCCGCATATCGAACTCCGGTATTGGAATGGTATTACTGCCTAGAGTAGGCAACTCGCGCCCCCGCGACAAGCGCAACCGGTTCTGCGCCCGCGCACCTTCTCAAGCAAGCTGGCACAGTCTCCGGCAGTCCGTGAGATCACTCAGACATAGCGACAGCCGAGCGTCTTCGGTATTGAAATGGTATGAATTCCGGGATCATTCGCGGCCTGCCGCGCCCGCAGCGCGCCCAGGCCGGCCACTACCGGCACGGCCAGCATCGCGCAGAGGTGGTTTCAAGACGCCAATGGAGCAGCCGGGGGCTTGCAACATGAGCGTGCAAGGTGATTCCAGGCACCCTCGCAGGCGCCGACCTGGCGACACTTCCGTCAGGTGGGCACGCCGGCAGCGTGCGCGTTACAGCGCGTCGCCGTCCAGCTCGCCGGTGCGGATGCGCACCACGCTGCCCAGATCGTAGACGAACACCTTGCCATCGCCGATCTTGCCAGTGCCCGCCGCAGCGACGATGGCTTCGACCACGCGCTCGGCCTGGTCGTCGGTCACCGCCACTTCGATCTTCACCTTGGGCAGGAAATCGACCACGTACTCGGCACCGCGATACAGCTCGGTGTGGCCCTTCTGGCGGCCGAAACCTTTCACTTCGGTCACCGTGATGCCTGCCACCCCGCAGCCGGCGAGCGCTTCGCGCACATCGTCGAGCTTGAACGGTTTGACGATGGCCATAATCATCTTCATCGGTGCAGGTCCCAGGGCGTGGCGGGCGCGCAGCATACCGTGGACGGCTGCAACACTCATCCACGCCGGCCCCTCCGTTTGGACGACAGCCGAATGGGACTATCCTTACCGCCTGCCGACTGCCTTGCCGATGTCCCGCGTGTTCCGGCCTGCATTAGGCTTCTGACGAACCTGCGGAGACCACCATGATCGATTTCAATCAGCTCGACGACCTCGCCCGCCGCCTCAGCGACCTGGTGCCGCCGGGCCTGCGCCAATCGCGCGAAGAACTGCAGAGCACCTTCAAGGGTGCCTTGCAGGCCGGCTTGGGCAAGCTGGACCTGGTCACCCGCGAGGAGTTCGACGTGCAGCGCGCCGTGCTGCTGCGCACGCGCGAAAAACTCGACGCACTGGAGCAGGCCGTCGCCGCCCTGGAAGCACGCGCAACCGGCACGCCGCCCAGTGCGGCGCCCGCCTCCAATACCCCCTGACCCGAGCCTGCCGCCATGAGCCTGGCGCTGGTGCACAGCCGTGCCCGCGTGGGAGTGCACGCGCCTGAGGTTCGGGTGGAGGTGCATCTCTCCGGGGGACTTCCCTCCACCCAGATCGTGGGCCTGCCCGAAGCCGCCGTACGCGAATCGCGCGAACGCGTGCGCGCTGCGCTGCTGTGTGCGCAGTTCGAATTCCCGGCCCGGCGCATCACCATCAATCTGGCACCGGCGGATCTGCCCAAGGAGGGGGGCCGCTTCGACCTGCCGATCGCGCTCGGCATCCTGGCCGCTAGCGGGCAGATCGACCGGCAGGCGCTGGCCGAGTACGAGTTTCTGGGCGAGCTGGCGCTGACCGGCGAGCTACGCGGCGTGGACGGCGTGTTGCCAGCCGCCCTGGCCGCCGCACAGGCGGGACGACGGCTGATCGTGCCACTGACCAATGGCGCCGAGGCGGCCATCGCCGGGCATGTCCAGGCCTTTACCGCACGCACCCTGCTGGAGGTCTGCGCAGCTCTCAACGGCACCCAGCCGGCGCCTGCCGCGGAACTGGCGGTTGCCGCAGTCGGCGCGCGCGCGCTGCCGGACATGGCCGATGTGCGCGGGCAGCCGCATGCGCGCCGCGCCCTGGAGATCGCCGCCGCCGGTGGGCACCATCTGCTGCTGGTCGGCAGCCCCGGATGCGGCAAGACCTTGCTGGCCTCGCGCCTGCCCGGCTTGCTGCCGGACGCCAGCGAAGCCGAAGCACTGGAAACCGCCGCCATCAGCTCGGTCAGCGGCCGCGGGCTGGATCTGGCCCGCTGGCGCCAGCGGCCCTACCGCGCCCCGCACCACACCGCCAGTGCGGCTGCGCTGGTCGGTGGTGGCACGCATCCGCGCCCCGGCGAAATTTCGCTGGCGCACAACGGCGTGCTGTTCCTGGACGAATTGCCCGAATGGCAACGGCAAACCCTGGAAGTGCTACGCGAGCCTTTGGAATCGGGACTGGTCACGATTGCGCGTGCGGCGCGCAGCGTGGACTTTCCGGCACGCTTCCAGTTGGTCGCCGCCATGAACCCCTGCCCCTGTGGCTGGGCCGGTGATGGCAGCGGGCGTTGCCGCTGCAGCAGCGATAGCATCCGCCGCTACCGCAGCCGCATCTCCGGGCCGCTGCTGGACCGTATCGACCTGCATGTGGAAGTGCCGCGCCTGCCGCCCCAGGCGTTGCGTAGCGGCCACCCTGGCGAGGACAGCGCCAGCGTGCGCGCCCGCGTGGTCGCCGCACGGCAGCGGCAGCTTGCGCGCGGCGCCCTGCCCAACGCACAGCTCGATCAGCCCGACACCGACCGCCACTGCCGGCTGCACGGCGACGACCAGTTGCTGCTGGAACGCGCGATCGAGCAGCTGCAGCTGTCCGCACGCTCGATGCACCGCATCCTGCGGGTGGCGCGCACCATCGCCGACCTGGACGACAGTGCGGCAATTGCCACCGGTCATCTCACCGAAGCCATTGGCTACCGCAAGCTGGATCGCGCGCCGGGTACTGCCAGCGCGGCATAGGCGCAACCGCGACCGGGCTGCCTGACAGCAGCGCAACCGGCCCCCGGCAAGCGCTGTGCCGTATTGGCCGCTTGCCGCACCTGCAACTGGCACAGCGGCCGCCCCAGCCATTGCCGCCCCATCGCAGAAGGACAGCCTCCACGACGCTACCTGCCGCCATCCGCAGACTTGCACGATTGCCGGAATAGGCGATCGCCTGATTGCAGGACGCGATCGGCGGAGACCGGGTGGGCGAGCGATCGCGAACGCCATGGCGAGGGCCGCGGCTCCATGCGCCGTCGGTCGCCACAGGCCGTATCCCGACATGCACTTCATGGCCGTGCACGTACAACATCAATCATCCACCTGTCCGGAAGCCGTCATGCGCCAGCACCCCGAATTGTCCACTGTCACGTCGCTGGATCTGGATCGCTATCTGGGCACCTGGTACGAAATCGCCCGGCTGCCGATCCGTTTCGAGGATGCGGACTGCACCGACGTGTCGGCGCTTTACACGCTGCAAGACGATGGCTCCGTACGTGTGCAGAACCGCTGCCTGTCCGTGGACGGCAAGCTGGAAGAAGCCATCGGCTAGGCGCGGCCCATCGACGACTCCCGCGCCCGACTGGAGGTGACCTTCCTGCCCGAAGGACTGCGCTGGATTCCCTTCACCAAGGGCGACTACTGGGTGATGCGCATCGATGCCGACTACACCGCCGCCCTCGTCGGCAGCCCGGACCGCAAGTACCTGTGGCTGCTCGCACGTCTGCCGCAACTGGACGAGAACATCGCCCAGACCTATCTGTCGCACGCCCGCGAGCAAGGCTTCGACCTGGGCGCGCTGATCCATACCCCGCATACGGGGCGATTGACCGAACAGCCCCTGTCCTGAGTCCCGACAGCCGCGCCAGGCAACCGCCGTTGGCGCGATCGGGCGGGCGCCATGCGTCGGGTCCGATCGATCCGGCAACGCCAGGACCTGGAACGGCGGGGCGTCCTACCGACTGCATCACCGACCGCCCCGCCATCACGCCGGCTCGCCCTTGACCGACAGGCGCATGTTTCACCGGTTGAGCGTATCCAGATCCCTGGCCGCTGCCTGCGCGCCCTCCAGGCTGTCGAACGCAACGCCGGTCTCGCCGACCACGTACTTGATGAGTTCGCCATCGCGGGTGGTTTCGTGCATCTTGAAAATCGGCACCGCGTCGGTGCCGCCGACGCGCTCTTTCTGTGTTGTCATGAGTCGTTCTCCACTGCGGGGAGCGGGCCGAGCCGGTGAGCCCGGCAAAACCCGCATGGATGCATACGACCCTAGCGCGTGCACGCACGCGTGCGCGTGAACGTTGCCGCGACCGATGGCAATGGGTGCAAGAGGCGGCGATGGCTAAGGAATTCATCATTAATTCGCAGCGACAGCGCGCGCAGCACGCGCGCGTGGCGTACATTCGCCGCGTGCAGGCTCATCCGTTCCCATCCGTGTTCTTCATCGCATCGTGCTCCATGCATCGAGGCCGTTCCGTGACCAAGTCCGATGCAACACCTGCATGTCTGGCGCGTCAGTCGACGCGCCGCCATGCCGGATGCTTGCCACGCCTGCGGGCAGACGGGTGAAGCGTCAGCGCATCATCCGCGTCACCGTGCTGTTGGTCGTGTTGTGCGCCAGTGTGCCGGTCGGCCTGTCCTACTACTTGGCCTGGCGCCTGGCGCTGTCGCGCGAGCAGAGCAGGCTCAGCCAGTTGGCGTCGCTGTCGATCCGGCGCACCGAGGCCGCCTTTGGCCAGGCGCATGCCATGCTGCTGGACATGGCCAAGACGCGCACGCCGGCGTGCTCGCCCGCGCATCTGGCACAGATGCGCGCACTGGTGCTGACCAGCCCTGCCATCGAGGAGCTGGGGCACTTTCGGCAGCAGCGCCTGCGCTGTACCTCGTGGGGCAAGCTGCCCAAGGCACTTCCCCAGGCCCCGGCAGACTTCCTCGTGCGCAGCGGCATCTCGGTCACCACCCGGCTGCGCCCATTGGCCAATCCGCAGCACCCGCTGATCGCCCTGCGGCTGGGCGATTACAACGTGCTGATCGATCCAACCACGTTGGTGGATATCGATGTCCCGCCCGGCCTGCAGCTGGCAGTCGGAACACCCGAGGGGCACATCCTCAGCAGTACCGGCGCTGCGGCCGAGCGGCTGCTGACGGCTACGCATGCGCAGCCCACCGCACACGCCACGCAGGAGCAGGAACAAGAGCAGGTGCTGTACGGACGCGATCGACGGGGCGATTGGGTCGCCGTGGTCACCGAGCCGGTGGCCTATCTGCGTGGGCCGCTGGCAGCGGCTCGTTTGCAGGTGGTGCCGGCAGGCATCGCCGTGGCGGTGCTGCTGGTGACGCTGGTGCTGTGGGTATCGCGGCGGCGATTATCGCCATTGGCGCGGCTGCGGGTCGCGGTGCGGCGCGGCGAATTCGTGGTGCACTACCAGCCGATCATCGCGCTGGAGAGCGGCGCCTGTGTCGGCGCCGAGGCGCTGGTGCGCTGGCAGCAGCCCGATGGCCCGCTGGTGCCGCCGGACGCCTTCGTTCCGCTGGCCGAAGAAAGCGGCCTGATCCTGCCGATCACCGACCTGGTGGTGGCGCAGGTGGTGCGCGAACTCGGCCCCACCCTGGCGGCCGATCCCACCCTGCATGTGGCCATCAACGTCTCGGCCGAAGACATCAAGAGCGGCCGCGTGCAGTCGCTGCTGGCCGAGGCGCTACGTGGCAGCGGCGTTGACAGCGGGCAACTGTGGGTGGAGGCCACCGAACGCAGCCTGATGGATATCGAGGCCGCGCGCGCCACCATCATCCACCTGCGCGGTGCCGGCCACACGGTGTCGATCGACGACTTCGGCACCGGCTACTCGAGCCTGCAATACCTGCAGGGCCTGCCATTGGATGCGTTGAAGATCGACAAATCCTTCGTGGACACCATCGGCACCCACTCGGCCACCAGCGCAGTCACCGCGCACATCATCGACATGGCCAAGACACTGCGGCTACGCACCATCGCCGAAGGCGTCGAGCGCCAGGAACAACTCGACTACCTGCGCGCGCACGGCGTGGATCTGGCACAGGGCTGGCTGTTTTCCCGCGCACTACCGGCACTGGGTTTCATCGCCTACCACGCACGCGCCCGCGCGCGGGGCGCAGCGCAACACGCTAGAACCAGTCCCGCGCAGCCCGGTTGATTGTCCGCTGCGATGTCGAACGCGCATCGGCATCACATGCCTCGCGCGCCTGCCACGATCCGCCCCCCGCGCCTGGCCGCCACCGCTGGCCGCACGCCCACAACGCAGAAGGCCGCCCACCGGCGGCCTTCTGCGTCACGCGCGCTGCAACGCTGCGCTGTCCTGGGCAACCGGCCTGGGCCGGCTGGGGAAGGCATGCCGCACGATCCGCCACATCACCTGCCCGAACTGCCGCGGCAGCGAGCCGGTGTTGTAGTGCTGGCCGTAGCGCGCACAGACCTGCTTCACGTCGACCGCAATCTGCGCATAGCGGTTGGCCGGCAGGTCGGGATAGAAATGATGTTCGATCTGGTGGCTCAGGTTGCCCGACAGCACGTTCATCAGCTTGCCGCCGGTGAGGTTGGACGAGCCACGCAGCTGGCGCAGGTACCAGTGACCACGCGATTCGTTGCGGATCGACTCTTTCGGGAACACTTCCGCATCGGCGGTGAAGTGGCCGCAGAAGATGATGACGAAGGTCCAGATGCTGCGCAGCACGTTGGCGGCCAGGTTGCCCAGCAGCACGGTCAGGAAGAACGGACCGGCCAGCGCTGGGAACACGATGTAGTCCTTGAGCATCTGGCGGCCCATCTTGCGGCCGACCGGCAGGAACGAGGCGCGCAATTCGGCCGCCTTCATCTTGCCGGCGAACCAACGGCCCAGACGCAGGTCCTGGATCGCCACGCCCCATTCGAACAGCAGCGCGAACACCACCGCGATGAACGGCTGCAGCAGGTAGAACGGGCGCCAGCGCTGCTCGGGGAAGATGCGCAGCAGACCGTAGCCGATGTCATCGTCCATACCGCGCACGTTGGTGTAGGTGTGGTGCTTGTAGTTGTGCGTCTTGCGCCAGTTGTCGCCGGTGGCAACGATGTCCCACTCGTAGGTATTGCCGTTGAGCTGCGGGTCGCCCATCCAGTCGTACTGGCCGTGCATGACGTTGTGGCCCAGCTCCATGTTCTCCAGGATCTTGGACAGTGTCAGCAGCAGCACGCCGGCGATCCAGGCCGGAATCAGCACGCTGTGCACGAAGGCGCCCAGGAACAGCAACGCGCGGCCGGACACACCGGTCCAGCGCACCGCGGCCACGATGCGGCGGATGTAGCGCGCGTCGTCGGCGCCCACCTGGCGCTGCACGCGGGCGCGGATGGCATCGAGCTCGTCGCCGAAGGACTGCAGTTCGGCAGCAGACAAGGCGCGGTTATGGACTCGGCTCATGAGGTTCCTTACAGATCCAGGATCAGGTCGGTGCTTGGGGCACTGATGCACAGGCGCACCTGTGCGGTGGGTTCGTTGCTGCGCTCGCCGGTCAGCAGATGGCGCGTGGTGCCGGCCTGGCGCGCGCAGGCGCAGCTGTTGCAGATGCCCATGCGGCAGCCGTGCTTGGGCCGCAAGCCCTGGGCTTCCAGCCCTTCCAGCAGCGACTGGCCGCGCGACAGGCTAACGGTGCGGCCGCTGCGTGACAGCTGGACCTGCACCTGCCCGGCCTCTGCCTGTTCCAGCGTCGGCACGCTGAAGGCCTCGGCCTGAAATGCCGCCACGCGGCCCTCCAGGCGTGCACGTGCGGCCTGTACAAAGCCGCCCGGGCCACAGGCCATGACATGGCGCTGGTCCAGCGCGGCAATCTCATCCAACGGATAGGTGTCGATACGTGCAGCCGGTGTCTCGCCTTCGCGGGTGGTCAGCAGCTGCACATGCAGGCGCGGGTGCGCTGCAGCGAGCGCGTGGAACTCGTCCAGGAAGCAGGCGTCTTCGCGCTCGCGCACCCAATACAGCAGGTCGATGTCAGCCGGCATGCCGGCCTGCGCTGCGGACCGCAGCAGCGCACGCATCGGCGTGATACCGGAGCCGGCGGCCAGCAGTAGCAAGGGGGTCGGCGTAGCCGGCAGCAGCATGTCGCCAAACGCCGGGTCCAGCGACACCACCGTCCCCAGCGCGACCGCGTGTGCCAGGTAGCGGCTCACCTGCCCGCCCTCGATCGGCTTGACCGTGATCGCCAGGCGGCCGTTGTCCAGCACCGTCGGGCTGTAGCTGCGCAGCAGACGACGGCCGTCGATCTCTACGCCCAGGCTGACGTGCTGGCCGGCCTGCAGACCCTGCCAGTGGCCATTGGGCTGAAACACCAAGGTCACCGCATCGCGGCTGGCCGCACTGCGCTCGACCAGGCGGGCCATCGGCCGTTCCAGTGTCCACAGCGGGTTGATCCGGGTTGCCCAGAAGTCGAACAACTGCGGCGACACCAGGCGGCGCGCCAGCCGTGCGGGCAGCGGGGGGGAAGACTTGAGGGGAGGTGCCAGGCTCATGGAAGGAACTATACGCGTGCATGCACAGCCGTGTATACACTTGTATACTGAAGTAAGCGGCTATGATTCAGGCCCAAGCCTGGCTGTTGCCCATGACCTCCATCGCCCTGCCGTCTCACGACGCGTCGCCGTCACGCAAGCCGGCGATCTCACGCGAAGACCTGATTGCCGCCGCGCTGTCGCTGATCGGCCCGCACCGCAGCCTGTCCACGCTGAGCCTGCGCGAGGTCGCGCGCGAAGCCGGTATTGCGCCCAACAGCTTCTATCGCCAGTTCCGCGACATGGACGAGCTCGCCGTGGCGCTGATCGACCTGGCCGGGCGTTCGCTGCGCACCATCATCGGCCAGGCCCGCCAGCGCGCCACCTCCACCGACCGCAGCGTCATCCGCGTCTCGGTCGAGGCCTTCATGGAACAGCTACGCGCCGACGACAAGTTATTGCACGTGCTACTTCGCGAGGGCGCGGTGGGCTCGGATGCGTTCAAGCAGGCGGTGGAGCGCGAGCTCGCCTACTTCGAAGACGAGCTGCGGCTGGACCTGATCCGCCTGGCCGCCGCCGACAACGCCACCCTGCACGAACCGGCGCTGGTGTCCAAGGCGGTCACCCGGCTGGTATTTGCGATGGGCGCAGTGGCGATGGACCTGCCTCCGGAGAAGGACCCCGCGCTAATCGAGCAGATCTCGCAGATGCTGCGCATGATCCTGACCGGCGCACGCACGCTGGGCACGCACGGCCACTGAGCCCGACCGCCCGGCGCCAGCGGGCAATGGCCGTGGCCACGAACAGCGTCCGCGGGCCGACAGCATCCAAACCCGCATGGCGCAATCGGGCCTGGCAAGGGCGCCGCACAAGCGGCGCTTATCGTCCACAGCGGTGCAAGGCAACCTCATCCGCATGCGACCTGCATGGTTCAGTCATGTGGCCGCAGTACTCACCTCTACGCACATCCGTTTTACTCCTGCGACGCCATCGTGGCCCCACATTCGCGAGCCTGCCATCAGTCAGGACGCGTCCTTGAGCAACCCGGAGGCGACATGACCAGTGACGACAAGCAGCAACGCAGAGCAGAAGCGCAGGACCTCAACCGCGACCCAATTTCGGGTGCACCCGGGTCACATCCCGTGGGTGTGGGTGTAGGCGGCATTGCCGGCGGCGCGGCAGCAGGGGCGCTGGCGGGCACAGTGTTCGGGCCGCTGGGCACCTTGATCGGAGCCGCTGTGGGCGTGGTTGCAGGCGCCGCCGCCGGCAAGGGCGTCGCCGAGCGCCTGGACCCCACCGTGGAAACCGAATATTGGCGCCAGGAACATCGCAATCGCTCCTACTACAAGGAAGGCACTGATTACGACCGCGACTATGCCACGGTCTATGGATTCGGCCTGCAGGCGCGCGAGACGCGGCCCACCAGTACCTGGGAAGAAACCGAAGCCACGCTGGCGGGCGAGTGGCCGCGTAACCGTGGCCAGTCGCGCCTGGAATGGGACGACGCCCGCCATGCGGCGCGCGATGCGTGGGATCGTGCCGATCGCACCCACGCCGTGTACCGCGATGGCGATACCCATTATGAGGGCCGCTTCGATAGCGCCAGCTACCGCGATTCCGAATATTCCTACGACGATTATCGCCCCGCCTATCGGTACGGCATGCAGGCGCGCCAGCAACATGCCGGTCGCCAGTGGGACGATCATCTGGAGCGCGATCTCGGCGACGGCTGGGACCGCTTCAAGGCCGGTTCGCGGCTGAGCTGGGAAAAAGCCAAGCACGCGGTACGCGACGCATTCGATTCGGATCGTCACGACGACGCGGCACGGCGCTATTCCACCGACCCGCGCGTCTGATCCATTACACCAGTCCAGCTTCAATCGCTGCAGCGAGGACGGGTCTCAAGCGACCCGTTCTCGCACGCGGATCGACGTTGCTCATTGCACCATCAGGCACAGGCCAAGGACGAGCAAAGCGACGACGACAAGGCTAAGGATCACGCGCCCGCCTCGCAATTCCAGCAAGGCATGCCACCACGGGTTCGCTGGCGGTGTAACGCTCGCGGTGTGCCGTTGGCCACGACCGTCCTGACTCTCCTGCATCCTGGATGCTCGCTCCATTGCGTCCTCAGCGCACCGTAGCAACCGGACGTTACAAGTGCGTGGAACGCAGCAATCAGCGTGCGTGAACTGACAGTGCCGTGGTCGGATTGGCAAGCTGGCGACCGCTCACACGCAAGCTGCGCGTCTGCATGCATGCGCGTCGATTCACACCCGCAACGCCGCAGCTAATCGCACGCTGCCCATCGCATGCATGCGAAGCGTGTACATCCTGGACGCAAGTCTGACCAGTTAAGCGCATCGGCCTGCGCGATGGCGACATGGTCCGGTTCGATGATCGTCCGTTGACATAGCCGCAGCTACCCTGCGGGTCAAGTTTGTTTACGTTGGACTATTTCAGATCATGAGCAGAGACCCATCCGTCATCGATGTGCAGGCCGAGATCGCGCATTGGCAGGCGCGGCACGCCCAGGGCAATCTGGGTGCAGGCAAGTTCAGCGAACTGTCCCCGGTGGTGAAGATGGCCTGCGACATCTATCTGCAGGCGCCACGCTCCAGCGATCAGGAACGGCTACGGCTGTTCCGCGATCGCCTGGAGCATCACTTCATTTCGTCCAGCACCCAGTCCAACTACGAACAGTTGGCAACCGATTGCTGGCAACGCCTGGGCGCAAGCAACAACTGAGCATGCAATCGCTGCAACCGTGTAGAGCAGCACCCGTTATCCCTTGGAGATCGTCATGAAAACCCCGTATCAAGTGCAGCAGGAGCTGGAACGACTGGAGCGGCTGGTGCCGCACATCATCAGCGACCAGGGCGACCGCGCGGAGGAAATCCTTGGCTTCCATGTTGCCTGCCTGCTGGGCAGCGCACCTGCCAGCGAACACGGTCTGGTTCGCGAACGCACTGCGCGGATGGCGCGCCAGTGCCGCACCGCGCAGGATGCGCTGCGGGCACCGGTCCGCTCCTTGGGGATTGGCGCGGTCGCGCAGCCGCAGTGGGCCTGATCGACATCTCCCCGATGCCGCGCGGCGGCTGTTTCACATTTCAACGCCGGCACCTGCCGGCATATGTCAGGACATCCATGAAATCCCTTCTTGTCGCTGCTTCACTGTTGACCGTACTGTCCCTGACTGCCTGTGATCGCCCTGGCGGCGACGCGTCGCGCACTGCCCCTGCGGTGTCACCCAAGCCGACCGCTGCGCCGGTTGCCGGTAGCGGCACGACGGAATTGGCCAAGGGCGATGGTGGCGCGTTGGGCGTGTTGGCAGCCATCGACGAGAACGAAATCGCGCTGGCCAAGCAGGCCATCGCACAGGACCTGGGTGGTGCGGCCGGCCCATTCGCCGAACAGATGCTGCATGACCACCAGGCCAATCTGGAAAAGACCAAGGCGCTGGGCGCAGCCGACAGTCCGCGTGCGCAGGCCATCCGTGCCAAGGGCAAGGCAGCGACCGATGCGCTGACCCAAACGCTGACCCTGCCCGATGGCAAGGATGCGTACCGCAACGCCTTCATGCGCACCATGGTCAGCGACCACGGTGACGCCATCAAGATCCTCGACGCCGAGCTGCTGCCCGCCGCCGAAAGCGCGCCGGTCAAGCAGCATCTGGAACAAACCCGCCGGGTGGTCTCGGCGCACTTCGAGCGCGCTCACGCGGTGTCCTCGTCGAGGTAATCCGGCCGCACGTTCCGCCGAGCAACGAACGCGCCGGCTCGCCCGGCGCGTTCGCGTGAGCCAGCAAGCGATGCACTGACGGTTACTGCCAACAAGGATGCGCCGCTGACCCCACGGCACCAGGCGCAAACCGTCAGCGCGATCATGTCATCGCGTAGCTTCACCCGACTTGGGTGCACGCTGGCCTATCGTGCCGCATCGACTCGCTCCAGGACTTGCGCATGCGTCTGCTCATTACCGGTGGCACCGGCTTCATCGGCCAGGCCTTGTGTCCGGCGTTGTCCGCTGCCGGCTACCAGGTCTGCGTGCTGACCCGGGATGTGCAACGGGCCACGCGTCACTTCCCCGACATCGTCGCCGTGGACACGCTGGAGGGCGTGCAGGCCGATGCGGTCATCAACCTGGCCGGCGAGCCATTGGCGGAAGGCCGCTGGAGCGCCTCGCGCAAGCGACGCTTCCGTGACTCGCGGCTGGGCACCACGCGCCAGCTGCACGACTGGATCGAACACCAGCCTGCTGCGCAGCGCCCGACAGTGCTGATCTCCGGCTCGGCCGTGGGGTACTACGGTGAGCGTGGCGACACTATCCTGACCGAAGCCGATGATGCCGGCGACGACTTCGCCGCAGTGCTGTGCCGCGACTGGGAGCACGCCGCAGCCGGGATCGCGGCACTGGGTCCGCGCGTGAGCTGGGTGCGCACCGGCATCGTGCTGGACCGCGACGGCGGTGCGCTGGCGCGCATGCTGCCGGCGTTCCGGCTTGGCGGCGGTGGGCCGTTCGGCAATGGCCGGCACTGGATGAGCTGGATCCATCGTGGCGACATGGTCGCGTTGCTGTCATGGCTGCTACAGCACGGCCAGGCAGGCGCCTACAACGCCACCGCACCGACACCGGTCACCAACGCCGAGTTCGCACAGACGCTGGCCCGGGTGCTGCGGCGCCCGGCCATGCTGACGCTGCCAGCCGGCTTGCTGCGCCTGGGCCTGGGCGAAATGGCCGATCTGCTGCTCATCAGTCAGCGTGTAGTACCGCAGCGTGCGCTGGAGGCGGGCTTCGACTTTCAACATGTCCAGCTGGAGACCGCACTGCGCGCGATTCTGCTGCGCTGAAGCAGCACGTCGTCCGCTCACGCCTTGACGCGGCGGCGCGCGGTGATCCAGACACTGAAAACAGACGCTGCCACGCGGCCATTGCAGCGCGGGAAGTGCGCGCGGCCGCGACCGCCGCGCACTGCGTCACCCTGGCCTGCAATGACCACGACAACCGCGCTGCCTGTCAGCGGGAGACGCGCTTGGCGACTTTCTTGCCAACCGCCTTGCGTGCCGCCGTGGTCTTGGCCACCGCGCGCGTTGCCGGGGTCTTGGTCACCTTGGCGGCCTTCTTCAATGCGGTCTTGGTCACCGCCTTCTTGACAGCGACCTTCTTGACGGCGGCTCGGCCGGCCGCCGGCGCCTTCTTGGCAACGCTACGGGCCACCGCCTTCTTCACCGCTGCCGAGGTCGCGGCGGTTTTCTTCGCTGCGGTTCGGGCACCCACCTGTGCCACTGCCGTCTTGCGTGCGGCGCGCTTGGCGGCCGTCTTGCTGCTCAGCGCAGCGGCATCGGCCTTGGCGTTGGCCTTGGCGGTTTCCAGCTTGTGCCTGGTGGCAGCCTTGCTGTCGGCGATCTTTTTCCTGGCGGCAGTCCCGGTGTTGCTCAACGCCTGCTTGGTCGCTGTCAACCGCTGCTTGGCCGCCTCCTTGGTCGCAGTGAGTTTTTCCTTGGCCGCGTCTTTGGACGCGCTCAGCGAGCGCTTGGTCCTGGCAACGCCGCGCTTCACGGCACCTGCCGCCTTGCTCGCCTTGTCCACAGCACTGTGCTCTGCCGCAGCAACGGCCTGACGCGCCTTGCGCACGCGCGTCTTGACCTCGTCCACCGCCGCGCCGGCGGCCTGCTGCACATTGCTGGCCGCCGCACTGGTGGCGGCGGAGAGGGTTTCGCTCAGTTCGTTGGCTGTGTTCTTGACGCCATCGACGGCGTCGGACAGCGTTGTGGTGACACCATTGCCGTTGCTCATAGACCCTCCTTCAGGGCGTCAGTGCTGAAACCGCGAGCGATGCGCGACGGCATGCGTGAATGCTGAACAGGCATCGGATCAAGCGGACGCTACGCCCGGCATCTACCGCTGTCAACGCGGCGGCACCATCGGCGGCCAGTTGCTTTCACCGGCAGTTACATTGCCGGCCGGCACTCTCGTTCAGCTTGATTTATGCCGTCAGACGCCCTAATTGTCTTTCGCCCATCGCGTAACCCGGAATCCGTTCCATGCGACCGCTTCCCACCCTGCTGACGCTTTCGCTGGCCGCCGCGTTCGGTGGCTTCGCCGCCACCGGCATCAACGCCTGGCTCGACAACCGCGCCGAGGCCACGCCCCCCGGCAATGCCGCTGTTACCCTGCCGGCGACGGCGGCGTTGCCCGCCGCCGCCGCCGGGCAGCCGGTGCCTTCACTGGCGCCGATGCTGCAGCAGGCGATGCCGGCGGTGGTGAGCGTGAACACCAAGCAGGTGGTGCGGGTGCGCAATCCCTTCTTCAACGACCCCATCCTGCGCCGGCTGTTTCCCGAGATTCCGCAGGAGCGCATCAACGAGTCACTCGGCTCGGGCGTCATCATCGATGCGCAGAAGGGCTACGTGCTCACCAATCACCATGTCATCGAGAATGCCGACGACGTGCAGGTCACGCTCGGCGACGGACGCACGGTGAAGGCCGACTTCATCGGCTCCGATGCCGACACCGATATCGCGCTGATCCGCATCAAGGCCGACAAGCTCACCGACATCAAGCTGGCCGATAGCGACCAGCTGCGCGTCGGCGATTTCGTGGTGGCCATCGGCAACCCGTTCGGCTTCAACCAGACCGTCACCTCCGGCATCGTCTCGGCGGTGGGCCGCAGCGGTATCCGCGGGCTGGGCTACCAGAACTTCATCCAGACCGATGCGTCGATCAACCCCGGCAATTCCGGTGGTGCGCTGGTGAACCTGCAAGGCCAACTGGTGGGCATCAATACCGCCAGCTTCAATCCGCAAGGCAGCATGGCCGGCAACATCGGCCTGGGCCTGGCGATTCCGTCCAACCTGGCACGCAACGTGGTCGAGCAGCTGGTGACCAAGGGTGTGGTGGTGCGCGGCACGCTGGGCCTGGAAACCCAGAACCTCACCCAGCAGATGTCGCAAGGCCTTGGCCTGGAATCGCAACGCGGCGCGCTGGTGACGCGTGTATTGCCGGGTTCGGCCGCAGCCGCGGCCGGGGTGCAGCCAGGCGACGTCGTGGTGGCCGCCAACGACCAGCGTGTGGACAGCGCCGAAGCCCTGCACAACTATGAAGGTCTGCAGGCGGTCGGGAGCGCGGTGACCCTGGATATCCGCCGCGACGGCAAGCCGCTCAAGCTCAAGGCGACCCTCAAGGAACAGGACCGCACGGTCGCCGGCGACATGCTGGACCCACGCCTGGGCGGCGCGACGTTCGCAGACCTGCCCGAGTCGCTGCGCCAATCCGGTATCAGTGGGGTCATGGTCAGCGAGGTCAAGCGCGGCGGGCGGGCGGCGGCCAACGGCCTGGTCTCTGGCGATGTGATCGTGGCCAGCAGCGTCGGCGAGGTGACCGACCTGGCCAGCTGGCGTGCCAACTTCCAGCGCAAACCGCAGCAACTGGTGGTGCGCATCCTGCGTGGCAACGCGCAATACGACGCATTGATGCGTTGAGGTGATGTGCAGTGCGACGGCATTCCACTAACACCTCCTACACCATCTCGATGCTATTGCTATTGCACGACCGCACGTGAGTGGCGGCTGCCATCAACGACCGAAGGAGATATCGCATGAGCCCCACCAATACCGAACAGCTGAAGGACAACCTGAGCGAAGCCGGCACCCACCTGAAGTCGGCTGCCAGCGCCGCCGGTGAAGCCGTCAAGGGCGCCACCAGCGCTGCTGGCGACGAACTCAAGCTGGGCCGCGCCAACGTCAAGGCCGAGCTGTCCGACACCGCGCTGGCCGGCATGGCCGCCGCCGAGTTCGGCGGTGCCGCCGCCAAGGAACAGATGGACGTGCTGGTCGCCAAGGGCAATGACCTGCTCGATAGCGCCACCGACCTGATTCGCGAGCGCCCGCTGGCCGCGTTCGGCGTGGCATTCGCCGCTGGCTGGGTCATTGCCAAGCTGGCACGCAGCAACGACAACTGATCCGTGAGCGATCAGGCTTCCACGGCGCCCGGTCCGGACGCCCCCGACGGACGCGGCGCAACGCCGGGGTTGGATGAAAGCGTACGCGCTGTCGGCACAGCCGGCCGCGCGACGCTGGGGTCGGCCAAGGACACCGGTCGCGCGCTACGCCGGCTGGTGTCGGCCGATCTGCAACTGGCCCGCAGCGCCTTCGGGCGCGGCCTGGCCTGGGCGTGCGTGGCGGTGGTGTTCGGCGCCTCGTCCTGGCTGTTGCTGGCGGGTGCGATCATCGCCTTGTTGCAGCGTGCCGGGTTGTCGTGGTTCCAGGCCATGTTCTTTACTGCGTTGGCCAGCTTGGTGGTCACCGGCATCGCAGCGTGGCGGGTGTTCTTCTACTTCGACCACACCGGCCTGAACGCTACGCGGCGTCAGCTGGTGGAACTGGGCATTTTCGATGACGGCAGCGGTGACGAGGACACAACGTCCTCGCCCGCCAGCGGAGGACGCGCATGAAATTCGGCACCTTGCGTCAGCGCGTGGATCGCGCTGAGCTGTTGGTTGAAGGCCGTGCGCAGGAAACACGCGCACACTGGGGTCAGTTGCGGGACAGCTGGCGCGCCGGCTGGTCGCCACTGCGGATTCTGGCAGTGGGGTTCGGAGTGGGGTTTGTCACCGGCCGTAACGAACCGCAGGCCGCACTCGGCAGCATTGCCGGCAAACTGGGCGGCATTCCCAAGATCCTGCAGATGATAAGCACGCTCTCTGCGTTGTTCACCGCCCACCGCGCGCAGGAGGCCTCCGAGCAGGCCGAACGTGCTGCGGACAACGCCGAAGAGGTGGCGGCCGATCCGCCAGTGACGGTCGTGCAGGTGCCGGTGGAACGCGCAGCCTGAGCCAGTCCTGCATTGACGATGTGGCCAACGCGCAGACAGCCAGTTGGCCTACCAGGGCGATCATCGGCATTGCATCTCCGCTACGGTCTCCCCACACGGGCGCGTGGTGAATACTGCACGCACATGTTCTGTGCGCGCTGTTGACACAGTGTGCCGATAATGGCGCACCGCTGGCAGCACGCCAGTCTGCTGCCAGGGCGCGCATGTCTCTTCCCATCGATTCACCCGATCCTGCCGCACCGGCAGATCCGCTCCCGCCGACACCGGCACCTCGCCCGCGCGCTCCCGCCTCGTTGGTGGTGCTGGCGACCCTGGCAGTGGGTTTCACGCTGTGGGCGGCGCAAACCATCATCCTGCCGATCATGCTGGCAGCGTTCTTTGCGCTAATCGGTAACCCCATCCTGCGCGGGCTGCGCAAGCTGTACATTCCGCGCTTCCTGGCTGCGTTGATGGTGTTGTGCCTGGGCCTGGCCGCCACCGTGGCGTTGGCGGTGCAGCTGGCGGGTCCGGCAGCGGAATGGGTGCAGCAGGCGCCGCGACAGATGCGCCAGATTGCGCGCGACGTGCACGACCTCACCAAGCCGGTAATGCAGGCCAACCAGGCGGCGGAGAATTTCGCGCGTGCGGCCGGCGGTGGCGGGCAACGCGGCGTGCAGATCGTGCGCACGCAGATGGATGACCCGTACAAGATGCTGGTGCGCACACCCAAGCTGGCCGCCTCGGTGCTGGCGGTGGTGCTGCTGACTTTTTTCTTCATGGTGTATGGCGAGAGCCTGCAACGGCACGCGATCGCCCTGCTGCCCAATCGGCAGCAGCAACGCTTCACCACCGAAATCATGCTGGATATCGAGCGCGAGGTATCGCGTTATGTGCTCACCATCAGCGTCATCAATACGCTGGTGGGCCTGGTGTTCGCCGGCATTCTCTACGCGTTGCAAATTCCCCTGCCGGAAGCGCTGTTGTGGGGCACGGTGGTGGCGCTGCTCAATTTCGCGCCGTATGTTGGCCCGCTGATCGGCGTGATGCTGATGTTGCTGATGGGCTTTGTGGAATTCCGCACCACGCTGTCTTCGCTGCTGCCCGCCATCCTGTACCTGGCGCTGCATACCATCGAAGGCCAGGTGGTGACCCCCATCGTGCTGGGCCGCCGCATGGCGATCTCGCCACTGATGCTGATCCTGGCGCTGATGCTGTTCGGTTGGTTATGGGGCATGGTCGGCCTGCTGCTGGCGGTACCCCTGCTGGTCTGTATCAAGATGGTGCTGAGCCGGGTGGAGGGCACGCAGCGCTGGGCAAGGTTGCTTGAGTAGCCGGGAATGGGGAATGGGGAATGGGGAATCGCAAGAGCAGTGATGCGGCCCGCAGCTGCACTGCTCTACCGATTCCCGATTCCCCATTCCCACGCTACAGCCGTAAAATCGCGTGATGAGCTTCCAGATCAGCGCCATCACCCTCGACCTCGACGATACGTTGTGGCCTTTCGCACCGATCGGTGCGCGCATCGACCAGGTGTTATACGACTGGATGCGCGAGCATAGTCCGGTGACCGCCGAGCGCTTTCCGGTGGAGGCCATGCGCACGCTGCGCGAGCGCAGCTTCGCCGACAACCCGCAGCTGCATCATGACCTGAGCGCGCTGCGCCGGTTGACGCTGGAAATGGCCTTGCGCGAAAGCGGCGGCGATCTGGCGCTGGTGGAGCCGGCCTACGAAGTGTTCTATGCCGCACGCAACCAGGTGGAGTGCTACCCGGATGCGCTCGACGCGCTGGCACGCATGGCCCGGCACGTGCCGGTGGCCGCGCTCAGCAACGGCAATGCCGACCTGCAGCGCATCGGGCTGATGCACCACTTCGCCTTCCAGCTGGGTTCACGCGAACACGGCAGCGCCAAGCCGGAGGCGAGCATCTTCCTGGCCGCCTGCGCACGCCTGCAGGTACCGCCTGCACAGGTGCTGCACGTAGGCGACCACGAGCGCATGGATGTACTCGGCGCGCTGGATGCCGGGCTGCGCGCGTGCTGGATCAACCGCGACGGCGCGCAGTGGTCGCATCCCACCCAGCGACCGGATCTGGAATTCGACAGCCTCACCGGGCTGGCCGATTGGCTGGATGCCCAGCACCCGCACCCCGGCGGCGCGCGCGATGGTATCTGACCTCCCGCCTGAGCCGCCCCCATCTGGCGCACGGCGCCATTGAAGGATGTCCATGTCGCACCTCACCGGTTTCACCGATCCCACCGCCGCCGCGCTGCCGCTGCACGTACTCGACCGCGAAGGCTTCGCGCAGTGGTGCGCCGCGCAGCCCACGCGCGTGCTGGCGTGGGCGCAGGCACAGCGTTTCGATGCCGCACCGGGTAGCGTGTTGCTGCTGCCGGACGAGCAGGGCCTGGCAGGGGCGGTCATCGGGATCGGCGACCGCGCCGATGCCTACGCCTATGCGCATGCGCCGATGGCGTTGCCGCCGGCCAGCCGCTGGACCGTGGCGACTCCGCTGGATGCTGCCGAGCAAGCGTTGCTGCACCTGGGCTGGGGGCTGGGCGCCTATCGCTTTGCGCGCTACCGCAAGGTACCGCGCGCACCTGCCGAACTGGCGGCCACGCCGTCTGCGGCGACGCGCGCGTTGATCGAGGCCTGCATCCGCGTGCGCGACTGGGTCAACACGCCCACCGAAGACATGGGCCCGGAACAGCTGGAAGCGGCCACCCGTGCCGTGGCGCAGGCCCACGGCGCGCAGGCGGAGGCCATCGTGGGCGATGCGCTGCTGGCGCAGAACTTCCCCACGATCCACGCCGTGGGCCGCGCCTCGCATCGTGCGCCGCGGCTGATCCAGCTGCAGTGGGGCGATGCCGCGCATCCGCACTTGGTGCTGGTCGGCAAGGGCGTGTGCTTCGACACCGGCGGGCTGGATCTCAAGCCCGCCGATGGCATGCGCAACATGAAAAAGGACATGGGCGGCGCCGCGCACGCGCTGGCGTTGGCCGGGCTGGTGATGGCGCAGCAACTGCCGGTTCGGCTCACCCTGCTGATTGCGGCGGTGGAAAACGCCGTGGGCCCGAATGCCTTTCGCCCCGGCGAAGTGCTCACCACCCGTGCCGGCGTCACCGTGGAAGTGGACAACACCGATGCCGAAGGCCGTCTGGTGCTGTGCGATGCACTGAGCTACGCCACCGAGCAGAAGCCCGACCTGATCCTGGATTTCGCCACCCTCACCGGCGCGGCGCGCATCGCGCTGGGCCCGGATCTGCCGGCGTTGTTCGCCAACGACGATGCGCTGGCACAGGCCTGGATCAGCGCCGGCGAGCAAACCCGCGACCCGGTCTGGCGCATGCCGTTGTGGCGGCCTTACCTGCGCTATCTCAACAGCCATGTGGCCGATCTGGCCAACGCCGGCTCGCGCATGGCCGGCGCGGTGACCGCCGCGCTGTATCTGGAGCGCTTCGTCGCACCGGGCCAGCCATGGGCGCATCTGGACGTCTACGCCTGGAACGACAGCGACCGACCGGGGCGCCCGGCCGGTGGCGAAGCGCTGGCGCTGCGCTCGGCGTTTGCGATGCTGCAGCAACGTTACGCCGGCTGAGCAGCCTGGCGCCGTTGGGCTGCGGCGCGCCTGGACACCCGCCCGCCCTGTGCGCGGCAGCGGTAGCGTCTGTCTGGAACCACCTGGCGTGCCAGGCGCTGCGCCGCGGCGCTGGCCTCACACGCCCACCGCAGCGTGTTGCGGATGATGCGCCCAAGGCGTGGTCGGCGGCGGCGAAGGCGCGGCCGCACGCCCTGCCACACGCCGCCCATCGCCCCGCCGGAGCCAGCCATGACATTGCCACCTCCCTCCCCCCAGCGCGCGCGCCATCCGGTGCTGCCGCTGCTGGGCATTGCGGCTATTGCCGGTGGCATTGCCATCGCCTTCGCGTGGACCGCTGGCTGGATCGGCGGCGACCGGCTGACCGCCGCGCGCATGACCGACACCATCGAATCCAGCGGCCCGCCGCACCCGGGCTTCCGGCGCGCGCATACCAAGGGCGTGTGCGTCAGCGGACAGTTCCAGTCCAGCGGCAAGGCGAGCTGGCTATCGTCGGCGCGCGTCTTCGGCCAGACCAGCACGCCGGTGCTGGGACGGATGTCGATCGGCGGTGGCGACCCGCATGGCGCCGATGGACAGGCGCGCGTGCGCAGCATGGCGCTACTGCTGCGCAGTGACGACGGACAGGAATGGCGCACGGCCATGAACAGTTTCCCATTCTTCGTGGTGGCCACGCCGGCCGGTTTCCAGGCCTTGAGCGTGGCCTCCAGACCCGACCCGGCCACCGGCAAACCGGACCCGGCCAAGCTGGCGGCATTTGGCAAGCAGTATCCGGAGGCGGCCAAGTTCCAGCAGTGGGCCAAGACCGCGCCCTGGTCCGATAGCTGGGCCAATACGCAGTACAACGGCGTCAACGCCTTCCGCGCAGTTGCAGCCGACGGGCGCGAGCGCTACATCCGCTGGTCGATGCGCCCGCATACGCCGTTCAAGGAATTGAGCGCCGAGCAACGCAAGCAGGCCGATGGCGATTTTCTCGCCACCGATCTGGACGCGCGGCTGGCGCAGGGGCCGTTGCGCTGGGACATGGTGCTGACCGTGGCCGAACCCGGCGATGCAGTGGATGACCCCTCGCAGCCGTGGCCACAGAACCGCAAGCAGATCGTGGCCGGCACACTGACCCTGGATCGTGCGCAGCCGCAGGCCACCGGGCCGTGCCGCGATCTGAACTACGACCCGCTGATCCTGCCCAAGGGCCTTGCCGCCTCCAACGACCCGATCCTGGCCGCGCGTTCGTCGGTGTATTCGCAATCGTTCAACCGCCGCGAGCGCGAGATCGCCAGCGGCACCGGCAGTGCCGCCACCGGCCAGGGAGCAGGTCAATGAGCCGCCCGACGCATTTCAATCTCCCCGCACGCGTGCTGCATTGGCTGATGGCCGCGATGATCCTGACCATGTTGTTCGTCGGCGTCGGCATGGTCGCCTCGGTGACGCAACGGCCGTGGTTGATCGACCTGCATCGCCCACTGGGCATCGCAATCCTGATCCTGGCGGTGCTGCGCCTGGTCAACCGCCTGCGCCATCGCCCGCCGGCGCTGCCTGCCGACCTGCCGGTCTGGCAGAAGGCCGCGGCGATCGCCTCGCACTGGCTGTTGTACGCCTTGATGCTGGGCATGCCGCTGATCGGCTGGGCGATGCTGTCGGCCGGTGGCTACCCGATCGTACTGTGGCCAGGCGCCAACCTGCCGCCGATCGCCCCGCACGATCCGGCGCTGTACGCCTGGCTGCGCAGCGCGCATGGCTGGCTGGCGTACCTGTTGTTCGCCACCGTGCTGGGGCATCTGAGCGCGGCCCTGTTCCATGCCTGGGTGCGCCGCGATGGGGTGTTTTCCAGCATGGTGCGTGGGCAGCGGTCGGCGCGTTGATGGATTGGATGAGTGGTGGAACTCGTCTTGCACGAAGTGATTTCACTGCGCGGATGTACTCATCCCAGGAGGGAGAGGCGGCTAGGCGTCAATCACGGCGCTTTGCTTTGGCCGCTGGTGCAGGCGTTTCGATGCCCTTGCCGGTGGCGGCCCAGTAAATCCCGCCATACAGATGCTCCAGATAGCGCGGGTCGTTGTACGCCTCGGCCTGGTGGCCTAGCGCGGTGGCGAACACACGGCCACCTTCGAAATGGTGGTACCACGCCACCGGGTGGTGCTTGCCCATGCCCTTGGCGACCTGGCCCGGCCAGATCAGCGTGGGGTCGTAGCTGGTTTCATCCACCGTCAACAGCGTGACCAGATCGTCGCTGTAGGGTGGGTCGTACTCGTACCACTCATCGCTCCATACCCAGCGCCTGGGCAGGCCGGCGGTGGCGGGGAAGTTGGCATCCACCACGTCGACCATCGCCGTCTGCAGGTAGGGATGGGTGCGGAAGGAACGGCCGATCAGGTGGTCGTACCACTCCCACTCGCCGCGCTTGATCGCAAAGGCCTTGTGCACGGCGACTACGCCACCGCCATTGCGCACGTATTGTTGAAAATTGGCGCGCTGGGCCGGGTCCAGGTCGGTGGCCGGTGTATTGAGCAGCACGATGGCCGCGTACTGCGAAAGATCGCCATCGAAGGCCTTGGCATTCCATGCCCACACCATCTCCACATAATACTTGCGCGCCATCGCTTCGAACTGCGGCTTGGCGACGGGGATATAGTCATGGTGATACTGATTGGGGATAGCCGCCACCAGAACCTTGAACTGCTCGGCGCAGGCATTGCCTGCGCAGGCCAGCAGCAGGCCGAACAGCCATAGGGATTTCATGTGTCGCTCGCCATGTCCACGCTGGTTGCGCAGTGTAGCTGCATCCCTGCGGCATGCCTTCGCATGGGTTTGGCATGGCGGTGGCGCGTTTCTACAACCAGCCCTTCTGCCGGGCCAGCCGATACGCTTCGATGCGGTTGGCCACACCGAGTTTGCCGATGCACTCGGACAGGTAGTTACGCACGGTGCCGTGCGACAACTGCAGCTGTTGCGCAATCTCGCTGGCCGAGCGGCCTTCGCCGGCCAGGCGCAATACCGTGCGCTCGCGTTCGCTCAACGGGTCTGCTTCCACCCAGGCATCCATCGCCAGTTGCGGGTCGATCACCCGGCCACCGCGATGCACCTGACGCAAGGCGCCGACCAGTTGTTCGGCCGGCGCATCCTTGAGCAGGTAGCCGGCCACTCCGGCATCCAGCGCGCGCCGGAGAAAGCCCGGGCGCGCGAAGGTGGTGACGATCATGACCCGCACCGGCAGCGAATGGCGCTGGATGCGCTGGGCCAGCTCCAGGCCGCTCAGCCCGGGCATTTCGATATCGGTGACCAGCACGTCCGGCTGCAGCCGCTGCAACTCGCGCCAGGCGCTCTCGCCATCGCCGGCGCTGCCGACCACGGCGATATCGTCTTCCAGCCCGAGCAGGGCCACCAGCGCGCCACGCAACAAGGCCTGGTCTTCGGCCAACAACACCCGGATCGTCACTTGCGCTCGCCTTTGTGCAACGGTTGCGCACGATAGCAGCGCGGGCCGGCAAGGTGCAGCGGCCGGCCGGCGCTCAGCGTGGTTGCGGCGCCAACGGCAGCGGCGCAGGCGGTTGGGCCGGCTCCGGCACAGGCTGCGGCAATGGCACGCTCGCGCGCAGGCGCATGCCACGCGGCAACGCCTCGACCTCCAGCGCACCGCCCACGGCCTGCAGGCGCGCGCGCATGCCGGCCAGGCCGTTGCCGGGCACGATCACCCCGCCACGTCCATCGTCGGTGATGTCCAGCAGGGCCTGTCCGCCCTGCGCCTGCAGGCTGACACGCACACGCTTGGCCTGCGCATGGCGCTGCACGTTGGTGGCTGCCTCGCGCAGCACCAGGGCCAGCGCGGTCTCGTGCCCGGACGGCAGTGGCAGCGGCTCCAGCCGGTCTTCCAGCACGATCCCATCCATGTCCAGCAGCACCCGCGCCGATGCCAGCTCGGCCACCAGCCCAGCCGCACGGATGCCGGTGACGGCATGGCGCACCTGCGCCAGGGCATCGCGCGAGATCTGCGCCACCGCCGCGATCTCACCGCGCGCTGCCTGCGGATCGCGCTCGATCAGGCGCACGGCCAGGTCGGACTTGAGCGCCACCAACGACAAGGTGTGGCCCAGCAGGTCATGCAGGTCACGGCCGATACGTTCGCGCTCGGCGGTGGCCGCCAGCCGGCGCACTTCATCCTGCGACAAGCGCAGCAGCGTGTCCTTGCGTTCGTTGACGCTGTAGACCGCGCCAACCGCAGCCATGCCCAGCACCGACACCGGCAACCACACCAGCGACGGCCAGGCCATCCCGAGCCAATGCGCCCAGGCCAGATAGCCGGCATTGAGCACCAGCAACAGCGCGAAGTGCCGCCACAGCGCCTGCCGCGTGGAGGGGCGCAGACTCAGGCAGGCAAACACGAAGTAGCTGATGCCCGCCGTGTACACCGGCAGCAGGGCGGCACTGAGCAGCCCCATTGCCCAGGCATAGCGGTTCAAGGTGTCGCGTGGCGCCAGCAACATGCGCGCGTACAACAGCAGGAACAGCGGATACGACAGCAGGGTGCAGAGCAACCAGGTGGTGTCGTAGCCTCGCGGAGAAAACACCGGCACCACGAACACCCAGGCCGACCACAGCAGGTGCACGCTGTCCATCCACGGCGACTGCGCTTGCGCCAGGCGCGCCGCCACGCGCGAGGTTGTGGCCGGACGCAGCCAGGCGGGAAGCTTCACATGCATCGCGGTCGGTCCCGAGGGGTGGATGGATTCTGCCACTGCCCGGCTTGCCTGTATCAACGCAGCGGCAGGGCGATGCCGGGCGAGTGCCCCCGTGGCTGTCGGCCGCTGGCCCTTGCGACGAGATGCGAGGCCGCCGCGCGGACAGGGCTTCCGGGCTGGCGCGCTGGTCGGGCAATGCATCCTGGCCGCCAGCCCCGGCCGATGACAGTCGCGCCTGTCATCGGCGTGGAGTGACAGCTGTCACTGGTGGGTGCGACGGTGCGGCCGCATGCTGCGCAGCACCTCGCAGGCATGCCGGGCCGTGCGACCGTCTGTCGCCACGGTGCCATTGGTGGCCTCCGGCAGCTTGCAGCGGGCCTGCTGGCCCGTCACATTCTGCGCAGCCTTCCGTCCTGGTTATCGATGAACACCTCCGCCGATCTGCTCAAGCAACTCCGTATCGACCGCCAGCAGCCGGTCACACCGCCGCCTGCACGCCGTGGCGGCTGGATCATTGCCGCCATCGTCCTGGTGCTGGTGCTGGCAGCGGCGGCCTGGTGGTTCACCCGCGCGCCGGTGGTCAAGGTGCAGACCGCGCCGGTGGTGGCGATCAGTGCCGGCAGCAGCAGCGCCTCGGTACTGGACGCATCCGGCTACGTGGTGGCCCGGCGCATGGCCACGGTGTCGGCACAGGTCACCGGCAAGGTGCGCGAGGTGATGATCGAAGAAGGCATGCGCGTCGAGCAGGGCCAGGTGATGGCCACGCTGGACCCACTGGATGCCGATGCGCAGCGCACGCTGTCGGCTTCGCAACTGTCGGCCGCGCGCAGCCAGGTCGACAACATGCAAGCGCAGCTGGCGGTGGCCAATGCCGATGCCGCGCGCCTGCAGTCGCTGGTCGGCGCGCAGCTGGTGTCGCGCTCGCAGTACGAGCAGGCCATCGCGCAGCGCGATGCCCTGCGCGCGCAGCTGCAGAACGCGCAACGCAACGTGCAGGTGGCGGCCGATCAGTTGGCCATTGCCGGCATCCGTTCGGACTTCAACGTGGTGCGTGCGCCATTCGCCGGCGTGGTGACTGCCAAGGCGGCGCAGCCGGGCGAAATCGTCTCGCCGTTGTCGGCCGGCGGCGGTTTCACCCGCACCGGGATCGGCACCATCGTGGACATGGAGTCGCTGGAGATCGAAGTGGAAGTCGGCGAGTCCTTCATCGGCCGCGTGCAACCGAAGATGCCGGTGGAAGCGGTGCTCAACGCCTACCCGGACTGGAAGATTCCCGGCGAGGTGATCGCCATCATTCCCACTGCCGACCGCGGCAAGGCCACGGTGAAGGTGCGGGTGGCGCTCAAGGTCAAGGACGCCCGCATCGTGCCGGAAATGGGCGTGCGGGTGAGCTTCCTGGAGGCGGCCAAGCCGCAGCAGGCCGCCACGCCGCAGGGCGTACGCGTCCCTGCTGCGGCGCTGGTCGAACGCGATGGCGACACGCTGGCGTTCGTGGTCGGCGAACGCAACACCGTGGCCGCCAGGAAAGTCACCACCGGCCTGGTGATGGGCGACGACCGGCAAGTGCTGACCGGATTGCATGCGGGCGATCGCGTAGTGCTGAACCCGCCACAGACGTTGAAGGAGGGTGGCACGGTGGCCGAAGCGGAGCCGGATGCGGCCGAGTAGCCGTTTTCGTGGTGGCAGCGCACACGCGCTGCGGTTGCGGCCCGGTACGGGTTGTCGTTGCTGCTGTGCCTGAATGTCGCTTTTCATCGCTGCCACAGCAGCGTCCCCGCCTCACCGCTGATGCAGTTGCCGTTGCCGCCCTTCGCTTCCCTCTTCCCTTGCATCGCCAGGACTCTCCATGACCGCTCTTGTCAGCTTGCGCAACATCACCAAGACCTACCAACGCGGCGCCGAGCAGGTACAGGTGCTGCACGGCATCGATCTGGAAATCGCCAGCGGCGATTTCGTGGCGCTGATGGGGCCGTCCGGCTCGGGCAAGACCACCTTGCTCAATCTGATCGGCGGCCTGGACAGCCCCAGCGGTGGCGAGATCGAGATCGAAGGCCAGCGCATCGACCGTATGAGCGGCGGCCAGCTCGCCACCTGGCGCAGCCATCACGTCGGCTTCGTCTTCCAGTTCTACAACCTGATGCCCATGCTTACCGCGCAGAAGAACGTGGAACTGCCGTTGCTGCTGACCTCGCTCAACGCCGCGCAGCGCAAGCGCAATGCCGAGATCGCGTTGACCCTGGTCGGTCTGCAGGAACGTCGCAGCCACAAGCCCAGCGAACTCTCTGGTGGCCAGCAGCAGCGCGTGGCGATCGCGCGCGCCATCGTGTCCGACCCGACCTTCCTGATCTGCGACGAACCCACCGGCGATCTCGACCGCCAGAACGCAGAGGAAATCCTGCGCTTGCTGCAGGAGCTCAACCGCGAACATGGCAAGACCATCGTGATGGTGACCCACGACCCCAAGGCCGCCGAGTACGCCACCCACACCATCCATCTGGACAAGGGCGAGCTGGCCGATGCGCCGCTCGTGCTCTGAAGGAGCGCTGCCATGAAGTATCTCTCGCTGGTGTGGGCGCAGCTGTTCCGCAGCAAGACGCGCACCTTGCTGACGTTGTTGTCGGTGGTGGCGGCGTTCCTGTTGTTCGGCATGCTCGATTCGGTGCGCGTGGCCTTCAGCTCCGGTGGCAGCGTCAGCGGCGTGAACCGGCTGGTGGTAGCCTCGCGGCTGTCGATCACCCAGTCGCTGCCGATCCGGCTGGAAGCGCAGGTGCGCCGCGTGCCGGGCGTGCGCGATGTGACTTCGGCCATGTGGTTCGGCGGCATCTACCGCGACCCGAAGAATTTCTTTCCCAACTTCTCGGTGGCGCCGAATTTCTTCGACGTCTACAGCGAATACGAGATCCCCAAGGACCAACTCAAGGCCTTCCAGACCACACGTACCGGCGCGGTGGTGGGTGAAACCCTGGCCAAGCAGTTCGGCTGGAAGATCGGCGACACCATTCCGCTGCAGGCCACCATCTTCCCGCGCGGCGGCAGCAACGACTGGCCGTTGCAGCTGGTCGGCATCTTCCGCATGAAGGACCGCACGGTGGCGGCCAACCAGGAACGCCAGTTGATGATAAACTGGAAATACTTCGATGAATCCAATGACTACATCAAGAACCAGGTGAGCTGGATGACAGTGACCCTGAGCAATCCCGACCAGGCCTCGCGCGTGGCACAGGCCATCGATGCGCTGTCGGCCAACTCCGATCACGAAACCAAGTCGCAGACCGAATCGGCGTTTCAGCAGGCCTTCGTCAAGCAGTTCGCCGATATCGGCCTGATCGTCACCTCGATCATGGCCGCGGTGTTCTTCACCCTGCTGCTGCTGACCGGCAACACCATGGCGCAAGCGGTGCGCGAGCGCATTCCCGAATTGGCCACGCTCAAGACGCTGGGCTTCCAGGACCGCACGGTGTTGAGCCTGGTGATGATCGAGTCGGTGGCGTTGATCGGCCTGGGCGGTTTGATCGGCATGGGCCTGGCGGCACTGGTGATCCCGGCGGTGTCGGTGCGCAGCGGCGGATTGATCCCCACGCAGAGCGTGCCGCTACAGACCTGGCTGGTGGCGCTGGCCCTGATGGTCGGTATTGGCCTGGTGGTGGGTGTGCTGCCGGCATTACGCGCGCAGCGCTTGAAGATCGTCGATGCCCTCGCCGGCCGCTGACAGGAGCATGCAGATGCAAAGCAAATGGAAGAACCGTGGTGCGAACCTGCTGTCGGTCGTGCTGCTGGCGGTGGGGCTGGGAATCTGGATCGCGCTGCCGTGGATCGGCGTGCTGGGTATCGCGGTGGCATTGACGCTGTGGCTGGTCGCCACCCGTAGCGGCCGCCTGTCGCTGGCCGCCGCACGCATCGGCATCGCCAGCCTGCCCCAGCGTTGGGGCTCCACCTCGGTGATCGTGGTCGGCATCGCCGGCGTGGTCGGCGTGCTGGTGGCGATGCTGGCAATGGGCCAGGGCTTCCAGGCCACGCTCAACAGCACCGGCGACGACACCACCGCCATTGTGTTGCGCGGCGGCTCGCAGGCGGAGACCAACTCGGTCATCACCCGCGACCTGGTGCCACTGATCGGTAGCCTGCCCGGCATCGCCAGCGATGCCAACGGGCGCCCGCAGGTGTCCCCAGAGCTGTCGCAGGTGGTCAATATCGCCTCGCGCACCGATGGCACCGATGTCAACGCGCAACTGCGCGGCGTGGGCGAGCAGGCCTGGGCGGTGCACCAGAAGGTCAAGGTGGTGCAAGGCCGCCGCTTCACTCCCGGCCTGCGAGAACTGGTGGTCGGCAAGGGCGCGTTGAACCAGTTTCGCGGGCTTGAGCTGGGCAAGACGCTCACGCTCGGCAGCCAGCAGTGGACCGTGGTCGGCGTGTTTGCCTCCGGCGATGCGCACGATTCGGAGCTGTGGACCGATGCGCAGACCCTGTCCAACACCTATCGCCGCAGCGCTTACCAGTCGATCAATGTGCGCACCACCGGCAAGGCCGGCTTCGCGCAGTTCGAGGCCGCCATGGCCGCCGACCCACGGCTCAAGCTGGATGTGGAAACCACCCGCGCGTACTACGGCAAGCAGGGCGGCGGCTTGAACAGGGTGATCCGCATCCTGGGCACGGTGATTGGCACGATCATGGCGGTAGGCGCGGTATTCGGCGCGCTCAACACCATGTATGCGGCAGTGGCCACACGCGCGCGCGAAATCGCCACCATGCGCGCGATCGGCTTTCGCGGCACACCGGTCATCATGGCGCTGATGCTGGAAACCATGTTGCTGGCACTACTGGGCGGGCTGCTGGGCGGGTTGATCGCCTGGGCGGTGTTCAATGGCTATACCGTGTCCACGCTGGGCAACAACTTCAGCCAGGTGGTGTTCCAGTTCAAGGTGTCGCCGGAGCTGCTGTGGAGCGGGCTGAAATGGGCACTGGGCATCGGATTGGTGGGCGGGCTGTTTCCGGCGTTGCGGGCGGCGCGGTTGCCGATCACCACGGCCTTGCGCGAGGTGTAGGCGGGCGGTGGCCCGCCCGGGAATGGGGAATGGGGAATCGTGACGGCCAAAGCAGCGCAAGCACGCCGCTGCGGCTGAATGTATTGCAGGCTGTCATGGTTTTGTCACCGCCGTGCGGTAGATGCACGGGCCGGCAGGCCGTAGCCTGCCCGGCCGTTTGCTCGATTGATGTACTGCCATGACGCGCCTGCTTCTGCTGGCCTGCGCCTGCCTGTGGCTGGCCGGCTGTTCTTCGTCTTCCACCTCGCTCAGCGAGCGCCTGGTCGCGCCCGGTGGGGTGTCGCCGTTGCTGGACGAAGAGCGCATCGCCGCCGCCATCGCCACGGTGCCCAACCGCAGTGGCCATGTGGTGACGCGCGACCAGGTGCCGATCTTCTGGCGTGCGATCGATCCCGGCCAGTACGCCCTGCACTACCGCTACCTGGGCCAGCGCCACGATCCGGCGCACGCGCTGGATGTGGACTTCACCTTTTCCGTGCCCACCGCCACGCCGCCTGCGCCGCGCGGCACCGTCGTGCTGCTGCATGGCTGGATGATGGATGGCGACTCGCTGCTGCCCTGGTCGCTGCAGCTGGCGCAGGCCGGCTACCGGGTTATCACCATCGACCTGCGCAACCACGGCCATTCCGGTGGCGGCCCGTCGGGCTACGGCACGCGCGAGTCCGATGACGTGATCGACGTGCTCAATACACTGCAGCCGCGTGGCGAAATCCAGGGGCCGCTGTACCTGTTCGGCATTTCCTATGGCGCAGCCACGGCGCTGTTCACCGCCGACAAGCTGGGGCCGCGCGTCGCCGGGGTGGTGGCGATGGAATCCTTCGCCAATGCCGGGCGCGGCATCCGCGACATGGTGCCGCACCTGCTGGCCGGCCAGCCCAGCGGCTGGCGCGGGCGGGCGGTGGCCGCGTATGCGCGCTGGCGCTACGCCGACCAGAACATCGACGCGGTGATCGCCGCAGCCGATACCCAACTCAAGCTGGATCTGGATCATGTCGATGTCGCGCACGCCCTGGCCGACACGCGCAGCTGCGTGCTGCTGCTGCATGGCGATGCCGATCAGCACATTCCGGTGGCACATGGCCGCGCACTGGCGCTGGCTAGTCCGCGTGCGCATTACCTCGAGCTGCCCGGCGAAAACCACCTGAGCCTGCCGCTACGGCTGGATCTGCTCGGCGGGCCGATCGGTCAATGGCTGGCGCAGGTGCAGCAAGACCCCGCCCATTGCCCTGCACCGCAAGCGCTGCCGGCCTCCACGCTGGCGGTGGCCAGCCCCTTGGCGGTGCCCCGCAGTTGAGTGCGGCAATCGCTGCGCGCTGGGGCGCAGCGCGCGTGCCGATCCACATCCCGGGCCACACGTAACGCTCGCTCAGCGCGGCGCCAGCGGTTGCCGCGAACGCAGCACACTGTCGCCGACGAACAACAGCAAACCGACCCAGATCGCGGCGAATCCAATCGCCCGCCCCTGGTCGAACGGCTCGTGGAAGAACCACACCCCCAGCAATAACTGCAGGCTCGGCCCGATGTACTGCAGGATGCCCACCAGCGACAGCGGGATGCGCCGCACACCGTACGCAAATCCGATCAGCGGCACCGCCGTCACCACGCCACCGAAGATCAGCAGCAGATCGGTCCGCAGATCCCAGCCGCTGAAGAACGCGCCGCCATGGCCCTGTTCGCCCCATGCGGCAACCAGCAGTGCCGGCACGAACAGGTACACGCTCTCCACCCCCAGGCCCGCCACCGGGTCCACCGCCACCAGCTTGCGCAGCAACCCATAGAGGCCGAACGAGACCGCCAGCCCCAGCGCAATCCATGGCGGCGCACCGGCATCGATGGTCAACCACATCACGCCGATTGCGGCGCACACCACCGCCAGCCACTGGATGCCGCGCAGGCGCTCTTTCAGCACCAGCACGCCCAGCAACACGCTCAGTAATGGATTGATGAAGTAGCCCAGGCTGGCTTCGATCACATGCCCGGCATTGATGGCCCAGATATACAGGCCCCAGTTGAAGGCGATCGCCGCGCTGCTGGCGGCCAGCATCGGCAGTGCGCGCGGTTGCGCGGCAATCGTGCGCCACCAACGCAGGCCCGAGGTCGCCAGCAGCCACGCCACCACCAGCACTGCGCTCCACACGATGCGGTGCGCAATGATCTGCAGCGACGGCACCGCCTTGAGCAGATGCCAATACAGCGGCACCAGGCCCCAGATCACGAAGCTCGCGGCGGTCATCAACAGACCGCGCCGCGCCTCCACCGCCGACACCGGCACAGCCGCGCTCATCGCCGCGCCCTGGCCAGGGTGACCACCAGGACGCCGGCCAGGATCACCGCCATTGCGCCGATATCGTGCGCGGTGAAACGCTCATGCCCCAACCATGCACCCAGCGCCACCGCAATCACCGGATTGACGTAGGCATAGCTGCCCGCCAATGCGGGGCGGACGTGATGCAGCAGCCACACATAGGCAGTGAATGCCACGATCGAGCCGAACACGCACAGGTAGGCCACCGCCAGCAGCCCCTGCGCCGTTGGCCAGGCATGCGGACGCTCGCCGATCAGCAAGCCGGTACTCACCAGCAACACACCGCCGCACAGCATCTGCCCGGCGGCGGTCATGAACGGCGACGGCAGATCGCGACCACGCGACCACATCGAACCGAATGCCCAGCCGATCGGCGCGATCAGCAATAGCACCAGCCCACCCGGCGTGGCAGTGAGGCTGCTGCCGGCGTTGAGCCATACCACCCCTAAGAATCCGATCACGATCCCCAGCCATTCGCCGCCACTGGCATGCTGCCCACGCAAGGCGCCGAACAAGGCCATCCACAACGGCACCGAGGCCACTGCGGTAGCGGCCAGGCCGGAGGACACGCTGCGCTCGGCCAGCACCACCATGCCGTTGCCCAGCAGCAACAGCGCCGCACCCATCAAGGCCACGTTCTTCCATTGCGCGTGCGTGGGCGCTGCCACGCCGCGCCAGCGCAGCACGCCGTAGAGCACGCTGCCGGCGAGGATGAAGCGCGCACCGGACACCATCGTCAGCGGCTGCGCCCCACCTTCCAGCGCGAACCGGATCGCCAGATAGGTCGACCCCCAGACCACGTAGACCAGCAACAACGCACTAACGACCAACCCGCTGCGCGCGGGCGCGGCAGCGTCGTGAGAGAAAGACATCGGACCTGCCAACTGCAGCGGAAGCGTCAATTCTAGATCACCTGCACGCGCCGACGCCGCACAGACGGTGCACAGCGCGCGCGGTAGGGTGCGACTGACTCTCATCACGATGGAATGCCCATGCAGCGTCGTACCACTTGGTTGGCCCTGGTCGCTCTTGGCCTGTTCTCCACCACCGCAGCCGCCGCACGCGCGCCCGAGTCCTGGGAACTCACCGGCCGCGCGCTGATCGAAGCCGGACTGGATGGCTCGCTGGCACCGGAGATCGACGCACCCGGGCAGCCCGAGCTCAAGGTCATGGTCTCGGCCAGCCGTGCCGGCGCCTACCTGCTGGGCGTGGCCAGTGCCACGTATCGCACGCAGTGGTGCATCCCCGCAGACAAGGCCGGCCCGCCAGACCTGCGGGTGATTACCGCCGATCTCGCCGCGCTGCCCGATGCACGTCTGGACGAGCCAGCACCTGGCCTGATCGTCCAGGCGCTGGCCAAACGCTATCCGTGCCGCAGGTAGAACGCTGGCAGGCAGGTGGCCGGGGCAAGGCCTGCATGACAGCCGAGGTAACCAGGGCGCCCCAGGCAACGACGCCATCACGCGTTATTGCCGCGCCGCCTCGCTACGCGCGCGGATGGCCTTGAATTCCGACCCATCCTGCCAGCTCGGCCACTGCCGGCCATTGGCCAGCGCCACACCGACGTCGTAGACCAGCGTGGTATCGGCGGCATGCCCGCTGGCATCCCACTGCGGGCTCCAGCGGTCGCAGGGCTGGTGATAGCAGTCGGCGAAATACTTGTCGCGCAATGCCTTGCCCTTCGTAACGCCGCCTTCGCGCATATCCAGGCCGGGGCCGGCGGTGATCGCCGGCACGCCCATGCGCGCGAAAGCGAAATGGTCTGCGCGGTAGAAGAAGCCCGCTTCCAGATTCGGATCCGGCGAGTACGTGCGCCCGCGCGCCTTGGCCGCCTGCTCCAGATCGCCTTCCAGCGATACCCGCCCACGCCCCCACGAGGCGATGTCGCGGGTGGGACCATCAGGGCTGAACATCTCCATGTTGAGCACCGCCACGGTCTTGTCCAACGGCGCCAGCGGGTGAGCGGCGTAGTAGTTGGCGCCAAGTAAGCCCTTTTCTTCGGCGGTCAAGGCAATGAAGTACAGCGTGCGTTGCGGCTTGGGGCCGGCGGCGAACACGCGCGCCAGTTCCAGCACGCTGGCCACGCCGGTGGCGTTGTCCACCGCGCCACGGCGCACCGTATCGCCGGAGGCGTCGGCCTTGCCGATCCCGAACGCATCCCAGTGCGCGGAGAAGATCACCGTCTCGTCCGGGTGCTGGCTGCCGGTGAGTTTGGCCACCACGTTATGGGTGACCACGCGTTCGCGCTTGAGCTTGAAGTCCACCGACAGGCGCGCATCGCCCAACGCCACCGGCGCGAAATCGCGCTGCTGCGCACGCGCCTTGGCCTGTTCGAAATCCAGCCCGGCCTGCTTGAACAACGACTGTGCCAATGCGCGTTGCATCCAGCCGCGCACCGGCACATGTTGCGCACGGGCATCGGCATCGCTGCGTTCGATATCGAACAGCGGCGACAGGCCCGAGCTCTGCACCGTGGCCCAGCCGTACGCGGCCGGCGCGGTCTCGTGCACGATCAGCACGCCGGCCGCGCCACGCCGCGCGGCTTCTTCGTACTTGTAGGTCCAGCGGCCGTAATAAGTCACTGCCTTGCCGTCGAACGCCCCAGGCTGCGCGCTCTCGAAGTCGGCATCGTTGATCAGCATCACCGCGATCTTGCCGCGCAGATCCACGCCCTTGTAATCGTCCCACTGCCGCTCCGGCGCGCTGATGCCGTAGCCCACGAACACCAGCGGTGCATGCTTCAGCGCCACGGCGGCCTGCGGGCGCAGGCTCTGCAAGGTCACATCGGTGCCGTTGACCAGGGTCTGGGTCTTGCCGCCCACGCGCAGGGTGGCCTGCACTGGTCCCTCCACCTGCGCACGCACCAGCGGCACCGCCTGCGTCCAGCGGCCTTGCTCGCCACCGGGCTGCAGACCCGCCGCCTTGAATTGTTCAACAAGGTAATCGACCGTGCGCTGCTCGCCGGCACTGGCCGGCGCACGGCCCTCGAAGTCGTCCGATGCCAGCAGGCGCACATGCCGCGACAACGCCTCGGCATCGATGCCGCCACCCGGCAGGTCGTTGGCGGCCTGGGCCACACCTCCGACAAACAGGCAGGCGGACAACAACAGGATGCGCATCGGGTTCACGGTGAGGCCTTGCAACGGATGGATGACAGACAGTTTACAAGCGCGGACCCCGAAGCGGGGCTCAGACTGCGCAGCGCGTCAACGCACCGCACGATCGAGCCAGCAGCCCAATCCCTGCGCATTGAGTTCGATATCGGTGGCCAGCAGCCGTGCCACGGCGGCATCGTCCAGCCGGCAACCGTGCTGGCGTGCGCGCTCAAGATAGAGCGCGGTCAACGCCGCCACCATGCAGCGATGGCGGTCTGCGCGTGCTACGCAACCCAGCGCAATCTCGGTCATCGCATGGATCTGCTGTACCAACGCCTGCGCCAATACAGCGGGCGATTCGACTCGTCCATAGTGGGTGAGATACATCGCCTGCGGCGCAGCCTCCACCAGGCGTGCGATCGATTGCAGCATCGCTTCGGGCTCGAATTGGACCGGCGAAGAAGTCGGCAAGATGAAGGCGCCCTGCTCGCTGTCGAGCTGGCGATACGACAGCCCGAAGGTATCGCCGGTGAACCAGCTGCGACTGCGCGCATCCCACACGCACAGGTGATGCCGCGCATGTCCAGGTGTCTCCAGGGTGCGCAGCACGCGCTCGCCCAGCAGCACCGGCTGCCCGTCGGCGGCCTCCACCACCCGCTCGGCCGGCACCGGCACGATCTGGCCGTAACTGCGTGCCACTTCCTCCTCCCCATACACCGCGGTGGCACCGGCAATCAGCCGCATGGGGTCGATCATGTGCGGCGCACCGCGTGGATGCACCAGCACGCGCGCGTTGGGCAGGTGCTGCAACAGGGCGCCGGCACCACCGGCGTGATCCAGATGCACATGGGTCAGGATCAACCATTCCACCTGTGCCGGCGCCAGCCCGGCCGCCTGCACGGCAGCAAGTAGGTGCGGCACCGACAGCGAGGTGCCGCAATCGATCAAGGCACCGCGCTGCGCCTCGACGACCAGGTACGCCGCATCGAACTGCGCCCCGCCAAAGCCGGTGTCGATGGTGTGGATACTGCAATCAACCGATGCTGTCATGGCGACTCCGTGGCTGCACGAGGCGTGATCGCAGGACCGTCGCCACGCGCGACCGGCTGTGCCCTGCCCAGCGAGGGTGGCAATCAGGCTTCGCGCAGCGCCTGCAGGGCGGCAAGAATCCCATCGGCATCCGCCTGGGCATGCACACCCGGCAACTGCAGATCGCTGGCCTGCGCGGCCTGCTTCAGCCGCGCGATCAACTGCCCGGCATCGCGCGGGGAGGCAAAGCCATCGCTCTGCAGCAGCAGTGCGCCGGCGCCATCGTTCAACTTGAAGTAGAACTGCCCATCGCTTTCCCGGTATTGCTTGAACACCGGCAAGGCGATTTTTTCGCCGGCCTGCACCGCTGCCGGGCCCGCCTGATCGGATAGATCACGCAGCCCTACCGCGTCGCGCAGCTGGGCCAGCAGCGGGGTGGCGTAGCGCGCGCGCAGGCGTGCACCGCCAGCGCGCAGAATCGCTTCGATCCTGGCCGGCTCGGCCATCAGCGCCTCGTAGCGCGTGCGCAGCGGCGCAATCTCGCCATCGATGCGCTCGAACAGCTGCTGCTTGGCATCGCCCCAGCTGATGCCTGCGGCAAACGCCTGCCCGAAGGCCACCGTCTCCGCCGGCGTGGCGAAGGCCTGGTACAACTGGAACAACGCCGAACCCTGGGTATCCTTGGGCTCGCCCGGCGCGCGCGAGTCGGTCAGGATGGAGAACACCAGCTTGCGCAACTCCTCGCGCGAGGCGAACAGCGGGATGGTATTGCCATAGCTCTTGCTCATCTTGCGGCCATCCAGGCCCGGCAAGGTGGACACCTGCTCGTCGATCACCGCATCGGGCAGGGTAAAGAAGTCGCGGCCGTACACATGGTTGAAGCGCTGCGCGAAGTCGCGCGCCATTTCGATGTGCTGGATCTGGTCGCGCCCCACCGGCACCTTGTGCGCGTTGAAGATCAGAATATCGGCCGCCATCAGCACCGGGTACATGAACAAGCCGGCGCTCACGCCGGCATCGTCGTCCTCGCCGTCGGCGCGGTTCTTGTCCACCGCGGCTTTGTAGGCATGCGCGCGATTGAGGATGCCCTTGCCGGCCACGCAGGTCAGCAGCCACATCAACTCGGTGGTCTCGGGCACGTCGGACTGGCGATAGAACCACACCTTGTCCGGGTCCAGCCCACAGGCCAGCCAGCTGGCGGCGATTTCGAGCGTCGATCGCTGCGTGCGCGCCGGGTCCTGCGCCTTGATGAGGCTATGCAGGTCGGCCAGGAAGTAGAAGCTCTCGGCGTCGGCGGCCGCGCTGGCCTGGATGGCCGGGCGGATCGCACCGACGTAGTTGCCCAGGTGCGGTGTGCCGGACGTGGTGATGCCGGTAAGAACGCGAGTGGTCATCTGCAAAGGCCAGGGAATCAGCCAACAAGTTTAACGGTTCCGCGCCGTGCCAGCCGTCATCCAGCGCCGCCGGCCCCGCACAAAAAAAGACGGACCGCATGCGGCCCGCCTTCCGGACGACGTGCTCAACCCCAAGGCGAGCGGGCGAGGTGACTCAGCGGTCGTCGTGCAGCGACTTTTCAAAAGCGCGCACTTCGGTCTGGGCGCGGTCGCGGTCCCAGCCGTAGCGCTCCTGCAACTTGCCCTGCAGATATTCGGCATTACCTTCTGCGACCTTGAAGTCATCGTCGGTGAGGTCGCCCCACTTGGCCTGCATCTGGCCCTTGAGCTGGCTCCACTTGCCGGAAATGATGTCTTTGTTCATTGCGGTTCTCCGCTGCATGCGGTCGCGATTGACCGTGTTGCCAGAGTGGTGCCAGCAGCGTTCCGCACAGGTCAAGAGATGTCTAGCCCATGCTCACCGCGATGAATGGTTGCCACGCCGTACGCCGCTTCCGAACGACTGGACCACGCCGCAGCGTTGTCTGGGTGAATCCCGAATGCCAACAGAAAAACGGGCCTTTCGGCCCGTTCTTGTTTACCGCTTCAGCAAGTAGATCACTTGCGTGCGGCGTCTTCCACCTTCTCGCCGGCGCCCTGCACGTCCTTGCCGGCACCTGCGACGGTGTTGCAACCTGACAGCATCCCGACCGACAACACTGACAGCACCAGCAGCACGATTGCACGCTTCATAACAGACTCCTTCATGGGTAAGCGGCGCGTTGCCGCAGATCAATCAATTTGAACAAGCCCCACGCAATGGGGGCGAATCAGCACTTACCGTCGCTGCATTTTTCGGCCGTCTTCTCGACCTTGTTGCCGGCGCCCTGCATGTCCTTGCCGGCGCCGGCCACGGTGTTGCAGCCCGTCATCACGCCGGCCGAAAACAGGCCCAGCACCATCAGTGTCAGCAGTCGCTTCATCGCTCTTCCTCGGTCTGCGCCCGGTGCGGTCGCACCTCGCTTGGCGCCAAATCTGACGGCGCGGACGTGGATTTGATGTGAACGGCGGCGTATCACGTTCAGCACTGGATCAATCGCGCATCAGGGTCGACTTGCCAAACAGGCTCTCCACCAGATCCACTGCCAGTTCCGCGGTGGCATTGCGGTTGTCCAGCACCGGATTGAGCTCGACGATGTCCAACGACCCCATGCGGCCGGTATCGGCAATCATCTCCATCACCAGCTGCGCCTCTCGGTAGTTCGGGCCACCTGGCACGGTGGTGCCCACTCCCGGTGCGATGCTGGGATCAAGAAAATCCACATCGAAGCTCACATGCAGATGAGTGTCGGCACTCATGCCCTGCAGCGCCGCTTCCATGGTGCGCTTCATGCCGGCTTCGTCGATGTAGCGCATGTCGTAGACGTCGATGCGGTGCTGCTTGATGAGCCGCTTCTCTTCCGGGTCCACCGAGCGGATGCCGATCTGGCGTACCTGCTCGGGCAGCAGCGCCGGCGCACTGCCGCCCAGGTGCGTGAGCGCCTGCGGACCCAGCCCGCACAGGCAGGCCACCGGCATGCCGTGCACATTGCCCGACGGGGTCACCTCGCTGGTGTTGAAGTCCGAATGCGCATCCAGCCACAGCACCCGCAGTGGGCGGCCCTGCTCGCGGCAGTACCTGGCCACCGCCGTGATCGAGCCGATCCCCAGGCAATGGTCGCCGCCCAGCATGATCGGCATGCGCCCGGCCCGCAGCTCGGCATCGCTGGCATCCATCAACGCCTTGTTCCAGGCCACCACTTCGTCCAGGTGCCGGTAACCGGCCTGCGGCAGCTGCCACGGATTGCGTGGACCGTCCAGATTGCCCAGGTCGCGCACCTCGATACCGCGCCCGGCCAACGCCTCCTGCAAGCCGGCGATGCGTAGCGCTTCCGGCCCCATCCGTGCGCCGCGGTGGCCGGCACCGATATCGGTGGGAACGCCAATCAGGGAAACCGGCAGATACTGCGTTGCCATGCATTGCTCCAGCATCGATAAAGCCATGTAGTCTAGGGGCGCGCGCGCGCCGTGACGTGCGGCAGCGCAGCACGCTGCCGCGCCTGCCGCCGTTCCGGTATCACGGCGCCGGGGTTTAGATCTGCCGCAGCGTGCCGCTATCGTGTCGTGCCGCAGACGTGGCGGCGCGCTGAACGTTGCGGATTCTGCTTGTCTGATCGCTCAGTTAAACGCCTGAGGTTGGTGTGGCTGCGTGCTGGTACCGCGATGGTATGGCGCGCCCGCCAGCGCAGACCAGGCACCACGTACGCGCCAGGGCCATCAGCAACAGGGGATCTTCATGCCGCATAACGCCGTCAACCAGGTCGTCAAGGCTGCCGTGGGCGAGATCGCGCGGGCGTCGCATCTCTACGATTTGCAGCGCATCGGGCGCGAGTTCGCGCAGACCATCGAGCGCGAGCCGGGCATTGGCCTGCTGATGCTGTCCACCGCCGATGGCCGTGCCATCACCGAGCAATCCAGCCTGGACGTGGATGGCCGCCGCCTGGCGGCGATGACCAATTCGTTCCTGACCCTGGGCGAGACCCTGGCGCGCGAATCCGGCCTCAGCGAAGCCGACTACGCCACCATCAGCACCCGCGGCGGGCAGCTGGTGCTGATCCGCATTCGTGCCGACAAGCCGTTGACGCTGACCGCCGTGGGCGGCGCCGACCTCAATGCCGCCGCGCTGCTGTTCAATGCGCGCGATTGCGCCGGGCGCCTGGCCACCGCGCTGGCACAGCCTGCCGGCTGATCCGCACGACACGGTGCGTGCCTGCAGCGCCATACCAATTTTCTCACCGTTTGGAAGGGGACCACCGATGTCGAAACTCAATCTGGAACAACTGCATTCGCTCGCCGGCTTCGTTGGCGCCGCCCTGGTCGACAGCGATAGCGGCATGGCGCTGGGCATGACCGGCGGCACCGACCTCAACCTGGAACTGGCCGCAGCCGGCAATACCGAAGTGGTGCGCGCCAAGCGCCGCATTGCCGAGCAGCTCGGCCTGAACGACACCATCGAAGACATCCTGATTACGCTGGCACGCCAGTACCACCTGCTGCGCCCGCTGGAAAGCAACGGCACGCTGTTCCTGTACGTGGTGCTGGACCGTAGCAAGGCCAACCTGGCGATGGCCCGTCACGAACTCAAGGCCTTCGAAAAGACCCTGGATTTCGGTTGATGCCATTGTGGCGGCGCGCACGCGTTGCCTGCCCTGCCTATCGGTGCAAGCCGGCAGGCGTTGCCGCTTCACTGCGCCCGGACGGCACCTGCGCATGACCGCACCCATCCACGCCATGCGGGTCGCCACGGCCGGCCTGGACCTGCTGCACACCACGCGCCTGAAACTGGCGTGTTCGCTGCTGCTTGCCGAACGCATCGACGTGCAGCTGGGCGAATGGCCGCAGCACGCGGCCGATGTGGTGGTACTGGGCCTGGAAACCGCCGAGGGCCTGGCCGCCTGGCCGGCCTTGCAAGGCCAACCGGTGCGGCTGCTGGTGATCTCGCGCACTCCCGTGGCCGGCGCGTGGCTCGCGCACGGCGCCACGGTGCGCGAACTCAACGAGCAGCTGCGCCTGCTGCTGTCCTCCCCGCAGACGGCGCAGACCGCCGAACCGGCACTGCTGCTGCGGTACTGCCGCGGCGAGTTCGGGCCGGCGCCGGTCCTGCTGCAACACGCGGGCCTGCAGGTTGGCGTGGATCCCGCCAATGGCTGCCTGCGGCTACCGGCCGGGGTCCGCCTGCCCACGCTGATCGCCGCCCTGGATCGTCCCGGCTGGCAGCATCTGGCCGATACCACCGATACCGTGCTGACGCAGCGCATCTCCTGCGAGGCGCTGTATTTCGCCCTGCCCGAGCATCTGCGTCCGGCGTTGCCGGCGGTGGATCCCCGCCATGCGCTGCAATTGCGGCAATGGCCAGAACTGAGCGCCGACACCAGCTCGCCCGCACAGCTGCTCGCCATTGCCCATCTGCATGCGCGGCCATGGCGCCCGCAGGCGCTGGCCAGCGCTTGCAAGCTGCCGCTGCAAACGGTGGAATGCCTGTTCGCCGCCGCATTGGCCAGCGGCCTTGCCCAGACTGCGGAGAGTTCCGTGCCTGCACTGCCGCCACGTCCGGATACCGGCAATTCCCGGTTCTTCTCCTGGGTCGCACGCCGCTTCGGCCTTTCTCTCTTCCAGGCACAATCATGAGTCTTCCAGCCAACAAACTGGTGTTCGTTGGCGGCATGGGCGCCGGCAAGACCACCGCAGTGCGCGCCATCTCCGACGTGGAACCGGTCAGCACCGAGATGCCGCTCAGCCAGGACGCCTACGGCGACAAGACCTATACCACCGTGGCGCTGGACTACAGCTCGATCGAACTGGAAGACGGCGAACTGCTGCACGTCTACGGCGTGCCGGGGCAGAAGTACCTGGATTTCATGTGGCCGTTGGTGTGCGACGGCGCACTGGGCGTGATCGTGCTGGCCAACGCGCGCGACCCGCAGATGCCGGCGGCCACGCTCGCATTGCTGCACGAGTTTGCCCAGATCGCTCCCCAGGCCAGCCTGGCGGTGGGCGTCACCATGACCGACGAGGTCGAACACTTCCTGCTGCCGCCCTTCCGCGACGCGCTGGTAGCCGCGGGCTTCCGCATTCCGGTCATGCGTGTGGATGCGCGCTCGGCGACCCAGATCACCTTCCTGGTCAAATCGTTGCTGTCCTATCGCTACACCAACGCAACCTGAGCCAGCGCCGCGCCGGGTACGGCAAGGACCCGCAGGAAAACAAGGAATCCGGTCACGACGTGCCTGGTGGGCGTCACGCGGGGGATGCCGCCTCTAGGGTGGCGGCGACGCGTCCATCTTCCTTGCCGCCAGAAGCACGACTCGATCATGGTATGAATGAGTCCTGCGTCTGACTTATTCAGTATGACCAGCGGACCGAAGCGCTGGCATCGGGACGTTCCCGACATCGTGCAAGACATATCCGCGATGCATTATCGGACATAACGACGCCGCAACGGCCACGTCTGCCGTCATCAGGCGTCATGCGAGCGAGACACTGGCACGCCATGCGCCGCCGGTAGTCGCCTACGGCACGCCCGATGCCGCAGGCGCATGCTGCGAGGGGACAGCCGGCCGGTCGCGCATGGACCGGACAGGTCACCCCCTGGCCTGGCACGCACCTGCACGGTGCTGTCCGGGCGGCGTTACCGTGCATGGCAGCGGGCGCGGACGGCGGCGCGCAATACTGTTCCATTGGCGCGATCGGATAAAGTAGCGCGATGACAATCGAACTGAAGCCCGGCGGGCTATTGATCGCGATCGAAGGCATCGACGGCGCCGGCAAGACCACGCTCGCGCGCAGCCTGGCCACCGCCTTGCAGACGTCCGGTGCACGCGTGGTGCAAAGCAAGGAACCGACCAACGGCCCCTGGGGCACCCAACTGCGCCAGTCCGCCGCCACCGGCCGCCTGAGCGCCGATGAAGAAGCCGACCTGCTGATCCGCGACCGCCACGAACACGTGGACACCTTGATCGCCCCGGCGCTGGCGCGCGGCGACATCGTGATCCTGGACCGCTACTTTCCGTCGATGGTCGCCTACCAGGGCGCCGCCGGCCTGCCGCTGGACACGCTGCTGGAACGCAACGCCTTCGCCCCGCGCCCGGACGTGCTGCTGCTGCTCGACCTGCCGCCAGCCACCGGCCTGTCGCGCATCCGCGCCCGCGGCGATGCGCCCAACCATTTCGAAACCCAGGACAACCTGGAACGCTGCCGCACCATCTTCAATCGCCTGCAGTTGCCGGGCAAACATGTGCTGGACGCCAGCGCCGACGCCGACAGCGTGCTGCGCCAGGCACTGGCGATTGTCGCCGCCGCCCTCGCGCAACGGCTACGCAACGATGTCCATGCCGACCACGGCACTGCCGCGCTCCACGCCCTGTCGGCCGGCCGGCCGGCGTGAACGCTGCCTGGCGAGGCCCGCCTCGTGGAGCGCCGCTTGGCGCCCCACCAAACACCAACTGCACGAATCGAACCGGCGAGTTGACGCGACGTTCTGCCCACACGGTAGGGCGACGTACGCGACTGGCCCCATGAGACAACCTGCAAGTCGCAGCCGTCCACCATGACAAGCAACGCACCGCGACGGGGAACAATTTCCAGATGGTGCCTGAACCCGGATTCAAGCCTCATTGTCCTGTAAGGGTTTCCAGATAGTTCGGGGAATTCCTGCTAACCCAGCCCTGAGGCTCGCGGTTGATATGCTCCTCACCACTTGCGTCTTTGTGAAGTTACTATATCTTATCAGAACTTGATAAGTCATGGTAAGGTCGCTATGGATCCTCGTACCAACCCATACGCCCCTGGCGCCGGTACGCCGCCCCCTGAGCTTGCGGGTCGTGACGCCCTCATTGATCGCATCGACATTGCTCTAGACCGAATCAAAGCTGGTCGCGCGGCGAGAAGCTTTGTGCTCTATGGGCTGCGCGGAGTAGGAAAAACAGTTCTCCTCAATAAAGTACGCGCAGATGCGCAAGCATCTGGCGTTTTTTCGGTGACAGTGGAGGCGCCAGAAAATCGATCGCTTCCTGCAGCTCTTGCTCCTAGCCTTAGGGCAACTCTACTCCAACTATCCCGACGCGAAGCAGCTAAGGAGCACGCAGCTAAAGCCCTGCGTGCACTGGGCGGCTTCGTAAATGCGCTGAAAGTGAAATTCAATGACATAGAGATTGGTATGGAGCTGCCGATCGAAAGCGGCCTCGCTGATAGCGGTGATCTAGATCATGACATGACACAGCTAATCAACGAAATTGGTCTAGCAGCTAAAGAGCAAGATACTGCGGTCGTTCTTTTCATCGACGAAATTCAACATGTACCAGAACATCAGCTTGCCTCTCTGATTATGGCGCTCCATGCGGCTGCGCAGGCACAACTTCCGGTCACAATGGTCGGAGCGGGGCTGCCCCAGTTGCTTGGACAGATGGGAGACGCGAAGTCTTATGCGGAAAGACTGTTCGAGTTTGTCCATGTTGACAAGTTAGATAACGCCAACGCCGAGTCAGCTGTGAGGGTCCCGGCTGAACGAGAAAATGTAGTCTTTGATGAAGATGCCTTGGCCGAAATCCTAGCGAAAACGTCAGGCTATCCATACTTTCTTCAAGAGTGGGGCAAGCACGCTTGGGATGCTGCAGCCACAAGCCCTATTACCTTGGCCGACTCGCAGGAAGCAAATCAGCGCGCGCTAGCTGAGTTAGATGCGTCTTTTTTCCGGGTGCGACTAGACCGATTGACTAATGCTGAAAAAACATACATTCGCGCGATGGCCGAACTCGGTGCAGGACCCCATAGATCCGGTGACATTGCTGCTTGCCTCGGAAGAAGGGTTGAATCGGTAGCTCCAACCAGAAGCAGCCTGATTCGCAAGGGAATGGTCTATGCGCCCAATCATGGCGATACGGCATTTACAGTCCCGCTGTTTGATGAGTATATGCGCCGAGCAATGCCTAATTTTCAAGCAAATAATTAAAGCACCATACACTTGTGGGTCGCTTACTCGGCACAAACCCTGCCGCCAGATTACAAGGCCGCCATCAGCGCGCGAACGTCGCGCTATCAGGCATAGCTGACCGTGGTGGGTGCACGTCCCCCAGTGCTCGTGCTAGGTCCCATTCTGGGGCCTAGACTCAAAGCCCAGTTGCTTCAGAACTCTTTGTGCGTGACCGGTCGCTCCTTGACCATACGATCCGATCAGCAAGACGCAGGAACAACCGGAAGCATTTCCCGGAAAGGCTTCACGTCGCGCGCTGTGCAATGGAAAGCGCGTGCGATCTTCGCGACGTATTTGATGGCGTAGTAGCGGAGCCACTCAGAGGCCGGCGCCTTGCGGCGCGTCAGAAGATAGTAGGCGTGCTGCTTATCCGGCCCAGCCAGGGCGTCCTTGACGTAATCGAGGATCTGCTCGTCCAGCTTGCGCCTTGCCTCTTCAAACGAGTCGGCTTGAGCGGCAAGTGAAAGATCGAGGCAGACTGCCATCCACAGCGCACCATCGCGCTCTGCGTAGCAGCGCAAGATTAGCTCGCTTGGGCGCATAGCGGCCTCCTGAGGCATGGATCAACCACCTTCCTGGTGGGTTGATCGGCAAATTCAGCAAAAACTTCAACACCCAGTTTGCACGGATGCTAGGTGCTTGACGACGGATCCTAAACCCACACAGGACATCTTGTTTAGCCTCTCGTCAAACACAACCATGCACAGCAGCACACTCCCGGCCAAGCCATTGATCGGAATCGCTTTTTTTGACATGACAAAGTTTGAAGACAGACGGCGCGAGGAACCAGACCTGGCATGAATCCCTGCAGGCTGCGTCTCAGACTACTACGCGACACACCCTTCCGAGGTGGTGCCGGCACCCGGATTCGAACTGGGGACCTACCGCTTACAAGGCGGTTGCTCTACCAACTGAGCTATGCCGGCAAAGGCAGGCGCGTTGCGCGCCGGTGCGTAGTCTAGCGTAGCGCGGCGCATTCTAGCGACCGCAGCCGGGAGGCGCCCACCGTGGCCTGCAAGGCGCCGGCCGCCACCGTGCTGCGCACATCGATCCACCAGCGCGACTGACCGCTGCCGCTGGGCACCAGCTGCGCCGGAAACCCTGCGCTCACCAGGCTGGCCTGGCGCCGTTCGGCGCGCTCGCGGCTCTGGTACTGCCCCAGTGCAACGGTATTGCCCTCGCCTTGGGCGATCACGTAATAGTCGCCGATGCCGGCGGCCGCAATCCGCTTGACCAGGGCCTGCGCGGCCGCGCGGTCGCCCACGTTGGGCAGCATCACCCGGAAGATGCTGACACCGGCATCGGCGTCTTCGCGCACGCTGGCACGACTCACCTGCCCCCGCAGCCGCGTCAGCGCGGCATCGGCATCGCTGCGTGCCGCATACGGCCCGAGACTGGCGCAGCGCTCGGCTGCGGCCGGTGGTGTCTGAGCCACCGACGCGGGCGCGGACGTTGCTGCAGCAGTCGCCGCCACGGTAGGCGTGGCATCGCGCGCAGGCAGCGCTGGCTGCTCGGCGGGCGGGGAGACGCGCGTGACGCCTGGGTCCGCAGGTGTCGTATTGGAGACAGCCGCTGTCGCCACGACCGGTGCCGGTGCCGGGTCACTGGAGGCGGTGACTGCGTCAGCCTCCGTTGGCGCAGCGACGGCCGGCGGCGGCCGCGAGGCGGCGGTCGCCGGCATCGGCAACACTTCCAGCCGCGCCACGCCGGTTGGCTGCGGCGGTGCCACCGGCGGTGCCGGCGGCGGCTGCATCGCCCACCACAACGCCACCCCGGCATTGAGGACGATCAACACCACGATGAGCGCGCGGACATACATGCGGCGATTCTAAGCGCAGGACGAATGGGTCGCCCAGGTGGCCAGGCCGTCCAGCACCAGTGCGGCGCGGAAGCTGGCGTCGGGCAACAACGGCAGCAGTGGCGGCGCGCCACCGCCATGCACCAGCAGTCGCACCGGCTCGCCCAGGCTGCGTTGCGCGTGGTGCAGGCTGCGCTCGATCAACGCCACCGCGGCGCCGTCGCAGCCGGAGGTCAAGGCATCGTCGGTGTCGTTGGCCAGCTCCACATAGTCGCCACCGCTGGCCGGCAGCTGCACCGCGCGCGCATGCAGCGCTTGCCGCATGGTGGTGGGCGAGGCGGCGATGCGCCCGCCATGATGCTGGCCGTCGGCACCGAGCACATCGATGGTCAGTGCCGTGCCCACCCCGGCCACCAGCACCGGTGCATTGCCCCGCGCACCCAGCAAGGCCAGAAACCGATCCACGCCAAACCGGCTGGGGTCGGCGTAGGCGATGCGAATGCCGGCGCAGTCGGCCACGGTGCGTGCGATGCGCACCTGCGCGAAACGCTCCTGCAGGCAGCCGATCATGCGCTGCGTCAATGCCGGCGCCGCCACGCTGGCCACGTAGGCAACGCGCCCGCACGGCAACGCCGCCAGTGCGGTCGCATCCATCGCTTCGGCGCCATGCGCCCAGGCCTGCACCTCGCCTGCGCGGTTGCCGTGCAGCGGCGCGTACTTGAACCGCGAATTGCCCAGGTCGAACAACCACTCGCTCATGCAGGTCTCACACTGACTTCTCCGGAGTGGAACAGCCGCTCGGCCTCGCCCAGTTGCACCCGCAAGGCACCGTCGGCGGCCAGGCCGAGGGCGACGCCGTGATGCAGGCTGCCGGCCTCTTCCACCTGCACCGTACGGCCTTGCAGCACATCCAGCGCCGCATAGCGGGCCAGGAACGGGGCCAGCCCCTGCGCCTCGAACAGGTCCAGCGCCGGCAGCAGCGCCGACAGCACCGCGGCCACCACGGTATCGCGCGTCACTGCGCGGCCGGCCAGGGTATCCAGGTCCACCCACGGTTGGTCGATGGTGGCCGCGGCCGCTGGCGGCATATGCACGTTCAGGCCCAGGCCGATCACCGCGCGCGCGTTGCCCGCCATCTCCCCGCCGCCTTCGATCAGCAGTCCGCCCAGCTTGCGCCCGCGCGCCAGCAGGTCGTTGGGCCACTTCAGGCCGACGTCCGCAAACCCGCAGCCGCGCAAGGCCTCCGCGACCGCCACCCCGACCGCCAGGCTCAGCCCGGCGAGCTGGCCCAGCCCGCCGCTGAAACGGCGCGAGGCCGACAGATAGACATGCGCCCCCAGCGGTGAGGTCCATTGACGGCCGCGGCGGCCGCGCCCGCCGGTCTGGCGCTCCGCCAGCAACACCTCCACCCCGCACTGCGGTGCCGGACGCGCCAGCAGGCTGGTATTGCTGGATTCCAGCGTCCAGGCCACCTCCAGCGCCGCCAGCCCGGCGGCGGCCTCAGCGGTCATGGCGGCACGGATGCGCGCGGCGTCCAGCAGGTCCAGCGGTGCGGCCAGCCGGTAGCCATCGCCAGCGCGTCCTTCGATGGCGACGCCTGCGGCGCGCAAATTTTGAATGCGCTTCCACACTGCGGCGCGGGTCAACCCCGCATCACGCGCCAGCGCATCGCCGGACAGCCGGCCGCTCGCAAGTTTGGCCAGCAACGCGCGGTCATCCACGGCAACGGTTCCCAAATCGATCCGCGAAAGTATGCGCCAAGCCTTCCCCCCCGCCCAGCGCGGCTTGCGTGAGGGAGTGAAAACCGCGTTATGATCGGCGACTCACGCCGCTTGCCCTGGATGTGGACGATGCGCCGACTCACGGTTTGCCTGCTGCTGTCATTGGTTCCGCTTGCCGTCCTGGCATCGGACCGGCCGGTCGACGGCGATCATGACAGCTGCATCAGCGACAACTCGGCCGCACGCGGCAGCGCGCATGGTGGCGAGCCGGCAACACGCACGCAACCGCACAAGCCGGCGCCATCCAGCGGCGGCGGCGGCGATACCGAAGGGCTGCTCCCGCGCGCGCGCATGCTGCCGCAATGGCACAGCTTTCTGCCCGGCATGTTCCGCTGATCCAGGGATGGCTGCGCTGGCTGCGGCGGCGCCCGCTGGAGATTCCCGATGCGCTATGGAACCCGGTACGCAGCGAATGCGCCTGGGTGGCCGCACTGGATCCATTGCGCCAGCAACGCCTGCGCACGCTGGCCGCAACCTTTCTGCATCAGAAAACCATTTCGCCGGTTGATGGCCTGCAGTTGCAGCCCGGGGATCAGGTGTTGCTGGCCGCCACCTGCTGCCTGCCGCTGCTGGAATTCGGGGCCGCCGGGTGGCGTGGCTGGTCGCAGCTGATTGTCTATCCGGATGCCTTCCGCGTGCAGCGCAGCCACATGGATGCGGCCGGCGTCATGCACGCCTGGGACGACACCCTGATCGGCGAGGCCTGGGAGCAGGGCCCGCTGATCGTCAGCTGGGCCGACGTGCAGGCAGACCTGCACGACCCGTGCGCCGGCTTCAACGTAATCGTGCACGAGATGGCGCACAAGCTCGATGCCCTGGATGGCGTGCTCGATGGCACCCCACCATTGCCGCGCGAACTGCAGCGCCGCTGGGCGCGCGACTTCCAGCAGGCCTTCGATGCCTTCTGCCAGCGTGTGGAGGCCGGCGAAGACACCGAGATCGACCCGTATGCCGCCGAAGCGCCGGAGGAATTCTTCGCGGTGGTCAGCGAATACCACTTCTCCGCGCCGCAGGTGCTGGAACGGGTGATGCCGGCCGTGGCCGCGCATCTGGTTAGCGTCTATGGACCATCGCCGTTTGCGCCGCAGCCAGCGCGTTGATGCTGCCGCGCGGTGGCAGTGCATGACTGCGGCAGTCGCGTGAGTGAACTGCCCTCGCCAGTCAGATAACGCAGCAATCGCTCCTGCAGGCGCCTGTTGGCCGCGCCTACACCAAGCCAAGATCCCGTGGCGTCGCGTCCGGAAATACGCGCGCCAACTGCGCCGGTGAGAGCCCCCATAGCCGCTGCAGCACGCCGCCGAACAGACTGCGGTAATTGGTCAGCACCGGGTAATCGCGATTCTGCAGCAGCTGCGCCTGTTCCACGGCAACCTGTTCGCCCGCGATGCGCCCGCCGTGCACGCCGCCGCCCAACACCCAGTAGGTGGTGCCATGGCCATGGTCGGTGCCCTTGCTGCCGTTCTCGCGGAAGGTGCGGCCGAACTCGGAAATCACCACCACCACGGTGTCGTTCCAGGCCGGGCCCAGTGCATCGGCGTACGCGGTCAACCCTTCACCCAGGTTACGCAGATTGTTGGCCAGGCCGCCTGCGACACTCCCCTGGTTGGCATGCGTATCCCAGCCACCGACATCGACAAACCCCAGCCGGTACCGCTCGCGCATCAAGCTCGCCATGCGCCGGGTTTCATCGGCAAACGTGCGCGCACTGGCAGCGCCGCGCCCGGCCTGCTCCATTTCCTCGCGCAGCTGCGCGGTGACTTGCTGGCGCAAGGCCAATCCATCGCGGGCTGCGGCCGCCAGCGGCGTGCTGTCGTACATCTGCGACAGTATCTGTGACTGGCGCGCGTCCAGCCCGCCCTTGCCGATGCCCCGCAACGAAACGTTGGGCAGATCGCCGCCGCCTTGAAAGGTCAACGGTAGCGAATCGGTGAAGGCAATCGCCGGCACGCCGCTGAGCACGCCCGACAGGCGCGCCATGAAACCGGAACGGTAATCGCGGTGCTTACCCGCCTGACCGGATTCGATATCGTCCTGGGTTTCGAAATGGCTGCGCGAGGTGTCGTCGGTGCCGGCGAACGGCACGAACGCCAATTGCCTGCGCTGCCACAGCGGCAGCAAGGCATCGCGCATCACCGGATTCAAACCCCACTGCGTATCCAGCACGATGGCGCTGTCGAGATTTGCAGGATCCGGCCGCGCAATCGCCAGCGTGGGCCGCGATTGGTAATAGAAATCGCTGGCGTGCGGTACCAGCAGGTTATTGCTGTCGTAACCGCCACGCAGGAACACCACCAGCAGGCGCGCACTGTCGCGCGGGGCGGCAAACAGACGGCCTGTCCACGGCAGGCTCGCCGCAGCGGCGGAAGCAAGCAGAAAGCGACGACGTTGCATGGAGGTTCTCCTGCGGCGATGACCACACCGCATGCGATGAATCAGCGATAGTTGAAATCCGGCGACGACAACAAGAATCCATTCCATTCCGTCGGCGAGCGCGCCTGCTCCAGCGCCTGGCGCGTGCCCGCCGACAACGACGGTGCCAACCAGCGATACGACGCGCGCGTATCGATCTGCGTCACTGCGGGGATCGGCGTGTCGGTATCGCCGTCGCGCCGGAACAATTGTTTGGGCCCACTGCCCAGCGCGCGCGCCACCTCGAACCGGCGCGCCAATTGTCCGGAGCTGGTCCAGGCCTGCGATTGCATCGACCACCCATCCGGCGTGATACGGCCGAACAACGGCTCACCCAGTTGCTGTACCCAACTGGCCATCGGGCCGGCGTTGCGGACCGGCTGGTCCGCATAAGCCAACCGCATCGCCGACACCACGAAGCGGTTCGGGCCCTTGAACTTGCGCGGTTGTGCCTGTGCGAACTCCGCAGAATCCAGCATGGTCTGCATGACCTTGGCAATATCGCCGTCGCTGTGCTGGAAGGTGCTGGCCATGCGCGCCACCAGCGCCGCCGGTGGCGTGTCGCTGACGAAATATTCGGCCAGGCGCTGCGACACGAACTGCGCGCACGCCGGCTGGCGCACCAGCAGGTGCACGGCCTGTTCGATCTCCTCCAGCCCGCCACCGGCAATGCGCTGGCCGAGCAGCAACTTGTCGCCGGGCTGGTGACGCGCCGGGTTGAATTCGAACAACCCCTTGCGCACCACCGGTGGCTGACCAGGCTTGTTTACCGGCAGCGGCGGCGCGCCCGTTGCCTTGATCGGCACCAAGCCAGCGCCGGTGAGGATCAAGGCCAGCTGCTGCACATCCTGCTGGGTGTAGCCGCCATGCACGCCCAGCGTATGCAGCTCCATCAGCTCGCGCGCATAGTTCTCGTTGACCTTGCCCTTGGCGTTCTTGGCGTTGTCCAGATACTCCAGCATCGCCGGGCTTTCCAGCGTGGCCATCACCAGATCGGCAAACTTGCCGGTGGCGTTGGGGCGGATGGCGTTTTCCATGTAATCGGCGGCCATCCACTTCACCCGGCCCTTATCGGCATACACGCTGAAGTGATTGAGCCAGAACCACACCAGCTGCTCGCGCAGTTGGTCCGGCGCGTACACCGCCCGCAACAACTGGGCCTGGCGCGCCTGGGTGAGCATCTGTCCGCCGCGTGCCTGCCAGTCCTTGCGCAGGGCAGCCTTCTCATCGCCATCGGGCATGTCCTGCAGGCGGATCTTGTCGGCCTCGTACTGGGTCAACAGGGTCACCAACGGCGTATGCAGCGCATCGAACTGCTGCAGCTGCGTGCGGATGGGTGCCGGCAAGACGGCATCGGCGCTGGGCCGCAACAGCAGCGTGCCGTAGCCCTTGGAACCGAGCCGCCGTAGCTGCATTGCACTGTCGGCATCCACGCCGTAGGTGGCGCGCTGCAACCAACGCATCTGCATCGCCGTCAACGGCGCTTCGGCAGCGTGGCCGATGATGGCGCAAACGCCGCTGGCGACCAGCAACGCAACGCGCCAGCGGCGGACGCTCGCTGAGCGCGTTCCCACGCCAGGTGCCTGTGCAACGCGCTTGACCATGCGGCTCTCCATCGCAACTGCCTGCCATCGGACCAGTATGGTCAAGCCAACGCACTAGGCGTTAAACGGTTGTCGGAGCGTTGGATGCCATTGCCGAAGAGTTCATCGGGCCAGGCGGGGCATCACAGTCCCGGCGGCAGGGTCACATCGAAGCGGGCGCCGCCCAGCTCCTGCGAGCGCACCACCTGCAGTTCGCCGCGGTAGGCCTTTATCAAGTCCTGCACGATCGACATGCCAATGCCGTGCCCCTGCACGCGCTCGTCGCCGCGCACGCCGCGCTGCAGGATCTTGGCGACATCTTCCGGCGCGATGCCGGGACCGTCGTCTTCCACCGACAGGATCAGGCCGGCACGGCGGCTCCCGGTGGTGGGGCCGGGCTGGGCGGTCAGCAGCACGCGGCTACGCGCCCACTTGAAGCCGTTCTCCAGCAGGTTGCCCAGCAGCTCCTGCAGATCGCCCGGCTCGCCGTGGAAGCGCGCCTCCGGCGCGATATCGAATTCGCACAGCACACCCTTGACCGAATACACCTTCTCCAGCCCGCGGACGATTTCTTCGGCGGTTGGCTCGATCGGCAATGGCGCAGCAAACAGCTTGTGGCCGCTGGAGGCCGCGCGCGCCAGCTGATACGACACCAGGTCGTTCATGCGACGCAGCTGCACGTCCATTTCGTCGTGCAGGTCGCGCTCGGAGGCACCGCTGTCCAGCTGGGTGCGCAGCACTGCGATGGGCGTCTTGAGGCTATGCGCCAGATCGGCCAGCGTATTGCGTTGGCGCTCCAGATTATCGCGCTCGCTCTCGATGAAGGCATTGATGCTGTCGGTCAACGGCTCCAGCTCGCGCGGATGCTGCTCGCTCATGCGCTGGATCTCGCCGCGCTGCACCTTGGTCAGCTCGTTGATGACCCGCCGCAGCGGGCGCAGGCTCCATTGCAGGATGAAGGCCTGCAAGACCAGTAGCACCACGCCGGCACTGCCCAGGTAGAACCACACCGCACCGCGGAACACCCGCAGCTGCGCGCCCATCGAACGGGCGTCTTCCATCACGTAGATGGTGTACGGAATCTCGCCACCATGCTCGCGCTCGACGTAGCTCACGCCCAGGCCATAGCGATACAACTGGCCGACGCTGCCGTCGATCTGGGTCATCTCCAGCGGGCCGATGAACTCTTCCTGGCGCGGTTCGAGCATGCGGCCATGCGGGATGTTCGGCCCTTCGGCCGACATCGAGGTCCAGCTTTCATCCGGGCGCACGACTTCGACATACAGCCCGCCACCGGGTACGTCGAAACGCGGATCGGGTGGCTGTCCACCGATATACAGTGAGCCGTCGCGCACGAAGTCGATATTGGCCGCATAGGCGGAGGCGTAGTTCTTCAGCCGCTCGCGCAGGTTGCGCTCGGCGGTGTCGGCGAACGCCACGTCCAGCGCATAGCCGGCCAGCGCCAGAAAGGCCACCAGGCTAAGGCTGGCGGCCAGCAGCTGGCGCGCCTGCAGGGAGCGCGGGCGCCAGCGTTTGTACCATTTGGAGCGCCCCGGCACGAAATCGTCCTGCTTGCCGACGTGGGACCTCAGCCTTCGGTACGCGGGATGGCGAAGCGGTAGCCGCGACCGCGCACGGTCTCGATCGGCTTCAGCTCACCATCGGGATCGAGCTTCTTGCGCAGGCGGCCGATGAACACTTCCAGCACGTTGGAGTCACGGTCGAAATCCTGCTGGTAGATGTGCTCGGTGAGGTCGGCCTTGGAGACCAGCTCGCCGGCATGCATCATCAAATATTCCAGCACCTTGTACTCATAGCTGGTGAGGTCGACATTGGCGCCGTTGACACTGACCGTCTGCGCCGCCAGATCCAGCGCCACCGGTCCGCATTCCAGCGTGGGCTTGCTCCAGCCCGCCGCACGACGCAACAGTGCATTGACCCGCGCCAGCAGCTCCTCGACGTGGAACGGCTTGACCAGGTAATCGTCGGCGCCCTGCTTGAGGCCTTCGACCTTGTCCTGCCAACTCGAACGCGCGGTGAGGATCAGCACCGGGAATTTCTTGCCTTCGTCGCGCAGCGCCTTGATCAGTTCCATGCCCGACATCTTGGGCAGGCCCAGATCGATGATGCCGACGTCGAACGGCACTTCGCGGCCCATGTAAAGGCCTTCCTCGCCGTCCTGTGCGGCGTCGACCGCAAAGCCTTCACGCTTCAGGCGGGCGGCAAGGGTCTCGCGCAGCGGAGCTTCGTCTTCGACCAAAAGGATACGCATGCACTCTCCCTAATTACGTTGGCGGCCGGCGGCCTGGGAATTTATGAGACTGAACGCCTGACTATCCACGTTCAGTGGTTATCGTCGCGTGGTGGGGTGCCGGACGGCGGCGCCCGCGGCCCATCGGCCTGCGCCTGCTGTTCCGGCTCATACACGGTGTGCACGCGCCCATCCTTCATGTACTTGACCCGGTTGAGGTTACCGCCATCGAACGGCACGCGTTCGGCACCCAGGATCTGTCCACCGGTGGACCGCTGTACGTGCCGGATGGTGTCCGACAGGGTGCGGCTGCCGCCGCGCGCCGGCGCAGGCATCGCCTCACGCCCGCCCTGGCCCATCGGCGGATAGCCCTGCCCCCACGCCAATGGCGCAACCATGGCAACCGACAAGGTAGCCAAGGCGATGGAGCGGGCGCGGTGGGAGACTTGGGTCACGGCTGAATCCTAGCGGGTTGTTCAGGAACATTCAAAATGTGTGAAATCGGCAATCCATCGCAGCATCGCCAGGCAGCGGATACGCGCCAAATTCTTGATTTTGTGGGGTGAATCCGATCTGAACTTTTTAGCACGGAGTTAACGCCGTTCAGCCAAATGAACTCTGCACTTGCCGTGCATGCGTGCTGGTATGCCTGGCCATTCGACGTCCCTGGCGTTCAATGGCCGCACGCCAGCCGTTCAGCCAATGCAAGCGGCGAGCCAATCAGGCGACCACGCGCCAGGGCCGCTCGTCGGTGCGCTGCAACGCCTGCTCGACCAGCTCCCAGCCAGCCCCGGAACGATGCGCGCCTTCACTCAGCACCTGCCGGAACGCCCGACCTCCCGGCTGACCGTGGAACAGGCCCAACACATGGCGGGTGATGTGCTTGAGCGCCAGGCCCTGGTCGAGCTGCGCCTGCACATACGGCCGCAACGCGCGCAGCAGGTCCTCGCGCGAGCGCTGCGGGCGGCCGCTCAGCGCAGCCTCCAGGCAATGCAATACATAGGGATCGTGGTAGGCAGAACGGCCGAGCATGACGCCGTCGGCCCGTTGCAGGTGCGCCAGGGCGGCGTCGACGGTGGCGATTCCACCGTTGACCACGACCGGCAGCGACGGACGTTCCTGCTTGAGCCGATAGGCCCAGTCGTAGCGCAGCGGCGGCACCTCGCGGTTTTCCTTCGGGGACAGGCCTTTGAGCCATGCATTGCGCGCGTGCACCACCACCATCGCCGCACCGGCGGCAACCACCTGGTCGACAAAGCTGGCGAACACGGCGTAGTCCTCGTCATCGTCCACGCCCAACCGGCACTTGACCGTGATCGGCAGCGTGGTGGCGGCGCACATGGCCGCCACGCACTCGGCCACCAGCGCCGGCTCGCGCATCAGGCAGGCGCCGAAGCGCCCGGCCTGCACGCGATCGGATGGGCAGCCGCAATTGAGGTTGATTTCGTCAAAGCCCCACTGCTGGGCGATGGCGGACGCCTGTGCCAATATCCCCGGCTCGCTGCCGCCGAGCTGCAGCGCCAACGGATGCTCGACTGGGTCGAAACCGATCAACCGCATCCGATCGCCATGGATCACCGCATTGGCATGCACCATCTCGGTGTACAGCCGCGCCGACGGCGCCAGCAGACGGTGGAACACCCGGCAATGCCGGTCGGTCCAATCCATCATCGGGGCAACGGACAGGCGCAGGGAAGCAGCGTAGCGATCGGCAGAGACGGTCATCGACGGTGGGCCGCAGCTGGCGGCCATTCGGAATGCGAAGCAGGATCAATAGCTTACACGGGCCTGGATGAATCTGCGGCCGTGCGCGACGGCAGGCTGCCGGCGCAGCGATCGGTCGGCGGAGTGGTCGCCGATCCATGGGATGACAGGTCCCCAACAATGGGCCGGCTACGACCACTTCGCGTGGCAGCAGATCGGACGGGCAGTGCCCTCAGGTAGGCGAAAGTGCGGGGAGATCTACTGCAGAAAGCGGCCGGCAAGAGTGCTTGGCGCGACTGGGTCTTCCGTTGTGCACCGAGGATGCAGCCATCGGGTGGCATCGCATTGGCAATGCGTAGTGCTTGCCAGCAGTCGCCTATGCGCGGCGGACGGTGTGCATCCCCGATGACGCACGCAGCGCCCTGGACCGGTATCCGACTAGGCGCGCGGGTCTGGACAGGGGCGATCAGGGGTTGCGGATACCGACGCGCTCTTCGGCGCTCAGCGGCTTGCCGAGTGCGTGATACGAGGCGACCAGGGTCATCAGTGCGGTGCCCATCACCGCATAGAACGTCCACGAGGTGGCCAGTACGTGCACCTGGCCGAACACCAAGGCGACGACAGCGGTGGCGGTGCACAGCACCATGGCCAGCAGCGACATCAGGAAAGGAATGGAAGGATCGAGCTTCATGGTCCGGGGGTTCCAAGGTGCACTGACTGCAGCATCGGCTTTCCCGGCGGATTCTTGAATTGTTTTTCGCAGGCGTTTTTTTGCGCTTTCCAGGCCAGTCAGGGTGCGCTCAGTTTAATGTCAACGTCTTGGCGCGCAAGGGATTATGCATCAGGATTTTCCCGACACCCTGGCGGTGGCAGCGCAGGGGACGTCAATGTTTCAGCGCAGTTGCGGCGGAAAACCGACGCTGCGTACGCAGCGCCGAAAAGGGCGCGCGATGCGCTCAGCGCGCCGTGGCAGTGGCGAACTCGCCGCGTTGCAGCTGGGTGACATCGTTGCCTTGCCCGTCCTTGAGGCTGAGGTCTGCGCCCTTGGCGGCCAGATCCTTGAGCACGTCGGTGCGCTGGAACAGCGCCGCGTACATCGCTGCCGTCTGGCCGGCGTTGTTGCGTTGGTCGGGCGCGCAGTCGGCCTGCATCAGGCGCTTGGCAATTGCCAGTTCACCCTTGAAGATGGCACCCATCAAAGCGGTGTTGCCGCGTTTGTCCTGCGCGCAGGGGTCGGCGCCGGCACTGAGCAGCTGCTCCACCGCCGGGCGCTGGCCGTGATAGGCAGCCAGGATCAACGCGGTGTAGCCCTTGTCGTCGCGGGTGTTGAGGTCGTAATGCGAGCGGATGAATTCGGCCAGCATGTCCTGGCGGCCTTCGCGCGCGGCATCGAAGAAATACTCGCGCAGTTGCAGTTTGATCTGCGCGGGGCTGGCTGCCGCAGTGCGTGCCGCTGCCGGCGGGGCCACCGGCGAAGCGGCCATGGCTGGCACGCAGACCGCGCTCAGCAAGATCAGCATCAGCGTGCGCATGTCGCTCTCCTGAAGAAGGACGGCACCGCGGCCTGGCCGCGATGCCGTTGGGTGGATCAGTCCTGCAGGCTGGAGGCCAGCTGCTTGACGCGCGCCAGATCGCCCTTGGCCACGCGGGCAACGCCGGTGCCGTACTCCGGATCGGCCTTGTACAGGAACGACAGGACGATGTGCTTGCTTTCGGCGTCGGTGTTGGCCAGCGACTCACCGAAGCTTTGCACCAGATCGGCGCGGTCCTTCTTGCTGTAGGAGCGATACAACTCGCCGGCCTGCTTGAAGTTCTGCTCGCGGGTGATCTTGGCCTGCTGGGTGGTGCCCGACAGCGGCAGTTCGCTGTAGCGCGCCGCGGTGTCCTGCGGACGCGGCTCCAGGCGGCTCGGCTCGTAGTTCACGCCGCTGGTGGTCTGGCCGATGTTGCCCTGGCCGTCCTGGTTGCCGTTGTTGACGGCCACGCGCGGGCGGTTGACCGGCAGGCTCAGGCCGTTGGCGCCGATGCGATACAGCTGGGTATCGGCATAGGAGAAGATGCGACCCTGCAACAGACGGTCTTCCGAAGGTTCGATGCCCGGCACCAGGTTGGCCGGCGCCATGGCGACTTGCTCGGTTTCCTGGAAGAAGTTGTCCACATTCTTGTTCAACACCATCTGGCCGACCTTCTGCTCCGGCACGTCCGGCCAGATCTTGGTGGCATCGAGCGGGTCGAAGTCGAACTTGGCCAGGTCTTCGGGCTTGAGCACCTGCACGTACAGGTCCCACTTCGGGTAGTCGCCCTTCTTGATCGCGCCGACCAGGTCGTTGGTCAGGTGGCTGTAGTCTTTGGCCTGCACTGCGGCAACCTGCTTGGGGTCGAGGTTCTTGATGCCTTGCAGCGTCTTCCAATGGAACTTGACGTAATGCACTTCGCCCTGCGCGTTGACCAGCTTGTAGGCGTGCACACCATTGCCGTCCATGAAGCGGTAGCCGGCAGGCGTGCCTTCATTGGAGTACAGCAGGGTCAGCGTGCGGGTACCTTCGGGCACATGCGAGAAGAAATCGAAGCGACGCGAGTCGTCGTCCAGATTGGTGCGCGGGTCCGGCTTGAACGCGTGCACCATGTCCGGGAACTTGATCGCATCGCGGATGAAGAAGGTGGGGAAGTTGTTGCCGACCAGATCCCAGTTGCCTTCGCTGGTATAGAACTTGGTCGCGAAGCCATGCGGGTCGCGTAGCGTTTCCGGCGAGTGATTGCCGTGCACCACCGATGAAAAGCGCACGAACACCGGGGTCTTTTCGCCGGCGCTGAACACCTTGGCCTTGGTCAGGCTGGACAGATCGGCGGTGGCGGTGAACTCGCCTTTGACGCCGGTGCCGCGCGCATGGACCACACGCTCGGGGATGCGCTCGCGATCGAAACGCTGCAGTTTCTGGATCAGCTGCACGTCCTGCAGCAAGGTCGGGCCGGTGGCACCCGCGGTCTGCGAGTTCTGGTTGTCGCCCACCTTGGCGCCGTTGTCGCGGGTCAGCACGGATTGGGCGAAGACCGGCGGGGCGATCAGTGTGGGGGCTAGCAGGGCTAGCACCATGAGGGATCCAGGGCGCATGGCGTCAGCTCGTAGTGATGGAGCTGAATCATGGCTAGCGGGCGATGGCGTGAGAAGTCGTTAGTTCTGATCGTTCTGATAGGCGAACATGATGATGATCGCGATGCGTGATATGCATCACTTTCTGCGTGGCATGGGGTTGCAGCCAACAGCGCTTCTCTGCATGTGGCCGCGCCGCTGGCGTTTGCATTGCATGACGAAACTGCCGATGACGATCAGGAAATACTGCCCAGTGAGGCGTGTCGATACGCCACTGTGCCAAGCGGCATTGCATTGCATCATACGGATCATCTGCGTTCGATCCGCAAGGCCCGTCACCTGCGGCCCACTGTCCGATGAAGCGATCCGGCCCGATGCGCCCTTCGTCGCGGCACAGCAGGTTCAAGGCACGCCATCAGCGCCCGATCACCCGCTTGAACGGCGGCAAGGCGTCGATGATGCGCTTGCCATAGCGGCGTGTGAGCAGGCGCGAGTCGAGGATGATGACGCGGCCATGGTCGCTGGAGCTGCGGATCAGGCGACCGGCGAACTGGGTAAGCGTGCGCAGTGCATGCGGGATCGCGATCAGGTTGAAGGCGTTGTGGCCGCGGCTTTCCAGCCATTCACTCAGGGTCGAGGTCTGCGGGTCGGTGGGCACGGCGAACGGCACCTGGGTGATGACCACGGTGGTGCAGGCTTCGCCCGGCAGGTCCAGGCCTTCGCCGAAGGAGTTGAGCCCGAACAACACCGAGCTCTCGCCGGCCGCGATGCGGCGCAGGTGTTCGGTGATGAGCTGCGACTTGTTGCCCTCGCCTTGCACCAGCACGCGGTTGCGCTGCGCCAGTGGCATCAGGTCGGCGACCTTTTCCATCTTCCAGCGCGAGGTGAACAAGACGATGCTGCCCTTGGCGCTCCAATCCAGTTCGCGCACCAGGTACTTGGCCACTTCCTTGGGATGCCCCTCGCGGTCGTCGGGAGTCACCGGGAAATTGGGCACGATCAATTCGGCCTGGTTGGGTAGATCGAACGGCGAGGCCAGCGACGCCATCTCGGCGTGATCGGGCAGACCGTTATCGATGGCGAAGGACTGGAAGTCGCCGCCACCGGTGAGCGTGGCCGAGGTCATCACCACCGAATCGACCTCGTTCCAGATCATCGTGCGCAGCACTTGTGCGGCGGAGACCGGCGAGCAATGGCAGATCAGGTCACCATCGCGCGAGAGGGTGATCCAGCGTGCCATCGGCGGCTGGCCTTCCTTGTCTTCGCGGCGCCAGCCGCTCCACAGAGCGTGTTGCTGCTCGGCCATTTCCAGCGCCAGCCCCAGGCTGCGTTGCAACCGCTCGCGCGCGGCATCGTCCTGCTTGCCCTTGGCCACGGCGCTGTGCGCGGCGTGCACCCAGTTGAACAGCGCGCGGGTGTCTTCGCCCAGTTCTTCGATGGCCGGGCTCCATTGCGACGGTAACTTGCCGTTGGCCGCACGCCACAACGGGTCGCGCTCACCGGGCTCGGGTTTCCAGACGCGTTCGACCTCGGCATGGAAGGCCTTGAGCAATTTGGAAACGCGCGCAGCCACGTCGATGGCTTCGTTGGGCAGCAGGTTGCCGATCCTGTCCTTGTCCACCGCGCGATACGCCGCGGCGATCAGGATCTGCAGGCGGCCGGTGCGCTTGGCCATGTCGTCCAGCGGCAGGTTGGCCGCGCCCTGGTCGATGGCCACGCCGGCGATGTGGTGGCCTTCGTCGAGCACCAGCAGCATGTCCGCTGGCGGGGCGATCAGCGGCTGGCCGTTTTCGGCATCGCCCAGCGACAGGGAGGACAGCAGCAGGGCGTGGTTGGTGACCACGATCTGCGCTTCGCGCACATCGGTACGTGCCTTGAGCACCGGGCACTGCGCGGCGTAGCTGCAACGGCGCCCCGCACAGCCCGAGGCCGGGGTGGTGATGCGCATGCGCAGCGGCACCGAGACCTGCTCGGGGGCATCGTCCAGGTCACCGTTCCAGGTACGCGCGGCGTAGGCCTTGGCGAGGCGCTTGGCCAACTCCGCATCCACCGGGCTGAGCGGGCGGTCGTAGAGCGCCTGCTCGTCTTCGAACATGGCGTTCTGGCTGGTGTCGCCTTCCAGCTCGGCGGCATTGCGCGTGCACAGGTAACGGGTGCGGCCCTTGGCCAGCGCCACGCTGGCCTCCAGCCCGGTGGCCTTGAGGAAGGCCGGGATGTCGCGTTCCACCAGCTGCGATTGCAATGCCACCGTGCCGGTGCTGATGACCAGCTTCTTCTTGGTGGCCAGTGCGATCGGCACGCCGGCGGTGAGGTAGCCCAGGCTCTTGCCGACACCGGTCGGTGCTTCGGCGATGCCGATGCCGCCGGAGGTAGCCAGCGCGCGCGAGACCAGGCCAATCATCTGGCTCTGCGCGCGGCGGGTGGCAAAGCCGGGTGTGTTGGCCTGCAGCTTGGCATAGGCGTCGCGGATGCCGGCCTTGATCGGGTCGGTCAGCACGCGCTGGGGGGGAACGGGCGCAGACGGCGCGGCCGGTGGGGCGAGATCACTCATCGCGCCATTTTCGCATGGACTGGCGCAGCCGCTGCGACCGACCGACGGCGCGGCTGAACGTGTGTGCCGAGCGCGCTGCGGCCAGACGTAGTGCTTCGCTGCAAGGCATGCCGATGGCATGGCCGGGCACCAAGGCGCTGCAACTGCCTCGATGCAAGGCGGCGGGCATGTGCCGCCGCACCGCCCTACCCCACGCCGGCAGGCGGCCCGAGCAGGATCAGCCGGGTCGACCCACGTCCGTCGGCAAGCGTTGCAGGCTGCGCGCCAGGGTCCACACCAGCAGGCCGATGCCCACCGCCTGCACGGTGGTCAGCACGAAGCTGCCGACCCCCATCAGCAGGGCGATCCTGCGCACGTCGCCCTGCTGCAGCAGCAGCATCGGGAAGGCCTGCAGCGCGACTTCGGCCAGCACGCAGCCCAGCAACAACCCCACCCCGGCCAGGCCGGCGCGCCGCAGCGGGCCGGCCGGCGCACGCCACAACAGCACCACGCCCAGCAGCACCGCGATCAGCAGCGGAACCCGCGACAGCAGGCTGGTGACCAGGCCCAGCAGCAGTTCGGTGGTGGTCATCGCTGCCGGTTCAGTCGGCGCTGACCAGCACCGCCTCGCGGGCGCGCAGCGCGGCATAGACCGGGTCGGTCTCCGGGCGCACGCCATGCCACAGCGCGAAGCTTTCGGCGGCCTGTTCCACCAGCATGCCCAGCCCATCGATGGCGTACCGGCACTGCGCCGCCCGCGCCCAGGCCAGGAACGCGATGGCGGTGGCGCCATAGTTCAGATCGACCGCGGCGGTCAGGCTGTTGACCAGGCTCAGCGGCAAGGCGAAGGCACCGGCATCGCGGTCGCGCCCGGCCGCGGTGGCATTGACGATCAGCTCGAAGTCGCCCAGCTCGCGCAGGTCTTCGATGTAACGCGACATCACCCGCGCCGGTTCGCCCAATGCATCGCACAAGGCATCGGCGCGTTCGGGCGAGCGGTTCACCACCACCATGTCGGTGATGCCGGCCTCCAGCAGCGCCGGTGCCACGCCACGCGCCGCGCCACCGGCGCCGAGCAGCAGCACGCGGCGGCCGCGCAGATCCAGGCCGTGGCGCTCGGTGAGATCGCGCACCAGGCCGGCACCGTCGGTGTTGTCGCCCTGCCACTGACCGTCGTTGCGCACCAGGGTATTGACCGCGCCGGCCAGGCGCGCGCGCGCGCTCAGGCTACTGGACAGGGCAAAGGCCGCCTCCTTCAACGGCAGGGTGACGTTGGCCCCCTTGCCGCCTTCGTCGGCGAAGCGCTGCAGCGCGGCGGCGAAGTCTTCCGGCAGCGCATCGATGGCGGTGTAGTCCAGCGCGATGCCGGTCTGCTTCCCGAAGTCGGCATGGATGGCCGGCGACAGCGAATGGGCAACGGGGTGACCGAACACGGCATAACGGGAGACGGGCATGTAACGCTCTCTGGTTGACTAGACTGTGCGCAGGATGAGGCAGGAACACCGCATGCAACTTCGATGGATGCTGCCCGCGCTGGCGGCGAGTTTACTCTTCGCGCCGTCGGCATCGGGACTGGCCGAATTCGGCATCGAAGGCATGGGCGTGGTCTCCACGCCGGCCAACGAGGCACGCGCCACGCTCAGCCCCGATGGGCAGCGCATCGTCTGGGCCAGCGATCGCCCCGGCGGGGCTGGCGGCTGGGACCTGTGGCAGGCGCAACTGCGCGGCGGGCGCTGGCAGGACGCGCAGCCGCTTGCGATCAACACCGCCCAGGACGAGACCACGCCGGTGCTCAGTGCCGACGGCCGCTGGCTGCTGTTCGCCTCGTCGCGGCCTGGCGGGGCCGGTGGTAGCGATCTGTACCGGGTGCCGGTGGATGCGCAGGGCCGGCTCGGTGCGGTGCAGTCGCTGGGCGCAGCGATCAACAGCGCGGGCAACGAACGCGCGCCCACGCTGTCGCTGGACGGGACGCGCCTGCTGTTGGCCAGCGACGGGCATGGCGGTGCGGGCGGCATGGACCTGTTCGTGGCGCGCTGGGACGGGCGAGCCTTCACCGCCCCCATGCCGTTGGGCGACATCAACACCGCAGCCGACGAATCCGACGCGGCCTGGCTTGCCGATGGCCGCGGCCTGGTGTGGGCGCGCGGCGCGGTCGGTGGCCCCAGCCAGCTGCTGCTGGCGACCTGCATGGGTGGCCACTACGGTGCAGGCCAGCCGCTGCCGCTGTCGTTCAACGGGCCGCAGGAACGCACCTTCGGTGCGGTGGTGGATGCGGCCAAGCCGGGCGAGCTGCTGGTGACCGGCAGTGCGCGTGCACCGCGTGCGGGGCAACTGGATATCTACCGGATGAAGGCACCGACGGTGGAGGGAGAGACCAGCTGCCGCTGAGTGGGCCGCCATCGGCCGCGCATGCCCGCCGCGACGATGTTCCTGCGGCGGCGGGCTCCGCTCAGTAGACATCGCGCCGGTAACGACCGGCGGCGGTCAGCGATTCCACCCGCGTCTGGCCCAGGATCTCGCGCAGCGCGGCATCCACCGCACGCGCCATGCTGTCCAGGCTGCCGCAGACGTAGAGCACCGCACCGCGATCGATCCAGTGGCGCAACGCGTCGCCGGCCTCGTGCAGACGATGCTGCACATAGCGCTTGTGCGCCTGATCGCGCGAGAACACTTGGTCCAGCTGTTGCAGATGGCCACTGGCCTGCCAGGCCTGCAGCTCGTCGTCAAACAGCCGGTCGTGGGCGGCCTGGCGTTCGCCGAACAGCAGCCAGTGCCCGTGCACCCCGGCCAGTTCAGCCTCGCGCAACAAGGCCCGCAGGCCCGCGATGCCGGTTCCGTTGCCGATCAACACCATCGGGGCAGCCTCCACCCGATGGAAGCCGGGATTGCGGCGCAGGCGCGCCTGCACCGGCATGCCGATCGGTGCGTGATGGATCAGCCAGCCCGAGCCCAGCCCCGGGCGGCCATCGGCGCCGGTGGTCAGCCGTACCACAACGGTCGCAATGCCATCGGCGGCGACGCTGGCCAGCGAATAGTCGCGGGTCGGCAGCCAATCGCAACCCTCCAGCCAGGTCTGCGGGTCCGGGCGGGACACTGCAGCGGTCGCCGGCGGTTCGGGCAGCACGCGCTCGGCGGCCGCACGTTGCAGCGGCAGCAGTTGCGCCTGCACATGCACCGACGCCTCTGCCGGCAAACCCCAGGCCGCCAGGCAGGCGTGTACCTGCGTGTCGGCATGCGCGGGCTGCACCTCCAGGATGTCGCCAGCCTGCCAGTGCGCATCGGCTGGCGGCTGCAGATCGATGCGCCAGATCGGCGCGAATTCGCTACCCGGATTCAGATGCGTGCGCGACGCCAGCACCCAGGGCGTTCGCTGCGGCCGCACCAGCGGTGCTGCGGTCAGCGGCGTCCCGGCAATCTGCTCCAGCTGCGCATGCCATTGCGCCAACGCCTGCGGATCGGTGTTGTCCATTTCCACCGCCGGGAACAGCGCGCGCGCGCCCTGCGCCTGCATCCATTGCTCGACCCGCCGCGAAAACCCGCAGAACTGCGCGTATTGCCGGTCGCCCAATGCCAGCACCGCGTAGGCCAGCTGCGGCAGTGCAATGCGCTGACGCAGCAGCTCACGTTCGACGTTGCGCGCCGCATCCGGCGGCTCGCCATCGCCGAAGGTACTGATGACGAACAAGGCGTGCCGCGTGGCGTGCAGCTGCGGCGCATCCACCTGCCCGAGCGGGCGCACCTGCACCGGCAGGCCGGCCGCCTGCAAATGCCCGGCCGCCTGCCAGGCCAGCCGTTCGGCAAACCCGCTCTGGCTGGCGAAGGCGATCAACCACGGTTCGGCCTGCGAGGCCGGCGGCGTGCCTTGCAACACCACACGCGCCGCACGCAGCGCACGCTGCTTGCCCCGCCGATCCAGGTACAGCATCCAGCCGCTGACGAAGAACACCGACATGCCCAGGCTGGCCAGCATCACCACGATGCGCCCCGGCAGCCCAAAGAAACTACCGGTATGCAACGGAAACATGCTGAGCATCCACTGCTGCCCGCGCGCCAGCAGCGCATAGTCGCGGCGCCCCAGCAGCGCGCCATTGCCGGGGTCGATCTCCAGCGTGTCGAAGGCACGGTCGTGATCGGGGTTGTCAGGCAGGAACCGCGCGATCAGCGGTTGCCCTGCACGCGCGGGAATGCGCAGATCCAATGCCGCGTGGCGGGTGGCCGGGATGCTGCCGAGGGTGCGCTGCACCTGCGCGAAATCCACCGTGGCCTTGGCGTGCGAGCGCTGCTCGACGTGCGGCACCGGCGCGGCGTCCAGCAGCACTGCCATGCCATCGCGATACCAGGTGTAGGACCAGGTCAGACCGGTCAGCGCCACCAACAGATAGACCAGCAGGCACCAGGTGCCAAATACCGCGTGCAGGCTCCACAAAAAGCTGCGTCCCTGCCGCCGCCATTCCACCGCCAGCCAGGTGCGCGGGCTCCACCAACGCCGCGGCCAGCGCAGATACAGGCCCGAGATGCAGAAGAACAGCAGGATCAGCGCGCACGCTCCGGTGATCGCCTGGCCGCGCTTGCCGGCGGCGAGATTGCGGTGCAGATCTTCGATGAAGGCAAATGCGCCGCTCAGCCGAGGGGCCGCCACGCGCTGGCCGGTGTAGGGATCGAAATACACCCGCGCGCTGCCCTTGGCAGGCAGGCGTGCGTTGGACGGCCGCATCCCGGTGGGGTCGATCAGCATGCGCGTGACCAACGGGCCGTTGCCGGGAGCATGCTGTGCCAGATCGAGCCGCTGCAACAGCACATCCACCGGCAATGCCTGCTCACCCGCCGCATGCCGCTGCGCCAGCTGCGCGATGGCTGGGTTGGCCAGCCGCACGACCTCGTCCTCGAACGACATCAACGCGCCGGTCGCCCCCATCACCGACAGCACCAGGCCAGCAGTGATGCCGAGCACCCAATGCAGTTGAAACAGCAGCGATTTGATCAAGACGGCACGAGATTGAATGACGTGAAGGCATTGTAGATGAGAATGCGTCTCATGCGGTGCGGCGCCCGAAACGGCACGCTGCGCGCGCCGCCCCGCAGGCGTCGGCGTCGGTCATCGGATGCACACCTCGCCGTCATCCAATGGACACGGTGCCTTGCCATTTTCTTCGCTCCCCCACTGGCAAGCGAGTCATCCAATGTGCTTCCTGTTGCGCGGCTGCCTGGTCCTGGCAGCGTTGTTCAGTACCTCCGCAGCGCTGGCCGCCACCAACTGCCCCTCGCTATACGCCAACGGCACGCCGCCGGGCGTGCGCACCGCCACCACGCGCACCACCGAGGTGTGCCATACCGAATACGCGCTGTTGGCCTCGGGCGTCACCAGGGACCCGGTGTATTCGGCCGAGCACCTGACCGACCAGCAGGTGGCCGGCGCCGAGGCCATCGGCCGGGTCGGTTCGTTCCATGAAGAAGCCGGCATCCCGGCAGCGGACCGTTCCAAGAGCAGCGACTACACCAATACCGGCTTCGATCGCGGGCATATGACCCCGGCCGGCGACGCTTCCACCGAAAGCTCGGAGAAGGAAACCTTTTCCATGGCCAACGTGGTGCCGCAGGACCACAAGCTCAACACGGGCGAATGGGCGCATATCGAAGAACAGGTGCGGCAGCTGGCCAAGCAGCACGGCGAGTTGTATGTGGTGACCGGCCCGGCGTTCGACAGCGGCACGGCGCCGACCATTGGCACCGACAAGGTCGCCGTCCCGGCTTACGTGTGGAAAGCGATCTACGAGCCGGGCGTGGGTGCCGGCGCCTATCTGTGTGTCAACGACAGCAGCATCAATTGCGACGTGGTCTCCATCGACGATCTGATCGTAATGACCAACGTGGACCCGTTCCCGTCGCTCAGCGCAGGCATGAAGTCGCAGGCGATTGCGTTGGTGTTGCCTTGAGGCGGAATGGCGGTTTGCGATTGGCAACAGCGGCGGCTGAGCCAGCGATGTGAGTGGTTGGCTCGGTGCAGCACCATGCGGTGAGAACGGCTCGGCGATGCCAGCCGCGCTCATCGATGTGCGCGAGCATCCGCTTCCCGGATGCTCGCGCGGCGTGCAGATCAGCGAGTTTCCTCGCGCAACCAGCGCGCCACCTGCGGCGCGAAATAGGTCAACACGCCATCGGCACCGGCGCGCTTGAAGGCCATCAGCGCCTCGAACACGCACTTACGCTCATCCAGCCAGCCGTTGGCTGCGGCCGCCTTGAGCATCGCGTACTCGCCGCTGACCTGATACGCAAAGGTCGGCACGCGGAATTCTTCCTTCACCCGGCGCACCACATCCAGGTACGGCATGCCTGGCTTGACCATCACCATGTCCGCGCCTTCTTCCAGGTCCAGTGCGATTTCGCGCAAGGCTTCATCGCCATTGGCCGGGTCCATCTGGTAAGTGGTCTTGTCGGCCTTGCCCAGGTTGCCGGCGCTGCCCACTGCGTCGCGGAACGGGCCGTAGAACGCCGAAGCGTACTTGGCCGAATACGCCATGATGCGCACGTTGAGATGCTTGTCGGCATCCAGCGCGCGACGGATCGCGCCGATCCGCCCGTCCATCATGTCCGAGGGCGAGACGATGTCCACACCGGCCTGCGCATGCGACAACGATTGCTTCACCAGCGCCTCGACAGTGATCTCGTTGAGCACGTAGCCCTTGTCGTCGATCAGCCCGTCCTGGCCGTGCGTGGTGTACGGGTCCAGCGCCACGTCGGTCATGACGCCCAGCTCCGGGAAGCGCGATTTCAGCGCACGTACCGCGCGTTGCGCCAGACCGTCCGGATTCCAGGCTTCGGCCGCGTCCAGGCTCTTGCCGGCCGGGTCGATCACCGGGAACAGGTCGATCACCGGAATGCCCAGCTCCAACGCGTTTTCCGCCTCGCGCAGCAGCTCGTCCAGCGACAGGCGCTCCACGCCCGGCATCGAGGCGATCGGCGCGCGGCCGGGCAGTTCATGCACGAACACCGGCCAGATCAGGTCATCGGCGGTCAGCGTGTTTTCGCGCATCAAACGACGCGAAAAGGCGTCGTGGCGCATGCGGCGGGGGCGATAGTGCGGGTGGGCCATGACAAGGCTCCTGGGGACAGCGCGCAAGTCTACGCCCGCCACCCCGCGCCAAACGCGCTGCGATGCAGTGTCGCAACGCTGCAACGCACCGGCCTGGCCCTGCTCCCGCCGGTGGCGCCTGCACGGGGCCGGCCCGGCATGGACGACACCGCTCTCAGATCACCCCGCCCCCCAGGCTCAGCCGGATCACCCCGACCACGATCACCAGGCCGTTGAGCAGCAAGCCGGTCTTGGCCCGGCCGCGATTGCCGGCCGAGGTGAACAGCAACGCGATTGCAGCGATCAGCGCACCCATCGCCGCGAACGGAATCAGGAACCAGTTGCCCCAGCCCAGCAACGGGATGAAGGCCAGCACCATCCACAACAGCGCCACGATGCCCCACAACAGGCTGATGAGTCCCAAAGTCCACCCCTCGTCGTCCAAAGAAGGCGCAAGCTTAGCCGTGCGCCCGGCAAGACGCCGTGGGCGGGTGGTCACCCTGACCAATGGCGGCTTGGCGACGGCCTCACGCAGGCCTGGCTAGTGTTGGGATCTGTCCGCTCAACTGCGGCGCCGTTCAGTCCGGGCGCCGGATCATCGCCATCACTACCCACGGGGGCTTCGGTATGAACCTGCATTCGCACATCAAGCGCGCCACGATCGCCGTGGCCGCCGCCGCCCTGCTGGCCGGTTGTGCCAGCAGTTCCAAGGTGATGCTGGGGCAGGCGCGCGCACCGATCGATCCGGCGCAAGTGCAGGTGTACCCGCACGCCCCGCCCGGCTCGGTGGAGATCGCCCAGCTCGAATCCACCAGCGCCGCCGGCTTCGGCACCCAGGGCCAGACCGATGCGGCCGTGCAGCGGCTCAAGCGCGAGGCGGCCAAGCTCGGTGCCAATGGCGTGGTCATCGTCGGCGTGGGCTCGGAGCGCTCCGGCGGGGGCCTGTCGGTGGGCGGCGGCAGCTATGGCGGGCGCGTTGGCGGCGGCCTGGGCATCGGCATCCCGACCACCCAGAAGCGCGCAGCCGGCATGGCGATCTGGGTGCCGGCGGGGGCGCAGACCCCTTCGCCCACGCCACCGTAAGTGCGGTGGCGGCCATGTCCCACTTTCTGCAGATCTCTTTTGAACGCTTTTCAACATCCACTGCTAAAGCAGCCAGGACCAGCCAATCCTGAATCGTAATGGCAGAAACCAGGCATGCCTCATGCTTGATGAAATCTGACGAACACCTCGGCCAGACTTGCTGAGCTGCTTTTTGCGAACGCTGCACAGGCCTGTATGCTTGGGCCAAAATTCGCAACCCTCGGGTCGATTGTTGGCCTCAGGGCTTGCAATAAACCGTCATTGACAGAAGGAATCGTGATGAAACGCTGGATATGGATATTGATCGGGGCTATCGGGCTTCAAACCTCCGCAACGGCAAGCACACCGCACCAAAGACTGGTCTGCCGCATGGACGACCCCTTCCTGTTCTGCTCGAAAGGATGCGACGACCCAGATTACAACTGGAAGCCGATCGATCCGATTTCAGGCACCTGGGTGGCGGTTCCTCCTTATTGTCCCGGCCCAACGCCTGTATCAACGAACTATTGCCAGGGATGGACGATGACAGCCATCGCGGCGCTCCAGCAATACACCAGTGTTTGTCCGGGTGCATTGAAGCAGGGGCAGTGGAAAGGCACCAAGCAACCAGAAATGGTGCCGTTCAAACACTAAGCAGTGCAGCCCGCGCCACACATGCAGCCGCATGTGTGGTTGCCCCAGTTGACAGTGACACCACTGCCGGGTCTCTGGCTTCAGTGCCTGTGCTGCTGCGCCGGAACGAACTGCGTTTCCACCGCCTTGGCCAACTGGTCCGGCGGGAGCAGGCCCTGGTCGAGCAGGAAATTGTTGAACGCCAGGCGGTCGAACTGCTTGCCCAGCGCCAGTTCGGTGCGCATGCGCAATTCCAGGATGCGGGTGTAACCGTAGAAATAGCTGCCGGCCTGGCCGGGCGCACGCACGCTGTAGCGATCCAGTTCCTGGCGGGTCATGGCCGGGGATAGGCCGACATCGTCTTCCAGCACCTGGCGTGCGCGTTCGCGGTCGATCAGGCCCAGGTTGAGCATCGGGTCGAGCATGGCACGGGCGGCGCGCAACAGGCGGAACTGCAGGGCGATCAGCTGCCCGTCGAGCGGCTCGTACGGCACCATTTCGGCCTCGGCATACAGGGCCCATCCCTCGACGTTGACCGAATTGAACGCAAACAGGCTACGCGCCAGCGAGACGCCGCGTTCGACCATCGCCGTGAACTGCAGCTCGTGGCCGGGGCGGCCTTCGTGCGCACTGAGCGTCCAGGCGGCCGAGCCGAAGTTGAAGTCGTCGTACTGCTCCTTCTGGCTGCCATCGGCGGACGGGTTGCCCAACGGCAGCACGAACTGCCCCTGCTGGCCGGTGTTGCCGATCAGCGGTGCGGGACGGAAGTGCGGGGCCGGCGACGCCGCGCTTTCGGCGGCGCTGCCCAGCCGCATCTGCATCGGGCGGTTGGGCACAGCGACGATGCGTTGCTGGCGGATGATCTGGTCGATCTGGTCGATCACGCCGCGGTAGTGCGTTTCCAGCTGATCGTCGGCGATCTTGTTGCCCTTGAGCGCGCGAATCACCTGCACGTAATCATTACCCTGCACGCCCTTGGCCTTGGCCACCAGTGGCGCCAACTGTTGCATGACCGAACGGGTTTCCATGAATTCCAGCTGCGCGCGCTGGATCAGCAACTGCGGGGCGATATCGATCCCCACCTGCTTGAGCTGGAACGTGTACAGCGGCTCGGGTAACCGGGTGTCCTTGCGCGCCTTGGGCAGCACGGTCTTCTTCGTCCAGGCGGCATAGTCCTTGAGCTGGGTGGACATGGCCTTGAGCGCCTCATCGGCGCCGGTGATCTTGTAGTCGGCGAACAGGTCCTGGATACCGGCGACGTAGGTGTCCACGTTCGCCAGCGCCTGCTGCACCTCGCGCTCGGTCGGCTGCAACAGCGCCTTGTTGCCGAGCTGTTCTTGGTAGCGTTGGCGTGCGAGCGTGGTGATCGGGGTGCTGCCCGGCAGCAATCCGAGATAGCGTTTGAGGCGGTCCAGCGCCTTGGCCCGCCGCGCGGCCGATACCTGTTCGGACAGCAGGTCGTTGAGGCCGCTGAACACCATCTGCGGCGCATCGACCCAAGGCAACAGATAGCGCTCGTTGAGCTCGCTACCCTGGATGTTCTGCTCGGCCGCGCCGATCATGATCTGCAGGTCCTGGCGCACGTTGGCATCGCGTTCGCTGGCAAGCCTGGCCTGCAGTTCGCCGCGCGCCTTGCGCATCGCCTCGCGATAGCGCTGCGCGTTGTTCGGCCCCAGATCGGCCACCTGGTCGTCGTAGCCTTCCAGCCCGAACGCCGTCGCCGACTCGGGCTGGAACGGTGCCTGCGCGGTCAGCAGGATCTGCGCATACCCGTTGCTGGTCTGCACCCAGGCCGGGCTGGCCGATGGCGCAGGAGCGGCCTGGGTCGATGCGGAGGTACCGGGCGGCTGCGGCTGTGCCAGCACCGGCAACGAGACGCCCAAAGCGAGTGCGACGGCGATCACAAGTGGTTTCATGGGACAGCATCCGTAAGAAGTAGCGCGACCCTACCCATCTGCGTCGAGGTCGGCAATGCCTCAGGAAACTGCACGTCGTCGAGCTAGGAACGCGCCGGCGCGCGAAGCCTTCCCGGTAACGCCCGTCGCGCTCGGGCGCGCTCCTACGGGAGCGCGCTGGCGGGGGGGGTGGATTCACTCACGAAGTGCAAGGGTATCGTAGTTGAAAAAGACCTCGGCTGGAGTGAGATAGCTCAATCGTTTTCTGGGTCGGTTGTTGAGTGAATGTTCAACCTGCTGCAGCTCTTGCGCCGTGATGGTGCTGAAGTCACGACTGCGCGGAAAATACTGCCGGAGCAGTCCGTTGAGATTCTCATTGCAGCCGCGTTGCCAAGGGGCATGTGGGTCGGCAAAGTACACCTTGGTCGATAGCCGGTCCTCGATGCGGGCATCCTGGGCGAACTCGCTACCGCGATCGCAGGTCAGCGTCAGCACCTTATCGCGCACACGCCATAGGCGCGCGCAAATGACCTCGGCAACAGCATCGGCGGTGCCGTCAGGACTCCAGCCCAGACGCACATAGCCACTGCTGCGTTCGACATGCGTCACCAGCACGCCAGTGCCGCGCGATGGGCGGACCGTATCCAATTCCCAATGGCCTAACTGCGCACGTGAAGCCACATGCGCGGGGCGTTGGTGAATGGATTTGCGCTCTTCAAATCGCTTGGCACGGCCACGCCCATAAGGACGCCGCCGTGTTGGCAGGCGTAGCAAATGCCGTAACCGGTGACGCTTGAGATAGCGATACACACTGGCCACCCCTACCATCGGTTGACCCAGCAAGCGCGCACGGCCGTGGATCTGCGCAGGGCTACATTTTTCGGCCAGCCCGGCCAGCAATGCAGCCTGCATCGGCGCGTCCATCTGCGCGTGGCTACTGCCTTGACTGCGACGCTGGCGGGCGGTGCGGTGCGCCTGCTGGGCACGGTACGTTCCACTACTGGCATTACGATTGCGCGCGCGCTCGCGGCCAATCGTACTGGCATGACGACCGAGCTGACGGGCGATGTCCGCATTGGAGACAGAGAGATCACACCCCCAGGCAATCTGGTACCGTTCGTCCTGGGTCAGGTGTCGATAGCGCATGTGCAACTCCACTTGGTCGTGTAGGGGCTCAGGCTACGACACCTGGCCCGCTACGTTATAGGACTGTTGCACTTCGCGGGCGAATCCACCGGGATTACGGCATCAGGCAACGCTGCAAAAACGCCTCTGCGGTCCGGTAGCGGTGCAGCGCAGCGCTGCCGGACAAGCCGTGCTTTGCGCCGGGATAGGTCATCAGTTCGAACGCGGTACCGCGTTGCTGCAACTCGCTCATCAGCGTGGTGGCGTTGGTGAACAGCACATTGTCGTCGGCCATGCCGTGGATCAGCAGCAACCTGGCGTTGAGGCCGTCCAGGTGGGTGGCGACGCGCGCGGCGCGGTAGCCTTCGGCGTTGCGGCCGGGTAGGTCCATGTAGCGCTCGGTGTAGTGGGTGTCGTACAGGCCCCAATCGGTGACCGGTGCGCCGGCCACGCCACAGGCGTACGCGTCGCTATGCCTGGCCAGCAGCATCAAGGTCATGTAGCCGCCGTTGGACCACCCCTGCACGCCGATGCGTTGGGGATCGACCCAGGGTTGCTGCTTGAGCCAGGCCACGCCTTGCAACTGGTCGTCCACTTCCACCGTGCCCTGCCTGCCGTACAGCGCACCACCGAAGTCGCGGCCACGCCGCGGGGTGCCGCGGTTATCCAGCGAGAACACCACATAGCCGCGCTGGGCCAGGTAGTGATCGAACAAGGCATCGCCGCGGCTGGGCCAGGCATCGAGCACGGTCTGCGCCGCCGGGCCTCCGTAGACGTAGACGATGACCGGGTAGCGCCTGGACGGGTCGAACTGCGCCGGCTTGGTCAGGCGGTACTGCAAGGGCGTCTTGCCGTCGGCCGCGGTCAGCGTGCCGAACTCCACCGGCCGCTGCGCGTCACGGTATCTGGCGTAGGGGTGTTGCGGATCGGCGAGATCGTTCTTCAGCAGCGTGGCGATTTTTTCGCCATTGGCGCGAAACAGTTCGATCTGCGGCGGGGTGGTGGTATTGGACCAGGTGTCGACATACACGCTGGCATTGCTGGCGAAGCTGGCTGCATGCGTGCCGTGGATGGCAGAGCGCTTCTCGATCGCGCCGCCGCTCAGCGGCACGGCGTAGATGTGGGTCTGCGTGGGCGCATCCTTGCTACCGGAAAAATACACCTGCCCGGCTTGCTCATCGACGGCGAGCAGCGCATCGACCACCCAGGGACCGGACGTCAGCGGCGTGAGCGTGCGCCCGTCTTCCGATGCCACGTACAGATGCTCGTAACCGCTGCGCTCGGAGTTCCAGATGAAGCGGCCATCCTTGAGAAACCGCAGGTCGTTGGTGAGCGGCACCCAGGTGGGCGAGGTTTCGGTGATGAGCGTGCGCTGCCTGCCGGTGGCCAGCGTGGTTTCGATCAGCTCAAGGGTTTTCTGGTCGCGCGACTGGCGTTGGAAGGTCAGCCGCTGCGCATCGCGCCAGTCCACCCTTGCCAGATAGATGTCCGCGTTCTTGCCCAGGTCGATCCACCTCGGTGCGGAACCGGCGCGCGGGGCGATCACGCCCAGTTGCACGGCCACGTTCGGCTGGCCGGCCTGCGGATAGCGTTGTTCGATCACCTCGGTGTGGTCGGCATACACCTCCGGTCGCTTTTGCACCGGCACGCGGGATTCGTCGATGCGCGCGAAGGCGATCGCCGAATCGTCCGGCGCCCACCAATACCCGGTGTGGCGGTCCATTTCTTCGTCGGCGACGAATTCGGCCACGCCGTTGCCGATGGTGGCGCTGCCGTCGCCCGTGAGCTGCACCTGCTTGCCGCTGGCCAGGTCGATCACCCACAGGTTGCGTGCGCGCACGAAGCTGACGAAGCCGCCCTTGGGCGACAGCTTGGCGTCGGTGGCGAAGCCTTCGCCATGGGTGAGCTGGCGCACGGCCGCCGCGCCGGTCTTGCGCAGGTCATACAGATACAGCTCGCCGCCGAGCGGAAACAGCAGCGATTGCGCATCCGGCGCCCATTGGTAATCGACGATGCCGGCGTAGGCGGCGATACGCTGGCGTTCACGCCGGGCCTTTTCGACATCGCTCAAGGTCTCGGTGCCGGGCAACACGACCTTGGAATCCACCAGCCGCCGGGTCTGGCCGCTGGCGATGTCGTATTCCCACAGGTCCAGCTGGTTGCGGTCGCTGTCCTTGCCGCGCAGGAAGCTCACCCGCGCGCCGTCCGGTGCCACCTTGGGTTTCATCAGCGTCGGGCCGGACAGCGGCAACGGGCCGGTAATGGCCTCCAGGGTGAGTTTTTCGGCGTAGGCCATGGGAACGGTGCTGAGCATGAGGACGAGGGCGGCGAACAGGGCGCGCATCGAGGATCCTGGCGGGAGTGCGGGGGACAGGATGCAGGGGTGGGGTGGGTTTGAGAAGCGGTGGCCGTCCCGGCCGGCAGACCGCCGGTCCCAGGCCATTGTCCCAACGCTGCAGGACCGAGGTAGGTCGCCGTGTATCGCTTCTGGTCAATGAGGTGATTGTCCCATCCCGTTCGGTTGGCTCATGGCGTGCTCATCGCCTCCAACTGGCAGAAAATTTCTTAAATGATATGCTTCTTCCTAATTCATATAGTTTATGAAATTTATGCGCCGTCTCGAGACTGCCTACGCCACCTCTGCCAGCCAGCAAACCGCGCAGCACTTGGCCACACTGGTGAAGAATGCCCGGATTGCGCGTGGCTGGTCCCAGCTGAACCTGGCCGAGCGCGCCCGGATCAGCCCCGCCACCATGAGCCGTATCGAACAAGGCAACCTAGGCGCCTCCCTGGGTACCTGGTTGGCGGTATTCGAGCGGCTGGGGCTGCTGGCCAAATTCGCCCAGCTGAGCGATCCCGCGTCCGAGGCGATCCTCGATAGCACGCGCGCCAAGCGCCCGTTGCGCTCCAATACCCCCGACATGGATTTCTAAAGGCATGCCCTATGTCTTCGTGCATCTGCCCGGCGAAACGACCGCCGTCCCTGCCGGACTGGTGACGCTGTTCGAGCAGGGCATCCAGCTGCAGGCCTCGCGGTTCGCCTATGGCCGGCGCTACCGGGACCGGAACGCGCCGGCGGCGATCGCCGTCGATCCGGTCTCCCTGCCATTGGCCGATGCCGCTGGCGACCAGGTGCCGATCAACGGCCTGCCCCTGTTCGGTGCCCTGCGCGATGCCACTCCCGACGACTGGGGCCGGCGGGTGATCGAGAACCGGCTGGGGGTTCCCGCCAACGGGCTGCCCGAATCGCAGTACCTGCTGTTGGCCGGGAGCAACCGGGTTGGCGCGCTCGACGTGCGGCCCGCGTTGGACAGCACGCCGGACACTGCAGGCATGCCGGCGGCGATCGACCTGCAATACCTGGTGGCCGCCGCCGAGCGAGTGGAGCAAGGGCTGCCGGTGCCGAAAGCACTGGAGAACTATCTAGTCGGGGCCCCTTCCCTGGGCGGGGCGCGACCGAAAGCCACCATCGCCCATGACGCGCGTGAATGGATCGCCAAGTTCCCCTCCGTGCGCGACAGGTTCGACGTGCCCAGCGTGGAGCGGGCCACCCTGGAACTAGCACGGCGTGCAGGGCTGTCCGTTCCCGAAACCGCGTTGCAGACCTTGGCCGATGGCCGGCACGTCATGCTGATCGAACGTTTCGACCGGAGGCCTGTGGCTGGCGGAATGGGGCGCCGGCACACGGTCAGCGCCCTCACGATGCTGGGGCTCTCCGAACAGCAGTCCCCGGACGCGCGCTATGCGCAGATCGTCCGCGTGATCGAAGACCGGGCGACCGATGGCCAGGTGGCAGCGCAGCGCGAGGAACTGTTCGCCCGCATGGTGTTCAACATCCTGGTCAGCAACGATGACGATCACCTGCGCAACCACGCCTTCGTCCACGACGATGGCGCATGGAACCTGAGCCCACTGTACGACGTCGTGCCCAAGCCGCAGGTCGGCAGCGAGCGGACGCTGCACCTCGGGGTGGGGCCCAGGGGGCGATGGGCCACGCTGGACAACGCTCTGGCCGGCCATGGCGACTTCGGACTCAACCAGCAGCGGGCGGCCAGGTTGATTGATCGCGTCGCAGCTGCGGTGCGTGTGTGGCGCGAGGTGTTCGAGGAGCTGGGCGTGTCGGAGAAGGACTGCACGTTGGTGAAAACCGCCTTCCGGCGTGCCGCCGATGTGGGCATGCGCGAAGTGGAACGCCATCTGTAAGCGACCGCCGGCCGTCGGCCCACGACACCTCACCTCATGCAGGCGGTGCTGGGCGGGCAAGCGCCGCGTTGCACTGCACACGCATGCCTCTGCCGACGCAGCGCGCCAGCACTGCGTCGGGCCTTCGCCCGACGCGAACTGCCTCAGCGCTTGCCGAACAGGTGCTTGCGCTCTTCATCGCTGAGCGGCTTGCCGGCGTTGTGGTTGACCTTCTCTTTGAGGGCATACGCGCGCTGGGTGGCCGGGCGGGCGGCGATGGCGTCGTGCCAGCGCTGCAGATGCGGGAAGGCGGCATAGTCGGGCTTGAGGTCGCCATACACCTCGATCCAGGGGTAGCTGGCCATGTCGGCGATGCCGTAGTCGGCTCCGGCCAGGAACGCGTGCTCGGCCAGACGCTTGTCGAGCACGCCGTGCAGGCGGCGGACCTCGGCGTTATACCGCTCGACCGCATAGGGAATCTTCTCCGGGGCGTAGACATTGAAGTGTCCCATCTGGCCGCTCATCGGGCCCAAACCGCCCATCTGCCAGAACAGCCACTCCAGCGCGGCGATACGGCCACGCGCATCGCGCGGCAGGAAGCGGCCAGTCTTCTCGGCCAGATACAGCAGGATCGCGCCGGACTCGAACACGCTCTGCGGCGGTCCGCCGTCGGCAGGCGCATGGTCGACGATGGCCGGCATCTTGTTGTTGGGCGAGATCTGCAGGAACGCCGGCTCGAACTGCGCCCCCTTGCCGATATCGACCGGCTTGACGGTGTAGTCCAGCCCGGCCTCCTCCAGCAACAGGGTGACTTTGTGGCCATTGGGGGTAGGCCAGTAGTACAGATCGATCATGGTGCGCTCCGGTGGGTCACGGGGCGACGCCCAACGGCGCCGGCTGCCCACGATGGTAAGACCGCCGGGGTGGCGGACGGGCGCACCCACCGGGCTGGGCTCTGAAACACTGTGTGGCACCAGTGACTCGCGCCCGATGCTGCATTGCAAGTTGACTTTGTTAAGCCAGCGGTCACAAATGCGCGATTGTTTGACGACCTTCACCTGTCCCGGACCGGGATCGGTGTTCTTTGCCCCGGGGAATGAATCATCGTGAAAGAACTACGCACCCTGCCGCGCACGCGGCGCTTGACGTCTGCCTTGCTGTTTGCATTGTCGGCTCCGCTGGCGGCACAGACCGCTCCAGCGCCGCAATCGGCGTCTACCGTGCCAGGTTCCAGCCAGTCCGACCCGGCTACCCTCGACACCGTCCAGGTCAGCGGCATCCGCGGCAGCCTCACCTCGTCGATGAACGTCAAGCGCGATGCGCAAGGCATCGTCGACGGCATCGTGGCCGAGGACATCGGCAAGTTCCCCGACACCAACCTGGCTGAATCGCTGCAGCGCATCAGCGGCGTGTCGATCGATCGATCGCTGGGCGAAGGCTCGCGCGTGACCGTGCGCGGCGTCGGCCCGGACTTCAACCTGGTGCTGTTGAACGGCCGCCAGATGCCCGGCGCCAGCATCGAGGAATCCAACGCTTCCAACTCGCGCGCGTTCGACTTCGCCAACCTGGCGTCCGAGTCGATCTCCGGCATCGAGGTGTTCAAGACCAGCCGCGCCAGCACGCCCACCGGCGGCATCGGCGCCACCATCAACATCAAGACCACCCGTCCGTTGGACAATCCCGGCCTGCACGCCAATGTCGGCATCAAGGGGGTGCACGATGCGTCCAACGAGAACCTGCCCGGCCGCCTGCAGGGCGACTCACTGACGCCGGAAATCTCCGGCATCTTCAGCACCACCTCGGCCGACGGCCGTTTCGGCGTGGCGGTGACCGGCAGTTACCAGGAACGCGACTTCGGCTACAGCCAGGTCGGCGTGCCCAACGGCTGGCGTGCGTTCCGTGGCGATTCCACCGCCTACGGCACCATTCCGCAGCCCGGTGCGCCGGGTTCGGAGAACATCGTCAACCGCCCCGGCCCGAACGATATCTACTCGGTGCCGCAGAACCTCAACTACCGCGTGGTCGGCGTGGAGCGCCAGCGCACCAACGGCCAGTTGACGCTGCAGTACAAGCCGCTGGACAACATCACCACCACGCTGGATTACACCTACTCGGAAAACAAGATCCAGCAGCAGCGCAACGAAATGTCGGTGTGGTTCAACTATGGCCCGTCGGCCAGCGCCTGGACCAATGGCCCGGTGGCCGGCCCGATCACCTATTCGGAAATCGTCAATCCGCCCACCAGCGACCTGGCCACCGCCGGCTCCAACGCGGCCACCCGCGCCCAGAACAAGTCGCTGGGCTTCAACGTGGATTGGGCGGTGAACGACCAGTTCAAGCTCAACTTCGACATCCACCGCTCCACCGCCGAAGCCGGCCCCGACAGCCCGTACGGGTCGAGCAACTCGCTGGGCGTGTCCGGTTTCTACCGCGGCACCTCGGTGGTGGATTTCAGCAAGGATTTCCCGGTGCTGCAGCAGCAGCTGGGCGCCGGCCTGACCGGGCTGGACCCGTCGCGCACGTTGGTCACCGGCTCGGCGTTCCGCAACAGCTACATGAAGTCGGAGATCGACCAGGCCCAGGTCAACGGCGACTTCACCTTCGAAAACTATTCGCAGTTGAAGTTCGGCATCGGCAGCACCGAGGTCAAGAACCGCTCGGCGTTCTCCAACGTGCAGCGCGATACCTGGGGTGGCAACGGCACGGCGGCCGATTATCCGGACGACCTGTGGATTCCCAGCACGTTTACGCAGTACTTCGATGCGATCAACGGCAGCGGCAATCCGGCGCAGTTCAACCAGCTGTTCCTGTTCGACTTCGAGCGCGCACGTCAGGCCGCTGCCCGGGCCGCCGGCGATGAAGCGCTGTACCGCACCTCGCCGATCTACAACACCGACCGCCGCGTCACCGAAAAGTCCAAGAACGCCTACCTGCAATGGGGCAACAGCTGGGACGATCTGCGCGTGCCGATCAGCCTGGCGGCCGGCGTGCGTTACGAAGAAACCAAGGTGGGCGCGCAGGCGCTGGTGCCGGTGGCGGTGGGCATCGACTGGGTGGCCAACAACGAGTTGCCGATCCGGCTGGCCAACTCGGCGTTTTCCGGGGCCAGCGGCAAGTACGAATACTGGCTGCCCAGCCTGGACCTGAGCTTCAAGCTCACCGAAGACCTGGTGCTGCGCGGCAGCTATGGCGAAACCATCGGCCGTCCCGGCTGGGGCGACATCCAGGGCGGGCAGACGCTCAACCAGATCGCACGCATCGAAGGTGGTACCGGCCAGGAAGGCAATCCCGGCCTCAAGCCGCTGCTGTCGCACAATATCGACCTGTCGCTGGAGTGGTACTACAGCGACGCCAGCTACGCCTCGGTCGGTTTCTTCCGCAAGAACATCGACAACTACGTCGGCGTGACCACCCGCAACGATGCCTCGTTGGGTCTGAACACGCCGATCGGCGGCGCGTACTGGAACCAAGCCCTGGCCAATAGCTGCGCCACGGCCGACCTGACCTGCATCCGCAACTACATCTTCCGCAACTTCAACGGCCAGCCGGGTGTGGTGCGTGGGACCGACGACGCCAATGGCAATGCCACCGGCGTCATCAGCGGGCGGCCGGGCGACCCGGTGGCCAACTTCGCCATCACCGCGCCGGCCAACCAGCGCTCGGCCTCGCTGGACGGTTGGGAATTCAACGTCCAGCACATGTTCGGCGAAAGCGGCTTCGGCGTCTCGGCCAACTACACCAAGGTCGATTCCGGGCTGACCTACGACAACGCAGTGATCGACGAGCAGTTCGCGCTGGAAGGCCTGAGCGATTCGGCCAACGTGGTCGGCTTCTACGACAAGGGTCCGTGGCAGGTCCGTGCCGCCTACAACTGGCGCGACCAATTCCTGGCCGCGCGGTTCGATGGCAGCGGCCAGCCCAACCCGGTCTATACCGAAGCCTATGGTCAGCTGGACCTCAACATCGGCTACCAGTGGAACGAGAATCTGTCGCTGAGCCTGGAGGCGATCAACCTCAACGATGCGGTACAGCGCCAGCACGGCCGTCATCCGAACCAGATCGTCTTTGCCACCCAGACCGGCCCGCGTTACATGCTGGGTCTGCGCTACAAGTTCTGGTGATGTGAGGCGATACCAGGCGTCCCGGCCGCGTGGCTGCCGGGGCGCTGTGCCAGCCTTCGTGTGCAAGTGCCGGATGCAGTGCGTCCGGCACTTGCCTGGCGAAAGGCAACTGGCCGAGCATGGGCCTCGCGCCCCCGCGTAGTAGGGTTGCCCCATGAACAATGCCGTGTTGTTGAACAATCTCGATCACCACGATCTGCGCGTGATTACCGCCCATGGCGCCGCCTATGGCGACAACGTGATGTCGGCGGCGACCTTTCCGCAAGAATTCCGCCAGTTGCAGGCGCAGTACCCGATCGTCTTCCACCGCAGCAGCGAGGGGCGGTTCCAGCCATTGGCCCTGCTGGGCTTGCGGCTGGGCGAGAACCTGTTCCTGGACGGCGCGCGCTGGGATGCGCCCTACGTGCCGCTGGCGATCCAACGCCAACCATTCTTGATCGGCCAGCAACCGGAGGGGCCGATGGTGCATGTGGATATGGACAGCCCGCGCCTGAGCAGGCACGACGGCGAGCCACTGTTCCGCGAGCATGGCGGCACCACCGCCTTTCTCGATCACATCAGCCAGCTGTTGCGCACCCTGCACGACGGCCTGGCGGCCAGCGATGCCTTCGTCGAGCGCGCACAGCGCTACGAACTGCTGGAACCGTTCGTGTTCGAAGCCACACTGGACAATGGCCTGGACTGCCGCCTGGCCGGTCTGTACACCGTGCATGAAGAGCGCCTGCGTGCGCTCGGCAATACCGCGCTGCTGGACCTGCACCGCCACGGCGATCTGGAGCCGCTGTACATGGCGGTCGCTTCGATTGCGCAATTGCGTCATTTGCTCGAACGCCTCAACCGCCGCCATGCCGGCTGAGCCGCGCGCCATCGACGAACGCCATGGCCTGGCTGCGCAGCAGCTGGATCCGGCGCTGCTGCGCTCGACCACGCCGCTGGTGCTGCGCGGGCTGGTGCGTGACTGGCCGCTGGCCCGCGCCGGCGCGCAGTCCGCACAGGCCGCCGCCGCCTACCTGCGCGGCTTCGACCGCGGCGAGGCGGTGGTGGCGCAGGTCGGCCCGCCGGAGATCGGCGGGCGCTTCTTCTACAACGCGGACCTGAGCGGATTCAATTTCCGCCCTGAGCGCGTGCCGCTGGGCGTGGTGCTGGACACGCTGCTGCGCGACCTGGACAACGCCCAGCCGCCGGCGATCTATGTCGGCTCCACCACGCTGGACACCTACCTGCCCGGCCTGCGTGCGGCCAACCCGATCGCGCTGCCGCAGGCCGAGCCGCTGGGCAGCATCTGGATCGGCAACCGCACCCGCATCGCCGCCCACCAGGACCTGCCGGACAACCTGGCCTGCGTGGTCGCCGGCCGCCGTCGCTTCACCCTGTTTCCGCCGGACCAGTTGGCCAATCTCTACATCGGCCCGCTGGATCTCACCCCGGCCGGGCAGCCGATCAGCCTGGTGGACATCACCGCGCCGGATCTGCAGCGCTTTCCGCGCTATGCCCAGGCGCTGGAGCACGCGGTGTTGGCCGAACTGGAGCCGGGCGATGCGCTGTTCATCCCCAGCATGTGGTGGCATCACGTCCAGGCGCTGGACGGCTTCAACGTGCTGGTGAATTTCTGGTGGCGGCAAAGCCCGGCCTACATGGATTCGCCGATGAACGCGCTGATGCTGGCGCTGCTCACCGTGCGCGACCTGCCACCCGAACAGCGCGCCACCTGGCAGGAGGTGTTCCGCCACTACGTGTTCGAGCCGGATGCGCACACCGCCGCACACGTGCCCGAGACCGCGCGCGGGGTGCTGGCGCCAATGGACGACAGCCGTGCCCGCACCCTGCGCGCACGGCTGCTGCAACGTTTGAATCGCTGAGGATTGCCGATGGACCCTGCCCCCGCTTCCGATCCACGCCAGCGCCCGGTGCGGCGCGTGGTCATCGCCGGTGGCGGTACCGCCGGCTGGATGGCCGCCGCCGCCCTGTCCAAGCTGCTCGGCCGGCAGCTGCAGATCACCCTGGTGGAATCGGACGAGATCGGCACCGTGGGCGTGGGCGAAGCCACCATCCCCAGCCTGGTCACCTTCCACCGCCTGCTGGAGATCGACGAGGCCGCCTTCATGGCCGCCACCCAGGCCACCTTCAAGCTCGGTATCGCCTTCGATCACTGGCGCGACGTGGACAGGCACTACATCCACTCCTTCGGCCACACCGGCACCGATCACTGGAGCGCCGGCTTCCACCACTTCTGGCTGAAAGGCCAGCAGCGCGGGGTGGCGCGCGACTTCGGTGACTACTGCCTGGAACTGCGCGCCGCCCAGGACGGGCGTTTCGCGCACCTGCCCAATGGCGGCATGAACTATGCCTACCACCTGGATGCGGGGCTGTACGCGCGTTTCCTGCGCCGCTTCAGCGAAGGCTTCGGGGTGCAGCGCATCGAGGGGCGTATCGGCCAGGTCGAAACCGACCCGGAGAGCGGCTTCCTCACCGCACTGACGCTGCAGGACGGCACCCGCGTGGAAGGCGACCTGTTCATCGATTGCACCGGCTTTGCCGGGCTGCTGATCGGCAAGACGCTGGGCGTGGGCAGCGAAGACTGGTCGCAGTGGCTGTTCGCCGACAGCGCGCTGGCGGTGCAGACCGAATCGGTAGGCCCGCCGGTGACCTACACCCGCGCGCGCGCCGACCAGGCCGGCTGGATGTGGCGCATTCCGCTGCAGCACCGGGTGGGCAACGGCATCGTCTATTCCAGCCGCTACACCGACCAGGACAGCGCCCGGGCGGTGCTGGAGCGCAACCTGCAGGGACGCGCGCTGACCGAGCCGCGCGCGTTGCGCTTCACTCCCAACCAGCGCCACCGCGTGTGGGAAAAGAACTGCGTGGCGCTGGGCCTGGCCAGCGGCTTCCTGGAGCCGATCGAATCCACCAACATCCACCTGATCCAGCGCGGCATCGTGCGCCTGCTGCAGACCTTTCCGCAGGTCATCCACCCGGTGGACATTTCCGAATACAACCGCCAGGCCGCCGACGAGATTGCCCATATCCGCGATTTCGTGATCCTGCACTACCACGCCACCGATCGCCGCGACACGCCGTTCTGGCGCGATTGCGCGGCCATGGACATCCCCGACACGCTGCGTCACCGGATCGCGTTGTTCCGCGAGAGCGGGCGGGTGTTCCATCGCGCCAACGAGTTGTTCGCGGAAAATTCCTGGGTGCAGGTATTGCTGGGCCAGGGCATCATCCCCCGCCAGCACCATCCGGTGGCCGACCTGATGGGCGATGCCGAGCTGGGCCAGTTCCTGCAGGGCATCCGCAGCCGGGTGGACAGCGCGTTGGTGCGGCTGCCGGCGCATGCGGACTTCCTGCAACGCTACTGCCCTGCCCCGCCGCCGCTGGGGGCGGCAACACCGGCCAGCCCGGCGCGATGAAATCGACCTGCGCCCGACGCAAGGCTTGGCTTCCACCGCCCCAGCAATGCTAGATTGCGGCTTTGCCGTCCACTGCGGGAACAGGGGCCGGCGCTCACCGCAGCTTTCGCACTCGGGGTAAGGGGGACGCATGTTGGATCTGACACAGGGCCGTATGGCACGCCGGATCGCGCCGGTCATTTTGCTGGTCGGCCTGGCCGCCTGCTCCAAGCAGGAAGACAAGGCCGCCACCACCGCCGCCACACCTGCCGCGCCTGCCGCCGCACCGGCACCGACGCCGGCCACCGCAGTCTCGCCGCAGGTGCAGTCGATGGGCGCCGACCAATTGCGCGAATCGGCCACCAAGGCGCTACAGGACAACCGCATGTACGCCCCGGCCGGCGACAACGCGGTGGAGTACTACCTGGCACTGCGCGAGAAGCAGCCGCAGGACGCCACCGTCAACAGCGCATTGACCGACCTGCTGCCGTACACCCTGATCGCCGCCGAACAGGGCATCAGCCGGGAAGAGTTTCCCGAAGCGCAGCGCCTGATCGCGCTGATCGAAAAGGTCGACCCCAAGGCACCGGCACTGCCGCGCCTGAAGAGCGGCCTGGACACCGCCATGAAGACCGCCGCCAGTCGGTCGGAGCAGGACGCCGAGCAGGCCAAGAAGCTGGCCGACGACAAGCTCAAGCAGGCCGCCGAACAGAAGCGCCTGGCCGAGCAGCAATCGCGCGAGGCTGCCGCTGCCCAGCAGATTGCCGCGCAACAGGAAACCGCCCGTCAGCAGGCGGCCGAAGCCGAGCGCCAGGCGGCCGCCAAACGGCCTGCCGAACCGGCAACGCCGACAGCCGCCGCACCGCGCCCGGCACCGGCCGCTGCTGCCGCTGCACCGGCAGCGCAATCGTTGCGCGCGATCAGCACCCCGGCACCGCGTTACCCGGCCGAAGCGCTGCGTGCCGGCACCTCCGGCGAAGTGCTGGTGGAGATCACCGTCGGCACCGACGGCTCGATCACCGCCTCGCGCGTGCTGCGTGCCAACCCGCCGCGCGTCTTCGATCGCGAAGCGCTCAATGCCGTGAAGCGCTGGCGCTTCGAACCGGTGGCCGCACCAGTGACCACCCGCCGCACGCTGTCGTTCAACCCGGGCAGTTGATGCAGCACCAAGCCCGACACGCCCTCGTAGGAGCGGCCCAGGCCGCGAGGGCGTTACCGGTATCCCTAACGCGCCGTTGCTATCGGTAGTCCCCCATCGCGGCCGGGTCCGCTCCTACGTGGTTGGTCGAGCGGCTGATGGCCGAGCACAGCCTGCGGCATCCAATCCCAACGCTCCTGTAGGAGCGGCCCAGGCCGCGAGGGCGTTACCCGTATCCCTAACGCGCCGTTGCTATCGGTAATGCCCCATCGCGGCCGGGTCCGCTCCTACGTCGTCGGTCGAGCGGCTGATGACCAAGCGCAAGCTGCGGCATCCCAATCCCCACCGCACCTGTAGGAGCGGCCCAGGCCGCGAGGGCGTTGCCCGTATCCGTAACGCGCCGTTGCTATCGGTAATGCCCCATCGCGGCCGGGTCCGCTCCTACGTGGTCGGTCGAGCGGCTGGGCGTTAGGTCGGAGACTGGAGACCTGCGGCGAACCACGGGTTGATCGAAAAACGCTTATCCCGAAATCGCCAAACGTTCCTGGTGGTAACGACGCACCGCTGCATACCACAGCACGGCCGCCACGCCGAAGCCGGCCAGCAGATACACCGCCCAGGTCTGCGCAGTGATGGTCTCGTGGCGGATCACCTTGAGCAGCATCTGGTTCTGCGCCAGGAACGGGACCGCGAAGTGCCACAGCTGGGTCTTCAGCGGATACGCCATCAATGCATAGCCCGGCAACATCGGCAGCAACAGCAACCAGGTCATGTGCGCCTGGGCCTCTTTCATGCTCTTGGCCGCAGCGGCCAGATAGGTCAGCAACGAGGTCCCCACGAACAGCATCGGCACCAGGATGAACAGCATCTGCAGCATCGGCACGAAGCCGACATTGAGCTGGCGCCCCATGTTGGAGGTGGACAACTGCGCGCTGAGCTTGAACGCCAGCAAGGTGAGCAGCAACGACACCATGCCGATCACGCAGGCGGCGGCGATCTTGCCGCTGACGATCGCACCGCGTGGGGCAGGCGTAGCCAACAGGGGTTCCAGCGACTGGCGTTCGCGCTCGCCGGCGGTGGCGTCCAGGATCAACGAGGCGCCGCCCAGGAACGAGGTGATCACCAGCAGCACCGGCAACAGCATCGCCATGACCTGGCCGCGCTTGGCATCGGCGGTGGCCAGGTCCTGCGCAGCCACTTCCAGCGGCCTGCCCACCTGCGCATCGATGCCGCGCGCCAGCAGGCGCAGGGCCCCCACCTGTTGGCTGTAGGCACTCAATGCCGCCTGCAGGCGCAGGCTCGGTACGTCGGCTTCGCGGCGGGTGCTGTCCTTGATGACCTCCACCAGCGCCGGACGCCCTTCGCGCCAGTCCTGCGCGTAGCTGTCGCTGATGCGCAGCGCCACATCCACATCCTGGTTGCGAATGGCCGCGGTCATATCGGCCGGCGGCGCAACGGCGTTGAGCCCCTGCGCGGCCAGGAAGCGCACCAGATTCGGAGCGTGTTCGCGACCGAGCGTGGGAATGTCCAGCGGCTTGTCGATCTGGGTGCGCACGCGGCTTTCGCTCAAGGCGCCCATGCCGAGGATCAGGATCGGATACAGCAACGGTGACAGCAGCAAGGCCAGTGCCAGCGTGCGGCGGTCGCGCGCGATATCGCGTAATTCCTTGCGCAACACCGTCCACCATGTGGCCAAAGGGGATGTCTTGCTCATGCGTGCAACCCCTCTTCCGATCCGATCGCCTTGACGAAGGCGTCTTCGAGATTGTCTTCACCAGTGGACGCGCGCAGTTCGTCGGCGCTGCCGGAGGCCACCACCGTGCCCTTGGCGACGATGACGATGCGATCGCACAGCGCCGCCACCTCCTGCATGATGTGGCTGGAAAAGATCACACAGCGCCCTTCGGCACGCAGCTGCTGCAGGAATCCACGCATGGCGCGCGTGGTCATCACGTCCAGGCCGTTGGTGGGTTCGTCCAGAATCACGTTGCGCGGGTCGTGCACCAGCGCCCGCGCAATCGCGGTCTTGGTGCGCTGGCCCTGGCTGAAGCCTTCGGTCTGGCGGTCGAGGATGTCGTCCATGTCCAGCGCGCCGGCCAGCAGCTGCGTGCGCTGGACGATCTGCGCACGCGTCATGCCGTGCAGCTCGCCGAAGTAGGCGATGTTCTCGCGTGCAGTCAGCCGCTTGTACACACCGCGCGCATCCGGCAGCACGCCCAGCGCACGGCGCACCGTCACCGGGTCGCGCGCGGCATCCGCGCCATCGACGGTGACACGCCCCTGGTCGGGTGACATCAGCGTGTACAGCATGCGCAAGGTGGTGGTCTTGCCGGCACCGTTGGGCCCGAGCAGGCCGGTGATCTGGCCATCGGCGGCGCTGAAACTGACCCCGTCGACCGCCTTCACCACGCCGGTCTTGGTCTTGAACGATTTGTGCAGGTTATCGACGACGATCATGCGTGCGCCTCCGTGGCGTGCTCGATGCGGCTCATGGTTCCCATCCATTGAACGAGGTGAAGGCGGGGACGGCGGAAAGATCGGCCACGCAGCGCGTGTCCAGCGCGCGCGCGTTGGTGCTTTCCAGAAACTGGGCCATCAGCTTGGGCATGCAGCCCAGTGCCATGACGCTGTGGCCCTGGCCGGGCGCCACCAGATGCCGACCGTTCGGCAAGCCCTTGAGCACCACCTCGGCATAGCGGGGCGGCGTCACCGGGTCCAGTTGACCGGACAGCAACAGCGCCGGTACCTGCGAGCGCAGCGGCGCAGTGAAGTCGGCGGCGCGCTTGCCGGTGGGCCACACCGGGCAGGCGGCAAACACGCTGCGCGGCACTTCCTCGCCCAGCAACAGCGGCTGGTGCGCCGGGCTCGGACGATAGCGATCCGCGTCCTCGGCGCACACCACCGACCATTGCATCGGTTGGTTGATCTGCATGTCCATGTGCGACAGCGCCATCAACGGCGCGTAACGCCCGGCGGCCGCTTCATCCAGCACCAGCGGCAGCAATGCCGCGCTTTGTGGCGCATAGGAGAACATGAAGGCCAGGCCGATCACCGCATCGGCGGTCACCCGATCGCGCTTGACCGCATTAGTCCGCAGATCGCGGTAGTCCACTTCCGGCGACTCCTTGCGTAGCCGCTCCATGAGGGTGCGCAGCTGCACGCGCACATCGGTGGGAAAGCGCGCATGGCATGCCGGATTGGCGCGGCACTGCTCGGCCTGCAGCGTGAGCGCATCTTCGAAGGTCCGTGCGAACTCGCCACTGATGACCAGGTCGCTGGGGGCAACCCCATCGAGCACGATCGCCCGCGTGTGCGAGGGATAGCGCCGGGCATAGTGCTGCGCAACGCGCGTGCCATAGGAGACGCCGACCAGATCGATCTGCGGCACGCCCAGGGCCGCCCTGACTGCATCCAGATCGCCGATCGCCTCGGCGGTGGTGTAGTAGCGTGGATCGGTAGAGGCGCTCAGCGACAGCGCGCACTGGCGCACGTAGGTCAGCATCGCCTCCGGATTGGAGGAGATCTCCGCCTGCAGCGGCGTGCCGTCGGCATGTTCGCAGCGCAGCGGATGCGAGCCGCCGGTACCGCGTTGATCGACCAGGATGATGTCGCGCTTCTTGCGCACTTCACGCAGCGCGGCCGCAGCAATGGCCGAGACCTCGGTTGCCGATTGCCCTGGCCCGCCGGCGATGAAGAACACCGGGTCCTGCGTCGTGCCACCGCCGGCGTCGCTTTCCAGCCAGGCGATCTTCAACGCGATCTGCCGCCCCTGCGGGGCAGCCGGATTTTCCGCCACCTGCAGTTGTGCGCATTGCGCCTCGATGTTTCCTGCGGCGCTGCCGGAGCTGAGCGTGCAGGGTACGAACTGCAGGCGGCCATAGTGATTGCCGGCAATCGTGGCAGCCGGCGTGGCGGCGCTGCGCGGTTGCCCACTGCCGGGTGCGGATGCATCGGTCTTGCCGGTCGTGGGCGCTTGCGCGCGCTGGCATCCGGCCGCCAGCAACGCCGCCAGCAATGCCGCGGCCAGCGTCAGTTGTCTTCCCATTCCACCTCTCCTAGTGCCTGTTCGCTGACGATGCTGCCGGCCGCGTGTGACTGCCGCAGCGACTACCCTTCTTCATACAGAAACACCTGCTCGATCGGCTCGCCAAACAGGCGTGCGATGCGAAACGCCAGTGGCAGGCTGGGATCGTACTTGCCGGTTTCCAGCGCATTGATGGTCTGCCGCGAGACACCCAGCTGTTCGGCCAGTTCGCCTTGGGACCAGCCCTTGGCCTCGCGTAATGCACGCACACGGCTGTTCATTGATAGCGGCGTGCGTTGATGGCCTTGGTAAATCCATAGGTCATGCACAGCGCCGGAAACACCCAGATCATCGCCGCCGCTGCCGGCACTGCGATCAACTGCGCCGATTGCAGGAAGCCGGCAGTCATATAGACCATGCTGACCAGGCCAGCCGCAATGGCAATCGACTCCAGCTCGATGCGGCGTTGCATTTCATCCGAATCGCGCACGAAGCGCGCCACCGCGCGGATCACCAGCATCAACAGCAACGCAGGCAGCAGCGCAATCAGCACCCGCATCGCATTGGTCTGCACGCCGGCCAGCAACTGCCTCCAGCACAGCATCACCGCGACATAGCCCAGCATCGGCGGCGCAAACTCCTTGCGGTAGCGACGCACCAGCGCAGGCGGCGCGCTGTCGCGCAGGCTGTCGCGCCCCACATGGAGCATCAAGGCCACCAGCAAACCGCCGATGCCGCAGCCAATCAGCAAACCCTGGGTATAGTCGCTCATCTGCCACCGCAACCAACGCTGCGCCCCTCCCAGCAGGATCAGCACGACACTGGCGACCTGCAGCACACGCACCGCCACCGTTTTTGCGCTCACCGTGCACCAGCCGACGCAAAGCGCGCCCTTGGCGGTGATGCGGGCGGCTGCACGGCCGCGCCCGGAATTGCACTGCGGCACTCCTGCGCGGGGACAAGCGATCTGTTCCAGCCGTTTTTCACCCTGCACCCCTGTGTCAAGCTTCCTTGACACACAGCGTGCGCGCCGATGCAGGCCATGTCAAGCATCCTTTACATCGATTTCAGGGTTGCCGCTGCCGCCGAAGAGCGAACGCCGGCATCCGGCAACACCAGGCCACACCCCTGACCCATGTGCGCAGCAAGCGTCTGAAGCCGGACGTGGCCCATGCATTGCACAGCGTCCCCAGCCACAAAACTACATGGCCCGCAGGCCACCAGGGCGCCTGCCGACGCGCGCTGGCGTGTCGATCGCGCGTGCAACAGCGCGCAAGCATGCGATGACGCGCGCACCGCTGCCACCCTGTGCTGCGGCTTACTTCAGGTAGGTCTTGAGGATGGCCGCGATATCGTCCACGGCCAGCTCGCGGTCGGCCAGCGCCGGCGGCGTGGCGACGTGGTGCTTCAGATGTTCGCTGAGCAGCTCCACCATCAAGCCCTGCGCTGCGCCACGAAACGCGGCGACCTGGGTCAGCAGTGCCGTGCAGTCCACGTCCTGCACCAAGGCCTTTTCCAGACCCTCCACCTGCCCCCGGATCCTGCGCACGCGCGCCAGCAACCGGGATTTGTCGTGATTCAGATGCGCCATCGCTATATACCCCATGGGGGTATCTGAGATACCCTGTGGGGGTATCCTAGTCCGAGCGCTTGCCCATGTCGATCACCCAGGCCGCACCCCACTGCGCGCAGTCGCACCGCTTTGCCAGCGCCAACCCCCTGGCCGAACGCAGTACCCGCAAGGCCGTCATCCTGACCGTGGCGATGATGGTGGTGGAAATCGTCGGCGGCTGGACCCTCAATTCCATGGCCCTGCTCGCCGATGGCTGGCATATGAGCTCGCACGCGCTGGCGCTGGGCCTGGCCTTGTTCGCCTACCGCTTCGCGCGCCGGCATGCCACCGATGCGCGCTTCACCTTCGGCACCTGGAAGGTGGAAGTGCTGGGTGGCTACACCAGCGCGCTGCTGCTGTTGGGCGTGGCCGGGCTGATGACCTTCCAGTCGGTGGAGCGGCTATTCGCGCCGCAACCGGTGCAGTACCAGGAGGCCACCGTCATCGCCGTGATCGGTTTGCTGGTCAATCTGCTGTGCGCGTGGTGGTTGCGCAACTCCCACGACCATGCGCACGGTCACCATCATGGGCATGACCATGGGCAGACGCACGACGGACATGCGCATGCCCACCAGCACGACGGGCATGCCGACCTGAACCTGCGCGCGGCCCATCTGCACGTCGTGGCCGATGCCGCCACCTCGGTGCTGGCCATCGTCGCCCTGGTCGCCGGCATGCATTGGGGGCTGACCTGGCTGGACCCGCTCATGGGCATCGTCGGGGCGGTGCTGGTCACCGTGTGGGCCTGGGGGCTGCTGCGCAGTACCGGCAGGGTGCTGCTGGATGCGGAAATGGACGCGCCGGTGGTGGCGGAAGTGAAGCAGGTCATCGCCGCGTTCCCGCAGCCCATCGCCCTTGCCGACCTGCATGTCTGGCGCGTCGGCAGTGACCGCTATGCCTGCGTGGTGAGCGTGGTCAGCACGGCGCAGATCGACGCGGACGCGGTGCGCAGGGCGTTGCAGATCCACGAAGAGCTGGTGCACATCACGGTGGAAGTGCAGCACGCGGCGGCACTGGTGTAGCGCGACGACGGCGTGGCCGCCTGCCAACAGGCAGGCGGTGCATCAACACCAGGCGCCCGGCGCATCGCACGGCGCCTGGTGCGCCTGCTCAGGTCTTCGACGGCGCCGAACTGACGTATTTTTCGCGGCGGATCTGCGCATTCGGCAGGCCGGCGGCCTTCAGCGCCTCGGCGCAGGCGTCCACCATGTCCGGGTTGCCACACAGGTAGGCGATGTCGGTCGATGCATCGGGGGCGATCTCGGCCAGGTGCTGCTGCACATAGCCATGACGCACGTCGGCATGCGCCGGGGCGGGCAGCTCGCGCGAAAGGCACGGCAGGTAGCGGAACTGCGGGTGCGCCTGGGCGAAGGCGCGGAAGTCATCGCCATACAGCAGCTCGGCCGGCGTCCGTGCACCTTGCAGCAACACCACCTGCACGCTGCGGCTGGCGATCGCCTCGGCCAGCAACGGCAGCATCGAACGGTACGGGGTGACGCCGGTACCGGTGGCGATCAGCACGTAGCGCTGGTTGTGGTCGCCCGCCTGCAGGCAGAAGCGGCCATACGGCCCGCTGGCCTGCAGCGGGTCGCCGATCTCCAGGCCTTCGAACAGCGCCGTAGCCGAGCCGCCGGGCACGAAGCTCACCGCAATGTCCACCGCCTCGCCCGGTCCCAGCGCATGGTCGTGGATGGTAGCCAGCGAATAGCTGCGCTTGGTCGGGGTGCCATCGGCAGCGGCGAAATGGATCTGGATGAACTGCCCGGGCTGGAAATCCAGCGGCTGGCCGTCATCGCGCACGAACTGGCAGTGGGCCACGGTGGGCGCGAGCATGCGCCGGTCGACAAGCTTGAGGGGGAATTGAACGGGCACGAACGTATTTGGCACAGTCTGTGATCGGGGCAAGCCCCCACGGGCTTCTATAATAGCGGCTGCAACTCGCTGCGCCGTGACCCCGGCGCGAAGGATCCTGCTTGACGCTTCCCTCTCCCGGTACGCCCGCGCTGCGCGTGTGCGACCTGCGCAAGACCTACGACAACGGCACCCAGGCGCTCAAGGGGGTGTCGCTGGACGTGGAGCCCGGCGACTTCTTCGCCCTGCTCGGCCCCAACGGTGCGGGCAAATCCACCTTGATCGGCATCATCAGCTCGTTGGTGAATCTATCCGGCGGGCAGGTGGAGGTCTTCGGCACCGACCTGGTCGCCCATCGCAGCGAGGCGATGCGCCTGATCGGCCTGGTGCCGCAGGAAATCAACTTCAACCTGTTCGAAAAACCCTTCGATATCCTGGTCAATTACGCCGGTTTCTATGGCATGCCACGCAGCGAAGCCGAGGCGCTGGCCGAAGTGGAACTGCGCCGCGCGCATCTGTGGGAAAAGGCCCAGGTGATGAGCCGCACGCTGTCCGGCGGCATGAAGCGGCGGCTGATGATCGCCCGCGCCATGATGACCCAGCCGCGCCTGCTGATCCTGGACGAACCCACCGCCGGGGTGGACATCGAGATCCGCCGCGACATGTGGCGCGTGCTCAAGGACATCAATGCCTCCGGCACCACGATTATCCTGACCACCCATTACCTGGAAGAGGCCGAGCACCTGTGCCGCAACCTGGCCATCATCAACCACGGCCAGATCGTCACCCAGGGCCCGATGCGCCAGCTACTGGCCAGGCTCGACGTGGAAGGTTTCCTGTTCGATATCGACGGTGAACTGCCTGCCCAGTTGCCGGCCATCGAAGGCACCACGCTCACCGCCATCGACGGCCACACGCTGGATCTGGACATGCCGCGCGCGATGGACCTCAACCGCGTGTTCGCCGCACTGGGCGATGCCGGCATCCGGGTGCGCTCGATGCGCACCAAGAGCAACCGGCTGGAAGAATTGTTCGTTCGCCTGACCGGGCCCGGCGAGAGTCCTGCCGCCCCGGCCCCTGCTGCAGCGGCGCCCGCGCGCCCGGCAGGTCACCCATGAGTCCTTCGGAGCCGTCGATGCCCGCCACGCCCGCAACACCCCGCCAGCGCAACTGGATCGCGCTGGGCACCATCGTGCGCCGCGAAGTGCAGCGCATCCTGCGCATCTGGGGCCAGACCCTGGTGCCGCCGGCCATCACCATGACGCTGTACTTTTTGATCTTCGGCGGGCTGATCGGCTCGCGCGTGGGCCAGATGGGCGGCTACAGCTACATGCAGTTCATCGTGCCGGGCCTGGTGATGATGAGCGTGATCCAGAACAGCTACGGCAATATCTCCTCGAGCTTCTTCGGCGCCAAGTTCGGCCGCCACGTGGAAGAGCTGCTGGTCAGCCCGATGCCCAACTGGGTGATCCTGTGGGGCTATGTGGCCGGTGCGGTGCTGCGCGGCGTGATGGTGGGCGCCATCGTGCTGGTCATCGCCATGTTCTTCACCCCGGTACGCATTCCACACCCGATCGTGACGCTGACCACGGTGCTGCTGGGCGCGACCATCTTCTCGCTGGCCGGCTTCGTCAACGCGGTGTACGCCAAGAAGTTCGACGACGTGGCGATTGTGCCCACCTTCATCCTGACCCCGCTGACCTACCTGGGCGGCGTGTTCTATTCGGTGAAGCTGCTGCCCGGCTGGGCCGAGGCGGCCACGCATGCCAACCCGATCTTCTACATGGTCAACGCCTTCCGCTACGGCCTGCTCGGCAGCTCCGACGTCCCGATCTGGGTGGCCTACACGCTGATGCTGGGCTTTGTCGCGGCACTCAGCACATTGGCGCTGTGGCTGCTGCGGCGTGGTGTGGGGTTGCGGAGCTGAGCGTGCAGTTCAGCGACTACATCGTGTTCGTGGATGAAAGCGGCGACCATGGGATGGCCAACATCGATCCGGCCTTTCCATTGTTCGTGCTGTCGTGCTGCCTGACCAGCAAGCGCGATTACATGGCTGCAGTGATACCTGCGATTCAACAGATCAAGTTCGCGACATTCGGCCACGATGCGGTGGTGTTGCATGAACGTGAGATACGTCGGGATTCTGCTCCGTTTTCGGTATTGCGTGATCGCGATAGGAAGCAGGCGTTCATCGATGCGCTGACAGACGCGTTGGCGTCCGCACCGATGACGATCTTCGCCACTGTGATCGACAAGCGCCGTCTTCAGGATCGCCAACGTGGTGAAAACCCCTATGAAGTCTCGATGCGTTTCTGCCTTGAGCGGATGTACTACAAACTCAACAAGCAGGGCCAGGTCACGCAATGCGGCGCGCCACTGACCACGCACGTCCTGTGCGAGGCGCGCGGACATAATGAGGATCAGGATCTGGAATTGGCATTTCGCCGAATCTGTGGCGGCGACAACTTTTCTGGTGTCGAACTGCCATTCGATCCGGTGATCTGCGACAAGAAAAGCAACGCGATCGGGCTTCAACTTGCAGACCTGATCGCTCGCCCCATCGGGATGCGTCAGCTGCGGCCGGAGCAGCCAAATCGCGCCTGGCAGGTCATCGAGCAGAAACTCGACAAGGATGCGACAGGCCGTTACCTGGGTTATGGGCTGAAGTGTTTCCCCTAAACAAAAGGCCCCGGCGAGTCCGCCAGAGCCTGATGCCGACCGAGAATCCCCGATCCGGTTGCAACCGTAGCACAGCGCCCGGCACCCACCAACTATCACACTGAACGGAGATCCTATGCGCATCCTCATCCTCGGCGCCGGCGGTACCGGCGGCTATTTCGGCGGGCGGCTGGCGCAGGCCGGTGTGGACGTCACCTTCCTGGTGCGCGATGCACGCGCGGCGCAGTTGCAGGCCGATGGCCTGCGCATCCGCAGCCCGCTGGGCGATGCGCAGGTGCCGGTGGCGCACGTCACCGCGCGGGACTTGCCTGCCCTGGTAGCGCAGCAGCCATTCGATCTGGTGATCCTCAGCTGCAAGGCCTATGACCTGGACAGCGCGCGCGAGGCGATTGCGCCGGCGGTCGGCGAGCACACCACCGTGTTGCCCATCCTCAACGGCCTGCGCCATTACGCGGCACTGGACGAACGCTTCGGCGCAGCGCGGGTGCTGGGCGGGCTGTGCTTCATCAGCGCGACCAAGGGCGAGCACGGCGAGATCGTGCACCTGGGCAAGCCGGCATCGCTGACGTTCGGCGAGCGCGATGGCAGTGGAGATTCTTCGCGGGTGCAGGCCTTCGCTGCGGCCTGCGCGCAGGCCGGCATCGACTACGTGGCCAGCAAGCAGATCGCGCAGGAGCAGTGGAACAAGTACAGCTTTCTCACTGCGCTGGCCGCGGCCACCTGCCTGATGCGCGCACCGGTCGGGGCGATCGTGGCCACCGACGATGGCCGCGCCCTCATCAATGGCCTGTACAACGAATGCCTGTGGGCCGCCGATGCGGCCGGCCAGCCGATTCCGGAAGGCGCGCGTGCCAAGGCGCTGCAGACGCTGTTGCAGGTGGATTCGCCAGTGAAGGCATCGATGCTGCGCGATCTGGAAGCCGGCCAGGATGTGGAAGCGGCGCAGATCGTCGGCGACATGCTGGCGCGCGTGCGCGAGACCGGGCGCAATGCACCGCTGCTGATGGCCGCCAACGTGCACCTGCAGGCGTATCAGGTGTTGCGGCATAGCTGATCGGTATGGCGGGCGACCGTGCGCATGCATCGCCCCCCCATCCGCCCTTCGGGCAGCTTCCCCCGCACGCGGGGGAAGGCATTAGTGGCTAGCGCAGCATTCCACCAGATCGCCTAACCGTTGCAGATCCTTCTCCCGCATGCGGGAGAAGGTGGCGCAAAGCGCCGGATGAGGGCACGCCGGGTTGGCACAACCTTCGCGCGGCCGCGACGTCACGCACACGATGCTCTGCATCCCTTCCCTGCCGCGCCTGCCATGAAGCTGCTCAGCCACCTGTTCCGTGCCGGTCATTTCGTGATCCTGGCGTTCTTCGTGCTATGCGCGGCAGGCCTGGTGGCGATGGCCGGGCTGGAGTTGTGGCACGGCTTCACGCCCGGTGGCGACATGGTGGTACGCGACCGCTTCAACGTGGTGCTGGAAGCCATTGGCCTGCTCACCGTGGCCTTGGTGACGCTGGAGCTGGGGCAGACCATCTTCGAAGAAGAGATCCTGCGCGACGTCAAGGTCAGCGGGCCCACGCGCGTGCGCCGCTACCTGTCGCGGTTTTTCGTGGTGATCGTGATCGCGCTGGCGATCGAAACGCTGGTATCGATCTTCGAGCTGATGCACTCCGACCCGGCCAAGCTGCCGTATGCCGCCGCAGTCGGGTTATGTGCGGCACTGCTGCTGATCGCCTGGGGCGTGTTCGTCAAACTCAATCGCAGCGCCGAAGAACTGGAACCCGAAGCGATGGAGGAAACCAAGCGCGAGGACCGCGAGGTGCAGGAATGAGCCAGGTCAGTCGCTGGAGTGCGGCAGCGGTGCCACGGCCGTAGGCTTGCCATCGGCATCCAGTGCGATCATCACAAAGTGGCCGCGCGTGCACAGCTCGCGCGCGCCGCTGAGCAGGTCTTCGGCGATCAGTTCCACTTCCACCTTGATCGAGCTGCGGCCCACCGACACCACGCGCGCGATGGTTTCCACCATCTGCCCCTGCCGGATCGGCAGCTTGAAATCCACCTGGTCCGAACGCGCGGTCACCACGGCGCGCCGCGCATAGCGCGAAGCGGCCAGGAACGCGGCCTTGTCCATCCACGCCAGTGCCTGGCCACCGAACAAGGTGCCCATGTGGTTGGTGTGATTGGGGAACACGATCTCGGCCATGCGGGCTTCGGTCGGTGGGTGGGTCTGGGAGCTGTCCGACATGAGGGTGTCCATTGGGGGTGGGGTGATCGATGCGTGCGGACGCAATTGCAGCAGTAGCGCCGCCGGGAAGCCGCGTATTGGACGCAGCGGCGTGCGCGAGAGCGCAGTGGAGTCGAACGTTCTACGTCAGCCGGCGGGCGTGGCGATGATCCATGGCACGACCTGGTGCGATGGGGTTTATCGGTAACGCCGTCGCGGCCGGGTCCGCTCCTACGGCAATCTTGTGCGCGTCGGCATTTGCAGGCCGACCGGTGATTCAGAGGCTGGTCTTGACTGCGGTTTCCACCTGCGCCGGGGATTGGAAACCGGGCAGGCGCGCCACTTCCGCGCCATCGCGGTACAGCGCCAGGGTCGGGGTCTGGCGCAGGCCCAGGTCGCGGAAGAATTCCTCGCCAACCACTTCCAGCTTGACCTTCAATAAGGCCACACCATTGGCGGCGTCGCTGTTGGCGAACTTGTCCAGCGACATGTCGAGCATGCGGCAGCCGGGGCAGTTGTCCTTGTAGTAGTCGACCAGCAAGCGCGGATGCGCGGCCAAGGCGGCGGTGTAGTCGTCAGGGGTAGAGGCGTGGAGCGTCTGCATGGGGGAGGTTCTCGAACGGTGTATCGGTGAGGGCAAGGATGTGATCGGTCCAGCGCTGGATCTTGGTGGCGTCGCGTTCGCCGTGGGGCATCTGTTCGATTTCCAGCCGCGGGTAGCGCGTACCGAAGAACGCAGCCATGCGCCGGGCTGCACCGCAATAGTTCTCCTCGCCCCACTGCGTCTCGCCAGTGCCGAATACTGCCAGGCGTTCCGGCTTGCCGACCGCGGCAACGAGCTGTTCGATGAAGCGCTTCATCTCCGCCGGCGTGCGCCCGGCGTTGATGCTCCAGCTGCCGAGGATGTAGAGATCGTGCTCGGCACCATCCGGGCACGCCTGCGCCAGCGTCTGGATGTCGGCATCGATCCAGGTGACCGCGTGGCCAAGTTCCTCGCAGCGCGCACGGATCGCACGCGCGACATCGCGGGTGTTGCCGCTGAGCGATGTGTGGGCGAGGAGGATGTGCATTTGCTCAATGATTAACAGATTCAGGAAAATTAAATAACAAAAACAATGGGTTGCGGCTTTCTTCGCCGTTTGGAGCTTCTTGACACCGCGGCACAGTGCCAGGCGCACTTGACTCTAACGTTGGCTGAGCTAAGCTCCGCCTCGAGTTCACTGCCTATCGGCTTTGAACCTATCGAGGTCTCGGCCGCTGAACCCGCGTAGCGAATCAGCGGCCTTTTTTTGTCTGCTATTTGGCTTTGGTCAGCGAGCGGATGCACTCTTCGCGAGACCACGTCGGCGAACTTCGAATCTTTCCTATGCTGCTATCTGCTTGGTAGCAAGTGATGAAGTTAGCCTTCAGTGCCAAATCTTGTTTGAGCGATAGTGCAATCACGACCACAAAATCTTCATAGACCACCGCCACCCGGCGGGTGGCGTCAACCTGTCCGGCAGTTTTATCCCAGCCTTGAAATAGAGTGGCGTCCGGATGCGTAAGGGTCGCCTGAATCCAGTCGATTCGCTGCGCTCTTACTTCTGAGAAGGTGTCCTTCCGACCATCCCACCCCGCGCTCTCGTAGAACGCGTGGTCAAACTTTTTTGCATCGAAGTAGACCCGGATCTCGTCTGGTGTCTGGATCTTGCCACGACAATAGATACGTTCGTAGTGCTGTCGGTACTGGGCAGAAGTTTCGTATTTGACCAACGGAGGCAATGGCATCACCAGCCTCCGTTGAGTCGAATCTTGAACAGGTTGAATTTCTCCTCGCCCTTGCTCGTTGGACCAAGTTCGCGACCTAATGCGCTTTCAATGCGGCTAACAACGGTGAACTTCGCAGTGTTAGGCATCAAGGTAGAATTGATCTTGCTACTAGCCGCTCCCAGCAACAAATCACACATCTGAATCAGTACTACTTCGTTAGACGGTAAGGACTGAACACTTTCAATTCTCGAGCTCAAATTTGCTCGCGACAGACACTGGGCGAGGACAGGCAAGCGCTTGGAATCACGATTGCTTTTCGCGTCACAGAAGATTCGATATTCATTAAAATCGAGAATCCAGTGGTGAAGGAGCTGGTAGTAGAACTTGTAGAACCCCAACTCCGCATCATCGTCATGCAGCGAAAGATCAATTTGGGTCCGATCAACCGCAATACATCGAAAACGAAGGTTCTCGCCATATGCGAAGAAAAGGTCGACCAGTTCTACGTAGAAGTCGCGACGATTAGGCGCAACCTTGCTCCACTTGATCTCGCCCCAAGCCCTATGTCGTTTTCGAAGGTCGCCAATGCGCGACTTAAGCTCATTCCGAACTTCCTGTGGAAGCCAAAGGCTTCCGATCATGAGGTAACGCGCACGCGGATTAGCAGACGTCAGGACGTCCGGATTCGCCTCATCGCAGTACACCTCAAATCTCATATGAGTTCGCAGATAGTTGGGAGATATGAGTGGTGAGATTCTTACAAGTCGTCGAAGCCGTTATCCGAGTTGGTCTTCTTGTACGACGCATTGCGCATCTCGAAGAAGTCGGTCTTGGTCTCGGTGAAGTTGTCGGCGTAGGCCTTGATCCACGGCATCACGTTGTCGTTGGCGCCTTCGTACAGCTTCTCGATGCCGAGCATGCCGGCCATCTTGTTGGCGCGGTACTTCACGTAGCGGATCATCTCGTCCACGTCGATGCCGTCGATGCCGTCCAGCACTTCGGCGGTCCACTGGGTCTCCAGGTCGATCGCGTGTTCGAAGGCCTTGTGCACGTAGTCGGTGAGCTGGTCGCCCTGCAGCGCCTGGTTCTCGCCGATGATGGCGCGAATCAGCTCGCTGATGAACTTCGAATGCGCCAGCTCGTCGCGGTTGATGAAGCTGATGATCTTGCCGGTGCCGGTCATGCGGTTCTGGCGCACCAGATTGTAGAAATACGCAAAGCCGGAATAGAAGTTGATGCCTTCCAGGATCGAGGACTGGATCAGCGAACGGATCAGCGTTTCGGCCGTCTTGTCGCGCATGAAGTCTTCGTAGGCGCCCATGATCGGCGCATTGCGCTTGATGATGGTCGGGTGGGTGCGCGCGATTTCGAACACGCGGTTCTGGTCGGCCAGGCCGGTGATCGAAGCCAGCACGTAGCTGTAGCTCTCGTTATGGATCACTTCCTGCTGGCCGATAATCGCGGCATTGGCATGCGCGGCCGGGTCGGTGATGTATTCGGCCACGTTGTAGATGAAACGCGTCTGCGGCGAGTCCAGCGTGGCCAGCAAACCGATGATCGAATCGTAGGCGTTCTTTTCACGCGCAGACAGCTCGTGGTACTGGCGCGCGTCGCCCTTCATGTCCACCTCGTCGGGGATCCAGAAGTTGGTCGACAACTCCTTGTAGGCCCGATAGAACGACGGGTACGGAATGTCGTTCCAGTTGAGGATGCCCGAGGTCTGACCATTGATGATGCCGGTCGAACGGTTGGGGTTGCGCGGCTCAAGGATCTTGATGCGGTCGAGCGGTGTTGCGGACAGGGCCATGGTTCTTTCTCGAATTTCACTGCGCCAATCACGGCGCTAAACGTGCTGGAGCAAAGCCCCCTGAGTCAGGGGGCGCGCCGACGGCGCGGGGGTGTGGAAGCTGATGAAGCAGGGTCCACGGTTCGCGCAGCGAACCGTGGAAGCGAAAGCGCGAATGCGCTTTAGCTACTGCACCACTCGCACTCACTGATATCGATATCGTTGGAACGCACGTAATACGTGGTCTTCAGGCCTTCGCGCCAGGCGGTCATGTGCAGGTCCAGCAGCGTGCTCGCACGGATGGTGCTGGGCACGTAGAAGTTGAAGCTGATCGACTGGTCCACGTGGCGCTGGCGGCGCGCGTTCTGGCGCACGCTGGCGAACTGGTCCACCTTGTAGGCACCCTTTTCGTAGTACGGCCAGGTGTCCAGCGACAGACCAGGCGCGGCGACCGGGCGACGGAAGTCCTTCTTTTCTTCGTAGTAGAACGCGCTGTAGATCGGGTCGATCGAGGCGGTGGAACCGGCAATCTGCGCGGTGCTCATGTTCGGCGCCACGGCCAGCATCCAGGCATTGCGCACGCCATTGACCGCCACCTGCGCCGACAGCTCCAGCCATTGCGGGCTGTTGTAGTCGCGCGCACGGAAGTACTCGCCGGTGTGCCAGTCGCTGCCACGGAACACGCTGTAGGTGCCCTTTTCCTTGGCCAGCTCCATGCTCGCCTGAACGGTCAGGTAGTTGATGCGCTCGTACAGCTCGTCGCTGTAGTCCTCGGCTTCGGTGGCATTCCAGTGGATGGACTTCTGCGCCAGCAGGTGGTGCCAACCGAAGGTGCCCAGGCCAATGGCGCGGTACTTCTGGTTGGTGATGGTGGCCTGCGGCACGGGCAACTGATTGAGGTCGATCACGTTGTCGAGCATGCGCACCTGGATCGGGATCAACCGCTCCAGCACGTCGGCACCCAGCAGATCGGCCTGGTCGGCCTGCACGGTGATCGCGCGGCCCAGGTTGATCGAAGACAGGTTGCACACCACGAAATCGCCGGCCTTCTTGGTGGTGACGATCTGATTGCCGCTGATGATCTCCTGCATCATCCGCGTCGGGCTCATGTTCTGCAGGATCTCGGTGCACAGGTTGGACGAATAGACCATGCCCTCGTGCTTGTTCGGGTTCTTGCGATTGACTTCATCGCGATAGAACATGAACGGGTTGCCGGTTTCCAGCTGGCTGACCATGATGCGCTTGAAGATCTCGATCGCCTTGACGGTCTTGCGCGTGATGCGCTCGTCGGCGACGACTTCTTCGTACTTGCGGCGGAAGCTGCTGTTGGCGTCGCCCTTCTTCTCGTCGTAAAAGTCCTGCAGGTACCAGCCCTTGATCCGCTTGACTTCGTGCGGATCGAACAGGTACCAGTCGCCGCGACGCTCGACCGCTTCCATGAACAGGTCCGGGATGCACACCGAGGTGAACACGTCGTGCGCGCGCAGGCGCTGGTCGCCGTTGTTCAGGCGCAGGTCCAGGAACGATTCGATGTCGCGGTGGAAGATGTCCAGGTAGACGGCGATGGCGCCTTTGCGCTGGCCCAGCTGGTCCACCGACACGGCGGTGTTGTTGAGCTGCTTGATCCACGGCACCACGCCGCCGGAGGAATTGGACACGCCACGGATCGCCGAACCCGACGAACGCACATAGCCCAGGTAGGCGCCCACGCCGCCGCCGTGCTTGGACACGCGCGCCACGTCGGTGTTGGAGTCGTAGATGCCCTGCAGGCTGTCGTCGACGGTGTCGATGAAGCAGCTCGACAGCTGGCCGCCCACCTTGCCGGCATTGGCCAGCGTGGGCGTGGCCACGGTCATGTACAGGTTGGACAGCGCCCAGTAGGCCTCGCCCACCAGCTGCATGCGGCGCTCGCGGCTGCCCTTGCCGGTGCCGATCTCGTCCTGCATCAGGTACAGCGCAATCGTCAGCCAGCGCTCCTGCGGCAGTTCGAACACGCCGCGCGAGCTGTCGGTGGCCAGGTAACGGGTGGCCAGCAGGTACAGGCCGTTATAGGCGAACAGCGTGTCGCGCTCGGGCTCGATCATCTTGCCGGCTTCGATCAGTTCGTCCTTGGAATAGCGGCGCAGGATGTCGTTGGAATAGACATTGCGGTCGGCCAGGCTTTCCTGCAGGCCGACGAACGAGCCGTACTTCTGGCTGGCGTCGTAGAAGCGGTTGCGGCTGGCGCGCTTGTAGAGGCGGCGCAGGTACAGCCGCGCGGCAAAATGCTCCCACTCCGGGGTGGTCAGATCGACGCGGGCCTCGGCCTCGCGGATCAGGTGGTCGACCAGGTCATCGGCGTTGACGCTGTCCTTGCGCTCGACGAACCCGAACACCGAGCGCTTGTAGTCGGCCACGTCCAGCTGCGGGAACTCGGCATGGATCTGGTCGATGGCGCGCTCCAGGCGCTGCGGCTCGAACGGAATCCTGCGATTGCCCGCTTCCTTGGTGATCCAGGTGGAGACGTTTTGTTCTTCGATGGTCTGTGCGTGCATTGCAATGGCTTGGCGGGGAGGCGGCACGATGTCCGACGGGTCGGCCACTTCCGGCGCGCCGCAGGCGGGCGCGGGAACGCTGGTGGGAACGCTGGTGGGTGCGGCGGTACCGGTGGCGATCGCGGAAAGGGTGTCGTTGGTGGTCATGCGTCCTCCATGCGTAGGCACACGAACCCGCTGGGGAGCAGGCGACGGCCAGGAGAACCCAGAGGAGGCTGGCGAAACGGGACACACGACGCGCGGCCCATGGCCCACGGCAGCATCCTCACCAATCTTCTTGAGATCCCATGGCCGCCATCATGCGGTGTGCTGTCGCATGATGGTTCGGTCGGTGATGCCGCACTGCCGTCGTCGGGTCCTGAAGCGGCACGGCATTGCCGGAACGCGTACAGGCACTGAAGCGGGTGCCACGGGCGATGCGGCTTGCGCATCCGCCTCGTCGCTTGGTGCCGTTTGGGGGGCGGTCACCACCGGACCCCAAGATAGTGTGGTCACCCTAGGGGGTCAACACCAAATATGGAGAAATCTGCGCAGGCCTTGTGGCACAACGCGCTGTTCGGACGAGCGGTCGTACCGGGCTGCTGGAGGACGAATCCGACTGCGCAGGTCAAGTCGGGAAGGCCCTGAACCACATCCCGCACTCACCTTGCATCCACACCAAACGTGGTACGCGTCGCGTTTTTTGCCAACCGCCGCGCGAGCGGCCGCAAGCCGGCTCGCATCTGTCGGCTGACGGCGAAGCGCCGCTCAGATCTCGGTCGGACCGAGCTGGTTGCGCTTGCGATAGCGGATCGACGACCACACCGAGGCGGCGATGAAGGCCACGCCGATCAGGCCGGTCAACACTTCCGGGACATGGTAGACGGTGCCCACCAGCATGATGATCGCCAGCACGCCGATGGCGTAATGGGCGCCATGCTCCAGGAACACGAACTCGTCCAGGGTGCCCTTGTGCACCAGATACACCGTCATCGAGCGCACGAACATCGCGCCGATCGCCAGGCCCAGCATGATGATGACCACATCGCGGGTGATGGCGAAGGCGCCAATCACGCCATCGAAGGAGAACGAGGCGTCCAGCACTTCCAGGTACAGGAAGGCGGCAATGCCCGAGCGCTTGGCCGGGCCCATGCTGCTGTCTTCGCTCTCTTCGGCCTCGAACAAGGCGTCCACGCTGCCGACCAGCAGGTACAGCAGTATCCCGCCCAGCCCGGCGAACAGCACGCTCTGGAAGATGGCATCGGGCAGGAACAGCTTGGTGCCCAGCAGCACGGTGACCGCCACGATCACCGACATTGCGTCCGCCTTGCCGAGCTTGCCCACCAGCCGCTCGATCGGGCCAAGCCAGTGCAACTTGCGCTCCTGGTCGAACAGGAAGTTCAGGAACACCAGCAACAGGAACATGCCTCCGAAGGCGGCAATGGACGGGTAGTGGTCGGTCAGCACCTGGCTGTAGCGCTCCGGCTCCTTGAGCGCCATCTGCATCACCGGCACCAGGCCCATGCCGGTGGCCACCGACACGATCACGATCGGGAACACCAGGCGCATGCCGAACACGGCGATCAGGATGCCCACGGTCAGGAACAGCTTCCGCCAGAATTCGTTCATGTGCTTGAGCACACCGGCGTTGACCACCGCGTTGTCGAACGATAGCGACACCTCCAGCACGCTCAGCACCAAGCACAGCCACAACGCCTGCCATAGACCCATTGCGGTGGTATGCCCCCACCAGGCAGCCAGGCCCAGGCAGATCGCTGTGACCAGGAACGACATTCTGAAATCGCGAAACATTGGCACTCCCAGGCGGGCCGAGACGACAGCCGGAGCAACAGGCCAGGGCAAGGCCCGGCAGGTCCGGCGTGCAGTGGAGGATGGGGGACCGCAGCGTGACGCAACGTCAGGCCGGGCGTGGCGCGTCCATTATAGGCAGTGTCACCGCCATCAGGGTCGCATCGTCCGGATCCGGGCGCACGCCGAAGCCCAGGCTCTGGCACATCGCCAGCATGGTGCGGTTCTCGCGCAGCACCTGGCCTTCGATCTGTTTCAGGCCCAGCCAGCGCGCGTACTCGATCATGATGCGCATCAGCTGCCAGCCGATACCGTGGCCCTTGAGGTCGGAACGGATCAGGATGCCGTACTCGCCGCCGATGTAATCGGCATCGGCATGCAGACGCACCGCGCCGAGCATGTCGCCGCTCCTGGGGTCGATGGCCACCAGCGCGATCGAGCGGGCGTAGTCCAGCTGGGTCAGGCGGGCGATGAATTCGTGGCTGAAATGCTTGACCGACTGGAAGAAGCGCAGCCGCAGGTCTTCGTCGGTGACGCGGGCGAAGAACGCGCGGAACAGCGCATCGTCCTCCGGGCGCACCGGGCGCACCAGCGCGTGGGTGCCATCGCCCAGGCCGATCTGGCGCTCCCATTCCTTCGGATAGGGGAAGATCGCAAAGCGCGGATGGCCGCGCCCCTTGTGCAGCTTGCGCGCCGGTGCCACCGCCACGCGGGCGTCCAGCGCGATCACCCCATCGCGGTCGGCCAGCAGCGGGTTGATGTCCAGTTCGGTGATTTCCGGGATGTCGGCGGCCAGCTGCGCCAGCTGGACCAGCACCAGCGCCACCGCGCGCTCGTCGGCGGCCGGCACGTCGCGGTAGGCCTTGAGGATGCGCGAGACGCGGGTACGCCCGATCAGCTCGTGGGCCAGGCGCAGGTCCAGCGGCGGCAGGGCGAGCTCGCGGTCGTTGATGACTTCCACCGCAGTGCCGCCACGCCCGAACACGATGGCCGGGCCGAACACCGGGTCATCGGCAATACCGGCGATCAGCTCGCGTGCCTTGGGCCGCAGCACGGTGGGCTGCACGATCACCCCTTCGATGGCTGCGTCCGGATGCGCAGCGCGCGCACGCGCCAGGATGCCGGTGGCCGCCTCGCGCACCGCCGCCACGCTGGACAGGTTCAGGCGCACGCCGTCCACGTCGGATTTGTGCGCGATCTCGCTGGACAGCACCTTCAACGTCACCGTGCGCCCGACCGCCAGCAACGGGTCGGCCAGCAGCGCGGCCTCGTTGGCGGTGGCGGCGACCTGCAACGGCACCACCGGGATGCCGTAGGCAGTCAGCAGCCGGTTGGTGGCCACCGGGTCCAGCCAGCGCCGGCCGGCGGCCAGCGCTGCTTCCACCAGCGTGCGCGCCACGCCGGCATCCACCACGAAATCTTCCGGCAGGCTGGGCGGGGTTTCCATCAACGCCGCCTGCGCCTCGCGGTAGCGCACCAGGTGGGTGAAGCCACGCACCGCATCCGATTCGGTGGCGTAGGTGGGCACGCGCGCGGCATTGAGCGCGGCGATGGCCGCATCGTCCTGGCCCAGCCATACCGCAAACACCGGTTTGTCGCGCTGGTAGCGGCTGCGCTGGTCCAGCGCGCGGGTCAGCGCCTTGGCCGCATCGGCCGAGGAGGTGAACGCAGTGGGCACGTTGACCACCAGCAAGGCATCGTTCTCCGGATCGTCCAGCAACGCTTCGATTGCCGCGGCATAGCGCGCGCCATCGGCATCCACAACGATGTCCACCGGATTGCTGCGCGACCAGCCTTCCGGCAACGATTGGTCCAGCCGCTCCAGGGTCTTGGCTGACAGTTCGGCCAGGGTGCCGCCGCGCAACACCAGCTGGTCCGCCGCCAGCTGCCCCACCCCGCCACCATTGCTCAGGATGGCCAGCCGCCGCCCCGGAAAACTGCCCAGCCGGCCCAGCGTTTCGGCGGCGGCGAATAGCTCGTCCAGCGCCCCCACCCGCAACAGCCCGGCACGCGCGAACGCCGCGCCATACACCGCATCCGAGCCGGCCAGCGCCTGGGCATGGGTATCGGCATGCGGATTGATGCGGAACTGGCGCCCCGATTTGACCACCACCACCGGCTTGGCGCGCGCGGCCGCACGCGCGGCCGACATGAACTTGCGCGCATCATCGATGCGTTCGACATACAGCAGGATCGCGCGGGTGCGGTAGTCGGTGGCGAAGTAATCCAGCAGATCGCCGAAATCCACGTCCAGCGTGTCGCCCAGCGACACCACCGCCGAAAAGCCTACCGAGCGCGCCACGCCCCACTCCACCAGGGCGGCGGCAATGGCGCTGGACTCGGAGATCAGCGCCAGGTCGCCGGCCTGCGGGCAGTGCGCGGCGATGCTGGCATTGAGCCGCGCGTGCGGGGCGATCACGCCCAGGCAGTGCGGGCCGAGGATGCGCATGCCCTTGGCGCGCGCGGCCGCCTCCATGCGCGCGGCCGGCGAACCGGGGCCGCGCCCCAGGCCGGCGGTGAGGATGATCGCTGCGGCCACCCCGCGGCGCGCGGCGATGGAAACGATGCGCGGCACGATGCGTGCCGGTGCGGTGATGACCACCAGGTCCGGCACCCACGGCAGATCGGTCAACCGCGCCACCGTGCGCACGCCATCGATCTCGCTGTAGCGCGGGCTCACCCAGCCGATCTGGCCGGGGAACCCGGCCGCGCGCAGGTTGCGCACCACCGCCCGGCCAGCCGACCGCTCGCGCGGACTGCCGCCCACCACCGCGACGGTGCCGGGGCGAAACACCTGCTGCAGGTGATAGGTACTCATCGTGCGGGGGACGCGGAAGCCATCGCACTACGGTACACGCACTGGGGGGCGAGGACATGCGCTGGCCGCTGCGGGCGATGCTGCCTGGTGGACACGCGCCGCCGAGTTGCTTGCCGTGGCGTAGAGGCGCCACTGGGCGCGAGGACGGTCTGGGCAAGGCCCTCGCGCCCAGGGGCGCTCCTACGTGATTGCTGCGTTCTGCGACAGTTCGCGTCCAGTGCGTCGGGCTGCGCAGCACGATGGCACGCCCATGGAGGCCTACAACAACGTGCCGCTCAGGATCATCGCCGCGATGCTGAAGTAGATCACCAGCCCGGTGACGTCCACCAGGGTGGCCACGAACGGCGCCGAGGCACTGGCCGGGTCGAAGCCCAAGCGTTGCAGCACGAACGGCAGCATCGAGCCGGACAACGAGCCGAAGGTGACGATGCCCACCAAGGCCGCGCCGATGGTCAGCGCCACCATCTGCCAATGTGGGCCGTAGTCGTACAGCCCGGCGTTCTGCCAGATGGCGATGCGCACGATCGCCAGCACGCCCAGGATCGCACCCAGGGTGAGGCCGGTGGGCAGCTCACGCAGGGCCACCCTCCACCAGTCGCGCAGGCGCAGTTCGCGCAGCGCCAGCGAGCGGATCAGCAGCGAGGTGGCCTGCGAGCCGGAATTGCCGCCCGAGCTCATGATTAACGGGATAAACAAGGTCAACACCACGGCCTTGGACAGTTCGTCCTCGAAGTGCTGCATGGCACTGGCGGTGAGCATCTCGCCCAGGAACAGCACGCTCAACCAGCCGGCACGCTTCTTGATCATCTGGCCAAAGCCGATGTGCATGTAGGGCTTGTCCAGCGCTTCCATGCCGCCGAACTTGTGCACGTCTTCGGTGGATTCGGCAATCAACGCATCCAGCACATCGTCCACGGTGACGATGCCCAGCATATGGCCGTTGCGATCCACCACCGGGATCGCCAGCAGGTCGTGGCGGCGGATCAGCCGCGCCACCTCTTCCTGGTCCAGCGCCGGGTCCACGGTGACCGGCGGATTGACCTGCGCCACCTCAAGGATGGGTGCGTCCGCAGCGCCGGTGATCAGCCGGCGCATGGTCACCACCTGCTGCAGCACGCGGGTCTGCGGGTCGAGCAGGTAGATCGCGTAGACGGTCTCGCGGCTACGCTCCACGTCGCGGATGTGCTGCAGGGTGCGCCCCACCGTCCAGTCGGTCGGCACCGCCACGAACTCGGTGGTCATCAAGGCGCCGGCGGTGTTGGGCGGGTAGCGCATCAACGCCTGGATCGACAGCCGCGCCTCGGCGCTGAGCAGCCACAGCAGCGGCTGGCGCTGGTCGGCATCCAGGCCGTGGAAGATGTCGGTGGCGCGGTCGTCGGCCATCTGGCCGAGTAGCGAGGCGGCCTGCTCGGCCGGCAGCTGCGCCACCAGCGCGCTGGCATCGCGCAGCTCGGGTTGTTCGAGCAGTTTCACCGCCCGCGCGGGCGACAACGCAACCAATACCTGCGCGGCGTCGTCGCGGTCGAGGGTGTTGAGATACTCCACCGCATCGGCCGTGTTGAGCTCGGCCAGCGGTGCGATCAGTGCATCGACGCCTTCGGCAAGGCGCAGGGTTTCGTCGTACATGGGGGTTCGCCTGGTGACGACCGTCGTCGATGACGGTCGGCGAACCTTCAAACCTCAGGCGCGCGCCAACCAGGTCATCGACCCGGGTCTAGGGTGACTGTCGCTGGACATGGATAAGGGCTCCGAAGGGTGCGCACCGACGGGTTGATCCGGCGGCGGCGCGGCGCAGTCTGCGCCGCCCGGGCCGGCTTGGTCAATGCCCCCTGCGACGCTCGCTCATGTCCGCTTCCGCTAGCAGGGCACAGGCGCCACGACAGCCCACGCACACGGTACGCACCACCGCCATCCATCGCGCCTAGCGGCCGTCGCCAAGGCATACCGACTGCCGGTTCCCGCTGTCGCATTCCGCCTCCCGCAGCGGATGGTCGAGCGCCTCATGCAATGCCGCCAGCGCCCGAGGTGCCGACTCAGCCAATCGCTCCCTGAAGGCGTGAGGGACACGCTGGCAGCAGCGAGCGACCGGCCGGTTCGCCTACTCGGTCAAGCCGCGATACTCCAGCAACGCCTCCACGCTCGGATCCCTGCCACGAAAGTTGCGGTACAGCGTGGTCACATCCACCGAATTTCCCGGGGCCAGGATCTTGGTACGGAAGATATCCCCGTTCTTGCGGGTCAGGCCGCCATGTTCCTCCATCCACTTGAATGCGTCATCGTCCAGAACCTCCGACCAGAAGTAGGCGTAGTACTTGGCCGCATAGCCGAAGCTCCAGATGTGGTCGAAGTAACTGCTCCGGTACCGTGGCGGCACCTCGGGCAGGTCCACCTTGAAACGCCGCATCGTGTCGGCCTCGAACTTGGCGACGTCCTGGATCGGCGCATCCGCCGATTGGCCATGCAGGGCCAGGTCGACGATCTCTGCCGACAGGTATTCGGTGGTCAGATAGCCGCTATTGAATGTTCTGGACTTGCGTAGTTTCTCCACCAATGCGGCGGGCATCGCCTCACCGGTCTGGTAGTGCCTGGCGTAGTTGGCGAACACCTTCGGATCGTTGGCCCAGTGCTCGTTGAACTGGGACGGAAACTCGCTGAAGTCGGTTGGCGTGGAGTATTGGGTCGTGGAGAACATGAAGTGCAAAGCGTGGCCGAATTCGTGGAACATCGACTTGACCTCGTCACTGCTCAGCAATGCGGGCTGTCCATCGGCCGGCTTGGTGAAATTGCACACGTTGTAGATCACTGGCTTGGCACCGGTCAGCGCATTGCGCTGGACAACATTGCCGGCCCAGGCACCACCGGACTTGCTCTCACGCTGGAAATAATCGGTGTAGAACAGCGCCAACGACTTGCCGTCCACATCGAAAATCTCGTACACCTTCATATCCGCGTGATAGGTCGGAATATCGGTGCGCTGCTTGAAGGTGATGCCGTACAGCTGCGTGGCTGCGTAGAACACGCCATTGCGCAACACACTGTCCAGTTCGAAGTACGGCTTGGTCTGCGACACATCCAGATCGTATTTCGCCTTGCGCACCTGGGCTGCGTAGAAGTTCCAGTCCGATGCGGTCAGCTTGAAGCCTCCATGCTGCGCGTCGATCAGCGCCTGGATCTGCGTTGCTTCGTCGCGCGCCTTGGCAGTGGCGCGCGGCACGATATCGGTCAGCAGCTTCAGCGCGGCCTGCGGGGTCCTGGCCATCTCGTTGCGCAGGCTGTAAGCGGCGTAATTGTCGAAGCCGAGCAGCCTGGCCCGCTGCGCACGCACTTGTAGCAAGCGACGGATGGTATCGCGCGTGTCGTTGGCATCGCCCTGCTCTGCACGCTTTTCCGACGCTTCAAGTATCTGCGCACGTAACGCACGATCTTTGAGCGAAGCCAGCACCGGTTGTTGCGTGGTGCTCTGCAAGGCAAGCAGGTACTTGCCATCGAGCTTACGTGCCTTCGCTGCGGCTGCAGCGGCCGCGATGTCAGCTTCACTCATGCCATCGAGCCTGGCCTTGTCGTCTACCACGATCGCCGCAGCCGCCGTCGCGGCAGTCAGCTTGGTGTGGTATTGGGTCGTGAGGTTATCCTCTTCCAGATTGAGCTTGCGCAGGATGGCCTTGTCGGGATCTGACAGGCGTGCCCCGGCGCTGATGAATTTTTCATAGGCCAACTCGAGCAGACGCTTCTGTTCGGGCGCAAGCCCCAGGGTGTCGCGCTGGTCGTAGACAGCCTTGAGCCGTGCGAACAGCCTGGGATTCATCAAGGCCTCGTCATTGAGCGCGGTGACCTTCGGACTGATGTCCCCGTCGATCGCACGCCGCGCGTCACTGGTGTCGGCAGACAACACGCTGTAGAAGATGTTGGAGACATGGGAAAGCGTGGCACCGCTGCGCTCTAGGGCTTCTACCGTGTTTTCGAAGGTGGGCGGTGCCGGATTCTCGATGATCCGGTGCAACTCGATGCGTTTGAGCCGGATACCTTCTTCGAAGGCAGGCAGGTAATCGCTGTCCCTGATCTTGTCGAAGGGCGGGGCCTGCAGAGGGAGCGTACTGGGGATCAACAGCGGGTTCAGGGCCAGACCTGTTCCGGGCGCGGTAGCCGTGGTGCCGGAGGCGGTGGTCGAAGCCGGGGTGGCGGTGTCTTTTCCACTGCAAGCGGCAAGACAGGCCATGATGATGACGGCCAGAGCGACGGGACGTTGCATGCGGTCGGGTTCCTGCAGGTGTGGGTTGCATGCAGCGGCACGGTGACCGTGAGCAGCGCGCATGGTTCGTTCCTCATCATGCGCATTGCTGCAGGGCATTGAGCCAGCTACTGTCTCAGCGCATTCCAGTATTGGCGCTCCCACGAGTAGCCGCAGGAGCGACCAGGAATCGGTGTCCCCTAAAGCGAACGGGATGGCGCGTGCCATCCCGTTCGGCCCTGCAATCGGTGCAGCGCACTCCCTCAGTCGGTCAAACCGCGGTTCTCCAGCAGCGCCTTGACGCTGGGATCCTTGCCGCGGAAATCGCGATACAGCGTGGCCAGGTCGACCGTATTGCCGCGCGAGAGGATCTTGGCGCGGAAGATGTCGCCGTTCTTGCGGGTCAGGCCGCCGTTTTCCTTGAACCACTCGAACGCATCGTCATCGAGCACTTCCGACCAGAAATAGGCGTAGTAACCGGCCGAGTAGCCACCGCCCCAGATGTGGTCGAAATAGGTGCTGCGGTAACGCGGCGGTACTTCGGCCAGGTCCACCTTGAAGCGCTTCAGCGCATCGGCTTCGTACTTGCTCACATCCTGCAGCGGCGCATCGGCCGGCTGGGTGTGCCAGGCCAGGTCCAGCAACGCCGCCGACAGGTATTCGGTGGTGGCGTAGCCGCTGTTGAAGGTCTTGGCCTTCTTGATCTTTTCCACCAGCTCGGCCGGCATCGGTGCGCCGGTCTGGTAGTGCTTGGCGTAGTGGGCGAAGACCTTCGGGTCCGAGGCCCAGTGCTCGTTGAACTGCGAGGGGAATTCCACAAAGTCGTTCGAGGTGCTGGTGCCGGCGATCGAGGGGTATTTCACCTTGGAGAACATGCCATGCAGCGCGTGGCCGAACTCATGGAACAGCGTGGTGACATCGTCGAAGCTCAGCAATGCCGGCTGGCCGGCGGCCGGCTTGGTGAAGTTGCAGACGTTGTAGACCACCGGCTTGGCACCGGTGAGGCCATCCTGTTCGACGAACACGTCCATCCAGGCGCCGCCGGACTTGCTGTCGCGCTTGAAGTAATCGGTGTAGAACAGCGCCATCGAGGTGCCGTCGGCATCGAAGACTTCATACACCTTCATGTCGGCGTGGTAGGTCGGGATGTCGGTACGCTGCTTGAAGGTGATGCCATACAGCTGCGTGGCCGCGTAGAACACGCCGTTCTGCAGCACGTTGTCCAGTTCGAAATACGGCTTGATCTGCGATTCGTCCAGGTCGTACTTGGCCTTGCGCACCTGCTCGGCGTAGAAGTCCCAGTCGGACGCGGCCAGTTTGAAATCGCCCTTCTGGGCATCGATGACCTTCTGCATTTCGGCCACTTCGCGACGTGCCTTGGCGGTGGCGGCCGGCACGGTGTCGGTCAGCAGCTTGAGCGCCGCCTCAGGGGTCTTGGCCATCTGGTCGCCCAGGCTGTAGGCGGCGTAGTTGTCGAAGCCCAGCAGCTTGGCTTTTTGCGCACGCAGCTGCGCCAGGCGCTGGATGGTCTGGCGGGTGTCGTTGGCATCGCCCTTTTCCGCACGCGTTTCAGACGCCTTCAGCACCTCGGCACGCAGCTCGCGATTCTTGAGCGACGCCAGCACCGGCTGCTGGGTGGTGTTCTGCAGGGTGAGCAGAGACTTGCCATCGAGCTTGCGCGCCTTGGCGGCATCGGCCGCGGCGGCGATGTCGCCCTCGCTCAGGCCATCGAGCCTGGCGGTGTCGTCCACCACCACCGCAGCGGCGGCCGAGGCGGCGACCAGGCGGGTGTGGAACTGGGTGGACAGCGTGGTTTCTTCCACGTTGAGCTTGCGCAGGCTGTCCTTGTCGGCATCGGACAGCTGGGCACCGGCACGGACCAGTTCTTCGTAATCGCGCTCGAGCAGGCGTTTTTGTTCCGGCTCCAGGTTCAGCGTGTCGCGCTGATCGTAGAGGGTCTTGACGCGTGCGAACAGCTTGGGATCAAGGTTGATCTCGTCCTTATGCGCGGCCAGCTTGGGCGCGATCTCTTCCTGGATCTTCTGGCGTGCGTCGCTGGTATCGGCCTGGACCAGCCCGAGGAAGATGCGCGAGACGCGCGTGAGCGTTTCGCCGCTGCGCTCCAGCGCTTCGATGGTGTTGTCGAAGGTGGGCGCCTGGCTGTTGTCGGCGATCTTGCGCACGTCGGCCAGGTGCTGGCGCATGCCTTCCTCGAAGGCCGGCAGGTAATCGCTGTCCTGGATCTTGTCGAACGGCGGCGCCTGGAACGGCAGCGTGCTGGCGGTCAGCAGCGGGTTCGGCGCGGCATCGGCGGCCGGGGTAGCGGTGTTCTCGGACACGGGGGCGGACTCCTGACCGGACGGCTCTTTTCCAGAACATGCGGCCAGTGCCAGGGTGATGGCGGCGGCCAGAACGACGGTACGCGACATGGCGTGTGATTCCTGAGTGGTGGGTACGACAAACCATCACGCTAGCGGGTTTGCGCGGCGCCGGCATGTGCCGTTGGCTGGGGAGCGATGAATGGCGATGTGCCGAGCAGCGGCGGTGTGGGGCCCTCATCCGCCCTTCGGGCACCTTCTCCCGCAGGCGGGAGAAGGCAGTGACTCACGCTGGCTTCCTCACAGCGTTTCGTCCTTGAAGATCGCCACGTGCGGGGCGCCATCGGCACCGATCCAGCCGCGGTACATGCCTTCGGTATTGAACGGGAAGGCGATGTTGCCTTGCGCATCCAGCGCAATGGCGCCGCCATCGCCGCCGGCGGTGGGAATCTGCTGGTCGATCACCGCCTCGGCGGCCTGCTGCAACGACTGCCCGGCGTATTTCATGCGCGCGCAGATGTCGTAGGCGGCCACCGCGCGGATGTAGAACTCGCCCCAGCCGGTGCCGGAGACGGCGCACTGCGCATTGGCATAGGTGCCGGCGCCGATGATGGGCGCATCGCCCACGCGGCCGTAGCGCTTGTTGGTCATGCCGCCGGTGGAGGTGCCAGCGGCCAGATGGCCGTCGCGGTCCAGCGCCAACGCGCCGACGGTGCCGAAATGCCTGGCGGTTTCCAGGTCCAGCGCGGCCTGCGCCTGGCGGTCGCCAGCCTCGGCCTTGAGCGCCTTCTGCAGCTGCTGCCAACGCTTGTCGGTGCGGAAGTAGCTCGGGTCCACCAGGGTGACGCCCTGCTCGCGCGCGAACTGCTCGGCGCCGTCGCCGACCAGCATCACGTGCTTGGAACGCTCCATGACGCGGCGCGCCAGCTGGATCGGGTTCTTGACCGTGTGCACGCCGGCAATCGCGCCGGCCTGGCCGCTGGCGCCATCCATGATCGCCGCGTCCAGCTCGTTCTTGCCGTCATGGGTGAAGACCGCGCCGCGCCCGGCGTTGAACTGCGGCGCGTCCTCCAGCACGGTGATGGTGGCCGCCACCGCCTCCACCGCGCTGCCGCCGCGGTTCAACACCGCATGCCCGGTGCGTAGCGCGCGTTGCATCGCCTCGCGTGCCTGGGCCTGTTCCTCGGCAGACAACCCAGACTTCTCCACGCCTGCGCCGCCATGGATCACCAGCATCGGGGTGGCGGCCAGGGTCGGACCGGCACACAGCAGCAAGGACAGGCACACCATGCGGATGGGCGAAGCGATCATGCGGTTTCCTGGTTGCACCTGCGCACGGTGATCGGCAGGTGCGGATGGGATGGGATGCGTTTCGCAGGCCAGACCCTGTGCCCGGCCTCCAGCGGCGTCCTACAGCGTATCGCGATGCTTGCCGCGCCACGGCCGGTACCAGGTGCGGATGGCGGCGATGTCGGCGGCCATGTCGGTGCCGGTCCAGAACGGCTCGCCGATGCCCACGGTCTTGCTGGGGTAATCGAAGTACACCGGCAGGATCGGCACCTGCGCATCGGAGGCGATCTTCCAGAAGCCGGCCTTCCAGTGTTCGACGCGCTTGCGCGTGCCCTCGGGGGTAATCACGTACCACATCTGCTCGGAGTTGCGGATCAGCCGCACCGCCTGGCCAATGGTGCCCTGCGGCGAGCTACGGTCCAGCGGGATGCCGCCGAGCTTGCGCAGCAGCGGGCCCAGCGGCCACCAGAACAGCTGCGCCTTGCCCAGCACGCGCACGTCGAAGCCCAGCGCGAACTTGGCCGCAAAGCCCAGGAAACCGTCCCAGTTGGACGAATGCGGAGCCACGATCATCACCAGCTTGGGCTCATCGGGCAGCCGCCCGAGCAGGCGCCAGCCGGTCAGGCGCAGCGCGGTACGGCCCAGCCAGCGGCCGAAGCGGCCGTGCGCACGCGGCATTCTGGGCGGGGCTGGCTGCAGCAGGATGTTGGCCTGTGTGACCGGTGGCAACGACGGAGCGTCTTGACTCACGCTTACTCCCAGTGGGACGCGGAGCGTCCACGTTTGGTCTGACTGCGCTCACGCTTGGCATCCAGCCGCCGCAGCTTGACGCCATGACTCGGTTTGGTGGCGACCCGGCGCTTGGGCACCGACAGGCACGCACTGATGATCTCGACCAGCCGCTCGCGCGCATCGTCGCGGTTGCGATCCTGGGTGCGGAAGCGCTGCGCATCGATCACCAGCACGCCTTCGGCGGTCATGCGGCGGTCGCGCCGCGACAGCAGGCGCGCACGCAAGGGCTCGGGCAGCGAGGGCGATCCGGCCACGTCGAAGCGCAGCTCCACCGCGGTGGACACCTTGTTGACGTTCTGCCCACCGGCGCCGCTGGCGCGCACGAAGCGCTCGACGAGCTCGCTGGGCGGGATCGTCAGGCTGGGGGTGATCTGGATCGGGTCGCTGGCCATACGCGTCGATTGTATCGGCAGCGGCACGCATGCGCGCGAACACCGGCTTCCCGTATGCTGCGGCCGGTTCCCCACTGCAGGACGCTTCGATGACCCCCGATTCGCTCGCCCCCGCCGGCGCGCTTGCCCGCCGCCTGATTCTGCTGGCCCTGCTGGCGCTGGCCACCCCGGCCGCGCTGGCGCAGGCGCCCACCGATGCCGACGTCAACCGTCTGCTGGCCGCCTCGCGCGCGCAGACCATGCTGGACACCATGCTGCCGCAGATCGAGGCGATGCAGCAGCAGCAGTTCGCCCAGCTCACCGCGCAGCGCCAGCTCGACCCCGCCGAGCAGGCGCAACTGCAGCGCATCCAGGAACGCACCCGCCAGACCGTGCGCAAGGCGCTGTCGTGGTCGGAGCTGCGCCCGATGTACGTGGACATCTACAAGCGCTCGTTCTCACGCGAAGACGTGCTGGCGATGGCCGAGTTCTACGAGAGCTCGGCCGGCCAGAGCCTGCTGGACAAGACCCCCGCCCTGACCCAGAACCTGATGGGCGCCATCCAGCAGAAGATGCTGCCGCTGTTTGCCGATCTGCAGAAGGATCTGGAGACCATCGTCAACGAGCCTGCCCCGGCGCAGAAGCCCTGAGGGGCGGGGAATCGGGAATCGGGAATCGTTAGAGCACAGCGCAAGCCCCTCTCCCTGTGGGGCGAGAAGGCACAGCTTGCGCGCCACTGGCGCGCGTACCTCGGAGCGCCCGGGGCGCGGAGCGAGGGTTGGGGTGAGGGTGCGGCTGCACGGAGTGGCACCAATCGCCACTGCCTTGCCCACTGGGAAGAGGACCACAGCGCGCCAGCGCTAAATCGCTGCCGCTACCTGCAACTGCGGCATGTCCCAGCCGAACAATGCGCAGGCCTTGACGAATTCCACATCCAGCGGTGCGGTGACGCCGATGCGCCTGCCATCGGCCGGGTGTGGAAACTCCAGGCGTTCGGCGTGCAGCAGCATGCGGTGGATGCCGAGCATGCGGAAGCTGCGGTTGTGGCGGCCATCGCCATGGCTGGTGTCGCCGATCATGTGATGCGACAGGTGCTTCATGTGCCGGCGGATCTGCCGAAAGCGCCCGGTCTGCGGCTGGCAGCGCAGCAGCGCATAACGCGAGGTGGCAAAGCCGGTGGAGGGGATCTCCAGCTCGCCGGTGGCCAGCCGCTGGAAGTGGGTCACCGCCGGCTTTTTCACCGGTTTGCCAGGGCCGCCATCCAGGGCGTGATCGACGACGAACTGCTCCTCGGCCGGCCAGCCGCGGCACACCGTCAGGTAGTGCTTGTCCACCTCGCCCGCCATCAGCGCCTTGCCCAGTGCACTGGCGCTGTCGCGGTCGAAGGCCAGCAGCAGGCAGCCACTGGTGGCGCGGTCGAGCCGGTGCACCAGGAAGATCGGCCGGCCCAGCTGCTCGCGCAGGCGGTCGGCCAGGAAGTCGTCTTCCCCGCGCGCCAGCTTGCTGTCGTGGACCATCAGGCCTGCGGGTTTGTCGACCACGGCCAGGACTTCGTCCTGGTGGAGAATCTGCAGATGCTTGGGGGATGTGCTCACCGGTGGATTATCCGCATCGCTGACACCGCCTGCCACTGCGCACGCGTGCCCATGCGCCGGTTGACCGCAGCACGGTGCCGGCAGAGCATGCAGATTCCCCACCGTGGACCACCCCAATGCGTACCTGGCTTCTGTTTTGCCTGCTGGCGGTCGCCCCGCTCGCGCAGGCCCTGGACCTGCCCTACGACGAACACGCCAATGCGGACGCGCAGCTACGCGCTGCGCTGGCCGCCGGCAAGAAAGCACATAAACCCACCTTGGTGATCTTCGGCGCCAACTGGTGCCACGACTGCCGCGCGCTGGACGCGGCGTTGCACACGGCCAGGAATGCGCCGCTGATCGACAAGTCGTTCGTGGTGGTCAAGGTGGATGTGGGCAACTTCGACCGCAACCTGGCGCTCAGCCAGCGCTACGGCGACCCGATCCAGAAGGGCATCCCGGCTGCGGTGGTGATCTCTCCCACCGGCACGCTGGTTTACACCACCCGTGCTGGCGAGCTGGCCAATGCGCGCAAGATGAGCGATGACGGCATCTACCAGTTCTTCGACCATGTGGCGCATGCCAACCACGCCCCCTGAGGCGATGGCCACCGCGTACGCGGCCTGCGCCGGCTGACCGTCGGGCAGCGCCGATGGGCCGTGCGCACAGGTAATACGCGCTAGCGACGCAGCCAGGCCACCAGCAATGCGGCCGTGCCGGCACCACCGCTGACCCAGCTCCATACCGGTATCGTGCCCAGGTACCAACCGTCCGGATGCAGGCCGTACAGCACCGCGGCGACCACCAGTAGCCCGCTGCCAGTGATGGCGGTGACCACGCGGGTCTGCAGCTTGCGCAGACTCAACTCCAGCGCGCGCAGCTCGGTGGAGCGGATCTCCAGCTGATGGCGGCCTTCCACCTGCTGCTTCAGCCAGCTGTGCACCAGGCGCGGCATGTCCGGCGCGTGGGTCATGAGTTCCGGCAGCCGCTTGCCCAATTCGCCGAGCATGCGGCGCGGGCTGTAGCGCTCGCGCAGGATGCGTTCGAGCACCGGGCGCGCCACCGCCCAGATATCCAGCTTGGGGTCGAGCTGCCGGCCCACCCCTTCGATGTTGAGCAGGGTCTTCTGCAGCAGGATCAGCTGTGGCTGCAGGGTCAGCTCGTAGCGCTGCGCGACGCGGAACAATTTGATCAACACCTGCGCCAGCGAAATCTCCGACAGCGGCCGGGTGAAGTACGGCTCGCACACCGAGCGCGCGGCCGCTTCCAGTTCGTCGATGCGCACGTTCGAGGGCATCCAGCCCGCCTCTACGTGCAACTCGGCCATGCGGCGGTAATCCTTGTGGAAGATCGCCATGAAGTTCTCGGCCAGGTAGTACTGATCTTCCTGCGAGAGCTGACCCATGATGCCGAAATCCAGCGCGATGAAGCGCGGGTTGAGACGGCGCTCCGGGTCCGCATCGACCCAGATGTTGCCGGCATGCGCATCGGCATGGAAAAAGTTGTCGCGGAACACCTGGGTGTAGAACACGCGCACGCCCTTGGCCGCCAGCGCCTTGCGATCGATGCCGGCGGCGTCGAGCTTGACGATATCGTCGGAGGGAATGCCGTACACGCGCTCTAATGTGAGCGCACGCTCGGCGGTGTGCGACCAGATCACTTCCGGCACGTACAGATCGTCCGAGCCTTCCCAGAACCGGCGCAGCACGCTGGCGTTTGCGCCTTCGCGCTGCAGATCGAGTTCGGCAGACAGGGTGCCTTCGATCTCGGCCACCACCTCGCGCGGGCGGATCTTGTCCGCACGCGGGTGGGTGCGTTCGACCAGCGTGGCCAGCGAGTGCAGCAGCGCGATATCGGCATCGATCTGGCGCTCGATGTCCGGGCGCAGCACCTTGACCACCACTGCGCGACCCACGCCGTTGGCATCGGCCGGCAGCGTGGCCGCATGCACCTGCGCGATGGAGGCAGACGCCAGCGGCACCGTGTCGAAGGAGGCGAACGCCACACTGACCGGCAGGCCGAGCGCACGTTCGACGATCAGACGCGCAGCCTCACCGTCGAACGGCTTGACCCGGTCCTGCAGCAAGGTGAGTTCTTCGGCCACGTCGGCCGGAATCAGATCGCGCCGGGTCGAAAGGATCTGCCCGAACTTGACGAAGATCGGCCCCAGCTCCTGCAAGGCCAAGCGTAGCCGCGCACCGCGCGATTGCGCGGCGATTTCGGCGCTGGCGCGCGGCACGAACGGTTTGGCCAGGCGCAGCCAGCGCTCGGCCGGAGTGCCTTCGAGCAAGGCGTCCAACCGGTAGCGCAGGATCACCCGGCCGATGCGGCTGGCCCGCAGGATCGCCTTCATGCCGCGCCTCCGGCAGCGCGCAGGCGGGCGACACGCGCAGCCAGGCGTTCGACAGCGTCGCGCAGCTCGTCCACGTCATCGTGGAAGGCGTCCAGCTCGGCACGCGGCACCACATCACGCGATTCTTCGGTGACGAATTCGGCCGCGCTATGCGCCAGATCCGATGCGCTGCGGCGGGCCTGCTGCAGCGCCGTGCGGACCGCGCCGGCAATCTGCACGCCCAGAATCTGCCCGAACACCGCCACGAACGGCAGCTGCCAATCCGGATCGAAGCGCCCGGCCAGCTGCTGCAGCTGGCGCGCCAGTTCCGCATCGCCGGAGACCTTGAGCCGCCCTGCCGGCGCACCGCTGCGGCGCGCATTGGCCAGGAACGGCAATTGCCCGAGCAAGCCGGCCAGGCTGCTGCGCACCGCCAGATCCGGTTCCTGCGCCGGGTCCACCGGCCCCACCAGCAGCCGGCGTTCGTGCACGCGGATCTGCAGGGCCAGGGCGGGCGCGTCCAGGGTCAGCGCAATCCGCTGGCCTTCCAGCGGCAGCAGGGCGTCGCGGGTATCCGGGTCCAGCGCCAGCGCGCGGTTGAGCGCGGCCTGCAGGGCCTGGCCGGCGAGCGGCTTGAGTGAGTTGAAAAGTGATCCGGGCATACAGGCATTCTACCGCCACCGCATGTCGCAGCCGCCTGATGGCGGTCTGCCTGTCGCTGTTGCGCGTTGCCGAAGCACCAGCACAACTGCCTGCAGGCTTCCGTGCGCTGCTCCCGCGCGGCATCCTGCCGCTTCCCTCAGCGATGGCAGGAACAGGCAATGCGCAAGATCCGGGTCGGTATCATCTTCGGCGGCAAATCGGCTGAGCACGAGGTCTCGCTGCAATCGGCGCGCAATATCCTGCAGGCGCTGGACCCGCAGCGCTTCGAACCGGTGTTGATCGGCATCGACAAGCAGGGCCAGTGGCATCTGAGCGCACCGGAAGGCTTTCTGCTCGATGCAGACGACCCTGGCAAGATCGCCCTGCATTGCAGTGGACGCGCGGTGGCCGTGCTGCCAGGCGCCGACACGGCGCAGCTGCGTCCGGTGGACAGCGAACAGGCGCTGGCACAGATCGATGTGGTGTTTCCGATCGTGCACGGCACCCTGGGCGAAGACGGCTCGCTGCAGGGACTGCTGCGCATGGCCAACCTGCCCTTCGTCGGCTCCGGCGTGCTCGGCTCGGCGGTTGCGATGGACAAGGACATGGCCAAGCGCGTGCTGCGCGAGGCCGGGCTGGCGGTGGCGCCGGGCGTCTGCCTCACCCGCCACACCGCCAAGCATGTCGATGCGCAGGCGCTGATCGCGCAATTGGGATTGCCGCTGTTCGTCAAACCGGCCAACCAGGGCTCGTCGGTCGGGGTCAGCCAGGTGCGCAGCGCAGACGCGTTTGCAGCGGCAGTGGCGCTGGCACTGTCCTACGACCACAAGGTGCTGGTGGAAGCGGCCGTGGCCGGCCGCGAGATCGAATGCGCTGTACTCGGCAATGCCGTAGCGCAGGCGAGTGTGTGCGGCGAGGTGGTGGTGCACGATGCGTTTTATTCGTACGAGACCAAATACATCAGCGAGCACGGGGCCGACCTGGTGATTCCGGCCGACATCGATGCGCCCACCCAGCACCGAATCCAGCAGATCGCGGTACAGGCCTACCAGGCGCTGGACTGCGCCGGCATGGCGCGGGTGGACGTGTTCCTGTGTGCAGACGGGCGCATCGTGATCAACGAGGTCAACACCTTGCCCGGCTTCACCCGCATCAGCATGTATCCGAAGCTATGGGAGGCAAGCGGACTGGACTATCGGAGCCTGATTACCCGGTTGATCGACCTGGCACTGCAACGCCATGACGACGATCAACTGCTGCGTAGTGCGGTGGACACACGCCGATGAGCGCAGCGCCGTTGCGCACGCGCTGCCCGCCCCACCACACGGGCCTACTCCAACAAATGCAATCGCTGAGAAAACGTCTGTGACAGGCATCAAACAGCGCGAATAACGCCATAACGCAGATGGCCCGCCTCCTTGCGGAAGCGGGCCATCTGCGCGCCGGCCGGCAGCGCCGCTGCCGGGACGTATCGTGCGTGCGGCGTTATACCTTGCCGCGACGGAACATCGAGATCACCGCCAGGATCAGGAACACCACGAACAGGATCCAGGCGATGTTGGTCGCTGCACCGGCGATGCCGCTGAAGCCCAGCACAGCGGCAATGATGGCGATGACGAAGAAGATGATGGCGTAATGCAGCATGGCAATGATTCCAGAAGTTGTCGTGCCGAATCGGCGCAGACGTATCTTGTGGATATGGCGGTCTTTATCGGGTGATGGCGATGTCGTTGGAAGATGAGGATCGCAGGCGGTTGAGCCCTTCTTCGATGCTGATCTGCGGCACATAGCCAAAGTCGCGGCGCGCCGGTTCCATGCTGTACCAATGCGGCGTGCACAGCTGTTCCACCAGGAACCGCGTCAGCGGCACTTCGCATGGCAGACGCAACAGTGGCCACACCGTCTCGCACACCGCACCGATCCGATAGGCGGTCTTGAACGAGAGCGAACGCGTCACCGCCGGTGCATCCACGGCCGCCAGCAGGCGGTTGAGCAACTCGCGCATCGGCAGCGGTTCGCCGTTGGAAATGAAGTACGCCTTGCCGGCGCAGGCAGCGCCCGGCGCCAGATGCTCGAACGCAGCGAAGTGCGCCTGCGCCGCGTTGTCGATGTACGTGCTGTCCACCAGATTGCTGCCATCACCCACCATGCGCAGCCGCCCGGCACGTGCGCGCGCAGCCAGACGCGGAAGCAGATGATTGTCGCCTGGCCCCCATATCAGGCGCGGGCGCAACGCCACCGTCGCCAGCTGCGCGTCGTTGGCTGCCAGCACCGCACGCTCGGCGATCGCCTTGGTGGCGGCATATGCGGCGCGCAGGTCTTCGCCATACGGCACTTCGTCGGCACCCAGCCCTTCCACCGGATTGGTGGCGCGATGGGTGACGCTGGGCGTGGACGTATAGATCAGCCGAGGCACGCCATTGGCGCGGCAGGCATCGAGCACGTTCTGCGTGCCCACCACGTTGGCCTGGTGATAGCTGTCGTAGCTGCCCCACGCACCGGCCTTGGCCGCGTTGTGGAACACCGCATCGATCCCGGCAAACGCATGCCGCACCGCCTGCGGGTCGGCCAGATCGCCCCGGATCTGGCCCACGCCCAGCGTCTGCAATACCGGGTAATCCCCACGCTGGAAGCTCACCACCTCATGCCCGCGCGCGCGCAGGCCGCGGCACAACGCCTGGCCCAGGAAGCCGCCACCGCCGGTCACCAATACCTTCATCGCGCCACACCGTTCATTCGAGGGAGCACACCATAGCCGGCCGCCATCGCCTTGGCGAATAGCCCGCCGACACGCATCAAATCGGCTTGCTGCAGCTCGTTACCCACGCTGTTGCGCCGCCCACACCGCCAAGGTCTCGCGGCCGATCTTGGCGTTATGGCGGATGTCCACCGGGAAGCCCGGATGGCGCAGGAAGCACGCGATTCCGGCGGTATGCGGGTGCGTCGCGCCCAGCGCACGTAATGCGGTTTGCACATCCGCAAAGGCCGACGCCGGCACACCCGGCTGCAACTCGACGCACAGCACCGGCTGTTGTTGTCCAACCGCGCCCACGCCGACCAAGGCGGTACGACGCACCTGCGCATGCACGTTGAACACCGGCTCCACCTGCTCGGTGTACAGCGGGCCGCTGGCGGTTTCCACGCGGTGCGTTTTACGGCCGCAGAACCACAACTGGCCCTGCGCATCGAAATAGCCCACATCGCCCATGCGGTGTACGACGCGCTCGCTGCCATCGTCGCAGCGCTCGCGGATCTTGGCGCTACGGGTGGCCGCATCGCGATTGAAGTAGGTATCGGTAGTGGTGGGCCCGGCGACGGTGATCTCGCCCACCTCGCCCACCGCCAGCACGCGCACGCCACTCCACTCGGCAATCGCCGCATCGTCGATGGCAATGATGCGCACCTCATTCGGCGCGACCACCTGGCCCACGCAGGTGCCCGCACCAGCCTCGGTGGCCGCGCGCGTGGCGTCCAGGGTGCGGCCTTCGATTGCCGCCACCGGCAGGCATTCGGTCGCGCCGTACGGCGTCCAGAACTGCGCATCGGCCGGCAGCAGTGCGCGGATCTTCGCCACCACATCCGGTGGCACCGGCGCACCGGCCGAGGTGACCAGGCGCACGTTGGGGAGCGGCTGCCCATCATCGGCCAGCACGCGCATCAATGCGGGCGAGCCGAACAACTGGGTGACACCGAAGCGGGCGATTGCATCGTGCAGCTTGCGCGGGTCGGCGCTGCCCGGGCGCGTCGGGTCCATGTCCGGAATCACCGAAGTCAAGCCCAGCGCCGGGTCGAACAAGGCGAACGGCGGAAACGTCGGTAGGTCCACACCGCCAGGCTGCATGTCGAACGCATTGCGCAGCAGCTCGATCTGTCCGACAAAATGCCGGTGCCGGTACACCACACCCTTGGGCACGCCAGTGGAGCCGCTGGTGAACAGGATCGCGGCCACATCGTCCGGCGCGGTCTGAGCCAGTTGCGCCGCAGCGCCAGCCCCATCACGCTCCACCCGCGCCAGGGTCACCCCGCCCCAGCCGTACCGGCCGCCAACGGTGACGATCTGCTGCGCGGACCGTGCCCAGCGCAGCAAGCGCCGCGCCAGCTGCGCCAGTGGAATGCCGATGAAGGCCTGCGGCTGCGCTTCGTCCAGGCATTGCTTGAGCGCGCGCTTGTCGATGCCCGGGTCCACCAGCACCGGCACCGCACCGGCCTTGAACAACGCGAACATCAGCAGGAAGAACTCCGGCGACGGCCGCACCATCACCACCGCGCGCATGCCGCGGCCGATGCCGTGCACTGCCAGCCCGGCCGCAATCGCATCGCTGCGCGCGTCCAGTTCGGCGTAGCTCAGGGTCACATCGTAGGCCGCGAACCCATTGGCGCCACGGCGTCCCGGGCAGCGGATGGCGATCTGATCGGGGCGCTCGCGCGCCAGCTGCGGAAGCGTGGCCGCGATATTGCAGAGGCTGGTCATTGCGTGATTATCGCGGATAACGCGCCGCGCATGGAGTGATGCACGGGCAACTGCACCAGCGCGTCCGTGTCCCATTGCCGGCGCGTGGCCTGGATCGACGTCGTTGATTGCGCGCCGGCCGCGTGAACCGCGCATGGCCGTGCACCACACGCTCTTGTTTCGCGGCGCAATTCGGTCAGAATGCCGCGCTCCCTACGCTCGTTTTGCCGCGCAAGGCCCGGCATGCCATGGCACACCCCTGCCTTACCTGCGGCGCTTGCTGCGCCTATTTCCGCGTCAGCTTCCACTGGAGCGAAGCCGATCCCGCCTTGGGCGGCAGAGTGCCGGTCGAATTGACCGACGCGCTACGCACCCACGAACGGGTGATGCGCGGCACCTCGCAAGCGCAGCCGCGCTGTATCGCGCTGGACGCCGACATCGGCCGCTACAGCCGCTGCAGCATTCACGACCGCCGCCCCTCCTCCTGCGCAGCGGTACCGGCTTCGCTGGAATTCGGCCAGCGCAGCGCGCAGTGCGACAAATCGCGCCTGGCGCATGGCCTGCATGCGTTGACCGAGGCCGACTGGGACGGTGTGGACGAGGCACAACGCAATCCGCTGCCGACGCTGTAAGGAGCAGGCACACGGCGTGCGTACCGCTGCGGGCGCCTCCCGGCACCTGCACTGCCTGCGCTACGCGCGGGCATGCGTGGCGGCCGGAGTTACAGCCGATGACGCTCCAAAAATGCACGAATCGCTGGCACCAGCACCTCGTGCTTGTCTTCCAGCACGTAGTGGTTCGCATCGTCGAACGCGGTGACTTCGGCCTGCGGCAGCGCGCGGCGGAAGCCGGCCAGGAAGTGCTTGTCGAAGCAGATATCGCGCAGGCCCCAGGCGATGAAAGCCGGGCGGTCGGCGAACGACGGCAGCGCCTGCGCCGAGCGTTCCAGCAATGACCAGCCCTTGTCGGCCGGCGACAGCGGGATGTCCTGCATGAAGCGGATAGTGGAGATGCGGTTGCGCCAGCTGTTATAGGGCGCCACGTAGGCACGCCGTACCGCCGCAGGCATGCGCCGCGACACGCCCAGCCACGAGGCGCCGGACGAAAAGGCATTGAAGGTGCGGATGAACCATTCGCCAGGACGCCAATGCCGGCCCATCGCAATCTGCCACGGCATCGGCTTTTCCGCCGGCAGCGGAAAGGCCGCGGTGTTGGTGATGACCAGCCGCCGGACCTGCGCATGGTGCGACAGCGCCCAGCCGAATCCGATCATGCCGCCCCAATCGTGCACCGCCAGCGTGACCGGGCCGGTGATGCCCAGGTGCCGCAACAGCGTGTCCAGATCGTCCACGCGCGACTGCAGGGTGTAGTCGTAACGCGGCTGCGCGTCGGGGGCATCGTCGGGCTTGTCGGACAGGCCCATGCCGATGTGGTCGGGCACGATGCAGCGATAGCGGTCGGACAGGCCGCTCACCAGATGTCTCCACAGATAGCTCCACGACGGATTGCCGTGCAGCATCACGACTACCTCGCCATCGCGCGGGCCTTCGTCCAGATACGCCATCGCAATGCCGGGACGCACCTCAAGGCGCTTGGGAGTGAAGGGATAGCCGGGGTAGGTCATGAAAAACGTATCCGATGTGTTTCAAGAGGGTCTGCACGGCTCAGGCGCTGACCTGGCACATGTACAGCAACGGCTTCGCGCATGTCGGCAAGCTCCAGCAAGACAGGCGATGCAAGCCCGCTGCTTTGCTTACTCGGCATCAGTGCTGAATTCTTTGTGGCAACGTATACCGCTGCGCTGCATGCGCATTGTCGGACAGCAGGCGCAGATACGCCGGATGCAGGAACAATTTCTCTTTCCCCATGCGCTGCTCGTGCAGTACGCCGATATCCACCAAGTCGCGAAGATAACGCGCCGCAGTTTCGCGCTTGGCGATACCGGCGTCTACGACGTTTTGAATGCGGCAGTAAGGTTGGCTGAAAAGCACATCCACCAGTTCGCGGCTGTAGGTTTTCGGGCGCTCTGCACGAACCCACTCACATGCATGCTCATGCAGTTGGCGAATGGCCTCAATCTTGGCGCCGGTCCAGCGTGCGGTATCGGCAACCGCATCCAGCATGTAAGCAACCCATTCGGCCCATGCGCCGTCGCGCGTGACGGCCAACAGCAAGCGGTAGTAATCCGCCTTGCGTTCGATGATGTAGCGCGACAGGTACAGCACAGGTTGATCCAGCAGATCCTGCTCGACCAGCATCAAGAGATTGAGCACACGTCCAGTACGCCCATTGCCGTCGGTGAACGGATGGATAGCCTCGAATTGATAGTGCGCCACTGCCATGCGAATCAATGGATCGATCTCGGGCGTCTCATGGATGAAGCGCTCCCAATTGGCCAGCTTTTCGCGTAACACCGCCTCGCCGACTGGAGGCGTATAGATCACGTCACCGGTCTGCTGATTGGCCAATGCCGTGCCAGGTACACGCCGCACCTGCATTTGTGCATTCTTGATGCGAGTGCACACGATCTCTGCTGTGCGGGTGGAGAGCGGGCGCGTACGCAGCGAAATAAAGCCCTCCTGCAACGCGGTGCGATAGCGCAATGCTTCTCGCGTTGCTGGATTGGCAGCGTCTTGATGCTCGGCGTAGCGAAACAGCTCATCCGTGGTGGTGACGATGTTCTCGATCTCCGAACTCGCCTGTGCTTCCAGGATGGGAATGGTATTGATCAACACGGCCGGGTTTGGCAAATGTCCGGTGGCCTGGCGAAGCGATGCCAATGCCTTGTGCGCCTCAATACACGCCTTCAGCAACCCCCGGGTTTCAAGCTCCACCGCAGGCGGCAACGGCGGCAGGTCGTTATACGGACGCTGGGGATCCATGCGATGGGCTCATGTCGACGGAATCGACATGATGCCAGCGTCATGTCGAAAAAACGGTAATCTCATACTTGGCGAGACTGCCATGAACGCAGTTAGCGCCTGGAGTGGGATGGAACGTGGCAACCGCTCGCTAGAAAGCGGCCATCCCATCTCTGGGATGGCCGTGCGGTTTCACCAAACCACTTCGGCCATCGAGCAATTCAGGCCCGAGCCGATCCCCATCAGGGCGATGCGGTCGCCCTTCTTCAGGCGGCCCAGTTCCTTGAGCTTGCTCAGCACGATCGGCACCGAGGCCGGTCCGATGTTGCCGTGCTCGCCGAAGATGGTCATGACCTTGGCCGGGTCGATACCGAACGACTTCACGAATGACGCGGTGTGCGGGCGGCTGACCTGGTGGATCACGAACTGGTCCACTTCGTCCACTGCCCAGCCCAGCACCTGCTTGGCAGCCAGGAAGGTCTTCTGCGCCAGTTTGATGCCTTCGATCAGCAGCAGGCGGGTGTCGGTGACCATGCGGTCCAGGTTGCCCCGGCACAGCTTGTTCCACTCGGTGGCAGAGCGGGTCACGCCGCCCTTGTAGCGCGGCGCGTCCGGCACCAGCTCCGAGCGCGCCATCACCATGGCAGCGGCACCGCAGCCCAGGGTCAAAGCGGCCAATTCGTTGCGGAATTCCTCTTCGGTAACATCCGGGGAGGTCATGCGCTCGAGGGTCTTTTCATAGACCAGGTTGGCGGTCTCGCCGTCGACGATCAGGGCGTAGTCGATTTCGCCACGCTCCAGCATGCGCGCGGCGATGTCCATGCCGTTGATGAAGGCCAGGCAGGCATTGGCCACGTCGAAGGTGACGCAGTGGTCGCCCACGCCCAGATTGCCGGACACGATGGAGGCCGTGGACGGCTCCAGGTAGTCGCGGCTCACCGAGGTGTTAACCAGCAGGCCGATCTTCTCGATGCCGATGCCGGCATCGGTCAGCGCCTTGCGCGCGGCCTGGGTGGCGGCGTCGGATGCCTGGACATCCTGGTCCCACAAGCGCCGTGCATGGATACCGGCAACGTCGCCCAACACGTCGGTCTTGATCCCGAGGCGGTCGTAGGTTGGTTGCAGGCGCTCGTTGATTTCCTTGGAAGTCAGCGTGTGCGGCGCATCAATATGCGCCAGTCCCGCGATGGAGACATTCTGGAAGAGCATCGAAGTAGCGCCATGGCGTCAGGCGAGGGGGCGCTAGTCTAGCTGCTGGCCGGTTTTACCGCATCTTTACAATTACATCGCCCCCGCCCCAGCCCAACGGTTCAGCGCGGCGTGCAGCGGAAGGCGTTGAAGCGCTGGCTCCCCTCGGCCGGCTGGCCCTGCGCCTGCACGGCATTGGCGTTGGCGCCCGGCGCTTCGTTGCGGGCCAGGGTTTCCAGTTCTTCCTGCACGCGCAGCGGGTTGCGGTTGTAGAAGCCGACCTTGCTCTTGACCGACACCACCACCTCGCCCTGCTGCTGGCAGCCGGCCGGCACCTGGCCAGCCGGGAGAACCCTCACCGTCTTGCCGCTTTGTTCGATCGGCACCCAGGTACAGGCGACGGTGGTGGTGGCAACCAGGACAGACAGCATCAGCACGCGCATACGGCATCACACCTGTGGACAAAGCCGGATTGTGCCGCAGTCGGCTGGCCGCGCAGCGCATGCCACTGCTCCTACGACACACCGCATTCAGTCCACCGGGAACCGCCGCGGCGTGCCCAGTGGCGGGCACGTCCGGTTGTCGGTTGCCCGCAAGCGTGTCCGGGTGTCCGGACGCGGACACCCGGCAGATCGCAAAATATCCATTAGAAACAACTGCATGTGGTTGGCACACCGTTTGCTCACTACCTCTTGCCTCTCGGAGCAAGCTACCGATAGCTGACTGATAGCTGAATAGAAACCAATCCGGCAGCAAAGTTCTTGCGCATGCCTAGATGGTGTACTACATTACTACCACACCACTTCTCACACACACCAAGAGACCTCGCCATGAACGCCCAGACCCTGCGCCTCGCCCTCTCCGCCGCCCTGATCGCCGCTGCCTCCCTGAGCGGCGCCGCGCAGGCCAGCAACCTGACCACGCTGGACGCGGTGCAGGTGCGCCCGTCCGCAGACCAGGTGACCCAGCAGACGCTGGAGCGCGCCAGCACCATCCGCACCCTTGCCGCCGTGCAGGTGCGCCCTTCCACCGAGCAACTGGCCGCCCTTGCCACCGAAGCGGCCGGCCCGCGCGTGGTTACCTTGGCAGCGGTGCAGGTGCGCCCGTCGGCCGGGCAACGCGCCGAGAGCATCGGCTACCGTACCGCCACCACGCAGGTCACTGCCGGCCGTGCTGCCGCCACGATCGGCGCACTGGTGGGCGAAGCCATCGTGAAGCTGCCGGTGCCGCAGCTGCAGCCATCGCCGGTCGAGCTGGAAGCGCTCATCGGTGCCGCCACAGGCCTGTGAGCCGCGCGCACCGCTACACTTGCGCGCATGCCAGCTCCCGTCCTCGACGTCATCCTGTTCCAACCAGAAATTCCGCCCAATACGGGCAACGTGATTCGCCTGTGCGCCAATACCGGCGCGCGCCTGCACCTGATCGAGCCGCTCGGCTTCGACCTCAGCGACAAGCAGCTCAAGCGCGCCGGCCTGGATTACCACGAATATGCCCAGTTGCAGGTGCATGCAGACCTGCCCACCGCCCTGGCGGCGATCGCGCCCAGTCGCGTGTTCGCGCTGAGTACGCGCAGCACGGTGCGGTATGACAGCCCGCACTTCGCCGATGGCGATGCATTCCTGTTTGGCCCGGAGACACGCGGCCTGCCGGCCGAGGTGCTGGAGTCGATCCCGCCGCAGCACCGGCTACGGCTGCCGATGCGCCCGGACAACCGCAGCCTGAATCTGTCCAACACCGTGGCGGTAATGGTGTTCGAAGCCTGGCGGCAGTGGAACTTCACCGGTGGCCAGTAGTCCCGACGGCCAGCACGACGCCAGCAACAGCGAGCGTCCACCGACCATCACGTCTAGCAGTCGCGCCCAGCACATCAGGCCTGCGGCTGCAGTCCGTTAGCCGCCTGCAACATGCCGCGGCAGCCGGCCCATAGCGCTACCGCCAGCAAGGCGATCGCGCCCAACGACAGGAACGCGATGCGGTAACCGAAGGCATGCGCCAGCCAGCCCCCGAACGCCGGGCTGAGCGCCGCGCCGATGCCCTGCACCGTCATCACCGCACCCTGGCCGACATTGACCCGGCCGGTGCCCTGCAGCAGGCGCGCCACCAGGGCCGGCACCACCACACTTTGCAGCCCGGCGCCCAGGCCATCCAGCACCTGCACTGGAAACACGCCCCAGCCCTGGATCACCGACGCGGCCACCAGCGCCCGCAGCGGCAAGGCCATGAAGGCGACCAACAACACCCACCAATGCCCGTGCACCCGGATCCAGCGCATCGCCAGCAAGGCCACCACCACCATCGTGGCCTGCGCCACCACGATCGTGGTGGCGGTCAGCGCGCTGGGGTCGCCGGCATGCGCCGCCACGATCGCCATGCCGTATAGCGGCAGCATGGCGGCGTTGCCCAGATGGAACAGCCCCAAGGTGACGGCCAGCACCGCCAGCGGGCGGCAGGTCAGCAAGACCCGCCAGCCGCCCGGCGCATCTGCGCCGTCGGCATGGCGTAGGCCACGTGCGGCACGGTGATCGATGGCATCGGCCGGAATCGCCAGCACTGCCGCCAGTGCCAGCACGCCGAACACCGCCGTCAGCGCAAATACCGCAGCAAATCCGTAGCGCCACCCTAACCATCCGGCCAGCACCGCGGCCAGCACCGCGGCCAGCATGTTGCCGGCATGTTGCCGGCATGGTTGGCGACCTGGTTGCGTGCCAGCTGATGGTCGAACCCGCGCGCGTGCACTAGCCCCAAGGTGATCCCGGTCAATGCCGGGCCGATGCCGGCTGCGGCAAGTGCCGAAGCGATCTGCGCGGCGACCACACCGGATGAGGTGGGCCGCAGCCAGATCAACGCGGTGGCCAGCAGGATCGCCAGACAGCCGATCACCACCACCGCGCGCTTGCGCCGGGTGGCATCGACCAGCGCGCCGGCCGGCGTGGTGGCGAGCATGCCAGCGATGCCACCCACGCTCATCACCGTGCCGATCGCCGCCACGGACCAGCCTTTCGACTGCAGAAACACGCTGAGAAACGGCCCCAGCCCGTCCTGCACATCGGCCACGCTGAAATGCAGCGCTTCCAGTGCGCGCGTACCGCGCGGTCTGGCCTGGCTCATCGGCATGGCAGTGCTCCGCCATGCGATGCAACGCCGGCACACAGGCCGGCGTGCGTGACAGACCAGAGGGCAACCATCTCAACCGCACACGGTGGCTGCATGTCCGGCTCCTAATGCTTGGGCTTGGGTTTGTGTGCAGGGCCGTGCGGCGGATGCGCGATTTGCTTCAGCGTCGCCGCCTTGCTGCCCAAGGCATGGGCATGGATCAACAGGCCGTGCGGGGTTGCCTTGGTATCGCCTTCGGCGACCAGCGATTTGCCGACCACCAATTGCTTGGCGAACTGGGCACCGGCATGCGGCGGAAACCGCACCGTCACCTCGTCATCGAGCAGCACGCCATGCACCTGCCCGTGCGGGCCGTGCAACAGCCGCGCGATGGTGCCGGCGTGCTGGGTAAATTGCGGCTTGGGCAGCTTGGGAGGCTTGCCGGCCGGCGGCTTGGGTTTGGCATGCGGCCCGTGCGGGCCCTCATCGACGATGCGCTTGCCGCCCGTAGGGTCGATCGCCAGCGCCGCCAGCATGTCCACATCGCGCGGCTTGAGCCCACGCACGCTCAGCGCGCTGCCCGGCTTGAGCGCCTTGAGCAGGGCCGCCGACAGGTGCGGTGGGGTATGCACTTCGGTGCCGTCGGTCAGCAACAGGCCATCGATATCGGCCTTGGGATTGAGCAGGAACCGCGCCAGAGTGCCGCGGGTTTCGGGAAGAAAATCAGGATCGACCCAATGCATGGTTGAACTCCAACAAGAGAGGACCGGCCAATGCCGGCAAGCCGCGCCCTTCGCCCTGCCTTGGGCAGGGCGAAGGTGCGCGTAAACGTCAGTGCGGGCGGGCGCGTCTGTGTGGCATTGGCCACCGACACACGGTCAGCGCGGCAGCGGCACGGCCGGTGCCGGTGGCACCGCAGGCGGCAGCGGACCATCCGGCCGCGGGGGGCTGAACAAGGCACGCTGCGAGGCGCGGTCGCGGCCCAGCCCGGTGGCCTCGATCGAGCGCCCGGCAGCGTTGGCCACCCCGAAGCCACGCACGCTCAGGGGCGCGCCGATGCGCAGCAGCTCGGCGAACTGCAGCGCCAGATGCGGCGGCATCCGTACCACGGTGCCATCGCTCAGCAACGCACCGTTGACCTCGCCACCCGGCCCGTAGACCAGGCGCTCGATGCGGCCCTGCGCTTCCAGCGGCGTCAAGGCGGCCGGTGCCGGTGGCGCGGGGGGCGCCGGTGGCATGGCACCGGCCATGGGCGGGCGATCCACCACCTCACGCTTGCTGCGCGTGGAACGGATGCTGCTGGCCCGTAGGACCGGCAGATCGCCCAGGCGATAGCCCTGCACGGTGACCGCATCGCCACGGCGCACCGCCGCCTGCAGTTCAGCGGACAGATGCGGCGCGATGCCAACCTGGGTGCCGTCGCGCAACCACAGGCCATCCACCTCGCCATTGGGATTGATCAGGAAGCGCTCCACGGTACCGGTGAGCTGCACCGGCGTGGCGGCAACCGGCGTCGGCGGCGCAGGCGGCATCGGGGGAGGCGGTGGCGGCATGCCGGCCGGCGCCCGCGCGGCGGCCGGCGTCGCAGGCGGCGGTGGAACCTGCGCGGCGGCGGTGGCCACGCTGCAGGCCAATGCAAAGGCAAGTGCGGTCTGACGCATCATGAGTGATCTCCAGGGCGGCAGGAGCGCCGCTCGCAGGGAGTACAAAGCAGCAATCGTGCCAACCTTTAACCCCTTGTTTTTACTGACTTGCGTTGCGCACCCGGGCCGGCAGGCGTCCGTGTTTCATCCACTGGCCGTCTGCTTTGCGGACAACTTTTTCGACCTGTCCGCCTGGCAGGCACTGCGCCGCGCTGCGATTGCAGAATCCACCGCAGCGGCCACGGCGTGGCGGTCGTCACGACCGGGTCCATCACCTCGTGCGCCACCGCATGGCCGTACTGGTGCGTGCCCGCGTGTTTACTGCAACCCGTAGTCGTCCAGCTTGCGATACAACAGCTGCCGGTGGATGCCAAGCCGACGTGCCGCCTCCGCGCGATTCCCCCCGCTGTGCGCCAATGCCTCCTGGATCATCTGTTTTTCCAGCCGCGCCACGGCGTCGGGCAGGCTGGTTTCCGGCGGAATCGGTGCGGCGCGCGGCGGCTCGGCCTCGCCCAGTGCCTCGTCCAGATCGTCCACCTCGATGCTGTGCCCGCGCACCAGCACCTGACAGCGCTGCACCACGTTGCGCAGTTCACGCACGTTGCCGGGCCAGGGATACGCCAGCAGGCGCGCCTGCGCCGCAGCCGACAGCCGGCGCGCACTGCCCTGTCCGTTGCGCAGGAAGTACTGCGCCAGCAGCACGATGTCCTGCCCACGCTCGCGCAATGGCGGCAATTCGATCGGCACCACGTTCAAGCGGTAGCGCAGGTCGCTGCGGAACTGCCCCGCAGCGACCCACGCCGCCAGATCGCGATGGGTCGCCGCCAGCACGCGTACATCCACCTTCTGAGCGCCGCGCCCGCCCAATGGGGTCACTTCGCCCTCCTGCAGGAAGCGCAGCAGCTTGGCCTGCATCGGCAGCGGCATGTCGCCGATCTCGTCCAGGAACAAGGTGCCACCATCGGCTTCGCGAATCAGGCCTGGGCGGTCGCTGGTTGCACCGGAAAAGGCGCCCTTGCGATGGCCGAACAACTCGCTTTCCATCAGCTCCAACGGGATCGCCGCGCAGTTGACCGCAACGAAGGCGGCGCCCGCACGCGCACTGGCACGATGCAGCGCGCGCGCGGCCAACTCCTTGCCGGTGCCGGTTTCACCAGTTATCAGCACCGCCAGGTCGGAGGCGGCCGCCAGGCCGATGCGCTTGTGCACCGTCCGCATCGCCGGGCTATGCCCGACCAGTGCATCGTCTTCCTCGGGCAAGACCGCCAACGCGACTGCGGGTGCGGCATTGGTACCGTTCAACAACGCGCGCTCCACTACCGCGACGATGTCCGCGCGCCCCACCGGCTTGACCAGATGATCGAACGCGCCCAGCGTCATCGCCTCGATGGTGTTACTGCTGGACACGTGCGCGGTCAGCATCACCAGCGGCACCGGCGGCGCTGCGGCATCGGCGGCGTGCGCGCGCAGTACCTCGATGCCATCCATGCCGGGCATGCGAAAGTCCACGAATGCCAGGTCGATACCGCCGGCACGCAGCTGCGCCAGCCCCTGTGCACCGTCGCTGGCGGCAACCACCTCGTGCCCGAGCGAGCGCAGCGTTGCCTGCAAGGTGGCCAGGAATGCTGCGTCGTCGTCGATCATCAGGATGCGCGCCATGGCAACTCCATGCTGAAACAGGTCGTTCCCTCGGCGTGGCGGTAGTGCACCTGCCCACCATGTGCGCGTGCGATCTCGCGCACCAGCGCCAGGCCCAGGCCATTGCCGTCGCTGCGGCCGCTGACGAAGGGCTCGAATAGCTGGTCGGCGATCGGCTCGGGAATGGGCGGGCCGTGGTTGCTCACCTGCAGATGCAGGACACCTTCACGCGCGGCCGCCTGCACCGTCACCGGCGTCTGCGGATCGGCATGCTGCAACGCATTGCGCACCAGATTGTGCAGCGCCCGTCCGAGCTGCTGCGGATCCAGGCGCCATTGCAGCGGTGCATCCGGCATCAATACGTGGGGACGTGGCGTATCGGGCGGCAGCGCGTCCGGATCCAGCACATCGGTCAGCCAGTCCTGCACCAGCACCGCCTCCAGCTGCAGGCGGATCGGCTGCACCATGCCGAGCAGGCTTTCGACCACGCCATCCAGGCGCCGGATCTGCCCCAGCATCAGCTCGGCATGCGCGGCGTCCTCGGTGGAGACATCGCGCCTGGCGATCTCGTTTTCCACCGCCAGGCGCATGGTGGCAATCGGGTTGCGGATCTCGTGGGCAACGGTGGCGGTCATGCGCCCGAGGGCGGCCAGCCGTTCGTGCCGCGACAACGCGTCGGCTAGCATGCGGCTCTGCGCCAAGGCCTGGGCATTGCGCTGCGCATACTCGTTGACTGCTGCGCCCAGCCGATCCAGTTCGGGTGCCCCTGTCACCGGAATCTGTGGCAGTTCGGATTCGGCGGCCAGTGCCAGCCCGATGCGATGCAGGCGCTGGCTCCAGCGCCGCACCACCACGCCGAGCGCGATCGCCGACACCGCCACCATCGCCAGGATCAGCAACATGCCGATCACCAACGGCCGCCATGCATCCGAGCTGCTGGCCGGCACCCGCGCCATGGTCCAGGCCGCCGTGCCGCTGGCCATGGGGCAGGCGGCGATCAACAACACCTCGCGGCTGCCATCGCGACGAAACTGCGCCGGCTGGCCGCCCTGCGCGCTCTGCCGCGCCGTTGCCACGATGCTGGCCCACTCCGCCGCGGGGATATCGGTCTTGCGGTCGCTGCCGTCATAGGTGGGGTACGCATAGGCCACAAAGCCCGTGTCCAGGCTCCACACCCCGCCCTCCACGCCGGGCGCATCGGACAGCACCAGTTGCACCACCACCGCGGCCAGCCCGGCGCTATTGTCTCCACGGCGTGCAGCCTCGCTTGCGCCGGCATAGCGCTGCACGATGCGCGTGCATTGCGCGCGCAGTTGCTGGCGCGCCTCGTCCAGCCGTACGCCTTCGGTTTGCCGGTACAGGCCGTACAGCATCGTGGCCACACCCAGGCAGGTGGCCACGATGACCACCCAGATCAACAGCAATTGCCGGAGCAACGAACGGGGCATGATGCGCGATCCCGAAATGGTGGGCGATGCGGCAGATGGCAGCGGCCACCTCAGCGGAAATTGGTCTTCACCAAATCGATCACTTCTTCGCCACGTCCGCTCATCACCGCCTTGAGCATGTACAGTCCCATGCCCTTGGCTTGTTCAAGCTTGATCGCCGGCGGCACCACCAGCTCCTGGGTGGCGACACGCACATCCACCAGCGCCGGCCCGGAATGCGCAAACGCCTGCCGCAAGGCGCGTTCCAATTGCGACGATTCGTCCACGCGGATTCCCAGGATGCCCATCGCATTGCTCATCGCCGCAAAGTCCGGGTTGCGCAGCTCGGTGCCGGTATCCATGTAGCCGGCGGCCTTCATCTCCATCGCCACGAAACCGAGCGAGGCATTGTTGAACACCACCACCTTGACCGGCAGGGCGAGCTGCGCCAGCGAGATGAAATCGCCCATCAGCATCGCAAAGCCACCGTCGCCGGACAGCGAAATGACCTGACGCCCGGGAAACGCCGCTTGTGCGCCCAGCGCCTGCGGCATCGCATTGGCCATCGAACCATGGTTGAACGACCCCAGCAGGCGCCGCTTGCCATTCATGCGCAGATAGCGTGCAGCCCACACCGTCGGCGTCCCGACATCACAGGTGAACACCGCATCCTCGTCGGCGACCTGGCTGACCAGGCGGGTGACGAACTGCGGATGCAGCGGCTCGCCGGGATCGGCGGGCACCGCCAGATCGTCCAGCCCCGCGCGCGCGCTGCGGTAATGCGCCAGTGCCTTGTCCAGAAAGCGGCGGTCTTCGCGGCGCTGCAGCTGCGGCAGCAACGCAGCGATGGTCTCGCCCACATCGGCGGCAATGCCCAGCTGCAGCGGCGTGCGCCGCCCCAGCGCACCCGGATCACGATCCACCTGCACGATGGTGGCGTCCTTGGGATAGAACTGCCGATACGGGAAATCCGTGCCCAGCATCAGCAAGGTGTCGCAGTTGAGCATGGCGTGGTAACCGGAGCTGAAGCCGATCAGGCCGGTCATGCCCACATCGAAGGGATTTTCCCACTCCATGGATTCCTTGCCGCGCAGCGCATGCACGATCGGCGCACCCAGCGTATCGGCCAGAGCCACCACCGCACCGTGCGCACCGGCGCACCCGCTGCCGCATAACAAGGTGATCGACTTGCTCTGCTGGAGCAGCTCGGCCAGCTGCTGCACATCCTCAGCAGCCGGCAACACGCGCGGCGCACGCAGGGCCGGCCATGCGCTGGACAGGTGCTTGTCTACTTCCAGCAGCGCAATATCGCCAGGAATCACCACCACTGCCACGCCTTGCTGCAGGATCGCCGTGCGCATCGCCCGATGCAGCACTTCCGGCAGCTGCGCCGGAGTGGTCACCAATTCCACGAAATGGCTGCATTCGCGGAACAGCTCCTGCGGATGGGTCTCCTGAAAATAGCTCAGGCCGATCTCCGACGAGGGGATCTGCGCGGCGATCGCCAGCACCGGCTGCCGGCTGCGGTGGCAGTCGAACAGACCATTGATCAGATGCAGGTTGCCCGGCCCGCAACTACCCGCACACACCGCCAGCCTGCCGGTCACCGCCGCTTCGGCGCCTGCGGCGAAGGCGGCCACTTCCTCGTGGCGTACATGCATCCACTCGATGGTCTGCATCTCGAGTAGGGCATCGGTCAGGCCATTGAGGCTATCGCCCGTCACTCCCCAGATGCGCTCCACCCCGGCGCTGTGCAGCGTCTCGGCCAGGAACTGCGCCACTGTTTTTTGCTTGCCCAAGACGCCGCTCCGCCGTTGTTCGAAGAGCTGCCATGCTCCCAGTGGCGATGTCAGTGCCATGTGCTGGTCAACCTAACCCGTGCAAATACCGCCTATTTCGGCAACTTTTCCAACTCGCTCCATGGACGTGGCCAAGGAATGACCAGCCCGTCACGCTTTGCCCCGGTGTTACGCACATCTGCAAACCACCACAAGAAAGCGCAGCTGAATCTGGCGCGATGATTCATCAACTACTCAGTCCAGAATTCATGTCGCGTTCCAACGCATAACGGAGAATTTACATCTCGGCAACGAACGGCATCCGCCTCAGCGCCGGCCCAAACCATAAGTACAGGTATCGATCATGAAGAATTCCCTGCTGGCCCTCGGCCTTCTCGCAGCCCTGCCGTTTGCGGCCTCCGCTGCTGAAAACATCTCCTACAACTTCGTCGAAGGCGACTACGTGCGCACGCCGACCGAAGGCCGCGACGCGGATGGCTGGGGCGTGAAGGCCTCGTACGCCGTCGCTCCGAACTTCCACGTGTTCGGCGATTACAGCAAGCAGAACGCCGACACCAACAACAGCGTGTTCGAAAGCTCCAACTCCGACTTCCAGCAGTGGGGCGTTGGCGTGGGCTTCAACCACGAGATCGCCACCAGCACCGACTTCCTGGCACGCGTTGCATACCGCCGCCTGGATCTGGACACCCCGAACATCAACTTCGACGGCTACAGCGTGGAAGCCGGCCTGCGTAACGCGTTCGGCGAACACTTCGAAGTCTATGCCCTGGCTGGCTACGAAGACTTCTCCCGGAAGCGTGGCGTCGATCTCGGCGACAACTTCTACGGCCGCCTCGGCGCCCAGGTGAAGTTGAACCAGAACTGGGGCATCAACGGCGACATCCGCATGGATGGCGACGGCAACAAAGAATGGTCGGTCGGCCCGCGCTTCAGCTGGTAAGCCGCTCGTTTGACTGCAACGCGACCTCTCTCCCGCGTTGCATCGGAAGCCCGGTCCCCCGACCGGGCTTCTTTCTTTTGGGCGATCGGTTGCGATAACGCGCTGCCGCCATCCATGCAAAGGACGACCGGCAGACGGACGACCGGCAATGCCGGGCGCTTGCCTGGGTCCGATCTCGATCCGCCGGACCGGGGGACAATGCGCTGGACTCAGGTGAACAGGGTCTGCGGATACTCGGGCTTGCGCTCACGCGCCAGCAGGCCCTTCAACCCGGCCTCGGGGGTGATTTCCCCATGCAGGACGGCGCGCACGGCGTTGGAGATCGGCAGTTCGATACCGTGCTGTTCGGCCTGGCGCATGACTTCATCGGCGGTCTGCACCGACTCCACCACCTGGCCGATCTCGCGGATCGCATCGTTCAGGCTCTGTCCCCGTCCCAACGCCAGGCCCAGTCGCCGGTTGCGCGACAGATCGCCGGTGCAGGTCAGCACCAGATCGCCCAGCCCGGCCAGCCCCATCAGGGTTTCCGGGCGCGCACCGATCACCGCGGCCAGGCGCAGCATTTCGTTCAGGCCACGGGTAATCAGACCGGCGCGCGCGTTGAGGCCCAGCTGCATGCCATCGGCCACGCCGGTGGCCACGGCCAGCACGTTCTTCATCGCGCCACCCAGCTCGGCACCCACCATGTCGTCGCCGGTATAGGCGCGGAAGGTGGGGCCATGCATCGCATCGGCCACGACCTGCGCAAACGCCGCATCGTCGCCATGCACGGTGATGGCGGTCGGCAAGCCCAGGGTGACCTCTTTGGCAAAAGACGGCCCGGTGACCACGGCCAGTGGAACGGCCGGGCCGAGCAGGTCGCGCGCCACTTCATGCAGGAAGCGTCCGGAACCCGGTTCAAAGCCCTTAGTCGCCCATGCCACGCCAGCGTTGGCCGGACGCAACGGAGCGATCAGCCGGATGGTTTCGGTAAACGCATGCGAGGGCACTACCACCAGGATCCAGCTCGCATCGGCAATGGCCGACTGCAGATCGGTGGTGGCGCGCAGCGTGTCCGGCAACGCGATGCCGGGCAGATAGCGCGCGTTCTCGTGGCGGCGGTCGATGGCATCCACCATCGCCGCATCACGCCCCCACAGCACGGTCGAGTGACCGTGCCTTGCCAGGAGCGCGGCCAAGGCCGTGCCCCAGGAACCGGCGCCGAGAACGGCGATCTTGTGGGTCGAATCGCTCATCGGCGCAACCGCGGTTCAGGCGTTGCCGGCCGGCTCGGAATCGGCCAGCGAGGTGCCTTCGCCCTGCGAGCGCTGGCGCAGGGTTTCTGCGTACAGGGCTTCGAAGTTGATCGGCTGCAGGTAGAACGGCGGGAAGCCGCCGGCCTGGATCAGGTCGCTGACCAGGGTGCGCACGTACGGGAACAGGATGTTCGGGCACTGGGTGCCGAGCAGCACGTCGATCGCCTGCGGCTCCAGGCCGACCAGGCCGAACACACCGGCCTGCTGCACTTCGGCCACATACGCGGTCTTGCCGCCGGCGGTGCAGGTCAGGGTCACGGCCAGCACGACTTCAAAGGCGTTGTCGTTGAGGCGCTGCACCTTCTGATTGAGGTTCAGCTGCAGCTCGGGCTGGTTGGCATCGTTGAACACGGCCGGGGCGTTGGGCGACTCGAAAGAAACGTCCTTGACGTAAATCTTTTCGATGGTGAAGGCGGGGCCAGCAGCGGTATCGGCCGGCGCAGCGGCGCCGTTGAGGGTTTCGTCGGACATTCCTAACTCCAGAAAACGGTTCGGTGGGTGCAACGTTGAGTGATGCAGAGGTGAAAACGCGAGTATCTCACGCAAGCAATGGGGGCTTGGGGACGCCGCACAAGGCCGATCAACGGCCCTTGATCAAGGGCAACTCGGCCATCTGCCAGGCAGCCACGCCGCCATCGAGCCAGTACACCTGTTCGAAGCCGGCCTTTTTCAGCGTCTTGGCAGCGCCTGCAGAGGCGTTGCCGCTGCGGCACACGACCACTACCGGCGACGCCTTGGCGTTGGCCAGCAGCTTGCCGGCTGGGTCGAACTTGGCCAGCGCCACGTTGCGGCTACCGGCGATATGGCCTTTTTCGAAATCGACCGCAGGCGACAGATCGATCACCAAAGCGTTTTCGCTGTTGATGAGCCGGGTCAGCTCGGCCGGCTTGAGTGCGCGATAGCCGCGAAACAGGCGCGCGACCTCGGTCACGATCAGGGCGATGGTTAGACCCACCAGGGCCAGCGACAGCATGGGGTTGCGGCCGACAAAGGCCTGCAGCTCTTCGAAATTCACGGGATCAGGGTCAGGCGAGCGGGCGGGAATTGTCGCACAGCTGGCGCGCGCGACGGCCAGCGGGCGCCACGGCCGGCTACTGGCCCTTCCACAGATCCGGCAGGCCGTTGGCCAGCCACCAGCGCTTGCGTTCGGCATCCCAACGCCAGATCTCGATGCTGCGCACCAGCCGCTCGGATTGGGTATTGCGGTTGATGACGCGCAATTCCACTTCACGGCGCAGGTCGCCGCCGGGGTCTTCGCCTGCGCGCAGCTCGCGATAACCGGAGATCTGGATCTGCTCATAGCGCGAGCGTTCCAGGTCGCTGAGCGGATGCGCCTGCGCGTAGGACGGTTCGACAAAGCCCTGGGCTGCATCGAAATCGCTCCAGCGCACCGCCGCCGTATAGGCAGCCCGCGTGGTTTCCAGTGCGCGCGCCTGCGCCCGGCTGCCGGCAGTGGCCGGCCCGCTCAGCATCACCAGGCCCAGCAGGACCATCGCTCCAATGACTGCACGCATCCGCATTCTCCCCGACCCAATCCGCATCCTACCGCTTCGGGAACGCCACGAAACGTCCGCTCAGGGTCGCCGCAGCGGTGCCCGATCCCAGCGCGATCTGCGCACGCATGCCGATCCGCGCCTTGCCGCGCTGGCGGAAGGTGGCCAGGAACGTCTCCCAGCCACCCGGTTCGGAGGGCGCCGCGTCGGCCACCAGCTCTTCGTAGACCGGCGCCACGTAACGCAGCTGGCTATCGGCCACATAGACGTCGGCGGCGTGCCCGGCCAGTTGCAGTTGCAGGGTCAGCCAGCCCCAGCCGGCCAGCGTCATCAGCGAGGCCAGGCTGCCCCCGAACGCATTGGCCTTGTCGTTGACGTTGGCCTGCAACGGCGCACGCAGGCGCAGCGCGCCATCGTGCAATCCATCGACGGCGATGCCCATCGACAGCACCGGCGGCATGGCGATGAACTGCTGCTGCAGCGACTGCAGGGCGGAGGCAAGCGTGCAAGAAGAGGTCATCGACAAGAGCTGGGAAAGCGGCGAAGGGCGGCATCATGCCGCAATGTCCGCCAAGCGTGTTGTGCTGGCGTGTGACATGCGGTACCGCATGGTGAACGAGGACGGGATGGCGGCGGCGCGCGGGATCGGCATTCATTGGCATTCAGTGCTGAACCTGCGCCGGCACCGGCATGGCCGATGCGCCTGCAACGGTGCCGCTCTCGCATAATCGCGGTATGACCCGGCCCCTTACCACCGACGCTTGGACCCTGATCTCACTGCGACCCAGCGGCGAGCATGCAGCGCTGCGACGAGCCGCCGCACGGCACGATGGGCGCCTACTTGCGCTGTCGCCGTGGCGGCTGCAGACCGACGACAGCGACCAGGCCCGCGCCGCGTTGCAGCTGGCACTCCAGGCGCCGATCGCGCTGTTCACCAGCCCGGCGGCGGTACGCGCCGCGCATCGGCTGGTGCCGCTGCGGCGGCCGCCACAAGCGCACTGGGTCAGCGTCGGCGAAGGCACCGCGCGCGCATTGCATGCCTGCGGAGTCGATCGCGTGGTGCGCCCGCAACGCATGGACAGCGAAGGCCTGCTGGCATTGCCACTGTTCCAGCCGCCGCTGCTGGCGGTGGGGCTGGTCACCGCGCCAGGCGGGCGCGGCATGCTCGCACCGGCACTGGAACAACGCGGCGCCCGCCTCCTGCGCGCCGATGTCTATCGCCGCATCGCCGTGCCGCTGCGCCGCTCGGCGGCACCAGCGTTGATGGAGGCACTGCCGCGCAGCGTCCTGGCCCTGAGCAGTGCCGAGGCGCTGGCATTGGTCCTGCCGCAGTTGCCGGGCACGGTGGTCACAGCATGGCGTCAGCGGCCAGTGGTGGCCTCCAGCGAGCGCATTCTGGCAGCGGCGCGAGCAGCAGGCTTCCAGCACACAACGCGCGCTGCCGGTCCACTGCCGATGCAATTGGCCGCTGCTGCTGCCGCCGTCGTGACATCGTCGCAACCTTGCTGAACTGCAGACCCAGACACAGCTTGCGAGCCTCCGCCGGGGCACGCCATGCTGTGGCCGATGACGGCGTTGCCCGCGCCGGTCGTGACCGCTCGAGGATGTCCGAATGACCGCACTGCCCACTCCTGCGCGACGTGTCCCCTGGACCTGGCTGCTACTCGCGCTGGTGGTGGCTGCGGTGGGCACAGCGCTGTTGCTCGGCTGGCGCGCATGGCAGGACTACCAGGCGGCGCAGCTGCAGGCCACCCAGGCGCAGCAGCAGCGTTGGGACGGCACCCAGCAACTGCTGCAAACGCTGCGACGCGATCAACGCCTGGCCAACGAGCGCCTGCAGGATGCGGCCGCCACCAACCGCGTCCTGCGCGACGAAATGCTGGGTTTGAGCCAGCGCAGCGCCCTGCTCGAAGAGACGGTGCAGAAGCTGGCAGATCCCAACCGCCATGGTGCGCAGGCCCTGCGGCTGGATGAAGTGGAACTGCTGCTGCGGCTGGGCCAGCAGCGGCTGGGCATCGCCGGCGACGCTGATGGCGCACGCCGCGCCTACGCATTGGCCAACGGAGCGCTCAACGGTATCGACGACCCAGGCTATCTCAATCTGCGCCAGGCGCTGGTGCAGGAGCGCGATGCGCTCGATCGCCTCGGCATCGGTCCGCAGGCCCAGGTTGGGCATGCACTGGACCAGCTGGCCGCCGATCTGCAACGCCTGCCGGAGCGCTCTGCGGCTGTTGGCGACGCGCCGCGGCCGTGGTGGCAGAAGGCGCTGGCGCCGCTGGTGGAGATCGCCCCCAGCCGCGGCCAGGTGGTGCTCACCGGCAGCGAACGCCACGCCGCCGAGGATGCGGTGCAGATCGAAATCAGCCTGGCACGCGCCGCCGCCGAGCGCGGCGATGCCGACGGTGTTGCGCAGGCGTTGCGCCGCGTCGATACCTGGATGACCCGGCGGTGGCCGGATTCGGCGCAACGCCGCCAGCTGCGCGCACGCCTGCGCACGCTGCAACAAGCGCCACTGCGTCCGCGCCTGCCGGAACTGGGCACCACCCTGCTGCAACTGCAGGCCATGCGTGAAGGGAGATCCAACCAATGAAAGCGATGCGTACCGTTCTGATCCTGCTGGTTGCCGTGGCGCTGGGCGTGCTCGGTGCGCAATGGCTGTCGCACCAGACCAGCTACGACCTGGGCAACGTGGTGGTCAGCGTGGGCGGCAACGATTACCGCGCCGCCATGCCGCAGGCGGTGTTGATCCTGGTGATCGCGCTGCTGGTGCTATGGTTGCTGTGGACCTTGGTCAGCCTGCCGTTCCGCGTCTGGGGCACGTATCGTCGCAAGCAGGGCCGTGCGCGCCTGATCGAAGGCCTGCGCGCCGCCGATCACGGCCAATGGCAGCGCGCCGAGCGCCTGCTGGTCAACGCCAGCGAGGACGAGGACGTCAGCGGGATTGCGCTGGCCAGCGCGGTGCGGGTGGCCGATGCGCGCGGCGACGAAGCGGCGGCCAATGCGCTGGCCCAACAGTTGGCCGAGCGCGATCCCACTGCGCACGCCCTGTTGCAGGGCGAACGCCATCTGGCACGTCAGCATCCAATCGAGGCGATCAATGCGCTGGACAGTGCCGCCGCGCAGCCGCTGCCGGCGCGTGGCCTGCTGCTGCGCACCCACGCGCTGACCCAGATCGGGCGCGCCGACGAAGCCTATGGTCAACTGGGCGCCCTGCGCCAGCAGGCGGTACTGGCGCCGGAGGCGTATAGCGCATTGGAGGCCACGCTGGCCGAACAGACCCTGCTGCAGGCCGGCGACGCCAATGCGCTGGCCGAACGCTGGGAAGCCTTGCCGAAGACGCTGCGGACCCTGCCGGCCATCGTGGCCGCCTATGCACAGCGTGCGGCCGTGCTGCACTGGGACGATGCCGCCGTGCACAGCCTGGAACAGGCGCTGGATACGCAATGGGACGAAGCACTGGTGCGCCTGTACGGAGTGCTGCCGCTGGAAAAATATGATTCGCGCCGTGCCAGCGCGCAGCGTTGGCTGACCCAGTATCCCGACAGCCCGGGCTTGCTGTTGACGCTGGCCCGCCTGGCGCGCCACCAGCAGCAGTGGTCGCAGGCCGAAGAGTTCCTGCATCGCGCACTCGCCCAGGGTGCCGGTAGCGAGGCCTGGGAAGAACTGGGACATGGGTTTGCCGCTGCTGGCGAGCTGCTGGCGGCGCAGCATTGCTACGCCAATGCCCTACGCGCGGCACGCGGCGAGCCGGTGATTGAGGGCATGCCGCAGCCATCGCACCATGGGACGCTAGTCGCGGTAGGGACCCTGCCCGCAGCCGATCCGCTGGCGCCGGATGAACGCCTGCCTTGATTGGCGTGCGCCGCGCCCGGCGACGGCGCGGTGTGCGCAGGAGCTGGCTGGCGGTGACTGAAACGCAGAGGCATCCGTTCGTATTGGCGCTGCGATAGCGCCCGGTTCAAGCATGCACGCACGCATGCGGAGGGAAGGATTCGACGCCTTGCGCCGCCCTGCACAGGCGCGGGAATCTGCCGCAGCGCCGGATCAATCGCCGCGCAAGGCCTCCGGCGGCGGCGGTGGCAACGTATCCAGGAACGCATCGCAGGCGCCGAGATAACGGGCCTGGTGATGATCGACCAATCGCGGCGACAACACCCGCGATCCCAGCCTGCCCACCAGCAGCATCGCCGCCATCACCGCGCTACCGATCACCCAGCGGAACTCGCTGTGCAGCGACAGGCCGCAGACCAGCAAGGCCAGCACCGAGGCCAGCGTCACGGCGACGTAGCGCACGCGACGACGCTCGTGCAGGCGACACAAGGTGAGCACATGCGGGCTGCGCCTGCGCAAGACGATCGCCAGGATCAGGTAAGGCAGCACGCCCAGCAGCAGCGCGGCGTAGATCACCGGGTGGTGCCAATGAAAGATGTAGCGACGCGGTGGCATGTCCGCCGGCGCATTGCACTTGACGCAGCGCGGCGGCAGGTTGGCGCCCGGCGTGCACACCAATACATCGCCCTCGCGCCACACATCGCCCCGCACTGGCGTCAGGTAGAGGGTGGGTGGCTCGTGCTGTGCATCCTTGGACATCCATGCGTCCTTGCAGGTTGGAGATTCGGGATTCGGGATTCGGGATTCGGGTTTGGGGATTGGGGATTCGCAAGAGCGGGTTTCGCCTTTGCGAATCCCGAATGCCCAATCCCCAATCCCACGCTGTGCAGCAGCGTCAGCGCTCGACGATCGCCACCACGCCCATGCCACCGGCGGTGCAGATCGAAATCAGCGCGCGGCCGCCGCCGCGTTCTTGCAGTTGCTTGGCGGCGGTGGCCACCACGCGTGCGCCGGTGGCGGCGAACGGGTGGCCGGTGGCCAGCGACGAACCCAACGGGTTGATCTTGTCCGGGTCGATGCGGCCCAGCGGCGCGTCCAGGCCCAGCCGCGTGCGGCAGTACTCCTCGCTCTCCCAGGCGCGCAGCGTGCACAGCACCTGCGCGGCGAAGGCTTCGTGGATTTCGTAGATGTCGAAGTCCTGCAGGCTCATGCCCTGGCGCGCCAGCATCTGCGGCACCGCGATGGTCGGTGCCATCAGTAGGCCTTCGCCGTGCACGAAATCCACCGCCGCCACCTGCGCATCGCGCAGATAGGCCATCGGCGTATGGCCATGCGCCAGCGCCCAGGCTTCACTGGACAGCAGCACCGCAGCGGCCCCATCGGTGAGCGGGGTGGAATTGGCGGCGGTCAGGGTGCCGCGACCGGACGTCTTGTCGAACGCCGGGCGCAACGTGGCGAGTTTTTCCAACGAGGTGTCCGCACGCAGGATGTTGTCGCGCGAGACGCCGCGAAACGGCGCGATCAAGCCGTCGAAGAAACCGCGCTCATAGGCTGCGGCCAGCTTGTGGTGCGAGGCCACCGCCCATTCGTCCTGCGAATCGCGCGAGATGTTCCACTGCTTGGCCATGTCCTCGCAGTGGTCGCCCATGCGCTTACCGGTGCGCGGCTCGGCCACGCCGGGGAACTCGGGCTTGAGTTCGGCCAGCTTGAAACCGCGCAGCAGCGTCCTGAGCTTGTCGCCAGTGGCCTTGGCACGATTGGCAGCCATCAGGCGTGCGCGCAGCTTCTTGCCATAGACGATCGGCACTTCGGAGGTGGTGTCCGAGCCGCCGCCAATGCCCGAATCGATCTGGCCCAACGCGATCTTGTTGGCGATGGTGATGACCGAATCCAGGCTGGTGCCGCAGGCACGCTGCAAGGTCAGGCCCGGGGTCAGCGGCGACAGCCCGGACGACAACGCGGCCTCGCGCGCCAGGTTCCAGTCCGACGAATGCTTGATGACCGCGCCCATCGCCACTTCGCCCAGCTGCTGGCCGTGCAGCCCAAAGCGCTCGACCAGCGCGCCCAGCGTGCGCACCGACATGCCCAGGTTGCCCACGTCCGCATAGGCGGTGTTCTGGCGACAGAACGGGATACGGACGCCACCCAGGATGGCGACGGGACGGGCTGCGGGCATCGGCTGACCTGGCATGGAAGACTCGGGGACATGGCCTGCACAGGGCCGGCAGGCATAATGGTTGCAGTGTAGCTTCGACCCCGTGATGGGCCAACCGCGAATCATGAGCAAGACCGAACACGGCGTGACCGCCATGGGTGTATTGGCACTGGAATTGACCGGTGGAAGCGCGCCCGAGCACGGCGCATTGGCGCCCGAGCAGGCCGGCATGCTGGCCGAACGCATCGGCCGCGACCTGGCGCAATGGATCCCCGAGGTCCGGGAACTCGAACTCAGCGTGGCCATGGCGCATTTCGACCCGGCCGAAGTGCTGCGGCCGGGCTGGCCGCTGCACCGCCGCTTGGAAGAGCTGCATGCCCGCGCGCCGGGCCGCGACCAGGGCCCGCGCGTGCTGGCCTTCGGCGCCGATGCGCACGGCGAGATTCCGTTGCCGTTCCAGGCCGATGCGCAACTCACCGGCGGCGGGCTGCGCGTGCTGCCGTTCCTGCTCACCGGCGATGCGCAGCGCGTGGCCACCGTGGCCGATGCGATGGAAGAGGTGCTGCTGGCCCAGGGCATGGCCCAGGCCGATACCGCGCTGCTGGCGCAGGAGAGCTTTGGCGCGCGGATCGAACACGCCCGCTACCTCACTGCGCACGATCTGGCAGCGATGATCTCGATGCAGTACGACAACCAGGGCCTGGCGCCGCTGTGGCCGCTGCTGGAAGCGGCGCTGCTCGCCCCAACCAGCGAGGAGTGGCTGGACCAGGCACCGGAGCCGCTGCTGCGCTATGTCGAGAGCGAAGTGCGCATTGCACTGTTCGATCCGGCCGGCTGGTGCGATTACTACGCACACGATCGCGCGCACTGCGAGCGCCTGCGCGGTGTCTACGAACAATTCCTCTCGCGCCAGCGGCAGATGGCCGCGGTGCTGGACGCCCACGGGCTGCCGGTGCTGTATGTGCATGTGGAGCCTGGACAGGATCCGCGGCAGGCGCTAGCTGCATAAGCTCGTCAGCCGACTCGAACGCTCCCGCATGGGTGACCGTGGAGACGACGGGGCTGTATGTAGACCATGTAAGGCGTGCCTGCGCCTCCCATGCACGGTTGCTGGGGCAACCGATGCAGCGGAGCGCCGGCATGGCCGACGTCGTGGCTGGGACCGGCCAGGGATGCAGGGATGACGGGCTGGCGATTGCCACCGACGCCGTGCCTGCGGGGAAGTGCATTTGCAGACCTGCAACGCGCCCATCTAAGACCGCACCGGGACGAGGTCTGAGCCCTGGCCGAACGGTTGAGTGGTTGCATCAGTAGCACACCCTTGGCGATCATCTGCGCAGTGATTGGATCGCATCGAGCGGCGTTTCGACGCGTGCCGGCCTCAGTGCGACTGGTAAACCGTAGCGAGCAATCATCAGGGTGGGTGCACACGGCGCGCAGGAAGCGGAGTGTATGCGCGGTACCTATCAACTCCGAGCACTGGCCGCGCCCGCCTGGCGGCCGCACAGTGATTTGTCAGCGAAGCTTAGGGTGTCGAACGATTTCCAGATGGGCAATCCCCATCCTGATCCTCGATCCCCCTACCTGCATACCGTGGTCGATATCACACATGCGTGGCTCTGCCATACCACAGCGCATCGCTCGACCGGATGCGCAAGATGCCCCTCAGCGCACTTGCTCGTTTATGACATCACGTCTTCGCGGTCGAAATGGACGCACCCTTAGGCAACAGGCATAGTCGTTGCGCGATTGGACGGAAACAGACCACAGGCCGCCACGCTCAAAATTCGGCTGCTGCTATGAATATTGCGTGCAGCATCGACATTGCCTGCCGGCACATTGAAGCAGGTGCAGCAGTCCGCATCGACGCGGACAACAAACCAAACCATGACGAAATCGCAAGCTGACCGGCACCCGCTTTCTGCTGATGGGTGAGTGCAAATCAACCACGCAGCCACACATAGCGACACTCATGTTACGCAAGTAACGGTCTTTCGCTGCCATGCTTCGCGGAGTCTCGACTCAATTGGAACAGCTGGTCTCCATCCTACACTTGAGAGGACACATCCATGCGCACCAAGCCCGCGCAACCATTGGCCACCATTCAACGACTTCTTGCCTCCGACCCCTCGCCAACGCACTCCCCCTCTGCGCCGTCGCTCACATCGCTGGGCACCAACCAAACGACCGGCTTGCTGGGGGGCTTGCCCGCACGAAAAGCCGGGCAAGCAGCGCAAGAAGGCCCACGCCAGGAAAACGGCGGGCGCGGCAAACACTGGGCATCTCGGGCCGCCAAATACGCGCTGGGAATAGCGGGTGCCGGTTATGTTGCAGATAACTTTTTCTTGTCCACGACCACGTTGGTCGATGGCAAAGCCGGGTTTACCGGCAATGATCGACTGGAAAAGGCATGTGCAAAAGCTGAGAAGTATCACGCGCGATACCACAGCGCTACCGAAGAAGAGCGCGCATCCCATTGTCGTCCTTTCGTACCGATCAAGACCTGCGGGTCCAACCAGTTCGCCACCATGAGCGACTACCGCGCGGCGACCAAAGTCCATGTCGGTCATCTGTTCGACACCGAAACTGCACGGGAATCGCTGCTGACCAACCTCTCCTGTCTCAAGGGCGAGCGGATCAAGCAGGAGTGCATCGCCAAGTATGCGCCTGCGAACGTCCCGGCAGATCCGGACCTGAGCAAGAGTCCGCTGTACGACGGGAAAAACAAATACTCGCTGGCCGGCGTCGCCAACCCCCAAACCGGAGCAAGCGGTTATACCTCGCGCTCCATCACCCAACCCTTCATCAACCGCGGCGTGCAGCACTTCATACAGGCTTCGCAGAGCGCCAAGGCGCGGTCTCTCAAACAATGCATGGAGTCGCTTCAACGCGCATTGGGCGGCAATGATACGCTCAGCAGGCAAGCACAGCACGCCGCCGGCCAGGCAATCCTGAACTTCCGGCAGGTCTATGCTGCCGACGAGCATTGGGGTCACCCTGAGAAGGTCATCATGAAGACCCTGATCGCCAACGGGCTGCTGTCTCAGAAGCAAACCGACAGGATCGATGCGACCTTGATGTTCGAAGATCCGTCCATCAGTGCCCTGAAAAGAAACACCAGCATCGCCGGGCCGTTATTGCAGAAACTGGAAACGAAGATTCAGTCCAGGCGCCTGCGGGATCAACCCGAGGCGCTTGCGGATTTCATGGAGATGACAAAACAGAAGAACATGGAAGGCCTGCCAATTGCGCACTTCAAACTCAGAGCGGACGGTACCGGCTTTGAAGACTGCTCCGGCTTGGGCGACTCGTTCACCAGTGCAAATGCCGTTGCGTGCATTAACCACGCACGCTTGATGAGCGGCGAGCCGCGCCTTTCGCAACAGGATGTCGGGACCGTGGTTGCCTGTCTTAATGCCGTATACGACGATGCCAGCAGCATCCGGCATTCGCTGCATGAGATCGCACGCGGATCCTTCGTCGGCGCCGGCTACACCACCGAGGACGCCGATGCGTTTTATGAGGAGATCTGTAAGGATGCTGCACAGGCATTCTATGCGGGAAAGTCCATGATCCGCAGCGACTAGCGCTCTATTTTCAATTGCCCCTGCCCATCCTATCAGTGGTGGACGCAATACAGCACCGGGTGCGAATTCCACGATCGCGGTGATGGCGACCGAAATGCGCGGCAGTATGGACCGCGACGCAACGCAAGCCATGCGTTTACCTGGTGGCTGCCTGTGCGTTGTCGGTGGTAATCACGCCGCAGGCCAGACGGCCGCCGGCATTGCCGGTGGGCTGGGTTTTGTAGTCATCCGGATCGGCATGCACGATCACGGCGTGCCCTGCGATATCGAACTGGTCGGCCTTGCCGAGATTGACGTTGTTCGACACCGGGGCGTCGATGCTGGCGTTGCCCTGCGCATCGGCGGTGATGTTGGGCATGTCGCCGGCATGATGCGGGTCGGCGCTGACATTGCCGTGATCGGACTGGGCAGGGTTGAAGTGGCCGCCGGCACTGCTGCCGTCCGGCGCGCTGCAGTCGCCTTTTTCGTGGATATGGAAGCCGTGTTCGCTGTTGGGCTTGAGCCCGCTGAGCTGACCGGTAACGCGCAGCGCGCCGTCCACGGTCTTGAAGGTCACCGTGCCTTTGACCTCATTGCCCTTGGTCGGCTTGAGCTCGGCGGTGGCCGTGGTGGTGGCCGCCGCTTCGGTGACCATGGAGGCGGCATGCTCGCCACCATGCGCCGCTTCGGCCGGCGTACCGGCCTGCGGCGCGGGCGCGGGATCGGCCGGTGCCGGTGCTTCGCGCTTGCAGGCGGTCAATGCCAGAGCAGTGGCCAGAAACAACGTAGTGGGAAGAATGCGCATGGAAAGCTCCTGTAGAGACCGCAAACGCGGCCATGGATGCCCCGACTCAGGGCTGCGAAGGGGGGGTACGCCACTGAGTGACGCGAATGACGCCGCACGCCAGCCGTGCACCGGCATTGCCGCTGGGCTGGCTGCGGTCATCGTCGGCATCGGCATGCACGATGAGCGCCTTGCCGACCACGTCGTTGGGCGCGCCGTCGCCCAGGCTGATGCCCGACACGATCATGTCCAGATGCGCGACGCCCTCGGCATCGGCACGCAGGTTGTCCATGTCGCCCAGGTGATGCGCGCCGTTGCCGGCCCGCCCGTGCGGCGCCCCGGCGGGATTGAAATGCACACCGGCACTGCTGGCATCGGCCGCGCTGCAATCACCGCGCTCATGCACATGAAAGCCGGCCACCGCGCCGGCACGTAGCCCACCGACGGTGCCGGTGATGCGGATGCCCTGCAACGCAGGCACCAGCACCACCCGGCCGCTGACCAGACTGCCCGATGCCGAAGCCAGCGCGGCGTCGGCCTGCTGCACCGGGCGCGCGGGCACTACCCGCGCTGCCGGCGGTGGCGGTGCCTTCGGCGGTGGTGGCGTGCTGCTGCAGGCAGCCAGCGCCAGCGCGGTAGCGGCAACGAGCGTGGACGAGCGGTAACGCATCGAGCTGTTCTCCTGATCTGATTGGGAACATATGCGGGCGCGTGTTCACGGGTCATGAAATGCGCCCACGGGCAGCCCACGAGTTTACGGGGGAGGTGTCGCGGGCCGGAATATGCGCGAAAGCAACCTACCCCCTCTCCTGCAGGCGGGAGAGGGGCTCGACTCCGCGTACGGGCACATCAGCGGCGTTTGCGCCCTGGCCCGAGTTTGCGGGTGACCGTATTGCGGCCAAGGCCCAGGCGGGCGGCGGCTTCGGCGCGGCGGCCCTGGGTGAGTTGCAGGGCGGCTTCGAGCAGGGTCTTGTCCAGGCGTTCGCGGGCTTCGGCGTGCAGGCCTTGCGCACCTTCACCCAGGCGCTGTGCGGCCCAGCTGGAGAGCAACTCGTCCCACTGGCCTTCGCCGCGTGCCGCACGGCGGCCGCCACGCGTGAGTGCGGCATCCACGTCCAGCACATCGATGATGTCGGCAGTGGCCAACGCGGCCAACCGCCAGCAGACGTTTTCCAGTTCGCGCACATTGCCGGGCCAGTCGTAGCGGCGCAGTGCTTCCAGTGCGGCCGCCGACAGCCGCTTGGGCAGCATGTCGAGCTTGCGCCCGGCCATGGCCAGGAAGTTCTCGGCCAGCTGCGCGATATCGCCGCGGCGTTCGCGCAACGGCGGCAGTTGCAGGCGCACCACGTCCAGGCGGTGCAGCAGGTCGGCACGAAAGCGGCCCTGTTCGACCAGCGCTTCCAGATCCTGATGGGTGGCGGCGATCACGCGCACGTCCACGCGGATCAACTCGCGCCCGCCCACGCGAAAGAATTCGTTCTCTGCCAATACACGCAGCAGACGGGTCTGCAACGGCAACGGCATGTCGCCGATTTCGTCCAGGAACAAGGTGCCGCCGTCGGCCTGTTCGAAGCGGCCGATATGGCGCTTGGTGGCACCGGTGAAGGCGCCGGTTTCGTGGCCGAACAATTCGCTTTCCAGCAGCTCGGCGGGAATGGCGGCGGTATTGAGCGCGACGAACGGCTTGCGTGCGCGTGGCGATTCGTTGTGCAGCGCGCGGGCCACCAGTTCCTTGCCGGTGCCGGTCTCGCCGTTGATGAGTACCGACAACGGCGCCAGCGCCAACCGGCCGATGGCGCGGAACAGGGCCTGCATCGCCGGGGTGTCGCCGATCAGCGATGCCGAGCCTTCGACCACCACCGTGGCGATGCCCGGCTGCACGTCGGCGTCGGCGTCGGGCAGCGCCCGCGCCGCCAGTGCCACCGCATCGTCCAGGTCGAATGGTTTGGACAGGAATTCATGCGCGCCGCCGCGGAAGGCGCCGGCGGTGCTGGCGACATCGGTATACGCCGACATCACGATCACCGGCAGCTGCGGGTGCTTGGACTTGAGCTTGTCCAGCAGGGTCAGGCCGTCTTCGCCGGGCATGCGCACATCGGTGAACAGCAGGTCCGGGGTAGGACGCATCGCCAGCGCCTGCAGCGCAGCGGCAGCGCTGTCGAAGCCATCGACGGCGTAGCCGGCATCGCGCAATGCCGTGGACAGCACGAAGCGGACCGAACGGTCGTCGTCGACCACCCAGATGTGGTGGGATGCGGCGGCGGCCTCAGCCATGCAGATGCTCCTTGTCGTGATCGCCGGCCAGCTCGGGCAGCAACAGGGTGAAAACGGTATGGCCCGGACGCGAGCGGTAGGTCAGCGTGCCGTGGTGTTCGCGCGAGACCTGCTGGGCCAGCGCCAGGCCCAGCCCGCTGCCTTCAGCACGGCCGCTGACCAGCGGCAGGAACAGGTGCTCGGCCAGCTCTTCGGGCACGCCGCCGCCGTCGTCGATGATCTCCAGCCGCAGCGACATCGCATGCACGCGGTCGCGGATGCGCTGGCCGTGTTCGACGCGGGTACGCAGCGTCACCCGGGTGGCGCCGGCCTGGAAGGCGTTGCGCACCAGGTTCCACACCGCCTGTGTCAGGCGGTCCACATCGCCGAGGATGTCGGGAATGCTGGGGTCGTAGTCGCGCTGCACCTGCACCGACCATCCGCCCTCGGCCTCGGCCAGGCGCAGCACCCGTTCCAGTACGACGTGGATGTTGAGGCCCTGGTGCGGGCGCAAGGGCGAGGGCGACAGCAGACGTTCGAGCAAGGTGTTGAGGCGCTCGATCTCGGTGCCGATCAACTCGATCAGCTCGCGCTCGTCCTCGTCGCGCCCGCCCGAGCGGCGCGCCAGCAGCTGGGCGGCGCCCTTCAGGCCGGCCAGCGGATTGCGCAGCTCGTGCGCCAGGCCCTTGAGCGCAGCGCTCAGGGCATTGGGCAAGGCGTGGGTGGGATCGAGCGCAGGGAATTCATCGACCGGATGGGTCTCCAGCAACCAGCCGCCGTCGTCCAGCCGCGACAGCCAGCCTTCGGCAAAGCGCGGGGCGTCGTTGGGCAGGCCCAACGCCAGCCGGTGCAGGCGCAGTACGTCGCGCTCGTCGTTGAGCAGGAAGCGCGCCAGCGCATCGCCCTGCACTTCCAGGGCGGCCAGCGGTTGATCGACCAGCCGCCGGGCACTGACCCCGAGCCAGCGCGCGAACGCCGGGTTGACGCCCAGTACGCGGCCCTCGCGATCAGCCCAGGCCACCGGGGTGCCCAGGCTGTCGAGCGAGGGAGTGGAGGTGGTCATCGCCATTGCACCAATTTAGTGCAATCGCTTGCCGGCCGCGCGCAGGGCGCACTGGATCTGGCCGGCATGGAAAACGATGATATCCGGCGGCGACGGCCGGCACCGCGCGTGCGCATCTGCGCGCCGACCGAGACAGACGTGGGGCTGGTCATGCAGTCACCTCGGCAGTTGACCCGCGCCAGCCGGCGAGGGAGACGCCGACCCGGCGCAGGCCGCGCCGGTCGGCGGGTTGCGCTGCCCGCGGCGGTGGCGCCACGGGCGGTCATGCTCAGGACTCGTACGCCGCTTCGCCGTGCGAGGTGATGTCCAGGCCCTCGCGCTCGGCGTCTTCGGTCACGCGCAGGCCGAACACCAGCCTGGCGACCAGGAAGCCCACCACCGACACCACGCCGATCCACACCACGGTGATGCCCACGCCCAGGGCCTGGATACCGACCTGGTGCACGATGTCGTAGTCGCCACCCTTCTGGCCGCCCAGCGAGGCCGCCGAGAACACGCCGGTCAGGATCGCCCCGATGATGCCGCCCAGGCCATGCACGCCGAACACGTCCAGGCTGTCGTCGGCACCGAGCAGGCGCTTCAGGCCGGTGACGCCCCAGACGCACAGCACGCCGGCCGCCAAACCAATGAAGATCGCACCGAACGGACCGACGGTGCCGCAGGCCGGAGTGATGCCGACCAGGCCGGCCACCATGCCCGAGGCCACGCCCAGGGCGGAGGACTTGCCCTTGATGATCTTCTCGGTCAACGACCAGCCCAGGATGGCCGCCGCCGTGGCCAGCAGCGTATTGAGGAAAGCCAGCGCCGCGCCGGCATTGGCTTCCAGGTTGGAGCCGGCATTGAAGCCGAACCAGCCCACCCACAACAGCGAGGCGCCGACGAAGGTCAGGGTCACGTTGTGCGGCTTGATCGCCTCACGCCCCAGCCCTGCCCGCTTGCCGACGAAGTAGGCACCCACCAGGCCGGCGATGCCGGCATTGATGTGCACCACCGTGCCGCCGGCAAAATCCAGCGCGCCCAGCCCGAACAGATAACCGCCGGTAGCCCAGACCATGTGCGCCAGCGGCAGATAGCCGAAGGTGAACCAGATCACCGAGAACAGCAGCACCGCAGCGAACTTGGCGCGTTCGGCGAAGGCGCCAACGATCAGCGCGCCGGTGATGCCGGCAAAGGTGGCCTGGAAGGCAACGAACACGTATTCCGGCAGGCTCACGCCCTTGGTGAAGGTGGCCGACAAGGTGTCGATGCTGACCCCCTTGAGCAGCGCCTTGTCCAGATTGCCGATCCACGCGCCTTCGCCGGAAAACGCCAGGCTGTAGCCGTACACCACCCACAGGATGGTCAACAGCGAGAACACCGTGGCGACCTGGATCAACACCGACAGCACGTTCTTGGCGCGCACCATGCCGCCGTAGAACAACGCCAGACCCGGCACCACCATCAACAGCACCAACAGCGTGGAGGTCAGCATCCAGGCGACATCCCCCTTGTTGACCACCGGTGCGGCCTCGGCGGCGGCCACCGGTGCGGCGGGCGGTTGCGCGGACGGCAACGGTTCGCTGGTGACCGGTTCGGTGGGCAACGGCGTGATCTGTGCACCGGACTGCGCGTGTGCGCTGCCCATGCCGCCCGCCAGCAGCGCGCTGACCAGCATCAGTATGCACACGCTGTAGAACCGGGCCTTCCACCCGGCAACAAGAGCTGTCTTCATACGGACTCCGGGGGGGTTGGACTCAGAGCGCATCGGCGCCGATTTCGCCGGTACGGATGCGCACCACCTGCTCGATCGCGGTGACGAAGATCTTGCCGTCGCCGATCTTGCCGGTGCCGGCGGCGTTCTGGATCGCCTCGACCACCGCGTCCAGGCGGTCGTCGGTCACCACGGTTTCGATCTTGATCTTGGGCAGGAAGTCCACGACGTATTCGGCGCCGCGATACAGCTCGGTGTGGCCCTTCTGGCGCCCGAAGCCCTTGACCTCGGTGACGGTGATACCCGACACGCCAGCGGCGGACAGGGCCTCGCGGACCTCGTCGAGCTTGAACGGCCGGATGATGGCGGTGATCAATTTCATGCGCATACCCCGAAAGGTGGAAGGAACCGGCCGGCATTGCGCCGCCCGGCGGTGTCATTCACCTGGATGCCAACCCCGGCATCCAATCGTTCGCAGAGCGCGCAGACCTCGGTCGATGCACTGCATCCACCGCGTGGGAGAGGTCAGGCCCGCGCGCCGCGAACGGTGTGCTTTCGCTTACCCCTCAACGCCACGGCAGCGCCGTGGCGTTGTCGAAATGGGCGGCGATGGTGCAGGTGGGAGGGAGGGCCTGCACCATCGCCGCGGTGGAACTCAGTTGCCGTAGTACAGCTGGTATTCCAGCGGATGCGTTGCCGCGCGGAACTTGGTGACTTCCTGCATCTTCAGCGCGATATAGCCGTCGATGAAGTCGTCGCTCATCACGCCGCCGGCCTTGAGGAACTCGCGGTCCTGGTCCAGCGCTTCCAGTGCCTGGTCCAGGCTGGAGCAGACCTGCGGGATCAGCTTCTCTTCTTCCGGCGGCAGGTCGTACAGGTCCTTGTCGCTGGGTGCGCCCGGATCAATCTGGTTCTTGATGCCGTCCAGGCCGGCCATCATCAGCGCGGTGAAAGTCAGGTAGCCGGACTGCAACGGATCGGGGAAGCGCATTTCGATGCGGCGTGCCTTCGGATTGGTGACCCACGGAATGCGGCACGAAGCCGAGCGGTTACGCGCCGAATAGGCCAGCATCACCGGTGCTTCGAAGCCCGGCACCAGGCGCTTGTAGCTGTTGGTACCGGAGTTGGCGAACGCGTTGATGGCACGGGCGTGCTTGAAGATGCCGCCGATGTACCACAGCGCCAGCTGCGACAGGCCGCCGTAGCCGTCGCCGGAGAACAGGTTGGTGCCGCCCTTGGTCAGCGACTGGTGCACGTGCATGCCGCTACCGTTGTCGCCGACGATCGGCTTGGGCATGAAGGTGGCGGTCTTGCCGTTGCGGTAGGCAACGTTCTTGATGATGTACTTCATCGTCAGCAGCTCGTCGGCCTTCTGCACCAGCGAGGAGAACTTGGTGCCGATCTCGCACTGGCCGGCGGTGGCCACCTCGTGGTGGTGCACCTCGGTCTCGATGCCGACCTGCTCCAGGGTCTTGATCATTTCCGCGCGCAGGTCGTGCAGGGTGTCGGTCGGCGGGACCGGGAAGTAGCCGCCCTTCACGCCCGGGCGGTAGCCACTGTTGCCGCCGTCGTACTTGGCGCCGGTGTTCCAGGCCGCTTCTTCAGAACCCACCTGGAAGAAGGTGTGGCCCATGTCGTTGGCAAAGCGCACCGAATCGAAGATGAAGAATTCCGGCTCCGGACCGAAGAACGCCTGGTCGGCGATGCCGGAGGACTTCAGGTAGGCCTCGGCGCGTTTTGCAATCCCGCGCGGGTCGCGCACGTAGCTCTGCATGGTGGCCGGGTCGAGGATGTCGCAGGTCAGCACCACGGTCGGATCGGCGAAGAACGGATCCAGGTAGGCGGTGCCGGCGTCCGGCAGCAGCACCATGTCCGACTCGTTGATGCCCTTCCAACCCGCGATCGAGCTGCCATCGAACATCTTGCCTTCTTCGAACAACGCCGGCTCGATGATGTTGGCCGGAAAGGTCACGTGCTGCTGCACGCCACGCATATCGACGAAGCGCAGGTCGACGAACTCGACCTTGTTGTCCTTGATCAGCTTTTCAACATTTTCCACGGACATCGGAAGAAACCTCGGATTGGAGTGAAGTGGCTCGTGGGCGGTACTACAGCAGGGACCATGCCAAGCTACCGCGCTTCACAAGTCGTTGATTTTACTGACCTCGGTCGAGACCGCTGCAGCTGCGAAAACACCACCGTGGTGCAAATCGACTCCATCTTGCACCGATATGGTGCATGCGGCAATGCACTATCCTTTGCCCTCCCCCGCACTCCTCTCCCGCCCGATGTCCGACCTCATTTCCGCCCTGTTGCTGGGCATTCTCGAAGGCCTTACCGAATTCCTGCCGATCTCCAGCACCGGCCACCTGCTGATCGCCGAACAATGGCTCGGACGCCGCTCGGATTTCTTCAACATTGTCATCCAGGCCGGCGCCATCCTGGCCATCTGCCTGGCGCTGCGGCAGAAGCTGTGGACCCTGGCCACCGGCCTGGGCGAGCGCGCCAAACGCGACTACGTGCTCAAGATCGGCGTGGCCTTCCTGGTCACCGCAGTGGTGGGCTTGATCGTGCGCAAGGCCGGCTGGCAGCTGCCGGAATCCATCCATCCGGTGGCCTGGGCACTGCTGATCGGCGGTGTGTGGATGCTGGTGGCCGAGCATTTCGCCGGCAAGCTGCCCGAGCGCGACGTGGTGACCTGGAAGGTGGCCATTGCCGTGGGCCTGGCACAGGTGGTGGCCGGCGTGTTTCCCGGCACCTCGCGCTCGGCGTCGGCAATCTTCCTGGCGATGCTGCTGGGCCTGAGCAGGCGCTCGGCGGCGGCGGATTTCGTGTTCATGGTGGGCATCCCGACCATGTTCGCGGCCAGCGGCTACGCGCTGCTGGAGATGTACAAGGACGGCGGCGTCGGCAGCGAGAACTGGACCGATGTGGCGGTGGCGTTCGTGGCCGCCACCATCACCGGCTTCATGGTGGTGAAGTGGCTGCTGGGCTACATCAAGCAGCACCGCTTCACCGTGTTTGCGGTGTACCGCATCGTGCTCGGCGCAGCCTTGCTGCTGTGGTTGCCGGCCGTGGCCTGAGGCGGTCACGCGGCCCTGCCGTGACCGCAGCGACGCTGCGGATCAGGGCAGCTGCGCAGGCGCTGGCGCCGGGTCTCAGCGCAGCGCCGGATTCAGCGTGTAGGTGCCATACAGCGCGGCCTCGGCCAGTACGTGGCCTTGCATCGCCGACAGCAGGTCGGCAGCGCTGAACGGGGTCGGCAGCGGCAGCTGCGCCACATCCAGCGCGAACACGCGAAAGAAATAGCGGTGCAGGCGCAGGTCGTTGAACGGTGGGTATGGGCCGTCGTAGCCCAGGTAGTCGCCCGCCATGTCGGGATTGCCGGCGAACCAGTGCGTGTAGGAATTCAGGCCCTGGCGCGCGCCTGCGGGACGGGCTGGTTGGTGCTTGCCTTTGGCCACGAACCCGTCGCTGCAACTGCCTTGCGCAATCTCGTGCACGGTGGCGGGGATATCGGCCATGGCCCAATGCACGAAATCGGTGCGTGGCTGCTCAACCGGGATCTGCAGATCCTGACGCCCTACCGTCTCCGGCACCGTCGGCACATCCGGGTCCAGGCACAGCAGCGCGAACGCGCGCGTGCCGGCGGGCGCATCGCGCCAGGCCAGGTGCGGATTGCGGTTGGGCGCGAAGCCGTCCGGGGTGCCGGCGGCGAATTCCACCGCAATCGGCTTGCCGTTTTCGATGCTGGTGCTGGTCAGACGCATGCGGAGTCTCCGTGGATCCAGGGCCGCCCAGAGTGCCTGGATCTGCGCAGCAGCGGAAGCAGCGGAAGCAGCGGAAGCAGCGGCGTGCGTCGGCGTACCCGCACCCGTAGGAGCGGCCCGGGCCGCGAGGGCGTTACCGATATCGGTGGGGCCCCATCGCGGCCGGGGCCGCTCCTACAGGGTTGGTCGGAGGTTTGGAGTGTGCGGCACCAAGTGCAAACGCGGAGCCACATGCAGCTGTAGGAGCGGCCCAGGCCGCGAGGGCGTTACCGATATCGGTGGTGCCCCATCGCGGCCTGGGCCGCTCCTACACGGAAATGCGCGGTTAGGGCCGGGGCCGCTCCAGGGTTGTCAGTCCTGTGGGTAGCCGAAGCGCACCGCAATCAGCGTAAGCTGATCGAACTGATCGCCCAGCACGCCGCGATAGTCGCGCCAGCGGCCCGCTGCCAGCCGCGCCGGCCCGCGTGGTTCGATCAACGGGAAGCTCAGCCCGAACGCCTGCTGCAATGCGTCGGAAATGCCCTGCGGGTCGTTCTCGATGCCATCCAGGCGAAGGATGCGGTGCGGGTACAGGTCGCGTTCGTGCAGCACCGCCACTTGCTCCAGCGCGGCCAGCAGCCAGTCGGTGGCCTGCTGCGGCGATTCCAGCGCCAGCGGTGCCGGGGCCCCGGCTGAGAGCCAGTCCAGCAGCATGTCGCGCGGGTCGCGCAGCGCGATCGCCAGGCGCCCCTCGGGCAGATGCCGGCGCAACGCACCCAGCAGGCTGTTGTCCCACCACAGCAGCCAGTCGATGACATTGCCGTCATCGATGGCGCGGCGCGGCAACTGCGCCTTCCAGCCCTCCACCAGCGCCATCGGCGCGAGCTCGCCGGAAGCCAGTTGCGCGACGGTGCGGTAGCTCTGCAATGCGTCCGACGGCGGGGTGGTGCCGTAGCGATCGCCGCGTACCAGCGGGGTGGCGGCGTCCATCACCGCGATCAGCCGTTCGACATGCGAGCCGGGCACGCCCCAGACGAACAACGGGCGCGCGGTGACGGTGTCGGGAATGGTCCCCAGCGCCGGCCACTGCATCGGCTGGCTGGCGGCCAACGGCGGCAACGGCAGCCGGTGCGGGGCCTGTTCGCGCTGGAACTGCATCCAGGTGGCCAGCGCCGCGTCGGGTTGCCCGGCGCGGTCCTGCACGTTGCCCAGCCAGGGCCGCAACACGGTCTGCTGCGGCGCCGGCAGGGAGTCGATCAGCGATTGCACGCAGGCGATCGCCGCCGGCGGGTCCCGCGCCAGCAGGGCTTCGACGATGCGCTGCTCGCCGCTGATGCGGCCCGGTTCCACCGCCACGATCTGGCGCGCCACCATTTCCGCTGCATCGGCATGGCCCTGCAGGTCGTGCACGCGCATCAGCGCTTCCAGCGCCGGCAGGTGCTCGGGCATGGCCAGCAGCCAGCGCTCGATCACGCCTTGCGCCTGCGGCCCGCCGACCGGCTCCACCGCCAGTCGGGCCAGCCACAGGTCATGCGCATTGGCCGAAGTGGCCAGCGCCGCGTCCAGGGTGTCGCGCGCATCGTCCACCGCGCCCAGCCGCTCCCAGGCGGTGAGCAGCGCATGCAGGGTGCGGCGATCAGCCGGCCAGTGCGCCAGCGCCAGGCGCAGGTGCGCGGCGGCCTGGTCGGGGCGACCAGCCTGCAATTCCATCTCGCCGGCGAGCCTGCGCATGGCCGGGATGTCGCCGCCGGGCTGGGCCAGCACGCCCTGCATCGCGGTCAGCGCATCGTCCAGGCGCCCCTGCTGCTGGGCCAGTTGGGCAATGAAGGCGCGCAGCGCGGTGCCGGGTGGGTTGAGTTCCGCCACGCGTTCGAACGCACGCTCGGCGAAGGCGAAATGCTCCTTCTGCAGGTAGGCAAAGCCCAGTGCGAACATCACCCGCGCATCGTCGGGCAATTGCTCGGCGGCGCGGGTGAGCAGCGCCAGCGCGCGGTCGCTCTGGCCGCGACGCATCTCCACCACGCCATCGATCGCCAGCAACTGCGGGTGCTCCGGCGCCAGACGCGCGGCGGTGCGGCTCAGCCGCTCGGCCTCGTCCAGATCGCCACGCGCCACGGCCAGATGCGCCTGCATCACGTAGGCATCGAACTGATTGGGGTCCAGCGCGGTGCTGCGCGACAGCGCGGCATCGGCCGCGGCCAGATCACGCGCGGCCAGCAGCAGGCCGGCACGCAGCAGGTGCAGGTCGGCGTCTTCCGGGGCCAGCGTCAGCGCGGTGTCGATGCTGGCCAGCGCCAGCGCCGGCTGACCTTGCTGCTGCAGGGCCAGCCCGAGCCAGCGGTGCGGCGGTGCGGCGTCCGGCGCGGCCGTCACCCATTCGCGGGCCAGTGCCACCGCATCGTCGGCCGCATTGCGGCGCAGGGCTTGAAGAATGGCGTCTTGCATGGCGGCGGTGTGTCCCGGACAAACCGCTATTGTAGCGATGCGCGGCGGGGCGCCGACCTACCGGGTGGCAGCCAGCCGCTCGGCCACCCAGCGTTCGGCAAAGCCGTCGCCACGGGCGTTTTCCAGAAAACCGCAATGGCCGCCCCAGCGCGCGATCTCCAGCTGCGCCTGCGCCGGCAGGCGCCAGGCGGCGAAGTCTTCGAACGGAATCACCGGGTCGTCCTGGGCCATCAGGATGGCTGCAGGCACCTGCAACCCCGCCAGCCGCTCGCCGGCGATCGAGTAACTCTCGAAATATGCTTCCAGCGAGCCATGGCCGGTGTGCTGCACCGCCAGCCAGGCCATCAAGCCGCGCATGTCCAGGGCCAGGGTGGCGTCGTCGTAGCCATGCTGGTCGGGAAACAGGGCGCGCTTGCGCAGCAGCGAATCGCGCCATTTACGGCGGAAATACCAGTCGTAGAACTGCGGGCCCTTTTCCAGCTGGGTCATGGTGGCGGCCGGGTCCAACAGCGGGCACACCGCCGCCACGCCGGCCAGCGGCAACCCGGCGGCCGGCGCACGCAAGGCCAGCCGCAGCGCGAAATTGCCGCCCAGCGAATATCCGGCCGCCAGCAGCTGCGCCGACGGAAAGCGCTGCCACAGATCGCCTGCGGCGTTGACTACCTCGTCGATGCGGTCGGAGTGGAACAGGTCCACGTTGAGATGATGGGTACCGCCGTGGTCGCGGAAATTCAGCCGGAACACCTGGTAGCCCAGGCCAAGCAGGCGCGCAGCGGTCAGCCGCATGTAGTTCGAATCGGCGCTGCCTTCCCACCCGTGCAGCAACAACACGGTGCCGCGCACCGGCGCATCGCCGGGTGGCACGCTCAGCCAGCCCTGCAGGCGCACGCCGTCGCCGCCATCGAGGATGTGTTCGCTGGTGACCGCGCCACTGGCGGCCAGCAGCTGCCGGCTGCGCAACCGGCGCAAGGCGCTGCTGCCCAGCACCGATTGCACATGCGGATTACGCAGCCAGCGCGGCGGCTGGTAGTCGGAGGCGTTCATGCGCACGCCTGGCCTGCTGGTGGCAGCTTGACGATGGCGGCGATGCGCACCTGCATTGCCGGCTCAGGACTCCATCGCGGCGATGATGCGGTGCCGCGAGGTATCGGCCAGGCGACGCCGCCCTTCGATGTCCAATGCCCCGATCGGCTCCAGGAAATGCACCTCCGCCAGCCGCGACGGCTCACCGAGCAGGCGCACGATATTGGCAAAGAAACTCTCGCGCTCGCCAAAGGCCACCACCGCCTGCGCATTGCCGCGCACACCGTAGCGCAGCGCCACCGGCTGTACCGGCACGCCGGCTTCCACCGCGGCCTGGAAGATGCGCGCATGGAACGGGCCCACTTCGGTGCCGCCGCGGGTGCGCCCTTCCGGAAACACGCCCACCGGCTTGCCGCTGCGCAGGCGCTGCAGCATTTCCTGCAATACCCCGCCCATCGATTCGGTGTTGCCGCGCTGATGGAAGATGGTCTGGCCCTTGGCCGCCAGCCAGCCCACCAGCGGCCAGCCGGCGATCTCGCGCTTGGCCACGAAGCCCATCACGCGCTGGCTGTGCAGCATGGAGATATCCACCCAGCTGACGTGGTTGGCCACGAACAGGGTGGCGCCAGGCAACGGCGTGCCGACGCGGCGCAGGCGGAAGCCGAAGATGCGCATCAGGTTGCCCTGCCACCAGCGGATCATCCGCTCGTCCAGGGTGTCCTCAGCGCCGGTACGGATGCGCGCCAGCGGCGGCGCCACCACGCACAACATGGTGATCGGCAGGCAGATGCACAGATGCAGCAGCAGCAACGGCACCCGGTACAGGTACCGCCACGCGCGCAGCACGCCGCCAGCATCGCGCGTGGCGTCCAGGGATGACTCGCTCATTCGACCAACGGGACCGGTAGCAGGGGGAGGAGGCACGGCTATTGTGACAGCAGCTTGGCGGCGGCGCAGTGCCGGTGGCGAACGGCGCTGTTCCACCCATGCGCCTGGCGGACGCGCTCAGCCATCGTTGCGCGCCACCACCGCCAGGGTCAGCCGCGACACGCACACCCGTTTGCCGGCCGGATTCTCGATGACGATGTCCCAGACCTGGGTACTGCGCCCGACGTGCACCGCGCGCGCGGTACCGGTGACCAGGCCCTGGGTGGCGGCCCGCAGGTGATTGGCATTGATTTCCAGCCCCACGCAGATCTGGCTGCGCAGGTCCACGCACAGGTTGCCGGCGCTGCTGCCCAGGGTTTCGGCCAATACCACCGAAGCGCCACCATGCAGCAGGCCATAGGGCTGCCGGGTGCGCGTGTCCACCGGCATGGTGCCGCGCAGCCAGTCGTCGCCGACCTCGGTGAACACGATGCCCAGGTGCGCGATCAGGCTGTCGCGGCTGGTGGCGTTGAGGGCGGCGAGGTCGACGGGTTCGCGAAAAATCATGGGCTGGGAATCGGGAATCGGGAATCGGGAATCGGGAATCGGGAATCGGGAATCGCAACAGCATCTGCGGTGCCGCGGCCGGATGCAACGGCGGCGACGGGTCGCTGCACTGCCACGACGGTGACAGACCGGGCGGGAGCGTTGCATGCGCCCGCTGCACGTCCCGGCAGCGGGGTGCTCAGAGAATCGGCACCAGGCCGGCGCCAAACGCTGTGAGCATGCGCACCAGCAGCCACTTCGGCCCCACGTTGACCTCGGGGAAATCGCCGACCGCCACATAGCACTGGCGGAATTGCGGGTCCTGCCGCTTGAGTGGGAACGGGCAGCCCGGGCCGGGCTGGAACTCGTAGTTGGTAGCGTAGCGCCAGGGCCAGAAATCCAGCACCGGCAGCGCTTCGGACATCTTGCCCACGCTGTAGTTCAGACCACTGAGGACCGGCGGCTTCTCGCGCGACGCCACCGTCCAAGCATTCTCCGGGCTGATGTCGCGTTCGATGCTCGCCGCCAGCGCCTGCGCAAAGCGCACATCGTCGATCACCACCGCCGCCTCGGTGTTGTAGTTCTCGCTGCGCGGGTCGAAGTTGTGCGTGCCGATCACGCCGATGCGGCGGTCCACCACCAACGATTTGGCGTGCAGACCCATGCGTGCGCCGGCACGGGTCACCGGCAGCGGTTTGTTGACCGCACGCGTGCCCAGGAACGAGGGCCGGGTTTCGGTCCGCAGCACGCGGCGATCAACCGCGCTGCCGCCGGGCGCCCGGCCGCCACCGCTGCTGCCGCGCAGCGCGCTCGCCGGCGCTTTGTCTGCCCCACCGCCACTGCTGCCACGCATCGCATTGCCGGCCGCGCTGCCACCGATCAGGCGGTTGTCGCGGCTGTCTTCGTTGGTCTGCAACGCCGGGTTGAGCGGGTCCGGCACCAGGTTGGCGTAGTCCACCGGTGCGTCCAGCGGAAACGGCTTGAACTCGTAGACGTTGAAGCCCAGTTCGCGCAGGTTGCGGCGTTTGAACTTGTACGACAACGCATACACGATGGGGTTGTCGGTAGCCGCCAGGCTATTGCTGGACACCACGATGCGCGGCGGCAGCGGGCGGGCGCGCAGGCTGCGGAAGATCGCCTGCGCCTGGTCGGACAACACCAGGTACGGCGTCTGCAACAGCACTTCCTGCTGCGCGCCGGCGATCAGGCTGTCCAGTTCCGGCGCGGTGGATACCGCCTTGGCGGCGTGGTCCTTGCGATGCTTCTGCGGCAGGTCGGCCACGTACAGCACGCGTTGCACCGGCATGGCCGGGGTGACGAAGGCATCGCGCACGAACTGCGGATCGCGCGCCTCGCGATCTACCCGCGCCACCCGGTCCGGGCGGCGGAACTGCGCCGGCGGCATCTGCGGCACGCCCTGCTCCAGCAACAAGCGGCCCACATCGTTCAGTCGTTCGACCGGGATGCTGCGCCGCGCGCGCCAGAACGCATCGAAGTTGGCGGCCATGGCGCGCACTTCCGGTCCGGCCAGGATCACGTCGCGGTCGCGGAAGTTGTATTCGCTGTCCCAGTCGTAATAGTCGTCCTGGTAGTTGCGCCCGCCCACCACGCCCAGCACGTCGTCCACCACCAGCAGCTTGTTGTGCATGCGCTGGTTGAAGCGCCGGAAACAGCACAGCACGCTGCCAACGTAGTCGAAGTAACTGAGCTTGACCTTGCCGAAGGTGGGGTTGTAGATACGCAGCTGCAGGTTTTCATGGCTGCCGGCCAGCGCACCGAGAATCTGCAGGTCGGTGATCGCCGAAAGCTGGTCGATCAGGATGCGTACCTTGACCCCGCGCCTGGCGGCGTCGGTCAAGGCATCCAGCACCATGCGCGCGCTGTCGTCCTTGTCGAAGATATAGGTCTGCAGGTCGATGCTGCGGGTAGCGCTGCGGATCAGGTTGAGCCGGGCCACCAGCGATTCTTCGCCATGGTCGACGATGGTGGCGTAGTGGCGCGGTGCGCTTGGCGTGGAGGCGCTCATCGTATCGCCCCCCAGCGTGCGCAACGGCGAAGGCAGGGCGCAATGGTTGGCCTGGGTGCACTCCACCACACTGCTGCGCGCGGCAGCGGCCACGGCGGCGGCCCGGGTGCGTTCGATGTTCGACAGACCCGCACATCCGGTGCCCGGCAACAATGTTGCCAGCACCAGGACCTTCAACAGCCACTTCACGGGCGCCGCGCCTCCTGCAGACGCCCGCGCAAAATGAATATCACCCTGTCGCCCAGGGCCATCTGCCACGCATTCATTCCATAACGTCCACGCAGGACCGTACCCCGGCTGATCACCTCGCAATCATAGCCCGGCCGGGCGCACTCCGCGGACGCCACATGCAGGGTTTCCATGTGGGTGATTCCGCGGATGGTCAGGTTGCCGAGGATGTCGCCCCCCTGCGTGACAACGCCCCGGGTGTAGGGCAACGACTCGAACTCCACCACCGGGTAGCGGGCCACGTCGAAGAAATCCTCGCCGCGCATCCAGCCGGTGTAGCGGTCCTTGCCGGGGATCTCCACCTGGGTGGCGTCCAGCCGAAAACGCACCTGTTCGCGTCCGTCGGCCAGCTCCACCACCTCACCATGAAAACGCGGAAACAAGCCCTCGATCTTCATGCCGAAGCGGGTCCTGATCTCGAACCCGAAGCGCGATTGCGCCGGGTCGATCACATGCACCTGCTGCTGCGCGAGGCAGGGCAACGCGGCCCACAGCGCCAGCCAGGCGACCCAGCGCAGCGACAGTGACACCGATCAAGGCCACCAGAACGCGGTCAGGCGGGCGATGCCCGGCTCGATGGTGGCCTCCAGCGGAAGCGCCAGCAGCGCGATCGAGGCGGTCGGCATGCCGCGGTAGTCACCGCTCTGGCCGCTATGCATCAGCGCCGCCAGGCGTTCCAGGCCCGGGTTGTGCCCGACCAGTAGCAGGCGCTCGGCGTCGCGGTGTTCGTCCACCAGGCTGGCCAGGGTGCCGGGGGTGGCCTCGTAGATGCGCTCGTCCAGGCGTTGTTCGATGTAGCCGGTGAGTTCGAGCACCGCTTCCAGGGTTTCGCGCGCGCGCCGGGCCGGCGAGCACAGCACCCGGTCGGGCACCAGCCGCTGTTCGCGCAGCCAGCGCCCGGCGGCCTCGGCTTCGGCAATGCCGTGCGGCGACAGCGGGCGGTCGAGGTCGGCCTGGCCGGTGTCGGCCGGCTCGGCATGGGCATGTCGCAACAAGATCAATTCGCGCATTGGGAACGTTCCGGTTCTAGGACTTTTTGAGCCACTTCAGCAGTGGCTCCCAGTCCTGTTGATGGTCGCGCACCTGCGCCGAGCGGTAGTCGAACAAGCTGCGCCCCAGGCCGGCCATGACGACATAGGCCTGGGTATCGCGCAGCTGGGCCACCAGCGGGTACGGCCAGCTGCCGATCATCTCGGCGGCCTGTTGCGAGGTCTGGGTCCAGGGACGGGCGCGATTGAGCACCAGCCCCACCGGCAGTTTGCGCTGATGCACGCGCGGCACCTTGGCCAGGGTGTTGAGGAAGCCCACCACCGCTTCGATATCCAGCGCCGACGACAACACCGGCACCACGACGGCATCGACATGGTCCAGGAAACCGCCCAGGTCATCTGCCATGGCGCCGGCCGGGGCATCGATGACCAGGTAATCGGTGCCCTCGGGCACGGCGGCCTGCCAGTTGCGGCGTTTGGTGGCATCGATCGGCAAGACCGCGCTTTCCAGACTGGCCCGGCGCTGCGCCCAGCGCGTGGACGACCCCTGGGGGTCGGCATCGGCCAGCACGGTGCGCTGGCCCTGCAACGCCGCATGTGCGGCCAGATTGGTGGCGATCGTGGTCTTGCCGACGCCGCCTTTGGAAGCGGCCACCAGGACTGTCTTCATGCACGCCTCGCTTCCGGGAGCTGGCAGGCAGCGTACACCGCAGCCGGGTGAGGAAGTAGTTGAAAAACGTTAAACGCGCCGGCATGCCGGCAACGCCTGGCGAGCGAGGCCGCAACGCGGATGTGCCAGCGTGCATGGGGACGCTTGAGGTCAGCGCGCCAGCTGCGCCAGCCACCAGGCCCACGCGGGCAGGGTCAACAGCGACAGCAGGATGCTGTAGCCGACCATGGCTGCGGCCAGACGTGGTGCCAGGCGATGCGAGATCGCCAGCGCAGCGGCGGTAATCATGCTGGGCATGGCCGACTCCAGCACAGTGGTCTGCAGCATCAGCCCATGCAGGCCAAGCGCCCAGGACAGCGGCAACGCCAGGATCGGCATCACCGCCAGCTTGAACACCAGGCCCAGCGCCAGTGGCTTGAGCTCCTCGGCCGGCAGGCGCAGCTGCAGCGAGAAACCCACCGCCAGCATCACCAGTGGCAGCATGGCATCGGCCAGGCTCTTCAGGCCGGCGCCGATCCAGCCCGGTGGCTGCCCGGGCATCAGCGTCAGCGCGAACAGCAGCGCCCACAACGGCGGGAATCGCAGCATCCGCTGCGCGATCACCCTGGCGGTGGGCGGGCTATCGCCGCTGTAGCGCGCCAGCACATACAGGCCGAACGTGGACAGCAGCACGAAGGTGCCGAACTGGTCGTAGACCACCGCGTACGGCAGGGCTTGATCGCCAAGCAGCGCACGCACCATCGGAAAGCCGATGAAGCTGGAGTTGGTGAACACCACGCACATCAACAGCGCGGCGTAGTGGGCGCGACCGATGCGCAGCAGGCGGCTGCAGCCCCATAGCAACGGCACGATGAGTGCGGTCAGCAGCCAGGGCGTGGCGATCAACCCGCCTAGCGATGCATCCAGATGCAGCCGCGGCACATAGGTCAGCACCGAGGCCGGCAGGCAGATGTACAGCACGATGCGGTTGAGCACGTCGGCGCTGTTGTCCGGCAATACCTTGCACCGTGCAAATACCAGGCCCAGCCCCAGCATCGCCAGGATCAACGCAAATGCATCCACCGCCATGGCGACATCGTGTCCGTCAGAAAGCCGGCCACAGCATCGCACGACGCGCGGCGCGCCCGGATCGGCGCGTGGCGGCAACGCCCCTTGCCGCCAAGCCGCAGATCTCGCTGGTCGCCAGCGGCAACGCCAACCGCAGGCATTGCCCGCACGGCGCGCCGGTTACGGCGACGCCGGCGGATTGGCCTGCCAGGCCGCGAACACCTCCGCCAGGCCGGTGCGATCGACCTCGCGCCAGTCCGGCAGCAGGCTGGCGTAGTTGGCGGTACTGCCCCAACGGTCCGGCCAGGTGCGCACGGCGGCGGCGTACCACTCGGTCGCCTCCTGCTTGCGGCCGGCGCGCCACAACGCCAGTGCGGCGGCAGTAGGCAACCATTCCGGCGCAGCCGGGCGGCCGGTGGCCAGGTTGGCCCACTGCTGCAGCGCCTGGTCCGGCTTGTCGGCACGCAGCAGGTCCCAGCCGTAGTTCCAGGTGATGGCGCGGTATTGCTGGCTGCCACTGGAGACCAGCGCCAGCGCGCCCTGGTAAAGCTCATCGCCCAACTGGGTCCGCCCGCCAGCGTAGGCCAGCGAGGCCAGCTGCGCGCGCGGTTCGGCGGCACGTGCGTCACGCTGCACGATCGTGGCCAGGCGATCGACAACGGCGTCGCCATGTCCCTGCACCGCCACCACCGGCTTGGTCGTGGCGCGGTCTTCGTCGAAATAGAACTCTTTTGGCTTGGGCAGACCTTGTGCCTGCGCCAACGACCACACGCCCCCGAGCAGGACCAGTGCGGCCCATGCGTATTTCCTTTTCACCGTGTTTTCCCCTGACAGCAAACGATGGTTCCCGTTCCCATCCTAACCGCAGCGCGACGGGCATGCATCCGTGCACCGCCTAGGCGCGTGAAGACTGGCTGCTACACTTCCGGTCGCCATTTTAGAGCCGTCGGACGGGTCATGCAGTTTCAGATGAGACGTCCCAGCTCACAGCCACCCTTTCCGGGCACGCCATGACCAGTACCGCTGCACTTTCCTCTCCAGACGCTGCCAATACGCCGGAGCTCGTCCGGGTGGATGCGGACTACACGCTGGAGCACAAATACACGCGCGCCGACGGCCGCATCTACCTGTCGGGCGTGCAGGCGCTGGTGCGGCTGCCGCTGATGCAGCGGCTGCGCGATCAGGCCGCCGGGCTGGACACGGCCGGCTTCGTCAGCGGGTATCGCGGCAGCCCGCTGGGCGGGTTGGACCTGGAACTGTGGCGCGCACGCAAGCATCTGGACGCAGCCAGGGTGACCTTCACCCCCGGCCTCAACGAGGACCTGGCCGCCACCATGGTGTGGGGCACCCAGCAGACCAACCTGTTCCCCGGCGCCAAGGTGCAGGGCGTGTACGGCATGTGGTACGGCAAGGGCCCGGGCGTGGACCGCAGCGGCGACGTGTTCAAGCACGGCAATGCCGCCGGCACCTCCCCCTACGGCGGCGTGCTGGCGCTGGCCGCCGACGACCACGCGTGCCGCAGTTCGACCCTGCCCCATGGCTCGGAAGACGAATTCGTCAGCGCGATGATGCCCATCCTCAACCCGGCCGGGGTGCAGGACATCCTGGACATGGGTCTGCTCGGCTGGGCGATGAGCCGTTACACCGGCCGCTGGATCGGCTTCAAGACCATCGCCGAGACGGTGGAATCGTCCGCCTCGGTGCAGGTGAACCCGTTCGCGCGCAGCATCGTGCTGCCGGAGGACTTCGCGCTGCCACCGGGGGGCTTGAGCATCCGCTGGCCAGACCCGCCGGTGGACCAGGAGATGCGCCTGCATCGCTATGCAGTGGCCGCCGCGCAGGCGTTCGCCCGTGCCAACGGCATCGACAAGGTGGTGCTGGATTCGCCACAGGCCCGGCTGGGCATCGTCACCACCGGCAAGAGCTACCTGGACGTGTTGCAGGCGCTGGAATACCTGGGCCTGGATGCATACGCCTGTGCGCAGATCGGCATCCGCGTCTACAAGGTCGGCATGACCTGGCCGCTGGAACCGGTGGGCATCAGCGCGTTTGCCCGCGGGCTGGAAGACATCGTGGTGGTGGAGGAAAAGAAGGCCTTCATCGAGCGGCAGATGAAGGAGCTGTTCTACAACTGGCCGGCCAGCGCCGGCGCGCGGCCGAGCATCGTCGGCAAGTACGACGAGCACGGCGCGTGGATCCTGCCTTCCACCGGCGAGCTGACCCCGGCCACCATCGCTGCGGTGATCGGCAGGCGCATCCTGCGCCTGCTGCAAGCGGGCACGATCAATACCGATTCGATCGAGCAACGGTTGCGCTGGATGGATGCCAAGGAAGCGGAAATGGCGCTGCCCCGCGCGCAGTTCCCGCGCGTGCCGCACTACTGCTCCGGCTGCCCGCACAACACCTCCACCGCGGTGCCGGAAGGCTCGCGTGCACTGGGCGGCATCGGTTGCCACTACATGGTGACGTGGATGAATCGCGCCACCGATACCTTTACCCATATGGGGGGCGAAGGCGTCACGTGGTCCGGGCAGGCACCGTTCACCGATACCCCGCACGTGTTCCAGAACCTGGGCGATGGCACCTACTTCCACAGCGGCTCGCTGGCGATCCGGCAGTCGGTCGCCACCGGGGTCAACATCACCTACAAGATCCTCTACAACGATGCGGTGGCCATGACCGGTGGCCAGCCGGTGGACGGCACGCTCAGCGTGCCGGACATTGCGCATCAACTGCGTGCCGAAGGCATCCATGAGATTGCGGTGGTCAGCGACGACATCGGCAAATGGACGCGGCGACGTGACCTGTTTCCGCCTGAGGTCGCGTTTCACGATCGTGGTGAACTGGATGCCGTGCAGCAGCACCTGCGCACGGTCAAGGGCGTGTCGATCCTGATCTTCGACCAGACCTGCGCCACCGAAAAACGGCGTCGTCGCAAACGCGGCAAGCTCATCGACCCGCCCAAGCGGGTGATGATCAATTCGCTGGTGTGCGAAGGCTGCGGCGATTGCGGCGAGAAGAGTTTTTGCGTGTCGGTGTTGCCGAAGGACACCGAATTCGGGCGCAAGCGCCAGATCGACCAGTCCAACTGCAACAAGGATTATTCCTGCGTCTCGGGCTTTTGCCCGAGCTTTGTCACCGTGCATGGCGGCGCACCGCGCAAGGGCAAACAACGCGATGCCAGCGCGTTGCTGGAGACGCTGCCCGCACCGCCGCAGCGCACGGCGCTGGAACAGCCCTGGAACATCCTCATCACCGGCGTCGGCGGCACCGGGGTGGTGACCATCGGCGCGCTGCTGGGCATGGCCGGGCATCTGGAAGGCAAGGGCGCCACCGTGCTGGACCAGACCGGCCTGGCGCAGAAAGGCGGCGCGGTGACCACGCATATCCGCATCGCCCGCCAGCCCGACGACATCCACGCGGTGCGCATCGCTGCCGGCGAAGCGGATCTGGTGCTGGGCTGCGACATGGTGGTGGTCAACGATTATTGGGCGCTGTCCAAGGTGCGCGATGGCCGCACCGAGGTGGTGCTCAACACCTACGAAGCGATGCCCGGCACGTTCACCACCCAGCCGGATCTGCAATTCCCCGCCGCCGAGATCATCGCCGGCGTGCGTACCGCACTGGGTGGGCGCGATCCATTGCTGCTGGATGCCACGCAACTGGCCACCGCCCTGTTGGGCGATGCCATCGCCAGCAATCTGTTCGTGCTGGGCTACGCCTGGCAGCATGGGCTGGTGCCGTTGTCGCATGCGGCGCTGATGCGCGCGATCGAGCTCAATGGCGCGGCGGTGGCGATGAACCAGCAGGCCTTTGCCTGGGGCCGGCTGGCCGCAGTGGATCTACCGGCCGTGCAGCGCGCTGCGGGCCTGCCCGGCTCGGGCGCACCGGCGCACCTGCAAGGCGACACGCCGGCGGCACGCGTGCCAGGCCGTTGGGAAGACCATGACCTCAGCGGCCAGAGTGCGCCGCGCGCGTTGGCGCAAACCGATGGCGGCACGCTGCACGGCGACGTTGATGCACCGACCGCCCCGCTCGATGACGAACAACTGGCGCCCTCGCTGGACGACGCCATCGCGCGTCGCATCGCCTTCCTGACCGACTACCAGGATGCAGCCTACGCGCAGCGCTACCGCGCGTTGGTCGAACGCGTGCGCAGCCACGAGGCACAGCGCGTGCCCGGCAGCAGCGCGCTGACCGAAGCGGTAGCCCGTTACGCCTTCAAGCTGATGGCCTACAAGGACGAATACGAAGTGGCGCGGCTGTACACGCGCGGCGACTTCCAGCGTCGGCTGCAGCAGCAGTTCGAAGGCGATTACACGCTGCGCTTCCATCTGGCGCCGCCGTTGCTGGCAAAGAAGGATGCGCAGGGCAATCTCATCAAGCGCGAGTACGGGCCGTGGATGTTCACCGCCTTCAAGCTGCTGGCACGGTTGAAGTTCCTGCGCGGCAGCAGGCTGGACGTGTTCGGCTACACCGCCGAGCGGCGTGGCGAGCGGGCGCTCATCGCCGATTACCTCGCAACGGTGGAGGGTTTGCTGGACCGCCTGGATGCCGACAACGTGGGCCTGGCCGCGCAGATTGCCAGCATTCCCGAACATATCCGCGGCTATGGCCACATCAAGCATGCGCACCTGCGCGAGGCCAAGGCGCGCGAGGCGGCGTTACTGGTGCAGTGGCGCAATCCGAGGGCGTTACATGTGGTGCAGGCGGTGTAATGTCATCGATCGATGACATCCCTCCCATGTAATCGTTCGGTGACTCCAGCAGGCCTGCTGATTTCCATGTCTGAATGTCAGCGATCGCCGACATTGCGGCAGTGTCGTCGATCGCTTACATTCGGCTACATGGACACCGTACGCACCCCTTCCGATATCGGCAACGTCATCCGCGCAAGGCGCAAGCATCTTGGTTGGGATCAGGTTCGCCTTGCCAAGCAGATCGGTGTGAGCCGACAGTGGATCGTCGACATCGAGAAGGGCAAGCCGCGCGCCGAGCTGCAATTGATCCTCAGGGCGCTGCACGTGCTGGGACTGCAGCTAGCGCTGAGCCCGGGCGCCGCTCAGGCGCAGGAGTGCGAAATGCTCGACCCCATCCCCGCCGCATCGATCAATCTCGATGCAATCCTTGAACGTCACCGCGGCACCCTGCCGCCAGGCACCGGCGTTGCTCATCCATCCAACAGCGCCACCCCCAGTTCGTTCTCCGCCCTGTCGCAACAAGCATTCAAGACCGCGTACTCGACTATCGATACATTCCACAAGCGGCATCCAGCACACGGGGTCTTGAAAAAGCAGTTTTCGGTGCTCGATGAACCGAAGGTCGTTGCTACAGCAAAAAAATCCGCCGTCACGTCCGCCTCGAAGAAAAAGGACGATCGATGAGGCTATTGACGTTGATTGGAGATCAGGTGATCGGTCATCTGAGCTCCGACGCGCATGGCCGCCCGCTATTTGCCTACACACGCGATTGGCAACGATCGAAGAACGCGTTACCGCTTTCATTGAATCTTCCCCTCAGCCGGGAAGATCACCCAACCGCGGCCGTTGGTGCGGTGTTGTGGGGCTTGCTGCCCGACAACGAAACGACAGTGCAACGCTGGGCCTCCAGATTTCAGGTCTCGCCGCGCAACCCGCTTGCCCTGTTGGCGCACGTTGGTGAGGACTGTGCCGGGGCGGTGCAATTCGTCACCGAAGACCGGCTCGCGGACGTGCTGTCCGGCGCCAGCGATAGCATCGAAGTTCTGACGGATGCCGAACTGGAAACGCGCCTGCGCAGACTGCGTCGCGACATTGGCGCGGCACGTCAGGTCGATGATGTCGGTCAGTTCAGCCTGGCCGGCGCGCAGGCAAAGATTGCCTTGCTGCATGATGGGCGGCAGTGGGCCATCCCGGCCGGACGCATCCCGACCACGCACATCCTCAAACCACCGAGCGGCGAATACGACGGGTTCGTCGAAAACGAGCTGTTCTGCCTGCGCCTGGCGAACAGCATCGGGCTACCGACTGCGGCCTGCCAGGCGCTGCGCTTTGGCGAGGAGACCGCCATTTGCGTCGAGCGCTACGATCGTCTGCAGATCGACGGAACGCTGCTGCGCATCCACCAGGAAGATATCTGCCAGGCGCTGGGAGTGATGCCGCAGATCAAGTATCAGAACCAGGGCGGCCCTGGCGTTGAGGCGATATCACAGCTCTTATGGACGCACTCGTCGCAGCCGCGGCAAGACGTCGAAACCCTGTTCCAGGCGCTGGCCTTCAATTATCTGATCGGCGGCACCGACGCACACGCGAAAAACTATTCACTGCTGCTCGGCCAGGGCGGGCAGGTTCGTCTGGCGCCGCTCTACGACATTTCCAGCGCTCTGCCGTACCCGCAGCTGCAGCGACGTCGGATCAAACTGGCAATGAAGATGGGCAGCCATTATCGCTGGTGGGACATCCGTCCGAGCGACTGGGTACAGGTCGCCAGCACATTGCGCCTGGACGCATCGGAGTGCCTTGCATGGATGCACCGGGTCGCCAGCGACATGCCCGATCGCGCGCAGGAACTGCTTGTTGCGCTTGCGCGGGAAGGCGTCGCGCACCCGATCCTGGAAGCTCTGGTGGGGGAAATCGCCAACGCATGCAGCCGCATGCGCAAGCTGTTGCAGCCGGATTGATCGGTTCGATGCGATCACACGGCAGGTGGCTTATCCAATCCACGTAGCGTCAATCGAAGTGCGGCCCGCGCATCAATCGGATCGGCCCACGCAGCGTGGCAATCTCCACGCGCTGCCCCTGTTGGGTGATCCGCACGATGCCCTGCTCCGCCGCCTCGGCTGCCACCGCGCGCACCTGCGGCATCAAGGCACGCCACACCGCCGCGTCATCGCTCAATGCACGCGCAACCTCCGAAGGGCAGATGGAGTGCTGCGGCCGCCGCTGTGCGAGCAGCTGCCGCATGACCGCGACAATCTGCGCATCGGCCGGCCGCTGCTCGCTGACCACCTGCGGCTTACAACGGACGCAGCAAACGCAGACCGAACCAGTCTTTGGCATCGTTCCAGCCATGGGTGACCTTGAGCCCGGCCGCAGCGGCCAGCTCGGCGAAACGCGCATCGGTGTACTTGTAGCTGTATTCAACCTGCATCGCCTCGCCTTTGGCAAAGGTAAATTCCCGTCCACCCACCTGCACGCGCTGGTCGCGCTGGCTGATGAGGAAGGTTTCGATGCGGCCGCGTTCGCGCGCATACACCGCGTGGTGGCGGAAACCGTCGAGATCGAAATCGCTGCCGATCTCGCGGTTGAGCCGCGCCAGCAGGTTCAAGGTGAACTCGGCAGTGACGCCGGCAGCGTCGTTGTAGGCGGCTTCGATCAGGTCGGCATCCTTGTCCAGATCGATGCCGATCAACGCGCAACCGTCGCTGCCCATGGTCTGGCGCATTGCATCCATCAGTGCAATAGCCGCAGTGTCGGTGAAATTGCCCAACGTCGAGCCGGGGAAGAACACCAGATGCCGGCGCGCCGGGCGCTGTGCGGTGGGCAGCCGCAATGGCTTGGTGAAGTCGGTGCAGACCGGCAGCAGCTGGATCTGCGGAAACTGCTGGGCCAACCGCGCGGTGCTTTCCAGCAGCGCGGTGCGCGAGATCTCCAGCGGGGTGTAGGCCACCACGTCGCGCAGGCCTTGCAGCAGCAGCTCGGTCTTGCGGCCGCTGCCGCTGCCGTATTCCACCACGTGCACGCCGGCACCGATGGCCTGTGCGATCGCGCCCATGCTGGCGTCCAGCAAGCTCAGTTCGGTGCTGGTGAGGTAATACTCCGGCTGCCGGGTAATGGCCTCGAACAACTGCGAGCCGCGCGCATCGTAGAAATACTTGGAGGGCAGGGTCTTGGGCGTTTGCGACAGCCCGGCCAGCGCATCGGCGGTGATGTCGTCCGGCTGCGGACGCAGGTCCGTCAGCGCGGCCTGGGCGCGTTGCATGGCATGGGCGGCAGCGTTCACGGCAGATCCTTGGCAAGGCGCACACCGGCAAACTGCCAGCGCGCGTCGGAGGGGAAAAAGTTGCGGTAACTGGCGCGCATGTGGCTGGCCGGCGTGGCACAACTGCCGCCGCGAAGCACCCATTGCGCGTTCATGAATTTGCCGTTGTATTCGCCCAGCGACCCCGGCCATGGCGCAAAGCCCGGATACGGCAGATACGCACTGCCCGTCCATTCCCAGACATCGCCGAACAACTGCTGCAGGCCGGTGTCCACAGCCTGCGCGCCGCGCGGATGCAAGGCATCGCTCTCGACGAAGTTGCCCTGCACCGGCACGCCTGTAGCAGCCAGTTCCCACTCGGCTTCGGTGGGCAGGCGTGCTCCGGCCCAGCGCGCGAAGGCATCGGCCTCGAACAGGCTCAGATGGCAGACCGGCGCATGCGGATCGCGCATGCGCCACCCGTCCAGGGTGAACTCGCGTCCCTGCGCATCCCAGTACAGCGGATGCTGCCAGCCCTGCGACTGCACCATCGCCCAGCCGTCGCTGAGCCAGGCGCCAGCGTTGCGGTAGCCGCCGTCGTCGATGAACTGCTGGAATTCGGCATTGCTGACCACACGGCTGGCCAGCGCATGCGTACCGACCAGCACCCGGTGACGTGGCGACTCGTTGTCGTAGGCGAAGCGCTCGCTGTGCGGCCAGGCCGGCGCGCCGATCTGTGCAATCTGCTCCTCGCGCGCATGCCAGCGCACCGCGCTGCCGACGACCAGCGGCGCTGCAGGCGTATTGCGATAGGCAGGCTGCAGCGGGTTGCTCCACAGCGCGTGCTTGATATCGGTCAGCAGCAGCTCCTGATGTTGCTGCTCATGCTGGATGCCCAGTTGCACGATGGTGCAAGTCTGCGCATCCAGCAGGCCGTCGCACAGGCGTTGCTGCATCTGCGTATCCACCGCCGCGCGATAGTCGCGCACCTGCTGCAACGACGGTCGCGACAACACGCCGCGGCGCGCGCGTGCATGCATCGGGCCCACGCTCTGGTAGTAGCTGTTGAACAGGAAATCCCAGGCCGGATCGAACACGCGGTAGCCCGGGTCGGCCTGCAGTACGAACCGTTCGAAAAACCAGGTGGTATGTGCCAGGTGCCATTTGCTGGGGCTGGCATCGGGCATGCTCTGCACCATGGCATCTTCGGCGCTCAGCGGTGCGGCGAGGCGGTCGCTGAGCGCGCGGGTCTGCGCGTAGCATTCCAACAGGCGGCGCTGCTGGTGCTGGTGGTCGACCAGCAAGGGTGAGGGTGCAGGCATCGTCATATGCTTGGGGAGCGCCCGTGAACGCGCCGTGTCGGTGCGATGGCGGTCAGCGGTAAGCTGTCGGCATGTCATCGCCCTTGTTGTCCAGCCCGCTCCCCATCCCTCTGGATTGGGCACACCGCCAGCAGGCATTCGCGCTCCCCGATGAATTGGTCTACCTGGACGCCGCTTCGCGCGGGCCGTTGTTGCGCGCGGTGCAGCAGGTAGCGCATCAGGCGGTGGATGCACTGGCCACGCCCTGGCGATTGCCCTTCGATGCGTGGCTGCAGCAGATCGAACAGCTGCGCACGCTTGCGGCCGGCCTGTTCGACCACGATGCCGACGCGGTGGCCTTGCTGCCATCGGCCGCACATGGCCTGGCCACGGCCGCACGCAACCTGCCACTGCAACGCGGCGACGCGGTGCTGGTACTGGAGGGGCAATTCCCGTCCAACCTGCTGATCTGGCAACGCCGCTGTGCGGAGGTGGGTGGGCGGATCGTGGCGGTACCGACCAGCACCGGCACCGTGTTGACCGATGCGGTATTGCAGGCGATTGCCCAAACTCCGGCGCTGCGTATTGCCAGCCTGCCGCAGGCGTATTGGCTGGATGGACGACAACTGGATCTGGACCGCATCAGCGCCGCGCTGCAGGCTCGCGGCGCGGCGCTGGTGCTGGACCTGAGCCAGAGCCTGGGCGTGTTGCCCAACGACCTGCCGCGCTGGAAGCCCGAGTTCGTGGTCAGTGTCGGCCACAAATGGTTGCTGGGGCCGATGGGCTTGGCTTGGCTGTGGGCGGCGCCGCACTGGCGCGCGCAGGGTGTACCGATCGAAGAACACTGGCTTGGCCGTGATGCCGGCAGCAGTTGGGAATTTCCGAGTGCGCAAGCGCCGCAGTATCGCGACGGCGCGCGCCGCTTCGATGCAGGGGGCGTTGCCGATCCGTTGCGCATTGCGATGGCGACGGTGGCGCTGCAGCAGGTCAGTGCATGGCAGCCGGTGCGCATCGGGCAGGCGCTGGGCGCGCTCACCGCGCAGTGGGATGCGGCCCTACAGGCCCGTGGGCTGGGCAGCTGGTGCCCGGCGGGGCACGCACCGCATCTGACGGCCCTGCAGCCGCCAGCATGGCAGTTGGAAACGGTGGCGAAGACCTTCGGCGAACTTGGAGCGATCTGCACGCGGCGGCATGGACGTCTCCGTATCGCACCGCATGTCGGTGTTGCCGAAGATGCATTGCTCAGCCTGGTTGCAGCGCTGCCAGATCAGCATCCGTAGAAGCGGACCCGGCCGCGACCGGCATTGCCGGGAAACGCCCGGTCGCGGCCGGGTCCGCTCCTACGGGCTCTGGCATGCACCGCATCTGACGGCTCTGCAGCCGCCGGCACGCCAGTTGGATGCAGTGGCGAAGACCTTCGGCGAGCTTGAAGCGATCTGCACGCGACGGCATGGACGTCTCCGTATCGCACCGCATGTCGGTGTTGCCGAAGATGCATTGCTCAGCCTGGTCGCAGCGCTGCCAGATCAGCATCCGTAGGAGCGGACCCGGCCGCGACCGGCATTGCCGGGAAACGCCCGGTCGCGGCCAGGTCCGCTCCTACGGGTTCATGATGGTTGGCGGATGCGCAGCCCGCGCGGCGTGACCCAGCGCTCCAGTCCTCCGAACACGGCCTGTACCAGCAACGCCAGCAGCGCGGCAGGCACCGCCCCTTCCAGGATCAGGCCGATATCGTCCAGGCGGATGCCGGTGAGGATGGGCTGGCCATAGCCGCCCGCGCCGATCAGCGCGCCCAGCGTGGCGGTACCGACGTTGATGACCGCTGCAGTCTGGATCCCGGCCACGATCGTGCGGCGTGCCAACGGCAACTCGATGCGCCACAGCCGCGTCCACGCCGGCAGGCCGATCGCCTCGGCGCTCTGGTGCAGCTCGCGCGGGATCGAGGTCAGCCCGGCATGCGTGTTGCGCACGATCGGCAGCAGGCTATACAGCAACAGCGCCGCAATCGCCGGCTTGGCGCCGATACCGAACAGCGGAATCATGAAGACAAATACCGCCAGTGAGGGCAAGGTCTGCAGTACGCCGGTCAGCGACAGCACCAGCTGGCCCAGCCGTGGCCGTCGTGCCGCCAGCACGCCCAATGGCAGGGCAATCAGCAATGCCAACCCCAACGAGCTGCCCACCAGTGCCAGATGCTCGTGGGTGTAACGCCATAGCCGGCTAGTGCGCGAGGCGGTGTCCGAGACAGGCTTCACGCCCAGCCATTGCGCGGCCACCGCAGATTCGGGCTTGCGCTCCAGCTTCACCTGCGCATTGAGGTGCTGCATGGCCGCTTCGTCGATGCGTCCCTGCAGGCCTTGCAAGGTCTCCAGCATCTGCGGCGCACGCTGTGCCAGATCCTTGCGGTACAGGAACACAGCCTGGTACTCGGGAAAATAATGGCGGTCGTCGCGCAGCACCTGCAGGGTGTAATACGCAATCTCCGCATCGGTGCTGTACAGATCGGTGACCTCGATCGCGCCGCTGTGCAGCGCGCGATAGGCCAGGTCGTGATCCAGGCCGGTGGCGGTTTGCGGCAGGGCATAGGCGGCGCGCACGCCCGGCCAGCCGTCGGCGCGCTGCATGAATTCGTTGCTGAGGCCGATCTTCAAGCCCGGGTGGCGCGCCAGTTCGGACAACGTGGTGATGCCCAACGCCTGCGCGCGCTCGCGCCGCATGCCGAACGCATAGGTGTTCTGAAAGCCGAGCGACTGCGTCATCGCCAACCCGCGCGCGTCCAGTTCGGCGCGCAACTCGGCGTGGCTGGCCTTGGGGAGTTGCAGCAGTTCCTGTGCCAGGGTGCCGGTGTATTCAGCATAGGCATCGATCTGCCCGGTTTCCAGCGCGCGCCACAGGATGCGCGTGCCGCCGAGCTGGGCGCGATGTTGCACATCCACCCCATCGCGCTTGCCGGCGGCAGTGGCGATTTCGCCCAGGATCACCGCTTCGGTGAAGTTCTTCGAGCCCACGTTGACTTGCGCGGCGTGTGCGCCCAGGCTGCACAGCAACAGCAGCACCGCCACCACCGCACGCGCGATCATGCGGCGTCGCCGATGCTGCGCTGCGCACTGAGAAACCGCTGCACGAACGGGTCGGCCGGGTGCTCAAGCAGCGCGCGCGCACTGCCCTGCTGCACCACGCGGCCGGCGCGCATCAGCACCAGGGTGTCGGCCAGATACGCCGCCTCGGCGACATCGTGGGTGACCAGCACCACGGTCTTGCCGAGCTGGGCAAACAGCGCGCGCATCTGTGCCTGCAGGTCGTAGCGCACGATGGGGTCGAGCGCGCCCAGCGGTTCGTCCAGCAGCAGGGCTGGTGGGTCGAGCATCAGCGCGCGGATCAGGCCAACGCGCTGGCGCTGCCCGCCCGACAGCTCGGCCGGGTAGCGCGCCAGCAACGCCGGCGACAGCTGGCACAGCGCGCACAACGTCTCCACGCGTGCGTCGATGCGCGCGCGCGTCCAGCCCAGCGTCTGCGCCAGCAACACCACATTGCTGCGCGCATCCAGATGCGGAAACAGACCGCCCTCCTGGATCACGTAGCCGATGCGCTGACGCTGCGCCTGCAGCTGCTTGCGTTGCAGTGGCGTGCCATCGAAGGCAACCGTGCCGCTGTCGGGCCATTCCAGCCCCACCAGCAGGCGCAACACGCTGGACTTGCCGGCGCCACTGGGCCCGATCACCGCCGTGGTGACGCCCCTGGCAAACGCCAGGCTGACGTTGTCGAGCGCAAGGGACTGGCCGTAGCGTCGGCTGACCTGATCGAGTGTGAACATGCGCTCGAGCGTGCCGAAGGCGACGTCAGCCGAGCGCGAAGGCGCGCATCAACGCGGCGGCGCCAGCAATTCGCGCGCGCTCAGGTAGCCGTCGCCGTTGGCATCCTGCCGCGCGAAGCGTTCGATCAAGGTGGCGCGATGCGCGGCGCGGGTGATCGGCTTGCCGCGCCGGCCAGGCAACTCCTCGCCCTGCAGCACGCCATCGTGATCGGTATCGCGCTGATCGAAGGCGTAGCTCATCCAGGCCAGATATTCGTCGCGGCTGACCCGGCCATCGCCATCGGTGTCCATGCGCTTGAGATACTCCTGGCTGTCCTGCACCTGGGCATGCGCACTGCCGGCAGCGGCGCACACAAGCCACATCGCCAGCAGCAGGCGTCTACTCGATCCGCTCGGCGCGCCGCTGCGCTCACGCACCACTGAGCGCATACCCCTTGAGCCGTGCCGCATAGGCCTGCAGCGCGGCATTGCCACTGGCTTCGGCTTCATGGCACCACTGCTGCAATTGCCTGAGCCGTTCGGAGGCGTCGTGACTGCGCGCTTCCAGCACGGCGGTCAGACGCGCGCGATACTCCACCAACGTGCGCATGCGCGGGCGTTGCGCCACCCAGGCCTGCAGCTGGGCGCGTGCATCCGGCTGCAGCCAGCTGCCATCGTCGACCAGACCCTTGCGCAGGCGGCGCGGCAACAATTCGCGCAACTTCGCGCCGCCGGCTTGAGCACGTTGCGCTGATAGTCGGTCATGGCCTGGAAGCGATGCGACAACAAGGCCTTGAGCGTGTCGGCATCGGGCACGGCGATGTTGGGGCGGATATCCAGCGACGGCGCCACCCGCAACACCTTGGCAAGGCCCAGCGCCTGCAGGCCGACAATGGCGATCCAGCCGATATCCAGCTCCCAGCGCCGCATCGAGAAGCGTGCCGAACTGGGGAAGGCATGGTGGTTGTTGTGCAGTTCTTCGCCGCCGATCCACAGCGCCCACGGCGTGAGGTTGGTGGAGGTGTCGGCCGATTCGAAATTGCGATAGCCCCACCAGTGGCCCAGCCCGTTGACCACGCCGGCGGCCCAGAACGGAATCCACGCCATCTGGATCGCCCACAGCGCGATGCCGGGCAAGCCGAACAGCACCGTGTTGATGACTGGGACCGGCATTGGCGTGCGGCGTATACAGATGCCGTTCGATCCAGTCCGACGGCGCGCCCTTGCCGTATTGCTCGATGTCCGCGCGCTCGGCACGCGCCTGCCGATACAGCTCCACGCCGCGCCAGAACACCTGGCCGATGCCCTTGGTTTGCGGGCTGTGCGGGTCTTCGTCGGTTTCCACCTTGGCGTGGTGCTTGCGATGGATCGCCACCCACTCGCGGGTAATCATCGAGGTGGTGAGCCAGGTCCAGAACCGGAAGAAGTGCGCCAGCACCGGGTGGAAATCCACACCGCGGTGCGCCTGGCTGCGATGCAGGTACAGGGTTACCGCAAAGATGGTGAGCTGGGTGACCACCAGCAGCACGCCCAGCACGCCCCAGACACCCAGGCCGGCCACGCCCGAGGTGAGGAAGTCGACGATCGGGTCGGGCAGCATCGGCAGTTCCACAGCGGCATCTCGTTGATTGGTACAGACATGATGGGGGCGATCGCGGCAAACTTCACCCTTCGCTTGCGTAGGGTGTTCCCGCATTCCTAACGCGGTTCACACCTCTCCCGCCACTGCCCGACGTTGCGTATGACTGCTGGTGTTTCTTCCCCTGCTGCTGCCGATACGAGCGCCCCCGCGTTGATCGAACTCGACCAGGCAAGCGTGATGCGCGGCCAGGTTCGTGTGCTGCATAGCGTGTCCTTGCGCATCGCGCTGGGGCAGCACACCGCCCTGCTTGGACCCAACGGCTGCGGCAAGTCGTCCTTCATCAAGCTCATCACCCGCGAGCTGTATCCGCTGGCGCGCGGGGACGGCCAGGCGTCAGTGAAGGTGCTGGGGCAGACCCGCTGGCAGGTGGACCGCTTGCGCGCGCAGCTGGGCATCGTCACAGGCGATCTGAGCGTCAACCTGGCCGAGATGCCGGGGCTGGATGTGGAAAGCGCGGTGCTGTCCGGCTTCTTCGCCAGCTACGTGGTGCCGCCGCACCGCGAGATCAGCGACGACATGCGTGCCCGTGCGCGCGAAGCGCTGAGCTTGGCGCGCGCCTTGCCGCTGCTGGACCGCCCGTTCGCCGAGTTGTCGGCCGGCGAAACACGCCGCGTGCTGATCGCCCGCGCGTTGGTCAACCGCCCGCAGGCGCTGTTGCTGGACGAGCCCTCTACCGGCCTGGATCTGGTCGCGCGCCAGCACCTGCTCGACAGCATGCGCGATCTTGCCCAGCAAGGCATCACACTGGTGCTGGTGACCCACCACATCGAAGAGATCGTGCCGGAGATCGCGCGGGTGATCCTGCTGCGCGCCGGCAAGGTGGTGGCCGATGGCAGCCGCGACGCGGTGCTGACCGATGCCAGCCTGTCGGCGGTGTTCGATGGCCCGGTGCGGGTGCAGCGCGATGGCGAGCGTTACCGGGCCACGGTGGGCACGTAAGCGCCGTCGCCGACGGCGGCACGCACGTCGGCGCACTGCACCACATGCAGCCCACGGCGGCCAGCGAAACCTGTCCGCTGCGGGAGCGCATGACCTTGGACAGGGGACGCAGCGGCCGCTGCCAAGGCTAGACTCCGCACACACATAGACAGGAGTCATCCCGATGGCCCAGTGGTATTTCCATGTTCCCGGACAGGCCGACCGCATCGGTCCGCTCGATGATGCCAGCGCACGCGCGCATGCCCAGCGCCAACCCGATGCGCTGGCCTGGCGCGACGGACTCGATGGCTGGACCCCGGCCCGGCAATTGGCCGAGTTGCAGAGCAGCGGCAGCGCCCCGCCACCGCTGACCGGCGCGACCGGCACTGCCGACGCCATCGATTACCGCATCGTTGGCAACGACATGCAGTTCGTCGAAGTGGAGCTGGACCCCGGCGAAAGCGCGATCGCCGAGGCCGGCGCGCTGATGTACAAGGATGCGGCCGTGCAGATGGACACCGTATTCGGCGACGGCTCGCATGCCGGCCAGAGCGGTGGCAGCGGCTTGATGGGCAAACTGCTCTCCGCCGGCAAGCGCGTGGTCACCGGCGAGAGTCTGTTCACCACCGTGTTCACCCATGCCGGCAGCGGCAAGGCCAAGGTGGCGTTCGCCGCGCCCTACCCCGGTACGGTGCTGGCGCTGCGCCTGTCCGAGCACGGCGGGCGGCTGATCTGCCAGAAGGACAGCTTTCTGGCCGGCGCGCGCGGGGTGTCGCTGGGCATCGCCTTCCAGAAGAAGATCCTCACCGGCCTGTTCGGTGGCGAGGGCTTCATCATGCAGAAGCTCGAAGGCGACGGCTGGGTGTTCGTGCACGCCGGTGGCACCGTGGTGGAGCGCACGCTGGGCCCGGGCGAGCGCATCGACGTGGATACCGGCTGCGTGGTCGCCTATCACGCCGGGGTGGACATGGACGTGCGCCGCGTGGCCGGCCTGAAAAGCATGTTCTTCGGTGGCGAAGGCGTGTTCCTGGCGACCCTCACCGGCCCCGGCAAGGTGTGGCTGCAATCGCTGCCGTTCTCGCGCATGGCCGGGCGCATGCTGCAGGCCGCGCCGCAGGGCGGCGGACAGCAGCGCGGCGAAGGCTCGGTGCTGGGGGGTCTGGGGCGGCTGCTGGATGGTGATAACCGGTTTTGAGGCTTGGGTGGCGGCGCCGTTCGGCGCGGTCCTGGGGGTGGGTCGGTTGTCTTTTGGCCAAGGAGAACGGCCTCCCCCATCCGCCCTTCGGGCACCTTCCCCCGCAGGCGGGAGAAGGGCATCGCATTCTGCCCCCTCTCCCGCCTGCGGGAGAGGGTTGGGGTGAGGGCAGCGGGCAAAAGCGGGCACGCTCCTCACCCGCCAGCGCGATCGGCGCCGCCTGGACGCCTCCCGTCCAGATCAGCCGCCGTTTTCGCAGCGCGTGTATTCTCCCTCGCCTTTCCCAATACGTTTCCGCCATGACCGCGCTCCGCCGCCCCCGTTCGCTCACGCTGTTGTGCATGCTTGGTCTGCTGGCGGCCTGCGGCGGCGAGCCGCGCGCGGCCGCGCCGGCACCGCTGGTGCAGGCGCCGACGGCCGGCGCGCCCAAACCGGTGAAGATCGGTATCGCGCTCGGCGGCGGCGCGGCCAAGGGCTTTGCGCATATCGGCGTCATCAAGATGCTGGAAGCCAACGGTTTCGCGCCGGTGGTGGTGTCGGGCACCAGTGCCGGCAGCGTGGTCGGTGCGTTGTATGCCAGCGGCATGGATGCGTTCCAGATGCAGGAAAAGGCGGTGGCGCTCGACCAGACCAGCATCCGCGATGTGCGGCTGTTGTCCGGTGGCCTGGTGCAGGGGCAGAAGCTGCAGGACTACGTCAACGCGCAACTCGGCGGCAAGTCGATCGAGACGTTGCGCAAGCCGTTCGCGGCGGTGGCCACGCGCCTGGAAGACGGCGAACGGATCGTGTTCGTGCGCGGTAATGCCGGCCAGGCGGTGCGCGCGTCCAGCAGCATTCCCGGCGTGTTCGAGCCGGTGACCATCGGCAACTATCACTTCGTCGACGGCGGCGTGGTCAGCCCGGTACCGGTGGATGCGGCACGCCAGCTTGGCGCCGAGTTCGTGGTGGCGGTGGATATCTCCAGCAAGGCCAGCGGCAAGAACCCGGGCGATCTGCTGGGAACGGTGAACCAGTCGATCTCGATCATGGGCCAGCGCCTGGGCGAGGCCGAACTCAAGCGCGCCGACGTGGTGATCCGCCCCAAGGTCAGCGATATCGGCTCGGCCGATTTCAACCAGCGCGGCACCGCGATCCTGGAAGGCGAGCGCGCGGCGATGGCGGCGATGCCGCAGATCCGCGCCAAGATCGCGCAGTTGCAGGCCGCACGCCGCAGCGCCGTGCGTACGGCGGCCGAACAGACCGCCGCGGCAAAACAACAGGCCTACCAGCGCTGCCTGGAACAGCGCTCGCGCTGGAGCAAGTTGCGTGGCAAGGACGAAGACTGCGTCGCGCCGTGAGGCCGCTGCCGCCGGGTGGAATACCGGGTGCCGTGCGAGATGCGCCCAGGCCAGGATCACTCGGTAAAGCATCGCGGCCTGGGCCGCTCCTACACGGGCGGTTGAAGCGCGCGGCACCCCTGCTCCTGTAGGAGCGGCCCCGGCCGCGACGCCTTACCGATCAACCGGCATCAGCCCAGATGCGACAGCGGCAATCCCTCCGGCGCCTTGACCGTGCGCAGCACGAAGCTGGAATTGACGTCGGAGACACCGGTGGCGTTGAGCAGGCGGTCGAGCAGGAAGCGCGAGAAATGCTCCAAATCGCGCACCTGCACCTGCAGCAGGTAATCCATGTCGCCAGTCAGCGCCCAACAGGCCACCACTTCGTCCCAGCCACGCACGCCGTCGGCGAACAGCTCGATATCGGCCTGGCCGTGCTGCTCCAGCTGCACCCGCACGAAGGCCTGCAGACCCAGCCCCAGTGCACGCGCATCCAGCCGCGCGCCATAGCCGGCGATGATGCCGGCGGCCTCCAGCCGCTGGATACGGCGTAGGCAGGCCGAGGCGGAGAGATTCACCTGCACGGCCAGCTCGGCGTTGCTGCTGCGCCCCTGCGTCTGCAACAGAGCAAGCAACCGCAGATCAATGCGGTCCAATGCGATGGATGGATTCATATGTTGCGCAGCAGCAATAAGGAACGCATGAATCTTGCGTGCAGTGGGGTTATTTGCGCAAGATTCGCAAGCCTGTTGCGCAGCGATCCGATTAAGGTGGAACACTGCCGCCATGGAGTTTGAGTCCGCATGAACACCGTCCCGCGCCGCGTCGAAAACCAGCTCACCGACAAGGGCTATGTGCCGGTCTACACCACGGCCGTGGTCAGCCAGCCGTGGGACGGCTATAGCAGCGACGACCACGCCACCTGGGGCACGCTGTACCGCCGCCAGCGCGAGTTGCTGGTGGGCCGTGCCTGCGATGAATTCCTGCAGGCGCAGGACGCCATGGGCATGGACGACACGCAGATTCCGCGCTTCGATGCGCTCAACCTCGTGTTGCAGGCGGCCACCGGCTGGACCCTGGTGGGCGTGGAAGGCCTGCTGCCGGAACTGGATTTCTTCGATCACCTGGTCAACAAGCGCTTTCCGGTGACCTGGTGGATCCGCCGCCCGGACCAGATCGATTACATCGCAGAACCGGACCTGTTCCACGACCTGTTCGGGCATGTGCCGCTGCTGATGAACCCGGTGTTTGCCGACTTCATGCAGGCCTATGGCCGCGGCGGGGTCAAGGCGCATGGCATCGGCGCCGAGGCGTTGCAGAACCTGACCCGCCTGTACTGGTACACGGTGGAATTTGGCCTGATCGACACCCCGCAAGGGCTGCGCATCTACGGTGCAGGCATCGTCTCGTCCAAGGGCGAGTCGCTGTATTCGCTGGAGTCCGACGCGCCCAACCGCATCGGGTTCGACCTGCAGCGCATCATGCGCACGCGTTACCGCATCGACACGTTCCAGAAGACTTACTTCGTCATCGACAGCTTCGCGCAGTTGATGGACGCCACCGGCCCGGACTTCACGCCCATCTACGCCGCACTGGCGCAGCAGGCGCAGGTGCCGGCTGGCGATGTGCTGGACAGCGATCGGGTGTTCCAGCGCGGCAGCGGCGCAGGCTGGAGCCACGACGGCGACGTGTGAGGCCACGCGCGATCAATGACATGCGGCGGCGCAAACCAGCCTGCGCCCGACCGCAGCGCATGCACGCGGCAGCAGCGTGCGCCTGGCGCGCCGACTCGACAGCGTCGCCAACGCACACTAAGGTCGAAGGCTGACCACATCGCCTTCGCCCAATGGACCTGACGCATCTGCGCATCCGGCGCCTGGAGCTGGACGACACCCGCCTGCTGTTCACCCTGGCCAATGGCATGCGCATCGATGAGCCGATCCAGGCCCATCGCCTGTTGCAGCGGGCCGCACCGCCGCAGCGCGCGCAATGGCAGCTCACCGAGGACGGCTACGGCGTGAACTGGCCGGCGATCGCGCCGCCCACGGCGGACGGCCTGTTCAACATGCCCGATCTGCTATGGCGCCGCCGCGCCGCACGCGCGCAGGCCAAGCTGGCAAGCCTGCGTGGACGGCTGGATGCACTCTCGCCGGGCGAGCGCGAGCTCATTGCACTGGCACGGCTGGACGCAGACATGAGCGAGAGCGGCTATGCGCGCTATTTCGATCGCTGGGACGCAGCCACCCGCAGCGCCGCACTGCAGGGCCTGGCGGCGATGGGCGCGGCGCAGACGCGGCAGGCCATCGAAGGCCTGGGCATGCTGTTCGAACGCCTGGAAGAGAACCCGGACCTGCTCAGCATCGAAGACATCCTCGATGCCATGAACGAGACCGAGCGCCAGCGCGTGCAAGGCTGGGAAGAAGTGTATTACCGCCGCTTAGGCGATCTGGCGCGGCTGGGATTGGCGCACTACGGGGTGGACAAGGCCTGAGCGGCCACACCGCGTTGCCGGTGGCACTGTACGCGGCGCCGCTGCGAAGGCGAGCAAGCCCTGCCGTCGAGCGGGCAGTGACCTGCACACCACCAGTCATGCGCAGCCAATACCGACACACAGGGCTCAGCGCGCTGGCTTGGTCATGTACGCCAGCAGCACGACCAGATCCTCCTCGCCGGTCTGCTGTAGCGCATGCGTGCTTCCCGGCCGTGTCAGCAGCGCATCACCGGCCGCCACTGGGTAGTGCTTGCCATCCAGCGCGTACAGGCCACGGCCGCTGACGATGTAGTAGATCTCGTCCTTGTCGTGCAGGTGCAGGCCGATGCCGGCGCCCTTGTGCAACACGCGCTTGCGCAGCACGAACGTCAGCCCGGGCGCGTCGGCGAAGAACGGATACGCCGTGGTGGGACCGGCACCGCCGTGCGGGCCGGGTTGTTGACGGGCGAGGTCGCGTTCGTGCACCACCAGCGAAGGATGTGCCTGTGCGGCGCGTTGCGCGGCAGTGTCGGGCGCGGCACCGCAATCGGCGTCGCGGCGCAACTGCGGTTTGAGCGCTGGTTGCAACTGCACCCAGCCGTTCACCACCAGGCAGGCGACGGCAGTGGCACCGGCGCGGCTGAAGTGGGTGCCATCGGCAATGTTCTTTTCCGGCACGAACAGGAAATACGGCTTGGCGGCCTGCTCGCCGAGCGCGCGAATCCAGTCGCTGGAGCTGGCGTTGAGATCGATCAGGCCCACGCGCTCGTCGGCGGCGAGCTGCTGCATGGCCAGGGTGTAACGGCCGTGCGTGTCGAGCAGCGCGCCGAAGTCGTAGAGCAGGCGTGCGGCCGGGGTGATCAGGATCGGGGTGGCACCGGTGGCGCGCGCAGTGGCAATAAAGCGGCGCAGCAACTGCACATAGTCGGTGGTCGGATCGGTGTAGCGGCTGGGGTCTTCGCGCTTGGCGTCGTTGTGACCGAACTGGATCAGCAGGATGTCGCCGCGGCGCAGCTCTTTTGCGATGGCATCCAGGCGTCCTTCGGCGATGAAGCTGCGGGTGCTGCGGCCGCCCTTGGCATGGTTGTGCACCTGCCACTGCGCGGGGTCGAACCAGTCCTGCAACAGTTGTCCCCAGCCGGCCTGCGGTGCACGCTCCGCGCCGTACTCGGCGGCAGTGGAATCGCCGGCGATGAAGATGCGATGGGGCGCGGCCTGAGCGAGGCCGGTGCAGAGCAGCAGCAAGGCGAGGAGCAGCAGAGGCATGGTGGCTCCGGGGAGGTGGTAAGTGCACGGCGCTGTTCCTTCTCCCTCTGGGAGAAGGTGCCCGGAGGGCGGATGAGGGCGCGGGCGTCCTGGAAATGCTGGACCGCCTTACAGTCGTCTCACGTCTTTTCCGTTTGGAGCAACTGTCTTCCGCTGTACCCTCACCCCAACCCCTCTCCCATTGGGAGAGGGGCTTTAGCAGTTACGCAGCTGCGGCTTCGCTCTTGCCAAGCAGGCCGGCGACGAAGCTGCGGATTTCCGCGTCCTGCGCGTTGTCGAAGAAGCACTGCTGGAAACGCTCGCCGCCAATGGCCTGCTTGACCAGCTCCGGGTCGATGGCGCGCAAGCCGTCGAGGTAGGACTTGGCGGTGGCCTGCTTGACCTGGGCCAGGATGCCGGCGTTGGCAACCTGCGACTCGCGACGCTCGGCCGGGTAGCCCATGCCGCGTTCGCCGCTGAACGCCTTTTCGAAGATGTAGCGCACGTTGATTTCCGCGCCCCAGCCGTAGCCCTTGGCGAACGCCAGCGCCAGCGCGTTGCCGTTGTTGACCTGGGCGAACAGGTAGGCATCGGTCGGCTCGATGCAGTAGCCGCAGAACACGCCCGGATGCGCGTTCAACGACATCATCGCGCCCTGTCCGGTGCCGCAGCCGGCCACCACGAAGTCCACCGCCTTGGCGTTCAGCAGCAGGCTGGCGGCGATGCCCAGGTGGATGTAGGTCAGGCGGTGGTCGTTGTCGCCGTCCATGCCGACATTGAAGACGGTGTGGCCCTGCTCACTGGCGACGTCGTTAAGCTGCTGCAGGATCACCGGGTTCTTGGCGGCCTGGCTAAACTCGTTCATGAGTGCGATTTTCATGGAAATGCTCCGATTGGGTTGGGGAAGCGTGGCTCGGGAAAAGCTGGAGGCTGGCGTGCTGCGGCGAGGCGTTTTCGATTGCGGTTCCGGTCGGGTAACTACCCTCATCCGCCCTTCGGGCACCTTCTCCCGCCTGCGGGAGAAGGACGCGGCCTCGCAAACACCGGGGATCGTGCGCGTCGGACGGTACGCATCATCGACGTGTGATCTGGCTCAGCGTGCCAGCCAGCCGCCGTCGACCGGGATGATGGCGCCGTTGACGTAGTCCGAAGCGCTGCTGGCCAGGAACACCGCCGTGCCGCCCAAATCGGCCGGCACGCCCCAGCGCGCGGCCGGGATGCGGTCCAGGATGGACTTGTTGCGATCGGCGTCGGCACGCAGCTGGGCGGTGTTGTCGGTGGCCATGTAGCCCGGCGCGATGGCATTGGTGGTCACGCCCTTGCTGGCCCATTCGTTGGCCAGCAGGCGGGTGATACCGGCGATACCGGACTTGCTGGCGGTGTAGGACGGCACGCGGATGCCGCCTTGGAAGGACAGCATCGAAGCGATGTTGATGATCTTGCCGCGCCCCTGGGCGATGAAGTGGCGGCCGGCGGCCTGCGCCATGAAGAACGCCGATTTCAGGTTGACGTTGAGCACGTCGTCCCAGTCCTGCTCGCTGAAATCGACCGCATCGGTGCGACGGATCAGGCCGGCGTTGTTGACCAGGATATCCAGCCCGCCCAGGCCGGCGATGGTGGTATCGACGATGCGCTGCACCGGCTCGATGCTGACCAGGTTGGCTTCAATGGCGAGGAAGCGGCGGCCCAGCGCCTTGACCTTTTCCTCGGTCTCGGTGGGCGCCTGGATGCCGGCGGCGGCAATATCGGCACCTGCCTGCGCCAATGCCAGCGCGATGCCCTGGCCCAGGCCGGTATTGGCACCGGTGACCAGTGCGACCTTGCCTTCGAGACTGAACGGATTGCTCATTACCTTATCGCTCCTGCTGGGTGTATCACGGTGTGAGAGGTGAACCGCGCGATGCGCGGCAAGGTGCCTGCGGTTGCAGCCCCGCGCGGGACCGCCGGTGATGACGTGAGCTGGCAGACAGCGCGCGCGTGCAGGTCGGTGTATCCAGGGTTTCGCCGTCCAGTGCCCGGGTAAAGGCGTACGGATCCTCGTTGCTGGCGCCCTCGATCGCATCGGGGTGGGTGGCGCAAGGCATTTTGCGGTACAGGGATATGCGCCTCTCCAGTGACAAGCGGGGGTCGTGTGCTTGCACCCGACTAGTCTAACGGCTCTGGTTAACCGGTGTCATTGCGCAGTGCAAGATGGAGCTGTGGCCGAATGGGAACTTCTTCCCCCGTCGGGAGAAGGTGACGCGTAGCGCCGGATGAGGGTGCGAGGCTGCGCGTGCTGTGTGGGTGCGCGGTTTGGTTGGTCGGGGAGAAGCTCATCTGCGCCTCCTCCGTCAGCTCATGACTGAGTTTAGATGGTTGTCTGCCGCCGTACCCTCACCCCAACCCCTCTCCCGCAGGCGGGAGAGGGGCTTCACGGCAGCGAGCGGCGGACTGCCTTCTCCCGCCTGCGGGGGAAGGTGCCCGAAGGGCGGATGGGGGCAAGCTGTTGGCCGATCGAGCCAGCTGTTCCCACCCTGTTGGGCACAACGCCCTGCAAGGTGGAGCGGAAGGCCGGCACCGTGGCGCGCGGCCCTCAATCTTCCGGCGCGGCACGGCGCAGTGCTCAATCCTCCGGCGGCTGGCAGGAGTCGCGCACGATCAGGTGCGGGCGCACGCTGGCGGTGGGCAGCTGCGGGGCATTGTCGGGCTGGATCAGCATGGCGGCCGCAGTGCGCCCGGTGTCACGGGTGTGGCGGCGCACCGAGGTCAGCGGTGGCCACAGGCGCGAGGCCAGCGAGCTGTCGTCGTAGCCGATCACCGAGAGCTGGCGCGGGATGTTGATGCCGGCGCGCAGGGCCACCTTGTAGATACCGGCGGCCATTTCGTCGTTGCCGGTGAAGATGGCGGTGGGGCGCTTCTTGCCCAGCAGCAGCTTTTCGGCCGCGGCCACGCCCGATTCGAAGGTGTAGCCGGCCTCCACGATGCGTTCGGGCGGCAGCTCGATGCCGCGCCGGGTCAGCGCGTCGGCAAAGCCGGCGGTGCGTTCGATCGAGGAGCGGTAGGCACTGGGGCCGGTGACCAGGGCGATGTCGCGGTGGCCCAGCGACAGCAGGTAGTCGGCGGCCTCTGCTGCGCCGTCGCGGTCGTGGGTGATGACCGTCTGCGAGGTAGCGTCCAGCGCGATCGAGGCGATGCGGGTATAGCGGCAGCCGATCTCGGCCAGCATGTCGGCCAACGCCTGGTCTTCGGAGGCGCGCGGCACCAGGATCACCCCGTGCAGCTTCTGCGCCTGGGCGAAGCGGCGCACACCTTCGATGTAGCCGGGGCTGCGGCTGTCGCAGGGGTGCACCACCAGCTCGAAGCTGGAGCCGCGCAGCGCGTCCAGCGCGCCGTACTGCATGTCCACGATGTACTGCGCGGTGGGGTTGTCGTAGACCATGCCGATCAGGAACGAGCGCCGGAACGCCAACCCCCGCGCCAATGGGTCGGGCGCGTAGCCAACCTCGCGCATCAGCGCCTCGACCTTCTCGCGGGTGTCCTGCCGCACCAGCGGCGAGTTGTTGATGATCCGCGAAACGGTCTTCTTCGACACGCCCGACATCCGCGCGATGTCGTTGATCGTGGCAACCTTGCCCTTCGGCAGGCCGGGCATTCCCTCTTCAGGCATCTTGCGGGCGGGCATAGCGGTCAACCAGTAAAGTGGATTGGATTCTACCGGCCCTGGGGCCGGCAGACCTGAGCGACGCCTGCCGCTGCCCCGGATCTGTGGTGCAAGGCGCGCCGCCGCAGGCATCGCGGCGGCATACCCGGCACTGCAGAACGGTCAGTCCAGGGCGCGGTAGCGGAAGTTGCGGAACTCCACCTGGCCATCGCCTGCGGCATACAGCGCCGGCTTCAGGGCCAGGAACTTGCCGGCCACGTTGTGGTGGTAACCGGACACTTCCATCTGCACCGGGTACTTGGTCCAGGCCTTGCCGTCGGTGCTGCTGTGGAGGGTGACGATGTGGCGGTTGTTGGTGACCCGCAGCCACAGCGTGCCGCCATTGCGGCTGGGCGCCAGCTTGGCCGGGCGCTCCTCGCCGTAGCGGTGCATGACGAAATTTTCGCCATTGCTGCCCACCCCGGCGTAGAGCTTGTCGCTGTAGAACAGCAGCGCCCCGCCCTGCCCGCCCGGTGCCACGGTCATCTGCACCTCGAACTGGTAGGCCGGGTCGGTGGCGATCACCGTCAGCGGCGAGGCATCGCGCGGCGCGCGGCCCTTGCCCTGCAGCCGCAGCACGCCGTCACCCACCTGCAGGCGCCTGGCCTCGTCGGCCGCCGGGTTGAAGAACGCCCACTGCGGGCCGAGCGTGCTGGCGCGGAAGTCGTCCGACAACGCCAGCCCGTGTGGCAGGGCCTGGCCGCTGGGCTTCTTCAACGGCTTGCCCAGGTCCCCACCCTTGGCGACGAACCAGCCATCGGGCGTCCATTCGATCGGGTCCAGCAGTGCCTGCCGGCCCAGCGTCCAATAGCCGTTTTCGTAGCCGTGGTAAAGCATCCACCAGCGCTGGTCGGTGCCTTCCACCAGGGTGGCGTGGCCACGCGACCACCATGGCTCGTCGGCGCTCTGGGTCCGGGTGATCGGGTTATTGGGCGCGTTCTGCCAGGGACCATGGATGGAGCGCGCGCGTGCGGTGATGACCATGTGCCCGGTCGGTGGGCCGGCGGTGCCGCCCACCGCAGTGGTCATGTAGTACCAGCCATTGTGGCGGGTGATCTTGGGGCCTTCCTGCGCATAGGCTTCCACGTCCCAGCTTTCCGGGTACTTCCAGCCGTCGTAGACGTGCTTGGGCGTGCCGACCACCTTGAAGCCGTCGTCGGACAGCTGCACATAGTCGCCGCCGCTCAGGAACAGGTAGCGCTTGCCGTCTTCGCCCACCGCATGGCCGGGGTCGATGTACTTGCCCAGGCCAATGTCGATCGGCGCGCTCCACGGGCCGTTGATGTCATCGGCCCAGACCACGAAGTTGCTGCGCTCACCCTGCTCGCCGTGCCGGGCCGGGAAGTAGATGTAGTAGCGCTTGCCGTGCTTGATGAGGTCCGGCGCCCAGATCGCGCCGACGTTCCGGGTGATGGCGTGGCCCAGCGGTTGCCAGTTGACCAGATCGCGCGAATGCCAGATCGGCAGGCCGGGATACGCATCGAACGAGGACAGCGTGAGGTAGTAGTCCTGCCCGTCCTTGAGCACCGACGGGTCGGGGTGGTCGCCGGCCAGCACCGGATTGAGATAGGTGCCATCGCCCTGGTCGGCGATGCGCTGGTGTTCGATGCCGCGCTTCCAGTCCGCCGCCGCGCTCAGACCGGCGCATAGCAACAGTCCGCCGGCCGCCAGCCAACGCCATCGGGATGAAGTGCTACCCACACGCATGCTTACTCCTGGTCCCCGGACACCGGGGCTTTGCGGCGACCGGTGGGCAATACCACCGGTTAACCGGATGAGGCGGAACTCTCCCGCCGGCAGCGATGCCTGCTGACTCGCAAGGCATCGCGTGTGACCGGCAGAGGGGATCGGACGAGGAACCTGCGTACCGCTCACCCGCGCCCGCCACGCACGCAGTCGCTCAGATCCTCAGGCGCGCAGGGCGCGTGGCAACCACAGCGACAATTCGGGGAAGAACGCCACGATCAGCAGCACGCACAGCGCCGCCAGCCAGAACGGCCAGATGGTGCGCATGCTCTGGGCGATGGTGATCTGCCCGATGGAGGTGCCGATAAACAGCACCGAACCGATCGGCGGGGTAATCAGGCCGATACCGCCGGCCAGCACCATCACCAGGCCGAAGTGGATCGGGTCGATGCCGTAGGCCTTGACCACCGGCAGGAAGATCGGCGTGCAGATCAGGATCTTCGGTGCCAGGTCCATGAACATGCCCAGCAACAGCAGCATCACCACGATCATCAGCAACACGGTGTTCTTGCTGTCGGCAATGGCCTGCAGGAACTTCACCGCCGCCGCCGGCACCTGCAGATACGCCAGCAACCAGCCGAACACGGCGGCCGTGGCGATCACGAACAGGATCACGCCGGTGGTGCGCGCGGCATGCGTGACGGCGGCGAAGAACTCGGCCCAGCGCAGCTGGCGATAGAGCAAGGCGGTGACGATCAAGGCGTACACCACCGCGATCGCGGCGCTCTCCACCGCGGTGAAGATACCGGCGCGAATGCCGATGAAGATCAACGCGACCAGGCCCAATCCCGGCAATGCACCGAACAAGCGCAACGCCACCGCCTGCCAGCCCGGGAACGGCTCGGTGCCGTAGCCGCGGTGACGCGCCACGGCATAGCCGGTAACCATCATCGCGGCGGTCATCAACAACGCGGGGAAGATGCCGGCCGCAAACAGATCGGCAATCGACAAACCGCCACCGGCCGCCGCCGAAAACAGGATCAGATTATGCGAGGGCGGCACCAGCAAGGCCACCAGCGCGGCGGTCATGCTCACGTTCACCGCGTAATCGCGGTCGTAGCCGCGTTTGATCATCTGCGGAATCATGGTGCCGCCCACCGCCGACACATCGGCGATGGCCGAACCGGACACGCCGCCGAAGAACAGCGACGACAGCACGCTGACCTGGCCCAGGCCACCGCGCACACGCCCCACCAGGGACGAAGCCAATGCGATCAAGCGTTCGGAAATGCCACCGCGCAGCATCAGCTCGCCGGCGAAGATGAACAGCGGAATCGCGATCAGCGACGCCGAGCCGCTGCCGGCGGAGATCTGCTGCACCAGCACCACCGTGGGCAGGTCCAGGTACAGCAAGGTGGCCAATGCGGCCGCGCCTAGCGCATAGGCCACCGGCACGCCGATCAGCAGCAGCACCACGAAGGTACCCAACAACATCGCGATACCCATCAGCGCACTCCCGGGGTGTGGATCGGGCGCAGCACACGCCACAACTTGAACAAGGCAAACAGCACCATCAAGGCACCGCCGATGGACAGCGGCAGGTAGTTGATGCTTTGTGGCATCTGCGCACCGGCCATCTTGATGTCCAGGCCGTCGACCAGCAGCGCCGCGCTCCACCACGCCAGCACCGCACCAATGGCGAGAATCATCAGCGGGCGAATCACTTCGAAGATCTTTCGCACCAACGGCGGCACATGCTCGCCCAACAGATAGAAGCCGAAGTGGCGGTTGGTGTGCACGCCGGCAGCGGCGCCCAGGCTCAGCGCGGTACTCAGCAGCAGCAGCGTCACCGGCTCGGTCCAGCTGGGCGAGTCGTTGAGCACGTAGCGGGTGAATACCTGCCAGCCCTGCACGACCACCAGGCCCAGCAATGCCAGCGAAGCCACGCCAATGGCAATGTCGGAAACGCGGTCCAGCGCGCGCTGCAACGGCGCGACCGGGACGGCAACAGTCTCAGGTTCGGTCATCGGGATCCCCTTATGCAAAATCGCGGATGCGGCGGTACAGCGCTTCGATCTCCGGCTGCTTGCGGTATTCGGCCAACAGCGGGGCGGAGGCGGTGCGGAACGCCGGCATGTCGACCTGGTTGAGCTTGACGCCGTAATCGACCACCTGCTTGCGTGCCGTCGTCTCGGAGGCATCCCACAGGCCGCGCATCACCGGCACCGACGCACGCGCCAGTTCCACCACCAGGCCGCGATCGGCCGCGCTCAGCGATTCGAAACTGCGTCGCGACATCACCAGGATATCCGGCGCATAGGAATGCTCGCTCTGCGACCAGTAGTGCGCGGCTTCGAAGTGCCGGCTGGACTGGAAGCTGCGCATATTGTTTTCCGCACCGTCGATCATGTGCGTTTCCATCGCCGAGAACGTCTCGCCCAGCGACATCGGCGTGGGGTTGGCGCCCAGCATGCGCATCAGCTTGAGGAAGATGTCCGAGGACGCCACGCGCAGCTTCAGGCCCTTGAGGTCCTCTGGGCGGTGCAGCGGGTGCTTGGTGTTGTAGAAACAGCGCGCGCCCGAATCGTAGATCGCCAGACCCACCAGGCCGCGCTGTTCGAAGCTGCGCAGTACGCTGTCACCCACATGCCCATCGATGGCGCGGCGCAGGTGCGGCACCGAATCGAACACGTACGGCAGGCACAGCGCCTGGGTCAGCGGAAAGGTGTTGTTCAACGCGCCCGAATAGACGCGGGTAATGTCGATGGCACCGAAGCGCGCCATGTCGATCGCCTCCGACTCGCGGCCCAGCTGGCCGGAATGGTACTGGCGCAGCTTGAGCCGGCCATTGGTGCGGGCTTCGAGCTGCTTGCCGAACCAGCGCACCGCTTCCACCGTGGGGTAGTCGCCCACGTGCACGTCGGTGGCGGTGAGCAGTTGCCCGCCGGGGATCGGCGTGGTGGCGCCGGCGCCCAGCCAGGGGCCGGCGGCGGCGGCGCCGAGCCCGGCACCGAGGAAATGTCTGCGTGTGAACATTGGCGCCCTCCCAAGCGTCTGGTCACGGGGTCCACGCTCAGCTGGCGGACACGGCCGTACAGGAAATGTCGCCGATGCCGGCGAAGCGAATCAGGGCATGCTGTCCCACTTCGATGTCATGGATACCGGTGGCATTGCCCGTGGCAATGAGATCACCGCGCTTGAGGGGACGGCCGCGCTGGGCCGAACGGCTGAGCGCAAATGCGTAGGCCGCGCGCAATCCGCCGGGCAAGGTGGTGGCGCCACCGGTGCCCACCACCTGGTCGTCGATCAGCGTTTCGGCGGTCAGCGCGGTTTCCTCGCGGTCCAGCCAATCGGTGACTTCCGGCCCCAGGATCAGCCCATTGTTGTTGCCGAAGTCCGAAATCACCACCCGCGGTCCCAGTTGGTTGATGGTGGCCAATGGGCTGCTGGCGATTTCCACGCCGATGAACAATTTCGCCGGCAGCGCCACGGCCTCGTCCGGGGTGTACTGCGTCTTGCCACCGGGGGCGTCGGCCTCCAGGCGTAGCACGTACTCGGCTTCCACCGCGCCAAAGCCGCCGACATAGATCGGGAACTCGGTTGTTCCACCGGTAGCATTCCATAGCTTCTGCGAGAAGATCGGGCCGAGCAGACGTTCGTCGCCAGAGGCATCGCGACGCTCGGCGGCGATGTAGCCCACCTTCCAGCCGACCACCTGGTCGTGCCACTGGCCGATGGCGATGTCCTGCACCTGGTAGGCGGTGACCAGATCGGAGGGAATTTGCCCGGGAAAGTCGGGTAGCGATGCCCCGGCACGGCGTGCTTCCACAAAACGCTGGGCGATGTCGGACAGCGCGGATGTGGACGTTGGCGGGGTGGCGGCGGCGTTGCTCAAGGGTGTCTCCCTGATAGGGGTTTTGTTGCACTGCCAATCGACAGCGGCACGGTGTGCTGTATATGGTAAACCGGTGTCATTGGCAATGTGCAGTGCGGCATTGTGATCGCCAATGCGAAGCGACCCTGGGAGGGGTGATGCGACAGACAAGCCACAAACCCCACGGCCGCAGGCCTTTCGGCTTGCTGCGCCATGGCCTTGCGCTGGCCCTGGGCGCCCTGGTGCTGGTGGGCACGCCCGCCTGGGCGGCCGAGGTGACCAGCGCCGACACCGCCGCCGAGCAGGCCAGCCGGATCGCGCTGTGGCCGGCCGGCATGGCACCGGGAGACACCGCACTGGCGCAGCCGCAGCGCATCGTGGACCGCAGCAGCGATGCCGCCCGCCCCGACCGCACCATCCAGTCCATCAGCCAGCCCTATCTGGTGGTGTACCGGCCCAGGCGGCCCAGCGGCACCGCGCTGCTGGTCACCCCGGGCGGCGGCTACCAGCGCATCGTGCTGGACAACGAAGGCAGCGCCTTGGTGCCGGGTTTCGTCGACCAGGCCGGGCTCACCCTGTTCGTGCTGCGCTACCGGTTGCCGGGCGAAGGCCATCCGAACGGCGCCGACGTGCCGCTGGCCGACGCCCAGCGCGCGCTGCGGCTGATCCGTGCCGATGCGGCGCGTTATGGCATCGATGCGCAGCGGGTCGGGGTGATGGGGTTTTCGGCCGGTGGCCATGTCGCCGCCAGCCTGGGCACGCGCTATGCCGCGCAGGTGTACCCGGCGCAGGATGCCGCCGATGCCCTGAGCGCCCGGCCGGACTTCCAGCTGCTGATCTACCCGGTGATCGACATGGACAGCGCCAACGCGCATCCGGGCTCGCGACAGCGCCTGCTCGGCAGCGCGCCCAGCGACGCGCAGGTGCGTGCCTACTCTGCGCAGCGGCACGTGGACGCGCGCACGCCGCCGACCTTCCTGCTGCACGCCCAGGACGACAGCGTGGTGCCGGTGCGCAACAGCCTGCTGATGCACGACGCACTGCGGCGTGCCGGGGTGCCCAGCGAGCTGCATGTGTTTCCACAGGGAGGCCATGGCTTCGGCACCGACCGCATCGCCGGGCTGACCCTGGCCGCCTGGCCGCAGCTGGCGCAGGCCTGGATTGCCCAGATCATCAAGCCATCGGCATCGGCATCGGCATCGGCATCGGCGAAGAAGGATGCCGAACGATGAGTGCGCCCCGCGCGCCCGATCCACGTCGCCGCAGGCTGCTACAGGGTGGCCTGCTGGCGACCGCCGCGGCTGCCTTGCCCGGCGTTGCCGCAGCCGCCGCAGCGCCAGCGCCGCCACGCGAGGACAGCGCGCCACTGGCACAGCTGCGCAGCGGCCGCGTGCGCGGCCTGCGCGATGCGGGTACCTGTGTGTTCAAGGGCATCCCGTACGGCAGCGACACCGGCGCGCGGCGCTTCCAGGCCCCGTTGCCGGAAGTGCCCTGGCAGGGCGTGCGCGATGCCACCGGCTTCGGCGCCGCCGCTCCCCAACACAAGGCCAGCGAGCCGACCAGCGAAGACTGCCTGTTCCTCAACGTGTGGACGCCCGGCCTGCGCGATGGCGGCCGGCGGCCGATCCTGTTCTACATCCACGGTGGCGGCTACACCACCGGCTCCGGCAGCGACCCGCTCTATGACGGCGTGCGCCTGTGCAAACGCGGCGACGTGGTGGTCATCACCGTCAATCATCGGCTCAACCTGTTCGGTTACCTGTCGCTGGCGCAACTGGGCGACGCCAGCTTCGCCGATTCGGGCAATGCCGGCCAGCTCGACCTGATCCAAGCGTTGCACTGGGTACGCCAGCATGCGGCCGAATTCGGTGGCGACGCGGGGAATGTCACCGTGTTCGGCCAGTCCGGCGGCGGCGCCAAAATCGCCACGCTGATGGCCATGCCGGCCGCACGTGGGTTGTTCCATCGCGCCTGGACCATGAGCGGGCAGCAGGTCACCGCGGCAGGGCCGCGCGCAGCCACCCAACGCGCGCAACTGTTGCTGGATGCGCTGAAGATGACGCCGGCCGATCTACCGCGCCTGCGCACGCTGCCGGTGGCGCAGCTGCTGGCTGCTGCGCAAGTGCGCGACCCCTCGCGGGTGGAAAACAGCGCGTTGTATTTCGGCCCGGTGCTGGATGCGCACAATGTGCCGGTGCATCCGTTCTGGCCCACCGCACCGCTGCAGTCGGCCGTCATTCCGATGGTGATCGGCAACACCCGCGATGAAACGCGCGCGTTTCTCGGCAAAGATGCGACAAACTTCGCACTGAGCTGGGACGAATTACCGGCCAGGCTGGAAGCCCAGCAATACGTGGACCTGTTACCACAGGTGGTGATTGCCGAATACCGCCGGCTATATCCGCACTACTCGCCGTCGGAGGTGTTCTTTGCCGCCACCACCGCCGGCCGTTCCTGGCGCGGCGCGGTCGAAGAGGCCGAAGCGCGCGCACGCCAGGGCGCACCGACGTGGGTGTACCAGCTGGACTGGGGATCGCCACTGGAGGGCGGCAAGTTCGGCGCCTTCCACACGCTGGATATTCCGTTGGTATTCGACACGATTGCCCAGCCCGGTTCGCGCACCGGCCAAGGTGCCGGGGCGCAAGCCATGGCGACGCAGATGAGCGAGGCCTTGATTGCGTTCGCGCGGCATGGCGACCCCAATCGTCGCGGCGCGCCACGCTGGCAACAGTACACGCTGCAACGCCGCCAGACGCTGATCTTCGACACCCCCAGCCGGCTGGAACCGGACCCGCGCGGTGGCGAGCGACGCCTGTACCAACAAGCCCCCTTCATTCAACGTGGCACGTTCTGACCATTCTTTGTCTTGGATGATCGCCGAGGTGTTGTTGCCACAGCGTGGCGGCTATTCACACACGCAAGCAGGCACGACACACCGTGCAGAAGTAGCCGCTACTCAACGCTCCTGCTCAAGCGCACGCTGGTACCCGTTCAAGACCCGAATGCGGGCTTGTATGAAGGTCTGCATGCACATCAGCCTGGCGTCATTACTGTTTGTCTGCAGCGTGGACGATGCAACCGTGTACTCGCAGGAATCCTGCGCAAATTTGAGCCAGCTGGCCTGCGCCAGGCTGAGCTTTGGAGCCAGGGTAGCATCCTGCGTTCGAGCGCGACGCAAGGTTTCCGCATATGCCTTGTCCAGCAGCGCATCCTCCTTGCCAGAAAGGCAATTGCGCACCTGCGCTGCGGTCGTTGCACCCTCTTCGCAGTCCTGCGCATGTGCCAGGGCTGGCAACCCACCCAGCACGACCACTAGCGCCAACATAGTGTTTCGTTTCATTCAGTCGTTCCCGTCGGTCTTGCCCATGATGCGTCACGTCGCCCCAAGTGACGCCGACACATCGCGGCCTTGGCGTGAGTAGTTGGTGCAGGTCTCACCTTGGAGCCAGCCCGGCACTGCCTGCAACCGCGTGACGACACCATACGCGGACGCTGCAACTGCCGCACCCGTAGGTCGCGGTCCAAGGGTGCGGCAATGCATCAGCCCTGCGGGGTCAGCACGATGGCGCCCAGCGGCGGCAGCAGCAGCGGCAGCGATTGCGCGTGCCCATGCATGGCGTGCTGCTCGGCTGTCACGCTACCGCCATTGCCCAGGTTGCTGCCGCCATAGAGGCCGGCATCGCTGTTGAACACTTCGCGCCACTGGCCGCCCTGCGGCACGCCGATGCGGTAGCCGTGCTGCACCACCGGGGTGAAGTTGATGACCACCAGCACCGGCGCATCGCCGCGCTTTGCCTTGCGCAGGAAGGCGACCACGCTGTTGGCGGCATCGTCGCCCACCACCCAGGAGAAACCGGACGGGTCATCGTCTTGCGTGTGCAGCGCGGGGTATTCGACGTACAGACGGTTCAAGTCGCGTACCAGCGTCTGCACGCCACGGTGGCGCGCTTCATCGAGCAAGTGCCACGGCAGGCCCGCGTCGTGGTTCCACTCGGTGGGTTGGCCGAACTCGCAGCCCATGAACAGCAACTTGCGCCCCGGGTGGGTGAACATGAAACCCAGGTAGGCGCGCAGGTTGGCGAACCGCTGCCAGTCGTCGCCGGGCATGCGGCCCAGCAACGAGCCCTTGCCGTGCACCACTTCGTCATGCGAGATCGGCAGCACGAAGCGCTCCGAATACGCGTAGACCATGCTGAAGGTCAGCTCGCCGTGGTGGTAGCGGCGATAGATCGGGTCCAGCCCCGCGTAGTGCAGGGTGTCGTGCATCCAGCCCATGTTCCACTTGTAGTGAAAGCCCAGGCCGCCATGCGCCACGTCGGCGGTCACACCGGGAAATGCAGTGGATTCCTCGGCAATCATCACCGCGCCCGGCGTGTGCTCGCGCACCACCGCGTTGAGCCGGCGCAGGAAGGCGATGGTTTCGTAGTTCTCGCGGCCGCCATGGATGTTGGGTACCCACTCGCCGGCGTTGCGGCTGTAGTCGCGGTACAGCATCGAGGCCACCGCATCCACGCGCAGGCCATCGACGTGATAGCGCTGCAGGAACTCCAGCGCACTGGCGATCAGAAAGCCGGACACCTCGCGGCGGCCGTGGTTGTAGATCAGCGTATTCCAGTCGCGGTGGAAGCCTTCGCGCGGGTCGGCGTGTTCGTACAGCGCGGTGCCATCGAAGTGCGCCAGCCCATGCGCGTCGGTGGGAAAGTGCGCCGGCACCCAGTCCACCAGCACGCCGATGCCCTCGCGGTGGCAACGGTCGACGAAACGGGCAAAGCCGTCCGGCGAACCGAAGCGCGCGGTGGGCGCGAACAGTCCCAACGGCTGGTAGCCCCACGAGCCGCCGAATGGATGCTCGGTGACCGGCATCAGTTCCACATGGGTAAAGCCCATGTCGGCCACATACGGAATCAGCCGGTCGGCCAGGCCATCCCAGTCCAGCTCCACGCCTTCTTTGCGCAGCCAGGAGCCGGCGTGGATCTCGTAGATGCTCATCGGTGCGTCGTGCGCCTGGCGGCGCGCGCGCGTGGCCATCCAGCCGTCGTCGCTCCACTGGAACGGCGTAGGGTCGGCCACGATGGAGGCGGTACCCGGCGCCAGTTCTGCGCGCCGCGCCACCGGGTCGGCCTTGGCCGGCAACGCGTGGCCATGGGGGCCACGCAGCTGGTATTTGTAATGTGCTCCGGGGCCGACATCGGGAACGAATAGCTCCCACACACCGGACTGATGCCGCAGCCGCATCGGGTGACGGCGCGCATCCCAGCTGTTGAAGTCGCCCACCACCGCCACACGCGAGGCATTGGGCGCCCACACCGCAAAACGCGTGCCGCGCACGCCATCCACTTCCACCACATTGGCCCCCAGCGCATCGGCCAGCTGCAGGTGGTGGCCTTCGCTGATGAGGTGCAGGTCGAAGTCGCTGAGCTGCGGCCCGAAGGCGTACGGGTCGGCGGTGTCCTGCTCGCCACCGGGCCAGCCGATGCGCAGGCGGTAGCCGCCCTGCGCCGGCAGGTCACCGGCGAACAGGCCCGGCTCCGGGCCCGCTTCCAGCACGATCGCCTGGCCGTCGTCCAGCACCGCACTAACGCGCTCGGCGCCAGGCAGATAGGTGCGCAACACGCGCCCGCCGTCACTCGGGTGCGCGCCCAACACGGCGAACGCATCGCCGTGGCGCGCGTCGGCCAGGGCGCGGATGACGCCGGGATCCCATCGATTACTCACTGCTGTCATTACTCCACTCATCATGTGTTCCCTGCATCGACGCGTGCGCGTTGCAGGATGCGTCGCAAACCTTCGATCGGCACCATCAACCAGCCTGGGCGGTTGGCGGCCTCATAGCGCACCTCGTAGCACGCCTTCTCCACCAGGAACAGCAAGGTGGCCGCGTTGAACGCCGCCGGCGCGATCCATGGGTGGGCGCTGGCGTCGAGCACGGCATGGTAAGCGTCCAGGAAGGCCTGTGTGGAGCGGCGGCGAAATTGCACCAGGAATTGGTGCAGATGCGTATCCACGCCCACTCCCGCGCGCGCGGCCGTTCCCTCCTCGCCACGCGCCGACACTTCGCTGGCGTAATCGAGCGAGCGCAGGAAGCCTGCCACGTCACGCAACGGGCTGGCCTTGGCACGCCGCTCGGCCAGCGGCTTGGCCGGCTCGCCCTCGAAGTCGATCAGCACCACATCGTCGAAGGCCACCAGGATCTGGCCCAGGTGGAAATCGCCGTGCACGCGGGTCAGCAGCGAATCGGCCAGCACGCTCGGCGCCTGGGCAAGCAGCGCGTCCAGCTGCGGACGTTGCGCCAGGATGGCGTCCAGTGCTTCGCGCTCGGCCGGCTCCTCGCTGGCGGCCAGCCGCGCGTTGACGGTCTCCCACATTTCCTCCACCTGCCGCGCCACGCCCGCCACTACATCGTTGGCGGCGGGCAGGTCGATACGCTGCGGGGCAAAGTCGGCATCGTCGGTGGCGCGCGACAGCGCTTCATGCAACTCGGCCAGGCGCTTGCCGACCACCGCGGCGAACGCGTCATAGCCGGCGATGGCTTCGGCGCGGGCCTCGTCGGTCTGCGCGGTGGCGTATTCGTCGAAGCTGCGCGCCAGATGATCCAGCGTCCAGCGCCAGGCATCGCCTTGATTGCGGATGAAACTCTGCAGCAGCGCAATGGTGGTGACGGTGCCCTGGCCATCGATGCGGCTCACGCTGCCCAGCAAGGGCGCCGCGTTGGTATAGCCCATCTCGGTGAGCCTGCGGCCGATCTCGATCTCCGGGTTGGCACCATTGGCCACATGCCGCAGCAGCTTGAACACGGCCTTGTCGGCGACCACCAGCGAGCTGTTGCTCTGCTCGGCCGACAGCCAGCGGATGTCCGGATCGGCAGGGATCTCCAGCCTGGCCAGCGCCGGCGTCGCTTCGAATCGCACCTGGCCTTGCTGCGAAGGATCATCGCCATCGCAGAAGTCCAGCGTCGTATCGGTGCGCAAGGCATCGATCACCCCGCGCACCATCGGCTTGAGCGCGAACGCATCGGTGAGATAGCCCACCTCGCGGCCCTGGCGTACGCGCGCCAATGCCAGCTGCTCGGCCAGCGTGCTGGGATGCTCGCGCTCCCACACGATGCCCACGGGGAGCATGTAGCACTCGTGGTGGCCATCTTCCAGCTCGACCTCCAACTCCAGCAGGCTCATCGGCTCATCGCCCGGCAGCGGCGTGCGGCGCGAAATGCGCACCTGCTTGAGTGCCTGGTCCTTGGCCGAGAACCAACGCCGCGCCGACAACCAGGCCGGCAGGATCTCGCCTTCCAGCGTGGCCAGATGCGGCAGCAAGGCGTTGCCTTCGTCGGTATCGCTGCGCAGCACCAGCGTGCGGTAGTCCGGCAACGGCACCGGGCTCGGCACGTGCCAATCCGGCAGCCTGCCTTCGCTGACCAGCTGGAAGGCATAGAAGCCGAACGGCGGCACGGTGAGCAGGTAGGTCAGCCGCCCGATGGGCGGGAAGCTGCCACCGCCGATGATGTCCACCGGCACGCGGCCTTCGAACTCGGACAGATCCAGCTCCACCGCCTGCAGCGTATGCGACAGGTTGGCCACGCACAGCACGGTTTCGTCCTGGTAGCAGCGCAGGTAGGCCAGCATGCGGCGGTTGCCTGGGTAGAGGAAGCGCAGCGCGCCCCGCCCGAAGGCCTGGTAGCGCTTGCGTACGCTAAGGACGCGGCGGGTCCAGGTGAGCAGCGAATGCTGGTCGCGGATCTGAGCTTCCACGTTCACCGCCTGGAAGCCGTATAGCGGGTCCATCACCGGCGGCAGCACCAGCTGGGCCGGGTCGGCACGCGAGAAGCCCCCGTTGCGATCGATCGACCACTGCATCGGCGTGCGCACGCCATCGCGGTCACCCAGGTGGATGTTGTCACCCATGCCGATTTCGTCGCCGTAATACAGCACCGGCGTGCCGGGCATGGTCAGCAGCAAGGAAGTCATCAGCTCGATACGGCGGCGGTCGCGCTCCAGCAGCGGCGCCAGGCGGCGGCGGATGCCTAGATTGATGCGGGCGCGGCGGTCGGCGGCATAGGTCTGCCATAAATAATCGCGCTCGGAGTCGGTGACCATCTCCAGCGTCAACTCGTCGTGGTTACGCAGGAAGATCGCCCACTGGCAGCTTTCCGGAATCTCCGGGGTCTGGCGCATGATGTCGGTAATGGGAAAGCGGTCTTCGCGCGCGATCGCCATGTACATGCGCGGCATCAGCGGGAAGTGGAACGCCATATGGCATTCGTCGGCGTTCTGGCCGAAGTATTGCTGGGTATCTTCCGGCCACATGTTGGCTTCGGCCAGCAGCATGCGGTCCGGGTATTCGGCATCAAGCGTAGCGCGGATCTTGCGCAGGATGGCGTGGGTTTCGGGCAGGTTCTCGTTGGAGGTGCCGGAGCGCTCGATCAGGTACGGCACCGCGTCAAGACGCAGTCCATCCACGCCGCGATCCAGCCAGAAGCGCATCACTTCCAGCACGGCCTCCAGCACCGCCGGATTGTCGAAGTTCAGGTCCGGTTGATGCGAGTAGAACCGATGCCAGAAGTATTGGCCGGCTACCGGATCCCACGTCCAGTTGGACTTTTCGGTATCGCAGAAGATGATGCGCGTGCCTGCGTATTCCTGGTCGGTGTCCGACCACACATAGAAGTCGCGCTCCGGTGAGCCGGCCTGCGCATTGCGTGCGCGCTGGAACCAGGGGTGCTGGTCGGAGGTGTGGTTGATGACCAGTTCGGTGACGATGCGGATGCCGCGCGCATGCGCCTGCGCCACCAGTTGCTCGAAATCGGCAATGCTGCCGTAGTCCGGATGCACCGCCATGTACTCGGCGATGTCATAGCCATCGTCGCGGCGCGGGCTGGGGTAGAACGGCAGCAGCCAGATGGTGTCCACGCCCAACTCGGCGATGTAGTCCAGCTTGGAGATCAACCCCGGGAAGTCGCCGATGCCATCGTCGTTGGAGTCGAAGAACGACTTGACGTGCACCTGGTAGATGATCGCGTCCTTGTACCACAGCTGGTCGGCGATCACGGCCGACTGGTCTGCGTCGGCCTGTAAAGCGGGAACTGCATTCATGCGACCTCTCCTGCGCGGATGCGCCATAACGCGAACGGCCGCGTCGCCTCTAAGCGGATGTGCTGGTGTTTGCCATGCCACGTGAACCGGTGCCCATCCCACAGGTCATCCACGGCCACGCTGGCGTGATCGGGCAGGCCCAACTCCCACAACGGAATTTCGATATCCGCGTCCTGCCCCGCGTGCGGGTCCAGGTTGATGGCCACCAGCACCAGCGTGCGGCTACGCGACAGGTAGCCAGCATCCAGGAACTTGCCGAAGTACAGCACCTGGTCGTTGTGCGCCTGATAGAAGCGCGTGCCCAGATGCGACTGCAGCTCCGGGTGCGTGCGGCGCAGCTGGTTGAAGCGGGTGATCTCCTCGACGATATCGCCGGGCGCGCGCTCGGGCCAGGCGCGTAGCTGGAATTTTTCCGAGTCCAGATACTCTTCCTTGCCCGCCGCCAGCGGCGTGGCCTCGCACAGTTCGAAGCCTTGATACATGCCCCACAGCCCCGACAACGTGGTCGCCAGCGCCGCCCGGATCAGATGCCCGTTGCGCCCGCTGGTCTGCAGGAAGAACGGGTTGATGTCCGGCGTGTTGACGAAGAAATGCGGGCGAAAGCACTCGCTTGGCACGCCTTGGTTCAACTCCTGCACGTACTCCTGCAACTCGTGCTTGTGGTTGCGCCAGGTGAAATAGGTATACGACTGCGAGAAACCGCACTTGGCCAGGCGGTACATCATCTTCGGCCGGGTAAAGGCCTCCGAGAGGAACACCACGTCCGGCCGGCGCCCGCGCACATCGGCAATCAGCCACTCCCAGAACGGGAACGGCTTGGTATGCGGGTTGTCCACGCGGAATAGCGTGACTCCTTCGTTGACCCAGAACAGCACTGCATCGCGCAGCGTGTTCCATAGCTCCGGCACCGCGCCGCTGGCATAGAAATCGACGTTGACGATGTCCTGGTACTTTTTCGGCGGATTTTCCGCATACGGAATGGAACCGTCCGCGCGCCAGGTGAACCAATCCTTGTGTTCCTTCAGCCATGGGTGATCGGGCGCGCACTGGATCGCAAAATCCAGCGCCACTTCCAGCCCCTGCCCACGCGCGGCCTGGATCAGGCGGCGGAAGCCGGCCAGCCCGCCAAGTTCGGCATGCACCTCCGTATGCCCACCGTCGGTCGCGCCGATCGCATACGGACTGCCGGGCTCGCCATCGACCGCAGTGACCGAGTTGTTGCGTCCCTTGCGGTTCTTCGCCCCGATCGGATGGATCGGTGGCATGTACAGCACATCGAAGTGCATGGCACGAATATGCGGCAGCCGCTGGATGACGTCATCGAACGTGCCATGTCGGTTGATATCACCGCTCTGCGAGCGCGGGAACAGCTCGTACCAACTAGCGAAGTGCGCCGCACGGCGCTCCGATTCCACCCGGAAGGTGACCGGGTACTCGGAGCGGAACGGCTTGTCGTCGGCCAGTGCCATTGCCTGCGCGGTCTCCGGCTCCAGCACGATGGCCAGTTGCTGCAACGGCTCGCTCCGCGCGCCGATACGGGTGAGGATGTCCTGCAGCTGCGCTGCCAAGTCACCATCGCTGCGCGCATGCGCCGCCTTGACCACTGCAATGGCTTCCTGCACGTCCACCGGCAGTACGGTGTCGGCCGCACGCTTCTTCTCCAGATCCGCATGCAGCGTGGCGAAGACATCGCGCCAGCCTTCCACACGGAACTCGTAGGTGCCGATGCGCTCCAGCGGGAACTCCGCGCGCCAGCGGTCGTTGCCCAGTGCGCGCATCGGTGCGCTGGTCCAGCTCTTGGCATCGGCGGCACGCCACAGTACCCCCACCGCAATACGGTCGTGCCCGTCGCAGAACGCATCGGCCTCCACGCAGATCCGATCGCCCACGCTGCGCTTGACCGGGAAGCGGCCGTGATCCACCGACGGCGTCACCGACTCGATGCAGACGCGCGGCCAGGTCCCGGCGGTCTGCGCGCGCGGACGCATGCGTGGTACCGCCAGCACATGTCGCGCCGGTACGCTGCGATACACCCGCACCTCGCCCGGCTCCAGCGCGTCCAGCGTCGTCCCGGACAGGGTGCGCCCATCTTCGGCCACCAATGCTTCTGCATCGCCCAGCAGGCGCAACACATCGGACGCCGGCACCGGCACCACATGCCGCGTATCGCCATTGATCAATAACAAGGCGGGCAAGCCACCCAGTGGCTCCACCGCCACTGCGGTCAGCCCGGTGGCCTCGCGCAGCAGCGGACGCAGCCGCAGGCCGGCCGTGCTGCCGGGTGGCCGGTCGCGGCCGCGCAGCGACTGCGGCAAAGCGTGTAGCTGCGCCTCGTCCAGCAACCACGCGCCACCCAGCGCCAATGCCAGCTGCCCGTGCTGCTCCGGCGCTGCGGCACGCTTGCCATCGGGCGCATCCAGCACCGCCACGACCTGCGACGCCAGTGCGCGCAACGCCATGTCTTCCTCGAAAAACCAGCCGCCGCGACCATCCCACCAGGCCAGCGAAGAGAACGCCGCATCGAAGCCGGCCCCGAACAGCTGCTGCAAGGCATCCAGCCCCAGTCCGGGCGTCCAGGCGGCGAACACCACCTCCGGCGCCCGCGCGTGCACGCGCGCGATCAGCGCGCGCCAGCGCTGCGCCGGCACCTGCTGCGGCTGTAACAAGCGGAACCCACCTATGCCCTGCCCGGCCCACTCCAGCAGGCGTGCGCTCCACCACTCCACCAGGGCCGCACCTTCCTGCGCATAGCTGAAGCGCGCCTCGGCTACCTCGGGCGTGGTCCGCGGCTGGCGCGGGTCCGGCACCGCCGTACTGCGCGCCCGAAACCACTGCGGATTGTCGCGTACCACCGCGCTGGCACCGCCAACCTCGTCCAGCCGCAGATCCATCAGCAGCTTCACGCCGGCCTGCTGCGCGGCCTGCACGGCCTCGCGCAGACGCCGGCCTTGCGCATCGTCTCCACCGGCAGGCTCCACCAGCCGGCCTTCGGCATCGCGCTCGAACGGCGCTGCCGTTACCACGTAATCGCAACCGGCCTCGCGTGCAGCCGCACAGCGCTGCTCCAGTCCGCTGGATGCCCCCCCTGCATCAGTGAGAACACAGATCCGCATGCCGCCCCCTACCGGGCAACGGCGCGCGCACGCACCGTGACCGAAAACGCCATGCGGAGTACGCCGCGCCGCAACGTGGCGGGCGCTGCCATGCGCCGCACCAGTCCAACACCTGCCCGGATCACCCCTCGCTCATGCACCATCGGGACGACCCTGCCTACCGTGACTGCACTCATGCGTAACTCCGCAACGATTCTCGACCCATGCAGTCAAGCACCCCGGCTGCGAATTCCATGTGTCGGCCAAGTTGACGGAAATCGAACAAGTTGTGTGGCGACGGTTTGTAACGGCGAGCACACCGGTCGCTGCCAATAGCCAGCGCCACTTGGCACAGGGGGCTAGTCCCTGAGGTATTCCCCGGGTCTTAAAGGACCCGCGCGCACGACCATCGGCTGTGCACGCATGCGTTCAAGCCACTTGATGTAGGCCTTATCGGCCAGTGTCTGACCGATACCTCGCGACTGGGATACAGCCTAGAGCAGAATTTGTGTTTATTGTTTCGTGGTAGTAGTCAGTCGGCTATCCGCGTGGATTAGCATTTCAATCCGGCAGCTGTCGAAGTTGGCAAGTGTGTAAGTAATTACAGGAAATGAAGCCGCTCACCGCGTCGGTTCAAACGGTCTTACATTCCCCGGCAAGAGCGATGCGACTTCAGATCACGGACTGCCAGTCCGATATGCATCCGTTGTGTGTACACATTCATTAACTGCTTTTTGCTGGGCGCCTGCAACCAAACGGATGCAACGAACAGCTCCACACCTTAACTCCATCGAAGAAGACAGGACGGGCAGCCGACATACCAATACTCTCCGTAACGTAAGAGCTCAACTTCACGTCCCTGGACTAACCACCGGACCAGCCACCCGAGCAACAACGGCATTTAACAATTAGTTAGCAATTGCATAGCGTGTGCGACCCAAACAACGAGCGAGTAATTCACTTCTCGCGTAGAACGAGAACACTAATGTATAGCGCTCCCCTGACACGATGGGCGTCACGGCATGGTGCGAGGCGGGACTGATGGCAAATGCAAAACCTGCGTCGTGCTCTGGACGAAATGCTTTGACAAGATCAGCTGCGTCAGCCGATGCAAACAACATCAAGATACCGCCGTTTTCGTCTACCCAACCACGGTTGAGTTGCACCAGAACGCGGTGGGTCTCCTGGCCAGGGATGTAATCGTTGTGGATGCGTATGCGTTGCCCTGGCACCAGCTTATGGGCAGTCACATCACACCGGTCATCCAAGCGGTTGCAGAAGACAGCTTCCACTTTCGAGCGCACCTGCTGGACGACCTCGCCTCCCAGCAGCGCATCAATGGCTGGCGGCAGCTCGCAATCCAGGAGGCTGAACTCATACTGCTCGTAGAAGCTTGCAACCTTCAAGCGCCAAGGGGCGGAAGTCTCAAGCCACGCCAGCACTGCCTCGCTTCCGGCCTCACCAAACACACGAGGGACCAACAGATGCTCAAACGGATTACTTTCAAGCGAGGCTCCACTTTCCAAAAACCCTGGTGGATTCACTCACGAAGTGCAAGGGTATCGTAGTTGAAAAAGACCTCGGCTGGAGTGAGATAGCTCAATCGTTTTCTGGGTCGGTTGTTGAGTGAATGTTCAACCTGCTGCAGCTCTTGCGCCGTGATGGTGCTGAAGTCACGACTGCGCGGAAAATACTGCCGGAGCAGTCCGTTGAGATTCTCATTGCAGCCGCGTTGCCAAGGGGCATGTGGGTCGGCAAAGTACACCTTGGTCGATAGCCGGTCCTCGATGCGGGCATCCTGGGCGAACTCGCTACCGCGATCGCAGGTCAGCGTCAGCACCTTATCGCGCACACGCCATAGGCGCGCGCAAATGACCTCGGCAACAGCATCGGCGGTGCCGTCAGGACTCCAGCCCAGACGCACATAGCCACTGCTGCGTTCGACATGCGTCACCAGCACGCCAGTGCCGCGCGATGGGCGGACCGTATCCAATTCCCAATGGCCTAACTGCGCACGTGAGGCCACATGCGCGGGGCGTTGGTGAATGGATTTGCGCTCTTCAAATCGCTTGGCACGGCCACGCCCATAAGGACGCCGCCGTGTTGGCAGGCGTAGCAAATGCCGTAACCGGTGACGCTTGAGATAGCGATACACACTGGCCACCCCTACCATCGGTTGACCCAGCAAACGCGCACGGCCGTGGATCTGCGCAGGGCTACATTTTTCGGCCAGCCCGGCCAGCAATGCAGCCTGCATCGGCCCGTCCATCTGCGCGTGGCTACTGCCTTGACTGCGACGCTGGCGGGCGGTGCGGTGCGCCTGCTGGGCACGGTACGTTCCACTACTGGCATTACGATTGCGCGCGCGCTCGCGGCCAATCGTACTGGCATGACGGCCGAGCTGACGGGCGATGTCCGCATTGGAGACAGAGAGATCACACCCCCAGGCAATCTGGTACCGTTCGTCCTGGGTCAGGTGTCGATAGCGCATGTGCAACTCCACTTGGTCGTGTAGGGGCTCAGGCTACGACACCTGGCCCGCTACGTTATAGGACTGTTGCACTTCGCGGGCGAATCCACCAGGCTTATCACGAAAACTCATCTCACGCCTGAGTGCAGTGCAGACAAGCGCGCGATGCAGCAAGTCGGACCCACATGCGCTCATTGATCGCCAGGCTGCTGGACAGAAGCCGGTCGACGTTGAGCCGGGAGCTGTCCATGGAGGACGCCAACGCTCTACTACGCACACGATTCAGGCAAGCGTTACTCAGCGATGCATTCGGCCACGGCGGTTTACATCAAGAACAGGCCTGTTCCAGCTGGTGCGCGATGATTTTGTCTTGACCTACGATTGCAGCACGGAGATGAAGTGATGTGCCGAACGTGGACGTTTGGTTAGTGGATCCGCATGCACCATGTCAGCGTGGAAGCAACGAAAACATCAACGGCCAGCTTCGCCAGTTCTTGCCCAAAAGCGTGAACAGACGAGTCAACCTTGCCAATCCGCCATGAACCGGTAGGTAGCGCTACTTCTCCCGCCGCCAATTGATCGAGCCCTTGGTCTCCACCGTGCTGGATTCGGCTTCCACGTCGAAGCCGCGGCTGAGCAGGTATTTGAGCGTCAGCACCGAGCCGCTGCCGATCATCGAGACGCCGTAGCCGACGTAGAGTTTTGGCGAGAGGTACTTGCCGAAGCCCACCACCGAGCCCAGCGTGCTGGATTGGCTGACGCCGGCGTCGTCCAGGCCGAGCTTGGCGCCGATCTGCGAGGCGATCAGGCTGCTGCCGGCCGACAGCGCGGCCGAGGCGGCGCTGACCTGCTGGGTTTCGTCGCTGCTGGCAGTGGAGAGGCCGCGGCCGAGCACCAGGTAGGACAACGCTTCGGATTGCGACATCGCCGGGTCCGACCACACGTCGGCACGCGGCGATTCGGCGCGGCCGCTGACGTCGATGCCGGCGGTGACGTCGCCGATCTTGCGTTCGGCGCGCAGGCTCACGCGCGGGTCGGAGACGATGTTGTTGTTCCAGGTCAGCTGGCCGCGGCTGATGGTCAGGTCCTGGCCGTAGGCCTTATAGCGGCCGCGCACGTCGAGCCCGCCGTTGGCGGTCATTTCACGGCCCGGGCGGGCGCGGATCTGCATCTGCCCGCTCAGGCCGCCCTTCAGGCCGAAGCCGCTCATATTGACCTTGTCGCCCAGCACGATGGCCAGGTCCATATCCAGCGGCGAGGCCGGGGTTTGTTCCGGGTCTACCGGGTCCAGCACCACCACGTCCTCGGATACGGAGGTGCCGCGGTCCAGGCGTTCCAGGTCGATGTCGGCCTCGGGGACGCTGACCTTGCCGCGCAGTTGCATGGTGTTGTCGGTGATGCCGAACTGCATGTCCGGGTTGGCGATGATACGCAGCTCGCTGGTGTTGTAAGCCAGCACGTTTTCGCCGCGGATATTGAGCAGCAACGGCGTGCTGGTGCCGAACCACGACAGCCCGCCATCGATGGTGAGCGTGCCGGGGCCAGACTTGGCCGAGGCGGTGATCTTGGCCGAGCCGTCCGGCAGCGCGTCGAAGCGGCCCTTGCCCTCGCTCAAGGTCAAACCCATCGACGGATATTCGGCGGTGAAGTGACTCAACGTGGCATCGCCGCCCAGCAGCGGTTTGTCGCGGGTGCCGCGCAGGCTGACATGGCCTTCGACTAGGCCCTTGGGCTGCACCACATCGGCCACCACCAGCTCCAGCCAGTACAGCCGCGACATATTGAGATATAGCTCGCCGTTGAGTGGCGCGTAGGCATCCCACCCGGTGTTGAACTTGGCATCGACAAAGCCGGCGCCCTGGAAGCCGATACCCAGCTTGGCCTGGATCTGCTGCTGGGTGAAGTCGGCCTGCATGCTGAACTGGTCGTAGCGCAACACTTCGCCACGATTGGAATTGCCAGCCACCGCCGCATAGCGGGTTTCGCCCAGGCGGACGCCGCCTTCGGGCGAGGCGATGCGGAAGCTGCCTTCCCAGGCATTGCCGCGCGGCTTGAAACTACCGTCCAGCGTCAGCTCGCCACGCAGGTAGATCTGACGGCCTTGCTGCTTGGGCAACCACGGCTGCACCAGCGACAGCGGCAGCGCGTCGCCATGCACCACCATCCCCTCGCGCGGCCAGTTGGCGCTGGCGCACAGCGCGCCACCGGTGGCGGCACCCAGGCAGGTATCGGACAGCGTGAACGCTGCGCCGTCGGTGCTGAACTGCGCCGGCTGGCGCAATGCCCAGGCATCGCCTTTGGCCGGTGCGATCCGCAGCGTGGCGACCTGGCCCTGCCAACGCTCACCATTGCGCCGCACATCGCCCTGTAGCACGACGCTGGCCATGCTGTTGGCGATGTCGGCATCCAGACGCAGCGCTTCCACTGCGCCGCGTGCCTGCACGCGCACGCTGTCCAGCACCATGCCGGCCTCGATCGCGCTGCCCTGCAAGGCCAGCTGCCCGTCGCTGCCGCGCCACGGCAGCCGGCCGCGCAGGCTGAGGCTCTGCGCGCTGTAGGTATTCCAGCGCAGGCCGTTGCCGGCGATGTCGGCGGTGATGTCCGGTGCAGTGCGCTTGCCGCTGACCTGCAGCTGCCCGCGCACCACGCCGGTGGCGCCCGGCAGCACATCGTCCAGCTGCAACGGTTGCAGTTGCGCGGCGATCTCCAGCTGGTCGCCGACCTTGCCCTTGGCGGTGATGCGGCTGGCACCCAGCGCCAGTTGCAGCTCGCCCTCGCCCTGTTCGCCACGCAGGGCGAACTTGCCATTGGCCGACAGCGCGCGCTGGCGCAGCTGGCCGGTCAGGCTGGGGATGTCTGCAGTGGCCTCGAAGCCCGGCGACACGCCGCCGGCCGGCGCCGGCAGCTGGCGGCCCTTGGAGGCGACCTTGCCAGAGAGGTTGCCGTTCCAGCCTGGGACGAAATAGCCCGGGTCGAACTTGGCCAGTTGCGCGGCCAGGTCCCAGTGCAGTTCCGGCGTCCAGCCCACCTCGCCGGTCACATCCAGCGCGCCACCCGGGGTGGTGGCCTGCACCTGCTTGAGCTGGGCGCGTTGGTCGTTGCCGCGCGTGTCGAACACCAGCTTGGCCTGCTGCCCGTCGCGCTCCACCATGGCGCGGCCGATCGCGGCCCACGCCTGCAAGGTGCCGGCCACGCCCAGCCGCGCCTGGCGCAGTTCCACCGGCACCAACGGCGCATCCGGCGTGGCCGGGTCCGCAGGTGGAGTGAAGCGCAGGCCGCTGGCATTGACCGCAAAGCGGAAGCTCGGGTTCTGGGAGTCGCGGAAATCGGCGGTGCCGCGCAGTTGGGTGCGGCCTTCGAAGGTGTCGATCACCAGCGGTTCGACGGTCAGCACCTGATCGACCAGGCTGATATGCGAGGGCTGCAAGGTCGCGCTCAACTCACCCTGTTTGACGCTGCCTTGCAGGTCGGCCTTGCCGCCCTTGCCGGAGGCCTGCAGGTTTAGTGCGATCGGCGTGGCCGGGGCGGCATACTGCCCATTGGTGGCCGGCATCAGCAGCGAGGTATCCAGCGCTTCGGTGACGGCCTTGAAGGCCCACGTGGGATCATCGCGACCGGTGAACACCAGGCTGGCCTGCAGCGGCGCCGGTGCACGGCCGGCGATGGCCACTTCCATCTTGTCCAGGTCCCCGCGCGCCACCAGCCCCAGGCTGGCCGGGGTACGGCCGCGTGCGGCCGGCAGCACCGCCGTGGCGGTGAGATCGGCGCGGTAAGCGTCGTTGGGGAGGTAATCCCCGTGCAGGCGGAAATCGCCCATGTCGGTGTCGATCACCAGATCGCGCGTCCGCAGTTCGCCGGTGGCCACTTCCAGACCACCCTGCATCTTGCGCAGTACGATCATCGGCTGCTGCAACTGGGTGATGCGCAGATTTTGCACATCGATCTTGTCGGCCTGGATCGCCAGCGGCACGGTGATCTGCGGCAGCGATTCGGGCCAGCTGGGGAGCTTGAACGGTTCGTCGCTCTTGCCCAGGTTCAAGGTGGCGTTGCTGACCTGCACCGCGTCCAGCTGCAGCTTGCGGCCGAGCAGCGGGCGCAGGTCCGGCTCCAGATACACGCGCTCGGCGGTGAAGTGGATGTCCTGATATTTGAAGTCGACATTGCGCAGGGTCAGCGGGCCGGCGACCGGGCCTTCGACGCGGCCGTAGGTAAAGGTCGCGCCAACCGGCAGGCGCGCAACGACTTGCGCCAGCAACACGTCACGCCCGGCCACGGTCTGCAGCAGCCAATAGAGGGCGACCAGGGCCAGCAGCACCAGCCCCAGCACGGTCAGGCCCGATCCCATCCAGAAGCGGCGGCGGCGATAGAAACGTGGGCGCGGAGCGGGCGGCGGCGTGGGCGTGCTCACAGGTTGGCCCCGATATCGATATAGAGCTGGAATTGCGAGTCGGGGTCGTTTAAGCCATGCGCGATATCCACCCGCACCGGTCCCACCGGCGAGCGCCAGCGCAGGCCGAAGCCGATGCCGGTATGCCAGTCCGGGCGGTTGTCGAAGGCGCTGCCGCCATCGACGAACACCGCCCCGCCCCAGGGGCCGCCCTTGAGGTAATGCTCGTATTCGGCGCTGGCGGTGACCATGTTCTTGGCACCGAGGGCGAACTCGTCCGGCTTGGGCGTGCGCGGGCCGACTTCGCGGAACGCATAGCCACGGATGCTGTTGGCGCCGCCGGCAAAGAACCGCAGGCTGGGCGGCATCGCCACCAGGTCGCTGGTCCAGGTGGTGCCGCCTTCGCCGCGCAGGATCACCCGGCCGTTGTCGCCGGCACCCAGGAACCAGCGCAACTGCCCGTACAGCTGGCCAAAATTGGTGTCCGAGCCGGCCCCTTCGGCACCGCCGCGGAGGAACATCTGCGCCGACACGCCGCTGCGCGGAAACAAGCGGTCGTCGACATTGACGTAGTTGGCCTGCAGCTGCGGGTAGACCAGGGTGGAGGTTTCGTACACCGCACCTTCGAAGTCATCACCACTGCTGAAGCGCCAGCGCTCGCGCAAGGCGTTGATCGAGGCGATGGCGCTCCAGCGTTCGTTGATCTGGCCACTGCGGCTGCCGGTGAGCTTGACGTTGCGCAGGTCGATGTACTGGGTCTGCTCGTCGTACAACCGCGCCGAGGCGGTATACCAGCCGTCCAGCCAGCGGAATGCCGGTACCCGATAGCGGGTGGTCAGGCTCTTGCGGTTCTGCGCGTAGTCCAGTTGCGTGTCCATCTTGTGACCACGCGAATTCACATAGCGCCGCTCCACGCCGCCGCGCACACCAGCCCCGCTCTCGCTGCCGAAACTCAGGCCCGAGGTGTAGATGGTGCGTTTGGCGCGGGTGAGTTTGACGTCCACCGGCACGCGGCCCTGGTCGTCGGCTTCTTCGGGCTTGGGCTGGATGTCGATGGTGCTGAAGTAGTCCAGCTTGGTCAGCGACTCGCGCAGCCGGTCCAGCTTGCCTTCGTGGTAGTAGCTGCCTTCGTCCCAGTAGACCAGGGGATCGAATAGCCCATCGCGGAAGTAGTCGTAGTCGAAGCGCACCTTGCCCATGTCATAGCGGCGGCCGCTGTCCCAGTTCAGGTCGATGTCGGCGGCGTGTTCGGCGCGCGTCACCTCCACCCGCCGCCGGGTGAGGTCGGCATCGAAATAGCCACGCTCGGCCAGCCGACGGGTGATGCGCACCTTGCTGGATTCATACTGCGGGTGGCTGAACACCTGGTCCGGGCGCGGCTCGAATTGCTTCAGGTCCTGGCCCAGGTAGCGGTCCTGCTCGGCCCAGCCGGTGATGGAGATATGCGAGGTGCGCACGCGCACCGGCTCGCCGCGTTCCACCGCGATCACCACCGTCACCCGGTCGCCGCTGCGCGGTGCCGCCAGGGTGATGGTCGGGGAGTAATAACCAAATGGTTCCAAGGCCTCGCGGGTCTGCCGTTCGGCCTGGGCCAGCAGGTACTCCAGGCGCGACTCGCCTTGTTCCTTGCCCACGGCCTCGTACAGGGACAGGGAGACCTGGATGTTCTCGATCATCTCGGCGTCGTCGCCGTCGTCCAACCCCTTGATTTCGATCTTGTCGATGGTTGCACGTGCAACCGCTTGCAGCGGCAGGAACACGGTACACAGCAGGGAGAGAGCAAACGCGGCTTTGAGCATCCGCCAAGGATACCCAGCCCCGCTGTGAAGGGACAAAAAATGTCGGCCATTCTGACTATACGGCGGGTAATGGAATGGCTACAGTCGGACAGTTGTTAACGTTTCGTTGACACGCATTGCGCGGCCCCTTCGGCTTGCCGCGCCCGTTCGGCACCTTTGGAGAGAGGTTTTCATGAAGCGTCATCTGTTGGTTACCGCCGTGTGGACCGCCCTGGCGATGCCGTCGCTTGCCACCGCGCAGCAGCAAGGCGAAGTCACCCAATTGGACAAGGTCACCGTGACTGGGTCGTTGATTCCGCGTTCCCAGGTCGAGACCGCCACACCAGTGTTCTCGATCACCGCCCAGGACATCCAGCGCCGCGGCTTCAAGGACGTCTACGACGTGCTGCGTTCGCAACCGATGGCGACCGGCTCCGTGCAGGATGGCCAGTTCAGTGGCGGCTTTACCGCTGGCGCCAAGTCGTTGAGCCTGCTGGGACTGGATCCCGGCTTCACCCTGGTGCTGATCGACGGCCGGCCGATGGCCGACTACCCCTTGCTCTACAACGGGCAGAGCAACTTCGTCGACCTGGCCAGCGTGCCGGTGGGCATGGTCGAGCGCATCGACGTGGCGCCCGGCAACCAGTCCTCGATCTACGGCTCCAGCGCGATCGCAGGCGTGGTCAACATCATCCTGAAAAAGCGCATGGACGGCGTGCAGATGAATTACCGCATGGGCACCTACGACGGCGGTGGCGGCAACAACCAGCGCTTCCAGCTCACCGGTGGCAACGAGATCGGCGGCGCCAATATCGTGTGGGGCCTGCAGCTCAACAACCAGGACCCGATCTACGGCTTCCAGCGCCGCGATTTCGATTCCACCAACGACAATCCAGACCCGACCCTGCGCTATGGTTCACGCATCGCGCTGCACAGCCTCCCCGGCCCCCCGGCCAGCTATGTCGATCCAGGCGCGGACAACTGCGCTGCGCTGGGTGGGCTGTTCAATGGATCGGTGCAGTACGACAACCGCGCCAACCGTGGCAACTTCTGCAGCAGCCGTGCAGTGCCCGGCTATGCCAGCATCCTCAACAAGGAACGCAGCGCCAGCGGCTATGCCAACCTGAGCTATGCCTTCAACGACAACGCCGAGCTGTACTCGACGCTGCTGCTCAACCGCACCAAGGTCGAGGTCAACGGCGGGCCGCGCTTCTGGCAAACCTCCGCCGATACCGGCGGCCTGTTCTACAACCAGAACAGCCAACAACTCGAAGGCTATCAACGCGTCTTTGCGCCGGAAGAGGCCGGCGATCTGGATTTCAACAACGACCGCCAGACCGCCGATTCCTACAACATCGCCATCGGCATGAAGGGCGGCCTGGGGGCCAGCAACTGGACCTATGACACCTTCTACTCGCGCTCGGAGTACCGCATCGAAAGCCGCCAGCAATGGCCGTTGGCGGACCGCATCGAAGACTTCTTCCGCGAACAATTCCTCGGCGCTCCCCAGGGGGATTATTACGGCTACCCGATCTACTCGCCCAACGATGCCAACTTCTATCGCGCGTTGACGCCGGCGCAGTACCGCAGCTTCAACGATGAAATCCGCACCAAGTCCAGGACCTGGACCCAGAACGTCAACCTGCAGCTGACCAACACCGAGTTGTTCGACATGCCGGCCGGGGCAGTGGGCATCGCCGGCGTCTTGCAGGCGGGCAATCAGTACTGGACCAATCCGACCGACCCCCGCGTCATCGCCGGCGACTTCTACCAACTGACCGGCACCCAGGGCAGCGGCAAGCGCGAAAACTGGGCGGCCGCCTTCGAGATGCGGGTGCCGATCCTGAGCACGTTGACGGCCAACCTGTCCGGCCGCTACGACGACTACAAGAACCAGGGTGGCGGTGGCGATTCCAAGTTCACCTACAAGGCCGCGCTGGAGTTCCGCCCGATCGAGTCGCTGCTGTTCCGCGGCAACTACGCCACTGCGTTCAAGGCACCGGATATGGCGTTCTCGTTCGCTGGCGACAGCGGGTTCTTCCAGGGCGTCAACGACTACTACCGCTGCGCGGTCGAAGAACCCGGCGTGCCGATTGCCGACTGTACCTATAGCGGCACAACCATCCAGGGCCGTCGGTCCGGCAATGCGGATCTGAAGTCGATCACTGCCAACTCCTGGGGCGCCGGGGTGGTGTGGTCGCCGAGTGCCCGCTTCAGCGTCAATGCGGACTACTACAACATCAAGATCGACCAGAAGGTCAGCGATCTCAGCACCGACAACCTGCTGCAGACCGAATCCGCCTGCCGCCTGGGCAGCCTACCCATCGGCTCGCCCACCTGCGTGGACGCGCTCGCGCGGATCGATCGCACCGCGGCCGATGCACCGGTGCCCAATCGCCTGAGCAATATCCGGATCAACCCGGTCAATATTTCCAACGAGGAAATCTCCGGCGTACTCACCAAGGCGACCTACAATCTGGCAACCGACTCCTGGGGCCTGTTCGTGTTCGACGCGCAGTACAACCTGACGCTCAAGCACGAAAGCCAGCAGTTCCCGCAGGACCCGGTACGCGACCTGCTCAACGAACCCTTCTTCTCGTCGGAGTTCCGCAGCATCACCAATGCCTCGATCACCTGGCAGAAAAACGCCTGGACCACCACCTTGTTCGGCCAGCGCTACGGCCGCACGCCCAACTTCATCGCGGGCCAGAGCACCGATGGCTACGCGGTGGAAGGCGCACGCAAGGTCGGTGCCTGGACCACCTTCAATGCGACGCTGGACTATGCGGTCAACGACGACATCTCGCTCACGGCCACGGTCAACAACCTGACCAACGAGCGGCCGCCGCGTGACCGTACCTACACCGACTACCCGTACTACAACATCTTCAACTACACCGGCTACGGCCGTTCCTACATGCTGGAACTGAACTGGCGTTTTGGCGCGCACTAACGTCTTGCGCAAGGCATGACCCAACGGCAGCCGTGACGGCTGCCGTTGGCGTTTCAGGCCGCGTCGCCTGCGCCCACGCGCGGTGCAATGGGCTGCATTGGCATGCTCAGGTAGCGCTCGTATCGATCAACCCGGCATGCGCCAGCGCCAGCCGTAACGGTTCCAGTTGCACCGCATAGCGGCGCCACGCTTCCAGATTGCGCCCGTGCACGCCTTCGCGCACCTGCACGCTGCTCAGCGTGGCCGATGCCGCGGCATTGCGGGTGATATCCACCTGGCCAGGCTCGCAGTGCAGTGCGCAGCGCGCCATCAGCTGTTCCAACACTGCGCCGGGGTCGCGCACCATCTGTGCATAATCCACGTCGATCACCCGCCCGGGCAACGCGGCCCGCCACTGCGCCATCAGCGCGTGATACGCCTGGTAATGCCGCGCCAGCGTCTGCAGATCGTAGCTATACGCATAGGAATCGCCGAACAGCGCGCGATAATTGGAAAAGCACACCGCCATCGGCTCACGCACCAGATGCACGATCAAGGCATTGGGCAGCGCGCGTGCGATCGGGCCGATCGCCACTGCATTGGCTGGTAGCTTGTCGATGTACCAGCGCGCCGCCCCGGCACGCCACTGCGTCTGTTCCAGATAGCGCTGGCCGATCTGCGCGTAATCCAGCGTGGGAAGCGCCTGCAGCAGGCCTGTTTCCAACAGGCTGCGGCCGGCCTGGTCGGCGCCCCAGCGGAGTTGATGGCCGAAATCGTTCAACTCGCCGGCCGACACGATCTGCGAATGATTACCCAGCAAGCGCTCCAGCACCGTGGTGCCCGAACGCGGCAATCCAAGCACAAAGATCGGCTGTGGACCCTGCACCGCCATGCTGTCGCCGGTGGCGAACACGCCCTGCGCGGCCAAGGCACCCAACTGTGCATACTGCGCCGCTTCGGCGTCGGCATCGTGACGCAGCCGCGCGTGCATCGCCGCATTGCCGTGCTGCAGCGCGTCCCAGGCGGCCTCGGTCTGGCCGAGATCCTCCAGCTCCTTGTACAACGCGAACGCCAACCCGGCGCGGTCTTCGCTGTCCGGGGCGGCGTGCTGCAGCTGCTGGCGCAGTTGCTCGACATGCTGGCTGTCCGCCGTTTGACGGCGCAGCCGCGCTCTTGTCAACGCGGCGCGGCCGTAGCCGGGCTTGAGCGCCAGGGCGTGATCGAGCGCGTGCGCCGCTTCATCGAGCCGGCCGTTGAACTGCAACTGCACCGCCAGGAAGAAGCGGAAATCGGCACCATCGAAGCCGCAGGCCTGCGCGCGTTGCATCATTGCCAGCGCCTCGGGATGCTCACCCAGGGACTGATGCACATGCGCCAATAGGGCAAGCGTTGCACCCTCGGCGCACCGCTGCACCGAGGGATGACGCAGCAGCAGGTGCAACTGGCGATGCTCGCCCACGCGCAGCAAGGCCTGCGCCAGCCGACAACGCATGGCGACATCGGCATCACCTAGATCCCTGGCCGCCAACAGCAATTGCGCGACCGCCTCGCGCATCCTGCCGCGTGCCAGCACGGTGCCGGCCAACAGAATGCGCGCGGCCACATGCGTGGGCTCCACCTCCAGCAAGGTCTGCAGCGCCGCTGCCGCCACGCCCAGGTCGCGCCGTGCCAGCGCCGCCTGGGCGTTATGCCAGTGTGTCGCGCCGGCGGGGCTGGACATCAGCTGGACAGGTGCTCGATGGCGGCAACGCTGCCCAGGCGGTCGCCGAGCTGTTTGAGCAGGGCCAGGCGGTTGGCACGCAGCTGGGGGTCGTCGGCATTGACCATCACACCGTCGAAGAATGCATCCACCTGCGGGCGCAGGCGGGCCAGGCGCGCGAGCACGGCGACGTAGTCGTGGCGGTGTAAGGCATCACCGGTATCACCGATGGCCGCCTGCACCGCTTCGGCCAGCGCTTGTTCGGCCGGTTCGCGTAGCAGGCTGGTGTCGATATCGCCGGGGATCTCGACATCGACCTTGCGCAGGATATTGCGGATGCGCTTGTTGGCGGCAGCCAAGGCTTCGGCTTCGGGCAGCGTGGCGAAACTACCGATGGCATCGATGCGGCGGTCGAAGTCGTAGAGGGAGCCGTGAGTCGCGCCCAGGTGCGCTCCTACGCTATCCGGTGTAGGAGCGCCCCCGGGCGCGACCGAGAACAATGCAGCGACGGCGTTGAAGTGGGTTGCCGGCACTTTTTTGTCGGCGTAGTAGCCACGTAGGCGGTCGAGGATGAAGTCGAAGATTTCTTGGGCAAGCTGTGCGTGCTGCGCTGAGTCGATTTCAGGAATCGTTGCCTCGTTCGGCAGCGTAGCTTTTCTGACCAAGCGATCCCATGGCAGCAACTTGGATGCAGTCACCAACGTCGCCTTCAAATCCAGATCAAACCCCGACTCAATCACCGTCCGCGCCAACCCCAACGCATTACGCCGCAACGCAAATGGATCCTTGTTGCCGGTCGGTTTAAGCCCAGCCGCAAACCCGCCGGCCAATGTATCCAGACGCTCGGCGATCGCCAGCACCTTGCCCAGCGGCGACAGTGCGATGTCGTCGCCGGCAAACCGTGGCTGGTAGGCCTCATCGATCGCCAGCGAAATTTCGCCAGGCTCGCCAGCGGCCTTGGCGTAATGCCGGCCGGCAATGCCCTGCAGTTCCGGAAACTCGTTGACCATGCGCGATTGCAGATCGTTCTTGGCCAGTTCCGCAGCGCGACGCGCCTGCACCGGGTCGGCACCGACCTGCGGCGCAATCGCTTCGGCCAGCGCCGCCACGCGCGCGACCTTGTCGGCCACGCTGCCCAGCTTGGCCTGATACGTGACGCTGGACAGGCCTTCACCCATCGCCTGCAGGCCCTGCTTGAGGTCTTCGTCGAAGAAGAATTTGGCATCGGCAAAGCGCGGGCGGATCACGCGCTCGTAGCCCTTGGCCACTTCGGCCACGTCCCTGGAGACGATATTGGCAATGCCGATGAACTGCTCGGTCAACTTGCCGCCGTCGTCCAGCACGGGGAAGAACTTCTGGTTGATTTCCATGGTTTCGATCAGCGCTTCCTGCGGTACCGCCAGGAACGCGCGCTCGAAACTGCAGAGCACCGCCGACGGCCATTCGACCAGGTTGACCACCTGTTCAAGATTATCGTCGCTGATACGCGCGCTGCCGCCGGCCTGCCTGGCGGCCGCTTCGACCTCTTCGACGATGCGCGCGCGGCGCGCATCGGCATCCACCAGCACGTGCGCGGCGCGTAGCGCGTCGATGTACTCGCCCGGCGCGGCCAACGACACGGCGCCGTCATGCATGAAGCGGTGGCCGCGCGTCACGCGGTCGCCACGCACGCCCAGCAATTGGGCCGGAATCACCTCGCTGCCGAACAGCAGCACCAGCCACTGCACCGGCCGGGCGAAGGCGTAGTCGTGCGCGCCCCAGCGCATCGGCTTGGGGATCGGCATGGCGGCAATGGCCTCGCGCAGGATCTCCGGCAGCAGCGCGGCGGTGCGCGCACCCGGTGTCACTGCGCGGTGTACGAAGCGCTCGCCCTTGGCATCGCTGGTGCGCTCCAGCGCGGTCCAGTCGATACCGGCCTTGGCGGCGAAGCCGGCCAGTGCCTTGGTCGGCTGGCCGTCGGCATCGAGGGCGATGTTGAGGTACGGGCCCAGCACTTCGGAGCGCTGCTCCGGCTGCTCGGTGGCCACGCCCGGCAACAGCACCGCCAGGCGGCGCGGGGTGGAGAGGGGTTTGGCAGCGCCGCGCGTGACCGCCACGCCGCGCTTTTCCAGACCGCTCAGCACGCCATCAAAAAAGGCCTGCGCCAGACCCGGCAGCGCCTTGACCGGCAGCTCTTCGGTGCCCAGTTCGATCAGCAGGGGAAGTTGTTCGCTCATGTGACATGGACCTTTGCGTATTCCCTTCTCCCGTCGGGAGAAGGTGCCCCGAAGGGGCGGATGAGGGTACGGGCGAAGCTCTGTGGAGTTTGGGTGCGTGAGGGCTTCGCCACGTACCCTCACCCCAACCCCTCTCCCGTTGGAGAGGGGCTTGTTGCTTCCTTCTCCCGTCGGGACATTGTCCCCCTTCATGGGGGAGAAGGTGCCCCGCAGGGGCAGATGAGGGGACGGGCGAAGCTCTGTGGAGTTTGGGTGCATGAGGGCTGCGCCTCGTACCCTCACCCCAACCCCTCTCCCGCGGGAGAGGGGCTCTTGGTTACTTCTTCACGCCAGGAAACCCCAGCTTCTCGCGCTGCGCGTGATACGCCTGCGCCACGCCTTGCGCCAGCGCGCGCACGCGCAGGATGTAGCGCTGGCGCTCGGTCACGCTGATGGCGCGGCGCGCATCCAGCAGGTTGAAGGCGTGGCTGGCCTTGGTGACCTGCTCATAGGCCGGCAACGGCAGGCCGACCTCCACCAGATGCTTGGCTTCGGCTTCGCAGGCATCGAAGCGATGGAACAGCTCAGCAACATTCGCATGCTCGAAGTTGTAGGTGCTCTGCTCCACCTCGTTCTGGTGGTACACATCGCCATACGTCACTGCGGTGCCATCCGGGCCGTAGGTCCACACCAGGTCGTAGACGTTGTCGCAGCTCTGCAGATACATGCACAGCCGCTCCAGCCCGTAGGTGATCTCGCCCAGCACCGGCTTGCACTCCAGCCCGCCGGCCTGCTGGAAATAGGTGAACTGGGTGACTTCCATACCGTTGAGCCAGACTTCCCAGCCCAGGCCCCAGGCGCCCAGCGTGGGCGATTCCCAGTTGTCTTCGACAAAGCGCAGGTCGTGCACCAGCGGATCGATGCCCAGTGCCTGCAACGAGCCCAGGTACAGGTCCTGGATGTTGTCCGGATTGGGCTTCATCGCCACCTGGTACTGGTAGTAACGCTGCAGGCGGTTGGGGTTGTCGCCGTAGCGGCCGTCGGTGGGGCGGCGCGAGGGCTGCACGTAGGCCGCATTCCACGGCTCCGGTCCCAGCGCACGCAGGAAGGTGGCCGGGTGGAACGTGCCCGCGCCCACTTCCAGGTCCAGCGGCTGGATCAGCACGCAGCCCTGCTCGGCCCAGTACTGGTTGAGGGTCTGGATCAGGCCCTGGAACGTGATTGGAACGCGGGGGGAATCGGACATGCAGCAAGGGCCGTGCGAAAGGGGTGCGCTAGTATACCGACCGACCCGCAGCGCTTTGCCGCGGAGGATCGTGGCAGGGGGCAACCAGCATGGAACAGCGGCGTAGCGCCGACCCGGACAGCGCAGCGGCACTCCTGCCGCGCGGCCGGTTGATGTTCGACCCAGTGGCAGCTGCCCTGCTGGCCGATGACATGGTGGTGCCGCACGAACACGAGCGCGTGCAGTTCTCCGCCGCCGGCGTGCGCAACGCCAGCGAGGTGCATCCGCTGGTGCTGCTGGCCAACCTCAAACTGCATGCCGCCCAGCCGCCAGCCGGCGAGCTGGGCCTGGAACGGCTCACCGAATGGCTGGCCACCCGCACCGGGCTGCGCTATCTGCGCATCGACCCCACCCGCATCGATGTGGCCGCCGTCACCGGCGTGGTCTCGCATGCGTACGCACGCCGGCACCGCATCCTGCCGCTGGCGCTGGATGCCGAGCGCGTGTTGATCGCCACCAGCGAGCCGCTGGCGCTGGAGTGGCTGGCCGACGTGCAACACCTGAGCCGCCGCCGCATCGAGCTGGCCCTCATCAATCCGCTGGACCTGCATCGCTACACGATGGAGTTCTTCGGCGTCACCCAATCAGTGCGCGGGGCGCGTGGCGATGCGCGCAGCACCGAATCCAACGTGGGCCTGCCCAGCTTCGAACAGCTGGTGGAACTGGGCCGCGCCGGCGACGTCAACGCCGACGACCACCACATCGTGCATATCGTCGATTGGCTGCTGCAGTACGCCTACGAACAGCGGGCCAGCGATATCCATCTGGAGCCGCGCCGCGAAGCCGGGCGCATGCGTTTCCGCATCGACGGGGTGCTGCACAAGGTGCTGGAAGTGCCGCCGTCGGTGATGACCGCGGTGGTCAGCCGCATCAAGGTGCTGGGCCGCATGGATCTGGCCGAACGCCGCCGCCCGCAGGACGGCCGCATCAAGACCCGCTCGCCGGGCGGGCGCGAGGTGGAAATGCGCCTGTCCACCATGCCCACCACCTTCGGCGAGAAATGCGTGATGCGCATCTTCGATCCGGATTCCGCATTCAAGAGCATCGAGCAGCTGGGTTTCAGCCCGGAAGAAGCGGCCGGCTGGAGCGCGCTGGTGGAACGCCCGCACGGCATCGTGCTGGTCACCGGCCCGACCGGCTCGGGCAAGACCACCACGCTGTATTCCACGCTCAAGCGCTTGGCCACGCCGGACGTGAACGTGTGCAGCGTGGAAGACCCGATCGAAATGATCGCGCCCGAGTTCAACCAGATGCAGGTCCAGCAGAACATCGACCTGGATTTTGCCAGCGGCGTACGCACGCTGCTGCGGCAGGACCCGGACATCATCATGATCGGCGAGATCCGCGACCTGGAAACCGCGCAGATGGCGGTGCAGGCCTCGCTCACCGGGCATCTGGTGCTGTCCACGCTGCATACCAACGATGCGGCGTCGGCGATCACCCGTTTGCTCGATCTGGGCGTACCGCATTACCTGGTGGCCTCCACGCTCAACGGCGTGCTGGCGCAACGGCTGGTGCGCACGCTGTGCGTGCATTGCAAGCGCCCGCACACGCTCAGCGATGCCGATTGGGCGGCTCTGCGCGAACCCGGCGAAGCGCTGCCGGAGCCGCTGAACGTGCACGCGCCGGTCGGCTGCCTGGAATGCCGCCGCACCGGCTACCTGGGCCGGGTGGGCCTGTACGAACTGCTGCCGGTCACCCCGCGCCTGCGCACCCTGATCCGCCCGGACACCGAACTGGCCAGCTTCAGCCACGCCGCCCGCAGCGAAGGCCTGCGCACGCTGCGCCGCACCGGCCTGGAGAAGGTTGCCGCCGGGCTGACCACCATCGAAGAGGTGCTGTCGGTGTTGCCGCCGCGCGAGTAGGCGATCCCCTCGGCAGGCCGGGATTTCAGGTCCAAGGCGTCCAGTGGCGCCATTGGCGGCCGATATCCAGGGCACGCCACCGCCGTGGCCATCCCACCGACCCCACTTGCAGGGAATCAGGACATGTCATTCGGCAATGACCCGCAACGCCCGGACCGGGGCGCGGCTTGAAAAAAACCCGCCACTGCCGCCTACAATCGGGGGCATCTGTGGTGTCCGGGTGTTCGCGCATGTCCGTTTTGCCGTTTCTCATCATCGAAACCGGGCAACCCGTGCCGGCGATGAAGCGATACGGCCGTTTTCCGCACTGGATCCGCGTGGCCGCAGGGCTGGCCGAGCATGAGACGGTGGCCATCGACGTCGCCAATGGCGATGCGCTGCCCGACCCGGCCGGCTTTGCCGGGATCATCGTCAGCGGCTCGGCCGCCTTCGTCACCGACCGCGCCGACTGGAGCGAACGCAGCGCCGAGTGGCTGCGCACCGCCGCGCACCAGGGCATGCCGCTGCTGGGCATCTGCTATGGGCACCAGCTGCTGGCGCATGCGCTCGGTGGCGAGGTCGACTACAACCCAGCCGGGCGCGAGTCGGGCACCATCGCGCTGGAACTGCACCCACCGGCCGGGCAGGACCCGTTGTTTGCCGGCCTGCCGACGCAGTTCCCGGCCCATGCCACCCACCTGCAGACGGTGGTGCGCGCCCCGGACGGCGCCATCGTGCTGGCCCATTCGCGCCAGGACCGCTGCCACGCGTTTCGCTGGGGCCGGGCCACCTGGGGCGTGCAGTTCCACCCGGAGTTCGCCACCCACCACATGCGCGGCTACGTGCGCGCACGCGCCGAGTGCATCGCCCGCCATGGCCACTGCGCCCGCACCGTGGCCCGCGAGGTCACCGCCGCGCCGGTGGCGCGCAAGCTGCTGCGCCGGTTCGTGCACCACGCACGCGGTCTGCAGACGGTGAACATTCATCCCGCCGCGCACACGTAAAAGCAGCGATAATCGCCTCACGCCGGATGGTCCGGCGCGCGTATCGAGCCGGAATGGGAATGAGCGAAATTCGTAAGGTGCCGGCGTCTGCCGGCGCGGAGTGGCTGTTGACCGGTTTCTCGCTGTTGAAGCGGGCGCCGCTGGCGCTGGGCTCGCTGGGGGTGATCTGGAGCGTGGCCGCCTCGCTGGTGGTGTCGCTGTCGGTGCTGGTGCCGTTGCTGGGCCCGGCCCTGCAGTTCCTGCTGGTGCTGGCCGGCCCACTGTTCATGGGCGGCTTGCTATGGGCGATCCGCGAAGTGGACGAAGGCCGCATCGCCAAGCCCTCGCATCTGCTGCACGGCCTGCAGGACGGCCGCGCGCCGCACCTGCTGGTGTCGCTGCTGCCGCAGCTGATCGCCGGCCTGCTGCTGGGCGTGCTGCTGCTGGTGATGATCGGCTCCAGCGGGCTGCAGCAGCTGGCGGAGGTGATGAACAAGATCAACCAGATCAGCCAGTCCGGCGCCCAGCCGGACCCGGTGCAGATCGAACAGCTGGCGGCCAGCCTGCCGGCCGGGCGCATCCTGCTGTGGCTGCTGCTGACCATCGCCACCTTCGCGGCGATGACGCTGGCGCTATTCGTGATGCCGCCGCAGGTGATGTTCGACCGCAGCACCGGCGGCCAGGCGCTGCGCGAGAGCCTGCGCGCCAGCCTGCACAACCTGCCGGCGATGCTGGTGTTCTTCGTGCTGGCCTTCATCACCCTCTTCGCGATCTATTTCGGGGCGACCATCGTGGCGTTGATCGTCGCGATGGTGGCCGGGCAGACCGTGGCGGTGTGGCTGTTGCAGCTATCGATGATGGCGGTGCTGATGCCGGTGTTCGCCGGCTCGATCTACGCGGCGTGGAAGCAGATGTTCGCCCACGAAGGCGCCGCCGCACCGCCCGCACCGCCCGCACGGCCGGATGTCTTCGCGGCCTGACGGCTTGCGGCCGTAGGAGCGCACCCGGGCGCGATGGGCCCTCCTGGGAACGCTTCGTCGCGCCCGGGTGCGCTCCTACGCCATTGGCTCGATGGTGCGCGCGCAGGTGCCGCACGCCGCTGAAGTTGGAATAGGCCACTTGCGGCGCGGCCGGTCGTGTCGATCCGGACCGTCAGTCCGCCGTACATCGCGCTCAGGAGGATGGCGGTGTGATGCCGGTGTTCGCCGGATGTGTCGGCCTGCCGCCGTAGGAGCGCACCCGGGCGCGATGGGCCTTCCTGGGAACGCTTCGTCGCGCCCGGGTGCGCTCCTACGCCATTGGCTCCATGGTGCGCGCGCAGTGCCCCACGCCGCTGAAGTTGGAGTAAGCCACTTGCGGCGCGGCCGGTCGTGTCGATCCGGACCGTCAGTTCGCCGTACATCGCGCTCAGGAGGATGGCGGTGCTGATGCCGGTGTTCGCCGGATGTGTCGGCCTGCCGCCGTAGGAGCGTACCCGGGCGCGATGGGCCTTCCTGGGAACGCTTCGTCGCGCCCGGGTGCGCTCCTACGGGAAATGTCGGTGGCTTGGGACGGCCACGCGATGACTAGCTTTCCTTCGGCCCCACCGCCCGCGAGGCGATGATGCCCAGCTCGTAGAGCAGGCACATCGGGATGGCCAGCATCAGTTGCGAGACCACGTCCGGCGGGGTGAGCACGGCGGCCAGGATGAAGATACCGACGATGGCGTAACCGCGGCCCTCGCTGAGCTGTTTGGGGCTGACCCAGCCCAGCAGCACCAGGATCACCAGGGCCACCGGCAGTTCGAAACTGGCACCGAAGGCGAAGAAGATCGCCAGCACGAAATCCAGATAGGAATTGGCGTCCGGGGTAATGGCGATCACGTCCGGCTTGAACGTGGTCAGGAAGTGGAACACCGCCGGCAGCACCAGAAAGTAGGCGAACGCACAGCCGATGTAGAACAGCGCCACCGCCGAGGCCAGCAGCGGGAAAGCCAGCTTCTTCTCGCGCTGGTACAGCCCCGGCGCCACGAAGGCCCAGGCCTGATACAGCAGCCACGGCACGCTGATGAACACCGCCACGAAGAAGGTCAGCTTCAACGGGGCGAAGAACGCGCCGGCCGGGTTCATCGCGATCATGGTCTGCCCCAGCGGCAGTTGCGAGATCAGCGGCGCGGCCAGCCAGGAATAGATCGCCCGCGAGAACGGCAGCAGGATCAGCAGCACTACGCCCAGGCCGATCAGCGCGCGCACCAGGCGGGCGCGCAATTCCACCAGATGTTCGATCAGGCTGCTTTCGGCCTGCGCATCATCGAACAGGCTCACGGCTGCTTCTCCTGCAAGGTGCTCGGTGCAGCCGGAGCCGGTGCGGTCCCCGGCTCGTGCGCCGGTCTGCCCACTGGCATCTGTGCGCTGGCAGTGTGCGCGGCACGCGGTGCCGGCACCAGGGTCTTGTGCGGCGCCGGTATCGGTGCCTGATGCGGCGCCGGAGCGATCGGCTGCGCCTGTGCAATCACTGGTGCGGCAGCCACATGGCCGGAAGCCTCTGCCGCGACGGCGACCGATTGGGCATTGGCGCCAGCCGCCGGATCCGCATGCGCCAGCTCCAGCGGCGTGGCCGCCGGCGTGGCGCTGCTGCGGATGTCGATATCGCGGCTGACATCCTCGTGCAGCGCGCGTGCGCCCTGTTCGACCTGCTGCTGCGTGTTGCGCAACTGGCCTTCGGCCTCGCGCAACGAGGCCTGCACGTCTTGGAGACTGCGCTTGAGTTCTTCGGCCTCCAGTTCGCGTTCCAGTTCCTGCTTGACCGAATCCCACTGCATGCGCGCGCGGCGCACCCACAGCCCGGCGAAGCGGGCGGCCTTGGGCAGGCGCTCGGGACCGAGGACCACCAAAGCGACGACCGCGATCAGCGTCAGTTCGCCAACACCAATGTCAAACACCGACGCTGCTCCGGGTCAGCGCGCGTCGCGGTCGCGTTCGGCCTGCGCCTCACGCGCCTGCTCGGCAGTGCGGGAGTCGTCACCGAGCTTGCCGGCCGGCTTGTCGTCGTCGTGCATGCCTTTCTTGAATTCCTTGACCGCGCTGCCGAGATCCTTGGCACCGCTGGTGAGCCGCTTGGTACCGAACACCAGCAGCACGATCACCAGCACGATCAGCCAGTGCCAAATGCTGAAACCGCCCATGATCTGCTCGCTTGCTGAAGAAGAGGGAAGACGCAGGATACCCCAGCGCACCGCGCAGGGGGATGACAGCCCGTCAGCGGGTGCCGTCCAGGGATTCGGTGCGGATCTCGCCCTCGGAGACCGGCTGGAAGCCTTGCTGCGCCGGCGGTGTGGCAGCGGGCTGCATCGGCACCGTGCTGGCGGCGTTGGCCGGTGGCGGCGGTGCGGGCGATGCCGAAACCTGCGTAGCGGCCGCTGCGTGTGGCGGCGGCGGCACGGTGTCGTCGCCGTCGCTGTTGCGATTGGCGCGTGCGGTGTAGGTGACCTCTTCCAGACGGTCGCGGAAGGCGACCACGTCGGTGGACGGGCGCTCGTTGGTGCGGCCTTCGAAGATCATGCGCGGGGTGGCACCGCCGCCGTAGGCGTTGAGGTCGGCGGCATCGTCGATCTGCAGCACCGCGCCATCCAGTGCCACACCGGCGAACAGCCCGCGCGCGCGCGACCACGACCAGATCTCGGCCTTGAGCTGGCCGTCGGTGGCGGCGGCGGCATTGCGGCCCACCGGGCCTGCGGCCACGCCGGCATCGGCGCCCAGGGTGAACTTGCCGTTGACGATATTGTCCAGACTGCGGTCGTTGCGGAACACCAGCACCACGTCGGAGGACTGCACGCCGGCCTGGAAGCCGATGCTGGCGCCGGTGAGCTTGACGAACACCGGCTGCGACCAGCTGCCGTCGGCGTTCTTCATCGACATCAGGCCATGACCGCGGCGACCACCGATGACCAGGCCGGCCTTGAGCGTGTCGGGGATGACCACGATGGCGCGTGCCTCGTCGAGCAGCTTGTCCGGGATGGCCTGCTCGGGAATCTTCATGATCTCGTTGAGCACCCGCACCGCGTTGCGCGCACGCTGGTCTTCTTCCGGGCCGGCAACGGCATGGCCGGCGGCAAGGGTCAGCGACAACAATAGCGCCAGGCGCGACAAACGAGGCATGACAAGCTCCAAGGGGCGGTCCGTCAAAGATAGCAATGGGGCGACGTTAGTGGTGAGGCAATGAATCGGTGGTGAGCGCAACCGGCGCCCAAGCGCGCGCCGATCACACCGATCGGTGCGCTGGTGTCGGCAGGGATGCCCGGCTCTGCCAGAATGGCCGGCATGAACACCTCCCCCGAATCCGCCCTGCTGGTCGTCAACCTTGGCACGCCGCAAGCGCCTACCGCGCCGGCAGTGCGCCGCTACCTGGCCGAGTTCCTCAGCGACCGTCGCGTGGTCGCGATTCCGCCGCTGTTCTGGAAGCCCCTGCTGTACGGGGTGATCCTGCCGATCCGCGGTCCCAAGTCGGCCGAGAAATACGCCAAGGTGTGGCTGCCCGACGGCTCGCCGCTGGCGGTCTACACGCGGCGCCTGGCAGAAGGCCTGAAAGAAGTGATGCCCGGCTGGCAGGTGGAATGGGCCATGCGCTACGGCGAGCCGGCGCTGCGCAAGACGCTCGATGGCCTGCGCGCACGCGGTATCCAACGCATCGTGGTACTGCCGCTGTACCCGCAGTATTCGACCACCACCACCGCCTCGATCCAGGACGTGGTGGACGCCTGGCGCCGCAGCGCGCCGGAGATCGCGGTAGAGGTAATCCAGGAGTACTGCGAAGACGCCGGCTGGGTGACGGCGATCGCCGACTCCATCCGCGCGCACTGGCAGGTGCACGGGCGCAGCGAGAAGTTGATGTTTTCCTTCCACGGCCTGCCGCAACGCGTGGCCAATGCGGGCGACCCGTACCCGCAGCAGTGCGAGCGCAGTGCGCAGGCGATCGTCTCCGCGCTGGGCCTGGGGCCGGACGAGTGGCAGATGGGCTACCAATCGCGCTTCGGCTCCGAGCGCTGGCTGCAGCCGTACGCAGAACCCACGCTCTGGAAACTGGCCGAGGGCGGCGTGCGCAGCTTCGACCTGGTGTGCCCGGGCTTTGCCACCGATTGCCTGGAAACCCTGGAGGAAGTGGCGCTGGGCTTTGCCGAAACGCTGGCCGAACGCGGCGCCACGCTCCGCTACATCCCCTGCCTCAACGCCACCCCGGCACATGCGCAGGCATTGGCCGCATTGGCGCGTCGCGCGTGAGGCTGGAACCGTTCGACTGTGAAGTGACCATTGGCCGTGTCACCGGGTTGCGCAATACCGAGCGGGGACCGCGCCGGGTACTGGCACTGCACGGCTGGCTCGACAATGCCGCCAGCTTCGTGCCGTTGAGTGCGCACCTGCCGGCGCCGGACCTGGATCTGGTGCTGCTGGACCTGCCCGGCCACGGCCACAGTGCGTGGCTGCCGGTGGGCGCCGAATACACCCTCAGCAGCGCCATTCACACGCTGCTGCAGGTCGCCGATGCGCTGGGCTGGGAGCGCTTCACCCTGCTCGGCCATTCGCTGGGCGGCGGGGTGGCCAGCCTGATGGCCGCCGCCGCGCCCGAACGCATCGAGGCGCTGGTGGTCATCGAGGCACTGGGCGCGCTGGCCGAACCGGTGGAAAGCACCGCCGAACGGCTGCGCGATTCGGTGCGCTCGACCCGTACCCTGTCGCAGCGGCCGTTGCGGGTGTTTGGTTCGATAGAAGCGCCGATCCGCGCACGCATGATGGCCAATCAGCTCACCGAGCCGGCGGCACGGCTGCTGGTGGAGCGCGGCCTGCGCGTGGTCGAGGGCGGCTACAGCTGGTGCACCGATCCACGCCTGACCCTGCCCACCGCCATCCGCATGACCGAAGCGCAGATCGACGCGCTGCTGGCCTCCATCGTGTGCCCGACCCAGGCGATCTTCGCCACACCGGCGCAGCCGTATTTTTCCGATGAACTGCGCGATCACCGGGTGGCGATGGTGGCCGATGCGCGCCTGGCGCTGCTGCCGGGCACGCACCATGTGCAGATGGAAACCCCGCAGCCGGTGGCAGCGGTCATCACTGGATTTCTGGGGTCATTGCCCGCGCCGCACGTGTGAAAAACGCCGGCTCGCGTGCGCGGTGATGCCGTCAAGCGGTGGCGCAAGTCGCCTGGACTAACTGGGTTGCAGCAAGCGCCGCAACTGCGCCTTGAGCTGGCGGCCGTGTTCGTGGAAGTAGCTGCGTTCGTCGCGCCATGTGGGAAAACGCCGTTCCACCTCGGCCCAGAACGCCGGTGAGTGGTTGGCCTGCAGCAGATGGCAGAGTTCGTGCACCAGCACGTATTCGAATGCCGACGAGCGGCCGAGCACCAGCGCCAGATCCAGCGCCATCGAGCCGTCCGGTGCCAGCGAGCCCCACTGCGAGGACATCACCTTCAGCCGCAAACGCGCCGGTGGACGCGGCAGCCCCGGTAGATAGCTGGGTAGCCAGCGGCCGACATCGGCGCGCGCCTGCGCTTCGTAGAATTCCTTCAGGGTGCGGCGCAGGCCCGCTTCGCCCAGCCGCGCTGGCAGATGGAAGTGCACGCCGTTGTCATCGAGTTCGATGCGTGCGTAGCGGCCTTCGTGCCAGCACAGGGGCAGCAGCGCGCCGCGCAGGGGCAGTAGCCCGGGCACGCCACGTTGCAGCGCCGGAAACGCATCGGCCTGCTGGTAACGCGACAGCTGCGTGCCCAGCCAATCCAGATGCGCGTGCACGAAGCGCTCGCCGGCCACCAGGCTTGCCCGCGGCGGCAAGGTGAGCCGCGCGCCCCGCTCGTCCACGCTGAGCTTGATCCGCCGCGCACGCGGATCGCGCACGCGCAACACCTCGATCGCCTGACCATCCAGCTGCACGTGCAGGCAATCGCGTTCGACGACGTGCGGGGCGGGCGCGATCAGGCGGCGGACGGGCTTGAACATGCGCACAGGATAGCCCCGCACTGGGTCAGGTGGTGAGCGCTTGCAGGCCAGATCCTGGCACGGCATGCGATGCGGCCACCGGACTGCGGGGCACGGGGGCGGCGCGGTGCGCAGGCCAGGTGGCACTCCGGTGCGATGCGGCCGGGCGCGTGTCCGCCACGCCCGGCCGCACGCCGCATCACTCGGCCTTGCTGAGCTTCAGCGCGGTTTCCAGCAACAGGAACAGCCGGCGGATTTCGGCGCTCATCAGCGCAAAGCGCGCATCCAGTTCGGCGCGTGCGCCGTCGTCCTCGCTGTGTTCGAGCTGGTCCAGCGCGCCGTCGAGGAACTTGAGCTTGCGGATCACCAGATCGTCGCCGAGCACGAACGACAGGTTGTCGTCCAGCACCAGGGCCAGCTTGGTGACCTGCTTGCCGGCTTCCAGGTGCTTGTCGATCTCGTCGCCGCGCAGTTCCTGGTGCTGGCACTTGACCACCGCACCGCCTTCGATGGGGTCCTTCATCTCGCATTCTTCGCCCAGGCTCAGGCCTTCGGGCAGCGGCTCGCCGGCGATCCAGCCGGTGAGGATGGCGCGCGGGGCGACTTCGGCATTGAGCGGCAGCGCCGGGAAGCTGCCGAGCGCGCCGCGGATCTCGCTCATCACGTTCTCGCCGCTCTTGCGGCTGGAGGTGTTGACCGCGATGTAGCCGTGCTGCAGGTCCAGGATGGCGTCGGTGCGCGAGCTCTTGACGAAGGCGCGCGGCAGCAATTCGTGGGTCAGGTCGTCCTTCAAACGCTTGCGCGCCTTGCCGCCGGGGCGGCGGCCTTCCTTTTCCTCGATCTCGGCGACCTTGCGCTCGAGCAGGTCGTTGACCACCGCGCCGGGCAGGATCTTGTCTTCGCCGCCAATGGTGAGCCAGAGAAACTCTTCCAGACGGTGCGAGAGCACTTCCTGCTCGTCGCGGCCGAAGGGCGAGATAAACCCGCGCGAACTCATTTCCAGCGGGCCGACCGGCTTGAGCTGCACTTGCGGCAGCAGCGTTTCGATCTGCGTGAAATCCAGCGTGGTGGGAAAGCGGAACAGCGTGAGATTGCGAAAGAACATGCGTAAGACCGAAGAAGAACAACGTGGAGGTGGAAGACCGACGGCGACCTGGCGGGCGCGTCAGTCGCTGGCGTGTGTGCTGTCGGCGGCGGCGTGCCAGGCGGTGGGATCGGGCGCGCTGGCGTCGGAGGGGCGGCCCAGCGCCTGGAAATCGAACAGGCTGCGGTCGGCCAGTTGCTCGGGCCGTACATCGCCCAGCGCGCGCGCAATCTGTTCCACCCGCCCCGGATGGTCGCGGTCCCATTGCTGCAGCATGCGGCCCACCTGCTGGCGCTGCAGGTTCTGCTGGCTGCCGCACAGGTTGCACGGAATGATCGGGAACTGCCGCAGCTGTGCGTAGGCGGCGATATCGGCTTCGCGCACATAGGCCAGCGGGCGGATCACCACATGCGCCCCGTCGTCGCTGCGCAGCTTGGGCGCCATCGCGGCCAGGCGCGCGTGGTGAAACAGGTTCATGAAGAACGTGGCGACGATGTCGTCGCGGTGATGGCCGAGCGCGATCTTGGTCACCCCATGCGCCTGCGCGTAGGCGTACAAGGCCCCGCGCCGCAGCCGCGAGCACAGCGAACACAGGGTCTTGCCGGCCGGGATCACCCGGCTGACCACCGAGTAGGTGTCCTGCTCGACGATGTCGAACGGCACGCCCTGCTCGCGCAGATAACGGGGCAGCACGTCGGCAGGGAACTCCGGCTGCTTCTGGTCCAGGTTCACCGCCACCAGTGTGAACGGCACCGGTGCCTTGCGCTGCAACTGCAGCAGCATGTCCAGCAAGGTGTAGCTGTCCTTGCCACCGGACAGGCATACCATCACCTTGTCGCCGGCCTCGATCATGCCGAAGTCGGCGATCGCCTGGCCCACCTGGCGCTGCAGCCGTTTGCCCAGGCGCAGCTGATCGGACGGCAACCGCGGGCGCGCAGTGCGCGGCGCGGGGTCGGCCAGGGGTTGCGGCAGCGGCAGGACAGCGGTCATGAGCCGCCCATTGTAGCTGCCGGGGGGATTGGGATTGGGATTGGGGCGTGAGGCCAGAGGTGGCTGCCCCCATCCGCCCTTCGGGCACCTTCCCCCGTGGACGGGGGAAGGCCTCCTACCCAGCCCTTGCCCGACAGTTTCCTCTCCTGATGGTCCCCTCTCCCGCCTGCGGGAGAGGGTGCCCGAAGGGCGGGTGAGGGCCGTACGCCCCAACCTACCAACCGCCAGCCATCACCACACCTTGGCACTACGCAACAACTTGCATCTCGCAGCGCAGCAAGCCTTTCGGCGGCTGGCTGGGTAAAGTCGGCAAGACCAATTCACCTGGGATGGGCATGACACTTCCAGCTTCGCTACCCGGCGCGGCTTTTTTCGGTCGCGGTTGTGGTAGCGCTAACATTTTTTGCTCCACTCCTCCCGGCACGCCCTTCCCCTTTTTGCAGGAGTTCACCCCATGAGCAACACCGTCTACATCGGCGCGAAGGAATACTTTCCCGGCATCGGCAAGATCGGCTTCGAAGGCCGCGACTCCGACAATCCGCTCGCGTTCAAGGTCTACGACGCCAACAAAAAGATCGGCGACAAGACCATGGCCGAGCATCTGCGTTTTGCCGTGGCCTACTGGCATAGCTTCTGCGGCAACGGCGCCGATCCGTTCGGCCCGGGCACGCGCGCGTATCCGTGGGATGTAGGCAACACCGCGCTCAATCGTGCCGAAGCCAAGTCCGACGCCGCCTTCGAATTCTTCACCAAGCTCGGCGTGCCGTACTACTGCTTCCACGATATCGATCTGGCACCGGATGCCGATGACATCGGCGAGTACGAAAAGAATCTCAAGCACATGGTGGGCATCGCCAAGCAGCGCCAGGCCGATACCGGCATCAAGCTGCTGTGGGGCACCGCCAACCTGTTCTCGCATGCGCGCTACATGAATGGCGCATCGACCAACCCGGACTTCAACGTGGTGGCGCGCGCCGCGGTGCAGGTCAAGGCTGCCATCGATGCCACGGTGGAGCTGGGCGGCGAGAACTACGTGTTCTGGGGTGGCCGCGAAGGCTATGCCTGCCTGCACAACACCCAGATGAAGCGCGAGCAGGACAACATGGCGCGCTTCCTGACCCTGGCACGTGATTACGGTCGCGCGATCGGCTTCAAGGGCAACTTCCTGATCGAGCCCAAGCCAATGGAGCCGATGAAGCACCAGTACGACTTCGACAGCGCCACGGTGATCGGCTTCCTGCGCCAGCACGGCCTGGATCAGGATTTCAAGCTCAATATCGAAGCCAACCACGCCACGCTGTCCGGCCACAGCTTCGAGCACGATCTGCAGGTTGCCAGCGATGCCGGCCTGCTGGGCAGCATCGATGCCAACCGCGGCAACCCGCAGAACGGCTGGGACACCGACCAGTTCCCGACCGACCTGTATGACACTGTCGGCGCGATGCTGGTGGTGCTGCGCCAGGGCGGGCTGGCACCGGGCGGCTTGAATTTCGATGCCAAGGTGCGCCGCGAATCGTCCGACCCGCAGGACCTTTTCCTGGCGCATATCGGTGGCATGGACGCGTTCGCGCGCGGGCTGGAAGTGGCCAATGCACTGCTGACGGCTTCGCCGCTGGAAACCTGGCGCAAAGAGCGCTACGCCAGCTTCGACAGCGGCGCCGGTGCGGCGTTTGCCAACGGCAGCAGCACGCTGGCCGACCTGGCCAAGCACGCTGCCGGCAATGCGCCCACGCAGATCAGCGGCCGCCAGGAAGCCTACGAGAACCTCATCAATCAGTATCTGACGCGGTGACCCACCAGCGTACGCATGTGTTGATGCACATGCGTGTGCGTGCCCTGCATGCGCTGCGAGCGCGGCGCATGCAGGGAGGAAACGTAACGGCAATGGCCACCGACGCAAACGCGCAGCTGTTCGCAGACGGCAGCCGCATGGGCGGGGCCCACAGTCCAGACAGCTTGGTGACCGACACCGGCTGCGGCAACCAAGGGACTGCGCAGCCTTCCGTCAGCGCTGTCTATTCGGCCGGATCGACCGATGGCGGTACGGCCACCGAATCCCGCTTGACCAGCAGGTGCGCGACCACATGATCGACCATCTTCGGCGTCCGCTCCTTGGCGCGTATCGTCTTCAGCAGGATGTCCAACGCGGCATCGGCCATGGCGGCAATGGGCTGCTGCACCGTCGTGAGTTCGGGCCAGACGGCGGTGGCGGCAGAGGTGTCATCGAATCCCACCACCGACAGGTCGCGCGGCACATCCATGCCGCGCCGGTGCGCCACCGAAATGGCGGCGGCGGCCATATCGTCGTTGCTGGCGAAGATCGCGCTGGGCCGGCGCTTGCGTGCCAGCAATTTTTCCGCGGCCAGCAACCCCGAGCGGTAGGTGTAATCGCCCGGCTGCACCAGATGCCGGTCCAGCCGCAAACCGGCATCGGACAAGGCCGCCTGGAATCCTTCGAAACGCCGCGTACTGGCCGACAGGTTGGGATGCCCGGCGATATAGCCGATCCGCGTATGCCCCTGCACGATCAGATGCTCGGTGATTTCCTTGGCGGCAGCGAATTCGTCGATGCGCACGCAGGCCACATCGGGACTGAAATGATTGGAGGCGATCGCCACCACCGGCACCTTGGCGCGCACCAGCTCCAGCACTGCGGCGCGGGACTCGCACAACGGCGGCGGCAGGATGACTCCGGCCACGCCCTTGGCGAGTTTGCGTGCGGCACGGCGCTCGGCATCGGCATCCAGGTCGTCCCAGCAGTCGATCACCAGCTGGATCGAAGTGCGCGAAGCCACCCGCAACACGCCGAGCAACAACTCGCGCAGGTAGGCACCACTGGGGTCGCTGTAGATCAGCGCGATGCGCGTGCTCTGCGCGGCGGCCAATGCGCTGGCGGCGAGATTGGGCATGTAACCGAGTTTGTCGACTGCGCGCATGACGCGCTCGCGGGTGGCCTGGCGCACACTGCCGTTGTTGTTGACCACACGCGAGACCGTCATCGGCGACACTTTCGCCAGCGCCGCCACCTCGTCGATGGTGGTCGCGCGGCTGGTGCGGCGGACCGATTTCCTGACCTTCTCCAAGCGTGGCCTCTTCAAGTGAGTGCGAAAGCTGCACGATGCACACCGACCGCGGCAATGAACTCCGCACCCACGGCATACACGGCGATGCAAACCATGGTACCGGGAAGCAGACAGAGCGGCGAGACACGCAACGATGCGTTACCTGCAGTGGAGCAAATGTCATGAGCAGGCAGGCAAGCGGCAATGAGCGCGTCCCGATGGCTGCGCTGTTACTGATGGGGCTGATGCTGCTCTGCGGCGTGTTTCTGCCTGCTGCGCAGGTACATGCCGAAGATGGCTACGAGCTGTGGTTGCGCTACCAGCCGGTGGACAAGGCCACTGCATTGCGCGAACACACCCAGGCACTGGTGGTCGTTGGCGATTCGCCCACCCTGCAGGCCGCGCGCCAGGAGCTGGAACGTGGCCTGCAGGGCCTGCTGGGCGCCGCGCCGCCACCCACTGATGCGGTCACGCGCGACGGTACGCTGCTGCTGGGTCCGGCCAATGCGCCGCAGGTAGCAGCCCTGAAGCTGTCTACCGCCGATCTTGGCCGCGAGGGCTACCTGATCCAGTCCGTTACCGTGGACGATCACCGCAGCATCGCGATCGTGGGCGGCAGTGATATCGGTGCGCTTTATGGCGCATTTCATTTCCTGCGTCTGCTGCAGACTGGCCAGGCGCTGACCGCACTGAACGTGCGTGAGTCGCCGCGGCTGCAGCTGCGCATGCTCAATCACTGGGACAATCTCGATGGCGTGGTGGAGCGCGGCTATGCCGGCGCCTCGCTGTGGAACTGGCAGACCTTGCCGGGCTATCTGGATCCGCGCTACACCGACTACGCACGCGCCAATGCCTCGCTGGGCATCAATGGCACCGTGCTCAACAATGTCAACGCCAAGGCCTGGAGCCTGACGCCGCAGTACCTGGACAAGGCCGCCGCGCTGGCCAAGGTCTTTCGGCCGTATGGCATCCGCGTGTTTCTCAGCGCCCGCTTCAGTGCGCCGATCGAGATCGGCGGGCTGCCCACCGCCGACCCACTGGACCCGCAGGTGCAGCGCTGGTGGCGTGAGACCGCCGATGCGATCTATGCGCGCATTCCGGATTTCGGCGGGTTTCTGGTCAAGGCCAATTCCGAAGGACAGCCCGGCCCGCAGGATTACGGGCGCACGCATGCCGATGGCGCGAACCTGCTGGCCGCTGCGCTGGCGCCGCATGGTGGCGTGGTGATGTGGCGTGCGTTCGTGTATTCGCACGAGCAGCCCGACGACCGCGCCAAGCAGGCGTACAGCGAATTCATGCCGCTCGATGGCGCGTTTGCCGACAACGTGATCGTGCAGGTGAAGAACGGCGCCATCGATTTCCAGCCACGCGAGCCCTTCCATCCGCTGTTCGGCGCGATGCGCAAGACGCCGCTGATGCCGGAGTTCCAGATCACCAAGGAATACCTTGGCTTTTCCACGCACCTGGCATATCTGGGCAGCTTGTTCGCCGAGACCTTGCAGGCCGATACCTATGCGCGCGGCAAGGGCTCGACCGTCGCGAAGACGGTGGATGGCAGCGTGTTCAACGATGCCAAACGCCCTCGGCTGACCGGCATGGCCGGCGTTGCCAACATCGGGTCGGACCGCAACTGGAGCGGCTCGATCTTCGATCAGGCCAACTGGTATGCCTATGGACGGCTGGCCTGGAATCCGTCGTTGTCGCCGGAGGCGATGGCGCAGGACTGGGTGCGCATGACGTTGTCCAACGATCCGGCCGTGGTCACGCCGGTGGTGGGCATGCTGCTGCGCTCGCGCGAGGCCGTGGTGGACTACATGACGCCGCTGGGCCTGCACCACCTGATGGGGCGCGGCCATCATTACGGCCCGGCGCCCTGGGATGCCGGCAGCGAGCGCCCGGATTGGGACCCGGTGTATTACCACCGCGCCGACCGCAACGGCATTGGCTTTGACCGCAGCGCCAGCGGCAGCAATGCAGTGGCGCAGTACGCCGCACCGGTGGCGCGGGTGTTCGGCGATGTGCGGAAGGTGCCCGAGCAGTCTCTGCTGTGGTTCCATCATGTCTCCTGGGACCGGCGCATGGCCTCCGGGCGGACGCTGTGGGACGAGTTGGTGTGGCATTACGACCATGGCGTGGACGAGGTGCGGGCGATGCGTGCGACCTGGCAAGGCCTGGCCGGCCGCATCGATGCGCCGCGCTATCGGCAGGTAGCCGGGTTTCTGGCAATCCAGCAGGACGAAGCGCAGTGGTGGCGCGATGCCAGCATCGCCTATTTCCAGAGCGTGTCCGGGCGTGCCTTGCCACCGGGCGTGGCCGCGCCGGCGCATCCGCTGGCGTACTACCAGGGCCTGAAATTTCCCTATGCACCGGGGAATCCGAAATGAGCCTGCGTGGTTTGCCCCTGCTGCTTGCCACGCTTGCAATCGATGTGGCCTGCGCCGCCGATGCGCCGCTGTTGCATCCGCTGTTCCAGGACCATGTGGTGCTGCAACGCGATGCGCCGATTCGGGTATGGGGCGATGCGGCGCCCGGCGCGCGCGTGCGGGTGCAATTGGAGACCCAGCAGCAACAGGTGCGCGCAGACCGCCAAGGCCACTGGCAGGCGCAGCTGCCCGCCCATGCAGCCGGCGGACCGTACACGCTGACCGCCAGCAGCGCCGACGGTGCGACACAGCAGGTGGCCGATGTGATGATCGGCGATGTGTGGCTGTGTTCGGGTCAATCCAACATGGAATTGCAGGTGCATCGCACGCTGGATGCGCGCAGCGAGATCGCCGATGCCGATCAACCGGCCATCCGCATGTTCAAGGTGCCGGCGCAATCCAGCCCCACGCCACAGCGTGGCTTTGGCGGCGCGGCGCAATGGCAGCCGACCACGCCGGACACGGTGAAGGACTTTTCGGCGGCGTGCTACTACTTCGCGCGCGAACTACGCAAGACCGTCTCCGTGCCGATGGGGTTGATCAACGCCTCGTGGGGCGGCTCGCAGCTGCAGGCCTGGATCGGCGAGGCGGCACTGCGCGCGGCCGGCGACGATGGCCCGGCACTGGATGTGCTGGCACGCTATGCCGACAGCCCGACGGACGCGGCGCCGCGCTGGGCACGGCTGTGGGAAGCATGGTGGCATGCGCATGGCGAAGGCGAGCCGTGGCAACCGGATGCGCCGGGCGCGTGGCAACCCGCACCTGCCGCGCTGGGCGCATGGGACGACTGGGGCGTGCCGCAGCTGGTGGGCTTCAACGGCATGGTCTGGTATCGCACCAGCGTGGAGCTGACGCCCGCGCAGGCAGCGCAGGAAGCCACCCTGGTGCTGGGGCCGGTGGACGAGCTAGACCAGACCTGGGTCAACGGTGTTGGCGTCGGCAGCAGCTACGGGGCCGATCAACCGCGCCGCTATGCGCTGCCGCGCGGCCACCTGCATGCCGGGCGCAACAGCATCGTGCTCAACGTCCTCAACACGTATCGCCGTGGTGGATTGCTGGGCGATGCGTCCTCGCGTGCGCTGCAGTTTGCCGATGGCAGCACGCTGCCGCTGGCCGCGCCGTGGCACTACCGCATCGTGCCGCCGCAGCTGGGCTCGCCCCCGCGGGCGCCGTGGTCCTCGGCCGCAGGGCTGACCACCTTGTACAACGGCATGATCGCCCCGCTCGGCCTTCTCGGCCTGCGCGGAGTGCTGTGGTACCAGGGCGAATCCAATGCCGGCGATGCCGTGCATTACCCGGCCTTGCTCGACGCCTGGCGGCGCGACTGGCGTGCACGCTTCGGTGCAACGCTGCCGCTGCTGATGGTGCAGCTGGCCAACTACGGCGCGCCGCCCACGCAACCGGTGGAAAGCGGTTGGGCGCAGCTGCGCGAGGCGCAGCGCCGCTTCGTGGCCGAAGACGCGCACGCGGGCCTGGCCGTGGCCATCGACATCGGCGACCGCTACGACATCCATCCGGCTAACAAGCAGGAACTGGGCCGGCGGCTGGCACGCGCGGCGCGGCACGTGGTGTATGGCGAAGCGGTGGCGCCCTCGGGCCCGGTACCACGGTCCGTGCAGCGCGATGGCCACAGCGTGCGCATCGCCTTCGACGATGTGGACACCACGCTGCTGAGTTACGGCAACGATGCGCCGATCGGCTTCGAAATCTGCGGCGCGGCGGCTGGCAGCTGCCGCTACGCCAGCGCCAGCGTGCAGCAGCGCCTCGTCCACCTGCGCATTCCTTCCGGCATGGATGCGGTGCGGGTGCGCTACTGCTGGGCCGACAGCCCGGTGTGCACGCTGTACGACCGCAGCGGCCTGCCGGCCGGTCCTTTCGAACTCCCCGTCACCGCCCCCCTTTCCCCATGAGGCAGATCCCGATGTCACAGACCCCCGACTCCCCCGCTCCGCTGCAAGGTTCGGCCCGCGATCGCGAGATCGTCGAGGCGCGCGTCATCGTCACCTGCCCGGGGCGCAACTTCGTCACCCTGAAGATCCGCACCCGTTCGGGCATCACCGGGCTGGGCGATGCCACGCTCAACGGCCGCGAACTGGCGGTGGCGGCCTACCTGCAGGAACATCTGGTGCCGAACCTGATCGGTCGCGACGCCGGGCGCATCGAGGACATCTGGCAGTTCTTCTACCGCGGTGCGTACTGGCGGCGTGGCCCGGTGACGATGAGCGCGATTGCCGCGGTGGACGTGGCGCTGTGGGACATCCTGGGCAAGATGGCCGGCATGCCGTTGTATCAGTTGCTGGGCGGGCGCTCGCGCGAAGGTGCGCTGGTCTATGGCCATGCCAACGGCCGCGATATCGCCGAAACCAGTGACGAAGTGGCCCGTTTTCGCGAGATGGGCTTTATCGCCATCCGCGCGCAATGCGGCGTGCCCGGCATCAAGAAGACCTATGGCATTTCCAGCGGCGGCAAGCCGTACGAGCCGGCCGAAAGCGAACTGCCCACCGAAACCGTGTGGTCCACGCCGCGCTATCTGGGTGTGGTGCCGAAGTTGTTCGAGCAACTGCGCAACGACCACGGCGATGAGATCGAGCTGCTGCACGATGCGCATCACCGGCTCACCCCGATCGAAGCCGCGCGCCTGGGCCGCAATCTGGAGCCCTACCGGCTGTTCTGGCTGGAAGACGCCACGCCTGCGGAAAACCAGCGTGCGTTCGAACTCATTCGCCAGCACACGGTCACGCCATTGGCAGTGGGCGAAGTGTTCAATTCGATTTGGGACTGCAAGCACCTGATCGAACAGCAGCTGATCGACTACATCCGCACCACGATTGTCCATGCCGGCGGCATCACCCACGTGCGCAGGCTGGCCGACTTCGCGGCCTTGCATCAGGTGCGCACCGGCTTCCACGGCGCCACCGATCTGTCGCCGGTGTGCATGGGCGCGGCCTTGCACTTCGATACCTGGGTGCCCAACTTCGGCATCCAGGAATACATGTTCCATTCCGACGAGGCCAATGCGGTGTTCCCGCACGACTACGTGTTCCGCGACGGGCGCCTGCACTGCGGCGAAACCCCCGGGCATGGCGTGGACATCGACGAGGCGCTGGCCGCCAGGTATCCCTATGTGCCTAAACAGCTGCCCATCGCGCGCCTGGAAGACGGCGCGATGTGGGATTGGTGATGCGGCTGTTGCCGGCCGCGCTGAGCGTGGTGATGGCCGCGCTTGTGCCTGTCGTGGCGCAGGCGCAGGCCGACGCCGAGGCCAATGTCGCCTTCGATTGGTTCGACTATCGCGGCGATGATGCGGTATTCGCCACGCCGTTGGCGGCCGGTCAATATCGCAACCCGATCCTGGCCGGCTTCTATCCGGACCCCAGCATCACCCGCGTGGGCGAGCGCTACTACCTGGTCAATTCCACCTTTGCGTATTTCCCGGCGATTCCGATATTCGAGAGCGGCGATCTGGTGCACTGGACGCAGATCGGCAACGTGGTCGAGCGCACCGACCAGCTCGACTACGACGGCCTGGACGTGTCGCGCGGCATGTTTGCTGCCAGTATTGGCCACCATGACGGACGCTTTTATGTGGTAGGGACTGCGGTCGACCGCGGTGGCAACTTTATCGCCAGCGCCAGCAACGCTGCTGGCCCCTGGTCGCAACTGACCTGGCTGCCGAGCATCGACGGCATCGACCCGTCGCTGTTCTTCGACACCGACGGCAGCGCGTATCTGCTCAACAACGGCCCACCGGAAGGCACGCCGTTATACGAGGGGCATCGCGCGATCTGGATGCAGCGCTTCAACATCGCCACCAACCAACCGACCGGCCCGCGCAAGGTGCTGCTCAACGGCGGCGTGGACCTGGCCAGCAAGCCGATCTGGATCGAGGGTCCGCACCTGTATCAGCGCGACGGCTGGTACTACCTGTCGTGCGCCGAAGGCGGCACCGGGCCGCAACATTCGCAGGTGGTGTTGCGCAGCCGCAACGTGTGGGGGCCATATGCGCCCTCGCCGCACACCCCCATCCTGACCCAGCGCGATCTGCCTGCCGACCGTGCGCACCCGGTCAGCAACGCCGGCCACGCGGATCTTGTCGAAGCACCAGATGGGCAATGGTGGGCGGTGTTCCTGGCCAGCCGGCCGTATTCCGGCGATCGCTACAACACCGGGCGCGAGACCTTTTTGCTGCCGGTGCAGTGGCGCGATGGCTGGCCAGCGATCCTGCCGGCAGGCGCACCGATTCCCTACATCGCAAACGCGCCTGCGGGGGCAAAAGCGACTGCCGATCAGGCACCGCTGTCTGGCAACTTCACCTGGCACGACGACTTCACCGCCGCTACCTTGCAGCGCGAATGGCTCACCCTGCGCGTGCCCAAGCGCACGGTGGGCGATACGCAGGCGCGCGCGGGCTGGTTGACCCTGCACGCGACCGCGCAGGGGCTGGAGGGCAGCGGCACGCCCGCGTTCCTTGCCCGTCGCCAGCAGCACACGCGTTTTTACGCCAGCACTGCGCTGGCCGTGCCCACCCAAGCAGGCGTGCAGGCCGGGTTGGCTGCGTTCCAGAACGCCAACGCGTGGTATGCGCTGGGCGTGCGGCGCGACGGCGCTGCACTGGAGGGCGCTGTACTGGAGGTATTTGTCGACAAGCGCGACGGCGGCACCACCACCACGCTGGCGCGCACCCGCATCCCGGCCACGACAACCCAGTTGCGCCTGCAGATCAGCGGCGATGGTGGCGCCTACAGCTTCGACTACGACGCCACCGGTGCCGGCTGGCAATCGCTACACCGCAACGACGATGCCGGCTTCCTCAGCACCGCACAGGCCGGCGGCTTCGTCGGCAGCATGATCGGGCCCTTCGCCCGGTTGCAATCAGACCGCACCAAGGAGGACTGACCATGCAGTCGCACCCTGCCCGTCTCACCGCCGCCCCGCGCCGCGCCCTGGCCGCCGGCCTGCTGCTGGCGATTGCCCTGGCCGCCGGCAACACGCAGGCGGTTGCACCGCCGCCGCCGCCGTATCTCGACACCCAACTGCCGTTCGAGACACGCGCCGCCGATCTGGTGTCGCGCATGACGCTGGAGGAAAAAGCCGCGCAGATGCAGAACGCCGCACCGGCGATCCCGCGCTTGCGGGTGCCCGCCTACGACTGGTGGAACGAGGCGCTGCACGGCGTGGCGCGCGCCGGTGGTGCCACGGTGTTTCCACAGGCGATCGGGCTGGCAGCCACCTTCGACACCCCGCTGATGGCCGAAGTGGCCACCGCCATCAGCGACGAAGCGCGTGCCAAGCACCACGCGTTCCTGGCACGCGGCGAACACAAACGCTATCAGGGCCTCACGTTCTGGTCGCCCAACATCAATATCTTCCGCGACCCGCGCTGGGGCCGTGGGCAGGAAACCTATGGCGAAGATCCGTTCCTGACCGCACGCATGGGCGTGACCTTCGTCCAGGGCCTGCAGACGCAGCAGGGCCCGTATCGCAAGCTCGATGCCACCGCCAAACACTTCGCCGTCCATAGCGGCCCGGAAGCGGACCGCCACCACTTCGACGTGCATCCCAGCGAGCGCGATCTGCATGAGACGTATCTGCCGGCGTTCCAGGCCTTGGTGCAGGAAGGCCATGTGGCCGCAGTGATGGGCGCCTACAACCGCGTCAACGGCGAGTCTGCCTCGGCCAGCACGCGGCTGGAAGGCATCCTGCGCCGCGACTGGGGCTTTGATGGCTATATCGTCAGCGACTGCGCGGCGATCCGCGATATCTGGCAGAACCACAAGATCGTGCCCACGCCCGAAGCCGCCGCCGCGCTGGGCGTCAAGCACGGCACCGACCTGGATTGCGGCGACACCTATGCAGCATTGCCCAAGGCGGTGCGCGCCGGCTTGATCGACGAAGCCACCCTCGATACCTCGCTCAAGCGGCTGATGACCACGCGCATGCGCTTAGGCATGTTCGACCCGCCGGCCAAGGTGCCGTGGGCGCAGATTCCCGCTTCGGTGAATCAATCGCCGCAGCACGATGCACTGGCCCGGCGCACCGCACGCGAATCGCTGGTGTTGCTGAAGAACGACGGCCTGCTGCCGCTCAAACCCACGCTCAAACGCATCGCCGTGGTCGGCCCCACCGCCGACGATCCGATGTCGTTGCTGGGCAACTATTACGGCACGCCCGCCGCGCCGGTCACCATCCTGCAAGGCATCCGCGATGCGGCGCCACAGGCGGAAGTGGTGTACGCACGCGGCAGCGATCTGATGGAAGGACGCGAAGACCCCAACGCCGCCGCACCGATCGATGCGCGCTACCTGCGCCCGGCCGCCGATGCGAAACAGAACGGATTGACCGGTGAGTACTTCAAGGGACGCAGGCTGGCCGGGCAACCGGTGCTGACCCGTATCGACCCGCGCATCGCCTTCCGCTGGGACCGCAATGCGCCGACCGACGATGCGCTGGGCCGTGGCGAGCTGCAGCCAGGGCAGGCGTTGGATCAGGACGATTTCAGCGTGCGTTGGCATGGCCAGTTGTTGCCGCCGGTCAGCGGCGATTACGACCTGCAGATCGCTGCCGATGACGGCGTGCGTCTGTTTCTGGACGGCAAGTTGCTGATCGACCAGTGGAGCGATGCGCCGCGCATGCGTGGCGGCAATGCCAGCGTGCGCCTGGAAGCCGGCAAGGCCTACGACCTGCGCGTGGAGTACTACGAAGCCACCCGCGATGCCGGTGTGCGCCTGGCCTGGCGCATGCCTGGCGCCAAGCCACCGCTGCAGGAAGCGGTGGATGCCGCACGCAATGCGGAGGTGGTGGTGTTCGTCGGCGGCCTCACCGGCGATGTCGAAGGCGAAGAGATGGACGTCAACTATCCCGGCTTTGCCGGCGGCGACCGCACCGACACCCGCTTGCCCAAACCGCAGCGCGAGCTGCTGCAGGCGCTGCAGGCCACTGGCACGCCGGTGGTGGCGGTGTTGACCAGCGGCTCTGCACTGGCGGTGGATTGGGCGCAGCAGCATGTGCCGGCGATCTTGCTGGCGTGGTATCCCGGCCAGCGCGGCGGCAGCGCGGTGGGTGATGTGCTGTTCGGCCAGGCCAGCCCGGGTGGTCGCCTGCCGATCACCTTCTACAAAGAAGCCGAGCGCCTGCCCGCCTTCGATGACTACGCCATGCGCGGGCGCACCTATCGCTACTTCACCGGCACCGCGCTGTACCCGTTCGGCCACGGATTGTCGTACACGCAATTCGCCTACTCGGACCTGCGCCTGGACCGCACCACCCTCAGCGCCGATGGCACCTTGCGCGCGACGCTGAAGGTGCGCAACACCGGCAAGCGCGCCGGCGACGAAGTGGTGCAGCTGTACCTGCATCCGCTCGACCCCAAGCGCGAACGGGCCGGCAAGGAGCTGCGTGGGTTTCAACGCATGACCCTGCAACCGGGCGAACAGCGCGAGGTCGCCTTCACGCTGAAGGCCGCCGATGCGCTGCGTATCTACGACGAGCAGCGCAAGACCTACGCCGTGGACCCGGGCGCCTATGAAGTGCAGATCGGCGCGTCCAGCAGCGACATCCGCAGCAAGCAACGCTTTACCGTCACCCACAAGTAATCGCGCCCTCAGAAGCCGCCGTGAAAAGCCCCTCTCCCGTCGGGGCGAGAAGGCACGGCTTACGCGCCATGGCGCGTGTGCCTTGGAGCGCCCGCGCCGCAAGCGCGGGCCGGGGCGCGGAGCGGGGGTTGGGGTGAGGGTACGGCCACCAAGCGAACGTGCAGCACCCCCTATTCAAAACAAGACCATGCCAATCCCACAACTCTCGCTAGCCACCCTTCCCCACCTACCTAAAACAATCCTAAAACCCAACTACGACCCAGCAACCACCACCATCGGCATCGTCCATCTGGGCGCAGGCGCCTTCCACCGCGCACACCAGGCCGTCTACATCGATGACCTGCTCGCAGACGATCCCGGCTGGGCCATCTGCACCGTTTCCCTGCACAGCCGACAGGTGCGCGACGCGTTGCGCCCGCAAGATGGCCTCTACACCCTCGCCCTGCTCGACGAGCACCCGCAACTGCGCATCATCGGTGCCATCCGCCAAGTGTTGTGCGCCGACGACGAACAAGCCGCAGTCCTCGCGCGCCTGGCCGATCCCGGCGTGCGGCTAGTCACCCTCACCGTCACCGAAAAAGGCTATTGCCTGGCCGGCGATACACTCGATCTGCATCACCCCGACATCGTGCACGACATCGCCAGCCCCGCCGCGCCACGCAGTGCCATCGGCTATCTGGTCGCCGGTCTTTACAAGCGCATGCAGGCCGGCCTTGCACCGTTCACCGTGCTCAGTTGCGACAACCTCAGCGATAACGGCCACCTGCTGCGCCGCGCGGTGCTGTTGCTGGCGCGCCAGCACGATGCCGCGCTGGCGGCCTGGATCGAGCAGCATGTGAGCTTTCCGCGCTCGATGGTCGACAGCATCACCCCGGCCACCGACGAGGCACTGCGTCCCCAGGTACAGGCGCAGACCGGCCTGTACGACGCCTGGCCGATCCAGCGCGAGCGCTATAGCCAGTGGGTGATCGAAGACGATTTCTGCAACGGCCGCCCCGACCTGACGCGCGTCGGCGTGGTGCTCAGCGACAACATCGCCGGCTACGCGCGCGCCAAGCTGCGCCTGCTCAATGCCCCGCATTCCACGCTGGCGTATCTGGGCAGCTTGCTGCAGCTGGAGAGCGTTGCCGATGCCATGGCGCACCCGCCGCTGGCGGCGTTCGTCGAAACGCTGATGCGTGAAGACATCGCACCCACGCTGCAGCCGGTGAACGACTTCGATGCGCAGCGCTACAGCGACGCGATTCTTGCGCGCTTCCGCAATCCCGCCATCCGCCATCTGCTTGCGCAGATCGCCTGGGACGGCTCGCAGAAGATTCCGGTGCGCCTGCTCGCCACCATCGACGACGCGCTTGCCGCAGGACGGCCCATCGACCGCCTCTGTTTGCCGGTTGCCGCGTGGCTGCAGTTCGTGCGCCGGCAGGCACGCAACGGCGTGGCCCTGGTCGACCCCTTGAACGATGCCCTGAGCGCGCTGGGACGTGCAGCCACCGGCGATGCAGCCGGTGATATCGCCCGCTTTGTCACGGTGGATGGCGTGTTCGGCGCGCTGGCTGCGGACCCGCGCTTCATCGATGCGCTGACCGAGGCCTATGCCGCGTTAGGCGATGCCACGCCAGGCCAGGTGGACGATGTGCTTGCTGCGCTGGCGGCTACCTGAGCCAGGCAACAACGCGGCGGTGGCGGTCTACGGCGGTTTCTGGACACACGAAGCAGCTCAGCTGCGCGCGCAACCGACAATGGCAGCCACCCCCAGCTGCCGGGTGTACCAGCTCACCTGCCGCAAGTAACCACCGATGCAGCCGTTGATTACATACCCCGATGGCCGCATCAGCTTGTGGCTCCATCGCACGTAGGCGTCTCGAAATGCCGGTGCCAGGCCCTGCAGCAGCAATGCGCCCAGCTGGCTCACCAGCAGGTAGGCGAACACTTCGATGCCCACCATATCCAGCAATGGCACAGCTGCTGCAAGTTCCGGGTTCGATGCGATGCAGGCAATCACCAACGCGGTGATTGCAACGGCTGCCCTGCGATTCAACCTGATTGTCCACATGTAGATGGACCTGTCTCTTGTCTAGCGATGAGGCCAGTGCAAGCTTGCACTTGGAAAATTTTGGTTCGTATCCGCTCGCCTTTGGGCTGTATCTGCCTGAAGCCTGGGCGGCCGATGCGGCGCAGCGGGAGAAGGCGGGTGTTCCGGAAGAGATCGAGTTCCCCAACAAGCCGGAGATAGCGCTGGCGCAGATGCAGGCAGCGCGTGCTGCAGGTGTTGTCCGCGGCACCGTGTTGGCCGATGCAGCCTATGGGCTTGGCGTGATGCGCTGACTGCCCGCCCGCGCCATGGAAGGGAAAGGGCCGTCCTGCGATTCGCCATCGCCGCACGGCGGATCGCCAGCCACAGTCGGTGGAGGCACTGGCGCAGTCCCTGCCTCGGCGTGCCTTCCGGACGGTGTCATGGCGGGAAGGCAGCAACGCACCGTTGTCCGGACGCTTTGCGGCCCTGCGCGTGCGTGCCGCGCAGGGAGATCGTTTGCGTCAGGAGGAGTGGTTGTTGATCGAATGGCCCAAAAACGAAGACAAGCCAACGCGCTACTTCCTCTCCAACTTGCCGGCAAGCACGCTCCGCAAGGATCTGGTGAATACAGTCAAGGCGCGCTGGCGGGTTGAACGCGATTATCAGGACCTGAAGCAGGAGTTTGGCCTGGATCACTACGAAGGGCGCGGTTGGCGGGGGTTTCATCATCACGCCACGCTATGCATTGCTGCTTACGGGTTTCTGGTTGCTGAGCGCTTGCGTGGAGCGCATCAAAAAAAACCGTCACAACGCCCGCAACCTGCCCTACCCGAAGATTACCGCCCGCGCGGGGCGACCGATGCGGGCTCAGCGCCATGTAGTGGACTCGATCGCGACGCTGCGCTGGACAATCGCCGTAGAAATTGCAGTGACACTACTTGGAAAGATACCTATACACCTTCGAATTTAGTGACAAAGTAGGATTAGGCAAGCTTTATCGGCGAGCGCTATCAGGGACCGTCCATAGCCATCCGCGGCCCTGACCCCGCTACTGGGTTTGCCCCTGGTCTTGCTTGATGGCTTTCGCCTGCATCAAGCTCTGCTCGACTGGCTGCTGGCCCACCTTCCCGTCTCCCCGCGCATGCATGAACGGCGCCTTGTCGCCAAATGGCACGTGGACCGCCCGCACGTTCTCGGCTCCGTCCTTGCCCAGTGCGTCGTTCACCCGGTCTATCGTCGGCCTACGGCCGCTGTCGTGTCGGGTGATTGGATGGGGCATCCACCAGGATGTATTCGCTGCCTTGGCTTTTCCAGGTCGGCGTGCGTTTGTCCAGCTTGATGCACGGCCGGCCGCCGCAGGAGGTGATCTCGACATGCCTGGCCGCTTCCTGCACGTCCGCTCGCACGTCCGCCGCCGCCGCGCGGGCCCGTGCGGCGTGCAGCTGGTCGTTGGCCTGATTCAGCAGCAAGAAAAACCCCATCAACAGCAGAACGAAACACATCGCCAGCGTCGCGATGATCTTCCAGGCCCAAGCAATCCTGGGCAGCAAGGCGCTTTCCATCCGCTGCTGCTGCGCCTGGAACAAGGCCACCATCGCCTGCTTGAACTTGGCCTCCTCCTGCTCCCTGGTGGCCTGCATCTGCGCCTGCGCGTCTTGCGTCTGTTGCTGCAAGCTGACGATCACCGTTTCCAAGCGGCCTGCGGCCACCGCTATTTGTCCAAGCGCGTCTTGCGCTTCGTCGTTCATGTCAATGCCCCAAGCGATGGCATCAGCGTGAGAACCCTGGTTGCTGCGTCGCCACCTGCCGCTGCTGGTCCTGGACCAGCGCCTGATCCTGCTGCCGCTGCGTTTCCGCCGTCAGCTGCTGCAGGCTTTGCTCCAGGGGTTGCGTGGCGGCCTGCAGCTTGTCGATCAGCACGCGGTCGATCAACCAGGGATTCTGGTCGGTCGAGGTAGCCAGCAATGCCCGACCGTCCTGGACTGGCGTAGTGCATCAATGCGCGGCAGCTGGTGCAGCTTGGCCTGACAAGCAACGGCACCAGCGACCTGTTCCATCTGCACGCGATCCAGATACCCGCCCGCCTGCGGCCCGAGCTGTTCCAAATGCGTCATCGCCTGCGCGAAGAGCGGGTTGTGCCGGCCAGGCAATTGCTGCTGCTTGGCCAACATCCGCTCCTGCGCCGACGCCAGTGTCTGCTGCCAGCGCTCGGGCGTCGCATACGCCATCGACGCTGCCCGTGCACCCTGGTCGTCGCCGGCTTCCAAGGCAGCATAGAACTGCTCGACCAAGGGGTCCATGCGGCGCGGTGCCGTCTGTTCCGATAGCGGCGTGTCGGTGAGGCTGCCAGGATGCGCGGACGTGTCGGCCACCGGGTCCGGCGCCACCTTCTCCTGCGCCGGTTCGGCTTCCTGCTCCTTCCTGTGGCCTGACGCTGACACGGAGACTGCGCCCAGCGTCGGCGCGTGCGCCATTGCGGGCTGGTCCAGCTCGGCCTTGGCATGGCGTAGCTCTTCGGAAGTGGTCACCGCGACCTGGTGGGCTACGCCATCGGGTCCGGTCTGGTAGTGGGCAATGGGACTGTCGTAGCCGTATTGCCCCTGCTCGCTCGGCTTCAGCTGCTGCATCGTCGGGCCAGTGAGGCCTTCGGCCTGCTTGGTCCGCTGGGTGGCCAGTTCCACCGCCTGAAGGTTGTTCTCCTGGGCGTTGAGGTCGACGCCCGCGGCCCGGTAGCGATGCAGGAGCTCGTTGTGCTCCATTTGCGCGGGCGTGGGCGCTGGCCGCGATTGGATGGCCGCCAAGTTCTCCTGGGCGCGCTCCAGGGACGGCTGGCGGATCTGGTTGGTGAGCTCCAGTTCCACGGCCAGGTTGCCGGTGGCCACCCCGTCCTTGCCGGCCCATTGCCCAGCCTCATTGCGCTGGTAGGTCTGACCATCGTGGCCTTGCACCCGGTCCTGCTGTGCACGAGCACTTTCGACGGCGGCAGGAGTGCCCACACCGTAGTCCTGCCCGCGCTGGGCGGCATGGTTCTCTAGATAGGACTGTGCAATGGCCTCGCCGCCAGTGGCAATGTTGTTCTCGATCCGAGCCAGGGATTCCTGGTTTAGGCGCTGCGCCTGCGCAGGGGTAGCGGCCTGAGGCTCGTAAACACCCTGGTCGTTGCCCCCCGCCACGCCCGTCTTGACCTGGCGTTCCCAGGACTCGGTAGTCGGATTGCGCTGCCAGTTTGGGTTATCCAGTCCCGTCTGATCGCTAGGCTTGGCCGGGAGATTGAACGGATCCTGTGGCGGTGGTGCTTTGCCCAGCGCGAACTCAGCGGCCTTGGCGTTCGCCATGGCGCCCAACTCTTGGGACTTGGCGTAGCTGGCTCCCACCGGAGCCTGACTGGGAGTGTCTCGCCCATCGGCCCCGCGCTCGAAAGCGCCCTGGCGCTGCCAATCTCGTCCGTTGAACTGCCACTCCACCCCAGTCTTGTCGGTCTGGTTGTAAATGGCGCGGTTGTCCAACAAGTCAGCGCCTTTGTCGAAGGCCTTGCTCATCAGGACGGCGTCGCCGACCACCAAGGCAGCGGGCACAAAGCCTCCGCTGCTACTGAGTGCTGCGGCTGTGGACGCACCACCCGCCCAGCCGCCCGCGTTGCGTGCAATGGCGTGCTGAACCTCCGACTGCGCAGCCGTGGTGTTGCCCTGTTCCATCAACGCCGAGGCAGTGCGCGCGGTCATGACGGCATCCGCGCCGGTGGTCAAAAGTCCGCCCGCACGCGTCAGTCCCCGCGCTGAAGCCTCGCCCATCAATAGCTGCATGGCCACATCACCGCGCTGCCCGAGCGGCACACGGAGGTTTTGTGCGGCTTCCTCTCCCAGGGTTTGCTCAACCTTGAGGATGCCCTGCTCTGACAGCACCACGCGCCCGTCGTGATGGGCATTGGCAATAGCGAGCGATAGTCCACTTCGTTGCAACGTTGGATTCCCGCCGCGCGCAATAGCCGTATTGCTGACCTGGATCTGATCAAGCGCGGTGACAATGCGGGACTCGGAGTTCGCCACACCTCCCCAGCCGTGATCCACTCCCGTGAAACTTTTCAGGGCGTCGATTTGCTGAGCGTGGGTTTGGTGGTAGCCCGGGGTGTCACGGAAAAAGTTCTGAACTTTCACGCCCGCCTGCGAAGGCGTAAGGCCCACGGGCGTATTGGTGTTCAAGTCGCCATTGATCAAGCCGACCTTGATAGTGTCGCGCAATTGCTCCACACGCTGCGCGACGCGGTCCAATGCTTCGGGGTCGCCACGCAAGGCGGCGCGACCATCCCGGGTCGCCTGTAGGTCGTCCAAGCGCTCAATCACACCGTCCTGATAAGCCCCAAGAGGTCCGCCGCTGTGAGGCGTAATGTCTAACGCCTCCGCGAACTGCGGATCGGACGGCAGGAACAGGCGATTCTCCGGGGCATGGATGTTGAACCGGCCCGTTTCTTGAAGCTTCGCAAGCAACTCGCTGTTCTTGAGCGTCTGCTGTTCGATGTTGTGGTGATCTTGAAAAAGCGTCCGATAGTTCGGCATGACTCAGGCTCCTTCCTGTTTGCTTGCGGCTCGCGTCAACGGTTCACTACGTCGTAGAACCAGAGGCCGTCCGACTGGCCTTCAGCACCAATCCCCGCTGCCTCAACAGCGTCCTTGAACACTCGATCGCAAAAAACCCCTCCATGGAAGGGAAGCCTGAAAACGTGGGCCTCTCCAAGCACGTCACGTTTGAAAGCCAAACGACTCCCGCCGGCCAAGCTGTAATACTTTCCGTCCTCATAGTCATCGCTGATCTTGATGTCGAGTTCGGACGCGTCCTCGTCCAAGGCATCCAACGTGCGAACGACATCGCAGAGGAAGACCATCGGCCCCTTGGAGCCATCGGCCAAGCGATAGTCGGCGTCAGCGAAAACGAAGGCATCCGAGTCCACGGACTCGATCACTTGGCGGAGCCGTTGGGAGACCAACCAGTAGCCACTGAAACCGCCCTCCAGGTCCTGCGGAAGCTCCCCTTCGCTGGGGATGTAGACCAAGCGCGGAGTCTCGCGCAACGGAGGAAACCCACCCTCGTCTGGCTTCAAGATGAGCCGCGGAGGCGACAGCAATGCCTTCTCGTTCTCAAAGACCACGCCATGGCCTTTTCCGCCTCGGCGGGCATCGGGACGCAACTGGAAGAACTCACCGACCTTAGGTTCGTTGATCGTCTTCGTTTCCATGTATCCGGTCTCCTCCATGCGGGTGTCAACTCATTGCTCTGCCCATGAGTCTACCGCCCTACCCTTCGCCATGGACAGCTGAGCGCGGCCGTTTCCAGCTGTATGGATAGCGATACAATGCAGCAACCTCAGACAAGGATAGGACGCATGCGGAAATACGAACTTGTATCGCAGGAAGACGAATGGGGCTGTGCAGCTGCCTGCGTGGCATCGATCCTGGACATCCCATATCAGCGGGCAAAGCGTCTACTGGAAAAGGAAAAGTCAGGCGAAATAGATGACCACCCTGAAGGCTTTGAGATTGACGAGATCGCCAATGCTCTCTACAAGAAAAATGTGAAGGTTGTTGCGGATTGGAACCCTCCAGCGAAGCTGCCCAGCGGCACCCTCGTGTGCATCCACAGCCGGGTCAGATATAAGAGCTATCACTACCTGCTCAAAGTTCCAGGCGGCTACATGGACCCTTGGTTCGACTTGAAAGATGGAGTCATGGAAGCGCAACTGCGCGCGGAACTACCCAAGGGGACCAAGCTTGTTGTGGCCCTTATTCCGAGTAAGAAATAAGGCTCTTACTCATAAGTCAGTAAATTAGGCTCATCGCGGATTCGTGTGGGTGCCTTGAGGCCCCTGAATCTGCGTTGAGCCTTGGAAACAGGCCCTTTCCACCGTCCCAGAAGGTGGTACATCCTGTGCTGACTTCTTGACGCGGTGTTCTGCATGAAAACGGGCCGTCGGCTGAGTGAGTTGTTTTCCTTCCCTGGCTTCGCGGCGGAGTCCACGCTCAAGGGCGTGTTCGGCGCCCCGAAGGCGCGGATCGTGACCTTGCGGCGCCGAAAAAAACGGCCGTGTGTTCCAACTGTGGCCATCGGTGTCGCAGCCGCTACGACAAGCGCCTGTGCCGCGCCCGCGACTTGCGGGCGGCCGGCTGGATGCTGTTCGTGGAGTTCGAGCGCTGGCGGGTCGATTGCCCGGGGTGCGGCGGCGTGCACGTAGAGCGGCTGGACTGGCTGGCCAAGAATCCGCGCTACACCGAGCGATTCGCCCTACATGTGGGCAATCTGTGCCGAAGCATGACGCACAAGGCCGTGGCTGAGCTGGAGCGCCTGCACGACAGCACGGTCAAGGAGCTGTCCAAGCTGTACATGGCCGAGCAGGTGCGCCGGGCGGGGACGCCGGCGCCGCGCGCCATCGGCATCGACGAGATCGCGATCCACAAGGGCCATGACTACCGCGTTGTGGTCAGCGATCTGGAGCGCGGCCGACCGATCTGGTTCGGCGGCAGTGGGCGCACCGAGGCGGACATCGACCAGTTCTTCGCCGAATTGGGCCCAAAACGCAGTGCTGGCATCGACGTGGCGGTGATGGACATGTGGCGGCCGTTTCGCAACTCGGTGGGCAAGAACGCGCCCAACGCCAGCATCGTGTTCGACAAATTCCACATCATGCGCCACCTGTCCGACGCGCTCGATCAGGTGCGGCGCGACGAGTACAAGCGCCTTCAAGGCCAGGATCGCAGTTACATCAAGGGCCAGCGTTACACCCTGCTGAGCAATCGCGAAAACCTTACCCTGGACGGTCGGAAGGCGCTCGCCAAGTTGCTGGCGGCCAACAAACGTCTGAACACGGCGTACCTGCTGAAAGAGTCCTTCGGGCAGCTGTGGAGCTACCGCACCGAGCGAGGTGCACGGGAGTTCTTCGAGCGCTGGAAGCAGAGTCTGCGCTGGCAGCGGCTTGCGCCCTACCAGACGTTCGTGGGGATGATCGAGCGGCACTGGGACGGCATCGCGGCGTACTGCAGGCCGGAGAACAAGGTCAGCCTCGGCCTGGTGGAAGGGCTCAACAACAAGATCCGGGTCATCCAGCGCAGCGCCTACGGCTATCGCGACGAGGAGTTCCTGAGGCTCAAGATCATCGCCAGCTTCCTGCCCGCGCTACCCGAAAATGCTCGATTGCACCCACAGTGATCCGCGAAGACCCGTAAATTAAGGAACAAATGTCAGCGCCTGCTATCCAAGCATCCATGATGAAGAGAGACGGACGCTTGGTATCGCGGGCGGCGCTGGAAGAAATGCGTCTGATGCGGCGGCGGGCCGTCTGCCTGTTACCTCGCTATGACATGCTGGCACTACACCGCACAGTTCCGGAACCCTTCTGCCATGGCAACCCACAAGAAGCAGCACCTGCCAGAGAAGGTCTGCGTTCACTGCGGGCGGCCATTTTGCTGGCGCAAGAAGTGGGAAAAGGTGTGGGACGAGGTGAAGTACTGTTCGGATCGATGTCGCGGTGACAGCAAGCGGCAGCGTGCGGCACGCTGATCGCTGTCACCGGATGGGCTGCGCTCACACGCCGCAGCGCCGCAGCGCCGGAGTCGGCCAGGTGTGGAAGCATCCCACGACGGGTGCGATCGCCGTGAGGATGCTTCCTCTGGCAGCGCTGAGTCCACGCGTCTGGACTCACGCCTCCGCGCTTTCCACCCATACCCGCATCTCGCCTTCGCCGCGATTTCCCCAGGCAAAATACGGCACGAAGCACAGCCGCTGCGTCTGCCAGCCGGGTGCGGCAGCGTCGTAACGGTACAAGGTGTCCGTCTCGGATTGATCGACGCGGCGCAGGCCATCGGTCTGGATCAAGGTCATGCCGGCCAATGCGCCCTCCCCGGGCACCAGGGTGAACTCTGCCGAGCGCGGCAGGGCCACTTGATAAAGTTCGCTGCCGTTGTCCACCTGCTCCAGGCAGTACACCAGCGGGCCGCGTTGCAGGGCCAGCTTGCCGGCAGCCTGCCGCAGCAGCGCATGACCACTCACGCGTCGTATCGGCATCGGTAGTTCCAGGACCAGACGTTGGCCCGGTTGCCATTGACGCGTAATCACCGCATAGCCCTTGCGCAGCTCGAACGCCAGCGGCACATCGTCCAGCGTGAGCGTGGGCGCCGGGCACCAGTCCGGGATGCGCAGGGCCAGCGTGGTGGTGAACGCACGTTCGGCCGCGATCCCGATCTCCACCCGCCCATCCCACGGATAGTCGGTGCGCTGCGACAAGGTGATGTGCACCCCGTCGCGTACCAGCTCGACCTGCCCGCCGGCATACATGTCCAGAGACAGCGCATCCTCGCGCTGGGTGTACAGATACTGCCCCAGCGAAGCCAGCAGGCGGGCGATGTTGGGCGGGCAACAGGCACATCCAAACCAGGGCTGGCGAACCGGTTTGACATGGTCATGGGCATGGCTGGCAGCCATCGTACGCGGCACCGTTTCCAGCGGATTGACGTAGAAGAACGCCTTGCCGTCCAGCGAGATGCCAGCCAGCACGGTGTTGTACAAGGCGCGTTCCATGACATCGGCAAAGCGCGCATCGCCTTCCATCTGCAACATGCGCTTGGCGAACAGCATCAGCCCGACCGAGGCGCAGCTCTCGGCGTAGGCGGTGTCGTTGGGCAGGTCGTAGGCGCTGGTGAACGATTCGCCCCAGCTCTGCGCGCCGATGGCGCCGGTGACGTACAGCTGCCGCTGCACCATGTCTTCCCACAGGCGCAGGCAGGCCTGCCGCTTGTCTGCATCGCCTTCCAGCAGCGCCAGGTGCGCCACGGCGGTCATCAGGTACACGAACCGCACCGCATGGCCGGTGGCGTGCTGCTGCTGGACCACCGGCAGGTGCGCCTGGCTATAACCCTTGTCGCGTACCATCCAGGCGCTGCCGTGGTTGTCCCAGTACGCCGTGCGCCCACGCCGCTCGTATTCCTGGTCGTACCAATGCGGCTGGGTCCCGCGCTGATCGACAAAGTAGCGCGCCAGCGCCAGGTAACGCGCATTGTCGGTGACCTCGTACAGGCGCAGCAGCGCCAGTTCGATTTCCGGGTGCCCGGGATAGCCCTGCAACTGTCCCGGTGCGGTGCCGAAGGTGGCATCGATATGGTCGGCGAAGCGGCAGCAGACCTCCAGCAGCGCGCGCTTGCCGGTGGCGCGCACATACGCCACGCCGGCCTCGAACAAATGGCCGGCGCAATACAGTTCGTGGCATTCGGCAAGATTGGTCCAGCGTTCGGCGGGCGCGACCAGCGAAAAATAGGTATTGAGATAGCCATCGGGCTGCTGTGCGGCGGCGACCAGCTCGATCACCGCATCGGCTGCGGCTTCCAGTGCCGGGTCGGGCTGCTGGCACAGCACATAGGCCACCGCCTCCAGCCACTTGGCCACATCGCTGTCCTGGAAGATCATGCCGTGGAACTGCCCCTGCGCACGGCCGGCGGCGATGCGGAAGTTGGCGATGGCATGGCTGGGTTCGGCATCGGCAACCCGATCGTTGAGCGCTTCCCACTGGTAGGGCAGCGCCACCTCGCGCACCAGCGCCTGATAGTTGCGCCAGAACGGCGCGGTCAAGGCCACCTGTGTAAGGTCGATGTCGTTACTGTGCGTCATGGGTGATTCCTTGGGTGGCCGCCGGCATCGCCAGCGGGGTGGGGGTCTGTGAGTGGCGGCCCGCCTGCGCGCGCGGCCAATGCGGCGGCGATCTGCTGCATGCGCGCGTTATCGAGCCTGCAGAAGCGGCTGGCGATCGCCACCAGCAGGTGCAGGCCGGCGGGCAGCAGGGTTTCCAGTGCGGTGATGCCCTGCCGCGACAGCGCCTCCTGGGGAACGCCGGGGCGGTAATGGCACAGGTGCAGCACCAGCGCAATGATCCCGGCACTGACCGCCCATGCCAGCTTGATCGCCAGCAGGTTGACCGCAAAATTGAGCCCGGACGCCCGCTGCCCGGTCTTCCAGGCGCCGTAGTCGTCGGCGAAGGCCATGATCGAAAAATGCAAGGGCAAGGTCATGCCCAGCAAGGTGCCGTTGAGGAAGATCGTCGCCAGCCACAGCGATTGCCGGGCCGGGCCGGTCGGCAGGAACCACATCGCCACGCCCATCGCGGCCAGGACCAGGTTCAATCGAAAGTACACACGCACCGTCTCGGCGCGGCGCGCCAACGGGGCGACCAGCAACGCTCCGGCGATCGCGGCCAGCGCCACCAGGCCGAGAAACAGCGAGGTGTAGCCGGCATCGCCACCCAGGACATAGGTGACGAAGTACAGGTAGCCACCACCACGCAGGTTCATGACGTTAATCAGCAGGAACGACATCAGCGTCAGCAGCAGTAGCTGATCGTTGCCCCACACCGCCGCAATATGCCGGCGGATGGAAAACGGCCCGGGAGCGGGCAGCGGCACGCGCTCACGCACGCTGACGAAGCAGAGCAACAGCATCGCCACCGCCAGCGCGCACATCACCGCCACCCCGGCCTGGTAGCCACGCGCCGCATCGCCACGGCCGAACACCGTCACCAGCCATGGCAGGCCCACCGAGACCAGCAAGCCTGCCAGCCCGCACAGGGTGAAGCGCCATGATTGGCTGGCGACGGTGTCCGCGCGCGACACCGTCATTGCATTAATCATCGCGCAGTACGGAACGTTGACCGCCGTGTAGCAGATCGACAGCAGCAAGTAGGTCAGGCACGCCCAGCCCAGCCGGCCGGTGCCATCCAACGCGGGCACGGTGAAGGCCAGTACCCCGGCGATGCCCAACGGCAACGCCATCCACAACTGCCACGGCCGGTAGCGCCCCCAGCGGCTGTGCGTGCGGTCGGCCAGCAGGCCCATGGCCGGATCGGCAAGCGCATCGAACACCCGCACCACCAGGAACATCACGCCCACCGACGCCGGATCCAGACCGACGACATCGGTATAGAAAAACGTGAGAAAACTCATGACGAGGCAGGTGATGACCGTGCCGCCCGCATCGCCGAGCCCGTAGCCGATGCGCTCATGCAGCGCGAGTCGTGGCACACCGGTTCCGGTGACGGCCGCAGCCGGTGATTTATTGGTGATGTCCAGCTGCATCGTGCACCTCCCACCGAGAATGTCGTTGTGCCCATCGGCCGGCGCCCACCGCGCCACTGCCAGCCCGCGACCGTTGCCGCATCACCCCGCGCGATCGACCCGACGCGCGACGGTGCTACCGAAGAAGCGTTGCAGCAGGCAGAACGCCAGCAGCAGCACGCCGATGGCGATGCGCGTCCACCACGAGCTGAGCGTGCCGTCGAACGCGATCAAGGTCTGCAGCACGCCCAGGATCAGCACGCCGAACAGGCTGCCGATGACCGACCCGCTGCCGCCCGACAACAGCGTCCCGCCAATCACCACCGCGGCAATCACATCCAGCTCCAGGCCCAGCGCGTGCAAGCTGTAGCCGCTGAGCGTGTAGACCGTATAGACCACCCCCGCCAGCGCCGCACAGAATCCGCTCAGCGCATACACCCCGATATCGGTGGCCGCCACCGGCAGGCCCATCAACACCGCCGATTGGCGGTTGCCGCCGATCGCATAGACCGTGCGTCCGAATGGGGTCAGCCACGCCACGCTACTGCCGGCAACCACCAGCAGCAGCGCCAGCACCGCGCCGGCCGACAACGAGGCCCCCCCGCCCAACGGCAGGCGCCAACTGGCCATGGCGGTGTAGAACGGGTGGTCGATATCGATCGATTCAACGCTGATGAGCGTGGCGGCGCCACGCGCCAGGAACATGCCCGCCAGGGTGACCACGAACGGTGGCAGCCGGTAGCGCTGGATGAGCGCGCCCATCACCGCGCCGAAGCCGGCGCCCAGCGTCAGCACCAGCGCAATCGCAGCCGGTGGTGGCCAGTGTTGGTGCTGCACCAGCTCGGCGCTGAGCACCGTGGTGAAGGCGATCACCGCGCCCACCGACAGGTCGATCCCGCCGCTGAGGATCACAAAGGTCATGCCCACCGCGACGATCAGCAGGAACGCATTGTCGATCAACAGATTGAGAAAGACCTGCGGCGACAGGAAGCCGTCGTAGAGGATGCCACCACCCGCCGAGAGCGCCACGAACAAGGCGATCGTGACCAGCAGGGTCAGCCTGCGCGGATCGCGGCGACGCGGCGGGCGCGGCACGGCATCGGTAGCGCCAACGGTCTCCGGCACGCCCGTCACCGGCCTGACTCCGCCGGCCGCGCACCGATCCAGCCAACCACCTGGGCGCGAAATGCCGCCGATTGCAGCAGCAGCACCAGGAAGACCAGCACGGCCTTGACCACCAGATTGATTTGCGGCGGCAGCCCGATGGCGTAGATGGTGGTGGTCAGCGTCTGGATAATCAGCGCACCGACCAGGCTGCCGGCAAGACTGAAACGGCCACCGCCCAACGCGGTCCCGCCCAGGCTCACCGCCAGGATCGCGTCCAGCTCAAGCAGCTGGCCGGCGTTGTTGGCATCGGCACTGGCCACGTTCGAGCTGACCAGCAGCCCCGCCAGCCCGGCACTGACGCCGCAGAACACATACAGCGCCAGCGTGATCGTACCCGCGCGCACGCCAGCCACCTGCGCGGCCAGCGGGTTGTGGCCGATCGCCCGCACGAACAGGCCCAGCGCACTGCGGTGCATCAGCAGCGACAACGCCACGAACACCGCCGCCACCACGAACAGCGAGAACGGCAAGCCGAACAGGTAGCCGTTGCCGAGGAACGCGTAGGGCGGGTAATAGATGGTCAGGATCTGGCCGCCGCTGAGCAGTTGGGCGATGCCGCGCCCAGCCACCATCAGGATCAGCGTGGCGATGATGGGTTGCATGCCGGCCTTGACCACCAACAGGCCGTTCCACGCCCCGCACAGCGCCGCGACCACCAGCGCCAGACCGATGGCGGCCAGCAGCGGCCACGGCCCGGTGCCGACACCGACGTGGGCAATGGTCCAGGCGGCCACCGTCGCGGCGATGGCCAGCACCGCGCCAACGGAGATGTCCAGGCCGCGCACCGCGATCACCAGGGTCATGCCCAGCGACACCAGTGCCAGCGGGGCGGCGCGGTTGGCGATATCCACCAACGTGCCGAAGACGCGGCCGTCGCGCCATTCCAGCGTCAGGAATCCGGCATTGAACACACCGTTGCCGGCCAACAGCAATGCCAGGGTCAGCGCCGGCCACAGCACCGGCTGGGCCAGCAGGTTGCGCCAGCGGGACGGGCGCGGGGCGGCGTCGATGGGCGCGGGGGAAGGTGTCTGGGTCATCCGGCGCGCTTCCTCAGGTGCCCGCAATCAAGGCCAGTACCTGCTGGCCATCGCATTGGCCGGGCAGTTCCCCGACCTTGCGCCGCTCGCGCAATACCGCGATGCGATCGCACAGGCGCGTCAGTTCGTCGATTTCGGCGGAGATGAACAGCACCGCCATGCCCTGCCGCGCCAGCCGGACCACCTCGGCCGTGATCTCCTGCTTGGCGGCGACGTCGATGCCGCGGGTTGGCTCATCCAGGATCAGCAGGGTCGGCTCGGTGGCCAGCCAGCGCGCCAGCACCACCTTCTGCTGGTTGCCCCCGGACAAGGTGCCCACCGGGGTGTCCAGGTCGGCGGTCTTGATGCCCAGCCTCTGGACCAGCTGCACGGCCAGGGCGTTCTGGCGCTCGCGCGACAGAAAGCGGCGCCACCCCAGCCGCGCTTGCAGCGCCAGCACGATGTTGTCGCGGACCGACAACTCGGCGACGATGCCTTCGGTCTTGCGTTCTTCCGGGCACAGCGCCAGGCCCCGCGCCACCGCATCGGCGGGGTGGGTGAAGCGGCATGCCTGTCCCTGCACCCACAATTGGCCCTGGTCGGCCTGGTCCAGGCCGAAGACCAGGCGTGCCAGTTCGGTACGGCCGGCACCGAGCAGGCCGCCCAGCCCCAGCACTTCGCCCGCACGCACCTGCAGGTCGGTCGGCGCCAGCTTGCCGCGCCGGCCCAGCCCCTGCGCATCGACCACGACCGGCGCCTGCGCCAGATCCGTCGCGCTGGCGCTGCGGGCCTGGGTCATGGCGACCTCGCGCCCGACCATGGCCGCCACCAGCGCGGGCGCCGGCAACTCGGCCGGCAGGTACTCGCCGACCAGGCGGCCGTTGCGCAGCACGCTGATGCGATCGGCCACCGCATAGACCTGGTCGATGAAATGGCTGACGAACACGATCGCCATGCCACGCTCGCGCAGCCGCCGCATCACCCGGAACAACGCGCGCACTTCGTCCTCGTCCAGGCTGGAGGTGGGCTCGTCCAGGATCAGCACCCGCGCCGATACGCCGATTGCCCGTGCAATGGCCACCATCTGCTGGATCGCCACCGGGTAATGCGCCAGCGGCCGGTCCACGTCCAGCTCCAGCTGCAGCTCGCGCATCAGCGCGCGCGCGCCCACCCGCACCTGCGCCCAGTCGATCGCCCGGCTCCAGCGCCGCCGCGGGTAGCGGCCGGCGTAGAGATTCTCGGCCACCGACAGGTTCGGACACAGGGTCACTTCCTGATAGACCGTACTGATGCCGGCGTGCTGCGCCTGCAACGGCGTGGCCGGCGCGATCGGCCGGCCGTCCAGTGCGATGCGGCCGGCATCGGGCGCTTGAACCCCGGTCAACAGCGCGATCAGGCTGGATTTGCCGGCACCGTTCTGGCCCATCAGGGCGTGGATCTCACCGGCATGCAGGCACAGGTCCACGCCGTCCAGCGCCACCGTCGCCCCGTACCGCTTGCTCAGGCCCGAGGCCTGCAACACCGGCGCGTTCATACGGCCACCCTGGGCAAGCAGCGGTGCCTGCGCATGCTCAGTACTGGCGCTTGGGCAATTCGGCGGCGGCGTGTTCCTGCGTGAACACGCCCTCCTCCACCAGCACGCGGCGCGGCACCGGCCGGCCGGCCTTCAGGTCGACGATCAGACGCGCCAGTTGCGGACCCAGCAGCGGATTGCATTCCACTGTTGCATTGAGCTTGCCGGCCTTCATCGCCTCGAATGCCCCACGCACGCCGTCGATGGACACGATGCGCACGTCGTGACCGGGCTTGAGCCCGCCCTCTTCGATCGCCTGGATCGCGCCGATGGCCATGTCGTCGTTGTGTGCGAACAGCACGTCGATCTTGTTGCCCTCGGCCTTGAGGAACGACTCCATGACTTCCTTGCCCTTGGCGCGGGTGAAGTCGCCGCTCTGGGAGCGCACGATCTGGAAGCGCCGGTCGGCATCGAGCACCTCGTGAAAGCCCTTCATCCGATCGTTGGCCGGCGCCGAACCGACCGTGCCCTGCAGCTCGGCCACGCGGATCGGACCGGGCTTGCCGGTGCTGTCCTGCACCAACCAGCGCGCCGCCTTGCGACCTTCTTCGACAAAATCCGAGCCGATCAGCGTGGCGTACAGCGATGGGTCGGAGACCTTGACCGCGCGGTCGGTGAGCACCACCGGGATCTTGGCCGCCTTGGCTTCCTGCAGCACCGTTGCCCAGCCGGATTCGACCACCGGCGAGAACGCGATCACATCCACCCGTTGGGCGATGAACGAGCGCAAGGCCTTGATCTGGTTTTCCTGCTTCTGTTGCGCATCGGAGAACTTCAGGCGGAAGGTGGGCGCCACCAGCGCGGCCTTGATCGAGGCGGTATTGGCGGTCCGCCACTCGCTCTCGGCGCCGATCTGGCTGAAGCCCACGGTGATCTGCCCGCTCTGACCGCCACTACCGCGCGAGCAGCCGGCTGCCAGGACCACCAGCATCGCCAATACCACGACGCGCCACTGCTTGTTCATGCTGTCTGCCTCCCAGGGAATGGAACCGCGCTGCACCAACACACCCGCGTTGCCGATCGACCCTGCCTGCCCACCGCGTGGCTGCGGCATCGGGCCGGCGATGCTCGCCGCCGGCAGTGGATCGGGTGCAATGCGGCACGTCCATGCGCACGCATCGCCTCACGCGCAACCACGCAGGTCTCCGTTGCGCAACGCACGCCTGCGCAGCAGCGGTCCTGCCAGGCGTTTCCCGCCCACGGCCACCTCAAAGCGCATGCACGCCGCCAAGGGCGAACCCGGAATCGCTGCGCACCAGCGGATTCACCAACGGATGGCCCAATGCAGGCAGATCGATCTCGAAGCAGTCGCCCGGCTGCACCTGGAACTGATCGGCAAAACTGAGCGTGGCCGTGCCGAAGAAGTGCAGGTGCACATCGCCCGGCCGACGATGCGCTGCGTACTTGAAGTGGTGGTATTCCAGATTGGCCAGCGAGTGGCACATGTTGGCCTCGCCGGTCACGAAGGGTTTTTCCCAGACCAGCTGCTCGCCGCGGCGGATGCGGCTGACGCCGCGCAGATCGGCCGGCAGCGCACCGCTGCGCAACTCCGGTCCCACCGCACAGGCGCGCAGTTTGGAATGCGCCAGATACAGGTAATTCTGGCGTTCGGTGACATGGTCGGAAAACTCATTGCCGATCGCAAACCCCAGGCGATGCGGCGTGCCATCGGCACCGATCAGGTACAAGCCCACCAACTCCGGTTCTTCGCCGCCGTCCAGCGCAAAATCCGGAGACGGCAGGGGCGCGCCCGGCGCCACCAGCACGGCACCATCGCCCTTGAAGAACCATTCCGGCTGCACGCCCGGTGTGCCATCGGTGGGAATGCCACCCTCCAGCCCCCACTGGAACATCTTCATCGAATCGGTGAGCGCGCCGGCAGCGTGCTGCGCCTGCAGGGTTTGATGCATGGCGTCGCGGGCGGCCGCACTGCCCAGATGGGTCAGCCCGGTGCCGGACACCATGCAATGTGCAGGGTCGGGGTGTTGCAGCGGCGACAACACCCGCAGCGCAGCCAGCAATGGCGCATACGGCTGCACGCTGTCGCCCCCCTGCAGCGCAACCTGCGCCTCCAGTGAGCGGCCGGCGCTGATGGCCGCGCTGGCAAGCGCGTAAGTGGAATCGACGCCGTCGATCCGGCGGACCGTCTGTCCGTCGGCCGTGACCTCGCCCACGCACGGGACGCCTGCAGCATCGAGAAACTGGATCAATCGCATTGCCTGCCACCTTCTCGCCAGAGGAGCGGATCGCCGTGCCCCACGCGCGCCAGTCGGGCACGCGTGATCGGCGGCGAGCAGCAGTGTGCGATTGCCACGCATACACAACAAATATAGATTTGGGAAAAACCCATACCCAAATTGGCATTGACCTACCAATGACCTCCGCTCCCTGGTTCCTGCGCGCGCGCCTCAAGACCCGGCAGCTGATGTTGCTGATCGCCATCGATGAAGAAGGCAACATCCATCGCGCGGCCGAGGTGTTGAACATGTCCCAGCCGGCGGCCTCCAAGCTGCTGAAGGATCTGGAAGACATGATGGAGGTGCAGCTGTTCGACCGCCTGCCACGCGGCATGCGCGCTACCTGGTACGGGGAAAGCATGATCCGCCATGCCCGCATCGCCCTTGCCAGCCTCGGCGAGGCCGGGACCGAGATCCAGGCACTCAAGGCGGGCCACAGCGGCACCGTGGGCATCGGCGCCATCGCCGGGGCGGCCATGACGCTGCTGCCGCCGACACTGGCGCGTGTCACCCGGCAGCACCCGGCATTGCGCGTCTCGCTGCTGGTGGAAAGCAGCGACGTGCTGCTGGAGCGGCTGGCCCAGAACAAGCTCGATTTCATGGTCGGCCGCCTGTTCGCCCGCCATGACAAGCGCAACCTGCATTACCAGGCGCTGGCCCGTGAAGAGATCTGCGCCATCGTGCGGCCGCAGCACCCGATCCTGCAGCACCAGCAGCACAGCCTGGAGGCACTGGCCGCCGCTTCCTGGATCGTGCCGCCGCAAGGCAGCGTGCTGCGCCACCGCTTCGAGCTGATGTTCCAGAGCGCCGGCCTGGAACCGCCGCAGCAGGTGATCGCCACCACCGCACTGATGTTCATCACCAAGATGCTGCAGGAAAGCGACAACCTGGCCGTCGTCCCGGTGGACGTCGCCCGGCATTACGTGGACCACGGCATGGTACAGATCGTGCCGGTCGCCTTGTCCTGCCGGATGGACGCGTTCGGCATCATCACCCGGACCGACTGGCTGCTGTCGCCCGGTGCACGCACCGTCCTGGCCATGTTGCAAGAGGTGGGAGCCCAGGTGTATGGCGGAGGCGCCCTGCCCGCAGATGCCTGACCGCGCGCCCCTGGCCGCAGCCCGAGATGCCGAACAGCCGCCTCGGTCAGCAGATCGATAACGATGTTGCTATCGATGATCTGAATATTGTTATTTTTACAGTATCAATGTGCCCGGTAGGATTGAGCGCGAACCCGCCTGCGCCATGCGCTGCACCTGCTCATCCGACTCAAGGATCCCTCGCTCATGGATTCACCGGACACGCCGTCCCGACGCAGCCAGCAGTGGTTCGGCCGGCAAGGCAAACAGGGGTCTTACTACCGCAGCTGGCTCAAGGGGCTGGGCCTGCCGGACGACCTGTTCGACGGCCGCCCGGTCATTGGGATCTGCAACACCTGGTCGGAGCTGACGCCCTGCAACAGCTCCTTCCGGGAACTGGCCGAACACGTCAAACGCGGTGTCTACGAAGCCGGCGGCCTGCCGCTGGAATTTCCGGTCATGTCGCTGGGCGAAACCCAGATCCGCCCCACCGCGATGCTGTATCGCAATCTGGCCAGCATGGACGTGGAAGAATCGATCCGCGCCAATCCGCTGGACGGCGTAGTGCTGCTGATGGGCTGCGACAAAACCACGCCGTCGCTGCTGATGGGCGCGGCCAGCGTCGATCTGCCGACCATCGGCCTGTCCGGCGGGCCGTCGCTGTCGGGCAACTGGCGGGGCCAGCCGGTGGGCTCGGGCACCGGCGTGATCCAGATGTCGGAGATGGTGCGTGCCGGCACCATGACCCAGGCCGAATTTGTCGAGGCCGAATCCTGCATGCAGCGCTCCAAGGGCAGCTGCATGACCATGGGCACCGCCTCGACGATGGCGGCCATGGTCGAGGCGCTGGGCATGTCGCTGCCCGAGAACGCCGCGATCCCGGCGGTGGATGCACGCCGCTACCGGCTGGCGCACCTCAGCGGCCGGCGCATCGTGGAGATGGTGCGCGAGGATCTGCGCATGTCCAGGATCCTCACCCGCGCCGCCTTCGAAAACGCGATCAAGGCCAATGCCGCCATCGGCGGCTCGACCAATGCGGTGATCCACCTGCTGGCACTGGCTCGCCGCATCGGCGTGGAGCTCACGCTGGAGGACTGGGACACCCTCGGCTCGCGCCTGCCCTGCCTGGTCAACCTGAAGCCATCTGGCCAGTACTTGATGGAAGATTTCTACTACGCCGGTGGCCTGCCGGCGGTGCTGCGCGAAATTGCCGCCGACCTGCACCTGGATGCGCTCACCGCCAGCGGTCGCACGCTGGGGCAGGCCATCGCCGATGCACCGTGCTGGAACCGCGAGGTGATCCACGCCCTGGAGGCCCCCTTCAAGGCCGAAGCCGGCATCGCCGTGCTGCGCGGCAACCTGGCGCCGGACGGGGCGGTCATCAAACCGTCTGCCGCCTCGCCGCATCTGCTGCAGCATCGCGGCCGCGCCGTGGTGTTCGAGGACATCACCGATTTCAAGGCACGCATCGACGATGAGACCCTGGACATCGACGAAACCTGCGTGATGGTGCTGAAGAACTGCGGCCCACGCGGGTACCCCGGCATGGCCGAAGTGGGCAACATGCCGCTGCCGCCCAAGCTGCTGCGCCGTGGCATCACCGACATCGTCCGGATTTCCGACGCACGCATGAGCGGCACCGCCTACGGCACGGTGGTGCTGCACACCTCCCCCGAGGCCGCCGCCGGTGGCACCCTGGCGCTGGTGCGCACGGGCGATTTCATCGAACTGGATGTCCCCAACCGGCGCCTGCACCTGGACGTCTCCGATCAGGAGCTGGAGCGCCGCCGCCAGGGGTGGGTGCCACTGCAGCCACCGGCGCGTGGCTGGACCCGGCTGTATGTCCAGCACGTGCAGCAGGCACATCTGGGTGCCGACCTGGACTTCCTGGTCGGCGGCAGCGGCGCGGCAGTGGGCGACGATTCGCACTGAGCAGCGCGCAGCCAATGCTGGGCGCGGCGTCGAGCGATCCGGCGTGCACCGGACTACTGCGCAAATTCGATGCCCAGCGCCTTCACCCGCACCCGCGCCAGCATCGCATGCGAGGTCATGTACAGCGTATGGCCGTCATTGCCGAACGCGCAGTTGGAGATCGCCTCGCCGGTTTCGATGCGGCCCAACCGCTGGCCGGCCGGGTTGAACACGATGACGCCGCCAGGGCCGGTGGCGAACAGATGGCCGTCCGATGACACCGCCATGCCGTCGGGCAGGCCGGGGGCATCCTTGGCGACCAGATCCGAGGCGTCGGCGAACACGCGCTTGCCGGTGACGGCGCCGTGCGCATCGAGCGCGTAGGCCATCCAGATCGGACGCTTCGGATCGGAATTGGACACGTACAAGGTGCGCTCATCGGGCGATAGCGCGATGCCGTTGGGGAAGCTCAAGCTGTCGTCCAGCAGGTGCACGCTGCCGTCGGGATCCAGCCGATACACCCCATTGAAGTGCAATTGCTTGACTGGCGAATCATTGAGATCCTTCAAGCCATACGGCGGGTCGGTGAAGAACACCACGCCATCGCGGCGACGCACCACATCGTTGGGGCTGTTGAAGCGCTTGCCCTCGAAGCGGGTGGCCAGCGGGGTCTTCTTGCGGGTGGCCGGGTCGAGCCTGGCCACGATGCGGGTGCCCGAATCGGCCAGCAGCACCGTGCCACCGGGCTCGGCATACAAGCCATTGGCGCCGGCCTCGCGCAGCGTGGCCTGTTCCGGGCCGGTATAGCCAGATGGCGACAACAGCACCGACAGGCCAGCCTCCTCGGACCAGCGATAGAGCTTGTTTTCCGGCACATCGGTGAACAACAGGTAGCCCCCGCTGCGCACCCATGCCGGCCCTTCTGACCAGGTGAAGCCCTCAGTGAGCTTCTCGATGCGTGCATCGGCCGCGACTACCTTGCCGAAGCGCTGGTCGAAGGTTTCCAGATGCCCGATGGCGGTGAATCGCGGCGGCGGGGCTTCCTTCCTGGTGCAGGCAGCGACAATGGCCAGCAGAGGAACAGCCAACAACAGGTAGGGCGACACGCGCATCGGTCATCCGGCTTCAGGTCCAGCCTCATGATGCCATCAAGTCTGTGCAGCGTGTCAGCCACTGCAGGGCGCTGCAGTGATTGCGCGCTGGTGCAACGTGTCACTCACCTCGTGTGGGATCGATACAAGGCTGCGCTGCCCAGGATGAGGTCGTTGAAGCCAGTAACACGACAGTCCCTCAGCGCTTTCCATCCGGAGCTGTCTCCACCTGATCTTCAGATAGCTCCAGGCCAGTCCGCTTGGCTGCAGCCAATAGTTCAGCCCTGTGGCCTTGTGCTGGCCATCCAGCGACCGTGTCGATCACACGGCCCGCATCCATGAAGTAGAACATCGGCGTTGCCCACTGTGTCAGCATCGGCCAATCACTCCTGCGGTACGCCAGCGACATCTGCTGCTGCGGGTATCTCGCGTTCCAAGCGGCAAACACCGAAAAATCGTCTTGCCTGCTCGGCGGCGCGATCCATTTCGAATGAGATCGCATCACTGCGTTCAATGCCGGATCCTGGCCGATGGCAGCCATGGCGCGTTGCGTGTAGGGACACAGCGGATCTGCAACGACGATGATGAGGCGAGCGGCATCGAGGTGCGTGGCGACATGCAAGAGCCGCCTGCCATGCATTGCGATACGCAACTCGCTTGGCAACCCTGCGGCAACGGCGATGGGCTCCACCACCTCCGGTGGTGGATGAGCCAGCCCGTCAGCGTGATGCGCAAAGAATGCCGTTGCGGCAGCAAAGTCTCGCGCTGCCAACAGCGCACGATAGGTCTGCACGACATCGTGAGGCGTTGATGCATGAAGGCGCTCCAGGGCAGCCAAGGCCTTGACCTGGTCTTCGGTGATCCTGGAATCGCCGGTATAGAACGAGGCCGCATTCGCGACCTCGAACATTTGACGGGCCTGGCGAGCATCGAGACCCGACCATGACCGATTGGCCATCAATGCACTCCGCATCTTCTCGTAGCGTTGCTTGACCCGCTCAGAGAGCGCAAGATCGGATTCATTCGACCTCCGCACTGCGGCGGCTTCGATCGTGTCCGCAGTCGCCGCAGATGCAGACGGATCAAGGTCAACAGCATGCGCAAGCGGTGGAGAAACCAGTAGCCAGAGCAGCAGTGCGAGAAGTAGCCCGCTCAGCAATTTCCCGTGCAAATCTTGGTGAGTGACTGAGTGCATGTTGCACGCGCCTCGCAACGTTGGTCGCCGTCATCTGCCTGCATTTCCAGGGTCTCATGATGGCGCAATCCGCATCACTGTCAATCAACAGCCCCGGCACCGACCGTGTTGCGCGTTGTCTACCGCTTGGTGACAGGATCGCCTAGACCCGACTCGCCGTAGTGCGTGGAGAAATTCAGCGGGAGTTGACTCATAGACGCATTCAAACCCGCGCTGCGTCTCGGCTGTGCGAGTCTGAGTGAAACTTGCCCGCCCAACAGTCATATCCCCGGTAAATCATGCCGGCAATGAACCATTTGGCCGTTTTACTCTTCAGGCACCGCCAACACCGCCTCCAGTGCCGGCTTGGGCCGATGGTCGCGATCGAACAACAAGGGATAGTTGATGCGGCCGGGCACCGGGTAGTCGTTCTTCCATGACATGCCGTCGCTGACACCCCAGACGCTGACGCGCGCCAGCGTGTCGCGCTTGCGCCAGAACAGCGCGAACAGTTCCGCATAACGCTCGGTCAACTGTGCCTGCACCTGCGGCGGCAGGCCATCGCGATATGGGTCGAGAAAGCGCTTGAATTCCGGCAGCTGGAACTGCTTGTGCGCCAGGCCGGTGCCGATTACCTGGCCTTCCCTGGTAACCGGCAACACGTCCACGTCCAGTTCGGTCACCATGACCTTGATGCCGAGCGCGGCATACGCATCGATGGCCGCTTCGATGTCCTGCACGCTGGGATAGTTCAGCCCCCAATGCCCCTGCATGCCGACGCCGTCGATGCGGATGCCGGCCTGCTGCAGCATCCTGACCATGCGCACGATGCCATCGCGCTTGGCCGGCCGCCAGGCGTTGAAATCGTTGTAGTACAGCTCGGCGTCCGGCGCGTAACGCTGCGCGAAGGTGAAGGCATTGCGCACCACGGTGTCGCCATCGCCGACGCGTTGCACCCAGTTGGTGGGACGGTAACTGCCATCTTCGTCGATGATCTCGTTGACCACGTCCCAGGCCTGTACCTTGCCGACATAGCGCCCTGCCACCCGTTCGATATGCGCACGCATGCGCTCGATCTGTGCCGCCGCGGTGTTGGGTGCGCCGTGCGCATCCACGAAGAACCACTCCGGGGTCTGGTTGTGCCAGACCAACGTGTGCCCGACCACGAACAGGCGCTGGCGGTGCGCATAGGCAACGAACGCATCGGCGGCGGCGAAATCGAACACACCCGGCCGTGGGGCGACGACCTCGGCCTTCATCACGTTCTCCGGCGTGACGGCATTGAAGTGGCAGGCCACCAGCGCCGCCGAGGCAGCGTCCTTGCCCGAGACGATCTCGGCATTGACTGCCGTGCCCAGCAGGAATCCGCTGGAATATGCACCTTTCAGCGTCGCCGCTGCGGGCGCGCACGCCGGCGCGGCCAGGGCCGGTGCAGCGCTCGTGCTCGCCGCCAGCAGCAAGCCGCAGCACAGCAGGAATGGTCGGTTGGGCATGCGCGTTCTCATGGCAACGGGCAGGCATCTGGCAGGGGGTGCGGCCAGGGCCGGCCGGTGTGCATCGGTAGGCAGCTCACTCATTCCGCCTGCACCTGCACGCTGGTGGGCTGCAGCGTGTCCGATTCCACATGCAAGGTGATCGGCCCGCGCGCACCGGCGCGTGCGCGCACGATGGCCAGGCACAGGCCGTTGAAGGCGTTGCGCTGTGTCGAGGCGAACGACTCCAGGTTGGTGGGGTCGCCATTATCGGTGGCCACCAGTTCGCCCGGTCCCTCGATGCGAAAGCGCAGGCGGTCGCCCGCGGTCGGTGCAGCACGCCCCTGGCGATCGAGCAGGCGCACGGTGACAAAGCTCAGGTCCTTGCCATCGCCACGGATGCGGCGGCGGTCGGGCGTTGCCTGCAGGCGTGCGGCATGGCCGGCGGTCTGCACACGGTCGCTCGCCCAGGGCCTGCCGTTCTTGTACGCCTGCACGCGTAATTCACCGGGCTGATACACCACATCGTCCCAGCGCAGCCGGTACTGCAGCGGCCCCTTGCGCTTGCGCCCCTGCGAGACGCCGTTGACGAACAGCTCGGCCTCATCGCCGGAGGTGAACACATGCACCGGGGTGACCTGCCCCTCGCGTCCCGGCCAGCTCCAGTGAGGCAGTAAGTGCGCCATCGGCAGGTCCTGGCGCCACCGCGCTTGATACAGCCAGTAGCGGTCTTTCGGAAAACCCGCCAGATCGAAGATGCCGGTGTACGCACTGCGTGAGCTGTAGTACGGCGTGGGTTCGCCCAGGTAATCGAAGCCGGTCCAGACGAATTCGCCGGCCACGTACGGGTGCCGGTCCAGCGCGGCGAACACCTTGTCCGCACTGGAACCAAAATCCACCGCATGCAATTCGTAGGCACTGACCTGATGCGCCACCGCATCGCCGCCGCGTCCCTCGCGCACCGGTGCGCTGGTGTCCGGGGTCACCGGGAACAGATACACCCCGCGGCTGCTCACTGCTGAAGCAGTCTCACTGCTGAAAATGGCCTTGTGCGGAAACTTCGCATGGAATGCCGGGTATTGCGGCTGCTTGCGTATGCGCTCGGTACCTTCGAACTCGGGCGTATCGCGAATGCCCTCGCCCTGGTAGTTGAGGCTGATGACATCCAGCGCGGCCGGTAGCGGCATCTCGGGCGAGGCGTAGTTCATCGCCACCGTGGCCAGGCGGCTGGGATCTTCGTCGTGCACGATGGCATGCAGCTTGCGCGCAATGGCCGCGCCCTGCTCGCCGGTGTACTGCTCGCCCACTTCGTTGCCCACGCTCCACAACATCACCGACGGATGATTGCGGTCGCGGCGCAGCATCGCGCGCAGGTCCGGCTCGTGCCATTGCCCAAATACCAGGTGGAAATCCAACGGAGTCTTCTTCATTTCCCAGCTGTCGAAGACTTCGTCCACCACCAGCAGGCCCATGCGGTCGGTGAGTTCCAGCAGCTCTGGCGCAGGCGGGTTATGGCTCATGCGGATCGCGTTGGTGCCCATCTGCTGCAGCAACTGCAGCTGGCGCTCGGCGGCACGCACATTGAACGCAGCGCCCAACGCGCCCAGGTCGTGGTGGTTGTTCACACCACGGATGGGCACGCGCTCGCCGTTGACCAGCAGGCCGTTGTCGGCATCGAACACGATGCTGCGGATGCCGAACGGGGTGTCGTAGCGGTCCACCAGCTGCCCGTTCTGGCGCACCTCGGTCACCGCCACATAGCGATGCGGCTGCTGGGTGGGCGGTGGTCCCCACAGTTGCGGGTTCTCGATCTGCACGGTGCCCTGCACGCGGGCACTGCCGCCGGCAGGCACCGCAACCTGCGCCGGCGCGATGTGCGCCACGGCCGCGCCACTGGGCGTACCGCTGTCGGCATCGAGGTGGTAGATCGCGGTGTCCACCTGTGCCTGCGTGGCAGTGCGCGCGGCGTTGTCCAGGGTGACGGCCAGTTGCACCTGCGCCGATGCCGCCGAGACCTGCGGGGTGGTCAGCTGCGTGCCCCAGTGCGCGACATGCAGCGGCGCGGTCTTGGTCAACCATACCTGGCGATACAACCCGCCGCCGGGATACCAGCGCGCCGAGTCGGGCGGATTGTCCAGGCGGATCGCCAGCTGGTTGCGCCCGCCAGGAATGGCATACGGAGTCAGGTCAACGCGCCAGGAGCTGTAGCCGTAAGGCCAGCCGCCGACCAGCTTGCCGTTGAGCCAGACCGTGGCATAAGACATCGCGCCATCGAGATCGAGAAACAACGAGCGGCCGCGATCGCTGGCCGGAATGTCCAGGGTCTTGCGGTACCAGCCCACGCCCCAGCTCGCCAGCCGGCCCATGCCACCGTAAGGGCCCTCGGCCAGGAACGGCCCGGCAATGGCCCAGTCGTGCGGCAGGTCCACCGATTGCCAACGGCTGTCGTCAAAATCTGCCTGCACATACGCCACGCCGCTGCCTGGATGGCCTGGCGGGCGCTGATGGCGCTGCGCAGGATCGGCGATCAGCGCATTGCCGGTGGGCAGGATCCACGGCTTGAGTACGTCCTTGGCCGGTGGCTGCAGTAGCTGCGCCTGATCCGGGCGCGCATCGGCCACCTTGCCGTCCTCGCTGCGCATCACCTCCGGGCGCACGTCGTAATCGAGCACCACGGTGTTGCCCGGCGGGTCGCCGCGGTGGAAGCGCCATTGCGCCGTGAGCGCTACACGCTCGCGCGGGGCCACACTGACCGGCTGCGCGGCGGCCAGTGCGGGCAGCACCGCACACACCACAATCACAATCACCATCACCGACATCCAGCACCCGCCGGCCGGGCCCAGACCGCACGAGGCGAGCGCTTGCCGCAGCCGTGCCATCGGCCTCACAGTTTGTACGCCTGCTTGGGCAGCCGGTAGGCCAGGTCCACTGCGATCTCCATAGCCTCGTCTTCATCCAACCGATGCTCGGCCACCAGCGTGGCCAAAAACGCGCTATCCACGCGTCGCGCCACGTCGTGCCGCGCGGGAATCGACAGGAAGGCGCGCGTGTCGTCGTTGAAGCCCACCGTGTTGTAGAAGCCGGCGCTGGCCAGGGTCTGCTTGCGAAAGCGCCACATGCCTTCGGGTGCATCGTGAAACCACCAGGCCGGGCCCAGCAGCAGCGCTGGGTAATGCCCGGCCAACGGCGCCAGCTCGCGGCTGTAGCTGGTTTCGTCCAGGGTGAACACGATCAGGCGCAAGCGCGCATCGTTGCCATAGCGATTCAGCAGCGGCTTGAGGGCCTGCACATAGTCGGTACGCATCGGAATATCGGCCCCCTTGTCGCGCCCGTAGCGCTGGAACAAAGGCTGGTTGTGGTTGCGGTGGCAGCCCGGATGCAGCTGCATCACCAACCCGTCGTCCAGGCTCATGCCGGCCATTTCGGTCAGCATCTGCGCGCGGAACAGTTCGGCCTGCGCCGGCGTCGCGGCGCCGCGCACCACCGTCTCGAACAAGCGTTGCGCCTCGCCCGGCGACAGATCTGCCGTCGCCGCGCTGGGGTGGCCGTGGTCGGTGGAGGTGGCGCCGTGCGCGGCGAAGAACGCGCGGCGCTGCCGGTGCGCACGCAGATAGCCGGGCCAGGTCAGCACATCCTCGCCGGTGAGTGCGCCGAACTGCTGCAGCGCCCCAGCGAACTGTTCGTGCTCCGGGTCCACCACCGGATCCGGACGGTAGGCGGTCAGCACGCGGCCCGTCCATCCGCTGGCGGCAATGGCGGCGTGGTGCTGCAAACTGTCCAGCGGCGATTCGGTGGTGGCGATCACCTCGATATGGAAGCGTTCGAACAGCGCGCGCGGCGCAAATGCCGGGGTCTGCAATGCAGCGGTGATGTGGTCGTAATAGTGATCGGCGGTGGCCGCATCCAGCCGGATGCGCAGATCGAACACTTCGTGGAAGACATGGTTGAGCCACAACGCCGACGGCGTGCCGCGCAACAGCGCGAAGTGTTCGGCAAACACCCGCCATGCCGCACGCGGGTCCACCGCCGCGCGGGTGCCGTCGGCACGCGGAATGCCCAGTGCCTCCAGATCGACGCCCTGGCTATAGAGCATGCGGAACACGTAGTGGTCGGGCACCAGCAGCAGTTCTGTTGCGTTGGCGAACGCCGCATTGGTCGCAAACCAGGCCGGATCGGTGTGCCCGTGCGGGCTGATGATCGGCAACCCGGCGATCCGTGCATACAGGCGGCGTGCGATGGCACGCGTGCCGGGGTCGGCGGGCAGCAGGCGGTCGTCGTGCAGGGTCAGGGGAGAAGCTGTGGACATGGAATCAGGACACCAAGAAAGACGGGAAACACACGCTGTCGGCCGCCCGCGTCATGGCGCGGGCGTGCCGGGATGGCTGGCCACGTAATCGCGCAACCAGGTCAAGGCCGGGCGCTCGCTACCATCGCCGCGCAGCAGATACGCCGCTTCCTTGTCGCGCCACAGGCCGGGACGAAAGCCCCACAAGGTGATGCCGCGCACCGCCGGGTGCTCCCAGAAAATGGGGAATACGCGCTGGTAATCGGCCAGCTGCTGCGCATCAGTGGGTCCATCCAGATCGAATTCGGTGATGTAGATCGGCAGGCCGGTGGCGGCCAGCGCATCCAGGTTGGCGCGGTGCACCGACATCGCCACATTGGGCGTGGTTTCGAAGGCATGCTCCTGAATCCCGATGGCATCCACCAGATGCTCGCGCTGCAGCAGTTGCACGATCTGCAGATAGCGCTGCGTGGCCTTGGCATTGTTGGTGATGCTGTAGTCGTTCATCATCAGCGTGGTGTGCGGGAAGTACTGCCGCGCCAGTCGAAACTGCTGCAGCACCCATTCCCATCCGCTGGCGCCATTGCCACCCAGCGCCTGCAGATAATTGCCGCCGCCGGTATCGCTCTTGCTGGGCGGGTCGTTGAGCGGTTCATTGACCACCTCCAGCAGATCGATATCCGGGTAGCGCTGCGCCACGGCGGCGAACCACTGCTCGATCTCGCGGCGCTGCTCGGCCGGTGGCAGGGTCTTGATCCATTCCGGCTGCTGGTTGCCCCACACCATCACATGCATCTGGAACGGCATGTCGTTGGCCTTGGCAAAGCGGTAGGCCGTGTCCAGCCCGCTCCAGTCCATCTGGTCGCGCACCGCCTCCACCGTGCCCCACTTGCCGGCATTCTCCGGCGTGAGCTTGTTCCAGTACTGCGCAAATCCCGGCGCCTGCTGCGGGCTGTAGGCACTGCCCAGAAATTTGGATGCGCCCGCTGCCAAGGGTGCGGCCTGGGCCACCGATGCGATGCTTGCGGCGAGCAACACGCCCAACCCCACTCTATGCAACTGCATGATGCGTTCCTCAGGAAGATGGCGGCGCCGTCGTGGCCGCCGGCAGGTGCGCCGGTTCCAGCCGCGGCACCAGATGATGCACGACGGCCAGCGCCAGCAGATAGGCAGAACCGGCCATCAGGAACACCGGCACATAACTGCCGGTCGCCTGTAGCAAGAATCCGATGAAGGTGGCGATGAGCATGCCGCCCACTGCACCGGCGAATCCGCCGATGCCCACCACCGTGGCCACCGCATGGCGGGGGAACATGTCCGAGGGCAGCGTGAACAAGTTGGCCGACCAGCCCTGGTGCGCGGCGGTCGCCAAGCCGATCAACGCCACCGCCAACCACAGATTGTCTGCGCGCGCGGCGAACACGATCGGCACTACCGAGACGGCGCAGATCAGCATGGCGGTCTTGCGCGCGCGATTGACGCTCCAGCCGCGCGCGATGAACCGCCCGGCGATCCAGCCACCGGCAATGCTGCCCACGTCGGCCAGCACGAAGATCACGATCAATGGTGCACCCAGTTGCAGCAGGCTCAAACCGTATTCGGCATGCAGGAACTTCGGCAGCCAGAATAGGAAGAACCACCAGATCGGGTCGGTGATGAACTTGCCCAGGACAAAGGCCCAGGCCTGGCGATGCCGCAGCACCTGCAACCACGACAGCCGCCGTTGCATCGGCTCGTGCGCGTCGCTGCGGATATGCGCCAGCTCCGCCGCCGACAAGCCGGGCTGTTGCTCGGGCGGGTGATAACTGACCCACCACACCAGCAACCAGGTGGCGCTGAGCACGCCGGTGAACAGGAAGGCCGCCTGCCAACCCCAGGCGGTGGCGATCACCGGCACCAGCAGCGGCGCCACGATGGCCCCGATATTGGAGCCGGAATTGAAGATGCCGGTGGCCAGCGCGCGCTCGCGGCGCGGGAACCATTCGGCCACGGTCTTGAGCGCGGCGGGGAAGTTTCCCGACTCGCCCAGCCCCAGGAAGAACCGCGCAATCGCAAAGCCCACCACGCTGCTTGCCAGCGCGTGCCCCATCGCTGCCAGGCTCCATACCCCGATTGCCAGCGCATAGCCGATGCGGGTGCCGAAGCGATCGATCACCGCGCCGCTGCACAGCAGCCCCAGTGCATAGGCGGCCTGGAAGGCGGTGACGATGTAGCCGTACTGGATCTCGTTCCAACCGATCTCGGTCTGCAGGAAGGGCGCCAGTACGCCCAGCACCTGGCGGTCGATGTAGTTGATGGTGGTAGCCGCCAGCAACAGTGCGCACACCCGCCAGCGCACGCGGCCCAGCCCCGCTGGCGCAACGACAGGCGCGTCCTTGGCAGGCTCGCTCATGCGTATGGCCTGCGTGGCGGGCATGTACCGCGCCGCTGCTGGACCGGCATGGCGGCAAGGACGGTGCGCGCACCGCTGCGGTGCCGGTCAGGCATGTGGCTGCCGCGTTCTTCGCTGGGTTTCATCGACCACTGCACCTGCACGAGGGTGGCCTTGCGCCACGGGTGATAGCGCTACCATTACCATGCCGACCGGCGAAATCCATCGCGCACTGCAACACGGCGCATGCCACCTGCGTGCGCAAACCGGACAGCGATAACGCGCCCGCGCAGCGGATTGCCTGGCCGGCCCGCCTATGCTGCCCTGCAGCGTGATGTTGCAGATTTGGTAGCGCTAACATCCAACGCCACTGATCGCCCGTTCTTCCCCACCGCACCATCGCCGCGCCGATTCCCGGCAGCGGCACTCCCTGCGCCGGGGCGATGCGTGGGACATCTGCTCACCTGTTAGGGAAGGGATTACGGTGAAGAACAGCTACGCACAAACCGCGTTGTCCTGCGCGTTGGGATCCATCTTGCTGGGCATGGCCAGCAGCGTCGCCTGGGCCCAGTCCACCGATGCCGCCACTGCGCCACCGCCGCCGGACCCGGCCGGCAACAGCGACGCGGTGACCCAGCTCGATACCGTCACCGTTTCCGGCTACCGCCGCAGCATCCAGTTCTCCACCGATGCCAAGCGCGATTCGGTCGGTTTCGCCGACACCGTATTCGCCGAAGACATCGGCAAGTTTCCGGACATGAACATCGCCGAGTCGCTCAACCGCATTCCCGGCGTGCAGCTGGCGCGCGACGTCAATGGCGAAGGCCTCAACATCGCCATCCGCGGCCTGGGCACCAGCTTCACCAAGACCACGCTCAACGGCTCCAGCATCGCCACCGCCTCGATCGGCCTGAACGCGCAGAACCAAAACCGCGAAGTCGATCTGAACCTGTTCCCCACCGAGTTCTTCACCCAGCTCACCGTCAGCAAGACTCCTACCGCCAGCATGCTCGAAGGCGGCGTCTCCGGTGTGGTGGACATGCGCAGCGCGCGCCCGTTCGATCGCCCCGGCGTGCATTTCACCTATCAGGCGCAGGCCGACTGGAACAGCACCAGCGAGAAGACCACCCCGCGCGGCGCCTTCATGGGTAGCTGGACCAATGAGGAAGGCACCTTTGGCGCGTTGTTCGGGGTGGCCTCGGTGCGCAGCAAGCTGGGCGTGCGCGGCTTCGAGAGCGTGGGCTGGACCAACCCGGGCCTGACCTATACCCAATGCGGACTCACCCCGCCCGCAGGCACGCCGGCCACCAATCAGCCGGCGGCCTGCAACGTCAACGGCGGCGGTAACTGGCGCATTCCCGACCGCGTGCCGGCCACTGCCGGCAGCGGCCTGACCACCGGTGAGACCATCGATGCGGCCTGGCTGCTGGCACGCAACCCGGGCCTGAGCATCGCCCAGATCAGCGATGCACTGATCCCGCGGCTGGGCCGCGACGTGTACATGAGCGGTGATCGCAACCGCGATGCCTCGGTGATGTCGCTGGAATGGCGCCCCTCCGACAGCCTGCATTTCTACTTGGACACGCTATATTCCGAAGCCAAGCGCACCACCGAGCGGATCAGCATGAATCTGATCGGCCGCAACGGCAACATGATTCCGCTGGGCATGCAGCTGGACCAGAACAACGTGGTCACCAGTGCCACCTTCGCCAATGCGCAGTACTTTCTGGAGGCACGCCCGTACCGCGAAGAGGTCAAGTTCTGGAGCGTCAATCCCGGTGCCGAGCTGCTGTTCGGCGCCGAGCAGGACATCAAGCTCAACGTGCAGGCCAATGCCACGCGCAGCTGGCTGGATCGCGAATCGCCCAGCATCCTGGTGACCTCGCCGTTCACCACCGTCGACTATCGCAACGAAGGCGGCGACCGCCCCTCGATCAGCAGCCCGCTGGATCTCAACGACCCCAACCTGGGCTGGGGCTGGACCGGTGGCCGGGTCAATATCCAGAACGAAAAGCGCATCACGCAAACACGCGGTGCGCGTGCCGACCTGCAGTTCGGCGAGGACAAGCGCAACATCAAGATCGGCGCGGCCTACGACCAGGCCGAACGCACCATCCGCGGCTTCGACAACAGCATCGCCTGGGAGCGGGTGGTGTGCCGTGGCGATGGCGGTAACGTGTGCAACGGCGGCCCTGGCTCGGCCGTGCCCAGCGCAGTACTGGCGACGTATCTGCGGCCTGGCCCGGATGGCTTCATCACGGCCGATTTCGACCGCTTCCTGCGCGACACCAATTATTACCCGTTGCGCGACTCCGCGCCGGAAACCAACTCCGCCAACACCGGTGCCTCGGCCGGCGGCATCCGCGAGAAGAACCTGGGTTTCTACATCGAAACCAATGCCGAAACCGAAGTGTGGAACCGCACGCTGCGCTTCAATGCCGGTGTGCGTTACGTGACCACCGACCAGACCATCACCGGCCCGGTCACCATCAACGGCATTCGCCGCGTGCAGGTGCTCGATTCGGACTACAAGGAAACCCTGCCTTCGTTCAATGCCGCCTGGGACGTGGCCGACAACGTGGTGCTGCGCCTGTCCAGTTCGCGCACGCTCACCCGCCCGGACCCGAGCGCGATGTTGCCCAACACCAACTTCAGCGACCCGTCTGCGCAGACCGCCACGCAGGGCAATCCGAACCTGGCACCGTACCTGTCCACGAACGTGGACTTCGGCGGCGAGTGGTACACCGGTGGCGAAGGCTATGTCGGCCTGACCCTGTTCAACAAGCGCATCAGCGGCTTCACCGTCAACGGCGTGCGGCGCATTCCCTTCAACGACCTGGGCGTGCCGTACGAGAGTCTGCTGCCGATCCAGCAAGCCGGGTTGGACCAGCGCGGCGGCCCGAACGCCGCCACGGTGGACGTGCAGACCCAGGTCAATGCCGACGGCGTGCTCAATATCCGCGGCACCGAAGCGATCTGGGTGCAGCCGCTGGACAAGCTCATCGACGGCCTGGGCTTCAGCGTGAACTACACGCACGTCACCCAATCCTCCGAAGGCGAAGGCATCCCGGCAGTGGCGGTGGGCGTGGCGCCGAACCTGTGGAACGGCACCGTGTACTGGGAGAAGAACGCCGCCTCGGTGCGCCTGTCCTACACCTGGAACGACGACATGGTGATCTCCGGTGCCAACCAGAACGGCATCCCGTACGCGCGCCTCAATGCCGACGCACGCGGCCAGCTGGATCTGTCGGCCAGCTACGCGCTGGACTGGTTGCCCTCCAAGCCGCAGCTCACCCTCAACGTCACCAACATCACCGACGAGCCGCTGCGCACCACCTACGCCTGGCCCAACGCCACCTACGACCTGTACCAGCCCGGGCGCACCGTCATGCTCGGCATCCGCGGTACCTTCTGAGTGCTGTGCCCGCCGGTTGTTGGTGACATGTCCTGCAACCGGCGGGCAAGCGCGCGCCGCGGCGCTTTCCGCAGCACTCTTCGAGTCCGCCCGACCTCATGAACACTGCGTCTTCCCCGCTGTCACTACGCGAAAAGATCGGCTACAGCCTGGGCGACCTGGCCGCCAACCTGATCTTCCAGACGCTGGTGACGTTCCTGGCGTTCTTCTACACCGACGTGTTCCGCATTCCCGCCAGCGCAGCGGCCACGTTGATCTTCGTGGTCGGCCTGCTGGGCGCATTCGTGTTCACTCCCGTCATCGGCATCCTGGCCGACCGCACCCGCACGCGCTGGGGCAAGTTCCGTCCGTGGATCCTGTGGACGGCGCTGCCGTTCGGTGCCTTGTCGCTGGCCGCCTTCAATACACCGGCGCTTGGCGAGCAGGGCAAGATCACTTACGCCTTCGCCACCTACACCTTGTTGATGCTGGTGTACGTGGCCAACAACCTGCCGTATTCGGCACTGAGCGGCGTGCTCACCGGCAGCATGGAGCAGCGCAACAGCCTGTCGGCTTACCGCTTTCTGGCCGTGACGCTGGCGCAGTTCGTGATCCAGGTGCTGCTGCTGCCCTTGGTGCTGATCCTGGGCAATGGCGACAAGGCGCAGGGCTTCCGTAACACCATGGCGTTGTTCGCTGCCGTCGGCACGCTGTGTTTTCTCATCACCTTCTTCACCACCCGCGAGCGCGTGCGGCCCATCAGCGAGCAGCGCAGCAGCGTGCGCCAGGACCTGACCGATCTGCTCCGCAACAAGCCCTGGCTGGTGATGCTGGCGCTGACCATCCTGGTCTTCATCAATCTCGCCATGAAGGGCGGGATGTACATCTATTACTTCAAGTACACCCTGGATGCCAGCGCGCTGGCGCAGTTTCTCGACAACGCCGGCTTCAATCGCTTCATTGGCGGCATCAACGGCGTGCTCACCAGTGCCGGCATGACGGCGCTGCACTGGCCGCAGGACGCTCCCACCTCGGCCTTCAGCGTGTTCAGTGCCGGTGGCATCATGGCCATGATCGCGGGCATCGGCTGTTCCAAGCGCCTGGCCGACCGCCATGGCAAGCGCAACGTGTTCGGTGGTGCGCTGCTGATCTCCACGCTGTTCCTGCTGGCGTTCTACGTCTACCCGCCCACCGCCATCGGCTGGGTGTTCGGCTCCTACGTGCTGCACGGCTTCTTCTACGGCATCACCATTCCGCTGCTGTGGGCGATGATCGCCGATGTGGCCGACTACTCGGAATGGAAGAACCACCGCCGCGCCACTGCGATCATCTTCTCGGCGATGTTGTGTGGCCTGAAGATCGGCCTGAGCATCGGTGGCGCGCTGGTCGCCGGCATCCTGGCCTGGTACGGCTACGACGCCGCGTTGGCGCAGCAAAGCGCCGCCGTGAACGATGGCATCCGCCTGGCCATCAGTGTGTATGCCTCCCTGCCGTTCCTGCTCAGCACCGCGCTATTGGCGCTGTACGAGATCGACAAGCCCCTGGAATCCCGTATCGAACGCGAACTGGACGCACGCCGCCAGGCGGCGCTGCCGACAGTGGGCCAATGACTTCCCTCCCCCTCATGCACAGGTACGCGCATGTCCGATGAACTGCAAGCCGCCACCCTGCAGGCGCTGGCGCGCACCGCCATTTCCGCACCGCTGGTCAGCCACATTTATACAGCCGACCCTTCCGCACATGTGTTCGACGGCGCGCTGTACATCTACCCCTCGCACGACATCGATGCCGGCGTTGCCTTCAGCGACGACGGCTCGCACTTCTGCATGGAGGACTACCACGTCTTTCGCATGGCGCATCCGCACGCGCCTGTGGAAGACCTGGGGCAGGTCCTGCACGTACGCGACGTGCCTTGGGCACAGCGTCAGATGTGGGCACCGGATGCCGCGCAGCGCAACGGCAAGACCTACCTGTATTTCCCGGCCAAACGCGCCGATGGCATCTTCCAGATCGGCGTAGCGGTAGGCGACGGCCCGCAAGGCCCGTTCACCGCACAACCGCAACCGATCGCCGGCAGCTACTCCATCGACCCGGCCGTGTTCGGCGACGCCGATGGCGAGCATTACCTGTATTTCGGCGGCATCTGGGGCGGCCAGCTGCAGCACTACCGCGACAACGGCTACGCGCAGACCCACCAGGAACCCGAAGGCACAGCGCCCGCGCTCGGCCCACGCGTCGGCCGCCTGCGTGAGGACATGCTGCAGTTGGCCGAGCCCACCCGCGAGGTGGTGATCCTGGACGAACACGGCAGCCCGCTACGCGCCGACGACCACGCCCGCCGCTTCTTCGAAGGCCCCTGGATGCATCACCACGCCGGTCGCTATTACCTGTCGTATTCCACCGGCGACACCCACCTGATCTGCTACGCCACCAGCGAGACGCCCTACGGCCCGTTCACCTATCAAGGCGTGCTGCTGGCACCGGTGATCGGCTGGACCACGCACCACTCCATCTGCAACGTCGATGGCCAGTGGTACCTGTTCTATCACGATGCCAGCCTGTCGCAGGGCCAGACTCACCTACGCAGCATCAAGATGACACCGCTGCAGCATGACGCCGATGGGACGATCGCCACGATTTATCCGTATGGGGAGCAGGCGGTGTCGCCTTGGTGAGCGGCGACAGCTAGGCCTACGCGCCACGGAGCAGGAGCATCTTGCATTCCATTAGCGCTTCGCCTCAGCAGAGAACCGCGTGAGTAGATGCGCGTGAGAGTCCTTCGTCAGTACGACGATACAATGCTGGATCAGCTGCGATCAGGCTCCACGACCACTGCGGTTCCATAACACAGCACCTCGGTCAGACCTGCCATCAACTCGGTGGCGTCATAGCGCACTGCGATGACGGCATTACCACCCAGCTGCCTGGCATGTTGCACCATATCGCGATAGGTTTCCGAGCGGGCCTGCTCGCACAGTTCGGTGTATATGGTGATGTTGCCGCCGAACAGTGTTTGCAGGCTGCCAAAGAAATTCCCCACGATGGAACGCGACCTCACGGTGATGCCGCGCACCAACCCCAGGTTGCGAACGATCTGGTAGCCCGGCAGTTCAAATGCCGTGGTCACCATACTGTCGTTGAGCGACAAGAGCGACGCGTGGATCGGCGAAGAGTCGTATGGATTTGTCACGAACGCATCTCCCGATAGGATGACAACGCACTGGCGTTTCTTCTCCGGAGGCATAGATGCATTTTACTGCTCCGAGAATTCCCAACCATCGTTATAGCCGCCCAAGGGCATTGCCTGTAACGCCAGCTCCTCTTCGAACGCCACGATCGCCTTGTAGGTGGCAACCATGGTCGGATACACGGTGACGTCCATGGGGAAGGCAGTGTTTTCCGGGTAATAGCGGCAGCACACCTTCTGCTCGCAGCGGAGCATGGCCACCGAGAACTCCAGTGCCGCCTCCTTGGTGGGAAACACGACCGAAAAGGCGATTTCGCGGGTCCTGGAAAGATCCACTCCCTGCTGCGCGATGTGCCAGAGGGTGTCGCCGTTGTCGTCCTTGGGATGGAGGGTCAAATCTCGCTGCATGGCGCGCTTGGTGAGTGACGGCCGGCCCGGCCAAGAACGCCAGGATGGCGACTGTCTGGCCGACAATCCAGCAGCACTACGGCACCCACACCAAATTCATCAACTGCGGGTTCGCCGTCACCTTGACCAGCTTGCCACTGGGGCCGAACTGCACCTGGTACTCGGAGAAGCTGTCGCGCCAGTAACGCCACAGCGAGGCGTCCAGATTGGGGTTCTCGCTGCTGATCGGGTAGCCGACGGCCATGATGACCTGCTCGCGGGTCATGCCGCCGGTGAGCTTGCCCTCATTGATGGCCTGGCGGATCTTGGGCGGGAAGGTGGCGAGCTTGAGCTTGGGGTCGGCGGTGACGACGTAGCGGGCGGCGAAGGCGGTGTTGTCCAGGTCGCGGCTGTAGTCGTTGCCGATGGACTGCTTTTCACCGGCAATCTTCAGGTTGACGCGGTTGCGGCCAAAGCCGGTGACGCTGACCGGCGTACCGACCGGGAGCAGGTGCTTGCCGTCTTCGACGTAATTGCTGTCGCTGATCCAGCTGCCGTCGGTGCGCAGATTGCAGCACAGGAAGCCGTCGTACTTGGTCACGTCGGCGGCGCTCGCCAGGTCGGAAGCTGTCAGCAGGCCCAGGGCCAGCAGGGAAGTACGCAAACGCATCGGGAGGACTCCTTTCTCGACGGCCGGGGCCGCACGGCAGTGATGGCTAAGGCGTCGCCGTTTCCCCGACGCCGCGCGAGCATTGTCGCAGCCTCCGGCCACTTGGCAAGCGCGGGTGACGCGCACCGCCCGGGGTTGTGTATGCTCGGGGCGTGGACACTCTTTCACCCGCCGAGATCGTCGAGCAGATCGCCGAGTTGCGACGTGCACACCGCGCGTTGGACGAGGAGATCCAGCGCGTGCCTGCGAACATGGAGGACGAGCTGCAGATGAAGCGCTTGAAGAAGCGCAAGCTGCATCTCAAGGACTGCATCACGCGGCTGGAGATGGAGCTGGTGCCCGACGAGCCGGCGTGAGGTCGCCTTGCGCTTGGGCTTGCTTGGAGCGCCTGACAGACCGTAGCGCGCAGGCGCTGGGTTGGGCGGCGCGGTCCTCGCCCCCTGTAGGAGCGCACCTGGGCGCGATGGGGCTTTCACGGGAAGGCCCTCGCGCCCAGGTGCGCTCCTACAAGGACCGCCTGCCTGGGTCTGCGAATTCACAGCATGTGATCGCGATCGTCCAGGCGGGGGCATGAACCGGCTTGGCAGGCTGCACGCCGTGACTGTCGGCAGCGATCCCGCGTGCCTGGCAGCAAGAACCGGGCGGTATGCATGGTCCTTGCTCCCTGTAGGAGCGCACCTGGGCGCGACGGGGCTTTCACGGGAAGGCCCTCGCGCCCGGGGGCGCTCCTACAAGTATTGCGAGCGGGCTGACTGCTGGGTCTGCGAAGTGGCAGCATGTGATCGCGATGGCATGAATCAGGCTGTCAGCGATGGCTACAGCTACTCAGCCTGCGCGCAGCAAGATCTTGCCGCGACGGCCCGGCTCGGCGCTTGCTGCAGCGGCCTGGGCGGCGTCTTCCAGGTCGAACACCGCTTCAACGGGCAGCGCCAGGCTGCCGTCCAGAGCCGCCTTGAGCAGTTCGCCGATCATGCGGCGCTTGTCCTCGGGTGGAGTGGCGGCCATGACCTTGCTACCCCAGAAGCCGCGCACGGTGGCCTGCTTGAAGATCACATCGCCGCTGGAAATCTGCAGCGACTCGCCGGTCATCGAGCCGAAGGACACCAGCTCGCCACCTTCGGCCAACAGGCCAAGCAGCTCGCCGGCAGCGGCGCCGGCCACCGAGTCGATGCCGCGGACGATGGGCGCATCACCGGCCAGCGCGCGCACCTGGGCCTGCCAGCCGTCCTTGGCGGTGGACACGGCATTGCCGATGCCCAGCGCCTTCAATTCTTCGACACCGGCGTCGCGGCGCACCAGGTTGACGACGTTGATGCCGCGGGTGGCGGCCAGCATGGCGACGGTCTTGCCGACGGCACCGTTGGCGGTGTTCTGCACGATCCAGTCGCCTTTGCCCACGCGCAGGAATTCGATCAGCATCAGCGCGCTCAACGGCATGGCGATCAGCTGGCAGCCGCGGTCATCGTCCAGCGCATCGGGCAGCGGCACCACGCCGGAGGCGGCGGCGAGGAAGTACTCGGCCCAGCTCTCGTGCACCCCGGCCGCGACCACGCGCTGGCCAACCTGCAGGCCGTCCACGCCCTCGCCCAGCGCATCGACGACACCGGAACCCTCACTGCCGCCGATCGCGGGCAGCGCCGGCTTGTAGCCGTAGTTGCCGCGCACGGTCCACAGGTCGTGGTTGTGGATCGGCGAGCGCCGCATGGCGATGCGGACCTGGCCCTTGCCGGGCTGCGGTACCGGGCGTTCGCCAAGCTCGAGCACCTTGGCGGGATCGCCGAATTGGGTATGGATAGCTGCGCGCATGAAGGTTTCCTGTCGGCAGCGCCCGTGGTGCAGCGCCTCGCCGATCACAGTGAAAGGGGCTGCGATGTTAACGAGAACACCGCAAGCGGCTGATGAAACGACCGCAACCATTGTGTGAAAGCCGTGCAAGATCCCGAAGGACGAAACGCACGCCACCGTGATGAAGATCACTGCGCTGCAGGGTGCAATGGTGGCTGCAACCGCCCCTTCATCCGGCGCTACGCGCCACCTTTTCCCGATGGGAGAAGGATGCCGCAGTGCTCCTAAGCCTCACTGCAGTGCGGCCACCTCACTCCGGCGGCAACACCACGTCCGGCTTCACCGCCGCCGGGCTGACCCGTTCGATGGTGTGGCGCAGCTCGCGGCCGAGGATGAACTTGGCATCCTTGGCCCATGCATCCAGCCGCTCGTCGAACAACAACTTGCTGTTCTCGTCCGGCCAAACCAGGCGCAGCTCGCGCAGTTTCTGGATGAAGCTGCGGAACAGGGTCTTGTCGAAGAACTCCGGGGCGGCCGGGGCGTACAACAGGCTCAGACGCTGCGCGGCCTGCTGGCACAGGCTCTCCAGTTCGCCGGCACCGAGGACGCCGGGACCGTTCTTCACCAGCACCGAAATGGCGATGTAATAACGCTCGAACGCCTGCTGCAGCGAATGACCGATGGCGCGCAGCCGGAACACTTCATCGGTCTGTCCGGTGTTGCGCGCCAGGATGCCGCCATCGTCGTCGGTGACGTTGAGCAGCAGGCCCTCGCGTACGAACATCTCGATGGTCTGTTCGATGCGCTCGGCAAAGCGGTCTTCGCTCCACGGCAGGAACAGCTCGGCCTGCAGGAACGGGTACACCGTGCGGCCCAGGCGGATCAGCCCGGCGCGGCTCATGCGGCGGTTGTTCTGGAAGCAGCACGCCACCCACGAGGACGCGGTGAACAGGTGCAGCACGTTGTTGCGGAAGTAGCTCAGCAACACCGCAGTATCGCCGCTGACGCTGAGCACATCGCCCAACGGATGCGACACTCGCGTCAATACATTGATCTCTTCGGCATGGGTGATGATGCGCGCCGGGGTGTGCGGGGTGACGGTGACGCGGTCCGAATACGGCATTTCCGCCAGCAGCTTCTTGCAGAGCTCGATCTGCGCGATCAGGTCGGCCTCGCCCATCGCGTGCTTGGGCGTGGATAGCAGCGCCAGCGCCAGCAGGTTGATCGGATTGACGTCAGCGGCGCAGTTGATGCGGGTCTGGATCTGGGTGGACAAGGTATCCACCGCCGGTGCCAGCCAGGTGGGTTTTTCGTCCTCGGGTACCGGTTGCCCATCCCAGTCCGGAGCGTGCCTGGCCAGCACGTCGTTGAGCGCGATCGGCTCGCCGAAGTTCACCACCACCTGGCCGTAGTTCTGCTTGAGCACCTTGGGAATGGACCACAGCAGGCCCCAGATGGATTCCTTTTCCTTGGGCCGGCCGGTGAGTTCGTCCAGGTAGCTATTGCCCTCCATCAGCTTCTCGTAGCCGATGTACACCGGCTGGAACAGCACCGGCTTGCGTGGCTGGCGCAGGTAGGCGCGCAGCGTCATCGCGATCATACCGCCCTTGGGCTGCAGCAGCCGCCCGGTGCGCGAGCGCCCGCCTTCGACGAAGTATTCGATCGAATAGCCGCCGGCCACCAGCTGGGCAACGTATTCGCTGAGCACCGCCGAATACAGCGCGTTGCCGCGGATGCTGCGGCGGATGAAGAACGCGCCGCCCTTGCGCAGCAGCGTGCCCACCACCGGCAGGTTGAGGTTGATGCCGGCCACGATGTGCGGCGGCACGATGCCGCGTTCGTACAGCAGGTAGCTCAGCAACAGGTAATCCATGTGGCTGCGGTGGCTGGGCACGTAGACCACTTCATGCCCGGGCGCGGCCTGTTTGAGCTTGTCCAGGTGGTGCACCAGCACGCCGGCGTAGATGCGGTTCCACACATGGGTGAGCAGGAAGCTGGCCGAGCGCACCACCGGGCTGGAATAGTCGGCGGCGATCTCCCAGGCATAGGCATGCGCCTTGCGCCAGGCATCGACCGGTTTGGAGTTATCGCGCTTGGCCTGGGTGGCGATGGCCTCGCGCACCGAGTCGGCGGCCAGCACCTGGTCCACCAGCAGGCGGCGGGTGGACAGGTCCGGCCCGATCACGGCCTCGCGGATGCGCCGGAAGTGGGTGCGCAGTACGCGCTGCAACTTGCGCAAGGTGCGCTCGGGCGGCAACCCCTCGGCCATGGTCTGGCGCAGCGAGATCGGCGGGGCGAAGCGCACGATGGTGGTACGGCCGTTGAGCAACACCGCCAGCAGGCGGCGGAAGCGGCCCACCAGCGCCCAGTTCTCCGAGAACAGCACCGCGAACCAGCCGCTCTGCTTGTCCGGCGCGCGGCCCACGAAGATCGACACCGGCACCAGTTGCACGTCCAGGTCGGCACGCACGCGATGGGCCTGCAACAGCTTGGCCAGCGAGTCGGAATGGGTCTTGCCGCCGCGCTGTTCGGGAATCAGCGAATTGCTGCTGCTGCGCCGCGACAGCGCCAGGTAGGCGCGCTTACGTTCCAGCGGGTCGCCCGGCAGCGGCACCAACGGCGAGGGCAGGCCGGCCTCGCGGCAGGCCTTGTCCAGGATCAAGGCACTCGACAGCCCATAGTCTTCCAGCACGTACACCACCGACCGGCCGTCGTCGTAGCGGCCGGGCTGATCCGGCTCGATGGTCAGACTCAGCCAGGGGTCGGCCAGGCGCCCGAGCAGGCGCGCCCACCACGGCCGCTTGCTTGGGCGCGGGCTGGCCGGCGCCAGCGCCGCGGCGGCGGCCGACACCTCCGGAGGCACGGGGCTGGCGGTCGGCAACGGCGAGGCACCGCCAGGCGTGGCGGCATCGGCGGTGGGCGGGGCGGGCTGGCCGTCGGGAAACGGCAGGGGGTTTTGTTCTGGCATCGCGGTCATTATCGCCCAGCCGGGCGCTGCCCGGCATTTGCCGACGGCGCCGGCGGGGCGTCGGGGCTTGCCGTGGCTGCGGGTAGGTCCGCCACCGGCGGCGTACGCAACAGTGCCGCCACTTCCTCCTGGGTCTGCTGCTGGTACCAGTGGCCGTCGCGTTTGACCAGCGCCACGGTCAGGTCGATGTCGCGTGCGGCCAGCCGATAGCGCAACCGCACCTGGGCCTGCTCGCCGTCCTGCGTGACCAACCCGGTGCGCAAGGCATCCAGGCTGCCATCGATCGACAGGCCATAGCGTTCCAGCACCTTCTTGCACACCGCCCAGAACGGCCCGAGCCGGCGCAGGCTCTCTTCCATGCCCAGGCGTTGCAGATCCGCGTCGGAGGTGATGCCGGTGGCGCGGGCGGCAGCCACTAGCTCGGCGATACTGGCCTTGGCGCGCGGGCGGTCGGCCAGCGGCGCGCTGGCGGCCCAGGCGCTCAGGGCATCGACCAGTTGCATGTAGTGGGCGCGCTGCTCGGGTTGGTAGTCGTTGCGACTGCGCAGGTACTGCACGCCGAACTGGCCCAGCGACTGCGCGGCCTTCGCGATGCCCTGCGCCTGCCCGGCCAGTTGCGCGTCGAAGGCCTGCTGCAGGCGGCGCTCGGCGTCGGGCGCCGACAAGGCCCCCAGCAGCGTGCCCATCTCATTGGGCAGCGGCAGTTCGGTCAGCGGCCAGCGGCTGGCACCGCTGCGCCAGGCCGCGTCCAGCTGGGTGTACTGCGCGGGCGTGACCCGGATCCGCGCATAGGCGACCAGATCGTTGCGGCGCAACGGGACGGTCATCGCCTGCATCGCCGCGGCCGGTTCGGCGTTGGCGCCGGGCAGGGCCATGGGCGGCTCCTGGCGCTGGCAGCCGCCCATGCCCAAGGCGACGAGCAGCGCCCAGGCGACGGGCTGGAACCGGCCTGCGCGGACGGTGAGTGACGGCATGCGCACGATGTTCCCCTGATCGGTCGGCGCATCTTGCTGGCTGGCGCCACTGGCGGCAAGGCGCGCGGCCCCGGGGGACCGGGATCGGTTCGTTGGTGGCGACATCCACAGGCCATGGCAGCAGCGACCGATGGCCAACACTGTCTGGACGCTGTCTCGTTCGGACAACTTTGTCCACCTACTCCAGCGGAAGCCTTGCGCCGCAAGGACTCGCCTGATTGTGCAATGCATCATGTAAGCGCTTGCAGTTCCTGCTAGCGTGCGCGCCATCTCGCTTCGAGGCCGCCATCGGATGGTGCCGATGTCATGCATGTGCCTGTTTCCCCCGAACGCCCTGCGTCTGCGTCACGTGCGTCCAACTCCGGCACGCGGCAGGATGCGCATTGTCTTGTCCAAGGTCATGCCATGAGCCGACCACGCTCGGAGAGCACTAGCGTCACCATCAAGGACGTCGCGCGCCAGGCGCAGGTCTCGGTTGCCACGGTGTCGCGCACCATGAATGGCCACCAGCATGTGGCCGAGTCGGTCCGCGAACGCGTGCTGCAGGTGGCGCGCAGCCTCAACTACATCCCGCACCACGCCGCGCGCAGCCTGAGCAGCCGCCGTACCCACACCATCGGGGTGGTGTTGCCGGACCTGCATGGCGAATTTTTTTCCGAATTGATCCGTGGCATCGACCAGGTGGCGCGGGAGCAGGGCTACCACCTGCTGGTGTCCAGCTCGCACGGCGACCCGCAGGCGCAGCGCCGGGCGCTGGAGCGCCTGCCCGGGCGCGTGGATGGGGTGCTGCTGATGTCGCCGTCGCTGGGCGAGTCGGACGTTTACGCCGAGGCGCTGCCCGGCGGGCTGCCGGCGGTCCTGCTCAACTGTGCCGGCAGCAACGGCCAGCGGCCGCTGCTCAACGTGGACAATTACGGCGGCGCGCGGGTGATGACCCGCCATCTGCGCGACAGCGGCCATGGCCGCATTGCGTTCATCGCCGGCCCGGACGACAACTTCGATGCGCACGAACGCCTGCGCGGCTATCGCGACGAGCTGGCGCTGGACCCGCAGGCGCAACCGTGGGTGCTGCCGGGCAATTTCGACGAGGCATCCGGGTATCGCGCCGGCCAGACCCTGGCGCAGGACGCCCGCCCGGACGCGGTGTTCGCCGCCAACGACATGATGGCGCTGGGCTGCCTGTTCGCGCTCGGCCATGCCGGGCTCAAGGTACCGCAGGACATCGCCCTGGCCGGTTTCGACGACGTGCCGATGGCGCGCTACGTGCTGCCGGCATTGACCACCATGCGGGTGGATATTGCCGGGCTGGGCGCACGTGCGCTGCGGTTGCTGCTGGGCCAGCAACTGGTCGATGCGCCGCCAGTGCCGGCGGAGGCCGCGCCACCGGCGCGCTCGGAGATGGTTCCGGAGCTGATCGTGCGCGCGTCCAGTGCGCCACGCACCGCGCCCAGAGGCTGAAAGCATCGCGCGCCGTCGCATCTTCACGAATTCTTTGCGGTTTCTTGTGTTTTTTATAACGCCTATCGCCTGCCTGCCGTCGCTCTGCCGACCTTGAAGCAACGCACCACCTGCGCCACGCCGACCCCTTCGCCGGTACGCGCCTCACCCCTGGGAGGGGGAATGTCATGAAGACCCATCGCACCGTCTCCACCTTGCCGGCGCGCAGCCTGTTGTGCTGCGCCCTGGCCGCCTCGCTGCTGGCAGCGTCTCCGGCCATGGCCCAATCCAGCAATGCCACCTTGCGTGGCCAGGTCGCCGCCGCACAGGCCGGCACCACCGTGACCGCCACCAATGTCGCCAGCGGTGCCGTGCGCCGGGTCGCCACGGGACCGGATGGCACCTATGCGCTGGTCGGCCTGCCGCCGGGCACCTACAAGGTCGAAGCCGGCCCGGGCACCGAGCGGACGGTGACGCTGTCGGTGGCCTCCTCGGTCAGCCTGGACCTGGGCGGCGGCACGGCGACGGCCACCGCACCGGCAGGCGATGCCACCACGCTGGACGCGGTGCGGGTCACCGCCACCACGTTGCAGGAGGTCAAGACCTCCGAAGTGGGCACCAACATCTCGCTCAAGCAGATCAGCACCGTGCCGCAGCTGACGCGCAACTTCCTGGAGTTTGCCGACACCGTGCCGGGCATGCAGTTCGAGACTGATTCCAACGGCAATAGCCGCATCCGCGGCGGCGCGCAGGCCAGCTCGGCGGTGAATGTCTATATCGACGGCGTGGGCCAGAAGAGCTATCTGTTCGGCGGCGTGTCCGGCCAGCAGCAGAGCGCGGGCAACCCGTTCCCGCAGCTGGCGATCGGCGAGTACAAGGTCATCACCTCCAACTACAAGGCCGAGTTCGACCAGGTGGGTTCGGCGGCGATCGTGGCCTCCACCAAGTCCGGCGGCAACGAGTTCCACGGCGAGATCTTCGGGCGCACCACCAACACCGATTTCCGCGCGCGCCAGCCCGACGAGCGCGCCGGTGCGCCCAACGCCGACGGCAACAAGCGCCAGACCCACCAGGACGAATATGGCTTCGCGCTCAGCGGCCCCATCGTCAAGGACAAGGCGCATTTCTTCTTCAGCTACGAAGGCAAGGGCTTCGAAGTCTCGGCCAGCCCGGTGTCGGTGCCCGACAACTTCAGCGTGCTGAGCGACGACCTGCCGGCCAGCGTGCAGAGCCGTCTGGGGTCGGTCACCCGACCGTTCAACGAAGACCTGTACTTCGGCAAGATCGACTGGGACATCGGCGACAACGACCGCCTGGAGCTGACCGCCAAGGTCCGCGACGAGGAAAGCCGCGACAGCGTGGGCGATCGCAACACCGCCATCGCCGCCAAGATCAACCTCAACTCCGAAGAACGCTACGACCTGCGTTGGCAGCATTTCGGCGAAACCTACGTCAACGAGGCGCGCATCTCCTACGAGGACGTGCTGTTCAATCCGACCGCCTCCACCATCGGCAGCCAAAGCGTGTACACGCGCGGCATCGCCGAGAACGATGTGCTCATCAACGACGGCGCCACCAGTGGCCTGGCGATCCAGCGCAAGGGGCAAAAAGGCCCCAGCTTCCAGAACGATCTGACCTTCAACAGCATCGACTGGCACGGCAGCCACGTCATCAAGATGGGCGTGAAGTACAAGGAAGTGGAGCTGACCCAGAGCGAGAATTCCACCGTCAACCCGTCGTTCTTCTACGCGGTCAACGATGGCCAGGGCACTGCGGCGATTCCGTACCAGGTGCGCTTCAACCTGCCGTTTGCCGGTGCCGCACCGTCGGTGACCACCAGCAGCAAGCAACTGGGTCTGTATATCCAGGACGATTGGGACGTCAACGACAAGCTGCAGTTGAACCTGGGCGTGCGTTGGGACGGCGAGAAGATCCCGTCCTACCTGGACAATGTGACCCCGCCGGAAGTGGTGGCCGCCTTGAATGGTCCCGGTACAGACCCGGCGGTGAGCGCCACCTACGCCGAGCAACTGGCCAAGGGCGGGGTCAACATCAACGACTACCTCAGCAACGGCCGCAATCGCAAGCAGGACAACAACAACTTCGCCCCGCGCCTGGGCTTTTCCTACGATTTCCGTGGCGACGAATCGCTGGTGCTGTTCGGCGGCGCCGGGCGCAGCTTCGACCGCAACCTGTTCGACATCATGGGCCTGGAACAGGTCAAGTCGGCGCTGGCGCAATACACCGTCCGCTTCGTCGAATCCTCCGACTGCACGCCAGCGCCAGGCACCTGCACCAACTTCAACCCGGCGTTCATCAGCAACCCGGACAGCCTGGGCGGGCTGGTCGATGCACGGGTGCGCAACGGCGAAATCGACCTGCTCAACAACGACCTGAAAACCCCGTATTCGGACCAATATTCGTTGGGCCTGCGCACCCGCGTGGGCGAGTGGAGCAACTCGGCCACGGTGTCGTATATCCACAGCAAGGACGGGCTGATCCTCACCCTGGGCAACCGCTACCCGAATGGCGATTTCTTCCAGAACGGCGGCCAGCCGTGGCTACAGCCGCCGCCGGGATTCGGCTCGCTCATCATCGGCAACAACGGCGTGGAAACCAAGACCACGCAGCTGCTGCTGTCCACCGACAAGGCCTATACCAAGGAAAGCGGCTGGGGCCTGACGGCGGCCTACACGTTCTCGCGCGCACGCGGCAACCGTGGCAACGATGAACAGTACGGCTTCGATGCCGCCACCATCGCCGACTATCCGTTCCTGGATTTGAACTCGGTGCCGCGCCATCGCCTGGTGGTCACCGGCATCTACGACCTGTTCTGGGGGATCAGTGCCTCGGCCAAGCTGACCCTGGCCACGGTACCGCCGCGCAACGAAGCGGTGTCCTACGACCTGTACGGCGGCCCGCCCTCCAACAACATCCGCGTGGTGTCGGTGGATGCACCGGGCGGCAAGTTCCTGGCCGGCGGGGACATCTTCGGCACCCGCCAGCTGGACCTGTCGCTGTCCAAGGACATGCAGGTCACCGATGCGGTGACCGTGCAGGTGCGCGGCGATCTGATCAACGCCTTGAACTTCCGCAACTACGACCAGTACGCCATCGACTGGGGCCAGGGTGGGGTCTACAGCCCGCGTGTGGACATCAACCAATACGGCTCCATGTCCACCCCGCCGCGCAGCCTGTTCCTGAGCGCACGCATCATCTGGTGACCGAAGCCGGCACCCACCTCGGTCCGTTGTCATCCCGGATACGCCATCCGGGGTGGCAGCGGAGGCTGTCACCGGCGAGCAAGGCACGCGCGGGGCGCGCCTGAGACATGGCCGTTGGCGCTGTTCCGCTGCCGCACACCGCAGTGCACCGATGCGCAAAAAAAAGGATAGGCCACACGGACCGATCCCTTCAAAAGCCGGGAAACCCCGGCAGACAATGCGTGGCACAGCTTCCGACTGACATCGGACGCGGCATGCTAACCAGATTTAACGTTAAGGCAACACTTTAATTGTTACTACTTATCTGACTGATTCTATTCAGAAAAAGTGGTCGCATCCTTTCAGGGACGATGCGAGGTTGCAGAACGAATCTCCGCCTGGATGGCGGCGGCCGCAGCGGCCGGATCGCTGGCCAGGCGGATCGGGCGGCCGACGACAATCGCATCGGCGCCATCAGTAAAGGCCTGCGCCACGCCCACGGTGCGCTGCTGGTCGTCGCCGACCGGCCCGCCGGGACGGATGCCAGGGCAGACGATCGAAAATGCCGGGCCGGTGGCGCGGCGGATCGGGCCGGCTTCCTGGCCGGAGGCGATCACCCCGTCGATGCCGGCCGCCTGCGCGGCCAGCGCGCGCTCCACCACCACCTCCACCGGTGCGCGGTCGATGCCCATTGCGGCCAGGTCCGGGCGGCCCATCGAAGTCAGCACGGTCACTGCCAGCAGGCGCATGTCGCCCCGGTTGGCCTCGGCGGCGGCCTGCAACATGCCGGCATGCCAGCCGTGCACGGTGCAATAGCTCACCGGCCACTGCGACAGCCGGGCGATGGTGCCGGCCACGGTGGCGGGAATATCGAAGAACTTCAGGTCCACGAACACCCGCTTGTTGCGCCTGGCCAGCGCATCGAGCACATGAAAATACTCGCCGGAGGCCAGCAGCTCCATGCCGATCTTGTAGAAGGACACCGACTCGCCCAGGCGCTCCACCCAGGCGATGGCCTCGTCATGGCCGGGCACATCCAGCGCGAAGATCAGCCGCTCGTGCGCGGCCAGGGCTAACAGGGGGCGGCTCATCGGGCAAGCTCCAGGGCGGCGCGCTTGGCGTCGTGGCGGGTCTGCCAGGGTTGCGAATAATCGTTGTTGAACTGCGCCGGCTCCCAGCCGCCATAGCTGGGGTTGGGCAGCATCCACCAGCGCTCGCCGAACCAGTCGTGGTACTGCTGCAGCAGCGCGCCACGGGCCTGCCCGGTATTGGCACTCACCTGCACGAAGTCGCCCAGCTGGTCGCCGAACTGCATCAGCACGCGGTATTGCCGCCCGGCCAGCTGGCGGCGGCAATTCTTCTCGCTGCCGGTCTGCTCGCAGCCGGGCACCACCGTGCCCAGGCCCAGGAACACGCTGTCGTCGGCCACCGGCAGGCCGGCGCTGCGCAGGTTGGCCAGCGTGGCGTCCTTCAGATGCACCGCGCGGTTGGAGATGTAGATCAAGGTGATACCGCGCGCGTTGGCCGCCTTGGCGAAATCCACCACGCCGGGAATCGGCTTGGCCTTCTTCTCGGCCACCCACTGGTCCCAGCTCAGCTCGTCGTATTCCTTGCCCTCGCGCAGCAACCGCGCCTGGTACGGCGAGTTGTCCAGCACGGTCTCGTCCACGTCCAGCACCACTGCCGGCTTCAGGCCGATGGCGGCATTGGCGCGTTCTTCGGGCACCAGCGCGTCCCAGTTGGGCTGCTTGAGCGCGGCGTCCAGCGTGTCGGCCGCCGCGCGGTAGGTCTGCTCGGCCACGGCGCGGTATTCCTCCGAGCGCTGCATCCACAGCACCGCGTTGAGGTTGTCGTCGCCGGCTGGCAGGGCAGTGGCCGGTGCTGCCGGCTGGGTGGCCGCCGCGCTGGCGGCATCGGTAGCTACTGCGGCAGGCGGCGCCTTGTCACCGGGCTTGCAGGCGCTCAAGGCCAGCGCGGTGCAGGCGATCAGGGACAGCGGTGCATAGGACGGGAAGCGCATGACAGCCACCAGGAGACAGAACGGCAAGGAAGCCGATGATTTTAACGGGTTCGCGCCGCAGTGCTCCCACGCCAGCACTCCCGATGCGATGCAGACACCCCATGCGCCGCATGCCGTGGATGGGCATGGCCCCACCTTGTCGCGCTGCGCCGCCGCATGCCGGCGACGGATCGGCATATGCTTCCCCGCTGATTGCCCAGGAGCTGCCGCATGACAGAGACATCGTCCATCCCCGTGCTCGATACCGCCCAGGCCCGCGTACTGGGCTGCCTGATCGAGAAGGAAGCGACCACCCCGGACGCCTACCCGCTCACCGTCAACGCCGCCCAGGTGGCCGCCAACCAGAAGACCGCCCGCGAACCGGTACTGACGCTGCAGACCGGCGTTGTCCATCACGCGCTGCGCCAGCTCGAAACGCTGGGGCTGGTGCGCCAGCAATTCTCCTCGCGCGCCGAACGCTACGAGCACAGGCTGGGCAGCGTGCTGGACCTGACCCGCCAGCAGGTGGCGTTGATCGGCCTGCTGCTGTTGCGCGGGCCGCAGACGTTGGGCGAGCTGCACACGCGCAGCGAGCGGCTGGCGCGTTTCAACGATGCCGACGATGTGCGTCATCATCTGGAACGGCTGGTCCAGCGCGGCCTGGCCGCGCAACTGCCGCGCGCCGGCGGCCAGCGCGAGGACCGTTACGCACATCTGCTCAGCGGTGCATTGGATCTGGAAGCCTTGCAGGCGGCCGCTGCGCGCGCCGCACCGGCAGCGCGCGGCGGCGCCGACAGCAGCGAGCTGGAAACGCGCGTGCAGGTGCTGGAAGAACAGCTGCAGGACCTGCGTGCGCAACTGGCCGAGTTGCACACCCGCCTGGGCGAGTGATCGCGCCGGTAAGTCGCTTGGCCGCCGATGGCGCGGCCGGGCGCGGCAGATCCGCGCGACGTGCGATGGGCCGCACCCAACCACCGCCTACCGGTGTCCGACACCATCGAAACGCGGGCAAGCGCAGGCGACCCCGCTCAGCGGTGCACGCTACCCGGGTCAAGCTCGATCGTGTAGTACGCCACGGCTTCGGTGCCGGCACTCAGCACCCGCAGGCCCTCATAACGGAGCCCGAGCGCTTCCAGCGCGCGGATCGATTCCGCATTGCCTGGCGAGACGATCGCGCACAGCCGCGTCAACCCCAGTGCCTTGCGCGCATGCACCAGCACCGCGCGCCCGGCTTCGCTGACATAGCCCTTGCCGCGATGCGCGGGCAACAGCGCAAAACCCAGATGCGGCACCGGCAAGGTTTCGCGGCACAGCAAGCCCAAGGTGCCCAGGAACGTGGCGCCGTCCCGCGTCTCCAGCGCCCAGTGCGCGAAACCGTGTTGTTGCTGATGGGCCTGCGCCCAGTCGCGCAGATGCGCGCGCGCCTGCGCGCGGGTGCGCAGACCACGGTCGCCGATGCCGGCGATGAAGGCAGGATCGTTGACCAGCGCCAGCATCGCCTCGGCATCGCCGTCGGGATCGAGCAGGCGCAAGCGCAGTCGTGCGGTTTCCAGGATGACGGTCACGGCGCGCTCCTATGTCGCAAGCCGCAGACTGCCGCGCAGGAACGGCCCTGACAAGCCTGATTGCAGCACGCATGGTGGCGTTGCAGATGCCGCAGTGATGGCGGGCGCAGTGCACTGCGCGTGCGGCCGATCCACCTGCACGGCCAGTGCTCAGTCGAACAGCGCCTGGATCGCCGCCAGGCCCGCGCTGGCGCGTTCCTTCTTGCGTTCGGCATCGGCCACCGGGTCGGCACCATCGCGCTGCAGCTCCGCTGCGGGAATCTCGTCGAAGAACCGGCTCGGCTTCAACCGCACATGCTCGCCGAACTTGCGCGTCAGCTTGCTGTAGCTCATCCACAACTGCTGCTTGGCGCGGGTGATGCCCACGTACAACAGGCGGCGCTCTTCCTGCAGATTGCCTTCTTCCAGGCTGACTTCGTGCGGCAGCACGCCGTCTTCGCAGCCAACGATGAACACATAGCGGAATTCCAGGCCCTTGGACGCATGCATGGTCATCATGCGCACCTGGTTGCCGCCATCGTCCTTGTCGTTGCGCGACAGCAGCGCCAGCTGCGCGGCCAGATCGCCGGCGCTGGCCCCGCGCGGCCCACCTTCGAACCACTCGGCCAATTCGTCCAGGTTGCGCTTGCGGCGCTGGAAGCCGGTTTCGTCCTTGGACTGGTTGCGCAGGTCGTTGAGCAGGCCGGACTTGTCGGCCAGCATGCGCACCAGTTCGCCCGCCGGCATGCTGGTCGCGTGCTGGCGCATCTCGCGCAGGATGTCGGTGAACGCGCTCAGGCCGTTGGCCGCACGCGGCGGCAGCTGCTGCAACGCGCCCATCGACTCGGCCGCACGCGACATCGGCACCGACTTGCCGCTGGCAAGCTCGGCCAGTCGCGCCAGCGAGGTCGCCCCCACTTCGCGCTTGGGCGACTGCACCGCACGCAGGAAGGCGGCGTCATCGTCCGGGTTGACGATCAGGCGCAGCCACGACAACAGGTCCTTGACCTCCTGTCGCTCCAGGAACGCGGTGCCGCCGGTCAGGTGATACGGCACCCGCAACAACTGCAGCGCTTTTTCCAGCGGCCGCGATTGGAAATTGCCGCGGAACAGGATGCAGAAATCGCTCCACGGCACCTGCTTGGCGGTGCCCAGGAACGAAATCTCGGCGGCCACCTTTTCCGCCTCGTGCTCGCTGTCGCGGCATTCCCACACGCGAATACGCTCGCCGTCGGCCTGGTCGCTCCACAACGTCTTCAGATGCTCGTGCGGGTTGTGCGCGATCAAGGCGTTGGCCGCGCGCAGCACGCGGTTGGAACAACGATAGTTCTGCTCCAGCTTGATGATTTCCAGCGCCGGATAGTCGCGCCCCATCTGCTGCAGGTTTTCCGGGTTGGCGCCGCGCCAGGCGTAGATGCTCTGGTCGTCGTCGCCCACGCAGGTGAAGTTGCCACGCGGGCCGGCCAGCATCTTCAGCAGCCGGTACTGCGCATCGTTGGTGTCCTGGCATTCGTCCACCAGCAGGTAGCCGATGCGTTCGCGCCAGCCCAGTACGATCTCTTCGTTGGCTTCCAGGATCTGCACCGGCAGGCGGATCAGATCGTCGAAGTCCACCGCGTTGAAGGTGGTCAGCCGCGCCTGGTAGCGCTCGTACAGGCTGGCGGCTTCTTTTTCGCGGTTGCTGCGCGCCGCCGCCATCGCCTGCTCCGGCGATAGCCCGGCGTTCTTGGCGCGCGAGATCAGGTTCTTGGCGTCCTCGATCGCATCGGGCTTGGCGCCATGCATCAGGTCCTTGATCTGCGCGGCGGCATCGTCCGAATCGAAGATCGAAAACCCGCGCTTCAGGCCGACGGCAGCATGTTCGATCTGCAGGAACTTCAGTCCCAGTGCGTGGAAGGTGCAGATGGTCAGGCCATCGGCACCATCGCCGCGGATGCGCTTGGCCACACGCTCGCGCATTTCCTTGGCCGATTTGTTGGTGAAGGTGATCGCGGCGATGCGCTTGGCCGGGTAGCGCCCGGTGGCGATCAGGTGCGCGATCTTCTCCACGATCACGCGCGTCTTGCCGCTGCCGGCACCGGCCAGCACCAACAAGGGACCTTCGCCGTGCAGCACTGCGGCGCTTTGCGGGGGATTGAGACCGTGCATAGAGGCTTCCGACAGAGCGCGCCATTGTACCGGGGTGGCTAGCAGCTAGCCGGCGCGCGGGTTCATGTGGCGCCGGGAAGCGCCCAGGATTGCCGCAGCGCATTCGCGGAACGCGACGGCGCGGTCCTGGTGCAGCATCGGCCAACCATGCCAGGCAGCGCCGGTCTTCCGCATTCCGCCGCCCGGCCCGTAACATCACGCCATGGCCAAGCTCTACTTTTACTATTCGGCGATGAATGCCGGCAAGACCACCACCTTGCTGCAGTCGGCACACAACTACCGCGAGCGCGGCATGCGCACGCTGATCCTCACGCCCAAGCTCGATCACCGCGCCGGCAGCGGCGTGGTCGCCTCGCGGATCGGCCTGCGCGCGGACGGGCGCACCTTCGACCGCACCACCGAATTGCAGCAGCTGGTCGAACGCGATATCGCCACCGACGGGCCGCTGCATTGCGTGCTGGTGGACGAGGCGCAATTCCTTGGCCGCACGCAGGTCTGGCAATTGAGCGAGGTGGTCGACCGGCTACGCATCCCGGTGCTGTGCTACGGCCTGCGTACCGATTTCCGCGGCGAGCTGTTCGAAGGCAGCCAGTTCCTGCTGGCCTGGGCCGACGAACTGGAAGAGATCAAGACCATTTGCCACAGCGGCAGCAAGGCCACCATGACCGTGCGGGTGGATGCGCACGGCCACGCGGTGCAGGACGGCCCGCAGGTGGAGATTGGCGGCAACGAACGCTACGTGTCGGTCAGCCGCGCCGAGTTCAAGAAGATCATGCGCGGCGAGGGCCGCATCGATCCGCTGCAGATCGCCTTGCCGTTGCCCGCAGGCGAGACCTGATTTCCGCCCTGACGGCCAGGCCGTCGGCGCTGCTGGTGCGTGCCGCCGTGCCGGGTCGCCACGCCTGCGTCTGTTGCACCTATACGGTTTATCGGCAGTGCTAAACCCAAGCGGACATGCGGTTGACCACCATCGCCGACATCGACTGACAGGCGTATCGTTATGCCTGCATGGAGGCGGCCTGGTATACCTCCGGGCCCAACTGCCGTCCTGTAAACTGGCGACTGTCCACTCCTTGGGAGGCATTACATGGGTCCGCTTCCCGCTGAGCTTCGCGCCGATATCGCGCGCGTTGGCCGACTTTCCTCGGTTCCCGATGTCCTGGGCATCCTCACGCGTCTGACCGGCATGGGCTTTGCCGCAGTCGCGCGTGTGACCGAAGCGCGCTGGATCACCTGCCTGGTGCGCGACGAGCTGTCCTTCGGTCTAAAGCCTGGCGACGAACTGCCGCTGGCCACCACGTTCTGCGACAGCGTGCGGGTCAAGGGCAATGCCGTCTGGTTCGGCCATGCCTCGGACGACCCGGTCTACCGCGACCACCCTTCGCCGCGGTTGTACGGCTTCGAAAGCTATGTATCGGTGCCGATCCGTTTCGACGACGGCAGCGTGTTCGGCACCCTGTGTGCGCTGGATCCGTTACCACGGGTCATGGATCGGCAGCTGGTGGAGAAGGTCGAGCTGCTCGCGCAGTTGCTGGCCGCACAGATCCAGGCCGAGCAGCGTGCCGAGGAAAGTGCGCAGGAATCGCAGCGCGCACGCAGCGAACTCGGACGCGCCGGGGCCTCGGCGCGGCTACGCGAAGAATTCATCGGCATTCTGGGGCACGATCTGCGCAATCCGCTGCAGTCCATGCTCGCGGTGGTGGATGCGCTGACCATCGACCCGATCAATCAACGTCAAGGCGAATCCATCCGCTCGCTGCAGCGCAGCCTGCAGCGCATGGAGGAACTGATCGACTTCGCCTGCGATTTCGCCCGTGGGATCGAACGCGACTGGCTGCAGATGGACTACGGCAATGGCAGCGACCTGTCCGACGCGCTGTCGCAGGTCGTCGACGAAACCCGCGCGGCCTATCCCAACCAGGTGCTGTCCACCCATGTCTCCATCGACGAGCCGGTGCATGGCGACGCGGTGCGGCTGGCGCAGATGTTTGGCAGCATGATGATCAACGCGGTGGTGCAGGGGCAGCAGAGTTCGTTGATCAAGGCAGTGGCGGTCACCGAGCGGGGCCGCCTGCGTGTGGAGGTCTGCAACCTGGATGGCATCGATCCGCGTCGGCTGGACGTGCTGCATGCCTCCACCCACGTGCACACCGCCGGGCTGGCCTTGCCCGAGGTCGACCTGGGGCTGCACATGGCCGCGCAGATCGCACATGCCCATCAGGGCGAACTGCGCATCATCAGCGGCAACAAGGGCACCTGCTTCCGCGTCGAGCTGGCCTGCCAACGTCCGCGGGCGCGGATGCAGCTGGTCAAGGACGGCGCCTCGCACTGAGGCAGCACGCTGATGCGCGCGCCCGGTGCCTGAGGGGCGGTGGGCGCCATCGCCGCCCACCGCCACAAGGCCTCAAAACAGCTTGCGTTCGCCCACCGGCGGCGGCGTCCACTGGTACAGCCAGGTCTCGGTCAGTGGCTTGCCGTTGGCGCGCAGGTACAGGCGGATATCGATCTGCCGGGTGCCCTCGTCCGGCGGCACCAGGTCGAACATCGCCCGGTAGCCCTTGAGTTCGTGCAACGGCCGCGCCGACACGATTTCGGTGGCGCCACGCGATACCTGCAGCACCACGTCCACCTTCGCCTTGGGGTCCCTGCCCAGCGCCGCCAGCTCGCCCCCGACGAAGTCCACCGCAAAGCGCCACGAGAAATGCGTGCGTTTCTGCCCGACGATGCCGCCCAGCCCGGTACGGGTTGCCACGCAGTGCGCCAGCGGCGAGCTGGCGGGCGGGCGGGCGCCCCAGTACAGCCGATATCCCATCAGCAGTTCCTGCCCGGGCTGCGGCTTGGCCTGCGGATTCCAGAACGCCACGATGTTGTCGAAGGTCTCGTCCACGGTGGGAATTTCCACCAGCTGCACCGAGCCCTTGCCCCAACTGCCCTTCGGCTCCACCCACAGGCAGGGGCGCTTCTCGTAGAACACGCCGTCGTCCTGGTAGTGGTCGAAGTTGCGATCGCGCTGCAGCAGCCCGAAGCCGCGCGGGTTCTCGTCCACGAACATGTTGAAGCGCAGCTGCGGCGGGTTGCACAACGGCCGCCAGATCCATTCGCCGCCGCCGGTCCACATCGCCAGGCCGTCGGTGTCGTGGATTTCCGGGCGCCAGTCCCAATCCATGCGGCGGTCGTTCTCGCCAACCTGGTACATGCTGGTGCACGGGCCGATCCCCAGCCGCTCGATCGCCTTGCGCGGATACAGCGCGCTGTCGATCTCCATGACCAGCACCTCGCCATTGGTGATGGCGAAGCGGTACGCGCCGGCCACGCTGGGAGAATCCAGCAGGCCATACACCACCACCGTGTCCGAATCGTCGGCCGGCTGCTCCAGATAATAGGCAATGAAATCCGGGAACTCTTCCGGCCCACCGGTACCTGTGTCGATGGCCAGACCGCGCGCGGATTGGCCGTACTGCCCTTCCTTGCCCACCGCACGGAAATAGCTCGCGCCCAGGAACGCGGAGAAATCGCGCTCGGTGTCCTTGCGGGTATTGAGCCGGAAGCCCGCAAACCCCAGGTCCTTGGGCAATTGCTTGCCGCCCAGCCCGCTGCTGCCGTAGTCGAACGCAGCCGGATCGTAGGCCAGCTGCTGCGCCTTGCCATCGACGATGTCGTAGAGGTGCACCGGGGTGTGGAAATACAGCCCCAGGTGGAAGAATTTCGCCTGGAACTTGCCATGGCCGTCGGCCCACAAGGCGTGGTCCTGGCGGTAGCGGATCGACTGGTATTGATCCCAGTTCAACGATTCCAGCGGGCCAGGCAATACCTGCTTATGGCTCTTGTAGGGCGCAGCCGCCAACGCACGCGCCTGGCCCTTGAGCCAACCGTAGTCGAAGGGCTGCGGCTGACCGAGGCGACGCAACCCCACTGCCTTGGCCGCCAATGCCCACTGCGGGAGCGCCGGCAGGCCGAGCGCGGCCAGGGCGGCAGCGGCATTCTTGAGGAAGTGGCGTCGTTGCATGCGCATCGATCTGACTGGTGGAATGGGCGACATCATAGCCATACCCCGGCGTGTGCGTGAATGCGCCACTCAATGTGGTGTTGCCGACCCAGCGCAGGCATGCGGCAGATCCAGCGCGGTGGCCTGCCTGCACAGGAACTCCCGTTGCGCCTGGGGCGTATCCGCACCGCTGTAGTGCAACAGGGTCCACTGCTCCTGCGCCTGCATCTGCGCACCGGGCGCGAGCGTGCGATAGGGGGCATGGACTTCCATTTCCAGCAGTCCGCGCTCCGGGTGGCGGGCCGGGGCATCCAGATACAGTTCCACCTGTCCTTGTTCGGGGTGGATGCGCGCTGCCGGCTGATGCGCGAAGCGGATCACCAGCACCTGCTGCCCGGCGAACCCGGCCATCCAGCCCGCGGAAGGTTGCAGCAATAGCTTGCCGCGCTGGGTCGCGCCATCGGCATGCGGCTCGGCGCGCAGTGCCAACAGGCCATCGTGCAGCTGATAGCGCGGCGCCACGGTCCCGGCATCGGCAGGCGGCTGCACGCGGATATCCGCCACCTGTGCCACCGGCACGAACACGCGCGTACTCGCCGCCACCCGGGTGTTGAACCACAGGTCCCAGGCGATTGGTTCCTCGCGGATATTGCGCGCACTGGCGTGCACCTCCACGGTATCCGCTCGCGCCGACGACAGGGCGATGCGCTTGCGCAGCTGCACCCCGCTCACCGGACTGGCCACGCCTTCCAGGCGCAACTGCCGCGCCGTGCGCGCAGCGATGCGTGTGGCTGCCAGCGACAGATAGGGATCGGGCGGCCACACCGCGCCGGCCGCCTTGCGTTGCGGATTGACCGACTGATGCAGCCACCACTGGCTTTGTGGACCAACCCACACATCATGGCCCAGATAGGCGATATCGCCGGCGCTGGCGGACAGTTCGGGATCCGGCTGCTGCTGGACCGCCGTACCGATCTTCAGCACATTGGGATGGCCCACCCGCTGGAACGCCAGGATCCGTCCACCGAATGCAGGTGTCGCCGTCAGCTCGATCACCTCGTTGGAGAGACCAATCCGTTCGACCGCTGCAGGCGCGTCGTGCGGCGGCGCGCAGGTGGCCAGCGCCGGCCAGCCCAGCACGCCGGCCATGGCAATGCACGCCAATACACCCCAGCCATCCTTCATGCAGGCCTTCCGCTTTACAGGGTCGGGCGATTGCAGGACTGCGGCGGCGGTCAACGCTGGCATCCGGCGCACCAGACCGTGGCCCGCTGGCCGATCATGGCATGCTTGAGTTCGCGTCCGCATTGCTTGCAGGGTTCCCCGTCTCGCCCGTACACCATGAGCTCTTGCTCGAAGTAGCCAGGTGCGCCGTCCGGACTGATGAAATCGCGCAAGGTGGTGCCGCCGCGCTGTATCGCGTATTCGAGGATCTGCTTCACCGCCGCGGCCAGCCGTCGATAGCGCTCCAACGAGACCTTGCCGGCCTCCCGCAAGGGGCTGATTCCTGCCCGATACAGGCTCTCGGCAGCGTAGATATTGCCGACACCGACGACCACCGCTTGATCCATCAGCAACGTCTTGACGGCAGCACGGCGGCCACGCGACAGCGCATACAGATAATCGCCGGTAAATGCCTCCGATAATGGTTCGGGACCGAGCGCGGCGAGCAATTCGTGCACTTGTGTCTCCGATTGCCACAGCAGGCATCCAAACCGGCGCGGGTCGTTGAAGCGCAAGACCCGCCCGTCCTGTAGGCTGATATCCACATGATCGTGCGCACGCGGCGGCGTATCGCCGGGCAGCACGCGCAAGCTGCCGGACATGCCCAGGTGCAGCAGCGCGCTGCCGCCAGCGTCGGTATCCATCAGGAGATACTTCGCGCGGCGCCGTACCTGGGTGATGCCGGCTCCGGGCAACAGGCGCTCGATCTGCTCGGCGATAGGCCAGCGTAGATCCGCACGGCGCAGGATCACGCCATGGATGCGTTGCCCGACCAGGTGCGGTGCCAGGCCACGCATGGTGGTTTCGACTTCAGGCAACTCCGGCATCGGGGCATCCAGCGACGCCGGTCATGTACCGGCCAACTTCAAGATGGAGGTGTGCGGGGCAAAAACAATCCAGAGCCAGCGCACCAGCGCACCAGCCCGGCCATGCGTAGGTTTTGATGAGGTGGAGGATTTGGAGTGGGGCAAAAAGAACAAACCCCCAGTCCTGTTGGACTGAGGGTTTGGGGAAAAGCCCCTGGCGATGACCTACTCTCGCATGGCTTGAGCCACACTACCATCGGCGCAGCTGCGTTTCACTTCCGAGTTCGGGATGGGATCGGGTGGTTCCACAGCGCTAATTTCACCAGGGAGACGGTTGGAGCGTCGCCAGTTGCTGCTTCCTCAAACGTGAGCACGGGTGTGCAAGCGTTTGCGTATGGAAGCACCTACGGCGCTCAGCCTCGCATAGTTAACTTGTGACGTAGCTTGCATTTGATGATCTACCAACGTTCGTTGGGACCAAGGCAACTTGAGGTTATATGGTCAAGCCGCACGGATCATTAGTATCAGTTAGCTCAATACATTGCTGTACTTACACACCTGACCTATCAACCACGTAGTCTACATGGTTCCTTTAGGGGGCTTGTGCCCCGGGAAGTCTCATCTTGAGGCGCGCTTCCCGCTTAGATGCTTTCAGCGGTTATCGCTTCCGAACATAGCTACCCGGCAATGCCACTGGCGTGACAACCGGAACACCAGAGGTTCGTCCACTCCGGTCCTCTCGTACTAGGAGCAGCCCCTCTCAAACTTCCAACGCCCATGGCAGATAGGGACCGAACTGTCTCACGACGTTCTGAACCCAGCTCGCGTACCACTTTAAATGGCGAACAGCCATACCCTTGGGACCGACTACAGCCCCAGGATGTGATGAGCCGACATCGAGGTGCCAAACACCGCCGTCGATATGAACTCTTGGGCGGTATCAGCCTGTTATCCCCGGAGTACCTTTTATCCGTTGAGCGATGGCCCTTCCATACAGAACCACCGGATCACTAAGACCTACTTTCGTACCTGCTTGATCCGTCGATCTTGCAGTCAAGCACGCTTATGCCTTTGCACACAGTGCGCGATGTCCGACCGCGCTGAGCGTACCTTCGTGCTCCTCCGTTACTCTTTAGGAGGAGACCGCCCCAGTCAAACTACCCACCATACACGGTCCCTGATCCGGATAACGGATCTAGGTTAGAACGTCAAGCACGACAGGGTGGTATTTCAAGGATGGCTCCACTGCAGCTAGCGCCACAGTTTCATAGCCTCCCACCTATCCTACACAGACGAACTCAACGTTCAGTGTAAAGCTATAGTAAAGGTTCACGGGGTCTTTCCGTCTTGCCACGGGAACGCTGCATCTTCACAGCGATTTCAATTTCACTGAGTCTCGGGTGGAGACAGCGCCGCTGTCGTTACGCCATTCGTGCAGGTCGGAACTTACCCGACAAGGAATTTCGCTACCTTAGGACCGTTATAGTTACGGCCGCCGTTTACTGGGGCTTCGATCAAGAGCTTCGCCTTGCGGCTGACCCCATCAATTAACCTTCCAGCACCGGGCAGGCGTCACACCCTATACGTCCACTTTCGTGTTTGCAGAGTGCTGTGTTTTTGATAAACAGTCGCAGCGGCCTGGTTTCTGCGACCCTCTTCAGCTATAGCTCGCACGAGCCACCAAAAAGGGTGCACCTTCTCCCGAAGTTACGGTGCCATGTTGCCTAGTTCCTTCACCCGAGTTCTCTCAAGCGCCTGAGAATTCTCATCCTACCCACCTGTGTCGGTTTACGGTACGGTCTTCGTGAGCTGAAGCTTAGGAGCTTTTCCTGGAAGCGTGGTATCAGTGACTTCGCCATAAAGGCTCGTCTCGGTGCTCGGTCTTAAAGGATCCCGGATTTGCCAAAGATCCAAACCTACCGCCTTTCCCCGGGACAACCAACGCCCGGTACACCTAACCTTCTCCGTCCCTCCATCGCACTCACGCGAGGTGCAGGAATATTAACCTGCTTCCCATCGACTACGGCTTTCGCCCTCGCCTTAGGGACCGACTAACCCTGCGTCGATTAACGTTGCGCAAGGAAACCTTGGGCTTTCGGCGTGCGGGCTTTTCACCCGCATTATCGTTACTCATGTCAGCATTCGCACTTCCGATACCTCCAGCAGACTTCTCAATCCACCTTCGCAGGCTTACGGAACGCTCCTCTACCGCGCATAAAACAAGTTTTATGCACCCCAAGCTTCGGTTCACTGCTTAGCCCCGTTAAATCTTCCGCGCAGACCGACTCGACCAGTGAGCTATTACGCTTTCTTTAAAGGGTGGCTGCTTCTAAGCCAACCTCCTGGCTGTCTATGCCTTTCCACATCGTTTTCCACTTAGCAGTGAATTTGGGACCTTAGCTGTGGGTCTGGGTTGTTTCCCTTTTCACGACGGACGTTAGCACCCGCCGTGTGTCTCCCGGATAGTACGTACTGGTATTCGGAGTTTGCAATGGTTTGGTAAGTCGCGATGACCCCCTAGCCATAACAGTGCTCTACCCCCAGTAGTATTCGTCCGAGGCGCTACCTAAATAGCTTTCGAGGAGAACCAGCTATCTCCGGGTTCGATTAGCTTTTCACTCCTAATCACAGCTCATCCCCGTCTTTTGCAACAGACGTGGGTTCGGGCCTCCAGTACCTGTTACGGCACCTTCACCCTGGCCATGACTAGATCACCCGGTTTCGGGTCTACTGCCCGCGACTATGCGCCCTTATCAGACTCGGTTTCCCTTCGCCTCCCCTATACGGTTAAGCTTGCCACGAACAGTAAGTCGCTGACCCATTATACAAAAGGTACGCAGTCACTCTTGCGAGCTCCTACTGCTTGTACGCACACGGTTTCAGGATCTATTTCACTCCCCTCTCCGGGGTTCTTTTCGCCTTTCCCTCACGGTACTGGTTCACTATCGGTCGGTCAGGAGTATTTAGCCTTGGAGGATGGTCCCCCCATATTCAGACAGGGTTTCACGTGCCCCGCCCTACTCGTCTTCACTGGAGTGGCCCTTTTAAATACAGGGCTATCACCTTCTATGGCCAATCTTTCCAGATTGTTTTTCTAAAGCCATTCCAGCTTAAGGGCTGTTCCCCGTTCGCTCGTCACTACTTAGGGAATCTCGGTTGATTTCTTTTCCTCCGGTTACTTAGATATTTCAGTTCACCGGGTTCGCTTCCAGCAGCTATGAATTCACTGCAGGATACTGCCGAAGCAGTGGGTTTCCCCATTCGGACATTGCCGGATCAAAGCTTGTTGCCAGCTCCCCGACACTTTTCGCAGGCTACCACGTCCTTCATCGCCTCTGACCGCCTAGGCATCCACCGTGTGCGCTTATTCGCTTGACCATATAACCCCAAGTTGCCTCAGGGTCACATGCCGTGTTGTGTGGGGTACAAAGCCACCAACGCGAACATACGACTCAATTTACTTAGGGACTCGAAGTCCCCGCCTTAGCCTCAACGACACGTTTAGATAGATATCTCAAACGCTCGCTACGTCACAAGTTATAAAAGAACACGTACCAGCCTCAACGCTGATCCGTATAAATTCTTAAGTGTGCACTACATTCAGAGTGGTGGGTCTGGGTAGACTCGAACTACCGACCTCACCCTTATCAGGGGTGCGCTCTAACCACCTGAGCTACAGACCCGAAGTCTTTTCACTCAATATGGTGGAGCCTGTCGGGATCGAACCGACGACCCCCTGCTTGCAAAGCAGGTGCTCTCCCAGCTGAGCTAAGGCCCCAAAAGGGACTTCGCATACCGACCTGTGCCGGTATGAATCTCTGAATGCAGGTAATTTGTGAGGACGCCCGCAAGACGATGACGTCATGCTCAAAAGGAGGTGATCCAGCCGCACCTTCCGATACGGCTACCTTGTTACGACTTCACCCCAGTCATCGGCCACACCGTGGCAAGCGCCCTCCCGAAGGTTAAGCTACCTGCTTCTGGTGCAACAAACTCCCATGGTGTGACGGGCGGTGTGTACAAGGCCCGGGAACGTATTCACCGCAGCAATGCTGATCTGCGATTACTAGCGATTCCGACTTCATGGAGTCGAGTTGCAGACTCCAATCCGGACTGAGATAGGGTTTCTGGGATTGGCTTGCCCTCGCGGGTTTGCAGCCCTCTGTCCCTACCATTGTAGTACGTGTGTAGCCCTGGTCGTAAGGGCCATGATGACTTGACGTCATCCCCACCTTCCTCCGGTTTGTCACCGGCGGTCTCCTTAGAGTTCCCACCATTACGTGCTGGCAACTAAGGACAAGGGTTGCGCTCGTTGCGGGACTTAACCCAACATCTCACGACACGAGCTGACGACAGCCATGCAGCACCTGTCTCACGGTTCCCGAAGGCACCAATCCATCTCTGGAAAGTTCCGTGGATGTCAAGACCAGGTAAGGTTCTTCGCGTTGCATCGAATTAAACCACATACTCCACCGCTTGTGCGGGCCCCCGTCAATTCCTTTGAGTTTCAGTCTTGCGACCGTACTCCCCAGGCGGCGAACTTAACGCGTTAGCTTCGATACTGCGTGCCAAATTGCACCCAACATCCAGTTCGCATCGTTTAGGGCGTGGACTACCAGGGTATCTAATCCTGTTTGCTCCCCACGCTTTCGTGCCTCAGTGTCAGTGTTGGTCCAGGTAGCCGCCTTCGCCACGGATGTTCCTCCCGATCTCTACGCATTTCACTGCTACACCGGGAATTCCGCTACCCTCTACCACACTCTAGTGACCCAGTATCCACTGCAATTCCCAGGTTGAGCCCAGGGCTTTCACAACAGACTTAAACCACCACCTACGCACGCTTTACGCCCAGTAATTCCGAGTAACGCTTGCACCCTTCGTATTACCGCGGCTGCTGGCACGAAGTTAGCCGGTGCTTATTCTTTGGGTACCGTCAGAACAATCGGGTATTAACCGACTGCTTTTCTTTCCCAACAAAAGGGCTTTACAACCCGAAGGCCTTCTTCACCCACGCGGCATGGCTGGATCAGGCTTGCGCCCATTGTCCAATATTCCCCACTGCTGCCTCCCGTAGGAGTCTGGACCGTGTCTCAGTTCCAGTGTGGCTGATCATCCTCTCAGACCAGCTACGGATCGTCGCCTTGGTGGGCCTTTACCCCGCCAACTAGCTAATCCGACATCGGCTCATTCAATCGCGCGAAGCCCGAAGGTCCTCCGCTTTCACCCGTAGGTCGTATGCGGTATTAGCGTAAGTTTCCCTACGTTATCCCCCACGAAAGAGTAGATTCCGATGTATTCCTCACCCGTCCGCCACTCGCCACCCATAAGAGCAAGCTCTTACTGTGCTGCCGTTCGACTTGCATGTGTTAGGCCTGCCGCCAGCGTTCACTCTGAGCCAGGATCAAACTCTTCACTTAAAATTACAGACCCGAAGGTCAATACTCTTAGCTGCAGAAGTTCAACCACTGACAACTTATCGCTTGCAAAGCAATTAATATGTTGCTTTTTGATTAAACGTCTGCAAGATGGACAATCATCCTTCCTGCAGGCGTCCGCACAAATTACCTGCGCACACTGTCAAAGAACATTGGGAAGTGGCCTCAGCGCCGTTCCCGTCAGCTTCGTCGTTTCCGTCGAAGCGAGCCGCCCATTATAGCGGACTTTTTCTTGCCGTCAACACCTCAATCTCAGGTGGTTGACGCTGCTTCGTGTCGACCCGAAGGTTTTCTGCGAAGCGAGCCGGCCATATTAGCAGGCTTTTCATCCTCGTCAACCCCTCGTGAAGAGGAGGTTGCCGCTGCCGCACTTCACTCTGCCGAAGCAGCTTTCCGTGTAGCGAGCCGACCATCATAGCCGGGTTTTGCGTTTCGTCAATACCTTGTCGGTGTTTTCGAAACCCCTCGTTCGTTGCTGCGGTGCTTGGAGAAGCGCCGCCGTCCTGAGCGAGGTTGCGCAGTTTAGCGAGCCTGTGCAGAAGCGCAAGCACTTTTTGACACTGGCATGACATCGCCCTGGTTTGGGTGGCAGACAAGCCCACCGCCGGCTCACGTCTCAACGCAGATTCATAGCAATAGATAAGACGGGCAGTGGCGATCACCTTCTTGGTCACTGCCCCGGGGCTACCCCTGGGCGGGGTCGGCGCGGCGTTCCGGGGGCTGATGGCCGGCACGCTGAGGGTGCTGGCGCTGCGGCCGCAGCCTTCGGCGTAATGCGGCCCTGCCTGCCGCCGCTGGCAGGTGGGCGCCGCTTATTCGGGGTCGCGCAGTTGCAGCAGCCAATGCGCAGTGGCGCCGCTGGGGCTGGGCAACGGTTCAAGATGGAACTGGCGATAGACCGGCGGGCCATGCTGGGTGCGCAGCGGCAAGGTGACGTAGGCGGCACGCCCCACGCGCAGGGCGTCCTCGAACACCTCGACCCGGGCTTTGGCGGCATCGTCGGCCAGCAGCGCGAGAATGTCGCAACCGATCAGCTCGGCGACCTCGGTCTGGCTCAGCTCGGCGAACGCCGGGTTGACGAACATCAGCCGGTGCGCGCTGCTGTGCAGGCCACGCTCGATGATGGCCACGCCGTCGCGCAGGCGCGACAGCGAGGCTTCGAGCAAGCTGAAGTCCTGCTGGAAGCGCTTGCGCTCCATCAGTTCGATCAACACCCGCAGGCTACGGGCCGATTCCAGATGCAGCGGCGACCACCGGAGCGCGCGGCCGCAGACGGTTTGCTGCCATAGGTCGAAGCTCTTGCGCGGCGACAACCGCGAGTTGGGAATGTCCGCCAGCTTGGCCAGCTGCGGGTTGCCGGCCCATTTGATCTGTTGCACCTGCTCGCGGCGGGTCCACAGCAGGGCGCTGCGCGATTGCGGCATCAGCGGGACGAAGATGAAGCCAGCCGCCAACGGCGCCAGATCGGCCAACTCCGGAAAGACCTCGCCGATGGCATCCACATGCAGGGCACCCACCGCATCCTCGCGCAGGGCCTTGTGATGCCTGGATTCGACGTGGTCGCGGATCCGCCGCAGCGCCTCGACATCCGGCGCATTGCCATGGCGGCTGATCTCGCTGCCATGGAAGATGGCCACGCCGTCGGCATCCACCACGTCCATCAGATCCGGTGCCATGTCGGCCAGCATCTCGACGGTCATCTGATCGGCATCGTTGAAATCGGTAATCAGCTTTTCGCGGATGGTCAGCAGCACCGATTCCAGCCGCGCACGCGCCACCGCCTGCAACGCACCGATGCGCCCGGCCAGCGCGCGAGTGACCGCATCGGTGGCATCGCGCATGGCGTGGCTGGTGAAGTGCGGGCTGTAGTGGTGGCAGGCAATCAGCCCCCACAGCGCGTCATTGACGACGATGGAGGACACCAGCGTGGCGGTGACGCCCATGTTGGCCAAGTATTCCAGATGCACCGGCGAGACGCTGCGCAGGCTGACATCGCTCAGGTCCACCGGGGTGCCCAGGCGCGGATGCAGGGTGGGCTGGATCGGCGACGGCTGATAGCCGACATCGGCGATCTGGCGCACGCGGTTGCGCAGGTACAGCGCGCGCGCCTGCGCGGGGATGTCGCTGGCTGGGTAATGCAGGCCCAGGTAAGCCTCCAGCTCGGGCTGGCGGGCTTCGGCGATGACGTCGCCGTTCCACTCTTCGTCGAAGCGGTAGACCATCACCCGGTCGAAGCCGATCATGCTGCGCAGACCCTTGGCCGCGCGCACGGCGGCTTCGGCGATGCCGGGGTCGCGCTCGATGCTGCGCAATAGCGGCAACGCCTCGCGCAGGGTGACGTCCATCAGGCGCGCGTCGCGCGGCTCGATCTCGACCAGCCATTGCTCCGGATACAGATGCCAGCCAGCCACCCAGGCATGTTCGGGCGGCGTGGCACGCGCGGGGAAACGCACTTCGGCATGCAGCAGGTGCTGCGCTTGTTCGTCCACCGCGAAGGGCTGCGCCTCGGGCACCTCCAGCACCTGGGTGTAGGGCATGCCCAGCAGCGATTCCAACGGCACGCCGAGCAGATCGGCGGCGGTGCTGCTGGCCTGCACGATGCGGCCATCGGCCGGCTCGATCACCAACAGCGCGCCGTAGGGTTGGATCAGGCCGGGGATGTGGATCGGTTCGCGCGCGCACTCATCCATATCCAGGGGTTCGGTGGTCTGGGTCACGCGTGTGGCTCCGCTGCGAGGCAGGTATGGAAGTGAGTGAACATGGCCTGTGCGCCTTCAATGGCGGCCGCGCGCGCGCGCGGCGAGTCCAGGCGATGGTCGAGTACGCTCTGGAAACGGCACCAGCCTGCAGGATCTTCGTCTGCCAGCTCGAAATATTGCAAGGCACCGGCCAATGCGGGGCGATGGCGGCGCAGGTGGCGGGCGATTACCCGGCCGCCCAGCTGCGATCCTTCGATCACGTACAGCATGCCCCAGCGCGCGGCATCGTCGTCGCTGGCCGGCGGTGGCAGCGGCGCATCCGGTGCCTGCGCGAGCGTGTAGAGATCCGCGCTCAGGGCCGGCACGCGACGACGATAGGGCCAGCCGCTACCAACCAGGGTGTTCAACCAGTCGCTCAGGCGCTCTTCGAAGCCGGCCAGCAAGGCATGGTGCCGGCGCAGGACCGTGGCATACCCATTGCGGTCGATCTGCCCGTGGCCGAGCGCCTGCATCAGCGGCACCGCCTCGACCAGACGGTGCGTGTCCTGGGTGGCATCGCGCAGCGCGCGTGCGGCCGATGATGGAACCGCCTGGGTGTCCAAACGCATAAAAAGTCGAGGCAGTGCCGCAGCACGGAAGACGCCAGCCTAGCAGCGCAGACGCAAATCAGAAAAAGCAGGCGCAAGCGCCGGATGAATCCGTTGCCATCAACGCCCCTCCACAGCGGCCGGGCTCTGCGGGCGGCCGGCACGTGCCCACGCCATCGCCCAACCGACGGCCAGTAACACGCCGGCCAGCAGCCAGGGTGCGCCGGGCAGATGCAGGGACGTGCCCTGGCTGATGAACCAGGCGAACACATTGGCGAACAGCAACGGCCCGACGATGCCGGCCAGGCTGATTAAGCTGGTCAACGCACCCTGCACGCGGCCTTGCGCGTCGGCGCCGACTTCGCGGGTGATGAGTGCTTGCGCCGCCGGGCCGGCGACGGCCCACAACGCACTGATCGGAATCCCGATCAGAAACATGCGGCCGCTGTCGGCCAAGCCATAGACGACAAAGCCGATCACCCCGCAGCCCAGGCCAAGCAGCAGCGCGCGGCGTTCGCCCAGCCAGCGCACCAGCCGACCGACCAGGGCCACGTTGACGAGGATGCTGCACACCCCCACCCCGGCCAGGACCCAGCTCACTTCGCGCGGACCCCAGTGGTATTGGTAGCCGGCGAACAGCACGAAGATGCTGGGGTAGACGTAGTGCGCCAGGTTGGCCAGGAACACCACCGAGGCCAGGCCGAACACCTGCCGGTAGCGTCGCAGCAGCCTGAGCGCGCCAAGCGGATTGGCATGCGACCATTCCAGCCGCGCGGTACGACGGTCGGCGGGGAGCGATTCGGGCAGTACGAAGAACCCGTACAGGACATTCACCAGCGACAGCCCGGCAGCAAACCAGAACGGCCAGCGCAGGCCGATGCTGCCCAGCCAACCGCCGATCAGCGGACCGGCGACGAAACCGATTCCGAACGCCGCGCCCAGCAGGCCGAATGCGCCCGCCCGCTTGTCGGCCGGGGTGACGTCGGCAATGTAGGCGGTGGCGGTGGAAAGACTGGCAGAACACACGCCGGAGATCACCCGCGCCAGCAGCAACATCGGCAGGCTGTGGGCGATGGCCATCAAAATAAAGTCCAGGCCCAGGCCCAGGCACGACAGCAGGATCACCGGGCGGCGGCCGAAACGGTCGGAGAGCGCGCCCTGCAGTGGCGAACAGACGAACTGGATGGACGCGAACAGGAAGCCGAACCAGCCGATCCAGCCAGCGGCCACCACGTAGTCGCCCCCAGTGAAATGCCGCACCAGATCCGGTAGCACCGGGATGATGACGCCGAAGGACAGCACGTCGATCAGCACGGTGATGAAGATGAAGATCAGTGCAGCGCGGCGCCGGCCCGGGACTGCAGCGGAATCGGGTGGGAGGGTCATCGCGCAGACCGGGAAGGATGAGGCCGGCAGTGTAGCTGTGGATGAGAGGCAGATGCCGGCGGGGATGTAGCCGCTGGGCTGGGTGGTGTCTTGTGCTGGGTGCTTGGGTTGGCTGTGGCCCTCATCCGCCCTTCGGGCACCTTCTCCCGCAAGCGGGAGAAGGGAGTCGGAAGTGGCCTTGCTCCCGCAGGCGGGAGAAGGGAGTGAGCGGGAGAGGGGCATCTGCGGCGCCTTATTCGACGCTGATGGTCTGGGTCAGGGTGTGGCTGGTGCCGGGGGCAAGGTCGATCACGTCCGGGCCGGCATTGGCCGCTTCCAGGCAGACGTAGTCGCGCCAGCCCTCGCCCACGTCGGCCATCTTCTTGCCGGCGTCCTCGCCCGGGTTCCAGGCCACCAGCGAGCGGCTGCCTTCGGTGGCGATGACGATCCGACGGGCGAGGACCGGGTCGGTAAGCGTGTAGCGGCCGCCGGCGTTGACGTAGATGCGGTCACTGCGGCCGGGATCGCGCGGGTCGCGCAGGTGCCAGTCGCCTTGCTGGCGGTGGGTGGTGGCGTAGTGTTCGTACTTGTCCAGGTAGTCCAGGCCGTCCAGGCCCTGCACGCTGACCTTCAGGGCATCGCCGACGCGGAAATAGGTGTGCAGCGCCTGGGTGAAGCGCACCGGGGCGTTGCTGGTGTTGTCGGTCGTCAGGCGCTGCTGCACGGTGCGGCCGATATGCAGCGTCATGCGCAGGCGCAAGGCCAGGTCGTCGAAGGTCGGCGGAGCCAGCGTGAGCACCACGCTGCCGTCGTCTTCGCGGTGGCTGTCGATGAGCTGCCACGGCACGGTGCGCACGAAGCCGTGCGCGGGGACTTCGCCGGTCTGGTCCTGGCGGCCGAAGTACGGCCAGCACACCGGGGCGCCGCCACGGATCGGGGTGGGCGGTTGCTTGGCGATGGGCGACAGCCACAGCACGTCCTGCCCGCCCTTGGGCACGAACGAGAGCAGCTGACCGCCGAACAGGCTGATGGCGGCGGTGGAGAACGGGGTGTCGATCAGCAGCGAGGGGAAGCCGTGGAAGTCGCCTGTGGTTAGGCCGGTGGTGTCGGACATGGGGGATGCCTTGTGGACGATGGGAGATTGGGCGAATGCGGGATAAGCGGCCGGCAGTTTGAAGGCGGTGCCGCGCACGGCCGCCAGGCCGGTGAGCGGTGGGGCGGCACGCAGGGCGGTGAGGATGCGCTGGCCGGGGCGGCCGTCGGCCGGCTGCAGGCCCAGGCGGGTCTGCTCGACCTGGATGGCGCGGCGGGTGGCGCTGCCGACCATGCCGTCGGCCTCGCCGATCTGGTGGCCGCGGGCGAGCAACAACTGTTGCAGCGCGCGGCGTTCCGGGCGGCCCAGGCCGGGGTCGTCGGTGGGCCAGGCCACCGCCAGGCCAGGGCCGCCACGCAGGCGGTCGGCCAGCAGCGCGATCGACAGCGCATAGCTTTCGGCGGCGTTGTAGGCGTAGATCGCGTCGTAGTTGCGGAACACCAGGAACGCCGGGCCGGCGGCGCCGGCCGGCAGCAGCAAGGCGGCGGGTGTCTCGGCCGGCAGCCCGCTCGGGGCGAGCGGTTGGCCATCGGTGCCGAGCAGACCGCTCTTTTGCCAGGCCTGGAACGGCTGGCGGCGGGTGCGGCCGGCCTTGCTGGCGTCGAAGCCGGGCGGCAGGCGCACCTCCATGCCCCAGGGGCGGGCGCGCTCCCAGCCGGCCTTGACTAGGTAGTTGGCGGTGGAGGCGAGCGCGTCGGGAATGCTGGCGACCAGGTCGCGGTGGCCGTCGCCGTCGCCATCGACCGCGATGCGCGCGTAGGTCGAGGGCATGAACTGGGTCTGCCCGAAGGCACCGGCCCAGGAGCCGGTCAAGCCCTCCGGCGACAGGTCGCCTTGCTGCAACAAACCGAGCAAGGCGATCAATTCGCCGCGGAAGAATGGCTGGCGGCGGCCGGCGCACGACAAGGTGGCCAGCGACACCAGCAGCGGGCGCTTGCCGGTGACCCGGCCATAGTCGCTCTCCACACCCCAGACCGCGACGATGGTGGCTGGGTCCACGCCGGTCTGCCCGGACAACCGGGTCAACAGCGCGCGGTGGGTGAGCAACATGGCCTGGCCGTCGCTGACCCGCTGGCTATCCACCAGGCTGGCCAGGTAGTCCCAGATGGGGGTGGTGAACTCCGGTTGCGCGTCCAGCAGCGGCAGCACGCTGGGGTCCGGAGCCAGGCCAGCGGTGAAGCGCTGGAAGCTGGCGGCATCCACGCCCTTGGCGGCGGCCTGGGTCTGCAGCCCGGCCAGGCAACGGTCGAAGACCGCATCGGCCCAGGCGACGGCAGGCAGCAAGGCGATCAACAGCGGTAACGCGCGCCGTGTCGGCGTCATGGCCGGGGGGCCGGCGGGTGCATGGAGGTCATGCGGTGCGGCACTCCTGTTGGCGGCAAGTCGGTGGGCGAGGATAGCCAACCTGGCCGGGCGCGGGCGTGCAGGCCGGTGGCGATGGCGGCGCGCTGCGCAGGTCGCGCGCGCCTGCTGCGGGCCGTTGGCGCAGCAGCAAGCTGCACACCGTTGGCCGAGCGTGGCACGGCGGCAGGCAGTGGCACGGCGGTTGCCCGCGCTGCGGGGCCGGCGGGCAGTGGTCGAACGGCCAGCGCGGCAGCGGCCCGCCGTTCTGCCGCACGCGGCGAGGTTTGTTGCGCGGGCTGGCCCGACCACGGCGGTCAGCCCGCACGGGTGCGCTGCCCGCGTGACCTCGGTTGGATAGCTTTGCTGCGCTGCATTGCGCCAAACTGGTGAATTCTTCTGGTTCTTCGAGGTCCGCATGTCGTCCTGGCTACGGCGCAAATCCATCGATCAGGTCACCGTGCACGAGGCCGGCCGGCAACTGGTCCGCAGCCTGAGCTGGCCGCACCTGATTGCGCTCGGCATCGGCGCCATCGTCGGTACCGGCATCTACACCCTGATCGGCGTGGGCGCCGACAAGGCCGGCCCGGCGGTGCTGTTGTCATTCGTGGCCGCCGGCATCGTCTGCGCCTGCGCGGCACTGGCGTATGCAGAGATGGCCACGATGATGCCGGCCGCCGGCAGCGCCTATACCTACAGCTACACCGCGCTGGGCGAGAGCATCGCCTGGGTGGTGGGCTGGAGCCTGGTGCTGGAATATTCGCTGGTGGTCAGCACGGTGGCGGTGGGCTGGTCCGGCTACTTCGTCGGCTTCCTGCAATGGCTGGGGGTGGAGCTGCCACAGTCGCTGATTGCCGGGCCGCATGCCGGCGGCATCGTGAACCTGCCGGCGGTGGTCATCACCTTCCTGGTCGCCGGCATGCTGATGGCCGGCACCAAAGAGAGCGCCACGCTCAACGCGGTGCTGGTAGTGCTGAAGATCATCGCGCTGGGCGTATTCGTGGCGATTGCCTTGCCGGCCTTCGACAGCGCGCACCTGCAGCCGTTTATGCCGTACGGCTTCTCCAAGGCGATGGGGCCCGATGGCGTGGAGCGCGGGGTGATGGCGGCGGCGGCGATCATCTTCTTCGCGTTCTATGGCTTCGACGCCATTTCCACTGCGGCCGAAGAGACCAAGAACCCCGGGCGCGATCTGTCGATCGGCATCGTTGGCTCGATGATCGGCTGCACGCTGATCTACGTGCTGGTGGCACTGGCGGCGGTCGGGGCGATGAGCTTCAGCGTGTTCGGCAAGAGTCCCGAGCCGCTGGCGCTGATCCTGCGCGAGCTAGGCCACGGCAAGGCGGCGTTGGTGATTGGTGCGGTGGCGATCATTGCATTGCCGACGGTGCTGCTGGCGTTCCTGTATGGGCAGAGCCGGATCTTCTTCGTGATGTCGCGCGACGGGCTGTTGCCGCGCGGCTTGTCCAGGGTCAATGCGCGCACCGGCACGCCGGTGGCGATCACCCTGTTCACGGCGGTGCTGGTGGCGGCATTGGCAGGCGTGGCGCGGCTGGACGAGATTGCCGCGTTGGCCAACGCCGGCACGTTGGCAGCGTTCACGGCGGTGGCCGCGTGCCTGTTGGTGCTGCGCGTGCGCGAGCCTGGCCGTGCGCGGGCGTTCCGCACGCCGCTGGCCTGGGTGGTGGGGCCGGTGGCGATCCTGGGCTGTCTGTATCTGTTCTGGAGCCTGCCCAGCAAGACGCAGGGGTGGTTCCTGCTGTGGAACGCGCTGGGCGTGGTGGTGTATCTGGTGTATGGACGGCGCAATAGCCGGTTGAATCAGGCGAAGTGAGGCGTTTTCGAGAGGACGCTTCCAGCTGGATTGCGCGATGCTGACCAATCCCTTCTCCCCCCTGCATGGGGGAGAAGGTGGCCCGAAGGGCCGGATGAGGGGACGGGCGAAGCCTCGTGTCATCCACCTTGGTCAGTGGCTTTGCCGCGTACCCTCACCCCAACCCCTCTCCCGAGGGGAGAGGGGCTCCAGCAGCGAATACGGTCACTGCGCCGCTGCAGGTGTGGCGCAGAACGAGGTCGGCAACGCATCCGCCTGGGTGCCCCAGCCTTGCGTGGGTGCCTGCTCGGTGAGCGCAAACGACAACGTGCCACCCTGCTGCAACTGCGCCCAATCCAGGAACACCTGCGGCTGCGGTTTGCCGTTGAGACGCACGCCTTGCACGTATTGCAACGCGCGGCCGCTGGCGCCGGGGGCGTCGATGCGCAGGCGCTTGCCATTGCCCAGGTCCAGCGTGGCGCGCTTGAAGCGCGGGGTGTGCAGCAGGAATTGGCCGCTGCCCGGTACCGCCGGATACAGGCCCAAAGCGCTGAACAGGTACCAGGCCGACATGGTGCCGAGGTCGTCGTTGCCGGTGACGCCATTGGGCGCGTTGGTGAACAACTGCTGCGCGGCACGCACCACGGTGGCGGTCTTCCACGGCTGGCCGATCAGCGTATACATCCACGGCACATGCAGGTCCGGCTCGTTGTTGGGGTTGTAGCGGTACTGGTTGTAATAGCTGTACGGGCCGACCACCCAGTGCGTGCGTGCGCCATTGAGCGGGTCCTTGAGCAGGTCGTCGTAGGCGAAGAAGGTGTCCAGGCGTTTGCCTGCCTGTTCGGTGCCGTGCATGGCCTGCAGCATGCCGGGGATGTCCTGTTGCACCAGCCACTGGTATTGCCAGGCGGTGCCTTCATGGAAGCCGTGCTGCGAGCGTGGGCTGTACTGGTCGTTGGACGGTGCGTACCAGCTGCCGTCTTCCAGACGCGGACGCGGGAAGCCGGCAAATCCGGTGTCGGCATCGCGCACGGTGGCATCCCAGACCTTGTGCCAGTTGCTGCCGCGCGCGCGCAGCTGCGTGCTGTCGTCGGCATGGCCCAGGGCGTGGGCCATCTGCGCCAGCGCGCAATCGGCCAGCGCGTATTCCAGCGTGGCCGAGCCGCCGTGGTGCGGGTCCACGTCCATGCCCTTGGAGGGAAACGCGCGGTCGTATTGCACGAAGCCATTGGCGAGATAATGCGCATTGCCCGATCGCCCGGAATGCCGCGAGTTGATCGGCGGTTGGCCGAAGGCGTTCTGGCGGAGCGCGGCGTAGGCCTCGGCCTCGCGGCCCTGCAGCGCGCCGAAGCGCCATAGATCGACCAGGAACGGAGTGACCGGGTCGCCGGTCATGATGTTGGTATCAAAGTTGGCATAGCCCCAGCGCGGCAGCCAACCACCCTGCTGGTGGATGGCCAGCAACGAGCGGCCGATATCGCGCGCGCGCTGCGGGCGCAGCAAGGCCAGCAACTGGTTCTGCGAGCGATAGGTGTCCCACAGCGAAAAATATTCGTAGTAGGTCCAACCCTCGGCGCGGTGGATGGCATCGTCGTAGCCGCGATAGCGTCCATCGGCATCGCTGCCGGTGAGCGGTTGCAACAGCGCGTGGTAAAGCGCGGTATAGGCCACGCTGCGGTCATCTTTGGTGGCGCCCTCCAGCTGCAGGCTGGCCAGTTCGGTGCGCCAGACCTGCTGCGCGCGCTGGCGCATCTGCTCCAGGCTCAGCAGTGTGCCGCCCTGCATGCCGTCGGCGCGCAGATTGGTGCGGGCGCCTTCGGCATCCACGTGCGAAATGGCGCTGACCACGGTCACCGCCCGCGCGTGCTTGTCCTTGCCCAGTGGAAAGCTGAGCCAGGCGCCATTGGGTTTGAGTTCGCCGCCCATGCCGTGACGCGCGCCGGGCACGCCGCCGTCTTCGCCCCAGATGCCGTGCGCGGTGAACGGGCGGTCGAATTCCAGCCGGAACCAGGTGGTGTATTCGTGGCCGCCGCAAAAACTCTGCGTGACCAGCTTGCCTTCGACCACGCGGTCGCCGACCAGCTGCACCTGGCTGCCGATCACCACATGGCGGTCGTTGGCCTGGGCCACGTTGATGAGCACATGGCCGGTGTCGGCGCCGGGCGCGAAGGTGTAGCGCTCGGCGGCGGCGCGGGTGAGCGCGCTGGCCTCGGCGTCGATGCCGCCGTAGTCGGTGAGCCGCACCTTGTAGTAGCCGGCCTGCCCCACTTCGCCGGCGTGCGTATAGCGCGCCGCATAACGTTTCTGGTCGAAGGTCTTGGCATCACCCGTGTCAAAGTCGCCACCGGGGCCGATGCGGCCGGTGACCGGCAACACCGAGACCTGCCCGCCCTGCTCCCAGCAGCCGGCACCGGACAGGAACGAGTGCCCGAAGCCGCGGATGCTGGGGTCGTCGTAGCGCCAGCCGGCGTAGTGCGCGCCGATCGGGCTGACCTGGATCAGGCCGAACGGGGCAGACGCGCCGGGGAAGGTATTGCCATCGTCTTTGCTGCCGATGAAAGTGTTGACCTGCGCCGGGTCCTGCGCGGCCAGCGGTGGCGCAATCACCATGCCCAGCAGACACAGGCTGGCGGCGGCGCGGCGCCACAGCGGGACGCCGGATGCAGGAAACAACGAACGATCGGATGCAACGGCAGAACGCATGCAGGACACCTCAAGGGAGCGGGCGGCCAGCGCCGCCGGTGGAATGACGCATGGCCCGACGCGATGCCCGGCGCGCGCATCGCAGACGGCGGCGCAGGACGCTAGCGTTGATCGGCGGTGCCGGTGCCGCGGCGTGCCCGGCGGCGTGCGTACAGCGAGCGGTCGGCGCGGTCGACCACGGCGGCCAGCACTTCGCCTGCCTGACGCAGCGCCGTGCCCAGCGTGAACTGGATGGGCGCTTCGGCGGCAGCGGCCAGGTAGTCGCGCGCCAGCCTGTCCAACTGCGCCTGGATCGGTTGGTGCAGCAATACCAGGAATTCGTCGCCGCCCAGGCGCACCAGTCGGTCCTGGGTGCGCAACGGTTGGTTGAGGAACCAGGCCATCTGCACCAGCACTTCGTCGCCGCGCTGGTGGCCATAGGTGTCGTTGACCAGCTTGAACTTGTCCAGATCCACCACGATGCACCCCCAGCACCCGCCGGGATCGCGCTTGTCCAGCTCGTCCAGGTAACGGCGGTTGTAGCAGTTGGTCAGCGGGTCGGTGAATGACCACTCCAGCAACTGCTTTTCCTGCTTGTACTGGTTGGTGACATCTTGCGCGTGCGCCAGCACGACGGTGGCATCGGCCTCCACGTCGAGGACGTTGTGGTACTGCCAGTGCCGCAGGCTGCCGTCGCCGGCCACCAGTTCGATCACTCCCGAGTCCTGGCCATCGAGCACCATGCGCGAGAGGTAACCACGCAAGGCCGCATGCCGCTCGGGGCGGACCAGGTCCTCCAGCCGGCACCCCTCCATCTGCTCCACGCTACGGTCGAGCGAGCGCGCAGCGGCAGGGTTGACGCTAATCAGGCGGCCCTCCATGTCGTGTGTGCAGATCAGGCCCAGGCTGTACTGGAACAGTTTGCGGAACTTGCGCTCGCTGGCCGCCAGCGCATCGACCGCGCAATGCCGGTCGGTGACGTCCTGCACTGCGCCGATCAGGCGCATGCGTCCCTGCACATGCTCCACCGACCCGGTGCTGTGCACCCACAGGTGACGCCCGCGAGCGCTGATCAGCGGCAATTCCAGATCCCAGGGGGTGCCATCGCGTAAGCAGGTTTCCACCGCATCGGTAATCACCGCACGCGCTTGCAGCGGATAGAAGCCGATCGCCTCGGTCAGGCTGGGGCGGTAGCCTGGGGGCAGGTCATGCAGGCGGCAGGTCTGGTCGGACCAGGTCAGCGTGTTGCTGGCCACATCCACCTCCCAGCCACCGACCCCGGCGACCCGGCCGGTGCGTTCCAGGAAGGCTTCGCTCTCGCGCAGCCGCTGCTGCAGCTCGTCATTGGCCGCCTGTCGCTCGAGCATCGCCCGGCGCTGCTCCAGACCTTCTGCCGCGACCCTGGCCAGCTGTTCCAGCGCCGCCAGCTGGGCCGGTTCCAGCGCGCGCGGGCGTTGGTCGATCACGCACACCGTGCCCATGCGCAGGCCGTCGGACAACACGATCGGCGCGCCGGCGTAATAGCGGATACCGGGCGCCCCGGTGACCAGGACGTTGTCGTCGAAGCGCGGGTCTGCGGGTGCATCGCGCACTTCCATCACCGCATCGCTCTGGATGGCGTAGGCACAAAACGCCAGTTCGCGCGGAGTCTCGGAGACGCCAGGCAGGCCGATGCTGGCCTTCCACCACTGCCGATGTGCATCCACCAGCGAGACCAACGCGATCGGAGTGCCGGCGATGGCCTGCGCAGCGGAAACCAGGGCATCGAAGAACGGTTCGGCCGCCGTGTCGACCACCTGCAGCGATGCCAGGCGGGCCAGGCGCTCGACTTCGCCGAACGGTGCAGCGTCGCGCGGATTCAATGGGCAGCTCGCTCGGCGAAAGTCATTTTTACAGTCTAGCCGAGCCGGCCGGCACGGTACGGCCGGTCGACTCGCGTTCGACGGCAGCGGCCGGTTCCGTCAACGCCCTGCCCAGCTGCAGCGCGGCGGCCACGTTGCGCGCGGCGCGGCGTACATTGCCGGCCGCCTCGGCCAGCGCCTGCTCCACCGTGCAGGGGCGGTGCACCACGGCGAACATCGCCGCGATGCCATGCGCATGCAGCAGCCCGGCATCGTTGCCCAGGCCACCGGCGATGGCGATCACCGGCTTGGCGTGCCGCTGCGCCAGCTGCGCAACGCCCAGCGGGGTCTTGCCGTGCAGGCTTTGGCGGTCCAGCCGGCCTTCGCCGGTGATGACCAGGTCGGCCTGGGCGATCAGTGCCTCCAGGCCCAGCGCCTGCGCCACGATCTCCACCCCGGGCCGCAGCTGCGCGCCCAGCACGGCCACCAGCGCCGCGCCCAGCCCGCCTGCCGCACCGCCACCGGGCAGGTCATGCAGGCGCAAGCCGAGGTCGCGCTGCAGCAGGTCGGCATAGTGCTGCAGGTTGGCCTCGAGCTGCCGCACCATGTCCGGCGTGGCGCCCTTCTGCGGCCCGAACACCGCCGAGGCGCCCGTCGGGCCAAGCAAGGGGTTGTCCACGTCACAGGCCACCTCGATCCGGCAGTGCTGCAGGCGCCGGTCGAGACCGTCGGTCTGGATCCGCGCCAGCGCGGCCAACCCGGTGCCGCCAGCGCCGATCGGCGTGCCGTGCGCATCCAGCAACAGCGCGCCCAGCGCCTGTGCCATGCCGGCGCCGCCGTCGTTGGTGGCGCTGCCGCCAAGGCCAATGATGAGGTGCCGCGTACCGGCGTCCAGCGTCGCCAGGATCAGCTCGCCCACGCCCGCAGTGCTGCTGCGCAGCGGGTCGCGCGCGGCGGCCGGTACCAGTGCCAGGCCGGCGGCGGCGGCCATCTCGATCACCGCCGTGCGGCCATCGCCGGTCACCCCGAAGAACGCCAGCACCGGCGTGCCCAACGGCCCGCTCACGATGCGCTCCACCACCCGGCCGCCAGTGGCCGCGACCAAGGCCTCTACCGTGCCTTCGCCGCCGTCGGCCATCGGAACCGTGATGTAACTCCAGTCGGGGAATACCTCGCGGAAGCCGGCTTCGATCTGGGTAGCCACCTCCAGCGCGGACAGACTTTCCTTGTAGGAATCGGGGGCGATGACGACCTTCATGGGACGCTCGCTTGAATGGATGCAGGGTTGGTGGCCGCGTCGATACGTGCGTTGTTGCGGCAATGCTGCAGCATGCTCATCAAGCCCAGTCCTTGCCCGTCATGGAAGCTCCGCGATGTCGGAACGGTGACCCATTGACCGTGTTTTCCATGGTGATGTACAGCATGCGCGGCCGACGTGCCTGACGCATCGGTGCAAGGTGGCCAAACGCCGAAGGGCACACAGTAGCGGCCCCCTGCCGCGGCGTGCACAAGTTCAACCCGCGCCACATCGCGAGCGCCGAGCGCTTAGCACTTTTGAAGAATACATTTAAAATCAGTTGCTTCGCGCACGCAGCCGCGCACACTTGCGTGGTCGCCGCCGTCTGCGGCCTGCCCCTACGCATCTCCACGTCCGCAGCATGAAGCAGGTCTTTTGCAGGCGCGTATTGCGTGCGTACATCGCACATCCCCTTTTCGCGAGAATCAGCCATGTCCACTGCATTGCACGCGCTGCACCGCCGCCTGCTCACCGTTGCCCTGATCGCGGCAGGCCTGGGTAGCGCTGCTACCGCCAGTGCGGCCTGTACCGCCGGTAGTTGGGTTGCGCGCATCGATGAGGCCGGCATGCCGCCGGTGCGCTACGAAACCGCGCATTTCGCGTTCCGCTGGAATGGCGACAGCGTCGCCGTTGCCGATGCACGCGCGGCCGGCGAACATATGGAAATGGTCTGGGACACCTTCATCAACCGCCTGCAGTTTCCCGAACCGTTCTGCGCCACCGCCACCAAGTACAAGGCCAACCTGCATGTGGACCCGAGCTTTGGCCTGACCGCTGGCATCTCCAGCAGTGGCGGCATGGCCATGTGGATCGGGCCAGGTGGCCTGCGCGATCACTGGGGTCTGGCGCATGAGTTCACGCATACCTTGCAATATCAGTCCGGCGGTTTGCAGGACTCCCCATACACCGGCTGGATCTGGGAATCGCACGCCAACTGGATGACCCACCAACTGCCGGAATTCCACTCCAGCAACGTGCATTGCTCGACCATGCTGGTGAACTACCCGCATGTCTATCTGGGCTCTACGCGTGATCGCTATTGCAACTGGCAGTTCATGGAGTACCTGAAGGATCGCTTTGGCTACGCCATCATCAACGACATGTGGGGCAAGGCACCGCGCATCGACAATCCCGCGCATCGCAGCGCCGATCCGTTCTCGGTCATCAAGGCCAACATGGGCTGGACGCAATCACAGATGAACGATGTCTTCGGTGACTGGGCCATGCATAACGTCAACTGGGACTACACCAATCCCGACGGCAGCGACCAGGGTGCGCTGTACCGCCTGAGCTATGGCAGCAATCTCTCCTTCGATCCGCAGCAAACCCAGGATTGGAACAACCGCGATCGTGCGCTGCGCATGACGATGCTGGATCCGGTCCCGAGCCAGGCCAATCGCTACCGTGTGCCATTCGAGTGGGCACCGCAACGCTGGGGTTACAACCTGGTGCAGCTGATTCCCGCCAGCGGCGTCAGCAGCATCAAGGTCGCCTTCGAAGGCCAGGTGCAGAGCGCAGCGGCCGTCACCAGCCTGCCTGGCCTGCTCAACGACCCGTCCAGCATCCCCTCGCCGAACTCGGACTGGCGCTGGGGTGTGGTGGCCATCGATAGCCTCGGCAAGGCGCGTTACAGCACGCTGCAGCGCGGCGCCAAGGCCACCCTCACCATGGCGGTGAAGACCAGCGACCGCGCCGTGTATCTGATGGTGATGGGCGCGCCCAGCAGCATGCAGCAGATCAAGTGGGACCAGTCCTACTATGCGATCTACCGCTACCCATGGAGCGTGACACTGACCAATGCCGCGCCGGCCGGGAGCCAGCCCAACGCGCCTACGCCGACCCCGGCCGGCCGCCGTCATGCCAACGGCGGCGGCTGGGTCGCCAACACCGCCAATGTCGCCTCCACCGCTTACGTGGGACCGTCTGCGCGAGTCCTGGCCGGCAACGTGCTGGGCAATGCACGCATCGACGGGCATGCCACGGTGATGGGTGGCACCGTGCAGGGCAATGCCGTGCTGGGCGGGCTGACCGTGTGGCACCCGGGTGCCACCATCGGCGCCAACGCACAGGCGCATACCGTGTTCATGGGCCCCGGCGCGTTCGGTGCGATCAATGTCGGCGGCACCGCGCAGCTGCGTGGCGATGTTGAAGAACAAGGTGCCTCGCCCACCCAGGGCGTGTTTTACGGCTATGTCGATCCGTCCACGATGACCAACCCGGAATTTGGTGCGGACCTGCGTCAGGCGGTACCAGAAATCACCGCACGCCCGGCCGGGTGGTGAGCGCTCGCAGCTGCACTACGCAGCTGCAGACCAGGGTGAGCGACGATGCAGCCAGGCCAGGGATGGCCTGGTGTGCAGATCGGTCCACGCCAAGGACCTCTTCCACCGGCGCCTGCCAACGGGTGCGGATCGGCACGTCTGGTTCCAGCGGCATGCCGGCGATCGATGAAACTGCCGGATGCGCGACGGGGTGCCGGCAGGCTCACCTGTCCAGTTCGGCCAACCGCGCGCGCACGCTTTCCACATCGATATGCTCACGCACGTGTGGCCACTGCCGTGCCCACACCGAGCGGAATACGATCCACGCACCGAACACGCCCAGGCAAGTCGAGCCCAGCGCCAGCAACAGCGGGTGCAGCGGCGAGCTGGCGCCGGTCTGGAACAGGTACATGAAGGCCCCGGAAAATAGCAGCCACATGCCAAACACCGGCCAGTTGCTGGCCAGCAGGCTGGCCTGCGGCCGCTCGATCTGGCGCAGCAAGTGGCGCAAGACCTTGCGTTCGTCTTCGTCGCTGGAGGTCATCGGCGGCCGGCTCCCTGGTTGCTTATCCGCATTGAATCCGTGTGCCGGCCGCTGCGTGGCGCTGCCAAAACCGCAGGCTGCGCAATGCCGGCCCTGCATCGGCAGGCGCGGCTACATCACGCGGCAGAACACCGCCTTGAGGTAACGCGACTCCTGCACATGCGCCATGAACGGATGATCGGGGCCAGCGCCGGCCACCTTGAGGATCTGGATGGTGCGCCCGGAGAAATACGAGGCGCGCCGCAACATGTCCAGAAACTCCTGCTCGGCCACCAGCCCGGTGCATGAGAAGGTGGCAAACAGGCCGCCCGGCTTGACCACGCCCAGCGCCAATTTGTTCATGTCCAGATACTTCTTCAGCGCCGGAATCACCTGCTCGCGGTCGCGGGTCATCTTGGCCGGATCCAGGATCACCACATCGAACTGTTCGCCGCGATTGGCCGCATCGCGCAGCCACGGAAAGATATCGGCCTGCACGAACCTGGGCCGCACGTTATTGAGCTTGGCGTTGCCCTTGGCTATGGCGATGACGTCCTCGTCGATATCCACGCCCAGCACCTCGGCCGCACCGCGCGCGGCCGCATACACCGCAAACCCGCCGGTGTTGCAGCACAGGTCCAGCACGGTCTTGCCGTCCACCTGCTCGCTCAGCCACTGACGGTTGTCGCGCTGGTCGGCGAAAAAGCCGGTCTTGTGTGCGCCGGCCGGGTCGGCGCGGAACTTGATGCCGTGCTCGGTGATGACCGCAGCTTCCGTGGTGGTGTTGCCGTGGAAGTCGAAGCTCTCCTGCTTTTGCACATGTTCGTCGGCAAAGCTGTGGAAGCGGCAGCCCGGGAACTGTTCGCGCAGCGCGTCGTAGATCCATTCGCGGTGGCGGAACATGCCGGCGGCGAAGAACTCCACCACCACCAGGTCGCCATAGCGGTCCACCACCAGGCCGGACAGGCCATCGCCTTCGCTATGCACCACGCGCCAGGCATCGGAGACGCCGTCGAGCTTGAGCCAGTCGCGGCGCAGGCTCACCGCAGCGGCAATCTTGCGCGCGAACCAGCCCGCATCCACCGGCACCGTCTGGTCGGTTTCCAGGATGCGCACGGCAATGCGCGAATGTCCGTTATAGAAGCCGCGGCCGATCCACTCGCCATCCACGCCGACCACCTCGACAATCGTGCCGGGTTTGGGCTTGGCGGCGGGCTTTTCCACCAGCTTCTGGAAAATCCACGGGTGGCTGGAGCGCCACGCATTCTTGAGTCGGACGACGGGGACAGGAGTATTCATCCGCCCATTGTATCCGGCTGGATTGACGTGCCTGCGCCTGGCCCGCAGAATCGGGCCCAGAAGGGGAGTAGCTCCCAACGTTGTCGCCGTCATGACGAGTCCTGCCAGCCAGGCTCCGGTGCAACGGCAACCGGCCCAGCCGGTTGCGAGCGAGACCTTCGCCGCGCAGGCGAAGGTCCGTCACCCGGAATCCACGAATTCCGTGTCACAAGACCTCAGCCCACGCGGCTGGCCCAGGTCGTTTCACTTTCGGAATTTCTTATGCAAACCATTGGCAATGTCTGGTTATGGGGTGGCTTCGCGGTCGTGGTGATCGCCGCGCTGCTGGTCGATCTGGTGTTGATGCGGCACGGCGGCGCGCACAAGGTGACCTTCAAGGAAGCCACCTGGTGGAGCATCGGCTGGGTGCTGCTGGCGCTGGCCTTCAATGCCGGCCTGTGGTGGTACCTGCAGGGCAGCATGGGCGATGCGGCCGCCGACCGGATCGGGTTGGAGTTCCTCACCGGCTACCTGGTGGAAAAATCGCTGGCGGTGGACAACATCTTCGTGTTCCTGATGGTCATGACCTACTTCGGCGTGCCAGAGGAACAGCGCCAGCGGGTCCTGATTATCGGGGTGCTGGGCGCGATTGTCCTACGCGCGATCATGATCTTCGCCGGCTCGCTGCTGCTGGCCAAATTCCACTGGCTGCTCTATGTGTTCGGCGCGTTCCTGCTGCTGACCGGCATCAAGATGTGGTTCTCCGCCGGCAAGGAGCCAGACCTGGAAGCCAATCCGGTGCTGCGCTGGATGCGCGGGCACCTGCGCCTGAGCCCGCAGTACCACGGCAACCTGCTCAGCGTGATGAAGGATGGCAAGCGCTGGTTCACGCCGCTGTTCGTGGTGTTGATCCTGATCGCGGTGATCGACGTGATCTTCGCGGTGGACAGCATCCCGGCGATCTTCGCCATCACCACCGACCCGTTCATCGTGCTCACCTCCAACGTGTTTGCAGTGCTGGGCCTGCGTGCGATGTTCTTCCTGCTGGCCGGCATGGCTGACCGCTTCCACCTGCTGCCGTACGGGTTGGCGGTGATCCTGGTGTTCATCGGCACCAAGATGATGATCATCGACCTGTACAAGATTCCGGTGTTGGTGTCGCTGGCCGCGGTGGTGGCGATCCTGGTTGCGACCATCGTGCTGAGCCTGCTGCGCCCGCCCAAGCCGGCCGGGCACTGAGGGGCTGGGAATCGGGAATCGGAAATCGGTACAGTCCGTTCCGCGTGCGCTGCTGACAACCATGCGCACCGACCATCTCGACAGGTCTTGCCCGCCCACCGTCGCGGGACCTTACGCGGCATGGATGCCGCGTAAGAGCTTACATGGACGTACTTGCAGCGTGTCCCGCGATGGTGGGCGGGCAAGGGCCCTGCAGCAGAGCTGCAGATCGGACGGAAGGGAACTTTACAGATGGCGGATGGCGCGGCACGTGCGCTGTCACGCCTCACCCACTTGCGTGATGTGCGGCTGACTACGCCAATGATTCGGCAGCGGGATTGGATTATCCCGCTGCCGGGCCTGCTTATCCCGAGCCGGATAGGCTTGTAAAAAATTCGCGCGCCGCCATCCGTGAGTGCATGACAACGCATTTTCTCGCCCCCGATGCCGCCACCCAGAGCCGCCTGGACCGCTCGCGGGTGCTGCGTGCCTTCAACCTCAGCCTGGCGGCCGTATTGCTGCTGGTGGCCGTATTCACCGCGCAGGGCATGTTCGACTGGCGCGCCTGGGCGGTGGCGCCGCTGCAAGCCGACGGCCTGATCGGCATCCTCACTGCCCCGCTGTTGCACGGCTCACTCGCACATCTGGGCGCCAATGCGGCCGCGCTGCTGATCCTGGGCACCCTGGCCGGCAGCGTGTACCCACGCGCCACCGTCCTGTCGCTGCCGCTGCTGTGGCTGGGTTCGGGGCTGGGCGCGTGGCTGCTGGGCGAGCCCGGCAGCCGCCATCTCGGCGCCAGCGGCATCACCCACGGGCTGATGTTCCTGGTGTTGGTGCTGGGCCTGCTGCGCCGCGACCGCCCGGCGATCGCCACCAGCATGATCGCCTTCCTGTTCTATGGCGGCATGCTGCTGACCATCCTGCCGCACGAAGCCGGCGTGTCCTGGCAATCGCACCTGGGCGGCGCGGTGGCCGGCCTGATCGCCGCTCTGCTGCTGCGCCTGCGCGACCCGCAGCAAGCCAAGCCACGTTACAGCTGGGACGACGAGGACGAAGATGCTGCCTGGGAAGTAAGCAACCCCGAGCACGCGATGCTGGAACCGCCGCCACCGCGGCAGGTGCCGGTGCTGTGGCAACGCCAGGAAGACGGCTCTGACAACGTGGTGCTGCAGTTCCCCCCACGCGAACGGCCACCAGGAACGTAGGAGCGCGCCTGAGCGCGACGGGCGTTACCGGAAGGCAACGCGCGCAAGCGCGCTCCTACGGACCGCATGGCGTTTAACGCGTTGCACGCTCGCTCAAGGCACGCCGCGCCAGGCCCGGATCGTCGGCGAAGAACGCATCGATGCCAGCATCCAGATACGTCTTGAGTTCGACCAATGCACCTGCGTCGTTACGCTCGGTCACTGCACCATTGCTGCGGTTGTCGGCGGCCAGGAAATAATTCTCCGGACGAAACGTGTACGGCTGCACCTGCAGCCCGGCCGCATGCGCGTCGTGCACCAGGCTGGTTGGCGTGCCCAGGCGTTGCTGCGCATCTAGCGGGATGATGCTGCGGATGTCCGGGCCGATCGCATCGGCATACGTGGCGACCTGCTTCAGGCCGTCGGGCGTGAGCATCTCCCCGTAGGTCTTCGGCGCCTTGCCTGGGCCGGCATCGGGCAGCGGCATCTGCGCGCCGCCCAGTAACTGCAGCAGGCGGATGGTGCTGGTGCGCCCGATCTTGCTGCGCAGATAACGCAGATTGCCGGTCTCGAACGACTGGATCACCACCGGTGCGGTCTGCGTATAAGCGTGTGCCTGCAGCGTGGCCAGCACCTTGTCTTCCATCGGCAGGCCGAGCGCCTGGAAGTAGCTCGGATGCTTGATCTCGGGAATCAGCCCGACGGTACGGCCGGTGGCGGCCGACTGCGCCGCAACGAAATCGATGATCTCGTCGAAGGTCACGATCTGAAACTGGCCATCCCAGCGCGTGCCACGCAACTGCGGCAAGCGCTCGCGTGCGCGCAAGGTCTTCAGTTCGGCCAGCGTGAAGTCCTCGGTGAACCAGCCGTCCATCGCCTGGCCATCGATGGTCTTGCGGGTCTTGCGCGCGGCAAATTCCGGATGGCTGGCCACATCGGTGGTCCCGCCGATCTCGTTCTCGTGGCGTGCCACCAGCACACCATCTTTGGTGGACACCAGATCCGGCTCAACGAAATCCGCGCCATCGGCAATGGCTTTGGCGTACGAGGCCAAGGTGTGTTCCGGCCGCAACGCGCTGGCGCCACGGTGCGCAAAAATCTGCACCGTCCTGGCCAACGGTGCCTCGGCAACCGCCGGGTCGCTCATGCCAACCATCATCGCTCCCACCAGCCAGATACGACCGAACTGCATCATGCCTATCTCCAACGAAGAACAGCTACCGAATCGACGCAGGCCGCCAGGCGCGCCTGGCCAATGAGCAACGCAGGAGGTACGACTGTACATCCCACGTCCACCGCATCGTCCGCACCTGCCCGACAACCACGCAAGACGTCTTGTTGACCACTCTAGCCGGCCCGCGTCGACAGACCTCGGAAATCAGAAGTCAGTGAGCAACAGCAAAACCCGCTCTTGCGATTCCCGATTCCCGATTCCCATTCTCAGAACTTCGCGTCCAAGGTCAAGAACACCTGCCGCGGCGCACTGGCGTGGAAGGCCAACTGCCGCCCATTCGGATCGCTGTTGGCGAACGCGGTGAGGTTGGAGGCGTAACGCTTGTCGGTGAGGTTGGTGACATTGAGCGAGAGCTTGAGCGCCTGCAACACGCCGACCTGGCCGAATGCATAGCCGGCGCCGGCATCGAACGAGGTGTAGCCGCCAAAACCTTGGTCGTTGGTGTAGGTATAGAAGCGCTCGCCGGTGTACTTGCCGCGCAGGTTGAGGTTCCACCCTGCGTAGTTGAAGGCGATTTCGCTGGCCAGCATGCGCTTGGGGGTGTCCACCGTGGTCTTGCCGGCGGTGGGAATCACCACGCCGTTCTGCACGTAGTTGTCGTCGTAGGTGGAACGGTTGATCGAGGCCGAGTTGTACCACTGCAGGTAGCTGGTCGGCTTCCAGATCACCGTCAGCTCACCACCACGGCTGCTCACCGAGCCCACGTTGAAGAAACGCGTGGTGCAGGCCGGCGTGGTGCCCTGCTGGATGCTGGCGCAGGGGTTGAGCGAGAGCAGGCGGTTGTCGAAGGTCACGTCGTAGCCGACCAGCGAGGCCTCGAAGCGGTCACGCACGAAGCGGTAACCAGCTTCCAGCGTGCACGACTTTTCTGGTTCCAGCGCGCCCACGCTGGCATCGAACGACGCTTGCGTCACCAGCAACGGGCCACCGGCACCACCGCCCTGGAACGCGGCGATATTCTCCGCGTACGAGGCAAACACTTCCTGGCCCTCAGCGATGCGATAGCCCAGCCCGATCTGCGGCAACACCGATTCGCTGGCCTTGAGCGAGCCGGTCGCCACCGGCGCTTCCACCGCCACGCCCGGCGTCTCGCGCGCGGTCATTTCGGTGCTCGGGCTCTTGATGCCCAGGTCCAGGCTCAGGCGCTCGTCGAGGAACTTGAAGTTGCCCTGCACGTAGAACTGCCGCGTGGTGATGATGTAGTTCTGCGAGAACAGCCGGCGATCGGGATTGCGCAGGAACGTGTCGTCGTCCACCGGACCGGTGATCCAATAGAAATTGCGCTCCACGTCATGGTGGTTGCGCTCGTACCACAGCCCGGCTTCCAGATGATGCGGGCCCAAGTCCCAGCCCAGCGAGGCGATGCCGCCGGTGCGGTTGATCCAGTAGTTGGTGCTGCGGATGGAGATCGGCAGTGCCTGCGGCGTGCCAGGATTGGAGGCCTGGCCCGGCGACCACCAGTGGCCCTGGCCCTTGTTTTCGTGGTGATAGACCTGGGTGTGCAGGCTGATCGCATCGTTGGGCTGGAAGTCGCCGGCCACGTAGAACAGGTCGTCGTCACGTAACGCGCGGCTCTGGTAGTACGCATCGTCGATGTTGTCCACCCCGCCGCTGAAGCCGCAGCGCGCCGCATTGCGTGTGGCCGGCGCGCAGTACGCCGCTGCCAGGGCGCGGTTCCAGTCCGGCGCGTACAGGTTCCAGTCCCAGCCCAGGCCGCGTGCCATGCCGCTCTTGGACAGATAGGAATAATCCGCCTGCGAAGTGCGCGAGGTGTCGGCAAAGGCGGTCAGCTTGCCGCCATCGAACTGATACACACCCTTGGCGTTGAACTGCCGCGTGGTGGTGGGCGATTCCGGCCGCGCCCACATGTCGGCGGTTGCCTGGATCCCCGACAGATACGCCGAAAAGCCGTTGTAATCACCGGTGTCCACGCGCAGGAAGGTGCGGCGGTTGGCATCCGAACCCACGGTCTGCGACACCTGCCCACCGAATACGCTGGACGGATCGGCCGAGTAATACTGGATGGTGCCACCCAGGTTGCTGGTGGACGCGGTACCCAACGCACCGATGCCCGAGGCCAGCTCCACGCCACCGAAGTTTTCCGCGATCAACGCGCGGCTGATGTTGAGGCCGTTGTAGTTGCCATAAGCGTTATCGCCCAGCGGCAAGCCGTCCAGCGTGTAACCCAGGCGCGTGCCGTTGAAGCCGCGCAGGCTGATCGTCTGCGACTCTTCGTTGGCACCGAAGGCATCGTTGGATTGCACGTTCACACCCGGCATGCGGTTGAGCAGCTTCTGGATGCTGGTGCCCGGCGGCAGCACCGGGATGTCCTGGGCGGTGATGCGCTGCACCTGGCGGGTTTCGCCCTGCCCGATCACCGACACCGCATCGAGCTGCTGCACGCTGTCCGCGGCGGCGGCATCGGCCGATGGGTCGGCAGGCGTATCGGCCGCCTGCACGGCCGGCGACAACATGAGCGCGGCGAGCACGGCAGCACTGAGGAGATGGGTCTTGGGCATGGGCGGCGTGGGGGAAGAGTCAAAAGATGGCGGCAAGCGTGCGACAGCTGTCTTGCGTCGACACGACGACCAGATGACAGTTCCGCGACAATCGGTGCGCATGCCGCGCCGCAGCTGCGTTGCGCTGGCATGCAGGTGTCATCTTCGCGTCGTAATCTGCGAACTCTTCCCGTCTTGCCGTTCCGAGGAGTTGCCCATGTCCCACCGCATCGCACGCCGCTGGCAACCCACGCTGGCAGGCGTCGCCATCGCCACGCTGCTGCTCGGCAGCGGCATGGCCGGTGCGCGGCAACCGGCAGCGCCGGCAGGCTCGGTGATCGCCACCGATGCACGCGGCTACCTGGACACGCCACAACTGCCCGACAGCCTGCGCCTGGTTCCGCCGCCGCCGGCAGACGGCAGCACCGCGCTCGCCAACGACGAGGCCATCGCCAAGGCCATGCTTGCCCTGCGCGGCACCCCGCGTTGGGATCTGGCCACGCAAGATGCCGTGCTGCGCTTTCCCGCCGCTGCCAACACCTTCAGCTGCGCGCTCGGCGTGCAGGTCGACCAGGCCACCACCCAGCACCTGCTGCGCCTGCTCGAGCGCAGCATGCGCGACGCCAGCAGCAGCACCAGCGCCGCCAAGGCGCACTACCAGCGCCAGCGTCCGTTCATGCGCAACGCGCAGCCAACGTGCACCCCCGACGACGACGCCAGCCTGCGCAAGAACGGCTCCTACCCCTCCGGCCACACCGCCATCGGCTGGGCCTGGGGGCTGATCCTTTCGGAGATCGCGCCCGCCCGGCGCGATGCACTACTGGCACGCGGCCGTGCCTTCGGCGACAGCCGCCTGGTCTGCAACGTGCATTGGCAGAGCGATGTCCTGCAGGGCCGCATCATGGGCGCGGCCACCGTCGCCGCGCTGCACGACAACTCCGCTTTCCAGAACGACCTGGCGGCGGCGCGCAGCGAGATCGCCAAGGCCAAACCGGCCCCCGCCGCCGCGTGCGCTGCGCAGCAAGCGCTCTTGCAGACGGCATTGCCAGGCGTGATGTAACTGCGCTCAGCCAGGCGGCGGTGGCTCCTTCGGCCAGGCCGCCCCGATGGTGCCATCGTCCTGATCCACGGCCGCGTGCCGGTCACGCGGCACTGCTAGCAGCCTTGCCGGCCGATCAGGAATGACAAGACGCCAGGCCGTCTCAGCGTCACTACGCCATCGAAAAGGCCCGCAAGCGGCCACACCGGCATGCCCTCCATGCCGAACAGATCCCAGTAGCGCCTCGCGGTCAGACTGACTGCGCGGCGCTGGGGCGGCTCTCCCGCATGCAATCCCCGCTAGCCCTGCGCGCCTGTGGACAGACGTGCGCGCACGGTCGCATTCCTGTCCGGACATCGTGTCCCGAGCACCTTTCAGGGTGGCCGTACAGCATCTTGGCTGCGTTTTCATGTTCTGGAAGTGTCGTTTTGTGCTGCTGATTGCCAAACGATGACAGTCCTGTAAATCTCGGGTTAATCTTCAGCCAGGCTTCAGGAAATTTTTCCTGCTGCCCGGCTGGCGATCCTGTCGTGCCGATCAGCCTGCCCTTCCCTCACAGCTTTGCAGTCCAGCGGTCTTTTTCAGGAGAGAGAAATGACGCGTTACGCCGTTCGTCGCCCGTTGTCGCGCAGCCTCATGCACCGTGCCCTCACCCTTGCGTTGGGCGTGTGTGTGGTCGGCGGGGTCAACGCCCAGAGTGCAGTCGGCTCGATTTTCGGCAACAGCCAGCCTGGGACCACGATCGCCATCCAGAGCCCGCAAACGGGCGTGAGTCGTTCGATCACCGCTGCTGCGGACGGCCGCTTCACCTTCAGCCAGTTGCCGCCTGGTCAGTACGTGGTGACTGCCGACGGCGTCACCCGCGAGGTCGAGGTCAAGGTCGGTAGTGGCTCGCAGGTGGTACTCAGCAACACCGCCACCACCCTGGACCGTGTCGAAGTCGTGGGCGCCAAGGCGTTCAATCCCATCGACGTGTCCTCGGTGGAATCCACCACGGTGTTCACTGCCGAGCAGATGATTTCGCTGCCGGTGGCCAGCGATGTGTCGTCGGTCGCGCTGCTCGCGCCTGGCGCAGTGCGCGGCGACAGCGGTCTGGGTGCGGGCAATCTCGCCTCGTTCGGCGGCTCCTCGGTGGCCGAGAATGGCTATTACATCAACGGCTTCGACGTGACCAACATGCGCACGTTCCTGTCGTTTGCCAATGTGCCGTTCCAGGGGATCGGCCAACTGCAGATCAAGACCGGCGGCTATGGCGCAGAGTATGGCCGCTCGCTGGGCGGCATCGTCAGCATCGTCACCAAGTCCGGCTCCAACGATTGGCATTACGGTGCAAGCGTGGAATGGGAACCCGACTGGGGGCGTGCGGCGGGCAGGAACGTACGCGAGCGCGATCCCGACGCATCCGACCCGCTTTACCAGTACCGCAGCGACAATCGTTTCGATAGCACCATCTATTCGGCCTACGCCAGCGGTCCCATCATCAAGGACCGATTGTTCTTCTTCGCCATGGCAGAAGGCCGCAGCGAAACCGAAGACACGTTCAATGCATTGACCAGCCAACGCACCCGCGACGACACCCCGCAAGGTCTGGTCAAGCTCGATTGGTACATCAACGACAGCAATCTGGTCGAATTCACCGGCATCTACAACCAGGCCAAGACCAAGTACCACACCTACGAGTACAACACCGATGCCAACGGTGAGAACCGCTACAACGTTGGCCGGCATGAAGCGCCGATCGAACAGTACGAGATGGAGAACGGCGGCAAGGTCGGCATCCTCAAGTACACCGGCTATTTCACCGACACCTTCACCTTGTCAGCGCAGTATGGCTACTTGAGCAACCTGATCGATTCCCGCCTGCCGGCCAATCCCGCCGCTGGCGACTGCCCATGGGCCTACAGCTTCGGCCTGACCACCAGCGTGCTCGATCGGTACATCGGTTGCAATCCAGGCACCATTTCCACCATCGCCGACCGCAACGCCGAGCCAGACGAAGATATCCGCAAGGCGTTTCGTGTCGACGGCGAATGGGTGCTGGGCGAGCACCGGCTGCGCTTTGGCCTGGATCAGGAAAAATATGAATCCAGTCACCGCGGTCAGACCTATGCCGGCGGCATCAACTGGGCGTACTACCTTGTACCGGGTAACTCCGTGGCCACCGGTGCATTCGCCGGGCAACCCGGACGCACCGTCAACGGCCAACTGGTGCCGCGCGGCGCGCTCTACGCGCGTTCGCGTGTCTTCCAGAGCAGCAGTTCCTCCTATGAGAACACCAATAGCGCGTTCTACCTGGAGGACAACTGGCAGGTCACCGACAACTTCCTCGCCGTACTCGGTCTGCGCGGTGAAAAGTTCGAGAACAAGAACGGCGACGGCATTGCCTGGATCGAGTCCGATTACAAACTCGCCCCGCGCCTGGGGTTTTCCTGGGATGTCCTGGGCGACTCCAGCCTGAAGCTGTTCGGTACCGCGGGCCGTTACTACATTCCAGTGGCCACCAACTCCAGCATCCGCGCCACCGGCGCAGAATCGACGGTGTCCAACTGGTACTTCGTCAATGGCTGGAGCGAAGCCGACGGTACACCCGTCGGACAGGGTGCGCAGATTGGTCAGACCCAGACCAACGGGTCGCTCACCGCGCCCAATCCGGCATCGGTGGCATCCACCACGCTCTCGCCGATGTATCAGGACGAAATCATCCTGGGTGGCCAGCTGCAGCTGACGGAAAACTGGATGGCGGGGGCGCGCATGATTCGCCGCGAAGTGAAGTCCGGCATGGACGATACCTGCACCACCAATCCGTGGATCGACTGGGCCGCAGACAACGACTACCCGGACTTCGATCCCAGCTCGGTGCCCAATTGCTATTTCCTCAATCCCGGCAGCGACGTCACCATCAATGTCGATCTGAATGGTGATGGCCAGTTGGAGTTGGCCACGTTGCCGGCGTCGTATCTGGGTCTTCCCGAGTATCGCCGCATCCATACCGCGCTGGAATTCTTCTGGGAACGCACCGGCGACAAGTTCAACTTCCAGGGCTCCTACACGTTCGCACGCACCCGCGGCAACGTCGAAGGCTACGTCAATTCAACGCTGGAGCAGGAAGACGCCGGGCTCACCCAGGACTTCGACCACCGCTTGTTCACCGACGGAACCTACGGTCCAACACCCAACGACCGGCAGCACACGCTCAAGCTGTTCGGTGCCTACAACCTCACGCCGGAGTGGCAGTTCGGTGGAAACCTGGTGCTGCAGTCCGGGCGCCCGGTCAATTGCCAGGGGTATATCCCCCTGGAAGGCATCGCACAGCCGGACCAGGGCACGCTGACCGGTTACAGCGGCTCGAGTTTCTACTGCCTCAATGCCCAGGGCGACCGCGTGCTGCGTCAGCGTGGCGACGAAGGACGTACCCCATGGACCTGGACCTTCGATCTGGCGGCGGCCTATCTTCCCAACTGGGCCGACAACAAGCTGCGTTTCAAACTCGATGTGTTCAACCTGTTCAACAACCACCGGGTGACCGAGTACAACGAGTTCAGTGAAGCCTCGCGCGACGTCATCAGCCCGAACTATCTGAACGACGGTAACTACCAGACACCACGCTCGTTCCGATTGACTGCACGCTACGATTTCTGATCGGGCGGCGTACCGACGGTGACCAGGATCCGGCCTCGAAAGAGGCCGGTTTTTTTGCAGGACGACACGGCAACGATGAAGCCCAAGGAGGCAGCCACCACGCCGGGTCACTTGCCGATACAGAAGCTCGAGAAAATTTGACCGAGCAGCTCGTCGACACTCATCTTGCCGGTAATCTCGCCCAGTGCAGCGTGCGCCAGGCGCAGCTCTTCGGCGGCCAGTTCGAGCTGTTCAAAACCCAGCTCCAGGTCGGCGGCATCGGCGTGCTGTTCGGCGCGGCGCAGCGCTTCCACATGGCGCGCGCGCGCGGTGAACTCGCCTTCCACGCTGTCGCTTGCATCGCCAAGCGCCAGCTCGCGCAGACGGGTGTGCAATTGCTCCAGCCCGTGCCCGGTGATGGCCGAGATCGCAATCGCGTCGCCGCCCAACGGCGTGCTGTGGGCCAGCAGATCGCATTTGTTGTGAATCCACAATTGGCGCGGCACCGCATCGATGGCATCGCCGATCGCATCGCGCGCCGCCTGCGGGTCGCGCGCATCCAGCACCACCAGCGCCAGATCGGCACGTTCGAGCTCGGCGCGCGCGCGGCGCATGCCTTCGCGCTCGATCGCATCGCCGCCTTCGCGCAGGCCGGCGGTGTCGACCAGGGTCAGCTCGAAACCATCGAGCTGGATGGCTTCATGCAGGGTGTCGCGGGTGGTGCCGGCCACATCGGTGACGATGGCGCGCTCGCTGCCGGCCAATGCATTAAGCAGCGAACTCTTGCCGGCATTGGGCGGGCCGATCAGTACCGCATGCAGGCCATCGCGCAACTTGCGTCCGCGTTCTGCGTCGCCCAGCAGCTGCGCCAGCGCTGTCCGCGCCTGCTGAAGCCCGTCGCGCACCTGCGAGCCCCCCAGGGTGTCCAGTGGCTCGTCGGCGAAGTCGATCGCCGCCTCCACATGCACGCGCAGTCGCGTCAGTTGCGCACTTACCGTCTCGATACGGCGCGAAAACACGCCATCCAGCGAACGCCGCGCGGCACGTGCAGCGCGCACGTCGCCGGCGGCGATCAGGTCGGCGATGGCCTCGGCCTGGGCCAGGTCGAACTTGCCGTTGAGGAAGGCCCGCTCGCTGAATTCGCCCGCGCGTGCCTGGCGTGCGCCCAGCGCAACGCAGCGCGCCACCAACTGACGCAACAGCACCGGGCTGCCATGGCCTTGCAGCTCCACCACCTCTTCCCCGGTAAAGCTGCGTGGCGCCTTGAACCACAGCACGATGCCATCGTCGATGACCTCGCCCTGCGCATCACGAAAGCGCGCGTACTGCGCCTGCCGCGGCTGCAACGGCGCAATGCCCAACCCCATGGCGATCAGCATTGCCTGCGGCCCGGACAGGCGCACGATTCCCACGCCACCGGCTCCGGCAGCACTGGCGATGGCAACGATGGTGGAGGTGGAAGACGACATGCGCACTGCTCTGAGATGGATTGAAAAAGACAGCCGTGGCGGTGCGGCGACGTGTTGCCGGCAACGGCAGCAGGCCGATACCCGGGTCCTTGGTGAATCACGCCGCCGTCCCGGGGCGGGTTTTCCAGGCGAGAGTTCGCCGCAATGCGTCAGCTGGGTTGAATCACAACGACTGCCGCTGCGTGCTCACCTGCTTCGCACCGCTGCTCTGCAGCTGCAGATACGTGGAGTACGCCTTGTGCGCCGTCCCGCGATTGCCGGTCTTGGCATGGGCATTGCCAGGATCGAGATAGGTCACGGCGGGCAGGAGGATCTTCAAAGTGTTTCCAGCCAATGCGCATGCACAAGGCCCGCCTTGCGGCGGGCCTTGGTGAACTTACTTGGCGTTGGCCTGGATGATCTTGCTCGGCTGCTCGCCGTGCTGGCGGATCATCCACCACTGGATCAACAAGCCCAGACCGCCGTTGACCACCCAGTACAGCACCAGGCCGGCCGGCATGAAGGCCATCATGACGCCGAACACCAGCGGCATGAACTGCATCATCTTGGCCTGCATGGGGTCCATGCCCGGGGTCGGGGTCAGCTTCTGCGTCGCCCACATGATGGCGATGTTGAGCACCGGCAGGATGAAGTACGGGTCGCGCGCGGTCAGGTCCTGGATCCAGCCCAGCCAGGGCGCCTGGCGCAATTCCACCGATTCCACCAGCACCCAGTACAGCGCGAAGAAGATCGGCATCTGGATCAGCAGCGGCAGGCAGCCGCCCATCGGGTTGATCTTTTCCTTCTTGAACAGCTCCATCGTCGCCTGCTGGTACTTGACGCGATCGTCGCCGTAGCGCTCCTTGAGCTGGGCCAGACGCGGCTGGAAGCGGCGCATCTTGGCACCAGATTTGTACTGCGCGGCCGACAGTGGATACAGCGCCAGACGCAGCAGCACCACCAGGCCGATGATAGCCCAGCCCCAGTTGTGCAGGAAGCTGTGCAGGTGGCTCAGCACCCAGAACAGGCCCTGGCCGATGATGGCCATGAGCGAGAAGCGGCTGTAGTCGACCACCCGGTCCAACCCCTTCACGTCTTCCTTGGCGATCTGGCTGACCAACTTGGGACCCACCCACAGGCGTGCCTCGGTGCTGGCGGTCTGGCCCGGCGCCACGGTGAAGGCCGGGCCACGCAGCTCGGCCACGTCGCGCGGGCCGTCCTGGGCCAGCACGTACAGCGAGGCCTGGTCCTTCTGCGGAATCCATGCGGTAAAGAAGTGGTGCTGCAGCAGCGCCACCCAGCCACCGGTGATCTGGCGGTTCAAACCGCCGTCGTCCATGTAGTCCTTGAACGCGCGGCGCTCATAGCCTTCCTGCGGGCTGTACCAGGTTGCCCCGTTGAAGCTGAAGGAGTCCGGGTTGGTCATGCCGCGGCTGAGGATGGTCGGCACCCGGCTCAGCTTGCGGAACACGTAGCCGTTCCACGCCGCACCGCTCTTGTTGATGACCTCGTCCTTGATCGAGATCGCATAGCGACCGCGTTCCAGGGTGAAGGTGCGGCGGATCGACACGCCGTTGGGGCCATTCCAGATGAACGGCACCACCAGGCTGTTCTGGCCCTTGGCCAGTGCGAAACTGCTACCCGGCTGTTCGGCGCGGAAGCCGCCCATGCCCGGCACCGGCGAGTGCTCGCTGGCCCAGCCGCTGGTGGCGTTGTACGGGTGCGCCGCATCTTCGGTCAGCAGGCTGACCGGTGCAGTGCCGTCCTTGGTCTGCGGAAACTGCAGCAGCTCGGCATCCAGCACGCTGCGGCCATCCAGCTTCAGGCGCAGCACGTCCGAGGTGACGGTCACCACCGGCGCGGCACCGGCGGCGGCCGGCGTCGCCGTGGTGGTGCCGATGGACGGCACCGCGCCCGGGGCGCCGGCCTGCGGGATGGCCTGTGCGCTGGGCACGTTAGCGGGCGTGGCCGCCGCATCCGGATCGCGCGCGGCCGGCACCGATTGGGTGGCCACCGCAGCGGGTGCATTGGCGGCCGCCTTGTCCTTGCCCCACTCCATCCACAGCAGCGCCGCGACCATCAGCCAGGCAAAGATCAGGAAAACACGGGTCTGGTTCATCGGGCAGCAACTCGCTCAGTCGGAACTAGCGTTCCGGCTCTGTCGGGGAAAGGGAGGATGGGTGCATCGTCCTGGCGGGCGGCATTGTGCCGGGCGCAGCAGGCAGGGGCAATGCACCGGCACGGCGCAGCAGGCGCACGAAGGCATCGCGAATCTGTGGATTGGTCGCCTTGGCGGCTGCCGAACGCGCCACAATCACGTAATCGCCGCCGGCCAGTTCGGGCAATAGATGGCGCATGGCATCGCGCAGTACGCGCTTGATGCGGTTACGACCCACCGCGCGGGTATCGACCTTGCGCGACACCGCCATGCCCAGGCGCGGCGGCGTGTCGCCGGTTCGCCAGTGCAGGCTGAGCAGCGGATCGGAGGTCCGACGCGCGGTGTCGAAGACAACCGTATATTGCGCACGCGTACGAACCCGCGCAGAGCGAGGAAATCGCCTGCACGGGTTCGATGCGTTCACGGTAGGGACTGCCTCGGCCGCAGGGAGCGGCGCGGCAATCAAGCGCTCAGGCGCTTGCGGCCCTTGGCGCGGCGGCGAGCCAGGATCTTGCGGCCGTCGGCAGTTGCCATACGTGCGCGGAAACCATGGTCGCGTGCTCGCTTCAGGTTGCTGGGTTGGAAAGTACGCTTGGTGGCCATGGGGCCCTCTGCATGAATGGAAACGGTGAACCGGCAATTTTAGACGCCTGATCCAGGCCAGGTCAACTACCCGCTTGCGCGGCCGCGATGCACATGACCGCAGCCTGTGGATGGATCTGTGAATAAGTCTGGGAAAAGCCGGCCTGCGGTGCTAGGCTGGTCCATCCTTTTTTCACTTCCGGGCTGCGTGCACGGCGCCTTGCTGCGCGCCGCAGCCAGCAATCGATGATGACACTTTG